>NZ_LMQB01000029.1 GCF_001424045.1 Rhizobium sp. Leaf371 | reverse complement strand
GCCAGCGTCTTCGGCGACGCCAAGATGACGACCGCGCTGCTCGACCGGCTTACTCACCACTGCCACATCCTGGAAACGGGAAATGACAGCTTTCGCTTCAAGAACAGCTCGGCCCATGAGCCGAAAACAACCAAGGAGAAACGCAGGAACTTGACCACTACGACCAACACAAACGATACCTAAGGCGGGTCACTTCTCGGTGGAAATGCCGGGTCAGCTCTCAGTGGAAATCAACANGAAACGCAGGAACTTGACCACTACGACCAACACAAACGATACCTAAGGCGGGTCACTTCTCGGTGGAAATGCCGGGTCAGCTCTCAGTGGAAATCAACACCCAGGCCTCATGCTGATGTGTGACAACGACAAGGGTAGCCGGCTCGTCATGCTCACCCCTCCGATGATTGTGGACCAGAACAAACCGATGGTTGCTCGCAAAATTTGCGATACTAGAGGCTGGAGCTGGGCAAAAAACGGTCTTGGCGGCAGCCTTGTTGGCACGCTACTTCACGGGGACCTGCACCCGCTCGGAAACACAGTCCGTTCGCAGATTTAGGTTCGCCTTTCTCAACTGTCTTGCTCTTGAAAGGATTCGAACCGCCAACCTGTAAGCAGATGAGAAAAAATTCATCGACTTGCGATGATGATCTTCAGGTCCTTGTGAGGACCCTTGTAGGATAGAGCGGCCTTCACGCGCGTGCTGTCCTCAGGATTCTGCAGCTCTTTCGGAATGGCAAGTTCCGGAGTTTTTGCAGGCAGATTGCTGCTCAGGGTTACATCGAAAAGGGAATGCGGGTTGCCCCAGACGCCATCCGAAGATACCGTTCACTCAAGATAGATGAGGCGATTGGTTTGAAAGCCCGGCCACCCATGGTGCGCGAAAGCCGGCGACACGGGAAACAGGGCGGGCATCAGCGCGATCAAGGTAGCCAGGCATAAGGTGATCAGCCGCCCTCTATTCCAGGCTATCCGAGACATGTGCAGCATCTTACGCATCGTCGAATTCTTCCTTTGATGTCTCGACCTTGACGGGAGATGTGACGTCTTTTTCTCAAGGACCGGAGAGCGAAACCATGGATGTCGTTTCCGCATTCCGGCCCCCGCCTTGCGGTATCGCAGGATTCGCGAGAATCCTCCCCGGTCAACTCACCTTTACGGGAGAGGTTCTCGAGAATGCGGTTCAGCGTCACAGTCCTGCGCGTGCCGTGCAGGAACGTTTCCGCCCACGCGTAATCCCATTGTCAGGCTGTATCCTTCTCCGGCAGACAGACACGTCCATCAGACCGGCATGAGCATCGAGCAATGGAACCTTCTGTGGCCCTCTTGACGTTTTCCGGTGCTGCGCGGCGCATCAATTAGGCCCTCAACGCATCAACGACGATCTTGAACGCCGGGGAGTTCTGGCGGCGGCTCGGGTAGTAGAGGTAGTAGCCGGGAAACAGCGGGCACCAGTCGTCGAGGATCTGGACGAGTCGGCCGGCGGCGACCTCGGAGGTGACGAGGCTTTCCGGGACATAGGCGATGCCATAGCCTGCGACGGCCGCATCGATCATGGCGTAGGACGTGTTGAACGTAAGCTGACCTTCCACACGGACCCTGACCTCACGGCCGTCCTTTTCGAACTCCCAGGCATAGAGACCGCCGGCTCGCGCCTGCCGGTGGTTAATGCAAGGGTGGCCGACCAGTTCCTGGGGCGCCTTTGGTGTCGAACACGTCCCCAAGTAATCCGGCGATGCGACCGCGACCAGCCGCCAGTCAGGGCCGATGCGGACCGCGATCATGTCCTTGTCCACGCTTTCGCCCAGCCGCACGCCCGCATCGAACTTCTCCTCGACGATATCGCGGAAGCCGTTATCGCTGTTCAACTCGACCTTGATATCGGGATACTGACGTAGCAGCGGGCGAAGTTTCGGCCAGACGATACTTTCCTGGGCATAGTCCGACAGCGTGATCCGCACCGAGCCGACAGGTTTGTCGCGGCTCTCCATCAACTCGTCGATCTCGGTTTCGAGTTCCTCGATGCGCGGCGCAAGCGAGCGGATCAGGCGCTCTCCCGCCTCCGTCGGAACGACGCTTCGCGTCGTGCGGCTCAAGAGACGCAGCCCTATGCGAGCCTCCAGCTTCTTGATCGTATGGCTGATGGTTGATTGCGACGTACCAAGCTTTGCCGCCGCTTTGGTAAAGCTGCGCTCTTCCGCAACGGCGAGAAACCAGAGCATGTCGTTCAAATCTTCGCGCTTCATGACCGGCCGCACCACCCCTGCATTGATGTCGATCATCGATAAGTTCAAGCGAATTGCAATGGGTAATTTTCGGTCCAGATTAAGCTTATGTTGCGGTCATGACATCGAAAGCTGTGAAACACCCTCATCTCGCCAGCGGTCCCGACCTTGAAAAACATGTCGTTCCCGCTTCGCCCGTGCCGAAGGCCGCCTGGGGCGCGATTGTCTCGATGGCGCTCTGCGTTGCCGTCCTCATCGCCTCGGAATTCATGCCGGTCAGCCTCCTCTCCCCTATCGCAACCGAACTGGGGGTGACGGAAGGCCGGGCTGGACAGGCGATCTCGATCTCCGGCGTCTTTGCCGTTCTCACAAGCCTCTTTGTGTCCGGCCTGACGCGCAGGCTGGACAGGCGGCTGGTGCTTGCCTCCTTTTCGCTGATGCTGGTGATTTCGGGAACCATCGTCACGTTCTCTCCGAGTTATCTCGTCCTGATGATCGGACGTGCCCTGCTGGGCGTGGCGATCGGCGGCTTCTGGTCGATGTCCACCTCGATCGTCATGCGCCTCGTTCCCGAAGATTCCGTTCCCAAGGGTTTGGCCATGCTGAACGCCGGAAACGCCATCGCCGCCACGATTTCCGCACCGCTCGGCAGCCTGCTCGGGAGTTATATCGGCTGGCGTGGCGCCTTTTTCGCCGTCGTTCCGCTGGCGCTTGTCGCGCTCGTCTGGCAGTGGGTCAGCATGCCTTCGCTACCGCCGCGCTCCGCCGAGACGACGTCCGGCATAAGGTCTTCCAACGTGTTCCGGCTTCTTCTTCGGCCGGAAGTCGCCATCGGCATGGCGTCGATCCTGTTGCTCTTCATGGGGCAGTTCGCATTGTTCACCTATCTTCGACCTTTCCTTGAGACGGTTACCTCCGTTTCGATCTCGACCCTGTCGCTCCTCCTCCTCCTGATGGGACTAGCGGGTGTCGTGGGCACCTACGTCGTCAGCCAAATGCTGGGCACCCGGCTCTTTCCCGTCCTGATCACGATACCGTTGCTCATGGCCGTGATCGCGCTGGGCCTGATCGCCTTGGGATCGTCCGCCACATCGACCGCCGTCCTGCTTGTCGGCTGGGGCCTGCTCGGCACGGCGGCACCCGTGGGATGGGGCACGTGGCTGAGCCGAACCATGCCCGACGACGCCGAAGCCGGTGGCGGGCTGCAGGTCGCAACCATCCAGCTCGCCATCACGCTCGGGGCCTCGACAGGCGGCGTGCTGTTCGATGCGACGGGCTGGTGGACGACTTTCCTGTTCGCAGCCGTCCTTCTTGCCGGCTCTTCTCTTCTCGCCGCAGCGGCTTGGCGTTCCCAATCTCGCTGACATCCCGCGACACCCGATCATTTTCCATCGCCCGCTGAACCAAGGATCCACCGTTATGACTGATGAAACTTACCTCGACGACCTGAAAACTCCGACGACCGGCATCGATCGTCGCAACCTGCTCAAGATGACGGGTGCCGGCGTCGCTGCTCTCGGCACCATCTCCATTTTCGATACGATGACTGCAAAGGCTCAAGACATGTCCAACGGTGCTTCCAACTTCTACACCAGCGATCGGGTGACATCGCAGAAGGTCACGTTCAAGACCCAGCACCAGACCGCGGTTGCCGGCAACCTGTTCCTTCCCAAGGATATGGACCAGGCCGCCAAGAATCCTGCCATCATCGTCGGCCACCCGATGGGTGCCGTGAAAGAGCAGAGCGCCAATCTCTACGCCACCAAGATGGCCGAGCAGGGCTTCGTCGCCATGTCGATCGACCTGCCCTTCTGGGGCGAGAGCGAAGGCCAGCCGCGTAATGTGGTGTCGCCGGAAGCCTACGCGGAAGCGTTCAGCGCAGGCGTGGACTTCCTCGGCTCACAGCCCTTCGTGGATCGCCAGAATATCGGCGCAATCGGCGTTTGCGGTAGCGGCAGCTTCGTCATTAGCGCCGCCAAGATCGATCCACGCATCAAGGCCGTCGCCACGGTCAGCATGTACGACATGGGCGCCGCGTTCCGCGATGCGCTGAACAAGTCCCAGACGGTCGAGCAGCGCAAGGCCTTCATCGCCACGGCAGCCGAACAGCGCTGGGCAGAAGCAGATGGCGCCGGCATCCAGCACATTGGCGGCACCACCCTGGAACTGACAGCAGATACCGATCCGATCCAGCGCGAATTCTACGACTTCTACCGCACGCCGCGTGGTGAATTCACACCGGTGGGCGTGACGCAGGAGACGACGACGAAGCCGAGCCTGAGCAGCAGCGTGAAGTTCATGAACTTCTACCCGTTCAACGATATCGAGACCATCTCCCCCCGCCCGATGCTGTTCATCTCGGGCGACCAGGCCCACTCGAAGGAGTTTAGCCAGAAGGCCTACAACAAGGCATCGGAGCCGAAGGAACTCGTCTGGGTAAAGGGCGCCGGCCATGTCGATCTCTACGACCGTGTGGATTTAATCCCCTTCGATAAGCTGAAAGGCTTCTTCGACCAGCACCTCGCATAAAGCCTGTAAATCGGCCGACGATGTCGTCCCATTTTCATGCTTCTCCTCTCGGCCGGTGTCTGCGCGACATCCGGCCGGGATACCAGCAAGTGGTCTGACAAGTCACCGGCTAAAGGCTTTTGCCTGCCCAGCTTTGAAAGATGAAAGCAATGAATGTTTCCCGTTGGTCCGGCTTGCTCTCCGTGCCGTTCGCGATCGTCCTGACGGGCGCCTTTTTCGCAGAAGCCGATGTGTCGCCGACACCGGCGCTTGCGGCTCCCAATGAGGTCACGTTTCCGCCGCTCGATGAGCTTAAGCATTATACGACCGTTCGACGGGGGATCACCCGCGAGCACATGCTGACGAGCGCTGCAGCGCTTGCAGCCCTCAAGGCGGGCGAACCGGTTCCAACGGGGACGCACATGGTTCTTGTCGATTATCAAAGTGACGTTCTTACGCGCTACCTCGTCGCGCAGAAGATCGGCGCTGGCGCAGATCAATGGGAATATCAATGGTTCTGGCCTGACCGAACCGTCAAAGCGGACGAGAATGTCGCTCAATGCTATGCCTGTCACCGTTCGCGCAGAGCCGAGCAGTTCCTGTTCACCCTCAGCGGCGCTCTTGCCGATGATGACACACTCTGACGCCTGCAGGCTGCCGTCATGTTTCGCTTGTGGACCCACCGCATTCTTCTTCCAGCGAGCATGGCCGCGTTGCTCATGCTCTCGCTCGCCTACTGGTGGCTCGACAACGGACCGCATGAGCTTTTCGGGGCTGCGATGTTCACTCTTCTGGCCTGGCACCTGACCGTGAACCGGCGGTGGTTTATGAGGCTCGGAACGGGGCGTTACGACCTGCAACGCTGGGCGGTGACGCTCGTACACGCATGGCTCGCCATCCTCATAACGGTGCTGGTCTGTACCAGCCTGCTGATCTCACGGTCCCTGCCCGGCATGCCGCCTCTGACGGACGAGGTGGGCATTGTCGAGCTTCACTGGTTCTCGGCCTATTGGGTGGTGTTGATCGTGGCCGTTCATGCAGGCAGTCACTGGACACGCGTGATGACCACGGCGCGAACGGCTTTCAGGCTCTCACCGTCCCGCATCCGGACAGGCATGGGGCGTCTTGCAGCCTTTCTCCTTCTCGGCTTCGGCGCATGGAGCTTTGCCGTGCTCGACGTATCGACCAAGCTGACACTTGGGTACAGCATCGCCTTCTGGGACTTCACCAGTTCCGTGACGCCGTTTTTCGCCCACTGGACGGCCGTCATGGCAGGGGCGGCCGTTCTTTCGCATTACGCCATGGTATCCATCAGGGCACACCGCCAGACTTCACGTCCAGCAACGAGAGACCAGATATGAAACAGTTCGTACGAACGACATTCTCCGCAGCTTTACTCATGCTGTTCATGGGAGGGACCGCCTTGACCCAAGATCGTATCCGCATTTCGTCCGAATGGGGCGATGTGACCGCTGAACTCGCCGAAAACGCGGCCGCCCGCGCCCTCGCCGGCATGTTGCCGCTGACGATCGAGATGGACGACCATCTTCGTCAGGAAAAGACCGGCAACCTGCCCTCCGCGCTGCCCTCCGCGCCGCGCCAGCGTGCGTTCTCCGCGGGGACGCTGGGCCTGTGGAGCTCCGGCGATTTCGTCATCTACTATCGTGACGGAGAGGTTCCAGCGCCCGGCATTGTCATTCTCGGTCAGGTCAAGGGCGACGTCTCCATCTTCGACCGGCCCGGCAAAGTCACCGTCAAGGTCGATAGCGCGCGCTGAGGGTCTCCCGGGGGGAGAGCGGGAGGCAGAGCTTCTGCAACCGGCTTTCATGGGCTCGGCTCATAAGTCCTATCAGGCGCCGGTATCTGATCCGGAAGGATCCCGCCGCCATATCGTTGAGGGGACGCGCTCGTGTCCGCCGCAAACGAAAGGATCTTCCCATGAAGCAGCATCTCGCCGCTACGGCACTCTCCCTCTCCCTCTCCCTGACCGCCGCGCCGGCCCTTGCTGAGGATCGGAAACACCCGCTCGCGACGCCGCCGGTGACGCTGGAGGACATGAAAGCGGTATCGCCGGCTTTGGCGGACTATACCGCGACCTCAGCCATCGGCGATTTATGGAAGCGCCCGGGACTGGCGCCGCGCGATCGAAGCGTGATTACGGTCGCCGCTCTGATTGCCAGAAACCAGCCTGCCGAATTCGCGTACCATTTCAGTCTCGCGCTCGACAACGGGGTCAAGCCGGAAGAACTCTCAGAGATCATCACGCATCTGGCGTTCTATTCCGGTTGGGCAAATGCAACGGCAGCCGTGGGCGTGGCAAAGGATGTGTTTGCCGCGCGGGGCATTGGCCCGGATCAGCTTTCCCCGGCAAAGCCAGCCCTGATGCCTCTCGATGCAGAGAAGGATGCATCCCGGCGGGCGACCGTCGAACAGACCGTCAGTCCGACGTCTCCCGACCTGGCCGAGTACACAAATGATCTTCTGTTCAAGGACGTCTGGCTTCGGCCCGGTCTGAGCCCGCGCGACAGAAGCCTGATCACGGTAACATCGTTGATCGCCAACGGGCAGGTCGCTCAGGTGCCCTACCACCTCAATCGCGCGATGGATAACGGCCTGAAAACGGAAGAGACATCCGAATTTCTGACACAACTCGCCTTTTATGCGGGTTGGCCGAACCTCTTCTCCGCAGTGCCCGTGGTGAAAGACGTCATTGCGAAGCGTGCCTCCTGATCGGCGCGCCCGGTCTGGGAAATCAGTCTACAGCATTTCCAGCCGAAACGTCATCGCTTCGGCGTCGGATAATTGCGATAAAACGAAAGGCTAGGGCATTCCCGCTGGACACGGGCTCACCGGAAATGCCCTAGCCGCGTTCGCGCAATACGTCGAGGACAATCGAGAAGGCGGCCGAGGGCTGCCGTCTCGACGGGTAGTAGAGATGATAGCCCGGATAGTACGGGCAAAAGTCGCCCAGCACCTGCACGAGCCGGCCCGCTTGAAGATCGGGAAGGGCGAGGCCCTCGGGAATGAACGCGATCCCGTAGCCATCGCATGCCATCTGCAGGATCTGCCTGACCCCGTTCGACGTCAGCTGACCGTTCACGCGCACCTTGAAGTCCTGACCGTCCTTTTCGAACTCCCAGGCGTAGAGGCCTCCCTTCGTCGGAAGCCGGAGGTTGATGCAGTTGTGGCCGGTCAGATCCTGCGGCACAATCGGTTCGGACCTATCCGCAAAGTAGGCGGGCGCGCCGACCGCCACCATCCGCTGGTTGCCGCTTATCCTTGCCGCGATCATTCCCTGAGAGATGATCTCGCCGAGCCGAACGCCGGCGTCGAAACGCTCGGCGACGATGTCGGTCAGGCCATAATCGACGACGAGCTCGACCTTGATTTCCGGATAGTTGCACAGAACCTTTTGCAGCTTCGGCCACAAGACAGTGTCGATCGCAAAGTCATCTGCCGTGATGCGGATCATTCCCGCCGGCTTCTCCCTGAGATCGCTCAACGCGAAGAGCTCCTGCTCGATCTCCAGAAAGCGCGGCGCCATCGTTGCCAGAAGCCGCTCGCCTTCGGGCGTGGGCGAGACGCTTCGCGTGGTTCTCGTGAGAAGACGAACGCCGAGACGCTCCTCGAGCCCGCGGATCGAGTGGCTGACTCCGGACTGCGAAAGGCCGAGCTGGGCCGCAGCCCGCGTAAAGCTGCGTTCGCGCGCAACGACCACGAATGCCATGAGGTCCGTCACGTTTTCCCTCAGCATGCCCGCACCTCCTTCATCAAATCCTTGCAGGCGACCCGCCGGCATGGGAGCAGTTCGCTTATGAATGACACCCATATCTCTCTTCACGTTCTGCCCGCTAATCCCGAGGGCCGCACATCACCATCTCCCGCACAGGCGCAACGCCGGCACCGGCCGGCAAGCGCCTGGAACGAACCCGCGAAACCGACAGAAGGACGATATGATGAAACTCTTCGCCACGACTGCCATGATAGCCTGCACCTCATTTGCAGGAGCGTTCGCTCAATCCCCCGAAATCTCTCAGGCCACCGAGATCTTTCCGGCTGGCTCACGCGCGAGCGCCCGGGGTCCTAAGGCCAACTTTACCGGTTCGGTCGTCGTCGATATGCTTTACCGGAACAACGCGCATACGACCAATTCAGGGGCGCTCGTGACATTCGAGCCGGGGGCGCGATCGGCGTGGCACACGCATCCCGCAGGACAGATTCTGATCGTGACATCCGGCGCCGGCTGGGTACAGGAAGAAGGCGGCGAAAAGCGCCGGATCCGCCCGGGCGACGTGATCTGGACGCCACCGGGCACGAAGCATTGGCACGGGGCAACCGACAAGAATGGCATGAGCCATATCGCTGTCTCCAACGTGAAAGACGGCAAAGCCGTCGACTGGATGGAGAAGGTCACCGACGAGCAGTATCTCGACTGATCCGCCATCCCGGTTCATCCGCTGGCCGGGCGATGGAACGTGTCGCCCGGCACCGCGATGCCGGCTTACGCGGTCAGGGCTTGTATTGCGCGTCGGTCACGTGTTCGAGCCAGTCGACGACCTTGCCGTCGAGGTGCTCCTGGATCGCAATATGCGTCATGGCTGTCGTTGGAGATGCGCCATGCCAGTGCTTTTCGCCCGGTTCGAACCAGACGACATCACCCGGACGAATGGCCTCGATCGGACCTCCTTCGCGCTGAACGAGCCCGGAACCCGCAGTGACGATCAGCGTCTGGCCGAGAGGGTGCGTATGCCATGCCGTGCGTGCGCCGGGTTCGAACGTGACGAGGGCGGAGGCTCCCCGACGGGCGTCGTTGGCAGCGAAAAGCGGATCGATCCGGACTGTTCCGGTGAACCAGTCTTCCGGGCCCTTTGCGGACGGCTGAGATCCATTCCTGTCGATTTTCATGGAATTCTTCCTGTGTTGGTGGCGCTGGGCATGGATGTGTCCCGCCGACGTCCATCACTCTGCCTTTGACCGGGCAACGGAAATGACCTGTCGGGCGGCGGCTGAACACCAGCCGCCGCCCCTTGCGATCATGCGACGTCGGGAAGGTTACCGATCAGCTTGTCGAGCGTCAGCGGGTAGTGTCGCACGCGAACCCCTGAAGCATTATAGATGGCATTGGCAATCGCCGCCGAGACACCGCAGAGACCGAGTTCGCCCACGCCCTTGGCCTTCATCGGCGACGACATCGGGTCCGTTTCGTCCATAAAGATGACGTCTTGGTGCGGGATGTCGGCATGGACCGCCACCTCGTAGCCCGCAAGGTCGTGATTGACGAAGAAGCCGCGACGCGTATCGACCGCGAGTTCCTCCGAAAGCGCCCCGCCGACCCCCATTGTCATGGCGCCGATGACCTGGCTGCGCGCGGTGATCGGGTTGAGGATTCGACCGGCGGCGCAGACGGCCAGCATGCGGCGGACACGGCTTTCTCCCGTTGCGACATCCACGCCGACTTCGACGAAGTGAGCGCCGAACGTCGATTGCTGATGTGTCTGGGTCAGATCGCCCCATGTCATCGTGTCTTCTCCGACGAGGCCCTCGTCTCCCACAGCCTCGGTCAGGGGAACCGAGCGATTGCCGGAGCGGACCTCGCCATTCTCGAAGACGACGTCGTCGGAGTTGAAGCCGAGCTTTGCCGCAACGGCTTCCCGCAACTTCACGCAGGCGGCATAAACGCCCGACGTGGAGGAGTTCGCGCCGAACTGCCCGCCCGAGCCGGCCGAAACCGGGAAGCGGGAATCGCCCAGCTGCACGGCGACCCTGTCCATCGGCAGGCCCAGCATCTCGGCGGCCGTCTGTGCGATGATCGTGTAGCTGCCGGTGCCGATGTCGGTCATATCCGTCTCGACGGTGGCAATCCCTTGCCTGTCCAGCCGCACACGCGCGCCGGATGGCAGCATCATGTTGTTTCTGAAGGCGACCGCGACACCTTGCCCGATCAGCCAGTTTCCTTCGCGACGCGCGCCAGGCTTGCCCCGGCTGCTCCAGCCGAACGTCTCGGCACCCAGCTTGAGACAACCGATAAGGTTGCGGTGCGAGAACGGCCTCTCCGGCTTCTCGGGATCCACCTGCGTATCGTTGAGGATCCTGAACTCGATCGGATCGAGGCCCAGCTTTTCAGCCATCTCATCCATGGCGATTTCAAGTGCCATCAGGCCGGGCGCCTCTCCCGGCGCGCGCATCGCATTGCCCTCCGGCAGATTCAGCGTCGCCAGCCGCATGGCCGTCATGCGGTTTGCACCGGCATAGAGCAGACGGGTCTGCGCGACAGCCGCCTCCAACTGGCCACCCGGCTGGTCGCCGGACCAGCTTTCATGGGCAATCGCCGTGATTTTCCCGTCGCGCTCTGCTCCGATCCGGATACGCTGGATGGTTGCCGGACGGTGGGTGGTGTTGTTGATCATGAAGGGCCGCGGCAGGGCAACTTTGACCGGCCGCTTGGCCGCCTGTGCCCCGAGAACCGCAAGAACCGCATCCGAGCGCAGGAAGAGCTTGCCGCCGAAGCCGCCACCGATGAAAGGCGACATCAAGTGGATCTTCTCCTTGTCGATGTCGAGCGTCGTCGCCAGATCGGCCCGCCACCAGTCGATCATCTGGCTCGACGTCCAGACAGTCACGTTGTCACCGTCCCAGGCAGCGATGGAGGCGTTCGGCTCCATCATCGCGTGGGACTGGTCGGGCGTCGAGTAGGCCTCGTCCAGCGTGATGGCGGCGCTGCCGAAGGTGGCGTCGAAATCGCCGACGGAGGTATCGGGCTGCTGCGAATCCGCCGGCTTCTCCGCCGTCTTCATCGCTTCTTTCAGGTCGAAAGCCCCCTTTTCTTCCGCATAATCGACCTTCACCAGAGCCGCCGCCGCGCGGGCCTGCTCGAAGTTCTCGGCCACCACGACGGCAATCGCCTGGTGGTAGTGCTGCACCTCGTCGCCGCCGAAGAGCTTTGCCGTATTGAACTTGCCCTTCTTGCGCTCCCCGACGGCGAGCGTCGTCACGACGGCCAGAACGCCAGGCGCTTTTTCGGCTGCGGCAATGTCCATCGATCTAATCCGGCCCCGCGCGATCGAGGCGCCGACAGGATATCCGTAGGCGTAGGGCGTGGAGGCGTCATGCCACTCATAGGCATACTTCGCCCGGCCGGTGACCTTGAGGTCTCCATCGATGCGCGGGATCGGCTTTCCCACGACTTTCATCTGGTCAATCGGATTGGTTGTGGCTGGTGTGTCGAACTTCATGGCTCAACCCTTTGCTTCTGCAATGACCGCCCCGAGCGTGCGCTCGACCAGATCGATCTTAAACCGGTTGTGTTCCGTCGGCCGCGCATCTGCGAGAAGAACAGCCGTTGCGGGCCTTGCCCCTTGCGGCAGCGCAACGTCTGCCGCCTCGACCCGCCATGGCTTGTGAGCGACGCCGCCGACCGCGATGCGGCCGGTCCCGTCGGACTGGATCACCGCACCCACGGAAATGAGCGCAAACGCATAGGACGCACGGTCGCGGACCTTGCGGTAGATGTGGCGGCCGCCGAGCGGCGCGGGCAGGACGACACCCGTAATGAATTCGCCCTGCTCCAGAACGGTTTCGATATGCGGGGTATTGCCCGGCAGACGGTGGAACTCGGCGATCGGCACCGCGTGACGCCGTCCATCCGGCTTGATGGTTTCGACGACGGCATCGAGAGCCCGCAAGGCAATGGCCATGTCGCTCGGATGTGTCGCGATACAGGCATCGCTGACGCCGACGATGCCGAGCTGGCGGCTGAAGCCCTCGATGGCGGAACAGCCGCTGCCCGGCTGGCGCTTGTTGCAGGGCTGGTTGGTATCGTAGAAATAAGGACAGCGCGTCCGCTGCAGAAGATTGCCGGCCGTCGTCGCCTTGTTGCGAAGCTGGCCGGAGGCCCCGGCGAGAAGCGCCCGAGAGAGCAGGCCGTAGTCGCGGCGCACGGTCTCGTCTGCCGCCAGATCGGTGTTGCGCACCAGGGCACCGATGCGAAGGCCACCGTCCGGCGTCTTCTCGATCGTATCGAGGCCGAGACCGTTGACGTCGATCAGATGTGTCGGCACCTCGATCTCGAGCTTCATCAGGTCCAGGAGGTTGGTGCCGCCGGCAATGAACCGTGTGGATGGATGGGAAGCAGCCGATGCGGCTGCGGTCTCGATCGTCGAGGCGCGTTCATACGTAAAGGCTCTCATGCGCGTGTCCCCGCGACGTCCGTGATGGCATCCACGATGTTGGAATAGGCGCCGCACCGACAGATATTTCCGCTCATGCGTTCGCGGATTTCTTCTGCACTCGCCGCGGCTGGTGCGGTGAGGTTGGTCGTCACGTGGCTCGGAATGTTCGCCTTGATCTCTTCGAGCACGGCGACGGAGGAACAGATCTGTCCCGGCGTGCAGTAACCGCACTGAAAGCCGTCATGCTTGACGAAGGCCGCCTGCATTGGATGGAGATTGCCGGGTTGCCCCAGGCCCTCGATTGTGGTGATCTCGTCACCCTCGTGCATAACGGCAAGCGTTAGACAGGCGTTTATGCGGCGCCCGTCCACCATGACAGTGCACGCTCCGCACTGCCCGTGGTCACAGCCCTTTTTTGTGCCTGTCAGATGCAGGTGCTCGCGAAGCGCGTCTAGAAGCGTCGTGCGGTTATCGACGTTCAGCTCTCGCCTTTCACCGTTGACGGCAAATGCGACCGTACTTATGAGTTTGGTTTCCGTCGGCGATGTCTGTGCTGCCGCCGACAGCGGCAAGGCACTCGTTGCCGCAGCCGCTGCGGCCGAGGTGATCAGCAGATTTCGTCGGGATATTTCTAGTTGCGTCGGGTTTAGCATGGCCAGCTCCAATCCAAAAACGGACGTCAGGCGCTACGACCGGCAGCGCAACACTAAGTTAGTGACCCTTCCTTGAATGGATTACCCCCTAATTTCCGCAAGGACTTATCGACCCTGAACATGAATCATAGCAAAATTTATTTCATGTGTCGTTTCTAATGTTAAATGCCCCGACAACGGGCTTACGATCATCGTCAACAACTATAACACCACGCCTTCTTGTCCATCAGGGTTTGAAGCGTCGGAGAGCGCTTGAGTGAGGCTGCTCTCTCCGTATCTTTTCAACGAGGTGGCGGCACTTCGGTCGCGTCGGCAAGGTCCTTGACGACGAAACTTACCATTCAGGCGGGCAATTCTGCAGTGTATCCTTGGTAATCGGAACGCTGTCATATGTGATGAACTGGGCTTTCTGCGCCTTCGGGTTGGTTGCCCCTTCAAACAAAACCTTGAACATCAGGCGACCGAGAAGCGCCGGGCGTGTGCAGACGGAGCCGTCGAACTCCCCTTTGGCGACGGCGTCATTGCCGGCGGTCGAGCCGCCGCCCGTGGACATCAGCTTCACCTTCGAGCCGGATGCCTGTATCGAGCGGGCGCAGCCGAGCGCCATGTCGTCGGCCTGGCTGAAGATAAGATCGAGATCAGGAGTTTTGGCGATCATGTCCTTGCAGAGCTTCATACCGGACTCCGGTGTCCAGTCGGACGGCAATGCCTCGACGATTTCATAATTTGCCCCGGCTTTCTCGAGCGCCTGGATAAAGCCCTTCGTTCTCTGCGTGACCGCCGAGTAACCCGCCGCACCTTCGACGATCGCAATTTTTGCCACGCGGCCTGGCGGCAACAAGCGCACCGAAAGCTCGCCGGCACGAAAACCGGTCGCCACATCGTCCGTGGTGACCAGTGCCGAAAGGGTCGGATACACGTCGCGAAGATCGCGCGTCTTGCTATCGCCAATCTGCACCGCAATCGAAACGTTGGGTATGTTCATGGCGGCGCTCTTTTCCGACCACGCCTGACCCATCATCGAGTCCATCGGGAGAAAGCCGATGCCGTCCACGCCTTTTGCAAGAAGCTCATCGACGGCCGCCGCCTGCTTTTCAACGCTGCCGTCCGGGTCGAGCACGATCGTCGTCACGCCCGCTTCCCTGGCAGCTGCTTCGAAGCCGTTACGGGTCGCGACATTGTAGGGAATTTTCATGCTGGCGACGACATAACCGAGGGTTATCGCCTCGGCGTTCGAATGCGGGGCCATCATCGCGGTCATCATAAGCGCCGCAGCAGATCGTCCGAGGATTTTTTTAAGTCCGTTCATAGCCTATGCCTTTGGATCGGGTTCTTCGGAGACGGTCAGGCGGCGTAGCGTCTGTTGTTGCCATATTGGCTTCGCCCGGACGCCGATCGCCTGTTGAGCTGGAACTTTTCGACTTCTTCGGAAAGGGCAATGGCCTGCTCAGTCAAGGTACCGCTCATTGCCGCCGTTTCCTCCGCCATGGCGGCATTCTG
Organism: Rhizobium sp. Leaf371; assembly: GCF_001424045.1. Classification (GTDB taxonomy): domain Bacteria; phylum Pseudomonadota; class Alphaproteobacteria; order Rhizobiales; family Rhizobiaceae; genus Ferranicluibacter. Next base: position 220,809 of record NZ_LMQB01000029.1, on the reverse strand, counting down.
CTGTGTCGTGCTGTCGAGGGCATGGATTGCCGCCGAGGTCTCGCGAAGGCCGGTGGATTGCTCCTGAATGCCGGTGACGATGCCATCGATCTTCACGTCGATGGATGCGACGAAAGCCGTGATTTCGGTCAGCGCCCTGCCCGTTTCCCCGACGTGCTTGACACCTTGGTTGACCTCTTTTGCCGAATTACCGATCAGCACCTTGATCTGCTTTGCGGCGCTGGCCGAGCGTTGGGCCAGTTCGCGCACTTCGCTCGCGACAACGGCAAAACCCTTGCCGCTTTCACCCGCACGGGCCGCTTCGACGCCGGCATTTAGAGCAAGAAGGTTTGTCTGGAAGGCGATCTCGTCGATGACGCTGATGATATTGCCGATCTCGTCGGCCGATTTCTGGATCCGCTGCATCGCATCGACGGCATTCTTCATCACGCCGGTGGAATCTTCCGCGCGAGTCCGGGCCTTGATGACAAGCTGGCGGGTATCCTGAGTGTTCTGATTCAGGTGCTCGATGGTCGCCGTGATTTCTTCGAGAGCAGCGGACGCCTCTTCGAGAGCGGCAGCCTGCTGCTCGGAGCGGCGCGACATATGATCAGCGCCGGAACTCAACTCGCTGCTGGCGCGACGCACATTCTCGGTGCCGTCCAGGACGCGTTCCAGTGTCGATTGCAGGGTTTCGATGGAGCTGTTGAAATCCTGCCGGATCTGGTCGAACTCCGTACCGAACGTGTTGTCGATCTGGACCTGCAGATTGCTATCGGCAAGACCCCGCAAGGCCGCGCCGAGTTGCTCCACGACGGTCTTTACTTCATCGGCGCGGTTCTGAGCGTCCTCCTCGCGCGCCTTCTGTTCCTGAGCGCTTCTGACGCTCGCCGCTTCGGCCCTGGCTTCGAGGTTCTGCTTTTCGATCCCAGTCAGACGAAACACTTCAAGTGCTCTTGCGATCAGGCCGATTTCATCGGATCGATCCTTATAGGGCACGACATGCCCATTCTCGCCGACGGCAAGTCGCTCCATGAATCGAGTGATCGTACCCAGAGGCGCTATGGCGCGACGGTTGATGCAGAAAACGCCGACGAGGAACACGAGAACAGCCGACAGCCCGCCGATGAGAGCAGTAGACCCCAGCCAGCTTGCTTCACTGACGGCGGAGCCTTCGCTTTCGGCATTCATTTGCAACGCCACTATGCTGAGTTCGGCAATAGCCTGACGCTGGTTCTCGTAAGCTACGGCAAGGTCGTCCATGATCGCCATCATCGTTTCAAAATTCGTTCCTACGGCCGGAACGAACTGTTCAAGCGTGACGAACCAGAAACGATCTGAGGCAGGGATGAGCCTCTTCTTGAGAATTTCGACTTCCGCAGCGGGCAGATCAGCAGCCTCCCACAACGCCTTGCGGGTGTCATAACTGATCTTCAGCTCGTGAATTCTCGCGATGGCACGTGAGCGCCGGTCTGCGTGAAAGTTTGCCTCATAGACCGCTGCATAAGCCTCGACCGCGAAAAGAGGCGGGGGCATAAGATCCGCCAGAAGATCGCGCTGAACGCGGATCTGGTCATAAAGAGGCCCCTCGACCTGCACACGCTTGATAGCATAGGTCTGGATTCCCAATGCGGTCACCAAGCCGGCCGTGACAATGATTGCAAACACGAGAAGCATGCGGCTTATTGTAAAATGAGGCATTTGGCGTCCGCCATATCATCGAATATCAGATCTAGAATTCGTGGAAATGATTTCCGTCCAACTGTGTCGGCATGACCAGTGAGCGCGCCCGCCAGATCATTCGCCGGACATGCTTTCTTACGATGACACTAATAAACTTACCAAATTTCTCATCTCGTTCATTTGAAGACATCACTGCACCCTGGTTATAGATGAATGTTATATCTTGAATGAAAGAACGTTAGAACTTCATCAGATATTAGCGATTGCCGGAGGCAGGGTCGCGATTGACGGTCCTCCGCCGCAAATGGCCTGCCACATGCAGCAGTGCACGCCTGAGTAGAGCTAAAACGGAAGATTCTCGCTCGTGACCACGCTCAGGCAGGATTGGGGAGGGGTATAACATCATGTTTGCCGCCTTGCGCTCCCCTCCTTCACCGCAAGATCTCGAAGTGCGATATGAATGACAACATCCTGGGCTTCCAACCTCCTTGCGACAGCTTCGTCGATATCAGGAGGCGTTGGCTGCCTATGGGTCGTCAAACTGTCCAATCTGAAAATGCGCTGGCCGATCCAAGGAGACGAAATGAAGACGTATTCGATTGCTCTCATCCCGGGAGACGGCATCGGTGCGGCAGTGACGAACGCTGCCTGGCGGGTGCTTGAACGCGCCGCCGAGCGATCGGATTTTCACCTGCAGGCGACGACATTTCCCTGGTCTTGCGCGTTTTATAGAGAAACCGGGGCGATGATGCCGTCGGACGGGCTTGAAACTTTGCGCGCTCACGACGCAATCCTGCTGGGTGCGGTGGGGTGGCCGGCGGAAGTGCCGGATTCGGTTTCGCTGCACGGTCTGTTGCTGCCGATCCGCAAGGCCTTCGTCCAATACGCCAATATCCGGCCTCACCGCCTGCTTCCCGGCGTCAATGGCCCCCTGAAATCCGGTGGGTTCGATATCCTTTGCATCCGCGAGAATACCGAAGGGGAATATTCCGGCGCCGGCGGCCGCGTGCATGTCGGCACGCAGGACGAAGTGGCGGTCGAGACCTCCATTTTCACACGAAAGGGCGTGGAGCGCATCTTGCGGTTCGGCTTCGAGCAGGCCCGTCTGCGCCGCAAGAAGCTGGCATCGGTGACGAAATCCAATGCCCAGAAGTACTCCATGGTCTTCTGGGACGAAATGACGGAGAAACTGGCGGCCGAGTATCCCGATGTCGAGGCCAAGACCTATCACATCGATGCCATGGCGGCCCGCATGGTCATGATGCCTGAAAGCCTCGACGTTGTCGTTGCGTCCAATCTTTTCGGTGACATTCTGACCGACCTCGGCGCAGCTATCCAGGGCGGTCTGGGATATGCGGCATCCGCCAACATAAACCCCGACAGAAGCGCGCCTTCCATGTTCGAACCGGTGCACGGATCCGCGCCGGATATCGCTCACCTCGGCATCGCCAATCCGATCGCCGCCATCTGGTCGGCAGCAATGATGCTGGATCACCTGGGTGAAGCTGCGGCGGCTGCCGACATCATCCGGGCCATCGAGACGGCGACCTCCGGCGGTATCGGCACCGAGCCCGGCAAAGACAAGACGGATAAGATAACGGCTGCCGTTCTGGCCGCGCTTGTCTGATAGAAAAGGATGATCGAGATGCAGGCCCTGAAGGACCAGAGTTTATTCCGGCAACAATGCCTGATCGACGGCGTATGGATCAGTGCCGCGTCGGCTGCTGCCGTTCCGGTGACGAACCCTGCCACGCAGGATGTGATCGGCCACGTTCCGGATGTCAGTGGCGAGGAAACACGCCAGGCGATCACCGCCGCGCAGACGGCATTAGGCCCCTGGAAAGCAAAGACCCATGCGGAACGCGCCCTCCTCCTCGAGGCATGGCACCGCCTCATCGTCGAGCACGAGGATGATCTCGCGATGATGCTCACGATCGAGCAGGGGAAACCGCTAGCGGAAGCCCACGGCGAGATCCGCTACGGCGCTTCCTTCGTCAAATGGTTCGCGGAAGAAGCCCGCCGGATCGGCGGGAACACCATTCCCTCGCCCACGCCGGACCGCCGCATCATCGTTCTCAAGGAGCCGGTTGGCGTCTGTGCGATCATCACGCCGTGGAATTTTCCGAACGCCATGATCACGCGCAAGGTTGCGCCTGCTCTTGCCGCTGGCTGCACCGTGGTCGTAAAGCCCTCCGAGTTCACCCCCTTCTCTGCTCTGGCGCTCGGCGTTCTGGCCGAGCGCGCAGGCATTCCGCCGGGCGTGATCAACATCGTCACGGGCATGCCGTCCGACATTGGCAACGAGCTGATGGCCAATGAAGCGGTCCGCAAGATTTCCTTCACCGGCTCGACACGCGTCGGATCCCTTCTGATGCGCGGCGCGGCCGACAGCATCAAGCGGTTGAGCCTCGAACTCGGGGGAAATGCGCCTCTCATCGTGTTCGATGATGCCGATATCGACCTTGCCGTCGAGGGCACGATCGTCTCCAAATTTCGCAACGGAGGCCAGACCTGCGTCTGTTCGAACCGCATTCTCGTCCAGGCGGGCGTCTATGATACATTCGCCGAAAAGCTCTGCGCACGCGTGTCTGCCCTGAAGGTTGGCCCAGGTGCCGGCTCGCCCGTCGATATCGGACCGATGATCAATGCCGCGGCCATCGACAAGATCAATCGGCATCTCGAGGATGCGCTGTCAAAGGGCGCGCGCGTGCTGTCGGCTCCGCCGGAGATGCCCGAAGGTTCGCAATACGCCGTACCCGTGGTCCTCGGAGAGGCGACGACGGATATGCTGCTTGCAAACGAGGAGACCTTCGGGCCGGTCGCGCCGCTCTTCCGGTTCGAAACGGAGGAGCAAGCGATTGCGATCGCCAATGACACACCCTTCGGTCTCGCCTCTTATTTCTATACCGAGAGCCTGAAGCGCTCCTGGCGTGTTGCTGAAGCGCTGGAATTCGGAATGGTCGGCCTTAACACAGGCTCCGTATCGACCGAGGTCGCGCCCTTTGGCGGCGTCAAGCAATCCGGCCTCGGACGCGAGGGATCGCAATGCGGTATCGAAGAGTATCTGGAGATGAAAAGTTTCCACATCGGCGGCCTTGGGTGAACGGTCCAGCCCTCCGGTTCACCACGGTTTTGGCAGACCTCCGCGCAAACGCTCCCAAGGACGGCGCTTCACGATATGCTGATCGGCGCGAGGTGGCGGGAGTCCGCGTTTCGGTATAGGATTGAGGATGCCGGGGTGACGAACGCGATGTGACAAGGAGTGCAATGGCACTGAAGCACCTATCCGCCAGTTTGCCGGATGCGACGGCATTGGCGTTGAGCCGGGCGGAACGCAGGGGCTTCAAGATGGCTGTGATCGGTCGAACGGCGGCCGTCATGATGATCGCCGTCGCCTATCTCCTCAGCTACTACTTTCCAATCAATATCGCGATTTTCGCCATTACGGCGATTGTCGCCGTCGGGGGCCTCACCGCCCTTGCCGCTATCGGCACGCGGTTCGAAAAAGCGGCGCGTTTCGTGTTGTTCGCATTCGATGCGTCGGCCGTCACGATCTTGCTGGCATTCGTGCCTCTGAGCAGCGGCGGAGATATTCCACAGAACCTCGTGTTCATGACGAGTTCCGTCCAGCACTATTATCTCGTCGTTGCCGCGGCCGTTCTGACGCTCTCACCGCCGCTCGTCCTGTGGACCGGCTTATGGGCTGCTGGTGGGCTGCTTTTTGCGACATGGTGGATCATGTCCGGCATGGATCATGTGGTCAGCTACAATGCATTGCCGATCTCACCATCCAGAGACATCTACATACAGACGGTTCTCGATCCGAACTTTCTCGGCATTGCGTCGCGGCTGCAGGAAGCTCTGATTATCTCGCTGGTCACCGCCATCGCGGCCCTCGCCGTCCATCAGGCCCGCAGGGTCGTGAAGGATCAGGCCAAGTCGGAAGCCCGCGCTCGCCGCGTTCGAACCCTGTTCGGGCGTTACGTTCCTGCGCCGATCGTTCGAAAACTGATCGATGAAGGGCAGCTAGCGCCCCAAACACGGCTTGCGACGCTGATGTTCGCAGATATCAAAGGGTTCACCCGCCTGTCACAGGGCATGAAACCTGCAGAGCTCGTTGAGATGCTCAACGCGTTCTTTACGGCCATTACCGATATCGTCGATCGAAATGGAGGGGTCGTCATCAACTATATCGGCGATGCGGTACTCATTTCCTTCAATGCCCCGCTTCCGATCGAAGGTCATGCCGACCGGGCGCTGACGGCCGCCGAAGACATTCTTGCGATGTCTGAGAGCCGGCTCTTCGACAGGAGATCTCTGCGCGTTCGCATCGGCGTGGCAACGGGCTTCATTTCTGCGGGAACGGTGGGAACGGGAGAGCGCCAGACCTATACGGTCTATGGCGACGCCGTCAATCTCGCGCAGAGACTCCAGGAACTGAACAAGGAAATGGGCACGAACTGTCTCGTCTGCGGTATGACGGTTGCAAAGGCTGACGCTCATCCATCGCTCCGGAGCCTCGGTCAGGTTCAGATCCGAAACCGCTTCGGCTCGATCGAGGTGTTCACGCCGGCTAAAGCGGCGACGATGGCGGACGCAAGTGGAGCTTAGAGACGCTGAGCGCAGGTGGCGGCAGAGCGTGTCTTGCCTTCCGAAGGCACGCGGCAGCCGTCATAACGATCCGTAACGTTAGAGAAACAGCCGTGTCGTCTGTGACAACATGGATGATTTTCAATGGCCTCCTCCGGTCATTTGGCGCATGCCTTTTCTCTTGCCGGCACCCCGCAAGCTATAACTTTGCATTATAATAGAGGACCGGAAATCCGGCTTTCCGCTTTACATGAACGGTCGAACGAGGTCGATTGGCCCTCGCATCAAAGCCGTCATACGGCCTTGAGGATGGACGCGCTGGGAGGTCAGAGCGTTTGGAAAACGCCGGAATTCGATCTGTGCGCTTGGCAAAAATGCCGGAATTCGGGAGGACTATATGATTTCGAGAAGAAACGTATTGATTGGCGCCGGCACGGTCGGCTCCATGGCATTGATGTCGAGCGTGGCCAAGGCGCAAGCGGAATGGCCTGCTCGTCCTATCACGATCACCATCGCCAATGCGCCGGGTGGAGACGACGACACACTGAGCCGCTTCCTTGCGGAAACGCTGACATCGGAGCTCGGGCAGGCCGTGGTCATCGAGAACCGTGGAGGCGGATCAACGACCATCGGCGTGACCGCAGCGTCCTCTGCGAAACCCGATGGATACAGTATCCTGTGTTTGCCGACCTCTGGTCTTGTCCAGACGGTCCTGCGCGACAGGCTACCCTACACGCTCGACAGCTTTACGCCGATTGTCGGAATCGGCGGTTATCCTCTGGCGCTCATTGCATCGAAGAAAGCCGGGATCAATACGATCGATGACCTTATGGCCGCCATTCACTCTCCTGAAGGCGTGACCTACGCAACGGCCGGTGTCGGCACCATCGCGCACCTGACAGGCACGACGTTCATCCGCGAAGCCAAGGGCAAAGGGATCAACGTTTCCTATAAGAACAACCCGGACGGCATTCAGGGAGTGGCCGGCGGCTTTACCCAGATGATGTTCGTGTCGGCACGCGAGGGGGCCATCCTCAAGAACGACGAAAATGTGACCGTGCTTGCGGTGACATCGCCGGCCCGCACAAGCAATCTCCCGGACGTTCCCACGACAGCCGAACTCGGCTACCCGCAGATCGACGGTCGCGTCTGGTACGGCTATCTCGCCCCCGCGGGTATTCCCGCGGACGTCGCCAGCCGGTTTTCTGCGGCGGTCGTCAAGGGCGTTCAGACTCCGAAGTTCCAGGAGCGGTTCGGCCCTCTGTCATTCCAGACGGATCTCAAGACCGGTGACGACTTCAAGGCGTTTCTTGTCAGCGAGCAGAACCGATTTCGCAAGATCATCACTGAGAACGACATCAAACTGAATAAATAGCGGCTTCGGCCAACGTGCCGCGGATGAGATGATGCTCACGCCTGCGTTTGACGCAGGCGTGAGCTGCCACGCCGCAATGTACCCGAAAGCCCCTCAAGACGCAGTCCAGGAGTCAGCATGCACAGGTATCAGCTTTTCATCGACGGAGCATTTAGCGACGCGGAAGGCGGCGAATGGATCGAGACTGACGATCCGTATCACGGCAGGGCCTGGGCCGAGATCGCCCGCGCGACCAGCGGCGACGTCGATCGTGCTGTCGCGTCGGCACTTCGCGCCATGGAAAGCGGCCCCTGGAGCAAGATGACGGCCAGCGCACGCGGCAAGATCTTGAGGAAAATCGGCGATCTTGTTGTCAGCAATGCCGACAGGATCGCAAGGATCGAGTCGCGTGACAACGGCAAACTCCTGGCGGAAGTTCGCGGTCAGCTCAATGGCGTGGCGGAGTGCTGGTACTATTTCAGTGGTTTGGCCGACAAGATCGAGGGCTCGTCGATTCCGATCGAAAAGCCCGACACGCTGGCCTTTACCATTCGCGAGCCAATCGGGGTGGTCGCTGCGTTGACCGCCTGGAATTCGCCGATCTGGTTTGCGACCGTTAAATGTGCCCCGGCACTTGCCGCTGGATGCAGCGTCGTCGTCAAGCCATCCGAGTTTGCATCGGCAAGCACGCTCGAACTTGCCGCGCTCGTCAAGGAAGCCGGCATGCCCGACGGCGTCTTCAACGTCGTCACCGGCTTTGGACACGAAGCCGGTGCGGCACTGGTCGAACACCCCGATGTGACGAAGATCAGCTTTACCGGTTCGGATGCGACGGGCGCCCGGATCTATGAGACAGCCGCAAGACACATGAAGCGCGTCTCGCTCGAACTGGGTGGAAAGTCGCCGAATATCGTTTTCGAGGATGCCAATCTGGAACTCGCCGCTGCGGGCGTCGTGTCGGGAATCTTCGGAGCGTCCGGCCAGATGTGCACCGCCGGCTCACGCCTTCTCGTGCATCGCTCGATCAAGGAGGCTTTTACCGAAAAATTGTTGGAACTGGCTCGTCATATCAGGATGGGCGATCCGATGGACCCCAACACGAATGTCGGCCCCATCTCCACACCGCCGCAGTTCAAAAAAGTTATGGATTACCTAGATATAGCACGCGCGGACGGTGCGCGCCTGATCCTGGGTGGACACACTGCCACCGGCGAGGGACTGACAGGCGGCCAGTTCGTGGAGCCCACGATCTTCGCCGATGTCACAAACACGATGCGCATCGCTCAGGAAGAGGTCTTCGGTCCCATCCTTTCGATCATCACGTTCGATACCGAGGACGAGGCGATAGAGATTGGCAACGACATCGCCTACGGCTTGGTTGCCGGTGTCTGGACCCAGAATATCGGCCGCGCGATGCGCATGACCAAAGCCTTGAAGGTCGGCACCGTGTGGGTGAACACCTACCGCGCCTATAGCTACATGATGCCATTCGGTGGCATGAAGAAGTCCGGGCTCGGACGCGAAGGCGGTATCGAGGCGATCAACGAATATCTGGAGACCAAGAGCGTGTTCATGTCGACCGCCGACGAGGGGCCAACCAATCCGTTCATCATGCGCTAGTCGTTGTCCGGCCAGGGCTCCCGCGACGGGATTGGATCGCCGACAGCGCCTTGCGCGTCTCAGCGCGAGGGTTCACCGGCTCCTCTTTCAGAGCCCTGCACATGCGTCATCACAACCTTGTCCGCGTGATCGGGCCGCTGACGCGCCGCCACAGACTAACTGACGCCCAACACCATCGAGGGAACATCTCGAAATGCAACAAGACCCCGTCGAAACCTCATCTGGCAGGATGAACGCCAAGGACATTGCAACCGGCGTGTTTCTGATCGCCATCGCGGCTTTCGGCTTCTTCCTCAATCTGGAGAACCAGCAGGGCACCGCCGCACAGATGGGCCCCGGATACATGCCGATGCTCATTTTCTCGCTGCTGGCCATCCTAGGCGTCGCAGTGATCGTGGGCGGGTTGCGCAACGGTCCCGATCCCCTCGAAAGATGGGCGTTGAAGGAACTCGTTCTGATCCTTGGCGCAATGGCCGCATTCGGCGTGCTGATCGAGCGGCTCGGGCTCGCCTTGTCGGTTGCCACCGTTGTCATCATCAGCACGCTTGCCGATCGTTCGCATTCGCTTCGCAGCGTGGCAGGATTGACGATCGCTCTCGTCGCCATCTGCTGGCTGGTGTTTATCCTCGGCCTGAATCTGAACGTTTCGTTCCTGCCCCCCGCCCTGACCGAACTGTGAGCCAGACATGATCGATAATCTCGCGCTTGGTCTTTCGGTCGCAATGACGTTCCACAACCTCGGCTTCGCCTTCATGGGCTGTCTGATCGGCACGGCGATCGGCGTACTGCCGGGGATCGGACCTCTGGCGACGATCGCTCTTCTGCTGCCCCTGACGTTCACCCTGGATCCCGTCACGGCCGTGATCATGCTATCGGGCATCTACTATGGCGCGCAGTACGGTGGCTCGACATCCGCTATTCTGCTGAACCTGCCCGGTGAAGTCACGGCGGTGGTGACGACGCTCGAAGGTCACAAAATGGCCCTCAAGGGGCGGGCCGGCGCCGCACTGGCCGTCTCCGCACTCGGTTCGTTCTTCGCCGGAACCGTCGCAACGCTGGTGGTGGCCGCGTCCGGCCCTGTCCTGACCTCGTTCGCTCTCTCCTTCGGTCCGGCCGAATATTTCTCGCTCATCCTCCTCGGGCTGATCATTGCAACGGTTCTGGCACAGGGCAGCATTCTGAAATCCATCGCCATGCTGGCGCTCGGCCTCGCCCTCGGGCTTGTGGGAACCGATATTCAGAGCGGCGAGGTGCGGTTCTCGCTTGGCTTTTTCGAACTGTTCGAAGGTATCGACTTCGTCGCCGTCGCCATGGGCATCTTCGGCATCGCCGAGATCGTTCGAAACCTGGAGAATCCCGAAAATCGCAACGTGACCATTTCCAAGGTCGGAAGCCTGATGTTGACGAAGGAAGAGTTCAGGCGGGCAGCACCCTCTGTTCTCCGCGGGACCGTCGTCGGCTCTGTCCTTGGCATTCTGCCAGGCGGTGGTCTGGCTCTCTCGACCTTCGCGTCCTACATCCTCGAACGGCGCGTCTCGAAATACGGGCATGAATTCGGAACCGGCGCCATCGAAGGCGTCGCTGGGCCGGAAAGCGCAAACAACGCCGCGTCGCAGACCTCCTTCATTCCCATGCTGACCCTCGGCATTCCCGCCAATGCTGTGATGGCCCTGATCATCGGCGGCCTGATGATTCACGGCATCCAGCCCGGTCCCGGCGTCATTCAGGCACAACCGGAACTGTTCTGGGGTCTGATTGCCAGCATGTGGATCGGCAATCTGATGCTGCTCGTCATCAACCTGCCACTGATCGGCGTCTGGGTCTCTCTCCTGAGACTGCCCTATCGCTACCTTTATCCTACCATCCTCGTTTTCTGCGCGATTGGCGTCTACTCGGTGAACTACTCCACGTTCAACGTCTTCGAGACGGTGCTTTTCGGACTGGTCGGATACCTGCTCTTCAAGCTGCGGTGTGAGCCGGCGCCGCTCCTGATCGGCTTCGTTCTCGGGCCGATGCTTGAGGAATATCTTCGCCGGACGATGGTCGTCTCGCGGGGCGATCCGATGGTATTCATCGAGCGCCCTGTCAGCGCCGTCCTGCTGGCCATCGCAGCCCTTGCTCTCCTCACGATGCTTTTGCCAGCGATCCGGCGGAAGAAGGATGAAGCGCTCGAGGAATGAGACGGAAAGCAGCGAAGGATGCAGAACCCGACCGGGGCTCGTCGTAGCTCCGGTCGGGTTCTTTCAGGAGGGTGGCAGCATTGTCGCAATGAAGCGGAGCCGCCTTCCTGTCCGGTGGCTCACCAGCCACGCACGGCCGCCGCAGTCTCTGCAGCCATGTTTTACATGGGGCCGCGCAGAAAACGAAACGCCGCCATGCGGCGGCGGGCTTTCGTCTGCGTCATATGGGATAGCGCCGTGAACTCCCGGCGGCCGCGTCGGCACCGCCCCCCAGATTTCAGCCTCGTCAACACAACACTGTCCCCAGACAAGGCGAGAGGACTTGCCTGGGAATCGCAGGGCCTTGGTCGGCCGGCTGGGCCGAGCGAACGCTCAGCTGCTATGGGTATAACCACCGTCGCAGGCGATGGTCTGTCCGGTGATGAAGGCCGAAGCCGGCGTGCACAGGAACATCATGATCCCCACAAGATCGGTGGGCAGCATGCTGCGCTTGAGGCACTGCTGCATCAATTGGCTCTGCCGCAGTTCCACCGTCGGATTGACGGCGCGGTCCACCTCGGTCGAGACAGCGCCAGGCCGGATGCAATTGACATTGATGCCGTCTTCGCCGAGTTCGCGCGCCATGGCGTTGGTCATGCCGATCATCGCCGATTTCGAGGCGACGTAATGCATGTAGTTCATCACGCCCTTGGTCACCGCGTCCGACGAGATGTTGATGATGCGGCCCCATTTGGCAGCACGCATGATCGGGGCCACCGCACGGGCACACAGGAACGGCCCTGTGATGTTGACGCGCATGACGCGGTCCCACTCATCGAGCGGAATCTGCTCGAACTTGCGCTTGTCCAGCGTTGCAAAGATAGCGGCATTGTTGATCAGGACGTCAAGGCGCCCATGCTCGTCGACAATCGCCTTCACGAGCGTTCCGACGGACTCCGCGTCGGCAATATCGACGCGCGCTGCGCTGGCCCGGCCGCCGCTTTCGAGGATTTCCATCCTGACCCGTTCGGCATTATCGATATTGAGATCGGCGATGATTGGGATCGCGCCCGCAGCGGCAAATTGTCGGGCAAGCTCCCGGCCAATGCCTTGCCCCGCACCCGTGATCAAAACAACCCGATCCGTCAGGCTGAAATCGCGAGCCCAGGCGGGAACCCCGGAATCCTGAGGGGCTTGGACTTTGATATGTTCGGTCACTTGTTGTCCTCTTAATGTCGAAAACAGGCGGCGGCATATGCCATGCCACTCGGCTTCATGTGTTGAATTGCGACGAACCCGGGGTGACACAACTGCGTGCCACGGATGATCGGAGATCTTTCAACTGTTGCCGCACGCCGTGCGGCAGCTTTGAAACCGACATGACCATGCGGCGCGGTTCTCGAGGAATCAACCGAGAGAACACCTGTGTCGCAACCGGAGATAACTGTAGATTATACCAACGGGAGCGTGCAGCTATCGAAGCTTCGCGTCCTGAAAAGACCGAGACCCTCAGCTGCCGCAGCGGCGCGACCTATCGCGCCGACAACGATGCTGGCTGCAGGTCCGCCGACCTTTGTCCGGGCGACCCCGTCAGGTCGTCGAGGGCCTGCTCTCGAAGGATGGCGTCCGGCCGCTTGCAAAGGTCCTGGCCTACGGACTCCACCAGTTTCACGAGATCGCGGCTCGGTTCATCCAGATGATACCCGTCGCGGAAGAACACGGCGATATTGCGATCCAGCGCCGCATCGCTGATGGCCAGGCTGCAGAGCCGACCGTCCGCCAGTTCCTGACGCACGGCATGGGCAGGCAATACGGCGAGGTGATCGCTGTCGGTGACCAGTGATTTCAACAAGGTAACCGAGCCGCAAACCGTCATACGTTCGGGTGGCGGCAATTTCGCAATCTTCAGCGCAGCGGCAAGAATGGAGTGAGCCCGGCGCGCCGTGGGGGCTACCCAGGGGTAACGCACGAGCGTTTTCCAATTCAAATCGCTGGCCGCGACCAATGGATGTTTGGATCGAGCGATGACCAGAAGCTTGTCGCGAAAAAGCACCCGCTGCCGTAACCCGTCTTCCAGGTCGTAACATTCGGTAAAGCCGAAGACGAAGTCGAATTCGCCCCGCAGCAAGCCGATCAGAAGATCTATCTGGGGCGCCTCGACAACCTGAAGGTCGCGTTCGGGATGGGTTTCCCGCCAACGGCTGAGCGCCATCGGCATGACGGTGCTGGCAAGGCTCGGCAGGCTGCCGATGCGAATGGACAGGGGATGCTCGCCCTTTACGTTCAACAGGGCGCGTTCGGCCAGTTCGATCGCGTCGCGGATAAGGCGCGCATGGCAGTAAAGCACCTCGCCGATGGCCGTCGGCACCACGCCCGTCGGCCCCCGAACGAGAACCTGCATGCCCAGTTCCGCCTCCAGCCTGCTCATGGAGGTCGATAGAGCGGGTTGAGACAAACTCATCGCCCTGGCCGCACTCTTCAAGCTCCCGCTCTCGATGACGGACGCGAGATAGAGGAGCTTTCTCGGATCGATGTTCAGATTGCTGCCGCTCATTGTCCGGTTCATTCTCGATCCTTGAACACTCCGATGGGCGCGTGCGTAAGCAAGGGATATTGAATAGATTATACCCCATGCGTGGTCAACGTAAGGCACCGTCAGGTCGGAGGCGGGGGCATGGCGCTAGGCCATCAGCGGTATCAGGCTATCGAGGGATTTTTTCGCATCGCCATAATACATTCGCGTGTTGTCCTTGTAGAACAGCGGGTTGTCGATGCCCGAATAGCCCGTCCCCTGGCCGCGCTTCGATACGAACACGTGCTTGGCCTTCCACACCTCCAGGACGGGCATGCCGGCAATCGGGGAGTTCGGATCTTCCAGAGCTGCCGGATTGACGATATCGTTCGAGCCGATGACGATGACGACGTCCGTGTTGGCAAAGTCCTCGTTGATCTCGTCCATTTCCAGAACGATATCGTAGGGAACCTTCGCCTCGGCGAGCAGGACGTTCATATGCCCCGGCAACCGGCCTGCGACGGGATGGATGGCAAAGCGGACTTTCTTGCCGGCGGCCCGAAGCTTCCGTGTCAGTTCTGAAACAGATTGCTGGGCCTGGGCGACGGCCATGCCATATCCGGGGACGATGATGATGCTGTCGGCGTCGTCCAGTGCGGCAGCCACCCCATCCGAATCGATGGCCACCTGCTCTCCGACGATGTCCATCGCGGGTCCCGTCACGGTTCCGAAACCACCGAGAATGACCGAGACGAACGACCGGTTCATGGCCTTGCACATGATATAGGACAGAATTGCACCGGAAGATCCGACCAGCGCGCCCGTGATGATCAGAAGATCGTTGCCGAGGGTGAAGCCGATCGCCGCGGCGGCCCAACCCGAATAGCTGTTCAGCATCGAGACGACGACGGGCATGTCGGCACCACCGATGCCCATGATCAGATTGTAACCGATGAACAGCGCGATGACGGTCATCAGAAACAGTGTCCAGACACCCTTGTCGTTGACATACATCAGCAACAGGAGAAGCGACAGGATCGCCGCTCCGGCGTTGAGAAAATGCCCGCCCGGCAGCTTTTTGACCGTGCCGTCGATTTTGCCCGCGAGCTTCCCGAACGCGACAACGGATCCGGTAAACGTGATCGCGCCGATGAAGACGCCGAGGAAAACCTCGACCTGCATGATCGCAAGTTCGACGGATCCCTTGTGGGCAAGGAGGTTTGCGAAGCCCGTCAACGTGGCGCGCGCGGCCTCGTCCATGGCGGCAATACGCGCCGCTTCGAAATCCGTATTGAAGCCGATGAACACGGCAGCCAGTCCGACGAAGGAATGAAGGGCTGCCACCAGTTGCGGCATTTCCGTCATCTGCACGCGGCTCGCCACGACGTAGCCGAGAACGGAACCCCCGGCGATCATGCAGGCGACGACGACTCCGTTGCCGATGCCCGGGCCGAAGACTGTCGCGATGATTGCCAGCGCCATACCGACAATCCCGGACCACACCGCTCGCTTGGCACTCTCCTGCCCGGACAAGCCGCCGAGCGACAGAATAAACAGGACGGCCGCAGCGATGTAGGCCGCAGAAACGATACCAATCGTCATGATAGATCTCTTTCGATCAGGACTTCTGGAACATGGCGAGCATGCGCCGTGTCACCAGAAAGCCGCCGACAATATTGATGGTGGCCATGAGCACAGACAGTGCGGAAAGCGCGACCACCACCCAGCTTCCAGAGCCGATCTGCGCCAGAGCGCCGAGAATGACGATGCCGGAAACAGCATTCGTGACCGCCATCAAAGGTGTGTGAAGCGCATGCGAGACGGACCAGATCACCTGGAAGCCGATGAAACAGGCCAGCGTGAAGACCACGAAGTGGCTCATGAAGCTCGCAGGGGCAAAAGCGCCGACCACCAGCAGAAGGGCCGTTCCACCGGCGAGAAGAAGACCCTGGTTCCTCGTCTGCGTCCTGAAGGTTGCGGCCTCCCGGACGCGCTTTTCATCGGGCGAGAGTTCCTTGACCCTCTCCTTTGGCTTCTGGGCGGCAATCGCCCTGACCTTCGGCGGCGGCGGCGGGAAGGTGACCTTTCCGGCATGGGTAATGGTCGCGCCACGGATGACGTCATCGTTCATATTGTGGACGATATGACCGTCCTTGCCCGGCGTCAGATCCGCTATCATATGGCGGATATTGTTTGCGTAGAGCATCGACGCCTGGGCCGCCATGCGGCTCGGGAAATCGGTATAGCCGATGACGATAACGCCGTTGTCGGAGACAATCCGCTGGTCTGCCTTGGTCAGCTCGCAATTGCCGCCACGTTCGGCCGCAAGATCGACGATGACAGAGCCGGGCTTCATCGCCGCCACCATATCGGCCAGCCAGAGCTTCGGCGCATCGCGGCCAGGGATCAGGGCAGTCGAGATGACGATGTCCATCGACGGCGCGAGTTCCCTGAACTTCGCCAGCTGCGCCTCCCGGAACTGCGGCGACGAGGGCGCGGCATAGCCGCCACTGGCGGCACCATCCTGGTTTTCCCCGAACGCCAGGAAAACGAACTCCGCACCCATGGATTCGATCTGCTCGGCCGTTTCGGGCCGCACGTCGAACGCGTAGGTTATCGCACCCAGAGAGGTTGCCGTGCCGATGGCTGCAAGCCCGGCAACGCCAGCGCCGATGACGAGAACCCTGGCGGGAGGCACCTTGCCTGCGGCGGTCACCTGCCCGGTAAAGAAGCGCCCGAACTGGTTCGCGGCTTCGACGACGGCGCGATAACCGGCGATATTGGCCATGGATGACAGCGCATCCATCTTCTGCGCCCGCGAGATCCGCGGCACCATGTCCATGGCGATGACGGTGGCCCCTGCCTGTTGCGCCTGTTCGAGCAGGGGCGTGTTCTGGGCTGGATAGAAAAACGAGATCAGGGTCTGCCCTGCGGTCAATCTCTCGATGTCGACCGGTTCCGGCGGACGGACCTTGACGATTACATTCGATAGGGAACAGACAGCCCCGGCACTTCCGAGAACGGTAACGCCCGCACGCTCATAGGCCTGATCGCTAAATCCGGCCTCATGGCCGGCGCCGCTTTCGATGAGACATTCATGGCCGAGCTTGTGTAGCTGCAAGGCGCTGTCCGGTGTCAGTGCAACCCGTGCCTCCTGACGCGCGATTTCTCGAAGTGCTCCAATTTTCATGACGACGCCCCCCTCCGGCGTGCTTGCTTCCGATCGCCACCGATATCCGGTGCTGACCCTCCCTGCCCGATGCAAGGCGCGGCTGGCCTCTCTATGGCGATTCGATCTCCAGGACGTATGGGCTCGTTGAAAGTCACGCGACATCGTAGGCCTCACAGTCGTGGTCAAGGCTCGTGACAAATCGCAACGTCACGCACAATGGCTCTGGGCGATAACAGCGCGCAAATCACGTCATCCGTATAGACGGAAATTATAGCGCTACCATGCTCTGCCAATGCTCCGGACCCTCGGCAGAGCCGTAGCTCAGTGTCCCACACGCCAGCGCAGGAGCATTCTATAATAAAATGTTATATCACCATTCAGCATGTCCTTCTGGATGGTTGATACAGACGAGATGCGTCGATAGCGTCCGCACAGTTAACGAAGAACAGGTACCGACATGCAGCCGATCATCGCCTTTCCCGCATTGGCGGGCATGACTTATCCCCAACTGGAGGAGCGCGTCCTGATGCGCATCCTACCGGATCTGAAGGATATTCCGGGGCTGCCCGAGGCGGACCGGGCGGCAGTGCACGTGGTCATGACGAGCGCGACGCGCGGATGTACAGACGAGATCGCCGCCGCGCTGCCGAACCTTGGACTGGTTATCTCGCAAGGGGCAGGCAACGATCGGATCGATGTAACGGCACTGCGGCAGCGGGGTATCCAGGTCCGGTGCGTTGGCGAAGCGCTGACCGACGATGTCGCCGACCTCGCAATGGCGCTGACGCACATGATTTCCCGGGGCCTCGTCCGGGCCGATGCCTTCGCGCGTAGCGGTGCTTGGCAAAAGGGCCGCTTCGAGGTCGGCGACAGTCTGGTCGGGATGACGATGGGGATAGCGGGCCTGAGCGGCCGGATCGGCCAGGCGATCGCGACACGGGCCAGGGCGTCGCGCATGAAAATCGCCAGCCTTGCCCGCAGCTCGAACGAGGGCCTTGACGCCTCGCTTTACGACGGCTGGCAGGCATTGGCGCAGGCAAGCGATGTGCTCGTGCTGGCCGTACCGGGAAGCGCCGATCTCAAACATGTCATCGGTGCTCCGGAGCTTGCAGCGCTCGGACCGAAAGGCCGCCTCGTCAATGTCGGCCGTGGAACTCTCGTCGATACCGGCGCTCTGATCGACGCCCTCGAAAACGGCACGATCGCCGGTGCGGCGCTGGACGTCCTCGATACCGAACCTGTGGTTCCCGACAGGCTGGCAGCCTTGCCGAACCTCGTCCTTACCCCGCATATCGGCGGCCAGACCTGGGGCCATCGCGCGCGCGCTGCAAGGATCGCCGAGGACGAAGTGATCGCCTTTCTGAAGGCACGGAACGTCTGGGCCGCTTGAGGGCGAAATCCGGCCTGAAAACACTGGGTTTCCATGACATCGATCGGGTCTTGCGGGGCTCTGCAAGACCATTGCCCGGCGAGGTGTCCAGGTCTAGGCTAAGCCATTGAGGTGCCTGTCCTCCTCTCAGGGCCGAAGAGGAGTGCGTTCGTCTCATGGCAATGGAAATCGATCCGAGAAAGCTTCTCTACTTTGCCGCCATCATCGAGCACGGCAGCCTGAACCGTGCAGCCAAGCTGCTGGGCGTTTCACAGCCGGCCCTGACGACATCGATGGCCCGTCTGGAGGCCGAGGTCGGGGTTCAACTGCTGGAGCGCAGCGCGAAGGGGATCGTCGCCACGCGCAGTGGCGATATCCTCTACTGCCATGCAAGGCTCATTCGCGAGGAGATCCAGCTCGCGGAACGTGACCTCATCAATGCCAGCGACACGCGGAGCGAGTCCATCCGGATCGGCAGCCTGCCGAGTCTGGCGAGCAAGATCGTGCCCATGGCCTTGAGCAAGTGGCGTGAAACCCATACGGATGGCCATCTGGAGATCGTCGAGAACGCGCAGGTTGACCTTCTGACGGGGCTTCTGCGTCGCGACTTCGACTTCGTCATCGGCTACACGAAGGTCTTCGATATGCTGGACGGGCTGCGACAGCGGGTCTTGTTTCGCGACACTCTGTGCGTGATCGCCGGCCCAGGCCACCCGCTCCGCGCCTATGACACGCTCACTTGGAAGGATCTCGTTGCCTTTCCGTGGATTAGCCCAACATCACGGCGGACCCATACGGTTCTCGAGCATATTATGCAGACGATGGATGCGCCGCTGCCCCAGATCACGGTCTGCGGATCCGTGTCGCTGCTCAAGTCTCTCGTTACGAAGACAGAGCATCTTGCACTTCTGCCCGCTCATGCCGTCAGCGAAGAGGTCGCCGAACAGCGTCTTTTCGCACTGCCCTTCTACGATCCGACGCTCAACCGCGACATCGCCGTGTTCTTTCGCGAGGGTTACGTGATGGACCAGCCCCGCCGGGATCTGGTCGCCTGCGTCAACGAGATCGGACTCATGCTCTGCCATGACAAGAATGTCGATCGGTAGACGTGATGGCTGCCTCGGCTCGCCATGATCGTTATTTCCTGAAGGGAAAACTGCTGGCGCAAGGATGTGCGCCAGCAGTCGGGCTCAAAACTTCGGTAGCGTCACCGTGAAGAACAGCGCGTCGTCGCTGGCCTTGATGTCGACCGGAGCATCGGATGGAAGCAGCTCGATCGCCGTCTTTTCCCCGTATGTCTTGCCGTCGATAGTGACGTTGCCCTGGCTCATGAAGAGCACTTCGATCTGATCGCGCGAGCCGGTGTTGAACGTGGTGCCGGCATCGACCTTGACGAAACCGATGTTGATATTGCGCTCCGTGAACGTCCCCAGGCGCTTGGTCGACACACCGGGCTGGCCGCTCTCGATCCAGTCGTAGCCCTTGGGGTCCATCATGATGATGTCGTCGTAACGCGGCTGGGCGAGCACCATCTTTTTGCCCATGGCTTCTTCGTAGCAGGCAGTCGCACCATCCTGGTTGTGTGCCTGGCCCTTCTCGTCCACCCATGTGAAGACGCCGTTCTTGAACTCGCCCTTGGCCTTCAGCGCCTCATTGGCAGCCTCGCGCCGCGGTGTGCTCAGAAAGCCTGCGCCACTTGCTCCGCCGAACTGTATGACCATCATTTCGAGGCCTTCCGGGCGGTCCTGCGGGCCGTAATGCACGCTCTCCGGGAAATAGGCGACCGAGCCTTCATCCATGATCTTGTGCGGCGAAGCAGGATACTTGCCCTTCAGAACATAGCGGATCTGATCGAAATTGTGCCGATGGCGCGGCGTTCCCCAGCCACCGCCTCCGGTAAGGCCAACATTGAGCAGATAGTTGTTCGGCGACGTGTCTTCCCCGTACAGCAGGAACTTCTGATCGAGCTTCCCATCCCGCATTGAACCGACGGCACCGCCCTCTGCGGTTGATGCTTCTGAGATACGCATTGTCACTCCTCTCGTGTCTCGCGTTTCCAATTCACTTGGCTAGGCGCAGATAATAGGAAACTCGGCTGCGCCGACATCCTCTAAATTTTTGAGTTATAATATAATATTATCGCTACTTTGCAGTGCCCCAGATGCGGACTTGCGGACAATGGGACATCGGCTGCAAAAACAGGGGAACACATCACCGAGCGCGACCCATGCCATGCTTGATCGCTCCGCGAGAACTGGATTCCCTATGACCGAGTTGGACATTCCGACGAGAAATCTGATGAAGGCAAAGATGGACGACGGCCAGTTGGCCGTCGGCATGATCGTTCGTCTGATGCGCAACGTCGAGATCGCGGCCATTGCGAAGAACGCCGGTTTCGACTGCCTGTATATCGACCTTGAGCATTGCAGCTTCTCGCTGGAGACGGTCAGCCAGATCAGCATGACAGCCACAGCGCTCGGCGTGACGCCCCTCGTGCGGGTCGCCGGACACGACAAGGCCGAGATCAGCCGGACGCTCGAGGTGGGAGCGCAGGGCGTCATCGTCCCGCATCTCGAAACGCGAGCGCAGGCAGAGGACGTCGTCGATGCGGCAAAGTTTCAGCCGATGGGAAACCGTTCGCTTCTGGGAGCCAATCCGCACACGCTGTTTCGCGCCGGGCCGGCCGCGGAGACCATGGCGAAGATGAACGAGTCAGCCCTGGTCGTGGGGATGATCGAATCCGTTCGCGCCGTCGAGAATGCCGAGGACATCGCCTCGGTCGCGGGCATGGACCTGCTGCTGATCGGCACGAACGACCTTTGCAATTCGCTCGGTCTTCCGGGCCAGCTCGACCATGTTCGCGTCCGTGAAGCCTATGAGCATGTCGCTGCGGCCTGCCGGGCGAAAGGAAAGCATCTGGGTATCGGCGGCCTGAACACACGTCCGGACCTCGCAAAGGACATGATTGCTCTCGGCGCCCGCTATGTCTCCGCGGGCAGCGATATCGGCTTCCTGACCAGCGCCGCAAATGCAACAGCGCAAACGTATCGATAGCGCGCAAGCCTCCCCGGTCGGGCGCGACAGGCCGCGCCATAATTTCTCCGAGGGTCGATCGTGAACATTGAAGCCGCCTCACATTCCGTTGAAACACAGGCCGAACGATCGCCTCGAATGGCCGCTACGCCACACAGCTTCTGATGGAATTCGCGAAGGAAATCACCGTGAAACACTATGGCAACCTCTACATCGACGGCATGTGGGTCGCACCGGCCAATGCCGGCCGGAAGTCTCTTATCAACCCGTTCACGGAGACCGGTTTCGCCAGCGTCGTCACGGGTGGCGGGGTCGATGAGGTCAACCGGGCCGTCAGCGCCGCGCGCCGCGCATTCCGGACATATTCGCAGACGACGCTCGACGAACGGGTGGCGCTGATCGACCGCATCATCGCGGCCTATGAGGAACGCGCCGACGAGATTGCCGATATCATTGCACAGGAAGTCGGCATTCCGGTCAGTGCACGCGCGCAGACGACCGGCCCGATCGGCCACATGAAGGTCGCACGCGATCTGCTGAAGACGTACCATTTCGAAAAGCACCTGGCCGACACCATCGTCCGGCGCGAGCCGATCGGCGTTTGCGCGCTCATCTCGCCCTGGAACTGGCCGGTCCAGACACCGGTGATCAAGGCGATCTATGGACTGGCAGCCGGCTGCACGGTCATCATGAAGCCTTCGGACGCATCGCCCGTCAGTGCCGTCATCCTGGCGGAGATCTTCGAGAAGGCCGGCGTTCCCAAAGGCGTTTTCAACCTGATCATCGGCCGGGGACGCGAGGTGGGAGCCGCCATGGCAAGCCATCCGGACGTCGACATGGTGTCGTTCACCGGTTCGACACAGGCCGGCGCACAGGTCGCAGAAGCGGCTGCCCGCACGATCAAGAAGGTCTCCCTGGAGCTTGGGGGGAAATCGGCGAACATCGTTCTGGAGGATGCCGATCTCGAGAAGGCCGCCCGCTGGAACATCCAGCGCTGTTTCTTCAATACCGGACAATCCTGCCACGCGCCGAGCCGCATGCTGGTCCATGAGAGCCAGATGGACGAGGTCGTCCCCTATCTCGTCGACGAGGTGGGCCGGTATCGCCTCGGAGACCCCAGAGATCCCGAGACGACGATGGGGCCTGTCGTCAATCAGGCCCAGTTCGACAGCATCCAGCGGCATATCCAGATCGGTATCAACGAGGGTGCTCAGCTGGCCTGTGGCGGCACTGGAAAACCGGACGGGCGCAACCAGGGCTTCTTCGTCAAGCCGACCGTCTTTGCCGGCGTATCGCCCGACATGACCATTGCCAGGGAAGAAATCTTCGGGCCGGTCCTGGCGGTCATTCCTTACAAGACCGAGGAACAGGCGCTCGAAATCGCCAATGACAGCATCTACGGATTGGGCGGCTATGTCTTCGGGGGAGACCGCAGGAAGGCCTATGCTTTTGCATCCGGCCTTCGCGCCGGGCGGATCTGCTTCAACGGTGCAGCGACGAATTCGCTGACGCCGATGGGGGGATACAAGCAATCCGGTATCGGGCGTTCGATGGGGAGCGTCGGCCTGGAGGAGTATCTCGAGATCAAATCCGTGTACGGGTTCGAAGAGGAAGCAAGCCACCTCCCGGAGTTCACAGTCTGATGTGGGCCGAAAAGCGCTCCTACAGGATTGCAGCCATTCCAGCCGACGGGATCGGGCCGGACGTCGTCGGTGCCGGCCTTCGGGTGCTGGAGGCCGTGGCCGCGCGAGACGAGGACCTTTCGTTCGAGATCACGCATTACGACTGGGGATCGGATTATTACAAGATCCACGGCGAAATGATGCCGGCCGACGGCCTGGACCAGCTCAAGGCGCATGATGCGATCCTGTTCGGCGCCGTCGGATCGAAGGACGTACCCGATCATATCACGCTATGGGGACTGCGGCTGCAGATCTGCCAGGGCTTCGACCAATATGCCAATATCCGCCCGACGCGGATCCTCCCGGGGATACCGACCCCCTTGCACGGCAAGGGGGTCGGTGACCTCGACTGGGTGATCGTTCGCGAGAATTCGGAAGGTGAATATTCCGGCCATGGGGGACGCGTGCATCGGGGCCTGCCCGAGGAAGTGGCAACCGAGGTCGCCATCTTCACGCGCACGGGCGTCACCCGGATCATGCGCTACGCGTTTCGGCTGGCACAGGCACGGCCGCGCAAGTTCCTGACCGTCGTCACGAAATCGAACGCGCAGCGTCATGGCATGGTGATGTGGGACGAAATCGCCGCCGAAGTAGCGCAGGACTTTCCAGACGTGACCTGGGACAAGATGCTTGTCGATGCGATGACAGTCCGCATGACGCGTTATCCCGAAAGCCTCGATACGATCGTCGCAACGAACCTGCATGCCGACATTCTCTCCGATCTGGCGGGGGCACTGGCAGGAAGTCTCGGCGTTGCGCCGACCGCCAACATAGATCCGGAACGGCGCTTCCCTTCGATGTTCGAACCCATCCATGGGTCTGCCTTCGATATCGCCGGCAAGGGCATTGCCAATCCCGTCGCCACATTCTGGACCGTCTGTCAGATGCTGGAGCATCTGGGCGAGATCGAGAGCGCTGCGCGTCTCATGAAAGCGATCGAAGATGTCTGCGCGTCCGGCACGATGACACCGGACGTCGGAGGTCAGGCGACGACGCAGATCGTGACCGACGCTGTCATCCAAGCGATCCGCACGTCCAATGCATGATGTTCGGCGAACAGGAGGATCTCTTATGAAAATAGGTGTTGTCGGGCTCGGCTCGATGGGCTACGGGATCGCCGCCTCGTTGCTTCGGTCCGGCCACGAGGTTTTCGGCGCCGACGTCAATGCCGATGCGCTCGGGCGTCTCCGTGCCGAAGGCGGTGCGAAGGAAGAGCTTGCCGCCGCCGCGCCGCAGCTCGATGCTCTCGTGGTTGTCGTCCTTAATGCGGCTCAGGCCGAGGATGTTCTGTTCGGCAAGCACGGTCTGGCCGGCCGGCTGCCCGCAGGCGCCGTCGTCATGGTGTGCGTGACGGTCGCGCCCGATTTTGCCCGCAGTGCCGCGCAGCGATGTGGAGAGAACGACCTTCATTTTCTCGACGCTCCGATCTCCGGCGGATCGATGAAGGCCGCGCAGGGCAAGCTCTCCATCATGGCCTCCGGAACGCCCGAAGCCTTCGCCAGAGCCCGGCCTGCGCTCGACGCAATGGCCGAGACTGTTTTCGAACTGGGCGATACGGCTGGGGCCGGATCGGCGATGAAGGCCGTCAACCAGATGCTTGCGGGCGTTCATATCGCGGCGATGGCCGAAGCGATCACGTTCGGCATGACGCAGGGGATCGATCCCGAGACGTTCCTCAAGGTCATTCTCCGTTGTGCGGGAACCAGCTGGATGCTCGAAAATCGTGCCCCGCATGTGGTATCAGGTGATTTCACGCCGCATTCCGCCATCGATATCTGGCCGAAGGATCTCGGCATCGTTCTCGATGCCGCCCGCGCCGCGAAATTCGCCGCGCCGGTGACGGCCGCAGCTCTCCAGCAATTCATCGCAGCCTCCGGAATGGGATTGGGACGCGAGGACGATGCAGCCTTGGTCAAGGTCTATGCGCGCAATGCCGGGCTGACATTGCCGGGAACAGGGAACTGATCTGCCCTCGGCGGAGAGCATAAGACGGGATGCCCATATGACGACGTATTTCGGCGCCATTGCAGACGATTTTACAGGCGCAACCGATCTTGCTGGGCTCCTTGCGCGTTCCGGCGTCGAGGTGTCGTTGCGCATCGGCGTGCCGGACCATCCGCCGGTCGAGACGTCCCCGCTTGAGATCATTGCCTTGAAATGCCGGACGTCACCCGTCGACGAGGCGGTAAGCGAGACCCAGGCTGCTCTCGACTGGCTTCGCAAGGCGGGCGCTAGGCGCTTCTTCTGGAAATATTGCTCCACCTTCGATTCGACGCCCCGCGGTAATATCGGACCCGTCGCCGAAGCGCTCATGCAGGCGCTCGGCACCGACCAGACGATCTATTGTCCGGCCTTTCCGGAGAACGGTCGTTCGATCTTCATGGGGAACCTGTTCGTCGGCGATCTGCCGCTGGCCGAAAGCCCGATGAAGGATCATCCGCTGACGCCGATGCGCGATTCCAATCTCATGCGCTTGCTGGAGCCACAGGTGACCTTGCCGGTCGGTCTCGCCAACCGTCATGTGGTTGCCAAGGGCGCGAATGCGCTTCGCGAAAGGCTTGCGGCACTGAAGGCGGAGGGCGTGGCGCATGTCGTCGTCGATGCGGTTGCAGATGAAGACCTGTCGATCATCGCCGATGCTTTCCAGGATCTGCCATTGCTGACGGGCGGAAGTGCGGTCGCAATGCCTCTGCCGAGGCTCTGGCTGGAAAAGGGCTTGGTGCAGCACCGCAACGATGACGGAGCCCATCGTTTCGAGGACGGTCCTTCGATCGTTCTCTCCGGCAGTTGCTCGGCCATGACCAACCGGCAGGTCGCGGCTTTTCTCGAAGACGCAGACCGGCCCCGCTTCAAGCTGGACCCGCTGGATCTGGCCGAATATGGCGCGACGGCGGCCCTGGACTGGCTGTCTCACCAGGACTTGGGCAGGACGCCCATTCTCTATGCCACGGCCGCGCCCGATGCGGTTCGCAAGGCCCAGACGACACTGGGCGCCGACCGTGCCGGTGCGCTGGTGGAGGCTGCGCTTGCCGTCTGCGCCGTCCGGGCCAGAGATCTGGGCGTGCGTCGTTTCGTGGTCGCCGGAGGAGAGACGTCGGGCGCCGTCACCAGAAGCCTTGACGTGACGCGCCTCGATATCGGATCCGAGATCGCTCCCGGTGTTCCATGGTGCTTTGCGCGGAGCGGACACTGCGACATCGCTCTCACGCTCAAGTCGGGAAACTTCGGGAGCGCCGACTTTTTCGCAAAGGCCTTGAAGGTACTCGACGCATGACAGAAGAAACCCGCCTTCGTGACCTGATCTGCAGTCTTGCGAAATCCCTGTTCGATCGCGGATTGACGCATGGCTCGACCGGCAATATCTCCGCGCGAACCGACGATGGCGGGCTGCTTGTCTCGCCGACCGGATCGAGCTTCGGCCGTCTCGATCCCGCACGGCTCAGCCGTTTTGATGGCTCAGGCCAGCACATCGGCGGCGACCTGCCGACGAAAGAGATGCCCCTTCACAAGGCCTTTTACGACACACGCAGTCAGGCGGGCGCCGTCGTTCACCTGCACTCGTGCCATGCCGTGGCGTGGTCCTTGATGCCCGATGTCGACGAGGATGATTTTCTTCCGCCCCTGACGCCCTACGCTATCATGCAGCTTGGGCGCGTAAAGCTGCTGCCTTTTTACATGCCAGGCGATCCAGCCATGGGCGATGCCGTCCGGGGGCTGGCCGGGAAGCGCTCGGCGGTGATGCTTGCCAATCATGGGCCGGTCGTTGCCGGAAAGGATGTCGAAGCGGCCTGCAATGCCATCGAGGAACTGGAGGCGACCGCGCGTCTCGCGATCCTGACCTGCGGCTGTCAGCGGCGGCTGCTGAACGAGGGGCAGGTCGCCGGGATCGTGACGCGTTTCAACGTGGAGTGGGAGGCATGAAATTTTCCGCCAATCTCGGCTTTCTGTTTGCGGACCGCCAGCTTCCAGACGCCATTCACGCGGCCAGGGCAGCCGGGTTCGATGCCGTCGAATGCCATTGGCCCTACGCCGTGCCTGCGACCGAGGTGCGCGCGGCGCTGGAGGAAACTGGGCTGACGATGCTCGGGCTGAACACCAGCCGGGGCAATCCATCCATCGGAGAAAATGGCCTTTCCGCCCTCCCTGGACGCGAAGACGATGCCAAGGCCGCCATCGATGAGGCAATCGCCTACGCCGCGGACCTGCCCGCCACGGCCGTTCATGTCATGGCCGGCAATACCAGCGGTCCGCGTGCCAGACGGACATTCTGTGAGAACCTCGCCTACGCATGCGACACGGCAGGAGACGCCGTGACCATCCTGATCGAGCCGCTGAATGCCTACAATGCCCCCGGCTACTTTCTCGCCAGCACCGAGCAGGCAGCCGGCATCATTCGCGACGTCGCCCGGCCCAACCTGAAGCTGATGTTCGACGTCTACCACATCCAGAGGATCGAGGGGGATGTCACGCGGCGGCTCGAGGATCTGCTGCCGCTGATCGGGCATGTGCAGATCGCCTCGGTACCGGATCGCGGAGCCCCAGATCACGGTGAGATCGACTATGCATTCGTCTTGCAAAGACTGCGCGGGCTTGGCTGGGAGAAGCCTGTCGGAGCTGAATATCTGCCGGAGGCGGGGACCACCCTGAACACCTCATGGCTGAGCAAATTTGCGGCACTGTGACCGCCAGACCGGGAAGAGAGGAACATGCAATGAGCGACAAACCCATTGTCGGATTTATCGGCGTCGGCCTGATGGGCCTCGGGATGGCAAAGAACATCCTGACCAAAGGCTACGAGCTCTGGTATCTCGACCGCAAACCTATCGACAGCCTCCTGACATTGGGTGCTCACGAGGCAGCCAGCGCGCGGGACATGGCAGAACGGTGCGATATCATTCACATCTGCCTGCAGAATTCCGGTCAGGTCGAAAGCGTGATCCGCGGCGAGAACGGTATCCTCGCAGGCGCGCGACCGGGACTGATCGTCATCGACACCTCGACATCCGATCCGTCCTCCACACTGAAGCTTGTCGACGAGCTGGATGTCAAAGGCGTGCGCATGATCGACGCGTCCCTCGGACGGACGCCCAGGGAGGCCGAGGAAGGCACACTGGACGCCATGGTGGCCGGCGACGACGCGGTTTTCGAGCAGGTTAAGCCCGTTATCGACTGCTGGGCAGGCCGAATCATTCGGGTGGGCGCCGTTGGCAATGGCCACAAGATGAAGCTTCTGATGAACTTCATCGGCATGAGTTATGGTTCTCTCTATGCCGAAGCCGTGGTGCTGGCCGCCAAGATCGGGATTTCGCCGCAGATCCTGCGGGAGGTCATTGCGCCGAGCCGCATGGGCAGCGGCTTCTTCGACACGTTCATGAAATATATCGTGGAACGCGATCGCGATGCGCACAAGTTTGCGATCTCGTTTGCGGCCAAGGATTTGCGCTACGTCAACAACATGGCGGCCGAAGCAAAAATGATGAGCATCATGGCGTCGGCGGCGGTGCAATATTACACGCATGCCGAAGCCACCGGTCATGGGAATGACTACGTGCCGATGTTGAGCGACCTTGTCGGCGCATTGAACGGTGTCGACATGGAGGAAGAGGTCCGCAAGGGCGCCTGACCGAGGAACCTCGCATATCTTGCCCTGAGGCAGGAAAACCGGAAGGGTCCGTCTTGCGGCCCTTCCGGCTTTCTCGCGTGGCGAAGACGTCGGCTCGAAGCGAACGGTGGCTCAGCTCTCCGCCTGACATGCGGCTTTCGCGCCCTCACGACGCAGGGTCAAAAGCGCGATCGGCGACGCGCAGACAACCACCAGCGCACTGACGAGGAAGATCGCCGGCAGGCCGGCGGCGTTTCCGACGAGACCGAGGAGCGGGCCACTGGTCGCGAGCGTGAGGTCGAGGCAGGCCGAGTAGAGCCCCATGGCCATGCCGCGATTCTCAGGTGGGGCCGCGCCCACCACGGCAATGCCGAAGCTTGGAAAGACAAGCGAATAGCCGATGCCGACCATGGCGGTGCCGATCATGCCGAAGATCGGCAGCGGTGCAAGCCAGAGGACGATCAGGCCGGCGACCTCCACGAGCACGAAGACGAGCGCCGTCAGTCCGCCTCCCAGCCTGTCCGGCAGATGACCGAGCAGAATGCGCGCCGCGACCAGCGCGGCGGCGAAACAGGTAACCGCAAGCCACGGATCCGGCCATTTCCGGCTTGCAAACAGCAGAACAGAGAATGTCACGATGGCGGCATAGCCGACGCTGCTCAATCCGGCGCCAAGACCGGGAAGCCAGACCGCGCCGACGACCCGCCACCGCGACCCGGACGTGGACGGGCGCCCCGGCACGGGCGGCAGCGGGGCTATGATCAACGCCGTCAGAACAGGCAGGATGATGGTGGCCAGTGCGATGCCAGAAAAGCCCATGGCGGCATACAATGCCATGCCCACCGGAGCACCGGCCGCCAGTGCGCCGAACATGGCCGTGCCGACCCAGGCGATGACCTTGCCCGCGTTGCCGGGGCCAGCCGTTGCCAGCCCCCATGCGACCGAGCCGGTCAGGAGCAGGCTTTCCGCGCCGCCAAGCAGCGCCCGGCCGATCAGGAGGATGACGGCGGACAGATTGCGCTGCTCGGCGAAATAGGTCGATGTGAGATAAAAGAGACCCGCAACAAAGGCGGTGCCAAGCCCCAGCACGACCGCCCGCTTGGCTCCCCGCCGGTCGGCGAAATTTCCCGACCATAGCCGGGTCAGGAAGGATGCCCCAAACTGGGTGCCGGCAACTAGGCCGACCACGAGGTTTCCGAAGTCGAGATCATTGTGAACGTGCAAAGGGATGACCGGCAGCGCCATGCCGGCGATGAGGAAGCCGACGAAGACGACAGCCATTTTGGGCGCCAGGCTTTTGAAGACGGCGAAATCACTGCCCGAAGTTGACGATGCCGGCGCTGACACAACAGGATCCAGACAATGAAGGAGAGGATTCCGGACAAGGCGTGGACGCTTTGCCGATGAACGAGGCGAAAATCATGACGACATGAATGTTTCCGGTGAACGAAACCTCACGGGAAAGGCTTTAAAGATGGCTGCCCGACCGCAAACGGAGGATGACCTCGATATTAGGGCGCAGACCTATAAAATGGATCCATTCCGCGCGAGGGCGATGCGCTGCTGGGTTGGCCGAAAACCCGCGTTGCGCAGGCGCTCAACCAGTGTCGGATGATGCGGCATGAAAGTGGTCCAGATGATCGTGCCGGACTGTACCAAATTCCCGCGCCTCCCCTAGGCTGTTTTATCGGGGCGGCCTTCACGCTATAATACAGGCTTATTCCGGCCGCTGGTAGAAGCTAAGCTTCGCCTAGAGCCTTTCACAATCCGAATGCCTTGGTCGTTTGTTTTGCCGCATTATCCGACGCCGAAGCGATGACGCTTCGGCTGGAAATGCTCGGAAGAGGCCATTGGCCCCTGGCAAACCATCGGCTCCGCGCCGCCCGCAGGCCGTAACCGCCAAACTCGAGCGGCTGCGGCCGTGAGATATAATATGAAATTATACCTTGTTCCGCATGTCTCTTGTGGATCCCTCCCGGCCACAGCTATCGTCTTCCAGGAAGAACCACGCGGTTGCTATCGAGATTGGTGCCCGCGTGCGGAGGACGTCGTGACAGCGGATCATCCGCTGGAGATCTGCGTCAAAGCCTGGGAGGGGCAAGGATATGCTAACGAGCACTCTGACGAGACGAAACGTGCTGGCGGGCGGCCTCGCATTGGGTGCGCTGGGCGGTCTCGGTGGCCGGGCCTCCGCGGCCGATGTGATCAAATGGATCGTCGGATATCCGCCCGGCGGATCGACCGACCTTATCGCCCGGCTACTCAGTGCGCCCATGTCACAGACATTGGGGCAGACGATCATCATCGACAATCGGCCGGGCGCCGGCAGCTCGATCGGTGCAACGGCACTGGCCCATGCGCGAGCGAACGGCCTGACGGTCGGGGCCGCCGACAACGGCACGCTGATCATCAACCCGGTTGCCTACAAGAACCTGCAATATGATCCCGACAAGGATTTCCGGCCGGTCGGAATCTATGCGAATATCAACATCCTACTCGCCGTTTCAAAGAATCAGCCCTACAAGACGGTCAAAGACTTCATCGAGACGGCGAAGACCACGTCCGAGCCGATCGCCTTTGCAAGCCCCGGCGTCGGGAGCCCTTTGCATCTGGCCATGGAGCGGCTGGGGCGCGAAGCCGGACTGAAGCTCGAGCATATCAGCTATCGCGGCATGGCGCCCGCGCTGAATGACGTTCTTGCCGGCGTCGTCCCGGCCATCGTCATCGACTATGGCACGGCGCGCGAAGTGATCAAGTCCGGCGACGTGCGGCCGCTCGCCACCTTTTCCGCGTCGCGGATTGCGGCGCTCCCGGATGTCCCGACGTTCGGAGAAGAAGCCATTCCCGGTTTCAGCGCCGGCGCGTGGCAAGGCATGATCGTGCCTCACGAGACGCCCGACGCCGTCGTCAATCGCCTCAGCGATGCGCTGGGCTTTGCCCTGAAGGATGAAAACGTCAAGGCGCGCTATGCGGAGCTTGGACTGGGCATGCCGGCGAGCGATCCCCAGTCTTTCATGAAGCGCTGGCATGACGACAAGGCGGTCCTTCAGCCCCTGATCCGCGACCTCGGGATCTCGCTGTAGGAAGAACAGATGTGCCTGTCGTCGCTCGATGGCGACAGGCGATACCCGTCAAGAAGCAGGCATTATCATCATCAAGCCTCGACTGGCGAAGCCGCGTGGCTTCGAGGCCGTTGTGCGTCATCCGGACGAACGCCTTAGCGGACGCGTCCGTTTACCTTGAGCCGGATCCGATAGAGCGAATTTGTCGCGCATACATACATGATGTTGCGCCGGGGTCCGGCGAAGGTCAGGTTGCCTGCAATCTTTCCGAGCTTGATCTTGCCCAGCAGCGCACCCCCTGGCTCGTAGCAATAGACGCCATCGCCGGCGGTGACCCACAGATGATCGTCGCTGTCCAGCCTCAGGCCATCGTAGATGCCGATGGGGCACTCCGCGAACACGCCACGGCTGGTGACACCGTTGTTGCTATCGACCGTGAAGGAACGCAGATGCGCCGGCCCATCCTCATGATGGCTTTTGCCACTGTCCACGACATAGAGAATGGATTCGTCCTTCGAGAAGGCCAGTCCGTTCGGCATGACCATGTCGGTGATCTTGGCCTCTGCAATTCCGGTGCCGGGATCGACGCGGTAAACATTGCAACCGCCAATTTCCGACTCGGCCTTGATGCCATCGAGATCATGAAAAATGCCATAGGGCGGGTCGGTGAACCAGACGGCTCCGTCGGAGGTTACGACGACATCGTTGGGCGAGTTCAGGCGCTTGCCCTGCCAGCGGTCGGCGATCGTGACGATGCTGCCGTCGTGCTCGGTTCGGCTGACGCGACGATAACGATGTTCGCAGCTCAGCAGGCGGCCCTGCAAATCGACCGTCTGGCCATTCGGATGCCCGCACTCCTGCCGAAACACGCTG
The DNA here is from genome assembly GCF_001424045.1 of Rhizobium sp. Leaf371. Lineage (GTDB taxonomy): Bacteria > Pseudomonadota > Alphaproteobacteria > Rhizobiales > Rhizobiaceae > Ferranicluibacter. Next base: position 188,119 of record NZ_LMQB01000029.1, on the reverse strand, counting down.
ATCGACCCGTCTGTCTCGTCCAGGCGCAAAATCCTGTCATTGGGGATATCCGTGAAAAGCAGGTAGCGGCCGGCCGGAAAATAGGCCGGCCCCTCCGTGAACAGACCTGCGCTGAACAGCTCTTCCGGCGGAAGAAGCGGCGCTACCTTGTCCTGGAACCGCTTGTCGACGATCTCGTAATGTTCTGACATTTTCCCTGCTTCCCTACCGGTTTTTCAGACCCCTGGGATGTGGCTTCCAACAATACCGGCATTCCCATGAACATGGACCGGCAACGGCTGCGAACCCGTTTAAAGGTCATGCGTGCCGGCTCCAATCGCACGGGGCCGGCACGTTTTCGGAAAGCCTTCCGAACTGGGCAGACTGACGACGCCCGGCGCTATTTGGCTTTAATCATATTCGACATCGTCCAGTCGTAGGTGTACTTCAGCCAGGCGATATCGCTGTCGGCCATGCCCTTGTAGGTCGTCCTAAGGTCTTCCATGGTGATGGTCGGGACCGGCAAGATCATCTTCATGGGTACGTCCACGCCGCCGAGCTTGGCGACGGCCACATTCACGGCGACACCGCCGATACCGGGATCGGTGTTGATCGCTACCGACTGATAGCCCGATTTCGCATTGAGTTCGAGGAGCAGGTTCGTGTCGACCCCGTCGAAACCGTAGACCTGGAGGGGTACGTCACGTCCCGCAGCCATGAAGGCTTGCGCCGCGCCGAATGCCGCAACACCCTGCGAGAAGATGATGTCGATCTGGGGCAGGGTCGGCAGAATGGCGGAGACCCGCTGCTGGGCGACCGATTGGTTCCAGTCGCCATAGACCTCCGCCACAAGCTTGATATCGGGATATTTCGCGAGTGCCTTGACATACGCATCCTGGATGGCTTGTTCCGCCGCGTTTCCGGCCAGACCGCGAATGTTCAGGGCATTGCCTTTGCCGCCCGTCCGTTCGGCGACGTAGCTGACATACTTCTCGCTAAATTCGTTGTAGTCGAACTGCAGGTCGATCGCCTTCTGGTTGGTGACCGAGCCGAGCGCCGTTGTGAGAACCGGGATACCGGCGCCGACCGCATTGTCGATCGCACCGTTGAGCGCTGTGTCCGAAAGCGGTTCGAGAATGATGAAATCCACGCCTTGCAGCGTCATGTTGTTGATTTGCTGGATCTGCGTTTGCGTATCGCCTGCCGCATCAACAACGGTCAGTTCGACCGTTTTGTCGCCCTTGGCCGTAATTTCGCTGGCAGCCCATTGCGCCGCGGCGAGAAAACCCTTCTGCCAGCCATTGCCCTGGAAGGGCATGGCGATGCCGATGGTGATTTTTTCGCCGGCGGCCTGCGCGGAGCCAGCCCCCAGGGCCGCTGCGACCATCAGCGTTCCCGTGAGTATCCAGTGTTTTGCGAACGTTCTTGTCATGTGTTCCTCCTCCTTGTTGTGATTGTGACGTGATGTTCCCGCATCGCGGGCTAGCCGCGGTTCGATGAGCGGGCTGCCACGAGGCAGACCGTTCCGAGGACGATCAGTCCCTGGATGACGTATTGGGCTCCGATGCTCAGTTGCAGCAGGATCAGGTCCGACTGGGCGAGGGTCAGCACCAGGGCACCGATCGCCGTTCCGAGGACCGACGTGATGCCCCCGGTGATGCGGGTGCCACCGACGACCACGGCGGCGACGGAACCCAGAAGATAACTGCGGCCGAGATCGGCGGACACGCCACCCTGGTAGGTGGCAAGCAGCGCGCCCAGCCACGCGGCGAGGACTCCCGACAATACGAATGTGCCGAGCGTCAACCAGCCGCGCCGGACACCGGCCAGCCGGGCTGCCTCTCCGTTTTGCCCCATTGCGTGCAGCTGCAGGCCGAAGACGGTGCGCGACAGCAGAATGGCGACCAGCGCCAGCGTCGCGATCGTTGCCGCCAACGCCCCCGAGACGCCGGCGATCCGCAAGCGCAGCGCCGCCTCGAACAGCCCGCCCACCCGGGTGAAACCACCGCCCTGGATGGCAACGATGAGGCTGTAGATGATGTAGCCCGATGCCAGGGTCGCGACGATGGCCGGAATGCGAAGCCGGACGATCAGAAGGGCGTTCAGGGCGCCGGCGAGACCGCCGGCCAGCACCGTCAGCGCCAGGGAACCGGCAATATTGCCCTGCCCGAGAAGGCCTGCGGACATGATATATGCGCCGAAGGTGATCACATACGGGAGCGAGAGATCGAAATTGCCCGGTTTGCTGGCGATCACGACCATCTGTGCCGTTCCGGCCAAGGCAAGGAAACCGGCAATGGTCGCGTTGGCCAGCAGGAAAGACAGCGACAGGGAGCCGGTGACCACTCCGGCAAGAAGCCAGAGGAAAAGGGCTGCAGCGAGTGCCCCGATCCACGACTGCCGCAGAAGACGGCGCCAGAGGCCGACCGGCGCTTCCGGAAGGGGTGCGGGACGATCGATGATGCTGGTGGTTTGGTTCATGACGCGGTGGACCTGGAGAGGGAGCGGAAGCTCAGCGCCGTGATCAGCGCAAGCCCGCCGATCGCGGTCGAATATTCCGAGCTGATTCCGAGGAAGCCAAGATTGGTGGTGATCAGGGAAATCCCGACCACGGCCATCACCGCGCCAATCGGGGACACGAGCCCGCCAGCAAAACTCGCGCCACCGACGACCACCGCGGCAATGGTGGCCAGGGTGAAGTTCGAGGCGACGTGGGCATTACCGGCTCCTGTGGCAGCGGTCAGAACGAGACCCGACAGAACGGCGAACACTCCCGCCAGCGCATAGAGCGTGATCCGACCCGCCAAGGCCGAAAAGCCGAGCGACACGTAGGTCCGCCGGTTATGGCCGAGGGCGCGCAGGCGGATGCTGTAACCCCATCCCTGACAGATCCACAGGCCCAGCAGGGCGAGTGCGAGGAGCACGTAACAGGCCAGCGGGAGTGGCCAGAGCTTGAAACGGGTCAGAGCGGCAAGCCACTCGGGCGATTGTCCTCCCGGCGTCTCCCGAACCATGAGTCCCAGCCCCAGCCAGACGAAAGAAGCACCGAGCGTCGCCACAACCGAGGAGACCCCAAGGATCTCGACAATGAAAGCCAGCAGGACATAACCCATGACGATGCCCAGCATTGCGATCATCGCAATCGCCGGGGCATCGACGAGATAGGTGGCGGCAAGCACATTGGCGAGGCCAATGGCAAAGCCGAGCCCGAGATCGATATCGCCGCCGAGAAGGAACAGCATCTGTGCCAGGACGGCAAAAGCCAGCGGCATCGAGGCCTGCAGCAGCAGTTCAAGCCCGAAGGTGCTAAGCGCGTTCGGCTGCAGCCAGAAGGCCAAGGCAAACATAGCCACCATCAGGAGGGCCGCCGGCAGGGATCGCCACGACAGGAGATGGCCGAATGACGCCTGTCCGGAGAGGGGCTGTGCGGATGCAGCGGCGGCAGGTTCGACCTTGACGGTCTTCGGCGGCGATGTGCCGTTCGAAACCTGCCCTCTCCCCTGCAGCGAAGAGGGCTGCATGAAGGACGCCTGCACGATCCGCTCCTCGGTTGCCTCGGCACCGGAGAATTCGGCAACGACATGACCGCGCGCCATAACGTAGACCCGGTCGCATTTCTGAAACTCGGCCACCTCGGTCGAATACAGGATTGCGCTGCGGCCCTTCTCCTTTACCTTGTCGAGGATGGAATAGATCGAGGCCTTGGCGCTGGCATCGACGCCGCGAGTCGGATCGTCCAGAAGCAGAAGCTGTGCCTCGCTGGCCAGAGCCCGGCCGAGCAAAGCCCGCTGCTGGTTGCCGCCGCTGAGGCTGACGATTGGGGAATTGGCGCGGTGCGAGAGACCGAGTTCAGCCAGCCAGTCCCCCGCGGTCGCCTTGAGTGCGGCAAAATTGACGAAACCGAACCGCGAGAACCTAGGCGCCGCCGAGATCGCCACGTTGTCCTCGACGGTCCAGAGCGGCAACAGACCCTCGCGCTTGCGATCGCCGCTGACATAAGCCATGTCGCTCTGCGAGACGATGGCCCCGATCGTGCTGCGCCGCGCGTCGAAGACCGCCTGGAGCAACTCCCGCTGCCCTGCCCCTTCGAGCCCGGCAATGCCGACGATCTCACCCTCGCAGACATGAATGCCGACGTCGTGCAATCGTGGCGCCGACAGGCCGCGGACTGTCAGGAGCTCGCGCTGCGCGGCGTCCGTCACCTGCGCCGAGGCGGGCATCGTCGGCTCTGCCGTCGCTCCCAGCAATGTCAGAAGCCGATCGTGTGTCAGGGTGCGCCCATCGCCGTCGAAATGCAGCCTGCCATCGCGAAGGACGACAACGCGGTCGGCAAGCCGCAGCGCCTCTTCCAGTTTGTGCGTCACGTAGATGATCGCAACGCCCTCGGCGGCTTTCCGGCTGACCAGATCGGCGAGCTGATCGGCTTCCTGCAACGACAATGCCGACGTCGGCTCGTCGAGAATGACGAGGTGCGTGCCGGGTTCCGTCATGGCCCGCGCGATCTCGACCATCTGCCGCTCGGCCACCGAAAGCTGCGAAACCTCCGCACAAACGTCGATGCAATTGCCGGGGAAGACCTGCAAGCGCTCCCGTGCGCGGCGCATCATCTCGCGGCGCGACGATCCTGCCTTTTGCCGAGATGTAAGAGCCAGATTCTCACCGACCGTGAGGTTCGGAAAGGTCGAAAGCTCCTGAAATACCCTCTGGATGCCCCGCGAGCGCGCTGATCCTGCGATGTAGCTGTCGAAATCGACCGCCTGGCCATCGAGCGCCATGGTACCCGCGCTCGGCTGTAAGGTACCGCCGATCATGTTGAGAAGGGTCGATTTCCCCGCGCCGTTCGGCCCGAGAAGCACCAGGATTTCTCCGGCGCGGATGTCGAGCGTAACGTCGCGCACAACCGTGCTGGCGCCGAAGCTCCGTGAAAGGTCACGGACAGAAATGAAGGCGGCCTTATCCTGTCGCGCGCCTGATGGATCGTCTCTCACCCTATCCTCCTCCCGAAGATACTCTGCAAAGTGCGGACCCCGGTTCATTCGATCCGGATTGCCACTGTTCGCACCTCCGGCCATTCACCGAAGGATGCGGGCGATTTCCTCGAGCCGCCCGCTTAACACCGAGGCCAGCGCGCTTAAAGGCAGGCCGTCTGGCCGCCATCGACCGAGACGACAGCGCCCGTCATAAAGCTCGCGTCGTCGGTCAGAAGGAAGACGATAACGGCCGCGATCTCCTCCGGTTCGCCCATGCGTCCGATTGGATGCGCCGCGTTGATGCGCGCTACGGCGGCCGGATCCTTCAGCATGTATTCGACCAGCGGTGTATTGGTCATGCCGGGGGCCACGGCATTGACACGGATACCGAGCGGGCCGAGTTCGGGCGACATGGATTTGGTGATGCCCGAAACCGCGAATTTCGAAGCAACATAAGGAAGCCGGTTCGCAACCCCCATGACGCCGGCGCCGGAAGAGATATTGACGATGGCGCGGGGTGTCTTGTCGTGCTGAACGGCCCGGACGAAGGCCTGGCACATATTCACCGTGCCTCCGAAATTGACCGCCAGAACACGCTCGAGCTTTTCAGGCTCAACATCGAGAATATTGGCCACGCCGGTAATGCCTGCACAGTTAACAAGACCGTTCAGCCGGCCGAGCCGAGTGCGGGTTTCCTCAGCCAGCGCTAAAGCTGCCCGCTGGTCGCAGACGTCGAGCACGGCGCCTTTGACACGCGGGCTACCGTCAAACTCAGAGACGATCTTGTCAACCGCGTGCTCTGTGACATCAATGGCAACCACATCCGCACCCTCGGAATGCAGGCGGCGAACGCAGGCAGCACCGATACCGCTTCCCGCACCGGTCACCATCACCGCGCGACCTTCAAATCTCTTCATCAATTCCTCCACCGACGGCGCTTGCGCCAACCTGCCTATCCGCTCCTGCGACGGGTCTTGCGACCACGAAGAGTCGTGCGAGCATCCGCCGCTCACAGGCCAAGGGTATTCGTAGTGAGCACGTTTTTGTCAACGGATCGAAATCGGCAAGACAACGTAAGAAGACGTTCGCAATCTTTGAAAAATTCTGAATTATTTATGTTTATCAAGAACATAATAGAACTATACTAAAGGAGACAAGGTATAACTAAAAATTATACCCCGCTCGGGATGGGCGCGTCTTCGGAATACCGGCATGGCGTTGAGGGCCGGTCAGCACGATGACGCGACCGGGTGCAGGCACAATCTGGTCAGGACACCCAAGCACGTCCCGAACTGTCTGGCGACGAAGCGCAATGTCGTCCTTCTCTTGTCAAGACGGCTCCGCCAACATAGCCGCCGATTGCGCGAAGGTTAAAATCTCCGCTTATATAAACACTGGCGTGACTTTGGATTTCGGCTCGCTTCTTGAATGCCCATCTGCTCCAATGGATGTCTAGCAGGGTGCAAACGACCTAAGCCTCTCACAAGCGATGGCACCGTTCCCCGCAGTGTCTCCTGTCCAATCATACGGCTTTGCGTAGCGACATGCGCAAACTCTCCAGCCAACGGAATGACGATCATGCCAGAGAACGACGTGAAACCTTCGCATAACCTTCGTCTTGTCGGTCGGAAGATCGTCATCACGGGAGCGGCTTCGGGAATCGGGCTGAGGACGGCGACCTTGTTCATGGAGGAAGGCGCGAGTGTCATTCTCCTTGATCGAAACGCCGATGCTCTGAAAGCGGCACATGAAGGTCGTCACGCCGTTCTCACCGGCGTCGACATCACCAGCGAGAATGAACTTGCGGAAGCGATTGCTGATGCAGCAGAGATCACTGGCGGGATCGACGGAGTGATCAATGCGGCCGGCATCATGATGACCGGCCCAACCGCCGAGTTGTCGTCCCAGACTTGGCGTCAGGTCATCGAGGTTAATCTCACCGGGAGCTTTCTAGTTGTTCAGAACTGCCTCCCGTGGCTGACGCGCAACGATAGCGCAACGATCGTCAATGTTGCCTCAGGAGCAGGACTTCTGCCAAATGTCCCAGGACTTGCGGCCTATGCTGCTTCGAAAGGCGGCATCATCGCTCTCACGAAGGCGCTGGCTGCGGATCTCGCTCCGAACATTCGCGTCAACTGCGTGTGCCCGGGCATGGTCGATACGCCCATGGCCGATGGATTCCGTGCCAATGTCGGGAACTATGCCTTGAAAAGGATCGCGGACCCCCTGGAGATCGCGCGCGCCATGCTGTTCCTAACGTCGTCGGAGTCATCTTACGTGACAGGCGCAACGCTCGCTGTGGACGGCGGCAGAACGTTCCACTGACGACTGGTGACCGGCGTATTAAACGGAGGAACGCCGTTGCTCTGTCGGCCTTTCAAGGCTCTTCGCTTAGACAAGAGCCTGCTGGCTGGCTTTTGTATTGCTAACCGCCATATATGCAATGGAGCTCGCCACAGCTTCTTGAGTTGAAATCAAGATGCTGTGGCTGGCTCGCCGAGCTTGTTAGGCTGGCACGTGCTTATGGTCGAAGACGAACTTCTTCCAGCGGCGGATCGTATATTTTGTGAAAATGGCCTCGCGAAAGAAGGGGTCGTTTTCAATGTAATCGATGGCTTCCTGACGAACGTCAGTATCCAGCAAGATCAGGCCACCGTTGGGAAAATCGTCTTCATCAGGAAAAAAGCCTCCGCTTGCGATGATGCGGTGCGCGTTCTGCATGACGTAGTCGATATGCGTCTGCCTGATTTCTTTCTTTCGTTCCAGAACGCCCATGTCATCTGTAAACGTTATCGCATAGGCCATCTGTGCCTCCTTGCTGACCATGATAAGATGAGGATTATCATGCACACATAGGCTCGAACGCGGCCGACTATCCCGTGGTCAAAGTATCCGTCACATCGACAAGCTGCAACGATCACCGGGTTCCGGGTATAACCTGATATTATCACGCTCACTCACAAGACGCCCGAACCTAAATGCTTTCCGATCGGGAACGACCGGGCAAGAACATTGCTCTGCCCATGCAAAGTGATCCTTCATGAGGTATGTCTTATGAGCCTCAGAAGGACATTGAAATGCCAGCGAAGCGACACAAGGCAGAAAAGATTGTCATGAAGCTTCGTTCGGTTGACGTGCTGAATGCGCAGGGAAATTCGATAGCGGAGGCGATCCGGTCTACAGGATTTGCGAAAGTTACATACTAACGGTGGCGTTCCGATACGGGGGTTTGAAGGGCTGTTGGCCTCTTGTTCCTCTCAACGCTCGAACCCGGCACGCTTATCTGGCTTTTCCTTGCCACCTACATGTTCATCATCTTTGGGCGGGCATTTCTTTGGACACCGACATACGCAGCCTCGCTCGGTGCTCTCAACAAGCATCTTTTACCGCATGGCAGCGCGATCATGAACACGATCCAGCCGCTCTCGGGGGCCGCCGGCATTGCGATGGCCTTTTCGATCATGACTGCAACTACTGCGGGGCTCTCACGTCTGCTGGGGAAGCCGTTCTATGGCTCGCAATGAGTTCGACTTTATCGCCGTTAAGCGCGCGATGATCAGCAATCCGGACTGGGCAAACAAGGTGCGCCAGAGCGATACGGCCGGGCTTAAAGGATTTAGTTCCGGCGGGCTTGCTGAGCTGGTCTGAGAGACTTCTCTGCGGTCCGCCCCCTCTGCTACATTCGGTGTACCACCAACGGCAACCACGCTCTCACTGGGGACGAGGTGAACTTCAGGCGTACCTAAAGCCTTAATTGTAAGTGTTCATTTCGCTGGGTGTTGGCGCAGTGGATTTTGCCGCCCGCAGCGTGTAATTCGGCTAGCACGTGGCGAAGGTAGGCCAAGGGCGCGATGCCGCAGGCGCGGCAGGTCAGCGTCGGGCTACAGACGAAGCGCCGGCTCTGGCTCCATCCACGGTGTCGCTGAACAGTCAGGATTTTCTGCCGGTTGCAAAAACTCTGATGTCCCGTTCCAGCAAATTGTTGTCGATCGGCATCCTGCCGTCTTCGGTGTAGCGCGTCAGACATTCCCATTGGTTGAGCGTATAGGAGATCGCGTCGCCGAGCTTAGTGTCAGGCACGACCTTGGGGGCTATCCTGTCGAGCCATTTTTCAGGGCATCAAGGACTGGAACGCTGTGCTTCTGGCGCAAGCGCCGGATGCAGCCGGCCTGCGTTTCGCCTTCCTCCTGCTTTTCGTCCCACACCTGCCTTTCAATCCGGTAGAGCTGGTCGAGCAACTTCAACGCCTGCGCCGGCAGGCCGCTTTGTTTCTTCCCCGCCTTGAAAGCGTTGACGAAGCGTCGCCGGGCGTGAGCCATGCAACCTACATGCGTTGCGCCTGTCAAGGTGCGACAAGCCTGATACCCGTCTCTCATCAGAATTCCGACGGTAGTCGTCAAGGAAAGTCTGCGGATGCACCTGCCCACGACCGGGCTGGTAATCGAACAGCACAATCGGCTCGACGCTGTCCCGGCCGCTGCGATAGGCCCAGATGTAGGACTCGTCAGTCGCTCCTTCAGCGCGTCACAGATGCGAACGAGGTGCTTTTCGCTGGAGCCGATCACCCAATGGCCAAGAGCGCCACGGCAGACAGGGACGCCAGCGCGCTCGAAGGCCTGCGCCACGCGATAGAGCGGTGTGCCGTCGACATATTTATGAATAAGAGCAAAGGCCAGCGTCGAGGCCGTGGCATGCCCGGCAGGGATGTGCGGGCATCGGCGCGATGATAATCGGAGTGCTGATATCGGTGCGCTCGCAGTTGCGGCAAGCATACTTAGCCCGGGCGTTCTGCAGCACCGTGGCCTTCACCTCGATATGCAACTGCCGGTGAAGAGTTCGCCAATCCTATGCAACGTATCGTGGCAGCACGGGCAGGTCTTCTGATCGTCGGCAAGGTCGTATTCAACGCGTTGGCGGGGCAAATTTACCGGAAGAGGTTCACGTCCGCGCTTGCGTCCTTCGGTCTTGGCCACCTCTGGCAATCCCGTGTTGGAAGCTCAGTGGCATAGGTCTCGTCACAGTCGGCCTAGCCTCATCAGCAACGGCCTCAAGAGCGGCCTTCTCGGCTTCATTGAAGACGCGGTCATATGCTTTTCGCTGCGCGGCGCAAAACGATGCAGTTGCGCAAGCGCCGGTTCTTCCTCAAGCTTGAAGACACGCTGCTCAAGGGCATCTCTCTGAGCCCGCAGCGTAGCGTTCTCGGCTGCATTCACCGCCGAAAGCGCCATAAGTTACGCAACCGTCGGGGTGCCGGCTCGTATCATCGTAGCTTTGAATCTGAGCCGCCCCGCTCCGTCAATAGCCTTCAGCCGACGAACTCATACTGCCGAACAGGGTGGCGCACGATCGCGTCGAGATCGGTGCCGTCAAGCAGCCAGCGCAACTGTTCGGTATCGAGCGTCACGACCGGCGCCTCGCGGCGGGGCCAGCGAACCGGTCTTCCGATAAGGCTTTCAAGACAAGCACGAACCCTGACCGCTCGAAGAACAGAAGCTTCATCCGGGTGCGTCGGCGGTTGCAAAAAACGAAGACGGCACGTTTGAACGGCCTCAGGACCATCGACTGCTCGACCATGATCGCCAGCCCGTGATCCCTGCACGAAAGTCGGTCGGGTCCCGGTGAAGATAGACGCGAAGATCGTCAGCCAGCCGGAACATTGCACCGCCCCCGAACTTCGATCATCACGGAAAGGGCCTGTGTTGATTTCCACTGAGAGCTGACCCGGCATTTCCACCGAGAAGTGACCCGCCTTAGGTATCGTTCGTGTTGGTCGTGGTGGTCAATTTCCTACGTTTTTCCTTTGCGGTTTTGGGCTCATGAGCTGAGCTGTTCTTGAAGCGAAAGCTGTCGTTTCCTGTTTCCAGGATGTGGCAGTGRTGRGTAAGCCGGTCGAGCARCGCGGTCGTCATYTTGGCGTCGCCGAAGACGCTGGCCCATTCGCTGAAGCTCAGGTTGGTSGTGATGATGACGCTGGTGTGTTCGTAGAGCTTGCTCAGCAAGTGGAAGAGCCCGCCTGAWGCRCTGAACGGCAGGTAGCCAAGCTCGTCGAGAATGACGAGATCGGAATGTGTCAGACGGTTGGCGATCTGGCCTGGACGGCCCTGAGCTTTCTCTTGTTCCAGAGCGTTGACGAGTTCCACGGTCGAGAAGAACCGAACTCGCTTATGGTGATGCTCGATGGCCTGGACACCGATCGCAGTCGCGATGTGCGTCTTGCCCGTGCCGGGGCCGCCGACCAGGACGATGTTGTTGGCGTCGTCGAGGAAGTCACAGCGATGAAGCTGCTGCACGAGGGCCTCGTTGATCTCGCTGCTGGCGAAGTCGAAGCCGTTCAGATCACGGTAGGCCGGGAAGCGTGCCGACTTGAGCTGATAGGCTGTTGATCGGACTTCTCGTTCCGCGGTCTCCGCTTTGAGGAGCTGGGACAGGATCGGAATGGCAGCTTCGAACGCCGGCGATCCCTGCTCGGTCAAATCACCGACGGCATGGGCCATGCCGTGCATCTTCAACTGTCGCAGCATGATGACGATCGCACCGCTTGCCGGGTTATGACGCATGGCGAAGCTGAGGAATTGTTTCAGCTACTCTCACGTTTCAAAGTTCGTTCTGGGTCGGCTACGCGCCCATTGCAGCCGGCATCGAGAATGACCGCGACCCGGTCATCTTTCGCTCCTATGAGGCAGATGACCGCAAAGGTCGCCCGCGCCTCCCGGGGTAATGCTGTGGTAAAGGCAGAAAGCTGGGAAGAGTTTTGATGAGCAGGATCTATCGCCACTAGGTCGATCTCAGCCTTAATTCGATGATTGCCTCATTTCGTTCACCCCTTCGAGCGGCGGAGCTCTCGGGCAGTCACCTTCACCTTGATGGGATACGAACACTCGACAGCTAATTTGTAGATGGTAGGCCCTTGATGGTCTCAGGTGCTGGTCAACCGGAACGCCTACAGATTGACAGCCAGAACCGACGTTTTCTGCCTAACAGGGATGCCGCGCAGGATGAACAGATCAGAGAGCACATCGATGACATCGACCGCCTTCAGCTTTCTCTCGACCCCCTTGAAAGCGGCTTTACTCTGCTTCCGCCGAGCACGGCTTGTTCCAAGAGCTGGATATCGATTTCTCCGGCCTGCATAGGCCTTCCCATCAGATAGCCTTGAAGCTGGTCGCAGCCGGCAGCTCTCAGGATCTGCGCTTGGTGCAGGTTCTCGATCCCCTCTGCCGTTACAGGAATATCCAAGGCGATGGCCAACAAGATCGTTGCCTTCAGCACGTCCTCGCCGTTCGATTTCTCCTCGAGCGCCGTCACAAGCGAACGGTCGATCTTGACACGGTCGAAGCCGAAAGTTCGCAGTGCGCCAATGCTGGCATAGCCGCAGCCGAAGTCGTCGAGAGCGAACCGCACGCCGATTGTCTTCAGCGCGTTAATCGAGCGCCGCGCCTGGTCGGGGTTCGACATGAGAACACCTTCCGTGATCTCCAAAGTCAGCCGTTTAGGATCGAAGCCCTCCGTCTCAAGAGCCGTGGAAACCATATGCGAGAAATCTGGGCTGCAGAGCTGCAAGGGGGAAACGTTGACGGATAGGTAGAGGTCTGGCCAGCGCCTTGCCTGGGCTATCGAAGTGACCAGCATATGACGTCCGAGTGCGTCGATGAGCCCGGCCTTCTCGGCCAACGGAATGAAGACTTCCGGGCTGATCTGTCCTCGTGGTCCGTCCCAACGCGCGAGCGCCTCCACGCCGTGCATGGACCCGTCTACAGCGGATACAAGTGGCTGGAACACCGGCGTGATGGCTCCGGATGCGATCGCCGCGCGCAGGTCACTCTCGAGCAAAGCCAGGTGTTCGCGCTCCACGTCCAGCGCCGGGTCATATCGCACGACCCTGCCTCGGCCATCCTCTTTCGCCCGGTAGAGCGCCATGTCAGCGCGTCTGAGAATTTCCAACGGCTCGACCGGTGCTATGGCGCATGCCGTTCCAATACTCGCGCCGACCTCGATGATCCGTCCACCGATCTCGAAGGGCGTGCGGAAGATATCGAGTATAGCTTCGTCCAGGTCGGTCAACGTCGGTCCTCGCTGGACAAGGGCAAACTCGTCCCCGCCAAGACGCGCTACGCTGGCAACAGACGGATGCAGGTTCGTGATAGCCGCGGCTGTTCGACGGATCAGTTCGTCACCCACGGCATGACCCCAGGCGTCGTTGACAGCTTTAAAGCCATCGAGATCGATCATATGCAGGGTCAGCAGTCCATCGTCCGCGCGGGCGTTCTGGACAAGGCTCATCGCCAGCAGAAGGCCTGCCCGGTTATGTAACCCCGTCAAGCTGTCATGGGTCGCCTCGTGTTTGGCAACCGCTGCCAAGGCTGCGAGGCGCTTCGATTCAACTGCACCAAAGACGAGAACCCCGACGAGGAAGACAAGCAGGATTGCAATGGCGGCATAGATGTAGGGCTGGACCAGCTTGAACAGCGCGAGACCAGGACGCTGGCTACTCCATGACAGGTATCCGATCACCTTGCCGTTGGCGTCCCTAAGCGACTGATTGAGCCAGCCAGGTTCCTCTGTTGCAGCCAGCCGCAAATCCTTGAGGTCATACTGCACCGACTCTGCGGCAAGGACTTCCGGGGTTATCTCCTTCAGCATCGTCAGCACGGGGTGACGATAGGCTGGTTGATCCTCAAGTGCGAACGGCTGGATCGCATTCGACGCGACAAGGAAGACGCGGTTTCCAGCGGGCAGAAATTTCACAACAGGTGGCTTCCCTGCCACCGCGGCGCTTTCTATATGCTTGGCAAAAGCAATCCCGAACATTGCAAGGGGATCGAAAGGCTGGCCGTCCAGATAGGCGGAAAACGGCTTTCCAAGCTGATCGACAGCAACGACGGCATCATATAGCGGATAGTCTGCGGACGTCTTTCCCCAGTTCTCGTAGGCCCAGCCTACCGGGTCCGATCCGGTCGCAGCGCTGAACGCATCGTCCCAGACGGAGTTGTCCTGCAACACTCCAGACAAGCGGCTCTTCAAGGAAGAAATGGAAGCCTGCGCGGCTCTCGTCGCACGCGCATCGTCGATGTCGTTTGCTGACGTTACCATCGTACCTACGACGTGGGTCATGAGCGCAGTAAGCACCAACCCCACAAACAGAAAGAAGAGCGTGGCGCAGGCGACAGACGAGATGCGAGGACGGCGGGGGAGTAAAAATCGGGCGTTCATTAGCAGTCCAGAATGCGGAGGACAGGGTCATCGGCGACTGCACGGAAGGCATCATGCCAGGCTTGTCGCTCGTCCGGTTCTAGCATTGCTTCATATAGAATCAACGAACGAAGATCGTTAACAAGCGGGCAGACAAGTGGAAGGTTAGGTTAGGCACAGAAAAATCTGCGATTCGTTCGAAACAAGTCGTTGAGGCTGGAGCCGGCGCAAGCGCCGATACTCCAGATGCTGTCTGTTGCAATTTTTGATTTTTTGCCTGAGCTAGACGACGACTATATAGCACCGATTGGCTCGGATAGACTGTTCGAAGTGCAGATTTAGACTGACAGAGCGGAAGCCAATCAGTGGGCGATGAAATCTTTACACATACTGCATTCTTTTCAACGACGGATAGGAATGGCCGTGGCTAACGGCCCCCATGGATGAAGGCTATAGTATCTGTGACGAGGCTGATCGCCCGTAGCCTGTTCTGCAAATGCGGGCATCATCGATCAACTCGCAAGACGCTGGTACACAGACAGATTCCCTGTTGTCTTCGCTGGAGCTATAGATGAGCTGGACTGAGAGCCAATCTCAAACTGACCGATCAGATCAAACAGTCCTTCTGCCTCCTTCGCGAGGGAATGGCTTGCGGCTGTCGTTTCCTCGACCATTGCCGCATTCTGCTGTGTACCCTGATCCATCGTATTAACGGCGGTATTGATCTCCTTCAGCCCAGTGGCCTGTTCTCTCGCGCCTTCGACGATAGCTGATACATTCGTATTTACCGACTGAACCTGGGTAACGATCTGCTGCAACGCCTTCCCGGTTTCGGTCACAAGCAGGACACCGTTCTGTACCTGCTCGCCGGACTTTGAGATGAGCGTTTTGATTTCCTTGGCAGCCGACGCCGACCGTTGCGCTAACTCTCGGACTTCCTGTGCGACGACTGCAAACCCCTTGCCTGCATCCCCCGCGCGGGCGGCTTCGACACCTGCGTTCAATGCAAGGAGATTGGTCTGGAAGGCGATCTCATCGATGACCCCTATAATGCTGGAGATCTCTCGCGACGAAGCCTCGATCTCCCGCATAGCGATAATAGCGCGGTCGACGATCTCACCGGAATGCTCTGCCGACTGGCGTGTGTCCGCCACTTGCTTACCGGCTTCCGCAGCCCTACGGCTTGAGTCCGTGACGGTTGTCGTAATCTGCTCAAGCGCTGCTGCCGTCTCTTCCACCGAGGCCGCCTGCTGCTCGGTCCGCTTGGAAAGATCATCCGCAGCAACTCTGATCTGGTTCGAGCCGGCCGCGATCGCCTGGGCGTTCTGACCAATGCCCCGCATGACATCTTCAAGCTTGGCGACAGCGCCGTTGAAGTCCGAGCGGACCTGGTCAAGACGGTCGGCAAACTCGGAAGTGATGCGGTAGTTCAATCTGCCGTTCGACAGTTGTCCCAATGCGTGACCGATGTTGTCGACCGCAAAGCGAACTTCCTCTGCCTCCTTGGCCTGCTGGCGCTCTCGCTCGATCCGCTCATGCTCCGTCTGCGAGCGGTTGCTCGTCGCTTCTTTTTCTAGGCGGAGACGTTCCAACGCGTTGTCGCGGAAAATCGCGACCGTCGAGGCCATTTTGCCGATCTCATCGCTTCGGGCTTCTCCGTAGATCTGAACCTCCAGGTCGCCGGCAGCTAGATCGGCCATAGCCGCAGTGATCGAGTTCAGCGGACGGACCACCCCTCTGAGCACGGTCCAGATGGAGAACGCCGCAACCGCCGCACCGAGTGACGAGAGGACAATCATCAGCGTGTACAGCGTTGCAGTGAGCTTGGTACCTTCTTCAAGATTCTGCTTTGCTACGCCGATCTGCAGGTTGATCAGCTTGGCAATATCGGTTCCGAGCGGGTCGATGGTCGGATAGAGTTCGGAATCGTTGAATTGTCCCAAGGCGGCCGTATCTCCTGAAGCGAGGAGCCCGCGGAGCTTCGCGATGCCTTTGCTTGCCTGACTACGCGTGGCAGCGAAGTGGTCCGCCAGTATTTTCTCGTCGGCTGTGAGCGCGGTCGCGGTATACGCCTTCCACTGCTGCTCGATCAAGACCAGCGCATTGTCCACTGCTTTCAAGCCATCCTTCGCAGACACCTGCTGCGCCCGCACCTTGTGTGCGGTGTCAACGATATCGACCGCGAACCCGTCACCGATCTGTTTGAGTTGCTCCATGGGGATGACGCGATCCGAGACGATTGATCCAGCAATTTTTGCCTGCTCGCTCATTGCGTAGAATGTGAAGCCGCAAACAGTCACAAGCGCTGCCGTTAGCAAGGATATACAAGCAAGAAGTTTGAGCCGAATTGTCATGATCTGCTTCCCGACGGAGACCTGGTTGAAAGCGCGATACTGTATATATCGCGTAAGAAGCATCAATAAGTGAACGGATTTCGTGCACATATATTCAGCTCCACTGGAGGATTGTAGCGGAGAGATTGCAAATATTTTGTGTATTTTTTACCAAGTCCACGGATTAAATTGTATTTTTTGAGCATTTGCACAAACGGGAGTCATACAGCCACGACGTACTAGCGACTAACTTACATCAGACATCATGCACTAGGAGACAGGTCATTCCATGAGCATCAGAACATTCGATGGTTAAGGGGCACCGCTGTTGGTTTCCACGCAGAACTGAGCCGGTTTTTCCACCGAGAAGTGAGCCACCTCTGAGTATGGTTTTCTGATCAGGGTTTGGTCAAGGGGTTGGCTTTTTCTCCTTTCTTCTGCGCTGCTGCAGCCGAGCTGGCATTGAAGCGGAAGCTGTCATTTCCTGTTTCCAGGATATGGCAACGGTGGGTCAGACGGTCGAGCAGAGCCGTGGTCATCTTGGCGTCGCCGAAGACTGTTGCCCATTCGCTGAAGCTGAGGTTGGTGGTGATGATGACGCTGGTGCGTTCGTAGAGCTTGCTCAACAGGTGGAAGAGCAGCGCTCCGCCTGAGGCGCTGAACGGCAGGTATCCCAACTCGTCCAGGATGAGCAGATCGAGGCGCACCAAGGTCTCCGCGATCTGGCCCGCCTTGCCCTTGGCCTTCTCCTGCTCGAGAGCATTGACCAGTTCGATGGTCGAGAAGAAGCGGACCTTTCGGCGATGATGCTCGATCGCTTGGATTCCAAGACCGGTCGCGACATGCGTTTTTCCAGTGCCAGGGCCACCGATTAGGACAACGTTCTGCGCCCCATCCATATACTCGCATCGGTGCAGTTGGCGCACGGTGGCCTCGTTGATCTCGCTGGCAGCGAAGTCGAAGCCGGAGATGTCTTTGTACGCAGGAAAGCGAGCGGCCTTCATATGATAGGCGATGGAGCGGACCTCGCGCTCGGCCATCTCGGCCTTCAGCAACTGTGACAGGATGGGCACGGCCGCATCAAAGGCAGGAGCCCCTTGCTCGATAAGGTCTGTGACGGCTTGGGCCATGCCATACATCTTCAGGCTCCGTAGCATGATGACGACGGCAGCACTTGCGGGGTCATGACGCATGGCGACCCCCTGCGATCCTGGCGCGTAGGCCATCATAGCGTTCGACATTGGCCTCGGGTTCACGCACCAAGGTCAGCGCCTGTGGCGTATCGATGTCGGGACCATCGATTGTCTTGCCGTCGATCAGCCGATGCAGCAGGTTCAGCACGTGCGTCTTGGTCGCCACCCCCGCATCCAGGGCCAGTTCCACAGCCTTGAGGACGACCTGTTCGTCGTGATGAAGGACAAGGGCCAGGATATCGGCCATCTCACGATCACCGCCGGGGCGGCGAAGCATCTGATCTTGCAACTGTCTGAAGGCCACCGGGAGTTCCAGAAAGGGTGCACCGTTGCGCAGGGCACCGGGTTTGCGCTGGATGACGGCAAGGTAATGTCGCCAGTCGTAAATCGTTCGCGGCGGCTTACCGATGAGATCCTTCAGCGGATGCCGGACGAGCGCCGTTATCCGCGGGCCGCAGCCGAAGCCGTGCGTGGTTTCCTGTTGTTGCGTCTCGGCCTGCATCTGGGGCTTCGCCAGAAAAACCTGCGCCAGCTTCTGCTCTGCCCGCGCGGTCATTTTCCGCGCTCCGAGCGGCGGCTGGAAGAACTGAAGCGGGGCGAGTTGCGCTGGAACGACCGCGAGCGGGGCTGGGAAGTGCTTATCCCTGCCAACGCCTTCAAGAATGCCCACTCGTCGTTCTTCGGCTCAAAACCCTTTCGGCTGGTTCTGCCCGATCTCATGGGGCTCTACACGCATCTCGACGCCTATGTCGAACGACACCGCAGCGTTCTTCTTGGAAACGCGCGCGATCCCGAAACCTTCTTCGTCAAGACGGTGAAGACCACCAGCAAGGATGCGGCCTACGACCAGACGACTTTCTATGAGGCATGGCGGCTGACCATCCAGCGGTACGGGATCTACAATCCCTACACCGGCCGCGGCGCGATCGAAGGCCTGCTGCCACACGGGCCACACAATGTTCGCGATGTGCTCGCCACCCACATCCTGAAACAGACCGGCTCCTACGAGCAGGCAAGCTATGCCATCCAGGACACACCCGACATGGTGGCAAGGCACTATGGCCGGTTCCTGCCGCAGGATAAGGCGGCGCTGGCGGCGAAGATCCTCAATCAGGTCTGGCAGGCGGCGTGAGGACCATGTGCCCCTCGCGCAGGCTCAGGTCTAACATGCAAAGGGAGCGGCTGATAACCGCTCCCCATTGCAGCTTCGTCAGTACGGAAACAGGTAATGCTTCCCCCTCCACCTGCAGGCTCACGACGTGCGGCTATATCCGATTACTTCTCGATGATGGTTCCAAGGCTGCTCGCCGGCCCCTTCAACGCCGTACATGCTGACGACCAGGCATTGGCGTCATCGCCGATGGCAGTTCTCAACCAAGCCAGCGTCATGCGCTTCGTTGCCTCGAGCGCATCCGGCACCTCAACCTCTGTCTCCTTGGCGTCGAGCCCTGCAATGCCACCGAGGCCGTGGCCTACTCCGTGAAGGGTAAGAAGCGCATGCGCACCAACCGCGTCATGGTAGGCATCGGCGTGCCAATCCGGGCCACGGGGCGTAAAACGCGGGTTGTCATCTGCCCCGCAGACGACCAGGCTCGGCGTCGCGAGGTGTGAGAAGTCGAGGTCAAAGAATGGAAAGCGCGCGGCGTTGTCTTCTGTCAGATCTTTTCCACCACGTCCGGGAGCGGTGAGAAGGATCCCAGCCTTAACGCGCGGATCGCCAAACATTTCTCCATGAAGGCGTGCACCCGTTAGCAGGCTCACGGTATGGCCACCGAGGGAATGTCCTGCCGCCGCGATGCGGTCATGGTCAAGTCGGCCAGAGACGGCCGGCGCACGCTCCTCGATCTCTGACAAACGGTCGATGATTGTCCGTATCTCAGCGACGCGCTCGCGCCAGAAGAACGGCGCTCCTTCGGCGTCGTCAGGACGGCCGCCGACGCGGGAGCTCGCGTGGGTGGGCTGGATGACAGCAAAGCCGCGCTCCGCCCAGAACTGCGCCAAATGCGCGTAGCCGTCCTTCGACGGAACGTAGAATGACGGCCCGAATCCATGCGACAGAATGACGATGGGGAGGCGATCGCCTTCTGCCGGTGCAGTCAAACGCAGTTCCAGAGGCGGCCGTCCGTCGATGTCGAGGCGGATCGGCGAGTAAGCTATCGTGAGGGCCCCGACAGACGTTGGGATACGGCGCGCGATATCGATCAGATTGTTCGTTGTCATTTGTGGGTCTCCTTGTGCGCTGCCAAGATGGACCCACAGGACGGGACGATCTATATTTAAACGTCCGTACCTATTTCGTGAAAGTCCAGAAATGTCCGATCCACTCGCCCAGATCGTCTCGCTGCTCAAGCCCGTACCATCGATCGCCAAGCTGGTTACGGCCGGCGGGACGTGGTGGGTCGAGCGTCGCGAGCTTGGTAGTCCTTTCTATTGTGCGATTGTGGAAGGACGCTGTCTGCTGACGATCGCCGGCAGAACGCCGATCATCCTCGAGTCCGGGGACTTCGTTCTCGTGCCGCAAATCCACGAATTTACCATGAGCAGCTTTG
Organism: Rhizobium sp. Leaf371; assembly: GCF_001424045.1. Lineage (GTDB taxonomy): Bacteria > Pseudomonadota > Alphaproteobacteria > Rhizobiales > Rhizobiaceae > Ferranicluibacter. The sequence continues at coordinate 167,906 of NZ_LMQB01000029.1, read as the reverse complement.
AGCCGCCTCCGCCGGGCACGTCATCGCAACGGCTGGAGACCGGTCCCGGCGTCTTCCGCCTCGGCGATCCTGACGCACCGTCCGAAGTCACGGCCATGGTGGGTCACTGTTCCTTCCGAGCGAACGACAAGCAGCTGCTGAGCTCGCTGCTGCCGGACATCGTTCATGCTCGAGGCGAGCGGCGGCTCATGGATCTCGTAGGGATGATTCACGCCGAGATGGTCGGCGGACTTGCAGCGCGGGACATGATCCTGAGCCGGTTGCTCGAAGTTCTCTTCATCGACGCTCTTCGGAGTACGGGAGGGGCTGAGACATCTCCCGGACTGTTACGTGGGCTTTCCGACATGCGCCTGGCTCCAGCTCTGCGACGCATCCATCAGGACCCGAGCGGAGGCGTGTCCGTCGAAGAACTGGCAGAGACCTCCGCTATGTCTCGGTCGGCATTCTTCGACCGCTTCCGAAGACAGGTGGGCGTCCCTCCGATGGAATATGTGACGGGCTGGCGCATGGCGATTGCAAAGGACCTCTTGATCCGGCGAGAGGCGCCGCTGGTCGAGATCGCAACGCGGATCGGTTATGCCTCCGCCAGCGCATTCAACGTTGCATTTACGCGGCATGTCGGCGTCACGCCAGGGGTTTTCGCCCGAACAGACTGACCTCGACAGCCCTGTCCCGCCGCCTAGTTTATGCTGGCTCTGCCCTGCAATGTCTGTTTCGAAGGCACCAAGTACGAGACGCCTGCCAGACCTTTCGTGTTCGCAGCAATTGGGCTTTCTAAAGCTACCGCTTTACGAGAGATGCGGCTGAGCAAGATCGCTCGTTGTCATAGGAGACGCCGTTGCAGAGTCTGAAAAGTGGACTGTGGCTCAATGAGCCCACAAAAGCACATGCTTCGGATACCGAGCTTTCCGTGACGACCGACGCCAACACGGATTTTTGGCGAGAAACGCACTATGGCTTTGTGCGCGACAACGGCCACTTCTATGCATTCCAGACCGAAGGCGATTTCACCGCCCAGGTTCGGATTCAGGCAAATTTCACGCATCTCTACGATCAGGCCGGCCTGATGGTCAGGCTCGACGAAAGACGGTGGGTCAAGACCGGGATCGAGTTCTCGGACGGATATGGCTTGCTCGGCAGTGTGCTGACGAATGAAGCCTCCGACTGGGCAACGGGGCGTTATGACGGCGACCCATCAGATTTCTGGATAAGGGTGACCGTCCAGAGCGGCGTTCTGAGGATACAAGCTTCACACGATCGGCAGACTTGGCCACTCGTGCGCCTCTGCCCATTCCCGAAAGCGGACCATTATCTCGTTGGACCCATGTGCTGTACCCCCGAACGTTCAGGTTTGGAGGTCAGATTTAGTGAGTGGCAATTGAGACCGACCTTGGGCAAAGACCTTCACGACCTGACGTAGCTGCCAGAGCTTTGTTTGGCAGCCGCAGCATCTGCTTCTCGCGCAATTCACGCAGATGTGCCGAGGCGCATTCCTGACAGGCAATCATCCTCGCCAAAGTCGAAAGCACTGGTGGTCGCCGCCTGGCAACCTACATCATAAATCTCTGAATCACAGAGACGACCTCATACGCGATAACGCCTCGGCCACAAGGTTTGGTGCAGCAATCCATACGGCGCCCAATCCTACATGCAGCGCTCCGATTGTCATCAGGATGCTGCGGAACGGCTCTTTGCGCGTTTTGTGACCAAGTACTTGCTGGGCGGCAAGGGCTCCAAGGCTTCCACCGACAATAGCCAGCCAGAGCAGCGTGCTCTCGCGAACGCGCCACGCTCCCTCTACCGCAGCTTTCTTATCCCACCAGTAGACGCAGTAGACCGCGACGTTGATGAGAAGATAAATGAGAAGCAGTGTCAGCTGTGTCGAACGGTACATAGTCGAATATATGCATGCGGGCGTTAACCGCCGGTCAATCATCGGTTCGATGATTGACGCAAGTTTCTTTGCGACGCAGCCTGCCGCGCGTCACTGGAACGGCATCAAATGGCATAGTGCCAGGAAGGGATCGTGAACGATCTGATCTGTTCCGGAAACTCACTCCCTCATAACCGGAAAAGCTTTGGGTCCACTTGCGGGCAAGACGTTTGAGATGTGGACATGGGCAGCGCGTATCTTGTATTCTACATGTACCCGTTGCTGAGTGGTGAGGATGAACGGAGGCCACGATACGATTTCTGGACCGCCTCTTGCGCCGCACGCAGGCCGCACTGGTGCCGCTGACGTCCTGGCCCGACGGCCCCGCGCCTGCGGAGGTTCCGTTATTTCCCGATGGCATGAACCCGATCCTTCGCCTTGCCGACGATTGGCGCTTACCCCGTCACGAAACGCGCATGGAAGTCTTGGCGCGCTGCGGCGTTCTGCCCGATCCGATCTACAACTGGCCAGCGCTCGTCCTCACCCACGCCGAACCTCCACCAGGCGCACTCGCGCCTTGGACGGCAAGCGCCTTTGAGCGCATCCCACCCCAGTTTCCGATCACCCGTTTTACCGCCCTTGCGTGGTTTAAGGACGACGCGCACGCCAACCTTCGACGCGTCGCTGACCATCTAACGGCATCGCTCGGGCCCGCGCCGGTCGGTCAGCGGTGGAACACTGTCGTTGCCGCCTGGCGGTCGGGGCTGGCTGAGGTCTCGCTGACAGCCTGGCCGCCGGATTGGCAGTCGCACGGTCTGCAAAACCCATCCGAGGATCGCGACCCGCGCCTTAGGACCGCCTGCCACCTGACGCTGACGACGGGCTTCCGCCTGGCTCTCAGCGCGAGAGAACGAGAATGGGTGACAGGCTTCCTGCCTCTCGCGTTCGACGGGGATGTCGGGACAGCGCGCATGGCTCAGGCTGGCCGCCTCTCGCCGGGCGAGACAGAGCTCGAATATGTGCGCGACCCAGAAGATCTGGTCAAGGACCGGCAGCGGATGCTTGGGCTGTCAGCAGACGGCGAGGCGCTGATCGTGGTTTCGGATCAGCTCTTCGTCATGCCCCGCACCGACATTCTGCACCTTGAGGTCATCCGTATGACGCCGGCCAAGGGCGGGGGCGGCTCGTCGCTTCATGCCCATTGTTATACGCACGCACCCGGCGCGGACAGCCAGTCTGTGTTTCTAGCGCAGCACGGCGATCCAGACGGCATGACGGCGCTTGGGCAAGAACTGGGCGAGCGGCTCGGTTGTTTGGTCGAGGTCAGCCCCTACTACCCGGATTGCTGACCACGTAGGGATGACGGCTTGGACCAGCGTCGATAGGATGCCGGAGCGAAACGGACAGAAGCGGGCTCGCTAATGGAAGGCAGGAGGACGGGCGCATGGCGGACAGAGACCGGAACCAAGTGGCGCGGAGGAGTGCTTGACCGTTTACGACGGCGCGGCATCTCCAAGCTTCTCGTCCTCCTTCTCGTCCTGCCGGTCGCAGCGGAGCCGCACGAGCCCGGCTACGCGGACGCGAAGATCGCCTCGCCCGCACGCACTGGCCGCGCGGGCGTCCGTCTCGCCTTTCCTGCCGATCAACTGCCGCGTCGCGGGATGCTGGTCGCGACCGGTAACGTCCTGTCGCCGCTGGCGCGCTGGATCGTCATTGATCTCGACCTCATGACGATCCGTCAGGCTACGACCCGTCTGGCCGATGCGGGAGGGCCGGTGGAGATCGAAGGCGGACGCACCGGTTCCATTTCGGATGAGGAGCGGCGCAACGTGATCGCGTCCGGGAACGAGGTCTGGATCATGCCGGATCCCGATCCGCCAGTGCTCGGTGAGCCGACAGACCATCTGTGCAGCGTCGCGCTGTTCGACGGCGATGACGTCCTGCAGGAGGTCGGCTCCGATTGTCCGAGACCACGCCTTGTCGCGGTACTGGAAGCGTTGGCGGCGTCCCGCTAACGGGCGAGCGAGTTCGAAGGGGCATGCGCCGGCGCCTTCTTCCGCGGGGCCGTGGATCGGCTCAGCGCATTGCGAGCCCGAAGGCACCCTGGTCCTATGGCTGCGAGGAAAAAGTGAAGACGGGTCCGTTGTCGGACATGGTGAGGTGCGCTACCCACCAAGCAACCACCACTATCACCGTGTCCTGCGCCATTTTGGACCGATCCCGCCGGGCGGTGAGGTTCTTGTGCGGCCATTTCCACCACTCTGGCCGGACGAACCTGCATTGCTTCAGCGACCAAGGTCGTAGGTCACGGTGACGATCACCTGGGCGCGATCGCGACGCGCACCCGGTTCGTTGGCACGGCTGAGGACCAGTGCCAGCTTTGGCTCCTTGCGCAGTCGGAAGAAGGTCGAGACCATGCCCTCTCGGCGCTCTTCGCCGATGCGCTCCCAGCGATCGGAGACGTCCGGTGAGGCGGCCACCGCTTCGGCCGCCGGCTGGAAGTCGACCCCGCCGCCGCCCGTGATGTGGCACATCGGAATATCGCGCGAGACCACCAGCGCGTAACCCTCGTTGGGTCCGGCATCGATCCGCCAGTAGCGGTTGCCGCGTCGGAAGGGCTCGGGTGGGAGGAGCGGCTCGGGCAGGCTCTCGGTCTCGAACACCGCACCGCTAAGATCGATGGCCGCTAGGAAGCGTGCCGGATTGTTCAGCCAGCTTGACGGGTCGAGGACCCAAATCTCGCAGCCGCGCAGTGCGCCTTCCAGACCGCTGCGCAACGGATCCGCGACAGGCCCATCCTGCGCCGATGCGGATCCGGAGATGGCAAGCAGCATGGTGTATGCGAGCAGCAGGCGGGACAAGCGTTCCATGTAGATGCAGCACCGTAAGCGCAGCATCATCGGTTCTCCAAGCCCTGTGAGGCGCGCTCGGCTCTGATCATGTCCGCTTCTCGACCGATCTGGTCGCGAAGGGCCGTCAGTCCTGCCCGCATCCGCTCGTGTACGGCCGGATCCAGCGAAGGATCGGGATAACGTACGTCCCAAAGGAGCACGGCGTCGATCGTCCGGTGGAGCTTGGGGATGTCGCCGAAGGCCCAACCATTGACGGGCGGCCCGAGTGTCTCGAACAGCGACGAGAACAGAGCGGGTTCGCCGGTCGGGTCCTGAGCTGGGCTGGCGTTCAGGCGTGAGCGCCAGCGAAGTTGTCCGGCATAGAACCAGAACGTCGCCTCGTCGCGCCTGCCCGCCTGCATCAGGGGTGCCACACGCAGCATGATTTCGCTGGGCAGCGCGTTACCCGCGGTCTCGGCACTTGGCGGCAAGGCCAGCTCCTCTGCGAAGGCAGGTGGCGGACCAAGAAGAAAGAGGGCTGCCGCTGTAAGGTGCGGGAAGATGGTGCGATAGGACATGTGGCGCGGCGGCTCCCTGCGGCTTCTGCCGATTCACGAGGCTTATGCAATAAAGGCAGAAAGTGAACGGCAGCCTAGCGGGGAGTGGACGAGCACTTGTGGCACGGCTTCGAAGGGTTACTTCCGGTGATCCACAAATTCGCAAAAGTCGGTCGCGAATGGTAGCATTTTGCGCCAGAATTTTCCCTCAAAATTTAACGTCGCTGATCTGTCGCGACTGTTAGGGTTTGGCGGCACTTGCTCCGGCAGCGAGTAACCCCTTTCGGCCAATTACAGACCTCGTTGAGCCGAACACCCTGAGCCGGATCGAACCTTCGCCCCCTCGGTTGTTCCGTGTAGGTCTCATCCAAAAACTCTTTGAGATGCCAGTAATATAGAAATCTCTACCCTTAACGGCGAGAGGCTTGCCGATAACAAAGGACAGCCGTCTCGCTTGCTGAGACTTGTCGCCTAATACATCATATGTCATCTCGATACAGAACTTGGGATCTGCTCTACTGAGGAATAGCCAATTATTAGCTCACAAACTGTAGACTCCAAACGCAACCAAACCAGTAGCAACGAGAGCATAGATTTTTGTTCCCCACGGCAGGTTGCGCACCCAGTCCAGTGCTTCAGGTATGCTTCCAGCCTGCTTCGAATCCACAACCAAAGCCGCGAAGACATGGCATGCATCATTATGGGTAACGATCCTCAGGGCGCAGCCTTTGCGCTCGTCGGTGGCAAATAGGGAGTGACACAATGGCAAAGATGACCACCTGTCTATGGTTCGACCACGGCAAGGCTCGCGAGGCTGCCGAATTCTACGCGAGCTTGTTCCCCGATAGCTATGTTGGCGCGGGGCAAGACTCCCCTGCGGACAATCCCTCGACCAAGCGTGGCGAGGAGATCACTGTCGAGTTCACCGTGCTCGGCCAATCGTTCGTTGGCCTGAACGGCGGTTCGCGCTTCGTCCCGAACGAGGCGGTCAGTTTTCAGGTCTTCACCGATAGTCAGGAGGAGACCGATCGTTACTGGAATGCGATCGTCGGCAGCGGCGGTGCAGAGAGCATGTGCAGCTGGTGCAAGGACCGCTGGGGCTTTTCGTGGCAGATCGTGCCACGTGCGCTGATGGCCGGAATGGCCGACCCAGACCCCGCAGCGGCCAAGCGTGTGATGGAAGCGATGATGAAGATGCGCAAGATCGACATTGCCAAAATCGAAGCGGCGCGCGCAGGGGAGACGCGCGATGCGTAAGATCATCGGCGGCATGTTCTTATCACTCGATGGAGTCGTACAAGCACCGGGTGGACCCACAGAAGACCCGACCGGCGGATTTGCCCATGGCGGCTGGATGTTTCCCGTCGCCGACGATCAGGTCGGCGCTGCGGTTGGCGAGTTTTTCTCACGGCCTTACGATCTTCTGCTGGGCCGGCGGACCTACGACATTTTCGCCGCATACTGGCCTTACGTCGAGGGCGAAGAGATGGGCAAGGCCTTCACTCTGGCAAACAAATACGTCCTGACAAAGGGTGAGCAACCGCTGCCATGGGAAAACAGCCATCGAATGCGCGGGATCGACGACGTTGCGATGCTCAAGCAGGGCGATGGTCCCGATCTGTTGATCCAGGGATCAAGCACGATCTATCCCGCACTGCTCGCAGCAGGCCTGCTCGACCAGCTGGTGTTGTACACCTTTCCGATCGTGCTCGGCAGTGGCAAGCGGCTGTTTAATGACGGCACGTCGTCGAGCACGCTCAGGTTGGTGGATCACCAAATATCTTCTGGTGGCACCGTCATTGCTACTTACGAACCCGCAGGTGCCGTCGAAACAGGGTCCTTTGGCGCGATCAAAAGCGCGCGTGAGGAGGAACGTCAAGTGAAGATGAGGAACCGCACCTGGTAATCCAGCTCTTCGGTCATCCGTTTTCGTCCTATATTTGGAAGGCGCAATTCGCGCTCTACGAGAACGACACTCCGTTCGAATTCAGGATGATTTCTGATTCCAGCGACGGCCAATCATAACGGCTGATTTCGAGAACAACTCCGGCTCCACTCATGGATCAGAGCCAGAGGAGCACTCTGATCGTAATCGGATGAAGGCCGCCGCATTCCATGAACCACCGATCCCGCGAAAAAGCCGGTCGTGTCTGACACGGGCCGGCTCTCTGGTTACGTCCGAGATCTGCGCAACGTCAAACCTGCGCAAGCCCCCCGTCTACGAAGACCTCACCGCCCGTCATGAAGCTGCTGTCAGCGGAGGCAAGGAAGGCAGCGACGGCGCTGGTCTCCGATGGGTCTCCCACTCGGCCGAGGACGGTCGTCGCGCCGATCGCATCCATGCCATCAGCACCCAGCACTTCCTGCGCGAGCTCGGTTGAGATCGGCCCAGGCGACATCACGTTGACCCGGATGCCCGTGCCGCGCAGATCAAGTGCCCAGCTGCGCGCGAGATTGCGCACGGCCGCCTTCGTAGCGCTGTAGATGCTGAAGGCCGGTGTGCCCATCACCCCGGTGCTTGAACCGGTGAGAATGATCGAGCCGCCGGTGCCCATCAGCGGCAGAGCCTTCTGTACGGTGAAGATCAGCCCCTTTACGTTGATGTCGAAGGTCTCGTCCACATGCTCCGGCGTGATACTCCCAAGTGCAGCGAACGCGCCCGTGCCAGCGTTGGCGAGGACGATGTCGAGACTGCCCCGCTCGGCCTTCACGGTTTCATAGAGGCGGTCGAGATCGGGTAGGTGGGTGACCGACCCCTGCACGGCGCGCGCCGAGGGCCCGAGCTGATGCACGGCCGCATCCAGCATTTCCTGCCGCCGGCCGAAAATGTAGACGAAGGCGCCTTCCTCGATCAGCGTTTTGCTGCGCCGAGGCCGATGCCGGTTGCCCCGCCGGTGATCACGGCCGTCTTGCCTGTCAGTCTGCTCATTGTGTGCTCCTTGGTTGAGACTACGCCAAGGTGGCCAGGCGCCTTCCACTTGACAAGTATGCACCTTTTGGTAAGTACTTACTATGACCATACAGATGCAAAGCCCGACCACCCCGTCTCTACCGGAAGCCGGCACCTGCACCCCGACGTTACCCGGCTTTACCTGCGGGCTGGACGCGACGCTTCGGGTGATCGCAGGGAAGTGGAAACCGCTGATCCTCTATTTCGTCGCCCAAGGCGGCCCGACCCGCTATGGCGCGCTGCGCCGTGCCGTGCGCGATGTCAGCGACAAGATGCTGATCCAGCAGTTGAAGGAAATGGAGGCAGACGGCCTTGTGAAGCGCACGGACTACAAGGAAATTCCGCCGCGTGTGGACTATAGCCTAACCCCGCTTGGCCACAGCCTCGCGCAGGCCCTTGTGCCACTTTGCACCTGGGGCACGGAGAACATGGCCGAGGTGGCACGCGTGTTTGCCGAACGCGACGCCATGACGGCGCAGAACCAGCAGAAGAGACGGAGGTATCCGCACGAAGCGGTATGACCGCGCCCTAATGCAGGTCTCTCGGTCTTCCACATAGGCAGAACCGGCTTTCGTCGGAAGGACGGCGTGTCCGAGGAGGTCGCGTCTACGCCGCGGCCGCATGCGGCATCATTGCCATGAGTTCAGCCGATAGCGCCGGATCGACACCGAGATCCTGCCGGATCAACCCATGGCTCCATCGATTGCGGGATCGCGGCGCATGCCAAGGCGGGCAGTCGACCATCGGATACCAGCAAATGCCGACGATCCCGACGCCCCGGTCCTTGGCAATCTTGACCTCATCCTGCACATGCTGGAGCCAGATGCCCTTGTTCACCCCCGGATAGCGCCTGTGATGAACCGGGTGGCCATCGTGCCAGCTGGTCTCCGACACCATGATCGGCTTGCCGTAACGCCGCCACGTCTTGAGCAGCACTTTCGACAGAGATGTGCGGGCCGTATGCGGGTAGTAATTCACGCCGATCACGTCAACGACCGTGCGCGAGACGATCGCATCGGTCGCCGCGAACTGACGCTCACCGATGCCCGTGATGGGATCATTGACGAGAATGCCGACGGAGGGATGCAGGTGCCGAGCCTCCTCGGCCATGACGACCGCCATATCGATCGCGTGATCCCGGGACATGCCGGCCAGCATCGGATAGAGCGACGGCTCGTTGACGGGACACAGCCACAGGCGTTCTGCGCCACAGACTGCCCGAGCCTGCCGTGCGATCGCTCTCGCATGGGCTCCGGGATCGTCGATGCGATGATAGTGCGACAGATCCCAGATGGTCTGCACGCCCTCATCCCGCGCGATGCGCAGTCTCTCAACGGCATCGTGCCCTGGCACCAGCCCGTCACGCGTGGTGAAGAGCCCGTGATGTCTGGCAATTCTCAAATGGTCGCGCATGCGGCCGGCCGGCAGATGGCGGGTGGTCTGCAACAGATCATGCCGACCGCCGTGAACAAGCCCGCACTCGAACCCGGCAATGATTTCGCTGTTGAACGGAGAGCGCTCCGTAAGACCGAAGCTGAATTGATGCTGCCGCGACACCGCCTGTCCTCGTTCCGGGTTTGATGGGACGGATAGCCGCGCATTCCGGTGCGAGGCATGAGAAACCTGGGCCTCGACAACAGAGAAGCAATCAACGGCGTGACCCGCAATGCTCGCCGCACACCGCCGCTGCGTCTTGGCCAAATGGCAGGTACAGGACGCTTATGCCTTGATCTCGATCCCGGCTTCGTGCGCCGCAGCGATGAACGACAACCGAGCCGCTTCCGCCGACGTCTTGCCGTTCATCGCGGCTTCGAGGGTCAGCAAGGCGGCATCCAGCGCTTCGCCATCCTCAAGAGGCCAGTCCTCGATGAGAGCCCAGGACGCCTCCTGATTGTTGCTGATGGTGGTAAACGCGCCGTGTTCTCCCAGCGCCAGTGTCACGCCTTTGTTCCAGTCGTCGCTCAAGCTATGGCCTCCAGGCAAGCATCGTCAGCGCGTTTGCGATTGCGGCGCCCGACGCTGTGGTATCGAACACGCACCCGCCATCGTCGGCAAGCATTTGCCGGTATCTGCCGATCTCGGTTTCGTCGTAGCTGGAATAGTCGGTTTTCGGCATGCCACGCAAGCGGACATGGACGGGCGGCGTTGTGAAGGAGGTCGCCGGCCACACCGGCGCCGGGGCGGCCGGCACGCGGTCGACCCGGTGATGCGCGAGGAGGACGAGAGCCTCCCTTGGACGTCCAGCTTTTGTGGCGCACCTCGATCACGATGCGTCCGCCTTGCCTCTGCCGCAGGTTCGTGAATGCGTGATCGATGACAGTCGGATCGAACGCCGGCCTTGGCCGCAGATGGCAGAGAAACGGGCCGATCCCGTCGCCGAGCGGAGACATTTTCCTTCAGAAACAGAAGGAACAGCGGCCCGATATCGGTCAGTCGCCGATCGCGGATTATCGTTTGCGGCTTTCTCAGCGCAAACTGGAAATCGTTGAGTACCCTGTCTGCCCATCGCGCGGAGGTCCATGCCCTGCGATGCCCGTAGACCGCCGTATCGACCTCCACGCCCTTCAATAGCGACGCAAACCGGGCAAGGCCCGTACCTTCCTTGGGAAACGATCCGGCAACCGCTTTCGAGATAGGCGAGGAAGCGGCTGGGATCACCGGCATGGCTGCCGCCCCGCCTGCGTCATGAGCCCCCGTCGAGCCTTTCCCATCTAACGGCTCGAGACATCCAGCGCTCCCGCCTCCCGAAACGCGGCCTGCGCTTTCTCGACATCCGCAAGCGCCAGATCGACGGACACCTGAAGTTGACCGTCGAGAGCCGCATCCGTTCGCACGCCATCTCCTTCCCGGTTCTCAAGATCGCCGCCCGAGGGCTGCGTGCCGGCCGTGTTGCCCGATCCGACGGCCTCGACGAAGACGTCGGTCCGCTCGATGCCGTATTGCTGCACGAGATGCTCGATGGCGAGGTCGGCGGCCTCGCGGGTGTCGAAGGTGGCAATGAGGGTTTTCACGTGATCGTTGGGCATCGATTGTCTCCTGTTGCGTCTCGGGAAACAGAATGCCGATGATGTGGTTCCCGTCTGAATATGGCCAAGTCTTCAGGCTCGGGCGTGAACAGGGAATAGGATCGAATGGCAGCGGACCTATCAAACATGAGACACGGAGAAAGGTGACATCAAATGTTCCTTATCGATGTCCCGGCTGGCACATCATCGATCAGATGCGGTCGAACGCCTGTCATGATGTTCAAATGGGAGGCACCTAGCCTGACACTCTGCGATCCTGACGGATATGCTCGTCGCAGGAATTGTCCGGCGATATCGGGAGCAAGCCGCACACCGAAGGCATCGGGCGATCGGCGACACCGTTGGACCTGCCTGATTGCCATATCCGCGACATGTCCGATGAACCGCCGTCACGCCTCATCCGCCTCTCCGTCGTCAGAAGGGCTTTCCCCGAACGAAAGCGCCGCCGCCGTCTTCGACCCGCGCATCAGCCCGGCATCCTCCAGCATCTCGATATCGGGCAGGTCCCGCAAGGTCTCGAAGCCGAAGGCCGACAGGAAATGCCTGGTGGTGACATAGGTATAGGGTGCGCCGGGCGTGGGGCTGCGGGGACCGGAGCCGATGAAACCTGAGCCGCGCAAATTTCCGATCGTGTCGCGACTGATCTCCCTTCCAAAAATCTTCGACAGTTCGCCGCGCGTGACCGGTTGGAAATATCCAACCGCCATCAGCACCATGGCCTCGAACTCCGACAGCGCAGCTGCCCCTCCCCGCGTCGGCGCCATTGAGGCCCGGATCGTGTCGGCAAAGCGCGGCCGGGTGCGATGCTGCCAGCCGCCGGCGACCGACACCAACTCGTAGGGCCGGTCACCGAGTTCCTCGATGAGATCGTCGATCAAGAGGTCGATGCTGCAATCGCGACCGACCGCACGGGCCAGCGTCTCGCGGCTGACGGGTTCGGCGGAAGCAAAAATCACCGCCTCAACCCGCAGCATCCACTCCCGCCAGCGCAACTCTGGCGGCAAGTCTTCCAGTTCCCTATCATAGAGGCGTTCGCCTCCCTCTCCCTTGTCGGGCCGCCGTCTGCTGCGAGGCGTACTGGATCCGGTCATCGTCACAATCCAAAAATCCGGAAGGAGGAACGGCCGGACAATTCCCGCACCGCCTCAAAGCTTTCAAGCCGTTCGAACAGCCGCGTGGCCGCCCAGCGCGACAGGGTGCTCCCGGGCGCCGAGGCCGGCACGGCATCTTCGTTCAGCAATTTGCCGATGACCGGCCCGGCACCCTTGGTGCGCAGTTTCGGCGCGACAGCCAGCAGCCGCGCCGCCCGGCGATCGATCTCCATGGCGAGGCGAAGCGCCGCCTCGACGCCGTCGACAAGCGCCAGGCAGATCGCCTTTGGATAGGCCGGCTCGCCCGGCCGCACCCGGCCACTGCCGCCGATCGTGCGGAAGGCCGGGCCAAACCGTTCGGGCAGCAGCAGCGGCACGGGTCTTGGCCACTTCAGCGTTTGCGACAGCACGACGTCGGCGAGCCCAAGCGCCAACACCTCCGCATCCGGGCGGGTCGCGCACATCGCTGCAACCAGGTCCGCCGCGACGAAGGGTGCCGCCCGCCCGCCCGGGATGGCGGTATCGAACAAGTCTGGGATTGAAGTAAGGCCGTCATCCCAACGGATCCCCAGAAGCGCGGCAAGCTCCTTAACGAACGGTGTGGTGATTGTCCCGGATTGGCGCGTCAGCATTCGTGTGGCGGAAAACAGCTTTCCGGCAGGGCCTGGATCGTCACCAACGGCGGTCAGCAAAACGGCGTCGCGGATGGCGGGTTCTTCCTCGCTGCGGCCGAGCATTTTTGCGGCGACGGCTGCCGATTTGAGCGCCAGTCGATCGCGCCAGCAGCCAATCCACGGCGGTTCGGCGCTGATCAGATCGTCGAACGATTTCAGGGCGATGCCGGCGGCGAAGGCAGCGTCGGACTCGGTGATGTCACGGCCGCGCGGCCGCGTCCAACCTGGTAAGCGGGGAGACCAAGCGGGTGTTGTTGAGACGTGCGGTGAAAGCGAATCCATACCGTGGATGATAAATCAAACGCGCACTTTAAGCCAGCTATAACGCAATCAACCGCACAGCCTGTCGCCTACATAAAATGTCCGATAATGTTGCATTATCGGACGTCTTTGGCATAATACGCAAATGACCGAAATCATCGAGCAAAGCAGCGAAAATCACATCGTGGAGCCATCCGCGCGGCCTCCGGGTTCGGTATCCGGCAGCCTTCTGTCCGCAGCGGATGTCCTGGGCAGCAGCCTCCTGCCCTCCCCCGCTGGTGCAGATAGGTCGCCCGCTCATCTCGCCGGCCTTGCCGATCGTGCGCGTGGTTACGTCGAAGCCGCCAGCTCGGCCAATACCCGCAAAGCCTATACCGCCGACTGGAAGCATTTCTCCGCCTGGTGTCGCCGATCGGGCCTGTCTCCCCTCCCCCCGCAGCCGCAGACCGTCAGTCTCTACATTACGGCCTGCGCCTCCGGCAGTGCCGTTGGCACCCCGACGCGCGACGTGAAAGCGAATGCGGTCTCGACGATTGAGCGACGTCTGGCGTCCCTGTCATGGAACTATGCCCAGCGCGGGCTCAGCCTCGATCGCAAGGATCGTCACATCGCAACGGTCCTGTCCGGTATCCGCAGGAGCCATGCCAAACCTCCGGTTCAGAAAGAAGCGGTGCTGGCGGAAGACATCATCGCCATGGTCGAGACACTCGACCGGGGAACGCTGCGCGGCCTGCGCGATCGCGCCATGCTGCTCATTGGCTATGCCGGCGGCCTGCGGCGTTCCGAGATCGTCGGTCTCGATCTGAAGGCCGACCAGACAGAGGACGGGCGCGGGTGGATCGAGATCCTCGATCAGGGCATGCTCGTTACGCTGCGGGGTAAGACCGGATGGCGGGAGGTGGAGATCGGACGGGGGTCGTCGGATGCCACCTGCCCGGTCGTGGCGGTGGAGACCTGGATCCGGTTTGCAAAGCTGGTTCATGGGCCGCTGTTCCGCCGGGTAACGGGACAGGCCAAGGCCGTCGGGCCCGATCGTCTCAACGACCGGGAAGTGGCGCGGCTGGTGAAGCGCGCGGCGATGGCCGCCGGTGTCCGTGGTGATCTCAGCGAGATCGAGCGGGCGATGAAGTTCTCCGGGCACTCGCTGCGCGCGGGTCTTGCGTCCTCGGCCGAAGTGGACGAGCGCTATGTACAGAAGCACCTTGGGCATGCGTCGGCTGAGATGACCCGGAGATATCAGCGGCGAAGGGACCGGTTCCGGGTGAACCTGACGAAAGCGGCCGGCCTTTAAAGGAGACCGGCCGCGATCAAAATCTTTCGGAGCGCGTAGCGGCACATGTGTTTAGACGTCGTGGGAGCCGCGCCGAAGTCGTCACTCCCAATAGTCGCAACCTGACGGTTTTCATTCTCCATGATTCAACCGCCGACAGGCGCTTCACCATGTCGAACAAGGCTTTGGCGGTCTTTGGCACCTCCAACGCTTCGCAGCACGTTTTCATCGCGAAACCTAAGCTTTACCGGTTCGTGTAACCTAAGCGCCGGTCCTGCTGTAAGATTTCAGCATGAAATCAAAGAATGAAATCGCCCGCGCTCAACGTTATCGATCCTTCGAGTGTCACTTGGAAATCAGTAAAGCCATCTCCGTCCACATCCGCAAATACTTCTGTCCTCCCATCGGAAACCTCAAATCGAATTTCTGCGCCGGTTCCGCTGAACGCTTCGGATCCCCTAAAGACGAGCTCTCCTATGGCGGAGAGATCTATGATGTCCCTATCGTCTTGCGAGAAGTCTGTGATCCGGTCGATCCCGGAAGCAGCGTTCGAATGGGTAAGAGCGGTGAAGAGAAAAGTGTCTTGTCCGGAACCGCCGGCGAGCAGGTCCAGACCCTCACCGCCGAACAAAGTGTCGTCGCCAGCAAGTCCCAAAATTGTATCTGCTCCGTTACCACCGCTCATCGCGTTGGCCAAGTTGTTGCCAGTGCCGACAAAGTTCGAAGGACCTGTGTAAATCAGGTTTTCGACATTGTTTGTCAGTGTGTAAGTGTTCGTCGATGTGAAAACGGTATCGGTACCGTTGCCGGCTGTCTCCGTCACGGCCACATTGCCGCTGCCGATATAATAGCTGTCGTTTCCACCGCCGCCGGCGAGGGTCACGGCCGAGGAGGCCACCAAGCTGTCGCTGAACGCCGAGCCTATGACAGTCTCCAGTGCCACGAGAGTATCGCCCTCCGCGTCGCCTCCGGTGTGTACTCCCGTCACCAGATTGATAGAGACCGCCGTGGACGATGATGCATAGCTTGCTGTGTCGGTGCCGGAGCCGCCGTTTAAGATGTCCGCTCCGGATCCTCCTGTCAGTAGGTCGTTGCCGGCGTCACCGTTGAGCGTGTCAGACCCTGTTCCGCCCGTGAGGATGTCGTTGCCATTGCCTCCGTTGAACACGTCGTTGCCCGCGTCGCCCGTTATCGTATCGCCGTAACTGGAGCCGGTGATGATCTCTATGCTGTTCAGTGTATCGCCTGCGGCATCACCAGTCTGCGCGCCTGTTGCCAGAGTGATCGCGATCGCAGCAGCAGCCGTTACGTAACTCGCCGTGTCGATGCCGCCATTACCGTTAAGCACATCCGCGCCAGCGCCACCGATAAGCACGTCGTCTCCCGAACCGCCGGTTGACGTATTGCCGGACGCATTGCCGTATGCGGTCACAGAACTCGAACCGGCGTAGACAAGGTTCTCAACATTTGCAGTCAGAGTATAGTTTGAGACTGTGGTTATGACGGTATCAGTGCCGCCACCGGCAGCCTCCGTAGCTGGCCAATGTCGTGGCGATCAGCGAAGCCGCCGCCGTTCATTTCGATGCTTTTCGCAGCCGGCCGGAGGACTTTGGTCCACAGGTCCGCATGCGGCTGTCCCAGGCCATCGCCATTCCGTCACCGCTCTATCTCAGGGCCCTGCAGATCCGTGTGGTGATGCTGGAAGAGTTCCTCGCGACGGTGTTTTCGGCCTGCGACGTCCTGATCGTGCCGACCATGCCCTTCCTGCCGCCGCTTTCCAGCGATGTGGACGTCGGCGCGCGTGCGTCCATGAACCGCATCGTCAGCGCCATGACGGCCCTGACGCGCCCCTTCTCCTTTCTCGGCCTGCCCGTGGTGACGCTGCCGGTCGCCCGCAGCCGCGAAGGCCTGCCCGTGGGCCTGCAGATCGTGGCGCCGCCGTGGCAGGAGCAGCGCGCAGCGTCCCTCGCCCGCCATATCGAACAGCAGCTCGCGCTTGGATCGTTCGCCGCCACCTTTCCCCGCCCGACGGCGGCCTGAGCGCGCGCCGGAAACGCTAGAAAAGGAAGCCCCATGTCCGCAGCACCCCTCATCGACGCCGGCCGGATCGAACCCGCATTTGTGGATCGCGACGCGTTTCGCAGCGCCATGTCGCGGCTCGGCGCGGCCGTCAACATCATCACGACGGATGGGCCGGCCGGCAAAGCGGGGTTTGCAGCCTCCGCCGTCTGCAGCGTCACCGATACGCCGCCGACGCTTCTGGTCTGTCTCAACCGGTCGAGTTCGGTCTTTCAGACCTTTGCCGCCAACCGCATGCTGTGCGTCAACACGCTTGCCGGGCATCATGAACATCTGTCGGCGCTGTTCGGCGGCAAGACCCCCGTCGAGGAGCGTTTCGCCGCCGCCACATGGACGCCGGGCGCGACCGGCGCCCCGGTCCTCACCGACGCCGTCGTCTCCTTCGACTGCGCGATCGACGCGAGCACCGATATCGGCACCCACCAGGTCCTCTTCTGCAAGGTCCTCGGCATCCATGAAACCGGCAGCAACGTTCCGCTGATCTACTTCAAGCGGACCTATCACCGCATCGGCACAGAAAGCCTTTAGCCGCGCGTCCGGCCTCGGACGGATCGACAGTCATCGCATCCGGATCATTGCTCCCGTCAAATCCGTCGTTGCGTGTCGCTCAGCCCTGCGCCTCGGCCGAGATCTGAAGATCCGCTGCCGGCTTCCGCGCCGTGTAGCCTCTGCTCCCGTCCATCAGCACCCTGGTATAGGGGTGGGTGACCTCTCCGTTGAGGATCTGCGTCTTCGTCACCGTCTCGACGAAGACCCCGTTCTGCATGACGGCGACGCGGTCGCAGAGATGGGCGATGACCGCCATGTCGTGACTGACGAGGATGAAGGTCAGGTTCTCCCGTTGCCGCAGATCCTTCAGCAGATTGAGGATCTCGGCCTGGATCGACACGTCGAGGGCGGAGGTCGGTTCGTCGAGGAGCAGGATACGCGGTTTCAGGATGAGCGCGCGGGCGATCGCGACGCGCTGCCGCTGGCCGCCGGAAAGCTGGTGCGGAAACCGGTAGCGGAAGCTGACGGGAAGGCCGACATCGCGGAGCACGGCCTCGACCCGGGTCTGCCGGTCATCGAGCCCGTGGATTTCCAGCGGTTCCAGCAAGATGCGGCCGATCGTGTGGCGCGGGTGCAGGGAGCCGAACGGATCCTGGAAGACCATCTGCTGGAGCGCCAGTTGCGCCCGCGTACGCTTGGCGCCAATCGTCTCGCCGTCGATCGTAATGTGGCCCGTCCAGTGTGTGTTGCGCCCGGCAAGCGCACCGAGGATGGTCGATTTCCCGCAGCCGCTCTCGCCGATGAGGCCGAAGGTCTCGTTGGCGCCGACCGAAAAGGAGACGTCGTTCACCACGCGGGTCGGTCGGCTCGGGCTGCCATAGGAGACGGCAAGATGGTCGACAGAGATCATGGACATGCTCAGCCCTCCAGCCAGACAGGATCGCGCGCGAGAACGTCGAGCCTGTCGCGTGGGCGGTCGAGGCTCGGCAAGGCGTTGAGGAGCCCCTGCGTATAGGGATGCTTCGCCTGATCGAGATCGGCCGCCGCGATGGTTTCGACGATCCGTCCCGCATACATGATGATGACGCGGTCGCAGAAGCTGCGCACGAGGTTGAGATCGTGCGAAATGAAGATGAGACCGATATCGCGCTCGGTCACCAGATCGTCGAGAATGCTCAGAACCTGCTGGCGAACGGTGACATCCAGCGCGGAGGTCGGCTCGTCGGCAATGATGAGCGAGGGCGACGCGATCAGCATCATCGAGATCATGATGCGCTGGCCCATGCCGCCGGACACTTCATGCGGATAGAGATCGAACACCCGACGCGGGTCGCGGATCTGGACACGCTCCAGCATGCCGAGCGTGCGCTCCCGCGCGACCCTGCGGGACACCTTCTCGTGCAGCATCACGGTCTCGCCGATCTGCTCGCCCACCGTCATCACCGGATTGAGCGAATATTTCGGATCCTGAAGGATCATCGCCATGCGCCGCCCGCGGATGGACAGCATTTCCTTCTCGCTGACCTTCAGGAGATCGATCTCCTCGAAGCGCAACGTGTCGGCTTCCACCACCGCGCCCGGCGGCTGCAGGCGCATGATGGCGCGGCCGGTCGTGCTCTTGCCGGAGCCGCTTTCCCCGATGATGCCGATCTTTTCGCGCCCGACGGAGAACGAGATGTCGCGAACGGCAGGAACCAGGCCCGAAAGCGAGGGAAAGCCCACCGACATGTTGCGCACCGTCAGGATCGGGTCGACGGGCAGCGGTGATGGATCAGGCATTGCGCGGGTCCAGAATGTCACGGAGACCGTCTCCCAGAAGGTTGAAGGCAAGGCTGACGACGAGGATCGCGATGCCGGGAATGGTCGTCAGCCACCAGGCGTCCAGCAGATATTGCCGGCCGGACGCCGCCATCGCGCCCCATTCGGGCATTGGCGGTTGCGCGCCGAGGCCGAGAAATCCGAGACCCGCGGCCGTCAGGATGATGCTCGACATGTTGAGCGTCAGCCGCACGATGATCGATGGCGCACACAGCGGCACGATATGGCGGAAAAGAATGCGCGCCATCCCCGCGCCCTGAAGTTCGGCCGCCACCACGAAATCCGCCTTGCGGAAGGTCAGCGTTTCCGCCCGGGCGAGGCGCGCGATCGGCGGCCAGATGGTCAGCGCGATGGCGATCACGGCGTTTTCGATGCCGGGTCCGAGGGCTGCGGAAAAGGCGAGCGCCAGAACGAGAGAGGGAAAGGACAGGAAGATGTCGGTGATCCGCATCAGCACCGTATCGACCCAGCCGCCGAGATAGCCCGCCGTCGCGCCGATGACGAAGCCGATCGGCGCGACGATGACGGTAACGAGAATGCTGATGTAGAGGGTGGTGCGGGCGCCGTAGATCAGACGGGCATAGACGTCCCGCCCGAACTCGTCGGTTCCGAACCAGTGGAGGAGAGACGGCGCCTTGAGCGCCATGGTGAGATCCTGGGCGAGCGGATCGTGAACCGTGAGAACGGGCGCGAGCGTCGCAAGGCCCACGAGGAGCACGATGACCATCAGGCCGAGCAGCGCCAGCGGATTGGCGACGAGGCTCAACCAGCCGACATAGGCCTTGTGCAGGCGCGCCTGCCGGGTGGAGGTGAAGTCCTCGCGGATCAGCCAATCGTGCAGATTATGGAACGTGCCGGAACGGATTGTCATGATGACCGGGTCCTCGGATCGATGAAGCGATAGACGATGTCGGAGAGGAGATTGACCGCAATCGAGATGAGACCGATCAGGAGAACGCTGCCGAGGACGGCATTCATATCGGCAAAGAACAAAGCCGAGGTCAGATACTGGCCGAGGCCCGGCCAGGAAAACACGGTCTCGATCAGCACCGTCCCGTCCAAGAGGCCGCAATAGGCAAGCGCGACGACGGTCAGAAGCTGGACCCGGATGTTTCGGAACGCATGCCGCCAGACGATGGGGCGCTGGCCGAGGCCCTTGGCCCGGGCCGTCAGGATGTATTCCTGGCGAAGCTGCTCCAGCATGAAGCTCCGGCTCATCCGGCTGAGATAGGCCATGGCGGCATAGCCGAGAATGATCGCCGGCGCCGCGACATGGTGAAGGGCGCTCCAGAAAACCTCCCACTCGCCCGCCAAAAGCGCGTCGACGATCAGGGAGTTGGTCGGCCCGTCGACCAGTCCTTCATTGTAGATATCGATGCGTCCGCCGCCGGGTATCCAGCCGAGCGTCGCGTAGAACACGAGAATGACGATGGTGCCGAGCCAGAAGATCGGCGTGGAATAGCCCAGCAGCCCGACGACACGCGCGACATGATCGACCCAGGTGCCCTTGCGCACGGCGGCGATGACGCCGAGCGGCACCCCGAAGCCCGCCCCAATCAGCGTGGCGAGCGTCGCCAGTTCCAGCGTTGCCGGGAACACCCGCGCCAGATCGCTGGCGACCGGGTTCTTGGTGACATGCGACTGGCCGAAATCGAGATGGGCGATATCGCCGAGATAGGTGCCGAACTGGACATAGAGCGGCTGGTCGAGACCCATTTCCTTGTAGACGCGATCATACGTCACCTGATCGGCCTGATCTCCGATCACCGCGATGACGGGGTCGGCCGGCACCATGCGGCCGATCACGAAGGTGATCACCAGAAGGCCGAGCAAGGTCGTTGCGATGACGCCGAGGGACGCCGCCAGCTTGCCGGCCCCGGTGAGCAGCGCCGATTTGTCCGGCAGCCTGCTTTCAGTGGTCTGAGTGATGCTCACGACGGTCTCCTTCCTGATCGATGACGGCGGTCCCGATCGTCATTCGGCCTTCGTGACCGTGTCCCAGCGGGTGAGCCATGTGGCGTGGCCGACATAGCCCTTGACCAGATTGCGCACGGCCTTTGCGTCCGTCCGCTGGAAAGAGGTGATCAGGGCGGGAGAGGCTGCGAGATAAGCGGCATTGATCCGGGTGTAGAGATCCGCGCGCTTGGACGCGTCGGTCTCGTGCGCTGCGGCCGTCACCATGTCCTGGATCTCCCTGGGCACATCCCAGGCGGAGCGCCAGGCGAGCAATCCGGTGAGCTTGGCCGCATCGGCATTGTCCGCATTGGTGGCGTAGGAGTTCAGCACGGCATGCGGATCGGGCAGGCGTTCGCCGGAGCGGGCAGAAAACAGTTCGAAGTCCCGCGCCCGGAATTTGCCGATATGGTCGCCGCCCTGAAGATCGAGCTTGATGCCGGCTTTCGCCGCATTGGCGGCCAGCGACTGGGCGACCTCGTATTCGGGCGTGACCGGCGTCGCGTAATAGACCTTGGAGAAGCCGTCGGGATAGCCCGCCTCGGCAAGCAGGGCTTTCGCCTTGTCGATATCCAGCGTGTACGGGTTTTCGCTCGATGCGCCCGGCAGGCCGGCGGGGACGATCGTCTGCTGCTTGACGCCGTAGTATTTCATGACGGTACCGGCAAGGCCGTCATAGTCGATGAGGTAGCGGAAGGCCTCGCGGACCTTGGGCTTGGAGAGAATCTCGTCTTTCTGGTTGAGCGCGAGATAGTAGAAGCCGAAGCCGGGCGTCTTCTGGATGGTTACCTTGCCGCCCGCGTCGAGCGCGTTGAGATCGGTGGACGACAGGCGCGTGGCGACATCGATGTCGCCGGCCTCGATCTGAAGGCGCTGGGCGGAAGACTCCGGCATGTGCCGGATCAGAACGCGGCGCATGGCCGGCGCCCCCTGCCAGTAATCCTTGAAGGCATCGGCGATCAGAAGCTCGTTCGACCGCCAGGACCGCAGGGCGTAAGGCCCCGAACCGGCATCCGCCGTCTGCAGATAGGCCCGCCCCATATCGCCGTCCTTCTCCTTGTCGGCCAGGAACGCGCTGTCGAGAATGGAGGTGGAGAAGCTTGCAAGCGAGAAGAGAATGAGGTTGGCATTCCAGACCTCGGGCGTCTCGACCACCAGGGTGGCGTCGTCCGTCGCACGGATCAGCGTGTCGACATTGTCGGCGGAAAAGCCCCATTGGCGAAGATCGGTGGAGGGTGCGAGCCCGAGCTTCACGAGGCGGCGCAGCGACCATTCGACATCCTTGGCCGTCAGGCTATTGCCCGAATGGAACGTGACCCCGGCGCGGATCTTGAACGTGAACGTCTTTCCATCCGGCGAGACGGACCAGCTCTCGGCAAGGCCCGGCTGCGGCTCGGAGATCTTGTCGGCCGCCAGGACGACGAGCCGCTCATAGAGATTGGCAACGACTTCGGCCGATTCGAGCTGGTTCAGCTCATGCGGATCCAGTCCGCGCATCGACGACATGTTGGAGGCGAGGACCAGCTGGTCTGCAGGCGTGGCCGCGATCGCGAACGGTGCACCAAAGAGGGACAGCGCGGTCGCGGTCGCCAGTGCGATGATAGGGGCTTTGTTCATGTCCGTCTCCTCCGAGGCTCCTCAACCTCATGATTGCAAACTTTCATATCGACAACGATCTGAAATTTGATATATCAGATTTCACAAATCGGGATGGACGTCAACGGGGTTCTCGACATCATGGCTCAAAACACGACGGATGATCGCGGTGACGAAATGTCGAAGCTCGACCCCCGGGTCTTCGCGACCTTGCGGGATCACGTGCACCGCAGCCTGCGCACGGCGATCATCGGCGGGCGCTTCGCCTTCGGGCAGAAGCTGAACGAGCGGCAACTCGCCGAACAGCTGGGCGTGAGCACGACGCCGATCAAGGAGGCCTTGCGCCAGCTGGAGTCCGATGGCTTGGTCGAGACGCAGCCCCGCCGGGGCGTCATCGTCCGTTTCAACGCGACCTGGGCGGAGGAGATGATCCTCGCGAGGGCGGCGCTCGAATCGATGATCGCGCATCTCGCCGCCAAGCGCCGGGAGAGCGATGAGGGAACGGCGCTGGCGGCGACGGTCAAGCGGATGCGCGAGGCGACGGACAGCGGCGATGTCGACAGCCTGATCCTGCTCAACGAGACCTTTCACGACCAGATCCACATCGCGTCGCGCTGCGCCTATCTCGGCAAGCTGATCGAGCGCCAGCAGTTCTACGATGCCGGCACCCGCCGCATCATTCATTCGGATCCCGCAGAGCGCGAAAAAGCTTTTGGGGAACATGCCGCGATTGCGGCCGCGATCACGGCCGGCGATGCGGATCGGGCGGAACGCACGATGCGCGACCACGTGGTCCGCTCCGGCGAGACCTATCTCGCCATCGTATTCGGTAACAAGGAGAGTTGATGTGACTGACACGCTTCAGGCCGTTCGGACGGCCCTCACCGGCATTTCCGGCGTTCCGGTGACCCCCTATCGTCCCGACGGCAGCGTCGACACCCGGAAACTGACAGACCTCATCGAGCGCCTGGCGGCCGCGCGCGTCCACAACCTGATGGCTGCGGGCAACACCGGCGAGTTCTTCACCCTGACGATGGAGGAAGTCCGCGAGGTGCACCGCGTCACCATCCATGCGGCCAACAGGCAGACCCTCGTCAGCGCGGCCGTGGGGCGGTCCCTTTCGGAGGCGAAGGCGCTTGCGCGCGACGCCATCGCGGAAGGGGCGGATGCCATCATGGGGCATCATCCGATGGATCCCTTCGCCGGACCGAGTTACCAGGCCCGCTATTTTCTCGATCTCGCCGATGCCGCCACCGTCCCGCTGATCGCCTATGTGCGCAGCGACAGCTTTTCCATCGATGACTTCCGATCCCTCGCCCTTCACGGCAACATCGCCGGCATCAAGTTCGCGTCCACCAATCTCATGCTGCTTGCCGACATCATCCGCTCGACGCGCGACGCGCCGGCGATCTGGGTCTGCGGCCTGGCCGAAGGATGGGCGCCCGCCTTCTATGCGCTCGGCGCGCGGGGCTTCACCTCCGGGCTGGTCAACGTCTTCCCGGAGCGTAGCCACGCGATCCACCGCGCCCTGGAGGCGGGAGACTATCCGGCCGCCCGAACGCTCATCGACGGCATTGCCGGCTTCGAGGCGCTGCGCACCAAGTACAACAACGGCGCCAACGTGACCGTGGTGAAAGAGGCTCTGGGCATGCTGGGGACGGATGTCGGCCCCGTGCGGGTTCCCGGCGTGACAGCCCTGACGAGCGACGAGCGCTCCCTGCTGCGCGCGATCGTCGATCGCGTCGATACCGAAACCCGCGCCGCCTGACCGGAGACCGAAACGTGCATATCACCAGTCTGAAAACCTATATGCAGCGGGTGGACGAACGTCCGCGGCTGCTTGTGAAGATCGAGACCAGCGAAGGTATTTCCGGCTGGGGCGAATGTTACAATCACGGCCCCGATCTCGCGCTGCCGCCCTTGCTGGACTACCTGTTCCACCAGATCGAGGGCGAGGACCCGCGCCGCGTGGAGTTCCTGGTCCTGAAGCTCAACCAGCAATGCCGGTTTCCGCCGGGCGCGCTCGGTCTCGCCGCCATCTCGGCGATCGATCATGCGCTGTGGGACATCGCCGGAAAAGCGGCGGGCCTGCCGGTCTACATGCTGCTCGGCGGCAATGTCCGCGACCGCGTCAAGGTCTATTGCGGCGTCTACACCGCGCCCGACCCGGAGCATGCGCGCGACCAGACACTGCAGCTGCATGAGGACTATGGCTATACCGCCTTCAAGATCAGCCCGTACCGGCGGGACCTGCACAAGGGGCGCTGGGGCGAACTGGTGCGGGAAACAGGCGACTATTTCGGCCGCATCCGGGAGATAACGCCCTCGGATTTCGAGTTCGCCTTCGACGCGCATGCCAAGATCTTCGAGCCCTACCAGGCGATCCAGCTTGCCGCCGCCATCGCTTCCCATGATCCGCTGTTCTACGAGGAGCCGATCCGGCCGGAGCACATACCCGCTTGGAGCGAACTGAAATCCAAGATCAACGTCCCGCTCGCGACGGGCGAATCCCTCTATTCCCGCTTCGAGTTTCTGGCACTGCTCACTGCACGGGGTGCCGATATCATCCAACCCGATATCTGCGTCGTCGGCGGCGTCACGGAAATGCGCCGGATCGCCACCCTTGCCGAGGCCCACTACGTCACGGTCGCGCCCCACAATCCCATGGGTCCGCTGGCCACCGCCGTCAATATCCATTTCTGCGCGGCCCAGCCCAATTTCAAGATCCTCGAATTCAAGCCGCACGTTCACGCACCCTGGGCGCTCGACCCCTACATGCCTGTCGACGGACATATGGACCTGCGCCCCGATCGCCCGGGATGGGGTCTCGAAATCGACGAGGCGTGTCTTGCCAAGGACGACTACGTCCATTGGGAGCGCAAGATCACCCGCAAACCCGATGGATCGACGGCCTATCCGTGACGCGGCGCGCGCGCAGGGCGCCCGCCGGATAAGACGATGCGCGCGCCGGGGACCCCCATGCGCGCGCACCGTCAACGCTTTCGGATGATGACACGCGGGACACGGTTTGCCCGTGCCCCGCGTGGTGTGGTGTGGTGCGGTCCGGTGCGGCCCTCAGGCTGCGAACTGGTTCATCGTGTTGTGCGAGCCGCCGGCCTTCAGGGCCGCTTCGCCGGCGAAATAGTCCTTGTGGTCGTCGCCAAGGTCGGAGCCGGCCATATTCTGGTGCTTGACGCAGGCGATGCCTTCACGGATCTCCTTGCGCTGGACGCCCTTGACGTAGCCGAGCATGCCGGCCTCGCCGAAATACGCCTTCGCCAGATTGTCCGTCGACAGGGCTGCCGTATGGTAGGTCGGCAGGGTGATCAGGTGGTGGAAGATGCCGGCGCGCGCGGCCGCATCGCGCTGGAACGTCCGGATGCGCTCGTCCGCCTCCTGCCCGAGCGGCGTCGCATCGTAATCGACGCTCATCAGCCGGGCGCGATCGTAGGCGGAGACGTCCTTGCCCGCCTGGCTCCAGGCATCGAACACCTGCTGGCGGAAGTTGAGGGTCCAGTTGAACGAGGGCGAATTGTTGTAGACCAGCTTCGCATCGGGAACGACCGCGCGAACGCGATCGACCATGCCGGCGATCTGCTCGATATGCGGCTTTTCCGTCTCGATCCACAACAGGTCGGCGCCGTTCTGCAGCGAGGTGATGCAATCGAGGACGCAGCGGTCGGCCCCCGTGCCCTCGCGGAACTGGTAGAGGTTGGACGGCAGGCGCTTCGGGCGCATCAGCTTGCCGCCGCGGTTGATGATGACATCGCCGTTGAGCGAGCTGATATCGGCAACCTCCTCGCAATCGAGATAGGAATTGTAGAGATCGCCGATATCGCCGGCCTGCGTGCTGACGGCGATCTGCTTGGTCAGGCCCGCGCCGAGCGAGTCCGTTCGGGCGACGATGATGCCGTTGTCGATGCCGAGTTCGAGGAAGGCATAGCGGCAGGCCCGGATCTTCGCGATGAAATCCTCGTGGGGAACCGTGACCTTGCCGTCCTGGTGGCCGCACTGCTTTTCGTCGGAAACCTGGTTTTCGATCTGCAGGGCGCAGGCGCCGGCCTCGATCATCTTCTTGGCCAGAAGATAGGTCGCCTCGGCATTGCCGAAGCCGGCATCGATATCGGCGATGATGGGAACGACATGGGTCTGGTACGTCTCGACCGCGTGCTGCAGCTGGCGCTCTCTGGCGATGTCGCCGGCCGCGCGGGCCGTATCGATCTCGCGGAACAGCATGCCGAGTTCGCGGGCATCGGCCTGCCGCAGGAAGGTATAGAGCTCCTCGATCAGCGCGGGAACGCTGGTCTTCTCATGCATGGACTGGTCCGGCAGCGGGCCGAATTCGGAGCGCAGCGCCGCGACCATCCAGCCGGAGAGATAGAGATAGCGGCCCTTGGTCGTGCCGAAATGCTTCTTGATCGAGATCATCTTCTGCTGGGCGATGAAGCCGTGCCAGCAGCCGAGCGACTGGGTATAGTTGGCCGGATCGGCATCGTAAGCGGCCATGTCGCGGCGCATGATGTCGGCGGTGTAGCGCGCGATGTCGAGGCCGGTCTTGAAGCGGTTCTGCAACCGCATCCGGGTCACGGCCTCCGGGGTGATGCCGCTCCAGGTGGCGTTTTCGGCAATCAGGTCTTCGATCTGCCGGATGTCGGTCTTGTAGGCCATGAGAATGCTCCTTGGATGTCGATGGAACCGGTGTAGGGCAGCCGCCGCGCCGACGTCAGGGCCTTCGGTGTGCACTTGTCAAACCTTACAAATTTTGCTTGTAATGTTGTAAGGATGGAGAGCGGCCATGTCGGAGAAGCAGGGTGTGTATGTCGGAGCGCGCCTGCGGCGGCTGCGGCGCAATCTCGGGCTGACCCAGTCGGAGATGGCGGGCGACCTGGAAATCTCCGCGTCCTACGTGGCGCTGATGGAGCGCAATCACCGCCCGGTGACGGCGGAGGTGCTGCTGCGGCTGGCGCGTTCCTACAAGATCGACATGGCCGAGCTTGCCGGCGATGGCGGTGCCGATCATTCCGCGCGGCTGCAGAGCGTCATGAAGGACCCGATCTTTGCCGACATCGATCTCTCGACGACCGAGATCTCGGAGGTCGCAAACGGCTTTCCCGGCTTCAGCGAGGCGCTGCTGCGGCTCTACACGGCCTATCGCGAGGAGCAGATCGCGCTGGCCGAGCGCCTGCCGGGCCAGGGCGCCCAGAGGCCGGAGGCGGTCGATCCGGTGGCCGCGACGCGCCGCTTCCTCGCCGCCCGCCGCAACAGCTTTCCGATGCTCGACACGGTGGCGGAAAAGCTCGCGGCGACGGTGCAGGACAAAGGCGGCATCCCGACCTATCTGCTCGAACGCCACGGCCTGCGCATCCGCCGCCTGCCCTCCTCCATCATGTCGGACTCGCTGCGGCGTCACGATCTGCACCGCAAGCAGATCCTGCTCGATGAATCGCTCGACATGGCAAGCCAGCAGTTCCAGCTCGCCCAGCAGCTCGCCTATCTCGAATTCGGCAAGGAGATCGCGGATGCGGTCGAGGAGGGGCATTTCCAATCGGAAACCAGTGCCCGGCTCGCCCGCCGCGCGCTGGCAAGCTATGCCGCCGCCGCCCTTCTGATGCCCTACACCGCCTTTGCCAAGGCGGTGGAAACGCGCCGATACGATCTCGCCGCCCTGTCGCGCCAGTTCGTCACCAGTTTTGAGCAGACGGCGCACAGGCTGACGACGCTGCAGAAGCCGGGACAGGAGCGCGTGCCGTTCTTCTTCATCCGGCTGGATGCGGCCGGCAACGTGTCCAAGCGGCTGGATGGCGCGCATTTCCCCTTTTCGGCCTCGGGTGGGGGCTGTCCGCTCTGGAACGTGCATCAGGTCTTTCGCATGCCGGGCGAGATCCTCACCCAGTGGCTCGAATTTCCCGATGGCCAGCGCTTCTTCTCGATCGCCCGCACGGTCAGCGCCGGCGGCGGCGCCCATGGCGTCACGCGGGTCGATCGCGCCGTGGCGCTGGTCTGCGATGCCCAGCATGCCGATCGCCTCGTCTATACCAGGCCCGACAGCGACCGCACGCCGACGCTGGTCGGCATCGCCTGCCGCCTCTGCCAGCGGGCCACCTGCACCTCGCGCGCGGAACCTCCGATCGGCCGCCAGATCCTCATCGACGACTATCGCCGCACCGCCGCACCCTTCGGCTTTGCCGACACCTGAACGTGCAAGCATCGGTTTCCGCTGTTATATAAGCATTTTCACGAAAATGTCACACTCCGCAAACCAAACGTTCAGTTTCCGCTGCCAAGGTCGGTCACGACCGCTTTCGGAGACCGCGATGAGTGCCCTGCTGGAAACGTTTTCGCCCCGTCGCCCGGGCCGCAAACCGATCGTCCCCCTGTCGAAACGCGTGATGGAAACGGCCCTGCAGCCGATCGTCGAGGCGACGACCGGGATCTGTTTCGGCTACGAGTCGCTGATGCGGGGCTTCGATCGGCTCGGCTTCCCGTCACCGCTGGCGCTCCTCGACCGCGCGCAGGAAACCGGCGAGCTTCTGGCGCTGGAGCATATGGTCATCGGCCGGGCGCTTGCGGCCTTTGCCGGCCTCCCCGGCGTTCACCAGCGCACCCTCTTCATCAATTTCGACACGCGGCTGATCGGCGTCCATGACGAGGCGATCCTCGACCGGCTCGACGCGCATCTGAAGCGCATCGGCATTTCGCCCTCCAGCCTCTGCTTCGAATTGTCGGAGCGGCACGACAGCGAGACGATCGCCGCCTTCGACACGCTGCTCGACCGGCTGCGGCAGCGCGGCTTCAAGCTGGCGATCGACGATTTCGGCGCGGGTTATAGCGGCCTGCATCTCCTGTCGCGCGCGACCGTCGATTATCTCAAGATCGATCGCCATTTCGTCTCGAAGATCGAGAGCCTGCCGCGAAACCGGCAACTCGTGAAGCATATCGTGACGATGGCGCACAAGCTCGGCGCCCGCGTGATCGCCGAGGGCGTGGAGACCGAGGCCGAGTTCCACATTTGCCGCGATCTCGGCTGCGATCTGCTGCAGGGCTATTTCGTCGCCCTGCCGACCGTCTGCCATGCGGATCTGAAACCGAGCTATCCGCATCTCGTCCAGGCCGACGATACGCGGCGGCGCACGGCCTCGGCTGATAGCGTGCTGATCCGCAGACAGGTCGAGCCTCTGCCGACGGTGCAGGAAAGCGCCAGCCTCGACACGATTTTCGAGCTGTTCCGCACGTCGCCCCGTCAGGCCTTCTTTCCCGTTGTGAACGCGAACAACGAGCCGCGCGGCATCATTCACGAATATCACCTGAAGGAGATGATCTACCACCCGTTCGGTCGGGACCTTCTGCAGAACAAGGACTATCAGCGCCGCGTTTCGAGCTTTTCCACGCCGGCACCGGTGGCCGACGTCAACATGCCGGCCCATGAGATGCTCGATATCTTCACCGGCGCGAACGGCAGCGACTGCCTGATCCTGACGGAGAACATGCGCTATGCCGGCGTGCTCTCCTCCGCCTCGCTGCTGCGCATCATCAGCGAGAAGCAGCTGACCTTCGCGCGCGACCAGAACCCTTTGAGCGGCCTGCCGGGCAATCGCGCCATCCGCGATCACGTGCACGAGGCCATGCTCGACGGCGACCGGACGCGCCTTTTCTGCTACTGCGATTTCGACAATTTCAAGCCCTTCAACGACCGCTACGGCTTCCACCGCGGCGATGCCGCCATCACCCTGTTTGCCGCCCTCCTGCGCCGCCACTTCATCGGCGACGGCGATTTCGTCGGCCATGTCGGCGGCGACGACTTCTTCGTCGGCCTGTCGGACGTCTCACCGGACGCTGTGGCCGATGTGCTGACGCGGCTCCTGCGCGGCTTTGCCGACGAGGTCAGGGATCTCTACCCCGAGGACGACCGCCGCCGCGGCGTCATCACCGGACAGGATCGCACGGGCACGGAGCAGACCTACCCGCTGATGCGCTGCAGCGTCGGCGTTCTCGTGCTGGACGAGGGCGAGATCCTCACGGACATCAACGCCGTCACCACCCGCGTCGCCGAACTGAAAAGCCGCGCCAAGGCGAGCCGCTCGGGCCTCGTGACCGACCGGCTGGCCTGACGCTGAAAGGGTCGGCCGCGCAGTGCGGCAGAGACGATGCCGGCATCGCCGGTCGTCCCGAGCCTCTTCGGCTCTTGCGATCCCCTCTGCCTAGCGGTGGCCGCGTGCGCCAGGGGTGAAGGGAGGGGCCCCGGCGCGCGTTTTGCGCTATGGAGGGACAAGCCCCGACGACGACGCAACCGAGAGATCGCCCATGACCCAGCCCGAAACGCTCTTCACCCATGCCCGGCTGATCGACGGCACGCTCTGCGACATCACCGTTGCCGGCGGGCGGATCACCGCGATCGCACCGGCCGGCACGCCGTCCGCGATCGCGCAGATCGTCGAGATCGGCGGCGCGCTGCTGGTGCCGGGCTTCGTCGAGGGGCATATCCATCTCGATACCAGCTTTTACGGCGACCGCTGGATCCCGCACCGGCCCTGCACGGACGGCTTCGACGTGCAGGAGCGCGTGGCGTTCCAGGCCGAGAACATGGCCTCGGCCGCGCCGATGGAACGCCGGGCGCGCGACCAGCTCGACCTCTGCATCGCCCAGGGCTCGTTGCAGATGCGCAGCCATGTCATGGTCGATGGCTCCGTCGGACTGGCCTCGCTGGAAACGATCCTCGCCGTGCGCGAGGACTATCGGGACCTGATCGACATCCAGCTCGTCGCCTTTCCGCAATCGGGCATCCTCAAAAGCCCCGGCACGCCGGAGCTGCTCGATGCCGCGCTTCGCCTCGGCGCGGATCTCGTCGGCGGCCTCGACCCCGCCAGCTTCGACCGCGACGTGAACGGGCATCTCGACGTGGTCTTCGGTCTCGCCGAAAAGCACGGCACCGATATCGACATCCATCTGCACGAGGCGGGCACGCTCGGCGCCGTCACCATCGAGGCGATCTGCGCGCGGACCACAGCCCTCGGCATGCAGGGGCATGTCGCCATCAGCCATGCCTATGGCATCGGCGATCTCGCCCCCGATCCGGCCCGTCGCCTGGCCGCCGGGATCGCCCGCGCCGGCGTTTCCATCATGACCAACGCGCCCGGCAACCATGCCTTCCCGCCGGTGGCGCTGCTGCGCGCGGAAGGCGTCGTGGTCTTTGCCGGCAGCGACAATATCCGCGACAGCTGGTGGCCCTATGGCGATGGCGACATGCTGCGCCGCGCCGAAATCATCGGCTACCGCTCCGGCTTCTACACCGATGCCGAGCTTACCGCCGCCTTCGACGTGGTCACCGCGGCCGGCGCGCAGGCGCTGCGGCTGGAAGGCTACGGCATCGCGGTCGGCGCGCGGGCCGATTTCGTCACCCTCGATGCGGACCACGTGCCGCTCGCCGTCGTCTCGGTGCCGAAAGGGCGGCGGGTGTTCAAGGCCGGCCGGCTGGTGGCGGCGGACGGAAAGGTGCTCCGCTAGCACGAGACCTGCCCCGGCATCCCGTGGCGCCGAACGCTGCCACAGGCGCCGAGCGCTGCCACAAAAGCGACGATTGCCGACGCTAGGGTTTCGGCGCAACAAGGAATGAAACATGCGCCTGCCGATCCTGATCCTGCCCGTTCTGATGACCGCGACCCTTGCCCATACCTCGTCTGCCCATGCCTCTTCCGACGATGCCTGGGCGGCGCTCAACCTCAAGGTCGCGGAGACCTGCGCTGCGGCCAGCGGGCTGAAACACGCGCATGTCTCCGAGCTCGTCGGCTTCGACGATACGCTCGGCAAGGTGGCCACGCTGGTGAGCGGCGTCTATCCGCAGAAGGCGCTGAAGGGCGCGCATGGCAAGATGCTCTGCATCTTCGACAAGGCCACGGGCAAGGCCTGGACCGACGAGGCCAAGGGCTGGACCGCCCCCGACCTGCGCTGACGCCGCCGGCGCGCCTTTCGCGGGACCGAGCCGTTGCAGTTCGCCGGCACAAGGCTTAGGCATGGGAGCGATCGAGAAAGGGAAGCGCAAGCTTACCTTTCCGATACCCGACCCGACACGCCCGCAGAGACGGCAGAAGACCTTGCTATGCCCGACATCGACATTCTAGACGGGCCTCCGTCGTCTCCGACGTCACGCCCGCGCACATCATGACAGCCCGCATCATGACCGCCAAAAGCCGCGGCTATCTCTACGTCCTCCTCGCCGTCACGATTTTTGCCGGTCAGGATGCCTTCTCGAAGCTGCTCGGGGAGAAGTACCCGCCCATCATGGTGGTGATGGTGCGGTTCTGGGCATTCGCGCTGTTCGTCATGGTCATGGCGGCGATGTCGCCGGGCGGGCTGAAACGCGCCTTCGTCACCCGCCGGCCCGTGCTCCAGGCCTTCCGCGGCGTGCTTCTGGTCGGCGAAGTGGTGGTCGTCGTCTTCGCGCTCGTCACGGCCGGCCTTGCCATGAGCCAGGCCATCCTGCAGGCGACGCCGCTGATCGTCACCGTGCTGTCCGTGCCGCTGCTCGGCGAAAAGGTCGGCTGGCGGCGCGGGCTGGCGGTGCTTGCCGGCCTTTTCGGCGTGTTCGTCATTCTCGATCCGCTGTCGGTGCAGTTCGACCTGCGCCTGCTCCTGCCGCTCGCCGCCGCCTTCATGTACGGGTTCTACAGCATCGCCACGCGGGCGGTGAGCCGCGACGATTCCGCCAGGACCAGCGTCCTCTATGCCGGCGTGTTCGGAGCCATCGCGGCCACGCTGGTCGGCCCGTTCTACTGGACGCCCATCGCCCCGGCCGACTGGCCTGCCATGATCGCGCTCTGCATCTGCGGCGCCACCAGCCATTACTTCCTCATCAAGGCCTATGGCCTGCTGACGGCGGTCGAGGTGCAGCCGTTGACCTATCTGCAGCTCGTCTTCAGCGGCGGCGTCGCGGTGGTCTTCTTCGGCGAGACGGTGACGGTCAACATGATCGTCGGCGCCGTCATCGTCGTCGGCGCCGGCCTCTTCACCGTCTGGCGCGAGCACCGCGTGAACCTGCGATCCGCCCGATAGCGAGGATCCCGGTCTTTGCCGCATTCTTCGACCCTGACGCGAGCCCGCTTCGGCTGGACACGCTCTAGCCTTTGCGCGGATCGACCAGCAGCCCGGTCGAAAGCGCCCGAAACGCCTCGATCGCCTTCGGCAGCACGCGGGCCGCGTCGTCGCTTGCGGCGATCCACAGCGCGGCATTGAGCGCGGCGCCGCTGATCAGCCGGGCGGCGGCCTCGGCATCGACCGGCTTGACGATGCCGCCCGCAATCAGCCGCTCGATCGTCCGTTTCGTCACCTGCAGGCACGTGTCCTGGCTCGGCCATTGCGAGGGATCGCCCAGCACCGCCGGCCCGTCGAGAAGAACGATGCGCTGCACGTCCGGGTCGAGCGACATCTCGATATAGGCCGTGCCCTCGGCCAGAAGTCCCGCCCAGTCGTCCGCCATCTGCGCGCCCACAGCCTGCGCCCGCGCCGCCATCTCGCCGTCGATCTGGTCGACGACGGCGGCGAACAGGCCCTTCTTGTCGCCGAAATTGTGGTAGAGCGCGCCGCGCGTCAGCCCCACTTCGGCCGTCAGTTCGTCCATCGAGGCAGCGGCATAGCCTTTTTCGGCAAAGGCCCGGCGCCCGGCGGCGATCAGCTTCGCCCGGTTTTCCTCCATGGTCTGCGCCCGCGTCTTCGCCATCCGGTTTTCCTTCTTTCAGCCGTTAATTCACATACGAAGCGTATCTGTAATTGACATACGCCGCGTATGCGATTATCTCTCTACATACGCATCGTATCTGAATTTCGATGCGCCCGGAAGCCGTCCCGTTTCGGCTTGCCCTCCAGTCCAGACAAGGATCCACATCATGACCACCCGCCAGGCCATCTTTCCCGCCGACCGCCATGCGCTCTACGAAAAACACGGCTACTCCGCCGCCATCCGCTCCGGCGAACTCCTGTTCGTCTCCGGCCAGGTCGGCAGCCGCGCCGATGGCTCTCCCGAGCCGGACTTCGCGACTCAGGTCGAACGGGCGTTCGAAAACCTGGAGGCGACGCTTGCAGCAGCCGGCTGCACCTTCGACGACGTGGTGGACGTCACCACCTTCCACACCGACCCGGAGCGCCAGTTCGAAACCATATTGCCGATCAAGTCGCGCTATTTCAGCACGCAACCCTACCCCGCCTGGACGGCGATCGGCATCACCTGGCTCTCCGGCTTCGATTTCGAGATCAAGGTCATCGCCCGCATCCCCTAGGCCTGAGATGACCCATCCCGGCGCGCCTTGATGAAATCGATGAAGGCGCGCAGCGGGCTCGGCACCAGGCGGCGGCCGGGATAATACAGGAACGGGCCGGGAAAACGCGGCCACCAGTCCTCCAGCACCGGCTCCAGCGCGCCGGTGTCGAAATGCGGCTGCAGCCAGGCGTCGAACAGCGAGACGATGCCGAGCCCGTCGATCGCGGCGGCAACGCCGAGATCCGAGCCGCCGCCGGCCTGCACGATCAGCTGCGGCGCCGGATCGACGCGGACGGTTTCCGCCCCGCGCTCGAACTCCCAGGGCGTGACGGAGCGCCCTGCAAAGCGGCTGCGGATGCAGGCATGGGCCAGAAGATCGCGGGGATGCGCCGGCCGGCCCCGCGCGTCGAGATAGGAAGGTGCTGCGGCCGTTGCGAACCGCTGCTCGCGCGGCCCGATCGGCACCGCGATCATGTCCTGCTCCAGCCGCTCGTCATAGCGGATACCGGCATCGCAGCCGGCGGCGTTGATGTCCACGAAGGTCTCGTCGGTCAGGATCTCCAGCCGGATCTCCGGATAGGCCTTGAGGAAGGCCGGGACGATCTGCGGCAGGATCAGCCGCGCCGCGCTGATCGGCACGTTGAGCTTCAGGCTTCCCGCCGGCCGCTCGCCGAGACCGACGACATGGCGCAGCGCCGCATCGATCTCGCGCATGGCCGGGTTGACCCGCTCGATCAGCGCCCGCCCCGCCTCCGTCGCCACCACGCTGCGCGTCGTCCGGTTGAGCAGCCTCGTGCCGAGCTGCGCCTCGAGCCGGCGCACCGCATCGCTCAGTGCCGAGGCGCTGCTGCCGGACGCCCGCGCCGCCTCGCGAAAGCCGCCCGCGGCAGCCACGCTCAGAAACGCCTTCACGTCCCCCATCTCGAACCCGCCATCCTCGATCACGCCGCCACCCGCCATTGTCCGCCTATCCGCACAAGCTGTGCACATTGCCACGGATTATCAAGCGCCCCCGCGCGCGCTATCTCTCCATCATCGTCCCATCAGCATCAACATAAGAGGGTCCCATGACCGATATCCACACCGCCGGCACCTATCGCCTCGGCGATTTCACCGTTTCGCGTCTCGGCTATGGCGCAATGCAGCTTGCCGGCACGGGCGTGTTCGGCCCCCCGCGCGACCGGGAAGAGGCGATCGCCGTGCTGCGGGACGCGGTGGAAAGCGGCGTCGATCATATCGACACCAGCGATTTCTACGGCCCGCATATCACCAACCGGATCATTCGCGAGGCGCTGCACCCCTATCCCGAAAATCTCGTCATCGTCACCAAGATCGGAGCCGTGCGCGGCGCGGACGCTTCCTGGAACCCGGCCTTCTCGAAGGATGCGCTGACGAAAGCCGTGCACGAAAACCGCGACAATCTCGGGCTGGAAACGCTCCCCGTCGTTAATCTGCGCGCCATGTTCGATGTGCACGGCCCGGCCGAAGGCTCGATCGCGGCACCGCTCGCCGTGCTGGCGGAGCTACAGGCGGAGGGCCTCATCCGCCATATCGGCCTCTCCAACGTCACCCCGGCGCAGATCGCCGAGGGCCGCGGCATCGCCGATATCGTCTGCGTGCAGAACCAGTACAATCTCGTCCATCGCGGCGACGATGCGCTGATCGACGACCTCGCCGCGGCCGGCATCGCCTATGTGCCGTTCTTCCCGCTCGGCGGCTTCTCGCCGCTGCAATCGGCGACGCTGACCGATGTCGCCGCCGATCTCGGCGCCACACCCCTGCAGGTGGCGCTCGCCTGGCTCCTCGCCCGCAGCCCCAACATCCTCCTCATCCCCGGCACATCCTCGCGCATCCACCTGCGCGAAAACCGCGCCGCCGCCGATCTCGCCCTGTCGGCGGAAACCCTCGCCCGCCTCGACGCCATCGCCACCGCGGGATGAGGGAGACGCACGCCCCAGTCCCAGTCCCACTGCGTCAACATGCCGGATGTCATCGCCAGCGGTTCCGGGATAGGTCTGCCGCCATCCTGAAACCTCTCAGACTGAAAAACCGCGAGATATCCGCCATGTGGGATTGGTTCCCGATCGTCTTCTTTCCGCTCAAGCTCATCGTGCTCGGCACCGGCATGTTCTTCGCGATCAAATGGCATCGCGACCAGGAAAAGAAGAAATAGGACGACACCCGCCCGTCAGCGCCCGTCGATCGGACAGGCGCTGACGGTTTTTTGGTTCTAACGCGCCTTACGCCGCCGCGCCGAGGGTTCCGTGGGGGTCGAGCACGTATTTGGTTGCGGCACCCTGGTCGAAGCTCTCATAGCCTTCCGCCGCCGCGTCGAGCGGGATGATCTTGGCGTTGACGATGTCGGCGATCGGCAGGCGGTCGTGGAGGATGGCCTGCATCAGCTGGCGATTGTACTTCAGCACCGGCGTCTGGCCGGTGTGGAAGGACTGCGCCTTGGCCCAGCCGAGCCCGAAGCGCAGCGACAGGCTGCCGCGCCGGGCCGCATCGTCCACGGCGCCGGGGTCTTCGGTGACGTAGAGGCCGGGAATGCCGATCGAGCCGGCGGCGCGCGTGATCTCCATCATCTGGTTGAGCACGATCGCCGGCTGCTCGCCGCCCGCATGGCCGCGCGCCTCGAAGCCGACCGCGTCGATGGCGCTGTCCACCTCGTCCGTGCCGATCACCTGCGCGATCATGTCGCCCAGCCGGTCGCTCTTCGACAGGTCCACCGGCTCGAAGCCGACCTTGGCCGCATGCGCCAGGCGCTCCTTGTTGAAATCGCCGATCATGACGACGGCGGCGCCGAGGATGCGGGCCGAGGCCGCCGCGGCCAGGCCGACCGGGCCGGCGCCCGCGACATAGACGGTCGAGCCGACGCCGACGCCCGCCTTCACCGCGCCGTGAAAGCCGGTCGGCAGGATGTCGGAGAGCATGGTGAGGTCGCGGATCTTCGACATGGCCCGGTCGCGATCGGGGAATTTCAACAGGTTGAAATCGGCATAGGGAATGGTGACGTAGCGGGCCTGCCCGCCGATCCA
This sequence comes from Rhizobium sp. Leaf371, assembly GCF_001424045.1. Lineage (GTDB taxonomy): Bacteria > Pseudomonadota > Alphaproteobacteria > Rhizobiales > Rhizobiaceae > Ferranicluibacter. Next base: position 130,153 of record NZ_LMQB01000029.1, on the reverse strand, counting down.
GCCGCCCATGTCGACATAGCCATAGGCGCCGCCGGCGCGCGACGGGTTGACCGTCAGGCACACGCCGGTGTCCTGCGACTTGCAGCAGCGGCAGCGGCCGCAGGCGACGTTGAAGGGCACGGAGACGATGTCGCCGACGGACAGCATCTCGACGTCGACGCCTTTCTCGATCACCTCGCCGGTGATCTCGTGGCCGAGCACGAGGCCCGGCAGCGCGGAGGTCCGGCCGCGCACCATGTGCTGGTCCGAGCCGCAGATATTGGTGGAGATGACCTTCAGGATCACGCCGTGCTCGATCCGCCGACCGTCCGGCGCCTCCAGCTTCGGATCGTCGATGTCACGGACTTCCACCTTGCCGGGTCGCAGATAGACGACGCCTCTGTTCCTGCTCATGCGATTTCCTCCTCGATTGATGTCCCGCGCGATCGTCTCGATCCGCGGCAGATCCCGCTCCGCCCGCGCTCCTCCGCGAACGGCTGGGGGCCGTCAGGTCCCGGTCCGGGTTCCGGGTCCGGGACATAGCGAGCAGATCACGGACACGGCGCACAGGCAACCGGAGAAGCGACATGCGTGCCCTGCCCCACGACATCGGCAGGCCTTGGGGCGGCGCCGCACGCCGAACGCCGCCCTCCCGTCAGGCGTGCGCCGGCGCCGCCGGCTGGCGGGTGGCGTGGTAGAGGCGCCCCTGGCGTTCGGAAAGATCGTCCCAAAGCGCGCGCGCGGCCGGATCGGGCGGAATTTCCTCGGCAAGCCGGGTCATGGCCTCGGCGGTTTCCTCGAAGCCGCCGTACCAGCCGGCCCCCACCGCCGCCGACATGCCGGCGCCCAGCGCCGAGGCCTCGTTCGACAGGCTGCGGATGACGGGCAGGCCCGTCGCATCGGCCACCATCTGGCGCCAGAGCCGGCTTTCGGCGCCGCCGCCGATCACGAAGAGGCGGTCCGCCCGGGCGCCGCTCTCGCGCATCTTGGCCAGCGACCGGGAAAATTCGAGCGTGATCGCCTCCATCGAGGCACGATAGAGATGGCCGATTCCCGTGTCGGGACCCATGCCGGAAAAGGTGGCCCGCGCGGTATCGTCCCAGTGCGGGTCCATGCAGCCGACGAGATAGGAGCAGACGGTGACGCCGTTCGAGCCGACCGGAAGCCGGATCGCCTCGGCTTCCAGCCGTTCGAACACGCCGGGATCGCCCCGCCCGCCGGCAAAGGCGTCGAGCAGCCAGTTGAAGAAGTAGGTGCCGCCGCGCTGGCAGCTTTCGAGCAGATAGCCCTTGCCGCTCGGCGACACCAGCGTGCGCCAGAAGTCGCTGAGCTCGGGCGTGGCCGACCACAGGCCGCCGACCACGGCCGTGCCGAGATTGAGATAGACGGCGCCCGCATTGATGGCGTTGACGCCGAGCCCGGCGCAATTGCCATCGCCCCCACCGGCAAAGACCGGCGTTCCCGGCCGAAGTCCGGTGGCCGCCGCCGCCGTGGCGATGATCTGCCCGATCGCCGCGCCCGGTGCATGGAGGGAGGGCAGTTTGTCGGAGGGGATGTCGAGATGATCGAGGATCTCGCGCGACCAGCGCTTGGTGCGAATGTCGAGAATGCCGAACGGATCGGCGCTCGTCCAGCTGGCCGAGGCCTCGCCGGTCAGCTTCAGCGTCAGGAAATCATGGACGCTGAGAATGCGGGCGGCCCTGTCGAGAAGGGCCGGCTCATGCTCGCGGAAATAGCGCAGGCGGTAGACGCAGGGGATGACATCGACCGGCTTGCCGGAAATCGCATGCAGCCGGTCGGCGCCGAGCTCGCCGGCCAGCACCGGCACGAGGTCGTGGGCGCGCCGGTCGAGCCAGAGGGTCGCCGGGGCAAGCGGCCGGTCTTGCGCATCGACGAGCACCATGGTCTCGCGCTGGTTGGAAATGGCGATGCCGTCGATGCGCTCCGGGTCCACCTGCCGCATCAGCGATTGCAGCGCGGTGCAGGTCGCGGTCCACCAGTCCCCGGCATTCTGCTCGGCATGCATGGGGCCCGGCGTGCTGATCGTCAGCGGCGCCCGGCCCTCCGCATGAGAGCGGCCGTCCGCGGTCCAGGCGATCGCCTTGACCGACTGGGTGGACGAATCGATTCCGATGACCAAACGGTCGCGATCAGGCATGCAGGGCTCCTCCTCGACAGCGAGAGGCCGGCGTGCGACGGCGCGCGCCCGGCAGCACGGACCGGATCTCCTCCCCCGGCCCGCACCCTCTCCTATGAAACCTTCGACGACGCGTTCAGTCTTTCCGTGCCCGTCTCTTCATGCAGTGCCAGCCGCGGCGATCAGGGCTTCCGCGGTCGCCATGTCGGTGATGAAATGGGTGACGTAATCCGCCTCGAGCGTGGCGATGATCGCCTTGATCTTCGACGGCCCCCCGGCCACGCAGATGCGGCTCGGAATGTTCTTCAGCTCGTCCAGCGTGATGCCGACGATGCGCTCGTCGTGCGCGCCGCCGACGGCGCCGCCATGGGCGTCGATGAAGCGGCCGATGATCACGGCCGTCGCCCCCCGCGCCACATAGTCGTCGATCTCCTCCGGCTCGCCGATACCCGCCTGCCGCACCGTGCTTTTCGGCCCGATGTCGCCGACGCCGAAAAGGATGCGGTTGGCCGAGTGGACGAGGTCCATCTGCTTCAGGAGCACCGGCTCGGCGAGCAGCAGCGCCTTCAGCGCCTTGGTCGACAAGACGGCCGGTGCCAGAAGGTTGACGCAGCGCGCATGGATGCGGTTCGACAGGATCGAGGTGCAGAGTTCCGGCGAGAAATCCGCCTCCCCGGTCGAGCTGCCCGACACCTGCACCACCGTGAGATTGCGCACCGGCCGCGTCAGCGAGATCTGGTCGGCCACCGCCAGCACCGTGCGCCCCCAGGCGACGCCGATCGTGTCGCCGTCTTCCATCTGGTCGGCCAGCACCCGCGCGCCGGCATCGCCCAGCCGCTGCACCAGCGCCTGCTCGTCGCCGTCCGGAATGACGAAGGCGCCGGCGAGCCCGAACGTGTCCATGAGCGCGCGCGCGACGCGCGTGCGGTTTCCGGCCTTCGGGTTGATGTGGACCGAGACGATGCCGCGCTCGCGCGCCTCCTGCAGGTAGTTGACGATCGTCGCGCGAGAGACGTTCAGCCGCTTGGCGATCTCGCTCTGCGTCATCTGGTCGGCATAATAGAGCCAGGCCGCCCACATGATGGAATCGTCGAATTCCGTCGGCACGAGCATGCCCTTTTCCGCATCGGTCCGGTCTGATGTCTTCGCCTTGGCCATGGACCTATCTGACGCCGATATTGTCATTTGTCAACTTCTGCTGTCTTGTGTCTTGACATATGACATCGCCTGTTGTCATTTGAGCGGAAGGCGAGGAGGCCCTGCAGATATGGAACGTGGAACGATGGACACGGCGCTCGCCACGCGCGCCGGCTGGACGACGCTGATCGACGATATCGTTGCGGGCCGATGGACCAATCCCGAGACGGACGCGCTTGCCAGCGTTCCCTACGAAACCATCGTCATCGAGGAGAGCCTCGACGGCGCGGAGGCGGATCTGGTGGCCGGCCTCAAGCTCGGGGAACGCTTCACCGTCGTGACCGACACCAACAGCTGGGACGCGATGGGCGACCGCGTCGCGACGGCGCTCCGGCGTCTCGGGCCGGTGGAAACCGTGGTTCTCGATCATCCCCATGCCGACATGGCGAACGCCGAAGACCTGCGCCGGACGCTGCACGGCGCCGATGCCGTCGTCGCGGTCGGCTCCGGCACAATCAACGATCTCGTCAAGTTCGTCACCGGCCAGGCCGGCAAGCGCTATGCCGTCTTCGGCACCGCGGCATCGATGAACGGCTACACCTCGACCACGGCCTCGATCACGCTCGACAGCGGATTGAAGGTCTCCCTGCCCTCGCAGGGGCCGGCGGGTTTCTTCGTCGATCTCGGCGTCAGCGCCCGCGCGCCGCGCCATCTGTCGGCGGCGGGTTTTGCCGATTGCCTCGTGCGCTCGGTTGCGCAGGTCGACTGGTGGATGTCGCACCGGCTGCTGTCCACGCTCTATTCCACGGTCCCCTACATCATCCAGGAGAAGGACGAGGCGGAGCTCAACGCCCGCGCCGCCGGCATCGCCACGGGCGACATCGCGGCCAACGGCTATCTCCACCGCGTCCTGACCCTGTGCGGCCTCGGCGTGTCGTTTACCGGCATGTCCAATCACGGCTCCATGGGCGAGCATCAGATCTCCCACTATATCGACTGCTTTGCCGGCGCCGATCATCCCGGCACGCTGCATGGCCAGCAGGTCGGCGTCGCCACGCTGTCGATGGCGCGGCTGCAGCGTCACTTCCTCGACAGCGAGACGCCACCGGTCATCCGCCCGACGCGGATCGACCCGGCCGACATGGCCCGGCGCATGGGGCCGGATATCGCGGCGCAGTGCTTTGCCGAGCTGAAGGGCAAGGTCTTCGACGACGAGGGCGCAGCCCGCATCAACGAGAAATTCGCCGCGCTCTGGCCGACGCTGCGGGCGGAGCTCAACGCCTTCGCCCTGCCCGTCGCCGAGATGGAGCGGCTCCTGTCGGATGCCGGCGGCGCGATGACCGCGGCCGATCTCGGCCTGCCCGTCGCACGCTATCGCGAGGCGGTGATCCACAGCCGCGAGATGCGCAATCGCTATTCCTTCCTCGATGTCGCGGCGGATGCCGGCATTCTCGAGGATTTCGCCGCCGGGGAGGCCTGACCCGATGCGCCCGATCCTGGACATGCCCATCGAGGTCGCATCGCGGATCAAGGTGCTCTTTGCCGACATCGACGACACGCTGACGAACGAGGGCCGCCTGCCCTCCTGCGCCTATGATGCGCTGGAGCGGCTGACGGCGGCGGGCATCGCGGTCGCCCCGATCACCGGCCGGCCTGCCGGATGGTGCGACATGATCGCCCGGATGTGGCCCGTGGCCGGCGTGGTCGGCGAAAACGGCGCCTTCTATTTCGCCTATGACGAGACGCAGCGCCGGATGCGCCGCGTCTTCGCGGTGGCCGATCAGCAGCGGGCGAACGACCGGCAGAGGCTGCAGCATATCCAGACGCGCATCCTGCGCGAGGTTCCCGGTTCCGCCCTTTCGGCCGATCAGCTCTACCGCGAGGCGGATCTCGCCATCGATGTCTGCGAGGATATCCCGCCGCTCGCCGTGTCGGACGTGGACCGGATCAAGCGCATCTTCGAGGAGGAGGGCGCGGTCGCCAAGGTGTCCTCCATTCATGTCAACGGCTGGTACGGCAGCTACGACAAGCTGACCATGGCGCGCCGCTTTGCAGCCGACATTCTCGGCATCGATATCGACCGCGAGCAGGAGGCGATCGTCTTCGTTGGCGACAGCCCCAACGACGCGCCGATGTTCGGCTTCTTCCCGCATGCCTGCGGTGTCGCCAACGTGCTGCAGTTCGAAGGCCGCATGGAGGCCGACCCGACCTATGTCACGGCGGCGCGCGGCGGCCACGGCTTCGTGGAAGTCGCCGACCATATCCTCGGCGCCCGGCCGCGGAGGGACGCGGCATGAGCGCACCGGTGTTCGATCTCGCCATCGTCGGCGGCGGCATCAACGGTGCCGGCATCGCACGCGATGCGGCCGGCCGCGGGCTGAAGGTCCTGCTGGTCGAACGCGCCGATCTCGGCGCCGCCACCTCGTCGGCCTCGACCAAGCTCATCCATGGCGGGCTGCGCTATCTCGAACACTATGAATTCAAACTGGTGCGCCACGCCCTGGCGGAGCGCGAACGGCTCTGGGCGATCGCGCCGCACATCATCTGGCCGTTGCGCTTCGTGCTGCCGCACCGCAAGGGGCTGCGTCCCGCCTGGCTGCTCCGCCTCGGGCTCTTCCTCTACGATCACCTGGGCGGCCGCAGGCGCCTGCCGGCAACCGTCACCCGGCGTCTGCGCACCGATCCGGTCGGGCAACCTCTGCGCGACGTCTCCGGCATCGGGTTCGAATATTCCGACTGCTGGGTGCAGGACAATCGCCTCGTCGTGTTGAACGTGCGGGATGCCGCGAGGAACGGCGCCGACATTCGCGTGCGCACCGCGTGCCTTGCGGCCCGGCGGCAGGCCGACCACTGGCAGCTGACGCTCGGCGACGAGGAAACCGGCGCGCGCAGCGACGTCTCCGCCCGGGCTGTGGTCAATGCCGCCGGCCCGTGGGTCGATACGTTTCTCTCGGGCGTCGCTGGCCTGAATGCGGGAGGCCGGGCGCGGCTGGTGCAGGGCTCCCACATCGTCGTGCCGAGACTCTACGACCACGACCGCTGCTACATTTTCCAGAATCCGGACGGGCGGATCATCTTCGCCATTCCCTATGAGGACGATTTTACCCTGATCGGCACGACCGATCAGGACTATCGCGGCGATCCGCGCGACGTGAAGGCCTCGCCCGCAGAGATCGCCTATCTCGTCCGGGCGATCTCCTCCTATTTCAAGCGCGAGATCACCGAGAAGGACGTCGTCTGGACCTATTCCGGCGTGCGCTCGCTCTATGACGACGGTGCGGCCAGCGCGCAGGAAACCACGCGCGACTACGTCCTCGCCCTCGATCAGGGCTCCGATACCAGCTCCAGCCCGACGTCCAGCCAGGCGCCGCTCCTGTCCGTGTTCGGCGGCAAGATCACCACCTATCGCTGCCTTGCCGAGGATGCGCTCGACCGGCTCGCCGCCCTGTTTCCGGAGATCGGCGCGAAGCGCGGCTGGACGGCGACGCGGGCGCTGCCGGGCGGCGATTTCCCGGCGGGCACGGCCGGCGCCTTGGTGGCGGATCTCTGCGAGACCTACGGCTTCCTGTCGGAGCGCGAGGCCCGGCGCCTCGTGCGGCATTATGGGCTGGAAGCGCGCGACATTCTCGGCACCGCGCGCCGCGCGGACGATCTGGGCCGGGCCTTCGGCGGCTCGCTGACGGAGCGCGAAGTCCTGTTCCTGATGGACCGGGAATATGCCCGCGAGGCGGCCGATATCGTCTGGCGCCGGACGAAATCCGGGCTGCGCATGACGCCGGAGGAAATTGCCGCCCTCGACGTCTTCATGGCGCAGAGACGGCGGGAGAGACGGGCGGCGGCGCAAGGGCCGAAGCCTGCAGTGGTGCCTGCGGTGAAGGCCGCGGCCAAGGGCTAGCATTTTTCCGGCCGAAGCGGGACGGCTTCGGGTCCGCACCATCGGGAGAATGGTCGGGACCGGAGGACACGAGAGACGGGACGAGCATGCGGCGCCCTTTGCGCCGGGGTTTCTGGGAGGAAAGAACCGCAATGTCCATTGCACAGGTGAAACGCATCGCGATCTCGGATTCGCCATGGCCATGGCTGCTGCCGCTCGTCGCGCTGCTGGTGGTCTTCACCGTCTATCCGCTGGTCTACAATGTCTGGCTCAGTTTCCACGAATTCGTCCCCCGGCAGCGAACCCTGAAATTCGTCGGCATGGCCAACTGGGTGCAGCTGGTCAATGACGGCCGGTTCTGGGGGGCGCTCGGCGTCACCTTCCTCTATTTCTTCATCGCCCTGACGGTCGAGATCATCCTTGGCATGTCGGTCGCCATGCTGCTCGATGCGGAGCTGCCCGGATTTGCCGCCCTGCGCGCCATCCTGTCGATGACGCTGGTCATTCCCCCCGCCATCGCCGGCATGATGTTCCTCCTGATGGAGGACGCGCAGTTCGGCGTTCTCTCCTATTTCCTCGGACAGCTCGGGCTGCTCGACAAGTCCACGCCGATCCTCGGCACGTCCTCCCTCGCCCTTCTCGGCGTGCTCGTCGCCGAAATCTGGCAGTGGACGCCGTTCATGGTGTTGATCTTCATGGCAGGCCTGCGCTCGCTGCCGTCGGAGCCCTACGAGGCCGCCTCGATCGACGGGGCCTCGTCGTTCCAGATGTTTCGCCGGCTGACGCTGCCGATGATGTCGCGGGTGATCGCCGTGGCGGTGCTCCTGCGCGGCATCGATCTCTTCCGCGTGTTCGACTACGTCTTCGTCATGACGTCGGGCGGGCCGGGAACCGCGACCTACACGGTCAGCCTCTATGCCTGGCAGCAGACCTTCTCGTTTCTCAAATGGGGCTACGGCGCGACGCTGAGCCTGACGAGCCTCGTGATCGTCATGGTCATGGCCAACCTCTTCATCCGCGTCGCGAAGGTCAGGTGGTAACATGCATCAGAGCAAGCTCGTCCGCACCGTTCGCACCATTGCCGGCTGGCTGGTGGTCGGCGCCTTCTTCTTCCCGATCTATTTCTGGACCTCGGTCGCCTTCCGGGATTCCAAGGACATCTTCAACTGGCCGCCGATCCTCTTCAACTTCCAGCCGACGATGCGCAATTTCGAGCAGGTGTTCGGCATTTCCTTCGGCTTTGCCCGGCAGGGCTCCGTCGCCCCGGGCGGCGGCAATTTCTACATGGCCCCGCGGCTGTGGGATTCGATCGTGGTCGCCTCGATGTCGACGGTGCTCGCCATCACGGTCGCGACCTTCGCGGCCTATGCGCTGTCGCGGATGCATTTCCGCGGGCGCCACCAGTTCGTCAACTGGGTGCTGTCGACGCGCATGATGCCGCCGGTGGCGGTCGCCATCCCGATGTTCTTCATCTTCAAGCAGTTCAACCTGCTCGACACCTATATCGGGGTGATCCTGATCCACGGGCTGATGAACCTGCCGCTGGCGGTGCTGCTGCTCAAGAGCTTCTTCGACGACATTCCCGCCGAGATCGACGAGAGCGCGCTTCTCGACGGTGCGTCCCGCTGGACGATCTTCCGGCGGGTCGTCCTGCCGATGGCCAAGGGCGGGATCGCGGCCACCGCCGTGCTCTGCTTCATCTTCTCGTGGACGGAATTCCTGTTCGTCCTGACGCTCACCCAGACGGGCCTGAAGACCGTGCCCGTGGTGTCGTCCACCTTCGTGACTTCGATCGGAACCGCCTGGGGCAATATGGCCGCCCTCGGGGCGGCGGCGATCGTGCCGGCCTTCTTCGTCGTCCTTCTGGTCCAGCGCCATCTGGTGCGGGGCCTGACCATGGGCTCGCTGAAGCAATGACTGCGGCGGGCCGGGAGGGCCTGCCGTTCGATCAACGATCTGCCGCCGTCAATCTCGACGGCGGATACTGGAGGAGAGAACAGTGAAAGAGAGCGATAGAAAGTCATACCTGGCGTCGATCACCGACCGCTTCGTGAAGGGTCAGATGGACCGGCGGGCCTTTCTGCGGGCAACCAGCAAGCTCGGCCTCGGCGCAGCAGCCCTCGGCATGGGCATGGGCAGCCGCCCCTTCATGCTCAACAAGGCCGTCGCGCAGGAGGAGATGCAGCCCTCGGCCGAAGTGATGGCCTGGCTCAAGGATGTCGGCAAGCCGTTTGCCGGGACCACCCTGAAATTCGCGACCGAATCCACGCCGCCGTCGAACGCCATCAATTCGCAGCTCAAGAAATATTTCGAGGAGGCGACGGGCATCAAGGTCGAGATCGAGGTCCTGCCGCTCGAGCAGGTTCTCCAGAAGATGACGCTCGACGTCGCGTCCTCGCTCGGCACCTACGATCTCTACTACATCGACCAGAGCTGGGCCGCATCCTTCAGCCAGGACGTCTTCGATCCGCGCGAGCAGATCAAGGCGAAGGCGGACCTTGCCATGCCCAACTACAACATCGACGACTTCCTGCCGGCGCTCGTGGACGGCATCTCCAAATACGAGGACCACTGGGTCGGCGTGCCCTACGACATCCCGATCTTCATCATGATCTACCGTAGGGACATCTACGAGAAGCTCGGCCTGAAGGCGCCGGCGACCTTCGAGGAGCTCTACACCAACTCGGCCGCCATCACCAAGGAGATGGGTCCGGACACGTTCGGCTATGCCGGGCAGATGAAATCGGGCCATTATGCGCTGGAATGCGAGTGGACCTCGATGCTCTGGGGCCATGGCGGGTCGATCTTCAATGCCGACAAGGCGTTTTCCGGCAATGACGAACGCGGCATCGCCGCCCTCGACTACTACACGAAGCTCCGGGACATCATGCCCCCAGGCGTCAACCAGTGGACATGGGACGGACAGGGCCAGGCCGTCGCCCAAGGGGTCGCGGCATCGATGCTCTCCTGGGGCGAGTTCTTCCCCTTCTTCGACGATCCGACGCAGACCAAGGTGTCCGGCCTCTGCGAAGCCGTCATCCCGCCGCAGCCGATCGCGCTGCGCAAGCCCGGAGAATGCGGCTATGGCGAAATCCCCGGCGTCGGCCACCAGGGCGGCTCGTCGCTGGCGGTCTCGCGCTACTCCAAGAACCCGGATGCCGCCTGGCTGTTCATGCAGTGGGCGACATGCGCCGATACCCAGGCGCTGGTGACGACGCTCGGCGGCGGCACCGGCCCCACGCGGGCGAGCGTCTACGACGATCCGCGCGTCAAGAGCCATGCCCGCGTCGGTGCCGGCACCACCCGCCACCTGCCGGTCGTGCAGGAGACGATCGCCAAATATATGGGCTCCGAGCCGGACCTGCCGGAATGGGCGCAGATCTCCTCCGACACGATCCCCGTGGCGCTCGGCAAGTATTTCTCGGGCAGCTACGGCTCGTCCAAGGAAGCGCTCGACGATATCGGCACGCAGATCGCAGCCGTGCTGAAGGGCTGAGCGCCGGTATCGCCTCTTGCCCTGAAACCTGGAGGTCGCGGCCCGCCCGCGACCTCTCCCGGACAGGCCGCCGAAGGCGCCGTCACAACGGAGGAAACAATGGACACCAAACCCTTGATCGCCATCACCGGCGCCAGTTCGGGGATCGGCGAGGCCGTGGCCCGCGCCTTCTCGGACGCCGGCCATCCGCTGCTCCTGATGGCGCGCCGGCTCGACCGGCTGGAGGCGCTGGCCCTGCCCCGCGCCGTGTTGCGGCAGGTCGACGTGCGCGACCGCGCCGCCCTCGCCTCCGCCGTCAGCGATGCCGAGGCGCAGCACGGGCCGGTCGATCTGATGTTTGCCAATGCCGGCATCGCCCGGCTCGGCGATATCGCCTCCCAGCCGCCCGAAGAATGGGACGAGATGATCGACATCAACACCAAGGGCGTGATGAACAGCGTCCATGCGGTGCTGAACGGCATGATCGGCCGCCGGCAGGGCACGCTGGTCATGATGAGCTCGATCGCCGGACGCAAGGTCTATCCCGACCACACCGTCTATTGCGGCACGAAGTTCTTCGTCCATGCGGTGTCGGAAAGCCTGCGCGGCTATCTCGCGCCCCACAATGTCCGCGTCGTCGTCGTTTCCCCCGGCATCGTCGATACCGAGGTCCTCGACCATGTCAACGATCCCCGGACGCTCGAAAACTACAGGACCAACAAGGCCGCCATCGGCGGCGGCATTTCCGCCGACATCGTGGCCGGTCTGATCCTCGACGCCTATGCGCTGCCGCAGCGCGCCATCGTTCAGGAAATCGTCGTCACGCCGACGCAGCAGACCTACTGAAACGACGCCGTCCGACCCGCGGCCCGCGATACAATGGAGCATCCTCAATGGCGACCGTCGAATATCAGCGCATAGGCAAGTCCTTCGGCGCCTTCACCATCATGCGCGACATCTCCTTCGAGATCGCGGACCAGGATTTCGTCGTCCTGCTCGGCCCGTCCGGCTGCGGCAAGACCACCCTGCTGCGCATGACGGCGGGGCTCGAAAGCGTCAGCGAGGGCGACCTGCTGATCGACGGAAACCGCGTCAACAACCTGCACCCGCGCGACCGCAACATCGCCATGGTGTTCCAGAACTACGCGCTCTACCCCACCATGAAGGTCTACGAGAACATCTCCTTCAGCCTGGAGGTCGCCAAGGTCGCCCCGGCCGAGATCAAGCGCCGGGTGGAATGGGCGGCCGAGACGCTGAACCTCACGCCCTATCTCGACCGCTACCCGAAGGAGCTTTCCGGCGGCCAGCGCCAGCGCGTCGCCATGGGGCGGGCCATGGTGCGCGAGGCCGCGGTGTTCCTGTTCGACGAGCCGCTCTCCAACCTCGACGCCAAGCTGCGCGCCCATATGCGCACCGAGATCCGCCAGCTGCACAACCGGCTGAAGACCACCACGGTCTACGTGACGCACGACCAGATCGAGGCCATGACCATGGCCGACAAGATCGTCGTGATGCGCGCCGGCAAGATCGAGCAGATCGGCTCGCCCGACGCGGTCTACGACCGGCCGGCCAGCAAATATGTGGCCGACTTCATCGGCGCCTCCGCCATCAACTTCCTCCCCGGAACGGTCGTCGTGGCCGATGGCAGGCCTGCCGTCGACACGGCGACCGGACGGGTGGCGCTGGAGGCGACGACGACGGCCAGACCCGGTGAGAAGGTCGTCATCGGCCTGCGTCCGACCGATGTCGTCGTCGACGACGCCGGTCCGCTCGCGGCGAAATCCGTGCTGGTCGAGCGCCTCGGCCACGATGCCCAGCTGTTTTGCGACGGCGCCGACGGGCGCTTCACCGTGTCGGTGGACAAGACGGCCCGCTTTGCCGAGGGCAGCGACGTCCGCTTCTCCATCCCGCCCTCCAAGGTTCACGTCTTCAACGCCGAAACGGAGGCCCGCCTCTAGAGCGCCTTAGCGTCGGGCAGGGCGGCACCGGCGCCCGGCCGGCGCCCGCGCCCTCCCCTCCCATTCCATCCTCTGGCATCCCCCGCCGCCGATCGCGCCGGCACAGAAAGGACCGTCATCATGAAATCCCGCTGGTCGGACTCCGACTTCACATCCGTCGTCGATGCCTATGTCGCCAAGGGCATCAACCGAGACCTCGCCATCCGCACCTATACGACGCGCCTTCTGGGGCAGGACCCGGAACTGGTGCTGCATGGCGGCGGCAACACCTCGGTGAAGACCGTCTTCACCGAGATGGACGGCACGGAGGTCTCGGTGCTCTGCGTCAAGGGCAGCGGCTGGGACATGGGCACGATCGAGCCCCCGGGCCTGCCCGCCGTGCGGCTCGATCCGCTGAAGGCCATGGTCGCCTTCGAGACGCTGTCGGACGACGACATGGTCATGCTGCAGCGCCGGCTGCTGCTCGACCCCGCCGCCCCGAACCCGTCGGTCGAGGCGATCCTGCACGGCCTGCTGCCGTTCAAGCATATCGACCACACCCATGCCAACGCCATCGTCTCGCTGACCAACCAGCCGCAGGGCGAAGTGCTGGTGCGCGAACTCTTTCCCGATGCGATCATCGTTCCCTACGTCATGCCCGGCTTCGACCTCGCCAAGGCCTGCGACGCCGCCTTCAAGGCCAATCCGGGCGGCGACGGCATGATCCTGCTGAAGCATGGCATCTTCACCTGGTCGGAAGATCCGCGCACGAGCTACGAGGATATGATCGCCAAGATCGACGCGGCGGAACGGCGGATCGCCGAGGGCCGCCCAAAACCCTTCCGCGGCGTGACGCTGCCGCCGAAGATCGCCAGTGCCGCCGAGATCGCGCCGATCCTGCGCGGCGCGATCGCCCTTGCGACCGATGTGGAGGGCGCGCCCCGCCGCTTCGTGCTGGAGCATCGCACCAACGGGAAGATCCTCGATTTCTGCAATGCCGAGACGGTGTCCTCGCTGGTGACGCGGGGCAACGCGACGCCCGAACACGTGATCCACATCAAGCGCTTCGGCGTGGCCCTGCCCGCGCCCGAGGCCGGAAAGCTCGACGCCTGGGCTGCGACGGTGACGGACGCGATCAAGGCCTACGAGGCGGCGTACACCGCCTATTTCGAGCGCAACAATGCCCGCGTCGGCGGCGGCAAGCGCATGCTCGATCCGATGCCGCGGGTGTTCTACGTCGCGGGCGTCGGCCTCTTTGCCGCCGGTGCGGCCGCCAAGAATGCCCGGGTCGGCGCGGATGTGGCCGAAGCGACCATCGCCGTCATCACCAATGCCGAGGGCATCGACGCCTTCGAGGCACTGTCGGAAGCCGATCTCTTCGATATCGAATACTGGTCGCTCGAACAGGTGAAGCTTGCCAAATCGGTCGAGAAGCCGCTGACCCGGCAGGTCGCCATCGTCACCGGCGGCGCGAGCGGGCTCGGCCTTGCGGTCGCCGAAGCGCTGAAGGCCGAAGGGGCGGAGATCGCGCTGTTCGACGTCTCGCCGGAGCGCGTGGCCCGCGAAGCCCAGCGCCTTGGCGCCTTGCCCGTCGTCTGCGACGTCACCGACCCCGAGGGCGTGGAGGCCGCCGTCGCCACCGTCGCCGCCCATTTCGGCGGGGTCGACATTCTCATTTCCAATGCCGGCGCCGCCTTCCAGGGCAGCCTGCTCACCGTGTCGGAAGACACGTTCCGAAAGGCGTTCGACCTCAATTTCTGGGGACATCACTATATGGCGCGGGCCGTGGTGCGGGTGATGGAACGGCAGAAGACCGGCGGCGCCCTGGTCTTCAACGTCTCCAAGCAGGCCGTGAACCCCGGCGCGGATTTCGGCCCCTACGGCACCTCGAAGGCGGCGCTGATGGCCCTGATGCGGCAATATGCGGTGGAGCACGGCGCCTCCGGCATCACCTCCAATGCCGTCAATGCCGACCGCATCCGCACCGGGCTGATGACCGACGAGATGGTGGCGGCCCGCAGCAAGGCGCGCGGGGTGACGCCGGAGGCCTATCTCTCGGCAAATCTCGTGCGCCGCGAGGTGACCGCCGCGGATGTCGCCGCCGCCTTCGTCCACCTTGCCAAGGCGCGCGCCTCGAGCGGCGCGGTCCTTACGGTCGACGGCGGCAACGTCGCGGCCATGATGCGCTGACCCTTGTCCCGGAGAGGAGACCGTCCATGGCCCATATTCTGATCCTCGGCGCGGGCGTGATGGGAACGGCGCTTGCCGTGCCCGCGAGCGACAACGGCCACGACGTCGTTCTCGCCGGCACGCCGCTCGACGCGGCGACGATCGCGCGGATGCAGGCCACGGCGGGCACGCATCCGAAGCTCGATGCGCCGCTTGCCCCCTCCGTCCGCGTGCTGGCCGACGACGCGCTGACCGCGGCGGAGGCCGACCGGGCCGACCTCGTCGTCGTCGGCGTCAGCAGCCCCGGCATCGCCTGGGCCGTGGAGCGGCTGAACGGCCTGCTTCGCCGGCAGACGACCATCGCCTTTGTGACCAAGGGGCTCGACCGCAGGGACGACGCCGTCGTCACCTTCGCCGAGACGGTGCCGGCGCGCATCGCCCGGCTCGGCACCTTCATCGGCATCGGCGGGCCCTGCATCGCGCGCGAGCTGGCGCTGCGCCTGCCGACCTCCAGCGTCTATGCGGCGCGCGAGACGCGCGACGCGGAACGGGTGGCCGCCCTCTTCCGCACGCCCTATTACCGCCTTGCCGCCAGCGACGACCTGACCGGGGTGGAGGCCTGCGCGGCGCTCAAGAACTTCTTTGCCATCGGCGTCAGCGCCATGCAGACCCGCTATCCCGACACGCTGCGCGCCGACGGCCAGTCGAAGAACCCGACGGCCGCCGCCTTCACCCAGGCGGTGCAGGAAATGGCCGACCTCTGCGCGCTGATCGGCGGCAGGCGCCAGACCGCCTTCGACCTCGCCGGCATCGGCGATCTCCACGTGACCGTCGGCGGCGGCCGCAACAGCCGCCTCGGCCACAGCCTCGGCCGCGACCGCACGGTCGCAGAGGCGGTGACGCAGGAACTGGCCAACGAGACCGTCGAGGGCATCGACACCGCCCGCGTCGTCGCCGCTTTGCTCGAAACGGCCGCCAACGCCACCCCCGCCTCCCCCCTCGCCTTCCCCCTCGCCCAAGCCATCGTCACCGCCGTCCTGAACGACACCCGCTTCGACTTCGATTTCGAAACGCTCCACGCCTGAGGCACCGGCCGGCCGAAGACCGGCCCCGTCCGCAGGCGCTTTCCCTGATACCAGTTGACAGCTGTCAACTGGGTGAGTCGCCGGGCGCCTCGACCTCCCCGGATCGACATTCAATCGTCGCGACCGTGTCGACGTTGCGCTCAGCGGTCTCCACGCGACGTGCGACCCTCTACCCGGTCCAGTCCTCGACCCGCAGGCCGGGGACGCGGGTGGAGTCGCGGCGGTTGTTGGTGACGAGGGTCAGGCCGCGCGACCGGGCGTGGCCGGCGATCAGCTGGTCGTAGGGGCCGATCGGCGTCCCCGCCCGGGAGAGTTCAGCGCGCAATTGTCCGGTGTGGCCGGCCGCCAGTTCATCGTAAGGCAGCACGTCGAGCCGCGCGGCAAAGCCCTCGACCACCTGCAGATTGGCCGCCGGGCTTACCGATTTCTCGGCCCCGTAGAGCAGTTCCATCAGGCTGACCGCGCTGATGCACAGTTGACCGGAGTGGCGGTTGAACGCATCGCGCACGGCAGGCGGCCGGTTCTTGATGGTATAGATGCAGATATTCGTGTCCAGCATGTAGCGGAGCATCAGAAGGCTTCGCGCGCCTGGCCGGCCGGCTGGTTCCGCTCGTCCATAAAATCCCCGCTCGCCTCCGGTCCGTCGAACCAGCTGTCCCAGACCTCGCCCGCCGGCGCGATGATCCGCGTGCGCCCGACCGCGACGATATCGACGCGCTTGACATCGTCCGGCAGCGCCACCGCCTTCGGCAGGCGGATGGCCTGGCTTCGATTGCTCCGGAAGACGACGCCCTGTTCCATGATCGAAGTCCTCTGATCCCTGCCGCCTTAGACGGCTGGCATATCCCATCTCAGCCTGCAGAACGGGAGATGTCGATGGGATATGCCGGTCTTGAGAGCGTGCGGCGTCTACCCCACCGTCTCCGACAGGAAGGCGAGTGTGCGCTCCAGCGCCTTGGCGGCGCTCGGCGCATCGAAGGACGCGCGCGCGTCGCAATTGAAACCGTGACCGGCATCATAGGTGTAGATCGGCACATCCGGCAGGGCGGCGCGGATCGCGTCCACGTCGCGCAGGGGGATATGATCGTCATGCTCGCCGAAATGCAGGATCAGCGGCACCTTCGGCGTACGGTCGAGCGATTTGGCGATGTTGCCGCCGTAATAGCCGACGGCAGCCGTCACGCCCGCGGCCGAACAGGCCGCGTCATAGGCGAGCGACCCGCCCCAGCAATAGCCGACGACCGCCACCTTGCCGCCCTCCGACGCCGCCGTCACCGCCGCGGCGACATCGAGCGGCTTCTTGGCGTGATCGACCCGCTGGACGAGCGCGACGGCCGACGGGAAGGCCTCGGCATCGTAGCCGAGTTCGACATCGGGCTCGACGCGATCGAACAGAGCAGGGGCGACGACGAGATAGCCGTCGCCCGCAAACCGGTCGGCGACCCGCCGGATATGGGCGTTCACCCCGAAAATCTCCTGCAGCAGGACGATCGCCCCGCGCGGCGCGCCGTCAGGCTCGGCTTTGTAGGCACCGATCGTCACGCCATCGGCGGCCGTCAGCTTGATCATCTGGCCCATGTCAGACCCTTCTTTCATGTTGCGTGGCCGCGCGGCGGAACGCTGCGCGTGTCGAGCATGTGGGGCGGTCGGGCGGAAGCGCAAGGCCTCGATGTCCGGGACCGGGGTTCCCGGCGGCGCGAGATCCGCCGAAAACCCGACGCCCGCGATCATCCGTCCCAATAGGGCGGATCGCCGAAGGTCTTGCGCAGGTGATCGGCCACCGCGCGCAGCTTGGCCGAGGGGTTTCGCCCCTCCGGATGGGCCATATAGATGAATTCCACCTCCGGCTCGTGGTCGATGACGATCTCGCTGAGCAACCCCTCGCGCACCGACGGCCCGACGATGAAGACCGGCAGGAGGGCGATGCCGAGCCCGGCAATGGCCGCGTCGCGCATCATGTCGCCATTGTTCATGCCCACGGCCTGCCGGGCGCGCACCACGGCCGGCCCCTCCGGGGTGGCAAACCGCCAGTCGGCCACGCCCCGGTTGGTATAGAAGATCGCCTTGTGCCGATCGAGATCGGCGAGCGTCTTCGGCACGCCGTTGCGCAGCAGATAATCCGGGGAGGCGACCAGCAATCGGCGGCTGCGGCTGAGCGTCCACACGACGAGACGCGAGTCTGCGATCGGCCCATGGCGGATGATCGCGTCATAGCCGTCCGAGGCGACATCGACGCGCCGGTCGTTCAGGTCGAGCACCAGCTCGATGCCGGGATGCGCCGCCAGAAACGGATAGAGCGCCGGCCCGAGATGCATGCGCCCGAAGGTGACGGGTGCGGCGAGCCGCACGGGGCCTGAGAGCGTGCCGCGCCGCTCGCTCATCTCGGCCGCTGCCTGTTCGATCTCCTCCAGGATGCGGGTGGCGCGACCGAGAAAGGCAAGGCCGTCCTCCGTCAGGGTCAGCTTGCGCGTCGTGCGGTGCAGCAGCATGCCGCCGAGCGACCGTTCGAGCTCGGCCAGCCTTTCGCTGACCACCGATTTCGACAGGCGCAGCCGGCGTGCCGCCTCGCTCACGGAACCGGATTCCACCACCGCCACAAACGCCGTTATGCCTTCGACCCTGATCACGTTCGGCATTTCCGAATTCGAGTTCCGCCGATCGGAGGCTAATCCGAACGCGGCGGAAATGCCATCTTCCGCTTACGCTTTGGACGCCAACTTCGGCCCAACGCCATCCTGGAGATCAAAAATGCCCCGTCTGGAAGAAAAAGTCGCCATCGTCACCGGTGCGAGCGCCGGCATCGGCCGCGCAACGGCCAAGCTCTTTGCCGCCGAGGGTGCGAAGGTCGTCGTCGGCGCCCGCCGCCCGGCCGAACTCGACCGGCTGGTCGCGGAGATCGCCGCCGACGGCGGAACCGCCATCGCGCTTGCCGGCGATGTCCGCTCGGAAGACTATCACCGGGCGCTCGTCGCCACCGCCGTCGAGCATTATGGCCGGCTCGACATCGCCTTCAACAATGCCGGCATCATGGGCGAAGCGGGGCCGAGCACCGGCGTTTCGGAAGCGGGCTTTGCCGAGGCGCTGACGATCAACCTGACCGCCTCCTTCCTTGCGGCCAAGCACCAGATCGCGCAGATGGAGCGCAACGGCGGCGGCTCGGTGATCTTCACATCGACCTTCGTCGGATACAGCTTCGCCTTTCCCGGCGTTGCCGCCTATGCCGCCAGCAAGTCGGGCCTGATCGGCCTCACCCAGGTGCTGGCTGCGGAATTCGGACCGAAGAACGTCCGTGTCAACGCCGTGCTGCCGGGCGCGGTCGATACCGACATGTACCGCGAAATGAACAACACGCCCGAGAAAGTGGCCTTCGTGACCCAGCTTCACGCCCTGAAGCGCGTGGCGACGCCCGAGGAACTGGCCCGATCCGTCCTCTACCTCGCCTCAGACGATTCGAGCTTCGTCAGCGGCACCGCCATGCTGGTCGATGGCGGCGTCTCGATCACGCGGACCTGAGCCGCGCGTTGACGCGAAACCCCGCATCCCCTCACGGGCGCCATTCGCCGACGTGGATGGCGCCCGTCCCGTCCACCTCGGTCGAGACGAAGTGCGACAGGGCGTCGTCGCGGATCACGGCGGCGGTCAGGCGGCCGGTGCGGTAGGCACCGGTGTCGAGCGCGATGCGGTTGGCGTGAATTTCCGGCCGCAGCGAGGCTGTGATCGTGTGGCCGTGCAGCACCACATGGTCGAAGACGTCGGTGTGATCGAGGAAGCCGGCGCGGATCCAGCGCAGGTCGTATTCGGTCTGCAGCAGAAGCGCGACCCCCGGCCGGATGCCGGCATGGACGAAGCAGAAGCGGCCGATCTCCTTGTAGGTCAGCGCCGTTTCCAGAAGCGTGACATGATGCGGATGGGCGGCGCGGATCTCGGCCGCGATATTGTCGAGATCCGGCACCGGCCGGTTCGAATAGGCGCTGAGCGTGGCAACACCGCCCCAATCCAGCCAGTTGACCGCATCCTCCGGTGCCAGCGTGCCGCGCAGAAGCTCGCGCAGATAATAATCGTGATTGCCGAGGATCAGCCGCGAGCCCGGATAGAAATCGAGCGCCGCCGAGACCTGATCGAGCACCCGCGGACTTTCCGGCCCGCGGTCGATGAGATCGCCGAGGAAGACGAGGACGGGGCTCGATCCTTGCCGGGCGGCATCCTGCGCGATGAAGCCGAGCAGCGCGTCGAGCAGATCGGCGCGTCCGTGAATGTCGGCGATCGCATAGATCTCGCGCGGTCGGTTCTCTGTCGTCATCGCTGTCGTTCCCTGCGGACATGTTTCGGGCGCCGCCCCGCGCCGTCCGGATGCCCGCTCTATAAGCCATCCCTCCCCCGCCGCGCCACCGAAACCCGAACGCCGGACCGCGATATTTCGCGAACGCGATGCGGTTGCGGGTCTTCTCGGGCGGAAGCATTCCGGCCGGTCTGGAGGGATATCGCGCAGCGACGCGCCAGAGTCACGTGATCAGGACGATACTGCCAACGGCAATTCGAAACTCCGCTTGATCGTTTCCATCGGAACATCCGTTTTGACGTTCAGGACGCTTGCAATACGCGTCAGGTGATCCGCCTGGAAACGCCAATAGCTGTGGAGGTCGGCGGTCACGATGCGCAGGATAGCGTCGCACTCTCCGGTGGTCAGGTAGCATTCCATGACTTCCGGTAGGCGTCTGATGGCTTCCGCAAATTGAAGCGTAACCTGTGCATCCTGCGTTTTGAACCAGACGCGGGCAAACACCGTCAGGCCGGCGCCCACTTTCGTCGGATCGAGAACCGCGACGTAGCGATCAATGATCCCCGCTTCTTCCAAAAGCCGGACACGGCGCAAGCATGGCGAAGGCGAGAGGCCCACTTCCCTCGCCAGGTCGATATTGGACATGCGGCCGTCCCGCTGGAGTACCTTCAGAATACGGCGGTCGATCTCGTCGAATCGAAATGACACGATATGGCTCCATCAGAAACATTATTAGCATAATATGCCAAATTTCTTCAAATCGGTGAATTCTTTGCGATCTCATTGCGCGGGCTTTGATCTATCGTTTTGCACGTTCAACATGGAGGCGAAGATGATAACGAGAACGATAGGGAAGATCGTGCTGTCCTACTCGGGAGGGCTGGACACCTCCATCATTCTGAAGTGGCTGCAGGAGACGTATCGTTGCGACGTGGTCACGTTCACGGCGGATCTGGGCCAAGGCGAGGAGCTGGAGCCCGTCCGCGAAAAGGCCGAGCGGCTTGGCGTCAAGGACATTCGGATTATCGATGTTCGCGAGGAGTTCGTTCGTGACTTCGTTTTTCCGATGTTTCGCGCCAATACGCTCTACGAGGGTCGCTATCTCCTGGGTTCCTCCATTGCACGGCCGCTGATCGCCAAACATCTTGTCCGCATTGCAAGCGAGGTTGGCGCCGACGCCATCGCTCATGGCGCCACCGGCAAGGGCAATGATCAGGTGCGCTTCGAATTGGCGGCCAATGCGCTCGATCCGTCGATCGAAATCATCGCCCCCTGGCGGCAGTGGACTATTCAATCCCGCACGCAGTTGATCGCGTATGCCGAACAGCACGGAATTGCGATTCCGAAGGACAAGCGCGGAGAAGCGCCCTTCTCGATCGATGCGAACCTCCTGCATACCTCGACGGAAGGAAAAATCCTGGAGGATCCCTCAGCGATTGCACCTGACGATGTCTATCAGCGAACAGTCGATCCCCTGAATGCGCCGGACGAACCAGAGACCGTCGTCATCGGTTTTGAGAAAGGGGATGCCGTTTCGGTGAATGGCATCGCCCTGACGCCGGCTGCACTTCTGACAGAACTCAACAGGTTGGGCGGCAAGCACGGGATCGGCAGGGTCGATCTGGTTGAAAACCGGTTCGTCGGCATGAAATCCCGTGGCGTCTACGAGACACCCGGCGGCACGATCTTGCTCGATGCACATCGCGGGATCGAGTCGATCACGCTCGATCGCGCTGCCGCTCATTTGAAGGACGACATCATGCCGCGTTATGCCGCGCTGATCTATAATGGCTTCTGGTTTTCTCCGGAGCGGGAGATGCTGCAGGCTTTGATCGATCAGAGCCAGATCCATGTCAGCGGCGAGGTCACGCTCAGGCTTTACAAAGGTTCAGCAAATTTGATCGCTCGCAACTCGGCAAACTCGCTTTATTCGATGGATCTCGTTACCTTCGAAGAGGGTTCGGGCACCTACGATCATCATGATGCGGAAGGCTTCATCAAGCTCAACGGGCTACGCCTGAAGAGCTGGGCTGCCCGCAACGGTAAAGCGCGGCCGGCCGGATGCCACGTTCCCTAGGCCATTCCTCCCCCCACCGCGCCGTCGGGCGGGAGAGATCTTCCCCCCACCCCCGTTCTACCGCACGCGCCTCTCCTGAAATTTCCGTTCGCCCAGCGTCCATTCTTCGAAAAAATTACTCTATAAAGTCTGTAGATGAACTTTGATAATTGCCCCGTTGCGGCCGGGTGCGGCGCGGCATTGGAACCTGAAGGGGCATGTCATGGCACGGCAGATCAAACTTGGAGCCTTTCTTCCCGGCGGCGGGCAGCATATCGCGGCCTGGCGGCATCCCGATCAGCCGCTCGACGGCGCGACCAATCTGAAATTCCATATCGAGCTGGCGCAGACGGCCGAGCGCGGCCTGTTCGATGCCTATTTTCTGGCCGACGGTCTGGCGGTCGCCTTCGGCGGCGGGGTCGAGGGCGGAAATGCGCGGGTCGTCGGCTTCGAACCGGTGACGCTGTTTTCGGCGATCGCCCCGTTCACCACGCATATCGGCTTCATCGCCACGGCCTCCACCACCTATGAGGAGCCCTATGCGCTGGCCCGCAAGTTCGCCTCGCTCGACCTGATTTCGGGCGGCCGTGCCGGCTGGAACGTGGTGACCACGGCAACGGAAGCGGCGGCGCGCAACTTCAACCGCGACCGGCAGCTGCCGCACGCGGCGCGCTATCGCCGCGCGGCCGAGCATGTGGCGGTGGTCAAGGCGCTGTGGGAAAGCTTCGAGGACGACGCCTTCGTCCGCGATCGCGACCGCGGCGTCTATTTCGATGTCGACAAGGTTCACCGGATCGATCACCAGGGCGAGCATTTCAAGGTCGAAGGCCCGCTCAACGTGCTGCGCTCGGCGCAGGGCCATCCGGTCATCGTGCAGGCCGGCCAGTCCGAAGACGGGCGCGATCTCGCCGCCTCCACCGCGGAGGTGATCTTCACCGCCCACCAGAAGCTCGAAACCGCGCAGGACTTCTACCGCGATATCAAGACGCGGGCGACAGGCCTCGGCCGCGATCCGGCGCATGTCCTGGTCATGCCGGGCGTCTCGCCCTTCATCGGCCGCACGCGGGCCGAGGCGCAGGAGAAATACGAAAAGCTCACCGGCCTGATCGTCGAGGAGGACGGGCTCGCCCTTATCAAGGCGCTGACCGGCGGCGAACTCGACCTCCGCGGCCTCGATCTCGACGGCCCCCTGCCGCCCGTCGCCCCGACCGAGGGCATGAAGAGCCGGCAGGCGCTGATCCGCCAGATCGCCGACGAGAACGGTTTCTCCATCCGCCAGCTCTATCAGTGGATCGCCTCGGCCCGCGGCCATTTCACTTTGGTCGGCTCGGCCGTCGAGATCGCCGATACGCTGCAGGACTGGTTCGAGAACGAGGGGGCCGACGGCTTCAACATCCTGCCGCCCTGGCTGCCGACCGGGCTGAACGATTTCGTCGATCTCGTCATTCCCGAGCTGCAGCGCCGCGGCCTGTTCCGCACGGCCTATGAAGGCCGCACGCTGCGCGACAATCTCGGCCTGCCCTATCCGCACACGCGCTGGCGCCAACCCTACGCTGCGGCCGCCGAATAGACCCGGTGACGCTGACCTTTAACTTTTGCCTGGACGTTCGTCTGGCTTTTGCCTCGGCCCTTCGATCGCTCGCTCTCCCTCTTTGCAACAGGATGCCCCCATGACGCTCGAGACCCCGCAGCCCGTGATCCTGCCGCGCCATGCCGGCGTCGGCCTGTGGCACCGTCCGCACGCCCGGCAAAGGCCAGCACCCGTATCAGGGCCCATATCAGGATCAGGGCAAGGGGCGTTGCTGCGCGCGCCCGGCGTGGCGGAGGCCGGAAAGACGGAGCCTTCCCAGCCGTCATCAGGGTCGTCGCCGGATCGCGCGGCCATCGCGCGGCTGGCAATCGCCCGGCTGGCAGGGGCCGGCGCGCTGGCCCGGCGGCTCTTTGCACGGTTCGGCCTGCTGGCGGCCTTTGCCGTCCTCTGGCAGGTGGCGCCGGCGCTTGGCTGGTCCAACCCGGCCGTGCTGCCGCCGCTCGACGCGATCGTGCGGGCGCTCTGGACGGGGGTGACGGTCGGCACCTTTGCCAACGACATCGCCATCAGCCTGCAGCGCTCCGGCATCGCCTTCGGGGCGGCCGTCGGGCTCGGCATTCCGCTCGGCCTGTTCATGGGCCAGATCCGCATCGTCGAGCACAGCCTCGGCCCGATCCTCCAGCTCTTCCGCCAGACCTCGGCGCTGGCGCTCTACCCGGTCTTCATCCTCATGCTCGGGCTCGGCGAGACCTCGAAGATCTTCGTCATCTTCTGGGCGACGCTGTTTCCGATCCTTCTCGCCACCATCGGCGGGGTCAAGCAGGTGGATGCGAAGCTGGTGGAAATGGCCCGCGTCTATGGCGCCGGCCGGCTCACCGTGTTTCGCCGCGTCGTACTGCCGGCCTCCCTGCCGCAGATCTTCGTCGGCCTGCGCCTCAGCGCCACGACGGCGCTTCTCCTGCTGATCGCGGCCGAGATGATCGGCGCCAATTCCGGCATCGGTTTCCAGGTGATGAACGCGCAGTACAATTTCCAGATCCCGCTGATGTTCGCCGCCATCCTCTTGCTGGCGCTGCTCGGGCTGCTTGCCAATCTCCTGCTGGAGACGCTGCAGGCCCGGCTCTGCCGCTGGTCGCGCCTCCCGGCGTGATCGCCATCCTCTCGTCGTACCCCCTCCCCTCGTCGCCCCATCTCTCCCCTCCCCCGATCTTCCGGAGCCCCCCATGCAGATGTCCCGCCGCCTCTTCGGCCAGCTTGCCGCCCTCGCCACCGGTCTGGCGCTCTCAGCACCCGCCAGCACCGCGCTTGCCGCCTCCGAGCCGGTCACGATCCGCTATCTCGCGAGCCAGGGCAGCCTGTCCGCCCATGAGCTGGCCGATGCGCTCGGCTATTTCAAGGATACCGGCATCACGTTCCAGAATGTCGGCTATGCCCAGGGCGGCCCGGCCTCGCTGTTCGCGCTCGCCTCGGGCGATGTCGAGCTTGGCAGCGCCGCGACGGCGGCCGTGCTGAACTCGATTGCCGGCGGCAATGATTTCGTCGCCGCCTATGCCTCGAACGGCATCAACAAGGGCACGGAAAGCATCTTCTACACGCTGGAAGGCAGCCCGATCACCTCGATCAAGGATCTCCAGGGCAAGACCATCGCCGTCAACACGCTCGGCGCCCATCTCGACTACACCGTGCGCGAGGCCCTGCACTCCGTCGGCCTGCCGGAAAATGCGGCCAAGCTCGTCGTCGTGCCGGGCCCGCAACTCGAACAGGTGCTGCGCTCGAAACAGGTCGATGTCTCCGCCTTCGGCTACTGGCAGAAGACCTTCGAGGGGGCTGCGCTGAAGAACGGCCCGCTGCAGAAGGTGTTCGGCGATACCGACGTGCTCGGCGAGATCGCCGGCGGCTTCGTCGTGCTGCGCCGCGACTGGATCAAGGCGCATCCCGATGCCGCCCGGATCTTCGTCGAGAAATCCCAGGCCGCGCTCGAATATGCCCGCCTGCATCCGGACGAAACCCGCGCCCTCCTGAAGACGGCGCTGACCGCGCGCAACGAAAACCCCGAGATCGCCCAGTACTTTACCGGCTACGGCGTGCGCGAGGGCGGCAAGGCCATTCCCCGCGACCTGCAGTTCTGGATCGACATCCTCACCCGCGGCGGCTCGCTGCGCGAAGGCCAGCTGAAGGCCGAGGACATTCTCTACGATCCCGCCACCTTTGCCGCCGCCAACTGAGGAACGACATCATGGCCCTCGCAGAACCGGAAACGGCAGACCGACCCTCGACCCAAAGCCACGCAACCGAGCGGCACGGTGGCAAGACGCCCGCGGGTGGCGCGGTGACGATCCGCGACCTGTCCAAGTCCTACACCATCAACGGCCGGCCCTTTCCCGTGCTCGATCGCGTCAGCCACCATGTCGAGGCCGGCGAGGTGCTGTCCATCGTCGGCGCGTCCGGCTCTGGCAAGACCACGCTTCTCCGGGTCATCGCCGGGCTGGAAACGGCGGATCAGGGCGCGGTGCTGATCGACGGCACGCGCGTGGCGGGCGTCGGAACGGATCGGGCCGTGGTCTTCCAGGAGCCGCGCCTCCTGCCCTGGCTGACCGTGCTCGACAATATCGCCTTCCCGCTCGAAAACCGCGGCGCGACGAAAGCCGAAGCCCGGCAGCGCGCCCGCCATTACGTCGATCTCGTCGGCCTGGCCGATTTCGCCGATGCCCTGCCGGCCCAGCTCTCCGGCGGCATGGCCCAGCGCGTCGGCATCGCCCGGGCGCTGGCGGTGAAGCCCGAGATCCTGCTCCTCGACGAGCCCTTCGGCGCGCTTGACGCGATGACCAAGATCACGCTGCAGGAGGAGCTCTCCCGCATCTGGCGCGAGGAAAACGTGACGATGATCCTCGTCACCCACGATCTCGAAGAGGCCGTCTTCCTCGCCGATCGCGTGCTGATCCTGCCGCGCGAGAAGGGCGAGAGCACCCGCGAGATCGTCGTCGATCTGCCCCGCCCCCGCAGCCGCAGCGAACCCCGCTTCGTCAAACTGCGCGAGCAGCTGTTGAACGCCTTCGGCCTGCACTGAGACGCTGTTTTCCGCCCACTCCCCACCGCCGGACGCCGCCGCATCGCCTGCCGCCGCGAAATCCTCAAGGCCCCGTGACAGTGACCCCACGGGGCTTTTCGCTGTCTTCAGCAGCCGACGCCGTTCCTGATCCGCCCGCATTGTCCTCTCGCCTTTTGCAGCCGCCACGGCCGTCACGTGGCTGAGCGATGGTCCTATCGTTATCCGGCTCACCGTTTGCATGTCCCGCTTTGCCCCGCCCGCCGTCATCCGAGCGCTTTCAGCATCGGCCCGATCGAGAACCGGCCGTCTTCGGCGCGTGCGGTGAGGTCGCGCAGATAGCCGCCGGGCGAACGGATCGCGGCGCTTCGCTGCAGAATCCCGGCCATCACGATGGCTGCCCCGATCTCGCCCATGGCTTTTTGTGCGGCAAACCAGGCACTTGGGCTGATGCCGAGCATGGTGCGCACGACCGATGCCGCGCCGATCACATCTGACCAGCCGGAGACGCCGCCCCGAGCGTAATCGACGATATCAGGGCAGAGTTTCAGGAAATCGTTGAGCGCGATGCCGGCCGATTTGCGTTCCGGTGCGATGGCGTTTTCGGTTTCGGCTGCTGTTTCGGCTGCTGTTTCGATTCTGTCCCGGCCTCTATCAAAAGAGTTTTCTGAGTCTGAACTCTGAATGTGGGGCTCAGATTGGGTGTCATTGGCGCTCATTTTCTCGTGCGAAACTGCGGCGAGGTAGCCGGCTTCCACCTCGGCGCGCAAGGCGACGAGGGCGGCGCGGCGAGCGGAGAGATGCGCCTCGGTGCCGTTGCGCAGGACCCGGCCGGACAGCCCGCGCAGGCGCTCGAGACCATCCTGCCAGAGGGTGGCGTCCAGCGTCGCAAAACCCTCCGTGGCGGCGGCATCGATGATCTTGGCGATATCGCGCAGATGCAGGGAGATCTCGGTGCGCAGCCGTGCGATGCGGCGGGCGGTGTCGCGCACCAGAGCGGCGCTTGAGAGGATCTCCTCGGCCCTGAGCGCGAGCGGCGCCAGATCGAAGCCGAAGGCGCTCTCCACCGTGCCGCGGTCGTCGCGGCGGCAGTAGCGCTTGCCGTTGGCGCTGTCACGCCGCAGGATCAGCCCGGCCTCGACCAGGCTGGCGAGATGCCGGCGGAGCGTCGCCGGCGACATGCCGCGGGCCCGCAGCGACAGTTCCGCATTGGAGGGAAAGACGATGATCGGCGCGCGGCCGTCGAGATGACGATCCTGGTGGAAGCTTGCGAGCGCCTCCAGCACCGCGATCGTGCGGTCCGACAGGCCCCAGACCGGCCGGGCTTCGCTGAGCGCCCGGATGATGCGGTATTTCTCCGCCTGCGCTGCTTGAGGGCCGTCGTCACCTGCGGGAAGGCGCGCGCGTCGCCGTTCGAGATCGGCGCGCAGTGCCACATTGCGCGCAGTCAGCCGTGCGCCGCCGAACGGCGTCGTTGCAAAAATCTCCATCTCTCCATCTCCGTTGGGAGGCAAGCCTCCCCCGGCACGGCACACGTCTCCCTTCGCTGAAAGCCTTGTTATCAAGGCGTTCAGGCACAGGTGTCCTCGAGGTCAGAAGGTTTTGCCGCGAAACCGGGTCTATCCGGTCATGGCTCCGCCGATCGGCATTTCTGCCGCTGACTCTTGACTTTGCTGGTCGGAAGTGATTCTCTTGAACTGCTTAGATTGAAGAGGGCTTCCATGACGGTGACGTTTTGGGGGCCTTTTTTCTTGCTCTCTTGGTCGTCCTTTTCTGGTTCAGATCCGCTCAAGCCCGGGTCGATGTACTGGGCCTTGCCGCCGCCCGGTCCTTTTCGAGGACAAGGGCGGCAATGGGTGTCTGCGCGCCGGGCTCAGCTCTCGCCGGTCTCGTCGCGCTGGAATGGCTCGTCGCGCTGGAACGTCTCGTGCGCCTCGACGAGAAGGGCTGTCGCCGCCTCGATGAAGGCTGTGGGCGTGCCGTCCGCAAACTCGATCCGGGTCGCGCCGCCCTCCACCTTGAGCCGGGCAAAGATCCGGCCGCGCGCATCCGTCAGCGTGCGGTCGGCATCCGCCTGGATCTGCCGTGCGCCCCCTGCCCCGTGCTTGACCTTTTCGGGCCGGCTCAGCGAATCCAGGTGGGAAAACAGGATCTGGAAGCGCCGGTCGCTGTCGGCCGCCTTGAATTTCGGGGAATAGACCACGTCCATGCCCTGCACCTGCCGGGCTTCCTTCGACAGGATCTCGCCGAGCTTCATCCAGCGTTCGCGGCCGACCTTCGGCGCCGGGCCGATGAAACGGACGAAATTGTTGGGCACGCTCTCGATCACCTGCATCAGGCGCGACAGCTCGCTCTTCTGCACCGCCAGCGCATCGCCGATCATCCGGCGGTCGAAGCCGCGTTCGGCGAGGTTCCTCGCAAACAGCGCCCGCTCGATGAAGGAGAGGTTGCGGCGCTCGGCATTCTCCTTGCCCTGCGCCAGAACCAGTTCGTCATCGGTGAGCGTGCGAATGATCGCCTTGACCGGACGGCGCAGACGGGTGGCGGCGCGAATGCGGCGGTGGCCGTAGGCGGTCTGGTAGAAACCCGGCTTGTCGGGATGCGGCCGCAGCAGCACCGGCACCTGCTGCCCGGTCTCGCGCATGCTCTGGACCAGCGCTTCGAAATCGGGGTCGATCACGCCTTCGATCATCAGCCGGTCCTCGACGAAGGAGGCCTCGATGCGGGTGGCGTCGACGGTGACGACGCGCTCGCCCTCCGACAGCGCCTGGCGCAGCACGCGCGCCTCCTCCGCCTCGCGGGTGATCGCGTTCAGCGACAGCCCCATGGCCTTGACGGCGCCCGATGCGCTGCGCGTCTGCGGCAGGGCCGGTGCGCCCTCGCCCCGTGCGCTCTCGCTCTGTGTGGCCGGGGGCAGACCGTCGCCGGTCGGATCGGCCGATTTCCGCTCGGGCGCCGCACCTTCGGGAGACGCCTTCTGCGCCTCCGCCGCCCGTGCCGCATCGGACGGGCCGAGCCCGCCGCCAAACAAGGCCTTCAGTTCGCTCTTGCGGTTCGCCGCCATCCGTCCCGTCCTTTCCAAGCCCCGGCCCGCCGTCCCGACCGCAGTGCCGGTCGTCCCTGTGGGCTCGATCGCATTATCCGTTGCCATCAGCGGTTCCACACCGCGTGCACCAGCGTTTCGATCTCGCTGTTGACGGCATTCATCGATTCCACCGCGCGGTCGTAGGTCGCGCGGGTAAAATTCTCGCGCCCCACTTCGTAGAGCGTCTGTTTGGTGAGGCCCGCATCCGAGACGGCGGTGGATTTCACCATCGGCGCCGTCAGCACGCGCTCGCCGAACAAAGAGCGCATGAAGCCGACGATCTGCGCCTGCGGCCCGTCATTCGGCTCGAAGCGGGTGACGAGATAGCGCAGGAAATCGAAATTCAGCGTGCCGCCGGCATCGCGCACCACCGAGAGAAGATCGGCGGTCATGAACAGGAACTGGTTCATCGAGGCGATGTCCAGCATCTGCGGGTGCACGGTGACGATGACGGAGGTGGAGGCGCAGAGCGCGGAAAGCGTGAGATAGCCGAGCTGCGGCGGGCAATCGATGACGACGACGTCGTAATCCGCCTCCACCGTGCCGAGCACCGCCTGGATGCGGGCAAAGAACAGAGGTCCGGTGTCCGTGCCCCCGTCCCGGCCCGACTGCCGGTCGGCCAGCGCCTGCGGCGTCACATGTTCGAATTCCTGAAGCTCGATATTGCCGGGCACGAGATCGAGCCCGGGGAAATAGGACTGGCGGATGACATCGGACAAGGACCGCTGTTCCGCGTCGTAGCGGATCGCGCCATAGAGCGTGTCGTTGCCGGTGAGATCGAGCTCCGGCTGGTAGCCGAACAGCGCCGAGAGCGAGGCCTGCGGATCGAGATCGATGGCGAGCACCCGGTGGCCGGTGAGCGCCAGATATTGCGCGAGATGCACGGCCGAGGTCGTCTTGCCGGAGCCGCCCTTGAAATTGGTGACCGAGATGACCTGCAGCCGCTCGCCGGCCTCGGCATCTCGCCGCGGGAGATAGGCGCGCGCCTTGGCGACATTGCCCTTGGCCATGGCCTGATCGGAGAGATGCACCCGCAGCGCATTGATATCGGCCAGAGAGTAGAAGCGGCGCCCGCCCGCCCCGGTTTCGGGCTGCGGCCCCTCGCCGGCCAGCGACAGCTGGCGCAGATAGCCGTCGGACACGCCGATGAGCTTGGCCGCCTCGCCGGAGGAGAACGATCGCAGCGTCTTCGTCGAGGTCGGGGGGAACAGCCGTTCGCGCATGGCTTTGAGCTGTTCCGACAGCGCGCTCGCATCTGCCGCGATCGTCAGATCCGCCGAGGGCGAGGGCGCCTCGTCTTTCGGGCCGCTGCGGGTCGTGGGGGCCGGTTGGGCCATGTCGTGTCTTTCCTCGCTGTCGGCCGTCTTGCAGGTTGGGCAGGACCGGCGGATGATCGATGATCTGCGTTCGATAAGGATCGAGAATCGCGGCAAAGCGATTCTCGATCCTCACTGTATACGTCGGGCCGCCTTATATACAGAGGAGGAAGCCCGTTACGCCGACGGCCTCGATATCCGCCCTCAGGCGTTAGAAGCTGAGGCCGCGTCCGAGTCGCGTCAAGCGATTTTTGATGGGGAGTCTTTTGATCACCGTCCCTTCCCAATGCGCTGTTGTCCGTCGACCGGGATGTTCGGCACGCTCAGCATGGCGCAGGGTGCGACAGCGGGGAAAAACGGGCATGCCGTTCCTTGAAAAGACACGCGGTTTTCGGTGTTTTTCTCCCCGCTTCGTGCGGGCCTTGGACGGCAAGGGAGATGAAAGTTGACAGCTGTCAACTTTCATCGGGAGGGTCGGCGCGGTCGATCGAAAAGTTGACAGCTGTCAACTTTCTCGCCGGGCAGCGTGCCGGCGCCCTGCCCTAACTCCCCACTGTCCCACAGCATAGCCGCGGGCCCGCTTCTGCCGGAGCAGCGCCAGCATCGCGCGGATCGCGGTCGTCTCGTCCGCATAGACGTCGAGGCGCGAGCGGCCGGACGCGCCGATCCGTCCCCAGCGGCGCACCAGCACGATCTCTCCGAACAGCGACGGTTCGAGCGAGAGCGCATAGAAGCGGGCCATGTTGCGCGCGGGGTCGCAGCGCTCAAGATGCAGGTGGTAACGGGAGGTTTTCATGGGGCCCATGCTCGCGCGCCACAGTGGCCCGGTCCAACGAGACTTTTGAATCGATCCCGCGCGTTCGATTCACGGCGGTGATCGAACAGGCGCAACGCGCGTCGCCTGCCGTCGGGCCTGTGTCGAGCCCGTGCGCCGCACGGGAGCCGAGGTCCGGGCGATCCGCCGTCGCCGCCCCCGTCGGCAAGGCAGGGCTTTACCCGCCGTTAAGGTCGATCGGTTGCGTCATATTAATGCAATACGGGCATCATCGGCCGGCGGGGGTGATGTCGGTCTTCGTGACGGGGGACATGAGGTTCCAAAAAGCGCATTTGGACATGGTATGGCGTTACGCGCACTCTTTTCGATATTCGGGGTTCAGGGCGACGATCCGGACCTGGTAAAGGCGCAATATGCGGCCTTCTCCAAGCAGATCCCGCTCATGTATTTCATCCTGCTCGTCAACAGCTGGGGCCTCGCCGCGACCCATATCGCGATCGCGCCGGCCTTTCTGACGATCTATATCCCGGCCTTCCTCACCCTGGTCTGTGCGGTGCGCATCCTCTACTGGTGGATCGAGGGCCTGCGGCCGACGGCCAACCTCGATGCGCTCCGGGCTTTGCGCAAGGCCAATGCGCTCTCCTGGGTGCTCGCCGCCGCCTTTGCCGCCTGGGGGCTCTGTCTCGCGCCCTATGGCGAGATGTTGCATCGCAGCCATGTCGCCTTCTATATGGGCATCACGGTCATCGGCTGCATCTTCTGCCTGTCGCATCTTCTGTCGGCCGCCCTTGCGGTCACGGTCATCGTCAGCCTCGCTTTCGCCGCCTATTTTGGCATGACCGGAAACCTGGTGTTCATCGCCATGGCGGTCGATCTCGTCCTCGTGTCCGCCGCGATGATCGCCGTTCTCTCGGTCCAGTACCGGGATTTTCTGGCGCTGATCTCCTCCAAGCGCACGCTTCTGGCGCTGAACGAGGAAAACAAGCTGCTGGCGAACCAGGACAGCCTGACATCCATGCCCAACCGGCGCCGTTTCTTTGCCGAGCTGGAATCCGACCATCAGGCGGATCATCAGGCCGGGCACGACCATAACAGCCTCGACCGGCACGCGATCTGCGTCGGCCTGATCGATCTCGACGGGTTCAAGCCGGTCAACGACATTTTCGGGCACGGAACGGGCGACGATCTGCTCATCCAGGTCGCGGACCGCCTGCTGCGGCTGGGCGGCTCGGGACCGCAGGGCGCGGACCGGCCCGCGCATCAGACCTTCTTTGCCCGCCTCGGCGGCGACGAGTTCGGCTATATCACGCGGCAGGGCGGGCTCGCGGCGGCGGTCGATATCGGCGCCGCGGTCTGCGCGGCGCTGGCGGAGCCGTTTCTGATCGCCGACGCGCGCATCGAACTCTCGGCCTCGATCGGCATTGCCGCGCTGTCTCCGACCGACGCCACGGTCGCCAGCGTCTATGAGCGCGCTGATCACGCGCTGTACGAAAGCAAGCGCCAGGGGCGCGGCGAGGTCGTGGTGTTCTCGAAAGAACATGGCGAGGCCTTCGCCCGCCTCCTGACCATCGAGCGCGCCTTCGGCAAGCACAATTACGAGGACGAGGTCTCGCTCGTCTATCAGCCGATCGTGGACATGGCCTCCGGCCGGCTCGTCGCCTTCGAGGCCCTGGCCCGCTGGTACAGCCCGACGCTCGGTCATGTCTCGCCCGCCGAGTTCATTCCGGCGGCCGAACGGTCCGGCTTCATCAATCCGCTGACCCGGCTGCTGCTGCGCCGGGCGCTCGAAGACGCGCTGACCTGGCCGTCCGGGATCCGCCTGTCCTTCAATCTGTCGGCTCGGGACGTCTCCTCCGGCGAGCAGGCACTGAGGCTGCTCAATATCGTGCTGGCCAGCGGCGTCGCGCCGCAGCGCGTCGAATTCGAGATCACCGAGACAGCGATTCTCGCCGATATGGGCCAGGCGCGCACCGTCGCCCTGATGTTCAAGGCGGCCGGCGTCGGCATTGCGCTCGACGATTTCGGCACCGGCTATTCCAGCCTCACCCATCTCCACGAAATGCCGCTCGACAAGCTGAAGATCGACCGCAGCTTCGTCAACGGCATCGACAGCAATTCGACCGGCAAGAAGATCGTCAAGTCGATGCTGCGGATGTGCGCGGATCTCGACATCGGCTGCGTGATCGAAGGCATCGAGACGCGGGCGGAATACGAGACCGTCAAGGCGCTGGGCGGCCCCCTGGCGCAGGGCTATTTCCTGTCGCGGCCGCTGTCCGCCGACAAGGCGCTCGCGCTTGCCGCCGCCGACGCGCCGCTTGCCGCCGCGCCCGAGGTGATGCTCGCCTCCTGAGACGGGGAGGGGAGACCTACAGCTCCAGCAGCCGCTGCGCCGTGAACTTGTCGGTGACGAGGATGTCGATGATGCCGACCTTGAGGGCGCCGGCGATTGCCACCGCTTTCTTGGCGCCGCCGGCCAGCGCGATCACCCGGTCGACCTTGGCGAGATCCTCGAGCGGCAGGCCGATGACCCGATCGTCGAGCGGCGTCTTGACCGCCTTGCCGTCGATGTCGAAAAACCGCAGCGAGATATCGCCGACTGCGCCCGCTTCGGCGAGATCGGCCAGTTCGCGCGCCGAAAAGATGTTGCCGGAGCGCGCCAGAAGCTCGGACGGTTCGACCGCGCCGATGCCGACGATGGCGAGCGTGATGCTGCCGAACAGATCAACCGTCTCGCGCACGAACGGGTCCGCCATCATCAGAAGCTTCGCCTCGCGCGAGGAGGTCACGCCCTGCACCGGCAGAAGCTTGGGTTCGGCGCCGGTCAGGCCCGCAAGCCGCGTCGTCAGCTGCGTCGCATGGGTCTGCACCGATGGATCGCCCATGCCGCCCAGCGTCTGCACGACGAATTTGGCGCGCGCGCTCTTCAGCGGATGGATGTTCTCGACCATACGGAAGATGGTCTGGCTCCAGCTGGAAACGCCGATCGTTTCGCCCGGCGCGAGCGTGATTTCAAGGAGATGGGCGGCGGCCTCGCCGATCCGGGCCATGATGGCGCCGTCGCGATCCTCGGTGCATTCGACCACCACGGCTTCCGGCAGGTCGTAGCGCTCGCGCAGGGCGGCTTCCAGATCGCCATAGGTGCCGACCGGGGGAATGACGCTGGTGCGCACGATGCCCTCGGTCTCCGCCCGCTTCAGCATGCGCGACACGGTCGCCTGCGACAGCCGCAGATGGTCCGCGATCTCCGCCTGCCGGCGCCGCTCGATGTGATACATCTGGGCGACCCGAGAGATCAGACGGAGTTCGTTGAGGCGTCCCATGGGCGTTCCCGTCGTGAATTTTTATTCACTCTTAGCGGCTGCCGGGTCAAGCGTCGAGCGGGCGAGTGCGTCATTCCATGTTTTCAGCCGCTCGGCTGTCTCATCGGCACCCGGCGCGATCGTCGTGGTCTGCCGGGGGAGGGCGGAAATGGCGTCGAGATCGGCGAAGATGCCGAGCGAAAGCCCGGCGAGATAGGCCGCACCCAGTGCCGAGGCCTCCGGCGCTTCGCACTGGATGACCGTATGGCGCAGCGTATCGGCGACGCATTGCATGAGAAACCGGTTCTGGCTCGGGCCGCCATCGACCGAGAGCGCGCCGATCTCGCCGCCGCTCTGCGCCTTCATGGCGGAGACGACGTCATGCACCTGAAAGGCGATGGAATCGGTGACCGCGCGGGCCATCTGCGCCCGGCTGGTGTTGAAGTTGATCTGCGAAAACAGGGCCCGCGCCGTGGAATCCCAATAGGGCGCGCCCAATCCGACAAAAGCCGGCACGAAGCCGGGACCGCCGGGTGCTGCGGTGGCCGCGAGATCGACCAGGGCCGCGACGTCGGGCAGGCCGAGAATCTCGGTCATCCAGGGCAGGCTGGCGGCGGAGACGAGGATATTGCCCTCGAAGGCGAAGGTCGGCCGGCCCGCGATCCGCCAGGCGACCGTGGTGGTGATGCCGTTGCGCGGCGCGATGTAATGGGCGAGCGTCGTCATGATGGACGAACCCGTGCCGAAGGTGACCTTTCCGTCGCCCGGCCGGAAGGCGCGATGGCTGAAGAGAGCGGCGTGGCTGTCGCCGATGGCCGCGCGGATCGGCGTGCCGTCGGCAATGCCGGGGACGCCGGAGGTGATGCCGAAATCGGCGGCACTGTCGCGCACCTCCGGCAGGACGGCGGGATCGACGCCGAAAATGCCGCAGAGTTCGGTGCTCCAGACCTGCGCCTTCAGATCGAACAGCTGGCTGCGGGCCGCGTTCGACGCATCGCAGGCGTGTTCGCGCCCGCCGGTCAGGCAATGGATCAGCCAGCTGTCGATGGTGCCGGCCCGCACGCGGCGGCCTTTGGGCACGCGGTCCAGCAGCCAGCGGAATTTCGCGCCGGGAAACATCGGGTCGAGCGGCAGGCCGGTGATCTCCTGAACGCGGTCGAGATGGCCCTCGCGGGTCAGTCTCTCGCAATCGGGCGCGGTGCGGCGGCACTGCCAGCTGAGAACGGGGCCGAGCGGCTCGCCCGTTGCCGCGTCCCAGACGGTGACCGATTCGCGCTGGTTGGAAATGGCGATGGCCTCGACCGTCGTGTCGGGTGCGGCCTTCAGGCAGGCGGCGATCGCCTCGCAGACCGACGCCCAGAGACGGGCCGGATCCTGCTCGACCCAGCCGGGCGTGGGGTAGCTGATGCCGACGGGGGCGGAACCCCGGGCCAGAACCGCGCCGGTCAGCGACACGAGCACGGCCTTGGAATTGGTGGTGCCCTGGTCGATCGCCAGTATCGCCTGCATGTCGTCTCTCCTTGCCCCCTGTCGAACAGGGGGATATTCCACGAAAAAGCCGGGGGCGGCGATGAAACCGCGCCCGGCCCGAAGGGTTCGTTATCTTACTTGCGCTTGATGACGGCTTCCGCCGCATCGGCAATTGCTTCCGGCGCCATGCCGAACTCGTTCAGCAGGAACTCGGCCGAGCCGGTGGGCGCGAAGATGCCGGGAACGCCGAGCCGCTTCATCGGCACCGGGGCGAGATCGACGACCACTTCGGCCACGGCCGAACCGAGGCCGCCGAAGGTGGAATGCTCCTCGGCCGTGACGATCGCGCCGGTTTCGCGCGCGGCGGCGACGATGGCGTCCTCGTCCATCGGGCGCACGGTCGCAAGGTTGAGAACCCGGGCGCTGATGCCGCGCGCGGCGAGGATCTCGGCGGCCTTCACCATGCGATGCGTCAGCGTGCCATTGGCGATCAGCGTCACGTCGGTGCCGTCGCGCAGCAGATTGGCCTTGCCCACCTCGAAGACATGGCCTTCGGGCAGCAGATCGGGAACGCCGACGCGCGACAGGCGCAGGAAGCAGGGCCCCTGATAGTGCGCGGCCCATTCGACGGCGGCAGCGGTCTCGATATGGTCGCAGGGCGCGATGACGGGCAGATTGGGGAGAACGCGCGTCCAGGCGAAATCCTCGATCGAATGATGCGTCGGCCCGAGATCGCCATAGGCCATGCCGGAGGAGATGCCGACGAGCTTCACATTGGCATTGGAATAGGCGATGTCGGCCTTGATCTGCTCCAGCGCGCGACCGGTGAGGAAGGGGGCGGCGGCGCAGACATAGGGCAGGCGCCCGCCATTGGCGAGACCGGCGGCAACGCCGATCATGTTCTGCTCGGCGATGCCGACATTGATCAGCCGCTCGGGAAACTTCGCCTTGAAGCCGCCGAGCTTGGAGGAGCCGACGGAATCGTTGCAGACGACCACGATCGTCTCGTCTTCCGCCGCGAGGCGCTCCAGCGTCGCCGCAAAGGCGTCGCGGCAGTCATGGAGCTTCTGGGATGGGACGTGCGCGTTCATTAGAGGGCCTCCGACAGTTCTTTTACGGCGATCTCGTACTGTTCCTTGCTCGGAACCTTGTGGTGCCAGTCGACGGTATCCTGCATGAACGAGATGCCGTGGCCCTTGTTGGTGTGGGCGACGATGCAGTGCGGACGCGTGCCGCGATGTTCGAGCGCGGCCACGACCTCGCCCATCGCATTGCCGTTGATCTCGGTGACCTCCCAGCCGAAGGCTTCCACCTTCGGGCGCAGCGGCGCAAGGCCGTTGGTATCGGCGATCGAGGCGCCCTGCTGGAAGCGGTTATGGTCGATGAGCAGCGTCAGATTGTCGAGGCCGAAATGGGCGGCGGCCATGATGGCCTCCCAGTTGGAGCCTTCCTGCATCTCGCCATCGCCGGTGACGACGTAGGTGTGATAGGATGCGCCCGAAAGCTTGGCGGCCTTCGCCATGCCGACCGCGACCGGCAGGCCGTGGCCGAGCGGGCCGGTATTGGTCTCGACGCCCGGCACCTTGTTGCAGTTGGGATGGCCGTTCAGCCGCGAATAGGGCTTGAGGAAGGTCGAAACCTCCTCCTCGGGGATGAAGCCGCGCTTGGCGAGCGTCACATAAAGCGCGCAGGCCGTATGCCCCTTGGACAGGACGAACCGGTCGCGATCCGGATGCTTCGGCTGGTCCGGCCAGATCTTCAGGACACGGAAATACAGCGCGGTCAGCGTGTCGATCACCGACATTTCGCCGCCGATATGGCCGGCACCGGCTTCGAACACGGCCTGCAGGTCCCGCAGCCGGATTTGGCGCGCGACGCGCTCTAGCTCTTCAATCTCCATCATTCCCTCGCGTGAATAAATATGCATGTGGTGATATTCTTGCATAGTTGCCCGAATAGTCAACCCCTGTTGGCACTCTGCCGGCGTGCCTCCTATGTTGCAGCGCAATGACAAATCCGGTTGACACCTTTCCTCTCCCTTGCTAGTGAATTTTCCAGCAGGAGTGAATATTTATTCTAGCTGGCTGCGGACCTCGGTCCGCGCCGCTTGCGAGGAGGATTAATGGTGGCGCTCGACATCAACGGACAGGCCAAGCCGTCCGGCACGTGGCGGAAGAAACTCAGTGGCGCGACGGGACCTCTCGTCGGACTGCTCGCGCTCTGCATCTTCCTCGGCTTCAGCACCGATGCCTTCTTCTCGCTGCGCAACGGCCTCAACATTCTCGACCAGATCACCGTCATCGGCATCATGGCCGTCGGCATGACCTTCGTCATTCTGATCGGCGGCATCGATCTCTCGGTCGGCTCGGTTCTGGCCCTCTCCATGATGGTCATGGGCTGGACCGCCAACATCGCCGGCCTGCCTTTGGGCCTTGCCATCGCGGTCGCGCTTCTCGCCTCCGCCGTCAGCGGCCTCATCGTAGGGCTTCTGGTGACCGTCTTCCGGGTTCCCGCCTTCATCGCCACGCTGGCGATGATGTCGGCCGCCCGCGGCGTCGCCAACATGATCACCGACGGCCAGCAGATCGTCGGCTTTCCCGACTGGTTCATGATGCTCGCGATCGACCGCCATTTCGGCGTTCTCACGGCCACCGTGTTCCTGATGCTCTTCGTGGTGCTGATCGCCTGGCTGTTCCTGCATTACCGCGCCGAAGGCCGCATGCTCTACGCCGTCGGCGGCAATCCGGAGGTCGCGCGTCTCGCCGGCATTAACGTCCAGTTCGTCACCATCGCGGTCTATGTCGTCAGCGCCGTGCTGGCCGGCCTGGCCGGCATCGTGCTCGCCGCGCGCCTCGACTCGGTGCAGCCGTCGAGCGGCTTCGGCTACGAGCTCGACACGATCGCCGCGGTCGTCATCGGCGGCACCTCCCTTTCGGGCGGGGCAGGGGGCATCGGCGGCACGCTGATCGGCGTTCTCATCATCGGCGTGCTGCGCAACGGTCTCAACCTGCTCAACGTCTCGCCCTTCCTGCAGCAGGTCATCATCGGCGTCGTCATCGTGCTGGCGGTGGGTGCCGAGACCATGCGCCGACGTCGCGCCTAGAGGCGCCGCGCGGCACGACACGGATCCAGACCGGCCCATGGGGCTTGGCCCACGGGGCTCTGGATGCCCACAGAATTCCCCTCCGAGAGGTTTGGAGCGGAGCATATGCCCCAGGGGGTGGAGGATATCCCCGGGTTCAATCACAACGGAGGAACGACCATGACTTTTGCACGCACCCTTCTGACATCGGCGGCCATTCTCGGCCTCACGCTCGGCTCCGCCCATGCGGCCGAAGTCAAGAAGATCGGCCTTGCCGTCGCCAACCTGCAGGCGAACTTCTTCAACCAGATCAAGCAGTCCGTCGAAGCCGAAGCCAAGAAGCGCGGCATCGAGGTCGTCACCGTCGACGCCAAGGGCGACGGCCCGACCCAGATCAACCAGATCCAGGACCTGCTGACGCAGAACATCGACGCGCTCATCTACATTCCCGCAGGCGCGGCCGCGGCCACCGTTCCGGTGAAGCTTGCCAAGGCGGCCGGCGTGCCGGTCATCAACGTCGACCGCAATGCCGACGGCGCACCGGGCGACACGTTCCTTGCCACCGACTCCGTCTCCTCGGCCAAGGCCGTCTGCGACCACATCCTGAAGGAAGCCGGCGGCAAGGGCGACATGGTCATCATCCACGGCCAGAAGGGCACGACGCCGGAAGTCGACCGCTCCAAGGGCTGCGCCGAAGCGCTGAAGGCCTATCCGGACGTCAAGATCGTCGCCGAGCAGTTTTCCAACATGTGGGCCCAGGACGAGGGCTTCCAGATCATGCAGAACATGCTGCAGGCCAACCCGAACGTCTCGATCGTCTTTGCCCAGGCCGATGGCCTTGCGCTCGGCGCGGCCCAGGCGATCAAGGTCGCCAACCCGTCGCAGAAGGTCGTGGTCGGCGGCTTCGACGGTGACACGGCGGCTCTCGAAGCGCTCGGCAAGGGCGTCTTCAACGTGACGGCGACGCAGCAGACCCAGAAGATGGGCCGCGAAGCCGTCGAGAACGCGGTGAAGATCGTTGCCGGCGAAAAGGTGCCGCCGGTGCAGCTGCTCGACGCGACGCTGACCACCAAGGACAATGTTGCCGAGTTTATCGCCAACCATCCCTGATCGAACAGCGACGCGAGGAGGACGTTTGCCATGACCCAGCCGGTTCTGACGCTCAGAGGTATCTCGAAACACTACGGACCGCTCCAGGTGCTCAAATCCGTGAGCCTGGACGTGCATCCGGGGGAAGTCGTGGCGCTTCTCGGCGAGAACGGAGCCGGTAAGTCGACGCTGTCGGGCATCATCGCCGGATCGCGGGCACCGTCCGAGGGAACGATGACGTGGCTGGGGCAGCCTTATGCCCCGGCCACGCCACGCGAGGCGATCGACAAGGGCGTCGTCCTCATCCACCAGGAGCTGAAACTCCTGCCGCAGCTGTCCATCGCCGAAAACGTCTTCATCGGACGCTGGCCGACCCGCAACGGCGTGGTCGACCGGGCCGAGATGGAGCGCCGGGCGCAGGAACAGCTGTCGCGCCTCAACCTGCATATCCCGGCCTCCCGCAAGGTGGCCGGGCTTTCAACCGCCAACCAGCAGCTGATCGAGATCGCCAAGGCGCTGGCGCTGGACGCGAAACTTCTGATCCTCGACGAGCCGACGGCGGCACTCGGGGGTGCGGAAACCGAAGCCCTGTTCGAGCAGGTTCGCAAGCTGCGCGCCGAGGGCGTCGGCATCATCTATATTTCCCACCGCATGGAAGAGATCAAGAAGATCACCGACCGCATCGTCGTGCTGCGCGACGGCGAGCGGGTGCAGGAATTCGCCGACAGCGCGACGCCGGTGCGCACCGTGGTCGAAAGCATGGTCGGCCGGTCGCTCGACCGCCTGTTCCCGCCGGTGCCGGTACCGACCGAGCGCCCCGTGCTGCAGGTGTCGAACCTGACCTCGGCCATGAACGCCTTCCGCGATGTCAGCTTCGAGGTGCATGCCGGCGAAATCCTCGGCATTGCCGGCCTCGTCGGCGCCGGCCGGACCGAGCTCGTGCGGGCGATCGCCGGTGCGGACCCGGTCAAGGCCGGCACGATCCGGCTGAATGGCGACGTGCTCAAACTGCGCGACCCCGCCGATGCGATCGCCAAGGGCATCGTGCTGGTGCCGGAGGACCGCAAGGACCAGGGCCTCGTCGTCGCCCACAAGATCAGCGAAAACCTGATTTACGCCAATCTCGACAAGCTCGGCTCCCGCTGGATCACGGCCGGGCTGAAGAAGGCCTTCGCCGAGAAGGCGATCGCGACCTTCAACGTCAAGGGACGGGCCGAGCAGCATGCCTCGGACCTGTCGGGCGGCAACCAGCAGAAGATCGTCATCGCCAAATGGCTGATGCGCGATCCGAAGGTGGTGGTGCTGGACGAGCCGACGCGCGGCATCGACGTCGGCGCGCGCGCCGGCATCTACGATATCATCGTCAACCTGGCCCGGCAGGGCGTCGCGGTCATCGTGGTCAGCTCCGACCTCGAGGAGGTGCTCGGCGTCTCCAACCGCATTCTCGTGCTGGCACAGGGCAACCAGGCCGGCATTCTCAACCGCGAGCAGGCCAATGACGTCTCCGTCATGGAACTCGCAACGATCTGAAGAACCAGAGAAAGGAAGAGCGGTGTCCGACATCACTCTGAACGCCCCCAAGCTGTTCGACCTCACGGGCCACGTCGCCCTCGTCACCGGTGCGGGCAGCGGCATCGGCCAGCGCATCGCCATCGGCCTTGCCCAGTGCGGCGCCGATGTCGCCCTGCTGGACCGGCGCACCGATGACGGCCTGGCCATGACCGCGCATCACATCAAGGCGGCCGGCCGCCGTGCGATCGAGATCGCCGCCGACGTGACCAGCAAGGGCTCGCTCGCCGATGCCGTCGCGCGCACGGAAGCCGACCTCGGCAACCTGTCGCTCGCCGTCAACGCGGCCGGCATCGCCAATGCCAACCCGGCCGAGGAGATGGAGGAGGACCAGTACCAGACCCTGATGGACATCAACCTGAAGGGCGTCTTCCTTTCCTCGCAGGCCGAAGCGCGCGCGATGCTGAAGCATGGCCGCGGCGCGATCGTCAACATCGCCTCGATGTCCGGCGTCATCGTCAATCGCGGCCTGAGCCAGGCGCATTACAACGCCTCCAAGGCCGGCGTGATCCACATGTCGAAGTCGATGGCGATGGAATGGGTCGATCGCGGCATCCGCGTCAACACGATCTCGCCCGGCTATACCGCGACGCCGATGAACACCCGGCCCGAAATGGTGCACCAGACCAAGCTGTTCGAAGAGCAGACGCCGATGCAGCGCATGGCCAAGGTCGATGAAATGGTCGGCCCGGCCGTCTTCCTCCTGTCGGATGCGGCAAGCTTCGTCACCGGCGTCGACCTGCTCGTCGATGGCGGCTTCTGCTGCTGGT
This sequence comes from Rhizobium sp. Leaf371, assembly GCF_001424045.1. Lineage (GTDB taxonomy): Bacteria > Pseudomonadota > Alphaproteobacteria > Rhizobiales > Rhizobiaceae > Ferranicluibacter. Next base: position 86,993 of record NZ_LMQB01000029.1, on the reverse strand, counting down.
AGAGACCGGCCGGTAAAACAGCGGTTTCGGCACCTCCCTGACGAAACCGCGGGCGGATCGTGCGTCAAGCGACGTTGCCGTGCGATCCGCTTCTTCATGCCGGGCTCTGCCCAAGGCAGGCGTGGAGGCGGGGAGGAGACGCGCGCCAGGGCCAATCCGGGCGCGCCTGCAGATGGAGGAGATATCCCATGAAGCGTTTCGACAACAAGACGGTCGTCATCACCGGCGCAAGCCGCGGGATCGGCGCGGCGATAGCCGCCCGTTTTGCCCGCGAGGGCGCCAATCTCGTCGTCTCGGCCAATGAGGACCGGGTGCACGGCGTGGCCGAGAAGATCGTCGCGGACGGCGGCAAGGCGATCGCCTTCGTCGGCGACGTCACCAGCAAGGCGAGCGTCGTCGCGCTCTACGATGCGGCGGAAGCCGCCTTCGGATCGGTCGACGTGTCCATCCAGAATGCCGGCGTCATCACCATCGCCCGTGTCGAGGACCTGTCGGAAGGCGACTGGGACAAGGTGATGGCGGTGAACACCAAAGGCGTGTTTCTCTGCGCGCAGGAAGCCATCGCCCGCATCCGCAAGCATGGCCGCGGCGGGCGCATCATCAACACGGCCTCCGGCCAGGCCCGCGACGGCTTCATCTACACCCCCCATTATGCCGCCTCCAAGATGGGTGTCGTCGGCATCACCCAGAGCCTTGCCAAGGAGGTCGCGACCGACGGCATCACCGTCAACGCCTTCTGCCCCGGCATCATCGAGACCGACATGTGGGCCTATAACGACGAGGCCTGGGGCAAGCTGCTCGGCACCTATGCGCCGGGCGAACTGATGAAGGAATGGGTCGAGGGCATCCCGATGAAACGCGCCGGCTCCGGCGAAGACGTCGCCGGCCTCGTCACCTTCCTCGCCAGCGACGACGCCGCCTATATCACCGGGCAGACGATCAATGTCGACGGCGGCCTGATCATGTCCTGATAGCGGCTCGCGCCTGCATCGTCTGAGGACATTGGAAACCTAGCCGATCGGCTAGGTTTTTTCTTGCGTGCCGTCTGGTCCTCATGATAGTTAGTGATATGGCTAAGCATGAACCCGACCTTTCGCACCTGTTCCATGCGCTGGCGGATCCGACGCGACGGGCGATCCTGACCCGGCTGGCGGAGGGGCCGGCGCGGGTGACGGATCTCGCCGACCCCACCGGACTGCGCCTGCCGACCGTGATGAAGCACCTCGCGGTGCTGGAGGCGGCGGGCCTGATCGCCTCGGCCAAGGACGGCCGGGTCCGCACCTGCGCCCTTCGTCCGGGTGCCCTGGAGCCGGGCCGGCAATGGATCGAGGACCGGCGCGCGGCCTGGGAGGCCCGACTGGATCGGCTGGAAGCGCTTGTGATGCGCGGGATGGAGGAGCGTGAGACATGACGGACACACCGGAAACGACGGCCACAGGCGGCGGCGCCAGCCGCTTTGCGACACTGACGTTCGAGCGGATCATCGGCGCGCCGCGCGCGGTGCTCTGGGAGGCCTGGACCGCTCCCGCCCTGCGCGCCGTCTGGGCTTCGCCGTCGCCCGCGGTCGAGGTGACGTTTCTTCAGGCCGAGACGGGGATCGGCGGGCGCGAAATATCGCTCTGCAAGGTGGAGGGCGAGCCGGATCGGCGTTGCGATTGCCTCTGGCTGGAACTTGAGCCGGGATCGCGCAGCGTCAACACCGACGTCGTCTCGTCCGAGGGCGTGCCGCAGTCCTCGGCTCTGGTCACGGCCGATTTTGCCGATGCGAGCGACGGGCGCAGCAGGCTGGTGGTGACGGTGCAGCTCTCGGCGCGCGACGGGGCGATGGAGGACGGCTACCGGCAGGGCTTTTCCGCCGGGCTGGACAATCTCGTGTCTGCGGCCGAGCGGACCATGCTGCTGCGCCGGGAGATCCGGGCACCGCGGTCGGCGGTCTGGAACGCGTGGATGAACCCCGAGACCCTGCCGCTCTGGTGGGGCCCGGACGGTTTCTCCTGCCGCACAAAGCGAATCGACCTGCGCCCGGGCGGCGCATGGGTCTTCGACATGATCGGCCCGGACGGCACCGTCTACCCGAACCATCACCTCTATGGCGACATCGTTCCGCAGGAACGGCTCGGCTACACGCTTCTCTGGGGCGAGAACGGCCCGAAGCATGCCGACGCCTGGGCCGCCTTCGAGGAAAAGGACGGGGTGACGACCGTGACCCTGGGCATGGTCTTCAGCACGGCGGCGGAGTTTCAGGACGCGAAAGGCTTCGGCGCCGTGGAACTCGGCCAGCAGACGCTCGGCAAGCTCGAGCGCTTCGTGGCGGCCGCGCGCTGAAGCGCCTTTCCGGCGCACGGGCCGAAGGCTCGGGCCTGTCGCGCTGTGCCGCCGTGTTCAAGGCGCGGAGGTCAATTCGACCTTTTCCAGGCACCACAGGGCATCGACCCACGTCCGCTGGGCGGCGAGCGGGCCGGATGCGTTCCGTTTCGCGCTGAAAACCTTTCGGAGCGCCTTTGGCGGACGGCTCGCGATCGCGTTTTCGCCGACCCGGCACCGGTCTGGCCGCTGGAGACGTTCGAAACGCCGCCCGTGTATATGAGGCTGCACGGCGCGCCGAAGATCTATTCTTCGTCCTATGATGACGCAGAGATCGCGCGAATGCGCGACGCGCTCCGCGACGACACTGGCGCGTCTTCGACAATACGGCCTTAGGCGCCGCGATCGGGAACGCCCTGACGATGCGGCATCTGCCGGCATGAGAGCGTGTCCGGCCGACGACGGATCGCTTCGGCGCCCAGGCGCAGAACGATCTTTTCCGATCGCGAACCCGCGTCAGGTTTTCGTTGACGTTCTTCCGCTAGGATGCGCGCTGCATGCAGGTGGAAACGATGACACTCTGGAACAATCTTCTCGGCAACCTGGCCGTCGTGGCGATCTGCACGTCGCTGTTGACGTTCGGAAACCCGTGGTTTGCGCGCCTGCACCGCCGGGCACAGCCGCTGGCGCTCGGCATCATCATGGCGTGCGGCACCGCCTGCGTCATGCTGCTGCCGTTCCAGTTCCTCACCGGGGTCTATCTCGACCTGCGCTACACCTTCATCGGCATCAGCGCCTTTTTCGGCGGTCCGATCGCCGTCGTCCTGCCGCTCGTCACCGCACTGGCGATGCGGATCTCGGCCGGCGGCACCGGGGTCGCGACGGGCGTCGTCCACATTCTGCTGACCGCCGGCTCCTGCCTCATCCTCTGGCGTCTGACGAAAGCCGGAACGGTCACGGCCGGCAGGCTCGTCACCGTTGCCGGCGCGGTCGCCGCCAGCGGCACCGTCGGCTTCGTCTTCACGGTTGCGGTTTCGCGCTGGGGCGTCGTCTTTCCCGCGGTGGTCGCGCCCTTCGCGTCGGTCCTGTTCGTATCCACGACCTTTTCCGGCCTCGCCATTCTCCAGGAGCGGCGGCGCGTTCTCATCACCAACGAAAACAGGATCTACCGGGCGATCATCGAGGCGCTTCCCGATTGTCTGAACGCCAAGGACCTCGACGGACGCTTCATCGCTGCCAATCCCGCGACCGCCGCGCTGATGAAGGCGCCGTCGGTCTCGACGCTTCTCGGCAAGAGCGATGCGGACTTCTACCCGGCCGAGATTGCAGCAGAATTTCACGCCGTCGAGCAGGATCTGATCCGTCAGGGCAAGCCGCTGATGGTGGAGCAGAAATTCACCGGCCTCGACGGACGCGACGTCTGGCTGGCGACGCTGAAGGCGCCCATCCGCGACGAGCGGGGGATGATCACGGGCCTCGTGACGCACAACCGCGAAATCACCGAGCAGAAGCGCACCGAACTGGCGCTCGCCACCGCCCGGACGCGGCTGGCCGATGCGGTCTCCAACATGGCCGACGGGCTGGCCATGTTCGATGGGCGCGGCACGCTGCTGTTTCGCAACGAGCAATATCTCGCGCTGTTCCCGCTGACGGCGGATGTCCGCGATGTGGGCACGTCGCTGAAGGACGTGCTGCGGCTCTCCATCGAACGGGGTGAGGACCAGGCGGCATCCACCTGTCCGGAAGACACGGTGGAGCGCAGCTTTGCGACGTTCATGACGCCGGGAACCCGCCAGTTCCGCCTGGCCGACGGCCGCTGGATCGAGGCGCGCACCCGGCACGCCACGGATGGCGGAGCCATGATCGTCTTCACCGACGTCACCGCCGCCAAGGAGGCGGAGGTGGACCTGAAGGTGCTGAACACGCATCTCGCCGGGCTCGCCACCACGGATGCCCTGACCGGCCTCTCCAACCGCCGCGCCTTCGATCTGGCGCTCGACGAGATGACCCGGAAGGCAAAGGAGGCAGGCGAGGCAAACGAGGGTCTCGGCCTTCTGATGATCGATGTCGATCGCTTCAAGGCCTATAACGACACCTATGGACATCCCGCAGGCGATGCCTGCCTGAAGGCGATTGCCGCCTGTCTGGCCGAGGCGGCGAGCGTTCACCCGGATGCCGTCGTCGCGCGCTATGGCGGCGAGGAGATCGCCGTCATCCTGCCGGGCGTCGGGGAGGAACAGGCCCTGCACATCGCGGAACGGCTCTGCGCGGCCGTGCGTGGCCGGATGATGCCGCATGCCGGCAGCGACAAGGGCATCGTCACCGTCAGCATCGGCGTCGCTTTGTCGAGCCCGCATGGCGGGCAGCGCCGGGACGATCTTCTGACCGAGGCCGACAGCGGCCTCTACAGCGCCAAGGCGCTCGGGCGCGACCAGGTGCAACGCGCCGCACCCCAGGGCGCGCGTCGCAGGGCAAGGCGCTAGGCGGAGGCGTCTTGCGCAGTCGGAGCTTGCCCAAGCCTCCGGCAACCGGCCGTGACAGGCCGATCCTGAAATCGACATGATTTGAGGATGGATGCGCAGGGACGACGCTCGACGGACATCCCGCTCGATCCAGATTGGTTTTTCGACCTGATAACGCTATGTCGGGCAGCGCGGACCGACCATCGATCCCGAAACGCCGTCCACGATGAAAAGTCCTGCCCCATGAAGACGCTGCCATGAACCTTGCAAACCCGATCAGCGCCTATCTGCAGCGACGCGTGTCGTCGCTCAAGCCGCGCGCCTATGTTCTCGGCCTCAGCCCCTGGAAGGCGTTCATCCGGCATTGGCTTGCCGGCGAAACAGTCGTGCAGTGGAACAGGAATATGAGCCGGCTGAAATTCCACACGCTGGTGGCGCCGGCCCTGCGGCTGCGCAAGGGCTCCAAGGTCTATGTCTGGGGATACAAGATACCGGCCTTCGTCGAGGACTTCTGCGAGAAGCACGGGATCACGCTCATTCGCGTGGAGGACGGTTTTCTGCGCTCGATCGCGCTCGGCGCGACGAAGGCGCCACCGATCTCCCTCTGCTTCGATCGGGGCGGCATGTATTTCGATGCGACCCAGCCGTCGGATCTCGAGCAGATTCTTCAGACCTATGATTTTTCAGCCGATCCGGCCCTTCTCGACCGGGCCCGGCGCGGCATCGACAGCCTGGTCGCCTCGCGCCTGTCGAAGTACAATACGTCCAGGGACATCGACATCGCGTCCATCTATGGCCCGAAGACGCGCCGGCGCATTCTCGTCGTCGGGCAGGTCGAGGGCGATGCGTCGATCCTCAAAGGCTGCGATCGCAAGATCGACAACAACGATCTGGTGCGCGTCGCGGCGGCGGAAAATCCCGATGCCCAGATCATCTACAAGCCGCATCCGGAACTGCTGCACGGCACGCGGCCCTACCAGTCCGACCCGCGAGACGTGCGCCACCTCGCCATGATCCTCAAAGAGGACATCACGCTGGCCGACGCCTTCGAGACGGTGGATCACGTCTATACGATCACTTCGCTCTCGGGCTTCGAGGCGCTGATCCGCGGCATTCCCGTCACCTGTCTCGGCATGCCGTTCTATGCCGGCTGGGGCGCGACCGACGACCGGCAGCTGTGCCCGCGCCGGACAGTGAGACGCAGCACGACCGAGATCTTCGCCGCCGCCTACATCCTCTATCCGCGCTATTTCGATCCCTCGCTCCGAACGCAGCTCGATTTCGAAGGCGCGCTCGCTTTGCTCGCCGGCATGAGGCAGCGCCAGGGCGAAGCATCGGCAGAGGCCGGAAAGGTCCAGCGGCGCTGACCGGCCCGCGTGCCTGACGCGCCCGCGCGTGACGCCTCAGGCGGCGGACGCGTTTTCGCGGAGCGCGGGGTCGAGATCGTCGTCGAAGATCCGGAACTGGCTGCGACCGCCGGCCTTGGCGGCGTAGAGGGCGGTGTCGGCTCTGCGGAAGAGGGTCTCCGGGCTGGTGCCGTCGGCAAAGGCGATGCCGACCGATGCCCCGACCGTCACGGCGACACCCGCAGACGAAACGGTCTGGCGCAGGTCCTGCACGATGATCTGGCCGAGGAGGGGGACGAAGCGCGGCTCCTTGCCACCCTCGACGATGACGGCGAATTCATCGCCGCCGACCCGGGCGATCATGGATGCGTCGCCGAAAATGCGCGTCAGGCGGCCGGCGGCCTCCTTCAGGCAGTCGTCGCCGGCCGCATGGCCGAACGTGTCGTTCAGCGTCTTGAAGCCGTCGAGATCGATGAGGAAGAGGCAGGCGCCCGATCCCGACAGCGCGTCGGCCGTCGTCAATCCGGCGAGCTTCTCCTGAAACGCCGCGCGGTTGGACAGGCCCGTCATCACATCATGCGCCGCGAGATAGCGGATCCGGTCCAGCGCCAGTTTTTCCTCGGTGATGTCCTGCTTGGTGCCGAAGATCCTGACCGGCTCTCCCGCCTCGGACTCGACCGTTGCCGTGATCCGGATCCAGCGGTGATCGCCCCTCGCGGTGACGATCTCCGCGTCGAACCCGAACCCGCCGCCGGTCGCGATGGCCTGGCTTCGCAGCGCTTCGAGCCGCGCGAGCGAGGCGGGGGGATAAAGGCCGGTAATCTGCTCGCGCACCAGTTTCGAGCCGCGCGGCAGGTCGAAGATGTCGTAGACCACATCCGACCATTCCAGTTCGTTGCCCGGCAGGGCACAGACCCAGACGCCCGTGCGCGCAAGCGAGAGCGCCCGCGCAAAGGTTCCCCGCTGGTGGTCGAGAACCGAGATACGGTGTGACCGGACGGAGCCCTGGTCCCGCGCGCGGAGTTCGCAGCGCAGGCGTTCGATCTCGGCATGGCATTGCGCGATCGAGCCCGGCAGGTCCGGACCTTCTCCGGCGGATGACGCGAGCGAACTGCGATCAGCACCTCTCGTGTCGTCGTCAACTCCTGGGAACATCGCGCCTACGCCCTTGCATCATGCAGCTCCCGGGATGTTCGGCGATAGACCTTAAGACTTCGTCATGGACGATCCGTCGTGGCCGGATATCCCTAACAAGCCGTGCGAACCGGGCGGCAAGCCCGGTCGGTGCGTCCGGGCCTTAAAACGCGTCGCGATCGTTCCGATCTGCTCGCGGCGCCTCAGGCGAGCGCGAACAGGAGGCCGGCCAGGGCGAAGCCGATGAGGCCGACCAGGGTCTGCATGACGGTCCAGGTCTTGAAGGTCGTCTTGACGTCCATGTTGAAGAAGCGGCCGACGAGCCAGAAGCCGCTGTCGTTGACATGCGACAGCATGACGGAGCCGGAGGCGAGCGCGATGACGATGGCCGAAAGCTGCAGGCCCTGATAGCCCGCAGCCTGCACGGCCGGCTGGATGAGACCCGCCGCCGTGATGAGCGCGACCGTGGCCGAGCCCTGCGCGACGCGCAGCGCGGTCGCGACGAGAAAGCCCGCGACGAAGACCGGCAGGCCGATATCCGCCAGAGCGTCCGACAGGGCCGCACCGATGCCGGAGGCGCGCAGCACGCCGCCGAACATGCCGCCGGCGCCGGTGATGAGGATGATGGAGCAGACGGGACCGAGCGCCGAATCCAGAATGCGTTCGACCTCGATCGGGGTCCGGCCGCGCATCGGGCCGAGCACATAGCTTGCCACGAGAACGGAGATGAGCAGGGCCACCGGCGTCGCGCCGAGCGTCCGCGCAAGCTGGAACCAGGCGGCATCCTTGCTCACCCAGCCCTGCGCGCGGGCGAAATCGAGCCCGGTGTTCATGAAGATCAGCAGCAGCGGCAGGAGGAGCAGGGCAACGACGAGGCCGGGGCTCGGCGGACGCGCGCTATCTGTCGTCGCTCCGGAATCCTTCCCGTCCTTCGCGGAAAAGCTGTCGGGAACGGGCAGGATGATGCGCTTGCCGATCCAGGTGCCGAACATCTGTCCGGCGACGATCCAGGTGGGGATGGCAACCGCGAGACCGGCGAGGATGAGGAGACCGGCATCGGCGCCGAGAAGCTCGGCAGCCGCCACGGGCCCGGGATGCGGCGGCACGAAGACGTGCATAACGGAGAAGGCCGTGGCGACGGGAATGCCGTAGAGCAGCAGGCTGCCGCCGAGCCGGCGCGCGACGGTGAAGACCACCGGCAGCATGACGACGAGGCCGGCATCGAAGAAGATCGGAAAGCCGAAGATGAGCGAGGTGATGCCGAGCGCCATCGGCGCCCGCTTCTCGCCGAAGCGTGCGACGAGATCGTCGGCCAGCGCCTGCGCCCCGCCGGAGATCTCCAGCATGCGCCCGAGCATGGCGCCGAGGCCGACCAGAAGCGCGACCCCGCCCAGCGTGGAGCCGAAACCGTTCGTCATCGTCGTCAGGATATTGGCGGCGGGAATGCCCGCGGCGACGGCGGTGAGAAGGCTGACGAGAATGAGCGCGACGAAGGCATGCACGCGAAACTGGATGATCAGCAGCAACAGCAGCAGGACGGCGCCGACGGCGATCGAGATCAGCGCTCCGGCGCCCAGTGTTTGTTCAAATTCCGGCAATGGTCCACCCCTTGGCGTGCCCGACGACAGAACCGGGACGCATATCCTTGAGGGGTTTTTATAGGGCTCGAAATTGCAGCGGCAAGATGTAAGGCCCCCGGCCTATCCACCGACGGGTCGCTTTCGCCGCAAATATGGGGTCGGTTCAGGCTCTGGGCGAAATGACGCTCTCAGGAGCGAAGTCCGCAATCGGCCCAATGATGACCAAGGCAAGCAAGGCTTGCATCGAGCATGGTTGCCGAGCAAGATTAAGGCATGATCGTTACAGTAGCATTCGATGTTAAGAATCACGTTGAAGTGATGGAAGGCTGGCCCATTAAATTGGGTAACACAACCTTCTACTTGGAACGTGAAGGCAACGTACTGAAGCGCGTTTGTGTCTCATTTTCCGGCATAGACATCGCACAGGCACCGTATGTGCAGCCGGCCGGGTCGGAGGCGGAAATTCCGCATATCACGATACAGGGAGGTGAGCATGCCTCGCGCGCGCGGAAAAGCATCATGAATTGGCAGGCCGTCATAAGTGGCCAACAGATTGTAGACCTGGACTTCGACAATTACGAACTGCGCTTCCGCGCGGAGGACGTGAGTGAGGAAGCCAGCATCCATCTCAAGTCGTTTCGCTCGAACAACGGCAATGTTCTGAATCAGGAGTGCGATTTCGAACAGATCGGAAGGGCCTTTTGTGTGGGTCAAATTTCCGATGACCGAATTGAATCGACCTCGCATTTTCGCGAGGGGCGGCTAGCGTACGCTGCCAAGCGGTACGTCGACGCGTATAATAACATGTATCTGTTTCTGGAAACGCGATTCTGCGATGGAAAGACCGGCAACGAAAAGCAGACGGACCTCCTGTCGAAGCAACTGGAGCTTTGCCAAGCCATCGAGAACACCGCGATGGCGTTTGCCGCGCAAAAGTCGACCGGAGCGCCTGCATTCAATCTCTTCAATCCTGATGATACCACCCGCGAAAAGATTCGTACGTTGGTACTCCTGCGTGGAAAGCTGCGTCATCATTCGCTCAAGAGTCCGCAGCGCTGGGATCCGAACAAGCAAAATGAGTATGAAAGTGCAGCAAGATACCTGGGTGCTGTAGTCGGAGAAATCGTCACCAAGGAATCGCTTGATGACATTTACGTACCTGCTGTACTTCAGTCGTTCCGCGAAATCTCGGTCGCTACAGGTCATGAGACGAAGATCAAGGTGAGAACACATAGGCTCAACAGGGAGCGAATGCTGGAGTTGGACATGAGCTATCCGACGATGGTCTTATCCAGCAAGCTTTGCCTTTCGGCACTCCGAAGTGCTGTGCAAGCATGTGAAGAGGATGGGCAACTCGGCGATACGGTTCGATTACAAGCGTCGAGCAGCCGTTCCGAACTTGAGCTGTTTTCGTTGGATTTCGATGTTTGGGCCTACACCCAGAGTAGAGCTATCGAAGTGAAAGACCCTATCGTCTCAGTCTGGTGCGGGTTCGAGCATTATCAGGCCGGGGTCATCGTCCGGCATGAGTTTTCGATTCCCGTTCCGGGCAGCAAGCTTTCGATCCCAGAAGTGTGGGAGCTGCTGCGAAAATGTTTCGACCATATAGAGGAAAGGAACCCAACGACGCGGGTCATGAGCCTAAAACTGTATTTGCAAAAATGGGACAAAGCTTTTGCCGCATATCGCGTAGGAGTCCAGGTCAACAACTGATCTCGGGGCGTTTCATGAGTTTGGTCGCACGGTAGCTTTCAACGATAATGATTCATAGGAAGACACCTCGCTAGCGATCCCAATACAGACAACACTAGGCTTGGAGCCGATGGCAGCTTCTGGCGCAAAGCGGACGTCCCAACTGGACGAAAGACTGTTTGGGACAGTCTTCAGCCCCTACACATCAAAGCTTTCCGGCACTAAAATTCACGACGGTTCAATTGAGACAACAGCCGGGTGCTTAAAGTGCCATTCCGCCCCGTACCGGAACCGACCCCAATATCGTCTCAGATATCGAACAGGACGTAGCTCTCTTCAATATTCGCGGTGTTGGGGGAGGGGGCGTCCGGCGCGCCTTCGTGGCCGAGCAGCAGCGCCAGTTCCGCCTCGTCTTCGCCGAATTGCTGCACGATGCGTTCGGCTTCCCCGGGGCTGACGGAATAGGTCTCGATGATCGCGTCCACGGCTGCGGGGTGGCTGTTCTGCGTGCTGTCCATGACATTCTCCTTTGCGAGAACAACGGATGGGCGCCCGATGCGTTCCATGTTCGGCGTCCCCTGCCGGCGGCGCATGTCGGTGGACGCGTCGGGGTCGGGTCGTCGGCCGTCGTCCTTGAAAAAATCCGCAGTTTTGCACGGATACCCTCTTGATACGCTTTTGGGGCATGCCCATCTCGCCTTCAACCCGCTGGTCCGGGCCCCTCTGGCGAGAGCTCCGGCGCTCTTGCGATGTCGGACCCTTTTCCCGACACCGCGCCGGCAGAGGTTTCTCCGATGGATCTTGCGTTTCTCTTTTTCGACTGGCTGGGCAAGCCGGTCTGGATGTGGGCCGGCTTTCTCGGCATCGTCATCGCCCTTCTCACCTTCGATCTCGGCGTTTTGCACAAGGAGAACAGGGAGATCGAGGTGAGCGAAAGCCTGCGGCTCTCCGCGCTTTACATCTCGCTCGGCCTCGCCTTCGGCGGCTGGGTCTGGTGGTATCTCGGCGCCGACTCCGGTCTGGCCTATATGACTGGCTTCGTGGTCGAGAAGACGCTGGCCCTCGACAACGTCTTCGTCATCGCTCTGATCTTCTCCTTCTTCGCCGTACCCCGGCTCCATCAGCACCGCGTGCTGTTCTGGGGCATTCTCGGCGTCATCGTGCTGCGCGCCATCATGATCGGCGTCGGCGCGACGCTGGTGGCCGAGTTCTCCTGGCTGCTCTATGTCTTTGCCGCCTTCCTCGTCTTCACCGGCGTGAAGATGCTGGTGATGAAGGACGCCGAGCCGGATATTGCCAGAAACCCGCTCGTGCGCTGGATGCGCCGCCGCTTCAACGTGACCGAGACGCACCAGGGCGAGCGCTTCTTCGTGCGCCAGCCCCATCCGGTGACAGGCAGGACGGTCCTGTTCGTGACGCCGCTGTTCCTGTCGCTGGTGCTGATCGAGGTCGCCGACGTCATCTTCGCGGTCGACTCGGTTCCGGCCATCTTCGCCATCACCACCGATCCGTTCATCGTCTACACCTCCAACATTTTCGCGATCCTCGGCCTGCGCGCGCTCTACTTCGCCTTGGCCGCAATGATCCACCGTTTCAAATATCTGAAGCCGGCGCTGGCCGTGGTGCTGATCTTCATCGGCTCCAAGGTGTTCCTTGCCGATCTCCTGGGTCTTGAAAAATTCCCCGCCGCCCTGTCGCTCGGCATCACCTTCGCCATCATCGCGAGCGGCGTCGTCTGGAGCCTCGCAAAGACGCGCGATGCGAAGGCCCGGTAATCGATGATCGGATAATCGAAGATCGGGTAATCGAAGATCGGCCGGGCCCGCCGGATCGGGCATCCCCACCCGGCGGGCCGTCCACATCTCGGGCGCGCGCTTACTCCCGGGTCTTTTCCGGGGAGGGGCCAAGCGCGAGCGTGCGTTTCAGGCTTTCGTTCTCGGCCTGAAGCGCCGCGATGCGGTCGTTCAGCCGCTGGACCGTTTCGGCCACGTCGGCCGCATCGATCTTCTGGGGGATATGCTGCGGGCAGTTCACGTCCCAGGCCTCGACCTCGAACAGGATGGCCTGTTCCGGCCGGGCGCGATAGCCTTCCGGCATCAACCGGTCGATCAGCGCGGGATCATCGGCGACGACGCGGGCGCGGCCCCAGAGCTTGATCCGGCGGCGATGGGCGTAGTCCATCAGGAACAGGAACGCCTTGTCGTTTTCCGCCAGGTTTCCGGTCGAGACATATTGCCGGTTGCCGGCATAGTCGGCAAAGCCGAGCGTCTTGCCGTCGATCACCCGTATGAACCCTTTCGGGCCGCCGCGGTGCTGGGCATAGGGCTGTCCCGCGGCATTGGCGGTCGCCAGATAGGCCGTGTCGACACCGTCGAGGAAGGTCGCGAGATCCCGCGTGATCGCCGTGCGGAAGCCGCCATCCTCTTCCATCCTGGCATAGGCAGACCGCGAGCCGCGCGCAGCCTGAAGAGCCTTCACCGTCGGCGTGAAGGCGATATCGCTCGAGGCCGTCATCGGTTCATCCTTTCGCATCGAGCCGGAGGCCCCTCGGCGTCCGGTGCACCCTGTCTAGACCATTGCGGAAAGCGGCAGTATCTGCGACGTTGACAAGTCTTCCTTCCGTTTTATGGAATGCTCTCCGATGGACCGCTTCGAAGCCATGCGCACCTTGCTGGCCGCCATCGACGGGGGCAGCCTGTCGGCGGCCTCGCGCAGCCTCGGCGTGCCGCTACCGACCGTCAGCCGCCGCGTCTCCGACCTCGAAGCGCATCTGCGGGCGCAGCTGGTCGTGCGCACCAGCCGCAAACTGCTGCTGACGGAGGCGGGAGAGGCCTATGTCGCCGCCTGCCGGCGCGTGCTCGACGAGCTGGACGCGGCGGAGCGTGCGGCGACCGGCGAATTTCGCACGCCGCGCGGCGACATGCTGATTACGGCGCCGATCCTGTTCGGGCGCATGCATGTCGAGCCGGTCGTGCTCGATTTCCTGAAAGCCTATCCGGAGATCAATGTGCGGCTGGCGCTGTCGGATCATGTGCTCGATCTTGTCGAGACCCATGTCGATCTCGCGGTGCGGATCGGCCCGCTGCCGGACAGCCGCCTCAAGGCGACGCGGCTCGGCGCGGTGCGCTGGGTCACCTGTGCGAGCCCCGCTTATCTCGCCGCGCGCGGCGCACCTCAAAGCCTCGAGGCGCTCGCCGGGCATGACTGCATCGCCTTCGACCGGCTGTCCGCCGGCGCCGTCTGGCTGTTTCGCGGCGATAGGGAGGGGGGCAGGGCCGGGCAGAGCGAGACCATCGCCGTGCCCATCCGGCCGCGCTTTGCGGTCGACACCGCCGATGGCGCCATCGATGCGGCGCTGGCCGGTGCCGGTATCGCCCGCATCCTCTCCTATCAGGCGGCGACCGCGCTTGCCGATGGCCGGCTGGTCGTGGTGCTGGAGGACGCTCAGCCGGAGCCGCTGCCGGTGCATCTCGTGCATCTGGGACAGGCGATCATGCCGCTGAAGATGCGCGCCTTTGCGGACTTCGCGACGCCGCGGCTGCGGGCCTGCCTGGCAAACCCGCCGGGGGCGTGACGCTCGCCTACCAGCGGAGCCAGAAGCGCCCCATCAGCCCGCCGAGCATCGTGCAGAGCACGATGCCGAGCGTGTACCAGAGGGCGACGAAGGGGAGGCCGTTTTCGATGCAGCCCCAGCTGTAGATCCAGGCGCCGAGCGCACCGGCGGCAAGGCCGGCAACGGTGCCGGCAAGGGTGGGGGAGGTGGGTGCGCTTCGGCGCAGGAACCAGAAGGTCGCCGCCAGCAGCGGCGCGCCGGTCGCAAGGATGATCAGCGGGCAATAGAGTGCGGAAATGCCCATCACCAGCCGGTGGCTTTCGTCCGGGGAGGCCGCCTGCCGCATCTGCAGGACGGCGAGCGCGACCAGCAGCGCATAGACGATCGCGACCTTCAGCGCGCCGCCGAGCGGCCGGCCGCCGGGCCGCGCGACGGTGAGCAGGGCACCGAGGCCGATGAGGCCGAGCAGCAGCGGATAGGCGGACTTGACCCAGAAGGCGGGCACGAAGACGGCCGCGCCAAGATCCGGCCGCAGCCCGTGGCCGAACAGAATGAGGCAAGCCGAGAGCGCCAGTCCGGGCACCAAGGCGCGGGCGAGAAGGCCTGCGAGCGCGTGCCTGCGCACCGGCCGGAGATCGCGCACGAGGTCCTCGATCAGTTCATTCGTCTTTGTCATGATCGCCTCTCAATCGTGCCGCCAGTGCCTTGATCCCTCTGTGAATGCCGACCTTGACCATGCTTTCGGACCGTCCCGCATGCAGCGCGGCCTCGGTGATCGACCGGCCGTCGAGCCGCACGTGCCGGATCGCCTCCGCCTGCCAGGCGGGAAGACCGGCAAGCAGCCGCTGAATGTCCATCTGCGCGGACACCGCATCCTCGCGGTAGCCGTCCGGCATCTCGTCCACCGCCTCGAGCCCCACATGGCCGCGACCGCCCGTCCTGCGGTGATGATCCACCAGCTTGTGGCGGGCGATGGTGAAGAACCAGGCCGTGAACGGCCGGTCGCGATCATAGGTGATCCGGCGCTGGTGCAGCGCCAGCAGCGTCTCCTGCACCAGATCGTCCACCTCGCTCCTGTCCGACCGTCCGAGGCGCCTTCCATAGTAGCGCTCCAGCAGGTGTCGCAGCACGTCGAGCAGGCAGCGATAGGCCGCCTCGTCCCCGTCGAGGGACAAGAGCATCAGCACCTTCAACTCGGACTCGGTCACATCTGGCATGTCTCTGAAGGGCTCATACGGGGAAACGTCGAAACGGTTACAGCGCTTTTCGAAAAAAGCGAGCGAATTTCCAGCGTGATCACGTCCGCGTGATGGCTGTAACCGGATCGGGCTTCCGTCCGAATGAGCTTTCCGTGAGCATCGACGCAGTCCGCGTCCTGCACCTCAAGAGGAGATCCATCATGACCCATCGCATCATCGCCGTCACCGCCGCCGCATTTCTCGGCCTCGCTCTCTCGTTCGGCGCGGCGCAGGCCGAAACCGCCACCGACGCCATGAAGAAGCCGGACGCGATGAAGACGGACAGCATGAAGACCGATGCCATGAAGCCCGCCGCCATGAAAAACGATGCCATGAAACCGGATGCCATGAAGGGCACCAAGGCCGACTGCGCCCACAAGGCGGGCATGGAAAAGGACAGCATGAAGAAGGCCGACATGATGAAGGACTGCGACGCCATGTAGGCATCGCCGCCGCAGTGATCCTCGTCGTTCCCCGCTTCGTACACGATATCACGAGCCGGGGAACGACGGTTCCGGCCCGCCTTCACATCCGCAAGGCAGGGCCTGGAGATCGTCCCGATATCGCCGACCTCGGAGGGAACGTCATGTTCGGCTCATCTTCCACCCCATCCGGCCAGCGGACGCTGATCCGCCGTCACAGCCTGACCGTGCGCCTGTCGCACTGGCTGAACGTGCTCGCCATGACGGTGCTGCTCTTCAGCGGATTGCAGATCTTCAATGCGCATCCCTCGCTCTATTGGGGCCAGTACGGTGCCGACGACGATCCGGCCGTGCTCTCCCTGCAGGCCGTCGACAATGACGGCGCGCTGAAGGGCGTGACGCGCATCGGCAGCCTCTCGCTTGACACCACGGGCGTGCTCGGCGTGTCCACTGTCGATGGCGAGCCGACCGTGCGCGGCTTTCCGGCCTGGATCACGCTCCCGAGCTATCAGGATCTCGCCACCGGCCGGCGCTGGCACTTCTTCTTCGCCTGGGCCTTCGTTCTCAACGGTCTGGTCTATCTCGCCTATGGCCTGGTCTCGCGTCATTTCCGGCGCGACCTCCTGCCGACCCGAGCCGAGCTGGCGCCTTCCCATCTCGGGCACGAGATCGCCGACCATGCCCGGCTGCGGTTTCCCACGGGCGAAAAGGCGCGGCATTACAATGCGCTTCAGAAGCTCACCTATCTCGCCGTCATCTTCCTGATGCTTCCCGGCATGATCCTGACCGGCCTGACCATGTCGCCGGGCTTCAACGCCTTTGCGCCCTGGCTGCTGGATCTTTTCGGCGGCCGGCAGTCGGCCCGCACGCTGCATTTCCTCTTCGCCACCTCACTCGTTGCTTTCGTGCTCGTCCATATCGCGATGGTGCTCGCCTCCGGCGTCGTCAACAACATGCGCTCGATGATCACCGGTCGTTACGCGATCCGCACGGAACCATCGCCGGCATCGGCGTCAATAGCATCGGAGATCGCGCCATGACCAGCCTTCTGACCCGCCGCCGGTTTCTGATCGGCTCGACGCTCACCGCCTCGGCCCTCGGCCTGACCGGCTGCGACGGGCTTGCGGAGGATGGCAACGTCCAGTCCGTCATCCGCATGGCCGAGCGCCTGACCATGGGAACGCAGCGCTTTCTCATCGGCGATACGGCACTCGCCCGCGAGTTTCGCGCCGAAGATCTCTCGCCGACCTTCCGCGCCAATGGCAGCACCATGCCGGACGGTGCCGAGTACCAGGCGCTGCTCGCCGGCGGATTTGCACAATGGCAGCTGAAGATCGGCGGGCTGGTCGAGCATCCGGCTAGCCTGTCGCTTGCCGCCCTGAAGGCGATGCCGGCGCGCACGCAGATCACGCGGCACGATTGCGTCGAGGGCTGGAGCGCCATCGGCCAGTGGACCGGCGTGCCGCTCGGCGCGGTGCTGAAGGCCGCGGGCCTGAAGAAGGAGGCCCGCTACATCGTGTTCCATTGTGCCGACGAATACGAAAAGACGCTCGACGGCAGCGGCTGGTATTACGAGAGCATCGACCTCGTCGATGCCTTCCACCCCCAGACCATCCTTGCCTATGCCATGAACGGCCGCGATCTCGAAGTGCCGCACGGCGCGCCGCTGCGGCTGAGGGTCGAGCGGCAACTCGGCTACAAGCAGGCGAAATATCTCATGCGCATCGAGGCCGTCGCCGATCTGAAGACGTTCTATGGCGGCAATGGCGGCTTCTGGGAGGATCGCGGCTACGAATGGTATGCCGGGATCTGACGGACCCTTGATGAATGTGTTTTCGTTCGTTTTTTCGGGAGATGGATTGTCATTTCTCCCAGAGAGACGCCCAGCGGAACCGGTGGATAACCCCCCGCATGCGCCGGACCTGACGACAGTGGATGAATAAGGAATGACACATGACCTACGTCTCGAACATCAGCACCGCAGCGCTCGCCGGTATCGCCCTGGCGGCCCTGCTCGGCACGACCGTCCAGGCGGCCGACCAGATCCGCGTGCGCGGCACCGTGGAAAGCCTTGAGGGCAACACGCTGTCGGTCAAGACCCGCGAGGGGACCGACGCGACGATCCTGCTGAAGGACGGCTGGAAGGTTTCCAGCGTCGCCAAGGCCTCGATCGACGACATCAAGACCGGCGATTTCGTCGGCATCGCCTCGCTGCCGACGGCGGAGGGCGGCGACGGCGCGCTCGAAGTGCTGATCTTCCCCGCGGCCATGAAGGGCACGGGCGAGGGGAGCTATGCCTGGGATCTGAAGCCCAACAGCTCCATGACCAACGCCACCGTCGCCAATGCCGTCAAGGCGGTGGACGGCCAGACGGTGACCGTGACCTACAAGGGCAAGGAAAAGAAGATCTCCATTCCCGCGGGCACGCCGGTCGTCACCTTCGCGCCGGCCGTCGAGGCGGACCTGAAGAGCGGTGCGACCGTGTTCGTCCCGTCCGAGAAAGCCGCCGACGGCACGATCTCCAGCAGTCGCGTCGTGGTCGGCACCAATGGCGTCCAGCCGCCGATGTAAGGCGCAATCGACGTCAAGCGGCCGCCCGGTCTAGTCCCTGATCTCGATCCCCGCCTCGTGCGCGGCGGCGATGAAGGACAGCCGGGCGGCTTCCGCCGACTTTTTGCCCTTCATCGCGGCCTCGAGCGTCAGAAGCGCGGCGTCGAGCGCCGGCCCGTCTTCCAGAGGCCAGTCTTCGATCAGGGCCCAGGAGGCCTGCTGATTGTTGGTGATGGTGGTGAACGTGCCGGGTCCTTCCAGCGCGAGCGACACACCCTTGTTCCAGTCATTGCTCAAGCGATCGTCTCCAGATGCGGGTAAAATCCGCCTTCTAGAGCAAATCCCGCGACAGTGCGACGCGCTTTTGCATCCGGAGCTGCGTGAAAACAAGGGCTCGATCGGCCGGGAGGACGGCTTCTCTCAAGCCGCCGCCATCAGTTCGGTCTCGCTCCGGTTGAACATGCGTTCCAGATTGAGGAAGCAGATCATGCCGGTCGGCTGGACGATGATGCCGTCGGAATAGGCGGTCGCGGCCGAGGTGGTGACATCGGGAACCGGCTGGAGAAGATCGGCCGGGATCATCAGAATGTCCGAGACCTGATCGACCAGCAGCCCCATGGCCATGCCGTGCACCTCGGTGACGACGATGGCGCTGCGCTCGGTCGGCTCGGCCCCCCGCATGCCGAGCTTGAGCGCGAGGTTGATCACCGGAATGACCGTGCCGCGCAGGTTCATGACGCCGAGAACTTCCGGCGGCGCCTGCGGGATGGGGGTTGCCGGTGCCCAGCCGCGAATTTCGCGGATGGTCACCGTGCGGACGCAGAATTCCTGCTCGTGAAGCCGGAATGCGATGATTTCGAGCATGCCGTTGGTGGTCGTGTCACGCATCAGAATTCCTTCCATCCTTCGTTCGCGGCGGCCATGCTGGCCGTGCCGGCCGTTGCGCCCGCGACCTTGCGCGGACGGGATTGTGCGGGAGCCGGGGCGCGCTGCGACGCGTTCGCGGCCTTCATGCTGGCGGCGGTCTGGCGCAGCGCCTGGATCGGCGAACCGCCGTCGCCCAGGGCGAACTGGCCGATGAGCTGGCGCAGCCTGCTGCTCTCGGTGGCGAGCGTCATGCCGGCAGCGCTGGTTTCCTCGACCATGGCGGCGTTCTGCTGGGTCACCTGATCCATCTGGTTGACGGCGATGTTGACCTCGCTGAGACCGACCGACTGTTCGCGCGCCGAGGTGGCGATCGAGTCCATATGGGTGTTGATGGTGACGATGTAGCCCTCGATGGTCTGCAGGGCCTTGCCCGTCTCGCTGACCAGCTGCACGCCGTTCCTGACCTCGACCGAGGAGTTGCGGATGAGTTCCTTGATTTCCTTGGCGGCCTTTGCCGAGCGTTGCGCCAGTTCGCGCACCTCCTGGGCGACCACCGCAAAGCCCTTGCCGGCTTCGCCTGCCCGTGCCGCCTCGACGCCGGCATTCAGCGCGAGAAGGTTGGTCTGGAAGGCGATTTCGTCGATGACGCCGATGATGTTCGACACCTCGTTCGAAGACGCCTCGATCTTGCCCATCGCATCGACCGCCTGGGCGACCACCTGGCCGGACTGGCTGGCGCTGGCATTGGCCTGCACCGCGACGGCCCGGGCTTCCTCGGCACGCTTGGACGAGTTCGAGACGTTGGCCGTAATCTGGTCGAGCGCGGCGGCGGTTTCCTCGAGCGACGCCGCCTGCTGTTCCGTGCGCTTGGAGAGATCGTCCGCACCGCGGCTGATCTCCTGGCTGCCGCCGTCGATCGAACCGGCGGCCTGCGCGACCGAGCGGAGGGTTTCGCCGAGCTGGCTGACGGCATTGTTGAGATCGTGGCGCAGCGCTTCGAAGTCCGGCGAGAAGGGCTCTTCGAGCTGGAACGTCAGGTCGCCGGAGGCGAGCCGCCGCAGGCCGCTGGCAAGACCCGATGTCGCCTCGTTCAGGCGTCGCTGGGCGGCGGCTTCCGCCTCGGCCGTCAGGCGGACGCGGTCGGCCTCGGCCTGCCGGCGGGCGGCTTCCGCATCCCGCTCCAGCTGCGCGTTGACGATCGCCGCCTGGCGGAAGACCTCGACGGCACCGGACATTTCGCCGATTTCGTCGGCGCGTCCGGCACCGGGGATGGCGATGTCGGTGCGTCCCGCGGCCAGTTCGCGCATGGCGTCGTTCATGCCGCGCACGGGGCGAACGAGCGCGACGTTCAGGACGATGAGGGCGAGAAGCGAGACCAGCAGCATGCCGGCGCCGCCGGCGATATTGGTGAGGCGACCGGATGAGGCTGCGGCCTCGGCCGCTGCGGCACGCTCGCCCAGAAGGCTCGATTCGACATCGACCATCTCGGCCACGGTGGCGCGGATACCGTCCATCGAGGCCTTGCCGGCGCCGCTCGCCGCGATCGCACGGGCCTGATCACGCGTCGCCGGGTTCGCCATCAGAGCGAGCTCGGGCGTCGCGATCTTCTCGTGCCAGGTGGCGACGAAGGATTCGAGCGTGTCGAGGCGCTTCTGCTGCGCCGGATTGTCCGAGGTGAGGGTGCGAACGGCTTTCAGATGTTTGGCATAGGCCTCGAGGCCGCCCTTCTGGGGCGCCAGGAAGGCTTCGTTGGCCGAGACCAGGTAGCCACGCAGGCCGGTTTCCTGATCGACCATTCCGGCGGTGATGCCGTTCAGCGCATTGATGACCTTGTAGGTGTGATCCGTCATGGCGGCCGTCTGCTCGAGCTTGGTGAGCGAGGCATAGCTGGAATAGCTGACGCCGATGGCGATCAGGATCAGAAGGGAGAGGGTCGCGGCAATCTTCGTGAGGATACGGAGGTTGTTGAAGGAGGACATGGCAGCTCGCTATTCGTTTATCTTGTGCTGACGACGGGGTCGGGGGCAGACGATAGATCAACCGTAGTGGGCACGACGTCAGAGCCGCGAGGGGACGGACCCGTCTGATCACCGATAACATGCGTGATACCTGAAATACGATAAGAAGATGTAAACGCGGATCGAGAAGAACCCCCACGTGTGTAGCGGGTCCATTTCTGCCCGTGCGCTTGGGTTTCGCCCTAGGGTTTCGCGCTGGGGTTTCGCGCGGGGGGCTGTGGCCCGCGAAAAGCGCACCAACGCAAACGGGCGCCCGTGAGGCGCCCGTTGCTCGTCCTGTCCAGCCGGATGTCGAGGTGGATTATTCCACGGCGACGGTCTTGCCGGCTTCCCATTTGTAGACCGAGAAGCTCTGCGAGGTGAGGTCACCGGTCTCGCCATAGGTCAGGTCGCCGATCGCGGTCTTGATCGGGGTGCCATCCTTCAGCGCCTGCGACACCGCTTCCGCATCGTCGGTGCTGCCGGCCTTGGCGATGCCCGCGGCGATGACCTCGACCGCGGCATAGGCGTTGAGGGTGAAGGCCTCGACCGGGATCTTCCTCGCCGTGAGCGCATCGGCGGCGGCCTTGCTGTCGGCGTTCTTCAGCGCGTCGGCGGCATTGGTGTAGATCGTGCCGTTGGCGTCATCGCCGCCGGTGGCGATGAATTCGCTGTTCGACAGACCGTCGCCGGCGATCAGCTGCACGGAGAGGCCGGCATCCTTCATCTGGCGTACCAGAAGCCCGGCTTCCGGATGGTAGCCGCCGAAATAGAGAACCTCCACGCCGTCCGCCTTCATGCGGGTGACGAGCGCGCTGAAATCCTTGTCGCCGGCGGTCAGCGCGTCGTTGAAGATCTCCGTGACGCCGGCCGCGTTGAGCGAGGCCTTGAACGCGTCGGCAAGGCCCTTTCCGTATTGGCCCTTGTCGTTGAGGATCGCGATCTTCTTGTCCTTGAAGTTGGCGACGACGTATTTTGCCGCCACATCGGCCTGCTGGTCGTCGCGGCCGCAGGTGCGGAAGACGGTGGTCAGGCCGCGCGCGGTCAGCTCCGGCGATGTCGCGGTCGGGGTCACCATCAGCGTGCCGTTCTCCGCAAAGGCGACGGAGGCGGGGATCGAGACGCCCGAGGTGACCGGACCGACGACGAAGCGGATGTTGTCGGCGATCAGCTGGTTGGCGGCGGAAACGCCCTGCTTCGGCTCGCCGGCGTCGTCGGCGATCTTCAGCACGAGCTTTTCGCCATTGACGCCGCCCTTCTTGTTGATCTCCTCGACGGCGGTTTCCGCGCCGTTCTTGATCTGCGCGCCGATGGCCGCGACCGGGCCGGTGAGCGGGGCGACGAGGCCGACGGTGATATCGGCGAAAGCGGCGGGTGCCGCGAGCGGCGAAAAGGCGAGCGTGGCGGCCAGCGCCGCGGTGATTGTCTTGAAACTCATGTCCGTCTCCTTGGAACGCGGGCCTCCCAGTCCGCGGGGTGATGATGCACCGGGCCTTGCCCTCGCTCGAATGCCGCGCATTCGACCCGGAGGGACACGAGGGCGTGGCCCCCGGCCCGCGCTGCGGCCATGTTTGGCTCGCAGCGTTAAGCGTCAGATTTCTAAAAACATTCGCTCTGTCGCGCAAGACGATGACCGGAAGGGCGGGCTGTTCGGGAGCGACATCTCACAGCATCGTGACCGGAAGCCGGATCGCAGGCTTGGACCAGCGATGCCAGAGACGATGCCGCTCTTGGTAAAGAATATGTTTCAGAAATAATTAAGCATGTACTGGTAAAGCATTTGCTACGGCCTCGGCGAGATGATGCGTCTGGTCCGTGCTTCGTGGCGCGTGCTTTGGTTCACCTTTGACCGAACGACGCGACAGGGGTCGCCCCGGCATATGATTTGCTAGCGGTCAGCCTTCAATGGACATTTCGCTCCGGGAGGAAACAGACGTGAAACACATTTCGATTATCGGAAAATTCCTGCTGATCATGGCCGGTTTCGGCCTGTTCTCGTTGGCGACGACACTCTATTCGGCACGCCAGATATCGGCGATCAACACGGATTATTCCGGGCTGATTTCCGGCGAGCAGTCAGCCGCCCTCAGCATTGCCCGCTCCAATCGCAGCCTGCAGGCGATCCGGGCGTCGATCGGCGACTTGCTGATTGCCCGGACCAGGCAGGCCAACGATGCCGCTGCCAAGGAGCTGGAAACCAACAAGGCCGCCTTCGTCACCTTCATCGACGCCGCTGCAACCGCGCTGCCGGAGAAGACGGAGATCGCGACGCTGAAAGCCGCCAGCGTGGCCGTCATCGAGACCACATGCGCGCCGGCGATCGCTGCGGCCCGTGCAGCGACGTCCGACGCGGAGATCAGCGCCTCGCAGGCGAAATACCTCGCCGAGTGCCAGCCGGCCTTCGCCGCCATGACCCCCCGTCTCAGCGCGCTGGCGAGCGAGATTTCCGACGGCGCGGCAAAGGTCAGCGACGCGCTGTCGGCAACGGCCGCAACGACCATTCTGAAGACGGTCGGCATGGTCGTCGGTGGTCTGCTGGTCGTCATGCTGGCGGGGTACCTCGCCATCCGGGCCTGGCTGGTCCGCCCGATCAAGGGTCTCTCGCAGACGATGGAAACGCTGGCTGAGGGCAAGCTCGACGCCGATGTCGCCGGCATCGACCGCCGCGACGAGATCGGCGGCATGGCCAAGGCCGTGCAGGTGTTCAAGGACAACGGCCTGCGTGCCCGCCAGCTGGAACAGGACGCCGCAGCCTCCCGCAGTGCAGGCGAGATCGAGGCGGCGCGGATCGCCGAAAGCGACCGTTTGCGGGCCGAGGCGATGGCGCTGGCGACATCCGGTCTTGCCGACGGGCTGAAAAACCTTTCGAGCGGCGACCTGACCTTCCGCCTGACGCAGCCCTTCGCCGCCGACTTCGAAAGCCTTCGCTCCGACTTCAATGCCGCGGTTTCGCAGTTGTCCGAGAGCTTGCGCTCGGTGGCGGACGCGACCGGCTCGATCGACAGCGGCGCCCGCGAGATCAGCCAGAGCGCCGACGATCTCTCCAAGCGCACCGAACAGCAGGCCGCCTCGCTCGAGGAGACCGCAGCGGCGCTCGACCAGATCACGGTCAACGTCTCGCATTCTTCCAAGCGCACCGAGGAGGCCCGCAACGTCGCCATCGAGGCCAACCGCTCGGCCCGCCATTCCGGCGAGGTCGTTGCCAGCGCCGTGACCGCGATGCAGCGCATCGAGGAATCCTCCAGCCAGATCTCGTCCATCATCGGGGTGATCGACGAGATCGCCTTCCAGACCAACCTTCTGGCGCTGAACGCCGGCGTGGAAGCGGCCCGCGCCGGGGAGGCCGGCAAGGGCTTTGCGGTGGTGGCGCAGGAGGTTCGCGAGCTTGCCCAGCGCTCCGCCCAGGCGGCCAAGGAGATCAAGGACCTCATCCGCAACTCGTCGGCCGAAGTCAGCACGGGCGTGAAGCTGGTGCAGGAAACGGGCGAAGCGCTGAAGGTCATCGAAGCGCAGGTGGTGACGATCAACACCCAACTCGACGCCATCGCCACCTCGGCCCGGGAGCAGTCCGTCGGTCTTGCCGAAGTCAACACGGCGGTCAACCAGATGGACCAGGTGACCCAGCAGAACGCGGCGATGGTGGAGGAATCCACCGCGGCCAGCGCCACGCTCGCCGGCGAGGTCAATCGCCTGCGCGAGATCATCTCGGACTTCCGCCTCGGCAATTCGGGGTCTGGTTCGGGTGCGCGCGCCGCGGCCCCGGTTCGCAAGCCGCAGGCGGCAAGGGCCGAGCACAGCCCGGTCGCCTCGCCGGCTCGCCGGATGATGGCGAAGGTGGCCGGCGCGGTCGGCCTTGGCGGCGGTGCGGCAGCGGAAAGCTGGGAAGAATTCTAGGCCCGGATCTCATTGAATCCGCGAACGCACAATGGAGGGTGGCGAAAGCTGCCCTCCTTCGTCGTTTCTGGAAGACCTAACGCGCGGCTTCCACCGTCACCGTGACCTTGCCGGGACGGTCGAAGATCGAGACGTCGCCGGTGACCTGGCCGAGACGCACGATGCCCGGCGGCGGAACCTCGCCGTCGCGGTAATAGATGACGAAATCGCCGGAGCTCCAGAGGCCGAGCGTGCCGACGGAAAAGGCGCGCTGGCGCGGCGCCGCGGGCAAAGCGCGCGGCAGGGTGCCGGTCTTTTCCTGGCGCAGATGGTCGTCCATCTCGATCGTCAGCGGCAGCATCGCGAGAAGCGCATGTGCGGCGGCATTGTCGGCAAGCTCGGCGGTGACCTTGCCCCAGTCGGAGGTGATCAGGATACGGCTCTCGGCCATGGCGGGTCCTCCCATCGAAAGCGTCAGCAGAATGGCGGCAGAGGCAGGCGCGGCGAACCATGTCATGTCCGGTTTTCCTTGTCTGTCAGATCGTCCGGAGATCGATATGGCGGCGGCGGCGCCGGATCGCCGCCTGCCGCCTTCTGGTTGCGGATCAGGCCAGATGCCGGTCGAAGAAGCCCTTGAGCTTTTCGAACGGGATCAGGTCCACGCGGTCGTAGAGATCGACATGGCCGGCACCCTTGATCCAGACGAGCTCCTTCGGCTCCGAGGCACGATTGTAGGCGTCCTGGCTGAATTCCTTCGAATGCGCCTGGTCGCCCGAGATGAACAGCATCGGGCGTGGCGAGATCGTTTCGATATCGTTGAACGGGTAGAAGTTCATGAACCTGGTGCTGCTGCTGAGGCTCGGCTTGGTCGTCGTCTCCCGGCTGACGCCGGCCGGGGTGAATTCGCCGCGCGGCGTGCGGTAGAAGTCGTAGAATTCGCGCTGGATCGGGTCGGTCTCGGCCGTCAGGGCAAGCGTCGTGCCGCCGATATAGTGCGGGTCCGCGCCATCCGCCTCCGCCCAGCGCTGCTCGGCGGCCGTGGCGATGAAGGCCTTGCGCTGCTCGACCGTCTGGGATTTGTTCAGCGCATCACGGAAGGCGGCGCCCATGTCGTACATGCTGACGGTGGCGACCGCCTTGATGCGCGGATCGATCTTGGCGGCGCTGATGACGAAGCTGCCGCTGCCGCAGACGCCGATCGCGCCGATGTTGCCGCGATCGACGAAGGCCTGCGTGCCGAGGAAATCGACGCCGGCGCTGAAGGCTTCGGCATAGGCTTCCGGAGAGACGAGATTGCGCGGCTGCCCCTCGCTCTCGCCCCAGAAGGGCAGGTCGATCGACATGGCGACGAAGCCCTGCTCGGCCATCTTGGTGGCATAGAGATTGGCGCTCTGTTCCTTGACCGCCCCCATGGGGTGGCCGACGATGATCGTCGGATGTTTCGCCGCCCGGTCCAGGTCTTTCGGCACGAACAGGTTGCCGGCAACCGTCGTCCGGTCCTGGGTCTTGAAGGTGACCTTCTGCAGGGTCACCCGATCGCTGGTGTAGAAATTGGAAGCGCCGTTGGACATGTCCTGAGCCTTTGCGGTGGTGCTGTCGAAAAGCGAGATCGAACCGAGCGCGGCGATGCCGGCCCCCGTCATCTTGAGCAGGTTGCGACGGTCGATGCCCGTCGCCTGCATCTCGGCGCGCGTTTGCGTGTCGTCGGAGAGGATGTCTTTCGTCATGTCGATGGGTCCTTGATGGGTGAGGGTTACCGGCGGGAATGCCAGGCCGCCGCGGCGAGAAGGGAAGAGCCGGACAGGAGCACGGCGGCAAGCAGGAAGGTCGTCCACCATCCCGCGGCATCGAACAGCATGCCGCCGGTGGAGGCGCCGAGCGTGATGGCCAGCTGGATGGTCGCCACCTGCAGGCCGCCGCCGGCCTCGGCATCCTCGGGCATGGTGCGGCTGAGCCAGGTGCCCCAGCCGACAGGCGCCGCCGTGCCGAACAGTCCCCAGCCGACGAGCAGGGCCGCAGTGGCGGTGACGGAGGATCCGAAGGCGATAAGCCCGAGCGCGATGGCGGCCATGACCAGCGGGATGGCGATCAGCACGGGAAACAGGCGGGTGCCGAGCAGGTGGCTGACGAGAGTGGTGCCGACGACCCCGGCAAGGCCCATCAGCAGCAGGAGAATCGAGAGCGTCTCGATCGACACCGCCGTCACCGTCTCCAGAAAGGGGCGGAGATAGGTGAAGAGTGCGAACTGGCCCGTGAACAGCAGGAGGATGGAGGCCATGCCGAGCGCGACCGGACGGCGCAGCAGAAGCCGGAACACGTTCGCCGAGCGCCTGTCGGATGCGGCTGCACCCGTGCCCGTTTCCGCGCGACGCGGCGGCAGTGGCGGCAGGCTGATCCACTGCCAGACCAGCGCCACCAGCGCCAGAGGCACCACGGCGAAGAAGGCGCCGCGCCAGCCGATATAGTTTCCGAGCAGGCTGCCGAGCGGCGCGGAAATCGTCGCGGCGATGGCATTGCCGGCATTCAGCATCGCCAGGCCCTTGGGCACGGACTCTTCCGGCACGAGCCGCATGACGATCGCGGTCGACATCGACCAGAAGCCGCCGATCGCGATGCCGAGCAGCGCGCGGCCGATCATCAGGACGAGATAGTTCGGCGAGAACGTGACGATCGTGCCCGAGATCACCAGCAGCAGCGAGAAGGCGGCGAGCACCAGCCGCCGGTCGATCCTGCGGGTGAGGCTGGCCACGAAGAGGCTGGTCAGCACCGCGAAGATGCCCGAGATCGAGATCGCCTGTCCCGCCCGGCCTTCGCTCACGCCGAGTTCGGTCGCGATCGGCGAGAGCAGGCTGACCGGCATGAACTCGGAGGCGATGAGAACCGCGACGCAGAGCGCCATGGAGATGACGGCGCTCCAGGCGGCAGCCTTGGGCACGGTGGTGTTCGCGCTTGGGGACGCGTCCTTTGGGCCGCGCTCGTGCGGCGCAAGATCGTGTGTGAGGGCATGGTCTGTCATGCGGGACAAGATAAGTCGAATGCAGTTCCGGAATTAGCCGTTGCAATTCGCATGGACTTATCGATGATGGACATCAATTAAGACGGCAGAGCGGCGGGAACGGGCAGCCATGAAGCGCGAAGATCTGAACGACATGCTCTGGTTTCTCGCGGTTGCCGAGGAGCGCAGCTTCACCAAGGCGGCGGCAAAGCTCGGGACGTCGCAATCGACCATCAGCCACACGATCAAGAAGCTGGAGGCCCGGATGGGCCTGCGCCTGCTCACCCGCACGACCCGCAGCGTCGTTCCGACGGACGCCGGCGAGCGGCTGATCCGCTCGCTCGCGCCGCGCATCGAAGAGCTGGAGACCGAGATCGACCAGTTGATGGAGATCCGCGACAAGCCGGTCGGCTCGGTGCGGATCACGCTGTCGGACCATGCGCAGGAGAGCACCGTCTGGCCGAAGCTGCGCCCGCTCCTGCTCCAGTATCCCGATATCAAGGTGGAGCTGAACAGCGACAACGGCTTCCGCAACATCGTCGAGGAGAAGTTCGATGCCGGGGTCCGGCTCGGGGAAAGCGTCGACAAGGACATGATCGCGGTGCGCATCGGCCCGGACTGGCGGCTGGTGGCCGTCGCATCGCCCGCCTATCTCGCCACGCGCGAGGCGCCGAAGACGCCGCAGGAGCTGGTCGGCCATGTCTGCATCAACCACCGGCAGGCCCGGGCCGGCGGTCTCTATGCCTGGGAGTTCGAGAAGGACGGCCGCGAGGTTCGGGTCCGGGTCGACGGACAGCTGACCTTCAGCACCTCCTTCGCCATGATCGATGCGGCGGTCGCCGGTTACGGCATCGCCTATGTGCCGGAAGGCCTTGTCACTGCCGAGATCGCCGCCGGCCGCCTGGTCCAGCTTCTGGACGACTGGTGCCCGCTGTTTCCCGGCTACTATCTCTACTACCCCAGCCGCCGCCAGAACTCACCGGCCTTCAAGATCGTGGTGGATGCGCTGAAGGCTTGAGAGCCGCAGGAAATGCGTTCGTGTACACGCACACGAAAAAAGGGCCCCTCTTGCGAGGAGCCCCTTCGGTAATCGGTACGT
The DNA here is from genome assembly GCF_001424045.1 of Rhizobium sp. Leaf371. Taxonomy (GTDB): domain Bacteria; phylum Pseudomonadota; class Alphaproteobacteria; order Rhizobiales; family Rhizobiaceae; genus Ferranicluibacter. Next base: position 57,881 of record NZ_LMQB01000029.1, on the reverse strand, counting down.
CAATTATTACTGGACGATCTGGACGACCTGGCCCGTCTGCGGATCGACGATCAGGCGCTGCTGGTCGACGATGGCGTAGGAATAGGTGGGGTCTTCCGGGATGGGGGTCAGCACGACGGTCTGCGGCACGCGCTTGCCGACCACGATCGGCTCCTCGACGACGACGCGCTGCGTCGGCATGGGCTGCTGGCGGACATAGGTGACGACGCGTTCCGGCGGCGGGTCGATCGCGGCACCGGCGATGGCACCGACGGCGCCACCGACCACCGCGCCGACCGGACCGCCGACGACGGCACCCGTTGCCGCACCGCCGGCCAGGCCGGTGACCGTGCCGTTGCCGTCTGCATAGGCAGCGGTGCTGAAGCCGAGCGACAGGACGGCGAAAGGAATGAGAAGAGCGGTTTTCATGGGGTCTGGTCCTTGTTGTGTTTCGGAATGCGTTGGTCTTGTTCTTGTCGTGTGGTTCGGGACGGAAAGGCTTTGCCCGGCCTGTTGGTTCCGGCTCGGGACTTCAGTCCATGCCGGGGCACCGAGACTTAGGACTTAAGTCTGACGCGCCCTGGAATTCCGCGGTTTCGCAACTGGATCGGTCAGGAAGTTCGAACATAACGCCGGGAAACCGCGCCAGCCGCCGGACCGAAAAATCGCGTTAACCACCATCCGCAACCGCGGCTTTACGAAGACGATGTAAGGATGTCCCAAAGGAATCTTTCATGCGTCTCGTCACCAAATTGAACGTTGCCCTGCTTGGCGTCGTCGCGGTTTCCGCCGTTCTCAACTTCGCCACGCTGCGGCTCGCCGTGCTCCCCAGCTTCTCCGCTCTCGAGGAGCAGGCCGCCGAGCGCAACCAGACCCGCGTGCTGGAAGCCATCCAGCTGCAGAAGGATCAGGTCGCCAACAGTGCCGGCGACTATGCCATCTGGGACGATACCTACGATTTCATGAAGGGTGCCGGGCCCGACTATCAGGACAAGAACGTCACCGCGGAATCGCTGAAGACACTCGGCGTCACCTTCTTCGTCGCGATCGATACCGCGGGGCAGGTGGTGCTCGACAGCGGCTTTGCGCAGGACGACGCGGACGACCCCCGGCCGGTGAAACTCCTGCCGACGACGCGCCTGCCGCAAAACAGCCCGTTCCTGACCGAGCCGCAGGGCGTGGCCATCCGCTCCTCGCTGATGCAGACGCCGGAGGGCCTCGCCGTCATCGGCTATTCGCCCATCCTGCGCTCCGACAGGTCCGGCATCCGCGCCGGAACGCTCGTCCTCGGCCGGCTCCTCGACATGGACGCGATCCGCTCGGCGACGCGCGTCGATTTCGATCTGGTGGCGACCTCGTCCTTCCCGACGCGGCCCATGGCCGAGAGAGGCCGGACGGTCGACAAGATCGATCCGCTGCTCGGGCCCGATGGCCGGGCCCTGGCGATGATCCGGTCGCACACGCCGCGCGACATCACCGCCGTCGGCGAACAGACCATCCTCACGACGCTGCTCCTCCTGCTGGCCGGCGCGACGATCCTGCTGATCGCCCTCGGCGTCATCCTGCGCCTCATCGTCATCCGCCGCATCGAGACGCTGCGCTCGCACCTCCTGTCGGTTGCCGCGAGCGGTCATCTCGATCCGATGCGGGAAGACGGCAAGGGCGACGAGCTGAGCGAAACCGTGGTGTCCTTCAACGCGATGGCCCGGCAGCTCGATGACCTCCGGGCAAAGCTGCGGCGGCAGGATTACGACCATGGCGCCGCCGACGAGGCCGCCGGTCTCCTCCACAATGTGCGCAATGCGCTGAGCCCCATTTCCGTCGTCGCCTGGGGCCTTGCCAAGGCGAATGCCGCGCCATGGAAGCAGAACCTGACCAAGGCATTGGATCAGCTCGGCGAAGACGGGCTCGCGCCCGACCGCGCGGCCAAGCTTCAGCAGTTCGTCGCCCTGTCGTCGGCCCGGCTGATGGACGAGGACCGGGCGCGGCAGGAGGAGGTGGGCTCGCTCGTCTCCATGCTGCGTCATGTCGACGATATCCTCAAGGACCAGGACCGTTCGGCCCAGCGGGAACGCGTGCTGGATACGGTCGATCTCGCAGCCTCGCTGCGCAATGCCCTGCCGCTCATCGAGCGCCGCGATGGCATCGCCGTCGATGTCGGCGATCTCGAGAGCCTTGCAGCCCTCGGCCATCGGGTTCCGCTCGAACAGGTTTTCGGCAACCTGATCGTCAATGCGGCCGAAGCGATCGACGCCTCCGGCAAGGGCGCCGGCACGGTGCGGATTGCCGCACGGTCGATCACCGATGGTGCTGCGACGGGGAGCGTGGAGCTGACCGTCAGCGACGACGGCGTCGGCATCGACGCTGCGAACCGGGACCGGCTGTTCGAAAAGGGCTTTTCGACCAAGAGCGGCGGCAAGCGCGGCGTCGGCCTGCACTGGTGCGCCAATGCCGTGAATGCCATGGGCGGCCGCCTGTCGGTCGAAAGCGACGGGCCGCAGCAGGGCGCCACCTTCAGGATCACCCTGCCGGCCGCTCTATCAAGACGAGACGCAGCATGACCGTATCACCGACACACGGCAAACGCCGGATCCTGATCTGCGACGACGAGGCGGGCATTCTCGATGCCTACCGGCGGATCTTCGCCGACCTCGTCGCATCGGCCGGGGACGAAGAGGCGAGCGACTACGACGCCTTGTCCGCCGACCTCTTCGGCGACGAGCCGGCGGCCGGCGGGATCGGCGTCATCGACGAGATCGTCACCTGCCGCCAGGGCGAAGAAGCCGTCGAGGCCGTGCGCGCGGCCAAGGCCGCCGGTCAGCCCTTCGGCGTCGTGTTTCTCGACGTACGCATGCCGCCCGGCATCGACGGCGTCGAAGCCGCCCGGCAGATCCGGGCGATCGAGCCGGTCATCAACATCGTCATCGTCACGGGCTATTCCGACCATCGTCCGGCCGAGATCGCCGGCGTGGTGGGAACGCTCGACCGGCTGTTCTATCTCGTCAAACCCTTCGATGCGGACGAGGTGCGCCAGATGGCGACCACGCTCGTCAACCGCTGGACCAGCGACAGCCGGATCGCGAGCGAACTTGCGGCCCAGGTCGAGGCGCTGGAGGCGTTGAACCAGGCGCTGCGAGCGAGCGAAGCCTCCGCCCACCGGGCCGCCCGCCGCGATCCCCTGACGAAGCTTTTGAACCGCACCGGGCTGCAGGAACAGTTCGACCTGGCCCGTGACCGCGCGAGGGCGAGCGGCGCGAGGCTTGCGCTTCTCTATCTGGATCTCGACCGCTTCAAGCGGGTCAACGACACCTACGGCCATGGCGTCGGCGATCTCTTGATCTGCGAGGTCGCCCGGCGGCTGTCTGCGGCGGTCCTCGACGAGGGTTTCGTCGCCCGTCTGGGCGGGGACGAGTTCGCCATCGTCTGCGAGACGGCGCGGCTCGAACCGCTGCTGGCCCGCGTGCTTGCCATGGCCGAGGCGCCGTTCGTCACGGGCGCGCATCATCTGCCGGTGCCGTTTTCCATCGGCTATTCCCGCGAGAGCGACGGCGCGGAGACCGATCTGCCCGAGCTCATGCGCCAGGCGGACGTCGCGCTTTACGTCGCCAAGGATGCGGGCCGCGGCGTCGCCCGCGCCTTCGATCCCGATCTCGACCGGATCTTCCTGCACGACCAGATGATGGCGCGCGACCTCAAAGCCGCCATCGAGACGGACGGGCTCTGTCTCTTCTACCAGCCGCTGATGTGCATCGACGGCAAGACGGTGACCGGCGTCGAGGCGCTGCTGCGCTGGCAGCATGACGGTTATGGCCCGATTTCGCCGGACATCTTCGTGCCGATCGCCGAGAAGAACGGCCTGATGGGCGAACTCGGCGACTGGGTTCTGAGAACGGCCTTTGCGGACGCGCGGGCGTGGCCTGACGTTACCACCTCGATCAACCTCTCCGTTCTGCAGTTCGCCAAGCCGGATTTCGCCGCGACCGTACTGACGCTTGCGCGCGACATGGGGGTCATGCCGGACAAGATCGAGTTCGAGATCACCGAGACGGCCATGACGAACGATACTGCCTCGTTCCTTGCCCAGGTCGAGGTGCTGCGGCTCGCCGGATTCCGGTTCGCGCTCGATGATTTCGGCAGCGGTTATGCCAGCATCGGCTATCTCTCGCGCCTCAATTTCCACAAGCTCAAGATCGACCGCTCCTTCGTCAGCGCGCTGACCACCAAGCCGGATGCCGACAGGATGATCCGATCGATCGTCAGCCTCGGACTGGCCATGGGCTTGACCATCACGGCGGAAGGCGTCGAGGATGTGGTGCAGCACGATATCCTGAAGGCGGTCGGTTGCGACCAGCTCCAGGGGTTCCTGTTCCACAGACCCTGTTCGCGCGGCGAGGTGGAAAAGATCCTGAACCTTGCCGGCGCAGGCCGGCAGCATGCGGCCTGATGTGACAGGGTGAGCGCCGGTGCGCCGGAGACGGAAAAGCGTCGGCGGTTACTTACGAACCGCAGCCTTGTCGGTGCCGAGCTGGCTGGAAAAGGCGACGAGCGCGTCGGCGACGCCATAATTCGGCGTGCCTTTCAAGGTTTCGGAGAGCGCGAGCACATTGGCCTTGTAGTGGTCGCCCTTCAGCGTCCCTGTCTGCTCGAAGGTGGCGACCAGCGCCAGAAGTTGCGCCTCGTGCAGGAGATGGAACTTCTCGATCTCCTGAAACGGGTCTTTTTTCTCGTCCTTGGCCATGACAGGTCTGCTTTCTCAAAAGGTTGGTCCGCGCTCGTTTCCCCGCCGCCCGCAGGGGGTTCCCGCCGCCCGCAGGGGTTCAACGGCGGCGGGGAGACGAGGCGATCAGGTGCGTTTATTCGACGACCTGAACCACGGTGTAGGTCTGCGGGTCGACGATGACCCGGCGTTCGTTGACGACGGTATAGGCATAGGTCGGGTCGTCGGCGACCGGGGTCAGCACGACCTCGCGCGGGAGCGGTTTGCCGACGACGATGTCCTGCTGGATGCTGACATGCTGTTCGGGCATGGGCTGGCTTTCGACATACTGCACGACGCGCGCCGGCGGCGGATCGATGGCCGTGCCGGCAATGGCGCCGACGGCACCACCGACGACGGCCCCGACCGGGCCTCCGACGACGGCACCCGTAACCGCGCCGCCGGCGGCACCGGTCACCGTGCCCTCCTGCGCCTGGGCTGTGCCGGCAAAGCCGCCGGCGAGGCCGAAGAGAGCGGTCGTGACGATGAGGAGATTTTTCATGAGATCCATCCTTTCTGGTCGTTGCGATGCCCCTCAACGGGGTTCGCACCACCCCGTTCCGCCACTCAGACCTTTGCCCTCCGGCCTCCGACTTTGGTCCCACGGGCGCTGCTGCGAACAGATATCGCGTGGGAGATGCTTGCGCTTGCCTTGGGACGACCGCATTCCATGTAATCGTCCACTGACATGACGGCCGCCGCCGGCGGATGTTGAGGACCCATGCGCCGATACACGCACAGCACCATCCGGGACCAGATCCGGAAAATGACCGATCGCTGGAATGCGCAGTCGCTCGCGCGGCAGTTCTTCATCGCCGGCGGGGCGGTGGCCCTTGTTGCGATCGCGCTCGTGGGGGCCTTCGTCACCAACCTGATCGAAGCGACCGTGACCCGCAATTCCGCCGCGGCAACCGCGCTCTATGTCGACAGCATCATCGCGCCGATCCTTCCCGATCTGAAGACCACCGTCGCGCTGGACGAAACCGTGGAGCGGGCGCTGGACGAGACCCTGAGCCAGGGCGCGCTCGGACAGCGGCTGATCTCGTTCCGGCTGTGGCGCAAGGACGGCACCGTGCTGTACTCCAACGACAAGGCGCTGATGGGCCGCACATTCGCGCCGAGCGCCGATCTGCAGCGCGCCTTTTCCGGCGCCATCGTCGCGCATTTCGACCATGCGGACGACCCGGAGAGCCTGGCGGAGAAGGCGACGGGCAAGCGGCTCCTGGAGATCTACAATCCGGTGCTGCAGCCCTGGTCCGGCGAAATCGTCGCCGTTCTCGAATTCTACGAAGTGTCCAACGAGTTCGAAAACGATATCCGGACGGCCCGGTTTTCCACATGGGCCGCGGTCATTCTGGTGACCCTGCTGTTCTTCAGCGTCCTCTCGCTCATCGTGTTTCGCGGCAACCGGACGATCGAGCGCCAGCGCGTGGCGCTTGCCGACCGGATTTCGGAACTCTCCACGCTTCTCGCCCAGAACAAGGCGCTGAGCGCCCGCGTGCAACGCGCCTCGCAGCGCACCGCCGCGCTCAACGAGAATTTTCTCCGCCGCGTCGGGGCCGACTTGCATGACGGGCCGGCGCAACTGGTGGCCTTTGCCGGGCTGCGCATCGACAGCGAGGTGCTGCTCGATCCCTCGGTATCGCGCGGTCGACGAGAGCAGGAGATCACCGCGATCAAGGACAGTCTCGACGAGGCCATGCGCGAGATCCGCAGCATCTGCACCGGCCTCGTCCTTCCCGATATCGAGGCGCTCGGGGTTCACGAGGTCGTCGAGCGCGCCGTCCGCGCCTATCGCCAGCGCACGGGCGCGCGGGTGGCGCTGGTGCAGGAGACGCCGGCCGAGCTGCCAGCGCTCTCCACGGCCATGCGGATCTGCGTCTACCGGTTCGTGCAGGAAACGCTCAACAACGGCTATCGGCATGCGCATGCCAAGGGGCAGAGCGTGCGGCTCGATGTAACCGGGAGGACGGTAACGGTTGAGACGGCCGACCAGGGGGCGGGGTTCGACCCGTCCGCGGTCCAGCCGAGAAGTCTCGGGCTTGCGGGCCTGCGCGAACGGATTGAAAGCCTTGGCGGTCAGTTCAATATACAGGCCACGCCGCAAGGCACCATTGTCACGATGCGCCTCGCGCTGGAGGAGGGGGAACAGATATGACGCAGACGATCAGCATTGCCGTGGTGGACGATCATCCGCTGTTTCGCGAGGGGGTCAGCCGCAGCCTCAATGAAATCGGCGGCTTTCGGATCGTCGGCGAGGGGAGCAGCAGCGCCGACGCCGTCCGGCTGTCACGCGAATGCGCCCCCGACGTCATGCTTCTCGACATTTCGCTGCCCGGCGGCGGGCTGGAGGCGATCGAGCCGATCCTGGAAGACTGTCCGACGCGCATTCTGATCATGCTGACCGTGTCGGAAAGCGCTGACGATCTGAAGACCGCCATCCAGCGCGGCGCCAAGGGCTACGTGCTGAAGGGCGTGGGCTCGCGCACGCTGGCCGAGATCATCCGCACCGTCCATTCCGGCGAAAGCTACATTGCGCCGGCGCTCTCCTTCAAGCTGGTCGCCGACATGACCGAAGCGCATGCCAAGCCCGCCGATCAGGACGCGCTGGCCAGCCTGACGGCGCGGGAGCAGGACGTGCTGAAGCTCGTCGCCTCCGGTCTCAGCAACAAGATGGTCGCGCGCGACCTGAACCTGCACGAAAAGACCATCAAGCATCATATGACGCGGATCTTCGTGAAACTGAACGTGAAGAACCGCACCGAGGCAGCGCTTGCCATGCGGGATGCGCATCTTTCCCGCTGATGACGGTGGGGCGGATCGACCGTCGCCGCAACCGTCGCCTCTGACATCACCGGGCCGCCAGCCGCCTCAACCGGTCGCGATCCGCGCGCGTCGCGCGGCGATCGACGACGATGCGACCCTGCGCGTCGCGCATCACGTAGCGCCCACGGGCGAGCTGTTCCCGAAATCCGTTGCGGTGGCGAACGCTTAAGGCCAGACCATCGGTCCCGTCATCCTCCGGCCTCGTGAAGGCCGGGAGGCTGGTGGCCGGCGCCCGGGTGGAAGGACCGGCTTCCGCATTGCTGTTTCCTCCGGTCCTGCTGCCCGCCGCGCCGCTATTGCCCCGACCACCGCCGTTCCCGCCGCCATTCCCGTTCCCGTTCCCGTTCCCGCCATTGCCTCCGCCGTTCCCGCCCCCGTTGCCGCCACCATTCCCGCCGCCATTGTTACCGTCCTTGGCAAAGGTCGCGGCAGCGTCGAACGAGACCGCGCTGTCCAGCGCGAAACGAACAGGGGCCACGGCCAGAAGACAACCCAGCATGCCGACAAGATACAGATTTCGGTTCATCATCTCTCTCCGGATCCCGGCGCATCCTGATCTTTGCCATCCTACGTCCCGCAGCCGTGCTTGGACTACACCGGGAACGCCGTCTCATCCTGCCATGCCCCATTATAGGGGTTCCGGTTGAAGCCTCTGCGATGCCCAAGGTTCCATTTGCGGGCCGGCATCCAACCAAAGACCGTCCCCGCCCGACCAAGGTCTGATGCCGGACGGGACGGAAGTCCCGGCCCGGAACCGTCGCGGACCGCACGCGCAACCGGTCGAACAGTGCGCGGCCTGTAAGGAAAGACGTGCGGCGATCCCGATCGGTTTCGCCCGCGTAAGACATGCCCGTTTAAGACAGGGCGGAGGACGCAAGCCCGCCGCCGCCGATCGGGTGTAAACCCTCGATGTCCCCCCGGATTCAGTCCCGGTTCATCTTCCAAGCGTCATATCGGGCTTGGAGAAACGCTATGACCGACACGTTCAATGATCAGAAACCGCCTGCCAAACGCCGCCTGCCAGGGCTGCGGCTCAAGCGGGCTGCCGGCGGCCTGACGGTCCTGATCGGCATGAGCTACGCCATCGGCAGCTTTGCGGCGCACGCGCCGAGCGATGTCGGGATCGGCGCCAGTTCCTGCGCGGCCACCATCGAAATGCTCGGCGACGCCCATTTCGATCGCATCGTCACGGCCTGGAGCTCCGGCTTCATCAGCGGTTCGAATGCGGACCCCGTCGGCGATCCGTCACGGCAGCGCGACATCGCCACCGTCTCGGAAGCCTCCATCCTGCGCCATGTCCGAACCTACTGCGCCGCCAACCCCACGGAAACCCTGGCCTCCGCCGTGGAAAGACTGTTCGCCAGCCTGCCGGACTATCATTAGCGGCCGGCCAGGGCCGTCGATGGTGCCTCATCGACGGTCCCCGCCCGCGATCCTCGTCTCAGCGGCTATAGACCGCCGTCATGCGTGCGCTGCCGATCGTGTTCGCGCCGATCATAAAGCCCGCCAGCGCATTGCTGGCGTTGTCGGGCAGATCCAGACGCTCCGTCGACAGGGCGTGCACCGTGAACACGTAGCGGTGGACGGCGCCGGGAGGCGGGCAGGCGCCGCCGAAGCCGGCCACGCCGTAATCATTGGTGATCTCAACCGCCCCTGCCGGCATTGTCTTGCCCCCGCTCGCGCCCAGGGCGAGGGAGGTCACGGAGGCCGGGATGTTCACGACGTTCCAGTGCCACCACCCCGAGCCGGTCGGCGCGTCCGGATCATAGGCGGTGATCGCAAAGCTCTTCGTGCCCTGCGGCGCGCCGGACCAGGACAGTTGCGGCGAGCGGTTGCCGCCGTCGCATCCAAAGCCTTTGAAGACGAAGTCGGAGGCAAGTTGCGCGCCTTCGGCAATGGACGTGCTGGACAGTTTGAAGTCCTGCGCGCTGGCCGTGGCGCCCATCAGGGTTGCCAGCAGCACGCCGGCGAGAGAAGCGGTCTTCAGCATGATGATATGTCCTTTCGAGACGATTGATCACGCTGTCTTCGATAGATCGCCGCCCGTCGTCGCGCTTCCGGCCAGCGCTCAAAGACTATCGAAAAACGATCATTCCTCCGCAAATCGGATCATGCGCGGCGTAATGCCGAACCTTTTTCGAAAGGAGTCGGAAAAATGCGACGGGGTTTTGAAGCCGCAGTCCAGCGCGATCTGCGAGATCGGAAGATCCGTCGACTGCAGCAGGGTCAGGCCCTTCTCGAGGCGGGTGTTGAACAGGATCCGGGCGAAACCGGGCCCCGATCGCGCCAGCCATCGGCGAAAGCTCGCCTCGCTCATGGCAAAGTGTCCGGCGACCTCTGCCACCCGCCAGGGATGGCCGAGGTCCGTCTCGATCAGCCGCCGCACCTTGCCCCAGGGCTGCTCCTCACCCCGCTTCGGCAGGTGTACCCCCTTCTGGCGGAGCCAGATCAGGGGTTCCAGAAACCGATGCTGCCGGATGGCCGGCGGCAGGTCGTCCCTGCCGAGCGTGTCCTTGATGAGATCGAGAATCTCCGACGGCCGATGCGCCGCGGCGCGCAGCACCTGAATGCCCGGCGAAGTGGCGCGCTGCGGCTGGTCGGCAAAAACCCTATCGACCAGATCATGGGGAAAACACACGCCATCGGCCCGGTAGCGCGCCTTGAGGATCGGCCGATTTTCGAGGGTCACCACGGAGCCGGGCGGGAAAATCAACACGTCCCCCGCCTCGCCGATCACCTCCCCGTTCGTCGGGCATTTCACCCGCTTCGATCCGGTTTCGATGAAAAAGAGGAAGGTCTGTGTAAAATACAGGTCCGTAAACGTCGCGGACGTCGCCTGGGTGACCGAGAGAATGGACACGCCGGACCCTGCCATGTCCATGCCGACGCCCTGATCCTGTTTTTCGTGCTTCACGGGCGACCCTTGTGACGGAAACCTCTGCGCTCCCCCCGTTGTGAACCCTCCTGCGCCCTCGATCAACGGCATCGACACGCCGACAGGGGTTGAAACGGCGGTATCCCGAGACCTCCGTGGTTCAACACGTTGGCCTGGGAAACAGCGATCAACTGATTTGTGAATGCTGAATGTCGATCCGTCCTGGCACGACTTTGGCAGAAGTTTGATTTTTGAGATTGAACGAAGCCGTGGCCTGCTGCCGTCGTCATCCCGCGGTCGCTTTATCTGCATCGAACGGGATATAATCCGTATCATAGCCGAAGTAGCGGGGGCCGACGAGCGCGATGCCGGCGGCCGTCTTCCATTGCGGGTTGCAGGGGAAGGCAAGGGCGACGAGGCGAAGGCCGTAGCGTAGGGAGTCCGCCGTGACCGGATTGCCACTTTCGGCTTCCAGAAGCGTGATGAGATCCGGCGTGGTGCAGACGATCTCGCCATTGCGCTCGGCCATCAGAAACTCGTTCTGGAAGTCGAGCCGGAACGTCTGGCCTCTCCAGTCCTCCACGCCGTCGAACCGTGCCGTTCCCCGGGCAAAGCCTCCGATCGTGCGGCGATCGATATCCGTCAGGCGGCCGTGGAAGAGGACAGAGGCGCTAAGCTTCGCTGCGATGGCCGCGACCGGATTTGCGTTCGACAGCCGGCTTTCCCGCAGCTCCAGCCCCAGATTGGCGCAAAGAGACAGCGTGCCGCGAACGACGCAGGCCTTGGCCTGCCTGCCGCTCATCGGGTAAAAGGCGAGAAGCGCCGATCCGCCCATCTCGACGGTTGCGGCGCGGGCCAGCCGCTCCGTCCAGGCATTGCTGACAGTTTCGAGCACCAGCGCGTTGCCCTTGTCGTCGCAGAGAACCATGGGTGTGGCGGAGATGCCGTGGAGAGTGAAGGTTACCATCTGCAATTCGGGATAGGCTCGCCCCATGCCGTCGCCATCGACCAGCGGCAGGCCTGCGGCGGCGGCCACCACGAAGGGCGTCGTGGAGTTGACGCCACCGGCTTCGCCGCAGAGCACCGCGTCGATCTTGCGGCCGAGGAGGTGTTCCAGCTTGCGGAATGCGTTAAGAAGCTCGTCGCCCTGCGGCAGCTTCTCCGTCATCACCGTTGGCGCCCCCATCATGCAGACGGGAACGACGAGGGCGTCGTCGGCCAGCTCGCCGACGTCGATCAGCTGCACGGCGCCGTGCCTGCGGATGGCCTCCTTGGCCATGAGCTTGCCGACATAGGGATCGCCCCCGCCGCCGGTGCCGAGAATGGCGCCGCCAATGGCGATATCATCGAGATCCTCGGCATGGATCGTTCTGAGAATCTTCATGCACGGCGCTCCCAGCTTTGCGCATTGTTGTAGGTCATCGGCTCGAAGGTGAGCTCCGGATAGCCAAAGGCCTTGGGTCCGACGATCTCGAGCGCACGCGGCGTCTTCATCAGGTCGTGGACCGGCAGGCCGATCACCGCGATGCGCTGTCCATAGCGCAGGATCTCGGTGGTCAGGGGCTCGCCGGTGTCCAGTTCCAAGTTGATGATGAGGTCCGGCACCATGGCGACGGCCACGCCATCGACCCAGAGAACGAGGTTCTCGTTCTGGATCGCGATCCGTGCTTGCGAGCCCGCCCACTGGCCGACGCCCGATAGCAGCGCTTCGCCTCTGGCAAAGCCGCCGGTCAGTTCCCGGCGGATGTCGGTAATCTTGCCGGTGAAGAACAGGGTCGCCCCCGTCGTCTCGACCACCCGTTCCACGACGTTCCGGCGCTTCAGGCGGGCATCGAGAATGGTTCGCCCGATCTCCAGCGCCTGCGTCACAGTGCCCGGCACGGAGGTTTTCTTGACGAAATCCCCACGCATCGGGGCGACCGCGAACCCCGCGCCTGCTCCCATGGCGACGGAGGCGTCGCGGGCGAAGCGCTCCAGCCAGAACATATCAACCATCTGTTTGAAGACCACGACATTGCCCTTGTCGTCGGCAATGGCGGCGGGCGCCGGTGCGGCGCCATAGATCATGTAGGTGGTCATCTGCACTTCGGGGAAAGCCCGGCCCATGCCATCGCCATCGACGACCGGAAGTCCGGCCATGGCGGCCGCAATGATCGGCTCGATGGCATTCGCACCGCCGATTTCGGCCGAGATCATCGCGGAGACGGTCACGCCTACCGCTTCTTCGACGGCGCGCACCGCGCGGTAGCATTCGCCGCCTTCCTCGATTTTCTCAACGCCGACGACCGGTGCGCCGATGCCGCCGCACTCTGCCACCCAGGCATCGTCGGCCAGCGCTTCGAGCGGCAGCACGCGCACCTCGGCGCCCTTGCGCATCAGTTCGCGGGCACGCAGCATGCCGATATAGGGATTGCCTCCGCCACCGGTTCCGAGCAGAGCGGCCCCCATGGACAGCGGCAGGAGATCGTCTTCCGTGAGGAGATAGCCTTCAACCGGCATGCAGCTCTCCCACGGCCTTCACGCGGATCCGCGTGGCGTTGCCCGGCAGATAGGCGAGCGGAACGTCCTCGACATCGACGATCTCGATGCTGTCAGGTGCTGCGCCGGCGGCAATCGCCGCATCGACCGCGCGCTGCTTAGCGTCGTCGAGCGCCTTGTCACGACCCAGTTCTGCCAGCGCATAGACGCGATCGATCTCGCCGGAGACCTGCGCGATAGCGGCACCCACGGCATTCGCGACGCCGAAATGCGCAGGCTTGATAACATCGAGCCCGCTCAACGGGCCATCGACCAGGATGGAGCCGCCGCCGACCACGATGACCGGTAGCGGATCGGGAGACAGGCGGGATTTTTCGACGCAGTCTTCCAGCATCGCGTGGATCTTCGCTTGTACGCGATCGATGAGATCGGGGGAAAGATGGGCGACCTTCTGCGCTTCGCCGAGCGACGCACGGCCGGCGGCGACCGCTACATCGGTTGTGGTCAGCGTTTCCCCGCCGAAGATCAGCGCCTCGGTTTTGATACGGTAGCCGACGGAAACCGGGCCAACCTTGATGCCACTGTCCGTTTCCACGACATGCGACCCGCCGCCGAGGCCGATGGAGAAGACATCCGGCATGCGGAAATTGGTGCGAACGCCGCCGACTTCCACGGCGATGGTCGCCTGGCGGGGAAAGCCCTTGTGCAGCGAACCGACATCCGAAGTCGTGCCGCCGATATCGACCACGATGGCATCGCTGACGCCGGAGAGGAACGCTGCGCCGCGCATGGAGTTCGTCGGCCCCGAAGCGAAGGTCAGGACCGGGAATTTCTCGGCGAAGCTTGCATCCATCAGCGTGCCGTCATTCTGCGTCAGGAAGAACTTTCCGGTGATGCCGGCCTCGCGGATCGCGTTGCGGAAGGCCTCGATGACGTGAGCGGAGAGGTCGCGCAGGCAGGCATTCATGATAGCCGCGTTTTCGCGCTCCAGAAGCCCGATGCGGCCGATGTCGCTCGACAGCGTGATGTGCACGCCGGGAATTTCCGCTTCGAAGAGGGCACCGGCGCGGCGCTCGAAATCCGTGGAAACAGGAGAAAAGACCGAGGTGATCGCGATGGTGCGGATGCCCTTGGCGACGATGTCGCGAGCGATGCTCCTCAGCTCCACCTCGTCGAGCGGCGAGATGACGCGACCGTCAAACTCGTTGCCGCCATGTGCGAGATAGGCGTGGTTGCCGATCGACTGCTTCAGGTCTTCCGGCCAATCGACCATCGGCGGCAGCGAGGCCGTCGCGGGCAGGCCGAGGCGGACAGCCGCGGTCTGCGCGAGATCGCGACGCTGGACGACGGCGTTGGTGAAATGGGTCGTGCCGATCATGACGAAATCGACGGCGGAGGCTTCCATTCCGGAGGCCGCCAGCACGTCGCGCAACGCATTGACGACGCCACTCATCACATCGGCGGTGGTTGCGGATTTGACGCCGGCGATCACCTCCGTCCCGTTCATGACCACGGCGTCCGTATTGGTGCCGCCGACATCGATGCCTATCCTAATCATGGGTTTTGAACCTTCTTGCGTGTCATCTCTGGGCTTGTCATGCTTGGCGATCCGCTGCGTGCCGCAGCGCGATCAGTTGTTCGGGCGTCGGAAGTTCGCCGTCGATCAGCGGGATGACGGGGCGGAGTGCTGCTTCCTCCGCCGAGATGACGGGTACGGAGGCGATCAGCAGGCGCGTATAGTCGTGGGACGGACGTTCGAAGACGGTGTCCGACTTTCCGTGCTCCACGATGGCGCCGCGATAGAGCACGCTGACCTCGCGCGCAAAATTGCGCATCAGGCTAAGATCATGGGAAATGAACAGATAGGTAAGGCCCATCTGCCGGCCGAGGTCGGCGAGCAGGTCCATGACCTTGGCCTGCACGGACACATCGAGCGCTGACGTCGGCTCGTCCAGCACCAGAAGCTTCGGCTCGACCGCGAGCGCGCGAGCGATCGCGACGCGCTGCTTCTGTCCGCCGGAAAGCTCGTGCGGATACCGCTCGGCGAAGGCCGCAGGCAGCTGCACCATGTCGAGCAGGGTTGCAATGCGCGCGGGACGGCCGATGCGGGGAAACCCAAGCGCCTCCAGCGGCACCGCGATCGACTGGCCGACGGTGCGGCGCGGGTTGAGCGAGGAGCCGGGGTTCTGGAACACCATCTGCACGCGCCGACCATGCGCCACGCCGTCGGATCGATCGTGAATGCGACGCCCGTTGATAAGGATGTCGCCGCTGTCGGGCGTTTCCAGCCCCATGATCATGCGGGCGATCGTGGATTTGCCCGATCCGCTCTCGCCGGCAAGGCCATAGACGTCGCCCGCCGCAATCGCCATCGAGACGTTGTCGACCGCCTGCAGCGCGCCGGTCCTGCGGCCGAAGGCGTTGCGGATCGGGAATGCCTTGCAGAGGTTCTTCAGCTCCAGCATCGGTCCGTTCATGTCGGAACCTCCGCGGTTCCGAAGCGCCGCCCGCCGGTCAGGCGCGGCACGGCGTCGATGAGGCTGCGAGTGTAGTCATGCGCCGGGGCTTCGAAGATCGCGGCGGTTTCGCCCGCCTCGACGATGACACCCTTCTGCATGACATAGACGCTGTTGCAGGTCTCCCGCACGACGCCCAGATTGTGGGTGATCATCAGAAGGGCAAGGCCGCGCGCCTCGACCAGATCCTTGAGGAGCTTGAGGATCTGCGCCTGCGTGGTCACGTCGAGCGCAGTTCCCGGCTCGTCGGCGATCAAAAGGTCGGTCTCGCTCAGGAGCGCCATGGCAATCAGCACGCGCTGCCGCATGCCGCCGGAAAGCTCGATCGGGTAGGCGCGCGCCACCCGCTCGGGGTCGCGCATGCGCACCTGCGCCAGCGTGTCGTGAACCCGCTGCATGCGATCTCTCGAGGAGCGGGTTCGGCCGAGGCGTTTGTCGGCATATTTCAGGATCGTCGCCATCTGGTCGGCAATCGTGAAGACCGGATTGAGCGAACTCATCGGGTCCTGGAACACCATCGACATCGCCGTGCCGCGCAGTTTCAGGCGCTCCTTCTCCGGCATGGTCAGGAGGTCCGCGCCGTCATAATAGATCGCGCCGGAGGTGATGCGGGCGGGCGGCTGGCGCAAAAGGCCCATGATGGCCTTCATCGTCACGGTCTTGCCGGATCCGCTCTCGCCGACGAGCGCTACCTGCGAGCGGGCGGGCACATCGAGGCTGACGCCGTGCAGGACGGGGACGGTCTGGCCATAAGTGGTGAAGGAGACGGAAAGGTTCTCGACACGAAGGAGGGGGAAGCTCATCGGACCTCCTGGACGTCGAAAAGGTCGCGCAAGCCATCGCCGAGCAGGTTGAAGCCGAGCGCGACGAACAGGATCGCGAGACCGGGAAGCACCGATTCCCACCAGAAATCCGGCAGGAAGCCCGCGCCCTGCGCGACCATGGTGCCGAGATCGGGCGTCGGCGGCTGGATGCCGAGGCCGAGGAAGGAGAGCGAGGCACCGACGAGAATGACGAAGCCGCAATCGAGCGAGGTCTTGACGGCGATGGCGGACACGCAGTTCGGCAGGATCTCCCGGAAAAGGATGTGGATCTTGCTCGCGCCGAGCGTCTCTGCCGCCTCGATGAATTCCTGCGTCCGAATCTGTTTGGTGATCGCGTAGATCAGCCGTGTGTGCCAGGTCCACCAGAGCGCGGCGATGGCGAGGAGGGAATTGACGAGATCGGGCGAAAGGACTGCGGCCACGGCCAGTGCCATGACGAGCGGAGGGAGGGCAAGCGCGATATCCGTCACGCGCATGATGACGGTTTCCACCCATCCGCCGAAGTAACCGGCGAGAAGACCGAGGATCGTGCCGATGGGGACGGCGGTGCCGAGCACGACGAAAGCCAGAAGAAGCGAGATGCGCATGCCGTAGATCGTGCGGGTGAAGATGTCGCGCCCGACATTGTCGGTGCCGAACCAGAAGGTCAGCGACGGCGGCTGATGGCGAGCCCGGAAATTGACGACCGCGCCGACATGCTCCGGATAGGGCGTGATGAAGGGCGCGAAAAGGGCGGCGAAGATGCAGAGGAAGACGATCGCGGCGCCGATGACCGCCGTCGGATTTCGCGAGAAGCGATACCAGTTCCGATAGGCATTCGAGAGGCGGCGCGTTTCTGGAACGAGGGAGGTCTGCGTCATCAGCGGCGCCCCCTTATACGGATGCGCGGATCGACGATGCCGGTGAGAACGTCGATGACGAGATTGGCGAGCACGAAGAACACGCCAGAGACGATGACCACGCCCATGATGGCGTTGAGATCCTTCTGCAGGATGGTACGCACCCCGTAGGCCGCCATGCCGGGCCAGGAAAAGACCAATTCCACGACGAAGGCATTGCCGATCAGGGACGCAAATTCCAGGCCCAGAATGGTCAGCGGCGGCACGAAGCTCGGGCGCAGCATGTATTTGAAGACGCGCACCCGCTCGGGAATGCCGAAGGCGCGGCCGGCTTCCGCATAATCCTGGCTGGAGACGTCGATCATCGAGGAGCGGGTGATGCGGGCGATCTGCCCCATCGTCGCGGCCGCCAGCGCGATCGACGGCAGAAGCAGGTAGCGCAACGCTTCGAGAAAGACGTCGAAACGACCGGCAAACAGCGCGTCGATTGTGATCAGGCCGGTGTTATCGGCCGAAAAGGCCAGTCCCGGCGGCAGGCGACCGGTTGTCGGCAGGACATGGAGAACGTAGCCGGCGAGGATCTGAAGGAGGATGGCGAGGAAGAAGCTTGGCGTCACGGCGGAAAAGATGGCGATGATGCGCACCACGTTGTCAGGCCATCGGTCCTTGTATCGGGCGGCGGCGACGCCGAGAGGGACGCCGAGCGCGAAGGCGATCGTGATGGTCGACAGGACGAGCTCGAAGGTTGCCGAAAAGGTCTGGCGGATATCGTCCGCGACCGGCTGTTCCGTCAGTAGAGACCGACCGAGATCGCCCCGCGCGAGGCCCGCGACATACATGCCATATTGCTGGACAAGCGGCTGGTTGAACCCCAGCGTCTCACGCAATTGCTCGACCTGTTCGACACTGGCCCGTGGCCCGAGCGCCAGCCGCACGGGATCGCCCGGCATGGCGCGGGCGATGATGAAGATCACGACCGAGAGCCCGAAGAGCACCAGTAGCGACCATGCGACACGCCTGAGAAGGAAGAGCAGGAATTCCAAGAACCCGGCCTTTCGAAAGAAACGGAACATCATGGAGGAAGGCGCGTGTTCCGGTCCGCCTTGGGAGGACAGCGGACAGGGACGAGACAACGGCGGTCTGAAACCGCGATCAGGACAAGCGCGGCTTTCCCGAAGGGGCGATCAGTCGCAGGTCCAGCTGTAGCGGGTGAAATCGTAGTCGAAGGACTGCATGGGCACGGCCTTGAAACCGGTCAGGCATTTGTCCATCGCGTGCTGGACGGTCTGGGTCATCAGGTAGACGTCCGGCTGGATCTCGACCAGTTTCCGCTGCAGGTCTTTGTAGATCACGGCCTGCTTTGCAACGTCGGCCGTCGATCGGGCCTCGTCGATCAGGGCGTCGATGGCCGGATCCTGCAGCCATTCGGCGGAGGCCCAGGTGCCAGCGGATTTCGAGTGATACTGGGTAAAGAACATCGAGTCTGGGGAGGGATAGGTCGGGCTGAAGAAGATCTGGTTGACGGCGGGCGTCGTCTCGACCTTGGTCGTGATCTCCGTCACGCGGTTCCACGGATCGGCCTGCTGCGTCACCTTGAAGCCGAGTGGTTCGAGGTTCGACTGCATCAGCAGGCTGATCTCTTCCTCGAACTTCGTGCCAGCGACGTAGCCGAGCGTGATCGGGATGTCGGAGCCGGCATATTTCGACTTGGCGATCTCTGCCTTCGCCGCTTCCAGATCATACGTCGGCGCGGGCACGTCGCTGGCATGGAACTCGGCAAAGCCAGCCGGAAGCGGCGTCGTCAGTTCGCCACCGGGAAGGATGACATCGCGGATCGTCTGGTAGTCGGTCGCCAGCGCCAGCGCACGGCGGATATGCACGTCGTCGGTCGGCGGCACCTTGGTGTTGAGCTTCAGGTAGAACGCCGTGGTCGTGGGTTCGCTGAAGATCGTGAAGCGGCCCATGTCGGCAAGCGCCTTGTAGGTCTCGGGCGACTGGTACTGGCTGCTCATGGTCAATTCGCCAGAAGCCGCCAGCGATCGCACCGTGGCCTCGTCATTCGTGATGATCCAACGCACCTCGTCGATCGGCCCCTTGCCGAAGCCCTTGTAATAGTTCGGGTCGCGCTCGATCGTCATGCGCGCGCCGCGGTCCCATTCGACCAGCTTGTAGGCACCGGCTCCGGCAACGGTGCTGCCGAGATAGGCCTGTGCGTCGTCGCTGCCCTTGTTGGCCTCCACCACGTCCGCATTAACGATGAAGACGGCGGGGACCGTGGTCAGGAAGGGCGCAAAGGTCTTCGACAGCGTGAACTTGACCGTCTTGTCGTCGACGGCGACGATCGAGCCGGGCTTCAGGATGTCGGTGAAGAGGTTGGCCGGACCCTGGTTGATGCGAAAGAGCCGCTCGAACGCGTAGACCACGTCCTTCGCCTCGACCGGCGAGCCATCCGAGAACTTGGCGTCGGCGCGGATCTTGTAGGTGACCTCCTTGGCGTCATCCGAAACGGTCCAGCTTTCCGCCAGCTCGGGGATGATCTTGCCGGCCGGATCGACTGTGGTCAGGCTGTCATAGAGGTTAACAGCGGACATGTAGTCCGTATAGTCGGAGATCTTGGCTGGATCGATCGTGCCGAAGATCTGAACGGTGTTCATGGTCACGACGGTTTTCGCAGCGGCCGATCCGGCGGAGCCGGCAACCAGTGCGATGACGGCGGTGGAGGCGAGGGTGCAAAGCGTGCGCATTGTGTCTCCCGTGGTTTCAAAAGTTCCCGGCGCGGCCGTCTGTTGGCCGTCATCTCTTATGCACACAAGCTTGCATGGCGGAACGATGGTCTCAAGCATCGCCACGGCTAGGTTTTCGCTTAAATAGTCTAGGTTTTATGCCGGGCATCGGCTTGGAGCTTAGCCGAGAAGGCCGAGCGCGCGCGCCGAACCGATGGCTTCCTGGCGGCTACGGCAGCCGAGCTTCCGGTAGACATTGCCCAGATGGAACTTGACCGTCGCCTCGCTCAGACCGAGCGTATTGGCAACATCCTTGTTTGCCGCACCCTCGGAGATCATCAGCAGGATCTTGCTTTCCCGCCGCGACAGCGTGTTGCCGATCTTGACGGACTGGTTGTCGAGCCGGCCGGAATCCCTCAGCTTGCGCAGGATCTGGCGATTGGCCGCGATGGTCGAAAGAAACCCGCCGATGCGCTGGTTGTCGATGAGTTCCTGCAGGAAGATGCGTTCCTCAGCGAGCGGCGCGATGGTGCCGAGCCTGACGCAGTCGCCGAGGGTTTTCTGAAGCACGGCGCGTGCCTGCGTCGCATTTCGCTGCCGCTTGCTGACATAGGCAAGCCAGATCTCGGCGCTCATCCGCTGGCGATCCGTTAAATTCATGTTGCCGATCACGGTGGTAACGAGCCGATCGAGGCCGGGCCGCTGCGGCGCCTCGTAGATGAGCTGGCGAAGCCAGCTCAGCGCGAGCGCCAGCGCGTCGCGCTCCTGCACACGGCCGAGAGGCTCGCCGCCGGCAAGGACGAAGGCCCGATCGACCCGGCCCGGAATCGCCGTCAGAGCATTGGCCGCTTCCTGCCAGCGGTTCGCGTTCTGAAGAACGGCCGCCTCGCGGATCGAGATCATCGCCTGGAACTGTCCGTTCGACGTCTGGTAGACCCGCCATCGATCGAGAAAGCTTCGGGCCGCCATGGTAGAAAAATGCTCGCCTAATGCCTGGCTGCCATAGTGGAGCGCGAATTCGAGAAGGCTCGGCCAGATTTCGCCGTGGGCGAAGCCATCGATCTCAAGGTTGAGAAAGCGCGCCAGCGGCTCGGCCCGTCCCGCCTCATACTCGACGCAGGCCTCCATCAGCACCTGAAGCCGTGCATCATTGGCGCTTTCGAAAGGGAGTTCCGCAAGGAAGGCCGCCGATTGCGTCGCATGGCGGCGCGCCGTCAGCGCATCTCCCATCATCAGCCGGATCAGCGTCTGGTGGAGGCTGATGTAGAAGGCGAGCAGCGGCGCCTGCGCGGCACGATAATGCACCATGGCACGCTGCGCCACCTCCTCGGCAGCGGCAAACTGCCGGTTGCGGATGTAGAATTCGAGCACGGAATTGTAAAAGCTGCCGCGCGACAGATGGTCGTCCACCGGAAATTCCGTGATCAGCGCATAAGCGCGCTCCAGCAGTTCCTCTGAGAAGAAGTAGTCCTCATACAGGAGCATCACGAGCCGGAACGCCCGGAACTGGCGCGAAAAGATCGAGCGGCTGGAAAACACTTGGGTGTAATCATTGGCGACCTCGCCGAAGCGGTCGATGAGCAAGCGGCGCGCGCGGGCGATGTCGCCGAGTTTCAGCGATTGCAGCGCTTTGGCGAGGACGAGGACTTCCGTCCGGATGGAAAGGGTCAGCGGAAACCCGGCAAGGACGGTATCGAAGGCCTCAGGCCCGAAATAATAGAGAAAGAACGAGCCGCCCGCGTCTTGGAAGATCCGAAGCGCATTGTCGAACAGACCGGCCCTCTGGAAAGCGCAGATCGCCTCGACGACGAAACCGTTCGCGAGATAGGCTTCGGCAATCGCCCTCGCGCTCCCGGCGTTGCGCAGCCGCCGCTCCAGCACAGGGTCGATCGCTTCTCGCAGGACGTCGCGAATGCCGGGGACGGCAAGCCTCGGACGGCCGTCAGCGTCGGGGCGCATCAGAAACGGCGCCATTTGTGGCAGGGGCGGCGCGGTGGCGTACCGCGCTGCGGAGAATGACGGATGCCGCGTCGCGCCGTGCTTCCGGCCGGCCGTCTCGTCCAGAGCCAGGCGGGTGGCAACCAGTTCCTCGTCGGGCATCGCCGCCAGCAACTCGGTATCGAGAAAGGCCTGCAGCACGGCCGGCGGACCTTCGAAGAGGCCCGCATTGAAGACGGCGAGCGGCCATCCACCGCTTTTCTCAGCCACGTCTTCGCAGGCGTCCCCGAACAGCCTTTCGAGCTCGTGCTGCGACAGCATCAGGCCGTCGCTGCCGATGAACGTCGCCTGTCCATAGGCCAGCGCCCGCGCCTGTCCTGGCAGCACGGTGTCGGGACGCTTCGCGATAATCACGCGATGCGTGCCGGAGATATAGGCTTCCGGAATCGCAAGAGGCGTCGTGTAGGGTGGGATGTCCCAAAGGATGGGCGCCTTCATTGTTGAGCCCACGGTCGCGACCAAGCCTGGATCGATCGGGACGGGATATACAGGAGGCTCGGCCGAGCAAACGATAGCGGCACCCGTACGCTTTGCGATCAGCGACAGGATGGACGATTTGCCCATGCCGGCAGGGGCTTCGAGGATGACGATAGGGGGCCGGGTATCAAGGATGCCGGCGATAACCTCGGGCCGATCGATCAGGGCACCCACCTCATTTCTCCGGAAAGCGTCACGTGTTTACTCTGAGCAGTCGATGGACGGGATTGAGGATGCCGCCATCCTGCTCCAAAGTCGATCGTTTGCCGGTGTCGATCTCGGTCATCGTCAACAACAGGTCGGACCTTAGGATTTCTCGGCATGGCTAAGGCTTCGGCGGGCGATGAGCCTTGGGGGCGTCGTGCGCGCCACCGGTTCCTGGCGGCCCTTGATCCGGGACATGAGGGTTTCCGTGGCGATCACGCCCAGGGCCCGGCCGGATTGGTCGATACTGGAGAGATTGATCAGGCTCAGTCCCGCCACAGGGGAATTGTCGTAGCCAATAACAGCCAGGTCCTCCGGCACGCGGATGTTCATTTCGGCCGCCAGGTTGAGCAGGGTGACTGCGTCGAGGTCGCTCCAGCAGAACACCGCTTCGGGACGGTGAGGGCGGGAGATGAAGGCGCGGATGCTGTCCTCCCTGTCGGGCGACAGGACGGGGACGCTGTGAATCTCGATGTCGGACGCAAGCCCGGCCGCCTCCATGGTCCGGCGATAGCCGATCTCGCGCTGCCGCACGACGGATACCCGATGTCCGTCTCGCGCCCCGAAGGTCAGCATCGAGATTCTCCGATAGCCGCGTTCCAGAAAAGCCTCCACCGCAAGCGCGGCGCCCCGTTGATCGTCGCAATTGACGGTGTCGAAAAGTTCGGCTGTCGGGTCGTGGTACCCCACCGCGACGATCGGGATCTGTTGGGCGAACCGCGCGATGACATCCGAGGGGAGGCGTGGTGCCACGAGGATGAGCCCGTCCATCTTGTAGTCGATCATCGATTCGATCAGCGATGTCTCGAGCTGCGTCCTGGCTTCGCCGACACCGATCATCGCCCGATAATGGGAGGGTGCAAGCACGCCGTTCACGCCGTCGATCACTTCCGGCAGGAAGGGGTTGCGGATATCCACGAGCAGGAGGCCGATTGTGAAGGTGCTGCCGCGCAGGCCGCGCGCCGTACGGGACGGGCGGTAGTTGAGCGTGTCGATCGAGGCCTCGACGCGCCCGCGCAGCGCCTCGCTCACGCCATAGGCGTTGCGCAGAACTTTCGAGACGGCAGCGACGGAAACGCCCGCATGAGCAGCGACCGTCCGGATGGTGATGCGCTCTCTGGTCGCCGTGCTCTCGTCGCTGTTCACTATTTTCCCCCGAAGTCTCAACCGCTTCGCCACCATGGCAGAAGGTGCCGAAGAATTCTATTGCATCCCGCGATAAAATGTAGAACGTTATACATAGACCGTTCTACATTGTCTGGGAGGACATCATGAACATGCATGCGATCGCGGCACGCGCGGGCTTGCGGCAGCGCGACTGGGCGGCGGAGATGATCGCGCCCTTGGCGGATCAGGGTGTCGGCCGGCCGGCCAGCTTCGTTTCCACGAGGTTTGCGCTTGGCGCGGTCCCGGCTGTCGTCGATCTCTTCATCTCCGCGCAGGGGCTCTATCGCTGCTTCATCAACGGCACGCGCGTGGGCGAGGATCTGTTGACCCCGGGCTGGACCAATTACGACCACCGCATTGCCTATCAGCGTTACGATGTCGCGCCGCTGCTCGTCGCTGGCGAAAACCGCATCGAGATCTGGCTGGCCGATGGCTGGTATCGTTCGCCGATGATGTGGGGTGCCAACGCCATTCCCAACTGCTGGGGCGACCGTATTGCCGCCATCGCCGAATTGGTGGACGGAAGCCGCATGCTGCTGTCGACCGATGCGCGCTGGAAGAGCGGCACGCTGCCGATCGTGACGTCGGGCATTTATTTGGGCGAGGTCTACGATGCGCGGATCGCGCTGTCCGAAACCCACGGCACCGAGGCCGTACCCTTCGACAAGGCGCTGCTTGTCGCCCATGAGACGACGCCGGTGCGCGAGCTTTCCCCCCTTGCCGCGGTCGATCAGTGGCGGGATGCCGAGGGACGGATGGTGTATGATTTCGGCCAGAATGTCGGCGGTTATGTGCGCTATACCGTGCGCGGGCAGAGAGGCGCGATGGTGCGCGTCGAGCATTCGGAAGTGCTGGGCCCCGATCGCCATTTCGACAACCGCAACTACCGGACGGCCGTTGCCGAGACGCATTACACGCTGGCCGGCGGGGCGCAGGAAACGTACGCGCCGTCCTTCACTTTCCAAGGCTATCGCTATGCGCGTGTGACGATCGATGGCGAGGCGGAGATCGTTGCGATCGCCTCCGTTCCGATCACCTCGGTCGCCGACATCAAAGGGGGCTTCACGAGCGGTTCCCCGCTCGTCAACCGGCTCGTGCTGAACACGGTCTGGTCGCAGCGCGCCAATTTTATCGAAGTGCCGACCGACTGCCCACAGCGCGACGAGCGTCTGGGCTGGACGGGCGACGCTCAGGTGTTTGCGCCGACGGCCTGCTGGCTGGCCGACAGCGAGGCCTTTCTGCGCAAATATCTGCGCGACGTCATGGCCGATCAACGCCCGGACGGCGCGATCCCGCACGTGTCTCCGGACCCCACACGACGGCATCCCGAGCACTTTCCAGGCTATGCCGGATCGACTGGCTGGGGCGATGCGATCGTGATCATTCCCTGGGTTCTCTATACCCATTACGGCGATCGGCGCGCGCTTGAGGAATGCCTTGAGGCCATGGTGCGGTGGGTGGATTTCCTCTGGTCGATCTCGGACGGTCCGATCGTTCGCCCGCCGCCGCATTGGGGCGATCGCGGCTTCACCTTCGGCGACTGGCTGCAGCCGGTGGGCGACAATCGCAAGCCGCGGCCGACCATCGCCGACGACTGCGCCGCAACCCTCTATCACTTCATGTCCACGGCGCTTCTGGCGCGCATCGCGGGTGTGCTGGGGCGAGACGATCTGCGCGGGACGATGGACCGTCGGGCAGGGGACATTCGACAGGCCTTTGCCGCCGAATTCCTCTCGCCGTCTGGCCGCCTCGCCCATAACGACCAGACATCCTATGCGCTGGCGTTCCTGAACGATCTGATCCCGGCCGAGCACGTCGCGGCGGCCAAGGCGCATTTTCGGCGCGTCGTCGAGGATGCCGACTACAAAATCGGAACCGGCTTCATCGGCACGCCCGCTCTGCTGCCATCGCTAACCAAGCTCGGCCTGGACGATCTGGCCGAAAACGTCTTCCTGCAGGAAGAGGTTCCGGGCTGGCTCTATCAGGTGAAACAGGGCGCGACGACGATCTGGGAGCGCTGGGATTCCATGGCGCCCGACGGGACCATCTACGACCCGGACATGAACAGCTACAACCACTATTCCTATGGTGCCGTCTGCCAGTGGCTGTTTGAAAGCGTGGCCGGACTTTCACCCGATCCCGATCATCCGGGCTTTGCCCGTGTTATCGTCTCGCCGGTGGTGCTTGAAAAGCTCAACCCCGTTTCGGCCTGGCACGACATCGCGAAAGGGCGGATCGAGGCGGCCTGGACGATCGCCGACGGCAGGGTCGCGTACAGCGTCAGCCTTCCCCAAGGCTGCGAGGGCGTCTTCGTGCCAACGGCGCGGCATGTCAATCCGGTGCTGAATGGGAACCCCGTGACCGGCAATACCGTGATGGCGGCTGGGCGTCATCACATCACGTTCGAGGTTCCAGACCATCATTAGTGCATTCCATCGTGTCGTCTTACTGTTCGGAGGAGGAACATAATGACATTGCGTATGAAGACGAAAAGGACGGCATTGACGGCCCTGACGGCGCTTCTTCTGTCGGGTCCGGCCTTTGCCGACACCACGCTGACCTTTCTGGTCGATAACAATGCAGACTCGGTGGCCGCCGCCGAGGCGCTCGCCAAGGCCTATGCCGAAAAGAACCCCGACGTGACCGTCGAGGTCGAGCAACGCCCGGGCGGCGGCGACGGCGACAACATCGTCAAGACCCGGCTTGCGACCGGCGAGATGACCGACGTGTTTCTCTATAATTCCGGCTCGCTGCTACAGGCTCTGAAGCCCGAGACCGCGCTGCTCGATCTCAGCGATCTGCCGTCCCAGGCCAAGATCGCCGATGGCTTCAAGGCGGTCGTTTCGGCGGGCGGCAAGGTTTATGGCGTGCCCGCCGGCACCACCATGGCCGGCGGCATTTTCTACAACAGAAAGATCTATGCCGAGCTTGGCCTGACGCCACCCACGACCTGGGCCGAATTCATGGCCAATAACGAGAAGATCAAGGCGGCCGGCAAGGTCGCCGTTGCCCAGACCTATCGCGATACCTGGACGTCGCAGCTCTTCGTGCTCGCCGACTACTATAATCTGCAGGCGCAGGTGCCCAACTTCGCCACCGACTACACCGCCAACAAAGCGAAATACGCAACGACGCCGGCAGCGCTGAAAGGCTTCGAGCGTTTGCAGGACGTGCACGACAAGGACCTGTTGAACGAAGATTTCGGCGCGGGCACCTATGACGACGGCCTGCGCATGGTGGCGACCGGGGAGGCTGCGCATTATCCGATGCTGTCCTTTGCCATCGGTGCGCTGAAGCAGAACTATCCGGACGAGATCGCGGATGTCGGCTTTTTCGCCCAGCCCGGCGACGATGCGGCCAAGAACGGCCTGACGGTCTGGATGCCGCCGGCCGTCTATATTCCAAAGACCACCACCCAGGCGGAGGAAGCCCGGAAATTTGCCGATTTCGTCGGCAGTGTCGAAGGCTGCAAGGCGATGATGGCCGTCAATACCGTGCAGGGACCGTCGCTGGTCGAGGGCTGCGACCTGCCGGCGGACGTGCCCCCGGCCATCACCGATATGCTGCCCTACTTCGAGAGCGGCAAGACGGCGCCGGCCCTGGAGTTTCTCTCGCCGATCAAGGGTCCGGCGCTGGAACAGATCACCGTCGAGGTGGGCTCCGGCATGCGCCCGGCCGCCGAGGCTGCGGCCCTCTACGACGAGGATGTGCGCAAGCAGGCAAAGCAGCTCGGCATTCCGAACTGGTAAGCCGGGCAATCGCGCGAGCAAGCCGCCCGTGAAAGCGGGCGGACCCCCATGCCGTGGAAGGAGGAGCCATGGTCGAGGCCATCAGACCGAAACGCAAATCGCCGTATCCGCTCTGGTTCTTTCTGCCGGCGGCGGTGATCTATGGCGTGTTCTTCCTGCTGCCGACCGCCACGTCCTTCTGGTACAGCCTGACGCGCTGGGACCTGACGACGGCCGAATTCATCGGTCTTGAGAATTTCCGGCAGTTCTTTTCCGAGCCGTTTCTGGTCCAGGGGCTGATCAACACGCTGATCTATGCCGCCATGACCTCCGGCCTGAAGACCGTCTTCGGTCTCCTGCTCGCGGTGCTGCTCACCAGCAACATCATGGCGCGCAGCTTCCTGCGCACCGTGGTCTTCTTTCCCGTTCTGGTCTCGACGATCGGGGTCGGCATCACATTCACCGTCATGATGCATCCGACCCGGGGCATCATCAATGTGGCGCTGGACGCGATCGGCATCGATGGTCCGGGCTGGCTGACCGATCCGGCGCTCGCCCTTGTCTCCGTCGCGCTGGTCGATCTCTGGAAGGGGGTCGGGCTGGCAACGCTGATCTTCATTGCCGGTCTTGCAGCCATCAACCCGGACTATTACGAGGCCTCGCGCATCGACGGGGCAACCCGCCTGCAGCAGTTCCGCCGCATCACGCTGCCCTTGGTGCAGCCGGCGACGATCACCGTCGTGACGCTGTCGCTGATCGGCGGTCTGCGCTCCTTCGATCTGATCTGGGCGATGACGCGCGGTGGCCCGGGCTTTTCCTCCGATGTCCTCGCCTCGGTGATCTACAAGCAGTATCAGGCCGGATTCTACGGGCTTTCGACGGCCGGCAACGTCATTCTGTTTGCCCTGATCGCCGCGATCCTGGTGCCGCTGACACGGATGTTCCATCGTCGGGAGATCGACCAATGAGGCGTGTGCGACCCATCATTGTCGGCTGCCTTTCGCTCGCCGTTGCCGCGGTCGTCTTCGTCATTCCCTTTCTGTTCATCGCGTTGCAGGCGGTGAAGTCGCGCTCGGAAGCGTCGCGCCTGAATTTTCAGTTGCCTCAGGACTGGCTGCTCTGGGACAATCTCGTCGCCGTCGTCGAGGCCCGCAATTATCAGCTGCTGCTCGCCTATTTCAATTCCACCATCATCACGCTGTTTTCCGTGACGATCCTCGTCGTGCTCTCGGCCATGGTCGGATATGTGATGCAGCGGCGGCGGTCGCGCTGGAACAGCATCGCGCAGGGGGCCGTTCTCATCGGGCTTATGATGCCGCCGGCCGTGGTGCCGACGATCGGCCTGCTGCAATCGATCGGCCTCTTCAAGACGATGACGGGGATGGTGCTCATCCAGGTCGCCTACAACCTGTCCTTTTCCACGCTGCTCTATCGCTCGTTCATCGGCACCATTCCGCGCGACCTCGACGAAGCCGCGTTGATCGATGGCGCAAAGCCGTGGCAGATCTTCTTCCGTGTGGTAATGCCGCTGCTGAAGCCCGTTACGGTGACCAATATCGTCGTTCAGTCGATTGCGATCTTCAACGACTTCACCAACCCGCTCTACTACCTGCCGGGACGGGAAAACGTCACGGTGCAGCTGACGCTCTTCAACTTCCAGAGCATGTATTCGAGCCAGTACAATCTGCTCTTCATGAACATTCTCCTCGTGACGATCCCGCCGCTCATCGTGTTCATCTTTTTCAATCGACAGATCGTTGCCGGCATGACGGCCGGCGGTGTGAAAGGCTAGGGGCATGTCAGGCGTTCAACTCAAGAACATCCGCAAGAGCTTTGGCGCGTTGGAGGTCATCAAGGGCATCGACCTCGATATCCGCCCCGGCGAATTCGTCGTCTTCGTCGGCCCTTCCGGCTGCGGAAAATCGACGCTGCTGCGCATGATCGCGGGGCTGGAGGACGTCACGTCCGGCCTTCTGACGATCGGCGGCAAGGACGTGACCTGGGCCGATCCATCGAAACGGGGCATTGCGATGGTGTTCCAGTCCTATGCGCTTTATCCGCATATGACCGTGGCGGAGAACATCGGTTTCGGCCTGTCGCTGGCAGGGCGACCCAAGGCGGAGATCGAGAGCAAGGTCAGGGAGGCGGCGGAGTCGCTGCAACTGACCCCGCTGCTCGATCGCAAACCGAAAGCGCTTTCCGGCGGCCAGCGGCAGCGCGTGGCGATCGGCCGCGCGATCGTGCGCAATCCCGCCGTCTTCCTGTTCGACGAGCCTCTGTCCAACCTCGATGCCTCGCTCCGCGCGCAGATGCGGCTCGAGATCACCGACCTGCACAAGAAGCTCGGGACGACGATGATCTATGTGACCCACGATCAGGTCGAGGCGATGACCATGGCCGACAAGATCGTGGTTCTGAAGGGCGGAGAGGTCGAGCAGGTCGGCACACCCATGGACCTCTACACCAAACCGGCGACGCCGTTCGTCGCCGGTTTCATCGGCAGCCCGAGGATGAACCTCTATACGGGTGCGGCCGCCGAGGGGCTGGGCTGCAAGACCTACGGCATCCGGCCGGAAGACGTGACGCTCTCCTCCCAGAGCGGCCGGTGGAGCGGCAGGATCCGCCATGTCGAGCGGCTCGGTGCCGATGCCCTGGTCTACTTCAAGGTCGAAGGGTTCGGCGACATGGTGGCGCGCACGCATAGCAGCGCCGATTTTCAGCCGGAAGCGACCGTCTGGGCAACGCCGACACTTGGGGCTGAATACTTTTTCGATCGCTGATCACCCCGTTATCGGGACGACAAGTGCCGGAGTGTGGCTCTGGTTCGAATTGCATCAAGACAGTTGGTGATTAATAAGGCAGTTAGCCACATGGGAGAGTGGCTGCCGCATTTTACAACGGCTTCGCGCGAGGCACTTACCGCACAGCCATTTGCGCTGTTTGACGTAAGCGTCCGTCAGGACATTTATGACGGATCTTGCAGGTTCCACGGCTGGAGGTCGCTGATCCGGTTTATGGAATGATCGGCGATGTGGGAGAGGACCTTTCGCCGGATTCCGGATCGAGGCCGTTGAGCTTTGCGGTCTCGAGCAACGACAGGATTGCAGCGGCGCGTACGCCGCCCTTGTCTGATTCCGCAAACGCCTAGCTGATAAGTGTGTCGCCACTCGGCCGGGTCACCGTCCAGCATCGGCGGGGACATATCTCATCCGCCATCGGCGGGGGCTCGTCTTCTCCCAGCTTCGGAACGAACGGTAGAAAGAACTTGCATCGTCGTAGCCGAGCAAAAACGCCACTTCCTCGACGGTGATCGACAGGTCGCGAAGGAGCGATACCCCAACGTCCCGTCGAGCTTCGTCAAGAAGCGCCCGGAAGGTGGTTCCCGCGTCTGCTATGCGGCGTTGCAACGTCCTTTCACTTAATCCCAGTTCGCGCGCAACGCGGCCAATGTCCGGTCGACCGCTGGCAAATTGCCGCTTTAGGACAAATGTGACATGTTCTGACAGGCTTCCTCGCATCTCCACGTCTGCCAGAGCCGCCGTGAGTGCCGGGGTCATGATCGAGAGCATTTCAGGATTGTGCCCGACGAAGGGAAGCTCCAGATCCTCCGATTTCAGGACAAGCTTGTCGCGGTCCGCGTCGAATCGAACGGGACAACCGAAGTAGTTCTCGTATGTCTCCGTGGCCTGACTGTGACGTGCGTATTCCACTGCCACCGGGAGGATTCGCTTCCCCGTGCCGCGCCGACCCAGTTCCACGATCATGGCAAAGCTAGCGTCGACTGACAAGGCTGGCTCCGCTCCCACGCCAGGCGGCCAGTCCGTCATGACGGTAACAGTACCGCCGTCTTCCGCCACTCGCATCTTGTCCGGACTGCATACCCGCTTGAAGCGTACCATTCGGTCCAGTCCATCGCGGTAGGTGGCCGCGAAAGATGCTGCGAGAAACGCAAGTTTGTGGTTGGACGTGCTCGTGCTTTCCACCATCCGAAGACCGAAGCTCGGGTCGTCCGACAATGTCTCGATGGCTTTCCACACCGCAAAGAGCTGTTCCGTCGTGATCACCGCAGTCTCGTCAATGTGTAGCATGGATGGCAGTTTCGCGTGGCCGAGGACTGCGGACGGCCGCAAGCCCAGACACTCAAGTCCTACCCAGAACGGACGAGGCAGTCTGCACCGATCGGGAACGGAGACCACTCTGGCGGTCATACGGGTTTCTTTCGTTTGAGATCAAAGCCGATGGATGCGAAAGCGGTCAAGCAGCCGAAGCGGCGCCGGTCTGAGACGGCAGCATCAACGAAGTTGGCGTCGTTTGCAAGTTTTCTGGCGTCTTATGCCTTAGTGCGATCGGAGACACACACCTATGACATAGGCGCCAACGACAAGGAGCCACATGTTGAAAATCAAGTTCTATACCAACCCGAATTCACGAGGACGTATGGTCCGGTGGATGCTCGAAGAAGTGGGAGCGACTTACCAAACCGTGGTGCTTGATTACCAAAAAGTCAGCGCGGATGACCCATGGGGCGGAGCCGCCCTCGAAAAACCCGCCGCCATCGATACCGAAAGCGAGCAGGCGCGCTTCTTCAGGGAGTTGAACCCCATTGGCAAGATACCTGCTATCGTAGACGACGGCCGTGTCGTGACGGAAAGTGGAGCGATCATTGCCTATCTTGCGGACATCTTTCCCTCTGCGGGCCTTGCGCCCAGAGACAGTGAAAGAGCTGATTACTATCGCTGGATGTTTTTCGCCGCTGGCCCGGTAGAACAGGCTGTCACCAACAACCGCGCCGGGTTCATACCTTTGCCCGAACAAGAATTCTTTCTGGGACACGGCAGTTACGAGCGCACCTTGGACCAACTCGAATACGCGGTGACAAGGCACCCCTACATCACGGGCGAAAGGTTCACGGCGGCGGACGTCTATATCGGTTCGCATATCGGCTGGGGTCTGGGATTGGGAACTATTCCCCCGCGCGAGGCCTTCGTAAAATATGCGGGTAAGCTCGTCGAGAGAGAGGCTTACATGCGAAGTGTCAGGCTAGACAACGCGTTGCTCTCGAGACGCCAGTGAGCGTACTCCAGTTGACTGACGGGATTGTCAGCGCGGTCGGAGACCGGACCGCACTGCCCGCCTGACCAGGGCAGACGATTGACAACGGCTCCAAATTCCCGGAGTCACGCGTATGCCCTTGCGCCAGACCAACACGGTTTCAGATGAGCATGCCGCCTTCCTCGCACGGGCAGCGACCGGATCGTTCGTGAAGGCGGCCTGCCTGCTCGGTCGTCACGCTACCGTCGTGACGAAGCGGGTACAGGCTCTGGAGCAGCGCCTTGGCGTTCGGCTCGTAGAACGCACGACGCGCAGGCTTCGTCTAACTGAGGCGGGTCAGACACTGGCGGACCGGCTGCGGGTCGCGGCGGAAGTCGTTTCCGATGCGGAGCGCGAACCTTCCGCCAGCGTAGACGCGGTGCGCGGCGAGCTCCGAGTTACCTTGCCCGCTATTATGGGTCGGCTCTGGCTCGCGCGAAAAATTCCCAATTTTATAGCGGAACATCCCGAGCTGCATCTGGAAGTGCACTAAACCGACGCCTTCGTGGATCTCGTGGCGGAAGGGTTCCATGCGGCCGTTCCTATCGGGGAACTCAGGGACAGCCGTATCATCGCGAGGAAACTCGCTGACCACAGACGCATCCTCTGCGCGTCGCCCGACTACCTCTCACGTCATGGCGATTTCAAACAACCGGAGGACCTTGTCCACCAAAACTGCCTGGAGTTCACAGGACTGTCGTCGTTTCCCGTCTGGATCTTTTCAACGGAAACCGAATGGCACGCGTCGTGGTCAGGGGCAACCTGAGAAGCAACGATCCCGCTGCGCTGCGCGAAGCCGTGTGTTTCGGCGCGGTCTTTGACCCCCACTACAGGCGTCGAACGGTGACCCTAGGCATTTTGCCGAAAGGTCAATTCGGTTAGTAGGTTAGCGTACGCTCGCTGGGGTTATTCTTCGGCGCCGAAATGGGGTCAAAGTTCCGCGCTTAATCACACTCGTTGACGAGATGGCGGAGTGTCTCGACATCCTGATCGGTCAGAAGCTTGGCAAGTTCATCGCGTCGCTCGAGCGGAAGCACGGCGGCGATCGTATCGAGCTCTTTCACACGCCGATCCACTGCAGTTCGGTCCGGCCGCTTAGTCTCCATTGGCAAGAGGTCCAAGCACTTTTACGCTTTCCCTTCGAGCTGCCGTTGCCAGCTTTCGATCGAGTGTGGCAAGCTCCAGCTGTTCAAGGGTAGCTAAGGCGAGGTACGCAGCGTCGTAAGCGCTCAGTTGGTATTCTCGTGACAAACGGACAACCTCGAAGTCGTCACCAGGACCCGACAATTGCAGTGGCAAGGCTCGCAACCTTGCCATGCCTGAAAATATCAAATCGCTGGAGATGCGGCCGCGGCGTTCGGCACTCAGGAGAATGCTTCGGATTTCATGGATGAGAAGGTCAGGTGCAAAGGCGTCATCGTCTGCAATGCGCGTCAACAACGAAAGGCATCAGCGACGCCCTTCGTGTTTCCAAGCCTGGATCTCGTCATGGGTTACCGGACTGCTCTTGGCGCGGAATGCGCGCATGGCCTCAATTGCTGACAGGCGCTGGCGTCGCTCATTCATCGCCACCAGGCGCGCTATGGGATCATTGCCGCGGGCAATAATGAAGTCCTCGCCAGCTTCGACACGCACGAGCAGCTCGGA
Organism: Rhizobium sp. Leaf371; assembly: GCF_001424045.1. Lineage (GTDB taxonomy): Bacteria > Pseudomonadota > Alphaproteobacteria > Rhizobiales > Rhizobiaceae > Ferranicluibacter. The sequence continues at coordinate 23,753 of NZ_LMQB01000029.1, read as the reverse complement.
CAGATGGGTCTTGGCTTCGGCAACCTTCACGATTTGCGTCACGGCGCGGCTTCTCGGTTCGATATGCTTCTGGAGATGGATAAGAGATTGACGCAATTGACTGAGGTGGTCAACCAGTAGACCATATAACATCGGACAAGAGAAAGGATGGGCCGTCATTCGCGATTCCGATCCGGCCTGGATCAACCGGCCTGGACCGGGCGGCACCGAGCCGCATCGCTCTATAGAGCAGAAAGAGGTGCCGATCCTGCTTGCCGGGAGCAGCGGGACGCCCGGCAATAATCAAGCGCAGAACAAACAGATCAATTCTCTTGTAAAGCAATTCGGCCTTACTAAGGATCAGCGGCAGCAGCTTCATGGACTGATCTCCGGTCAGAGTTATTGGTTATCAGGAAATCAAGCAGATCATCATCGACGAGTTTGAGAAATGACGTTCAAAGACGATCTGCAAAACCTGATGGGGACGCCGGTTTCCCAGTCGAAATACATCTACGGTTCGATTTTTCATCTGATGTTCAATGTCACAGCTGGCGATGCCGAACTCGTCTGCAATGGGTGCCAATGGGTGCTGCTCGACGCTGCTGACAGCGTCCGACTGCATGACGAAGCGGCCTTGTCGAGTGACGTGATATCAGGCCTTCTTACAGGAAAACGCCTTCGCTCAGTGGAGTCTTCGCCAGGTAGCCTGTCATTGCACTTCGATGACGTCGTTTTGTGCGGCTTCGCGACGGAAGACTATCACCTGATGCTGCATGACGGTGTATCGCTTAAATCGCCGGAATGGCTGGCGGAGACCGATGCGGCACGCGACAGTTTTATGCTTTTCCGGCCCGACGGTCCGGCGGCCGGATACGAATTTTCCGGATATTTCGATCTGAACTCCGTGCCTTGGGGCGCGCATTATCTTTCTGCACAGGAGGGTATCATTGGCTAAAGAAGGCGAAGCTGTTCACGAGCGTGGAGGCGGACAGCCCAATGTCGCGCAGACGCCGGCAAATGCCGATGGCCGGGTGGTCGTGGGTGCCGGCGCACCAGAGGAGCCGGTAGACGAATCGACGGTATTCAACCAGGAAGTCGCCGATCTCGAACGGGAAATGGGCGAACTGGCCAACAACCCGGATCGGTCAGCCTATTGGGATGCAGCCACCCGCCGTGAAATGGTTCGTTTCCTCCAATGGGCGAGCCAGACGGATTCTACGGTCTTCTTTCTCGGCAATACGGCCAGCCCGTTCACTGATCGCCTATCGGAATCGCTGGACAGCGACACGCCTGTCGCCACCAATGCCGCACAGTATAACGAGATCCGCGAAGGGTTAGAGCGGATCAGGAACACGTCCGACAACAGTCTTGCCGACAACCTGCTGAATGCGCCAATTCCGGGATGGAATCAACTTGGAAAGCTTGCTCGGAGATTGGCGATCAAGCGCGCGATCCTGGCGCGTCTGCGGCGCAAGGCCCAGGAGCGTGTTCTGCGAAGACGCAGGCGTAGACGCGACAGGCGCGACTGCCGGCTCGCCGGCAATCCAGCTTTCATGCCGAGCGGCATTCCGGTCCATTACGACCCGGATGTCTCCATTCCCACTCTTTTGAAGATCGCAGTCACCAGCACATATTACGGAAACGTCGATACCGTTGGTCCGCTCGGTCGCGGCTGGCTCAGCGACCTGGACGCCACGATCAGACGCAACGAAGAGGGTGGGTTCACCTTTCTCGACGAGGATGGATTTTCCACCGTTTTTACTGCGCCGACGCCCATCCCGGACGGATGGGAAGAAGGCGATACGATCCGCAATAGCAGTCTCATGCAAGGTGATCGCCGCGCGCTGATCTTCCGCGAAGACGCGATGACCACCCATTTCGACAAGTGCAAGGACGGTCTCTGGCGCATTACGAGAATTGAAGACCGGCGCGGCAATACGCTGCGCTTCGGTCGGGACACGACCGGCAACCTCTTGTCCGTGGAAACACCGGACGGACTGAAGCTTCATTTTTCCTATTCCGCCAACCTGCGAACACAGGTGATTTCGAAGGGGTCGATGGAAGCCGCAAGACCGTCATGCGCTATCGATAGGACGGCAGCCAGCAAATGGTGCTCGCCGAATGCCCCTTCGGGGAACGCCATGAATTTGCTTATGACCAGCAAGGACGTCTGTCGCAGGTCATCCGCAACGGCAGGTTTCACGCGAAATTCGAGCATGATGGCAAGAGACGGCGAACAAGGACCGGGAGCAATCAGGGCCAACCCGCGATGTTCGAATATGACGAGGAAAATAAAGTCACGACATATCAACCGGGTTCCGACCCCGGGCGCGCCATCAAGTTCCGTTACGACGATCATGGAAACATCACGCGGGAAGTGAACGCGCTCGGTCACGACAAGCGGTATGTCGAGGATGACGAGGGGCGCGTCGCCACCGAGATCGACGGCGAGGGCAACGAGACCCGTTATGGCTACGACGGTGCAGGCCATGTCAAAAGCATTCGCGATCCGACCGGACGCTCGACCTATTACGGTTGGACTTCGGAAGGCGACCTGGAACTGGTGATCGACAACGCCGGCAAGTCGTGGGAACTTTACTATGACGATTTTGGTTCACTCACCATGGTCAAGAACCCGCTTGGCGAGATTTCCGAGATACGATGCAATTCAACCGGCCAGGCGATCGGCATCATTCGCCATGACGGTTTGATCGAGCAGAATTCGTATGACGAGCATCATTGGCTGGTCGAGACGCTGGATTTCGCAATGCTCGGACGCTCTTCAAAAGGGACGCGTTCGGGCGGATCATCCAACTGACCGAAGCCAATGGCGCGGTGACGAAATATCAATACGAAGATCAGGCGGGTCATAATTTCTTCAAGCCGACCAGCATCACCCGCCCGGACGGCGCCATATTCCGCAGCCGCGTTTCAAACCAGGGGCGGTTGGTTGAGACGGCGAAGGGCGCACTAGCCGTTATGAATATGACGGTCTCAACAATCTCATCGCCGTCGGCGATCCCAGGGACGGGGGATCGAATTCCACTACGACGACGAACTCAATCTCGAGAAGGTCGTCAACGAAATCGGCCGGGAATGGATTTTCGAGCGGGATGGCGCCGGTCGGATCGTGCGGGAGACCGATTTCGGTGATCGTACGACCGAATACGTTCTCGACAGGGCAAACAGGGTCGTGGAGGCAATGCAGCCGGATGGCCGCATTGTTGCCTACCAATGGGATCGCGCCGGTCGCGTCGTCAGCCGGAGTGCGGTTCTGCCGGGGCGGACTGAAGCCTCCCAGCTTGAAACATTCGACTATGACGATGTGGGGCGGCCGTCGCTGGCCAAGAACGCTGAAACCGGTCTGCACCACAACCGTTTCAGGATCTACGACCCGTCGATTGGACAATATTTCAGCCTTAATCCGATCGGCTTGCTAGGCGGCCTGCGCCCGCATGGCTATGGGGAGATACCGACTTGGTGGGCCGACCCGGTTGGCTTGTACGGCGTCTATGTGTTCCAGGTGCAGAGAAACGGCCGTTGTTTTGTCGGCAAGGGGGAGCAGGCGCGCATGCTGGCTTCCATGCGATATCGCTCCGGCGCCCTGAATGCGAACGATGCCCGGACCCGGTGCCCACGCGGGCTCTATACTAACACGGACGCCGGGCTGCAGCAGCGGGCATGAATGCGAGGGATTACGGCGCACTGGTTGAGAACAGGCTCAACGTGAAATTCGACGGGCAATCTTTATATAACCGTTCTAGTGCTGCGGAGAGGGTAGCGGCAACCGCGACTGCGGCTCGCATAAGGGGCGCATTTGGTCGCTGCTAACGATCACAAGGCAAAAGGCATCGGGCTTACCGATAGACAGATGGGAGAAGTGCGTGGCGGAAATGGTGATTGAAATTGATGAAAGAACAATGGAAAATCTAATGGAGGGGCCACATGTCTTCATAGAAAAGACATCGTCACGTCCTGCTGCAAAAATTGCTTATTTCAATAAAGCTGCCTTTCAAGCCTATTCCAACCTTATCGACGAACACGGATGCGACGGCTTCTCGATCGAGGTCCAGGACATCGCCGAGAACAAGCTGCAGGAATATTTTGCACCTGATTTCAGCAAGATCCAAAACAAAGATGCCATACGCGAAATCGGTGTCGTCGGGTCGGGCGCTTTTCAAGAAGGATATGACCTTGACGGCTTCAAGGCGTTTGGCAACGTCAAGGGCCTCACCACGCATAACGTGTCGTTTAGGTCGAAGTTACCTGAACTGTTTCCGAAACTCGAAGCGTGGCTCAACCTCGACTGGAAAGCCAATGAGGTCGAGCCATTAAATGGCAGTTGGCCAAACCTCGCTAGCCTTTCGTTGCAGGGGTTTAGTGGGTCCCTGTCAACCTTCGACGGGGCGCCGATCAAAAAGCTTTTCTTGATCTCCTCGACTATCAGGGACATCGGCGACATCCTGCGCTTCAAAGACCTCGAAACACTGCAAATCGTCTCCTGCAAGATCGGTGGTGACGTCTCGGTGCTATCCGGCCTTAAGCAACTCAGGTCGTTGCGTTTCGAAGGCAAAAACAAACTAGAAGGGTGGGAACAGCTCAAGAGTTCGAGCGTCGAAAACCTCGAGGCCTCGCATTACCCTTGCAAACGACCTCAGGACGGTTTTCCAAAACTCAAGAACTATAGCATCAATGCTTATCGCCCGCGCGATCCGTTCTACGAGGAGCGTGGTGATTTTGGGGTGCTCGGCGACGAGTTCAGTAGCATTTTCAACTGATCTTTGAGTGACGCCCCTTTCAAGGGTGACGCTTCCCTTTGAACCTTTTTCTGCAACAGCGCCGCCCTCCCGGCCTGACGCTCTCAGGAAGCCTAAGGGCGCTGGCGGACCGATCCACTTGTGCCCGCATAAGATTTCGCGCCACTACGAGCGTTTCCTCCTACCAGGTGCCAATTCTGAGGGACAAGTACAAGATTACCGGATCTCTAGCCGACGTATACGTTTTGAGGTCATAACCATCGATACGGGATACTTATCGATGGTTATATACCCAACTGATCATCATGCCATGTGAGGAACTGTAATATTCATATAGAGTTCCTATAAAAAATCATTTAGCATTATTTCAATGGCTTACGATCTCCCAAAAATCAGCATGACAGCCCTGATGCGGCCGGCTTTCGACGCCGGCATCGCACTCACACGCCTCGACGAGCGCATCGCCCGTTCGCCGGTGGGCGCGGGGTTCCTTGAACGCTCCCAGTTCACCGACGCCTGCGCCTCGCTATGGATCGACGGCGAACTCGTCCACCTGGAGGACCTCGTCCTCCACGACGCCACGCGCGATATCCGCACCCCCACCCACGCGCTGACAATCGCCCGTGACGTTCTGCGAACACGTCGGCGCATCGGCGGCCAATCCCCGGATTGGGCGTTCTCTGCCGACGGCATCCGCTTTCTGCGGAAAACCGCGGAAATCAGATTGGCCGACACAGACGAGGCGGTCACCGCCGATGCCATCCGGCGCGCGGTCACCAGCGATCCGGAAGGGGAGGGCGACGTCGCCGACGACGTGGAAAATCCAGCCGGCATTGACTACGCCGCCATCGATGCCGTGCTCGCCCGATCGGATGCGGCGATTGCAATCGCAACAAACCCCGGCTGCGGGGCTGCAAAGGATCCGATGATCTATGATCTCGATTGGGACGAGGATGCAAGGCTCGACGAATGGCGCGCTGCGTTGCGGCAAGCCGAAAACTTGCCGGCGGTGCTGCAGGCGATCGTCGCCCTCGATGCCTGGAACGAGCTTTCGGTGCTGCAGCACGCGCCCTGGCTCGGCAGGCTATTGGCCGCCTCCATCCTGCGCCAGTCTGGCGTCACCACCGACACCCATCTCGGCGCCATCAATCTGGGCCTGAAAACCATCCCCGTCGATCGCCGCCGCCATCGCAACCGCGAAACCCGGCTGCTCGCCATCGCCCACGGCTTGATCGCGGCCGCCGAGATTGGTCTGAAGGAACACGACCGGCTGGCGCTGGCGCGCACCCTGATGGAAAGAAAGCTGGAGGGGCGGCGGACGTCCTCGAAGCTGCCGGAGCTGGTCGAACTGGTGATGGCAAAGCCATTGGTGTCCGCAGGCATGGTCGCCAAGACGCTCGACGTAACGCCTCAAGGAGCGCGGCGGATGGTTTTGGAGCTCGGCCTTCGCGAGATGACGGGGAGGGGGAGGTTTCGCGCATGGGGGATGATGTAGGGTCTCCAGCGGTTACCCGCGCCGCGGGAATCCAAACATTATGCGCTTCCTGCCAGCAAATTTTGATCGCTTAACCGCCGATGTGCTGGCGATATGTGCCTTGTCGGATTCCTCGTGACCATTGGACTGCGTGGACTGCAAGGTTCTAGTGGCGAATCAGCCTTTTGTGATAATTGAGGCCTCCGATATTTGCTGCCGTGAGTTGTCCCGTGGTCGATGTAACCGATAGCCTGACGAAAGCCCTCCACAGCTGTGGATCTGCACCATTTCTGTTCATCGGATCCGGCTTTTCAAGGAGATATATCGGTCTCGAGACTTGGTCCGACCTGCTGGCCCGTTTCTGCGCAAACATCAGCGAGTATGGGCTGTATCTATCAAACGCAAACGGAAATCTTCCCAGGACCGCTTCGCTGATTGCAGACGACTTCAATCCGATGTGGTGGAAACATCCTGACTTCGAAGCGAGCAAACAGGAGTACGGCAAGGAGGTCACCGAGAAGTCAGCCTCTTTAAAGTATGAGATCGCGAAATATCTTCGCGGCCTCTCGCTGGAATATAAGGACAAAGGGCCGGAAGACGAGATAAAAGCCCTGTCTCAGATGAACGTCGACGGCATTATAACGACAAACTGGGATCTGCTTCTTGAAGATATATTCCCGGACTACAAGGTCTTCATCGGACAGGAAGAGCTCATCTTTTCCAACCCGCAGTCTATCGCTGAAATTTATAAAATTCATGGCTGCTCATCTCGTCCTTCGTCGCTCGTTTTGACTGAAGACGACTACAATGATTTTCAGAACAAGAACCCATATCTGGCGGCGAAGCTGATCACCATTTTTGTCGAGCACCCCGTCATATTTTTGGGGTACTCCATCAATGACCCCCACATTCAAACCATTATTGGATCTATCGCCGAGTGCGTGGGTGGAGAGAAACTCAAGCAGTTCGAAGAGAACCTCATTTTCGTCGAGCGCCCAGATAAGGGGCAACAGGACGCTTTTGAGGGCGCAACGATCACCATCGGCACAAGCAAGGTTCGCGTCACCCTGATACGCACGAACGATTTCACGAAAATCTACTCTGCCGTAGAAGCTACCAAACGGAAGATCCCTGCGCGTGTGTTAAGGTACTGCAAGGAGCAGATGTATGAGTTGGTGAAGTCGACAAATCCTGAAGTCAAGCTGGCAGTCCGAGACCTAGACGACATTGGGGAAAAAGACGATATCGAATTCGTAGTCGGCGTTGGGGTGGCGAAAGAATACAATGAGCGAGAGGAAAAAGTCACTGAACGACAAAAGGAGGTCATGACCCTACGAGGGTACGCAGGTGTGACCGTCGACGACGTATTTCAGGATGTCATCAGAGAGAAGTCGGAGTACGACGCTAACCAACTGCTCGAGTCCACCTATCCGCTATTCAGAAAGCTATCGAATAGCTACATCCCATCATTCAGATATTTACAGGCCGCAGGTGTCGTCGACAAAGACAGTTTCGCGAAATCCGAGTTCATCGAAGCAAGGCGCGTGGCGCAGCGAACCGTCGGCCGCGGGTTCCGAACCAGCCAGTTCAAGGTTGCATACGAGCGCGACTTCAAGGGGCTAACCACCGAGGAGATCATCGAGCGCACAACGCCCGAGAAAGCAGTCGGTATCATCCCCTTCCAGCCAAGAGATCAGGTTGATCTCCCTGCGCTAGCGAAATTTTTAACCGACAATGCCGAGAAGCTGAAGGAAGGCTCGTCTCGATCATTCTTCCGCAAGCTCGCATGCCTTTACGACTATCTCGCTTTCGGTTTCGAGGCATAGTGGATTTCCTATGATCACCGCAGGTTACTACATCGGACAGCTTCTCGACGATCTCGCTTCTATCGGTGGTCAGGTCGCAAATCGCAACAAGGTCGGCATGACCGATCTGACGAAGCTACTCGAGAACTTTTATCGGGATATCATCAACGATATCTATGACCACAGCTTCAGGAATGCGAACGAGGAGCGCAGCAACGCACCTGGCCTTGATCTTCTCGATGATGTTCGCGGAATCGGAATTCAGGTTACGTCGCAGGGCGGTTCAGCAAAAATCAACGAAACGCTCGACGTGCTCTCCGGTGAACAGCTGAAGACCTATACCCGCATCATCATCATGGTCGCTGGAACGAAGCAAAAAAGCTACACGGGCCTGAAACAGGAATTCATCGATAAAGCGAACTTCAAGATCGACGATATCTGGGACTACACCGACCTATGCAGGGCTTTGGTAAACCTGCCTTTGGATAAGCTTCAAGGTCTCCACCAGATGGTCTCGCAGCAGGTTGCTCGGGTTAAGATTGAGCTAGAAATTCCCAACGAAGACGGAACCTACGCCAGTGGCATTGAGCAATACGCCGAGTCTATTCCGAAGGAGCGGATCTCGGATCTCAAAAAATTCACCGCTCTGGTGCATGATCAGACGGGAGCCTCCGACGAGGAGGTCTTGGAATTCATCCAGACGTTCGTCTCGGATCTGAAGCAATTGCCGCGCATCACCCGTGAGATCTACGAATACATGTGGATCCGCCGCGACACGAAGCTTCACAACAGCATTTCGTCTGAACGGTATAAAATTTCGCATCCGAAACTTGAGCGACTGCTCGAACGATATCGGAACCTCGAAGGGGATCTTCGGCTTCTAAGCACAGCTAGGCTTATCACAACCTATTATCCAAGTGAGACCGCGGATGGTGATTGTTTTCACGTGCTACAAGAGGGGAAAGCCTCGGGGATGCTTGATGGTTACGGGCTCCAATTCCTGGAGAAATTCATGACCGCGAATGCGATCGCGTCAAAAAAGGTTTTCGTTTCACTGGATTTCGGTGATTTCTAACGTTGACGGACATTATGGTCGATCAGGCTGCCATCGCAACTCACCAGCCATGGACGCTCTCAGGTAACGATTTAAGATCTCCGCTTTGACATTGCCCGGCCAGTTGCAGGTGAACGTCACGTCCAGGACTTCTGGTCGTGAGAACCTCCAATGTACTCTCCATGCAGAAACTACTTCTGCCCGTTCGTGGAAAGGCGATCACACATCAGCACAACGAGAACATTATGGGAGCTAGACAGCGGGATGGTGAGAAACTGTAAAATTTTCATCAGATGCTCTTGATCGCTTGAGCGATATCCGAGCGCCACGGCTCTGGAAGGGTGGATATATTCTCCGCCACCGTCTCAATAACCGCTGAGCCGCCCAGTTTGTCGATCCGCCGAAGTATCCTTACAGCGTCGCCAGCGCGAGATGCGGCCAACGCAATATCCGTTCCGCGCCAATCGGAAACTAGGAACTGATCGACTAGGTCGTGACGCGCAACTTTACATTTATCCCAATCGACAAACAGAAAGAATCGTAAGAAGTCCGGTGCTTCGTCTGCCTTCTTCAGCTCGTGATATACTGGCGGGAAGGCTGCGGCGATGAGCGGGCCAGCAGATTCTCTTACCGACTTCAACACGAAGGGGAGCAGCGAGCTGCTGGCCTTTACAAAACCAGCGGGGTTAACTCTCGATGCATCCCACAGAAGTGCCGCGGCGGCTTCCGATCCCTGGTAGCCATAATCAATCGTGCCTCGAGCAGTCAGAGCTCTACCTAAATCTTCAACATTCTTTAGAAATCGAACTCTCGTATCTTCTGGCGCGTTATTAAAGATATTGATATTCGCGGCGGCGATAATTCCGGGAACAGCCTTCGAAAGCCCTACACGGATGATGTTCGAGATATCAATCTTGTGGCCAATCCGGGCGAGCAATGTCTCAATGATGGCCTGACGGTCCGGCCATTCTTGTGCCAGCAAAGCTTCAATTGCCCTTCTAGAAAGCCTCGTCTGACTTTCGCCAGTCGCATGCGGAAGGGTGTTAAGAAGAGTGCGTACGACGGCTTCGCTGTTTTGTTTCACCTCGCGGAGGAACGCATCTATCAACTCAACGTTTGAAGCAGGATCTACGGCAAGGAGCGTCAACAAATCTGGTGCGATATCATAGGCGGCAATCGATCGAATACGGTTCGGCTTTACCTCGGACAAAATGCGCGAAACCAGAAGCGATTTCCTTTCATCCGATAGATCATGCTTACTGATGAGCCAGGCTAGCCCATCCTCAGACGGACCAACGAGGCTTGATAATAGGAAGTCGGCACCCGGTCCCGACCTAGCATCGGACACGATATCCCTCAAAACAGTAACCTGTCCGAGCTGGGCAGCACGATCAATAAGCACTCGAGCGATCTTTTGGGAGGCGTAACCATTAATTTTTGCGAGCCATTTAGCTTCATTCACGAGATCTTGCTCATCCAGCAAAGGAAAAAGCACCTTGGCGAGTGGCGCATCTTCATCTCGGACGATGTGGCGCAAAAGACTTCGGCGCGCTTTATCTTGCACAGCAACAGATGAGTATTCAATCTCAGACGCAAGTCGCTCCGCAAATTCCGGCATGGTTTGCAAAGTCGCTTCGGCGAAGGCGCCGTTATTAATAAGCAGAAGCAGCAGTTCGCTCGGTGGCAACTTCGCGATAGTTCCCGCCAATCCTGGCAGGCCTAAATGAGATAAGCCTTCACCTATTGCTCCCAGGAGAAGCTGCTGACCTTTTCCCGAAGAAACTATAGGTACGTTCGCCAATGCCTCTTCAGGGTTTCTCTCCGCCAATTTTATTGCAGCTGCCCTAATGACCTTCGCGGCGGACAAGTTGAGGCGGATCTCGCGGAGCTTTTCGGTCAGGGCATAGAGAAAGCGCCAGGCGTCGCCGGGAGAGAGTTGAACGACGGCTCTTTTAGCGGCATCTGCCAATGCTGGTTCGAGTGTACGGATTGCATCGAGATTACGCTTCGCGCGGCTATTTGCGATGTCGAGCAAGCCAAGTGCTGCGTTGGGAGAGTGCTGCAGCTTAGCATGAAGTTCATTCCATAATAGCGAGATCCTCAAGTCAGCCTCGGCTCCACCAGAGCTAAGCTCGCCCAACGCATCCACCTTCAACAAGGATGGCCACTCAGCTCCAAATACACGTTCGGCAATTTGAATTGACCAACGGTGCCGCGGATTTGCTTCCTTCCTTACATCGATCTTACGGCCTTCCCAATCGGAGAAGCGCGATCGGGCGTCTCTCGAAGAGAAAATGAGATCGAAGTTGCGGCCGCCAACGGATCTTGGAGATAGCGCAAACGTCGTCGCTGCGAATTGACGTCTGAACGAAGGCCAAAAAGCGATAAAGAGTCTGACGGTGATCGCTTCGGGCGACAGAGCATCGAAAACGACTACAGGCTTACGCTCTTCTAGAAAGATTGCTTCTATTAGTTCGATAGTTTGCGACGGCTCTACGGTAGGCAGCGTAGACCTTTCATTTTTAAGGTTAAAGGTCGTGGCTGGGGAACGCGGACCTTCGGCTGAAAGCTTTGACGCGAGTTCCATCACGTCTACCCCTTTTACCCATTCCTCCATAGGAAGGATGGCGCTACGCGTTCTCACGCAGCCGGCGCGAGGCGCATCAAAGTCCTGCCACGTTCTCGCAACGACATAGTGTTCCCCTGAAGGGAGAGGGTAGAGGGTGAGATACGATTCAAATTTCTGCCCAGGCCGGAGAGGTCCCGCAACGTCCGAGAGGCGGTCAATCGAGTTCTGATCATTTTTGCTCAGCTTGATGGAGGTCGAGATCAGTTCGTGCCCCTGCCGATATCCATGTAGCTGTTGCTCAAGACGCGTGGTTCCCATTAACTGATGGCCCAGGAGATCGGTAGGGTAACATCGCGGTTGACCTCCACGCCCGTACTGCTCTCTAATGTGATCGAACCTGCATCTGCCAGATTAGATGCCAGAATCTTGTCCTTGAAAGCCTGATCTCTCTCAGGGTCGCCATCGACAATGCTAACGCCGTAAACCCCGACATCAGCTCTCACAACATCCCCTAACGCTCCCCAGAACAGTGGAAACTGACGCTTCAAGAACTGCATAGGCCCAGCACCTTTCGCAGCAGGATCGAGTAGGTCCCAAGCCGTAACTAGCACAGCGATTCTTGGTCGCACTTCGGGATTTTGAGATCCCAGTCGATCTTCTAGAAGTCTCAGCAACTCGCACAAGACAACCTGTGTCGGAAGCTTGTGATCGTCATCGTCATCGTTATTTCCCGTCACCCGCAGTACTTCACGCGCAGTAACCCAGTCTAACGGTTGGACATTCTGCGGCGAGAGGACGCGTACGAACAGAAGAGCGCTGTCAGCGTTCACGATTTCATCAAGCCAATCCTGCGAGAGTTCTGAGTTTACGACTGCATTTAGCCACAACTCGCCTGTGAAATCTGGAACGACAAGTTCTGTTATGTCGCCGTCACCAAGTTGCACCGGAACGCAGAAATCTTTTCGCTCCATGTTTCGATCGGTACGGCCGGCGAATTCGCCTTTGAGGATGTGCGCGCAAACAGCCTCGATATATTCTATGTCGCTGGGCATACCTGCGCGTTTCAGCGAACTCTTGTGTTCTTTCAAAGATAGCCACACGCGGCCGACGTAATTGGTTTTTCCGGAGTCAGGCCCACCGACCAGGATGATCGATTTTTTCCTCATACTTGCCTCCGAAAATTCAAGTAAAGGCGCTCCGAGGGGTTCGGGACGCTTTCGGGGTCAGGCCACGGGTTTTCACGTTCCGAACGAGCGGTCAAAGACGCGGCTATTAATTCCGAAATTCCAATACCCGGCTTAATCGCGTCATTCTCGGAGAAAGACGCAATGGAAGCGAGCTCCACATCAAAACCTAACGGCTTTGTGTAAGCCTTAATTCGATCGAATGCGTCTATTGGGAAATCAGAAATATCGCGCCAAGTGGATACCAGTATAAGCTGCGGGCGAGAGCTCTTTAAAAGGGCCGAGAGGCGTTCTATCAAATTGGTCGTATCATGTATGGCGGCTTGCCGCGTCGCGCTTTGATAAAAGTCACGCCCGTTGACCATGACCCAAAGGACTTCGGCCGATCCCAGAAAACCAAATCGATCGGAATCCGCGTGCGTGATCAGCCGTGTTGACCACTCACCGGGTAGATCAGGGACAACGATATCTATTTTCTTTGAGTCGGCTTCACGCAATAATCTGAGGTGCAAAAAGCCGGCTTGACGGTCGTCGGCAAGCTCGGTGTGAAGGGTCATCTGTTCCGGATAACCATTATTCCATCGCCTCGCCCCTCGCGAAATCTCGTCAAGGGCGATTAGCGTTTTACTGTGAGCGTAGGTGAAGCCATCCAGCATTCCATGCGCTAGAAGTAGATAGAGGCTAGCGATACAGGCCGTTTTTCCTGCGTCCGGCAATCCGACAATTCCTATCAAATTGACATAACGGTCACGCATCAGAACATCTAGATCCCGCGAGCCCAGTGTGCCACTTCTTGGCAGACTTGGGTCGTCCACGGGTGCAGAGAGTACCGGCTCACCTATCGTCGTGACTTCGCTGTCGCCAGGGACCCTTTGTACTATATCTCCCATCGACGATCCGACGTCAGCCATTTCATCCAGCTGATTATTGGTGCCCTTCTTGTACGGACACTCTTCCGGATCGCTGTAACTTCGGGCGCATACCCCCGTAAGGCTAAGCGAGCACTCGGTATCTGCGCAAACGGTTTCCGTCATGGCATTTTCACTGAAGCGAACTGCAGTTGATAGATCGCACTCTCAAGAAGCGATTTGGCTGCCCACTCTCTCGCACCAAATTTATGGCCCGCAATTAGTTCAGTGGTATGTCCAGTTTGGATTGAGGCGAGCAAAGGGAATACGGAAGTAAGGTTCTCTAGCGGCGATTGAACAGCGGATGCGATTTTTGCTTGATCCGACCCTAACGCCTTCAAAATGTCAGCAAGCGACATCTCCTCATCGTCGTCGATATTACGCTGGACCATGTGGCGGTGCGCATCGGCCGGGAGTTTTTTCAGGCGGAGGGCAGCATCAAAGCCTGTAATGATGGCTCTGGCTCCGTTCTCAAACTGCTTGAACGGCTTGTCTAAGGTATCGCTGCGGTCGGACAAAAGCCACCAAGCGAAGTCAAGCTCTTCTCGATCTAACGTTGCGTTCTCCATCAAGGCTTCGAGCAACGGCTGCACCGCCTTTGCAAAGGCCGTATTAACTTTCTGTCCGGAAGGTGAGTCCTGCGCAATATTGACTGGTCCAACTTGTGGGATGGGTCGTCGCAAGCGTGATGAATTGGCTACTGCAAGAACATGGTCTCGACTCGCTTTAAGCAAGTCCGTCCGCAGTTTTTCCATTTTCGCTTGGGTTAGTGGTTTTTGAAACCATAGGGCTGACCATAGGCCAGCTGCGAGCGCTTGCTGACCAGTCCATCCTCGATCGGGGTTTTCTTCTCCAACGAGGTCCACCGCGGCGGACAGCATGACAACAAGAATCTCGAGATCACCATTTTCGCCGTCCCGCAGGAACGATGGGGCATACTCTTGGATAGTTGCCTCACCTTTCGCAGCGAACTGATTTGGTAGAGAGATCCCCAAGATTGCCGACGACATTGCAGAAGCGACTGTGAGGGCATCCAACGTAGTCAAGTCTCGATACCATTCAGTGATTCTGGCGGACGCTTGCTTCCGTTTGACGACCCAATCGTCGTCTACTCCGGTGCTCAAGATCCGGGCATACTCTGCCATACTGCTCATGGTTTTTTCCCCGTGGTTCCCATCTGCCCCCGCAAAGCGTCGTTGACTGTAAATTTAAGATCATCAAATCGACCGGACTTGACGATATTCCGCAAAAGGCGGCTCTCGGTTTCATGGTTGAAATTCGCGTTCAAGCCGGCCGGAATTGCACCCAAGTCTACGAGAATGCGAAGGCGATCTCCCTCCGCCAAATCGCGGAAGAAGCGGAGATAAAGATTTTGGTATTCGCCTTCGTCGATCTTGATGTCGGCGGCCAAAACGACCTCCTCCTGCGATGCGATGATCTCTACTTCGGGTGATTGCGGTGGCGAGTGGAGAGTATCCGCACGTTTCTCCGGTGTTTCACCTTGACGGAAATACGGCGACCCTAGCACAAAACGGGCGTCACGTCCGGCGAGGCGTCCTTCATCGGCCTCAAATCTTTTCATTCCATCGTTCCAGCGTCGCGGGTGAATTGTGACGGCTAGAGAGTCTGTTCGTTCGTCCCAATCGAACTCAATGATGTTGTAGGCGTAGGTGTATACATCATCAATTATGTCCGGGGTTGTTGCGCCTGAGGCGACCATCAAAATGTCGCAGCCTGGCTCAACCTCTTTAACGTCTACAGCGGCGAGATGCTCATGCCCGGACATGCATACGCGAGCCCTGCCATGCAGAAATTTCCGCATGTCGTCGCTATCGGATATCCAGTTGAGTGGGTGATGAACTAGAACGATGAGTTCCTCACCCGGGCTTTCCTCCAAAATTCTTTGCCGTTGGCCCAATAGGAGCCTGCCTTGTTCGTCTCGTCCTTTCGTACATATGAGGGCCGAGTTTAATCGTACGAATCTAATCGCGCGGCCTTCAGCCAGCTCAACGCGCCGATCGGCGCTATTGTGTCCTTCGCAGTCCAAGGGACACCGGTAGGCTTTCGCAAAAGGCAAGTAACCCTCGAAACGAGAATAGAGCACGTTGCGATCCATTTTATTCCCAAGAAAAGTCTCAAGCTTTTCCTCGCCTTCGTCATGGATTGTGTTCAGCATCCACTCGGCTGCGCCCGTAATCTTGTCACGGTCGACGTCATGGTTTCCAGGAATTACCTGAACGGTGGAGGGCTCACATCCGACGCTTTCGGCGAGCTGATCCAGCCATTTTCCGGCTTCGTCGTACTCATGTGCCTTCCCAGCGTATGCGATATCCCCGGTGACAATGATTCCGGTTGCTTTTCGGCTGGGAAGCCCTGCCACAACGCTTGCAGCATCACCTACAAGCTTTCGACGCGCATCGTCGTTGGCAGCTCTGGCGCCGCCCTTCTTTTCCTGACCAAAGTGAATGTCTGAAAGATGGACAAATACAGCTGGCAACTGAATTTCCTTAGAAAGAAAACCTGGTCACTAGGTATAACGAGATCGTATGCGGCTGCAACTTACTGGCGCGTTCTGCGAAGTCATTTCTTTTTTATCCACTGGAACGTAGTCGGCAATCTGCTCTGATGCGCGGACAGACCCTTTGCTAACAAAGGTTGTGCTTTATGAAGGTTCACACAACGGAAGCCATTGCTCGCGATTTCAACAGCGAGGTCGTAGTGCCATTGCTATGGCATCCACCGAGATTCGAACGGGCCGATTGAATGTGGATCAGAAACGTAGCTCAGTCTGGTCCCGACCAAGATGGACGTGTTGCCGATATCAAGATCGGATCCGGTCCAAGTGCACGTCGTCTCACTTGCATGCATCGGATCCAGCCTCACAGAAATTTTACGGTCTTTTATCGCCGACTTGCTGAAAGCTCAGTTCTCGTACTCGGGGTAGGTAGACATAATGTCAGTAATAAACAATATTCTGTCCAATGGGCTGACGGTTGTAAAAATAGAATATTGTTGTCGAGTACGCAAAAGACCGGGGATCATTACCTCGTCAATCTTATCGGCGGGTGTTTTGATTTTCCGGACACGTGATCCGCTGATCAACGCCGACTTCCTCTGCAACTCCATATAGAGACCTGGGTCAGACCTCGCGGGTTACGCATGGTTGCATCGCCTGCAACCTGTAGAGCATTTTTTTACCGGGATAACTGTAGGAGTTGCGAGTTTTTCAGAAAGGATATTCCATGCCTGCCGACGACCCCAAGGACTATAACCCCTACGTAAACCCGGCGAAGGTTGATTGCTTCGTGAAATGGGCATCGATTGTGTGGCTCTATGTTTCGGTTATGGCTGCCATCATGCGCGGGGGTAAGATGACCAGCTGGGACATGGCAGGGTTTATTGTCGGTATCTCGACAGCTTTTGGCTACTGGTTCAAGTTTTCGTGGCACAGGACTGTTGCCGAAGCTCTCCCGGCTATCTTGTTTCTGCTCTTCCTCGCCATGGTGACGGTGCTTCTCGCTGGGCCGCTGGCCTTTTTAGGGCTTACATGAGTCTTTTCGGGAAGTTAGGCGCATTAAGACGTCCTCCCGCGAGTGGCGGCTGGTATTTAGGCAGCCCGAGGTGATGCGTTGTGCCAATTGCTTACCTGGACTGCAGAGTAAGCTCTACCTGCGCCGAGGCAATGGGCGCGTTTGATGGGCGCTAAGTTACACGGCCGGCCTTGTCCTCGTGCGGCAAAACCGGGATCGGCCAAAGGCGTAATGTTCATCACCATCGAACAGGAGACCGGGCCGGCCAATCTCGTGGTCTGGCCGACGCTGTTTGAAAAGCGCCGGCGGATTGTGCTCGGATCGTCGATGCTGGCGATCCATAGCCGGATACAGCGGAAGGGCGAGGTTGTCCATTTGGTAGCGCAGGAGCTCTTTAATCTGACTGCGGATCCGTCAGGGCTGGCTGATCGGGATGTGGAGTTCAGGCTACCGGCTGGCAGGGGCGACGAGCTCGCCCATGTTGGTGGGCCCGATCCGCCGCGGCCAGTTCTGCGCCCCAAGGTGATGTACGATCCAGATCTTCATATCCAAACGCTGAAGGTCAAGGCGCTGAATTTTCAATAAAACCTGATCCAGATAGCGGGTCGAGGGTTCCATATGGTTCAAGGCGAAGGCGCGGGCAACGCATTTTGCTCGAAGCCATGCCCCCACTTGAAGTGACAGCATTGCGCCTCAGCGCGGCCGTTTGGACATATGTTGCATCTACGAAAGCAGTCCGAACGCCGTCCGTGGCCACACCGGCCGCACGTCGTTTTGGCTACTGCTGTTCAGATCATCTTCGATGTTTCGGGCGCACCGGCGTTAAGAATGGCAACGAAGTTCCTGAGCATCTGAACTCGGCGCGGACGGTAACTCTCCTCCGTCATCTGGACGTCGGCGATGCGGTCGACGCGGAACTTGCGGAAATCCTGGCGCAGGCAACACCAAGCCAGCAACACCTGCGTTCTCTCCAGATAGACGATCGCGAGCGGCAGCACTTGCCGGTTGGTTCGTTGCTGCTCCGCGTCGACATAGCTTATCACGACGGTTCGCTCCTCCCAGCAAGCCTCGCGCAGAAGGCCGACATCGACGACCGGCGGATCGCGGCGCTCGAACCGATAGACCTGGGAGGCGGCATGCAACGCCTGGCGTTGTAGCCGGTCGGGCAGCGTTGCCATGACCTTCGAAAGCACGGCACCTGCGGCCGCCGCGAGAGCTGGTTCACCCATATGTCGCACTTCGGAAAGGCCGAGCACCAGGGCTTCGATTTCAAGCCGTGTGAACGTCTGCGGCGGCAAGGCGATGTCCTCCGTCAGCTTGTATCCGAAGCCGCGCTCGCCATCGATGACGGCGCCCGCGGCGCGCAGGCTCTCGATGTCCCTGTAGAGCGAACGCAACGACACGCCGGTCTCCTCGGCAAGGCGCGCGGCCGTCACCGGGGAGGGGAGAGTGCGAAGCGCCTGGAGCAGGCGGAACAGACGATCACTACGAGCCATGACCCTGGAGGATAGATGAAGCCTACTGACGGAAACTGGCAGTTGGCGGACTGTACAAGATCCGCATTGCCAAACGCAACCGAGGATCCAGACTATGCTGACGCTCTTTCACGCCCCCCGTTCGCGCTCGACGCGTATCGTTACCCTGCTTCGCGAACTGGACGCCATCGACAAAGTCGCGATCGAGATCGTTGACATCACCCGCGGCGATGGCAGCGGTCGCAAAGATCCAAACAACCCGCATCCTGAAGGTAAGGTGCCGCTGCTCGACCACGACGGCGTCGTCATCTGGGAGAGCATCGCGATCATTCAATACCTGACGGATCTCTTTCCGGAAAATAAGATGGCGCCTGTTGCCGGCGATCCGCAGCGCGGTCGGTATCTCAGCTGGCTCGCCTGGTATGCCGGCGTGGTCGAACCTGTACTGATCTTGCAGGCAGCCGGGATTTCCCATCCTTTTGTGGATTTTACCTTCCGCAGTCCGGCGGAACTTGCGACACGCCTCGAAGCCGCGCTTAAGGAGAGCCCTTATCTGATGGGAGAGCGATACACAGCGGTCGATCTTTTGCTGCATTCGCCCTTTGCCTGGTACCCCGCAGCAACCCCGGACAGCGACGTGGTCAAGGCCTGGGTTGAGCATTGTGGTGAGCGGCCATCGCTGCAATGGACCGCCGACCATGACGCCCGCACCGTGGCGGCATAATCGCTGGCTGGCCGCTCCAACCAGGCCACTTTTGGCTTGAGATTGATTGACCTCTTCACCCCCTTTGGCAGCGTCTACGGGAGCATCGCGAGCACCATAATTCTGGGCGGTATATCAAGCGCCTAGTCTATCCGGACAACGTCAAGGGCGGATAAGTTAATGATTCCTCAGCGCAGGCGCCATACTTGTGAGTCACCGGATAGATAGCTCGCTACTGTGTGGATAGCTTTTGGGGGCGACACCAGGCGAGCCCGTTCGGCCAACTAGATACTGGATAAGCTGCGGTTGACTCCGATGGATGTCATGCGCTCCGCATTCGGCAGGACGTATTTTTTGTTCACGCAGCTAAAACGGCAAGCATGCGATCTAATCGCGACGACGATCTACGCGACCTGCATCATAATCCGATCCTTTCACGGATCTCATGGACGAGTGTCAACGTATTGAGCCGCCTTAGAACTTGGTCCGAACGGTCGGATCCCAAAAGACCCGGGGCAATCTTTGGCCAAGTTTCCAAAGCTTGTCGGACGGCATGCTCGACTTCGCGCGTGATGAGTTTTGGATCCAGCTTTATAAAGCTCGCAACCCGTTCGAAGCGATGCAGGTTGACTGCATCGAAATTATGCGTTCTGACGAAGCGCAACGCCATCTCGTCCTGGGGGAGATACAGGACGGTTGGCACAATATCGTAGGCGGGCGATAATCTAATCTGGCCGGACTGCGGGAAATAGAAGGACCAGTTCTTCAGGTGATTGTCGCCATTTCCTAGAAGCACGTCGGCGACGACACGCCTGACCGCTTCCAGAACGTCGTCACGGTGATCGGTACTGAAACGGCGAACCATGTTTATGACCGTCTCGGTCGTACCCATAGTATATTTACGGTCACCTACAGCGCCGAGAACCTGGCCGGCATCCTCGATATGGATGCGGCCACTGGCAGACCTGTCGAACCTATCTACGACAAGCACGTTTTCGCTGTGCTGCAGCAGTTCGGCTGGTACGTCCCGGATCGCGTCGCGAGAAATGAGCCGGCACGGCGCGGTTCTGACGCCTATGGAGCTTGCCATCTGCATTGCGGCAAACTCTGCTTCGGGAAGCCTCGGAAATCGTTCGCTGCCCAACTTGATGATGCTACGACCAGTGCCTCCCCGGGCTGGAGCGGTAAGACGGTCGCCATCCGGGTTGCCGGTAAATTTCAGCTGGACGCCTGCCAGCGAGAATTTCACCGCCCCTTCGGGAAGCGGCGCCTTGAAACCGTGGACCATTCTGAGATCCAGCGGTCCTGCCGACGCCGGAATGTCGGTCTCCGGGACAATGAACACCGCGCCGGGCAAGTCCGCTCCGAGGCGGGTCAGCACGTCGAATTCGTCGTGATCGCCCGGACCCATTTCCGTCATCACCAGGTCGCGCAGGGCTCCTTCCGGCAAAAGTCCGGAAAACCAAGGCGGCAACCTTCCGTGCAGGCCGATTTTGTCTCCCCGCGATGCGAGCCTCTCGCGTGTCCCTTGGTCGGAATCGCGATCATACCAGCCGAGACTGAGGATTGGCCTTGTCGCGTCCCGCAGGAAGCTTTCCGCAACGACGAAGGACACCGCACCATCTGCGTCGCGCGTAAGGGTCCCGGCCCGGACGGCCCCTCCTTTTTCGTCGAGCATGAAGACGCCAAGAACTGCCGCTGCTTTCGCCATTACCGTTCCTTTGTCTCTTCGTCGTCGAGGTCGATGAAGAGCTCGTCGAAAGCTCTCGGGACTTCGGTCGAATGTCTTGGAGCAGGTATGTCATCGATCAGAAGCCGCACGCTTTCCATGCGCGATTTCGGGATTAGCACAGGGACAAGATCAAGCGTATCGCATAGTTCAGCAAAAAGCGTCAGACGGTCCCTGCCCAAGCGGTTGTTGGCAAGGTCACGTTCTAGTTCCGATATACGAGCACGATCTCGGCCAAGTCTCTCGGCTAGTGCCGGTTGGCTGAGATGACGCTTTTTTCGGGCTGCTAGAAGCTGTTCACCCAATGATTGAAAAACGGTATTTTTCATGCGGAATTCCGCTCTTGTTGGTAGAATAATGCGGAAATCCGCATAAATCATTTTTACACATACGAGCGGAATTGCGCAACTTATTTAGCTATTGTACGGAATTCCGCTTGCGTACAGATCTGATGAGTTGCGAGCTTTAGTATGTCATCTAACGCGATCCATCTGGGCAATGATGACCAAGAACGAAGATTACATGGCTGCAGCGTAGTAGGTGCTGAGCTGAAGTCAGGACGGATCGTCGGCGTGTGAGGAGGTCTGGGTCATCTCGATCCGTGGTTCAAGGTAACATGAGCAGTCGTCAGGAGCCGCCTTGCCGCAGTTGCTATGCTTAAACCTCAACTGCGAGCTTCCATTCCGCAGCCCATCATGCGTGAAGCAGTCGATGATCACCCGGCCGCCACATCAAATCGTGCGTGTAGAGGTCGCGCTGTGGATAAGAAGCAGTTCACCACCTTTCCCTCGTTACGGAAAATGGCATCCGGCTGATCCGGATGAAGGTCAGTGATGATGTCGCTGCATTTCTTGAACGCTGCTCGGAACGCTTCCGTATCCGTGTCGGCGCCGATCTTGCCAAGCAGGGCTTAACGAGCGATCCCGCACGCATTCAGGAGTTGATCGCGTTTCTCCGTCTTAATGGGTTCGAGAAACATCTCCCACACGAGCTGTCGGGGGGTATGAGGCAGCGCGTCGCCCTCGGCCGCCTCATGGCCTACGAGCCGCAAATCTACCTGCTCGACGAGCCATTCGGCGCGCTAGATTCGTAAACCAAATCGGCCATGGGCCGCGAGTTGCTACGCGTCTGGTCCCGCCACAGCGCGTCCGTGCTCTTCGTGACCCACGACATCGAGGAGGCGGTAACGCTTTCGGATAGCGTCATCGTGTTCTCCTCAAGACCCGGACGAGTTAAACTCGACGTTAACATCGAGCTCGAACGGCCGCGTGATCCCGTTGCTCTGCGCAGAAGCTCTCGCTTCCGAGAGCTGACAGAACAAGTTTGGGCTGCGCTGGACCAGTTCGAACTTTAATGTGAGGCCGAGCCGGTAAAAACTCCCTATCTAATCTCGACCGTCTGTAGCGTCGTTAGCGTAGTCTCGCGTTGAGGCGGAAATCATTTCTGCTTTGCGCCCTCATCTCATTCATCAATCATATGACCGCCCAAACCTTAAAGGCTGCCTCATAAAGAGGTGGGTGATTTCAACAGGTTATGATTCCTTCGGATTTGCGAGATTCGATGGAGTTCACGATGGCCTGGACCAAAATCACNGTTCCAGGCTTTGACCAGAGGCTTCACTGAAAGGCTGCCTCATAAAGAGGTGGGTGATTTCAACAGGTTATGATTCCTTCGGATTTGCGAGATTCGATGGAGTTCACGATGGCCTGGACCAAAATCACCCGTCGGCACTATGCCCGGCGGACGGCACGCTATGCAAGCGACATGACAGATCGGGAATGGGCACTGGTTGAGCCTTTTCTGCCCATGCCCCGCCGCTTGGGCCGTCCCCGTACCACGGATTTGCGCGAGGTCGTCAACGCTCTGCTTTACATCGCCACGACTGGTTGCCAGTGGCGCATGCTGCCGAAGGATTTCCCGCCCTGCTCGACCGTCCAGCGCTATTTCTATGAATGGCGGGCGCTGGGGCTTTGGGCGCGCATCAACCATCATCTGGTGATAGAGGCCCGTGAGCTGGAGGGTAGAGAGGCGAGTCCGACGGCTGGCGTGATCGATAGCCAGAGCGTGAAAACCACGGAAAGCGGCGGCATACGAGGCTATGATGCGGGCAAGAAAACCAAAGGGCGCAAGCGTCACATCATCGTGGATACGCTTGGGCTGATGGTCGGTCTCATGGTACACAGCGCCGATATCCAGGATCGCGACGGTGCTCCCGATCTCCTGAAATCCATCCGCCACAGGTGGCCCTGGTTGCTGCATGTCTTCGCCGATGGTGGTTACGCGGGCGACAAGCTGAAGCGGCGGCTGAAGAAGATCGGGCGCTGGACGGTCGAGATCATCAAGCGCTCGGACAACGCTAAAGGCTTTCAAGTTCTGCCACGCCGCTGGGTCGTCGAGCGGACCTTCGCGTGGCTCGGTAGATGCCGAAGATTGGCAAAGGACGTCGAGCGTTCCATCGCATCAGCCGAGGCGTGGATCATGATCGCCCACATTCGTCTCATCACCAGACGCCTCGCAAGGTATCGATATCCATGAGGGCTTTTCGAGTCCGACTCTTAAAGCAGACAAAGGCTACGGCAAACGCTC
>NZ_LMQB01000028.1 GCF_001424045.1 Rhizobium sp. Leaf371 | reverse complement strand
AGCGTCAAGCTTGGTGGAGGACAGGGCGCCGATCTGGGCCGAGGAGAGCGCAGCGACAGCGGTTGCGCTGAGGGCTGCGACCTGGTCGGTCGTGAAGGAMGCCAGTCCGTCTGTGGAGAGCGCRCCGATCTGKGTGGAGGTGAGCGACCCGACCTGTGCGGTGKTGAGGCCRGCGATCTGGGCGGTCGARAGCGCCTTGATCTGGGCYGTTCCGAGAGCACCGGCCTGTGCSGTCGTCAGACCGCCGAGCTGGGTGGAGGTGAGCACTGCGAAGTTTGCCGTGGACAGGCCGGCGATCGCCTTGGCGCTGAGGGCTGCGATCTCGGTCGAGGAGATCGTCGCCATGTCTTCGGTGGCAAGGCCTGCAATCGCTGCAGACGACAGGGCCGCCAGCTGTGCGGTGCTGAAGGCACCAAGCTGGGTGGAGGACAGGGCGCCGAGCTGGGTCGAGGTCAGGGCAGCGACAGCGGCTGTGTTCAGCACGGCCACCTGATCGGTGGAGAGCGAGGCCACACCATCGGTGGTGAGCGAGCTTGCCTGGGCCGAGGTGAGGACCGAAACCTGCGTGGTCGAGAGGCCGTCGATCTGGGTRGAGCTCAGGGTGCGAACCTGGGCAGCGGTCAGGGCGGCGGTCTGCGCGGTCGTCAGGGCGCCGAGCTGGGTGGAGGTGAGGACGGCGAAGTTGGTCGTGGAGAGGCTTGCGAGCGTCTTGGCGTTGAGCGCGGAGATCTCGGTGGAGGAGATCGTTGCGATGTCGGCCGTTTCGAGGCCTGCGACCGCGGTRGACGACAGGGCCGAGAGCTGCGCGGTGGTGAAGGCATCGAGCTGGGCGGAGGACAGGGCCCCGATCTGGACCGACGACAGGGCACCGACGGCTGCGGAGTTGAGGGCGGTGATCCGGTCGGTGGACAGGGTTGCGATGACGCTGGAGGACAGGCCGACGATGGCCTTGGCACTGAGGGCTGCGATCTCATCCGTGGAGAAGGCTGCAAGGTCCTCGGAGGCCATGGCCGCCAGTTCTTCCGAGCCGAGGTTGGAGATCTGGGTCGCATTGAGCGCGCCGATCTGGGTGGAGCTCATGGCGCCGACCTGGGCACTCGTCAGGGACGTGATGGTCTTGGCGTTGAGGGCTGCAACCTGGTCGGTGGAGAGCGAGGCGACGCCTTCGGTGGAGAGCGCGCCAATCTGGCTCGACGTCAGCACGGAGATCTGTGCGGTCGTCAGGCCGTCGATCTGGGCGGTCGAGAGAGCCTTGACCTGGGCCGTCGTGAGCGCTGCGGTCTGTGTCGTCGTCAGGCCACCGAGCTGGGTGGATGTGAGGGCGGCAAAGGTCGCGGTGGAGAGACCGGCGAGCGTCTTGGCGTTGAGGGCGGAGATCTCGGTTGAGGAGATGGTTGCGATGTCGTCGGTATCGAGACCGGCAACGGCAGTGGCGGASAGGGCTGCGAGCTGCGTGGTGGTGAAGGCGTTGAGCTGTGTGGTGCTGAGGGCACCGAGCTGAGCGGAGTTCAGGGCACCGACGCCGGCCGCGCTGMGCCGTGGTGAGGCCGTCGATCTGGGCGGTCGAGAGGACCTTGATCTGGGCCGTGCCGAGAGCACCGGTCTGCGCGGTCGTCAGAGCGCCGAGCTGGGTGGAGGTGAGGACGGCGAAGTTGGCGGTGGCGATGCTGGCGAGCGTCTTGGCGCTGAGCGCCGAGATCTCGGTGGAGGAGATGGTGGCCATATCCTCGGTTGCAAGGCCTGCGACCGCTGCGRTCGAGAGGGCGGCGAGCTGCTTGGTGCTGAAAGCGTCAAGCTTGGTGGAGGACAGGGCGCCGATCTGGGCCGAGGAGAGCGCAGCGACAGCGGTTGCGCTGAGGGCTGCGACCTGGTCGGTCGTGAAGGANTCTTTGGCGGTGGACGCTTTAGAGGAAAGATTTATCGTCTTGGCGCTGAGCGCCGAGATCTCGGTGGAGGAGATGGTGGCCATATCCTCGGTTGCAAGGCCTGCGACCGCTGCGRTCGAGAGGGCGGCGAGCTGCTTGGTGCTGAAGGCGTCAAGCTTKGTGGAGGACAGGGCGCCGATCTGGGCCGAGGAGAGCGCAGCGACAGCGGTTGCGCTGAGGGCTGCGACCTGGTCGGTCGTGAAGGAAGCCAGTCCGTCTGTGGAGAGCGCACCGATCTGTGTGGMGGTGAGCGACCCGACCTGTGCGGTGKTGAGGCCGGCGATCTGGGCGGTCGARAGCGCCTTGATCTGGGCCGTTCCSAGRGCACCGGCCTGTGCSGTCGTCAGACCGCCGAGCTGGGTGGAGGTGAGCACTGCGAAGTTCGCCGTGGACAGGCCGCCGAGCGCCTTGGCGCTCAGCGCCGAGATCTCGGTGGAGGAGATCGTCGCCATGTCTTCGGTTGCGAAGCCTGCCAGCGCAACGGCGCTCAGGGCGCCGAGCTGGGCTGTCGTCAGGCCGTCAAGCTGACCGGAGGAAAGAGATGCGACCTGAGCGGATGTCAGGGCTGCGACCTGGCTGGACACGAGCGTTGCCAGCTTGGTGCTGTCGAGCACGGCGAGCTGCCCGGCCGTCAGGCCCGTGACAGCGGACGCGGAGACCGCGCGCAGCTGTGTCGAGCTGAATGCCGTCAGGTCGTCCGTGGTGAAGGCTGCGATTTGCTGCGATGAAAAAGCGGCAATCTGAACCGAGGTGAGAGCACCCACGTCGCTGGTCGTGAACGCCGCGATGGTGGTCGTATTGAGGGACTGGATCTGTTTTACGCTGAGAGAAGATACAATCGAGGTCATAGGTGCGCGCCTTCATCGTTCAAGGATTAATATTCATTCCTCTCCGATGCCTGCAGCGAAAGGCGGAGCCTCGCGTCACAGAGCCTAGGATGCGCCGGGCATCTTCAAACGATCGCCAGTCCTGCTGCAGGCTCCATCGGGCTCGGCACAGAGGTGTGGCGCTCATTCGAGCGGAAAGAATATCTGGAAACATGGCTCACGCGAGCCTGACGTGGGGTGGCATCATGCATGCAGAGTCAAAGCCTCTGCTCCCACACCTATGGTATCGAATACTATGGTCGTCCGTGAATTCCCCTGTGGATGGCCCCATCTCCCGCGGAAGGAAAACAGCACACAATCCACATTCCAAGTTGTAGGCGGCACCTTCTAATTTTCAGTTAAAACGCAACATGAAGAAAGTGTGTAGACCACGTTATAGTCGTTATCTCGACAAACTTGTGCGGAGATGGCGCTTTCATTGTGCCTATAGACATCGCGGAAAGCGAGCTGCTTGGTAACAAGAACATCTCTTGGAAAAGCATAGCTTACATTTACGATGCGCAGCGGCCGCAAGCTCAAGGCAAGGCAACGTCGCTAGTTGTGAAGCTCTTACCGTCTTTCAATGCGGCTCCGAGCCCACGATCAATGTGATGTCCATGGTTATGCATAATACCTTTGCCTCAGCACACCAGTCGATGCTTGCGGCCGCCATCGAGCGTGCGCGCCAGCAGCAGCTCTCGCTTCTCGAGCTCTTTCAGATCGCCGAGGAGCTGAACGCGGGCGGCTCGGGAGCTGCAGCGGCAAAGCTCTACAGCACATGGATCGCCTACAACGACAACAGCCCGGTCCTGCATCTCGCCTATTTCAACTATTCCGTCACCTTGAGGGGGCTGGACGACCTGTCCGGCGCCATCAATGCGCTCCAGGCAAGCGTGAAGATCGCGCCGCAGATGGGGCAGGCCCGCATCAATCTCGGCCGGACCTACGAAGACAGCGGCCTGAATGCACAGGCCGTGCAGCAATGGCAGCAATATGTCGCCGCCACGCAGGACATCACGCCGGAGAAGATCGGCTACCGCCTGATGGCGCTGCAGCATATCGGTCGCGTTATGGAGAGCGTCGGCCTGCTCGAAGATGCCGAAGCCATTCTCTGGCAGGCAGTCGAATTGCGGCCTGACCGTACCGAGGCTGCACAGCACTGGCTCTCCACCCGCCAGCACCAGTGCAAGTGGCCGATCCTCACCCCTTCGGAATATGTAGCGAATCGGCAACTGCTGGAAGCATTTTCGCCGCTGCCCCTCGCCTGCTACACGGACGACCCGATCTTCCAGATGGCGAAGGCCTACCGTTACAACAAGCATCTCGTCGGCCGCGTCCATGCCCGCGATATCCTGCAGCCCTCGCCGCGCCCAAAGACCGGCACCAAGGCACGCCTGCGGATCGGCTATGTCTCGTCCGACCTGCGTGACCATGCGGTCGGTTTCGCGTTGAGCGAGGTGCTGGAACTGCACGACAAGGAGAGCGTCGAGGTCTTCGCCTACTATTGCGGCGAAGCCCGCACCGGCGACGTGACGCAGACCCGTATTCAGGCGGCCGTCGATCACTGGCACGACATCGGGGCGCTCAACGACCTCGATGCCGCCAAGCAGATCCTCGCCGACGAAATCGACATCCTGGTCGATGTGAACGGCTACACCAAGCACGCGCGCACCAAGATCTTCGCCTATCGCCCGGCGCCGGTCATCGTCAACTTCTGCGGCTATCCCGGAACAATGGCGAGCCCGGTCCATCAATACATCATCGCCGACGCGCAGATCATCCCGCCGGAAAACGAGCTTTACTATACCGAGAAGGTGCTGCGCATTCCCTGCAACCAGCCGGTGGACCGCAAGCGCAAGATCGCCAACAAGCCGACGCGGCAGGAAGCCGGGCTTCCGGACGATGCTTTCGTGTTCGCCTGCTTCAACGGCTCGCAGAAGACGACAGCCGCCTGCTTCTCGCGCTGGATGGCGATCCTCGCCGCCGTGCCCGGCAGCGTGCTCTGGCTGCTCGGCGCTTCGGAGCCGGTCAATCAGCGGCTTCGCCAGCTCGCGATCGATCACGGGGTGGATGCGGATCGCCTGATCTTCGCCCCCAAGGCGCCCAATGCCTTCCAC
The DNA here is from genome assembly GCF_001424045.1 of Rhizobium sp. Leaf371. GTDB lineage: Bacteria > Pseudomonadota > Alphaproteobacteria > Rhizobiales > Rhizobiaceae > Ferranicluibacter. Next base: position 405,824 of record NZ_LMQB01000028.1, on the reverse strand, counting down.
CTCGCTCGCATCGGTGTGGCCGATCTCTTCCTCGATACGTTCCCCTATGGCGCGCATTCCACGGCTGCAGACGCGGTGACCATGGGCCTGCCGGTGCTCACGCTGCGCGGCAAGGGTTTTGCCTCGCGCTTCTGCAGCAGCATCCTGTCGGCCGCCGGCATTCCGGAGATGATCTGCGATACGCCGGATGCCTATGTCGCCAAGGCGATCGCCTATGCTCGCGACCCCGAAAGCCTGCTGAGCGTTCGTCAATCGCTGCAAGCGCAGCGGGAAACCTGTGCACTGCGCGATATCCCGGCCCTCGTGCGCCGACTCGAAGAACTGTACTGGCAGATGCAGGGTGAAGGCGAGCGCGGCGAAATTCCCGTGCCGCGCCTCGACAACCTGGACATCTACTACGAGGTCGGCGTCGAGTTTCTGTCCGAGCCGATCGAGTTCGAGACCGAGACGAGCTACCGCGAGCGGTACCGCCAGGAACTTGCGCAGCGGCACGCATACGCGCCGATCGCACGGGACACCCGGTTCTGGACCGAAAACGACTGATCCGACGCCCGTCCGGGGGGACGGCGACAGGCAGGCGCGCTCCCGGTATCCGGCGCATCGCCGCAACCGAATGACGACATCGACGAGAGGGCAGGACGACATGAACCCCGTGATTTTGGTCACTTTTGCCGGCCGCCAGCAGCGGATGGAAATACTCACCCAGTATATCCGCAAGGCGCTGGATGCAGGCATCATCGACGAATGGCATATCTGGGACTTTACCCGCTCGGCCGATGATCGGGCCTGGGTCACCAAAGAATTCGGACCGGTTCGCTTCATGGGACCGAATGCCTCCTACCAGAACAAAGGCTCGGTCAGCCGCCAGTCTTCTTTCCGCACGACGGCGAAGATCCAGAGCGACCTGCATATCGCGATCATTCCCAACGATAAGACGAGCGACTCCTTCGAGCTCGTCGTCGGCGGCTGGAACAACACGCATTCCGCGCTTCGCCGCATCACGGAGCGCGATCTCACCAGCTTCTCGCGCGACACCCATCCCCTGCTCTGGACCCGATCGACGCCCGGCGTCCTCTCGCCGGGACTTGCCAATCATGTCGTGCTCAGCCTCGATCCGGCCGGCGTGCCCACGCTCCACGTCAACGGCGTCATGGTCGGTTCGTGGCCGGACATCCAGCTGCCGGGCGGTGCCTCGATCATGGTGCGCGGCGGCTGGGGCTCGGATCTCGAGCTTTGCGACGTTCAGAGCCCCGTCCGCCGTTATGTCGGCAACGAGAACGAGACGACACCGTACTGGCAGGCCTACAGCTACTATACCAAGCGGCTGACGGAATTTTCGGACGCCGTCTTCCTGAAATGCGATGATGACGTCGTTTATCTCGACCTCGACAATCTCAGCAATTTCATCGCCTTCCGCCGCGACAATCCGCATTACTTCATTGTCTCGGCCAATGTCGTCAACAATGGCGTCTGCGCCTACTGGCAGCAGGAAGCCGGGTCGCTGCCCGCCACTCTCGGCCGCTTCGAGCGTCCGCCGGGCGGTTTCGGTGGAAGCCTTTGGCAGAGCGCCGAGCGCGCAATGCAGCTGCACGAATATTTCCTCGGCAAGACGGAAAAGTCCCTGCCCCTGCCACGGGCCGTCATCGACTGGCAGGAGCGTCAGTCGATCAATTTCATCGCCTGGCTCGGCAAGGATCTCGTCCATATGGCTCTGCCGAAATGCGACGACGAATATGCGCTGACGGTCGATCTGCCGAACTATCTGAACCGCCCGACGGCGATCTATTCCGACTTCACCGTGAGCCATCTGAGCTTCGGACCGCAGGAGAACGGCCTGGCGCTCGACCGCCTGATCGACGGATACGACGCCCTGATGCGGAGCAACCTGGCGGCAGCCTGACAGCGCGATATGTTCGTGCCCACCGGCGCGGACCAAGAACGAAAAAAGACGAGGAAAAGACATGGGCGGGAACGGGAAAATTGCGATCGTCGGCGCCGGCCTTTCGGGCGCCGTCATCGGGCGGGAACTGGCGCTTGCCGGATACGGCGTCGAGATCTTCGACGTCCGCGACCACATCGCCGGCAATTGCTACAGCGAGCGGGATGCGGATACCGGCGTCATGGTGCATGTCTACGGTCCGCACATCTTCCATACGGATGACGAGGAGGTCTGGACCTACGTCAACCGGTTCCAGACGTTCATGCCCTACAAGAACCGTGTGAAGACGACGGTGGACGAGCAGGTGTTCTCCCTGCCGGTCAACCTGCACACGATCAACCAGTTCTTCGGCAAGACCTTCCGGCCGGACGAGGCCCGCGCCTTCATCGAGGAGAAGGCCGACAAGACCATTTCGGACCCGCAGACCTTCGAGGAGCAGGCGCTGCGTTTCGTCGGCCGCGAACTCTACGAGGCGTTCTTCAAGGGTTATACCGAAAAGCAGTGGGGCTGCTCCCCGACCCAGCTGCCGGCGTCGATTCTGAAGCGACTTCCGGTGCGCTTCAACTATGACGACAACTACTTCTTCCACCGTTTCCAGGGCATGCCGGAAAACGGCTACACGGACATGGTGGCCGGCATTCTCGATCATCCCGGCATCACGGTTCACCTCGGGACACGCTTCGACAAGGCGCAGAACGGTGCCTACGATCATGTCTTCTATTCGGGCCCGCTCGATGGCTATTTCAATTATGAATTCGGACGGCTCGGCTATCGCACCCTCGATTTCGAGCGCTTCACCTATGAGGGCGACTATCAGGGCTGTGCCGTCATGAATTATGGCGATGCGGATGTCCCTTACACCCGCATCACCGAGCACAAGCACTTCTCGCCATGGGAAAGCGTAGCGGGTTCGGTCTGCTACCGCGAGTTCTCGCGGCTCTGCGGCGAAGACGACGTGCCGTTCTATCCGATACGGCTGGTCGAGGAAAAGCAGCTGCTCGCATCCTATGTCGAGCGGGCCGAAGCGGAAGGCGCCGTGACCTTCGTCGGTCGCCTCGGCACATACCGCTATCTCGATATGGATGTAACGATCCGGGAGGCCCTGGATACGGCCGCACTCTACCTGAAGAAGACGGCCGATCAGGCGCCGGTTCCGGCCTTCCTGCATTCGCCGCTTTGACCTGTCCACTCACTGCCGACCGCCGCTCTGGGGCGGTCGGGAGATAAGGGTCGCCCGGCTTAGGCGCGCCCTTCGACCGCGTCCACGGGCTGGTCCTGATCGAGACGCTTCGGAACCCACAGGCAGACGGGCACGATAAGGATCGTCATCAGGAACATCACCAGGAATGTGACGTGGAGGGCTGCCTGCAGCGCCAGGCGCACCGGCGTGGCGTCGATGGCGGCGGCCGCCGTTCCGTCCAGCAGGCCGCGCAACTGTTCGGGTGTTATCGCACCCATGCCGCCGGCATGGGCGAGGCCATAGCTCAGCACGGCGCCGAGAATGGAGGCGCCGAGCGTGCTGCCGAGATTGCGGGAAAACACGTTCGAGGCCGTGGCGCTGCCGCGCTGCGACCAGCCGACGCTTTCCTGGGTGATGACCAGCGCGCAGATGTTGAGCAGCCCCATGCCGACGCCCATGATCAGCGACCCCGCCCCGGCCTGGGCCGGCGAACTGTCGGGCGTAAGCAGCAAGAGCAGCGAGGCGCCCGCGGGTATGACGAGACTTGCAACGATCATGATCGGACGCAGCCCGAAGCGGGGGAACATGCGCGAGGCGAATGTCGCGCCCGCCGGCCAGCCGATGAGAAGCATGGTCAGCGCGAAGCCGGCGACCAGCGGCGACCGATCCAGCACCGTCTGGACATACATTGGCAGAAACGTCGTCAATCCCATGATGGCCATGCTGGCAAAGAAGATTGCGATGTTCGACGCCGCGATCGGTCGGCGCAGCCAGAGGTCGGGCGCGACCATCGGGGCTTCTGCGCGACGCTCCTGCCAGAGGAACAGGCCGAGGCTCGCGACGAAGACCAGCACCGCCACGATGGTATAGACCGGCGTTGCCGCCTCCACCTCGGTCAGCGCCACCATCAGCGCGGAGATGGACACGGCGAAGAGGACCGCGCCGAGAACGTCGATGGAGGCCGTGCGCACCTGCTTTTCCTCGTGCAGGAAGCGCATGAAGCCGAAGGCGGCGAGAATGCCGACCGGAATGTTGATCCAGAAAACCCAGGCCCAGGGCAAGGCGTGGATGATGAAACTGCCGAGCAGCGGCCCCACGACCGCCGACAGCGCCCAGACGCTTGCCAGATAGCCCTGAACCTTGCCGCGCTCGCGACCGGGAAACAGATCCCCGACGATCGTCATGGCGACCGGCTGGATGGCGCCGGCGCCGACGCCCTGCAGCAGCCGGAAAGCGATCATCGACGGCATGGACCAGGCAAAGCCCGCAAGCAGCGAGGACAGCAGGAAGACGGCGATGCCGAAAAGCACGATCGGCTTGCGGCCGTAGATATCCGACAGCTTGCCGAAGACGACGGTCGTTGCCGTCTGTGTCAGCAGAAATGCGGAGAACACCCAGCTATAGAGGTTGAGCTGGCCCAGTTGCGCGGCGATCTGCGGCATGGCGGTCGAGACGATCGTCGCTTCGATCGCGATCATCGCCATGCTGGCCATGATCGCGGCAACGACGAGGCCGCGATGAACAGGTTTTACACTCATCAAATCGGTTCCGGAGCGCCTTGCCCGGCGCGATGGGAGAAAGTTCGGCGGTCGAACGGCCGTCAGTCGCACGACGCCTGCGCGGAAGTCCTTGAAGGATGCCGGCGCGTCGTCGGTCGGGATCCGATCCCGCATCCCTGAACTGGACCGATCACCTCCGGGGGTCAAGCCCGATCGTCTGTAAAACTTACGGTTTTCTCCAGGTGGTCGGTGCAGACGGTCGGTCTGGCGATTGGCTCGCGAACGGCAGGTGTGGTTTCCGCGCCACCACGCCGCGAAGGCGCGCGCCTTTGCAATCCGGCAAGGCGACATCAGGCTCAAGCAAGCCAAAGCCGGTACCCGAGGAGGCAACCGTCGCGTTCACGGAGTCCTTTCTCCTGCGCGTGCGGAGGGTGGCCTTGCCCGTTGGCAGGGCTGGGCATCGATCGAAATCGGTACCCGTCACGTGTGGGGATTGATGCCATGACGACAATTGCTTCCGGCCTGAGCGTCTCGCAGATCCGATCGATGTCGGCGCCTGCGGTTGCGGCCTGGACGACGGAAGATGTCAGCTCCCTCTCCACGCTTCAGATCCGGGCCCTGTCGTCCACGCAGATCGCCGCTCTCGACGTTGAGGATGTGGAGGTTCTCAGCACCGAGCAGCTCAACGCCATCTCGCGTGCCGCCATCGTCGGCCTGACCCTCGATCAGCTGAGCGTTCTGCACAAGGCCGGCATCGAGGCGCTCTCCTCCACACAGGTCGGCGGGATGACCTCGACACAGATCGGCGCGTTCACGGCCGAGCAGGCGGAGGCGCTGACGCCTGCGCAGATCAAGGCGATGACCAGCGATCAGCTCGCCGCCCTGAGCCAGGAGGATCTCGCCACCTTCTCGACAGCCGATATCAACGCGATCTCGAGTTCCGCCATCCGCGGCCTTCAGCTGGACGTGCTTTCGTCCCTGACGACCGATCAGATTTCGGCGCTGAACACCGGCGCCGTCGCGAGCCTCACGACCGACCAGATTGTCGCCATGAGCCGGGATCAGGTCGAAGCGCTGACCTCGCCGCAGGTCTCGGTCCTCGGCTCGCTCCAGCTGGCCTCGCTCGGAGCCGAAGATGTCGAGGCTTTGTCGCTTGAGGATATCGGCGCGATCAACACGCGGGCCATCACCGGTCTGCAGATCGCCAACCTCTCGGCCGAGCGGCTTTCCGCCCTGACGTCCGGACAGGCCGGCGCCCTGAGCGGCGCACAGCTGGCCACGCTGAGCACGGAGCAAATTGCGACCCTCTCCCCGGTCCAGATCAACGCTTTGGCCTCCCGGTCCCTCGCATCGCTGTCCGCCACTCAGGTGGCTGCCTTGAGCACGGACCAGATCGCCGCTTTGTCCTCACTGCAGGTGAAGGCCTTTACCTCGACCCAACTCGCCGCTCTCTCGTCCGACGGGCTGGGCGCCTTGTCGACCGCCGCGATTTCCGCCCTCACCGGCCAGGCATTTGGCGGCGTTCGCACGGATGCCATTCCCGGTCTGACGACCGCGCAGGTCGCGGCGCTCGGAACAAGCGTCATCAGCGCCCTCACCAGCGGGCAGATCGGGGCGCTCGACGGTGCGCAACTGACGGCCCTGACACCCGTGCAGGTCAAAGCCCTCGGCACGATCCAGCTCGCCGCGCTCGACGCCGGCGACATTGCCAATTTCTCACCGACCGACATCGCCGCCATCAACGGCCGGGCGGTGCAAGGCCTCAACACCACCGTCGTCGCAGCCCTGTCGGCGGCGCAGCTCGCCGCGCTCAGCACCGCGACCGTTTCCGTCCTGACGAGCACGCAGATCAACGCGCTGACGACCGATCACCTCGCAGCGATGCTGCCGGCACAGATCGGTGCTCTCGGCGCCGCACAGATCACCGGCTGGGGCGTCAACCAGTTCGCCGCCCTCTCCAACGCCCAGATCGCAAAGCTCGGCTCGCAGGCGCTGGGAAGTCTGACCACGCAGCAGTTCGGAAGCCTGAGCGCCGAACAGACGGCCGCCCTGACATCGAGCCAGACACGGGCGCTGACCGCGACCCAGATGGCGATCCTCGGCGAAACCACGCTCCCCTCCTTCTCCCCGTCGGCCCTGGCCGGCCTTTCGACCTCCGCGATCAAGGGCCTTCGCGCCGATGCCATCGGCTTTCTGTCCACCGATCAGATCGCGGCGCTGACGTCCGGTCAGACCGGCGCCCTGACGACGCAGCAGGTGGCGGCGCTGAGCACGGAGCAGGTCGCGGCTCTGACCGCCGTACAGATCCGCGCACTCGCCGCGGCGCAGGTCGCCGTCTTGAGCACGGACGCCGTTCTCACCTTCTCCAACGAGGACATGGCCGCGATCACCAACCGGGCGATTTCCGGTCTTCAGACGGGCACGCTTGCCGCGCTGTCTGCGGCCCAGATCGCGGCGTTGAGCACGAGCGCGGTCGCCAGTCTGACCACGTCGCAGATCAACGCGCTGCAGGCGGACCAGGTCGCTGCCTTCTCATCCGACCAGCTCAAGGCGCTCACAGCCCTTCAGCTTTCGGCCTTTGGCGCGGATGATCTCGCCGCCATCATCCCGGACAACATCGGCGCGATCTCCAAATCGTCCCTTTCGGGGCTGACGACGGAGGTTGCCGCAACGCTTTCGGCCGCGCAGATCGAAGCCTTGACGACGGCCCAGGTTTCCAGCCTGACGAAGGTGCAGCTTGCCGCAATGGGAACGGCGCAGATCGAGATCCTGTCGCCGACGCAGATGGCCGCGCTCAGTGCCGTGCAGCTTTCCGCTTTGAGCGAAGAGGCCCTGGCGACGCTCTCCACGGATGATGTCGCGGCGCTCACGACGTCCGCCGTGCAGGGCGTCAACATCGCGAACCTCTCGACCAGCCAGGTCGCGGCACTCACGACCGCGCAGGTCGCGGCTCTGCGCGCCACGCAGGTTGCGGCCTTGTCCTCCGAGCAGATCGGTGCGCTCTCCACCGCGCAGGTCAGCGCGCTCAGCGCCGGCACCATTCCCGTGCTGACGGCCGGGCAGATGACCGCACTCAGCACGGCGCAGCTTTCAGCCCTCGGCACCACGCAGGTCGCACAGTTGACCGCGCAGCAGTTCTCGGCACTCGACGCGGGCGATCTCGCAGCCTTTTCGACGACGCAGATCGCGGCCATCGGCAGCCGCGCCGTCCCCGGCATCAGTGCCGAGGTCATCGCCACGCTCGACACGGCGCAGGTCGCGGCCTTGGGAACGATAGCCGTCGTCAGCCTGACCACGGCGCAGGTCGGGGCGCTCGGCACGGCACAGGTCGAGGCACTCTCGGTCACGCAGGTGCGCGCGCTCACCTCCGCGCAGCTCGCCGCGCTCGGGGCCGACGATCTCGCGACGTTCTCGACGGCAGACATTGCCGGCATCAGCGCGACGGCCATCACCGGCCTCAGTGGCGACGTGATGGAAACGCTGACCACCGCGCAGATCCGCGCCTTGAGCACGGACGCCCTCGCCAAGCTGACCGCCACCCAAATTGCAGCGATGGGCCCCGGCCAGATCGGCGCCCTTTCCGTGTCGCAGGTCAAGGTTCTGAGCGCCGCGCAGATGGGCGCGGTGGAGGTCGAGGACATCTCGGCCTTCCCGACCGCCAACATCGCGGCTCTTGGCAGTCTGGCGCTGTCGGGCCTCAGCGGAGATGCCGTTGCCGCGCTTTCGACAGCGCAGATTGCCGCACTCGGCACGGCGACGCTTCCCGGCCTGTCGACGGCGCAGTCGTCGGCCTTGACCACCGCGCAGCTCGCCGCCCTTTCTACCGCGCAGGTCAAGCAGCTGACCGCGAGCCAGGTCGCCGTGCTCTCGGACAAGGTCTCGGCCTTCTCGACCGATCAGGTTGCGGCGATGACGGTCGCCGCGATCGGCGCTCTCAGTGCCGATCAGATTGCAGCGCTGATGGATCCGCAATTGGCAGCGCTGACCTCCGCTCAGCTCGGTGCGATGACGTCCCAGCAGATGGCCGGTCTCAGCACCGCGGATATTCATGCGCTCTCCTCGCAGCGCATCGGATCGCTGAGCAGCAGCGCGATCGGCGGGCTTTCGAACGCGCAGGTCAAGGTTCTCGAGACGGATCAGCTTACAAGCCTTTCGACGCGTCAGATCGCGGCGCTGGGATCCACCCAGATCGGCGTGCTCGCGACGTCCGCTGTCGCGGTTCTCTCGACCGCGCAGATCGCGGCGCTGTCCAGCGGGGCGGTCGCCGGATTTACCTCGCAGCAAATGGCCGTTCTGACCTCGGCCCAGGCGGAGGCGCTGACCAGTGCGCAGGTGGGGAATCTGACCTCGCGCCAGGTCTCCGTGCTCCAGTCCGACGGCATCTCGACTTTCTCCACGAAGGATATCGCGGCCATCACGTCCGGCGCCATCGCGGGGCTGACAACCGACACCATCGCGGCACTTACCACCGCCCAGATGGGGGCCTTAAGCGCCTCGAGCGTGAGTGGCCTCACCACCCGCCAGCTGGCAGCATTACGGACGGACCAGGTGGATGCCCTCACCCGCCTTCAGATCGCGGCGCTGAGCTCTGTCCAACTGGCCGCCCTCTCGTCCGATGCCATCGCGACGTTCTCGACGCGCGAGATCGCGGCGATCGATCCCGCAGCCGTCGTCGGACTGTCCACGGACACGATCGCCTCGCTCGGCACCGACAAAATCGCAGCGCTCAGCACGGCCGCCGTCGGAGCGCTCAGCTCCCGCCAGATCAACGCCTTGAGCGGTGATCAGGTTTCGGCGATGACGCGCGCGCAGCTTGGCGCCCTGACCGCACGGCAGACGGCCGTGCTCGACGCCGACGACATCCAGGCCATCGCGGCGGCCAATCTCGGCGCGCTGTCGTCCGACGCGATGTCCGGGCTCGGCTCCGACGCGGTCGCCGCTCTTTCGACCGACCAGATCGCCGCCATCAGCCCGGCCGGGATCAGCGGGCTCAGCACCCTGCTTGTCGCGCATCTCAGCAGCACGCAGGTGCAGGCGATGGGAACCGGCCAGATCGCCGCCCTGAGTTCGCGACAGGTCGCGGTCCTCGCCACCGCCGATGTCGCAACCCTGACGACGACGCAGATCGCCGCGCTCAGCGCGGCCGGCGTCGCCGGACTGACAAGCCAGCAGATCGGCGCTCTGAGCGCCGACCAGGCCGAGGCGCTGAACGCTGTCCAGATCGCCGCGCTCGGCTCGCGGCAGCTGGCCGCGCTCGCAACGAGTGGCCTTGCCCGTTTCAGTCTCAGCGATATCGCCGCCATCTCCTCGACGGCCGTCGCCGGCCTTTCCACGACGACGCTCGCGTCTCTCACGACCGATCAGATTGCAGCCTTCAGCCCCGGCAGCGTCCCCGGCCTCAGCAGCACACAAGTCGCGGCACTCACCAGCGACCAGTTGGACGTTCTCACCACCGCGCAGATCGCGGCTCTCGGGTCGAAGCAGATCGCGGCACTGACGACCGCGTCCGTTGCGCTTCTCTCGGCACGCCAGATCGCAGCCCTGAGCGCCGACGGGGTCGCCGGCCTCAGCAGCGCGCAGATCGCGGCCCTCAGTGCAGAGCAGACGGCAGCCTTCACCCCGACGCAGGTCGCGTCCCTCAGCTCCGCGCAGGCGGCGGCGCTCGCCATCGACGATCTCGACGGCTTCTCGACCGCCGATATGGCCGCGTTCGGCTCGGCGGCGATCTCCGGTCTCTCCACGACGGCGATCGCTTCGCTGTCCAACGAACAGGTCGCAGCGCTGAGCCTCTCCGGCGTGGCCGGCCTGACCACGGACCAGATTGCAACCTTGCAGAGCACCCAGATCGAAAGTCTCACGACGGCGCAGATCGGGGCGCTGTCTTCCAAGCAGGTTTCAGCCTTTGGAACGGAGGATATCGCCGTTCTCTCGCCCGCGCAGCTCAGCGGATTGTCGAGTGCCGGGATCATGGGGCTTCCGCTTGCCTCGATCGCCGGCCTGAGCGAGGATCAGGTCCTGGCCCTGACGCCGGTTCAGGTGGGCAGCCTGTCCTCGCGGCAGCTGGCGGCGCTCAGCACCGATGCTCTGGATCATCTCGGCACGGCGCAGATCGCGGCGATCGGATCCTCGGCGATCACGGGTCTCTCGACAGCGGCCATCGCGTCTCTCTCCGTCAGCCAGATCGCAGCGCTCGGCACGGCCGGCATTGCGGGGCTCGGCACCACGCAGATCGCGGCGCTTGGCGTCGATCAGGCGGAGGCGCTGACCGGCGCGCAGATTGCGGTCCTGAATTCCGCACAATTGGCCGCCCTCGGGCAGGATGACATCGACAGTTTCACCACCGGCGACATCGCATCCATCAGTTCGACGGCCGTCACCGGACTGTCCTCCTCGATGCTCGCGACGCTGACACCGCAGCAGATCGCAGCCTTGAGCACGGGGGGCATCTCCGGTCTCGCCACCACGCAGATTGCCGCTCTCACCTCCGGCCAGATCGAGGCGCTGAGCCTCGCACAGGTCGGTGCTTTGACATCCGGCCAGGTCGGTGCCCTGAAGACCGCCGATATCTCCACGCTTTCCGACAGCCAGCTCGGTGCCTTGAGCACCAAGGGGCTTGCCGGTATCAGCAGCAGCCAGGCAGGAGCGCTGAGCCCGGCGCAGATGGAACTTCTGACGACCAGCCAGATCGCGGCCCTCAGCTCGGATGCGCTGTCGGGTCTGACGACCGATAGCCTGGAAACGCTGAGGCCCGCCAAGATCTCGGCGCTGGGCTCCACGGCCGTGAAGGGCCTGCCGACCGCCTTCATTGCCGGGCTCACGCTTTCCGAGATCGCCGGCCTCGGCACGGGCACCATCGCCGGACTGACGAGTGCGCAGCTTGGCGTGCTGAGCACCGAGCAGGTGGATACGCTGACGAGCAGCCAGATTGGCGCCCTCAGCCAAAGCGGGCTTGCGGGCCTGACCACCACGCAGCTTGCGACCTTCTCGACCCAGGAGCTTGCGGCGATCGCACCGACGGCGATCAAGGGATTGGGCACGGCGCTCGTCGCCACCCTGTCTTCGGGCGAGATCGCAGCATTGACGATCAGCCAGGTCGCAGCGCTCGGCTATAGCCAGGTCAGCGCGCTGACGCCGACACAGATCGGAATGCTCTCCACCTCCCAGGTCGGCGCTTTCGGACTGATGCAGGCAGCAGCGCTTGGTTCGGAAGATCTCGTGCGGCTTTCGCCGGAGCACATCATCGCGCTCGGCAGCAGCGCCATCTCCGGCCTCAGCACCCGGGCGATTGCGGGCCTGACGGTCGCGCAGGCGGAGGCTTTCACGCCCGGCCAGATCAATGGCATGACGACGGCGCAGCTGCAGGCCCTGACGGACGTCGCGATCAACGCCCAGTCCGGCTCCCCCTCCAGCTTCAGGGTCGCCCAGGCTCCGGAGGCGTCCAGCGCGCAGACAGATCCGGCCGCGACGTCCGACGCGCCCGGCGCAGACAGTGCCTCGCTCATCATGTCCATGCTGAGCGTCTGATCCGCAAATCAGGCGGCGCTGCCGGAGGGTGGCGCAGCCACCGCGTGTCCAAAGCGATACGCGGTGTGAGACACGCTGGACACGCGGTTCCGGAACCGACATCCCGATGTTTTCATCGCGATTCTGCACGTCATGTGCCGAAGACACGCGCGCGCGTACTGACGATCCCTCACATCCTGTATCAAGCGCCTTTCCTGGCGCAACAGCGGTCTCGCGGTCTGTCCTGACAACTGCGCTTCTTCCAGATCCCAGATTGACAGTCGAGGTAAGACGTCATATCTCTTGTGTCGGACTTGCGGAACGGAATGCTGCTGGGAGGCAGCATGTGGAGGAAACGATGCATCGCATGATCAAGACCCTTTCGACGATCCTTGTCGGCTCGACGCTGCTGACGAGCCCGACTTGGGCGGAAACGCCGCCGAATATGCTGGTTGTCGGCTTTTCCATGAGCAATATCCTGACGCTGGATCCGGCTGCGATCACCGGCAAGGAGACGGTACAAGTTCTCGCCAACATATATGATAACCTTGTTGCGCTGGATGCTGTCAACCGCGCGCAGGTTGATCCGCTGCTGGCCGAAAGCTGGACGGTCAGCCCCGATCATTCGGCGATCACCTTCAAGCTCCGATCCGGAGCGACCTTCGCCTCCGGCAATCCGGTCACTTCGGCAGACGTCGTCTGGTCGCTGAAGCGGTTGATGACCCTGAACCTCGCCCAGGCTTCCTTCCTCAAAACGCACGGCTTCACTGCCGCGAATGCGGACAAGAGCTTCACCGCGCCCGATGAGCTGACCGTTGTCATCACCTTGCCGAAGAAGGTCGATCCGCAGATCATCGTCCAGACCTTGGGCATCGTCGGCCCCGGCTCGGTCCTCGACAGCAAGACCGTGATGGAGCACGACAAGGCGGGCGATCTCGGCGCCGCCTGGCTCACCAACAATTCCGCAGGGTCCGGCCCGTATGCGCTCGGCCAGTGGCGCTCCAACGAGCGCGTCATTCTCGACCGTAACGAGACCTATTGGGGCGAGAAGCCCAGCATGAAGCGCATCATGATGCGGCACCTGGCGGAGTCCCAGAGCCAGCGGCTGATGCTGGAAAAGGGCGATATCGATATCGCCTACTCCATGTCGGCCGCCGACCTGAAGGCGCTTGAGGCCAGCGAGAACGTCAAGGTCCAGACGAATGGCGGCAGCGGATTCTACTATCTCGCCGTGTCCATGAAGGATGAGAAGTTTCAGAAGCCGAAGGTCCGCGAGGCCTTGCGTCATCTGATCGACTACCAGGGTCTGAACGATACGGTCCTGCCCTATTTCGGACGCCTCCGGGATCGCCCGATCCAGACCGGCCTGTTCGGGGCCCTGCCCAATGCCGGCTACAAGCTGGACGTGGAGAAGGCGAAGGCCTTGCTGGCGGAAGCCGGATATCCCGACGGATTCTCGACGACGCTCCGGGCGATTTCCGACGCGCCTTTCATGAATGCGGCGACCGCCATCCAGGCGACGCTGGCGCAGGGCGGCATCAAGGCCGAGATCATCACCGGCAGTGGCGACCAGATCTATGGCGCGATGCGCGAGCGAAAGTACGAGCTGCTCGTCGGCCGCGGTGGCGGCGGCCAGTTGCCGCACCCCGACAGCAACCTGCGCGCCATCGTCTACAATCCCGACAATGCCGATGAGGCGAAGCTGACCAATTTCCAGGGCTGGCGCACGGCCTTCTACGACGAGAAGATCAACGGCATGGTCGATGCTGCGCTGGTCGAGCCGGACAAGGCCACGCAGGTCAAGGATTACGAGGCGATCCAGACCTACTATGCCGATGTCGTCCCGGCCATCCAGCCCTTTGCCGAGGTGGTCGACAGCGTCGGCTACCGCGCCGACATCAAGGGGCTGGCGCTCAATCCGTCCTGGTCCACGCGGCTGCGCACGGTGACGAAGGAGCGCTGAGGCGGCTCGGCGGCGTCCCGCACGTCGCGTCCGTTGTCTCACGCCCTGAACCACTTCGCATTGCCCTGAACCACTTCGCGTTGCAAGGAAGAAGCAGTCATGAACAATGCGCGCTTTTCGGCTTTCGGCAGGCAGGCGGGGACCATCCTGGTCACCCTGATCGGCCTTCTGATCCTGACCTTCTGCATCGGGCGGCTGATGCCGGTCGATCCCGTGCGTGCGATCGTCGGTGAAGAGGCGGACAGGGCGACCTACGAGATGGTCGCCGAGCGGATCGGCGCCAACCTGCCGCTCTACCAGCAATTCTTCAAATATGTGAGCGACCTGCTGCACGGCGATTTCGGCGTCTCGATCCGCACCGGCCAGCCCGTCATCAACGACATCCTGCATGTGATGCCGGCCACGATCGAGCTGGCGACCTTCGCCATCATCGTCGGGGCCGGCCTCGGCATTCCCTTGGGCATCCTCGCCGCCGTGCGTCGCAACAAGCCGGTGGATCACGTTATCCGCTTCCTGACGCTGATCGGCCACTCCATGCCGATCTTCTGGACCGGCATGATCGGTCTCATCGTCTTCTACGCCGCGCTCGATCTCGTCGGCGGCGGCGGTCGGTTGTCGGACTACTATATCGGCCTCGTGCCGGAGACGACCGGCTTCCTGTTGATCGACTCGCTTCTGGCCGGGGACTGGGACGTCTTCTGGGACGCGGTCAACCATCTGCTCCTGCCGGCCAGCATCCTCGGCTACTCCTCCATGGCCTACATCACCCGCATGACCCGCAGCTTCATGCTGGATCAGCTGAACCAGGAATATGTGACCACCGCACGGGTGAAGGGCCTCTCGAAAAGCCGCACGATCTGGCACCACGCCTTTGCCAATATCCGCGTTCAGCTCGTCACCATCGTCGCGCTCGCCTATGGCAGCCTGCTCGAAGGGGCCGTGCTCATCGAGACCGTGTTTTCCTGGCCGGGCTTCGGCCAGTACATCACCAACAACATGCTGGTGGGCGACATGAACGCTGTGATGACCTGCGTCCTGCTGGTGGGTGTCATCTTCATCGGGCTCAATCTCCTGTCCGATGCGCTCTACAAGATCTTCGACCCGAGGACGCGCTGACATGACGACGAAATCCATCGACATCGGGACCGCAGCCATGACCGCTTCGCGTGAGAAGACCTACACGGCCTGGAGCCGCCTGCTCCGTGTTCTCAGGGAATTGCTCGCCAATCCCTCCTCCGGCTTCGGCCTCGTGGTCATCGCGATCCTGCTGGTCACGGCTCTGCTGGCACCCTGGATCGCGCCTTACGAGCCGAACCTGATCAACCTCAGCCAGGCTCTCCAGCCGCCGTCGGCCGCCCATCTCTTCGGAACCGACGAACTCGGGCGCGACGTCCTCAGCCGGATCGTTCACGGCTCGCGCATCAGCCTGACGATCATCACCATCGTCTCGGTCATCGTCGGCCCGCTGGGTCTGCTGGTCGGCACCACCGCCGGCTATTTCGGCGGCTGGTATGATACGGTCATGATGCGGATTACCGACATCTTTCTGTCCTTCCCAAGCCTCATCCTGTCGCTCGCCTTCGTGGCCGCCCTGGGTGCCAGCCTCGAGAACGCGATCATCGCCATCGGCCTGACCGCCTGGCCGCCGATCGCGCGGCTGGCACGGGCGGAAACGCTCACCTTCCGCAATGCCGACTATATCTCCGCCTCCCGCATGCAGGGTGCCTCGAAGCTGCGCATCATCGTCAAGTCGATCATGCCGATGTGCCTGCCGTCGGTGCTCGTCCGCGTTACGCTCAGCATGGCGACCGTCATCCTGACGGCGGCGGGCCTCGGCTTCCTCGGCCTCGGCGCCCAGCCGCCCTTGCCGGAGTGGGGCGCGATGATCGCCACCGGTCGCCGCTACATGCTTGACAACTGGTGGCTGGTCGCGTTCCCCGGCGGCGCCATTCTCGTCGTCAGCCTCGCGTTCAATCTGCTCGGCGACGGACTGCGCGATGCGCTCGACCCGAAACAGGGCCACTAGGAGGCGATGATGGAAACGCAGATGGACAACCGAAACCCCCTCCTCCGCGTCGAAGGCCTGCGCGTCAGCTATCGCAACGGACGGACCTATACACCGGTGGTCAAGGGCGTCTCCTTCGATCTCGGACGCGAGCGCCTCGGGATCGTCGGCGAGTCCGGCTCGGGCAAATCGACCATCGGCCGCGCGCTCCTGAAGCTGCTCCCGACGGCGCGGATCGAGGCGGAGCGGATGGAGTTCGAGGGTACGGATCTCCTGGCCGCGACCGAGCGTCAGATGCTTTCGATCCGCGGCCAGCGGATGTCGATGATCCTTCAGGACCCGAAGTTTTCGCTGAACCCGGTGCACAAGGTCGGCGACCAGATCGCCGAGGCCTATCGCGTCCACAACAAGGCGTCCGCTCAAGCGGCCCGCGAGAGGACGCTCGCCATGCTTGAGGCGGTGAAGATCCGCGATCCCGAGCGGGTTTACGGTCTTTATCCGCATGAGGTGTCCGGCGGCATGGGCCAGCGCATCATGATCGCCATGATGCTGATCCCCGAGCCGCAGATCATCATCGCCGACGAGCCGACCTCCGCGCTCGACGTCACGGTGCGCATGCAGGTGTTGAACATCCTCAACGAGCTCGTCACCAACAAGGGCATCGGCCTGATCATGATCAGCCACGACCTGAACCTCGTGCGCAATTTTTGCGACCGGGTGCTGGTCATGCGCCATGGCGAGGTGGTGGAGGAGCGTGCCGCGCGCGACATGCAGAACTGCGTTCACCCCTACACCCGCGGCCTCCTGGCCGCCCAGCCGCATATCGGGGGAAGCCGTCGCCCGCTGCCCGTTCTCAACCGCGAGCCGCTTGTACGCACCACACGGGAGGCCCAGCCATGAATGCCATCGATGTCAGAAACGTCTCGATCGATCTCGGCTCGGGCGCGGCCAAGCGGCGGATTCTCGGAGATGTCGCGTTTTCGGTCAAGCCGGGCGAATCCTTCGGGCTCGTCGGCGAATCCGGCTCCGGCAAATCGACCATCCTGCGCTGCATCGCCCGGCTTCTGACGCTCTGGGACGGTGCGATCGAGATGGAGGGCACGTCGATCAAGGACATGCCCTTCACGGACTACTGCCGCATGGTGCAAATGGTGTTTCAGGATCCCTACGGCTCCCTGCATCCGCGCCAGTCGATCCGTACGGCGCTGCAGGAGCCGCTGCGCATCCACCGCATGGACCGGCAGTTGGAGCGGATGGAACGGGCGCTGACCGATGTCGGGCTCGATCCGGCCTTTCTCGCCCGCTACCCGCATGAGCTTTCCGGCGGCCAACGCCAGCGTGTGGCGATCGCGCGTGCCCTGATCCTCGAGCCGCGCATCCTGCTTCTGGACGAGCCGACCTCCGCCCTCGACGTTTCGGTGCAGGCCGAGGTGCTGAACCTGCTTGCGGATCTGCGGACACGGCGCAATCTCACCTATCTGTTCGTCAGCCACGATCTGGCGGTCATCGACCATATGTGCGAACGACTGGCGGTGATGCAACATGGGCGTGTCGTGGAAGTCATGGATCGCTCGGTGCTCTCGACGGGCAAGGCAAGCGACCCGTACGCCCGTGAATTGATCGAAGCGAGCCTTGCCTACGACCAGGCCGTCTGACGGTCGCTGCCTTTTGGAGGGACCTGAACAATGACCATGGACGCCGACAATCCCGCCTCGTTTCCTCCCGCCGCGCGCCGCCGGGAGACGTTGAGTTCCCAGGTGGTCCGCACCCTTGCGGACCGCATTCGGCAGGGCGACTATTCCCGCGGCTCGCAATTGCCGACAGAGAAGGTTCTGATCGACGAACTCGGCGTCAGCCGGACGGTGATCCGCGAGGCGATCGCCAATCTGCGAGCGAGCGGTCTCGTTTCCATCCAGCACGGGGTCGGCGCTTTCGTGCGCGACGATGCCGGCGTTCCCCCGTTCCGCCTTTCGAACGAGCGTCTGACGATGGTCGAGAACCAGCTGAAGGGCCTCGAATTGCGCATCGGCATCGAATCCGAGGCGGCGGCCCTGGCGGCCGAGCGCCGGACACAGACGGATCTCGACGCCATGACCGCGGTCTGCGACGCAATGGACAAGGCCATCGAGCACATCGCCCGCGACAGCCAGACCGATTTCGAATTCCATTGCGCCGTCGCGAAAGCCAGCCAAAACGAGCATTTCTTCGGTATTTTCAACTATCTCGGCGAGACGCTGATGCCCCGCATGCGGCTGCAGACTCACAATGTCGAGGATGCCGTGTTTCAGGCGAACCTCGCGCGGGTCAATACCGAGCATCGACTGGTGCTCGCAGCGATCGCGCGGCGCGATATCGACGGTGCGCGACTGGCGATGCGGCAGCACCTGACCGTCAGTCGCGACCGGATGATCGAACGCATGCGTCTCGGTTGATGATCGACGATGAAAATATGCCGGATCTCGCAAGGCGCCTGCGGGACAGGAACAGCTTCGCCTGGAATTTCGATCCCGACATATCCGACGTCGCGACATGGCAGAGAGAGAAGCGCGCCGCCGTGCGCCGCGCCCTCGACATCGAGACGATCGCCACACCGTCTGCAAGCGTTCTTGCCGAATGGGATGACGGCGGGCTTTCTGGCCAGCATCTGCGCATCGGTTTCTCGAACGGAGAGACGGCGGACGCCTACTGGCTGCGCCCGCAGACGCGAGGCCCGGCGCCGGGAATCCTGCTTCTCCATGATCATGGCTCCTCCTTTTCCATCGGCCGGCAGAAGCTGATCCGGCGGCCCGACGAGGAACACGATGCCGCCGTGCAGTCAGCCGACTGGGCCCGGCGCCTCTACGGCGGTCGCCACCTCGGCAATGCGCTGGCCCATCGGGGTTACAGCGTCCTTTGCGTCGATGCTCTGGGCTGGGGCGGCCGGGCGGGCACGGGTTACGAGGGACAGCAGGCTCTGGCTGCAAACCTCATGCAGTTCGGCCAGTCGCTCGCGGGTGTCTTGTTGAGGGAGGATCTGGAAGCGCTCGAACTCCTCCGGCATCTCGACGGCATCGACCCCGAGCGGGTGGCGAGTTTCGGCTTTTCGATGGGCGGCGCCCGGGCCTGGCAACTGGCAGCCCTGTCGTCCGGTGCGAAGGCCTGTGTCGCCGCCGGCTGGATGGGCACACTTTCCGGGCTGATGCAATCCGGCAGCAATCAGTTGCGCGGTCAGTCGGCGTTCTACCTGCTGCATCCGGCCATCGCAGGCCGGATCGACTATCCCCATCTCGCGGCCCTTGCCGCCCCGAAGCCGGCCTTGTTTCTCAGCGGCCGCGACGACCGGCATTTTCCCGAAACCGTGGCCACCGACGCCTTTCGCCAGATGCGCGGCATCTGGGATGCCACGCGTGCATCGGAGGCGCTCCAGACGCGGATGGTGCCGGGTGGCCATGTGTTCGATGTTCAGCCACAGGAGGACGCGATCGACTGGCTCGACCGCGTCCTTTGACCCTCAGGCGACGAGGTTGGCGTTGATGAAGTCGAAGTTGATGTCTTCGCCGAGGCCCGGCTTGTCGGAAATGTGAACATAACCGTCCGCGTCCATCGGATCGACCAGACCGTTCAAATATTCGAAGCCATCGTCGTATTCCAGGAAGGGATGCAGAAGCCCGCGCTCGTACCAGTTGGCATTCTTCGAGCAGGCGGCAACGATGAGGTTCGGCGCACCGTTCCCATGGATTTCGCAGTTCATGCCGAAGGATTCGGCCAGATGCATGCATTTCATCGCCGGGCTGATGCCGCCGACGTCGTGAACGCCGGTCCGCAGGATGTCGCAGGCCTTGGTCGCGATCCATTCCGCGCGGCTGAAATGCTTGCCGCCGGCACTTTCCGGACCGAGAACCGGAATATCGAGGTTTTCGGAGAGCCACGCGTAGGACATCGAGCTCTGCTCGTCCATCGGCTCCTCGATCCAGTCGAAGCCGAGCGCTTCGAGGCCGCGGCCAAGCTTCAGGGCGTCTGTGCGGGTGTACCAGTGGAAAGCGTCGATCATGAGATGGATATCGGGACCAACGGCTTCGCGCACGGCCGCACAGGCCTTGAGGTCCATATTCACATCCGGCGCCCAGGAGACGGGCGGCATCCATGTGTGCAGCTTGATGCCCTTGTAGCCCCGCGCGACGAGCTTTTCGCCGAACCGGCCATAATCCTCCGGCGTTGACAGGCCATTCTCCAGCTCGTCGCCGCACATGATCGATCCATAGGCGAGCATTTTCTCGCGATAGGTGCCGATCAGCTTGTGCACGGGCATGTTCAGCTTGCGCCCGGCGAGATCCCAGAGCGCGCAATCGATGATCGCCAGCGTCCGGTCGGTCAGCTGTGCGGCGCTGCCGCGCTGCCAATGCGCCAGCTCCTGCCAGAGCCGCTCGCGCGCGAACGGATCGGCGCCGATCAGCACCTTCTTCACGAATTTCTCGATGATATGCGGCCGAACGACCTCCGGCGCCGCGAAGCAATAGCCCTCACCCCCCTCGTCATCGACGATGGTCAGGAGCGCAAGGTTCACCTTGTGCGCCGGTCCCGGATGGGCGTGACCCGCTGTGTCCTGATGGCGATAGGTGGTGTGGGCAAAGATGCGCACATGAACGTCGACGATTTTCACGAAAAATTCCTCCTGGGATAAGCGTGGCGCGGTCGCTGGAACGCCGGCGTCAGGCCAGCGTGTAGGCTGTCTTGACCACGGTGAAGAATTCGGCGGCATAGCGCCCCTGCTCGCGCGGGCCGAACGACGAGGCCTTGCGCCCGCCGAACGGCACGTGGAAATCGACGCCAGCCGTGGGGAGATTGACCATGACCATCCCGGCTTCCGCATTGCGTTTGAAGTGGGTCGCGTGCTTCAGGCTGGTCGTGGCGATGCCGGCCGAAAGGCCGAAGGGGGTGTCGTTGGAGATGGCGAGCGCGTCGTCGTAATCCTTTGCCCTGATGACGCTGACCACCGGGCCGAAGATCTCCTCGCGCGAGATGCGCATCTGGTTCGTCGCCTCGGTGAAGAGCGTCGGCTGCAGATAGAAGCCGGGCGTGTCGCGTGTCAGCACCTCGCCGCCGAAGGCCAGTCGCGCGCCTTCCGTCTTGCCGATGTCGATATAGTCGGTGTCCTGCTTCAACTGCCGCTCATCGACGACAGGGCCGATATGCGTGCCGGGTTTCATGGCGTTGTCGACCGTCAGGGTCTTCAGCCGCTCGGTCAGAGCCGCGACGAAGCGGTCGTGAATGCCTTCGGTGACGATGAGCCGCGACGACGCGGTGCAGCGCTGTCCCGTCGAGAAGAAGCCGGAATTGGCAGCGGCCTCGACCGCGACCGAGAGGTCGGCATCGTCCAGCACCACCATCGGGTTCTTGCCGCCCATTTCCAACTGGAACTTGCGGTTATGCTCGATCGATGCGAGGGCCACCCGCTTGCCGGTCCCGGTGGAGCCCGTGAAGGTCAAGCCGGAGAGATCGGGGCTGTCGAGCAACGCCTGACCGACAACGGAGCCGCGCCCCATGACAAGATTGAGCACGCCCTTTGGCAGGCCTGCGCGGTTGAGGATATCCACGATCGCCCAGGCGCAGGCGGGAACGAGATCCGCGGGTTTGAAGACGACTGTATTGCCGTAGCAGAGCGCCGGCGCGATCTTCCAAGCGGGAATGGCGATCGGAAAATTCCAGGGCGTGATGATCCCGATGACGCCGAGCGGCTCGCGCGTGACCTCGACGCCGATCCCCGGCCGGGCGGACGGCACGGTCTCGCCGGCCAGCCGCAAGGCCTCGCCTGCGAAGAAATCGAAGATCTGTGCGGCGCGCGTCACCTCGCCGATGGCCTCCGGCAGGACTTTGCCCTCCTCCCGCGCCAGAAGCGCCCCGAGCTCTTCCTTGCGGGCGAGGATCTCGTCGGACGCCTTTCGCAGGATCGCATGGCGCTCCAGAATGCCGGAGCGAGCCCATGCCGGAAAGGCAGCTTTCGCGGCGGCGATGGCCTGCTTCGCATCGTCGGCATTGGCCTGGGCATAGAGCCCGACCACATCGTTGGTATCCGACGGGCTCAGGTTCTGGGAGGCTTGCGAGCCGACCCACTCGCCGGCAATCAGATTCTGGTAGATGGTCATGCTCGTCTCCTCCTGAAATCGGCTGGGGCGACGTGTTCCGCTCCCAGCCTGGGCTCGCACGCGAACGGCTAGCCGACGTCTAGTTATCATATAACTGACGTATGTCATCCTATAATGCTTTGGTGAGACGTCAATAAATTTCTTCCTGACCGCGCGCCCCATGGCCTATCTTCGTGATAAGACGAGACGAAACAGAGCGTTCGCGAAGCGGGGATTCTTGAAGAGATCGGACCACGACATCAAGGCAACGCCCGTCCGCAAGGGCCGGAACCTCGTCGCCACGGTGAGCCAGAGGCTGCGCGCGGCCATCGCCGAGGGACGGCTGAAGCCGGGTGAGAAACTGGCGAGCGAGAGCGGCCTGACGGAAGAGCATCAGGTCAGCCGAACCGTCATCCGCGAGGCCATCGCCTCTTTGCGGGCCGATGGCCTTGTTGAAGTGCGCCACGGCGTCGGCGTCTTCGTGCTCGCCCCGCAGCCCAAGGCGCCCGGTGCGTTGCAGGGCGTCGATCCGAACCGGGTCTCGTCCATCATCGAGATGCTCGAGGTTCGCGCAGCGATCGAAATCGAAGCGGCCGGTCTTGCCGCCGGCCGCTGTTCGCCCGCGCAACAGGAACTCATTTTCGAGGCGCTGCATGTCATGAATCAGCAGATCGCTTTGGGCACGGCCACCGTAGAGAGCGATCGTGCCTTTCACCTGGCGATTGCCGACAGCACCAACAATCCGCGCTTCCGGGAGCTTCTTCAGGCGATCGGGGAGCAGATGATCCCGCGCTCGCTTCTGGGCAGCGACCGGTCGGACGCGACATCGGCCGATTATCTCTCCCAGATTCAGCATGAACACGAGATCATCGCTCGCGCCATCGCCGACCGGGATGAAGCGGCCGCGCGCGATGCGATGCGCCACCATCTGAAGGGAAGCCAGCAGCGCTATCGGGCGATGATGCGCAACACACGCGGCTCGACCTGAGCATAGATCATACAAGTGTTGACAGAGATAATATCTCTTGCTAGTTTTCTCTCAGATGCAACATTTGGAGATGACTGCCCGTGTCCTTGGATCCCCTCGAGTTGAAGCAGGCGCTTGGCGCCGGCCTTCTGTCCTTCCCCGTCACGCCGTTCGGCGCCGACGGGCTCTTCAATCGCAAGGCTTATGAGGCGCATGTCGGCTGGCTCGCAGGCTTCGACGCGACGGTCCTCTTTGCTGCCGGCGGAACCGGCGAGTTCTTCTCGCTCGAGCCGTCCGAAATCCCCGACATCGTCGCTGCCGCCAAGGCGTCGGCGGGCGCGACGCCGATCGTCGCCGGCTGTGGCTACGGCACGCGCATGGCAATTTCCATCGCCAAATCTGCCGAAAAGGCTGGTGCCGACGGCATCCTTCTGTTGCCGCACTATCTGATGGATGCGAGCCAGGAAGGCCTCTACCAGCATATCAAGACCGTCTGCCAGTCGGTCTCCATCGGCGTCATGGTCTACAATCGCGACAATTCGATCCTGACCGCGGACACGCTGTCGCGCCTCTGCGACGCCTGCCCCAACCTTGTCGGCTTCAAGGATGGTTCGGGCGACATCGCACTTGTCCGCCGCATCACGGCAACGATGGGCGATCGCCTGACCTATCTCGGCGGCATGCCAACGGCCGAACTCTTTGCAGACGCCTATCTTGGCGCAGGCGTGACGACCTATTCCTCGGCCGTCTTCAACTTCGTGCCGGCGCTCGCCCAGAAATTCTACACCGCGCTTCGGGCCGGCGACCTCGAAACCACGAACCGCATCCTGATCGACTTCTTCTACCCGTTCATGGATATCCGCAACCGGCAGAAGGGCTACGCCGTCTCGGCGGTCAAGGCGGGCGTGCGGCTGATGGGCTTCGATGTCGGCCCTGTCCGCGCGCCGCTGACCGACCTGACGGCCGAAGAGGT
The DNA here is from genome assembly GCF_001424045.1 of Rhizobium sp. Leaf371. Lineage (GTDB taxonomy): Bacteria > Pseudomonadota > Alphaproteobacteria > Rhizobiales > Rhizobiaceae > Ferranicluibacter. Next base: position 381,694 of record NZ_LMQB01000028.1, on the reverse strand, counting down.
CCGGATGATGGAAGCGCTTTGCGAGCCCTATCGCAACATGCCCGCGACGGCCCAAGCCGCGGAGTAAGCCGCGGAGTAGCCAAGATACAGTGCATGAGGGCCCCGGCAATGCCGGGGCTTTCGTGCGTTGTGGAGAAATGAGATCAGCGACGGGGCGCGTTGCGGAAGACGATGCACGCACTGCCGGCCTTGCGCACGATGGCGCAAAGGGCATCCGCCGCGCGACGGGTCTCGCGGCCGATCCGGGCTGCGTAGCGCGGACGATAGCCGAAATTGCCGCCGCGCTGGAGGACGACAAGCGCGCGTTCAGCATTGTAGGGCGCCGGCAGCCGGGCCACGGCCAGCGTGAAGAGCTTCATCGCTGTTCCGGGATTATAGTGGCCGGCCAGCTGGACACCCCACGGCGCCCAATCGGCAGAGCCTGCAAGGACGGGATCGCGGATGATGCGGCTGGTCGCAAGCGCAAGACAGGCATCCGCAAAGGGTTTGTTCGGGTCGAGAACCGGTGCGGCGGTGGCGGGCGGACTGGTTTTCCAGGTTTCGGCGGGATGGCCGGTGATGGCGAAGACATAATCCTGGGTCTCCAGCGGCAGCCGGCCCGTGGCGAGAAAGCGCGAGAGCCCGCCCTCCCCGGCATTATAGGCCGCCGCGGCAAGCCCAAGATTGCCGAACCGCAGGCGGAGTTCCTGCAGATAGGCGGACGCCGCATCGAGCGACTGGATGACGTCGAAGCTGTTGCCGAGCCCGCGCAGGCGCGCCGTGCCCGGCATGAACTGGGCGATGCCCTCGGCCCCCTTCGGACTGACGGCTTCGGGGCGGAACAGGCTTTCGCGCCAGAGCAGCCGCGCGAAATAATCCGGCGGAAGATCCGAGCGTCGGGCGAAATGCTCGATTGCGCCGCAGAGATCCGCATTGAAGCTTGCCTTGCGGATGCAGAGCGAAGGCGCGGCCGCGCCACCGTCGTAGAGGCATCCGGCGTCCCGGTCCTCCTTCGTCTGCGCGACGGCGTCCGTCCCTTGCCCGGCAGAGACAAGGGCGGCAAGCAGCAGCGCGGAAGACGCGCCTATCTTGACGCGGGCAAGCGAGGCAGCGTTTGCCCTGCGCTCCCGCCACGTCGCCCTCCCCCGCTGTGCAAGCATTGCAAGCCTCAGCGGGTCATGAGATCGTGCCAGGCAAGACCGTCGCGGGCGAGGAGATCGGCCGCGGCATCCGGGCCGAGCGAGCCGGGAACGTAAAGCTCGGGCTTGCCGCCTTCTGCCCAACGGTCGAGGAACGGCTGCACGGCACGCCAGCCGGCTTCCACCGCATCCGCGCGCTGGAACAGGGTCTGATCGCCGGTCAGGATGTCGTAGAGCAGGGTCTCGTAGCCGTTCAGACGACCGATATCGAACAAACCGGCATAACGGAAGTCCATCACCGCCGGCTCCACCGCCACGCCGATGCCCGGTCGCTTGATCAGCATATCCAGGCTGATGCCCTCGTCGGGCTGGATCTGGATCACGATCCGGTTCGGCGGCAGATGGGCGTTTCTCAGGCGGGGAAACTGTGCGAACGGCACGGGCTTGAAGGTGACGATGACCTCCGTGTCCCGCACGGACAGCGCCTTGCCGGTGCGCAGGTAGAAGGGTACGCCGGCCCAGCGCCAGGTGTCGATCATCAGTTTCAGGGCGACATAGGTCTCGGTGGCGCTGTCCGGTTTCACATCGGGGGTTTGGCTGAAGGCGGGGATCGTCCGGTCGCCGAGCGTACCGGACGTATAAGCGCCGCGCACGCTGTTTTCGGCCGCCTCCTCCGGCTCGTAAATCCGGATCGCGCGCAGCACCTTAGCCTTCTCGTCGCGCACGGCTTCCGCATCGAAGCTGATCGGCGGCTCCATCGCCACCATGGAGAGGAGCTGGAACAGATGGTTGGGCACCATGTCGCGAAGCGCGCCCGTTCCGTCGTAGAAGCTGCCGCGCGTACCGACGTCGACGGTTTCCGCCGCCGTGATCTGGATATGATCGATGCTGTCGCTGTTCCACAGCTTCTCGATCATCATATTGGCAAAGCGCAGCGTCATGATGTTCTGGACCGTCTCCTTTCCGAGGAAATGGTCGATACGGTAGACCTGTGTTTCCGAGACGCGGGCGAGGATGCGCGCATTGAGGGCTTTGGCCGAAACCGCGTCGTGGCCGAACGGCTTCTCGATCGCGATGCGGCGAAACGCGCCGTCGCTTTCCGTCGCCAGGCCGTGATCGGCAAGCTTCTCGACGATATCGCCGAAGAAGCGCGGCGGCACGGCCAGATAGAAGACCGCATTGCCGGTCAGTTCCGCGGCGAGCTCGGTGTAGATCTGGTCCGCCGTGAAGTCTCCGGCGCGGTAGTGCAGTCTCGGACGAAGGCTCTTCCAGGCATCCGCGCGCTGGGCGTCGCCCGCACCGAAATGGTCTGCGCCGAAAGTCTCCAGGCCGGTGCGCAACATCTCGTCGTCGCCGACATCCTTGCCGATGCCGAGAACGATCGTCGACGGGCTGATCAGGCCTTCCCGCTCCATGTTGATGAGCGCGGGTACGAGCAGGCGGCGGGTGAGGTCTCCTGTCGCGCCGAAGATAACCAGTGTGGCGGGCGGTGCGGGATCGAGATTGCCGAGGGCTGCGCCTGAATTGCTATCGGCGGTCTGCTGAACGCGGGCTGTCGGTGTGGTCACACGGGGTCTCCTTGACGGGTCGCAGCCGCACCGGCAACCGGCAGGCTGCTCGTACGGTCGATGCGAGAGATAGGGCGGACAAAACCGGCTTCATCGGGCGATTGGCGGGAAAGGCAGGAAAGGCAGGCGTTGACTGAATCAGTTCTATCGATATGAATTGAAAATGCATCGGGTCAGCGTGGAGTGGAATGTCGTGAGCCGTAATTTTCTGGTCGTCGATCCCGAAGAGAACCAGGCCGTGCTCAAGGGGCTGGCCTCTCCGGCCCGTGTTTCGATCCTGAAACTGTTGCAGAATAAGGGTCCGATGAACGTCAACGACATCGCCGACGTGCTGCAGTCGCCGCAGTCCAGCGTCTCGATCAACATCCAGATGCTGCAGGAAGCCGGGCTGATCCGCACCGAAACCATCAAGGCGCGCAAGGGAAACCAGAAGATCTGTCACGCACTCTATGACGAAATCCTGATCGTCCTGAAAAACGATATCAAGGAAACGGAACAGGATTCCATCGAAGTGTCGATGCCGCTCGGCCTTTATACGAGCTTCGAGGTCTCCGCGCCGTGCGGACTTTGTTCGGTGGATGGCATCATCGGACTTCTCGATGTCCCGAGCACGTTTCTGGACCCCGACCGCATGAAGGCCGGCCTGATCTGGTTCACCCGAGGCTATGTCGAATATCAGTTTCCCAACAATGCGCGCCTTGCCAATACCGAGATCCGGGAGCTGGAATTCGTTCTCGAACTCTCGTCCGAGGTTCCCGGCACGAGCGCCGACTGGCCGTCCGATATCACGCTCGCCGTCAACGGCGTCGATGTGGCAACCTGGACCTCTCCAGGGGATTTCGGAGATAAAAGAGGGGTTTACACGCCGGATTGGTGGAAACTGAAGGGCTCGCAATACGGCAAGCTCAAGAGCTTTCGCATCAATGACGAAGGCTCCTATGTCGATGGCATGCGCATTTCGGACATCCGCCTCGCCGATCTCAAGCTCGAAGTCCATCATTCGATCCGGCTTCGGATCGGCGTTCTCGATGATGCCAAGCACCCCGGCGGCATGAATATTTTCGGCCGTGGATTCGGCAACTACGATCAGGATATCCTGCTGCGTCTCCGGACAAGAAAGTAAGTTACGACTTTCGCACTGCACAACACTTTCCGCTTGACGCTCCGTCTCCGCTCCGCTTAATTCATCTCAAATCATGATACATATCATGAAATATGAATTACTCGGGAGGACGGCATGAAGGCGACGGTTATCGCCCATAGCAAATTCACGATCTCGGAGATCGACCCGCGGCTCTATGGCTCGTTCATCGAGCATCTCGGCCGCGCCGTCTATACCGGGATCTACGAGCCGGACCACCCGACGGCCGACGCCGATGGCATGCGACGGGACGTCATAGACCTCGTGAAGGAGCTGCAGGTTCCGATCGTCCGTTACCCCGGCGGCAACTTCGTTTCGGCCTACAATTGGGAAGACGGTATCGGCCCGCGCGCGGAGCGTCCCGTTCGGCTCGATCTCGCCTGGCACACCTCGGAGAGCAACCAAGTCGGCATTCACGAATTCGCAGACTGGTGCGAAACCGTGGGTACGGAGATGATGCTCGCGGTCAATCTGGGATCGCGCGGCCTCGACGAGGCCCGCAACTTCCTCGAATATGTCAATCACGAAGGCGGAAGCACCTGGAGCGACAAGCGACGCGCCAATGGCCGCGAAACGCCCTTCGACGTCCGTCTCTGGTGCCTCGGCAACGAAATGGACGGCCCCTGGCAGATCGGCCACAAGACCGCCGACGAATACGGACGTCTGGCGCATGAGACGGCAAAGGCGATGCGCGCGTTCGACAGCCGGCTCGAACTCGTCGTCTGCGGCTCGTCCAACGCCCACATGCCGACCTACCCGCAGTGGGAGGCGACCGTGCTGGAGCATACCTACAACGAAGTCGATCACATCTCGCTGCACATGTATTTCGAGAACCGGGCCAAGGATACGGCGAGCTATCTCGCCCGCAGCCTCGAACTCGACACCTATATCGGCACGGTGGCCGGTGTCATCGCCTATGTAAAGTCGAAGAAGCGGTCCAAGAAGGACGTCTATATCTCCTTTGACGAGTGGAACGTCTGGTACCACTCCAAGGAGCGGGACAAGGTGATCCTCGAAGGTCACAGCGGCTGGCCGGAAGCGCCGCCGCTGCTGGAGGACGACTACAACTTCGAAGACGTGCTGCAGGTCGGCTGCATTCTCAACACCTTCATCAACCGCGCCGACGTGGTGAAGATCGCCTGCCTCGCGCAGCTCGTGAACGTCATCGCGCCGATCATGACGGTGCCCGGAGGCCCGGCCTGGCGCCAGACGATCTTCTACCCCTATTATTACGCTTCGGTCTATGGTCGCGGCACGGCGCTGAAGCTGATGGTGGACAGCCCCACCTATGCGGTCGAGGACATCGGTGCGGTCCCCTATCTCGATGTCTCCGCCGTCCATGACGCGGCATCGGGTCATGTCACTTTCTTCCTCGTCAACCGGCATCTCACCGAGGCGCTTGATCTCGATGTCGGGCTGCTCGAATTCGGATCGCTGTCGATCGTCGAGGATCAGGTCATCGCCCATGCGAACCTCGGCATCACAAACACGGCCGAGGCGCCCGACACGGTCGTGCCGGTCAAGGGCGAAGGTGCGTCCTTTGCTGACGGCCGCCTCACGGCATCGATCGCGCCGCTCAGCTACCGGATGATCCGGCTGAAGGCCTGACGCAAGGGCAGTCCCGGACCGGAGGAGGAAACCCGGTCCGGTGACGCGAAATGACGGCAGTTTGGGTGGATGGTCGGGCGGGAACCCGCGCCGTCGCCGGGAGGACATGATGCAGACCTGTGTTTTAGACGATGCCGGCAGGAGGCTTGCATGACCGCGCAGATCGAGATCGACGGCGTCACGAAACGCTATGGCGCAATGACGGTGCTCGAAAACCTCTCGCTGTCCGTCGAGGCCAACGAATTCATGGTGTTTCTCGGCCCGTCCGGCTGTGGAAAATCGACGCTGCTGCGGATGATTGCCGGACTGGAAAGCGTTGACGAGGGCACGATCTCGATCAATGGCGAGCGGATCGACACGCTGCCGCCCGGCCAGCGCGGCATCGCGATGGTGTTCCAGTCCTATGCTCTCTATCCGCACATGACCGTCGCCGACAACATGTCCTTCGGCCTGAAGAATATCGACGTGCCGCAAGGTGTCATCGATGCACGCCTCGCGGAGGCCGCCCGCATGCTGGAAATCGGCCATCTGATGGAGCGCAAGCCCGGCCAGCTTTCCGGCGGGCAGCGCCAGCGCGTCGCCATCGGTCGCGCGATCGTCAAGGAACCGAAGGCCTTCCTGTTCGACGAGCCTCTGTCGAACCTCGATGCAGCCCTTCGCGTGCGAACCCGCGTCGAGCTCGCCCAGCTGCGCAATCGCGTGAAGTCGACCATGATCTTCGTGACCCACGACCAGATCGAGGCCATGACGCTCGCCGACCGGGTGGTGGTCATGAACAACCGCAAGATCGAGCAGATCGGTACGCCGATGGACATCTATCTTCGGCCGGAAAGCCGGTTCGTCGCGACCTTCGTCGGCTCGCCCACCATGAATTTCATGCCCGTGACGCTGTCGGAAAAAGGCGGCTTTCTGGTCGCGAGGCTTTCAGACGGCGCGGAGCTTGCCACCACGATCCGCGGCGATGGCGTGACCGCGGGCGAACAGACGCTCGGCATCCGCGCCGAAGCCGTCCGCCGCGCAGAGCCCGGCGCCATCAACACCGTCCCCGGTCGGGTCGAGGTTCTGGAACGGCTCGGCGACCGCACGCTCCTCTATGTCAGGCTGCGGGATGGCAGCATGATCGTCGCCGAAGATATCGGCATGAGCCGCGTCGCCATCGGCGACGAGATCGCGCTCTCGCTCGACGGCACGCGCACGCATCTGTTCGATGCCGAGGGCCGCGCGCGTCATGCGGAGGACATGAGCCATGGCTGATCTCGCCCTCGCCCGCAAAGCCGAGACCACGGAAGCTGCAACAGGGCGTCGGCGGGTCCAGAACGTCAACGCCCCGCTCTGGCGCAACGCGATCTTCGTCGCGCCCTATCTGGTGTTCTTCGTGCTGCTGCTCCTCGTCCCCTTGTTTTGGGGCATGTGGATGAGCCTGCACAAGGCGGATGCCTTTTCCACCGGCCGCTTCGTCGGACTTGCCAATTACACCCGGCTCTTCAACGACCGGATCTTTCTGCAGGCCATCGGCAACACCTTCTATTTCGTCCTCCTGACGGTTCCTGCGCTCGCGCTGATCGGCCTGCTTCTCGCGTTGGCACTGAACCGGCAGACGCGCACGGCAGCCGTGCTGCGAACCATCTTCTTCGCCTCGTCCGTCTTGTCCGTCACCATCGTCACGCTCATCTGGCGCATCGTGTTCGTCCCGGGCTTCGGGCTCCTGTCCACGGTCTATGGCTGGTTCGGTGCGACGAGCCCGGCCTTCCTGTCCGATCCGAAGCTCGTCATGATCGCCATCGCCATCGCCACGATCTGGTGGTGCATCGGCCTGCCGATGATGCTGTTTCTCTCCGCGCTCCAGCAGATCCCCGGCGATATCTACGAGGCTGCGGCGCTCGACAATGCCGGACGCTGGCGGACCTTCCGGTCCATCACCTTCCCCTCGATCAAGCGCACCTTCGTTCTCGTGGTCGTCATCCAGATCGTGCTGCAGTTCCAGCTCTTCGGGCAGGCGCGGCTGATGACGAATGGCGGACCCAACAACGTGTCCACGCCGCTCGTGCTGTACATCTACGACGCCGCCTTCAAGCGGTGGGATCTCGGCCTCGGCGCTGCGGCTTCCGAAGTCCTGTTCGCTCTCATCCTCATCGCCGCCATGATCCAATACGCCGTTTCACGCCGAAAAGGAGAGGACGCATGAGCGCGACGACAGCCTCCCCCGCGCCGACGACCGCTGGCGGTCCCACGGGAATGGTCGGTCGCAGCACGGGCGATCGCATCATCCTCGCGCTCACCATCGCCACGGCCGTCATCATGATGGCGCCGCTGGTTTGGGTCGTTGCTCTGTCTCTCAAGGACAACAAGGAACTGATGGCGAGCATGAACGCCGTGTTCCATGCGCCCTATACGCTGCAGAACTACCTGAACATCCTCACCACCTCTTCGGTCTTCCGGTGGATTCTCAATAGCCTCATCGTTTCCGGCGGCGTGACGCTGGGGACGCTGGTGCTCTGCTCGCTCGCCGGTTACGGCTTTGCCCGGCTCAACTTTCCCTTCCGCAACGCGCTGTTCGTGATCGTGCTCGTCGGTCTCGCCATTCCGGAACAGGCCGTGCTGATTGCGCGTCACCAGCTCTTTTCCTGGGTCAAGCTGCACAACACCTATCCGGGCCTGATCCTGCCCTGGCTGTCGGCGCCGTTCGGCGTGTTCCTGATGACGCAGTATTTTCGCGCGATCCCGAAGGAATTGGACGAGGCGGCCCTTCTCGACAATGCCAGCCGCTTCAAGATCTTCTGGAAGGTGCTGTTGCCGCTGACGGTGCCCGCCCAGGCGACGCTCGGCATCTTCACCTTCCTCAGCGTCTGGAACGACTATTTCTGGCCGCTGATCTCGGGCACGAAAAAGGAAATGTACACGCTGACCGTCGGGATCGCCTCGACGCAGACGAATTTCGCGCAATCCGAGGGCCTGGGCTTCCTGATGTCGCAGGCGGTGTTCGCCAGCGCGCCGATCCTGATCCTGTACCTGTTTTTCCAGAAGTACATCGTTACCGCCGTATCCGGTGCTGCCGTGCGGTGAAGAGACTGCCCGGCCTCGAGGATAAGAGGCCGGTAAACGCAATCATGACATGGAGGAGACACGCATGATGCATGTATGGAGGACGTCTATCCTGGCGGCGGCTTCGGCCCTTGCCGTGATGGCGGCGACGCCGTCGTTCGCAGCCACCGAGCTCAGCCTGCAGCGCTTCTTCGGCGCGTGCGATGCCGATTTCGGCAGCAATACCGATGTGGCCAAGGCCGTCGGCGAATGCGGGATCATCACCTCGATGATCAACAAGTTCAACGCCGACAATCCCGACGTCCACGTTTCTGTGACGACGGTGGAATGGCCGGGCTACGACCAGCTCACGGCGCAATTTGCGGCCGGCGATCCGCCCGATATCGTCTCCATCCACCATTCCGCCCTGTCGGACTACCAGTCCAAGGGCCTCCTGATGCCGCTCGACGAGGTTCTGGCCTCGGTCGGCGTCAAGCCGGGCGACTTTACCGATGCGGCGCGCGGCGGCGTGACCAAGGATGGCCAGATCTACGGCCTGCCGATCGACAACTGGACCATGCTCTATCACATCAACATGGACCTGTTTAAGCAGGCGGACCTCGTGAATGCCGACGGCACGCCGAAACTGCCAACCAGCGTCGACGAACAGCTGGCGCAGGCCAAGCAGTTCCGCGAAAAGACCGGCAAGCCCTACTTCGTACAGAACCTCGCCAACGAGGTGGCGCTCTATACGCGAAATTTCTACACCTACCTGTTCCAGCAGGATTCCGACTTCTTCGCCGATCCGCTGAAGGTGAAGCTGAAGACGCCGGAGGCCAAGAAGGTCCTGGACATGTACAAGGCCATTTACGACCAGGGCGACACCACCAAGGATATGGACTACGCCGCCAGCATCAACGCCTTCCTCGCCGGTGAAGGTGGCGTCCATCTCAACGGCACATGGGTGATCGGCGACTACACTGCGTCGTCGGAGACGGCGGGAACCGCGCTGAACAAGGGCGGCTATGCCGTCTATCCCTATCCGCAGCTGTTCCCCGGCAAGAAAGCGCAATATGCCGACGGCCATGCCTGGGGCATTTCGCAGAAGGATCGCTCGCCCGAAGAAGTCGCTGCCATCGGCAAGTTCCTGAAATTCTTCAAGGACAATGATTTCGAATGGTCGCGGACGGGGCATCTGCCGGCGGTCAAGGCCGTCTTTGAAATGCCGGAGTTCAAGGCTCTGCCGCACCGCGATACCGTCGCGCCGATCGCCACGCTCGGCACGGCCCTGCCGTCGACCGTCCAGCGCCAGTTCGCTATCCAGGACATCATCGGCCAGGAAATGAACGCCGCGATGACCGGCCAGAAAGACGTCGATGCCGCGCTCGGCGATATGGAGAACCGCATCAACGATCTGCTCGCCAATCTGTAGACGCCGGACGACATCCATAGACCTCGACGGCGTCACTCCCTGCCGAAGAGGTCAAGGCCCGCCGCTTTCCCTGAAGCGGCGGGTCGTTCGCATGCCGGGTGCCATTCGTCCGTAAATCGGGCATAACGCTGTGCACCCGACAGGAAGATGGAGAAACGATGGGCAGCGCGCGAGACAGGAGTAACCGGCATTGGGGTCTGCGTGTCGGCTTGTCGCTCTTCTATGCGGCCGCAGGCATCCTTCATCTCGCCTGGCCATCCCCGTTCCTGACGATCATGCCCGGCTTTGTGCCGAAGCCGGACGTGGTCATCGCGATAACGGGCATTTGCGAGCTTCTCGGCGCGATCGGCCTCTGGTTCCGCGCGACCGAGCGGCCTGCAGCAGTCGGCCTCGCGCTCTATGCCGTTTGCGTCTATCCGGCGAACATCAAGCACGCCATCGACGGCCTGACCGCGATCGATGCGGGCATATGGCCCTGGTTCTACCACGTGCCCCGCCTTGCACTGCAGCCGGTGCTCGTCTGGCTGCCGCTCTTTGCCGCGGGCATTCCGCGCTGGCCGTTTCGCGACCGAAATCAGGCGGTCTGACGGATCAGGGTTTGAGCGATGGGCTGAAGGCGAGAAGGCTCAGGATCTCGAACAGCATCTGTGCGCCGGCCTGGGCGGTGTTGGTGGTGCTGTCATATTGCGGCGCGACCTCGACGACGTCGCCACCGACGAAATTGACGCCTCTCAGGCCGCGCAGCAATTCCAATGCCTCCCGCGTCGTCAGGCCGCCGATCTCGGGCGTTCCCGTGCCGGGTGCAAAGGCCGGATCGAGACTGTCGATGTCGAAGGAGAGATAGGTCGGCCCGTCGCCGACGATCGCGCGCGCCTTATCAATAATTGCGCCGATGCCGAGACCGTTGATCTCTTCGGCGTGGATGACGGTCATGCCGGCATCATAGGAAAACTCCCAGAGATATTCGGACGAGCCGCGAATGCCGATCTGGATCACCCGCGTCGGATCGAGAACGCCGTCGAGAACCGCATTCCGGAACGGGCCGCCATGGTGAAACTTGGTGAGATCGTAGGCGCCGCCCGTGTCGCAATGGGCGTCGATATGGATCATGCCGACCGGCCGATCGCGCCCGACCGAGCGCAGAATGGGATGGGTCACTGAATGGTCGCCGCCGACCGAGAGCGGCAGGATGCCCCTGCCGACGATCCTGTCGATATGCTGCTCGATGTCTTCGTGGCTCATCTCCAGCCGGTAGCGGCTGCGAAAAGGCACGTCGCCGATATCGGCGACGCGCAGCTCGTGCACCGGCGCGACCTCAAGCACATGATTGTAGGGGCCGATCCGCTCGATGGTTCGCAATGCCCGCGGCCCGAAGCGGGAGCCTGTGCGGTTGGTGACGCCGAGATCCATGGGAATGCCGAGCAGGGCCACCTGCAGCGCGTCGAAGGCCTCGCTTTCGCCCGGCTCGACGAGAGGTGCCGACAGCAGCGTCGGGATCCCGGAATAGGGTGCGGCCCGCGTGCCGCTTTCGGAGAAGATATGCGCGGCCACGCGGCGAAAGCGGGGATCGCTGATCTCGCCACCATGCCCGGTCGCATATTTCTCGCGCAGTTCCCGCAATCTCTGTTCGGTCAAGGTCATCCCGGCGCTCCCGTGTTACAAGAGCCTGACGCTATCGTCGCGCGCCGGCAATTCAACCGAAATCGGGCGCGCGTCTGCAGGAATGCTCAGGCCGCCCGCGCATGGTGCGTGTCGTCGTCCTCCAACAGGCGGAAGCGGGCGACGAGGCCGGCGAGCATGTCGATATCCTCGGCAAGCTGGAGCGTGGCGGCATTGGTCTCTTCCACCATCGCGGCATTCTGCTGGGTCATCTGGTCGATCTGGTTGACGGAGCCATTGACGGATTCGAGCGATGTCGACTGGTCGCGGCTCGACAGAGCGAGGTGATCGACATGGCCGGCGATATCGACGATCTGGTGGGCGATCTCCATCAGGGCGCTGCCGGTCTGCTCCACGAACTGCGAGCCCGTGGCCACCTCGGCAGAGGATTTCGAGATCAGTCCACCGATTTCCTTGGCGGCCAGCGCGGAACGCTGCGCAAGGTCGCGGACCTCCTGCGCGACGACCGCGAAACCCTTGCCCGCCTCGCCTGCCCGCGCCGCCTCGACGCCGGCGTTCAGGGCGAGAAGGTTCGTCTGAAAGGCGATCGCGTCGATCGCACCGACGATCTGCCCGATCTTGTCGGAAGCCTCGCGGATGCGCATCATGGCCGAGATCGCATTCTGCACGATGCCGGAGGAGTTGTCGGCATTGCGCTTGGCGCGCTGGACGATGCCCTGGACGTCGTTGGCGCGGCCAGCGGCCGTGCGCACGGTGGACGAGACCTCATCGACCGCAGCCGAGGTTTCCTCGAGCGCTGCCGCCTGCTGCTCGGTGCGCTTGGCGAGATCGCCGACGGCATCGGCCATCTGCTGGCCATTGTGATGGATGGCACTGGAGATATGGCGGATCTCGCCGAGCGTCTCCCGCAGCCCGCCCACGGACGCGTTGAAATCGTTGCGCAGACGATCGAGATGCGCCGCGAAGGGCGTGTCGATGGTGAAGCTCATATCGCCACGCGCGAGGCGCGACAGGGCCTGCGCCAGCGTGTCTACCGCAAACTGCACCTCGCGTGCCGCGTCCTGGCGCTCCGCATCGCTGCGCAGCCGGTGGGCCTCGGTCTCGCGGCGCGTCGCCTCCGCCTGCTCTTCCATCGATACCTTGGCGAGCGCGCTGCCTTTGAAGACAGACAGCGCACGCGCCATGTCGCCGATTTCATCGGAACGGTTCTCGCCTGTGATCGACGTATCCAAAGCACCATCGGCGAGCCTGCGCATCGCCGCGGTGATCTGTCCGATCGGTCCCTTCAGCGTCATCACCAGCGCCGTTCCGGCGAGAAGCGCGATGAGGATGCCCACAAGCGTGGCGCCGAGCGAAATGGTATTGGCCTGCTCGCGCTCGGTCCCGGCGCTCTGCTTCTGGTTTTCGGCGAATTCCGTGAGCAGCGTCCATGTCCCGTCGATCTGCGCCGCCGCGGCATCGAATTCGGAGCGCTGCTTCTGCGACAGAGCGAGGAGCGCAAGGGCGTTCGCCTCCAAAGACGTCAGGGCCGGCTTCGCCTTTGCCGGAAGTTCGGCGAGGACCGTATCGCCGGGAACGGCGGTGGCAAGGCCTTCCACCTCCTTGCCATAGGCATAGAGCGCTTGCTGCACCTTCTTCACGCCGCCATCATCGGGAACGGCGGCAAGCTCGGCGAAGACGACGCGGATCTGGTTGGCATTGCCGACGATGGCGCGCAGCTTGTTGCCGACGCGGTCAGCCTTGGCGATCTCGCCTTCCGCAGCGGCAAGCGCCGAGACGGCGTTGCGAAGCGCGTCGTCGGACGCCGTCTTGATTGCGGCTCCGGCACGATCGAACGATGTCATCGCGGTGAGGAGATTGCCGGCCAGCAGCGGATCGGCACCAGCCTTTGCAGCGGTGTCGCCGAGCGCTGCGATCTCGGGCTTCACTGCATCGACGGCGGGGAGCGAGACTTTGCCGAGCGCCTTGAGCGTGGCTTCGAGTGCGGTGGCGACCGCCGGCAGGCCCGTCTTGACGATCTTGATGCGGTCGGCATCGCTGGGTGCTGCACTCGCCTGCTTCGCAAGCGCCTGGGCGGCAGAACCGAGAGCGCCGACCTGCAGCGCCGTCTTCAGATCGGTCTTTGCGGATTTCTCGATGGTCTTGGCGCCAGCCAGCAGAACGAAGGCCTGCTTGCCCGCGGCCGCCTGCACGGCAAGCAACGCCTCGGTGCTGGCGCCGACCTCGGTCGCGATCCGTTCGCGATCGGTTTGCAACCCCCACAGGGTTTCGATATTGGCGGCGATCGTGGCCGATTGGGCCAGCGCCTCATCGAGGCGGGTGACATCGGTTTCCGCGCGAAGGCCGTCCGCCATCGTCTTGAGGTCGGCGATTTCGTCGTTCAATTCTTTGCGTGCTGCATCGTGCGTTTCCGCCGAGGGCTGCAGAAGAAAGCGCGACATGGCGGAGAAGACCTGCTTGAAGCCGCTGAGCGATTGGAGGACGCTATTGGAGATTTCCATGCGGCCCTGGAGCAGGCCGGAGGTGTAGAGACCCGTCACGCCGACGGCGGTGATGCTCAGCACGAACGGCGTAAGCAGTACCAGCACCTTGGTCTGGATCCGGATCCGAGACATCAAACGATCGATCATGAAAGGCTCCCCTACCCCTGGGCTCTGACCGATGGATCGGTTTCTCCCGCGGGCATCCTCTCAGATGCAGATTAAAACATAATAAAACACTTACCATTCCGAAGCCCATTCCCGGGCCCCTTGCGCGACTGGCGGACACCGCGACGTGTTGTCCATGGAAAGGGATTTTGACATTGCGGCGCAGGGCGGTTCCTGCCATTGCGGCTGTGCCGGATGCCTTTTCTCTGCAAAGGCTTTCGCGACGGGAGGGCCAGATGGTTTCAGACGTGAGCACAAAGGGACCGCTGACCGGCATCGCGCTGGCCTCGGCCGGCTATGCCTGCTTTGCCCTGCAAGACGCCATCGTCAAATGGCTGGTGACGGATTATGCCGTGCCGCAGATCCTGTTCTTCCGCAGCCTCGTGATCGTCGCCATCACCGGCGTCCTCGTCCGCGTCCGCAAACATCCGTCCGCGCTGCAAAGCCCTTACCGCAAGACGCTGGTGCTTCGCGCCGCGCTGATGCTGGTCGCCTGGCTGCTGTTCTACAATGCCGCCCGGTCGCTCGGCCTTGCGGAACTGACGACGCTGTATTTCTCGGCGCCGATCATGGTCATGTTCCTGTCGATCCTGGTTCTGAAGGAAACGATCGGCGCGGGACGCTGGATCGCCTGTATCGGCGGCTTCATCGGGGTGGTCGTTGCGGCTAATCCCACCCATTCCCCGAACCTCGTGCCGGCCGCCATGTGCGTCGTCGCGGGCTTCTGCTGGGCCTGGAGCACCATTCTCGTGCGTCTGGTCAGCCGCAGCGAATCCACCCTGACGCAGATGTACGCGACGAGCCTTCTGTTCGGTCTCGCCTGCGCGCTCTCGCTCCCCTGGGTGTGGACGACGCCGGATGCGGCAGGCTGGGGCCTGCTGCTTGCCCTCGGCCTCATCTCGACCATCGGCCAATACCTGCTCTATGACGGGTTCCGCTACGCCCCGGCCTCGGCGATTGCCCCTGTCGAATACACGGGTCTCATGTGGGCCTTCGTCTACGGATATCTCATCTGGGCGGAGATCCCGGCGCTGAACGTCTTCATCGGTGCGCTGCTGATCGTCGCGTCAAGCGTGCTGCTCATCGTCTGGGAACGACGGGGGCAAGGCCCCCGCCGCAGGCGTTCGGCGGCCTGACCGGATCAGCCCTGGATGAAGGCGAGAAGGTCGGCGTTGAGCACGTCCGCGTTCACCGTCAGCATGCCGTGGGAGAAGCCCGGATAGGTCTTCAGCGTTCCGTTTTTCAGGAGCTTGATGGCCTTCAGGGCGGCATCGGCAATCGGCACGATCTGGTCGTCCTCGCCGTGCAGCACCAGCGTCGGCACTGAAATGGCCTTCAAGTCGTCCGTCTGGTCGGTTTCCGAGAAGGCCTTGATGCCGTCGTAGTGGGCCTTGGCGCTGCCCATCATGCCCTGGCGCCACCAGTTGCGAACCACGGCTTCCTGCACCTGAGCCCCATCGCGGTTGAAACCGTAGAAGGGACCGGCCGGCACCTCGTGGAAGAAGACGGCGCGGTTGGCAGCGAGCGCCGAGCGGAAACCGTCGAAAACCTCCAGCGGCAGGCCTTCCGGATTGCCTGCCGTCTTCAGCATCAGCGGCGGAACCGCTGACACCAACACGGCCTTG
Organism: Rhizobium sp. Leaf371; assembly: GCF_001424045.1. Classification (GTDB taxonomy): domain Bacteria; phylum Pseudomonadota; class Alphaproteobacteria; order Rhizobiales; family Rhizobiaceae; genus Ferranicluibacter. The sequence continues at coordinate 365,913 of NZ_LMQB01000028.1, read as the reverse complement.
GCCACGCGTCCGGCCGGTTCGCCATGCTTGGCCACGTAGCGGGCGACTTCGCCGCCGCCCGTGGAATGGCCGATATGGACGACGTTCTTCAGATCCAGCGCCTCGACGACGGCAAAGGCGTCGGCGGCATAGTGGTCCATGTCGTGGCCGTCGGACACCTGTGCCGAACGGCCGTGGCCCCGGCGGTCATGGGCGACGACGCGAAAGCCCTTCGAGACGAAGAACAGCATCTGCGCGTCCCAATCGTCCGACGACAGCGGCCAGCCGTGGTGGAACATGATCGGCTGGGCATCCTTCTGACCCCAGTCCTTGTAGAAAATCTCTGTACCGTCCTTGGTGGTGATAAAGCCCATGGTGGTCTCTCCTTCAGATGCGCTCGGCTTGCGGGGTCCGCCGCAAGAGCGGTTTCATCAATCGGCAGCAGGCGGGCATCGTCCCGGACAATGCCCAATTGCTTTTTACGCCAGAAACGCATCTTTGAAAGCCACGGCTGACGGTTTAGATCCCGTTCTTTGCGGCAACGCACAATTTTCCCGACCCAAACACATCCGCGGAAGGCTTGCCTAACCTTTCTTGGCCAGCTGCATCAGTGCGACCTGCTGCTGCAAGCGGCGCTGTGCCTGATCGACCACGACGGCCACGATGATGACGATGCCCTTGATGACCATCTGCCAGAAGGACGAGACGCCCATCATCACGAGCCCGTCCGAAAGAATGCCGATGACGAAGGCGCCGATGATGGTGCCGCCGATCGTGCCCCGCCCGCCTGACATCGACGTGCCGCCGAGGACGGCTGCCGCGATGGCATTGAGCTCGAACGAGTTGCCGGTTGCCGGATGCGCCGCCATGAGTTCGGACGAGATGACGATCCCGACGATCGCGGCGCAGAAGCCGGAAAACATGTAGACGAACATCTTCACCCGGTTGACCCGGATGCCCGACATGCGCGCCGCCCGCTCATTGCCGCCGACGGCGAAGATCTGCCGGCCGAGCGGCACGTAACGTGCGAAATAGGCGGCCGCGAGCGCGACGACGATGAGGATCCAGATCGACACCGGCAGGCCGATGATGCGGCCCGAACCTAGGAAGCCGAAGCCTGTGGTCGCAAGCTCCGGCTTGCCGACGAGGTTCGGAAACGTCTGCCCGTCCGACGACAGCAGCGCCAGACCGCGAGCGACATAGAGCGTGCCGAGCGTGGCGATGAAGGGCGCGACGTTCAGCCGGGTGATCAGCAGCCCGTTGACCGCGCCGATCAGGATGCCGACCGCCAGCGTGATCAGGCAGACCTCGACGATATTGAAATATATCGTGTAGCCGATCTGCAGATCGATGCCGTTGAGGATGAGCCCGCCGGCCACCATGCCGCAGAGCCCGACGATGGAGCCGACCGAGAGATCGATGCCGCCGGTGATGATGACGAAGGTCATGCCCATGGCGAGAAACGCGTTCAATGCCACGTGCTTCGACATCAGGATGATGTTGGCGGTCGAGAGGAAGTTCGGCGCGAAAGCCGAGAAGAAGGCGATGACGGCGAAGAGCGCGATGAACGTCCGCAGCTTCATCAGCGTCAGGAGAAGCGAGCCGCTGTCTGCCGAGGCTGCCGGTGTGGTCGTGGTGGCCGTCGTCATGGCGCGTGGTCTCCGCTGGTCTGTGTCGATTTGTGCCCGATCGATGCCGCCTGCACGATCGCCTCCTCGCTCGCATCCGCCCGATCGAGGATGGTGGTGATGCGGCCGTTGCTCATCACGGCGATCCGGTCCGACAGCGCCATGACCTCTTCGAGGTCGGAGGTCGAAAACAGGATGGCGAGCCCCTCGCCCGCCAGCCGGCGCATGGTGCGGAAGACGTCTGCCTTCGCGCCGACATCGATGCCGCGGCTCGGCTCGTCCATCAGCAGAACTTTGGGCTTTGTCATCAACGCCTTGCCGATGACGACCTTCTGCTGGTTGCCGCCCGACATGGAAGTCACGTCGAAATCCGGATTTGGCGCCTTGATCGCGAGATCCCGGATCGCGTCCGCTATGGCGGACCGCTCGCGCTCGCCTGTGATATGGAACTTGAAGCGCACGAACCGGTCGAGGCTGGCAAGCGTCAGGTTTGCGGCGATCGACAGAACCTGCACAAGGCCTTCGCGCTGACGATCTTCCGGGATCAGCGCCAGCCCGCGCTTGATGCGCGTCGGAGTGTCGCGCGCAGCGATTTCCGCGCCATCGACGTAGATTCGGCCGGTGGCATGCGGGTGCTGTCCCATCACGCACTCGAAGAACTCGCTGCGTCCCGCACCCATCAATCCGTAGATGCCGAGCACTTCGCCGGCCCGCACGGAGATCGAGAGGTGATCGACCGCAAGGCCACCGGTTCGCCGCGCGAGCGAGATGTCTTCGGCGCGGAAGGCTTCGCGACCGAGCGTATGATCGACGGATTTGGCGAAATCCTTGGCATCCGAGCCGATCATCGAGCGCACGATCCAGCGTGTATCGATGTCCTTGACGAGCGCCTGACCGGTGATCTGCCCGTCCCGCAGCACGGTGATGTGGTCGCCGATGCGCATCAGCTCCTCCAGCCGATGCGAGATGTAGACGATCGCCACACCCTGCGCTTTCAGCTCGGCGATCACCTTGAACAGGATATCGACTTCGGCAGCCGACAAGGCCGAGGTCGGCTCGTCGAGAATGAGGATTCGTGTGTCGAGCGAAAGCGCCTTGGCGATCTCGACCAGTTGCTGCTGGCCGATCGGCAGGTCTTCCACCATCGTCTCCGCACTGATGCCGGCGTCGAGCCGGTCGAGGAAGAGATTGGCCTTCTCGATCTGGGCATTGTGATCGATGCCTAGGAACCCCCGGACGATCTCGCGCGTGGCGAAAATGTTCTCCGCAACGGACAGGTTTCCGAAGAGGTTGAGCTCCTGGAACACCATGCCGATGCCGTGTTTCTGCGCATCGGCCGGAGAATGAAACTCGACCGGTTTCGCGTCGAGGAGAATACGCCCGAGCGAGGGACGCTCGACACCGGCGATCATGCGCATCAGCGTCGATTTTCCCGCGCCGTTCTCACCGACGAGCACGTTGACCGCACCCCGACGCAAGGAGAGAGTGGCATTCTTGACGGCGACGATGCCGGAATAGACCTTCGTCACATCCTCCAGCTGGAGGATGATGTCGTCCTGAGCGTCGATGCTGGAAGGAGAGGCCATGCTGGAATGAGAGGCCATGGTCATGGGCTCAGCGTCATCGTCACGGGCGTCAGAAGCGGCAGCTGGCCTTTGGCCGGCACGGGAAAAGCGCCGACCGCCTCCACCTTCCGGCCTTCCAGCCCCTCGCGCGGCAGCGCTTTCAGCACATCCTCGTTCAGGCGGGCGTTGAAGGCCTTGCCGAATTCGGCCCACTGGATCTGGTTCTTGAACTGGTTGAAGCTGACGAAATCGAGGCTGTCGCGGATCGCCGTGCCCTTGATGACGGGGCCGATCTGGATCCGCACATCCGCCTTGCCGTCGCCGTCGATATCCGTGTCGAGATAGCCGGCGCGCGACCCGGTCTCCGCCTTGACGACGCTGCCCGAGAGCTTCGCGGCATAGGTCCAGGGGGCGTTGCCCTCCTTTTCCTTGTGACCATATTTTGCGGCGGCGGCATCGGGATCGGACCCGATCAGCGCGGCGACATCGCTGTAAGGTCCGGCTTTGGAGGTGAGATAGGGCACCACCTTCGGCGCCCAGAGTTCGGTCGCCTGCCGCTCGGGATTGAAGCCGCCGCTTGCGGCCTCCGCAGCCTCTTCGGCCGTTGGCGTCTTGATGATCTTGCAGCCGGGCAGGACCATCAGGATGGCCGAGGCAAGGCACAGCGCGGCAGCGGCGGTGAAACGCGGCATTCCGTCAACTCCGGATGTAAAAAGGTGCGGGCGGCGCGTGAGAACGAACCGCCCGCTTCAGGAAAGTGCGATCAGTTCTTGAGCGCGAAGGTCTCAAGCTTGTCGGCGTTCTCGGCGTTGATCAGCACGCAGTCCATCAGCTGCTTTTCCTCGGCGGGTCCCTTGCCGGTCTTGATGTAGGCGTCCGCCTGCTCGACGGCCATCTGGGCCTGTGCATAGGCCGGCTGCATCACGGTCGCCTTGATGCCGCCTGCCTTGATGCTGTCGCGGACATCGTTGGAGCCGTCGAAGCCGACGACGATGACGTCCTTGCGGCCGGCGGCCTGCAGCGCTGCGATCGCGCCCATCGCCATCGTGTCGTTGCCGGCGATCACGCCTTTGATTTCCGGATTGGCCTGCAGGATGGTCTCCATCTTGGAGTAGCCTTCCGTCTGGCTCCAGTTGGCGGACTGCTGCGCCACCATCTTCAGGTCCGGATATTCGTCGATGATATCGTGGTAGCCCTTGGACCGGATGCCGGCGTTCAGGTCGGCCTCGCGACCGAGCAGCTCGACGTAATTGCCCTTCTCGCCCATCAGCTTGACGAACTCTTCGGCGCCGAGCTGGGCACCCTGATAGTTGTTGGAGACGATCTGGGAGACGGCGACGCCCGTTGCATTGATTTCGCGGTCGATCAGGAAGGACGGGATCTTCGCATCCTTGGCCTTCTGCACGGCGGCGATCGAGGCTTCCGAACCGGCATTGTCGAGAATGATCGCCTTGGCGCCGCGACCGATGGCGGTATCGATCAGCTGCGACTGCTTGTTGGCGTCGTCGTCATGCACGAGCACGAGCGTCTCGTAGCCGAGTTCCTTTGCCTTGGCTTCCGCCCCGACGGCTTCGGCCTTGAAGAACGGGTTGTCGTGGCTCGGCGTGATGATCGCGATGAGATCGGCCGCGTAAGACGGCATGGCCGTTCCGAGCGCGAGAACGCCGGCGAAGGCGGCAAGGGTCAGTCTGCGTGTGAGTTTCATGTGGTCCTCCCGGTTATCGTTTGTTAAGCGGCCCCGCCTCCCTGCGGGCCCGTATTCGCTGGACGACGGTGCCGCCTTGGCGCGACACCCGTCCGTCCCGTTTCTGGCGCTTAAGTGATCCGCCGAATGCTCTCGGCGATTTCCTGCGGCTCGAAGACGTTCTTCCAGTCGTCACGCATAAGCGCGGGGATGCCGAATTCGATCGCCTTGTTGCAGGCATCCGAGAACACGCCGTCCACTTCCTTGAAGATGACGGCGCCGAGCACGTTCATGTGGCCGAGCAGGAAGTCGCGCGCCGCCTGTNATGCGCTGGAGCAGGCACTTCATGATCGGCGTCCTGCTCATGGCGGTGGCCTCGCCTTGTTGCAGGCATCCGAGAACACGCCGTCCACTTCCTTGAAGATGACGGCGCCGAGCACGTTCATGTGGCCGAGCAGGAAGTCGCGCGCCGCCTGTTCCGGCACGCCGCGCTTCACGCATTCGTCCAGCGCCTGGCTCATGACGACGAGCAGCGAGGCGCAGACCGTTTCCGACAGGCCGGGCTCGAGGATCGCCATCTGCTCGACCGTCACCCGGTGCGAGCGCATCACGGGCGCCCAGATGGTTTTCGCCACCTCTTCGCCGAGCGCATAATGCTCCTCCGGCCCCTGCATCAGCGCGGAGACGATATGCTGCTTGGCGGCGATGCCGCCGAAATGATCCTTCTTCGCCGCCATCTCCGTTTCGTCGTTGAAGATCGGGGGATGGCAGGGATGGGTGACGAAATAGGTGATGTCGNGCGCAGACGGTTTCCGACAGGCCGGGCTCGAGGATCGCCATCTGCTCGACCGTCACCCGATGCGACCGCATCACCGGCGCCCAGATGGTTTTTGCCACCTCTTCGCCGAGCGCATAATGCTCTTCCGGCCCCTGCATCAGCGCGGAGACGATATGCTGCTTGGCGGCGATGCCGCCGAAATGATCCTTCTTCGCCGCCATCTCCGTTTCGTCGTTGAAGATCGGGGGATGGCAGGGATGGGTGACGAAATAGGTGATGTCAGCCCGTTCCGGCAGATGGCCGGCAAAGGGGGCGGCGGCATCGAGCACGACGACCATGGTGCCCGGGGCGAGCCTGTCGATGATCCCCGAGGCGACCTTGCCGATGGCCGTGTCGGGAACCGCGAGAACCACGACCTCGGCACCCTCGAGCGCCTCCTCCACGGGAAGGCAGGTGAGCCCGAGATCGGCTTGCAGCCGCGCGCGCCCGGCGTCGCTCACCTCCACGGGGCGGATGTCGAAGCGCGAGCCGATGAGGTTGCGGGCAAGCCGCGTGCCCATTTTGCCGCCGGCGCCGAAAAGTGCGATCGATGTCATGTGTGTTGATCCCGTTTTGTCGCGAGGATGGCGGCGAAGATGCTGAAGGCCCGGATGTGCCCGATGAGGTTGCGGGCAAGCCGCGTGCCCATTTTGCCGCCGGCGCCGAAAAGTGCGATCGATGTCATGTGTGTTGATCCCGTTTTGTCGGAGCATCTAACGGCAACTGGTATAATGAGTCAATGATCATTTCACATGATGTCGCCTTGCAAACGGAACCGACGTTCACGCACTTACGCAGACAGGCGGATCCGGCTAAATCACGTAATGCCGGCTTTGGGCCGCACGTCATATCGGACGGATTGTCATGCTCGTCTTTCTCGACTTCGAAGCCTCGTCTCTCGGCAAGAAGAGTTATCCTGTGGAAGTTGCCTGGGTTTTCGAAGACGGGACCTCCCGCTCGCATATCCTTCGGCCCGCGCCCGACTGGACCGACTGGTCGATCAAGGCGGAACGAATCCATGGCCTGACACGCCGGCGCCTCCATGAGGAGGGCGTGCCCGTAACGGATGTTGCGAACGAAATGCTCGAAACGCTTTCGGGACATGCCCTCTATGCCAGCGCGCCCTCTTGGGATGGGAAATGGCTGAGCGTGCTGCTGCGTGCCGGCGGACTGCCACGACACGCTTTACGGCTCGCAAAATCCGACGATGTCTTTCTGGAGCACGCCCGGCAGATCATGGACGGGACGTTTACGCGACGCGAGATCGCCGATTTCGTGAAGGGCATGATCGAGCAGACCGAGCCGGAACAACCCGTACACCGGGCGCTTGCGGATGCAAGGCTGGAGCAGACGCGGTGGCGCGCCATTCGGGAAGCCGCAGCCAATGCGGTCGAGGCGCGCGGACGTCTGGCGCTTTAGCGAAGACCGTCAGGCGACTGCGCGGGCCTGTTCCGGATGCAGGTCGGACAGTCGCTCGTTCTCGGTGAAGACGCGGTTTCTTCCTGCGAGCTTGGCGCCGTAGAGCGCGCGATCGGCGCGGGCCACGACCTCATAGATGCTGAGATCGCCGAGGCGTGTTTCCGCGACACCGAAACTTGCGGTGACCGGACCCGTCTGCGACCAGTCCGCTGATCCGATCCGCGCCTTCAGAGCCTCTGCAACGTGAACGGCCGCGGCGATCGTGAGATCTGGGAGGAAGAGCACGAACTCCTCGCCACCGAACCGCGCGAGAACGGTATCCGCCGCTTGTCCGGCCGCCAAAAGGCGTGCGAGTTCGGCGATGACGTCATCGCCGGCAGCATGTCCGTGCCGGTCGTTGATCCGCTTGAAATGGTCGATGTCGCAGACGATCACCGCGCCCATGGGCGTTTTCCGCCCGGCCAGGCGGTCGAAACCGCGGCGGTTGAGAAGCCCGGTCATCGAATCCCGGTCGGCCACGTCCTTGTAGCGACCGATCACCTCCAGCGTCACGCAGCCAAGTGCCGCAAATGCCAGAAGGAGGCCGATGAGGGTGCCCGTAACCTGCATGAAGAAGGCGTAGGGCGACGCCAGAAAGGTGTCGAAATCGGCCGGATTTTGGTTGAGAAGCGTCATGACGATGTTGCGCACCAGCGCATCCAATATGACCATGAACGCCGCTGCGAGAAGCAGGCGCTCCGCGACACCGCGCGCGTGGCGCAGGACGGCAATGGCCGGCACGGCGAGGCAGAGTGAGGCGAGGAGATCGTTGGCGAGAAGCGCCAGCGTTGGGCTTTGGACGATGAGGGTCGAGACGGCGGAAGCGATGACGCCAATGACGACGATCAGCGCCCTCGGCCAGATGGGCAGAATTCGCCGAAACTGCCCCAGCAGGCCTTGCCCGTAAAAGCTGAGGGCAAGCAGGAACAGCGTATCCGCCACCAGCGCACGGAACGGCCCGGGAATGGTTTCCGGCAGAACCGGCATGATGAAGCCAAGCGCGGCAGACAGATAGCCGAAACCCCACCATGGCGCGGATCGCGGCTCATGTCGGCCGACGAACAGAAATGTCAGACCGAAGACGCAGAAAATGACCGGCAAAAGAAACGCAAAATGATCCATGCCAGCCCCATTGCCGAGTCTTCCAGGCGCGGTGGCCTCTGACAGGTCGCACGCGGACGCATGTGTGCGTTCGGGTAGACGTTAGATATCTCGCTTTAACAGCGGGTAAACATGTTCCACCACCGAAGGATTCCCCGTCAAAATGCCCCCTGGTTGAACACTTCGTCCGGACCGCAGCTGTCGACCCCTTCCAGCGCCGTCGGAGAGACAAGGGCAACAGAAAAAGGGCGAGTCCTCGCCGATCATCAGGCGCGCGGACTGGTCACGCTTTTTAAGAACACCCCTCCCTTTGAAGCCCGAACGACGTCAAGACCGATTGTCCCAAACGAAAACACCGGCCTGAACGCGCTCTAGGCCGGTGTCGATGTCTCGTCCGTTCAGCCTCGGCCGAACGCGGTCAGATCAGTCCCGACCGACGCCCAGTTTGTCGATGGTCTGCATCAGAAGATCGGCACAGGCCTTTGCAGGCTCGTCATCCGCACATTTCAGGTCGATCTTCACATCGTCCGTTTCGACGCGGTAATGCGCTGCCTTGGACGGTGGCGGAGGGCGGCGGCCTTCGGGACCGCGATGCCATTTTTCGCCCTTCATGGCCTCTTCGGGTCCGCGCGGACCCTCCGGCGGCGGCGGGGGTGGCGGGGTCATCGCATCACCGGCAGCCGGCGGGGCTGGCGGCGGCGGAGGCGTATCCTGGGCAACCGCTGCGCCCGCAGCGAGCGACAAAGTAAGGCCGGCGAGAAGAAGAAGGCGCTTCATGAGAGATCCTGTTGTTGAGTGGCCCCCGTCAACGCCTCTTCTGCCAGTTTGTTCATGGACCATATTCTGATTTAGGCATGGTTTTTATCGTGTCCTGTCCGGCATTCGCCGAACGCCGGCCCGCAACCTTGCTGCGCGCCGGCGGCAGAACGTCACGCCTGCAGCGCGCGCTCGAAAAGACGTGTCAGCCGTTCGGCAAAGGCGCGGGGATCGGCCGGTTTGTCGCCGTCGAGAACGCGTGCCTGATCGAGAAGCAGGAGCGCGGCATCCTCCTTCAAGGCCGTGCCGTCTGCCTTGGCGGCGATCGCCTTGACGAGCGGATGTGCCGGATTGATTTCGAGGATCGGCTTTGCCGAAAGCTCCAGCCGGCCGGCACCCTGGAGGATCTTCTCCATCTGCCGGTCATAGCCGCCTTCGGAGGCCACGAGGCAGACGGCACTTTCCGTCAGGCGGTCGGAGGCGCGAACATCCGAAACCTCGCCGGAAAGCTTCTCCTTGGCATAGGCAATGAAGGTCGCGACATCGGCGGATGGCGCGCTGTCGGGTGCCGCGTCCCCCTCCGGCTTGGCGAACTGCGCCAGATCGGCCGCACCCTGCGTGATCGATTTGAACGTCTTGCCCTCGAACTCGCCGGCTGTCATCACCCAGAAGCTGTCGATCTGATCCGTGAGCAGCAGGACCTCGATCCCACGTGCGCGAAAACCTTCGAGCTGCGGCGAGGCCCGCAATTGCTCGAGACTGGTGCCCGTGAGGTAGTAGATCGCCGACTGTTCCGGCTTGGCATCCGCGACATATTGCTTGAGCGAGCGGCTCTCCTCGCCGGAGTCGGTCGTCTTGAAGCGGGTGAGCGACAGGAGTTGCGTCCGTCGTTCGCCATCTTCGTAGATGCCTTCCTTCAGAACGGCGCCGAAGTTTTCCCAGACCTTGGCAAATGCCTCGGCATCGCTCTCGGCGAGCTTCTCGATCGCGGTGATGATCCGGCTCGTGACGCCCTTGCGGATGGCCGTAAGGATCGGGCTTTCCTGAATCATTTCGCGCGAGACGTTCAGCGGAAGATCGGCGGTGTCCACGAGGCCGCGAACGAACCGGAGATAACGCGGCAGAACATCGGCCTCGTCGGTGATGAAGATGCGCTTGACGTAGAGCTTCATGCGGCCCTTGCGGTCCGGATCGAACATGTCGAACGGCTGGGCGCCCGGGATATAGGCCAGCGCCGTATATTCGTGACGGCCTTCCGCGCGGAAGTGCACGGTCAAGGCCGGCTCGTCGTATTGCCCGGAGAGGCTCCGGTAGAAATCGGCATGATCTTCCTTGGAAACCTCGTTTTTCGACCGCGTCCACAGCGCCGTGCCGTCGGTGAGTTGCGCCGGTTCGGCACCGGGCGTCTCAATGATCGAAACGGGCACCGGCACATGGCCGGACTGTTCCTTGACGATCCGCTCGACCGACCAGCGGGCGGCATAGGATTTGGCATCTTCCATCAGGTTGAGCGTGATGCGGGTGCCGCGCGCCGGAGCGTCGGCAAGCTCCACCGGGCTGACGGTGTAGGCGCCCTGCCCGTCCGACGACCAGAGCCAGGCTTCCTCCGCGCCGGCCCGCCGCGAGACCACATCGACCCGATCGGCAACCATGAAGCAGGAATAGAAACCGACGCCGAACTGGCCGATCAGCTGGGCGCCCTCGCCGGCCTTGTTGGCCTCGATACGCTCCATAAAGGCGCGCGTGCCGGACCGTGCGATCGTGCCAAGCGCCTCGATCAGCTCCTCGCGGCTCATGCCGATGCCGTTGTCCTCGACGATCAGGCGGCGGTTCTCCTCGTCGAGCGTCAGCGTAATACGGCTGTCCGCATCGCTGCCCAGCAAGTTTGGCGCGGCGATCGCTTCGAATCGCAGTTTTTCGCAGGCGTCCGCGGCATTCGAGATCAACTCGCGCAGAAAAACGTCCTTATCCGAGTAGACCGAGTGCACCATCATGTGCAGAAGGCGCGACACGTCGGCTTCGAAAACATGGCTCTCGGCGGGGCGTTCCGCATCCAGGTTCGTCATATCTCATCTTCTCCGTCATGACCGAAATTCAAACGACCAGTTGGCGAAGATTGCGTGCGGATTCAAGATGCTCGCGGTCTTCCCGCGCGTGTTGGCGGCGGAAAAACACAGGGAACGGCGCCCCGGGGCGCAAACCCCGGAACGCCGTGCTCATTTCCTTTGCCGTTCTGCTGACGCGAATGTTACGGCTGCGGAGGACGCGGGGCCTCCTCACCGGCCGGGGCGGCTGCAGGTCCATCGGCCGGACCAGCGGCGGGGCCACTTGCGGGACCACGGGCAGGACCGGCATCCGCTCCCTCGTCGGGCCCAGCATCGGGCCCGGCCTCGGGCCCACCCTTCGGTCCGCCCTTCGGACCTTTCGGACCCTTCGGCCCGTGGCCATGATGCGGCGGCTTGCCGACCGGGCCGAGCGCCTCGATCTTGCCGTCGGGGTGGACGAGGAAGCTTGCATGCAGGAAGCCGTCATCGAAACGACCCTGCACGCTGATCTCCTCGTTGGCCGTCACGAGCTTGCCGTCTTCGCCGGCCGGGCCGGTTTCCACCAGGGCGCGACCGCTCGCATCCTGAAGGACGAACTTGTTGCCGAAGATCTCGGCAACCTTGCCCTTGATGGTCACGAGATCGCCGTCCGGCATCGCGGAAATGGCGACCGGCGCCATGGGGGCCATTTCGACGCTCGGCTTGGCGAGCTTCATGGCGCCGGCGCCGCCGGCCACGCCGAGGGCGAGAAGGGCGACGGCTGCGACACCGGTAAAGGCCAGCCGCGACGACCGCCTGGCATGCGGCGGGATCGGGCGATCTGCGGAAGCCGGGTGGGCGGGGCGGGCGGCGGCTTCAGCGCCGGTGTGGATTTCTTCGTTCGACATGGTGTTCTCCTGTTCGTGTTGACGAGACCTTTCTAGCAACAGCCTGCCACCGACAGCCTGAACCCCGCGGTTCAGCTTGAGTTAAGCCGATGCGCCCTATGTCCTCTTCCACGATCAGCGGGAAACGGGATGCCATGAGAGTTCTTCTTGTCGAGGACGACGCCGATCTCTCGCGCCGTATCGCCGCCAGCCTGCGGGCGGAAAGCTTCGTCGTGGATATCGCGACCAATGGCGAGGACGCCGAACATGCCGGCCTCACGGAAATCTTCGACATCGCGGTGCTCGATCTCGGCCTGCCGCGCAAGGACGGCATCTCGGTCCTGAAGGCCTGGCGGGACGCCGGCCGGCTGTTCCCGGTGATGATCCTCACGGCGCGCGACGGATGGCCGGACAAGGTCGCCGGTTTCAAGGCCGGCGCCGACGACTTCATGACCAAGCCGTTCAAGGTGGAGGAACTCGTGCTGCGGCTGCGGGCTTTGGTCCGCCGCGCCACGGGCCACGCTTCGTCGCTTGTCGCCTGCGGACCGCTCGTGTTCGACGCGCAGCTCGGCACCTTCGAGCTGGAGGGTCTGCCCTTGAAGCTGACCGCACTCGAATGGCGGGTGCTGTCCTGCCTGATCCTGCGCAAGGAGGTCATCGTCGATCGGCGCGAGCTGATCGAGCGTGTCTACGAGGGCGATGCGGACGTCGACTCGAATTCGATCGAGGTCATCATCGCCCGGCTGCGCCGCAAGATCGGCGCGGAGCGGATCGAAACCGTCCGCGGGCGCGGTTACATGCTGACGGCCGCGCCATGAAGCTCCCGTCTTTCCCGTCGCGTTCGACCATCTCGGCCCGCCTGCTCGCCTTTTCGACGCTGTTCGTCACGGCGACGCTGATCGTCGCTGCGGTTATTCTCTGGTTGATCGTGGCGGGTGTCGTGCGGGAACAGATCGACCAGCGGCTCGACACTCAGATCGAGGCGCTTCGGGGTACGCTGACGATGAACCCGGATGGGTCGATGTCGCTCGGCGCCGCGTTCGACGGCCCGCCCTTTGATCGCGTCGGGGCCGGCTGGTACTGGCAGGTGAGCGGAAACGGCGTGCCGCTGACATCGCTCTCGCTTGCCGGCCGCACGATCGACAGCCCGCCACGCCCCCTGCCCGGCCGACATCGGCCCGACAAGGAACCGGCGCCACGCCCGGAGGCGGCCAGGGACGGGGGAATGGACCTCTACGTGCGGAGCATCGAAGCCCGTATCGGCGACCGGACGCTGGAGATTGCGGCGACGGCGCCCCGATCCGCGCTGAATGATCCGGCCCGGCGGGCGCTGTTCTGGCTGGTGCCGGCCATGGTGGTCCTCGGCATCAGCCTGGTTCTCGGCACGTTGCTGCAGGTGCGCTTCGGGCTGCGCCCCTTGAAACGGCTGACCCGCGCTATCGCGGAGGTCGCGGAAGGATCGCGCGAGAGGCTGCCGGATGTGGAGGCGGAGGAGCTGCAACCGGCGGCAAACGAGATCAACAGGCTGATTGCGGCCAACGTCCAGCGCCTCAGCGACACCCGCCTGCATTTCGCCAACCTCGCGCACGGCCTGAAAACCCCGGTCGCCAGTCTGTCGCTGGCGCTCGATGACGGGAACGACCCCGATGGTGCGATGCGCCAGCTGGTGGAGCGGATCGATGCGCGCATCCGCCATCATCTGGCGCGCGCGCGCCAGACCATGTCCGGCGCAGGCATGGCCGCCGCGACCCTGCTGCAGCCTTGTGTCGCCGACCTCGTGCAAGTCCTCTCCCGCATCCATGCCGAGCGGCGCCACCATGTCACCGGCGATATCCGCGGCGATATCGCGGTTGCCTGCGCGGCAGATGATCTCGAAGAGGTCCTCGGCAACCTGATCGACAACGCCTTCAAATGGGCGCGCAGCGCCGTCCGGATCTCGGCTTCGATCGAAGGCCGCATGGTCGTCGTCTGCATCGAGGACGACGGACCGGGGATCGCGCAGGACGCATTGGCCAGCGCCTTCATGCCGGGCGTTCGGATGGACGAGACCGTTCAGGGCGACGGTTTCGGTCTGACGATCGCGCGCGAAATCGCGGAGCTTTATGGCGGCGGTATCACGCTTGCGAACCGTCCGGAAAATGGCCTTTCGGTCACGCTCCGCCTGCCGCGTGCCACACATCCGGTGGCGCAGGTGCGGTAGTCGGGCGGCTGGGTCGGCCACTGACGGCAATGCGCCGGGAGCCCTGTGGAACTTCGCTCGCAACAGTCCGTTATCGGGCATAGCGAACCGAAGGAGTGATCATGGCAAACCAGAACAACATCTCGCCGGCCGTCAGGTCGTTGCAGAACGAACAGGGCGATCGCGAGCGTCGTGGCGTGGACGGCGATCTGGACAGGGCGTTGGAAGATACCTTCCCGGCGTCCGATCCGGTTGCCGTTTCGTCCATCACAGGCGCGGAAGGCGACAGCGGACGCGGGTATGCACGCCGCCGCACGGCGTCTTCGTCCGATATCAAGGGTTCGCTCGACGGCTATCTGGCCGATATCGAAGGGCGCATCCGCGAAAAGCCGTTGGCCGCTGCTGCAATCGTCGCAGCCGTCGCCTGGCTCTATGGCCGCACTCGGTAGGCATACGTTTTTTACGATGATCGGCAGGCAGGCTCAGGCCTGCCTGTTTCGTTTCGGGCTGCCGTTGGCTGTGTGAACCGTCGCAAGGCCGACACGGTTACGGCCGTCGCGTTTGGCCTGATAAAGCGCGGCATCGGCTTCGGAGACCAGTCGCTGCACCCCGTCGAGAAGCCGCCCTGCCATGCGGGAGACGCCGATGCTGGTGGTCAGCGCGATGCGGCGCCCGTCGTCGCTGCGCAGGTCGAGCGCCATGATCTCGACGCGCATCCGCTCTGCGATATCGGTGAGCGATTTATCATCCCTCCCGGGGACGACGGCCACGAACTCTTCTCCGCCATAACGGCCGACCGACGCACCATCGTCCGCCTCGAATCGGCGCAGGACATCCGCGACCGCCACGAGACAGGCATCGCCGGCATGGTGTCCATAGGTGTCGTTGATGGCCTTGAAGTGATCGAGGTCGATCATCATCACGGCGATTTCCGGGCCACCCGATCTCGCTGTCTGAAACGTCGTGTCGAGCACGGCCTGGAGAGACCGGCGATTGGCAAGACCGGTCAGGCTGTCTCGGTCGGAGAGGATCTTCAAAAGGGCATTGGTGCGCGTGAGGTCGATGGACAATGCGCCGTAGGCCTTCACGGCATCGGCGATGGTGGCGAGTTCGTGAAAGACGGGTTTTCGCGGTGCTTCCGGCTCGGTGTTGCCACGACTGATGGCGTCCAGCCGCGCGACGGCGGACCCGATCGGCGCCATGACATGGCGACTGACGACCCAGAGCGTCAAGACGAAAAACAGGACCGGCAGCGTGAGGATGAGGGTCCAGCCGAGTTTTACCTCGCGCGCCGCGCTGCCGATGGTCGAGGCCATGCTGTCGGCCAGCGCCACCGCATCCGTCGCCAGCGTCTCGCTCAGGCGGTCCGCGGTGTTGATCGCGTGCTGATAGGCTTCCGCACTGGCCGCATCCGTCTCGTGGATCTGCGCCTCAATCTCCGGCGTGATCGCCGCCCCGTCGGAATCGCGAAGTCTCCGGGAAGCCTCACGGGTGGAGACGATCACCTTGACGGACGCGGCAATCTCGCGCGCGCCGTCGATCAGAGTCTGGTTTTCATCGAGCGTAAAACTCTGGCAGAGCGTTTGCAGCTGAAGCTGGATCTGCCGCTCGATCTTCCGGTCATGCGCAAGGTAGACCGAGCGGATGAGGGATGCGGCGCGCTCCACTTTCAGCGCATTCCTGTTCTGGGACAGGATCAGCGGGATCTGCTCCTCGCGTGCGGTCTTCGCATCCCGCTCGATGCCGTTCAGAAACTGGACGGAATAGGCGGCCGCAGCCCCGGCATAGAGGCAGACGAGCAGCAGGGCGACCCTGCCGACAAGTCGCATCGATAGGCCATGCCGAGATTTGCGCAAGGAGATCATGGCTCAATAGATGCTGAACGGGAAATAGACGTCGTTGATCCGCTCGTAGCTGCCATCCAGACGGGTCTTCTTGATGGCGGCATTGACCTGTTCCAGCAGCGCCGTATCGCTCTTGCGCGCCGTCACATGGGCGGTGCTCTGAAGAAAATCATTGGTGACGGGATCGCCGATGAATTCGAAGGCCGAGCCCTCGCCGCTTTCGAGGAAGCTCATGAGCTCGATCGCATCCCCGAGCATCAGATCCGCTTTCCCCTGTTCAAGCAGTGCCTGCGCTTCGGGCTGGTCCTCGCCAAGCACGAGCGTGCTCTTTCCATAAACCTTGGCGAGGTACTGCGCCTGCATCGTGCCTTTGCCCGCCGTGATCCGCGCGCCGGCAAGACCCTCGGGGCTGATGTCCTGATACTTCTTCGGATCGCCGATGAAAACGGCATGCGAGCGGTAATAGGGCTCCGAATAGGCGATGCGCTTGGCGCGCTCCTCGGTGTAGGCCATGCTGGAGACCATGAGATCGTATTTGTTCTGCTCCAGCCCTTCGATGATCTCCGACCAGGGCGTGGCGACGAAGGCGCAGGTCCGCCCCATCTCCTTGCAGAGCGCCTTGGCGATATCGACGTCGAATCCGGCAAGCTCCCCCTTGTCGTTGACGAAATTGAACGGAGGGTAGGCCCCCTCGGTCCCGATCCGCAGGACGGGATCGTCCGCCAGCGTCGGGCCGGCGGCGACGAGGCCTAGAAGAAGCGCGGCAAGCAGGCATCTGCGAATCATGATCGATCTCCCGTTTGGAGCGCATGATGGCTGAGGGCCGTTAAGGCGAGGTCCAGAAATTAGGTAAATTTATCCTTACGTAAGGCATTCAATGCCGACCTGCCGCCGCACGCCGACGGCGCTCAGCGAAAGGCTCAGCTATAGTCGATGCCGGTCGCATGGGCGGCTGAAAGCATGCCCTTGTAGATGCCTTCTTCCGAGCCGGCGATGACGACGGCGCCGACGGCGCGCTTGTAAAATCCCGTCGGCCCCGCGCCGCCGATGACACCATATCCGTACCCGTGGTCGGACATGGCAAGCAACGTCTTCAAGAGCAGCGCGTGACCGATGCCCTTGCCGCGCATCGCCTCGTCCACGCCGGTCGGGCCGAAAAAGCCGCGCGCCGTCGCATCGTAACAGGCAAAGCCGAGCAGTTCGCCGTCCTTGACCGCAATCAGCAGCGATACCGGCTGCCGCATCATCGCGACAGTCGCCTCGCTGACCCAGCCCTGGCCGAACCGGGGGCCGATCCAGCTGGCGATCGTGTGCAGTTCGGGGGGCAAGGCACGGCGAATGACGACGCCCTCTTGCGCCACCTTGTCGTCGAGGGCCGTATCCGGCTTGAGATCGTAGAGGTTGACGAGCATGTCCATGAGAAAATCCTATCCTTTGACCGCACCGGCCGTCAGGCCGGCCACGATGCGCCGCTGGAAGATCAGAACGACGATGATCAGCGGCAATGTAACGGTGACCGAGGCGGCCATGATCTGGCCGAACGGATATTCGTAACGCGTGGTGCCGCCGATCAGCCCGATGGCCACCGGAACCGTCTTGTTCTCGTCCGTCAGCATGAAGGTGAGCGCGAACAGGAACTCGTGCCAGCAAAGGATGAAGGCAAGAATGCCCGTGCTGGCAAGCGAAGGCCCCATCAGCGGCAACAGGATACGGGTCAAGATTCGGAAATGCGAGCAACCGTCGATCAGCGCTGCCTCTTCCAGTTCGCGGGGAAATTCGCGGATGAAGGTCGTGAGAATCCACGTCGTAAACGGCACAGTCGACAGTAGATATGTCACGACAAGGGCGCTTGGGCGATTGTAGAGGCCGAGCGTGTTGATGAGCTCGAACATGCCGGAGAGCACGGCGATCTGTGGAAAGATCGAGATCATGAGGATCGCCATCAGCATCAGGCGCTTGTGTGGAAATTCCATGCGTCCCAGCGCATAGGCCGTGATGATGCCAAGCGACAGCGACAGCATCGTCGTCGCCGTGGCAACGAAGACGGAATTGACCAGAGACCCCATGAAGACGGAATTGTTGAACAACTGGCGATAGTAGGTGAAATTGAGCGCCGGCAGAAAGACCGTTGTGTAAAGTTCCGCGCCCTGCTTGGTGGAGGAGACGATCGCCCAGTAGTAGGGAAAGAGCGTGTAGGCGAGCACGAGCAGGATGAGCACGCCGAGCATGGCCCTGCGAAGACGGCGTTGCAAACGGTAATAGGCGGAAGACCGGCGCTTCGCCCGGACGGGCGTCGATGCGGCAGTGGCTGTCGACATAATCAATTCCCCGCGGATCGGTCGAGGCGCAGTGCGCCGATCAGGATGATGGCGACGAGCGCGACAAGCAGGAAAACCCAGGTGGAAGCGGCCGAGCCGACACCGAGTTCCTGGAAGCTCACCAGGCGGTCATGCGCATAGATCGAGACCGTCATGACGTTCTGGTTGCTAGCCGCGAGCACATAGGCGAGGTCGAACATGCGGATCGCATCGAGCGCGCGGAAGAGCACGGCGACGCCGATCGCCGGTTTCAGCAGCGGCAGCGTGATCGACCAGAACCGCTTCCATGCGGGAATGCCATCGACTTCGGCGGCTTCCATCATTTCGCCCGGAATGGTCTGGAGGCCGGCCAAGATCAGGAGCACCATGAAGGGCGTCGTCATCCAGACATCGACGAAGATCACCACACCCATGATCAGCGAACTGCTGGCCGTCCAGGCAATACCGTGGTCGATGACCCCGAGCGAAATCAGGATACGGTTGAACACGCCGAACTGGTCGTTCAGCATCCACTCCCAGATTTTCGTCGCGACGACGACGGGTATCGCCCAGGGAACGAGGATCGCCGCGCGCAACAATCCCCGCCCGGGGATCGCCTCGTTGAGCAGCAAGGCGATGCCGAGGCCGAGCAGGGTTTCGATCGCGACCGAGATGAAGGCGAAGGTCAGAGTGTTCCGGACCGCGTTCCACCAGGTCGGGTCCTCGATCACCTCGATGAAGTTTGCGAAGCCGACCATGCCGTAGACGGTGGGATCGTCGAGATAGGCGTCCGTGAAGCTGAAGAAGAAGGTGCGTCCGAGCGGCCACACCGCCACCATCAACATGACGAGAACCAGCGGCGCGAGGAAGAGCCAGGCCGTGCGATGCTCCCGGCGCGCGAGCTTAGCGCTCATGGACAAGCCTCCCCTCGCCGGCGTCCGTCACAGGCGTCGGGCCTGCAGCCCGGTGCTCTATCCGCTTGCCCTCCGCGTCGAATACGAAGATGTCGGCATCGGCAAAGGACAGGCCGACAGGCTGATTGCGCCGCTCGGTCGGCGGGCGCCCGGCGACGCGCACGACCCAGATGCTCTCGTCGGACAGCCGGATATAGGCAAAGTGCTCGTGACCGAGATCCTCGACGCGCTCCAGAATGCCGCTCATGCGCCCGGCATCGGCTGCAACAATCGAGAGCGCTTCCGGCCGAACGCCGATCGAGACCGGCTGCCTGTCTCCGGACGCAGCGGCATCCGCGACAAGCCCGGCCGGCAAAACGAATGCGCCCGTCTCCGTGCCCACCGGCACCGTGCCGAAATTCATTCTGGGACTGCCGATGAAGCCCGCGACGAAGCGGTTGGCGGGCGCCTGATAGAGTTCGAGCGGAGTGCCGACCTGTTCGATCGATCCCTGATTGAGGACGACGATGCGGTCCGCGAGCGTCATCGCCTCGGCCTGGTCGTGGGTCACATAGACCATCGTGGTCTTCAGGGTCTCGTGCAGCCGCGCAATTTCGATGCGCATTTCCATGCGCAGGTCGGAATCGAGGTTCGACAACGGCTCGTCGAACAGGAAGATTTCCGGTTCGCGCACGAGCGCCCGACCGATCGCCACGCGCTGCCGCTGCCCGCCGGAAAGCTCGCGCGGACGCCGTGCGAGAAGATGATCGACCTTCAGCATCCGGGCGACCGTGTCGACCTTGCTGCGGATGGCCTCCTTGCCGATCCGCAGGGTTTCGAGCGCGAAACCGATATTCCGCTCGACGCTCATATGCGGATAGAGCGCATAGGACTGGAAGACGAAGGCGACGCCGCGCTTGGATGCGGGCACGTCCGTCACGTCCTCGCCGTCGATGAGCACCTGTCCGCCGGAGGCGGGAACGAGCCCCGCGACGATCCGAAGCAGGGTCGATTTCCCGCAGCCGGACGGACCGACGAAGACCACGAACTCGCCGTTGGCGATTTCGAGATCGACGCCGCGAATGACCTTGTGCGTGCCATAGGCTTTGGTGACGGAGGAAAGGGCGATGGATGCCATGGCAGGTCCGATCAGAATAACGAAGATACGCCGACGCACCTGCGCCGCTGCAGGCCCGCGGTCATGCGCAAAGGTGGACATACGGGGGAAAGCGGATGATAGCGCTGTCGCGCTTCCGTTCCCGGCTCGCGAGGCGCCGGGAACGGAGGCCGTCTTGGGAGACTTAGCGACTTTCCTTCAGCTTCTCCAGCCGGGCCGCCAGATCCTTCAGGCCGCTCTCGACCTCCTTGCCGCCGGACAGCATGTCGTGGACGCTGCGATAGAAGGCCTGGGAGACGCGGTTGTAGCTCGTGCCGGTATAGCCGGACGGCCGGATGGCGCTGTCGGCAAAGGCCTGCTGATTGTCCTTCAGGAACGGGATTTTCTTCAACACATCGGCGTCGGTGTAGAGCGCCGTGATCGACGGGTTGAAAGCGGCATCGACGGCGCGCATCTTCTGCATCTCGGGGCCGGTGATGAAATCGACGAAGTTCGCCGCCACATCGGGCTTGGTCGAGAATTTCGAGACGCCGTAATACATCGGACCCAGGCAGCCGGACGATTTCTCTCCGGCCTTGCCGACCGGAAGCGGCATCATGCCGACCTTGTCGATCACGGCGCTGCCGGTGGTCTGCGACGTGCCCCAGACATAGGGCCAGTTGCGGTGAAAGACGGCGTTGCCGGACTCGAAGACCGCGCGCGACGCCTCTTCGTCATAGTTCAAGACGCCTTCGGGGCTGATCGTGCCGATCCAGCTTTTTGCCAGCGTCAGGGCGCCGGCCGCGGCCGGATTGTCGATCGTCACCTTGCCATCGTCGGAGATGATGCTGCCGCCGCCGCTGGAGCTGATCAGCTCGAGCGCATCGCAGGTCAGGCCCTCGAAACTCTTGGCCTGCCAGGCATAGCCCCACATGTCGGCCTTGCCGCCGGCGCGCTCCTTGTCCTGGATCTCCTTTGCGGTCGCCGTCAGCTCTTCCCAGGTCTTGGGCGCCGGCTTGCCGTATTTCTCCAGAAGATCCTTGCGATAGAACATCAGCCCGACATCCATATAGGCGGGCATGGCCACCAGCTTGCCATCGAGCTTTGCGGCGTTCAGCGTGGAGGCGAAATGCTGGTCCTGGTCGGGCTTGGGCACGAGCGTCGAAAGGTCGAGCAGGTTGTTCTTGAACATGCCGAGCCAGATGACGTCGAGGAAGAGAACGTCGACATCGGTAGATTTGGCCGCAAGCAGCTGCTGATAGAGCGGGATCGCGTCATCCAGAAGGGCGGGCATCTTGTTGATCTTCGCCTCGTTCCCGGTCTTCTCCTTCCAGGCGGCGGCGGCCTTGGTGCAGAGCTCGAATTCGGTCGATGCGCAGAAGACCGATACCGTCTCGGCATGGGCCGCACCGGCGCCAAGAAGCGCGAGAAGTGGAAGGCTGAAGGCAAGTTTTCGATTGAACATGACGGTCGTTCCCCTGTTCGAATTTTCCTCTGACGGCCTCTACCTTTTGGTTTTTGTCGGCCGTTGGGGGCGATTGGACTGGATATGACCAGTTATGTCAATTGGCCTCCACTTTTATATTTCAGGCGTGTGACATTCTCTGTAGTGTTGCGGGAAGCAGGAAGGGAATCCGGTTGGGCGACAGTGCGGCAGCAGAGATATCGGTGGAAGGACTTGTCGGTTCTCAGGGCGACGCGCTGCTCGCAGCCGTGGTGCGCCACGACGATCCGCGGCCGCTTCACCAGCAGGTCAAGGAAGCGCTGCTCCGTGCGATAGAGGACGGCCGCCTGCCGCACAACGGAAAGCTGCCCTCGGAGCGCAAGCTCGTGGAAGCCTTCGGCGTCAGCCGGATCACGGTGCGGCATGCCATCCAGGATCTCATCCGCCAGGGCATGGTGAAGAGCCAGCCCGGCAAGGGCCTCTACGTGACGCTGAGCCCGCGCGGCTACGAGCTGCAGGTGCTGGAGAGCTTTACGGCAACAGCCCTGTCCACCCATCGCCAGCCCGGCAGCATGCTGGTGGAGGTCCAGGTCTACAAGCCGGCGGCCGACATCACCCGACCCTTGTTCCTGCCGGAAGGCGCCGAAGTGGTGATCCTCAAACGAATCCGGCTGATCGACGGCGTGCCTGTCGCCATCCAGACGGACTGGTTGCCCGCAGCCCAGGTGCCGGGGCTGGCCGATCTCGACTGGACGGGCGCCAACCGCTCGCTCTACGCCGAACTTCGGGATCGCTACCATATCCAGCCCGGGCGCGGGCATACGACGCTCAGCGCCCGCATGGCGACCGCATGGGAGGCCGAGCGGCTGGAACTGGTGAGCCCCGCAGCCGTCCTCACCGTCGACCAGATCGTCTTCGACCGGCGGAACCGGCCAATCAACATGACGGCGCTGGTGCACCATCCGGAGCGCTATCCGCTGACCTTGACGCAGTCTTGAGGCTGGCGCGTCGATGGGTCGATCTCTCGGGCGAACTGCGCTAGAAGCCGGCGGTCACACCGGAATGCCATCGTGGAAACCACGCTCTATCTGCCCGTCAAAACGTTTCTCGAAAGCTTCGGCTTCGAGGTGAAGGGCGAGGTCGCGAGTTGCGATCTCGTCGGCGTGCGGGCGGGCGAGCCGGACATCGTGGTCGTTTGCGAGCTGAAGCTGACCTTCAATCTCGAACTGATCCTCCAGGCCGTGGATCGCGCAGCGGCCTGCGACGAAGTCTGGATCGCCGCGCGGGTTTCGGCCAGGGGACGCGGCCGCGAGGCGGACAAGCGCTACCGCGATCTCTGCCGGCGGCTCGGCATCGGCATGCTGGGCGTTGCGGATACCGGCACCGTCAGCGTCATCGTCAGTGCCGTCTCGCCGATGCCGCGCACCAATCCGAAGCGCCGGGCGCGATTGGTGAAGGAACATCGCGCGCGCCATGGCGACCCCACCGCCGGTGGCGGCGCCCGTGCCCCGATCATGACCGCCTATCGGCAGCAGGCGCTTCTCTGTGCCGCCGCGATCCGCGCCGGCCGCGTGCGGCCGGTCGAGATGCGGCCGAGGGCGCCAAAGGCGGCCGCCATTCTTCAGGACAATGTCTATGGCTGGTTCGAACGTGTCGAGCGTGGGGTCTATCGGCTGACGGACGCCGGTGCAAAGGCGCTGGAGCGATGGCCGCAGATCGACGACGCAGCGGAGTGACGGGATCATCGACCGGGGCACCGACGGGGCGGAAACTGTCATAAAATGGTGATAGACCGACGGCGACAGGAGATTGGGACATATCATGACGACCATCCGCACGATCGAACAGCTTGCCGAAATCTATGACGGCGTCTCCGAAGCCTCCACCGCGAAGGTAACCGTTGCGCTGACGCCGGGTTACCGCGCGATGATCGAGGCTTCGCCGTTTCTGGCGCTCGCCACGATCGGCCCCGAGGGCATGGACTGCTCGCCACGCGGCGATGCGCAAAGCGTCGTGCGGGTGCTGGACGAGAAGACGGTGCTTTTGCCCGACTGGCGCGGCAACAACCGCATCGATTCACTGCAAAACATCGTGCGCGATCCGCGCGTCGCTCTCATGTTCCTCATTCCCGGCTCCAACACGACCATGCGGATCAATGGCACGGCAGCGGTGTCGATCGATCCCGAGCTGCTCGAAAGCTTCGAGATGGATGGCAAGCATCCGCGCAGCGTCATCATGGTCGAGATCAACGAGGTCTATTTCCAGTGCGCCCGCGCCTTGATGCGGTCCGAACTCTGGAACCCCGCGCGCTTTCAGGATCCGGCGATGCTGCCGAGCGCAGGCGAGCTGTTGAGACAGGCGAAAGCGAGCTTCGACAAGGAAACCTATGATCGCGAATGGGCGGCCCGCGCCGCCCGGACGATGTGGTAGGCTGCTCTCAAAGAGACCGCGTGATGCCGCCGTCGACGCGGATGCTCTGGCCGGTGATATAGCCCGCCCCCTCGGAGGCGAGGAAGGAAACGGTCGCGGCGATCTCCTCGCTTCGGCCGTAGCGGCCCATGGGAACGCGGTCGCGAAACACCTCCTTCTCCGGAAGGCTGTCGATGAAACCGGGAAGCACATTGTTCATCCGCACGTTGTCGGCCGCGAACTGGTCGGCAAAGAGCTTGGTATAGGCGGCAAGACCGGCGCGGAAGACGGAGGATGTCGGGAAGACCGGATCGGGCTCGACGGCACTGAAGCTCGATATGTTGATGACGACGCCGGATTTCTGCGCCCGCATGATGGGAGCGACCAGCCGGACCGGGCGGACCACGTTCATGAAATACACGTCCATGCCGCGCACCCAGTCCTCGTCGGTGATATCCGCCACGGGCGCACGCGGTCCGTGGCCCGCGCTGTTGACGAGAACGTCGATGCGGCCCCAGCGCTCCATGGTGCGATCGACCAGCGTTTTTAGATCCGCGTTCGACTGGTTGGAGCCGGTGACGCCGAGACCGCCGAGCTCCGTGGCCAGCGCTTCGCCCTTGCCCGAGGACGAGAGAATGGCGACCTTGAACCCATCGGCGGCAAGCCGGCGGGCAGCGTCCGCGCCCATGCCGCTTCCACCGGCGGTGATGATGGCGATCTTGTCGGTCATGGCGTCTGCCTTTCGGTTTCGAAGCGTTTTCAAGGTTTATGCCACTCCGCCCGCATGTGGCGAAGTGGTTTTTTCAGCCTCGGCTCCTCGGCGTGAGATCAGGCAGGCTGTTGCAGGCGAGCCCGTCCGGCAAAGACGATGACGAGCGCGCCGAGCACGGCCGAGAGGCTGGTGAAGCCGAAGACCGCGGTCGCGCCGTGGGTATCGACCAGCAGCCCGCCGAGGACGGCGCCGCTGGAGATCGCGATCTGGAACGTGCTGAGCATCAGCGCCCCTGCGCTTTCCGCCTCGTCGCCGGCCGCCCGCGTCACAAAGCTCTGCACGCTGACCGGCAAGGCGCCGAAGGCAAAGCCCCAGAGCGCGGTGGTGACGGCGGCGATGACGGGCGACGCGCCGGCAAGCGCCAGAACCAGCGCCGTGACGGCGATACCGCCTGCGGCAAGCGTGATCGACAGCGACGTATTCCGCTCCGAGACGAAGCCACCGAAGATGTTTCCGAGGAATCCGCCGATGCCATAGGCGAGCAGGATCGCCGACAGGGCTTCCACGCCGAAGCCCGGAACGGTTTCGAGGTAGTAGCGGATGAAGGTAAAGCCAGCGAAATGTCCGGCGACGACCAGAAGCACGGTCAACAGCCCGACGCGGATGGCCGGGCGGCGCAGGACAGCGAGCAGCGTCGAAAGCCCGGCGACGCCCTTGGACGGCATGGCCGGAAGGCTTGCCGCCTGCATGATGATGGCGACGACGCCGAGTGCGGCGGAGATGCCGAAGGCGGTTCGCCAGCCATAGGCCTCGCCGATCCAGGCACCGAGCGGCGCCGCACAGACGGTGGCCAGCGACACGCCGGTCATGATGATGGCCATGGCGCGCGGCATCAGGCGGCCAGGAACGAGACGCATGGCGAGCGCCAGCGACATGGCCCAGAAGCCGCCAAGTCCGATGCCGAGAAGGGCGCGCGACAGCAGGAGCATCGGAAGGCCGCTGGCAACGGCCGCCATCAGGCTCGAGACGATCAGCAGCGCGGTGAGAACGAGCAGCGTGGCGCGACGATCCCAACGGCTCGTTCCGATGACGACTGCCGGTCCGGCAACCGCACCGACGATAGCCGTCATCGTCACCGATTGTCCCGCGGCGCCGACACTAACACCGAGATCGACCGACATCGGGGTCAGCAGGCTGGCGGGAAGAAATTCGGCCGTCACCAGCGCAAAGACGCCGAGGGACAGTGAGACGACGCCGGCCCATGCCGCCTGTTTGACGTCCCCGCTTTCGGGCACGGACGGGATGTCGTCTTCGATATAACTGTTCATGAGAAAGGTCTCCGGGAGGGATATGACCTATGGTTAAGCGCGACAGGCTGGGGAATCTATGCTAGGAAATCCATAACACATGACCATTCGTCCAAAACGAGGCGCCTCACCATGAGCGATCCGCTGACAGAAATGTTAAAAGGGCTTCGCCTCGATGGCGTCGATTATTGCCGTTGCCAGCCGAATGCGCCGTGGGCCACGGCCTTTCCGAAGCGGGATGCCGCCCAGTTTCATTTTCTTGCCGCCGGCTCCGCCTACTTTCAGGAGCCCTCCGGCGCGTGGAGCGAGCTCTTTCCCGGCGATGCCGTGCTTCTGCCGCGCGGCGATGCGCATGTCATCGCCAGTGGCTCCGACGTGCCGGCCACGCCCGTGGCCGCCCTGCCCCGCAAACCGCTTTGCGACGGCATCGTCGAGCTGGAATGCCGTGGCTCCGACAGTCGGAATGTCCTTTTCTATGCCGTGATGCGCTTCAATGTCGATACGCTTCACCCGCTGCTGCAACTGATGCCGGACGTGATGCGCGCCAGCGATCTCGCGGCAAGCGAGCCGTCCATTCGTCCGCTGCTCGATGCCATGCAGCGCGAGGTCGAGATGAACCGGGTCGGTGCGGGCGGCATCCTGTCGCGTCTGGCCGATGTTCTCACGGCGACCCTGATCCGCACCTGGGTAGAGCATGGCTGCGGTGATTCGACCGGTTGGCTTGCTGCCTTGCGCAATCCCGAGATCGGCCGGGTGCTGGCGGCGATCCATCTCGACCCTGCCCATGACTGGAGCGTCGAGGAACTTGCCCGCCATATGGGTGCCTCACGCTCGGCCTTTGCCCAGCGCTTCGCCGATGTGGTCGGCGAGACCCCTGCCCGTTACGTCGCCCGCATGCGCATGCATCAGGCCCACCAGTGGCTTGGCGAGGGCCAGCGCGTGGCAGCGGTGGCCGAACGGCTCGGCTACGAGTCGGAAGCCTCCTTCAGTCGCGCCTTCAAGCGCATCACCGGCAGCCCGCCGAGTCACGTTCGGGATGTGGCGAAACGCCAGCCACGGTTGTCTGAGGCGCAAAGTCTCGCGATGCGGCAAGAGGCCTGATCGGCGCAACGTTCGGCCTGCGTTCGATCAGACGTCGGTGACCGGCCGCTCAGCGTTGCCCGCCGTCCAAAATCTTCGCGACCGTCTCGGCGCAGAGCGCCAGCGAAACCGCACCGGCATCGCGGTGGCCGATGCTGCGCTCGGCAAGGGGACGCGCCCGGCCGAGGCGGGGGGTCAGGGCCCGCGTTTGTTCCGCGGCCGTCGTCGCGGCGGCTGCGGCGCTGTTCCAGGCGCGCGGCAACGATCGTGTTTCGGCAAACGCCGCCTCGAGCGTATCGACGAAGGGCACGAAGGCATCGACCAGAGTCTTGTCGCCGACCTTCGCGCCGCCGAGCCGCGTCACAGCAGTCAGCGCCAGCCGCGCGCCGGCAACGACCGCCGCTTCATCGCGGGCTTCGGTGTCCGAGAGTGCCGTGCTCCAGGCACGCAGCAGCACGCCCCAGATCACGCCCGAGGTGCCTCCGGCGCGGTCGGCCCAGGCGTCTGCGGCAGCGGCGAGCACGCTGTGTGCACCGGCGCCTGCCGCAACGGCGGCGTCTGCGGCGGATCGCGCGGCTGTGACGCCGCGCACCATGCCCTGCCCGTGATCGCCGTCCCCGGCCTGCGCGTCGATCCGTCCGAGTTCGGTCTCCGCCGTGTGGAGCACCTCGGCCATTTTCCCGAGGATCCCGGCAAGGCAGCGCCCGGTCTCGCGCGACGCGTCGGATGCTTCCGGGAAGGTGAGCATTTCCTCGGCCTCCTCCGGGATCGGTTCGGCCAGTTCAGGCTCTTCGCGGCGAACGAGGACGGCGGTTTCGCAGGGCGCGCACCAGAGGCGTTCGAGGTCGTCATCGAGCCAGAGCACGCTCAGCGAGCAACCACGCATATCGAGGCTCGTCACGAACTCGCCGACCTCGGGCCGCACGATCTCCAGTCCCGCTGCCGTGAGCCGCGCCGCGATCTGGGGCCAGAGAACGAAAAGCTCCTCATACTTCGTGGCGCCGAGACCGTTGAGCAGCGCGGCGACGCGGGTGCAGTCGGCTGGCCGCTCCGCTAGAAGCCGATGCGTCAGGAGATCGGCCAGGGCCGAGGCCGGAAGGATCTCGGTCTCGCTGATCCCCGGCTCGCCATGAATGCCGAGTCCGAGCGCCATCCGGCCCTTCGGCACCGTGAACAGCGGCTCGTCCGAGCCCGGAAGGGTGCAGCCGCCGAACGCCACACCGAAGGATACGGTGCGGGCATTGGCATGCTTTGCCACGGCCTCGACGGCGTCGAGCGAGCGCCCCTCTTCGGCCGCCGCACCGGCAATCTTGAAGACGACGAGATCGCCGGCGATCCCGCGGCGGCTCAAATGATCGTCGGCCGGGCCGCTTGCCACGTCGTCGGTGACGGGGAGTACGCGCACGTCCAGACCCTCGGCCCGCAGTCGCTCGGCTGCAGCGCCGAAGTTCAGGACGTCGCCGGCATAATTGCCATAGCCGAGAAGGACGCCACCGCCACGATGCGCCAGACGGCAGACACGCGCCACGGCGGCGGTCGATGGAGAGGCGAAGACATCGCCCGCGACCGCCGCATCGGCAAGGCCCGGACCGACATAGCCGGCAAAAGCGGGGTAGTGCCCCGATCCCCCGCCGACGACGACCGCCACCTTGCCCTCGACGCGCGGCGTCGATCGCACCACGCCACCTTTCACCGCGCGCACGAAGCGTCCGTAGACGGCGGCATAGCCTTCAAGCGCACTTGCCGCGAACTCTTCCGGTTGATCGTAAATCGTCGTCATGCAGGTCTTCTCCTCCGGCCAAATGCTTTCCCGGTATCCTGGGCCTTGCTCATCTCAATGAGCGAAAACGCCCTCGAAATCCTTGAATCCCTTGACCTCGATCGGGTTCCCGCTCGGGTCGAAGAAGAACATCGTGCGCTGCTCGCCCGGTTCGCCCTCGAAGCGGACGACCGGTGGAATGTCGAAGGCGATGCCGGCTTTTTCGATGCGGCTTGCCAGTTCGAACCAATCGTCCAGCGCCAACACGACGCCCAGATGCGGCATCATCACCATGTGATCGCCGACCTTTCCGGTGCGCGTGACCGCGAAAGGCGTGCCGAGATGCAGCGAGATCTGGTGGCCGAAGAAGTCGAAATCGACCCAGGTCTCCGTCGATCGGCCTTCCGCGCAACCAAGGACATCGCCGTAGAATCGCCGCGCTGCGTCGAGATCGGTGACGTGATAGGCGAGATGGAAGAGAGAGCGCATGGGGTGTCGGTCCTGTCCGTCTATCGGGGCGGCGCGCGACTCGGGCGCCGCATATCGGCAATATGGACCGGCTTCGCCATAGGCGGCAACATGCGTGCGGGTCCATACAGCCCGGTGGCTTGACAGACAGGGGGCGGCAAAGGCATCGCTGCCGGCAGGCGCCTTTCATCAACGCGGCGCCGGCAAGGAACCGGAACCGTGAAGGTGAACGTGAACAGGATCGTCTATCTCGACGGCGCGTGGCTTGAAGAGGCCGAGGCCAAGGTTTCGGTCTTCGACCGCGGCTTTCTCTTTGCCGATGCCGTTTACGAAGTGACCGCCGTCATCGGCGGCAAGCTGATCGATTATGCCGGCCATGCCGCGCGGCTACAGCGCTCGCTCGACGAACTTGCCCTTGCCTGCCCGATGGCCCCAGAAGACCTCCTCGCCATCCACCGCGAAATCGTGGCGCGCAATGCGCTCGACGAAGGCCTGATCTATCTGCAGATTTCGCGCGGCCCGGCAGATCGCGACTTCGCGTTCCCGGGCACGGCGAGCCCGACGCTCGTGCTCTTTACGCAGGCGAAAGCCGTGCTCGACAACCCTTACAACCAGACCGGCATCAAGGTGATCACCGTGCCCGACCAGCGCTGGGCACGCCGCGATATCAAGACGGTGCAGCTGCTTTACCCCTCCATGGCGAAGATGGAAGCCTTGCGGCAGGGCGCGCAGGATGCCTGGCTGGTGGAAGACGGCTTCGTCACGGAGGCGACCTCGGCCAATGCGCATATCGTGACCGTCGAGGGTCGCCTCGTCACGCGACCGCTGTCGCATGCGATCCTCCCCGGCATCACCCGCGCGACCATCGTCGCGCTGGCACGCGCGGCCGGCATTCCGGTCGAGGAGCGCGCCTTCACGCCGGAAGAGGCGAAACAGGCGAGCGAGGCCTTCGTGACGTCGGCCACGAACTTCGCCCTGCCGGTCGTCTCGATCGACGGCGCAGAGGTCGGCAACGGGCGGCCGGGTCCGATCACGGGACGCATGCGCGCGCTTTACATCGCCGAGCGCCTGTCGCTGGCCGAACCTGTCACCTGACAAGGAAGGCCCGGTGTTCCGCGCGTCCTACACGTGGCGCTCAGCGATGGGTCAGGCAGCGCGCGACGCAGTCTTTCCACCCGTCGATGCCCGCCTGACGCGCGCCATCGTCATCGCCCGGCTTGAACCGGCGGTCGCATTGCCAGGCTTCTGCAAAGCCGGCCCGATCCGGCCAGAGCCCGGCGCGCGAACCGGCGAGCCAGGCCGCACCGAGGATCGTCGTTTCCAGGATCACCGGGCGATCGACGGGGGCCGCGAGAATGTCGGCGAGGCGCTGCATCGTCCAGTCTGACGCAACCATGCCGCCATCGACCCGCAGCACGGTGCGTTCGCCCTTATCGCCCCAGTCTTTCTTCATTGCCTCCAGAAGATCGTGGGTCTGGTAGGCAACGCTCTCCAAAGCTGCCCGTGCGAATTCGGCGGGTCCTGTCGCGCGCGTGAGCCCGAAGACGGCGCCACGGGCATCGGGGTCCCAATGCGGCGCGCCCAGGCCGGTGAAGGCCGGCACGAGGTAGACATGCTGGTTCGGGTCGGCGGTCTTTGCCAGTTCCTCGGCCTCCGAGGACTTCGAGATGAAGCCCATCTCGTCGCGAAGCCACTGCACGGCGGCGCCGGCGATGAAAATGGAGCCTTCCAGCGCATAGGTCGTCTTGCCGTCGAGCCGGTAGGCGATCGTCGTCAGGAGGCGGTTGGAGGAGACGACGCGATCCTCGCCCGTGTTCAGAAGCGCGAAACAGCCCGTTCCATAGGTCGATTTCAGCATGCCGGGCTCGAAGCAGGCATTGCCGATGACGGCGGCCTGCTGGTCGCCGGCCACGCCGAGGATCGGAATTTCGGCACCGAAGATCGCGGGATCGGTGATGCCGAAATCGGCGGCGCAATCCTTCACCTCCGGCAGCATGGCGCGGGGAACGGACAGGATGTCTAGAAGCTCGTCGTCGAAGCGGTTCTCGGAGATATCGTAGAGCAGCGTGCGCGAGGCGTTGGTGGCGTCGGTCACATGGACGCGGCCACCGGTGAGCTTGTAGATCAGCCAGCTGTCGATGGTGCCGAAGCATACCTCGCCCTTTTCGGCGCGGGCGCGCAGGCCCTCCACCGTATCGAGCAGCCAGGCGAGTTTCGTGCCGGAAAAATAGGGATCGATCAGAAGGCCGGTCTTTTCCGTGAACAACGGCTCAAGCCCGCGCGCCTTCAAGTCGTCGCAGAAGCGCGCCGTGCGGCGGTCCTGCCAGACGATGGCGCGATGGACGGGCTTGCCGGTCTCGCGGTCCCAGACGACGATCGTCTCGCGCTGATTGGTGATGCCGATCGCCTTGATGCCGGCGGCGGTAATGCCGGCCTTCTCGATCGCCTTGCGGCTGGTCGAGAGCACGCTCTCCCAGATCTCGTCGGCATCGTGTTCGACCCAGCCGGAATCGGGAAAGAACTGCTGGAATTCCTGGCCCGAAACCCCGGCAATCGTCATGTTCGCGTCGAAGATCATCGATCGGGTGGATGTCGTGCCCTGGTCGATCGCCAAGATGTAACCGCTCATTCGTCCTCGTCTCCCCATCGACCCTGCAGGTGCCTGTACCGTCGCCTGCAATAAGAGGCCGGGGCGCATGGTGCGCCCCGGCCCTTTTCTACCGTTTCAGGCCTACTTCTGCCAGCTCTTGACGAGCTCGTCATAGTTGACCGTGATCGGCTTTTCCTTTTCGTTCTCG
Organism: Rhizobium sp. Leaf371; assembly: GCF_001424045.1. Taxonomy (GTDB): domain Bacteria; phylum Pseudomonadota; class Alphaproteobacteria; order Rhizobiales; family Rhizobiaceae; genus Ferranicluibacter. Next base: position 333,728 of record NZ_LMQB01000028.1, on the reverse strand, counting down.
ATCTTCAGCTGCGGTGCAAGGTTGCCCTTTTCTGCCGCATCCTTGTTCCAGTATTCGATATCGTGTTCCTCGGCGAGGTTCGGACCGATATCGCCCTGGACGCCGGCACGCTGCAGGCGCTGGAGAACCTTTTCCTGTTCGGCGCAGAGCGAGTCCATCGCTTCCTGCGGCGTCTTGTTGCCGGCGGCGGCATCGCCGATCGCCTGCCACCAGAGCTGTGCCAGCTTCGGATAGTCCGGAACGTTGGTGCCGGTCGGCGACCACTGGACACGGGCCGGCGAGCGATAGAATTCGACGAGACCGCCGAGTTCGGGCGCACGCTTCGTGAAGCTCTTGTCCTGGATGGTCGATTCGCGGATGAAGGTTAGGCCGACATGGCTCTTCTTCACGTCCACAGTCTTCGAGGTCACGAACTGGGCGTAGAGCCAGGCGGCCTGCGCGTTCTTTTCCGGCGTGGACTTCATCAGCGTCCAGGAACCCACGTCCTGATAGCCGAGCTTCATGCCGTCCTTCCAGTAGACGCCATGCGGCGACGGTGCCATGCGCCACTTCGGCGTGCCGTCCTCGTTGACGACGGGCAGGCCCTTCTTGACGGCATCGGCGGTGAAGGCCGTGTACCAGAAGATCTGCTGGGCAACGGTGCCCTGTGCGGGAACCGGGCCGGCTTCGCCAAAAGTCATGCCCTGGGCTTCCGGCGGTGCGTAGGCCTTCAACCAGTCGAGGTACTTGACGATGGAGTAGACGGCGGCCGGGCCGTTGGTATCGCCGCCGCGCGCGACGCAGGAGCCGACCGGCTGGGACTTCTCGTTGACCTTGATGCCCCATTCGTCGACGGGCAGACCGTTCGGCAGGCCCTTGTCGCCGTTGCCGGCCATGGACAGCCAGGCATCGGTGAAGCGCCAGCCGAGCGACGGGTCCTTCTTGCCGTAGTCCATGTGGCCATAGACTTTCTTGCCGTCGATTTCGCGACCGGTGAAGAACTCGGCGATATCCTCGTATGCAGACCAGTTGACGGGAACGCCGAGGTCGTAGCCGTACTTCGCCTTGAAGTCCGCCTTGTTCTTCTCGTCGTTGAACCAGTCGTACCGGAACCAGTAGAGGTTGGCGAACTGCTGGGTCGGCAGCTGATAGAGCTTCTTGTCCGGCGCGGTCGTGAACGAGGTGCCGATGAAGTCCTTGATGTCGAGCGTCGGGGACGTCACGTCCTTGCCTTCGCCGGCCATCCAGTCGGTCAGGTTGCGCACCTGCTGGTAGCGCCAATGCGTGCCGATGAGGTCGCTGTCGTTGACGTAGGCGTCGTAGATGTTTTCGCCGGACTGCATCTGCGTCTGCAGTTTTTCGACGACGTCCCCTTCGCCGATCAGGTCGTGCGTGACCTTGATGCCGGTGATGTCGGTGAAGGCCTTGGCGAGCGTCTTCGACTCGTATTCATGCGTCGTCAGGGTTTCGGAAACGACCTTGATCTCCATGCCGGCGAAAGGCTTCGCCGCATCGATGAACCACTGCATTTCCTTTTCCTGGTCGGCGCGCGAGAGCGTCGAGAGATCGCCGATCTCGGCGTCCAGGAACGTCTTTGCCTCGTCCATGCCCGCATAAGCGGAGCCTGTCAGAGCCAGCAGCATGGCTGCCGTCGATGTTAAAAGGTGCCGTCGCATGCGTAGTCCTCCCTTTGAGATATCTGCGATTGCTGTCACGGGCGCCCCGGACCTCCCCTGGGCTTGCCCGTCTCGTTCACGTGCCTCAGACCAGCTTGAAAACGCCGACGGCGTAGACAACGGACAGGGCAAGAGCCCACCACACGTTGGGGCCGATGAGCCCCAGCCATGCCAGGTGAATGAAGGCGCTGCCGAGCAGCGACACGAAGAGGCGGTCCCCCCGTGTCGTCTCGAAGCGCAGGATGCCGACGCGCGGATTGCCGCCGGGCGAAAGGAATTCCCAGACGCCCATGCCGATGAGCAGCACAAGGATCGTCACGAAGAACAGGACCGTCGGCAGCGTCCACGCCATCCAGGAGAAGTTCATGTCGGTCTCCTTACACGCGGCCGAGGGCAAAGCCCTTGGCGATGTAGTTGCGGACGAAGTAGATGACGATGGCGCCGGGGATGATGGTGAGCACGCCGGCTGCGGCCAGCACGCCCCAGTCCATGCCCGAGGCGGACACGGTGCGCGTCATGATCGCGGCGATCGGCTTTGCGTCCGTCGTCGTCAGCGTCCGGGCGATCAGAAGCTCGACCCAGGAGAACATGAAGCAGAAGAACGCGGCGACACCGATGCCGGAGGCGATTAGCGGAATGTAGATCTTCACGAAGAAGCGGGGGAACGAGTAACCGTCGATATAGGCGGTCTCGTCGATCTCCTTCGGCACGCCGGACATGAAGCCTTCGAGGATCCAGACGGCGAGCGGCACGTTGAACAGGCAATGGGCCAGCGCCACGGCGATGTGCGTATCGATGAGGCCGAAGGCCGAATAGAGCTGGAAGAACGGCAGAGCGAAAACGGCCGGCGGCGCCATGCGGTTGGTGAGCAGCCAGAAGAACAGGTGCTTGTCGCCAAGGAACCGATAGCGCGAGAAGGCGTAGGCTGCGGGAAGCGCCGCAAGCACCGAGATCACCGTGTTCATGACGACATAGATGATCGAGTTGATATAGCCCTTGTACCAGGACGGATCGGTGAAGATCACCGCATAGTTCCGCAAGGTCGGCTGGTGCGGATAGAGCGAAAAGGTGCTGGTGATCTCCATGTTCGTCTTGAAGCTCATATTGACGAGCCAGTAGATCGGCAGCAGCAGGAAGACGATGTAGAGCGTCGGCACCAGCCAGGACAGGCGTATGCCCGTCGACTGTGCCGCGGCGCGGCTTTCCGTCGTTGAGGTCGGCGCGTTGATGGCCGGATCGGTCATTGCGGTGGTCATGGTTTCTCCTCCCTCCCCGGATCAGTTCTGCGCGTCGCTGGTGGTCATCACGGTGTAGAAGATCCAGGAGAGCAGCAGGATGATGAGGAAGTAGATGAGCGAGAGGGCGGCGGCCGGCCCGAGGTCGAACTGCCCGATGGCGGTCTTGACGAGGTCGATCGACAGGAAGGTCGTGGAGTTGCCGGGGCCGCCGCCGGTGATGACGAAGGGCTCGGTGTAGATCATGAAGCTGTCCATGAAGCGGAGCAGGAAGGCGATCAGCAGCACGCGCTTCATCTTCGGCAGCTGGATGTAGCGGAACACGGACCAGCGCGAGGCGCCGTCGATCTTCGCTGCCTGATAATAGGCGTCCGGGATCGACACGAGGCCGGCATAGCAGAGCAGCACGACGAGGCTCGTCCAGTGCCACACATCCATGACGATCAGCGTGACCCAGGCATCGAAGACGTTGTTGACGTAGTTATAGGGGATGCCGAGGGCTGCGAGCGTGTAGCCGAGCAGGCCGATATCGACGCGTCCGAAGACCTGCCAGATCGTGCCGACCACGTTCCACGGAATGAGCAGCGGCAGCGACATCAGGATGAGGCAAACCGGCACGCCGAAGCCCTTTTTCGGCATGTTCAGCGCGATCAGGATGCCGAGCGGGATCTCGATCGACAGGATGATGACCGAGAACAAGAGGTTGCGCTGCAGTGCATCCCAGAAGCGGGACGAATGCAGCACCTGGATGAACCAGTCCGTGCCGGCCCAGAAGAATTCGTTGTTTCCGAACGTATCCTGAACCGAATAGTTGACGACTGTCATCAGCGGGATGACGGCGGAGAAGGCGACCAGCACCAGCACCGGCAGCACCATGAACCAGGCCTTGTTGTTCCAGGTCTTTTCCATGGCTCAGGCCCTCCCGTTGGCGATTGACGGATCGGAGACCCGCCAGCTGTCGGCATAGATATTGACGGCTGCGGGATCGAAGGTGATGCGCGGCTCCGACGGGATCTCGCCGTTTTCCCCGAGCACGATCGCCATCGGCCGGTCGGCGAACAGCGCGCGGACGATCTTGTGGCGGCCGATATCCTCGACCTTGGAGATCGTCACCGGCATGCCCTCGCGGCCGAGCCGCACGAATTCCGGACGAATGCCGAGCTCGACCTTGGCGCCGCTCGCGATCTCGGGCCTGAAGCCCAGCGCGACCTGTCCGCCGCCGAGATCGGCGGTCGTGCCGTCGATGCGCGCCGGAATGACGTTCATGCCCGGCGAGCCGATGAAGTAACCGACGAAGGTGTGGCGCGGCCGCTCGAACAGCTCCGCCGGCGTTCCGATCTGCACGATCTCGCCGTCATACATCACCACCACCTTGTCGGCGAAGGTGAGTGCTTCCGTCTGATCGTGCGTGACATAGACCATGGTGAAGCCGAACTGCTTGTGCAGACGCTTCAGCTGCGAGCGCAGCACCCACTTCATATGCGGATCGATGACGGTCAACGGCTCGTCGAAAAGGATGGCGCTGACATCGTTGCGCACGAGGCCGCGACCGAGCGAGATCTTCTGCTTCTGGTCGGCCGTCAGCCCGCGGGCGGTCTTCTTCGCCCAGGAGGAAAGATCGATCATCTCGAGGATTTCCTTGACCCGGCGATCGACCTCGGGTTCCGGAACGCGGCGGTTGCGCAAGGGGAAGGCCAGATTGTCGTAGACGGTCATCGTGTCGTAGATCACCGGGAACTGGAACACCTGCGCGATGTTGCGGTCCTGCGTCGGCAGATTGGTGACGTCGCGCCCATCGAACAGGATGCGGCCTTCCGACGGCGAGACGAGGCCGGAAATGATGTTGAGCAGCGTGGTCTTGCCGCAGCCGGAGGGGCCGAGCAGCGCGTAGGCGCCGCCGTCGTCCCAGTCGTGATGGACTTCCTTCAGCGAGTAGTCGGCCGGCGATTTCGGGTTCGGGCCGTAGGCGTGGCGGATATGGTCGAGGCTGATGCGGGCCATGTCTGTCTCCTCACGCCGCTCTGTCGAGACGGCCGTCGATGGCGCGTCCGTCGGTGGAAAAGGCCATGAGATGGCGCGTGTCGAGCATCAGGTTCACGGCCGTTTCCGGCTCGATCATGCGAATGCCGGGCTCCAGCATCACCCACCGGGCGCCGGCGCACTCCACATGCACGAAGCTTTCCGAACCGGCGATCTCGCTGATGATGATGCGGGCCGGAAGCACGGCCGCGGCTTGCGAGCTTGCGTCCAGCGACAGATGATAGGGGTGGAAGCCGATGGTGCACGGGCCGTCGGCGATGCTCCGGAGATGGGCGGGAACCGGCAGCAGCGGCGTGCCGTCCTGCAGGAAGCTTTCGCCGGATTTCACCACGGCCAGCGTGTTGAGCGGTGGATCGGCAAAGGTCTTGGCCGTGACGAGATCGGCCGGCCGGCGGTAGACCTCGATGGTCGGGCCGAACTGGCTGATCGTGCCCTGGTGCATGGTGGCGGTATGGCCGCCGAGCAGCAGTGCCTCGCCCGGCTCGGTCGTCGCATAGACGAAGATGGCGCCGGAGGCTGCGAAAATTTTCGGCAGTTCTTCGCGCAGTTCCTCGCGCAGCTTGTAATCGAGGTTGGCGAGCGGCTCGTCGAGAAGGACGAGGCTCGCATTCTTGACGATCGCCCGGGCGAGCGCCGTGCGCTGCTGCTGGCCACCGGACAGATTGAGCGGCGTGCGGCCGAGATAAGGCGTAAGCTTCATCAGCTCGGCGGCCTTCTTCACCTCGCGGTCGATGGTGGCCGCATCCTTGCCGGCGATCCGCATCGGCGAGGCGATGTTTTCATAGACCGTCATGGCGGGATAGTTGATGAACTGCTGGTAGACCATGGCGACCGAGCGATCCTGCACGCGAATGCCGGTCACGTCCTTGCCATCGAAGCGGATCGTGCCGGATGTCGGCTTGTCGAGCCCTGCCATCAACCGCATCAGGGAGGTCTTGCCGGACAAGGTCGGCCCGAGCAGTACGTTCAGCGAACCGCGCTGCAGCACGAGGTTCGTCGGGTGGATATGCGTATCCGCTCCCACGACCTTGGTGATATCGGTCAGTTCCAGCATGTCTTTCCTCCCAGCCCTCGCTTCCCCACCTTCGACGCTCCCTCCTTGGAGCAGCCTCAGGCGACGCAGCGCGCCGTCAATTCCTGCATATCGTCCGCGAGCGCGCTCGCCTCGGTCTTCGTGAGATTCAGCCCGAGCTTCGTGCGGCGCCAGAGGATATCCTCCGCCGTGCGCGCCCACTCCTGCTCGATCAGATAGCGAACCTCGGCTTCGTAGAGATCCGCGCCATAATGCCGCCCGAGCGCCTCGATCGACGGAGCCTCCCCGACAATCTTCCGGGCCAGCGTTCCGTAGAGCCGGACCAGCCGCCTTGCGTGGCGATCGGTGAGAAAGGCGGCTCGGGATTTCAGGTCCGCCACCTGGGCCTCGTACCCCGTCGGCGCGAAATCGCCACCCGGAAGCGTGCTCTTGCCCGTCCAGGGCGAGCCCTTGCTGCCTATCGCCTCGCCGATCTTTTCGAGTGCATGCTCGGCAAGGCGGCGATAGGTGGTGAGCTTGCCGCCGAAGACGTTGAGCAAAGGCGCCGCGCCATCCTCGCCCTCGACCTTCAGCACGTAGTCGCGCGTTGCTTCCTGCGCCTTCGAGGCGCCGTCGTCGAACAGGGGGCGCACACCGGAATAGCTCCAGACGATGTCCTCGCGACGCACCGGCTCGGCGAAATACTCGCTCGCCGCCTTGCACAGATAGTCCGTTTCGGCGTCGGTAATGCGGATATCCTTGGGGTCGCCTGTGAAATCCTGGTCCGTGGTGCCGATCAGCGTGAAATCGCGCTCGTAGGGGATGGCGAAGATGATGCGGCCGTCGGGGTTCTGGAAGAAATAAGCCCTCGGATCGTTGAATTTCTGGCGAATGACGATGTGGCTGCCCTGGACGAGACGGACATTGTGGACCTGATTCTTGCCGACCGCATTGGACAGAACCCGATCGACCCAGGGACCGGCCGCGTTGATCAGCATACGGGACGTGACGCGCCGCACCGGGCCGCCCTTGCCGTCCTGAATATCGATGGCCCAGAGCGCGCCCTCTCGGCGGGCCGAGATGACGCGGCTGCGCGACAGGATCTCGGCGCCACGATTGGCGGCGTCGCGGGCGTTCAACACCACGAGGCGGGCATCATCCACCCAGCCGTCCGAATATTCGAAGGCCTTGGTGAACAGCGGCTTCAGCGGCTTTCCCGCGGGATCGCGCCGCATGTCGAGCGTCTTCGTCGCCGGCAGAAGCTTGCGCCCGCCGATATGGTCGTAGAGGAAGAGGCCGAGGCGGATGAGCCAGGCCGGACGAATGCCGCCCTTGTGGAACGGCAAAACGAAGCGCATCGGCCAGATGATGTGCGGGGCCATGGCCCAGAGCACTTCGCGCTCCATCAGGGATTCGCGGACGAGCCGGAACTCGTAGTGCTCGAGGTAGCGCAGGCCACCATGGATGAGCTTGGTGGCACCGGACGAGGTGCCCGAAGCGAAATCGTTCATCTCGGCAAGGCCGACCGAATATCCGCGACCGATGGCATCACGCGCGATGCCGCAGCCGTTGATCCCGCCACCGATGACGAAGATATCGAATGGTTCCTGCCCTGCCATACTTCTCCACCCCTTTCGCAATGCAGCATAGGAGCGCATCTGCGAAACAAGATCATCTAAAACGAAATCGAAACGAATGTCAAATGAAAGTGAATGTAAATTGATGCTTTCGGACTGGAAAAGGCGTCAAGCCGTCTCCATCAGCTCGACTTTGTGCTCGCGACAGATGGCGCGGACGCTGTCGGAGGGGCAGCGGTCGGTGATGAACGTATCGACCTGGGAGATATGGCCGATGCGGACCGGCGCCGTGCGATCGAACTTGGACGAATCGGACACCAGAATCACGTGGCGTGCATTGGCGATGATGGCCTGCGCGACTTTGACCTCGCGAAAGTCGTAGTCGAGCAAGGCGCCATCCTCATCAATGGCGGAAACGCCGATGATCGCGAAATCGACCTTGAACTGGCGGATGAAATCGACCGCAGCCTCGCCGACGATGCCGCCGTCCGAACCACGGACCACGCCCCCGGCAATCACCACCTCGATCTGTGGATAGACCCGCAATCGATTGGCAACATTGATATTATTGGTGATCACCATCAGCGATGCATGGTCGACCAGCGCGTCGCCCACCGTTTCGGTCGTCGTGCCGATATTGATGAAGAGCGAGGCGTTGTCGGGAATGAGGGCTGCGGCGGCCCGGCCGATCGCCTGCTTCTCCAGCGCGGCCATCGACCGACGCTCTTCATACTCGACGTTTTCATTGCCCCGCGGGAAGACCGCGCCGCCATGAATGCGGTTCAACGTTCGCCCGTCACAGAGGTCGTTCAGATCCTTTCGGATCGTCTGGGGCGACACGGAAAAACGGAGCGCAAGATCCTCGACCAGAACGCGGCCCTGCTCGCGTGCAATCGACACGATCTCGCTCTGGCGCGATGATAGCAGCACGGTTTCCTCCTCTTTCGTTTTCTTCAGTCTAGGCAGAAAACGAAAGGAGCACAATCGGCCGCGTCAGCCGCGTGCGAGAACAGCTTCGATCTCGTCGAGAGACGGCATCGCTGGCGCCGTTCCGCGCCGAGTGACCGAGATGCCGGCCGTTGCGCAGCCGAAGCGCACGGCGTCCAGGGGATCGCGCCCGACGGACAATGCAGCCGAGAAGCCGCCGACGAAAGCATCGCCGGCACCCGTCGTATCGATGACGGGCCCGACGCTGAAAACCGGGAGGTGAACCGACTGCGCTGACGTGTGCAGTAGCACGCCGCGACCGCCGAGCGTGATCACAGCCGCCCGCGCACCGCGCTTCATCAAGGCGTCGCCCGCGCGCCGCGCATCGTCGAGCGTTTCGATGCCAAAGCCGACGAGGGCCGCCGCCTCGGTTTCGTTCGGTATGATGTAGTCGCTCAAACCATAGAGCGCGTCGGGAAAGGTCTCGGCCGGCGCAGGATTGAACAGGGTGACGACACCGGCGCCGCGCGCGATTTCCAGCGCCCGCTGCGCGGCCGCCACCGGCTGCTCCAACTGGGTGACGAAAACGGTGGAACCCTCGATCGTCGCGCGCGCCGCCTCGACATCCTCGACGGCGATCGTGCCGGCCGCGCCGGGATAGACGATGATCGCATTGTCGCCGTTGCTGTCATTGACGTAGATGAAGGCCGCACCGGTCGGTTCCGTCTCCATGACGGTCAGAACCGGCGTGACGCCAGCCTCCGCATAGGTTTTTTGCGCGAGATCGCCGAAAGTATCGCGACCGATCTTCGAGATGAAGGACACAGCAGCACCAGCACGCGCTGCCGCGACTGCCTGGTTGGAGCCTTTTCCGCCCGGCCCGACGGCAAATCCGCTGCCGCGGATCGTCTCGCCGATCACCGGCATGCGGGCCGCGAGGTAGGCCGTGTCGGCCACGAAAATACCGAGAATGGATACGCCGTTCTTCACTTCAGTCTCCTCACCCTATCGTCCCAACCAGCGACGCGCCCAAGCGATCGGGCGTCTCCTCTCCCGATCGCTCTCGCCCGCCAGTCTGCGGGGTCCGTCGACCCACGCCGCTGCAGAACCTATTCCTTGTTCTTCGCTGCAGCGTCCTTCATCTCTGCGCGGAGCGTCGCATTGACCCGCTCCTGCCAGCCCGGACCGCCCGCCTGGAAGTGTGCGAGAACATCGCTATCGATTTTCAGCGTGACCATCTCCCGGGTCTTCGGAACGAGCTGACGCTCGACGGCCGGCGCGACCGGCTTCTTGACGGGTTTGAACAGCGCTTCGGCTGCATCCTTGGCGCTCATGGGCCGGCGGGGGGTGATCGCCATCAATCATGTCCTCGTGTGGAATGTAAAACGCGACACTAGCAGCAATTCCGCATTGCGGTCATGGAATCGACGGCGTTTCGAAAACGTCCACAAGCGATTTCGCGGACACGCTCACCGACAGGTTGCGTCCGTTTCGCAGTTCTATGACAGTATTTCGGAGCCTCCTCTTTGTTATTCTGTGTGCGCCCTCCCGCATTTTTGCCTGCCGCGTTTGACAAACCGTGTCTTCTGCCGTACACGGTGTTCATCGATACTTTGTTTGCAGATCGTTTTTTTGCTGCGCCTCGCGCCTCGTGATAAAATCCCCTCTCAAAAGTCGACAGAAATCCTGCCATGCGTCGTATGGTGGGCAACGAATATTGCACTGAAAGGGTTTGTCATGACCACAGGCACCGTAAAATGGTTCAACGCCACCAAGGGCTTCGGCTTCATCCAGCCGGACGACGGCTCTGCTGACGTTTTCGTCCACATCTCGGCCGTCGAACGCGCTGGCATGCGCGAAATCGTCGAAGGCCAGAAGCTCGGCTTCGAGCTCGAGAAGGACCGCAAGTCGGGCAAGATGTCCGCCGGTTCGCTCCAGGCGGCTTAAGTCTTTCGCTCCCCCTGACCGCGGATGTACCGGCAGTGGAAGCATGAGATGATGAAAGGTCAGGCGGATGCCTGGCCTTTTTGCGTCGGCTGACAATCACGATTGGCAGCGTTTCCGGCACGCGCCGACGACGCACGTTCTTTCGGTCGGCGCGGATTTGAGGCATGATGCGACGGCTGGCTACATGAGGGCCGGCAGGTCGCCGACCCGCTAAGCGTGGGATGCCACGGATCCGGTCCGTGACGGAAGACGCGGCAGCTCGGCTGCCATCGAGAAAGTAGAACAAGGAAGACACGTTGAGACACCCGAACGACAATGGCTTCAACGAACGCCGGAAGACGGCGATCGAAGCCAAGAAGCAGCTTCTCGCAAAATTTGCTGCAGCCCCCAAGCCGACCGATCCTGAAATGCAGGCACAGCTTGCGGCCCGCGAAGCGACCGCAAAGGCGCGCGAGGCGCGTCGCGCCGAACGTGACGCTCTCAAGAAGGCAGAGAACGACCGGCTGATGGCGGAAGCGGCGGAAGCGGCTGCGGCGGCGGAAGCCAACGAGCGCGCGGAAGCCGAAGCCAAGCAGGCGGAAGTCAACGACCGCGTTGCGCGCGTCGTGGCCGACGAGGCAGCCCGCAAGGCCGAACGCGACCGCCGCTATGCGGCCCGCAAGGCCCGCCAGGGCTGATTGCCCGACAATCGGTCGATGGCGGTGCCTGTCGCCGCCATCCCGTTGTCTGATAGAATGAACACAAGTGCCGAACACTCTAAGGTCGGCATTGGCAAGGGCAAGGTGCCGCATCTCCTCTGATCGATCGCGGTTATCGGAGCTCGGGCCTCGCCCGACCGACGATCCGGCGGGCTTCCCCGCCGAAGCCCCGACGTTCGGTGCAGCACGTTAAATCGCTGTATCAAGCGACAGATCCGACGGCGTTTCGCAAGGCCCGCCTGCTCTACCCTTTCCATTGGCGGGCAACCGCTGGCAGACTGCCGTGCCCGTGAGATCGCGAGATCGTGGCCCATAGATGTGGGATGGGCGCATATCCCACTTGAAGGACCAGACATGACCACTCTTACACTGACGCCGACCCAGATCCGGGGATTGAAGCTTGCCAAGGACGGCAATCTCTTCCCGCAGGAGGCCAAGAAGTGGACGCATGAGAACGCCACCATCACCTATGCGAAGACCGACCGGTTCAAGGAACGCCCGCAGAAGATTAAGTTCGTGACGACCACGACGCTCGACGAACTGCGTGGCATGGGCCTTCTCCGCGCTATCGAGGCCGACAGCGCGCCGTTGGAAACCCCGCATGAAATCACGATGGCCGGCAAAATCTGGTTGCTCCAGAACAAGTAACCGGCGTCTCGCCATTTCGTCGCCTCTCGACTTGTCTCCACTGCGACGTCGATTGCGACATCAGGGCTTGCAGGCACGCGTCGGTCGTTCATATAGGGATGGGATGCACGGCGTGGCCGTGCATCTGCCCGATGGACTCACGAACACCAGCACCGAAGGCCCGGCCATGATATCGCTCACCTTTGTTCGGACGCGGCTTTGACGGCCTTCGGCGAAACGGACCGCCTGCGCCTGATGGGCTGGTCCGACGCGTTTTCCGAACAATTGTCGTCTGACGAGATCGATCTGCGGGTTCTCCGCGTGTCCTCGGTTCATCGCTCGCGCATCGATGTCATCGATGCGTACGGCCCTGCCGATGTCAACCTTCCGCCGAATACGAACACGGCCGATTTCGCCGTTGGAGACTGGGTGCTCTCGTCGCCGCTGACCGGCGATTTCGTGCGGCGGCTGGAGCGCAAGACCGTGCTGCAGCGCCGGACCGAGGGGAGCCACGGACAGCAGCTTGCCGCCGCCAATGTCGATACGCTCTTTATCGTCACGTCCTGCAATGCGGATTTCAACCCCGCGCGGCTCGAACGCTACCTCATCATGGCGAACCAGGCGGGAACCCGACCCGTGATCGTGCTGACGAAGGCCGATACCGTAGAGGATGCCGCGACCTTCGAGATGCAGGCGCGCGCGCTGCAGCGAGAGCTTCCGGTCGTGGTCCTCAATGCCCGCTCGCCGGATGCCCTGGAGAAGCTCTCGCCCTGGTGTGGCCCGGGCGAAACCGTCGCCCTCGTCGGCTCCTCGGGCGTCGGCAAATCGACGCTCGTGAACACGCTGGCCGGTTCCGGGGTCGAGGCCCAGCAGAGGACCGGCGAAATCCGCCAGCACGATGCGAAAGGCCGCCATACCACGACCGCCCGCTCTCTTCATCCGATTGCCGGCGGCGGATGGGTGATCGACACACCCGGCATCCGGACGCTCTACGTCAGCGACGTCACGGATGGCATCGATACGCTGTTTGCGGAGATCATCGAGCTCGCACCGCTGTGCCGTTTCCGCGATTGCACCCACCAGCACGAGCCGGGCTGTGCCGTGCAGGCTGCCATTGCCGCGGGCACGCTGGACGCCGGGCGCCTGGAACGCTGGCGCGGGCTCCTTGCCGAAAATCGCGAAAAGACGCCTGTTTCGACCGGGCCGAAGGGCAACAAGATCTTCCGGAAGAAGAAGTACTGACGCACGGCGGAAACACCCGGGAAGCCCGTCCCGTCAGGCCCTCCTGACCGCGCAACCCATTGCCAAGTCACCGATTTAGGCGCAAGATGATGCCTTCGGCAGCATATGATGCGGGCGCTGCCGCTTCGGGGTGATGACACCCTGGCCCCAAGCTAAGGGGGACATCATGTCTTCCACGTCGACCGCATTCGTTCCGACTGTCACATCCCAGACGGCGCTCTTCCTCGTGAAGGTAACGCCCGCTCTGTCGCTGATCTTCATCACCTACTGCACGCTCATGGGCTTTGTCTGGTAAGCCAGCCGAAGCCCCAATCACTTTCGGAGGACACCATGGCCAAAGGTCAAGTTCGCGGCAACAAGGAAACCCGCAAGCCCAAGAAGGACAAGGCAGCCGCAGCCCCTGCACCGACGCTGGGTTCGCAGGTCAAGGCCGCCACTTCGGGCAAGAAGGGCTAATACGCTGACGACCGTGCCGGATGCGCCAGGCGCAGCGGCACGGTCACCCGATCTCTGACGGATCACCAACGCGACGGCCGCTGCATGGCGACGCTGCCGGATCCCCTCCCCGCAGAGCGCTGGGACCGCAAGACGGGCCCGCTGCGCACCGCACGCCACCTCTGTGCTTGAAGCCGGAACGACGTGGCACACTCCCCTCGACGAAATTTCCGAATGGCCCTTGCTGGCCTCGATCTTTGCGAACCGTGCTCTGAGCGGCCTGTAGACCGCGTCTCCTGAAGCGCCGATGGTCCTCTGCGAGAGGCAGAATTGCCCATGGTTTATGCGTGTGCAGGTCAAATTTTCAGCACGCTGCCAACAGGTTACGCATAATTTTACCGGACGATAAAAATTTTACCTTTTGATAAATTTATCGCTGGTGCCTTCGTTTTTTTCGGTGCAGGTTTGTCGCGGAAACCGAGCCCAGAGGCCGGATTCAGGCGGACAACGAGAGGATCGCACCTTGGAAATTGGCATCTTCATCCCGATCGGCAACAATGGCTGGCTGCTCTCGGAGAATGCTCCGCAGTACAAGCCCACCTTCGAGCTGAACAAGGAAATCACGCTGAAGGCCGAGAAATACGGTCTCGATTTCGTGCTCTCCATGATCAAGCTGCGCGGCTTCGGCGGCAAGACCGAGTTCTGGGACCACAATCTGGAATCCTTCACGCTGATGGCGGGCCTTGCCGCCGTCACCACGCGCATCAAGCTGTTTGCGACGGCCGCCAGCCTCGTCATGCCGCCGGCCATCGTGGCGCGCATGGCCTCCACCATCGACAGCATTTCCCATGGCCGCTTCGGCCTCAACCTCGTCACGGGCTGGCAGCGTCCGGAATATTCCCAGATGGGACTGTGGCCGGGCGACGAGTATTTTTCGAAGCGGTATGAATATCTGGCCGAATACGCGACCGTCCTGCGCGATCTGTGGGAAACCGGAACGAGCGACCTCAAGGGCGAGTTCTTCCAGATGGAGGATTGCCGCCTGTCTCCCCGCCCCCAGGCCGACATGAAGATCATCTGCGCCGGCTCGTCCACGGCCGGAATGGATTTCTCGGCGCAGTATGCCGATTACAATTTCTGCTTCGGCGTCGGCGTCAACACGCCCAAGGCCTTTGCGCCCGCCGCCGAACGGTTGATCGCCGCGACGGAAAAGACAGGCCGGGAGGTCTCGTCCTTCGTCCTCTTCATGATCATCGCCGACGAGACCGACGAGGCCGCCCGCGCCAAGTGGGAACACTACAAGGCCGGCGCCGATCAGGAGGCAATCCAGTGGCTCGGCATCCAGGGCGCTGCCGATACGCGCTCCGGCACGGACACCAACGTCCGCCAGATGGCCGATCCGGTCTCGGCCGTGAACATCAACATGGGAACGCTGGTCGGCTCCTTCGAAACGGTGGCCCGCCTTCTCGACGAGGTGCCGACGGTTCCCGGCACGGGCGGCGTGCTGCTCACCTTCGACGACTTCCTCAAGGGCGTCGAGGATTTCGGAACGCGCATCCAGCCGCTGATGGCCTGCCGCCAACATGTGCGCACGATGACACTGGAGGCCGCACAATGAGCGACACCGTCACCGCCGGCTACCAGTTGCCTCGCCGCCACGTGCAGAGCGTGACCCTGCCGGCGCGGCCAGAGCCGATCAGCCTGAAGCCGAACGAAACGGCCGTGGTGGTCGTGGATATGCAGAACGCCTACTCGACCGAGGGCGGCTATGTCGATCTCGCCGGCTTCGACATCGCCGGCGCCAAGGGCACGATCGCCAACATCAAGAAGACGCTGGATGCGGCCCGCGCGGCCGGCGTGCTCGTCGTCTATTTTCAGAACGGCTGGGACAAGGATTATGTGGAGGCCGGCGGCCCGGGTTCACCGAACTGGCACAAGTCGAATGCGCTGAAGACGATGCGCGCGCGCCCGGAATTGCAGGGGCAGCTCCTCGCCAAGGGCACCTGGGATTATGCGATCGTGGACGAGCTGCAGCCCCAGCCGGGCGATATCCTCGTGCCGAAGACGCGCTATAGCGGGTTTTTCAACACCAATATGGACAGCGTGTTGCGTGCGCGCGGCATTCGCAATCTCGTCTTCGTCGGCATCGCCACCAATGTCTGCGTGGAAAGCTCGCTGCGCGATGCCTTCCATCTCGAATATTTCGGGATCATGCTGGAGGATGCGACGCATCATCTCGGCCCGGATTTCATCCAGCAGGCCACGGTCTACAATGTCGAAAAGTTTTTCGGCTGGGTATCGACCGTCAACGATTTCTGCGGCGCGATCTCGCAGGTCGCACCCGACAAGATCTGAACCCGGAAACCACAATACACAACGTCCGTTCAAGGAGACACCATGCCGAAGTCCATCATCGTCCCGGAAGGCACGCACAAGCCGATCGCCCCGTTTTCGCCAGGCACCCTTGCGGATGGCGTCGTCTATGTCTCGGGCACCCTGCCCTTCGACAAGAACAACGACGTGGTCCACATCGGCGACGCCGGCGCGCAAACGCGCCATGTGCTCGAAACCATCAAGTCGGTGATCGAGACCGCCGGCGGCACGATGGACGACGTGACCATGAACCACATCTTCCTCACCGATTGGGCGAACTATCAGGCCGTGAATGCCGTCTATGCCGAATACTTCCCGGGCGACAAGCCGGCCCGGTTCTGCATCCAGTGCGGCCTCGTCAAGCCCGACGCGCTGATCGAGATCGCGACCATCGCCCATATCCGTTGACGGCACGCCCAGAAAACGTGCGACGCGTTTTCGCGGTTCGAGGACAAGCAGAAACGCTCTGGAAGGGCCAGGACATGCATTTCGAACTCCACGGCCGGACGGATCCGGCCGCCCGCACCCTCCTGCTGTCCTCCGGCCTCGGCGGGTCTGGCACCTATTGGGCGGAGCAGATTCCGGCATTGGCGGATGATTTCCGCATAGTGACCTATGATCATCGCGGCACGGGGCGAACGGGCGGCGAAGTGCCGGAGACCGGCGGCATCGCGGCGATGGCGGATGACGTGCTGGATCTTCTCGATAGGCTGGAGATCGACCAGGTCGATTTCGTCGGTCACGCGCTGGGCGGGCTCATCGGTCTCGATCTCGCGCTGCGCCAACCGGGCCGCGTCGGCCGTCTGGTGCTCATCAATGCCTGGAGCAAGGCCGATCCGCATTCGGGCCGCTGCTTCGACATCCGCATCGAACTTCTGGAAAAATCCGGCGTGCCCGCCTTCGTCAAGGCGCAGCCGCTGTTTCTCTACCCAGCGGTCTGGATGGCGGAACATGCCGACCGGATTGCGGCGGACGAAGCGCATGGTATCGCGCATTTTCAAGGCAAAACGAACGTCCTGCGCCGCATCGCCGCGCTCCGCGCGTTCGACGTCGATGCCAGGCTTTCCGACATCCCCCACGAGACGCTGGTGATCGCGACCAAGGACGATCTTCTCGTTCCCTGGACACGCTCGCAAAGGCTGGCAGATGGGCTACCGAATGCCGCACTGGATCTCGTCGATCACGGCGGCCATGCCGTCAACGTGGTCGATCCCAGCCTCTTCAATCTCCGGCTGCAGCGGTTTCTCACGGGTTCGAACCACACGAAGGTCAACGCTTCATGAATATTGCCGCTTCCATTCGAACGGATCTTGCGGAGATCACAGACAGCGATGCACGGCGTGCGGCTTTCCGCGGCGCGATGGCGAAGCTTGGCGCCGCGGTCAACATCATCACCACGGATGGCCCGGGCGGACGGACAGGCTTTGCGGCGTCCGCCGTCTGCAGCGTCACCGACGACCCGCCGACCCTCCTCGTCTGCCTCAACCGCTCGGCCTCGGTCTACGGCGCCGTAACGTCCAACAAGGTGCTCTGCGTCAACACGCTGACCGCCGGGCATCAGGCGCTGTCGCAGCTCTTCGGGGGAAAGACCCCGGCGGATGAGCGCTTCGCGGCCGCCGACTGGTCTGTCCTCTCAACGGGCGCCCCGGCACTGGACGACGCGCTCGTCTCCTTCGACTGCGTGATCGAAAGTACGGTCGCGCAGGGCACGCACGACGTTCTGTTCTGCCGCGTGGTCTCCACCGCGTCCCGCGCGGAGGGCAAGGCGCTGTTCTACTTCGACCGCGCCTATCACGCGGTGTAGACGCCGACCGCCGATACCCCTGGGGCACCGGCGGTCGGGATGCTTTTGATGTCTAGAAGGCCAATGAAGCATTTTCGGCCGAAGCGGGATCGCTTCGGTGTCGCACAATGCTTTCACAAGAAAGAACTAGAGCGATCGGACGCCTACCATTCGGCAACGCTGCCGTCGGAATGACGCCACAGCGGGTTGCGCCAGCGGTGACCCTCGGCGGCGCGGGCGATCACATAGTCCTCGTCCACTTCGATGCCGAGGCCCGGTCCCTGCGGAATGGAAACGAAGCCGTCCTCGTAGTGGAAGACCTCCTTGTTGGAGATGTAGTCGAGGATATCGTTGCCCTTGTTGTAGTGGATGCCGAGGCTCTGCTCCTGGATGAATGCGTTGTAGCTGACGGCATCGACCTGCAGGCAGGCGGCCAGCGCGATGGGTCCGAGCGGGCAATGCGGCGCCAGCGCCACATCATAGGCTTCGGCCATCGCGGCGATCTTGCGGCATTCCGTGATGCCGCCGGCATGCGACAGATCCGGCTGGAGAATATCGACATAGCCGTCGGAGAGCACCTGCTTGAAATCCCAGCGCGAATAGAGCCGCTCTCCGAGCGCGATCGGCGTCGAGCAATGATTGGCGATTTCCTTCAGCGCCTCGCGGTTTTCCGAAAGCACGGGCTCTTCGATGAACATCAGATTGTAGGGCTGCAGCTCCTTTGCCAACACCTTGGCCATCGGCCGGTGCACGCGGCCGTGGAAATCGACGCCGATGCCGATATGCGGACCGATCGCCTCGCGGATGATGGCGATCGTCTCGACGGCACGCTCGACCTTGTCCCAGCTATCGACGATCTGCATTTCCTCGCAGCCGTTCAGCTTGATGGCCTTGAAGCCGCGTGCGACGACCTCACGGGCATTGTTCGCGACATCGCTCGGACGATCGCCGCCGATCCAGGAATAGACCTTGATCTTGTCGCGGACCTGGCCGCCCAGCAGCGAGTGGATCGGCTGGCCGAGCGCCTTGCCCTTGATGTCCCACAGCGCCTGGTCGATGCCGGCGATGGCGCTCATGTGGATCGCGCCGCCGCGGTAGAAGCCGCCGCGATACATCACGTTCCAGTGGTCCTCGATCAGGAACGGGTCCTTGCCGATCAGGTAGTCTTCAAGCTCGTGGACGGCCGCCTGCACGGTCAGCGCCCGGCCCTCGACCACGGGCTCGCCCCAGCCCGTGATGCCCTCGTCGGTCTCGATCTTGAGGAACATCCACCGCGGCGGCACGATGTAGGTGGTCAGTTTCGTGATTTTCATGAGGGTTGTCTCTAGGTTGGCGTTTGACGGTGACGGGGTCGGTTTCAGGACGAGGGATGGCGCGGATGTTTTCGCAGTGCGGTTGCGAGATCGCGAGCCGCAAGATCCAGCATCTGCAACGACGAGGCCCGAGCGGCGGCCTTGTCCCGCACCCTCAAGGCTTCGATCAAGGCGCGATGGATCTCCACCGCCTCGTCCCTGGCATCGACAGCCTCGTTGGAGGCGTGAAGGGAAAATTCGAGCGCGGCCTGGATGATGCTCGACAGTTGCATGAAGACCTGGTTGTGGCTCGCCTTCATCAGATTGGTGTGAAACGCGACATCGGCCGCCGTAAAGGCTTCGACATCACCTTCGGCCTCTTTCATGCGCTGCCACGCGCTCTCGATGTCCGCGATCTCCTGCACGGTCGCGCGCTCGGCAGCCAGTTCCGCGGCATAGGGCTCCGTCGCGCGGCGCGCGTCGAGGATGCTCTGGAGAAGATCGAGATCGAAGATTCGGGGGCCGATCCATTCCAGCACCTGCCGGTCGAGGAGGTTCCAGTCCTCACGCGGGCAGATCTGGGTGCCGATGCGCGAGCGCCCGCGCACCATACCCTTGGATTCGAGAATCTTGAGCGATTCCCGGATCACCGTGCGGCTGACACCGTAGCGGATACAAAGCTCGCCTTCCGTCGGCAACATGCCGTTGGGCGGAAAGAGATCGTTGCAGATATCGGTGGCCAGAGACCGCGTCACGTTCTTCTGCACGCGCGGACGCTTGACCGCGGCGTCGCTGCTGGGCGTCTCCGTCAGAAATACGACACGATCCCGCGGTCTTCTCATCAACGCCTCCAACTGGGTTCGATCCGATCCCGCCGCACCGCGGCAAGTCTGCTTCACGACGCGGGGGTCTGCGTTCGCCGATCACCGCGCTTGGCGACGATAACAGCAGATATCCAATCATCATACAAGACGATTTATGAATATGATGATATCGACAGTGTGTCTGGGACGGCCGTCATGCCTGCCAGCCGCAGCTTGCGGGCCAAACCTGCGTTAAAACGCATCCGTCGATGGTGACCGAGCCGCCGGCCGCGCGGAAAAGACGTCCCTCTGGACGGACAGTCGTATATATAAGGTATTTCTTAAAGAAACGTGGTGGAATGTCGATGAGGGTAACACACGCCTGGATCGGCACGAAGGCGCCGCGATTGCACATCATCGTCCAAACGCCGGGAGGCGTGCGTCCACGAATGGCTCGTCTATGATGATTTTACAGGATGATAATAACTTCAGATAGAAAAGCGCGACACATGCAAGGAAAGGGGGCTCGACAGTTAACGGCCCATTAGACAATTAAGCGCAAACTTACGATTGACCGAGGGGGCTTGGTTGAACGGCAACTTTGAGGTTTGGGGATGTTGAACATGTCACGTCTTTTGCGTGACGCCGCAGCGCCTGCTGCGGTCAGACCCGCCATTGGCGCGGGCCTCGCGTTTCGAGACATTGCTTGGCATATCCCGACTGACCGACCGCGACGGTCTCTGCAGATCACTCAGGGACGGCGGTCGTCCATGGGGTTTCATTCTTCGAACGGCAGCAACTGAAATCGGCGACGGTCTGCGGCGCGCGGGAGCTTCGCGTCGACAGAGTGACGAACCTTTGAGAAACGAGTGGGGCACATGTTTGGATTGAACCAGGCCGCGGGACAGGGATCCGATATCTCGGATGCGCTCTCCAAATCTCAGGCGATCATCGAATTCGACCTTGAGGGGAACATCCTGCGGGCGAACGAGAATTTCTGCCGGGCGCTTGGCTATACGATGGGGGAGATCGTCGGCCAGCATCATCGTCTCTTCTGCGATCCTCAGACGACGGCCTCCTTCGAATACGTGGCATTCTGGAAGCGGCTGGGCAGCGGCACCTTCGACGCCGGAGCCTACAAGCGCATCGGCAAAGGCGGTCGCGAGATCTGGATCCAGGCGACCTACAATCCCGTGATGAAGAACGGAAAGCCTTACAAGGTGGTGAAATTCGCCGCTGACATCACCGCGGCGAAGGAAAAGGCCATCGAGGATGCCGGCAAGCTCGATGCCATCTCGCGCTCTCAGGCCGTCATCGAATTCCACCCGACCGGCGAGATCATCACGGCAAACGAGAATTTCTGCAAGACGCTCGGCTACGCGCTGAGCGAGATCGCCGGACGGCACCACAGCATGTTCTGCCGAAAGGATCATGTCTCCACGCCGGAATATAAGAGCTTCTGGACCAGGCTGGCCGGCGGAGAGTTCATCGCGAACGAATTCGTGCGTATCGGCAAGGGTGGCAAGGAAATCTGGATTCAAGCCGCTTACAATCCGATTCTGGATTCCCGCGGTAAGGTCTGCAAGGTCGTCAAGTTCGCGACCGACGTGACCGAGCGCATGAGCGCCATCGCCGAGATCGGCAGCGCGATGAAGGCCATGTCCGATGGCGACCTGACCCACACGCTGGACAGGTCGTTCGTCCCCTCGATGGAGGACCTCCGCCATCACTTCAATGCGACGATGGCGCAGTTGCGCAGCACGATGGAGAATATCGGCATCAGCGTCGCTGCCATCGCAGACGGATCGAACGAGATCAGCCAGAACGCCGGCAGCCTGTCGCGCCGTACCGAACAAAATGCGGCAAGCCTCGAAGAGACGGCCGCAGCACTCGAAGAGATCACCACCACCGTCAACGACACGAGCGCCCGTGCGCAGGAAGCCGGCAGCCTCGTCAACCAGACGCGCAGCGGCGCCGAGCGTTCCGGCGCCGTGGTCGAGCGCGCCGTCTCCGCCATGGCCGAAATCGCCTCTTCGTCGCAATCGATCACGAGCATCATCGGCGTCATCGACGAGATCGCGTTCCAGACGAACCTGCTCGCACTCAACGCCGGCATCGAAGCCGCACGTGCCGGCGAGGCGGGCCGAGGGTTCGCCGTCGTGGCGCAGGAAGTTCGCGAACTGGCGCAACGTTCGGCGCAGGCAGCCAAGGAGATCGGCGCCCTGATCGCCGCTTCGAACGGCATCGTGCGCAACGGCGTCGATCTGGTCGGCCAGACCGGGCGCGCGCTGGAGGACATCGTCAGCAAGGTCGGCCTGATCGACGTCAACATTACAGCGATCGTCCAGGCGGGTCGGGAGCAGGCGGTCGGCCTTCGCGAGATCAACATCGCGGTCAACGCCATGGACCAGGCGACGCAACAGAATGCCGCCATGGCGGAAGAGAGCACGGCTGCAAGCGTGGAACTGGCGGCGCAGACGACGGCGCTTCGCCAGCTTCTCGCAGCCTTCACCTATAGCGAACCGCGACTGCGCCGCGTCGCCTGACGGCCGGACATCACGCCCGGAGGGACCCCGCCGGCGTAATGGCGGTTGTGGCGCGAACAGAGGATCGCGCCATGCCACCCAGACAGAACACCGATCCACCGCTCGACCGACCGAAGCAGGTCGCCGCGAATGTCTGGATCGTCGACAGCGGCCCGATGATGGCCATGGGCATTCTTCCCCTGCCGGTGCGGATGACGATCGCTCGATTGGCAGACGGTGGGCTCTGGGTGCATTCGCCGACCCGGTTTTTCGCCATGCTTCTCCGGCAACGGGAAGAGCTCGGACCGATCCGCCATTTCGTCGCGCCGAACAGTGCACATCGGACCTTTCTTGGGGAATGGCAGACCTACGTCCCCGGCGCCACGACCTGGCACGATGACATCGAACGGATCGTCGTCGATGGCGGTGGCTTCTATGAAATGTGCTTCTTCCACCGCCCGTACGCGGCGTTCCTTCCGCGCACGAAAAAGCCGGGCTGCGAACAGCCCGGCTTCGGAAACTCACGAGAAGCAGAGCCCTCGATCAGCCCTTGAACGTATAATCCGCGATCGACTGCGCCTTCATCTCGATGGAGAATCCCGGCTGGGTCGGGGGCATGTAGGCGGCGTTTTCGATCACGCAGGGCTCGAGGAAATGCTCGTGCAGATGATCGACATATTCGATGACGCGGTCGGTCTTCGTGCCGGACACGGCGATATAGTCGATCATCGAGAGATGCTGGACATATTCGCACAGCCCGACGCCGCCGGCATGCGGCCAGACCGGCAGCTCGTATTTCGCGGCGACGAGCAGGACGGCGAGAACCTCGTTCAGCCCGCCCATGCGGCAGCTGTCGATCTGCACGATGTCGATCGCGCCCTCGGCGATGAACTGCTTGAACATGATGCGGTTCTGGCACATCTCGCCGGTTGCGACCTTGACCGGCGCGATCGCCTGCCGGATCTTGCGGTGGCCGGCAACATCGTCGGGGCTCGTCGGCTCCTCGATGAAGAAGGGTTTGCAGAAGGCGAGTTGTTTGACCCAGTCGATCGCCTCGCCGACCTCCCAGACCTGGTTGGCGTCGATCATCAGATAGCGATCGGGGCCGATCACCTCACGCGCGATCGTCAGGCGACGGATATCGTCCTCGAGATCGCGGCCCACCTTCATCTTGACGTGGTTGAACCCCGCATCGATCGCCTCCTGGCAGAGCCGGCGCAGCTTGTCGTCGTCATAGCCGAGCCAGCCGGCCGACGTCGTGTAGCAGGTGTAGCCTTCCTTCCGCAGCACGGCCATGCGCTCGGCCTTGCCGGGCTCGGCGCGCGTGAGGATGCCGATCGCCTCGTCGCGGGTCAGCACGTCGGTGAGATAGCGGTAATCGACGATGTCGGCGATCTCTTCGGGCGACATCTCGCCGACCATCTGCCACACCGGCTTGCCGGCTTGCTTGGCGAGCAGGTCCCAGACGGCATTGACGACCGCGCCGGTTGCCAGGTGCATTGCGCCTTTCTCAGGCCCGATCCAGCGCAACTGGCTGTCGCTCGTCAGATGCCGCCAGTAGCGGCCGGGGTTTTCCAGAACCTTGGAAAGCTCGGTGCCCACGACGAGATGCCGCATCGCCTGGATGGCCATGCAGCAGATCTCGTTGCCGCGGCCGATGGTGAAGGTCAGGCCATGACCCGAGAGACCGGGCGTGTCCGTGTCGAGAATGACATAGGCTGCCGAGTAATCCGGATCGGGATTCATGGCATCCGAGCCGTCGAGGCTCTGGGACGTCGGAAAGCGCAGGTCGAACACGCGCAGGTCTGTAATGCGGGTCATGGGGGCTCCGGAGAGGGTTGAGGGAGATCAGGCGTCGGCGCGGGCGGTCTGGCGCTGCGAACCGAGACCGTCGATCCCCAGTTCGATCACGTCGCCGGGCTTGAGGTAGCGCGGCGGCTTCATGCCCATGCCGACGCCGGGCGGCGTGCCCGTCGAGATGATATCGCCCGGTTGCAGCGACATGAACTGCGAAAGATAGGACACGAGATAGGCCGCGCCGTAGACCATGGTCTTCGTCGTGCCGTCCTGCATCGTCTCGCCGTTGACCGTCAGCCAGAGGCGCAGATCCTGCGGATCGGGAACCTCGTCCTTCGTCACCAGCCAGGGCCCGGTCGGCCCGAACGTGTCGCAGGACTTGCCCTTGGTCCACTGGCCCGAGCGTTCCGTCTGGAAGGCGCGCTCGCTGACATCGTGGATCGTGCAATAGCCCGCGACATAGTCGAGCGCTTCCGCCTCGCTCACATATTTCGCCTTGCGGCCGATGACGATGCCGAGTTCGACCTCCCAGTCGGTCTTCTCCGAGCCGCGCGGGATGAGGAGATCGTCGTTCGGGCCTGAGATCGCCGAGGTCGCCTTCATGAAGATGATCGGCTCGGGCGGCACGGTCGCGCCGGTTTCGGCGGCGTGGTCGGAATAGTTGAGGCCGATGCAGATGAACTTGCCCGTGCCGGCCACGCAGGCGCCGAGCCGCTCGTCGGCAGAGACCAGCGGCAGCGATGCCGGATCGACCGAGGAAAGTTTCGCCAGCGCATCGGGATCGATGGCGGCGCCGGAGAGATCGGAGATATGACCTGAGAGGTCGCGAATGGCGCCGGCTGCGTCGATCAGGCCGGGCTTCTCGGCGCCCTCGGCACCGTAACGAACGAATTTCATGGAATTATCCTTGCAGTTCTTTGAAAGGGCGGGCGGGCGGTCAGATCGACCAGCCACCGTCGATGGCATAGGCCTGGCCGGTCGTATAGGTGGCGCCGGCGAGATAGACGGCGAGATCGGCGATCTCCTCCGCCGTGCCGAGCCGGCCCATCGGCTGGCGGGCGATGAAGGCGGCGCGCGCCGTCTCGTAGTCGCCCTGGGCGCGCATGCGTCCTTCGAGCGAGGGGCTTTCGACCGTGCCCGGGCAGATCGCATTGCACCGGATGCCGGCCGAGACGTAATCGGCGGCAACCGCCTTGGTGAGGCCGATGACGGCGGCCTTCGTCGTGCCATAGGCGAAGCGGTTCGGCACGCCCTTGATGCTGGAGGCGACGGAGGCCATGTTGATGATGGCGCCGTCCTTGCGCTCCATCATGGCCGGCAGGACCGCCCGGATGGTGCGGATCATCGCCTTGACGTTGAGGTCGAAGGCGAAGTCGAGATCCTTGTCCGGCATATCGAGGATCGAGCCGGAGTGAACGACGCCGGCGCAATTGAAGAGCACGTCCACGGCACCGATCTCGGCGACGATCGCCTTGACCGCGGCTTCGTCGAGGACGTCGAGCTTGTGCGTGAGGATGCCCGGCTCATTGGCGATTTCGGACAGGATGTCGAGGTTGATGTCGGTCGCGTGAACGGTCGCGCCCGCCTTGGCG
This sequence comes from Rhizobium sp. Leaf371, assembly GCF_001424045.1. GTDB lineage: Bacteria > Pseudomonadota > Alphaproteobacteria > Rhizobiales > Rhizobiaceae > Ferranicluibacter. The sequence continues at coordinate 308,168 of NZ_LMQB01000028.1, read as the reverse complement.
AAAGCGAGAGCCGTCGCCCGGCCGATCCCCTGGGCCGCGGCGGTGATCAACACCGTCCTGCCCGTCATTGTCGTCGTCATGGGTTTCTCCTACTTCTGTTTTCGTTCGACGAGCAGAATATGGTCTGCGGCCAGCACCACCTCGTTGCGCTGGTTCAGCACCTCGCAGCGTTCGATGACCCGGCCCCTGTCCGCCCGCTTGGGATCGTCCTCCTTGGCGCAGATCGTCACCCGGGTCCTGATCGTATCGCCGATATGCACCGGGCGCACGAACCTCAACCTATCGTAACCGTAGGAAAAGGCGACCGGATTGATGAGCGATGCCGTCATTCCGATGCCGATCGAGAAGATCATCGTGCCATGCGCGATCCGCTGTCCGCCGGGCAGCGTCTTTGCGAATTCGCTGTCCATGTGATGCGGAAAGAAATCGCCGGTATGGCCGGCATGCACGACGAAATCCGTCTCGGTGATGGTCCGCCCCGTCGTCAGCCGGGCGTGGCCGAGGTCGTAATCTTCGAAATACAGCGTCTGCTCGATCATCTCAGGCCTCCGGCAGCGGACGTACGGGCGTCGCCGGCTGTGCGCTCGATTGATAGGCGGCGTCCACCAGTGCCATGGTCCGCCAGGCGTCGTCCACCGCGCCGACCAGCGTCTCGTCCTCGCCGAGCGCGAAGCGCTGCAAATTCGCCATCCGGCCGATGAAGGCGTCGGGAAACCAGGTGCCTTCAAGCGGGATCTCGACCCAGCCATCACCGCCGGCGGGAAAGATCCAGAGTTCGTCCGGCTCGCCCCTGGGATAGTCGAGATTGACCCCGAGCTTCACATAGGCCGCACCGTTGGTGCCGCAGATGCGGAATTCGCTGGCCTGAAACGTCCGTCCGAAATCCTGGTCGTGATTGATCGACAGGGCGCAGCGCACGTGGTCGCCATAGTCGAGGATCGCGCTCGTGCGCGTCTGCGCGACATCGTGGTTGGGATGGCCGATGGTCTTTGCGTGAATGCCTTGGGGATCGCCGAGCAGACCGCGGATGAGATCGAGATAGTGGATCGAATGCATGGCGATCTCGATGCGTGGCAGGCCTTTGAGAAACGGCCACAGGCCCCATGGCGTTGCGAGCGCGAGATGCGCATCGAAATCGACGACCTCGCCGAGCCATCCAGACTGGATGGCATCGCGCAGCGCCAGCATCATCGGCGCGAAGCGGAGCTGGAAGTTCACGGCGGCCTGCAACTTGCGCCGCCGGCAAAGATCGAGGATCTCGGTCGCAGCATTCAGATCCGCACCCATCGGCTTCTGGATGAGGACATAAGCGCCTTCAGGGAGCAGAGCGAGACTGCGCGCATGTGCTGCGGGCGGTGTCGCCAGATCGAAGATCGCGCCCTCGACGGCGGCGGCCTCCTCGGCGGAGGCGAAGACCTCGACCCCAAAGCGGGCGGCCATCGCACGGGCCTTCTCCAGGTCCGGATCGTAGATCCCGGCGACGGGGAAGCCTGCCTTCCGGTAAGCAGGCAAATGTGCATCGCCGACGATGCTGCCGGCGCCGAAAATGACGATCGGACGCGGCCGGCTCGGCTGCGGCCACCATTGCTGCAAGCTCGCGGGATCGAAGTCCGGGCTGCGTTCAACCTCATCCGTCATGATGGAAGACCTCGTCCATCATTGCCCATTCGCGAATGCGTGGGTCGCACGGCTGCGTCTTCATGAGGCGTTCTCCACCGAATGCCTCCTCGGAAGCCGTTCCTCCCATCCACGAGAAGTTCATTCATATACAAACGCTATTCTCACGCGGCGTCAAGCACAAGTTTGTTTTGTCGGCCTCTCGATCTTCGTATATGGAATTCGATATTCACAGGGGATCCGACATGTCGGACGCAGAAGACGATCGCTACCGCGCACCGGCGCTGGACAAGGGGCTGGATATCCTCGAGCTTCTGGCCGGTGTCGATGGTGGGCTGACACAGGCGGAGATTTCCAAAAAACTCAATCGCAGCCCCAACGAGTTCTACCGGATGCTCGATCGCCTCGTGCGGCGCGGCTACATCACCCGCATCGATGGCGACCGATTTTCGCTGACGCTCAAGCTGTTCGGGTTGGCGCAATTGCACGCGCCGACGCGTCGTCTCGCCGCCTATGCGACGCCGCTGATGCGCGATCTCGCCCAGCGGACGCGGCAGGCAAACCAGCTCGCGGTGTTCGACCGTGGCTCGGCCGTCGTCATCGCGCAACAGGAAGCCCCGGATTACTGGGGCATTTCCATTCGTGTCGGCTCGCATATCAGTCTGTTCGATACCGGCTCGGGCCATGTGCTCCTCGCCTTTCGCCCGCCGGAGGAACGGGAGATGATGATTTCCGAGCATGTGAAGAGCCGGACGGAGATCGGGCTGACGCCGGAGTTCTTCGTGCGCCTGGACGAAATCCGCGCCCGCGGCTACGAGATGATGGCGAGCGCCCAGACGGCTGGCGTGTTCAACCTGTCGGCGCCCATTCTCGGGCCGGACCGCCGCAGCATCGCCGCTCTGACCGTTCCCTATATCAGCCTCGTCAACGCACCGACGGCGCCGGACATCTCGACCACGATCTCTCTCCTGCAGAAGACCGCCGAGCAGCTCTCCCTTCTGGCAGGCTCCGATGTGCAGCACGATGCGCCGGCAGAGGCTTGAGGCTCCGCACTGTCGGCGGGCGACTGCATTCTTATTTGAAACCTCTGCCTGCCTGTGAGAGTGTTGCGCGCGCATTGCCCGGGGAGGAGCATCCATGATCATCGACACCCATCTTCATCTGATCGACAAGACGGCGCTCACCTATCCCTGGCTTTCCGCAGTGCCGGCGCTCGATCGGGACTATCTTTATGAAACCTATCGCCAGGAGGCGCTCCGTTGCGGTATCGCCGCAAGCCTGCACATGGAGGTCGATGTCGCCGCTGACGAGATCGAGGCGGAGACGCGGCATGTCGGGCAACTGGCAGCAACGCCCGAAAGCCTGATCGTCGGCGCTATCGCCGCCTGCCGGCCGGAGGATGAGACGTTTCCCGCGATGCTGGAGCGCCAGCGCGACAATCCGCTCGTCAAGGGGTTTCGCCGCGTCCTGCACGTCATGCCGGACTCGCTTTCGGAAAGCGCCGTTTTTCGTGACAACATCAAACGTCTCGGGGGTACCGGCCTCACCTTCGATCTCTGCACCCTGCCGCGGCAGCTGGGTCATGCGGCCGCGCTGGCCGACCTCGCGCCGGACGTGACGTTCATCCTCGACCATTGCGGCGTGCCCGATATCCGTTCGGGCGACATGTCGCTGTGGCGGGACGAGTTGAAGAACGTTGCACGCCGGCCGAACGTCGTTTGCAAGATCTCCGGGCTGATCGCCTATACGGATCCCGACAGCTGGTCGGTGGAAACGATCCGACCTTACGTGGAAACTGCGATCCTGCAGTTTGGCTGGGACCGGGTGGTCTGGGGCAGCGACTGGCCGGTCTGCACGCTCGCCGGCAGTCTCTCGACCTGGGTTGCCGCCACGCATGCTCTGCTGGCAACCAGCAGCGACGCCGAGCGCCACGCGCTGCTCGCCGGCAACGCCCTGAAGCTCTGGAGCCTCGACCTCCCCAGGCGGGGATGAGGACGAGGTGACTAGCGCGCCTTGAAACTCTCGCGAAAAAGGCCGTTGAGGTCGGCGACGACCGCCGAGGCCGGCCGCCTTTCCAGAAGGCCGCGATTGATCGTCTCAGACGCCGCCTGTTGGAACGCTATGTAGCCATCATGGCGTGGCCGAACCCAGGCCGCCTCCAGCGTTGCCCGCGTGGCACGATAGAAATCGGCGGTCGCGGCGTTCACCGTCTCGTCTTCCCAGGCTGCGGCGTGTCCCGGCTGCCCGCCGGAAGCCGCATAGGCGGTCTTCTGGACATCGCCGCTCGCGATCCAGTAGGCGAAATCGAGCGCCTCGCGCGGCGAGGCCGAGAAAGCGGAGACAGCGATGCCGGTGCCACCGAGGGCAGAGCCGACCGGCCCTTCGTGACCCGCGGACGGTATGTCGTGAAAATGGATTGGCTTTTCCCGGAAGCCCTTCATGGCATAGCTGACATAGCCGTAGATCAGCGGCGACAAGGCATGCGCCGAGCGGTTATCCGCCATGGCTTCGAGGACGGCGATCGGGTCCATCTCGAAACACGACGAAGGCACGAGCGCGGCAAGCTCCCGCAGCGCCTCGAACGCAGCCGCGCCGGCCTCGGGTGTGATCAACATGTCGCCATCGACAACGCACGGCGTGCCGAGGTTGGCCGCCAGCGTGTAGAAACTCATGAGGCTGTGCGGCGGACGAAGGGGCAGCAGCACGCGGCTCGCACGAGCGAGCTCCAACACCTCGCCCCATCGCTGCGGGGGTGCGGACAGGAGATCCGGCCGGAACGCCTGCACCTGCGTCGCGGCGTCGATCGGGAGCGCCCATTGCCGACCTTGCCAATGATAGCTCGGAAAGGACGCACCGACACTGCCGGCACGAAGCGCTTCGGCCTCGGCTGCCTTGCCGGGCACGTCGAGCGGCGCGAGGCAATTCTCGCGCGTGATCTGGCCGACATGCGGATGGTCGATGACGATGAGATCGTAGGCGCGCGCCAGCTCCTCGACAGGATAGGTCTCGAAATCCTGCAGGGACCGTTTGTCCCAGGTAACGGTGACACCCGTCCGTTCTTGCCAGAGACGCGCGCAGGCGACCAGGGGATCATAACCGCGCGGATGGTTCCAGGTCATGCCCTTGAGCGTGATGGATTGCGCGCTCACAGGCCGAACTCCTTGCGGATGGCGGCACTCTGCTCCCCGATCTTCGGGGCGGCACGCGCGAACGTCGGGCGCACGCCGTCGATGCGCAGCGGCGAGCGCGTGGTGTGGATGGAGACGCCATCGTCGCGCGTGACCGTCTGCAGCATGTCGAGATGCCGGAAGCCGTCGCTTTCCATCAGCTCGTTCCAGTCCATCACCTTGGCGCACCAGATATCGGCCGGCTCCAGGATGGCGAGCCATTCGTCGATGGTCTTTTCCAAGATGCGTTTGGCGATCAGCGCCTTGATCGCGTCGCGGGCGGTGAACCAGCTCGCGGGGTCGTCCCGGAACGGCGCGAGCTCGTCCATCTCCAGAAGGTCCGCGAGCTTAGGGATCGGCGTCATCGCGATGGCGAGATAACCGTCGGCTGCGGGATAGACGCCGTAGGGGGCCGAGAGATAGGCGTGCGCGCTGCGGAAATCCGAGCGCTTCGGCAAGCGACGGCCGTCGTTCAGATGCGTGGTCAGGACTTCGAACTGCAGATCGACCAGCGCTTCGAGCAGACTGGTTTCGACATGGCTGCCCTTGCCCGTGACGCCGCGGCGAACGAGTGCTGCGAGAATCCCCTGCGCTGCGGCCGCGCCGGCCAGCATGTCGCCGATGGCAAGCCCGAAGGGCACCGGCCCCTGCCCCTCGTCGCCGTTCAGCCACATGACGCCCGACCGCGACTGCGCCAGAAGATCCTGGCCCGGCCGCGATACCCATGGACCTTCAGTGCCGTAGCCGCTGATCGAGCAGAACACGATGCGGGGATTGATCGCCCTGACCTTGGGATAGTCGAGCCCCAGCCGCTCGATGACGCCGGGGCGGAAATTCTGGATGACGACGTCGGCGCGCTCCAGCAGCTTGCACAGCGCTGCAAGGTCGTCCGTGTTCTTCAGGTCGATCGCCAGGCTTTCCTTGGCACGGTTGATCGCATGGAAGATCGTGGAATCGCCGCCGATCTCGGTGTCGCTCAGATAAAGCCGCCGCGAAAGGTCGCCCCCATCGGGACGCTCGATCTTGATGACGCGGGCGCCGAGATCCATCAGCCGCAGCGAACAATACGGGCCGGACAGGAACTGGCTCATGTCCAAGACGAGCAGTCCGCTCAAGGGAAGGTCTGAACCATCTCTCTCCGCTGTGGTGGCGAAGGAGGAAACGGAGGTCGGGAGATCGGACAGGGGCATGACGCTGACTTTTCGATGACGGCGAGATCGCCGAGGTTTTCAGAGGAGCGATCGGACGGCTGGCCAGACCGTTCCAGGCGGGAGCGTGCCAGCAGCAAGGCTGCTGTACATCTCCCGATGGCCCGCCTCATGCCTTCTTATGTGAATATAGTGTTCACATATGGATGACATTTACAAGGGGTGACGATCACACAGGAGCGTGCCGCTCCGGACCGCGAGGGACTCGGAAAAACGCGGCTGAACGCGACAGTCTCTCCGTCATCTTGGACGGGCACGACATCAACGGCAATTCGGAAGGTTTTCGGCTAGGCGGAGAGCCTGACCTCGGCGTCGTCCTTCGCCAAGGAGACGGGACGACCAGACCCGCTCGGCATGCCGCCGGCGCGCGGCAGCATCACGGCGCATCATACGCGTTCAGATGATGGCAAATGGCTGCCCGCCATCGAACCGGGGCCATGACAGCATCGTCACGTTTGGCGGCGATGCCGAGACAAGCAGGCGGGCATCCGCCAAGAAGACGATCGCGAAGGACACGCCGACGCGCATCCGCTTCGCAAGATGGCTGCGAGGGGTCCGGCAGGACAGCGCCTGCCGGTCCCCTCGCACCTTCAGAAGCTTACTTGCCGTCTTTCAGTTTGCCGACCTCGTCGGCACTCAGTTCGCCCACGGTGGTGACGTCGCCATTGGTGATTTTCCACAGGCGGAACGGACCGGTGATATCGCCGTACTGGTCGAAGCTGACGGGGCCGATGACGCCTTCATATTTCACCGGCTTGCCCTCCTTGATCAGGGACAGGGCCTTGACGAACTCCTCCTTGCCCGCATGGATCGGCGTGCCGCCCGCGGCCACGACCTCGCGCATCGCGGTCTTGATGGCCGCCGCATCCGATTTGCCGGCCTTGGCAATGGCGAGGCCGACGATCGCGCCGGCGTCATAGGACCGATCGGCGGCCGGCGCCGAGGGTGCGATACCGCCGGAGAAGGCCTCATAATTGGCGTTGAAATATTCGGTCGAGGCCGTCGGGCTGGTGCCCGAGGAGGTGCCATAGGCGTTTTCGAGATATTGCGCGCCGACGCTCTCAATGAAGTCCTTGGAGTTCATGCCGTCGTTCAGGAGGAAAGTCTGTTTGCCGCCGCCGGAAATCCAGGCGCGGGCGATCGTGGCGCCGTCCACCGGCGTGCTGACGAGATAGAGCGCATCCGGTTCGCCGGCCATCGCGGCACTCGCCTCGGAGGCGTAGCTCGACTGTTTCTCGTTATAGGGGGTCGTCGTGGTGATCGTGCCGCCAAGCTTTTCGTAGGCCGTCTTGAATTCGCGCACCATGTTGACGCCGAAGTCGTTGTTGACGTTGATGATGGCGATCTTTTTCAAACCCTGGTCGATCGCGTATTTCGCCGCCGCCGTTCCCTGCAGCGCGTCCGAGGTGATGGTGCGGAAGAAGACGCCGTTGGTCTTGCCGTCGCGACCGAGCGCGGTGAGCGTCGGCGAAGAAGAGGCCGGGGACACCTGCACGACGCCGGCCGGCGCGGTCACCGAGGTCAGGATCGGAATGGAGACGGAGGAGATGATGCCGCCGATGATGACCGGCACTTTCTTGATGTTGACGAGCTGCGTCGCCTGATCGACGGCAACGTTGCCCTGGCTCTGGCTGTCGCGCGTGTCCGCCACCAGCTTGCAGCCCGCCACGCCGCCGGCCTCGTTGATGTCGCGGAAGGCCATCTCGACGGATTTCGCACCTGCCTGGCCATACTCGCCGGCCGGCCCCGTCAATTCCATCACCAGACCGACCGTGATGTCGCAATCGGCGGAAAGGGCGGGCGATGCGGATGCGGCCAGCGTCGTGAACAGGGCGGCGAGCAGATAGGACGATCTCATTTTGATTCCCCTTTGTTGAGATTGTATTTCATGATGGAACCGTGGCGACCCGTGCGGTCGCGCTCCAGCGCATAGACATCGCCGTCCAGCGGCAGCGCCTCGGCCAGCACGGCATCGAGAGCCGCATGGTCGCTGCCATCGAGCGCGATATCGGAGATGGCGAGATTGGCCGGCAGATGGCTGCGGTTACGGGCGCCGACGATCACGGCAGCGACGGCGGGCTTCGTCAGCAGGGCAGCGCTCGCAACCGTCGCGATATCGGTTCCATGGCGGTCGGCGATGCTGCGCAGCGTGGCGAGCAGGGACTGGAAGAGATCCCATCCGCCGAAATCGTCGATGATCAGCTTGTACTTCGTCAGCGATCGATTTTCGAGCGGATGCTCGGGTTCCAACTGCCCCAGCCAGCGATCGCTGAGAAAGCCGCCGGCGACCGTGCCGTAGCAGAACAGGGCAAAGCCCTTGTCGCGGGCGAGATCGACCATGCGCTTTTCCGGCCGTCGGTCGAGCAGCGAATATTGCAGCTGCAGCGAGGCGACGGGAACGCCGGCCTCGATGATGGCCGCCACGTGGTCGGTATCGAAATTGGTGAGACTCACCTTTCCGATCCGGCCTTCCTCCGAAAGCTCCCGCAGCCATCCCGCCGTCTCCAGCCAGCCGGGAACATCGAGCGCCCACCAGTGGAACTGGACCAGGTCGAGCGTTTCGAGGTTCAGCCGCTTGCGCGAGGTATCGATGACGCTCTCGACATAGGCCTTGTCGATGGTCGGGAGGACCGTGAGATCGGGTACGAACTTGGTATGGACACGAATGCGCGACAGGGCTTCCGCACCGCGCAGGCGACCATAGGCAAGCCGGAAGCGGCCGATCAGCTCTTCGACGCCGGTGTAGATATCGGCACAGTCGAACGTCGTGATGCCGGCATCGGCAAAGGCGATCATGTCGTCCACCGCCGCATCGGCATCGATGGCTCCATGGCCGCCGGCCAGCTGCCAGCCGCCGCGGATGACGCGGGAAATCTCGTAGTCGGGGGCGATGGCAAAGCGTTGCATGTCGGGAAGCCTATGTTTCGTCGGTCAGGGGGACGGCGGTGGTGGCGGCATGGCTGAAACGCCGGTGGCGCAGCCGCGTGATCCGCAGTCGGGTCGAGCAGTTGGGGTCCGGGCAGGCGATCTCCGTGTCCGTCGTCATCCAGTCGTTGCGATGCGTCGGCCTCTGCTTGGCGGCGAGGAGCGGCAGCACGGATGCGAGGGAATAGATCGAGAAACCCTGCCCCTCCGGCAGATGCAGCATCTCGCCGCGCAGCTCGAAATGGTCTCCCGGCCTCGCGCCGCAATAGACGACGCCGCCCTCGGGAATGACGATATCGACGCGCAGATCGTAGAGGTCGAAACCGTCGTCGCCAGCCTCAGCCATATCGCACCTCCGCTGTCTCCTGCGTGTCCAGCCGTCCGCGGATGAGGTTGAACGAGCGGCTGATATCATTGGTGAGCGATTGCAGCGCGGCCGCCTCGTCGCCGGCTTCCAGGGCTGCAATCAGCGCCCAGTGATGGTCCGTCGCGGCCAGCCCGCCTTGCGCGTCGTGGATCTGCGCCGCCTGCCGGATGATCGCGCCGGATTGCAGCCAGAGGCTCTCGACGATCGACAGGAGTACAGGCGAGCGCCCGACGCTGTAGAGGTGGAAATGGAAGCGCTGATTCAGCGCGGACGTAACTTGGCCGATATCCCGGCCATGTTCCTCGAAGGCCGCATCGCAATCGAGATTGGCCTGCTTCAGAACGGAGAGATCGTCGCGCGTCAGATGCGGCAGCGCCAGCGAGACCATCCGCCCTTCGATCAGGATACGGGCGCGGGCGAGATCGTCAAGCCGGGAGCGGGTGATCAACGGCACGCGAACGGAGCGGTTGGGCAGGGATTCCAGCGCCTTTTCCGAGACGAGACGCCCCAGCGCCTCGCGAACCGGCATGGTGCTCGTCTGAAGCCGTTCGGCGAGATCGACGATGCGCAGCACGTCGCCGGCATCGAACATGCCGTTGATCAGCGAATGGCGAAGCTGGGCGTAGACGCGATCCTGCAGCGTCTCGCGCCCGACCGGAGAGAGCGCGACCTCCTCCCTGCCGTCATCCGAGCGATCCGATCCCACGATGCCACGCACCTTCGTCACCACAAGCCAAGCTCCTCTAGGCAGAAAGTTTGATCAAACATCACCGATCAAAGCAAGCCGATTTCGAGGTTATGAAAGGTGAACGCTTGATCCGGAGAGACAGCAGTCCCGTATCTCGCAGACACCGCGATCAACCTTCGGGCCTGCTGGGCCACGCGGCTTCTGGAGTTCCGAGGCATGGTCGAGACCGTCACCGTCTGGTTCGATAGCAGCTGCCCGCTCTGCCAGCGCGAGATTTCGCTGATGCGACGGCTCGACCGGAGAGGTGCCATTCGCTTCGTCGATGCCTGCGACCCCCGTGCGTCCTGCCCGATCGACAGAGGCGAGATCCTCGCACGCTTCCATGCCGAAGAGAACGGCCGGCTGTTGTCGGGCGCGGCGGCCTTCGCGGCCATGTGGCGGGCGATCCCGGTGCTGCGGCCGCTTGGCATCGCCGCCGGCTGGAAACCGGTAACGCCCCTCTTCGACATGGCCTATCGGGGATTCCTTCGGGTCCGCCCGCGTCTGCAGCGCCTGTTTCGATGAAGCGTCATCCCGGCAGTTGCCGTCACGGGCGGCGGCGTTAGATCGTGGATCAGCGGCTCGCCACGTGCGCAGAGGCGCAAGAACGGATCGGGAGAAAGATGAGCAATCCGAAACGCGTGGCGATCATCGGTGCGGGAATGGCCGGGCTGACGCTCGCAAGGGTTCTCTCCAGCCACGCCTCCGTCCGTATCTTCGAGAAGAGCAAGGCTGTCGGCGGCCGGATGGCGACGAGACGGATCGGGGGCGTGTCGTTCGATCACGGGGCTCAATACTTCACCCTCCGCGACCCGCGCTTTCGCAGCCTGCTGGACGGGGCGATCGCGGACGGCGCTGCAGACCGTTGGAACGCCGACATCGTCTCTCTGCCCGCCACACCCGCAGACGGTCCTGCGACGGCAAGCGCGCCGCGGCAAAGCGAGGCGCGATATGTCGGCGCGCCATCGATGAAAGCCTTGCCGGCCTGGATGGCGAAAGACTGCGATATCGCCTTTAATGTCGAGATCGCGTCGATCACCGGGACGCCACGAAACTGGATCTTAAAGACGGAAACGGGAGACATCGGCCCCTTCGACTGGGTGATCGCAACCGCACCGGCACCACAGTCGGCCAGGCTGTTGCCATCGACCTTCGGTCATCGCGATGCTGTGCAGAAAACAGCAATGAATGCCTGCTTCACCCTGATGGTGACCCTGCGCGCCGGCGCTGACACGCCCTTTGCAGCTGCGCGCCTCGATGATCCGGTCCTCAGCTGGATCTCGCGCAACGATCGCAAACCCGGCCGTGGGGAGCCGCCGTGTCTTGTCGTGAATGCCAGTCCGCACTGGTCGGACGCGCATATCGAGGCGCCGCTGGACGGTGTGAAGGCGGAGATGATCGACGCCCTGCGTCGCTATGTGCCGCTCGATGCCGGCGAGGCTGCGGGCGCCGTCATCAAGCGCTGGCGCTATGCCAATGTCGCACGGTCTGCCGGCCGGCCGTTTCTGCTCGATCCGGAGCGCCACCTCGCCTGTTGCGGAGATTGGTGCATCGCCGGCCGCGTCGAAGCCGCCTTTCAGAGCGCCAGCCAGTTGGCGGACGCGCTCGTTCCGATGCTGAGGAAACCAGCCGAATGACGCCGATGTCGAAAGCCACATCCACCCTGCTGACCTATGCCGGCGCCCTGCCGTTCTGGTTGCTGCTCCTGGCGCCCGCGAGCCTCTTCGGCATCGATATGGTGGAGGCATTCCTTGCCTATGGCGCCGTCATCTCGGCCTTCATGGCCGGCACGCTCTGGGGTGTGGCGCAGAGGGGCGGGGCGGGGCTTGCGACCATTATCGCGAGCAATGTTCTCGCACTCCTCTCCTTCGCCACGCTGCTTCTACAGCAGCCCGCGCTCTCGGCCGGGCTTCAGCTGATCGTCTTCGGCCTCCTGCTTCTCGCCGACAGGATCGTCTTTGCAGCGGATGTCGGACAGAGATGGTATGTCAGGCTTCGCACCGGCGTGACCGTCGTCGTCGCGATTGCCTATGTTGCGATGCTCTACCGACTGGCTTAGACCCGCACCGGATAACGACAGGAGCGAGAAGACATGCTGCTACTGAACAAGCCGCGCGGAAAAGGGCCTTATCCCGATAGGGACATCGCCTGCCAGGAAGCCGTGGAGCAGACGTTCCTCGACATCGCCAAGGGTCTGACGCCGGAAAACATCGTCGAGACCGCCTCCGGCCGCCTTCCGCCGCCGTTCCAGCGCTTGGCGAAAGAGGCCGAGAAGGTCGGCTGGGGTCTCGAAGAAGCCGAGGTCGCCATCAGCGAACTCGCGCAGAACCTTCTGGACGATATGTCGGCCATGTAGTCGGCCAGGTAGTCGCCGCTGGAGACACGATACCTCAGACGGGACGCGCGCCGTCGAATGCATCGACGGCGGCGATGACGCCGCGCAGCTCGGCCAGCCCCTTGAGCCGACCGATGCAGGAATAGCCCGGATTGACGGTCTTCGCCTGATCGTCGATCAGGAGATGGCCGTGGTCGGGGCGGAAGGGGATGACGCTGTCTGTCCGTCCCGCCGCTTCGCGCCGCCGTTCTTCGCGCCGCAGCGCGGTCGCCAGTGCGACCATATCGACATCGCCATCGAGATGATCCGACTCGATGAAAGACCCGTCCGCTTCCTTGCGGACGTTGCGCAGATGCACGAAATGGATCCGGTCGGCAAACCGCGTCGCCATCTGCGTCAGGTCGTTGTCAGGTCGCGAGCCGTAGGAGCCGGCACACAGCGTCAACCCGTTGGCCTCATGATCGACACTCTCAAGGATGGCCGAGATGTCTTCGGCGGTCGAGACGACACGCGGCAGGCCGAACAGCGAGAACGGCGGGTCGTCGGGGTGGATCGCAAGGCGAACCCCGTGCTCGGCCGCAACCGGCACGACCTCTTTCAGGAACGCGATGAGATTGGCGCGCATGTCGGCCGAGGAGATCTCGTCGAAACTGGCAATCTGGGTGCGGATACCCTCGCGCGTATGCGTATCCTCCTTGCCCGGGAGGCCCGCGATAATATTGGTCTCGAGCCGCAGCAAGGCGTCGTCGGACAGAGCCTCGAAGCGCCGGCGCGCCGTTTCCACGAGATCGGGCCGGTAGCTTTCCTCAGCTCGGGCGCGCTTCAGCACGAACAGATCGTAGGCGGCAAAATCGGCCATATCGAACCGCAGGGCGAGCCCGCCGGTCGCGGTCGGATACCGCAGATCCGTACGCGTCCAATCGACCACCGGCATGAAATTGTAGCAGACGACGGGAATGCCGGCGCGGCCCAGATTGGCAAGACTCACCTTCCAGCGATCGACATAGTCGCGCCATTGCCCGTTGCGCAGCTTGATCGCGGAGTTGACCGGAATGGATTCGCAGACCGACCAGACCATGCCGGCACGCTCGATGGCAGCCTTCCGCTCGGAAACGTCCTCGAGAGACCAGGCGCGACCGTCATAGATGTGGTGCAGGGCCGTGACGATGCCCTGCGCACCGGCTTGGCGCGCATGCGACAGGGTCACCGGGTCGCTCTCGCCGAACCATCTCCAACTTTCCAGCATTGACGTCTCCTCGATTTAATGTAGGACAATAAACACATCAGAGGGATGGAAATGCAAGATCAAACCATTTCCAGGCGAAAATGCCTAACATAACGTCGAGGCCGTCGAGATGGCTGCAAGAGTGACTGCGACATCCCACATGCCGGACACGAAGGCGTCGGCCGTGGATGAAGTGGTGATCCAGATCCGCGCCATGATCCGCGACCGCCGCATGGGCATCGGCGACGTCCTGCCGGGCGAGGTCGAACTTGCCGATATGTTCGCGACCAGCCGCGGCACGATCCGCGAAGCCATCCGCACACTGAAGGCCTACGGCATTGCGGAATCCCGCCAGAAGCTCGGCGCGGTCCTCACAGACGGGCACAACACGGCCATGCAGGACCTCTTCGCCTTTGCGATGGAGGTCTCGACGGATGCGTTCCAGGACATTCAGGGCTTTCGGCGCCTGACCGAGATGAACCTCTTCGACCTGCTGATGGCGCACCTTGATGCGGAGGCTCTGGCCCGGCTGGAGGCCATCAACGCCGCCATACCCACGGCCGGCAGCGCCGACGAGGCCTCGGAGCGCGATTATGCCTTTCACATGGCGCTCGTCGCTGCGGCTGGCAATCGCACGCTGACGGAGACCTATGGCATGCTGAAACCGGTCATCCGCCGGCTGATGATGGCGGGCAAGACCAAGCGATCCACGCTGGAGCACGTCTTCATCGAGCATCAGGCGATCGTGGAGGCGCTGCGCAGCCGCGACCGGATCGGCTTTGCCTACCACATGGACCGGCACTTGAGTGCAGGGCTCGTCTTCATGCCCGGCGCTGAGACATATCGATCCGGACAGCAGCAGGAGACGGAACGTGAGTGAAGAGATGCGCGCGTTGGCGGGAAAAATCGCCGTCGTCACCGGCACGACCGGCATCGGACGGGCCGTTGCCCTTAATCTCGGCGAGAGCGGAGCGACGGTGTTTGCTCTCGGGATCGACCAGGCGGCCAATGCGGCGCTGCGCGACGACGCCGGTTCGATCGGCCTTGCGATGTCGGTGCTCGACGTCGATGTGTCCGTCCCCACAGCCGTCGAACAGGCGATCGCGACCGCTGCTGCGCCCGGCGGCGGCATCGATATCATCGTCAATGCCGCCGCGATCCATCCCTATGGTAATGCGACGCAGACGCCGTTCGAGGATTTTCTGCGCTGCATGGCGGTCAATGTCGGCTCCATCCACCTGACGGCACAGTTCGGCGTGCCCGAGATGCGCAGGCGCGGCGGCGGCGTTATCGTCAACCTGTCGAGCGTCCAGGGCCATGCCTGCCAGAGCGGCGTTTCCGCCTATGTCGCCTCCAAGGGCGCCATTCACGCGATGACCCGGGCGATGGCGCTCGATTTCGCCGCGGACCGCATCCGCGTCGTCTCGATCAGCCCCGGTTCGGTGCGCTCGCCCATTCTGGCGCTGGCGGCGCGCACATTCGAGGGACCGGACGCGGATATCGAAGAGGTTTTCCGCCGGTTCGGCGCCGCCCACCCGATCGGGCGGATCGGCGAGCCGGAAGAAGTGGCGGATCTCGTCGCCTTCCTCGTCTCCGACAAGGCCGCCTTCATCACAGGCTCCGACCACCGCATAGACGGCGGTCTCACCGCCGGCATCGGCGTGCGTTGAAACATCCGGGAGAACTGCCATGACGAACAAGCTGCTGAGAAGCGACATCAACCGCATCCTGCGTGAGGCCCAGGCCTTCATGGCCTCCCACGGTTACATCCTGCCGCCCTTCGCCAACTGGACGCCCGCCGAGATGCAGGCGCGCCGGGGCGAGATCGGCAACATCATCGATGCGGGTCTCGGCTGGGACATGACCGATTTCGGCCTCGGCGATTTCGCGCGAACCGGGCTTCTTCTGTTCACGACCCGCAACGGCCGACTGGCCGACCTGAAGCGCGGCGGCGGCATGCTCTACGCCGAAAAGGCGATGATCTCGCGGGAACATCAGGTCACGCCCAGCCACACGCATGTCCTGAAGACCGAGGACATCATCAATCGCGGCGGGGGAACGCTGGTCATCGAGCTCTTCGGCGACACCGACGGGCGCTGCGACCGGACCCGGGGCACGACCGTGCTCTGCGATGGCATCGAGCGCGTGCTGCCGCCGGGCGCAAAGCTCGCGCTTGCCCCTGGAGAGAGCGTGACGCTGCGGCCTGGCGACTGGCATGCCTTCTGGGCGGAAACGGCGGACGTCTTCGTCGCGGAGGTCTCGACCGTCAACGACGATACCGCCGACAATATCTTCGAGAACCCCGATGTGACCCGGTTTTCCGGGATCGAGGAGGACGAGGCCCCGGCCCGGCTGCTCGTTTCCGACTATGCGGCCTGGCTCTCCTGAACGCAGGATGGAGGAATAGGATGAAAGCGCTTTTTCTCGATGATGTCGGACAATTGGCCTTGCGGGAGACCGCCAGGCCCGAGCCCGGTCCGCATGACCTCCTCGTACGCGTGGAGGCCTGCGGCATTTGCGGCACGGACCGGCATCTCTATCTCGGAGAGTTTCCCGCAAAACCGCCGGTCACGCTGGGGCACGAATTCTCCGGTGTCATCGAAGCCATCGGCGAGCACGTCTCGGGTTTTGCGCCCGGCATGCGCGTGACCGGCGATCCGAACATCGCCTGCGGCCGCTGCCCGGAGTGTCACCGGGGCCGTGTCAATCTCTGCCACAACCTTCAGGCCATCGGCATTCATCGCAATGGCGGCTTTGCGGAATTCGTCATCCTGCCGGAAACGCAGGCTTTCGTCCTGCCCCAGACGCTCGATTCCCTGCATGGCGCCTTCTGCGAACCTCTCGCCTGCTGCCTGCACGGCGTCGATCTGGCGGAGATCAAACCGGGAGCCTCCGTCATCGTCATCGGCGGCGGCGTCATCGGGCTGCTCGTCGTGCAACTCGCACGGCTGGCGGGCGCAACCGATGTCGTCCTCGTCACGCGCAGCGAGAGCAAGCGCAGACTTGCCGAAAATCTCGGCGCGACGGCAACGCTCGATCCTTCTTCGGGCGATGTCATCGACCGCACCGTCGGGGCTCAGGGCGTGATAGCCGGTGGGGCGGATGTGGTGTTCGAATGCGCCGGACTGACTGAAACCGTCGAACAGGCGCCTCACCTCGCGCGACGCGGCGGAACCGTCATCCTCCTTGGCGTTCTCCCGCAGGGCACGACGGTCGCGTTCTCGCCGTTCGACCTCCTGTTTCGCGAAGTCAGGGTCATCCCCTCGTTCCTGAACCCGTTTACCCATGCCCGGGCGGCCGCCCTCATCGCCTCGGGCACGGTCAAGGTCGCCGAACTCGTCAGCCGCACGATCCGCCTCGATGATGCCGCCGAGGCCATTTCCCACCCTGCCGGAAACGGTGAGATCCGCGTCCTCGTCGTGCCCTGAGCTCCGTTGGCACGTGTCCTCAGGGCCGACGGAACCGCCGTTTGAGGAATTTTGCCGTCTTGTATTTGACACCGGCCGGCCGTTCGGGATCGGCGATATCCGACTCCGCCATCAGTTCCTCCGCCGTCGTGAGCTCCCGCATGACCACCGGCACCAGCCGCCGTCCCGTCTCGGCCGTGAGCCCCTCGATGGCCTTGATCAGCGAGCCATGCTCGGTGATGGCCGCGGCCACCTCGTGCTCGGTGCGCCCGAGATGTTCGCCGATCAGCGCGTTGCGACAGGCCAAGATCGTCTGCGCCGTCTCCGGCCGGTTTTCCGGCGCTTCGATCAGCACGTCGCATTCCGTGTCGTAGCCCATGGACCGATTGTTGAGGTTGGCGGAGCCGAGCTTGAGGATGCGGTCGTCGGCGATCATGATCTTGGCGTGGACATAGATCGGCGTACCCGCATCGTTGACCGGATAGAGGATGCGGAACCTGTCGAACCCGTCGGCATCGCGCACGAGCTTCATCAGGCGGATACGGGCGGAGTCCATGACCTGCGCCTCGAGCCAGCCGTTCGCGCCTTCCGGATTGATGACGACGATCTCTGGGCCTTCCGGCTCCGCCAGACGCCCGGCCAGGGCTTCGGCGATCCGACGCGATGCGAAATACTGGCTTTCGATATAGAGTGTCTTCTGCGCCGCGGCGATGATCGCGAGCGTTGCCGTCTCGATCTCGACCACCTGCTGGCGCTCGTCGTATTGCGGCAGAGTGCGGGCGATGCCCAGATCGATATCCCGAAAACCCACGGCGAGATCGTCCGGCCAGGCGTCCGATCCGCTCTCGACGGGCTCCAGAGTTTCCCACGTGGCCTCCTGCCAGCGGGAGCGCGCGAGTTCGGCCAGAGCCGCCGCGGCCTCACCGGAAAAGCAGGTCGTCGCGTCATGCCAGGGGTCCTGCGGAAAGCCGAGCGGCGAACGGCGGCGCTTGTCCTTTTCGATGTGATCCGTCGTGTCCCACCGTCCGACCGTCATGTCGATGCCGCCGCAGAAGGCGACCGCGTCATCGATGACCAGCAGTTTCATATGATGCGCGGACATGGCCGGGTGGGCGCTGTCGAGCTTCAGGCTGACGCGATCCGAAAACAGCCAGCCCAGCATGTAGACCGGGGTCTCGCCCCGCACGAGCGAGGCAAACAGGCCCATGTCCCATTTGAGGATGCGGATGTTCAGCGCGTCGTTGCGCTTGGCGAGCCAGTTGAAAAACCGGCCGAGCTTGTCAGGCGAACCGTCCGTGCTCTTGCCCGGCACCAGGTCGATGCGCGTGTCGAAATCCCAGCCGATCAGCACGATCGATCGTTTGGCTTTCATCATCGCCGTCCGCGCATGGCGAAAGAAGGCCTCGGCATCGACGATGACCGAAAGCCTGTCAGCGCGGGCGGTCCGCCAGCAGGTCTCACCTTCCGCCAGAATTGTCTGCATCGCACCCCGCTCCCTGAACTTTTCAGCAGCAGAGATAGGGTCGGTTCGTCGCCTGGCCATCTCCGAACCCGGAAGTTGTCCTCTTCATCCGCGACGGATTGATCCCAAGCACTTGATGGTCGAGGATACTCCGGTCAAAAACGCGAAAGAACGGAGTCGGGACGATGCAGGACGAGCGGGACGAGCTGCAGCAGCGGATGACGATCCTCGGCGACCTCGATATCGCCGCCTTCCTCCCCTGGATCAACCGGCATGCCGCCAAGCTGGGTTTGCGCCAGACGATTTCCCATGCCGATAACCGGCGGATCGAACTCGACCTGCGTGGACCGGAAGAGCTGATCGACATGCTGGAGGTCGGCTGCCTTCTGGGTCCGATCGATGTCTGGGTGGAGACGATCGACCGCCAGCCACTGGAGACGCGACGACTGGCGTGAAAACAACGGCTTGGCCGGGGCGTACAGAATCTTGTTGCCCGTTATTTGACCATGATTGCCAATGCGGTTTTTATATGCAAACCTAAGCCGGACGGAGCTGAGGGTCCGGCGGCACGAGCCGTATCGTCCCCTTGAGAGAGTTGAATCTTCCCGGGAAATGAACGCATGCGCTCCGATACGACAGGCTTTTGGACGCCAGTCGCCCTTTCTGCCGACATTCCCTCCAGAACTGTCATTCCGGCCCATGTCTCCGCCGGCACCATCGCCCTGTGGCGAAGCCAGGCCGGACAGATCGCAGCTTCGGCGGATCGCTGTCCCCATCGCGGCATGAGCCTGTCGCATGGTTTTGTCCGCGGCGAGGCGCTTTCCTGCATCTATCATGGATGGAGCTACGGGATGAGCGGACACTGTGTTCGCATTCCCGCGCATCCCGGCCTGACGCCGCCCGAGACGATCCGCGTGGCGACACATGCGGTGCGAGATGCCGGAGGTGTCGTCTGGGTCGCGGAAGGCACGCCCGCGTCGGATCCGCCATCGCTGGACGGGTTGACCCCCTTGCGCTCGCTGACAATCGAGGCCGACCGCGCAGCGATCGAGGCTGCTGCCGGTGTACCGGCAAACGCCGACGGCTTGATCGAGATTACGCGGGACGGCGAGGATCTCTGTCTGCTGCTGTCCGGTTCGCAACAAAGCCAGACCGGTGTCCGGACGGTTGTCCATGTGCTGGTGGCGACGGGAAGCCACGCGCCTCAACGCATCGCGGCTTCGCGCAACGTCGAGAGGCTGCGGCGGATGGCGGAGACGGCCTCTGCAAATGGGAACGTGCAATGACAGGATCTGATCCCGCCCCCTACCGTCAAGCCATGCTCGACGAATGGTATCCCGTCGGCCTCGTCAGCCAGCTCGACAGGGCCGGCCGGCACACGGCGCTCATGGGCGAGCCGATCGTGGTCGCCGGCGATGCCGACGGCCGTCCGATCGTCACGGGCGGCAACGGTCGCATCCTGCCGGTCAAGGTCCGCTATGGTCATGTCTGGTCGTCGGTCGGCGCACCGACGAAGGATATCTTCCCGATTCCGGAGGCCGATCAGCCGGGTCGGCGCTTTGTGGATGTCGGCGTCGTGCGGGTGCGCTGCTCGCCGCTGCGCGCGGTCGAGAATTTCCTCGACATCGCCCATTTTCCGTTCGTCCACACCGATGTGCTCGGCGCCGAACCGCATACCGAGGTCTTGAACTACACGGCCGAGATCCGGCCCGATGTGGACGAGGTCTGGGCGACCCAGGTCAAATTTTACCAGCCACAGGCCTCGAAGTCGGCCAGCGGGGGCATCACGACCGAATATATGTACCGCGTGCCCGCGCCGACCTGTTCCGTGCTCTACAAGACCTGCCCGCCGCGGCCGAGCGAATGGGATGTGATCACGCTCTTCGTCCAGCCGCTGGCCGAGGATCGGTGTGACGTCTGGCCCTGGATGGCGCTGTTCGACGATGAGACATCGATGACGGATCTCATCCATTTCCAGCAGATGATCTTCCTGCAGGATCGCTCGATCCTTGAGAACCAGATCCCCCGGCTCCTGCCGCTCGATCCCGGCATGGAAATTCCGACACGGGCCGACCTGACGTCCATCGCCTATCGGCGCTGGCTGAAGCGGCACAATTTCACCTACGGCGCTCAGCTGGTGGCGCGATAATGAAACTCTACGACTATATCCTCTCGCCCAGCTGCTACAAAGTTCGCCTGATGGCAGCGCTTGCCGGCGCGACACTCGACCTCAGGGCCGTCGATTTCCACCCCGGCGGGGAGCATCGCGGCCCGGAACTGCTTTCGCTCAACCCGGGCGGCTCCATCCCGATCCTGGTCGATGGCGACCTGATCCTCACGGAGTCCGCGGCGATCCTCGTCTATCTCGCCGCCAAAGCAGCGCCGGAATGGCTCGGGCGCGCCTCGGCGGAAGATGCTGCGCGCGAGCAGCAGTGGCTGTCCTTCTCGGGCCGGCTGACGACGAGCCTCGGTGGTGCGCGTCTGCACGAAATGTTGCTGCGTCCGGGCGATCTCGCCGCTTTGCAGGCGGCGGGCATCGCCGCACTTCGCGAACTGGAGGCGGGTCTCGTCGAGCAGCGGCTGCGGGGCCGGAATTTCCTCGTGTCCGACCGGCCGACCGTCGCCGATATCGCCTGCTTCCCTTATGTGGCGCTGGCGCCGGACGGCGGCGTGTCGCTCGATCCCTATCCGGCGATCCGCCTCTGGTCGCGCGCGCTTCGCGCGCTCCCCGGCTTCATCGAGATGCCCGGCATTCACCGCCTGCATGAGCTGAAACCCGAACCAAATCTCGAACAGAGCGAGGTCTGACATGAGCGGCTATCTCCTCAGAAATTGTGCGGCCGTGATCGTGGACGAGGGCGACGGTCCTTTCGTGCGCCGCAATGTCGATCTCCTCACGCGAGGGTCCGCCATTTCCGCCATCGGCGCCGATCTCGCGCTCGGATCTCTGCCGGCCGGCACCGTCGAGCAGGATGCCAGCGGCTGGTTCGTCTACCCCGGCCTCGTGAACACGCATCACCATTTCTTCCAGTGCTTCGTGCGCAACCGGGCCGACCTCGACTGGACGAAGCTGTCGGTGATCGAATGGCTCGATCGCATCTATCCGATCTTTTCACAGCTCAACGAGGCCTGTTTCTACCAATCGTCGCTGACCGCCATGGCCGAACTGATCAAGCACGGCTGCACCACCGCCTTCGACCACCAGTACAATTTTCCCCGCCACGCCGGAAAGCGGCTGATCGACCGTCAGTTCGAGGCTGCCGATCTCCTGGGCATGCGGTTCCACGCCGGTCGCGGCGGCAATACGCTGCCGAAATCGGAGGGATCGACGATCCCCGACGAGATGCTGGAGACGACGGACGAATTCATCGCCGATTGCGACCGCCTGATCGACACCTATCACGACGCCGGCCCGTTCAGCATGCGGCAGGTCGTCGTCGCGCCCTGCCAGCCGGTCAATTGCTACCGCGAGACCTTCGTGGAGTCCGTGGCGCTGGCGCGGGACCGCGGCGTGATGTTGCACACCCATGTCGGCGAAGGCGAAAGCCCGGTCATGCAGGCGCGGCACGGGCGGCGCACCGTCGATTATCTGGAAGACCTCGGCTTTGCCGGGCCGGACACCTTCTACGCCCATTGCTGGGAGCTGACCCATGACGAACTGCGGACGATGGCGGCGAGCGGCACGGGTGTCTCCCATTGCCCGGAACCGGTCTATCTCGTCGGCGCCGAGGTGACCGATATCCCCGCCATGTCCGCCTTCGGCCTGCGCCTCGGGCTCGGCTGCGACGGTGCGGCCTCCAACGACAATTCCAACCTGATGCACTGCCTGCACTCGGCCTACATGCTCCAGTGCCTGGTTTCGTCCACCCGCGCGCATCCCGTGCCGCCGCCGGTCGATTTCCTGCGCTATGGCACGAGCGGCGGGGCGAGCCTGCTCGGTCGCCGCGACATCGGCCGCCTCGCGCCCGGCATGGCCGCGGATCTCTTCGCCATCGACACGCGCCGCATGGACTATGTCGGCACACGGCACGACCCGCTGAGCCTGATTGCGCGCGTCGGCATCGGCGCCACGGTGGACATGACGATGATCAATGGCCGTGTCGTCTGGCAGAACGGCGAGTTTCCGGGGCTGGACGAGGCGAAACTGGCCGCCGAAGCCGAAGCCGCGCTCGCAACCGTTGAATTCTAAGAACGATAACAAAGGGAACCGACAATGGTGAACACCGAACTGACACGCCGACACATGATGAAAGCCGCTGCGGCAACCGGCCTTGCCGGTGCGCTGGGCAGCCGCCTTGCCTTTGCCGCCGACGAGCCGCTGGGCATTGCCCTCGTCATCCCCTCGCCGGTCGGCGATGTGGGCTGGGGCCACGCGCTCGCCGCCGGCCTCGAGCCGATCAAGGCCGCCTATGGCGACAAGGTGAAGGTCACTATTCTCGAAAACATCGCCGAAGGCCCCGATGCCGACCGCATCATGACCAAAACGGTTGCCGACGGGAACAAGGTGCTGATCGCCGGCTCCTTCGGATACCAGAACGGGGCGCTGCAGATCGCCCGCCGCGACCCGAGCGTCACCGTTCTGCACGCCTCCGGCTTTCAGGTTGCGCCGAACTTCTCGCCGTTTGCCGCCAAGTATTTCCAGGGCACCTACCTGCTCGGCATGGCCGCCGCCGCCCTGTCCAAGACCGGCAAGCTCGGCTCGGTCTCGGCCTTCGCCATTCCGGAACTCATCACCTCGATCAATGCCTTCACGCTCGGCGCGCAGGCGGTCAATCCTGCGATCGAGGTCTCCGTGGTCTGGGTCAATTCCTGGTTCGACCCGGCCAAGGAGCAGGAGGCCGCCAAGGCGCTGATCGCACAGACATGCGATGTGATCTTCTCCAACGCGCAGGACACGCCCTCGGTGGTCGCAGCCTGCGAAGAGGCCGGCATTTACGCCTTCAACCTGAATTCCTCGATGAAGAAATATGCCGAGAAGACCTATCTCGGCTGCGTCGCGACCGACTGGTCGCCCTTCTTCAAGGCGTCCGTCGATGCCCATGTGGCCGGCACGTTCAAGGGCGCGAACGCGTTTCTCGGCGTTGCGGAAAAGGTCGTGGAGGTCGTGGACTGGAACCCGGCCATCCCCGCCGACACCATGGCGAAGATCAAGGACCTGGAGGCCAAGATCGCGGCCGGCAGCTTCTCGCCGTTCACCGGGCCGATCGCCAAGGCGGATGGCAGCGAGGGCGTGGCAGCCGGCGCGACGATGGCGGATGCGGAAATCATCGCCATGAACTGGCACGTCAAGGGTGTCGCCACCCCCTTGCCCAAGTAAGTCATGACAGCCCCGCTTCTGTCGCTTCGCGGCATTTCGAAGAGCTATGGTCCGATCAAGGCCAATCGGGAGATCGATCTCGATGTGGGCGAAAGCTCGATCCATGCGATCCTCGGCGAAAACGGGGCCGGCAAATCGACGCTGATGAAACTCATCTACGGCGTGGAAAAGCCGGATGGCGGAGCCGCCGTCTGGCAGGGCGAACCCTTAAGCCTTGCGTCGCCGGCGGACGCGCGGCGCAAGGGCATCGGCATGGTCTTCCAGCACTTCTCGCTGTTCGAGACCCTGACGGTGGTCGACAACATCCGGCTCGTCGTGCCCGGCCGCAAGGCCGCGCTGGTCGACCGCATCCGCACGCTCGGGCGCAGCTTCGGCCTCGACGTCGATCCGCTGGCCCAGGTACATGCGCTCTCCGTGGGGGAACGCCAGCGGGTGGAGATCATCCGTTGCCTGATGACCGATCCGAAACTTCTGATCCTCGACGAACCCACCTCCGTGCTGCCGCCGCAGCTGGTGGAAAAATTGTTCGAGACGCTGCGACGCCTGCGTGACGGTGGCGTCTCCATCCTCTTCATCTCCCACAAGCTGGACGAGATCCGGGCGATCTGCGATCGGGCGACGATCCTGCGCGGCGGCCGGGTGACGGGCCACGTCGATCCGCGCGAGCACGATGCGCAGGATCTCGCGCGGATGATGATCGGCCGCGACATGCCCGAGCCGATCCCGGCCGTGCCCTTTGCGGACGGAGACAAGCAGCTGGAGATCATCGGCCTCGACCACACGCCCGATGATCCTTTCGCCGTCCCCCTCTCCCAGATCACGATGTCCGTCCGCGCCGGCGAAATCCTGGGCATTGCCGGCGTTTCCGGCAACGGCCAGAGGGAGTTGGCGGGCCTGATTTCGGGCGAGACCCGGCTCGGCCGCGAGCATCCGGACCGCATCTTCATGATGGGCCGGGATGTCGGGCCGCTGCGCCCGGCGGAGCGGCGTGCCCTTGGATTCGCTTTCGTGCCGGAAGACCGCCTGGGCCGCGGCACGGTCCCCGAAATGTCGCTGGTGCTCAACAGCCTGTTGACGGCGCATCCGCTGAACCTCCTGAAACGGGGCCTCGTCGATCGCGCCCGGGCGCGCGCGTTCACGACCGACTGCATCCGCGACTTCGACGTCCGCACGGGCGGGCCGGAAAGCGAAGCCGGCTCGCTCTCGGGCGGCAATCTCCAGAAATTTATCGTCGGACGCGAGATCATGCTGGCGCCGAAGCTGCTCTTCGTCGCGCAACCGACCTGGGGCGTGGACATCGGCGCCGCCTCGGCCATCCGCCAGCGGCTCATCGCGCTGCGCAATGCCGGCATGGCCATCCTCGTCATCTCCGAGGAACTCGAAGAGCTGTTCGAGCTCTGCGACACGATCCAGGTGCTCTACCACGGAACGCTCAGCCGGCCGTTGATCACGCGGGACACCCTGCCGGAGGAGATCGGCCGCTACATGATCGGCGCACAGGCGCAGGGCGGAAAGACCACGGCATGACACGATCTCTCCTCGATCTCTTCCCCTCCCTCGTGCGCCGCGACCGTGCGTCGCTGACCGCAACGCTCATCGCACCGCCGATCGCGCTCGCCGTTGCGATCCTTCTCAATCTGCTCCTGTCCGTGGCCATCGATCGGGATCCGGCCACGGTGCTGCACGCGATGCTTCTCGAGCCTTTTCTGTCCTGGGCCTCCTTCTCCGAGGTGCTCCTGAAGACGGGGCCCCTGCTGCTGATCGCACAGGGGCTTGCGATCGGCTTTCGCGCGCGGGTCTTCAATATCGGGGCGGAGGGCCAGTTCGTGCTCGGCGCCATTTTCGCCTCGGCCATTCCGGTCTGGTTTCCGCAGGCGACAGGCGGCTGGATCTGGCCATCGATGCTGCTGCTCGGGGCCGTCGGCGGTGCACTCTGGGCCTCGATCGCGGCCTTCTGGCGGGTCCGGCTGAATGCGAACGAGATCCTCGTCTCGCTGATGCTGAGCCTGGTGGCGATCCAGTTTCTCTATTTTCTGCTGCTCGGGCCCTGGAAGGACCCGAACGGCTTCAACTTTCCCCAATCGGTGCTGTTTCAATATGATGCGATGGTGCCGACCCTCATCCCGGGCACCCGGGTCAACGTCTCGCTGCTCCTCGCCTTCGCCGCGTCTCTCGCCGCCTGGGTGTTCATGCAGAAGAGCTTCATGGGCTACACGCTGCAGGTGGGCGGCATGGCGCCGCGCGCCGCGCGCTATGCCGGCTTCAGCGAAGGCCGCGCGATCTGGCTGTCGCTCCTGATCGGCGGCTTTGCGGCGGGTCTGGCCGGCGCGGCGGAGGTTGCCGGCCCGCTCGGGCAGTTGCAGCGCTCCATCCCCACGGGTTACGGCTATGCCGCGATCATCGTCGCCTATCTCGGGGCCCTGCATCCGCTCGGCATCATCGTTTCCTCGCTGGTCATGGCGGTCATCTATATCGGCGGCGACAATGCGATGGTGTCGGCCAACCTGCCCATTGCCGTGGTGCGGGTCTTCCAGGGTGTCCTGCTTCTGTCCTATCTGATCGCGGTGTCCTTCGTGCGCTACCGTCTCGCCTGGCCGACCGCCACAAGGAACCCGACATGAACGCGATCGAGTTCATCCTGGCCGGCATGCTGGCCGCGGCCACCCCCTTCCTGCTCGCAGCGCTCGGCGAAATGGTGGTCGAGCGCGCCGGCGTCCTCAATCTGGGGGTGGAAGGCCTCATGGCGCTCGGCGCCGTCATCGCCTTCATCACCGTCTATCACGGCGGGGGCCATATCCTCGGGTTCCTCGCGGCGGGTGCGGCGAGTGCTCTCCTCTCGCTCGTCTTCGCCTTCGTCGCTCTCGGCTTTCGGGCCAATCAGGTCGCCACCGGTCTTGCTATCGGCATTCTCGGACAGGGCCTCTCGGCGCTGTTCGGCAAAAGCTACGAGAGCCTGACGATCAAGGGCCTGCCGAAACTTGCCGTGCCCGGCCTGTCCGAAATCCCGATCGTCGGCGGTCTCTTCGTGCAGGACATGGTCGTCTGGCTGTCCCTTGCCGCGACGCTGGCGATCTGGGCCACCTTTGCCTTGACCCGGGTCGGGCTCGTCCTTCGCGCGGTCGGAGAGAACCCGAAGGCGGCCCATGCGATCGGCTATCCCGTGATCGCCGTGCGGGTCGCGGCCATCGCCTTCGGCGGCATGATGGCGGGCTTTGCCGGCGCCTATGCGGCCGCGGTCTACACGCCGCTCTGGGCCGACGGCATGATCGCCGGCCGCGGATGGATCGCGATCGCGCTCGTCGTGTTCGGCACCTGGCTCGCCGGCCGCATCTTCCTCGGCGCCTGCCTGTTCGGGGCGGTGTCGCTGATGTCGCTTGCCGCACAGGCCACAGGCCTCGACCTGCCCTCGCAACTCCTGTCCAGCCTCCCCTACCTCGTCACCATCATCGTCCTCGGCATCATCTCGGCCGACCGGCGCCTCCTCAAACTCAACGGCGTCGCCTCGCTCGGCGAGCCGTTCGAGCGGTAGAGGTAGCAACGACGTCGCAAGCGTGATTGCGTTTGGATTGCTCTCGGACGAGCAAACAGTGCTGCATCGGCGTTTGCCTCATTCAAGGCTTTGCGCTCAACTTGGACTCAAAGCATCGCCTTGATCAGTCGAAAAGTGCCCACGGCATCACCGATGTGTTCATCAGCGTGACTCACGCAAAATACCGCAGCTTCAGCGGCAGGACGGCGGCGCCGATGGCGGCGGGGTCGCCGGCGGTTTCGCTGAGCACGAGTTGCGCCTCGGGCGGCCCGATGCCGTAGCGGTGGATGCGCGCGGAGGGAAGATGGGCGCGCTCGATCATCATGCGGCCGAGGGCGGGCGGAAGCTGGCCGCCGAAGACGATGGCCTGGGGGTCGAGCACGGCGATGAGCGTTGCGATCAGGCGATCGACCTGCGGCATGGTGTCC
Organism: Rhizobium sp. Leaf371; assembly: GCF_001424045.1. GTDB lineage: Bacteria > Pseudomonadota > Alphaproteobacteria > Rhizobiales > Rhizobiaceae > Ferranicluibacter. Next base: position 280,454 of record NZ_LMQB01000028.1, on the reverse strand, counting down.
GTCAGCCAGGCCTCGACGCCCGGCCATGATGGGTCGAAATCCCGGCGCAGCACTTCCACGCTATCGATGTCGATGCCGTTCTCCTGCAGCCGCGCCAGAAGATATTGCAACGCCGGGCGTCGTTCGGATTCGCCGGGCATGTAGATGCCGCTGAGCTCGCCGGCATTGCCATGGAAGCCGTGGAACGGCTTGCCGTCGAGGATCAGACCGCCGCCGAAGCCATAGTTGAAGGAGAGGAAGGCGAAGGTCCGGCACCAGAGGCCGACGCCCCGCATGCTCTCGCCGATCGCCGCCGTCGTCGCGTTGTTCTCCAGCCAGACCGGCAGGCCGAACGCCTGTTCCAGCTCCGGGCGCAGATTGCGCAAGGACCAGTCGGCGAGCGGTTCCGGTGCATTGAAGGCGCGATCCTCCGACACGAAGAAACCCGACATCGAAAAGCCCAGCCCGGCAAGGGTGCTTTTCGGAACCCGGTATTGCTCCAGCAGCGCGTCGAGCCGTGTGGAGATCGCCTGCAGGGTCGTTTCCCGGTCGCTCGGGTTCAGGTCCATCCTCTCGTGCACGATGATGTCGCAGGCAAGATCGGTGATGCAGAGGACGACCGAGTCCGTGTTGACGGAGAGGCCGATCGCGCTTGCCCCGCCGCGCGCCAGTTCGATCGTCGGGCTCGGCTGACCCCGCATGCCGCCGATCGGCGCCCCGGTTCGCAACAGGCCACGCTCTACCAGCCCCTCGACCAGCCGGTGGACCGACTGCTGCGTCAGGTTCGTGTGGCTCGTGATGGTCGATCGCGCCATCGCGCCGTGGCGACGCAGGACATCGAGGATCATGCGCTCGTTGTCGCTGGCCAGCGGCATCTGCGAAAGCGCGTCCCGTTCCGCTGGCATGTCCTCGTCCTCCGGCCGTCTCGGCTCTCACGTCACGGCCGCTGGATATCGCGCCGGGTCCCGCCCGGCAACGACCGGCAAGGCAAATCGTGAAATTCATCAAACCGTCATAAATATTACACTCAAGGCGTAGTATTACTCCGCCGACGTCAACGCGCATGCCTCCAGAGGCACGACAGCCCCATCACGACCCTTCCTCGGATCACAGGAGACCCCATGTTCCGGACCCTTCTTGCAGCGACTGCCTTGATGCTGACGGCAGCCACCGTGCCCGCACGTGGCGCCGAAACCAACATGAAGAACCTCAGCTTCGATCTCTCGTCGGTCACCCGCGAGAATTTCTACGACATCGTCGTGCCTGCGGCGAAGGCCGAAGGCGCGGTGACGATGTACAACTTCGCCGGCAGCTTCGGCGATACGTGGAAGGAACTCATCCGCCGCTTCGAGGAGACATACGGCATCAAGGTCACCTATAGCGACGTGAAGGGCGACCAGGCGAACCAGCAGCTCATCGCCGTGCAGGCCGCCGGCCAGGATTCTCCGGTCGATGTCTATTTCGCAGGGGGCGGCGGTTATCCGCTGCTGTCGTCCAAGGGTGTCGTCGGCAAGATCGCGTTGACGAAGATCCTGCCCAATATGGACCACTACGACCCGGTTCTGAGCGACAGCGTCTTCGGCAAGCCCCATGGCGGCAGCTTCCCGCTCGTCCATCTCAACCAGACCGCCATCGGGTATGACAGCGCCGTGGTCGCGGCTTCGGACGTGCCCGGGACCTTCGAGGATCTGCTCGTCTGGGCAGAAAAGAACCCCAAGCGCGTCGGCATCACCTCGCCGGCCAAGGGCGGTTCGGGCAGCGGGTTTCTCTATTCGTTGGCGCTCGACCGTCTCACCGGCGACTGCAAGACGCAGCTGACCGACACGCGCCAGACCGCGCAAGAGGCCGAGGACTGGGCCATGGACACGGATTGCCTCGACCCGGTCTGGGACTATTACCGTCGTCTGCTGGCCGTCGCCGAACTGACCAACGGCAATGCGGATACGCTGAACCTCATCAACAATCGCCAGCTTGCCATGGGTACGGTCTGGGAGGATCAGGTGATGACCTTCCTCGGGACGAAGCAGCTCCCGGAAACCATGCGGCTGACCCTGCTCGAAAAGGGTCAGGTCGGTTCGGGCGATGCGATGTTCGTGCCGGCCAACGCCCGGCATGTGGCCGCGGCTCTTCTCCTGATCGACCTGGCGATGAGCAAGGATTTTCAGCTCTGGAAGCTCGAGACCAAGGCCTCGCGCTCGCCGCGCACGGATGTGACGAGCGCCCAGGTGCCGGCCGACAAGCAAGCGCAGATGCTGCCGGCCAGCGTCTATCCGCGCCTCACCGTCACGCCCTTCTGGGACATGGCCACCGCGCTGTCCAACGTGCTGGATGAGAAGGTCCTCAACCAATAGCCGTTCGGCCATCCCCGGCGGCGGCATGTCGCTGCCGGGGCTGCGCAAGCCGCGATCCTCCCTCGACGCCGCCCCGATCGATCCATCAGGAAACCGCCATGAGCATGCTTGAGATCACCGATATCACCAAGGATTACGGCGCCAGCCGTGCCCTTCATCCGGTCTCGCTGTCCGTCGACGAGGGCGAGTTCGTCACCATTCTCGGCCCGTCCGGATGCGGAAAGTCCTCGCTCCTGCGGATCGTTATGGGCATCAGCCAGCAGAGCGGCGGCGAGATCCGCCTTGCCGGAAAGCGCATCGATATGCTGCCGCCGGAACGGCGCGACATCGCCATGGTGTTTCAATCCTACGCCCTCTTTCCGCATATGACCGTGGAGCAGAACCTTCGCTTCGGCCTGCGAATGAAGAACGTGGCCAAGGCGGAGCAGCAAAGGCGGATCGCACATGCCATGGAGATCTGCACGCTGACGGGCCTGTCGAGCCGCATGCCGCGCCAGCTTTCCGGCGGGCAGCAGCAGCGCGTTGCGCTGGCCCGCGCCATCGTCATGCAGCCGAACCTGCTGCTCTTCGACGAGCCGCTGTCCAATCTCGATGCGAAACTGCGCGACACGCTGCGCCACGAACTCGTTGCGCTGCACCGGCGCATCGGCGCGACCAGCCTCTACGTCACGCACGACCAGGCCGAGGCGATGGCCATGTCGGACCGGATCGTCGTCATGAATGCCGGCCGCGTGATCGAGGTCGGGACGCCGCTGGAGCTCTACCGATCGCCGCGACAGGCCTTCACGGCCGGTTTCCTCGGACAGACCAACCTTCTCGCCGTCACCGCGTCCGGCCGCAAGGCGCACCTGCCCTGGGGACAGTTGGTCGATCTGGCCGAAGACGCCGCAGGCCCGGGCCAGGTGTCCGTGCGCCCCGAAAGCATCGGCATCCGCGCCTGCGATCGCGGCGGGCGGGACACCGGCTCATGCGCGCCGGCAACGGTCGCCGGCGTTTCCTTCATGGGTGCGAGCGCGCTCTACACGGTGGCCATCGGCGATACGCTCCTGAAGGTGAGCCAGGCGGGCGGCGATGCGCTGATCGAGCCCGGCCGCACCGTCGCGCTGAGTTTTCCGGACCGCCTGCCGCTGCTCGAGGACCGCGCCCCCGACCGGGAGGCGGCATGATGTCGATGCTCCTGCGCGATCGGCGCATGCTCCTGCCGCTGCTTCTGGCGCCCGGCGTCGGCTATCTCCTCCTCTTCTTCGGCGGGCCGCTCGCCTCCGCCTTCATCGGCAGCCTGCGCCTGGAGGACGGCAGCTTCACGCTCGACTGGTACAGCCGCATCTTCACGCGGCCCTCCATGCTGCGCGGTCTCGGCACGTCCATCTATTTCGGGGTGGCGCCGGTCGTCGTCTCGCTCCTCGTCTCCGTGCCGTTGTCGCTGGCCATCCGGCGGCATTTCGTCGGGCGAAAGCTGTTCAGCGGCCTCTACAAGCTGCCACTCGCGGTGCCGGGCATCATCGTCGGCCTGATGATCATCGTGCTCTTCGAACGCGGCGGTTTTATCGATCGGGCGATCGCCCCGCTCGGTTTCGGCCTGCCGAAGCTCGTGCGGGACGATTGGGGCGTCGGCGTCATTCTCGCCAGCGTCTGGAAGCAGATCCCCTTCATGACGCTGATCATCACCAGTGCCTTCGCCGCGATCCCGGAAGATATCCGTTTTGCCGGGAGAACGCTCGGGGCGTCACGCCTTGCCACGTTCTTCTTCGTGGAGGTCCCGCTTGCGATGCCCGGTATCACGGCGGCCGTGCTCCTCACCTTCATCGGCTCCATGGGCTCCTATGCCATCCCCGATATCGTCGGCCCGCCGACCGCAAGGCCGCTGTCGGTGCTGATGGTCGAGGAATTCAACCTCGGCCGCTTTCCTCAGGTTTTCGCCATGGGCATGGTGCTCAGCGCCTTCGCGGTCGCCGTACTCGTCGCCTACTACACCCTCACATCGCGCATCGGCGATGCGCATGGACGCGGAGACGCCCGATGACCGCCCTTTCAGACCACGCGCCAGCGCTTCGCCAAGCCCGCAGCTTGCGCTTCACGAGCGACGACCGGCTCCCGGTCGCGATCAGCCTCTATGCCTCGCTGTTCCTGGCGATCGCCCTTCCGCTCGGCCTGATGTTCCTCTGGAGCATCGCCGACGGCTGGCGCCCGCCGAACCTGCTGCCGCAGGCCTATACAGCGGCGAGATGGGCGGACGTGCTCGCCGATGACGGGCTGTTGCGCGCGGCGATCAACAGCGTCGTCATCGCGATCGTCGTCACCTTCGCCACGGCGATCATCGCCTTGCCCACGGCCTGGGCCATGGCGCGGTTTCCCTTTCGGCTGAAACGGGTGGTGGAGGTCTTCATCCTCGCGCCGATCATCATCCCCGGCATCGTGGTGGCCGTCGGCATCGGGCAGATCTTCCTCGCGCTCGGGCTCGCCTATTCGGTGGCCGGAGTCATCCTCGTCCAGATCGTCGGCACCCTGCCGCTGATGATCCGCCTGATGACGGCCGCGCTCGAGACCATTCCCGACGACCTGATCCACGCCGCCCGCTCGCTCGGCGCCGGCACGCCCGGCATCGTCAGGCACATCGTGCTGCCGCTAGCCGTGCCCGGCCTTCTCGCCGGCGGTCTCATGTCCTTCGTCGGCAGCTTCGAGGAGTTCGACAAGTCGTTCATCGTCGGCGCTCCCGTGGTCGAGACCCTTCCGATCAAGCTCTACATGTATCTCGATCCCTATTCGATGCAGCTGCCGCTCGCCTCCATCGTCTCCTTCCTCCTGCTCCTGCCCGCCCTCATCGTCTTCGTCATCGCCGGCCGCGTGCTGCGCGACGACCTGATGGCCGCGGGCATGGGCAAGATCTGATGTCCACAAGCCTTCCCACCAGCCGAAAGCAAGACCTCATGCCCAACTCGCAAAGCCGCCTCGCCGCCACCCCGTCGCACCGGCCCGACGTCCTCCTCATGGCCTCGCGCGACAATCCCGGCATCCTCACCATCGCCCATCGCGGCTTCTGGAAGACGACGGCGGAGAATTCGATCGCCTCGATCGAAGCCGCCATCGCGCTTGGCGTCGAGATGGTCGAGATCGACACCCAGGCAACCGCCGACGGGCACCTCGTCGTCATCCATGACAAGACGCTGGAGCGCACGACGACCGGCTCCGGCATCGTCGCCGAATTGCCGTTCGAGATCGTCCGGAAGGCCCGACTGAAGGTCGGCGCCGGGGGCAAAAACGCCGCGCCGGCGGCCGAACCCGTGCCGACGCTGGAAGAGATCCTGGAGGCCGCACGCGGGCGCATCGCGGTCAACATCGACACGAAGTTTGAGCGCGATCTTCCGCGCGTCATGGAAACGGTGCTTCGCCTCGGCGTCGCAGCGCAGGTCCTCGTCAAGACCGATATCGACATCGACGCGACGACCTTCCCGCTGCTCGGCGAGGACTGGTTCGGCCAGATCCCGCACATGCCGATGTTCCGGGTGCGCAAGGGGCGCTTTGCCGAGGATCTCCGGCGCATCGCGCCGCTCCGCGCGCCGATGATCGAGGTCCGGTTCGACGATCTCGACGATGTGGCCGCGGCACGCGACGAACTCGACCGCCAGAACATCCGCGTCTGGATCAATACGCTCGATGTTTCCCACTGCCTCGACTACAACGACAGCCGGGCCCTTCGCGATCCACAGTCGGTCTGGGGCCGGCTGGCTCAGGCGGGCGTCGGCGCCATCCAGACCGACGAGGTCGAGGCCTTCCGGGCCTGGGCGACCCGACAGGAGGGAGCTTCGGCATGACGGAGGCAGAAAACCGCCTGGCAAGGGCGACGGGCATCGTGGAAGAGGCCCTGCACGAGGCGATGACCTTCTTTGCCGCCCGCGAGACGATCGCCACGCGGGAAAAGGGTTTCCAGGATTTCGTTTCCGAAGCCGATACCAGTATCGAGACCCTGATCCGGAAACGGCTTGCTGCAGCCTTTCCGGGAGAAGCCATCGTCGGTGAAGAGCTCGGTGGCGCGGGTGGAAACGCCTACTGGATCATCGATCCGATCGACGGCACCGCGAACTTTCTGCGCGGATCGCCGCTCTGGGGCATCTCGCTCGGGCATGTCACCGACGGGCGTCCCGATCTCGGCGTGGTCGCCCTCCCCGTGTTCGGCGAAGTCTACGGCGCCGCCGAGGGTACCGGCCTGCTGCGCAACGGCGCGCCACTTGCCCGCGGAGCGCCCCTCAGCGACGTCCGCGTCGTCTCGCTCGGCGACAGCGCAAAGGACGACATCGCGGAGATCGGGGCGCTGCACACCGGCCTGCGCGAAGCCGGATGGGTGGTCGAAGCGCTGCACACCACGTCGGTCTCGCTGGTGTTCGCCGCCCGCGGCATCTTCGACGGGCACCTCCAGAAATTGACCACCATGTGGGACATCGCCGGCGGCGCCGTGCTTGCCCGCGAGGCCGGTCTCGACGTCCGCATCGGACTGCGCACCGGCCCGGACGGCGAGACCGACATTCCCTGGATCGCGGCAGGCACCGCATCGCTTCTGGAGGCCACCGCCGCATTGTGGCCGGAGGTGACGGAGGGATAGCGGCGAGCCTTTCGCCCGGCCATCGCATCACCCCTTCGTTCGAGACGCTTCGATGTCCCGGACGAAGGCCACCCGATCGAAACCTGCAGAGCCGCCGTTGAAAACAGGCCGCGCGGATGTAGTTTTCCTGTGGGATGAGGTTGATGCGATGCGGAGGAGATCATCATGTTCAAGCTATTGCCGGGCTTTTTGGCGGCGGGTTGCGCTGCGGCCATGATCATCAGCGCGCCAGCTTTGGCAGCGGAACCTCAAGCGCCTGCGCCAGCGGGGCCCGCCTCTCCGCCGGCAGACAAGCCGCTGAAGGCGTTCGTCACCTCGGTCGAGGCGGACGGGTCGATCACCTTCCGCCTCTTCGCCCCGGCCGCGAAAACGGTTTCCGTCGTCCTCGGGCAGCGTGACCCCATGACGATGACACGGAGCGAGAACGGCGTCTGGACAGCCAAGAGCGACAGTCTCGCGCCGAACCTTTACGAATATTATTTCAACGTCGACGGTTTCCGCAGCATCGACACCGGCACAAACCAGCCGAAACCGCAGAGGCAGGTGAACACAAGCCTCGTTCTCGTGCCAGGCAGCATTCTCGACACGCGCGACGTGCCGCATGGCGATCTACGCCTAGTGACCGTGTCGTCCAAGGCCCTGAAATCGCAGCGCCAGATGCATGTCTACACGCCACCCGGCTACACCGATGCGTCCGAGCCCCTGCCCGTCGTCTACCTCTATCACGGCTTCGGAGACACGGTCGACTCCTGGGTCACACAGGGACGCGCGCCCCAGATTCTCGACAATCTGCTGGCGGAACAGAAGATCCGGCCGATGATCGTGGTCATCCCGGATACAGAAGCCGACATACCCGACGCCATCGCCGAGAATTTTCCGGCGGCCCAGCGCCGCAAGGACTTCTATCCGATCAACGCGGACGCGATCGACCGCGAGCTGATCACGGATCTCATTCCCTATATGGAGAAAACCTACCGCGTGCGCACGGATGCCGACGGGCGTGCCGTCGTCGGCCTCTCGCAGGGCGGCTATCAGGCCCTGGTCTCCGGCCTGTCGCATCTCGGCACCTTTGGCTGGGTCGCGACCTTCAGCGGCGTCTCCACCACCACGGTGCCCAACACGGCGGTCGATGCGGCGCTGAACGCACCGGACACGATCAACAAGGCGCTGCGCAACTTCACCGTGACCGTGGGATCGAAAGACATGGTGACAGGCAAGGACATTGCCGGGCTGAAGGCGAAACTGGACGAGAAGAAGATCACCCACGCGTATCACGAGTACAAGGACCTCCAGCACGAAATGGACGTCTGGAGGCCCTCGCTGATCGCCTTCCTCGAAAAAGCCTTCAAGGAATAGCCTTCAAGGAATAGCCGGGCGGCTTGTTGCCTGAAGCCTAGCGACCGCTCTTCCGAGCCATGTCCGTGCCCGTCGCGCCGCCATATTCGTCCGGCACGTACATGTCCGTCGGCACGGGCTTGCGGTAGTAATCGGCATTGCGGGTGCGATCCGGCAGTTCGATCGACGTCTTCGGCACGTCCTCGTAGGGGATCTGCTGCAGGAGATGCGAAATGCAGTTCAGGCGCGCCTTGCGCTTGTCGACGGCATCCACCACCCACCAGGGGGACTCCGGGCGGTGCGTGCGCTCCAGCATATCCTCCTTGGCCTTGGTGTAGGCCTCCCAGTGAATGCGGCTCTCCAGGTCCATCGGAGACAGCTTCCACTGCTTCAAGGGGTCGCGGATCCGCATGTTGAAGCGGAAGGCCTGCTCCTCGTCGGTGATCGAGAACCAGTATTTGATGAGGATGATGCCCGAGCGAACGAGCATGGTCTCGAACTGGGGAACGGACTGGAAGAACTCCTCCAGCTCGTCGGGCGTGCAGAAGCCCATCACGCGCTCCACGCCGGCCCGGTTGTACCAGCTGCGGTCGAACAGCACGATCTCGCCGGCGGTCGGCAGATGCTGCACGTATCGCTGGAAATACCACTGGTGACGCTCGCGCTCGGACGGCGCCGGCAGCGCGACCACGCGGCAGACGCGCGGGTTGAGCCTCTGCGTCACGCGCTTGATGGCCCCACCCTTGCCGGCGGAATCGCGTCCCTCGAACAGCACGACGACCTTCAGCTTCTTGTGCTGGACCCAATCCTGCAGACGCACCAGCTCATGCTGAAGGCGGAACAGCTCTCGGAAATAGACCTTGCGATCGAGCAGCTGCTCGGCCGTCGGCTCCACGCCATCGTCAAGAAGATCGTCCAGGCGATCCTCTTCCATCTGCATTTCCAGCTCTTCGTCGAAACTGTCGATGATTTCCGCCTTGATTCGTGCGAGCTGGGCCGGGTCGTTGATGTTCATGGAGGCTCCGGAAAGGATAAGGTCAAGCAATGCGGGACGTTACAGCCTTTCCTGTGTCAGCAGAATGACGATCGTCTCATGGCCGACGATGCAAGGCCGCATTGTCCTGATTTTTGCGGATCATCGTTCGAATGCAGAGACTTGGACGTTGACTCGAAAGCCGTCTTGCGGCCCTGTCTGCGTGCGCAGCCAATAACGCTGCACAGCGATCGAAACTGCAATTGCATTGCGATGCCAGCATGTTCCCGGGTCCGGGTCCGGCATCGGACGGGAAAGGACGTTGCGTTGGCGACAGGCTTGATAGCGCTACTGGATGACATCGCGGCCATCGCAAAGCTTGCGGCCGCCTCTCTCGACGATGTCGGGGCGCAGACCGCGAAGGCCAGCATCAAGGCCGCAGGCGTCGTCATCGACGATACCGCGGTAACACCGACCTATGTGGTCGGACTGTCGCCAAGCCGGGAACTGCCGATCATCTGGCGGATCGCCAAGGGCTCCTTGCGCAACAAGCTCGTCTTCCTGCTGCCCGCCTGTCTGCTCATGGGCAGCTTCGCGCCGTGGCTGATCACCCCGCTGCTGATGATCGGCGGCACCTATCTCTGCTTCGAGGGCGCGGAGAAAATCCATTCCGCGCTGTCGGGACACGGCCATGCCGACGCGACCGCGGCCTCGACCGTCGATCCGGCGACGCTCGAAGAGCAGAAGGTCTCCGGCGCCATTCGGACGGACTTCATTCTTTCGGCCGAAATCATGGCGCTGACGCTTGCCGGCGTCTCCGCCTCGAACCTCGTGACGCAGGTTGCGGTGCTGGCCGCCGTCGGCATCCTGATCACGGTCGCCGTCTACGGTGTCGTGGCCTTCATCGTCAAAGCCGACGATATCGGCCTGCATCTGGTCGCGACAGGCGGCGGTATCGGCCGGTCCGTCGGGCACGGCCTCGTCAAGGGCGTTCCGGTCTTCCTGCAGATCCTCGCGATCGTGGGAACCGCCGCCATGCTCTGGGTCGGCGGGAGCATCGTCATTCATGGCCTTGCCGAATTCGGCATCGCGCAGCCGGAACATATCGTCGAGGCAACCGCTGCGTTTGCGCAGACGGTCGTTCCCGTCCTGCCCGACGTCGTCCATTGGCTGGCGGCAACGCTGGTGCAAGCGGTTTTCGGCGCGATCCTTGGTGGCATCGTCGTCCTCCTGGTTTTGGCCGCCGCACCACTCTTCGCAAAGCACAAAGCCTGAGAGATCGACCCGCGCCGCGCGACATTGTGAAGTGCTGAACCGCCAGAGAATGATCTTGACCCCACAAAGCGGTCTTGCGGGATCGCGCGTCTGATCGCATAAGCCCTGCATGTCTGATTCACGAATTTTCGTCGGCCTCAAGTCGGCCAAGAAGAAGTCCAAAGCCTCTGAGGCGCCCACGGGGCCGCAGTGTCAATGGCAGGGGTGCGAGAAGACCGGGACGCATCGCGCACCGGTCGGTCTCGGCGGTGAAGGCCTGTTCCTGATGTTCTGCCTCGACCACATCAAGGAATACAACAAGGGCTACAACTTCTCACCTGATCTCTCCGACCCGGTCGTTGCGCGCTACCAGCGCGACGCGATCAGCGGCGCGCGGCCGAGCTTCGGCAAGCCGATCCAGGAAGCAACCGAACTGCCGATGCCCTTTACCGTGCGCTCGGGTTCGGCAAAGTCCCTGAACGCCCGGAAGAGTGCGGCCGAACGCCTGATGCAGAAGCGGGAGGCACAGGCGCGGAAACTGAAAGTGCTCGAAGCGAAGGCCTTCGAAACGCTCGGCCTGCCGCACGATGCCACGGCGGATCAGATCAACCGGCGCTACAAGGAGCGAATCAAGCTCCATCACCCCGATGCGAACGCCGGAAACCGCTCCTCGGAGACCGACCTTCAGGCGACGATCGAAGCCCACAAGATCCTGAAGCTCAACGGATTCTGCTGAGAACCGATCGGCTTTCCATTCTTCCCCCACGCGTCAATAGACCCGTGCGCCATGGCCGGTGCGACAGGCCCCGCCGTGCCGATGCGCATGCCTTGCTTCCGCCGCGAGACAAGCGCTTGACAGACGGGCGGCGAGCGCCCACCGTTCCGGCATCGCTAAAATAGCGATCCGGAATGGGAGGCCGCGATGGGAGGGAGGATCCACGTGACCGTGACGCCCGCAGGAGAGGTGCGATCTGCGCCATGGCGCCGAGCCCTGGCGGTCGCGTGCCGTGAGCAGGGTTGGCGGTGGAGCGCCTCTGCCGACAATCTGAAACCGTCGCTGCCGATGGTAGACGCCGTCCGGTTCTCCCGTCCGAGGAGACATTGCCGGGTCGAAATCCTGCGGCGCGCGGCATGAGCGCGGATGTTTTCGACATCATCGTGATCGGCGCGGGCCCCGGAGGTTGCGCGACGGCGGCGCGGATCTCGGAGGCCCGGCCCGACTGGCGGATCGCACTGGTCGAGACGGGGCCGGCAACGGGCAACATGCTGGTCTCCATACCGGCCGGCATCAGCGGCCTCGTCGGCCGTCGCAATCGCCACAATTATGCCTATGAGACTGTTCCGCAGCCGGAACTCAACGGTCGGCGCGGCTTCCAGCCGCGTGGCCGCGGCGTCGGGGGCAGCAGCCTCATCAATGCGATGATCTACATGCGCGGGCAGGCGGAAGACTACGATGGCTGGGCGGCCGCGGGATGCATCGGCTGGGGCTGGCGCGACGTCCTGCCGCTTTTTCTGCGCGGGGAGGACAATACCCGCGGAGCGGACGCCTTTCACGGAAAAGGCGGACCTCTGCACGTGGACGACCTGTGGACGGATGTCGCGCTGACCGGCGATTTCATCACCGCGGCAGAACAGGCGGGCTATCCGCTGAACAGCGACTTCAACGGGCCGACCCAGGAGGGGTTCGGTGCATACCAGCTGTTCCAGAAAGACGGCCGCCGCTTCGATGCCGGCCGGGCCTATATCCACACGCGGCGCGGCCCGAACCTCGCAGTGCTGTCCGATACGCAGGCCGTGCGCCTGACCTTCGAGCAGAACAGGGCCACCGGAGTGGAGGTCCGACACGGCGGACGAACCCGCACCATCACCGCACGCGGCGAAATCGTGCTGGCCGGCGGCGCCTTCGGTACACCGCAACTTCTCATGCTCTCCGGCGTCGGCCCGGCGGAAAATCTGCGCCGGCATGGGATCGCCGTCATCTCCGACAGGACGCAGGTGGGTGCCAACCTGCAGGATCATCTCGACCATATCAGCAGCAGGCTCATCCGCGGCGGCGGAGCAATCGGAACGACGCCTCTCGGATCGATTCCGCTGGTGCGCGGCATCCTGCCGTTCCTGCGGAGACGGCGGGGAAGCCTCTCCAGCAACTTTGCAGAAGCGGGCGGGTTCGTGCGATCCTCGCCCCTGGTGGATCGGCCGGATCTTCAGTTTCATTTCACCATCGGTCTGGTGGACGATCATGCGCGCCGCATCCTCCTCAAGACAGGCATCTCGCTTCACGTCTGCGTTCTGCGTCCCGCCAGCCGGGGCACCGTAACGCTGGCGAATGCCGATCCGACGCGCCCGCTCCTCATCGATCCGCGCTATCTCTCCGATGCCGGCGACCTTCGGACGCTGATCGAGGGCGTGCGCATCGCCGAGCATATCCTCCGGCAACCGGCTTTCGAGCAGCACAGGGGTCGCCCGTTCCGTGCGCTCGATCCGCAGGACGATGCAGCGATCGAGGCAAGCATTCGCAACCACGCCGATACGATCTACCACCCTGTCGGTACCTGCCGGATGGGCAGCGATCCGGCGTCCGTTGTCGATCCGGAGCTGCGCGTCCGCGGCGTCTCGGGCCTGCGTATCGCAGACGCTTCGATCATGCCGACACTCGTCAGCGGCAATACCCAAGCGCCGAGTGCCATGATCGGCGAGCGGGCCGCCGACTTGATCCTGCGCTCCGTGAACCGATAGAGTCAGCCATGACCGATCTCGACGCCCTTCTCGCCAAACAACGCCGCGCCTTCCTGACCGCCCTGCCGGAGCCGGTCTCTCTTCGCATTGATCGACTGAAGCGCGCGGCATCGATGATCCGAGACAATGCCAAAACCTTCTGCGCAGCACTCTCGGAGGATTTCGGGCATCGCAGCGTCGAGCAATCCATGCTGACCGATATCGCCGTCTCGATCGGTGCGCTCGACCACGCCGCAAAGAACCTGCACGCATGGTCGAAGCCGGAGCGGCGGCCCCTGCAGTTTCCGCTCTCACTGCTCGGCGCGCGGGCACAGGTCGAGTATCAGCCGAAGGGTGTCGTGGGGATCATCGCGCCCTGGAATTTTCCGATCAACCTCATCATGACGCCGATGGCCGGCGTTCTCGCGGCCGGCAACCGCGCGATGGTCAAGACCAGCGAATACACACCGGCAACCAATGCCGTCTTCTCGGCGGTGGCCGGTCGCTATTTCGAAGACGATGAAGTGAGCTTCGTGACAGGGGGTGCCGACGTCGGCCGGACCTTCTCGGCACTCCGCTTCGATCATCTGATCTTCACCGGGGCAACGGATATTGCCCGCCATATCCTTCATGCCGCCGCCGACAATCTTGTCCCGGTCACGCTGGAACTCGGCGGAAAATCGCCGGTCATCATCGGAAGCGGCGCCGATATCGCCCGCGCGACCGGACGCGTGGCACTGGGAAAAATGCTGAATGCCGGACAGGTGTGCCTTGCACCCGATTACATGCTGGTGCGCGATGCGGATGAAGACGCCGTCGTTGCGGGGCTGAAAGCCGCTGTCGAGAGGATGTACCCGACCATGCTCGACAATCCGGACTACACGTCGATCATCAGCGACCGGCATATCTCACGCCTGACCGGCCTGATGGACGACGCTCGCGCAAAGGGCGCCGAGATCGAGGTCGTCAATCCCGCCAAGGAGGATTTTTCCCGTGCGAACGGGCGCAAGATGCCTCTGCACATCATCCGCGGCGCGACCGACGACATGCGGGTGATGCAGGAAGAGATTTTCGGCCCGATCCTTCCGATCCGGCGCTACCACGATATGGCGGACGCGATTGCGCAGGTTCATCGACGCGCGCATCCCCTCGCCCTCTATTACTTCGGAGAGGACACCACGGAACAGCGCCACGTGGTCGAGCGCACGATTTCCGGTGGCGTGACCATCAACGACGTTCTTTTTCACGCGCTTCCGGACGACCTTCCCTTCGGTGGCATCGGCCCCTCGGGGATGGGCGCCTATCACGGACGGGACGGGTTCCGGACCTTCAGCCATGCAAGGTCGATCTACATCCAACCCCGCATGGACATTGCGAGGCTCGCTGGCATGATGCCGCCCTATGGGCGGCTCGCGCGGCTCTCTGCGTGGCACAAGATCGGCCGCCTGTCGAAAGCGCGCAAGCCGGGCCCGGACGAGGGCCGCTGAGGCCTCTCCGGGTCGGACCGCGATCCGGTCTTTTATCGCCCGATCCGCATTTCCTCTCGCGCACCACGGCAGGATGCCTATACTCCCCTCACGGATGCAACGAGCACCATTCACGGGGAGGAGAGACCGTGTCGCAACCCATCGCCTTTCTGCCGCCGCGTGCCGCAGTGTTGTCGCAGCGGGCGCGGATCATCGCCGATCTCGCCGCTCTTCTGCCGGATGGCGGACTGGTGCACGAAGCACGCGAACTGGTGCCGTTCGAGACGGATGCCTATGTCGCCTATCGCCAGCTGCCGCTCGCCGTCGCCCTGCCCCGCACGACGCAGGAAGTGTCCGCCGTACTCGCCTATTGCAACCGTCACGGCATTCCCGTCGTGCCGCGCGGCGCGGGCACCTCGCTCTGCGGCGGAGCCATTCCGCAACCGGATGCCGTGGTGCTCGGTCTGTCGCGCATGTCCGCCATCCTCGACGTCGATCTCGACAACCGGGTCGCGCGGGTGCAGGCGGGGGTCACCAACCTGTCGATTTCCGAGACGGTCGGGCCGGAGGGCTTCTTCTATGCGCCGGACCCCAGTTCCCAGCTTGCCTGCACCATCGGCGGCAATATCGGCATGAACTCGGGCGGCGCGCATTGCCTCAAATATGGCGTCACCACCAACAATCTGCTCGGCGTGACCATGGTGCTGATGGATGGTACCGTCATCACGCTCGGCGGCGCCCATCTCGATGCCGCAGGCTACGACCTGCTTGGGCTCGTCTGCGGCTCGGAAGGGCAGCTCGGCATCGTCACCGAGGCGACTGTGCGGATTCTGGCGAAAGCCGAGGGCGCCCGGCCGGTGCTGTTCGGCTTTGCCACATCGCAGGAGGCCGGCGCCTGCGTCGCCGAGATTATCGGCGCCGGCATCATTCCGGTCGCGATCGAGTTCATGGACCGCCAGGCGATCGAGATCTGCGAGGCCTTTGCCAAGGCGGGCTATCCGCTCCATGTCGGCGCGCTGCTGATCATCGAGGTCGAGGGTTCGGAGGCGGAGATGGAGGCGATGCTGGCCGCGATCGTCACCATCGCCCGCCGCCACAGCGTTATGACGGTGCGCGAAAGCCAGTCGGCAACCGAGGCCGCGCTGATCTGGAAGGGTCGCAAGTCGGCGTTCGGCGCGACCGGGCGCATCGCCGACTATATCTGCATGGACGGCACGGTGCCGCTCGGCAAGCTGTCGCACGTGCTGCAGCGGACGGAGGAAATCTGCACCGGGCTCGGCCTGCGCGTCGCCAACGTGTTCCATGCCGGCGACGGCAATATGCATCCGCTCATCCTCTTCGACGCCAACGACCCGGCGGAAGCCGCCAAGGCCGAAGATGCGGGCAACGAAATCCTCAAGGTCTGCGTGGAGGCGGGCGGCTGCCTGACCGGCGAACACGGCGTCGGCATCGAGAAGCGCGACCTGATGCGCTTTCAGTTCTCGGATGCCGATCTCGCCCAGCAGATGGCCGTGCGCTACGCCTTCGACGCGGACTGGCTGTTGAACCCGTCCAAGGTCTTCCCGCTGGAAGGACGGCCCGCAGCATGAGCGATGTCCATCGTCCGCAAACCGAGGCGGAAGCCTGCGAGGTGATCCGCCATGCGGCCGGCACGGGCACGGCCCTCTCCCTCCTCGGCGGCAACACGCGGGCGGGTCTCGGCAATCGCGTGCAAGCGCGGGCCGTGCTCTGTTCCACCGGCCTTGCCGGCATTGTCGATTACGACCCCGGCGAGATGGTGATGACGGCTCGGGCCGGAACGCCGCTGTCCGACCTAGAGGCGGTTCTTGCCGCCAACAACCAGATGCTCGCCTTCGAGCCGATCGACCATCGCGGCCTTCTGAACACGCAGGGCGCTCCGACCATCGGCGGCGTCTTCCTCTCCAACGCCTCGGGCCCGCGCCGCCTGTCGGCCGGGGCGGCGCGCGACAGCCTGCTCGGACTGCGTTTCGTCAATGGACGCGGCGAGGCGATCCGTGCCGGCGGGCGGGTGATGAAGAATGTGACGGGCCTCGATCTCGTCAAGCTCCTGGCAGGATCGCACGGCACGCTCGGCTTCGTTACCGAGGTGACCTTCCGCGTGCTGCCACGGCCGGAAACGGAAGCGACGATCCTCTTGCCGGGCCTCGATGACGCGACGGCCAGCCAGGCGATGGCGGCAGCCATGGCGCAGGCAAGCGACGTTTCCGCTGCGGCCCACATTCCGCAGGCCTTGGCGCAGCCGTTCTCCGATATCCTTGGCCGGAAGACAGTTTGGACGGCTCTGCGCCTCGAAGGCCTGTCGGCATCGGTTGCCGTGCGCGTCACCGCGCTCGCAGCGAGGCTCTCGGCTTTCGCATCCGTCGAGACGCTCGATGCCCTGGCCAGCAACACCTTATGGCGCGCCATTCGCGACGTGACGCCGTTGCAGGTGCGACAGGATCTGCCGCTGTGGCGGGTATCCGTCGCGCCGACCGCCGGCCACAGGCTGGTGGCCGCACTTCGGCAGCAAGCCGACATCGCCGCGCTCTACGACTGGCAGGGCGGTCTCGTCTGGCTGCAGATGAGCGGGCAGCCGCAGGCGGACGTCGTGCGCCGGACGATCGCGGCCGTCGGTGGCGGACACGCGACGCTGATCCGCGCATCCGATGACCAGCGATCCGGCGTTTCCGCGTTCGAGCCGCAGCCGGAGCCGATCGCGGCCCTCTCCGCGCGCATCAAGGCCAAGCTCGATCCGGCCGGCATCTTCTCACCGGGGAGGATGGCGACCGTTCTTGGCGCGAAAGCCGGGCCGATCGGAATGACGGGATAGCCAGAGATGCAAACCTCCTTCACACCCGAACAGCTGGCAGACCCGCATGTGGCGGAATCCGAAAAGATCCTGCGGCGTTGCGTCCATTGCGGCTTCTGCACCGCCACCTGCCCGACCTATGTCACGCTCGGCAACGAGCTCGACAGTCCGCGCGGTCGCATCTATCTCATCAAGGACATGCTCGAGAACGACCGGCCTGCGGATCGCGAGGTCGTGACGCATATCGATCGCTGCCTCTCCTGCCTCGCCTGCACGACGACCTGTCCGTCCGGCGTGGACTACATGCACCTGATCGACCACGCCCGTGTGCATATCGAGCAAACGTATCAACGCCCGCTCGGAGACCGGATGATCCGCGGCCTGCTGGCGGCCGTCCTCCCCTATCCCGCCCGGTTTCGCGCAGCGCTCGCACTGGCGCGAGTGGCCCGACCCCTCGCTCCGCTCCTGCGGCGGGTAAAACCTCTGGCGCCGCTTGCGGCCATGCTCGATCTGGCGCCGCGTCGCGCGGCGAAGCGCAGACCGGCGCCTGCATCAGGCGATCATCCGGCAGCCCATGGCCGCGTGATCCTGCTGGAAGGCTGTGCCCAGCCCGCGCTCGACCCCGGCATCAATGCCGCCACAGTCCGGCTGTTGACCCGGCGCGGCGTTGCCATCGCCACGCCGAAGGGCGAAGGCTGCTGCGGTGCGCTGGTGCATCACATGGGCCGCGAGCCACAAGCGCTCGATTTCGCCCGCCGCAATATCGATGCCTGGACGCGGGAGATCGAGGCGGGCGGGCTTGACGCCATCCTCATCACCGCGTCGGGCTGCGGCACCACTATCAAGGATTACGGCCACATGCTGCGCCTCGATCCGCTCTATGCGGCGAAGGCGGCACGGGTGTCGGCGCTCGCCAGGGACATCACCGAATATCTCTCGACGCTCGATCTCGAACCCCTGCCGAAACGCGATCTCGTCGTCGCCTATCATTCCGCCTGCTCGCTGCAGCACGGTCAGAAGATCACGGCCCTGCCAAAACTCCTTCTGAAGACGGCTGGGTTCACCGTTCGCGATCCGGCGGAAGGTCATCTCTGCTGCGGCTCGGCCGGAACCTACAACATCCTCCAGCCGGAGATATCGGCGACGCTGAAGCGGCGAAAGGTCAAAAACCTTGAAGCCACGAAACCCGATGTGATCGCGGCCGGAAACATCGGTTGCCTGACACAGATCGGCTCGGGAACGGCGATCCCGATCGTCCATACGGTCGAGCTCCTCGATTGGGCCTATGGCGGGCCAAGGCCTTCCAAACTGGGCGGCTGATCCGGCCAGCGACGCGCCGGGCGTCGGGTTCCCCGACCTTGTCACCGCAAGTGTGGCGCGATAGGGGAGGCTCACCTCGAACAGGCGAAAACGATGACGGATGCAAACCCGGGAACGGCCGCAGGCGGCTCCATTCACTGGAAGCGAAACCTTGCGGTCTCGCTTGTCGGCTCGTTCACCACCATCATCGCGATGACGCTGCTGCTTCCGTTCCTGCCGCTTTATGTCGAGGAGCTCGGCGTGACCGATCACGCGGCCATCGTGCAATGGTCGGGGATCGCCTATGGCGCCACCTTCTTTGCGGCCGCGCTCGTCGCGCCCCTCTGGGGACGTCTCGGCGATATCTACGGGCGCAAGCTGATGCTGGTGCGGGCAAGCCTCGGCATGACGGTCGCCATCGGGCTGATGGGCGTTGCCGAAAACGTCTGGCAGCTTGTTGCCTTGCGGCTGTTCGTCGGTCTTGCCGGTGGCTATTCCTCGGGTTCCATGGTGCTCGTGGCGACGCAGACGCCGCGGGATCGCTCGGCCTGGGCGCTCGGCATGCTGTCGTCCGGCATCATGGCCGGCAACCTCGTGGGACCGCTGATCGGCGGCGTGCTGCCGCCGCTGATCGGCATCCGCAACACCTTCCTCGCCGCAGGCGGGCTGATCTTTCTCGCCTTCCTCGCAACAACTTTTCTCATCAAGGAGGAATCCGTTCCCGGCCGCAGGCAGGCAGCCAAGGCGGGTGGCGGCTGGGCCGCCATACCGGACAAGGCGCCCGTCATCGCCATGCTCGCGACAGGCATGCTGCTGATGCTCGCCAATATGTCGATCGAGCCGATCATCACGGTCTATGTGGCGCAACTGGTCGCGAGGCCGGAAACGGTGACGATGTGGGCCGGGCTGGTCATGTCGACGGCCGCCCTCGGCAGCATCCTGTCCGCCTCCCGTCTGGGGCGGCTTGCAGACCGCATCGGCCATTGGCCGGTCATCGCCGGTGCCCTTGTTGCCGCCGGTATTCTGTTGGTGCCGCAGGCCTTCGTCACCAGCGTCTGGCAGTTGATCCTGCTGCGCTTCCTGATGGGTGTGGCGCTCGGCGGCCTCCTCCCCTGCATTGCGGCGGTCATCCGGCACGCCGTGCCGGATCGGTCCGCCGGAACCGCACTCGGTCTCTCCGTTTCCGCGCAATATGTCGGCCAGGTCGCGGGACCGTTGTTGGGCGGTTTCATCGGCGGCCATATCGGCATGCCCGTCGTCTTCATCGGCACCAGCATCCTGCTTCTTGCCGGTGCCGCACTGGTCTGGTCGGCAAAGCCGCCCCTGATGAGACAGGCAAAGCCGAAGCTTTAGCGCCCGTCGGGGTCGTGTCCGAACCGGACGATCTGTTCTGCATCAGGGATGACAGACACAGACCCGGCTGACCATCTTCCAGTCGCCCTCGATGCGGCGCACCGGACCCGTGACCTCGATTTCCCCGCGCAGATGAATGGCCGCGCTCGAGGAACCGACCATCAGTTCGAAGGTGCCCGGCTCGACGATGCGAACGCCCTCGGGCCCCGTGAAAGACAGCATATCCGTTGGCACGCGGAAGGTGACGCACGCGCTTTCGCCCGGTTCCAGATGCACGCGCCTGAACGCCTTCAACTCCTTGATCGGGCGGACGACGGAACTCTGGAGGTCCCGGACGTAGAGCTGCGGCACCTCGAACCCGGCTCTATCGCCCGTATTGCGCAGCGTGAAGGAGAGCCCGACGCTGCCGTTCTCGCTCTGGACGGTCGAGCGGTCCAGCGCCACGTCCTCGTAGGCGAAACTCGTATAGGAGAGCCCGTGGCCGAAGGGGTAGCGGCTGCCGAAATGGCGCGCGACAGGCGTGCCCGCGCTCTTGAACTTGTGGTTATAGAAATAGGGTGCGGCGCCGCCGCTGCGCGGCACGGAAACGGTCAGGCGGCCGGACGGTTCGACGGCGCCGGTGAGCACGTCGCACAAAGCGGGACCGCCCTCCTGGCCACCGAAGAAGGCCATAACCTGAGCCGCCACACGATCCTCGAGCCCGCCGAGATTGTAGGGTCGGCCGGAGGTGATGACGACGACGACGGGTGTCCCCGTCTCCACCACCGCCTGCAGCAAGGCCTGCTGGACGCCGGGCAGTGCCAGGGTGTCGGTGTCCGAGCCTTCGCCCACCGTGCCGGTCTGGAAGATGCCCGAGAGATCTCCGACGCAGACGATCGCCACATCGGCCTGTCGCGCAGCCGCGACGGCGGCAGGAATAAGATCGAGGCTGGTCGAGATCGGAGAGGTCTGCGAGAGCGTCGTCATGTCAGGAACGTCGCCCGGAAACACCGGCGCGCCGGATTGACGGGACTCCAGAATGTGGCAACCCTTGGCGTAGCGAATGCTCTCCTTGCCGAACCGCGCTTCGAAGGCTGCGCGCGGCGTGACCACGGCCGAAGCGGAATCCGCGATATCGCTGACGATCAGGTGGACAGGGAAGGAATAATCTCCAAGCAGCGCCAGCGGATCGTCCGCCGTCGGGCCGATCAGGGCGATGGTCCGTCCTTCCGCCAGCGGAAGAACACCGTCGTTCGAGAGGATGGTGATCGACTGGTCGGCCACGCGGCGCGCGACGTCGATCGCCTCCGGGGTCTGCAATGCGATCCCGCCCTCGTCCGTGTAGGGGTTTTCAAAAAGACCGAAGCGCATCTTTTCGGTGAGGATCCGCCGCACGATCGCATCGATCGTGTCGATGCCGATCAGGCCCCGTTCCAGAGCCTGCTTCAGATGACGGGCGCAGTCGTCGCCCGGGAGCTCGACGTCGAGCCCCGCATTGAAGGCAAGGGCGGCCGCTTCTGCCGGATCGGCCGCGACGCCGTGATGCTTGTAGAGCAGGCTGATGCCGATGTAGTCCGCAACGACGAGACCATCGAAACCCCAGTCCGACCGCAGGACCTTCGTCAGCAGATGATGGGAGGAATGGCACGGCTCGCCGTCGATATCGTGATAAGCGGGCATGACCGATCCGGCATCCGCAAGCCGCACGGCCATTTCGAAGGGGAGCAGGAACGTATCGTTGAGTTCCCGCCAGCCGAGATTGACTGGCGCATGGTTTCGCGCGCCCTCCGAAAGCGAGTGACCGGCATAATGCTTGAGCGTCGCCAGGAAGTCGCGGTCGCTGCCCTGCAGACCGCGGACATAGCTGGTGGCCATCAGGCCGACGAGATAGGGATCCTCGCCGAACGTCTCTTCCGTGCGACCCCAGCGGGCGTCGCGTGCCACGTCGAGAACCGGGGCAAGCCCCTGGCGACAGCCGATCGAGCGTGCCTCCTGGCCGATGACCTTACCGACCTCCTCGATCAGGAGTGGATCGAAGGTTGCGCCGAAGGCAAGCGAGGAGGGGAACAGCGTACCGCCTTGCGCCATGATGCCGGACAGACATTCCTCGTGAGAGATTACGGGGATGCCAAGCCGCGTTTCCTCGACAAGGAACTTCTGGAGGCTGTTGAGTGCCCGAACGCCGGCAGCCGGCGCGACCGGGCGGCTGCCGAGGGGCCGGGTGATCTGCCCGAGACCGAAAGAGAGCTTTTCCTTCAGTCGGTCCGCATCGGCAGCACCTGTAAATTCGTCCGCGCGCACCGCGTGCTTTCCATCTTCCGACAGAAGCAGCCAGAAGGCATGCATCTGTGCGATCTTTTCCTCGATGCTCATTCGGCCGAGAAGATCGACAACACGGTTTTCAATGGATTGGGCAGAACTCTTATACAATGCGGTCATCGTTACAGGTCCGAAGCTGGAAATGGCGGGAAGGCATTACGTGTACAAGCGTTAGCGAAAACACACGTTAAGGTCAAGCTACCATGGTAGTGTAGCACCACGGAAACAACGACTTGGCAGCCTTGGAGAGCGTGTACCACCGCGAGCAATTAACCCTAGATTAAGGGAATTTTTCCGGCTCGCTGAGGCAGGCCGTTCCATAGCGAGCCAAAAAAACAGCTAAAACTACAACCATCGCAGCGCCAGCTTTACGAGCTTCGCATAATTCGTGTGGTTTCCTCCGCGAAATTTTTTTCAGAGACAGAGTCAACACGCCGATGTCTTTTCTGCAGTTGCCCTCACGAAGGCCGCCTTATGCAAGCCATGAACCGCCGAGCCACCGGCTTCGCGGGTGCCCTTGTTAAATGATCATCGTCATATTAAAACGTCCTCACAGATGACGGGAGGAAGCGAAGCCGTGGTTCCGGCTACAGCGGTCGTGGCACCGATGTCGAGCCGATGAGGCGCCAACTCTCGAAAAGATTCCGCTTACCCTCGTCCGCGCCCGCTTCGTAATCGCTCACCGTGATGCGCCTCGCATCTTCGAACCCTCTCGATAGTCAGGAACAAGCATGGACGTCCTCAGGAACAATCAGGCGGGCCTTTCGGGTCTCGCCCAGTTGCAGGCCTTGCTGGCAACGAATACGCCGCCGCCGATCAACGAGACGATGAAGTTCGTGCTGACCGAAATCGAGGAAGGTCGAGTCGTCTTCGAAGGAAGCCCGGATCGCAGCGTCTACAATCCGATCGGTTCGGTGCATGGCGGTTATGCCGCAACGCTGCTCGACAGCGCCTGCGGCTGCGCCGTCCATTCCAAGCTATCCGCCGACCAGGGCTACACGACGCTCGAACTCAAGATCGCCTATCACCGCCCGCTGACCGAAGCGAGCGGCCCGGTTCGTGCCGAAGGTCGCATTCTGTCGATCGGGCGGCGGGCGGCGTTTGCCGAGGCGACGCTGACCGATCGCGACGGGCGGCTTTGCGCCAGCGCGACATCGACCCTCCTCGTCTTTCCGCTCGAGCGCCCGCCCTCGGCCGTCTGACGACGAAGCGGCCCTCAACCCTTCAGCGCTGCTGCGGGCGACTGCCGATAGGCGAGCACGGCCGGGACGATGGCAAGCACCGCTACAAACGCCGTGACCGAGGCCGCAAACGCGATGTCCTGCCGGTCGAACGCCACGGGCATGGTGAAGCCGTTCTGGCGCGAGACGATGCCGCCGATGATTTCGGAAACGAGGTAGCCGAGGCCGAAGCCGAGAAGAATGCCGGCCAGGCTGATTGCAAAAAGCTGCAGCCAGACGATCCGAAACACGACCGTGCGCGGCGCGCCGAAGGCGCGCAGTGCGCCGATCTGGCGCCGACGCTGCCCGACATGCATGATCGTGACCAGCAGGAGGGCTGCGGCGATCAGGATCTGCGTGCCCACCGCAACCGCCAGCAGCAAGACCTTGGCGTCTCCGAGCGTCGCATAAAGCCGCGTCAGGACCTCGCCGGGGAAGACGGCAAGCGTCGTGTCGCGGCGATAATCCTGGCGAAGCTTGTAGGCGTCCGAAATCGTCTTCGGCTTGACCAGCACGGCCGGGAGGCCGGCGGCGTGTTCCGCCCAATCCTCATCGACCGCGGCCGTCGCGTCCGCGCTGTGCTCCTGATCGCCCTCGGCGTGTGCAGGCTCCGAGTGATCCGTCTCCGTATGGCCCATCCCGTGCAGCTCCCACACGGCCTGGATGGGCACGAGGATCGCCCGGTCCCAGGGCGTGCCGGTCGGCTTCATCCGGCCGACGACGGCATAGGCAAGGCCGGTATGGGTATGGCCACCCTCCTCCGCCGTGCCATGCATCGGCTTGATCACGGCACCCAGGGTGAGATCGACCGCCGAGCCGATGACGGCGTCACCCTCCTGCCGGAAGCTTGCGCCGTCCTGCAACTGCGGTGAAAGATGCGCCACGAGCGCCGTCGAGGTGCCGACCAGGGGATAGCCCGAAAAGCTGTCTCCAAAGCCGATCGGCGCTGCGAACGCCACCCGCGGATCGGCTGCGAGCCGCTGCAGCACGGCGCCGTCCATCAGCGGCAACGGCGCTGCCTGAAGGAACACCGAGGAGAGAACCAGCTGCGTCTCGCTCCCCGCGGCGCCGATCACGAGGTCGAACGCGTTTGCCGCCCGTGCGCTGCCGAGCCGCAACGCCCGCTCCTGCAGCGTCACCGAGACGGCGAGCGCCACCGCAAAGGCGACCAGCAGCAGAATGGCGATGGTTCCAGCCTTGTGCCGGCGGATGTCTGCTAGAATGAAGCCGATCATGGCGTTACCGCCCGGCTGTCATGCGCGATCTGCCCGCTTTCAAGGGTGATCCGGCGCGGCAGGCGCGCGATCAGGCCGGGATCGTGCGAGACCACGATCAGCGTCGCCCCGGCTGCACCGGCCAGGCAGATCAGAACGTCGGCGATGACCTGTCCGCTCTCTCGATCAAGGCTTGCCGTGGGCTCGTCGGCAATGACCACGCCCGGTGCGCGAACCAGCGCGCGCGCAATGGCGACGCGCTGCATTTCGCCGCGCGACATCGTCTCCACCGCCTGCCCGGGCCGATCGAGCCCCATTTCGGCGAGGAGATCGCGTGCCCTCCGCTTCACCGCGGCCGACGCCTGCGCGGCAAGGCGCGCCGGCAACAGCACGTTATCGAGCGCCGACAGCCCGGGGAAGAGATGGAAATCCTGCATGACGAGACCGACATGCTCCCCGCGCCACCGGTCACGCCGATGCTCCGCAAGGCGCACGAGGTCGGTTCCGCTCCACTCCACCTGCCCCGTACGGACAGGCTCCAGACCCGAGATGAGATTGACGAAGGTGCTCTTGCCGGAGCCCGAGGCGCCCGTCACCGCAATACTCTCCCCCGCGTCGACCTGCAGACGCGGGACGGAGAGGACCGGTGCGACAAGCCCGGAGTAGGACACGGTAATGTCCTTGAGCGTCAGAGACAGCATCGTTCACACCGACCAGTAGTGGGCGTCGCGCAGGCGCAGGCGACTGACGAAGCCGGTCTCGGGATCCGTCCACGTGCCGACGTCCAGCGTACCGGAAACCGAGATCCGCGTGCCCGGCTGAACGAAGGTCTGTGCCGCGTCGAGATAGACGACGACGATATTGTCCGGCCAGTCGGAGTCCGACGAGCAGAAGGGGCAGATCGACATGGGGATTTCGGTGAGGACGAAGAAGGCCGCTTCGGCCTTGAGCGGCGGCGCCATGAAGCCGCTCATCGTCACGCCCTTGCCGTTCAACGCCTTCACCGTGTCGGAAAAGGTCAGGCCGAGAACGCCGACGCTGCCATAGAGATCGTCAAAGCCGATCTCGGTATCCGCGGCAGTGGCCGGCGAAAGCGCGGCCATCGCCGGCAAAGATGCGAGCAAGCCGAGGAACGTGCGGCGTCGCAGAGCGTCAATGTTTGTCATAGCGTATCCTCGATCGGACGCCGTGCACTGTGCCATCCCCATTCGAAGCGACTTCGCTTCGGTGCGGGATCCTGCGGCACAAGCCTTGAATCGAGGCACTTCCGGCGTGCCATGCGCGCCGGAAGTGCCTTATCGTGCCAGATCGATGCTTACTTCGCGCCGATCTTGTCCGGCGAGCCGAGAGCGAGACTGTCGGCCAGCACGCGGTAGATGTCGCTTTCTTCCATGTAGCCCTTGAACGCTTCCGAACCGGGACCGGTTGCCTGCAGCACGACGTCATCGACCGCGTGGACCGCGCTGTCGGACGTCTTCGGCAGGTTGCCTTCGCGCAGCACGGCGCCGGGAACGTCCTTATAGGCCGGGTTGGCGACGTATTCCTTCTTCTCGTTCTGGATGGCCGGCTCGAAGGGGCCGTCGAGCTTCGGGCGGAACGTCTCGTAGTAGTCCGGGAAGTTGCTGGAGAAAACAGCCAGGCGGCGCGTCGGATCGACCTTGTCGGGATAGCCGTCGCCGTCCTTGTCCTCATAGTTCGGGAAGCCGGCATCGGCGTAGACGCCGACCTTCTGGCGCATCTCGGTGCCCGGCTTCTCGTCGTCGATGGTGCCGATGACCGAAACGCCGTGCGTGTGGTCGCCGGTGACGACGATCAGCGTATCCGGGTTCTTGGCAGCAAACTCCCGCGCGACGCCGACGGCCTTGTCGAACTCGATCGTTTCATACATCGCCCGGTCCCAGTCCATCGGATGGGACATCTTGTCGATCGAGGCGCCCTCGACCATCAGGAAGAAGCCGTCCTGGTTCTTGGACAGTTGCGTCAGCGCGGCGTTGGTCATGTCGACCAGGCCGGGCTGGTTCGGGAACTTGGAGACCGTCCCCTTCTTCAGAATGTTGCGATCGAGGACGGTGTCCATATTGCCGGTGTTGAACAGGCCGAGCAGCTTGGCGGCGTTGGTGCCGGACGAGGCTTCGAGCTCGGTTTTGTCGGTCGCCAGCGCATAGCCGGCATCCTTGAACAGCTGGATATAGTCCTTGTCGTCCTTGCGCTTTGAGCCCGGCGTCGCCTGCGGCAGGAAATAGGCGGAGCCGCCGCCGAGGATGACGTCCGGCTGCACGGTGTAGAACATGCCGACGATATCGGCCTTGTCGGCGCGCTTGCGGGTGTGGGAAACGACGGCGGCGGGCGTCGCGTCCTCGATCTCGGCGGTGGAGACGACGCCGATCGCCTTCTTCGTGGTGCGGCGCAGAGCTTCGGCGATGGTTTCGACCTTCGGGTCGTCGAGGCTCGCCGGCGTACGGTCGGCATAGACGCCCAGCGCGTTGACGGCGGTCTTGTGGCCGGTCATGTAGGCCGACATCGTGTTGGCGCTGTCGGTCGCGATCGCGTCGGTTGCCGATGTGCCGACGAAGGCCATGTGGTCGAGATCGTCCATGGCGAGACGGCCATTGGCCTTTCCTTCGGTCATGCCCTTGGACATGATGCGGGCGCCGGTGCGGTGCGCGACGGACAGGCCGTCGCCGAGCAGGAAGATCACATTCTTCGCCTTCGGCTGCGCGGTGGTCTCGTAGACCTCCCAGGTCACCGATTTCGTCTCGCCACCGGCGGTCACGTCGACCTTGTAGCTGCCGGCCTTGAGGATCCGCGCGCCGCGCAGGATCAGGGCGGACCCGAGAACCTTGTCGTCCTTGCCCTTTTCCTCGGCGACGAATTCGGCAGTCGAGCCGAGCGTTGCGGTGTAATCCTCACCGTTGACAGTGACCTTCACATCCTCCGCCTTCACCACGGCGGGCAGCTCGATTTTGAAGTCGAACGGCGATCCGGCGAGGATCGTCGCACGGGACAGCGGGTAGACGGTCGTGGCCTGGGCCGTGCCGGCAAGGATGGTGGTCGCGACAAGCGCTGCAAGAAGGGTCCGCATGAAAACCTCGTTCGGGTGGAGAGGAGACTGGATGCGGCAGCCATAACCGCCCTGTGTGACGGTTGGATGATGGTCGTCACGCCGGTTGCAGAAAGAGGACGGTTCGTTGCTCGGTTCGGGGTGCCGCAGACGGGCTCGCCGCTACGCGTCGTCCTCGTCCTCGTACTCGTCCTCGTCGATCACGCCGGCAAGCCGCATGCCCTCGATCCAGGTTGCGCCGTCCTTGCGGATGACGCGCTTCGCGCGGATTCCGCAGCGCTGCGAAACGGCGGCGGCCAGTGCTTCGGAGTGCGTGACGATCCAGATCTGGCTGGCCGCCGCAGCCGTCGCGATCATGTCGGCGAGCGGCAGCAGCATATCTGGATGCAGGCTCGCCTCTGGCTCGTTCAGCTCGATCAGCGGCGGCTGCCGGCAGGACATGAGCGCTGCGGCCAGAGCGAGAAAGCGGATCTGCCCGTCGGAGAGTTCGCGCGGCTGGAAGACGCGTTGGGGAAAATCGGGAAAGATCAGGCCGAACGCCGCGAATTCCCCGGGCTCCGGCACGTGCAGCCTCGCGCCGCCAAGGGCTGCGGCAATCGCCCGGTCGAGTTCGACCGTGTCGCCGCGGGTGTGGACGAGCGTCGCAAAGACCGCGGCCAGATTTCCGCCATCCTCGTCGAGAAGGGGTGCCGTGACGGCAAGACATGGTCGGCGCAGTGGCGCATCCCGGTCGGTGCGAAAGCCGTGGAAGAAGCGCCAGCCATCGACCAGCCGGCTTAACGCGCCGATCTCCGAATAATGTCCGGCATCGCCGAGCATGGCGATCGCCGTCTCCGAGGTCATCGCCGGCTGCGGATATTCCTCCATCCGCCCGCGTTCGCCGCGCACCATCACGCCCGGCCCGGTGCGCTTCATCATCGTGACCGGTCTTGCGCCGGCTTCGACCGACAGCACCTCTTCCTTGATCTGCGGCTCGAAGGCGAAGCCGGCTGCGGCCTTCGGCGGCCGCAAGCCCGCCTCGACGCCGTAGCGGAACGTCACCGCCCGCTCCTCGTCCAGCACTTCGACATCGAGCTTGATGCGGAAGTTCTTCTCGATTCGTCTTGGGCCCGACCAGAGCGCGGAGGCCATCCCGCCTTCCGCCGCGATCTCGTAGGCGAGCGAGCCCTTCACGGCAGCCTGCACGAGTTGCAAAGCGCGATAGAGATTGGACTTGCCGACGCCGTTTTCGCCGATGAACATGTTGACGCTTCCCAGATCCATGCGGATCGAGCGAAGCGAACGGTCGTTCCGGGCGGACATCGAGCGGAGCATCATGATCGTTGTCTACACCGGGTCCGATGCTTGATGAAAGCGCTTGGCGTGACCAAATCCCCGGAATGCCGTCACCGTTGCAAGGCTCGATCAGGCCCCTTCCCGCGCAGTAGTCCCGGCAGCGTGCGGATCGCGGAGCAGCGCGATGACGGCGTCCTGCAACAGGACGCGATGGCGGCCGCGCATCGTGGCCTCGCCGAGATCGCGGCCGAAGATATGGCCGAAGGTATGGCGGTTGGAGATGCGGAAGAAGCAGAAGGACGAGATCAGCATATGCAGGTCGATGGGATCGACCTCGCGGCGGAACACGCCGGTTTCCTGTCCCCGCCGGAGGATCGCGGCGATGGTGTCGATGATCGACGTGTTGAGCCGGCCGAGGCTCGAGGACTGGCGCATGTGGCTGGCGCGATGGATGTTCTCGATCGTGACCAGACGGATGAAGTCGGGATTGGCCTCGTCATAGTCGAAGGTAAAGCCGATCAGGCGGCGCATGGCATCGACAGGGTCTCCATCCGCCAGCCGCAGCTCCGCCTCCACCTTGCGGATGTCGGCATAGGCATGTTCGAGCACGGCGAGGTACAGGCCCTCCTTCGAGCTGAAGTGATAGTAGATCATCCGCTTGGAGGTGCGCGTGCGCTCCGCAATGGCATCGACGCGGGCCCCCGAAAGACCGTTGGCCGCAAACTCCTCGCGCGCGACAAGCAGAATATCGTCGCGCGTTTTCGTCGTGCGATCCCGCTGCTTCACGCGCCGTTGACCGGCGCGCAGACCACTTTCCGCATCCCCGGTCTCGTCAACACGGTCCGTGTCGGCAATATCCGTCGTCATTCTCCCCGATCCCCTCCCCTGGGCGTGGCCAACCGAAAGCATCGGCCGACCTATCCTGCACGTTATCCCCTGCCGCGTCATTCATCGAGTTGAAAGCCGGAAACTTTCGCATTGACTTAACGAACCAGTTCGTACACTTTTACATCATGAGGCGCTGGCCGGGAAGTGGCCTTTGCGGTCTCGTCATCAGACGTCATGTTTGCCGGACGATCAAACGTCTTCCGGCCCAACAGAGCGACGGCTGGACATGACGACGGTGACAGAGGGTCTGGAGGGATCCGCATCGGCGATTGGGAGCAGACGAACCGGCAGGGAGTGTCGGGTCGCATGGGAGGACTTTCATGAAACGGATCGTCGATCTGTATTTTGCGCTTCTGCGCGTCTCCATTGCCCTGCTCCTGGCAGCGATGGTCATTCTCGTTTTCACCAATGTCGTCCTGCGCTATGCGCTGAACAGCGGCCTGACGATTTCGGAAGAAATGTCGCGGCTGGCCTTCGTCTGGCTGGTCTTCCTGGGCGCGGCCGTCGCGCTGCGCGAACATGCGCATATCGGCATCGACACCATGATCCGCGCCCTGCCACCGAAACTGGCGAAAGCGGCGGTGCTTCTCGGTTATCTCCTGATGCTGCTCGCCTGCGTCCTTCTTCTCCAGGGCGCCTGGGCGCAGTCGGTTCTGACCTGGAGCGCGGTCACGCCCGCGGCGGGCATCTCCATGGCCTGGTTCATGATCCCCGCCGTCGTCTTTTCGGTGACGGCCCTGCTGCATCTCGGGGCCGAGATGCTCGCAATTCTCACCGGCCGCCTCGATGTCGCAAATATCGTTCTTGTGCAGGAATCCGAGGATCTGCCGCCACCGACCGCCACGCCCGCACCGCCGCTTCCGGCGGCATCCGGCTTCGGTCGCTGAGGGGGAGACGACAATGGTCATCGCGGTTTTTCTCGGCTCGCTTCTCGGCACCATGGCATTGGGCATGCCGATCGCCTTCGCACTGATCCTTTCGGGGATCGCGCTCATGGTCCACATGGATCTTTTCGACGGGCAGATCGTCGCCCAGACGATCCTGCAGGGCGCCGACAGCTTCACGCTCATTGCCGTGCCTTTCTTCATGCTGGCCGGCGAGGTCATGAACCAGGGCGGGCTTTCCAAGCGCATCGTCAATCTCGCGATTGCGCTGGTCGGGCATAAGCGCGGCGGTCTGGGCTTCGTCTGCATCCTTGCAGCCTGCGTTCTCTCCAGCCTGTCCGGCTCGGCCGTGGCGGATGCGGCGGCGCTCGCCGCGCTCCTGATGCCGATGATGATAAAGTCCGGTCACGATCCGGCCCGTTCGGGCGGCCTCATCGCTTCCTCGGCCATCATCGGCCCGATCATCCCGCCCTCCATCGGCTTCATTCTCTACGGCGTCGTCGGCGGCGTCTCCATCACCAAGCTTTTCCTCGCGGGCATCGCGCCCGGCCTGATGATCGGCGCGGCGCTGTGCATCGCCTGGCTGGTGGTGATCCGCAAGGAGACCTTCGCCATGCCCCCGAAAGCCTCGTGGGCGGAGCGCCGGCATGCGCTGGTGTCGAGCCTCTGGGCGCTGATGCTGCCGGTCATCATCATCTTCGGACTGAAGCTCGGCGTGTTCACGCCGACCGAAGCGGGCGTCGTTGCTGCCGTCTATTCGCTGTTCGTCGCCATGGTCGTCTATCGCGAACTGACGCCCGGCATGCTGCTCGACGTCTTCATCTCGGCCGCAAAGACCACCGCCATCGTCATGTTCCTGGTGGCCGCCGCCTCGGTTTCCGCCTGGCTTATCACGATCGCCGACCTGCCGGGTGCCATGGTGGCGCTGCTGGAACCGCTGATGGGCAACCAGACCCTGCTGCTGATCGCCATCATGGTGCTGATCGTCGCGGTCGGCACCGCAATGGACATGACGCCGACCATCCTCATCCTGACGCCGGTGCTTTTGCCGGTCGTCAAGCAGGCCGGCATCGATCCCGTCTATTTCGGCGTGCTGTTCATCATCAACAATTCCATCGGCCTCATCACGCCGCCGGTCGGCACGGTGCTCAACGTCGTCTGCGGCGTCGGCAAGATCTCGATGGAAAAGCTCATCAAGGGCGTCTGGCCGTTCATGATCGCGCAGCTGATCGTGCTCATCCTGCTCGTCCTGTTCCCCGTCCTCGTCACCGGCCCGGCGGCTTTCTTCGCCGGCCGCTGACCCCACGACCTGCCGCGCCGGCGTCCAAGGGAGGGCCCGGCGGGGAAACCATAAGCAACCAAGGCGTCGGGAGGCGCCGATACCCGGAGGAAACCCCATGAGACTGACCCAAACGATCGCCGCCCTGCTGGCGGCCGCATCCATCTTCGGCGCCGCCGGCGCCCATGCCGAGATCAGCGAACGGACCATCAAGTTCGCCGCCCAGAACTCCAAGGGCCACCCCCAGGTCATGGGCATGGAGCGCTTCGCGGAAATCGTGAAGGAAAAGAGCGGCGGCAAGATCGAGGTCAAGCTGTTCCCCGGCGGCACGCTCGGTGGCGACGTCCAGACGCTCGCCTCCGTACAGGGCGGCATCGTCGAGATGAGCGTCATGAATGCCGGCATTCTCTCCGGCACCATCAAGGAATTCGGCGTGGTCGACCTGCCGTTCCTGTTCGGCACGCCCGAGGAAGCCGACGCCGTCATGGACGGGCCGATCGGCACGGATCTGGCGAACCGTCTGCCGGCCCAGCGCCTCGTTGGCCTCGGTTTCTGGGAACTCGGCTTCCGCCACCTCACCAACAATCGCCATGCCGTCAACACCGTCGAGGATGTGAAGGGCCTGAAGATCCGCACCGTCCAGTCCGCGGTGCCGCTCGCCACCTTCAACACGCTCGGCGCCAATGCCATTCCGCTCCCCTATCCCGAGCTCTACAGCGCATTGGAAACGGGCACCGTCGATGGCCAGGAAAATCCGCTTGCCAACATCGTCAACGCCAAGTTCACCGAGGTTCAGAAGTATCTGACGCTGACGGGCCACCAGTACAATCCGCAGATCGTCATCATCTCCAAGGTGTTCTGGGACAAGCTCGATCCCGAGGAACAGGCGCTGCTGCAGGATGCCGCTACCCAGGCCCGCGACTATCAGCGTAAGGCCTCGCGCGATGCCAATGCCGGCTTCCTCGCGGAGATCAAGAAGAGCGGCATGGAGGTCGTCGAACCCAATGCCGAACAGCTCGCCGGCTTTCGCAAGGCCGTCGAACCGGTGGTCGCCCAGTTCCGCGACACGATCGGTGCGGAAACCGTCGATGCCGTCTTCGCGCAGCTGAAGACCATTCGCGGCCAGTAACGCGATCAGCGGCAGGACGGGTCGATCCGTCCTGCCGCCCCATCCGCCCGATGAAGGACGTCAACATGCTCGAACGATCTACCCGCACGATCCAGGTCGGCCTCATCGGCAGCGGCATCCAGCTCTCACGCTCGCCCGCCCTTCACGTGGCGGAAGGCAGGGCAAACGGGCTGGCGCTTTCCTATGAGCTGATCGATCTCGACCTGCTTAGCGAAAAAGCGGGACATACGGTCGGCATCGAGGCGCTCGGCGACATCCTGCGCGACGCGGAGCGTCGCGGCTTTGCCGGCGTCAACGTCACGCATCCGGCAAAACAGGCCGTGATTCCGCATCTCGACAGCCTCTCTCCGGAGGCCGAAGCGCTCGGCGCCGTCAACACGGTCGTGCTTCGGGATGGCCGGCGGATCGGTCACAACACGGATTGTTCGGGATTTGCCGAGGGCTTTCGGCTTGCGCTGCCCCGGACCGACATTTCCGCCACGGTCCAGCTCGGCGCCGGCGGTGCCGGTGCGGCCGTCGCCCATGCCATGCTCCAGCTCGGCACGAAACACCTGACGATCTTCGACAACGATGCCGCCCGCGCCGAGGCGTTGACGCAAAGGCTCGCTCCGCTTTTCCCCCAGGCGCGCATCGCGCCCGGCGATGACCTTGAAGCCGCCATGGCCGGCGCGAACGGTCTCGTCCACGCGACGCCGACCGGCATGGCCGCGCATCCCGGCCTGCCGTTGCCGGCCGACCTGCTGCGCCCCGAGCATTTCGTCGCCGAAATCGTCTACTTCCCGCTCGAAACCGAGCTTCTGCGGGTCGCGCGCGCCAAAGGCTGCGCCACGGTCGACGGCGGTGGCATGGCAGTGTTTCAGGCGGTCGGCGCCTTCCGCCTCTTTACGGGGATCGAGCCCGATGCGCCGCGGATGCTCGCCCATTTCGCCGCGATGGGCACCAGCGGCACCTGAGGAGATACGACCATGACGCCGATCGCTGAACAGGGAACACGCCGATGAAAACCTCCATTGCCACCGTGTCCATCTCCGGCGATCTTTCGGAGAAACTCGCAGCCATCGCCGCTGCCGGCTTCGGCGCCGTCGAGATTTTTGAGAACGACTTCCTTGCCTTCAACCATGGTCCGCGCGATGTGGGCCGGATGGTTCGCGATGCCGGCCTGGAAATCTGCCTGTTCCAGCCGTTTCGCGATTTCGAGGGCCTGCCGGAGCCGCAGCGCAGCCGCGCTTTCGAGCGTGCGAAGCGCAAGTTCGAGACGATGAACGACCTCGGCACCGACCTTGTCCTGATCTGCTCCAACGTCTCGCCGCTCGCGCTCGGCGGCATCGATCGTGCGGCGGACGATCTGCGCGCGCTCGGCGACGTCGCCCGCGAGCACGGCGTCCGCATCGGCTACGAGGCGCTGGCCTGGGGACGCTACATCAACGATCACCGCGATGCCTGGGAGATCGTACGGCGCGCCGACCACGAACAGGTGGGGCTGATCCTCGACAGCTTCCACTCGCTCGCCCGCGGCATCGACAGCGCCTCGATCCGCTCCATCCCCAAGGACAAGATCTTCATCGTCCAGATGGCTGACGCGCCGAAGCTCGATCTCGATCTCCTGTCCTGGAGCCGGCATTACCGCAACATGCCCGGCCAGGGAGATCTTCCCGTCGCCGACTTCATGGCCGCGATCGAGGCGACGAGCTATGACGGCTACTACTCGCTCGAAATCTTCAACGACCAGTTCCGCGCCGGTTCCGCGCAGCAGACGGCGGTCGATGGCCGACGCTCGCTGATCTACATGATGGACCGGCTGAAGGCCGAAGGCCGCGCGGTCAAAGGCCCGTCCGAACCAAGCCCCCTGCCGCCGCCGGCGCGCACCGCGGGCATCTCCTTCGTCGAATTCGCCACCGACATGCAGTCCGCCGTGCCGCTGTCCACGTTGCTCGTCTCTCTCGGCTTCCGCCATGCCGGCCGTCATCGCTCGAAGGATGTGGATCTCTATACGCAGAACGATCTCCGGGTCGTGATCAACACGGAAACGGAAGGCATGGCGCATTCGGCCTATGTCGTCCACGGCACCAACGTTTCGGCGCTCGGCCTGCGCATGGCCGATGTGGAACAGGGGATGGCGCGTGCCGCCGGTCTGCTGGCGACGGTCTACACGCCGCCTGCCGGCCCCGGCGAACTGGAACTGCCCGCTTTGTTCGGAATGGGCGGCAGCCTGCTCCATCTCGTCCCCGAGGACGCGGCGCTCGATCGGCAGTGGGAAACGGACTTCGCGCTCGAACCGGGCTGGAACCGGCATTCCGGCGCAGGGCTGGCCTCGGTCGATCACATCGCCCAGACGGTGCGCTACGAGGACATTCTTTCCTGGACGCTGTTCTACCGGTCCATCTTCGACCTCAAACCGCTGCCGCCCGTCGAGGTGCCCGATCCCGGCGGTCTCGTGCTGAGCCAGGTCCTCCAGAACGACGACGCCAGCCTGCGAATCGTCCTCAACGGCTCGCAGTCCATGCGCACGCTCTCGTCGCGCTTCGTGTCGCAATTCGTCGGCCCGGGCGTGCAGCATGTGGCCTTTGCGACGGCCGACATCTTCGCGACGGTCGAAGCGCTGCGCGCCAGCGGCGTCTCGCTGCTGCCGATTTCCGGCAATTATTATGACGATCTCGATGCCAAGTTCGACATCGCCCCGGAGACGCTCGCCGCGATGCGGGCGGGCGACATTCTCTACGATCGCGACGAGGACGGCGAGTATTTCCAGATCTATCTGGGAACACTCGAAGGCGGCTTCTTTTTCGAGATCGTCGAACGGCGCGGCTATCGCGGGCTCGGCGCTGCGAACGCCGCGATCCGGCTGACGACGCAGGCGCGCCAATCCCCCGTGCCCACCTCGGCCTTATAAGTGCCGCGAGCAGGCGCCTCGCCTCAGGCAAATGTCCGTTTCAGCACCGGCACCCGTCGGATCACGAGGACGTCGAGGGCGATCATCGCGATGATCAGCAGGCCCGAAAGCGGAAACAGCACGCCGAACACCAAGGCCATGCCCCACAACGCGCCGTAGACCCTGCGGCTCGTGGGATAGGGAGGCACGCCGAGGCGACCGGCCGGCCGCCGCTTGAGCCACATGACGACGGCGGCGACCGAGGAGAGGATGATCGCCAGACACGTCGCCAGCATCAGCAGCTGGTTCGGGAGCCCGAATTCCTGCCCCATATGGACGTTGATCCCGAATTCCGTGACTTTGGCGACAGGGCCGTAATCGGCATAGCCGATATCGACCAGCGGCTTGCCGCTATATTGATCGATATGGATCGTGCGCACCTGGGAGAGATCGTCGGGGTAGACCGCCGTCGTGAAAACCCCGGTCGCATCGCTCGGAAGCGTGACCTCGAAGCCCGGCGCCATCCCGCGCTCGCGGGCGATCTCGACGATCCTGTCGATGCCGAGAGGCGCGGCTTTCGCGGCGTCGCCCATCATTCCATCGCCCATGGAATGCTGCGACATCGGCATCGGCGAGGCCTCCATCGTCCATCCCACCGTCTGCATGGCATGCTGAGCATGCTCGCCCGATGTCGGCACGTTGTCCCAGAGCGCGGCGGGATAGCCGGTGCCGGTCGCCACCGTCAGTTCCGTCAGCTTGCCGCCCCAGAAAGAAGACCAGGGCAGGCCAGAGAGCGCAAGAAAGGCAATGAAGCCGCCCGCGATCGCCCCGGTCACGGCATGCGTGTCACGCCAGAACACGCGACGCGACGGCGTTCCCCGCACGCTGAGGACGCCGCCCGTCTGCCGTCGCGGCCACCAGAGATAAAGGCCGGAGACCACGAGGATGATCGCAAATCCCGCCATCGCCTCAATCACCCGGTTGGCGTACGTGCCGAAATATTCAAGGCTGTGCAGTTTGCGCACCACCTCGTTGAACTCCTGCGTTTTCAGCATCGTCGCAAGAATGGCGCCGGAATAGGGATTGAGAAACACGTAGGCCGCGCCTGCATCGGTGTCGAGCGTCACCCGCGCCGATGCCGTCGGGCTGACGGGCGGTCGATAGGCTTCGACACGCGCGGCCGGGAAGGCCGTCTGTGCGGTGGCGATGAGAGCACTCGGCACCTGCTGCGGCGTCGTCGCCTCGGCGACGATCGTGCGGGAGGCAAAGGCCGTGCGGTCGATCTCGTCTCGGAAAAGATAGAGCGAACCGGTGACAGCCAGCAGGATCATGAAGGGCACGGCGATCAGGCCGGCGTAGAAATGCCAGCGCCAGATGGCGCGGTAGGTATCGACGGTCAGCGTCGAAACGCCTGCCTGCCGGGATACGGTGAGGTCTGTCATGGTCATTCCTGGATTGAGGGCGCAGACCGGCGCGGAAAGACGCGCGGGACCGGCCGAAAAGGCGTGGGGAGCGCAGGACATCGTCGGCGCCTGAAAGCACGCAGCCGCGATATGCTGGGCATCCATGAAACGAGCACGATGGCCCGTCAGGTGCTTTTTCGGTTCAGGCCGGAGGCCCTTGCGCGTCGTATCGCCTGACCTCCGTCGAGGCGGATCGGATCACGGCGACGTCGGTGCTGCGGTCCACGGAGACGGAGAAGCGGATCGGCAGGCCGTGAACGTCGGAAGGTGCCAGCATGGGCTGCATCTGCACGCCGGCATGGCAAAGCTTGCTGCAGGGGCAATCCTGATGCTGATGGCGATCGGCCGGGCGGTGTGCGCCAAGCTCCGAGGTGCAAATGACCGAGAGGGGATCCGGCGCCGCCATCGCAGCGCTCGACCATCCCGTCAGCAGCGTCTGGATCGCGAACGACAGGGCCAGCAGGACGCCGAGGAGTCCTCCCGATTGTCGGTCTGCGATGATCCGGCGCCAGAATGTCATGCCTCCCGAATGCCATACTTCCTCTCGCCTGTCATCGCGACATCTTGTACGCCCGTCCTTCTGCCAGGGAGCGATGGATCGCACGCCGCGGCGGCGGGACAAGCGCAACCGTTCACCTGAAGGCAGTTGACACGACACTCGTTCGTAATGTTATTACATTCATATCTTAGGAGCGACTCTCTTGTCGCACCATCGTTTTTACATCCAGGGAAAACCCGGCTAGATAACCCTACAATCGCCGCCACCGCGTTTCTTCGCCCCTGACGACGCGTTGCCTGCCGAAGCAAAAGGACATTGCGTGCACGATTCGACCCTGTCAGCGAGTGGTCTTGGATGGTCGATCCGGTCGATGCCGATCCTGCAGGATGTCTCCCTCAGGCTTGCGCATGGCAACCGGCTGGCCATCGTCGGACCCAATGGTGCCGGCAAGACGACGCTGCTTCGGCTTCTCTCCGGCATGCTGCAGCCGACGACGGGCAGCGTCTGCCTCGTCGGCCGGCCGCTGGCATCCATGACCCCACAGGAGCGGGCGCGGTTGACGGCCGTTGTCGGGCAATCCGACCAGCCGGACCACCGCATCTGCGTTCGCGACTATGTCGAACTCGGCCGCATTCCTCACGCCATGCGGACGACACGTACCGAGGGGCGCCGGCTCGTGGAAGACGCTCTTGCACGAACCGGCCTCGCCGCTCTCGCGACGCGCGCCATGGGGTCGCTTTCCGGCGGCGAGCGGCAGAGGGCACAGATCGCCCGGGCGCTGGCACAGGCGCCCCGCATCCTGTTCCTCGACGAGCCGACCAATCATCTCGATCCGCTGGCACGCCGCACCTTGCTCGCGCTGGTCGCGGATCTCGACATGACCGTCGTCGCGGTCCTGCACGATCTGCATCTCGTTCCCGATTTTGCCACCCATGTGGTGGTGTTGAAGGATGGGCGTTCAGTCGCAAGCGGGCCCGTTGCCGAAACGCTCACGAAAACCGTCGTCCGCGAGGTCTTCGGCATCGACCTCCTGCGCCTGCCGCACCCGCATGAAGACCGCGAACTGACGGTCTTCGACATCGCCGCCCCTCTCTGAACCCGGATTCTCCTCCATGAAACGCCTCCTCCTCGCTGCCGTCCTCTCGTTGACAGGCTCTGCGGCCTTCGCTTTTCCCGTCACGGTCGATAGCTGCGGACAGATGCTGACCTTCGAAAAAGCGCCGGAGCGTGCCGTCGTGCACGACATCAACATGGCGAAGATGGCCTTCGCCCTTGGTCTTCAGCCGAAGATGGTCGGCGTCACCGGCATCAGCGGCTGGTACAAGCTGGACGATGCGTTTCGAACGGAGCAAGGCGCGATCCCGGAACTGGCACCGAAATATCCGACGCTGGAAAATCTCGTTGCCGCCGAGCCCGATTTCTTCTTCGCCGGCTGGTATTACGGCATGAAGCCCGGCGGCGACGTGACGCCGGAGACGCTGGCGCCGCACGGCATCAAGACGCTCGTTCTAACCGAAAGCTGCGTGCACCTCGACAAGGCCCGCCCCGCGGCTTCCATGGATCTGCTCTATGGCGACGTTGAAAAACTCGGCGTCATCTTCGACCGGAAGACGCAGGCCGACGCCCTGATCAAGGGATGGAAAGCGGCGCTTGCGGACATCGAGGCGAAGGTCGCCTCTGACGACGGCACGCGCGTCTTTCTCTACGACAGCGGCGAGGACAAGCCGTTCACCGCCGGCAAGTTCGCCATTCCCACAGCCATGATCAAGGCGGCCGGCGGCGTCAACATCATGGCCGACATGGAAACGAGCTGGGGCACCACGGATTGGGAAACGGTCGCCATGCGCAATCCGCAATTCCTCGTGCTCCTCGATTACCAGACAGACACCGGCCACCGAAAACTCCTCGATTTCCTTAAAGCCCATCCCGCGATGAAGGAAACGGATGCCGTGAAGAACGAACGCTTCGTGGCGCTGCGATACGAGGAACTGACGCCCGGACCGGACAATATCGCGGCCGTCGGCAAGATCGCCCGTGCGCTGCATCCCGAGGCTTTCTGACGGTGCGAGCCGCATTTCCGCTCGGCGTCCTCCTGGCGTCCCTCGGCGTCGCAGCCCTTGCCTGCATCTCCATCGCCTATGGCTCGACCATCATCCCGCTGCCGCAGGTTTTCGCTGCGCTCGCCCGCGCCGCGGGCATGACCCAGATGGATCCGGCCGGCGTGGTCGACCGGATCATCGTCGATCTCCGGCTGCCGCGCGCGATCCTTGCCATCGCCGTCGGGGCGGGCCTCGGCGTCATCGGCCTGCTGCTGCAGACGGTAACGCGCAACGATCTCGCCGATCCGTTCCTGTTTGGCTTGTCGGCGGGGGCGGCCGCCGGTGCCGTCATCGTCATCACCCGGCTTGGAGACCGGCTCGGCGTGCTGACGCTGCCGATCGCGGCCTTCGTCGGCGGCATGTGCGCGACCGCGATCGTGTTGATGCTGATCCGACGTGCCCAGGGTTTCGGTCCCGAGCGGCTGATTCTCGCCGGTCTCGCGGTCTCGTTCCTGTTTACGGCACTGACCAACTATCTGGTGTTTTCGGGCGACCAGCGCGCCGCACACTCCGTGCTGTTCTGGACCATGGGCGGTCTCGGACTCGCAAGTTGGCAGAACATCGGCATCGGGATACTGGGCTCGTCGGTTGCGATCGGCTATGCGATGGCGCGCCACCGGCAGCTCGATGCTCTGCTCGGCGGCGAGCAGACGGCGGAAAGTCTGGGGATTTCCGTGCGACGACTGCGGCGGGAGACGTTTCTGGCGGCAAGCTTCGCCACCGCTCTCCTCGTCTCGATCACCGGCGTCATCGGTTTTATCGGCCTGATGATCCCGCATGTCGCACGCACACTGGTCGGCCCGCTGCACAAGCGCCTGACGATCCTCTGCGCTCTTTTCGGTGCAGGCCTGCTGCTCGGCAGCGATCTTATCGCCCGCACGCTTCTTCCGCCGCAGGAACTGCCCGTCGGCATCGTCACGAGCTCGATCGGCGCTGCCTTCGTCGTGATCGTGCTCCTGCAGAAAGGCCGGGCGGCCTGAGTTTCCAGGCCGCACCGACGTCGCAAGGGAGGCCTCAGCTTCTCGGCTTCAGGTTTTCCGGATCGTAGAGCGGCTTGTAGCCGACGGCGACGATCTCGACCGGGAAGCTCTCGTTGAAATATTCGACGTTCAGCGTCCGGCCGACCTCGCAATACGCGTGCGGGATATAGGCGAGCGCGATATTTTTGCCGATCGTCGGGCCATAGGCGATCGAGGTCGTGTAGGAGCGGCGGCCGAGCTCATCGACCAGCACGGCGCCCGTTTCCGGATCGATGACCGGCAACGATCCGACGGGATAGCGCTTGACGCCGCTCGCATCCGTGTTCTCCGTCATCACCAGCGTGCAGAGCATGGCCGGCTGATGCGCGCGCGCCTTGTATTCGAGGTGCTTGGCCTTGCCGCGGAAATCCGCCTCCTTGACCTTCGGTCGGGCGAGATCCGCCTCGATCAGATTGTACTGGGTCAGGAGGTCGCCATTCTGCAGGCGCAGGCTCTTTTCCATGCGGCGGGAGTTCGCATAGGTTTCCACGCCGAAGGCCATGACGCCGGTCGCGCGCAACGCATCCCAGACGGCCAGGCCATCCGCGTAGTTCATATGCAGTTCCCAGCCCTGCTCGCCGACATAGGAAATGCGGAAGGCGGTCACGGTCACGCCCGCGATCTCGATGGGCTTGATCGCCGCGAAGGCGAAGTTCTCAGCGTCGAGCGCTGCCGGATCGGCCACGACCTTCTTCAGCGTCTCGCGCGCGTTCGGCCCCCAGATGCCGATGGTCGTGAACTTTTCCGAGACGTCGGTAATCACGACGTCGAGGCCGCGATCCTCCGCC
Organism: Rhizobium sp. Leaf371; assembly: GCF_001424045.1. Classification (GTDB taxonomy): domain Bacteria; phylum Pseudomonadota; class Alphaproteobacteria; order Rhizobiales; family Rhizobiaceae; genus Ferranicluibacter. The sequence goes on along the minus strand of NZ_LMQB01000028.1, from coordinate 238,338 downwards.
ACCCGCTTCATGTAGTGGAAGTCGCGCGGGCCGGCATCGGCGCCGTTGATGAGACGGCAGCGGTCGGCCATGCGGATGACGGTGAAGTCGGCTCGCACCATGCCTTCGTCATCAAGGAAGTGGGTGTAGATGCCCTTGCCGATATTGCCATCGCCGCCGATCTTGGCGGCGCAGAGCCATTCGAGCAGGTCGACATGGTCCGGGCCTTCGATGTCCACCATGTGAAAATGCGAGAGATTGACGATGCCGCAATCCTCGCTCATCGCCAGATGCTCGGCATTGGAGACGCGCCAGAAATGGCGATTGTCCCATTCGTTCTCGCGCACCGGCACGCGGTCGCCATAGGTTTCCAGCAGATGCTCGTTGGCCTTGTAGCCATGGGCCCGCTCCCAGCCGCCAAGCTCCATGAAATAGCCGCCCAGCGCCTTTTCGCGCTCATGGAAGGGCGAGCGCTTGGCGCCGCGGCCCGAGGCATAGGGTTCGCGCGGATGGATTGCCGGGAAGTAGATCTTCTGCGCCGCTTCGTAGCTGCGGCTCTCGATGAACTCTTCCGTCAGCTGGTGCGGGTAGAAGCGCGCATAATCGATCGAGCTGTGATCGACCTCGGTGCGCCCGTCGGTCATCCAGTCGGCGATCAGCTTGCCGTAGCCAGGGCCGTCCTTGACCCAGATGGCGACGCAATACCAGAGGCCACGCACCTTCTGGCTCTCGCCGCAGGACGGGCCGCCGGCGGCCGAAACCTGCAGGAGGCCGTTGAACGAATGTCCCTCGTTGTAGCCGAGTTCGCCGAGAATCGGCGTCAACTCCATCGCGCGTTCGAGCGGCGCGAGGATCTGCTCCATGTCCAGATCGCGCTGGGAGGGCGACAGGCGCGCCTCGTGCTTTTCGAGGATCTCGCGCGGATGGCAGAGGCGCGGGGTCTCGGCCTCGTAATAGCCCCACTCGATCTGACCGCCCTCGGTCGTGTTCGGATCGCCGGTGTCGCGCATATAGGCGGAATTGCCCTGGTCGCGCAGCAGCGGAAAACCGATTTCTTTGCCGGTGCCGGCGAATTCGTTGTAGGGGCCGAAGAAGGTCAGCGGGTGATCGACCGGCATGACCGGCAGGTCCTCACCGACCATTTCGGCGATCAGGCGGCCCCAGATGCCGGCGCAGACGATGACGTGATCCGCGAGAATGGTGCCGCGATGCGTGACCACGCCCTTGATGTGGCCGTTCTCGACGATCAGCGAGGTCGCAGGCGTATTGCCGAAGATCTTCAGCTTGCCGGATTTCTCGGCCGCATCGATCAGCTTGCCGGCGACGGTCTGCGAGCGGGGAATGACGAGGCCGGCATCCGGATCGAAAAGGCCGCCCTGCACCTGGTCCTCCTCGATCAGCGGAAACATCTGCTTGATCTCGGACGGACTGACATAATGCGCCCGCGTACCGAAGGCCTTGGCGGAGGACAGCTTGCGCTTGATCTCCTCCATCCAGCTGTCGTCGCCGGTGCGGGCCACTTCCAGCCCGCCGATCCGGGCGTAGTGACCCATCTTCTCGTAGAAATCGATCGAGTACTGCGTGGTCCAGACCGACAGGTAATCATGGCTGGTCGTGTAGCAGAAGTCCGAGGCGTGGGCCGTCGAGCCGATATCGGTGGGGATGCCGGACTTGTCGATGCCGACGATATCGTCCCAGCCGCGCTCGATCAGATGATGCGCGATGGAGGCGCCGACGATGCCGCCCAGCCCGATGATGACGACCTTTGCTCTGCTTGGAAACTCTGCCATTGCGTGCCTCGTATCTCTGATGTCGCGCGATTGTAGAGCTTAGCCCGTGTGACGCCTGATCTGAAAGCGACAAGGACTGGCCGCGATCACAGTGCTGGACGGTGCAAATGCGACATGATGGCTGATGCCCCGCCAAGCATGAAAGCAGATCGTTGATAAACTTGCCCTTTATGAGAAACCTTTGATCACCTTGCGCGTTCCGGAGCGGAATTCTCAAACCGACATAACGTCCCAGCACAGGAACTCCTCGATGAGTACAATGGCGGCAAGCGCACATGTGGCGCCTGTACAACCTCGCTCGCGGTCGGTTAAGGCCCTCAGCGCGGTCAATTTCTTCCTCGCGGACGTCCGCGACGGGCTGGGACCTTTCCTCGGCATCTTCCTGATCGGCCAGGGCTGGAGCACGGCGACCATCGGGGTCGTCATGACGATCGGCGGAATTGCCGGCATGCTGGCGACCACGCCGCTCGGCGCGCTTGCCGACGCCTCCAAGGCCAAGCGCTTCATGGTCGGCTTCTGTGCCGCGCTCGTCATCGTCGCATCGCTCGCCATTCTGTTCGTGCCCACCCTCACCTTCGTCGCGGCCTCGCAGATCGCGACCGGCATCGCGGGCGCCGCCATCGGCCCCGCCGTTGCCGGCCTGACACTTGGGCTTGTCGGACAAAAGGGGCTTGCCCCACAGCTCGGGCGGAACGAGGCCTGGAACCACGGCGGCAACGTCTTCGCGGCGGCCGGCGCCGGCTTCTTCGGCTACGAATTCGGCCTCACCGCCGTCTTCATCCTCATGACCGCGATGGCCGCAGGGTCGATCATCGCCGTTCTCATGATCAAGCCTGAGGATATCGACCACGATGCCGCCCGCGGCATCGAGAAGAAGGAGGGCCAGGACGCCGAGGCGCCCTCGGGCTTCAGCGTCTTGTGGAAATCCACGCCGCTGCTCATCCTTGCGGCAACGCTGATGCTCTTCCATTTCGGCAATGGCGCCATGCTCCCCCTCCTCGGACAGCAGGTCGCGACGCAGGCGGAAAGTTCCGGTGCGCCCACCGACGACGGCACGGCGACGACCAACACCACGACCACCACCGGGGAGAACAACGGCACTGTCACGACGCTTCCCCCCGGACAGAGCAAGCCGGGCCAGCCCGCGGCGCAGCCGGTCAGCCAGCCCTCGTCGCTGCAGAGCCTCTTGTCGGATCCGGTCTCCTACACGGCTGCGACCGTCATCATCGCGCAGCTGACGATGATCCCGATCGCCCTTCTCGCTGCCGGTTTCGCCGGACGGCGCGGTTACTTCCTGCTTCTAGTTGCCGCTCTCGTCGCCTTGCCCGTTCGCGGCCTGATCGCGGGCCTCTGGCCGAGCCCCTATGCGCTTATTCCGGTCCAGATGCTCGACGGCGTCGGTGCCGGTCTTCTGGGCGTCGCCGTGCCCGGTCTCGTCGCGCGTATGCTCAAGGGAACAGGGCATATCAATGCCGGCCTCGGTGCCGTCATGACGGTGCAGGGCATCGGCGCTTCGCTCAGCCCCGCCATCGCCGGGGTGATCGTCTCGCACTACGGCTTCTCCGCCGCCTATCTGACGCTCGCGGGCTTTGCCGTCTGCGGATTGGTCATCTGGCTCGTCTCGATGAAGAAGGTGGCCGTTGCCTGCGCCGGCGACTGATAGAGAGCGATGCGTCGCGGATTACGAGCGCTCCGGTCAGCCGACCGGGGCGTTCACCGTTTCCGCTGCTCGCGGACCACACCAGCCTCTCCGCGCCTTGCGAGATAAAGCTCGATCGCCGCCCGCGTCAGGAACGAGGCGAGGCCGACGAGGATTGCGACGATGCGGATGCGCATCTCGTCGCGATCGACCTCTGACTGACGCGCGGAGAGAAGCGCCTTCTCGCTCTCGGTGATCGAGCCGATCGCACGACGGATGCCGTCCATCGTGGCGCGCTCCATCATCGCGATCTCCAGCTTTCGAGCCGCCTCGAAACCGTCCGTGTCGTGGACGTCGATCGATCGCTTGAGCTCGCCGAGCTTGTCGTTGATCATCCCGTTCAGCGTCTCCACCCGGGTGATCTGTTCGGGATTGTCGGAGATGTGCGCTCGGAGGGTGATGCGCAGATCCGAAAGACGGCTGAGCGCCTTGTCGTAGGGGTCGAGATAGCGGCGGTCGCCACTGAGCAGGTAGCCGCGCTGGCCCGTCTCGGCATCGTCGAGGCCGATCAGTACGTCCTTGGTGGTGTCGATCGCCTCATAGGTGTGGATGACGAGGTCCTGATGATCGCTGAGCAGCATGTGCGTCCAGGTGGTCGCGACCACACCGGCGGCAATGACAATGCCGACCGGGATGGAGCGCAACAGAACAGGTGTCGTCAGGTATCGGGCGCGCAACGCATCGAAGGAGAGGTCCACCATTCACGATTTCCCCATGGCCGGGCGGGCGGCGGGCGCCCGCGTCCCGGCAACGACGACCTATCTGCAACATATCGACCCAGCGACAGTCGATCGACCGCCGTGCCGTCCGCCATGAAGTGGGACAAGGACCGCATCGGACAAGCCCGTTCATGACCGAGGGCGAAAATATAATCTGCCCGCCCTCATGTCGCGGGGTTGTCGATCAATTCCCGCTCTTCTGCGCCTGCCGCGCAAAGTCGTTCAGCGTCGCGAGCGTTTCGTCGAAGCGCTTTTCCGCCTCGGCAAAGCGGAGGAAGCCGACCTTCTCCACCAGGATCTCGGCAGGCGTCGGCTGCTGCGAGAACAGCGCCATGACCTCGTCCATGAAGTCGTTCAGCGGCATGTAGCCGGCGCGCGTGGACTGTCCGGGCGTCAGCTCCGTCTGCACCGCAGGCGGCGCAAGCTCGATGACCTCGACCTTGCCCTTCAGCACGTCGCGCAGGCTGACCGTATAGGAATGGATCGCCGCCTTCGTCGCGGAATAGGTCGGCGTCGAGACCAGCGGCACGAAGGCGAGGCCCGAGGTGACATTGACGATGGCGGCATCCGGCCGCGTCGTCAGGTGATCGATCAGGGCATTGGTCAGCCGGATCGGGCCGAGGAGATTGGTCGCGATGGTCGCGTCCGCGTCGCTCAGGTCACGCGACCGCGTCAGATCCTCGAACATCATTACGCCGGCATTGTTGACGAGGACGTTCAGCTCCGGATGGTTGCGCACGACCGTCGCCGCGAAGGCATCGATGCTGTCGGGATCGGCGATATCGAGCGCGTAGCCGACGATGCCCTCATGGGCGGCGGCAACCTCGTCCAGGCGCTCCTGCCGGCGGCCGGCGATGATGACGGTGTTGCCCTGCGCGTAAAAGCGCTCGGCCAGTTCGCGGCCGATGCCGGACGCGCCGCCGGTGACGAGAATGGTGTTTCCGCTGGTTTTCATGTCCTGCCTCGCAAGTGATGGATGGAGTTGGCGTTGATTGTTAATCGAAGCTAACGTTGCTACTCTCCATCGAACAGAAGGCACCGAAAAGATTTATACGCACCCGAAGGAGAGTGTCGATGCCCAGCCTCCACCGTCGTCCCGCCGATGCGCCGCCGCGTATCATTCCCGAGGTCGTGGACCCGCGTGTCGAAGCGCTGGTCCACGAGCTGATCGGCCGCGTGGCGGACAAGTGGACGATGCTAATCCTGGAAACGCTGGAGGAGAAGGGCGAACTGCGGTTCACGCAGCTCAGCCGTGAGATCGGCACCATCAGCCAGAAGATGCTGACGCAGACGCTTCGGCAGATGGAGCGCGACGGGCTGATCAAGCGCACGATCCACCCCGTCGTTCCGCCCAAGGTGGAGTATCGGCTGACCGCGCTTGGCCAGAGCCTTGGCGCGGCCTTCTGTGGCGTGTGGATCTGGGCCGAAGAGAACCTTGCCAAAGTCCATGATGCGCGCGAAACCTTCGAAAAAGCCGCCAGGGCGTGAGCGCAGATGACGCGCTTGAAGACGAAACGGGAGCCGGCATGGCAGACGCACGGGACGATACGGAAGAAGGCCGGCGTGTCGCGGATGCCGAGGCCGGGGGCTGGCGGCGATGGGGGCCGTTTCTCAGCGAGAGGCAATGGGGCACGGTGCGGGAGGACTACAGCGCCGATGGCGATGCCTGGTCCTCTTTTCCGCACGACCATGCGCGCTCGCGCGCCTATCGCTGGGGCGAGGACGGGATCGCCGGCTTTTGCGACGAACACCAATATCTCTGCCTGTCGCTGGCGCTCTGGAACGGCGCGGACCCGATCATCAAGGAGCGGATGTTCGGTCTCGCCAATGATGAGGGCAATCACGGCGAGGATGTGAAGGAAGTCTGGTGGTATCTCGATGCGACACCGTCGCACAGCTACCAGACGATGCTCTACCGCTATCCGCAGGCAGCCTTCCCCTATGACGATCTCGTGGCGGAGAACGCCCACCGCAAGGGCGGCGACCTGCCGGAATACAAGCTCGAGGACACCGGCATTCTCGATGGGCACCGCTATTTCGACGTCGCGGTGAGCTATGCCAAGGCGACCGCCGACGACATTCTGATGCGCGTCTCGATCGTCAACCGGGGGCCGGACGCCGCGTCGCTCCGCGTCCTCCCGCAGCTCGTCTTCCGCAATATCTGGAGCTGGGGCGCTGCGGGCGAAAAGCCCGCGATGACGCTGGTCGAGGACAACAGCGTCGCGACCCGCCATCGCGCATTGCCACCCCGGCGCTTCCGGGCGCTGCAGCCGGCGCAGATGCTCTTCTGCGAGAACGAGACCAATATCCGGCGCCTCCCCGACGGCGGCCAGCTTTTCCAGAGCGACGACGGAACGGCTTTCAAGGACGCCATCAACGATCACCTGATCGGCGGCAAGGCGACCGCCCTGCCCGACCATGGCACCAAATGCGCAGCACTGTCGGACCATCGCATCGCCGCCGGCGACACGCTCGTGCTCCGCTATCGCCTGTCACCGGAGGAGAGCACGCCACTATCGGTCGAGGACTTCGACGCGGTCTTTGCGCAACGCTTGCGGGAGGCGGATGATTTTTACGCCTGCGTGCAGGCCGACATCTCCGACCCGGACGCCCGGCTCGTGCAGCGTCAGGCGCTGGGAAGCCTGCTCTGGTCGAAGCAGGTCTATCGCTACGACGTCAAGCGCTGGCTCGATGGCGATCCGACGCGTCCCTCACCGCCCGAGGCGCGCCGCAGCGGCCGCAATGCCGACTGGACGCATCTCGCCAATACAGATGTCGTGCTGATGCCGGACAAGTGGGAATATCCCTGGTACGCCTCCTGGGATCTCGCCTTCCACGCGATCAGCGCCGCCCTCGTCGATCCCGCCTTCGCCAAGGGCCAGCTCCTCCTCCTCACCCGCGAATGGTACATGCATCCGAGCGGGCAGCTGCCGGCCTATGAATGGGCGTTCGACGATGCCAATCCCCCGATCCATGCCTTTGCCGCCCTGCGCGTCTACAGGATGGATGCGGCGCTGACCGGCACGGCCGACCGGGCCTTTCTGGAGCGGATCTTCCACAAGCTGATGATCAATTTCACCTGGTGGGTGAACCGAAAGGATGCGGCCGGCCGCAACCTGTTCCAGGGCGGGTTTCTCGGTCTCGACAATATCGGCGTGTTCGACCGATCGAAACCGATCCCCGGCGGCGGCTACATCGAACAATCGGACGGCACCGCCTGGATGGCGATGTATGCGCTGAACCTCATGCGGATGGCGCTCGAACTTGCCCGAGAGAACGCGGTCTATGAGGATGTCGCATCGAAGTTCTTCGAGCATTTTCTGACCATCGCCTCGGCCATGACCCATGTCGGCGGCAGCGAGGCCGAGAAGGACGAGAGTGGCCGCGGCCTGTGGGATGACGACGACGGCTTCTTCTACGATGCCCTGGTGCTGCCGGACGGCAGCGAGACCACGTTGCGCGTCCGTTCGCTGGTCGGGCTGATCCCGCTCTGCGCCGTCGAGGTGCTGGATGCCGATATCGCGACGCGGCATCCAGGTTTCGCCGCACGCCTCGGCTGGATGCTGAAGCACCGGCCGGACCTCACCGGTCAGGTCTCCCGCTTTACCGAGCCCGGGCAGGACAGGCGCCTGCTGCTCTCGCTTCTGCGTCGCAGCCGCATGACCGCACTTCTGACGCGCATGCTGGACGAGACCGAGTTCCTCTCGCCCTTCGGCCTGCGGTCGCTGTCCAAAGCGCATGAGGAAGCCCCCTTCGCGCTCGATCTGGACGGCGCGCGCTTCGAGGTTCGCTACGAGCCGGGACTGTCCAAATCGGCGATGTTCGGCGGCAATTCCAACTGGCGCGGACCGGTCTGGATGCCGCTCAACGCCATGATCATCGATGCGCTGCGCGAGTTCGACCGCTTCTATGGCGACGGCTTCGCGATCGAGTTTCCCGCCGGCTCCGGCCGGATGCTAGGCCTGCCCGCCATCTGCGACGAGCTTTGCCGCCGCCTCTGCGCGCTGTTTCTGAAAGACGATGAGGGCCGGCGCCCGGCGATGATCCGTCCCGGCGACGCGAGCGACCCCGCCGATATCGACCGCATCACCTTCAACGAGTTCTTCCATGGCGACACCGGACAGGGCCTCGGCGCTTCGCACCAGACCGGGTGGACGGCGCTGGTGGCCCTGCTGTTGAAACCCGACCGGCGCACGTGACGCGCAACACTGCCGTCTGCCGCGCGGGAGGCATCAGTTGAGGATGCGGAACAGCTCCTGTCGCACATGAAGAAGGGGGTCAAGGAACCTCTCCTGGGCTTTCTCCATCGTTTCCGAGGACGCGGGAAACCCTGTATTCAGCGCGGCAACGGTCGCTCCGCGGGCGTTGACGATGGGAACGGCGATCGACCGCAGTCCGAGTTCGACCTCCTCGTCGACGACCGCATATCCCTCGGTCCGAACCCGTTCCAGCGCGCTCATCAGCCTGTCGATCTCCGTGATCGTCCGCGGTGTCCGCTGGGGGAGCGGCGCTGCGAGAAGACGGTTTCGCGCGGTCTCGGCCGGCAGGGCCGCCAGCAGCACGCGGCCCATCGAGGTGCAATAGGCCGGCAGGCGTGAACCCGGCATCAGCGCGATCGACATCACCTTCCGTTGCGCCGCCCGCGCGACATAGACGATCTCGGCCTCGTCAAGGATGGCGACCGAGGTGCTCTGGCCGATCTCTTCCGAGAGCGCGTCGAGCCATGGCTGGACGATGCGTGGCAGCGGCATTGTGGCAAGGCAGCCCGTGCCGAGTCTCAGCACCCGCGGCGTGACCGTAAAGTACTTGCCGTCATAGGCGCAGTAGCCGTGTTCCGCGAGCGTCAGCAGGCAGCGGCGGGTCGTCGCCCGGTCGAGCCCCGCAATGGCCGACGCTTCGGAAATGCTGAGGCGCGGCGTCTCGACCGTGAAGGCCTCGATGACCCGCAAACCCTTGGCGAGCCCGCCCATCATGTCGCTCTGCTTCGTCTCCACGGCTCAACTCCTTTGTGCGATATCGCAACAAATACACGATATCGCACAACGCCATTGCCGTCGATGGGCGATCGCCTTATCGTTTCGCATCGCCGGCTGATGGAAGATCCGGTTCCCCGAGGAGGACGCAGTGGACAAGACGGTCAAGAACACGGCCGACGCGGTCAAGGATATCGGCGATGGCGCCACCATCATGATCGGCGGCTTTGGCGGATCGGGCGCACCGATCGAACTCATTCATGCCCTGATCGACAGGCGCCCGACCGGGCTCACCGTGATCAACAACAATGCCGGCAACGGCCGCATCGGGATTGCCGCGATGATCGACGCCGGCATGGTGCGCAAGATGATCTGCTCGTTTCCGCGCTCGTCCGATCCCCGTGCCTTCACGGATCGCTATCTCGCCGGCGAGATCGAGCTGGAACTCGTGCCCCAGGGCACGCTGGCCGAACGCATCCGCGCAGGCGGCGCCGGCATTCCCGCCTTCTACACCCCGACCGCCTATGGCACCGAGCTTGCCGAAGGCAAGCCGATCGCCGAATTCGACGGGCGCCACTACGTGCAGGAGCGCTGGCTGAAGGCGGATTTCGCCATCGTCAAGGCGTATTTGGGCGATCGCCACGGCAATCTGACCTACAACAAGGCCGGACGGAACTTCAATCCGCTGATGTGCATGGCCGCGACGACGACGATCGCGCAGGTGTCCCGGATCGTCGCGCCCGGCGAGATCGATCCGGAGCATGTCGTCACGCCGGGCCTCTTCGTGAATCGCATCGCAGAGGTCGAACATCCGCAGCAGGAAGAAGACCTTATTCGGGCCGGAGTATCCTACGCATGAGCACCGAAAGCCTCGACGACATCAAACTTTCCAACGCCCAGATCGCCTGGCGTGCCGCGCAGGACATCGAAGACGGCGCCTATGTCAATCTCGGCATCGGCTTTCCCGAAATGGTGGCGCGCTATCAGCCGCCCGGTCGCCGGGCGATCTTCCACACAGAGAACGGCATTCTCGATTTCGGCGAGCCACCGCCGCCCGGACAGGAAGACTGGGATCTGATCAATGCCGGCAAGCGAGCCGTGACCTTGAACCCGGGCGCCGCCTTCTTCCACCATGCCGACAGCTTCGCCATGGTGCGCGGCGGACACCTCGACGTCGCCATTCTCGGCGCCTATCAGGTCGCCCAGACCGGCGATCTTGCCAATTGGCGGGTCGGCTCCAAGGGCGTTCCCGCCGTCGGCGGCGCAATGGATCTGGTACACGGCGCCAAGCAGGTCTTCGTCATCACCGAGCATGTGACGAAGGATGGCAAGCCGAAGCTGGTCGAGGCCTGCAGCTTTCCGTTGACCGGCGTCGCCTGCATCACGCGGGTCTATACCAGCCACGCCGTCATCGACATCGCGGATGGCCGCTTCTTGGTGCGCGAGAAGCTTGCGGCCCTGTCGATGGACGATCTGCAGGCCATGACGGGTGCGCCGCTCCATGTCGCCGCCCCGGTCGTCGATCTCGTCGTGCCCGAACTCTAGAAGGAGCTGAGCCCATGCCAGAGGCTTTCATCTGCGACTATATCCGCACGCCGATCGGCCGCTTCGGCGGCGCGCTCGCGTCCGTCCGCCCCGACGATCTGGGAGCCGTGCCGCTGAAAGCGCTGATGGCACGCAACGCCGCCGTCGATTGGGAGGCCGTCGATGACGTGATTTTCGGCTGCGCCAATCAGGCCGGCGAAGACAATCGCAATGTCGCCCGCATGTCGCTCCTGCTCGCCGGCCTGCCGCTCACGGTCGGCGGTACGACGATCAACCGCCTCTGCGGCTCCGGCATGGATGCGGTGATCAGCGCTGCGCGGGCAATCCGCTCGGGCGAATCCGAGCTGATGATCGCCGGCGGCGTGGAAAGCATGAGCCGCGCCCCCTTCGTCATGCCCAAGGCGGAGACGGCCTATTCCCGTCAGGCGGAAATTCATGACACGACGATCGGCTGGCGTTTCGTCAACCCGCAGATGAAAGCGCTTTACGGCGTCGATTCCATGCCGGAGACCGGCGACAACGTCGCTGCCGATTTTCACATCTCGCGAGAAGACCAGGACCTCTTCTCGGTCCGTTCGCAGGAGAAGGCCGCCGCCGCGCAGGCGAATGGTCGTCTCGAGCGCGAGATAACCCCGGTCAGCGTTCCCCAGCGCAAGGGCGATCCGCTCGTCGTCGCCAAGGACGAGCACCCCCGCGCGACGAGCCTTGCGGCGCTTGCGGGCCTGAGATCCGTCAGCAAGACGGGCACCGTCACGGCGGGCAATGCGTCCGGCGTCAACGATGGCGCGGCGGCGCTGATCATCGCGTCCGAAGCCGCGGCCAGACGTCATGGCCTGACCCCGATCGCGCGCATCCTCGGGGGTGCTGCGGCCGGCGTTCCGCCGCGGGTCATGGGCATCGGCCCCGTGCCGGCGACACAGAAGCTGACGGCACGCCTCGGCCTCTCGCCGACAGACTTCGACGTGGTGGAACTGAACGAGGCTTTCGCCTCCCAGGCCATCGCCGTCCTGCGGGGGCTCGGCATTCCGGAGGATGCCGCCCATGTGAACCGCAACGGCGGCGCCATCGCTCTCGGGCATCCCTTGGGAATGTCCGGTGCCCGCATCGCCGGAACGGCCGCACTCGAACTCTCGCTCGGAAGCCACCGCCGCGCGCTCGCGACGATGTGCATCGGCGTCGGCCAGGGTATTGCAGTGGCCTTCGAACGCGTCTGAGGCAAGAACCGCCTGCCCCGCAGCGACGATGGCGGGTCACGGTCTTCATCACATGAGACCTTTTCATCTCCGGTCCGTCGCGCTCTTCAAAAAGCGCGATCGAGAGCTATCTTGAAAAGCGATCGTTGATGGAGGGTTACATATGGCCGGGGGTTCGGGGCGCGGTGCGCGGATTTTGGGCGGCGCTGTTTGGAAGCGCTGATCTCCGCCTACGGCATCTGGGCCGTTCTCATCGGCGCGGGTGTCGAGGGGGAGGCCGTTGCCTTCCTCGGCGGCGTCCTCGCCCATCGCGGCCTGCTCGTCTATTGGCAGGTCGCAGCCGCTGCGGCGTTCGGCTCGTTCGTGGCCGACCAGCTGTTTTTCCTGATCGGTCGCCATGCCGCGCGGTTTCGCTTCGTCGCGCGGCTTGAGGCGACCCCGGCCATGCGCCGCGCGAAAGGTCTGCTGGAGCGGTATCCGGTCGGCTTCATCCTCGCCTTCCGCTTCATCTACGGCATGCGCATCATCAGCCCTCTGCTGATCAGCCGGACCAATATTTCCGCGCTGCGTTTTCTCGTGCTGAACGGCATTGCCGCCTGTCTCTGGGGCGCCGCGATCACCGCCATCGGCTTCCTCTTCGGCAATGCCGTGCAGACCCTGTTCGGCCATCTGCGCCTGCACATCCACCTTCTCATCGCGCTGGCGGCTCTGGTCCTTGCGATTGTGGCAACCACCATGGTCGTCCGCTCCCAGACCCGATAGCCGTTCCTGCCTCCGCCGCATCAACCGGAAGACCAACATGCCCGAACGCCTGAAAGCCCCGAGCCTCGACCGAGCCACCCTTCAGGAATTCCTCGGCGGCATCAGCGAAGGCGTCATCTTCCTCGATGAGAAGGGTCGCATCACCTTCGCCAACGCCGCTGCGCTCGCGATGCACCGCGTCGAGACCATTGCCGACCTCGGCGGCGACGCGAAAGGCTATCGGCGGACCTTCACCCTGCGCTACCGCAACAATCACCCGCTGGAGGAAGGAGAGTATCCGATCGAGCGTCTTCTGGCGGGCGAAACCGTCGAGGACGTGACCGTGGAGATCTCGCCGGCGAGCGATCTCGATACTGCCTGGGTGCATACGAACCGGAGCATGGCGATTGCCGGCAAAGACGCGGACGAGGCCGTTCTGGCGCTGGTCATCCGCGACGAGACGCCCCGCTTCGAAGCGGAGGAGCGGTTCGAGCGGTCCTTCAATGCCAACCCCGCCCCCGGCCTCATCTGCCGTCTGGACGACCAGCGGTTCATTCGCGTCAACCAGGGCTTTCTGGAAATGACCGGCTTCATGAAGGAAGACATCATCGGTCGCACGGTGGAGGCGATCGGGCTGTTTTCCAACTGCGAGAGCGGCGAGGACGCGCTGACGAAGCTCGGCGAGGGCCGCGTCATCCGGCATCGCGAGGCGCTGGTGCCGCTGCCGGCCGGTGGCGACCGGCTGGTGATCGTCGCCGGCGAGCCGATCGCCGTGGTGGAGGAGCCGTGCATGCTCTTCACCTTCGCCGATCTGGACGCGCGCCGGAAGGCGCAGAACGCCCTGCGCCAGAGCGAGGAGCGTTTCTCGAAATCCTTCCGCCTGTCGCCTGCCCCCGCAGCCATCTCGCGGCTGGACGATTTCGTCTTCACCGAGGCGAACGACGCCTTCCTGCAGATCTCGGGCTATGCCGCCAGCGATGTCATCGGCCGGACGGCCGGCGAGCTGCACCTGTGGGACGATGTTGTCGCGCGCCGTGGCCTGGAACAGAAGCTGCGCGACAACACCTTCGTGCGCGACGAGCCGATGCGTATGAAGCAGAAGGACGGTGCCTTCGCCGAATGCCTCGTCTCGGCCGAGCGCGTCGAGATCAACGACGAGCAATGCGTCATCTGGGCCCTCCAGGACGTGACCGAACGCCGCCGGAGCGAAGCGCAGCTGGTGGAGGCGATCGAAAGCGTGATGGCCGATACCTCCTGGCTGAGCCGCTCGATCGTCGATCGACTGGCAACGTTGAAGCAGACCTCGACGGCCGCACCGTCGGCGCAACTCGTGGCCCTGAGCGACCGGGAACGAGAAATCCTCGGCCTGGTCTGCAGTGGGCAGACCGATGCGGAGATGAGCGACACCCTGCACCTCTCCAAGAACACGATCCGCAATCACATTGCCTCGCTCTACGGCAAGATCGGCGTCAACCGCCGTGCCGCAGCGGTCATCTGGGCGCGGGAGCGCGGCTTCACCGGCCTGCCGGATGCCAAGCTCGCCAAACGGCCCGGCCGACAAAAATAGCGAAAAATCGTCGGCAACCCTGAAAAAAGGTCATTTGATACTAGGCGGACTGGTATTTTCCGCTCTGAAATCCCCGATCCAACCTCCTTATGTCCGTGTCATGACAGCGGCACCCTCGCTGCCATCTGAACCTGAACACGTGTTTCAAGGAGAACCGGAATGGACAAGAACCGTATCGAAGGCGGAGCCAAGGACGTCAAGGGCACGATCAAGGAAGCCGTCGGCAAGCTGGTCGGCAACGAGCGCCTCGAAGCCGAAGGCAAGGCCGACAAGGTCGAGGGCAAGACCCAGAGCACGATCGGCAAGGCCAAGGATGCCGTCAAGGACGCGCTGAAATAAGCCGCCATGGCTCCCGGCTCCCGCCCCCTCGGGAGCCGGGTCGCAGGCGAAACGATCTTACCTTGAGCGACCGGCCGAAAGTTCGACCAAAAGCCCGATTGAGAGGCAGAGCCATCATGTTGTTCCCCGTTCTTTCGAACGGCGTCCTGACGCCGGACCTCGGCTCGACCGAAGCGACGATCGCCTGCGTCCTTGCCTATACCTATGGGCTGGAAGAGTGCCGGATCGACGTTTCCGTCCGCGACGACCACGTCCTCCTCTCGGGCACAGCCCCAAGCTGTGAGGCGATCGAGATGGCCATCGGCATCGCGGCCGACCTGTCGCCGCGCCGCGTCGTCAGCGACATCGAGATCGTCGCGCCTACAGCGGCCTGAGACTGCGGCCCGATCACGGGCGCGTTTCGGCGCTCGGCTCCCCAACACACATCACACACGACCACAACGCACATCGTCAATATCGGAGTATCCTATGAAGAAGACCCTCATCCTCGCCCTTGCTGCAACCCTTGCCGTCGGCACCACCGCGTCGGCGGCGGACATGACGCCTGCCAAGACGCCTGCCAAGAAGCATCACAGCCGCGTCGTTGCAGACGAGCCGCGTGAGCGCCTGGGCACGCTGTCCTGCGAGGTGGCCGGCGGCATCGGTCTGCTGATCGGGTCGAGCAAGGCCGTCGATTGTACCTTCGCGCAACGCGGCGGAAAGACGGAACGGTATACGGGCACGATCGGCAAGCTCGGCATCGACGTCGGCATCACCGGCACGTCCTATCTGCGCTGGATCGTCGTCAACACGGTGCCGACCACGGTTGGTCAGGGCAGCCTCGCCGGCACCTATGTCGGCGCGTCGGCCAGTGCCGCCGTCGGCCTTGGTCTCGGCGCCAACGCCCTTGTCGGTGGCAACGCCAAGAATTTCGGCCTCCAGCCGCTGAGCACGCAGGCCGGGACCGGCCTTAACGTCGCCGCCGGCATCTCCCGCCTGCAGCTGCGTCCCGCAAGCTGAAGGCTATGATCTGACGGCGAATTGACCTGAAAGAGAACGATGGGGGTGGGGCCGAAAGGTCCCGCCCCTTTCACATGCCACGACGGAAAGAGTGCTGCCGACGGGAAAGATGCGGGGTCCCCTGCGCATCAGCGCTTGAGGTGATCGATGAAGGCCCGGAGCTTCGGCGCCATATTGTGGCGGTTCGGATAATAGAGGTAGAAGCCGGGAAACCGGGGACAGAACGGCTCCAGCAGCGGCACCAGTTCGCCGCGCGCGACGGGCGCGCGAAAACTTTCCTCCAGGCCGAACGTGATGCCCGCCCCGGCCACGGCGAGGCGGATCATCAACGCCATGTCGGTCGTCGTGATGGCATCATCGACCGCAACCGAGAACGCTTTTCCGTCTTCCTCGAACTCCCAGCGATAGGGCGCAAGATGGACGCCGGCGCGCCAGCCGATGCAGCGCCGGTCGCTCAACTCGCGCGGATGGGACGGGGTGCCATGGGCGCGAAGATAGTCCGGCGATGCGAACGGCAGCTGACGCTGCTCGGCCGAGACCGGTATCGCGATCATATCCTGCGCGATCACCTCGCCGAGCCGGACCCCCGCATCATAGCCCTCGGCCACGATGTCGAACTCCTCGTCCGTCACCGTGATATGCAGCTTCACCTGACGATGCGCCTCCGCGAAGGTCGCAAGCAGCGGCCCGGTCAGAAAGCTCTCGGCGATGGAGGAAACGGCAAGCCGCAGCCGTCCACGCGGCGGGCCGGAGGGAACGCTCGCACTTTCCATGGCCGCATGCATCTCGGCCACCGCCGGTGCCGCACTCCGATAGAGCTGCTCGCCCGCCTCGGTCAAGGTGACGCTCCGTGTCGTCCGCGTGACGAGAGCGATGCCGAGCGTCTCCTCGAGCCGGCGGATCGTCTGGCTGACGGCGGATCGGGTGACGCCCATGCGATCCGCAGCGGCGCGGAAATTTCGCTCTTCGGCAACGAGAACGAAAACGGACAGCGCGTTCAGATCGACGTTCATTGGTTAGAATTCCTTACCTTGGTAGATACGGATAAGCGGCTTCTCGCTACAATCGCCATGATCTAGTCTCTGTCCATCGAAACCTGCAACGAAAAGGCAGAGACTATGGAAAAGATCGTTCTTATCACAGGCGCTTCCAGCGGCATCGGCGCCGGCATTGCGCGTGAACTCGCGAAATCCGGCGCCACCCTGGTGCTCGGTGCCCGGCGCCTCGACCGGCTGGAAAGCCTCGCAACCGAGCTTCGGGCCGAAGGCGCCAAGGTCATGGTCCGGACACTCGACGTGACCGACCGCGCTGACGTCGCCGCCTTTGCCGAGGCCGCCAGAGACGCTTTCGGTCGCATCGATGTCATCATCAACAATGCCGGCATCATGCCGCTGTCGCTGATGGCCTCGCTGAAAGTAGAGGAATGGGATCGCATGATCGACGTCAACATCAAGGGCGTTCTCTACGGCGTCGCCGCCGTTCTGCCGGAGATGACGGCGCGCGGCTCTGGCCATATCATCAACATCGCCTCGATCGGCGCGCTGAGCGTCTCGCCGACGGCCGCCGTCTACTGCGCAACCAAGTTCGCCGTCCGGGCGATCTCCGATGGGCTGCGGCAGGAACATGACGATCTTCGCGTCACCTGCATTCATCCCGGCGTCGTGGAAAGTGAACTGGCCGCGACGATCACCGATCCGGTCGCCGTGGATGCGATGAAGGCCTACCGTGCCATCGCCCTCACCCCGGACGCCATCGGCCGCGCCGTCCGATTCGCGATCGAGCAGCCCGACGACGTGGATATCAACGAGATCGTCGTTCGCCCGACACGGTCGCCGAACTGAGGACACTCACGCCAATGGAACAATCATTCCATCCTTACCTCGGTCTTTGGCAAACGGACGACGGCCAGATTCGCCACCGGCTGCTGCCGAACGGTCGTTACGACGAAGCGCGGGGAACCCGTGAGAGCGCTTACCAGGGACGGTATGTCGTGAGCGGCGACCACATCGACTACGTGGACGATACCGGTTTCACAGCGGATGGCGATTTCGGAGACGGCAGTCTCCACCACGCCGGAATGGTGCTGCGCCGCAAGCCGTAGCGCATGACCGGCGGCTGAAGACGACGCATTGATATGGGCGGGGCGATCCTCGTGATCCCGCCGCCCATCTTCGTTATCTGTCGCCGGGAGACCGCCCGCCGCCCATGTGCCATCGCTTCTCAACAACCTGCGAAAATACAATTTGACGGCGATCCTAAAAAGTGGAATAAAAATTCCAAGAGGATTTATTTTGTATGTTTTGTACCGTTTTGGCATTGCCCGACGGACATGCCAGGACCCGTTTTGGGGAATCCGGAAAAAAAGGTGCCACCGGACACCGTCTGAGGAGGAAACATGAAAAAGGTCATTTTCAGCGCGGCTCTCGCCGTTATGCTTTCGACGGCTGCCCATGCCGAGACGATCGGCGTGTCCATCGCCAAGTTCGACGACAACTTCCTGACCGTTCTGCGCAACGGCATGAGCGATTACGCGCAGACGCTGAACGGCGTTTCGCTGCAGGTCGAAGACGCACAGAACGACGTGGCCAAGCAGCAGAGCCAGATCCAGAACTTCATCGCGGCCGGCGTCGATGCGATCATCGTCAACCCGGTGGATACCGACGCGACCGCCGCCATGTCGAAGATCGCCTCCGACGCCAAGATCCCGCTCGTCTACGTCAACCGCCAGCCGGCAAACCTCGACACCCTGCCGGACAAGCAGGCCTTCGTCGCGTCGGAAGAAACGGTCGCCGGCACGCTAGAAGCGCAGGAAGTCTGCCGTCTTCTCGGCGGCAAGGGCAAGGCCGTCGTGATGATGGGCGAACTGTCGAACCAGGGTGCCCGCATGCGCACCGCCGCCGTTCATGACGTTCTGGCGACCGACGCCTGCAAGGGCATCTCCATCGTCGAGGAACAGACCGCCAACTGGCAGCGCACCGAAGGCGCCGACCTCATCACCAACTGGCTCTCCGCCGGCACGGAATTCGACGCCGTGATCGCCAACAATGACGAAATGGCCATTGGCGCCATGCAGGCGCTGAAAGCCGCCGGCCGTCCGATGGACAAGGTCGTCATTGCCGGCGTCGATGCGACGCAGGATGCGCTTGCCGCGATGGCAGCCGGCGACCTCGATGTGACCGTGTTCCAGAACGCCGCCGGCCAGGGCAAAGGCGCCGTGGATGCCGCGCTCAAGCTGGTAAAGGGCGAGACCGTCGAGAAGAAGGTCTACATCCCGTTCGAACTCGTCACGCCTGCCAACCTCAAGGACTACCAGGCCAAGAACTGAGGCCTGAAAGGGACTGCGGGCACCGTCCGCAGTCCGGTCCACGCCCATGTCCCCCGCCCACGTCCCCCCACCAAGGCCGCAGCCTTGAGTCCGGACAGGATGGCGGTGAACTGGAGAGACGGCCCGTCCGGCGAGGTTTGGTCTTCGGACGGGCTCCACGATCTTTCGAGGAGGATAGCGATGGTCAGCCCGTCGACGATGGCCGCTGTGCGCAAGAGTGGCGCGGTTCCCAATGCCGAATTCCTGCTGACGGCCGAGGGCGTTCGCAAGGAATTTCCCGGAGTCGTCGCGCTTGACGACGTCACCTTCCGGTTGAGACGCGGCACGGTTCACGCGTTGATGGGCGAGAACGGGGCGGGCAAATCGACGCTGATGAAGATTCTCGCCGGCATCTATACGCCGGATCGCGGGCAGGTTCGCCTCAAGGGTGTCGATATCGAGTTGTCCTCGCCGCTGGACGCGCTCGAAAACGGCATTGCCATGATCCATCAGGAACTGAACCTGATGCCCTTCATGACGGTTGCCGAAAACATCTGGATCCGCCGCGAGCCCAAGGGGCGCTTCGGCCTGATCGATCACGGCGCCATGAGCCGCCAGACGGCCGACCTCTTCAAACGGCTGAACATCGCGCTCGATCCGGAGGCGCTCGTCGGCGATCTCTCGGTCGCAAACCGCCAGATGGTCGAGATCGCCAAGGCCGTCTCCTACGAATCCGACGTCCTCATCATGGACGAGCCGACATCCGCGCTGACCGAACGCGAGGTGGAGCACCTGTTCGCCATCATCCGCAGCCTGCGGGAACAGGGGATCGGCATCGTCTACATCACCCACAAGATGAACGAGCTGTTCGAGATCGCCGACGAGTTCTCCGTGTTCCGCGATGGCAAGTATATCGGCACCCACGCGTCCACGGACGTCACGCGCGACGACATCATCCGCATGATGGTCGGGCGCGAGATCACCCAGATGTTTCCGAAGGAAGATGTCCCGATCGGCGAGACCGTGCTTTCGGTCCGCAATCTGTCGCTGCGCGGGGTGTTTGCCGATATCTCGTTCGAGGTGCGCGCGGGCGAAATCCTCGGCATCGCCGGCCTTGTCGGCTCGGGCCGCTCGAATGTCGCGGAAGCCCTCTTCGGCGTGACGCCGGCCTCCTCGGGCACCATCGCCATCAACGGCCGCGACGTCGTGATCGATACGCCGACCAAGGCCATCGCCAACCGCATGGCCTTCCTCACGGAAGACCGCAAGGACACCGGCTGCCTGCTGATTCTCAACGTTCTCGAGAACATGCAGATCGCCGTTCTGCAGGACAAGTTCGTCAAGCACGGCTTCGTGCAGCAGAAGGTGCTTGCGGAAAAATGTGCGGACATGGCGCGCAAGCTGCGCGTCAAGACGCCAAATCTGGAGGAGCGGATCGAGAACCTCTCGGGCGGCAACCAGCAGAAAGCGCTGATCGGGCGGTGGATGCTGACCGATCCCCGCATTCTCATTCTCGACGAGCCGACACGCGGCATCGACGTCGGCGCAAAGGCCGAGATTCACCGCCTCGTCACCGAGATGGCCCGCAACGGCGTGGCGATCATCATGATCTCGTCGGAAATGCCGGAAGTTCTCGGCATGAGCGATCGCATCATGGTGATGCACGAAGGGCGCGTCACCGGATTTCTCGATCGTGCCGAAGCCACGCAAATCAAGGTGATGGAGCTGGCAGCGCGTTGAACGCGCCGTTCACACCGCTTTCCATCGCGTCAGGGAGGACTATCAATGACCAACAATGAAGCCTTGCACGGAACATCGCCGGTCTCGCCGCCGTCGCGGCGGAAACTGCCGTCCGAGTTCAACATCTTTCTCGTGCTGGTCGCCATTGCGCTCGTCTACGAAATTCTCGGCTGGATCTTCATCGGCCAGAGCTTCCTGATGAACACGCAGCGCCTGACGATCATGATCCTGCAGGTCTCCGTCATCGGCATCATCGCCGTCGGCGTCACCCAGGTCATCATCACCGGCGGCATCGACCTGTCCTCCGGCTCCGTCGTCGGCATGACCGCGATGATCTCGGCGAGCGTCGCGCAGGCCTCCACCTGGCCGCGCGCGGTCTATCCGTCGCTGACCGACATGCCGTTCGTGGTGCCGATCGCGCTCGGCATCGGCATCGGCCTGCTCGCCGGCTTCGTCAACGGGCAGTTGATCGCCCGCACCAAGATCCCGCCTTTCATCGCCACGCTCGGCATGATGGTCTCGGCGCGCGGCATTTCGAAATGGTACACGAAGGGCCAGCCGGTCTCCGGTCTGACCGATCAGTTCAATTTCATCGGCACGGGCATCTGGCCGGTCGTCGTCTTTCTCGTCGTCGCGCTCATCTTCCACATCACGCTGCGCTACACCCGCTACGGCAAGTTCACCTATGCGATCGGCGCCAACATGCAGGCCGCGCGGGTGTCCGGCATCAATGTCGAAGGCCATCTGATCAAGGTCTATGCCATAGCCGGCATGCTGGCGGGCCTCGCTGGCGTGGTCACCGCGGCCCGTGCCCAGACGGCACAATCCGGCATGGGCGTGATGTACGAGCTCGATGCCATCGCCGCGACCGTCATCGGCGGCACATCGCTGAATGGCGGCGTCGGCCGGATCACGGGCACCGTCATCGGCACGGTCATCCTCGGCGTCATGACCTCGGGCTTCACATTCCTCAGGGTCGACGCCTATTATCAGGAGATCGTCAAGGGTCTCATCATCGTGACGGCCGTCGTGGTCGATGTCTACCGCCAGAAGAAGCGCTCCAAGGCCTGAGGGCCGACGGCGTTATACGACCCAAAGACTTTCGCATTCAAAACGGCGGAAACGCGTACCGCCAAGACATATCGGGAGACAGACATGAAAGCTCTAGGCGTCGGCCTCATCGGAACGGGTTACATGGGCAAGTGCCATGCACTGGCCTGGAATGGCGTTCGCCAGATCTTCGGCGACGTTCCCGCGCCGCAGCTGGTCGCGCTTGCCGAGTCCAATGCCGAGATGGCGGCGAGCCGCGCCAGCGCCTTCGGCTTTCGCAAGTCCACCGGCAACTGGCGCGATCTTCTGGCCGACCCGGAGGTCGATGTGATCTCGGTCACGACGCCGAATGCCTTCCATCCGGAAATGGCGATTGCCGCTCTTCAGGCCGGCAAGCATGTCTGGTGCGAAAAGCCGATGGCCCCGGCCCTTGGCGATGCGGAAGCCATGCTGGCGGCTGCGCGCAGCACCGGCAAGATCGCCATTCTCGGCTACAACTACATTCAGAACCCGGCGATCGCGCAGATCCGCCGCCTGATCGAGGATGGCACGATCGGCACGGTCAACCATGTGCGGGTCGAGATGGACGAAGACTTCATGGCCGATCCGGAGGCGCTGTTCTACTGGAAGAGCGAGGCAAGCTCCGGCTATGGCGCGCTCGACGATTTCGCTGTCCATCCCCTGTCGCTGCTCTGGCATCTCTTCGGCCATGTGCAGGAGGTCATCGCCGATCTCGGCAAGCCATATGCAGACCGTCCGACGAAGGCCGGCGAGCGCCGGGAGGTCGAGAACCATGATATCGCCAGTGTCCTCCTGAAGCTGGAGGGTAACGTCTCCGCCGTTCTCATGGCGAACCGCTCGGCCTGGGGCCGCAAGGGTCGCATCGCCTTGCAGATCTTCGGCTCGAAAGGATCGATCCTCTACGACCAGGAGCGGATGAACGAATTCGAACTCTACACGACCACCGGTCCCGAGGCGACGCGTGGCTTCGCCCGCGTCCTCACGGCCCCGATCCACCCGCCTTATGACCGCTTCATCCCCGCCCCCGGCCACGGCCTCGGCTTCAACGATCTGAAGATCATCGAGTGCCACCAGCTTCATCAGGCCATCGCCGGCAAGCCCTTCACCGCCGTGACCTTCGAGGATGGGCTGCGGATCGAGCGCAGCGTCCACGCCATGGCGCAGTCTTATCGGGAGAAGCGCTGGGTGGTCGTCTGATCATGGGTCTTTGACGCCGGTCGTCTGCAGCACCGCGAACGACCCTGAACTACCTCCAGGCAGCGGCGGCAGCTGTTCACCGCTTGTTGCGGGTCGTGCGCACCCGCGGCGATGGTATGTCATTGCTCCCCGACACTCTGTCGTGCGACAGATCATCGATCGGATCGCGTCCCGATCCTGGTCGAGGTGAACGTGCCCCATGCTTGAATGGCTTCAACTTCACATGTCCGCAGCGCTGCCGGGACGCGTCCCATCCGACGAGCAGTTCAAGCGCCTGCACGATGCGGAGCTGGAGGGGCTGGCGGTGGCCTTCCGCGTCCGGCTCTGCGCCGTGGCCGTCATCGCCGCGTGGCTGCTCGTCAGCACCGCCTGGCCGCGAAACGTCTACTACCTCGCTGTCAGCCTGATCTTTCTGGCTCTGAGCTATGTTCCTTACGCGACGCGGCATCACCGGGCCGCGTGGACGATCAAGCTCGCCTGCACCATTCTGGATGTCGCGCTGATCACCTCCACCATTCTTCTGCCACCCATCGGCGGCATCGCGTCCGACTGGCCGATCCAAACCCGCACGCGCGGCCCGGAATTTCTCTATGTGCTCCTGCTGCTGGCGGAGTCGGCCCTCACCTATTCGCCCATCCTCGTCGTCTGGACGGGCGGCATCATCATCGCCATCTGGTCCTTCGGCATCAACGCCCTCTATGACAGGCCGGAGACGGTCCGGTTCGACACGACCGCGGGCATGTCGGAAATGCAGGCGCTCGAGCGGTTCCTCAATCCGTACTTCGTCGGCCTGCTTCAGATGTGGGTTCAGGTGGTGGCGACCGGGCTGTTCACGCTCATGCTTGCCATCGCCGTCCTGCGAAGCCGCAACACGCTCATTGCCCAGATCAAGGACAACACGGTTCGAGCCTCGCTCGCCCGCTATGTTTCACCCGATGTCGCCCATGCCATGGGCGATGGCGCAGACAGCTTCGGCGTGCCGGCGAAACGCGAGGTCGCCGTCATGTTCGTGGATATCGTCGGCTTCACGCGCATGGCCGAAATGCGCTCGCCGGAGCAGGCGCTGACCCTCCTGCGCAGCTTCCAGGAGCGCGGCTGCAATGTAATCTTCCCGTGCGGCGGTACGCTCGACAAGTTTCTGGGCGACGGGTTCATGGCGACCTTTGGCGGCGTGCAGCCGCAGGACGATGCGGCGGAGCGTGCGCTTTCCTGCGCCTTCCAGCTGCTCGACACCTATGCCGCGTGGTCGGCGAAAAGGACGCGGCGTGGCGCCGAGCCGATCCGCATCGCCATCGGCCTCCACTTCGGCGAAGTGATCGTCGGCAATGTCGGCACCAGCGAACGCCGCGAGTTCACCGTCATCGGCGATGTCGTGAACGTCGCAAGTCGCCTGGAGCGCGCAACCCGTGACCTAGAGGGACGCCTCGTGGTGTCGGACGCCTGCCTGCAAGCCGCCGGCGGGACGCCCTCGGGGCGCGAGGTCGCCCACGCATTGACGATCGATATCAGAGGCCGCAACCGCAGCGTCTTGGCGCATGTTTTCTAGCGCGCTCGCGCTAGCGATATCCCCTGTCACGCCGCTCTACGACCTGGTCGCCGACAAGGACGCGTTATCGACGATGTCCCACAGTAAAAACTTACCGTCTTAGGTGCGTCTTGGTCACCATTTCTTGATGGCTTACGATTAAATCTGTCTCCAATGAACTCCGACAGCGTTGCTGCCGGAGGGGAGGAATAAACGGATGATGCTGCCCCATACCGATAACCGGCGACGGCGACGCGCGGTCCTGGCCGTGGCATTCCTGTTTATTCTCGTCGCCAGCATCTTTGCCGGCATCGTCTTCCGCTCGGTCGACGCCATGAGGGACACGGCGAACCGGATCGACGACGAGCGTGCGCTGGATGCGACGACGGCGGCCGTGGATGCGCTCCGCACGCAACTGTTCGGCATTCTCCACGACAATGCCACCTGGGACGGGGCCTATAAACAGCTCAATTCGATCAATCGCAAGTACTGGGTCATCGAGAACTGGGCCAATACGGGTGCGGACAATCCGGCCTACGATACCGCCGTCGTCACAGACGCACGCGGCAAGGTGATCGTCGCCTATAAGGACGGCGAAGAACTGACCGAGCCGCCGGCGGTGTTTTTCGGCGATCACTTTACCACCATCGTGCGCAATGCCGATCAGCTGGGCGAACAGGCCGGCATCACCCCGGTCTATGCCGTGCGTTCCAAGAGCGGCATCGCGCTGATGGCTGCGGCCAAGATCCGGCCGAGCAGCACCAACACGCGGATCGAGGAGCGCAATCTCTACACGCTGTTCATGGCGCGGCATCTGACGCCTCGGGTGATCGGCGATCTTGCGCAGAGTTTCCGGATCGAAAAGCTGAATCTCAGCCTGGCGCGGGCCGAAAATGCCTTGAACGTGCCGCTGACCGATCTCGACGGCACGGCAATCGCCTATCTCAGCTGGCCGTCCAAGCTTCCCGGCAGCCGCAGCTTCCTCACGGTCAAGACGCAGCTTGCGGTCGGCGCCGCCATTCTCTTCGTCTTTCTGACCGGCATCGCGGTTGCGGGATGGGTGGCCGTTCGAAAGCTCCGGCAAGACGAGGCCGCGGCGCGGCACGCCGCACTTCGCGATGCGTTGACGGGCTTGTGGAACCGGCGTGCCCTGCTGGAGCACTTGGCCGACCTCACCCGGAGCGAACGGGAGGGAACCGTCGAACTGTGTCTTCTCGACCTCGACGGGTTCAAGCGCGTCAATGACGCCTGGGGCCATGCGGCGGGCGACGAACTGATCGCGACCGTGGCCGCCCGCTTGCGAAACGTTCTCCCGCCGGAGGCCTTCATCGCCCGTCTGGGCGGAGACGAATTCGCGATCGTTGCGGCGAGAACGTCGGACTCGAACATCGGCGATGACGTTGCGGATCGTGCGCTCGCGGCGACATGCGACGTCTTTGCCCTAGGGACCCGGCAGATCCAGGTCGCGGCGAGCATCGGGCGGGCGACGGCGCGGTTGGCCGATGTGGATATGGGCGACCTGATGCGGGCGGCCGACGTTGCCCTCTATCGGGCGAAGGATCTCGGCCGCGGCCGCATCGTCACCTTCGACAGCGAGCTCGAGCAGCGCCGGCGCGACGACATGACCATGGAGCAGTATCTGAAGACGACCTTGGAGACCGAAGGGATCGACGTCTTCTACCAGCCGCTGTTCCGAAGCATCGACCAGTCGATCTGCGGCGTCGAGGCTTTGGCACGCTGGAGCAGCTCGCCGCTCGGCCGCGTCCCCCCTGATGTCTTCATCTCCGTCGCCGAAAAGGCAGGCCTCATCGAGACGCTCGGCTTGCAGGTTCTGCGCAAGGCCATCCGCGCGTCTGCAGGCTGGCCCGATATCGGGGTCTGCGTCAACGTTTCGCCGGTTCAATTGCAGGATCATGGTTTCGCCACCGCGGTCGCATCGATCCTCTCGGACGCCGGGTTCGATGCCAGGAGACTGACGCTCGAGATTACGGAGGGCGTCCTGATCAGCCATCCGGAGCAGGCTCTGAAAGCCATCACCGCGCTGAAGGACCTCGGCATCGGCATTGCCCTCGACGACTTCGGCACGGGCTTTGCCAGCATCGGCATGTTGCGCAGCTTCCCCTTCGACCGCGTCAAGGTGGACAAGTCGCTGGTGGCGGCTCTCGACACGAAGAACGATACGGCGCCCGTGCTGCAGGCAACCGTTGCGCTTGCCAACGCCATGGGCATCGCGGTCACGATAGAGGGCATCGAAACGGAGCTTCAGTCCAGCATCGCCCGCCTCTACGGCTGCGATGTCATGCAAGGCTATCTCTACAGCAAGCCTCTCTCGGAGGCCGACATGTCGGCGCGCTACTTCCAAAGTCCAGAGCGGCGTTACGGCAAAGCTTCGGGTGCATAAACAGGCCCGACATCGCTATCCGGGGAGCGAGATTCCTATGGAATCTTTATATCTTTGCCCCGTCCTCCGTCTCGAATTCCTACGCCGATCGGTCGCATAGTTTCTGCGACCGCGGTGCTAAAGCGCCGGGTTTCGACAGAAACGACAGGTGCGACATGACATTCGACTATATCCTCAGCGGCGGCGTGGCCCTCTTCATCACGGCCTATCTCGCCTATGCCCTCTGGCGGCCGGAGCGCTTCTAGCGCCATGACCCGCCGGCTTTCGCGGTTCAGACACGCGGTTCTCCCGCGTCTCGACCGTCACGAGGCCTGCCGGGGGACGACCATCATCATCGGCATGGTTTTCGTTCTCGGGGCCGTTGCCGCGCTCTCGGAAGCGCTCGCGATCCTCTTTGCGTCCGACTGATCCGGCCTTCTTCCATCCAACCATCATCCGGGGTCTCTCATGAGCAAACCCACATCTGCGAGCCTCCTCGATGCCCGCATCCTCGTGCCGGCCATCGGCGGCGCGTTTCGCAAACTCGATCCGCGAACCCTGGCCAGGAACCCGGTCATGTTCGTGGTCGCCGTCGTCTCCGTGCTGACCACGGTTCTCTTCTTCAAGGACCTCGCAACCGGGGCCGCAGGGCTCGGCTTCTCGTTCCAGATCATCCTCTGGCTGTGGTTCACCGTGCTGTTTGCCAATTTCGCCGAAGCCGTGGCCGAGGGCCGGGGCAAGGCGCAGGCCGAGTCGCTCCGCCGCACGCGCTCGGAAACGCAGGCGAAACGCCTGACCTCCGCCAATAGCCGCGACTGGACGGATGTCCCCGGCGCGGCGCTGAAGGTCAACGATATCGTGCTTGTGGAAGCGGGCGACATCATTCCCTCGGACGGCGAAATCATCGAGGGGATCGCCTCCGTCAACGAAGCGGCGATCACCGGCGAATCCGCGCCCGTCATCCGCGAATCCGGCGGAGATCGCTCCGCCGTCACCGGCGGCACGCAGGTTCTGTCCGACTGGATCAAGGTGCGCATCACCGCGGCTGCCGGCTCCACCTTCATCGACCGCATGATCGCGCTGGTCGAGGGGGCCGAGCGCCAGAAGACGCCGAACGAGATCGCCCTGAACATCCTGCTCGCCGCCATGACGCTCATCTTCGTGATGGCGACGGCGACGATCCCGGCCTTCGCCAGCTATGCCGGCGGCTCCATCCCGATCGTCGTGCTCGTCGCGCTGTTCGTCACGCTCATCCCCACTACCATCGGCGCGCTGCTCTCGGCCATCGGTATCGCGGGCATGGACCGCCTCGTCCGCTTCAACGTGCTGGCCATGTCCGGCCGCGCGGTGGAGGCTGCGGGGGACATCGATACGCTGCTGCTCGACAAGACCGGGACGATCACGCTCGGCAATCGTCAGGCGACCGAATTCCGTCCGGTCACCGGCGTGACGGAACAGGATCTCGCCGATGCCGCGCAGCTCGCCTCGCTTGCCGACGAGACGCCCGAGGGCCGGTCCATCGTCGTCCTGGCCAAGGAGAAATACGGTCTTCGCGCACGCGACATGAAAGACCTCAACGCGACCTTCGTCCCCTTCACCGCCCAGAGCCGGATGTCCGGCGTGGATCTCGAGGGAAGCTCGATCCGCAAGGGCGCGGTAGAGTCCGTGCTCAGATATCTGCGATCCGAGACGGGCAGTGCGGGACCGGACGCGCGGGCGCGAGAAGGCCAGGCCATCGCGGACTCGATCGCCAAGGCCGGCGGCACGCCGCTTGCCGTTGTCCGGGACGGGAACCTGCTCGGCATCATCCACCTGAAGGACATCGTCAAGGGCGGCATTCGCGAGCGCTTCGCGGAACTGCGCCGCATGGGCATCCGGACGGTGATGATCACCGGCGACAACCCCATGACCGCCGCGGCCATCGCGGCCGAAGCCGGCGTTGACGACTTCCTTGCCCAGGCGACGCCCGAGAACAAGTTGCAGCTCATCCGCGACGAGCAGGCAAAGGGCAAGCTGGTCGCCATGTGCGGCGACGGCACCAATGATGCGCCGGCACTGGCCCAGGCGGATGTGGGCGTCGCGATGAACACGGGCACGGTCGCCGCCCGCGAAGCCGGCAACATGGTGGACCTCGACAGCGATCCGACCAAGCTCATCGAGATCGTTGAGATCGGCAAGCAGTTGCTGATGACGCGCGGGTCGCTCACCACCTTCTCGATCGCAAACGACGTCGCCAAGTATTTCGCGATCATCCCGGCGATGTTCGTCGTCCTCTATCCCCCGCTCGATGCGCTGAACGTCATGGGCCTCGCCACGCCGCAAAGCGCCATCCTATCGGCGATCATCTTCAACGCGCTGATCATCATCGCGCTCATTCCGCTGGCCCTGAAGGGTGTTGCCTACAAGCCGATCGGTGCGGGACCGCTCCTGCGCCGCAACCTGCTGATCTACGGCCTCGGCGGCCTCGTCGTGCCCTTTATCGGCATCAAGCTGATCGACATGATCGTCTCAGCGCTCAACCTCGCATGACCGGAGCAGACCATGACAATCCTCACCTTCCTCCTCGGCATGGTCCTGTTCGGACTCCTCTTCGCCTTGGCATCCGCCCTCGACAAAGCCTGACGCCGGAGACACGACAATGATACAGGCAATCCTCTTCGTCATCATGATCATCGGGGGCACCGCGCTGCTCTCCTGGCCGCTCGGCCGCTACCTGAGCTGGGCGATGGACCCGAGCGCCGGCCAGGGAAGACCGAACCGCGTCACCGCGGCATTCCAGACGATCGGCGGGACGGCGACGACGCAGATGCAGGACTGGAAGCGCTACGTCCTCTCCCTCCTCGGCTTCAATGTCGTCATGTTCGTCGTCTGCTTCGCGCTGCTTGCCTTTCAGCACGATCTGCCGCTCAATCCCGACGGCAGGCAAGCGCTGGAAGGCAGCCTGATCTTCAACACCACGAGTTCCTTCGTCGCCAACACCAATCTGCAGCATTACTCGGGCGAGGTGGCGATGAGCTACCTGTCGCAGCTGGCCGCGCTGATGTGGCTTCAATTCGTCTCGGCGGCCGTCGGCCTTGCGGCGCTCGCGGCGCTGGCGCGCGGACTGGCGGGACGCCAGCTCGGCAATTTCTTCATAGACGTGCAGCGCGCCACCTTCCTCGTCCTCCTGCCGCTTGCCCTGGTCGTCGCAATTCTCCTTCTCTTCACGGGCGTGCCGATGACCTTCCAGGGCGCGGCGGTCGCGACCACGCTGGAGGGCGTCCAGCAGACGATCGCGCGGGGCCCGGTCGCAGCCTTCGTCGCGATCAAGCAGCTCGGCACCAATGGTGGCGGCTTCTTCGGGCCGAACAGCACCCATCCGCTCGAAAACCCGACCTTCTGGTCGAACGTTCTGCAAACCGTTTCGATCCTCATCATTCCCATGGGCTGCGTCTGGATGTTCGGCCGCATCATCGGGCGGATGAAGCATGCCGCCGTTCTCTTTACCGTGATGCTCATCCTCATGGGCGCCCGCATCACCGGCGCGATCGGCTTTGAGTCGGAGCCGACCCATGCTTTCGCATCCCTGCCGGTCACGCAGGATGTCGGCAATCTCGAAGGCAAGGAACTGCGCTTCGGTTCGGCGGCAGGTCCCGTCTGGGCGGTCGTGACGACCTCCACCAGCAACGGTTCCGTCAATGCCATGCATGACAGCCTCAATCCGCTGACGGGTCTCATGCCGATGATCGGCATGTGGCTCAACGAAGACTTCGGCGGGGTCGGGGTCGGCATGATCAACATGTTCCTCTACATCGTCGTCGGTGTCTTCATCGCAGGCATGATGATCGGCCGCACGCCGGAATATCTCGGCTGGCGCGTCGAGGCGAAAGAGGTGAAGTTCGCCATGATGGGCCTGCTCTCACACGGATTCTTCATACTCGTGGGCACGGCGATCTTCGCAGCGACGCCCTGGGGGACGGCGACGCTCAACAATATCGGTCCGCACGGCTTCAGCGAAATCCTCTACGAGTTCTCGTCCGCCGCCGCCAACAACGGCTCCGGCTTCGAAGGGCTCGGCGACAATACCGTCGCCTGGAACATCGCCACCGGCGCGGTCATGCTGCTCGCCCGCTTCATCCCGATCATCCTGCCGCTCGCCATCGTCGGTTCGCTCTCCGCCAAGCGCCGCGCAACCGAATCGAGCGGCACTCTTTCGGTCGAGGACGGCACCTTCGCCGGCATGCTGACCGTCACCGTCGTCATTGTGGGCGCGCTGACCTTTTTCCCCGCTGCCACGCTCGGCCCCATCGCCGAACACGTCATGTTCATGAAATGAGACCGCCCATCATGGAATTTTTCCTCTCCAGCATCCGCATCGCCTGCGCAACCATGCTCGTCTGCGTCGGCGGCTATACGAGCGTCGTCTGGGCCGTTGGCGCGGCCGTCACGCCCCAGACGGCGCAGGGTTCGCTGATCACCACTCTCGATGGCCGGGTCATCGGCAGCCGACAGGTCGCACAGGCCTTCACGCAGCCGCACTATTTCTGGCCGCGTCCATCGGCGGTGGATTACAACGCGGCAGCAGCCGGCGGTTCCAACAAGTCGCCGACGAGCACCGACCTGACGGACCGTGCCTCGAAAACCATCGCCGCCTTCGGGGCGACGCCGGAGAACCCGCTTCCGGCGGACCTCGCCGCGGCATCCGGTGCGGGTCTCGATCCGCATATCACCGAACGCGCGGCCCGCTACCAGGCCGAGCGGATCGCCCGCGCACGCAACGTCCCGGTCTCTGTCGTCAACACGCTTATCGATCGCAGCGCCGTCTCGCCGGGCGGCGTCCTGACGCCGGACAGGCTCGTGAACGTGCTGGAGATCAACCTTGCACTGGACAACGTCGCGATCCGCTAACACAAGAGCTGTCGGCAGCCCGTGTGACGGGCTGCCGATCCGGCGTGGAGCAAATCATGGCCAACGACAACCAGGGCTGGGAACGGCGACCGTCTCCCGACGCGCTCCTTGCCAAGGCCGACCGGGAGGACCGTGGCAAGCTGAAGATCTTCCTCGGCGCTGCGCCGGGCGTCGGCAAGACCTATGAGATGCTGATGTCCGCTCGCGCCCGACAGGCCGACGGCACTGACGTCGTCATCGGTGTGGTGGAAACGCACGGGCGAAAGGAAACGGAAGCGCTCGTCGCCGGACTGGAGACGGTCGCCCGGACGTCCGTCGTTTACAAGGAACGGGCGCTGGATGAAATGGACATCGACGCCATCCTCGCGCGCCGCCCGACCCTCGCGCTCGTGGACGAGCTGGCGCACACCAATGCCCCCGGCAGCCGCCATCCCAAGCGCTATCTGGACGTGCTGGAGCTGCTGGCAAGCGGCATGGATGTCTATACCACGCTCAATATCCAGCATGTCGAAAGTCTCAACGACATCGTCGCCCAGATCACCCGTATCCGCGTGCGCGAGACGGTCCCGGACTCGATCATCGATCGTGCCGACGACATCGAGATCATCGACATCACGCCGCAGGATCTGATCAAGCGGATGCAGGACGGCAAGGTCTACGTTCCCAAGACGGCGCGGCGCGCCATCGAGAATTATTTCTCGCCGGGAAACCTCACGGCCCTGCGCGAGCTCGCTCTCCGGCGAACGGCGCAACGGGTGGACGACCAGCTTCTCAACCATATGCAGGCGCACGCGATTTCTGGGCCATGGGCGGCCGGCGAACGCATCCTCGTCTGCCTCGATCACGGGCGGAACGGGGCGACGCTCGTCCGCTACGCCCGGCGCCATGCCGACAGGCTGCGGGCGCCCTGGACGGTGATCCATCTGGAAACAGCGAAATCGGCTTTTCTCGGGGAAGCCGACAAGGACCGGCTGGCAGCCTGCATGCGGCTCGCCGAGCAGCTCGGGGCGGAAACCGTGACGCTGCCGGCGGCGAGCGTCTCTCGCGAGCTCCTCGCCTATGCGACGGCCAACAA
Organism: Rhizobium sp. Leaf371; assembly: GCF_001424045.1. Taxonomy (GTDB): domain Bacteria; phylum Pseudomonadota; class Alphaproteobacteria; order Rhizobiales; family Rhizobiaceae; genus Ferranicluibacter. The sequence continues at coordinate 205,615 of NZ_LMQB01000028.1, read as the reverse complement.
CTTCAATCACCTCATCATCGGCAAGTCCGAACGGAGCTGGTGGCGGGAGCGGCTTGAGGGGTCCATCACGCACGACCTCATTCGTCACGCCGGCACCATCAGCGTGCACGTCATGTCGGGCGGCACCGAGGAGGTCGCGCCGAGGGGCGTGCGGACCGCCAAACCCGCCAACCGAATCAAGCCGAAGGACTACCTGTTCAGTCTCGCTTTCGTCTCGGTGGCCGTGGTGACCGGCATCCTGCTCGATCAGGTGCTCAATGTGCAGAACCTTGCGCTGGTCTTCCTGATGGGGGTTCTCGCCTCCGCCGTCCGAGGCGGGCTCGGCCCCGGCCTGTTTGCGTCTTTTCTCGGCGCGACCGCCTTCAACTTCTTCTTCCTCGAGCCGCGCTACACGCTGACCATCCGCGACCCGGAAAGCGTCGTCGCCCTGCTCTTCTTTCTTGGAACCGCTCTCGTCGCGAGCAATCTCGCGGCCGCCGTTCAACGCCAAGCCATGGCGGCGCGGCAGCGCGCGCGGACGACGGAGGACCTTTATCTCTTCTCGCGAAAGCTGGCCGGTACCGGCACGCTGGACGACGTTCTCTGGGCGACGGCCTACCAGATGGCCTCGATGCTGAAGGTTCGCGTCGTTCTCCTGCTGCCGGAGGACGGCACGATCGCCGTCAGGGCGGGATATCCGCCGGACGATACGCTTGTCGATGCCGATATCGCCGCCGCGCGCTGGGCATGGGAGCACGATCGCCCCGCAGGCCGCGCGGCGGATACGCTGCCCGGCGCGAAGCGGCTCTATCTGCCGCTGCGCACGGGCCGTGGTGCGATCGGCGTGGTCGGGCTCGACAATGACCGGCAGGGGCCGCTCCTGAACTCCGATCAGCAGCGCCTGTTCGATGCGCTTGCCGACCAGGCCGCCCTTGCCATCGAGCGCATCCAGCTCGTCGCGGATGTCGACAAGGCAAAGCTTGCCGCGGAGACCGACCGCCTGAGAACGGCGCTCCTGACCTCGATTTCCCATGACCTGAAGACCCCGCTGGCGGCGATCATGGGCTCGGCCGGAACGATCAAGGATTTCGGCGGCGGCTTGTCGGAAGAGGCGAAGACCGAACTGCTAACAACCGTGATCGAGGAATCGGAGCGCCTGCATCGTTTCATCGCAAACCTTCTGGACATGACCCGCATCGAATCCGGCGCGATGATACCGAACAGCGCGCCGCACTTCGTCGGCGATATCGTCGGTTCGGCTCTCGCACGCGCGGCAAAGATCACGGCGGAGCATCGCGTGGAGACGGCGATCCCAGACGATCTGCCCATGGTGAAGGTCGATCCGGTCCTGCTCGAACAATCGCTCTTCAACCTGATCGACAATGCTGCCAAATACGCCCCGGACGGCACGACGATCCGGATCGACGCTGATGACGCTGGGAGCACGGGCGGCAGGATTTACCTCCGCGTCATGGACGAAGGACCGGGCCTGCCGCCGGATGATCTTGAGCGCGTGTTCGACAGTTTCTACCGCGTCCGCAAGATCGACCACGTCAAAGCCGGGACGGGTCTCGGCCTGTCGATCTGCCGGGGTTTCATCGAGGCGATGGGCGGGAGCATCGTCGCCGCAAACCGCTCGGGCAGACCGGGCGCCGTCTTCGAGATCGGGCTCCCCGCCGCGACGATGTCAAAAGGACCGACATCATGACCCATGCCACCGTCAAGATCCTCGTCGTGGACGACGAGCCTCCGATCCGCAAACTCCTCGATGTCGGCCTGTCGTCGCAAGGGTTCGCGGTCAAAGGCGCGCCGAACGCCCGGTCGGCGATCGAGATGGCGCAGTCGGACGTTCCCGACCTCGTGCTGCTCGACCTCGGTCTCCCCGATATCAGCGGGCATGACCTTCTGGCGAGATGGCGGTCGGAGAAGGTTCCCTTCCCCATCGTCATCCTATCGAGCCGCACGGACGAGGCCGGCATCGTCCAGGCGCTCGAAATCGGCGCCGACGACTATGTCACCAAGCCGTTCGGCATGAACGAACTCGTCGCGCGCATCCGCGTGGCCCTGCGCCATCGGCTGCAGACACAGGGCGAGCAGCCGATCTTCCAGGCGGGCGACCTCTCTGTCGATCTCGTGAAGCGGATCGTCAAGGTCCGCGGAACGGACGTGAAGATGACGCCGAAGGAATACGACATTTTGCGGCTGCTGGTGCAGCATTCGGGGCGGGTTCTGACCCATCGCTTCATCCTCGAAAAGGTCTGGGGCGAGATCAGCGATGTGCAGTATCTGAGGGTGTATATTCGCCAGTTGAGACAGAAGATCGAGGAAAACCCCGATCAGCCGCGTTACATCCTGACGGAGACCGGCGTCGGCTACAGGCTGGCCGAATGGTCCTGAATTGGCCCGGCCGCAGCCTGACCCTTCGCCTCGACCCGGCCCTGCTCGATCAGCCAGGTCACGGCTTCCTCGACCGCTTGAAGAGACGTGTGCCGGGGGACAAAGCCGAGAAGCCGGCGCGCCTTTTCCATCGAGCAGTTCGGACTGCGCGCAATATGCTCCCAGGTGGCTTTCGCATCTTCCGGGTCTCGCTCCGCCGCCCATTGCTCAAAGGGGAGGAATGCCAGATTGGGCTCGCGACCGAACCAGCGTGATACGCTCTCGGCATAGCCGCGCAGCGTCAGCGCCTTCCCGGACACCGCGTGGAAACTCTCGCCGATCGCGGCCGATCGGGACGATATCGCGGCCATGAAAAGGCGCGCGACATCCTCGGCATGGACGTGATGCACGGTCTCCAGGCCGAAGTTCGGCAAGGCCAGCCTGTCGCCCCGCGCAAGCGCCGAAAACACATGCGGATTGAAATTGCCCTGGGGATTGAGCGGGTTCCAGCCCGGGCCGACGATGTGTCCGGGATGAACAATGGTCGCCGGGAACCCATCGGCATGCGTGCGCTTCAAGAGGTAAGTTTCGATCTCTGCCTTCCCGATGCCGTAGTCTCCGAACGGCTGTTTCGGTGCGTCTTCGGTGGTGGGAACAGCAACGGGCGTGCCATGCGTCCAGATCGTGCCAGTGTGCAGAAAATGGCCGACTTGGCCCGTCAGGGCATCGACCAGCAGCTCGGCACTGCGTCTGGTGAAGCAGATCATGTCGATGACGATATCCGGCTTCAAAGACCGGATCTCCCGACCGAACGTCCCGGCGCTCTCCAGCGCCTCGCGGTCCATCTGTCGCTGTTCGACGTGGCGCCAGGCGGCGTGCGGCCTGTACGGCTGGGCGACGCCCCGACTGATGGCGACGACCTCATGTCCAGCCTCGATGAGGGCGGGGATGAGATAGGTCCCGACATGTCCGGTGGCTCCGATGACGATGACACGGGACATGAAAGGGCCTGACGTGTTGGTTGAGGGGGCTCGTGGTCGGAAACGCGCGTCTCTGGCGCAGGTTCCGACCGGAGATCCGGCCCACGCCAAAGGATGCGATTATCTTGCTCCTCGTCGCGGTACGGTGCGGCTTTAGAGGCCGGCAATTCTCCGCAGATCGTCTATGGCGCCCGGGGCCGCGGCGAGGACGGGGGATCCCTTGGTCAGTTGCTCGCCTTCGACCGGAAAAGGATGGTGCCAGCCGCCGGCTTCCGTCACGAGGCAGTAGCCCGCAAGGCAATCCCAGGCATGCATGTAAGGCTCGTAATAGCCGACAAGCCGACCGGCCGCGACATAGGCGAGCATCAGCGCGCCGGAGCCGTTGCGGATGAAATTGCCGCCGGACTCCAGGAGCGACTCGACCATTTTTCCGACGAAGGCCGGCGTCACGTAGTTGTTGGCGCCGATGCCGGTGACGGCGTTTCGGATGGTGCGCGACGGATCGAGCGTCAGCACCCGCCCGTTCAGCGTAGCGCCCTTGGCGGCGGCGGCAGCGTAGAGCTCGTCGAAGCAGGGCGCATAGATCACGCCGATGACGGGCTTGCTCTCCTTGAGGACGGCGATGGAGACACACCAGCTCGGCATGCCGTTGACGAAAGGGCTCGTTCCGTCGATCGGATCGACCACCCAGGTGTAACCGGACGTACCGGCGGCAAGGCCGTATTCCTCGCCAAGGAACCCGTCATCGGCGTGGGCGTCCGCCACCGCCGCGCGGATGAGGTTCTCCACCTCGCGGTCGGCGATCGAGACGACGTCCTGGGCGTCGCGCTTGGTTTCGATGACCAGCGTCTCGCGCCGGTTGAAGTAGTCGAGGGCGACAGTGCCGGCCTTGCGGGCGATCGTTTGCGCGAGAGCGAAGCGGGCGTCGAGATCGTGCGTCATGGAAAGTCCTTGTGTGCAATGCGGCTCAGTCGTTGATAATGGCAATGCCGCGGCCTTTGAAGCCCACGGAGACTTCGGTTGCCGGCGAAAGCGCCCGTTCCACGGCGGGATCGACCACGAACAGCCGGCCCGTGCCGGTTTCCACCTCGTATTCCACATGGTCGCCGAGATAGGCGGCATGGGTGATCCGCCCCGGCAAGGCCGCGGCCGATGCCGGCTCCAGCGTGATCGAGTTCGGCCGCACGGCCAGCTTTGCCGGCCCCGGCCGGGCATTGCGGCTGGGCACGCGATGTTCGAGCGCGCCGATGCGGATCGTGGCGTCCGCCCCCTCGACGCGGATGACGTCGCACGCGATCACGTTCGCCTCGCCCATGAAATCGGCGATGAAGGCGGAGGCCGGGGCCTCATAGAGATCGCGCGGCGACCCTTCCTGCGCGATCACGCCGTCCTTCATGATGACGATGCGGTCGGAGACGGCGAGCGCCTCGTCCTGATCATGCGTGACATAGACGGCCGTGAAGCCGAGACGCTGTTGCAGCTCGCGGATTTCGGTGCGAACCTGCCGGCGCAGGCGCGCGTCGAGATTGGAGAGCGGCTCGTCGAGGAGGAGCACCTGCGGCTCCAGCACGAGCGCGCGGGCAACGGCCACGCGCTGCTGCTGACCGCCGGAAAGCTCGGCCGGAAGCCGCGCGCCCATGCCGGCGAGACCGACGAGCTTCAGGCCTTCTTCCGCGCGTTCCCGCGCCTCCTTGCGCTTCATGCCGGAGGATTCGAGCCCATAGGCGACATTGTCGAGCGAACTCATATGCGGAAACAGCGCATAGGACTGGAACACCATCGACACGTCGCGCTCGTTGGCCGGCAGCATCGTCACATCCTTGCCGCCGATGAGGATCTGCCCCGAGGACGGATGTTCAAGGCCCGCCAGCATGCGCAAGGTCGTGGTCTTGCCGCAGCCGGAGGGGCCGAGCAGGGTCACGAGCTGGCCGGGCTCGATGGTGATGGACAGGTCGTGAATGGCGGTGAAGGCACCGAACTGCTTCTTGACGTGCTGGAAGACGACGGAACCGGCGCGGGGGTGGATCATGCTGTTTTCTCCTGAACGAGAAGGGATGAAGACGCGGGGCCGAGACCTGCAACGCGGTTTTCGCGGCGCAGCCGGCGTTCGCCGACGAGAAGCTGGAAGCCGGCGATGACCACGATCATCACGACGATCAGCATGGAGGAATAGGCGATCGCCACGCCGTACTCGCCGTTTTCGACAAGGCCGACGATGTAGGAGGTCGCCATGTTGTATTCGGCGCTGACGAGGAAGATGACGGCACTGATAGAGGTGATGGCCCGCACGAAGGAATAGACCAGCGCTGCCGTGATGGCCGGACGCAGCAGCGGCAGGATGACCTTGCGCACCGTGCGGAAGCTGGTGGCGCGCAGCGTCAGCGAGGCCTCGTCCAGGCTTTTGTCGAGCTGGCTCATGGCGGCCACCCCGCCGCGTACGCCGACCGGCATGTTGCGGAAGACGAAGCAGGCGATGAGGATGAGCGCGGTGCCGGTCATTTCCAGCGGCGGCAGGTTGAACGCCATGATGTAGCTGATGCCGATGACGGTGCCGGGAATGGCAAAGCTCATCATCAATGCGAATTCGAACACGTTGCGGCCGACGAATTTCTGGCGGACGATGATGTAGGCCGTGAGCAGCCCGACCGCCGCCGTCAGCGGAGCGGAAATCAGCGCGATCTCCATGGTCGTCCAGAAGGAATTCCAGGCGACGCCCGTCCAGGCGATGACCCCGTCACGCAGCTCGATCGAAAACGCTCGGGCGTAGTGATCGAGCGTCAGGGAATTGTCGAGGCCCCAGGTCTTCACGAAGCCACCGAAGAGAATCATGCCGTAGATGACGATGGTGAACACCATCCAGGGAACGACGAGCGCATGGACGCCGATGGAGATTGATTTCGGCAAAGCAATGTGCGAGCCGCTATCGCCCTTGCCGGTGACCGTCGCGAAGTTCTTGCCGGACAGCCAATAGCGCTGCGCGAGAAAGGCGGTGAGCGTGAAGCAGAGCAGGATGATCGCAAGCACGGCGGCGCGCGACGGGTCGTTCTGCGAACCGACGACGGCAAAGAAGATCTCCGTCGAGAGCACGCCATGGCTGCCGCCGAGCACCAGCGGATTGCCGAAATCGGCCATGCTCTCGATGAAGCCGATCAGGAACGCGTTGGCGATGCCGGGTTTCATCAAGGGCAGCGAGACCCGCCAGAAGGTGCGCCAGCGATCGGCGCGCAGCGTCTGAGACGCCTCTTCCATGGAGGGGCTGACGCCTTCGACCACGCCGATGAGCACGAGGAAGGAGATGGGCGTGAATGACAGAACCTGCGCGATCCAGATACCCGTCATCCCGTAGAGCCAGCGGCCGGGCTCGATGCCGAACAGGCTGGACAGCGCTTCGGTGACGACGCCGGCGCGGCCGAACAGCAGCGTCAGCGCGAGACCGATGACGAAAGGCGGCGTGATGATCGGCAGGACGGTGAGGAGGCGCAGGCCCTTCTTGAAGGGAAAGCGCGTGCGCGTGGCGACCAGCGCGAAGGCAAGCCCCATGATGGTGGAGCCGCCCGCCGTCATGATCGCCAGGAACAGCGTCCGCCAGGCGACACCGCAGCGTTCGCCGCCGACGACGCAGCCGAGGCTCCAGATGGCGGGGTCCTGGATGTTGCGGGTGAAGCCGTCCGGGTTGAGCGAGCCGTCGAAATCCTGAAACGCGCCGACCAGCATGCTGCCGACCGGGTAGAACACGAAGATCGCGACCAGAAAGACGAGAAGCGCGATGGAGGCGACGACGAAGGCATCGCCTTTCATGGCGCCCCGCTCGGCAAGGCCGAAGGAAAAGAGCAGCACGAAGACCAGCGCCGAAAGCATGGCGCCGGCCCCCATCGACGGCTGCCCGTCCGACATGGCGCCGAACAGCGTCTCGCTGATCGTCCAGGACCAGCCGGAATAGCCGATGGCGAGACCCTGCAATGTCAGAAACACGGTGCCGATGGCGCCGGATGCCACCAGAAGGGCTCCGCGCATTCTTGGGTCCGGCGTGAAGCGGGCGATACCGGCAACCGCCAGCATCAGCGCCGGGACGGCCAGCCACCAGCGGCCATGAAGAAGGATCTGCAGAAGACCCGGGGAAACCGGGGCTTCTCCGGGAAAGCCCGACAGCCAGCCGAATGCCAGAAACCCGCCCTCGATCCTGTACCAGGGAACGACGAGGAAGGCCAGAATGCCCAGCCCGAGCGCGATATCCAGTCTGCGGTTGCGATTGTCCTTGTCGGTCTTCATCCCGATCCCCTCCTCAAGCCATGCCATGTTTCAAGACCCCGTGCCGGCCGACACCTCCGCCGGCCGGCACGGGACGCGCCTCAGTTCGCGTTGGCGCTGATCTCGCGGTCCCAGCGCTCCAGCAGTTCCTTGCGCTTGGCCGGATCGCCATAGGTCTTGAAGTCGTAGTCGATCAGCTTGATGTCCTCGAAGCGGGGCGCTTCCTTGGGGATCTCGGCCGACTTGTTGGACGGCAGCTGGAAGGACTTGGCGTCCTTCATGCGCGACTGGACGGCGGGCGTCAGGGCCCAGTCATACCAGATCTTGGCATTGTCGAGGTTCTTCGCGCCCTTGACGATCGACATGGAGCCGATCTCGTAGCCGGTGCCTTCACAGGGCGCGACAGCCTTGACCGGGAACCCTTCCGCCGTCTGCGCCACGGCGTCGTGCATGAACACGATGCCGATGGCGGTCTCTCCGCGGGCCGCCGCCTTGACCGGGGCCGAGCCGGACTTGGTATATTGCGAAATATTGGCGTTGAGCTTCTTCAGATAATCGAAAGCCTGATCCTCACCCATGATCTGGGCGAGCGAAGCGAGGGCCGTATAGGCCGTGCCGGACGAGTTCGGATTGGCGATCTGGATCTCGCCTTTGAAAGCGGGATTGAGAAGATCGGCCCAGCACTTCGGCTCGGTGAAGCCCTTGGTCTTGAAGATCTCGGTATTGTAGCCCCAGCCAAGCGCGCCGGCGTAAACGCCGACCGTCTTGAAGCCGGAGCCTTCGGCCTGTTTCTTCGCCCAATCCTGCAGCTGATCGAGCAGCGGCGACTTGTATTCCTGCGTGAGCCCGTCGGAGGCTGCCTGCATATGGGGATCTCCGGTGCCGGCCCACCAGAGGTCCGTCTTGGGGTTGCGGGCTTCCGCACGGATCTTCGCATAGGTCTCGCCGGACGAGAGGCGCACCATGTTGACCTTGATGTCGTGGTCCTTTTCGAAGTCGCCCTTCATCTGCTCGCAGATGACGACGTCTGCCGAGCAGATGAGATTGAGCGTGCCGGCCGCCTGCGCCGACGTGGCGGTCAGTGCGGTCGCGGCCATCAGCAGCATGCCGGCTGTATAGGTTTTCATGGTCTTTCCTCCTGGTTGAACATTTTTGAAAAGTGAACGGGCTTCCGGACGGCATGGCGCTGCCGTTCCCCTCTGTTACCGAGAGCGGGATGCCGTGTTTCGTCCGGTCCTTGCTTGAGGTCAGGGGATCCCGCGGATCTCGCTGTCGAAGCGTTTGAGAAGCCGACGTCGCTCGTCGGGCGAGCCGAAGGTCGCGAAATCGTAATCGACCATCCGGATCATCGAGATATCGGGCGCACCGGGGGGCAACGACGCACCGGCATTGGACGGAACCTGGTTCTGGCCGGCAGCAGCCCCCGTCGCCTGCCCCTCGGCGCTGAGCGCAAACCCGAGGAAAGCCCGGGCTGCCTCGATGTTCTTTGCACCCTTCACGATGCTGACCGCTCCGATCTCGTAGCCCGTGCCTTCGCAGGGCGCGACGATTTCGAGCGGATAGCCCGCCTGCCGCAGCGTCACCGCATCATGGATGAAGGAGATGCCGATCAGCGTATCACCATGGGCGGCATCCTTGACCGGTGCAGAGCCCGACTGCGGAAAGGCGCGGATATTGGCGCCGAGCCGGCCGAGATATTTGAACGCTTCGTCTTCCCCGAACAGCTGAACGAGCGTTGCCAGGGCGGTATAGGCCGTTCCCGACGAGTTGGGGTCGGCAAGCTCGATCGCACCCGCATAGGTCCCGTCGAGCAGGTCCTTCCAGCAGGCAGGCGCTTGCAGACCTTTTTGCTTTAGGAGATCGGAATTATAGGCAAAGCCGAGGGCTCCGGCATAGATCCCGGCGGAGTGTCCGCCCGAGAGATCGAAGAAATTGTCCGCCCACGGCAACATCGTCAGGGTCGATGGCGGCTGGTAGGCTTGCAGCAGACCTTCGGCGCCTGCCTGAAGATGCGCGTCGCCCGTGCCGCCCCACCAGACGTCCGTCTGCGGATCGGCCTTTTCGCGGCGCACCTGATCGAGGATTTCGCCGGTGCTCTTGCGCGTCACGGTGGCATCGATGTTCAGCCGGGTCAGCACGGCCTTTTTCATCGTCGCGCACCAGGCCTCGTCTACGCCGCAGAGGACGTTCAGCCGCACCGATGGCTCTGCGCGTGCGGTGGCGCCGAACGACAGAGACGCCGCCGCGACCAGACAGATGAACGTCCTCACCAAAATCCTCCACTTCCCGGAACGATGCCGTTCCGACCTCCGCCGTCAGAATGGCAGATACGGCGAAGGCTTCAAGAAAGGAGTGGTTACGGTTGTTACAGCCGAACATCCGGAGGGTTGCGAGCCTTACAGATATTACATTTGTGACAGATCCCGTCATCGGCGAGGATTTGAACAAATCTTTCTGAAGCCTATGATGCGGCAGGAGGACTATCGACATGCAGGTGAAGATTCTGATCGTGGAGGACGATCCGGATATGGCGGAGATGTTGTTCGATCTCGTGGAGGCCGAGGGTTGGACGCCCTTCGTCGCCGGCTCGGCCGAGGAGGCGACGGTCTTTCTCTCACAGGAGATCGTGCATCTCATCCTGCTGGATCATAACCTTCCCGGTGCATCTGGACGAACCTTTGCGCAGCGCATCCGCAGCAGCATGGATGTCGGCATCATCATGGTGACGGCGGCCGGCAGTTCGGCCGAACGCGTGCTGGGTCTCGAGACCGCGGCCGACGACTATATCGTCAAGCCGTTCGAGCCCATCGAACTTGCGGCCCGCATGAAGGCGGTGTTGCGCCGCTCGATCCTGATTCCGAAGCACGAGCGCGCGCCGGAACCGGCACCACCGTCCGCATCCGACCGGGCGCCCCAGACGTCGGCGCTGCATCTGGGAAACTGGACGATCGATCTGGCCCGCAGGCTGGCCATTTGCGAAGCGCAACCGGGAAAGACGCTGACGACCGCCGAGTTCGCGCTTCTGGAGCTGCTGGCCGAAACGCCCAATCTGGCCGTGACCCGCGCGCAGATTCTGGAGCGGCTGGGCAGCGGCACGGAGCGTTACGTCGACCGCAATGTCGACGTGCTCGTTCTCAGGCTGCGCCGCAAGATCGAGCAGAACCCCGAATTGCCGCGCTATATCAAGACCCGCCGCGGGCGAGGCTATGTGCTCGAGACCGCGCGCCGCGAGACGGAGCAATGACCCGTGGGGCCTTCTTCTCCTCGATCGCCTTCCGTCTTCCCGCGGCCATTCTCATTATCGGCGCCCTCGTTCTCGGCATTTCCACCATTGCCATCTTCGGCCTGCTGAAGGCGCGCAACGAAATGGCGACGTATGGCACGCAGGCCTTCGTCAGCCTCGGCAAGTCTGCCGTCGTTTCCAAGCAAGTGTCCGACCTCGTTTCCAGCGCGCCCTTTCTCATGAACGCGACCTCGCCCTATCGCATTTCCAGCGAAAGCCGCGCCGTCCTGACCCAGGTCGAGGCCCTGATGAGCATGATGCCGCCGCGGCGCGAGCGTGCGACCGTGCCCACCGATACGGGCGACGTCCGCGCCCTGCTCGGCACGATCCGGCAACAGACGCTCTCCATGCTTGAAAACGCCGAAGCCGCGCAGGGGCACAAGTCGGACGCCGCGATGGCGCTGAGCCAGATTGCGACGCGGGACATGTCCACGGTACGCAATCTGCCGCCCACGCTCAGCGCTCTCGCCCAATCCGCCTCGACATCCGACAGCCTGTTCCAGCTCGGGGAGCTGCAGAGGCGGTATGTCCGCGACCTCGCGATTGCCGGGGCGGCGCCGGTGCGTATGGACCAGGCGGCGCTCGATGCACACCGTCGCATCTTCGCGGCGCAGACCCGTTATCTCCGGGAGATGTTTTCCATCCGCGCCGCGATCACGCGGCTCCACGCGGTCTCGCGCGAGCTGTCGCTCGCCGTCGAGGCCCAGAACGACAGCGTCGTGCAGAAACTCGGCGACGACGTCCAGGCGATCTCGCAGATGCTCCAGCGTTTGCTCAGCATCGTCGTCGTGACCGCCCTTCTGATGCTGATCGTCGCGGCACTCGCCATCCGCTCCGTCATCCGGGTGTCGCGCGGGATCGTCGATCTCTCGGCCGGCATGAATGCGCTCGCCGGAGGGCAGAAACACATCGCCGTGCCGCGCTATCGCGGCGACGAGACGGAACTGATCCGGCTGGTCCAGGCCTTCAGCGCCTTTCGCGAAAGCGTCGATCGCGTCAGCCAGATGCGCCGCAAGGCGGACACCGCGGCCAAGACGATCCGCGCGATCTTTCGCAGCATGAACGAGGGCATCGCCCTGTTCGACTCGGCCGGCAAGCCGCTCGCCATGAACCGCCGGGTGATCGAGCTTGTCGGCCGTGGCGGCGCCTCGCGAAAGCTGCCCCTGCCGCGCTTCATGGAGGGTGTCCCCGACGTCGATGTCAAAGGCGTTGAGGATGCTCTGGCAAACGAGGATCGGCCCGGCAGGCCGTTCGTCTCGCGCCTGCGCCGGCCGGATGGGCAGGTGGTCGAGCTGTCGCTCTCGCGCCAGCGGGACGGCGGCTTCGTCCTTCTCGCCCGTGACGTCACCGAAGCAGACCGGCAGGAAGCCGAGGCTGCCAAGGCCCAGCGGCTCGATGGCATCACGCGCATGACCCACCAGCTGGCCCACGAGGTCGGCAACATGATCGGAATCGTCACCGGCAGTCTCGGCTTGCTGGAGCGCGAGGACGGCGTGACCGATCGCCAGAAACGCCATCTCAACCGCATTCGCAAGGCAGCCGACCGTGGCCGGGCACTGTCGTCCAGCATGCTCTCGGTGGCAAGCCAGCAGCAGATCTTCCCTGTCTCCGTCGATCTCAGGGCCGTTCTGACCGGCATGATCGATGTGCTCGAAATTGCGGTCGGCGAGACCTGCCGCATCGGCCTGAAGAGCGCAGGCGATCTGCCGCCCGTCTACCTCGATCCCGCGCTGTTCGAGCAGTCGATCCTCAACCTCTGCCTCAACGCCGCCGCCGCCATGCCGAACGGAGGCGACATCACGATCTCCGCCTTTCACGAAGGACCATCCGTCATCGTCTCCGTCGCAGACGAAGGGATCGGCATGACGCCGGAGGCCATCGACAAGGCCTTCGAGCCCTATTTCACCACCCGCCTCAAGGACGGCGGCGCCGGTCTCGGTCTCGCAACGGTCTACGGCTTCGTTCGCCAGTCGGGCGGCGATGCCSCCATCCAGTCGCGGCTGGGCTCTGGTACGGAAGTAACGCTGACGTTTCCCGATCAATCCGGTGGAAAGGGTTGAGGGTCTATGCCGTCCGATCCCCGGTCTGCGTCGTCACCATCGAATGCTGCCGCAGGAAGCGGCTCAGGTGATCGCTGACGCGGTCGGGTTCGATGTCGGGGAAGAAATGTCCGCCCGGGATGGCGTGTGCCTCAAGCTTGGCACAGAAACGCTCCCAGACCGCCGGGATGTCGTAGAGCCTCCCCATGGCGCCCGACGCCCCGTAGAGAATCATGGCAGGCGCCTCGATCAAGCCGCCTCGATCCGCGAGATCATCGGCAAAATCCACCTGCAGGGCCGCGCGATAGTCGTTGCAACCGCCGGCAATGGCATCAGGGTCGTGCCATGAGGCGCGATAGGCGGCGAGCTGGTCCGGCGCAAAATCCGCTGCCTTGGCACCACCCCAGCCAAACAGGCAGGCTTCATAGAAAAGGTCCGGGTTGGACTGGATCACCTGCTCCGGAAACGGGGCCGGTTGGGCCAGGAAGAACCAGTGCCAGTAGCTTTGCGCCACCTCCTTGCGCAGATCGGCGAGCAATTCCAGCGTCGGCACGATATCCATGAGAGTCACACTTGCTACGGCGTCCGCATGGTCCAGGCACAGCCGGTGCGCCACGCGGGCGCCGCGATCATGCCCCACCACATGGAACTTCGGATATCCGAGACGCGTCATCAGCGCGATCTGATCGCCGGCCATGGCGCGAAAGCCATAGTTCGAAAGATCCGGCGCCGCGGCAGGCTTGGACGATTGCCCATAGCCGCGAAGATCCGGGCAAATGACGCGGTAGCCCTGCGCCACGAGCGTCGGGGCGATTTTCGCCCAGAGCGCGCGGTTCTGCGGAAAACCATGCAACAGCAAGACGGGCTCGCCCGCACCGGCGGCGACATAGGAGATGTCGACATCCTCCAGTGCAAGGCTGCCGCTTTCGAAGGTTTCGAACATCTGGATCTCCTCGGATCGGGCTGGCTACAGCGTTTCCAGCGCCAGAGCGATCCCCTGCCCGCCACCGATACAGAGCGTCACCATGCCCCGCTTCACGCCATCGCGCCGCATCGAATGAAGAAGACGCGTCACCAGAACGGCCCCGGTTGCCCCGATCGCATGTCCGTGAGCGATGGCACCGCCATCGACATTGACGATATCGTCGGGAAGACCGAGTTCGCGGATGACGGCGAGCGGAACGGCGGCGAAAGCCTCGTTGATCTCGATGCGCTCGATATCGCCGAGCGACCATCGGGCATGGTCGAGCGCCCGGCGGACCGCCGGAACAGGCCCCAGTCCGAAGAGACCCGGCTCGACCGCGCCGACGCCGTAACCGACCAGGCGGGCAACCGGCTCGACGCCCATCGTCTCGGCAAAGTCCCGCTCCGCAACGACCATCGCTGACGCGCCACTGTTGAGGCCCGGCGCGTTGCCGGCGGTGATGGTACCGTCCTTGCGAAACGCGGGCTTCAGCCTGGACAGCGTTTCGGTCGTCGTATCGGGCCGCGGCGCTTCATCGGCGGCGAAAATCTCCGGGCCCTTGCGGCCCTTGATCTCGACCGGAACGATCTCGTCCTTGAAGGCACCTGCCGCCTGGGCCGCAGCGAAGCGCTGCTGGGAGCGTGCGGCGAAAACGTCCTGCGCCTCGCGCGTGATCTGCAGGCGCGTCACGAGATCCTCCGTATGCCAGCCGGAGTGCTCGCCGGAGAACGCGTCTTCGAGCCCGTCCGTCAGCATGCTGTCGAGGATCTGGGCCGGGCCCATGCGATAGCCCCAGCGCCCGCCATCCATCAGGTAGGGTGCGCGGTCCATATTCTCCATTCCACCGGCAACCGCCGCCTTGATCTGACCGGATCCGATGTCCTGGGCGGCGCTGACGATGGCCTGCGCGCCCGAGCCGCAGACCCGGTTGACAGTGAATGCCGGGACGGACACGGGCAGCCCGCCATTGATGGCGGCCTGCCGGGCCGGGTTCATGCGATTTCCGGCCTGGATGACATTGCCCATGACGACCGAGCCGATTTCGTCGCCGGAAAGGTTCGCGCGCCGCAGCGCCTCGCGCACGACGACGGCGCCGAGCTCCGTCGCGGCAACGCCCTTGAGCGCGCCATTATACGCCCCGATCGCGGTGCGCACGGGTCTCGCCAGAATGATCTCTCTGTTTGCCATTGCGTTTCTCCCTGTGATGTCCATTCGATGAAGCGAACCGTCAACGAAGCGCTGACGGTGTTCTTCTGTGTTTCAGCCAACCGCGGCCGGGCACCGCCATCTGCCTTTGCTCTAGGCAACGACCCTGACGGGCGTGACACTGGCGTCCTGAGAACTTGCCGTGAGCGCAGCCCCCGGGGCCGCGAGGTCACTGGCCTCGTTCAGGCGATGGATGTGATCCTGGGAGAGCGCGATCGACACCGCGCCGATATTGGCCTTCAGCTGATCCAGCGATCTCGGACCAATGAGCGGGATGCTCCCATGGCTGGCGGACCAAGCAATGGCCACGCGATCCGGGGTCGTTTCGAGTTCTTCCGCGATGCCGAGGACCGTGTCGAGAATGCGGGTGCGCTGCTCGCTGTTTTCGGCCTGGAAGACGCGTCCGCCCATCTTTTCCGCACGCCCGATTTCGCCCTTCCGATACTTGCCTGTCAACACACCGCCACCGAGCGGAGACCAGGTGACGATGCCGAGGCCCAGCGCCTTGGCCGCCGGAAACAGATCGGCCTCGGGTTCGCGGCGCACGAGGCTGTGCTCGAACTGCGCGGCCGCAATCGGGACGGCGCGCGTGAGTTCGGCAATGGTCACCGCACGCGACAGTCGCCAGGCGGGGAAATTCGAGAGGCCCGCATAGAGGATCTTGCCGGCGCGGGCGAGATCGTCCAGCCCGCGGACGATCTCCTCGGACGGGGTCAGCCCATCGGGATGATGAACCCAGAACAGATCGATGCGGTCGGTCTTCAGCCGTTTCAAGCTGGCTTCCAGCGAGGCGACCATGGCCTTGCGACTGTTGCCCGTCACGAGCCGATCGGCGTCGGGGGCTGCCCCGCTGGTGTATTTTGTCGCCAGCACGAAATGGTCGCGCCGATCGTGCAACAGGTCGCCCAGGATCTCCTCCGACTGGCCGAACTGGTAGATATCGGCCGTATCGATCATGTTGCCGCCGGCCTCGGCATAGGTGTTGAAGATCTGCGCGGCCTCCTCCGGCGTCGCGCCGTGACCCCAGCGTGTGCCGAAATTAGCGGTGCCAAGCGCGATCTGTGAGACCCGCAACCCTGTGCTTCCAAAGGACGTGTAGTTCATGATGCTTCCTTCCCTGTCAGGTCATCAAGCCGATTGCGGCCGATGGATTGTCGATGCGTTTGGATGGCGAACGTGGCAACGGCGGCGACCGCCTTCGTGCCGATCCGATCGCCGAAGCACACAGCGGAGGGTGATCGTCGTATTGCTACGGACCGCGATGCAGGCCGTGCTGCCAAGCGTCTTCGCCATGAGTGGTCACGTGGCGTTGATGTCGAAACCATTCCCATATACGGGTATATACACGTATAGAGCCGTGAAAAAATTCAGATGGAGCGAAGGATCTCCTCCAATGCGGTAATCTTCACCGGCCCGAGCCGCGCCTCCATGGCTGTCTGACACGCACTCCAGACCGGGCCGGCCTCCGCAAGCAAACCGGCACCTGCTTCGGTCAGCGTAATCGTCGCTTCCCGTTGGTCCAGATCGCCACGCCCTGCGCCGACAAGCCCCCTCTTTTCGAGGACTTTCGCGTTCCGCCCGATCGTCGAGCGATCGAGCCGAGCACTCCGAGCGAGATCGGTCATGCTGACCGGCTGAAGACGCTCAATGCGCCGGAGGAGTGAAAACTGGGCGATGTTGATCCCGAGAGGCGACAGGGCTTCGTCATAGATCGATGAGACCTTCCGGGAGGCTTCTCGCAACATCACTGAATAACACGGGTTCATGATTGCGTGTATATACCCATATATACCCCATGTCGAGATCCTCAGTTCCGGTTTCGGTGGCAACTTGAGGTGCATCCGCCTCATCCGTCACACGACACCCATTGAGTAAGATGCCAATCATCATATATAATGGGCGTCCAGGCAAGAGAGATCAGCCATGAAAGTCACGAAGGAAAAGGCGGAGGAAAACCGGCAGCAGGTCATCGAGACCTCCAGCCGGTTATTTCGAGAAAAGGGATTCGACGGCGTCGGGGTCAGCACCCTGATGCAGGCCGCCGGCCTCACCCATGGCGGCTTTTACAAGCAGTTCGACTCCAAGGACGACCTCATCGCCAAGGCGACACGCGCGGCGCTCGATCAGACCGCGCAACGGATGTCGTCCCTGATCGGAAATGACACGAGCGAAGCTTTGGAGAAAGCCGTCAGCTTTTATCTGTCGGATCAGCATCGTGATGGCGTCTCGAAAGGCTGTGCCTTTGCGGCGCTCGGCTCGGATGTTGCGCGCCACGGCCCGGAGGTTCGCCGGGTCATGCAGCGCGGCGTCGAGGAACAACTGGCTTTGCTTCAACCCATTGTCGAGACGAAGGGCGAGGCATCCGACCGCGAGGTCGCGATTGCGACCATGGCGACGATGATCGGCGCTCTGGTTCTGGCGCGGGCTGTGGAGAGCAAAGCGCTTTCGACGGAAATTCTGGATGCAGCCGCCAAAGCTGTCCTCGCAAAATAAAGGCGTCAGCCGTTCGGCGGACACGGCGCCTCCAGGGCTCCGGTCTCGGGATCGGTACTCGCGACGGGCTTGATGCTGGATTCGACAAAGCGACGTGTCTCGTCGAGAATCCGGTCTGACAGCGCGCCGTCATCGACGGCCCTCGCAATCATCATGGCTCCGACCATTGCCGCCCAGTTGCCGATCGCCGTCTGACGCTCCGCCGTTTCTGCGCTGGCCGGGATATCGGTCGACATCATCTCGATGATCTGGCGAGCGCCTGCCGTCATCACGGCGCGAGCCTGCGGGCTCTGATGTCGCATCTCCGACGCCAGGGCGGCGAACGGGCATCCCTCCGCAGGATTGTCCCGATGTTCGGCGGAGAGATATTGCTCCAGGTAACCACGAAGGCTGAACGGCGCGTCGCCGTCCGACGTCAGGATATGGGCGAGTGCCTCGGCGACCAGGTCGTCCTTGGAGGCAAAATGGCGGTAGAAGGCGCCATGGGTCAGGCCGGCGCCTTGCATGACGTCCGCCACACTGACGGCGTCCACGCCCCTGCTTCGGAAAAGCCGGCTCGCCGAATCGAGGATACGCCGTCTGTTTTCCGCAACCTGTTCACGCGTGACCTTCATGACGCTTTTCTCCTGCTTGGAGGCATCTCGTCGGATGACCCGCAGATGATCGCGACGGTGACTGCTGCGCGGCGGCAAGGACGAGGTCCCGTCGCCGCGAAGCCGCTCTCAGGCGTTCACGTCGACGACGGTTCGGCCCTGCACCTCACCCTTCAGGATCTTTGGAGCGAGCGCCGCGACGTCCGAAAGCCCGACCATCGTCACCGTTCTCGCCAGCTTCTCGATATCGAGATCGATGGCAAGGCGACGCCAGGCTTCGAGCCGCACGGCCTGCGGCGCGTTGACGGAATCGATGCCGGCAAGCGTGACGTTTCTCAGAATGAACGGCAGGACCGTCGCCGGCAGGTCGAGCCCCTGCGCCAGCCCGCAGGCGGTGACAACCCCGCGATACGTCGTCTGGGCCAGCACATTGGCAAGCGTGTGGCTGCCGACCGAGTCGACGGCGCCGGCCCAACGCTCGGAGGCGATCGGACCGCCGGGTTCCGAAAGCGTCTTGCGATCGATGATCTCCGCCGCCCCGAGCGTCCGCAGGTAGTCCGCTTCCTCGGGCCGGCCGGTCGAAGCGACGACGCGATAGCCGAGCTTCGACAGAAGCGCGATCGCAATCGAGCCGACGCCGCCATTGGCGCCCGTGACCAGAATATCGCCGCGCTCCGGCGTCAGGCCACCATGTTCGAGCGCGAGAACGCAGAGCATCGCCGTGTAGCCGGCCGTCCCGAGCGCCATGGCGTCCTTCGTGGAAATATTGCCCGGCAGCTTCACCAGCCAGTCGCCGCTGACACGCGCCTTCTGGGCATATCCGCCATGATGGGTCTGGCTCAGGCCCCAACTGTTGGCGACGACACGGTCGCCAACCTGGATGCCCGGATAGGACGAGGCCTCGACCACGCCGGCGAAATCGACGCCGGCGATCAGCGGGAAGGTCTGGATGATGGGCGCAGCGCCCGTCAGGGCCATGCCATCCTTGTAGTTGACCGTGGAGTATTCGACGGCAACGGTCACATCGCCTGCCATCAGATCCTTCTCATCGAAATCCACAATGCTTGCGGAAATCGCATCGCCGGCCTTGTCTGCCAGCAGAGCCTTGAAACTCATCTCATAGATCCCTTCACTTCCAAAAGCCTGTTCGCATCACTTCGATGCGGCATATCGGGCGGCGGCCGTTATGTGGCCCGTATCCTGCAGCAACACCTTGCGGGCGGCCTCCAGGGCCTGCCAGTGCGCCTCGTCGTGCAGATGCGGGATCGTCACGGCCTCGCGGCGATCGAAGCCGACCAGGGCGGCATCGACCAGTTCGGAAACCTCCATCAGCGGGGGACGCTTGTCCTCCTCGACCAGATTCCAGAGGTCGGTTCGGGTTGCGGCCGGAGCCACGGCCTGGACGTAGACGCCGCGCGGTGCAAGTTCGCCGTGAAGCGCCTGGGACAGAGACAGCACGAACGCTTTCGTCGCGGTGTAGACGGATGTGGCCCATTCGGGCGCCAGCGCCAGGACGGAGCTGATGTTGATGATGGCGCCCTCACCCTTTTCCGCAAAACGCGGCGCGACCGCATGAGCAAGACGCAACACGCTGGTGGCGTTCAAGGTCACCAGCTTCGTCAGATCCGCAATGTCCTGCGTGACGAATGTGCCGCCGACATTGCCGCCGGCATTGTTGACGAGAATGCCGATCGAGGCGTCGTCGCGCAGCCGCGTCTCGACCGACGAAAGCTGCGCCTCGTCCGTCAGATCAGCGGGCAGCAGTTCGATCGAAACACCGGTCTCTTTCCGGAGCCTTGCGGCACTCGCCTCGAGCTTCTCGACGCTTCTGGCAACGAGCACAAGGTCATGTCCACGCTCCGCGAACCGCTGAGCGTATACGGCGCCGATGCCGGTGGAGGCGCCGGTGATGAGAACTTTGGGTTTGGACGTCATGCGAAAAACTCTCTGCTTGCCTGGATTCAATGATTACGGTCGTAATCATTGAATCCGTAAGTGATGATCGACATCCGGGATGTCAAGAACGAGGATCGGATTTCAGTCTGGCTTCGAACAGGCCCCTGCCAGGATCGACCGGGATCACGCCCGGTCGATCCTGAAGCCTGCTCCGCAACGACAAAGCCGAAGAGGGATTCCGACGGATCTCGACCGATTGCTACTGCACCTCGATGACGACCTTGCCTCTCGCGCGGCCGGTCTCGACATAGGCCAGTGCATCACCCGTCTGCTCGAACGGGAAAACCTTATCCACGACAGGCTTGATGACGCCGCTCTCGATCAGAGCCGCAATCTCGGCCAATTGTCGTCCGTCGGCGCGCATGAAGAGGAAGTCGTAGCGGACGCCGAGCTTTCGCGCCGCCTTGCGCGCACCGCGGCTGAGCAGGGTGAAAACGAGTTTCAGAAAGCCATTCAGGCCCTGCGCCTTGGCGAAGGCTGGGTCCGGGGGACCGGAAATCGAAATGAGGTGACCGCCGGGCTTCAGCACCCGCAGCGATTTCTCCAGCGTTTTCTGGTCCTGGCTGTGCAGAACGAGGTCGTAGCGGGACAGCACGGACTCGAAATCCTGGGTCTTGTAGTCGATCACCACATCGGCGCCCAGGCTCTTGACGAGTTCTGCGTTCTTCGCACTCGTGGTGGTGGCGACGGTCGCACCGAGATGTTTGGCAAGCTGGATGGCGAAGGTACCGACACCGCCGGAACCGGCCTGGATGAAGACCTTGTGGCCTTTCCCGACCCTGCCCAGCTCGACCAGCGCCTGCCAGGCCGTCAGCCCCACCAGCGGAATGGAAGCCGCTTCCGTCCAGTTGAGGTTCTTCGGCTTGAGCGCGACATCGCTTTCATGGGTTGCAATGCGCTCCGCAAAAGTGCCCACGCGGTGATCCCGCGGCCGTGCATAGACCTCATCGCCCACCTTGAAACCGCGAACATCGCGGCCGACGGCCAGCACCGTGCCGGCAAGGTCGTGGCCGAGAATGAAGGGAGGCTTATACGGGAGGATCAGCTTGAACTCGCCGTCTCGGACCTTGGAATCCAGCAGATTGACCGCCGTCGCCTTGATCTCGATCAGGACGTCGTTGACCCCAACGACGGGTTCGGCCGCATCGGCTCTGCGCAGGGCGCCGTTCTTCTTGTACTTCTCAACGATGAAAGCCTTCATAGGCCTGTTCTCCAAGGTAAAAGTGAATGGGCCGTCAGGCTGCAAGAAACGTCAAGGCCGTCTTGCTGAAGGCGTCATGATTCTGGAAGATGCCGCCATGTCCGGCATCGGGATAGATCACAAGCTCGGCGCCGGCGATGCGTTGCGCCATGTCGATGCTGTTTTCCGTCGGCACCATGATGTCGTTGTCGCCGTTTGCGATCAGCACCGGGATCTTGAGAGCGCCGAGGTTCTGGGGCGCATGGCGGCCCCAGGCCGTGATCGCCTTCAGCTGCCGCAGAAACACCTTCGGCGTCACGTCCTTGTCGCGATCCGCCTTGCGCTCTTTCAAACGCGCCAGAAAAGCCTTGGCGGCGTGGCGGCCGTTGGCCGTCGCGGTGAAGAACAGATAGAACTTGGGGTCGCGCAGCGTCAGCATACCCTTGAGGATCAGCGGCCAGGAGACCCGACCGACCCGGTCGATGCCCTTGCCGCCCGCGGGACCGGTGCCGGCGAGGATCAACTTTCGCACCAGACCCGGCGCCTTCAAAGCGACATCCTGCGCGACGAAGCCGCCGAGCGAAAAGCCGAGCAGATCGACCGTCTCCAGGCCCATCTGCCGGATCAGGCGGATCGTGTCCTGCGTCATCTCGTCAACGGTGAGCGGCGCATTGCCGCCCGATCCGCCGATGCCGCGATAGTCGATCGCGATCACCCGGTGATGAAGGGCGAGCGCGTCCACAACGCGCGGGTCGAAATTGTCGAGCACCGCACCCCAGTGGTTGAGGAGGACGATCGGGACGCCGGTTTTGGGACCGAGCTCACGATAGGCAAACGGAACCCCGTCAATCGTGATGCTCTGATTGGGTGCGTCGATGTAGCGATGGATGGTGCGTGAAATGCTGGTGATACTGGACATGTCTTGCCCTCTTTCATTGCAGACTTTTGGCGTTGCAGACGTTTGGCGACGGATATCGGCAGGAGAACAGGGGCAGGTCGGCGGCCTAGCCCAAGCCGAACTGCTTGTGCAGCACCTTGTCGAAGAGCGACCGCGGCAGAAAGCGACGGGCAAAGGCGCCTTGCTGCGCCACCTTGCCCGAGGGATAGCGCAGCTTCGGCTTCGGATCGGTTGCGGCACGCAAGATGGTGTCCGCAACGCTTTGCGCCGTATCGGCCGCCTTCATCGACTTGTCATAGGCAACGGTGTAACCCGTGCGAAGACGATCATAATCCTTCAGCGGCGCATCGGCAGGTACAGAGCTCGACTCGAACGAGGTGTTCGTCGCACCCGGCTCGACCAGCAGGACACGGACGCCGAAGCCACGAACCTCATGATCGAGGGCTTCGGAATAGCCTTCAAGGGCGTGCTTGGTCGCGGAGTAATGTGTATTGAACGGCGCCGGAATGAAGCCGAGCCCCGATCCGACGTTCAGAATGCGGCCGCTCCCCTGCGCGCGCATGATCGGCAGGACAGCATTGGTGACACGCACGACACCCAAAACATTGGTGTCGTAGAGCGCTCGAACCTGTTCGAGAGAGCTCTCTTCCGCTGCGCCAACGATCCCAAAGCCCGCATTGTTGATGACGAGGTCGATGCGGCCGAGTTCCGCATGCGCTTCCGCGACGGCGGCAGCCACCGAGGCGTCGGAGGTTACGTCGCACGCGATCAACCGGATGCCGTCGCGAACTTCGCCGGGCCCGGCCTTACGGCTCGTGCCGATGACGCGGTAGCCGGCCTTGGTCAACGTCATTGCCGTCATCTTGCCAATGCCACTCGATGCGCCTGTCAAAAACGCCGTTTTCTGATCGTTGCTCACGCCACACACCTCTTGCTGTCTGTCGATCGGGTTCGACGCCACGAAAGAGCTCGACCCGGTTTGATGATGCTCGTCATCATTAAATATGACGATCGTCATCATTAAGTCAAGAGGCTTGCTTGATGACATCCGAATATTCGGCAGGTGCAGCGGTGCACCGTTCGGCAGGTGCAGCGGTGCACCGTGTCGATCGGTCACCCCGGGTGCCCGAGTTTCCTCAGCCGATACTCCAGCTTGGCGCGCGTTATCCGGAGTTGACGCGCCGCGGCGGAAATGTTGCCGCCTGCGGCGGCGAGCGCCGAGCGGTAGAGCTCTGCCTCAGCCTGCCTGAGCGCGTCCGCTGTCGTCATCGGATGCCCCGCGCCCTCGCCGCGCTCGGAAGACGGCGAAGTCGCGGTGATGCGACCGCCTTCGGTCAGTTTCAGCGCCAGCGACGGCAGCGTCTCGAAACCGGTGAACATGTGCTGCCAGTCGATCAACGACCCGCTCCCGGAAAAGATGACGCCGCGCTCGACGAGATTCTGAAGTTCGCGAATATTGCCGGGGAAGTCATAAGCCAGAAGCGCGTCCATGGCGCGGCGGGTAAAACCGGCGACATCGCGCCGATGGCGCTCCCGGAAGAGCTTGAGGAAATGCGCGGCCAGCAGCGGGATATCGTCGCGGCGGTCGCGGAGCGGCGGGATGACGATCGGGAAGACGCAGAGCCGGAAATAGAGGTCCTGTCGGAAGCGCCCGCCCCTCACCTCTGCGGCGAGATCGACATTCGAGGCGACGACGACGCGGACGTCCACCGGTATCGTCTTCGTGCCGCCGACACGCTCGATCTTCCGCTCCTGGATGGCCCGCAGCACCTTGCCCTGCGCCGAATAGGTGAGAGAGGCGATCTCGTCGAGAAACAGCGTGCCGCCATGGGCGCGTTCGAAATAGCCGGCACGGGACTGGATGGCGCCGGTAAAGGCGCCTTTCTCGACGCCGAAGAGTTCCGACTCGACCAGGGTTTCGGGGATCGCGGCGCAGTTGATCGGCACGAAGGGCTTGTCCCGGCGCGGGCTGAGCCTGTGCAACTCGTTGGAGAACAGCTCCTTGCCCACGCCGGACTCGCCGATGAAAAGCACCGTCGCGTCCGTGTCGGCCACCTTTTCCAGCATCAGCCGGGTCCGCAGGAAACTTGCGGAAACGCCCACCACCTGACCGTCCGCGACCTCGGGAGATTTCGCCGTCGAGGGCGGCACCCTCGTCTTCACCGCGACGGGACGCCGGCCGGTCCAGTCGAGGCCCAGATAGTGGCGTTCCGGGGCGTCGTCCCCCCAGGCATCGGCATGCTGGCCGACAACGAAGCAGCGCGGTGCACCCATGGCGGCGCATTCGATTTCGCGGAAGACGACCGGCTTGCCGAAGAGCGTGCTGGTATAGCCCGAGGGATAGCCGGTCTGCATCCAGCAGACGGGCTCGCTGGCGATGCCATAGCTCGAGAGATGTTCCGCGGCTTCCGAGGAATCGTCCCAGTAGAATTCGCCGAAATAGGTGCCCTTGCGCAGATCGAACTGGAACTGCTTGGTGGTCACCTTGACGAAGCCTTCGAGCGTATGGACGCGCGGACCGGCGGCCAGGGCATGGGTCAGATCTTCCTGCGCAAAGCGCTTCTGGATCAGCTCCGCATCGCGAACGCCCTGCATGTAGCCGACACGCATGAACAGACCCTTGGCGGCCTCCATCCCGAAAGCATCGATGATCTCCTGCCGAAGCCGGCCGAGAACGAGCGACTGGATCAGGAGCATACGCTGGTCGTTAAGCCAGATCCGGCCGTCGCCCAGCGCAAAATGCAGCGCTTCGGCGAGGTCGGAGAGCGTCGGGCTCGCCCCCGTATCGAGTTCGCTGAAGGCGCCGCGCGTCAGGATCTTGCCTGTCTTGCGGGAGGCCTCGGCAAGGGAAATCAGGTGATCGGACGCCTGTCGGTCTTTCATGATCAGATCGATACTTTCATGAATTTCGGAAAGCGTATTTCACAATTTCATGAAATTCAAGATGCCGGACCTGGCATCGTGCGGAGTGATTGCTGCCCCTGAAATCAGGAGCGTCCGCAATGACTTGCAGCTTCCCCCACCAGCATGACGCGTCGGCCAGAGCATCTGGCACGGCCTTTGCAATACCAGTCGCGACCGCTGGAGGAAGCGGCAGGAGGCTTGGAACCAGGCAATACGACCGCAGTGCGACGAGACAGCCGATCTCGTGACGGCGGAGCCGTGCCTTTGCTTTGGATGCCTTTGCTTTGGCGCACGGCGCGATTTTTGAGGAGGAACACGATGAACATCGAAAACCAGAATTTTCTCGATAGCGAGCGCTGGCAGGGTCGCGCTTTGTTCGGCGATTGGCAGACGACCGCGGCCGGCGTGATGGATGTGACGGATGCGGCGACCGGCGCGGTCATTGCCTCCGTCGGCCTCGGCGGACCGTCCGACATTGCGCGCGCCGCTGCCGAAGCGCGCGCGGCCCAGAAAGCCTGGGCGAAAACCCTGCCCACCGAGCGGGCGCGCATTCTGTCCAGGGCCGCCGACCTTCTTGAAGAAAACCGCTCGGAGCTGATCCCCTGGATCATGCGGGAATCCGGCGCGATCTATCCGAAGGCCGGCATCGAGATCGGGGATGGTGCGCTCTTCATTCGGCATGCGGCGAGCCTGGCGACCCAGCCGATGGGCCTGTTGATCCCGTCGATCGACGAGCGGACCAGCTATGCCAAGCGCGTGCCGCACGGCGTCGTCGGCGTGATCTCGCCGTTCAATTTTCCCCTCGTGCTGTCGGTCCGCTCGATCGCTGCGGCCCTGGCCTTCGGCAATGCCATGGTCCACAAGCCCGATCCGCGCACGCCGATCTCGGGCGGCATCATCATTGCCCGGATCTTCGAAGAGGCCGGCCTGCCCAAGGGCGTGCTTCAGGTCGTCCCCGGCGGCGCGGATGCCGGCGAGGCGATGTGCACCGATCCCAATATCGCGATGATATCGTTTACGGGTTCGGCGCGAGGCGGCTCCAGGGTCGCGGAGATCGCAGGCAAGCACTTCAAGAAGGTGCAGCTCGAACTCGGCGGCAAGAATTCGCTCATCGTTCTCGACGATGCCGATCTCGATATCGCGGCGTCGAACTCGGCCTGGGGTGCCTTCCTGCATCAGGGCCAGATCTGCATGGCGACGGGTCTCATCCTGGCCCATGAAACCATCGTCGATGCCTTGACGGAAAAGCTCGTCGCCAAGGCATCTCGTCTGCCGGCAGGCGACCCCTCGAGCCAGCAGGTGGCGCTCGGCCCTGTGATCTCGGATGGGCAGGTGGCAGCCATTGAGGCGATCGTCGCCGACGCCGTCGCCAAAGGCGCCCGTCTTCTGGCAGGCGGCACGCATGACGGCCGCTTCTATGCAGCGACGGTCCTGGCGGGTGTCACGCCGGACATGCGGGCCTTCGAGGAGGAAATCTTCGGACCTGTCGCCTGTATCGCCAGCTTCAAGACGGATGCGGAAGCCATCGCCTTGACCAATGACAGCGACTACGGGCTTGCCGCCGGCATCATCTCGTCCGACACGGCCCGGGCTCTCCGGATCGCGGACGAGCTTGATGTCGGCATGGTGCATGTCAACGACCAGACGGTCAATGGCGGACCTTTCGCGCCGTTCGGCGGTCCACGCAAATCCGGGAACGGCACCCGCATCGGCGGCCCGGCCGACATCGAGGAATTCACCACCTGGAAGTGGATCTCGGTCAAGCACGCTGCCACGGCCTATCCCTATTGACCCCTCCCAGCGGCGGGATGCGGGGCCCTGCGCGCCCGCATCCCGCGCCAGCCACACCTCATCTCGGAGACCCGCCATGCAGATCACAGCCGCCATCGCCCGCACTCAGGGCGCAGACCTCAGCTTGGAAATCATCGATATCGAAGAGCCGAGAGACAATGAAATCCTCGTCAAGGTCGTCGCGACCGGCGTTTGCCATACCGATATCGTCGTGCGCGACGGCATGTTGCCGACACCGCTGCCCGTCGTGCTCGGTCATGAAGGCGCCGGCGTGGTCGAAAAGGTCGGCCGTGCCGTCTCGAAGGTCAAAGCCGGCGACCGGGTAGTGATGACGTTCAATTCCTGTGGCCACTGCCCGACCTGCCAGGACCAGCATGCCAGCTATTGCCACGAGTTCTTTCCGCGCAATTTCTTCGCCGCGCGGACGGATGGTTCGAGCGCGCTGTCTGTCGGCGACGAGCGCATCAACGGCAATTTCTTCGGGCAGTCCTCCTTTGCCACTTATGCCATCTGCCATGAGGTGAACGTCGTGAAGGTGCCGGAGACGGCGCCGCTCGAACTGCTCGGGCCGCTGGCCTGCGGTATCCAGACAGGGGCCGGTGCCGTGATGAACGCGCTCAAGGTCTCGGCCGGAAAATCATTCGCCGTGTTCGGCTCGGGTTCGGTCGGGCTCTCGGCCATCATGGCCGCCAATGTCGTCGGCGCGACGACGATTATCGCGATCGACATGAACGATGAGCGGCTGGCGGTCGCGCGGGACCTCGGCGCCACGCATGTGATCAATCCCGGCAAAGTCGATGCGACGGCGGAGATCCTGGCGATCACGGGCTACGGCCTGAATTTCGCGCTCGATACGACGGGGATTTCCAGCGTCATTCGCGGCGCGGTGATGGCGCTGGCGCCCATGGGCACCTGCGGCATTCTCGGGGCGTCCGCCATGGGAAGCGAAATCCATCTCGACGAGGTCCATTTCATGAGCGGCGGCCGCCGGCTCATGGGCATCGTCGAGGGTGAATCCAATCCGGATACTTTCGTTCCCGTGCTCACCGAACTCCATGCTCAGGGACGCTTCCCCTTCGACAGACTGGTGACGTTTTACGACTTCGCCGACATCAACCAGGCGATCCACGATTCCGAGAGCGGACGGACCATCAAGGCGATCGTGAGGATGCCATAGCCGAAAAGGCGCCCAATGACGAAACACGGCGTCACGGGACAAATCGACCGGGCCTGACAATGCCCGGTCGATGGCTGCCTGAAACGGTCGCCTCAGAGATCGTCCCCCCGAGAGGTCCGACTCGTTTCGGAAACGCCACCCTTCCGATGTCGATGCCGGCAAAATCCTAGAAAGGATAATGCTGGTTCGGGTCCTCGATAGTCACCCAGCGCAGCTCGGTGAATTCGGCGATCGCGGCCTTGCCGCCGAAGCGGCCGTAGCCGCTGCCTTTCACGCCGCCGAACGGCATCTGGGCTTCGTCGAACACGGTCGGGCCGTTGATGTGGCAGATGCCGGATTCGATGCGTCCGGCAACCGAGAGGGCGCGCTGGATATTGCGGCTGAACACGGCGCTCGACAATCCGTATTCGGTATCGTTGGCGATGCGGATGGCATCCTCCTCGCTCGATACGCGGATGACGGGCTTCACGGGACCAAAGCTTTCCTCGGAGTACAGGCGCATGTCGGGCGTGACGCCATCGAGCAGCGTTGCCTCCACGACGCTTCCATCGCGCTTGCCGCCGGCCACCAGTCTCGCGCCCTTCGATATGGCGTCGGCGGTCAGATCGTCCATCTTGGCGGCGGCTGCCGCGCTGATCATCGACCCCAGCACGACATGGCCGCGCGGATCGCCCGCCGGAAGGCTTTTCGCCTTGGCTGCCAGCTTTGCGACGAACTCGTCCGCCACCGCCTCGTGCACGATGAGGCGTTCGGTCGACATGCAGATCTGCCCCATATTGGCGAAGGCGCCAAAGGCTGCCGCATTAACGGCGCCGTCGATATCGGCGTCGTCGAGCACGATCAGCGGTGCCTTGCCGCCGAGCTCCAGGAGAGCCGGTTTCAGGTGCCGGCCGCACAGTTCGGCGATGATCCTGCCGACCTTTGTCGAGCCCGTGAAATTCACCCGACGGACCCTGTCGTCGGAAATCAGATGTTCGACGATCCCGGCCGCATCTTCCGGGGCGTTGGTGATCACGTTGATGACGCCGGCCGGCAGTCCGGCATCGACCAGGCACTGGGCGATCAGACGATGCGTTCCCGGGCACTGCTCGGAGGCTTTGAGGATGACGGTGTTGCCGCAAGCCAGCGGCATGGCGACGGCGCGCGTGCCGAGGATGACCGGCGCGTTCCAGGGCGCGATCCCGAGACACACCCCGGCCGCCTGCCGCATGCCCATGGACAGGGAACCCGGCTTGTCGGAGGGAATGACCTCGCCGGAGATCTGCGTCGTCATGGCCGCGGCTTCGCGCAGGATGCTTGCGGCAAACATCACGTTGAAGGCACCCCAGGGACCGGTCGCGCCGGTTTCCACGGTCACCAGTTCGGAAAATTCCGCGACGCGGGACGCCATGACATCTGCGGCTTTCAGAAGGATCTTGCGCCGTTCGCCGGGCCCTGTCTTCGACCAGGCAGGGAATGCCGCCGCGGCCGCATCGATCGCATCCTGGGCATCGCGGAGACTGGCCGCGGCGGCCGTCGTCGCGACACCGCCGGTATAGGGATTGATGCGGTCGAAGGTATGCCCGCCTTCGGCGTCACGCTCGGAGCCGTTGATCAGCAAAGGAATGGTTGTCGTCATGGGTGTCGTCTCCGTCGATGAATAGGCAGGTTTCAGTGCGATGTTTTCGGAAGAGGTCGAGCAGGCGGCGGCTCATGGCGCAGATGCACGCCGCATAGTGCGCGCAGTCCCGGCCTCACACGCGGCGATGCCGTCCGCATCGCCGGGCTGCATCCGTTTCTAGGTTCGATAGCCGATATCGATCACGGCGCGACCCCCGGTGAACCGCGAGACGCAGGCGCACATATGCTCGTTGCTGGCCTTTTCCGCCTCGTTGAAGAAGACGTCGCGGTGATCGACGTCGCCGTCCGCTTCGACGATGCGCACCGCGCAGAGCCCGCATTCGCCTCGCTGGCAATCGTAGATCATATCGACCCCCGCGCCGATCAGCGCATCCAGCAGCGACTGGTCGGGCCTGACCGTCGTCTGGATGCCGCGATTGAGCACGGAGACCTCGAAGGCGGTCTCGGTGAATGTCCCATTGTCGCCGAACACTTCGTAGCGCAGACGGCTGACCGGACGACCGCTTTCGAGCCAGACCCGCTTGACGGCCTGCAGCAGTCCGAGCGGGCCGCAGACATAGGCTTCTCCATTCTCCGGCAGGGCAGCGATCTCGCGGGCGAGATCCAGAGTCCGGCCCTCGTCCGCGGGAAAGACCTCGATCCTGTCGGCCAGAAGGTCGGAGAGTTCATCGATGAACGGCATGACGCTGCGCGAGGCACCGCCATAGATCATGCGCAGGTCCTGACCGGCTGCCGCCAGCGTACGCGCCATTCCGTAGATGGGGGTGACGCCGATGCCGCCGGCGATCAGCAGATAGCGGCTGGCACGCCAGGACAGCTCGAAGCGGTTTTCCGGCGCCGTCACCTCGACCGCATCGCCCGGTCTGAGCGATGCGATGAAACGCGATCCCCCGCGGCTGTTGGGATGCCGCTTGGCCGCAATCGCCAGACAGCCTGCCGGGGCCGGCAGACAGGTATAGGTGCGGATGGCGCGGGCGCCGTTGATGAGAACGGCGATATTGGTATGCGAGCCGGGATCGAAGGGGGGAAGCGTGCCCTGCACGTCGAACTCGACCCGATGGACCCCTTCGGCGATTTCCGCGGTCGAGCGGACGCTTGCCTGCCGCCACTCCATGTTCATGCGCATCGTGTCTCCTCCCAGAGTTTTTTACGCGACAACCAGTGCGAGGCCCGGCACTTTCAGGATCAGACTGCGATCCTCGCTCATGATGAATTCGAGATTTTTGCGCGCCAGCCGCGCATGTTCGCGACCCAGAAATTCGGCGCGCGCGCCTTCGCGGCCTTCCAGCGCACTCACCATGTCCCGATGCTGCCGCTGCGCGAAAACCAGCGACTGGCGAAAGGCCGGAACGTCCTCCTGCTTCTCCAGAAAGGCGCTGGGCGAGGCGAAGGGCAGTTGCACGATCCGTTCCAGCTCGCGCCGCATGGTCTCGCTGCCCGGCAGCAGGGCCAGCGCCGCGTGAAACTCGGCATTTCGCTCGACATATCGCTCGAAATGCATGTTCTCCAGACGGTCGGTAAACGCCTCGTCGAGCGCGCGGACCAGCGACCGGAGATGCCCGAGCCGCGCTGCCGGCACGCCGCGTTCGGCCGCCAGCCGAAGCGCCGTTCCCTCCATCAGCCCGCGCAGTTCGATCGCATCGAAGACGTCGGCCGTGGTGAAGCTGCGGATGGCATAGCCGCCCGACGGGATCAGCTCCAGCAACCCTTCCTGCTCCAGCCGCGACAGCGCGGCCCGGAGCGGCGTGCGGGACACGCCGAGCATTTCGGAGAGGGCGACTTCGGAAAGGCGCTCGCCGGCAGCCATGCTTCCGCCGAGCACAATGTCGCGCACACCGAGCAGGGCTTTCAGCGTCTGCGTGTCCCGCTTCGGCTCCATGTCCTACTCCGCGGCCAGCCGGACGGCCTGTTCGCCGTCGATCATGCGGTCGATCAACTTGCGCGCCCACATCGATCCGGCATCGATGTTGAGATTGTAGAAGACATGGTCGGGGTTTGCCTCGATGGCCTTCTGCTGGGCTTCGAGAATGTCTTCGTCCTCGCGGAAGACGCCCGCGACCGCCTCGCGCAGCTTATGCGTCCAGGCCTGGTTGCCGATGTCCCAGTTGCGCGCGAAGGCCCAGAAATAGTGACAGGTGGAGTCGGTCTCCGGGGTCATGGTGTTGAGCACGAAACCATTGACGCCCTGGCTCCTGTCGCCCTGCGGCGCGCCCGTGCCGGCAACCGCGACACCGACGTCGATGGCAACGGTCGACGGCGCCTGGAAGTGGATGATCTGCCAGCGATCGACCTTGCCGGGCCGGCGCAACTGATCCGACCAGAAGGGCGGCGCATCGATCCCCTCCATCCAGCGTGTCACCGTCGCGGTCGTATCGGAATGCGTGACCGTGAAGGGCGCTTCCGCGACGGCACGGTTGCCGATCGATGAGCCGTGCACGAAGGTCTCGTGGGTGAGGTCCATGAGATTGTCGACGACGAGCCGGTAGTCGCATTTCACATGGATGACCTTGCCGTCGCCGGCCCATTCCGGATCGTCGTTCCAGTGCAGGTCGGGGATTTTGGCCGGATCGGCAAGAGCCGGATCGCCCATCCAGATCCACAGGAAGCGATGGCGCTCCTCCAGCGGGTAGCTCTTGACGCAGGCCGAAGGATTGATGGTTTCCTGAGACGGCATGTAGACGCAGCGGCCCGTCTCGTCGAATTCCAGCCCGTGATAGCCGCAGATAACGTTATCGCCGTGCAGCTCTCCCTTGGAGAGCGGCAGCAGCCTGTGCCAACAGGTGTCGGCGAGTGCCGCGGCCTTCCCGTTCTGCTTGCGAAACATGACGACGGGCGTGCCGCAGATGGTTCGAGACAACAGCGCCCGCTTGACTTCGACGTCATAGGCGGCAGCGTACCATGCGTTCACAGGAAATGTCTGAGGTTTCATCGCTTCACTCCTCCAAGCGTTCGCTAAAGCATACCACCTGTATACAGAGAATGTCAATTATCGATGTAATCGGCGATAATCAGCAGATTAATCGCATTCCTGTACACATTCCTTATCGGAAATGTTTGCCGCAAGCCTTGAGCGGGACGCGCCCGCGCCTCTCGGGCGTGGCGAAATTTCGGCGCCATCGACGCTTTGCAGGCTGTCCTCGTGCCTTGAAATTTGACGTGGACCCGCCCTCAGCCTTTGGTGTCGCTGCCCATGGAAGCGATAGAGGCGGTCAGGCGGATGGTCGTTGACAAGGCGACACCGGTCGCAGCCACCATGTGGGGCAGGCTCAACCATTCCAGCATCCACGCCGCGCCGGATCGTTCCTGCTCGTGCACAAGCGCCTGGTGCATGGCCGACACCTGCGTGGCGTTGAAACGGGCGAGCGTGACCAAAAGCTCTGCCGTTACCGGGTTCTGCTTGTGCGGCATGGCGGAGGAGCCGCCACCGCCGGTCAAACGGATTTCGCCACCCGCTTCCGCCATCAGAGCCACATCCTGCCCCAACTTGCCGAGACTTCCGGTCAGAAGCGACAGAAGACCGGCGAACTCCGCGATGCCATCGCGCTGGCTTTGCCACTGCGCGCGGTCGGACAGGCCGAGGCGCGCGGCAAGCGCGGCGCGAACCGCCTCGCCCTTGCTGTCGAGCTTCTCCAGCGTGCCCGCGGCGCCACCGAACTGCAACGCGAAGCCCTGTGCTGCAAACGCCGCAAGCCGCGTCTTCGATCGCCGAAGCGGGGCCACCCATGAACCGATGCGATCGGAGACGGCGATTGGAATGGCCGCCTGCATCCGGGTGTAGCCCATCATGCTCCGCTTGCCATCGCGCCGGTCCAGCGCCTCAAGCGCACCGATGCAGTCTGCCAGCCGCGAGGCCAGAATATCTGTCGCCGTCTTCAACCGCAGCATCAGGCTCGTATCGATGACATCCTGGCTGGTGGCGCCGAAATGAACCTTGTCCGCCACAGGGCCGCCGACAGCCATGCGCAATTGCCTGACGAATTCGGGGATGACGACGCCATCCCGGGCGACGCCCTGCGCGAGGAGGGCCATGTCCGGCGCGAAACCGGCAAGCCGTGATGCGATGAAGGCCGCATCCTCGTCCGCAAGGACGCGACAGTCGGCCTGCGCCTGCGCCAGCGCGACCTCGAACCTCAGCATCGCCTCGATATCGGCCTCACCGGAAAACAGGCTGATAATCTCGGGATCGCCGAGAAGGCCGGACAGGAACGGATGTTCGAAAGGAGAAAGGCTCATGGTTCAGATATCGAAAAACACGGTTTCGCCTTGGCCCTGCAGCCGGATGTCGAAACGATAGGTGTTCTCCCCTTCCCGCTTGGCGATCAGCGTCGGTATGCGATCCTTGTGGTCGATCCGGGCAAGGACCGGATCCTCGCTATTGGCCGTCTCCTCCTCCGGAAAATACAGGCGGGTCTGCAGGCCTAAGTTGATGCCGCGGGCCACGATCCAGACCGTGATATGCGGCGCCATCCAGCGCCCGTCCTTGAAAGGCACCCGGCCTGGCTTGATGGTTTCGAAGACGAATTCGCCGGTATCCATATCGCCCGGCGAGCGGCCCCAGCCGAGAAAATGCGGATCGGCCGCACCGCGGGTTTCGCTCGGACTGTTGTAGAAGCCGGCATCGTCCGCTTGCCAGATTTCGACCAGCGCATCCTTCAGCGGATATCCACCGCCGTCAAAAACCGTACCACGTACGGTAATGCGCGTGCCGCGCGTCTGCTCGTTGTAGAGGGCGCCCGAACCAAGATCCTTGTCGAAGACGCCGGTAATGCCGGCGAAATTCGGCGTGCAGCCGATATGAACATAGGGACCGGCGGTCTGCGAGGCGGTTTCCTTGAGATACTGGAGCGGTTGGACCATCTCAATTGCCCTCCGGGCGGTTCTCGAACAGGGTGGAGCGACGGCCGCGCAGTACGATGTCGAAACGATAGGCGCGCATATCCATGGGGATCGTCGCATTCATGTCGAGCGGCGCGATCAGCCGGCGGACGGCATCCTCGTCCGGAATCGTCTTGACGATCGGACACATCCAGATAAGCGGATCGCCCTCGAAATACATCTGCGTGATCAGACGCTGCTGGAAACCGTGGCCGAACACGGAAAAATGGATATGGGCCGGACGCCAGTCATTGACGCCGTTCGGCCAGGGATAGGCGCCGGGCTGGATCGTCTTGAACCAGTAGCCGCCGTCCTCGTCGGTGATGGTCCGTCCGACGCCGCCGAAATTCGGATCGATGGCGGCGAGATAGCTTTCCTTCTTGTGGCGATAGCGACCGCCGGCATTGGCCTGCCAGAACTCCAGCAGGGCGCCGGCGACACCCCGTCCGCGCTCGTCCAGCACGCGACCGTGGACCAGAATGCGCGGACCGATCGGCATTTCGCCGGGCGTGGCATAGTTGAGGATCAGGTCGTTATCGAGCGGGTTCAGCATGCCGTGACCGAAGACCGGCCCGGTGATCTCGCTCTTCGTGCCTTCCAGCGAAATCAACGCGCGCTGCGGCGAACGCAGGATCGAGGTCTTGTAGGACGGCGTATATGCCGGCGGATGGACGGCGCGGTCGCGGGCGAAGAACGGCGTGGTTTCGGGCGGACGGTTGGTCATGTCCTCTCCTCCGGTATCTCTGGTTGCGCTGCACCTACTGAACGTTCCGCCAGCGCAGCGCGCGCGATCTTGAAAGCGTGGTTTGCTGCGGGAACGCCGGCATAGATCGCCACATGCATCAGCGCTTCGCGAATATCGTCTTCGCTCGCACCGGTCTGAGCCGTGGCACGCACATGCATGGCCACTTCCTCGTCATGCCCCAATGCGGCCAGAAGCGCGATCGTCACCATCGAGCGCTCGCGCTTCGTCCAGTGCGTGTTCGACCAGACCGTTCCCCAGGCCGCTTCGGTGATCAGCGTCTGGAACGGCTGGTCGAAGGGTGTGGCCAGACCGCTCGCGCGGTCAACATGGGCATCACCCAAGACCGCACGTCGTGTCTCCATGCCTTTGAGATAGCGTTCGGACGGCGCGTCGTTCATCGTTTCGTCTCCGGCAAGGTCTTCAGAAAAGCAGCGACGGTCGCCGCATAGGCGTCCGGCTGCTCGATGCAGGGAATGTGGCCACAGTCGGACACCTGCGCGAACACGCTGCCCGGTATCAGAGCGGCCAGGGAGCGGACGAGATCGGGCGGTGTCGAGCCGTCCTGGTCGCCGGCAATGCAGAGCGTCGGCACCGCAATCCGCGGGGCGTCCTCGGTGAAATCTGCGTCGCGGATGGCAGCGCAGGTTCCGCAATAGCCATCGACCGGCTGACGCGCGAGCATTGCCCGGCACCCGGCATACAGCGCGTTGTCCGCGGTCCGGAAGGGGGCCGTGAACCAGCGCTCCATCACGGGATCGACCATCCCGTCCAATCCTTCTGACATGATCGCGGAAATGCGGGCGTCCCACATCTCCGGCGCGCCGATCTTGTGGGCGGTGTTGGAGAGCACGAGCGCTTGGACGAGATCGGGACGGCGGACAGAGAGCGACTGCGCGATCAGCCCGCCCACGGACAGGCCCCAGACGATGGCTTTCCCGACCTTGAGATGGTCGAGCAAGGCGGCAAGGTCGTCCGCATGCGTTTCGATCGTGTAAGGCGGCGTGCCGACACCGGACAGGCCGTGGCCGCGCTTGTCGTGCAGGACATAGGAAAAAGCCGGGCCGAGCGTCGCCAGTACGGCATCCCAGATGCGGAAATCGGTGCCGAGCGAATTGGCGAAGGCAATCACCGGCCTGTCATCGGCAAGGCCAGCCGGATCGAGGCCGACCGTCCGATAATGAAGTGCGGCATCGCCGACCTGCAGGAAATCCATCGCCTCACCCTCCCAAACGCGATATTGCAACGACGATCCGGTTCAGTAAAATGAGTTTTTGTCCTCAAAGGATAACCATACAGTTATGCTTGATAGCGTCGATCCCCGGATCAAGTTCCGCCACCTGCAAAGTTTCGTCGAAGTGGCGCGGCAGAAGAGCGTCAGCAAGGCCGCCGCCATCCTGCATGTCAGCCAGCCGGCCGTGACCAAGACGATCCGCGAACTGGAGGACATTCTGGGCGTCGCGCTTCTCGAGCGAGATGGACGGGGTGTACGCACGTCGAGCCATGGCGACGTCTTTCTCCGCCATGCCGGGGCGACCCTGACCGCCCTTCGCCAGGCGATCACGTCGGTCTCGCAGGAGACGATGCACCACGGACCGCCGGTGCGCATCGGCGCGCTTCCCACCGTGTCCGTGCAGATCATGCCACAGGCAATGGCGCTGTTTCTTGCCGAAAAGACCGGCAGCCCCACCAAGGTGGTGACCGGCGAGAACGCCGTCCTGCTCGAACAGTTGCGCGTCGGCGATCTCGACCTCGTCGTCGGTCGTCTGGCGGCCCCCGACAAGATGACGGGCCTGGTCTTCGAGCACCTTTATTCGGAACACGTCGTCTTTGCGGTGCGCGCAGGTCATCCGCTTCTTGCGGGTGGCGCCGATATCTTTGCCGGATTGCGCACCTGCCCCGTGCTGATGCCGACGCGCCAATCCGTGATCCGGCCGATCGTCGATCAGTATCTGATCGCCAATGGCGTGCCGACGCTGCCCACACAGATCGAGACGGTGTCCGACGCTTTCGGTCGCGCCTTCCTGCGCATCAGCGATGCCGTCTGGATCATTTCCGAGGGCGTCGTCGCCGGCGATATCGCCGATGGCGTCCTCGCCGCCCTGCCGCTCGACACGGTCGACACGCAAGGACCCGTGGGCCTGACCATGCGGGCGGACAGCTTGCCCACCCTGCCGCTCACGCTGTTGATACAGGCCATCCGCGCGACCGCATCCGCCGGGCGGACGGCTTTCGAACGGCATCGGACAGTTCGGACATGACGGGATAGTCGGCTCACGCCGAAACTCCGACACGGACGGCCCATCCGGCTGATACGAGCTTATCGCAAACGTTTCTGCTGCTCCCTCATGCAGCCCGTTGGCATTCAAGGCGCGCGGTCATGGCAGGTCGACGATTTCGACCCAGTTCGCGCCCTTGCCAACGGGATAGCGGCCATGTTCCGTCAGCGCGCCGGTCTTCCGGTCGATGGAATAGACCGAAAGCTTGTCGGATTTCTCGCCCGACGCGATCAGGAATCGACCCGCAGGGTCGATCCGAATGCCACGCGGTTGCTTCTCGGTGCCGACGCTGTCCAGCCGCTTCAACGCGCCGGTTTCGGGCGTGACCGCAAAAGCCGTAATGATGCTTGTCGAACGCTCGGTGGCATAGACGAAACGGCCATCGGGGGTGATGGCGATATCGGCAGCCCAGATCCGCGGGGGCGGCGCGACGGCGCTGGCAGGGGCCGGCGGTGGCGCCAGGGGCGCAGTGAACGGCGGCGGTGGCGGTGGGGCAACGCCCGGCTCCAGCGTCGAACCGGGCGGGAGGATCATTGCGGTATCCCTTTCGGTCAGCGTCCCCATGGACGCATCCAGTGTGTAGTGAATGATCTCGCCGGTGAGTTCGGTCAGAATATAGACGGACCGGTTGTCGGGCGAGACGATGATATGGCGCGGCCCCTGCCCCGGCTTGGTCTGCACGGATGCCGGATCGTTCGGTTCCAGCAGGCCCGTCTCGGCATTCAGCTTGTATTGAAGCACCGTATCGGACCCGAGATTGGTTGCGAACACGTACTTCCCGCTTCGGTCGGTGACGATGGCGTGCGCATTCCGCCCCGTCAGAACGACCTGCTTGGCGCCATCCTTGACCAGACCACCATATCCGACCGGCAGAGTGGCGATCTTGTTGCCGCCATAGGAGGCGAAGAACAGAAGCTTGCCCGCGGGGTCGATCGAGACATAGGGCATGCTGTCGGGAAGCGCGGCCGATGCCTTTTCCGTCAGGCTTCCGCTCGAAGGGTCGATCGCGTAGGTCAACACGCGGTACGGCTGGGATCTGACCACGGCATAGAGATGCGTCCGGTCCGGGCTGACGGTCATGGGCATGACCGCGTTGCCGGCCGCGACATCCCCGATCGCCGTGAGTGTGCCGCTCGCTTCGTCCATTTTATAGGCGTCGATCTTCCCCTCCGTCGAGGCGGAGACATAAACGAAGGTGTCAGCACGTGCGAGTGTCACGGGCGCCATCGAAGCGACGCCGATCGTGAAACAAAGGAATGCGGCTGGGCGGATCTTGGACATGGGCGTTCCTCGACGTTTGAAGGGATGAGCGTTCGCCGCCGCAGAAGAGCGCCAAAGTCTCTTCCGCCGACGGAGGTCGTCTGCAAGGCCTATGCCGTTGGCTGGCGCCCGTCTGTCAGCATGGCCTGAAAGTCGTAATAGCTCTGCTTGGGCTGCCGGTCGCGCGTCACCGGGTCCATGCCGACGAGGCCGAATTTCGGGTCGTAGCCTTCCGCCCATTCGAAATTGTCGATGAGGGTCCAGGCAATGTGTCCGCGGACGTCGGCACCCTGCTGCTGCGCCGCGCGAATTGCGGCGAAATGCTTGTCGAAGAAGGCGATGCGTTTCGCTTCGTCTGTTTCGGAGATGCCGTTCTCGGTGACGTAGATCGGCAGGCCGGGATAGTCACCGGCGGTGCGAAGCAGGAATTCCGTGAGTGCCTGCGGGTAGATCTCCCAACCGACATTGCTCTTCTCCAGATCGCCACGGACCTGGACGAACGGAAAGACGGGCACGCTGGCATCGTGCCTGTAGAGAAAGCGCGTGTAGTAGTTGATGCCGATCCAGTCGATCGGCGGGCTGATCGCCGGGAGATCATCCTGCCAGTTGGTCGGCAGATACGGCTCCAGGATATCCGTGACGCGCTGGGGATAGCGCCCCTTGATGGCGCCATCGAGGAAGAACCGATTGAAGATATCGTCTCCAAGAGCCGCCGCTTCGATATCCTCGGGCGTCTGGCTGTAGGGCTCGGCTTTCTCCATATTGACGACGATGCCGAGCTTGGCGCCCGCAGCTTCCTCGCGCATGGCGGAGATCCCGAGACCATGCGCCAGAAGAACATGATGCATGGCGCGTGCCGTCGCCCGAACATCCCTGTAGCCGGGTGCGTGCACGCCCATGAAATGGCTGAGCACGGTGATGCACCAAGGCTCGTTGAAGGTCGCGATGCTCTCCAGCCGATCGCCGAAATGCCGGCCGACCATGGCCGCATAATCCGCAAAGGCCTTGGTGGTATCGCGGTTCATCCAGCCGCCGCGATCCTGCAGGGCGCTCGGCAGGTCCCAATGATAAAGCGTGGCGAAGGGCTTGATGCCTCGCTCCAGCATGCCGTCGATCAGCCTGTCGTAAAAATCCAGACCGGCGCGATTGACCGTGCCGACCCCTTCGGGAAGGAGGCGCGACCAGGCAAAGGAGAAGCGATAGGCATCGAAGCCGGCATCGCGGATGAGGGCGAGATCTTCAGGCCAGCGATTGTAATGGTCGCAGGCGATGACGCCGGTATCGGCATTCCTCGTGTTGCCGGGTGTCGCGGCGAAGGTGTCCCAGATCGACGATCCCCGGCCATCCCTCTGGCCGCCTTCGATCTGATGTGCGGCCATGGCAACGCCGAAGACGAAATCCGGGCCGAAATCGGCGCGTTTGTGAGAAAACATGGTGCGCTCCCAAGTCTGGTACCGCCGTCGGCATCATCGGCACGACAGGCTCTCCAAGCCGATCCGTCAGACCAGCTTGTCATGATCGGCCGCCGCACGGACGGCCGAAGACAGTATCAAGCGCCGAAGGCATCCAGTGCCTGCAGCAGGCCGGCGGTGTATCCGTAGCAATAGGCGAAGGCGACACCCTGCGGGTCGCGGCCGGCAATCGCCGGTACATGATCCGGCATGATCATGTAGGGATAGCCGACCTCCTTGTAGACTTTCAGCGAACGCGCCATGTCCATGTCGCCCTCGTCCGGAAAGGTCTCCGTGAAGGAAAGCTTGCGACCGCGAATATTGCGGAAATGGAGGTTGAAGATCTTCTTCCGGCTGCCGAACCAGCGAATGACGTCTTCGATTTCCTCGCGCGGATTGTCGAGCATCTCGCCAACCGTGCCCTGGCAGAAATTGAGGCCGTGATAGGCGCTCTCCCGCATCGTGACGAATTTCTTCAGCCCATCCACCGTGCCCAGCACGCGCGTCACGCCCTTGTAGCCGGGCGGCGTGTAGGGATCGTGCGGGTGGCAGGCAAGACGCACGCGATTGGATTCGGCAACAGGCACGACGCGTTCCAGAAAGTAGTCGATCCGCTCCCAGTTTTCCTCTTCGGACAGGACGCCGGCAAGACCGGGGGCGGCGTTCTGATCGGTCTTGTCCCAGCGGAAGGACGCGTTGAGTGAGCCGCCCCGGCCCTTTTCGTCCGGCGTGCGGGGAATGCCGATCAGATTGAGATTGTATTTGGCGGCGGGAATGCCGGCTTTGGCCAGGTTTTCGATCAGCGCGCAGATCGCATCGATCTGCCGGTCGCGATTCGGCCCCGCCAGAAGGATGTCGGGATAGGTCGCCGTTTCGATGGGGCTCGAGGGCAACGGCAACTGGATCATGTCCAGGACAAGTCCGAAACTCTCGACTTTCTCGCGCAGCCGCGTCAGGTCATCGAGCGACCAGCGGTCGAGGGGACCATCCGGATCGGCGCAGATGTGGTTGACTCCGAGTTGCGACCAGACGCGATAATCATCGTCGTCACGCGCGGCAAGTTGCGTTCCTACATACATGTCATGCCTCCTAAATGTGGTATGACATAATATGAATTTCAGCTCTTGTCGAGGGCGCCGGGCATGCTCCCTTCAGCGTGCAAGACGCCGATATCGCTTCTGGCTTGCCACGAGATGGTCCCGCATCGCAAGCCGGGCCGCCTCAGGATCCTGATCGGAAATGGCGTCGAGAACACGTTCATGCTCGGCCAGGACACCCGCGAGATAGGTCTTGCTATTGGCATCGGGAAGCGTGGGAAACTGCCCGCGCGGAATGGATCGCTGGCCATAGCGATTGAGCGCTTCGGCGAAGTACCGGTTGTTGGTGGCCGTGGCGATGGCCCGGTGGAAGAGGAAGTCTGTCTCAACGGTCGGCTCGCTCAACTCGACCCGTCGCGCCATCTCGTGATGCGCCACACGAATAGCCTCCTCTTGCGAGGCAGAGCGCCTATATGCAGCAATTCCAGCAGCTTCCACTTCGACACCCATCCGGAATTCGATCAGTTCGAGCGTCTGCGGGACGCTTTCCAGCTCGATCGGGGTGAGGAGAACAGACGGCCGGCTGATGGCATCGGTCACGAACATGCCTTTGCCCTGAATCGGCGTCACCAGCCCCGCGGCGCGCAGTTCGGCGATCGCTTCGCGCACCACCGTGCGGCTGACGGAGAACTGCCGTTCCAGTTGCGGCTCTGTCGGCAGTTGCGATTTGGGCGGCAGGATTCCCGTCCCGATCTGGCGCTTCAATTCGTCGATCACACCCTGTGCAAGACGCGGTCTTCGGTTCGCTACCATCTTCAATGCCCTGTTCCCTCGCCCCTGGTGTCTCGCCCAACCGGTTATCACATTTTAAGACTTGCTATTGCGGCTTTCTCAAAATCGACATATTCATCATACGACATACCACGTGACTTACTAGATGATCTCCGGGAGGAATTTCGATGAAGCCTTTTTGTTCACCGCTTCTGGTGGGGGCGGCGCTTGGCCTGTCTCTCGGCAGCGCGACGGCCGTGGTGGCGGAGACCCCGAACGATCAGTTGATCATCGGCACCTCGCTTGCACAGGTCCTGTCCCTCGATCCCCAGCAGGGCACGGAGGTCAAGACGCAGGAGATTCTGGCGAATACGTATGATCGCCTCGTCTTTTCCGACCAGACGGATGGCTACAAGATCAAGCCGCAGCTGGCCGAGAGCTGGACCGTGGACGACAAGGGCATCACCTTCAAGCTGCGCGACGCCACCTTCACCTCGGGCAATCCCGTCACCGCGAAGGACGTGGTGTTCTCGATCGTGCGTCTCATGAAGCTCGATCAGTCGGCATCGACCAACTACAAGACAGCCGGCTACACCGCAGACAATATCGAGAGCCTCGTCTCCGCCGTGGATGACAAGACGTTCCGGATCGAACTGACGGACAAGGTCATTCCCGAGGCGCTGCTCTATCGTCTCGCCATGGGCGTTTCGAGCGTCGTCGACAGCGTCGAAGTCGAAAAGCACGTGAAGAACGGCGATTACGGCAACGAATGGCTGCGAACGACGGCCGCCGGTTCCGGGCCCTACACGCTGCGCCGCTGGACGCCGAACGACATCGTCCTGCTGGAAGCCAACAAGGACTATCGCGGCGGCGCGCCGGCGATCCGCCGCATCGTGATGCGGCACGTTCCCGAGAGCCAAGCGGCCCGCCTGATGCTCGAGCGCGGCGATATCGACATTGCCAATGCGCTGACGGCCGCCGACGTCAAGACCTTCGAAACGAAGGCCGGCTTTGTCATCGATCAGGTCAAGACCGGCGGTTACTACGTGCTGGCGATGAATGCCGGCCGAGAGGCTCTCGCCAAGCCCGAAGTG
Source organism: Rhizobium sp. Leaf371 (assembly GCF_001424045.1). GTDB lineage: Bacteria > Pseudomonadota > Alphaproteobacteria > Rhizobiales > Rhizobiaceae > Ferranicluibacter. The sequence continues at coordinate 162,419 of NZ_LMQB01000028.1, read as the reverse complement.
CGCGAGGCCATCGCCTACGGCATCAACTACAAGGGCATCGCGGATACGATCCTCGGCTCCTACGGCCGCTGGAGAAACGTGCCCGTTCCCGAGGACTGGGCAGGTGCGATCCCCAATCCCGACTGGTCGTTCCAGCCGGAGAAGGCCAAGAAGCTTCTGGCCGATGCCGGCTATCCCAACGGTCTGTCGCTGACGTTGAAGACGATTTCCCAGACGCCGCGCGTCGATATGGCGACGGCCATCCAGGCAAGCCTTGCCGAAATCGGCATCACGGTGACGATCCAGCAGGGCAATGGCGCGGATATCGTCGCGGCGCACCGGGCACGCGATTTCGATCTGCTCCTGCCGCAGACCGGCTCCTTCATGCCGACGGCGCTGGGCTCGCTCGACAATTTCGCGTCCAATCCGAACAATGCCAAGGAAGCCAACAATGCCGGCAACTTCGTCTGGCGCTCGGCCTGGGACATTCCGGACCTCAACGCGCTACGCGAGCAGGCAAACCGCGAACGCGACGATGCCAAGCGTCTGGACCTCGTCCGGCAGATCCAGGAAAAGTTCATCGCGCTGAAGCCCGCGGTCCTGCCGATGTTCGAGCGCTTCGAGCCGATCGTCGTCAGCGGGCGCGTAAAGGGCTACAGCGGCCACCCGTGGTCCCTGACCCGCGTCGAGGCCGTCTCCAAGACAGACGCCCCGTGATCAAGGCGATCGTTTCATGAAAGAGTTCACCCTCATCGAGCTCGGCAAGCGGCTCGGCCAGCTTTTGCTCAGCCTCTTCGTCCTGCTCGTCGTCACCTTCGTGATCGGTCGCATACTGCCGACCGATCCCGTCGGGGCGATCGTGGGCGAGCTGGCCGATCCCGCTGCCTACGAGGCGATGCGGGCAAGGCTCGGGCTCGACCTGCCGGTCTACCAGCAGTTCTGGCTGTACCTCACCTCGCTCCTGCACGGCGATCTCGGAACGGCGATCCTCACCGGCAACCCTGTGCTGCATGATCTGGCGCAGGCCTTTCCCGCGACGCTGGAGCTGGCGACGCTCGCCGTCATCCTCTCGACGCTCGTGGGCGTGCCCCTCGGCATGACGGCGGCGTTCTTCCGCGATACCTGGATCGACAAGTTCACGCGCGTCGTCTCGCTCGTCGGCCACTCGATCCCGGTGTTCTGGTTCGGCATCGTGGGCCTCGTGATCTTCTATGCGGGGCTGGAATGGGTCGGCAGTCCCGGCCGTGTGGATGTCTATCTCGAGGGTCTCGTCGAACCGCGTACCGGTCTTCTCCTGGTCGACAGTCTTCTTGCCGGCGACACCGAAGTGTTCTGGAATGCCGTCCACCACATCATCCTGCCCGCCTGCATCCTTGCCTATTCGGCCATGGCCTACATCACCCGCATGACCCGCAGCTTCACGCTGGAACAGCTGAACCAGGATTACGTGACCGCGGCGCGCGCCAAGGGTGCATCGACCATGCGGATCGTCACCGGCCATCTCCTGCCGAACATCGCGGTCCAGCTGATTACGGTCCTTGCGATTTCCTATGGCGGGCTGCTCGAAGGCGCCGTCGTCACGGAGATCGTGTTTTCCTGGCCCGGTATCGGCCAGTACATGACCAACGCCTTGATGACCGGCGACATGAACGCGATCCTGGCGGGTACTCTCATTATCGGATTGATCTTCATGCTCCTCAATTTCCTGTCGGATCTCGCCTATCTGGTGTTCGATCCCCGCACGCGCGAGGTGACGGCATGAGCACCGGCGACGTTCTCTCCCCTCCCCCGACGGCAGACGGCGTGACCACGCAAAGTTCGGCGAGCCGCTTTGCCGGCAGCCTGCGCACCTTCCTCGTCAAGCTGGCCGACGAGCCGCTCGGCATGTTCGGCTTCGCGGTTTTGCTCGTCCTCGTCATCGTCGCCATTCTCGCGCCGTGGATCGCGCCCTACAGCGCCACGTCGCAGGATCTCACCCAGGCGCTCCAGCCGCCGAGCTTCGCCCACTGGGCAGGAACCGACGAGTTCGGCCGGGATATTCTCTCCCGCCTGATCTACGGCACGCGGATCACCATCCAGACCGTGCTCGCCGTGTCGCTGATCATCGGGCCCATCGGCCTTCTGATCGGCATCGTCGCCGGCTTTGCCGGCGGGCGCACCGACGCGATCCTGATGCGCGCAACGGATGTCGTGCTCAGCTTTCCCTCGCTCATTCTGGCGCTGGCCTTCGCCGCAGCGCTCGGCGCCGGGCTTAACACCGCCATCATCGCGATCTCGCTCACCGGCTGGCCACCGATCGCGCGTCTGGCGCGGGCGGAAACGCTGATCGTGCGCAACACGGACTATGTGGCCGCGGCGAGGCTCTACGGCGCGTCGCGCACACGGCTTCTGCTGCTCTACATCGCGCCGATGTGCATCCCCTCCGTCGTTGTGCGGCTGACGCTCAGCATGGCCGGCATCATCCTCACGGCCGCCGCCCTCGGCTTCCTCGGGCTCGGCGCCCAGCCGCCCGCACCCGAGTGGGGCGCGATGATTTCCAACGGCCGCAAGTTCATGCTGGACAACTGGTGGGTCGCGGTCATGCCCGGTCTTGCCATCCTGATCACCAGCCTTGCCTTCAATCTCGTGGGCGACACCCTGCGCGACATATTGGATCCCCGCCATGCCCGTTGATCACCCCATCCTTGAGATCCGGGACCTCTCGGTTCGCTTCGGCCGGGCGAAGATCCCGGCCGTGAACGGCGTCAGCCTGACGGTGGGCGCCGAGCGCGTCGGCATCGTCGGCGAGTCCGGTTCGGGCAAATCGACGCTCGGCCGCGCCGTCATGCGCCTCCTGCCGCCGGCCGCCCGGATCGAGGCAGCGGCGATGGACTTCGAAGGCGCGCCGCTTCTGACGCGCAGCGAAAAGGCGATGCGCGGCCTGCGCGGCAACCGCATGGCGCTGATCATGCAGGACCCGCGCTATTCGCTCAATCCGGTCCTGACCGTCGGCAAGCAGGTGGCGGAAGCCGCGACGCTGCACCAGAAGATCAGCCGCAAGCAGGCCACTGCGCTGGCCGCCGACATGCTCGGCCGCGTCCGCATCGCCGATGTCGAGCGGACGATGGCGCTCTACCCGCACCAGATCTCCGGCGGCATGGGCCAGCGCGTGATGATCGCCATGATGCTGCTCTCCAAACCCCGCCTCGTCATCGCGGACGAGCCGACCTCGGCCCTCGACGTCAGCGTGCGCGGCGACGTACTGCGGCTGCTCGACGAACTGGTGCGGGAAAACGCCTCGGCCCTCCTGCTCATCAGCCACGACATCCGCATGGTCGCCTCGTTCTGCGAGCGGGTTCTGGTCATGTATCAGGGGCGCGTGGTGGAAACGCTGACGCGGCTCGAAGAGGCGAAGCATCCCTATACGCGCGGCCTGATCGCCGCCATGCCCGACCCGAAACATCCCGTCTCCCGACTGCCGGTTCTCGATCGTCGGGCCATCAACGAAGCCGGAGCAGCGCCATGATCGATGTCGAAAACCTCTCCGTCTCCTTCGGGCAGGGCACCGCCCGCACACAGGTCGTCAAATCCGTGTCCTTCTCGGTGCGCAAGGGCGAAACGCTCGGGATCGTCGGCGAATCCGGCTGCGGAAAATCGACTGTTCTGCGGTCGCTCGCGGGCCTCGATCGCCATTGGGAAGGTTCGATCCGCCTTGGCGGTGAACCCGTCGATCCCGATCGCCGGCGCGAGCAACTGCTGCTCGCCCAGATGGTCTTCCAGGATCCCTACGGCTCGATCCATCCGCGCCATCGCATCCAGCGGGTTCTGGCCGAGCCGATCCGCGCCATGGACAAGGGGCCGGGATGGGACCGTGTCGGCCCTGCCCTCCGCCAGGTCGGCCTGCCAGAGACGTTCGCGGACCGCTTCCCCCACCAGCTTTCCGGCGGCCAGCGTCAGCGCGTCGCGATTGCCCGTGCCCTGATGCTCGAGCCGGAGATCCTCCTCCTCGACGAACCGACGTCGGCACTCGACGTCTCCGTCCAGGCCGAGGTGCTCAACCTCCTCTGCGACCTGCGCGACGAACGCAATCTCACTTATGTCCTCGTCAGCCACGACTTGTCCGTGATCGCCCATATGTGCGACCGCGTGCTCGTCATGCAACGCGGCACCTTCGTGGACGAACTGACCAAGGACGACCTCCAACGCGGCATCACGCATCACGCCTATTCGCAGATGCTTTTCGAGGAAGCCGTCAACGGTCTCAGAACGGTAAACGAGGTTGCGCCCGTCCTGAACTAGGCAGATCGGCGATGGCTCAATGTTCAAGCTATTCGCGCTGTTCGAGCTCTGATGAACCGGAATGGATCGTGTCGCCCGATCGATCAGCATCCGCCGCATCTGTCTTGTGGCTTCCGGCAGGCGGGCGGCCACCGCCGATAGCCGCATCCGGGTTCCCAGCGTCCAGGCATCATCGGCCGTGAAGCGGGCGACGGTCCATGCTCGCTCCTACATGAGAAGGTCGGCGCATGTCCTATTATCCGGCTGGGTCACAATGGCAGCCACGAAAGTAACAAGCGGGCGACGGACCGAAATGTCAGAGTAGTTGGGAGCCTAGACCAGCAGAAAGGCCCTGAAGTCGTTGACGTTCGTGCCGGTCGGGCCTGTCTCGAACAGGTCGCCCGATGCAGAGAAGTCGGACCAGGCGTCGTGTCGCGCGAGGTGGGCGCGCGGCTCGCCGCCAGCCGCCCGGATACGCGCGGCGGTTCCGCCATCGCAGAAGGCGCCGGCATTGGTCTCCGAGCCGTCGATGCCGTCGGTGTCGGCCGCAAGCGCGGTGATGCCGGAGGTGCCGTCGAGGTCGATGGCAGCGGCCAGCAGCAGTTCGGTGTTTCGCCCGCCTTTGCCCGCACCCTCGGGTCCGATCGTGACGGTCGTTTCCCCGCCCGAGAGCAGAACCATCGGGCCCTCCTGCGGCGGACGGCTTNGTGTTTCGCCCGCCTTTGCCCGCACCCTCGGGTCCGATCGTGACGGTCGTTTCCCCGCCCGAGAGCAGAACCATCGGGCCCTCCTGCGGCGGACGGCTTGCCTGAAACTCCATCGCCAGCGCCGCATGCATGCGGCCGATATCGCGCGCTTCCCCCTCGATCCGGTCGGACAGGATCAGCGGCGTCACGCCGGCCTCAAGGCTCAAGCGCGCCGCTGCCTGCAACGAGACACGGGCGGACGCGATGACATGGGCCTCGTGCCCTGCAAAGGCCGGATCGTCGGGACGCAAAGTCTCCGCCGTGGCGATATGTTGGAGAATGCGGGGCGGAACGTTCATCCGGTAGTCGCGGATCGCCCGCAGCGCATCTTCGCGACCGGCGGCATCGGGAATGGTCGGGCCGGAGGCGACGAAGGCCGGGTTGTCGCCGGGAACGTCGGAGACGACGAGGCTGACGACGCGGGCCGGAAAGGCGAGCGCTGCGAGCCGCCCGCCCTTGATCATCGAGACATGCTTGCGCACCACGTTCATCGCTGAGATCGGCGCGCCGGAGGCGAGCAAGGCCTCGTTCAGCGCCACCTCGTCGGCAAGCGCGAAGCCCGGCGGCGGCGACGGCAGGAGCGCGGAGCCGCCGCCGGAGATCAGCGCAATGACGAGATCGTCCCCCGTCAGGCCGCGCACCGCCGCCATCAGGGCCTGCGCCCCGGCGATGCCCGCCTCGTCGGGAACCGGGTGCGCCGCCTGCAGCACCCGGATGCGCGAGCACGCCGCAACCGGGCCGTGCCGCGCAACGACCACGCCTTCCAGCGGCCCATCCCACACGCTTTCCAGCGCCTGCGCCATCTGGCTCGCCGCCTTGCCCGCGCCGATCACCACCGTGCGACCCCTAGGTCGCGCCGGGAGATGGGCACGGATCGCCTCCAGCGGATCGGCCGCGCGAACGGCGGCGTGGAAGAGCGAGGCGAGGAAAGCGCGCGGGTTCTCAAGTGGCATCAGGGTCCGACCTTCCTGGGCATGGCGACACCTTTTGTGGCAAAGCCGGCGATGGAATGCAAAGCCTTCGTTCCCTCAAAATCCCGCACTTCGGAACATGCGAATCTTTCTGCCGCGATCTCTTCAATCCGAACACGGCAAAAGCCAAATCGTTCTGCACCAACCGCTGAGAACAGGGTAGGACTTGCCGGAAGCGGCGCTTTTGACGGATGACAATCTCGAAGACGGACGGCTGTCGATCGATCTCGTCCGTGAAATCCCCGACGCCCTTTGACCTCCTGGGTTGAAGACATCGAGGGTCGGAAAGGTCGACGACCTCAGTTCCCTATACGTCTTGTCTATTCCGGCTCGATTTTCCCACTTTTGGATTCCAGGCGGTAGCGGCTGGCTGGGTAGACGAGGCGGGCGACGGAGACGTTGTTCTGCAAGGACCATGTCCGCCGCCGAATGGTCAGGCAGGGTTCGGACGGCAGAATAACCAGCAGCTTGCACTCCCATGGCTGCGGCATCGCCGCCTCAACCACGTGTTCCGACCCGCTGAGCGGCGCGGCGATCATGAGATAGGCGTTCGGGGTCTCCACCGCGAAATCCTGCGCCAGATAATCGGGCGCCATCTGCGGATTGACGAACCGATCCTCGATCTGCACCGGCACGCCGTTTTCACTGTGCACGATCAACGAATGAAAGACGTCGGCCCCGATGGGAAGACTGAGCGCATCGGCAATCTCGGGCGACGCGTTCTCGCCGGCGAGAACCACGACGCGCGCCCGGTGTACATGGCCCCGCGCCTTAATTTCGTCGGCGATATTGCGAACCTCGAACAGCTCGGAATAGCCCTTGCGTTCCGCCACGAACGAGCCGACGCCCTGGATGCGCACGAGCTCGCCTTCGCTCGCCAGTTCGCGAAGCGCCCGGTTGGCCGTCATCTTGCTGACGCCGAGTTCGGCCACCAGTTCGTTCTCGGAGGGCACGCGGTGGCGCGGCGGCCATTCGCCGCTCTGGATCCGGCCGAGGATCATCTGCTTGACACCGGCATAAAGCGGCGCACCATCCCCTTCGGTGCCGTCCCAGCTTAGCGCCGGCGACTTATCGGATCTGCGACTCATCTGGCTAATCCTTGAGCAGAAAAAAATGTGCTTCTCAATAAAGCCTTGCCTCTTGCTTACCACAAGAAAATACATATGGTCCCATATACAACATCGCTTCACGAGAACGTGCGCAGCGTTGTTCTCAAGCAAGCCGGCGCAGATCGGCCAAGGGAATGCCATCAAACTCCGAGAGGAACCGGATCATGAAGTTCACACGCATTCTGACGGCGGGCGCGCTTGCGCTTGCGTCCCTGTCTGCCGCCGCGCTGACCGCATCGGTCGTGACGGCGAAAGACTGGAAGACCGTTACGATTACCCTTGAGGGCGCCTATGCGCCTTGGAACCTCACCAATCCCGACGGCACGCTCGGCGGCTTCGAACCGGAGCTTGCCAAATATCTCTGCGATCACATGAAAGTGGACTGCAAGCTGGTCGCGTCCGACTGGGACGGCATGATCCCGGCCCTGACGGCCGGCAAGTACGACGTGATCATGGACGCGCTATCGATCACCGAAGAGCGCAAGAAGATCATCGACTTCACCATCCCCTATGCGCATACGCACGCCGCCTTCGCGACGGCGAAAGACAGCCCGCTGGCCAACGCCACGGGAACCGGCACGGTCATCAAGCTCGATCCCGGCGCAACCGGCGTCAAGGAGATCGACAGCCTCAAGGAGGCCTTTGCCGGGAAAACGATCGGCATTCAGGCCGCAACCGTCTATTCCAAGTTCATCTACGACAATTTCGGCTCCATCGCCACGGTGCGGGAATACAAGACGGGCGCCGAGCGGGATCTCGACCTCGAGAGCGGCCGGATCGACCTTGTCTTCGACGATGCCGTCTATCTGATTTCGGCCTTCGAGAAATCGAACGGCACGCTGGCTTTCACCGGCCCGGAAATCGGCGGCACCATCTTCGGCAGCGGCGAAGGCCTCGGCCTGCGCCAGGCCGATACCGATCTGCGCGACCTGTTCAACAAGGCGATCCAGTCGGCCCTCGACGACGGCACGATCAAGACGCTGTCCATGAAGTGGTTCAAGACGGACGTCACCCCCTGAAGCACGACAGTCGCCGCCCCGATCTTGAGGATCGGTGGCGGTGGCCTTGGGTGTGCAGTGCATCGATCCATGATCCATCCCGGTGCCCAAAGCGGCGCGCGCAACGGACAAGAAGGGCGGCTCGCGCATGACAATTCTGCAAACCATCGGCTTCGGCCCGAGCGGCTGGGGCGGGCTGCTTCTGATCGCCGCGCTGATGACGCTCTGCGTGACGGCGACCGCGCTGTTGATCGGCATGGTCTTCGGCACGCTGATCGCCTGGGCCAAGCTTTCGGGCAGTCGTCTGGCCCGCGGCCTCGGCAGTGCCTACACCACCATCTTCCGCGGCGTGCCGGAATTGCTGATCATCTATCTCGTCTATTTCGGCGGATCGAGCCTCGTGACGGCGATCGGGGCGGCCATGGGGTTCGAAGGCTTTCTCGGCCTGCCCTCCTTTGCCGCCGGCGCCTTGGCCGTCGGCATCATTTCCGGCGCGTACCAGGCAGAGGTCTACCGTGGCGCCTTTCTCGCCATTCCCAAGGGCGAACTGGAGGCGGCGCAGGCGATCGGCATGCCACGCCTGCTGCGTTTCCGGCGTATCGTCGCACCGCAGGTGTTCCGTTTCGCGATCCCCGGCATCGGCAATGTCTGGCAGCTGAGCCTCAAGGATTCCGCGCTGGTCTCGGTCACCGGACTGGCCGACCTGATGCGCACCAGCCAGATCGCCGCAGGCTCGACGCGCCAGCATTTCCTGTTCTTCATCGTTGGCGGCTGCCTTTACCTGCTGCTGACCAGCCTGTCCGACAGGGTCTTCAACCGTGCGGAGCACCGCGCCAATCGCAGCATGCCGAGCGGCATCGGCCAGGCCTGAGGAGGCATTTCTATGGATCTCGACTTCATGGCCTCCACAATGGTGACGCTGATTGCGGCCCTGCCGATGACGCTCGCCTTGTTTTCGCTGTCCGTCGTCTTTGGCGGGCTTCTGGCCCTGCTGGTGGTCTGGATGCGGGTAGGCGGTAACCCGGTCGCCCGCGGTTTTGCCAAGGGATACATTTTCGTCTTCCGTGGCTCGCCGCTGCTGATCCAGATGTTCCTGATCTTCTACGGCCTCGGCCAGTTCGGCTTCATCCGCTACAGTTTCCTCTGGCCGGCGCTGCGGGAGCCCTTCGTCTGCGCGGTCATGTCGCTGGCGCTCTGCACGGCCGGCTATACTGCCGAGATCTTTCGCTTCGGTCTGCGCTCCATTCCGGCAAAGGAGATCGAGGCGGCGCGCGCCGTCGGCATGTCCGGCTTCCTCCTGACCCGCCGCATCCTTGCCCCTATCGCCTTTCGCAACGCCCTGCCCGCCTATTCGACAGAAGTGATGATGATGGTGAAGTCCACCGCGCTCGCCAGCCTCGTGACGGTCTGGGAGGTCACGGGCGTCGCACAACGGCTGATCGCGCAGACCTACCGGACCATGGAGGTCTTTCTCTGCGCCGCTGCGATCTACCTCATCCTCAACTTCCTCATTCTCCAGGTGATGGCGTTGCTCGAATATCGACTGACGCCGCATCGTCGCACGGCGCCGCTCTTTCCGGTGGCGCAGCGATGACCGCCGCGAATGCCCCCACGATTGGAACAGCCATGGCCAGCGCAACCCGCCTTTCCGTTCGCAATATCCGCAAGAGCTTCGGGCCGCATGAGGTCTTGCGCGGCATTTCGCTCGATGCCCATGACGGCGACGTCATCTCGCTGCTCGGCGCCAGCGGTTCGGGCAAATCGACCTTTCTGCGCTGCATCAACATGCTGGAGATCGCCGATGCCGGCGAGATCGTCGTCGATGGCGAAACGATCCAGATGGAGCAGCGGCGCGGCAAAACGGTGCCGGCCAACCGGCGGCAGGTGGACCGCATGCGCTCGGAACTCGGCATGGTCTTCCAATCGTTCAATCTCTGGTCCCATATGACGATCCTGCAGAACGTCATCGAAGGCCCGATGCATGTGCTGAAGCGACCGCGTGCCGACTGCATCGCCGAGGCGGAAGCGCTGCTGGAAAAGGTCGGGATCGCCGACAAGCGGCATGCCTATCCGGCCCACCTCTCCGGCGGCCAGCAACAGCGCGCAGCGATTGCCCGTTCGCTCGCCATGAAGCCCAAGGTCATGCTGTTCGACGAGCCGACCTCGGCGCTGGACCCGGAACTCGTCGGCGAGGTGCTGCGCGTCATGCGCGCGCTTGCAGAAGAAGGCATGACCATGCTGGTCGTCACCCACGAAATGAGCTTCGCCCGAACGGTCTCCAACCGGGTCATCTTCATGAAATCCGGGGAAATCAACTGCGACGGACCGCCCGAACATGTCTTCGGTGCCGGTGCCTCCCCGGAGTTTCGCCAGTTCATCGGCCATTTCGGGAGCTGATCATGCAGGAAATTCCGCTGAACAAGCGTCTCGGCTGGCGCGAGATCGCGGCAATTGCAGGCGGCGCAACGATCGTGCTGTCGCAGGCGGCCCGCGAGCGGGTGGAGATGGCAAACCGGATCGTCGCCGCGATCGTCGAGAGCGGCGTCCGGGCCTATGGCATCACCACCGGCGTCGGCGCGCTGGCCGATACGGTGGTCGATCGCGCGTCGCAGAGCCGTCTGTCGCGCAACATCGTCCTCAGCCACGCCTGCGGCATCGGCCCTCTCCTGGAGGCATCCTCGGTGCGTGCCATCATCGCGGCACAGATCGGCAATCTGTCGCACGGCCATTCCGGCGTTCGTCCCGACCTGGTCGAAAGGCTCTGCAACTTCCTGCGCGAAGACTGCGTGCCGGATGTCCCCTCCCGGGGCTCGGCCGGCTATCTCACCCACAATGCCCATATCGCCCTGGTGCTGATCGGCGAAGGTCGGGCACGCCTGAAGGGTGCGGCGATGACGGGCGCGGACGCCCTGATGGCGCTCGGGCTGAAGCCGCTGGTGCTGGAGGCGAAGGAAGGCCTCAGCCTCGTCAACGGCACCGCCTGCTCGACCGGCCTCGGCGCCCTGGCGCTGGCGCGGGCCGAAGCTTTGCTCGATTGGGCGGACGCGATCGCCGCGCTGACGCTGGAGGCGCTCGGCGCGCAGATGACGGCGTTCGACGCCGAGGTGCTGGCGCTCCGGCCGTCACCCGGACTTCTGCAGGTTGGCGGAACGCTGCGGCACCTGCTCGCCGGCAGCGGTCTGATTGCGGCCGCGGCCGGCGCGCGGACGCAGGATGCGCTCAGCCTGCGCTCGGTTCCCCATGTCCACGGTGCCGCCCGTGATGTCTTCGAGGCGACGGCGGTCGTCGTGAACCGCGAACTGGCATCCGTCACCGACAATCCGGCGATCGGCGGCACGATCGAGCAGCCCCTGGTCTTCTCCGAAGCACATGCCGTCTCACCGGCTCTGGCACAGGCGCTGGACGGTCTCGCGATCGCGATGGCGCAGGTTGCAGCCATCAGCGAGCGCCGGACCGACCGGCTGGTCAACCCGCTGGTCAGCGGCCTGCCCGCCTTCCTCGCCGCGGATCCGGGCGCCGGCTCCGGCTACATGATCGCCCATTACACGGCCGCCGCCCTCGCCGCGGACAACCGCCGCCTCGCCCTGCCCGCCAGCCTCGACGGCGGCGTGACCTCCGGCAATCAGGAGGATTTCCTCGCCCACCCCACTGCCGCCGCCAACAAGCTGCTGGCCATCATCGACAATGCCGAGCAGATCCTTGCGATCGAATATGCAAGCGCCGCGCAGGCACACGAATTCCGCCACGCGATCGCCCCCCGCGCCGAGGGCACCGATCGCCTTTACCGCTATTTCCGCTCCAGTATCCCCCCTTACGCCGACGACCGTCCGCTTGGATGGGACCTTGAAGCGGCGCGCGAATTGATCGTGCAGAGGCGGCCGGAAGATCTCTGAAGAGAGAACGCGGCGACGAAGGCGGCAACATCGCTCGCCCGAGCGACCGACAGCACCGAAATCGACCTCCGCTGCCAAGCCTTCTCCCGCAAGTTCAGGCGCGGGGACCTCACCGACAGCGCGATGGGCTGACGCCGTATCGCTCGCTGAATTTGTGCGAGAAATGCGCGAGGCTTTTGAAGCCCCATTTGTAACAGACATCGGAGACGCTCATCTTGCAGGCGCCGCTCTGCAGGAGATCGCGACGGGCGCCTTCGAGCCTCTTCTCCTGGATATGGGCGACCAGCGACAGCCGCTCCCCCTGAAAAAGACGGTTCAGCTGGCGCAGACTGATGCCCATGAAATCGGCGATCGCCGTGGGATTGAGATCCGGATCTCCAAGGCGATCGGCGATGTACTTGCGAGCCCGCAGCAGCAACTGGGCGTGATAGGTGGAGCGCTCGCCGCCATTGACGAGGGAATAGGCCGTCTCCATGACGTCCCAGACCTTCTTCTCGAGCGCGGCACCGACCCTTTCGCCCGTGATACTAGAGGATTGCACCTCGCGCATCACGTCGTGCAGCGCCAGCGGAATCATCCGTGCGGGATTGGTCGAACCGCCGAAGTGGACGACGTCCCGCAAACTCCAGTCGCCGAAACGATCCCGAAAATCCTCCCCGGGAATTTCGAAGATAGCCTGGCGGGCGAAAGCCGGGAAACCGTGCATATAGGCCTGATTGGTGTCGTAGAGGACGACGTCGCCCGCTTCCGCCACCAGACATCGTCCTGCCCGGTTCACGAAGACCTTGCCGTCGAGGATCACCGTCAGGAAGGCGCTGTCCTTTTCCCGCCGACGCAGCAGGCTGGGCGTCCGCTCGATGAAGTGCTCGTCGCCGGCGATGTCGATCATCTTCATGCGCCCGAGGTCGAAGTAATGGTAGCGCGCGTTCAGCCCCTGTTCGGACAGGCACGAACATCGCAGCCCGACGACCTGCTCGGCGCAATGCTCCTCCCAGAGATCGATCCGCTCATGTGGCGCGACGACGCGCGTGTCAAAGGTCACCCCTCCCGAGACGGCGCTCGGGAGGGCGACAACGCCCGGCCTTATATTCAATGTATCCTCCCTGCCCCGGCCACGGCTCCCAAGGGGTCCGCGGAGGGCCAGGGGAGTGTGACAAAACGCAAGTCTTCCGTCAAACCTCTTGCGCGGCGGATTGTCAGTCGACTGCACATTTTCTAATGGACCGGCATGCATCAGACGGTGAGGTAGCCGCCATCGATCGGGAGGATCGCTCCGGTGATGTAGCCGGCCGCAGGGCTCGCCAGATAGACGATCGGATCCGCGATCTCTTTCGGCTCACCCCAGCGGCCGAAGGGGATGCGGGCGAGAATCGGTCCGGAGGCCTCCGTGTCCGAGAGAAGGGTCTTCGACAGCGGCGTCACGATCCAACCCGGTGCGACGGCATTGACCCGGATCGCCGGCGCATATTCCTGCGCCAGCGATTTTGTCAGCTGCACGACGGCGCCCTTGGAGGACGCATAGGCCGGCCGATCCCCCGAGCCGAAGGTGGAATACATCGACGCGATGTTGACGATCGCGCCGCCGGCCGGCATGCGCGGACGCGCGGTGCGACAGGCTGTCAGGATGGAGTACAGGTTGATCGACATCACCTCGGCAAAGGACTGGGACGTCCACTCGTCCCGGTCGCGGCTGACCCCGGCGCAGTTGACCAGCACATCGATGCTCTCGAAGGCGGAAATGTAATTTTCCAGATCCGCGGTCGACCGGACATCCATCTCGGACGCGGTGATGCCGGCCAAACCCGCCTTCGCGCCCGTCATCAGCCCGGCGACATGCGTCCGGGCACCGAGCGCGCTGAAGGCTTCGGCCGTCGCGGCACCGATACCGGACGTTCCGCCGATGACGACGACGGTCTTGTCTGAGAACAGTTTTGGTTCAAACGTCATGGGGTTCCTCCAACCAGGCCATGGGTCGATGCACGTCGTGCCGGTCGCTACGGAACGACCAGCACCTTCACGTCGTCGTTCGGCGCCGCCAGTCTCTCGAAGGCGCTGGCCACCACTTCGGCGAGCGGCACTTCCCGGGTGACGATCAGCGAGGGATCGAACAGTCCGCCGGCGATCATGCCGATCAGGTCGGCATAGACATGCCGGTAGCCGCACGAAGGTATGATCTCCACCTCGCGGTTGACGAGGTCGAAGGCATCGACGCGGGCGGGTGCGCCGAACAGCCCGACCAGCACGACCTTGCCACCCTTGCGGACAGACTGGATGGCATCGTCGAGCGCCGGCTGCACGCCGACGGCCTCGAAAGCCACGTCCACGCCGCGGGCCTGCGTCGGCAGATGGCCCGACAGGCTGTTGACGGTTTCGGTCGCGCCCAGCGCCCGCGCGCGCGCAAGCCTTGCATCCGACACGTCGCTGACGACGATCCGTTTCGCCCCGGCAACGGCCGACAGCTGCACGAGCAGAAGCCCGATGGGGCCGGCACCGACAACGGCGACACTTTGTCCCGCCGTCAGGCCAGAGCGTCGCAGCGCATGCAGGGCAACCGCGGCCGGCTCCAGAACGGCAGCCTGACGGTCGGTCACCGCATCCGGCAGGATGTGCAGCATGTAGTGGGGAACGACGGCCTCCTCCGCCATGCCGCCATGTCCCATCAACCCAGCAAATCCCATCTTTTCACAGAGATTGTAGTCTCCCTGCAGGCAGGCGGCGCATGCGCCGCAGCGGTATTCCGGCTCCACCGCCACTCTCTGTCCGACCTTCACGGCTCCGCAGGCGCCGTAGATCTCGACCACTTCGCCGGTGAACTCGTGGCCGAGGACCAGCGGCGCAACCACGCCCGAAATCGGATGTGGCTCTTTCACCGGGATGGCATGCGGGCCGTTCAGGAATTCATGCATGTCGGAACCGCAGATCCCGCAGCGCGTGACACGCAGGCGCACCTCGCCCGGCTCGAGGGCGGGACGAACCCGCCGCTCGATCCGGATGTCTTTGGCCGCGTGCCAGACCGCGGACAGGATGCCCTTGTCGTTTGCCCGATCCGCTGGTGCCCGATCCGTCAGTGCCCCGTCCATCAGCGGAAAAGACCGTCGATGTAGGCGGCACCGAGGCCGACCTTTTCGTAATGGGCCCGTGCCAGCGCGATGTAATCATGCACATCGAAGGTGCCGGCCGAGTTGCCGTCCTCGTCCAGCCAGATGAGCGGTCCCGTCACCTTGAAATGGACGCGCATGGGTTCGTCGCTTTCATAGGCGACGAGCGTATGCCCCTCGCCGGGCGTCTCGTAGACGAAGTCGCCAGCTGAGGCGGTCCAGTCGTGCTCCAGATAGCCCCACTTGCCCGAGATCGTATAGGCGAAGACTTCGTGCGGATGATAATGGCGGTTTACCAGACCCGCCTTCTTCGCCATCAGGATATCGCACCACATGTTGCGGTCCGGCGAGATCCACAACGGGCGGGTCGAGACCGTTTCGGTCAGGGGAACGTAATAGCGTTCGTCATCGGTCGCGGCGTTGGGAAGATAGACTTCGGGTTTCGCGTCCGGCTTGAACACGTTCTCGATCGGCTTGATGTCGCGCCAGAATTCGTTCGTCGCAGCTTCGGGCATGTCGGTTACCTCCCAGTAGATCCAGGGCTCAGTCGCCCCGACAACAAGAATAGTGATTACGACGGAGGAGGCTTGACGGGCAGGGACACTTGTTTTGTCTCTCCGCGCCCAAACGTCCAAAGGGGTGGGAGGTGGGTGGGACAGGATAAATTGCCGCGTCTAAGCTCCTGTCCACCGCAGTGCCCGAGTGGGTCGCGGTCCGCGCTTGGAGGGCGCGGCATCTGGGAGAGCTGTCGATCGACGCGACGCATCAGGGGATGACGCGCGATCGGCCAAGGGAGGTTTCGATATGACATTCCGGTATCAGACTGGCAGACATGAGAGTGGTCCGCAGGACGGTGGCGTGACGCGGCGCACGACCCTCAAGGCACTCGCCACGGGCGCCGCGGTCCTTGCGGCGCCATCCTATCTGCGCGCCCAATCGGCACAGACCATCAAGATCGGCTTCATCACCCCCCAGACGGGACAGATGGCGCCCTTCGGAGAAACGGACGCCTTTGCGGTCGAATTCATCCGCAAGCATCTGGCCAAAGGTCTCGAGATCGGCGGCAAGACCTACGCGCTCGAGATCATCGAACGAGACGCACAGTCCAACCCCAACCGTGCAGCGGAGCTGGCCGGGGAATTGTGCCAGAACGACGGCGTCCACATGCTGATACCGGCCTCGACGACGGATGTGACGCTTCCCGTCTCCGAACAGGGCGAATTGTTCGAGGTGCCCACCCTCTCGTCCAGCGCGCCCTGGCAGGCCGTCATCATGCCGCGCGGCGGCGCCGATCAGAGCTTCAACTGGACCTACCACTTCTTCTGGGGCCTGGAAGACATCGTCCAGACCTTCGTCAACATGTGGAACGGCCTCGAGAGCAACAAGAAGGTCGGCCTTCTGCTGCCGCGCAACGCGGACGGCGAGGTCTGGGGCGACGACAAGATCGGCCTGCCCCCGGCCATGCGCGCCGCCGGCTTCGAGGTCATCGCACCGTCGAAATTCGAGATCCGGACCAATGACTTCTCGTCGCAGATCAGTGCCTTCAAGGAAGCCGGCTGCGAAATTCTCGGCGGCCTGGTCTTCCCGGCCGACCTGAGGACGGCGACCATCCAGATGGCGCAGCAGGGTTTCAAGCCCAAGATCATGACCGTCGCGGCCGGCCTTCTATTTCCCTCCGCCGTCGAGGCCATGGGAACGCTCGGCACCGGCATGTCGACCGAGGTCTGGTGGACGCCTGCCTTCCCCTACAAATCCACCCTGACCGGCGAGAGCTCCGCCGATCTCGCGGCAAACTGGGAAAAGGCGACCGGCAAGCAGTGGACCCAGCCGCTCGGCTACAGCCATGCCATGTGGGAGATCATCGTGGACACGCTGAAGCGTTCCGGCGACCCGATGGACCGTGCCGCCATCCGCGACGCGCTGAAGGCAACAAACCTCGACACGGTGGTCGGCAACGTCAACTGGAGCAAGGGACCTCACCCGAATGTCTCGAAGACGCCGGTTCTGGGCGGGCAGTGGCGCAAGGGCGAAAAATGGCCCTACGACCTGAAGATCGTCGAGACCGGGCTTTATCCCATCATGAAGCCGGAAAGCAGCCTGGAGATGAAGTCTTGGTGACGCCATCCGGACAGCAGACGCAAGCGGACGGAAAGGAGGTTCTTCTTTCCGTTCGCAACCTTTCCAAGAGTTTTGGGGCTCTGAAAGTGGTGCAGGACGTCAGTTTCGAGCTTGCCCGCGGGGAAGTCCTGGGCGTTCTCGGGCCGAACGGGGCCGGCAAGACCAGTCTGTTCAACCTCATCTCGGGCGACATCGCCTTCGACACAGGCGCGATCACGCTCAGTGGCACGCCGCTCGGTCGCGAACCCTCCTACAGGCGGGCCATGAGGGGGATCGGGCGGACCTATCAGATCCCCCGCCCCTACGCCAAGATGACGACCTTCGAAAACCTGCTCGTCGCCGCCCGCTTTGCAGCCGGTCGCAGCGAGCGCGAGGCCTATCTCTCCTGCGCCGCGCTGCTGGAGGATTGCGGGCTCGCCGGCAAGGCCAATCTCCCCGCCGGCGGCCTGACCCTGCTCGATCGAAAGCGGCTGGAACTGGCCCGGGCCCTTGCGGGCGAGCCGAAACTCCTTCTTCTCGACGAGATCGCCGGCGGGCTCACGGAAGCCGAAGCCGGGCAATTGGTGTCGCTGATCCGGCAGGTGCGCGATCGGGGCATCACGATCATCTGGATCGAGCATGTCCTGCACGCCGTGATGGCCGTGGCCGAGCGTCTTCTCGTTTTGAGCTTCGGCGAGAAGATCGCTGACGGCAAACCGCAGGAGGTGATCGACAATCCCGACGTACGCCGCATCTATATGGGGATCGAAGCATGAGCGCGTCTCCTCTTCTGACGGCGCGCGCGCTTTGCGCCGGCTATGGCGATTTCCAGGCCCTGTTTTCCATCGATTTCGATATCCAGCCCGGCGAGGTGGTCGCCCTCATCGGTGCCAATGGTGCGGGCAAGTCCACGCTGCTGAAAACCTTCGTCGGCCTCGTGCCGATCCGGGACGGGTCGCTGACATTCTGCGGCCTGGACGTGTCGAAAACCCCGGCGCATGCGCTGGTCTCGCGCGGGCTGGCGCTGGTTCCGGAAGGCCGCCGGCTGTTTCGGGGCATGACGGCGGAGGACAATCTGCGGGTCGCGGCGGATCACGCCGGCCAACCGGCGGCGGGCACGCGCCCGTGGACGCTGGAGCGGCTCTACGACCTCTTTCCGATTCTGGCCGAGCGCCGGGCACAAGCCGTCGAGGACCTCTCGGGCGGGCAGCAGCAGATGGTCGCGATCGGCCGCGCCCTGATGACGCAGCCGAAGCTGCTTCTCTGCGACGAAATCAGCCTCGGCCTCTCGCCGAAGGTGATCGCGGAAATCTACGACATGCTGCCGGTCATCCGGCAGGCCGGCACCGCGATCGTCCTGGTCGAGCAGGACGTCTCCCTCGCCAGCCGGAGTTCCGACCGGGTCTACTGCATGCTGGAGGGACGCATCACGCTGTCCGGCCGATCGTCCGAGGTGACGCGAGACGAGATCACCCAAGCCTATTTCGGAGTGAAACATGACCTGGGTTGACGCCGTTATCCAGGGGCTGCTGCTCGGCGGCCTCTATGCACAATATGCGATCGGCCTGTCGCTGATGTTCGGCGTGATGCGCATCGTCAATATCGCGCATGGCGATCTCGTGATCCTCCTGGCGCTGATCGGTATCTCGGTCTCGGCAGCCTTTGGCCTCGGGCCCGGCTTCATCATGCTGCTGATGATCCCTCTCGGCGCGCTGATCGGTTGGGGCCTGCAACGCGGTATCCTCAACCACCTCGTCGGCAACGATCCCCTGCCCTCGCTCATCGCGACCTTCGGGCTGTCGCTGGCGCTGCAGAACCTGATGCTGACGATCTGGCAGGCCGACACGCGCTCGCTCGATGCCGGCGCGCTCGCCATCCAGTCGATCGACCTCGGCGGGATCCATGTCGGCGTCCTGCCCCTCGGCATCGTCGCGGTCGCGGCCCTGCTGACCTGGGGCCTGCATGTCGTCCTGAAGACCACCCGCTTCGGCCGCGCCTTGCGGGCATCGGCGGCGGACAAGGACGCGGCGACCCTGAGCGGCATCGACACCAAGATCGTCTACGCCAAGGCGACGGCCATTGCGGTGGCGATCCTCGGCATCGCGGCCGTCTTCCAGGCCGCCCGCACGACGGTCTCTCCGGCCGACGGCGGGGCGCAACTGATCTACGCCTTCGAGGCCGTGATCATCGGCGGGATGGGTTCCATCTGGGGCGCTTTTGCCGGCGGCCTGATCCTCGGCGTGGCCCAGGTGGTCGGCTCCCGCATCGATCCCGGCTGGGGCATTCTGGCCGGCCACCTCGTCTTTCTCCTGGTTCTCGCCTGGCGCCCCCAGGGCATCATGTCCCGTCGATAGGAGGCAGACTTGACCGCGTCCACCATTCTCGTCCACCGGCACACGCTTTCCAGCCGGATCGCCATCACCGTCGCGCTCCTTCTTCTGGCGGCGATCCCCACCATGCCGTTCTGGGCATCCAGCGGCCAGATCCGGTTGATCATCGAACTCTCCTGCCTGATCGCGATCGCGCAGATGTGGAACCTGCTGGCCGGCTATGGCGGCATGGTCTCCGTCGGCCAGCAGGCCTTCATCGGAGCCGGCGGCTATTCGCTGTTCGTCCTCTCGGTCTATGCAGGTCTCAATCCCTTCTGGTCGGTGCCGCTGGCCATGATCCTGCCCGCTCTGCTCGCAGCCCCCTCCTACCTGCTGCTGCGCAAGCTCGACGGCCCGTATTTCGCCATCGGAACCTGGGTGCTGGCCGAGGTCTTCCGGCTGGTGACGGGCAATCTCCAGGTGGTCAATGCCGGGTCCGGCATGACCTTGCGGGCGATGGGTCAGTTCACCGCCCACCAGCGGGAGATCGGCCTCACCATCCTCTGCGCCCTGCTGCTGCTCATCACGGTCGGCGGCACCTTCCTGATGCTGCGCTCGCGACTGGGCCTCGCCATGACGGCCATGCGCGACGATCCCGTCTCGGCCGCGAGCCAGGGCGTGAATGTCGGCCGCATGCGGTTCGGCATCTATGTGGTCGCCGCCATGGGAACGGGCCTTGCCGGCGCCATCTATTACATGGCGCAGCTGCGGATCTCTCCGAGTTCGGGCTTCGACCCCTACTGGTCGTCGATCTGCATCTTCATCGTCATGGTCGGCGGCATCGGGCGCCTCGAAGGGCCGATCGTGGGCGCCCTTCTCTACTTCACCGCAACCCGCCTTTTCGGCCATTACGGCGCAAGCTACATGATCGTTCTCGGCCTGTTGACCCTGCTCATCGCCCTCTTCTCGCCGGGCGGCCTCTGGGGCCTGTTCGGCAAGCTGCGGGACTGGCCCTGGTTTCCGGTCGGTCACAGGCTGGAATACCGACAGCGCGGCGATGCCTGAAGACGCCAGGCATCGCAGTCGATGGATGCGTTCCGGCATTTCGATGAGCGATGGCGGATGAGCGATGGCTAGAGTTTCGCGCGCTCGGCCTCACGCCACATGCGCGGGGTCGAGCCGGTATGCTTCAGGATGAAGCGTGAGAAATAGGCAGGATCGGCGAAACCCAGGCGGTCGCTGACCTCCTGAACGGTGCCGAAGGTGAAGACCAGCTCTCGCCTGGCCTCGTCGAGCAGCCGGCCGGTCAGCCGTTGATGGGCTCCCTGCCCGCTCATGGCCTTCACCACGCGATTGAGATGCGTCGGTGAAATCCCGAGTTCGGCAGCATAGAACGACACCGGCCTGTGCGCCCGCAGATGACGGTTGATCAGGGCGTCCAGCTGCTCCATCCGCCGGCTTCCATCATCGGCCGTCCCGCCCTCCCCGCCCTGCGACAGGCGGGCCGTCAATTGCAAGGCTTGGGTGACATAGGCATCGAGCAGATCGTTTCGGCCGTTGCGGTTCCCGGCATATTCCCGACCAAGCCGGAGCAGCGTTTCCCTGACATAGGCGGCGTCCGGGTCGGTCCGGTCGAGCCGCGTCACCCGCGGTTCGCTGAGCCAGCCACCCAGGGGACTTCTCCCGCCGGGCACCGTCTTCAGACGGGATGCGAGGATGGTGATGACGAGCCCGTCCGTATCCCTGGAAAAGCGGAAGCCGTGACTGACGCCGGGAGGCACGGTGATCACGGTATCCGGCTCGATCCTACGCCGCTCGTCGCCAAAGACGGCATCGCCCGAACCCGTCTGAAAGTACAGGATCTGTAAAAAGCGCTCATGCTGGTGGGCGCCAATTTCCCAGTGATGCAGACGGCTGCGCGAGGGAATGCTTTCGCAGTGAAGCCAGAGGCCCGGCACCTGACCGGCCCGTTCGCCATAGAGCTCATAGGTGGGCACATCGCGCGGCATGATCGTTTCTACCATGTTCGATATGTGCAATTTCCGGCCGGGATTGTCCATTGTCGGCCTGTTTTCTCTCGCCCACAATCGGCGCCGAACGTGACACCGGGAGAGGAAGCGTGGGAGGAAACATGCGCACCCAGATCGCCATCATCGGCTCCGGTCCTTCGGGGCTTCTGCTGGGCCAGCTTCTGACGGAAGCGGGAATCGACAACGTCATCATCGACCGCGTCGACCGGGAGTACATCCTCGGGCGCGTTCGTGCCGGGGTGCTGGAGGAAGGCACGGTCGCGCTGATGGACCATGCGAAGGCCAGCCGTCGGCTCCACGCCGAAGGCCTTCCGCATGATGGGTTCTCGCTGGCCTTCGACGGTCGCGATCACCGCATCGACCTTTTTGGTCTGACCGGCGGCAAACGCGTCACGGTCTATGGGCAGACCGAATTGACGCGCGATCTGATGGATCGTCGCGAAGCCGGCGGCGCAACCACGATCTACGACGCGACCGACGTCCAGCCGCACGATTTCGAAACGGCAAAACCCTACATCACCTTTCAGAAGGACGGCACGGCGCATCGTATAGATTGCGACTTCATCGCCGGCTGCGACGGGTTTCACGGCGCAAGCCGCAAGGCGGTGCCGGACAGGGCGATCACCGGCTACGAGCGGGTCTATCCCTTCGGCTGGCTGGGCATTCTCTCGGACGTCGCGCCGGTCAGCCATGAACTGATCTATGCCAATCATCCGCGCGGATTCGCGCTCTGCTCCATGCGCTCGGAAACGCGCAGCCGCTACTATATCCAGTGCGCGCTCGACGAGACCGTGGAGAGCTGGACCGACGACCGCTTCTGGGACGAACTACGCCGGCGCCTCCCCGCCCATCATGCCGAGGCCTTGGAGACGGCGCCCTCGTTCGAAAAATCGATCGCGCCCCTCCGCTCCTTCGTGGCCGAACCCATGCGCTTCGGTCGCCTCTTTCTTGTCGGCGATGCCGCCCATATCGTTCCGCCGACAGGCGCCAAAGGCTTGAACCTTGCCGCGAGTGACGTGAACTATCTGTTTGCCGGCCTGCTGGAGCACTATGCCGAAAGCTCGAACGCCGGCATCGACGCCTATTCGCAGCGCGCGCTCGCCCGCGTCTGGAAGGCCGTACGCTTTTCGTGGTGGATGACGACGATGATGCACCGTTTTCCCGACTCCGGGCCGTTCGACCAGAAGATCCAGGAGGCCGAACTCGACTACCTCACGCATTCGCAAGCAGCTTCGAAAGCGCTCGCCGAGAATTATGTCGGCTTGCCTTACTGAGCTCTGCGGCAGCGCGACGCTCCCGCGATGAAAGCGTTGTCGATGTGCGGGCCTAAGACGAGCGATCAACACGCAGGACCATATCGAGGCTCATGGAAGATCGTGCATCCGTCTTCTGTCGAAGACAGGCGTCGGCACGATCCCTTCCAGATCAATGCCAGGGGCCGCGGACCGCCCAATAGGAGAACTCGACGTCGCGCTCGGTGAGATCCCGGTCGTCATCACGAGACTGTGGACGTTCAGAGGGCTGCGTCGTCGCGGTATGCTGCCGCTGAAGAACCCAGCTGATCCCCGATTTCAAACTGCCGATCAGATCCAACGTCATGGGACACTCCTTCGTTGATCAATCTTCCTGTCAGCAGAGGGCAGGTGCGCTCCTCTGTCGGACCGGGTCCGTCGTTCGACATCGCGAACGCCTTCCGCCTGCTGGACGTGAGGTTCGCCCTCTTCTCGTCTGGACGAGCCCGGCGATCGAAAGCCCAGGATCCCGACCGCAATTATTATCGACTAATTTTCTATACAAAAGGAAGAAATCGCTGATGCGGCAGACCTTTGGAGAATATTCGTTCTCTTAGGAACACCTCGAGAGCGGTCGCTTTCCAGACGAAACAGGCGATCACGGTCGGCAATCGCGGCTGGATTGCCTCATGCGGTCTTCCCTGATGAAAATCTATTCCTGCTGTGTGGAACCCCGGCCGCGACAAGACGAGAAGCGATCAAGGCGTCGGCGCACACAAGGATAGCGGCTTCGTCACGCTTCTCCCGCAGGATGCCGTCGACGGCCTGGAAGGCGATGCTGGCAACGGCGGCTGGATACCAGCAGCCGGTGCCGGGCACGTTTGTCGTCAACATCGGCGAACTGTTGGAGCCTGCCTCGAACGGCGACCTGCGCGCCAATGTTCACCGCGTCACGACGCCTCCGGCAGGCCGGGAGCGTCTGTCGGTTCCGTTCTTTCTCGGCGCCAATCTCGCCGCCAGCATTCCGCTCCTGAAACTGCCGGACTGTATGGCGGCAGATGGGCGCTGTTTGCCGCAACGCTGAGGAATTTCGGCATCGCGACCCGCTTGGTCGACAGCGCCGACCCCGAAGCCTTTGCCTGGGCAACGGATGACCGGACAAGAGCCTACTATGCAGAATCTCTGCCAAATCCGAATCTCAAGGTTTTCCCGATCGCCGAGGTGGCGGAGGTCGGTCGCCCCCCGACAGACATCGGCTTTCCAGCCGAATGCTTCACATTCGATCCGATCCATCACATGCCAGGACGAGACGCCCAGCTTGCGAGCCGTTCGCGACGGCGCGGGCGCGGGCGCTGGCGTGACCGCAGGAGTTACAGACTTGTGTGAAACCCCACCCTCGGCATTGCCATGCTCTTCCGGATGATAAGACGGCTTGGAATGACCCTGCGGGCGGGCGCAGGCTCTCCGGTCTTTTCGATGGCGTCCAGGAGCATGGCGACGGCAGCCTTGCCCATTTCTTCCACCGGCTGCTCGATCGTCGACAAAGGCGGGAAGCAGAAGGCGCAGACGGGGGAACCGTCGAACGAAACGATAGAAATATCCTCCGGAACACCGAAACCCATCTCACCGATCCGGCTCATGAAGGATATCGCCATGTCGTCGCTCGTCGCGATGACGGCGGTCGGCTTGTAGCCAAGCCTCACAAACTCTTCGGCCGCCCTGAGGCCGATCTCGAAGCTCTGTTGATAGTCGAGTTTGCCGCCTGACCGGACCACCGCCGTTTCCGGGAGCCCCGCCGCCTGAAAGGCCTCCAGCACGCCGCCGAAGCGCTCGATATCGTGATAATTGCCTTCCGGTCCGGCCAGATAGAAGAACCGGCGGTGGCCGAGACGAATGAGTTCGGCCGTTGCCGCGCGAACGGCTTCGCGATCGTTGGTAACGACGCTCGGCACGCCGGACGCGCTCATATCCAGCAGCATCGAGACGATCGGCAGACCGGCATGGGCAAGCGAGCGCCCGTCCACCTCCGGCAGCTTCGACGCCAGGATGATCGTGCCGCGCGCCGTGCCGCCGAAGGCGAGGTTGAGGATATGCCGTTCCGACGCCTCGTCGCGGGCGAGGTTGGCGATCATCAGGGTGTAACCGCTCTCGAGCAGCGAGACATTGATGGCCTGCAGCACCTGGGGAACGATCTGGGAGGCGCCGTGATAGAGCGATCCAGGCAGGACGATCATGATCACGTTGGACTTGCCGACCCTCAGGCCCCGGGCCATGGCGTTCGGCGTGTATCCGAGCTGCTTTGCCGCATCGTCGATCTTGGCGCGCGTCTTCTCGTTGACCCGGCCGGGGTTGGCAAGCGCGCGGCTGACCGTGGAAATGGCGACGCCCGCCAGTTTCGCCACATCGGCCATCAGCGGCCCGGATGGCTCCATGTCGAGCATCTCCTTCGTCTTCTTCACCACCGTCTTCCTTGCAGCCTGCCTTGATCCGAAACTCTAAGCCAACAGACCGGCAATGACAAACGTTTGCCAAAAACGGCTTGCATAAAAAACAAGCCTGTCTATTATATGGTCATGGCAAACGATTGCCATAGACTTATCTGTTGAAATCGCATGGCTTTCAGAATGCGAAAGCAAGATTTTCGCACGCTGCGCGCCGTGTCTCTCGGGAATGGCTACCCATGACGACTGGTGACAGGCTCCGCTTCGGCGTCGATCTCGTAACGTTCTTCCATCCCGGTTTCTGGGCGGTCGAGACCTATGATGCGATCATCGACTACGCCCGCGCCGAACCCCGCGCATTCTGGGACAAGATCCTCGACAGCGTTCAGGCATCCGGTGTCACCGGCGTCGAACTGACCTTCTCCCCGTTCAACTGGCAGGATGCCGTCAGGACCTACGGCTCCGTCGAAGCTTTCGCCGCCGAACTGTCGCGCCGCGGGTTGACGCTCTGCAGCGGCTTCTTTGCCGAACTCGAAGCCGCCGGCGACTTCACAAACGCAGAGGCCCAGGCGGCGATCATCGCCAAGGCCGAGAAATATGCCGATTTCCTCCGGGCCTGCGGCAGCGACATCCTGGTGATCGGCGCGCCGCTTCGTCAGACACTCGGCGCCCAGCCGGTCGCGTTTCACGACTTCGATCGCGCCAAGGTCATCGCCGATTTCCTAAACCGGCTCGGGGCGCTGCTTCATGCGCGCGGCGTTCGCCTCGCCGTGCATACCGAGGCGCATTCGATCTTCGCCGCAGCGCGCGATGTCGATCTGATGATGCTTCTGACCGATCCGGCCTATGTTCACATGTGCCCGGACACCGCGCATATCGTCGTTGCCGGATCGGATCCGGTTCAGCTCGTCGATCGCCACCATGAACGCGTGATCATCGCTCATTGGAAGGATGCGATCGGCCCGATGCCGGCGGACACGCCGATCGACGAACAGATCCATGAGCGCCATCACCCTTACTTCTGCGGCCTCGGGCTCGGCAGGGTCGATTGGCCGGCCTGGGTCAGACTGCTTCGGGATCGCCGCATCGAGGGCTGGGCGATCCTCGAACTCGATGCCGCGCCGGACCCGGTGCGCGACATTGCCAACGGGCTGACGCTCGTCCGGCAGGCACTCCTACCGATCTATCGCTGACCGATCACTCCCAAGTCGATGAACGCCCCGCCAAGAGGGCCTTTTTCAAGAGGTGGAACGATGAAAACCATGATCAAGCTTTTCCTGGCCGGCGTCGCATTCGCCGGTGTCCTGACCCCGGCCCAGGCCGAGGACAAACCGACGATCGAAATCCTGTCGTCGTGGACGTCGGGCGGCGAAGCCGCAGCGCTCGACGTCTTCAAGACGGAATTCGAAAAGCGCGGCGGCGTCTGGAAAGATTCCTCGATCGCCGGCTTCGGTGCGGCGGATGCCGCCTTCCAGAACCGTATCGTTGCCGGCGATCCGCCGGGCGCCAAGCAGGGCATCATCGGCCTTGCCGCCGCCGATTTCGTGGGCCAGGGCCTGTTCAACGCCGTCGATGACATCGCCAAGGCCGGAAAATGGGCCGATGTGCTGCCCAAATCGATCCTCGACCTCAGCTCCTTCGGTGGCGAGACCTATCTCGCGCCGACCGGCGCCCATGGCGAAAGCTGGGTGTTCTACTCCAAGGACGCCTTCGCGAAAGCGGGCATCGCGGACGAGCCGAAGAGCTGGAAAGAATTCTTCGCCGATCTCGACAAGCTCAAGGCTGCCGGGCTCGTGCCCGTTGCCTGGGGCGGCCAGCCCTGGCAGCAGTCCAAGGTCTTCAACATGATCCTCCTGTCGCAGGTCGGAATCGACGGCTTCCTGAAGATCTACGTCGACAAGGACAAGAGCGAAGCCTCGATAGCCGGCGTCAGGAAGACGCTCGACATCCTGCGCAAGCTGAACGGATATGTGGACGAGGCCGCCGCCGGCCGCAACTGGAACGATGCGACCGCGATGCTGATCACCGCCAAGGCCGGCGTTCAGTTCATGGGCGACTGGGCCAAGGGTGAATTCACCGTCGCCGGCAAGGTAGCGGGCAAGGATTACGGCTGCATGATCGTTCCGGAGTCGCCGGGCATGGTCTACATCGCCGACTCCTTCTATTTCCCGAAGACCGGCACCGCCGCCACCGACAAGGGGCAGAAGCTCCTGGCCGAGATCGTGATGGACCCGGCGGTTCAGGTCGCGTTTTCGCAGAAGAAGGGCTCGATCCCCGTTCGTCTGGATATCGACAAGACCAAGCTCGATGCCTGTGCGCTCAAGGGTGCGGCGTTGATGAGCGCCGGTGCGATCGTTCCGGACCAGGCCATCGTGCTGACACCGCAGCAGGTCGGCGCGCTCGACGACTTCGTCGATGAGTTCTGGAACAACGGCTCCGAGGATGCGACGGCTGCGGCTGAAAAATTCTTCGACGTCTTCGAATAAGTCGATGCAGGCGGCGCCGGACCCGCACCGGCGCCGCATCACGCCTCTTTGCGGGGCGACCCCGGCCGCCCATCCGTCAACGAACCGGCGATGTCCATGAAACGCAAGACCAATCTCGCAGCGACCGTCGCGCTCCTGCCCACCTGGCTCGTGGCCGTCGTGGTGTTCATCGGCACCATGGGCTGGTCGATCCATCTGTCGTTCACGAATTCCACGATCTTCCCATCATCGACCTATGTCGGTCTCGCGCAATATCAAAAGCTGTTCTCCTCGGCCAAGTGGCTGGCCTCGCTGCAAAATGTCGTCACCTTCGGCATCCTCTATGTCGGCGGCTGTCTCCTTCTCGGGTTTTTGCTCGCCACGGCGCTTGATCGCAAGATCCGTTTCGAAAGCGTCTTCCGGACGATCTTCCTCTATCCCTATGCCATGTCCTTCGTCGTGACCGGCCTCATCTGGCAATGGATGCTCAATCCGATGCTCGGCATTCAGGCGAGTGTGCGGTCCCTCGGCTGGGATAGCTTCGTGCTCGACTGGGTGGTCAACCGCGACATGGCGATTTACGCTCTCGTGCTGGCCGGGGTCTGGCAAGGTGCAGGGCTCGTCATGGTCATCGTGCTTTCCGGCATGCGGGGCATCGAGGCCGAGCAATGGAAGGCGGCCAGGATCGACGGCATCCCCGTCTGGCGCATCTATCTCTCGATCATCCTGCCGCAACTCGGCCCGGCCCTCGCCGCAGCCGGCCTGCTCCTTGCCATGGGGGTCATCAAGACCTACGATATCGTCGTTGCCATGACCAATGGCGGCCCCGGCAATGCCACGGAGGTGCCGGCCAAATTCATCATGGACAATCTCTTCGGGCGCCAGAATCTCGGCCTTGCCACCGCCGGCGCCACCGTCCTCGTGCTCGGCGTCCTCATGATCGTCGCGCCGTTCCGCTACGCCATGCATATGCGCGGAAAAAAGAGAGGTGCCCGCTGATGGCCCGCCTCCACCCCAACGGCCCGAGACCGACACAGATCACGGCCGGCCGGATCGGTCTCTATCTCTTCCTGATCGTGGCGGTGCTGTTCTTCACTCTGCCGCTCTACACGATGGTCGTCACGTCACTGAAAACGATGGACGAAATCCGTCTCGGTCAGATCTTCTCCCTGCCGTCGAAACTGGATGTCTCGGCCTGGATCACCGCCTGGTCCGGCGCCTGCATGGGCACGGTCTGCGTCGGAATCCGCAGCGGCTTCTGGAATTCGCTGGCGATCACCCTTCCGTCCGTCGCGCTCTCCGTCTTCATCGGCGCCGTCAACGGCTATGCTTTGTCGCTCTGGCGGCCGCGCGGGGCGAGCGTGCTTTTCGGCCTGCTTCTGGCGGGTGGCCTGATTCCGTACCAGATCTTCCTCTATCCGATGGTTCGCGCCATGGCGACTGTCGGCCTCTACAACTCGCTTGCCGGCATCATCCTCGTCCATGTGATCTTCGGCCTGCCCTTGGTGACGCTGCTCTTCCGCAACTATTTCGTCAGCGTGCCGGAAGAGCTGTGCAAGGCGGCGCGCGTCGATGGCGCCGGATTCTGGCGTATCTTCTTCGAGATCATGCTGCCGATCGCCGTGCCGATGGTCGTCGTCGTTTCCATGCTGCAGTTCACCGGTATCTGGAACGACTTCCTTCTCGGGCTGGTCTTTGCGGGACGCGACAACCTGCCGATGACGGTTCAGCTGAACAACATCGTCAACACCACCATGGGCGAGCGCACCTACAACGTGAACATGGCGGCGACGATCCTGACCGCGCTCGTTCCGCTCGCCATCTATTTCCTGTCCGGTCGCTGGTTCGTCCGCGGCATCGCCGCAGGCGCAGTCAAGGGGTAGTGCCGCCATGCAGTCCGCTGTTTCCATCAAGAACCTGAAGATCGCCTATGGCGACCAGACCGTCATCGAAGAGATGTCGATCGACATTGCGCCGAAGGAGTTCCTGGTCCTCCTCGGCCCCTCGGGCTGCGGCAAGTCCACGCTGCTGAATGCCATTGCCGGGCTGCAGGACATCACCGCCGGCGAGATCTGGATATCCGGAAAGAACGTGACCTGGGAAGAGCCCAAGGATCGCGGCATCGGCATGGTCTTCCAGTCCTATGCGCTCTATCCCCGCATGTCGGTGCGCAAGAACCTCTCCTTCGGGCTCCGCGTCGCCGGTCTGCCAAAAGCCGAGATCGAAGCCCGGGTTTCGCGCACCGCGGCTCTCCTCCATCTCGACACGCTGCTCGACCGTCGCCCGGCCGAACTGTCCGGCGGCCAGCGCCAGCGCGTCGCCATCGGCCGGGCGCTCGTGCGCGAGGTCGACGTCTTCCTCTTCGACGAGCCGCTGTCCAATCTCGACGCGAAGCTGCGCAACGAACTGCGCGTCGAGATCAAGAAGCTGCACCAGAGCCTCGGCAATACGATGATCTACGTCACCCACGACCAGGTGGAAGCCCTGACGCTCGCCGACCGCATCGCCATCCTGCGCGACGGCGTGATCCAGCAGCTCGCATCGCCGGCGGAAATCTATCAGCGCCCGGCAAACCTGTTCGTCGCGGGCTTCATCGGCGCGCCGATGATGAATTTCATCGAGGGCCATATCGAGACAGGCGATGGCGCACCGGTCTTCGAGAGCCATGGGCTGCGCGTCGATCTCTCCGGCTATGGCTTCAGGACGCCTCCGGCATCCGGACCCGCGACCCTCGGCTTCCGGCCGGACCATCTGATGCTGGACGGCGCCGCAAGCGGGATGCCCACCCTTCCCGGACGCATCTCCGTCGTCGAACCGATGGGGTCGGAAGCCGTACTCTGGTTCGACTGGGCCGGACATAGCCTCTCCCTGCGGCTGATGGGGGATGTGACGCTTCGACCGGGGGACGGGCTTTCGCCGGGGCTCGACATCGCCAAGGCTTCGCTTTTCGGCACGGACGGATCGCGCCTGTAACGCCGATCGCATTTCAATTCCTGCAATGGTTGGGAGGTTTTTTCTCCGACATTGCGCCACGACAGGACGAGGACCGAGATGACGGACTTGACGTATGATGCGCTGGTGATCGGCTCAGGCGCGGCGGGCTCGTTTGCCGTGAAGGAATTGACGGCGCAGGGGTTGACGGTGCTCCTTCTCGAAGCCGGTCCCAATGTCGGCCCGAAGGACTTCGATCCTGCCTGCAAGAAGGCACCGGCGAGCAGCATCAATATCTGGGAACGGGCCCGCGCGACATTGAAAGGCCAGCCGGTCCAGGCCCGCGCCGCCTTCTTCACGGAGCGCTTCAGCCATTTCTTCGTCAGCGACCGCAAGAACCCCTATACGACCCCGAAGAACGAGCCTTTCCTCTGGATTCGCGGCCGTCAGAGCGGCGGCCGGCTGCACAGTTTCGGACGCGTGCTGCTGCGCTGGACGGACGAGGATTTCAAGATCCGTTCGAAAACCGGCAAGGGCGTCGATTGGCCGATCTCCTACGAGGAGATCCGTCCGTATTACGACGAGGTCGAAACCTATCTTGGGCTTTACGGCAACACGGACGACGTGCCCACCTTGCCGGATGGCGTCTATGCCAGGCCGGCCAGCCTCTCGCCGGCGGAAGAGACGTTCAAGCATGCGGTCGAAAGCCGCTGGCCGGACAGGCGCGTTGTGTCTTGGCGGTACATCGCGCCCGATGCCGAGCGGGTCCCGAAACCCCTCCGGGAGGCGCTTACGAGCGGCAATCTGACGGTGCAGTACGACGCCGTCGTCCGCCGCATCACAACCGACGAGACGACCGGCCGTGCCTCCGGTGCCGAATTCATCGACCGCAGCACAGGCGCGCTGTCGAGTGTGCGCGCCGCGATCGTGGTTCTCGCGGCGTCGCCGATCGAAAGCGTCCGGCTCCTCCTGAATTCCGCCTCGGTGCGGCATCCGGAGGGGCTTGGCAACAGCTCGGGCGTCCTCGGACGCTATTTCATGGACCAGCTGCCCTGCCTCGCCTTCGGCTCCTTCTCTCGGGCAAAAGGTTGGGCAGCGGATCAATCCGCGCCGACCGATCCGTTTTACAACCCGTCCGGCGGCATCTTCATCCCCCGCTTCGGGGAGGCCGATCCGGCGCGCGGCGACTTCGACTATCAGGGCAGTGTCGGGCGTGCGCCGGTTTCGGAAAAGGACGCTGCCCGCCTCTCCTTTTTCGGCTTCGGCCGCATGCTACCTTATGCCGACAACCGGATCACTCTGGATAGGCGGCGCAAGGATGCCTGGAATATCCCCGTCCCGCATATCCGCTGCGTCATGCAGGCGGAAGAACATGCTCTGCTGAAAAAGCAGGAACAGGTGCTGACTTCCATGATCGAGGCGGTCGGCGGAGACCTGGAGTTCATCGGCTCGCCCACGGGCCTGAAAGAAATGGGCAAGGGCGCCTTTCCCGAGGCGAGCGCATTCAGCCGCTTCATGTTCCGAACATGGTTCAAGAAAACCATGTGCATGGGGGCGGCCATTCACGAGACGGGCGGCGCCCGCATGGGCGAAACGCCGGAGGCATCGGTGCTCAACCCCTACAACCAGCTCTGGGATGCGCCAAACCTGATCGTCATCGACGCAAGCGCCTTCCCCGGCAGCGGCATCGCCGGCACAACCCTCACCGTCATGAGCCTCACACTCCGCGCCTGCAGGAACCTGGTCGAGCAGTATCGGCGGGGAAGCTTTTCAGCACGTTGACGTTCGTCAAATGAAAGTCGGCGTGTCGACATCATGGTCGTCGATCGGTACGATCGGGCTTCCTGCCTGTGCACGATCCGTTTCAGCGACGTGACCGGCGCGGGAACATGGGGATTGCCCACGCCGATAGTCATGTTGATCGATCGGAATGGTATCGTGACATTTGCCGATGTCAGTCGGACTGGCTTGTGCGGATCGAGCCGGGCGCTATCATTGATCCCGCGCGCGATATCGACTCCGCGCCGTGCCTGACCGTCCAGACCAGAACCGGAATTCCTGCCTTGACCGACCATCATCACCATGACGATCACGCGCACGACCATTCGCATCCGCACGAGGAGCGCTGGAAGCATGATGGCATCCGCGTCATCAAGGGCGACCAGCTCGATTCCAACACGGTCCAGACGCCTGGCATGTTTCGGCAGGCGGCGATCAATCATGCCCGCGTCGGCGCGCAGAAAATCTGGGCCGGAACCGTGGCGATCGAGCCCAACGCCAAGACCGGCGTGCATCATCACGGCGCACTCGAAAGCGTGATCTTCGTCATCCGCGGCAAGGCGCGCATGCGCTGGGGCGAGCGGCTGGAATTCGTCGCGGAAGCCGGTCCGGGCGATTTCATCTTCGTGCCGCCCTATGTGCCGCACCAGGAAATCAACGCGGATCCCGACAATATCCTCGAATGCGTCCTCGTCCGCTCCGACAACGAGGCCGTCGTCGTCAATATCACGGATGTCGATCCTGTCGAGGATCCCCAGGAGGTCTACTGGGTCGATCCCATACACGGCCATCCCGACGGTCGGAAATAGGCAGTCTTCCTCGGTTCTGGAAACGGCTTGTGGGCGCGATGTTTCGTCCGAAGCCGATCCCAAGCGATCCGTCGGAAAAGGCTTGCTCCAGCGTTCCGCTCTTGCTTGCCGGTCGGCCAGAGATCCTGCGGGTCTGCGGACGATCGCGCCCATCGCAACCAGTGTCTGCCCCGTCTTCCCGATCTTTTCGGAGCGGTTCAGGCGGTCCCGATGCGGCGCGTTGGACGACTATTGGAGAGGGCTATAAACGGTCGCTCGACGAGGTAGTAGAACGCCGTCGCGACGGCGATGCAGAGGGACACGACCACGAGGAGGCCCAGAGCCTCGGTGTGTGGCGAGCGGCCGACGAGCGCATACCACAGACGAAAGCCGATGCCCGAGACCGGATTGTGGGTCAGGTAAAGCGAATAGGAAATCAGGCCCAGGAACTGTAGCGGCCAGATGCTCGAGAAGCTGCCGAGCTTGCCGGCCATGGCCATCGCGACGAGACCGAGAGCTGTGAGCACGCAGGCGACACCGAAGAGATTGCCGTTGATGACGGAGGCCACCAGGATCACGCCGGCATAGCCGGCAAACCAAAGGCGGACGCCCTGCCGCTGCCAGGAGAGATAGGCTCCGACACCTAGCAGGAACGCATAGAAGAGATTGACGAACAGGCCGGGAACGTCCGGGCCGATGCCGACAGGCCACAAAAGGCTGAGCACGAAGGCCGCGATGAGGACATCCGGAGACCGTGTCGCCAGGAGCAGGGCAAAGACGATATAGAACTGGATTTCATAGGCCAGCGTCCAGAAGGCAGCGTTTACAAGGGGGTAGCCGAGGATATCCTGCGCATAGACCATGTGCGCGAGGAGCTGGTCGATCGTGTGGAGATCGGCCGTCAAGTTCGGGAGAAAGGCCGCCGCGAACCAGGACAGAGCCGCTGTGCCGATCAGAACGGCCCAGTAAGGCGGATCGAGCCGGATCGATCTCTTCAGCATGAACTGTCCAAGCCCGGCCGCGGACATGTCGATGTTCCGGAGAGAATGGGTGATCACGAAACCGCTGATGACGAAGAACACGGGAACGCCCAGTTCCCCGAAGTTCAGGATCTTGAGGACGATGTCGGGAAGCCTGTCGATATGCCCGCCGGCACCGGCGTGGAAGAAAACGACCGCGAGCGAGGCCAGCCCGCGCAGACCGTCGATGAACGAAAAACGGACTTTCGGTGAAGGCTCCACCACGCAGCTTCCGTCCTGTTTCCCGACAACCGGTCTCGATCCTATCTCGGTCAAACGTGCCGGGCACGTGCCGGCAGATGGATTGAGGCCGACCTTATAGCGCCAATGATGACGCAATCAGGTCGGCCCAAGCTATCGGTCGTCCGTACTGTCGTCTCACATCACCGTGCGCGGGGCGTCGCGGGGGAAGAGATCGTTGAGCTTGTAGGCGACCTCCGTGCGATTGGTCGCCTTGAGCTTCTTCATGATGTTGCGGATGTGAACCTTCACGGTGCTTTCCCGCAGATTGAGCTCATAGGCGATGATCTTGTTCGCCTTGCCCTTCCGAAGGGCCTGCACGACCTCGGCCTGACGAAGCGTAAACATTTCGGAGACCCGCGGCGCCTCCTGCGCGTCGGAGTCGATGAGGTGGCGGATGGAGATCACGCTGCTCGCCGGCACGAAGATACCTCCGGCAATCGCGAGTTCGATCGCGACAATGCACACGTCGATCCCGACCGAGGTCGGAATATAGCCGCTTGCGCCGTATTCGAGCGCCTTGAGGATCTGCGTCAGATCATCGGAATCGGCGAGGACGACGACGGGAACCGACTTGAACTCGCCGGTCAGCCGCGAAATCTCGTTCATCGTCGCCACGTCGCTCATCTTGCGACCGCCGACATTCAGCAGGATGGCGCTGACCGGGGGATGAAGATCCTTCACCTTGCGCCACTGGTCCACCGTCGCGACCGCGCAGAAATCGGAACCGAGACCATTGCTGATCAAGGCTCTCGCCAGGCATTCGCGATCGAGCGCCCGGCTGTCGATAATCAACAGGCAGGAATCTTTCGACTGCGACTTTCTCAGGCCATCGGCCCGCATGCTGGAACGGGCAGAGGCATCGCTTTTGTTCACGTACTCCGACGCAAAATCACTCATCTTAACGCAACCCCCTGAGGATAAGTCTTGGCTACCTGCTCTTCGCGGCAATGTGATTACCGTCGAGCAATTATTGCCTCATTGACCTATAAATTAGATTTTACTGAATTAATATATGTATGCAGTCTGAGCTTTTACGTATAGATCCGGAAACCCGGGCGTCTATTGCCCCTCTTAATCAAGTATCCCGACTTTAACACATAACCTACAGAATAAAAGCAATTTTAATCAACGCGGCATCAGCTTTTCCTCTTAATTTGCCGGAATCGTATTGTCATTTGCAGAATCTTTTTTTGATTTCACGGAATTTTGATTGGAATTCATCTAACCTTCATGCAGCGAAGAGTCATTCCGCAGCATGTCCCCGCACGCTAAACCGACTGTCCGAGAATATGCATGCGAGAGGGGGCCGCTGCCGTCCAGTCCTCGC
Source organism: Rhizobium sp. Leaf371 (assembly GCF_001424045.1). Lineage (GTDB taxonomy): Bacteria > Pseudomonadota > Alphaproteobacteria > Rhizobiales > Rhizobiaceae > Ferranicluibacter. Next base: position 126,707 of record NZ_LMQB01000028.1, on the reverse strand, counting down.
GCTTCTCCGACCGGAGGATTCTGAACACGGCCACGCTGATGCCTGCGAGCGTCCAATATATATAGGGAATGACGGATACGCCGCTGGTCGTTCCGATGGTGATCAGCAACGCCACCATCGTGCCGAGTAATGCATTGATATTGAGGGTAGGCGTTTCTTCGGAAAAACACGCGCGCAGAAGATTAAAGACGATCGTGCCGAAGATCATGGCAAACAGGAACAGGCCGACAAGGCCATAGCCCAGCGCCAGCGCGATGTAGGAGTTGACGATGTCGATGATGCCTTGCCCCTGGATCATCTTCTGCATCTCCGGTTCCGCGAGATAGTCGTCCGAACCGAAAAGCGGGTATCGCTCGATGACGATCAGGGAGTTTTCCATCAGCATGACGCGATAATCGGAGGTCTCCACGTCGACGGAACCGACGAAAGGCAAGAGCCGGTAGACCCGCTCCCCGGCTGGCGTCAGCATCAGTGCGGAAATCACGACCAACCCCGCGACGGAGGCCACCGACAGATTGACGAGGCCACGTCTCGATATGGTGATCGAAATCAACACCACCATGGCAAAGCCGAGCCATGGTCCACGGGAGACGCTCGCATAGAGGCCTGCGAGAATGATGCAGAGGGCCGCGAGCACGACGACGCTGGACAATCTATGGCGCATCGTTGCGAGGAGGCATCCGCCCGCGGCAACGAAGACGACACCGAGACCGATGGGCTCGATTGCGGTGACGGCGGCGCGCAGCTGGCCGTCACGGAACAGGTAGGGCGCGATCAGGTGGACGCCCCACTGGTCGATGACGCTGTTGTAGAGGCGCCAGGTCTTGCCCATCTCGACCACCGCGGCCAAGGCCAGAGGCAGCGACGCCACCACCAGCGCCAGCATGGCTTTACGGACATCGTCCAAGCTCGTCAGCGCCCGGCTGAAAACGTAATAGGGCAGCACGATATCGAGGACATGGATCACGCAGGTGCGGATACCGACGGTGACGTCGCCGCTGCGAAACGCCAGCACGCAGATGAGGCCGACAAAGAGGATGACCAGCTTGTCCGTCGTGCTGATCGGGCCCGGACGATCCTTGCGCATCAGCGCGATGGCCGTCGGCAGCAGGAAGACCAACGCCAGTATCCGGGCCGGGTTGAAATCGAGAATCTTGTTCATCAAGCCGGGCAGGCTGACGGTGATGTCGATGGCCGGCGCCGCAAACAGCAGCATCACGTAGAAGTAGACAGGCTTCGTCGGATCGCGATGGAGGACGATGGCGAGCAGGGCGAGGAACAGCGAGAAGAGAACGAAGTTTCCCGACGTGAAGACGACGACCACGGTCGCCATCCAGACATTGCGCCAGAGAGAAAATTCAGCCTCGGGGATCATCCCGTTGACCGCGCGCCGCCCGACCATGAAGGCGGGTATCGCGACGACGACGACAAAGATCAGCGCCTTGATATATTCCGGCATATTGGCCCCATGTCGGCCGACATGCGCGGCCATTGTCCCGGAGTGGGCAGCTTTAAGCCCCCGCCCTCGTCCGTTAAGAGGTTATTGGGTACGCCGGCACACGACAACTTAACCGTTCAGGTAGATGACTCGGGGTTACCCCTCCGCCATAAGGCGTAAGCCTGAACGATCGAGGGGCGCGTTCCGGGCTCACAGCACGAAGGAGACGTGCCTGACCAGCATTTCGAACGCGTGTCCGACAAGATAGCCAACCGGCCATGCCAGAAGGATCACGCACTCGAACTTCACGCTGTTCAGCCGGTAGCGAATGTTGAAATACAGAAGGATCGGCAGGGTGAGAACGCCGTGCAGGGCAATCGCCCACAATGCACCTTCGAAGCCGAACAACCAATTGGCAAGCGGCACGAGGGTAAAGAGCGCCGCCGTCTTGACGAAGCTCAGGATCGTCAGGTTCTGCGGCCGGCCGGCCGCCAGATAGACCGACGACGCGACGCCGAACCGGGTGACGAGCAGGCTGAAGGACAGGATTTCGATAATCAACCCCGCCTCGGCATAGCGATGATCGTAGAGCAGATCGATGATCGCCCTGCCCCCGCCGTAAAGGGCGCCGGCGCTGCCGACGAAGAAGAGATCGAAGGGCAGGCGGAAGTTATAGTAGACCTTGCGGATCTGCTCCGGGGTTTCCCGCGCCACCCGGCTGAGGGCCGGTGTTGCGACGGCTGAGAACAGCCGCCCGCCCGCGCCCTCGATCATCGCGACGAGATTGAACGCCAGGACATAGAAGCCCAGCACCGTGGGCGTCACCCAGCCTGCCAGCAGAAGGCGGTCGCCATTGGCCGCGAGCACGCTGAAGGTCGATGCGAGCATGATCCACCGGCCGAAGCTCATCATCTCGCCCAGCGCCTTCCGGTCGATATGGACGCGATTGTTGGTGCCCGGCAGGCTGGTGTGGCTGAGGACGGTGAGCACTAGGGCATTCACCCAGCTGGAAATGACGAAGGACCAGATCGATCCCGTCGCCCAGCAGAGCAGGATGGCGACGACGAGGCTGATGACAAGCGCGATGAACTCGATGATCGTCAGTCGGGACAGATCCAGGTTGCGGGCGCGCGTTATCGCCTTGGTGGATTGGAAGCCCATGATGACGGCGGCAAAGCCGACAGCGCCGATGATCAGGGAGAGATCCGGATACTGGTACACCCCGCCCGTCGTCAGCCCGTAGACATTGGCCTGATCGATGGCGATTCCGACACCGATGCAGATCAGCCAGATCAGGACGCCACGGACCATCTGAAGCGTCCAGGCGGTGTCGAGGAAGGACTGGACATTGCCGTTGGGGCTCTGGATCACCGCCTGCCGAAGGCCGACATCCGACAGCAGCGTGATGACGACGAGAACCATCGTCGCAACGGCCATGACGCCGAAGACTTCAGGCACGAGCAACCGGGTCAAGACCAGGTTCGAGAGAATCCGCAGGATCTGCCCGAGCACGTATCCGCCCATAGACCACCCGCTCGCGCGCAGGACCACGGCCCGGAAGCCGGTGCGGTGCGATGTCGTCGCTGGATCTGCGGGTGGTTTCGCCGGCCTGAAAGGGCCTGCTCCATCCATGGCTTGAGGAACGGTCAAGACGCGGAAGCCTCCATGCTGTCCTCAATCAAGCTGGTGTAACGGACCCTTGCGCAAGACGCGTTCCTGAACCTCATGCGAGCTGCGAGACAAAGGGTTCGGCCTGCCGCACATCCGGGCCGACAGGCTCGGCTGCAACGGCGATGCCTGCCTGCGCACCGACAGTCCCGGCTTCGGCTTCTGAAATCGCGGCGCGCATCCGTCCGGCAAGGACGCGAACATAGGGCTCGAGCACCATGCTGTCGTGATCCCCAGGCACCTCTATGACGCTCAGGCGGTCGATATGGGGTGTCCAGCCATTGTCGTCGAGAATGGTGTCGCGCGTCGCGTTCAGACGCCGGCGGCCGGGAAGCACATAGTGGACGGCAGGCTTCGGGCGCAGCAGCGTCACCGAGCCGTCATATCGGTTCAGCTCGTAGCGCAGCAAGGCGCGACGGAAGGCGCTTTCGATCCGCTCGTTGTTGAACGCCTCGGCCGGCAGCCCCTGCCCTTCCGCATCTTTCTTGCGCTGCTGTTCCAGCTTCCAGGCGGCGTGGTCGCCGAGCCATGTCGTGAGGAACCTTCCCTTGTGCCGCCGGATATCCTGCAGCTTCATATGCAGCTTGTCGCGAACCGAAAGACCGGGTTGCGTCGGCAGCGGCGTGTCCAGCATCACCACATGCGACACCGTTTCACCGGCCGCCTGCAACTGCCGGGCAATTTCGAGCGCTGCCAGTCCGCCGCCGGAATAACCGGCGAGAAGATAGGGACCGGCCGGCTGGACGGCGCGGATCTCGGCGATCGCATCGCGCGCCGCCTCCTTGAAGCATTCATGCGGCGCCTGATCGCCAAACAGCCCCTTCGCCTGCAGCCCGTAGACCGGCCGCGTCGCACCGAGGATGGCGGCGAGGTGACGAAGATTGAGCACGTTGCCGAACATGCCCGCACAGATGAAAAGGGGTTGTGCGGCCTGACCCGGGCCCGCATTCCGGCCGGGACCCGAATGCATCCCCACGACATATTGCGGCCTTGCGGCCGGAAGCGCGTCGACGCTTTCGGACGCCGGAGCGTCGGTCTCTCCAGGCTTCATCTGCGCGCGGACGATGTCCGCGCAGCGGGCGATCGTCGGCGCCTCGAACAGAACGGAAATAGGGAGATCGACGCTGAAGCCCGTCTTGATCATCCGAAACAGGCGAACCGCGATGAGCGAATGCCCGCCGAGTTCGAAGAAGTTGTCGTCCACGCCGATCTGGGCGACACCCAGAAGCTCGCGCCAGTATCCTGCGATGGTTTCCTCCACGGGATCGCGGGGTGCGACGTAACCGGTGTCGACATCGGGCCTCTGGAAGCCGCTCTCGGTGGGAGCGTCCTTCCGCGCGGCAACAGCCGCATTCTCGCGCAGGCGTTGAAGGTCGATCGAGCTGATGACCGGCTGGATCTCATTCGTCGCGAGCGCCCGCAAAAGAGCGTCGAAACCCTCCGTCTTCATGATCCCGAGGCTCGTCTGCACCCTGAGCCGCAGCAAGGCGGGCGACAGATGGCCTTGCGATGCGGCCGGGTTTTCGACCGCGCTCTCGTGACGCACCGGTGCCGGCATGGTCCGATCCTCGAGCTGCTTCATGACGAAGCGGCGTATCTCCAGCACGGGGTCTCCGTCAGGCTCGGTGATCAGGACGTCGAAGACGGCATATCCCGCGCCGAATTCGTTCACGTCCGACAGGCGCACCCGGCTGACGATGGATGCCGGCAAAGGTTTATGAACGGTGATGAAGCCGTAGGTCATCGGCACCCAGAGGCGAGCAGCGCGATCCGGCGTTCCAACCAGCGCCATCCCATAGCCGGTGGCGATGTCGAGCAGGGCGGGATGCATCAATGTCTGCGCGTCGCTCAACCGATAGGCGACGTCCAGTTCGAGTTCCGCGATGGCCTCCCGGCTTCCGAGCGTCAGCGATTTCAGCACGTCCCAGCGCCGGCCGAAGCGAATGTTCTCAGCCTGTGCGGAGACGAGCGTGGCGCCGGGGTGCGCCACCTGGCGCACCATGCCGTCCATCGAGGGGCCGGGAATGTCCAGCACGGGCGATACGGCGCCCGATCGCGTCACCAGAACGGCCTCTGCATAGGTTTCGAACGGCTGGTCTGCGGAAGACCTCGCCGTCACCACCGCCCGGTATCCGCCCGTGCGCGGCGCGAGCCGAACGCGAAGCTCCGTCGGCGCGCGATCGTCTACCAGAAGCGCTTTCAGGAACATGAGGTCGCGAATGTCGAGCTGCAGCGCAAGCCCGTATTCGCGCGCCGCCTGAAGGATAAGCTCGATATAGCCCGTTCCCGGAAGAACGGCCTGGCCGTTCGTCAGGCGGTGCTCGTCCAGCATCCAGTGGCTTTGCGGGCTGAGACCGAGCGTCAGCCACGGCCGGCCCTGCTCGTCCTCGGTCCATCCCTCGAAGCACGGGCCCTCAGCCGGACCGGCGACCGGAATAAGATCGAGATCGCGCATTTCGGATCCCACCGCGCGCGCGGCGAGCCCGACATCGTTCCAGATACCCCAATGGATCGCGCGGGTCCTGCGACCGGAAATGTCGGACATGCTCTCCGCATAGGCGTTGAGATAGGCGTTTGCCGCGACGTAATCCACCTGGCCGGCCGGAGCGGTGTCCGTACTGGTCGAGGAGAACAGAATGACGAGATCGAGCGACACGTCCCGGAAAACGTCGTCCAGAACGGTGGTTCCCAGCAGTTTCGGTGCCAGGACGCGCTTGATGCTGTCCTCGGATTTCACCTGGAGCGGGGCATCGTCCACGAGGCCTGCCGCGTGGAAGACACCGTTGATCTCGCCGAACCGGGCGAGCGCGAGGCTTACCGCCTGCTTCATCTCCTCCGGATTGGTGACGTCGGCCTTGATATAGAGAACCTCGCCACCGCGTTGCTCGATCTTTCGGATCGCCGAGGTCGCGCGCCGGATGGCGTCGTGCCCGTGAAGACGGTCATAATCGGTCCAGGTCTCCCGGGGCGGAAGCTCCAGCCGTCCGGTCAGAACAATACGGGCCTGATAGCGGTCGGCGAGATCGCCGGCCAGAACGAGGGCGATGTCCCCGAGACCTCCGGTGAAGAAATAGACGCCCCGGCGACGGAAGTCCGAGCCGAGCCCTTCGCCGGCCGCAAGCGACATCTTCTCGTAGACGCGCGACCAGCGATGATGCTGCCGGTACGCGACAGTCTCGCAGGCCGGCGCCGCCAGAATGTCTTCCCACAACTGCTCGACAAGCAAGGCGGGCGGCGCGTCGGCAGCCACGGGTTTGCGCGGCTGCCCAAAGAACGTCTTGGGCGCGGATGTTTCCCCGAAGGGCAGTTGAACATCCACGAGCTTGACCGTGACACCGTTCAGCTCCTTGGGAATGACAAGGCCCGGTCCGAGGACGGTCGCCTTTTCCGGATAGGGCACGGGTTCGGGGCCCACACGCTGCATGCCGTTGGTGACGACCGTCATGTGGATGTCGGACGTGCTGCCGCCCTCGCTGAGGGCCTGCGCCAGAAACAGAAGACTGTCGAACCCGCATTCCTGATTGCGATGGAAGACGTTCGAGCCGGGCCGGAAGCGGTCCTCACGGGTCACGAGCCACAGATGTACAATGTTCGAGGGAAGGCAGCCGTCGCCGGCAAGGCCGGCAATGAGAGCGTCGTAGCCCGGCCGCCCCATTTCGGCGCAGAGAACATAATCGTCGGCGCTCCGGCGGGCGAAGGTGTCCGCCAGCGTGACGGTGACGACGCGTGCGCCGCCCGTCCGCAACCTATCCACGAGGCTGCGGCCGAGACCGGCCTCATCGAGAAAGACAAGCCACGGGCCCGACGGGGTCGGCGCCCCGTCGATGAAGTTGGACACCGACTTCTTCCAGGCAGGACGATAGCCCCAGTCTGCGATATCGGCATTCTTGACGAGCGCCACATCCTTGCGGCCGGCGCTCTGCGTTGCCGGCTCAATGAAATAGCGTTTGTGTTCGAACGCATAGGTGGGCAGCGATACGCGTCGCGGCGCGCTGTCCTGCCACAGGGCATCGATCGTCACCGGCAGCCCGGTCGCCCAGGCGCGACCGAGAGCTGCGTGAAAATGCAGCCGGTCGTCGGTGAGGTCGCTCGCATGCGGCAGCGTGTTGATGACCCGGTTGGCGTCGATCCCGCCCTGCGCCTTGGCAAGCGACGAGAGGGTGCGTCCCGGGCCGACCTCGATGTAGATCCGGCCCGGATCCTGCGCCAGTGCCGCCATGCCCGTCGCGAACTCGACGGTCGAACGGAGATGTCCGACCCAATAGAGGGGATCCGTCGCCTCGCGCGCGGTCAGCCAGGTCCCGCTTCTGTTGGACATCACCGGAATGGCCGGCGGACGCAAGACGAGCGTTCTGAGAAACGCTTCGAACCGCCCGAGGATCGGGGCGAGCATGCGGGAATGCGCCGCGATGTTGATGGGAATGCGCGATGTATCCACGCCGCGTTGCGCAAGAACCGCACCGAACGCTTCCAGATCGGCATCTCGTCCTGACACGACGCAGAGACCCGGCGCGTTGACCGACGCCATGTCGAGCGTCGGCGGGAGCAGCTTGACAAGGTCCTCCGCATCGAGCGAAACGCTCAGCATGCCGCCGGCTTCCACCGTGTCGAACAGTTCGCCGCGCAACCGCACGAGATTGACGGCATCGCGATAGGACAGAACGCCCGCGACGCAAGCCGCGGCGTTCTCGCCCATGGAGTGGCCGATCAGGGCCTTCGGCATCACGCCCCACGACATCCAGAGGCGGGAAATGGCGACTTCGACGATCAGGATCGCCGGCAACTGCACGGAGGGACGCAGGAACGAGACGGGATCGGCCTCCTCCGCCAGCCAGGCGTGGTGCACTTCGGACGCCGCCGCCGCGGTCAGATAGGACAGACCTTCATCGACATGGGCGCGGAAATCGGCATTCGCACGGTAGAGCGCCCGCGCCATGCCCGGATGCTGCGCGCCGCCGCCCGGAAAAAGGAACACCGCACCGGACACAGCCTCGACCGGCGTGTGAACGAAGGTTCGGCTCGGCGCCGGATCGGACAGCGTCGCGATCGCATCGTCCCGGCCCTCGACGGCCACGACCAGCCGGTGCTCGAAATGCCGGCGTCCGTGGAACAGCGTGTAGGCGACATCCGCGAGAGCCTGCGCCGGCTGACCGGAGAGATGGGCCGCCAGTTGCGCCCGCGCGCGGTCCAAGCCCTTCCGATGGCGCGACGACAGCATCAGAACCAGCGGATGGTCGCCTGCCTGCGTGCCGGGTGCCGCGACGGGAATGGGGGCCTGCTCGAGGATGGCGTGCGCATTCGTGCCGCCGACACCCAGCGAGTTGACGGCGCCGCGTCTCGGACCCTGGACCTGCGGCCATTTCGACAGTTTGTCGTTGACGAGGAAGGGGCTTCCCGCGAAATCGATCGACGGATTGGGCTTCTCGAAGCCAAGGGTCGGCGGCATCTCGCCATGTTTCAGGGACAGCGCAACCTTGATGAGACCCACCACGCCGGCCGCGGTGTCGAGATGTCCGATATTGGATTTGACCGATCCCACGCGGCAGAAGCCGGAGCGGTCGGTGCTCTGCCGGAACGCCTGCGTCAGGGCCGCGATCTCGATGGGATCTCCGAGGTAGGTCCCGGTGCCATGGCATTCGACATACTGGATAGACGCCGCATCGATGCCGGCGAGGCCCTGCGCCTCGATGATGGCTTCGGCCTGCCCTTCGACGCTCGGGGCGAGATAGCCCGACTTGCCGGCGCCGTCATTGTTGACCGCCGTGCTCTTGATGACCGCATGAATGATGTCGCCTTCGCTGATCGCGTCCGAGAGCCGGCGGAGTACGACGACCCCGGCGCCGCTGCCGAATACGGTTCCGGCGGCGCGATGGTCGAACGGCCGGCAATGTCCGTCGGGCGACAGGATTTCGCCTTCGTTGAACATGTAGCCGCGGCGATGCGGCATCTCGATCGTGACGCCGCCCGCGAGCGCCATGTCGCTTTCGCCGTTGATCAGGCTCTGGCAGGCGTAGTGAACGGCGACGAGCGACGTCGAGCACGCGGTCTGGATGTTGATGCTCGGCCCGTGCAGATCGAAGAGATAGGATGCGCGCGTCGCCAGGAAGTCCTTGTCGTTGCCGGTATGGCGCAGGAGGAACATGCCGACCTGATCGACCAACTGGCGGTTGCTGCAGATGTTGAAGTAGAAATAGCTGCCCATGCCGCATCCGGCAAAGACGCCGACCGGCCCGGTTTCGCGGTCCGGCGTCCTGCCCGCATCCTCCATCGCCTCCCACGCGCATTCCAGAAACTGGCGATGCTGCGGGTCCATGATGGCGGCGTCCTTGGGGCTCATGCCGAAGAACTCGGCGTCGAACATCTCCATATCGGGGAGATCCGCCGTCCGCTTGACATAGTTCGGATGGTGGATCCGCTCCGGATCCTCGCCCGCCTCGGCCAGATCGTCCGCCGAAAGCGTGCGCACGCTTTCCACGCCATTGCGCAGGTTCTGCCAGAATTCCGCTGTCGTCCGGGCGCCGGGCACCCTCAGCGCCATGCCGACGATCGCGATGTCACAAGGACCGATTTGAGACGAATTTTCCAGCATCTGGACCCTACTATCAACACCGAGGGGAAGAATGACCGAGCGCGGCCATGACGGCACGTGCAGCGCGCGGACCCCACCCGCGTTCACCTCGTGATTTTCCCCTTACCGTCTGCGATCTCAAGTACACCTTCTGAAGACACCCTCATCCAAAGGGATGTGGCGTCATCTGCAAGGGGATGTCCGTTGGGTGATCGAAGGGGGAAACACACCCGAACGGGTGCTTTGCCAGAACTTGATAATTGGGCGCGCAACGGTTGGAATAATCCTGTTCTTAACTGCGAGGTGACCTCATGACGCGTGTTGATTGTGCATTGATCGGCGACGAATTGCTGCTGGTGCAGTGCGCCGAAATTCTGCTCGGACGCGGTCATGCCATTGCCGTCATCACCACCGCGAACCCGCGCGTGCGCGACTGGGCCGAGCGGCAGGCGATCCGGACGATCGACCCGACCCACGGTTTCGCCGAAGCGCTTGCCGGCCTCGATTACGGCTGGCTGTTCAGCATCGCCAATCTCCGGGTGATCCCCGAGGCGGTCTGGCGGAAGGCCCGGTCTGGCGCGATCAACTTCCACGACGCGCCACTCCCCGCGCGCGCAGGGCTGAACACGCCGTCCTGGGCCATTCTCGAGGACGAACCCCGCCACGGCGTGACATGGCATGCGATCACGAGCGGCATCGACGAAGGTGACGTCTATGCCGCAGAAACGTTCGAGATCAGCGCCGACGAGACGGCCCTGACCTTGAACAGCAAATGTTTCGAGGCCGGCATCAAGAGCTTCGCGACGGTCCTGCAGCAGATCGAACAGGATATGCTGCGCCCGCAGCCGCAGGACATTTCGCAGAGACGCTATTACGGCCGGAACCGCCGTCCCAGCGCGGCCGCGACCCTCCGGTTCGACCAGAGTGCCGACGCACTGTCGCGCATCGTGCGCGCGCTCGATTTCGGCGCCGGCTACGTCAATCCGCTTGCGCTTCCCAAGATCCGCACCGGCAGCGGCCTGTTTGCCGTCACCCGCTTCGAGATCCTGTCGCATCTTCCCTCAGAGCCGGCAGGCTTGGTGATGACCGTCGGCCCTCAGGGGGTGACGATCGGCACTGGCGATCGCCCGGTCCTGGTTGAAGGCGCGACTCTTGCGGCCGGCCGTGATGACAAGCTTTCGGATGTCCTGCGGCCCGGCATGGTTCTGCCGCTGATGAGCGAGGAGGAGGCGCAATCCCTGTCGGAGGCGGTCGAGGCCATTGCCCGTCATGAGCCGGGTTGGCGCCGGCAGTTGCTGGAAATCATCGATATCGAAACCGACGGTATCCGCATGGCCGAAGACGGCCGGGCTGCCGACATTCAGGTGCTGACGCTCAATCTGCCCGCAGCCATGATGCCGGGCGATGCGGCCTCCGTCATCGGTGCCTTTCTGGCGCGACTGTCCGGACAGACGGCGTTCGATATCGCCTATCGCGGTCCGGCGCTGCAGACGCTCCAGGACAGCCATCCCGGATTTTTCACGGCAGCCGTTCCCTTGCGCATCTCCGCGCCCGAGGACGCTCCGGTAACGGATCTCGCGCACCAGATCCGCACTTCGAGGGATCGGCTGGCGACGGCCGGCGCCTTCGCGATCGATCTCGTTCAGCGGGTTCCCGGTCTCCGGCACCCGATCCTGTCCTTCGGCCTTGCGGAGATCGAGCCGGCAGCGGCCGTGACACCGATCGAGGCCTGCGCGGTCACCTTCGTCGTCTCCGAAGGCACGCTGCGGCTGCTGCACGACCGCAACCGCGTGAGCGATGCCACCGCGGCGCAGCTCGCCGCGCGGTTTGCGATCTTCGCCGAAGCCTTTGAGGGCAGCACCGGCCCCGTAGGCGCGTTGCCGCTGATGTCGAAAGAGGAACAGCACGAGATCGTGACGCGCTGGAACCGGACAGAGCGCGATTACGACCGGGATGTCTGCGTTCACCACCTGATCGAACGGCAGGTCGATGCGCAGCCGGACGCGGAAGCGATCGCATTTCGCGGCCGGTCGCTCACGTTCCGCCAGATGGATCAACGCGCAAACCGCATCGCGCATGCGCTCGCCGCCTGTGGCGTCGGGCCGGACGTTCTGGTCGGCCTCCATGTTTCACGCTCGCTCGATCTCGTGGTCGCGGCCCTTGCCGTGCTCAAGGCCGGCGGCGCCTACGTCCCGCTCGACCCGGATTTCCCGATCGAGCGCCTGGCCGATATGGTGGAAGACAGCAAGGCGAAGGTCATTCTGACAGAGCGAAGCGTTGCCGGCACCTTCTCGGACGCCCTCACCCCGGAGCGCCACAAGACGCTGTTCATCGAGGATTGCCTGGCCGAACGGCAGGAGACAGGCGACGACGGACGGCTCGCGTCCGGGGTCACGGCAGGCGACCTTGCCTATGTGATTTATACCTCCGGTTCGACAGGCAAGCCCAAGGGGGTCATGGTCGAGCATCGCAACGTCGTCAACTTCTTTGCCGGCATGGACGATGTCATCCCGCGGTCGGGACGCGACCGCGACGTCTGGCTCGCGGTCACGAGCCTGTCCTTCGACATTTCCGTGCTGGAACTCTTCTGGACGCTGGCGACCGGCTTCAAGGTGGTCGTGCATGCGAACCGTCGACAAAAGGGCACGGCCGCGAAGACGCGGCGTTCGCGCGCCGGCCGGCCGCTGGATTTCGGCCTGTTCTACTGGGGCCACGATGCCGGCGTGGACGGAGAGCGCTACCGGCTGCTGCTGGAGGGCTCCAAATTTGCCGACCGAAACGGCTTTCAGTCGGTCTGGACGCCGGAGCGGCATTTTCATGCCTTCGGCGGCTCGTATCCGAACCCGGCCGTGACGGGCGCGGCCGTGGCCGCCGTGACGGAAAACCTGTCCATCCGGGCGGGAAGCTGCGTCTTTCCGCTGCATCACCCCGCCCGCATCGCCGAGGATTGGGCCGTCGTGGACAATCTCAGCCGGGGACGGGTTGCACTCGCCGCGGCTTCGGGATGGATGCCGGAGGATTTCGTTCTGCGCCCCGAGAACGCGCCGCCGCACAACAAGGCCGCGCTGCTGCGCAGCATCGACGAGGTCCGCCGGCTCTGGCGCGGCGAGAGCGTCGAATTCCCCCTTGGTGACACGAAAGTTGCCGTCACGACGCATCCGAGACCGTTGCAGAAGGAGCTGCCGGTGTGGCTGACGACTGCCGGCAATCCGGAAAGCTACCGCGAGGCAGCGCGTGTCGGCGCGAATGTCCTGACCCATCTTCTCGGCCAGACGGTGGAGGAACTGGCGGACAAGATCGTCATCTATCGCGAGGAGCTGGTCAAATCCGGCCGTAATCCCGACGATTACAAGGTCACCCTCATGCTTCACACGCTTCTCGGCGAAGACCGGGAAGAGGTCCGGGCGCAGGCGCGCCAACCGATGAAGGACTATCTGCGAAGTGCGGCGGCGCTGATCAAGCAGTATGCCTGGGCGTTCCCGGCCTTCAAGAAGCCGCAGGGCGTTTCGCAGCCGGCCGATATCGACCTGCAATCGGTGTCGCCGGACGAACTCGACGCCATTCTTGAGTTTGCCTTCCTCCGATATTTCGAGGACAGCGGCCTCTTCGGCACCGTGGACGATGCCCTGCTGCGCATCGATCAACTGCTTGCCATCGGCGTGGACGACATTGCATGCCTTGTGGATTTCGGGGTCGAGCAGCAGGTCGTGCTCGACCGGCTGCAGCCCTTGGCGGCGCTGGTCTCGATCGTTCGCGGCGCGGCACAGGAAGACGACATCGGCGAGGGATTTGCCGCGGAGATCGCGGCGCATGCGGTAACCCACATGCAGTGCACCCCGTCGATGGCGCGGATGTTCCTGATGAGCGAGGAGGATCGCACGGCCTTCGCCAGCCTTCGCCATCTCTTCATCGGCGGCGAGGCGCTGAAGGGATCGCTGCTCAGAGACCTGGCGGCCGAGACCGACGCGCCGGTGATCAACATGTACGGACCGACGGAAACGACGATCTGGTCCTCCACCTTCCCCGCCGCCGCGACGCAGGAAACCGTTCCGCTCGGCCATCCGATCGCAAACACCCAGCTCTACGTTCTCGATGCCGCCCGCCAGCCCGTGCCGGCAGGAACCGCCGGCGAACTCTATATCGGCGGCGATGGCGTCACACGCGGCTATCTCAACCGCGAGGCGCTCACAGGCGAGCGCTTCCTGTCGAACCCGTTCGAAAAGGGACGTATCTACCGGACGGGCGATCTCGTCCGCTTCGCAGAGGACGGCGTGCTGCACTTCATCGGCCGCGTCGATCATCAGGTCAAGGTTCGGGGCTACCGCATCGAGCTTGGCGAGATCGAGGCCCAGATCGGGCTTTTCCCCGGCGTGCTGGAAACGGTGGTCGTCACGCGGGAGGATACCGCCGACGATGTGCGCATCGTCGCCTACATGCGGACCTCGGTGCCGATTGCCGATGCCGCGCTACGCGCGCATCTGGCCCGGACACAGCCGGACTACATGATCCCCGCGCATTTCGTGACCCTGGACGCCTTTCCGCTGACGCCCAACGCCAAGATCGACCGCAAGCGCCTGCCGAAGCCCGATATAGCCCAGACCCCGGCCATCGCCGACCGGTTCGTTCCCCCGGCTGACGGGTTGCAGCAGGCGATCGCGGAGATCTTCCGGCGGGCGCTGAATATCGAGCGGGTCGGGACCACGGACAGCTTCTTCAAGCTCGGCGGGCATTCGCTGCTGGCGATCAAGGTTCATCGCGAGCTCAAGGCCGGCGTCGCGCCGGATCTGACGATCACCGATCTCTTCCGGTTTCCGACCGTCGCGGCCCTTGCCGAACATATCGGCGATCGGGGCGAGAAGACCAACGAGCGCCTCGGGGAGGCCGCCAGCCGGGCGGCCCGCCGGCGGATGGCCTTCGGCGGCGCGGCGGGCCGGAGCCACGTGAGGGATCTTGTCTGAACCGTTCTTCCGCAGTCTCTTCGACCCCCGGATCGCGACGTCCGAGGGTCTGATCGGCGAATACTCTTTCGGGGATTTTCCCGAGGAGGCCGCTCTCATGCGCAACGCCGCGCCGAAACGCCGGGCGGAGTTCTTTGCAGGCCGAGCCTGTGCGCGACATGCTCTCGGGCAGCTCGGACTTCGCCCGGTCGCCATCCCCTCAGACGCGGACCGGGCACCGGTCTGGCCGGACGGGATCGTCGGAAGCCTCAGCCATTCGCAGACCCTTGCCGGCGTCGCGCTCGCCTCAAAGGCCGACGGCTTTCGCTCGATCGGCCTCGACATCGAGGAGGCGACCCCGCTCGATGAATCCTATGCTGAGGAGATCTGCATCGCGAGCGAGCGCGACTGGCTCGCGCGCATGCCGGCGGAGCGCCGGGGCCTGTTGCTCAAGGTGATCTTCAGCGCCAAGGAATGCGCCTACAAATGCCAGTACCCCCTCACCCGGACGTTTCTCGGGTTCGAGGCATTTCGTATCGATCTGGATTGTGACAACGGAAGCTTCGTGGCGGAAACGACGGCCGCTGTCGGGCCGTTTCCAGACGGTTACAGACTGGCTGGACGCTTCCTGATCGCGCGCGATCACATCGCCACGGCCATCACGCTCCGCTGAAGCTGGAACTGCGATGGCCGATATCGGGCAAGTGCGTCGATGGCGCGTCAGTTCCGCGTCGGCAGTCGGCCTGAGACTTCGCCCCAGAACAGCCCGGCCAGCGGCACGACGGCATAGACGTAGCGGCGCCACAGACGCTTCGGATCGGAGGCCATGCGGTGGAGCCATTCCAGGCCCGCCCGCTGCATCCAGAGGGGAGCGCGCCTTTTCCGCCCGACGAGAAATTCCAGTGCCGCGCCGACACAGAACCCGATTCCCATTGCCTCGCTCCGGCTGGCCAAAGCGTGCGCGATCTTCTCGGACTGGGGTGAGCCGATGGCGATGAACACGAACCGCGCATCTCCGGCAGCGACGAAATCGACGCAGGCATCGAGCGCGGCGGTATCCGTCCAGACGTCCGGCGGCGGCACGAGCGAACGAAAACGCACGTTGGGATAGGCCGCCGCGAGATCGACCATGATGGCCTCGTTGGCGGCTATGACCGAGATGAGATCGCCTGGCTCGATGACGGACTTGAACAGGTGCACCGTCAGATCCGAACCGGTCATCAGGGGCAGCTTCAGAAAGGTTGCGTGCGCCATGGCCTGGATCGGCCTGCTATCGCACAGAGACAACCATGCCTGATCGTAAAACGACCCGAGCGCCCTTTCGCGGTTCAATCGCACGACATGATCGACATTGGGCGTAACCACATAGCGAAATCTGGAGGTGGGATCTGCGCTGCGGATGAGATCCAGGATCCTGTCGCGGGGCACGAGATCGAACGGCGCGCCAAGAAACCGGCATCGTCGTCCCAGAGGGCCGCGCAAGGGTCTTAGCTCCGTATGCTCCACGATTGCCATGCCTTACTCCTCCCAGAGATCGAGGGCTCGACGCTCCCTTTAGAGGATGTCACCGATAAAACCCTGTTATCGTTAGCTTTTGAATGTGCGCGGAAAATTACAGGCATAGCAATTGATCGCTCGGCATCCCTAGGGTGTATGGCCGGCCCTCCGGGTGGTCTTATGGTTACGAAAGGATTAACGGGCGCCTATCCGAAGGCGGTAGACGGCGACATTGAGCATTTTCGAGATCCGACCCTAGTCTTGCAGACGTCATCGGAGGCCAGGGTGAACCCACGGGCCGGGGTGATTCTACGGGGAGGACCGTCCATGCTGCACTATCCGTTCTGGTCGGCGGCCATGTTCATGGCGGCGCTCGCCTGCGTGCCGGCCGTGATCTTCGCGGTGGAATGCATCACGGGCAGCCTTCGCCCGGCGCGCAAACGCGCACCGGGCGAACAGGAGGCCGGCAAGAGAGAGGTCGCCCTCGCGGTCCTCGTTCCCGCGCATGACGAGGAAGACGGCCTGGCCGCTACGCTTGCCAGCATCGGCCGGCAGCTTCAGGCCGGCGACCGGCTCGTGGTCGTCGCGGACAATTGCACCGACAGGACCGCCGCCATTGCGCAGCAGGCCGGCGCCGAGGTGGTCGAGCGGCACGATGCGACGCGGCGTGGAAAGGGCTATGCGCTCAGTGCGGGCATCGCCCACCTCTCCGCCGCACCGCCGCCGGTCGTCATCATCGTCGATGCGGATTGCACGCTTGCCCCGCATGCTCTCGATCGGCTTGCAGAGGCGGCCGCGACGTCTGGAGGACCGATACAGGGCCGCTACCTCATGCAGGCACCCGTCCTCGGCAAACTCGATCTGGCCGTCTCCGAATTCGCTTTCACCGTCAAGAACCACGTCAGGCCCCTCGGCCTGTCGAGACTGGGCCTGCCCTGCCAGCTGACGGGAAGCGGCATGGCATTTCCCTGGGCGGTGCTCGCTAAGGCCGACCTTGCGAACGGGCATCTGGTGGAAGACATGAAGCTGGGTCTGGATCTGGCAAGGCAGGGCTCTGCGCCGCGCTTCTGCCGCGATGCCGTCATTCTCAGCCAGTTTCCCCAGACGCGACGCGGCCTCGACAGCCAGAGACGGCGCTGGGAGGGCGGGCATCTCGCCATCATCGGGACGGCCGTCGGTTCGTTCCGGAACGTCCGCCTTGTCTTGCAGCGGGCCTATGTCGCCATGGTGCTCGACGTGTTGGTTCCGCCGCTGACACTCCTGGTGCTGGTGCTGGCGATGGTGTGGGCCGCGTGTGCCGTCGTGGCGCTTTCCGGAAGCGGCCTGTTGCCGTTGACGCTGGCCACAGTGAACGTCGCCTTGCTGTGCGCGGCGACCCTGGCAGCCTGGCAGGCGCACGGGCAAAGGGCCCTGCCGGCGCGCGCCCTCGGCAGGCTTCCCGTCTATGTCGTCCGCAAGATGGCCAGCTATCCCGGCGCGCTTCTGGGAAGACGCCCCACGGACTGGGTGCGAACGGACCGCAAGTCCTGAGACATATCGAGCGGCGCGGTCTCACGCAGGGTTACGCCGCTCGAAAAAGAACGCCTTCGCATCCGTGTCGATCACATCGCCCGACACCAAGACGCAGCAGAACCCGGGCATCAGCGCGACGTCTGGTCCTTCGTCCCGATCCTGCTGCGAAAAACAAAATGGGAATGGAGTCCGTCATGACCTTACCGCACGAGCATATGATCCCGTATCATTCGACATCGCGGAAACGGCGGAGCCTCGGCTTCGGGGCCATCGAATACATGGCCGCGGCCGTCGATTTCGCCATCGTGCTCATCTCGAGCACGCTCGGGTTCATGCTGTACGAGCATGTCGTGTTCGGTGCCTACAACGATCCCTCTCCCTATGTCGGCATCGGATTGGTGGCCTCCACCATGTTCGTGCTCGCGATGAGCGGCGTGCATGCCTACAGCGCGCAGCAGATCCTGCAGTTGCGACGACAGGTCATGCTGGTCGTGCTTTTGATCACGACGGTGCTCTGCTTCCTTCTGACCGTGATCTTCTTCCTGAAACTCGGCGACACCATTTCGCGCGGCGCCATCATCACCATCGCCTTCATTTCCACGGTCGGCCTGCTCGGCACGCGCTATCTCTGGTATGCGCATGCCGCTCGCTCGATCGCCCATGGGATGTTCCGCCGCAGACGCGTTCTGCTGATCTGCCCGAAGTCCTACCAGGTCGATCAGCTTCGCGGGCATGCCGGCCTGTCGGGCATGGAGATCACCCATGTCCTGCCCGTCTGCGAGGAAGCCTCGATCGGCGGCCTGACCGGCGACGTTCTCCGGCGCAACGGCATCGGCAACGTCGACGAGGTGCTGGTGGTCTGGAAACGCGCCACCGTTGCCGACATGGAATCCAACCTCTCGGCGTTGCGGCGCTTTCCGCTTGCGGTCAACGTCATCTTCGACAGTTTCGTCGGCGGCATCGTTTCCGGGGAATCGCAGAAGATCGGCGGCGTGCATGCCTTCCAGACGCAGCGCCCACCGCTTGCGGCATGGGAGCGCGGCCTGAAGCGGTGCTTCGACATCGTCTTCTCTCTCAGTGCGCTGATCCTGCTTCTGCCCGTGCTGATCCTCATCGCGATCGCCATCAAGATGGAAAGCAAAGGCCCCGTGCTGTTCGTGCAGTCGAGAAAGGGTTACGGCGGCGACGCCTTCCGGATTCTCAAGTTCCGCAGCATGCGGGTCATGGAAGACGGCGCCGGCATCCGCCAGGCGACCCGCAACGATCCCCGCATCACCCGGATCGGCGCCTTTCTCCGGGCGGCGAGCCTTGACGAACTTCCCCAGTTCTGGAACGTGCTCCGGGGCGAGATGTCGATCGTCGGGCCCCGTCCGCATGCCATCGCGCATGACGATCTCTACGACGCCCTGATCAGCGAATATGCGATGCGGCAGCATGTGAAGCCGGGCGTCACCGGCTGGGCGCAGGTCAGCGGCTGCCGGGGCGAGACACCGACGGTCGAAAAGATGCGGGAGCGTGTCCTGCACGATCTCTGGTACATCAACAACTGGTCGATCTGGCTGGATCTGTGGGTCATCCTCAAGACGGTGATCGTCGTTCCCGACCTGACAAAAGCCTATTGAGAGCGATCTCGATCGACCCTCGGCCGCAGCACAGTCCCGTCGCGGCGTTTCCCCACACATGTCCAAGAGGGTTCCATGAGATTAAGCGACTTTCCGCGGCGGATCGCTCTCGTCGTGTTCATGGCAACGGGCCTTCTCGGGCGCAGCGACGCGGCGGCGCGCCTGAGTCTCGGGGAGTTCGAGGCGCTCTACGCCGAGCCGCTCGCACCGCCGCAGACGCCGCTGCGCGTCTACCATCTCGGTCACAGTCTGGTCGGCCGCGATATGCCCGCCATGCTGGCGCAGCTCGCGCCGGAGGGACATCGCTACGAGAGCCAGATCGGATGGGGAACCACCCTGAAGGCGCATTGGGACCCGCAGGGCACGATCGCCGGCTTCCAGGAGAACGACCCGAATCGCCACCGCGCGCCGCACGAGGCTCTCGCGAGCGGCGAATACGATGCCTTCGTCATGACCGAGATGGTCGAGATCCGCGATGCCATCCGCTACTTCGATAGCCCGGACTACGCGCGCCGCTGGGCGATGGCGGCGCGTGCCGGAAACGAGCGGATCCGCGTCTACCTCTACGAGACATGGCACGCGCTGAGCGATCCGGACGGCTGGCTGATGCGCCTCGATACGGATCTCCACCGCCAGTGGGAGGGCGAGATCCTGCGGCGTGCGCTTGTTGCAGCGGACACCGACGCCGCCATCTACATCATCCCGGCCGGCCAGGTCATGGCAAAGGTCGTGCGTGAGATCGAGGCGGGGCGCATTTCCGGCCTGACCAACCGCAAGCAACTGTTTTCCGACGATATCCACGTCAACGATGCCGGAGCCTACCTCGTCGCGCTCACCCATTATGCCGTGCTCTACCATCGCGACCCGACCGGGTTGGCATACCAGCTCAACCGGCATGACGGCACGCCTGCGGAAGCGCTGCCGCCCGAGGCCGCGCGGCGGATGCAGGAGATCGTGTGGGAGGTCGTCTCGGCCATGCCTCGGACGGGTATCGCCCGATAGCGGCGACGCCAAGCGCGGGCGGGGCGCTTGCCCGGCCAACGTGGCCGGGCGCTATTTGTATTCGATGATCGCCTGCCGGCGACGGCGCGCCGTGTTGATGTAGAAGGTCATCGCGCCCTGGAACTCGGGAAACTTGCCGAGCATGTCGAACAGGGCATTGCGCCAGGGCACCCGCGCCCAGGGCCCCCTTGGCGTTCCCCCCGAAGAGCGCCTCACCGCTTCCTGACGCAAGGCCATGCGCGCGATCTGGGCCGGGTAGAGCGCGAGCAGCAGGATCGCCGGCGGAAAGGCGAACGCGCCGATCAGCGCCGAACCCGGGAGGACGCCGCCCCACAGGATCGCGCGGCCGAGACTGCGGCCCCAGATACGGCTTTCGGCGTGCCGGTGAAGGCCGGCGACTTCGGCAAAGGCATGGCCGCTGCGCACGGCCCGGCGCCACCACTGGCCGAACCGGTGGATATCGGCGTCATGCTGCGTCATCTCGCAGTCGAGCCGCCAGATGCTCCAGCCCGCGGCGCGCAGGCGCACGCAAAGCTCCGGCTCCTCCCCGGCAATCAGGTCGGAGCGATAGCCGCCCATCTGGCGGAACAGATCGGCCCGGATGAGGATGTCGCCGCCACATTCCAAGGCCTTGCCCGGCGGGCCGCTCCACTCGCGGTCGCAGAGCGCGTTGAAGACGGATGTTTCTGGAAAACGCTCCCGGCGGCGTCCGAAGACGAGCGCGACCGACGGGCGATCGCGCAGAAAGTCTCGCGCTGTCCCGATCCAGCCCGCGTCGAGCGTGCAATCGCCATCGATGAACTGGACGACGGCGGTGTCCGGCCAGCGCGCCATCGC
Source organism: Rhizobium sp. Leaf371 (assembly GCF_001424045.1). Lineage (GTDB taxonomy): Bacteria > Pseudomonadota > Alphaproteobacteria > Rhizobiales > Rhizobiaceae > Ferranicluibacter. The sequence continues at coordinate 105,626 of NZ_LMQB01000028.1, read as the reverse complement.
GGCTTGAAAGCCCGCATTGCGCGCGCGCGCGGCCGTGAAGGGTGTGGTGATGTCGAGCTGCACGACGGTGGCGCCGAGGTCGCGCGCCGCGGCCACGCTCCCGTCGGACGAGCCGGAATCGACATAGACCGTCCGCGTGATGCAGGCCCCGAGCGAGCGCAGGCAGGCGATAAGGCGCGCGCCCTCGTTTCGCCCGATCACGACCACGGCGACATCGGTCGGGACGGTTGCGGCATCGGGTCCGGGTCCGTCCTGCAAACCCGTTTGCTCCTTATCCCAATCGGCGACAAAGCCGGCTGTGGTCATGGCGTCGATCTCCTACCCCTCAAGAAAGGTCCTGACCGTTTCCCATTTGGGAGAGTCCGCGGCGGAGGATTCGGTTTCGAGCAGACCCCAGCTACCCCATTTGCTGTAGCTGCCCATGGAATTGTAGAGGACGTAGGTTTGACCCCCGGCCGCCCACCAGTTGTTCAGATGCTTCCGGTAGAGTCCGGCCATCCGTCGATCCCGGTTGGCGCTGCGAAACAGCTGGTCGATCTTCTCGTTGTTTTCGACGCCCGAATGGCCCGCGAGATGCTGCCCGCCCTCATAGGCGACGAGGCCGACGCCGAAGGTTTTGGCAATGCTTGCCTGCGTCTCGATCATCACCTTGTTCGCGCCGTCGATATCGGCATCCAGCGCCTCGAAGAGTTCGTCCAGCGTCCAGCGCGAGACGGCGGCAGCCTGTTCGGGCGAGCCGATGGAGCCGCCGAAATAGGGGGCGACGGCCAGCACGTCGGCATGTTTCCGGGCGTTGCCCCAGGACAGGATCGTCTCGCTTGCCCATCCGATCCCCGCCTGGGAGGCGTAGACGCCGAGCACCCTGTCCTTGTCGCTGCCGAACGCCTTTTCCCAGATGTCGATGACCTCGCTCGACCGTTGCGCATAGAAGCGCAACTGGGCTTCGAAATCGTGGACCGACAGATTTCGGCGCAGACCCTCCTGCCGCGCATAGGCGGCCTGTTCGAACATTCCGTTCCAGACCTCGTTGGAATATTCGACGTAGACCGGCAGCGCCGGGTCGAGATCGCGTCGCACCTGCTCGGCAAATCGGCGCACGTGATCGTCATCGGCCCTGTGCGGCAGAGTGAACCAGGGCGCAATCCGCAGCGTGTTGGCAAGCTCCACCATGTATTCGAGCGCGACGCCGCCTTCCGACTGGCCGAAGCGGGCATAGGCGGGCCTGTCCGACCAGCTGACGATCTTGGAATTGTTGGTGTCCATCCAGTCCATGAAGCGCAGGGCCGACATCGGCTTCCAGCGGTCGAGAAACGGCTGTCGAAACGTCTCGGATGCCTGCGGCACCGCATTTTTCGGATAGAGCCGCAGGTTGCGCAACGGGTCGCGGGCATCGGTGGCAACCAGCCGGGCGGAGATCGCGCCGCCCTGACGCAGGTCCCGGATGACGTCCTCGCCCCGGCGCCGCTTCGTCACGGCCGCACCGGTATAGTCGAGGCGACCGTCTCCGTCATACTGCACGACGAGATCAATGGGCAGGTGATCGCGATGCGGCGTGTGGATGAGAAACGTTTCCAGATAGCTGCCGCGCGGCACCGAGAGGGGATATTTCTCCGCCGTCATCGGCGGCAGCGGATAGGTCCAGCTGAAGGGCGCCGTCTCCGGCTGCATCCGCCAGGGGGAAGCCGCCATGGACAGGTTCGAGAACGGCTGCTCGTTGCCCCAGTAGGAAAGCCCCGCCAGATTGATCCCGATCTGCCGGCCGGCCGGCGGCGCGCTTTTGGCGAAGGCCTCGACACCGCGCACGGATGGCAGCAAGGCAAGGCCGGACAGGATTTTCAGGGCGGTTCGGCGATGCATCGATCAGCTCCGGGAACGTTCGCTTGCAGGATCGCGTCTCCGCAGCCTTCTTGCAGGGACGGGGTCCACCATTCTCCTATGGCAGCACCGCGCGCCTTGTAAACGGCGCCTTTCGATGGAGCCTGCGGACGTCAACCTCCCCTTTTGTCTAGTTCGTCGGATAACCGCCGCTGATCCTATACTGGGCGCTTAACGTGTCTCTTCCCTCTCCGGCTCTCCCCGTCCCGGGTCTCAAGGATCGTGGTCTCCATGCGCATCGGATATTTCACCAACCAGTATCCCGCGCCGAGCCATACCTTCATCCGCCGGGAGATCGCGGCGCTTGAGGCGCGCGGACATGAGGTCGACCGGTATGCGATCCGCCCGTCGGCCGTTGCGTTGAAGGACGCGGACGATCTTTCGGAGGCGCGGCTGACGCGCCATCTTCTCCGGGCGGGCATTGTCGCATTCCTGACCGCGGGCCTTCAGGCACTGTTCTATCATCCCAGAGGTCTGGTCGCAGCGTTCGGATCGGCGCTTCGCCTCGCCCGAAGCGCGCGAAACGGCTATGTGAAGCACCTGATCTGTCTGGGCGAGGCCATCCTTCTGGCGCGCTGGTGCCGGGACGACGGGATCGCCCATCTTCACGTCCATTTCGGCACGAACCCGGCCGCGGTTGCAGCCATCGCCCACGAGATCAGCGGCACGCCCTTCAGTTTCACGGTCCACGGGCCGGAGGAATTCGACAGGCCGGAGGAACTCGGCCTGTCGCGAAAGGCCGAAAAGGCCGCCTTCGTCGTGGCCATCAGCTCGTTCGGCCGCAGCCAGCTCATGCGCTGGATTCCGGCAAAGGATTGGCAGAAGATCCACATCGTTCCCTGCGGCATCGACGAAGATTATCGCCGCGAACCGGCAAGCGAACCGTCCACCGAGTTTCGCCTCGTCAATATCGGCCGGCTCTGCGAACAGAAGGGGCAGATGCTGCTGGTCGAGGCGGCCGCGCGCCTGCGCGATGCGGGCGTTGCATTCCAGCTCGTCCTCGTTGGCGGCGGGCCGTTGAAGGATGAGCTGGAACGCACGATCACCCGTCTGTCGCTCGAAAAGACCGTGATCCTGGCCGGCTGGCTTTCCCAGGACGAGGTCCGCCGTGAAATCACGCGGGCGAGGGTGATGGTGCTGCCGAGTTTTGCCGAAGGCCTCCCCGTCGTGCTGATGGAGACCATGGCGCTGATGCGGCCTGCGATCTCGACCTATGTCGCCGGCATTCCCGAACTTTTGACGCCGGAGACTGGCTGGCTTGTGCCGGCCGGGGACGTCGAGAGCCTCGCGGATGCCATGCGCACAGCCCTGACGGCGAGCGAGCAGGAGCTGGCCCGTATGGGCATGGCCGGTCGCCGCAGGGTGCTGGAACGCCACGACATCGCCGTGTCGGCGGAACGGCTCGAGGGGCTGTTTGCGATATCGCAGAAGACACGGTCGCCCGCGAAACGCCCCCTTCCCGCCGGCGCGACCGCGCAGGCGGTCTGACAGATCCGCTCCGCCCGGCACATCATCAGCGCCGGGGCTTGCCACCATCGATCGTCGTCACCGGGCTGGCGTGACGGATGAAATCGCCCAATAGTTTCGGCGGTCCGCCTGAGCGTTTCCCCTCCAGAAACATCCGCATCCGGCACAGAACATGGCCGACGACCCAGGCCGTGTCGGCCATCAACCGGTAGGCCGCACCGTGATGCTTCAGATAGTAGCGTTTGCGGGAATTGAACCAGTAAGACGGGCGACGGGCTGGACGACGATCGCGCAGGGTGACGCCGGTTGCCTGGCCGACCAGGTGAACGACCCGGCTCGCGGGGACATGCCAGCATTCCCAACCGGCCTTCGCCGCGCGCAGGCAGAAATCGACCTCTTCGTAATAGAGGAAGTAATCCTCATCGAGCCCGCCGATCTCTTCAAAAACATCGTAGCGCACGAGCATCGAAGCGCCAGAAACCCAGTCGATCCGCGCGGGCGTATCGGGCATCGGCGGGGCGACCTGCCAGCGGCGCAGGAGACGGGTGACCGGGCCGAACCGGACTTCGCTTTCGAAGTCCGCTGCCAAAGACGGAAACCGGAAGGCGCAGGCCTGGGGCGTCCCGTCGGGATCCTCCAGCCGGCTTCCGGCGATGCCTGCAGCCGGATGCCGTTCCATGAAGCTGACAAGGCTGCGGATGGACCCGGGCCGGGCCACGGTATCCGGATTGAGGAGCAGCACATAGTCCGGCCGCCCCGCCTCGAGCGCATGGTCGATGGCGCGATTGTTGCCGTAGGAAAAACCGCCATTGACGTCGAGCGCGCGGAAATCGACGTTTCCGGCCCAGCCCCGCTCCGCGATCGCAGCGGCGATTTTCTCCGCCGAACCGTCGCCTGAAACGGCGTCGACGATCACGATCCGGGTCTTTTCGGGAACGGTTCCCGGGACGGCCAGGGAGGCGAGGCAGTCGATCGCAAGATCGGCCGTCCGGAAGTTCACGATCACGACCGCCAATGTGGGCTCGACCTGCATCGGCGGGTGCCTCCTCACGTTTCCATCGGGTTGTAAGCGGCGGGAGCGAGGGGAAGGCGCGGAATACGCGCGGCAATCCCGTGCCGTTGCCGGTCGATCAGCACCTTGCGGACGATGCTGGAGCTGACGACCTTCGCCGATTTGGCATAGGCATAGACCAGGCAGCGATCGGCCAGAACGTTGATGATGCGGGGAACACCGCGCGCTTCCTCATGCAGCATCATCTTGGCCGGATTGGAGAAGAGCTCGGGACGGCCGCCGGCGACCCGTATCCGGTGATTGATGTATTTGCTGGCCTCCCTCGACTCCAGTTCCGGCAAATGGAAGTCCGAGGAGACACGCTGGGCAAACTGCACCATGCCCGAGGACTGCAGCATGTCGCGCAACTCGGGCTGTCCGACGAGGACGAGCTGCATCATCATCCTGTCACGGTTGATGTTGGACAGCATCCGCAGTTCCTCCAGCCGGTCGATCTGAAGGTTCTGCGCCTCGTCTATCACGAGGACGACGCGGCTGCCGGGCCTGTCGCCCGACGCCACGAAATCGCAGAAGCGCTTGTAGAGTGCCGGATAGGATGCCCCTTCGAACGGCTGTCCGAATGCCATGAGGATCCATTCCAGCAGATTGCCGAAATTGGCGGGCGTATGGGATATCAACCCGATCCGGGCTTCCCCCTGCATGCTTGCCAGGAGATGATTGACGAGCGTCGTCTTGCCCGATCCGATGGCGCCGGTGATGACGGTGAACCCGGCCTGATTGATGATCCCGTATTCCAGCATCGAAAAAGCCATCAGATGCGAAGGGCTGAAATAGAGAAATTTCGGATCGGGAATGATCGAAAACGGCTTCTCGTTCAGCCCATAGTAGCTTTCATACATTCAACCGCTCCGCAGCATGAGGCGTTTCGAAGATCGTGTCTCCGGCGCCGATGCGCCGTTAGGGGCGGATGATCAGAAGCCGTGTTTCCCGCATTTGTTCAGAACGAACATGGTCGCCTTGCCGGCACCGATATAGGTCTTGCAGACCTCGATATCGGAGAGTTTCGTTTCCCGGGTGGCAAGGACGAGCGTGACGGCATCGGCGTGCTGCACGAGCGCCGCGCTGCCGTCGTTCGTCAGCATCGCCGGCAGATCGACGATGACGACGCTCGGGCGCAGTCTCTCCCGCGCCTGGTCGATCATTTCCTCGACGCGAAACGTCTCCTCGGTTGCAACGCCGCCGCTCGGACGCTCTGCTGCCGGTATCGAGAGAATATGGAGATGGCTGCTGCCGACGCCGACCCTGCGCAGTCCGGCCGCCGGCGCTCCCATGGTGCCGTCCGGAGCGTGAATGGCCCGCAGGCCCATAAGCCGGCCGATCGCGTTCGATCCGACGTTCGCATCGATCAGAAGCACATTGGCGCCCGGCATCCGGGCGAAGCTTAGAGCAAGGTTGACGGCCGTGATCGTGGTGCCGCAACGCTTGGTCGGTGCGGCCACGGCCACCACCGGTTTTTTCGGTCCGATTCCCAGGCTCACGAGCTGATTGCGCAGCATGTCGTAGAGACGCGTGACGGGATCGCCGCTGTCGAAGGCGACGAGATGCTGCGACCGGAGACGATGGAGGGAGAGCAAGTCGGACTCCGCGTCCGGCATCGGCGCGCGCATCTCAGGCAGTCGTCCGTCGACGGACGCCGGCGACTTGAACAGGTTGAGATCGATCGCATCGGACGCTCTCTTCGTCCGTGCCAGCGCCTTGGTGATGGTGTCCATGAGTCCCGCCTCGCGTTGTCTGTTAAATTTTCATGCGAGCCCGGCGCTGTTCTTTCCGGGCCATTCTGCGTGGTCGTCAGGCGTATCCCTCGCCCGCCGCCGGGCGTCCGGACTGGTCGGGCCAGCGGGGTATCATCAGGAGGGTCTGCCCCTCCAGCACAGTGGTCAGGTCGAAGGCACCGCGGATGGTCGGGCTGAAAAGGTCGGCGACATAGACACCGGCTGCACCGGCGAGGAGCGCCGCAAAGGCAACGCCCAGAAGCATCTTCAGCCGCCGCGGTTCCGTCGGGTAACGGGGAACCTCGGGTGTCTCGATGATCTGGATGTTGACGGCGGAGTCGTCCTGTTCGATACGTTCGCCGCGCCGCGCGGCATCCACCTTGGCGTTCATCTCGTCGAGGTTGCGCTGCAGGCCCTCGCGCTCCACCTGTATGGCACCGAGGCGCGTTTCGACATCGGAACCGCGTGCGGCCGTCGCCTCCAATGCGGCAAGACGATCCGACAGCGTGCGGCGCTGCCCCTGCAGAGCGTCCAGTCGCGGCCGGGCAAGATCGATCTGATCTGCGGTCAAAGCCAGTTCGGGCGTCAGGCCCGACCGGTCGATCGACCGGATGTCGCCATCCGGCGCCACCGGCTGCAAGGCCTGCCGCTCCAGCGCGTCGAGACGCTGGCGCAGACCCCGCACCACAGGGTGGCTGTCCGAATAGGTCAGCAGGCGCTCGGTCAGCTCCGTCCGCAGCGCCGCGATCTGCGTACGCTGACGCGTCGTCACATCGGCCTGTCGGACGCCGAGGCGGAATTGGGCCTCCAGAAGGCTGAGATCGTCGCGCGACCGCGAGATCGTCGTGTCCAGCTCGGTCAGTTCGCGCTTCTTGTCCTGGATCTCACCGAGCAGTGTCGGCATCCTGCCGGGCATTGCGTCGCTATTGTCGGATACGAACTGCGCCCAGGCCCGCTCACGCGCCTGAAACTGCTCCGTCAGGCCGCCGACTTCCCGGACGAGGAAGCGGACCGTATCGGACGCACGCCCGACGCGGATGCGCTTGCCGTCATCGATGACCATGCGCACGAGTGCCTCTGCAACGGCCGCCGCGACGTCCGGATCGCTGTACTTGAAGCCGATCCTGGCCGACGTATTGCTGGCGAATTGCGTCGAAGGGTCCGACATGGTGCTGGCGAATGTGATCTGCTTGCGGATCAGGTCGGCAAGTTCGGTGTCGGTGATGGTGTCGCGAACCTGGGGAAAGAGATCGAAGCGCTTGGCCAGCGAAAGGAGATTTTCGCGCGCGAGCACCCGTTGTTCGATGAATTGCAGCCGCTCGTTGGAGACCGTGGGCGACAACAGGGCCGTGGGCGTCTGCTGGACCTCCATGACGATCAGGCCCTCGGCGTAATAGGCCCGATCCATCGTGAAGACGATGACGATGCCGAGGAACGCCGCGATCACGGCGGGGACGATCGCGTAAATCGGCTTCAACAGCAGAAGATCGAGATAATACTGGATATTGCGCACTATGAGTTTCGACATCACCCGTCTATCGCCCCCGAACCGTCCCATGAATGAAGTGTTTTTGTCGTCTGAAGAAATACCGGCTTATTGCGAGATCTCGTCGCCGCCGAGCGTGAGGAGCCCGACCCTGTCAGCCTCCGCGACGGACGGATCTGCCGGCGAACCGCTCAAGGCCGGCCTGTAGACGACGCGGACAAGGTCGTTGGCCAGGATCGGCGTCATCTCGGTCGCGGCGATTTCGCGCATCTCGCCGCCGGTTGCCCTGACGATGCTGTAAAGCGCCAGCTGCGGCACGACCGGCCCGTCGCGGACCTGCCGCTCGGCATAGATCGACAGGATCGAGCGGCTGTCGGCGAGCCGCGCCCGCGTTGCCGACTGTTCCCGCTGGGCGGCGACGATCTCCGCATGCAGCTGCGTGCGGCGTTCCTTCTGCTCCCGTTCGAATGTCGCGACCTCGGTCGTTGCCAGTTGCTCCGCCGTCAGCAGACCCGTGGTCAGCTCGCTGACGAGGCCGCGCAGGGTTGCGACTTCGCTCTCCTGCTCGAACTGGCGCACCGCCTGGGCGGCACCCTTGGCCACGAGCTCGGTCGTGCTGTCGAGCCGCTTCTGGGCAAGCACGACACGCTGCTGGACCGTTTCGAGTTCGCTGCGCGCCGAGGCGGCGATGCGTCCCTGCATGGCGACGGCCTCCTGCTGCCGTGCCTCCTGGTCGGACTGCAGGGAATGGCGATCGTCGAGAACTTTCTGCTCCTGCGCCAGGAGCGGGCTGTCGAGGGATACCTGATCGGTCACGACCACGGTCTTCCCGTCGAGCTCGGCCTGCAGGCGCGCCGTGAGAACGCCGAGCTCGTCGAGACGGTTTTCGGCAAGCTTGATGTCCCGTTCGACCAGAATGGCCCGGTCCTGATCCGCAGGCGGGATGGCCTGACGATAGAGGCCGCCGGCCAGGCTGACCGCATGAAGAACTGTCATGCCGTCGCGGAAACGATATTCGCCCGGGGTGGAGACCTCGCCCGCGATGAACACCGTGGGCTGCGCCGCCGTGTTGGCCTGCAGCATCGCCGTGAGGCTGAGGGCATCCTTGTAGTAGCCGGCCAGCCTTTGGCGCAGGGCGGTTTCCAGCTCCTCGACGGTCATGCCCTGGGCCTTCACGTGCCCGGCAAGCGGAAAGGAGAACGATCCATCAGGGCCGATCACCGCGGTACGCCGCAGATCTTCCTCTTCGGCCACCCAGATCTCGACAGTGTCGCCGGGCTGAAGGCGATAGGGCTCCTGCGCGACGACCGACGTCGCGACGAAGAGGGAGAGAAGACCGATGAATGTCGAAAGCCAACGCATGCCGCGCTCCGGATCAGAACCTTGGAAACCTCACCCAAGGGTGTAGGACCGGGATCATGGTAGGAACTTCTGCGACATCTGAAAATAACGCATAATGGCGTAGACGGAACGCACGGAAGAGCAAGGGCAGACCATGAACGAGCAGACGGCACATGCCCTTGACACATCCATGCCCGGTCACCCTGAACAGGTACATCCCAAGATGAAATCCTATGTCATCGCGCTTCAGGGTTCGGTCTACCGGATCGATGCAGATACATGGGCAGTCGAAAGCGCCTATTCCCATCATCTGATCGAACTCATATCGAGTATAGACAAAAGCTTTTCGGAGATCGTTGTTATCTGCCCGGCCATGAGCGACGAGGCCTATGCCCGGAATAGACTGTCTCTTTCTGAAATGAAGAGAACATCGGGGGTTTCCTTCATTACCGCATATCCGGAAAATGTCTCGCCGCGCGTGTTCTGGACGCGGCACGCAGCACGATTGCTGCGGGAAATCAAGTCCACGCTGCGGCATGCCGGCATCGTCCATTCGGGTATGTCCTCCGACATCTGGCGGCCGTTCATGGCCATGGTCAACGTCACGGCGTGGAGCATGGGAAAGCCCGTTCTCTTCATCGTCGATATCGATTTTCGCATGAACACCTGGCGCCTGCGGCGGCTCGGCGTCTGGAGCCGGAAAAATTACCTGACCAATCGCCTCTTTCACGATCCGATGCGCTGGACCCAATTGTGGCTGGCACCCCGGCTGTGCGACCTGGTTCTTCTGAAAAGCCCCGAACTGGTCAGGGATTTCGGCAAGGGCCGCGCGCATGTGAAGAACTTTCTGGATACGGTTCACGCCAGCGAGCACATCCTGTCCGATAACGCGTTGCAAAGGCGCCTTGAAAGCCTGCGTCAGCCCGGAACGCCGCTGAAGCTTGCCTATTTCGGCAGGCTTGTGCCCTATAAGGGTGTCGACAAGGCCATCGAAGCGGTCGGTATCCTGCGCGCGCGGGGCCTCGACATACGCCTTTCGATCATAGGAGACGGCCCGTGCCGCGAAGCGCTCTCCCGGCAGATCGCGGACGGCGGCCTGCAGACGGCCGTGACGATGCTGCCATCGGTCGCCTATGGCGAACCGCTGTTTGCGGCGCTGGCCGATTGCCATGCATCGATCGCGACGCCCTTGCGGGAAGACACGCCGCGCTCGGCCTTCGATTCCATGGCGCGCGGCCTGCCCATCATCGCTTTCGACATCGCCTATTTTACGGGTCTCGCCGAACAGAGCGGTGCGGTCGCGCTGGCGACGTGGCCGGATGCGCAGAGCCTTGCCGGCGAAATCGCGGCGCTTTCGGAGGACCGCGAGCGACTGGCGGAGATGACATCGAATGCGGTTGCGTTCGCGCGGGCGAACACGCAGCCCATCTGGCTTGCGCGCCGGCAGCAATGGACCCGGGAGCACGTCCGGGGGTACACCGAACAGGCCGTGTAGGCGGCCGAGTCCAGCAGGCTTCAACGCGTTTGAATGACGCCATCGCCCCCTCGTCCACTCTCAAGGGAGGATGCTGGTCAGGCGGTACGGGCGAGCACGCGAGGGCGCGGTGCCGGCCGCATCAGGAGTTTGTTGAGGAGGCGGCGCTTCAGCGATGGCCAGACCAGCACTTCGCGATCCTGCTCGAAGATCGCGCCATTCAGCGAGCGATCGCGCCACAAGGCCAGTTCCGCCCCCCACGCTGCTGCCGCTGCCGGATCGAGGCCATCTTTCAGGCCCATGTCGGTTGCGAGAATGCCGGGCATCCATGTCGAGATGACGATATCGGGAAAGCGATCCGAGAGATCGGCCACCAGCGCCTGCGAAAAAATCCGGGCAGCCCCCTTCGACACGCTGTAGGCCGCACTTGCTGGCTGCGGACTGAGATCGGCAAAGCTTCCGACATTCACGATCCGCCCGGTGCCCGTCCGGATCATCGAGGCGAGCGCCGCATTGGTGCAGGAGACGACGCCGCCCAGATTGACCAGAACGGAATCCATGAAGCTCTCATAGGTCTCCTGAAGGACATCCCGGCGCACATGGACGGCGGCATTGTTGATCAGGATCGTCACGTCGCCGAACCGGCGGGCGATATCGGCGAACGCCCGCGTGACGGCCGCATCGTCGCGGATATCGACGATCTCGGGCACGAACCGTCCCGCAACCACGAACCGCCCGGTTTCCTGCAGGGCTTGGCCGCGCCGTCCCATGCCGATCACGAGCACCCCGCGCCGTGCAAGCTCGATGCTCAAGGCGCGGCCGAGGCCCGACCCGGCGCCGGTCACGACGGCGATCTCGGTCGGGAGCCTCTCTTCAGCCCGGATCGTCGGTTCGGAATAGAGGTTCAGCATCGACGAGACCTGTCTCCCGGGTCGCCCCGGCCTCCTGCCTCGACACAAGACGGCCTCATCCGGCACCCTTCATTCTGCTTCATATCCACTCCACCCTCCCCTTCCCGCAGGCTCATGCCGTAACGAGAGCTTCTGTGGCGGCGATGTCTTCCGCCAGGCGGTCCGCGACCCGCAACGCATTGGCGGCGATGGTGAGGCTGGGATTGATGCCGAGCGAGGTCGGCATGAACGAGGCATCGACGACATAGAGGTTCCCCACGTCGTGGGCACGGCAATTGCGGTTGAGAATGCTGGTCGACGGGTCATCGCCGAAACGCAGGGTTCCGCAGGAATGGGCGAAGTTCAGCTCCGGGCGGAAGGTGAGGAAAACCGATCTGTTGCCGCGAAGCTTCCGTTTGATCAGCTTGCGAAAGGCGCGGCGGCGCTCCTGAAGCTCGGGGGTAACGGTGTAGGTAAACCGGATGCGCGCGGGATCGACGGGATCGAGAAGGACCCGGTTGAATGTGTAGGGCAGGTCTTCCACGATCCCCGCGAAAACCTTGGCCTTGCCGAACACTCGCGCCGCCAGAAATGCCGGAATGCGCAGCATCCCGCGCAGCGGCCTGATATTGCGCAAGGGAGAGCGATCGAAGATATTCTTGAGGTAATGGACGATTTCGCCATAGGCGGCATCCACGCCCATGGCCTGCAGAGACCCGAACCGCCGGCCTTTGTCGAAATAGAAATCCCGCATGGCAAGCGCGCGGCTCGGCCCCGCGAAGGACACGTGCCGGCCGGGCCAGATCGCGATCATCTCCGTCAGGTGGAACATCAGGTTGCGGCCGACGAGGCCCGAACTGTTCGCACATCCCTCCGGCCAGTCGGCCGATTTCGAGTTCAACAGGACGCGCGGAGAGCCGAGGCCACCCGCCGCGAGGACATATCGTCGGGCCCGCAGACGAAGCGCCTCGCCGTTGCGTACCGCATCGACATACTGGATTTCGGACGCGCTGCCGCGAAGAGCGTTGACCTCGCAATTGTCGAGGATCGCGGCATTTCCTGTTTCGAGCGCCGGTTCGACGCCGGCCGAGCGGCCGTCCATCTTGCAGGCCCGCGGGCATTTGCGACCGAAGCACATCTGGCAGCCGGGCAGAAACCGCACCGCCATGTGGATCTGGTAGGGATGCAAGCCCGACCGTTCGAAGTTCTCCATCATCGTCCGGTCGCCCGCGGTCAGAGCCGGGGGCTGGCGCAGATCGGAGGCCGCCTCGCGCGAGAGCGGATCGTCCGTTCCGCAGACATGATAGAGGCGCTCGGCGTCGGAGAAGTACGGCACGAAACTGTCGAAACCGACCGGCCAGCCGCCCGTCGGATGTGCCCGCCCGTCGGTCGTCTCCAGGTCGTGCCGTTCCGGCCGCTCCAGGGTCGCGGCATAGAAAGCCGAGGAGCCGCCGGCACCGGAGCCGACCGGTCCGAAGAACAGCGATTCCCGATCATCGATCCGCGCGCTGATCTGCGTCGGCCAGTAACCGCGAATATTGCGGGCCGCGGCATCCTCGACGTCGCTGCGCAGCGATTGCTGCTCCGCCCTCGGGCCCATCGGCCCCTTTTCCAGAAACAGGACGGACAATCCCTTTTCCGCAAGCCGGCGGCCGATCGTCCCGCCGCCAATCCCCGTCCCGATGACGATCACATCCCAGATCTTGCCGGCGACATCAGACGTCATTGCCCCTTCCCCCTCGCAACAGACGCCACGGTTTCCTCCAGAAGCGGATCGAACAGATGACGGATGCTGCGGGCCGCCTCGTTCGTGATGTGATTGTTATCGAAATAGAACGATCGGCCGTCGTGAAGCGCCGAGCAGATGGCGACCGAGCAGAAGCGATCGACCGGATCGAGCCACACGATCTTGCCCTCGCGGGCGAGCGCCTCGAACGGTCTCTCGGATACGCTGACACGCTCTGCGACCTCGGTTCTCGATATCGTCATGCGGGCTTCGGCCTGCGCCGCGGCATCCGCACCGCCAAGAACCATCCGGCGCGCCACGTCGCGGGAATCATACCGCGCGATCTCGGGGATCTGGCGAAGAACCAGGACCTGCCGGAACCATTTCCGGCTCTCGTCGATCGTGGCATCGAGCGCATCCGAAAAGAGCTGCCGCTGGTCGGACGATCCGGTCGCTGCCGTCGTTTCACCCGGCTTCAACGTGATCGTGTTCTGCGCATCGATGCCCGTGCCGCCGCCCTCGGTGTAGTAGGACCACCGACCGATCAACAGCAGGCTGGTCATCCCCTTCATCTGGCTCATCGCCTGGCGGATGCGGATGTTTGCGTCGGTGCAGTCGCGGTCCTGCTGCCGCGTGGTCGCGCTTTCCACCTTCTCGATACCGAACAGAGGCGGACAGCCTGCGCGCCAGATCAACAGGCCCGACTTGCCCCTTTCGTCCGCCAGAAGAGACAGGCCCTGGCTGAGCGCACGGGCATGGGAATCCCCCCAGACCAGGAATGTCGGCGGCCCATCCGGGCCGATCGGGCAGACGGAGACGCCCTGCAAGGGGCCATCCGCCGGAACGCTGCAACGGCTCCAGTCCTGGATGAAATCGGCCGAGGCGTCGATATGGATGCGCGCCGAGGCATCGAAGCGGTCGGGCATACCGTCGAGACGATAGGCCGTGCCCCCTGCGACAAGCAGCACGACGGACGCAAAGGCGGCCCCGGTGAGCACGCGTCCGCCCGATGGTGCGCCCCGGCGCCGGAAGGGTCGCTCGATCCAGAGATAGGTCGCGGTGGCCAGCAGGAGGGACGCGGCGAGATAGACGATCGTCTCCGTGAGCGTCTCGGCGCGTCCACCATTGGCGTAGCGCGCCAGCGTGAGGACCGGCCAATGCCAGAGATAAAGCGGATAGGAAATGGCACCGAGGAAAACGCAGACCGGCGCGGAGAGGCATCGGTTGACCGCGTTGTCGCGCGTGCCATTGGCCAGGACGAGCAGCGTTCCGACCGTGGGGATCAGCGCCAGGGCACCCGGAAAGGCCGGACCCGGCCGCAGGAACACGATGGAGGCGACAAGCATCGCAAGGCCGAGCCAGGAAACGGCCGGCAGGGCGCGCGCCGTGCCCAGCCCCCACGTATTCGGCCCTTTTGTGTGCAGCCCTTGGGCCTCACGCTGGTAGAGCGCAATGGCCAGCAGCACCCCGGCAAGCATCTGCCAGGCACGGAACGGAAACAGGTAGAAGGCTGCCGTGCTGGAGATCGGCGTGACGAGGATGCAGGCGACCAGCGACGCGGCAAAGATTGCGACCAGCGCCCATTTCAGCGCGTGGAGATGACGACGCATGAGGAACATCAAGACAGGGATCAGCAGATAGAACTGCTCTTCCAGCGAAAGCGACCAGGTGTGAAGCAGGATCTTCTGGTCCGCCGCGCCGTCGAAATAGCCTGCCGCGCGGAAGAAATTCACGTTGGAGAGATAGAGGACCGACGACACGAGCGACTTGCCGAGGTCGCGGAATTCGAACGGCAGCAGCACGACGTAGCCGACAGCCATCGTCGTCGCCATGACGACCACGAAGGCCGGCGCGAGGCGCCGGATGCGGCGTGTGTAGAACGCACCGAGCGCCAGTGTGCCGGTCTGCGTCATCTCCCGCCACAGAATGCCGCCGATCAGATATCCCGATATGACGAAGAAGATATCGACGCCGACGAACCCGCCCTCGAATCCGGGAATCGAGAAGTGGTAGAAAACCACGGCGAGGACGGCCAAAGCGCGAACGCCATCGATCTCCGCCCGATAGCCTGCATGGTCTCGACCGCTGTCACGGGTGTGGACGCCTTGGACGGGGGATGATCCCAGGCTACGCAAAAAATGCCTGTAGGTGAAGGGCGCGTCTGTCAATGGAATGTCGCCTAGATTTCGCGTCGTCGCACGGCTCCGTCCCGGCGCCAACCTTCGGGCATGAAGCAACGGCCGCGGTTTTTCTGTCAATGCGTCAGGCGCGTGCCAAAATGGGAGGACCTATCCTCCAATGGTGGAACGCCTACCTCTTTCGGATAGTCCGGTGACGGAGCGCATTGTCTGGGCAGGAGACGATTGCCACGCCGAATTTCGACAGGCTCTTGGCCGATGTCGGGAAATCCATCGCTGCCCTCATGCCATGAAGGCAGGGGCGGATCGACGTCGTGAAGGTCGAGGCTCTTGTTTAAGCTCGATCCGAAACGGACTGTAAAAGGGATATCGCGGCCGTTGCCGCAGGGCGGTTCCCGATGAGGGCGTCGCCCACACGCTTCGCGTCGCCCGTTGCGATCTCGCAAAGCGAGACTGCGAGGCGAAAAGCCGCCAGGGCCCCATCATCAGGTCCAGGATGCAGCGTTCCTGCTGACCGATCGCAGGGTCGTGGATCGGAGACCCGTTGTCGCGCTCGTCGGTCTTAGCGACGACGCTCGTTTGCCTGCAGGAGGAGGCGCGAGGCTTCGGTCGAACGGGCGCGAACGATTGCGTCCCAGACCTTGCGGAAAGATACAGAGCCGTTTTTCGTCTTCGCCAGCGTCATGACAAGGATCCTTGTTTGGGTTCTTCCAACAATACACTGGCTGCCCAATCCCGACACATCTCATTTTGCATTGCAGCATTGCGTCCGACGAGCGGCCTTCCCCAAAGTCCCTTGTGGAATACGCCAATGAGACCGTGCGTCTGGACGACACCCAGCGACGCGTTTCTTCACCTCGGATCATATGGTCTATAATATGGACCGATGAAATAAGGAAAAATCATGTTTTTTCATTGGCTTGAATATTATGTTTGCGGCTTATCCAGCGCTTGGCTAATAAAATGGACCGCTCTGGACACGATATCCAGCGTGGAACGGGATGCTTATGATGGCTTGGAGGGCTATCGGCATTTCGGACAGAGGAGGCGTGATCGTCCGAAGGACAGTGCATTGGCGTGACCCGACGGGGTCGGGCAATTGACGATCTAGACTGCAGGGGAGGAGAGCGAGACATGACGGTTTTGACCGAGGACGTTCCTGAGTATTCGGTGCTCGCGGAGACACTGGACGTGCGTCGGGGTTCGCCGTTGATGCGACCGGTCGAAGCCATCGCCGCCGTCCTGCTCATGGCGATCATCATCATGCTCCTGGCGAGCGTCTTCTTCCGCTATGGCCTCTCGCGCCCGATAGTCTGGATCGATGAAGCCGCCTCGACCGCCTTTCTGTGGCTGGTCATGCTGGGTGCCGCCATTGCCATCGACCGCAGCGAGCATCTGCGCCTGACCGTCGGCCTCAATCTCCTGCCTCCCCGTGCGCGCCGGTTCGTCGAGACATTCGGCATGATGGCCGTTCTCGGCTTTCTCGTCGCACTCCTGCCGGCTGCCTACGCCTATGCGCTCGGCGAGATGGATATCACCACCTCGGCCCTCGATGTTCCCGCCGGCTATCGTGCCTCGGCCATTGCCTGCGGCATGCTGCTGATGGCGCTTCTGGCCGTTGCGGACTTGATCCGGAGTTCCAGACGGGTCGATGTCGTGGCGTCCGCGTTGATCGTTGCGGCGATTCTCGGCACGCTCTGGTTTCTGTCACCGACCCTTGAGGAGCTCGGCAACGTCAACATCTTCATCTTTCTCGTCTTCGGCGGCATGATCTGCCTTGCCATGGGCATCCCGATCGCCTTCTGTTTCGGCATCGCCACGCTTCTGTTCCTGAACTTCACCACGTCCATGCCGCTCGAGGTTCTGATTGGTCGGATGGACGAGGGCATGTCGAGCCTCATCCTGTTGTCGGTTCCGGTTTTCGTGCTGCTCGGCTGCATTCTCGATGCGACAGGCATGGGAAAGGCGATCGTGGATTTCCTTGCGTCCATGCTCGGCCACGTCAAGGCCGGCATGTCCTACGTGCTGTTGGGATCGCTGTTCCTGGTGTCCGGCATTTCCGGCTCCAAGGTCTCCGACATGGCGACGGTGGCACCGGCGCTGTTCCCGGAGATGAAACGGCGCGGCCACAAGCCGAAGGAGATGATCGCGCTTCTGGCGACCGGTGCGGCCATGGCGGATACGGTGCCGCCCAGCATCGTGCTGATCGTGCTCGGATCGGTGGCCGGCGTGTCCATCGCGGGGCTTTTCACCAGCGGCTTTGCCATCGCCATGGTCCTTTTGCTGGCTTTGGCCATCCTTGCCCGCATCAAGGGTCGGCATGAGAACGTCGATGGCGTGACGCGCCCGTCAATGAAGCGGGTCGGCACGGCGGCGCTGGTGGCCGCGCCTGCGCTGGTCCTGCCGTTCCTGATCCGCAGCGCGGTGGCGAGCGGCGCGGCGACGGCGACCGAGGTTTCCACCATCGCCGTCGTCTATGCCTTCATCATCGGCGCCATCCTCTATGGCGGCATCAGCGCCCGGCGCTGCTACAAGATGCTCGTGGAAACGGCGGCGATGAGCGGCGCCATTCTGCTCATTCTCGGCACGGCCGCCGCCATGGCCTGGGCGCTGACCCAGACCGGCTTCGCCTTCGAACTGAGCGAGATGCTGCGCGCCCTGCCCGGCGGCTGGTTCACCTTCATGCTGGTGTCGATCGCCGTCTTCATGCTGCTCGGCTGCGTGCTCGAAGGGCTTCCCGCCATCGTCCTTCTGGCACCGATCATGTTTCCGATCGCGCGTGCCGCCGGCATCCACGACATCCACTACGCCATGGTCATCGTCACCGCCATGAACATCGGTCTCATGGCGCCGCCGATCGGCGTCGGCTTCTACATCGCCTGCAAGATCGGCAACGTCTCGCCCGATGAGGCGATGGGCGCGATCTGGCCCTATATCGGTGCGATGTTCGCCGGCCTGCTGCTCATCGCCGCGGTGCCGTATTTCTCGCTGGCTTTGCTTTAAAACACGAAACGATCATCGAACATCAAGAGGAGAGAATGACGATGACAACCACCCGCAGGACAATGTTGCTGGGCACCGGGACGCTTGCACTGTGTGCAGCGTTTCACACGAGGGTTCACGCCGCCGACTTCACCTACAAGCTGGCCAACAACCTTCCGCTCACGCATCCGCTCAACATCCGCCTGGCGGAGGCCGCTGCCGGAATTCTGGAGGACTCCGGCGGGCGCATGAAGATCAATATCTTCCCGAGCAGCCAGCTCGGCAACGATACGGAGACGCTGTCGCAGGTGCGCAACGGCGCGACGGAGTTCTTCTCCCTGTCGCCGCTCATTCTGTCGACACTGGTTCCCCAGGCCGCGATCAGCGGCATCGGCTTTGCGTTTCCCGATTACGCCACCGTCTGGAAGGCCATGGACGGCGAGCTTGGCGCCTATGCGCGTGCCGAGATCGAAAAGAAGGGCCTCGTGCCCATGGAAAAGATCTGGGACAACGGCTTCCGCCAGATCACCAGCTCGAACCTCGCCATCAACACGCCGGAGGACCTGAAGGGCTTCAAGATCCGCGTCCCCCCGAGCAAGCTCTGGCAGTCGATGTTCTCCGCCTTCGGCGCCGCGCCGACCACCATCAACTTTGCCGAAGTCTACACGGCGCTGAGCACCGGGATCGTCGACGGGCAGGAGAATCCCCTCGCCATCGCCTCCACCGCCAAGCTCTACGAAGTCCAGAAGAACTGCGCGATGACCAACCATATGTGGGATGGTTTCTGGATGCTGGCCAACAAGAAGGCCTGGGAAAAGCTCCCGGACGATCTTCGCGAAATTACGGCGAAGCACCTGAACACCAGCGCCCTATCGCAGCGCACGGATGTGGCCAAGGTGAACGACACGGTCCGTGAAGAACTGACCAAGAGCGGCATGACCTTCACCGATCCCGACAAGACGGCCTTCCGCGACACGCTGCGCCAGGCCGGCTTCTATGAAGAGTGGAAGGGCAAGTTCGGCGACGAAGCCTGGGCGATCCTCGAGAAAGCCGTCGGCGTTAGCCTGACCTAACCTTTCCATACCAAGGCGGCCGCCCGCTCTCAGGGGCGGCGGCCCTCCGCGTCTCATCTCTCTGCCCGCTTTCCCGGGCGCCTTGGGTTGCCGAGGCGTCAGGTGCGGATGCTATTGCCCCGAGGTTCTCAGCCCATGATCGAAGAGACCAACCAGACCGCCAGCCAGAGCGACCATCGGAATGGCGCAAGGCTTCGCCTCGCTGGAAAAACGGCCCTCGTCTTCGGTGCGGGCTCCGATGGCCCCGGCTGGGGCAACGGCAAGGCAGCGGCCGTGGTCTACGCTCGCGAAGGCGCGAAGGTCGCCTGCGTGGACCGGAACGTCGCGGCGGCCGAAGAGACTGCCGGGATCATCGCAAGCGAGGGCGGCAGTGCGATTGCCGTCGAGGCCGATGTCACGCAGCTGGCCTCGGTCGAGGCTTCCGTTGCCAAGGTCATCGCGGCCTTCGGCACGATTTCCGTGCTGCACAACAATGTGGGCGTGACCCATATGGCAGGCCCGGTCGAACTGACCGAGGAGCAGTTCCAGCAGTCGATCGATCTCAATCTCGGATCCGTCTACCGCACCGCCAAGGTCGTCATTCCCCATATGATCGAGGCAGGCGGCGGGTGCGTCATCAACATCTCGTCGCTCGCCGGTATCCGGTGGGTCGGCTATCCCTATTTCGCCTATTACGCCACGAAAGCCGCCGTCAACCAGGCGACCGTCGCGATCGCCATGCAATATGCCCGTCAGGGCATCCGCGCCAATTGCGTCATCCCCGGCATGATCGACACGCCGCTGATCTACCGGCAGATCTCGTCGCAATATGCGTCGCGGGAAGAGATGGTCGCTGCGCGCAACGCGGCGATACCGGGCGGGCGGATGGGGGATGCCTTCGATATCGCCTATGCCGCGCTGTTCCTGGCGTCCGACGAAGCCAAGTTCATCACCGGCGTCTGCCTGCCGGTCGATGGCGGTCAAAGCTGCACCGTGATGTCCTCCGCCACGGAGGCGCGCTGAACCATGGACATCGCGGTGGACAAGGATCTGACCGGTTCCCAGAGCGTCGATCGCGCCCTCAAACTCCTGTCGCTGGTCGGGCGGCAGGGCGAGCGGGGCATGGCGCTCAGCGAAATCGTTGAGCAGAGCGGCATCAACAAGCCGACGGCGCGGCGCCTGCTTCTGGCGCTGATCCGCTCCGGTCTCGTCGATCAGGATGCCGACGGTCGCCGGTATTTCATCGGCCAGGAAGCCTATATTCTCGGCATGCTCGCATCGCCGCGCTACGGGCTGCTGCGCATGTCCATGCCGAGCATCCATCGGATCGCGCTCAAGACCTGCGACTCGACCTTCGTGTCGGTCCGCAGAGACGCCGTTTCCGTCTGTCTTCACCGCGAGGAAGGCACGTTTCCCATTCGCACGCACGCGCTCCAGACGGGCTACGAGCATCCGCTGGGCGCCGGCGCCGGGTCTCTCGCCATGTTGGCGGCCCTGCCCGATGCCGAGGTCGAAAGCATGATGGCGAAGAATGCCGCCGTGCTGGAGAAAGACTATCCGACGCTGACCCCGGACGAACTTCGCCGCCAGGTCGCGCTCGCACGACAGCTCGGCTACTCGGTCAATCCGGGACTGGTGCTCGCAAATTCCTGGGGGATCGGCGTCGCGATACGCAATCCCGACGGCACGGTGGCCGGTGCGCTGAGCGTCGCCGCCATCGACAGCCGCATGCAGCCTCCGCGCCAGAAGGAACTGGGGCTGCTCCTGAAAGACGAGGCCGCTCAGATCGAGGCCATTCTGGCCGACCAGTTCGGCAGACAGACCAGGCTGCAGCCGGCCACGCACGCAAAAGCATCCACCCCGAAAGCCATGAAAAGGAGATCCTCCCCATGACGAAGGCTCAGATCGTGGGCTGGTCCCACAGTCCGTTCGGCAAGACAGAGCATCCCGATACCGAAGCGCTGATGGAGGCGGTGATCGGACCGGCGCTCGCTCATGCGGGCGTCGAGACCGGGGATGTCGACGGCATCTTCGTCGGCGTCATGAATGGCGGCTTCTCGCGCCAGGGTTTCGAGGCGGCACTTGTCGGCATGACCGACACAGCGCTTGCGAACGTTCCCTCCGTTCGTCTCGAGAATGCCTGCTCCACCGGGTCGGCGGCCGTTTACGCCGCGATGGACTTCATCGAAGCCGGACGCGGACGGATCACCCTCGTCGTCGGGGCGGAAAAGATGACCGCTCTGCCGACCGCTGCGGTCGGCGACATTCTTCTCGGCGCCTGCTACCGCAAGGAGGAGTCCGACGTCGAAGGCGGTTTTGCCGGCGTGTTCGGCGGGATCGCCCAAAGCTATTTTCAGCGTTACGGAGACCGGTCCGAGGAACTGGCGATGATCGCCGCCAAGAACCACGCCAACGGCGCCCTGAACCCGTACGCCCACATGCGCCGCGATTTCGGCTTCGAATTCTGCAACACGGTTTCCGACAAGAACCCGCTGGTCGCCGGCCCGCTTCGCCGGACGGACTGCTCGATGGTGTCGGACGGCGCGGCGGCGCTGGTTCTCGCCGATGCCGAGACGGCCGCCACGCTGCAGCGGGCCATCGCCTTCCGCGCACGCGTCCAGGTCAATGACGTCATGGCGCTCAGCCGCCGCGATATCCTGGCGTTCGACGGTGCTCGCCGCGCCTGGGCGGCTGCACTCCCAGCCGCAGGCGTGACGCTCGACGATCTCTCCTTCGTCGAAACCCATGACTGCTTCACCATCGCCGAGCTGATCGAATACGAGGCGATGGGCCTTGCCGCACCGGGAGAAGGCTATCGGGTTGTCCGGGACGGCACGACGACGAAAAGCGGTCGCCTTCCCGTCAATCCCTCGGGCGGACTGAAGGCCAAGGGGCACCCGGTCGGCGCGACCGGCGTCTCCATGCATGTGCTCTCGGCCATGCAGCTGATGGGCGAAGCCGGGGACATGCAGATCCCCGACGCAAAACTTGCCGGACTATTCAACATGGGCGGCGCAGCCGTGGCCAATTACGTGTCCATTCTGGAGCGCGCACGATGACCCGAACCGACCCCGCCGGCGGGATCGCCCCGCAGACGACGCGCGTGATGAACCTCTCCCATTTCCTGACGCAGGCAGCGCGGCGGTATCCCGCCGAGATCGCTCTGGTGCAGGGTGCGCGGGCGTGGAGCTGGAGCGAGATCGAGGCCCGCGTGGACGCCATGGCGCATGCGCTCGTCTCGGAATTCGGCGTGCAGAAAGGCGACCGCGTTCTCGTCCAGTCCGCCAATTGCCTGCAGCTGTTCGAGTCGATGTTTGCGGTGTTCCGCACCGGCGCCGTCTGGGTGCCGACGAACTACCGGCAGACCCCGGAGGACGTGGCCTATCTCGCGCAATCGAGCAATGCCTGCCTGATGATCTGCCAGTCGGCCTTTCCCGACCATGTGGAGGCCTGCCGGAAGGCGAGCCCCGACATCCGATCTGTCATCTCCATCGGCCCGGCCGGCTTCGGCGAGGACTACGATGCCGTGGTCGAGCGCCATCGCGGCGACAAGATCGCGGGCCCGCCGATCTATCGCGACGACCCGTGCTGGTACTTCTATACCTCCGGCACGACGGGGCGCCCCAAGGCGGCAGTGCTGACCCATGGGCAGATGACCTTCGTCGTCAACAACCACAATGGCGATCTGTTTCCCGGCACGACGCAGGAGGATCGCTCCATCGTGGTGGCGCCGCTGTCGCACGGCGCGGGCGTCCACCAGCTCTGCCAGGTCGCACGGGGCGCGACGACCATTCTGCTGCCGTCCGACAAGCTCGACATCCCCCAGTTCTGGGGACTGGTGGAAACGTGGAAGGTCAGCAATCTTTTCACGGTTCCCACGATCGTAAAAATGCTCGTCGAGGACCCGTCGGTCGATCAGCACGACCATTCCTCGCTGCGCTACGTCATCTATGCCGGCGCGCCGATGTATCGAGCCGACCAGAAAAAGGCGTTGCAGAAGCTCGGTGCCGTCATGGTGCAGTATTTCGGACTCGGCGAAGTCACCGGCGCGATCACCGTGTTGCCCCCGGCCTATCACAGCCTGGAGGACACGGAAGCGCGGATCGGCACCTGCGGCTTCGAACGCACGGGCATGCAGATCCAGATCCAGAACGATCGCGGCGACGAGGTGGAACAGGGCGCGACCGGAGAAATCTGCGTGATCGGCCCGGCGGTCTTTGCCGGATACTATCGCAACCCGGAAGCCAACGAAAAAGCGTTCCGGAACGGCTGGTTCCGCACCGGCGACCTGGGTCATGTCGATGCGCAAGGCTTTCTCTACATCACGGGGCGCGCCTCCGACATGTACATCTCCGGCGGATCGAACGTCTATCCGCGCGAGATCGAGGAGAAGCTGTTGATGCACCCCGACCTCAACGAGGTTGCCATCGTCGGCGTTCCCGATCCGATCTGGGGCGAAGTGGGCATCGCGGTCTGCGTGACCCGCAATGGTGCCGTCGTCACCGAAGCGGAGGTGAAGACCTGGCTCGACGGTAAGGTCGCCCGCTACAAGATGCCGAAGAAGGTGGTGTTCTGGAGCGAAATGCCGAAATCGGCCTATGGCAAGATCACCAAGAAGACCATTCGCGAGCAATTGGTACAACGCGGCGAACTCCCTGTCGAGCCGGCTCCAAAGCCTGCTCCCCAATCAGCCTCCAATCAGGGTGTTGCACGATGACCGCGTCCGATCGTTCCGTCCTCATCACAGGCGGCGCCTCGGGCATCGGTCTCGACATTGCCGGGCTCCTCAGCGAACGCGGCTGGAAGATCTATCTGATCGACCGGGACACGGAGGCACTGGCAAACGCCTGCCGGCTGCTGTCGCTCGAGCCCGAGCAATTGATTGCGTGCAGCGTGACCGACGAGGAGG
The DNA here is from genome assembly GCF_001424045.1 of Rhizobium sp. Leaf371. GTDB lineage: Bacteria > Pseudomonadota > Alphaproteobacteria > Rhizobiales > Rhizobiaceae > Ferranicluibacter. Next base: position 81,502 of record NZ_LMQB01000028.1, on the reverse strand, counting down.
CCATTACGGCCGCGGTCGAAACGGCTTGCGCCCAGGTGCCGATGCGGGCCGTCGTCAACTCGGCCGGTATCGCGATGGACCGACTGGCCGTGGACACCGGTCTCGATGATTTCCGGCGCATCATCGACATCAACCTGACGGGCACGTTTCTCGTCTGCCGCGAAGCCGCGCGCTACTGGCAGAAGGCATCCATTCCCGGCGCCATCGTCAACATCTCGTCCGTCTCCGGCATTCTCGGCAGCCGCGGACGCTCGGCCTATGGTGCATCGAAAGGCGCGGTGAACGTTCTCACCCACATCCTTTCGACCGAACTGGGCCCAAGCGGCATCCGCGTCAATGCGATTGCCCCGGGCGCGATCGATACGCCGCTGGCGCGCGCCATTCATACGAGCGATGTGCGTGCGCAATGGCATGCGCGCATTCCCCAGCAGCGATACGGCACGTCCCGCGAGATCGCGACCGCCGTCGCCTTCCTGATTTCGGATGATGCAACTTACGTCAATGGACAGGTTCTTGCCGTCGATGGTGGATTTTCGACCGCCGGACTGGCCGTGAAGGGATGACGATGCGACACAATCACCAACCGGGCACGGCTTTCACGCCGCGCACGCTTTCGCTCGGCTGCCATGCGGAGCCGATACAGCTGACGTTCCAGCCCGGAACAAGCGTTCTCGCGGCGATCGATGAGGCCCTTGCGGCCAAGGGCTTCCAGAGCGCCGTCATCGAAGTGACGCAGGGCGCCTTCCTGCCGCTCGTCTACGTGACGCCGATCATACCGGCCGATGGCCTGCACGCCGCCTGGTACAGCGACACCCACGCGCCGTCCGGTCGGGCGGAGATCGAGAGGCTGACCATTGTCTTCGGGCAACGGGACGGCCAGCCGTTTCTCCACTGCCATGGGGTCTGGCAGCACGCCGACGGGTATCGCGGGGCAGGACACCTGATGCCGAACGACGCGCAGTTCGCGGAACCCGTGGACGCCACGGTCTGGGGCATTTCCGGCGCGATCATGGACCAGTTGGACGACAGCGAAACGCGGTTCCGCCTGTTCACCCCCCTTCCCCATGCGGAAGCGCCGACGATCGCGCCACGGCGCGCCGTGCTTTGCCGCCTGAAGCCGAACGAGCCGCTGCACCGCGCCATCGAAGCGATCGCCGCGAGCCATGGCATCGTCCGGGCGTCCCTCCATGGCATCGGCAGCCTGATCGGCTGCACTTTCCAATCAGGAGAGACGATGACGGCAGCCGCGTCCGAACTCTTGATCCGATCGGGATGGCTTGCACCGGATGCCGCGGGAGATGCGCGCGTCGCGCTCGATCTCGTGATCGTCGATCCCGACCGCCGGATCTTCGAAGGCGTGATCGTCGAGGGGGCGGACCCTGTCTGCATCACCTTCGAACTTCTGATCGTCGAAGAGGACGACTGATCAAGGGCCTTTGGCTTTCGGCGCAATGAGGCTCCGGAAGCCCCATCACTTCAACATCCGGGAGGACGTCTTATGAGGAAAACATTCACGACAGCGGACGGGGCGACACTGAGCTACAGCGATAGCGGTTCGGGCGAGGTCCTGGTTCTGCTTCACGGCTGGTCGCAATCCGCAGCCATGTTCCGACATCAGATCGAAAGCTTCTCCAAGGAGCGCCGGGTTATCGCGCTCGACTTTCGCGGCCACGGCCTGTCTCCGCAGGCGCAGCACGGCTACCGCATCTATCGCTTCGCGGCCGATGTCGCCGAACTCCTGCGGCGTGAACGGATCGAGAAGGCCAGCGTGCTCGGCTGGTCGCTGGGTGCCTCGGTTCTCTGGGCCATGATCGACCTTTACGGGACCATCGGTCTCGACCGCCTCGTCTTCGTTGACGAGCCCGCCTCCGTCATGATCCAGCCCGGAATGTCGGAAGAGGATGTAAAGAACGCAGGCGCACTCTTCGACGGGACGACCATGCTGGCAGTCGCGGCCCAGATCGCGGGTCCCGAGGGACACGCCGCCCGCGAAGGCTTTCTCGGCAGCATGATAACGAAGGGTATTCCAAAGGATCTTCGCGACTGGTTGCTGGCAGAGAACCTTTTGGTAGACCCCCGCACTGTTGCCGAACTCTTCGTCAATCATTGTGCGATCGACTGGAGCGACCTCTTCAAACGGATCGACCGTCCGACGCTCGTCATCGGCGGCCGTGTCAGCCACGTCAACCCGCAGTCGCAGGAATGGATCCACGGGCAGGTAAAGGGCTCCGAACTCGTTATCTTCGACGAGAGCCAGTGTGGCGCGCATTTCCCGTTCATCGAGCAGCCTGAAACGTTCAACGCGGTCCTTGCCGCGTTTCTGGAAAAGGGCTCGGCAAAGCTCCCCTCGGCCAGCTGATCGACACGAGCCGTCCGGCACATCTGCATCGCACCGGACGGTTTTTGATCCGAACATTTTCCCAGAGGCAGCGCTTCCATGGCGCATATCGACACAGTGTCATGCGCGAAGACGTTGATCACCGAAAACAAGATCATCACGGACGGCTGTCTCGTCATGGGCGCTCCGGGTCGCGTGATGCGGAGTGCGGCGGCATGAACACATTGGCGCCCCTCTGACGATGAGACGAACTCAGCGCGGAACGGTGCTGCAGGCCTGAGTGGCTGCGGACAGATCGTCATCATCCAGGCAGCCACGACGGGGTTGCGCCTGAAAATCCTGCCCGACCACGTGAGCGACCGGCTGCTTCAGTTTGCCGTGGCTGACGCGGCCGTGCGCGACCCGCCATCCCTGGCGGAACGGGGGATCGGATCAACGCATGGATTTCCGCACCATATGGTGCTAATGAGGCTGCTCGGAACAGGGAGCCTCAGCATGCGATCCACGATCAATCTCGATGACACCCTCCTTGAGCGCGCGAGATCCTTGACCGGCACCAAGGAAACAGCGGCGCTTGTCCGTCAGGCCCTGGAAACGCTTGTGCGGGTCGAGTCCGGGAAACGCCTCATCGCGCTTGGCGGCACCATGCCGGACGCAGAGGCAGCCCCTCGCCGCCGGAGCGAAACGGCAAAATGATCTTGGTCGACACGTCGATCTGGATTGATCATTTTCGCCACGGCGACGCGGCGTTGGGCAAAATCATCGCGGACGACCGACTGCTCAGCCACCCTGTCGTTATCGGGGAACTGGCCCTCGGCAGTCTTCGCGACCGCGAGATGCTCATGGCGTTCTTTTCGGCCCAGCGCGAGGCTCTCGTCGCAACCCATGACGAGGTCATGGCGATGATCGAACGACATGCGATTTTCAGCATGGGCATCGGCTACACGGATGCGCAATTGCTGGCATCGACCCTGCTTGATCGGCGTTCACTATTATGGACCAGGGACAAGCGTTTGGCGGCAGCAGCACGGAAGGCTGGCGCTTCGCTCTATGCGCCCACCCCGGTGCCAAACTAGCGGCTCGGAACGGCATCCTCCCCCAGACGGCTCGCTCTGCAGGCGCAGGCCATAATGCAATACGTTTTCGCCAAAGGCACGGCCGTCGATCTCGCACTCTCCCCCTTTCCCGTCGGGCATGCGACGACGACCGATGGTGGTGCGCAGACCTTCGTTCGTATCCTATTTCGTAAGTGTTAGATAAATTTCAACCAAGACGCTTTAAACCTGTCACATCAGAGCAATTTGGTTCGTCTTGACTTTCCGACGATCCGGCTCTCGCCCGTTGGTGCCATGACATTGTTTGGAGACGTCGGATGTTGCCGAAAACCGCTACTGGTCGCAATATGTTCGCCATCGTCGCAACGGGCGTCGCCACGACGGTGGCTACGGCCGGCATTCTGCTCTACCTCGCCTATCACGAGGTCAGGAACCGCTCGATCTCCGAAATGACCAATGCGGCCGCGACCAGCGCGGCCAATGTCGAGACCCGCTTTGGCGCACTGAAGACGCTCAGCTTCAACATGCGCTCTTACCTGGTCTCCGCAATGCAGGCCGGCACGGCCTCCCGCTCGGCCGCAGACGCGTTTCTTCGGCAGATCCTGACCGACAATCCGGCAGCCATCGGCGTCAGCACCGGCTGGGAGCCGAACGCCTTCGACGGCAAGGATGCCGATTTCAAGGGTAAGCCGGGACATGACGCAACGGGGCGCTACGTGCCCTATTTCGCGCGCTCCGGCGACACGATCGTCCATGATCCGCTCATCGATTACGACAAGCCGGGCGCCGGAGACTACTATCAGGTGCCGAAACAGACAGGCAAGGACCTGTTCACCGAGCCTTACCTCTATGCCATCAACGGCAAGGAGGTGCTGATGACGTCCTTCATGGTGCCCTTACTCAAGGACGGGAAATTCATCGGTGTTACCGGCGTCGATACCGCACTCGACAGCCTGTCGAAAGATCTCGCCAGCCTGAAGCCGCTTGGAGCAGGCTTCGTTGCCCTGATCAGCCAGGGCGGCAGCATCGTCGCCTATCCCGATGCGTCTCTTCTCGGCAAATCGCTCAAGGACTCCGGGCTGGATGTGGACGCCTGGAACAAGGTGATCGGCAATCAGGGTGAGCCCGTGACCCTGGTGAATGCCGATGGTTCGCAGAACCTGGCCGTCGCCGTGCCGGTCAACATCATTCCCGGCACGACCTGGTACACGGTCGTCTCGGTTCCGATCCCCGCCCTCTTTGCCGGTTTGAAGAGCCTGGCGATCACCTCGTTGATCGTTGTCGGCATTGCGACCATCCTTCTCATCGCGGTCGCGACGTTTCTCGCCAACCGGTTCCGCACGCGTCTCGGCAAGGTCATCGCAGCGACGACCGCGATTGCGGCCGGTCGCATGGATGCGGACCTGCCGGACACGGCCCGCCAGGACGAGATCGGCGACATGGCACGCGCGCTGGAGGTGCTGCGCGACAGCAACCTTGCGCGGATGCGGCTCGAGCAGGAAGCGGCCGCCAACCGCAGCCTTTCGGAAGAAGAACGCCAGCGCAAGGCGGAGGCCGACCGCAGGCGTGCCGCGGACATGGCGAAGGCGACGGTGGGCCTCGGCAAGGGCCTGAAGCATCTGGCCGATGGCGACCTGACATTCCGGCTTGCCGAACCCTTCGCCACGGATTTCGAAACGCTCCGCGCCGATTTCAACGCTGCAGTGACACAGCTGTCCGAAACGCTGCGCGCCGTGTCACTGGCGACGGAAGCCATAGACAGCGGCAGCCGCGAGGTCAGCAGCGGCGCCGACGACCTGTCGAAGCGCACGGAGCAGCAGGCCGCATCGCTTGAGGAAACCGCAGCCGCCCTCGACCAGATCACCGTCAATGTCGGCAACTCTTCCAAGCGCGCGGACGAGGCCCGCAAGGTCGCAGCGATCGCCAATGAAAGTGCCGCCCAGTCTGGTCGCGTCGTCGCCCATGCGGTGGATGCCATGCAGAAGATCGAGGAATCCTCCAACCAGATCTCGTCCATCATCGGGGTGATCGACGAGATCGCCTTCCAGAAGATCGAGGAATCCTCCAACCAGATCTCGTCCATCATCGGGGTGATCGACGAGATCGCCTTCCAGACCAACCTTCTGGCGCTGAATGCCGGCGTCGAAGCGGCACGTGCCGGGGAAGCCGGCAAGGGCTTTGCCGTCGTCGCCCAGGAGGTGCGCGAACTCGCCCAGCGCTCGGCCAAGGCCGCCAAGGACATCAAGGAACTGATCCGCAATTCCTCCGTCGAGGTGCAGAACGGCGTCCGGCTGGTCAGCGAAACCGGCGACGCGCTGAAGACGATCGAAGGCTATATCGTCACCGTCAACCAACACATGGACTCAATCGCGACCTCCGCCCGCGAGCAGTCCGTCGGCCTTGCCGAGGTCAACACGGCCGTCAACCAGATGGACCAGGTGACCCAGCAGAACGCGGCCATGGTCGAGGAGACCAGCGCGGCCGGCGCGACGCTTGCGACCGAAAGTTCGCGCCTGCGTCAGCTCATCTCGCAGTTCCGGCTTGCCGGCGCGCTCCGCCAGACCGCCTCCGTCATGGCCGCCACCCCGTCCCACCAACCCATCGCCTCGCCGGCCAGAAAGCTGTCGGGGAAAGTCGCCAAGGCCTTCGTCGGCAATGCCGCGGTAAAGGAAAGCTGGGAGGAATTCTAACAAAGCGCGATATTGCGATCCATCCGTGGCGCACCATTTATGTCTCCGCGCCGACGGGAGCGGCCTTTGGCGGCCGCCCGGAAGGTACTCTGCGAGGTGGTGCCAAGTTCAGGCGCTGGGTCGCTTGAGAGCGCATACCCGGATTGACAAGGAGATTCCGAATGAAACCGTTCCCCCTTCTGCTATCTGCGATCGGCATGTTCAGCCTGCCGGCTGTGGCCGGAGCCCAGGATGCGGGCTTCGCTCTGACCTATCATGTGGAACGGATTCCCGCGGCGCAGTTCAGCATCGACACCTGCGGCAGCGTCGTCTCCGATGCCGCGCAACAGGCCGGCCTGAGTGTCGATCTCAAAAGCTTCCCGGATCAACTGGTGACTGTCCATGGTGGTGCGAGCGGCACAGGGGCCTATGTCGTCCAGTGCATCGCCGTTGGTGACACCACGGTGGCGGTCGTCCAGGGTTTCGACTACCGCGAGACGAAGGGAACCATGGGTGATTTTGCAGATCAGGCGATCGCTGCCGTGAAAGAGGCAGCGAAGTAAGCCGTCGGCACGTGAGCCGACAGGGCGTGTTGCCGTCTCGTCAGCATCGAACCGTCGGTTGCCTTCCTGCGGAAGGAAACTTGCTTCGATCACACGGATGGCCAAAGACCGAGGCGGCACCCGAGCGAGTGCCGCCTTTCTTTCGGTAAGTATTCTCCGGACTGCGCGCCGCTATCTGGCATGGCGGTCAGCCGGTCCCTTTCCTTCGCGCCCGCCCCGCTTGCGCCGGATTGACGGATGGGCTCGTGCCCTCGGGGCAGTGGAGGACTGTTCCTGCGACGGCGCTGGGTCTCTCCCCTACTTCTTTGCCGATACGGCCTTGGCGGCCTGGTCGATGGTATCTGCAACCACCTTCGGCTGCGTCATGAAGAGCGCGTGGCTCGCCGACACCTTGGTGATCTTGGCCTTGATGCGCTCTGCCATGTGGATCAGCATGGCCTGATCGAATGCCTTGTCCTCGGTGGCGATGACGGCCCAGCTCGGCTTGGTGCGCCAGGCAGCATTTTCCAGCTTCGTCCCGAATGACGACATGTTGATCGGCACCTGCGCATCCCTCATGAACGCAACATCGGCATCGCTGACGTCATGTGCGAAACCAGCCTTGAACTTTTCCGGACTGACATAGCCGAAACCATCCTTCGTGGTTTCGATGACGAATTCCGATGCGGGAGCAAATCCCTCATATTGCTGGGCCGTCGTCTCGCCAGCATCCGGGGAGAGAGCGGAGACATAGACGAGACCCGCAACGTTCGGATCGACGCCGGCTTCTGTGATCACCGTGCCGCCCCAGGAATGTCCGACGAGGATGACCGGACCATCCTGCCGCTCCAGCGCACGCTTGGTCGCAGCCACGTCGTCTGCAAGCGAGGTCAGGGGGTTCTGGACGACGGTGACCCGATAGCCGCGCTTCGTCAGATTGTCATAAACGCCCTTCCAGCCGGAGCCATCGGCAAAAGCCCCGTGGACGAGCACCACGTTTCTCACGGACTGATCCTTGGCAATCGTGTCGGCGGCAGCCGCCGGGATGGCGGCAGACAATGCGGCAGCGATTGCAGCAACGGCGGTCTTGGTCTTGGTCGTCATGGCTTTCTCCATCTTTTCCGCGATATTTGTTATCGCAATAACTATAACCTGGCAGGCTTTTGCGGTTCCGTCAACATAATATTTATTGCGATATCTGTTTTCGTGGTAGTGTCGGTTCGATCGATGCGTGCAGGAGCACAGAATGACCAAACCCCACAACGATCCACCACCTCTGCATGACCAGCTGTGCTACGCGATCTACACTGCGGGCATTGCCATCCAGCGCGCGTACAAACCCGTTCTCGACGAGTTGGGACTGACCTATCCCCAATATCTCGTGCTCAATGTGCTTTGGAGCAAAGACGGGCAAACGGTGGGCGCCATTGCCAAGGCTCTTGCCCTGGAATCCAGCACGCTGACGCCGTTGCTGAAACGTCTTGAGACGTCCGGCTTGTTGCGCCGGACCAGAAACCTCAGCAACGAGCGGCAGGTGATGATCGCGTTGACCGAAGACGGCCGAGCCTTGCGACACAGAGCGGGTTGTCTGAGCGATACCTTGCTTTCAGCATCGACCGAAACACCCCAGGAATTGGCCGCCTTGAATGGAGACGTGCGTCATCTCCGCGATGCGATCTATTCCCAGATCGGCGGCTGGGACACACCAGCCTGACCGGAGAATTGCGGCGGCGATCGCCGCAGTGCGTTCGCGTGCTGCGTCCGGTTTCCCTAACCGGCCAGTTGCCCATGCGCCGCCAGCTGGCTGTGCAGCTTGCGCGGCGACATGCCGTACCAGCGGCGGCAGGCGCGGGCGTAGCTGCTTTGTTCGGAGTAGCCGAGCACGGTCGCGATTTCCGACACATGCATGCCCGTTCCCGCGAGCTGCCGACAGAGATCCCGGCGCAGGTCGTCCAGGATCTCCTCGAATGTCGTGCCGCGTTCGAAGAGCCGCCTTTGCAGCACGCGAGGGTGCAGGTTCAGCGTGTCCGCCGCGATGACGAGGCTGGCGCGGTTCAGCTTCAAGAGCCTGTGGGTGATCTCGCGCACGGTATCGACCAGATCGAGGCCCGGCTTGGTATCGGTGAGATAGGATTGCGCCAGCGCGAGCGCCGCGGCATCGCGCCCGGGAATGGCCCCGTCCAGCGCCCGTGTCGGAAACTCCAGCGCATTGTCCTCCCGCCCGAACTCGACGGGACAGCCGAAGACCTCGCGGTAGCGCTCGGGCCGCGCGATCGGCTGGTGCTGCATCGTCACCCGGAGCGGCGTGAAATCGTTGCCGAGAAGCTGGCGAAACGCCGAAATGGTCACGGCCAGGCTTTTCTCGATCATCTGATCGCGATGGGCGACGTGGCGCAGCGCGATCGAATAGGTGAAGGCGCTGACCTGCGGGCCGCGCTTCAGGGCCGCGACATCCGGTGGCGCGAAGAGGTAAAGGTAGCGGCAGACGCTTTCGAGCGCATCGGCGACCGTTTCGGAATGCCGCAGGAAAACCGCGAGCGGCCCCAGGAAGTGGATCTCCTGACGAACGCCGAGCCTCATGCCGAAATCGGGACACTGCAGCTCGCGCACGGCTGCACCCACAAGCTCCAGAGCCTTGGAATACAGGAGAAAGCTGTCGAAGTCGCCGATGGCGGCCGGGTTGATGCCCTGCGCGCGGGCAATGGCCCCGGGATCTCCGCCGAGCTCTGTCACGAGCTCTGAGAAGTTAAAGAGAACCGCACCGCGAATGATATCCCCCATGGCAGCAAATGCTAAATAAATGTCGCGTAATGTCAAGTTTTTTTCAACGCAATTGGCTAATCTTCGGCGGTGATGGAGCGGTGGAGCGTTTCATCCGGGAGAGAAACAGATCCGATCCTCAGCGCCGAATGCCTGCAACTCGTGCCTTTCACGAGGCGTCTTGACGCGTCCTTGCATTGCCTCCTGCCGCCGGGTCGATCGCAAGGAGGAACACGTCAATGAACATGCGCGCCGTCGTGCTGCAACACGGAGCCCTCAGCCTTGCGGATGTTTCCGTACCGAAACCCGGAGCCGGCGAGGTTCTGGTCCGGACCCTGGCAACGGGCATTTGCGGAAGCGACCTGCACACCGTCAGCCATGGTGAAAAGCTGCTCGCCAGCGCGCGCGCCGTGGCCGGCGTCGAGATCTTCGATCCCGCCGAGCGGATCGTGCTCGGACATGAAATCTGCGCCGAAATCGTCGAATACGGCCCCGACTGTCGCAAGATCCATGCGATCGGGACACGGGTCGTGTCCGCGCCGTTCATCATCCGGCCGACGCCCGTGACGCTCGGCTTCGGGACACTGGAAACGCCGGGCGGGCTCGGCCAGTACATGGTTCTCTCCGAAGCCCTGCTCATTCCGGTGCCCGATCACGTTTCCAACGATCTGGCGACCCTTGCCGAGCCGCTCGCCGTTGCCGTCCATGCGGTCAATCGCGGCGCGGTCGCAGGCGACGCCGTACCGATCGTCATCGGATGCGGACCGATCGGACTCGCCATCATCGCGGTTCTGAAGTCGCGCGGCATCGGGCCGATCGTCGCTGCGGATTTCTCAAACGCCCGGCGCGAGATGGCAAAGACGCTCGGCGCCGATGTCGTCGTCGATCCGCGCGAGACCTCGCCCTACGATGCCTGGCGGGATGTCGCCGCCGTCAGCGAGCCCGAGCGTGTCGCCCGGCAGACGCCGATGTTTCCCGGCCATGCCTTCCGACCGTGCGTCGTGTTCGAATGCGTCGGCGCCCCCGGCATGATCCAGCGGATCCTCGCCGGAGCGCCCCCCTGCTCGAAGGTCGTGGTCGTCGGGCTCTGCATGGAAGAAGACAGGTTCCAGCCGACCTACGCCATCATGAAGGAAATCGATCTGGCGTTCTGCATCGCCTTCTCGATCGAGGAATTCATCGAAGCCTTCACGCATATCGCGTCCGGAAAATTGGACGTCCGTCCGCTGATCACCAGCCAGATCGGCCTGAAGGACGTGCCGGATGCGTTCACGCGTCTCGCCAATCCCGAGAACGACATCAAGATCATCGTTCACCCGCAGGACGCGTAACGCCTGCTCGTCGCGCAAGCGCGCGCCAGCAAAGCCAGTTCCACAATCCAGCCGATCCTTGAGGAGGATATCATGAACATTCAGGCACCCATCGAGCAGGTCAAACCGCCGGTCTTCTCTCTGCCGCAGGACGAACTCCTGACGACGAACATCGCCGATGTCCCGGTGATGAAGGACGCGCTCGGGCCGGGCATCCATTTTCAGCCGCTGCTGCTCGATCCGGAAATCGGCATCGCCGTCAACATCGCCACGTTCGAGCCCGGCGCCATCGTCGGCGCGCATCTGCACACCGGCGCGGTGCATGGCTACACGCTGCAGGGCAAGTGGCACTACAAGGAGTATCCCGACCAGCCGCAGGTCGCCGGCTCCTATCTCTACGAGCCCGCCTCGTCGGTGCATACCTTCGTCGTTCCCGAGGACAACACCGAGGACACGATCGTCCTCTTCATCGTCTACGGGGCCAACATCAACTTCGACGACAAGGGCAATTTCCACTCCGTCCTCGATGCCATCACCATCATCAATCTGGTCGAGATGTGTTCGAAGCGGCAGGGCATCGGCCCTGTCCGCTATCTGAAGGGCGGAACCGTCGCCTACTCCACGGGCGCCTGACACGACACGTCGATGCAGGGTGATTTCCGGAGGACGGCCCGTCGCCTCGTGCGCCGATGCCGCCCGCCGGATCTCGCTCGCCCCTTCCGGGCCGCGTTCATCGCGGCCCGTCCATAACAAGAACAGGTGAGGAAACAGGCATGACGACGGAAAACTGGACAGAGCGGACGGTCATTTCGAACGGGCAACGGATCCATATGAGGATCGCAGGAGAAATTGGTCCGCTCGTGCTTCTGTGTCATGGCTTCCCGGAATCCTGGTATTCCTGGCGTCACCAGCTGAAGGCCCTTTCGCAAGCCGGTTATCGCGCCGTTGCGATCGACATGCCGGGATACGGCCGCTCCTCCAAGCCCACGAACCCCGCCGCCTATGGAACGGTCGAACTCGTGGCCGTCTGCGTCGGCGTGGTGGAAGCCCTCGGAGAAACGACGGCCGTGATTATCGGCCATGACCTCGGCGCGCCCGTCGCCTGGACCGCTGCATGGACCCGGCCGGACATTTTCCGGGCCGTCGTCGGCATGAGCGTGCCTTTCGGGGCCGCGGGCCTCGGATGCCTGCCGGGCAGCCCGTTCGGGGAAACCCGCCCGAGCGAGGCGGCCGCCAAACTGGCCGGCCCGGACCGCATGTTCTACCACGAATACTTCGCGCTGCATCGAGAGGCGGCCGCCGCTGAAGCCGAACCCGACATGCGCAGCTGGCTGACGAGCGCGTTCTACAGCCTTTCGGGCGACAAGCCTCTGCCGGCCGAACTGGCCGCGTTCGACATGACGAAGCTGCCGGATCTGGTGCTGCGGGAGGTGGTGCGCGCCGCCATCTCCGTGCCGCGCACAGCGGGCGCCGGCATGTCCGGGCTGCTTGAGCTGCCCGCCACGCTGCCGGACTGGCTTCGCCCTGAAGATCTCGACTATTGCGTGGCCGAGCTCGAATCCACCGGCATTTACCACGCGCTGGGCTACTACATGAACGGCGATCGTGACTGGGAAGCGCTCGGTCCCCACCAGGGCAAGCCGCTTTCGGTACCCGCGCTCTATATCGGCGGCGACCGTGACATCGTGACCATCTGGAGCCAGGAGGCCATCGCGCGCGCGGAAGAGGTGGTAACCGATCTGCGCGGCAAGATCATCCTTCCCGGCTGCGGCCACTGGATCCCGCAGGAGGCGCCGGAGGCCGTCAACGACGCCCTCCTCACCTTCCTGCGTTCGCTCTAGGCCCGCTTTATCGCCCTGCAGCCGTGCCAAACCGGCGGCTCTCGCCGCCACAGCCGACATCGCCCGCCGCATTCCGCCAAGAGAGGGAGAGACCGACATGTCGAAACACAGGATCCTGGAAACCAGGTCTGACAGCGCCTATCACTATCCGCTTCTCATCCGGAAACTGCTCGCCAATGTCGCGCAGCAGTCGTCGCAGGAGATTGTCAGCGCCGGGCAGCGTTTCACCTATGCCGATCTCGTGGAGCGCATCCACAGACTCGCCTCGCTGCTGGCCGGCCACGGCGTCGAGGCCGGCGATACCGTCGCGGTCATGGACTGGGACAGCCACCGCTATCTCGAGGCCTATTTCGCGATCCCGATGATGGGCGCCGTGTTGCAGACGGTGAACGTGCGGCTCGTGCCCGATGTCATCGGCTTCACCCTGCGCCAGTCGCAGGCAAAGGTCATTCTCTACCATGACGACTTCGCGCCGGTGGTCGAGCGGCTAAGAGGTGGCCTTGCCGATCTGCGCCACGTCATCCGCCTCTCCGATACGCCCGAGCCGGGCACCTATGAAGACCTGATCGCTGCGGCATCGCCGGACTTCGTCTTCGAGGATTTCGACGAGAACGCCATCGCGACGACCTTTCACACGACGGGCACGACCGGCGATCCGAAGCAGGTGTTCTTCAGCCACCGGCAGATGGTTCTCCACGCGCTGGCGGCGGCCGTGACATTCGCCGGCAATCCGGACGGGCAATCCCTACGGCGGTCGGATGTCTATATGCCGATGACGCCGATGTTCCACGTCCATGCCTGGGGCCTGCCCTATGTCGCGACGATGCTCGGCCTGAAGCAGGTCTATCCCGGCCGCTACCAGGCCGAAACCATCCTCTCGCTGAAGAAGACGGAAGGCATCACCTTCTCGCACGGCGTGCCGACCCTGCTGCGGATGATCGTCGATGCCGCGAAGGTGTCGGGAGAGAACCTCGCGCCCTGGACCATGCTCGTCGGTGGATCGGCGCTTTCCGAGAGCCTTGCAGAAGAAGCGCTCGCGCTCGGGATCGATGCCTTCGTGGGCTACGGCATGTCCGAGACGGGCCCGATCCTCACGGTGTCGCGGTCGAAACCGGGCGACCCGACGGCCACGCGCCTGCGCGCCGGCCTTCCCATTCCGCTCGTCGAGACGCGGCTCGAACCGGATGGTCGCGGCGAACTTCTGGCCCGCGCACCATGGCTGACGCAGGGCTACGGCACCCAGGCGGCATCCGACGATCTCTGGGCCGGCGGCTGGCTGCACACGCAGGACATCGCCGAGATCGATGCGGACGGGGGCGTCCGCATCGTCGATCGCCTCAAAGACGTGATCAAGACAGGCGGAGAGTGGGTGTCCTCGATCGAGATCGAGAATATTCTCACGACCCATCCGGCCGTGACCGAAGCCGCCGTCATCGGAACGCCGTCGGCGACATGGGGCGAACGGCCGCTCGCCTTCGTGATCGCGGCGCAGGTCGTGCCGCCGCCGACCGAAAACCAGCTGAAGGCCTTCCTGGCCGAGCAGGTCGCGGCCGGGCGCATCAGCCGCTACGCGATGCCCGACAGCATCCATTTTCTGGCCGCCCTGCCGCGCACGAGTGTCGGCAAGATCGACAAGAAGGCGCTGCGCCGAGAGATCCAGAACTTTCCTGGGCTGAACGCACTTGGTGGCTGAGCGAAAAGCGGCGTGCGGGCGGGGGCTTGCGGGTTGCCAGATTTGAGGGGGGCTTCGCCGAAGGAGCGCAGCGCCGAACAGGAGAGATGATCCGCACGGCCCGGCGACGGGTTCGACGCGGACGAGGCTCGCGACCGGGCCATTCGGGGAGGAGGAACCCCGTCGAGGAACCGGCCGAGGCGAACGTGCAGAATTTCAACAAGCGATAGGAGGATATCGTGGGGGGATTGATGAGGAAGACACTGTTGGGGGCACTTGCTGCCCTGGCCGCCGGCTGTTGGGGCGAGAGCGCCATGGCGCTCGATCTGTCGCCGAACGATTATGTTCACCTGCCGGACGGCACCTTCGTTTTAGTGAACTACTTCAACTACGTGGAAGGCGATACATTCCGGGACAAGGACGGCAACAAGATACCGGGTTCCAAGGACAGACTGGCCTTCGGAATCGAGCGTCTGGTCTATTATGGCGAAACCGACAGTGGCTTCGAGTGGGCCATGCAGGCCGTCATGCCCTATGGCAGCATCAATGCGCGCATCGGCGGCGTCGATGCGGATACGGAAAACGGCACGAGCGACCTGACGCTCGGCACCGCCTTCTGGGCGATGAGTTCGAACGAGCCGACCGGCACGACGCTCGGTTCCTCGACCTACCTGATCCTGCCGGTCGGCCAGTACGATCCGTTGAAGCCGTCGATGGGTGCCGGCGCGGTCGGGATCGTCGAGCAGATCGGCCTCCAGCAGGGGCTCGGCAACGGGTTCGTGCTCGATCTGGCGGGCGACATCCACTATCGCTTCGATCACACCGACAACGGCATCGAGGTCAGCCAGAAGCCGATCTACCAGATCCAGGCCTTTCTTCGCTACAACATCAACGAAGCAGCCTCGATCTCCTTCGGCTATTCCGGATTGTTTGGCGGCAAACAGACCTATAACGGCTTCGATACCGGCCTGCGCACCCGCGAAGACCAGTTCCGCCTCTATGCAACGACCTTCGTCTCCCCGACGATCCAGCTTCAGGGGATGGTCGGCACGGACGTCTACGCCAAAGGCGGCTTCCAGCAGGACCTCGTGACGCAACTTCGCATCGTCAAGCTGTTCTAAATTAACAGGAGCAAGCGCGCCCGCCGGTGGAAGCGAGACGGGCCCCCGGCGACGGCCCGTCAAAGCGACATCTCGCTGAACGGGCAGACATCGTCTTCGAAGGGAACGTGCCTCCGGCGAAACTGTTTGCCTTCCACGATTTCGGGCAGGCTGATCCTATCCATACGGAAGTGTCGGAAGTCGTCCCGGGTGGCATCCCAGGCCACCAGATACCAAAGGGGCGGAAGGATAAGCATGGCCTGTGGCTCGACCTTGCGAATGGTCTCCACGCCCTGGGCGTCACGATAGCGAAACCGCAGGAACAACCTCTGGAGAAACGTCGTCTCGAAGGCCGGCAGCAGTTCGGATTCGATCGAGCCCAGGTTTGACACGTCCTGCATGGGCGACAAGTGCCCGACATAGAGACAGTCGAGAAGCCGGCGCAAATCGCGCACCTTGTCGGCGGGCAATGCCATTTCGATCTTCGCCAGTCCCTTGTCGGCAAGATCGGAAAAGGGAAGAGACCGGGCCGCACGCATCGACGCGACACTGACGATGAGCGCGAACACTTCCGTCACGGAGAGGCGAGCCGTGCTCCGCAGCGCTTCGGGATCGAGCTGAACGCCGCCGCCCGGCCCGGATTCGGAATGGATGACGAAACCCTGATCGCGCAAAGCGCTGATGTCGCGCAGTACAGTGCGTCTCGAAGCGCCGATCTCTCCGGCCAACTGGCTGATCGTGGCGGTTCCGTTACGTCGAAGAATGCGCACGATCGCGTCATGTCTGAGGCGGATGTTCATGGGGTAGCCGTAGCATATTCGGTGACAAAATTTGGCACCGATTTGCTTTAGGGGGTCATGGCAACCCAACAAGGAGCCTGTTCATGACATCCCAAGCCCCCACCGTTAGTGCGACGCCCCTTGCCGCACTGCCGATCATCGTCAATCCGTCCCACCTCAACGACCCGACACCGAACGGATACAGCACGGCGGTCATTACGCCTGTCGCGGGCCGTCTGGCGTTCATTTCCGGCCAAGGCGGACAGGATCGGACGGGCGCGCTGTCGTCCGATTTTGGGGAACAGGTGAAGCAGGCTTATGCAAACCTCGCCGCCGTGATGGACGCGCTCGGCGCTCGCCTGGAACAGGTCGTCAAGCTCACCGTTTTCGTCGTTGACCACGATATGTCGAAACTCGGCGTGCTGACCGAGAGTGTGACGCGGATGTTCGGTGCAAAGCTGCCGGCACAAACCCTGGTTCCGGTGCCGAAGCTCGCCATTGACCCCATGATGTTCGAGGTTGAGGCTGTCGTTCTTTTGGATTGAGCGCTTGCTAAAGACACTCTCCTGTCGATTTCGACGGGGTGAGCCGCCAGTCATGGTCGCTGTTCCGGGGAAGTCCGAACGATCGAGGAACCCCGTGCAGCGGCCATCCCTCAATCCTTCCGGGCTGGCCTTGAGGAGAACCAGGCCACCAATTCGGTCGAATTTTTCATGCCGGTCGCCTTCAGCATTCGTGCTCGGTGAGATTCGACCGTCCGCCGGGAAAGGTTCGTCTCCAGCGCGATGCTGGCATTGGTCTTGCCCTGGGCGATCATCGTCAAGATCTGCTTCTGACGCCCTGTGAGCATTTCGAGTTCCGCCGCGACCGGGCGTTCCATGGTTTGGAAGCAATAGATCGCGTCCGCGAAGGGATCGCCGGCATTGGCGCTTCGACCGTTGACGCGACACCAGAATTGCAGGCCATGCGACCCCGCCATGATCCGCTCGTCATAATAGGTTTTCCCGCCGCCTAGCTGAGACTGCCATAATTTTCCCGTGCGGATGAAGTCGGTGATCTGCGGATAAAGCCGTGAAAAGCTTTGGCCAACGAGCTCGTCGGTGGCGTAGCCGAAAAGCTCCGCGAAAGCGGAATTGCAATCCCGAATGATCCGGTAGGTCGCATGCACCAGGGGAACCGGCATATCGTCGAGCAGGAACATCCGGGATGCCTTCCAATTCTCACATATGCAGTAAAAATACGGCTCACATCTGCTTAACGCCGCCGATACGATGGCGTCAACGATTGACCGGCGCGTGGGAGGGGCAGGAATGAAGAAAAAGATCTACGAGGGTGCGGTCGCCAGTCTTGCGGGCCTTCTACGCGACGACATGACCATCATGAGCGGAGGCTTCGGCCTCTGTGGCATTCCGGAAGCTTTGATCGAAGCCGTTCAGCTTTCCGGCGTCACCGGACTGACCGTGATCTCGAACAATGCAGGCGTCGACGGGGTCGGCCTCGGCAAGTTGCTCGCCACGCGCCAGATCCGGAAAATGATCTCCTCCTATGTCGGGGAAAACAAGCTGTTCGCCGAGCAGTATCTCTCCGGGCAGTTGGAGCTTGAATTCACGCCGCAAGGGACGCTGGCCGAACGGATCCGCGCCGGCGGCGCCGGCATCCCCGCCTTCTTCACGAAGACCGGCGTCGGCACCATCATTGCCGAGGGCAAGGAGGAGGCTGAGTTCAATGGTGAGACCTTCATCATGGAGCGCGGCCTGTTTGCGGACCTTGCGCTGGTTCACGCCTACAAGGGCGACCCGGAAGGAAATCTGGTTTTCCGCAAGACGGCGCGGAACTTCAATCCCGTGATGGCGACGGCCGCCAAGGTAACGGTCGCGGAAGTCGAGCATCTCGTCTCCGCCGGCGACATCGATCCCGATACGATCCACACCCCGGGCATCTACGTCTCCCGCATCGTCGAGGTGCCCAATCCGATCAAGCATATCGAACAACGAACCGTCCGCAAAGCCGGCGCCATGGAAGGAAACCGATAATGGCATGGACACGCGAGCAGATGGCAGCCCGCGCGGCGCAGGAGTTGCGGGACGGATATTACGTGAACCTGGGGATCGGCATACCGACGCTTGTGGCGAACTTCATTGCCAAGGATATCTCGGTCCAGCTGCAAAGTGAGAACGGCATGCTCGGCATGGGCCCGTTTCCGCTGGAAGGCGAGGAAGATGCCGACCTGATCAATGCCGGAAAGCAGACGATCACGGAGCTTTCAAGCAGCAGCTATTTCTCGAGCGCCGAAAGCTTCGCGATGATCCGTGGGGGCCATATCGACCTGTCGATCCTCGGCGCGATGGAAGTCGCCCAGAATGGCGATCTGGCCAACTGGATGATCCCAGGCAAGATGGCCAAAGGCATGGGCGGCGCCATGGACCTGGTCAGCGGCGTCAACAAGGTCGTGGTCCTGATGGAGCACACCGCCAAAGGCGAACCGAAGCTTCGACGCGAATGCACCTTGCCGCTCACCGGGCGGCGGGTCGTCGACATGGTCATTACCGACCTCGGCGTCTTTACCTTGCAACGGCGCGGCGATGCGAGGATGACATTGATCGAGCTGGCAGACGGGGTGACCGTCTCCGATATCGAAAATGCGACGGAAGCCGCCTTCGACGTCGGACTGAGCTGAACCGGCCGTTCCCCACCGATCGGCCAATGTGCCATCGGTGGGCCGCTGACCGGATCCGTCTGTCACTTGAACCACGCACCCGAGCGCACCGCGACGAGAATGGTCAGCCCATAAACGACCAGCGCCAAGGCAATGGCATAGAACAAGCCATTGAGCGATCCGGTCCACCGCAAGGCGATCCATCCGCCACCGAGTGCTATGGCGATGCGGAGGAAGCCGCTTGCCAGCGGCCAGAACAGTCGCCCGGCGCCCTGTGACGCGAAGTACAGCGACAGGCCGAGACCAAAGAAGCCGTAGCTCGGCCCGACAATCCGCAGATAGGCGCTGCCCGTCTCGATCATTTCGGGATCGGCGCTGAAGAGGCTGAGCCAGTGTTCCGGCCAGATCGCTGCCGCCAGCCCGATAGCCTCCGTCAGAACGAATGCCAGCGCACCTCCCGTCAATGCGATCTGCAAGGCCCGTTGACGCTGCCCGGCACCGATATTCGTGCCGACCAAGGCGACCAGCGGTGCGCCTATTCCGAAGATCAGCGGGATCAGCAGATATTCGAGACGCGCTCCGGTCCCGAAACCGGCGACGGCGCTCACGGCGGTGAAGGAGGCGACCAGCGCGGTGGCCCCGCCGATGGTGACATTGGTCTGGATCGACGTGATGGCCGACATCGCCCCGACGCGCAGGATGCTCGTCATGCTGTCCCGCCGGAGTCGATCCCAGCGGAAACGCACCGCGCAGCGTCCGGCGAAAATGTACCAGGCCATCGCGATCGTGCCGCCAAGGTAGAAGATCAGCAGAGCCGCGCCACCGCCGGCAATTCCCATGGCCGGGATGGGGCCGAAGCCAAAGATCAGCAGGGGTGAGATCGGCACGAGGAAAACGATCCCAACGCAAATGACGATCGCCGGGTAGAGCATGTTTCCCGTGCCGCGAATAACGCTTGCGAGCCCGTTCATGAGCCAGATGAAGACGTTTCCGGCGAAGACGACGTTCGAATAGATCAGCGCCGCTTCGAGTTCGGCGCCTTCTCCGCCCAGCATGCGGTAGATCGGCTCGCCGAACGCCAGGAAGATCGCGGAGAAAACAAGCCCCAGAAGGATGTTGATCACGATCGCATGCAGGACAAGCGTATCCGCCTCTGCCCTCTGCCCGCCACCAAGCGCTCGCGCGACCGCTGAGGAAATCCCTCCCCCCATGGCCCCGGCGGAGATCATGGTCATCAACATGACCGGCGGAAAGACCAGCGCCATGCCGGCCAGCGCATCCGTGCCGAGTTTCGCCACCCACCAGGTCTCGATAAGTCCGGTCGAGGCTTGAGCCACCATGATCACGATATTCGGCCAGGCCATGCTGAGGAGCAGCGGGAGGACCGGAGCATTGAGGATACGGGAGGTCCGCGCTTCGGCCAGAGACGTTTTGGGTGGTGTCATGGGGTGGGTCATAGCCCGTCCTCGTACCGGCTGCGGATTCGCTCATTTGCCGCAGGGCCCGGCCTGTTGCGGAAGGCAGGATCGAGCACCGGGCGTCCGCTGATCGCGTCGATCACGATAGGCCGTGCCTCCAGTCCCGTCTCCGCATTGACGAGCGCGACGCTCTTGCCCTCCGGCGCGAAGTGCGTGTTGCCCCACGCCTGCAGCATCACGAGGACCTGACGAAAATCCCGGCCGCACTCTGTCAACAGGTAGGCGTTGCGGGCAGGCCGCTCGCTGTAGCGGCGCTTTTCCAGCAACCCGCTTTCGACGAGCGCCTTTAACCGTGCCGCCAGGATGTTGGGTGCGATGCCAAGGCTCTCCTCGAACTCGTCGAAGCGGCTGAGGCCGTTGAAGGCATCGCGGAGAATGAGGATCGTCCATTGATCGCCGACGCGCGCAAGGCTGCGCGCAATCGGGCACTGCATTTCGCCAAAACGTGTTCGGTCCATGTTCCGCGCTCCCGTGATGAACAATCATCACGGAGTAACTTGCAATTTGCAAGTTATAAGTCGCGAATGTTTCGGATCCGGGCAGATCCGAAGATGAGGAAGGTTATGCGCATTGCTCGGTTAGCGACTGAAATGGACGCGCGCACACGCGACCGATGTTCGATGGCGCCCCGCTCTGCCTGCGGGAACGGTCAGGCGGCAGGCACTGAAGCGTCTACTGCCGCACGACGATGCGCGCACCTTCCGGCACACGATCGTAAAGATCGATGATATCCTGATTGATGAAGCGCACGCAGCCGGAGGATTGCGCCTTGCCGATCGAGCGCCAGTCCGGATTGCCATGCAGCCGGTAGAGCGTGTCCTGACCGTTCTGGAAGATGTAGAGCGCGCGGGCGCCGAGCGGATTGTTGATCCCCGGCTCCTGCCCCCCATTGGCGATCGAGTAACGGGCAAGCTTTGGCTGGCGCGCGACCATCTCGTCGGGCGGCGTCCAGCGCGGCCATTTCTTGCGCCACTGGATGACCCCCTCGCCCTGCCAGGCGAATCCATCCTTGCCGATGCTGACGCCATAGCGCATTGCGGTTCCACCCTTCTCGACCAGATAGAGATAGCGGGCTTTCGTATCGACGACGACGGTACCGGGCGCTTCGCCGGTGGGATCGATGACGCGCTGGCGATAGAATCGCTGCGGAATATTCTTATATGGGATAGCCGGCAGACTAAAGCCTTCGTCGGTGCGGGCCGCGTAGATGACGGCGGGATCGGGTTGCTCGCCATCGTAAGTCTTCGGTGCGATGACGTTGACGACGGGCTCCAGAAACGAGCCAATGCTCTGTGTGGAGCAGCCCGTCAGGAGCGTCGCGGAGGCGACGCCCGCGCATCCGAGAAAGCGTCGGCGCGATAGCGAAACGGTGGTCGTCATCTCAAGGCCTTGGGGGTTGGACAGGCGCTTGGCGCCTCTGTCTGAGGGTTTGTTGTTTGAAGGGGACGCGCAAATGGCCGGGCTCGGAAAGCTCGACCATCGACGTCATGTCAAGGCAGAGATGTCGGGACCGTCAGCCGGCAAACAGCGTCAGCTCGGGCGGCACGATGGCAAGATCGCCACGACGGCGGGCGATGGCATAGGTCAGGGCGCCGCGGACGGCTTCCGCGCTGACAGGCTTTTTCAGAACGCCCATCGTGCCGGAAACGCCGGTGCCCAGCATGTCCGGATCCGACGTGGTGAAGATAACCGTGACGTCGTGATCCTGCGCCAGGATACGGCCGATTTCCGGACCGCTCGGCCCGTCGGCAAGGTTGACATCGACGAATGCGATGGCCGCGAGACCACCGATCCGCAACGCATGCTTCTTGCGGCTGGCAAAGCCAACGACGCCGGCATTGAGGCCTGCCGCAGAAACGGCATCTTCCAGGTCGAGCGCCAGCAAGAGATGATCTTCGATGATCACGACGGGATAGTCGATGATCGGACGGCTCTGCCACCGGCGGACTGTGTTCTCGGTCATGACGCTATACCCATTCGACGTTGAGACTGCAGCTGAAATGGGCGAGCAAAGCTTTTGTTCCAATTTTATTTGAATTGTCTCAAAATCCAGATTATTAACAAAGTATTAATGGAGAAGAGCGAGGTTTTTTACTTTGTCGATTTGATGGCCGCCGCGCCCTTCGGCGGTTGATTGGCCGTGGAAGAGGGGCGATTGAAGGTTGCCGCCCGAGAAAAAGCCCGGCATATGTAGCCGTCTAGCGACGGTCGAGGAGGATCGTCGCGCTGATATCGCGGAGCGGCACACCTTGCTTCGCCACAACCGGGAGGACGTTCATGTTCAAGACATTCCTGAAGGCATCGACCCTGAAGGCGACCGTCGCCGCACTTGCTTTGTCGGCTACCGGGCCGTTGGCCGCATCAGCGGCGACCGACCTGCAGTGGTGGCACGCGATGACCGGCGCCAACAATGAGGTCGTCAACCAGCTCGCCAAGGAATTCAACGAGAGCCAGAGCGAATACACCATCACGCCGGTGTTCAAGGGCACGTATCCGGAAACGCTGAACGCCGGCATCGCCGCCTTCCGCTCCAAGCAGCCGCCGGCGATCATTCAGGTCTTCGACGCCGGCAGCGGCGTGATGATGGGTGCCGAAGGCGCGATCATGCCGGCCGCCGAGGTGCTGCAGAAGGGTGGCTTCACTTTCGACAAGTCGCAATATCTTGCCGGCATCGCGGCCTATTATTCGAAGCCCGACGGCACCATGCTGTCTTTCCCCTACAACTCGTCCTCGCCGATCCTCTATTACAACAAGGATCTCTTCGCAAAGGCCGGCCTCGACGCCGAAGCGCCGCCAAAGACCTGGCCCGACGTCTTCGCGGCTGCCAAGAAGATCAAGTCGAGCGGTGCCGCATCCTGCGGTTTCACCTCGACCTGGCTCACCTGGATCCAGACCGAGAACCTGGCCGCCTGGAACAATGTCGCCTATGGCACCAATGAGAACGGTCTGGGCGGCACCGACGTCAAGCTCGAGTTCAATGCGCCACTCTTCGTCGAGCACTTCCAGGCGATTGCGGATCTGGCAAAGGACGGCACCTTCCGATATGGCGGCCGGACCTCGGAGGCCAAGCAGCTCTTCATGTCGGGCGAATGCGCGATCCTGACGGAATCCTCCGGCGGTCTCGGCGATATCGTCAAGTCGGGCGTGAAATACGGCATCGGCCAGTTGCCCTATTACGAAGGCCACGGACCGCAGAACACGATCCCGGGCGGCGCGAGCCTCTGGGTCTTCGGCGGCAAGAGCGACACGGAATATGCCGGCATCGCCCAGTTCTTCAACTTCCTGTCGCAGACCAAGATCCAGGCCCAGCTGCACCAGGTTTCCGGCTACATGCCGGTTACCAATGCGGCCTATGAGGAGACCAAGAAGTCCGGCTTCTACGACAAGAACCCGGGCCGCGAGACGCCGATCCTGCAGATGATGGGCAAGGCGCCGACCGAGAACTCCAAGGGCGTGCGTCTCGTCAACCTTCCGCAGGTTCGCGACATCATGAACGAAGAGTTCGAAGCGATGCTTGCCGGCAAGCAGGATGCGAAGGCTGCTCTCGACAAGGCCGTCGAGCGCGGCAACGCGGCCATCGCGGAAGCCAACGGCAACTGATCCGCACCTGACCGTCTCGCCGGCCCCCGCTTACAAGGGTCGGCGAGACGTCTGCCTGTCGTCCCGAGGAGCTCCCGGTGCACAACGTCGCCTTTCCCAACAAGATACTGCCCTACCTGCTGGTCGCCCCGCAGATCATCCTCACGGTGATCTTCTTCTTCTGGCCCGCAAGCCAGGCGCTCTATCAGTCCGTGATGCGCGAGGACCCGTTCGGCCTGAAAAGCGGCTTCGTCGGCCTTGCCAATTTCCGTTCCGTGCTGTCGGATCCGAACTATATCCACGCGCTGCAGGTGACCGTGGTCTTCAGCATTCTCACCGCTCTCGTCTCCATGGGCGTGGCGCTGTTGCTGGCGACCGCCGCGGACAAGGTGGTGCGCGGGCAGACCTTCTATCGCACGCTGCTGATCTGGCCTTATGCCGTGGCGCCGGCCGTCGCCGGCATGCTCTGGCTCTTCATGTTCAACCCGGCCATGGGCACGTTTGCCTATCTCTTGCGCCGAAACGGTTTTGGATGGGACCCCTTGCTGAACGGCGATCAGGCCATGGGGCTCGTCGTGGTCGCGGCCGCCTGGAAGCAGATCAGCTACAATTTCCTGTTCTTCGTCGCCGGGCTGCAAGCCATTCCGAAATCGCTGATCGAGGCGGCATCCATCGACGGTGCCCGTGGCGCACGGCGGTTCTGGACCATCGTCTTTCCGCTGCTGGCGCCGACCACCTTCTTCCTGCTGGTCGTCAACACGGTCTACGCCTTCTTCGACACGTTCGGCATCATCCATTCCGTCACCGGCGGCGGACCGGCAAAAGCCACGGAAACGCTGGTCTACAAGGTCTACAATGACGGCTTCGTCAACTTGAACCTCGGCTCTTCGGCGGCGCAGTCCGTCATCCTCATGGTCATCGTCATCGCGCTGACGGCGTTCCAGTTCCGCTTCGTCGAAAAGCGGGTGCATTATGGTTGAGGCCCCGAGATGATCGAAAAACGCCCCATTGCCAACTTCGTCAGCCATGTCATCCTGATCCTCGGGATCATCGTCGTCGCCTTCCCGATCTATTATACGTTCATCGCCTCCACGGCGACGTCGGAGGCGATCATCCGCCCGCCGATGTCGCTGCTGCCGGGCGGCCATTTCGTCGAGAACTACACCGAGGCGATGACCGGCGGCGTCGAGCGCGTCGTCGGCGTCAGCCTCGAACGGCTGCTGTTCAACTCCTTCGTGGTCGCCGTGGCGATCGCGGTCGGCAAGATCGTCATCTCGTTCCTGTCGGCCTTCGCCATCGTCTTCTTCCGCTTTCCCTTCCGCATGGCCTTCTTCTGGATGATCTTCGTCACGCTGATGCTGCCGGTCGAGGTTCGCATCCTGCCGACCTACAAGGTGATCGTCGATCTCGGGTTGATCGATACCTATGCGGGGCTGACCCTGCCCCTGATGGCCTCGGCAACCGCGACGTTCCTCTTCCGTCAGTTCTTCCTGACCATACCCGGAGAGCTCGTGGAAGCCGCGCGCATCGACAATGCCGGACCGTTCCGCTTCATGCGGGATATCCTGCTGCCGCTGTCGAGCACCAATATCGCGGCTCTGTTCGTGATCCTGTTCATCTATGGCTGGACGCAGTATCTCTGGCCGCTGCTCGTGACCAATGATGCGAAGATGAACACGGTCATCATCGGGCTGCGGCGCATGGTGGATTTCACCGATGCCTCGACGCCGTGGAACTATGTGATGGTCACGGCGATCCTTGCGATCATCCCCCCCATTCTCGTCGTGGTGCTCATGCAGCGCTGGTTCGTCAAAGGTCTCGTGGAGACGGAAAAATAATGGCCAATATCGTCCTCAACGACGTCCGCAAGAAATATGGCAATGTCGATGCCATCAAGGGCATTTCGCTCGATATCGCCGACGGCGAGTTCCTCGTGCTCGTCGGCCCGTCCGGCTGCGGAAAATCGACGCTGCTGCGCATGATCGCGGGCCTCGAGAGCATTACCGGCGGCGAGATCTCGATCGGCGGGCGTGTCGTCAACACGCTGGAACCTTCCGAGCGGGACATCGCCATGGTGTTCCAGAACTATGCGCTCTATCCGCACATGACGGTGCGCCAGAACCTCGCCTATGGCTTGAAGAACCGCAACACGCCGCAGGCCGAAATCGATCGTCGGATATCCGATGCGGCCAAGGCGCTGGAAATCGAGCCCTTTCTGGAGCGCAAGCCCCGTCAGCTCTCCGGCGGCCAGCGCCAGCGCGTGGCCATGGGCCGCGCGATCGTGCGCGAACCCGCTGCCTTCCTGTTCGACGAGCCGCTGTCGAACCTCGATGCCAAACTCCGTGTGCAGATGCGCGTCGAGATCAAGCGGCTGCAGAAATCGCTGAAGACGACGAGCGTGTATGTGACGCACGACCAGATGGAGGCGATGACGCTCGCCGACCGGCTCGTGGTGCTGAACGGCGGCGTGATCGAGCAGGTGGGAACGCCGATCGAGCTTTACGAAAAACCGGCGACCACCTTCGTCGCCACCTTCATCGGGTCGCCCTCCATGAACCTGCTGCCCGGCCTCTCGAGCCCGGCCTGGAGCCTGGGCTCGAACGTCGCGCTGCCAGCGGGAAGCGCGACGCTCGGTATCCGTCCGGAGGACCTGCATCTGTCGGAGGCAGGCACCGCGAATGACGCGTTCCACGCGGATGTGAAGGTTGCGGCCGTCGAACTGGTCGGCGCGGAAAGCTATGTTCACGGACATCTGACGGACGGCCAGCCGATCATCTTCCGCGTCGCCGGCCGGTCCCGCATTCTGATGGACGATATCGTGCCGGTTGCTGCCAGCCGGCAGGCGCTGCATGTGTTCGACGCGATCGGCCGGCGCAAGGACGGCTGAGCCGCGGTTCAGCCGATCCGGGAAAACGCGGCGAGAACGGTTCGCTCCGACTGGGTGAGGTAGACCTCCAGCATGCCGGCAGCCTCCTGCGTCCGTCCGGCTTCCAGATGGTCGAGGATCGCAGCGTTGAGATCGACATAGGGCGCGTGGAGCAGTTCGGGATCGGCGAGCAGGCCGAAGCTCAGGCGAAGCTCGGCGGCGATCTGGGCATAGAACGCGTTGAGCCGCTGGCTATCGGCCAGTTCGACGATGCCGGTGTGGAAGATCATGTTCTGGCTGCCGACCAGTCCCCATTGCTTCTCATCGCGCGCGATTCGTGCCGCCTCGACCGCGCCGCGCATGCGGGCGACCGCCGGATGGTGCGGATAGGCCTTGGCCAGAGCCTGACACTCGATCATCCTCCGGACACGGTAGATATCGATGATCGAGGCCATGCTGGGCGTAGCGACGAACATGCCGCGATTGGGCTCGTGGCGCAGAAGCCCTTCCTTGGTCAACAACCGGAAGGCCTCCCGCAGCGAGTTTCGCGACACGGCGAAATCCGCGCTGAGCGCCGCCTCCGACAGGCGTTGTCCCGGCTTCAGCTCGCCGGCGATCAACCTGCCCCGTATTTTTTCCGCAAGCCGTGGTGCCAGCGCCGATATCGTGTCCTGCTCTGCCATCGAAAATGCGGTCCCCCGGGCGCCCATCCTCTACGGCGCACTTTGGCCGCAGCGATATCGCGGATCCCATCGGAGGGAAACCTCTCCATGACCTTTACAAGGCGCCTTCGCTTCGATTTCGGCGACACGCCATCCAGGTCGCGGAGCCGAGCGGCAGACGACGGGTAACGGAGCGCCTAAAAGATGCGCTTCGACCGTCGTTTCCTGCTCGTTCGCTTGGCACGCTGCCGCGGGAATGAACAGTTTAAGTGAACGAAACAACAAAATCGTTGAACGATATTGACAGGATTGTGAAACGGAGAGACCTTGCTTTTATAACAGCCGCTCGACCCCACGCTCAGGGGGCGAAGTGGTCAACAAAGAGGGTAACAATGGCCGACACATCAGCATCTCCATCCGCGCCGTCCCAAGGCAGTCCCGTGCCCGGAGGCATGTCCGCGAAAACCCGCCGTGCCGCTCTCATCGCCGCCATCTTCCTGATGGCGACATCGGCCATCGGCCCCGGCTTCATCACGCAGACCGCGACCTTCACCACCAAGCTCGGCTCGGCCTTCGCCTTCGCCATCCTCGCCTCGATCGTGATCGACTTCGTCGTCCAGCTAAACATCTGGCGGATCGTCACCCTGACGAAAATGCGCGCGTCGGACATCGCCAATGCGGCCATCCCCGGCACCGGCTATCTTCTCGCCGTCCTCGTCATCGTCGGCGGGCTGTTCTTCAATGTCGGCAATATCGGCGGTGCAGGCCTCGGCCTGAACGCGATGCTCGGATTGGATCCGAAATGGGGCGGCGCCATCAGCGCGTTGATCGCCATCGCCATCTTCCTGTCCAAGAAGGCCGGCGTTGCGATCGACCGCCTCATCGTCGTTGCCGGCATTCTCATGATCGTGCTGACGCTCTATGTTGCGATCGTCTCGGGCCCGCCGGTCGGAGATGCACTGTTCCAGACCTTCCTGCCGAGCACGATCGATTTCGCGACCATCACCACCATCGTCGGCGGAACGGTCGGCGGCTACATCACCTATTCCGGCGCGCATCGCCTGCTGGACAAGGGTACGGTCGGCGTCGAAAATCTCGGTGCGGTCAATCGCGCGGCCCTGACCGGCATCGCCGTCACCGGCCTGATGCGCTACGTGCTGTTCCTCGCGATCCTCGGCGTGGTCGCGAGCGGCACCGTCATCGACATCTCCGGCAAGGGCGCAAATCCGGCGGCACAGGCGTTCCAGGCCGCGGCGGGCGACGTCGGCTACCGCATCTTCGGTGCCGTTCTCTGGTTCGCCGCCATCACCTCGGTCATCGGGGCGGCCTACACGTCGGTGTCGTTCATCACCGTCTTCAAGCAGGACATCACCGAACGCGCCCGCAATATCGCGACCGTCATCTTCATCGGCGTCTCGTTGATCGCCTATGTGCTCATCACGACCCCGCCCGCACAGATGCTGGTGTTCGTCGGCGGCCTCAACGGTCTCATCCTGCCCATCGGCCTGTCGATCTTCATCTACGCCGCCTGGGCGCGGTCGGACCTCATGGGCGGCTACCGCTATCCGCGCTGGCTCCTTGTGCTGGGCGTGCTCGCCTGCGCGCTCACATGGTACATGGGCTACAAGTCGATCGGCCCGATCTTCGCGCTGCTGACCGCGTAAGCCCGTGACTTTTCCGGGCGAAACACGATTTTCGCCCGGACCCGAGCGGGCTGCTCATGAACAAGGGAGAGACTGACATGAAATCCATCGATCTCAACAGCGATCTCGGCGAAAGCTACGGCGCCTGGGGCATGGGCGACGATACGGCGATGCTCGCCATCGTCTCCAGCGCCAATGTCGCCTGCGGCTTTCATGCGGGCGACCCCTCGGGAATCCTGAGGACCGTTCGCGCCGCCGCCGAAAAAGGCGTCGCGATCGGCGCTCATGTCTCCTATCCCGACCGCGTCGGCTTCGGCCGGCGCGATATGGACGTGACCTCCGACGAGCTTATCGCCGATGTCATCTACCAGATCGGTGCACTGAAGGGCATTGCCGCTGCCGCAGGCACGACGGTGCGCTACGTCAAGCCGCATGGCGCCCTCTACAACCGGATCGCCAACGACGCGAAACAGGGCCAGGCGGTCATCGACGGCATCAAGGCGGTCGATGCCTCCCTCGTCCTGATGGGCCTTGCCGGCACCCCGATCCTCGATCTCGCGAAACGCGCCGGCCTCGCCGTCGTCGCGGAAGCCTTCGCCGATCGCGCCTACACGCCGGAGGGCCAGCTCGTTTCCCGCCGGGAAGCCGGGGCCGTGCTTCACGACCCTGAGACCATCGCGCAACGCATGGTTCAGCTCGCGCGCGACGGCACGCTCACCGCTATCGACGGCTCCACCATCCGCATCGAGGCCCAGTCGATCTGCGTCCATGGCGACAGCCCGGGCGCGGTCTCCATCGCCCGGGAAATCCGCAGCGCCTTCGAGGCGGACGGGCTTCGGGTCACGTCCTTCCTCGCGACCAACGAAGAGACGAGGGTATCGGCATGATCGCCATCGAACATCTCCGCCATGTCGACGCAGCCCCGGCGCGAAGCGCCCGCGCGCAATACCGCGCCGGCAGCGTCGCGCCGACATCGGGCGTGGCGCCCGGCTTTACCCAGGCCAACATGATCGTGCTGCCGCGCGACTGGGCGTTCGACTTTCTGCTCTACGCGCAACGCAACCCGAAAGCCTGCCCGGTTCTGGACGTGTCCGACCCGGGTTCGCACAGGACGCTGCTCGCACCGGACGCCGATCTGCGGACCGACCTGCCGCTTTATCGCATCTGGCGGGACGGGACGCTTGCGGAAGAAACCGCCGATGCCAGCGCCGCCTGGGCCGAACATCCCGATCTCGTCAGCTTCCTCATCGGCTGCAGCTTCACCTTCGAGACGCCGATGCTCGATGCCGGCATCGAGATCCGCCACATCACCGACGGCTCCAACGTGCCGATGTACCTGACCAACCGCCCCTGCCGTCCGGCAGGACGCCTGCACGGCAATCTCGTCGTCTCGATGCGGCCGATCCCGGCCGGTCGTGTCGCGGATGCGGCAACCATCTCCGGCCGCTTCCCGGCCGTCCACGGCGCACCCGTTCATATCGGCGCGCCGGACGAGATCGGCATCGCGGATCTTGCCAAACCGGAATTCGGCGATGCCGTGCGGATCGAACCGGGCGAAGTCCCCGTGTTCTGGGCCTGCGGCGTGACCCCGCAAGCCGCCGTCATGGCCTCCGGCGTGCCCTTTGCCATCACCCACGCGCCGGGGCACATGTTCATCACCGACATTCCGGATTCGGCCTACCACGCCTGAGGTTCACGATGCGCTTTCTTCCCGTCAGCCTGACCACTCTGCTCGTCGAACTTGCCGACCTCCAGGAAACGCTGGCGCTGTTCGCCTCGCTGGAGGCCGACCCGGTGCCCGGCATCGTGGATATGGTGCCGGCCGCACGCACGCTGATGATCCGGTTCCGTCCGGGCGCGACGACGCCCGAGGCGCTGGCGCGCGCGGTGGCGACGCGCGATCTCTCCGCCCGCATCGCGCCGTCCGACAGGCTCGTCGAAATCCCCGTGCGCTACGACGGCGAGGATCTGGCCGACGTCGCCGAACTCACCGGCCTGTCCGTCGCGGAGGTGATCCGCCGGCATGTGGAAAGCGAATTCACCGTCGCGTTCTGCGGCTTTGCGCCCGGCTTCGGCTATCTCGTCGGCGGAGATCCCGCTTTGCAGGTGCCGCGCCGCCAGAGCCCGCGCACGAAAATACCAGCCGGTGCCGTGGCACTCGCCGGAGCCTTCAGCGGCGTCTATCCGCAGGAAAGCCCCGGCGGCTGGCAGATCATCGGCGTGACGCCGGAAAAAATGTGGGACCTCTCGCGCGATCCGCCGGCCCTTTTCCAGCCGGGATACCGGGTGCGGTTCCATGATCTGGCAAAACGCGCCTATGCCGCCGCCTCACCGGCGCCATCGGACATCGCCGCCGCATCGACTGAGGAGACGAATGGCGTTTCCTTCACCGTGCTTGCCGCCCCCATGCCCGCCCTCTTCCAGGACGCGGGCCGCTTCGGCCAAACCGGACAGGGTGTCTCGTCCGCCGGCGCACTCGACCAGGGTGCCTTCAGCGCCGCCAACCGCGTCGTCGGCAATTCCCCCGGCGCGACCTGTCTCGAAATCACGCTCGGCGGCTTCTCGGTTGCGGTTTCCGGCCGCACGGTCATCGGTATCACCGGCGCCCCCTGCCCTATCGAAATCCGCGACGCGGAGGGTCGGGTTCAACAGGCCGAGACATACCGCCCGATTTCCCTCGAGCCCGGCGACACCGTCACGCTCGGCCAGGCGCCCAAGGGCATGCGCAGCTATCTCGCGGTGCGCGGCGGCTTCGATGTCGCGCCGGTTCTCGGCAGCACGTCCACCGATACGCTCGCCATCGTCGGGCCGGACCCGGTTTTAAGAGATGCTGTTCTGAGAGCCAGGGCCGACACGGTCGGTCTCACATCCGTGTCGCTCGAGGAGGCGCCGGCCTTCGCGCATCCCGCAGCCGACGAGGTCGTGACGCTGGACGTCGTCATGGGCCCGCGCAGCGACTGGTTCACGCAGGCGGGTATCGACACGCTCTCGTCCCAGCTCTTCCGCATGACGCCGCAATCCAACAGGGTCGGCATCCGTCTCTCCGCCGATATCCCGCTGGAGCGCAAGGACAAGGCGGAGCTGCCGAGCGAGGGCACGGCAACCGGCGCGATACAGGTGCCGCACAGTGGCCAGCCGGTGCTGTTCCTCGCCGACCATCCGCTGACCGGCGGTTACCCCGTCATCGCGACGGTGGCCGACTATCATCTCGATCTTGCCGGTCAGATCCCGGTCAATGCTCACATCCGGTTCCGGCCGATCGCGCCGTTCGCCGACATCGTGCCGGCCAAGGCCTGACGCGCAGGCTCGTGTCCGCATCGTCGGCCCATCCAAAGGGAGGATACTCATGAAGAAAGTTCTGATCGCCAATCGCGGCGAGATCGCCGTCCGGATCATCCGCGCCTGCCGCGACTATGGCGTCGGCTCCGTTGCGGTCTATGCCGATTGCGATATCGACGCGCTGCATGTGCGTCTCGCGGACGAGGCCCACGGCCTTGACGGAAACCGCCCCGCCGACAGCTATCTCGACATCGACAAACTGATCGCGGTTGCGAAACGGTCCGGTGCCGACGCCGTGCATCCCGGCTACGGCTTCCTCTCGGAGCGTGCCGAGTTCGCGCGCGCCGTGCAGCAGGCCGGCCTCATCTGGATCGGACCCGACCCCCACGTCATCGAGGCACTCGGCGACAAGGTCGAAGCGCGGCGGATTGCGACCAGCGTCGGGGCGCCGCTCGTGGCCGGCAGCGACGGCCCGGTGGAAACCGCGGCGGAGGTCATCGCCTTCGCCGACGCCCATGGCCTTCCCGTCGCCATCAAGGCGGCCCATGGCGGCGGCGGGCGTGGCCTGAAGGTCGCGTGGAAACGCGAGGAGATCGCCGATCTTTACGAGTCCGCCGTGCGCGAAGCCACCGCCGCCTTCGGACGCGGCGAATGTTTTCTCGAACGTTTCCTCGACCGGCCGCGTCATATCGAGGCGCAAGTGCTCGCTGACCGCCACGGCCATGTCGTCGTGCTGGGCACGCGCGACTGCTCGCTCCAGCGCCGCAACCAGAAACTGGTCGAGGAGGCCCCGGCCCCCTTCCTCAGCGACGCCCAGCGCACCGAGATCCATCAGTCCGCGGCAAAGATCTGTAAGGCGGCCGGCTATACGGGTGCCGGCACCGTCGAGTTTCTGCTCGGCGTCGATGGCACGATTTCCTTTCTGGAGGTCAATACGCGCCTGCAGGTCGAGCATCCGGTGACGGAAGAAACCACCGGCATCGACCTCGTGGTCGAGCAACTCCGCATCGCAGACGGGCTTCCGCTCGGCGTGACGGAGACACCCGAGCCGCGCGGCCATTCGATCGAGTTCCGCATCAATGCGGAAGATCCAGGTCGCGGCTTCCTGCCCACCCCCGGCACCATCACCGACTTCAGCCCACCCTCGGGCCCCGGCATTCGCCTCGACAGCGGCGTCGTCACCGGATCGACCGTGCCCGGCACGTTCGATTCCCTCACGTCGAAGCTGATCGTGACGGGTGCGAACCGCGAGCAGGCGCTGGCGCGCGCGCGGCGGGCACTGGCCGAGTTCCGCATCGAGGGCATCGCCACGGTGCTGCCTTTCCACCGCGCCGCCATCGACACCGCCGACTTCCGCGGCAATGACGGCTTCAAGGTGCATACGCGCTGGATCGAGACGGATTTCGCAGCCCTCCCCGACGCCGCCCCCCGCCCCCTGCAGCCGGCGCCTGCGGGCATCCTGCGCACGCATATCGAGATTGACGGCCGCCTCCACGCCGTGGGCCTGCCGATGGCACTGCTTGCGGGTCTGGGCGCGGGAAATGGCGCAGCCGGCGAAACGCCCGCAGCGGCACCGTCCGAGATCGACCCCGCAACCATCTCAGCCCCCATCTCGGGAACGCTGCAGGTTTGGAAAGCGGCGGACGGCGATGCGGTTCGGGAGGGCGATCTGATCGCCGTGCTCGAAGCCATGAAGATGGAGACGCAGGTGACCGCCCACCGCTCGGGCCGCCTGCGCATCACGGCCGAACAGGGTGCCTATCTCGCCTCGGGGACGGCGATCGGTTCGATCGCGTAACGGCCCGCTCGTCATTTTCCGGCACAAACGGCTTCCTCCCTTGCGGGGACGTTGCAGACGTTGCAGGGTCATGCCGGGATAAAGCGTCAGTTCCGGCGAACGCAAGCCTCTGGCGCGGGAACGGACATCGCACGGACGTGAAAGAGACATGGACCAGATGCCTGACGACGACGAGACCGGCAAAAGGCGATCGCATCGTCGTCCGCGACCGGCCTTGGCCGCTGAAGGACGGAAGACATGAGACCGGGGCAGCGGCTGACGCGGCCGAGGCCTCGAAGCTCGGCAACGGAGGAACTCGGGCCCGGTCCGGGCATGAGCCCGGGCGACATCGCCGACCATAATTCGCGTGTGGCGCTGAGCCTCATCAGAACCTTCGGGCCGCTGACCCGGCAGGAACTGGCAACCCGCCTCGGCCTGACCGAGCCGGCGGTAACCGGCATCATGAACCGCCTCGACGCCCAGGGGCTGGTTCTCAAACGCAAGCGCTCCGGCACCGGACGCTACCACGCCGCGGAATTCGCATTGCAGCGCGGCGGCGCCTACGGGCTGGGGATCAGCCTCGCGGGGGACAAGGCAGAGGTGGCGCTTGTCGATCTGCTGGGCACCGTTGCCGCTCGTTCAGACATCCACGGCCCTGACATTCAGGCGCAGCTCCCCGAAGCCGTGGCAGTGCTGCTCGCCGACACGGCTCAATGCATGCCAGTCGGCCTCGGCCTTGCCTTCGCGCCGGAATGCGCACCCGAAGCGGAGATGATCGAGAGGCTCCTGCCGGGGCGACCGATCTTCGTGATGCCGGACACCGAAGCCTGTCTGACCGGCGAGCGACTGCTCGGCCTTGGCGAGCCGGAAGGCGGGTTGGTCGTGGTGCTGATCGACGAGACGGTACGGGCGGGCCTGTTCATCGGCGGCAAAACCTTCCGAGGGATGAACGGGCGGGCGGGGAAGATCGGCGAGATGCGTCCCGGACGCCTGCACCCGAGCCTGACGGAGGTTGCCAATCGCCACGCCTATCGCCGCGCCCAGAAGGCCGGACCTTCCGCCCTTGCCGACTGGACCGAGACCGTGGCCGGCCGCCTGCTGGAGGCCGTCGTCGCCATTGCCGGCTTCGTTTCGCCCGGCGCGCTGCTGCTTGGCGGGGCGCTTCCGGATGCAGTGCTCGACGGTCTCATCGCGCAGATGCAGGTCCAGCGCAACGATCAGGCGCGCACCTTCGTGGCCGCGCCCTGGATTCCCCCCATCCGGCGGGTATCGCTGGACGGCGGCGGCATTGCGATCGGCGCGGCGATGACGCCTATGATGGAGCTTCTGCTGGCGCGATCGGCCTGACGCCGGTCTCGTGTGCCGTCAGCGGCACGCGCTCCCGCTGTGCGGCCTCTGCCGTCGGCAGGCAGAGCCTGTGGGCAAGCGGCATGGTCGCAGCGCCGAGTGCCGCGGCATCCTCCGAGCCTGCGGCCCGGTGCAGGGAGGGCGGCGTAACGCCGCGACGGGTGATTTCTTCGCGGGTATAGACCAGAAGCTCATCGATGATCCGCACCGGAAGACGCCCGCCGATCAGCACGGCATCGGGATCGACGATCATGCCGATATCGATGATGGCTTCCGCAAGCGTGATGCTGATCCTGCGCAGCCAGGCGCTTACAAGACCCCGCGCGGCACCCGTCAGAGCAGCCAGCTCGGCGGGTGTGGAGACGGCAACGCCGTGCTGCCGGAGATGGTCGTAGAGGATGAAGAGCGAAAACATCTCGCCGAGCGGCTGTGTCTTGCCGGCGGCCGGCCCCTCCTCGATCACGACGGGGAGCCAGCCGATTTCGCCCCCGAGACCGCTTGCGCCCTTGTGGCGCATGCCGTCGATGACGAGACTGCCCCCAAGGCACGCGTTGACGAAGATATAGAAGAAGCTGCCGATCTCCGTTCCGAAGCCATATTCGATCTCGCCGAGCGCCGCCGCATTGGCGTCGTTGTCGATGAAGACGGGATGACTGGTAATGCCCGACAATGCGCCGCGCACATCGAAGCCGCTCCAGCGGCCGTAGCTGGCCGGCCGGCCGATCACCGGCACCTCGCCCAGCCAGTCGGGAATGGCAAGACCGATCCCGGCAAGGCGCGGCTCCTGGATTACCTTGCGCCTCAGGAAGGACGACACCGCGTCTCCCATCAGCGCAACGAAGGTTTCCGGCATCAGGAAGCGCTCTTCATGATGGATGCGTCCGCGCACGGCCCCCGTCGCGTCCACGGCGACGACGGTGAGATGATCGCGATCGATGTTGGCGCCGATCGAAAAAACGCCCTCGGGATCGATCTCCAGCTCGATCGCCGGCTGCCCGCGAAGCCCCTGGCGCCGCCGCGCCTCCATCACCAATCCCTCGTCGAGCAGGCGATCGACAATGCGGGTCACGGTCTGCTTGGTCAAGCGGGCGCGCTGGGCCAGTTCCGTGCGCGAAATCGGCGCCTCGCGATAGATATCGCTGAGGATCGTGGCGCGGTTCTGCGCCGCCGCCTGTTCGCCGTTGGAGCCGGCAAAGGTCACGCGACGTCTCCTCTTCTGTTCGGGGGAACGCTTCCATCGTGCTGCATCGTGTTCGTCTCAAGTCGAATGAAAAAGGCCCGCACATCGTGCGATGTGCAGGCCAAGGTAGGCCAAAGAGGCCGGGGGAGAAAGGCTCGAAGGATCAGGTTCTTGTCAGACGCCAGCTTTTGACCTCGAAGGGCAGGAGCCCGGTGGCGGCGACGCCGTCCATCGGTTCCTCGAGGATGGTCACCGGTCCGCTCGTCGCCCAGCCATCAGGCAGGGAGACGGAGAAATCCCCCCGACGGCCGGTTGGCTCGAAAACGCGCAGGACAAGGTCGTCGCCCTCTTCGCTCGGCTTGAGACCGGAAAGGGCCGCTTCAATGCCCTTGGGCGCAAGCGGCTGCCACGCGCCGACCGCGCGATCCGTGACCGGCAGGGCGATCAGCGGCTGGTTCAGGTCCTCGGCTTCCTCGCGAACGCCGCCCTCGTACCAAGTGCCCGCATGGGGCATCAGCGCATAGGTGAAAGCCTGATGCCCTTCGTCCGCCAGGGGGTCGGGATAGATCGGCGAGCGCAGCAGCGACAGGCCGAGCACGCTGCCGCGCATGCTGTGCCCGTATTTCGCGTCGTTGAGCAGCGCCACGCCGAAATCGGGCTCGGACAGGTCGACAAAGCGGTGCGCCGGCGCCTCGAACATGGCTTCGTCCCAGGAGGTGTTGGAGCCCGTCGGCCGCTCAAGCACGCCATAGGCGCATTCGCAGGTCGCGGTCTTGCTCTTCACCGCAAGCTCGCTGAGGCTGCGCAGCATGACGCGGCGGTCGTGCCAGTCGATCTCCGTATGGATGTCGAGACGCCGTGCATTCGCTCCGAGGCTCAGCGTCTGTACGATGCTCGAATGGCGCCAAGTGCGCTTGATGCGGATCGCCACCCGGTGAGGACCCGTCTCGACGATCTCGATCGCGTCGAAACCGGTAATTTCCTCGGCCTTCTCGATATAGTCGTTCTCGACGTCCCAGGCGTCCCAGTTGCGCGGCTTGTCGGCCGTATAGGCGTAGAGCCGATTGCCGCGCCCGTCGATGGCCTCGCGGCCGGTCGGCTTGTGGAGGAGGCTGGCGATCGATCCGTCCTCGGCGAGCGTCACCTTGATGGTGGCATTCTCGAGCGTGTTCTTCGTGACCGTGAGGCCCGGTGCCGGCGCAAGCGCCGAGGCCGGAAGCACGGCAATGCCGAGCGGGGGCAAGGTGCCCTCTGCCGAAACAGAGCCATCGGGCAGATCGAGCCGGATCGCGCGCGGCGACAGCGACGGATTGACGACCAGGACCGCTCCGCTTTCGCCGCCGGTCGCTGCCGGCAGGCGGCCTGCAAGGGCGGTCATCGCCTGATCGAGCGCTGCCGTTCCCTCGGCAATCGCACCGTCGAGCTCGCGCACGGCATCGACATAAACCTCGGCGATGGAGGAGCCGGGGAGGATATCGTGGAACTCGTTCTTCAGCACGACACGCCATGTCGGCTCCAGGGAAGTGGGACGGCCCGCTCCCATCAGATGGGCAAGGCCTGCGACCGTTTCCGCTGTAATCAGCGTGCGCTCCGCCTTTCGGTGAAGGCGCTTGACCGCGCTCTGGCTCGTCAGGGTCGCACGGTGGAGTTCGAGATAGATCTCGCCCTGCCAGACATGCAGCGCTTTTTCGGCCGCCGTCTCGTGCGCGCCGTCGAAGAAGTCCTCGACGCGCGTCCACTCGGCTTGAGGGATGGCCGGGAAGACGCGAAGCTGCTCTTCGCGCATCACCATCTCCGGCGTTACGCCACCACCGCCGTCGCCATAGCCGACGCACAGCAGCGTCGTCTCGTGCTTGTCCTTCTGGCGGAAATTCTTCCAGGTCGGCACGAAGCAGTCGGGACGCACGAAGCCGTTATAGCCCTGCATCGGGTTGTCGAAGGTATGCGCCAGCACGCGGCTGCCGTCGATGCCTTCCCACCAGAAAAGATCGGCCGGAAAGCGGTTCGACTCCGACCAGTTGACCTTGATCGTGAAGAAGCTCGTCATACCGCCCTGGCGCAGGATCTGCGGCAGCGCGCCGGTAAAGCCGAAGCAATCCGGCAGCCAGCACACCGTGTGGCGCACGCCAAAGGTCTGCTCGAAGTAGCGCTGTCCGTAGAGCACCTGCCGCGACAGGCTCTCGCCGGTCGGCATGTTGGTATCGGGCTCGATCCAGAGGCCGCCGACGGTTTCCCACTTGCCGGCCTTCACCTGCTCCTTGACGCGCTCCAAGAGATCCGGATCGTCTTCCGCGATCTGCGCATAGTAATGCGCGGTCGACTGGTTGAAGCGAAAATCGGCGGATCCTTCCATCAGCGACAAGGCCGTGTGGAAGGTGCGACGGATCTTGCGGCGCGTTTCGTCATAGGGCCACAGCCAGGCGAGATCGATATGGGCATGGCCCGTCAGCGCGATCTTTCCCTGCGGCGGGAAACGCTCGCGAAGACCGGCAAGCCGCGCCATCAGCGCGTCATAGGCCTTGATGACGCTGGCGCGATGATGATCCTCGAGGCCCGCCGGCTCGGCTTTCAGGTCCGGCAGCTGCCAGATCTTCTGCTGCATCAGCGCCATCGACGTGCGCGAGACATAGTCGGCCGTTGCCGACGGCCAGTCGAGCGAGCGAAGCGCGTCTTCGCCGGCATCCAGCAGATGCGGCACGACATCATGGCCTTCCAGAACGGTGATGGCTTCCGCGATCTGGCGGACGAGCAGCCAGAGCTTGTCGACGGACGGTTCCAGCCAGAGCAGTTCGGCCCGCTCCAGATGCGGCTTGCGGACGGGTTCGCCGAAGGGCAGTCGGGCGACGGTCTCCGAGGTCACCGTGAAGCGTGCGGCAGGCACGCCGAATTCGCGGTGGTAGGGATCGAGACCGACGGTTTTGGAAACGCCGTCGTCCGAGGCGATGGTGATCAGGCTTTCGCCGCCGAGATCGACGTAGAGCCGCGTATCCTCCAGCGGCCAGCCGGCCGGCACCGCGGCGGAGCCTGCAAAGTGCTGCGTGCCATGGATCTGCGGCCACGCCTCGCCAAGCGCGATGGGCGTGTCGTTGAAACGCCAGCCGTCGATCTGCGCGGTCTTGTGGACGCGCCAGAATTCGAGTTCGGCCATGCGCACCTGGAAGCGCTCGAGACGTTGGGCAAGTGTGAGTGTCATGATCTTCAAGTCCTGGTCTGTGTCATGAAAGGATCAACCCTTGACCGCGCCGGCGGTCATGGCGCCGAGAATGAGGCGCTGCAGGGAGAGGAAGGCGATGATCGCCGGCACCACGGAAACGAGGCAGGCAGCGGCGAGCAACTGGATGGAGCTATCGTTCTGGGTGCCGGCATACTGGAAGATGCCGACCCCGATCGGCGTCAGGGCTTCGCGGGTGATGAGCAGGAAGGGCACGAGGAACTGCGACCAGCCGGCGATGACCGAGATGATGAAGGCGGACGCGATGCCCGGCGTCGAGAGCGGCAGGATGACCCGCACGAAGACGCCCCACCGAGTGCATCCATCGATCAGTGCGGCCTCGTCGAGGCTTCGCGGGATGCCGTCGATCGAGCCCTTGAGAATCCATGTCACCGTGGGGACGGCGAGCGCGATATAGACCATGACGACCCCGAAATGGCTGTCGGTCAGGCCGATCGCGGCCATGTAGCGATAGAGCGGCACCAGGATGACGAGCGGCGAGATCATCTGCACCGACAGGATGGCCATCATCCAGCCGCCCTTGCCGCGAAACTTGAAGCGCGAGAAGGCATAGGCCGCCGGCAGTGCCACGACGAGGCAGCCGATGGCGCTGAGCGAGGACAGTTTCAGGGCATTCCAGAGGTAGCCGAGGAACTTGTCGGAGGAGAGGATCATGGCGAAGTTGTCGAGCGTCGGCGCCTTCGGGATGAAGCGGCTGACGCCGAGAAAGACTTCCTTGCGGGTGCGCAGCGCCAGCGACAGGAGCCAGAGCAGCGGCCAGGCGAAGAAGACGAAGATCACCAGCATGAACAGGTAGCTGAACGCGTCGCCCAGTCTCTCGCGGGAGGAAGCCGACATCATTCGTCTCCCTTCGGCAGGAACACGGCATAGATGAGCGCAAGCCCCAGGCTGATCGCGAGCATCAGGATCGACAGCACGGCACCGACCGAAAGATCATAGTTCCGGAAGACGATGTTGAACGTGTAGAGCGAGAGCACTTCGGTTGCCCGTCCGGGACCGCCGCCGGTGAGCGAAATGATCGCGTCGAAGGTGTTGAGCGTCTGGATGGTGATCAGGATCATGTTGACGAGGATGGCGGCGCGCAACTGCGGCAGGGTCACGTAGAACAGCTTCTGGCGGGCATTGGCGCCATCGACGGAGGCCGCCTCGTAGAGCACGGGATCGATCGCCTTCAGCGCCGCATACATGACGACCATGGAAAAGGCGGTGCCGCGCCAGACGTTCGACAGCACGACCGACCACATGACGAGGTCCGGATCGGACAACCATTGCACGGGTGCAGCACCCATGAGACGCAGGATACTGTTGAGCCCGCCGAAGGGCGCTTCGTTGAACAGCATCTTCCAGATGATGCCGCCGGCAATGCCGGGCACCACCCAGGCGATCAAGGCCGTCGTGCGGACGATGGTCGTTCCGAACAGCCCGCGCCCCTCCCCGCGCACCACCACGAGGGCGATGACGAGAC
Source organism: Rhizobium sp. Leaf371 (assembly GCF_001424045.1). Classification (GTDB taxonomy): domain Bacteria; phylum Pseudomonadota; class Alphaproteobacteria; order Rhizobiales; family Rhizobiaceae; genus Ferranicluibacter. The sequence goes on along the minus strand of NZ_LMQB01000028.1, from coordinate 40,272 downwards.
CGAGCAGCTGCTGGGCGACGACGCTCGAGCCGGTAAAGACGAAGGTGACCCAGAGGATCTGGCCGAGCTCCGGTCGCGACAGCGTTTCGATGAGCGTGGACAGCGTGTAGGTGCCGTCGTTCGCCAGAAGCGTCGCCCGCATGAAGGCCAGTCGCATGACGTCGAAGACGGGATAGAGGTAGAACAACCCGAGCACGAGGATCAGCGGCAGCACCCAAGGAACCACGCGCGGCGCATCGTGCCGTCTGCCGCGGGCGAGCCCGGCGACCATATGGTGTTCAAAGGTTGCGTTCTGCAAGGTCATGATGATGACGGCCTTCTGCGAGACATGTGCGGCGCGGGGACCGACCCCGCGCCGAACCTTGATGCTAGAGGCGGCTGAAGGCTGCGGTCGAGGCCTTGAAGGCTTCGTCCACCGCTGCATCCGTGGTCTCGGCGCCGGTCAGCACCTTGCCCATCATGATCTGGATCTGGTTGGAGATCTCCGGATAGACGGGCGCGCCCGGACGGGCCTGCCCGACCTTCAGGGCTTCGCCGAACGCCTTGTTGGTGTCGCTCGAGAAGATCTTATAGGTCGAGTAGAAGTCGGCGCGGGTTGGCAGCTGTTCCTGCAGCTCGTTGGCCGGGCCCATGTAGATCTCACGGGCGAGATTGGCGCACATCTCGACCTTGGCCGGGTCCTTGGAGAAGGCCGCGACCGTCCAGCCGCCGGTGCCGGTGGAGCGCTCGTCCTTCGTCGGGCCGGGAAGCCGCGAGAAGCTCCATTTCGCAAGCTCTTCCGGCTCGAGGACCGACTTCAGCTGGCTGTACTGCCAGTTGCCGCCGACGAACAAAGCCGAGGTACCGGCGGCGGCGGCCGCGTTGAAGTCGTCGTAATTGCCGATCGTCGCCACCCGCTTCGGTGCCGCGCCGGATTCCACGAGGTCGCGATAGTAGTTGACGGCCTTGACGAATTTCTCCCGGTTCTCACCCTCGCCGAAGATCGGCTTGCCGGCGTCGTCCACGAGCTTTCCGCCCTGGCCCCAGAAGTTGGAGAGCCAATCGAAGGTCGTGCCTTCATAGCGGCCGCCGTTGAAGAGGATGCCCTCCATGCCCTTTTCGACGGAGGCGAGCGCCGCCTTCTTCGTATCGTCCCATGTCTCGGGCGCATCCGGAATGATTTCGGTGTTGCGGTAGAGCACGCGCAGGTCGGTCGACCACCACCAGGCATAGATCTGCCCATCGGCACCGGTCACGCCCTCCCGAATGAACGGGAACAGCTGGTCGATCTCTTCCTTCTTGAAATAGGGCGAGAACGACTGCAGGACGCCGGACTTCTTGAAGAGCGGCAGCACGAAGCTGTCGACCGCGGCGCAATCCGGTGCATTGCCGGACTTGGCCTGTTCGAGCATGCGGGCCTGTTCCTGGCTGATGTCGCCGGACATCATCTGCAACTCGACCTGCCATCCTGCGTGATTGGCGACGAACGCATTGAACAGCTTGCTGTAGCCTTCGGCGAGAACCGGGTCGTTGTTGCGCGGACCATCCGAGGTCATGCGGAAGACGAGCTTGTTCGGCGCATCGGCCGGGCCGACGGTGTCGCCGGTGATGGTATCCTGTGCGAAAGCTGAAACCGGCAGCGTCATGGCGACGGCCGACAGGAGCGTGAGAATTCTGGTGTTCATTTCAAATGTCCTCCCCAAACGTTTTCAGGCGGCCGACCTCGTCTCGCCCAAAGCGATGCCCGAAGCGGCGGTGCGCGTTTACATCCTCGTCTCGCGGATTGCGAATGCCACAAGCCTATTGCCTGCCGCCTCTGCTCCCCTTCCGGCCCTGTCGCCTCCAACAACGATCTTCCCAGGCCGTGGAAATTAGATTAAATCACTTTTGTTTTGTGTCAAGCACTGTGTCGGGCACCGTGTCGGGAGGGATGATGATGGCGCGTTTGGAACTTGAGGAAATCCGAAAGTCCTATGGGGTCTTGGAAGTGCTGTACGGAATTTCCGTGACGGCAGAGGACGGCGAATTCCTCGCGCTGGTCGGTCCGTCCGGCTGTGGCAAATCCACGCTGCTGCGTGCAATCGCCGGGCTGGAGGCGATCACGTCGGGTGACATCCGGATCGAGGGGACACGCGTCAACGACCTTGCACCGCGCGACCGCGACATCGCCATGGTCTTCCAGAACTACGCGCTCTATCCGCACATGACGGTCGAATCCAACATGGGCTTCGCTCTGCGGCTCGCGGGCCTTGCCAAGGACGAGATTGGCAAGCGCGTGGCGTCGGCGGCCGAAATCCTCGATCTTACCCGCTATCTCGACAGAAAGCCGGTGGCGCTTTCCGGCGGCCAGCGCCAGCGTGTCGCCATGGGCCGCGCGATCGTTCGCGCACCCAAAGTCTTCCTGTTCGACGAGCCGCTGTCCAATCTCGACGCGAAGTTGCGGGTGCAGATGCGGGGAGAAATTCGCGAGCTTCAACAGAGACTTGCGACGACGACGGTCTATGTCACGCATGATCAGGTCGAAGCCATGACCATGGCCGACAAGATCGTGGTGATGAACGGCGGCAAGGTCGAGCAGATCGGCCACCCGCTCGATCTCTATCGCAAGCCCGCCAATATTTTCGTGGCAACCTTCATCGGGTCACCGCAGATGAACCTGATGACGGGTCCGTTGGCCGACCGATACCGCGCCGCGACCATCGGCGTGCGCCCGGAACACTTCGACGTGCAGGCCTCGACCGGTACCGCAAACGACGGTGGAGGATGGCAAGGCCGTGTCGTTTCGGCGGAGTATCTCGGCAGCGACACCTATCTGGTCGTGGATGTCGATGGCGCTCCGCGCCTGCAAATTCGCACCCATGGCGGCCTGGTCCTGCCTGTCGGGCAGAGCGTCACCGTGAAACCCAACGAAGAATTCCTGTATCGCTTCGACGACCAGGGCATCGCACTTTAGCCGAACCTCAGGTCGTAGCTCTGCAGCAAACGCCCATCGTCAATCCGCAGACGGATTGACGATGGGCGAATTTTGTCTTACGACTGACGAAATACAGAATTCGTCAGTCGCAAGGTAGTGGTTACATGAACACGGAAACGATGGAGGCAGCGCGGCAGGACACTGTCATGCGCATTCTCGATACCGCGGAGAAGCTCTTCCGACATTACGGCTATGGCAAGACGAATGTTGCCGACATCGCCCGCGAGCTCGGCATGTCCACAGCCAATATCTACCGCTTCTTCGCATCGAAGGTGGAAATCCATCAGGCGCTCTGCAGCCGCATGCTGGGCGCGAGCTATGATCTGGCGCAGAGGATCGCAGCCTTGCCGCTGAGTGCCAGCGAGCGCCTGCGCCGCTACACGCTGGAACAACACAATCTGACGATGGAAACGATGATGGACGAGGAGAAAGTCCATGAGATGGTCGTCGTCGCCATCGAGCGGGAGTGGCATGTCATCGAACGCCACATCGATCGCGTCAACGACCTGACGGCGCGGATCATCGCCGAGGGGATCGCCTCCGGCGAATTCCGCAAGCAGGATCCGCATGTCGCGGCGAAGTGTTTCAGCGCCGCAACCGTCATGCTCTGTCATCCGCAGATGGCCGCTCAATCCGCCGCCAAGGAAAATCGCGCTCAGCCGCACGATCTGGTCGATTTCGCGATCCAGGCGCTGAAGGCATGACCCGCTTTCAAGACCACGCTCACGATCAGGCTGGCGCGGGGCTCCCAACCGCTCGGCCCACACGCACAAGGATTATGGCCATGTCGAAACCATTCGCCGCAGCATTCCGCCATGCAACCGCTTTCGCTCTTGTGGTCGCATCGGGATTGGCCCTTGCAGGATGCTCCGAAGAAAAGGCGGAGGTCAAACCGGACGTCATCCGGCCGGTTCGCGTCATCACGGTGGCGCAGGACCAGACGGTCCGCACGCTGGATTATTCGGGCTCGGTCCGGGCGCGCACGGAGACGGCCCTCGGCTTCCGGGTTGCCGGCAAGGTGACGGAGCGCCTCGTCGATGTCGGCGACCCCGTGAAGAAGGGCGAGATCCTCGCCCGGCTCGACACCACGGACACCGCCCTGTCGGTTCGCGCGGCCGAGGCCAATCTGTCTGCCGCCGAACGGCAGGTCGAGACGGCAGAGCTCTCCCGCAAGCGGGCGGAAGAATTGTTTGCGTCCCAGGTCTCCTCGAAATCACAGCTCGAACAGGCGCAACTGGCCTATAATCAGGCTGTTTCCACACGCGACTCCGCCCACTCGTCGCTCGATCAGGCCCGAAACCAGGTCGCCTACGGTTCCCTGCCCGCCGATCGGGATGGCATCGTCACCGCCGTCAGTGCCGAGGTCGGACAGGTGGTCGCGGCGGGGACGCCGGTTCTTACCGTTGCGGCCGATGGCCAGAAGGAGGTGCTGATCGCGGTGCCGGAAACGGATATCTTTGCCTTTACGCCGGGCAAGGCCGTCGATGTCACGCTCTGGTCGAGCGTCGGCCTGACCCTGCCGGGCAAGGTCCGCGAGATCGCCGGCAGCGCCGATGCGCAATCCCGCACCTTTGCCGTCCGCGTCAGCCTGCCGGAAAACGAGCGTGTTCGCCTGGGCATGACCGCATCCGTCTCTGCTCGACAGGAGAACGGCCCTGCCCTCGCCTCCATCCCCTTGAGCGCACTTGCCAAGGACGGCGACACGACGCTCGTCTGGCTGGTCGATGCGGCAAAGGAAACGGTGCATGCGCGCCCGGTGACCGTTGCCGATTTCAGCGGCGTGGCGGTCACCATCGCCGATGGCCTGAAGCCCGGGGATATCGTGGTGACGGCCGGCACACAGTTCATGCGCGAAGACCTCAAGGTCAAACTGCCGAACGACGCCCTGCCGCATCAGGCAAGCGTTGCGGGACCGGCCCCAGCCGCCCGCTGATCGCTTCCCGGACACCGAACCGACCCCATTGAACCCTTGCCGCAGCGCCCGGCCACGCCGCCTCCTACGCGCCGGCAAACGAAACGGAACGACGCCATGAAACCTCAAGGTCCCCTTTCCGGTCCGAAGAATGCCTTGCCAAGGGAAGCCGGCCTTGGGAATGACGGCGCGCAGCCGTCGTCCAGCACCGACGCACGTCACCGTTTCAATCTCTCGCGCTGGGCGATCGGCCATCCGAGCATCGCGCGGTTTCTGTTCGGCCTGATCATCCTGTCCGGCGTGTTCGGACTGATGAACATGGGCCAGAAGGAAGACCCGGATTTCACCTTCCGCGTCATGGTCATCCAGGCGCTCTGGCCCGGCGCCTCCATCGAGGACATGCAGGATCAGGTGGTCAACAAGATCGAGCGCAAGCTCCAGGAGACCCCGCATCTCGACTTCGTCCGCTCTTACAGCCGCGCCGGAAGCACGATCATCACGCTGCAGGTGAAGGGCGACACGGACGCCCAACAGGTCGCCGATGCCTTCTATCAGGTTCGCAAGAAGGTCGGCGACATCCGCTCCGAGCTTCCCTCGGGCATCATCGGCCCCTTCTTCAACGACGAATTCGGCGATACTTTCGTGACGCTTCATGCCCTGACGGGCAACGGCTACAGCTATCCCGAACTGAAGACCTACGCGATCAGGGCGCGCGACATGCTTCTCGCCACGCCCGGCGTCGAGAAAGCCGTGATCATCGGCGACCAGCCGGAGAAGATCTTCATCGACGTCTCGTCGAAGGCGCTTGCCGAGCGCGGGCTGACGCTGAACGACCTCAGAGATACGCTCGCCGGGCAGAACGCGATCGACCCTGCCGGCAATGTGGATACCGGCGACCGCTCCGTGCGCATCTCCGTCGAAGGCGACGTTCGAAAGGTCGAGGATATCAAGAACCTGCGTCTGCGCTCCGGTAACCAGATCACGCGACTGGGCGATATCGCCGCGGTGTCATCCGGGCTCGAAGATCCCTTTTCCAGAAAATACCGGGTCAACGGGCAGGACAGCGTCCAGATCGGCGTGGTCATGGCCAAGGGTTTCAACGTCATCGATGTCGGCAAGGCGATTGAAGCGACCTATGCACGTTTCGAAGACGCGCTGCCCTATGGCGTGGACATCGAGCAGATCTCCAACCAGCCGGAGGTGGTGACCGAAGCCGTCGGCGAGTTCATGAAGGCGCTCGCAGAAGCGCTCATCATCGTGCTTGTCGTGTCGTTCCTGTCGATCGGCTGGCGCTCGGGACTGGTGATCGCGATCGCGATCCCGCTCGTGCTCGCCGCCACTTTCGCCATCATGTATGAAATCGGCATCGACCTGCAGCGCATTTCGCTGGGCGCCCTCATCATTGCACTCGGCCTCCTGGTCGATGACGCCATGATCGTCGTCGAGTTGATGGAGCGCAAGCTGGACGAAGGGCTCGTCAAGATCGAAGCGGCGAGCTTTGCCTATTCCTCGACGGCCTTCCCCATGCTGACCGGCACGCTGATCACGATCGCGGGTTTCATTCCGGTCGGTTTTGCCGCCTCGACGGCCGGCGAGTACGTCCGCTCCCTGTTCTACGTCGTCGGCATCGCACTTGTGGTCTCCTGGTTCGTGGCGGTCTATTTCACCCCATGGCTCGGCCATATGATCCTGAAGCAACGCAAGCATGCCGGCGGGCATCATGATGTCTTCGACACGCGCTTCTACCGCCGTCTGCGCGCTACCGTCGCCTGGAGCGTGCGCCACCGCCTGATCGTCATTGCTCTGACGCTCGGCACCTTCGTGACCAGCCTTTGGGCGTTTCAGTTCATCCCGCAGAACTTCTTCCCGCAATCGTCGCGTCCCGAGATCATGGTCGATCTCTGGCTTCCCGAGGGCACGAGCATCAAGGAGGTCGAGGCCCAGACCAAGGCGCTTGAAGCCCGCATCATGGATGATCCGGACAAGCGTTTCGTGGCAAGCTATATCGGCGAAGGCGCGCCACGCTTCTTCCTTCCGCTCGACCAGCAGCTGCGCAACCCGAACTTCGCCCAGCTTCTCGTCATGGCAAACGACGAGCCGGCCCGCGAAAGACTGATCCTGAAGCTGCGCGACATGCTTGCGAAGGACTTCCCGTCGATCCGTTCCAAGGTGGACCGCCTCTTCCTCGGTCCGCCGACCGGATGGCCCGTGCAGATGCGCGTCAGCGGCACCGATCGCGCCGAGGTCCGCCGCATTGCGGACGAGGTGAAGAAGCGCTTCCAGGGCAATCCGATGCTGGGCGCCGTCCATGACGACTGGCTGGAGCCCGTGCCGGCCATGCGTCTGATCGTCGATCAGGATCGCGCCCGCGCGCTCGGCGTCACCTCGCAGCGCATTCGCCAGATGCTTCAGACCACGACCAACGGAGCACCCCTTGGGGATTTCCGAGACGGCGAGGAGACGGTGTCGATCGTCGCGCGCGAGCCGGACGAGAACCGCAAGCTGCTGTCGGCGGTGAACTCCGTCTATATCCCGACCGATTTCGGCGGCTTCATCCCCCTCTCCCAGATCGCCAAGGTGGTGCCGGTTCTGGAGCAGGGCGTCGTCTGGCGGCGCGACCGGCTGCCCACGATCTCCGTTCGCGCCACCCTGCCCGACGGCGTGCAGCCGAACGATGTGGTCACCCAGATGTATGCCGGCATGCAGGATCTGCGCGACGGTCTTGCACCCGGCTACAAGGTGGAAATCCAGGGCGGTGCCGAGGATGCCGCGACAAGCCAGGCCTCGATCGCGGCGAAAGCGCCGATCATGCTCATGATCATCGTCATCCTGCTGATGATCCAGCTGCAGCACTTCGGAAAGGCGATGCTGGTGCTCGCCACCGGTCCGCTCGGCATCATCGGAGCGAGCGCGGCCCTGCTGATCAGCGGCGCCCCCTTCGGCTTCGTCGCCATTCTCGGCGTCATCGCCCTGCTGGGGATCATCATCCGCAACTCGATCATCCTCATCGACCAGATCGATCAGGATATTGCGGCGGGCATGAACCGCATGGACGCGATCATCGGCGGCGCCGTGCTGCGGTTCCGCCCGATCATGCTGACCGCACTGACCGCCGTTCTCGCACTGATACCGATCTCGCGCGGCGTCTTCTGGGGGCCCCTCGCCTACGCCATGATGGGCGGTATCCTGGTCGCGACCGTCCTCACCATCTTCGTGCTGCCGGCGGCCTATGCCCTGTTCTTTGGCCGCGAGCCGAAACAGGCCAGGCAGGAACGGGAGCCCGAAAACCAGACGGACGACAACAGGGAGGTGCCCGCGCTTGCGGCGGAGTGAGGCTGCGAGCGCTCGTGCTCGCCGCTGTCTTCAGGGAAACGTCTTCAGATAGGCGATGACATCCCGGATCTCGGCCTCGCTCCACAGGCCCCAAAAACGCATGCTCGTGCCCGGAACCTTCTTTTTCGGGCTGTAGAGAAAAGCTGCAAGCGCCTCGTCATCCCAGACAAGGCCGGCATTGCCCGCGTCCGTCATTGCCTGCGAATAGCGGAAGTCCGGCACCATACCGGCTTTCCGGCCCAAGACGCCCTTGAGATAGGGACCGTATTTGTTGGTCTCCGCATCCGGTACATGACAGGACGCGCATGTCTGGAAAACCCGCCGGCCGTGCTCGATGTCTTCGGCGGAGGCGAAGGGAACCGGGAGAAGAGCCGCGAGCATGATGGAGATCCGGACGGCACGCATGCGTTCACTCCTCAAGCTTCGGTTTCGGTCTGATCGAAATATAGACGGTTGCGCGATGCCATCAAGACGGCCGAGCCAGAGGGTTTGAAGGCAAATCCGCAGTGTCACAAGCGCTCGACGGTGCCGGTTTTGTCAAAAGTGCACAATCTCTTTATGTTTTTCTAATGTCTGGAACTTCTTACCAAATCTCGCGTTCTCTGACCGCTCGCACGTTTGCGATACGCTCTAAAGGACCCGAACAACATGACAATCCCAGCCTCTTCCTATCGTCCGACCGAAACCGTCTACGGTAGCGTGCCTTCAGTAACTGCGTCCTTGCACAAAGTGTCCTGGGGTTCCATTTTCGCCGGCGTCGCGCTGGCGCTCGCCGTGCAGTTTCTTCTCAATCTCCTCGGGGTCGGCATCGGCGCTGCGGTCATCGATCCCGCACAATACGACAATCCTCAGGCCAGCACGTTTTCCATGGCTGGTGGTGCTTGGTTCGTCGTCTCCGGCATCATTGCATCGTTCATCGGCGGTTACGTTGCAAGCCGCCTTTCGGGCCGCCCCAGCAAGTCGACCGGCGGCTATCATGGCGTCACCGCCTGGGCCGTCACAGCTCTCGTCGTCCTCTATCTGCTGACGACCTCCGTCGGCGCAATCGTCGGCGGCGCGTTTAACGGCCTGTCGAGCGTCGTCGGTGGTGTCGGTCGCACGGCCGCCACCGCTGCAACGACAGCAGCGCCGGCACTGTCCGATGTTACCAACCCGATGGCCGGCATCGAGCAGCAGATCCGCAACACCACGGGCAATGATCCGCAGGCCCTCCAGAACGCCGCCGTGTCTGCGATCCAGGCTGTCGTCACCGGTGACGAAGCAAGCGCCGAAGAAGCCCGTACGCGTGCTGCCGAAGCTCTTGCCCGCGCCCAGAATATCCCGGTCGATCAGGCCCGCACCCAGGTTCAGCAGTACGAGCAGACCTATCGCCAGAATATGGAAGCTGCCAAGCAGAAGGCCATCGAAGCTGCACAGACAGCAACCGCTGCCGTCTCGACCGGCGCCATCCTCGGCTTCGTCGCTCTGGTTCTCGGCGCCATCGCCGCCTGGTTCGGCGGCGTTGCCGGCACCAAGCGAGATCTGGACGACGTCCGCGCCTAAAGCCGGCTAAAGAAAGCCACCTGTGCGGCCGCCCGTCGAAAGACGGGCGGCTTTTTCGTGAGCTTCACGGTCCGGCATCGACCGGAAATTGCGAAACCAGCGTGCAGATCAGCCCACCCGGTGTGTAGTCCAGCTTGACGTCGCCCTTGAAATCCGCGGCGAGAACGCGGGTGATCAGCCGCGAGCCGAAACCGGACCGGGTCGGCTGAACGACGGTCGGTCCACCCTGCTCGTCCCAGCGCAACGCGAAGCCCGGCGCATCCGATCCGCTCATGGCTTGCTCCCAACGGACGAGGACTTGGCCGTTCGGTGTGGACAGGGCGCCATACTTTGCGGCATTGGTCGCCAGCTCATGCATCGCCAGGGCCAGCGAAAGCGTCTGCTTGGGCGAGAGTGACAGATCCGGACCGGAAACATCGAACTGTGCCGCAGCCGCGCGATGCGGTGCCAGAGCGGTTTCGATGACTTCGCGAATGCTGCCCTTTTCCTGCGCCTCCCCCATCAGAAGGTCGTGCGCGTGTGCGAGCGTGTGCAGACGCGCATTAAAGGTGTCGCGCTGCTCCAGAATGGCCTCGCCTTTCAGGGTCTGCGACGCGATCGCACTGACCATCGCCAGCGTGTTCTTGATCCGATGCTGAAGCTCGCCATTCAGGAGGGTGTATTGGCTCTCCGCGTCCTTGATCGCCGTGATATCACGCACGGTGCCGATGAGGCGCGTGGTCTGCCCCTCGGCCACGACCTGTGCGCGCGCGTGAATCCAGCGTTCCGGACGATCTTCGCCGGAAAGGACCCGATACTCGACATCGAGATGGCCCTCCCCCAAGGGATCCAGAGCCTTTTCGACGGAGCGATCGAGAGACGGTCGATCATCCGGATGGACATGGGCGACGAATGTCTCGAACGATGGCCGCTCCGCGGACTGCCGCCCGAGAAGAAAGGATGCGCGTGCATCCTCGGACGTCGCGACGACCCGGCCATCGACGATCACGGCTTCCCAGACGCCCATTTCGGCAGAGGAGAGCGCCAATTGCAGCTGCAGCTCACGTTGGCGAAGCGCCAGTTCGGCGCGCTTCAGATCCGTGACATCGTGCCCCTCGATGAACAGACCCGTGATCCGGCCCTGTAGATCGCGGATCGGTTGGATGACGAAGTTCAGGTAGAAATCCTCTTCGGCGTCACCCTCGAAGCGCTTCAAACGGATCAGCTCGCCGCGGCCTGTCAAAGCTTCGCCCGTCGCGTAGACGCGATCGAACAGTTTGAGAACCTGCTGGTCTTCCAGTTCAGGCAAGACGGAGCGGAACAATCGCCCAACCGACGCGCGCGGGCCGATCAGGCGCGAGAAGGCGCCGTTGACGATCTTCACGACGTGATGCGGCCCCTCCAGCGTGCAGAGAAAACTCGGCGCGCTTTCGAAAAGACGGCGCATGCCGTCGGCTTCGCGTATCGCGGCTTCGTGAAGCTCGGCCGACAGATGATTGGCCTCTTCTCGCGCCAGACGCGTTTCGGTGATGTCTCTCGAGATCGACAGGAGGTGGGTCGGCACACCGTCGGCCCCGGCTATGGGCAGAACCTGAACGTCCCAGTATCTTGCGCTGCCCTTCAGGGTGACGGCCGATCCGGAAAATCGGGAGGGAACATCCTGCTTTGCCGAAGCGATCGCCGCCTTCGCGACGTCATTGCCTTTGCCAGCCCAGAAATCCGGCCACGGGCACCCCCGTATCACATTGAAATCATCGACTTCCATGACCTGCTTGCCGCCATCGCTCATGAACTGGAGGTGGCCGTCCAGATCGAGGATCTTGATGCAATCTCCACAGCCTGCAAGAACGGCGGCGAGAAGATCGGCATTTTGAACAAGGCGTGGATCTGCGGCGGCGAGTTCTGCATTCATGCGCAGAACGGCGGGGGAAGAGGCGGCGGGGTTCATAAGCGTCAAGTCCATTTTTACATACAGTAGGCGCGCCGGATCGTTGCTCCAAAGCGCGCCCACTGTATGTTAGCTACCACGAAATGGGCCGAAAGCTGCCTGGATTCGTCGCGAGAGCGGCAGATGGTCAATAATGACGATTCTCTCCGACGAGACGTTTTCTCATGGTCTGCCGCGCATTTCGGTCCTAAACCGTATCCACTAGGCAGGATCGCGGAACTGCTCCTCTTGGATTCATTATTCATTAACCCTATGCTTTTGTTTTATTTTCGGTCCCGCTCTCACTAATCTTCGTTAGCCGGCATGCGACGTCCATTTGCTATTTCACTGGACGCCGCACGAGAATCATGGCGTAGCTTGGCGACGAATGGCCGCTAAAACGCATGCTGGCCGACAAGAGGGACAAATGGCGCTAAGAGATGACGTGCGGCGCGAAACCGCCGGGCAAGAGGATGCCGCTGCCAAAATCATGCGGCATGCCGGAATGCTGTCCAACCAGCTACAGCAGTTGCGCGCCCGCATGTACCCGCCGAAAGCCGAAAAGAACCTGCGTTTCTTTCTGACAAACGAGGTCTCAAAGCTGACATCCATCCCCGATTCGACGTTGAAGCTTCTGTCCATCGAGGGACGTGGGCCAGTTCCAAGCCGTCTCGAGAACAACCATCGCGCCTATACGCTCAATCAGATCAATGAGTTACGGAGCTTCTTCGCGGAGCAAAAGCCATCGGAAGCCCAACGCTTCCTGCCACATCGACATGATGGCGAGCATCTCCAGGTCCTCGCAATATCGAACTTCAAAGGCGGGAGTGCGAAGACCACGACAAGTGTGCATCTCGCGCATTTCCTCGCTCTGCATGGTTATCGGGTCCTTGCCATCGATCTCGATCCGCAGGCCTCGCTTTCGGCAATGTTCGGCGCCCAGCCAGAGGTCGACGTCGGTCCGAATGAAACGATCTACGCCGCCCTGCGCTACGACGATCAGCGCCGTCCGATCCGTGACATTATCCGCAAGACATATTTCGACGGCATCGATCTGATCCCCGGCAATCTCGAGGTCATGGAATATGAGCATGACACGCCGCGCGTGCTTGCACAGCGCGGTGGCAGTGCCGGCGGCATTTTCTTCGAGCGGCTGAAGATGGCGCTGCTGGAAGTGGAGGCGGATTACGACGTCGTCGTTCTCGACACGCCCCCTTCCCTCGGCTTTCTGACGCTTGGTGCGATTTACGCAGCGACCGGAATGATCGTGACGGTCCATCCCGCGATGCTCGATGTCGCGTCGATGAGCCAGTTCCTGCTGATGATGGGAGACCTGATCCAGGTGCTGAACGAAAATGGTGCCGAATTGAGCCAGGATTTCTTCCGATATCTGATCACGCGTCATGATCCGAACGATCAGCCACAGTCGCAGGTCGTTGCCATGCTGCGGCACCTTTTCGGTTCCGATGTTCTCCTCGCGACGGCGGTCGAGAGTACTGCCGTCGAAGCCGCCGGGCTCGCGAAGCGCAGCCTGTACGAACTTGAGATCGGTCAGGTCGGACGCGATACGCATCGCCGCGCGCGCGAAGCGATGGACGCCGTCAATGAGAGCATTCTCGATCTTGTCCGGCAAAGCTGGGGCAGGACATGAGCAAGACGAAGAAGTCGATCATTGCGAATTTCGGGCTGCTGTCTGCTGCGGTGGACGCCGATCCGCAACCTGTCGAGCAGAATCCTGCCGCGAGCCCGCAGTCAGGCCCTGCCCTTCCGCGCGTCGGCGCGGGTGTGATCGGTGCCGCTCAACGCTCGATCGGAGAGCTTCGCGACGAGCGGGACAGGCTGAAAGCCCTGGTTGAATCCGGCACCGGGGCAAGCCTGGAACTCGATGCCTCGCTCATCGATCCCTCCCCCTATCCCGATCGCCTAGCCGACGACAATGATGCGGATTTTGCAGCCTTCAGAGCGACCTTCGAGGCCGAAGGTCAGCGCATTCCGATCCAAGTTCGACCACATCCCGAGCGCGCCGGGCGGTATCAGGTCATCTATGGCCATCGCCGTCTTAAGGCGGCTAAGGAGCTCGGGATTCCAGTGCGTGCGCTCGTCGTCGAGATGTCGGATCGTGACCTCGTCGTCTCGCAAGGGATTGAGAACGCCGCGCGACAGGACCTGACCTGGATCGAACGCGCCCTGTTTACGGCGCGGATGGACGACGCTCAGATCAAGCCGCGCGACATCAAGGCGGCACTTGCGATCGATGATGCAGAGCTTGCCCGCATGCGCGGGGTTTACCGTGCAGTGCCGCTCGACATCATCGAGCTGATCGGTCGAGCACCGAAGGTCGGGCGCCCACGGTGGGGCGATTTCGCCAAGCTTTTTTCCGCATCCGATGGCGGGTCCGTCCTTCTTCAGAAGCGCCTGCGTGCGGATGGCACGTCGACCATGAGTTCGGACGAACGCTTCCGCCTCGCATTGGCCGCTTTAAAGGCTCCCGCGACCATCTCGGATGACGGAAGCAACAATGTTCTCTCGCTGAGAGATCCGAGCGGACAGGATATCGCCCGGGTTAAAATTTCTGCGAAAGAATTGCGTATTGTCCATGCGGGCCCGAAAGGCGCTGCGTTCTCGGCTTTCCTGCAGGCTGAAATGCCGCGCTTGGTCGAGAAGTTCGAGCGCCGGGACGACGAGGACGCTTAAAAACCCTGTCACGTGACAGGGTTGACCCGTTTTAGGGGCTGGCAAAACGATAACTAGGAAAGGATGCAGTATCGGTTAAACGAAAGGCCCCCAAGCGGCGAACCACCTGAGAGCCTTTGTTGTCTTGTAGCAGAGAAACGAATAGCTCCCTTCGAATCACTTGTCAACGTGAGAACGCCGCTTTGGTGACCGGAATCGTTTGCCCTACGCTTGGAGGCAACGAAAATGGACACTTATCTTGTGACGACGCCCTTTGGGCGGCGGCCGATGACGCGTGCCATGCTCACGGGACAGAGCACGGCACGCAGTGATCTTTCGCATTCGGTCGATAAATGGAAGCTCTACCGCGCACTCTGTGAAGCAAGGAGCCGCCTTGGCATCTCCGACCGTACGCTTGCGCTGCTGAATGCTCTCCTCTCCTTCTATCCAAAGACGGAGATATCCGCAGAAACAGGACTCGTCGTCTTTCCGTCGAACCAGCAACTGTCCCTGCGCGCCAATGGCATGGCGGAACAGACCATTCGACGCCACCTCGCCCTGCTCGTCGATGCCGGCCTGATCGCCCGCAAAGACAGCGCGAACGGCAAGCGCTACAGCCGCCGGCACCAGAATGGCGATCTAAGGGAAGCTTTCGGCTTCTCCCTTGCACCGCTGCTCTCCCGCTCGTCGGAAATCGAGACCCTTGCACGCGAAGTTGTCGCCGACCGGCTTCGACTGCAGGAAATTCGGGAGAGCCTCACCATTTGCCGGCGCGATGTTGCAAAGCTCATTGCAATGGCGACGGCGGAAGGGGCGGCCGGCAGCTGGGACGAGCACTACGCGATGTTTCGAGAGATTATCGACAGCATTCCTCGTAACGCTACCGTCTGCCGAATCTCCGCCGCCTACAGCAAGCTTCGTGATTTGCGGGATCTGATCCTCAAAGCCTTGGAAGCATGGAAGAATACGCAAAAACCGAGCGGCAATCCCTGCCAAAATGAGCGGCACATACAGATATCAGAATCCGAATCTTTTCTTGATTCTGAACGGTCATCTCACATGAAAACCAACGACGAGAAACCAGAGCACCCAGCAACGAGCGATACACCGACGCTGCAAAATTCGCTGACCCTCGTGCTTGCGACATGTCCGTCGATATCGAACTACGCTGCGCGCTGTGAAATTCGAGATTGGCGAGACTTGACGTCCGCCGCAAATGTCGTCGGCCGAATGTTCGGGATCAGCCCGTCTGCCTACGAGGCCGCCTGCGCTACGATGGGCGCCGTTCCCGCCGCTGTGGCGATTAGCTGCATTCTCGAACGGAGCGAGACGATCCGTTCGCCTGGCGGATACCTTCGTCATTTGACGCAACAGGCGAAGGTCGGGAAGTTTTCATCGTCGCAAATGTTGATGGGAGTCGTAAAATCGCGGAAGACGGCGCGAACGGCGGAGCCGCATCTTTGATTTGCAAGAGGTCGGTGCATTTCGCGGTGGGGCAACCGGGGCTCCCGTTAAACCCTGTCAGCTGGCAAGGTTTGCATGAGCTTGGCGAGCCAATCGACGAAAACCCGAACCTTATTGCTCAAATGCCGGCGTTGCGGATAGACGACATAGAGGGGAAGAGCCTTCGCGGTCCATCCGGGAAGAACGGGCTTCAAGGTGCCGGAGGCCAAAGCGTCCTCGACCATGAAGCCGGGCGCGACAGCCACGCCCAGACCACCGATTGCCGCGTTGACGTAGGAGCGCGCATCGTTCACGGAGAGAACGTAGTTCGGCGTGATCTCGACGGAGCGCTCGCTATTTTGCAGCTCAAGATCCATCACGCGACCGGATTGCGCAACGAGATAGCCGACGGCAACATGGTCTCGCATGAGATCTTCGGGCTCTTGAGGCTCCCCGAACTTCTCGATGTAGAAGGGAGCGGCGCAGAGCTTCATCGTCATCTCGCCGACCTTACGGGCGATCAAGGATTGGTCACCGGGCGTGCCACCACGAAGGGCGCAGTCCACGTTTTCGACGACATAATCGACGAGCCTGTCGCCAACGCCAATGTCGAGCTTGATCTGGGGATAGCGCTGGTAGAAGTCGCAGAGGGCAGGGATCACGACGAGGTCGGCAAAGGCGCCGGCCATCTCCACCCGCAGCCTCCCACTCGGCTGGGATTGGGAGTTGCTAAGACTGCTGTCGAGTTCATCGAGTTCCGAAAGGATCTGGACGGCGCGCTCATAGTAAAGCGCTCCGTCTGTTGTGACGATGACCCGGCGGGTGGTGCGATTGAGAAGCGTGGTGCGCAACCGCGCCTCCAAGCTCTGGACGAAGTTCGTCACCGTCGTCTTCGGCATGCCCAATGTGGTTGCCGCTCTTGTAAAATTGCCGGTTTCGACGACACGCACGAACACGCGCATTGCGGAGAGTTGGTCCATCGCTTCGGTTTCCTACCATGCACATTATTGTTCGGAAATTCGGAACATTGATACCCGATTGGGGACACTTGTGCGGATGAATGGAACAATACTAGATAAACAGACCGATGGGCAAGATGGCCGTGGGAAGCGGACGATCGATATGACAAGCGCCTGGCAGACAATCGCAATTTCGACGGACCCCGGTCCAGGTCTGAGCGTGCGCATGTACGAGAGCGAGACGCTGCGCAAGCCACGTCCTCTGGTTCTCTACCTTCACGGCGGCGCGTTCCTCGAAAGCGATCGTTCGGATCGGGAGCGGCCTGTTGCGCGGGCGATTGCCGATACCGGCGCTGTCGTCGTGGAAGCTGCCTATGGGGAAATGTCCGATTTCTGTTTTCCCCAGGTCCTCGACCATGCCTGTTCGGCGCTCAGCTACATTGACGAGCATCGCAAGATGCTGGGGGGAACCGCGAAATCACAGCTCTTCGTGGTGGGCGAGGAGGCGGGAGGCAATATCGCGGCCGGTGTTGCGCTGAAGGCGCGGGATCGCTTTCCAGGCCGGCTCACAGGCCAAATCCTCTTCTCGCCGTTGATCGATCCACGCATGACGTCGATCTCGATGCGGGAAGCAGAGGTCACCCTGCGAGAACGGTGGGCGGATGGGTGGAGGCACTATATGCGGGCCGTCTGCGGTGGCCAGCATCCCTATGCGGCGCCTTGCGAGTGTTCACGTCTGATGGGGGTCGCTCCGGCTCTTCTCGTGACGTCGGAGGACGATCCCCTGCGCGATGAGGTGCTGTCCTATGCGGGTCGGCTTCGAAACGCTGGCGTCCGCGTTCGAGAAAGAATTCTCCCCGTCAGCCTAGGGTGGACGGGAATTTACAGGGAATACACGGGTCCATGGATCGAGGCGGTAGGCGCCGGATTCTCGGCCTTTGTCGATGAGCTGCGGTCGGGAGATCCAGCAACAGTCTGAAGAGGCTCTATCAGAGCCAAGGAGTTGATTATGACAGCAAAAACAAGTCGCTGGGCCCTGATGGGCGCCGGCCTGGGCATTGCTGCGTCCGTTGCGGGGGCAGCGTTTTACTTCGAGCGGACCGAAGGTGCCGTGGCTGCAGAACCGGCGGTAGCGGCGGCGCCACAGGCAATTCCCGTCACCGTCGCGACAGTGGAAACACGAAATGTCGCGACCTGGCAGACGTTTTCCGGTCGTCTTGAGGCGGTCGGCCGCGTTCAGATCCGCCCGCGTGTCGCTGGGGCGATACAGTCCGTCGAGTTTCGCGAGGGCGCACTGGTCAAAGCGGGCGATCTTCTCGTGAGGATCGATCCTGAGCCCTACAAGGCGGCCGTGGCGCAGGCGGAGGGGCAGGTTGCCTCTGCGCAGGCTCGGCTTTCCTACGCAAGCTCGGAGCTGGAGCGCGGCGAACGGCTAACATCCAAGAACGTGCTCTCCGATAGCGAGCTCGCGCAGCGCAGCAGCGCCAAAGCCGAAGCGCTCGCTGCCGTCCAGTCGGCAAAGGCCTCGCTGCACGTCGCCCAACTGGAGCTCGGCTATACCGACGTTCGCGCGCCCATCTCCGGCCGCGTCGGTCGCCGCGAAATCACGGAAGGCAATCTCGTCGCGGCGGGCTCCGGCTCGCCGGTTCTGACGACGCTGGTATCCGTCGATCCGATCTATGCAAGCTTCGATGTCAACGAGGATCTCGTCGGACGGACGCTCGCCCAGTTGGGTGACGACGCATCCGCATCCCCGAACCTGTCACGGATTCCCGTCGAATTGGCAACCGGGGAAGGGGAGGGGGCTGCGATCAGCGGCCAGCTTCAGTGGATCGACAATGAGGTCAATGCGCAGAGTGGTACGGTCCGAGTTCGCGCCGTCTTCGGCAATCCGGGCGGGCGCCTGCTTCCGGGGCAGTTCGTTCGTATCCGCATGGGAGATCCTGCGCCTGAAAACCATCTGATGATCAGCGAGAAGGCCGTTGGAACGGATCAGGATAAGAAATTCGTCTTCGTCGTCGATCCACAAAACACGATCGCCTATCGCCAGATCGAGCTTGGAAGTGCGGTCGACGGTCAGCGGATCGTCGAAAAGGGTCTGAGCGCTGGCGATCGTATCGTCGTGAACGGATTGCAGCGCATCCGCCCCGGCGCGTTGGTCGATCCGCAGAGCGAGGCGAAGGTCGCGCAGCAGTAAATCACTTCCTGAAGCCTGCGTGGAGACGGCTGAACCCGGCACGTCCGCCCACGGCATCGGCCTCACCCGAAACCACGTTTCACCGTTTACCCGACCTTGCGGCCGTCAGGCCGCGAGCAGGGCCGTTCGTCTTCTGATCATTCCCGGAGAGGGGTTATGACATGAATATCTCAAGGTTTTTTATCGACAGACCGGTGTTTGCCGGCGTTCTGTCGGTTCTCATCGTCGTCGCGGGCCTGATCGGCATGCGTGCGCTACCGATCTCCGAATATCCGGACGTCGTTCCGCCATCCATCGTCGTGCGCGGCACCTATCCCGGTGCCAATCCAAAAGTCATCGCAGAAACGGTGGCCACGCCGCTTGAAGAGTCGATCAACGGCGTCGAAGACATGCTCTACATGTCGAGCCAGGCGACGGCCGACGGCGTTCTGACGCTGACGGTGACGTTCAAGCTGGGGACCGACCCCGATAAGGCACAGCAACTCGTGCAGAACCGTGTGTCGCAGGCAGAACCGCGACTCCCGGCGGAGGTGCGGGCGCTGGGCGTCACGACGGTGAAGAGTTCGCCCGACCTGATGATGGTCGTCAACCTCGTCTCCGCGGGCGGACGCTACGACCTCACCTATCTTCGCAATTACGCCGTTCTCAACATCAAGGACCGCCTGGCACGCATCGAAGGCGTGGGGCAGGTGCAGGTATTCGGTGCCGGCGACTACTCCATGCGCGTCTGGATCGACCCTCAGAAGGCCGCCGAATACGGACTGGCGGCGAGCGATATCACCACAGCCATTCGCCAGCAAAACGTTCAGGCTGCCGCCGGGATCATCGGGGCGTCGCCAACGCTGCCCGGCGTCGATCTGCAGCTCTCCGTCAACGCGCAAGGCCGTTTGCAAACGCCGGAACAGTTCGGCAACATCATCGTCAAGAGCGGCGCCAGTGGCGAGATAACCCGGCTACGGGACGTCGCCCGGATCGAGATGGGCGCTGCCGATTATACGCTGCGCTCCCTCCTGGACGGCGAGCCGGCCGTCGCCGTGCCCGTTTTCCAATCACCAGGCTCCAACGCCATCGCCATATCCGACGATGTCCGCGCAACGATGGCGGAACTGTCGAAAGCCATGCCGGAAGGCATCCGTTTCGAGATCGTCTACGACACCACGGAATTCGTCCGCGCCTCCATCGAAAAGGTCATCGATACGCTGCTCGAAGCAATTGCCCTCGTGGTCGTCGTGGTCATCCTGTTCCTGCAGACCTGGCGCGCCTCGATCATTCCGCTGATCGCGGTTCCCGTCTCGATCATCGGGACGTTCGCGGTCATGTATGTCTTCGGCTTCTCGGTCAATGCGTTGACCCTGTTCGGTCTCGTGCTCGCCATCGGCATCGTGGTGGACGACGCGATCGTCGTCGTGGAAAATGTGGAGCGCAACATCGAGAACGGCCTTGCACCACGGGAAGCGACCTATCGCGCGATGCAGGAAGTGTCCGGTCCGATCATCGCGATTGCGCTGGTTCTGGTGGCGGTCTTCGTACCTCTGGCCTTCATCACCGGGCTTTCCGGGCAGTTTTACCGTCAGTTCGCGCTTACCATTGCGATCTCTACCGTCATCTCGGCCATCAACTCGCTGACCCTTTCCCCGGCTCTGGCCGCCTTGCTGCTCAAAGGGCATCACGCAAAGAAAGACATTCTGACGATCGCGATGGACAAGGCGTTCGGCTGGTTCTTCCGCGGCTTCAACCGGGCCTTCGGGGCGGCGTCCAACGGCTATGGCCGCAGCATCGGTGGACTTCTCTCACGCAAGAGCGTCGTCATGGTGATCTATCTCGCCCTGGCGGGCGCGACCTACGGCATGTTCAACGCGGTCCCCGGCGGCTTCGTGCCGGCGCAGGATAAGCAGTATCTGATTGGTTTTGCTCAGCTTCCCGATGGCGCAACGCTCGATCGGACCGAAAGTGTGATCAAGAAGATGAGCGATATCGCCCTGAAGCAGCCCGGCGTGAAGAACGCGATCGCCTTTCCCGGGCTGTCGATCAACGGTTTCACGATCGGCTCGAATGCGGGCATCGTTTTTGCCATTCTCGACGACTTCGAGAACCGAACGACACCGGAGCTTTCGGGCGGCGCCATCGCCATGCAGCTGAACCAGAAATATGCGGGCATCCAGGACGCCTTCATCGCCATGTTCCCGCCGCCGCCGGTCAATGGTCTCGGCTCCACGGGTGGCTTCAAGCTGCAGATCGAGGATCGCGCCGGCTTCGGCTATCAGGCGCTGGATGAAGCGACCAAGGCCTTCATCGCCAAGGCCTACCAGACGCCGGAACTCGCGGGCATCTTCTCGAGCTTCCAGATCAACGTCCCCCAACTCTTCGCAGATCTCGACCGGACGAAGGCCGAACAGCTCGGCGTGTCTGTCACCGATGTCTTCGATGCGCTGCAGATTTATCTGGGTTCACTGTATGTCAATGATTTCAATGCCTTCGGCCGCACATACAGCGTGCGGGTGCAGGCGGATGCGAAGTATCGGGCCAAACCCGAGGATATCGGGCAGCTGAAGGTTCGCTCGCAGACGGGCCAGATGATCCCGCTGTCGGCCCTCCTCAAGGTCGAGGCCACCACCGGGCCGGAGCGGACGACCCGCTACAACGGCTTCCTGGCGGCCGACGTCAATGGCGCACCGGCACCGGGGTTCTCCTCCGGCCAGGCGCAGGCGGCAATCGAGCAGATCGCAGGGGAAACGCTGCCCTCCGGCATCGACTTCGAATGGACCGATCTTACCTATCAGCAGATTCTTGCAGGAAGTTCCGGTTTCCTCGTCTTTCCGCTCGCTCTGCTGCTCGTCTATCTCGTGCTTGCAGCCCAGTATGAGAGCCTGACGCTCCCCGTCGCCATCATCATGATCGTGCCGATGGGCGTGCTCGCTGCCCTTACCGGTGTGTGGCTGACCGGTGGGGACAACAACATCTTTACCCAGATCGGTCTCGTTGTCCTTGTCGGCCTGTCGGCGAAGAACGCGATCCTGATCGTCGAGTTCGCGCGGGAGCTGGAGTTCGAAGGGCGAACGCCCGTTCAGGCGGCCGTCGAGGCGAGCCGGCTGCGGCTGCGTCCCATTCTGATGACCTCGATGGCCTTCATCATGGGCGTGGTGCCGCTGGTCATCTCCACGGGGGCAGGGGCCGAAATGCGCGCTGCCATGGGTATTGCCGTGTTCTCCGGCATGGTCGGCGTCACCGTCTTCGGTATCTTCATGACGCCGGTCTTCTACGTGCTGGTGCGGAAACTCGCCGGAAACCGGCCGCTGAAAAGCTCTGCGGAGGCGCATGACGCGCATCTTCTGCCGGCGGAGTAAACAAAACACCGAGGGTATCTCCCGCACATAGACGCGCCGCCGAGCCCTGAGGTCCGGCGGCGTTTTGTATTGGCGTAGACGTTGGGTGACAAAATGCGAGAAAGGGTGTTTAATCCGTCAATCTTCCGGGCAGATGGAATAGCATCCTGTGAAATATTCCAAGAACGCGGCGCTTGCGACTTATGTGCCTGACGATCTCGACCGGCGTATCATCGCCCATCTCCGGGTCGATGGCCGGGCATCGTTGTCCAAACTGTCGGACGCACTGGGTGTCGCCCGTGGCACCGTTCAGAATCGGTTGGACCGGCTTCTGGAGACCGGAACCCTGCTCGGCTTTACCGTGCGCATGCGCGAGGATTTCGATGCGCAGACCATCCATGCAGTCATGATGATCGAGGTCGTGGGCAAATCGACGACGCAGGTGATCCGTCGCCTGCGCGGCATTCCGGAGATTTACGCGCTCCACACGACCAACGGCAACTGGGATCTGGTGGCGAACATGCGCTCGGCCACCTTGTCCGATTTCGACCGCGTTCTTCGCGAGGTCCGGATGATCGAGGGCGTCGCAAACAGCGAGACGAGCCTGCTCTTGAGCAGCGTTTGAGAAGGGGAGGGGTGCGATGAGCTGCTACCGACGGCTGGAGGAATTGGGGTTGGTGCTGCCGGCTCCGCTGGCGCCGGGCGGGAATTATGTGCCGGCTAAGAGAGCGGGTGACATGCTGTATCTGGCAGGGCAGGGCGCGGCACGCGCCGGCGGAGGTTGGCACACCGGAAAGGTCGGACGCGATGTCTCCCTCGAGGAGGCCCGCAGCCACGCCCGGCTCGTCGCGCTGCAGGTTCTCTCGACGGTACAGCATGCGGTGGGGGACCTCGACGCGGTCGAGGTGATCAAGGTGTTCGGCATGGTCAATGCCGTTCCCGACTTCACCGAGCATCCGTTCGTCATCAACGGTTTTTCGGACCTGTTGATCGAGGTGATGGGCGAAGACGGTCGCCACGCCCGATCCGCCATCGGCATGGGATCGCTTCCCAACGGGATGACGGTGGAAATCGAGACGATCCTGCGCATCAAGCGCTAACCGGTGAAACGTCAGCGTCAGGTCTGGCAGACGATCCTTGCGATCTCGGTTGCCAGCTGGTCCTGCGAATAGGGCTTGCCGAGCCTTGGAATGTTCAGCTCCGTTCCCGCCGGCAACTCGGCATAGCCGGTTGCAATCAGGATCTTGAGATCCGGCCGCAGGGCCAGCCCCTTGCGGGCAAGCTCCGCCCCGTTCATGCCCGGCATCGAGAAGTCGGTGATCATCAGATCGAAGGCATCGCCGCCTTCCAGAATGCCGAGAGCCTGCCGTCCGGAATTGGCTTCGACCACGCTGTGGCCGAGATCCTCCAGCATATCCACGGTGCTCATCGCGATCAGGGCATCGTCATCGACCATCAGGATGCGCAGCGACGCCGATCGCTCGGACTTTCCGACGGGCAGAACCTCCGGTGGTGCCGCCTTTTCGCCGATCTCGCTCGGCTTTGCGACGGGAACGCGCAGGATGGCTGTCGTGCCCTGTCCCGGACGACTCGACAGGTGCAGCGCGCCTTTAAGCTGGATGGCAAGGCCATGGATCATCGACAGACCGAGACCGGTGCCCTTGCCAAGCTCCTTGGTCGAGAAGAACGGATCGATCGCCTTCCGTAGCGTTTCCGGGTCCATGCCGATGCCGGTGTCGGTCACCGAGAGCACGAGATAGCGACCGGCCGAGAGCACGTCCGTGGCGGTGGGGCGGTCTTCCATGTCGAGGCGAATGGTGATCGTACCGCCGTTGGGCATCGCGTCGCGCGCGTTGACGACAAGGTTGAGAAGGGCAAGTTCCAGCTGATTGCTGTCGGCCTCGGCGGGCGGCAGATCGTCCGCAATCTCGCTCTGCAGGGTGATGGCCGAGCCGACCGAGCGGCGCAGCAGATCCTCCATTTCGGCCACCAGCTTCTGGAGATCCACCGGCCCGACCTGCAGATCCTGCCGTCGGGCGAAGGCAAGCAGGCGCTGGGTCAACGATGCGCCGCGGCGTGCACCCTGCACGGCGCCGTCGATCAGGCGAACCGCCTTCGCGTCGCCGTCGACATGCTTTCGCAGAAGTTCGAGGTTACCGAGCACGGCCATCAGCAGATTGTTGAAATCATGCGCCACACCGCCGGTCAGCTGCCCGATCGCCTCCATCTTCAGCGCCTGGCGCAGTTGTTCCTCGGCTTTCTCGCGCTGCGCCACCTCGCTCATGACAGCGGCATGGGCTTCCTCAAGCTCGGCCGTCCGTTTCGTCACGCGCTCTTCCAGAGTCTCGTTGATCTGTCGCTGCTGTTCCTCCAGTCGCCGCCGCTCGGTGATGTCGGCGGATACGCCGACGAGCTTTGCCGGCCGGCCGAGCCCATCCCGATAGACCTGCGCCCGGATTTCGGCCCAGTGCAGCGAGCCATCCGGCCAGATGACCTTGTACTCGATCGAATAATCCTGCCCGGTCTCGAGCGTGTGCCCCACCGCGGCGATCATTCGCTCGCGATCTTCCGGGTGAATGGTGGAGATCAGGTCGTCATAGCTTAGCGTCTCCGCCGCCTCGCGCCCGAAGATCGATCGACAGGTAACGGACGTGGTCAGCGTTTGCGTGGCAAGATCGAGCTCCCAGGCGCCGAGCCTTCCGGCCTCGAGTGCCGTTGCCAGCCGCCGCTCGCCATCATCGAGCGCCTGCATGCGCAGCCGCGCATCGAACTGCCGGCGTCGTCCGCGCATGGCCGTGCGCGCGACGCTGATGAAGGTCGTCGCGTGAAACGGCCGCTCGATGAAGCTGACATTGCCGAGCACTTCCGAGAGCCGTGCAGCCGCCGGATTGCGCTCGGGCCCGCCGCCACGCTGGGTCAGCACGATGAAGGGCAGATCCGACCAGCTTGGCTGTGCCGAGATCCAGCCGGACAGCGCCTTGAGATCTGTGGAGCGCAGCGCCTCCTCGGTGATGACCCCGAAGGCGACGTCTTCGCTGAGCCCTTCGACGAACTGGACCATGCTGTCTGCGGACACGCACGCCATCCCGGCTTCGGCAAGCAGGGATGCCGCAATCTGGGCATCGCGCCCGGCGGGCGCGAGAACGAGAACGGTCGCCATGCGATCAGAAATTGTCGCCACTCCCATCGGCAAGCGGCATCAGGGGCGGCATCAGGGCCTGGGCCCCTGTGGTCAGGACCGGCACGCCGCGAAGCACCCCCTGGAAGCCGGCCAGCGGCTCGCCGAGGCTCAGGCCATCCGCTCCGATACGGTATTCGCGGATCGTGTCCTCGTGGCGCCCCGTCCGCTTCTTGATCACGGAGACGGCGCGCCGCACTTTCCCCATCGCCTCGAAATACCGCAGCAGAATGACCGTATCGGCGAGGTACGTGACATCGACGGGTGACTTCATGTCGCCGACCAGACCATGCTGGGCAACCGTCAGGTAGGTGTTCGCGCCCTGCCGGTTGAGATACTGCAGCAGCTCGTGGATATGAAGGATGAGGGCGTTTTCCTCCGGCATCGCAGCCTGATAGCCGTTGACGCTGTCGATCAGCACCGTTTTGGCGTTGAAGCGCGTCACACTCTCGCGGACACGCTGGGCGAATTCGCCGGGAGAGAGTTCGGCGGCATCCAACTGCTCGATATACAGTTTGCCGGCGTCGCGCATTGCCTCCAGGTCGATGCCCATGCTTCGTATACGGGCAAACAGCAGCCCAAGCTCCTCATCGAAGACGAAGATGGCCGCGGTTTCGCCCCGCTTGACGGCGGCGTCCACGAACTGCAGACCGAATAGGCTCTTGCCGGTGCCGGCCGGCCCGATCAGGAGCGTGCTCGATCCGCGGGAGATGCCGCCGCCGAGAAGGCCGTCGAGGGCAGGAATGCCGCTGCTGAGCACCGTCCGCTCGAAGTCCGTCCGGTGTTCCGTCGCGCGAAGACGCGGAAAGACCACGACACCGCCGGTCTCGATGATGTAGTCGTGATACCCGCCGCGATAGGCTCTGCCGCGATACTTGATGACGCGCAGCCGACGCCGCTCGGCACCGTAGTTCGGCGACAGTTCCTCAAGGTGGATGACGCCATGAACGACGCTGTGCACCGTCTTGTCGAGCGTATCGGCGGTGAGATCGTCCAGGAGAAGAACGGTCGCGCCGGATTTTGAGAAATAATGCTTGAGCGCGAGGATCTGGCGCCGGTAGCGCAGCGAACTCTGCGCCAGAAGGCGGATCTCCGATAGGCTGTCGATGACGACGCGGCTCGGGCGCACGCGCTCGAACGCTTCGAAGATCAGCTTGGTGGTTTCCCCGAGTTCGAGATCGGACGAATACAGCAGGCTCTGCTGCTGCTCGGCGTCCAGCAGGCTTTCCGGCGGGACAAGTTCGAAGATCGTGATCGCCTCGCCGATTTCCATGCCGTGAGACTCAGCACTGCTGCGCAGTTCGTCTTCCGTTTCGGAAAGCGTGATGTAGAGGCAGCGCTCGCCGCGGGCCGCACCTTCCAGCAGGAATTGCAGGGAAACCGTCGTCTTACCGGTGCCGGGAGATCCCTCCAGCAGAAACACGTGCCGCCGCGACAAGCCGCCGGCCAGCACGTCATCGAGGCCTTTCACGCCGGTCATCGCCGTCGAAGCCAGGTCAGTTGTCATCGTCTCTTCCGTTCCTCGCCGGCGCGTCTGCCGACGTTGATCCTACCTGCGGCGTCCTGAGAACGAAAATCCGGCTGTGCACTGTTTTCGACTGAAATCGCTGCGTTCGTCACCTGCAAATTATCCGTTACGCGTTGAAAGGTCTAATCATATTCGTCAGCGACCACTGTGAAATGGACGAGAGAAGCCAACGATTATCCGCGGCGGCCGGCCGCCTCTGCCAAAGGTCTCAGTAACCCGTCATCTCCAGATAGCCACGGCCGCTCTGGCTGCCGGAAAAGGTAATCGGGCCCTCCCAGTAGGGTGTGCGGGTCGCCATCCACGCCTGCGGGTTGACGGCGGTGGTGGTGATATCCAGACCGCGCGCGGGAAGGGACAAGCGCCACCCGACCGGGACCGTTCGACCAGCAACATGCGCTGTGGCGAGGGGGGCGACGGTCAATGCGCCCGGTGGAAGCGGCGAGGGCGTGCCGTCCGCGGCGATCCAGGTGGCCGAGGTATAGCCGGCCCCGCCATCGCGCAGACGAAACCCCATCAGTTTCTCGCCGCTGTCGAGATGGAGGGAAAACCAGTCCCATCCGGTCTGATCGGCTGCCAATGGCTGCGACGACCATTCCCGGTCCAGCCAGGCCTGACCAGTGACCGAAACGTCGCCGCCGGGGAGGGAGAGCGTGCCGCGCACGGCGTAGAAGGGTTGGGAGTAGTAATAGCTTGCCTGCCCGGCTGCGGACTTGACCGAATAGCCACCTTGCCCCTGGAGAACGATCGGCTGCTTCGCCGTGAGGTCGAGCGCGTAGCCGAAATCCGCTCCGGAAGCCTTGAGGGCGACATGCGCCACGGCGTCGCCACCCGTGACCGGTGCCGTCGCCTGCATGCGCCAATCATCGATCCACGCATCGAACGGCTCTGCTGTCACGCCAGCCTGCCCGATGCCGCCGCGGGCAAGGCGCTCGGCCACGAAATGCCGATCGGGCGTCGTCAGGCCCGCATGACCCATCCAGATCTGCGGACTGCTCCAACCCTCGCGATCGCCGGGCTGCAGGGCCGAGCGGAAAAGTGTCCACTGGACGCCATAGGCCTTGCCGTCGGCGCCTGTCAGGTTAGCCGTGACGTACCACCACTCGATGCGGAAATCGGGATGCGCGCCGTGATCGCGCGGAAATGTCAAGACTTTGCCCGGCTGCGGCACGGCGAAGCCTTCTGCGGTCGTGCCGAGACCCGCAAATCCCTGCGCTGCCGATGCAAATGGCGAGCAGAGGCCGAGCAGAAGCGACAGCAGGAGTAAGGGCACGGCTTTGGTAGAGACGGGCTTACCGTTCATTGGCGAACACTTTCAGAAGATCGGATGGCGCCGTGGCGGCCAGCTGGCGAAGGGGGATGATGGCCGAGAGCAGGCTTGCGCCAAGGGCAAGCGCCGCAAGACGGACCCAGTCGGCCGGGAAGATGTGCATGGGAAGCTGCCAGCCGAAGGCCTCGACGTTGACGACGGAGAGCAGGACCCAGGCGAGCCCGAGCCCGACGGGCAAAGCCGCCAGCAGCGTGATTGCTGCAAGGATCAGCGTTCGTGCGAGCTCGAGACCGACAAGCTGCCGGCGCGTCAGTCCCATGGCCCAGATCGGCGCGAGTTGGGGCAGGCGCATGGTGGACAGCGTCATCAGGCTGGCAAACATCGCAAGACCCGCGACGCCGAGGGTGAGAACGTTGAGTGCGGCCGTGACCGAGAATGTCTGCTCGAAGATTTCGAGCGAGCGGCGCTTGAGGCTCGCCTGATCGACAAGGTTTTCCGGCGGCAGGCCGAACCGCTCGCGCACGGCCTCCGACACTGCGCCGACATTTGCCGGGGCAAGCCGGAGCCCGTAGCGCAGGCGCGCGACGTCCGGGTAGTGCGTCGTCAGGGCATCGATGCCGATCATAACCTGGGGGAGGGGGTTGCCGTAATCGGAATAGACACCGGCGACCGTCGTCATCCAGCCGCCCGGAAGCGTCAGGCTGTCGCCGACCGCAAGGCCGTCCCGCCGCGACAATTGCTCGTTGATCAGCGCGCCGGTTCCCTCGGCCACGCGGTCCCAGGTGTCCGGTGTGCGGGCGAGCAGGGGCCAGTTGTCGCGGTAGGTCCGATCGTCTGCAACACCGTAGACCTCTGCCGGCGCGCCGCCGATATCGCCGGAGACGCTCCAGATCGGCAAGATCGCATCGACACGGCCTGTGAGCCAGGCGCGCAGGTCCGCCGCTTCGCGCTCTTCGCGCGCAGTGACATAAAGTTCGGCCGCGAGCCGCTGGTCGAGCCAGCCGGTAAAGGTCAGCCGGAAGCTCGAGACCATGGTTCCCACGCCGATATTGGCGGAGAGGGCGAGGAGCAGGGCCATGAGGGCAAGCGACAGACCCGGCAGTTGCTGGCGCGTATCTGCCCAGAACCATTCCGCAATCGGACGGGCGGTCAGCCGCTGCATGAGCGCCAGAAACAGTGCCATCAGCACCGGCAGCAGCAGCGCGGCACCGAGAAGCAGGCCGCCGAGCACAGAAAAACCGACGACGAGACCCGAGCCGAAGGCCGCAAGGCCGATCGTCACAGCAAACAGGGCAATGGCCGCTGCGGCCTGTATGCGAAGCCCCGACTCGGACGCGCGTGCCCAGGCCCGTGGCTGGGCCGGCGCCAGAAGCGGCATGCGCCAGACACGCCAGAGGCTTTGCGCGGCCGCCGCAAGCGTTCCGAACAGCGCGATGGCGAGGCCGGACGCCCACCATTGCGGCCGCAGGGTGAGCGTGCCGGGAACACTGGCGCCATAAAGCCCCTGGAGGGTCGCGGCAACGCCGGGCAGAAGGACGGAGCCGACGATATAGCCGAGCAGAACGCCCGCAATGCCGGCGATGACCGCGAAACTCACCAGCTCTGCCAGAAGGAGGCCGGTCAGCGTGGCTGCCGGCAGGCCGAGCGAGCGGAGCGTGCGAAAGGTCGCCCGCCGCTGCTCGAAGGCCAGGCCGATGGCGGAATAGACGATGAACAGGCCGACAGCGAAGGCAAGGAACCCGAAGGCGGTGAGGTTGAGATGAAAGCTGTCTGTCAGGCGCGCGAGATCGCCCTGGGCATCCGGCGCTTTCACCACCAGTCCGGGTGCGATCTCTCCGACTGCGGGGAGACCGGGCCGCTGACCGGGCGCGACGATCAGCTGGCTGATCTCGCCGGGCCTGCCGAGAAGCTGCTGGGCAATGCCGATATCGGTCATGCCGATGCCCGCGAGAAGCGACGAGGTGCGTTTCAATGGCGGGAGCGACGGCCCGGAGAGCGTGTCCGCGGTTTCGGAGGAGACGTAGAGCAGACCGGGGCGCGTGAGAAAGGCAAGAAGATCACCATCGCGGCCGATCTCAGGGTCCAGCCCCTCGGCCGGCATGGTAAGGGGATCGATGCCGATGAGGTGCAGGCGTGTCGGCCCGAGGCGGAGCGTTCCCTCGACCACCGGGGAAACCAGCCAGCCGGCGCGGCGAAGCGCGATGTAGTCGGATTGCGTGATTGGCGCGCCCGTTCCGTTAACGATCCGGTCGAGGCGATCCTGCCCGAGCGTTGCCGCCGCGCGATCGTAGCTCGCGCGAGCCTCGGCATTGATCGCCTGAACGCCCGACCAGAGTGCGGTTGCCAGCGACAGACCGAGAAGGAGCATGACCAGCTGGAGCGGCCGTCGGCGCCAGTGCGACAGGAGCGCCGCCATCGCCGTGCGGCGCATCATGGCGACCTTTCCATCGTCTGGTCGATGCGGCCCGAGCGCAGATGGATGCGCCGATCGAGCTGCCCGGCCAGGCGCTGCGAATGGGTGACCATCAGAAGCGACGATCCGGTTTCCGCGACCAGCGACAGCATCAGCGCCATCACGGCATCGCCCGTCGCCTCATCGAGATTGCCGGTCGGCTCGTCGGCGAGCACCAGTTTCGGCCGCGCGGCGAGCGTTCGCCCGATCGCGACGCGCTGCTGCTGCCCGCCCGACAATTGCTCGGGGTAGCGTGCGAGAAGCGGTTCGAGCCCGAGCCTCGCCGTCAGCTGCTGCTGCCATGCCGCGTCGAAACGGCCGGCAAGGCGCGCATGAAAGGCGAGATTAGCGGCGACGGTGAGGGACGGGATGAGGTTGAACTGCTGGAAGACCAGTCCGACCGTCGACCGGCGCAGTGAGGCGCGCGCCTTGTCGTCGAGCCCGCCGATCTCCCGTCCGTCGATCGCGATCCGGCCCTGGTCCGGATGATCGAGGCCGGCGACGAGATGCAGAAGCGTGCTCTTGCCGCTGCCGGATTCCCCCGTGAGCGCCAGGGTCTGGCCGGCACCGAGCGAGAGGTCGATCCCTTGCAGGACCGAAAGCGGCCCTTCTGCGGTCCGGTAGCTTTTCGACACGTCTTCTAGAACGACCAGCATGTCTGTCCGATCGCAAAACTTAGGCAGGTCATGCGCGTCTCGTTCCTTCCGTGCGGTGCGTCGGGCCGTGGTCCGCGTGGTCATCAACTAGATGACGCCACGATCTTGTCCATGTCGATGGCAGTTTTTCTCAGTCCCGACCGCTCGCGCCAGAGATGCAGGAATGATCCAAATCGACCGGAGTTTTAATATTGACAAAAGCACTCATGTTTTCTAGCTGTCAGAACCGGGGGCAGGCATTCGTCTGTCGGTTCATTGTGTCGGCCACGTCATGTCATCTCCGCGGAAACCCCTGCGGCGAAAGGCCTTGGCGTGTCTGCTGAAAGGAAACAACATGGTATCCCGGGGCTTGCGATCCGTTCTTCTTGCCTATTCTTCGCTCATCGGCATCGCGTCGATTGCACCTTCGACGCCGGCCGTCGCTCAGGACGGATCGGCCACGCAAGGCTCCACCGCATCGGGGGATGCGACGGCGCTGCCGGCGATCATCGTCAAGGGCAAACGCGTTCAGAAGGGCGCGCCGGAGGATAGCCCGCTTGCGACACGCACGACCGCCGAGCAGATCGCCGAAAAGGACATCGACGACCTTGACGATCTCGGCGATACGACAGAGCCGGGCGTCAGCTTCGTATCCGCCACCAAGAGCGTCAACATCCGTGGCCTGGAAGCCGACCGCGTTCTAACGACCATCGACGGCATCCCGGTACCCTACCTCTCGGACGGCGTGCGCGGCTCCCAGGGCGGCGTCGATACCTATGATTTCTCGTCGCTGGGGACCGTCGATATCCTGCGCGGGGCGGATTCGAGCCGGGCCGGTTCCGGCGCGCTCGGTGGCGCCGTCATCCTGCGCACGCTGGAGCCCGAAGACCTGATTGCCGAGGGTGCAACGGTCGGCGGTGTGGCCAAGCTCGGTTATGACAGCGCCGATCGCTCGCTGGTCGGTGCCGCGGCGGTCGCCCGGCGCTTCGACAGGACCTCCGTGCTCTTCCAGAGCTCGTACAAATACGGACATGAAGAAGAGACGGGCGGCGATGTCGGAGGCTACGGCCCGACGCGAACCGAGGCCGATCCCATGGATCTCAACCGACGCAACATCCTCTTCAAGGTGCGCCAGTCGCTCGAAGGCGGCCACACGATCGGATTGACGGCCGAGCATTACGATCAGAACACGGCCACGGACCTGCGCCAGACGCAGGGTTCGACCTACGAGGCCAATGGCTATGACCGGGAGTCCGACAAGAAGCGCGACCGTGTATCGCTCGACTATGTCTTCGATGCGGAGAGCGGCGACAGCTGGATCGACAGCGCATTTGCGACCATCTATTTCCAGCGTGCCGAGCGCATCGAAGGCACGCACGGCACGCGTCTGACGGGTCCGGTCGGTTATTACATGCGGTCGAGCACAAACGACGCCCGCTCCTATGGCGCCAGCGGCTTTGCGAATTCCAGCTTCGACACCGGGCTGCTCACCCATCAGGTCACCTTCGGCGGCAATCTCGACCTGACCCGGACGACCCAGTACCAGCAGGGCGAAGACACCTGCGACATCGTGTTTGCGCCAGCCTGCATCAACTACCATAACAACCAATCCGACATGCCGGACACCGATAGCGTGACGGTCGGCGTGTTTGCCGAGGACAAGATCGGCCTCGGGAATAGCGGCGTGTCCCTGACCCCCGGCTTCCGCCTCGACTGGTACCGCCACGATCCGCAGGAAACCTCGACCTATACGAGCATCGGCAACAGCGCGGATCTTCCCGAAGGGCAGAGCGATTTTCGTCTCTCCCCGAAGCTGCGCGCCGCCTGGCAGGTTCGCCCGGATGTCGAACTGTTCGCGCAGGTCACCACAGGCTTCAAGGCACCGAACGTCTCGCAGCTCTACAGCAATTATGACAATGCGCCGCTCTACAGGCAGATCGGCAATCCGGATCTCGACCCGGAAACGAGCTATGGCTTCGAAGCGGGCGCCAACTTGGGCGATGAGGATTTCGGTGGGCGGATTTCGGCCTATACCACGCGCTACAAGAATTTTATCGATACCGAAACCACGCCCGAGGCAGGCTACGCTTTCGGAAGCATCGAATACTTCAACCGCGACCGCGTCCGGATTTCGGGCGTCGAAGCCCGCGCGCAAAAGACCTTCTCATCCGGCATCGACGTCCATGGATCGCTCGCCTATGCCCGGGGAACAGATCTCGACACCGACGAACTGCTCGCCTCCGTCGCGCCGCTGAAGGCGATCGTCGGCGTCGGCTATAACACCGAATTCTGGGGAACGGATCTCAGCCTCGTCACCGCCGCGGCGGTCGATGAGGACTCCGTGGCCGGAACCCGACCAGGCGGCTACGGCATCGTCAACCTGACGGGCTGGTGGGAGCCGGAACAGGTAAAGGGTCTGCGCATCCAGGCGGGTGTCTACAACATGTTCGACAAGACCTATCTCGACGCGCTTGAAGTCAAGGATCTCGCCAACGCCTCCCAGTTCTATTCGGAAGCCGGCCGCTCCTTCAAGATTTCCCTGACCCAAAAGTTCTGAGCCTCCTTCCCCTCCTCAACGTGCCTTCGATGACACAGGGGAGGGGAAACTTGCGGGCGAGCCATCGGCTGGCCCGCATAGGATTTCCATCGCGGGTCTTCCGTCGCTAGAGTCGTGGTCCACACCGCGTCGCGTCGCCCCAAGCCGCGACTGCGTTGCGGGCGACATGCGGTTGCAATATGCATCGGCGCGAGCCGGCGCATCCTTGCCTTTCTCGAGTTGCGGCATGAATGATCTTCTTAGGCGGTTTGCGGCCTACTACCGGCCGCATCGCCGGCTCTTTCTGCTGGATTTTTCCTGCGCGATCTCAGCCGGTCTGCTCGAACTCGTCTTTCCGCTTGCCGTCAAGCTTTTCATCGACCGTTTGCTGCCGACCAACCAGTTCGGTCTGATCGGTCTCGCGGCCCTCGGCCTTCTGCTTATCTATGTCGTCAATGCGGGGCTGCAAATCGTGGTGACCTATTGGGGCCATATGCTCGGCATCCGCATCGAGACGGAGATGCGGCGGAAGGCATTCGACCATCTGCAGAAACTCTCCTTCGGCTATTTCGACAACCAGAAGACTGGGCATCTCGTGGCGCGGTTGACGAAGGATCTCGACGAGATCGGCGAAGTCGCTCATCACGGGCCCGAGGACGTCTTCATCGCAGTGATGACGCTGGTCGGCGCCTTCGTCCTGATGATGTTCGTGCATGTGCCGCTTGCGCTGATTACCGCGATCATCGTCCCGCTCGCCGCGTTCGTGACAACGCGCTACGGGACGCGCATGACGGTGAACTCCCATGCGCTGTACGGCAGGATCGCCGAGTTCAACGCGCGCATCGAGGAGAATGTCGGCGGCATCCGCGTCGTCCAGGCCTTCGCCAATGAAGATCACGAGCGCGCGCTGTTCGCGCAGAACAATGCCGGCTATCAGCGCACCAAGCTCGAAGCCTACAAGCTGATGGCGGCGTCCACCTCCCTGTCCTACCTCTCGATGCGCTTCGTGCAGGTGGCCGTCATGCTGGCGGGCGCCTGGTTCGTCGTGCGCGGAGAGCTGACGGCGGGTGGCTTCGTCGGCTTTCTGCTCCTCGTCGGCGTGTTCTTCCGGCCGATCGACAAGATCAACTCCGTCATCGAGACCTATCCGAAGGGCATCGCCGGGTTTCAGCGTTACCAGCAGTTCCTGCAGACCGAACCGGACATCGCGGATCGCCCCGATGCGGTGGCGGCCGATCGCTTGAAAGGCGATATCGTCTATTGCAATGCCGGCTTCGGCTATGACGATGGACGCCCGATCCTGCGCGAACTCGATCTGACGGTGCGTGCCGGCGAGACCGTCGCCTTCGTCGGCCCCTCTGGCGCGGGCAAGACCACCATCTGTTCGCTTCTGCCGCGCTTCTACGAGGTGACGTCCGGTGCGATCACGATCGATGGGATCGACATTCGCGACATGACGCTGCGGTCACTGCGCTCCAACATCGGCATCGTCCAGCAGGACGTCTTCCTCTTCGCCGGAACCATCCGCGAGAACATCGCCTACGGCCGCCTTGAGGCATCCGAGGCCGATATTCTCGATGCCGCGCGGCGTGCGCGTCTCGACGCGGTGATCGCAGCCCTTCCGGAGGGACTGGATACGGTCATCGGCGAACGCGGTGTCAAGCTGTCCGGGGGGCAGAAGCAGCGCCTCGCCATCGCGCGCATCTTTTTGAAGAATCCGCCGATCCTCATCCTCGACGAGGCGACTTCGGCACTCGATACCGAAACCGAACGCGCCATCCAGCAGTCGCTGAGCGAGCTGGCCGAGGGCCGCACGACCCTCGTCATCGCCCACCGGCTGGCCACGGTCGCCAGTGCCGACCGGATCATGGTTGTGGAAGATGGCCGGATCGCGGAAGAGGGGACGCATGCCGCGCTTCTCGCCGTGCCCGACAGTCGTTACCGCCGGCTTCAAGCGCCGCATGCCGGCGGCGCATGACGAACATGCCCTCGCCTCGGGCGCGATCGACCCTGCTCACGCGAGATATCGGTTGAACCACGCGATCGTCCGGTCCCAGGCGAGCTTCGCTGCCGCTTCGTCGTAACGCGGCGTCGAGTCGTTATGAAATCCATGATTGGCACCGGGATAGATATAGGCCTCATAGGTCTTGCCGGCGGCCTTCAAAGCAGCCTCATAGGCCGGCCAGCCTTCGTTGACGCCCGTGTCGAGTTCGCCATAGTGCAGGAGCAACGGCGCTTTGATCCGTGGAACGTCCTCGGCTTTCGGCTGTCGGCCGTAAAAGGGCACGGCCGCCGCCAGCTCCGGATAGGCGACCGCTGCGGCATTGGACACGCCGCCACCATAGCAGAAGCCGGTCATTCCCACCTTCCCGGTGGTGGCCTCATGCGCCATCATGAACTCCACCGCGGCGAAGAAATCGTTCATCAGCTTCGTCGGGTCGACGCTCTTCTGGAATTCCCGACCCTTTTCGTCATTGCCGGGATAGCCGCCGACCGACGTCAGACCATCGGGCGCCAGCGCGATGAAGCCGGCCTTGGCGACACGCCGTGCCACGTCTTCGATGTAGGGATTGAGGCCGCGATTCTCATGCACCACCACCACGGCTGCGACCTTGCCTTCGACTTTGGCGGGACGCACGAGATAGCCGCGGACCTCTCCGTGCCCTCTCGGCGAGGGGTAGGTGATGTATTCGGCAACGATCTCGGGATCGGTAAACGCCACCTGCTGCGCCAGGGCGTAATCCGGGCTCATCGAGGAAAGGATGGCCGCCGCCGTCAGTCCTCCGACGGCGAACTTGGCCGCGCGATCGAGGAACTCGCGCTTGGAGATTTTTCCATGCGCGTAATAATCGTAGAGTTCCAGCAGTTCCTGGTCGAAATCCCTCGCTGTCAGACGCGTCATTGCATGCTCTCCCGCTTATCCTGTCGCTCCCGAGGGTAGACGGCAACCGATGGAGCGTCGCCTCACAAGTTCGGCAACGGGATTGCCTGACTTACTTTTCGGACTTCGCCTTGTTGACGAAATGGGCATTGCCAAGCCCGGTGCCGATGGTCAGCACCGCCCATTTAGCGATGTCCGTCATGAAGGGAATCTGCGACAGGCCCTGAACGACCGCATCATTGTGCATCATCACGAAGGTTTCGTGGCCGCCGATCTGCGGAATGGCTTTCTTGATGGCGGCGGGCAGGTTGAAGCTGTCGCTCTCCCAATTACCGCCCGGAAGGTTCTGCCCGCCGCGCTCGATCGATCCGTCTGCCTGAATGATGCCGGGGCAACCGATGCCGATCAAAGGCGCTGGCGCCAGTTTTTCCTTTTCGGCGCGGGCGATCAGGTCTTTGAGCATCGCGATCAGCCGCTCGACGGCCGCACTCCGGCTGGGGCGATCGTCGGAGTGCCGCCAGATCTCGGATTGCCAGACGGTCGCCTCCTCAAGATAATGCTTGTCGTCGGACTTCGCCTTTCCCAGATCGACGACGCCGGCGCGGATGTTGGTGCCGCCGATATCGACGGCGAAGATCGCTTTGTGCCCCTTCAGCATCCAGGCCGGCATCAGGTGCACCGCGCCGATGAGGCCGGCATCGTCAGGGTGCTGGACGATCGGAACCAGATGCACGCGGACGCCACGCTGGGCGAGCAGCATCTCGGTGCGGGCAATGGCGAGTTCGCCCGAGCGGCTCTGCCGAAAGCCGCCACCAACGACGATCCGTTCGGTGCCCGCCCAGTGCTTCTGCTTCAGGAAGCGCGTGACGACATCGGCGAATTCCTGCGCGAAATCTTCCACCGCGCTCCAGATCAAGGCCGATGCCTGGGCATCCTTGCCCTTGAGCAAGGCATCGATCTCCCGTTTGGGAAGATCGGCCGTCGGCACCTTGCCGATCGGGTCGATGTCGACGTCGCGCATGATCTTGCGCCAAGTGTCCAGCTTCTCCCGAAACTCGGCTTTGGTCGCCTTGTCGCCGATAAAGCCCTCTTTGTCGCGGATCTCGATATTGTAGTCGTCAATGGTGAGGGCGGGAAGGTCGAGGGCTCCATTCGTCAGGGGGCCGGCGGCCTGGTCCTGTGTCGCAGTCTTTGACATGCCCATCAATCATCGATCCCTTCATCTGCAGTGGGTTCGCAACGTGCCGTGGCTGTGGATGTTCCAAGCAGACCCGCATGGCCCGGTGCAAAACCCCTGAAATGGGATGAAATCGCCCCCGTTTCGACCGTTTCGCAAGCCTTGGGCAAGCCGGTCACGTTAACCTTTCATTAACCGTCCCAGCGTTAAACATTGTAAACGAATCCTTAACTCAGATGAACACTGTGTCCACAGACGCCCGCTCGATCCGTATCAAGGGCCGCTCCTTTCTTGCGGTCGTTCTCTCTCCGGACCTGCCGCTCGATGCGTGGCTGATCCGGCTGGACGACCTCGCCGCGCGCTCTGCGGGCTTCTTCTTCGGTCGCCCGGCTGTCCTGGATGTTGCGGACCTGAAGCTCGACCGGGCGCAATTGAAAGAGCTTGTCGATGCGCTCATCCAGCGCAATGTCAGCATCATGGGCATCGAAGGCGCGCGTCCCTCGGCGATCGCGCCGGGCATGCCGCCGGCATTGAAGGGTGGACGCCCGGCGTCCGATTTCGAGGTCGCGACCAGCGATCCGACGGATGCCGAGACACAAGGTGATGCCGTCCCGGAAGCCGCTGCCGTTCAGGCGGACGAACCGCGGCCTGCGCTGCAGTCGCTCGTTATCCGGGAACCGGTCAGATCGGGGCAATCCGTCGTCTTTACGGACGGCGATGTGACGGTCGTCGGTTCGGTGGCCTCGGGTGCCGAGATCATCGCCGGCGGCTCGATCCACATCTACGGCGCACTGCGCGGCCGCGCCATGGCGGGCGCCGTCGGCAACGCGACCGCACGAATTTTCTGCCGGAAGCTCGAGGCCGAACTGGTCGCGATCGATGGCGTCTACAAAATGGCCGAAGACATGGCCCCCGGCTTCCGCGGACAACCTGTCCAGCTGTGGCTGGAGGACGATGCGATCATGGCAGAGAAACTCAAGTGAGCCGTGTCCGGCCAAAACAGGAGAGCAAGATGGGGAAAGTCATCGTCGTTACGTCAGGCAAGGGTGGGGTCGGCAAGACCACGTCCACGGCCGCCCTCGGTGCCGCCCTGGCTCAGAGGAACGAGAAAGTCGTCGTGGTCGATTTCGATGTCGGGCTGCGCAATCTCGATCTGGTGATGGGCGCCGAGCGCCGCGTCGTCTACGATCTGATCAACGTCATCCAGGGCGATGCCAAGCTGCCGCAGGCGCTGATCCGCGACAAGCGGCTCGAAACCCTGTTCCTGCTGCCGGCATCGCAGACACGCGACAAGGACAATCTGACGGAAGAGGGCGTCGAGCGCGTCATCGCCGAACTGAAGCAGCATTTCGATTGGATCATCTGCGACAGCCCCGCCGGGATCGAACGCGGCGCGACGCTCGCCATGCGCCATGCCGACGTCGCCGTCGTCGTCACCAATCCGGAAGTCTCGTCCGTGCGCGACAGCGACCGCATCATCGGCCTGCTCGACTCCAAGACGCTCAAGGCCGAGAACGGCGAGCGCATGGAGAAGCACCTGCTGCTCACCCGTTACGACCCCGTTCGTGCCGAGCGTGGCGACATGCTCAAGGTCGAGGACGTGTTGGAAATTCTGTCCATCCCGCTGCTCGGGATCATCCCCGAAAGCATGGATGTGCTGCGCGCCTCCAATATCGGCGCACCGGTCACGCTCGCCGATGTACGCTGCCCGCCGGCCATGGCCTATTTCGATGCCGCCCGTCGTCTGGCCGGCGAAACCCTGCCGGTGACGATCCCCGGCGAAAAGCGCAGCCTGTTCGGCAAGATCTTCGCACGGAGGGCTGCATGAGCATTTTCCGCCTTTTCACCAAACAGAGGTCCGCGCCGATGGCGCGCGAGCGGCTGCAGGTTCTGCTTGCGCATGAACGCGGTGCCGCCGGCTCCGACCTCGTCGCCATCCTGCGTGAGGAAATCCTCGCCGTCATCGCCAAGCATGTGCAGATCGACAGCGACAAGGTTCATGTGAAGATGGATCGGGACGAACATATGTCGATCCTGGAGATCGATGTCGAAATCCCGCTGAACGCGACCAAGCAGGCAGCCTGAGACCCTCAAAAGCGTTTTCATCGGCGCGGCCGCGACAAGATCGCAGCCGCGCCGATCTCGTTTCGGAAGCGGGTACATCCTGCCCGGGAGCTTCCAGCCCTCCACGACGCCCGCGCCTTTGCTGCGAGCGTCGTTTTCGTCTGTGGAATCGAGGCTTGCGGGTTTGCGTTTCGAGTTCTCGTAAGATTACAGGTACTTGTCAGTTTTATGAAGTTTTTCGAACACCCCCTGTTGACGAAGCGGTGAAGTGGGATCTATAAACCGCACACCAACGAGGGCGGCGGCGCTGCTG
>NZ_LMQB01000027.1 GCF_001424045.1 Rhizobium sp. Leaf371 | reverse complement strand
GGTTTTTCCCGCAGCCCGGCCGTCTCGAAGAGGATTCCCTCGGCTTCACCCGAGAGCGCGTCCGGCAGTCACGGCGCGGCTTGCCGCCGCCTTGCCAGGTTTCACAGGACAATCGCGGTTTCAACGATCGCCGCCTCTTGTATGACATCGCCACACCGCAGGCCTTTGTGAAAGGTCCCAGGGCGGACGGCCTCTTCGCGAGCCCGACGATGAGGATGTGCGTCATCCCCTCACAATCGGCACCGGCCCCGCCTCGCCGGAACGCCTTCCGGTGCATCCGATAACGGGACGAGGCCAGTATGGTGCTGGAAAAATCGGGCGGATGGCGGAACGCGACCGCTCCTTGTCCGACGCCCAGCGTGNCCGACGATGAGGATGTGCGTCATCCCCTCACAATCGGCACCGGCCCCGCCTCGCCGGAACGCCTTCCGGTGCATCCGATAACGGGACGAGGCCAGTATGGTGCGCGGAAAAACGCGCGGGGAGAAGAAAGCAGCTCTTTTTTTCGAACGGACGGCTGGAAAGCCTTTGCGGCCGGCTTTCGGACATCGGCCTGCGGTCGCTCAAGGCTTTCGAATTCCCCGCTCGCAGAACCTCCTCTGACAAGACCTGCGGCAGCACCTCCTCTGGCAGTTGCCGGCATCCGCGCTTATGGTCGCCGGCATGTCCGATGATTCTGTTCATGTTCCCAAGATCTCCGTGACGGAGACGCTGTTCGGCGTCTTCCTGCGGCTTGTGGCGATCTCGTGCTTCTGGTTCGGCCTGAACTACTGGGCGCTGCTGATCGGCTATTCCTTCAACGGGTCCGGCCGCTTCGATCTTTTGACCGTGCCCTGGCGCGTCGCCGCGACCACGCTGGCGGTCGCCTATCCCGTGGCGGCCCTGGGGCTCTGGCTGCTGGTGTCCTGGGGGCCGGTCATCTGGGTGGTGGCGGCGGCGACCGAAATCGTCATGTTCGGCTTCTATCCCGAGCTCTTCGGCGCCAAGCCGCTGATCCTCATCCTGCATGCCAGCGCAGCCCTGATCTTCGTCACGTTCCGCGGCATTATCCTCTACCAGCGTATGCGCAAGGGGCGAATTGCAAGGTTTGATTCACCCTGACACAGGTGTCGTCAATGGTAAGCTCATGTTAAGGCTGCGGTTTAAGTAGAATTTTATACGTATTCGATAGTGTCTCCCTCAAGGCGGGAAAACATAACCACCGCCACCCAAACAGAGAGAGACCGCCATCATGAACAGCAAGCTCAAGGCACACGCCTCCGCCAACACCGCCGGCAACCCGATCCTCAACAAGGACCCGCAGGAAGACGCGATCCGCTCGCTCTACATGGAATCCCTGCACCTCGTCGAACGCTTGCACCGTCGTCTGCTCGACGTCATCAAGGACGAATTCGACCGGCAGGGCCGCAGCGACGTCAACGCCGTCCAGGCGCTGCTCCTGTTCAACATCGGCAATTCCGAACTGACGGCCGGCGAACTGCGGTCGCGGGGCTACTATCTCGGCTCCAACGTCTCCTACAACGTCAAGAAGCTCGTCGACCTCGGCTTCATCAACCACCAGCGCTCGCGCATCGACCGTCGCTCGGTCCGCATCAGCCTGACGGAAGACGGTCAGGCCATCGCCGAAACGGTCGCCAAGCTCTATGAGCGCCACATCGGCTCGATCCACAAGGTCGGCGGCATCGGCACGGACGAATTCAGCCAGATGAACAAGCTGCTGCAGCGCCTCGACCGCTTCTGGAACGACTCGATCGCCTATCGCATGTAAGGATCGGCCAAGACGATTTTTTGGAACGGTCCTCTCGAAAAGGCCGGGCGCGGGATGGCGCCCGGCCTTTCGCGTTGCCAACCGGAGGCCGGACTGAAACGGTAGCCGCAGCGGGATGGGGCGGGTGCAGCGCGTGCGGGGCGGCACACGATGACGGCACACGATCTTGTCAACGGTCGTGATCCCGCTGGAATGCGACGCGTCCTGCTTTTCCGCGACGCCCGCGCGGGCCGCGGGAAACGCGGCTGTGTGGCTGTTGCAGGAAGGACGCAGTGCCTTGTTTCCCGGCCTGTCGGCGCGCTTGCCCTCTGGTTGTGTGACACCGTTTGGCCATATTGATATGGGACGTAAAACGCTGAAAAACCGGCCTGTCAACGAGGGTCGGCCATACGGTTTTGGCGCCGAAATCTGCGCGCTGGAGGCTTTCGCCAGAAGACGTGCCTTGGGCCGGAAGCGTGCCGACGTGCACGCCGGTCCGGTTGGGGCCGGTCTGGTCGGGGCCGTTCCGGTTGGGGCAGGATGCGAACCGGCTCCGCCGGGGTGTAGCGCCCGCCGCGAGCGGGTTTGGCTTTGTTAACCGTAATCGTGATAGCGCTGAGGGCGGAATTGCCTCGCAGCATCTGATGGTAGGGATCATGTCGAAGAAAAACGGAATCGATGCTCATAGCCGCCGCGCCTTCCTGCGCTCCGCCGCCACGCTCGGCGCTGTCGCCTGGGCCGGTGGCGCGTTTGCGCAGGACGCCCTGGGGGATATCATCAATGCGCCCCGCCGCGGCGTCTGGGACGATCAGTTCGACGCGCAGGCCTCGCGCACGGCGCTCGCCGTTTCGTCCAACACGCCGATCTTCAGCATGGAAACCATCTACAACACGCAGACGGCGATTGGCCAGTATCAGCAGATCGTGTCGTCAGGCGGCTGGCCCGAGGTCAATCCCTCGCAGCGCCTGGAACTCGGCGTCTCCGACCCCTCCGTGCGGGCGCTGCGCCAGCACCTGATCGCCGCCGGCGACCTCGAACAGTCCGCCGGCCTCTCCGACAATTTCGACAGCTATGTCGATGGCGCGGTCAAGCGCTTCCAGGCCCGCCACGGCCTGCCGCCGGATGGCGTTCTCGGCGAATATTCGCTGAAGGCGCTGAACATCTCGGCCAATGTCCGCCTGCAGCAGCTGAACACCAATCTCGTGCGCCTGCAGTCCATGTCGGGCGATCTCGGCATGCGCCACGTCGTCGTCAACATCCCCGCAGCCTATATCGAGGCGGTAGACAACGGCCGCGTCGTGCAGCGCCACACCGCGATCGTCGGCCGTCTGTCGCGCCCGACGCACATCATCAATTCCAAGATCTACGAGGTCATCCTCAATCCGTACTGGACGGCGCCGCGCTCGATCGTCGAGAAGGACATCGTGCCTTTGATGCGCAAGGATCCGGAATATCTGAAGAAGAACGCTATTCGCCTGATCGACGGGCAGGGCAACGAGGTCTCGCCGGAAACGATCGACTGGAACGCCGAAAAGGCCCCGAACCTGACGTTCCGCCAGGACCCGGGCAAGATCAACGCCATGGCATCGACCAAGATCAACTTCCACAACCCGAACAACGAATACATGCACGACACCCCGTCGCAGGGCCTGTTCAACAAGCTGGCGCGCTTTGAAAGCTCCGGCTGCGTGCGCGTCCAGAACGTGCGCGACCTGACGACCTGGCTGCTGAAAGACACCCCCGGCTGGACCCGCCAGCAGATCGAG
Organism: Rhizobium sp. Leaf371; assembly: GCF_001424045.1. GTDB lineage: Bacteria > Pseudomonadota > Alphaproteobacteria > Rhizobiales > Rhizobiaceae > Ferranicluibacter. The sequence goes on along the minus strand of NZ_LMQB01000027.1, from coordinate 375,540 downwards.
GCGACGATCCGCTCGGGCCAGAACAACCCGATCAAGCTTGCGGTCGAAGTGCCGGTCTATTTCAAGTACATCACCGCCTGGGCGGCCAAGGACGGCGTCGTCCAGTTCCGCGACGACATCTACCAGATGGACGGCGAACAGGAACTGGCCCTCCAGACCACCGCCGGCATTGAACCCGTCACCGGCGGCCTCGACGGCGGCGTGGCGCAGTAACACGGCAACGACGCGAGACTTTCGACGGCCGCATCCGGACAGGGTGCGGCCGTTTTTGTTTGAGGCCATATTTGTTTGAGAGTGGTGCTGTTGAACGGCTGTCGCTTGATGCATAGTTGTGGCAGGCCATTCAAGGAGCGCGCGGATGAAATCGATCCCCATTCTGGTTCGGGCGGCATGGGATGCCGAGGCCTCGGTCTGGGTCGCCACCAGCCGCGATATCGATGGCCTTGCCGTCGAGGCAGGCTCGATGGAGGAACTCGAAACGAAGGTCCTCGCCGCCGTTGCCGATCTCGTGGCCCTGAACGGATCGCCCTCCGATCTGCCGGAAATTCCGGTGCACATCATGGCAGAGCACGTGGCGAAGATTCCGAACCCGTTTTACTGATGGGCGGCTATCTCCGGGACCTCAAGGCCCTGCTGGAGGCAGCGGGATGTCATTTTCACAGGGCTGGAAAGGGCGACCATGAAATCTGGTTCAGCCCGATCACCAAACGCTATTTCACGGTCGATCACGGCGTCAAATCCCGCCACACCGCCAACGAGACGTTGAAGCAGGCAGGCTTGCCCAAGGCGTTCTGACGCAGCTTATGCCGACTGTGACTCGTCCCCAAGCGTGATACCCCGACGAGCGGCATCGCCACGCGCTCCACCCACAGCGCAGACGCCGCGGCAAATGGCGCAAAACGCGGGGCGCGGGTTGCCCTTGGCATGCGAGGGAGATAAACACCGTGCCACCGCCCTATAGGAGCCTGATCATGAGCGATGCAGCCGCCAACGACGTCTTCTTCAACCGGTCTCTCGCCGACAGCGATCCGGATATTTTCGGTGCGATCGAGAAGGAGCTGGGTCGCCAGCGCCACGAGATCGAGCTGATCGCATCCGAGAACATCGTCTCGCGCGCCGTGCTCGAAGCCCAGGGCTCGATCATGACCAACAAATATGCCGAGGGCTATCCGGGCAAGCGCTATTACGGCGGCTGCCAGTTCGTCGATATCGCCGAGGAACTCGCGATCGACCGCGCCAAGCAGCTGTTCGGCGTCAACTTCGCCAATGTGCAGCCCAATTCCGGTTCGCAGATGAACCAGGCCGTGTTTCTGGCGCTGCTGCAGCCGGGCGATACCTTCATGGGCCTCGACCTCAATTCCGGCGGACACCTGACGCACGGCTCGCCGGTCAACATGTCCGGCAAATGGTTCAACGTCGTCTCCTACGGCGTGCGCGAGGAAGACCACCTTCTCGACATGGATGCGGTCGCCGAAAGCGCGCGCACGCACAAGCCGAAGCTGATCATCGCCGGCGGCACGGCCTATTCCCGCATCTGGGACTGGAAGCGCTTCCGCGAGATCGCCGACGAGGTCGGCGCCTGGCTGATGGTCGATATGGCGCACATTGCCGGCCTCGTCGCCGGTGGGCAGCACCCGTCGCCGTTCCCGCATTGCCACGTGGCCACGACGACGACGCACAAGTCGCTGCGCGGCCCCCGCGGCGGTATGATCCTGACCAATGACGAGAACCTGGCCAAGAAGTTCAACTCGGCCGTGTTCCCCGGCCTGCAGGGCGGCCCGCTGATGCATGTGATCGCGGCGAAGGCCGTCGCCTTCGGCGAGGCGCTGAAGCCGGAATTCAAGGATTATGCGGCTCAGATCGTCAAGAACGCCAAGACGCTCTCGCAGACCCTGGTCGACGGCGGTCTCGACATCGTTTCCGGCGGCACCGACAACCACCTGATGCTGGTCGATCTTCGCAAGAAGAACGCGACCGGCAAGCGGGCGGAAACAGCCCTCGGCCGCGCCTACATCACCTGCAACAAGAACGGCATTCCCTTCGATCCGGAAAAGCCCTTCGTCACCTCGGGCATTCGTCTCGGCACCCCGGCCGGCACGACGCGCGGCTTCAAGGAAGCCGAGTTTCGGGAGATCGGCAACCTGATCGTCGAGACGCTCGACGGCCTCAAGGTCGCCAATTCCGACGAGGGCAATGCGGTGGTGGAAGCCGGCGTGCGCGACAAGGTCGTGGCGCTGACGGGCCGCTTCCCGATGTACGGCTACCTGTAAGGCTGTCACGGCATGCGCTGCCCTTTTTGCGGATCGGAAGACAGCCAGGTCAAGGATTCCCGGCCTGCCGAAGACGGCGCGGCGATCCGCCGCCGCCGCATCTGTCCGGATTGCGGCGGGCGCTTCACGACGTTCGAGCGCGTGCAGCTGCGCGAGCTCATGGTGCTGAAGAAGACCGGTCGGAAGGCCCCTTTCGACCGGGAAAAACTGCTGCGCTCGTTCGAGATCGCGCTGCGCAAGCGGCCGGTCGAGCGCGAGCGGATCGAGCGCGCCGTCTCCGGCATCGTCCGGCGGCTGGAAAGCTCGGGCGAGAGCGAGATCGCGTCGGAGGAAATCGGCCTGCAGGTGCTGGAAGCGCTCAAAGGGCTCGATGACGTCGCCTTCGTGCGCTACGCCTCCGTCTATCGCGATTTCTCCCATGCGGAGGATTTCGAGAAGGTGATGGCGGAACTCTCGGCCAAGATCGCCCGCGACCCCGGCGCCTGACCGGAACCGCGGACATGACGCCCCCCGACGACCAGATGGACGACGATGCCGCTGACGATGCGGGCGACGATGCGGGCGGCGTGGACGGCGTCGGCCTGGCCTCCGGCGTGCCGGCGGACGAGCAGCTGATGGCGCAGGCCATCGCGGTCGGTGCCGGCAATCTCGGCTTGACCGGCAGCAACCCCTCGGTCGGCTGCCTGATCATGCGGGATGACGGGAAGGGCTCCGGGGAGGGTCGAGCGGAGGGCCCCCGGATCATTGCCGCCGCCGTCACCGCGCCCGGCGGACGGCCGCATGCGGAAACGCAGGCGCTGGCGCAGGCCGGCGAGGCGGCCCGCGGCGCGACGGCCTATGTCACGCTCGAACCCTGCTCGCATCACGGCCACACGCCGCCCTGCGCCGAGGCGCTGATCCGCGCCGGCATCGCCCGCGTCGTCGTCTCCGTCGTCGATCCCGACCTGCGCGTCTCCGGTCGCGGCATCGCCATGCTGCGCGAGGCCGGCATTTCGGTGGAAACGGGCGTGCTGGCGGCGCAAGGCGAGCGCGCGCTCGAAGCCTATCTCCTGCGCAAGCGCCTCGGCCGTCCGCATGTGACGCTGAAGCTGGCGCTGTCGCGCGACGGCATGATCGGCGTGCGGGGGCGAGCGGCGGGAGAAGGGCAGGTGACGATTACCGGGCCGGAAAGCCGGGCCTATGTGCAGCATCTGCGCGCCCGCACCGATGCCATCCTCGTCGGCATCGGCACGGCGCTGGCCGACGATCCGGAACTGACGGTGCGTCTGCCGGGCCTTGAGCATCGCTCGCCGGTGCGCATCGTGCTCGACGCCGATCTGCGGCTGCCGCCGGGGAGCAAGCTGGCGCGCTCGGCACGCACGGTCCCGGTCATCGCGGTGGCCGGCGTGCTGTCGTCGGACGACGGGAATATCGAGGCACGGGCTCGGCAGGGCCGGGCCGACGCGCTGTCGGCGCTCGGCGTCGAAGTGCTCGAATGGGACCCGCGCCGGCTCGATCTGCTGCTGCCGGCGCTCGCCAGCCGCGGCCTGTCCTCGCTGCTGGTGGAAGGCGGAGCTCGTACCGCGGCCTCGTTCCTTAATGCCGGCATGGTCGATCGCCTGCTGCTGTTCACCGGTACGCCCACGATCGGCACGCCCATGATAGGCATGGAGGGGATCGGCACTGAGGGGATCGCATCCCCGATCCGCCCCGGGCTTGTGCCGGCGTCATTCATGCATATGTCTGGCGAGGCGTTTGGACCCGACCATCTGGATATCTACGAGAGGACCCCCTGATGTTTACCGGCATCGTGACTGACATCGGCAAGGTCGAGAGCGTGACGGCGCTCGATGAAGGCGTCCGGCTGCGGGTCGCCACGGCCTATGATCCCGCCACCATCGACATCGGCGCCTCCATTTCGCACTCCGGCGTCTGCCTCACCGTGACCGCGCTGCCCGAGGCAGGGGCGAACGAACGCTGGTTCGAGGTGGAAGCCTGGGAAGAGGCGCTGCGGCTGACGACGATCGCCGGCTGGTCGGCCGGTGCGCGCATCAATCTGGAACGGGCGCTGAAGATCGGCGACGAACTGGGCGGCCACATCGTGTCCGGCCATATCGACGGCACGGCCGAGATCCTGTCGGTGGAGGCGGAAGGCGAGGCGACGCGGTTTCGCCTCAACGCCCCCGAGCATCTCGCACGCTTCGTCGCGCCAAAAGGCTCGGTCGCGCTGGACGGGACGTCGCTGACGGTCAATGCCGTCAACGGCACGGAATTCGACGTGCTGCTGATCCGCCATTCGCTGGAGGTCACCACCTGGGGCGAGCGCCGGGCCGGCGACCGCGTCAATTTCGAGGTGGACACGATGGCGCGCTACGCCGCACGTCTCGCAGACTTCCCGGCAAAGACCATCTGACGCCCCTTAAGGCGTTCCTGCCTGGCGGTCGGAGAGCTGCCGTTCGCAGAGAATGACCTGCGCGCCGTGATAGACGGTGCGTGCCGTCTCGCGAAAGCCGAGCTTGGCGGCGACGCGCAGCGAGGCCGTGTTGGAAAGGTCGATGATGCAGGTGCGGCGCGCCTTCGGATAGGTCCGCTCGCCCCAATGGAGTGCGGCGGACACCGCCTCGGTGGCATAGCCCCGGCCGTGGGCGGCCGGAGAGAGCGCCCATCCGGTCTCCATCGTGCCTTCGAGCGACGGCTGGATGACGCGGTGCAGATCGTGGAAGCCGGCCTCGCCGATGAACGCGCCGCTCTCCTTGTCCTGCAGCGCGAAGAAGCCGAAGCCGAAATAGTGCCACATGCCGACCTGCCGCAGGAAGCGCGTCCAGGCCTGTTCCCGCGAGAACGTCACGCCGCCGATGAAGCGTACGACCTCCTGTTCGGCAAAGAGGTTCGCATAGGCGGGAAAGTCGTCGCGGCGATAGGGGCGGAGGATGAGGCGGTTCGTCTCGAGGGTCGGTATGGTGTGCATGATCTCCCTCTTAAAGGCGAATCGCGCGCATCGCAAAGCTGCCCTGCGTCAGGCGGCATGGAAAAGGCTTGCCATTCCAGCCCCGCCGTGGTTTGACCCGTGCCTCTGCCGGCCAAGCGACCGGCGATTTCCACATTTCTTTTTGCGTCTATCTCGAGACAGGTGAACCGATGGCCGAAAGCGGCAAGCCCCATATCCTCATCGTCGAGGCCCGCTTCTACGACGACATGGCAGATGCGCTGCTCGACGGCGCGACCTCCGCGCTGACGGATGCCGGCGCCACCTATGACGTCGTGACCGTGCCCGGCGCGCTCGAAATCCCCGGCGCGATCGCCATGGCCCTCGACGGCATCGACAACGGCGCCACCGAATATGACGGCTTCGTCGCGCTCGGCATGGTCATTCGCGGCGAAACCTACCATTTCGACATCGTCGCCAACGAGTCCTGCCGCGCCATCATGGATCTGACCGTCAGCGAAAGCCTTGCCATCGGCAACGGCATCCTGACCGTCGAGAACGATGAGCAGGCCTGGGCCCGGGCCCGCAAGTCGGAAGGCAACAAGGGCGGCTTTGCCGCACGCGCCGCTCTGACGATGATCGCGCTGAAAGCCAAGCTCGGAGGCGAACAGTGAGCACCCCGACCGAACAGACGCCGCCGCTTAAGCAGGCAAACCAGCGTGGCGCCGCGCGTCTTGCCGCCGTGCAGGCCCTCTACCAGATGGATATCGGCGGCACCGGCGTGCTCGAAATCGTCGCCGAATACGAGACGCATCGCCTCGGCCAGGAAATCGACGGCGACACCTATCTGAAAGCGGATGCCTCCTGGTTCCGCTCCATCGTCTCGGGCGTGGTGCGCGACCAGCGCAAGCTCGATCCGCTGATCGGCGCGGCGCTGCAGGACGACTGGGCCTTGTCGCGGCTCGATTCGACCGTCCGCGCCATCCTGCGCGCCGGCACCTTCGAGCTGACCGAGCGCAAGGACGTGCCCGTCGCCGTCATCGTCACCGAATATGTCGAGATCGCCCGCGCCTTCTTCGAGGAAGACGAGCCGAAGCTCGTCAACGCCGTCCTCGACCGCATCGCCCGGCAGTTCCGCACGGACGTGCGGAAGTAGGGTTTTCAGGATTTTACGTGGCTTCGTTTTGGGGCGGATGTCTTTGGGCGTCCGCCCTTTTTGCCGTTCGCCCGGCTTGCGGCGACCTTTGCCGGCGAGCGGGATTGTCCGCCGCGGCGCTGCGCCTCCAGGAAAGCCCTCGTTCCGAAGATGCCGCTCATCAGGCCCGCGATCGTGTAGTCCACATCCAGGCTTTCCCAGTGCAGTCCGGTTTCCCCAAGAAGTTCGACCTCCGCCAACTGGTCTGCGGGCGCATCCTGCAGGCCTTCGAGGGCGCGGGCCGGAAACAGGAACGATGCGCCGTTCGTGAAATCCACGACGATCCGCTCGGAGGCCGCGTCGAAGCGGACGCCTGTCGCCACAGGCCGCTCGGCGCGTTCCGCCTCCCAGCGGCGCTTCGCCTCTGTCAGTTCGGCGTCGGTAACGTCAGCCATGATATCGTCTCCATGTGTCGAGGAACAGCTGCCGGTTGTCTTCGATGACGGCGACCGCGCGGCGCACGTCCCTGTCCGACATATTCCCCTGCGTGATCACGGCAAGGCTCTCGATGTCGATGCGCGCTTCCCCGTCTCCGACCACATGCGCGTGAGGCGGCTCGTGATCGGCGGTATAAATGACGAAGCGCATGCCGAACTGTCGGAGGACTGTGACCATCGCCCCAAGATAACCCAAGGGGTTGGCTTTTCCAAGTTGCAGGAGTCTCGACGCGAAGCCCGCTTGACCTTGCCATGCTGCCGCCGCAATCTGGCGACGGTCCCGTTTTGCGTGAGGAGGCGCGGCGGGAGCGGAGACGGGGCTTTGGCGAGGCGATGCCTGCCGGCCTTTCAAGGGAGGAAACATCCGACATGATTGTTCTACTGGGCGTAATTCTATGCGGGCTGGTTTCGGTGGCCTATGCCATCTGGGCGACGCGGTCCGTGCTGGCTGCCGATCAGGGCAATGCCCGCATGCAGGAAATTGCAGGCTATATCCGGGAAGGGGCGCAGGCCTATCTCGCACGGCAATATCTCACCATCGCCATCGTCGGCGCCATCGTTTTCGTCGCAGCCTGGGTGCTCCTCTCGGGCACGGCCGCCATCGGCTTCCTGATCGGGGCCGTCCTCTCGGGCGCGGCCGGCTTCATCGGCATGCATGTCTCGGTGCGGGCCAATGTGCGCACGGCGCAGGCGGCCTCCGTCAGCCTGTCCGCCGGCCTCGACATCGCCTTCAAGTCCGGTGCCATCACCGGCATGCTGGTGGCGGGCCTCGCGCTGCTCGGCGTATCCATCTATTATCTCGTCCTCACCGCCGGGCTCGGCCATGCCCCCGGCGACCGCGAGGTCATCGATTCGCTCGTCTCGCTCGGCTTCGGCGCGTCCCTGATCTCGATTTTCGCGCGTCTCGGCGGCGGCATCTTCACCAAGGGCGCGGATGTCGGCGGCGATCTCGTCGGCAAGGTCGAGGCCGGCATTCCCGAGGACGATCCGCGCAACCCCGCCACCATCGCCGACAATGTGGGCGACAATGTCGGCGATTGCGCCGGCATGGCGGCCGACCTGTTCGAGACCTATGCCGTCTCGATCGTCGCAACCATGGTGCTGGCGGCGATCTTCTTTGCCGGAAGCCCGGAGCTCGCCTCCACCATGATCTATCCGCTCGCCATCTGCGGCACCTGCATCATCACCTCGATCATCGGGGCCTTCTTCGTCAAGCTCGGCTCCAACGGCTCGATCATGGGCGCGCTCTATCGCGGCCTGATCGTCACCGGCCTCCTGTCGATCGTCGGGCTCGCGCTTGCGACGACGGTCACCGTCGGCTGGGGCGTCATCGGCACGGTCGACGGCAAGGAGATTACCGGTGCCGCCCTCTTTGTCTGCGGCATTCTCGGCCTCGTCGTCACCGCGCTGATCGTCGTCATCACCGAATATTATACCGGCACCAACAAGCGGCCGGTCAATTCCATCGCCCAGGCCTCCGTTAGCGGCCACGGCACCAACGTCATCCAGGGCCTTGCGGTGTCGCTCGAATCGACGGCGCTGCCCGCCATCGTCATCGTCGGCGGCATCATCACGACCTATCAACTCGCCGGCCTGTTCGGCACCGGCATCGCGGTCACGGCCATGCTCGGCATCGCCGGCATGATCGTGGCGCTCGATGCCTTCGGCCCGGTCACCGACAATGCCGGGGGGATCGCCGAAATGGCGCATCTGCCGCCGGAGGTGCGCAAGTCCACCGATGCGCTGGATGCCGTCGGCAACACCACCAAGGCGGTGACCAAGGGCTATGCGATCGGCTCGGCCGGCCTCGGCGCGCTGGTTCTGTTCGCAGCCTATGCCAACGACCTGAAATACTTCGCCGCCAATGGCGACAAGTATCCCTACTATGCCGATGTCGGAACGATCTCCTTCGACCTCTCCAACCCCTATGTCGTCGCGGGCCTGATCTTCGGCGGCATGATCCCCTATCTCTTTGGCGGCATCGCCATGACGGCGGTCGGCCGGGCGGCGGGTTCCGTCGTGGAAGAGGTGCGCCGGCAGTTTCGCGAGAAGCCGGGCATCATGGCCGGCACCGACAAGCCCGATTACGGGCGGGCGGTGGACATGCTGACCAAGGCGGCGATCCGCGAGATGATCGTGCCGTCGCTGCTGCCGGTGCTTGCGCCCATCGTTGTCTATTTCGGCGTGCTGGCGCTTTCCGGCTCCAAGGCCTCGGCCTTTGCCGCGCTCGGCGCGTCGCTTCTCGGCGTCATCGTCAACGGCCTCTTCGTCGCGATCTCCATGACCTCCGGCGGCGGCGCCTGGGACAATGCGAAGAAAAGCTTCGAGGACGGCTTCGTCGACAAGGACGGGCAGCGCCACCTCAAGGGCTCGGAGGCCCACAAGGCGTCGGTCACCGGCGACACGGTGGGCGATCCCTACAAGGATACGGCAGGCCCCGCCGTGAACCCGGCGATCAAGATCACCAACATCGTGGCGCTTCTGCTGCTGGCGGTTCTTGCCTGACCTTGCTTGGGCCTAAACTTGCGTGGGCCTGAGATCGCTCGAGCCTGAAATCGCTCGACCCTGAAGCCGCTTGAAACGAAAAACCCGCAGGGCCGGCCGGCGCTGCGGGTTTTCTCTGTCTTGCGTGCTCTTCGGCGTCGGCCCCGACGGGACCGGACGATGACGGCCTATCGGCCGCCGACGTCGGAAGAGAGAACGGACCGGGCCATGCTCTTGCCGATGCCGTTGCCGCTGAGCAGCTGGCTGAGGAAGGTGAGCTCCTTGCCGCCGGTCGGCGTCGTGCGGGAAATCATGTCGAACACCTTGCCGTCCTGCTGCGTGTAGTGCGCAAGCTGGGACACGGTGCCGTCCTTGTCGAAGTAGACGGCGAGGATGCTCTGGTCGATCAGCTTCGGCTTCATGAAGGCGACCGGGCGGCGGCGCTTCTGGGAGATGTAGTAGAACACCTCGTTGTCGAAGGTCGCCGTGGTGGAGGGCGTGCCGAGCGAGAGCAGGACCTGCTCGCGGCTGGAGCCGACCGGCACGAGGGCCAGGGTTTCCTGGTCCACGACATAGCCCTGATTATAGGTCTGGGACACGGCGAACATATCGCTCGTGCTCTGGCAGCCGGCCAGAAGGCCCGCGCAGAGCGTCACGGCGAGGCCCGTGCGGTTCAGAATACGCATGTCGGACTTGAAAAAACGTCTCGTCAACGACATCTCCCTTGAAGATACGCCGGCAGATGCGCCATTGCTTTTCGTGCCTGCTTCGGTAAACCAGCTTCCGCGATCATGCAACAAGACGATGCGCGTGCCCCCGGTGTTTCAGCGTGTTTGAAGCGGGGAAAGTTGGGCTTAATGATGTTTTTCGGGCTGTTCGGCAAAAAAAACGGCAACGCCGCCATCGTCGCCCGTCAGTATGAGCGTCTGACGGCCGCGGGCCGCCAACCCGTGCTCTACGAAAGCATGGATGTGCCCGACACCGTCATGGGACGGTTCGAAATGGTCTCGGCCGTGCTGATTCTCTACTTCCGCCGCACGCGCGCCTCGGCCCGGGCCGGGCAGGAGATCGCCCAGGAAATCGTCGATGCCTTCTTCGAGGATGTCGATCACTCCATCCGCGAGCTCGGCGTCGGCGATGTGAGCGTGCCCAAGCGCATGAAGAAGCTGGCCTCCATGTTCTACGGCCGGCTCGAAAGCTATTCCGACGCGCTCGACCGGGGCGACGGGCCGGCGCTCGAAGCCGCATTGCGGCGCAATTTTCACCCGAAGGCGCAGACGGACGCGCCCTCGATGGCGGCGCTCGCCGCCTATATGAGGACCGTCGAGGCGGCGCTCAGTGCGAGCGGCGAAGACGCGGTGGAGACGGGAGCGCTTGCCGTTCCCCCGCCCGGTGCTGGTACTGATGCAAGTGCCGATGCCGGTGCGCTGCCGGACCGCGCGACGGCCAAAGACGCGATGCAAAGGAACGACCCGTGAAGCCTCCCGCAGAGACACCCGTACAGGCACAAGGACAGGCTGGGGCAAAGCCCGCCGAAGCCCCGGCCTTTTCGCATCCGGTCAAGGTCGGCACGCTGTCGGCCAGCCTGACGACCCTGCGGCTCGAAGCGGATGCGGCGGCGCTTGCCGCACTTGCCCGGCAGTGGAACGTGACGGAGGTCCGCAGCCTGAAGGCGGAGCTGCAGATCGCCCGCTGGAAAAAGGACGGCGTGCGGGTCAAAGGCCGGGTCATGGCCGATCTGGTGCAGGAATGCGTGGTGACGCTGGAGCCGGTGGAAAGCCATCTCGACGAACCGGTTGAGGCGACCTTCGTGCCGGACGGCTCCAAGCTCGCCCGCGCCCTGACGGCGGAGACGGCCGAGATGGTGCTCGATCCCGATGGTCCGGATGCGCCCGACATCTTCGTCGGCGACACGATCGACATCGGCCAGACAGTGGCCGAGCATGCGGCGATGGCGATCGACCCCTATCCGAAAAAGCCGGGGGCGGCTTTTCCCGGCCATATCGAAAGTACCGAGAAGGACGACAAGCGTCCGAACCCGTTCGCAGCCCTGAAGGACTGGAAGAAGGACTGAATCGACGCGAGTCTTCTCCCGTTCAGGGGCGGTTCAGGTATGACTTATGGGAAAAACGGGCATTTTAACGAAATCCGGCCGCGGGAATGGCGCGACCGGCTCGCATTCTGCCGCGCGAACGGTTAAGGACCAGTCCGTGTCGCCATGAGCGATCGCCGGCGCGTTCCGCCGCGCGCGGGGCAGGCGGGCACGAAACGGACAGCAGGATAGGAAACACGTGGTCAGAATTTCCCTCGATCTGATGGGCGGCGATCATGGTCCGCAGGTCATCATCCCCGGCGCGGCCAAGGCGCTCGAGCGGCATCCCGACATCCGATTCGTGCTTTACGGTCTGGAGGCCGATTGCCTGCCGATCCTGGAGAAGTATCCCAAGGTCAAGGCGGCAAGCACGTTCCACGCCAGCGAACTCGCCATCGCCATGGACGAGAAGCCGAGCCAGGCGCTGCGCCGCGGCCGCGGCAAGGCCTCCATGTGGCAGGCGATCGACGCGATCAACCGCGACGAGGCCGATGTTATCGTGTCGGCCGGCAATACCGGCGCGCTGATGGCGATGTCGGTCTTCTGCCTGCGCACCATGGCCGGCATCCAGCGCCCGGCGATCGCGGCGATCTGGCCGACCCTGAAGGGCGAAAGCATCGTTCTGGATGTCGGCGCGACGATCGGCGCCGACGCCCAGCAGCTCATGGACTTCGCGCTGATGGGCGGCGCCATGGCCCGCGCGCTGTTCGAGATGGAACGCCCGACCATCGGTCTCCTCAATGTCGGCGTGGAGGAGATGAAGGGCCAGGAAGACGTGAAGGAAGCCGGCCGGCTGATCCGCGAGGCCAATCTCGACGGCATCGACTATTTCGGCTTCGTGGAAGGCGACGATATCGGCCGCGGCACCGTCGACGTCGTGGTGACCGAAGGCTTTTCCGGCAATATCGCGCTGAAGGCCGCCGAAGGCACGGCCCGCCAGATCGCGGAATATCTGCGCGCGGCGATGTCGCGTACTCTTTTGGCCAAGATCGGCTATATACTGGCCAAAGGCGCCTTCGACCGGCTGCGCGAGAAGATGGACCCGCGCAAGGTCAATGGCGGCGTGTTTCTCGGCCTCAACGGCGTGGTGATCAAGAGCCATGGCGGCGCGGACGCCGAAGGTTTTGCAGCGGCGATCGATGTCGGCTACGACATGGTCCGCAATGGTTTGAAAGCCAAGATCGAGACCGACTTGGAAAAATACCGCGCGACCCGGGCTCCCGAAGGGGCGCCGACGGGTGCCGGTGGCGAGGTTTGACAAAGACATGATCCGTTCTGTGGTTCGCGGTTTCGGGGCAGCGCTTCCGAAACAAGTGGTGACCAATCGTGACCTAGAAGCCAGAGTCGACACGACCGACGAGTGGATCGTGCAGCGAACCGGCATCCGGCAGCGCTACATCGCCGGCGACGGCGAGACGACGGCGTCGCTGGGTGAGGCTGCCGCACGCGCAGCCCTCGACCGTGCCGGCCTGACGCCGGCCGATATCGACGTCATCATTCTCGCGACCTCGACGCCCGACAACACCTTTCCGGCGAGCGCCGTCAACATCCAGGCGCGTCTCGGCATGCATCATGGTGCGGCCTTCGACCTGCAGGCGGTCTGCTCCGGCTTCGTCTATGCGATGGCGACGGCGGATGCCTATATTCGCGGCGGGCTGGCGCGGCGCGTCCTCGTCATCGGGGCCGAGACCTTCTCCCGCATCATCGACTGGAACGACCGCACGACCTGCGTGCTCTTCGGCGACGGCGCCGGCGCCGTGGTCCTGGAGGCGGGCGAGGGCGACGGCACGACGGCGGATCGCGGCATCCTCACCGCGCATCTGCGCTCCGACGGCGCCCACAAGGAAAAGCTCTACGTCGATGGCGGCCCGTCCTCCACGGGCACGGTCGGCCATCTGCGCATGGAAGGCCGCGAGGTGTTCAAGCATGCGGTCGGCATGATCACCGACGTGATCGAGCAGGCCTTCGAGGCCACGGGCACGACAGCCGACGACATCGACTGGCTGGTGCCGCACCAGGCCAATCGCCGCATCATCGACGGTTCGGCCAAGAAGCTCGGCATCCCCCCGGAGAAGGTCGTCATCACGGTCGATCTGCACGGCAACACGTCTGCCGCCTCCATTCCGCTGGCGCTGAACGAGGCTGCGTCCGACGGGCGCATCAAGCAAGGCGATCTCGTCCTGCTCGAGGCCATGGGCGGCGGTTTCACCTGGGGCTCCGTGCTCATTCGCTGGTAGATGAAAAGCACAGAGGAATGAAGCGCTTGACCCACGTGGTCAACGGCAATAGTCTTCCACCGAAATCGATATTCCAGAAGATCGGTGGGGGATCATGAGCGGTAAAACGGTAACGAGAGCAGACCTCGCCGAGGCTGTTTTTCGCAAGGTCGGCCTGTCGCGTACCGAATCCGCCGAACTGGTCGAAACGGTCATCGACGAGATCTGCAACGCCATCGTTCGCGGGGAGAGCGTCAAGCTGTCCTCCTTTGCCACGTTTCAGGTGCGCGACAAGAACGAGCGGATCGGCCGCAACCCCAAGACGGGCGAGGAAGTGCCGATTTCGCCGCGCCGCGTCATGACCTTCAAGGCCTCCAACGTGCTGAAGCAGCGCGTGCTGAAGGCCCATCTGGCCCGCAAGGCCAAGCAGAAGCCGGCCGCACCCGCACCCTGACGATACCCTGATGCTCCCCCGGCGGCACTTGCCGACGCCATTTCGGCGGCTTGCAGGCGCCTTCTCGGCGCCGTGTCGGCATCAGGGCAGCGCCCTGGGACCGGTGCCCTTCCGGCGCTCATTCCGGCCCATCTGTTTTTTCCGGTTGAAAACCCTCGTCTAAGCCGTTGAAAGACAGCCGGATTGTGCGATCATGGATCGCAGAGCGCATCGTCGTCCCGAATCGGGACGTGGCGACACCCGGTGACGACCTGCAGTGGGGCGTGACCTCTATGGCGTGATTGAGGACGATATGGACAAGAGCCCGGATGCGTTTCGCACGATCAGCGAAGTCGCCGACGATCTCGACCTGCCGCAGCATGTGCTGCGATTCTGGGAGACGCGATTCGTCCAGATCAAGCCGATGAAGCGCGGCGGCGGGCGGCGCTATTACCGGCCCGAGGATGTGGACCTGCTGAAGGGCATCCGCCACCTGCTCTACGATCACGGCTACACCATCAAGGGCGTGCAAAAACTCCTGAAGATGAACGGCAACAAATTCGTCGCGGCGATCGCGAGCGGCGACCTCGCCACCGTCGAGGCGCTGGCCGCCGCCAGCAATGACGAGGCACCGGCACAGCAGCAGCCGAAGATCGGCATGGCGGACGAGGACCAGATCGTCGGTCGCGCCAAGATGCCGACCAGCCGCCGCTTCTTCTCCTTCAACAATGGCGGGGACGACATGCCCGAAGTGTCCGTCGGCAAGACCTCCGTCAACAAGGAGGACCGCGCGCTGCTGCAGGAAGCGCTCTATGATCTTTTGGAGTGCAAGCGGCTGCTCGACCAGGTTCGGTGATCCCGCCTTTGGGCGGGGTGCGGGAAAGCGGGCAGGGCGCGTGCCTGTGGTCACGACAGGCGAGATGGGGCCGGCGAGATGGGGCCGGCGAGATGCGGCAGGCGACGATCGCCCTTTCGCGTGTATCCCGATGTCCCCTCATCTCCGCAGCCGCGTGACCGATCGGGACCGGCTGTGTTTAAGCGCGGAGTCATGCGCCAAAACGTTCCCTCCAGCGTTTCTCCGTCCGTTTCCGGACGGTTGCTCTCCGAGCAGGGCGAATGCGCCGGCCGGAGGGAACAGGGTTGCCTCGACATGGTTCAACTGACCTCAAGCCGGCAGAAAGCCTGGTGAAGAAGAGGAGATGAGACCCATGGTAAAGACCTATTTGACCGCAGCGCTGGTTGCGCTGAGCCTGGCCGGAACGGCCGTCGCACAGACCGGCACCAGCGCTTCGGGTGCTGCGAACGGTGCAGCCCCGATGACGGGCGACCAGCCGAACACGACAGCCGCAGGCAGCGCGGCGGGCACGGCAGGAACGGCCGGCTCGACCGAGGCGACCACGCCCGGCACCGCACCGATGACGGGCGACCAGCCGGCCTCGGGTGCCAGCGGCGGCGCGACCGGCGCCATGTCCACCACGACCGGTACAAGCGCCGGCAGCGGTGCTGCACCGACGGGAACCGCGCCGATGACCGGCGATCAGCCCTGCGCACCCGGCGCCACGACGACCGCCTCCGGCGCAGCCTGCCCGACGCCGTAATCGCGACCCGAACGAACGCCGTCCAGACGGGGCATTCCTGCCTCGACTGGACGGCGTTTTGCTGTCTTGCCCGTGCCGCGCGCGCGACTAGCCACCGAGAAGAGGGCCCACGGAGAAGAGGGCCCTCGGAGAATAGGCCCTCAGAGGATGAAGAAATCCTTCGACAGGGTGACGGCATCGTCCAGATGGATGGCGAAATCGGCCGTCTTGTCGCCGTTGACGTCGCCATAGATATAGGTGTCCGACGCCTGCTTCACATAGCGCAGGTCTCCGGCTTGCCCCGTAAAGGCGGCCGTACCGATGAACTTGAACGCCTGATTGCCCGACAGGAGCGAACTGGCATCAATCACCGAGAGGTCGATGCGATCTCCCGCCGTTCCAGAGAAATCGAAGATCGTATCGCGGCCGGCCGTGGCCACCGTCGAGTCCTTCACGGATTCGAACAGGAAGCGGTCGGCACCAGCGCCGCCGGTGAGATCGTCCGCACCCAAACCGCCGAACAGCCGGTCGTTTCCGGCATTGCCAATGAAGATGTTGACCTCGTTCGAGCCGAACAGCGTGTCGTTGTTGCCGCTGCCGATCACGTTCTCGATATTGATCAGCGTGAAGTAACCTTCCCCGGTCTGGACGACGCCTCCATCGTTCAGGAGGTTCACATCGATCCGTGCGACGAGTGCGCTGAAGTCCACAGTATCGCTGTCGAGATCCGCAGCCGTAGAGACGTTTCCGCCGCCATCGATCGTGACGAAGCTGTCGGTCGCGTGGACGATGACGGTGTCCGCATCCCGGCCCAGATTGACCAATTGCGCGCCACCGGCACCGAGCGAGACGACGTCCTTGCCGCGGCCGGAATCGATGAAATCCGAATAGCCGGAGGTCACGATCCGGTCGGCTCCGCTGCCGGTCGAAATGATGCCCACTTCCGTTTCGCCGAGCGTGGTGACCCGGTCGGCATCCTGACCCGATCGGATGTAGCCGACGCCGTCTCCGCCCGCCGAGATCTGGACCGTGTTCCTGCCGCTGCCCACATCGATGATCTCGACATATCCCTTGCCGGTGATCACCGCATCATCGCCACCTTGAAGGGCGATCGTGCCGACATAGACCGCGCCCGTGGTGATCTTGTCGGTGCCGGAACTGCCTTTGAACATATCGACGGACGTCTTGTTGAGGGTCACGACATTGCCGCCCTCATTGGCAAGATCGACGATGCCGATATAGCGATTGCCGCCGGTGGCGCTGTCGTTGATGACGACCTTCGTGCGGCCGAGAACGCTGAGAAGCCCGAACCCCCAATCGCTTCCCGACAGATTGAACGTCGCGGTCACCACGTTGTCGGAGTAGACCGACACGTTATAGAAGCCGTTGGCCCAGCTATAGGCATCGCTCCCGATCGAGAAATTGGTGACGCCGTTCACGGTTTTCGTCGTATTGCTGCTGATCTGCCCCATGATGATCCTCCCCTATGGTGATATTCTTGAAAAAATAGACAGTCATTCACCTTCGAACGCTCGAATTTTCGTCGCAAGGCGGCAAAGTTCGTGCGCGATCTGCTTGTAAAGAGAACAGTCGCTGCATCGGATGCGGTTCGAAACTGTATCGAAAGGAAACAAGCGCTCGCGCGTGCAAGCGAAGTCAGAAAAAATGTCAAGAAATGTAGATCGGTATTTTGCCATAACTTAGACGATGGCGCTTACGTTAGCAATTGCCATTGATGCGGGCAGCAACCTTCGTTCGAAAGCCTGCCAAACGCGGAAGGCTTGGGCCGGTCGCAGCCATGAGCTTGTGCCGGGGCGCTGTCGTCAGGCTTTTTGCAGGCGCCAGGGAAGAAGAGGCAGGATGGTCTCGTCCGTGTTCACGGTCGCCAGCAGTCGATCCTGCGCGTCGCGGATCTCGATGGAATCGATCAGCAGACGCTGGTTGGCAATCAGCTGTTCGGCGCTGATCTCCCGGAGCGAACCGGCCGCTGCATCCTTTGCCGCAAGGATCGTCTCGAAATCCTGTCCCTCCGCATCGCGGACGGTCACGTCGCCCTTGCGCAGGTGAAGAAATAGCGTCTGCATGTCTGTCTCCTTCTCAAGGGCGCCGAACAGGAGAACGACGGAGAGGGTCCTGTGCGCGTCTGACGAAAAGCATGCGCAGCCGTGGAGGCGCCGCCATCTCGGCGATATCCCACGCTCATAAGCGGCCGGGGAGGAGGGCCGCGGGTTCATCGTCCCGTCCGACATGAGGTGAGAGCGGACGGTGCATCGGCCGAGGCGCGATGGCGAGGCAGAGAAAAGCCGCCGCCCTTTGCAGGGCGACGGCCGGTTTCGGGCTTATCGAATGACGAGACGGAAGACTTCCGGTGCGTAGTAATAGCCGTCGCTGTGGCGGCGATAGCCACGACGCGCCTCGCGATAGCCGCGGTGACCGCGCCAGTAGCCACGACGCTCGTCGCGACGTTCCATGCGGCGCTCGTGGCGACGATCGTGACGCTTGATCCACCGGGGACGGTCGTCGCGATGACGGTACTGAACCGCCTGCGCATCGGTCGTCAGCTGTACGGGCGCGAGCGCGATCGGCGCGGCAGACGCGGTCGTGAAGCTCGTGAGGCCGAGAACGGCGGCGACGGCAGCAGCGCCGAGAACCTGGGTAAACTTGGTCATGGGGTCATCCTTGCTAAGTAAGTCTTACTATTAGACGGCAAGGGATGAACCTAGGGTGAACCGATCATTCGGGTAGGGGCGGCGGATCGGTATCCCGTCGGCAAGCGTCAAAAGAGAAAGTCGGAGGCAGAAAGGTCCTGCAGGGAGATGCCCTTGACGATCAGCTGGTCGCCTTTGGCGCCGCCGCCGGGGACGTCGTGGGCGGCGGTTCCGCTCATCAACGCGTCGAAGCTGTCGAAAGTCGAAAGGCCGCGCAGGTCGATGCGATCGAGACCGTCCAGGAAATCGGCGATCGTATCCTTGCGCTCTGTCCTCGCGGTCATCGGCAAAGTGCAATTCGGGAATATGCCGGGCGGCTCGGGTGCCGGTCGGTTTAAATGAACTTTACAGGGCGAGCGTCGGGCAAAGCCGCTTCGCCGCGCTCCCACATTTTGCCTATGCCTGTCCTGCGTCCGAAAGAACGCAACCGTTCGGCGATGCGATGCTTGACGATGAGGAGAAGCGCACGACGCCATCTGGCGGGGCCCGGACAGTGACCAGAGCCGAAGGCGGGGTGGGGAACCCCTTAAAAATGGTCGGAATGGCCGGATTCGAACCGACGACCCCTTGACCCCCAGTCAAGTGCGCTACCGGGCTGCGCTACATTCCGTTCCGAGGGAAGGCCTATATTCTCAGGCTTGCAGGTGCAAGGGGAAAATGGAGGGGGATCGAGAAAATGGTGGATGGGCCGGTTGGTTGCGCTGGGATGCCCCGCAGTCGCGCTATCGTGATGCCCGGAGCGTGGGCTGGATATTGCCTCCGGCCGCGCGCGTCCTAATTCTTCTTTCACGGAAGGAGACACCATGAAAAAGCTCATCATCGCATTCGTATCGCTCGTGACCGCCTTTTCCGGGATCGGGCCGGTCAGCGCCATGCCGCTGCCGAAAGTCGAGCCGGTGCAGACCAGCACCGATGTCCAGCAGGTGCGCGACCGCTACATCATCCGCCGCCACGGGCGCGGGGGCTGGGATCGCGGAGACTGGCGCGGCCGGCGCGGAGAATATCGCCGCGGCGACTGGCGCGGCGACCGGGGCTACCGCTACGATCGGCGCTATCGCGACCGCTATTACCGCCGCGATCGGGGCCTGGGTCTTGCCCTGGGCGGTCTTGCTGCCGGGGCGATCATCGGCGGCGCGCTCAGCCAGCCACGCTATGCGGCACCGGGCTATCGCCGGGTCTATGGCGGAAATTCGCATATCGCCTGGTGCCAGGCCCGCTACCGGTCCTATCGCGCCTATGACAACAGCTACCAGCCCTATAACGGCCCGCGCCGGATCTGCAATTCGCCCTATTGATCTCAAGGCGACCTTGCGGCCTGCCGCTTGAAACGAGAAAGCGCCTGTCGGACCTCCGGCAGGCGCTTTTGCATGTCCGGCAAGTGATTCCGGCGATAGATCGATCTAGCGGCGGGAACGGACCGTCCGGTAGACGGCCTCGGTCTTGTCGATCATCACATCGATGGCAAAGCGCGCGCGGGCATGCTCGGCCGCGGCGCGAAAGGCCTGATAGGCGGCGGGCTCGGCAAGGGTGACCATGGCGCTTGCAAGCCGGGTGGCGTCGCCGTCATTGGGCACGATGATGCCGGTCACGCCGTCCTCGACGGCGGTCGTCGCGCCGCCGATCGCGGTGGTCACGATCGGCCGGCCGGCGGCCGCCGCCTCCAGCATCACATAGGACATGGCCTCGTAGCGGCTCGGCATGACGAGGCAGTCGAAGGCGGGAATGGCCTGCGGGCCGGAGAAGGCGGAGGTGAGATGGATGCGGCTCTGCAGGCCGCTCGCGGCGATCGCCGCACGCATCTGTGCGTCCTGCTCGCCATAGCCGACCATGATGAGATGCGCCTCCGGCAGCTTCGACGCCGCATGGCGAAACGCCTCGATCAGGCGCTCGGGCGCCTTCTGGTGCGACAGCCGGCCGACATAGCCGAAGACGAAGGTCTCCGGCGTGATGCCGAAGCTCGCCCGCACCGTCAGCGCCATGTCCTTGACCGGCTGCGCGACGCCGTTGACGATGACCGACATGCGTTTCTCGGGAATGCCGAGCGAGAGGGCATGCTGGAATTCGTCGTCCGAGACGCAGATCAGGTGGTCGGTGAAGAACCGGCCGAGAAAGCTCTCGATCGAGCCGAACAGCCTGCGGCCGGAGGCACCGAGCGTCGGATCCATCGTGCGGAAGGCATGCGGCGTATAGATGCGCGGCACGTGCCGGCCGGGCAGGCGCAGGCGGCCGAGCGCGCCGGCCTTGGAACTGTGGCCATGGACGATGTCGAAGCCGCCGCGGGAGATGATGCGGTTCAGCTTCTTCCAGGCGGCGATGTCGGCGCGGCCGGGCGAACGGGTCATCGCCACCTTGTGGATGGCGGGCAGCCCGAGCGATTTCAGCTCGCGCACGAAGCTTTCCTCGGCCCGCACCGGCGAAAACACCGCCTCGACGCGATGTCCGCGCCGCGACAGGCCGTGGCAGAGATCGAGGAAATGCCGGCCGGATCCGCCGCCGGACGGCTCCAGCACCTGCAGGATCGACAGGGAGGCGCGATCGGCGTCTGTCACGGAAGCTCCTGGCACGGAAGCTTCGGGCACGGAAGCGTCGGGAGAAGACGCGTCGGTCGCCTGGATCGCATTCGGTTCGCTCGAGGTCGGCGTGGTCATGATGTTCGATCGCGGTGGCGTGTCAGGCCGCTGCGCCTTCTGACGTCGTCTTCTGCAGGCCCGGTGCCTGCGACCGTCTGCTGTAGCGGTATTCGAGCGCGCCGCAACCCCAGATGATCCCGAGGAGCAGATAGAAATGGCGCCAATGGTCCGTATCGATCACATTTCCGATACCGGCATGTCCGAGCAGCACGATCGAGGCGATCATCAGATAGGGCTGCCACGGCCGGTCGAGCAGCAGGAAGCGGAAGCCGATCGACAGCGTCCAGACGATCAGCGTCACATAGGAGACGAAGCCGAGCCAGCCATAGGAGGTCAGGGACTTGAGCCAGACATTGTGCTCGTCTTCCGGAAAGATCTTGGAAAACATCATCGGGCCGATGCCGAGCGGCCGTTCCATGGACAAGAGGAAGCCGAAGCGGTGGCGTTCGAAGCGGCCGAGATGGCCGCCGTCATAATCCTGCACGAGCTGCGTGCGGCTGGAAAACAGATCGGCGACCTGGGGGATCTGCAGGGCGACCACCAGCGAGGCCACCATGAAGACCACGCCGGCAAGCGCGATGACGAGGATCTTGAGCCGGAACGCGCCGGTGCGCTCCTTTAGCAGCAGGATGAAGACGAGCATGCAGGCCGAGAACAGATAGAGCCCCCAGGCGGCGCGCGAAAACGACAGGAACAGGCCGAGCGCCATGACGAGGATGCCGAGCGTGCGCAGCGGCAGGTCGATCAGGCGGCCCTTGAGCACGCCGTGGATGAGATAGAGCGAGGGGGCGACCAGAAAGGGACCGAAGACGTTCGGATCCTGAAAGGCGCCCATGGCGCGATCATAGCGGGTAAAGGCCTCGCCGCCGGGGATGAGCCCGAAATAGCCGAGAATGCCGAGGCTGGACGTGCAGACGCCGGCCCAGACCCAGGCCTGGAACATCAGCTTCAGCCGCTCGTGGCGTGCCTCGATGATGGCGGCGTAGAAGATGGAGGTGATCGCGAGGAAGCCGGAGACCGCCATGTACATCGGCGCGACGTCGAGATCGTCCATCATCGTCAGCGACAACATGCCGCCGATCATGAAGAGCACGAGCAGCGTGAAGAGCGGCGCGGTGAACCGCGAGAGGCGCAGGCCGCAGAACGCCCAGATGCCGATGAGCGCGGCCACGAAAAGCTCGTGCGGGGAGGGCTCCACCATGACGAAGCCCTGGAGAAACACGCCGAAGGCCACCGCCGCCGAGCCGAGAAGCCCGACCGCCGCGAGCTGCGGCCGGTCCACGCCGGAGGGGGCGACGATCGCGCTCAATAGGCGTTTTCCGTGTTGAGAAGCCGGATCGGCGTGAGGAAGAGGATCTTCAGGTCGAACCAGAGCGACCAGTTCTCGATATAGTGCAGGTCGAAGGCGGTGCGGAAGCGGATCTTCTCGTCATTGTCGATCTCGCCGCGCCAGCCATTGATCTGCGCCCAGCCGGTGACGCCGGGCTTGACGCGGTGGCGGGCGAAATAGCCCTCGACGACATCGCTGTAGTTCCGGTCGGCGGTCTGCGCCGCGACGGCATGGGGGCGGGGACCGACCAGCGAGAGCTGTCCGCGCAGCACGTTGAAGATCTGCGGCAGCTCGTCGATCGAGGATTTCCGCAGGAAGCGGCCGACGCGGGTGACGCGCGGATCGCCCTTGGTCACCGCATTGCGCGCGCTGGGGTCGCTCATATTCGTGTACATCGAGCGGAACTTGTAGACCTCGATCGGCTCATTGTTGAAGCCGTGGCGCAGCTGCTTGAAGAGGATCGGGCCGGGCGAGCTGAGCTTGACGGCGAGCGCGGCGCCGATGAAGACCGGCCAGAGGAGCACGAGCGCGACGATGCTGAAGACGACGTCGAAGATGCGCTTGGCGACCGAGTCCCAGTCGGCGATGGGCTTGTCGAAGATGTCGAGCATCGGCACCTGGCCGAGATGCGAATAGCTGCGCGGGCGGAAGCGGAGATTGGCGGCGTGGGCGGCGAGCCGGATATCCACCGGCAGGATCCAGAGCTTGCGCAGGAGATCGAGAATGCGCCGCTCGGCCGACAGCGGCAGCGCGATGATCAGCATGTCGATGCGGGCGAGACGGGCGAAATCCACGAGTTCGGAAAAGGTGCCCAGCTTGGGATAGCCGGCGATGATGTTGGGCGAGCGGCGCTCGTCGCGATCGTCGAAGATGCCGCAGATTCGGATGTCGTTGTCGGTCTGCTGCTCCAGGACGCGGATGAGATCCTTGGCGGGCTGGCCGCCGCCGACGATGACGACGCGGCGCTCCATCATGCCGTTGCGCGCCCAGCGCCGGATGGAAAAGGCGATGAAGGCGCGCTCGACCAGGAGGAAGGCCGCGCCGGCGAGGAACCAGATGCCGAAGGAGAGGCGCGAGAAACTCTCGCCGGTCTTCAGGAAGAACATGATGATGGTGATGGCGCCGAAGGCGAGCGTCCAGGCGCCGAGCAGGCGCGGCAGCGCGCGGGACACCGAGCGCAGCGTGGGGATCTGGTAGCCGTCGGAAAACTGCAGGAAAACCACCGCCATTGCCGAGCTGGCCGCAAGCATCGCGCAATACTGCACCCAGCGATCGAAGGCGGGGGCCACATAGAGGCCGGTGATGATGTAGCCGATGACGAACAGGGCGGCGAATTCGAACAGCCGCAGGCAGCCGAGCACCATGGCGGGCGAATAGGTATCGGCGCGGAACTGGGCCGCGATCCGTCGCGCCAGCGGATTGAGCTCGCGGCGCTCCTCGACCGGCCGCACCTCGTCGCGTGCGATCGTCCGGATCTCGGAGATCTGCCGGCGCAAGGCCTCGGGGTCGAAGGTTTCCGGCTTCTCGATCTGGTTCATGACGCTGCCCATCCTGCCATTGGCTCGCAAAGACATAGCAGGGAGGCGCTAAGAAACGTTTACAGGGCCGACCACAATGCAACCGGTTGGCAAATGGGTTAAGGAAATTTGCGCAGCCAATTCAACGATCTGTGCGGGAAAAACGACGCATCTCCGTTGGCATGGCTGCCGGAGGCGCGCGTCGCTCAGCTTTTCGCGTCGGCCACCAGCCGGCGGTAGAGGCGCATCATCGCGGCGGCCATGGTGGCCGAGGAGAAGGTGGCCTTGAAGCGCTCGGGCTCGGGCATGGTGCGGCGGGCCCAGCCTTCTTCGGTGAGCGCGCGGTGCATGATGTTGGCGAGCGACTGCGCGTCGTTGGGCTCGGCCAGCGCCGCGCTGTCGATTCCGAGGATTTCCGGCATGCCGCCGACGCGGGCGGCGATGACGGGGCGTCCGGCGGCCACGGCCTCCAGCACGATATAGGGCATGGACTCCGCCCGCGAGGGAACGACGACGAAGCGGGCGCTTGCAAAGGCCGCGCGCGCCGGCATGGCGGGCTGCATGCCGATGCGCCGGCCGAGCCCGCGCTGAAGCTTCATGCGCAGATAGTCCTGCTGCTGCGGCCCGTCGCCGATCATCATGGCGCTGAGCGGACGGCCGGCGAGCCGCTCCGTGCGGCCCAGCGCGTCGATGAAGATGTCGGGGCCCTTCATGTCGCGCAGCATGCCGATATAGAGGAAATCCACCGCGTCCGGCGCCGGCTCGACGGGCAGGAATTCGCCGTCCTCGACACCGTTATAGATCGTTTCGGCCAGCGGCTGCGGGCGGCCGACCTTCGCCTCGTAGGTGGCGCGCTCGTAGTTGCAGACGAAGACGAGCGCGTCCGTCGCCTGCTCCTGGAAGCGTTCCAGCGCCAGGATGCCTTTGCCCTTCCACGTGCGCCGGTCGAAATGAAGACTGCCGCCATGCGGCGAATAGAGGCGGGCAACGGGCGAGCCGTTGACGCGCAGGACCGTGCCGATCATGCGGGCGAGGGCACCGCCCTTGGCACCGTGACCATGGAGGATGTCGGGCGCGAGCTGCCGTAGCTCCTTGTAGCTCGTCCACAGCGCCTTGGCGTCCGAAGGGCCGATGGAGCGGCGGATCGGCAGGCGCACGAGACCGAGCGCCAGATGCGGATGGATCTCCTCGAACAGCCGCTCCTCGTGCGGGCCACCGGTCGTGCTGTCGCAGAGAATGCCGACCTGATGGCCCGCGGCCGCATGGGCCGCCGCGAGATCGCGGACATGCCGGAAGATGCCGCCGACCGGCGAGCGGAAACAATGGATGATCCGCAGCGGCCCGCCTTGCGTCCGGGGCTCGGCCGGGAGAGGGGTCTGGGACGCCGGTTTCGCCTGGACGGGCTCTGGCTGAAAGGGCTCTTGCTGCACGGGCTCTGACTGGAAGGGCTCTGGCAGGATGGGATCTGGCTGCACGGGATCTGGCTGCATGATGTCAGAACAGCCGTTCGCGGACATAGACGGTGTCGCCCGCCATGATCGGATCGGAGATCGACACCCGTCCGGTGACGATGCGTCCGTTGATCTTGCGCGTCACGTCCACCGTTCTCTGGTTGGCACGCTGCGAGAAGCCTCCGGCAACGGCGATGGCGTTCTGCACCGTCATGCCCGGCACATAGGAATACTGGCCCGACTGTCCGACCTCGCCCATGATGAACACCGAGCGATAGCGATCGACCTCGATCGTCACGTCGGGATCGCGCAGATATCCGGCGCGCAGCTTTTGCGCGATCATGGTCTCCATCTCGCTCAGCGTATGGCCGCGCGAGGGAACCGAACCGATCAGCGGGAAGGCGACGTAGCCGGCCTGATCGACGGTATAGGAGCCGGTCAGGCCGGCCTGCTCGAACACGCTGATGCGCAGGCGGTCGCCGCTGTCCAGCCGGTAGGGCTGGATGGTGGCTTCGCTGAACGCCCGGGGCGCAGGCTCGTAGCTGCTGCAGCCCGCCATCGTCACCGACAGCAGGGCGATACCCAAGGCCAGACCTGACTTCAATCGTGCGAAGGTCATGCGATTCTCGCGTTTCAAGGATGAACGTAAGGGTGTTATCGATCTGTTAGGGTTAACAGCCGGTAAAGGCGTGCCCGGGACGGTAACGTTTCCGGGAGTGCTAAAGTAATGTGGCCCAAGGCCTTGGCGCGCGGCGTTAACGCTCGGGTTACCATCTTTGTTTACCGTGGCCGCCAACAGGGCTCGGGTGCAGGTGCGTGGATGTCAGGCTTTAGCGGCAATCAACAGGATGTTGATATCGATCTCGGCGGTCTGTTCCGGGCGATCTGGCGTCGCCGGACACGGGTGCTCCTGACCACGGTGGCCGTCGCGGCGCTTGCCTTTACCGCAGCCCACATGATCTCGCCGCGCTACGACAGCGAGGCGCGCCTTCTGATCGAGCCGCGCGAGCCGGAATTCAGCTCGATGACCCTGCAGCCGTCTGCTGCGAGCGCGACATCCTTCGACGAGCCGGGGATTTCGAGCGAAGTCCAGCTGCTGCGCTCCGTCGATCTCATCAAGCAGGTGGCGCGCAACATGCGCCTGCACGAGCTGAAGGAGTTCGATCCGACGGCCGATCCCTCCGCCATCTCCGACATTCTCGTCATGCTCGGCCTCAAGCGCAATCCGCTCGACATGCCGCCCGAGGAACGGGTGCTGAAGGAATTCCAGGAAAAGCTGCAGGTCTATCAGGTCGAGAAATCGCGGGTCATCGGCATCCAGTTCACCTCCAAGGACCGCGCGCTCGCCGCCGCCATTCCAAACGAGATGGCGAAGATCTATCTGTCGCTGAAGGCCGGGGCGAAGCTCGATTCCAACACCGAGGCCAGCCGCTGGCTGGAGCCCGAGATCGCCAACCTGCGCGAAAAGGTTCGGGCGGCCGAGGCGAAGATCGCGGACTATCGCTCCAGCGCCGACCTTTTGCCCTCCGGCGACACCGGCACGTTCGCCACCCGCCAGTTGACCGACATCTCGACGGAACTTGCCCGCGTGCGGGGAGAGCGGGCGACGGCGGAGGCGCGAGCAGAAAACGTCCGCGCCGCTCTGTCCAGCGGCCGCGGCGCCGACACGCTGAACGAGGTGGTCGGCTCGGCCATGATCCAGCGGCTGAAAGAATCCGAATCGCAGATCCAGAACCAGATCGCCGACCTCTCGACCACGCTGCTCGAAGGCCATCCGCGCATCAAGGCGCTGCGTTCGCAGCTGACGGGCATCCGCGCGCAGATCCGCGAAGAGACGCAGAAGATTCTGGCGAGCCTCGAAAACGAGGCGAAGGTCGGCGAACTGCGCGAGCGCCAGCTGACCCAACAGATGAATACGCTGAAGGCCTCCTCCGCCAAGGCCGGCGAGGACGAGGTGGGGCTGCGCGCGCTGGAACGCGAGGCTGCCGCGCAGCGCCAGCTTCTGGAAACCTATCTTTCGCGCTATCGCGAGGCGAGCTCGCGCACCGGCGCGAGTGCGGCTCCGGCCGACGCGCGCGTGATCTCCAGCGCCGTCGCGCCGACGGAAGCGAGTTTTCCAAAAATCCTGCCGATCACCATCGTCGCCGGCTTGGCCGCTTTCCTGCTGAGCTGCGTCGTCATCCTGCTGCAGGAGCTGTTCAGCGGTCGCGCTTTGCGTCCGGTCGGCGCACCCGTTCCGGTGCCGCTCGCCGTCGCCACGCAGCCGGTCCCCCCGACGCCACTGCCGCCAGCTCCCGCGCCCAAGCGCGCCTGGAGCTTTCGGCAGAAGCCGGCGCCGGGCGAAAGCGGGCGCGAGATCACACGTCCGGCCGCCGCCGGCCCCGACCTTGCGGTCGCTTCGGCCGCGGCCATTCCCGCTGAGGAGGATCGTGAGGAGCAACACCCCGAGGCCGAGGTGCCGCTCGACGGCTTCTTCGTGGAAAACGTCGCGGCCGCACTGATCCTCGATCAGGTGCCGCTCGCCTTCGTCGTCTCGCCGACGGGCGATGCCGGCTCCGCCCAGACGGTGGCGCTTGCGCGGATGGTCGCGGAGGAGGGGCGGCGCGTCGTGCTGATCGATCTCACGGCATCGGGCTGCCCGACGGGCCAGATGGCGATGTCGGCCGGGCTTCCGGGCATCACCAATCTTCTGGCGCAGGATATCCCTTTTGCGGACGCCCTTCATGCCGATCGCGGTTCGGATGCGCATATCGTCCCGAGCGGCACGGCCGACCCGGCGCTCGCCATGCAGGACATCGACCGCCTGCAGGCGATCATCGAGGCCCTGACCGACGCCTATGATCTCGTTCTGGTCGATTGTGCGGATGCGGATGCGGCCGCGGTCTCGCGCCTTGCGCGTGTCGGCGATATCGAGATCATCTTCTCGGTGCCCGCGGTGTCGGCCGAGGACATGGTCGAGATCATCACGGAATTCGCCGAAGCCGGTTACGACCGCATCCAGATCATGGAGGCGAGCCTTGCAGACCGCCCCGTCGCGAACACGCCATTGCCGGAGCCGGGCCGCCGCGCCGCCTGAGGCTGCCGAGACGCGGCTTTAGTCCGCGTCGGACGTGTCGGACGCGCCGGATTCTGGCGCTGCCTTGCCCTGATGTTTCTGGCGAAGCCGCTGCACCAGGCCATAGGCCTGACGGTTCGCCTTGATGGCGCGCTTGAGCCGGACGAGGACGCGGTGGACGCCGGCCGCGATCCGGCCGCGCAGCGTCAGCGGCACGACAATGTCGTAGAGCGGCGTCTCGATCGTGCACCACGACCGCTTGTAGAGCTGGTCGCCGATGCCGAAATCGAACAGCGCGACACCGTCGCCGCAGGCGCGCTCGATGATCCTGTGAAACAGGAGTTCGCCGGGGCTGGCATCCGCAGCCAGCGTTTCATCGATCGATCCGAACTGGCAGATCAAGTGGTCGCCTTTGCGCGATACGCCGGCGACGGCCACGATCCGACTGTCGCCATCGCCGCGCAGGCGCAGCGCGTGGAGCGCCAGCGGATGGTTCTCGGCCGTACCGGTGCACGAGACCGCGGCGCGCAGGAACGCCTGGGTCGCGGCATCCCGGAAGACGTTGGGCAGCCCCAGCGCTTCGAACCGCGCCGCCTTCTGGATCAGGAAGACGTCGAGGATCGCCCGACGCTCGTCGAGGCTCTCGCCGACGATGTAGTCGTAGCCTCCATAGCTCTCCATCCGCCGCTCGGAGACGCGGAATTTCTTGCGCCGCCGCTTCGCATTGATCTGTGCGAGCGTGGCGGAGAAATCGGGGAAAAGCGGCAGCTGGTAGGAGGAATTCTGATGCCGGATCGAGGGCAGCGCCGCGAGCGGGTGACCTTCGCCGCGCCATTCGAGCGGCAGCTTGTCGAGCGTGACGATGTCGGCGACATCGGCGAGCTTGGCGCTGAGGCCGGCCATGACGCCGGCGGCGAACTGCTCGCGCGACAGGCCGCCGAGATCCTCGGCAAAGAGCCCCGTATTGATGTTGCTGTGCGGCGAGGCGATGAGGCGCGCCGTGCGGAACAGGCCGTTGCGGATCAGTTCGAGCGGCAGGATGAAGATCGTGCGATCGCCGAGCCGGCCGCGCACCAGCAGCGGACGCTCGACATGGGTCGAGAGCCAGCTGGCGCACCAGTCGTAGCTCTGATGCATCGAGACGCGGTTCGACGCCTCCAGCAGGCGCCAGTCCTCTTCCAGCGCCGACAGCGCGACATGCACCGAGACGACGAGATCCGGCGGCAGGACGACGTTGGTCTTGTCGCCCGTCATGCGGCGGCGATCGACCGGCCCATAGGGGGCGGCGCGCGGTGCGTCGAGGGAGTAGGCGCTGATCTGGGCATTCATCGCGAATGAGCCCTCCGTCTGAAACACGTTGGCGGCATCTAGCCTGTAAAGCGTCTGATGTTCACTTAAGGCTGCGTGGATTCGCCCGGCTCCCCGGCGATATTCGCAGACGGGGTTATCGACAGGTTAAAATGTGCGGAAACGTTACATCCAGCCGGTGGCCAGAGCCCGTGCCCAGTCCGGGCGACCGTTCGCGTCCGCCAGGGCCGCGGCGCCGGCATGGTCGTAGGCGACCAGCCGGAAGGCGATGTCGAGGCTGCCGTCCGCGGCGCGGTCGATCACCGCATAGGACGCGCGCGGCGTTCCGGTCTCCACCCGGTGCGGCACCGGTGCGTCGTCCGCATAGGCCGGGCAGCCGATGCTTCCGGGGTTGAGGACCATGCGTGCATCGGTGAGCGTGACGAGGCGCGGGATATGCGTGTGGCCGCAGAGGAGGAGGGGTTCCTCGATGCCGGCCGCAAACCGCGCGATGCGCGCAGCCGCGGCCCGATGCACGAGACCCTGCGGCGAGACCTCCTCCAGCCAGTAGGTGAGGTCGCTCTCCGGCGTGCCGTGGCAGAGGAAGAGCCCGTGATCGGGCAGCCGCTTCGTCGGCGGGAGGGTTTCGAGCCAGGCGAAATGGCGATCCGATAGGGCCGCATGGGTGAAGCGGTCGGTCGCGATCATGGCGCCGGGGGACACCGCCAGCAGGGCGCGATCGTGGTTGCCGCGGATCGAGACGATCGCGCGCGCCATCAGAAGATCGGCCGTGCGGGCAGGATCGATCGGGCCGCTGAGGGCGTCGCCGAGATTGACGATCGTGCGGATGCCCTGCGCATCGATGTCGGCCAGCACCGCCTCGAGGGCTCCGGCATTGCCGTGGATGTCTGCGATGACGGCGATCTTCAACGGCGTGGTCCCAGTCCCTTCAGCATCGCCCGATCGTCTCACCGCTTGCCGGGCTTTTCCATCCATTTGATGATGAGCATGGCCGGCAGCACCCAGAGAAGGCCGCTGAAGAAGAAATAGAGGAGATGCACCCACCAGGGGGAGGCACCGAGCCGGACTTCGGCGATCACGGTGGCGACGATCGCATAGGAAATGACGAGCACGAGGAGGAGGATCATCCCGATCAGTTTGCGAAGGCGTACCGGCATTGTTTCGAACTCTCCAACCGCTGCTTCTTCCGGGCCCGGACGACAGGACACGCATCGCCCGCGACCGCATGCCGCAAAGGCACTCCTTGTCATGCCTGCCCGACTGATGCAAATCAACGCTGACCCCGCGGACATCTCTTCCTTCGTGTCCCCGGCGACCGCCAGCAGGCGAACGGAGCAGTGCGATGACCAGTGCCAACCCCATGATGACGCAGGAAACGACGCGGGACATCGATATCGCAAGCCGCCACCGCCGGCAGATCCGCATCTGGCTCGGCGTCGTCGTCTTCGCGCTGTTTGCGCTGGTGCTCGTCGGCGGTGCGACGCGCCTCACCGAATCGGGACTGTCCATCACCGAATGGAAGCCGATCCACGGCGTCGTCCCGCCTCTGTCGCAAGCCGAGTGGGAAGAGGAGTTCACGCTCTACAAGCAGATCCCGCAATATGCGCAGATGAACAGCGACATGACGATCGACGGCTTCAAGACTATCTTCTGGTGGGAATGGGCGCACCGGGCGCTCGCCCGTTCGATCGGCGTCATCTTCGCCCTGCCGCTCGCCGTCTTCTGGGCGACGGGCCGGATCGAGCGGCGGCAGAAGCTGCCGCTTCTCGGCATTCTGGCGCTCGGCGGCTTCCAGGGCTTCGTCGGCTGGTGGATGGTCTCCTCGGGCCTCGTCAACCGTACGGATGTCAGCCAGTACCGGCTGGCGACCCATCTGATCATCGCCTGTCTGATCTTCTCGGCCTGTCTGTGGATCCTGCGCGGCCTGACGCCGCATCGGGACGCCGCGCCGCCGACGCGCTATTCCTATGTGGTCGCCGGCGCGATCGCCTTCATGGCGCTGGTGCAGATTTATCTCGGCGCGCTGGTCGCCGGGCTCGATGCGGGCCTGAGCTACAACACCTGGCCGCTGATGGACGGCGCCCTGATCCCGGGCGACCTCTTCCTTCAGAGCCCGGCCTGGCTGAACCTGTTCGAGAACCCGAAGACGGTCCAGTTCGTGCACCGCTGCGGCGCCTATCTCCTGCTGGCGATGGTCCTCGGGCACATGATCGCAAACCTGCGCCTGGCCCCGCGATCGACCCATGCCAGGCGGGCCGTCGTTCTCGCCGCTCTGGTGCTGGTCCAGGCATCGATCGGCATCATGACGCTGCTGCTGCAGGTCCCGATCGGCTGGGGTGTCGCGCACCAGGGCGGCGCGCTCGTCGTGCTGGGCTTCGCCATAGCCCACTTCCGCGGCTTCTTCGGCGCATATCCGCTGGAAACGGACGTCGTGCGCGGCTGAGACCGTCCAAAGATCCCGCCGGCCGGACAGGAAAACGCCCCGGTGCCGCAAGGGCGCCGAGGCGATGTGTCGTTGAAGCGACAGGGTGCCCGGCTCAGGCCGACAGCATCAGGTCCATGTTCTGGACGGCGGCGCCGGAGGCACCCTTGCCGAGATTGTCGAGCAGCGCCACGAGGTTGACATGCTCGCCGCCGGGCGTTCCGAAGACGAAGAGCTTCATGCGGTCCGTGCCGGCCAGTTCTACGGCATCGACGCGCGGCAATGCGGCGCTCACCTCCAGCGGCACGACCTCGACCACGGACTGGCCGGCATAATGCGCAACGAGCGCGCCATGGATGCTTTCCAGCGTCGCGCCGTTGCCGACCTCTTCGAGGAACAGCGGCACCTGCACGATCATGCCTTGCGGGAACTTGCCGACCGAGGGGGCGAACAGCGGCGTGCGCCCGAGCATGCCGTGGATCTTCATCTCGGCGACATGCTTGTGCTTGAGCGGCAGGCCGTAGAGGAAGCCCGGCGAGGTGATCGGATCGGGGTTTGCGGGGTCCTCGATCTGGGCGATCATCTGCTTGCCGCCGCCGGTGTAGCCGGAAATGGCATTGACGCTGACCGGATAGCTCTCCGGCAGGATGCCTGCCTGGCGCAGCGGCCGCACGAGACCGATGGCGCCGGTGGGGTAGCAGCCGGGATTGGCGACGAGGCGCGCGGCGCGGATCTTGTCGGCCTGGGCGGCATCCATTTCGGCAAAGCCATAGGCCCAGTCCGGCGCGACGCGGTAGGCGGTGGAGGTATCGATGATGCGCACGGCGTTGTTGCCGGACAGCATGGAGACGGCCTGCTTCGACGCATCGTCGGGCAGGCAGAGAATGGCGATGTCGGCGCTGTTCAGAAGGTCTTCGCGCAGGGACGCATTGCGCCGCTCGGCCTCCGGGATGGACAGGAGCTCGACATCCTTGCGGTCGGCCATGCGGGCGCGGATCTGCAGTCCCGTTGTGCCGTGTTCGCCATCGATGAAGATCTTAGCCGTCATGTCTTTGTCCCGTCGGTTCAAGAGGTTGGGGCGTGCGCCGGACTCAGTCTCTCACGCCCTTGATTCCGTTTGATAACAGTGCGGCGACCGCTGCTGGAAAGCATCATCGCCCAGTGGCAAGCCGCTCCGCACGCAGGCCGAGCATATACATCGCGACGGTGGATGCAGCAATGGCGGTGATGTCGGCATGGTCATAGGCCGGCGCGACCTCGACGACGTCGGAGCCGCGAATGTCGAGAGGCGCAAGCTTGCGCAGCACCGAGAGGAGCTTGGCGCTCGACAATCCGCCTGAAACCGGCGTGCCCGTGCCCGGAGCATAGGCCGGATCGAGGCAGTCGATATCGACGGTGAGATAGGCGGCGGCACCCTGGGTGTGGGCGAGAATGTCGTCGGCGATGGCCGAGGCGCTCATCTCCTCGACCGCATCGCCATAGAGAATGCGAATGCCGAAATCCTCCGGCGCATGGGTGCGGATGCCGACCTGGATGGAGCGGGCGGGATCGATCAGCCCCTCGCGCACGGCCCGGCCCACGAAAGAGCCGTGATCGATCCGACCCTCCGCGTCGGGCCAGGTATCCTGATGCGCATCGAACTGGACGAGGGCGAGCGGCCCATGCTGTGCGGCGTGTGCGCGCAGGAGCGGCAGCGTGACGAAATGGTCGCCGCCGAGCGTCAGCAGATAGGGCACCGATTTGAGGATCCGTGCCGCCTCCCGCGCGATCGTCGCCGGCGTCTTCGCGTGATGCCCGTAATCGAGCAGGCAATCGCCGGCATCGATCACCGCCATCTCGGCAAACAGGTCGCGCTGGAACGGATATTGCGGATCATTGTCGAAGATGGCCGACGCCCTGCGGATCGCCTGCGGCCCGAAGCGGGCGCCCGGCCGGTTGGACGTCGCCGCATCGAACGGAATGCCCCAGACCACGACATCGGCCCCCGCCAGACGCTTGCTATATTTCCGCCGCATGAAGGACAGGATCCCCGCATGGGTCGGATCCGATGCAGCGCTCTTCAGCGACGGGGCCGTGATCGCATGATCGATGGTCTTGGATGCCATGAAAACTCCGAAGCGCGTTGCGCCGGAACGTGCGGGATTTCGGTTTCGCTCGCAAGCCACTTTCGTTGACCGTCGGCGGATCGGCGCGGCAGAAACGGCACCGGGACGGGGCCAGTCGCGGATAGAAAGCCTTGATCGAAATATATGACTAAAATACGGTATATCGATGTATGTGGGCCTGATCTGGATGGGACGGAATGCTGTATAGACGTGAGATCGATGGGCTTCGCGCCGTCGCCATAACCGCCGTCGTCCTCCATCACGCGGGCCTGCCGTTTCTTCCCGGGGGATTTCTCGGGGTCGATATCTTCTTCGTCATCAGCGGATATCTCATTACGGCCCTCATCGTCCGGGACCTCGACGCCGGTACGTTCTCGATGCGGGCGTTTTACGACAGACGTGCCCGGCGCATCCTGCCCGCGCTGTTGGTCATGCTGGCGGCCACGATTCCCTTCGCGTGGATGTGGATGATCCCTCTGGATTTCAAGAATTATGCGCAGTCTCTTCTGGCGAGCCTGTTTTCCTATTCCAACATCCACTTCGCAACGAAGGAGGGCTATTTCGCGCCGGACATGGGTCGCGCGCCTCTGCTTCACACCTGGAGCCTGGCGGTCGAAGAGCAGTTCTATCTGCTGTTTCCGGTGTTCGTCCTGTTTCTTGCAAGAAAGAGGAGAGGCATGCTCGTTGCCGCGATTGGCGGGCTTTGCCTCCTCAGTTTCGCCGTGTGCCTGGTGGGTGTGGAAGCGTTTCCGACGATCAATTTCTATTTCCTGAGCAGCCGGGCCTGGGAGCTTCTGGCCGGCGCGTTGTTCTCCTTCGTCGGGCCGTCCCGATCCCGCCGCACCAACGAGGTGGGGGCGCTGGCCGGTCTCGTGCTCGTCCTCCTCTCCATCCTGGTGCCGACGTCGCAGCAGGCGTGGCCCTCGTTTCTGACGGTCTGGCCTGTTCTCGGGGCCGGCCTTCTGCTCGTGTTCGGGGTACAGGGAACCCTCACGGCGCGTCTCCTGTCCTTGCCGCCGTTCGTCGGGCTCGGCCTCGTCAGCTACAGCTTCTACCTGTGGCACCAGCCGGTCTTTGCCTTTGCGCGCATTCGCAACGCGGCGGAACCCGGCCTGCCGGTGATGCTCGCCCTGTCGTTCGGGGCGCTCGCGGTTGCCGTTCTGTCGTGGCGATATGTCGAGCAGCCGTTCCGAACGCGCAGCGGTGCCCGGCGAATCGGCTGGAAGACGTTGCGGATCCTCATCGGCTCCCTGGCGGTGCTCATCGTGTCCGTCAGCGTTGCAGGGAATGTTACCAAGGGTCTGCCGTGGAGACTGCCGCCGGCGGTCACCGCGATGCTTCGCGAGAGCGAGTGGAACAAGGCGTGCCAGTATACCGCCGAAATGGATCTTCCCGTCTTCCCCTTGAAAGACTGTCTCCATAACCCGGACCATCCGGTGACCTATGCGATCTGGGGCGATTCCATCTCCGCATCCCTATCGAAGGTTTTTGCAAGCGAACTGGATGTGCGCGGGATCAGCTTGCAGCAGCTCTCCCATGGCCACTGTGCTCCGCTTCCCGGCGTATCGGTTCCCTCCGTCAAGCCGAGCGCGCATTGCAGCCTGTTCAACACCCGTGCGCTCGAGCAGATCCTTGCTACTCCGGATATCACCACCGTCGTGATGGCGGCGTCATGGGTCAAGTTCATGTCCTATCCCGAATACCAGATCGACGGAGTGATCCGGTCCGCCGGGGATGAGGTGCCGACAGAGATCAAGCAGCGCCTGAAAGACACGATCGCGACGATCGAGGCGTCGGGCCGTCGTGTTGTTCTCGTCTATCCCCATCCGCAACCTGACGCGCCCGTCATCGACACGGTCATGAAGCAGATGCTGGCCGGAGTGGCGCAACCGGAGGTGACGATCGCCTATGCCGACTTCGTCCAGAACAGCGCGCGGAGCCGTGCCGTGCTCGACGCTGTGGCAAGCCCTCGGACGATCAAGGTGTTTCCGGAGGAAAAGTTCTGCAATCCGTCAGCCGGCGACACCTGTGCTCTGACATCGGCCGGATTGCCCTATCTTGCCGATATCCGTCATTTCACCGCGTCCGGTGCCACACTCGTGGTTGCCGCGATTTTGGACAAGCTTCCGATCGTGCCGATGCTGCCGACGGGACCGATCGCTGACGCCGCCGGCGATCCCGCGCGATAGGAGCCCGGCGCTCCCGCGCGGTAGAAGCATGGCGTGAGGCTCGGAAATTACGGCGGCTGCCGTGCCGGCCCACATCCCCAAACGAAAAAAGGCGGAGCCGAAGCCCCGCCTTTGCCATGGTCCGAGATCCGAAGCGATTAACGCTTGGAGAACTGGAACGAACGACGGGCCTTCGCCTTGCCGTACTTCTTACGCTCGACGACGCGGCTGTCGCGGGTCAGGAAGCCACCCTTCTTGAGCACGGTGCGCAGGCCCGGCTCGTAATAGGTCAGCGCCTTGGAGATGCCGTGACGAACGGCACCGGCCTGGCCGGACAGACCGCCGCCGGCAACCGTGGCGTCGATGTCGAACTGGCCGTCACGAGCCGCCGCGAAGATCGGCTGGCGCAGGATCATCTGCAGAACCGGACGTGCGAAATACTCGGGGTAGGCCTTGCCGTTGATGGTGATCTTGCCGGAGCCCGGCTTGACCCAGACGCGGGCAACGGCGTTCTTGCGCTTGCCGGTCGCATAGGAGCGGCCCTGGGCGTCGATCTTCTTGACATGAACGGGAGCAGCGTTGCTGGCTTCCGCGACCGTGCCAAGTTCTTTCAGAGAGGAGAGGTCGGCCACGATCAGGCGCTCCTTACGTTCTTCGTGTTCAGCTTGGCGACGTCGAGGACGGTCGGCTGCTGGGCTTCATGCGGATGGTTCGTGCCTGCGTAGACGCGAAGGTTCTTCATCTGGCGACGGCCGAGGGGACCGCGGGGAACCATGCGCTCGACAGCCTTCTCGAGAACGCGCTCCGGGAAGCGGCCTTCGATGATCTGGCGCGCGGTGCGCTCCTTGATGCCGCCGGGATAGCCGGTGTGCCAGTAGTACTTCTTGTCGGTGTACTTCTTGCCGGTGAGCACGGCCTTCTCGGCATTGATG
The DNA here is from genome assembly GCF_001424045.1 of Rhizobium sp. Leaf371. Lineage (GTDB taxonomy): Bacteria > Pseudomonadota > Alphaproteobacteria > Rhizobiales > Rhizobiaceae > Ferranicluibacter. The sequence goes on along the minus strand of NZ_LMQB01000027.1, from coordinate 338,305 downwards.
ACGATGACGTTGTCGCCGTCGTCGACATGCGGAGTGTAGGTGACCTTATGCTTGCCGCGCAGGATGTTGGCGATGATGGTCGCGACGCGACCCACAACGAGGCCTTCGGCGTCGATGAGGATCCACTTCTTCTCCACCTCTGCAGGCTTCTGAACGAAGGTTGACATGATGAAACTCTTTCGTTTGGGACCCGATACGTTGCCGCCGGGCGTTTTTTGTTGCTTGGTTTGCGGGAGCCGCCCGAGAGCAGAACCCGCAAAAACGAACGCGGACGTGACCGCCCGCGAACAGGGTGGCTTATAAGCGGAGGCCGGACGATCCGTCAAGAGGTGCTGCGCGACGCTTCCGGATGTGAGGTTAGTAAAATCAATGGTTTAACAATGTGGTTTTATGATACCACACAAAATCCGCCGCATTTTGACGGGGGTTGCACCGCTTCCTGGGCCATTTGCGCCTCGGCTGCTTGAAAGCGCGGGACGGGCGGCGTAGCTGGAGGTCGCGTTTTCACCCTGAAAAGAGGAGCCGACATGGCCGATATCGTTTCCCTGCGCCGCCCGAACCCGCGCGACCTCGTGCTGCGCGAACGCGACGGCGGCGTGCTGCGCCTGACGCTGAACCATCCGCCGCTGAACGCGCTGTCCAGCGAGGTCATCGACGCGCTGCTCGGCGAACTCGATGCGGCCGCGGGCGACGCGTCCCTGCGCGTCGTCATCCTTTCGGCGGCCGGCCCGGTGTTTTCGGCGGGCGTCGATCTCGAGGCGTTGAGCCGGCGCCGGTCCGACGACGATGCGGGCCGGGCGGCCTTCGCGGCGGCCTTCGCCCTGTCGGCCCGGCTGATGACGACCGTCTCCGCCCTGCCGCAGCCCGTCATCGCCGAGATCGACGGACTGGCGACCGCTGCGGGATGCGAGCTGGTGGCGGCCTGCGATCTCGCGATCTGCACGGACACGGCGACGTTCTGCGCACCCGGCGTCAATATCGGCATTGCGCCGATGGGGGCGGCCGTGGCGCTGGCGCGGGCCGCCGGCCGCAAGCAGGCGATGGAGATGCTCCTGACCGGCGAGACGATCGACGCCTCCACCGCCAAGGATTTCGGCCTCGTCAACCGCATCGTCCCGAAACAATATCTGCGGCAGGTGGTCGATAAATATGCGGCCGTCATCGCCTCGAAATCGCAGGACGCGCAGAGACGCGTGAAGGCGGCGTTCGACCGGCAGGCTTGCCTTTCGCGCGATGAGGCCGCTGCCGAGGCGGCCAGGGTGGAGGCGGAAAGCGCGCTGACGCCGGATGCGATCGAGGGAATTGCAGCGTTTCTGGAGAACCGGACGCCGGTCTGGTCCTGAAGCATTCCAGCCAAATCGGACGAGGCGGCAGGACAAAACCGGAGAATGTACGACCGTCAGGCGAGCTTCAGCATCAAGGCGCCGAGCGCGATGAGGCAGGCCGCCGCGATGCGGAAGGGGCTGATGCGCTCCTTCAGCACGGTGACGGAAATCACGATCGCAAACAGGATCGAGGTTTCGCGCAGGGCCGCGACGGTTGCGACCGGGGCCTTGGTCATCGCCCAGAGCGCGATGCCGTAGGAGCCGATCGAGCCGGCCCCGCCGACAAGGCCGCGCCAGCCATTGTTCTGGACGTGGCGCAGCACCGGTGCGGCGCCCCGGCGCGAGATCGCCCAGCCGAAGAGCAGCACGGGCGGCAGCAAGGCCATCCACAGCGTATAGGAGATGGCATGGCCGGACAGGCGCGCGCCAATGCCGTCGACATAGGTATAGGCGGCGATGAAGAGCGCATTGACGAGCGCCAGCGTGATCGCCCGCATGCCGCTGCGGCGCGCCTCGAAGGCGAGCGTGAAGATGCCGGCGGAAATGGCGAGGATGCCGAGGGTCGCACCCTGGGTGAGCTTTTCCCCGACGATCATGCTGCTGGTCGCGGCGATCAGCAACGGCGCGCCGCCCCGCATCAGCGGGTAGACGAGCCCGATGTCGCCAGCGGTATAGGCGGCGGCGACGAGATGGAAATAGCCGAACTGCAGCACGGCGGAGGCGAGCAGGAACGGCACCGCCCGCGCATCCGGCAGCGGCATGAAGGGCAGAAAGGGCAGGGCGATGACGGCGGCGCCGAGCGCGATCATCGCGGCATCCAGCGATTTGTCCGTCCCGGCCTTCACCATCGCGTTCCACCCCGCATGCAGCAGGGCGCCGAAGAGAATGAAGAGGAGAACGTCGAGCGGCACGGGGAGACCGGAGGGCAGGCGTGGCGGCGGAAGCGCCCGTCCTTTGTCGCAAGACCAAGGGCGGACCGCAAGCACCGCCGCCCGCGAGAATGACAGTTTTATGACGCGCAAGGCCCTGTGCACAGGTGCTTTGGGGCTCTGCTGCGACGAAGAGTCGATTTTTCCGGGAACAGTCGGCCTCTCCGACGTTTTTTCCGTTGGTAAAGATCTCAGGCGCACGTCAGAAAGGGGAAGCAGGAGGACGCCAATGAATCACGATCACTACCCGGATATCTATCTCGCCGATATTCTGCGCTCGACGCGGACCATCGCGCTCGTCGGCGCTTCCGCCAATCCGCAGCGTCCGAGCCATCGCGTGATGGGTTTCCTCCTGCGCAAGGGTTTTACCGTCCATCCGGTCAATCCGGGCCTTGCGGGCACGCAGCTTCAGGGCCGCACCGTCTATGCGCGATTGGCCGATATTCCCGAGCCGATCGACATGATCGACGTCTTCCGCGCCGCCGACGCCCTGCCGGCCCTGGTGGACGAAGCCCTCGCGCTCGATCCCCTGCCGAAGGTGATCTGGGGCCAGCTCTCCGTCCGCAACGACACGGCCGCCACCAAGGCCGAAGCGCGCGGAATCAAGGTCGTCATGGACCGCTGCCCGGCCATCGAATATCCGCGGCTTGTGGGGTGAGGAGAGGGTACCTGAGGATGTGGTGCGCTGATAGTAGCGGCACCACAACAACTCGACTTGGAAATGGGCCAAGTGTCGGTCACGTCTTGATGGTCTAGCAGCGTTCTACGAAGGAGGCCTGATATTAATTGTGGACCGTACGGCGAATTTCTTCAGCGAGATCATCGACTTCGTCCATCTTGAACAGCTTAGCTCCTACCCGCTCAAAATCACTGCGGAGGCTTTCGGCGAAACTGTCGGCCTGCGATCCAAACTCAGCGACCACAATCAATCGCATTGACGCGTTCGCGCGAAGTGCCTTGCCTTCCAGGACGCGTTTACCAGCCTCGGCTAACCCCCGGTTCGGGGAGTCGAAGCGCGCGGAGTCGATCAGATTATAGACACCATTTTGGTATCCATAATCCGCTTGGATGCTAACACCATACTGTTCGATGCGAACAGGCTCGGGCCGTCTGTCGAGTAGCTGAAGGACGCCCGCTTCACGGAATGCGCTGGTCAGCATCGTGTTGATACGCTCAATTTTTCGCGGTTGAGCGTCCCACACAACCAGTTCATGGAAAAGTTTACTCGCAACCATCTCGGGCCGGTCGCCTGCCACCGAGTTCAAGGGTGTAAGGCGGAACAGATCAGCGCGCTTCGAATTGAAATCATCAATAGAAGAAACCGATACGCCTGTGCGATCGAAATGGTAATTCACCCGCTCAGCAAAATCATGAAGCGCGCGTTTCAAAAAAATCGCATTAATCTCGCCGAAGAATTTCTTCACTCGCGACAAGTCGTCGGCCATCCTGAGAGATATCTCTTTATTGCCCACATCAAATACAACAACTCCCGCATTAACATATTCGAAGCGCTCAGGAAAAGGGCTAAACTGAATGATGCTGTAGAAAAGCTTGAGAGCATCCATTTTAACCCTCCTTTCCTTCAAAATTTAGTTCTAACTGGTCGAAGATTGCAGTTGGAAGCCAGCTTTGCATTCTTGCTGCTCGTTGAATCAGCAACTCTGAAAGCAGGTCGGCAAGAGGCCGACCAAAGCCCCATTCGATAGGCGTAGATCTGCACGCATCCCTTATGTCACCCGGGGCCAGAGAGCAAACAACATTGATCGCCGCTTCCACATCACGCCGTCGTAATATCGGAGCGAACTCGTTAAACAACCCATAAACCTGCTCTTCATTCGCCCAGTCTGCGTTGATTTCATCCTCCAACGTAGTCTCAGCGAAGGCATGGCTGTGGTCGATAATAAGCAATCTGGACTTTCGCTTGTCCGGTACGATCAAGATGTTGTCATAGTTAACGACGCCGCCGTGACCTGCCATGGAGAAACGATCTTTATTGCGTAGCCACGTGTCAAAAACGACAAGTTTCGCGATATCCCTTGGATCTCTCAAGCTTCTCAGGAGTTGGGAGTTTGGCGCGAGAGTAGTTGCGGGTTCCCAACGTGAGAAGAACGCTGGCCCCGATTGTGCAATTACAAACGGGTTCCTTGTAGGAATAACAGGTATCCGCTTTACAGCGAAGTCCGGCGTTATGAGACCTATCATTGCTGCCAGTTCCGCAGCGAGCAACTCAGCTACGAGGGCATCCTCTCCCTGAGCATTGCCAATATATTTTAAGAGAGCCAAGCCAACGTCGGTAACGACCAAAAGTGGCTTGGTGCTGGTGTTCAGCACATCGTTCACGCGCTCTATGCGAGTCGGCTGCCAATTTACTCCCGCCCTTAAAACCATCTTTCCTCACTTCCGTAAGTTAGGTGGTATACTACGTCAGGCACAACTTCAAATTCGTGGGGCAAAGCCCCAAGTCGTCCGCACTCTTCGGCTTCATGCGGCTTTGGCTAGCCTATGAAGCCCTAATGTACCTGTGACCGATGTACGCGCCGCCGCGCCTCTCCGTCGACGGCCCGTTTGCCTCTTCCTGTCCCGCTTGGCTCTCGGTAATGTGCCGAGCGAAAGAACGTTAAGGCCGGGAATGCGACCGTGGTCGCAGTCCTGCCGAGACGACGCACCACATCGGGCGCCGCCAGGGGGCGCTTGCGACAGGGAGGATGAGACATGACGCATGCACCGGGGTTCAACACATTGGCCGTACACGCCGGCGCGCAGCCGGATCCGACGACGGGCGCGCGGGCGACGCCGATCTATCAGACGACGAGCTTCGTCTTCGACGATGCCGACCATGCCGCCTCGCTGTTCGGGCTCCAGTCCTTCGGCAACATCTACACCCGCATCATGAACCCGACGCAGGCCGTGCTGGAGGAGCGCGTCGCCGCGCTCGAGGGCGGAACGGCGGCGCTGGCGGTCGCTTCCGGCCATGCGGCCCAGCTGATCGCGTTTCACGCGCTGATGTCGCCGGGCGACAATTTCATTGCCGCCCGCAGGCTTTACGGCGGTTCGATCAACCAGTTCGGGCAGGCTTTCAAATCCTTCGACTGGCAGGTCCGCTGGGCCGATACGGCCAAGCCGGAAAGCTTCGAAGAGCAGATCGACGGCCGCACCAAGGCGATCTTCATCGAGAGCCTTGCCAATCCCGGCGGCACCTTCGTCGATATCGAGGCCATCGCCGAGATCGCCCATCGCAACGGCCTGCCGCTGATCGTCGACAACACCATGGCGACGCCCTATCTCGTGCGGCCGATCGAGCACGGCGCCGATATCGTGGTGCATTCGCTGACCAAGTTCATGGGCGGCCATGGCAATTCGATGGGCGGCATCCTTGTCGATGGCGGCACGTTCGACTGGTCGGCGTCCGGCAAATATCCCGCGCTGTCGGAGCCGCGCCCCGATTACAACGGCATGGTGCTGCACACGACCTTCGGCAATATCGCCTTTGCCATCGCATGCCGCGTGCTGGGCCTGCGCGATCTCGGGCCGGCCATTTCGCCTTTCAACGCCTTCATGCTGCTCACCGGCATCGAGACGCTGCCGCTGCGCATGCAGCGCCATTGCGACAATGCGCTGGTCGTCGCGCGCTTTCTCGCCGGACACGAGAAGGTCGCCTGGGTCAACTATGCCGGTCTCGAGAGCGACGCGAACCATGCGCTGCAACAGCGCTATTCGCCGCGCGGGGCTGGCGCCGTGTTCACCTTCGGCCTCAAGGGCGGCTATGCCGCAGGCAAGGCCTTCGTGGAAGGCGTCGCGATGCTCTCGCATCTCGCCAATATCGGCGACACGCGCTCGCTCGTCATCCACCCCGCCTCCACGACGCACAGCCAGTTGAACGACGAACAGCTGGTGGCGGCCGGGGCAGGTCCGGAGGTCGTCCGCCTGTCGATCGGCATCGAGGATGCGGCCGACATCGTCGCCGATCTCGATCAATCCCTGGCGAAGGTCTGACGCCGATGACCCGTGCGCTCAGCTTCGACATCACCGGCATCCAGCCCGATATCGGCGCCCCCGCCGAGGACCGCCTGATCTCCGGCAATCCGGAGTTCCGCACCTGGAACGTCGAGGAAGCCCCCGGCGGCCTCTATGCCGGCATCTGGGAGGCGACGCCCGGCAAGTGGCGGATCGTCTATGAGGAGTGGGAATATTTCCACATCCTCTCCGGCCACTCCATCGTCACCGGCGATGACGGCGAGCGCTTCGACCTGAAAACAGGCGACAGCCTCGTCCTCAGGCCCGGCTTCAAGGGAAGCTGGGAAGTGCTTGAAACGACTCGCAAGGATTACGTGATCCGCGTGTGAGACATCCGCGGCGTGGTCAATCGGTGTTCTCGTAAGACAGAATGCCGGTCAAGAGCCCCGGAAACCGCAGTTCGATGTCGTCGAAGCGAAGGGCGTTGATGTTTTCCACGCCCTTCTTCTGCATGCGAACCAGTCCCGATTCTCTCAGAATCCGGAAATGGTTGGACAGCGTGGAGCGGGGAAGCTGCAGATCGGGCGCAGCCTCTCCGCAATTGCGGCCTTCGGGACATGTCGCCAATGCGCGGACGATGCGAAGTCGTGCAGGCTCTCCGAGAGCCGCGAGAACGCCCGACAAGGTGATATCGTCCGTCGAGGGATGAAAAAACTGAGCCATGGAGCATCCCTTACCATCAAGCTTGACTTGTTTCAATATTACAATAAAACCGAAATACCGTAATATGGTTTTACGGGATTTAGGATCGGATAGTTGAATGAGCCCGAATTTTGCAGGAAAAGTGGCTGTGATCACTGGCGGTACATCGGGGATCGGCCTCGCAACGGCAGAGGCATTCCTCGAAGGGGGCGTTGAGCGGGTCTATGTGACGGGGCGGACGGCAACGACGCTGAACGCGGCCTTGACCGTGCTCGGCGACCGCGCGGTCGGCGTCGTCTCGGATGCCGGAACGCTCGACGGTCTCGAAAAACTGAAGGCGGAGATCGACCGTCGCGAGGACCGTATCGATATTCTCTTCGCGAATGCCGGCATCGCCGAAAACAATATTCTCGGGGAAACGGACGAGGCTTTCTTCGCGAAGACGTTCGACATCAACGTCAAAGGCGTTTTCTTCACCGTGCAGACGCTGTTGCCGCTGATGATCGACAAGGGCGCCATCGTTCTCAACGCGTCCATCGTCGGAAACAAAGGGATGGCGAACCTCAGCGTCTACAATGCATCGAAGGCGGCGGTCCGGTCGTTCGCGCGCTCTTTTGCCACCGATCTCAAAGCACGCGGGATTCGCGTCAATGCGGTCAGCCCCGGCGCGACCGTCACACCGATCATGCAGAACGGTCTGAAGATCGATGACGAGCAGATGAAGGAGTTCGAAGCCTATGTGGCGTCGGCGGCACCGGCAGGCCGCATGGCCCAGCCGCCGGAGATCGCTGCCGCGGTTCTGTTTCTGGCATCGCCGCAGGCCAGCTATATCAACGGCATCGAACTGAGCGTCGATGGCGGCCTGGCTCAGGTCTGATCGAGCTCTGATCGAGGTCTGAGCGAGCTCCGAGCACGGCTTCACGCATCTTCGGGGGACGCATGCCCGGCAAGCCCGCCTCTCGTCTTCCCGTGCCGCCGCTCAGCCCCAGGCCAGATCCAGTCGCTCCAGGCCGTGGAAGTGATAGCTGTCCTTGAAAGCCGGCTCGGCCGCGAGGCGCAGGCCCGGCAGGCGTTCGAACAGGATGGGCAGGGAGAGCCTGAGTTCCAGCCGGGCGAGCGGGGCGCCGATGCAGAAGTGGATGCCCGCGCCGAAGGACAGGTGCGGGCCTTCGTTGCGGTCGGGACGGAAGGTCGAGGGGTCGGTGAATTTGCGCGGATCGACATTGGCGGCCGCCAGCATGAGGCCGATGCGGTCGCCCTTCCTGAGCGATATGCCGTCTTCGAGGTCGATGTCGGACAGCGCATGGCGCTGGAAGATGTGGAGCGGCGCGGCGTAGCGCATGCATTCTTCCACCGTGCGCTCCGTCGCCGTGTCGTCGGCAAAGAGCATGGCCGGATCGGCGCCGGTCTGAAGGATCGTCGCGACGGCGTTGCCGAGCTGGTGCACGGTCGCCTCGTGTCCGGCGTTGAGCAGCAGAACGGCGGTTGAGACCAGTTCGTCCTCGCTCAGCCGCTCGCCGTCCTTTTCCGCCGTGATCATGTGGGTCAGGAGGTCGTCGCCCGGATTGTCGCGCTTCCAGGCGACGATGCCGCGCAGATAGGCGTCGAATTCCGCCGAGGCGCGGTTGGCGTCGTGCTCCGTCTCGACGGAGGGATTGAAGACGTACATTTTCACCATGCGGTGCGACCAATCGAGCAGGCTCGGGGCGATCTCGACGGGAATGCCCAGCATGCGCGCGATGACCGTCACCGGCACGATCTCGGCATAGGTCTTCAGAAGCTCGACGCGACCGTCCGCCTCGAACCCGTCGATGAGACTGTGGCAGAGCGCGGCGATCTCCGGTCGCAGCGTCTCCACATGCCGCGAGACGAAGGCACGATTGACGAGCGTGCGCAGGCGGGTGTGCGCCGGCGGCTCCAGCTCCAGCAGCGAATGGTGCTCCAGCCGGTCGAAGTCGGCGAGATGCGGCTTCGGATCGGGCATTCCCAGCTCCTCGCGCGTCGCCACATGCAGGATCTGGCGGCCGAAGCGACGATCGCGCAGCAGCGCGTTCACCTGGTCGTAGCCGGTGAAGAACCATTGTCCGGGCTCCTCCCAGAAAAAGGCGGGGCAGGTGGCGTGCAGCGCGGCATAGGTCGGCAGGGGATCGCGGTAGAAGGCGGGGTCGCGGATGTCGAGCCGCACCCGTCGGGTGGCGGCATCGATGATCGCGGCAGACGAGGCGATGTGTGGGGCAGTCGGTGTGGCTGTCGGCATGGCATGTCCAATATAGGCGACGACCGGGCGTGCGCGCCGGTCGGTGGATGAGGCGGGGAGACGGCCTCTGACGGGGAACGGTGACGAGGGGGCCGGGCAGTCGCGCAGGCACGCCTCCAGCCTTTCGGTGGATGCCACACAGAAGACGGTCGGCGCCGCCGATTTGTCAAGATCGGGTCGTCGCTCGTTCTTGCCGCGGTGGGGCATAATCCGGGTGGTCTTGCGGAATGCGGGGCCGCGGACACGGGCTGCCTTGTCAGCCGCGCTCCGCTCGCTATCTCCTCCACCACGCTCCGACACTCCCGATCGTCGCATCGAAAGCCAAGGTCAGTCCTGCCATGTCGCAAAAACGAGCCAACCCCGTTCCGTTCCTGAAAGCTGGCCCGTTCCTAAAGGCTGGCAAGACGGCCGGTGGGTTGCTCGCGGCGCTGCGGGCGCGACGGGTGCCGTTGCCGGGGCGTGAGGCGGCGCATGGGGCGCGGGGCGATACGGTGGTCGCGTCCTACAACATCCACAAATGCGTGGGCACCGACAAGCGCTTCGACCCCGGCCGCATCATGGATGTGATCTGCGAGATCGACGCCGATATCATCGCGCTGCAGGAAGCCGACCAGCGCTTCGGCGAGCGGGCGGGCCTGCTCGATCTGGAGCGGCTGCATCGGGATTGTCATCTCCTGTCGGTGCCGATTGCGGCCTTCTCCCCCAAAGGCCACGGCTGGCATGGAAATCTGCTGCTGGTGCGCGAAGGGGCGGTGGCCAAGGTCAACCAGCTGAAGCTGCCGGGGGTCGAGCCGCGCGGGGCTCTTGTGGTGGATCTCGACCTGAAACACGGGCCGCTGCGCATTATCGCCGCGCATTTCGGCCTGCTGCGGCATTCGCGCAGCCAGCAGGCGCGCGCCATTCTCGCGGCGATCGAAGAGGCGGAGGAACGGCCGACGCTCCTGATCGGCGACCTGAACGAATGGCGGATCGGCCGGCGCTCCGCCCTGTCGCTGCTGTCGCCCGTCTTCGACCACTCGATCTCGGCCGTGCCGAGCTTTCCCTCGCGCTATCCGCTGCTCGCCCTTGACCGGGTGATGGGCAGCCCGCATACGCTGGTGACGCATGTGGAGGTGCACAATTCGACCCTCTCGCGCGTCGCGTCCGACCACCTGCCGCTGAAAGCCCATATCGACCTCAAGGCCGCGCTCGCCACCCGGAAGGATCTCGTCGAGGGGGCGGCACCCCGCAGCGAGACGATTCCGTCCGGCCCCTCCGGCATCACGAGCCCGGACGGTCCCGACGATCCGCAGGGACCGAGGGCGCGGGCGGGCTAGGGCATTTCCTGTAAACACGGGTTCACAGGCAAATGCTCTAGAGCTTTGTTTTTACCGCATTGTCCGACGCCGAGGCGATCCCGCTTCGGCTGGAAATGTTCCAGGCAATCGTGAAGCTGCCGCATCCGCTTGACCGACCCACCCGGAGGCCTTCGACCGCTTCATGAAATGGCTGATCATCTCCCTTGCGATCCTGGCGGTGCTGGCAGCGCTCGGCACCATCTACGTCTATGGTCGCTTCGGCCGGCATCTCTACGGGCAGCCGGCCAAGGCCATCCAGCCGGTCGAGGGGCAGACCGAGATCGATCGGGAAAGCGTGCCCCTGCTGGCAGGCCGCGACGGACAGAGTGCGGCCACGCTGGTCAGCGACAATCTGGATGCGTTTTCCGTTCGCGCCGTCTCCGCCCGCAAGGCCGGGCGCAGTCTCGACCTGCAATACTACTACTGGCGGCGCGACCTGACGGGACGGCTTCTGGCGGCTGAAATTCTGGCGGCGGCCGATCGCGGCGTGCAGGTGCGGCTGCTGCTGGACGACATCAATGCCGGGCTGCACGACCGCTTCTGCCTGGCGCTCGATGCGCATGACAACATTCAGGTGCGGCTGTTCAACCCCAGCCGCGCGCGCAACGACCGTTTCCGCCGGGGCCTCGAAATGATGCTGCGGCCTTTGCGCGCGACGCGGCGCATGCACAACAAGACCTGGATCGCCGACGGTCGCGTCGTCATCGCCGGCGGTCGCAATATCGGCGATGCCTATTTCGACGCGGCCGAGCAGGCGAACTTCCGCGATCTCGACATGTGGATGCTGGGCCCGATCGCCTGCGAGGCGAGCGCCGTTTTCGACGACTACTGGAACAGCTCCATGGTGCTGCCGATCGGCTCGCTGCGCACGCCGCACCGCCACTACCTGCCGCGCCTGCGCCGCAAGCTTGCCAAACTCGCGCGCGGCAAGGGCGGCCGGCACTATCTCGGCCATGTGGAGCAGGCGGCAGCCGAGCCGGGGCTTTTCCACGGGAGCGGGGACCTCCGGTTTACCGGCGACATCACCATCAAGGCCGATCCGCCGGAAAAGGCACATCTGGAGCGGCGCCAGAACTGGCTGATGCAGGAATTGCTGCCGCATATCACCGCGGCCGGGCAGAGCGTGAAGATCATCTCGCCCTATTTCATCCCCGGTGCCGATGGCGTGAAGGCGCTGTGCGGACTGGTCGGGCGGGATGTCGATGTGGCGATCCTCACCAATTCGCTGGCGGCGACCGACGTCGCGGCCGTGCACGGCGCCTATGCCAATTATCGCCGCAAGCTGGTGGCGGGCGGCGTCACGCTCTATGAGCTGAAGGCCGTGCAGGAGGCGACGGAGACGCAGCGCATCTCGCTGTTCGGATCGCGCGGCGCGAGCCTCCACACCAAGGCCTTCACCATCGACGGCAAGGGCGCCTTCGTGGGCTCGATGAATTTCGACCCGCGTTCGGCCTCGCTCAACACCGAGATGGGCGTGCTCTTCACCTGTCCGGCGCTCGTCGCCGATGTCGACGCGATCTTCGCGCTCGAGACCCATCCGGGCACGAGCTTCCGGCTGTCGCTGGAGAAGGGCCGCCTCTGCTGGAACGACGAGACGCAGCATTGCTCTCGGATGCTGGAACGGGAGCCGGATGCCGGTTTCTGGCGGCGGATGACGGCCGCCATCATCGGCTTTCTCCCCATCGAATCGCAGCTCTGACGCCACCTTCGGGCAAGCGGCCCTCGTTAACGTTATAGACGGCAGCCGACTTGAAGTGCCTACCTCTGACACTCTATGTAAAGGGGCAGAGATATTCGAATGATTCCGATACGCGAAGTGTTCGCGCATTCATGAGACGAAGGGCTGACATGACAAATCCCGTTGATACCGCTATGGCGCTCGTGCCGATGGTCGTCGAGCAGACCAACCGTGGCGAACGCTCCTACGACATCTTTTCGCGCCTCCTGAAGGAGCGCATAATCTTCCTCACCGGCCCTGTGGAAGATCATATGGCGACGCTGGTCTGCGCCCAGCTTCTCTTCCTCGAGGCGGAAAACCCGAAGAAGGAAATCGCGATCTACATCAACTCGCCGGGCGGCGTCGTGACCGCCGGCATGGCCATCTACGACACGATGCAGTTCATCAAGCCGGCCGTCTCGACGCTGTGCATCGGCCAGGCCGCGTCCATGGGCTCGCTGCTTCTGGCCGCCGGCCACAAGGACATGCGCTTCTCCACGCCGAACGCCCGCATCATGGTGCACCAGCCCTCCGGCGGTTTCCAGGGTCAGGCCTCCGACATCGAGCGTCATGCCCGCGACATCCTGAAGATGAAGCGCCGTCTCAACGAGGTCTACGTCAAGCATTGCGGACGGACCTACGAAGAGGTTGAACAGACGCTCGATCGTGACCACTTTATGACCTCCGACGAGGCGCTTGCCTGGGGCGTGATCGACAAGGTCATCACCTCGCGCGAAGCGATGGAGTCGGCCGTCGAAAGTTGATCATGGCTTTTGTGTCGCGAATGATGCATTTGTGACACAATTGTAACTTTCAAGGGTCTTTATCCCGAGACCAAAGCCGTTACTATCAACCGTTAATGCTATGTTGAGTTCTCGCGTCCTAGCATCCGGTTTTCGGTGGGAGAGAAGTTGCCGCCGGCCCGCGTGAAGACGCGGCCGGTTCGTACTCCCGGAAGCAATGCACTGACGCTGAACGGCGCGCCAGTCTGCGGAGCGGTTTGAGTGGTTCGTTGCGTCCCGCACGGGACGCGCGGCGTGCTGGAAGGAAAGTGAAATGAGCAAAGTCAGCGGCAGCAACGGCGGTGACTCTAAGAATACCCTGTATTGTTCCTTCTGCGGCAAGAGCCAGCACGAAGTCCGGAAGCTGATTGCCGGACCGACCGTTTTCATCTGCGATGAATGCGTCGAATTGTGCATGGACATCATCCGCGAGGAAAACAAGACCTCGATGGTGAAGTCCCGCGATGGCGTGCCCACGCCGCAGGAAATCATCAAGGTTCTCGACGAATACGTGATCGGCCAGCAACAGGCCAAGCGTATCCTGTCGGTCGCCGTCCACAACCATTACAAGCGCCTGGCGCATTCGGCCAAGGGCAGCGACATCGAGCTGGCCAAGTCGAACATCATGCTCGTCGGCCCGACCGGCTGCGGCAAGACCTATCTCGCCCAGACGCTCGCCCGCATCATCGACGTGCCCTTCACCATGGCCGATGCGACGACGCTCACCGAAGCCGGCTATGTCGGCGAGGACGTCGAGAACATCATCCTGAAGCTGCTCCAGTCCGCCGACTACAATGTCGAGCGCGCCCAGCGCGGCATCGTCTACATCGACGAAGTCGATAAGATCTCGCGCAAGTCCGACAATCCGTCGATCACCCGGGACGTCTCGGGCGAGGGCGTGCAGCAGGCATTGCTGAAGATCATGGAAGGCACGGTCGCCTCCGTCCCCCCGCAGGGCGGGCGCAAGCATCCGCAGCAGGAATTCCTGCAGGTGGACACGACCAACATCCTGTTCATCTGCGGCGGCGCCTTCGCCGGCCTCGACAAGATCATTTCCGCCCGTGGCGAGAAGACGTCGATCGGCTTCGGTGCGTCGGTCAAGTCTCCGGAGGACCGCCGGGTCGGTGAAGTCCTGCGCGAACTGGAGCCGGAAGATCTGGTCAAGTTCGGCCTTATTCCCGAATTCATCGGCCGTCTGCCCGTTCTGGCGACGCTCGAGGATCTCGACGAATACGCCCTGATCCAGATCCTGTCGGAGCCGAAGAACGCGCTGATCAAGCAGTACCAGCGCCTGTTCGAGATGGAAGACGTGGAACTGACCTTCCATGAGGACGCGCTGCGCGAAATCGCCAAGCGCGCGATCATCCGCAAGACCGGCGCCCGCGGCCTTCGCTCGATTATGGAAAAGATCCTGCTCGACACGATGTTCGAACTGCCGACGCTGGAAGGTGTCCGCGAAGTCGTCATCTCCGACGAGGTCGTCAAGGGTTCCGCCCGCCCGCTCTACATCTACTCGGAGCGCACGGACGAGAAGGCCAACGTTTCGGCGTAATGGCTGGAGATTGGAATTTGGGGGCTCGCAGCGATGCGGGCCCTTTTTTGTTGGGACCAGGGGGCGCAGGAGCGGCCGGCCGGCGTGTGAGGGAAGGGCGGATGCCCGACGTCGCCCCATCGACGCCACGCACCGTACCGAATTCGGCGCATATTCCACCTCCTCATTCGACCATTGCTAAATCAGGGCGCGGGCGCGATGATGTGACGGTTTCGTGTCGTGGGCCGGGGGTCCGAATCAGGAGGCGCCGGTCGCGTGGCAAGGTCCGCGACAGTCACGTAGCCTCTACTGTCCGATACGCTTCGAGGATCGCTGCGAATGCCGCCGGGATTGGCGACGGGGCGGGTCACCGAAGGGTTGAAAACGGGTCTCGCAACCTCCACTTCTGACAGTGGAAAAAGTGATGACCGGAAGCACCCTTGAAGTGCTTCGGGTAACGCTCCCGGAAACGGGACGGAAAGGAAATGACATGACGAACAAAACGTCTCCGGCAGCCGAGAGCGGGACCTTCCCAGTCCTTCCCCTGCGTGACATCGTGGTGTTCCCCCATATGATCGTGCCCCTCTTCGTGGGTCGCGAAAAGTCGATCCGTGCCCTGGAAGAGGTCATGGGCACCGACAAGCAGATCATGCTTGCGACCCAGATCAACGCCGGCGACGACGATCCGGAGCCCGCCGCGATCTACCAGATCGGCACCATCGCCAACGTCCTGCAGCTCCTGAAGCTGCCCGACGGCACCGTGAAGGTGCTGGTCGAGGGCCGTTCGCGCGCGGAAATCGACGGCTATACCCGCCGCGAGGAATTCTACGAGGCGATGGCGCATCCGCTCGCCGAACCCGCGGAAGACCCCGTCGAGATCGAGGCGCTGTCGCGCTCGGTCGTCTCCGAGTTCGAGAGCTACGTGAAGCTCAACAAGAAGATTTCGCCCGAGGTCGTCGGTGCCGCCAGCCAGATCGAGGACTATTCGAAGCTGGCCGATACGGTCGCCTCGCATCTCTCCATCAAGATCGTCGAAAAGCAGGAAATGCTGGAAACGACGAGCGTGAAGGGGCGTCTTGAAAAGGCGCTCGGCTTCATGGAAGGCGAGATCTCGGTTCTTCAGGTCGAGAAGCGCATCCGCTCGCGCGTCAAGCGCCAGATGGAGAAGACCCAGCGCGAATATTATCTGAACGAACAGATGAAGGCGATCCAGAAGGAGCTTGGCGACGGCGAGGAAGGCCGCGACGAGATGGCCGAACTGGAAGACAAGATCAACAAGGCCAAGCTCTCCAAGGAAGCGCGGGAAAAAGCCGACGCCGAGATGAAGAAGCTGCGCCAGATGAGCCCGATGTCGGCGGAAGCCACCGTCGTGCGCAATTATCTGGACTGGCTGACGGGCATTCCTTGGAACAAGAAGTCGAAGGTCAAGACCGATCTCAATGCCGCCGAAAAGGTGCTGGAGCTCGATCACTTCGGTCTCGACAAGGTCAAGGAACGCATCGTCGAGTATCTCGCCGTGCAGGCACGCTCGCAGAAGATCAAGGGTCCGATCCTCTGCCTCGTCGGTCCTCCGGGCGTCGGCAAGACGTCGCTCGCCCGCTCGATCGCAAAGGCGACCGGCCGCGAATACATTCGCATGGCGCTGGGTGGCGTTCGTGACGAGGCCGAGATCCGCGGCCACCGCCGGACCTATATCGGCTCGATGCCCGGCAAGGTCATCCAGTCGATGAAGAAGGCGAAGAAGTCCAATCCGCTCTTCCTGCTCGATGAAATCGACAAGATGGGCCAGGATTTCCGTGGCGATCCGTCGTCGGCCTTGCTCGAGGTGCTCGATCCGGAACAGAACGCAACGTTCATGGACCACTATCTGGAGGTCGAATACGACCTTTCGAACGTGATGTTCATCACGACGGCGAACACGCTGAACATTCCGGCGCCTCTGATGGACCGCATGGAAGTGATCCGCATCGCCGGCTACACGGAAGAGGAAAAGCTGGAGATCGCAAAGCGCCACCTCCTGCCGAAGGCCATCGCCGACCACGCCCTGAAGCCTGCCGAATTCTCGGTGACGGACGGTGCGCTGATGGCGGTGATCCAGACCTATACCCGCGAGGCGGGCGTCCGCTCCTTCGAGCGCGAGCTGATGAAGCTCGCCCGCAAGGCGGTCACCGAAATCCTCAAGGGCAAGGCCACCCGCATCGAGGTGACGGCCGAGAACATCCATGACTATCTGGGCGTTCCGCGCTTCCGCCACGGCGAAGCCGAGCGCACCGACCAGGTGGGCGTGGTCACGGGTCTGGCCTGGACCGAGGTCGGCGGCGAACTGCTGACGATCGAAGGCGTCATGATGCCCGGCAAGGGCCGCATGACGGTGACGGGCAACCTGAAGGACGTGATGAAGGAATCGATTTCGGCGGCGGCCTCCTATGTCCGCTCGCGCGCCATCGACTTCGGCATCGAGCCACCGCGTTTCGACACGAGCGACATCCACGTCCACGTTCCCGAAGGGGCGACCCCGAAGGACGGTCCGTCGGCCGGCGTCGCGATGGCCACCGCCATCGTCTCGATCATGACGGGCATTCCGGTCGACAAGAACGTGGCCATGACGGGTGAGATCACCCTGCGCGGCCGGGTTCTGCCCATCGGCGGCCTGAAGGAAAAGCTGCTCGCGGCGCTCCGCGGCGGGATCAAGAAGGTGCTTATTCCGGAAGAAAACGCCAAGGATCTGGCGGAGATTCCGGACAATGTGAAGAACAACATGGAGATCATCCCCGTGTCGCTGATCGGCGAGGTTCTGAAGCACGCTCTGCTCCGCATGCCGGAAGCCATCGAATGGGATCCGGCAAAGAACGTTGCACCGGTCAAGGTCGCGACCGATACGGATGAAACCGCGCCCGGTTTCGCGCACTGACACGGCTGTCCGGGAGGGCGCTCGAAGCGTTCTTCCGGAACCGTCCCGACACGCGGCGCCGTTGATTCTCGCGCGTCGGGAAAGTGCTCCCGCACCGTTATCCATCGCTTTAACAGTGGAAGACCGGCCCCCAGGCCGGTCTTTTTTCGTAAAAATCACCGCAAAGCCTTGCATTTCCGGGCATTCGGCGCGATTGGGTTGCCAAGGCGACCGTTGCGACGATGGCACGGCCGCCCGAAAACAAGTCGTTTCGGACCAAGTTGAAAGGGTGGAAACATGAACAAGAATGAGCTCGTATCGGCGGTTGCCGAAAAGGCCGGCATCACGAACAAGGAGGCTGCCGCCTCTGTCGAAGCACTGTTCGACGTGATCCAGGGTGAACTGAAGAACGGCGGCGACGTTCGCCTCGTCGGCTTCGGCAACTTCACCGTCAGCCGTCGCGAAGCCTCCAAGGGCCGCAACCCCTCCACCGGTGCAGAAGTCGATATTCCCGCGCGCAACGTTCCGAAGTTCGCGGCCGGCAAGGGCCTCAAGGACGCCGTCAACTCCTAAGGCAGCAGGATCCCGGCGCGGCGCAAACGCATCGCCTCGGGATCACGACATGCCGAGTTTACGGCCGGGCGCCGACCATTCCTCGCGAATGCCGTCAGGCCGCTCGATCGTCGCAAAGCGCTTCGGTGCGGGATCACGGGCTTTTCCGGTTCCCGCATCGACAAGCGGAAGGAGAGGGCGCAGGCCGCTCTCCTCGTCTTCGGGCCCGGGTTTTCCCGGGCCTTTTTCATGTCTGTCATTCCCCTGTCATATGCGCGCTCCAGAAATCGCAGCCGGTGCCGCGCGCGACGATGCAGGCGGCAGCGCGGCGCGGAGCGCCGTGGACTTGTCGAGGGGATGTCTCATGAAAACCGTATCCGTCACCGCCGCGCTCGCGGCCCTGCTTGCGACCTCGGTGGCCGGCAGCGCCATTGCAGAGCCCGTCTTCAATCGTATCGCGTCCTTTGCCGTTGCCGACAACCTGCCGGCCGGGGCCGACCGCAAGACGGTGACCTCCGCCGAGATCGTCACCGCGACGGACGACGGCATGACGCTAATCTATTCCGACAGCCCCCTGAAGGCGATCGGCTTCATCGACATCAAGGACGCCGCGGCCCCCAAGGCAGGCGGCATCGTCGCCTTCGACGGCGAGCCGACCTCGGTGACCGTCGCCGGCCCCAAGGCGCTCGTCGCCGTCAACACGAGCCCGAACCGGGCGAACCCGTCGGGCCGGCTTGCCGCCGTCGATCTGGCCAGCCGTCAGGTGACGGCGAGCTGCGAACTCGGTGGCCAGCCGGATTCGGTCGCCGTCAACAAGGACCGGACTCTGGCGGCCATCGCCATCGAGAACGAGCGCGACGAGACGGTGAATGACGGGGCGCTGCCGCAGATGCCGGCCGGCGATCTCGTCATCGTCAAGCTCACCGACGGCACGCCGGACTGCGCCAGCATCCGTCACGTCGCCTTGACCGGACTGGCCGAGGTCGGGGGCGAGGATCCGGAGCCGGAATTCGTGTCGTTCAACGGCCGCGACCAGATCGCGCTGACGCTGCAGGAGAACAACCAGATCGTCGTTCTCGACGGGCGCTCGGGCAAGATCGTCTCGCATTTCTCCGCCGGCACGGTGGATCTCGAGAAGATCGATACGAAGCGCGACGGCAAGCTGTCCTTCACCGGATCGCTGAAGGGCGTGGCCCGCGAGCCGGACGCCGTGAAATGGCTCGACGACGACCGGCTGGTGGTGGCGAACGAGGGGGACTGGAAAGGCGGCTCGCGCGGCTTCACCATCTTCGACACCAGCGGCAAGGTGCTCTACGAGGCCGGCGCGCGCCTCGAACGTGCGGCGGCGGCCATCGGCCACTATCCGGAGAAACGCTCCGCGGCCAAGGGTGTCGAGCCAGAGGGGCTGGAAGCGGCAACCTTCGGCGCGGACCGCCTGTTCTTCGTGCTGGCCGAGCGCGCCTCGCTCGTCGGCGTCTACAAGGATACGGGTGCCGAGCCGGAGCTGCTGCAGCTGCTGCCGTCGGGCATCTCCCCGGAAGGCGGCATCGCCATTCCCGCCCGCAATCTCCTGGTTACCGCCAACGAGGCCGATCTGGTCGAGGACGGCGCGGCGCGCTCGCATGTGATGATCTATGAGCGCAAGGAGGGCAAGGCCGCCTATCCGCAGATCCGCTCGGTGGAGAAGGATGGCGTGCCGATCGGCTTCGGCGCCCTCTCGGGTCTCTCGGCCGTTCCGGGCCAGCCCGGCAAGCTCTATGCGGTGAGCGATTCGGTCTATGGCGCCGAGCCGCGCATCTTCACCATCGACACGACGAAGAGCCCGGCCGAGATCACCGACGCCCTCACGATCACCCGCGACGGTGCGCCGGCGCAGAAGCTCGACATCGAGGGTATCGTCGCGACCGAGGACGGCTTCTGGCTCGCCTCCGAAGGCAATTCCGACAAGCTGGTGCCGCATGCGCTCTACCAGGTGAATGCCAAGGGCCAGATCAAGAAGGAAGTGCCGCTGCCCGAAGAGCTGCGGGCCGCGGAGACCCGCTTCGGTTTCGAAGGCATCACCATTACCGGCGAGGGCGACGACGCCACCCTGTGGATGGCGGTGCAGCGGGAATGGAAGGACGACGAGAAGGGCTTCGTCAAGCTCGTCTCCTACAAGCCGAAATCGGAGGCGTGGGGCGCTGTTCGCTATCCGCTCGAAAAGAAAGGCGAGGGCTGGGTCGGCCTCTCCGAAATCACCGTTCACGGCGACTACGCCTATGTCATCGAGCGCGACAATCTCGTCGGGCAGGCGGCAAAGCTGAAGAAGATCTTCCGCGTGGCGCTTGCCGACCTGAAGCCCGCCAAGCTCGGCGGCCCGCTGCCGGTCGTCGCCAAGGAAGAGTTCCGCGATCTGCTCCCGGACCTCAAGTCGCTCAACGGCTATGTTCTCGACAAGGTCGAGGGCTTTGCGATCGACGCCACCGGCACCGGCTACGTCGTCACCGACAATGACGGCGTCGACGACAGCTCGGGCGAGACGATGTTCTGGAGCATCGGCAAGATCGACGCGATGTAGGAACCACTGCCGGATGGGGACCGGGCCTGCCTGCGGCAGATCCCGGCCTCTCTGCAGGTTTGCGGTTCAGGTCCGGGACGGGAGCGCGCGTGGTCCGGCCCTCAGGCCTCGCGCGCCGCAGGCGGGGCTTCCGCGGCCTCTTCCTGCTCGCGCCGCTCGCGGATTTCGTCGGTGCGGCGAACGAGCTTGCTGACGATGTCGTGCAACTGGTCGAGCTGCTCGTCGTCGAGGGCCGAGAAGATCTCCTCGATCAGCTGCTTGCGCGGATGTTCCGCAGCCTCGAGCGCGATGCGTCCGACATCGGTGATGGAAACGATCTTGGCGCGGCGATCCTCCGGGTCCGGCTGGCGCACCACCAGCTTGTCGCGCTCCAGCCCGTCGATCGCTTCGGTCACCGTCCGCGGCGCGAAATTGAGCGCGCAGGCGATGTCGGTCGAGCGGCAGGGGCCGAGCTTGTTGAGGAAGAACAGGAATTTGCTGCGGGCCAGCGACACGCCTTCCTCCGTCATCGACTGGTTGATGAGCCGGTGAACGCGATGATAGAGCTCGAACAGCTTGTCGGAGACGTCGAAAGTCGTTTTCATAGAGTGGAGATGGACGTTCTGAGGGCCCATGTCAAATGCCTTCGCGGCGATGTCGGAGCGCGCCGCGTGAATGTGGATCGGGGTTTCTCAAGCGCAACACAGGCCGTGAAAGCGTGGGGCCTCGCCGCATCCGGCCGCAGCCCGCGCTTGGGCGCCGCACGCCCAAGGCCCGGTGGAAAGACACGGGCAAACCCGCCGAAACGATTGACGTTCGCGCGCCGGCAGGGCCATGGTCGGACATGGCTTTCCGCTTCGTACACACCGCAGATCTTCACCTCGATTCTCCCCTCCGCAGTCTGGCGCTCCGCAACGGCGAGCTGGCCGAGCATGTCCGCGGCGCAACCCGCGCCGCGCTGACGGCGATCGTCGATCTCTGCATCGCAGAGGCGGTGGACGCGCTTCTGATCGCGGGCGACCTTTATGACGGTTCGCAGACCTCGATGAACACGGCGCTGTTCCTTATGGGCGAGATGCGGCGGCTGGAGATGGCGGGCGTGCGCGTCTTCGTCATTCGCGGCAACCACGACAACCAGTCGGCCATCCGCCGCGAACTGACCTTTCCCGACAATGTGCACGTCTTTTCCAACCGCGCGAAATCGGTCAAGGCGGCGACCTTGCCGGACGGGCGCGCCGTCTACATCCACGGCATCGGCTTCGACCAGCCGCATGCGCCCGACAGTCTGCTGCCGTCCTTTCCCGGTCCGCAGGCAGACAGCGTCAATATCGGCATGCTGCATACCAGCCTTGCCGGGGCGCCCGGACACGATCTCTACGCACCCACCAGCGTGGCGGAGCTTGCCGCGCACGGCTTCGACTACTGGGCGCTCGGCCATGTGCACCACCGCCTCGTGCACAGCGAAACGCCGCTGATCGTCATGCCGGGCATGCCGCAGGGCCGCGATATCAACGAGGCCGGCGCAAAGAGCGTGACGCTGGTGACGATCGAGGCGGGCGGCCAGATCCATCACGACGAGCGGCGGATCGGCAGCGCCGTGTTCGAGCGGGCGACGGTCGATCTCACGGGCGTATCGGAATGGCGCGCGCTTCTGGCCCGCATCGGCGACGATCTCGCGCGGCGCGTGGCGGGCGCCGGGGCGCAGCACCTCATTCTGCGCCTGCACCTGATGGGCGCCACGCCGCTCGCCTTCCGGCTGAAACGCGACCCGGCCTTTCTCGCCGACGAGGTGACCGGGCTTGCCAACGCTCTGCCCGGCTGCTGGGTGGAGAAGATCGAGATCGACTGCCAGGCGCCCGATCTGGGGACAACGGCCGGCGCCGAAACCGGCCTCGATCCCGCCGCCGAACTCTCGGCGCTGATCCAGGGCGACGTGCTCGGCTCGCACGGCTTCCGCCAGCAGGCGGCAGACCTGATGACCGAGCTTCTCGGCCAGCTGCCGCGCGAATTGCGGGAAACCTTCGGCACCGACGAGGCGGCCGTCGAGGCGCTGCTTGTCGAGATCGCGCGCGACGGCAGCGACGAGGTGCTGGCGCATGTGCGGGCTGGCGAGGGGGATCTCTGATGCGTCTGTCTGCTCTCGATCTCGTCCGCTACGGCAAATTCACCGGCAAGCAGCTCGACTTCGGCCCGGCAAGGCCGGGGAAGCCGGACCTGCATCTGGTCTACGGCCCGAACGAGGCCGGTAAGTCGACGCTGTTTTCGGCGGTGCTCGACCTGTTTTTCGGCATCGAAGGCCGCAGCGCCTACAATTTCCTCCACCCGTACCCAGCCATGCGCATCGGCGCGACGGTGGAAACCGGGGGACGCAGCCAGTCTCTGTTTCGCGTCAAGCGGCAGCAGAACACGCTGATCGACGCCAATGATCAGCCGCTCCCGGAAGGCCTGCTCGCCAATGCCTTCGGCACGGTGGACCGCGCCACCTACCAGCTGATGTTTTCGCTCGATGACGACAGCATCGAAAAGGGCGGCGAAAGCATTCTTCGCAGCGAAGGCGAACTCGGCTCGCTCCTGTTTTCCGCCAGTTCCGGCCTGCCGGATCTGACCGGCGTCATGGCCGACCTCAAGGGCCGGACGGACGCCTTCTACCGCCCGCAGGCGCGCAAGCACCGGCTGGCGGAACTCAAGGCCGAACTCGATGCGCTGAAGGACGAGCGCGCCGCCATCGATGTCAGTCAGCGGGAATATACGGCGCTGCGCAAGACGCGCGACCTCGCGACG
The DNA here is from genome assembly GCF_001424045.1 of Rhizobium sp. Leaf371. Classification (GTDB taxonomy): domain Bacteria; phylum Pseudomonadota; class Alphaproteobacteria; order Rhizobiales; family Rhizobiaceae; genus Ferranicluibacter. The sequence goes on along the minus strand of NZ_LMQB01000027.1, from coordinate 315,012 downwards.
GAACGGCACGAGGCGGCGCTCGCCGCGCGCGCCGCGCTGCGCGTCCAGTGGGACGCGGCCAATGCGAAGCTCGACGGCCTGCCGCTCCTCCTGCGGCTGCGCGCGTTGCGCGGCGAACTGGCGATGCTCAGCGACCTGCCGGACCCGCCCGCCGTCTGGCACCAGATGCTGCCGGATCTCCTGCGCGCGGAGACCGAGATCGGCACCCGCCTGACGCAGGTCGCAGCCGATATCGCCCGGCGCACGCAGGAGCGGGACCTGCTCGCGCGGGACGAAGCCGTTCTGGCGCTGCGCGCCGAGCTGCGCCATCTGGAAAGTTCCGGGCTCGAGGCCCGCTACCGCACGGCGGCCCAGGACATGCCGTCGCGGACGCAGGAGCGTGCCGCCGTTTCCGCCGATCTCGCCGCGCGATTGCTGCAGCTCGGCCGGCATACGGATGAGGACCCGGCGGCCCTGCTCATTCCCGCCGCGACCATCGGCAAGCTGCGGGCGCTGGCCGAGACGCATGCCCGGCTGACCGAACGGCAGGAGGCCGCCCGGCGTGAGCTTGCCCTGACGGAGGCAGCCCATCGCGCGGCAGTGGAGCAGGCAGAAACGATCGGCGAGACACGGGCGGGCCAAGCGCCGGGCGCGACCTCGACCAGCGATCTGCAGGCGCTGTCCGACCTGTTGCGGGCGCTGCGGCGCGAGGATTTTCCGCTGCGCCAGAAGGCGGCGCGCGAAGAGGCGGCGCGGCTCGAAGATCTCCTGGCCGACCAGCTGGCAGCGCTTGCCGGACGCCACGATGCCGAGAGCCTCGCGCTGGCGCCCGTTCCGGCAGAGGGCGATCTGGCCGACTGGTCGTTCCGCAGCGAGCGGGTGGGCGCGCAGCTTCGCCTCCTCGACGAGCGTCGCGCGGAGATTGCGCTGCAGCTCGCCACCGCGCAGGCCGAGCGCGAGACGCTGCTGGTGCAGGCGGAATTTGCCGATGATGGTCGCGTGGCCGAGCTTCGCCGGGCGCGGGACGACGCCTGGCGGGCGCACCGCAGCCGGTTGACGCCCGACACCGCCGAGACCTTCGAAAGCGCGCTCGACAGGGACGACCGGGCGAGCGCCCTGCGGCTGACGCAGACGGAACAGATCGCCCGCAGCCGCGCGCTTGCGGTCACGATCGCGGATCTCAGCGCGCGGCAGACGGCCTATGATCGGCAGCGCGCGGAACAGAATGCGGAACGCAGCGTGGTCGCAGACGCGATCGCGCAGGCGGCGGAGGCCTGCCATCTTGCCTCGGACCTGTCGCTGCCGCGGCTGGAGGACTGGCTGCAACGTCGCCTGAAGGTGCTGGAAACGCGAACCGCCCTGCGTGGCATGCGTCAGAAACAGGTTCAGGCCGATGCCGACGAGGCAAGGGCCATGGCCCGGCTGGCCACCGCATTCGGCGACGAAGCGGCGCTGCCGGACGATTTCGAGACGGCGCTCGCCTTCGGCGAGCGTGTGCTGGCGTCGGCCCAGGCGGAGGCCGCCGAAGGCCGCTCGCTTTCGGACAATCTCCAGCGCACGGAAGCCGCGCTCGCATCGCGTCGGCGCGATGCGGAGGCGGCGGATGCCGCTGTGGCGGCCTGGGCGCAATCCTGGGCGGCACTTCTCTCCGGTCTCTGGCTTGCACCCGACGACGCGGCGCCGAGCCCGGCCGAGGTCATGCCGATCCTCGCCGTGCTGGCCGAGATCGACCGTCTCGTTCAGCGTCGCAACGATTTCGACCACCGGATCCAGGCAATGGGGCGCGATCAGGCAGCCTTCGTCCATGTGATCAAGACCTGCTGCGCGCGGCTCGATCTCGTCGTCGGCGACGAGCCGCTCGCGATGTTCACCACGCTGCAGCAGCGGGTGGCGGCCGCCGAGCAGATCGAGGCGCTGTCCGACCGGTTGTCGCAGGAGTTGGACGAGCGCGCGCGGGAGGCGCAGGCGCTGGTCGAGGCACAGGAGCGCCACGAGGCCGGCAAGCGCGACATGCTCGCCTTCTTCGGCTGCACCGAGCTGGGCGATGTCGCGGGTCATCTGGAAACCGCCAAGGCCCGGACGCGGCTGCGCGAGCGCATCGCGGAAACGGAGGCCGACCTTGCCGCGCGCCTGCGCGTCGGGACGGCGGAGGAGGCCGAGATGGTGCTCGTCGCGCTGGACGAGGAGGGCCTTCGTCGGGAGGCGGCGGAACTCGCCGCGCGTCACGACGAGGCGGACCGCATGGTGCAGGATCGCCATGCCGAACTGCGCGAGGCGGAGCGGGGGCTGGAAAAGGCAGCGGGCGACGATGCGGCCGCCCATATCGAGGAACGCCGCCGCACGGTGCTCGCCGATATCGAGGAGCAGGCGCTCGCCTATCTCCGCCTGCGCTCGGGCCTGCTCGCCGCCGACATGGCGCTGCGGCTCTACCGGGAACGGCATCGCAGCGCGATGATGCAGCGGGCGTCCTCGGCCTTCGCCACCATCAGCGGCGGAGAGTATGAGGGGCTTTCGACGGAGATGGAAAAAGGGACGGAGTTCCTTCTCGTCCGCTCGGTTTCGGGGGCGACCAAGCTTGCCAAGGACCTGTCGAAGGGGACGCGCTTCCAGCTTTACCTCGCGCTGCGCATGGCCGGCTTCCACGAGATCAGCGCCCAGCGCGAAGCCCTGCCGTTCATCGCCGACGATATCATGGAGACCTTCGACGACGGCCGCGCCTTCCATGCCTTCCGGCTGATGGCGGATATGGCGGGCGTCGGGCAGGTCATCTATCTGACGCACCACGAGCATCTCTGCGAGATCGCGCGCAAGGCTTGTCCCGACGTGGTTCTGCACCGTCTCTGAGGCATTGCGGGACCGCGGGTGCCGCGCCGGACTTGAGGCCGGCGGCAACTGGCCCTATAGGGAGGCACCGTGTCGGCGCCCCGAGGGGCTGACGGCGAGCCTGCAGGGCAGGCGGACGGACAATCGAGGTGGGCCATATCCGGCCGGAGACAGCGATGAACAATTTCCATGTCGGCCAGAAGGTCGTCTGCATCGACGACAAGTTCAAGAACGTCTCGATCGACCAGCTGATCCGCAAAGGCGAGATCTACACCATTCGTTGGGTCGGGGCCTACAGCCACTATATCGACGGCGAGTTCATCGGCGTGAAGCTGGAGGAAATCCACCGCGGCAATGATGACGGCCCGGAAGGCTATGGTGCGGCCGACATGCCCTATCGTGCGACCCGGTTCCGCCCGCTGCTGAAGGACCGGCTTTCGACGCTGAAGAACCTGCTGGCCCCGACGCCCAAGGGCGAGACGCCCTATGCGCCGCCGGCTCCCGAGGAACCGAAGCGCGCCGCGCCCAAGCGGGAAAAGGAAAAGGTGGATATCTGAGCCGGGTGGATATCTGAGCCGGACGGGCCGACGTCGTCCGGTCTCTGGAAGGCGACGCCTCAGCGCCCGGTCTTGGCGCGGGCGCTGTCCTGCAACAGATCCTGCAGCGCGGCTTCGCTGATCATGCCGCACTGGAAGACGTGAATTCTGCGCGCGGCGGCAATGTCGCCCGTTTCCGCACCGGCGGTGCAGTGATCCGCAAAGACGCGCTCCAGCGCTTGGCCGCCGCGAGAGGCGTGGCGTGCGTCCGGATGCGCGTCGGCGACAAGGCCGAAATCTCTTGTGGTCATGGCGATCTCCACAGCTTCGACGGGCGTGCGCCGGGGCGGCCACGCGCGTGTACAGGCGCCCGATTGTACAGGACCTGGCTGGACTGGCGATGACCAGATCTGACCTGTCATTCATCGCAGGATCGATGAATTTTTCAAATCGTCGTGAAAAATCCTACGCGACAGGCATGACGCAGGCATGACCGTTCCGTGACATTGCAGGGGCGGAAGTAAAAGGAAATGTCTCGCGTCAGAGCGCGGATGCCAGCAGACGCCCGACATCCGTGACATTGAACGGCTTCTGCAGCACGGGCGCCGAAATGCCGGAGCCTTCCAGCCCTGCGGCGCCATAGCCGCTGGCGAAGACGAAGGGGATGCCGCGCGTTTCGAGCTGGTGTGCGATCGGGAAGGACTGTTTGCCCGCAAGATTGATGTCGAGGATGGCAATATCGATGTCGAGGGTGCGGGCGAGATCGAGGGCCGGCTCCAGGCGCATGGCGATGCCGGCGATCTCGCAGCCGAGCTGGAGGATGAAATCCTCCATGAGGAGCGCAACCAGCATCTCGTCCTCGACGATCAGCACGCGTTTTCCGGAAAGCTTATCCAAGGCCGACGCTTTCGCGGACGGCGGCAAGCGGCGCCGACAGTTCGAACACGAGACCGTCGGGCCTGTGGTGAATGCGCACGGTGCCGGTGAGTTCGACGGGAAGCGCGCGTTCGAGGAGATGGAAACCGAAGCCGCGCCGCTGCGGTGGGTGTACCGGCGGCCCACCCTTTTCGCGCCATGTCATCCGGAAGACCTCCTGATCCTCCACCCGTGTCGTCTCGCAGACGATCTCCACGCGACCCTCGCTGCGCGAGAGGGCCCCGTATTTCTCCGCATTGATGGCGAGTTCATGGAGGGCGAGCGCGATGGACAGGGCCGCATGCGGCTCGAAGCGGAGCGTCTGCGCGGTGATCTCCAGCCGGGAATGGTCGGGATCGTCATGGATCGACAGCGCCGTCTCCAGAACATCGGAGAGATCGGCACCCGTCCAGTTCTGGGCGGTCAGCATGTTGTGCGCCCGCGACAAAGCGAGAATGCGGCCGTTGATCGAGTCCGAAGCCTCCTTCAGCGACATCGCACCGCGCAGCGTCTGCGTGGTGATGGCCTGGACCGATGCAAGGGTGTTCTTGACGCGATGGTTCAGTTCGTTGACGAGCAGGCGCTGCCGATGTTCGGCGATGACGCGCTCGGTGACATCGGATCCTTGCACGAAGATATGCGTGACCTCGCCGCTGTCGGCCTTGATCGGCTGGTAGACGAAATCGACGTAACGTTCCTCGGCACCGATCTCGGCCGAGCGAATGAGAACGAGGCGTTCGGACCAGCGGCTGACAGGCTCCCCGGAACTATAGGCCTGATCGAGAAGCGCCTCGAAGCCCTGGCCTGCCAGTTCCGGCAAGGCTTCGCCGACCGGTTTGCCGATGACGTCCCGGTCGCCGATCAGCGACTGATAGTTCGGGTTGACCATTTCGAACACATGGTTTTCGCCGCGCAGCATGGCCATGAAGGTCGGTGCCTGGGCGAAAAGCTGCAGCAGGCGCTCGTGCTCGCGGGCGATCCGCTGGCGTGCCAGCACCTCGCTCGTCGTTTCCACCACGATGGCGATGACGCCGGCGGGCTTTCCTGCCTCGTCGAGCACCGGGGAGTAATCGAGGTTCATCCACACCTGTTCCGGCACGCCGCGACGATGCAGCGTCAGTTCCTGATCGCGATAGGCAAGCGTGCCGCCGGCAAGCCCCACCCGCATGACATTGTCGTTGAAATCGGCGATTTCGGCCCAGCCCTCGCGAACCTTGGAGCCGAGGAGTTGCGGGTGCCGCTTTCCGGCAAATCCGGAATAGGCGTCGTTGTAGATCATGATGCCGTGCTCGCCCCAGAGCATGACGATCGGCACGGGAGACTGAAGCACGAGGGCCGTGGCCGTGCGAAGGCACCCGGGCCAGGTCTCCACCCGTCCGATCGGCGTGGCACCCCAATCGAATTCGCGGATCAGCTGCCTGATTTCGCCACCATTCCCGAGAAAGGCGAACGCGTCTTCGGCCTGGTTGTTCTCGGCCATTCCCACCACCGTTTGTCAGTCCGTCTGTCTCCGAGGCTGCGACCTGCAGTGGCGCGGCTCTCGTTGTAGGACGAAATAGCAATCCCGTTTCGTCTGGCAAGATGTCGTTGCGATAAGTCGCGACACCATCCGGAACAATCGCGCCGTTTGACGGGTTGCTAAGACAGCGTAGGCGCCGACAGATGCGCCCGCGCGCGGGAGGATGGACATCATGAGCAGCAATGTCGAACCGAGGAAACTCGGGCACGGAACGATGGAGGGCAACAAGGACGTCGATGCGTGCAAGGCGAACCTTGCCGACGCCTTTCAGGCGATCACCCGGAGCGGCGATGTCAGCATGGGCTCGGCGGCCGGTGCCGAACTGCCGGATGAGCTGCAGGAACTCGTCAAGCAGGCGGAGGCTTCCGGCTGGCACCGCGACGTGGCGGAAGAGGCCATTCGCCAGCTGGCGCGCGAACTGCTCGGAGCCCGCGGTGCCGCATTCGACTGATGCCCGTCTGAGGTTGGCACCCCTCTGAAACTGGAACGAGACCGATGAGGAGACGATCATGCTCAAATCCCTGATGACTGAGATCTTCGGCGTCGGCCCGCATCCGGAAGAAACCTCCGGCAACCTGCACGATCTGCAGTGGGAGAAGCGCGTGGTCGTGATCTTTTCAGACCCCGCCGGTATAAAGTCGGATGCCCAGTTGCGGGCGTTGAAGGCCGACACGGAGGGCTTGCGCGATCGCGATCTCGCGGTCTTCACCGTGAATGGCAACGATGTCCGCCCGGAATTCGGCTCCGATGTCGTGCCGCAGGCACATATGCTGCGCAAGGAGCTCGGCTGCACGCCCGGAACCTTCGCGCTCGTGCTGGTGGGCAAAGACGGGCATGTGAAAGCCCGGTTCGATGATGTCGTCGATCCCGCCGTGCTGTTTGCGGAGATCGACAGCATGCCGATGCGCCGGGCCGAAATCGACCGATAGGTCTTCCGGGCGCGCAGCAGTCCCTTGCCGATGCGACCATTCTGACAGGAGATATCATGTCCAACGTACCCGATCCCATCCTCCCCCCGGTGCCCGGCAATCCGCCGATCCCCACGCCCATGCCGCCGATCACCGAACCGGAGCCGGACAGGCTTCCAGACGAGACGCCGAACCCCAATCCCGACGAGAACGACGCGCCCCCGCTGTCGGTGTGACGGTCGGTGGCCAAGGTTGCGCACAGCTTCTTTGGGCAGAATCTCGCTGGACGGTCCGAAGACGACGGAGCAAGAAAACGATGCGACGGCAACCTCCGGCTGTCGCATGTTTCGGGACCAGAGCAGGGAGCGGGAGGCCGCATTGCACGCGAAGCCATGGGATAGATGGCCTTTGACGTAAGGTGCTGTCGACGGTGTGACGCGTTCGCGTGCGGCTGGGCTGCCGGCCGTCTCGATGGTGTTCGGGTCTCCATCAGCGGCTTTTTATGCAACTTTTTCGACGCAAACCGCATCCCTGCATCTCCGGTCAACGCTGGATGACGGTGCCCGACAAGGGTTGCGTTTCCCCGATTTTTCGCCTTTGCTGCCGCTTTGGCGCCCCGAGATGGCGCAAACGGGCAAGGAGAGTATCGATGACCGCACCCCTGTTGGCACGCCGGTTTCACCCGGCAACGACAACCGTGACACGGAACCTGCGACGCGTCGCCCTGATCGGCTCGCTGCTGCTGGGCGCGAGCCCCGCGCTGGCCGAGGTCGTTCTCAATCGCGGCAACGCCGGCGAGCCCCAGACGCTCGACCAGGCGCACACCTCGATCAATATCGAGGAATTCATCCTCAAGGATCTCTACGAAGGCCTGACGATCTATGATGCCAAGGGCGAGATTGTGCCCGGTGCTGCGGAAAGCTGGACGGTTTCGGACGACGGCACCGTCTACACCTTCAAGCTGCGCGACAACGGAAAGTGGTCGGACGGCTCTCCGGTGACGGCGGAGGACTTCGTGTTTTCGCTGAAGCGCGTCGAGGATCCGAAGACGGCTGCCGGCTATGCCAACATCCTCTATCCGATCAAGAATGCTGAAAAGGTCAACAAGAACGGCGCACCTCTCGACGAGCTGGGCGTGAAGGCCATCGACGCGAAAACGCTGGAAATCACGCTCGAACGTTCGACGCCCTATTTCCTGGAACTGCTGGCGCACCAGACGGCGCTGCCGATCTCCAAGGCGAGTTTCGAGAAGAACGGTACCGATTTCGTCAAGCCGGGGGTCATGGTGTCGAACGGCGGCTTCAAGCTGACCGAACACGTCGCCAACGATCATCTGACGCTGACCAAGAACGAGAATCACTGGGACGCGGCCAACATCAAGCTCGACAAGGTGGTCATCTACCCGCTCGAGGACCAGGCCGCGGCCGTGCGCCGCTATGAGGCGGGCGAGCTGCAGGTGAACTATAATTTCTCCGCCGACCAGATCGAGCGGCTGAAGACCCAGTTCGGCGACGAGGTGCATATCTCGCCCGCGCTTGCGACCTACTATTATGTGTTCGACACCCGCACCGCACCGATGGATGATGTCCGCGTGCGTCGCGCGCTCTCCATGGGCATCGACCGCGACTTCCTCGCCAAGGAAATCTACAGCGGCTCGCAGCAGCCGGCCTACGGCTTCGTTCCCCCGGGCCTGCCGGACTATGGCACGCCGTCCGTGGCCGATTTCGCGACGAAGAGCCAGCTCGACCGCGAGGACGAGGCGCTCGCGCTCCTGAAGGAGGCCGGATACGGCGAGGGCGGCAAGCCGCTCGAGATCGAGATCCGCTACAACACCAACCCCAACCACGAGCGCGTTGCGACTGCCGTCGCCGACATGTGGAAGACGGCCTTCAACGCCAAGGTGACGATGGTCAATCTCGACGTCTCCTCGCACTATGCCTACCTGCAGGAGGGCGGAAAGTTCTCCGTCGCCCGCGCCGGCTGGACAGCCGATTACGGTGATCCGGAAAACTTCCTCGGCATGAACACGACGAGCAACAAGACCTTCAACTATGCCAAGTGGAGCAATGCAGACTACGACGCGCTGATGGCCAAATCCAATGACGAGAAGGATCCCGCGGCCCGCGCAAAGCTGCTGCACGAGGCCGAGACGATCCTGATGAAGGAACAGCCCGTGGCACCGCTTCTCTACCAGAACGAGCTGTGGCTCGTGTCGAAGAAGGTCAAGGGCTGGGTCGACAATGCCAACAACCAGCACCTGAGCCGCTTCCTCAGCATTGCCGAGTAAGACGCGCGCGGACGGGCGTCGGCGGCTGTTTTCGGCACCGGCGCTCGTGGCGCTTTGCGAAGCGCGCGGTCGCGAGATCCCATGCGGGGGTCCGCACCGCAGGCATCATCGTTCCCAATGTGTTTTCAAAGACCGCAGCCACCAGAGCATCGCGCCGGCAGTTCGCGACAGCGTCGCTCAGGGCGCTTGCGGCTCGTGCTTTCCGCCCTCCCATGGAGACGGCCATGTTATCCTTCGTTCTTCGCCGCCTGGCGAGCGCCGTGCCGACCCTCTTCATCGTCGTCACGATCTCGTTCTTCCTCATGCGGTTCGCCCCGGGCGGTCCGTTCAACCTCGAACGCCCGCTGTCGCCGCAGACCATGGCCAACATCAACAAGGCCTATGGGCTCGATCTGCCGCTGTGGCAGCAGTATCTGCGCTATCTCGGCAATGTCGTGCGCGGCGATTTCGGCCCGAGCTATATCTATCGCGACAATACGGTCGACCAGCTGATCGGCATGGGGCTGCCCTATTCGATCGAACTCGGCCTGTGGGCACTGGGCGTGGCGCTGGTGGGCGGCGTTGCCGCCGGCACCTTTGCGGCCCTGCGCCAGAACAGTTTTCTCGATGTCGCCATCATGAGCCTGTCGACCGTGGGCGTCACGGTGCCGAATTTCGTCATCGGCCCGGTTCTGACGCTGGTCTTCGCCGTCATGCTGTCCTGGCTTCCGGCCGGCGGCTGGGGCGACGGATCGCTGCGGTTTCTCATCCTGCCGATGATCGCGCTTGCGCTGCCCCAACTCGCGGTTTTTGCCCGCCTCACGCGCGGCGCAATGATCGAGGCGCTGCACACCGACCATATCCGCACCGCGCGCGCCTATGGCCTGCCGGCGCGCACGGTGGTGGTGACGCATGCGATGCGCGCCGCCATGCTGCCGGTCGTGTCCTATCTCGCACCCTGCGCCGCAGCGCTGCTGACCGGCTCCGCCGTCATCGAGACGCTGTTCACCATTCCCGGCGTCGGCCGCTTCTTCGTGCTCGGCGCCATCAATCGCGATTACACGCTGGTCATGGGCACGGTCGTGCTGATCGCGGTCTTCGTCATCGTCTTCAACCTGGTGGTCGATATTCTCTACGGCCTGCTCGATCCGAGGGTTCGCCATGAGTGATCTCGCCCAGATGCCGGCCGTCCTGCCGGGAGTGGCCAGCCGCAGCCTGTTCCAGCTCGCCGCCATGCGCTTCCGGCGCAATCGCGCGGCCATGGCCGGCAGCGTCGTGCTCGTGCTCGTCGCTTTGTTCTCGTTCCTCGGGCCGCTGTTCATCAGCCACGCCTATGATCAGGTCTTTCCCTCCTACGTCTCCGTGCCGCCCAGTCTTGAGCCGCGGCCCGGTGCCGACAGCCTGGAGGGTGCGATCTCCTCGGCCGCGGCCAGAGCCCGCGTCACGCTGCAGGCCTTCGACGTGGAGGGGCAGACCTTCACCGCGACGTTCACCTCCGACGCCGCGATCGATCCGCGCACGACACGCTACATCGACCGCGCCAACGAGTTCGACGACACCAAGGTCACGGAAACGCGCGACGACGGGCGGACCATCGTGGTCGAGGGCCGCGTGTCGCGCGAATATTTCCTGTTCGGCACCGATTCGAACGGCCGGGACCTCGTCGCGCGCGTCATGCTGGGCGGGCAGATCTCGCTCGCCGTCGGCCTGCTGGCGAGCCTCGTCTCGCTCGGCATCGGCGTTCTCTACGGCGCGACCTCGGGCTATCTCGGCGGCCGGGTCGACAACGTCATGATGCGTTTCGTCGAAATCCTCTATTCACTTCCCTTCGTCTTCCTCGTCGTCGTGCTCGTGGTGTTCTTCGGCCGCTCCTTCATCCTCATCTTCCTCGTCATCGGCGCGGTGGAGTGGCTGGATATGGCGCGAATCGTCCGCGGCCAGACGCTGGCGCTGAAGCGGCGCGAGTTCGTGGCGGCGGCCCAGGCGCTGGGGCTGACCGACTGGCAGATCATCCGCCGGCATGTCGTGCCCAACACCATCGGTCCGGTCGTCGTCTTCGTCACCGTCGTCGTGCCCAAGGTGATCCTGCTCGAAAGCTTCCTCTCCTTCCTCGGCCTCGGCGTTCAGGCGCCGCTGACGAGCTGGGGCGCGCTGATCTCGGAAGGGGCGAACAACATCCAGTCGGCCCCCTGGCTCTTGATCTTCCCCGCCGTCTTCTTCGTTCTCACGCTGTTCTCGCTCAACTTCGTCGGCGACGGGCTGCGCGACGCACTCGATCCGAGGGACCGCTGACATGTCGGAACCAAAAGACATCATTCTCGACGTTCGCGATCTCAAGGTGACCTTCGATACGCCGGACGGGCCCGTCGAGGCCGTCAAGGGCATCGATCTCGACGTGCGCGCTGGGGAAACGCTCGCCGTCGTCGGCGAAAGCGGCTCCGGCAAGAGCCAGACCATGATGGGCATCATGGGCCTGCTCGCCGCCAACGGACGCGTGACGGGACACGCCGCCTATCGCGGGCAGGACCTGATCGGCCTGTCGGTGAAGGCACTGAACGCGGTGCGCGGCGCCAAGATCACCATGATCTTCCAGGAACCGATGAGTTCGCTCGATCCGCTCTACACGATTGGCCGGCAGATCTCCGAACCGATCGTCCACCATCGCGGCGGCAGTTTCCGGCAGGCGCGGACGCGCGTGCTCGAGCTTCTCGACCTCGTCGGCATTCCCGACCCGCAGCGGCGGATCGACAGCTATCCGCACGAGCTTTCGGGCGGCCAGCGGCAGCGCGTGATGATCGCGATGGCGCTTGCCAACGATCCCGACATTCTCATCGCGGACGAGCCGACGACGGCGCTGGACGTGACGATCCAGGCGCAGATCCTCGATCTCCTCCAGTCGCTGCAGGCGCGTTTCGGCATGGCGGTGGTGCTCATCACGCATGATCTCGGCGTCGTGCGACACGTGGCCGACCGCGTCGTCGTCATGCGGCGGGGCGAGGTGGTGGAACGGGGCCTGACAGCGGACATCTTCGAGCGGCCACAGGCCGAGTACACGAAGATGCTGTTGGATTCCGAGCCGCGGGGCGAAAAGCAGCCGGTTCCCGCCTCCGCGCCGGTTCTGCTCGATGGACGACAGGTCTCGGTCGACTACGCGACCGGCGGCGGCCTCTTCTCGAAACGCTCCGGCACTTTCCGCGCGGTCGACAAGGTCAGCATCCGGCTCTGCGAAGGCCAGACGATCGGCGTGGTCGGCGAATCGGGCTCGGGAAAATCGACGCTCGGACGGGCGCTGCTGCAGCTCGTCCCCGCCTCGGGGACCATCCGCTTCGACGGCCGGGATATTTCAGGCTTCGACAGAAAGGCGATGCGTCCGCTCCGGCGCGAGATGCAGCTTGTGTTTCAGGATCCTTTCGGCTCGCTGTCGCCGCGCCAGACCGTCGGCGAGATCATCACCGAGGGGCTCTACGTCCACGAGCCGGACTTGAGTCGCGCCGACCGCGACAAACGCGCCATCGCGGCGCTGAAGGAGGTCGGCCTCGATCCGCAGGCGCGCAACCGCTACCCGCACGAATTTTCCGGCGGCCAGCGGCAACGCATCGCCATTGCGCGGGCGATGATTCTCAAACCCCGCCTCGTCATCCTCGACGAGCCGACCTCGGCGCTCGACCGCTCGGTGCAGGGACAGGTCATCGACCTCTTGCGCCGCCTGCAGGACGCCCATGGCCTCTCCTACGTCTTCATCAGCCACGACCTCGCCGTCATCAAGGCCATGGCGGACTACGTCATCGTCATGAAGGACGGAGAGATCGTGGAGGAGGGGGAGACGGAGGCGCTGTTTGCAGCCCCGCGCCAGGCCTATACGCAAACCCTGCTGAGCGCCGCCTACACGGCGTGACGCGGAGGTGAGCCGGCGCGCTTGGCGCGCGTCGGCTGCTGCGGGCGCAGGCGATCGCAGAGAACGACCGCAACACGGGCAAACCGCAGGCTGAGACGCTGGAAAGAATGGGAAAGCAAGGCGGGGGAGAATGGTGGGCGATGACGGACTCGAACCGCCGACATCCTCGGTGTAAACGAGGCGCTCTACCAACTGAGCTAATCGCCCGCCGCGTTGGTGGCCGTGATGTATTCGGAACTGTCGTAAACCGCAAGGCCGGATCGCTGGTTTTCCGAACTTTTTTGAAGACGCGGAGCCGAGGCCGCTGTTTCCCGGAATTCTGCGGTTCCGGGGCAGGCTGGCGACGGTGTTTTCGGGCCGAGCGGCAGGATGACGGGGAGGGGGACAGTGTCTGTGGATAAGCCGTTTCTTTTTCCAAGATGCGGAAAAGGAGAGGTTTTTCAACGCGAGACCCTGCCTTTCAAGGATTTGGCGAACGCTTGGCGGGGCAGCGCAGGCGGGTCGTGCGCAAGAAAATCCAGTTTGTCATGATTTTGTATTTGAACGCGCTTGACACTCCCCGAAACCCCCCGTAAACAGCCGCTCATCGAACGGCGCAACGCCGGACGGTCACGGAAGACGGACTGAAAAGAACGGTTTTCCAAACAATGCGCGGGTGTAGCTCAGTTGGTTAGAGTGCCGGCCTGTCACGCCGGAGGTCGCGGGTTCGAGCCCCGTCACTCGCGCCATTTTACTTTCACAGTAAAATGAAAATGTCGATCAGCGGTCCTCGAAAGAGGACCGCGACATTTTGCCGTTCTGCCCTTTGAGGGCTTCCCGAGACTGGTAATTTTTCCCGAACAGACTATGTAGGTTGCATGCCCGTATGGCCTCGGACATGATCCGGCCGGCCGGGATGGAACCACGAAATAGCGCGACTCTTCATTCGCTTGAACGAGCGGATGAAAACAGAATGTGAGGCTTGCGCCATGGCGCGGGCTGCGCTAACGACTTTGGCGTTGCAACATTTTTCGGCCTGCAGGCAGACGCCAATCGCGCCTTACCGGTGCGGCCGCGGGCAGGGACAAAATAATGACAGACCTTCTCGGTTCTTATATCCCGATCGCCATCTTCATCGGCATTTCGCTGGTCATCGGCCTGGCCCTTCTGGCCGCGCCGTTCGCGGTTGCCTTCAAGGCGCCGGACGACGAAAAGCTTTCGGCCTACGAGTGCGGCTTCAACGCGTTCGACGATGCGCGCATGAAGTTCGACATCCGGTTCTATCTCGTGTCGATCCTGTTCATCATCTTCGATCTGGAAGTCGCCTTCCTCTTCCCCTGGGCCGTTGCGTTCAAGGGCATGGGCTGGTTCGGTTTCTGGTCCATGATGGCCTTCCTCGGCGTGCTGACCATCGGCTTCATCTACGAATGGAAGAAGGGAGCGCTCGAATGGGAGTAGCAACCACGACCCCTCTGGTGGCGCAGTCCCCCAAGGGCATCATCGATCCCGCGACTGGCAAGCCGGTCGGCGCGAACGATCCGTTTTTCGGCGAGATCAACAATGAGCTTGCCGATAAGGGCTTTCTCGTCACCTCGACCGACGAGCTGATCAACTGGGCCCGGACGGGCTCGCTGATGTGGATGACCTTCGGTCTCGCCTGCTGCGCCGTGGAAATGATGCAGATGTCGATGCCGCGCTACGACGCCGAACGCTTCGGCTTCGCGCCGCGCGCCTCGCCGCGCCAGTCCGACGTGATGATCGTCGCGGGCACGCTGACCAACAAGATGGCGCCCGCGCTCCGCAAGGTCTACGACCAGATGCCGGAGCCGCGTTACGTGATCTCGATGGGCTCCTGCGCCAATGGCGGCGGCTACTATCACTATTCCTACTCGGTGGTGCGCGGCTGCGATCGCGTCGTGCCTGTCGATATCTACGTGCCGGGCTGTCCTCCCACGGCAGAAGCGCTGCTCTACGGCGTGCTCCTGCTGCAGAAGAAGATCCGCCGCACGGGCACGATCGAACGCTAGGCCAAACGATAGGCCCATGCGGCCTTGATCATGCGGGGTTTAGGGACGGCTGTCGTCCCGGACCCGATGGTCATCCGGATAAGGACACGCCATGAGTGAAGCTCTGAACAGCCTCGCCACCTATCTTCGGGAAACGAAGGGCGCCCTGTTCGCCGAGGCGACGATCGCTTTCGGCGACCTGACGCTGACGACGACCGGCGAGACCATCGTCGCGCTGCTCACGTTCCTGCGCGACGACGCCCGCTGCGGTTTCGTCAACATCATCGACGTCTGCGGCGTGGACTATCCTGCGCGTGCGGAGCGTTTCGATGTGGTCTACCATCTCCTCTCGCCGAAGCAGAACCTGCGCATCCGCGTCAAGGTTGCGACATCCGAGGAAGAGCCCGTTCCTTCCATCTGCGACGTCTTTCCCGGCGCCGACTGGTTCGAGCGCGAAGCCTACGACATGTACGGCATCCTCTTCACCGGCCATCCCGACCTGCGCCGCATCCTCACCGACTACGGGTTCGAGGGCTATCCGCTGCGCAAGGATTTTCCGCTGACGGGCTATGTCGAAGTGCGCTACAACGACGAAGCCAAGCGCGTGGTTTACGAGCCGGTCGAACTGAAGCAGGAATTCCGGAATTTCGACTTCCTGTCCCCCTGGGAAGGGACGGATTACGTTCTTCCGGGGGATGAAAAGGCGAAGTGAAACGGGTGAGCCGTAATTTGTGAGCAGTCAGCAGGATCGTTGTTTGGCGGGATGAACTGTCGCTGTGGAAAGCCAGGAGATTAAATCATATCGTGATCTCAGGGTTTGGCAGACGGCGATCGACCTGAGTGTCGAGATCTACGCGCTGACAAACGACTTTCCGAAGTCCGAATTATACGGCATGACCGGGCAGATGAGACGGTCGTCTGTCTCGGTGGCGGCGAATATCGCAGAGGGATATGGTCGAAACAGCCATGGTTCTTTTGTTCAGTTTCTGAAGGTTGCACAAGGATCGCTGAAAGAGCTTGAGACCCATCTGATCATCTGCGAACGCGTCGGATTGATGGATGCTCCTGCTTTCGAAACGATACTGAAACGGTGCGAAGAGAATGGTAAAATGATCAGTGGTCTCATTCGCGCGATACAGCGCAGAGGGAACGAGCAGTGATTTCGATGACACGGCATAGCTCTGCTCACGACTTACGGCTCACGGAACACTGCGGAGCACGCACATGAACGAACATAATATCCGCAACTTCAATATCAATTTCGGGCCGCAGCATCCGGCCGCGCACGGCGTTTTGCGCCTGGTGCTGGAGCTTGACGGCGAGATCGTCGAGCGGGTCGATCCGCATATCGGCCTTTTGCACCGTGGTACCGAGAAGCTGATCGAGTCGAAGACCTATCTGCAGGCTCTGCCCTATTTCGACCGTCTCGACTATGTCGCGCCGATGAACCAGGAACACGGTTTCTCGCTGGCGGTGGAAAAGCTCACCGGCACGGAAGTACCGATCCGCGGGCAGCTCATCCGGGTTCTCTATTCCGAGATCGGCCGCATCCTCTCGCATCTCCTCAACGTCACCACGCAGGCCATGGACGTCGGCGCCCTGACGCCGCCGCTCTGGGGCTTCGAGGAGCGCGAGAAGCTGATGGTGTTCTATGAGCGCGCCTCCGGCTCGCGCATGCACGCCGCCTATATCCGCCCGGGCGGGGTCCATCAGGACCTGCCGCACGAACTGGTCGAGGATATCGGCAAGTGGATCGATCCGTTCCTGAAGACCGTCGACGATATCGACGAGCTTCTCACCGGCAACCGCATCTTCAAGCAGCGCAATGTCGATATCGGCGTCGTCAGCCTTGCGGATTGCTGGGCCTGGGGCTTTTCGGGCGTGATGGTGCGCGGCTCGGGCGCTGCCTGGGACCTGCGCAAGTCGCAGCCCTACGAGTGCTATGCCGACATGGATTTCGACATTCCGATTGGCAAGAACGGCGACTGCTACGATCGCTATCTGATCCGCATGATCGAAATGCGCGAGTCGGCCAAGATCATGCGCCAGTGCGTGGATCGCCTGCTGGGCGACGCGAAGATCGGTCCGGTCTCCTCGCTCGACGGCAAGGTCGTTCCGCCGAAGCGCGGCGAGATGAAGCGGTCGATGGAAGCGCTGATCCACCATTTCAAGCTCTACACCGAAGGCTACCACGTGCCCGCCGGCGATGTTTATGCCGCGGTCGAGGCACCGAAAGGCGAGTTCGGCGTCTATCTCGTCTCGGATGGCACCAACAAGCCGTATCGCTGCAAGATCCGGGCTCCCGGCTACGCGCATCTGCAGGCGATGGATTACATCTGTCGCGGCCACCAGCTCGCGGACGTCTCGGCCATTCTCGGCTCGCTCGACATCGTGTTCGGGGAGGTCGACCGCTGATGCTGGATCGCTCCGTCGCCGCCCGCCGCTTCGTCATTCAGACGCTCGACCGTCTTCTGGCCCAGTCGGCCAAGAACGGCCCGTCTTCCGCCGCGGCCGACCGCCGCGAACAAAATACATCCGGTTCCGATCAGCTGCTGGGCAGCCTGTTCGCCGGGTCGAGAAACTGAAGTTAGGGTGCGGTAAACATGTCCGTTCGTCGACTAGCCGATGAAGCCGTCCAGCCGCAGCAGTTCGCGTTCAGCGATGCGAATGCTGCCTGGGCACAGACCACGATCCGGAAGTACCCGGAAGGCCGCCAGCAGTCCGCTGTCATCCCGCTGTTGATGCGGGCGCAGGAGCAGGACGGATGGGTCACCAAGGCGGCGATCGAGAGCGTCGCGGACATGCTCGACATGCCGTATATCCGCGTTCTCGAGGTCGCGACCTTCTACACCCAGTTCCAGCTGAAGCCGATCGGCACGCGCGCCCATATCCAGGTCTGCGGCACGACGCCCTGCATGCTGCGCGGTTCGGAAGAGCTGATATCGCTCTGCAAGCGCAAGATCCACGGCCAGCCGCTCACCCAGAACGAGAGCGGCACGCTGTCGTGGGAAGAGGTCGAGTGTCAGGGCGCCTGCGTCAACGCACCGATGGTGATGATCTTCAAGGACAGCTATGAGGACCTCACGGTCGAGCGCCTGGAGGAGATCATCGATGCCTTCGAGGCAGGCCGTGGCGCCGAAATCGTTCCCGGTCCGCAGATCGACCGGATCTTCTCCGCACCGATCGACGGTCTGACGACGCTGACCGAAGAGCCGACGCCGCAGCGCAACCAGGTGACCGAGCCTCCGGCTCCGGCCGCACCGGCAGAGGGTGCTTCTGTTCCCCCGTCGGAAGCCGGCCGCCCGAAGAGCACGGATGCCGAAACCAACCCGACGATGAAGACGCCGGCCACCGCCAAAAGCGAAGCGGCGGCGAACGCCAAGACGGAAGGCGGCGAGACCAAGGATGCCGCAACCGTCGATACGCCGGAGGGCGGCGAAAAGACCGACGCGAAAAAGCAGTGACTGCCCTCAATTCGCGACCAAGCCACAGCTCCTTTATTGTTGATCTAGAAGCCTTCCTTCAGAAATGCCAATATCAGGGTTCGGGAAATGCTGCTGAAAGCGGTATTTCGGTTAACAGAAGAGTTTTCAGTTACAAACAGCCACGGAAGCTTTTAGTTTATCAAACCGGCAAGGTGGATAGCAATTGGTCAGGCCCGCGGCCCAAATCGTACCTGGCGGCGTATGTAAAAACTTTCGGGCCGAAGTTTTCATATGAAAAATTACTGTTCAAAACTGGTGAAATCTGGCCTGATCTGGCGATAATGAAGTCGGCCCTAAAGTATGAATGCGTGGCGCCTACGGATGGTCATAATTTTCGATTGACCGATAAAGGTAGGCACCTCATATCCTCATTGTTTGAGGTAAGCGGCGAATAGATGGAAGTTTCTGATGCTTGACGATAAAGATCGCATCTTCACCAATCTCTACGGGCTTCACGACAAGTCGCTGAAGGGCGCAATGTCGCGCGGCCACTGGGACGGCACCAAGCAGATCCTGGAAAAAGGTCGCGACTGGATCATCAACGAGATGAAGGCCTCCGGTCTGCGCGGACGCGGCGGCGCCGGCTTCCCGACCGGTCTAAAATGGTCCTTCATGCCGAAGGAAAGCGACGGTCGTCCGCACTATCTCGTCGTCAATGCCGACGAATCGGAGCCCGGCACCTGCAAGGACCGCGATATCATGCGCCACGATCCGCACACGCTGATCGAAGGCTGCGTCATCGCGAGCTTCGCCATGGGCGCCCATGCCGCCTATATCTACGTCCGCGGCGAATATATGCGCGAACGCGAAGCGCTGCAGGCCGCGATCGACGAATGCTACGATGCGGGCCTCCTCGGCGCGAACAACAAGCTCGGCTGGGACATGGAGATCTTCGTCCACCATGGCGCCGGTGCCTATATCTGCGGTGAGGAGACCGCGCTGCTCGAAAGTCTGGAAGGCAAGAAGGGCCAGCCGCGCCTGAAGCCGCCGTTCCCGGCAAACATGGGCCTCTATGGCTGCCCGACGACGGTCAACAACGTCGAATCGATCGCCGTTGCCCCGACGATCCTGCGTCGCGGCGCCGGTTGGTTCTCGTCCATCGGCCGTCCGAACAATGTCGGTACCAAGCTGTTCATGGTGTCCGGCCACGTCAACAAGCCGTGCACCTTCGAGGATGCGATGGGAACGCCGTTCCGCGAGATGATCGATCGCCATTGCGGCGGCATCCGCGGCGGCTGGGACAATCTTCTGGCCGTGATCCCGGGCGGCTCGTCCTGCCCGGTGGTCAAGGCCGAGCACATCATCGATGCGCCGATGGATTTCGATGGCATGCGCGACGTGAAGTCGTCGTTCGGCACCGCCGCGATCATCGTCATGGATCGCTCGACCGATATCATCAAGGCGATCTGGCGGCTTGCGGCCTTCTACAAGCACGAGAGCTGCGGCCAGTGCACGCCGTGCCGCGAAGGCACCGGCTGGATGATGCGCGTCATGGAGCGCATGGTGCAGGGTCGCGCCCAGAAGCGCGAGATCGACATGCTGTTCGACGTGACGAAGCAGGTCGAAGGCCACACGATCTGCGCGCTCGGCGACGCAGCCGCCTGGCCCATTCAGGGCCTGATCCGCAACTTCCGTCCCGAGATGGAAGCGCGGATCGACGAATACACCCGGAACGCCTCCTCTCACGGAGCCGTTCTCCAAGCCGCGGAGTAACAGCATGACGAAGTCGCCGATGGACGATGAGCAGGCCGGTTTCGCAGATGCGCAGGATCCTTCGTCGGCAAGCGGCGATCCAGCGGGCTTTGCCGGCTGGACGAAAGAGGGCGCTCCGCCCTTGCCTCCGTTGATGCAGAACCCGACGGCCTCCGTCGCGGCTGCCGCGGCGCTGGGCTTCGGAATGGCAAGCCATTTCGCCGGTTTCATGCTCGGCGCTATGCAGGGCTTCATGGAAGCGGCGCAGAAGGCGTCGGCCACGGCCGAGGCAGAGCGGGAAGCAGGGCAGGGGAAAACGCCTTCGGACACGGCGGAACCGGCGGCAGGGAAAGCGGCGACGTCACAGCCTGCACCGGACGTTGCGCGCGGGACGGCGAAGGCAGCGGCCGAGCCTGTCGCGGACATGGCGGTCGACGCGGCCGAGGCGACGGCTGCCGTGATCGCCCGCGCCTCGGACGCGATCGCCAAGGCATCGCCGCCGAAAGCGGAGGCCAGCCCGGACAGCAGCGGCGCCAAGCCGGCGCGCGCGCGCCGCGGGAAGGCAGCCGACGACCTGAAGCAGATTTCGGGCATCGGTCCGAAGCTGGAGCAGGTCCTGAAGAGCTTCGAGATCACGCGTTTCAGCGAGATTGCGGCCTGGGACGAAAACGATATTGCCCGGTTTGACCGGGAACTGAACGTCAGCGGTCGCATCGTGCGGGACCGCTGGGTCGAACAGGCCAAGGTGCTCGCCAAGGGCTGAGCGCCTGCGCCGACGCTTCGGGTGCCTCCGGCCCCACAGGAACGATCGAGGCCGCTGGCCTCGGGACAGACAGGGCCGCAGAGGCCCTTTGACGATCGATCCGTCGCTTGAAGACCGGCGGAAGAGGACAGGATTGAGTGCGAAGATGGCAAAGCTGAAAGTCGACGGAAAAGAGATCGAAGTCCCGGATCATTTCACGCTGCTTCAGGCATGCGAGGAAGCCGGCGCCGAGGTTCCGCGCTTTTGTTTCCACGAGCGGCTGTCGGTTGCCGGCAATTGTCGCATGTGTCTGATCGAGGTGAAGGGTGGCCCGCCGAAGCCGGCGGCATCCTGCGCCATGGGCGTGCGCGATCTTCGCCCCGGCCCGAACGGCGAGACGCCGGAAGTCTTCACGACCACGCCGATGGTCAAGAAGGCGCGCGAGGGCGTCATGGAATTCCTGCTGATCAACCATCCGCTGGACTGCCCGATCTGCGACCAGGGCGGCGAATGCGACCTTCAGGACCAGGCCATGGCCTTCGGCGTCGATTCGACCCGCTATAACGAGAACAAGCGTGCGGTCGAGGACAAGTATATCGGCCCGCTGGTGAAGACGGTGATGAACCGCTGCATCCACTGCACGCGCTGCGTTCGCTTCACAACCGAAGTCGCCGGCATTGCCGAACTCGGCCTGATCGGTCGCGGCGAGGATGCCGAGATCACGACCTACCTCGAACAGGCGATGACGTCCGAGCTTCAGGGCAATGTGGTCGACCTCTGCCCGGTCGGCGCGCTGACCTCCAAGCCCTATGCGTTCAATGCGCGCCCGTGGGAACTCGGCAAGACCGAATCGGTGGATGTCATGGATGCCGTCGGCTCCGCCATCCGGGTCGACACGCGCGGCCGCGAAGTCATGCGCGTCATGCCGCGCATCAATGAAGAGATCAACGAAGAGTGGATCTCCGACAAGACCCGCTTCATCTGGGACGGCCTGAAGACGCAGCGTCTGGATCGCCCGTATGTGAAGAAGGACGGCCGGTTGCAGCCCGCAAGCTGGGGCGAAGCCTTCGCCGCGATCAAGGCCGCCGTGTCGAAGACCGGCGGCGATCGCATCGGCGCGATTGCCGGCGACCTTGCCTCCGTCGAGGAAATGTATGCGCTGAAGGGCCTGATGACGGCGCTCGGTTCGACAAACATCGATTGTCGCCAGGACGGCGCAGCGCTCGATCCGTCGCTCGGACGTTCGAGCTATCTCTTCAATCCCACCATTCAGGGCATTGAAAACGCGGATGCTTTGCTGATCATCGGTGCCAATCCGCGCTTCGAGGCCTCGGTGCTCAACGCCCGCATCCGCAAGCGCTTCCGCATGGGAACGTTCCCGATCGGCGTGATCGGCGAAGCGGCCGAACTGCGCTATTCCTACGATTATCTCGGCGCCGGGACCGACACGCTCGGCGAACTCCTGGCCGGCCGCGGCAGCTTCTACGAGGTGCTGACCAAGGCCGAGCGTCCGATGATCCTCATGGGGCAGGGCGCCCTGATCGGCGAGGGCGGTGCGTCTGTTCTCGCTTCCGCCGCCAAGCTCGCCGGCGCGATCGGCGCGGTGTCGGACGGCTGGAACGGTTTTGCCGTCCTCCACACGGCCGCGGCCCGCGTCGGCGGTCTCGACCTCGGCTTCGTACCGGGCGCCAACGGCAAGACGGCGCAGGACATGGTGACGGGCACGGACGTGCTCTTCCTGCTCGGCGCGGATGAAATCGACCTTGCCGCCCGCACGAGCGGCTTCACGGTCTATATCGGTTCGCACGGCGACAACGGCGCCCATGGCGCCGACGTCATCCTTCCCGGCGCGACCTACACCGAGAAGTCGGGCATCTGGGTCAACACCGAAGGCCGCGTCCAGATGGGCAACCGTGCCGGCTTCGCGCCGGGCGAGGCCCGCGAAGACTGGGCGATCCTGCGGGCTCTGTCCGACGTGCTCGGCAAGAAGCTGCCCTTCGACTCGCTTTCGGAGCTGCGCCGCAAGCTGGTGGCGGACTATCCGCATTTCGGTGCGGTCGACACGATCGCCGGGGCCGTCGACGGCGAAATTGCCGCACTTGCACAAAAAGCCGGTGAGATGACCAAATCCGCGTTTGCGTCTCCGGTGAAAGACTTCTATTTGACGAACCCGATAGCGCGCGCTTCCGCAGTCATGGCCGAATGTTCGGCGCTGGCTCGCAATAATTTCAAAGCGGCAGCGGAATGAGCGCGGGAGAATAAGGCACCATGGACGGTTTTCTTTCGACCTATGTCTGGCCGGCGGCCATCATGATCGGCCAGTCGCTTCTGCTGCTGGTCGCTCTCCTGATCTTCATCGCCTATATCCTGCTGGCTGACCGCAAGATCTGGGCAGCGGTGCAGCTGCGCCGTGGACCCAACGTGGTGGGTCCCTTCGGCCTTTTCCAGTCCTTCGCCGATCTTTTGAAGTTCGTCGTCAAGGAGCCGGTCATTCCCGCCGGCGCGAACAAGGTTCTCTTCCTGCTCGCACCGCTGGTGTCGGTGACGTTGGCACTGGCCGCCTGGGCCGTCGTTCCGCTGAACGACAACTGGGTGATGGCGAACATCAATGTCGGCATCCTCTATGTCCTCGCCATTTCGTCGCTCGAAGTCTACGGCGTCATCATGGGCGGCTGGGCGTCGAACTCGAAGTATCCCTTCCTGTCGGCCCTGCGCTCGGCGGCACAGATGGTTTCCTACGAAGTCTCGATCGGCTTCGTCATCGTCACCGTCCTGCTCTGCGTCGGCTCGTTGAACCTCACCGACATCGTCAACTCGCAGCGGGACGGTCTTGGCACGATGATGGGCCTGCCGGGCTCCTTCCTCGACTGGTACTGGCTGCCGCTCTTCCCGATGTTCATCGTGTTCTTCATCTCGGCGCTGGCCGAAACGAACCGGCCGCCCTTTGACTTGGTCGAGGCCGAGTCGGAACTCGTCGCCGGCTTCATGGTCGAATACGGCTCGACCCCGTACATGATGTTCATGCTCGGCGAATACGCCGCCATCTGCCTGATGTGCGCGCTCACCACGATCCTCTTCCTCGGCGGCTGGCTGCCTCCGGTGGACGTCTGGTTCCTCAACTGGGTTCCCGGAATCATCTGGTTCGTGCTGAAGGCGTCGCTGGTGTTCTTCATGTTCGCGATGGTCAAGGCCTTCGTGCCGCGCTACCGCTACGACCAGCTGATGCGTCTCGGCTGGAAGGTCTTCCTTCCCCTGTCGCTCGTCATGGTCTTTATCGTTGCAATCACGCTGAAGCTCGGCGGATGGGCCTGATGCCCGTTCGCAGCTTCGCGACAGTCGCTGGCGTTCCGCAGGCCAGCTCATTCGGAGGTAAATGATGGCCGCCATTTCGCAAGCCGTCAGATCGCTGTTCCTCAAGGAGTTCGTCGGCGCGTTCTTCCTGTCGATGCGCTATTTCTTCGCGCCGAAGGCGACGCTGAACTATCCGTTCGAGAAAGGCCCGATCAGCCCGCGTTTCCGCGGCGAGCATGCGCTGCGTCGTTATCCCAACGGCGAAGAGCGCTGCATCGCCTGCAAGCTGTGCGAGGCGATCTGTCCCGCCCAGGCCATCACCATCGAAGCCGGTCCGCGCCGCAATGATGGCACCCGCCGCACGGTGCGCTACGACATCGACATGGTGAAGTGCATCTATTGCGGCTTCTGCCAGGAAGCCTGCCCGGTCGACGCCATCGTCGAAGGGCCGAACTTCGAATTCGCCACCGAGACGCGCGAAGAGCTCTACTACGACAAGGAACGCCTTCTTTCGAACGGCGACCGTTGGGAGCGCGAAATCGCCCGCAACATCGGCATGGACTCGCCGTACCGGTAAGGCTGCGGCGCCGCTTTCGCGAAGCGTCGCCCGCCCGGGCGGCGAGACACTGGAAATTTGGGTGTCGACCGGACCTCTCCGGTCGGCCAGGAACGGTCTGCGCAAAGGCACATCGTTCCAGGGAAGACGAAAAAGGCACCGGTCATGGGTCTGCAGACTCTATTCTTCTATCTCTTCGCCTTCATCGCCGTCGCATCGGCGTTCATGGTGATCTCGGCCAGGAACCCGGTCTATTCGGTCCTGTTCCTCATCCTGTGCTTCTTCAATTCGGCGGGTCTCTTCCTGCTGACGGGAGCCGAGTTCCTCGCGATGATCCTGCTGGTCGTCTATATCGGCGCCGTTGCGGTTCTCTTCCTCTTCGTCGTGATGATGCTCGACATCGACTTCAACCAGCTGCGCTCGGGCGTGCTCGACTATGCGCCGGTGGGCGCCCTGGTCGGCTTGATCCTTGCGGCCGAGCTGATCATCGTCGTGGCCGGCAGCACCTTCTCGCCGGAAATCGCCAAGACCGTATCGATGCCGATCCCGGCCGTGACGGACCGGACCAATACCGCCGCCCTCGGCGACGTCATCTACACCCACTACATCTACTACTTCCAGATCGCCGGCCTCGTGCTGTTCGTCGCCATGATCGGCGCGATCGTGCTCACGCTGCGCCATCGCCCCAACATCAAGCGTCAGAATATTTCCGAGCAGGTCGCCCGCGTGCCCGCCACCGCCGTCGAGGTGGTGAAGGTCAAGCCGGGGCAGGGGCTCTAGGCGGTACTGAAGGTCAAGGACACGACATCATGGAAATCGGCATTTCCCACTATCTGACCGTCAGCGCCATCCTGTTCACGCTGGGCGTCTTCGGCATCTTCCTCAACCGCAAGAACATCATCGTCATCCTGATGTCGGTGGAGCTCATCCTGCTCGCGGTCAACATCAACATGGTCGCCTTCTCGTCGTTCCTCAACGACATCACCGGCCAGGTGTTCGCGCTGTTCATCCTGACGGTCGCGGCGGCGGAAGCTGCCATCGGTCTTGCAATTCTCGTCGTCTTCTATCGTAACCGCGGCTCCATCGCGGTCGAAGACGTCAACATGATGAAGGGCTGATCGGCCATGGATACCATCATCAAAGCGGTCGTCTTCCTGCCGCTCATCGGCTTCCTGATCGCCGGCCTGTTCGGCTCGAAGATCGGTGCGAAAGCCTCGGAATACGTGACGACGGGCCTGATGGCCGTCGTGGCCGTGCTGTCCTGGGTCGTCTTCGTCCATGTCGGCCTCGGCGAAACGGAAATGATCCGCGTCTCCGTCATGCGCTGGATCCAGACCGGCAACTTCGATGCCGAGTGGGCCTTCCGCGTCGATACGCTGACGGCCGTCATGTTCGTGGTCGTCAACACGGTGTCGTTCCTCGTGCACCTGTACTCGATCGGCTACATGCACCACGATCCGCATCGCCCGCGCTTCTTCGCCTATCTCTCGCTGTTCACCTTCGCCATGCTCATGCTGGTGACCTCTGACAACCTGCTGCAGATGTTCTTCGGCTGGGAAGGCGTCGGTCTTGCCTCCTATCTGCTGATCGGCTTCTGGTACAAGAAGCCGTCTGCCAGCGCCGCAGCCATGAAGGCGTTCATCGTCAACCGCGTCGGCGACTTCGGCTTCGCGCTCGGCATCTTCGGCGTCTTCGTCCTCTTCGGCTCGATCTCGTTCGAGACGATCTTCGCGACGGCCGCGACCTATCTCCCGACGGAGGGTGCCGCCAACGCCGCCGAGCCCGTCATCACCCTGTTCGGCATGCATCTCGATCGCGCCGATGCCGTCACCGGCGTCGCGCTGCTGCTCTTCATGGGCGCCATGGGCAAGTCGGCACAGTTCCTGCTGCACACCTGGCTGCCGGACGCGATGGAAGGCCCGACCCCGGTCTCCGCGCTCATCCATGCCGCGACCATGGTCACGGCCGGCGTCTTCCTCGTCGCCCGCATGTCGCCGGTGTTCGAGCTGTCGCCGACCGCGTTGACGGTGGTGACCCTGATCGGTGCGATCACCGCCTTCTTCGCGGCGACCGTCGGTCTCGTGCAGAACGACATCAAGCGCGTCATCGCCTATTCGACCTGTTCGCAGCTCGGCTACATGTTCGTCGCACTCGGCGTCGGCGCCTATGGCGCGGCCGTGTTCCACCTCTTCACGCACGCCTTCTTCAAGGCACTCCTGTTCCTGTGCGCCGGTTCGGTCATCCACTCCGTCGATGGCGAGCAGGACATGCGCCACATGGGCGGCCTGCGCCCGCACATCAAGATCACCTTTGCGATGATGCTGATCGGCACGCTCGCCATCACCGGCGTCGGCATTCCCTTCACGCCCATCGGCTTTGCCGGCTTCTTCTCCAAGGACGTGATCATCGAGGCGACCTACGCATCGCACTCGCCGCTCGCGGGCTTCGCTTTCACGCTGCTGGTCATCGCCGCGCTGTTCACGAGCTTCTATTCCTGGCGACTGATGTTCCTGACCTTCTTCGGCAAGCCGCGGGCGAGCCACGAGGTCATGCATCACGTGCATGAATCGCCGATGGTCATGCTCGTGCCGCTCTTCGTGCTCGGCTTCGGCGCCGTCGTCGCCGGCGTCCTCGGCGAGGGCTATTTCTACGGCCACGAATATGCCGAGTTCTGGCAGGGTGCGCTGTTCACCTCGGCCGAAAACGAGCTGCTGGACGAGTTTCACCATGTTCCGGCGCTGGTCGCGCTCAGCCCGTTCATCGCCATGGTGCTCGGCTTCGTCACGGCCTGGTACTTCTACATCAAGTCTCCGGAAACGCCGAAGGCGCTGGCGCGCCAGCATCGCGGCCTCTACCAGTTCCTCTTGAACAAGTGGTACTTCGACGAGCTCTACGACTTCCTGTTCGTGCGTCCCGCCAAGCGCATCGGCACCTTCCTCTGGAAGGAAGGTGACGGGCGCGTCATCGACGGCTTCGGTCCGAACGGCGTTGCCGCCCGGGTCATGGACGTCACGCGCGGCGTCGTGCGCCTGCAGACCGGTTACCTCTATCACTATGCGTTCGTGATGCTGATCGGCATCGCCGCGCTCGTTACCTGGATGATGCTCGGGAGCTCCTTCTGATGACCGATTGGCCCATTCTCTCGGCGGTCACCTACCTGCCGCTGGTCGGCGTTGTGCTCCTGCTTCTGATGCGTGACGACAGCGCCGCCGGTCGCCGCAACGTCCTCAACATCTCGCTGGCAACGACGGTCGTCACCTTTCTGCTGTCGCTCTTCATCTGGGCGGGGTTCGACAATGCGAACCCCGGCTTCCAGATGGTCGAGCAGCATGCCTGGCTCGGCACCGGCATCTCCTATCATCTGGGCGTCGATGGCATCTCCATGCTGTTCGTCATCCTCACCACCTTCCTGATGCCCTTCTGCGTGCTCGCCAGCTGGCACGCGATCGAAAAGCGCATCAAGTCCTACATGATCGCCTTCCTGCTCTTGCAGGTGGTGATGACGGGCGTGTTCGTCTCGCTCGACATCGTCCTCTTCTACGTGTTCTTCGAAGCGACCCTGATCCCGATGTTCGTCATCATCGGCGTCTGGGGCGGCAAGGAGCGCGTCTATGCGAGCTACAAGTTCTTCCTCTACACGCTGTTCGGCTCGGTGCTGATGATGCTCGCCATCATGGCGATGTACTGGCAGACCGGCACCACGGACATGATCGAGCTGACGAAGACGGGCTTCCCCGTCGGCATGCAGACCTGGCTGTGGCTTGCCTGCTTTGCGGCCTTCGCCGTGAAGATGCCGATGTGGCCCGTCCACACCTGGCTGCCCGATGCCCACGTGCAGGCGCCGACCGCTGGCTCCGTCATCCTCGCCGGCGTCATGCTGAAGCTCGGCGGTTACGGCATGGTCCGCATCTCGCTCGGCATGTTCCCGGTGGCGTCCGAGCACTTCGCGCCGCTGGTCTTCACGCTGTCCGTCGTCGCCATCATCTACACCTCGCTGGTCGCGATGATGCAGCAGGACATCAAGAAGCTGATCGCCTATTCCTCCGTCGCCCACATGGGCTACGTGACCATGGGCATCTTCGCCGCCAACGTGCAGGGCGTGCAGGGCGCGATCTTCCAGATGCTGTCGCACGGCATCGTCTCCTCCGCGCTCTTCCTCTGCGTCGGCGTGGTCTATGATCGTCTCCACACCCGCGAGATCTCGGCCTATGGCGGCCTCGTCAACAACATGCCGAAATACGCCGTGATCTTCATGATCTTCACCATGGCGAATGTCGGTCTTCCCGGAACCTCGGGCTTCGTCGGGGAAATCACGACGCTGCTCGGCGCGTTCCGCGCCAACACCTGGGTCGCCTTCTTCGCCACCACGGGCGTCATCCTCTCGGCCTGCTACGCACTCTGGCTTTACCGCCGCGTGATGTTCGGCGCGCTGGAGAAGGAAAAGCTGAAAGCGCTGCTGGATCTGTCGCCGCGCGAAAAGGTGATCCTCTACCCGCTCGCGGTGCTCACCATCTTCTTCGGCGTTTATCCGGCGCCGGTCTTCGATGCCACGGCGGCTTCCGTCGATGTGCTGGTCAATAACTACACGACCGCCGTTCAGGCAGCGCAGTCCCTTGCGCTCTCGGCAAACTGACGACGGGGCGAGAGAAACATGAACGCTGATATTCTGGTCGCTAGTCTTCATCTGTCGCTCCCTGAGGTGACGCTTGCCATCGGCGCGCTCGCGCTGCTGATGATCGGCGTCTTCACGGGCGAGCGATCCTCCGGTCTCGTCACCTGGCTGGCGATCGCGGTTCTGGTGATCGCCGGCGTTCTGCTGACCACCACCGGTGACGGCGTCGCCTATAATGGCGCCTTCGTCGCCGACCCCTTCGCCCGTTTCATGAAGATGCTGACGCTGGTCGCATCCATCGTCGCGCTCTTCCTCTCTGCAGGCCAGGCGAAGGTCTTCGGCCTCGATCGTTTCGAATATCCGGTGCTCGTCGTTCTCGCGACGCTCGGCATGCTGCTGATGATCTCCGCCAACGACATGATGTCGCTCTACATGGCGCTGGAACTGCAGTCGCTGGCGGCCTATGTGGTCGCCGCCATGAACCGCGACGATCTGCGCTCGACGGAAGCCGGCCTGAAATATTTCGTTCTCGGCGCGCTGTCGTCGGGCATGCTGCTCTATGGCATGTCGCTGGTCTACGGCTTCACCGGCCATACGGGTTTCGTCGAGATCGCAGCGGCTCTGTCGGCCGACGGGCGTTCGCTCGGTCTGGTCTTCGGTCTCGTCTTCGTGCTGGCCGGTGTCGCCTTCAAGATTTCGGCCGTGCCGTTCCACATGTGGACGCCGGACGTCTATGAAGGTGCGCCGACCCCGGTCACCACCTTCTTTGCGGGCGCGCCGAAGATCGCCGCGATCGCCATGCTGGTCCGCGTCGTCATCACCGCCTTCGAGCCGATCCAGCTCGACTGGCAGCAGATCATCGTCTTCATCTCGATCGCGTCCATGGTGCTCGGTTCCTTCGCCGCCATCGGCCAGAAGAACATCAAGCGCCTGATGGCCTATTCCTCGATCGGTCACATGGGCTATGCGCTGGTCGGGCTCTCTGCCGGCTCGATGGCGGGCGTGCGCGGCGTCGTGCTCTATATGCTGATCTACATGGTCATGACGCTCGGCACCTTCGCCTGCATCCTCGCCATGCGCCGCAAGGAAGGCCATCACGTCGAACAGGTGGACGATCTCGCAGGCCTGTCGCAGACGAACCCCTTCATGGCCGTCGTCCTGACGATCCTGATGTTCTCGCTCGCCGGCATCCCGCCGCTCGCCGGATTCTTCGCCAAGTACTTCGTGTTCATGGCGGCCATCGAGGCGAAGCTCTATGCGCTTGCGGTCATCGGCGTTCTCGCCTCCGTCGTCGGCGCCTACTACTATCTGCGCGTCATCAAGCTGATGTGGTTCGATGAGCCGGCCGGCGAGTTCGCGCGTCCCGCAGGCTCGCTGAAGCTGGTCTATGGTCTCTCCGGCCTCTTCATCGTCGGCTATGTCATCGTCGGCGGCCCGATCGGCGCTGCGGCCGAAGCGGCAGCCCGGACATTCTTTTGAGCGGCCTGAGCCGGCTCACCCGCATGTCCGTTGACGACTTCCGCCACGTCGCCCTGGACGAGGTGGGCTCCACCAACACCGAATGCCTTGCGCGTGCGCGCGCAGGCGATCCGGGCCATCTCTGGATCACAGCCGGCCGGCAGACGGATGGTCGCGGCCGGCGTGGTCGTGCCTGGAGTTCCGAACGCGGCAACCTCTACGCCTCGCTTCTGCTGATCGACCCCGCGCCGCTGGAGATGATCCAGTCCCTGCCGCTCGCGGTCGCCGTTGCCGTGCGCGACGCCATTCAGGCGGTGCTGCCCGCCGGCGCGCGATCCGCCGAGATCAAATGGCCGAACGACATCCTGATCGGCGGGAAAAAGACCTGCGGTATCCTGCTGGAGGGCGAGCGCCTCGCGGATGGCCGCTATGCGCTGGTGATCGGCTGCGGCATCAATGTGGTGAACGCGCCCGACCATGGGCTCTACCCCCTGACCGATCTGCGTAGCGAAGGCGCGGCCGCATCGGCGGAAGAACTGTTCGCGCATCTCTTCATGAGCATGGCCAAAACACTGAGCACCTGGAACGGTGGACGGGGCATCGGCGACATCATCGCCCTCTGGCGGCAGCATGCCGTCGGCATCGGTCGCCCCATCACGGTCAACCTTCCGGACCGCTCCATCATTGGCACTTTCGACGACATCGACGGCTCCGGCCAACTAATTCTCACGGATGAAAACGGCATGCGCCGGCACATAGCCGCCGGCGATGTCTTTTTCGGATGATACAAGGCATAATTCTCTGATGACTGAGAAAAACGAACTGGTTTTCCTGCCGCTTGGCGGCGTCGGCGAAATCGGCATGAACCTCGCGCTCTATGGCTACGGCCCTGCGGCGAACCGCGAATGGATCATGGTCGATTGCGGCGTGACATTCCCCGGGCCGGACCTGCCCGGCGTGGACCTCGTGCTCCCCGATATCCGTTTCCTTGCCGACAAGCTCAAGAGCCTGAAGGCCATCATCATCACCCATGCGCACGAGGATCACTACGGCGCGCTGTCCGACCTCTGGCCCGGCCTCAACGTTCCGGTCTACGCCTCGCCGTTCACGGCCGGCATGCTGGAAGCCAAGCGGCAGTACGAACGCAGCCGCAACGAGGTGCCGATCACCATCTTCAAGCAGGGCGACCGCGTTCAGATCGGCCCGTTCGAGGTGGAGGCCGTCGGCGTCAATCACTCGATCCCCGAGCCGATGGCGCTCGTCATCCGCACGCCGCTCGGCAATCTTGTCCATACCGGCGACTGGAAGATCGACCATGCACCGTCGCTCGGTCCCTTGACCGATGGCGACCGGTTTACCGCCGTCGGCGACGAGGGCGTGCTGGCACTGATGTGCGATTCGACCAATGCGCTCCGCGACGGCGTGTCGCCGTCGGAGGAAGAGGTGTCCACCAGCCTCGAGAAGGTCATTCGCGCCGCGGAAGGCCGTGTCGCCATCACGACGTTCTCGTCGAATGTCGGCCGTATCCGCTCGATCGCGAAGGCTGCGGCCGGCGCCGGCCGCGAGGTTCTGCTGATGGGCTCGTCCATGAAGCGCGTGGTGCAGGTCGCCCGCGACGTCGGACTGATGGAGGGCATTCCGCCCTTCATCAGCGAGGACGAATTCGGCTTCATCCCGCGTGATCGCGTCGTCGTCATCCTCACCGGCAGCCAGGGCGAGCCCCGCGCGGCGCTGGCGAAGATCGCCCGCGACGAGATGCGCAATGTCGCGTTCACCGCCGGCGACACCGTCGTCTTCTCCTCGCGCGCCATCCCCGGCAACGAGAAGGCGATCAACGAGATCAAGAACGGTCTGATCGAGCAGGGTATCCTGATCGTCACCGACAGCGACGCGCTCGTGCATGTGTCGGGCCACCCCCGCCGCAACGAGCTGAAGCAGATGTATCAGTGGATCCGTCCGAAGCTGCTGGTGCCCGTGCACGGCGAAGCGGCGCACCTCGTCGGACAGATGGAGCTCGCGCTTCAGTCCGGCATTCCCAACGTGCCGCGTGTGCGCAACGGCGATATCCTCCGGCTCGCGCCGGGCATGGCGCAGGTCATCGGCGAAGCGCCGCACGGACGCATCTTCAAGGATGGCGGCCTGATCGGCGATTTCCAGGAAATGGGCATCGGCGACCGCCGAAAGCTGTCCTTTGCCGGACACGTCTCGGTCAATGTCGTGCTGGATGCGCGCTACGACTTCGCCTCCGATCCGATCGTCGTGCCGATCGGCCTGCCGGAGTTCGACGACGAGGGCGAGGACATGAACGACACGCTGTACGATGCCGTTCTCGGCGCGGTGGAAAGCATTCCGCGCGCGCGCCGCAAGGATCTCGCCATGGTTCAAGAGGCCGTGCGCCGCGCCATTCGCGGTACGGCCAACGAAGTCTGGGGCAAGAAGCCGGTCGTCACGGTCTTCATCAACCGCTTGTCCTGACGCCTCGCCGTCCTCTTGGAGGGGTTGACGCTTCCTCGATCGAATGGCCCTCGCTGCGGGTATGCGTCGGGGGCCTTTTCGTGTCCATCCGGCTTCCAGCCGGGCAGGGTGCGGCGTATAAGGGCGGTCAGCCTCTCAACCGGGATGTCACCATGCCGCTCTTTTCCGTCTTCGCCATCTATTTCATCATCTGGTGGATGACGCTCTTCATCGTCCTGCCGATCGGCCTGCGCACGCAGGCGGAGGAGAGCGATGTGGTGCCAGGAAGCGTCGAGAGCGCGCCGGCCCGGTTTCGGGCGCTGCGGATCTTCGGCATGACGACGGCGCTTGCCGCGGTGATCCATGTCGTCTGGTACCTGCTGTCGGTGAAGCTCGGCTATGGCATCGATTCCATTCCGCAGTTCGCGCCCAAATTCTATTGAGGCTGGTGCGGGGGCAGGGCGGTGCTCACCTGAACACGCGGCAACCCGATGAGGGTTTCGAGGGGCCGGCCGTTGCTCAACGGATTGGCAGATACGCCATCAGCTGGCGGCCGGGCTGGAGCTTCCCGAACGGATCGACCGTTTTCCGCAGGACAGAACGCATCGACCTCTGCCGAAAAGCCAAAAAAAAACAAGGCCAGAAGCCTTGTTTTCTAAGCAATCGCGTGACCCGTAACCGTTACCGGTGGCAGCGTATGACCGCGCCTAAGATCTGATCCTCCCAAGACTTTTTCCGCGACGTCGACAAGAATTTAATCTTCCTGCCTGTTTTGTGGGCTGAAACTAACTGAATTCCGTGCAGGTGTCATCCGATTTTTTTGCATTTATGCTACAGTCCAGCAAAAAATATTCATTGACACACAACAGCCAATTGACGTTACTCGCGCTCCCGTTTTCCGCTTCCATATGTCGCACGACACGGCCTCGTGCCCTATGGCGCAGGCTCTTCGCGTCGCGGCTGCGGCACGGGTTTTCTTCCCGTCGCGAAGCGTTTAAGACCAGCCACTGGGATGGAGCCGGATTCGACCGTTCGCCGGCCTTCATCCGTCTTTCGTCCATATGGCCCCGCACAAGGCAGATGCCGTAAGCAAACCTCATTTCGCCCGAATCCGTGTTTAGACGGAAGGCGCCACTCCGGAACCCGTTCATGCGTCTGTCCCGCTATTTCATGCCGATCCTGAAGGAAAACCCCAAGGAAGCGGAGATCGTCTCGCATCGCCTGATGCTGCGCGCCGGCATGATCCGCCAGCAGAGCCAGGGCATTTATTCCTGGCTGCCGCTCGGCAAGCGCGTGCTCGACAAGGTGAACGGCATCATCCGCCAGGAGCAGAACCGCGCCGGTGCCATCGAGCTGTCCATGCCGACCTTGCAGTCGGCCGAGCTCTGGCAGGAAAGCGGTCGCTACGACGATTACGGCAAGGAAATGCTGCGCATCAAGGACCGCCAGGAGCGACCGATGCTGTACGGGCCGACCAATGAGGAGATGATCACCGACATCTTCCGTTCTTCGGTCAAATCCTACAAGAACCTGCCGCTGAACCTCTACCATATCCAGCTGAAGTTCCGCGACGAGATCCGTCCGCGCTTCGGCACCATGCGCTCGCGCGAATTCCTGATGAAGGATGCCTATTCCTTCGACCTGACGAAGGAAGGCGCCGAGCACGCCTATCGCAAGATGTTCACGGCCTATCTGCGGACCTTCTCGCGGCTTGGCCTGCGCGCGATTCCAATGCGCGCCGACACCGGCCCGATCGGCGGCGACCTCAGCCATGAGTTCATCATTCTGGCCGACACCGGCGAATCCGAAGTGTTCAGCCACCGCGACTTCGTGAACTTCGACATTCCCGCCGAGGACATGGATTTCGACGACGTCGCCGCGCTGCAGGCCGTGTTCGACCAGTGGACCTCCGTTTACGCCGCAACATCGGAAATGCACGACGAAGCGGCCTTCGACGCGATCCCCGAGGGCGAGCGTCTGTCGGCCCGCGGCATCGAGGTCGGTCACATCTTCTATTTCGGCACGAAATATTCCGAGCCGATGGGCGCCAAGGTTCAGGGCCCCGACGGCAAGGAACATCTGGTGCATATGGGCTCCTACGGCATTGGCCCGACCCGGCTCGTGCCCGCGATCATCGAGGCGTCGCATGACGAGAACGGCATCATCTGGCCGGCCTCGGTTGCGCCCTTCGATGCGGTCATCATCAACATGAAGGCCGGCGACGCGGCGTGCGACGCCGCCTGCGAAACCATCTATGCCGCGCTGTCCAAGGCCGGCATCGACACGCTCTACGACGACACCGACGACCGCGCAGGCACCAAGTTCGCGACGGCCGACCTGATCGGCGTTCCCACGCAGATCATCGCCGGGCCGCGGGCTGTTGCGGCCGGCGAGGTCGAGCTGAAGGACCGCAAGACCGGTGCGCGCGAGACCATGACCATCGAAGCTGCGATCAACAAGCTGACCGCTGCGAAATAAGGACCAGGCATGAGCGCCGCTTCCACGGACCCGAAACCGGCAAAGGCGTCGGCACCGCCGTCCCAGACCGGACTGAAGACAGCCTCGAAGGGCGCGCCGCCGAAGGAAACGCCGTCGAGCGGCAAGGCATCGAAGCCGGCCTCCAGCCGTGCCTTTTCAAGCTTCGAGCGGCTGGTGGCATGGCGCTATCTGCGCTCGCGGCGCAAGGAAGCCTTCATCTCGGTGATCGCCGGCTTCTCCTTCATCGGCATCATGCTCGGCGTGGCCACGCTCATCATCGTCATGGCGGTGATGAACGGGTTTCGCACCGAACTCATTTCCCGCATTCTCGGCATCAACGGCCACATGATCGTGCAGCCGCTGGACGGCCCGCTCGACAATTATGCCGATCTCGCCACGCGCTTTTCCGGCATCAAGGGCGTCACCATGGCGATTCCGATGATCGAGGGGCAGACGCTCGCCTCCGGTCCGGGTGGCGCCGGCACGGGTGCGCTGGTGCGCGGCGTGCGCGCCGACGATCTTGCGAAGATGAAGTCGATTTCCGATCACCTGAAATCGGGCGATCTCACCGGATATGCCACCGGCGGCGGCGTGGCGATCGGCTCGCGCATGGCCGACCAGCTCGGCCTGCAGGCCGGCAGCACCATCACGCTGGTGGCGCCGGAAGGCGACGTGACGCCCATGGGCGTCAATCCGCGCGTCAAATCCTACACCGTCTCCGCGATCTTCGAGATCGGCATGTCGGAATATGACGCGTCGATCATCTTCATGCCGCTGGAAGAAGCGCAGCTCTATTTCAATGCGGAAGGCATCGCCCAGTCAATCGAGCTTTTCGTCGAGAACCCCGACCTCGTCGACAGCCTGCGGCAGCCGGTGGAGCAGGCCGCCCAGAGGCAGGTGCTGATCAGCGACTGGCGCGACCGCAACAAGACCTTCTTCTCGGCCCTGCAGGTCGAGCGCAACGTGATGTTCATGATCCTGACCCTGATCGTGCTGGTGGCCGCGCTCAACATCGTCTCGGGCCTCATCATGCTGGTGAAGGACAAGGGCAGCGACATCGCCATCCTGCGCACGATGGGCGCGACGTCCGGCGCCGTCATGCGCATCTTCTTCATGACCGGCGCGGCCATCGGCATCGTCGGCACGCTGGCGGGCGTCGCCCTCGGCGTCGTCGTCTGTCTCAACATCGAATCGATCCGCCAGTTCTTCTCCTGGATCTCGGGCACGACGATCTTCAATCCGGAACTCTACTTCCTCAGCCAGCTGCCGGCGGACATGAACCTCGGCGAGACCGTCGCGGTCGTCGGCATGGCCATCGGACTGTCGTTCCTGGCAACCATCTTCCCCGCCTGGCGGGCCTCGCGACTGGATCCCGTCCAGGCGCTGCGTTACGAGTGACAGGAACGAAATGATGGCCCCTCGCGTGGCACTAGAGCTTTCCGGCGTCGAGCGCCATTACAGCCAGGGCGAACAGGCGCTCTCGATCCTCAAGGGCGCGGATTTCCGCCTGCTCGGCGGGCAGACGGTCGCGCTGGTCGCCCCCTCCGGCACCGGCAAATCGACGTTGCTGCACCTCGCCGGTCTGCTGGAGCGGCCCGATGGCGGCGAAGTCTCGATCAACGGGCGCGCCTGCGGCACTCTCAGCGATCCCGAGCGCACGGCCATCCGCCGCAACGAGATCGGCTTCGTCTACCAGTTCCACCATCTTTTGCCGGAATTCACGGCGGTCGAAAACATCATGATGCCGCAGCTGATCGCTGGCCTCTCCAAGAAGGAAGCGCGCGAGCGGGCTTCGGCCTTGCTCGACTATATGCGCATCGGCCACCGCGCCGACCATCGCCCGTCGGAACTGTCGGGCGGCGAGCAGCAGCGTGTGGCGATCGCCCGGGCCGTCGCCAACGCGCCCTTCGTCCTGCTGGCCGACGAACCGACCGGCAATCTCGATCCCGAGACGGCCGGCTATGTCTTCGAAGCGCTGAAGGCGCTGGTCAAGCAGTCGGGCCTTGCCGCGATGATCGCCACGCACAATTACGACCTGGCCTCCAAGATGGACCGCCGGATCACGCTGCAGGACGGCAAGGTCGTCGAACTGGAATAAGGCGAACTGGAATGAGGCGCGGCGCGCGGACCTAAACGGCCGCGTGGCAGACCGCCTCGATGTTGTGGCCATCCGGATCGAGCACGAACGCGCCGTAATAATGTTCATGATAATGCGGCCGCAGTCCCGGCGCGCCGTTGTCGCGCCCGCCAGCCGCAATCGCCGCGGCGTGGAAGGCATCCACGCGCTCGCGGCTCTCCGCCGCAAAGGCCACGTGCAGGCTGCCGGATATCGCTTCGCCGCTGCTGATCCAGAAGAACAGGCTGCCGGGCGTCCCGTAGCCGAGATGCGCCTCCTTGCCGGTCATCTCCACGGTCACCGCCATCTGCCGCGTGATGCCGAGCGGCGCCAGCGCCGCGTCGTAGAAGGCGGCGGCGCGCGCGAAATCGCCGACGGGAAAGCCGATATGGTCGAGCATGATGGTCTCCGTTTCAAGGTTGAGAGCGGCGCCGAGTCGGCTGGAATTTCTTAACCATCGCCGAAAATCCGCCCTTGATCAAGGAACAAAAAGAGTACATAAAAAGAACATAACCAAAAGGAGAACGCCATGTCCGACTTCCTTCGTGATCTCGCCGCACTGACCTCCGTCGCCATGTTCATCGCCAGCTTCTCCATTCTGCTTCTCGGTCTCTAGCACCGCGTCCTCTGTCCGCCGGACAAGTTCCGGGGGAGAAACGCGACGCCCTTGTCGCTTCGCGCGCCTGAAACGCGTATGCTCTCATCTCATGCAAGAGTCGGAGTGACCTATGGCGGATGCAGGCGGAAGCTTTGCGGGCGGGACGGGCAATGGCGACAAGCCGGTGGCCCAGTTCGTCCATCTGAGAACCCATTCGGCGTTCTCCCTGCTCGAAGGCGCTTTGCCGATCAAGAAGATCATCGGCAAGGCGGTGGCCGACGCCCAGCCGGCGATCGGCATCGCCGATACCAACAACCTGTTCGCCGCGCTCGAATTCTCGCTGAAATGCATGGATGACGGCATCCAGCCGCTGATCGGCTGCCAGTTGTCGATCGAAATGGAAGACGAGGTCGAAGGCGAGAAGCGCGGACACGCCCAGCACCTTGCCAAGCTTCCCGCCATCGTGCTCATCGCGGCGACGGATCAGGGCTATGTCAATCTGGTGGATCTCGTCAGTCGGGCCTATCTCGGCGGGGAGGGGAACCAGAGCGTCCGGATCGGCCTTTCCTGGCTGAAGGAGATCGGCACCGACGGGCTGATCGCGCTGACGGGTGCGAGCGGCGGGCCGATCGACATGGCGATCCGCTCGGGGCATGCAGCGCTCGCCGAGGCGCGCACGCGCTGCCTGATGGAACTCTTCGGCGATCGTCTCTATATCGAACTGCAGCGGCACGGACGCTACGACAAGCGCCACGAAAACCGGGTGATCGATCTTGCCTACCGGCTGGAACTGCCGCTGGTCGCGACCAACGAACCCTTCTTCCCGACGCCCGGCGATTATGACGCGCACGACGCCCTGATGGCCGTGGCGCACAATGCCATGGTGTCCGACGACACGCGCTTTCGCCTGACCCCCGACCATTATCTCAAGAGCCGGCAGGAAATGGCAAAACTCTTTGCCGATCTGCCGGAGGCGCTCGACAACACGATCGAGGTGGCGCGTCGCTGTACCTTCGTCCTGAAGACGCGGGCGCCGATCCTTCCCCGCTTCACCGGTGCATCCGACGATCCGGCGGAGGCCGAGCGGGCGGAAACGCGCGAGCTTCGCCGCCAGGCGATCGAGGGTCTGGACGAGCGGATGCAGAAGCTCGGCCTGTCGCCGGGCTATAGCGAGACGGATTATCGCGAGCGGCTGGATTTCGAACTCGGCGTCATCGAGCGCATGAAGTTTCCGGGCTACTTCCTGATCGTTGCCGACTTCATCAAATGGGCAAAGCTGCAGGATATCCCGGTCGGCCCCGGCCGCGGCTCGGGTGCGGGCTCGCTCGTTGCCTATGCCCTGACGATCACCGACGTCGATCCCCTGCGCTTTTCGCTGCTGTTCGAACGCTTTCTCAATCCGGAACGCGTGTCGATGCCCGACTTCGATATCGACTTCTGCCAGGACCGGCGCGAAGAGGTCATCCGCTACGTGCAGGCGAAATATGGTCGCGAGCAGGTGGCGCAGATCATCACCTTCGGCTCGCTGCAGGCCCGCGCCGCGCTGCGGGACGTCGGCCGCGTGCTGGAAATGCCGTATGGCCAGGTCGACAAGATCTGCAAGATGGTGCCGAACAATCCGGCGAACCCGGTCACCCTCGCCAAGGCCATCGAGGACGAGCCGCGCTTCCAGGAGGAGGTCGACAAGGAGCCCGTCATCGGCCGCCTGCTCGATATCGCCCAGAAGATAGAAGGGCTCTACCGCCACGCATCGACCCATGCCGCCGGCATCGTCATCGGCGACCGGCCGCTGTCGAAGCTGGTGCCGATGTACCGCGATCCGCGATCCGACATGCCGGTGACCCAGTTCAACATGAAGTGGGTCGAGCAGGCCGGCCTCGTGAAATTCGACTTTCTCGGGCTGAAGACGCTGACCGTGTTGAAGACCGCCGTGGATTTCATCGCCAAGCGCGACATCCATGTGGCGCTGGAAGCCTTGCCGCTGGACGACGCCAAGACCTACGAGATGCTGTCCAAGGGCGACACGGTCGGCGTGTTCCAGGTGGAAAGTGCGGGCATGCGCAAGGCGCTGATCGGCATGCGGCCCGACTGCATCGAGGACATCATCGCGCTGGTCGCGCTCTATCGCCCCGGCCCGATGGAGAACATCCCCGTCTACAATGCGCGAAAGCATGGCGAGGAAGAGATCGAATCGATCCACCCGACCATCGACTACCTGCTGAAGGAGACGCAGGGCGTCATCGTCTATCAGGAACAGGTGATGCAGATCGCCCAGGTTCTCTCGGGCTATTCGCTCGGCGAGGCCGATCTTCTGCGCCGGGCCATGGGCAAGAAGATCAAGGAGGAGATGGACAAGCAGCGGGCGCGTTTCGTCGATGGTGCGGTCAAGAACGGCGTGTCGAAGCCGCAGGCCGACATGATCTTCGACCTGCTCGCGAAATTCGCCAATTACGGCTTCAACAAGAGCCATGCGGCGGCCTATGCGATCGTCTCCTACCAGACGGCCTATCTGAAAGCGCACTATCCGGTCGAGTTCCTGGCGGCGTCCATGACGCTCGATATGGGCAACACGGAAAAGCTCGTCGATTTCCGTCAGGATGCCGGCCGTCTCGGCATCACCGTCGTTCCCCCCTCCGTCCAGACCTCGTTCCGCCGGTTCGAGACGGGTGATACCTGCATCTTTTACTCGCTCTCGGCCATCAAGGGCGTGGGCGAGGCGGCCGTGGATCATATCGTGGCGGTGCGGGGCGAGACCGCGTTCAAGAGCCTCGAGGATTTTTGCCTGCGCATCGACCCGAAGCTGCTGAACCGCCGCGTCTTCGAAAGCCTGATCTTCGCCGGCGCCTTCGATGGCTTCGGCTATGACCGGGCGCAGCTGAGCGGCGGTCTCGACCGGATCCTGGGCTTTGCGCAGCGTGCGCTCACCGACAAGGTGAGCGGCCAGAGCGACATGTTCGGCGCCGGTGCGGCCACGGGCCCGGAGAAAATCAGCCTGCCGGATTTCACGCCCTGGCTCGCCTCGGAGAAACTGCAGCGGGAATTCCAGGTGCTCGGTTTCTATCTGTCGGCCCACCCGCTCGACACCTATAACGATCTCCTGGCAAAGATCCGCTGCCAGACCTTTGCCGATTTCGCCCTGTCGGTGAAGAAGGGCAACACGGCCGGGCGTCTGGCCGGCACCGTCACCTCGAAGCAGGAGCGAAAGACCCGCACGGGCAACAAGATGGGCATCGTCACCTTCTCCGATTCGTCGGGGCAGTTCGAAGCCGTCCTGTTCTCGGAGATGCTGCAGCAATATCGCGACCTGCTGGAGCCGGGGAAATCATTGGTGATGACCGTGCAGGCGGAGGAACGGCCGGAAGGCATCGGCCTGCGCATCCAGACCCTGCAGTCGCTGGAGGAGCGTTCGTTCCAGATGCAGAAGGCGTTGCGCGTCTATGTCCGCGACAGCGGTCCTCTGCGCTCGGTTGCGACGCATCTGAACACGAAGGGCGATGGGCAGGTGTCCTTCATCATCGTCAAGGACAATGGCCAGCGGGAGATCGAAGTGGAGCTGGGCGATACGTATCGGATCTCCGCGGAGATCGCCGCCGCTTTGAAGACGGCGCCCGGCGTTATCGACGTCGAGCTGATCTCGTAGACCTGCCCTCTCCGGGGTCAACCGGAGGGGAGGCGGTCCCGTGTCAGCCTTTGTCAGGATGCGTGATGGTGACGAAGTCCGTTCCGCGCCCGGTCTCCGGGCCGAGACCCATGTCGGAAACGGTGAGCGAGGAACCGGGGGCGAGGAGGTCCTCGACCTTCTCCCGCAAGTCGTCCGTCATCTGGATGCGGTCGAGCACGCGCGTTGCCGCGTTATAGGCAAAGGCGTCATCGTCGGTCGTGATGCCCAGACGCGATTTCATCCCCTTGGGAAGGACGTTGTCGAGCGAGAGAGAAAACCAGCTGCCCTTGCCGGTCGCAGCGTCGATGTCCTGAAACTGGTAGAAGTGGGCGCCGAGCGCGATCTCCGGCGCGGCAATCGTCACTGGTGCTTCGAAGAGCGGCGTGAAGGCGCGGCGGACCAGAAGCTGGCCATTGGCCGGCGACGGCAGGTTGGCCTTCCGGAAGAGCGCGTCCACCAGCGCCGGCGTCACCCGGCCCTTCGGCTCTCGCCCCTCTGCCAGTTCGAAGGCACGGATCGCGGCGGTGGACTGGCTGCCGAGCGCACCGTCCGGCACGCCCGCATCATAGCCCAGACCATTGAGCGCAGCCTGCACATCGAGCGTGAGCTCGCGCGTTCCGCGCCGGGTGATCAGGATGCGGATCGGCTCGCGGGTGTCTTCGGCACGCGCAGATGGCGCAGCCGGCGGAGACGGTGCGGGCTCGCTCATGGCGACTTCCACAGTGCCGCTCGTGATCTGGGACATGGCCGGGCGCAGCGTCACATCCGACAGCAACTGCTGCTCCGGCGCCGACGGCTGGAAGAGAAAACCGTGCGACACGGGTTGCGGTGCGATCGGCCGGTCCGAAATCACCACATGCCAACCGCGCTCCGTCATCTTGAAGAGCGTCTTGGCAAAGGCGTTGGGCAGGCGCACGCAGCCATGCGAGGCGGGATAGGAGGGAACGCTGTTGGAGGCATGCAGCGCGATGCCCGACCAGGTCAGGCGCTGCATGAACGGCATCGGGGCGTTCGAATAGATGTTGGATTCGTGGTAGCGGCTTTTTTCGAGGATGGAGAAGATGCCGGTCGGCGTGTCA
The DNA here is from genome assembly GCF_001424045.1 of Rhizobium sp. Leaf371. Classification (GTDB taxonomy): domain Bacteria; phylum Pseudomonadota; class Alphaproteobacteria; order Rhizobiales; family Rhizobiaceae; genus Ferranicluibacter. Next base: position 271,964 of record NZ_LMQB01000027.1, on the reverse strand, counting down.
TGGCCGCGCTTGCCGGAGGACACTTTCGACGTCGCGACCACCGAGGCGCCGTCATAGACCACCAGCGACTGCTTGTCCTTGGAGACCACGATCTGCAGCGGCGAGGTACCGTCGGCTGCATGCGCCGTCGTGCTGGCGAGGGCGAGCAACAGGAGCCCGAGACCGAGAGGAAAACGCAAAACCATCGACACCATCCGGATCATTCGAACAGGGTGAAGGCTACGGGAAGAGGTTTAAGGAAGCTTTGCTCAGGGGCTCGGAAGATCGGACAGAAGGTCATATTCCGATCACCAAAGGGTGATGCCTGTGGAAAACGCGCGGCGCCACGTCGGGCATGATCGAGCGGCTCGGGTTGCTGGCCTCCATCGTCCCGCCAGGGCCTCTTAGACCAGGGTCTCTTAGACCAGGGTCTCTTAGAGATGTGAACCGTGCTGCAGATGCCGTCGGATGATACGGGCCGCATCCGCCCAGTCGGCGGCCGATTCGATGCCCTCGCTCGGTGCAGGCGCCATCGCCAGAAACTCGGCGTTGGCCATCAGCCGGATCAGCAGGCAGTCCGGCGCATGCGTGCGCACGGATTCCAGATTGCGCAGAATATCGTCGATGAAGACCACGGGCACGTCGCGCGCATCGTGGAGCTGCCGCACGACCGGGCCCTTCGGCGCCTCGGTCGCCAGCAGCGGATAGGCCGAGAGCCCGTGCCGGTCGAGCAGCCGGCGGCGCACCTCGGTGTGGCGCGGGGGCATGGCGGTGAGGAAGACGATATCCGCCTCGCCGGAGAGATCCGCCAGCGTCTCGGCCGCCTGTCGCGCCGGCGTCTGCCAGGCATCCTGCGTCTGGAAGAAGTCTTCCAGCAGCGTCGGCACCATCGTGTCGGGCACGGGCTCGGTGCTGCCGAGCGGCACGATATTGCCATGCAGCCGGAACGAGCGCGGCAGAAGCTCCCGCCCGCCGGCCTTCAGGAACGTCTGAAAGGGCGTGACGAATTCGAGGACCACCTCGTCGATATCGCAGACGATCAGCGGCCTGTCGGTCAGCGTGATATGGTCGAAGCAGAGGGGGGTCTGCGGATCGATCGTCTCGATGGTCATGCGCTGCCCGTATCGCCGCGGAAGCCGGAGAGCGCGGCATGCGCGCGCGCGACGGCTTCGGGCCTCGTGCCGGTCGCCTCGCAGAATTGCAAGAGCGTCGGCTCGTGATCCATGACGAAATCCAGGAGGCCGGCCATGAAGCCGGGGTCGCCCACCGCGCCGCGCAGGCGGGTCGGGTCCGTGCCGGTCAGCGCCAGAAAGCGGCCGAGAAGCTCGGGCTCGCCTGCAAGCCAGCCGAGCACGGCAATGGCGGTCTCATCGGCTGTCGTCACTGTTTTCCACCCTCTTGCGAAACACGTTGGCTTTTCTGGCCCATGATTACCTTTTTTTCAACCAAATAGGCCTAATCCTTCATACGTCATGCGCGATTGCTGGTCTTGCAGCCGACGGAATGACCCCCGGCCATGGCCGTAGACGCGGAAGGTTCTGATATGCCGAAACAGGTTATGATCGTCGAGGACAATGAGCTGAACATGAAGCTCTTCCGCGACCTGATCGAAGCATCGGGCTACACGACCATTCAGACACGCAACGGCCTGGAGGCGCTCGACCTCGCCCGCAAGCATCGACCCGACCTCATTCTCATGGACATCCAGCTTCCGGAGGTCTCCGGGCTGGAGGTCACCAAGTGGCTGAAGGAGGACGACGAACTCCATGTCATCCCCGTCATCGCCGTCACGGCCTTCGCCATGAAGGGCGACGAGGAGCGGATTCGCCAGGGCGGCTGCGAGGCCTATGTCTCCAAGCCGATTTCGGTGCCGAAGTTCATCGAGACCATCAAGACATATCTCGGCGATGGCTGATCGACGCCCGCAAACGCCGCGACGAAGCCGCCATGAAGGCGCGCTGGAGTGATCATGGTATCCCTCGCATCGGCCGGATCGGCCCTTGAAGGCCGGGGGCGATAGGACAGGACGCACCGCATGACCGCACGCATACTCGTCGTCGACGACATCCCGGCAAACGTCAAATTGCTGGAAGCGCGGCTCGTGGCGGAGTATTTCGACGTCCTCACGGCCTCCGACGGCTATCAGGCGCTCGCCATCTGCGACAGCCGGCCCGTCGATATCATCCTCCTCGACATCATGATGCCCGGCATCGACGGCTTCGAGGTGTGCGAGCGGCTGAAGGCCAATCCGAAGACGGCCCATATTCCCGTCGTGATGGTCACCGCCCTCGACCAGCCTTCCGATCGGGTGCGGGGCCTGAAGGCCGGCGCTGACGATTTTCTGACCAAGCCGGTCAACGACCTGCAACTGATGTCGCGGGTCAAAAGCCTCGTGCGCCTGAAGAACGTCAGCGACGAGCTGCGTCTGCGGGCCGAGACGGCAAAGAGCGTCGGCTTCGAGGATCTCTCGCGGGCCGAGCGTCCCGACGAGCCGGGAAACATTCTGCTCGTGGATGCCCGTGCCAGCTCGCAGGACCGCATCTCCCGCGCCCTGAAGCCCGTCGCCGGCCTGACGATCATCAGCGACCCGCAGGCAGCCCTGTTCGAGGCGGCCGAACAAGCTTTCGACCTCGTCATCGTCAATGCGAATTTCGACGACTACGACCCGCTGCGGCTCTGCTCGCAGCTGCGCTCTCTGGAGCGCACACGCTACATCCCGATCCTTCTGGTGGCCGAGCAGGGCGCCGAGGACCTTGTCGTGCGCGCACTCGATCTCGGGGTGACCGATTACATCATGCGCCCGATCGATCCGAACGAGCTGATCGCCCGGTCGCTCACGCAGATCCGGCGCAAGCAGTGCAACGATCGCCTGCGGCTCAGCGTCCACCAGACCATCGAGCTTGCCATCACCGACGGCCTGACGGGGCTGCACAATCGACGCTACCTCGACAACCATCTCAAGCTGCTGATCGAGCGTGCGACGAAGCGCGGCCGCAGCCTGTCGATCTGCGTGGCGGATATCGACCGCTTCAAGGCCGTCAACGACACCTACGGCCACGACGCCGGCGACGAGGTGCTGCGCGAATTCGCCAGGCGCCTGCGCACCACCGTCCGCGGCGCGGATCTGGCCTGCCGATTCGGCGGCGAGGAGTTCGTGCTGGTGATGCCCGACACGGATGCCGCGACCGCGAGTGCGATTGCCGAGCGGCTCCGCGCGAGCGTCGAGACGACGCCGTTCCTCCTGCAGGATCGCGGCACGACGCTCTCCATCACGGCATCGATGGGGATTGCCGTGCTCGACCCGGCCGGGGAAACGCCCGACGGCCTGCTCAAGCGCGCGGACACGGCGCTCTATCAGGCCAAGCGCAACGGTCGCAACCAGGTGGTGGGGGCCGCCGCCTGAGGCGACCGCAAGGTGGAATCAACGACAGACGGTCGTCCGTCTTTCCACTGACATCGAGCCATGACATCCTGCGCCCGTGCACCATCACGCAGTTGTGCGACAATCGCGCATATCCGGCGACCTGTGGTCGAACATGGCCGCAATTTCTCCCGAATCGCGCTGCACGTCATGGTTACTGTTAACCATGACTGTATCAAAGCGAGCCAAGCTTTAAGATTTCATTGATTTTCTTCGGTATTTCGCCGATGTTCTCTTCAGGGGAGACAAGAAGCTCCCAAGCCGATCAGTTACCCCATGATGTCAGGTCCGCCGCATCTCCTGGGTCGTGGGGTCGTCGGCCGGTGCGCAACAGTGGTTCCTCGTGCCGCTTGCGTGCCGGCCGGCATCCATGCAACGCCGCTTCTGGTTTCAGGAGCGGCGTTTTTTCGTTGCCGCCGCCCGCCTGCGGGGACCAATCCTGATGCGGCTTCCGGCTGATCGCCTCGCGAACCGGAAACAGGAGCCACTGAAAATCCCCGGCCGGAAGGCCAGAGTCTCAATGCGTAGGAAACGCAAAAAAGGCGCCTGACGAAGCCGTCGGCGCCTTTTTCAGCAGAGAGAAAACCCGATCTTACTTGATCTTGGTTTCCTTGAATTCGACATGCTTGCGCACGACCGGGTCGTACTTCGTCATGCTGAACTTGTCTGTCTTCGTACGGCTGTTCTTCGAGGTCACGTAGAAGAAACCCGTGTCGGCCGTCGACAGCAGCTTGATCTTGATTTTTGCAGCTTTCGCCATGGTCGTCCTGCCTTCTGAAATAACAAAGCCGGACTTGGTCTAAAGGTCCCGGCGAGCTTGGCGCGAAACTACAAATCGCGCCCGAAAAGTCAACCCCGTTTCGGGTTATAAACCAGCCGAACCAGGGAAAGCACGATGTAAAGCCCGAAGAAAGCGGCGATCGACCAGGCAAAGCCGTCATTGCCGAACACATCCATGGAGGCGCCGATGACCTGCGGGCCGGCCACGGTACCGAGCGCGTAGCAGAACACGAAGGCCGCATTGGCGGCCGCCAGTTCCGGCCCGTGGAGCCGGGAGCCGAGATGGCTGAGGCCGATCGTGTAGAGCCCGGAGATGATGCCGCCCCAGAGCAGGAGGATCGCGGCGAGCGCGTACCAGTTGGTCGAAAGCACGGGCAGGCTGAGCGCGCCGGCAAAGCCGATCACGGTCAGGGCCACCAGCAGCTTGCGGCGGTCCTTCATGCGGTCCGACAGCAGGCCGAGCGGGATCTGGAAGATGAGATTGCCGACGCCCATGATGGTCAGGAGCAGGGCGGCCTGCGATTCGGAGAAGCCGACGCGGGTGCCATAGACCGGAAACAGCGAGAGGCCGCCATATTCCACGGCGCCGAAGACGAAGACGGCAGCCGTCGCCATCGGTACCATGTAGACATAGCGCAGGAAGTGCATCTCCGGCATCTCGTCGATATCGGGGCTTTCCTTGCGGGCGATGATGATCGGAATGGCGCCGAGGAGGATGATGCCGGCACCGACCGCAAAGGGCAGGATGCCCTCGCTGCCGAGCAGGGAGAAGAGCAGGGGCCCGGCGGCAAAGCCGAGCGAGAGAACCGTGCCGTAGATGCCGAACACAAGCCCGCGGCGATGCGAGGGAGCCGTGGCGTTGATCCAGAACTCCGAGAGCACGAAGAGGATGGTGATGCCACTCTGGAAGACGATTCGCAGCGGGAACCAGAGCCAGAAGTTTTCCACGAAATAGAAGCCGAGCGCGGGTGCCGCGGCGAGCAGCACCGCCACGACCATGACCTGCGCGACGCCGAATCGGTGCGCCAGCCGCGTCGTGAACGAGGCTGCGACCATGGAGGCGAGCCCGGCCACGGTGGAATTGAGGCCGATCAGCGTCGAGGAGACCCCGCGACGCTCCATGATGAAGCTGAGGAGAGGCACGCCGAGGCCGATGGCGATGCCGACCGTGGTCACGGCGGCAAGGGCCGCGATCAGCGACAGCCAATGGATATCCTCAACCGGCCGAGACGAGCCAGGGGTCGTCTGAGACATTCGGTGTCCTCACAGAAGATCGCGGATGGGGCGTCCATTCCGGACGTGGAAATACGGCACGGTGCCGTCAAAGCCGAGCAACGGGTCGGCGTCAAGCCTTGTGTGCACGGCGTGCAGAATGCGCGCGGTGATATCGGGTATGGCGACCTCGGTAGGGTCGCCGACCGGAACCCAGCGAAAGTCCTCCAGTTCCCGGCTGTCCTGCAGCACGGCCAGGTCGAGATCGACCTCGTCGGTGAACAGAGCGAAGAAATGGGTGTCGAATCGCCGCACGTGTCCGGGCGGCGTCAGCGCACGGGCGACGTAGCGCAGACGTTCGAGATCCGGCCGGAACGGCAGGCATCCCGCGGGTCGATCGCTGTCCGTCCAGGAGGGGCCGACCGCAAGGTTCGTTTCCTCGTGCAGCTCCCGCAGGGCGGCAAGCGCCAGCGCACGCACGGCGGAGACCGAGAGGCGCCCGCGATAGATGCCGACCAGACGGTCGAGGAGCGGCGCGGGAAGGTCGCGCGCAAAGGCGATCCGGTGATCGCCGGGATCGCGCCGTCCACCGGGAAACACGTGCACGTCCGGCATGAAAACATGCTGCTTGCTGCGCCGGCCGACCAGCACGCGAACGTCGCTCTCGCTCCGATCGAGCAGCAGAATGGAGGCTGCGAGGCGCGGGCGAAGGGCCTTTGCAGGCCCATCGACCGGGCGCCCGAGCGGCGCCTTGGTCGGCTCCCTGATCGGCTTGGGCACGGTCCCGAACGCGCCGCCTGCCGCGGCGGCATTGCTGCGCATCAGGCACGATCCTGCGACGGCAATTCGTCTTCGGGGCGATCTTCGTGCCCGCCGAACCCGTGCATCCGAAGCGCCCATTGCAGCCCGACGACACCGCCCTTGACCGGCTGCATCAGGGCGAGCGAACCGAGGATCGTGATCGGCACCCAGATGGCGAGGTGCTGCCAGTTCGACAGGGCCACCAGCATTTCCGTCATCATGAAGCCTCCGAGAACCAGATGGCCGACGATGGTGACGACGATATACGGCGGAAAGTCGTCCGCCCGATGATGATGCAGCGCCTCTCCACAAACGGCGCAGCTGTCGTTGACCTTGAGGAAGCGCCCGAACATGCGTCCCTCGCCGCAGTTCGGGCAACGATTGAGAAGCCCGCGGCGGATAGACCGCCCGACCGGGCGATCGCGGACCGGCGCATCGCCGAGATGCAGCATTTCCGTTTCCGTGGATGTCTCGCTCATGCGGTCACCGTTTGCCATCGGTCAGCGCCGCCCACGCGGCGGCCGGGTGCCGGGCGCCTTGCGCGCGCCGGGCCTGTCGCGGCGTCCCGCTTTGTGGAACGAGCGCGTCGCCGTCGGCATCTTGCGGCCTTCATCCAGCATCTCGAAGCGCAGGGCGCCCGCCAGTGGCACGGCATCGATCAGCTTCACCCGCACCTCGTCGCCGAGGCGATAGCCGAGACCCGTCTTGTCGCCGACCAGCGCCATGTGCGCTTCGTCGAAAATGAAATAGTCCCGGCCGAGCGTCGAGATGGGCACGAAACCGTCCGCGCCATATTGCGGCAGGGAGATGAACAGGCCGGACTTCGTGACGCCGGAGACGCGGCCATCGAATTCCTCGTTGACGCGGCCGCTCAGGTAATGGGCGATCAGCCGGTCGATCGTGTCGCGTTCGGCCGCCATCGCGCGGCGCTCGAAGGTCGAGATCTCCGCGGCGATATCTTCCAGCGCTCCTTCCTCCGCCGGCGTGATGCCGCCGTCGCCGAGCCCCAGCGCGCCGACCAGCGCCCGGTGGACGATGAGGTCGGCATAGCGACGGATGGGCGAGGTGAAGTGGGCGTACTTCATCAGGTTCAGGCCGAAATGGCCGATATTCTCGGGGCTGTAGACCGCCTGGCTCTGAGAGCGCAGCACCATCTGGTTGACGATGGTCTCGTAGGGTTGCTCCTCGGCTTTCGCGAGAATGCCGTTGAAATGGTTGGCGCGCATATTGCCGCCCTTGACCAGCGTCAGGTCGAGCGTGGCGAGGAACTCGCGCAGCGTTTCCTGCTTGGCCAGCGACGGGGCATCGTGGACGCGGTAGACGAGCGGCTGGCGCTTGATCTCCAGCGTTTCCGCGGCCGCCACATTGGCCTGGATCATCATCTCCTCGATCAGCTTGTGCGCGTCGAGCCTGTCCGGCACGAAGACGCGATCGACCGTGCCGTCGGGCTTCAGCAGGATCTTGCGCTCGGGCATGTTGAGTTCGAGTGGCTGGCGCCGGTTCCGACCGACGGTGAGGATGCGATAGGCGTCCCAGAGCGGCTTGAGGATCGGCTCCAGCAGCGGCCCGGTCTTGTCGTCCGGCGCGCCGTCGATGGCCGCCTGGGCTTGGCTGTAGGAGAGCTTGGCGGCGCTCTTCATCATGATGCGGTGGAAGGTGTGCCCGATCTTGCGGCCTTCGCGGGTAAAGCGCATGCGCACGGCCAGCGCCGGCCGATCGACCGTTTCTTTCAGCGAACACAGCTCGTTGGAAATACGCTCGGGTAGCATCGGCACGACCCTGTCCGGGAAGTAGACCGAGTTGCCACGCTTCAGCGCCTCGTTGTCGAGCGCGGATTTCGGGCGCACATACCAGGAGACGTCGGCAATGGCGACGGTGACGATCACGCCGCCTTCGTTTTCAGGCGATGTGTCCGGCTCCGCATGCACGGCGTCGTCATGGTCCTTGGCGTCCGCCGGATCGATGGTGATGAGTGTAAGGGAGCGCCAGTCCTCGCGGTGCGACATGGTGGCCGGGCCGGCGGCATCGGCTTCGCGGATGACGCTGTCGGGGAAGATATAGGGAATGCCGTGCGCGTGGATCGCGATCATCGAGATCGCCTTTTCCGAGGCGACGGAGCCGATCACCGATTTCACATCGGCCTTGGCCAGTCCGAACCGGCCGGAACGAACGATTTCGACCTCGACCAGATCGCCGTCCTTGGCCTCGCCGACGCCGCTCGCCTCGACGTCCATCTCCTCGCCGCGCTTGTCGATCGGCATGATGCGGCCGGTGCCGGCCGGCATTTCCCGGAAGACGCCGAGCGCGGCATTCGCACTGCGGCGGCGGTCGAGAACCTTGACGATGCGCGCCGTATAGGCGGGCCCAGTCGGCTCCTTGGAAGGGAAGATCTTGGCGAGCACCCGGTCGCCGATGCCGCCGACGGGCATCTTGCCCTTGGCCTTGGCGACGCTCGACTGGCGAATGAGAACGGCGGGGGCGACGCCGGCATCGTCCGGCCATTCGGCCGGTCGGGCGACGAGTTCGCCGTCCTTGTCGCGGGTGGTGATGTCGAGAACGGTGACCGGGGGCAGGGCGCCGGGCCGAACGAGCGACTTGCGCTTCTTCTCCACGAGGCCGTCGTCTTCCAGATCCCGCAAAGCCGCCTTCAGCGCGATGCGCGCCTCGCCCTTGAGGCCGAAGGCGCGGGAGATCTCGCGCTTGGAGGCCTTGTCGGGATTTTCCGCGATGAAGCGCATGAGCACATCACGCGGCGGCACGGCGCCGTGGATGATCGGCGTGTCGTCGGCAGGGGGCAGGGCCGTGCCCGCACGGGCCAGCCGGACCGAGGGCTTTGCGGTCCGTCTCAGGCCGATGCGGGGCGATTTGCTCACGGTCTATCCCTTCTGTGCCTTGGCGGCAGCCGTCTTGGGTTTTGCGGCCGCCTTCGTCTTCGTCGTCTTTGCCGCCGGCTTTGCTTTCGCCGCGGCGCGCGGCTTGGCGACCTTCTCGGTGCCGTCCGCAGCAGCCTTGGCCTTCGCCGGCTTTGCCTTAACAGCCTTGGCCTTCACAGGTTTCGCCTTGCCCGCACGTTCTGCAAGCAGAGGCAGCGCCTCCTCCAGCGTCACCGAGGACGGATCCTTGCCCTTGGGCAGGGTCGCGTTGACCTTGCCCCAGTTGACATAGGGTCCATAGCGCCCGTCGCGAACGGTGATGGCACCGCCATCGGGATGCTCGCCGAGGTCCTTCAGCGCTGCCACGGCAGCGCCGCGACCGGCCGGGCCCTTCGACGCCTTGTCGGCTAGCACGGAGACGGCGCGGTTGAGGCCGATCGAGAACACGTCCTCGATGGTCTCCACGTTCGCATATTTTCCGTCATGCAAGATGAACGGCCCGTAGCGGCCGAGGCCGGAGGAGATCATCTTGCCGCTCTCGGGGTGCTGCCCGATATCGCGCGGCAGCGAAAGGAGCGCCAAGGCCTTCTCGTGGTCGATGCTTGCCGGCGTCCAGCCCTTGGGCAGGCTGGAGCGCTTGGCTTCCTTGCCGTCGCCGCGCTGCACGTAAGGTCCGAAACGGCCATTGCGCAGCGTGATCTCTTCGTCCGTGTGCGGGTCCTTGCCGAGCGCCTGCGGCTCGTTCGAGGCCTGCGCTTCCGCATCGCCGTCCGAGGACAGCTGGCGCGTGAAATTGCAGTCCGGATAGTTCGAACAGCCGACGAAGGCACCATACTTGCCGAGCTTCAGCGACAGCTTGCCGGTGCCGCAGACCTGACAGATCCGGGGATCGCTGCCGTCCTCGCGCTTGGGGAAGACGAGCGGCGCGAGTTCCTCGTTCAGCGCATCGAGGACATTGGTGACCCGCAATTCCTTGGTGTCTTCGATCTGCGCGAAGAAATCCTTCCAGAAGTCGCGAAGTACGTCCTTCCAGTTGAGTTCGCCGGCGGAGATCCGGTCGAGCTTTTCCTCCAGCGATGCGGTGAAGTCATACTCGACATAGCGGTGGAAGAAGCTTTCGAGGAACGCCGTGACGAGACGGCCCTTCGCTTCGGGGATCAGCTTGCGCTTGTCGATGACGACATATTCGCGGTCGCGCAGGGTGGCGAGCGTCGAGGCATAGGTCGAGGGCCGGCCGATGCCGAGCTCTTCCATGCGCTTGATGAGGCTGGCTTCCGAATAGCGCGGCGGCGGCTCGGTGAAATGCTGGCTCGCATTGATCGTCTGCTTGGCGACGCTTTCACGCGCCTTGATCTCGGGCAGGCGGCCTTCGTCCTCGCCGTCGTCGCTCTGCTCGCCATCTTCCTTCTGGTCCGTATAGGCGGCGATGAAGCCGTCGAAGCGAATGACGGAGCCGACGGCCCGCAGGCCGGCCTTGCGGCCCCCGTTCTCGGCAAGGATCTCGACGGTGGTCCGCTCGATCTCCGCCGAGGCCATCTGGCTGGCGATGCCGCGCTTCCAGATCAGGTCGTAGAGCCGCAGCTGATCGGCATCCAGGAAGCGGCGCAGCTGATCCGGCGTGCGGGTGAAGTCCGTCGGGCGGATGGCTTCGTGGGCTTCCTGCGCGTTCTTCGCCTTGGTCGAGTAGAGGCGGGCCTTCTCGGGCACGTAGCGCGCACCGAACTGGTCGCCGATCGCGCTGCGGGCGGCGTCGATCGCCTCCGCCGCCATCTGCACGCCGTCGGTTCGCATATAGGTGATCAGACCGACGGTTTCGCCGCCGAGGTCCAGACCTTCATACAGGCGCTGGGCGACCTGCATGGTGCGCGAGGCGGAAAAGCCGAGCTTGGACGAGGCCGCCTGCTGCAGCGTCGATGTGGTGAAGGGCGGCGAGGGGTTGCGCTTGACCGGCTTTGCCTCGACCGTATCGACGACATAGGAGGCGCCCTCGAGCAGGGCCTTCAGGTCACTCGCCTGCTCGCCATTGCCAACCGAGCGCGCCTGCAGCCGCTTGCCGTCGGCGGCCACGAGGCGGGCCTCGAAATCGTCGCCGCGCGGGGTCCTGAGGATGGCCGAGAGGTTCCAGTATTCTTCCGAGACGAAGCGTTCGATCTCCGACTCGCGGTCGCAGACGAGCCGCAGCGCGACGGACTGCACGCGGCCGGCCGACCGGGCGCCGGGCAGCTTGCGCCACAGCACGGGCGACAGGTTGAAGCCGACGAGATAGTCGAGCGCGCGGCGCGCCAGATAGGCATCGACCAGGGGAACGTCGATGTCGCGCGGATTGGCCATCGCGTCGAGCACGGCCTTCTTGGTGATGGCGTTGAAGACGACGCGGCTGACCGGCTTGTCGCCGATCAGCTTCTTCTTGCGCAGAAGATCGAGCACGTGCCAGGAAATCGCTTCGCCTTCCCGATCCGGGTCGGTCGCGAGAATGAGGCCGTCGGCGTTCTTCAGCGCGGTGCCGATGTCGTTCATCCGCTTGGCGGACGCACTGTCCACCTCCCAGAGCATGGCGAAGTCCTCGTCGGGCTTGACCGAGCCGTCCTTGGCCGGAAGGTCGCGAACGTGACCGAACGAGGCCAGAACCGTGTAGCCGGGGCCGAGATACTTGTTGATGGTCTTTGCTTTGGCCGGCGATTCAACGACGACGACATTCATGGTCATAGGATTCAGCAACCATAGGAGAGGGGTGACAGACTTCCCTCGGCCGTCACGCCGGGAACTTTTGAAGCCTCGACATGGAGGGGGATTTCATCGCGGTCAAGTGGTGAGCATGAAATTAGCCAGTTTGAATGGACGCGAAAGGGGTCTGTAACCCGTTCATTTACAGGGGTTTGATGATCATCCTGCGACGAGGTTCGAGCGAGAGCCTCCGGAGACCGAATACAACGCGCCACAACCTTTGAGGGATAATGTTATCATTGCAATTAGGAATATTTGGGTTATCGTCTTGCCGAGACGAGAATGCACATCGACGAACGAGCGGTGGTGACGGCCCGACGGCCGTTGCCGCGTTTGCTGTCGGCTGCCTTTTCGGGATCAAGGACAAGCCCATTAGGACGTATTCATGGTGCCCGTATATAATGACTCCGCCGTTCCCGCGACGCCCGCAGACGAGAGCCTTGCCTATATCCGTCAGATGCTGGGAGAGTTGCGCGGCGTGGCCGACGAGAAGGGGGCGGACATGCTCTGCTATCTCCTGGAGATGGCCTATGTCGAGGCCGGGGATCTGATGTCCGGACGCCGGGCCCTGTCAGTCAAGAAGGTCGAGGGAAACGCGGCCGCCGGGGTGCCGGTGCAGCCGGCCGGCAAGATCAAGCTCTAGCAACACGAGGTAGACCGCGGAGGCGGGAAGATCGGTGTGGCGGATGATGTCGTCGATATCGACCGGCGTCGGCCCCAGCGCATCGATGATGGTTTCGCGCTCGCGCTCGCCGGGCGGCTGGGCTGCCGGCCGTGCTCCGAACCCCAGGCCCGCCTCCAACGCGGCGCCCCCGTCCGCCTCGTCCTCTGCCTCGCGCGCCTGCGGCTGGTCGAACAGGTCGATGCGACTAAGGGGCGCCAGCGCTTCCAGAATGTCGCGCGCTTCCGTCGTCACCACGGCACCGTCCTTCAGGAGACCGTTGGTGCCATGACAGCGGGGATCGAGCGGCGATCCCGGCACAGCAAAGACCAGACGTCCGAAATCGGCGGCATAGCGCGCCGTGATCAGCGAGCCGGACCGGCTCGCAGCCTCGATGACCGCAAGCCCGAGCGCGACGCCGGCGATCAGGCGGTTGCGGCGGGGGAAGTCGCGCGCTCGCGGCTCCCATCCGAACGGCATCTCGCTGATGGCGAGGCCCTGACCGCCGGTGATTTCCTCGAGCAGGGAGATGTTTTCGGGTGGATACGGCATGTCGAGACCACCGGCCAGAACCGCGATCGTGCCGGTGTCGAGGCTTGCGCGATGGGCGGCGGTATCGATGCCGCGCGCAAGCCCCGAAATGATCGTATAGCCCGCCCGCCCGACGTCGCGGGCGATCAGGGCGGCGAATTTGGCACCGCTGATGGAGGCGTTGCGCGCACCGACAATCCCGAGCGCCGGCGCGGTGCCGGTCGCAGCGCGGCCCTTGACGGCGAGGAGCGGCGGTGCGCCGTCGATCTGGCGAAGCGCTGCGGGATAGTCCGGTTCGCCGATACCGACGAATCGCGCGCCGCAGCGGGCGGCGATGGCCAGTTCCCGCTCGGCCTCCGCCACCGTCGCGATGCGGATCGCGCGGGTGGAGCCGCCGCGGCGCGAAAGCTCGGGCAGCATCTCCAGCGCGGTCTCGGCCGAGCCGACATGGTTGATAAGGTCGCGAAAGGTCACGGGGCCGACATTGTCGGAGCGGATCAGGCGCAGCCAGGCGATCCTTTGACGATCCGTCAGCGCGATGCCTCTGCCACCGGGGGCCTTCGCGCTGTCGCTCATCAACGCCTAACCTTTCTGGCCGATCCGGCCTTCCGTTCCCGCGATCAGCCGCTCGATATTGGGGCGATGCTTGATCCAGGTGATGACGCTCAACACGACGAAGAGGAGGCCGATGCGCCCATATCCGGCAACGAGAAGGACGATCGGCACCACGACGGTCGCGACGAGGGCCGACAGCGAGGAATAGCGCGTCACCTTGGCGACGATCAGCCAGCAGGCGGCAAAGACGAGGACGACGAGAGGCGCAAGGCCGAGCAGCACGCCGATATAGGTCGCGATGCCCTTGCCGCCCTTGAAACCGAGCCAGACCGGAAAGAGATGCCCGAGAAACGCACCGAAACCGGCAGCGATGCCGGCGTCCGGGCCGAAGACATAGGCCGCCGCCGCCGCCGCCAGCGTTCCCTTCAGCGCATCGAGAAGCAGCGTCGCGGCCGCCAGCTTCTTGTTGCCGGTGCGCAGCACGTTGGTCGCGCCGATATTGCCCGAGCCGATCTTGCGGACATCGCCGAGTCCGGCCGCCCGCGTCAGGATCAGCCCGAACGGGATCGAGCCGAGCAGATATCCGAAAAGAAGAAGGCCGAGCGTCAGAAGGGACGTCAGCGGCCAGATGAAGATGTCCATGAATGCCCCCTCGTGCCGGAGCCTACAGGCTGTGCACGCACTTTCCCGCAACATAGGTGCGAACCGCGCGGCCCGTAAAGCGGGCATTTTCGAACGGCGTATTTTTCGAGCGCGAGACGATCGCCTCCTTGGCGACCACCCAGGGCTCGTCGAGATCGATCAGCGTGATATCGGCCCGCGCGCTGGGCTTCAGCGTGCCGGCATCGAGCCCGAATATCTGTGCCGGACGGGTGGAGAGCGCGTCGATCAGGCGCATCAGCGGCACTTCGCCACTGTGATGCAGCCGCAGGGCTGCGGCCAGCATCGTTTCCAGACCGATCGCGCCGTCTGCGGCGTCGGCGAAGGGCAGGCGCTTGGTGTCGACGTCCTGCGGATCGTGCGAGGAGACGATGATGTCGATCCGCCCGTCCGCCAGGGCCTGAACCATGGCCTTCCGGTCATCCTCGCCCCGAAGCGGTGGCGTTACCTTGAAGAAGGTCCGGTATTCCCCGATGTCGTTCTCGTTGAGCGACAGATGGTTGATCGAGATGCCCGAGGTGACGTTGACGCCGCGCGCCTTCGCCGCCGTGATGGCATCGACCGATTCCGGCAGAGAGATCTTGGCGGCGTGATAGGCGGCACGGGTGAGACCGGCGACGCGCAGGTCGCGCTCCAGCGGAATGATTTCAGCCTCCCGCGGCACCCCGGCCAGGCCCAGCCAGCTTGCGAGCAATCCCTCGTTCATGACGCCGCCGGCGCCCAGATATTTGTCGCGCGATTCCAGCGCGATGACCATGCCGAACTCGCGGGCGTAGGTCATCGCGCGGCGCAGCACGAGCGTATCGTGCAGCGCCTCGCGCCCGTTGGTGAAGCAGACCGCGCCGGCCTCGCTGAGAAGTCCGAATTCGGTCATCTCGGTGCCGTGCAGCCCCTTTGTCAGGGCCGCCGCCGGGTAGACGTGGACGACGGCCTTGTCGCGCGCCGTCTTCATGACGAACTCGACCAGCGCGATATCGTCGATGACGGGGTCGGTATCCGGCATGGCGATGAAGGAGGTGATACCGCCGACGGCGGCCGCCTGGGCTGCCGAGGCGATCGTTTCGCGATGTTCGGCCCCGGGTTCGCCGACGAAAACGCGCGCATCGACAAGACCGGGCACGGCGATCAGGCCGCGGCAATCCTGCACGGTCGCGCCGTCGGAAGAACCCTGATGGGCCGCGTCGCTGCCGGCGGCAAGGATCACTCCGTCGCGAACGACGATCGTGCCGGTTTCATCGAGATTGCGGGAGGGGTCGATGATGCGCAGGTTGGTGAGGACGAGATCGGTCATGCGCGGGAACCCTGGTTGTTGAGGCCGCCCTGGTGCTGGGAGACGAGCAGCGCCTCCATCACGGCCATGCGGACGGCGACGCCCATCTCGACCTGCTGCTCGATCACGCTCTGCGGGCCGTCGGCAATCTCGGAGGCGATCTCGACGCCGCGGTTCATGGGGCCGGGATGCATGACGAGCGCATCCTCCTTGGCGGCCTTCAGCTTTTCCGCGTCGAGGCCGTAATAGCGGAAGTATTCGCGCACCGAGGGCACGAAGGCGCCGGCCATGCGCTCGCGCTGCAGCCGCAGCATCATCACGACATCCGCGTCCTTCAGGCCTTCTTCCATCGAGTGGTAGACCTCCGCGCCCATCTCGGCGATGCCGGCCGGCAGAAGGGTTGCCGGCGCGACGACGCGCACCCGGGCGCCCATCTGGTTGAGAAGCAGAATGTTGGACCGGGCAACGCGCGAATGCAGCACGTCGCCGCAGATGGCGACGATGATGCGCGACAGCTTGCCCTTGGACCGCCGGATGGTCAGCGCATCGAGCAGCGCCTGGGTCGGATGCTCATGCTGGCCGTCGCCGGCATTGATCACCGCGCAGGAGACTTTTTGCGCGAGAAGGGCTGCGGCGCCGGCCGAGGAGTGGCGCACGACCAGCACATCGGGATGCATGGCATTCAGCGTCATCGCGGTATCGATGAGCGTTTCGCCCTTTTTCACCGAGGAATTGCCGACCGACATGTTCATGACGTCGGCGCCCAACCGCTTTCCGGCAAGCTCGAAGGAGGACTGCGTCCGGGTGGAGGCTTCGAAGAACAGATTGATCTGGGTCAGGCCCCGGAGCGTCGAGGTCTTCTTCTCGCGCTGGCGGGAGATTTTCACCGCCTCGTCCGCCAGATCCAGAAGTCCGGTGATATCGCGCTCGTTCAGGCCCTTGATGCCGAGAAGATGGCGATGCGGAAAGAAATCCATGGGAAGCCCGCCTTCAGATGGTCGCGTTGCCGCGCTCTATAGAGCCTGTCGGGGTGAGCGGCAAGGCAGCGCGTGCGAACAGCTGAGGACAAAGCTTGCGGGGCTCCCATCCGGTGGAGACGAAGGCTTCCCGCAGGGCTGCAATCGATTTTGCGGGAGGGCGCTTGCCGTGCTGTTCCTAACCCTCCGCACTTCGGCTAGAACCGGATCATGACCGTGACTCGACCCGACCCGACGCTTGACGACCTCAACCAGCCGAAACCCTGGTCGGGCATCAATGCCTATCGTTCCGATCCGCTGCTGACCGACGTCGCGAGCGGGCTGCCGAAGGCCTTGCGCGACGATTTCGACGGGCTCGGGCGCTACGTGACCTCGCCCGAAGCACAGGACCTCGCCCGCATGGCCAACCAGGGCGTGCCGCAGCTGCGCACCCACGGGCCGCGCGGCGAGCGGCTGGATGTGGTGGATTTCCACCCCGCCTGGCACGCTTTGATGCGTCGGTCGATGACGGCGGGCCTGCATTCCTCGGTCTGGGAAAACATTCCCGACGAACGCGGCCATGCGCACAAGGCCCGCGCCATCCGCTTCTACCTGACCGCGCAGCTCGAAAGCGGGCATCTCTGCCCGCTGACGATGACCAGTGCCTCTCTGGCCGCCATGGCCGCGACGCCGATGGTGCAGAAGGAATGGGCGCCAAAGATCCTGTCGCGCAAGTACGACGCTTCCAACCGCCCCTTCATGCAAAAATCCACCGTCACCGTCGGCATGGGCATGACGGAAAAGCAGGGCGGCACTGATGTCCGCGCCAACGTGTCCACCGCCGAGCGGGTGGGCGAGGGGATCTACCGGCTGTCCGGCCACAAATGGTTCATGTCCGCGCCGATGAGCGACGCCTTCGTCATGCTGGCCCAGACACGCGAAGGCCTCGGCTGCTTTCTCGTGCCGCGCCTTCTGGAAGACGGATCGGCCAACGGCCTCCGGTTCCAGCGGCTGAAGGACAAGCTCGGCAATCGCTCCAATGCCTCCTCCGAGGTCGAGTTTTCCGAAACCTTCGGCTTCATCCTGGGCGCCCCGGATGCCGGCATCACCACGATCCTCGACATGGTCACGCTGACGCGGCTCGATTGTGCCTTGTCCTCGGCGGGCATGATGCGGGCGAGCCTTGCCGAAGCCGTGCACCACACCCGCGGACGCTCCGTGCTCGGTCGCCCGCTGGTGGCGCAGCCGATGATGACGCGGGTGCTGGCCGACATGGCGCTGGACGTGGCCGCGGCCAGCGCGCTGTCCTTCCGCCTTGCCGATGCCTTCGACCGCGCCCGCGACAGTGCGGAAGAAGCGGCCTATGCCCGCATCATGACGCCGGTCGTCAAATACTGGGTGTGCAAGACGGCGCCGACCCTGATCGCCGAGGCGATGGAGTGCCTGGGCGGCAATGGCTATGTCGAGGAGCGCCCGATCGCGCGGCATTACCGGGAAGCGCCGGTCAATGCCATCTGGGAGGGCTCCGGCAATGTGATGGCGCTCGACGTGCTGCGCGTCCTGAAGCGCGGGCGCGAGTTGTTCGAAGCGCTGTTCGAGATCATCGGCCGCGACCTCGGTCCCGCCGCGCGAAAGACCATCGACGTGCTGCGCGCCGCGATTCTGCTCTGCGAACGTGATGAAGGGGCGGCACGCCTGCTGGTCGAGCAGCTGGCGCTCGCGGCCGCCGCGGCCGAACTCTACCGGCTCGGTGCCGGCCGGATCGCCGATGCCTTCATGGAATCCCGGCTTGCCGCCGGCTGGCGCTCGACCTACGGCATGCTCGATTCGCGTTTCGACAGCGCGATCATCGTCGATCTTCTCTATCCCGCCTCGAGCTGAAGCCTCCGCGCGACAGGCTCCCCCAAGGCCTGCACCGTGCGCGATCCCGTCAGGCTGGGGCAGGCCGTTAACCTTAACGAAAGGTTGACGTTGCCTCGTCAAGGTTAACGATCCATGTGTTGGTTATCGTAGCCGCACGGAGCCCGCATGATGCGCGCAGTCCTGACGTTCATTCCCATGTCGATCTTCGCAGCCGTCACGCTGGACGTGGCCATACCGGCGCTCGTCCTGCTCGTCTGCGTCGTCGCTGCGCGAGTGCTGGCCACGGTCGCTGCGTGGAAAGCCCGCGGCGCGGCATTCTTGAAGGGAGACCGGGCATGAAATGGCTTCTGATCTTGTGGGGTGGGCCCGTCCTGTTCCTGACGAGCTGGTACACGCTCTCCTACAATGACATCAATTTCGGGATCTTCATGCTCTCGCGCGAGGCGAACGATCTGGTGTTCCAGATCTACGGCAACGTGCTCGGTATCGACCCGAAGTCCATCCCGCCGCTCGTCGCCCGCGCCATGATCTTCGACAGCTTCATCGTCTTCGGCCTCGTCGCGCTCCGCAAGCGCAAGGCCATTCTCGCCTGGTACCGAAACCGCAGGGCTCAGTCGTCCGCTGAAGCCGCAGCCCGTGCAAGCGACGTCAGCCTGTCCAGCGCGCCCTGAAGAATGAAGGACGCGGCCGCCGAATCGATGCGCTCCGCCCGCTTGGCGCGGGAGACGTCCATCTCGATCAGCGTCCGCTCGGCGGCCACCGTCGAAAGCCGCTCGTCCCAATAGACGAAGGGCAGGGCGGTCTTCTGCTCCATGTTGCGCACGAAAGCGCGCGTCGCCTGGGCGCGCGGCCCATGCGATCCATCCATGTTGACCGGCAGGCCGATGATGAAGGCGGCGATCTTCTCCTTGTCGGCAAAGGCCAGCAGCACGTCCGCATCGATGGTGAACTTGACGCGCTTGATGACGGTTCGCGGCGTTGCCAGCCCCCGGCCGAGGTCCGAGACCGAAAGGCCGATGGTCTTCGTGCCGAGGTCGAGCCCGGCGACCGCGCCACGCGGCGGCAATGCGTTCGCAAGTTCCTCGATGGTCATCACGCTCATGGAAATCCTCTCCGTCGGCCTTTGTCTTTGCCTGTCGATGTTCCATATGCTCCGCGGGCACCGATTTCACCAGCGCGGTTTTGCGTACGGGTGGTCAGGGCGCGCCTGCACGCGATGACAGGAGATATGTCATGAAGATCAAATGGCTCGGCCATTCCGCTTTCCACATCGAAACCACAAAGGCCAAGATCCTGATCGACCCGTTCTTCACGGGCAACCCGTCCTTCGACGAATCGACCCGGAAGGACGCGGCCGCCGGCCTCGACTATATCCTGCTCACCCACGGCCATGGCGACCATGTGGGGGACACGATCGCGCTCGCCAAGGAAACCGGCGCGACCGTCGTCGCCAATGCGGATCTCGCGACATGGCTCGGCTCGCGGGGCGTCTCCGCGCTCGAAATGGGCAATACCGGCGGCACGATCCATCTCAAGGGATTTTCCTCGACCTTCGTCAACGCCCTGCATTCCTCGGCTCAGATCACCGAGGACGGCGTTTCGCATTCGCTCGGCAATGCCAACGGCCTCGTGCTGCATTTCGACGATGCCCCGACGCTCTACCATATGGGCGACACCGACATCTTCTCGGACATGGCGCTGATCCAGGAACTGCACCAGCCCGATATCGGCCTCGTGCCGATCGGCGATCGCTTTACGATGGGCGGCGCCGTCGCCGCGCTCGCCTGCCAGCGCTACTTCAAGTTCGCGACCGTGCTGCCCTGCCACTACGGCTCGTTCGCCATCGTCGACCAGACCCCGGATCTCTTCGTCGCCGCGATGGAGCCGGCCAACACGAAGGTCGAAGTTCCCTCCGTTGGCGGCGTCGTCACGGTCTGATCCGGCCGGCAAGGCGGACTTGGCCCTAATCCCCCGTTGCGCGCATCCGTCGTGGTCAGTATAGCGGGGGATCGTTTCCCGTCAGGCCCGGAGTCCGCCATGTCCGTCGATCTCGCCACCGTCAAGCGCGTCGCGCATCTTGCCCGCATCGCCGTCAGTGAAGACGATGCCAACCGCATGACCGGCGAGCTGAATGCGATTCTCGGCTTCGTCGAACAGCTCGGCGAGGTCGACGTCTCCGGCGTCGAACCCATGACCTCCGTCACGCCGATGGCGATGAAGAAGCGCGAGGACATCGTGACGGACGGCGACAAGGCCGACGACATCGTCGCCAATGCGCCGAATTCCGACCGGAACTTCTTCCTCGTGCCGAAGGTCGTCGAATAGACCGATCGTCCCTCGCCCGCGCTGAAGACCGTTTCGCCCGTCTGTCGTTTTCCGAAAGTCCCGTCCGCCATGACCGAACTCACCCACCTCACCATCGCCGAAGCCCGCGACCGTCTGGCCGCCCGCGACATCACGGCCGTCGAACTGACCGACGCCTATCTCTCCGCCATCGACGCGGCGAACGGGGCTCTCAACGCCTATATCAAGGTGACGCCGGACAAGGCGCGCGCAATGGCCAAGGCCTCCGACGCGCGGCTGTCGGCCGGCAAGGCCGGCGCGCTGGAAGGCATCCCGCTCGGCATCAAGGACCTGTTCGGCACCGAGGGCGTGCACACGCAGGCCTGCAGCCACATTCTCGACGGGTTCGAGCCGCGCTACGAATCGACCGTCACCCAGAACCTCTGGAACGACGGCGCCGTCATGCTCGGCAAGCTCAACATGGACGAGTTCGCCATGGGCTCCTCCAACGAAAGCTCCTATTACGGCCCAGTGAAGAACCCCTGGCGCGCCAACGGCTCCAATGCCGATCTGGTGCCGGGCGGCTCGTCGGGCGGTTCGGCGGCAGCCGTTGCGGCGTTTCTCTGCGCCGGTGCCACGGCCACCGATACCGGCGGCTCGATCCGCCAGCCGGCGGCCTTTACCGGCACGGTCGGTATCAAGCCGACCTATGGCCGCTGCTCGCGCTGGGGCATCGTCGCCTTCGCCTCCTCGCTCGACCAGGCCGGCCCGATCGCCCGCGACGTGCGCGATGCGGCGATCCTGCTGAAATCCATGGCGAGCGTCGATGCCAAGGACACGACCTCGGTCGATCTGCCGGTGCCGGACTACGAAAAAGCTCTGGGCGGCTCGCTCAAGGGCATGAAGATCGGCATTCCCGCCGAATATCGCGTCGAAGGCATGCCGGAAGAGATCGAGGCGCTCTGGCGCCAGGGCATCGCCTGGCTGAAAGATGCCGGTGCCGAGATCGTCGATATCTCCTTGCCGCACACGAAATACGCGCTGCCGGCCTATTACATCGTCGCGCCGGCCGAGGCGTCCTCCAATCTCGCGCGTTATGATGGCGTGCGCTACGGTCTGCGCGTCGACGGCAAGGACATTGCCGACATGTACGAGCAGACACGCGCCGCCGGCTTCGGCCAGGAGGTCAAGCGCCGTATCATGATCGGCACCTATGTGCTCTCGGCCGGCTATTACGACGCCTATTACCTGCGCGCCCAGAAGGTCCGCACGCTGATCAAGCGTGACTTCGAGACAGCCTTCCACGCCGGCGTCGATGCGATCCTCACACCGGCAACGCCGTCCTCCGCCTTCGGCATTGCCGACCAGGAGCTCGCGGCCGATCCGGTGAAGATGTACCTCAACGACATCTTCACCGTGACGGTGAACATGGCAGGCCTGCCGGGCATCGCGGTTCCCGCCGGCCTCGACGCCAAGGGCCTGCCCCTCGGCCTCCAGCTGATCGGCAAGCCGTTCGAGGAGGAAACGCTGTTCAAGACGGCGCATGTCATCGAGCAGGCGGCCGGACGCTTTTCGCCGTCGAAGTGGTGGTGACGAGCGAGCGCTGACGACGTCAGGGCGTGAGGCACCTGCCGTCCACGGCATAGGGCAGCAGAGCGCGGTTCGCCATGAACCCGTTCTCCTGTCGGATGGGCGGCAGAGCCACAGGCGTGTCGAACGGGCAGGCGAGGGGCACCTCTGCGACCAGCAGGACGCGCGCAGCATCCCGTGAGGGATCGTACGTCATGTCCTGCTCATGGCTGTTGCGCGGCGCCGTGCCCGTCGGCCGAGCCCGAACCGCGATCTCCGAACCACGCAGGGTGTAGACGAGATCCGCGAGAATATCGCGGTTGTCCGCCACGATCGTCGTCAGCCCTTCCGCCCGGGCCTGCGCTGCCAGGGACAGGCTCAGCGCGCTGCGCCCGAGGTAGCGGTTGAGGATGGGTGGCTGCCCCGGAAGGTGCGTTTGCGGAAAGGCGCAGAGGAGAGGAAGCGCGAGGGCAACCGAACCGTTGACGGCGAGGCTGATCCGCAACCCTTTCTTCCAGTTTGCATCCAGATATGCAATCGCGAGAACCACGCCGGCCACATAGGCCGTTGCCGCCCAGTTCGCATAGGCGCGAGACATCAGCGCCTGCACGACGAGCAGACCGACGATCGGCCATGAGAGGAGCGCGAGGTGGCGATCCGAAGGACCGGCGCGACCGCGCAGAACGAAGCTCACGGCAGCGATCATGGCTGCAAACACGACCGGGCCGACCACGCCGAACTGCGCGGCAAAGAACTCCACCGCCCGATCGGCATGAAAATAAGGGCCGGTCCAACCGATATTGTCGGAGGTGTGCCGGAAGGTCGCTCCGCCATGCCGCGCATTCCACAGGAGGTTCGGCAGAACCGTCAGACACGCCACCAGCCCGGTGATGGCTGCATGCTGCCGGCGCATCCGCGCGTGCGGCACGACCACCGCGGCGAGGGCAGCCGTGGCCGCGAAATAGAGCATCGCGTATTTCGACAACAGACCGAGCCCGATCGCGAGGCCGAGCCCGATGGCGAGGGCAATACCCACGGCCGGGCGAGGTCCGTTGACCGGATCGTCGCTGGCTGCGGGCGTGGGCCTTCGCGCAGCGGGGTGGAGGCTCAAGCGGGCCGCGGCGAGGGTGGCGAGAGCATAGAAGAACAGCAGGATCGTATCGGTCGAGACGAACACCGAGGAGAGCGCGACCCCCGGCAGGGTGACGAAGCTTGCACCCGACCAGGCGGCGATCCGCGGCGAGCCCGTGACGGCCCTCGCAAAGGCCATGACGATCGCGGCCGTGGCCCCGTGCACGAGGGGCGAGGAAAGCCGGATCCAGAAGCGGCCGTCCGATCCGCCCAGCGCCGTCGTCAGGTGGATCACCCAGGCGATCATCGGCGGTTTCGAGAAATAGCCAAAGGCGAGATCGCGCGACCACATCCAGTATTGCGCCTCGTCGACGAAGAGGTCGGTCCGGTCGAAGGCCAACAGCAGGACGCGATAGGCCGTCAGCGCGACGATCAGGAGAATGGCGCGGTTCTGCGTCATCGAGTGTGGTGCATTATGGCTTCAGGGCAAGCGCTTGCCCGGTCTCGTCGCGGTGACTGCGGTGGATGAGGACGATGTTGCGCGCATAGATCACCACGCCCATGGCTTGCCCGAGAATCAGCACGGGTTCGCGGCGATGAAGGCCGTAGGCCAGCAGCGTCAGGCCGCCGAACAGCGAGAACCACCAGAAGGCGTGCGGAATGACCGAGCGCTTCTCCTTCTCGGAACTCAGCCACTGGATGATGAAGCGCAGCGAGAACATGGTCTGCGCAAACAGACCCACGATCAGCCAAGCGAGATCCGTCGCGGAATCGATTCCGAAGAAGACGAGAATGTCATGCATGAAAGAGCGCCTTGTTCTTCGGGCTGTACGGTCTTGCGGCGCCGGATCAGCCAGGCGACGCCGACGAGATCATGGAGCCCGACCAGCGCGCGTTGCAGATTGGTGTAGTTCGAGGCCCCCGCATGGCGCGGTCGATGTGCAACATCGACATGGGCCAGCGTAAACCCCTGCGCGGCCACCAGCGCCGGCAGGTAGCGATGCATATGGTTGAAGAACGGCAGCGCCAGAAAGACATCGCGCCGGAAGGCCTTGAGCCCGCAGCCGGTGTCCAGCGTGGCGTCGGAAAGGACGCTGGCGCGGATGCCGTTTGCAAGGCGCGACGCGACGCGCTTCGACAGCGTATCGGCCCGGTTCACGCGCTGTCCCGCCACCAGCCCCAGCATCTCCGGGCGGCCGGGCACGAGAAAGGGCGCCAGAAGATGCGGGATTTCGGACGGAGGGTTCTGTCCGTCGCCGTCGAGCGTGCAGACGAGCGCCGCGCGGGCGGCCAGAACGCCGGAATGGACGGCCGCCGATTGCCCGCCCGAGCGGGCGTGAACGATGAGCCGCAGCCACGGGCGGCTCGCCATGGCGGCAAGGACTTGCGTCCGCGTCGCATCCGTCGAGCCGTCGTCCACGAAGATCGCCTCGAAGGCCATGTCGCGACAGGCGTGCTCGATTTCGGCCACGAGCAGATCCACGTTCCCGGCCTCGTTCTTCATGGGAACGACGATGCTGGCGACCGGAGGCTGCGCAGAGGATGGGATGGCCCGCATGAACGTCTCGATATCGGCAATCACGGAAAAGCGACGCCGATCGGAATGACGGACGTTTTCGAAGGTCATATTAGGGTGGTTTCATAAAGCTTTTATGTCAGCTGCGCCCGCCTTGAGTTCACCCGGAGCGCATGGCAAACTTGCAGCTCGCGGAAAAGGGCCGCTTGCGGAACAGAGGAATGCGATCGTGACGACGATCCGGGTTGCGCGGGAGGACGAGGCTTCGCTGCTGGCCGATATCGGGCTTGCGGCCTGGGAAAGCGCGATTGTCGGCGTCGATGCCGCCACAGCCGACAGCGTGTCCATGCAGGAAATTGCGCATTTCGCCTTTCTCGGCTTCGCACGAACGCGCTGGTACCGGATCCACGTTGCGGAAGCGGAGGGAATGGTGATCGGCTGGGCCGCCTGCGAACGACCGGATGGCACGATCACGGATTTCTGGATTCGTCCCGACTTTCAGCGGCAGGGAGTGGGGACCCGCCTGATGGATGCGCTTGAGGCCGAGATTCTCTCCGAGGGAACGGATGTCGCCGAGGCTGCGACCCACGTGGACAACGCGGCGGCCCTCGGCTTCTTTGCCAAGCGCGGCTTTCGCGTCGCCTGGCTTTCGACGCGCTACGCCGCGCGGCTCGATCGCGATGTCGAGCAGATCGGTCTGAGGAAGTCGCTGATTATCGCGGATGAGGGCGAGGACGGCGTCTACGGTGCCTCGGGCGCGGGCGCGTGATGGCGGTGAATGGCGGCGCGCGTGCGACCCTCTCTACGCTGCGAGCCTTGCAACGCCGGTATAGATGTTTTACCGAACGGGCTGTCCGCCTGCGAAAGAACCGAGAGCTGCCATGACCCTTGTCGACGTCCGTACCCCCGATCCGAAACGCTTCATCCCCGGCGCCAGTGGCGATTGGGAAGTGATCGTCGGCATGGAGGTGCACGCCCAGGTCACGAGCAATTCAAAACTCTTTTCGGGCGCGTCCACGACCTTCGGCAATGCGGCCAACGCAAACGTCTCGCTGGTCGATGCGGCCATGCCGGGCATGCTGCCTGTGATCAACGAGGAATGCGTTCGCCAGGCGGTCCGTACCGGCCTCGGCCTGAAGGCGCAGATCAACCATCGTTCGATCTTCGACCGGAAGAACTATTTTTACCCCGACCTGCCGCAGGGCTACCAGATCTCGCAGTTCAAGGATCCGATCGTCGGCGAAGGCAAGATCGTCATCTCGCTCGGCCCCGACCGTCAGGGCAATTTCGAGGACATCGAAATCGGCATCGAGCGCCTGCATCTCGAGCAGGACGCCGGCAAGTCGATGCACGACCAGCACCCGACGATGTCTTATGTCGATCTCAACCGCTCGGGCGTTGCGCTGATGGAGATCGTGTCGAAGCCCGACATGCGCTCGTCCGACGAGGCGAAGGCCTATATGACGAAGCTGCGCTCGATCGTGCGCTATCTCGGCACCTGCGACGGCAACATGGACGAAGGCTCCATGCGCGCCGACGTCAACGTCTCCGTGCGCCGTCCCGGCGCCGCATTCGGCACGCGCTGCGAGATCAAGAACGTCAACTCCATCCGTTTCATCGGTCAGTCCATCGAATACGAGGCGCGTCGCCAGATCGCGATTCTCGAAGACGGTGGCAAGATCGACCAGGAGACACGCCTGTTCGACCCGAACAAGGGCGAGACGCGCTCCATGCGCTCCAAGGAAGATGCGCATGATTACCGCTACTTCCCCGACCCGGATCTTCTGCCGCTCGAATTCGACGAGGCCTTCGTCGCCGCATTGAGGGTCGATCTGCCGGAACTGCCGGACGACAAGAAGGAGCGCTTCGTGCGCGATCTCGGCCTGTCGATCTATGACGCCTCCGTTCTGGTGTCGGAAAAGGCGATTGCCGACTATTTCGAAGCCGTCGCCGCGGGCCGCGACGGCAAGGCGGCGGCCAACTGGGTGATCAACGACCTGCTGGGCGCCTTGAACAAAGCCGGCAAAGGCATTGAAGAGACTCCGGTTTCCCCGGCGCAGCTCGGCGGCATTCTCGATCTCATCAAGTCCGAGGTCATCTCCGGCAAGCTCGCCAAGGAACTGTTCGAGATCGTCTTTGCCGAGGGCGGCGACCCGGCCGAGATCGTCGAGGCCCGCGGCATGAAGCAGGTCACCGACACGGGTGCGATCGAAAAGGCCGTGGACGAGATCATCGCCGCCAACCCGGATCAGGTGGCGAAGGTTCAGGCCAAGCCCTCGCTCGCCGGCTGGTTCGTCGGCCAGGTGATGAAGTCCACCGGCGGCAAGGCGAACCCGCAGGCCGTGCAGGCGCTGGTCAAGGCGAAGCTCGGGCTTGAGGAATAGCCATGTTCTTCGTCCGCACCGCCACGGAGCGCGACCTCGCCGCGATCAGCGCGCTTCTGGGCGAGACGGCGCATGCGACCTATGACGCCCGCTACGGGGCCGACAAGGTTGCGGAGATGACGGCCAAGTGGCATTCGGTCGCGGCGTTGAAGGCAAACCTCGCGCGCAAGAACAGCGAGTTCGTGGTGGCCGACGACGGCAAGCGTATCGGCGGAATGGCTTACGCGTCGATGTCGCCGACGCTGCACGAGACCGCCGTCCTCCACCAGCTCTACGTCCTGCCGGCGTTCCAGCGTCAGGGGATCGCGCGCGATCTCTTCGCCGAACTCGAAACCTGCTTTCCCTATGCCGGACACATGCGGGTGGAGGTCGTCAGCGACAATGTCCCCGCCATCGCCTTCTACGAAGCCCATGGCTTCACCAAGATCGGTGCGGGTCTGGAGGACTGGGGCATGCCGACGGTGGAGATGGAAAAGGTGCTGGCCGACGCCCGGTAGGCTGCAAACACACCCGTGCGGCCACGCCCGCAGGCTGGACAAGACCGGCCCGGCAGGCCATAAGCAGAAGCAATCATAAGGCATCCGCGCACGGCTTTCGTGTGCCGGTCCAAGGACGGTTCGATGAAGACTTTTCTGCAGATTTTCACCTGGTGGAACGGCTCGACGATCGGGACCCGGTTCCACACCTGGCGCTTCGGCAAGAAGGTCGGGCAGGACGAGCTCGGCAACACCTATTACGAAGGCGGCAAGGATTCCGAAGGCCGCACCCGCCGCTGGGTGATGTATAACGGCTATGCCGAGGCGACGGCGATCCCGCCGGGCTGGCACGGCTGGATGCACCACCGCACGGACATTTCCCCGGCCGACGAGACGTACGCCGCCCGCGAATGGCAGAAGCCGCACCGCGTCAACATGACCGGCACGTCGCAGGCCTATCGCCCGCCGGGTTCGCTGGCCAAGTCCGGCGAGCGCCCGCGCGTGACCGGCGACTACGACGCCTGGACGCCGCGTTCGTAAGGCATCAGCGGTTCCGGCCATCGTTCCGGACGCATCATCACGCGGCCATGATTGTCATCTAGACCCAAGCGCGAGGCGAAGCCGGCGCGGCGGCAGCCTGCCCGCAGTGTCTTTTCCGGGGGCGCCTGCTGCGCGACAAAACCGGGCGTTCCGGATGCCGACGGGGCCGGAGACTGAAATCGCAGTGAACAGGAAGATCCGCACCGTGTCGATGAACCGCAAAGTCGCGATCTGCCGCAAGTCTCCCATCCGCGCGCGCCTGTCGCTCCTCGTCGCCGCGTCTGTTCTCGCCGTGACGGCATTGCCGACGCAAGCTGCGCGACTGGCCAACCCTGTGGCCGTCTTTTCCGGCATCGACAAGATCACCGGCCGTATCACCACGTTCGACGTCTATATCGGCGAGACCGTTCAATTCGGCGCGCTACAGGTCACGCCGCGGGTCTGCTACAGCCGCGATGATACGGAAGCCCAGAAGACGACGTCCTTTGTCGAGGTCGAGGAAATCACCCTCGACCGGAAGATCCGTCGCATCTTCACCGGCTGGATGTTTGCGGACAGCCCCGGCCTCAACGCCGTCGAACATCCGGTCTATGACGTCTGGCTGCAAAGCTGCAAAGCCAAGTCCGACCTGCCTCCGCCGGACAGTGCGTCGAACACGCAATAGCGGTCTCGGATCGGACCGCAGCGGTACTCTGCTCCCAGCGCAAACCATCGGACCGTTCGCGCGCGTCAAAACCGCGCGTGTGGCCGCGCGACGGCCTTGGCGAGCCTGTCGGCATAATCGGCCTTCGGCACATCGATCGCGCCGAACGTCTTCAGGTGTTCCGTGGTGAACTGGGTATCGAGCAGGATGAAGCCGCGCGTGCGCAGATGCTCGACAAGGTGGACGAGACACATCTTGGAGGCGTCTGTCCGGCGGGAAAACATGCTCTCGCCAAAGAAAGCCGCGCCGAGCGACACGCCGTAAAGCCCGCCGACGAGATCGTCCCCGTCCCACGCCTCGACCGAATGGGCATGACCCTTCCCGTGCAGGGCGGTGTAGAGGCCGCGGATGGTGCCGTTGATCCAGGTGGTCGGTCGATCCGGCGCCGGAGCGGCGCAGCCCTGCATGACCGCTTCGAACGCGGTGTTGCGGCGGATCGTGAAGGACGAGCGTCGCATCGCCTTGGCAAGGCTGCGGGGCACATGGAAATCATCGAGGGGGATGACGCCGCGGATTTCGGGTTCGACCCAGAAGATTTCGGGATCGTCGGCCGAATCGGCCATCGGGAAAAGGCCGATCGAATAGGCACGCAGCAGAAGCTCGGGTGTGATGTCCGGTTGCTTGGCGCGGCTGCCTCTCATGCTCTGCCTTTGCTTGCCGCCTCTCCGTCCGCTGCCTGAGAAGGACTTTTGCGAAACCGGGCGACGCATAGAGAAGGCCGGAGCGCTGCGCCCGCAAGGGGCGATCGGCAGCGCTCCGGTACGATATCACTCCGCCGGCTGGGCGAGATAGTGTTCCAGCCAGTGAATGTCGTAGTCGCCGTTGGCGATGTCCTGATTGTTGATCAGGTCCTGAAACAGCGGCAGCGTCGTCTTGATCCCGTCGATGACGAACTCGTCAAGCACCCGTCGCAGGCGCATCATGCATTCGACGCGGGTGCGTCCATGCACGATCAGCTTGCCGATCAGGCTGTCGTAATAGGGGGGGATCTTGTAGCCCTGATAGGCGCCCGAATCGACGCGAACGCCAAGGCCGCCAGGGGCATGGAAATGCGTGATCGTGCCGGGCGAGGGCACGAACGTACGCGGATCCTCGGCATTGATCCGGCACTCGATGGCATGGCCCTGGAAAACGATCTCGTCCTGCGTCACGGACAGGCCGGCGCCGGAGGCGACGCGGATCTGCTCGTGCACGAGATCGATGCCGGTGATCGCCTCCGTGATCGGATGCTCCACCTGCAGGCGCGTGTTCATCTCGATGAAATAGAACTCGCCGTTTTCGTACAGGAACTCGACCGTGCCCGCGCCGCGATATTTCAGCTTGCGCATGGCATCGGCGCAGATCTCGCCGATCTTCATGCGCTGCTCGACGTTGAGCGCGGGCGAATTGGCTTCTTCCCAGACCTTCTGGTGGCGCCGCTGCAGCGAGCAGTCACGCTCGCCAAGATGGATGGCATTGCCCTCGCCATCGCCGACGACCTGGATCTCGATATGGCGCGGCTTGCCGAGATATTTTTCCATGTAGACGGCATCGTTGCCGAAGGCGGCTGCGGCCTCCGAGCGGGCCGTCGACACGGCCTCCTCGACTTCGTCCTCGTTGCGCGCGACCTTCATGCCGCGACCACCGCCACCGGCGGTCGCCTTGATCAGCACGGGAAAGCCGATTTCGCGGGCGATCTCGAGCGCATTCTCAGGCCGCACTTCGCCGGTCGAGCCGGGCACGACGGGGATGCCGAGTGCCTTGGCCGTTTCCTTGGCGGTGATCTTGTCGCCCATGATGCGGATATGATCGGCGGTCGGCCCGATGAAGGTGATGCCGTGCGCATCGAGAATATCCGCGAACTTCGCGTTCTCGGACAGAAAACCGTAGCCGGGATGGACGGCATCCGCGCCGGTGATCTCGCAGGCCGCGACGATCTGGTGGATGTTCAGGTAGCTGTCGCGCGAGGGCGGCGGGCCGATGCAGACGCTTTCATCCGCCAGGCGCACATGCATGGCGTCGGCGTCGGCCGTGGAGTGCACGGCAACGGTTGCGATACCGAGTTCCTTGCAGGCGCGAAGGACACGGAGCGCGATTTCGCCGCGATTGGCGATGAGAACCTTGGAGATGAGGGGCATGGGCTTACTCGATGACCACGAGCGCTTCGCCGTATTCAACCGGCGCGCCGTCTTCCACGAGGATCTCGACGACCTTGCCGGACCGGGGTGCGGGGATCTGGTTCATCGTCTTCATGGCTTCGATGATCAGGACCGTCTGGCCCTCCTTCACCGTGGCGCCGATCTCGATGAAGGGACGCGAGCCGGGTGCCGGCGACAGATAGGCGGTGCCGACCATCGGCGCCGTCAGCGCGTTCTTGGAAATGCGGGCGGCGGTATCCGGCGCGGCAGCCGATGCCGCGACCGCGACGGGCGCGGCAGCCGGAATCGGGGCGGAGACGTATTGCGGCGTGCCGGCGCGCGAGACGCGGATACGCAGGTCTTCCTGCTCGATCTCGATCTCGGTCAGGTCGGTCTCGTTCAGGATATTGGCGAGATCGCGGATCAGTGCCTGATCGATGCCGGTCTTCTTGTCAGCCATGAGAGCCTCTTGTTCTTTTTATTTCGATGTATGAAGGAGCGTATTTAGCGCATTGAGCGCCAGAATGTAACTGTGCGCGCCGAACCCGCAGATGACGCCTTTCGCTGCCGGAGCAAGCAGGGATTTGTGGCGAAATTCCTCGCGTGCGTGGACATTCGACAGATGAAGCTCGACCACGGGAATGCCGATGGCGCGCGTGGCATCGTGAAGGGCCACCGAGGTGTGGGTATAGGCACCGGCATTGACCGCGATGCCGGCGGCACTGCCGGAGGCTTCGTGAAACCAGTCGATCAGCAGGCCTTCATGATTGGTCTGACGGAAATCGATCGTCAAGCCGAGCTTGCGGCCCTCTTCGAGGCACATCGCTTCGATATCGGCGAGCGTCTGGCCGCCATAGATGCCGGGCTCGCGCTTGCCCAACAGATTGAGATTGGGACCGTTCAGGACGAAAATCGTTGGCATATCACAAGCATCCTCGCGTCGTGCCGAAAGCTATAGACGGTTGGGCTACCGAAAAAAAGCCTTTTGGGCCCGGCGCAAGGCTGCTGGAGCCCTGCGCCGGCCTTGTCCACAAGGCAGGCGTCTCCGTCAGCAGGCCGTCTTGCCGCAGCTGCGCATATTGGCGATCTTGGCTGCCAGTTCGTCGGCGCCGACGGCCCCGAAGATCGCCTCGTTGCCGATGATGTAGGAGGGCGTGCCGGTGACGCCGAGCGCGTTGGCGAGCGTGTAGGATTCCCGCACCTCGTCGTCCTGGCTCGGATCCACCATCTTGGCCCGGATGTCGGCTTCCTTCACGCCGAGGCGTTCGGCCACGGCGATGGCCGTCTCCTCCGTCGCGCGGTCTTCGCCGCCGAGGAGCGCGGTGTGGAAATCGCCGTATTTCTCCGGCGCCAGCTTGCGGAAGGCCGAGCTGACACGATGCGCGTCGAGCGATTCCTGACCGAGGATCGGCAGTTCCTTCAGAACGAAGCGGACGTTCTTGTCGGCCTCGAGGATTGCCTGCATGTCCGGCAAGGCGCGTTTGCAGTAGCCGCAATTGTAGTCGTAAAACTCGACGACGGTGACGTCGCCCTTGGGATTGCCGAGCGACACATCATATTTCGAGTTGAAGATCGTGTCCTTGTTGGCCGTGATCGCCGATTCGGCCACCTGCTGCGCCTTGGAAGCCTGCTTTGCCTTCAGCGCTTCCTGAACCTCCAGCATGATCTCGGGATTGGCCACCAGATACTCGCGGATGAAGGCGCCGAATTCCGCTTTCTCCTTGTCGTCCAGCGCCATGGCCGGGGCCGTGAAGACGCAGGTGGTGGAGACGAGCAGGAGCGATGCGGCGATCAGTCGGCGTACGGAAATGGTCATGCGGTCCTCGCTGATATGGCGCTGCCGACACTGGGGGAAATGCCGGCTTTCTCTCTGCGTGCGATAGCACATGGAAAGCCGGAGGGACAAGAAAAGGTCGAGGCGAGACGTCTTGCCGGTGCCTTGTCTGTCCCTTGCTGGGGCCTTGCCGGGGCCTTGTTGCCTCCTCGGCGTTCCCGGCTCTTGTGAAGCCCGCCCGGTTGGGGCAATCCATCTGACGATGGAAGACTGCCCGACTGTCTGGACGTATACGTGACAGGCGCTCGGGTCGATGAAGGCAACGAGGATCCCGCCATGACCACGCTTTCCCACCGCAGCGCCGTGGAGCCCTTCCACGCCATGGACATTCTGGCGGAAGCGACCCGGCGGCGCGATGCGGGCTTCCCCGTGATCTCCATGGCGGTCGGGCAGCCGAGCCATCCCGCTCCGAAGGCGGCGCTGCAGGCGGCGCGCGCGGCCCTCGAGCACGGGCGGCTCGGCTATACGGATGCGCTCGGCACCCTGTCTTTGCGCACGGCGATCGCAGAGCACTATCGGCGGCACTACGATGTCTCGATCGACCCCCGGCGCATCGCCGTCACCACCGGATCGTCGGCCGGCTTCAATCTTGCCTTTCTCGCTCTGTTCGATCCGGGCGACCGCGTCGCGATCGCGCGGCCGGGCTATCCGGCCTACCGCAATATCCTTGCGGCACTGGGCCTCGACGTCGTCGAGGTCGATGCCGACGCCTCGAACGGGTTCACGCTGACGCCGCAGGGACTGGCAGAGGCCGAAAAGCGGGCCGGTGGACCGATCCGCGGCGTGCTGCTGGCAAGCCCGGCCAACCCGACCGGCACGGTGACAGGTCGCGCGCAACTGCAGGCGCTCGCCGATTACTGTGCCGACAAGGACATCGCCTTCATCTCCGACGAGATCTATCACGGCCTCACCTTCGTCGGCGAGGAGACGACGGCGCTGGCCGTGACGGATGCCGCCGTGGTGATCAACTCCTTCTCGAAATATTACTGCATGACCGGATGGCGGATCGGCTGGATGGTGCTGCCGGAGGACAAGGTGCGCGGCTTCGAGCGCATCGCCCAGAGCCTCTACATCTCGCCGCCGGAGCTCTCCCAGATCGCGGCCGAAGCCGCGCTGGGCGCATCGGCCGAACTGGAGGTCTACAAGGAAAGCTATGCCGTCAACCGCGCGCTTCTCCTGAAGCGTCTGCCGGAACTCGGCTTCACCATCGCCTCGCCGATGGATGGTGCCTTCTATGCCTATGTCGATGCCGGCCGCTTCACCAATGACAGCATGGCCTTCGCCCACCGCATGCTGGCCGAGATCGATGTTGCGGCCACACCCGGCCGTGACTTCGATCCCATCGAAGGGCATCGGGCCATGCGCTTCTCCTATGCCGGTGCGCCGGCCGATATCGAGACGGCGATCGAGCGCATGGCCGGCTGGCTGAAAAGCTAGGACTGGCAACAGTTTCCGGGCGGATGCTGACTCGGATTGGAAGGCGCTTGATTCGATGTCTGAGGCCCGCCCGCCGGGGCGCGGACGCTGACAGCCACCACCGTCCCTTCAACGAAAAAGGCCAGCCGGATCGCTCCGGCTGGCCTTTCTTGTTTGTTCGTGACGTCAGCGGATCATAGGAAACCGCGCTTCTGCCACCAGCCACCCTTCTTGGGCTTCTGCTCTTCGGCCGTCTCGTCGGTCGATGCTGCCGACGAGCGGACCAGCGGCTCGCTGGCGATCGTCTCGATGTTGCGGTTGTTGCGAGCCGGCCTATCGTCCGAGGTTTTGTCGTCCGAGGTCTTGTCGTCCGGGATCTCGGGCGATGCTTCGACAGGGCTTTCGGTCGCGGTTTCCACCGCCACATGGGCCTCGTCGCTCTCGCCGAGAGACGCGGACGCGTCTTCGGTGCGGGCCTCTTTGGAGACGGGGGCTGTTTCGCTTGAGACGGCATCCGGTGCGGCTTCGACGGCAGCCTGGGCTGCCGCGTCCGTCGAACCTTCGGCCGCTACGGGCTGCACGACGACATCCGTCACCAGATCCTGCGGCGAGCGGCGGCGACGGCTGCGCTTGGGAGCGGCCGGCGCTTCGCGGCGATCATCGGTTTCAGCAACCGCGTCGTCGGCCAGGCCGTCGGCTTCCGCCGCGATGGCCTGGTCTTCGACCGCATCCTCTTCCGTGTCACCTGCATCGTTGACAGCATCGGCGAGCGCGAGGGCGTCGGTGCTGGCACCGGCATCGCCGGCATCCGCCATTGCAGCTTCGTCCGAACCGGTTTCGATCTCGCCATCCTTGTTGCGGCGACCACCGCGCTTGCCACGACGGCGGCGCTTGCGCTTCTGGCGATCTTCGCCGCTTGCGCCCTCGGTCTGATCCGCGGACACGGCATCATCGGCCTCGTCCTCGTCGTCACCTTCGTCGGCGTCCTCGTCGGATGCGACATCGGAGCCTGCAGCGTCGGCCGACGCATCGGCATCGCCATCACGCCCGCCACGACGGCGACGACGACGCTTGCGCTTGCGCCCGTTCTGGTCGTCTCCGGTCTCGCGCTCGGCACGGTCCGGACGCTCGGCCTTTTCGGGCTTCGCCTCGACCAGCAGTTCCTCGTCGTCCTCGATATCGTCTTCGATGACGATATCGTCGTCCTCGTCTTCGATGGGGGCCTCGAACTGCAGGATCTGATCGATCTTGACCGGGTTCTCGACAGCCTCGCCGCGATCGATCGCAAAGTGCAGCGCGCCGACATGCGCATCCGCTTCCACCACGATGGCGACACCGAAGCGGGCCTCGAAATCGGTGATCGTCGAGCGCTTGTAGTTGAGCAGGTAGAGCGCGATCTCCGGCGTCGCACGAACGGTGATGTCATGCGTCGTGTTCTTGAGGAGATATTCCTCGACGCCGCGCAGGACATGCAGGGCAACGGAGGACTGCGACCGGACGACACCGGTACCGGCGCAATGCGCGCAGACCTGCGTGGTCGATTCGAGGACCGAAGCGCGGATGCGCTGACGCGACATTTCCAGAAGGCCGAAATGCGAGATGCGGCCGACCTGGATGCGGGCGCGATCGTTCTTCAGGTGATCCTTCAGACGCTTTTCGACCGAACGGTTGTTGCGCTTCTCCTCCATGTCGATGAAGTCGACCACCACGAGACCGGCAAGGTCGCGCAGGCGAAGCTGGCGGGCAACCTCTTCGGCGGCTTCCAAGTTCGTCTGGAGCGCGGTGTCCTCGATCGAGTGCTCGCGCGTCGAACGGCCCGAGTTGACGTCGATCGCGACCAGCGCTTCCGTCTGGTTGATGATGATGTAGCCACCGGACTTCAGCGTGACCTGCGGCTGCAGCATGCGATCGAGCTGCGCTTCGATGCCGGAGCGCGAGAAGATCGGATGCACGTCGCGATAAGGCTGAACCACCTTGGCGTGGCTCGGCATCAGCATCTTCATGAAGGCCTTCGCTTCGCGATAGCCTTCTTCGCCGGAAACGACGATCTCGCTGATGTCCTTGTTGTAGAGGTCGCGGATCGACCGCTTGATCAACGAGCCTTCCTCATAGACGAGGCAGGGTGCGGTGGAGGCAAGCGTCAGCGTCCGGACGTTTTCCCAGAGACGCATCAGATATTCGAAGTCGCGCTTGACCTCGACCTTGGTGCGGTTGGCACCGGCCGTGCGCAGGATGACGCCCATGCCCTGGGGAACGTCGAGCGCGCGGGCGATCTCCTTCAGACGCTTGCGGTCCGGAAGGTTGGTGATCTTGCGGGAAATGCCGCCGCCACGCGCCGTGTTCGGCATCAGAACCGAATAGCGGCCGGCCAGCGACAGATAGGTGGTGAGCGCCGCGCCCTTGTTGCCGCGTTCTTCCTTGGCCACCTGAACGAGCAGGATCTGGCGACGCTTGATGACTTCCTGGATGCGGTACTGCTTGCGCGGACGGCGTTCCTTGCGGTCCGGCACTTCTTCCATCGCATCTTCGGCACCAACCGATTCGATGACTTCCTTTTCTTCGTGATGACCGTCGTCATCGTCGTCGTCATGCCCGCGGCGGCGGCTGGGCGCCTCGGAAATCGTATCGGCATCGACCATCGCGGCCATTTCGCCGTTCGGGCCGCGACCTTCGTCGGTCTCGTCCGAGGTCGAATCGTCGGACGTCGCCGTGCTCTCGGCCGTGGCTTCCGCCTCGGCGGCTTCGGCAGCGATCGCCTTCTTGGAGCGGCGGGCGCGCTTCGGCTTTGCCTTGGGAGCTTCTTCGGCGACGGCCTGTTCGGCAGCCGTGTCGCTTGCAGCGACGGCCTCGGCGGCAGCGCCATCGGCCACGTCCGTATCCGTTGGTGCAGCAAGGGCTTCGACCGGCGTCTCCGCTTCGGCTGCGGCCTCGACGGCGGTTGCGGGCGCGAGATCGTCCGCGGCGCTGACGACCTCGTCTTCCGACGCATCGTCATCGGAGTCGAGATCCGTACCGGTCTCGACATGCTCGATATCGTCGTCGCGGCGGGCGTCTTCGGCCTCGGCGCGCAGCAGAGCCTGACGGTCTGCCAGCGGGATCTGGTAGTAATCGGGGTGGATTTCGGCGAAGGCCAGGAAGCCGTGGCGATTACCGCCGTAGTCGACGAACGCGGCCTGAAGCGAAGGTTCGACGCGCGTGACCTTCGCCAGGTAGATGTTGCCGCGAATCTGTTTCTTGTGTTCCGACTCGAAGTCGAATTCTTCTATGCGGTTGCCACGTACGACAACGACCCGCGTCTCCTCAGCGTGAGACGCATCGATAAGCATTTTCTCTGCCATGTAGGTTGTGCTCCTCGGCGTGAGCGTGACAGGGCAGGAAAAGGACGTCCCGGAGGCGGTCCCCCACACAGGTCACGGCGTTCGCCGGATAGATAAATTCCCGATGGGTACCAGCCATGGGCAAACAGCCGGACGACAGAGGCAAGCGTTCCGTTTCCGGCGCTTTCCGCTTCTGACCGATCCTGCTGCGTCGACATGAGATACCAAACAAGGAATGCCAAAGTCATAGGCCTTGTGGCCCGATGAGTGTGCCCTTTGCGGGGCGTGGTGTCAGACACCGTATCTTCCGGCCACCGCCGGATTGTTCTCGATTCGGAATGCGATGAAAAGTGAAGCGACGGCGGATGAAACACGCTTGCTGCGAGGACATGACAGCCGGAAGCGCGTAGTCCGCTACCCGATCATGCTCTGGCGCCAGGGTTACTCCCTTGGCTGCCCGGTCGTGGAATCTATCCCGTCAACACTTTTTACCTCTGCAACGTTTATGGTTTTCATGTCACAATGGCAAGAGAAAAGCCCTTCCGCCTTAATATTGATGGATTTGCTTGTCTCGTTTTGACGCAGCGGCATCGCGCCATTGAACGGCGGCGCGGGCGTGCAATCCCGGTGGTAAGTTTTGATTAACCTTCGTGCGGCAAGGATGCGGATCGGTCGCGTCGCATCGGCCTTCCGTCCAGGCTTTGCAGGGATGCGGCATGGGCCGGATGGGCTGCGCGCGCGCGACCTTGACGAGAGACCCGGGAGGATGATTTTGGCGGTGACGTCACGGCAGGAAACGGCGACGATGACGAGGACGGCGAAAGCCGGCTCCGATCGGCAGGCCCGTCCGCGCATGGCATCGTCCCTGCGGTCGCTCTCTCGCCTGTCACCGCTTCTGGCCGGCGTCGTCCTGATCCTGGGTGTTCTGATCCTGGGCGTTTCCGAGCCCGTTCGCGCGGAGCCTGTCGCGGGGCAGGGCCCGCTTCTCGCCTATGGCATGCGCATCGCCGGTGACGACGCCCGGACCCGCGTCGTCGTCGACTTCGA
This sequence comes from Rhizobium sp. Leaf371, assembly GCF_001424045.1. Taxonomy (GTDB): domain Bacteria; phylum Pseudomonadota; class Alphaproteobacteria; order Rhizobiales; family Rhizobiaceae; genus Ferranicluibacter. Next base: position 233,405 of record NZ_LMQB01000027.1, on the reverse strand, counting down.
CCGCAAGCCGGACATCTTCGTCCATTACGTCGACAATCCGCCCCGCGTCATCGTCGATCTTCCGGAAACCTCTTTCGGCGTCAAACCGGAGGACGCGCAGGCGAGGGGCCTTTTCAAGGACATTCGCTTCGGCGCCATGGGCGCCAGCAGCGCCCGCATCGTCCTCACGGCAACGAAGCCGGTCGAAATCACCGTCGCGGACGTGAAGACCGATGATGGCGGCAAGAGCTTCCGCTTGGTTCTGGATGCCGAGCGGATCGACAAAAAGCGCTTCGCCCAGCTTCTGACCGAACAGACATGGACCGGCAGCGTCGCTTTGACGAAGGCGGCGCGGGTCGATGAACCGGCTCCGGCCCCCGGCGCGTTCGTTATTGCTGTCGATGCCGGCCATGGTGGTATCGATACCGGCGCCGTCGGCGTCGATACCAAGATGGAGGAGAAGGCGGTGACGCTCGCCTTCGCCAGGGAGCTCGCGGAAACGCTCAACCGCGAACCCGGCATCCGGGCCGTGCTGACGCGCGACGACGACGAATTCCTTTCGCTTTCGGAGCGCGTGCTGATTGCCCGTCAGAAACAGGCGAAGCTTTTCATTTCGCTGCATGCCGACACGCTGAAGCAGCACGATATCCGCGGCGCCACCGTCTACACGATCTCGGACAAGGCTTCCGACCATCTGGCGGCAAGTCTGGCGGAACGCGAGAACCTGTCGGACCAGCTGGCCGGCGTGCCGCTGGCGGACGAGCCGGCCGAGGTCGCGGATATCCTCATCGACCTGACGCGCCGGGAGACCCAGGCCTTTTCCGTCAATCTCGCCCGCTCGATCATCACGTCCTTCGAGGGGCAGATCAACCTGATCAACAATCCCCACCGCTTCGCGGGCTTCCAGGTGCTGCGGGCGGCGGATGTGCCATCCATCCTGCTCGAACTCGGCTTCATGTCGAACAAGGAGGACGAGAAGCTGCTGGTCGATCCGGCCTGGCGCAAGAAGGTATCCGAGCGCATCGCTGCCGCCGTGCGGCGTTATCGCGGCGGCGCCCTGGCCGACGGCGGCTGATCGCTCCGGGCACAGGGCGCTTCCAAATGACCATTGGACATCGGAAGCCACCTGAAAATTCAGGACGACTGACAGAATTTCGTGTCGCCCGGGCCACAGACGCGGTGGCTTCCGCATGGGGAACAGGGTAAACTCGGCCAAGAGCCCTATTTTCCTCACATTCCCGTCGCTATCCCCTAGGGGGAAGTCGACGATATGGGAATCGCGGGCAGGGCCGTGAGTGTCTGTCGGCGGAAGCCCGCAGATCGGGCACGGGCTGCGCAGACATGCAGCGTCGATCCGGGTCGTATGCCCCGCTGCGCCTTGGCTCGAAACGGATGCGAGCCGGGCTCGCAGTCCCTCGGCGATAACGTCCGGGCCGGTGTCCTGCACCGTGATGACGACATGCAGAAAGATGCGGCGACAACGCTGCCTTTCATTCGATAGCGATGACAAAGGACCGGTAGCCAACCGATGATCAGACTGATTGGATACTTCTTCGGCGCCGGCGCCTTCCTCGTCCTCATCGCGGCGGCGGCAGCGGCACTTTATCTCGGCAATCTTAACAAGGACCTGCCGGATTACGAGGTGCTGGCGAGCTATGCGCCTCCCGTGACCACCCGCGTGCACGCCGGCAATGGCGAACTCATGGCGGAATATGCCCGCGAGCGTCGCCTCTATCTGCCCATCCAGGCTATTCCCGACCGCGTCAAGGCGGCCTTCATCTCGGCGGAAGACAAGAACTTCTACCAGCATCCCGGCGTCGATCTCATGGGTCTCGGCCGCGCGATCCTCGTCAACGTCCAGAACATGGGCTCCGGCCGCCGTCCGGTCGGCGCCTCGACCATCACGCAGCAGGTCGCCAAGAACTTCCTTCTGTCCGCCGACCAGACGATCGACCGCAAGATCAAGGAAGCCGTTCTGTCCTTCCGTATCGAGCAGGCCTATTCGAAGGATCGGATTCTCGAGCTCTACCTGAACGAGATCTTTTTCGGCTTGAACTCCTATGGCATCGCCGGTGCGGCCCTCACCTATTTCGACAAATCGGTCACCGAGCTGACGATTGCCGAAACGGCCTATCTCGCCGCTCTGCCGAAGGGCCCCTCCAATTATCATCCGTTCCGTCGCGAGGCCGCAGCGCTTGAGCGCCGCAACTGGGTGATCGATCGCATGGTCGAGAACGGTTATGTGACGCGGGCCGACGGCGACGAGGCGAAGACCCAGCCGCTGGGCGTCACCGTGCGCCGCGGTGGCTCGCACCTCTTTGCGTCCGACTACTTCGCCGAGGAAGTCCGCCGCCAGATCATCCAGCGCTATGGCGACAATGCCCTTTACGAAGGCGGCCTCTCCGTCCGAACGTCTCTCGACCCCAAAATCCAGGTTGAAGCCCGCAAGGCGCTGCAGGATGGTCTTGTCAATTATGACGAGCGTCGCGGTTTCCACGGTCCGCTGAAAAGCATCGAGATCGGCGGCGACTGGGGCATTGCCCTCGGCAAGCTCGAAGCGCTCTCCGACGTGCCGGAATGGAAGCTCGCCGTGGTGCTCGCGGTGGACGAGAAGGGCGCCGATATCGGCATCCAGCCGTCCAAGGACGGCGCCGGCAAGGTCGGTCCCGACCGTATCAAGGGCCATATCTCGGCCAAGGACATGCAGTGGGCCTATCGCTCGACCGACGGAAATCGCCGCACGGCGCGCTCGCCGGAAGGCGTGGTCGGCCCGGGCGACGTGATCTATGTCCAGCCGCTGGAAACGGACGGCGACTATCGGTTGCGCCAGCCGCCGAAGGTCCAGGGCGGCCTCGTTGCCATGGACCCGCAGACCGGCCGCGTTCTCGCCATGGTCGGCGGCTTCTCCTACGGCCAGTCGGAGTTCAATCGCGCAACCCAGGCCATGCGCCAGCCGGGTTCGTCCTTCAAGCCCTTCGTCTATGCGGCAGCGCTCGACAATGGCTACACACCGGCCTCCGTCATTCTCGACGCGCCGTTCGAACTCGTGACCGGCGGCCAGGTTTGGCGTCCGGAAAACTACGGCGGCGGTTCGGCCGGCCCATCCACTCTCCGCCTCGGCATCGAAAAGTCGCGCAACCTGATGACGGTGCGCCTAGCCAACGACATGGGCATGAACCTCGTCGCCGAATATGCCGAGCGCTTCGGCATCTACGACAAGATGCTGCCCGTGCTCGCCATGTCGCTCGGTTCGGGAGAGACCACCGTCATGCGCATGGTTTCGGCCTATTCGGTCATCGCCAATGGCGGCAAGCAGATCAAGCCGTCGCTGATCGACCGTATCCAGGATCGTTACGGCAAGACCATCTTCCGCCATGAAGAGCGGACCTGCGAGACCTGCAATGCCGCCGATTGGCAGGAGCAGGACGAGCCGACCCTGACCGATAACCGCGAGCAGGTGCTCGATCCGATGACGGCCTACCAGATCACCTCGATGATGGAAGGCGTCGTGCAGCGGGGCACCGCGGCCGGCAAGATCACGCTCGATCGACCCGTCGCCGGCAAGACCGGGACGACGAACGACGAGAAGGACGCCTGGTTCGTCGGTTTCACGCCGGATCTCGTCGCGGGCCTCTATCTCGGCTTCGACAATCCCGCGCCGCTCGGGCGTGGCGGCACCGGCGGCAGTCTGGCAGCACCCGTGTTCAACGAGTTCATGCAGGCAGCGCTAGCTGGAACCCGTCCGACCAAGTTCATTCCGCCGGAGGGCATGAGCCTCGTGCCCGTCGACCGCAAGACCGGCATGGCCGCGGCCGAAGGCGATCCCGACACGATCATCGAGGCCTTCAAGCCCGGCACCGGCCCAGCCGCGACCTTCTCGGTCATCGGTGGCGCCGACGCCTATGTGCCGCCGGAAGAGATCCTGCGGACCTCGCCCCAGGCGAACCAGGCGGTGACCTCCGGCTCCAACGGCCTGTTCTAGCAAGCCCGATCTGCAAACCGCCCGCTGCCTTTACATCGGCGGCGGGCGTCGCTATTTCACGGGCAGGCATTTCCGCACGACACGACCAAGACCTTGAAGAAAAGAGACAATGCGTAACGAAATCGAGAACATCGTCGACGAGATCAAGCAGGCCGTAAGCCTGCTGAGGAGGCATCTTTGACTGGGATCAGGCGGTAAGACGACTGGACTGGTTGAACAACAAGGCGGAAGATCCGAGCTTGTGGAACGACGCCGCGGAAGCCCAGAAGCTGATGCGCGAACGCCAGGGCCTCGACGAAGGCATCAGCAGCGTGCGCGCCTTCGAGCAGCAGCTGAAGGACAGCATCGAACTCATTGAACTCGGTGAGGAAGAGGGTGATGCGGACATCATCCGAGACGCCGAGGAGACGCTGAAAGGGCTGCGCACCGAAGCGGCCCGCCGCCAGGTGGAAGCCATGCTCTCCGGCGAAGCGGACAGCAACGATACCTATCTGGAAGTGCATTCGGGCGCCGGCGGAACCGAGAGCCAGGACTGGGCGAACATGCTGCTGCGCATGTACACCCGCTGGGCCGAACGCCAGGGCTACAAGGTCGAGCTCATGGAAATCCATGACGGGGAAGAAGCGGGCATCAAGTCCGCGACGCTTCTCGTCAAGGGCCACAATGCCTACGGCTGGATGAAGACGGAATCGGGCGTGCACCGTCTCGTCCGTATCTCGCCCTATGACAGCAACGCCCGCCGTCACACCTCGTTCTCCTCCGTCTGGGTCTATCCGGTCGTGGACGACTCGATCCAGATCGACATCAACGAGAGCGACTGCCGCATCGACACCTATCGCTCGTCCGGCGCTGGTGGGCAGCACGTCAACACGACCGACTCCGCCGTCCGCATCACCCATATGCCCTCGGGCATCGTGGTTCAGTGCCAGCAGGAGCGTTCGCAGCACAAGAACAAGGCCAAGGCCTGGGACATGCTGCGGGCACGCCTGTACGAGTCCGAGCTGAAAAAGCGCGAGGAAGCGGCCAATGTGGAGGCTGCGTCGAAGACCGAGATCGGCTGGGGTCACCAGATCCGCTCGTACGTTCTCCAGCCCTACCAGCTGGTCAAGGACCTGCGGACCGGCGTCGAAAGCACGGCACCCTCCGACGTGCTTGACGGCGAACTGAACGACTTTATGGAAGCAGCCCTCGCGCACCGCGTGAACGGCGGCGCCGATGCAACGGTCGACGATCTGAACTGAAACTCTGCGGTCGCGTGAAAGCGCGGCCGCTTTTGCCGCGCAGCCCCGATGACGAAGGCCTAATTCGATTCGCGCTCGATGCGGATGTCGCCGAACTCGTCGATCAGCACGGTCCAGGTCTCGACATCGGTTGCGGCCGGATCGGTGCGGAGATAGACGGTCGCGAACAATCCGGGCTGCTGCGTGACGCCGTCCGATGTCTCCGGCCGAATGTCGGTCACGAAGGCCTTCATCTTCGAAAACTCGTCCAGTTCCGTCGAAGACACGATCCGCGGGCCCGCAGGATCGAGTGCGATCTGCTGAAGCACGATATGCGCCGTGCCGTCTGCTTGCCGCAAGGCGATCAGCTTGTAGTAGCCCTTCTGCGCGGAACCCGCGGCCTCAGCCGTGACAGGCGCCTTTGCGCCCTGATCGGGGCTGCGCGAGACGTCGCCGCTGTCTTCCCAGAAGCCGGAACTGGTAACGAATGTCACGTTTGCGGGAAGCACATCGTCGGCCCGCGCCGTGACCGACAAGGCCGTGACCGAAAAGACGGTCGCAGTCCCGGCAAGCAGGACCATCCTCCACGTTCGCATCACCAGACGACCTCGCCCTAAAACTGATTCCGCTCGACTTTGTAAGCCTGCCATAAAAAAGGTCTCGAATCGAATCAGTTGGAAAATTGCTCCGCGAGAATGCGGTCGGACCAGGAATAGTCGGGATCGGAAAGGATTCGCGCCGTCATTTCCTCGGATTCGGCAATCCGGACGGACACCACCGACTTGACTTCGATATGGTCGGCCACGGCATTCACCGGCCGCTTGTCCGTCTCCAGAATGTCGATCTCGACCGTGACCTTGTTGGGCAGCAAGGCGCCGCGCCAGCGCCGGGGCCGAAAGGGGCTGACGGGTGTCAGCGCAAGCAGCGGTGCCTCGAGCGGCAGGATGGGGCCGTGGGCGGAGAGATTATAGGCGGTCGATCCGGCAGGGGTGGAGAGAAGGATGCCGTCGCAGATCAGCTCTTCCAGCCGCACCCGCCCGTCGACCGTGATCCGCAGCTTTGCAGCCTGGTAGGATTGCCGAAAGAGATAGACCTCGTTGATGGCGAGCGCACTGAAGGTGCGGCCTTCGCTGTCGCGTGTCTGCATTTCGAGCGGCCGGAAGGCGTTCTCAACCGCATGTTGAAGCCGTTCCCGCAGGTTCGCCGTGCTGTAGCGGTTCATGAGGAATCCGACCGAGCCGCGGTTCATGCCGTAGACCAGCTTGCCGGTGTTCATCGTCTGGTGAAGCGTCTGAAGCATGAAGCCATCGCCGCCGAGAGCCACGATCACGTCTGCAGCTTCCGGGTCCGCATTGCCATAAATGGCCGTCAGCTCGGCTGCCGCTTTCTGCGCTTCTTCCGCCTGCGATGGTGCAAAGGCGATCGTCTCGAAGGTGCGTAGCATAGGGTGCCTTGCCATTGTCTGGACAAGCCGCCGAGGCGACCGGGGCCGTGGCCGGCCGAGCGCCATCATGCATAAAATCTCGCTGTATGAAAGGGATAGCGAAAAGAAAGCCGCGGCGGAGAGCGCCGACGCAGGCGCGCGTGCTGTTGGTTCGAGGTGGTGAGCAAGAGCGCATAAGAAAACACCGCGCGCCTCGGAAAGCGCGCAGTGTCCTGTCGAAAGGCGGGACACGCGAAGGTCCCACGTTGCCGTATGGACGGTTCCAAATCGGCTAGATCATGATCTCGCCGCCGGTCACCGGCACCACGGCACCGGTCATGTAGCTGCCGAGTTCGGAGGCGAGCAGTACGTAGGCACCAGCGAGTTCGGCCGGCTGGCCCGCACGCCCGAGCAATGTCTGCTTGCCGAACTGGGCTGCCTTCTCCGGCGGCATGGTCGAGGGGATGAGCGGCGTCCAGATCGGGCCGGGCGCGACGGCATTGACGCGAATGCCCTTCTCCGCCAGCATCTCTGCGAGACCTGCGGTAAAATTGAGGATTGCGCCCTTGGTCGACGCATAGGCGAGAAGCTGCGGCGAGGGTTGTTTCGCCTGGATCGACGTCGTGTTCACGATGGCGCTGCCGGGCTTCATGTGCGGCACCGCGGCTTTCGCCAGGAAGAACGAGGCATAGATATTGGTGCGGAACGTCGTATCCCACTCGTCGGCCGTGATATCGGCAATATCGGCATAGGTGCGCTGGAATGCGGCATTGTTGACGAGAATGTCGATGCGGCCAAGCTCGCGAACCGTCTGATCGACCAGCGAGATGCAATGGCTTTCCGACTGGATGTCGCCGCGAACCACCACGCATTTGCGTCCGGCCTCGCGAACCCACTTGGCGGTTTCCTCCGCGTCCTCGTCTTCACTGAGATAGGAGATGACGACGTCGGCCCCTTCGCGGGCATAGGCAATGGCGACCGCGCGCCCGATGCCCGAATCGCCGCCCGTGATCAGCGCGACCTTGTCTCTCAAAAGATGGTTGCCCTTATAGGTCTTCTCGCCATGATCCGGCAAAGGGTCCATGAGCCGAGTGAGGCCGGGAGGCGCCTGCTGCTGTTCGGGATGGGGTGGGGTCGGTCTTTTGGCATCGGACATGGGTGTCTCCTTCGAAGCGTTCCGACGCTAACGAGGACATCCCCACAACGTTCCCGACGATCCTCCGATCCCCTCTCAACCAGCGCGGGCCGAAGACATCGGCAGCCGGGCCGGTATCCGCTTCGGGATTGCCGCAGGGCAAGACTGCCGAAGGCGGACGGTCCGGTGAAGCGGCGTTTACCGAACCGTCTTGAGTGTCGGCCGTCAGCGCCCCTGCATCACCCGCACGATCTTCGGGGTCGGCTTGCCGCGCATCATGGCCTGGAGATCCTCGTAACTCAGGCGGCCATCCGTCATGGCGGCGACGATGCGCTGGCACGCGACCCGCTTGGCGTCCCTCTCCGGCACGTCCAGCACCAGTGCGGCACCCTCGACGCCTTTTTTGTTGAACTTGGCAATGCAGTCTGTCGTGACCTTGTCACGCGCCTTCTTGCTGCCTTTCATCGTTTCCACAGCGACGTCGAACTGCGGCTTTGTCGGGGCGCACCCGGACATCACGACCGCAGCCAGCAACACGGCACCCAGTCCACCCAATTTCATCATGCAATGCCCCATGGAGATGTTCACAAAAGCCGCCGCTGCCTCGAGCGCACGGCTGCTGCAACCTACCAGCGACGGGTGAGCCTTCAAGAGGATGTGCGTGAAAATCGACATTCATGGGGGGAAAAGAGGTGACAGCCGATGGCACCACGCGGCGCGGGCCGCGTTGGTGCGAGACGATGTCGGCAGGCAGGGCGCTGGCATGCCCCGTGCCCCAATGTCTAGTTGGTGCCGATCCGCTCAACGCTCTGACGATCGGCATGACGCTCGTCATGTCGTGGCTCTGCGGTCCGGATCACGATCGCCGTATCCCGGGCGGCAAGCCAGCCCGCACGCTCGCGCCGAATGCCGTCCGCGACCATCTTGGTCGGGTCCGTCTCGCCCCGTGTCATATGCTCGGCAACAATGGCCCAAGCTGTCCGCCAGATATCGTCCGATGCCACTCGTCTCTCCCACTTGCGAATGTCAGCTTAAGCGCCTTGGCTGAAGCGAAGCTTGCGAGCGAAAGCGACGCGCCGCTATTGCGCCGGCGACGGCACACGCTGTGCTCGGGCAACGGGGTAGAGGGCGGTGTAGCGCGTTCCCGGAACGGGCAGGGGATGACACTGCACGCCGTAGACGTCGCAGATCGTCGCCGGATCCATGATCGTGTCGGTCGCACCGGATGCGTGGACGCGGCCGTCTTTCAAGAGCAGGACATCGTCGGCGTAGCGGGTGGCGAGATTGAGGTCGTGCAGGACGGCGAGCGTGACGACCGCGTAGTGGCGGGTGTGCTCGGCAACGGCATCGAGGATCTGCAACTGATTGGCGAGATCGAGCGCGGAGGTCGGTTCGTCGAGAAGAAGCAGGCGTGGCCGGCGCACCAGGGCCAGCGCGAGGCCGATCATCTGTCGCTCGCCGCCCGAGAGCTGGCCGGGGCGACACCGGGCAAAGCGCGACAGTCCCAAGGTCTCAAGCGTCTCTTCGGCACGGCGAAACGCCTCCGGCGGTGCCCGCCAGGAGCGTCGTCCCCCGCTTTGTGCCAAGAGCAGCAGTTCGAACACATCGAGGGCGACATCGAGCTGGGCCAGATCCTGCGCGACATAGCCGACCTGCCGGGCCCGTTCGATCGGGCGCAGGGCGAGGAGATCGGCATGATCGAGCCGAACGCCGCCCTTGGCCGGCCGCATGCCGCAGAAGCCTTTCAGAAGCGTCGATTTCCCGGCGCCGTTCGGTCCGAGAACGGCCAGTATCCGGCCGGCTTTCGCGTCGAAGGAGACATCCTGCACCACGGGTCGGGTGCCGATGGTGACGCCGTAGTCTTTGACGGAGAAACTCATGTGCCCGTGCTCCGCGACTGGCGCAGCACAAGGAAGATGAAGAAGGGCAGCCCGGTCAGCGAGGTCACCATGCTGAGCGGCAGCACGGCGCCGGGCACGATCACTTTCGTCGCAAGCGAGGCGAGAACCGCGAAGACGCCGCCGACCGCCACCGTGGCGGCAATGGTAAAGCGATGATCCTCGCCGACCAGAAGTCGTGCCACGTGCGGGCCGACCAGTCCGATGAACCCGATGATGCCGACGACGGCCGTGACAGCCCCCGCCAGCAGTGCCGAGATCGTCAGCATGATGATCCGGATCGCTCGGACGCGCACGCCGAAGACGATCGCCTCTTCGCCGAACGAGCGGATGGTGGTTAGGGCCCAGGCATTCAGGAGCACGATCGGAAGGGCGACGGCGCAAAGCCCGGCCGCGATCGACACTTTCAGCCAGGTCGCGCGCTGCAGCGACCCCATCAGCCAGAAGACGATGCTCTGCAGCTGATCGACGCTCGCCATGTACTGAACGAGCGACAGGAGGGAGGAGAACACGAAGTGGAGGGCGATCCCGAGGAGCGTGATGGCCTGGACGCTGGTACCGCCGCGCGTCAGCGCAAGGACGAGCCCGGTGGCAAGAAGTCCGAACAGGAACGCGTTGGCGGCGGTCAGCAGTTCGGGCGGCATCCATGGCATGGCGGATGTCAGCGACACGGAAAAGCCGAGCGACAAAGCGGCGCCGAAACCCGCGGCCGAGGACACGCCGAGCGTGAAGGGCTCGGCCAGCGGATTGTCGAGAATCGTCTGCATGAGAAGGCCGGAGAGCGACAGCGAGACGCCCGTGACAAGCGCCATCAGCGTCATCGGCATGCGCAGCTCCCAGACGACGAACCGGCTGCTCGCATCGGCTGTCGAGGGTGACAGAAGCACGTTCGCAACGTCAGCGGGCGAGAGCGTTCCCGAGCCGATGGCGATGTCGGCAATGAAGGCGCAGGCGAGCACGACGAGCAGGGCGGCAATGATCAGCACGCGCCGCATCACCGAGGCGCCGTAATGGGCCTCGGCGCTGTCCGGTCGTCCGGTTTCCGTCAGGGGGAATGCCAAATCGTTCTCTGCCATGTCTCGGCCCGCAAGGGTGTGTCCCCTCTTGGGCCGCCTCTTGTGAAGACGGGCCGGAAGGCGGCCCGTCGGCATGTCGTCATCTGTCGGTCGTCGCCGATCAGTTCGTCGGCGCAGCCTTTGCGCCATAGACCGGTGTCAGGCCCTTAGGAAGCCCGGTGAAGGTCCCGACGATGGTGGCGAGATCGGCATCCGGATCGAGATCGGCAAAACGATCGGGATAGAAGGCCTTGGCGAGGTATTCGACGGCGTAGATGTTCCAGGCGCTCGCATAGAGCTGGTGGTAGAGGCCGACGACGTGATTGTCTTCCACGGCCTTGATATAGGAGAAGCCCTTGCGCGCCGACAATGTCTTGAGGGACGTCTCGATAGCCGCCTTGTCGGCGTTCAGGCCGAAAGCGGGGGAGACCGATCCTTCGTTGGAGAAGGGCGAGCCGGTCATGAGGAAAACATCCGGCTTTTCGGCGATCAGCGTTTCCGTCGTCACGTCGCCGGTGCGCCCCTTGACGAGCTGCGCGCCCAGATTGATGCCGCCGGCGTCTGCGACGATCTTGCCCCAGTAGACGTCGCCATGGGTGAAGCAGCAGGAGTCGAGGCCCTTCTGCCCGGCCTTGGCCTCCACGAAGACCTTGGGCTTTTCAGCGCCCGCAAAGCCGGCCTGTACCTTCGCCAGTCGCTCGGCGTAGAAATCGGTAAAGGCCTTGGCTTCCGTTTCGCGGTTCAGCACCTTTCCGAGAAGATCGACGGTCTTCGGCGCATTGACCGTCGGTTCGAGCTCGGTGTCGATCAGGAGGATCGGGATGCCGAGCTTCGCCAGCCGGTTGAAGAGATCGGCATCGTCGAGCGCCTGCCGCACGCGCGTCTGGAACACGAGGAGGTCCGGCTTGGTCGCGGCGACCTGCTCGAGGTTCACCTGACCCTCGTCGCCGAACTTCATGTCGATCGGCTTTGCCGAGCTTTCCGGCCACTGCTTCTGGAACACGGCCCAAGACGCCGGGTCGGAGCGGGAGAGAATGTTGTTCCACGCCACGACACGCGCAAAGGGGTCCGCGCGATCGAGCAGCGCCAGCGCGAAGAGATCGCGCCCGTCCTGCACCACGATGCGCTTGGGTTCCGCGGGGATCGTGATCTCGCGGCCCGAGAGGTCGGTCACGACGAGGGGATAATCGGTGGCAACGGCCGTGCCGGCAGCAAGGCCTGTCCAGGCGGATGCGACAAAGGCCGTCGTCAAAACGGCTGATCTGAGGAAGCGCATGGGTTTGAATTCCTTCGAAAACGGTTGCTCATGCCGTCTTCCTCCCGCACGCACCCCCATGCATGCCCCGACCAATCTGGCGTTACATGGTCGTTCAGGCGTTGCTAAAGGATAAAGATGAGCGCGTCAATCAAGTTTGTTGCGGGCCGTCCTGCTTCGCCGAACCTTCGGATCGGTGGCTCACATCGCCTGCGCGGGTGGAACGAAAAGCCGGCTCGATGGCTTCTATCGGGTATGCGAACGACAGACCCGTCGTTCCAAGCGTGATACCCAACGGAGTTTTCAATGGATCTTCCTCAGAATGCAGTCGTCGCCGTGGCGGATGGAAAGAAGCTTGCTTTGTTCAAAAACGAAGGCCAGCCATCCAGCATCCAACTCAAGGCGATGCCGGCTCCGGATATCGACGACTCGAAAATTTCATCGGGCGGACGCCATTCCAGCAGCGCGGCCAACCCGAGCGACGGGCAACAGGACGAAGACGGTTTTTCTGCCGGCGTGATCGATTTGCTGAACAAGCAGGTTCTCGACGGCAAAATTAAAAACCTGGTGATCATCGCCGCACCCCGCACCCTTGGCGAGCTCCGGAAGGGCTATCACAAGGCTCTGTCGGACGTCATCGTCGGAGAGCTGGACAAAGACCTGACCGGTCACTCGATCCAGGACATCGAAAAAGCGATCACCGCCGCATAAGGTGGTGGGGAGAACCCGGATAAAAAGCAGAAGCTCCGTCAGCCGTGATTGGCCGGTGGGGCTTTTCGATTGCCTGGACACTGTTGTGCCTGACTGAAGCACATTCGCGGACGTCGCGCCGTCGGTGCAGATTGCTCTCGCCGCAAATGCGACATGCGCCACTCGCCGGCCGTTTTGATGGGCTATCACCGGTTCTGAGCGGCGGGGACGTGAGTGACACGGCGGACCTTCGTGATATTGTGATCATCTGAAGCGATCATCGTCTGGGAGTTTCCATGCCGACAGATTCTGTAAAGGGGCCTGCGTCGTATTTTCCTTCGATCGAAGCCAAATATGGAAGACCGATCGCGGAGTGGAAAAGCCTGATCCGCGCTCAAAGCGGGAAGAAGCACATGGAACTGGTCGCTTGGCTCAAGCTTGAGCACGGCCTCGGCCATGGTCACGCCAATGCGCTGGTGGCCGATACGCTCCGAGAATAGCTGTATCACGCGCATGCCCGCTTCGAGCCGAGAGCAGATGCCGACACCCTCGCCATTATCTGAGGCTCCGGCACAAGGCCGGACGATCTCAGTGGATTGAGCGACCATCATGTGTCGCCCGCTCCGCCACCGGCGTGACACGGTACGTGACGGTGCCCTTCGCATCGAGGGTGAATTGCGGTTGATCCGCATCGATCACGATCATTTCGACCCATGCTTCGAAGGTGGCGACGTGCAGGTGACCGCTGACGTCAAGCAGCAGGCGCAGATCCGATGCCTCCATGACCGATGTCGCGAGATACCGACCCCGATGGAAAACGTCGATGCGGTAATTCAGGCTGGTGGGGCTTGTTGGCCGATGGGGTTCAAGTTCTTGCACGTCGATACATGTCCTATTTTTCAGGACGCTATCTTAAGGCGCGCTTATATGTCGATACGGCCAAAAGCCTGAGTGTGCAGGCGTAGCGTACCTAATCGGTGGTGTTTTCGCGCAGTGTGGCAGGCTGCGAAGGCGTATTCTGCTGCCGCTTTTGACGTTTCGACATCCCGGCCAACGCGCCGCGACGAATTTCGCTCCCTTGGAATCAGGAAAAGCCTCGACCTGTTTAAGACAGATCGGGGCGCTCTTGATCGAAATATCACCTGCAGATCGGGCAGCTGAAAATAGTATTCTTACAAAATACCGCTGCATTAGCACCGATTCATAGATCCTGCGCGTGAAACAAGCGTGACGCCCCTTGCTCCTAAATCACCGGATGGGAGCGGCCGACCTTAAGACCTAGCTCTTCTGGCGAACCGCGTTCTCTACGTCTTTTTGCGATCTTGCCAACAACGCGCTCCAGATATGTATGACTGTTTGCGTGCGGAGAAATCTAGAAAGATATTGGTCACGGTGGAGTTGGTGTCGCTGGAAGGATCAGGACAGTAACTTGGGAGGTTTTGATGATATTCATTTTCCGGAGTTCGATGGCTTTCGTCATGTGCGTGCTGTGGTTTCATTCCGCCAATGCAGAGTTCCGTGTGACAGAGAGCCAGCAGGTGCTTTTGAAGCTTCGAGAGCGCTTGACCCTTGAAGATCTCGCCATCATGGAAAGAGGGATCGTTCCGGCACTGGGCGCGTGCAACCGGAACGGCGCGCTCTTTGTCAGTGGCCGAAATTACCTTCTTGAAGGCGCCCCGAGCTACGGCCTCGTCTGGAGGGTGCAACGACTTCAGGGTGATAAGATTACTGTTTCGGTTTCCCGGGGCTCTGACAGCACGACGTCGCTTCGCACGTCTCTGGCGCAGGCGATGTTATCCGCGATCGTCAGCAGGTGCGATCAGGATCATTTTTCAAGCGCCCCGCTCTACGAGATCGAAACCATCAACGGTGAGGCGACCTCTGCCGCACTTTTGGTTGCCACCCCGTAATGATCTGCCGATAACTGCGCCCCCTTGCCCTGACCGGCGAGGGGGCTTTTTTCGTTTCTGGCTCCGGCCTGTCCGGCGAACGAGGCTCGGCGGCTGGACCGAAGACAGAAACCCGCTCTAGATCACGGCCAGAAGCAGGGCGATCGCCAATCCGAAGAGCATGAGGCACTCCACCACGACGAGCAGCACCCGGCGCATTTTGAAGTAGCGCCTCCCTGCCAATGGCGAGAGAGTATGATCGAACGCCTCATGACTTCTCGGAGACAGGCTTCGATAGGCGGCTTTGCCTCCCCATTCGTCGATGGCGAAGACGTGTGAATGCTGGATGGACGGCTTTTTGGAAGACATGGCGTCCTCCTCAATTTGGGGCCAAGGCGTTTAGCCCTTAAGCGGCAGCGCCCGCGAAATCTGCTGCAGAAGATTTACCCTGCGCTGAAGGCAAGCCGTTTGCAATGGCGTCGCACGCCAGTGGTGATCTTCGCTGTCTCGCGCTGCCGGCACCACGGCCGCTGTGGCCTCCGCCTTCATCCGTCGGATGTCGGCTACGGTCACCTTTCGGCCGTCGGACCCCCTTAGGGACGGACCGATCTTGACGCATCCGAAAATCGATACGGGTTAGAACCAGAAAGCCAATCGCATGGCATGATCCTATCGGGGTTATCACCCGGAGGCTTTTGAGGATCAGTGTGTTACCCTGACGAGGCGACCTAAGTGCCTGAAATTGTGGTGCCCCCACCAGGACTCGAACCCGGGACCCCCTGATTACAAATCAGGTGCTCTACCAACTGAGCTATAAGGGCAGCAGCGGAGGAATTAGCATATTCCTCCGGCGTGTAAAGCAAGAAATGCTGGCGGTCGCGCCCGGCTAGCGTTTGAGATGGGCGCGCGCCGCGTAGAGGGCGATGGCGGCGGCGTTGGAGACGTTGAGGGATTTGATGGCGCCGGGCATGTCGAGCCGGGCGAGCGCCGAGACGGTGTCGCGGGTCTTCTGGCGCAGGCCCTTGCCCTCTGCGCCGAGCACCAGTGCGACGCGATCGCCGACGAAGGTTTTTTCCAGCGGTGCCGGACCTTCCGAATCAAGGCCAATCGACTGGAAGCCGAGGCCGTGGAGTTCTTCGAGCGCCTCTGCGAGATTGGTGATCTGGATATAGGGGATCAGTTCCATCGCACCGGACGCCGATTTCGCCATCACGCCCGACTCGGTCGGGCTGTGCCGCATCGTCGTGATCACGGCGCCGGCATCGAAGGCGACGGCCGAGCGCAGAACGGCGCCGACATTGTGCGGATCGGTGACCTGGTCGAGAACGAGAATCAGCGGGCTGTCCTTCAGCGCCGAAAGCCGCCGTACGGGCAAGGGCTTGGTTTCCAGCATGACGCCCTGGTGGATCGCATCGGGCCCGAGGATCTTGTCGAGCATCTGCGGCGAGACGATCTCGACCGGAAAGGGCAGGGACTCGGTATCCTTGATGTCGAGGCGCACGAGCGCGTTCAGCGTTGCTGAAAGACTGACGATCTTGCGTTCCGGATTGCCCAGCGCCGCCTTGACCGTGTGGATCCCGTAAAGCTGGACTTGATCGGGGGCGAGGGGCGGTGCCTGCCATTCCCCCTTTGCGCCGGCGGCCGCAGCTTTCTGGCGGCGGCGATCTTCGGCGGGCGTCGGGATTTCGCCGCGCTCGCGCTTCTGATCGCGATGCGCCCGGCGCAGCGTTGCATAATGGGTGTCTTTGGCGCTCTTGTCGCCGGAAGGATCTTTGCTCATGCCGGCTTTATATCGGGCAAGGGCTGGCAGGGAAACCATTTTCCCGCAGGCATCGCACCCGAGTGCCGACGTGTGGCCACCCGCGCCTGTGGACGATTTCCAACTTTTGAAAAAACTGCGGACGTCGTGTTGACAGGAGGAAACGGGGCGGTCATATACCCGGCGCAGATCAAGGGGCGGCACAAACAGCCGCTTCCGAAGATCGGACTGGTCGCTTGATCCCGACGGAATACTGGAGGGATGCCCGAGTGGTTAAAGGGGACGGACTGTAAATCCGTTGGCTCAGCCTACGTTGGTTCAAATCCAACTCCCTCCACCATTCTGTCGCACGGATCAAGACCCCCGCGGGTATAGCTCAATGGTAGAGCAGCAGCCTTCCAAGCTGAATACGCGGGTTCGATTCCCGCTACCCGCTCCAGCTTTTATCATCCGACATGTCTTATAGGACGATGACCGCAATGCGGGTGCGCGCGAAACGCCGTCCTGATCGTCGGTCGCGCTCTTCGACACGACGAGCCGCTCTTCAGGGGAAAGCGTAGGCGTGATCGAGCGCGCCGGCAGCGGCATTGCATTCCCTTTTCGATGCCCCCATTTACAGCGCTGAAAGCCCGCATCCCGCGGGCGAGACGATGGCCTTTCCCTCCCGCGCAAATAGGCCTTGCGCAATTCTTTCGAAACCCTTAAACGCCTCCCCAAACCGGCCGGCGGCATACTGGCCTGCCGGGCCGTATCTCATTGATCACAGGAAAACAGACCCATGGCAAAGAGCAAGTTTGAACGCAACAAGCCGCACGTGAACATCGGAACGATCGGTCACGTCGACCATGGCAAGACGTCGCTGACGGCAGCGATCACGCCGGCCACGCCGACTACGTCAAGAACATGATCACCGGTGCTGCCCAGATGGACGGCGCGATCCTGGTCTGCTCGGCGGCCGACGGCCCGATGCCCCAGACGCGCGAGCACATCCTGCTGGCCCGTCAGGTCGGCGTTCCCGCGATCGTCGTGTTCCTCAACAAGGTCGACCAGGTCGATGATGCCGAGCTTCTCGAGCTCGTCGAGCTGGAAGTTCGCGAACTTCTGTCGTCCTACGACTTCCCCGGCGACGACATTCCGATCGTCAAGGGTTCGGCTCTGGCCGCTCTTGAAGATTCGGACAAGAAGATCGGCGAAGACGCGATCCGCGAGCTGATGGCCGCTGTCGATGCCTACATCCCGACGCCTGAGCGTCCGATCAACATGCCGTTCCTGATGCCGATTGAAGACGTGTTCTCGATCTCGGGTCGCGGTACGGTCGTGACCGGTCGCGTCGAGCGCGGCATCGTCAAGGTCGGTGAAGAAGTCGAGATCGTCGGCATCCGCGCGACGTCGAAGACCACGGTGACCGGCGTCGAAATGTTCCGCAAGCTGCTCGAYCAGGGCCAGGCCGGCGACAACATCGGCGCACTCGTTCGCGGCGTCACCCGTGACGGCGTCGAGCGTGGCCAGATCCTGTGCAAGCCGGGTTCGGTCAAGCCGCACAAGAAGTTCATGGCCGAAGCCTACATCCTGACGAAGGAAGAAGGCGGCCGTCATACGCCGTTCTTYACGAACTACCGTCCGCAGTTCTACTTCCGCACGACGGACGTGACCGGGATCGTCACGCTTCCGGAAGGCACGGAAATGGTCATGCCGGGCGACAACGTCACCGTTGCCGTCGARCTGATCGTTCCGATCGCGATGGAAGAAAAGCTGCGCTTCGCAATCCGCGAAGGCGGCCGGACTGTCGGCGCCGGCATCGTGGCTTCGATCGTCGAGTAATCAGCGGCTAGGCCGTTGACCTAGCAGGGACCGGGCGTTAACAACCCGGTTCCTGCGCTTTTTGACAAGACGCGGCCGACCGTAACAATTGAAGATTTGGCGTATGGCCAGTTGCCCATACGGAAAAAAGGACTAGTCGAATGAACGGCCAGAATATCCGCATCCGCCTTAAGGCGTTTGATCACCGGATCCTCGATGCCTCCACGCGCGAAATCGTGTCGACGGCCAAGCGTACGGGCGCCAGCGTCCGTGGTCCCGTGCCGCTGCCCACGCGCATCGAAAAGTTCACGGTCAACCGGTCGCCCCACGTCGACAAGAAGAGCCGCGAACAGTTCGAGATGCGCACGCACAAGCGTCTTCTCGATATCGTCGATCCGACCCCGCAGACGGTCGACGCCCTGATGAAGCTCGATCTGGCCGCCGGCGTCGACGTCGAGATCAAGCTCTAAAGGCCCCTCCCGGAACGCTTCGGACCGGGTGGATATAACAAGGAAGGTACGTGGACATCCCGTCCAACGACTTCCAGAAACGGGTGACCAATGGCGCGAATGCCGGATGGAAGCCTTGAACAAAGAGGCTGAAGGGGTTTTCCCCGACAGGGACTCTGAAGAGGAATGAACCGATGCGTTCAGGTGTGATTGCACAGAAAGTGGGAATGACCCGGGTCTACAACGACGCCGGCGAGCACATTCCAGTGACCGTGTTGCGGATGGAAAACTGCCAGGTGGTAGGCCAGCGCACGGAAGAAAAGAACGGCTACGTCGCCGTGCAGCTCGGCGCAGGCCAGGCCAAGGTCAAGAACACGCCGAAGGCGATGCGCGGCCACTTTGCCGCTGCAAACGTCGAGCCGAAGGCAAAGCTCGTCGAGTTCCGGGTCACCTCGGAAAACCTGATCGACGTCGGCTCCGAGCTGACGGCAAGCCACTTCGTCACCGGCCAGCTGGTCGATGTGACGGGCACCTCGATCGGTAAGGGCTTTGCCGGCGCCATGAAGCGCCACAACTTCGGCGGTCTGCGTGCAACGCACGGCGTGTCGGTCTCGCACCGTTCGCATGGTTCGACCGGTTCCAACCAGGATCCGGGCCGCGTCTGGAAGGGCAAGCGCATGGCGGGTCACATGGGCCAGACGCGCATCACTACCCAGAACCTCGAAGTCGTATCCACCGATGAAGACCGCGGTCTGATCCTCGTCAAGGGCGCCGTCCCCGGCTCCAAGGGCTCCTGGATCGTCGTCCGCGACGCCATCAAGGCCGGCATCCCGGAAAACGCGCCGCGTCCGGCCGGCGTCCGCGCAGCAGCACATGAGGGAGCCGAATAATGGATCTCACCGTCACCACACTGGATGGTAAGGACGCAGGCACGGTTTCCCTGTCGGACGCCATCTTCGGCCTGGACGTTCGCCAGGACCTGATCGCCCGCGTCATTCGCTGGCAGCTCGCCAAGAAGCAGCAGGGCACGCACAAGACCCTGACGCGCGGCGAAGTCTCCCGCACCGGCGCCAAGATGTACAAGCAGAAGGGTACGGGCCGCGCTCGTCACCATTCCGCACGCGCTCCGCAGTTCCGCGGCGGTGGCAAGGCTCATGGCCCGGTCACGCGCAGCCACGAGCACGACCTTCCCAAGAAGGTTCGCGCCCTCGGCCTGCGTCATGCTTTGTCGGCCAAGATGAAGGCCGACGAGCTGATCATCGTGGACAGCCTGGTTGCGGCTGAAGCCAAGACGAAGGCCCTGACCGGTGCATTTGCATCGCTCGGCCTGACCAACGCACTGATCATCGGCGGCGCCGAGCTCGACAACAACTTCAAGCTCGCTGCCAAGAACATCCCGAACGTGGACGTTCTGCCGATCCAGGGCATCAACGTTTACGACATTCTGCGCCGCGGCAAGCTCGTGCTTTCCAAGGATGCGATCGAGGCTCTGGAGGAGCGGTTCAAGTGACGGATCTTCGCCATTATGATGTGATCCTCTCTCCGTCGATCACAGAAAAGTCCACGCTGGTTTCTGAACAGAACCAGATCATCTTCAACGTCGCCAAGGACGCATCGAAGCCCGAGATCAAGGCTGCGATCGAAGCTCTGTTCGGCGTCAAGGTTACGGCAGTGAACACGCTTCTCCGCAAGGGCAAGCTCAAGCGCTTCCGTGGCTTCGCTGGCCGGCAGCGGGATGTCAAGAAGGCGATCGTCACACTTGCTGACGGTCAGTCCATCGACGTCTCCACCGGACTCTAAAGGTTAAACCCAGAGCGGTTTCATAACCCCCGGGTAAGGACCCAAAAGGGAACAAGAAAATGGCATTGAAAAGTTTCAATCCGACGACCCCGAGCCAGCGTCAGCTGGTCATCGTCGATCGGTCTTCGCTCTACAAGGGCAAGCCGGTCAAGGCGCTGACACAGGGTCTCACCAAGAGTGGTGGTCGTAACAACCTTGGTCGCATCACGGCCCGCTTCATCGGCGGCGGTCACAAGCGCACTTATCGCCTGATCGACTTCAAGCGTCGCAAGTTCGACGTGGACGGCACGGTCGAGCGTCTGGAATACGATCCGAACCGTACGGCGTTCATCGCGCTCATAAAGTACGAAGACGGCACGCAGGCCTACATCATCGCTCCGCAGCGTCTCGCTGTCGGCGACAAGGTGATCGCCTCCGAGAAGGCTGTCGACGTGAAGCCCGGCAACACCATGCCGCTGCAGTTCATCCCGGTCGGCTCCATCATCCACAATGTGGAAATGAAGCCCGGCAAGGGTGGCCAGATGGCGCGCTCGGCAGGCACCTACGTGCAGCTGGTCGGTCGCGACCAGGGCATGGCGATCCTGCGCCTCAACTCCGGCGAACAGCGCCTGGTTCATGCGAGCTGCCTCGCGTCGATCGGCGCCGTGTCCAACCCGGACCACGGCAACATTAACGACGGCAAGGCCGGTCGTACCCGCTGGCGCGGCAAGACCCCGCACAACCGCGGCGTCGTCATGAACCCGGTCGACCACCCGCACGGCGGTGGTGAAGGCCGCACCTCGGGCGGCCGTCATCCGGTCTCGCCGTGGGGCAAGCCGACCAAGGGCAAGCGCACGCGTTCGAACAAGTCGACCGACAAGTTCATCATGCGTTCGCGCCACCAGCGCAAGAAGTAAGAAGAGGTAGTCATAAATGGCTCGTTCAGTATGGAAAGGTCCGTTCGTCGACGGCTATCTTCTCAAGAAGGCTGAGAAGGTTCGCGAAGGCGGGCGCAATGAGGTCATCAAGATGTGGAGCCGTCGCTCCACCATCTTGCCGCAGTTCGTCGGTCTGACCTTTGGCGTCTACAACGGTTCCAAGCATGTACCCGTCAGCGTCAATGAAGACATGGTCGGTCACAAGTTCGGTGAATTCTCTCCGACCCGGACCTACTACGGTCACGGTGCGGACAAGAAGGCAAAGAGGAAGTAACGATGGGCAAGGCAAAAGCCGAACGTCGGCTGGCGGATAATGAAGCGCAGGCTGTTGCGCGCACGATCCGCGTCAGCCCCCAGAAGCTCAACCTCGTTGCCGCGATGATCCGCGGCAAGAAGGTCGACCGCGCTCTGGCCGAACTTGAATTCTCCCGCAAGCGCATTGCCGGCACGGTCAAGAAGACCCTGGAATCGGCCATCGCAAACGCCGAGAACAACCACGACCTCGACGTCGACTCGCTCGTCGTCGCGGAAGCTTTCGTTGGCAAGTCGATGGTGATGAAGCGCTTCCACGCCCGTGGTCGCGGCCGTGCATCGCGGATCGAAAAGCCGTTTGCGCACTTGACGATCGTTGTTCGTGAAGTGGAAGCCAAAGGGGAGGCCGCATAATGGGCCAGAAAATCAATCCAATCGGTTTCCGTCTCGGTATCAACCGGACCTGGGATAGCCGTTGGTTCGCCGACAATGCCGAATACGGCAAGCTGCTGCACGAAGACCTGAAGATCCGCAAGTATCTGATGGACGAACTGAAGCAGGCCGGCATCTCGAAGGTCGTCATCGAGCGTCCGCACAAGAAGTGCCGCGTCACGATCCACTCGGCTCGCCCGGGTCTGATCATCGGCAAGAAGGGCGCGGACATCGAAAAGCTGCGTCGCAAGCTGTCGGAGATGACGAACTCGGAAACGCATCTCAACATCGTTGAAGTGCGCAAGCCGGAAGTCGACGCGACGCTCGTCGCACAGTCGATCGCCCAGCAGCTCGAGCGCCGCGTGGCTTTCCGCCGTGCAATGAAGCGTTCGGTGCAGTCGGCCATGCGTCTGGGTGCCGAAGGCATCAAGATCACCTGCGCCGGCCGTCTGGGTGGCGCGGAAATCGCACGAACCGAATGGTATCGCGAAGGTCGCGTTCCGCTTCACACGCTCCGCGCCGACATCGACTACGGTGTTGCCGAAGCTGTGACGGCATTCGGCATCTGCGGCATCAAGGTCTGGATCTTCAAGGGCGAAATCCTTGAGCACGATCCGATGGCCTCCGAGCGCCGTGCGAGCGAGAGTGACAGTCAGGGTAGTGGCGGACGTGATCGCGATCGCGATCGTGATCGCCGTCGTGAAAACGCGTAACAGTCGCGTTTGGCAGCCAATATCGGAGAATTAAAAAAATGTTGCAGCCAAAGCGTACGAAGTATCGCAAGCAATTCAAGGGCCGCATCAAGGGCGTAGCCAAGGGCGGGTCTGATCTCGCTTTCGGCGAATTCGGCCTGAAGTCCCTCGAACCGAACCGCGTCAATGCGCGCGAGATCGAAGCGGCCCGCCGCGCGATCACGCGTCATATGAAGCGTGCCGGCCGCGTTTGGATCCGCGTATTCCCGGACGTTCCGGTCACCGCGAAGCCGACCGAAGTCCGCATGGGTAAGGGTAAGGGCTCCGTCGAATACTGGGCGTGCAAGGTCAAGCCTGGTCGTGTGATGTTCGAGATCGATGGCGTCAACGAGGAGCTCGCTCGCGAAGCCCTTCGTCTTGGTGCTGCGAAGCTCTCCGTCAAGACGCGCTTCGTTCAGCGCATTGCGGAGTAAGGAGAAGCCCCATGAAAGCCAATGACGTTCGGGCGCTCAGCGCCGACCAGCTCAACGACGAGCTTGCCAAGCTGAAGAAGGAGCAGTTCAACCTGCGCTTCCAGAAGGCGACCGGCCAGCTTGAAAAGTCGTCGCGCATCAACGAGGTCCGCAAGGACATCGCGCGCATCAAAACCATTGCCCGCCAGAAGGCGGCAGAAGCCAAGGCCTAAGGACCAAGAAAAATGCCGAAACGCATTCTGCAGGGCACCGTCGTCTCCGACAAGAACGAGAAGACCGTCGTCGTAAGGGTCGAGCGCCGCTTTGCGCACCCGATCCTCCAGAAGACCGTCCGTCGCTCCAAGAAGTACAAGGCGCACGACGAGAAGAACCAGTTCAAGGTCGGCGACCTTGTTTCCATTCAGGAATGCGCGCCGATCTCCAAGGACAAGACCTGGACGGTCATTTCCGCCCAGGCTTAACTCGACCAGACTTTACGCCGATGACGCCGCGCAGTGTCGCCAAGACACGGAAGCGCGGCGTCTTCGTACCATCGGGCAGGGTCCGGGTTCTGGCCAAATTGGCCGGGGTTTCGGACCTCACCCCTTGTAATCGGCGAGAATCTCTGTATGAAGCAGCCACGGAACGCTCGGGGTTACGAGCGTTCTTTTGCTTTGAGCGCACGGAAGGTCCTGTTTTCAGGAAACCACCCTGGCAAGATCGATCCCGCGCTGTCGCATCATGTCCCGCCCGTTTCTCTCAAAGAGGCGAGGGACTGGGAATGCCATTGAAAGCATTGTGGCGTGCCGCCCTTCGCAAGAGGGTGCAGCGCGCCGCATGCAAATTTTCATAAGCCGGAACAGGGGGCTCTCTTTCACGATGAGGAGATCCCAACCGGTCCGGTCACAACAAGAAGGCGACCTGACATGATTCAGATGCAAACAAACCTCGACGTGGCGGATAATTCCGGCGCACGTCGTGTCATGTGCATCAAGGTGCTGGGCGGCTCCAAGCGCAAGTATGCTTCCGTGGGCGACGTCATCGTCGTTTCCATCAAGGAAGCCATCCCGCGCGGCCGCGTCAAGAAGGGCGATGTGATGAAGGCGGTCGTCGTACGCACCGCCAAGGACATCCGCCGTCCGGACGGCAGCGTCATCCGCTTCGATAACAACGCAGCCGTTCTTATCGACAACAAGAAAGAGCCGATCGGCACCCGTATCTTCGGACCGGTTCCGCGCGAGCTTCGCGCCAAGAACCACATGAAGATCATCTCGCTGGCTCCAGAAGTACTGTAAGGGGCGATTAGAGATGAACAAGATTCGTAAGGGCGACAAGGTCGTCGTACTCGCCGGCAAGGACAAGGGCCGGACCGGCGAAGTTATCCAGGTCATGCCGAAGGACGACAAGGCTGTCGTGCGTGGCGTCAATATGGTGAAGCGTCACCAGCGCCAGACCCAGAGCCAGGAAGCCGGCATCATCAACAAGGAAGCCCCGATCCACCTGTCGAACATCGCGATCGCTGACACGGACGGCAAGGCCACCCGCGTTGGTTTCCGCATCGATGGCGACAAGAAGGTTCGCGTGGCCAAGCGTTCGGGAGATGTTATCTGATGGCTGACACCAAGTCCTATGAGCCGCGGCTCAAGAGCGAATACAACGCTCGCATTCGTCCGGCGCTGCGGGAGAAGTTCTCCTACGCCAACGAAATGATGATCCCGAAGCTCGACAAGATCGTCATCAACATGGGTGTTGGCGAAGCCACCGGCGACTCGAAGAAGCCTTCGATCGCAGCGGCCGACCTTGCAGCGATCGCCGGCCAGAAGCCGGTCGTCACCAAGGCCCGTACCTCCATCGCCGGCTTCAAGCTGCGCGAAGACATGCCGATCGGCGCGAAGGTCACCCTGCGCGGCGCACGCATGTACGAATTTCTGGACCGCCTGATCAACATCGCGCTTCCGCGCGTTCGCGACTTCCGCGGCCTGAACCCAAAATCCTTCGACGGCCGTGGCAACTTCGCCATGGGCGTGAAGGAACACATTGTGTTCCCTGAGATCAACTACGACAAGGTCGATCAAATGTGGGGCATGGACATCATCGTTTGCACGACGGCCACGACGGACGACGAAGCACGGGCTCTGCTCACAGAGTTCAACTTCCCGTTCCGCCAGTAAGCCGTAACGACAAGCAGAAGGATTACGTTTCATGGCGAAAACGAGCGCAGTTGAAAAGAACAAGCGCCGCCGCAAGCTGGTTACCCAGCAGGCCTCCAAGCGGGCCGAGCTGAAGGCGACCATCATGAACCAGTCTCTTCCGATCGAAGAGCGGTTCAAGGCAACTCTGAAACTGGCAAGCCTGCCGCGTGATGGGTCGAAGACCCGCGTTCGCAACCGTTGCGAAGTCACCGGCCGTCCGCGCGCCTACTACCGGAAGCTGGGAATGTCCCGTATCGCCCTGCGCGAACTGGGCAATTTCGGCAAGATTCCGGGTATCGTGAAGTCGAGCTGGTAAGGAGACGGGCAAATGACAATGACTGATCCCTTGGGCGATATGCTCACCCGTATCCGTAACGGCGCTGCACGCCGCAAGACGAACGTAACGACGCCGGCTTCCAAGCTGCGTGCCCGCGTTCTCGACGTGCTGCAGTCCGAAGGCTACATCCGCGGCTATTCCGAAGTCGATTTCGACAACGGCAAGTCCGAGCTCAACATCGAGCTGAAGTACTACGAAGGCGCGTCGGTGATCCGTGAGATCGGCCGCGTGTCCAAGCCGGGCCGCCGGGTCTATGTCTCGGTCAAGTCCATTCCGCAGGTCGCGAACGGTCTCGGCATCACCATCCTTTCGACTCCGAAGGGTGTGATGGCCGATCACCAGGCTCGTGAACAGAACGTCGGCGGCGAGGTCCTCTGCTCCGTATTCTAATACGGAACAGGGATCTCCAGAACGAACAGACAGGATTGAAACATGTCTCGTATCGGTAAGAAGCCCGTTCAGGTTCCCGCTGGTGTCACCGCGACTGTCGATGGACAGAAGGTGACGGCAAAGGGCCCGAAGGGCGAACTGTTCTTCGTCGCCAACGACGAAGTCTCTGTCAAGCTTGAGGACAATGCCGTTGTCGTCGAGCCGGTCAGCCAGTCCAAGGACGCTCGTTCCAAGTGGGGCATGTCCCGCACGATGGTCGAGAACATCCTGAAGGGCGTGAAGGACGGCTTCGAGCGCAAGCTCGAAATCAACGGCGTCGGTTACCGCGCGGCCCTGCAGGGCAAGAACCTGCAACTGGCACTCGGCTTCAGCCATGACGTCGTCTACCAGACGCCGGAAGGCATCACGATCGCTGTTCCCAAGCCGACGGAAATCGTCGTTTCGGGCATCAACAAGCAGCAGGTCGGCCAGGTGGCCGCAGAGATTCGCGAATATCGCGGCCCCGAGCCCTACAAGGGCAAGGGCGTGAAGTACGCGGGCGAGCGGATCATCCGCAAAGAAGGCAAGAAGAAGTAAGGATCACGCGAAATGGCTAGCAGGAAAGATAATCTTGTACGTCGCGCTTCGCGCGTTCGTCGTCAAATCAAGGCGGTCGCCAACGGCCGTCCACGCCTGTCGGTTCATCGCTCGTCGAAGAACATCTACGCACAGGTCATCGACGATGTCGCCGGCACGACGCTGGCGTCCGCTTCGACGCTCGACACCGGTCTGCGCACGTCTCTGAAGACGGGCGCCGACACGGCGGCAGCTGCTGCCGTCGGCAAGCTCCTCGCGGAGCGTGCATCCGAAGCCGGCGTCAAGGACGTCGTCTTCGATCGTGGCGCCTTCATCTATCATGGCCGTATCAAGGCCCTGGCTGAAGCCGCCCGCGAAGGTGGCCTCAACTTCTAAGTTCGGTGAGGAAAGCCGGTTTCCGGCTTTCCGAATCTGACGAAGAGAAGTAAGGCTCCCATTTCCACGACGGGCCGGCCCGGTACATCCGGGCCGAAGCCATGTCGGGAATTCGCCGTACTCTGGCACTTGCGAGGGGCGGCACCGATCAATCTGCCGATTGCACCCGGAAAAGAAAAAGGAAAAGGACAATGGCACAAGAAAGAAGAGGTTCTCGCGACGACCGCCAGAACCGCGAAGAGCGCGACAGCGAATTCGTCGATAAGCTCGTCGCAATCAACCGCGTCGCCAAGGTGGTGAAGGGCGGCCGTCGTTTCGGCTTCGCTGCTCTCGTCGTCGTCGGCGACCAGAAGGGCCGCGTCGGCTTCGGTCATGGCAAGGCACGCGAAGTGCCGGAAGCCATCCGCAAGGCCACCGAAGCTGCCAAGCGCGAACTGATTTTCGTTCCGCTGCGCTCCGGCCGTACCCTGCATCATGACGTTCACGGTCGCCACGGCGCCGGCAAGGTCCTGCTGCGTTCGGCCAAGGCCGGTACCGGCATCATCGCCGGCGGCCCGATGCGCGCTGTTTTCGAAACGCTCGGCATGCACGACGTCGTTGCCAAGTCGACCGGTTCGTCCAACCCCTACAACATGATCCGCGCCACCTTCGATGCTCTGAAGAACCAGATGCACCCGAAGGACATCGCGGCACAGCGCGGCCTCAAGTTCGCCACGCTGCAGGCCCGTCGCGAAGCGGCTGGCGTCACGTCGGAAGAATAAGGGAGTCCGTACGATGGCCACTGAAACCACCGGTAAGACGGTTACTGTCGAGCAGATCGGCAGCCCCATCCGCCGCCCCGCCAGCCAGCGTGCAACGCTGATCGGCCTGGGTCTCAACAAGATGCACCGGGTGCGCACGCTGGAAGACACACCTTCCGTTCGCGGCATGATCCGGTCCGTCCAGCACCTCGTCCGCGTTATCGACGAGAAGTGAGGGAGATACCATCATGAAGCTGAATGAAGTCAGAGACAACGAAGGTGCCACCCATTCGCGCAAGCGTTTGGGTCGTGGTATCGGCTCCGGTTCCGGGAAGACGGCCGGCCGTGGTGTCAAGGGTCAGAAGGCCCGTTCCGGCGTCGCGATCAACGGTTTTGAAGGCGGCCAGATGCCCATCTACCGTCGTCTGCCGAAGCGCGGCTTCAACAACATCTTCCGTTCGGACTTTGTTGTCGTGTCGCTCGGCCGTATCCAGACCGCGATCGATGCCAAGAAGCTCGACGCTGCCGCCACGATCGACGCCGCTGCACTGAAGGCCGCCGGCATCATCCGTCGCGCCCGCGACGGCGTTCGTATCCTCTCGGACGGCGAACTCAAGGGCAAGGTCACGATCGAAGTGGCCGGTGCCTCGCAGTCCGCGATCGAGAAGATCGAAAAGGCCGGCGGCTCCATCAAGCTGCTGTCCGCCAAGCCGGTCGCTGCCAGCGAATAATCTTGAAGTCGAACCGCCCGGGGTGCTACACACCGGGCGGTTTATTGCGTCTGGAGGACGCGCGACGAGCGCGGGCAAGACGTGAAGGGCAGGGGACAAGGGCCGTGTCGGCCAGAATCTTCGAGCCGGATAGCGCCGGGCGAACGGGTCACATTTCAAGGGAATGTGACGCGATGCCTGGAGATATCGACAAGCGCATGATTGCTCTTTCAATCGATTTGGTTCTAAGACGTCGTGCAGAAACGTAATTCAAGCTTTTCCGGAGTCGGCCGGGTCTGACGCCGCGGGTTCGGAACTGGCTACGCGGAGAATCGCATGGCTTCTGCAGCGGAACAGCTCGCCTCCAATCTCAATTTCAGAACGTTCGCGAAGGCGGAGGACCTCAAGAAGCGCCTCTGGTTCACGCTTGGCGCGCTGCTGGTCTACCGGCTGGGCACCTATATCCCGCTTCCCGGCCTGAACCCCGATGCGTTCGCGCAGGCCTTCCAGGGACAGAGCGGCGGCATCCTCGGTCTCTTCAACATGTTTTCCGGCGGCGCGGTCTCGCGCATGGCGATCTTCGCGCTCGGAATTATGCCCTATATCTCCGCTTCCATCATCGTCCAGCTGATGACCTCGGTCGTTCCGTCGCTGGAACAGCTGAAGAAGGAAGGCGAGCAGGGCCGCAAGATCATCAACCAGTACACGCGATACGGCACGGTGCTCCTGGGCCTGCTGCAGGCCTATGGTATCGCTGTCGGTCTGGAGAGCGGCAACGGTCTCGTGAACGATCCGGGCTGGTTCTTCCGCATCTCCACCGTCATCTCGTTGCTGGGCGGCACGATGTTCCTGATGTGGCTCGGCGAGCAGATCACCTCGCGCGGCATCGGCAACGGTATCTCGCTCATCATCTTCGCGGGCATCGTCGCCCACCTGCCGACGGCTCTAGCCGGTACGCTGGAGCTTGGCCGCACAGGCGCGCTCTCGACGCCGCTGATTCTCGGCATCATCATCATGGTCGTCGCCGTCATCGCGCTCATCGTCTTCGTCGAGCGGGCACAGCGTCGCCTGCTGATCCAGTATCCGAAGCGCCAGGTCGGCAATCGGATGTTCCAGGGCGACACCTCGCATCTGCCGCTAAAGCTGAACACGGCCGGCGTCATCCCCGCGATCTTCGCATCCTCTCTGCTGCTGCTTCCCGCGACCCTCGCAGGCTTCGCAGACAGCGCCACGCTCCCCGGCTGGGCCACGACCATCGTAGGGTCGCTTGCGCACGGCCAGCCGCTCTACATGATCCTCTATGCCGCGATGATTGCCTTCTTCGCTTTCTTCTACACGGCCATCGTCTTCAATCCGAAGGATACGGCAGACAATCTGAAGAAGCATGGCGGCTTCATCCTCGGCATTCGCCCGGGTGAGCGGACGGCGGAATACATCGACTACGTCCTGACGCGCATTACCGTCATTGGCGCGGTCTACCTGATCTTCGTCTGCATCCTTCCGGAATTCGTCATCGCGCAGACCGGGGTGCCGTTCTACCTTGGTGGTACATCGCTTTTGATTGTTGTCAGCGTGACGCTGGATACTGTAGCACAGATACAGGGTCATCTGATCGCCCAGCAGTATGAAGGGCTGATCAAGAAGTCGAAGTTGCGTGGAGGGAAGAGGGGCCGATGAGACTGATATTTTTAGGACCGCCCGGGGCCGGCAAGGGGACGCAGGCCAAGCTTCTGACGGAACGCTTCGGCATTCCCCAGTTGTCGACCGGTGACATGCTGCGTGCTGCCGTCGCGGAGGAGAGCGACGTCGGCAAGCGGGCAAAGGCCGTGATGGATGCGGGCCAGCTCGTATCCGACGAGATCGTCAACGAGATCGTCTCGGACCGAATCGATGCCGAGGATTGCGCCCGTGGCTTTATCCTGGACGGTTACCCGCGCACGGTCCCGCAGGCGATCGCTCTCGGGCACATGCTCGACCAGAAGGGTCTGAAGCTCGATGCGGTCATCGAGCTGAAGGTCGACGAGGACGCGCTCGTGCGGCGCATCGAGAACCGAGTCGCGGAAACTTTGGCGGCCGGCGGTAAAGTTCGCTCGGACGACAATCCAGAATCGGTTAAGAAGCGTCTTGTCGAATATCGCGAGAAGACCGCGCCGCTTTCGCAGCATTACGCGAAGACCGGAGAGCTGAAGACGCTCGACGGAATGGCGCCTGTGGAAACAGTCACGCGACAGATCAACGAGATTCTTGCTTCGGCTGCGGCCGAAGTCTGACGATACCGGGCGCATAGCCTTGTTGGACAAGAAAAGGACTGGCCGGGAGTTGACTTTTCCGGCCGATTCCGTCTAAAGACCGCGCTAACTCGCAACATGCAGGGGAATGGCGCGGATTTCACAAGTGAAGTCCGGGCTGGGCTTTTGTCCCGTGTTCCGAACGAAAATTGAAACTGACGGCTATTCAAGGCTGCATAGAAGCACCTATTGCCGGATGGCAACTGGAAGCAAGGAGAACAGACGTGGCTCGTATCGCTGGCGTCAACATCCCGACGGCAAAGCGCGTTGTTATCGCGCTCACCTATATTCACGGGATCGGACCGAAATTCGCACAGGAAATCGTCGCAAAGGTCGGTATCCCGGCTGAACGCCGCGTGCATCAGCTGACGGATGCTGAAGTTCTTCAGATCCGCGAAGCCATCGACCGCGAATACCAGGTCGAAGGCGACCTGCGTCGCGAGACGTCGATGAACATCAAGCGTCTGATGGACCTTGGCTGCTACCGCGGCCTGCGTCATCGTCGCTCGCTGCCCGTTCGCGGCCAGCGCACGCACACCAATGCCCGCACCCGCAAGGGTCCGGCAAAGGCGATTGCCGGCAAGAAGAAATAATCTCCCGGAAACGGGGGTGAGGAGGCTGGTGCGAAGCACCGGCCTCTTTTTGGTATGTCGAGGACGGCCTGGGCCGTTGTTCGGTGGAGCTGCTGGAAATACGGCAGCGTTGATATCGCCGCGATGCCGGGGAGCCCCTGAAGGGTTCCGGCATCGCTGATGAAAGTGGGGAGCAGGTCTCCCCGGTGTAGCCGCTGGAATTACGGCGGTGCAGAGATCCGTGAAAGGGTTAATATGGCCAAGGAAGCCACACGCGTACGTCGTCGCGAACGCAAGAATATCTCGACGGGCGTCGCCCACGTGAACTCGTCGTTCAACAACACGATGATCACCATCACCGATGCGCAGGGCAATGCCATTGCATGGTCGTCGGCCGGCTCGAAGGGCTTCAAGGGCTCGCGCAAGTCGACCCCGTTCGCAGCGCAGATCGCCGCTGAAGATGCTGCCAAGAAGGCGCAGGAACACGGCATGAAGACACTCGAAGTCGAAGTCACGGGCCCGGGTTCCGGCCGTGAATCGGCTCTGCGCGCCCTTCAGGCAGCGGGTTTCATGATCACGTCCATTCGCGACGTGACGCCGATCCCGCACAATGGCTGCCGTCCGCGCAAGAAGCGCCGCGTCTGATACGCACTCGTCATCAGGTCCGGCGGGAGATCGCTCTCGCCGGCGCTTCAGGGCTCCGTTGCCACGAATGGATGGTGGCAACGAACGGAAGGCAAAACATATGATTCAGAAAAACTGGCAGGAACTGATCAAGCCGAACAAGGTCGAGTTCACGTCTTCCGGTCGCACCAAGGTCAGCCTTGTCGCGGAACCGCTTGAGCGTGGCTTCGGTCTGACCCTCGGCAACGCGCTGCGTCGCGTTCTTCTCTCCTCGCTCCGCGGGGCCGCCGTCACGGCCGTACAGATCGACGGCGTTCTGCACGAATTCTCCTCGATCCCGGGCGTCCGCGAAGATGTCACCGACATCGTCCTGAACATCAAGGAAATCGCCATCAAGATGGACGGCGACGATGCCAAGCGCATGGTCGTCCGCAAGCAGGGCCCGGGTGTGGTCACGGCTGGCGACATCCAGACGGTCGGCGACATCGAGATCCTGAACCCGAACCACGTGATCTGCACGCTCGACGAGGGCGCAGAGATCCGCATGGAGTTTACGGTCAACAACGGCAAGGGCTATGTTCCGGCGGATCGCAACCGTTCGGAAGATGCACCGATCGGCCTCATCCCGGTCGACAGCCTCTATTCGCCGGTCAAGAAAGTGTCCTACAAGGTGGAAAACACCCGCGAAGGCCAGGTTCTCGACTACGACAAGCTGTCGATGACGATCGAGACCGATGGCTCCGTGACCGGTGAAGATGCCGTTGCGTTCGCAGCGCGTATTCTCCAGGACCAGCTCGGCGTTTTCGTCAATTTCGACGAGCCGCAGAAGGAAGCCGAAGAGGAAGCCGTTACCGAACTCGCGTTCAACCCGGCGCTTCTCAAGAAGGTGGACGAACTCGAACTGTCCGTTCGCTCGGCAAACTGCCTGAAGAACGACAACATCGTCTACATCGGCGACCTCATTCAGAAGACGGAAGCCGAAATGCTCCGGACTCCGAACTTCGGCCGCAAGTCGCTGAACGAAATCAAGGAAGTTCTCGCTTCCATGGGCCTGCACCTCGGCATGGAAGTGCCCGCATGGCCGCCCGAGAACATCGAAGATCTCGCAAAGCGCTACGAAGACCAGTATTAAGAACAGACAAGGCAGGTCGAAACTCTGCCTTTCCCCGTCAAACAGCAGGCCATGCGAGACATCGCACGGTGCCTGTATGTGCCAGGAAACGGCAGGTCCTCCAGAGAGAGCGACACCTGCATAAAGGAGAATAGCCATGCGCCACCAGAAAGCCGGCCGCAAGCTGAACCGTACCGCCAGCCACCGCAAGGCGATGTTCGCCAACATGGCGGCTTCGCTGATCCAGCACGAGCAGATCATCACGACGCTGCCGAAGGCCAAGGAAATCCGCCCGATCGTCGAAAAGCTCGTGACGCTCGGCAAGCGTGGCGACCTGCACGCCCGTCGTCAGGCCATCTCGCAGATCCGTGACGTGACCGTCGTCGCCAAGCTGTTCGATGCGATCGCCACCCGTTACGCCACCCGCAACGGCGGCTACCTTCGCATCATGAAGGCCGGTTATCGCCAGGGCGACAACGCCCCGATCGCGGTCATCGAATTCGTCGATCGCGACGTCGATGCCAAGGGCGCAGCCGACAAGGCTCGCGTTGCAGCCGAAGCGGACGCCGCTGAAGCAGCCTGATCTTTTCAGGCAGATCAGTCTAAAAACAGCCGGGCGAAAGTCCGGCTGTTTTCGTTTCCGGCGCCGGCGCACCGTAACCCCTCAGGCGACGCCGTCGCCGCCATGCTTTTGCCGAAGACGGTGGCTTTGCTTTCCCGTCGCTTCATCCTATTTCTCCTCGACAAGCCTGTTACCTCTGCATCAAGGGTTCCCCATGCACCGCTCGCCATTGTCGCTCGTCCTGTCCGGCATTGCCGGCCTCGTCATCATCATGTTCCTTGCGCATTTCGTAGCGCCGACGGATCTCGGTGAGTCCCATCCGACCATCGACCCGCTGAAGACCAGCGCGGTGGCGACGCCGGTGGCGAGCACGAGCAGCGCGGCGGACGGCACGGTCAAGACCGTTCCGGAAAGCCGCGCCGAGATGCAGATGTCCTTTTCGCCTCTCGTCAAGCAGACGGCCAACGCCGTGGTGAATGTCTATGCGGAAAAACTCGTCGAGAGCCGTTCTCCGCTGGCGGACGATCCGTTCCTGCAGCAGTTCTTCGGTCAGCGCATGCCGAATCGCTCCGAAAAGCAGTCGTCGCTCGGCTCGGGCGTGATCGTCGGTGCGGACGGTATCGTCGTGACCAACAATCACGTCATCGAAGGTGCCGACGACATCAAGGTCGCCTTGGCGGATGGTCGGGAATTCGAATCGAAGGTGGTTCTGAAGGACGACCGCCTGGACCTCGCCGTTCTGAAGATCGAGGGCAGTGCGCCGTTTCAGACGATCCCGCTCGGAGACTCCGACAGCGTCGAGGTCGGCGATCTGGTGCTCGCGATCGGCAATCCCTTCGGCGTCGGTCAGACGGTGACGAGCGGCATCGTTTCGGCCCTGGCGCGCAACCAGGTGACGCCCGGCAGCGATTTCGGCTTCTTCATCCAGACGGATGCCGCCATCAACCCGGGCAACTCGGGTGGCGGTCTGATCGACATGAAGGGCGAGCTGATTGGGATCAACACCGCCATCTTCTCGCGCGGCGGTGGCTCCAACGGCGTCGGCTTCGCCATTCCTGCCAATCTCGTGAAGGTCTTCATCGAATCGGCCAAGGGCGGCACCGGCAGCTTCGTACGTCCCTTCATCGGTGCTAGCTTCGAGCCGGTCACCTCGGAGGTGGCCGACGCCCTTGGGCTTGATCGGGCGCGGGGTGCGCTGGTCAGTTCCGTGATCGAAGGCGGCCCGGCGGAGAAGGCGGGTATCCGGCCCGGCGAAGTGGTTACCGCCGTCAACGGCATCGCTGTCGAACATCCAGACGCGCTCGGCTACCGCCTGACCACGGTCGGCATCGGCAAGGATGCGCGGCTGAGCGTTGCGAACAACGGCAAGGTGCGTGAGGTCACGTTGCGGCTCGAACGCGCGCCGGAAACGGCGCCGCGCGACGAGCGGCTGATCGAGGGCCGCACGCCGTTCGCCGGCGCCGTCGTCGGCAACCTGTCGCCGCGTCTCGCCGACGAGCTTCACATGTCGGCCGCGTCGAAAGGTGTCGTGATCACGGCCGTCAACCGCGGCTCTCCCGCCGCCCGCGTCGGCTTTGCGCCGAAGGATATCATCATCGCCGTCAATGGCGTGCCGATCGATAAGACCGAGACGCTGGTGAAGGCGGCGTCAGACGATCCGGCTTTCTGGCGCGTCGAGATCGAGCGTGACGGGCAACGGATCCGCCAGTTCTTCCGATGAGCGATCTTTTTGCGCCCCATGAGCCGGAAGGCCACCAGGCCAAGCGGCCGCTTGCCGACAGGCTGAGGCCGCAGACGCTCGCGGACGTCACCGGGCAGGCGCATCTGACCGGGGAAGATGGCGCGTTGCGGCGGATGATCGATTCGGGCTCGCTCGGCTCGATGATCTTCTGGGGACCGCCCGGCACAGGAAAGACGACGGTCGCACGCCTCCTGTCCGGCGAGACGGGGCTCGCCTTCGAGCAGATTTCCGCGATCTTCTCCGGCGTGGCGGATCTTAAGAAGGTTTTCGAGATGGCCCGGACGCGGCGCATGTCCGGTCGCCAGACGCTGCTCTTCGTGGATGAGATCCATCGCTTCAACCGGGCGCAGCAGGACAGTTTTCTCCCTGTCATGGAAGACGGAACGATTATCCTCGTCGGGGCCACCACGGAGAATCCGTCGTTCGAGCTGAACGCCGCTCTCCTCTCGCGCGCCCGCGTGCTGACCTTCCGATCGCATGATGAGGACAGTCTGCGGGAGCTTCTGGCCCGGGCGGAGACGACGGAGGCAAAGCCCCTGCCGCTCGACGAGGACGCGCGGGCGAGCCTCATCCGCATGGCGGACGGCGACGGGCGTGCGGCGCTGACGCTGGCCGAAGAAGTGTGGCGCGCGGCGCGGAAGGGCGAAACCTTCGACGTCTCGGGGCTGCAGGAGGTCGTCCAGCGCCGGGCACCGGTCTACGACAAGGGCCAGGACGGCCACTACAATCTCATCTCCGCGCTTCACAAGGCCGTGCGCGGCTCGGATCCGGACGCGGCGCTCTACTACCTCTGCCGCATGTTCGATGCAGGGGAGGACCCGCTCTATCTCGGCCGGCGTCTGGTGCGCATGGCGGTCGAGGATATCGGCCTTGCCGACCCCCAGGCCCTTGTCGTCTGCAATGCCGCAAAGGACGCCTACGACTATCTCGGCTCGCCGGAAGGCGAACTGGCGCTGGCACAGGCCTGCGTCTACCTTGCGACCGCGCCGAAATCGAATGCCGTCTACACCGCCTACAAGGCTGCCATGCGCGCGGCCAAGCAGAACGGCTCGCTGCTCCCGCCCAAGCACATTCTCAACGCGCCGACGAAGCTGATGAAGGGCGCGGGCTATGGCGATGGCTATCGCTACGATCATGACGAGCCGGACGCATTCTCCGGCCAGGACTACTTTCCCGAGAAGATGGGGCGCCAGACCTTTTACGATCCGCCGGAACGGGGCTTCGAGCGGGACATCCGCAAGCGGCTCGACTGGTGGGACAAGCTGCGCAAGGAGCGCGGCGGCGAAGGCTGACGATTGCCCGGCGATGCAGGATGTGGCATAAGAAGGACAGCGGACGACCGCGAATATTTCATCCATGCGGGGACGACCTCGCTCCTCACAGGAGTGATCTCCATGGCTTGGCTTCTGCTTTTTCTCGCGGGACTGTTCGAAATCGGTTGGGCCATCGGCCTGAAATACACCGATGGCTTCTCGAAGCCTCTTCCCACCATCCTGACCATTGGCGCCATGATCGCCAGCATCGCGCTTCTCGGCCTGGCGCTGCGGACGCTTCCGCTCGGCACGGCCTATGCGATCTGGACCGGGATCGGCACGGTCGGAACCGTGATTCTCGGCATCGTCCTGTTTGCCGAGCCGGCAACGGCGGTTCGCCTCGGCTGCATCGGCCTGATCGTCGCAGGCATCGCCGGGCTTAAGCTCACGGCTTGAACCTTACGCGGTCCGAATCGAATCGAGAACGGCGCTGGCCGCCTGCATGTCGCGCCAGCGCAGTTCACGGCGCTGGAACGCTTCGTCGTCCGTGCCCCAGTGCTCGATCTGCCAGTCCTCATCGAGATGCGCCAGCGCCCAGGCCTCGTCCACGCTCAGGCGCCGCTCGGCAATGGCCAGCGGCAGGATCGCGGAACCGGTGAGCGTGGTCATGGCGTGCAGCGCCGAGAGCGCGAGCGGTGTCCGATAGGCGCGCAGCGCGTCGGCGAATGCGGAGATCGCGGCCTGCGGCTGGCTCTGGTGGATCACGCCTTCCGCAAGGATGAAATGCGCACCGAACGTGACCGACATCCAGTCGAGAATCGGGTCCCACTGCGCCTGCTGACGGGCGACGAGCCCTTCCGGCTGGTCGGCGCGGTAGCAGAGCATGTCCGTGCCTGAAAAGTTGAGGATATCGTCGAACACGGCGCCGATGTCCTTTGAGACGCCATCGAGCGCGCTGTTGACGAGACGCGTCACCGGCATGATGCCGGGATCGATCTGTTCGACCTGGGCCTCCCATTCCGCCGCCAGGCGTTCGGCCAGACTTCTGGTCGGTACGGCGAGCACCTGCTTGGCGGGGGTCTTCACCGGGCGACCGTCGAGAAGAATGGCGAATGTGCCATCCTCGACGGGGCCGATCGAGACATCCTTGTAGAATCGCTTCGGCAGGGGCTTGAGCATCTGGATCTGCGCGCGCCGGACCGGGTCGGGATCGCTGAACGTGTTGGTGAAGTCGTCGCGGATATCAGGCATGCGCAGTCTCCAGCAGAGCAAGGATATCGTCCGGCGTCTGGACGATATGGTCGGCGCCGGCGGCAAGAAGGGCAGTCGGGGGCGCATAGCCCCAGGAAACGCCGATCGCCGTTGCGCCCGCACCCTTTGCCATCTGCATATCGTAGATGGCATCGCCGATGACAAGCGTGTCGCGCGGCTCGAAGCCGGCTTCCGCGCAGCATTCGGTGACCATCGCCGGGTGCGGCTTCGACGGGCAGTCGTCGGCCGTGCGCGAGACCGTGAAATGAAAACCGTGCGACGTACGAATGATGTCGAGCCCGCGCCGGGATTTGCCCGTCACCGCACCGACGACGAGGTCCTCCCGCTGCCCGAGCGTGCGCATCAGGGCGGCGATGCCCGGGAAGGGCCGTTCGGAAAAGCCTTCGGCACGCACATCCGTGTAGATGGCCTTATAGTGTGCCGTCATCGCGAGCGCCCGATCATCGACATGAGGCTCCCCGGTCAACCGGGCGATCGCGATGTCGAGGGTCAGCCCGATGATGGACTTCGTGTCATCAAGGGCGGGCGGGGCGAGGCCGAATGCGTCGAACGTCCGCGCCATCGTCTCATGGATCACGCCCGCGCTATCGACCAGCGTGCCGTCGCAATCGAACAGAACCAGCCGCATCATTCCTCTCCGGCATTGGCCATGTCGAAACCGAACAGGTTCCAGGTCTGAACCATATGCTGGGGCATCGGCGCCGTGATCGTCAGGCGTCCGCCATCGGGATGGGGAATGTCGATCTTGCGTGCATGCAGATGGAGGCGGTTCTGGACGCCGCTCGGGAAATTCCAGCTGGGCGCATCATCGAAATATTTGGGATCGCCGAGAATCGGGTGGCCGATGTGCAGGGCATGGACGCGCAGCTGGTGCGTCCGGCCGGTATAAGGCTCCATCTCCAGCCAGGCGAAGTTCTGGCCTGCCTGCTCCAGCACCCGGTAGTAGGAAATCGCATGGTCGGCGCCATCGTCGCCATGGCGGGCGATGCGCATCCGGTCGCCATCCGGCGTCTGCTCCTTGACGAGCCAGCTGGACACCTTGTCCTCGCGCTTGCGCGGCACGCCCTTGACCAGCGACCAATAGGTCTTCTTCGTGTCGCGTTCGCGAAACGCGGCGGTCAGCTTCTGCGCCGCGCCGCGGGTGCGCGCCACGACCAGAACACCCGATGTATCGCGGTCGAGCCGGTGCACGAGGCGCGGCTTTTCGCCCTTCGGGCTGGTCCAGGCTTCGAGCATCTGATCGATATGCCGGTTGAGGCCGGATCCGCCCTGCACGGCGATGCCCGGCGGCTTGTTGAGCACGATCACCTTGGCGTCCTCATGCAGCAGCATGCGCGACAGAAGTTCGTGGTCGGACGAGTGCTTCAGGTCGTGGTTCGGAATCGGCCCGGTCTTGCGGTTCTCATCGACATCCATCGGCGGAATGCGGATCGACTGCCCGGCTTCCACGCGAAAATCGGATTTCACCCGGCCGCCATTGACGCGAACCTGGCCGGAGCGCAGCAACTTCTGCAGCGGCCCGAAGCCGAGGCCGGGATAGTGCACCTTGAACCAGCGATCGAGGCGCATGCCGTTTTCATCGGCTTCCACCGTCTTGTGCTCGATACCCGCCATGTCCTGGTCTTTCGTCCTTGGCGGCCAAAGGGCC
Organism: Rhizobium sp. Leaf371; assembly: GCF_001424045.1. Classification (GTDB taxonomy): domain Bacteria; phylum Pseudomonadota; class Alphaproteobacteria; order Rhizobiales; family Rhizobiaceae; genus Ferranicluibacter. The sequence continues at coordinate 193,935 of NZ_LMQB01000027.1, read as the reverse complement.
AGCCATCCATCATCGTCGTCAAGCGCCCGCTTTAGACGATTGCGCGCATCAGGGCCAGACCTGCAACGACGGCGAGGCCGGAAAGGACGAGGCTGAGGGCCACATAGAGCGCCGCCGCGCCGAATTGGCCCTGTTCGGCGAGCATTGCTGCATCGAGCGAGAAGGCCGAGAAGGTGGTGTAGCCACCGAGGATGCCGGTGACGAGGAACAGACGCAGCTCGGGCGAGGCCCCGAACCGCCGGGCGATGACCTCGGACAGCACGCCGATGAGGAACGAGCCGGTGACGTTGACGAACAGCGTTCCCCAGGGAAAGCCCGCACCCATCAGCCGGACGCTGGCGATCCCGGCGAGATAGCGCAGCACGGAGCCGCTGGCACCGCCAAGCGCGACCAGGAGAATATTCAGCATCGCCGCCGTCTCCCGTCACCGATCGTCGGCGCGTGGGGTCGGTCTGCCGTCCCCGTCATCACGCCAGCCGCTCCGCATGCCAGCGCAGATGATCGTCCATGAACGTGGAGATGAAGTAATAGGAGTGATCGTAACGCTCCTGCATCCGCAGCGTCAGGGCGATGCCGGTTCCCTTGATCGCGTCCTCGAACAGCCAGGGACGCAGACCCGTCTCCAGAAAGCCGTCGGCCGTTCCCTGGTCGATCAGGAATTCCGGGAAGCGGGCGCCGTCCTCGACCAGCGCGCAGGCATCATAAGCCCGCCATGCGGCTTTGTCCGCGCCGAGATATTTCTCGAACGCGCCGCTCGACCAATCGGCCGTCGAGGGCTGGACGATGGGCGCGAAGGCCGAGCAGCTGCGGAAGCGGTCCGGGTTTTTGAGCGCGATGGTCATCGCGCCATGGCCGCCCATCGAGTGGCCGAAGATTGCCTGACGGCTCATGTCGGCGCGAAATTGCGCGGCGATCAGCGCCGGCAGTTCCTGCGTGATGTAGGTTTCCATGCGATAATGGCGCGCCCACGGTTCCTGCGTCGCATCGAGGTAGAAGCCGGCACCCTTGCCCATCTGCCAGTTCGCCGCCTCGTCCGCGACATCGTCGCCGCGCGGGCTGGTATCCGGGCAGACGATGATGAGGCCAAGTTCGGCCGCCAGCCGCCGGTACTCGCCCTTCTCCATCACATTGGCGTGGTTGCAGGTCAGGCCGGAGAGATACCAGACGACCGGGCAGGGCTGGCTCACTGCCTGCGGCGGCACGAAGACGGCAAAGGTCATATCGCAGTCGCAGGCCTCCGAACGATGCGAATAGACGCCTTGCATGCCGCCGAAGGCGATGGTCTGGGACAGGACTTTCATGGGAGACTTCCTCTGGGCAGGTCGGACGATGTGTTCAGAGCAAAGCGACCGCGGCATTGACCGCCACGGCGATGAGCACGGTGTTGAAGAAATACGAGACGACGGCGTGGATCAGGTTGATCTTGCGCATGGCCGTCGTGTTGATCGCGACGTCCGACGTTTGCGCCGTCATGCCGATGACGAAGGAAAAATAGAGGAAATCGAAGATGCCCGGCATGTCCGTTCCCGGAAAGTCGAGGCCGCGACGATTGCCGTTCTCACCCGCGTCGTCACTTGCAAGCTCGGGGCTCCAGTAGCGGTGCGCGTAGTGAATCGCCGCCATGGTGTGGACCGTCAGCCAGCCGAGCGCCACGGAGGCGAAGGCGAGGATCTGCTCGGGAAGCGGCGCTCCATCCTTCTCGTTCAACGCCTGAAACAGGGAGCCGAGGCAGATGACGACGGCCGCAAGGGTGACGCCGAGAATGACGATCTCCGGCTCGTCGGTGCCGGCCGCATTTTCTTTGAGATAGGACCCGCTCAGCGTCGGAATGCGGATCGCGATCATGCCGAGATAGACGAGGAAGAACAGGACGGCCGCGAGCTCGATGGCGAACCGCCCGCTTTCGAGGAAGCCCACCGGCAGCGACAAAGCGGCCGCGATGGCGCCGAGCGTAAAGGGAAGATGCCGCCGGGGAATGAGTGCGCCACGTGTGTCCGCCACGGGTTCAGGCCTGCTTTGCGCGCCGGCAGAGCCGGTCGAGCGTTTCGAGAAAGGCCGAGCGGTCGCGGGCGGTAAAGGCGGCATTGAAGCCGCGGCTTTCGCCCGTTTCTCTCAGATGGGCGCCGAGATCCCGCATGGCAGTCGCCATGCCGATATTGGCGACATCGAAGACGCGCCCTGTGGGCCCTGTCACGAGCGCCCCCTTGGCAACACAGCGTCCTGCGAGAGGTACATCCGCCGTGATGACTACGTCGCCGGGGCCTGCACGCTCCGCGATCCAGTCGTCGGCCGCATCGAAACCGGCCGAGACGATCACGTTCGTCACCATCGGATCGCGCGACGGACGCAGCCCGGAATTGGCAACCAGCGTCACCGGCAGATCATGCCGTTCGGCGACCTTGAGGATCTCCGGCTTGACGGGGCAGGCATCGGCATCGACGTAGATCACGCGACCTCCAGCGAAACGGGTGGCGGCTGCCGCAGCATGTCCACATGCGGAATGCCGTCTTCGACATACTCGTCCGACGTTGCCTCGAAGCCGAGGCGCGCATAGAACGCCCGCAGATGGCTCTGCGCGGACAGCGCGATCGGCGCGCCCGGAAAGGCGGTCTCGCAGGCGGAGATCGCCTCGCGCATCACGGCGTTGCCGAGCTGCTTTCCGCGGTGATCCGGCGAGACGACGACGCGACCGATGCGCGCCGGTTCGCCCGACCCCTTGGACGGCAACAGCCGCGCGGAGGCGACGAGCGTTTCGCCTTCCATCAGCCGGAGATGCAGTGCCGTCGCATCCTTGCCGTCGAGCTCGGGGTAGGGGCAGGTCTGCTCCACCACGAACACATCGACACGCATCTTCAGCAATGCATAGAGGTCGGCCGCGGACAGGGCATCCATCGCCCGCAGGTCGACCTCGTAGGGCGTGTGTCCCATCAATAGATCACGACGCTGCGGATGCTTTCGCCCGCATGCATCAGGTCGAAGCCCTTGTTGATGTCGTCGAGCGGCATCGTGTGGGTGATCATCGGGTCGATCTGGATCTTGCCTTCCATGTACCATTCGACGATCTTCGGCACGTCGGTGCGGCCGCGCGCGCCACCGAAGGCGGTGCCCATCCAGTTGCGGCCGGTGACCAGCTGGAAGGGGCGGGTGGAGATTTCCTGGCCCGCGCCGGCAACGCCGATGATGACGGATTTGCCCCAGCCGCGATGCGAAGACTCAAGCGCCTGGCGCATCACCTTGGTGTTGCCTGTGCAGTCGAATGTGTAGTCGGCGCCGCCGATCGTGTCACCGTTGCGCTTCGTCATGTTGACGAGGAAGGGCACGATGTCGTCGCCGACCTCCTTCGGATTGACGAAATGCGTCATGCCGAACTTTTCGCCCCAGGCCTTGCGGTCGTTGTTGATGTCGACGCCGATGATCATGTCCGCGCCGGCCAGACGCAGGCCCTGCAGTACGTTCAGCCCGATGCCGCCGAGACCGAAGACGATGGCCGTCGAGCCGATCTCCACCTTGGCCGTGTTGATGACGGCGCCAATGCCGGTCGTGACGCCGCAGCCGATATAGCAGATCTTGTCGAAGGGCGCGTCCGGGTTGACCTTGGCGAGCGCGATTTCCGGCAGGACCGTGAAATTGGCGAAGGTCGAGCAGCCCATGTAGTGGAAGATCTTGTCCTTGCCGATCGAGAACCGCGAGGTGCCGTCCGGCATGAGGCCCTGGCCCTGCGTGGCGCGGATGGAGGTGCAGAGGTTCGTCTTGCGCGACAGGCACGAATAGCACTCGCGGCATTCCGGCGTGTAGAGCGGAATGACATGGTCGCCCTTCTTCAGCGACGTCACGCCCGGGCCGACATCGACCACGATGCCCGCACCCTCATGGCCGAGAATGGCGGGAAACAGGCCTTCCGGATCGGCACCCGACAGGGTGAACTCGTCCGTGTGGCAGATGCCGGTCGCCTTGATCTCGACGAGAACTTCGCCGGCGCGCGGTCCATCCAGTTGCACGGTCATGATTTCGAGGGGTTTGCCAGCCTGAACGGCAACGGCAGCGCGAACGTCCATGAAATGTCTCCTGGATCTAATGCTTTTGATGGGGCGCGATGCCGAGCGGCCGGCGCGCACGATTCGATATCTCTGTTCAGATACTCTTTAGGACGCGGCGAAGCGAGGTCTCAAGCGCGTCTATCGCCTTTCCCGCCTGCGCCTGCAGCGCCTTCGCGCTCTCGAGTTCCTCGAGCAGGGCCTGTATGGCCGAGGGCGAGAGGGTGATGCCGGACGGCTCGGTGATCCCGGCGATCAGCCATCGCGGCGTCACGCCCAGGAGATCCGCGAGCAGCGCCAGCTTTTCTCCCTCCGGCTCGCTGCGGTCGCGCTCCCAGTCGGAGACCGTCTCCGGCAACACTGTAAGACGCTCGGCGAGGTCGTCGAGGCTGAGATTGAGCACGCCGCGTGCGCGAAACAGCCGCCCGCCAGGCGTGTCCGTGTCGCGCGGCTGCCGCAGCATGGCCATCATGGCGTCTGTCGATACCCGCATGGCGTTCTCCTCATCGTGCTCCCGCCCAAGCCTACATCCACGATCGGGAAAGAAAAGGGCCCGCAGCGTCAAATATCCGTCGGGCTACGCCTTGCGGAAACGGCCGGGAGAGCATTGCCATGGGCTGCGTCCGACCTCGGATCTGGAGCCTGATTCGCATGACCCGCCCATCTTCCGACCTGCCCGAAACCGCGACGCCCGAAACCGCGAAGCCCGCCACCGTGATGCAGGGCGTCCTCCTGCTGCTCACCGCAATGATGATCCTGCCCTGCATGGATGCCATCGCGAAATATATGGCGGTCGAGCTCGGAATGTCGCCGGCGCAGGTGACGTTCTACCGATTCTTCTTCCAGCTCGTCGCGACGCTGCCGATGCTGCTTCGACTGGGCGGCCCGAAGGCGCTGGTGCCGCAGCGGCCCTGGTACAACATGCTGCGCGGCGTGCTGCTTGCCGCCGCATCGCTCTTTTTCTTCGTATCCGTGAAATACATGCCGCTCGCCGACGTGTTCGCGATCTATTTCGTTGAGCCGTTCATCCTGACCTGCCTTTCGGCGCTGATCCTCGGTGAAAAGGTCGGTTGGCGGCGGTGGACGGCAATCGGCATCGGCTTTTTCGGCGCAATGATCGTGATCCAGCCGAGCTTTCAGGTCTTCGGCCTGACCGCGCTGATGCCGGTGGCCTGCGCCTTTCTCTTTGCCTGCTATCTCCTGATGAACCGCGCCTCCGGTGCCGCCGACACGCCGCTCGCGATGCAGACCTTTGCCGGCGTCGGCGGCACGCTGTTCATGGCGGCGACCATCGCCCTCGGCCATGGCATGGGCGCGGCGGATTTCGTGCCGTCGCTGCCGCAGACGCCGCTCGGATGGGGCCTCGTCATCGCGCTCGGCACGATCTCCAGCTATGGGCACCTGATGGTGGTCAAGGCGTTTCAGGCCGCACCCGCCTCCGTGCTGGCGCCGCTGCACTATTTCGAGATCATCGCGGCGACCATCCTCGGCTATCTCGTCTTCGGCGAATTCCCGACCGCCTCGAAATGGCTCGGCGTCGCCATCATCGTCGGCTCCGGCCTGTTCATGATCTGGCGGGAGCGTCGCCAGCCGATGCACTGACGACCACAGGGGCCGTCCTGTCGGATATCGTCGGCCCGAACACCTCCTCGAACGCATCGCGAAGGCGCATGTCGGCATCCTCCATCATCACCGGCAATCCGAGATCGACGAGACTGGTCACGCCGTGCCCGCGAATGCCGCACGGCACGATGCCGTCGAAATGGTCGAGATCCGGATCGACATTCAGCGACAGGCCGTGAAAACTCACCCAGCGCCGCAGGCGGATACCGATCGCGGCGATCTTGTCCTCGACGGGCGTACCATCGGGCAGGGGGGCTTTTTCGGGTCGGCGGACCCAGACGCCAACGCGATCCTCGCGCCGCTCGCCGGTGACGTTCATGCTGGCCAGCGTGCGGATGACGAGATCTTCCAGCGCCGCCACGAAGGCGCGAACGTCCTGCCGGCGTCGCTTCAGGTCGAGCATGACATAGACCACGCGCTGACCCGGGCCATGATAGGTGTACTCGCCGCCGCGCCCCGTGGCAAAGACCGGAAAGCGGTCGGGCATGACGAGATCGGCCGAATCGGCGCTGGTACCCGCGGTGTAAAGCGGCGGATGCTCGACCATCCAGACGAGCTCATCCGCCTCACCGGCCGCGATGGCGGCCACCTCGCGCTCCATCGTCTCCACGGCGACGTCGTAGGGCACGAGTCCATCGGCAATCCGCCAGCGGACGGGCGGGTTACCATCGACGGCAAAGAAACGACTTTCGAGAGCGTCGCGCTGCATGGGTCTTCCTGCAAATGCTGCGGGGCATCCGAGAAAAATCCCGTGCCGCGCAGTTTCGTTGTCCTGTGGGATCGAGCCTGTATCTCCGTGCAGACACGGGCCCGGCCAGCCGATCGGTCGCCTCTAGATGGGGCTTTGTGATCAAGGGTTAAAGTCGGAATTCCCGGCTCTGTCCACAGGCCCTGGAAATAGTTTTGACCACCGCCAACTTTTCCGCATCCCGCCCTTGTGCCCCCCAAATCCTTTTGCTACATGCACCCCCGCCGGAGCAATTCGGATCTACCACGATGCGGTCGTGGCGGAATTGGTAGACGCGCAGCGTTGAGGTCGCTGTGGGGCAACCCGTGGAAGTTCGAGTCTTCTCGACCGCACCAACAGAAACCGGCTTAGGCCGGTTTTTTTGTGTCTTGTCAGTGTTTTGGTTTTTGGACGAACCGACTTTCAGGCCAAGCCTCGGAAACAGTTCCTTGCTCCTTTGCTCCAAGCGCAGACATCCATCGTTCGGGTCGTCCCCCATATAGACGTCGCGGGTCTGTGGCTCTTGCTTACCTCGTCAATATGGTCGTGACGCATGTCATGACGTCCAGCGGGCAGCGGCTCCGGTCAACGGGTCGTCTGTCGATTGACCAAGGCGGTCAACGGAACATCGCAGATCAGATGGCGACGTGCCGCTGCCGAGGTAACGATTTCTCGTATTTCTTCACGATCCGCTCCCGCTTCAGCCGAGACAGGCGCTGGAGCCAGAAGATGCCGTTGATCTGGTCGATCTCGTGCTGCAGGCAGATCGCGAGCAGGCCGTCCGCTTCCTCATCCTGCCAGAGTCCTTCAAGGGTCTGATAGCGGACCGTGACCGTGGCGGGTCGCTCGACCTCGTCGGTGAAGCCTGGCATGGAGACACTGCCTTCCATGTGCCGGGTGGTTTCCCGGGAGGCGCTGAGGATCTCCGGGTTGATGAAGATCCGCGGACCGGCCTTCGCATCGATCTCGATGACCGTGATCGCGCGGAGAATGCCGATATGCGGGCCGGTGATGCCGATGCCCGGCGCGGCGCGCAGGGTGTCGAGCAGATCGGTGGCCAGGTCTGCGAGATCGCCATCGAAGGTGGTGACCGGTTCCGCCGGTGTTCTGAGGCGGGCATCCGGGAAAGGGATGATGGATCGGATCGGCATGCGAAGCTCCCATAGGGTCGCGTTGGAGGATGGTTCAGAGCAGCGCGATCGGGGTCGCGCCGTTCCGCGGTCGCCATGCCTTAAAGTGCCGGTGCAGCGCTCGAACGAGCGCGGATTTGACTTCGATTTGTGAGGTTCTGCAACAGCTTGAACAAATTTTCTCGATATGGTCTGCGGCAGCGTCATCTTGGGTGGACCGGCGCACGTCCATGGTCTAGCAGGGAGTGCGGCCGGCCCTAGTTTCCGGTCTGTAACCATCGAGACACTGGCAGAGCCTTTCTTCGAGCCTCGGGCATCGCCCCGGCGCCGGAAACGGCTGAACGATCGCGAGGCGGGCAGATGAGCAACACCGGCGACGACCTGGAGACGCGCGTTCCCGAAACGGATGATGCCTATGACGGGGCCGACATCTATGCCGAGGATGGATCGGTTCGTTCCGACTATCTGATGCATGTCGGTGCCGCGATCGCCGATCGCGACGTGCTCTATCTGCGCCAGCATGTCGCGCGGCTTCACGCGTCCGAAATGGGCGACCTTCTCGAAGCGATCAACCCCGAGCAGCGCCGGGCGATGGTGTCGCTGCTCGGCGACGAGTTCGATCTCTCGGCCCTGACGGAGGTGGACGAGGCCATTCGTCTCGACATTGTCGAGCATCTGCCGAACGAGCAGATCGCCGCAGCCCTCGGCGAGATGGATTCGGACGATGCCGTCTACATTCTCGAGGACATGGACCAGGAGGATCAGGAAGCGATCCTCGCCAAACTGCCCTTCACCGAGCGCGTCCGCCTGCGCCGCTCGCTCGATTATCCCGAATCGACTGCCGGCCGGCGCATGCAGACGGAGTTCGTCGCCGTGCCGCCGTTCTGGACGGTCGGGCAGACGATCGACTACATGCGCGAGGACACCGAACTCCCCGAGAGCTTCACCCAGATCTTCGTGATCGACCCGACTTTCCGCCTGCTGGGGACGATCGATCTCGATCGTATTCTCCGCACCAAGCGCTCGGTGAAAATCGAGTCGATCATGCGCGAGACCAACCATCCGGTGCCGGCGGAAATGGACCAGGAAGAGGCGGCGCAGGTCTTCGAACAGTACAACCTGCTCTCGGCAGCCGTGGTCGACGAGAACCAGCGCCTCGTCGGCGTGCTCACCATCGATGACGTCGTCGACGTCATTCAGGAAGAGGCCGAGGAAGACATCATGCGCCTCGGCGGCGTCGGCGACGAAGAACTGTCCGACTCGGTCATCGATACCTCGCGCTCGCGTGTCGTCTGGCTGATGGTCAATCTGTTCACCGCGATCCTTGCGGCTTCGGTGATCGGTCTTTTCGACAAGGCGATCGAGCACATCGTCGCGCTGGCCGTTCTCATGCCCATCGTGGCCGGCATGGGTGGCAATGCGGGTTCGCAGACGATGACGGTGACGGTTCGCGCACTGGCGACGCGCGATCTCGACATCCACAACGCTTTCCGGGTTATCCGGCGCGAGGCGGGCGTCGGCCTCATCAACGGCGCTCTGTTCGGGCTGCTCATCGGGCTTGCGGCGGGCACGTGGTTCCAGAGCGCGGATATCGGCGGCATCATCGCCACAGCCATGCTGATCAACATGATCGCGGCGGCGCTGGCCGGCATCTTCATTCCCCTGCTGCTCGACAAGTTCGGCGCGGACCCGGCCGTCTCCTCGGCCGTCTTCGTCACGACCGTCACGGATGTCACCGGCTTCTTCGCATTCCTCGGGCTGGCCTCCTGGTGGTTCGGCATCCACTAAAGCGCGGTGCGGTTGCTCAGATTAGCGTGTTGCGCCTTAGGTGATTGTTGATACGCAGGCCGTTCTGGACAATTGCTGCACCTTTTGGCGCGCCATGCCTTAGCGACTGCAGGCGGCATCGCTGAAGCCACGATTTCACGCTCGTCAATCGGCCCGTTAGGGACGACTTACGCGTACGCATTGACTTTTACGTAAATGTCGATCAGGATTTCGGTCTGGCAGATGAGGCGTAGTTTGGACAAGTATTATACCATTACGGAACTGACACGGGAATTCGGCGTCTCGACACGAACGCTTCGTTTTTACGAGGACGAGGGGCTGATCCATCCCGAGCGGCGGGGGCGCACCCGTTTCTTCCGCGCGACGGATCGGCATCTGATCAAGGAAATCCTGCGCGGACGGCGCATCGGCTTCAGCATCTCGGAGATCCGCGAGATCATCCAGATGTACAAGGAGCCGCCAGGCGAAGCCGGTCAGCTTCGCCTGATGATGAAGCGGCTCGAGGACAAGCGGGCGGAACTGATCCAGAAGCGCCGCGATATCGAGGAAACGCTCGAGGAAATGAGCAATGTCGAGGAGGCCTGCCTGACGCGGCTTGCCGAAATCGGCGTCGGCACCTGACCGACATCCAAGCACCCCAACGCCTCTCGCCGTGACAGACCCCTGTCGCGGCGTTTGTCGTTAGAGGCGCTACTCCTGCGCCTTCATCGTGCACTGGCCGGCGATCTCCGAGATCCGGCTATCCGTCTGCACGTCGATCTGACCTTGGTCGAGGGGATCGAGAAGGTTTCGTTCGACCAGCCTGTCCAGCGTGCAGCCGCAGAAACGTGCGCAGAATGCCTGCGTCTGGTCGCCGGTACAGGTCGCCATGCAGCTCGACTGGAAGGCCGGGCGCGGATCGGGCCGCGCTGCCGGATGGATCATGGCGAAAAGCGCCACCAGCGAGAACAGCAGCGGCTGGTGGATAAGATAGATCGGCAGGCTGTGGCGACCGGCGAACGCAAGTCCCCGTTTGATGGAACCTGCCGGACGTTCGGGCGCTCTGGCCGTGTCCAGCCAGCCTTTCGCAAGGGCGATCCGGCCCAGTGCGATGCCGGTCAGAAACGGCGCGAGCCAGGGCAGGAGCGGGACGTAATCGTTCGATCGTGGAAGCGTTTCCGACAGCCCGACCCACCACAAGGCGGGGAGGTCGAAGACAGCGGACCGCAGATAGAAGGGGGCCAGGAACGCGGCGAGGGCCGTAAGAAGCGTGACGGCGACGGGAAGGCGCAGAAACAGGAGGCCGATGAGGCTTGCTGCCGCGATCGCGTGGAGAATGCCGAAAAAGATGAAGCCCGTGGGAAAGGCGAACCAGGTTGCAACGCTGATGACGGCGGCGGCTGCCGCGACCTTCGCGAAGCGGATGAGGAACGGGCGGCGGCGAAAGCGGGGGAAATGGCCGAGCACGAGGCTGAAGCCGGCCAGCAGCAGGAAGCTGCTGGCGATCCCGCGGGCATAGTATTTGAACAGCCCGATGCCCACCGTGCCGGGCGCGAGATATCCGAAATATTCGAGATCCCAGGAGAAATGATAGCTCGCCATGGCGAGGATCGCGATGCCGCGCACGACATCCAGCCAGCCGAGGCGACGACGCACGGGCCGGCCATCCTCCGGGAGTCCGCCGGCGGTATCCGGAGAGGACGGTGCGTTCGAGTTGTTCAGCGACATGGAAACTCCCCTGGAACAGGCTCGGTGACGGTGGAAGCGAATGGGCACCGGAGCATGTGGAAACGTCGGGACGACAGGCGTGCGGGTGCGGCCCTATGGCTCCAGAAGCGCGTCCCGCGCTTCGGAGAAGAACTGCCGTCGAAAGAGAACGACGATGACGATGCCGGTGGCACCCATGAGAATGTAGGGACTGACGAACCAGCCGAGATAGCCGATCGACAGGAAGATGCTGCGCAGGCCTGCGTTGAAGTGTTTGGCGGCCACCACATTCATGCGGATTGCCCGCTCGGCCGCGCGTTCCGCAGCGGCGCGATCCACCTTGGTTTCCGACAGCATCGGAATGCCGCCGATCAGGATCGAGCAGTAGTTGAACAGCCGGTAGGACCAGCCGAATTTGAAGAAGGCATAACCGAAGATGCAGGTCAGCCCGCTGACCTTCAGCTCGAACGCCGTTCTGCCGCCCTGGAAGACATAGGGGAGATCGCTGAAGATTGCCTGCGCCTCGGTGGCGCGGCCGAGCAGGGCAAAGCAGCCGCCAAGCGCGAAGATGCAGGTCGAGGCGAAGAAGGCAGTCCCGGCCTGCAGACCGGCAATGATCTGCGTATCGATCATCTTCAGGTCGCGATTGAGGGAATTGAGGATCCAGCGGCGGCGGCGCTCGATCATCAGCCGCGACAGGCTGGTGCGACCGAAGACGGTGCGCCGGTCCGTGACCCAGACATAGCCGCCCCAGAGCAGCGCGAACACCAAGAGTGCGATATAATCGACCAGAACCATGCGGCTCTTGTGGCATGCCCTTCCGAAAAAGCAATATGCTGAAGCGCGTGTCGCCCGTCCTCTGTTCTGCGCTAATGTCGCCTCGTGGCTGTGTCACAGGCCCATGTCGCGCGCGCCTCACCGGATGTCGGTCGGTGCTGCCCGGATCGGGCGGCGATGACCTATGGTCGATGATGAGGAATGCGCGGATCAGGCGCAGATCGGGGTTTCGATGTTTCTTTCGGTATTCGACGTGTTCAAGATCGGCATCGGCCCGTCGAGCTCTCACACCATGGGGCCGATGTCGGCCGCCAATCGCTTTCTGGAACTGTTGCTTTCACCGGACTGGCCCCGTCCGTCCGGTGCGACCGTGGCCGCCATCACCGTCAGCCTGCACGGCTCGCTTGCCCATACCGGCATCGGTCACGGATCGGGCAGGGCGGTCGTCCTCGGCCTGATGGGCGAGCGCCCCGACAGGGTGGATCCCGACCGGATGGACGCGATCATCGAGGCCGTCGAGCGGACGGGCGAGATCACCCCGCCCGGTCATCCGGCCTATCGGTTCCAGCCGAAGATCGACCTCGTCTTCGACAAGAAGGTGCCGCTGCCGGGCCATGCCAACGGCATGTCCTTCTCGGCTTTCGACAAGGATGGTCGCCTGCTCCTCAAACGGATCTACTATTCCATCGGCGGCGGTTTCGTCGTGACGGATACGGAACTGGACGCGATGCGCGCCTCCAAGACCAAGCCCGGCGGCGTCAAGGTGCCCTATCCCTTTGCCAATGCGAAGCAGATGCTCGACATGGCGGCCCGGTCCGGCCTGTCCATCGCGCAGATGAAGCGGGCGAACGAGGAGTGCTCGATGTCGCGCGAGGAACTGGATGCCGGGCTCGACCGGATCTGGGCCGCCATGAAAAGCTGCATCGACCGCGGGCTTTCGCAGGAAGGTATCCTGCCGGGTGGCCTGAAAGTTCGCCGCCGCGCCGGCATGATCCATGACAAGCTGGAGCAGGAATGGCGCTCCAACAAGATCAATCCGCTGCTCGCGAACGACTGGCTGAGCGTCTATGCCATGGCCGTGAACGAGGAGAATGCGGCGGGCGGGCGGGTCGTGACATCGCCCACCAACGGTGCGGCCGGCGTCGTGCCGGCCACCATCCGGTATTACCTGCATTTCCATGAGGATGCGGATGACAACGGCATCCGCGATTACCTCCTGACCGCGGCCGCCATCGGCGGCATCATCAAGTTCAACGCCTCGATTTCCGGCGCCGAAGTCGGCTGTCAGGGCGAAGTCGGCTCCGCGTCTGCCATGGCCGCCGCCGGCCTCGCCGCCGTCATGGGGGCCACGCCCGAGCAGATCGAGAACGCCGCCGAGATCGCGCTCGAACATCATTTGGGGATGACCTGCGATCCGGTGGCGGGTCTCGTGCAGGTGCCCTGCATCGAGCGCAATGCACTGGGCGCCGTCAAGGCGGTCACGGCCGCGTCGCTCGCGCTCAAGGGAGACGGCAGCCACTTCGTGCCGCTCGATGCCTGCATCGAAACGATGCGCCAGACCGGCGTCGATATGCACGACAAGTACAAGGAAACCTCGACCGGCGGTCTCGCGGTCAACGTGGTCGAGTGTTGACGACACGGCGCTCTTGACGGGGCGACGGCAAGGGTGTTGAACGCGCCATCATGGCCTTGCATCTTCTCAAGCTTTGCGTCGGCGCGGATTCGATCGACGATCTGCGCGACTGGGTCGCCCATCGGGCGCTGAACGCGATGGCGGCCGGCCTCGCGCCACAGTCCTTTCACACCACGCGGATGGTGCCGAAGCGGATGGAGGAGTTGCTCGATGGCGGTTCGCTCTACTGGGTGATCAAGGGACAGGTGCAGGCCCGCCAGCGCCTGCTCGATATCACCACCTTTACCGACGGCGAGGGCATCGGGCGCTGTAACCTCATTCTCGGCCCGGAGGTCATCGAGACGGATTTCCAGCCACGCCGTCCTTTCCAGGGCTGGCGTTACCTGACGGACGCCGATGCGCCGCGCGATCTCGCCTCCGAGACGGCAGACATGCCGAGCGATCTGCGTCGCGAACTGACCGAACTCGGGCTTCTCTGACAGACCTTGCCGCAACGACGAAGCCCGCCGGCGGATTTCCGCGCGGCGGGCTTTCGTTGATCGGGGCTCATGCTGAGGCTATTTGATTCTCAGTCGAACCGGGCGGCGCGAGGAAGGCGCGGTGACGTGGAGGTGGATGGAGACATCCGGCTGCGTCGAGCGCCAGGCGCGGGCGCCATGCGTGAGCAGCATGCCCACCAGGTCCTTGGTCTTCGACCGCGGCTTCGCGCCGAGTTCGGCAATGCGCATGGCCGCTTCGTGGAGCGGGTGAAGTCCCCGGCGCGGTGCGCGGCGAACCTTGTTGTCGGGGAGCAGAGGGGCTCCCGAACCGTTTTCATTCATCGACATGACTGACCCCGTTGACGCAAAACAAATCCGAGGAGGAGGCCGGCGCAACTGGAGACGCCGGCGCTCGTAGGTTGGGACCGGTCGGCGTTTACGCCGACCTTTCCAGAAGACGCGCGCTTATTGAGCGGCGGCCCAGCAGGCGAAACCCTTCTTCTTCAGGGCCGAGCAGGCGTTGACGGCCTTGTCCTGGCTGGAGAAGCCGCCAAAGCGGGCGCGATAGAGCTGGCTGCTGCCGCTCGAAACGGCCACCGTGAAGGGTGTGGCGGCGGAGAGCGCCTTGCCGCCCTTTTCCTTGGCGTTGCCAAGCAGCGTCATGGCCTGGCCCTTGTCGGGCGTCGCGCCGATCTGGATGATCCAGCCGGAAGCGGGCGCCGCCGCCTCGTCTTCCGTGACGGCCTCGGAGGCCTTTCTGGCGACCGAATTCGTGACCTGGCGGTCGATGGCGGTGTTGCTGCCGAGCGATGCGAGCTTCTGGCTCTGGGCTTCCAGCGTGTTCGGCTTGGCGGCGAGAACGGGGTTGGCGCTGGCGCTGACCTTGGGCTCTGCGGCATAGGCGACTTCGACGCTGCGGGTCGTTTCCTCGCTGTAGCGGGCGCCGGGAACAGGACCGCTATTGGGCAGGTTGAAGCTGCCGCCGGTCGCCGCTGCGGTCGAGACCTGACGGGATTCGCTCGCCGAAAGGGTCGGCGCATCCTGGGTTTCCGCAACGAGATTGCCGCTGCCGCTGCGCGAGGCTGCCGGCATGTACTTGGCGACGAGAGCACGCATCTGCGCATCGCGGGCGCCGCCCGACTTGCCACCGAGAACCACGCCGACGATGCTGCGGCCATCGGCCTGGGCCGAGGTCACGAGGTTGAAGCCGGCGGCACGGGTGTAGCCCGTCTTGATGCCGTCGACGCCGCGGACATTGCCGAGCAGACGGTTGTGATTGCCGATGACCTGCCGGCCAAAGGTGAAGCTGCGGGTCGAGAAATAGCTGTAATACTGCGGAAAATGCTGACGAAGCGCCATGCCGAGCCGGGCCTGGTCGCGCGCGGTGGTCATCTGGGCGTCGTTCGGCAGGCCATTGGCATTGCGATAGGTGGTGCGCGTCATGCCGAGCGCACGGGCCTTGCTGGTCATGATCCGGGCGAAGCGGTCTTCCGAGCCGCCGAGAAATTCGCCGAGCGCCGTTGCTGCATCGTTGGCGGAACGCGTCACGAGCGCCTGGATCGCCTGCTCGACGGTGATCGTCTGGCCGGCGCGAACGCCGAGCTTCGAGGGCGGTTCTGCGGAGGCATTCTTGGAGAAGGGAACGGGTGTGTCCTTGCGGACCTTTCCGGCTTCCAGCGCTTCGAAGGTCAGATAGAGGGTCATCATCTTCGTAAGCGAAGCGGGATAGCGCAGGCTGTCGGCATCTTCGCTGTAGAGCACCTTGCCGGTTTTCGCATCGACGACGATGCCCGCATACTTGGCAGCCATTGCAGGGGCTGCAAACACACAGACCGCCACGACGGAGGCAACGATCATACGTGAAGCCGTTTTGAAGAATGGGGTCGGCTGACGCTCGGTGGAACCGTTCAATGTTGGCATGGACACTACGCTTCTCTTCATTCTCAGATCAAAAATTGTCGTCCGGGCATCGCCCCCCTACGGACGACCGTTGCCCAGACTTTATCGTCACAGCGTTACCAATCGGTTTATGATGAAGGATTGGTTTCGAATTTGAGACAGTGGCCGCCTGTGTCGTTGCCTGGGCCAAAGTCGCTCTTTCGCATCAGGGGACGAGTTTCGCCTCGACGAAACGGAGAACAGCCTCGTCGATGGCGTGCCATTGTGGCAGCAATTGGCTGGAGAACCGGTAGAGCACCACAAGATCCTGACCCGCATGAACGTCGCGCTGGCAATCGGCGCTGGTCGCAAGTTCCGGGCGCTCGGGCATGAGGCAGCGCACGCCATAGGCGTCGGGCCCACCCGTCGTGCCGGACGGCGCGGTGAAGAAGATTTCGGCGCCGTATCCCGAGGTGGCCGTCATGCGATGACCGGTCAGGCCTGCGGGACCGTCCGTGGGGGCGCCTTCGAACACATGGCTGTAGATCGGCGCGATGCGGCCCGACATATCGCGCGACATGGTGCTCTGGGAAATCTGCAGGAAGATCAGGCCGTCCGTGCGCGTGACATCGTTGAAGCGGCCCCGCGTCGCATCGCTATAACCCTGCATCTCCGGCCAGGTCGCATACAGATCGACGCGTTCCGCTGCGCCGGTCTGACGCTGATCGGCAAAACGAATGTAATGGGCGGGCAGGCGGAGATGGTCCGTGCCGATCACGATGTCGGTATTATCTGTGCTGGTGGTATTGCCGCCGAGCGCGAGCGTCGCGCCGATTTTGGGGCCGCCGATGCAGATCGCGACCGTGAGGGCGGCAAGGAGACCAATCGCCAATCCCGCGCGCAGAAGGATGCGCCGGCCCGACGGGCCGAGATCGGGAGCGGAGGTTCCGGAGGGTGCAGCGAGCTCTGATGAAGTGGTCATCGGTTCGTTCCAGCATCCCTCCCGGCGCGGCGCGCACCTGTGCCGAGCCGGCGCAGGATCGACCGGCAAGGATGAACGAACCGCAGATCGACACCGGGTCAGGCTGACGCAGCAAGGTTAATTTTCCGTAAAGCACGCAGGCCCGGAAGGAATGCTTGGGATGGAACCTCGCCTTGAAACAGGAAGAAGGCCGGCTCCGGGGACAGCGGAGCCGGCCTTATGGGCCGCCGGTGACGGGGATCACCCTGCAGACCCAAACTTTGGGCCGATGGAAAGGCCGGTAAGCGGTGCGCTTCCTTACTGCGTCTGGACGCTGCCGACAGCCACGGCGCGACCGTCCTCCAGCTTGACCCATCGACCGGCATTCTCGACCGACTGGCGCTTCAGATAGGTATATTCCGTATCCGACCAGATCAGCACCTTGCTGCGCATGTTGTCGAGGATGAAGTCGCCGCGATCCGTGCGCACGGTCAGCACCGCGTGTCCGTCGCCGTTCGGCTGAAGCACGACGGTGATCAGGAGATTGCCCGGAGCGATGCCGGCCTGCATCAGCTCGCGACGCTTCAGGAGAACATAGTCTTCACAGTCGCCGACGGTTTCCGGATAGGCCCAGTGCTCCTCGACGCCGTAGATTTCCTTATCGGTCATCGGCGTGATCCGTTCGTTGACGTCGTAATTGACCTCGAGAATGGTCTTCCAGCTCTCCCGCGTCAGGGCCAGCGGTGCTGCCTTGGAGGGATTGGAACGGCATTCGTCCGGAGCCGTGCGGCAAAATTCATAGTGTCCGACGGGTGGATTGGTCGGTCCCTCCGTTGCCATGTTGGCTGGGAATGCGAATGCGGATGTCGCCAGGGCGAGAGAGCCGAGTACGCCGAAGAAGCTTGCTTTGAAGCTTTTTGTTCTTGTCATTGTCTGTGTCCCCGTTACAGGCACAGAATGACACGGACGTTTTGATCTCCGCCAAAAGTTCGAAGTAAAACAAAGTACAAATGCAGATAAACTGAATATAAAAGTCGAATAAAACTCTATGATTGTTTTATCTGTATTTGAACCGGTTTCGTCGAAAACTTTAGCGATGACCGTAAGAAATGACGTACGCGATAAGGTCTAAATCATTGGATAGAAACGATAAAAGAGTAAACGCGGATCGGTCGTCAACCGCTTGTCGCACAGGATGATCCTCAGTCAGCCTGTCCAGCTGCACGTCGCTTCACGTTCCAGAACGGGAAACGGCACCCGGATATGTTCACGATCTGGTTAGGATAAACTGCAAAGGCCCGTTCGGACGTTCTGACGGCGCGACGTTCTGGACGGGAGAGGGAGGGCAAAGTCCTGCGGCGCTTACCCGCCCGGCCGTGGCGGCAGACAGGGAAGCACGCGTTTTCTCGACGCGGACCGATGACCGATGTTTTTGCCGAAGCTTACAGAAAGGCGATCAGAGAAATTCGCGCAGCGTGTCGCGCGACTGGACGCCCAGGAACTCGATGGCGACGCCTTCCTGGAAATGGCGGACGATCCGTCCGCGCATATTGCCGAGCAGCATCGGCGTTCCCAGCTCGAAACGGAATTCCGTATCCACGGCGGCGCCGGAAAGGGAAAGGTCGATGATGCGGCAGGCATAGCGCGTGCCGTCCTCAAGGGTGATCTCCGTCTGGGTCTTGCGCGGCGCCAGACGGTCGTGCCGCCGGTCTTCCGGCAGTCCGAGCTCGTGCTTGTTGGCAATCCAGGTCAGCTGGGCGGCAAGCTTGTCACGCTTACGCTCCGTCGCATTGATTCGAACGGTGAAGGACCCATCGGCGAGCCGCGAAACGAGACCCTCGATGCGGCCGACATGATCGACATAGGCAATGACGCGTTCGCCGATCCGTGGGCGGGCCGTCGTGGAGAAGAAGACGTCGCCCGGCGACATTTCCGTTGCGGTGCAATCATATTCGTCGTGGCTGGCCAGCATCAACCGGCCGCCGAGGTTCACGGTGACGCGCTGGAAGGCGCTTTCATCGTGCGCCTTCTGAGTCGCGGCTTGGGATTGACTGAAGTTGAACATCGCGACGCGCCCATGGACTTTGCACACTTACGAATACAAGAACCGGGTTAACAGAGTCTTCGAAGCCCGGCCTAACGCCCCTTGCCGCCGTCCATGACCGAGAGATGCATGACCCGGGACAGGGCCTGCCGGAGAGCCGTATCCCGGGTCGGCGCGGCAAACGTCCGCGAAACGGTCGCGCGCACCGCGACGTTCCGAACGGGCAGGTCCCGGTCGGGAAACGCGACACGGTCGATCGACAGGAAGGGCAACGGTCGCGCACCGATCCAGGCCGGGCGCGAGATCGGCGTCAGCGACCCGAAAATCCGGTCGTGACGTCCCCCGCGCGACAGGAGCGGGAGAAGCACGAGTTCCGCGGCCAGCCGCTCGCCATCGGCGATTCCGGAGGCCTGGAGGACCGCGGGTTCGCCGGAAAGCATGACGCGACGCGTGACGGCGGCGAGGTCCTGCATGTCGGCGGCGGACCAGAGACTGTCGAGCCGGGCACCGCGCAACTCGCGCACGAACAGGGCGCAGAGGCGCGTACCCGCCAGCCGGAAGCGCGGAGACTCCGTCCGGCCCTGATCGGCCTCGGCCTGTTCGAGGATGAAGACATCCGGCAACGCATCGCGGATCGCGCCGGGGTCCAGTTGATCCCGCGATGGGGTTCGACCCTTTTCGCGAAGGCTCTGCCAGTACCGGAAAATGTCGGTCGATGTGCGCGTCTTCATGTCGGTCGTCCCGTTTTGGAGCATAACCGTCCCGCATCGGATCGATGCGGTGTTTGTCGGCGGCCTGCAGAGAGTACCTCGCAAGTTGCGTGCCACAGCGCAGTTAAGGTTAACGATGTGTTCCGATTGCGCCGGCGCGTGCGCGCTGCCAAAAGGAGACATCACGTCACGAAGGGTCGCCTTCGGCACCACCTCGGTCCGCATGAAGGACCGCACGCCGCTTCGGTTTTCCGGAGCGGCGATTTTTTTTGCGCGGCATCCTTTCGAGCCTGTTCCTGCATGCGACGATCGGCACCGACGGGAGTGCTTGCCAGCCGCAGCCGGGCAGGGGATAACCGCGCCTTGCACACGACGACCGAGAGCATCTTCACAATGACCGACCGAGACAACACGTCCACACCCGGCACGCCTCGACATTCGGGCGTTCCCCAGATCGACGGGCGTGCGCCGGAGACGACAGCCACCGCCGGCCGCCTATCATCGCCCGAAGGCGACGGCGCGAGACCTGCCGATGGAGAGGATGAGAATCGCGACGATCGTCCTGATGACCGCAATGGTTCGGTCGAGCAGAGGGTGTCGGGGCCCCAGTCTCCTGAGGCGCTTTCCGAAGCGCACGGCCCGTCGGGCACCGGCCCCAGCACCGGCAATGGTTTCGGGCCGCCCGCCCGCGAGCCGGCGTTCAACCTGCCGTCCAGCCTCGTCTGGATTCTCGCCGTCCTCGTCCTCATTCATGCCGTGCGCACCTATCTTCTTTCCGTCGAGATCGATGACGAGCTGATCTTCAACTTCGCCTTCCTGCCGGCCCGCTACGATCACCCGCTGGCGGAGCAGGGTCTGGCATGGCTCTGGACGCCCATCACCTATTCCTTCCTGCATGGTTCCTGGGAGCATCTGATCTTCAATGCCTTCTGGATGCTTGCCTTCGGCGCGCCGGTCGTTCGCCGGATCGGTGCCGGCAGATTGGCGATCTTCTGGTGTCTTTCGGCGATGGCCGCCGTCGGCCTGCATCTCGCGCTACATTGGGGGGACATGACGGTGGTCATCGGCGCCTCCGGCGTGGTCGCCGGCCTGATGGGGGCCGCAGCCCGCTTCGTGTTCTCGCCGAGCGGCCGCATCAGCCGTCAGTTCGCCCACCGCAACCCGCGTCTCAGCATTCGCCAGGCGCTCTCCAATCGCTCGGTTCTGTTTTTTGCCGGCGTCTGGTTTGCGACGAATCTGCTGATCGGACTGGGCTTGTTCACGCTCGATGGTGGCGCCGGCATCGCCTGGGAGGCGCATATCGGCGGCTTCCTCTTCGGCTTCCTGTTCTTCGGGCTGATCGATCCGCCCATGATGTCCGAGGACCGCGCGCAACGGGATTGATCGGCAGACCTCGCATCGTCCGTTTGGCGCATTTCCGTTTTTCCGCAGATTGCGGTAGTCTTTTCCTGCGTCAACTTGTCTCAGGCGCAAGGAAAGCGGGAGGTTTCAAATGACGGTGAAGAGGATGCTGGACGAGAAGGGCCGCAAGGTTGTCACCATTGCGCCGGACATGATGGTGCGGGAGGCGGCAGCGCTGCTGGCCGAGCACCGGATCGGCACCGTCGTGGTGCTGGATGAGCAGCAGGCGATCGCCGGCCTTTTTGCGGAGCGTGATGTGGTCGCCGCAATCGCGCGATACGGCGCCGAGTGTCTGGACCGGCCGGTGACCGACGTCATGTGCCGGGACGTTCACACCTGCAGCGAGGAGATGGAGATCGACGCGGTCATGGAGATCATGAACAGCCATCGTGCCCGCCATCTGCCCGTCGCGCGCAATGGCCGTCTCGTCGGAATCGTGTCGATCGGCGACGCCGTGCGCAGCCATATTCGCGCGATCGAACACGAAGCGCGCGAGATCAAGGCCTATATCGCCGGGTGAGCAAGCTCTGGATACCGTCACGCGCGGCGATCAGCGCAGCACGGTTTCCAGCAGGCGCTTGAGTTCGGTGAGGCGGTTCTTGGTCTCGACATAGCCACGATCGATCGCCTCGCCGGCGCGGTGAAACTCCGACAGGCCGATGTCGCTGAGCTTCGGGTGCAGCGATATGTCCGGGGGGTCTCCGGCAAGCTTTGCCCGCGAGATCCGGTCCTGGATGACGTTGAACGCCTGCACCATTACGCTGGTCATGCCGAGACGCGCCACGGGTTCCGCCGTCTTCCGCGGTTCCGCCGGGGTGACGGGATCGCTGGCCCGCAGCTTGATGACGGCCGAGCGGCCATAGAGATCGTATTGCAGATTGACGGCCACGACGAGTGGCTGCTCGTAGGCGCGGCACACCGAAACCGGAACCGGATTGACGAGGGCCCCATCGACCAGCATCCGGCCATTGCAGCGGACCGGTTCGAAAATGCCGGGCAGGGCATAGGAGGCGCGCAGGGCCGTGATCAGCGAACCCTCCGAGAGCCACACCTCGTGGCCGGAGCGGATGTCGGTGGCGATGGCGACGAAAGGCCGCCCGAGACTTTCGATCGACACATCGGCGAGATGCTCCTGCATGCGCCGCGTCAGACGCAAGCCGCCGAAGAGCCCACCGCCACCGATGGCGAGATCGAGCAGCCCTGCAATGCGCCGCATCGTCAAAGACCGGGCGAAAGCCTCGAGTTCATCGAGTTTCCCCGCGAGATAGCAGCCCCCGACCAGCGCGCCGATCGATGTCCCCGCAATCATGCCGACGGGAATGCCTTCCTCGTCGAGCGCGCGCAGAACACCGATATGGGCCCAGCCGCGGGCGGCGCCGCCGCCAAGCGCGAGTGCGATCTTTGGTTTCTCCGGGGCGACGGTCAAGACGCGGCCTGTTCCTTCCTGCTCGATCCGGACAGGCCCGCTGCCCGTGCCATCATGCGGTGCCGGCGTTTCTGCACCCGTTCCATGTCGAGAGAATGTCCAGTTCAGCATGGGGCACCTGTCCGCCAAATGGCCGGGCCCCTTCTGAAGGCTTCGGCCTTATCTGAAGACATTAGAGCGCCAAGGACATTGAAACTTCGTTTAGCCTCCGGAAAACTGTCTCAAATAGAAGCAGCTGCTTATTTCTTATCGCTGCCGCCCGTCTTTTCGTACACCGCATTCGGATCGAAATGCCGGATATCGTCGCGAACGGTCAGCCTCACCGCGCCATCGGCAATGTCGACCGACCGGTAGAAGCACGAACGACGCCCCGTATGGCAAGTCGCGTCGTGGCCGGCGACCTTCACCCTCAGCCAGACCGCATCCTGGTCGCAATCGGTTCGCAGCTCGATGACGGTCTGCAGATTGCCCGAGGTTTCCCCCTTCTTCCAGAGGGCCTTTCGGGACCGGCTGTAGTAATGGGCAATCCCCGTCTCGACCGTCAGCGCCAGCGCTTCCGCATTCATGTGCGCCACCATCAGCAGCATCCCATCCGCAGCATCCGTGACCACGGCCGTCACCAGACCGTGCCCGTCGAACCGCGGTGTGAAGACGACGCCTTCCTCGACATGGAATTTGTCGGATGACGGCTGGGCAAAGACGAGGGGCATGGTGGGGACTCCGGCTAAACGTGCAGATGCCTGCGCCTGACGGGCATCTTCACCAGATTTACAGCGTGCCGGAGAGCGCGACAATGGCGCTCGCTCCGGAAGGCACGGGAGAGTAGGAGAAAGGTACCTGCCGTGCATCCGAACGGTCTGGCGCCTGTGCGGCACGGTCTGGACCGGCAGTTTTGCGCGGTCGAACCGGTGCTTAGCGGAAACCGCGCACCATCGACATGAAGCGGGCCTGCTCGGCCGGGTCCGTCTTGAAGGAGCCGGTGAAGGTCGTGGTCAGCGTGGTCGAGCCCTGCTTCAACACGCCGCGCATGGCCATGCACATATGCTCGGCCTCGATCATCACGGCCACGCCGCGCGGACGCAGCGTCTCGTTGATCGCACCGGCGATCTGCGCCGTCATGCTCTCCTGCGTCTGCAGCCGCCGCCCGAAGATATCGACCACCCGTGCAATCTTCGAGAGGCCGAGAACGCGGCCTTCCGGGAGATAGGCGACGTGCGCCCGGCCGATGACAGGCAGCATGTGGTGCTCGCAATGCGAATGAAAGACGATATCCTTGACCAGCACGATATCGTCGAAGCCCGCCACCTCCTCGAAGGTGCGGCCCAAAACGTCCTCGGCGGCAAGATCATAGCCGGAGAAGAGCTCCTTATAGGCTTTCACGACGCGTGTCGGCGTGTCGAGCAGGCCCTCGCGCTGCGGATCGTCGCCTGCCCAACGCAGGAGCACACGCACGGCGTCCTCGGCTTCCTTCTGCGACGGCCGACCGTCGACGTCCGTTTGCGACGGGAAATTCTTCACGATGGCATCCATGATGGCCTCTGCTGCGTGGCGCGTAGCTTGACGTTGATCGTTACGGACAACTCGCCACTCACCGGTCGCCCGCGCATGTCGCCAGGCTTCGGTTGCCGTTGGCGGGCTCCGGGGCTTTACGGAAAGAGAGGTCAAGGCTCTCCCCCATTCGGCACGGTTCCCAAAACAACAAGCGACAGCAGCACCTCTGCCCTGTCGCCTTTTCCGTAGGCACCATATAATATATGGCAACGGGTGTAAAAGAGGCCGACGCGACGCCCCGGTTCTTTTTTCCGCCAAGGTGGAGAAAATCATCCGCCTCGTGACTATATCCACGCGAAATCATATCGATTGCCCATTTTCGGACGTCGAACGGGCACGACAGCGGGATGGCCGTATCATGGATGATATCTACAACAGCCGCATTCTCGAATTCGCCGGAAACATTCCGCGCAGCGGGCGCCTCGAGCCGGCGGACGCGGAGGCGTCGGCCCACTCCAAGCTGTGCGGCTCCAAGGTGAAGGTCACCATCCGCATGGCCGACGGGCACATCACGGATTTCGCCCATGACGTCAAGGCATGTGCGCTGGGTCAGGCCTCGTCGTCCATCCTCGCGCGCAACATCGTGGGTGCGAGCGTGGACGAGGTGAGGGCGGCGCGAGAGGCGATGCTCGCCATGCTCAAGGCCGATGGCGAAGGCCCCGACGGGCGGTTCTCCGACATGCGCATTCTCCGCCCGGTCAAGGATTACAAGGCCCGCCATGCCTCGACCATGCTGACCTTCGATGCCGTGGTGGATGCGATCGGGCAGGTCGAGGCCGCGCGCTCCGACGCGCAGCAGGCGGAAAAGGCGCATGTCTGACCATGTGCGACGGTAAAGCGGAGTGCGAGCACGGCGCCGGCCGACCCGGCCCCTACAGGGGGCGCAACTGGCAGGGTCCGTTCCGCAAAACGCCGGGCCGCCTGGCGGGCATGGGGCTGGTCCGCCTTTACCAGCTGACCTTGTCGAGCTTCATCGGTGCGGGCTGTCGCCATGTGCCGACCTGTTCCGAATATGGCTATGAGGCGATCGCCCGTCATGGTCTGTGGCCGGGAAGCTGGATGACGCTCTACCGGATCGCCCGCTGCGGCCCCGGCGGAAAGGGCGGGCTGGACCCGGTACCGCCGAAACTCGAAGGCAGGCTGCGCTGGCTGGCACCCTGGCGGCGAGCGTCCTGAGGCCGGACCGAGGAGGGCAGGCGCCCTTGACCTCTTTCCACATGCGGCGAATGCCATTATACCGCGCGCGTCCGCAGGGAAACCTCGTGGCCTCTAAAGCCCCACGCGGCCCCATTCATCGCATTCCCCACCCGCATTCGTTGGCGGGACTGGATAGGAGATAGACAATGTCCGTTGCCCTCACGTTTCCCGATGGCTCCATCCGCGAATTCGCCCCCGGCACGACCGGCCGCGAGGTTGCCGAATCGATTTCCAAGTCGCTTGCCAAGAAGGCCGTCGCCATCGCGCTGGACGGGACGCTGCGCGACCTGTCCGACCCGGTCGAGAACGGGCGGCTTGAGATCGTCACCCGCGAAGACCCGCGCGCGCTGGAACTCATCCGCCACGACGCCGCCCATGTCATGGCGGAGGCGGTGCAGGAACTCTGGCCCGGCACGCAGGTGACCATCGGCCCGGTCATCGAGAACGGCTTCTACTACGATTTCGCCAAGGCCGAGCCTTTCACGCCCGACGATCTGCCGAAGATCGAAAAGCGGATGAAGGAGATCATCCAGCGCAACAAGCCCTTCACCAAGGAAGTCTGGCCGCGCGACAAGGCGCGTCAGGTCTTTGCCGACAAGGGCGAGGCCTACAAGGTCGAACTGGTCGATGCGATCGCCGAAGGCCAGGACCTGAAGATCTATTACCAGGGCGACTGGTTCGACCTCTGCCGCGGTCCGCATATGGCCTCCACGGGCCAGATCGGCACCGCCTTCAAGCTGATGAAGGTGGCTGGCGCCTATTGGCGTGGCGACAGCAACAATCCCATGCTGACCCGCATCTACGGCACGGCCTGGCATACGCAGGAAGACCTCGACCACTATCTGAACGTCCTTGCCGAGGCCGAGAAACGCGACCACCGCAAGCTCGGCCGCGAGA
This sequence comes from Rhizobium sp. Leaf371, assembly GCF_001424045.1. Classification (GTDB taxonomy): domain Bacteria; phylum Pseudomonadota; class Alphaproteobacteria; order Rhizobiales; family Rhizobiaceae; genus Ferranicluibacter. The sequence continues at coordinate 167,993 of NZ_LMQB01000027.1, read as the reverse complement.
TGGACCTGTTCCATTTCCAGGAGGAGGGACCGGGCGTCGTCTTCTGGCATGGCAAGGGCTGGCGTATCTTCCAGACGCTGGTCGCCTATATGCGCCGTCGCCTCGCCGGTACCTATCAGGAGGTCAATGCGCCGCAGGTGCTGGACAAGTCGCTCTGGGAGACCTCCGGTCACTGGGGCTGGTACCGCGACAACATGTTCAAGGTGACGGTTGCCGGCGACGATACGGATGACGATCGCGTCTTCGCGCTGAAGCCGATGAACTGCCCGGGTCACGTGCAGATCTTCAAGCACGGCTTGAAGTCCTACCGCGAACTGCCGATCCGCCTTGCGGAATTCGGCAATGTGCATCGCTACGAACCTTCGGGCGCCCTGCATGGGCTGATGCGCGTGCGCGGCTTCACGCAGGACGATGCGCATGTCTTCTGCACGGACGAGCAGATGGCGGCAGAGTGCCTGCGCATCAACGACCTCATCCTGTCGGTCTACGAGGATTTCGGTTTCGACGAAGTCGTCGTCAAGCTTTCCACGCGCCCGGAAAAGCGCGTCGGTTCCGACGAACTCTGGGATCGTGCCGAGAGCGTCATGATGGACGTCCTGAAGACGATCGAGGCGCAGTCGGAAGGCCGTATCAAGACCGGCATTCTGCCGGGCGAGGGCGCTTTCTACGGCCCGAAATTCGAATATACGCTGAAGGATGCCATCGGTCGCGAATGGCAGTGCGGCACGACGCAGGTCGACTTCAACCTGCCGGAGCGCTTCGGTGCCTTCTATATCGACAGCAATTCGGAAAAGACCAAGCCGGTGATGATCCACCGCGCGATCTGCGGCTCGATGGAACGCTTCCTCGGCATTCTCATCGAGAACTTCGCCGGCCATATGCCGCTCTGGGTCTCGCCGCTGCAGATCGTGGTCGCCACCATCACGTCCGAAGCGGATGCTTACGGCGAGGACGTGGCGGAACTCCTGCGGGAGGCCGGCCTGACGGTGGAAACCGACTTCCGCAACGAGAAGATCAACTACAAGGTCCGCGAACACTCGGTCACCAAGGTTCCGGTCATCATCGTCTGCGGCAAGCGCGAGGCGGAAGAGCGGACGGTCAACATCCGTCGCCTCGGTTCGCAGGCGCAAACCCCGATGACGCTCGATGAAGCGATTGCAAGTCTGGTGGAAGAGGCAACGCCGCCCGACCTTCGCCGCAAGGCCGAAGCCCGCAAGGCCCGTGCCGCCGCAGCCGTCTGACGAAGATCGCACGAGGATTGAAACGGAAGCCGGGCTGAAAAGTCCGGCTTCTTTCGTCTGCGGGCTTCGGACTTGGCCCGCTCGATCCTCGGCTCAGTCCTGGGCGTTCGCCGGTGCGACGGATGCGGACTGCGCGCCCGGCTGGGCCGCCGTATTCGACAGAAGCACCTCGACATCGGCATTGACGCCGGCGGTGACGGTGAAATCGCGCTGGTAGATCTTCTCGTTGTTGCGGGCGACCGCGCTGTAGTCGCCTTCGGCAAGAACCAGCGTGGGGAAGGCGCCGACGCTTTCGCTGACCACATCGCCGGAGGAGGTCAGGATCGACCAGGCCGTATCGGCGATCGCTTCGCCGCCCGGCTCGGCGACCAGCTTCAAGGTGAGCTTGGCGGCACGGTGCTGGATCGTGGCTTCCGTCAGCTTGCCCGCTTCCACCTGGATATCCGCGCGGATGACGGCGTTGACGGAGCCGTAGTTCGAGACGACGTGGTAGGTGCCGGTGTTCAGTCGAACGACGGTATTCGGCTTCACGTCCGCGACCACCAGCGCCCGCTCGCCGTCTTCCTTCACGTCGAAGGAAAAGATCGAGAAGGACAGTTCGCCCTGAGGTATCCGAACATCGGCACCGGAAACCGCGTTCAGGGTGACGCCGCCGGCATCGAGCACCAGAACCTGCCGTTCGAAGGCGCCGGTTTCCGCAACGCGGATCTTGCGTGTCGCCCCGGCGCGGCCGAAGGCAACGTTGACGAAATATTCGCCGGGGACGAGCTGGAAGGCCGCCGAGCCACCCTGCGACGTCGCGACAAGCGGAAGTTTGCCGTCGGAGCCGGGGATCGGGCTGAAGACGCGCCATGTCAGGCCTTGCTCCACCGCGCCGCCCTTGTCCTTGAGAAGCGCCTCCAGCCGCACGTCGCGCGTGGTCGGCCCCTTTGCGGCTTCGCTCGGAATGACCGGGCTGAAACTGTTCAGCTTGGGCATCTTCGGCGGTGCCGAAATCGAGGGGAAGCTCTTGAAAGGATCGGTCTGCAAGGGCTGCGTCTGCGCTCCTTCGGCCTGCACCGCCTCCGTTTGCACGGTCTGGGCATGGGCGCCACCCGCGACGCCCAAAGCGAAGAAGACAGCGAGCGCCATGCCCGGACGGGGATCCAGGCGGAGCGAGAGAAGAAGAGCCGGGTAACGCATGAGACGGTTGACTTCCTGACGACGTGGCTCCACTTGAGACGCCGGTATGGCGATTTCGTGGCTGGCGGCACGGACCTCACTCGCTGCAACCTACTGCATAATGTGCAGGACCGGTACAGGTTTACGCAGGGATACAGCACTTCCGTTGCTGGGCTCCGGGCAGGCCGCTTCCGTATTTGAGATTGACGACCGGCGGAGGATGCCGGCCGCAGACGACATTCCGGCCTGTGACGGCATCTGCTCGCCCGGCCGCATCCGTGAAAGTGACCGACATGACGACAGCTCCCGGCCTCAAGGATTATCTGGCGACACGCCGCTCCATTCCCGCCTTCCAGATGTGCGAGCCCGGTCCCGGCCAGGCCGAAATGGAGGAAATGCTGACGCTCGCATCACGCGTGCCAGACCATGGCAAGCTCGCGCCGTGGCGCTTCATCGTCTATCGCGGCGAAGAGCGCGGCCGCATCAGCGCGCAGCTTGCCCGTCTGGCGCTGGAGGCAAAGCCCGACCTGTCCGAGGAAATGATCAAGGTCGAGAACACGCGATTGACCCGCGCCCCCGTGGTCATTGCCGTCGTCAGCACGGCGGCGCCGCATTTCAAAGTGCCGGAATGGGAGCAGATCATGTCGGCCGGTGCCGTATGCCTCAACCTGCTGATGGCCGCCAATGCGCTCGGCTATTGCTCGAACTGGCTGAGCGAATGGTTTGCGTTCGACCAGCGGGCCTATCCGGTTCTCGGCATTCGTGACGGTGAAAAGGTCGCGGGCTTCATTCATATCGGTTCGCCGCAGGTGCCGCCGACGGAGCGCCCGCGTCCGGCCCTGTCCGACATCGTCACCTGGGTCGGCAACGACGCGTGAGGCCTGGCCGATGTTCTACACCACCGACACCAATGCCCACGGCCTGCCGCACGATCCTTTCAAGGCCATCGTCTCGCCGCGTCCGATCGGCTGGATCGGCACGCGATCGAAGGACGGCAGCCTCAACCTCGCGCCGTATTCCTTCTTCAACGCCATTAGCGATGTGCCGAAGATGGTCATGTTCTCGTCATCGGGATGGAAGGACAGCGTCCGCAATATCGAGGAGACCGGCGTCTTCACGGCAAGCTTCGTCAGCCGCGATCTGGTCGATCCGATGAACCGCTCCTCGGCACCGCTGCCGCACGGAGAGAGCGAATTCGATGCGGCCGGACTGACGCCGGTGGATGGCACCCTTGTCGAGGCGCCCTTCGTGGGCGAAGCCTATGCCGCGCTCGAATGCCGGATGACGGAGATGTTCCGGCCGACGACCTTGTCCGGAGAGCCTGCCGAAAACCATGTCGTCATCGGCGAGGTGGTCGGCATCCACATCCGCGCGGACGCCCTGCGCGACGGGCGCTTCGACATGGCCAAGGTGCGACCGGTCGGCCGCCTCGGCTACATGGACTATGCCGATGCTGGAGATGTCTTCGAACTGATTCGGCCCCAGCGCTGAGCGCCTTTGCCCCGTCTCGTCAGTTCCGGCGCTCGGCTTGTCCGAACGCCACCCAATGGGCAGGGGTCCCGACCACCACATCCCGAAAACCCTGCTGAACGGCGGCATCCCGCAGGCGTTTCAGCGCATAGCCATCCGTTTCACCGGAGGGCAGGGACCAGAAGCAGGGCACGCCGACATCGGCGGCCTGAAGCGTCATTGTGCCGCGCGCCAGCAGGATCGCCGGCGACAGCGACCGTGCCGTCTCCGGCGACAGGCCGATCGCGGCGGCCAGCGCGTCTTCGTCCAGGACGATGGCAATCAGGCGGGGCGACCCGCCCGCAAGACGATCCGCGCCGAGAAAGGATGCGGATGCCGCGCCGAAGACGGCGACGATCGACAGGCTGCCGGCGGCGCGCCCCGTTTCCGCTTCGATGACCCCGAGGGCGACGTCGGCCGCCTGAAGATCGGCGCGTCCGCGGCATCCCGTCAGCAAAATCCCGGACGGTTGCACGCGATCGAACAGCGCCGCGCAGCCGTCCGTTTCGAGGTGATCGAGATCGAGCGACAGGAGCAGACGCTGCGGTCGCGCAGCGCAAACCTCGGCTTGCCAGCGATGGACGAGGGCAAAGCAGGGGCCCGGCATCGCCTCTGTCGCATCGAGAAACACGATCGGCCCGGTTTCATGAGCGTTAATCGACATGGTGAACCAATCTTAAACGTTTCCCGCTTACCATCATGGCATCAGCATCTGACCGTTTTGCGTAGTGGGGCGTCGGTGATCATACAAGCATTTCTTCGCTGGGTCGAAACCGCCAAGGCGACGGACCGCGCCCGCGCCGCAAGCGCACTCGCACGCGCGTATTGCGCCAAGGACGGCGACAGGATCGACCGGCACGCGGCCGACATGGCCATGACCTTTCTGCTGGATGATCCGTCGCCAAAGGTTCGACTGGCCCTGGCCGAAGCTCTCGCCGCGGCGCCGGAAGCGCCCCGCTCGATCATCCTGTCGCTGGCCCAAGACCAGCCGGAAATCGCCTTTGCCGTCGCCACCCGCTCGCCCGTCCTTTCGGATGACGACCTGATCGACCTTGCGGCGCGGGGAACAGCGGAACTGCGCGCCTTCATCGCCTCCCGCAGGCTGGTGTCGCGTGGGGTGGCCGCTGCCATCGGCGAGGTCGGCGGCGTGCCTGAGGTCATGATCCTCCTTGAAAACACGGCAGCCGACCTGTCCCGCCGAACCTTGAAGCGCCTCGCCGATCGTCTGGGCGATGTGTGCAGCATCCGCAACCTGCTTTTGGAACGCGAAGACCTGCCCGCCGATGCCCGCCAGGTGCTGGTCGAGCAGGTTGGCGCCGCGCTCAACGGCACGGCCTTTCTCCAGGCCGTCATCGGTGCAGAACGCCTTCAGCGGGTCGCGCGACAGGCTTGCGAGACGGCCGCCATCGACATGGCGGGCATGGTTGAAGATGCCGACATCAGGGGTCTTGTGGAGGAACTCCGGGTCACGGGGCGCCTGACACCGGCCTTGCTCGTCAACGCGCTTTGCCACGGACGCATCGATTTTTTCGCAACCGCCATCGAAGACCTGACCCGTGTCGGCGGAAAGCGGGTCCGCTCCATCCTATCGGACGGTCGGACGCAAGCGCTCCAGGCTTTGTTCGAAAAGGGGGGGCTCGGCCGCGACGTCAGCACGCTCTTCGCCGAGGCCATCCTGATCTGGCGCCGGGAGCGTCGGCAGGGCAGCCATATTCCGGCAGCCTCCATTGCCTCCGTCCTCGTCCAGCGCCTTCGCCACACGGCAGACAGTTCCGGTCTTTCGGAATGCGTCGAGAAACTCGCGATTGCCGAACAGCGGCGCTTCGCTCGCGACTATGCGAACGTCGCTGCGCGACAGGCGGCCTGAAGCCGACAGGCGTTCGCAGTCGGGCCGATTGATACACGCCTCACCGCGCGATGCGCGTCGCAACCCAGGAATAGCCATCGCCGATGTAATGAACGGGAACGGAGATGGCATGGCGGATCTTCTGGCCATCCGGCAGCACACCGCGGATCATCGCATAGGCCCGCTCGGGCAAAGGCTTGCGTGCGGCGGCCTCGCCATTGGCCGCGGGTGGTGCCGGCGGTGTTTCGGCCGTGGTCACGGCCGGTAACGTCGAAGGGGCGGGCGTGACCGGCGGCGTTGCCGGCGGAGCGACGATGTCGCTTTCGGCCGCGGCGGCGATCGGCGCGTCCACCGTCTTCTCGCACATGGCGACGATCACGGGATAGCTGGCATTCGTGTAGGCCGGCAGTTTCTTCTGGGACTGGTCGTCACAGGCAGCGACCGTCTCCCAGGACCCTTTCACGGTATCGACATAGTGGCACTGACTGACGCTATCGTCGCATCCGAGGATCGTCATTACGACGAGGGCTGCACTGACCATGATCTGTCTCATCTCCTGTATTCAAGAAGACGGTAAACAGACCTTGGCTCGAAATTGTGGCGTGCTTCTCCAAAACGCGGCTCGTCGCGCTCGTTCGCTGCCTCCGTCGCCCCTTTGCCGCGGCACGGCTGAATCCTCGCGGGAATCGGTGTAGGAACACACATCTCCTTCGATGCGTGCCCTTTGATCCGCCGATTCTTTTTCTCAGGATATCCCGCCAAGTGACCGTCAATATTCGACAAGAAGCCCCTCGCCAGCCGGAGGTCATCGAGCTCCTCCACCAGTCGGATGCCTACGCACAGTCGCTTTATCCGGCGGAAAGCAATCATCTGGTCGATCTGGAAACGTTGGAAAAACCCGAGGTCTCTTTTCTCGTCGCGCGGCACGACGGCGTCGTCGTCGGATGTTGCGCGCTGGTGGCGGCCGGTGACGGGAGCGGCGAGATCAAGCGGATGTTCGTCGATCCCAAGGCGCGCGGCATGCGGGCAGGGCGGGCGCTCCTGGACGCGATCGAGCAGACGGCCCGGGACACCGGCCTGACGACCGTCCGGCTGGAAACCGGAATTTACCAACCGGAAGCCATCAGCCTGTATCGCAAGGCCGGCTATCGCGATATCGAGCCGTTCGGGAGCTACATGCCCGATCCGCTCAGCCTCTTCATGGAGAAGAGCGTCGTCTGACGCACCTTTCCGCTGTCTCGATCAATCCCCGGCTGCGGCGAAGCCCACGGCCAGACATCGTCAGATGTCGAGGTTCTCGGCGAAGACGGCGCGCTCCTGGATGAACCGGAAGCGGGCTTCTGGCTTGGTGCCCATGAGATTGTCGACGGCGTCGCGCGTTCCCTCGAAATCGATCTCGTCGATCGAGACCTTGAGAAGCGTCCGCTTCGACGGGTCCATCGTCGTTTCCTTCAACTGGGCTGGCATCATTTCGCCGAGGCCCTTGAAGCGTCCGATCTCGACCTTGCCGCGTCCGGTGAATTCTTTCTCCATCAATTCGACCCGGTGCAGATCGTCGCGGGCGTAAAGTGTCTTCGCGCCCTGCGTCATCCGGTAGAGCGGCGGCACAGCAAGATAGAGATGACCGCCACGAATGAGCTCCGGCATCTCCTGATAGAAGAAGGTGATCAGCAGCGAGGCGATATGCGCGCCATCGACATCGGCATCGGTCATGACGATGACCCTGTCGTAGCGAAGGTCTTCCTGCCGATATTTCGACCGCGTCCCGCAGCCGAGCGCCTGGACGAGATCCGAGATCTGCTGGTTCGCCCCCAGCTTCTCGCGGCCGGCACTGGCGACGTTCAGGATCTTGCCGCGCAGCGGCAGGATCGCCTGGTTGGAACGGTTGCGCGCCTGCTTGGCCGAGCCGCCGGCCGAATCGCCCTCGACGATGAAGAGTTCGGCGCCCAGGGCGGAGTTTTGCGAGCAGTCTGCAAGCTTGCCCGGCAGGCGCAGCTTGCGCACCGCGCTCTTGCGTGTGACTTCCTTTTCCTTGCGGCGCCGGACGCGCTCATCGGCGCGCTCGATCACCCATTCGAGCAGCTTGGCCGCTTCCTGTGGATTGCCGGCGAGGAAATGATCGAAGGGATCGCGGATCGCGTTCTCGACGATGCGCTGCGCCTCGACGGTGGCGAGCTTGTCCTTCGTCTGGCCGACGAATTCCGGCTCGCGGATGAAGACGGAGAGCATGCCGGCCGCCGAAATCATCACGTCGTCGGTGGTGACGATCGCCGCGCGCTTGTTCTGCGTCAGGTCGGCATAGGCCTTGAGACCCTTGGTCAGGGCGATGCGCAGGCCCGCTTCGTGCGTGCCGCCCTCGGGTGTGGGAATCGTATTGCAATAGGAGTGCACGACCGAGTCGCCGCCATACCAGGTGACGGCCCATTCCAGCGCGCCATGGCCACCCGTCTTCTCGGTCTTGCCGGCGAAGATCTCGCGCGTCACCGTGAACTCGGAGCCCATGGTCGCCTTGAGATAATCCTTCAGGCCGCCGGGAAAGTGGAAGACCGCCTTGTCAGGCGTCTCCGTGCCCTCGACCAGCGACGGATCGCAGGACCAGCGAATTTCGACGCCGCCGAAGAGATAGGCCTTCGAGCGTGCCATGCGGAAGAGGCGCGCCGGCTCGAACTTGGCGTGCGGCCCGAAAATCTCGGGATCCGGATGAAAGCGGACGCGCGTCCCGCGTCGGTTCTGCACGTCGCCCAATTCATCGAGACCACCCTGGGGGATGCCCCGCGAAAAGCGCTGGCGATAGAGGCGCCTGTTCCGCGCAACCTCGACCTCCAGCACGTCGGAGAGTGCATTGACGACGGAAACGCCGACGCCGTGGAGACCGCCGGAGGTCTCGTAGACCTTGCTGTCGAACTTGCCGCCGGCATGGAGCACGGTCATGATCACTTCGAGGGTCGACTTGCCCGGAAATTTCGGGTGGTTCTCCACTGGGATTCCGCGACCATTGTCGGTCACGGCGAGACATCCCTCGGCATCGAGATGGACGTCGATGAAATTGGCATGTCCGGCCACGGCTTCGTCCATCGAATTGTCGATGACTTCCGCGAACAGATGATGCAGCGCCTTTTCGTCCGTGCCGCCGATATACATGCCGGGCCGGCGACGAACCGGCTCGAGCCCCTCGAGCACCTCGATGGCCGACGCATTGTAGTCGCCCGTATCCGTCTTCAGCTGCGAAGCCGGCGTTCCCGGAGCCCGCGTCGCCCTAGGTTCGTCCGCCTTGGGCGCGATACCGGCTTTATCGTCGCCGCCTTTGGCGGCCGGCGTCTTCAGATCCTGCGTCTTCGGCTCGGGCGGCTTCGTTTCCGAAGGCTTCCGAGGAGCGGGCGCTGCGTTCGCGAAAAGGTCGTTGCTGTCCGTCATCTGGTGCGTCAAACGTCTTTCGATGTGTCGGCTGATCCTGTAGGGCGGGGCGCCGGCTGTCGATCCCGGCCCACCTCTTCATACAGAGGCCGGGGGTGCGGCGAAAGAGCCAAGAGCGCCGAAGAGATCAAAAAGGGAACAAAACATGGCCCGATCCACACTTTCTTTTAAACGCCTTGCCGTTTTAAAGGCGGTTGGTCTGGTGGCCGCCTTTGTCCTCGCCCATGGCTGCGCCCGCGCCGATACATTGCGACCGTTCAAGGACGAACTTTTCGCCTATGGGCGCGTGCTCGAGTCCCGCGACGGTGGCGACTGGCTGACGGTCGACTATGACGAGATGCGGGACATCAATGGCCGTGACGAGGTCCCCGAGCGCCGGGTCAAGCGCCCCTATGTCGCGCTCGGCGTCAAGCGTTTCCAGGAAAACGAGACGATCGATATCGGCGGGCGCGGGCTCGACGTGTTCAGGGTCGGGACGCCGGAGAAGGCAGCCTTCACGGTGATTTTCATTCACGGTCGCGGCGGGGATCGGCGGCTCGGCGCGAACGACTATTCCTTCGGGGGCAATTTCAACCGGCTGAAGAACCTCGCGGTGGAGAACGGCGGCGTCTACTATGCGCCGAGCGCCCGGTCCTTCGACACGGATGGTGCGGCCGATATTGCCGGCCTAATCGATGGTGTCGCGCGCCGCTCCCCCGGCCGGCCGGTCATCCTGTCCTGCGCGTCCATGGGCAGCTTCCTCTGCTGGGGCGTCTCCCGCAACGCGACCGCCGTCAAGCAGCTTTCCGGCATGATGGTCATGGGCGGCGCAACCGATCCGGATTTCACCAAAAGTGCGGCCTTCGCCCGCAAGCTGCCGATGTTCTTCAGCCATGGCAGCGCTGACAAGACGTACAGGGCGGACGACCAGGCGGCGCTCTACACGCGCTTGAAGAAAGGCGGCTACCCCACCCGCTTCGTCCTGTTTCAAACGGGAACGCACGGCACGCCGGTCCGGATGACCGACTGGCGGGACGCCATCAACTGGATCCTCTCGCGATAGATACAACCTGAGCGATTTTCTCTTCATTAACCACCGATTGAAGTCTCGCCTTCGTGCGGCCTGCCGTTCGTTTTTCTGAAAGCACCGCATGACATCTTCCCGGCACTGAGAACACGGGAGTGCGATGATGGATGCGCGAACCGACACACGGCTTGTTCCGCTTTGCGTCGATCTGGACGGGACGCTCGTCGCGGCGGACACGCTGTGGGAAGGCGTCGCCGTTTTGCTGTTCCGCAATCCGCTGATGGTGTTCGCGCTCCTTCGTTGGGCACTGCGCGGCAAGGCGCATCTGAAACATGAGGTCGCCGTACGATCCGGGCGCACCGGTGCCGATTGGCCCTATCGCCCGGAGGTGATCGCGCGGCTGCGGCAGGAGCGGGAGACCGGTCGCGACGTCGTGCTCGTCACCGGGGCCGCGGAGCGGGTGGCGCTCGATGTCGCGGCCCATACCGGCGTCTTCACCGAAGTCCTGCATTCCTCCCGCACCCACAACCTGACGCGCCATCGCAAGTGCCGGGAACTGGTCGCGCGCTACGGCGATGCGGGGTTCGACTACATGGGCAACAGCCGCGATGACGTCCCGGTGTTCGACGCCGCGCGCAAAGCCATCGTCGTCGCGCCGGACCGCGCAGCCGAAGCCTGGCGCCGCCGCCACGATGCAGAGCATCTGGAGACCGGTACGAGCGGGCTCAAAGACACGCTGAAATCCATACGCGTCCATCAATGGGCAAAGAATATCCTGATCGCCGTGCCGATGGCGCTCGATCACGACATCCTCGATCGGGCGGCCTTGATCAACACGGTCATCGCCTTCTTCGCCTTCAGCTTTCTCGCATCGGCCGTCTATGTCATCAACGATATCTCCGACCTGACGAACGACCGCCGCCATCCGAAAAAGCGTTTCCGCCCGCTTGCAAGCGGCCGCATGTCCCTGCCGACCGGTCTGGCGCTGGCGGCGAGCCTCCTTCTGGCAGCAGCCGCACTGACGCTGCGAATGCCCGGCGAGTTCGTCGTCACGCTCGGAATATATCTCGCGATAACCACGGCTTACACATTCTTTCTCAAGCGAAAACTTCTCGTCGATGTCTTCACGCTGGCGGGTCTCTACACCATCCGGATCATCGCCGGCGCGACGGCGACCGAAACGGTGCTGTCCTTCTGGCTTCTTGCCTTTTCGATCTTCTTCTTCCTCAGCCTCGCTTTGGTGAAACGCTATGTGGAGCTGGACGAGCATGGCGGCGAGGCCCGCGCCCAGGTTCCGGGACGCGGCTATATGCAGGTCGATTTCGAGATGGTCGGGCAGGCGGGCATATCCTCCGCCTTCGCATCCGCGCTGGTTCTGGCGCTCTACATCCACAGCGTCGAGATGCAGCAGATGTACAGCATGCCGGCCGCGCTCTGGCCGCTCTGCCCGATGGTCCTCTACATGCTGCTGCGCATCTGGATGCTCGCCCGGCGCGGCAGTCTGCACGAGGATCCCGTCGTCTTCATCATGCGCGACTGGCGCAGCATCGCCACCATGGCTGCGGGCGGGGTGCTCGTGATGATCGGGGCGGTCGGCATCTGATGAGGGACACGACGAAAACACGCGAGGCTCCGACGTTCGACTGCTGGGGTCGTCTCGACACGCGGCCGCGCCGCGCCATCAGCCCGGATACCTTCGAGGACGGTATCCACACGGCAGCGCTTGAGGGATACCTCCCGTTCGGCAACGGCCGTTCCTATGGCGACAGCTGCCACAATGATGCAGGTCTGCTGATCGACAACCGCAGACGCGGCCGCATCCACGGCTTCGATCCGGGCACCGGTCTTCTGTCGGCCGAGGCCGGGGTCTCTCTCTCGGCGGTTCTCGCCCGCGCCGTGCCGCACCGTTTCTTCCTGCCGGTGACCCCCGGCACCGCCCATGTCACCCTCGGCGGTGCTGTCGCCAACGATGTGCACGGCAAGAATCACCATGCGCGCGGCACCTTCGGAAGCCACATCCGCCGGCTGACGCTGCTGCGGTCGGATGGTGGCGTTCTCACCTGTTCCGAGACCGAAAACCCGGACATGTTCCGCGCCACCATCGGCGGCTTGGGCCTGACGGGCCTCATCCTCGATATCGACCTGCAGATGATGAAGGTCCCGTCCGCCCATATCCAGCAGCACACGATCCGCTTCGACAGCCTCGATGCCTATTTCGGGATGATCGACCGTGTCGATGCCGAGCATGAATATTCCGTCGCCTGGATCGACCAGCTCGCGACCGGGCGCAAGGCCGGCCGGGGCATCCTCCTTGCCGGCGATCATGCCGATGCCTCCTGCGATTTTCCCGATCTGCCGGGCGGACGCACGCTCGGGATTCCAGCGACCCCGCCCGTCAGTCTTCTCAACCGCTTGACGCTGAAGGCGTTCAATGCGGCCTATCTGCGCAAGGCGAAGCCGGGGGAAACCGTCGAGACGGTCAAATGGTCCGGCTATTTCTACCCGCTCGACGCCATCCGGAACTGGAACCGTCTCTACGGCCCCAAGGGTCTCTACCAGCACCAGAGCGTCTATCCGGCCGATGTTGCGCCCGCGGTGACGGCAAAGCTGATGGAGACCGCGCGGGCGGCGGGGCACGGCTCCTTTCTGACCGTTCTCAAACGTTTCGGCGATCAGCCTTCGCGCGGCCTGCTGTCCTTTGCGCGCCCCGGCTTCACGCTCACGCTCGATTTCGCCAATCAGGGCGAGGGCACGCGGAAGCTCCTCGATGCGCTCGATCGGATCGTCCTGTCCGCCGGGGGCGCGGTCAATCCGTACAAGGATGCCCGCATGAGCCCGCAGACCTTTGCCGCCTCTTTTCCGGGGTGGAGAAAGCTCGAGGCGATGCGCGATCCCGCCATGATGTCCGATTTCTGGCGGCGCACCGCCATGGCGCTTTGACGGGGCGGATAAAGACAATTTTATGAAAAGAAATCAGCAAGTTTCACGGAATGGTGGATTCTCTTGCGTAAGATGGACTGGACCGAGATGCGGGACTGGACCGGGAGCCCGAAAGGGATGACGATATGAAATATCTGGCGTTCATTCTTTTTACCGTGCTGACCAATGCGGCGGCGCAGTTGATGCTGAAGCAGGGCATGCTCAGCCTTGGCCCACTGACGTTTACGCCCGACACAGCGATTGCCCGGTTCTTCCAGATCCTGTTCAACCCCTGGGTCTTTGCCGGTCTCGCCACCTTCGCCATCTCCATGGTGTCGCATCTCTACGTGCTGTCGAAGGTCGAGCTTTCCTTCGCCTATCCCTTCCTCAGCCTTGCCTATGTTGCCGTGGCGGTCTTTGCCTATTTCATTTTCCGCGAGGATCTGAACGCCTGGCGCATCGCTGGCATCGGTTTCATCTGCGTGGGAACGGTCCTCATCGCCCAGTCCGGCCGCTCGACGCCCGAGACCATCGCGGCGACGGATACCCCCGCTGCAAAATCCATCCACATTGGGAGCCCGACATGAAACACATCATTTTCGGAGGCGACGGCTTTGTCGGTCGCCATCTTGCCGAGCGCCTCGTCAACGAAGGCGAGCAGGTCCTGATCGCCGACATCGTCAAGTCGGACCTGCCGCACTACGCCCAGGGCCGCGTCCGTTTCGTCTCCTGCGACGTCACGGATCTGGAACAGGTCACGAAGGTCGATATCGGCCCCGACGACATGGTCTACAACATGGCGGCCAAGATGCTGTCGCCGCTGCAGGTGCGGTCCAAGCGCTGGAAGTTCTTCTGGCCGGTCAACTATTACGGCGCCGAGAACATCATGAAGGCGATGGAGGCCTCCGGCGCCAATCGCCTCGTCCAGTTCACGACGGACATGATCTACGGCCATACCGTTCGATCGCCGCAGGCGGAAGATCATCCGGTGAAGCCGCTCGGCGAATATGGCAAGTCGAAATGGGCGACCGAGCAACTCTGCCAGGTCTACCGCGAAAAAGGCATGCGGATCTCGATCTTCCGCCCGCGCCTCATCATCGGCCCGGGCCGTCTCGGCATCCTCGAAAAGCTGTTCAAGCTGATCGACGCCAACCTGCCGGTGCCGATGATCGGCTCGGGCAAGGCGCCCTACCAGTTCATCTCCGTGTTCGACTGCGCCGAGGCCGCGCGTCTCGCCTGGAAGGGCGGCGTGCCGAACGAAGCCTATAATCTCGGCTCCGACAATCCCCCGTCCGTGCGCCAGCTCCTGGGTGGCCTCATCCAGCATGCCGGTTCGAAATCGATCCTGATCCCGACGCCGGGCTTTGCCGTCAAGGCGACGCTGGCCGCCTTCGATGCGATCAACCTGCCGATCATGGATCCGGAGCAGTATCTGATCGCCGACGAGATGTGCGTTCGCGAAACCGGCAAGCTGAAACAGGAACTCGGCTGGAAGGCCCAGTTCAACGACGGCGCCATGCTGATTGCCGCCTATGACGAATATCGCGCCAAGAAATCCACGGGCACCGTCGGCACGCCTGCCGCCCTGCCGGCCGAATAAGAGGGACCGTTCAACATGCTCGATACGCCCGCCCGCGTCCTGATCGACGCGCCCGCCATCGAAGGCCCGCAGCCCGTCCGCACGCGGGTCGGAAAGCCCGATCTTCTGACGGTCGAGGACGCCAAGGCCCTGACCGTTCCGGAAATGACCACCCTGTTCAAGGATCACGTCAATCCGGGCCAGCTCCACTTCATGAAGCTGCTCGGTTTTCACAAGGTGAAGATCGAGAGCGCCGAGGGCATGTACTATACCGACCAGAACGGGCGGAAGATCCTCGATTTCTTCGGCGGTTTCGGATCGCTCGCCTTCGGTCACAACCATCCGCGCCTGCTGGAGGCGCGCAAGCGCTTCCAGGACGAAAACCGCCACGAGATCGCCATCGCCTTCATGTCGCAATATGCGGCGGCTTTTGCGAAGAACCTCGCGACCATTTCGCCCGGCGATCTCGACATGGTGTTCCTCGGCTCGTCCGGCTCCGAGGTGATGGAAGCCGCCGTCAAGCTCGCCGAGCGCGCGGCCGGCCCGAAGCGGCCGAAGGTCGTCTATGCCGAAAATTCCTTCCACGGCAAGACGAAGGGCGTGCTGAACATCACCGACGGCGCACTCTACCGGGCCGACTTCTCGGTCTCCGGCAATACCGTCCGGGTGCCTTTCGGCAATATCGAGGCGATCGAGAGCGCTTTCCGAAGCGATCCCCAGATCGGAGCGATCGTGCTCGAAACCATTCAGGGCGGCGGCGGCATCATCCGGGCGCCCGATGGCTTCTGGAAGGAGCTACGTGCGCTCTGCGATCGCTATGGCGTCGTCTGGGTCGCGGATGAGGTCCAGTGCGGCTACGGCCGTTCCGGACGCTTCTTCGCCTTCGAGCACGAGAATGTCGTGCCGGATATCACGGCGCTTGCCAAGTCGCTCGGCGGCGGCAAGGCGGCCGTTGGCGCCATGATCGCCCGGCGCGAGATCTACATGAAGGCCTATGGAACGCCGAAGACGGCGATGATCCACGCGATGGCCACCTTCGGCGGCATGGGCGAGGCCTGCGTCACCGCGATCGAAGCCTTGAACATCATGTACGACGAGGCGCTGATCGACAACGCGGCGGAGCAGGGGGCCTACCTGCTCGCCCGTCTCGACGCCCTGCGCGAAAAATACCCGAAGATCATCAAGGAGGTTCGCGGGCAGGGCCTCATGGTTGGGCTCGAGTTCCAGGATTTCAGCCAGACGATGCCGCTGGTCCTGCGCCCGGTCATCGGCATGCTCGACGACAAGCTCAAGGGCTCGCTCTCCGGCTTCATCGGCGCGCTGCTCTTGCGGGATTACGACACGCTCGTCGCCTTTACTGAGTATAATCGCAACGTCATCCGGCTCGAGCCGCCGCTGATCTGCGAACGCAAGCATGTCGACCAGTTCGTCGACGCGCTCGACGACCTCCTCGGCCGCGGCATCATCCGCATCGTCAAGGATTTCGTCGGCAGCCAGATGGGCTGAGGCGGGACGCTCGACCCGACTCCCGTTTTCTGCCCGGCGCCGCGTCGGGCAGAGGCTTTTTCAAGCCGCGCGTGATGAACGCTTTCCACGACCGGAGGGATTTGCTACGGCCGATCCATCGTCGGAAAACGGGAGAAAGCCGAATGACACCTGATGTGCGTCCGCTTGTTGCGGGGAACTGGAAGATGAACGGGCTCCGCGCCTCTCTCGACCAGATCAAGGCAATGGCAGAAGGGGTCAAGGGCCCGCTGTCGGAGAAGGTCGAGGTGCTCATCTGCCCGCCGGCAACGCTTCTCTACGTGGCAACGGCGCTTTGCGACGACAGCCCGCTCGCCATCGGTGCGCAGGATTGCCACGTCGCCGTTTCCGGCGCCCATACGGGCGATATCTCCGCGGAAATGGTCGCCGACTGTTTCGGCACCCATGTCATCGTCGGACACTCCGAGCGCCGGACCGACCACGCCGAGACCGACGCGATCGTGCGGGCAAAGACGGAAGCGGCCCTGGCCGCCGGTCTCACAGCCATCGTCTGCATCGGCGAGACGGGTGACGAGCGCAAGGCCGGACAAACGCTCAACATTTTGAAGCGGCAGCTCGACGGCTCGCTGCCGGACGGCATCACGGCGCAGAACACCGTGATCGCCTACGAACCGGTCTGGGCGATCGGCACCGGCCTGACGCCGACTGTGACCGACATCGAGGAGGCGCATGCCTTCATGCGCAAGGAACTCACGGCCCGCTTCGGCGACGAGGGTGCGGCCTTACGGATTCTCTATGGCGGCTCGGTCAAGCCGGCCAATGCGGTCGAGTTGATGGGCATCGCCAACGTCGATGGCGCCCTGATCGGCGGCGCAAGCTTGAAGGCGCAGGACTTCCTCGCCATCTACGGCGCATACGAGCAGCTGCTCGGCTGAATCATCGGGCTTGGAATAGCGGGCTGCTTGGTATATTGAGCCCGCGAAACCGAAATTCGCTGCGAGGACGCGGCCGGGAACACGCGGCCTTTCCGTGCCCGGCTTTTCGTGAAGATTTGCGGCAAAAGAGACGTCAAGTGCGGGTGACGAACGGCGACACGGCCGGGGTCCGGCGCGCTTCAAGCCAGGACTGGACGAAATGCAGGAAGTATTGCTTGTCATCTATCTCATGGTCGTACTGGCGCTGATCGGCGTCGTGCTGATCCAGCGCTCGGAAGGCGGCGGTCTCGGCGTCGGCGGCGGCTCCGGCTTCATGTCCGCACGCGGCACGGCGAACGCGCTGACGCGCACGACGGCGATCCTCGCAACGCTCTTCTTCGTCCTCGCGCTCGCCATGAGCATCTACGCCCGCTACCAGCCGAATGCGACGGACGTCCTCGATCGCATCCCCGGCACGACCAACAATGGGAACGGCGTTCTCGATTCGCTCGGCGGCACGACGACCACGCCTGCGACCCCCGCACCGGCGACCCCGGCACCGGCACCGGCTGCACAGAGCAACGGCGTTCCGACCGGTGGCGATGCGCCGGCGAGTGCCGCGCCGGCCACCTCCGCTCCGGCAACAACGGCTCCGGCCGCAACGACGCCCGCAGCGCCCGCTCCCTCGAACACGATGGCGCCTTCCAACACGATGGCGCCTTCTAACACGATGGCTCCGGCGAATACGATGGCACCAGCCGCCACGACGACCCCGGCCGCGCCGGCGCCGACGACGGACGCACCTGCTGCCGCACCGGCCACGCCGCCTGCATCGACAGGCACCGGCGCACCGACCGCGCAGTAAGCAGAGCGCATCTCAATCCGACCGGCGGAACCTGTTTTCCGCCGGTTTTCTTTTGTGCGTCATCGACGCCGCCCCCTCGAAATCTGGGGAGTGCGGCATTTTTCGATGGCGGAATCAGTCTCGAAAAGGTATCCGGTCAAGCCCATGGCGCGATATGTATTCATCACCGGCGGCGTGGTTTCGTCCCTTGGAAAAGGGATTGCCGCAGCCGCTCTCGGCGCGTTGCTGCAGGCCCGTGGTTATCGGGTGCGGCTTCGCAAACTCGACCCCTACCTGAACGTCGATCCAGGCACCATGAGCCCGACGCAGCACGGCGAGGTGTTCGTCACCGACGACGGCGCTGAAACCGACCTCGATCTCGGTCACTACGAGCGCTTCACCGGCCGCTCGGCCACCAAGACCGACAACATCACCACAGGTCGCATCTACAAGAACATCATCGACAAGGAACGCCGCGGCGATTACCTCGGCGCGACGGTTCAGGTCATTCCGCACGTTACGAACGAGATCAAGAATTTCGTCACCGAGGGCAACGAGGAATACGACTTCGTCATCTGCGAGATCGGCGGCACGGTCGGCGACATCGAGGCCATGCCGTTCATGGAAGCGATCCGCCAGCTGAAGAACGACCTGCCGCGCGGTGCCGCCATCTACGTCCACCTGACGCTGATGCCCTATATCTCGGCTGCGGGCGAGCTGAAGACCAAGCCGACGCAGCATTCCGTCAAGGAACTGCAGGCTCTCGGCATCCACCCCGACATCCTGCTGGTGCGCGCCGACCGCGAAATCCCGGAAGCCGAGCGCCGCAAGCTCTCGCTGTTTTGCAACGTTCGCCCGTCCGCCGTCATCCAGGCGCTTGATGTGGCCAGCATCTACGACGTGCCGATCGCCTATCACAAGGAAGGCCTCGATTCGGAAGTGCTTGCTGCCTTCGGCATCGAACCTGCGCCGAAGCCGCGTCTCGACAGCTGGGAAAACGTCTACGACCGGATCCGCACGCCGGAAGGCGAGGTCACGATCGCCATCGTCGGCAAATATACCGGCCTCAAGGACGCCTATAAATCGCTGATCGAAGCCCTGTATCACGGCGGGATCGCCAATCGGGTGAAGGTCAAGCTCGAATGGATCGAGTCGGAGGTCTTCGAAAAGGAAGACCCGGCGCCCTACCTCGAGAAGGTCAACGGCATTCTCGTGCCCGGCGGCTTCGGTGAGCGCGGGTCCGAAGGCAAGATCCTGGCCGCCCGTTTCGCGCGTGAACGCAAGGTGCCCTATTTCGGCATCTGCTTCGGCATGCAGATGGCTGTGGTCGAAGCGGCGCGAAACCTGGCCGGCATCGAAAAGGCATCCTCGACCGAATTCGGCCCGACGGCCGAGCCGGTCGTCGGTCTGATGACCGAGTGGATCAAGGGCAACGAACTTCAGAAGCGCACGGCTTCCGGCGACCTCGGCGGCACCATGCGCCTCGGCGCCTACAAGGCCTCGCTGAAGAAGGGCACGAAGATCGCCGACATCTACGGCTCCGGCGATATCTCCGAGCGCCATCGTCACCGCTACGAGGTCAATATCGACTACAAGGATCGCCTCGAAAACTGCGGCCTCGTCTTCTCGGGCATGTCGCCAGACGGCGTCCTTCCGGAAACGATCGAGTATCCGGATCATCCGTGGTTCATCGGCGTCCAGTATCACCCGGAGCTGAAGTCCCGGCCGCTCGACCCCCATCCGCTCTTCGCCAGCTTCATCGAAGCCGCGGTCGAGCAGACACGGCTCGTCTGAGCCGCGCCGTGCCGAGCGGGGAGGTCGCCGACGCCGTCATCACCATCCGGCCCGCAGGGGCCGGAGACGAAGCGGGCATCATCGAACTGATCGTGCCCATCCAGTCGGGCGAGTTCGGCTTTTCAATCACGGCGGCCGACCAGCCCGACCTCGGCGATATCGACGGCTTCTATCGACAGGGGCCCGGCGAATTCTGGGTGGCGGACGATGGCGGCCGGATCGTCGGCACGATCGCGCTGAAAGATCTCGGCGACGGGCAGGGCGCTCTGCGCAAGATGTTCGTCGCCGCCAGCCATCGCGGCGCGACGCATGGCATCGCGCAGCAGCTCCTCGATACGCTGTTGTCGCATGCGACGGCAAAGGGCTTCTCCGCCGTTCTGCTCGGAACGACCGATCGGTTTCTCGCCGCGCATCGCTTCTACGAAAAGAACGGCTTCGAGCTGATCGATGCCGGCGACCTGTCGGCCGCCTTCCCGCGAATGGCGCTCGACACGCGGTTCTATCGGCGCACGGTCTGACCTCTCGATCGCCCGATCGATCGATCAAAACCTTCTTTTAACATTTACCTGCCATTCATTTCTTTCGAACGTGGATCGAGAGCGATGCGTGTATTGATGATCGTCGCCCTGATGGCGCTTGCCGGCTGTGCAACGGCGCCGAAGAACACCCGGAATGCCTGCGCGATCTTCGAGCAGCGCGACGGGTGGTTCAACAATTGGCAACGCGCCGCACGGCACGCCGAGAACCAGTATGGCGTGCCTGTCCCCATTCTGATGGCGACGATCTACACGGAATCCAACTTTCAGCCCTATGCCAAACCCCCGCGCACGAAGCTCCTCGGCTTCATTCCGTGGAAGCGGGTGTCCAGCGCGTACGGCTATTCGCAGGCGCTCGACGGAACGTGGAACGAATACCGCGCCTCGACGGGACGCTGGATGGCCAAGCGAACGAATTTCGCCGACGCGATCCATTTCGTGGGCTGGTACCACGCCCGCAACCACCGCAAGAACGGCATCGCGCTCAACGACGCCTATAACCTCTATCTCGCCTACTACTCCGGCGATGCCGGCTACGCCCGCGGCTCCTGGCGCGGCAATGCGGGCCTGCAGGCGACGGCCCGTCGCTCGGCCGCTCTCGCATCGTCCTATGCCGGTCAACTCAGGAACTGCGACTGAACCAGGCCCGCAGGGTTCGATCGTCCAAACCAACTCCAGCCTTGAATTGTCGGCCCGAAGATGCCAAGCACCCGGGAACGCCTGCTCCGTGCCGGCGTGACGAGGAGAAGCGGACGATGAGAGACGACCGACCGGCGATCGCAGGCCATGTCCGCCGCCATCTCGATCATCTCGTTCTGCCGGTCGTCGATCTGACGACGGCCCGCACGCGCCTCTCAAGCCTCGGCTTCACCGTTGCCGGGGATGCGCCGCACCCCTTCGGCACCGAGAATGCCTGCGTCTTCCTCGCCGACAAGACCTATCTCGAACCGCTGGCCGTCGCCCAGCGCGAAGATTGCGAAGCGGCTGCCCTGCAAGGGAACGCTTTCGTTGCGCGCGACCAGGCCTATCGCTTTCGCCGGGGACAGGATGGCTTCTCCGCGCTTGTCTTCTCCACCGATGATGCTGTTGCCGACCATGCGCGGTTTCAGACCAATGGTCTTTCCGGCGGTGATATCCTTGAGTTCTCGCGGCCGATGACGCGGCCGGATGGCGGGGAGGCGATCGGGCAGTTCCGGCTGGCGTTCGCCAGCGATCTGCGTGCCCCGGACCTGTTCTGCTTCACCTGCCAGCGTGTCCAGCCGCTGCCTGCCGACCGCTCTGCTCTTGAAACCCATGAGAATGGCGTGACGGGCATCAGGAAGGTCATCCTGTCCGAGCCCAATCCGACCGACTTCCAGTATTTTCTGCAGCAGGTGGTGGACGAGCGCGAAACGGAGGCGCATTCCTTCGGCATGGACATCCAAGCCGAAAACGCCCAGATCTCCGTTCTGAACGACGCGGGAATGCGGGCTTTCCTCGGTGTCGAGAAAGCGTCTGCGGAGCGGGGACTGCGCGCCCGCGCGCTCGTCTTTACCGTTGCCGATATCGCCGCGACGCAAGCCATTTTCGCCGCAAACCACATCGACCACGTCAAGCGTGGCGACAGCCTGCTCGTGCCTCCGGCGCCCGGACAGGGCGCTATCTTCGTCTTTGGAGAATGACCATGAAAACCAATGCATCCGTCGTCGTCGGCGAAGGCGCCCGCGCCGTGACCTTCTCGCAAGGGTCGAAACTGTCTCTGATTGCCGGCCCCTGCCAGATGGAGAGCCGCGACCACGCCTTCATGATCGCCGGCCGCATGGTCGAACTCTGCGACAAGCTCGGCCTCGGCCTCGTCTACAAGTCGTCCTTCGACAAGGCCAACCGCACGTCGCTGTCCGGCAAGCGCGGCATCGGTCTTGAAAAGGCGATGGAGGTCTTCGCCGACCTCAAGACGGAATACGGTTTCCCGGTTCTGACCGATATCCATACCGAGGAGCACTGCGCGCTGGTCGCTCCGACCGTCGACATTCTGCAGATCCCGGCTTTCCTCTGCCGACAGACGGACCTGCTGGTCGCCGCCGCCAAGACCGGCCGGACCATCAACGTCAAGAAGGGCCAGTTCCTGGCGCCGTGGGACATGAAGAACGTGCTCGCCAAGTTCACCGACAGCGGCAACCCGAATGTTCTCCTCTGCGAGCGCGGCGCCTCCTTCGGCTACAACACGCTGGTCTCCGACATGCGCTCGCTGCCGATCATGGCGGGCCTCGGCGCGCCCGTTGTGTTCGATGCCACCCATTCGGTCCAGCAGCCGGGCGGGCAGGGCACGTCCTCCGGCGGTCAGCGCGAATTTGTCGAGACGCTGGCGCGCGCCGCCGTCGCGGTCGGTGTCGCCGGCGTCTTCATCGAGACCCATGAGGATCCGGACAACGCCCCGTCGGACGGTCCGAACACGGTCAGCCTCGACGACATGCCGCGTCTGCTCGAAACGCTGCTTGCCTTCGATTCCATCGCCAAGCGCTGAGGCGCTGCCATTGTAATTTCATGGCCGTCGATTAAGACAGGCCATCCGCCCCCCACCCAAAGACAGGGAAGAGACCATGACAACCATCATCGACATCATCGGCCGCGAAATTCTGGACAGCCGTGGCAATCCGACGGTCGAAGTCGACGTGCATCTCGAAGACGGCAGCTTCGGCCGTGCCGCGGTTCCCTCCGGCGCATCGACGGGTGCCCATGAGGCGGTCGAACTGCGCGACGGTGGCTCGCGCTATCTCGGAAAGGGCGTCGAACGCGCCGTCGAGTTCGTCAACGGCGAAATCTACGAAGCCATCGGCGGCCTCGATGCCGAGAACCAGATCCAGATCGACCAGGTCATGATCGAGCTCGATGGCACCGAGAACAAGTCGCGCCTCGGCGCCAACGCCATTCTCGGTGTCTCCCTGGCCGTCGCCAAGGCCGCTGCCGAATCGGCCGGCCTGCCGCTCTATCGCTACATCGGCGGCCCGAACGCCCATTACCTGCCGGTCCCCATGATGAACATCATCAATGGCGGTGCCCATGCCGACAACCCGATCGACTTCCAGGAGTTCATGATCGTTCCCGTTGGCGCCGACTCCATCCGCGACGCCGTTCGCATGGGCTCGGAAGTGTTCCACACGCTGAAGAAGCAGCTGTCGGCCGATGGCCACAACACCAATGTCGGCGATGAAGGCGGCTTCGCGCCAGGTCTCGCATCGGCTCCGGCCGCGCTCGACTTCATCATGAGCTCGATCGAAAAAGCCGGCTACAAGCCGGGCGAGGACATGTTCATCGCGCTCGACTGCGCCTCGACCGAGTTCTTCAAGGACGGCAAGTACCACCTGGAAGGCGAAGGCCGCGTGCTGGAGCCGGAAGCCATGGCGGATTACCTCGCGGAACTCGCCGCCAAGTACCCGATCTTCTCGATCGAGGACGGCATGGGCGAAGACGACTGGAACGGCTGGAAGTATCTGACCGACAAGATCGGCTCCAAGGTCCAGCTCGTCGGCGACGATCTTTTCGTCACCAACTCCAAGCGCCTGCGCGACGGTATCAAGATGGGCGTTGCCAACTCGATCCTCGTCAAGGTCAACCAGATCGGCTCGCTGTCGGAAACCCTCGACGCGGTGGAAACCGCGCACAAGGCCCGCTACTCCGCCGTCATGTCGCACCGTTCGGGCGAGACCGAAGACAGCACGATCGCCGATCTCGCCGTCGCCACCAACTGCGGCCAGATCAAGACCGGCTCGCTCGCCCGATCCGACCGGACGGCGAAGTACAACCAGCTGATCCGCATCGAAGAGCAGCTCGGCCCGCAGGCGCAGTACATGGGTCGCTCCATCCTGCGCGGCTGATTTCCCGACGTCGTCGTCTCGAGCCCGGGCTTCCGCAAGGAGGCCCGGGCTTTTTCGTTTTCAGGTCGCCTCGGCCCAATGTTCGGTATGGTCAACGCTCGATTAACACATGGCTGCTAGCTTGAAGACCAGTAGAGTAGCAGGGCGTCAGCGTATGTGGACCAAGCATCATCGGAAGCGGAAACTCGGGCGGTTTGCCATGCCGCTCATCACGGTCGCCTTCCTGTCCTATTTCTCCTATCATTCGATCCACGGCGATTTCGGGCTCCGGGCGACGGAAATCTTCGACCGCCAGCGCGTCGAGCGGCAGGCGACGTTGAAGGAGCTGACCGAGAAGCGCCAGTTGCTGGAAAAGGAAGTCGCCCTGCTCAGCGACGGCTCCATGGAGCGCGACATGCTGGACGAAAAGGCCCGGTTCGGGCTCAATATGTCCCGCGCCGACGAGATCGTGATCTTCCACTGAGAGTGCGATTTAACCCGAATTAAGTTAATCACGATTTTCACAGATTTTTCAGTCTCTTGCGCTGAATATAAGCCATGCAAATATAGCATTGCTGTTGTCACGCACTTTGCTTATGGTAGCCGCAAAACGCCAACCATAGGGAGGATCGCATGGCATCGCGTCAAAACGCGCCCGTATCCAGCCGCGGCAAATCTGCCGTCAAGGATTTCGCCAACGGCACGATCGTAGAATTCGATCGGGAGGAGGATCTCAAGGCGTATCGGGAGATGCTCCTGATCCGCCGTTTCGAAGAAAAGGCCGGCCAGCTCTACGGCATGGGCTTCATCGGCGGCTTCTGTCACCTCTACATCGGCCAGGAAGCTGTCGTCGTCGGCATGCAGCTGGCGTTGAAGGAAGGCGACCAGGTCATCACCGGTTACCGCGACCACGGCCACATGCTCGCAACCGGCATGAGCGCACGCGGCGTCATGGCCGAGCTCACGGGGCGCCAGGGCGGCTACTCCCGCGGCAAGGGCGGCTCCATGCACATGTTCTCCAAGGAAAAGAATTTCTACGGCGGCCATGGCATCGTCGGTGCGCAGGTGTCGCTCGGCACCGGTCTCGCCTTCGCCAACAGCTATCGCGGCAACGACAATGTCTCTCTCGCCTATTTCGGCGACGGCGCGGCCAACCAGGGCCAGGTCTATGAGAGCTTCAACATGGCGGCGCTCTGGAAGCTGCCCTGCATCTACATCATCGAGAACAACCGCTACGCCATGGGTACGTCCGTTGCCCGCGCGTCTGCCGGCGTCGACTTCTCGCAGCGCGGCGCCGCGATCGGCATCCCCGGCTATCAGGTCGATGGCATGGACGTCCGTGCGGTCAAGGCAGCCGGCGACGAAGCGGTTGCCCATTGCCGCGAGGGCAAGGGTCCGGTCATTCTCGAAATGCAGACCTACCGCTATCGCGGCCACTCCATGTCCGACCCGGCGAAGTATCGCTCCAAGGACGAAGTTCAGAAGATGCGGTCCGAGCACGACCCGATCGAGCAGGTCAAGGCTCGCCTGCTGGAGAAGGGCTGGGCCACCGAGGACGAGCTGAAGGCGATCGACAAGGACGTCCGCGACATCGTGGCCGACAGCGCCGATTTCGCGCAGAACGATCCGGAGCCGGATGTATCCGAGCTCTACACCGATATTCTTCTGTGATCCGGGACGAGGGATTGATCCATGCCTATTGAAATTCTGATGCCCGCCCTTTCCCCGACCATGGAAGAAGGTACGCTCTCCAAATGGTTGAAGAAGGAAGGCGACACCGTCGCCTCCGGCGATGTGATCGCCGAAATCGAGACCGACAAGGCCACCATGGAAGTGGAAGCCGTCGATGAAGGCACGATCGGCAAGATCCTGATCGAAGCCGGCACCGAGAACGTCAAGGTCAACACGGCCATCGCCATCCTGCTGCAGGACGGCGAGAGCGCCGATGCTGCGGCCAGTGCGAAGCCCGCCGCCCCGAAGGCCGATGCCGACACGCCGGCCGCGACCTCGAACGACGCCGGCGGCAAGGCCCGCGAATCGGGCGACGAGCCGACAGCGAAGGCCGACAGCAAGGTGCCCGCGGCACCGAAGGTCGATGTCGCGTCCGATCCGGATATCCCGGCCGGCACGGAAATGGTGTCCACGACGGTGCGTGAAGCGCTGCGCGACGCCATGGCCGAGGAAATGCGCCGCGACGGCGATGTCTTCGTCATGGGCGAAGAGGTTGCCGAATATCAGGGCGCCTACAAGATCACGCAAGGATTGCTGCAGGAATTCGGCGCACGTCGCGTCGTGGATACGCCAATCACCGAGCACGGCTTTGCCGGGGTCGGCGTCGGTGCCGCCATGGCGGGCCTGAAGCCGATCGTCGAGTTCATGACGTTCAACTTCGCCATGCAGGCGATCGACCACATCATCAACTCGGCTGCCAAGACGCTCTACATGTCCGGCGGCCAGATGGGTGCGCCGATCGTCTTCCGTGGCCCGAACGGCGCTGCCGCCCGCGTCGGCGCGCAGCACAGCCAGGATTATGCAGCCTGGTACAGCCATATCCCGGGCCTCAAGGTCATCGCGCCGTACTCCGCCGCGGACGCCAAGGGTCTGCTGAAGGCTGCGATCCGCGATCCGAACCCGATCATCTTCCTTGAGAACGAGATCCTCTACGGTCAGTCCTTCGACGTTCCGAAGCTGGACGATTTCGTTCTTCCGATCGGCAAGGCCCGCATCCACAAGACCGGCAAGGACGTGACCATCGTCTCCTTCGGCATCGGCATGACCTATTCGCTGAAGGCGATTGCCGAGCTCGAGAAGGACGGCATCGATGTCGAACTGATCGACCTGCGCACGATCCGCCCGATGGATCTGCCGACGATCATCGAATCGGTCAAGAAGACCGGCCGTCTGGTCACCGTCGAGGAAGGCTATCCGCAGTCCTCCGTCGGCACCGAGATCGCGACGCGCGTCATGCAGCAGGCCTTCGATTATCTCGATGCGCCGATCCTCACGATTGCCGGCAAGGACGTTCCGATGCCCTATGCGGCAAACCTCGAAAAGCTGGCTCTGCCGAACGTCGGTGAAGTCGTCGAGGCGGTGAAGACCGTCTGCTACAAGTAAGGGAAGCGGGATCATGCCGATCAACATCACCATGCCCGCGCTTTCTCCGACCATGGAGGAAGGCAACCTTGCCAAATGGCTCGTCAAGGAAGGCGACACCGTCAAGTCCGGCGATGTCATCGCCGAGATCGAGACCGACAAGGCGACAATGGAAGTCGAAGCCGTCGATGAAGGCGTCGTCGCCAAGCTCGTCGTTCCCGCCGGAACCGAGGGCGTCAAGGTCAATGCCCTGATCGCGATCCTCGCCGCCGACGGCGAGGATGTCGGCGCGGCTGCCTCCGGCGGCGGTGCGTCCGCACCGAAGGCCGAGGCTCAGCCTGCCAAGGCCGAATCCGGAGCGTCGACGTCAGAAGCGCCTGCTGCGGCAAAGGCTCCGGCCGCGCCCCAGGGCCAGGCGCCCGCTGCTGCCAAGACCGATGGCGACAAGCGGGTCTTCTCCTCGCCTCTCGCCCGCCGTCTCGCCAAAGAAGCCGGTCTCGACCTCTCTGCCGTGACCGGCACGGGCCCGAAGGGTCGCGTGATCAAGAGCGACGTCGAAAAAGCCGTTGCCGGCGGGACCGGCAAGGCTGCAACGGCCCCATCGGCCGCACCGACGACGGCGGCGGCTCCCGCAGCCTCTGCACCGAAGGGCATGTCCGACGAGCAGGTTCTCAAGAACTTTGCCGACGGCTCCTACGATCTCGTTCCGCATGACGGCATGCGCAAGACGATCGCCAAGCGTCTCCAGGAGTCCAAGCAGACCATCCCGCATTTCTACGTCAGCGTGGATTGCGAGCTGGATGCGCTCCTGGCGCTGCGCGCGCAGCTGAATGCCGCCGCTCCCGAGAAGGACGGCAAGCCGGTCTACAAGCTGTCGGTCAACGACATGGTCATCAAGGCACTGGCGCTCGCGCTTCGGGATGTCCCGGATGCGAACGTGTCCTGGACCGAGACCAATATGGTCAAGCACAAGCACGCCGATGTCGGCGTGGCCGTGTCGATCCCGGGCGGTCTCATCACCCCGATCGTTCGTTCCGCCGAGTTGAAGAGCCTGTCGGCCATCTCCAACGAGATGAAGGACCTCGGTGCCCGTGCCAAGGGCCGCAAGCTGAAGCCGGACGAATATCAGGGCGGCACGACGGCGGTTTCCAACATGGGCATGATGGGCGTCAAGAACTTCGCCGCCGTCGTCAACCCGCCGCATGCCACGATCCTCGCGATCGGTGCAGGCGAGGAGCGCGTCGTCGTGAAGAAGGGCGAGATGAAGATCGCCAACGTCATGACGGTGACCCTGTCCACCGACCATCGCGCGGTAGACGGTGCGCTCGGCGCCGAACTGCTGGGCGCCTTCAAGCGCTACATCGAAAACCCGATGGGCATGTTGGTGTAACCCACGCGTCTGGTCCTCCCTTTCTGAGGGAGGACCTCTCATCTGTTTTGTCGTGCATGCGCGTGACATTTGGCGATGGCCTCGCCATATCAGAGCATGCTGGTACAATGGATGGGTGTGAAGGAGATCCTCGATGGCGGATGAACCGGAAAGCATGATCCTGCCTTTGCTGCGCGAGATCCGCGGAGAAATTCAGAAGCAATTCACGGAAATGCGGGAAGAATTCACCGAGGTGCGGCAGCGTCTGGACAAGCTGGAAAGCGGCCAGAAAACCATTCGGCAGGCTTTGACCGCGGATACGATGATGTCGAAATTCGTGACCGGGGATTTCGAGGAACGGATTTTCGAACTGGAACGCAAGGTCGAGAAACTGACGAACGGCCGATAGCGACCGGCGGCGGGCATGTCTGCTCTCCGGTTCAATAGGCCATCTGGCGGCGCAGGAATGACGGACGATGAGTAACACCAGAACAGTCCTCTGCTATGGCGATAGCCTTACCTGGGGTTACGATGCGGCCGCCCCTGGGCGGCATGCGCTGGCGGATCGCTGGCCGACGGTGCTCGGCAATGCGCTGGGCGAGGGCGTCCATGTCATCGCCGAAGGACTGAATGGTCGCACGACCGCCTACGACGATCATCTGGCGGATGCGGACCGCAACGGCGCCCGCATCCTGCCGACCGTGCTGCACAGCCATGATCCGATCGATCTCGTGATCCTGCTGCTCGGCACCAATGACATGAAGCCCGTGGTGCACGGGACGGCGTTCGGCGCCGTTCAGGGCATCGAGCGGCTGGTTGAGCTTATCCGGCATCATGCCTGGTCCTTCGAGGCCGACGCGCCGGACGTTCTGATCGTCGCGCCGCCGGCAGCCTGCGAAACGGCGAATGCTGCATTTGCCGCGATGTTTGCCGGCGCGCGCGAGCAGTCGGCGATGCTGGCCTCGCTCTACGCGGATCTCGCCGACGAAACGGGCTGCGGATTTTTCGACGCGGGATCTGTGGCAAAGACGACGCCGATCGACGGCATCCATCTCGATGCGGAGAATACAAGAGCCATCGGACGCGGACTCGAGCCGATCGTCCGTGTGATGCTCGGCCTCTAACACGAACGGCAGCGCCCGGAGCGCGCCTCGAACACAGGAAACGCAAGGCATGGCTCAGAATTACGACGTGATCATCATCGGCTCCGGCCCCGGCGGCTACATTGCGGCGATCCGTGCAGCACAGCTGGGCATGAAGGTGGCCGTCGTCGAGCGTGAGCATCTGGCCGGCATCTGCTCCAACTGGGGCTGTATTCCGACCAAGGCGCTCCTGCGCTCCGCCGACGTGCTCCACAGCGCCCAGCATGCGAAGAATTACGGGCTGAAGCTCGAAGGCACGATCTCCCCGGACCTGCAGGCGATCGTCGCCCGGTCGCGCGGCATCGCCGAGCGCATGAACGGCGGCGTCGGCTTCCTGTTCAAGAAGAACAAGGTCGACATCATCTGGGGCGAAGCGAAGCTGACGAAGCCCGGCGAAGTCGTCGTCGGCCCGATCACCAAGCCGATCGTCCAGCCGCAGGGCCCGATCCCGAAGAACACGCTGGGCGAGGGCACCTACACCGCCAAGCACATCATCATCGCCACCGGCGCGCGTCCCCGTGCGCTGCCTGGCATCGAGCCCGATGGCAAGCTGATCTGGACCTATTTCGAGGCGATGAAGCCCGAGAAGATGCCGAAGTCGCTGCTGGTCATGGGCTCCGGCGCGATCGGTATCGAGTTCGCCTCGTTCTACCGGACCATGGGCGTCGATGTGACGGTCGTGGAAGTTCTGGGCCAGGTCATGCCGGTCGAAGATGCCGAAATCTCGACCTTCGCCAAGAAGCAGTTCGACAAGCAGGGCATGAAGATCCTTCTGGAAGCCAAGGTCTCCAAGGTCGAGAAGGGCGCAGACAGCATCACCGCGCATGTCGAGAAGAAGGACGGCACGATCGAGAAGATCACGGCCGACCGCATGATCTCGGCCGTCGGCGTCGTCGGCAACATCGAGAATCTCGGTCTCGAAGCGTTGGGCGTGAAGACCGATCGCGGCTGCATCGTCATCGACGGCTACGGCAAGACCAATGTGCCCGGCCTCTATGCGATCGGCGACGTCGCCGGCCCGCCGATGCTGGCGCACAAGGCCGAGCATGAAGCCGTCATCTGCATCGAGAAGCTTGCAGGCCTGCCGAATGTTCATCCGATGGACAAGCTGAAGATCCCGGGCTGCACCTATTGCAACCCGCAGGTCGCTTCCGTCGGACTGACCGAAGCCAAGGCCAAGGCGGAAGGCCGCGAGATCCGCGTCGGCCGCTTCCCCTTCGTCGCCAACGGCAAGGCGATCGCGCTCGGCGAAGACCAGGGCATGGTGAAGACCATCTTCGACAAGAAGACCGGAGAACTGATCGGCGCGCATCTCGTCGGCGCCGAGGTGACCGAGCTGATCCAGGGCTTCGTCGTCGCGATGAACCTCGAGACGACCGAGGAAGACCTGATGCACACCATCTTCCCGCATCCGACGATTTCGGAGACGATGAAGGAAAGCGTGCTGGACGCTTACGGCCGGGCTCTGAACGCCTGATCGTGACTTGACCTCGGATGCGCACGGTCGCATCTGAGGGGCAGCGCATGGTCGGTCTGCCGAACGTGGGCCGACACGATGAGGAGCGGGCGGTCTCGCCGGCTCTGAGGTCCTTGCGGGGCGGGCGATAAGCGCGCGGCTGCAAGGCGAGCACCAGAAGCTGATGGCTTGTTCCGCAGAGGGGCCGGCGGAAGCGGGAAGAAAGATCGGACCTATGGTCACCATTCTCGACCGGACACAGAACACGACCGACGCGCCGCGCGTGCGCCACCCGGAAAAGGCCCACAAGCCGGACACCGAGATGCTGCGCAAGCCGGAATGGATCCGTGTGAAAGCGCCGACATCGAAGGGCTATCACGAGACGCGGGATCTCGTGCGCTCGCACAAGCTGGTGACGGTCTGCGAAGAGGCGGGTTGCCCGAACATCGGCGAGTGCTGGGAAAAGAAGCACGCGACCTTCATGATCATGGGCGAGATCTGCACCCGCGCCTGCGCCTTCTGCAATGTGGCCACGGGCAAGCCGAACGCGCTCGACATGGCCG
Organism: Rhizobium sp. Leaf371; assembly: GCF_001424045.1. Taxonomy (GTDB): domain Bacteria; phylum Pseudomonadota; class Alphaproteobacteria; order Rhizobiales; family Rhizobiaceae; genus Ferranicluibacter. The sequence goes on along the minus strand of NZ_LMQB01000027.1, from coordinate 136,289 downwards.
AGCCGGAGAATGTCGCCAAGGCCGTCAAGCAGATGGGCCTGTCGCATGTGGTGATCACCTCGGTCGATCGCGACGATCTTGCCGATGGCGGCGCCGAACACTTCGAAAAGGTCATTTGGGCCATTCGTGCCGCTTCGCCGGAAACCACCATCGAAATCCTGACGCCGGACTTCCTGAAGAAGCCCGGCGCGCTGGAGCGTGTCGTTGCGGCGAAACCCGACGTGTTCAATCACAATATGGAAACCGTGCCGGGCAATTATCTGACCGTCCGTCCGGGTGCCCGCTACTTCCACTCCATCCGCCTGTTGCAGCGCGTGAAGGAACTCGATCCCACCATGTTCACCAAGTCCGGCATCATGGTCGGTCTCGGCGAGGAGCGGAACGAAGTCCTCCAGCTGATGGACGACCTGCGAACCGCCGATGTCGACTTCCTGACCATCGGCCAGTACCTGCAGCCGACCCGCAAGCACCACAAGGTCGAGGCCTTCGTCACGCCGGAAGAGTTCAAGTCCTACGAGACCGTCGCCTACACCAAGGGCTTCCTGATGGTGGCGTCGAGCCCTCTCACCCGCTCGTCGCACCACGCCGGCGACGACTTTGCGCGCCTGCGGGCGGCACGGGAAAAGAAGGTTTTGCTCGCCGCCGAGTAAGGTCTGGGTCTGACACGAAACGTAATCCGGTCGGCGCTGGCGCGGTTAGGGTGGCTCGGGCGGGCCCTTGTGTCCGTGGCCGCATCAAACCCGGCAACTGGAGTTTGGGCGGCCGGCTGGTTAGACGGAAGCCTCAGGGGACGGCTATCCTTCGGCGTCGTCATAGTGCGGAAAGCGGCCGTTTCCTAAAACTCGTCAAACCACTTGGAGGCGAAGATGCTGCATGACCTCCAGACCGTCGCGGACGCTGCCGCGGTGATATCCCGCGCAAACCGCATCTGCGTTATCGGGTGCTCCGGCGGCGGCAAGACGACGCTTGCAAGTGCGCTCGGTGAGAGACTGGCTCTGCCGCACCTGTCGATGGACAAGGAATTCTTCTGGCTTCCCGGCTGGCAGAAGCGCGACAAGGCCGAGGAGCGGGCGCTCATCGCCGAGGCGGTCGACATGGAGCGCTGGATCATGGATGGAACGGGGTCATCGAGCTTCCATCTGCGCATGCCGCGGACCGATGTCGTCCTCTGGCTGCGCCTGCCGCGATGGCTCTGCCTGCTCAGTATGTTTCGCCGGGTTGCCACGAGCTATGGCCGTGTTCGCCGTGATATGGCGCCGGGATGCCCGGAACGGTTTCCCGACCGCGAATTCCTGGCCTATATCTGGAACTTCGAGCGCCAGGTGGCGCCGCTCATTGAGCGGGAGATGGCGCGGCATGGGCCGAACGTGCCGATTTTCACGCTGAAAACGCGCGGTGAGGTTGCCAGCCTCCTTGATCTTGTGTCCGCCGCCAACTAACTGCGTCTTATGCCGAAGTTCGAAACCAGACGCTTGGTGAAGCACTCCCCCGATCAGATGTTCGACCTTGTTGCCGACGTCGAGTCCTATCCGCAATTCCTGCCGCTGTGCGAGGCCCTCACAGTCAGAACCCGCAAGGAGCGCGACGGCAAGGAGTTGCTGCTCGCCGACATGACGGTCGGCTACAAGGCGATCCGCGAGACCTTTACGACGCAGGTGCTTCTGAACCGGGCGGAGCATCGCATCGAAGTCAAATATATCGACGGACCGTTCCGCTATCTCGACAACCGCTGGACATTCGAGGCGACGCCCGACGGCGGCTGCTCCGTTCATTTCTTCATCGACTACGAGTTCAAGAACCGCATTCTCGGCGCGCTGATGGGATCGATGTTCGATCGCGCATTCCGGCTCTTTGCGGAAGCGTTCGAGAAACGGGCCGACTTGGTCTATACCGGCGCGAACGCCTGATCGACGCAATCCCGAAGCAGAGCGAGCGCGGTCCGGATCGTGGATAGCCGCACCTGATCCCGGCCGATATCGCCGTAACGCATCTCGCGATGCAGGATCGTTCCCTTGCGCGTGGCGGCAGCGATATGCACCAGACCGACCGGCTTTTCCTCCGATCCGCCACCCGGTCCCGCGACACCCGTCACGGCGACCGCAACGTTCGCTTTCGAGTTTCCCAGCGCGCCGCGCGCCATCTCCAGCGCCGTCTCGCGCGAGACCGCGCCGAAGTGCTGGAGCGTGGCAGCGTCGACGCCCAGCATGTCCATCTTCGCCGCGTTCGAATAGGTGACGAAGCCGCGATCGACCGCGCGGGAGGAGCCGGGTATCTCGGTCAGGGCGCCTGCGATCATACCGCCTGTGCAGGACTCGGCCGTGGCGATCCTCCAGCCTTTTTCAGCGAAGCGCTCGAGGACCAGTTCGGCGGATTGCCGGATATCGTCGGGCCAGATGGTCATCGAAAACCGTCGGGGAAGCTGACCGTCGCCGTGGCGATCGCCGCGATGCCTTCGCGGCGGCCGACAAATCCGATCTTCTCGTTCGTCGTTGCCTTGACCGAGCAGCGGTCGAGCGAAATGCCCAGCATCTGCGACAGGGCCTGCCGCATGGCGTCCCGATGCGGACCGATTTTCGGCGCCTCTGCGATCAGGGAGATATCCGCGTTCATGACGACGCCGCCATGCCGCCGGACGATCTCGGCCGCGTGTTCCAGGAAGATCCGCGACGCGGCGCCCTTCCACCTGTCGTCGGAGGGCGGAAAGTGATCGCCGATATCGCCGGCGCCGCAGGTCGCGAGCAGCGCATCCGTCAGCGCGTGGAGCGCGACATCGGCATCGGAATGCCCGAGAAGCGACTGGTCGTGGGGCATGAAGATGCCGCAGAGCGTAACGCCATCGCCGGGAACGAGCTGGTGTACATCGTAGCCGTTGCCGGTCCGCACATCGATCCTGCGTCCGCTCAGTTTCTCGTCCGCCATCAGTAGATCCTGTCGGGTGGTGAGCTTCACATTGTCCGCCGAGCCCTCGACAAGCGCAACCGGGATTCCCGCCCATTCGGCGATCGAGGCGTCGTCGGTAAAGTCCGACCGCCCGGAACTCGCGGCGGCCTCATGGGCATCCAGGATCTTGGACAGGACAAAGCACTGCGGTGTCTGCGCTGCAAAAAGCCTGTCGCGTGACACGGTTTCCTGCACGTCGCCGATGGCAGAGGCGCGTTTCAGCGTGTCCGTTACGGGGATCGTCGGGAGCACGGCGTCAAAGCCGGCGGAAAGCTTCTCAAGGCATCGGTCGAGAAGGTCGGGCGTGATGAAAGGCCGAACCGCATCCTGGATCATCGCATAGTCGACGCCGTGCTCGGACAGGGCCTTGAGACCGGCAAGCACGGATGCCTGACGCGTTGCGCCGCCAGGGACGATGGTGACGACAGGGCGCGGCCTGCAGGTAGCGAGTGCGGTTTCGAGCAGCGCTTCGTCGTCCGAATGGATCACGATGACGATCGGGCCGGCCTTACCCCATGTCGCAAAGGCATCGAGGGTCCAGGCGATGACGGGCCGTCCGCCGATCCGGCGATACTGCTTCGGGCCCTCGGTCGAGGCGCCGGCCCGTTCGCCGCGGCCGGCGGCAACGATGACGACGCCGCATGAAAGTTCGCGTTCTCTCTGCATCTGCTGTAAGACGCCTCCCTGCCGGACCCGGAACTGGTGTGCGCGCTGCCGTGGATCGGCGCGCTGCCGATGACAGCGCGTTTAGCCCGCGCGGACGGGCTTTGCCAGACGAACTGGACGGCGAATGAGGAAATTTGCGGATGTCGCGCGAAAGCGCTTGGCAACGACGATATCTATGTCTAAAAATAGTGCAGAAAAATCATGTGCCTGAAAGATAATCAATTGCAGCAGCCGACATTGTCATCGCCCTTCGCGATCGAAGGGATGTCGTTTCGAAACCGCGTGGTGCTTGCGCCCATGTCCGGCGTGACTGATCTGCCGTTCCGTCAGCTGGCGTGGCGCTACGGCGCCGGCCTTGTCGTGACCGAAATGGTAGCAAGTCGCGAGCTTGCTTGCAATGCAGGGGAGAGTTGGGCGCGGCTCAAAAATGCAGGCATCACGCCGCATATGGTCCAGCTGGCCGGGCGTGAAGCGCACTGGATGGCGGAGGCGGCAAAGATCGCTGCCGGAAACGGCGCCGACGTGATCGACATCAATATGGGCTGTCCGGCAAAGAAGGTCACCGGAGGCTATTCCGGTTCGGCCTTGATGCGGGATCCGGATCACGCGCTGACCCTGATCGAGGCGACGGTTCGCGCCGTCGATGTCCCGGTCACGTTGAAGATGCGGCTCGGCTGGGACGAGACGACGCTGAACGCACCCGATATCGCCCGTCGCGCCGAGGCAGCCGGGATTCGGATGGTGACGATTCATGGCCGCACGCGCATGCAGTTTTACAAGGGGCACGCGGACTGGGACGCGATCCGCGCGGTGCGCGACATGATCTCGCTGCCGCTCGTTGCCAATGGCGACGTGACGACGCTGGACGATGCGACCGAAATTCTCAGGCGCTCGGGCGCCGATGCGGTGATGACCGGGCGCGCGTGCCAGGGACGGCCATGGCACGCGGGCGTTCTCGCCGGTGCCTGTGCGGAGCCGGAAGGACAGGCGCGTCTCGATGTGATCGCCGAGCATTATGCGATGATGCTCGCCTTCTATGGACTCGAGACGGGGCTTCGCCATGCGCGAAAACATCTCGGCTGGTACATCGATCGGTTTGCCGCCAATGCGCCCGGGCATCGCAAGGCATTGGTGCTGACGGCGACGGATCACAAGGCGGCGCTCTCCGGTCTTCTCGAGCTTCTTCGGGATGGCGAGACGGCGGTTGAAAGGACAATGGCGGCATGAGCGGCAAGATGAGCGACGACACCAAGGCCGCGTTGCCGATGGCGGTGCTGAACGCGATCCAGAATCCGGTGGTCCTCGTCAACGAGGCAGGGCTCGTGACCTTCGCCAACTGGGAGGCGGAAGCCTTCTTCGGCGCGAGTGCCAACCATCTCGCGCGTCACGACATCAGCACCTTCATTCCCTTCGGCAGTCCGCTCCTGACCCTGATCGAGCAGGTGCGCGAGCGCAGGGCGGCGGTCAACGAGTACCGGGTGGATCTGTCGTCGCCACGCCTCGGTGCCGACAAACTGGTCGATCTCTACGTCGCGCCGGTCCTGTCCGAGCCGGGCAGTGTCGTCATCGTCTTTCAGGAACGCTCGATGGCCGACAAGATCGATCGGCAGCTGACGCATCGTGCCGCAGCCCGGTCGGTCACCGGTCTTGCCTCCATGCTGGCGCACGAGATCAAGAACCCGCTCTCCGGCATTCGCGGCGCGGCGCAGTTGCTGGAAAGCTCCGTCAACGACGAGGACCGGGCGCTGACGCGGCTGATCTGCGACGAAACCGACCGCATCGTGTCGCTGGTCGATCGTATGGAGGTGTTCTCCGACGAACGGCCCGTGGACCGCCATCCGGTGAACATCCACTCCATTCTCGATCACGTGAAGGCGGTGGCGAGGGCGGGCTTTGCCCGTCGCATCCGCATCACCGAAAACTACGATCCCTCGCTGCCGCCGGTCTATGCCAATCGCGACCAGCTCGTGCAGGTGTTCCTCAATCTCGTGAAGAATGCCGCCGAAGCGATCGGCGACAAGCCGGATGGCGAGATCATGCTGACGACGGCCTACCGCCCCGGCATCCGTCTCTCGGTCGCGGGCACGCGGGAGAAGATATCGCTGCCGCTCGAATTCTGCGTGCATGACAACGGCCCGGGCGTGCCGTCCGACCTCGTGCCGCATCTGTTCGATCCATTCATCACCACCAAGACCAACGGCTCCGGCCTTGGCCTCGCGCTGGTGGCGAAGATCATCGGCGGTCACGGCGGCATCGTCGAATGCGACAGCCAGACCAGCCGCACTATATTCCGCGTCCTCATGCCTGCGTCGAAGGGACCGACCGCCGAGGACCCCGAACCCATTGCTGTAAAAGGGAAGACCCGATGACTGGCGCCACGATTCTCGTTGCCGACGACGACGCAGCCATCCGCACCGTGCTCAACCAGGCGCTGAGCCGCGCCGGCTACGACGTCCGCATCACCTCGAACGCCGCGACCCTCTGGCGCTGGATCTCGGCAGGAGATGGCGATCTCGTGCTGACGGACGTCGTCATGCCGGACGAAAATGCCTTCGACCTGCTGCCACGCATCAAGAAGGCGCGACCCGAGCTGCCAGTGCTCGTCATGAGCGCGCAGAACACGTTCATGACCGCCATCAAGGCGTCGGAAAAGGGCGCCTACGACTACCTGCCCAAGCCCTTCGACCTGACCGAACTGATCGCGATCATCGGCCGGGCACTGGCGGAACCCAAGCGCAAGCCGGCGAAAATGGACGACGACACGCAGGACGGCATGCCGCTGGTCGGACGCTCCGCCGCCATGCAGGAAATCTACCGCGTGCTCGCCCGTCTCATGCAGACGGACCTGACTTTGATGATCACCGGCGAATCCGGTACCGGCAAGGAACTGGTGGCGCGGGCGCTGCATGATTACGGCAAGCGCCGCAACGGCCCCTTCGTCGCCATCAACATGGCCGCCATTCCGCGCGACCTCATCGAATCGGAACTGTTCGGGCATGAAAAGGGCGCCTTCACCGGCGCGCAGAACCGCTCGACCGGCCGTTTCGAACAGGCCGAAGGCGGCACGCTGTTTCTCGACGAAATCGGCGACATGCCGATGGATGCCCAGACGAGGCTGCTTCGCGTCCTGCAGCAGGGCGAGTATACGACGGTCGGCGGACGGACGCCGATCCGCTCCGACGTCCGCATCGTCGCGGCAACCAACAAGGATCTGAAACAGTCGATCAACCAGGGCCTCTTCCGCGAGGACCTCTACTACCGCCTGAACGTCGTTCCGCTGCGCCTGCCGCCGCTGCGCGACCGGGCGGAGGATATTCCGGATCTCGTGCGCCATTTCGTTCAGATGGCCGAGAAGGAAGGCCTCGACGTCAAGCGCTTCGAGCAGGAAGCGCTCGAACTGATGAAGTCGCATCCCTGGCCGGGCAATGTCCGCGAGCTGGAAAACGTCGTCCGCCGGCTGACGGCGCTCTATCCGCAGGAGGTCATCAGTCGGGAGATCATCGAGAGCGAGCTTCGCTCAGATATTCCCGACAGCCCGATCGAGAAGGCGAGCGCGCGCTCCGGCTCGATGTCGATCTCGCAGGCGGTCGAGGAAAACATGCGCCAGTACTTCGCTGGTTTCGGCGACGGCCTGCCGCCCTCCGGTCTCTACGATCGGGTGCTGGCTGAAATGGAGTATCCGCTGATTCTCGCAGCCCTGACGGCGACCCGCGGCAACCAGATCAAAGCCGCCGATCTTCTCGGCCTGAACCGGAACACACTGCGCAAAAAGATCCGCGAACTCGGCGTCTCCGTCTATCGCAGCTCGCGGAATGCTTGACACCCACTAGCGACCGTTGCATTTACGCCACATTGTGTTGCTTGGGTGACACATGATGTCGACCCAGGCGAAAGCGATGAGTCGGCGGCATTGTCGTTGGGGCAGGGCCTTGGTCTATCCCAGACCGGGGGACGAGCGGGACCGGCTGTTGCCGGTGACCGTCAGTGGGTGGAATACGCATGGCCGAAGGGCTGATACTGCCATTGGCGAACGACGAGACGGGCAATGGCACGGATCGCCGCGCCGCTTTCGCGCTGCCGGGCCTCGTGCTGGCCTCGGGCGCGCTCGCCTGCGCGATCATCTCGCTGCTGGTACTGCTCGGCTTGACGCCGATCAAGCCGGAAACCAATATCGTCATCGCCTCGGCCGCGATCAATGCGCTGTTCGTCATCGGCCTGTTCTACCTGATCGGCCGCGAAATCCTGCGGCTGCTGCGCGCCCGCAACAAGGGCCGTGCCGCCGCCAGGCTGCATGTGCGCATCGTCGCGCTGTTCTCCATCGTCGCGATCACGCCGGCCATTCTCGTCGCCATCTTCGCCTCGATCACGCTCGATGTCGGGCTCGATCGCTGGTTTTCGCTGCGCACCCAGGCCATCGTCCGCTCCTCCATCGATGTCGCACAGGCCTATGTGCTGGAGAATGCGAGCTACCTTCAGGGCCAGACCGCGTCCATGGCGACGGATCTCGAGCGCAACCGCCAGCTTTATAGTCTCGATCGCACGGGGTTCGTCGATCTCATGACCCGGCAGGCGCGGGCACGCGGCATGCTGGGTGCCTTTCTCGTGCGCGCCGACGGCAAGGCGATCCTGCAGGCCAACATTCCGACCGACCGACCGCTCCCGGCCATTCCGGTCGACGCGCTGGCCAGCACCGTCTCGGGCCAGCCGACGCTCATCCCGCCCGGCATCACCAATCTCGTCGGCGCGATCATTCCGCTCGACAACATCGCCGGCGCCTATCTCTACACCGTTCGCACCGTCGATCCCAAAGTGATGAACTCCATGCGGCTGATGGAGGAGAACGTTGCGGAATACCGCAACCTGGCCGCCGGCCGGACCTCGCTTCAGGTCGCCTTCGGGGTGCTTTACCTCGGCTTCGCACTCATCGTGCTGCTGGCGGCGATCTGGGCGGCGATTGCGGTCGCGGACCGGATCGTGCGTCCCATCCGGCTGCTGATCGGCGCCGCCGACAGCGTCGCGTCCGGCAATCTCAACGTCGTCGTGGCCGTCCATACGGTGGATGGCGACGTCGGCAGCCTGTCACGGACGTTCAACAAGATGATCGTGGAAATCCGCACGCAGCAGCACCAGTTGCTTGAGGCCAAGGACGAGATGGACCATCGCCGCCGGTTCATCGAGGCCGTGTTGTCAGGCGTGACCGCCGCGGTCATCGGCGTCGAGGACGACCGCCGCATCACCATCGCCAACCCCTCGACCGAAGTCTTCTTGTCCCGATCGACCTTCGACATCGTCGGCGAGCGTCTGGCCGACGTGGCGCCCGAGATCGACGAGGTCCTGACGGAGGCGATTTCACGGCCGAGAAACGACTTCCGCAAGCAGATCAACATCATGCGCAACGGCAAGGAACGGACGCTGAACGTTCAGGTGACGCGCGAGGAAACGATCGATACGGCCGAATCCTATGTCATCACCCTCGACGACATCACCGACCTCGTCATCGCCCAGCGCTCGACGGCCTGGGCGGATGTCGCCCGTCGCATCGCGCACGAAATCAAGAACCCGCTGACCCCCATCCAGCTCTCCGCCGAGCGTCTGAAGCGCCGGTATGGCAAGCAGATCAATCCGGACGACCGCGCGGTGTTCGATCAGTGCACGGACACGATCGTCCGCCAGGTCGAGGATATCGGCCGGATGGTCGACGAGTTCTCCTCCTTCGCCCGCATGCCGAAGCCGACGAAGGAGCGCTCCGACCTGCGGGCGATCCTCAAGGACGCGGTCTTCCTGCGGGAAATGGGCAGCAGCGACATTCACTTCATCCGCGATTTTGGCGACGAGGCGCTGGATGGCTCGTTCGACGGCCGCATGCTGGGCCAGGCCTTTGGCAACATCATCAAGAACGCGGTCGAATCGATCGAGTCGTTGCCGGCCGATGCGGGACGCGACGAGCTGAAGATCATGATCCGCTCGCGTCTTCTCGAAAAGAGCGGCACCTATGTCGTCGATATCGTCGACAACGGCAAAGGCCTGCCGACGGAGAATCGGCACCGAATTCTGGAGCCCTATATGACCATGCGCGAGAAGGGCACGGGTCTTGGCCTCGCGATCGTGAAGAAGATTATCGAGGACCATGGCGGACATCTCGAACTGCACGATGCGCCGCCCGATTTCGACCAGGGCCACGGCGCGATGATTCGCATCATCCTGCCGCCCGCGATCAATCCGGAGGCCGAGCGCAACCGTCCGGGAACATCCGGCGCGCCTGGCGACGGCACCGAGGCCTCTGCCGAGGCTCGCTTGAGGCAATCTGGCTCCGCAGATGCGGAGCATAAAGACGACGACAGACAAAGTAGGGAACTGACCGATGGCCGCTGATATTCTGGTTGTAGACGACGAGCAGGACATTCGCGAGATCGTCTCCGGCATCCTGTCCGACGAAGGCTACGAGACGCGCATGGCGTTCGACAGCGACAGCGCGCTGGCGGCGATCTCCGACCGCGTGCCGCGGCTTGTCTTCCTCGATATCTGGATGCAGGGCAGCCGCCTCGACGGTCTTTCCCTGCTGGACGAGATCAAGAGCCGCCATCCCGATCTCCCGGTCGTGATGATCTCGGGCCACGGCAACATCGAGACGGCCGTGTCTGCGATCCGGCGCGGCGCCTATGATTTTATCGAAAAGCCGTTCAAGGCGGACCGGCTGATCCTGATTGCGGAACGGGCACTCGAAAACTCGAAGCTCAAGCGCGAGGTCACCGAGCTCAAAAAGCGTTCCGGCGATCCCGTCGAGTTGATCGGCACCTCCGTTGCCGTTTCGCAGTTGCGCCAGACCATCGAGAAGGTTGCGCCCACCAACAGCCGCATTATGATCCACGGCCCATCCGGCTCGGGCAAGGAGCTGGTGGCGCGGATGATCCACAAGAAGTCGGCGCGCGCTGCGGGCCCCTTCGTGGCGCTGAACGCGGCCGCGATCACGCCCGACCGCATGGAAATCGCCTTGTTCGGCACCGAGGGCACGCCGGGCCAGCCGCGCAAGACCGGCGCATTGGAGGAAGCCCATGGCGGCATGCTCTATCTCGACGAGATCGGCGAGATGCCGCGGGAAACGCAGAACAAGATCCTGCGCGTTCTCGTGGATCAGCAGTTCGAGCGCGTCGGTGGCTCGAAGCGCGTCAAGGTCGATGTGCGCATCATCTCTTCGACCGCCTATAATCTCGAAAGCCTGATTGCCGAAGGCGCCTTCCGCGAGGATCTTTATCACCGGCTGGCCGTCATTCCGGTTCGGGTTCCCGCCCTTGCGGATCGCCGGGAGGACATCCCGTTCCTGGTCGATATGTTCATGCGCCAGATCAGCGAACAGGCCGGCATCCGCTCGCGCAAGATCGGCGACGACGCGCTGGCAGTGCTGCAGGCCCATGGCTGGCCGGGAAATATCCGCCAGTTGCGCAACAATATCGAACGCCTGATGATCCTCGCGCGCTCCGATGGCCCGGACACGGTCATCTCGGCCGATATGCTGCCGACCGAAGTGGGCGACAGCCTGCCCAAGATTTCCGCGCAGGGCGACCAGCACATCATGACCTTGCCGCTGCGCGAAGCGCGCGAGATGTTCGAGCGGGATTATCTCATTGCCCAGATCAATCGTTTCGGCGGAAACATCTCGCGCACCGCGGAGTTCGTGGGCATGGAGCGCTCCGCCCTGCATCGCAAGCTGAAGTCTCTGGGGGTCTGAGACCCTGCGAAAGCCGGGACCTACCGTGTCACGGAAACATCGCAGAGGCTTTTTCGACATTGCGAAAGAGACCTTGATGCGGTACCAGATTCCGCAGCGTCTGAGGGGCAGGCGCACGGGGCAACTCTCGATTTGCAGACCTATCAACCGGTTGTTTTCGAACCGGCAATAAAGAAAGAAGCGGCGCTATGGCGGAACGTTCTCAGAACCTGCAGGACCTTTTTCTCAACACGGTCCGCAAACAGAAGATCTCTCTTACCATCTTCCTCATCAACGGCGTCAAACTGACCGGCGTCGTGACCTCGTTCGATAACTTCTGCGTGCTGCTGCGGCGCGACGGGCATTCCCAGCTCGTTTACAAGCACGCCATCTCGACCATCATGCCGGGCCAGCCCATGCAGATGTTCGAGAGCGAAGAATCCGCATCCTGAACACCGGACTGAAGCCATCACAAAACACAACGATACCCCAGACAGCATCATTCCCGAGACCGAAAAGCACCGCGACGACATGCGGGCGCTGGTCATCGTCCCGGTCGTCAAGAAAACAGGCCGTCAGCAGGCCGAGCAGCCGCATTCGGTTCGCACGGACGAGGCACGTCTGGAGGAGACGATCGGGCTTGCCCGCGCCATCGACCTGTCCGTCGTCCAGGGTCTGGTCGTGCCGATCGCCCAGCCAAAGCCTGGAACGCTGCTTGGCAGCGGCAAGATCGAGGAAATCGGGCAACTTCTCGACGCCCAGGATGCCGGTCTCGTGATCGTGGACCATCCGCTGACGCCGGTGCAGCAGCGAAACCTCGAAAAGGAATGGAACGCGAAGGTCATCGACCGGACGGGCCTCATCCTCGAGATTTTTGGCCGTCGCGCCTCCACCAAGGAAGGTACGCTGCAGGTCGATCTGGCCCATCTGAACTATCAGAAGGGCCGTCTGGTCCGCAGCTGGACCCACCTTGAGCGTCAGCGCGGCGGCGCGGGCTTCATGGGCGGTCCGGGCGAAACCCAGATCGAGGCCGACCGTCGCCAGCTTCAGGACAAGATCATCAAGCTGGAAAAGGAACTGGAGCAGGTGCGCCGGACGCGCCAGCTTCACCGTTCCAAGCGTCGCAAGGTGCCGCATCCGATCGTCGCCCTCGTCGGCTACACCAATGCCGGCAAATCGACCCTCTTCAACCGAATTACAGGCGCGGGCGTGCTGGCCGAGGACATGCTCTTTGCGACCCTCGATCCGACCTTGCGCCGGATGAAGCTGCCGCAGGGCCGGACCGTCATCCTGTCCGACACGGTCGGGTTCATCTCGGACCTGCCGACGCACCTCGTGGCGGCCTTCCGGGCGACGCTCGAAGAGGTGCTGGAAGCCGACCTCATCCTGCATGTCCGCGATGTCTCGGACCCGGACCATGCGGCCCAGTCGGATGATGTCGAGCGCATTCTCGAAGATCTCGGCATTGATGAGAAAGCGCGGTCCGAACGCCTGCTGGAGGTCTGGAACAAGATCGACCGGCTGGAAGAGGAGCCGCATGCGGCGATGCTCGAGAAGGCGGCGCATACGCCCAACACCGTCACCGTCTCCGCCGTGACGGGCGAGGGGGTGGATGCCCTCATGCAGGAAATCAATCGCCGCCTCTCCGGCGTCATGATGGAGACGACGGTCACGCTCCCCGTCGATCGGCTGCAGCTTCTGCCGTGGCTTTACGAACACGCGATTGTCGATCAGCGCGAGGATCTCGAGGACGGCTCGATCCGTCTGGATCTGCGCCTGACGGAAACCGAAGCCGGAGAACTCGACCGTCGCCTTGGTCAGGGTCCGAAGCCGGCCGCCGAAGATTGGCATTAAGCCGAACTGGCACCAAGCCGAAGACGTAGCGAGAGAGAGGCGCAGCGCAGCGGCCGCGCTTCTCTGCTGGACCCTCAAGATGAGGTTGGTCAGCCCTGACAGTTTCCCGACAGGATGTCGGCCGTACCACACCGACAGCATAGCCTGACGGGTTCCCGCCAGCATCCTGACGGGAGTATCCCCTTGAACATCGCAAAACGGTTGCGGCCCGAAATCGGTAGCATTCCGCTTACCCTTATCGTCTCGGCCTATCTTCTCATCGTCACCAACATCACCTTCTGGAGCCGCACGGCGGCTGCGTTCTCGTCCAACAAGGCGAGCCTCGTCGCCTTCTCCGCCGCCATTTCGCTGCTGACCATCTGCGTGCTGGTCACGTTGTCGGTCCGCTACCTCATCAAGCCTGTTCTCATCCTCTGCGTGCTTGTCGCCGGCACCGCCTCCTACTTCACCGATACCTACGGCATCGTCGTGGACAAGGCGATGGTGGAGAGCGCCTTCGTGACGACCGGCGCGGAGGCCGGCCATCTGCTGACGCCGCATTTCCTCTTTCACATCCTGGTCTTCGCCGTGCTCCCTGCCGTCATGATCGGCCTCGTGCGGGTCCGGCATCGTCCGTTTTTGCAGAAGGCAGTGCGCAACCTCGCGCTGATCGTCCCGGCACTCGGTGTGGCACTGACGCTCATCAGCTACAATTACGCCGCCATCGCCTACGTCGCCCGTGAGCGGAAGGAAGTCCTTACCGTCTTCAATCCGGCGGCCCCGCTGTCGGCTGCCGTCCGCTACGCGCGGTCCGTCTACATGGACGTCGATCTCGTCGTGGCACCTTTCGGCATCGATGCACGCGCAGGAGACCGTCTGACGGCCGAGAAGAAGCCTGTGGTCGTCGTGGTCGTTGCCGGGGAAACCGCCCGCGCCGCCAATTTCTCGCTCGATGGCTACGGGCGGGAAACCAACCCGGAGCTGAAAGCGCTCGGCGTCGTGAACTTCCGCAATACGAGCAGTTGCGGCACGGCGACGGCCGTCTCCTTGCCCTGCATGTTCTCCGGCTACCGGCGCACCGAATATACCGAGACCAAGGCCCATACGCGTCAGAACCTGGTCGATGTGCTGACCCACGCCGGCATCAGCGTCTCCTGGTGGGACAACAATACCGGCAGCAAGGGCATCGCCAAGCTGACCGACTACGCCACCAAGGCCGATCGACAGAACAGCCCGCTCTGTAAGGACGGCGAGTGCCTCGACGCGATCTTCCTCGATGGCCTCGATAGCAAGCTGGCGGCGGTCAACCAGGACACGGTCATCGTGCTCCACCAGTTGGGCAGCCACGGCCCCGGTTACTTCGCACGCTACCCGGAGGAGTTCCGGCGCTTCACGCCCGATTGCCGCACGGACGAGCTGATGAACTGCTCACCGGACGAAATCGTCAACGCCTATGACAACACGATCCTCTACACGGACCACATCCTCGCGAGCGTCGCAAAGCTGTTGGCCAAGCATGAGGATACGGTGGCCGGAGCGATGATCTACATGTCGGACCATGGCGAATCGCTCGGTGAAAACGGCATCTACCTGCACGGTGCGCCCTACGCGATCGCGCCGACGGAGCAGACCCACGTGCCCTTCATCTCCTGGTTCTCGCCGTCCTACAGCCGGACCATGGGGCTTGATACCAAGTGCCTTCTCGCCTATTCGGATGCGGCCATGTCGCACGACAACCTGTTTCACACGGTTCTGGGCATGATGAACATCCAGACGGATGTCTATAATCGCGAACTGGACGCTTTTGCGCCCTGCGTGGCCAGAAGCTGAGATGAACAGGAATGCGCTGCAGATGCAGGAGCGAAAGCCCTCACAAAAGACGCCGGGCGATAAGCTGCCGCGAAAGCTGACAGGTCTTCAGCATTTCTTCGCCGCCGCCACCTATTCCCTCGGCGGAGCGAGGCGCCTGCTCGGAGAAGCCGCGTTCCGGCAGGAGCTCATCGGCTTTGCCGTGGCCATGATCGCCTTTGCGGTGAGCGGCGCGACATTGTTTCAATACGTCGCGATGATGCTTCTCTTCCTGCTGATGATCGCGTTTGAGGCATTGAACACAGCGATCGAGGAGATCGTCGATCGCGTATCGCCCGAGATCTCCGAGATGGGGCGCAATGCCAAGGATCTCGGCTCGCTCGCCTGTCTCTGCCTGATCCTCGCCAATGCCGGCTATGCATTCTACGTCGTTTTTCTCTCGCGAGTCGTGAGCGACATGCCGCTGACCGGCTTGTAACGCATCTGCGATAACACAAAGGTGATCTTGAAGGGCTGATTGCGTCCGGAGCGCGAGGGGGCTGAAAACCCGGAAAAGTGCGGCTTCTTCTGGAGCAACGGAGGGCGAGCACCAGATTTTCTTAAAGTTGACCTTTAGGTTCATCTTATCTATACCGCCTCTGCCGGGCGCGTCGCCCGGACACTCTGAGGAGGCCGTCATGAAAATTTCCGTCCGTGCCGCAGGCTTCGTTGCCGCGGCTGCCCTTCTGGCTGCGATGAACCCCGCGCATGCCCAGTCCGAATCCGCCGGTATCGTCGTCTACAATGCTCAGCATGAAAGCCTGGGCGTCGCCTGGGCCGAGGCCTTCACGAAGGAGACCGGCATCAAGGTGACGCTGCGCAAGGGCAGCGACATGGAGTTCGCCAACCAGATCGTCCAGGAAGGTGCCGCATCCCCGGCCGACGTCTTCCTCACGGAAAACTCTCCGGCCATGTCGCTGGTCGATCAGGCCGGCCTGTTCGAACCGGTCGCAAAGGAGACGCTGGCGCAGGTTCCGGAAACCTTTCAGCCGTCGAACGGCCACTGGGTCGGCGTTGCCGCCCGCTCGACGGTCTTTGCCTACGACAAGACCAAGCTGACCGAGGACAAGCTGCCGAAGTCGCTGCTCGATCTCGCAGATCCCGCCTGGAAAGGCCGCTGGGCGGCGTCTCCCGCTGGCGCCGACTTTCAGGCGATCGTCAGCGCGCTCCTGGCACTGAAGGGCGAAGCCGCGACCAAGGAATGGCTTGCCGCGATGAAGACGAACTTCACCGCCTACAAGGGCAATTCGACGGCCATGAAGGCTGTGAACGCCGGCGAAGTCGAAGGCGCGGTGATCTACCACTACTATTACTTCGGCGATCAGGCGAAGACCGGCGAGAACAGCAAGAACGTCGCGCTGCACTTCTTCAAGAACCAGGATCCGGGCGCCTTCGTCAGCATTTCCGGCGGCGGTATCCTCGCCTCCAGCCAGCACAAGACGGAGGCTCAGGCCTTCCTGAAGTGGCTGACGGGCAAGGGCGGACAGGCCGTCCTGCGGGATGGTACGTCCTTCGAATACGCCGTTGCCAAGGGCGAAGAGTCCAACGCGGCCCTGCCGGCCCTCTCCACGCTGGACTATCCCAAGGTCGATCCGCAGCAGCTGAACAGCAAGTCGGTCACCGACCTGATGACGGAAGCCGGCATCCTCTAAGCGGCGCAACGGCGCCATCCCGGCGCAACATGACGTCTGCATGACGATTCTGGATTGATTTCATCCACAATCGCCGCAATAGGTCATCGCGACCCGTGCGCGCTTCCTTGGGGAGGCGCGCATCTTCCGTTCCGAGTAAAGGCGCCACCCGTGCCGCATGCCGATGCCAAGTCTTATGATGCCAAGTCTTATGCCGTCGCCGAGGGCAGAACGCCGGGCGGTCTGAAGCGCGCGCAGCGCGAGCGTTCGCGTCTTGCCTATCCCCTGGTCACGCTGCCCGCTTTGCTCGTGGCTCTGGTCAGTCTCATCCCCCTCGGCTTCGTGGCCGTGGTGACGATGCAGACGGGATGGGATCAGGTGGTGGCCCTCGTGTTTCGCGGGCGGGTCGGCGATCTCCTCATCAATACCGCGCTTCTCGAAGCGGCCACGGTGCCGCTCACCATCGTGCTGGCCGTCTCCCTTGCTTGGTTGACGGAGCGGACCGACCTGCCATTCTCACGGCTCTGGGCCTGGCTTGCCGTCGCGCCGCTTGCGGTTCCCGCCTTCGTCCATTCCTATGCCTGGATCAGCCTCGTTCCCGGGCTCAAGGGGTTAGGCGGCGGCGTGCTCGTCTCGGTGCTCGCCTATTTTCCCTTTCTCTATCTCCCGGTCGCCGCACAGCTCCGCCGCCTCGATCCCGCCATCGAGGATGCCGCAGCCTCTCTCGGTCTCAGCCCCTGGCGCGTGTTTTTCCGCGCGGTGCTTCCGCAGTTGCGGGTCGCGATCTGCGGTGGCAGCCTGCTCGTCGGCCTGCATCTGCTGGCGGAATACGGATTGTTCGTCATGATCCGCTTCGACACGTTTTCCACCGCCATCGTCGATCAGTTCCAGTCCGCCTTCAACGGTCCGGCCGCCAACATGCTCTCGGGCGTGCTCGTGCTCTGCTGCCTTGCCCTTCTCGGCACGGAAGCGCTGGCGCGCGGCGGCGAGCGCTATGCCCGTGTCGGCTCCGGGGCACCGCGCACGGTGACGCGTCACGCGCTCGGCCGCTGGGTCTGGCCGGCGCTGGCGCTGAACCTCGTGACCGCGGCGCTCGCCATCGGCGTGCCCTTCACGACGCTCACACGGTGGCTGGCGATCGGCGGTCTGGAGATCTGGCCGCTGCAGACGGTCGGCAATGCCGTGTTCCAGACCATCCTCCTTGCCGTCATGGGCGGCATGCTGACGACGGTGGCCGCCGCACCCATGGCCTGGCTCTCTGTACGGGCACCGGGCCGCCTCCAGCGCCTTCTTGAGGCCTGCCACTATTATGTGGGCTCGCTGCCGGGCGTGGTCGTGGCGCTGGCGCTGGTCACCATCACCGTCCGGCTGGTTCTGCCGCTCTACCAGACATTCGCAACGCTCCTCCTGGCCTACGGCCTCCTGTTTCTCCCCCGCGCCCTCGTGGCCTTGCGGGCCAGCATCGCCCAGGCACCGGTCGAGCTGGAGCGGGCGGCGATGGCGCTTGGCCGGCCGCCTCTCCAGGCGGTGCGCGTGACGACGATGCGGCTGGCCGCACCGGGTGCTGCCGCCAGCACGGCGCTGGTGGCACTGGGGATCACCAACGAGCTCACCGCCACCCTCATGCTGTCGCCGACAGGTGTCGAAACGCTTGCGACCAAATTCTGGTCGCTGACGAGCGAAATCGATTATGTCGCGGCCGCGCCTTACGCGCTGATGATGGTGGTTCTGTCGCTGCCGCTGACACTGGTCCTTCACCGCCAATCGAGCCGCGCAAGCGGGAGCGCCGCATGAGCCTTCTGTCCATCGAATCCGTCAGCAAAACCTACGGCCGGGACGCCCGTGCGCTGATCGACGTCTCGCTCACCGTTCCCGCGGGTGCAAGAACCGCGATCGTCGGCCCGTCCGGGTCCGGCAAGACGACGCTCCTCAAGCTGATCGCCGGTTTTGAGCGTCCGGACACCGGCCGCATCACGCTGGATGGCACCCATCTCGCGGGTGAGGGCGTTCACGTGCCCGCCCACAAGCGCGGCATCGGCATCGTCTCTCAGGATGGTGCCTTGTTTCCGCATCTGACCGTCGGCGAGAACATCGGCTTCGGCCTGCCGAAACGGCAGGAGGGGCGCGACAGGCGGATTGCGGCCCTGATGTCCATGGTGGAACTCGACGCGGACATGCTCCAGCGGCGTCCGCATCAGCTCTCGGGTGGACAACAGCAGCGCGTGGCGCTGGCACGCGCGCTCGCGCTCGAACCGCGCCTGATGCTGCTCGACGAGCCCTTCTCCGCGCTCGATACCGGCCTGCGCGACACGATGCGCCGCACGGTCGCGCGGATTCTCGCCGCATCCGGAACCACGTCCATTCTCGTGACGCACGATCAGGGCGAGGCCCTGTCCTTTGCCGACCACGTTGCCGTCTTCCGCGAAGGGCGGCTGGTTCAGGCAGGCAGCCCGCAGTCTCTCTATCGAAGCCCCGTGGATCGCCAGACGGCCCTGTTCCTCGGCGATGCCGTCCTGCTGGATGCGGTGGTGACATCGGGGCAGGCGGACACGGTGCTCGGGGCCATTCCCGTAAGTGCGACCGACGAATCACACCTTCGCGGCAGCTCGGGGCCGCGCTTGCAGGTCATGCTCCGGCCCGAGCAGTTGCGCATCCGCTGGCTCGGCCTCGGGGAAGCCGATCTCGTCAAGGGCGCCCGCGCGCGCGTGCTCGACAGCGAATTCGGCGGCGGTCTCTGCCGTCTGACGGTCGAGGTGGGGGAAGGGCCGTCGCGGGCCGTTCTCGACCTGCGCGTCTCGGGCTTCGATGTCGCAGCACCCGGCGAGACGGTCGCGATCGAGGTCGTGGGGCAGGGGCACGTCCTGCCCGGTTGACGGTGCTCACGTTCCCGCTCAGGCGAAGCTTTTGCGGCGCCGCGCGACGGCGGCGGTTTCCTGCACGGCGGGCACCGTTTCCAGAACCCGGCGTGCCGGGAGGATGGCGATGACCTCCGTTCCCTCGCGCAGCTTCGAACGGAGGATGAATTCGCCGTCATGCTTGGCCAGGATCGCCTGCACGATCGGCAGACCGAGACCCGTGCCCTGTTCCGCGCTCTTGATGGCGATCGAGCCCTGACCGAAGGCTGAGAGGACGACGGGGATTTCGTCTTCCGGAATGCCGGGACCATTGTCCTTGATGGACAGATACTGCCCGCCGCCGGCCGTCCAGCCCACCTTGACCGAGATCTGCCCGCCCTGCGGCGTGAATTTGACGGCGTTCGACAAGAGGTTGAGCGTCACCTGACGCATCGCCTTCTCGTCCACCCAGACGGCGGGCATGCCCTGCTCGAACTGTTCGGTGATGGTGATGCTCTTGGTCCGAGCGCGCAGCTGCACCATGCCGATGCAGTCTTCCGTGATTTCCGCGAGCAGGATGGCTTCCTCGTTGAGATCGTATCGGCCCGCCTCGATGCGCGAGAGGTCGAGAATCTCGTTGATCAGGTCGAGGAGATGCTTGCCGGAGCGATGGATGTCGCCGGTGTATTCCTTGTAGGTCGGGTTGTTCAGCGGCCCCATGACTTCGGTGAACATGACCTCGGAAAAGCCGAGAATGGCGTTCAGCGGCGTGCGCAGCTCGTGCGACATCGATGCGAGGAAGCGCGACTTTGCAAGGTTTGCCTCTTCCGCCCGGCGCCGCGCCTCGTCGGACATCGACTTGGCGACTTCGAGCTCCGCGATCAGATCGTCCTTTTCCGCCTGAACGGACAGGATCTGGATATTGGCCCGACGCATGCGGGCCGTCATGTAGACGAGAAAGGCAAGCGACGTCCCGAGCACGACTGCCAAAGCGACGAGATCGCCGCTGCCGGCCAGCACCGCCTTGGCGGCCAGCAGCGCGACGCACGGGATGAACGTCACGATCAGCGCATAGCGCAGCAGCACCGTGGCAATGGCGGTCGAGGCGAGGGCGACGAGAAGAGCGATGCCCTTGTAGAGGTCGAAATCCCGCGGCACGCAGGTCGGGCACTCCTGCAGCAGAAACAGCACCCAGACGACGCCCATCAGGATTTGAACCGCGAGGAACCGTCGGCGCCAGTAGACGATGGTCTCCGGCGTCAGATCCTTGCGCAATGCCCGCTTCGCGGCAATCAGGCCGAGAGCATGCACCAGGAGCGCCATGATCAACCAGGCGATGATCTGCAGGTTTTCCGTCAGGTAGAGGCCGCTGACGGCGATCATGATCAGAAGGATCGGCATGGCTGCGGCGCCCTGAACGACCGAGGCGACGTAGAGCGCCAGCATTTCCTTGTCGAAGCCGGAGGCATTCGATGTGCCGGCTTGCAGGCGTTCGCGGTTTGCGCGCACGGCTTTCGACACAGCCTTGTTGCGATGGCTGCGCGATTTGTCGACAATGATCTTGTCGGTCGATGTGCTGACGCCCTGATTCATCTTGTCCGGAAAGTCTGACGGATACCCGGCGATTCTAGGTAGGAATTGTTAAGATCTTGCTTCCTGTCCTCGCTCGGCACGTCATTAACGGCCGGTTACCCCGATGTTTTTCAGCATGAAGACCCGGTCTCTCGTTCGGGATGGCCTGTTGACGGCCCTATTCCTGGGGCTCGTCTGGCTCGCGGCCGACAGGATCGGTGGGCAGGGGGGCACGACCCTTTCCGGTGCGCCGCGCGTGGTCGATGGCGACACGCTGGCCATCGGCGGCAACCGTATCCGGCTTCTCGGTATCGACGCGCCGGAGCGGGCCCAGACCTGCGAGCGCGACGGCGAGACATGGGACTGTGGACAGGAGGCCCGGCGGCATCTGGCCCGGCTGATCGGCCGGTCGCCGGTCGATTGTAAGGGACGCGCGGATGACCGCTACGGCCGACGACTCTCGGTGTGTGTCACGGGACGGGAGAACATCAACGCCCGCATGGTTGCGGACGGTTTTGCTGTCGCCTTCGGCGATTATACCGCGGAGGAAGCCGATGCGCGCACACGCCAGGCAGGCCTATGGGCCGGAACCTTCGATCGGCCACGAGAGTGGCGCGCCCGCCATGGCGGAATGGCCGAGACACCCCATATCGACACGGATTGGATCAAGGCGCTCCTGCGCCGCATCGAGACCGCATGGATATCCCGTTGACACCGACCCAAGACGCCATCGATCGCCTTTCCGCGACGATCTCGAAATGTCGACTCTGTCGAGACGCGCCAAACTTTGGCGCGCCACTTCCGCATGAGCCGCGGCCCATCCTGGTCCTGTCCGAAAAGGCGCGGATCCTGATCGCGAGCCAGGCGCCCGGCATGCGCGCCCATGTCAGCGGCGTGCCTTTCGACGATCCGTCCGGCAACCGGTTGCGTGACTGGCTGGGCGTGGACCGGGCGACCTTTTATGATCCGGACAGGTTTGCCATCGTCCCCATGGGGTTCTGTTTTCCCGGATATGACAAGCACGGCGGCGATATTCCACCGCGCCGCGAATGCGCACCGACCTGGCGCGAGACGGCGCTGGCCGCGGTCCCGAACGCCTCGCTCATTCTCGTCATCGGCGCCTACGCCCAGGCCTACCACCTCGGCACATCGCGCCAGGCTTCCATGACCGCAACGGTCGCAGACTGGCGGCGGACCTTCGAGCGCAAGGACGGGCCAAAGCTGCTGCCGCTTCCGCATCCGAGCTGGCGCAACACGCCCTGGCTGAAAAAGAATCCGTGGTTCGAGGCGGACCTCCTGCCGGTGCTGCGGGCAGAAATCGAATTGCGGATATCGTGATTATTCGCTCTGGCTTCCCCCTCTTTTGCCGCTATAGAAGGAATATTATTCGAAGGGGGCTATAGAAATGGATCGTCTCGATCGTAAGATCCTGCGACTTCTGCAAGAAGATTCGACACTCGCCGTCGCCGACCTCGCCAAGAAGGTTGGCCTGTCGACCACGCCGTGCTGGCGGCGTATCCAGAAGATGGAAGAAGAGGGCGTCATCCGTGGCCGCGTCGCCCTGCTCGATCCCGCGAAGATCAACACCAAGGTCACGGTTTTCGTGTCGATCCGCACCAATGCCCACTCGATCGAGTGGCTGCGGCGGTTCTCCGAGGTGGTCGGCGAGTTTCCCGAAGTGGTCGAGCTATACCGCATGAGCGGCGACGTGGATTATCTGTTGCGCGTCGTCGTGCCGGATATCGCAGCCTATGATGCGTTCTACAAGCGCCTGATCGCCAAGATCGAGATCCGCGACGTATCCTCGGCTTTCGCCATGGAGCAGATCAAGTACACGACGCAGATGCCGCTCGACTACATGATCCTTGAGCAGGCAAAGTCGCAGGAGGACTGAGGTCCGCGAAGGGGACGGGAAGCAGGCGCGGGGGCGCCTACTTCTTCTCCAGCCGGGCGAGCAGCGAGGACGTATCCCAGCGACGTCCGCCCATCGACTGGACCTCGCCGTAGAACTGGTCGACCAGCGCGGTCACGGGAAGCTTGGCGCCGTTTCGTCGGGCTTCCGTCAGAACGATATCCAGGTCCTTGCGCATCCAGTCGACGGCAAAGCCGAAGTCATATTGGCCCGCGATCATCGTCTTGTGGCGGTTTTCCATCTGCCAGGATCCGGCGGCGCCCTTGGAAATGACGTCCACGACGGCTCCCATGTCGAGACCGGCGTTCTTGCCGAAATGCACGGCTTCCGCCAGTCCCTGAACGAGACCGGCAATGCAGATCTGGTTGACCATCTTCGTCAGCTGTCCGCTGCCGGCCGGACCCATCAGTCCGACCATGCGGGCATAGGCGTCGATCACCGGCTTGGCCCGTTCGAACACCTCGGGCTCCCCGCCGCACATGACGGTGAGCATGCCATTCTCCGCACCCGCTTGCCCGCCGGACACCGGCGCGTCGAGGAAATGCGCGCCGCGCGCCCGGGCGGCCGCGTCCAGCTCCCGCGCCACTTCGGCCGACGCCGTGGTGTTGTCGATGAAGATCGCGCCTGCGCGCAGCGTCTCGAAGGCGCCGTCCTTGCCGGTCGTGACCGACCGCAGGTCGTCGTCGTTGCCGACGCAGCAGAAGACGAAATCCGCGTCCCGCGCGGCCTCGGCCGGGGTTGCCGCGGCACGGCCACCGTTTTCCGAAACCCAGGTTTCGGCCTTCGCAGCCGTCCGGTTGTAGACGGTCAGGTCGTGGCCGCCCTTGACGGCGAGATGGCGCGCCATGGGATACCCCATGACGCCGAGACCGATGAAGGCGACTTTTGCCACGGGATTCTCCTCAGGCGATCGATGAAGGGAGCGACGACTCACGCCGCAGTGCGCAGCCGCGCAACGACGAGATGACCGGCAATCGGCGCGCCGTCTTCCAGGCGCACGACGATCTCCGTGAGATCGACCAGATCGAACCCGGTCGCATCCAGACGTTCCAGCACATAATCGCGCGCATGGGCGAAACGCTGATGCGGGCCGACCATGAAGCGGCGTCCGGCAAAGACCGCGTCCGGCAATGTCTCGCTGGAAAAGATGAACAGCCCACCCGGCTCGATGGTCTCGGCCGCCGCAAAGAACAGGGCTTCGAGCCCGCCGAGATAGGGCAGGACATCCGTTGCCGTGACCAGATCGAACGGCCCGTCTTCGTTGTCCTCAAGATAGTCCACGGCTTCGGCGACGTAGAGCGCGTCGTAGACATCCTTTTCATCGGCGATTTCGACCATGTTTTCCGAAAGATCGACGCCTGTCACGGTCTCCGCCATGTCACGCAATGCGCCGCCGGTCAGGCCCGTGCCGCAACCAAGGTCGAGGAGGCTCTTGAAAGGGCCGAGCCCAAGGCTCTGCAGCCGCTGGCGCACCATCATGGGCACGGAGTAGCCCAGCTGTTCGACGAGCACGTCCTCGAAGACATCGGCGTGCTGGTCGAACAGGGTCGTGACATAGGCGTCGGGCGCCTTGTCCGGCGTTTCGCCGTGGCCCATGGAGGCGATGCGCACGGCTGCACCCCCATGATCTTCGGGGTCGAGTGCCAGCACTTCGCCATAGGCAGCGACAGCCGCTTCGACATCGCCGGATTTTTCGAGCGCGAGTGCGCGGTTATAGGCCTCGGCCAAAGCTTCTTCGTCGATCTTCTTCTGCATGGCCGCTTTGTAGGATGGGTCCTGCCGGAAGGCAATCCCGATCCGTCACCGCGACACCCGCGCAGCGTCTGTCGGAGACCGTTCAGTTGATGATGAATTCTCCCTGCAAAGCGCGCCAGTCGCCGGCCGAGATCAGCTGGCGGTGGACATATCGCACCGAATGCAGCGGTCCATCCAGCGTCTCCCGCCAGAATTTCAGGAATTGCTTCATTTCGGGGAAGTGCGGCGCCAGATCGTAATGCTGCCAGATGTAGCTCTGCAGGATCGCCTGGCGATCGGGCATTCGGTAGAGGATCTCGGCCGTGGTGAGGCCGTACCCTTTCAGCTGCAGTTCCATGTCAGATGCCATGCGAAACCTCATCTTTGCTGAATGACGGTCTCTAGAATGAAGCGCCCGAATGGTTAAGCAAGGCTTAATGACGGCTGGATGACGAAAATTATTGTGAAATAGCAAAGGCTTGGCAGCATCGCGCAATGAGTGCTGCCATTTGGCAAGCTAGCGCTTGAGGTGCCGCGTCAGCCGCTTCTCCAGCCAGGCCCAGAGATTTCGCAGGGCTTCCACCATGATCAGGTAGAAGATCGCGGCCCAGAGATAGGTCTGGTAGTCGAAGGTGCGCGAGAAGGCGCGGCGGGTCTCGCCCATGAGGTCGAAGACGGTGACGATGGCGACGATGGCGGAGGCCTTGATCATCAGGATGATCTCGTTGCCATAGGGTCTGAGCGCCACGATCATCGCCTGCGGCAGGATGATCTTGAAGAAGGCGATGCGTGGCGGCAGGCCGAGCGAGGCGGCGCCCTCGCGCTGGCCGCGGGGCACGCTCTCGATCGCGCCGCGCAGGATTTCCGCCTGGTAGGCGGCCGTGTTCAGCACGAATGTCAGGAGCGCGCAGTACCAGGCCTCGCGGAAGAACCACCACAGCCCGATCTCCGTCAGCTGCGGACGGAAGCTCCCCAGGCCGTAATAGATGAGGAAGAGCTGCATGATCACGGGCGTGCCGCGGAAGAAGTAGACGTAGACGTACGAGATCCAGTTTGCGATCTTGTTTTTCGACATGCGGCCGAGCGCCACCGGCAGCGACAGGAGCGCGCCGAGGAGGATCGAAGATGAGACGAGGCCAAGCGTGACGCCGAGGCCGGAAAGGTAGCCAGGACCGTAGCGCTGGAATTTCTCCAGATCGAAGCCGCCGACGATCAGCATGCCGAGACCGACGAAAACGGCGAGCCAGACGCCGAGAAGAGCGCGGCCGAAAAGGCGCGACAGCGTGTAGGGTCGGGCGTCCTGGCGCGGTGCCGGCTGCGGCGAGATCAGATCGGTCGAAACGAAGGCCTGGGTGGAGCGGACAGCGGCGGTGGGAATGTCGGTGTCGAGCGCCGGCGGCGCGCCTGCGGGCGGAAGCGGAGGCAGCGTGCTCATCGGGCCATCTCCGAACGGCGCGCCCAGCTCTCCAGGGCGGAAAAGACGACGGAGGATGCCGCGGCAAGCAGCAGGAACAGGATGCAGGCAAGCCCGAAGAATTCGAAGGCCTGCTTGGTCACGCGGGCGGCCACGCCCGTCTGGCGCAGAATGTCGGGCAGGCCGATGACGGAGACGAGCGCGGTATCCTTCAGAAGCGCCATCCAGAGGTTGCCGAGGCCGGGCAGCGCGATCCGAAAGAGCTGCGGCAGCACGATCAGCCGCATGGTCTTTCCGCGGCTGAAGCCAAGCGCGTCGCCCGCCTCATACTGGCCTTTGGGGATTGCCTTGAAGGCGGATTGCAGGACTTCGGAACAATAGGCCGAGAAGACCACGGCGAGAGCGACCATGCCGGCGAAAAAGGCATTGATTTCCACCGGACCGGTATAACCGACCCCGGAGAGCACCTGCTGCACCACGATCTGCAGGCCGTAATAGACGATGAACAGCGTCAGCAGCTCCGGCAGGCCGCGAAAGATCGTCGTGTAAATGTCCGAGGCCAGGCGGAGCGACCCCTCGCTCGACTGCTTGCCGAGTGCCACGCAAAAGCCGAGCACGAGGCCGACGGGCAGGGTGGCGATCGCGAGCGATGCGGTGATGAGAAAGCCATAGCCGATTTCATCGCCCCAGCCCGCATCGCCGCAGGCAAGCAGCGTGTTGCCCGCAAGCAGTCGGAAAACACCCAGCGGTCCGCACCACGGATCGAGCATGGCGCCGAGCCATGACACGGCGGAGGAAAGCGCGGCCATGATTCCGCTCATTGTCTGATCGTCCCCTTGAGGCGCTTCTTGATGGGCACCTCTTGCTTACGCCATTGTTGTCAAACAAAAACGGCGGGAGGGCAAGCTCCCGCCGCAGGATTTTGACGAGGCGTCGATTAGCCGCCGTAGACGTCGAAGGCGAAGTACTTGTCGTTGATTTCCTTGTACTTGCCGTTGGCGCGGATGGCCTTGATCGCCGCATTGAACTTTTCGCGCAGATCGTTGTCGCCCTTGCGCAGGGCGATACCGGCGCCGGCGCCGTTGATGACCGGATCGATCGGCAGCGTGCCGAGCAGCTTGCAGCAGTCGCCATCCGTGGTCTTCAGCCACTCCGAGAGCACGACGACGTCGTCGATCACGGCATCGATGCGGCCATTGGCGATGTCGAGCTTATACTCGTCGGATGTCGGGTAAAGCTTGAGCTCGGCCTTCTTCATATGCGCTTCGGCGTAGTTGGAATGAGTCGTGGAGCCCTGTGCGCCGAGCGTCTTGCCGTCGAGACCGGCTTCGGTCGCCTCGGTGATCGGGCTATCCTTCGGCACCGCGATGGCCGGCGGCGTGTTGTAGTATTTGTCGGTGAAATCCACCTGCTGCTTGCGCTCGGCGGTGATCGACATCGAGGCGATGAAGGCGTCGTACTTCTTGGCGATCAGGGCCGGAATGGCGCCGTCCCAATCCTGGGTGACGAAGGTGCATTCGGCCTTCATCTCGACGCAGAGCGCCTTGGCGATATCGATGTCGAAGCCCGACAGCGAGCCGTCGGATTCCAGCACGTTGAAGGGCGGGTAGGCGCCTTCGGTGCCGATGGTGATCTTTTCGCCCGCGGCGAGTGCCGTGCTTGCGGTCAGGGCGAAAACGGCTGCAGCGGCAGCCATGGTCAGACGTTTGGCGATAGGCATGTCGATCCTCTCTGTTGGCGCAGTCCCGGCTTGTTCTTGGTGTCCCGGGACATTCGCAAGCGACGGTGAACGGTCGCTTAGACTGCGATATTCCGTCACCCGTTCGCAAATGCAACAGGAAAAAGCGCAGGCGCAGAAAAGCGTCAACAGGCTCTGGCGGTCGGAGGAGGAAAGCCTATGTCCGCCGGGTGAACGCCATATTCATCGCCAATTCATGCGCTTGTTGCTACCGCTCCGACCCCAGGATCGCAGCATGCGTTGCGACCGGCCGGTGAACGGCGTTCGAGCATATACCGGTCCGGCTCATCGGTGCCGGAGACAAGAACAAAAACGGGATCTCTCGTAGGAGGAGACACCATGACCATTCGATCCAAGCTTTTTGCAACGGTGGCAATGCCGCTGCTCACAATGACTGTCGGACTGCAGCCGGCCTTGGCCGATGCGCAGATCAAGCCTTTCCAGATGGCCCAGGCCGACGAGGATGAGCTTCTCCGCAAGCGCAAGCCCGCCGAAGGGCAGGATGAATCCGCACCGAAGGCGCGTGGCGAACCGTCCGAGAACGGCGAAGGCGGCCAGAACCGCGAGGAGCGCCGCAAGCAGCGCAATTCCGACCAGTCCCAGGGCGGCGAAGAGCCGCAGCGGCAAGCCGAGCCTTCCAACGAAGACAGCCCGCGCCCGAGCCGCGAGGAACGTCGCAAGCAGCGCGACGCCGAGCAGCAGAAGCAGAGCGACGAACAGCCGCAGGCCCAGCCCTCCGGCGACGACGCACCGCGCCCCAGCCGCGAAGAGCGCCGCAAGCAGCGTGACGCCGAGCAGCAGAAGCAGAACGGCGAAGAGCAGCCGCAGGCGCAGCCTTCCGGCGACGATTCGCCGCGCCCGAGCCGCGAAGAACGCCGCAAGAAGGAGCGTGAGGCCGAGCAGCAGAACCAGACCGGCGACGAACAGCCGCAGGCGAAGCCGTCCGGCGAAGAGGCACCGGCTCAAAGCCGCGAGGAGCGCCGCAAGCAGCAGCGCGAGGCAGAGCAACAGAAGAACGAGCAGCAACAGAAAAAGAACGATCAGCAGCAGAAGAAATCTGGCGCTGATGCGAACGACGCGGCCAAGCCCGCTGATTCCGACGCGGCCCGGCCGGCACAGGCAGGGCAGGACGGGGACGTCTCCGACGCCGAACGCAAGCGGCAGCGCGAAGAGCGCATTCGCAAGCGCGAGGCGGAGCGCCTGAACGGCCAGCAGGACGGTGATCAGCAGGCAAAGCCGGGCGACACGGCAGAGCAGCCCGCCGGCGGAGACATGACCGACGAGGAGCGTGCCCGCATTCGTGCCGAGCGCCGCAAGCAGCGCGAGGCCGAGGGTCAGCAGGCCGAGGATCCGGCGCGTCCGCGCGGCGATGGCAATGCCGAAACGAACGGTGACCCCGCCGGCGATGACGGCGCAACGCGCGATCGCCCGGCGCGCGACGTGGTCGACAAGCGGTCGCGCGAGGAGCGCGAGAAGCTGGCACGCGATCCGTCGAAGAGCGACGAGACGGTCGTTCTGCCGGTCGAGAACGGTGCTGCCGTGCTCGACAGCGACAAGGACGCCGACAACCGCGACGGCGATTCGCGCGACCGGCGTCGCCGCGAACGCGAGCAGGTTCGCGAGCAACGCGACAACCAGCCGCCGCCGCGCACCGACGCCGATGCACAGGCCGAATATCGCGAACGTCGCCCGGATCGCGAAGAGCTGAATGCGGCGATCAACGAGCGGGGACGCCGGATCGATCAGGCACCGGAATTCGATGCCCGCGACTTGATCGACGCCCTCACCGGCCAGCGTCCGCGGGTCGAGGAATCACGCAACAATCGAACCGTCCTCGATTTCGGCGACGAGATCGTTGTGCGGAGCGACGACCGCCCGCGCCTGCGTCGCGACGCTCGCGAGACCTATTACGAGGAACTGCCGCGTGGCCGGACCCGTGAAGTGATCGAGCGCCCGAACGGGATGCGCGTCGTGACGATCTACAATCGCTATGGCGATGTGATCCAGCGCACGCGCATCAATCGCGATGGCGAGGAATATTTGATGGTCTACGCTCCGGAGAGCGACGAAGAGAAGCGCCCGCCGCTCTACGACGTCGGCGAGGATCTGCCGCCGATGCGCCTCACGGTTCCGGTGCGCGACTACATCATCGACACCTCGTCGGAGCCGGATCGTGACTATTACGACTTCCTGGCCGAGCCGCCGGTCGAACGGGTCGAGCGCACCTATTCGCTGGACGAAGTTCGCAACTCCGCGCGTATCCGCGACAAGGTCCGTCGTATCGATCTCGATACGATCACCTTCGCCACGGGCAGTGCAGAGGTGCCGACATCGCAGGCAAAGACGCTGCGGAAAGTGGCGGATGCCATGCTGGAGGTCATCGACAAGGATCCGGGCGAGACCTTCCTGATCGAAGGTCACACCGATGCTGTCGGCTCCGACCAGTCCAATCTCGTTCTCTCGGACGAACGGGCCGAATCGGTTGCGGCACTCCTGACCGATATCTACGAGATCCCGCCGGAAAACCTGGTCACGCAGGGCTATGGCGAACGCTTCCTCAAGGTCCGCACGACGGACGCCGAGCAACAGAACCGACGCGTCACGATCCGCCGCGTCACGCCGCTCGTGCGTCCCGTCGCGCAGAAATAACGGTTGGCGAAAAGGATGGCGGTCGGTGGCGGCCGCCGCCCCGATTTTGCCATCTTAGAGGTCCTGAAGATAAAGAACCCGGCGCCGCTTGCGCCGGGTTCTTGCTGTTTGGACGTCTGATGAAAGCTCTTCTTCTCCTGCCGCTGTTGGCGGCCCTCGGTTTTGCGACGCAGGCCCCGGCGCGTGACGGCCTGCTGGAGCCCAAGCTCCATATCGCTGCCGGCGGCAAGACGCCGCGCGTGGCTTTGACCTTCGACGCCTGCATGGGGCTCGCGGACCAGCGGATCCTTTCCGTGCTGATCGACAACCACATCCCCGCGACGATCTTCATCACGGCACGCTGGCTGAAGCGGAACGCAGAGACATTTGCGATCTTCCGCGCCCATCCCGACCTGTTCGAGCTGGAAAACCATGGCGCGATGCATGTGCCGGCGATCGATCGCTCCGTGCCGGTCTATGGCATCGCATCGGCCGGTTCGGCAGAGGCGGTCGAGGCCGAAGTGTCGGGTGGCGCGAATGCGCTGGTCGCGGACGGCGCGCCGCGCCCGCACTGGTTTCGCGGCGCCACGGCGAAGTATACGGCGTCTTCCATTGCCCAGATCAGGGCGCTGGGGTTCGACGTTGCCGGCTATTCGCTGAACGGCGACGACGGTTCCTTGTTGGGAGCGAGGGCGGCGACGCGGCGCATCGCCAGTGCGCACGATGGCGACGTCATCATTTCGCATATCAACCAGCCGACCCATGCGGCCGGGGAAGGCGTTGCGGCGGGCATTCTGGCCCTCAAGGCAAAAGGCTTCACGTTCGTGCGGCTCGATGCCGTTTCCGAAAACGGCAGCAACGCGACCGTCAACTGAAGCGGCGTCTCATCGCCGCGTGAGCCCGCAGATCGCCTCGACGAAGTCGGCGATTGAGGCGGTGTCGTCGAGATCGAAGACCGGCAGCGTCGCGTCGGGTACGGCATGGTCGGATGCGATGGCACGGATATACGGATCTCCGGGCGCCAGCGGCTCGCGGTTCTTCGCCTCCAGCCGCCGTGCCTCGATTTTCGGGATCGGCTCGCGCTTGTAACCCTCGATAAGAACGAGATCGCAGGGGGCGAGGCGGGCAAGAATCGCCTCGAAAGACGGCTCCGCTTCGCCCCGAAGCTCGTGCATGATCGCAAAGCGGGTGCCCGACACGATCGTCACCTCATGCGCCCCGGCTTCGCGATGCCGCCAGCTGTCCGCGCCGATCTTGTCGATATCGAAATCATGATGGGCGTGCTTGACGGTCGAGACCTTGTATCCCCGCGCCGTCAGTTCCGTCACCAGCCGGACGGCGAGACCCGTCTTTCCCGAATTCTTCCAGCCGGCGATGCCGAAGATCTTGGGGTTGCTCATCGGTCGTCGGCTCCCTTTCGCGTCAGCATCCGTTCGATCATCTCCACATCTCCGGGCCTGTTCATGTTGATGAAGGGATCGATCTCCGCGGCCGCTACGCCCGTCGTGGTGAAGTCGACGACGACATGCGGGTGTCGCTCGATGAAGCCGCGGACCCGGCGCTTGGCATCGGTCGCGATGAAACGTTCGAGATCGGCAGAAAGCGACGCAGACCACAGTGCGAAGACGGGATGCAGGGTCCCGTTCGAGCCGGCCACGGCGATGAGGCTGTCGGTCTCCTCCAAAGCTTCCAACAGCCTGACGACAAGCGTGGATGGGAAGAAAGGCGCATCGACCGGCACGGTGACGACGTGCGGGGTGCCCGTGGATTGTGCGAGACGCATCCCGGCGAGAACGCCCGACAGCGGACCGAAGCGACCGGGATGCATCTCCGGAAGGGTTTCCACATCGGCGGCAACGCCAGGAAGGCGCGCCTCACCGTTGAAGGCGAGGGCGGTCACCTGCGGCCGCAGGCGGTCCAGCGTGCGGATCGCCAGCGACGTCCCGGCCAGTGGAAGGCTTGCCTTGTCCCGCCCCATCCGGCGCGACAGGCCGCCTGCAAGCACCACCCCGAGGATCGCTCGGGAAACATCGGCTGCCTGAGTGAGGGCCATCGTTCAGGAGACCCTGTCGTCATCGAGGTCACGGGCGCGGGCGGTCATCTCAGCCGCCGGTCACGCTCATGTGCCGTGCGACGGCGGGGCGGTTCTGCGTCCGGTCGATAATGAAATCATGGCCCTTCGGCTTGCGGCCGATCGCCTCGTCGATGACTTGCGACAGAAGCGCATCTTCGGAGGAGGCCCGGACGGCGGCGCGCAGGTCGGCGGCGTCGTTCTGGCCGAGGCACATGTAGAGGGTGCCCGTGCAGGTCAGCCGGACCCGGTTGCAACTCTCGCAGAAATTATGGGTCATCGGCGTGATCAGGCCGAGCCTGCCGCCGGTTTCCGCAACGGTCATGTAGCGGGCCGGACCGCCGGTGGCATAGGCGTTGTCGGTGAGGGTAAAGATCTCCGCCAGCCGGTCGCGCATCTCCGACAGCGGCATGTAGCGATCGGTTCTGTCTTCCTCGATCTCGCCCATCGGCATGGTCTCGATCAGCGTCAGGTCCATGCCCCGGCCATGCGCCCAGCGGATCATGTCGGGAATCTCACGGTCGTTGAAACCCTTCAGGGCGACCGCATTGATCTTCACTTGCAGGCCGGCGGCCTGAGCGGCGTCGATTCCTTCCAGAACTTTGGCAAGGTCGCCCCAGCGCGTGATCTCGCGGAACTTGACCGGGTCGAGCGTGTCCAGCGACACGTTGATGCGCCGGACGCCGGCATCCGCAAGCTCCTGCGCATACCGCGCCAGCTGAGAGCCGTTCGTGGTCAGGGTCAGCTCGTCCAGCGTTCCCTCTTCGATCTTTCTGCCGAGCGCGCGCACGAGATGCATGATGTTTTTGCGCACCAGCGGCTCGCCACCGGTCAGGCGCAGCTTGCGCACGCCTTTCTCGATGAAGGCGGAACAGATGCGCTCCAGCTCTTCGAGCGTCAGAAGGTCCTTCTTCGGGAGGAAGTTCATGTTTTCCGCCATGCAATAGGTGCAGCGGAAATCGCAACGGTCTGTGACGGAGACACGCAGATAGGTGACCGCCCGGCCGAAGGGGTCGATCATCGGCCCAGTTGCGCCGGCAAGAGCAACCGCCCCGCGCTTCTCGATCGGGCGTCTGTCGATGATGATGGTGTTCACAAGCGTCTCCGTCGTCCTGCCTACAAACATCGTGCCTGGGACGGGATGCGTCAAGGCCGGCGTCGAGGACGGTCTCCGTTCGCGCCATGCAATCGTCGGGCGTGTCGGTTTCCTTGAGGGGGAATCTGCGCTAGGTCTCTGAAAAATCAAGCGGCATCAGGCGCACGACGACACGGGCGCGGAGAGACGGACATGACGAGCGACAGCTGGCCCAAGGAGTTGCGGGTCTCCAAGGATAAACGGACGCTGACGGTGACCTTCAACGACGGTATCGCCGGCGTCCTGCCCGCCGAGATGCTGCGCGTTCTCTCGCCTTCGGCCGAGGTTCAGGGGCATGGGCCGGGACAGAAGGTCACCGTGCCCGGCAAGCGCAATGTCGCCATCGCCGCGATGACGCCGACGGGCAATTACGCGGTGCGCATCGCCTTCGATGACGGTCACGACACCGGCATCTTCACCTGGACCTACCTGCGCACGTTGACCAGCGACGGCGCTGCCCTGTTTGCCGCCTACGAGCAGGAGCTGAGCGCCAAGGGCCTGACCCGCGGTCCCGAGCTTCGCGGGCAGGGCGAGGGCGCCCGATGAGCGCGCTCTTCCAGTCGTTGCGCGATCGAGCCGGCTGGATGCGCGATCGGCGCGAGGGCGAAGACGACAAGGTCGCCTTTCCCGAGCTGTTCTTCGACCTCGTCTTCGTCTTCTCGCTCATTCAGCTGTCGCATACGCTGGCCGGGCACTATACGCTGCTGGGCGCGCTGGAAGCGCTGTTGATGATCCTCGCGGTCTGGTGGGTGTGGATCTTCACCACCTGGGTCACCAACTGGCTCGATCCGGATCGAATGCCGGTTCGCGCCATGCTGTTTGCGCTGATGTTCGGTGCGCTTCTGCTGTCGACCGCGATCAATGACGCATTCGGCGACAAGGCCCTTCTGTTTGCCCTGTCCTACGTCGCCATGCAGGTGGGACGCTCTCTCTTCACGGTCTACGCGCTGCATGGCCATAGCCCGGACAATGCGCGGGATTTCCTGCGGATCACCTGCTGGCTGGTCCTCTCCGGCGTGTTCTGGATCGCGGGCGCCCTGATCGGCGGTGAAGCACAGCTCTTCATCTGGATCGCTGCGCTGACGATCGAATACGTCTCGCCCGCGGTCGGATTTCGGGTTCCCGGCCTCGGCCGGTCCGAGTTCGATGACTGGGACGTGCTCGGCGCCCACATGGCCGAGCGCTGTGCCCTGTTCGTGCTCATCTGTCTCGGCGAGACGATTCTCGTGACCGGCCGCACGCTCGCCGAAATGGAGGTGACGCCGCTCGTCTTCGTTCTCGCGCTCAGCAGCTTCGGCTCGACCGTCACCATGTGGTGGATCTATTTCCGCTTCGGGCAGGAGCGGGCGGCCGCACAGATCGAAAGCGACGAGTCGCCGGGCGAGGTCGCGCGCACCATTTTCACCTACGCCCACATCCCGGTCGTCGCCGGCATCATCCTTTGCGCCGTCGCCGACGAATTCGTGCTCGCCCATCCCTATGGGGCGATCGACGTGAAGACGGCGAGCGCCATCATCGGCGGCCCCATCGTCTTCCTCGCCGGCAATATCTGGATCAAGAGTTCTGTCGCACCGCGCCTGTCGGTCTCGCATCTCGGCGGCGTCGGGCTCTACATCCTGGCCGCGCCACTGGCTTTCGTGGTCGAGCCGCATGTTCTGCTGATCATCTCCTTCGTCATTCTCGTCATCGTCGCGGTGTGGGAATATCTGACGCTCAAGGCGGTGCGCTGAACCCGCCCGCCATTATCCGGAACTGGACGATCCATGCCCCTCAAAGTCTATCTCGCCGGTCCCGAAGTGTTCCTGCCCAACGCCCGGGAAATTCTCGACATCAAAGCCGAACGGGCGAGGGCGGCCGGGTTCGAGCCGCTGAGCCCCGGCGATCTCGCCATTCCCCCGGTTGAAACGAAGTTCGGCATGGGGCTGGCGATCAGCCAGGTCAATGAGGGCATGATGCGGGCAGCCGATGCCGTCATCGCCAACCTCACCCCGTTTCGCGGCGTCGCCGCCGATGTCGGCACGGCATTCGAAGTCGGCTTCATGTGCGCGCAGGGCAAGCTGGTCTATGCCTATACCAACGTCGCCACGTCCCACTACGACCGTTGTTCGGCTTATTACGGTGGCGATATCCGCGAAACGGCGGACGGACGGCATCGCGGGCCGGACGGGATCTCCATCGAGAATTTCGACATGGCCGACAATCTGATGCTGGATGGCGGCATCGCCGCGCGGGGCGGCGCGCTTGTGATGGGAAACGCAGCGCCCGACGCCCTCTACACGGACCTCGACGCCTTCGAGGAATGCCTGCGCCTTCTGGCCGAGCAGCAGGGCACGATCGCCTGATGATGAGCGCGGTGCGCGCTCAGCGGCGATAGAGAAGCCAGTTACGGCCGGTATCCTTCTTCATCCCGTCTTCGAACAGGGTCGTCCGGTTGCGCCCGGCGTTCTTGGCACAATAGAGCGCCACGTCTGCTTTGTTGTAGAGATCGACCGGATCGTCCGCGAGGGAGGCCTGGCAGACGCCGATCGACAGCGTGATCGGTCCGTAATTGACGCCTGTCTTCGAGTTCTTGAACGGCGTGTTGGCCAGAGCCACACGAATGCGGTCCGCGATCTGCATGCATTCCTCGACGGTCTGATCGTTGAGAATGATCGCGAATTCCTCGCCGCCGGTGCGCGCCACGAAAGCCTCGCGTCGCAGGTTCGACCGGATGACCGTGCCGACGGTTGCCAGGATCTTGTCGCCGACCGGATGGCCGAACGTATCGTTGACCTTCTTGAAGTGGTCGATGTCGCAGATCAGCAGACCCGTATAAGTGCGGATCTGATCGGAATTGTAGACTGCGGAAAGCTTCTCGTCGAACGCCCGCCGGTTGGCGAGGCGCGTCAGGGAATCGGTGTTGGCGATCCGCTTGTACTCGTCGAGTTCCTGCCGGATGACATCCATTTCGACCGATTTCAGCGAGACGTTTTCGACCAGTTCCTTGCCCTGGCTCATCGTATCCTCGGTCGCCTGGGTCAGCAGAGTCACCGCGTTGCGCAGGATCTCCGCACCCGCAGCACTCTTGGTGTTGATGTTCATGGCCGCTTCCCCGAGAACCCGGTTGTAGCTCTCGAGCGCGAACTGCTCCTCGCGCATCAGCGCTAGAAGGTCGTTCAACTGGGCGGCCAGTTGATTATGGGCCCGCTCGACGCCGGCCGCGTGATGGACATGGGCAAAATACCGGGCGCCGATTTCGTCCAGTTCTTCCTGCGTGGCTTTGCTGCCAAGACCGGCGAGTTCCTTCGTCAGTCGCGGATTGGAGCCGATATAGGCCTCGTAATAGAGTTCGTAATTGCGCGGGATCGGAGCGATCCCCATGATGCGCATCGCAAAGGTCACCTGCGCTGCGATATCCGGTGCTTGTCCCTTGGGTGAAGTCGCAGGCTGCACGGTGCCCTCCTGTTGATGACCTGGGGATCGCCGACGACGCCCTCTACGGCCTGCAATGACGCGCGTCTGCAGGCGCGGTTCTCGAAATTGGAGAGGAAACCGTCCTGCAATACCCTACTCTAGGGTTTAAAAGATGTGGGAAAGTTTAATGAATGTCAGAAACTACGGTTAGCAGAGGCCTTCTTAAGCCGAATGCGGCAGTTAGATCCGCCCCAAGCGAAAAACCCCGCTTCGGGTGAAGCGGGGTTCGAGTCTGATAGGGTTTGCCGGTGGAGACGTTTGATGGTCAGGCCGGGCTGATCATCGTTTCCGGGCGAACGACGGCATCGAACTCTTCGTTCGTAACGTAGCCGCCGCCGACGGCCTCCTCGCGAAGGGTCGTGCCGTTCTTGTGCGCCGTCTTGGCGATCTTTGCGGCATTGTCATAGCCGATCTTCGGGGCAAGCGCCGTGACGAGCATCAGCGACCGGTCGAGCGCCGCCTTGATGTTGTCTTCGCGCGCCTCGATGCCGGTGACGCAATTGTCGGTGAAGGACACGGCGGCATCGGCGAGCAGCTGGACCGACTGAAGGAAGTTGTAGGCCATCAGCGGATTGTAGACGTTCAGCTCGAAATGCCCCTGGCTGCCGGCGAAGGTCAGCGAGGCGTGATTGCCGAAGACCTGCACGCAGACCTGGGTCAGCGCTTCGCACTGTGTCGGGTTGACCTTGCCGGGCATGATCGACGAGCCGGGTTCGTTTTCCGGCAGCGACAGTTCGCCGAGTCCCGAACGCGGGCCGGAGCCGAGAAGCCGGATGTCGTTGGCGATCTTGAAGAGCGCGGCTGCCGTGGAATTGATGGCGCCATGGCTGAAGACCATGGAATCATGCGCTGCCAGCGCCTCGAATTTATTCGGTGCCGAGGTGAAGGCGATGCCGGTGATTGCGGCGATCTCGTCTGCGACCTTTTCGGCAAAACCGATCGGGGCATTGAGCCCCGTCCCGACGGCCGTGCCGCCCTGGGCGAGTTCCTGCAGTCCCGGCAGGGTCATCTCGATGCGCTTGATCGATGACGCGACCTGCGCGGCATAGCCGGAAAATTCCTGGCCGAGCGTCAGCGGCGTTGCGTCCTGCGTGTGGGTGCGGCCGATCTTGATGATGTGATCGAAGGCCTTCACTTTCACTTCGAGCGCTGCATGCAGATGCTTCAGTGCCGGCAGCAGGTCGTGAACGACGCGTTCGGCACAGGCGATGTGCATGGCCGTGGGGAAGGTGTCGTTGGAAGACTGGCTCATGTTCACGTGGTCGTTCGGATGCACGGGCTTCTTGGAGCCCATCACGCCGCCGAGCAGTTCGATCGCGCGGTTCGAGATGACCTCGTTGGCGTTCATGTTCGATTGCGTGCCGGAACCCGTCTGCCACACGACGAGCGGGAAATGGTCGTTGAGCTTTCCATCGATCACCTCCTGGGAGGCGCGGACGATCGGCTCGCCGACGGCGGGGTCGAGGCGTCCGAGCGCCATGTTGGCCTTGGCCGCCGCCTGCTTGACGATGCCCAGCGCGCGCACGATGGACAGCGGCTGCTTCTCCCAGCCGATCTTGAAATTGCCGAGGGACCGCTGGGCCTGAGCGCCCCAATAGCGATCGTTCGCGACCTCGATCGGGCCGAATGTATCTGTTTCCGTACGGGTGCCTGTCATCGTCTCTTCCCTGATTCGCCTGATGCAGCACCGCGGAGCGCCGCAAGATCCTCGGAGCCGGCCTCGACAAGGCCCGGCCAGTCTGGGGTCTTCTGTGGCCCAGGTGCCGCCCGATTGTAAAGGGGCAGAGGAGGGGCGCCGGGCGTACAATCGTTTGAATGATGCGCGCACCATGAGGCGCGCGTATGCGAGTCGCGGCCGAGGCATCGGGGGTTGCATTCTGTGCCTTTTGTAACACAGACCTGATGTCTCTTCGGAAGCCGGGCAAGTGTGCGGAAAAGTTTTCATTCCGATGCTGCAAAAAGCGCGCGGCGAAAAGCAAGAACTATCAGTTTCTTGGGCAGTTTCAGGTCACGTCCGACCTCCATTTTTCGCGCGTTTCTTGCCCGATGACAGCGTGCGCGTTTCCTTTTCATTCACCAACATTTCTTATAAGTCGGATGCTTGGTGACATGAACGGCATCGGGCGCCACCCGCCATGAGGCGGCACTGCGATACGGAAAGTTCGGCTATGACATTGAAGAAGACAGCAGCGATCGTCACCCTCATGTCCGGGTGCACCCTGACCACGCTTAACGTCGGTCAAGCCGACGCCATGACGCTGATGGACCTGTTCCGTCGCAACCGTGCGCCAGAAACCTTCCAGACGATGCCGGAGACAGCGCCGGCACCCGCGCAGGAGCAGCCTGCACGGCGCAGCGCCTCCTCTTCGCCGGCACCGCGCGTCGTCGGCCCGAAATATTATACGTATAAGGCCGAGGCTCCGCGCCGGATCGAGACCGACCGCCTGGTCGATCCGGTCGTTACCGGCTCGCTTCGTCCCGAACTGGTATCGACAGGCGATACCACCCTCCTGAGCGATGCTCGCCCCTATATGCCCTCCGTCACCGCCTATGCGGCTCCTGAGGTCGCCAAGACGATCGAAGCCTATTACGCGGGAACCGACGCTCTGAT
Source organism: Rhizobium sp. Leaf371 (assembly GCF_001424045.1). GTDB lineage: Bacteria > Pseudomonadota > Alphaproteobacteria > Rhizobiales > Rhizobiaceae > Ferranicluibacter. The sequence continues at coordinate 96,564 of NZ_LMQB01000027.1, read as the reverse complement.
CTGGATCGACGCCAATGGCGTCAACGACCGCGCCCGTGCCGCCATGGCCGTGCTTGCGGATGCCGGCAGCATCGGGCTCGATCCGCTGGATTACGCCGTCGCCCTTCCGATGGAAACGCCGGATGCCACGGATATGGCGGCGCGCGAAAAAGCCCTCGTCTCGTTCGAGATCCGGCTCAGTGCCGCCGTGCTGACCTATGTGCAGGATACGGTGCGCGGCCGCATCGATCCGAACGCGATCTCCGGCTATCACGATTTCAAGCGCAAGGACGTGAACCTGGCCGGCAAGATGCGCGTCATCGCGGCCAGCCATGATGTCGCGGCATTCCTCGCCACGCAGACGCCGGCCAATTCCGAGTTCACGGCGCTGCGCGATGAGTTGAAGCGGCTGGAAGCGTCCGCCGACGGTCAGCCACGCATCGAGATCCCGGAAGGCACGCTGCTGAAGCCCGGCATTTCCGATCCCGGCCTGCCCGCCGTAATCGCCGCGATCAAGGCAAAAGGCTCCGACACCCTGAAGGCCGAGCATGCCGTGGCACTCGGCGCCTATCAGGGCAGCGAGGCATACACGCCGGATCTCGTGGCGCTGGTCGAAGGTTTCCAGAAGGAGAACGGCCTGAAGCCGGACGGCGTCGTCGGCCGTGCGTCGATCCGGATCCTGAGCGGCGGCGACAGCAATGCCGACAAGATCGCCAAGCTGCGCATCGCCATGGAGCAGGCCCGCTGGCTTCCGGCCGATCTCGGCAACCGCTACGTCTTCATCAACCAGCCGGCTTTCACCGCCTCCTACCATGATGACGGCGTCGAGCAGTTCAATATGCGCGTCGTCGTGGGGTCCAAGACGAACCAGACTTATTTTTTCGAAGACGAGATCCAGACCGTCGAGTTCAATCCCTATTGGGGTGTGCCGCAGTCGATCATCATCAACGAGATGCTGCCGAAGCTGCGCAGCGATCCCGGCTATCTCGATCGCCTCGGCTATCAGGTGGAAGTCGGCGGCCGCCCCGTCTCGTCCTATGATGTCGATTGGTACGGCTCGACCAAGTCCGTCTCCGTTCGCCAGCCGCCGTCCGACGACAATGCGCTCGGCGAGCTGAAGATCCTGTTCCCCAATGCGCATGCGATCTACATGCACGACACGCCGTCGAAGAGCTTCTTCAAAAAGGACATGCGGGCGCTCAGCCATGGTTGCGTCCGGCTCGCCGACCCGCGCCGCATGGCCGCTGCGGTGCTCGGAACGACGGTCGACGACGTCGCCCGGCAGATTGCCGGTGGCCGCAACAAGGGCGTCTCGGTTCCCAGCCGCATTCCCGTCTACGTCGCCTACTTCACGGCGTGGCCGGACAAGGATGGCCGCGTCGCCTATTTCGACGATGTCTACGATCGGGACATGTACATGAACCGCGCCTTCGACGCGACACGCCAGGTTCGCCGTATCGAGGGCTGAGCCCGCGCTTTCTGCCCACGGATGCCATCGCCTCTATCGAAGCCAGTCTCTCCCGGGAGGCTGGCTTTTTTCTTGTCGATCGAAAAGTCGACCTGTGATGCCCTTCGTGAAGACGACGGAAGACGGGCGACCCGCAACGAAAAAACCGCGGGCTTGAGGCCCGCGGCTTGTGTTCTCAGGTTCTGAAGCCCAATGGCTCAGCGCTTGGAAACGGGAACGTAGTCGCGCTTCGGTTCGCCGACATAAAGCTGGCGCGGACGGCCGATGCGCTGCTCCGGATCCTCGATCATTTCGTTCCACTGGGCGATCCAGCCGACGGTGCGTGCCAGAGCAAACAGCACGGTGAACATGGTCGTGGGGAAGCCGAGCGCCTTCAGCGTGATGCCCGAGTAGAAGTCGATGTTCGGGTACAGCTTCTTCTCGATGAAGTAGGGGTCCGTCAGCGCGATGCGCTCGAGTTCCATGGCGACCTGCAGGAGCGGATCGTCCTTGTGGCCGAGTTCGGCCAGAACCTCATGCGTCGTCTTCTGCATGATCTTGGCGCGCGGGTCGTAGTTCTTGTAGACGCGGTGACCGAAGCCCATCAGGCGGAACGGATCGTTCTTGTCCTTGGCCTTGGCGACATATTCCGGAATGCGATCGACCGAGCCGATTTCCGCCAGCATGTTCAGCGCCGCCTCGTTGGCGCCGCCATGTGCCGGGCCCCAGAGGCAGGCGATGCCGGCCGCGATACAGGCAAACGGGTTTGCGCCCGAGGAGCCGGCGAGACGAACCGTCGACGTCGACGCGTTCTGCTCATGATCGGCATGGAGGATGAAGATCCGGTCCATGGCGCGTGCGAGCACCGGGTTGACCTTGTACTCCTCGCAGGGGACGGCAAAGCACATGTGCAGGAAGTTCGACGCGTAATCGAGGTCGTTCTTCGGGTAAACGAAGGGCTGGCCGATATGGTACTTGTAAGCCATGGCGGCGAGCGTCGGCATCTTCGCGATCATGCGCAGGCTTGCGACCATGCGCTGGTGCGGATCGGTGATGTCGGTCGAGTCGTGGTAGAAGGCCGAGAGCGCGCCGACACAGCCGCACATGACGGCCATCGGGTGGGCATCGCGACGGAAACCGGTGAAGAAGCGCGACATCTGTTCGTGCACCATGGTGTGGTGCGTGACGCGGTGATCGAAATCGATCTTCTGCGCCTTCGTCGGCAGTTCGCCGTAGAGCAGAAGATAGCAGACTTCGAGGAAGTCGCCCTGTTCCGCGAGCTGCTCGATCGGAAAACCGCGGTGCAGTAGGATGCCCTCGTCACCGTCGATATAGGTAATCTTCGACTCGCAGGATGCGGTCGACGTGAAGCCCGGATCATAGGTGAACTGACCGGTTTGCTTGTAGAGCGTGCCGATATCGACCACTTCCGGGCCGATGGAACCGGACCGCACGGGCAGTTCGACCGATTTATCGTTCACCGTGACCGTTGCGCTTTTGCCTGCCATAGAGCGATCCTCCGTTTGCACCGAAACGGCACGAAATCGTGCCGCAATTCATCGTTGTTGCCTCAGTGCTACCGCATTTGATACCCCCTGCCAAGCGCTCGGGGACATCCGTTTTGCGATGCAGCATAATCATTTCGCGACGCGATAGTTGCATGGATTGTCGGCAGTTCCAATCGCGCCTGCTTAGGAAAGCTGCGGGTTCCAGTGCGCGTCGCCCGACATGATGAAGAAATAGGCACAAACTCAAAATTGAAACCCGCCCCGTTTTCTGCGACACTTTTCTCGGGTGGGTAGAGGGGCATGGCATGTGATGCGCAACGTGCCGGAGACTCCAACCGATGTCCGCCAGCGGAGCGCCGAGCATGTTGCCTGGGAGCCCGCTCCGGCGGTCCGTCCCATGGCCTTCGTCTCCCCGGAAAAGCGGGGCAGGGCGAAAATACCGTTCCCCGCAATGCCGTCTCGCAGCCGATGGCTTGCCAAGCTCCGACCGCAACCGCGCACGTGGCCGGACAGGTTCCGCCTTTCCTGGGAGGAGGAGACGGCGTTCGGGCACCCGTTTCTCTTCCTGCCGCTACTGATCGCGCTCGGCGCCATCCTCTGGTTTTCAGCCCGCGATCCGCCCGGCGCGCTCATTCTCGCAGTGCTGTCATGTGTTTTTTGCATAGCCAGCATCGCACTTCTGTGGCGGCCGGGTTTGCTCTGCGCCGGCATCATCGTGGCAACGAGCCTGCTGCTCGGCGCGACCTTCGCCGCCTTCGAGACCGAGGGATCGCCGACCGTCCTGCTGGATTCGCCGGTGACGACGACCTTGACGGGCCGCATTCTCAGTCGGGAGATCTCCGGCAGGAACGCCTACCGCTATATTGTCGCGCTGCAACGCACGGAGGCGCCGACGCTGCGGCGCCCCCCCGCCACCCTGACGCTGATGGTCCGCAAAGGCAGGCCGGCGAATGTCGGGGAGACGATCAGGGGACGCGCACGCCTGTCGCCGCCGTCCGGCCCCGCGCTTGCCGGCCTCAACGATTTCGGCTTCGACAGCTTCTTCAAGGGGATCGGTGCCGTTGGCTATGCCTATGGCAAGCCGGAGATCCTTTCCGGTGCCGGAGACGATTCAGCCGGGCAGGGCAGCGCGATCGACACAGCATGGGCAGGGCTTGCCGTTTGGCGTGAAGCGATCGGCATCCGGATCCGGGCGACGATCCCGGGCGATGCCGGCGCGATCGCTGCCGCCCTCGTCACCGCCGAGGAGCGGGCGATCGGCCGCGACAGCATCACGGCTCTGCGAAATTCCGGCCTCGGCCATGTGCTGGCGATCTCGGGGATGAACATGGTCCTGGCCGCCGGGACCCTGCTCGTCGGCTTGCGGACCGGGCTCAGCCTCGTGCCTGGCCTCGCCCATCGGGTGCCGATCAAGAAGATCGCCGCCGCCGGGGCTCTCGTCATGGTGTGTTTTTACATCCTGATCTCCGGCGGTGCCGTATCCGCGGTCCGGTCCTGGATCATGATCGTCATCATGCTTGTGGCCGTGTTCTTCGATCGACCGTCGATCAGCCTGCGCAATGTCGCCATGGCGGCGCTCGTCATCCTGGCCGTGGACCCGTCCGCCGTCTCCGGCCCCGGTTTCCAGATGTCCTTCGCCGCGACGCTCGCGCTCGTCGCCGGCTATGCCCGCTGGCGCGAGCGCAAGGCGACGGCTGGCCGCCGGAGCGGGAACGACAGGTTTGCCGGCATTCGCAGTTTCCTCGCGGGGTTGTTTTTGAGCTCCCTGATGGGGGGCGTTTCCACGATGATCTACTCGGCGGCCCACTTCAACCAGCTGCCGGCCTATGGTCTCCTCGGCAACATGCTCGCCATGCCGGTCATCGGCATCATCGTCATGCCCGCGGGACTGATGGCGATGCTGTTGATGCCGTTCGGCCTCGATACCCTGCCGCTGATCGTCATGGGCTACGGGATTGAGGTCATGCTGGCCGTCGCGCGTTTCGTCTCGTCGCTCGGCGGGCAGATTTCGACCGGGCGGCTGCCGCAGTCCGCCTTTGCGCTGATCGCGATCGGTGGCGTCGTTTGCTGCCTGTTGCGCACACGGCTGGCCTTGACGGGTCTCGGCCTTGTCGCGGCAGGTCTCTGCATCGCCTTTCTTGCGCCGTCAGAACGCCCGGTCCTCGTCATCGCCGAGGACGGGCGCCTGTCTGCGGTCATCGACGGCACGGCAGGTGCCAGCAACCGAAGCCGGCCACCCGCCTTCATCTACGGCCAGTGGACGCGGGCGCTGCGTCTCGAAAATCATGTTGCGCCCATCGCACGGGCCGATCTCGCTTTGCCCGAACCGGCAGCGCAGGAGCCGGCGCCGACAGCCGAAACGCGCAGGCGGCCGGCCTTTCCGACCGCCGCAGCACGAGCGTCCCTGCAGCGTCTGATCGGCGAGGGAACGCCTGGCCGCTTTTCCTGCGTCCCCGACCAATGGTGCGCCACGACGTCTCAGGAAGGCTGGGTCATCGTGACGGTCGATGATCGGCGGCTCATCGGTTCCGCCTGCGATGTCGCCGATATCGTCGTGACCTCCGCAAACCCCGTCTTCTCCACCTGCCGCTCCGGAGCCCTTCTCGCGTCCGCGCGCATGCTCCGGCGGACGGGCGCGCTCGAAATCTACGCGGATTCCGCAATGCCGGGCGGGCGGCGGATCGTCTCGGCGATGGAGGGGTTGAGCCGTCCCTGGCAGCGTCATCGCGCCTATGACTGGCGCCGCGACGCCTACGACAACGACGCGCTTCCGAGCGAGAAGTCTGTCGAACCGATCACCGACGAAGAATCATGACGAAAATACTCTAGAAATCTTGCCTTACCCGTCCTGGGTGACATATGAGAGCACAACGACGTCACCGAGGTGACGAAACCGGCTCCGGCCGGCGACCGAAATCATCCTCCGCCTGGCGGAAGGGATGAACCGCTTGAGATGGACGGATCATGTCGAACCGCAAAACTTCCTCGTTCTTTCTTGCCGTCGCGCTATTGGGGGCGGCCACCCTGCCGCTGCCGGCCATCGCGCAGACAGCCACACCGCCGGCGCCATCGGTGGACGCGCCGCCCGCGGCAAAATCGACGCCATTGAGCGAGCAGGCGACGCCCCCTTCGGCGCCTGAAACGGGCCCCACCGCGCCACCGACAGCCGAGCCGTCGGCAGCGCTGCCGGATGCCACGGCCGTCGAGGGCGCAGATCCGGCTCTGCCGCACGATCTGTCGCCGGTCGGCATGTTCCTGGCCGCCGACTATGTGGTGAAAGGGGTGATGATTGCGCTGGCGCTCGCTTCGGTGGCCACCTGGTCGATTCTTCTCTTCAAGGTTTTCGAACTGTCGGCGGCCAAGGCGCGCCTTCGCCAGGCGCTTGCCCATTTCTCCGACGCGACCGGATTGCGGGACGCATCGCAGAGCGGTGATGTCCGCAGCGGGCCGGCCGTTGCCATGCTGACGGCGGCGGGACAGGAGCTGAGCAAGTCCGAACCGATTCTCGATCTGGTACCGGGCGAGGGCGTCAAGGAACGGGTTGCCTCGCGCCTTCAGCGGATCGAGGCGGGCGCCGGCAAGAAGATCGCGGCCGGCACGGGCGTGCTTGCGACGGTGGGCTCCATCTCCCCCTTCGTCGGCCTGTTCGGCACGGTTTGGGGCATCATGAATTCCTTCATCGGCATCAGCCAGGCACAGACGACCAACCTTGCCATCGTGGCCCCAGGCATCGCAGAGGCACTGCTGGCGACGGCGATCGGTCTCGTCGCCGCCATTCCTGCCGTCGTCATCTATAACTACTTCGCGAGGTCGATCGCCGGCTATCGGCTCATCCTGGCGGACACGGCCGCGGCCGTCGATCGCCTTGTCAGCCGCGATCTCGATTTCCGTCTGGCGCGCCGATCCGCGCCCCGGTTCTCCGACACGATCAAGCAGGGCGACATGCCCGCCGCGCGGGCGAGGTAGGCCATGGCAACGCGACTTGGCGACAGCGGCGGCGGCGATCTCGAGGAAAATGCCGAGATCAACGTCACCCCCTTTATCGACGTCATGCTGGTGCTGCTCATCATCTTCATGGTCGCGGCGCCGCTGGCCACCGTGGACATGAAGGTGGATCTTCCGCAGTCCGCGGCAAAGCCGACGCCCCGAAGCGACGACAAGCCGGTGTTCATCACCCTGAAGTCGGACCTGACGCTGGCGCTCGGCAACGAGACGACGGACGAGGCACGCTTCGCGGCCGATCTCGACGGCATGACCGAGGGCAACAAGCAGACGCGCATTCTGCTGCGGGCGGACAAATCGGTCGATTACGGGGCACTGATGAACCTGATGAACCGGATCCAGCAGGCCGGTTACAGCAAGATCGCGCTCGTCGGCCTGGAGGGCGCTCCGCCCGCACCATGATGTGTCGGTGGCCTCCGCGGATCGTTCGGAGGCCCGGCGATTTGTCCATCCCTGCATTCGCCGCTTGAAACACGCGATGTGGCGATTTATGAGCTTTGCGAGGCAGCCCGCCATTGCGGCGGACGCAGGCCGCCCGGAGAGTGATCTAAAGGGTGGCCATCAATGCGGATCGAAGAGGCACGCGCGATGGATTTCGAAGCAGCACGTATCAAGATGGTCGACAACCAGGTTCGCACCACGGATGTCACCTCTCATACGGTCCTTTCCGCCTTCCTCGCTGTCCCCCGCGAGGCTTTCGTTCCGGAAAACCGCAAGCAGCTCGCCTATATCGATACGGATATCCCCGTTTCGCAAGCCGACGGCGGACGTTATGTGATGGAACCGTCGCCGCTGGCAAAGCTGTTGCAGCTTGGCGAGATCGTCAAGACCGACTCCGTGCTCGAGATCGGCTGCACGACGGGCTACACATCCGCGCTCCTCTCCCTTCTCGGCAAGGACGTCACAGCGCTGGACAGCGACGCGGAGCTTGCCGCGCAGGCAAAGGCCAATCTGTCGAGCCTCGGTTACGCCAATGTCGAGGTTGTCACGGGACCGCTCGAAGCCGGTTATCCGTCGAAAGCACCTTACGACGTGATTTTCGTCAACGGCGCGATTGAGGTCGTGCCGGAAGCGCTGACGTCGCAGCTCCGGGACGGTGGCCGCCTCATCGCGGTGGTCGGCTTCGGCAATGCCTCGCGCGCCAAGGTGTTCATGCGCGAGGGCGGCAAGGCGGCCGAACGCAAGGCGTTCAATACGGCCGTCAAGCCGCTGCCGGGCTTCCGCGTTGCCAAGGAATTCGTCTTCTGATCATTCGTCGTTCGACGAATGATCGTCTGATTTGAGGATTTTGCAGAGCCGGACCGCTGAGATGCGGGCCGGCTTTTTCGTGTGGGCGGGCTGAACGCGCCTCCGCTCCCGGAAAGCGTGGAAATGGTCAGCCCGGCGCCACATTGACCAATTAGACCCGTCTTGGATACCGGGCCGGGTCCTGCGCACACTGCGATGCAGCAATCGTGCGGCAGTGTTCGGATGTCATGCCGATGATCGGCAGGATGTCGCGCCGGGAAGCCATATCGAAGTGCGGGTGCCGGAGTGCTGGGTCCTGTCATACTGGAGGCATCGCATGAAAATGCTGCGCACCACCGTCGTGCTCGCTCTGGCTTTGGTCTCGCCTGCCGCTGCCGATACCATCACGGACGCCATGGCGAAGGCCTACGTCAACAATCCCGACCTGAACGCCGCACGCGCCGGTCTTCGCGCCGTGGACGAATCGGTCACGATCGCCAAGTCCGGTTACCGGCCCCAGGTTTCGGCCGTGGCGAGTGCGACACAGACGCGCTTCGACAGCGAATTCCAGCGGCGCCCGCAGAACTTTCACCAGGGATCCGCCGGTCTGACGATCACGCAACAGATCTTCGATGGCTTCCAGACCTTGAATGACGTGCGTGCCTCCGAATCGACCGTCCTTTCCAGTCGCGAGAACCTGAAGGCCAACGAGATCTCGATTCTCCTGTCGGCTGCGGAATCCTACGCCAATATCGTGCGCGACCAAGAGGTGGTGGGCATTCGCCGCCAGAACCTGGCCTTTCTCAAACAGCAGCTGAAGGCCGCCAATTCCCGCCTGACGGTGGGAGAGGGCACCCGGACCGATGTGAGCCAGGCCGAGGCGGAGCTTGCAAACGCCAAGGCGCTGCTGGCCACCGCCGTCTCCCAGCTGAAACAAAGCGAGGCGGTCTACGTCCAGGTCGTCGGCGACGCCCCGCGCAACATCAAGGCGGCGTCGCCCGCCAAAAACGGCATGCCCCGCAACATGGATCAGGCCGTTGCCGCAGGCTTCAGGGACAATCCGCAGATCATCGCGGCCGAATATGCCGTGGATGCGGCGGGGTACCGGGTCAAGCAGGCCGAGGGCACCATGCTGCCCGGCGTGACGATCCAGGGCTCCGTCAGCCGCAACACCGGCGACGCCGCGAGCAATGGCGGCATCGACAACACGTCTGGCTCGATCGTCGCCCGCCTTCAGGTGCCATTGTATCAGGGCGGTGCCGAATATGGTCAGATCCGTCAGGCCAAGGAGCGGGCAGGACAGCAGCGCATTGTCGTCGACAGCGTCCGCCTCGATGTCCAGAAGACCGTCATCAGCGCCTACGCCCAGTTGGACGCTGCCCGCGCCTCCATCGCGGCGAACAAGGAGCAGATCCGCGCCGCCAACCAGGCCTTGGCCGGCGTGATCGAGGAGCGCAAGGTCGGGCAGCGCACGACGCTCGATGTCCTCGACGCCCAGCAATCCGTGCTCGTCGCCCGCGAAAGCCTGGCCGCATCGCAGCGCAATGCCGTGGTCGCAAGCTACTCGCTTCTCGCCAGCATGGGCGCGCTGACGGTTCGCGGTCAGAACCTCAAGGTTGCCGAATACAGGCCGGAAGCGCACTACGAAGCCGTGAAGAACAAGTGGTTCGGCGTAAGCCCGCCCCAAAACCGCTGAACCGCGTTCTCGCCTTGATGCGTCGGACAGGATGACGGGAGAAACAAATCTGTGCATCATCCGGAGAGGATGATTCGCGGCATTCCGCCAACCGGCCAAGTCGCTTAAGGATCATCAGGCTCTGCGTGTCGCGGCGCGCGCGTTGAATGAAACGAGGATCTGCAATGGCACAATCGAACCTGGCGCGCGAACCGTCTATGGACGAAATTCTGGCTTCGATCCGCAAGATCATCGAAAGCAACGAGGCGACCGGTCCGGGGCTTCCCGCCAATGACCACGGCCCGATGTCCGACACCTATTATTCGAGCGACCGCGCCTATCTCGATGAGGAACAGGCAGAAGAGATCCAACTGACGATCGACGATACGGTATTCCCGGATTTCGACACGACAGAAGGCGGCTCCGAGCATCGGCCGGCATCGGCCTCGGCCTCGGCCTATCCGGGTGAGGAGGCGGCCCACGCGCCCGCCTCGGCTCCGCTTTCGCTGGCCGATGTCGCGGCCCGTGTTCGTGCCGCGTCCGAGCGTCAAACGATGCCGCGCGACCCTGTCGCCGCGGCCCGTGACGTGCAGGCGAGGGCACCTCAGCCCGTTGCGCCTCAGCCCGCATCGCGGCATGAGCGCGCGCAACCGCTGCCGCAGGTCGACGCCCCGACGCCCCAGCGTCCGGAGCCTGCGGCCAGCGCCAGCTATCGCGAACCCTCACCCGTCGAAGCGTCGAGCGAGCGCGATCGTGCGCATCAGGCGGAGGTCGAGGCCTCCATCCGCGCCATGGCCCGCGATGTCGTTGCGCCTCATCTCGCCGCGCCGCATATTCCTCTGGACGAACCGGCTTCAGCCGACACGTCCCATCCCGGAGCTGACGTGACCACCCAGCCGGAAACACCCGCCGCCGCTCCACCTGTAACGGACGTACCGTCCGAAGCGCGTGGCAAGGATGTCTCCGCGATCCTCTCGGACGCAGTGAGCGAACAGGTCTCGCGCTCGTTCGGTGAACTGGCACTGGCGATCGACAGCAGCCCACGGCGTTCCTTTGATGAGATCGCCGAGGACATGCTGCGGCCGATGCTGCAGGAGTGGCTCGACGACAATCTTCCGACGCTGGTGGAGCGCCTCGTCCGCGAGGAAATCGAGCGTGTGGCACGCGGTCCTCGCCGCTAGGAACGCCTTCAGACAGCGGCGACAGGCCGGAGCCGCTGTTTTTCTCTCGTTCTGACGGCTGGCTGAAAACGCCAGTCCACCCGCCGGGACGCACCGGTGGGCTTCGTTTGCATCCTTGAACCACGCCACCCATATTCACGGGGCGGAATGTTGCGCGCTTGCGCCGTTCCGGTTTACAAGCCTCCCACATCCACCAGCATGTTTGGCTCCGAAATGCTTGACAAAACCTATGATTCCTCTGCGGTCGAACCGCGTATCGCCAAGCTTTGGGACGATGCCGACGCATTTCGCGCCGGTGCGGGCGCCAAGCCCGGCGCCGAGCCGTTCTGCGTCGTCATTCCCCCGCCGAACGTGACCGGCTCGCTGCATATGGGCCATGCGCTCAACAACACGCTGCAAGACATCATGATCCGCTTCGAGCGGATGCGCGGCAAGGACGTGCTGTGGCAGCCCGGCATGGACCATGCCGGCATCGCGACCCAGATGGTTGTCGAGCGGCAGTTGATGGAACGGCAGCTTCCCGGCCGGCGCGACATGGGCCGCGAGGCCTTCGTGGACCGGATCTGGGAATGGAAGGGCGAATCGGGCGGGCTGATCTTCAATCAGCTGAAGCGCCTCGGCGCCTCCTGCGACTGGTCGCGCGAGCGGTTCACCATGGACGAGGGGCTCTCCGAGGCGGTCCTCGAGGTCTTCGTCACGCTCTACAAGCAGGGGCTGATCTATAAGGACAACCGCCTCGTCAACTGGGATCCGAAGCTCCTGACCGCGATCTCTGATCTCGAGGTCGAGCAGATCGAAGTGGCCGGCAATCTCTGGTACCTGCGCTACCCGCTGGAGCCGGGCGTCACCTATCAGCATCCCGTCGCCTTCAACGACGAGGGTGCGCCGACCGCGTTCGAGACGCGCGACTACCTGATCGTTGCGACAACCCGGCCTGAAACCATGCTTGGCGACACCGGCATCGCGGTCAATCCGGAAGACGAGCGGTATCGCGCCATCATCGGCAAGCACGTCGTGCTGCCGCTCGTCGGACGCCGTGTCCCGATCGTCGGCGACGATTACGCCGATCCGACCGCCGGCACCGGCGCCGTCAAGATGACGCCGGCCCACGATTTCAACGACTTCGAGGTCGCCCGTCGTCATGACTTGCGCAAGATCAACATCCTGACGACCGACGGCCATGTGACGCTGAAGGAAAACGAGGACTTCCTCGAAGGATTGCCGGCCACGGGCGAACTGGATGCCCTGATCGAGATCCTCGAGAACGTCGAGCGTTTCGCGGCCCGTAAGATCATCGTGTCGCTGTTTGAAGAGCGCGGCCTGCTGGACAAGATCGAGCCGCACAAGCACATGGTCCCCCATGGCGACCGCGGCGGCGTGCCGATCGAGCCGCGGCTGACCGAGCAATGGTATGTCGATGCGGCAACGCTCGCCAAGCCTGCCATCGCGTCCGTTCGCGAAGGCCGCACCAATTTCGTCCCGAAGAACTGGGAGAAGACCTATTACGAGTGGATGGAGAACATCCAGCCGTGGTGCGTCTCCCGTCAGCTCTGGTGGGGACACCAGATCCCGGCCTGGTACGGACCCGATGGTCAGGTCTTCGTCGAGAAGTCGGAAGAGGAGGCGCTGCACGCCGCCATCCAGCACTACCTCTCGCATGAGGGCCCGATGAAGGCCTTTGTTCAGGACCGGATCGAGAATTTTGCCGTCGGCGAGATTTTGACCCGCGACGAGGATGTTCTCGATACTTGGTTCTCGTCGGCACTCTGGCCGTTTTCGACGCTGGGCTGGCCCGACCAGACCAGGGAGTTGAAGAAATACTACCAGACGGACGTGCTGGTTACCGGCTTCGACATCATCTTCTTCTGGGTTGCCCGGATGATGATGATGGGCCTTCATTTCATGAAGGACGAGAGCGGTAATCCGGTCGAGCCGTTCCACACCGTCTATGTCCACGCCCTCGTTCGCGACAAGAACGGGCAGAAGATGTCGAAGTCGAAAGGCAACGTCATCGATCCGCTCGATTTGATCGACGAATACGGGGCCGACGCCCTGCGCTTCACGCTGGCCATCATGGCGGCACAGGGACGCGACGTGAAACTCGATCCGGCGCGCATCGCCGGTTACCGCAATTTCGGCACCAAGCTCTGGAACGCGACGCGCTTTGCCGAGATGAACGGCGTCAAGGCCGATCCGTCCTTTCTGCCGGAAGCCTGCGTCCTGCCCGTCAACCAGTGGATCCTGACGGAACTGTCGCGCACGGTCCGGGAGGTCACGACGGCGATCGAGACCTACCGCTTCAACGAAGCGGCAGGCGGGCTGTATCGTTTCGTCTGGAACGCCGTCTGCGATTGGTATCTGGAACTGCTGAAGCCTGTCTTTGCCGGCGACGATGCGGCCGCAAAGGCCGAATCGCAGGCCTGCGTCGCCTACGTTCTCGAAGAGGCCTACAAGCTTCTGCATCCCTTCATGCCCTTCATGACGGAAGAGCTCTGGGCGGCAACGGCCGATGAAGGCACCACGCGCAACGGCCTTCTCTGCCATGCAGCCTGGCCGTCCGCCGGGTTTGCCAACGAGCATGCGGCGGCCGAGATCAACTGGCTGATCGATCTCGTCTCGGGCATTCGCTCGGTCCGCTCCGAGATGAACGTGCCCCCGTCGGCGATCGCGCCTCTGGTGGTGGTCGATGCCGGCATGTCCACGCGCGAACGGCTGGAGCGTCATGCCGCCGCCATTCGCCGCCTTGCCCGCGTCGATGCGATCGAGGTGACGACGACGGCCCCCAAGGGAAGTGCGCAGATCGTGGTCGGAGAGGCGACCTTCTGCCTGCCGCTCGGAGCCCTGATCGATCTCGTTGCCGAGAGAGCGCGCCTTGCCAAGGCGATCGACAAGGTCGAGATCGAGCGCCAGCGCATCCTGGGAAAGCTGTCGAACGAGAAGTTCGTCACGAATGCGCGGCCGGAGGTCGTGGAGGCGGAGCGGGAACGCCTGGTCGAACTCGACGGCCAGAAGACGGCCCTCGACGTGGCCCTCGGTCGCATCGCGGATGCGGGCTGAGCCTGCGTCTTAGGCAAAACGAGAACGACCGTCAGCATCCGGAGGGCCGCGCCATTGTCGCGGCCCTTTGTCGTTCAAGGGCCTTTCAAACGGCGACGATTTTGTCGTCGCGACTCAGCGAGTGGAGAGCCGGCGACGATGATCACGGCGTTCTGGTCTGGATACGGTCGAAAGCTCCCGTTTGACGCAGCGCAGCAATGAAACATGTCAGAAAAAGGGCAGGTTGTGACTTGTCGGTGACAGTGGAGGCGCGAGAGCAAATTCATGCCAGCTGTCTGGATTAAGAGGGCAACCTTAGAAAAAAATTTCCAAATGCGCACGTTTTTGGCGTGCAGACGAAATTCTTACGTCAATTTTTGCACGTAACGAGATGTAACCATCAATTTCTGGGAATTGCATTTGTGGTGTATTCGAATACCCTCATGTTCAACCAGGCGGCATCCGAGGGTATGCCGCCGATTGAGTGGGAGGTTACATGAATATCAGTTTTACACGATTGGCGATCACGACGGCCGTTCTCGCCGCGATGACGGCCACGTCGGCTCACGCGGGTGGCCTGGAGCGCGGTGGCTACAACATCGATCTTCTGTTCGATCCCTCCGCCTATGCGCTGGAAGCCACGACGACCTATGTCAATCCGCAGCGCGATCTCAAGAACGCCCGTGACACCAATCCTGCCAACGGTCTCGGCTCGAACGGCCTCGGCGGCGGTTCGACCTCGGTGCGCGACACCGAAAGCTACTGGGTCCCGCGCGTCGGTATCAAGGCAGCGCTCGGCGATAGCGGCATCGACTGCATGGCCGATTACTCGCAGCCTTTCGGCGCCGATCTCAATCCCGGCCGCAACTGGATTGGAGCCAACGACAATACCAAAACGAAGATCGAAACCGACAATTATGCGGTGACGTGTTCCTATAAGTGGGCCATGGGGCCGGGCAAGATCCGCGTCATCGCCGGCGGCTTCTATCAGGAAGTCGAAGGCTATAAGGAGCGTCTGGTCGCTCCGAACTTCTATGGCACGGGCAACGGCATCGGGCGCCTCGATCTGAAAGACAATGGCTGGGGTGGCCGCGTCGGTTTGGCCTATGAGATTCCCGAATATGCCTTCCTGACGAGCCTCGTCTACAACAGCGAAGTGAAGTTCGACGACATCGAGGGAACGATCGACTTGACGGAGGTGACCGTGCCCGGTCCGCTTGGACCAGCGGTCCCGATCACGTTCGGCAAATACGCGGTAACCGGGGAAGCATCCGTACCGCAGTCGCTGGAGTACAAGATCCAGACCGGCATCGCGCCCGACTGGCTTGCCTTCGGCTCGATCAAGTGGACCGATTGGAGCGTGCTGCAGTCGGTCGGCTTCTGCCCTGCAACGGCGAGCCCGCTGACACCCTGCACCAGTCTCGATCTCCTCTATCGCGACGGGCTGACGGTCACCGCAGGCGTTGGGCATAAGTTCAACGATCAGTGGAGCGGTGCTCTCAGCCTCACATGGGATCGCGGCACCAGCACGGTGATCAACACGCAGAGCGACACCTGGACGCTTGGGACGGGCGTCGCCTACAAGCCGGTCGAAAATGTCGAATTCCGCCTCGCCGGTGCAGTCGGCATCCTGACGAGCGGTTCTTCCCGCTCGACAACGGTCAACGGCGTCCCGTTCGGAGACGACGTGAGCTACGATTACGGCAACGACGTCGTCACCGCGGTGTCCACCTCCCTGAAGGTTCGCTTCTGATCTTTCGTACGCGATGTCCTATCCAGAGGCGCCCGGTTCACAGCCGGGCGCTTTTTGCATTTGGGGGTTGCTCTCGGTCGAGTGCCGATCTCAGGGCGGCGGATGTCGCGCGACGTTTCCGCAATGCTTCGGCGACGGGAAAAAGCGCCCGGACACACGCGATTTGTGATGATTCCGCAACACGCCGAGTGAATGGTTTGGCGGCCCCGGCGGGCCCTTGTTTCAGTCTATTTCCCGCCACAAACAAAGAGCATCGATCTCCCCTCAGCCGGAGAATGTTCCCCCTGAAGCCTCAGTGTGCAGCAACGGGAACAATTTTTGGCGGTGGAAACGAAGTAGTGATGTTTCATGATGTTACATGGCGAACTTCGAGAATGTCAGCGGGGAAACCGGTAGGGGGAACCCCGGTTCCGCCGAGGGTTGAAGACGGGCCGCAGTGTCGCCGAAAATCGGCGCTAGGCTGGCTTTTGTCGGTGGGACGACGGCAACCGGCACCGGTTGCGACGAGGGGATGCGGGCGAGGGGTCGCCGCAGCATTCCGTCAAGGCATGAAGCGAGTGGGGAAGCGCCGGATCGAACATGAAGCGAGCCGGGTTGAACGGAAGATTTTGACGAATATGCTACGCGAATGCAGGTCGTTGACGTTGGTGGTATTGAGTTTGGCGGCTGCGCTTGGGGCGTCATGCGGCGCGGTTCGCGCCTTCGATCCAAATGCAGGCGTGACGAAGGAATCGGGTCCGTTCGCGCTCTTCAAGTTCGGCTTCTCCGCTTACAAGAACGGCCGCAAGGACGAAGCGGTCGAAGCCTATCGCTACGCCGCGGAGAAGGGCCATACGGCCTCCCGCTGGGCTCTGGCGAATATGTATGCCGATGGCGACGGCGTGACCGAAAACGACCTCGAAGCTTTCAAGATCTATAGCGAGATCGCCGAAAACGGTGTCGAGCCAGGGTCGCAGGACACGGGCTATTTCGTCAACGCTTTGATCTCGCTCGCCGGCTATTACCGCCGCGGAATTCCCGATACCCCCGTGTCCGCCGATCTCAGCCAGGCGCGCCAGCTCTATTTCCAGGCCGCCTCGACCTTCGGCGTCGCAGAAGCCCAGTTCCAGCTGGCAAAGATGCTGCTCTCGGGCGATGGCGGAAGCGTCAACGTTCAGCAGGCGAAGAAGTGGCTCAACCGCGCCCGCAAGAAGGGCCACGCCGGTGCGATGGGCGTCTTTGGAAACGTCATCTTCCAGGAAGGCCAGACTGTCCGTGGTCTTGCCTATATGACGGCCGCGCTCGACCAGTGCTCGTCGAAGGATCGGCAGTGGCTGCAGCCGATGCAGGAACAGGCGTTCTCTCTGGCCACCGAATCCGACCGCCGCGTGGCGATCAACATGTCCCACACGATCCGGTCCGGCGAAGCCGACTAAAACTGGCCTTCGCTTTCGCGACGCGCGGGCCGCCGCGTAGTCTCTCAGACGATGGCTGGCGCTGTCTTTTACGCCGCCACGACCTCTTTCGGCTTGAAGTCGAAATGCGCAATGACCGGAACATGGTCGGACGGCTTTTCCCAGGCGCGGACGTGCTTCTCGATATCGGTCGATATCAGGCGATCGGTCGCTTCGGGTGACAGCATCAGGTGGTCGATGCGAATGCCATGGTTCTTGGGCCAGGCGCCGGCCTGGTAATCCCAGAAGGAGTAATGCGAGGCCGCGTCGGTCGTGGCACGCACCGCATCGGTCAGGCCAAGCTGCTCAAGCCGGCGGAACGCCGCCCGCGTGCGCGGCAGGAAGAGCGCGTCGTTCTCCCAGACGCGCGGATCCCAGCAGTCATGCGGCTCCGCAATCACGTTATAGTCGCCGGCAAGGATCAGCGGTTCCTCGAGCATCAGCCGCGCCGCGGCAAAGGACTGGAGCCGCTCCATCCAGGCCAGCTTGTAGGTGTATTTTTCGGTTTCTGGCGGGTTGCCGTTCGGCAGATAGAGCGAGCAGACCCGGATCACGCCGCCCTCGATCGAGAAGACGCCCTCGATGAAACGCGACTGGGCGTCCTCGTCATCGCCGGCAAGCCCATTGGTGATTTCGTCCGGTTTGATCCGGGTCAGCAGGGCGACGCCGTTGAAACCTTTCTGACCGTGGGTGAAGACGTGGTAGCCGAGCGCTTCGATCTCGGCTTTGGGAAAGCCCTCGTCCACTGTCTTGATCTCTTGCAGGCAGGCGATGTCGGGCCGCGACTCCTGCAGCCAGGCGAGGAGAGCGTCGATACGGGCCCTGACGCCGTTGATGTTCCAGGTCGCGATCTTCATGGTCTCTGTCTCCCGTGGCTGCCCCGTCGTCTTAAAGCGCACCGGCCGAATTGACAAACGCAGCCGGAGGAAATTCGGCGTTGCCGTGCGCTTGCGCGCGTCGCAGGGTGAGAGCCGGCGGGCAAGAATCGCCGCTCTGCGATACACCTTTGCGCCTGTCTGCGCTAAGTCAGCACGGCACGTCACGCCATTGTCGATGAGAAGGGATAAGTCGGGGAGCATGATCCAGACGCTTGCCACCTACTGGCCGCATATTCTTGCCGTTCTCTCGGTGCTTCTCGGCGTTCCCGCCGCCATCCACGCCACCATGACGAAAGATGAGGTGCGGGCGGCGCTGGGCTGGGTCGGCGTGATTGTCCTGTCGCCCGTCCTCGGCGCCATCATCTATGCCGTCGCGGGGATCAATCGCATCCGGCGCAGCTCCATCGGCCTGCAGCGGTCGCTCCTGAAAGACAGGACGGCTGACGCGCTGCGGCGGTTCGACGTCACCGATGCCCTCGTTGCCGAACGTTTCGGTCAACGCTTCTGCTCCATGAAAGTGCTCGGCGACAAGGTCAGCCGGCACCACATGTCGGCCGGCAACCAGATCGTCATGCTGGAAGGCGGCGACATCGCCTATGCGCGCATGCTGGAGGCGATCGCAGGCGCGCACCGCTCGATCCTGCTGGAAACCTATATCTTCGACCGGGACCCGGTCGGCCTGCGCTTTGCCGACGCGCTGATCGCTGCCGCAGAGCGGGGTGTCGCGGTGCGCGTGCTGATCGACGCGGTCGGCGCCCGCTATTCCGTGCCCAGCATCGTCGGCTACCTGCGCAAGGGCGGCGTCACCACACGAACCTTCAACGGCAATATCGTCATGGGCCTGCGGCTGCCCTATGCCAATCTGCGGACGCACCGCAAGATCCTCGTGGTCGATGGCGGCGTGGCCTTTACCGGGGGCATGAACATCCGGGCGGGCTTCACCTCGGAGTTCGCGACGGGCGAGGAAGCCCACGACACGCATTTCGAGGTTCGGGGACCCGTGGTCGCCGATCTTCTGCACGTCGCCTGCGAGGATTGGCAATTCGCCAATGCCGAAGTGCTGGAAGGCGACGTCTGGGGCGTCACGCCGCCGCCGGACAGCGAGCGAAAATCGCCGATGATCATGCGGGTCATACCTACAGGTCCGGATCGGGCGAACGAAGCCAATCACAAGATGATCATGGGAGCGATCTCGGTCGCCCGAAAGAGCATCCGGATCATGTCGCCGTACTTCCTGCCGGACCGGGAACTGGTGAGCGCGCTGGTCACGGCGGCGCTGAGGGGCGTCCACGTCGATATCGTCGTACCCGCCGTCAACAACCTCACGCTCGTCGATCGCGCTATGACGGCGCAGTTCGATCAGGTGCTGAAGGGCGGCTGCCGTGTGTGGCGGGCGCAAGGCGCCTTCAACCATTCCAAGCTGCTGACGATCGATGGACGCTGGTCTTATATCGGCTCATCGAACATCGATCCCCGATCGCTGCGTCTGAACTTCGAGATCGACCTCGAAGTGCTCGATCCGACCTTCGCCGCCGACCTCGATCGCCGTTTCGAAGATGTCCGCAGCGCGTCGCGCGAGGTGACCCTTGCGGCGCTCCGCGCGCGACCGTTTTTCACACGTCTGCTCGATCGGCTCTTCTGGCTGGGCTCGCCCTATCTCTGAAGCCGCATATGTAATTAAATAATTACAAAGACTTGCGGTCTTTTTCGGATCCGACACCTTCAGTCGGATCCGCCGGAGGCGTCAGATCGAGAAGCTTGTCCCGCAGCCGCAGCTCGCGACGGCATTCGGGTTGCGGATCTGGAAGGACTGGCCGAGGAGGTTGTCGACGAAGTCGATCTCGGACCCTTCCATATAGACGAGCGACAGGCTGTCGATCAGAACCTTGGCCTCTCCTTTTTCCAGAACGAGATCGTCCGCCGAGCCGTCATCGACCAGATCGAACTTGTAGGAGAAGCCTGAGCAGCCGCCACCTTCGACGGAGACGCGCATGGCGTGCTTGTCGCTATCCGCCCTGAGGATCGTGGCGATGCGCTTTGCGGCGGAATCGGAGAGCGTTACGGTGGTGTCGGTCATTTACTGTCTCCTGCCGGGGTCAAGATCCGGAGAGTTTGTCGTCGGTTACGAAGAAATCCGTATCCATGGTCTGCGTTGCGGCCGCCAACGTCATGATTCTGAACGGATCGTCGCGTAGGATCGCAGTCCATGCTTTCATGCGGCCGACACTATAGGTATGAAGGCTTTAAAACCGCGTCAATGGGATGCTGCATGCAAATGGCTTTGGATAAGGATGCACTGGGTTTCGGCACGGGCCAGCGGGCGATTTTCGCGTCCGATCCCTGGACGAGCAGGGGAAGGCTGTACCCGGAGGGCACCAGCACGACCCGCTCGGATTTCCAGCGCGACCGCGACCGCATCGTCCACACCACGGCGTTTCGCCGGCTGAAGCACAAGACCCAGGTTTTCATCGCGGCCGATGGCGATCATTACCGGACCCGGCTGACGCACACGATCGAGGTCGCGCAGATCGCGCGTGCGCTGGCGCGCGCCATGCGCCTCGATGAGGATCTGGCGGAGGGCGTGGCGCTTGTCCATGACTTCGGCCACACGCCGTTCGGCCACACGGGCGAAGACGCGCTTCAGGAGGTGCTCGCGGCTTATGGCGGGTTCGATCACAACGCCCAGTCGCTTCGCATCGTCACCAAGCTGGAGAGGCGCTATGCCGAGTTCGACGGCCTGAACCTGACATGGGAGAGCCTCGAGGGCCTGGTCAAGCACAACGGACCTCTCACGGGCCCGTCCGCCGATCCCCGCCATCCCGTCGTGCCCCAGCCGATCCTCGACTACTGCGCCCTGTACGATCTCGAGCTCGGCACGTTTGCAAGCCTCGAGGCGCAGGTGGCCGCCATCGCCGACGATATCGCCTACAACACGCACGACATCGACGATGGCCTGCGCTCGGGCTATCTGACCTTCGATATGCTGGAGGAAATCCCGTTCCTTGCCGGTCTCATGCAGGAGGTTCGCGCCAAGTATCCCGGCCTGGAGGCAGCCCGCTTCACCCATGAGATCATGCGGCGGCAGATCACCGCCATGGTCGAGGACGTCATCGGCGTTGCGCAGGAGAACCTCCGCGATCTGCGCCCCGAGAGCGCGACGGATGTCCGGAACGCCGGTCGCGTCGTTGCGACCTTCTCGCCCGCAATGGCCGAGACCGACCGGCAGATCAAGCGCATGCTGATGACCCGCATCTACCGGCACACCGACGTCATGCGGGTCCGCGAAAACGCCGCCCGGATCGTGGTCGATCTCTATCACGCGTTCATGGCCGAGCCGCGCGAGATGCAGACGCACTACTGGATTGACCAGATCGCCGGCCTTGCCGAGCCTGCAAAGGCCCGCCACGTCGCGGATTACATCGCCGGAATGACCGATACCTATGCGATCGCGACGCACCGCCGCTTGTTTGACCACACCCCGGATTTGCGCTAGAGCGCCAGCCACCCGCCCGGTTGAGGATTTCGGTCCGTCGAGAGCCGGGCCACCTTGATGCGGACCGCGGCCTGATGAGGCGCGCCCTCCCGGACGATGGATATCATGAACATTTACACCGATCTCGAAGCCAGAGTGAAGAACGTCCTTGAAGCCATTGATCTGGTGAAGGAAAATCGCTCAGAGGTCGATTTCGCTCGCGTGGCGGTCGAGACCCCGCGCGATCCGAGCCATGGCGATGTCGCCACCAATGCCGCCATGGTGCTGGCCAAGCCGCTCGGCACCAATCCGCGCGCCCTGGCCGAGACGATCGCGGCCGCCCTCCGGCAGGATGCCGATATCGCCGAAGTCTCGGTCGCCGGTCCCGGCTTCATCAACCTGCGCCTGTCGGTCGGCTACTGGCAGCGTCTTCTCGCCGCCATCGTCACGGCCGGAAACGACTATGGCCGCAGCACGGTCGGCGCCGGGCGCAAGATTAATGTGGAATATGTCTCGGCCAATCCGACCGGTCCCATGCATGTCGGCCACTGCCGGGGCGCCGTTGTGGGCGATACCCTGGCGAACCTCCTCGGCTTTGCCGGCTGGAACGTGACCAAGGAATACTACATCAACGATGCGGGGTCGCAGATCGACGTGCTCGCCAAGTCCGCCATGCTGCGCTATCGCGAGGCCCTCGGCGAAACGATCGGCGAGATTCCAGCCGGTCTCTATCCCGGTGATTACCTTGTCCCGGTCGGTGAGGCGCTGGCGCAGGAATTCGGCGCGAGCCTGCTCGGCATGCCCGAGGACGGCTGGATGCCGCTCGTCAAGGAGCGCACCATTGCCGCGATGATGGCGATGATCCGGGAGGATCTGGCCGCGCTCAACGTGCATCACGATGTCTTCTTCTCGGAACGCACGCTCCATGCCGATGGAGCGCAGCGTATTCGCGCTGCCATCAACGACCTGACGTTCAAGGGCCATGTCTATAAGGGAAGCCTGCCGCCGCCGAAGGGACAGGTGCCGGAAGACTGGGAGGATCGCGAGCAGACGCTGTTCCGCTCGACCGACGTCGGAGACGATATCGATCGTCCGCTGATCAAGTCGGATGGGTCTTACACCTACTTTGCCGCCGACGTCGCCTATTTCAAGGACAAGTTCGATCGCGCTTTCGATGAGATGATCTATGTGCTGGGCGCCGATCACGGCGGCTACGTCAAGCGGCTGGAAGCGCTGGCGCGCGCCGTGTCCGGCGGCTCCGTCAAGCTCACTGTGCTCCTCTGCCAGCTCGTCAAGCTCTACCGCAACGGCGAGCCGGTGAAGATGTCGAAGCGCTCCGGCGACTTCGTCACGCTGCGCGATGTCGTGGACGAGGTCGGGCGCGATTCCGTGCGTTTCATGATGATCTACCGGAAGAATTCCGAGCCGCTCGATTTCGACTTCGCCAAGGTCACCGAGCAGTCGAAGGACAATCCGGTCTTCTATGTCCAGTACGCGCATGCGCGCTGCCGCTCGATCTTCCGGCAGGCGGCCGAAGCCTTTCCGGATCTCGACCTCGATGCCATCGATTACCCCGCGGCTTTGGGAACCCATATCGCCGATCCGAGCGAGTTGCAGTTGATCGCGAAACTGGCAGAATTTCCGCGTATCGTCGAATCGGCTGCACTGGCGCAGGAACCGCATCGCATCGCATTTTATCTGTACGATCTGGCCAGTTCGTTCCATGGGCATTGGAACAAGGGCAAAGATTTTCCGGGCTTACGCTTTATTAACGATAAAAGTAGAGAATTGAGCCTTGCCAGACTAGGACTGGTGCATGCGGTTGCCTCTGTTTTGAGGTCCGGCCTTGATATCACAGGGACGGACGCCCCGAACGAGATGCGATAGCATGTCACCATTTCCCCATATTGGACTGGCACGACCGGCCCAGTATTTGTGAGTGGAGCGAATGGCAGACAAACAGTTGGCACGAAGCGCAGATGTGGACCCGAACGCGTTCCCGGATGAAGATCCGTTGAGCGAACTGGCCCGCATTGTCGGCTACGACAATCGCCCCGCCTTGCAGCAGCTCCAAGAGCTGGAACGTCATCGGGAATCGGTTCGCTACGACCCGATCGTCGATCTGGAAGAGGAGCTGATGCGCGAGTTCGAGGCGTACGACACGCCCGCGGCACCCGAGCCCGTCGCCCCGTTGCAGGCGATCGTCGAACCCGTTCCTGTTGCCGCACAGTCGCATGCTCAGCCGGTGTTCGCGCCGCAGCCCCTGCAGCAGGCGCCGCGTCATGTCGAGCCGACATTCGATGCTCAGCCGGAGCCTGCCGTCCACGCTTTTTCGGAGCCGGTTCGTTCCGAGCCCCGTCCTGCCGACGTTCGCCATCCCGAACCGGCGCTCGATCTCGGCGACGAACTCGAAATGTCTCTCGGGTCTGCGGCCGAGCCGGTCCATGTGCCGCAGATGCCGGTCGCGCCCGTCCCCGCTGTTCGCGCTCACGTCGATCCGTTGCTGGACACTGTCGAATCGTTCGCTGTTCCCAATCCGCCGGTCCGTCCGGCTGTTGCCACTGAAGCGGCACGGAAGAACAATTTTCCCTTCACGCCGAACTTCAGCCGCGCAACGCCTGTGGCGCTCAGCACCGGGGCAAACCGCACCTTTGCAACGCCTCTGCCTCCGGCCCCCGCCGCTCCGGTCATGCCGGCGCCGGTTGCTGCCGCACCTGTGGTGGCTGCCCCCGTCATGAAGGCTCCTGTTGCGCGGGCTCCCAGTGCGCCGGCTTCCAGTGCGCCGGTTCAGCGTGCGCAGGCTCTAAGTGCAGCAGCGCCCCGGGCGCCAAGCGTGCAGGCTCCGGCTGCAGTGGCCGCCGCCTTCGTCGCGCCTCCGATCGCCGCCGCCGCCGCCGTGCAGCCCGTGCCGGTAGCCGCCGCAGAGCCCGAGCCTGATTTCAACTTCGACGATTTCGAGATCGATCTTTCCGACATCGACATCGAACTCGATATGGCAGCCGACGAGGTTGCGGCGATCGAGGAGCCGGTCGAGGCCTTTACGGAGGCCGAGCTGCCCTTCGATCCCTCGATGATTGCCGAGGCGGATTACGGCGTTGCGGCCACCGGCGAAATCGACGTGCCCCAGCTTCCCGTGATCGAGGAGCAGAATCTGCAGCTTGATTCCGGTGACTACGATCTCGATATCGACGCCGAAATGGCGCAGATCTTCAGTGCGGGACGTCAGGAATCCGAACGCGGACATAGCGGTGTCGCCGCCGCTGCTGCGGTCGGCATTGCCGGAGCCGCTGCGCCGGCCCGGTCGTCCCACGAAGAATTTGCCGATTTCGAGCGGGCGATGGAAGAAGACTTCCGCCGTTCGATGAGTCAGCGCCAGGAAGTGATCGGGCAGGGCGACCGTTCCGCAGAGCCGGCCTATGGGAACGACAACGATGCCCGTCCGCGCGGCAAGCTGTTCCTTCTCGCAGGCGCGGCGGCCATCGTGCTGATCGCCGGCGGTGTCGGTGCCTATACCATGATGGGCAATGTCGGATCCTCTTTTGCCGGCGGCGAGCCGCAGATCATTCTTGCCGACAAGGCCCCGACCAAGATGGTTCCTCTCGAGAAGGGCGGCAAGACCGTGCCGAATCAGGACAAGGCCGTTTACGACCGGGTCGCGGGTGCGCAGGAAGAAGCACCGCAGCAGGGCACGCTGGTTTCCTCGACCGAGGAGCCGATGGATGTCGTCCAGCGGACGCTGACGCCGGAAAGCCTGCCGCTCGAAGGTGCAAACGGCCTCGACGGCCTGCCGGCCGACGACGAAGGTGCCGACCGCCTGATGCCGGACGATGGCGACGCGCAGGCCAGTGCCGCAGCCGAGGATGCAGCCCCCGCCGTTGCACCACGCAAGGTCCGCACCATGATCGTCCGCCCGGACGGCACGCTGGTCGCCCGCGAAGACCTGGCACCGGAAGAAGCGCCGGTCGTTGCCGCGGTCGCGCCTGCCGCCAAGACGTTGAAGGCCAGCACGCCGAATACGCCGGCTTTGGCGACCCCTGCACAGGACGAGGTCGCAGCGCTTGCTGCGGCTGCCGATGCGACGGTGTCGAACGCTTCGGCGGAAACCGCGAAGGCCCAGCCGCTTCCCGAGGCGCGCCCGCAGACGAAGCCGGTCGAGACCGCCAAGGCGACGACACGCAAGCCTGTCGATACGTTCGCGACGACCACGGCCACCACGCCCGCAAGCGTGCCCGCCGAACCGTCGCCGGTCCAGACCGCATCGATCGCACCCGGCAGCTATGTGGTTCAGGTTGCCTCCCTGCCGTCGGAAGCCGAAGCGCAGAAGTCCTACAAGAGCCTGTCCGGCAAGTTCGGCAGCGTCATCGCCGGCCGTGGCGTCGACATCAAGAAGGCTGAAATCGCCGGCAAGGGTACCTACTACCGCGTCCGCATCCCGGCCGGCAGCCGCGACGAGGCGAATTCTCTCTGCTCCCGCCTGAAGAGCGCTGGCGGCAGCTGCCTGGTCACGCGTTAAGACTCAGACCGAACGGTCTCACAGGGCGCGGCTTCGGCCGCGCCCTTCGTCGTTTGAAGGCGGGGAGACGCCGGCATGCGCGCAATAGCCTTGCTCTCCGACGCGATCCGTCCTTAAACCACATGATAGATGTCGAATGAAAAAGCATGAGGGAACGCGATGAGCGGATCGAAAGCATTCATCTCTGGCTGCAAGGGTCTGTCGCTGACGTCCGATGAAAAGGCCTTCTTCGCGGACGAGCGCCCCTGGGGCTTCATCCTGTTCGGACGGAATATCGGCGATGCCACGCAGATTTCGGATCTGGTCGCGAGCCTGCGCGACAGCATCGGCAATCCGAACGCGCTCGTTCTGATCGACCAGGAGGGTGGACGTGTCCAGCGCATCCGTCCCCCGCTGGCCGGGGCCTATCCGAATGCCGCCGCCATCGGCGCACAGTTTCACGCCGATTCCGCGCGGGGGCTTCGGGCTGCGTGGCTCATGTCGCGGCTTCACGCCTTCGACCTCATGCGCTATGGCATCAACGTGGATTGCCTGCCGGTTCTCGACGTGGCGGCGGATGGTATGAGCGAGGCGATCGGCAATCGTGCCTATTCGCGCGACCCGCAGGCGGTCGCCGCCCTCGGCGCCGCTGGGGCGGAAGGCCTGAAGGCCGGCGGAATGCTGCCCGTCATGAAGCACATGCCCGGCCATGGTCGCGCGCTCGTCGATTCGCATCACAAGCTGCCCGTGGTCGATCGGAGTTTCGAGGAACTGGCCGTCAGCGATTTCGTGCCCTTCGTCGCGTTGAAGTCGGAGGTCATGGCCATGTCGGCCCATATCGTCTTCACCGCCATCGACCCCGAGCGCCCCGCGACGACGTCGCGGAAGGTCGTGGACGAGATCATCCGCGGGCATATCGGCTTCGACGGCCTTCTGATGTCCGACGACGTCTCGATGAATGCGCTCGCGGGCGACATGGAGACGCGGGCGAGAGGCATTGTCGAGGCCGGGCTCGATCTCGTTCTTCACTGCCACGGGATCATGGAGGAGATGCAGGCTGTGTCGCGCGTCGTGCCGGAACTTTCCGGTGCGTCGCTCCGGCGCGCCGACATCGCGGCGTCGAGCTTCCGCGAACCGGATGATTCGGACGAGGCAACCCTGCGGGCGGAGTTCCTGGAGATGTTCCCGAGTGTCTGACGTCTCTTTGTCGGAGATACGATACCGGGTCCGCGCCAGATGACCCCCGGCGACGGCCGCGACCGCGCGCGCGGCACTGTCCCCATGGACGCCCAGTGGCAGGCCGACGAGCGGGCGCTACACGAGGCGGAACTGGTGGTCGATCTCGCCGGCTTCGAAGGTCCGCTCGACCTTCTGCTGCATCTGGCGCGAAACCAGAAGGTGGATCTGTCGCGGATCTCGGTGCTGGCGCTTGCCGAACAATATATCGCCTTCATCGAAAGCGCGCGTTCGATCCGGCTGGAGCTGGCCGCCGACTACCTCGTGATGGCGGCCTGGCTCGCTTTCCTGAAATCGCGCCTCCTCATTCCCCAACCGCACAAGGATGACGGCCCGTCGGGCGAGGAGATGGCCTCGGCTCTGGCGTTTCGGTTGAAGCGGCTGGAGGCGATGCGCGATGCCGCTACCCGGCTCGTCAACCGCAATCGGCTCGGCCGCGACGTGTTCGCGCGCGGCGCACCCGAGCATATCCCGGTAGAGCGCAGTTCAGCCTATGAGGCCTCGCTCTACGACCTGCTGCAGGCCTATGCGAGCCTGCGCCAGCGCGAAGCGGTGATGCAGGTGACGATCGAGCGGCGGCAGGTCTGGTCGCTGGCGGATGCGCGGCTTATTCTCGCGCGGCTGATGGGCGGCCTATCCGAATGGACCGCGCTCGATCATTTCTTGCTGCGCTATGTCGGCGATCCCGGCCAGCGCGTCAGTGCCATCGCCAGCGCCTTTGCCGCTTCGCTCGAAATGGTTCGCGAGGGCCGGCTGGAAATTCGCCAGGAAGAAGCCTTCGCCCCGATCTATGTCCGGCTGGGCGAAAACCCGATGACCGAGGGCGAGATCGCAGAACTGGAAGCGCGAAATGGCTGAGATCCAGGAGGACGACGTCCTCGTCCGGGACAGAGACGACGTTCATCGCGCCGACGAGCTCGAAAGAGTAGCCGAAGCGCTGGTCTTCGCCGCGGCACAACCCGTGTCGGAGACCTATCTGGCGCAACGCCTGCCGCTCGGGACGGATGTTGGCAGCATCATGCTGCGCCTGAAGGCATTCTACGCGACGCGCGGCGTCAATCTCGTGCAGGTCGAAGACCACTGGGCGTTCCGAACGGCGGCGGATCTCAGCTTCGCTCTGTCGTCGGACGCGCAGGAGGTGCGCAAGTTGTCTCGGGCGGCGCTCGAAATCCTCTCCGTCATCGCCTACCATCAGCCGGTCACCCGCGCCGAGATCGAGGATATCCGCGGCGTCCAGACCTCCAAGGGCACGCTCGACGTGTTGATGGAAGCGGGCTGGGTGCGTTTTCGCGGTCGCCGGCGCACGCCCGGGCGCCCGGTGACCTTCGCGACGACCCGCGATTTCCTCGATCATTTCGGCCTCGAGGATCTCCGGGATCTGCCCGGACTGGAGGAGCTGAAGGGCGCCGGCCTGCTCGCCGGTCGCATCCCGCCCGACTTTCATGTCCCGCTGCCGTCAGGCGACGACGACCTCTCGGATGACGAGGACCCGATCACCGCCCTCGACCTCGAGGAGCTCGGCCTTCTCCCGCCAAGTGGCGAAGAACCGGCTTGAAAAATGCAGGCTGAGGAGAGGGCCGGTGCTCGCGCTGGATTGAACAGCGTGAGCATTGCGCGCCATCGCCGTTTCCTTTAGATCTTTGTCCGAAAAGCAGGGCCGCGTTTCCATCTTGAGAATCGCGTCTGCCGACAAAGACCAAGGGCTGCGGGCAGGGTGGTAACGCCGGCCAACGCTTTGAAAAAAACGGAACAGGGCAGGCAGGGCCATCCAGGATGGGTTTGTCGGATTTGCAGGGAGTTTTAAGAGAATGGGTTCATTCAGCATCTGGCACTGGCTCATCGTGCTCGTGGTCGTCCTGCTGCTTTTCGGTCGCGGCAAGATCCCCGAATTGATGGGCGATGTCGCCAAGGGCATCAAGAGCTTCAAGAAGGGCATGACCGACGACGAGACGGATGCCGCCGACAAACCCGGTTACGACAAGCCGGGCTACGAGAAGGGTCCGTACGACAAGGCCGCTCCGATCGATCCGCGCACCGTCGAACATAAATCCGACGAAGTACGCTGATCAGGCAGTACGGGCGCGCAGCATCTGCTGCGCGATCCCTCATGATGTGCGGAGTTCCTGAGAATGCTTGACGTCGGCTGGACCGAGCTTGTTGTCATCGCCATCGTCCTGATCATCGTCGTTGGCCCGAAAGACCTGCCGCCGATGCTCCGGACCTTCGGCAAGATGATGTCGAAGATGCGTGGTATGGCCACCGATTTCCGCCATCAGTTCGATGAGGCGCTGCGCGAGGCGGATCTCGACGACGTGCGCAAGACGCTGAGCGACGCGCAGAAACTGAACCCGGCACACAGCTTGCGCGAGGCGATGAATCCGCTCCGGCAGATGGGCAACGACATCAAGGCGGATCTGCAGAAAGCGACGCGGCCCGACGAAAGACCTGCGGCCGTCATGTCGGATATTCCCCCCGCGCCGGAGATCGCGGCCTCTGTCGCAACGCCGGCCGAGCAGCCGGTTGCCGTGGCCGAGGGGCCCGCGCCGGACACGAACGCTGCACATCAGATCGCTCCCGCACCTGTCGTCTCTGCGCCCGTTGTTCCCGTAATTGCCGCACCGCTCGCCACGGTCACGCCGTTTGCGGCCGTTGCCCCTGTGGCGGCTGCAGCACCGCTTGCAGACGGCACGAGCGTCGGCCCGAAACCGCGAAAGCGGGTTGCAAAGTCTGTGGCTGCGGCGGGTGAGGGACAGCCGGTCGTCTCGTCCCGCAAGAAGCCGGTCACAGCCGAACCGGACACGGCACCGGCGAAGCCCCGCAAGCGTGCAGCGGCCCTTGCCGGCGACGCCGAGGTCGCCGAGATCGGCGCGAAGATCAGCCGGCGCAAGAAGGCGGTTAAAGCCGATGCACCGCTGGAGACACCGATCACGCCGAAGAGCGGAGACGAGGCATGAGCGCCGATATCGAAGACAAGCCCCAGCCGCTTCTCGATCATCTGATCGAGTTGCGCGCCCGACTGATCTGGGCCGTCGGCGCATTTTTCGTGGCGTTTCTGGTCTGTTTCTTCTTCGCAAAGCAGATCTTCAACGTGCTCGTCCAGCCCTATAAGTGGGCTGTGTCCTGGGCAGGGCTCGATCATCGTGCGGCCGGTCTGATCTATACCGCACCTCAGGAATTCTTCTTCACGCAGATCAAGGTCGCCATGTTCGGCGCTCTGGTCATTGCCTTTCCGATGATCGCGACGCAGCTCTATAAGTTCGTGGCGCCCGGTCTCTACAAGAACGAGCGTGCCGCGTTTCTGCCCTTCCTGATCGCATCGCCGTTGCTGTTCCTTCTCGGTGCGGCCCTCGTCTACTTCTTCTTCACGCCCATGGTGATGTGGTTCTTCCTCAACATGCAGCAGGAGGGCGGGCAGGGCGAAGTCTCGATCCAGCTTCTGCCGAAGGTCTCGGAATATCTGAGCCTGATCATGTCGCTGATCTTCGCCTTCGGCCTGGTGTTCCAGCTTCCCGTCATCACGACGCTGCTCGCACGCGTCGGCTTCGTGACGGCCGCGACGCTGGCTGCGAAGCGCAAATATGCGATCGTCATCTCGTTCATCGCAGCGGCCATCCTGACCCCGCCGGACCCGGTCTCCCAGATCGGCCTTGCGATCCCGGCGATCCTTCTCTACGAGATTTCCATCTATACGGCCCGACTCATCGAGCGCCAGCGCGCCAAGGATGCGGCGTCGCGGGAGCTTGCGGAAGCCGACGACAAGACCGATTGATCTTCTGAAACGGAGTGAGACGGCCTTGACGCGGCCCGGCAGGCCCTGGCGGCGTCGTCCGTGTTTCCTGCGGAGTGTCGGGTCTCTCACGTCCGGAGACTGATCGATGCTCGATATCAAATGGGTGCGGGACAATCCCGAAGCGCTCGACGCGGCACTGGCAAAGCGCAGTGCCCCCGCCCAGGCCGCAAGCCTCATCGCACTGGACGAAAAGCGCCGCGGCCTCGTCCAGGCACTTCAGGACATGCAATCCCGTCGCAACGCCGCCTCCAAGGAGATCGGGGCCGCGATGGCGCAGAAAAACGCCGAGCTGGCCGACCGCCTGAAAGCCGACGTGACCGAACTCAAGACGGCGATGCCGGCGCTTGAGGATCAGACGCGCGCGATCGATGCCGAGCTTCTCGACGTTCTCTCCCGTCTTCCCAACATCCCCCTCGACGATGTCCCGGTCGGCGCCGACGAGCATGCGAATATCGTCACCCGCACGATCGGCACGCGTCCCGGCTGGAACCACAAGGCGCTGGAGCACTTCGAAATCGGCGAAGCGCTCGGCTATATGGATTTCGAGCGCGCCGCCAAGCTTTCGGGCTCCCGCTTCACGGTGCTGACCGGTCCTCTTGCCCGCATGGAACGCGCGCTCGGGCAGTTCATGATCGATCTCCACACGAGCGAGCATGGCTATACCGAGGTATCCTCTCCGTTGATGGTGCGCGACGACGCCATGTTCGGGACGGGGCAGCTTCCCAAATTCGCCGAGGACCTGTTTCGGACGACCGATGGCCGCTGGCTGATCCCGACGGCCGAGGTGACGCTGACCAATCTCGTGCGGGAAGAGATCGTCGAGGCCGAAAAGCTGCCACTGCGCTACACGGCGCTGACACCGTCCTTCCGCTCCGAAGCCGGGTCCGCAGGGCGCGACACCCGCGGCATGCTGCGGCAGCACCAGTTCTGGAAGTGCGAGCTCGTCTCCATCACCAATGCCGAGACGGCGATCGACGAGCACGAACGCATGACCGCTTGTGCGGAGGAGGTTCTGAAGCGCCTAGGGCTTCATTATCGCGTCCTGACGCTCTGCACGGGCGATATGGGCTTCGGCGCTCGCAAGACCTACGACCTCGAAGTCTGGCTGCCGGGCCAGAACACCTTCCGCGAAGTGTCCTCCTGCTCCGTCTGCGGTGACTTCCAGGGCCGGCGCATGAACGCGCGCTACCGCTCGAAGGACGACAAGGCGCTGAAGTTCGTTCACACGCTGAATGGTTCCGGCACAGCCGTCGGTCGCGCCCTGATCGCGGTTATGGAGAATTATCTGAACGAGGATGGCTCCGTCACCGTCCCGGACGTTCTTCAGCCCTATATGGGCGGACTGACGCGGATCGAAGCCGCACGCGGATAGCGCGCATGGCGCGGCCCGCGAAATCGGGCTGCGTGGCGAACGGGAGGGGAGGCAGGCGGATGGCGACACGATTTCTGGAGCAGGAAGGGTTTGCAGCGCTTGTCCTGCGTCTGCGTGCGGAAGGCATCACCAACAAGGGCTTGCTGAACGCCGTCGAGGAGACGCCTCGCACCCTGTTCGCCCCGGCGCCGTACCAGAAGGAGGCTCTGTCTCCCCGCATCGTACCGCTGGACTGCGGGTCCTTCATGGAAGGCTTCGACTTTGCGGTGCGCACCCTCCACGCCCTCGGCGTCAAGCCGGGACAGCGCATTCTCGAGATTGGCACCGGCAGCGGCTTTACCGCTGCCGTGATGGGACGGATCGCCGAGCGTGTGCTCAGCTACGAGCGTTACAAGACGCTGGTGACCAACGCCCAGGCAAACCTCGATAAGCTCGGACTTCGCAACGTCATCGTCCGGCAGGCGGATGGCAGTGCGGGCCTGGTCGGCGAGGGGACCTTCGACCGCATTCTCGTCACCACGGCTTTCGACAGCCTGCCGCGCGTGTTCTCCGATCACCTCGTCTCCGGCGGCGTGCTTCTTGTCCCCATCATGGTGAGCGAGACGGAGTGCCGCATGGTGCGTCTGACCCGGACCGGAAGCCGCTTCGACCGCGAGGATCTCTTCGAAGCGCCTTACCTTCCGATCGTGCCGAAGATGGCAGCCTTCCTGTGAGAATCAGGATCCGCTCCGCTCGTTGGTAAGCAGACTGAAGCACTGCCTTACCGGTTAGTCGCGGGGAACGCAGGCAAATCAAGAGGGTTAACAGCGCGTTAACCGACTCCAGCCTGGCGCAAGCCTTGGGATCTACCCCAAGGAAGACCTCAAAGAGCTTAGCAGAGGTGCAAGCTCCCGGGGCGTGAAGGCGCAAGGAGCATGTCCATGCAGATTGCAGGCAAAACGATCATCGCGACGAACGACGCGGGCCAGCGGACGCCGCGATCTCCGGTCCGGCCCGATGTCGAAAATCGCGAGGCCTCGACGCCCGTGGTTTCCATCGGCGGCAGCTACGATCCCTCTTCCCGCGTCTCCCTCTCCGCCGAAACGCTTCTCTTCCTGTCGCGCACCAAGCGTGCGCAGGAGAAGTACCCGCCTCTGACGCGCGAGGAATGGAACAACAAGCTCTCGCCGCATCTCGCCGCACGCGAATACCAGGCCTTCGGCAAGTATGGCGAAACCGGCGACTACAAGGCCTATTACCGCGGCTTCATCGACTATTACGACAATCTGCGTCCGGACGATCAGGACAGCCTTCGCTATTTCGGAACCCGCGATGCGGCCGTCGCCGGCCTGCGCTCCGTGGAATACGACGACGAGTCGGGTCTCGATGCGGCAGGTGGGTTCCAGACCCTGGTCGACGTCCTTCTGGATGGCGAAAAGCCTGTTTCCTCCGAGCAGGGAAGCGATGCGCCGGCCGTCATGATCACCGGCGACAAGTTCGGCTGGGATACCGGCTCGGTGTCCTACGAGGACGTGACCGAGAGCCGCGCCGAGCATTCCGAGATCGAGCGCTTTTATCGCGAAAGCTTTTGATCTGCTTGTGGATTTTCTCCGTTACAACCGAATTACGCACACGGAAAACCGGAAAGCGTGACGGGGTCTTAACCCGCCGGTAACTCTAATACGCTTTAATAAACCTACATCGGGGCTATGTTCCAAGTAGGTAAGCGTCATGCGTTTAAGTGTATCGTCATCTGTTCATAAATCGGTCGTCCGTCTGGGAGTGGCCGTTCTCCTGGCGAGCGCGGCGAGTGGCTGCAGTTCGGACTCGTCCCGCTTCGGAGGGCTGTTTTCACGCTCGTCCGACCTGACGACGACCAATTCCATTCCGAGCGCAAGCGTTCCGGGCGGGGATGTCGACGGCGGCGGCAACATGCCGCCCATGTCCAACACGCGTCAGGCCGCCGTCAATCAGGCGTACCCGGATCCGGCCGGTGCCGCGCCCGTCTCCCGGACGCGGGTGGCCTCCACGCCGATGAACGTTCAGCGGACGACGCTCGCCGATCCCACGGCAGAGCCGACGCGTCGGCCGAGCGCGCAGCCTTTCCCCTCGACCGCTTCCGCCTCGCAGGGTCGTGTGCCGGCGCTGGCCGCGCCCGATCCGGTCACGACCGCGACCGTTCGGCCGACCAGCGGCTGGTCCACCGTCAACGCCCCGGCTGTCCTGATGCGTCAGGGCGATACGACGGCCTCGCTGGCCACCCGATTTGGCGTGCCGGAAAAGGAAATCCTGAAGGCGAACGGCCTGAAGCGCGGCTCCGACGCTGAGCCGGGTCAGCGCATCCTGATCCCCACATACGGCGCAGCCGGAAGTGCGGCCAAGGCCTCCGCATCGCAGGCCGCCACCGCCCTCGATGTCGACAAGCAGAAGAACAAGCCGGTTCTCCCCGAGAACCGCGACGTTGCCATCCTGCCGACGCAGACGCAGAGCCGCGAAAAGGGTTCGCTTGCCAATGGTGCGACCACCGGCAAGCAGCCGCTGACGGGCGAAGGCGACACGGCGGGCACCTACACGGTCAAGGCCGGCGATTCGCTCAACCGTATCGCCAAGGCCAACGGTGTTTCGGTCGATCAGTTGCGCGCCGAGAACGGCCTGACGAACGGCTCGATCCGCGTAGGCCAGGCTCTGAAGCTGCCGAAGACGTCGTCGGTTGCCCGAAACGCGGCCCAGCCCGGGACGGACGAGGTCACCACGGCATCGGTCGCCCCGAAAGCTTCCGCGCCGAAGCTCGAGCCGAAATCGGCCAAGGTGGAGCAGGCAAAGGCCGATGCCTCCAAGCCGACCGAGTACACGCCGGCCGTCGCCAAGCAGTCGGTCAACGAGGTCGCGGCCAAGGACGATGGCTCAGATGCCCCGAAGGCAACCGGCATTAGCAAGTATCGCTGGCCGGTGCGCGGCGCGGTCGTCGCCGGTTACGGCGCCAATGTCGAAGGCAACCGCAATGACGGGATCAACATCTCGGTCCCCGAGGGCACCCCGATCAAGGCAGCCGAAAACGGCGTGGTCATCTATTCCGGCAGCAGCCTGAAGGAACTCGGAAACGCCGTCCTGGTCCGCCATGACGACGGCACCGTCACGGTTTACGGCAACGCCTCGGAGCTGAAGGTCCAGCGCGGCCAGAAGATCCAGCGCGGCCAGACGCTCGCAGCCTCCGGCATGAGCGGCACGGCAACGCAGCCGCAGGTCCACTTCGAAGTCCGCAAGAATGCGACTGCGGTGAACCCGGCAACCTACCTCGAATAGGCGTCGGTCACGACACCAGCATCCGATCTTCCGAGACGACAGACAAATCCCCGGCACGTCCGGGGATTTTGCTTGGATTTGCGGGCAGGGCGCTTCACGGTCCTCAGGAACGGCTATCCGTGTCCAGGATTCGCGTTCGCGTCCGGCCCGCCAGATCCTGAATGAATTGCCACGCCACCCGCCCGGATCGGCCGCCGCGCGTCGTGCTCCACTCAAGCGCCTGCGCGTGCAGCGCCTCTCTGGCCAGCGGGAGCGCGAAATGCTCCGCATAGGCGTCGATCATCGCGAGATAGTCGTCCTGGCTGCACTTGTAGAAGCCGAGCCAGAGGCCGAAGCGATCCGACAGCGACACCTTCTCCTCGACGGCTTCGGAGGGATTGATCGCTGTCGAGCGCTCGTTCTCCATCATGTCGCGCGGCAGCAGGTGGCGGCGGTTGGAGGTGGCATAGAGCAGCACATTGCCAGGTCGCCCTTCGATGCCCCCGTCGAGCACGGCCTTCAGCGATTTGTACGATGTGTCGTCATGGTCGAACGAGAGATCGTCGCAGAAGACGATGAAGGGAACCGCAGCCGCCTTCAGGATGTCCATGAGGTGGGGAAGGGTGGCGATGTCCTCGCGATGCACCTCCACGAGCTTCAGCGGCACGCCCGTGCGCTGGATCACCGCGGCGTGGACGGATTTGACCAGCGAGGATTTGCCCATGCCGCGGGCACCCCAGAGAAGGACGTTGTTTGCCGGAAATCCCTCCGCAAACCGCAATGTGTTATCGAGCAGGATGTCGCGCACATGATCGACGCTCTGGATCAGGGACAGCTCGATCCGGTTCGGGCGGGCGACGGGCTGCAGATGCGCCCGCGACGGTGCCCAGACGAAACACTCCGCCACATCGAGGTCGTTGACCGCGGGTGCGGGCCCCGCGATGCGTTCCACCGCCGCAGACAGCCTGCGAACCTCCTCCATCAGCCGTTCGAGTGTCGCTTCGCTCATGCCGGTCTCCTCTTGCCTGCGATCGCGGACGGCGCGTTCGCTTGGTCTCAAGGCTGCGCTAACACGCGTCCTAGCCTGGGGAAAGGTCACCGCTTCGGTGAAAAGTCCTTCTGCGTCGGGATAAACTATGCGAGAGGCATGGTTCGGCGCGTTGCAATCGCAGCGGCCATTCTTATAGTGCGGCCATTCCGCGAAAGGGCGTTCCGCCCTTCCGGCCGCTATTGTTGTTTTTTGAGGAGTGATCGATGTTCATTACGGAAGCTTTCGCGCAGACGCCAGGTGCAACCGGCGCCGGCAGCGCGGACATTCTCATGTCCATCCTGCCGTTCCTGCTGATCTTCGTCGTGATGTACTTCCTGATCATCCGTCCGCAGCGCAGCGCGCTGAAGCGCCGCGAGGAATTGCTGAAGAACATCCGTCGCGGCGATCAGGTCGTCACGGGCGGCGGCATCGTCGGCAAGGTTACGAAGGTCATCGACGACGGTGAGCTCGAAGTGGAAATTGCTGACGGCATCAAGATTCGTGTGGTACGCAGTGGTGTGACCGAAGTCCGCGTCAAGGGCGAACCCGTCAAGGAATAACGGGCCGCCTGCGGCTAAGACGACGATCCGATCGATCCACTGCGAAGCGCCGGGAGCGTCATGCCGCAAACCTCACGCTGGGGAACTGTTCTCGTCTGGCTCGTCGTTCTCGCGAGCCTCGTCGTGGCCCTGCCGAACGTCCTGCCACGTTCGCTTCTCGACCGTCTGACGGACTGGGTTCCAGCCCATCAGGTCGTCCTTGGGCTGGATTTGTCCGGCGGTTCGCGCATCGTGCTCAAGGTCGAACGGGACGATGTGGCGCGCACCCGGCTGCAGGCCGCGACGGATGCCGTTGCGGCCCAGCTGCGCAACGCCAATCTTGCCTATTCCGATCTTTCGGGCAGCGGCACGGACATCACCTTCTCCTTGCAGGACCAGGCCAAGGCCTCGACCTTGCCGCAGGTGTTGGCGCCGCTGGTCGGCGCTGTCGATCGCGGCCGCGGTGGCAAGGCCGTCAGCGAATTGCGTTTCGTCGGCACCACGGACGGCCAGTCCAGCTTGGCCATGACGCCCGAAGGCATCGATGCACGTCTGAGTGACGCGCTCGCCGACAGCATCGCCGTTCTGGAACGACGTCTCGTGGAATTGGGCGTCGTCGCGCCGCGTCTCGGACGGCAGGGTGCCGACCGGATTGTGGTCCAGGTCCCCGGACTTTATGATTCCGAACAGCTGAAGACGGTGCTTGCGCAGGGCGGCGAGTTTTCGTTCCGTCTGGTCGATATGTCCACGACCGTCGAAGAGGCCGTCGGCAATGCGCCGCCCGCCGGCTCCGAAGTTCTTTATTCCGCAGAAGATCCGCCGGTCGCGACGCTGGTCAAGCGCCAGCCGGTCGTGACGACCGCCGATATTTCCGACGCCACGGCAACGACGGACGGGCAGAACGGCGCGCCGGTTGTCGATCTGGCATTTACCGATGATGGTGCACGTCGCTTCGCGGAGGCCACCAAGGCGGCTGCCGGAACCACCATGGCTGTCGTGCTCGACGGCTCGGTTATCGCCACACCCCTCATTCGCCAGGCGATCACGGATGGGCGAATGCGGCTCGTGGCGGACATGACGCCGGAGGGTGCGCAGGATCTGGCCCTCGTGTTGCGTGCCGGCGCCCTGCCGGCCGCGATTACCGTTGCCGAGGAGCGCACCGTCGGCGCCGGTCGCGGCTCCGACAGTATTGAGTCCATGCTGGTCGCCGGCGCCGTCGGCACAGTCGTCATCATCGCCTTCATGGTCGGCTTTTACGGGCGATTCGGTGTCGTCGCCAGCATTGCGGTCGTTCTCAACGTCGTGATGATCGTCGCCGTTCTCACGGCCACCGGCTTGCCTTTGACGCTTCCAGGGCTCGCCGGCATCGTGCTCACGATCGGGGTGGCTGTCGATTCCAACGTGCTGATCTTCGAGCGTTTTCGTGAGGAGGCGGCCGCGGGCCGCGACTTCCGCCAAGCCATTCAGCTCGGCTTCGCCCGCGCCTTCGGCGCCATCGTGGATGCCAATATCACCACGCTGATCGCGGCGATCATCCTCCTTTATCTCGGCAGTGGCGCCATTCGCGGCTTCGCCGTCACGCTGGCCATCGGCATCGTCACCACGCTGTTCACCGCCTTCACGCTGACCCGCGTGATGCTGGAGGCCTGGCAGCGGCGGCGCCCGCGCAAGCGCCTGCCGCGCGGCATCAAGACCGCCATGTTCGATCACCTGTCGTTTCGCTTCATGGCGGCACGCCGTTTCGTCTTCTCGATCACCGCCGCCCTGTCGATCCTCACCGTCGTGCTCTTCGGTCTGTTCGGCATCAATCTCGGCATCGACTTCTCCGGAGGCTCCGTCATCGAGGTCCAGGCGCGGGAGGGCAACGCCAATATCGGGGATATCCGTGCGCGTCTCGACCAGCTCAATCTCGGCGACGTCTCCGTCGAACCCTATGGTTCGTCGCGCGATGCCGTTATTCGGGTGCAGTCGCGCGACGGCGGGGAAAATGCCGAGCAGACGGCCGTCATTCTCATTCGCGACGAACTGGACAGCGCCTATGATCTGCGGCGCGTCGAAGTGGTCGGTCCCACGGTGTCCGAGACGCTGACGCGGTCCGCCTCCATCGGCGTCGCCATCTCGCTGCTCGGCATCCTCCTCTACATCTGGGCGCGCTACGAGTGGCAGTTCGCCGCCGGCGCGATCGTGGCGACGCTGCACGATGTCATCCTGACGATGGGCCTCTTCGTCGTCACCGGCATGGAGTTCAACCTAACGAGCGTGGCCGCGCTTTTGACCATCGTCGGTTACTCGTTGAACGACACGGTCATCGTCTATGACCGGATTCGAGAAAATCTGAACCGGTTCCCGCGCATGCCTCTGCCGATCCTGATCGACACCGCCATCAACCAAACCCTGTCGCGCACGGTTCTCACCGGTGCGACGACGCTCCTGGCTCTGGCGGCGCTCAGCCTTTTCGGCAGCGATACCATACGGCCTTTTGCGGTCGTCCTGATGTTCGGGGTGGCCGTGGCCACGTTCTCCTCCATCTATGTGGCTGGGCCGGTGCTCATCCTGTTCCGGCTGAAGCGCGCCCGCGCCCGGGCGCGCGACATGCATGGAGCAGCGTGATGCGCCGACCGATCGAAGTTCGCAATGCTCATTTCCCCGGCCGCGCGCCCATCGATGCCTATGGCAATGGCGGATTCCGCTTTGCCGGCATGTCGCATCGCGGCTCGCTGCTCCTGCTTCCTTCCGGCATCTATGGCTGGGAAAAGGAGGAAGGCGTGCCTCTGACATCGGCCGATTTCGACCGCGTCATCGCGGAAGCCGGTGATATCGAGGTCATTCTCGTGGGAACCGGCATCAACATCCGACCCCTGTCGGCGGATGTGAAGACGGCTTTTCGAAGCCGCTCGATCTCGTCCGATCCGATGAGCACCGGTGCGGCGGTGCGGACCTACAACATCATGCTGGCCGAAGAGCGCAATGTCGCCGCAGCGCTCATTGCCGTGTGACGTGATCGACCCGATGTCCGATACCAACCCGCCCGATACCGCGCCCGGCAAGCCCGTCGTCTCGCCCAGTCTCGCAGCGCTCCGCGAAAGTGATCGCGACCGCTATCTCGCCTGCCTGCTGGCGCCGCCGGAAAGCCAGGGACCGCTGGCTGCGCTTTACGCCTTTCATGCCGAGATCGCCCGTGTCCGCGACGTCGTCCGCGATCCTCTCCCGGGCGAAATCCGCCTTCAATGGTGGCGCGATGCGCTGGAGGATACCTCCGGCGCAAAGGCCGACGGAAACCCCTTGGCCGAAGCGCTGCTGCACACGGTGCGGGAGGCGCATCTGCCGATCGGTGTGCTGCTCGACATGATCGACGCGCGCGTCTTCGATCTCTACGACGACCCGATGGAGAGCCGGAGTGCCCTCGAAGGCTATGCCGGCGAAACCGCCTCAGCCCTCATCCAGCTTGCCTGCCTCATCCTCGACCCGGAAACCGCACGCGGTTCGGCCGAGGCGGCCGGGCATGCGGGCGTGGCCCAGACGATCGCCGGTCTGCTGATGCTTGCGCCGATCCACCGCCAGCGGGGTCAGGTCTACTTTCCCGCGGATCTCCTCGGCGCCATCGGCCTCGACCGGACATCCTTCCTGAACGGCGCGGATCGCGCCGCCACCGCGCGCGCGGTCCAGGCACTGACCGGGCTCGGTCGCGAGCATCTCGGCAAGGCGCGCGCGGTCTCCAAGACTGTTTCCCGGGGGAACCGCCCCGCTTTCGCAACCGTCGCCCTGGCGGAGGCCGTCTTCACGCGGGCCGAAAAGGCCGGCGCGGATGTGTTCGAGAGGTCGATCGTTCCGCCGCAATGGCGGCGCCAATGGTGGATGTGGCGGGCGGCCCGGAGCGGTCGCTGGTAACGGCACACTCGCGCAAGCCACGCGCGTTACATCGGCAGGCTGAAACGGGTCGGACGACGATCGATGATGACGGGCAGGAGTGACCGGCTGGCTGGGTTGCGCGTCTCAAATCGGACGACATGACGATCTCTCAGGTGGCGCCGGACATTCGAGGCGTGCGCCGGTCGAGAGGCTCAATGTCGAGTGGCCCGCCCGAGGCGCTGCGCGAAATGGAAAGTTCCGATGATATCCTGGATTGCCATCGCCGCATCATTGTTCGCCGCGGCCTATCTTTACCAGCGCATGAAGCGGCAGGAAGCCGAGGACCTCTCCGAACCGGACGAGGGGCAGGCGATTCTCGATTTCGGACGAGCGTTTCCCGAGGAAGCGATCCGGGCCATTCATCCCACCGCCGATGGCAACGCCTTCTTCGTCCGGCTGCATGACGGCAAGGCGGGTATCGTGCTGGCGCAGGGACGGCATTATCTCTGCCATCTCATCGTGCCCGGAAAAGTGCGGATTACCCACGCCGCAAGCGGCCGTGGACTTGTCCTCTCGTTCAACGACACGGCGATCTTCGACGGAAGCTATGAATTCGCAACCGCGGAGATCGCGGCCGAGGTCTCGCTCTGGATCCTCGGCAGTTTCAGTTCCTGAACCCGACAGGTTGGCCCTCCGACGGGGCCGGCGAAAACCTCAGGCTGACTTCAGGAGACCGTCGTCCAGCCCGAGCCATGCGGCGCAATCCGCAAGTGCACGGCTCGCGACGAGGTTCTTCTTGACGATCGCCTTGTCCTTGCCGCGGAAGCGCTTGACGCCCTCGGGCTTCACGATGGCACCGGGATCGAGCGGCGGAAACAGTCCGAAATTCACGTTCATCGGCTGGAAGGAGCGCTTCCCCGGCTCTTCGTCCGAAACGATATGACCACCG
This sequence comes from Rhizobium sp. Leaf371, assembly GCF_001424045.1. Taxonomy (GTDB): domain Bacteria; phylum Pseudomonadota; class Alphaproteobacteria; order Rhizobiales; family Rhizobiaceae; genus Ferranicluibacter. The sequence continues at coordinate 54,455 of NZ_LMQB01000027.1, read as the reverse complement.
GTGATATGCCCGAGCAGCGCGCCGAAGGCGGTCGTCGTCGGCGGCAGGTGCAATGTCTCTCCCCGACGTTCGGCCGCAGCGAATCGTCCCGCCAGGAGACCGATGCTGGCACTTTCCACATATCCTTCGCAGCCCGTGATCTGACCCGCAAAGCGAAGTCCCGGACGGGATTTCAGCGTCAGCGAACGGTCGAGCAGGACAGGTGAATTCAGATAGGTGTTGCGATGCAGGCCACCCAGACGCGCGAACTCCGCACGTTCGAGTCCGGGAATCATGCGGATGATGTCCGCCTGCGCGCCGTATTTGAGCTTCGTCTGGAAGCCCACCATGTTGTAGAGCGTGCCGAGCGCATTGTCCTGCCGCAACTGCACCACCGCATACGGCTTGACGGTCGGATTGTGCGCATTCGTCAGGCCCATCGGCTTCATCGGGCCGTGCCGAAGCGTCTCCCGACCGCGCTCCGCCATGACCTCGATGGGCAGGCAGCCGTCGAAATAGGGCGTGCCTTCCCATTCCTTGAAGCCGATTCGGTCGCCTGCGACCAGGGCATCGATGAAGGCATTGTACTGGGCTTCGTCCATCGGGCAGTTGATGTAATCCTTGCCCGTTCCGCCGGGGCCGACCTTGTCGTAGCGCGACTGGAACCAGCCGACATCCATGTCGATCGTCTCCGTGTGGACGATCGGAGCGATGGCGTCGAAGAAGGCGAGCGCGTCGGCACCGGTCTGCGCCTGGATGGCTTCCGCAAGCGCCGGAGCGGTAAGCGGCCCGGTCGCGATGATGGCGAGATCCCAGTCCTCCGGCGGAAGCGCGGACACTTCCTCGCGCGTGAGGTCAATCAGCGGGTGCTCGCCGATCGCCTTCGTGACCGCAGCCGAAAAGCCTTCCCGGTCGACGGCCAGCGCGCCGCCCGCCGGCACTTGGTTCCGGTCGGCACACGCCATGATCAGCGAGCCGGCAAGGCGCATCTCTGCATGTAGGACGCCGACGGCATTGCTGGTCGCGTCGTCGGAGCGGAAGGAGTTGGAGCAGACCAGTTCCGCGAGATGATCGGTCTTGTGCGCCTCGGTCTCGCGGACCCCGCGCATCTCGTGGAGAACGACCGGAATGCCGGATTGGGCGATCTGCCAGGCAGCCTCGCTGCCGGCAAGGCCGCCGCCGATGACATGGATGGGAGAGGGGGAGCTTTGCTTCGTCATGGCGCGTTCATAAACCAAAACGCGGTCTGCCGGAAGGGTAGGCATGTCACGCGGGGACAGCGCTCGGGGCCCCGCGCACAAACGAAAACGGCGCCCCGAAAAGCGCCGTTGGCATACAGTTCAGCCGATCCGCCGGTGAATGGACGGAAGACCGGGCCGATTAGCGATAAGAGCGCGATGCGATGTTGCGGATGTCGAAACGCGTGATGCCGATGTCTGACAGAGCGTGGTTGGAGAGGTTGCCGAGTTCGGCAACGGTACGACGGTAGTTGATCCAGCTCTTGGCGATGCGAATGGGGTTCATGGTCTTGTCCTTGGATGTCCTGCTGAGAGGCGTTCATTTCAGCCATCTCGTTGATGCTGATTATACGCCCAAGCTCTGGCAAGATGGAGTGCAAAGACTATGCATCTGCCATGCATTTGTGCAGATGCCTGCTCATTTTACACGCAGCTGAGAGGTCTGACCAATTTTGTAGCTGATAGCTGACGCACCGGAAAACCGGGGAGAATCGGCGCCGAGTGGCACAAACGAAAACACCCTCCGGCGGGACCGGAGGGTGTTGATATCCATAAGCCTTTTGGCTGATATCGTTTAGCGAACGGCCTTGCGGGCAACGCTCAGGATGTCGCTGCGGCCGATGCCGAGGTCGTTCAGTTCGCGATCGCTCATGCGGCCGAGTTCCGAAACGGTCTGACGATATTTGCGCCATGTGGAGAAAGAGCGGGTGATGTTCATGTCCGGTTTCCTTTTTGGAAGTGCCGGCATTTCTCACCGGCGCGTTGTCATGACGCTGATATAGCCAATCAAATCGATTAGAGGCAGGGGGTTTGCTGCATCGCACCCATGCGGTAGATGCAAGTCTCCGGTGGCAGGACGGAAGAAACCGATCGGGCGATCCGGTTGCGCGCCCTGCGCGTCCCAGAGGCGCGGACGCCGGAAAACCGCATTTTCCCTTTGATCCCCAGGGAACGGGTGTTATAGAGACGCCGCGCTCGGGAAGGCCTGGACCCGGTTGCAGAGGGAATCTGATGTCCCGCTCGACCGTTGCGACCAGGCAGCCGCTTCTGAACGCGGGTATGGTGAAATTGGTAGACACGCCAGATTTAGGTTCTGGTGCCGTAAGGCGTGGGAGTTCAAGTCTCTCTACCCGCACCAGATAAACGAGGGGTCGTTTCGGCCCTGCGGCAACGCTGTTTTGCTTGCAAAGCGGCGTTCGATTTGCGTAAAGCCATTCCCGGCACCCGGATCGGCTCGCCTGAAGCATTCAATGGCAGAGCCCTGTCAACGTGAAATGAAGGTTGGAACATGCAGGTTATCGAAACGCTCGCGGACGGGCTGAAGCGCGAACTCAAGGTCGTCATCCCGGCAAAGGACATGCAGGCGCGCATGAACGAGCGCCTGGCCGATGCCAAGGACAAGGTCAAGATCAACGGCTTCCGCCCGGGCAAGGTACCCTTTGCACATCTCAAGAAGATGTACGGCAAGTCGATCATGGCCGAGCTCGTCAATGAGCTCGTCCGCGACAAGCCCACCGAAATCCTGTCCGAGCGCGGCGAAAAGTCTGCGACCCAGCCGGAAGTGGCGATGACCGAGGACGAGGCGGAAGCCGAAAAGATCCTCAGCGCGGAAGCCGATTTCGAATTTACGCTCGCTTATGAAGTCATCCCGGCCATCGAGCTCAAGGATGTCAGCGGCATCAAGATCACGCGCGAAGTGGTCGATATCGCCGAAGACGAAGTCACCGAGCAGATCATGCGCATCGCCGAGAGCGCACGGACCTTCGAAGACAAGACCGGTGCAGCCGAGAACGGCGACCGCGTCACGATCGATTACCTCGGCAAGGTCGAGGGCGAAGCCTTCGACGGCGGCAAGGACGAAGACGCAGAGCTGGTTCTCGGCTCCAACCGCTTCATCCCCGGCTTCGAAGAGCAGCTGGTCGGCGCCTCCACCGGCGACGAGAAGACAATCACGGTCACGTTCCCGGCCGAGTACCCGGCGGCGAACCTCGCCGGCAAGGAAGCCACCTTCGACATCAAGGTCAAGGCGATTGCCGCTCCCGGCGCCGTCGAGATCAACGACGAGCTCGCCACGAAGCTCGGCGTCGAATCGGCTGACAAGCTGAAGGAAATCGTTCGCGGCCAGATCGAAAGCCAGTACGGCTCGATGACGCGCCAGAAGGTCAAGCGTCAGATGCTCGACCAGCTGGACGAAATGTACCAGTTCGACACGCCGCAGCGCCTCGTCGATGCCGAGTTCGACAACATCTGGCGCCAGATCAACACCGACCTGGAGCAGGCCGGCAAGACCTTCGCCGATGAAGATACGACGGAAGAAGAAGCCCGCGTCGAATATCGCAAGCTTGCCGAACGCCGCGTTCGCCTCGGTCTCGTTCTGTCGGAAATCGGCGAAAAGGCCGGTGTGACGGTCACGGACGAGGAAATGCAGCGGTCGCTGTTCGATCAGCTTCGCCAGTTCCCCGGCCAGGAAAAGCAGATCATCGACTACTTCCAGAAGACACCGGGTGCTGCCGCTTCGCTGCGCGCGCCGTTGTTCGAAGAAAAGGTCGTCGATCATCTCCTGTCCGAAGTCAGCGTGACCGACAAGACGGTCAGCAAGGAAGAGCTGATGGCGGAAGACGAGGACGGCGCCGAGAAGCCGGCCAAGAAGTCTGCGAAGAAGAAGTCTGCTGCAAAGGCTGAAGCTGCCGAAGGCGAAGAAACCGCCGAAGCCGCTGCGCCGAAGAAGAAGGCCGCCAAGAAGAAGGCCGCCGACGACACCGCTGCCGAGTAATCGCAGCGAAATCCGGACAAACGAAAACCCCGCCGGTTCCGCCGGCGGGGTTTTTCGTTTGTCAGGGATTTTGAAGAGCGTCGCCGGTTAGATCGGAGGTGGCGGATGCTTACCTGCAGAGCCGGCCGCTGATCAGCGCTGGCTGCCCTGCAGGTCGCCCATGCGGTTCCAGGCGTCGAGACCGGCGATCTTGTAGGCTTCGGCAAGCGTCGGATAGTTGAAGGTATTCTCCACGAAGTATTCGACGGTGCCCTTCAGGTTGAGCACGGCCTGGCCGATATGCACGAGTTCGGTCGCGCCTTCGCCCACGATATGGATGCCGAGGAGGCGTCGGGTCTTCAGCGAGAAGATCAGCTTCAAGAGGCCCGAATCAAGGCCCATGATGTGCCCGCGCGAGGTCTCGCGGAAACGCGCGATGCCGCATTCGTAAGGAATGCCGCGCGTCTTCACCTCTTCCTCGGTCAGGCCGCAGGTCGAGATTTCAGGCACGGCGTAGATGCCGTAGGGGAAGAATTTCGGCGGCTCCTTGGCGATCGCACCGACGGCGACGCGGGCCGCAATCCGCCCTTGTTCCATGGATGTGGAGGCAAGGCTGGGGAACCCGATGACGTCGCCGGCCGCATAGATGTTGGGAACCGACGTCTGGAACGTCTCGGGATTGACGCTCAGCCGCCCGCGGCTATCGGCCTGCAGCCCGGCCGCCGCAAGGTTCAGCGTCTCCGTCGCCCCCATGCGCCCGGCGGCAAACAGCACCATCTCGCAGATGATGACGCGGCCGCTGTCGAGGGTGATCTGGCAACGCCCGTCGGGCATGCGCTCCACCTTGTCGGCCTTCTGGCCGAGATGCAGCTTCATGTTGCGGTCGCGCAACTGATAGATGAAGTCCTCGACGATCTCCTTGTCGATGAAGTCGAGCATGGTCGATTTCGGATCGATGATCGTCACGGCCGTGTCGAGCGCGCTGAAGATCGTTGCATATTCGATGCCGATGACGCCGGCACCGATGACAGCCATCGAGCGCGGCAGTTCTTCGATGTCGAGCAGTTCGTCGCTGTCGAGAACGGTCTTGCCGTCAAAGGGAATATAGTCGGGCCGGAACGGCTTCGTGCCGACGGCCAGCAGGATGCTCCGGCCGGTGATCTGCATGACCTCGCCGTCTTCCTTGGCGATCTGCATCGTCGTGGCATCGACGAAGCTTGCCCGTCCCCGCAGATGCTGCACGCGGTTGCGGGCGAACTGGTGCTCCAGCACTTCGACCTCGTGGTCGAGAGTGATCAGCAGGCGGCGGCGCAGGTCCTCGGCGCTGATCTGTTCCTTGACCCGGTAGGCGCGTCCGTAGAAGCCGCGTTCGCGCCAGCCGGACAGGTTGAGGGCCGTCTCGCGCATCGTCTTGGAAGGGATCGTGCCGGTGTGGACGGAAACGCCACCAACGCGTTTGCCCTGTTCGATCACCACCACCTTCTTGCCGAGCTTGGCAGCCTGGATGGCGGCACGCCGGCCAGCGGGACCGCTGCCGACGACGATGAGGTCATACTGCATCATGGAATGTTTCCGATAGAACGATGAATCATTGTGCGTTGCGGCGAATGTCGCGCTTCAACGTCCTAAAGGTCAATCATGGAGACGGTGTGAACGACGCGAAATGGCGGGAATCCGACAGCGCGGCAAGCTCTGCGCGAGCTTGAGCCGTTGTTCGCAGGTCTTGGGCTAGATCAGGCGTAGTCCCCGCAGACTCGCATGCCCATCCCGGCCGATGATGATGTGGTCATGGACCGCCACCCCGAGCGGCTTCGCCGTATCGATGATCGTCTTCGTCATGTCGATATCGGCGCGCGACGGCGTCGGATCGCCGGAGGGATGGTTGTGGACGAGGATGATCGCCGTCGCGGACAGCTCGAGTGCGCGCTTGATGACTTCGCGCGGATAGACGGGCGTATGATCGATCGTTCCGGTCTGCTGCACCTCGTCGGCGATCAGCGCATTGCGCTTGTCGAGGAACAGGATGCGGAACTGCTCCCGCATCTCGTTGGCCATCGCCGCATGGCAATATTCGATCACTTGGGACCAGGACGAGAGCACCTTCTTGCCGCGCAGCTCGCTTTTCAGCATCCGGTGCGCGATGGTCGAGACCAGCTTCAGGTCGAGCGCGACAGCCTCCCCGATGCCCTTGACCTCCTGCAGCAGGGCAGGCGGGGCGCCAAGCACACCGGAAAGCGTGCCGAATCGGTCGAGAAGCGCCTTGGCGATCGGCTTCGTATCGCGTCTGGGGATGAGGCGGAACAACAGGAGTTCCAGCAGCTCGTAGTCCGCCAGCGCGGTATCGCCATTGTCGCGGTAGCGGCTTCTCAGCCTGTCGCGGTGTCCGTGATAATGGGCCTCGTCGTCACCTTTTGCCTCCGGCTTCGGCGCAAATCGTCCCTGCCGTGACGAAGGGGCGGAGCGGGCCGGTTGATCCGCAAAGAAGCCGCGTTCGTCCGCAGGCTCCGGCGGGTCGTCGTCGATGCCGAAGGGCGGTCTTGCCCCCATCACAAGGCCGGCAGGCCGGGCCGGTCGAGGCCGGCGGGCGAGAGCGTGAAGATCTCGCAGCCATCGGCCGTCACGCCCACGGCATGCTCGTACTGCGCGGACAGCGACCGATCGCGCGTCACGGCCGTCCAGCCGTCCGCCAGCACCTTCACATGCGGTCGGCCGAGATTGATCATCGGCTCGATGGTGAAGATCATGCCCTCGCGCATCTCGGGACCATCGCTGGCCCGACCGTAATGCAGGATGTTCGGCGCATCGTGGAACAGCCGTCCGACGCCATGGCCGCAGAAATCCCGCACCACGGAGCAGCGCTCCGTCTCGGCGAATGTCTGGATCGCCTCGCCGATCGCGCCGATGCGGACGCCGGGCTTCACCGCCGCGATTCCGCGCATGAGACATTCATGCGTGACCTCGAGCAGCCGCTGTGCGGCACGCTTGATCTCGCCGACCGGATACATCCGGCTCGAATCGCCGTGCCAACCGTCCACGACATAGGTCACGTCGATATTGACGATGTCGCCTTCGCGCAGCGGCTTGTCGTTGGGAATGCCGTGGCAGACGACATGGTTGATCGAGGTGCAGGACGACTTGGTGTAGCCGCGATAGTTGAGCGTCGCCGGGAGGACGCCGTTTTCCATGCCGAAGTCGAACACGAAGCGGTCGATCGCGTCGGTGGTGACGCCGGGCTTGACGATATCAACCAGCGCATCGAGGCAGCGCGCGGTGACGAGACAGGCGCGCCGCATGCCTTCAAAGTCCTCCGGCGTGTGCAGCCGGATGACGCCGGTGTTCCGCAGGGGCGCGGCCGCCGCTTCGATATAGTTGACCATGGCCGGACCCTTCCTGCATGCCTGTCGTGCGTCGTCTTCTGATCTGAAGTTCTCGATGAGGCGACCGCCCCGGGATGGTGTGCCGGCCCGAAGAGGCCGCGCCGCTCATGCTAGTGGCAAGCCGGGAGGTCGGCAATGAACGGTTGGGAGAAAATCACAAATCGCACCGCAGAAAATCGAGCGAATCTGCGCTCGGTCGCTGCGTCGGTCACTTGGTCGAGCAATGGCCGGCCAAGGAGCCGGCCATTTGTCCGAACACTGCCTGAAGCAGCACTCAAGCCCGAGCCCTGACGAAAGAGCCCGGAGCCTCCTCGATCGAATTCATCGAGCCACCCGTTCGCCGTGCCTTGATCCGTTCGCCATCGAGAGACGCCACCCAGTCGTGCCAGTTCGGCCACCACGAACCCGGCGTTTCCTCGGCGCTCGCAATCCAGTCGTCCAGTTCCCCGATCGGCGGCCCGCCGGTCCAGAACTGGTACTTTCGCTTGTCCGGCGGATTGACGACGCCGGCGATGTGGCCGGAGCCCGACAGTACATAGGTAACTTCTCCCCCGAAGGCGCTGCTGCCGAGAAAGACCGATTTCGCCGGTGCGATGTGATCTTCCCGGGTCGCCAGATTGTAGATCGGGATCGTCACGTCCTTGAGAGACAGCGTCTTGCCTGCCAGCTGCATCTCGCCGCGGCTGAGCTTGTTCTCGAGATAGCAGTTGCGCAGGTAGAACGAATGATTGGCCGCCGGCATCCGCGTCGAATCGGCGTTCCAGTAGAGAAGGTCGAAGGCCGAAGGCTCGACACCCTTCAGGTAGTTGTTGACGAAATACGGCCAGATGAGTTCGGACGCGCGCAGCATGTTGAAGGCGAGCGCCATGCTCGATCCTTCGAGATAGCCTTTCTCGCTCATGCGCGATTCGATCTGCGCGATCTGGTCCTCGTCGACGAAGACCTTGAGATCGCCCGCATGGGTGAAATCGACCTGCGTCGTGAAAAGCGTCGCCGACTGGATCCGCGTGTCGCCCTCTTGCGCGTGCAGCGCCAACGTCGCCGCGAGCAGCGTACCGCCGACGCAGTAGCCGACGGCATTGACCTCGTCTTCCCCCGTCGCCTGCTTGATCGTGTCGAGCGCAAAACCGATGCCCTCGCGGGCGTAGGATTCCCAATCCTTGGCGGCGTGGCGCTCGTCCGGATTGACCCAGGAGATGACGAAGACCGTATGGCCCTGATCCACAGCCCATTTGATGAAGGATTTCTGCGGATTGAGGTCCAGGACGTAAAATTTATTGATCCAGGGCGGGCAGATGAGGAGAGGGCGCTTCAGCACCTTTTCCGTCGTGGCATCGTACTGGATGACCTGGCAGATGTCGCTCTGCGTCAGAACCTTGCCCGGCGTGAGCGCGATGTTCTCGCCGATCTCGAACTTGCTCGTGTCGCTCTGGCGAAGGCGAAGCTCGCCATTGCCGGAAAGAATGTCCTCTGCCAGCATCCGCATGCCATTGACGAGATTGGCGCCATTGGCAGCCACCGTCTCGCGGTAGAGTTGCGGGTTGGTCGCGATGAAGTTGGACGGCGAGAGCGCGTCCGTGATCTGGCGGACGTAGAAGGCGGCCTTGTGGCGGGTATGCTCGTCCAAGCCATCCGTGCGGGTCACCATCTTTTCCGCCCAGTCGGACAGGACGAGATAGGCCTGGCGCAGCATGTCGAAGAATGGGTTGGCCACCCAGTCGGGGTCGGCAAAGCGCTTGTCGCGCGGAGGCTCCGGTACCGAAGGCGCGTCGAGGCCGCCGGCCTTCTGCAGGCTTCGGGTCCACATGCCCATCATGCTGGTCATCAGATGCGTCTGCGCCTCGAACGATCGGCGCGGATCGGCCATCCAGTATTCGGTGACCTTCGACAGGGTCTTTACCAGATCCGTCATGGGATCGGCGATCTTGTCGACCTTCTCGCCGCTTTCGCGCGGGGCGAGCCAGGCGGAGGCCGCCTTGCCCACCTGTTCAAGCGAGCGGGCCAGATTGACGGTCAGGGCCTCCGGATCCTTGATCAGGTAAGGCTCGATCGCTTTGGGATCGAAGCTCGCAAAGGCGCTCGCGCCGTTGCCGGTCGTCTTGTCGTCTCCCACCAGATCCTCCCGCCATATCTCTTGCTTTTGGCTTTTTACATTTTGCCGGAATATCACTACAAGTGCCAGCGCATGTTGCCATGCGGGGCAGGGATACGCCACGCAAATCGGCAACCGCCGGACGATCTGGGCTTTAGAGGGATAACATGAAATTGCTGTCGGGATATTCGATGCTGCGCGCTGCAGCGATCGGCGCTGTTTGCGCCGCTGCCGTCGGCTGCACGACCCCTCAGGCCGACAGCACACCGGCCTATACGTCCACGATGGCGCGCCCCGTGCCGAAAGACGTTTATCCGAACATCGAGGGCAAGCTCTCGGCGGCCGCACCACAGATGACCAACGAAGAGGCGGCGAGCGTCTCGTCGCGGCTGAGCGCGCTGTCGGCGCGCCGTGCCTCGGGCGCCATCTCCGAGGCCGAATACCGCCGCCGCCTGGCCGAACTCAACGCGCTAGCGGAACATCACGGCGCCGACACGCTCGCCGAGATTCGCAATTAAGGCTTGCCTTTCGAGGCAATTGGACGCAAAGCCAGACCGTCGACCCAGGGGTGGATCAAGCCTTTTCCGGAAGGCGTTTCCGGTCGCGCTGCACCGTTGCAGGCCGTAGAACGAGGCCGCGACGTTTGCAGATCTCTCGATGTCGTGACGTTTCCGGTTCGCCCTCGCGAAGGCCAGCTTCGGAAAGGCTGCGACGGGCATGCTGCAGGAGAACGCGCCATCATTTTGCCGATGCGCTGTTCAAATTACATCAAGAGAACGCCCTCACGCGCATCCGGCCGGATGCAGGCGTTCTGGACAAGGTCAGAGAGATGGAAGAGTTTCATAAAGTCCGGCGTCTGCCACCCTACGTCTTCGAACAGGTCAATCGCCTGAAGGCAAGCGCGCGAGCGGGTGGCGCCGACATTATCGACCTCGGCATGGGCAATCCCGATCTTCCGACGCCCCAGGCCATCGTCGACAAACTCTGCGAAGTCGTGCGCGATCCCCGCACCCACCGCTATTCCTCGTCCAAGGGCATTCCCGGTCTGCGCCGGGCACAGGCTGCCTATTACGCACGCCGTTTCGGCGTGAAGCTCAATCCCGACACGCAGGTCGTCGCGACGCTCGGCTCCAAGGAAGGCTTCGCCAACATGGCCCAGGCCATCACGGCGCCCGGCGACGTCGTGCTCTGCCCGAATCCCACCTATCCGATCCATGCCTTCGGCTTCCTGATGACCGGCGGCGTCATTCGCTCCATCTCGGTGGAGCCGGACGACACGTTCTTCCCGCCGCTCGAGCGGGCGATCAAGCACTCGATCCCGAAGCCCATCGCGCTCATCATCAACTATCCGTCGAACCCGACGGCGCATGTGGCGACGCTCGATTTCTACAAGGAAGTCGTTGCCTTCGCCAAACGCAACGACATCGTCATCCTCTCGGACCTCGCCTATTCCGAGATCTACTTCGGCGACACGCCGCCGCCTTCGGTTCTCGAAGTGCCCGGCGCGATGGATTGCACCGTCGAGTTCACCTCCATGTCGAAGACCTTCTCCATGCCCGGCTGGCGCATCGGCTTTGCGGTTGGCAACGAGCGCCTGATCTCGGCGCTGACGCGCGTGAAATCCTATCTCGACTATGGTGCGTTCACACCGATCCAGGTGGCGGCGACGCATGCTTTGAACGGTGACGGCTCCGATATTGCCGAAGTTCGTGCGGTCTACAAGCGCCGGCGCGACGTGCTGGTCGAAAGCTTCGGCAAGGCCGGCTTCGAGGTCCCGCCGCCGGAAGCGACGATGTTCGCCTGGGCCAAGATCCCGGAGAAATTCCGGCACCTCGGTTCGCTCGAGTTTTCCAAGCTGCTGGTCGAAAAGGCCGACATTGCGGTCGCCCCCGGCATCGGTTTCGGCGAGCAGGGCGATGATTATGTCCGCATCGCCCTTGTCGAGAACGAGCATCGCATTCGCCAGGCGGCGCGGAACCTCAAGAAGTTCCTGTCCACCGCGGACGACACGCTGCACAACGTGATCTCGCTCAACGCTCGCCGCTAGGCGTATCCGGCGAGCCTGACACCTGAAGACAACATCTTCCCGCCGCAGCGTCGGCGGGACATTTTTGAGACAGCAAGGATCATGAGTATGGCAGACGCGCTGAGAATCGGCATTGCGGGCTTGGGCACCGTGGGCGCCTCTCTTGTCCGCATCCTCACCGAACGCCGCGAATCGCTTGCGACGACCTGCGGTCGGCCGATCGAGGTCGTGGCCGTCACCGCCCGTGACCGCACCAAGGACCGCGGCATCACGCTTGCCGATGATCTCTGGTTTGCAGATGCGGGCAGCCTTGCCGCCGAAGCGGACATGGACGTCTTCGTCGAATTGATGGGCGGCGCAGGCGAACCGGCCTATTCCGCGGTCAAGGCAGCCCTTGCACGCGGCATCCACGTCGTCACCGCCAACAAGGCGCTGCTGGCAGCCCACGGCATCGAGCTTGCCGGCATCGCCGAGAAGAATGGCGCTCTTCTGAATTACGAGGCGGCGGTGGCGGGCGGCATTCCGGTCATCAAGGCGCTGCGCGAATCGATGACCGGCAATACGATCGCCCGCGTCTACGGCATCATGAACGGCACCTGCAACTACATCCTGACGAAGATGGAGAAGGAGGGCCTGAGCTTCGAGGCCTGCCTGAAGGAAGCCCAGCGGCTCGGCTATGCCGAGGCGGACCCGGCCTTCGACATCGAGGGCAACGACACGGCCCACAAGCTGTCGATCCTCACGAGCCTCGCCTTCGGCACCGCCATTGCGGCGGACGATATCTATCTCGAAGGCATCACCAATATCTCGATCGAGGACATCCAGGCGGCAGCCGATCTCGGCTATCGAATCAAGTTGCTCGGCGTTGCCCAGCGCACCAGCAGCGGCGGCATCGAGCAGCGCGTTCACCCGACCATGGTGCCGTTCGATTCCGTCATCGCGCAGGTCGACGGCGTCACCAATGCGGTGGCGATCGAGTCCGATATTCTCGGCGAACTTCTGATGGTCGGCCCCGGGGCAGGCGGCAATGCGACGGCGTCCGCGGTGCTCGGCGATATCGCCGACATCGCCAAGAGCCGCCCCGGCGCGCAGCATGTGCCGGCGTTCGGCCGACCGGTCGATGCGTTGATTCCCTACACGCGTGCGCAGATCCAGAGCCATGAAGGCGGCTATTTCATCCGGCTGAAGGTGATCGATCGCGCCGGCGTGTTTGCCAGCATCGCATCCTGCATGGCGGAAAACGGCATCTCGCTGGAATCGATCATGCAGCATTCCAAGCATACGCAGGAAACGGGCAAGCCCCAGACGATCATTCTCGTGACGCATGCGACGGCCGAGCACTCGGTGCGCGATGCCGTCGCCACGATCAAGGGCGAGGGCTACCTCGTTGGCGAACCGCAGGTCATCCGCATCGAGCGTCCGAAGGATTACTGATATCGGCGCCGTCTTGCCCGCAGTGTCGGAAGGCCGTCCATGGTTCCATGGGAACGGCGGCTCATGAGCGAGCTTCCGGATCCGGTTCCGCGCGCGTTTCTGGGTGTCGAGACGTCGATCACGGGCCAGCGCTGGGTGTCGCGGCTCGATCAGGCAGGCCAGAACCGCGCCTTGGCGATCAGCCAGGTCCACGGTCTTCCCGATCTCATCGCGCGTGTGTTGGCCGGACGGGGTGTCCAGCAGGAAGATGCGATCGCCTTCCTCGATCCGACCATCCGCAGCCTGATGCCGGACCCCGACACGCTGACCGACTGCCGCAAAGCGGCGATCCGGATCGCCGATGCGATCGCCCGTCGGGAACGCGTCGCCATCTTCGGTGACTATGACGTCGACGGCGCCGCATCGTCCGCCATCCTCTATCGTCTGCTCACCCATTTCGACGTGACGGCGGAGATTTATATTCCCGACCGGATTTTTGAAGGCTACGGCCCGAACGCGTCCGCCATCGACAAATTGATCGACAATGGCGCCGGCCTGATCGTCACCGTCGATTGCGGCTCCACGAGCCATGAGTCGCTGCGGCGGGCGCAGGAGCGCGGCGTGGACGTCGTCGTCATCGACCACCATCAGGTCTCCGGCGAACTGCCGCCGGCCGTCGCGCTGGTCAATCCCAACCGCGAGGACGATCTGTCGGGGCAGGGCCATCTCTGTGCGGCCGGCGTCGTCATGCTGGTGCTCGTCAATCTGCTGCGTGTCCTGCGCGAGCGCGGCGATCTGCGGGCCGGGAGCTTCGATCTTCTTTCCCATCTCGACATCGTCGCGCTCGCGACGGTCTGCGACGTCGTGCCCTTGAAGGGGTTGAACCGGGCCTATGTCGTCAAGGGATTGATTGCCGCCCGCCACATGAAGAACCCCGGGCTGGCGGCACTCTTCCGCAAGGCCGGCCTCAGCGGGCCCGTCACGCCCTATCACTTCGGATTTCTCGTCGGACCCCGCATCAATGCCGGTGGTCGCATCGGCGATGCCGCGCTCGGCAGCCGCCTCTTGACGCTGGATGATGCCAACGAGGCCGACGCCATCGCCGCCCGGCTGGATGAACTGAACCGCGAGCGCCAGGCGATCGAGCAGGTGATGCTGATGGAGGCGCAGGCCGAGGCCCTGGCCGAATATGGCAATGGCGACGGTGCCTCGGTCATCGTCACGGCGCGCGAGAACTGGCACCCCGGGATCGTGGGTCTTCTCGCAGCCCGCCTGAAGGAAAGTTTTCGTCGCCCCGCCTTTGCCATCTCCTTCGATCTCAACGGCCGGGGAACCGGCTCCGGTCGCTCCATCGCCGGCTTCGACATCGGCAAGGTCATTCGCGCGGCTGTCGAGGAGGGACTTCTGGTCAAGGGTGGTGGCCATGCCATGGCGGCGGGCCTGACGGTCGAGCGCGCCAATCTCGGGCGCCTGCGGCATTTTCTCGAGGAACGCGCAGCCCGCACCGTGCACGATCTCGTGGCGGCCGAAACCGTCAAGATCGACGGCGCACTGGCGGCCTCCGGCGCCACGGTCGACCTGATCGATCGGCTGGAGCAGGCGGGCCCCTATGGCTCCGGTCATCCGCAGCCGATCTTCGCCATTCCCGCGCATCGGGTGCGCGACGTCCGGCAGATCGGAACGGACCATGTGAAGGTGACCGTCGAGGGGCAGGACGGCGCGCGGCTGGACGCGATCGCCTTCCGCGCCTTTCAGACGCCTCTCGGCGACTTTCTTCTCGCCGCACGCGGCATGACCGTCCACCTTGCGGGCAGCCTCTCTGCCGATATCTGGCAGGGCACGCGCCGGGTACAGCTCAGAATCATCGACGCCGCCCGCGCTTTATAGAGCGCTGGTGTTAGCAGACGATGACGGGTGGAGAGAGGTCTCAACATCCCGGAAAACGGCGGATGCGACCGCGAACGACCGGATGTTAACGAAATACAAGTGGGGGGAGGAGCCAGGTGGTACGCCCTAGGGGAGTCGAACCCCTCTTCCCAGAATGAAAATCTGGTGTCCTAACCGATAGACGAAGGGCGCATTCGCTGGTGGCCGGCTTATAGGCTGAGGATTAGCCGGAGGCAAGGGGAAAAACGCATGAGGACCTGGAAAAATTGCGGCTTTCACAAGCCCGTTTTTGGAGCCGCATCAATGCGATGCGCCGAAACGCTAAAGCCATATATCATACAATGTCGGGGAGATTTTGACCGCAAAGTGGTACGCCCTAGGGGAGTCGAACCCCTCTTCCCAGAATGAAAATCTGGTGTCCTAACCGATAGACGAAGGGCGCAGTCGCTTTGCGGTGGCCGTCTTATAGTCAGCGGTTTTCAGGACCGCAAGCAGCAAATGTCATTTTGTCGCAAAAATTTGAAACCTGTGGAGGGTGTGGATGCGAAGGAAGGAAAATAACGTCAAATCATAGAGTTATGCATCTCTTGGCCCGCACGCCCAGTTCCAGTCGCGCTGCGGTCCGATGTCGATATGAACCGACTGCGTGTGGCAATAGGTGCCGACACCGCCGCGCCCTTCCGTGCCGCGCAGGAAGGTGGCGACGTCCCACTT
Organism: Rhizobium sp. Leaf371; assembly: GCF_001424045.1. Classification (GTDB taxonomy): domain Bacteria; phylum Pseudomonadota; class Alphaproteobacteria; order Rhizobiales; family Rhizobiaceae; genus Ferranicluibacter. The sequence continues at coordinate 38,977 of NZ_LMQB01000027.1, read as the reverse complement.
GCTGACGCCTGCCACCTGTATGTCGGCGGCTTCGCAGGTCAGGTGCCGCGACTGCGGTCGTCCACCGACCTTGATATTGTGGCTGAGGCTGCGCCGCCCCGACGTGACGAGCACTTTCTTGCCGAAATGCCGTTCCACCGACTTCAGGATGTTGAGCAATTTCGGCTGGAAGCAGCCGGTCTCCACGGTCTCCGTCTGGAGAAGAAGCCCGCTCGGTGCCAGGCGTGCGAGCCCGGACAGCGAGGCCATCTGGACCTTGGGGCTGGCATCGTCATGATTCTCGGCCGTGTCATCGACGGTCGCGAACATGGAGCGCGCCCGAATGCCGGGCAGGGCGGTGTAGCTGAGGGCTGCTGCCTGCTGCGGAGCCATCCCTGCCATCGCGGAGAGAGCCGGTTTGTTAGCCGGCTTGCCTTTTTCGCCGGGCGCGACGGCAGCAGCGGCTGCCCGCGCCGGTCCGAAGAGCCCGATCAGCGATGCGGTTGTTTCCGGGTTGCCTGCGGGCTGCGGCGCCGCTGAAGGCTTCAGGCTTGCCAGGGCCACTTCGGCCGGCCTCTCGCCCGCAGCCGTAGGCGCAACCGCGCCTTGAGCCGGGTAGCCCGCATCCGAGGACTGGAGCGGCAGCGTCTGCTCTGCCAGAGGCAACGGCGTGCTTTGACTTTGAGGAGCGGCACGGAAAAGGCTCGCCGGCGAAGATCCCCCGCCCGATATCGGCGAAGTGCCTGCCGCTGCGCCGCCTGCACCTCCGACCGAGAAAATGCTGCTCGACGTCGCCTGCAAGCCTGTGCCCTGCATGACGATGGCGCCCGGCTCCGCGCCGGCGGCCTGCGCCTGAGATTCGGGTTGCCGTGCAGCGGATGCGCCTGCGACTTGAGTGGGGGGCACGGATTCGGACGCCGGTCCCGAGGCGACGACGGGAACGTCCGTTTCGCCGATTTCGGGTGGCGTCACGCCCTCAACGAGCTGATCTGCGACAGGCTTGCCCGTGACGCAGCCTGCCAGAAGGCCGGCGGCGAGAACAGCGGACGCCACGCTGACGAAAAGAGGTTTGGACGAGGGGCCGTATCGCAACGCTGCATCTCCCGATCGACGGCAAGGGGCAGGATCGCGCCATCATGGCCGATTCCCGGCGACGCTTGTCCGGACCGATCTTTGTGGGAGATCTATGCGCCAGCCTCGTTGCGTGGAGCTTGCGCCATAACCCTGCAGCCGCCGCTGACGACGGCCGCAGGGTCTCGCTTCTCGATGATGTCTGGGCGCGCCGTCACCAGGCGCCGGTGTTCTCCATCGACGACCAGGGCTCTTGCGGTGCGAGCGCTGCGCCCTTCTGCAGGATTTCGATGGAAATCCCGTCCGGCGAGCGCACGAAAGCCATGTTGCCGTCGCGGGGCGGGCGGTTGATCGTGACGCCGGAATCCATCAGCTTCTGGCAGAGGGCGTAGATATCGTCGACCTCGTAGGCAAGATGTCCGAAATTGCGTCCGCCCGTGTAGTCCTCGGTATCCCAGTTGTAGGTCAGTTCCAGACAGGGCGAAAGGCGGGCCTGCGCATGGTCGATGTCACCCGGCGCGGCCAGGAAGACGAGCGTGAAACGCCCTTTTTCATTTTCCGTCCGGCGCACCTCTTGCAGTCCGAACAGTGTGCCGTAAAAATGCAGTGCCTGATCAAGGTCCTTAACCCGAACCATGGTGTGCAGATAACGCATGATAGCCCTCTCTCCTGTTGTTCAGCCTCCTATCTAGCGCTGCGACAGCCAGACACAAGGCTGGAGCCATAGCTTACCGATAGCGGCAAATTTCGTCCCGGGGACTTGCCCAAAGGCAGCGGGACGATGTTAATCTGATGCTCAAGAATCAGTTAACCGCAGCAATCGTGATGCGTATTCGAGGGGCTGGCAGATTATGGTGGACAGGATTTCGGCGAAAGATGTCGCACCAGAAGAGGATTTTGGCGGGGACGCGCTCGATCTGGTCGAGATCACCGGTGTCATCAAGTGGTTCGACGTCGCCAAGGGCTTCGGCTTCATCATTCCCGACAATGGCATGCAGGATGTTCTGCTGCACGTGACCTGCCTGCGCCGCGACGGCTACCAGACGGTCCTCGAAGGCGCCCGCATCGTCGCGCTGATCCAGAAGCGCGATCGCGGCTACCAGGCGTTCCGCATCCTCTCGATGGACCAGTCCACGGCCATTCACCCATCGCAGCTGCCGCCGGTGAAGACGCATGTCCAGGTGACGCCGACCAGTGGGCTCGAGCGCGTGCTCGTCAAATGGTTCAACCGCACCAAGGGCTTCGGCTTCCTGACGCGCGGCGACGGCACGGAAGACATTTTCATCCACATGGAAACCCTGCGCCGCTTCGGCCTCACCGAGCTCCGCCCCGGCCAGACCGTCCTCGTGCGCTTCGGCGATGGCGACAAGGGTCTGATGGCCGCGGAAATCCACCCCGACGTACCCGCACCCACAGGCCGCGCACATTGATGGTCGAGCAATGCTGAGCCTGCGTCAGGCTGCGCGCAGCGTCCTCTTTGCCGCCGCCATCCTGGGTGCCGCCCTTCCAGCGGGGGCGGCAGACGTCGCCTTCGAAAAGGCGCCGCTCACCATCAGGACGCTCGATGGCAAGACACACGCCTTTACAGTGGAGCTGGCCGTTAAAAGCGATCAGCGTGCACAGGGCCTGATGTATCGACGCGAGATGGCCGCCGATCACGGCATGCTGTTCGATTTCGCTCAGACGCGTCCCGTGATGATGTGGATGAAGAACACGTTCCTGCCGCTCGACATGCTCTTCCTGTCGAAAAGCGGCAAGGTCGAAACGGTCCACCAGAACGCCGTCCCCCAATCCGAAACCATCATCGATTCTCGCGTCCCCGTCGCCTACGTCGTCGAACTCAACGCCGGCACGGCGAGAAAACTGGCGATCACGCCCGGAGCGCAGGTAAACCTGCCGGCAACGCTGCCCGCCGCCAAGCCCGACTGACAAGTCCGACAGCCAAGCCCGACTGAGGGCCGGCCCACGCACCCCTGATGTGATGAAATTTTAACGTGCTCGCCGCTCAGCGGCGCGATGCGTGCAAACGCAGGTGGAAAGTCTGGCGACCCCTGCAGGGCTCGAACCTGCGACAACCTGCTTAGAAGGCAGGTGCTCTATCCAGCTGAGCTAAGGGGCCGGTGGCGCTGCTTGTGCGGCGCGGGTGGTTTAGGTACGTCCCGTGTCAGTGCGTCCAGGGCTGCATGCGGCTGTAGCGGAAGTTGTCGCTGTAGGAGACGTTCTTCCGGGTTGGGTCCTTCGGTGCGATGACACGATACTCGATGCCGTTGCGTTCGGCATAGGCGACGGCCGCTTCTGCGCTTTCGAAGGTCAGCTTGACCTGCTGGCGCGTATCGACCGAACTCGTATAACCCATCATCGGATCGATCGTGCGCGGCGTTTCCTGATCGAATTCGAGCACCCAAAGATTGGTCTTGGCCTTGCCGGACTGCATCGCGGTCTTGGCGGGACGGTAAATCTTGGCGGACATTCCTCAGACTCCAAGCATGACAAAGGGCCGGCTCTGCCGGCTTTTCAGTGGCATAACGCACAAATGCCGAAAACGGAATGACCTTGATGCAAGCGCGCCGCATTTTTCCGTCCTTGGCAGCATTGCACAATAAACAATGGCCATGCGGCTTTCTCCCTTGCGACACCGCTATGGAGCGTGTATTGCCCCACCTATTGGCACGGAGTGTAGCGCAGCCTGGTAGCGCATCTGGTTTGGGACCAGAGGGTCGGGAGTTCGAATCTCTCCACTCCGACCATCGAACCCTCAGAAATCATTTCGATTTCAGGTTTCATGCCGCAAGACGCATCTTTCCCTGTGGGTGCATTGCGAGCCGGTCGTCTTCGACGCCTCTCTACCAATCCATCGCCCCGATCAGCCCCATCTTGGCCAAAGCCCGGCGCAGCGCCGGCTCGGAAATCGGCTTGGACAGGAAGACTGCGCCTTCCGGCAGGGTTCCGTCCGCGGGATTGTACCGGCCGGAGATGATCAGCAGAGGGCAGGTGGGGCTGCGAAGCGCTGCCCGGTGGGCGAGTGCGATGCCGTTCATGGAGCCGGGCATGTCGATATCGGTCATCAGCGCAGAGATCGCCTGAAGCGTGTCCATCACCTTCAGCGCCTGATCCGCATTTGCGGCCTCGACCGTGGAAAGGCCCATGTCGGCGAGGATATCGGCCAGATCCATCCGGATCAGGCCATCATCCTCGACGATGAGGACGGGCGCGCGGCGCGTTTGCTCGGCCATCAATGCTCTTTCTGGAAGCTCTCGAGGTCTGCCGTCACGACGCAACGCAAGCCTTCCGGCAAAAAGGACATCTCGACATGGCCGTCGTTGGTGCCGTTCAAGCCCGCCGAGATCAGTCGCGATCCCGAGCCTCGCACGCGCGGTTCCGCGACCACAGGCCCGCCTCGTTCCGCCCAGATCATCTCGAACCCGTCGGCACCCGGCAGAACGACCCGCCAGTGCAATTCGACGCTTCCGCCCGGCACGGAGAGGGCTCCGTGCTTGACCGCGTTCGTGGCCAGCTCGTGCAGGATGAGCGAGAGGGACAGGGACGGGCGGGAGCCGATCTTGAGGTTCGGGCCGGACGTGACGAAGCGCGGCGCGACCGGATCGTCGTGGAGATCCGTCATCTGCTGGACGAGCTGACGGACGGTCGACGTGCCGCGGCCGCCTTCGAGAATTGTATCGTGGGCAGCACTCAGCACGGCGAGGCGTTCCGAAAGCCGCTGGCGCGCCGATGCGATGTCGGGCGCGTTGCGCAGGGTCTGGGAAGCGATCGCCTGGACCATGGCGAGCTGGTTTTTCAGCCTGTGCCCCAGCTCGTGAGACAGAAGCTCGCGGCTTGCCTCTTCGGCCCGAATCTCGGTCACGTCGCGGGCCTGGACGAGGATGCCGGAAATCGTGCCATCTTCGTGCCGCATCGCCTGGTAGACGAGGTCGATGAGCCGGCGCTGCATCTCGCCATCGGGGCCCCGGTTGAGCTGGATCGGCAGGCCACGCGCGATGAAACTCTCACCCGTCCGGTAGACGCCGTCGAGAATGTCGATGAAGCCTTGGCGAACGACCTCGCTCACGGCCTCCGCCACCGTCTTGCCGATGATGTCGCGGCCGACGCCGATCATCGCGTCATATTCCTCGTTGGCGTAGTCGAAGACGTGGTCCGGGCCCACCAGCATGGCGATGCCGCCGGGGCTGAGCTCGAACACCTGCCGGAAGCGCTCGCGTTGCGTTCGCTCCGCGCGACGAACCATGACCTGCGAGGTGATTTCGGTACAGGCGCAGAACATGCCGAGCACCGTGCCCCACGGGTCGCGCACGGGCGTGTAGGAAAAGGCGAAATGCGTTTCTTCCGGATAGCCGTTTCGGTGCATGGTGAATTCGATGTCGTCCATCGATGTTCCCCGGCCCTGATAGGCATCGGTGATGATCGGCTCCACGGCATCCCAGATATCGTGCCACAGCGCGTGAAACGACCCGCCGAAGGCGGCGGGGTGGCGGTGCCCGCACATGGCGGCATAGCCGTCATTGTAGAGAGTCGTCTGCTTCGGTCCCCAGACGATGAGCATCGGTTGCAGCGACCCGAGCATGACGTTGGTGAGTGTCTTCAGCTCGACGCTCCAGTCTTCGCGCTGCCCCAGCGGTGTCGACGACCAGTCCATCTCGGCGAAAAGTTTCCCGCAGTCGGGATTGGCAGGAAACATAACGGGACCTCGTGTCGGCAAATGCCGGTCGCAGACGGCGCGGGCTGGCAACCGTCGATGTAGGGCCAGATGGCTTGAGCTTCCAGTCTTATGTTTCGTTCCGTCAAGGGAGACCGCGCCGGCCGAATCACGCCATAAGCCTATCTGAATGAACCACTATCGCTTCCAACCTCCGCGTGTGGTGCTTTGTAGGGTACCCTGAGCGCCCGAACGTTGAGCCTGGAAGCGTCCATCGGAAAGGTCCTCGATTTGCCTGAGCTCCTGCTTCCCCGCCGGCCGCTGCAACTGGCGCCCGACCTCATTTCCACGCCGCGGCCCTATTACTGGTCGACGCCGATCATTCTGGCGCTGGCGATCTTCCTGCTCGTCTGGGAAGGGCCGGGGGTCGTGCGGGATTTCACCATCAGCCAGAACCCCGTCCTCATCGAGGATGGTGACGTCCAGAACGGTCGCTGCACCACGCGCAAAGGCTTCTTCACCGACTGCGAAGCCCGTCTGGTCTACAGCTATGGCGGCCGGGACTACGCGACGGATGTGGAGATCATGTTCGTCGATTTTCATGTCGGCGATTACGAGACTGGCCTCGTCATTTCCGGCGACCGTCCGGAACTCGCGACCATGAGCCTCGGTCTCGACAAGCTCTGGAACAGGATCATAACACTCTCGCTGCTCACCCTTGCTCTGGGCGGCCTCGGTGTCGGCATGATCTTCCTGGGTCTCCGGATCTGGCGTGTGCGCCGCCAGCTCCGGCATCCCGCAATGCTGGTGCCGGTGCCCGTCGAAGTCACGGCGTTCGATCGCAAACGCGATGTCCTCTCCGTCGCCTACAACGACACCATTGCCGACGACCGGACCAAGCGCTCCGGCTACACGAAGATGCGGAACGGCGAAGAGCCGTTGATCGTCGGCGAAAAGGGTGGCAAGGCCGTCGCGCTCGCCGTCCGGCATGGGAAGACGGCGCTGCCGGTCCTGCTCGATGACCGCCTGATGCGGATCGAGCTCACCGATGCGGAGCGTGCGCAGGCGCTGTTGCCATTCCGGCAGGCGGACGAGGCGCCGGAGCATCGCCCCATGCTGGTCGATGCCCCGCGCAAGACGGTGTCGATCTGGCGCCGGCTGCAGATTGCCCTCGGCGTGCCGCTTCTGATCGTCGTCGGCTTGATCGGCTTCTGGTTCTGGTATGTGCTGGCCTCCGACACGCAGTTCCAGTCGCCGGGCATGGACATCAACAATATGATGCCGGGGCCGGTGAACCGATGGGGTTGCGACCAGCTGAAGAAGCGGTTCGGCGACCAGCGTGCTCCGTTCGGCTGCACGGCCAGCGATTACATGAGCTGGAAGTAACGCGGGACGAGCGCCGCCCTCAATCCCTCACGCACCGTCTTTCTGGCCGCGTTGCGCGGCAAGGACATCGCGCAGCAGGTCGAAGACCTGCGGCTCCTGCATCTGCGAGACGTTGAAGCGCATGAAGCCGGTCGCCGTCTGGGAGAGACTGAAGGCGTTGCCCGGGGCGAGCACAAGCCCCTGGCGGAGCGCCGTCCGGGCCACCTCGGTCGCATCGATCTCATCGGGCAGCCTGCACCAGAGGAACATGCCGGCCTGCGGATCGAGCCAGGGCGTGACGCCAAGGTTTAGAAGCCGGGTAGAGACGGTCTGCATCGTCTTCGACAGCCTTTGCCGCAGCGCTTCCAGATGCTTGCGATAGGTGCCGTCGCTGAGGACGCCATAGACGAGTTCGGCGGTCAGCCGGCCGCCGCCGAAGGTCGTGGCGATCTTCAGATCGGTCAGGCTGTCGATCCATTCCGCCCTTGCGGCGATGAAGCCGCAGCGGCCGGAGGCGGAGAGGGTTTTCGAGAAGCTGCCGATGTGGATCACCCGGTCGAGCCCGTCGAAGGCCGCCAGTCGCGGGGCAGGGCTGTGTTCGAGATCGGCGAAGATATCGTCCTCGATGATGATGACGTCGTTGGCTTCGGCGATCTTCAGAACCCGATGCGCCGAGACCGGCGAAAGCACGGCGCCGGTCGGATTGTGGATCGCGGAATTGGTGATGTAGAGCCGCGGCCGGTGATCGGCGACCGCTTTTGCAAACGCATCGGTATCCGGGCCAGACGGGGTATAGGGGACACCGACGATGCGGGCGCGGTGTGCGCGCAACAAAGCGTGGAAATTGAAATAGCAGGGATCGTCCACTAGCGCGGTATCGCCAGGCTCCAGCAGCAGGCGGCAGAGGATGTCGATCGCCTGCGTTCCTGATTCCATCAGCAGAATCTGGTCGGGAGTGGCCTCGATACCGCGCTCGGCCATGCGCCGGCCGATGAGCTGGCGAAGGGGCGTGAGGCCGAGGGGCGAGCCATATTCGGCGAGTATCGGGTTCCGGGCACGCGACAGGGTCCTCAGTGTCCGCCTTATGCTCTCTTCCGGCAGCCAGTCCGGTGGCAGCCAGCCGCATCCGGGCTTTGCGTCGCCGGCATCCGCCTCCAGCGACTGGCGGGAGACCCAGAAGGGATCGACCGCACGGTCGCGCTTCGGCCCGGCATCGGCGACCGAGAACGGAATGGCGGCCCCGCCCGCTTGATGCGTCACATAGAAACCGGACCCCGGGCGCGGGAGAATCGTGCCCTCGCCGACCAGCCGGTCATAGGCTTCCACCACCGTGGATGTGGAGACCTTGAGCGTCGCAGCGAGCTTTCGGATCGACGGCAGCTTTGCGCCCGGCAGCAGCGCGCGACCCGCGATCCGCTGCCGGATCGTCTCCATCACCATTGTCGTTGCGTTCGGTGCGCGCGCCACAATCTCGATCCGTATCGGTTAATAACCATAACAGTTTGGGAGAACTGTCGGTAACCGTTTCTGGCACTCCGGCATCTGCGGGTCAATAACGGCCACATGTCGAAGGAGTGCATAATGGATCGGTCAACGGCCGGGTGGGTGAACGGAATGATCGGGGTGGTGATCTTCAGCGGATCGCTCCCCGCAACGCGCATCGCGGTGATGCAGTTCGACCCGGTGTTCCTCACGGTTGCGCGGGCGACGATCGCTGGACTGCTGGCGCTTGCCCTTTTGTTGCTGCTGCGCCAGAAATGGCCCACCCCGCGTGAGACGGTCTCCCTGTCGATCGTCGCACTCGGTGTCGTCGTCGGCTTTCCGCTGCTGACGGCGTTCGCGCTTCAGCACGTCACCTCGGCCCATTCGATCGTCTTCATCGGGCTCCTGCCGCTGGCGACGGCCATCTTCGGCGTCGTCCGCGGCGGCGAGCGGCCGAAGCCGGCTTTCTGGATCTTCTCTCTGCTCGGAAGCGCGCTTGTGGCCAGTTACGCTCTCGCGCAGGGCCTCCGCGCATCACCCTTGGGCGACCTGCTGATGCTGCTGGCGATCGTCGTCTGCGGTCTCGGTTATGCCGAAGGCGGGAAGCTGTCGCGAACCCTCGGCGGATGGCAGGTGATTTCCTGGGCCCTGGTGCTCTCGCTGCCGCCGATGCTCGGCATCGCCCTTTTCACCATGCCAGCCAGCTTTGCCGGCATCGAGCCGCCCGCACTTTTCGGCCTGGCCTATGTCTCGCTCTTCAGCATGCTCATCGGCTTCATCTTCTGGTATCGCGGCCTCTCGCAAGGCGGCATCGCAGCCGTCGGACAGCTGCAATTGCTCCAGCCCTTCTTCGCGCTGGCGCTCGCGGCAACGGTCCTGCACGAGCCGGTCACGACGGGCATGCTCGGCATCACCGTCTGCGTCATCCTCTGCGTCGTCGGCGCCCGCCGCTTCGGGCGCTGACGACGACGACGCGGGGCCACATTGGTCGGGCCTATGCGGCCCGGTGCCGTGCGATCGGTACGGACGTCGCATCGGATCGGCCGGGATTGAGCTGGAAGCGATTGACGATGGCCGACAGCGCGGTGGCGTCGGAGGCGAGGCTGCTGCTGATAGCCGTGGTTTCCTCCACCATTGCCGCGTTCTTCTGCGTCATCTGGTCGATCGCATTGACGGCCGTGCTGATCTCCAGAAGCCCGACGGATTGCTCCTTCGACGCCGTCGTGATCGCCTCCACCTTGGCGTCGATATCGATCACGTACTGCGCGATTTCCGCGAGCGTGCGGCCGGCCTGATCCACGAGACGGACGCCATCCGAGACGTCGCCCGAAGATGTGCGTATCAGCGCGTTGATATCCTTGGCCGCGGCAGCGGAGCGCTGGGCGAGTTCGCGAACCTCCTGCGCCACGACGGCAAAGCCCCGCCCGGCCTCTCCTGCACGGGCCGCCTCGACCCCGGCATTGAGCGCAAGCAGGTTCGTCTGGAAGGCGATCTCGTCGATCACGTGAATGATCTGGCCGATCTGCTGCGACGATGTATCGATCCGCCGCATGGCCTCGACCGCGTCGCGCACCACCTGGCCGGACGATGTCGCACTGCGGTTGGCCGCACCGACGAGGCTGCGCGTTTCCGCGGCACGGTCGGCTGAGGATTTGACGGTGGCGGTCACCTCTTCGAGGGCGGCCGATGTCTGCTCGAGGGCCGCGGCCTGCTGCTCGGTGCGCTTGGAGAGTTCGTCTGCGGCCTGGTACATCTCGCTCGCATTGCCCGAGAGGTCGGACGTCTTGCCGAGAACCTGCTCCAGGGTCAGCTGGAAGGTCGCCAGCGACTGGTTGAAATCGAGCCGTAGCGGCTCGAACCGTTCGGCAAAGGGATGCTCGAGCGGCTTGCGGATATTGCATTCCGCGAGGCGCCCGAGCCCGGCGCCGAGCGTTTCCACGACCATGCGCAGTTCGTCGGCTTCGCGCTCGCGGTTGCGCTGCTGCTCGACACGCTGGGCGTCGGACAAGGAGCGGTCGCGTTCCGCCATCTCGCGCATCTGCTGGCGTTCCCGCGCACCGGCCTGAAACACGGTGAGGGCGCGGGACATCGCGCCGATCTCATCCGTACGCGTGGCGAACGGAACCTCCGCTGCATAATTGCCCGCCGACAGGACGTTCATCGCCTTGCCGATCTCGACAAGCGGCTTGATCGCCCGACGGCGGACGAACCAGAGCCCTGCCAGAAACAGGAGGACGGACGCACCGCTGCTGAACGCACCGATCATCGTATATTCCGTGCCGGTAAAGTCCGCATCCGCGACCGACGCGTCAAGCGTTGCGCTTGCCAGAGACGCGAAATCCCGAACCTTCGCATCGTGCCGATAGAAAGCGTCCATGACGGGCTGCAGGTCGGCGGCTTCGCCCTTGGCCTTTGCCTCCTCGAAGGCCGTCGCAACGGCCCAGAAGGCCTCGCCGCTCGCGAGGACCTGGTCGGCCAGCCCCGCAGAAAGCGCCGGGTTGAGATCGGCTGAAGCCCAGAAGGCCTTGCGCCCGTCGAAGTCGCGCCGGAGCGTCCGCATCTTCTCGAGATTGGCATTCGCACGGTCCGGATGCGCCATCGTCTCGTTCGCCAGCATATAGGCCTCCAGCGTATAGAGCGGCGGCGGCAGGATATCGGCGATGACATCCTTTCCGTTGGCGATCTCGGCATAGACCGGGCCACCGACTTTCAGCGTCTGCAAGGCCATGGTTTGGAGACCGATGGATGCGACAAGGCCGCCGGTGACGACCACACCGAAAACGGCGAGCAGGCGCGAAATCGTCAAACTTGGCATGAGACCCTCCAGGTCGCGCATGCGCGTACGTGATCCGACGCTTACCATGCTCATCAGCATCCATGCGCTGCGTCGGCTAAGAACTCGTAAATTTGACGCCGATTCCATCCCAATTTTAGGGTAGGGCGTTTCCTGCAAAGCAGAGATGGTGGGATCGGGACAAGGTGGGATAGTCCCGGTTGCAACGGCGTCGCTGATCAGGCTTCCGCCATAAGAGCAGCGTGCCACGCCGCATAGGGCGTATTCCTGGCAAGGCGACGATTGTGGTCGGGAGCCCCATCCGTCCACCAGGCTGGCCCGCGTTCCCCAAGCGCGATCTTGGCCGCATCGACTTGCGCCCGCGCGAGCGCCATACGATCAGGATTTCCCCGCGCGTCGCGAACGGCGCGCCGGGCCGACATCAGTTCGGAAACCAAACGCACACGCTCGTCTTCCGGCAGACCCGGATCACTCGTCCGCCACAGACGCCCCCGAACGACAAAGTACCGACCGTCCGGCGTACGAGGATAGGTCTCGGTCATGATCCGCTCCATTTTAACTGCAACGTCCTTGGTGAATGACCGGTTCCCAAGCGACAGAACGAAGCGGACACAACGAAAAGCCCGCCGATGATATCGACGGGCCTGTTGTTTGTAGGGTTTGGCGGGAATGCCTGTTCAGGTCATTCCCCTTCCGATCAGCTGCAACCGCTGGTGGCGCCGCAGGTGTCGCACTTTTCGCAGGTGCCGTTCCGGACCATCGTGAAGTTCTGGCACTCCGAGCACATGTTGCCCGTGTAGCCCTGGGCGATCGAGCGCATGCGGCGTTCGGCTTCCAGCTTCTTGGCGTCGGATTTCGCGGCAGCGGCTTCGGCTGCCGCCTTGTCGGAGAAGAGGGCCGTGACGTCGCGGGGCGGTTCCGCGATTTCGGTGGTGACCTCTTCGATGACTTCGACGGCCCGTTCCTCGTAGTCGCGCTTGAAAGCGACGACTTCGGAGATCGAGATCGACGTTGCCGGTTCCAGCTTGCGGGCGGCGGAGCCTGCAAACGGGGTGACGATGCCGCTCTGTGAAGTGCTGCGGGCAGGGGCCGACGTCGCCGATCCCTTCGGCTCGCCGGACGCGCGATCGATGCCGGAGCCGGTCGTCGTGCCGGAGACGAGGGTCGGCTTGTGGCCGCGGGTCCAGCCTGTCGAAAGCAGGTTGGTCTTGCCTTCCTGAATGCCCTTGCCGAGTGCCGTATTGCCGAAGTCCGACGTATCGACATGGGCCAGGTCGTGGCGGCCGAGATAGGAGACGGCGAGTTCACGGAACACATAGTCGAGGATCGACGTGGCGTTCTTGATCGCGTCGTTGCCCTGCACCATGCCGGCGGGTTCGAACTTCGTGAAGGTAAAGGCCTCGACATATTCCTCGAGCGGCACGCCGTACTGCAGGCCGAGCGAGATGGCGATGGCGAAATTGTTCATCATCGCGCGGAAGGCGGCGCCTTCCTTGTGCATGTCGATGAAGATCTCGCCGATCCGGCCGTCACCGAACTCGCCGGTGCGCAGATAGACCTTGTGTCCGCCGACGATCGCCTTCTGGGTATAGCCCTGGCGGCGGTTCGGCAGCTTTTCGCGCTCGCGGGTGATCCGCTCGATCACACGCTCGATGATCTTCTCCGTGACCGAAACCGCTTGTGCGGCTGCCGGCTGCTGGATCAGCGTCTCCAGAGCATCCTCGTCCTCTTCGTCCTCGATCAGCGAGGCGTTCAGCGGCTGCGAGAGCTTGGAGCCGTCGCGGTAGAGGGCGTTTGCCTTCAGCGCGAGCTTCCAGGAGAGCATATAGGCGTTCTTGCAGTCCTCAACGGTCGCCTCGTTCGGCATGTTGATCGTCTTGGAGATTGCGCCGGAGATGAACGGCTGAGCGGCTGCCATCATGCGGATATGGCTATCGACCGAGAGATAGCGCTTGCCGATCTTGCCGCAGGGATTGGCGCAATCGAACACCGGCAGGTGTTCGACCTTCAGGAAGGGGGCGCCTTCCAGCGTCATCGCACCGCAGACATGCACGTTGGCCGCTTCGATTTCCTTGCGGGAGAATCCGATATGCTCCAGCAGGTTGAAGCTCATGTCGGCGAGCTGCTCGTCGCTGACTTTCAGCGTGTCCTTCAGGAAGTCGACGCCGAGCGTCCACTGGTTGAAGACGAACTTGATGTCGAAGGCAGCCTTGGTGGCGCCGTTGATGGCCTCGATCTTGTCGTCGGTGAAGCCCTTGGCCCGCAGCGAGCCCGGGTTGACGGCGGGCGCCTGGTTGATGTTGCCGTGACCGACGGCATAGGCCTCGATCTCGGCGATCTGGCTTTCCGAATAGCCGAGCGTGCGCAGGGCTTCGGGAACGGCGCGGTTGATGATCTTGAAGTAGCCGCCGCCGGCGAGCTTCTTGAACTTCACGAGCGCGAAATCGGGCTCGATGCCGGTGGTGTCGCAATCCATGACGAGACCGATCGTGCCTGTCGGCGCGATGACGGACACCTGGGCATTGCGATAGCCATGCTGTTCGCCGAGCGACAGGGCCTTTTCCCAGGCGGCGACGGCATGCGTGACCAGCGTCTGGTCCGGGCATTCGGCATGGACCAGCGGCACGGGGGCAACCGACAGGCCTTCATAGCCGTTCGCTTCGCCGCGGGCAGCGCGGGCATGGTTGCGAATGACGCGCAGCATGTTGTCGCGGTTCGGCTTGAAGCCGGGGAAGGGGCCAAGCTTGGCGGCGATTTCGGCCGAGGTCGCATAGGAAACGCCCGTCATGACGGCTGTCAGGGCACCGGCGATCGCACGGCCTTCCTTGCTGTCATAGGGAATGCCGGATGACATCAGCAGGCCGCCGATATTGGCATAGCCGAGCCCGAGCGTGCGGTATTCGTAGGAGCGCTCGGCGATTTCCTTCGACGGGAACTGCGCCATCATCACCGAGATTTCGAGCACGATCGTCCAGAGCCGGACGGCATGTTCGTAATCGGCGATGTCGATGTTCTTGGTGGTCTGGTCCTTGAACTGCAGAAGGTTCAGCGACGCCAGGTTGCAGGCGGTGTCGTCGAGGAACATGTATTCCGAGCACGGGTTGGACGCGCGGATGGAGCCGGCGGCCGGGCAGGTGTGCCAGTCGTTCATGGTCGTGTTGAAGTGCAGGCCCGGATCGGCCGATGCCCAGGCGGCGTAGGAGATGCTTTCCCACAGATCGCGCGCCTTCAGCGTCTTCATGACGCGGCCGTCCTTGCGGGCGGTCAGGTTCCAGTCGCCGTCGGCCTCGACGGCACGCAGGAAGTCGTCGCGCAGCGAGACGGAGTTGTTGGAATTCTGGCCGGAGACCGTGAGATAGGCTTCCGAATCCCAATCCGTGTCATAGGTCTTGAAGTCGATATCCTTGTAGCCCTGGCGGGCGAACTGGATGACGCGCTGAATGTAGTTTTCCGAAACCTGGTCCTTCTTGGCAGCCTTGATCTCGCGCTTCAGGGCCGGGTTCTCGTTCGGGTCGTAGCAGGCGCCATCCGGACCGTCGCAGTTCACGCAGGCCTTCATGATGGCCTTGAGGTGCTGGGCGACGATCTTCGAGCCGGTGACGAGGGCGGCGACTTTCTGCTCTTCCTTCACCTTCCAGTTGATGTAGTCCTCGATATCGGGATGGTCGATATCGACGACCACCATCTTGGCGGCGCGGCGCGTCGTGCCGCCCGACTTGATCGCGCCGGCGGCGCGGTCGCCGATCTTCAGGAAGCTCATCAGGCCGGAGGACTTGCCGCCGCCCGAGAGTTTTTCGCCTTCGCCGCGCAGGTAGGAGAAGTTCGAGCCCGTGCCGGAACCATACTTGAAGAGGCGCGCTTCGCGCACCCAGAGGTCCATGATCCCGCCTTCGTTGACGAGATCGTCACCGACCGACTGGATGAAGCAGGCATGCGGCTGCGGGTGTTCGTAGGACGACTTCGACTTGACCAGCTTGCCGGTGAAGGGATCGACATAGAAATGGCCCTGACCGGGACCGTCGATGCCATAGGCCCAATGCAGGCCGGTGTTGAACCATTGCGGCGAGTTCGGCGCCACGCGCTGCGTCGCCAGCATGTAGGCGAGCTCGTCGCGGAAGGCGAGGGCATCGTCTTCGGAAGCGAAGTAGTTGCCCTTCCAGCCCCAATAGGTCCAGGTGCCGGCAAGGCGATCGAAGACCTGGCGCGCATCGGTTTCGGAACCGTAATGCTCGTCCTTCGGAACGTCCTTCAACGCGGCCTCGTCGGCAACGGAGCGCCACAGCCATGACGGGACGGCGTTTTCCTCGACCTTTTTCAGGCGCGCGGGCACGCCGGCCTTGCGGAAATATTTTTGGGCCAGAATGTCGGCTGCCACCTGGCTGAACTGGGCAGGCACATCGATATCGGCAAGCCGGAAGACGATAGAGCCATCCGGGTTCTTGATTTCGCTCACCGCCTTGCGGAACGCGATGTCTGCGTAGGCCGATTGGCCGGCCTTGGTAAAGCGACGTTCGATCTGCATCTGTCCCAATCCTTATTCTGTCCGAGGCATGCGCTTCTCAGGCACGCAAATATCCCTCCGGGAAGCGACATCGCCAGCCGGTGATCCGTTTCTGCGGACACCCGTCATGGTGTCCTTTATATAGTGTTCTTTTATCGTCTACCTACAAGATGTAGGGATTTTGATCAATTTGATCATTGATGCTGCGAGCGTGATATTTTTTCGATGCGTCATTTTCAACACGCGTTCCCGCCGCAAGGCAGGATCTCCAGCAGATTTGGAATGATAGCGCAGGACGGGGCAAGCCGCCGCCGGGGCCGTCGTCTGGCGTCATGCCAGCTTCGAAAATGATTAACCGCGAGTCCGATGCCGTCGTCAAGGACTTGCGTCTCATCCTCCACTGGCGACTATATCTTGTGGAAACCCGAAGAAAATTCGGGACGTAAAGAAATCAGTCACTTGCAGTTCGCACTTATCGAAACGGCTGTTCGTTCCGTTAAAACTTGTGGACAAAAACTTGGGGAGATCCGGGATCGCATGCAATCTTCTGTCATGTCGGATGTGTCGGACATGACGGTGCAGTCTGCCCGCGGGCAGAGTCGGACGGGTAACGCCCTGTTGCCACCCGTCCCGGTCGCAAAGCCTATCCGCGCGATCCCTTGGCGATCGGCTCCTGATAGGAGAAACCCATGTCCCAGGGAAAGTAGATCCACGTATCCTGGCTGACTTCGGTCACGAAGGTATCGACCTGCGGACGCCCTTTCGGCTTTGCATAGACCGCTGCAAAATGCGCTTTCGGCAGCATGGCCCGCACGATGGCAGCGGTCTTGCCGGTGTCGGTCAGGTCGTCGACGATGAGGACGCGCTCGCCGCCGTCCGCGCGGATCTCCTCAGAAATGGACTTGATCACCTGCATCTGCCCCTGCGAGTCATAATCGTGATAGGACGCAACGCAGACCGTCTCGATCATGCGGATGTTCAATTCCCGCGAGATGATCGCAGCGGGAACAAGACCGCCGCGGGTGATGCAGACGATCGCTTTCCACTCCATGCCCTGATCCGCCAGACGCCAGGCAAGCGCACGCGCATCGCGGTGAAACTGATCCCAGGAGACGGGAAAGGCTTTTTCGGGAAGGGACATGGCGGGCTCCAAGCATATCTTTGCAGATGTCGTGTCTGACGGAGGAGCGGTTTTGCGACAAAGCCCGACCATTTTCAAGCCGGGCAAGACAAGGGGTGCGTGTCGTGTCTGGTGCGGACGACGGGGGTCGAACCCGTACGAGTCTCCTCGAGAGATTTTAAGTCTCTTGCGTCTACCAGTTTCGCCACGTCCGCAGTGGCTACAGTCTTTCCGATACCAAGAGGATTTCGTCAAGCCGCAACGGCGACCGGTTAACCCTTCCCGTAAAGCTTAACAACAGCTTCACGTTGCAAAGCCGTGCCTTACGCGAGATAGAGACTGTGCCGATCCGCACATCGGCGGTTTCATCACCTAAACCTTAAGCCTCTCTCCTTAACGGGAGAGAGGCACCATAAATTTTCGACGTTCAGCCCTTATCTTCGACAACGGCTTCCGGGCGATCGCCGCCGCTGGCATGTTCTTCGTGCCACTGGCCGGAGGCGTCCTGGAAGCTGATTTCTTCATCCGATCCGCCAACCTGCTGCTCGGCCGCTGCGGCCTTGGCCGCGTGCAAGGCGTGCTCAGGGGTCGGAAAACTCTCCGAGAAGACGTCGCCGACCTTATAGGCCCACCCGCCATCGTGCTCGACGATCTCGTAAACGACCTTGACCATGCTTGTCTCCCTCTCTGTCCGTTGTGGCGGTCTCCGCCTGCGGGGTAACGGACGACAGGCGGCGTTCGTTCCGGAGGCGGCAGACCGCTCGCGCCGGCCGGATGGCGGGGCGCTGGCTCTTGCGGCCCGCAACGATCATGCTAGCACGGAGATGAACCGAATTCTCGAAGGTTCGATGGGAGATGATGATGGAGCAGCCCGGCAGGAATCTCCGCCCGATCGACGCAGCGAAGATCGCGTCGATGGTGATGTTTCTCGTCGTGCCTCCCGTACAGGCGCAGCAGGCGGAGACGGATGTGACCTTCGTCTTTGCCACGGACGTCCATGCCTGCCGCATGGCGGAAGGCCTCTCGCCGGATTGCCAGGCGGAAGGCAAGACGGATGCGGCGCTTCTGCGGCACATCCGTGCCCTGAACGGCCTTCCGGCCCAGCTCTGGCCAAACATGATCGCCGGCGCACCGAGCGGGCTGACAAGCGCCGGCCGGATGGTCGGTCCGCCCGCCGGTCTCGTCCTGGGCGGCGATATCACCGATGATGGCGGCGGGCAGGTGGCCATGCCAGGCGAGGGGTGGCAACTGCGCCAGTTCAGTCAGCGCTATGCCCAGGGAACGGACCCCCAGCACGTGCACATGCCGGTCTATGTCGGCCTCGGCAATCACGATCTCGACCAGGATGGTCCACCGAGCCATCCCGACTGGTACCGACGGGAACTCCGCGACTATGTCGAGGTCAATCACCGTCCGAGCGTCTTTTTCACGCCATCGCTTCCCGCCGACAATTACGATGTCGATTCGGACAATTACGCCTGGAACTGGGGACGGCTTCACCTCGTGCAGCTTCAGCGCTTCGGCGGCGATGACCGGAAGGGTGCCGTCAGCGGGCTCGACTGGCTGAAGAAAGACCTTGCGACCTCCGCGGCCGACGGGCGTCCCGTCGTTCTGTTTCAGCATTATGGCTGGGACGCGTTCTCGATCGAGCGCTGGGATGCCGGCCACGAGACCTTCGACGATCAGGGAACCGGCGAGCCGCATTGGTGGAGCGACGCCGAGCGGGCGGCACTTCTCGATATTCTGAAGGGCTACAACGTCATCGGCATCTTCCATGGCCACGAGCACGATACGCCGATGGCCTACAAGGTCGGCGGTATCGACGTCTTCAAGCCGAAGGCTGCCTTCAAGGGTGGCTTTGCGGTCGTCCGGGTGACGGAGACGCGCATGGAGGTCGCTCTCGGGGAGGCCGTCGGCGAAGAGGGGGGCGTGACCTTTACCACCGGCTTCTCGAAAAGCCTTGCCGGCAGGTAACGGGTGCGCGCGTCAGGATCGCCGCTTGCCTTGGGACAGTGCGATCCCGGCAAGGACGAGGGCGACACCCAGTCCCGTCGGGAGAAGGGCGGTCGGCACCGAGAGAGCGAGGTCGAGAAGGACGCTGGAGACCATCTGACCGCCGATCATCATCAGGGCGGTGTTGACCGCGCCGATCCGCGCGATCACCCAACTGCCCGCGGCAACGAAGACGACGCCGATTGGCCCACCGAGATAGTCGTACCACGGCACCTGTCCCACACCCTCCGGTAGCAGACCCCCGAGCGCGAGGCCGAGAACCGTCAGGAAAGCGAAGCCGACGACGTGGTTCCAGAAGGATGCGATGAGAGGCGACGTCGAGAGGCTGAGGCGCCCGTTGATCTGGCGGCTGATGCCGATGAGGATGCCGGCCGAACAGGCAAGAAGGACCGCGACGATCATGCCGGATTCCGCCCTTCCAGGATAATGAGCGCGCTTCCGGCAATGATCAGAGCGAGAGCCACAAGGTTGCGGGCCGTCAGCCGCCGCTTCGGCAGGCCGAAGAGACCCCAATGATCCGCTGCAAGGCTGAAGATCGCCTGTCCGGACAGGCCGAGCGACAGGGTGCCTGCAAGGGCGAGCGGCGAGTTGACGGCGGTCGATGACAGCATCACCGTCGCTGCACCGGAGAGGCCGCCGAGATAGGCCCAGAGCGGCGCGGGGGGGCGGCCCTCCGTCATCACGCGACCGCGCCGGTAAAGAAGGCCGAGAAAGACGATCGCTGCGATCGTGCCCGTGCCATGGGCCGTCCAGGATGAGAAGAGCGGATTGCCATAGCGGGCAAGTTCGCCGTTGAAATGCACCATCAGCGTCAGCAGCCCGCCCGCCGAAAATGCCGCGAAGAAGACGAGCGGACGCGGGTTTTCGAGTGGCGAGGTGGCTGTCATGACGATCCTCAACGGTCTGCGGATGCGGCATCACTCGGGTATCCCGCCGAGTCGCGCAAGTCCGATGAAAAACAGGCGGCGAAGACCAGGGTCGTCGAAGCCGTAGCCGCTTGCAATCGGCCCTGAGAGGCGAGCGGTGCTCCCATACGGAAAAGGCCGCCCGCAGCACTGTGCGGACGGCCCTTGCAAGGTATCGAGGAGGCTGCTCGGATCAGGCCGACAGCTTGGCCGCAATCTTGGCGACATGCGCGCCCTGATAGCGTGCGCCTTCGAGTTCGATTTCGGAGGGCATGCGCGAGCCGTCACCACCGGTGATCGTGGAGGCGCCATAAGGCGTGCCGCCCTTGATCTCTTCAAGGCCCATCTGGCCCTGGAAGGCGTAGGGCAGGCCGACGACGACCATGCCGTGATGCAGCAGCGTCGGAATGAAGGAGAGAAGCGTCGATTCCTGGCCGCCGTGTTGGGTGGCCGAAGACGTGAAGGCCGATCCGACCTTGCCGACGAGCGCCCCGGAGAACCACAGGCCGCCGGTCTGGTCGATGAAGTTGCGCATCTGCGAGGCAAAGCCGCCATATCGCGTGCCGCAGCCGAAGATGATCGCGTCGTAATCGGCCAGTTCCGCCGCCGTTGCAATCGGTGCGGCCTGATCCATCTTGTAGTGCGACGCCTTGGCGACATCGTCCGGGACGAGTTCGGGTACACGCTTCACGACGACGTCGGCACCTTCTGCCTTCGCACCTTCCGCGACCGCATAGGCCATGGCTTCGATGTGACCGTAGGCCGAGTAGTAGAGAACCAGAACTTTTGCCATCGTCATCTCCTAAAGGATGGGCGTAAATGCAGTAGCGCCTCTGTAGCACGTCCCACGGACGCTGTCAGAAACGCTGGGGATAACAGACTGTTCGCTAATATTTGACAATGGCCATCTCAAGATGAACGATGGACCCCAAGAACGCACGAATTTGAACGAGGGAATGCAGGATGACCACGGAAACGATCGTAACGGCCGCCATGCTGGCCATCGGTGATGAACTTCTTTCCGGCCGGACCAAGGACAAGAATATCGGGCATCTCGCCGATCTTCTGACCATCTCGGGCATCGACCTGAAGGAGGTGCGAATCGTTGCCGACGACGAAGAGGCGATCGTCGCTGCGCTGAACGGTCTCCGCGGACATTACGACTATGTCTTCACCTCGGGCGGCATCGGCCCGACCCATGACGATATCACGGCAGACGCAGTGTCCCGCGCCTTCGGCGTCGAATGCATCCACGATCCCGAAGCCATGACCTTGCTGGGGGACATGTATGCCCGTCGAAACCTGGAGTTCACCGAGGCGCGCCGCCGCATGGCGCGCATGCCGAACGGCTCGACGCACATTCCGAACGCCGTCTCCACGGCGCCGGGGTTCATCATCGGCAATGTCTATGTCATGGCCGGCGTTCCCCAGGTTTTTCAGGCGATGCTCGAAGCCGTGCTGCCGACGTTGAAAACGGGCGCCACCGTCCTGTCGCGCTCCGTGCCGTCGCCCTTCGGCGAGGGCGATATCGGCGGGCCTTTGGGTGAGGTCCAGAAGGCGCATCCGGACACCAGCATCGGCTCCTATCCAAAATTCGACGGCACGTCCTTTTCGACGGAGCTCGTCATCCGCGCCCGCGAGGAAGCGGTGCTCGCAGCAGCGGAAGCCGATGTGCGGGCCATGCTCGATGCCATTGCGGCCAGCCGGCGCACCTAGCCGTTCCGGTCGATCGCCGCGAGGATATCCGGCACGGCGGAGAGATCCGCCACCTGAAAAAAGCGCGGTTCATCGACCGGCGCCTCGGCGTGCTCGTGCACCCAGGTCAGGTCGTGCGGGATGAAGATGGCGCTGCCGCCACAGGCAAGCACCGGAAGGATGTCGGACTTCAGCGAGTTTCCGATCATGACGCAGCGGCGCGCATCCACGCCATGTCGGGCGAAGATGCCGCGATAGGTGGCGTCCGTCTTGTCGCTGACGATCTCGATGCCGTCGAAGAACGGCCCGAGACTGGAGGCGGCAAGCTTGCGTTCCTGGTCGAACAGATCGCCTTTCGTGATCAGCACCAGCCTGTATCGACCGGCCACGGCCTCCAGGGTGTCGCGTGCCGCCGGCAGCAGATCGACCGGATGGCGCAACATCTCCCGCCCGATCTCCAGAATGCGCCCGACGACATGACCCGGAAGCGTGCCATCGGTCAGTTCCAGCGCCGTTTCGATCATCGACAGCGTAAAGCCCTTGATGCCGAAACCATAGAGCGCGAGATTGCGGCGCTCGGCCGCCAGCAGACGCGCGGACAGATGGGCCGCGTCGCAGTGATCGGTAAGGAGCGCCGCGAAGGCTTCCTCCGTCAGGCGATAGAACTGCTCGTTCTGCCAAAGCGTGTCGTCGGCATCGAACCCGACCAGAAGCGGCGAGGCCTCCGCCCGCGGCAGGGCTTCACGTGCCGTCATGGCGCCGCCGCGATGGAAAAGGGGAGGTCGACCGAAGCAGTCTTGCCGGAATGGGTGTCGTTCAGATGGTAGCGCAACACATAAGCGCCGACCGGCGCCTCGCTGACATCGAGCGTCAGAGTCGCGAAGATTTCCGAATTCTTGCTGACCCCGTTGAAGATAAAATTCCCGAACGCCTTCTGGCTGCCGAGAACGGCGCCCTTGTCGTCCAGAAGATCGAAGTCCACCGAGAACCGGGTCTCCAAACGATCCGGCGTGGACGCCGGCTTCCAGGTCAGTCCCAACGGCTCGATATAGGCGACGATCTTCTCTCCCGGCTTGAAGACGCTGTTGGGCCGAGGCTCGAACATGCCGAAGCCGGAGGGATCGCCCGTAACGAAGGTCGCCGTGCCCACGGCGAACGGCAAGCCGGCTAGAAAATCGCTCATGGCATCGCGGATGGCGGTGCGTGCCCCTGCAGCATCGCCGGCGGTGGCCATTTGCTCGGCACGCGAGGCGGCATCCGCGAGCGGTCCGGCAAGCGCAGACCCGCAAGCAACACCCATGACCGCCGCCGCCACGCAAAATGCCCGCGCCGTTTTCGAAATCGACCGCATCTCTCCCCGTCCTCCCAAGCTTCGACAGTGCCACTCCCCGGCAGTGTCCGGCATAACCGCCTCATCCCGCACGAAGTTTCGCAATTTGCCGAGATGAGTCAAGCCTGACGCGGTGCGGTTGGCCTCGCATGGCATCCTCGCCCGGTCTGTGGCATAGCATCCGGCATATCGGCGGCATCATGGACTGCGCTGCCGCCGCGATTGACCGGGAACGAGAGGGACAGGGCGATGAGCTTCAGGCAGGATGTGGACGCGGCAGCGCTGGCCTTGCGCGAGCTTTTCCCTGAGACGCCGTTGCAGCTCAACGACCACCTCAGCGCGCGATATGGCGCGAAGATCTACCTCAAGCGGGAGGATCTCTCGCCGGTGCGCTCCTACAAGATCCGCGGCGCCTTCAACTTCTTCCGGAAGGCGATCGCCGCCGGTGCGCGCGACCGGATCTTCGTTTGCGCTTCCGCCGGCAATCATGCGCAAGGCTTCGCCTTCGTCTGCCGCCACTTCGGCGTCGAAGGCATCGTCTTCATGCCGGTCACGACGCCGCAACAGAAGATCGACAAGACGCGGATGTTCGGCGGCCCTTTCATCACCATCAAGCTCATCGGCGACATCTTCGACCAGTGCTACAGGGCCGCGCGTGAGCATGTGGAGGCGACGGGCGGCATGATGGTGCCGCCGTTCGACCACGCCGATATCGTCGAAGGGCAGGCGACCGTTGCCGCGGAAATCGCTGCGCAATTGCCGGAGGGCGTGATTCCCGACATGGTGATCATGCCGGTCGGCGGCGGCGGCCTCTCCGCCGGCATGACGGGCTATCTCGACGGCAGCGTCGATCCGAACGGCTTCGTCTTCTGCGAACCGGAAGGCGCGCCGAGCCTCAAGCGCAGCCTGGAGACGGGGGCGGTGGTGACGCTGGAGCAGGTCGACAATTTTGTCGATGGCGCCGCCGTCGGCAGGATCGGCGACCTGAATTTCGAGCGGCTGAAGCACTTTTCCGCACGCCAGACGCTCCTGTTGCCGGAAAACGCGATCTGCGTGACCATCATCGAGATGCTGAACCTCGAGGGCGTCGTGCTGGAGCCTGCGGGGGCGCTCGCGATCACCGCGCTTGCCGAACTGGACCCGGTCCAGCTCGCCGGCAAGACCATCGTGGCTGTGGTATCCGGCGGCAATTTCGATTTCGAGCGGCTGCCCGACGTCAAGGAGCGGGCGATGCGGCATATGGGCCTGAAGAAATACTTCATTCTCCGCATGGCCCAGCGTCCCGGCGCGCTCAAGGATTTCCTCGGACTTCTCGGAGACGAGGACGACATCGCCCGCTTCGAATATCTGAAGAAGTCTGCCCGCAACTTCGGCTCGATCCTCATCGGCATCGAAACCAAGCGCCCGGAAAACTTTCCGAGGCTGATGGCGGCCTTCGACGGAGCGGGCCTGAAATATCAGGACATCACCGACAACGATATCCTGTCCAATCTCGTGATCTGAAGGCAGCTCTCCGGCTTCGAAATGCTGGACGATGTGCCGACACTTTGACAACGACATCCACCAAGGCTAAATCTTTCTCATGGCATCGTTTTTTTCCCGTCTCTTCGGCCGCAGCGCGTCCGAAACCGCTCCAGAAGCCGCCTCCGGCTCGACCGAAACCTACGGCGATTGCCTGATCCGGGCGACGCCGATGAAAGAGGGCAGTCAGTACCGGCTCTCCGGCGTCATCGAAAAGACTGTGGGCGGACAGACCGTGTCGCGCAGCTTCATCCGGGCCGATATGTTTTCGTCTTCTGACGAAGCCTCATCGGCGGCGCTGCGCAAAGCGCACCAGATCATCGACGAAAACGGCCCGTCGCTTTTCTCGGACGGTGCCGCGTCCCGCCAGGTCTGAGCCATCACGGCGCGCGGTCGATGCGGCAGTGATAGCAATTGTTTCGCGACGAGCGGACATGCACATAAGAGATGTCCGGCCGCGCCAGCATATCCGATGCGCGGGCGGCGATCGCCTCGGTCAGGGTGACCGCGCCGGACCCGTAGACGATGCGATCGTTTTCGTCATAGCCCCTGACGATATAATCCGGACTGCTCAGAATCGGCGGCAGTGTTTCCTCCGCACCATAGCGGGCGCAGGGTGCCGCATGCAGGAAGATCGGCCCACTCTCCGCATAGGCCTGCAGCGTGGGAAATGCCCTGTAGGCAAGGAGCAAGGCTGGTTCTCCCTGTGCGATATCCTCAAGGCAATGCCGGCATGGGTTGCCATCGCCGTCCGAAACGAAGCGTTCCGGGGCAAGGTCGTAGGCGTCTGTCCCGCCATTCCAGATATGCATAGCATCGGCCGTCGGCATGGCGGTAAAGCGGATCTTCGTCATGATGGTCTCCCTGATGGTTCAGGGATCATGACCAGACGGCTGCGCAGGCGACACCCGTTTCCGGACGCCTAAAGTTTCGCGACGAGCGCGAGCAGTTCGTCTTCGCTCAACGGGACGAGCTGATCTTCCCGGGTGGCGACCGGAGAAAAGCCGAATCGCTGGTAAAGCTGGATGGCACGGGGATGGTCGAGGTTGTTCGTCTGGACCTTGACCACTTTCGGGCCATAGCTCCAACAGCCATAGAGCGCCTGCAGCAGGAACCACTTGCCGAGACCGAGGCCGAGTGCGCGCTCAAACAGACCGAAATGCGTCAGCTCGACCGTGTCTTCATCCACATGCAGCACTTCGAAGAAACCGGCCGGCGCGCCGTTGACGTAAAGCACGGTCACGCAGTTTCGCTTGTCGTGAAGCACGGCGGTCAGCGCCTCGTCGTCGAGACGAAGGCGGTCGACCCAGTGCCAGCGGCGACCGACCTGCAGATAGAGGAACCGGTAATAGGCCGGTGGGATCTCGGCGACACGCATCAGCGCCGTCTGGATATTCACCGGAAAGGGCAGGCTCTGCTTCGGCGCTGCCCTCATCTCCAGTTCGGTGATGTGGATCGTTACCGGCTGCCCCGGCGTGAGAACGACCCCGGCATCTGCCTGCGTGTTGGTTTCCGTGGCATTTCCTGCGACTGCGTCTACCAATTCCATGCGTGTTCCACTCTTCCCACTCAAGGCTTGCTGGCCGCTCAAAGCTTCTGGCCGGTCAAGGCCAATCGGCCGCTCAGGGCTTACCGGTTGCGATCGCGGTATCCGCGCGACTCCCCCATTCCGACCAGGAACCATCGTAGAGCGTATTATCGCTGTGTCCAAGAGATTGAAGCGCCAGCGTGATGATCGCTGCCGTGATACCGGAGCCGCAACTGGTGACGACCGGTTTTTCGAGATCGATCCCCGCGTCCGCGGCGAGTTTCTGCAACGCGGGCAGAGACTTGAAGTGCCCGTTCGTGGCGAAGCTGCCGGCCGGCAGACTGCGAGCCCCCGGCATATGGCCGGAGCGCATGCCGGCGCGAGGTTCGGCTTCCTCGCCGGTAAAGCGGCCGAGGCTGCGGGCATCCGCGATCTGGCGGCTGCCGTCGCCGACGATCTCCGTCATCTGGTGAAACGACGTAACGGCACTCTCATCGAAGGTCGGGGTGAAGACGGCCGGGGATACGGCTGTCGCCTCTGGCGTCACCGGCCGACCCTCGCTCGTCCACCCATCGAGGCCGCCGTCGAGCACATAGACGTCAGGCGCGCCCATGACGCGAAACATCCACCAGGCTCGAGGCGCGGAGAAGAAACCGGGCCCGTCATAGACGACGATTGTGTTCGTCTCGGAGATGCCGAGCGCCCCGACAAAAGCGGCAAAAGCCTCCGGGCTCGGAAGCGTGTGCGGCAGTCCGCTGGCTGCGTCCGAGATCGCGTCATGGTCGAGAAAGACCGCGCCTGGAATGTGCCCGGCGGCATATTCGGCCTTCGGATCACGCGTGTGGGCCGGCAGATACCAGGAGGCGTCAATGATCCGCAGGTTGGCATCGCCGAGGCGCTTCTGCAGCCAGTCGCTGCCGACGACGAATGGACTTTTCTCTTCACGCATGCTGGCAGATCCCTTTTGACGGTGGAATGATGTTGCTGAAGATGAGGTTGCTGAAAATGTGGGTGGCAGAGACAGGGCGACTTCAGGCCACCGGCTCGGGAGAGCCGAAGCGAATGCGGAAGCGCCGGTTCTCCTTGCCCTTCTTCTCGATCTTGGCGATGTGGATCTCGCCCACCTCCTGTGTTTCCGACACATGCGTGCCGCCGCAGGGCTGGCTGTCAATGGCGGCATCCTCGCCGATGCAGACCAGGCTCACGCGGCCAAGACCGACAGGCGGACGAACGTTCTTCGATTTGACGATGTCGGGGTTGGCCAGAAGCTCCTCGTCGGAAATCCATCGCAGCGTTATCGGATGGTTTTCCCGAACCAGCGCCATCATCTTCTCGGAGACGTCGTCCTTGTCGATCGTCTCGCTCATGTCGAAATCGACCCGGCTCTCGTCCTCGCCCACGGCCGCCCCCGTGATGGGGTAGGGGCACACGACGGAGAGAAGATGGCAGGCCGTATGCATTCGCATCAGCTTGTAGCGCCGTGGCCAGTCGATATGTGCGACGATCTCCTCGCCCGCCGCCGGCCTCGGTTGATCGGCGGCGGGGACATGCACAATGATGTCCTTGGTCGCACCCGTCCGCGTGGTCGCAATCTCGATTCGGCTGCCGTCGGCACGCTCCAGGAAGCCGCTGTCTCCCGGCTGACCGCCGGACGTCGCATAGAAACAGGTGCGGTCGAGCACGATCCCGCCGTCGTGGAGGACATCGGTCACCCGTCCTTCGCAGGTCGAGAGATAGAAGTCGTCGCGAAACAGCGCGACGGTCTGACCCGCCTGGGGTGGCGTCATGGCGTCAGGCATTGCCGGCCTCGTAGGGAATGTCGATCTTGCTCTGCCGGATCAGGAACTCCGGAACCGGCAATCCCTTGGACTTCAGGAAGTCCGGGTTGAAGAGCTTGGATTGATAGCGGTTGCCGTAGTCGCAGAGGATCGTCACGATCGTGTGTCCAGGCCCCAGGTCGCGCGCCAACCGGATCGCGCCGGCGATGTTGATGCCCGAGGATCCGCCGAGGCAGAGCCCTTCGTTCTCGATCAGGTCGAACACGAGGGGAACCGCTTCGGCATCCGGAATGCGGTAGGAATAATCGGGCGTGAAGCCTTCGAGGTTCGCCGTGATGCGGCCCTGGCCGATGCCTTCCGTGATCGAGCTGCCGGGAGAAGCGAACGCGCCCTCGGTGTAGTAGCTGAACAGGGCGGCGCCTTCCGGATCGGCAAGGCCGATCTTGATGTCCGGATTGAAACCGCGCAGGCCCTCGGCTACGCCGGCGAGCGTGCCGCCGGAGCCGACGGCGCAGATAAAACCGTCTACCTTGCCGTCGGTATCGCGCCAGATTTCCGGCGCGGTCGTCTCGACATGCGCTGCCCGGTTCGCCGTGTTGTCGAACTGGTTTGCCCAGATGGCGCCGTTCGGCTCGGTGCGGGCCAGCTGCTCGGCAAGCCGTCCCGAGAGTTTGACGTAATTGTTGGGATTCCGGTAGGGCACGGCGGGGACTTCGACCAGTTCGGCCCCCAAAAGCTTCAGCGCGTCCTTCTTCTCCTGGCTCTGCGTCTCCGGAATGACGATAACGGTGCGATAGCCCAATGCCTGCGCCACCAGCGCAAGGCCGATGCCCGTATTGCCGGCGGTCCCCTCGACGATGACGCCACCCGGGCGCAGCGCACCGGCACGTTCGGCCGCGCGGATGATCGAAAGGGCCGCGCGATCCTTCACCGACTGACCGGGATTGAGGAACTCGGCCTTTCCGAGGATCGTGCAGCCGGTGGCGTCCGACGCCGATTTGAGGCGTATGAGGGGCGTATTGCCGATGGCGTCGAGGACGGAATTCAATGCGGGCATATCTGGGACCTCTTGGCGGAGAATCGCAATGGGAACATCGGCGGGCTTCAGCGCAACATAGCCGTGCAGCAGGCAGCGGCAAGGCCGGCGATGATGGGAACCGGGGTTCGGGGTGACTGTCCGTTCGTTTTGCCTTTGCAAACCGGCCGCTACAAGAAAAACGGTTTTGCCGAAGACGTCTTGGGCGCAAATTCTGTCTTCAAACGGACGGCGCAATTTTCGGTGATCCACGGGCGAGACAGGATCGTAAGAAAACATTATCGTCTGAGGGAGGCCTCGGGAGGGGACGGTGGATAGGGTGTGATGACGACAAGCGAATTCGATACGGTGGATGCGTTGATGGCGCATTATGCGGCTGGCATTCTGCCGGAGCCCGCCCGCGTCCTCGTCGCGGCGCATCTGGAACTGAAGCCGTCAAACCGCCAGACGGTCGCTGCATTCGAGACGGCGGCCGGCGATCTGATGGAGACGCTCGATCCAGAGCCTATCAGCGATCCTGAGAACCGTATCGCAACCATCCTGTCCAGTGCTCCTCTCCAGCATGCAGCGTACACCGCGCCGTGGCATGCCGAAAAGGAGGCCGAAAAGGACGCCTGGCCGAGAGCGCTGCGGGATTTTGCGGGATTCGATCGCGACGACGTGCCTTGGCGCTGGAAGCTTCCGGGCCTCAAGGAATATACGCTCGGCAAGATCGATGGCTGCGACGTCTCGTTCTACCGGATTCGGCCTGGTCGGGCGATTCCCGAGCACACACATGAAGGTTTCGAACTGTCGCTGGTGCTGCACGGCGCCTTCAGCGATGTCAGGGGCCGATTCGGCCGCGGTGATATTTCGGTGGCCGACGACAGCCTCGACCATCGACCGGTCGCCGAAAGCGGCGAGCATTGCATCGTCTTCGCGGTCACGGATGCACCGGTCAAGTTACGCGGGTCTCTCGGCCGCCGCCTCAGCGATCTGATCGGCTGAAACGCCGCAGTCTGGTCGCCTTTCCGGATCGGGCGCCTGCTCTATTTCATCGTTCAATCACCAAAACAGGCTGTCCGCACAGACTTGGGAGAACTTTCATGTCGTCTTTCGTCGCACGTCCGGAACATGGTCTTGCCTGGGTCACCGGCGCAAGCTCGGGAATCGGGCGGGCTCTGGCGCTCAAGCTCGTCGCCGAAGGTTTTGGGGTGGTGGTCACCGCCCGCAGCCATGACAAGCTGGTGTCCCTCCAGCGCGAGGCGACCGGTCCGGGCCGCATCATCGTGCTCGACGGTGACGTCACCGATCCCGCCGACATGGAGCGGGTGATCGCCTCGATCGAATATGATCACGGCACCCTGGCACTGGTGGCGCTGAACGCAGGCGTCTTCAAGCCGGTCCATGGCGAGGATCTGCACCTTGAGGATTTTCAGGAGACGTTCTCGGTCAATCTCAACGGCGTCGTCAACTGCCTGCTGCCGGCCATTCGTCACATGAAGGCCCGCAGCCAGGGACAGATCGCGATCGTTTCCTCCGTCACCGGCTATGGCGGTCTACCGACGAGCGGCGCTTATGGTGCGACGAAAGCGGCTCTCATCAACATGGCCGAAAGCCTGAAGTTCGATCTGGACAAACAGGGCATCCGCATCCAGGTGGTCAATCCCGGCTTCGTCGATACGCCGGCGACGAAGGAAAACGCCTTTCCCATGCCGGCTCTGGTCTCGCCGGAAGAAGCGGCAGGCGCGATCGTCGCGGGTCTTCAGGGCTCGGGCTTTGAAATCACCTTCCCGAAGCGCTTCACCTACGTCCTGAAAGCCGTCAATATCCTGCCCTATTGGCTCTATTTCCCTTTGGTGAATGCCGCCACGGGCTGGAAGAAGCGTCCCTCGGTCAAGGCGCCGGCGCCGCGCGGAAAGCCGGAAGAGCCTCAGGCCGTGTGAAGCACGACGACGGCACCGAAGACCAGCGCAAGACCGACCCAGCCGATCGGCTTCAGCTTCTGCTTGAAGAGCAGTCGTGCGCTGATCGCCGTTCCGAAGATGCCCGTCGCGCCGAGAATGCCATAGGCGACGGCAAGGTCCATGCCGCGGACGGCTTGCGCCAGGAAGGCGAACGCAATGAGCACCAGCAGAATGGACAGGACGCCCCAGCCCTTGCGGGAGAAGCCTTCGGACTTGCTGGAGGCAAGGTTCGCCGCGACGTCGAACAGGCCCGCCAGCACGGCGAGGAGGAAGGGCAACTCAGGCACGCTCATCGGCAGCTCCTGACGTCGCGGTTCCATGGTCCTCGCCCGCATTGACGAGAATGATGCCGAGAACGGCCATGCCGAGGCCGATCAGTTCCCGCAGGCTCAGATCGTGGTGGAAGAAGAACACCGACACCAGCGTGATCAGCGCAATGCCCGATCCTTCCCAGATGGCATAGGCAACGCCGACCGGAAGTGTCCGGACGGCTTTGGCCAGACAGACATAGGAGAGGGCGATCGCCACATACATGACGATATAGCCGGCCATTCCGCCATTGACGCTGGCCGCCTTCATGACGGTGAGACCGACGACCTCGATCAGGATCGCCAATGCGAGATAAAGCCAGGCAAGCCGGCGGGCGCGCCGCGGGCCGGTGGGCGGGTCAAGGGTCATGATCTCTCAGGCGCTGGGGTCGATCGCTTCGCGTAGCTGACGTTGCATGCGCTCGTCCAGCGGAAATGTCCACATCAGCGCAATGGCGCAGAGCTTCAGGACCACGGGCACCCAGGCATAGAGCACAGCCAGCGCGAATAGGGCGCCCGGCGTGTTGACGGCACCCCTGGCGGGATCGAACCCCACTGCCGACAGGAGCGGGAAGACGAGGCCGGCACCGATCGCAAGCGACAGCTTCGTCGCCAGTCCCCAGGCCGCAAAATAGAAGCCGCCCCGCTGTTCGCCGGAGACGGCCGTATCCGCATCGATGACATCGGCCTGGATCGACGGCGGGAGCGCGAGATCAAACCCTAAGAGAATGCCGGTGACCACGCAGATGGCGCCGAAACCGTACAGACTGCCGGTGGCGAGAAACGGCGCCAGCAGGAAGACGGCACAGGCAACGAGCATGGCAACGGCCCAGGCGCGATGCTTGCCGAAGCGGCTGGCGCAGGCGCTGGCGAGCGGGATACCCGCGATCGCGCAGAGAAAGTAGAGAAAGAGCAGCGGCCCGCGCATCTCCGGCAGGCCGAGCCGTGCGGAGACGAAATAGAGAAACAGCGTGGCCGGAATGCCGTTGGCAAGCCCGTTGAGGAAGTAGGCGAGCACCAAGCGCAGGAACGGCTTGTTCGACACCAGAAAGCGCAACGCTTCCGGCAGCGACAGTCGCGTCTGCGTGCGGTTCGCAGGTTCGGGCACCATGCGAACGGTAAGGCCCCCGAGGACGAGCAGGCCGATACCGACGAGGATGCCGAGAACGGCGAGACCGGACAGTCCTTTCTGCTCGAAACCGATCGCAAAGGGCAGGATGATCGCGATCAGCGTGCCCATCAGCGTAAAGGTCTCGCGAAAGGCGGAGAGGCGCGTGCGCCCGTGATAGTCACCGACGAGTTCCGCCCCCCAGGCGGAATAGGGCACCATGGCCATGGTGAAGCCGAGCGAGACGACGCACCCCCAGACCCCGAGCCATCCGGCACCCGCCGTTTCCGCCGGCCAGTAGAGCATCATGGCGGCAAGCGCTGCGACCGGGAGCGACAACAGGAACAGGAGACGGCGCCGGCCAAAGGCCGGGTCCATGCGGTCTGCGGCATAGCCGACCAGCGGGTCCGAGACGGCATCGAACAGCCGGATCAACAGGATGACCCATCCGGCCGTGGCGATCGGCATACCCAGCGTTTCGGTATAGTAGGTCGGCACGAGCGAGTAGAGCGGGAGCCCAAGCGCTGCGAGCGGTGCTGCGGGCAGGGCATAGGCAAGAAGAATGCGCACCGGCAGCTTTGCGTCTGCGTGACGGGCGGTTGCGCCCCGCCCGTCCGAAGGCTCATTCATAGACGACCTGTCGCACATCGATGTTCTTTGCCCGGAAACCGGCCTCGCAATAGAACAGGTAGAATTCCCAGAGCCGCTTGAAGCGGATGTCGAAGCCGAGTGGCTCGATTTTCGGCCAGACCGACCAGAAGCGTTCCCGCCATTCGGCAAGCGTGCGGGCATAGTCGAGACCGAAGCCGAGGTCGCCGACCATGGTCAGCCCGACCTTGGAGCCGAGCGACACCAGATGCTCGCGCGTCGGCAGCATGCCGCCGGGAAAGACGTATTTCTGAATGAAATCCGGATTGGCACGATATTCGCGATAGGATTCCGGCTTGATGGTGATGATCTGCAACCCGGCGCGACCGCCCGGCTTCAGGCAGCGGCGCACCTGCGAGAAATAGGTGGGCCAGAATTTTTCCCCAACAGCCTCGAACATCTCGATAGAGACGACCCTGTCATAGGTGCCTGTCTCGTCGCGATAGTCCTGAAACTTGATATCGACCTTGTCGGTCAATCCGGCCTTCTCCATGCGGGCGCGGGCGAAATCCAGCTGCTCGCGGCTGATTGTGAGGCCGGTGACACGGCAGCCGATTTCGCTCGCCGCATATTCGGCGAATCCGCCCCAGCCGCAGCCGATTTCGAGCACATGATCGTCGGGCCCGATGCCGGCGGCATCGGCGAGGGCCTTGTATTTCGCTCTCTGGGCCGACTGCAGGTCCTCGGCGCCATTCGCGTAGAGCGCCGAGGAATAGGTCATCGACGGATCGAGCCATTGCTCGTAGAAAGCGTTGCCGAGGTCGTAGTGAGCGGAGATGTTCCGTTTGGAACCAGCCTTGGTGTTCGCGTTCATCCAGTGACGCAGTTTCTCGACAAGGCGAAGCACACCGCGCGCACCATTGGGGAAGTGACGACCCATTTCCGCATTGACGAGAAAGAGCTCGAGAAAAGCGCCGACATCCGGGCTCTCCCAGTCACCATCCATATAGCTTTCCGCCACGCCGATGGTCCCGTTCGCCAAGGCGCGCTGGGGCAGGTTCCAGTTGTGCAGCGTCACGGCGGCCTCCGGCCCCGGTGCCCGCCCCTTGATCACGAACGTCCGGCTGTCGGGGAGCGTCAGATGCAGGCAACCCGCTTCCATATGGACGAGACCGCGAAGTACCATCTGAGCTTTCGCAGGCAAGCCTTTGATAAAGCGAGAAATATTGTCTTTTGACAATCGCTCCGCGGGCGATTTCTCATCGCGCCATGTCTCAGCTGAACGCATCGCACAACCTTTCGGCAAATATCGAACTTACACAAAATAGCCTTATTCGGCCGGGCTGCAAGTCTTGGGGTGGGAGGTGGGTTGTGGCGAAAGCCGGCGGGCGACCGGCGTCTCGCGGCGCAGATCGTCGGTCCAAACGCTCGTCGGTCCCGGCGGTGCGGGCCTCGGGATATACCGTGCGCCTTTCCACCACAGCTTGGCCGCTTCCCAGTGAATGCCGGCTACGATCTTCAAGGTGAGATGCGGGATCCGGCCGACAAGACGCAGAAGAGTGCCGGTGGTCAAAGGCTTCGCCCGGCCGGAGAAAGTCGCGGAAAGCACAGGCCCCTCCGCATCCGTCTCGAGGATGCGCCAGCGGATGTCCTTGCCCGGCGGGATCATGCGGAACCGGTAGCGCATCGCCATCGGCATGAAAGGCGACACATGAAAGATCTTGTCGCATTCCTGCCGGATGCCGGCCGCACTGACCTGCCCGTCCGAGATCGGACAGACATAGGTGTGCCGTTCGCCGAAGGTGTTGCGCACCTCATAGACCAGCGCCACCAGCGCATCGCATGCGTCATACGCGTAATAGACGGCAATGGGATTGAAGACCCAGCCGAGGATGCGCGGATAGCAGACGAGAAGCACGCGGGCCGCCGGAACGGCAAGCCCAGCCTCCTGCAACAGGCCGTCGATATAGACGCGAAGCGAGATGTCGTGTCGACCGGAGTGATCGCTCTGGTGAAAAGAAATCAGATTGAACCGATCGACGGAGAACACGCGACTGAGCGTTGCTGCCGCGGCGAGCCGGTCGAGATCCACCATCAGTGAGAAGACGCCGTAGGAAAACCGGTGTCCCAACGGTTTCATCCGCTGGTGCATCACAGTCCCGGCATAGAGCAGCGCCGATTCCGCCGGCGGCCCCTGCAGGCATCCTTCGTCGGTGAGCCTATGGGTCATTCCGCAGCTTCGGCGAAGACGGGAGCCGACGCAAGCCGCCAGGGGATCACGCCGCCGAGCGCCTCCGCGGCTGCGAGGCCCGACGACAGACCGTCTTCATGGAAACCGTAGCCCGTCCACGCACCGGCAAAGAACGTGCCGTTGTCGCCCTGGATAGCCTTCAGGCGGCGCTGGGCATCGACGGATCCGGCGTCGAACTGCGGATGGTCATAGGTGAATTCTGAAAAGACGAGGCGCGGATCGGGTTCGCGTTCGGGGTTCAGCGTCACGAAGAGCGGGCAGGCGGGATCGATCGCCTGCAGGCTGTTCATCCAGTAGGTCACCGCCACCTGCGTATCGGCACCCGGACGGGTGGAGCGCAGATAATTCCAGGAAGCCCAGACCTTCCGGCGCTTGGGCATCAGGGCGGCATCCCGGTGCAGGACGACGCGGTTGGGCTTGTAGGGCACCGCATTGAGCACCGAGCGTTCCTCCGGCGTGGCATCGGCCAGCATGGCGAGTGCCTGATCGGAATGCGCGGCAATGACGATCTTGTCATAGACCCGCACCGTTCCGTCGTTCTCGGTCACATGAACCTTGCGCCCGTCGCGTCGGATGGAGCGGATGCCGCAGTCGAGCTTCAGGCGGTCGCCAAGCGGCGCGAGCAGCTTGTCGAGATAGACGCGGCTGCCGCCGGCCACTGTGCGCCACGGATGCGGTGTCGCATAGACGAGGCGGTGATTGTCGAAGAACTGGATAAAATGATCGGCTGGAAACTCCAGCATTTTCGCGGCAGGCGCCGACCAGATCGCGGCTGCCATCGGCAGCAGATAATTGTTGGTGAAACCGGGCGAGAACCGACGCCAGTCGAGATAGTCGCCGATCGACATTTCGGACAGCCGGCCCGCATCGCGATCGACAAGGCAGATCTTGTTGAAGCGCAGAATCTCCTTCAGCATCAACAGGAAGGAGGGGCGCAGCATGTTGCGCTTCTGCGCGAACAGGCCGCTGAACGGACCCCCGCGCCATTCCAGTGCGCCATGATCGAGCGAAAGCGAAAAGCTCATGCTGCTCGGCAGCGTCTCGACGTCCAGTTCGGCAAACAGCGCCTTCAGGTTCGGATAATTCGGCTCGTTATAGACGATGAAGCCGGTATCCACCGCGATGCGTCGGCCATCATAATCGACCTCTACGGTCGCGGTATGCCCGCCCGGCCGTTCGGCCTTTTCGTAAAGCGTGACATCGTGAACATCGCGCAGGGCCCACGCGGCCGAGCTGCCGGAAATGCCGGAACCGACCACGGCGATCGACAGTCTTCCATTCGTTCCAGAGAGGCCGGCGGGAAGGGTGGGGGTCATGCGGCATCCTTGATATTGCGGTAGGCGGCAAGCGCGCGGTCCCGCGCCTTGGCATGGTCGACGATCGGCTCGGGATAGGTGTCGCCGAGCTTGACACCGGCTTTGGCGAGAACGGCGGCCGGGGCATCGAACGGATGATGGATCCATTTGCTCGGCATTTCGGCCAGTTCCGGCACGTGCTCGCGGACATAGAGCCCATCGGTGTCGAATTTCTCGCCCTGCGTGATGGGATTGAAGACGCGGAAAAAGGGAGAAGCATCGGCGCCGCAGCCCGCCACCCACTGCCAGTTCATGGCATTGCTGGCCGGATCGGCGTCCACGAGCGTATCCCGGAACCAGCGTTCGCCGCGCCGCCAGTCGATCAGCAGATCCTTCACCAGAAAGGACCCGACGATCATGCGAACGCGATTGTGCATCGTCCCATAGCGCCACAGTTCCCGCATCCCGGCGTCCACGATGGGAAAACCGGTCAGGCCCTTCTTCCAGCGATCGAAATCCTTGGCGCCCTTCGTCCAGCCAAGCCTGTCATATTTCCGGTTCAGGCTCTCGGTCGGCATATCGGGATTGTGGAACAGGAGGTGATAGGCAAATTCGCGCCAGACGAGCTCCTTGCGGAAGGTGATGACATCGGCCGTGTCGGCTTTGGAGAGACCGCGCGTCGCGTGCCAGATGCGGGCAGGGGAGATCTCGCCCATCGCAAGATGCGGCGACAGCCGCGACGTTCCCGCCTCCCAGGTCCGCTCCCGCGATGCGCGATATCCGTCGATGGTGCTCTCGGTGAAGTCCTCGAGCTTTTCGCGCGCGGATGTCTCGCCCGGCTCCCACCGCTCCGCAAAATCTGCGGCCCAATCGCGCTTCGGCAACAGCCCCCAATCCGCAAGCGCCTCCGAAGATGGAAAACGCGCGGGGGCCTCAAGCGCTTTCGGTGCGTCGATCGGCTCTGGAGGCTCGCCCCCGGCCTCGACCGCCCGCCAGAACGGCGTGTAGACCTTGTAGGGACCGCCCATCTTCGTCTTGACGCGCGAAGGCTCGTGCAGGAGCGCGCCGGAAAAACTCACCACTTCGAGCGCATCGGACGAAAGCGTCTCTTTCAAGGGCTTGTCGATGGCAATGCCGACCGGGTCGTATCGCCTGTTCCAGAAGATGGCGGTGGCACCGGATTCCTGGACGAGCTTCTGAAGAACTGTCTCCGCATCGCCGCTTCGAAGGATGAGATGCGAGCCGAGTTTCTCGATCCGATCCGCGAGAGACGTCAGGGAATGGTGCAGCCACCACGCCTGCGCTTCTCCGAGCGGGCCGGCCTCGGCTTGGTCTTCGCGGATATAGAGGGGGATGACCGGACGACCGGTTTCGGCAGCGGAGGCCAGCGCACGATGATCGTCCGTCCGGAGGTCCTTGCGAAACCATACGATGATGGGAGCCTTGTCCCGGTGATGCACGTCGTCCATCTCAACCCGTCTGTTGCCTTTGGCGGTCTTACGGCCAAGGACGTGTTGTGGATCAAGAAGGTTTCAAAAACATACGCATGCCGCGAAGGCGAGGCCGGAATTCCGAAAAACGTCAGGAGTCAGCAGACGAACCCAATGCCGCCGGAAGAGGACAGACGCGACCGGTTAAGGAGTGTGAGAGACCTGTCCGGTTCGATGCGATACGTCTCGATCGCCGGGCATCCCAATTCGTCGGTGATCTGCTTCGTAAACGTGCTGCCGATCGGCGCCTTTGTCAGTTTCGTTCGGGGCTGCCCGTTATAGGTTATGCTCCCGGGGATCGGCCGCACCTGATAGGGCGTGCAGGCCGTCAACGATAAGGCGCTACAGAGGGCAATGATTGCAGTCTTCTTCATCGATCGCTCCCGGTTTCGTTGGGGAAAGTGAGATCGTGGTTCCTGGGCAGGTCAGCGTCAGAATGCACCACCCGTGACGGGATTGACGACGGGACGATTGCTTTCGTCAGCGACCTCTTCCGGCTTCACGAATGTCGGCGCGATCGATGGGGTCTCGCGGGCGACGGTATCATCCGCTGTCGGTTGAACGTCATCCGGCTTTGCCTGCTCCGCTGTCTGAAGATGATCTTTGCGATTCATGGTCCGTCCTCCGCTTCGACCCAAAACACGGGCCGCGAACGGAAGTTCCATCACAAGAGACGGGATGGCAAACAGGATATCAGGATGCGATAGAAAGACGGCTACGCCGCATGCCATGATCTCAAGAAGAAAATGGCTCCCCGGGCCTCATTCAGGGGCGCAAATTACCGGAAATTATCTAATGAAATCAATGACCCATTTTTTCAAAATGTAGAAGGCGAATGTAGAAACAGCGGTTTTACCCTTTCTGACGCTTTTTCTATGCGGACAATACCCGAAATGATTTTGTATTCGATACATCGCTTTTAGACTGACATCAGCGACCGCCGCTGCGGGAAGCAACGCGTTCAAGTGGCATTGCTAGATGTGCTAAGCATAGAGGTGCGACAGAGGAGCCGATTTACTCTGTCGATACCCTTGGGACGTTTTTAAGAAACGAATCGACCGAGAACGTCCCAAACGTCGGAGTGCTGTTTTCGGAGATGATCGGATCGTCCTCCGGGTCGGGGGTATGCCTCCGCCGAAGGCCGTCTGCCCTGATTTGGTGATTGGCTTTATGTCCATGCCTTATGTCATGCGCTACAATCATTTCCCCTATTGAGGTCTTT
>NZ_LMQB01000026.1 GCF_001424045.1 Rhizobium sp. Leaf371 | reverse complement strand
CGATCACTCCAGAGCCCCCGCTGAAAACATGCAGGGGACGGTTGAAACATGGGTCAATTCTCAATGGAAATATAACGCTGCGCCGGGTCAGCTCTCAGTGGAAATCAACACCCAAGCTCTTTCAGCTCGCCCTGCTGCTCCGGGCTGATCTCTTCATCGCCTGCCGCTGCCTTGACAGCCAGCTTGGCTGCAATCTTCTTCTGCGTGTATTTAGTCATGTCGTCTTATCTCCTGTTTTCATCCGGTCTTCATCAGGGGCCGTGAGATAATGATGACATAAATTTCCGATATGTGTTACAACCGAAATCGTCAAGTCCTTGAAAAAATTAGTAAACTTGCAGAGTTTCCTAATTTATTCTCATTTTGAGAAGGAAATTTCTCAATGAATCCGGTGAGCTAAAATTTCTGAAAAATATTCAAGCGCCATTTTTTTATGCACCAATAAATTGCACTTGGTATATGAAAAAATTATAGACGAGGCTCGAAAGTTACCTGTCTCGCTTCAAAAGCCGTACCCGGTATTGGTAGGATGCTGTTTCTTCTACAATCACCACGTCGCCCGCTTTCGCTTCGCTGAACCGGAAGAACGATCCGATCCAACCTCGCGCGCGGAAAAACTTCTTCGAACTATCCAGGTCAGTCCAAACAATGTCCTGGCCCCAGTCGACGGAAATCTCCCTCGGCGCCTTGGCAGTTCTATTCGACCCACCTACTGAATCTGCGGGAAAGCGATCGAAGAACCCGCGGAGATATATATGATGGTGATCAATGTTGCCCTGGGTGATCTCGACTTCGCCGATGACCTTGACGTCTCTCTTCTCCGCAACGGCTGGCGCTGCGGCCAGCGAGGTCAAGGGAGCCTGCAAGGCAGGCGCGGCATTCAACTGTCGGACAATCGCCTCCGAAACATCATCCTCGAGATTAACCCATGTCACCGCGCCATTCTTATGACGGTAGCGAACGGGCGTGGTCAGCCGCCGGACATCGGCAAGCACCCATGGCGTGTTCCAGGCCGCCACTTTGCCAGATCGGATCATCTCTTCTGGAATACGGTGGCGTTCGACTGTCTCGATCATCTGCTCTGGGGACTGTGGAGGTTTGACGTCGACCAGTCGAGCCACGCCGTAGACTGCACCAAGCCCTTTCCATATCAACCCGAACCAGCCGCGATGCGATGCTGACGTCGACCGCATCTCCCAGTCCTTTTGACCGCTCAGGATCAGGCTGATCCACGGGTCTGCAATTACAAGGGCCTTGTCGACTGAAAGGATAGGTTCGATGCGGGAATTGCTGTCATTCGTCATGGTCTGTCCAAGTTATTTTCATTTTTGTTCGCTTGCAGGCCTGTCACTGGAAAGCCTCGCGTTGCGGAAATGATTTCCGCATACCGGCGAGGTCGAGATCAATCGATCGCCAGCGATCCGTCGGCCTCCGCCGCCGGAAACCTCAGCTTGTCCCGTTCAAACATTCCCTGCATCGCGGCTCTCACCGGATCGCCCTTGTCGCCTGTCTTCTCGGCACTCATCAGCTGCTGAAGTGCTGCGACATCATCCTGTGTGTCGCCCATGGGCCAAAGCGCGGAACTGGCGAGGCGCCGCTTGCGCATCATCAGGCTCTGAAGGAGGCAATCAAAGGATTGGTCCTGGTATGACGCATGTACCGCCATGGGGATGTGGACCGTCACAGGGTTTGTCTGACCGATACGATGAACACGGTCATTGCATTGCTCTTCGACAGCCGGATTCCACCAGCGGGAAAGATGGATGACATGTGTGGCAGCCGTAAGCGTCAGACCAGTGCCAGCAGCCTTCGGTCCCAATACAAGGAGATCAAACCCCCGATCGTCTTCCAGATGCCGCTGGAACCGGTTGACGATGGCTTGGCGCTGGGGGATCGGCGTGTCGCCGTTGATCAGATCGACCCTCTGAAGCTTGAACTCAGCTTTTACCAGCTCGACAAAACGGTACTGCATCTGCCTGTGCTCTATGAAGACGAGAGCTCTCTCGCCCTGCGCATGAACACGGCGCAGGATATCCATGACGGCGGTCAGGCGTCCCGATGCCGAAATGAAGTCCTCGTCGCTCCATGCAGACTGGACGGATGGGTGGACGGACACGGTGCGAATGTGATGCAGCATCTTCAGCTGAGCGCCGAGGCCGCCAGTTGCCAATTTCAGTTTGGCATCGTCGTAGGCAATAGCCTGGCCTTCCGGCATCAGTCTGGGATGAATTTTCCGCGACTTTTTGGGAAGATGGGACGCGACTTCGTCTTTCAGGCGCCGCAGTGCCAGTGGTGGGCAATCCTTATTGGGCCGGAAAGCGCGTGCATGGAGATCGGTCATGTTATCTGCCGTCGGTTCCTTGTATCTCCCGTGGAAGTCACGCAGACTGTCGAGCGAGCCTGGTGCGAGCTGATCCATGATCGACCAGAGATCGGTCGCAGCGTTTTCGATTGGCGTACCTGTCAGACCAATGCGAAAGTCGGCATTCATCGCTCGTGCGGCGACGGCTCTGAGGCTGACGGGGTTTTTCAACGCCTGAATTTCGTCGAAGACGATCGCGGAGAACGGGATGCGACCCAGCGAATGCTGATAGTTTGTAAGGGTAGTGTAGGTCGTCAGAAGCCAGAACCTGTGAGCACGGCCCTCCTCGATCGCTTCGTGTAGGGAGCTCAGGTCGAGTTTGGCGTCTCCGCTGTCGGTGTCACGCCCCTTTGCACCGACCAGCTTTCGGCCACCGAGACTGCTACCGTAAAGCCGGATGAGATGCCCCAGGCCAGGATCGTGAAGATGGCGGGCGACTTCCTGTTCCCAGTTTTCAAGCAGGGACGTCGGCGCAACGACAAGGACCGGACCTTTGTTGTGAGCATCCGTTTCCGCCATATGCGATTTCAGCCAAGTCAGGAAGGCGATCGTCTGAAGCGTCTTCCCCAACCCCTGTTCGTCTGCATTCAGTACGCCGGGGAGGCCAGCCTTCCAGGCTTCGATCTGCCATTGCAAGCTCTCTACCTGGTGAGGTTTCAGGGGTGTTCTGATGGAAGTCGGAATCCCGGAACTGGCCGTCGCTGATCTCGGGGTGAGTTTCGCGTGCCAGGAAACCTCTTCAAAGTTGACTGCGGTGTCGAGGACGACGGGTCCGCGCTTCCCTTCGTCGGTCTTTTCGTCGACGTTATCACCGTCGTCGTTTTCTGCGGCCGCGCTGAGATGATTGTCTATCACGCTCAGCATTTCCGGCCTGGCCGGTATCGAAAGTTCGCCCAGTTCAACCGCGGATTTCTCTTGCTCGATAGCAGATGAAACCCTTTCCCGTAGCGCCTCGAGGTCGGACCGAGGCATCGCACCGAGCGCCTCTCCGAGTTTTCGGCTGAATTCTTCAGGCAGCCAAGTCGTCCCGCTACCTTCCGTGATGTCGAGCGCGATCTTCTCGAAAGTCACGACGCCCGTCACGCGTTCGGAGAATTCCTTGGTTTCGACGATGAGGCTGCCTGCCGCAGCCTCGATCATCTCCTGCTCGGCTTGGGGTGACAGACCTTCAAGCTTGCCTTGAGATCGAAGCGAAGCTTCTACGGCATTCGATATCTTCAGGCCCGGATTGCGGATGAAGTCCTGACGTTCTGCCGCCGGCGCATGTTGCATCTCTCCCATCACCTGCAGGGCGGGTGCCGCCGAACGGTCAACAACGAGGTAGCTGCCGGGCGAAAGCCTGTAAGCGGGGAGAGCGCCGCGTTCGCGAACCCGGTTCTGGAAGATACCGAGGTCGGTATTCCTGATTTCGCCCATGTCTTCGGAAATTTCGTCGAAGCCGCTCAGATCGCGTTCCAGGCGCTGGAATGAAAATGGAACGACGTCAAAATCGGACGAACTGCGGGGCGAAATGGAAAAACTGTCTGCCATCCGCACTTGTAGACCGCTGAGAAAGTCGGTCATGGAAAGCCGAGCGGCAGGGCCTTTGTTTTCGCCATCGGTACCCGGGTCCAGCATCTGCCTGAACCGTGCCAAGGCTTCCCAGTCCGTCGAATCGCCGTTGCCGGGCCGATGCGCTTCCGACGTTTCGATCGCGTCCATCATCCACAACGGAACGCGGCGCAGTCCGTTGGCTGTTTCAAGGATAGACCCGATCCTTTTGGGAAATTGTCGCTGTCCGTTGCGCAGCCATTCATGCCTCAGCCGGAAGTTGCTAGCCCCGACAATGCCTTCGACGTCGGTCTTGAGGACCAGATCAACCACAGCCGGCAATCCCAGAATTTCCGCAGTCCTGGCGTCAAGAGCGGCGACAAGGCGGTGATCGAGAACAATGGCGTTCGAGGTGATACGAGGTGGAGCATCAATCTCATCACCGATTGCACGGACATCGGCGACGGCCAACAGGAGATCGCGTTCCTCGATCGGGAGGCTGTCCAGATCGGTTGTCGCCTTTCTGGACATCAGCCGGCTAAGAAACCCATATCGTTTTTCACGAAGGGCAAGAGTTACAACGCTCTGGTCGAACGAGACATCAAATTCCAAGGCCGGTTCCTTCAGATGTTTTCCAGCACCCAACCTTCCCAGTAGCCTTGGTGAGACTTCGCCTTGGCTCCTGGAATGTCCCGGATGTCGTCACAATCGTAGTTGTCGCCGTACAGGGCCGGAGCCCGCAGATTCGTAGCGTCGAACACATGGACCTTATAGCTGTGTGAGCCCTCTACGACGATCTTGCGCCCAACCTTTAATATCAGAAGCGACGTGTTACTCCGGCCCCCGCCGGCAATCTGGCGACCAAAGCGCAGCGTTCCTCGACTACCAGACTGTTTGCTTCTCGTTCGGGCCTCTCGAGCCGCTCGGTCACTGAAGGCAACCCATGCGGCATCTATCCGCCCTTGCTGGTGCAGACCCAGCCAGAACTTTCGCCGCGGCTCCCACATGTGGCTTTCTTCGACGGCTGAAACGATATCGAGGAAGAAGCGGATGTTCTCGCGGGTCAGCCATCGGAGGATGACGCTCATCAACTGCTCGGGCACGCCCGTCCAGGCGTCGCCGCGCTGCACCCGCGGATCGCCATAAAGCCCGATCAGGTTTTCGAGGAGATAACGCTGGTCATCCTCCGGTGGTACCGCTTGCGTCCAATGGCCAAGGCAAGCGGAAATTGCGTCCGCAGAACCTGTAAGCTTCGCTTCCTGATTATCGGGCTTCAGCCATCCGAATAGCCTTGCCATGCCTTCGCGGCTCTTCAGCTCCGGTGCGATTGACCGAATATAGGCGAGGTGAGCGTGGTCCATCAAACCATTAGAATGCGGGCTGCGGAGACCCAGACTTTTCAGGCCACTCCATGGATCGTCCATCGGGAGCATCTTTTGGGCGACGGCCTCATGCGCG
Organism: Rhizobium sp. Leaf371; assembly: GCF_001424045.1. Taxonomy (GTDB): domain Bacteria; phylum Pseudomonadota; class Alphaproteobacteria; order Rhizobiales; family Rhizobiaceae; genus Ferranicluibacter. The sequence goes on along the minus strand of NZ_LMQB01000026.1, from coordinate 218,293 downwards.
ATGAATGGATCGAGTATCTCGGGGATGCGCTCCAGCAGGTTTTTCCAGCGTCCGCCCAAACGAATCCGAGCCTCGCGAAGCACTTCCGATAGCTCCAAGGTGTGGCGAGCAGTGGGAACATAGCTACCAATATAAATCGATGCCATGGCGCCAAGAAAGCCCATACGCGTCGAAACCCGGCATTCGTCGTAATAGAACCTGCGGAGGTCCGCGAGGTCTGGTCGCTCACGCCGCTCCTCATCAAAGAGCGCTCTTGCCGCCGATGTGACAAGCGACATCGGCGTGTTGTTCCAGTCATCGCTCTGGAAGCGGCGATTGATCTCGGCGACGAGCCTCTCGCGATCGCGCTCCGGTGGGTTCGCTACGACGTCGGGCCAGCGAGAGAGGATACGTTCCGTCGCCGACCACAGCCGATTTATCGCGGGAAGGGCGGGAGCTTCAAAGCGACCGCGCGCCTTCAGCTTCTCAAGGATTCCCATTCGCCACCCCGTCGCTCTTTTCGAGAGAAGCGCGAATCCGTTCGATTTCGTCTGATCGGCTCGGGCTGTACATGATGATCCGCAGATCAACCCGGCGGTTGGTTGCCTTTCCCTCAAGCGTATCGTTCTTTCGGATTGGTCGCATCTGCCCATATCCTGCCACGGAAAGAACGGGCTGGTTGCGAAAATTCTGGAAATCCACCAGTCCCGGTTTGCTCGCAGTCATTGTGGTGAAGGTAGAATTGGCCCGCGCCGTGGAGAGATTCAGGTTGCTGTCGGGGGTTCCGTCCGAATCCGTGTGCCCTTCGATCTGCAATGCCTCGATGATGGACAGGCTCGGGTTGCATTCCAAATTCCACGACTTCTTCGGACCCAACGTATAGCAAGGCAGTATCTGCTCGAGGCGCGCGGCAATCTTTTCGACGACCGCCCTTCTGTCAGCCTTCAACGTGCTGATACCCCTGTCAAAAAGACCTTCGCCCTGGAAACGGAGTGCGTCGCTTTCCTCGCTGATGACGACCTGCAGGTCAGGAAAATCGACTTTCAACTGGTTACGGAGTGTCTCGAGAATTCGACGCCGCTCCGCTGCCGACCGTGTCAAATATGCTTCGAGAGGATCGGGCTTTTTGGATTTCGCGATGATCTCTTCCAGTTCGGCGATCTTTTTCTGAAGTTGAGCTATCTCGATCTGCTGTGTGTCGAGTTCGACGGACTGCTCATCGATGCGTTTCTCCTTGTCGGAGATGAGCGCGCGCAGCTTCTTTATCTCCTCCAGGGCCGTGTCGCGTTCTGCCACGACCTCTTCGTGGATCGTCCTGCTGACAGTATCGTTTTCGCTGTACTCGCTTGCGAAGAACGCCAGAAGAAGCATGACGATGAACAGGAAGCTGACGGTCATGTCCGTCATGGAGACGAACGCGCTCTCCTCTTCTTCTTCCTGATGCTGAACCCTGAAACCGCCGCGCATCACACTCTCCGTGACTGCGGCGCAAACTGCTCGGCCTGCTCAACGATTTCCCTCATCGTGTCGAGAGCCGGGTTCAAGCGATCCTGCATCTCGCGAACATGCCCGAACATTCCGTCGATGGCGCGCGCGACCTGCTCGGTGTAAATATCGAACGCATTACCAAGCTTGCTATCCATGTCATCCAGACGATCGCCCTGACCGCGCATCTGGTCCACGAGAGTTTTCAGACCTGACATCGTGGTCTCGATTGCGAGCCGCTCCTGCCCCAGTATCTTTTCCGCGGCGTCGAGGGCCGCTGCGGCAGACTGTGCCGTCGTCTCTGCGGTTCTCGAGACGACGCTGGCAACATGCTGTGTACTGTCGGTCAGCTGACGGACCGATGTATCGATCCGTTCGGCAATAGACCGGATTGGCGTGGCGGCGGAAATGAGATCGCCGGATGCGGAACGGAAGGTGCCGGCCGCCTCGGAGGATGCATCTGCGCCTGCACGCACTCCCTCGGCCATTCGGCGCAGATCAGCATTGCTCTGATTGAGCCCTGTGATCATCTCCTTGAGCTGACCTGCGATGCCCTCCAGCGGTGCCATCAGTTCCTGGCCCGCCTTCATCGCGGCCTGCTCGGAAATCCGGGCGATCTCGGCACTGGTTCTGCCGAAGGCATCGACGACGTTCTGGCCAGCGGCGCTGATCGAGCCGCTCGCGTCCGACGTCGCAGCCTGAATTCGTGCATTTGCGGCCTCGGTGCCGGATTTCGCCGCAGCCTCGATTTCAGAGCGAAACGATTCGGCAGCAGCGCGCATTTCGCCTGCGGCGGCGGACATGGCCTGAGCGCCTTCCCCGGTATTGCTGCGGATGCCCTCCAGTGTCTGGTTCATGACATCGAGCAGCCGTTCCGCGCCCTGCGTAAATGCCCCTCCCGCCGACTGCGTTGTCGCGGCCATCGAGTTCCTTAGCTCCTCGACCGCTTGCGCGACCCGCATCGTCGCCGTTTCCATCTCCGAACCCATGCGGCCGGAACTCTGGTCCATGCGATCGGCTAGCTGTCCGATCTTCATTCCGGCTTCCGAGAGACGCTGGCTGGCATCGGACAGGGCAAGGCCGACTGTGTCGGTGAGTTTGTTGGAGAGGCCGGAAACCAGATCGCCGACGCCTTCAGCGCCGAGCTTTCCAACGCGGTCCATCATAGGGGCCATCGCGTCGCTGATGGACGCAGAGATTGCCTTAGGCAGCTCTTCCCGAAGTGGGCGACCAATTTCGGCGACCAATTCCATTCCGATGATGCGGAAGTGTTCACGTTGTTCACGAACGGCCTGGAGCTGTTCGGACGCGAGCGCTTCAAGGCTGATGTATGTCAGCTTTTTCTCGATGGACTCACAAAGCCCATGCGTGGCTTTCAGCAGCAACCCGTAAACGCGGCGGAATACGACGGTGAAGACAATGGAGCAGAAGAGGCCTGTCAGCGACATTATGAACTTTGCTGACGCGATACTTAGCAACGTTCTCATTGTTGCGCTGTTGATTTCGTCGCCTTGAGACATCGCATTCAATGCCGATATCAATCCAAGGAACGTCAGAAACAGTCCGATCGTCACGAACAGGCCCGGAGCGATACGCCAGGCTCCCGCCCCGAAACCCAAATCTTCAACATTCAAGAACGTCGAGGGTCGGACCGCATTTCGAAGAATGATATTGCCGTCTTCCTCGTGGGGAACAAATGTCTCCCGATACTCGGTCCATGCGTGAGCAAGTTGGCGCTGTTCAGGAGACTTTGCATTTTCTGTGATTTTCGCGCAAAGGGCGTCGATATCGCGGCTGAATTCGATTTCATTGGCGCTAGCGGAAATCTGTTTGCGCAACCACACCACCGCGCGGCGTTGCTTGCTTACCCGGCGCCAAAATGCAACCGACACCACAAGGAGAGCCAGCAGCAGGAGAAAAGCAATAAACCCTGGCGCAGATTCGTGTGTCAAAAGTCCCGCGAGATGCAAGATTGAGGCTCGGAAAAAATCTCCTATGGAAATTACAAACTGCACTTAACCCCCCAGAATATTACGGCAAATCCCCTGCCATCTTGCGACAACTTAAAATCGCACAAGTCTGCCGAAAGTTGTAACCTTAAATATTGCCATCCAGTTAAATCCGGTGGCTACACACGGCATGATGAGACTGGCAGGACAGTCACAGAGTGGCCTGCCGATTAATCTTCAAGCATCGCTTTCGAATAACAAAGGCAAGTCGGTCTGAAACTTCTCTCTTGGCGGGGGAGTTCGTTAAGTCAACGTTTGAAGCGATCTCAACCTGCGAGGAAACGCTGTCTGAAAGCTCCTGTACTCGTCTTGTCATGAGAGCGTGGCTCAGGCCAACGGCCGATGCGAATTGCTGCCAATCCTTACCGTGTAGCTCGTTGGCGTTCCGCTTTGTCCCGATCTGCTGAGGCAGCGACTGATCAACTTGCTTATAGACCGCTGCGCACATCAGGTCATAGAGCGGCGCGAGTTTCGCCGTTCCGGCGGCACCGACAAGAACCGAATAGTTCTTGGCGTGGGAGTCGGAGTTGCAGATCAGGATATTGAAGATGACGGCGTCGAGCAGCCTCAATCGTTCGGCGGGCGACACGTACCGCGCCAGCGCCTCAAACATCTGCGTAAGCGAAGCGCCGCCGCGCTGGCCAAGCCCGGTCCGCTCGTATTTCTCCGAGGGAAACAGTCCGAGCAGCTGGCAGAAATCCTCCTGATGGACGCGGCGGATCGTGCCTTTGGTGTCGGCGATGCGGTCGTAACGTCTGACTAGCAGGTAGTCTCTTTTACCCGCTCGGCCCGTCGTCACCTCGGCCGTTTCCAGCCCACAGAGTTTGGCAAGGGTCATGCAGAAAGCTTCGTTCGTGACGCTGTCCGCCAGACGCCGTATGTCCGGCTTCAGGATGTGTGTTGATGGCGTGCCGTCCAAGGGAATTGCTATCTTGCCGTCCTTATCGACGAAGACGGGCAGTTTGTCCTGAACGCCAGCCAGGGACATCGACACGCCGCGTTCTCCGATCAGAAAAGGGCGTTCGGGCAGTTCATCGAGGATGCGTTCAAGCGCTGCCTCGTTCTCGATGATGCGGAAATTATTTCCGTCTCGGCGCGGTTCCCCGAGCGAAAATGCTCCAGCGGTATCGCGACCCAGGCGCGTCAGCAGACCAATAATGTCCTGCGGAGAAACTTTTAGGCGCTGGCCGATCTCTGAGAGATGCGTCTCAGGGAGAAGATTGGCAAGCCACGGCATGACCCGATCGGCGCCATAGGGGCCGGATCGCAAGGGCATCGTCAGGGAGATTGGAAATGCCGAAGCGCGTTGTTCCCAGCTCGGTTCATAGGCGAGCGAAATCCCATCGCGGTCGATCAGATTGGCAACAGGCAAGCTCTCATAGAAGATCGTAGTCACGGCGACGCCTGATCAAGAGAAACGGGGCAGGTAGGCGAGATCATCATCGGCATCCGCAACAGCTGGTGGGGCTGCGGATTTCAGGTCACCGAGATCAATGCCGACCGTCCGTGCGGCGATGAGCGCCTTTTCGAGTTGGCAACTCGGCTTGCCATTTTCCAGATCGACGATGAAGCGTTCCCCGGTCCCACACCGTTCCGCCAACTGGGTCTGCGTCCAGCCCTGCTTTTTTCTGTGTTCGCGAACCAACGCGCCGAAATCCGCAGCTGAATGGATCATCATGCACTCTCCATATGGTTAGCTTACCGTACAGGAAGATTTTTGGAATACTAGGGAAAACTTACCGAAGAGGAAGAATTGCGCTTCTCAACAAAAATCCTCCCGATCGGGAAGGCGTAATCCCAGACTTGATTGCAGCAGAACATTTGTTAAGCTGACATCGAATGGAGGCGAGATAAATTGCTCGCCTGGGGTTTGCTAAGAGCCCGTCAGCGAAACGTCCGATAGGCGCTCGTACCGTTTAAAGACTGCGGAGTGACGTAGATTTACGTCGTCTCGTGCGAGGGTTTTCCTCCCAACTGAGGGGTGACCGTTTTTCCCGGTCGCTGCACGTCCGCTTCAGCAATGAAGCAAAGGACGTGGACTCATGCCATCAAACAAATTGAAGAATCTCAGACGACAGGCCGCCCGGAACCAGGGTGGGAGCTGTTTCTATTGCCAGCAACCGATGGGATACCAGCCTGCATGAATTCATCGTGCACTATGGACTTTCTCCCAGTCTGGCAAAGCGGTTTCGATGCACCGCCGAGCATGTCAAGGCGAGAACAGACGGTGGCAAGGACGTGGCTACGAACATCGTCGCTGCATGCCTCTTCTGCAACACGACACGACACAAGGCGAAGCGTCCGGTGGACGCGGCCAAACATGCCTCTGTCGTGCGTTCCAGACTGGAGAAGGGCAGGTGGCACCCGGCGCAGGCCATAGCCGCTTTGAGCAAACCAACGACCCAACCAATCTGAACGGAAGGGCTCCGACAGCATGCAATCTTCAAGTCAAAACCGGAGCCCAAAAGACGAGCGAAAATGTCGACTTGCCAAAATGTATCGCGCCATGTATCGCTCGAAGTATCGTAATCGGGCTTATCTGTCAGTGTATTGGCGGAAACCTTTGGTTTTGCTGTAATTGGGGAAGAGTCCCACCCTCTCCGCCATTTTCTGCCTGTGCGCATCGATATCTGACGGCAGCTCCAGCCTTTTTTCCCGTCATGGTTCGCTTCGCGATCGACGGGGCTCGGTCTTCGGCGCGAACGCTGTGTATCAGCTAGAACCACTCAATTTCTAAAGGCGCCAGATCTTGCGCTTGAAATGACATCGATCGTGACCTGTTCGTCTGCCTGGTTATTCAGCTTTTGATTGCGTCAAGGCGCGGCACTTGGGTTGCGTGGAACAGACTGGGTCATTCACTCTGTCGCTCTTGCTTCACTTGAAGCTCGCGGATTCTCACTTTTTTCGGTTCGAAACGATCAAGCCGAAGCGAACATGCAGCCGGCTGCTGGGCGAATCCGCATCGTCGCAAGACTGGAAAAATCAACAACAGCATCGAATGGAACGGAGTTGTTTTAGAGATCGTTCATTCATAAGATATTAGAAAACTGTTATGATCAAATAATCTCAGATAACATAGGTGTGGACATGGCAAAAATTACTGTTGGTGCGCTTGGGGCAGGGAAGGGGTTCGACTTCAACGTGTTCGAAGAGCTGGATTTCTTCGATTACGATAACGCGTCGACGCCGACGGCCAGTGGTTTCAAGATCTATGGAGACAGCCGCAATTACACGGAGGTCAAGGGCACAAACCTGACCTACCAGATCGAGAATGGCGAGATCTACGGTCTGAAAAGCGGAACCGTGAACGCGCTGACCCAGGTGACGAATGGGAAGGTTCTCTTTGCCGCGACGGATCTCGGTCTTTCGGCCGTTGCGCTGAGCAAGACGATCGACGGCACGGCAATGGATGGTTTGAAGCTGCTGCTGTCAGGGAACGACACGGTTACGGGCACCGCTTATGCCGATACGTTGTTCGGACTTGCGGGCAACGATATCCTGATCGGTGGCTTGGGTTCGGATAAACTTGTTGGGGGCGCGGGGCGGGATACGGCGTCGTACGAAAACGCAACGAGCGGCGTAACGGCCAGTCTGGCGACGACTATCAGCGGCACCAACGAGGCCAAAGGGGATGTGTATGTCTCCGTCGAGAACCTGACCGGCTCGAAATATGCCGACAAGCTCTATGGCGACGCCAATGCCAATGCGCTCAGCGGTGGGGCAGGGAACGATGCGCTGTCCGGCGGCGCGGGGGCTGACGCGCTCTCTGGCGGGGCGGGGAAGGACATGTTCGCGTTCAAGGCGCTTTCGGACTCGACCGTGGCGGCATCCGGCCGGGATACGATCTTCGACTTCTCGCGTGCCGACGGCGACAAGATCGATCTCTCCCAGATCGATGCGAACACCAAGATTGCTGGAAACAACGCGTTTACGCTGATCGGCGGCAAGGCCTTCACAGGCAAAGCCGGCGAACTTCGGGTCGAGAAGATGGCCTCGGATACCTATGTCTATGGCGACGTGAACGGCGATCGGAAGGCCGACTTCGCGATCCACCTGGACGATGCGGTCACTTTGACGACTGATTTTTTCATCCTGTAGACCGGATAGACGAGGTCTGGAGGGGCACTTTGCTTCTCCAGATGGTCCTCCCTCGGCCTTGGCTGTCGGCTTGTCGCGCACGGCGCGGGCGACATTGCCCGGCAAATCCCAAGGGTGCGGGCGTGACGAAGCCGGACCGCAGCCAGCAGGTGAACGGGAGGGTGTCATCCCCTCGCTGTTCTCTCCGGATCGCGCGTATCGCCTCACTCCGCCGCGGCCTGGCCCTGGCCGAAGCGCTTTTCGATATATTCGCCAACGAGCGTTTCGAAATCGCCGGCGATGTTGGTGCCGCGGATGGTCAGGGCCTTCTTGCCGTCGATATAGACCGGCGCCGCAGGGAGTTCGCCGGTTCCCGGAAGGGAAATACCGATGTCGGCGTGCTTGCTTTCGCCGGGACCATTGACGATGCAGCCCATGACGGCAACTTTCAGGCCTTCGACGCCCGGATATTTCTCGCGCCAGACCGGCATATTGCGGCGGATGTCGTCCTGGATCTTCTGGGCGAGCTCCTGAAACACGGTGGATGTCGTGCGTCCGCAGCCCGGACAGGCGGCGACAACGGGGACAAACTGGCGGAAGCCCATGACCTGCAAGAGTTCCTGCGCCACCTGCACCTCGCGGGTGCGGTCGCCGCCGGGCTCCGGCGTCAGCGAAATGCGGATCGTATCGCCGATGCCCTGCTGCATCAGAATGCCGAGCGAAGCGGAGGAGGCGACGATGCCCTTGGAGCCCATGCCGGCTTCCGTCAGGCCGAGATGGAGCGCGTGATTGGTGCGCACCGAGAGCATGGCATAGGTCGGAATGAGGTCCTGAACGTTGGAAACCTTAGCCGAGAGAATGATCCGGTTGCGCGGCAACCCGATCTCTTCGGCAAGTTCCGCCGAAATCAGCGCCGACTGCACGATGGTTTCGCGCATGACCTGCTGCGCGGTGAGCGGAAAGCCTTTTTCCTGATTGTCGTTCATCAGGCGGGTCAGGAGCTCCTGGTCGAGGGAACCCCAGTTGACGCCGATGCGAACGGGTTTGTCGTATTCGATCGCCCGCTCGATGATGGCGCCGAACTGCCGGTCCTTCTTTTCCTTGAAGCCGACATTGCCGGGATTGATCCGGTATTTGGCCAGGGCCTCCGCGCAGGCCGGGTGATCGGCGAGCAGCTTGTGGCCGATGTAATGGAAATCGCCGATCAGGGGCACGTCGAGGCCGAGGCGCTCCAGCCGCTCGCGAATACGCGGCACGGCGGCCGCGCTCTCGTCGCGATCGACGGTGATGCGCACGAGTTCCGAGCCGGCGCGGTGAAGGGCCGCCACCTGCGCTACCGTCGCATCCACGTCGGCCGTGTCGGTATTGGTCATCGACTGCACGACGACGGGCGCGCCGCCGCCGACGAGGACACCCCCGACATCCACCCCGACCGTTTCGCGGCGTGGCTGGGGTTCGAAGGCAAAGGACATGGACATGGTGGGCCTCGTGCATTCCCGGTCGATCGGCGCCCCTGAGGTGCAGGAGGATCGCCGCGCTGTCAACTGACGGCGCCTCTCAAGGGTCGAAAAGGGGCCATGGCAGCCCCCGTCCTCCATCAGATCTTGGCGGCGAATTCATGACGCGCACCCGCCGTCTTGCCTGGCTTCAACTCAGTCCTTCGTCGCATCGGCATGAACCGCATGGCCCGACAGCAGGAGGACGACGATGAACAATGCGGGGATGGAGGTGAAGATGATCGAGAAGCCGACATGCTCGGCAATGAAGCCGATGAGGGACGGGGCAAACAGAATGCCCGAATAGCCCATGAAGGTCACGACCGAGAGGCCGATGCCGGGCGCCAGACCCGGCAGATTGCCGGCTGCCGAAAACGCGATCGGCACCATGTTGGAAATGCCGATGCCGGCGAGTGCAAAGCCGATGATGGCGACCGTCGCATCGGGTGCGAGCCCGGCCATCACCAGCCCGACGAGGGCAAGCAGGGTGCAGACCCGGAGCGTCCTCACCGCGCCGAAGCGATCACGGACATGATCGCCGGCAAAGCGCATGATTGCCATGGTGGCGGAGAAGGCGGCAAAGCCGTAGCCCGACAAGGCGACCGATGCGCCGAGTTCGTTGCGCAGGTAGAGCGCGCTCCAGTCGATGACCGATCCCTCGGGGATCATCGAAAACAACGCGACGATGCCGATCAGCCAGGGCAGCGGCGAGCGCGGCAGGGCCAGCTTCTCCGTTTCCGCCTCGGGATGCGGATGGTCGGCCATGACCATCGGCCAGGCGATGGCAAGGATCGCAAAGCCGGCGATGGTGACGAGGACCGCATGCATGATCTCGCCGAACTGCGCGATCGCCGGGCCGCCGAGCGCCGCACCGGCCAGTGCGCCGAGGCTCCAATAGGCATGGCAGGACGACATGATCGCCCGCCGCATGCGCTTCTCCACGGCCACCGCATTGGCATTCATCGCCACGTCCATCGCGCCGATGAAGCCACCGAACAGAAACAGGCCCACGAAGGCGAGAGGCAGGCCCGGCACCAGGCTGAGCACGAGCAGGACGGGCACGAGGCAGGCCGCCATCAGCTTGGAGATTTTTTGCGAGCCGAGCCGGGAGATCAGGCCGCCTGCAATGGGCATCATCAGAAGCGAGCCGATGCCGAAGGTGAGAATCAGCAGGCCGAGCATGCCCTCGCTGATGCCGAGACGGTCTTTCAGTACGGGGATTTTCGGCGCCCAGCTGCCCATCATGAAGCCGTTCATGAGGAACAGCAGGGACACGGCGAGCCGGATCCGCGGCATGTAGCCCTGCGGGGCCATCTCTCTTGGGGCGTCGGATGCGCCTGCGGTGGTGTGGTGGTCCATCATCTGTCTCCTTCCGGCCTGCGACCGGATCGTGTCGTTCTGGTTCCGTGTGCGGATCAGCCGGCGACCGGCTGCGCCTGCAGAATGGTGACGCCCGTCGTCTCAAGCCCGGCGGTGACCGCATCCGGCGCGTCCGCCTCGAGCGTCAGCGTCATCCGGTCGTTGAGGGCGGCGATGACGAAGGGATGGACCGCGCCCAGCTTGTCGGTCGTACAGGCGACGAGCACGGCGGCCGCATGGGCCGCAGCGATCGTCTTGAAGGCCACGTCGTCATAGACGAGGCCCGTCAGGCCCGCCGCACTGTCGATGCCGCAGGCGCCGAGAATGCAGAGGTCCGGTCGCAGCATCTGCAGATCCCGCTCCGCCTGCCGGCCGATCGCCGCGCCGACATGCCGGTCGATCCGACCGCCGATGGTGATGACCTCGAGCCGGGGATGTTCCAGCGCGGCCGTGGCGATGGCCGGCATGTTGGTGGCCAGAGTGAGGGAGAGCCCCGGCGGGAGCGCCTGGACGATGGCGAGATTGGTCGATCCGGCATCGACGAACACCGTCATCCCGTCCTTCAGGCGCGTGACGGCGGCCTCGGCCAGCGCCTGCTTGCGCCCGCGCGAGATGCCGGTCCGCACTGAAAACGGCTGTTCCGACGGCAAGGCCAGTGCACCGCCATAGACCCGTTCGCAGAGGCCGGCCGCAGCCATGTCGCGCAGGTCACGCCGGATCGTGTCCTCCGAGACCTTGAAGTGACGCGCAAGGTCGCCGGCCAGAACCCGGCCGGACTGGCGGAGCTCGATCCTGATTGCATCCTGTCTTTCGCGCGACAGCAGATCGCTCGACATTCATCTCGTCCAATCGTGCATGAATCGGTATGAACGTGCATAAACAATTTTGACAGATATGCAAAGGGGTCCATCGAATATGATCTGATTGACGGCGAAAAGACTGAGGTCGCCGCGTCTCGTTTCAGACGTCTTGACGCTTTCGGGAGCGGCGGTTCACAAGCAGAATCCAGCGCAAGTTTTGCGTGCCGAACCCGAGGAGACACCTGGCATGATCCAAGGCATCACATGGCTGCTTGGCTTCCAACTCGTGGGCGAGGTTCTGTCCTATGCGAGCGGGGGGCAGGTTCCGGGCCCCGTCATCGGGCTGGCGCTGCTGGCGGTCTTTCTGCTGGCGACACGTCGCTTGCCGGCTGCAGCCGCCATGGAGCAATCCACGGGCAAGGTCGCAGACGGGCTTCTGGCCAATCTCGGCATTTTGTTCGTGCCCGCGGGGGTGGGCATCATCCAGCATCTCGATCTCGTCATGTCCTTGGGCCTGCCGATTCTTGCCGCCATCCTCGTCTCCACCATCGTCACGCTCGTCGTCACCGTCTGGGCCTTCACATTGGCCAAGCATCTGGAGCACAGGTGGAGGCGCAAGCCATGATCGGTATGAGCGTGACCGCCCTTACGGCGATGGAGGGCATACCGGCAGCAGTGCCGTCAGGGCAGAGGCTGACGGTTCCCCAAGCTTTATCCGAACAGGTGCTCTCGGCGCAGGTCCTCTCCGGACAGGTGGCCGATCAGGCGCAGGGCGTGCCCCTTCTGCCGTCCAGCCTCTGGGTCTATCTCTCGGCGACGCCGCTGTTCTGGCTGACCGCGACGCTCGTCGTCTGGCTGCTCGCCAATGCTGCTGCCCGCCGCGCGAACGGACATCCGCTGGTCAATCCGGTGCTGATCTCCGTTATCGTCATCGGCATGGGTCTGACGCTCGGTGGCGTCGCTTATCCCGCCTATTTCGAAGGTGCGCAGTTCATTCACTTCCTCTTGGGTCCGGCAACGGTCGCGCTGGCGGTGCCGCTCGTGCGGCAGATCAAGCTCGTCGTTGCCAATCTTCTGCCCATGCTGGCTGCGCTTGCCGCCGGCAGCGTCACCGCCGTTCTCAGCGTTCTCGCGCTCGGGTCTCTCTTCGGCTTTCCCGAGGCCCTCACCGTCTCCATGGCGCCGAAATCCTCGACGGCCGGCGTCGCCATGGCGATTTCGAAAGGCCTCGGGGGCGATCCGGGCCTCACCGCCGTCTTCGTCATCCTCACCGGCATTACCGGAGCGGTCGTCGTCACGGGTTTGATGAACCGCATGCGGATCACCGACTATGCGGCGCGCGGCTTTGCGGCGGGTCTCGCGTCCCACGGCATCGGTACCGCCCGTGCCTTTCAGGTCGATCCGGTGGCGGGCCTCTTTGCCGGCATTGCCATGGCGCTGAACGCGTTGGTCACCGCGCTGATCGTGCCGCTATTTCTGTAGCAGAGACCCGCGAAACCCTGGAGATAGCCGGTCTCGAACGCAGAACACCGGCTCGAACGCAGAACACCGGCCGTCGCCGGCCGGTGTTCTCGATGTCATCGGGTCGCAGTCTTCAACCGAAGACGACGAGCAAGTCCTTCGTGTCGATCTGGTCGCCGGCCTTCACCAGCACCTCGGCGATCGTGCCGTCCTTTTCGGCGTGAAGCGCGGTCTCCATCTTCATGGCTTCGATGGAGAGCAGCACGTCGCCGGCCTTGACGGTCTGGCCGGCGGAGATGGCGACGGTCGAGACGACGCCCGGCATCGGCGCGCCGAGATGGGCGACGTTGCCGGCTTCGGCCTTGCGGCGCACGGCGGCGGTCGCCGCGCGGTTGCGGTCGGGCACCTTGATCATGCGGGCCTGGCCGTTCAGCTCGAAGAAGACCTTGACCATGGCCTGCTCGTCCGGCTCGCTCTTGGCCTGGTGCTGGATGACCAGCGCCTTGCCGCGCTCGATCTCGGGTAGAAGCTCCTCGCCCGTCGTCAGTCCGTAGAAATAGGCATTCGTCGGCAGCACCGAGACGGGACCGTAGGTCTCGACCGCCAGCGCGTAGTCGGTGAAAACCTTGGGATACATGAGGTAGGAGGCGAACTCGGCATCCGACACCGGACGGCCGATCTTGGCCTCGACCTCCTGGCGTTCGGCATCGAGATCGGCGTCCGGCAGCAGCGACCCCGGGCGATCGGTATAGGCGTCCTCGCCCTTCAGCGCTTTCTTCTGCAGCGCTTCCGGCCACCCGCCCGGAGGCTGACCGAGATCGCCCTTCAGCATGGAGACGACCGATTCCGGGAAGGACACGTCCTTTGCCGGATTTTCGACATCGGCAACGGAGAGATCCTGGCTCACCATCATCAGCGCCATGTCGCCCACCACCTTGGAGGACGGCGTGACCTTGACGATGTCGCCGAACATCTGGTTGACGTCGGCATAGGTCTGGGCGACCCGATGCCACTTGGTCTCCAGACCCAGCGAGCGCGCCTGTTCTTTGAGATTGGTGAACTGGCCGCCCGGCATTTCATGGAGATAGACTTCCGATGCCGGTCCCTTGAGATCGCTCTCGAAGGCCGCATACTGGTGGCGCACGGCTTCCCAGTAGAAGGAGATGCGGCGGATCGCTTCGGGATCGAGACCCGGATCGCGCTCGGAGCCCTTCAGCGCTTCGACGATCGAGCCGAGGCAGGGCTGAGAGGTGTTGCCGGACAGCGCGTCCATCGCGGCATCGACCACATCGACGCCCGCATCCACGGCGGCGAGCACGGTTGCCGCGGCAATGCCCGAGGTGTCGTGCGTGTGGAAATGGATCGGCAGGTCTGTCGCCTCGCGCAGCGCCTTGAACAGCACCGTGGCCGCCGCCGGCTTCAGCAGGCCGGCCATGTCCTTCAGCGCGATCATGTGGGCGCCGGCCCGTTCCAGCTCGCCGGCAAGGGCCGTGTAGTATTTCAGGTCGTATTTCGGGCGAGCAGAGTTAAGAATGTCGCCCGTGTAGCAGATCGCCGCCTCGCAGATGCGGTTCTCCTCGTTCACGGCATCCATCGACACGCGCATGTTCTCCACCCAGTTGAGGCAGTCAAACACGCGGAACACGTCGATGCCTTCGCGGGCGGCCTGGCGCACGAAGTATTTGACGACATTGTCGGGATAGTTCTTGTAGCCGACGCCGTTCGCCCCGCGCAGCAGCATCTGCAGCAGCAGGTTCGGCGCGTCCTCGCGGATGCGGGCGAGCCGATCCCACGGGTCTTCGGTCAGGAAGCGCATGGAGACGTCGAAGGTCGCGCCGCCCCAGCATTCGAGCGAGAACAACTGCGGCAGGGCTTTCGCATAGGTACCGGCGATCCGTACGATGTCGTAGGTGCGCATGCGGGTCGCCAGCAGCGATTGGTGGCCGTCGCGCATGGTGGTGTCGGTCATCAGCACGGGCTTTTCGGCGCGCACCCATTCGGCGAATTTTTTCGGCCCGAGTTCGTCCAGCTTCTGCTTGGTGCCGGGCACGATGTCGGTCTTGACGTAGGGCACGACCGGCTTTGCGACATCGGCCGGCGGGCGCGGCCGGCCCTTGGCTTCGGGATGGCCGTTGACGGTGACGTCGGCGAGATAGGTCAGCAGCTTCGATGCGCGGTCCTGACGCTTGACCTGCTGGAAGAGCTCCGGCGTCGTATCGATGAAACGCGTCGTATAGGAATTGTCCCGGAATTTTGGATGCGTGATGATGGCTTCGAGGAAGGTGAGGTTCGTCGCCACGCCGCGGATACGGAATTCGCGCAGGGCGCGCTCCATGCGGGTGATCGCCTCGGCCGCTCCCGGCGCCCAGACAGTCACTTTGACCAGCAGCGGATCGTAGAAGCGGGTGATGACCGCGCCGGTATAGGCCGTGCCGCCATCGAGCCGGATGCCGAAGCCGGCCGCCGAGCGATAGCCGGTGATACGGCCATAGTCGGGAATGAAGTTCTGCTCGGGGTCCTCCGTGGTGATGCGGCACTGAAGCGCGTTGCCGTTCAGCCGGATGTCCGCCTGCTTCGGCACGCCCGATTCCGGCGTCCCGATCGCATGGCCGTCGAGAATGTGGATCTGCGCCTTGACGATGTCGATGCCGGTGACGACTTCGGTCACGGTGTGCTCGACCTGGATGCGCGGGTTCACCTCGATGAAGTAGAACTTGCCGGTGTCCATATCCATCAGATACTCGACCGTGCCGGCGCCGATGTAGCTGGTCGCCTGGGCGATCTTGACCGAGTAGGCTGCAAGCTCCTGGCGCTGCGCTTCGTTCAGATAGGGGGCGGGCGCCCGCTCCACGACCTTCTGGTTACGGCGCTGAACCGAACAGTCACGCTCGAACAGGTGCACGACATTGCCGTGGGTGTCGCCCAGAACCTGGCTTTCCACATGGCGCGCACGCTCCACCAGCTTTTCCAGATAGACTTCGTCCTTGCCGAAAGCGGCCTTCGCCTCGCGCTTGGCTTCCGTCACCTCGCGGGCAAGATCCTTCGGGTCGCGGATGGCGCGCATGCCGCGCCCGCCGCCGCCCCAGGAGGCCTTGAGCATGATCGGATAGCCGATCTCCTCGGCCATGCGCGCCACCTGCGCCATATCGTCGGGCAGCGGTTCGGTGGCAGGGACCACGGGAACGCCGATCTCGATGGCCAGATTGCGGGCGGCGACCTTGTTGCCGAGGCGGCGCATCGTGTCGCCCGTCGGGCCGATGAAGATGATGCCGGCTTCCTTGCAGGCATCCACGAATTCCGGGCTCTCCGACAACAGGCCGTAACCCGGATGGATCGCATCCGCGCCCGAGAGCTTGGCGACCCGCAGGATCTCGTCGATCGAGAGATAGCTTTCGATCGGTCCGAGGTCGCGCTCCAGATGGGGCCCCCGCCCGATCTGGTAGCTTTCGTCCGCCTTGAAGCGGTGCAGGGCAAGCTTGTCCTCTTCGGCCCAGATCGCCACCGTCTTCAGGCCCAGCTCGTCGGCTGCCCGAAACACGCGGATCGCGATTTCCGATCGATTGGCAACGAGAATCTTTTTGATGGACAAGCTGGCCTCCTACACCTTGACATGCGGTTCTGCTGCACCGCGGAATAACTTCTATCGGTTGCCATTCGGAAGTTCAATTTCGGATTTCATGCGCATGTCATATTCGACGCCCTCTCTCGTCCCGTGCTTGCAAGCGATCGAAGTCCCGGACTGCAGCGTGTTCAGCGACACTGACGCAACACGATAGCCAATCCCGGACACTCTCGGAAGGGCTGTTGCGCGCGGTGAATGCACCGCCTCCATTTCGCTGCGACGCAACATGAATACCCCGTTCAGCGACCATTCATGTTGCGATTGCGATAGTGGCGTCATCGAACAGGGAGAAGCACGCCTTCTGACCGGTTCGCCATCAAGCCGGGCCGGTTGGCCGGTCTGGCGCGACAACGAGTTTTCCCACGAGGGATAAGATAGTGTCATTGTTTCAGGTCTATGCGAGAGCCCTCCAGTATCTCGCCGCTCACAAGCTTCGCGTTTCCGCCATCGTGGTCGCCAATATCGTCCTGGCCTGCATCACGATCGCCGAGCCGATCCTGTTCGGCCGCATCATCGACGCGATCTCCTCCAAGACGGAAGTCACGTCGACCCTGATCATGTGGGCGACGCTCGGCATCTTCAACACCATTGCTTTCGTGCTGGTTGCCCGTGAGGCCGACCGCCTGGCGCATCAGCGCCGCGCGACGCTGATCACGGAAGCCTTCAGCCGCATCATTTCCATGCCGCTGTCCTGGCACAGCCAGCGTGGCACGTCGAACGCGCTGCATACGCTGCTGCGGGCTTGCGAAACGCTGTTCGGCCTCTGGCTCGAATTCATGCGCGAGCATCTCTCGACGGCCGTTGCGCTGACGCTGCTGGTTCCCACCGCCTTTGCGATGGACTGGCGCCTGTCGATCGTCCTCGTCGTTCTCGGCACGCTCTATGTCGTCATCGGCAAGCTTGTCATGGCGAAGACAAAGGACGGCCAGGCTGCGGTCGAAGGTCACTATCACACCGTGTTCGGCCATGTGTCGGACGCCATCAGCAATGTCTCGGTCGTTCACAGCTACAACCGTATCGAAGCCGAAACACGCGAACTGAAGGCCTTCACGCAGAAGCTCATGTCGGTCCAGCTGCCGGTCCTCGACTGGTGGGCGCTGGCCAGCGGCCTCAACCGCATGGCTTCCACGATCTCCATGATGACGATCCTCGTCATCGGCACCATCCTCGTCCAGCGCGGCGAACTGGGTGTCGGCGAAGTGGTTGCCTTCATCGGCTTTGCGAACCTTCTGATCGGCCGTCTCGACCAGATGAAGAACTTCGTCAACCAGATCTTCGAAGCCCGCGCCAAGCTGGAAGACTTCTTCAACCTGGAAGACTCGGTTCGTGACCGTGAAGAGCCTGCCGATGCCGGTGAACTGAACCATGTTCGTGGCGACGTCGAGTTCCGTGACCTGACCTATCACTTCCCGGGCACTTCGGATGGCCTGCACGACATCAACATCAAGGTGAAAGCCGGCCAGACCATCGCCATCGTCGGCCCGACCGGCTCCGGCAAGACCACGCTGATCAACATGCTGCAGCGTGTAAACGAACCGGCCTCCGGCAAGGTCCTGATCGACGGCGTCGATGTTGCCAAGGTGACCCGCAAGTCGCTGCGTGCCTCGATCGCCACCGTCTTCCAGGATGCCGGCCTGCTCAACCGGTCCATTTCGGACAACATCCGTCTGGGCCGCGAAGATGCCACGCTCGAAGAGGTCGTGAAGGCCGCTGAAGCTGCCGCTGCTTCGGACTTCATCGAAAGCCGCGACACGGGTTACGACACACGGGTCGGCGAACGGGGCAACCGCCTCTCCGGCGGCGAGCGCCAGCGGATCGCGATCGCTCGTGCCATCCTGAAGAACGCACCGATCCTGGTGCTGGACGAAGCCACCTCCGCGCTCGACGTGGAAACCGAAAACCGGGTGAAGGACGCCATCGACAACCTGCGCAAGGATCGCACGACCTTCATCATCGCACACCGTCTCTCGACGGTTCGCGAAGCCGACCTGGTGGTCTTCATGGACCGTGGCCGGATCGTCGAAATGGGCGGGTTCAACGAACTCAGCCAGTCCAACGGCCGCTTTGCAGCCCTGCTGCGGGCCTCGGGCATCCTGACGGACGACGACGTCCGCCGCGCGACGGCTGCCTGATCCGTCAGCGATCGAATCACCGGATACGAGAACGCCCCGTCGAAAGCGGGGCGTTCTTGCGTTGGGGCTAGGCATTGGCGTCGCGATCAGCGGCGAAGGGCCGTGACCTCGATCTCGATCAGCATTTCCGGGCGGATCAGGCTGCAGACGACCATGGTGGCCGCCGGGCGGATCTCGCCGAAGGCTTCCCCGAGGATCGGGAAAACCCGGTCGGCGAAGGCGGCATCGGTGATGTAATAGTGGCAGCGAACGACATCGGACAAAGAGAAGCCGGCTTCCCGGACGACGCCGTCGATGGTCCTCAGGCAATTGCGGGCCTGTTCTTCAACCGTGTCGGGCATGGTCATCGTCGCGTAGTCATAGCCCGTCGTGCCCGAGACGAAGCACCAGTCGCCCTGCACCACGGCACGCGAATAGCCCGCCGTTCTTTCGAACGGCGAGCCGGAAGAGATCAGGCGACGGGTTTCCGGTGCTTCAGCGTCGGGCATCAAGCCCAGGGCCGCTCGACGGCATTGGCCTTCTCGAAGCCATCGATGGCCGAGACCTTTTCCAGCGTCAGGCCGATATCGTCGAGACCGTTCAGCATGCAATGACGCTTGAAGGCGTCGAGCTCGAAGCTGATCTTGCCGCCGTCGGGGCCGGTGATCTCCAGGTTTTCGAGATCGACGGTGAGGACGGCGTTCGAGCCGCGGCTCGCATCGTCCATCAGCTTTTCCAGGTCTTCGGGGCTGACGACGACCGGCAGGATGCCGTTCTTGAAACAGTTGTTGTAGAAGATATCGGCAAACGACGTCGAGATGACGCAGCGGATGCCGAAGTCGAGCAGTGCCCACGGCGCATGTTCGCGCGAGGAGCCGCAGCCGAAATTGTCGCCGGCAACGAGGATCTTGGCATCTTTGTAGGCGGGCTTGTTCAGAACGAAGCTTTCGTTCGGCGTGCCGTCCTCGTTGTAGCGCGCCTCGGCGAACAGGCCGGTGCCGAGCCCGGTGCGCTTGATCGTCTTCAGGTAATCCTTCGGAATGATCATGTCCGTGTCGACATTGACGACGGGCAGGGGAGCGGCGACGCCGGTGAGCTTGACGAACTTGTCCATGGCCTTGCGACTTTCGTTTCCAGAAGAGGGAATTGCTCGCGCTTTAGAGCAAAACGCCGATGATTTGAAGGGAAATTTCTGGCTGTGAGGCGGCCTCCGCGACGCCTGGGTGCCGGAAACGCGCGTTAACCCGCATCTTTCGGTTGCCATTCCGGAGCGAGGTCTTGGAGAACGAAACCTGCGGCATAGGTAAAGCGTTGAGGACGGTGCGCATGCAATGCGCCGCCCCACCACAGGAGGACGTTCCCAATGGGCATTTTCGATAAGATCAAGGACGCGATCTTCGGCCATCACGATAAGGCCGCTGCACCCGCGTCGCCGACCGGCACGACCATCAACCCGACCGGCACCGGTCCCGTCGTCGCATCGACGGCACCCTCGGCCACGCCGGTTGCCCCGACGGGAACGGCAGGCACGGCTACGGCGGGCACGACGTCCGGGACCCCGGCAGCGGCGCCGTCGCAGGCACCTTCGGCCACATCGGCATCCGGTCCGGTCGATGTCGCAGCCATGCTCGACAAGGCCGTTGCCGCCAAGGGCCAGAAGCTCGACTGGCGCCACTCGATCGTCGATCTGATGAAGGCGCTTGGCATGGAAGCGAGCCTTTCGGAACGCAAGGAACTGGCGCAGGAGCTGCATTATACCGGCGACGCGAACGATTCCGGCAAGATGAACATGTTCCTGCACAAAGCGCTGCTGCAGAAGCTGTCGGAAAACGGCGGCAAGGTTCCGGCCGAACTGCTCGACTGATCCGGATCCTCACGGATCGACGTCGAGGTCAATAAAAAGGGCTTCCGCGGCGACGCGGAAGCCCTTTTGTTCGGTGTGGCTTTTCAGAATGGACGGCTCAGATTTCAGGGCAGCCGTCCCGGTTGGCGAACGTGATGCGCTGCGGACCGCGGCGGGTCATGCCTTCGACGACGACGCGACGTTCGGTGACGCGGACGACCTCGGGATCGCGCAGGCCGGAATCGCGGGCAGCGGCGCGGGCTTCACGCTCGCCGCAGCGATCGCGACCACGCTCCCGACGGGGCTCGCGAATGACCGGACGAATGCCGTCCGGGCCGACACGCAGCTCGACACCCTGGGCGTTGGCAACGCCCGCAAACCCTGCGGTTCCGCCCGCTGCAATCGCCAGCGCCATGCCGGCAGAAACGATAATTTTCATCATGATACGACCTCCCACGCGCCATTTCGCGCCTTGAACAATCTCCTTCAATCCAATTGGCAGAATTTGGTTCCAGCGCTTTGACAGGACATGATGCGAGAGCGCCGAGGCATGTTGCCATGCCGCGGCGCATCCCGGTTTCTCAATCGTCGCTTTCCATCATAGCGGGCTCGATGGCGACGGGCTCCATGACGTCGCGTCCGCCGGCAATGATCGACCGCTTGCCGACATGGTTCGCCGCGCCGACCAGGCCTTCGCGCTCCATGCGCTCCACCAGGGAGGCGGCCCGGTTATAGCCGATCTGGAGGCGGCGCTGGATGTAGGAGGTCGAGCACTTCTTGTCGCGCAGCACCACCTTCACGGCCTTGTCGTAGAGGTCCTGACCGTCTTCCTCGGCCATGCCGGACTTGTCGAACACGGCCGTATCTTCTTCGGGAGCCTCTTCCACCTCGTCGGCATCCTCCGTCACGGTGCCGAGATATTCGGGACGGCCCTGGGCCTTCAGATGAGTGACGACCTTCTCGACCTCTTCGTCGGAGACGAACGGCCCGTGGACACGGGCGATGCGTCCGCCGCCGACCATGTGCAGCATGTCGCCCTGTCCGAGCAGATGTTCGGCACCCTGCTCGCCCAGGATGGTGCGGCTGTCGATCTTCGACGTCACCTGGAAGGAGATGCGGGTCGGGAAGTTGGCCTTGATCGTGCCGGTGATGACATCGACCGAGGGACGCTGCGTCGCCATGATCAGGTGGATGCCGGCGGCACGCGCCATCTGGGCGAGCCGCTGGATCGCGCCTTCGATCTCCTTGCCGGCCACCATCATCAGGTCGGCCATCTCGTCGACGATGATGACGATATAGGGCATCGGCGCGAGATCGAGTTCCTGCTCCTCGAACACCGGCTCGCCGGAGCCGCGGTCGAAACCGGTCTGGACCGTCGTGAACACCGTTTCGCCCTTGGCGCGGGCGATGGCCGCGCGGCCGTTATAGCCGTCGATATTGCGCACGCCGAGCCGCGACATCTTGCGATAGCGGTCTTCCATTTCCCGCACCGCCCACTTCAGTGCCATGACGGCCTTCTTCGGGTCGGTGACGACGGGCGTCAGGAGATGCGGGATGCCGTCGTAGATCGACAGTTCCAGCATTTTCGGATCGACCATGATCAGGCGGCATTCCTCGGGCTTCAGCCGGTAGAGCAGCGACAGGATCATCGTGTTGATCGCCACCGACTTGCCGGAACCCGTCGTTCCCGCAACGAGCAGGTGCGGCATCTTGGCGAGTTCCGCCACGACCGGCTCGCCGCCGATCGTCTTGCCGAGGCAGAGCGGCAGCTTGAACTTCGTTTCCTCGTAGCTGTGGGACTCGATCATCTCGCGGAAATAGACCGTTTCGCGCACCGGATTGGGCAGCTCGATGCCGATGACGTTGCGGCCGGGAACGACCGCGACACGGGCCGACAGGGCCGACATGGAGCGGGCGATATCGTCGGAGAGGCCGATGACGCGCGAGGATTTGACGCCCGGTGCCGGCTCGAATTCATAAAGCGTGACGACCGGGCCCGGCCGGACATCGATGATCTCGCCGCGGACGCCGAAGTCCTCCAGCACGCTTTCCAGCAGGCCGGCGCTCTGCTCCAGCGCTTCCTGGCTCATGGAGGTGGTCTGCTGGAACACCGGCTCCTGCAGAAGATCGACCGGCGGCAGCTGATAGCCCTCCATCTCCGGCAACACCGAGAGATCGATGGCGCGGGCGGCGGCACTCAGTTGCAGAGAGGGGGTCAGACGTCCGGCGAGAACCTGCGCGGCGCGGATGCGCGGCTTGAAGGCAGCCGGCGCATCCGCCTCGGCAACTTCGGGAACGGCGGAGACTTCGGCGGCAACCGGCTCCGGGGCAGCATGTGGCGCAGGCTCGGCTTCGACCGTCGCGACGTCTTCGGCGATCGGCAAGATCGGGGGCTTGGTCGCGCCGACCTCGATCACGCGGTAGAGCGCCGTGACGGATTCCGGGCTTGCGCGAAACGCGATGGCCGGCGTGACGGGTGGCGTCGAAAGCGCAAGCGTTTCGGGCGAGGTGGCGGCCTGCTCGGGCACCGTCTCGACAGCCGCGGCCTCGCGAATGGCTGGAGCGGGAACGAGAGAGAGCGACGGATCGAAATCCGGGTTCGACAGCAGTGTCTCGAAGAAGAGCGCGTCGTTGATCGCAAAGCTGAAGGCGCGGGGTGCGACGGTCGCGATGGCGGGCGGCTCCGCCTCGACGGTCACGGTCTCGATGACAGGCGTCAGGACAGGCTCCGCTTCCATCGTCTGCGCTGCCGCCGGCGCGCCGGCGCGCGGTGCTTCGATCTGCGCCTGAGGCCAGCCCTCCGGCTGGGAAAACTCGCGGCGCAGTTTCAGCGCCAAGGCGAGCGCGCCACGCGCTGTCGCGAAGTCGGTGGGGATATCGAAGGTCTGTGTCATTTCGGGGCGTTCCATTGAGGCGTTGGCCTCTGTCATGTCCGCGGTCAACGCGGCGAGGGGCTCGTTGATCTGCACCATTTCGAGCATGTGCGGCGATTTCGGGCTGCGTTTCGGGTAGGCGCTGTCCGGTGTCCGGGTGAAGCGGACATTCGGGCCGATGACGAAGTTGCTCTGCCAGATCGGTGCGCGTCCTTCGATCTCGCCCGCGGCCATCTCGTCGGCATTCTCCGTATCGGTGCCCGACAGGAAAGCGCTGCCGAGCGTCTCCGGCGTGCCGTAGATGCGCTTGACCGGCTCGATGCGCTGGTGCGCATCCTCCGCTTTCGTCGTTTCGATACCGTGGGGAAGATTCGTTCTGGATAGACGCATGGGAACCTGCAAACTCGGGAACATGAGGGCCGATGGGCACCTCTATTCAATAGAAAATAAAGGTTAATCAGCCCTTTCCACGCGACACGCCCAACAGGGGTGAAAGGCCGATGTACCTTTGCTACAGTATTGTAATCGTTGACTTAAGAATTATCGCTGCCCTGAAATGCGCAAAAAAATTTCTCGCAAGGCTGGAACCGGACGGCAAAGCAGGTCATTAATACGTCAGGCGGAAATGTGCAGGCGCGACCCGCCCGCGTCGAAGCAAAGTGAGGAGACGCAGATGAACACTCTACTGCCAGAGCTTCACCAGGGGCATGCTCCGATTACCCTGCATCAGCTGTTCCGCGAGGCGATCGACGCCTATGAGGAATGGGACGGCGGCGCCGATGCGCCGACCCTCTACTACCAAGGTGCACTCCTGCCGATCACGCTGATCTTCGATCATATGCGCGGATGCACCGATATTCTGCCGACGTCCGTCCGGGAGGTGGTGACGTCGCAGTTGACCAAGCCGTGGTCGAGCGAAAGCCCGCTCGACGACATGACGGTGTCCACGGCGGCCCGCATCATGGGCATCATGGTGCGCAAGCGTCAGGTGCGCAGCGGTCGCGCCGATATCAATGCCTTCATCCGACGGATGGAGCGACAGCAGGCGCATCGCGCCGTTCGCTGAGAACCAGACGAGGGGCTGCGAAAGCGGCCCCTTTCTCGTTGTATGACGGCCTTTTCGTCCGACGGGGCATCCTACCCGTCGATGGCAGACTTTAACGGATCGTGAAAACCGCTTGATGGCGGGCCGGACCCATGGTGTAATCCAGGATCACGACAGAAACCGCATATGTGTGAACGCATGCGCCGGTGACGTCCCAGGGACGATCGGGGCGAGGGCATCAGGTTCAACAATCCGACACCTGCCAGAGGTGGCAGCAAGGGAGGAATGATATGACGGTTCAGGGCTTTTCCATGTCCAGCCGACGCGCACCTGGCGACCCGCTCGATATCGCGGTGGTCGGTCGCGGCTTCTCCGGCATCATGATGGCCATCGCTCTCCTGAAGACGGTCTCGCAACCCTTCCGGTTGCGCCTCTTCGATCCCGCGCCCACCATCAGCGGCGGACAGGCGCTTGCCGGCGCGCGTTCGACCGAGATTCTCAACAGTCGCGCCCGGGATCTCTCCGTGGCGACCGGGGAGCCGAAGGATTTCACCCGCTGGCTGCAGGCCAGCAGCGAGTTTCGCGATGCCGTGTCCGCCGCCATACCCGGTTTCGGACAGATCTTCGTGCCGAAGTCGATCTTTAGCGATTATGTCTACCAGCGCTTCTCCGAGGCGCTGGCCCAGCGGCGCGACGTCACGGTGCAGATGTCCCATGATGTCGCCGACGATCTTCGACGGCTCGATCATGGCGGCGTGCGTCTCGGCTTTGCCGATGGCGGCGCCATGGTGTTCGACGACGTGATCCTTGCCACCGGCTACGGGCTGAAGGCCGATGCCGGCGACGTGGCGCGGGCGGTGACCCGGGAAATCACCACGCCGGAAAGCGTCGAAAAGCATGTGATCGTCATGGGCAGCGGTCTTCGGGCCATCGACCAGGTGCTGCAGCTGCGCGATGCCGGGTTTGCCGGACGGATCTCCATTCTCTCGCGCCGTGGCTTCCTGCCCCAGCCGCACACGCGGCTTGCTGCCGATTCCGTGTTTCCCACCCAGCCCATGCCGTCGCAGCTGCGCCATATCCTGCGGTTCGTGCGGGAGGCCTGTGCGGAGGCGGAAGAGAACGGCTGGAGCTGGCAGGCGGCCATGAACGGGCTGCGCAAGCGGGCAAGCTCGCTCTGGTCGTCGCTTCCGCCCAGCGAGAAGCGGCAGTTCAACCGGCATCTCCGCTCGATCTACGACGCCCATCGCAACCGGCTGCCTGCCGACGTCCATGCCCGGCTGGAGCGCGAGCTCGGCGCCGGCCTGACGGACCTCAGGCGCGGCACGGCGCTGCGGCGGTCGAGCGAAGGCCTCGTCGTGCGTTGGGCCGGGGAGCAGGGCGAAAGCCTGTTCACGGCCGACCGGATCATCGATTGCCGCTGCCTGTC
The DNA here is from genome assembly GCF_001424045.1 of Rhizobium sp. Leaf371. Classification (GTDB taxonomy): domain Bacteria; phylum Pseudomonadota; class Alphaproteobacteria; order Rhizobiales; family Rhizobiaceae; genus Ferranicluibacter. The sequence goes on along the minus strand of NZ_LMQB01000026.1, from coordinate 192,707 downwards.
GGCCGATCTCGACGTGCCGGTGATCGCCGCCGCCCTTCGCAATCAGCTCGCTGTCACCGACGAATTGCATCTCGGCCTCGCGGTCAATTCGGCCGGCGAGCTTCTGGACACGCGTGGCCGCCCGCTTGGCCTCTTCGCCATCGGCCCGCTCGGGCTGGGCTCCCTGCCGGACATCGATCTGGTGCCGGAAATCGTCGCCCAGACCTATGCCGCAGCCGCCCTCATCGACCTGCGCGCCCGCCCGCAACGACAGGCCGGCTGAAGAAAGCGTCTGTCTCGCAAAGGTCCTGTTCAACGACGGGTCTGGCGAGCGTTTCACCCCGAGGCTCCGGTCTCTCCTTCCTGCTCCCCGGCAAAGTCCGTTTGCATTGACAATGACGGGGGCTGGACAGAGAGTGACGACGGAACCGGCCACCTTGAGCAGGCCGGACCTTGTGGGGGAAATTCGCTATGCGCGCGACACTTCGGTTTTCCGTCGGTCTTCTGATGCTGCTCGGTTCGACGATTTCGGCCGTGGCCGCCGGGGGGCGAACCGTCGTCACGACGCCGGACCGCGACTATTTCGGTTTCGACCTGCGCACGGAGCAGAATCTGTCGCTGGCCGCCTGCGAGAAGGTCTGCATCGCGGACCGCAACTGCCGCGCCTTCACCTATAATCCCAAGGTGAAATGGTGCTTCCTCAAATCGGATTTCCATACGCTCAATGATTTTCCCGGCGCCGTCGCCGGCCGGATCGTCGATGCTGCCACGGCCGGCCCGGATATCGGCGCGCCGCTCGCCTTGCCTTTCCTCTCGGACGATCTGGTAACCCAGGCACGAGACGCCAAGCGCGCGCTCACCGTGCCGGACGATCGCGCCGAAGCCGGTCGCGCGGCGCTCGTGGCGCAGGCGGCTCGCGAACGCCAGGATGGCGCGATCGAGGCATCCCTGCAGAGCCTCATGGCCGCCCTTGCGATCGATCCCGAGGATGGGCGCTTGTGGACGCAGGCCTCCCGCACGGCCAATCTCATCACCGGCAATGCGACGGTCGCCAACCAGTCGGCGCTCGCCGCCATCAATGGCTACGAGCTTTCGCGCACCGCCACCGACCGCGCCGATGCCCTGGCGACGCTTGCGCAGGCGCTGGCGGCCACCGAAAGCTACCGCCCGGCGCTCGAAGCCTACAAGGCGAGCCTTGCCCTCGTCGAAAACCCCACGGTGCGGGCCGCTTTTGCCGATCTGCGCAGCAAGAAAGGTTTTCGCGTGATCGGCAACACGGTGGAGGCGGAGGCCGCTTCGCCGCGCGCCTGCGTGCAGTTTTCCGAGCCGCTGCAGCCGGGCGTCGACTACACGCCATTCCTGGCGCTCGACAAAGCCGCGCCGCAGGCCGTCGAGGCGAAGGACAGCCAGATCTGCGTCGAAGGGCTGTCGCATGGCCAGCGCTACAAGCTGTCGCTGCGCCCGGGCCTCCCGTCATCCGTCGAGGAGCCGCTTGAGGCCGCCGTCGATCTCGATCTCTACATTCCCGATCGCCCGGCCATGGTGCGCTTCACGGGCGACAGTTTCGTGTTGCCGATGACGGCGCGCCGGGGCATTCCGCTCGTCTCGGTCAATACGACGAGCGCCAATCTCAAGCTTTATCGCGTCGGCGATCGCAACATCGCCCAGCTACTGACGAACTCGCAGTTCCTGACCCAGCTCGACGGCTACAGCGCCGACCGCATTCGCGACGAGAGCGGTGAGCTTGTTTGGCAGGGCACGATCGATCTCCAGACCGACCTCAACAAGGAGGTCGTCACCAGCTTCCCGGTTGACGAGGCGCTGCCGCAGCGCAAGCCCGGCGTCTATGTGCTGACGGCCGTCTCGGCCACCGGCGCGTCCAACGAATGGGACAGCCAGGCCACGCAGTGGTTCGTGGTCTCCGATATCGGCCTGTCGACCTTTGCCGGGACCGACGGCCTCAGCGTCTTTACCCGCTCGCTGTCATCCGCACGGCCCCTGCCGGGCATCGTGCTGGAGCTCGTCGCCAAGAACAACGAGGTGCTCGGCACCGCGACCAGCGATGCCGACGGCCGCGCCGTCTTCGATGCAGGCCTGCTGCGCGGGGCCGATGCCGCTCTGCCGGCTGTGATCTCGGCCCGGGCCGGGACGGACGACTATGTGTTTCTCGACATGACGCGCGCCGGCTTCGACCTGTCGGATCGTGGGGTTACCGGTCGCCCGGCTCCGGGTGCCGTCGATGTACTGACCTGGACCGAGCGCGGTATCTATCGCGCCGGCGAGACGGTTCATGTGTCTGCGCTTGCCCGCGACCCGACCTCCACCGCCGTTCCAGACCTGCCGCTGACCTTCGTGTTCCTGCGACCGGATGGCGTCGAGGACCGGCGGATCGTCTCGACGGACGGCAAGCTCGGCGGCTACACGCTCGAGATGGCGCTGCAGCCGAACGCCATGCGCGGCACCTGGACCGTGCAGGTCTTCACCGACCCGAAGGGCAAGGCGATCAGCGAGAAGCCGTTTCAGGTCGACGACTTCGTGCCGGACCGCATCGAATTCGATCTTGCAAGCACCGCAAAGGCCATCACGCCCGGCACGCCGGTGGCCGTGACCGTCGATGGCCGCTACCTCTATGGCGCGCCGGCAGCGGGCCTCGAGCTCGAAGGCGATGTGCTTTTGAAGCCGACGCATGAAAACGCCGACTATCCCGGCTATGTCTTCGGCCTTGCGGACGAGGAGAACACCGAGGACAGCCGCCAGACGCTCGAGATGTTGCCGCCGCTCGATGCGGATGGAAAAGCGACGTTCGATGTCGATCTTTCCGAGCTTCCCGCCACGACCCAGCTCGTCAACGCCACGATCGCGGTGCGGCTTCTGGAAGCCGGCGGGCGCGCCGTCGAGCGGACGCTGGAGCTTCCCGTGCGATCCGAGACCGACCGGATCGGCATCAAGCCGAATTTCAGCGGCGCACTCACCGAGAATTCGACGGGAACGTTTCAGGTGATCGGCGTCGGGCCGGATGGCGCGCGCAAGGCGATGACGGGCCTGAGCTGGAAGCTCATGAGCGTCGAGCGGCAATATCAGTGGTATCGCGAAGGAACGGCCTGGCGTTATGAACCCATTCTCTCGACGAAGCTTCTGTCGAACGGCACGGTCGATGCGGGTCTCGATGGCGGGACGCTCAGCGTTCCCGTCACCTGGGGTCGCTATCGGCTGGAGGTCGCGGGTCCCGGTGGCGATCCCGTCTCCAGCGTCGAGTTCGATGCCGGCTTCTATGTCGCGGCAACCTCGACGGAGACGCCTGACGGGCTGGAGATCGCGCTCGACAAGGACAGCTACAAGGTCGGGGAAACCGCAACCCTCAACGTCTCGCCGCGTTTTGCCGGCGAACTGCTGGTGACCATCGGTTCCGAAACGCTGATCGCCACCAAGTCCGTCTCGATCCCCGCGACCGGAGACAAGATCGCCCTGCCGATCACGGCGGAGTTCGGCGCCGGCGCCTATGTCACCGCGACGCTCTATCGCCCGGGCGATGCGCAGGAAAGCCGCATGCCGATGCGTGCGATCGGCGTCAAATGGCTCACGGTCGATCCGGCCGAGCGCAAGCTCGACGTGTCGCTGACGCTGCCGGACAAGACATTGCCCCGCCAGACGCTGAACATTCCGGTCAGCGTCGCGGGTGCCGGTGTCGGCGAGGAGGCCTATGTGACGCTCGCCGCCGTCGATGTCGGCATTCTCAATCTCACGCGCTATCAGGCGCCGGATCCGGATGGCTGGTACTTCGGCCAGCGCCGGCTCGGGCTCGAGATCCGCGATCTCTACGGCCGCCTGATCGATGGCTCGCTGGGTGCGACCGGACGTCTGCGCACCGGCGGCGATGGCGGTGCCATGGCGCTGCAGGGCAGCCCGCCCAAGGAAAAACTGGTCGCGTTCTTCTCCGGCCCGGTCAAGCTCGATGCCGAGGGCAAGGCCATCATCGGCTTCGATATTCCGCAATTCAACGGCACCGCGCGCGTCATGGCCGTGGCTTGGACGAAGACCGGCGTCGGTCATGCGAGTGCCGACGTGATCATTCGCGATCCGGTCGTCGTCACGGCCAGCCTGCCGAAGTTCCTGGCGCCCGGCGACAGTGCCGAGGTGCGTCTGGATATCGCCAATACTGACGCGCCGGCCGGCGATCTCTCGATCACGGTCGAAGCCGATCCCTCCCTCTCCGTCGATACGGCGTCGCTCGGCCAGAGCTTTGCCATTCCGGCCGGCTCGAAGATCGACGTGACCCTGCCCTTGAAGGGCGTGCAGCCGGGAGACGGCACGCTGACGGTCAAGATCGCCGGTGCTGATGGCCTGTCGCTCGACCAGATCCTGTCGATCCCGGTCCGGCCTGCCTCCCTTCCCGTCACCACCCGCCTTCCGGTCGAACTGAAGCCGGGGGCGAGCCTTGTCGTGGATGAGGGTCTGCTGGCGGAAAGCCAGCTGCGCGGGGCGTCCGTCAGCCTCAGCGTCAGCCGGGCTGCGGCGTTCGATATTCCCGCACTCCTGATGGTGCTCGACCGCTATCCCTATGGTTGCGCCGAGCAGACGACGAGCCGCGCCTTGCCGCTTCTCTATCTGAGCGAACTCTCCGCTGCATCCGGTCTTGCCGTGGACGGCGATGTGCGGACGCGGGTTCAGGATGCGATCCATCGCGTCCTTTCCTACCAGTCGTCCTCGGGCAGTTTCGGGCTCTGGGCGCCGGGTTCCGGCGATCTCTGGCTCGACAGCTACGTGACCGAGTTCCTGACCCGTGCCCGCGAGAAGAACTTCGACGTGCCGGAGCAGGCCATGGTGCAGGCGCTCGACAATCTGCAGAACTCCCTCTCCTACGACGTCAACGTGGCGGAGCAGGGCAATGGCATCGCCTATGCGCTCTATGTTCTTGCGCGCAACCGCAAGGCTGCCATCAGCGACCTACGCTATTATGTCGATACGAAGCTCGGCGAATTCCCGACCGCGCTTTCCAAGGGCCATCTGGCAGCGGCTCTTTCGCTCTATGGCGATGCGAACCGGGCGGAAACGGTATTTTCGCAGGCGGCCACCATGTCGAAGGATGCCAAGATGGCCGATCTCGCCCGGTCGGATTACGGCTCTGCGCTTCGTGACGATGCAGCCGTCCTGACGCTCGCCGCCGAAAGCCGTCCTGTTCCGACGATCATTCCGGCACTTGCGAAACAGGTGGCCGCCGCCTGGGATCGCACCTCGACGACCAGCACGCAGGAACAATTGTGGATGCTGCTTGCCGCCCGTGCCGTATCTGGCGGAGACGAGGGCCTTTCCCTGACCGTAGACGGCGTGGCGACCTCGGGCACCTTTGCCGCCCGCAAGACGGGTGACGAGATTCTTGCCCGGCCCGTCACCATCGCCAATAGCGGCCAGGATCCGGTGACCGCGACGGTGACAACCGTTGCCGCGCCTGCCTTCCCGCTGCCGGCCGGCGGCAATGGCTATGCGATCGAGCGCAGCTACTACACGCTCGACGGCGAACCGGCGAATGTCAGCGAGGCCCGCCAGAACGAGCGCTATGTGGTGGTGATCAAGGCGACCGATCTCAATCCCGGTCCGGCCCGGATTCTGGTGACCGACCTTCTGCCCGCCGGCTTCGAGATCGACAATCCGACGCTGGTGGACAGCGCCAAGCTGTCGAATTTCGAGTGGCTGGGCGAGATGCAGGCCGCCCACAGCGAGTTCCGAAGCGACCGTTTCGTTGCCGCTTTCGACCATGCGTCCGGCGATGCGAACGAGATGACGGTTGCCTATGTCGTGCGCGCCGTGACCCCCGGCACCTACGATCATCCCGCCGCAACCGTCGAGGATATGTACCGTCCGCAATTTTCCGCCCGCACGGCGACGGGCCGCATGGAGGTTCGGGCGGTCGAGTGATGCGTCCTTCGGATAGCCCACTCTTGAAGCCTCGCGGTCTTGCCCGGGCGATGACCGCCACCCTCGTCGGTGGCGGCATGCTTGTCGCGATCGTCGTCGTCGCCGGTTTCGGCATCGATGCCGCGGATCATGCCTATCCGCCGCCGCTCGACGGCCCGGCGCTCGCGACATCGGCCGAAATGGTCGATCGCGACGGCCGGCTGTTGCGCGCCTTTGCGACAGGCGATGGACGCTGGCGGCTGAGGACGACCGCAACGGATGTCGATCCGCAATTCGTCCGGATGCTGGTCGCCTATGAAGACCGCCGGTTCGCCGAGCATGACGGCATCGATTTTCGCGCGCTTGCCCGTGCCGCCGTGCAGTTCATTACCCATGGGCGCATCGTGTCTGGCGCCTCGACCCTGTCCATGCAGGTCGCCCGCCTGATCGAGCCGCGCGAAAGCCGGTCGATCGGTGCAAAACTTCGGCAGATGGTGCGCGCGTGGCAGCTGGAGCGCCGGCTGACCAAGGCGCAGATTCTCGACCTCTACCTCACCCATGCGCCCTATGGCGGCAATCTGGAGGGCGTGCGGGCGGCAAGTCTTGCCTATTTCGGAAAGGAGCCGCGCCGCCTGACGGTCGCGGAGGCCTCCCTGCTGGTGGCCCTGCCGCAACTGCCCGAACGTCGCCGCCCGGACAGGCATCCCCGGGCGGCCGAAACGGCCCGGGCCCGCGTGCTGGAGCGTGCTGCAGTTGCCGCCGTGATCGGCGAGGGGGAGGCGGAGCGCGCAAGCCTTATGCCCGTGCCCGGTCGCCGGCGTCCCTTGCCGACGCTCAGTCCGCATCTCGCCGAAACCGCCCGCCGCAAGGCGCCTGCCGCTCCCACGCTGCGTACCACGCTGGTCGCGCCCGTTCAGGCCGCGCTCGAATCCGTGGCGAAGGCTGCAGCGGAGCGGGCGGGGCCGCGCCTCTCGATCGCGATGGTCATGGCCGATGCGGCCACGGGCGAGATCCTGGCAGAGGTGGGTTCTTCGGATTACTTCGATTCGAGCCGCAAGGGCTGGATCGACATGACCCGCGTGCCGCGCTCGCCGGGATCGACGCTCAAACCCTTCATCTACGGCCTTGCCTTCGAGGAGGGGCTGGTCTCGCAGGAGACCGTGATCGAAGATCGCCCTGCCGACTTCTTCGGATACCGCCCGCGCAACTTCGACATGACCTATCAGGGCGACGTCACGATCCGTCAGGCTTTGCAATTGTCGCTCAACGTTCCCGCCATCCGCTTGCTGGATGCCGTCGGCCCGTCCCGGCTGATGTTGCGCATGCGCCGGGCCGGCATCAACCCCATCCTGCCGCCCGAAGAGGCCCCGGGTCTGGCGATCGGGCTCGGCGGCCTTGGCGTGACGCTGCGCGATCTGGTGCAACTCTATGCCGGGCTGGCCAATGAAGGCGACCCTGTGCGCCTCGGCGATGGGGTCGATTCCGTGCCCGGACCGATGTCCGGCGAGCCGATGCTCGATCCGGCCGCGACATGGCAGGTGGCCGATATTCTCTCCAGCGTCCTGCCGCCCACCGGAAGCGCCCGCCGTGGGATCGCCTACAAGACAGGCACGAGCTATGGCTATCGCGATGCCTGGTCGGTCGGTTATGACGGGCGGACGGTGCTCGGCGTCTGGGTCGGGCGCGCCGACAACGGTGCCGTGCCGGGCATGACCGGCTATGCCACGGCGGCGCCGGTCCTGTTCGAAGCCTTTGCCAAATCGGGCATTGCCGGCGTGCCGCTGCCGCTGGCGCCGGCGGGCGCCGTTCGCATTGCGGCACAGGAGTTGCCCATCAGCCAGCGCCGCTTCTCCATGACGACGAGCGGCCTGCCTCGCGCCACCATTCGGGAAGCCGCACCGCAGATCGTCTATCCGCCCGAAGGCGCGCGCGTCGATCTCGGCAAGGATGTCGCAGGCGTGCCTTTGCCGCTGATGCTCAAGCTCCAGGGGGGCCGGGCGCCGTTTCGCTGGCTGGCCAATGGCCGGCCCCTGGCCGATCTGACCCGGCGGCGCGTCAACCAGTGGGTGCCGGATGGGGCCGGCTATTCCACGCTGACGGTGATCGACGCGGCGGGACGCGCGGCAAGCGTCCGGGTCTTCCTGCAGTGATCAACGCTCTCTGACCTGAAAGCGGCAGACCTGAAAGCGCCCAGACCTGAAAACGGACGCGCAGCAGCGCGCCTGTTGCCGCCGCGTCAGTTCTTCTCGTCGAGCGCCTTCAGCACACGCTTGAGAAGTTCTTCCTCGTCGAGAACGCCGTGTCGATAGAGCGTGAGGACGAGGGCGGCGACAGGATTGCTGGCATCGCTGTCGGGCGCGATCTTGCGTTTCTTGCGAGCGGCGTCGTAGACGCGCTGACAGAGAGCGACATGCTCGGGAAGCATGGGTTCGTTACGCCAAGGCATCGGTTCAGTCTCTTCTCGTTAACGCTGCCAGGCGATGGCCGAGCAGTTTTCATGTTCGGGATATCCCGTAAATGAAAATAGGGCAGTTCGGGTAAAAGTGTAAAACCTCATTTGGTTCGATTTACGGAAAAACAATGGTTCTCCTCGAAAAAGAAGCGCGTAGAAGGCAAGAATTCTTCCAACGCTGACGGCTTATAAACAGCAAGCAGGCCTCCTGAATCCGTCGGGGCGCAGGTTTTTCTACGACAGCCGCTTTGATCCATACTGCAACTTCCACGACATATTGAAATAGCTGTGGTAAACGTTACGTGACATGAGATGGATCGTACGGCGACGACATCCGCGCCGGATCGGCAATAAAGGCTGCTGTAGAGTAGCCGGGAGCAGGTCATGCTGGGCTCGTATGTTTTTCAGGAAGGGACTGTGATTACGCCGACAGAGATGGATATGCTCTTTCGCGTCTTCCAGCGTCTCTGCGATCATCGCCAGATACCCCATACCGGCCCGAAGGCCGAAATCGAGGCCGCCTATCTCGTCGCCTTGTTCAGCGACGGCCTGAACACAGAGGAGCTTCTGTGGAGCGTGGTCGGCGCGGAGGCGTAAAACAGCGCTCCGGCTTGGATTTCCATAGCTTGCCATGCGATGGCATCCCAGAACGCTCGCACGGTCATCACGTCTGCACCCGGCAGGCCGATGGTCAGGTCGCGGTAGCTCTGCGAACGGCTGCCTTGATCGCGGCTTCCAGACCATCTGCATCATAGGGCTTGCGCAACAGCACCGCATCCGGTGGCGCCCTGTCCGGTGCGTGATCGTTGCCCGTGGCAAAGACGATGCCGAGGGACGGGTTCGTCGCCAGAGCTTCCGCGGCCAGATCCGCGCCGGAGGCATCGGGAAGGCCGAGATCCGTCACGAGAACGTCGATCGTGCGATCGGCCAGCCTCTCCCTCGCCTCGCGCGCACTGCCTGCCTCGATCACGGCATGGCCGAAATCCTCGACGAGTTCGACGGTGTTGGCGCGGATCAGCGGGTCGTCCTCGACGACCAGAACCGTCAGCGGCGCCGGCTCGGGTGCCCGTGTCACGAGCGGCACGGATACGGGAGCCGCTGGGATGGGCGCATCGGACGTTGCTGCTGCGGGATGGGACGTGGCTGCACCTGACGCGTCGAGACCGGGAGCGATCGTGCCCGAGACCCGCATGTTCATGGCGGAGCGCTGTTTCTGGTTGGCGATGACATGCCGGATTTTCCGGGCAAGCGCCTCGCGGGTATAGGGCTTGGAGAGAAGCTCGACGCCTGCATCCAGACGACCGCCGTGAACGATCGAGTTCTCGGTATAGCCCGAGGTGAAGAGCACGGCGATATCGGGCAGGCGCTCTTTTGCCTTGCGCGCCATCTCCACGCTTTTCAAAGGTCCGGGCATGACGACGTCCGTGAACAGGAGATCGATCGCGATGCCGCTTTCCACGACGCTCAGGGCGTTCTGCGCATTGGTCGCCTTCAAGACGCCGTAGCCGAGATCGCTCAGCATCTCCACGACCGTGTTGCGCACCTCGTCGTCATCCTCCACCACGAGGATCATTTCCGTGCCGCCGACAACGGGGCCGGACTGGATCGTGACCTCGCGGTCTTCGCCGGCCGTGGCACGGGGCAGATAGAGCTTGACCGTCGTGCCGTGACCGACCTCGCTGTAAATCTTCACATGACCGCCCGACTGCTTGACGAAGCCGTAGACCATCGACAGGCCAAGCCCGCTGCCCTTACCCTCGGCCTTCGTGGAGAAGAACGGCTCGAAGACCTGTTCCAGCACCTCCGGCGCAATGCCCGATCCCGTATCGCTGACCGAGAGAACCACATATTGGCCCGCCTCGACTTCGGCATGGTTGCGGGCATAGTCGTCATCGAGATAGGCGTTACCGACCTCGATCGTGAGCTTGCCGTTGCCTTCCATGGCGTCGCGCGCGTTGATCGCAAGGTTCAAGACCGCATTCTCGACCTGTACCGGATCGACAAACGTGTTCCACAAGCCGCCGGCGACGATGGTTTCGAGCTCGATCGCCTCGCCGATCGAGCGTCGCAGCAGATCGTCCATGCCCGACATGAAGCGGCCGACATTGATGACCTTGGGCTCCAGGGCCTGTCGGCGACCAAAGGCGAGGAGCTGGCTTGCGAGCTTGGCGCCGCGGCTGACGCCGGCCAGTGCGTTGGCGACCCGCCGTTCGGCTCGCTCATTGCCGGCCACGTCCTTGGACAGAAGCTGCAGATTGCCGGAGACGACCTGCAGCAGATTGTTGAAGTCGTGGGCGACGCCGCCGGTCAGCTTGCCGATCGTCTCCATCTTCTGCGCCTGTTGCAAAGCCCGCTCCGCCTGGCGGCGTATGGCGATCTCCTCGCCGACGCGGGCCTCCAGCGTCTCGTTGAGCAGACGCAACTGCTCTTCGGCGCGCTGGCGGTGGCGAACCTGCCGCTCCAGGTGCACCGCGTGGCGGCGCAGCTCGTCTTCCGCCTGCCGCTGGTCGCTGATATCGGTGTGGACGCCGACCCATTCGGTGATGTCGCCCTGCTCATCGAAGATGGGAACGCCGCGAATGGCAAACATCCGCCAGGCGCCGTCATGCCGGCGCACCCGGTGCTCCCAGATGAAGGTGTGCCGGTGTGCAACGGCGCCGTTCCAGGCCTCGACCGTCGCCTGCCGGTCGTCGGGATGCACCGCATCCGCCCAGCCGTAATCCTGATAGGCTTCGTAGGCCTGGCCTGTCAGTTCGGCCCAGCCCGGCTGCGGCCCGATCATCCGGCCATCGGCGCTGTTGGTCCAGAGCACGCCATGCACGGCGCGCACCGCGGCGCGAAACCGGTCGTTGCTGGCCACCAGCTCGCGTTCGGCACGCTTGCGGTCTTCGATGTCGATCAGCAAGATGTAGATGCCATCGACCGTGCCGCCATCGGTCATCCGCGGAAGGTATCGCACCTCGGCGGTCCGGTCGTCGCCGCCCGGCCTGCGGATCACCGTGTCCGTGACGACAGGCTCGCCGGCAAAGGCGCGATCGAGAAAGGGGAGCCGCTTGCGATAATAGTCCTCGCCGATGATCTCGCCGATGTGCCGGCCGACGACCGCACTCGCGGGATGGCCGAACCAGTCCAGATAGCCCTTGTTGGCAAAGCGGTAGATGTGATCGACATCCAGGAACCCGACGAGAATGGGCAGCGCATCGCTGATCCGGCTCAGTTCGGCCTGGCTTTCGGCCAGCGCCCGCACGGCCCGCACGCGATCGGTGTTCTCCAGCACTGTGCAGAGAACGCCATCGACCGCGCCCTCGTCGTTGTAAATGGGCGTGTAGAACAGGTCGAAAACGATCTCTTCGGGCCGACCATTTCGGTTCAGCACCAGAGGCTGATCCCGAAAGCTCTGGACCTCACCCTGAAGGCCGCGGCTCAGGATCCGGCTGTTCCAATCCCAGATTTCCGGCCAGATCTCCGGCACCTTGCCGCCGAGCGCGCTCGGATGATTGCCGCCGGCGATTTCCCGGTAGCCGTCATTGTAGATCATCACATGATCCGGACCCCACATCAGCACCTGCGGGATCGGCGAGTTGATCATCGAGTTGACCTTGATTCGCAGATTGGGGGGCCAGGTGGACATCGGCCCGAGCGAGGTCGAGGCCCAGTCGAAGTCCCGAATGCGGCCGCCAAGCTCGCCACCGCCGAAGGGCCAGGTCGCCTTGCTGGAACCAATGCTCATGATGTTCGTATCTCGCCGGCTGTGCGTGATGGATCGGGATAGGGATGACTACTACTGCATTATCCGGGAAATCGGAATCGATTCGCCGCAAAAAATCCTGCGACAGCTCAACGCGTTAGAGCCGAAGGACAGGGACGACGAACGCGAGGAGCCCAATGGCAAGGCGCCTCGCGGGGCGATGGCCTTTCTGTGCGCCTCGACGGAACCGAGATGGCAGACCGTAGTTCGACGGTGCATCCATTCAAAGGAGATCACCCCATGAAACGCATTCTTGCCGCCGTCACGGCATCCCTTCTGCTTGCAACCGGCGTTCACGCCCAGTCGGCCGCTGAAAAATCCGGCATCAACAGCGTGGCCGGCATCGCGCCAAAGACACAGGACTTCGTGCAGGAAGCGGCGGCCAGCGACATGTTCGAGATCGAATCCAGCAAGCTTGCGGTCGAGCGGGGCGACGAGGCCACCAAGGCCTTCGCTCAGCAGATGATCGCCGATCACGAAAAGACCAGCAGCGAACTGAAGACGATGGTCGGCGACCTCAAGCTCAGCCCGCCGCCGGCCAATGCCCTGTCATCCGCCCAAAAAGGCATGCTCGACGATCTGAAGGCGCTGCAGGGCGCCGATTTCAACGAGGAGTATCACGACCAGCAGGTCACCGCCCATGAGAACGCCGTCGATCTCTTCAAGCGCTACGGCGAAGAAGGCGAGACGGCGGAACTGAAGAGCTGGGCTGCCAAGACGCTGCCGGCGCTCCAGCATCACTACGAAATGGCCCAGACGCTCGACGCCGAGTAACGCCACGCCGCGATACCATGGCTGAGGACGGATCGTCCCGGCCCCGCAGGCGGGCCTTTAGAGCCACCGAGACGGCAGCGTCGTTGCTGCCTTCTCGCATCTTCCCGTTCTAGCCCGATATTGGTCTGGCGAAGGGAACCAATATTCGGCATCAGTGTTCTCTAAAGCTCGGTCCTTAGCCGCGCCGTCCGCGGGTTCTGGCGCGGGTTCTGGAGAGACATGTGAGCACCAAAGCGACCGTTACCACCTCTCTTCGCAAGACTGACCTTTCATCGCCGCGCGAACCTGGCACCGCCAACAGGCTGTCGGGTCATGTCCTGCTGATCCTGATCGGCGTCACCGTCGTGTTGAAGGTGGGGCAGGAGATCTTCGTTCCGCTCGCGCTGTCGCTGCTTCTCACCTTCACGCTGGCGCCGATCGTCTCCTTCCTGCGCCGCCGTTCGGTGCCGAAGATCGCCGCGGTGATGATCGCGGTCGCCTCGGCTTTCTGCGCGATCGCACTCTTCAGCGTCATCGTCGCTTCGCAGGTGGCAAATCTCGCCCAGAATATCCCTGCCTATCAGCGCAATATCGTCGTCAAGGTCCAGACACTGGCGCAGGCCGGGTCCGGCGACGGCATCATGAAGCATCTCAGCGGCATCGTCGAACGGGTCGGGGAGGAAATCCAGACGCGGGCGGAGGAGAGCCAGGACGCCACGGCCGCCGCCGCGACCGCGCCGACCTCGCGCGAGCCCATGCCGGTCGAGATCGTCACACGCTCGAATCCGATCCAGACACTCGGCAACTTCATCCTGCCGCTGATCAGTCCGTTTGCAACCGCCGGTCTCGTCATCGTGCTCGTCATCTTCATGCTTCTGGAGCGGGAGGATCTGCGCGATCGCTTCATCCGCCTCGTCGGCCTCAACGATCTGCACCGAACGACCGAAGCGCTTCAGGACGCCGGCAAGCGGGTCGGAAAATATCTGCTGATGCAGCTGGTGGTGAACGCGCTCTATGCCTTTCCGATCACCATCGGCCTCTGGATCCTCGGTATCCCCAATGCCATTCTCTGGGGCCTCCTGACGCTGGTCCTGCGCTTCGTGCCCTATATCGGCCCCGTCATCGGCATGATCCTGCCGCTGTTTCTGGCGCTCGCGATCGCGCCCGGCTGGTCGCTCGTGTTCTGGGTCGGCGCCCTGTTCCTGACGACGGAGCTGATCAGCAACAATGTCGTCGAGCCCTGGCTCTACGGATCGCATACGGGCCTGTCGCCGCTCGCGATCATCATCTCGGCCATCTTCTGGTCCTGGCTCTGGGGGCCGCTTGGTCTGATGCTGTCGACGCCTCTCACCGTCTGCCTTGTCGTTCTCGGGCGCTACGTCCCGCAATTCAGCTTTCTTGACGTGTTGCTCGGCAACGATCCCGTGCTCGAGCCGCACGAGAAGCTCTATCAGCGGCTCCTGGCGGGCGATCCGGACGAGGCGACGGCCAATGCGGAGGAGTATCTCGAAGACGAGTATCTGCTCGATTATTACGAAAAGGTCGGCATGCCGGCGCTGCTTCTCGGCGAGGGCGACAGGCAGCGCGGCGTCATGTCGGATGCGCAGGTCGAGCGCTTTTCCGGCAGCGTCCGGTCGCTGGTCGACAACCTCTCGGAGATCGCAGACGAGGAGGAAACCGAGGAAGAGGCTCCGAAAGACGACGAAAACGACGGGACGGGTGAGAGCGTGGCGATGGACCTGCCGGACGGCACCGGCCACTCTCTTCTCTGCATCGGGGGGCGCGGAGAGATCGACGATGCCGCCGCCACGATGCTCGCCCAGCTTCTCGAAATTCAGGGTGCCAATGCCCTCGGCGTCGCCCATTCCACGACCGACATGCGCATGCTGAAGGACAGCGATACGATCGACACGGTCGTCTTTACGTTTCTCAATGGAAACTCCAAGACGCATGCCCGCAGCTTCGTGCGTCGTCTGAAGCGTTTGAAGCCCGGCCTGCGCGTCGGTCTCTTCGTGCCGCTTGCCAATGGCCAGGACAATCCGCGCCTCACGCTGGAGGATACGAATGCCGATTTCATCACGCTGACGCTCGCCGATACGGTGCGTTCGGCGCTGACCGAGACCGGCCCGGTGCCGCTGATGACCATTACCCGAAAGCTCGGCCGCCCGCGCATCCGCCTGGCAAAGACGGCCTGAGGAGGCTGCGGCAGCCTTGTCAAGGCGATAGGCCGGCGCATCGTGCCGTGTTGCGGATATGGGCTTCCATCTCCCCGCGCGCCGCCGCGGCGTCGTTGCTGCGCAAGGCCGCGATGATGCGGCGATGCTCGGCGATGGAGTGGCGCATGCGTTCCGGATCGGTGATCGGGATCGGCTGACGCTGGGTCTCGGTCACCTGGTCGCGCACCGTCTGGTAGAGCGCCTTCAACATGGCGTTGGAACAGGCCGAGACGATCGTGCCGTGAAAGGCAAGGTCTGCTTCGACATTGGCAAGGAGATCCTGGCGCGCCCAGCATTCCTCCATGGTCTGCGTCGCCATTTCCATGCGGTCGAGCTGCAACTGCGTCAGGCGCCCCGCCGACAGCCGCGCGATCTCCCCCTCAAGCAGGATCCGGGTCTGGAAGACGTCGAACACCGAATAGCTGTCGGAATACCGCCATGGCGCCATGTGGCCCGACGCGCCCTTCGCATTCTCTCCTGCCGCTGCCACGAAAGTGCCGCGCCCGGCTTCGGTCTTTAAAAGCCCCAGCGTTTCCAGCGTCAGCAGCGCCTCGCGCAACGATGCGCGGCTGACGCCGAGGGTCTGGGAGAAGCCGCGCTGCGAGGGGATCTTTTCGCCCGCCTTCAAGGTGCCGTTTTGGATCATCGCCTGGATTTCGCGGGCGACCGATTGCGGCACGAGCGTCTTGTTCAACATGAAAACCCCATTCCGCACCTCAAGCGCTCGGCATCGAGCGCTCGCAACCCGTTACGTCCGATCACCTTGTGAACGCTTGCCCCATGCAGGTCCACGATCCCGGAGACAGGCGTCCAATCTATTTTGTTCCCAGCCATTGCCAAGCGGAAAGCATCGTGCTTCTTTGGCCTGACTGGTCTGACCAGTCAGGCCACTGTAGATTGAGTCACGTTCAAATAACAAGGGGAACTCTCATGACACGAACGAACACATTCAAGACCACGCTTCTCGCCGGTGCCCTCGCGATCTTCGGTGCAGCCGGTGCATTCGCGGCCGATCTCACCGTCGGCGCCAATATCGGCAACGTGCCGTGGGAATTCGAGGATGCCAGCGGCAAGGTCACCGGATTCGAAGTCGATCTCGTCAACGAAATCGCCAAGCGTCTCGGAAAGACCGTCGAGTTCGTCAACACGCCGTTCAACGGCCTCTTCCCGGCCGTCCAGTCCGGCCGCATCAACATGGCGGTCTCCTCGATCACCATCACCGAGAAGCGCCTCGCGTCCGTCACCTTCGCCCAGCCCTATTACGACAGCGACCAGTCGTTGACCGTCACGTCCGCCTCCGGCATCACGGGTCTGAAAGACATGGGCGGCAAGGTCGTCGGCGTCGATACCGGCTCGACCGGCGACATGTGGGCGGATGCGCACAAGGCCGAGTACAAGCTGGGTGAAATCCGCCGCTTCGAAGGTCTCCAGCCCGCCATGCTCGACCTCGTCGCCGGCCGCGTCGATGGCTACATCTCCGACATTCCGGCGCTGCTCTATTATGCCAAGGACAAGCCGGAGCTGAAGGTTGTCGAGCGGATCCCGACCGGCGAGAAATACTCGATCATGTTCAACAAGGGCGATCCGCTGGCCAGTGAGGTGAACGACGTGATCACCAAGCTCAAGGGCGAGGGCTTCATCGCCAAGCTTCACGAGACCTGGTTCGGCGCCAAGGCCGAGGACACGACCTCGACCGTCGCCGTCATGGACATGCCCAAGGCCAAGTAAGCCGCAACCGCACCGGCAGGGCCTGTCAAAGATCCTGCCGGATGCCAGGGAACCGTTTCGGCCATGAATCTCATCAATACCTTCTTCAACATGCAGGTGCTGGCCGATAGCCTGCCGCAGCTCCTGTGGGGGCTTCTGGTCACGCTGAAGATCGGCGTCACCAGCATTCTCTGCGGCCTTGCCGGTGGCCTGTTCCTTGCCATTGCGCGGCTTTACGCGCCGGCCGTCTTCAAGCTGCTGATCCGGATCTATATCGATATCTTCCGGTCGATCCCGCTGCTCGTGTTGCTGATCGTCATCTATTATGCGCTTCCCTTCGTGGGCATCCGCCTGTCGCCCTTCTTCTCGGCGGTCGCGGCGCTCTCGCTGGTGTCGGCAGCCTATACGGCCGAAATCTTCCGGGCCGGCATCGAGGCCATTCCGCATGGCCAGTTCGAGGCGTCGGCCGCGCTCGGCCTTTCCAACCGGCACACGATGATCGACGTGATCCTGCCGCAGGCCGTCCGCATCGTCATTCCGCCGCTCACCAACAATTGCATCAACGTCATGAAGGATACGGCGCTCGCCTCCGTCGTTGCCATGCCGGACCTTCTGAAGCAGGCGACGCAGGCGCAGGCGCTCTCCGCCAATCCGACGCCGCTGATCGGCGCCGCCCTCATCTATGTCCTGCTGCTCTGGCCGATGGTCGCGGTCGTCGCCCGTCTCGAAAAACATTTCGCACGGGGGAAACGCTGATGACCACACCCGTCTCGACGCCGGCTCCGGCGATCATCTCCATCCGCGGCCTGACGAAGGCCTACGGCACCTTCACCGTTCTGCACGGCATCGATCTCGATATTGCCGAGGGCGAGGTCGTCTGCGTCATCGGACCGTCCGGCTCCGGCAAATCGACGCTGATCCGCTGCATCAATCATCTCGAAGCCTTCTCGCCGGACAGCGCCATCACGGTCGATGGCATCCGCGTCGAACCCGGCAAGGCGCTGGCCAAGGTTCGCGCCGAAGTCGGCATGGTGTTCCAGTCCTTCAATCTCTTTCCGCACATGACGGTGCTGAAGAACGTCATGCTCGCGCCGATGCGGGTGCGGGGCACCACGAAGATCGAGGCGGAGCGCAAGGCGCGCGAATTGCTGTCCCGCGTCGGCATTGCCGAACAGGCGGAGAAGTTTCCGGGTCAGCTGTCCGGCGGCCAGCAGCAGCGCGTGGCCATCGCCCGCGCGCTCGCCATGGAGCCGCGCGTCCTGCTGTTCGACGAGCCGACCTCGTCGCTCGATCCGGAAATGGTGGGCGAGGTGCTGGATGTGATGCGCACGCTCGCCGGCACCGGCGTCACGATGATCATCGTGACGCACGAGATGGGTTTTGCCCGGCAGGTCGCCGACCGCGTCATCTTCATGGACAGCGGGCGGCTGGTCGAAGCCGGCACGCCGGCCCGGATCTTCGACAGCCCGGCGGAGGAGCGGACGCGCAGCTTCCTGCGCGCCGTCCTCAATCACTGACAAGAAAACGATACGGAGGAACTCCCATGGCCACCACGACCCCGCTCGATCTCGACTATGTGCGCAGCCAGTTTCCAGGGCTCGGCCGCGGCTGGGCGTTTTTCGACAATGCGGGGGGATCGCAGATCCTCAAGGGGGCGATCGAGCGCATCAACACGTTCCTGATCGAAAAGAACGTCCAGATCGGCGGCTCCTACGACGTTTCCCAGGAGGCCGCCCGCGCGCTCCACGAGGCGCGCACGGCCGCCATGCATCTCGTCAATGCGCGCCGACCGGAAGAGATCGTCTTTGGCAGTTCGACCACGGCGCTGCTGCAGAACCTTGCCCGCGCCATGCAGAGCCAGCTGTCGCCGGGCGACGAGATCGTCATCACCGTCAGCGATCACGAATCCAATATCGGCCCCTGGGACCGGCTGCAGGCGGCCGGCATCACGCTGAAGATCTGGCCGCTCAATACCGAGACGATGACGCTCGATCTCGCCGATCTCGCCCCGTTGATGACCGAGCGTACGAAGCTCGTCTGCGTCACCCACGTCTCCAACATTCTCGGCTCGGTCAACCCGATCCGCGAGATCGCCGATTTCGTGCATGCGCGCGGCGCGCGGATCTGTGTCGATGCGGTCGCCTATGCGCCGCACCGCGCCATCGACGTGCGGGCCTTCGACGCCGATTATTACGTTTTCAGCCTCTACAAGACGTATGGTCCGCACTACGCCTTGATGTACGGCAAATACGACCTGCTGCTCGAACTCGATACGCTCTACCACTACTTCTACGGCAAGGACAAAGTGCCGGGCAAGCTGGAGCCGGGCAACCCGAACTACGAGCTGGCCTATGCCACCTGCGGCATCGTCGATTACCTTGCGACGCTCGGCGAGCAGTCCGGCGAGACCGGCTCCACCCGCCAAAAGATCGAGGCGGCGTTTTCGGCGATCACGGCACAGGAGAATGCGCTGGCCGAGCGGCTGCTCGCCTATCTCCGCGCCCGCAACGACTGCCATATCGTCGGTCAGGCCACCAATCGCGACGACACGCGCGTGCCCACCATCGCCTTCCGCCTCGATGGCCGGGATGCCGGCGAACTTTGCAAGGCGATGGACGCCGAGAAGATCGCCATGCGGTTCGGGGATTTCCACTCCCGCCGCCTTGCCGAATATCTCGGCCTCACCGACCATGGCGGCATGCTGCGGGTCTCGATGGTTCACTACAACACGCTGGAAGAGGTCGATCGCTTTACCGCGGCGCTCGACCGCATCCTTGCCGGCGATGCCGGGCTTGCCAGGGCCTGTTGAGCAGGCCGTACCAACCGCAGGAAAGAAGGAGAGAACGATGCGCTTCGATACGGTGATCCGCCACGGAACGGTGGTGACGGCCTCCGATACGTTCAAGAGCGATATCGGCATCCGTAACGGCTGCATCGCTGCGCTCGCGGCCGAGCTGACGGACGCCGACGAGGTGATCGATGCGACGGGCCTTCTGGTTCTTCCCGGCGGGATCGACAGCCATGTGCATCTCGACCAGCCTTCCGGCGACGGCATCGTCATGGCCGATGATTTCGACAGCGGCACCCGCTCGGCGGCCATTGGCGGCAACACGACGGTCATGGCCTTCTGCATGCAGGAAAAGGGCCAGTCGCTGCGCGAAGCCCTGAAGATCTACCATGCCAAGGCCGACGACAAATGCCATGTGGACGTCTCCTTCCACATGGTCATCACCGATCCGACGCCCGACGTGCTCGGTCAGGAAGTGCCGGCACTGGTCGAGGACGGCTATACCTCGATGAAGGTCTTCATGACCTATGAGGGCCTGCGCCTGCGGGACGACGAGATTCTCGCCACGCTCGACACCGCGCGGCGCACCGGCGCACTCGTCATGGTCCATTGCGAGAACGAGGATGCCATCCGCTACCTCATCGGTCGTCACGAGGCGGAGGGCAAGCTTGCGCCGAAATTCCATGCGACGACCCGCCCGGTGGCGGCGGAACGCGAGGCGACGCACCGCGCTTTGTCGCTGGCCGAAATCGTCGATGTGCCGATCGTCATCGTCCACGTCTCCAACCGCGAGGCGATGGAGGAAATCCGCCGGGCCCGCCAGCGCGGCCAGAAGATCGCCGGAGAGACCTGCCCGCAATATCTGATGCTGACGGCGGATGATCTGGACCAGGAGGCACTTGAGGGCGCAAAATATGTCTGCTCGCCGCCGCCGCGCGACAAGGCCAGTCAGGCCGCCTGCTGGGAGGGTCTCGAACAGGGCGTGTTCGACCTCTTCTCCTCGGATCATTGCCCCTTCCGCTTCGATGATGGGGAAGGCAAGCTGAACGAGAAGGGCAAACGGCATTTCCGCTGGATTCCCAACGGTATCCCGGGCGTCGCCACGCGTCTTCCGATCCTCTTTTCCGAAGGCGTGATGAAGGGCCGGATCGACCTCAACACCTTCGTCGCGGTCACCGCCACCAATCATGCCAAGCTCTACGGGCTCTACCCGCGCAAGGGCACGATCGCCATCGGCTCGGATGCCGACCTCGCGCTCTGGGACCCGGAAAAGCGCACGACGCTCAGCAACGACCTCCTCCACCACGGTGCCGATTACACACCTTACGAGGGGCTGGATCTGAAAGGCTGGCCCATCCGCGTGCTCCTGCGCGGCCGGACGATCGTTGAGGACGGCAAGCCTGCCGATGTCGGCGTGCCCCGCGGCACCTATCTGCCGCGGGGAAAATCTTCGCTCATTCGATGAGGGCAGATCCGATGGGCACGGATGGTGACGCGTCGTTCAGGGCCTGGGTCGCCTGACGCCTGTCGTGCGAAACGAAGACCTAGTGATCGCGGTTTGCGACGAAGGCTGCGGCGTCGACCAGGGTTCTCGCGGCATCGCCATGGGGTGCCAGCAGAGCGCTGGCCTCTGCGATCAGTCGCGCGAGCTCGGTTTCGGCCCAGTCGGTGCCGCGGCGGGAGACCAGGGTTGCCTTGCCGCGTGCCGCGTCCTTGCCGGTCGCCTTTCCCATGGTCTTGGCGTCCGCCTTGAGGTCGAGCAGATCGTCTGCAAGCTGGAAAGCGCGGCCGATATGCTCGCCGAACTGGCGGAGCCGGCTGCGATCGTCGGCACCTTTGCCGGAAACGATGGCGCCGGCTTCGCAGGCGAAACGGATCAGCGCGCCGGTCTTCATGGCCTGGAGCGTGACGATGCCCTGCTCATCGGGTGCCTGGCTTTCGGCGGCAAGATCGAGCGCCTGTCCCCCGGCCATGCCGCCGAGGCCGGAAGCGCGGGCCAGCGCCAGCACCAGCGCCGTTTTCACCGCATCCGGAAGCACGGTCTCGGGGCCCGCTAGAATGTCGAAGGCGAGCGTCAGCAAGCTGTCGCCGGCAAGGATCGCGTTCGCCTCGCCATAGGCGATGTGGACCGTCGGCTTCCCACGGCGCAGGTCGTCGTCGTCCATGGCTGGGAGATCGTCATGGACCAGAGAATAGCAGTGTACGCATTCCAGCGCCGCGGCGACGCGAAGGGCAGCCTTTTCGTCTCCCCCGAACAGCGCGGTACTTTCCAGGACGAGGAAGGGGCGCAGACGCTTGCCGCCGTTCAGCACGCCATGCCGCATGGCGGCCAGCAGCGCCGGCGGACGGGCGATCTCGTCGGTTGCAAGCGCGTCGCCAAGGAGCGCGTCGAGGCAGGCCTTGACCTGGTCGGCACGCCTTCGGAGTTGGGCATCGAAGGTCGGGGCAACTGCGTTCATGGCGGCTCTTTGGCACGAGCGTGCGGCGCCTTGCAATAAATTTCACGTGGAAGGCCCTTTCCACCGGGGACAGCCGTGAAAATGACGTTCAAATCCCCAGCGTCTTAGATTAAGACGGTGGGCACGGATGGGGCCATGGATGGGTTGATCAGGCGGGACGACCAGAACTGGGATATCGTACCCGAACCACGTGAGTCAGAATCGCGGGGGCCAGATTCCCGTACGCTGCCGGCAGATGCGTCCCAAGCGCCGGAGCCCGTATTTCCCGTCACGGACGCGCCACCGGACGTGCCCTTCCAGGCATGCCCGGAAATGCTGTCGGGCGATGCTGGCGGAAGGCATCCGGCGGATCAGGACGACCGTGGCCCGGACACAGGTGGAGATGAGGAACTGCCGTCAAACGCCAAACGAGGCATGCTCGCGCGGATGAGGCGCCGCTGGCGTCGGCTGGTCGTCATCGCCGTCGTTCTCCTGCTGCTGCCCTATGCACTGATCATCCTCTATTCTCCGAACGTCGTGCATCCCGTGTCCTCACTCATGCTGCGCGACCTCGCGCTGTTTCGCGGCTATGACCGGCAATGGGTGCCGTTCGAGAAAATTTCGCCCAATCTCGTCCAGGCGGTCATGATGTCGGAAGACGGGCAGTTCTGCATGCATGCCGGGGTCGACTGGGTACAGATGCGCGGCGTCGTCGACGACGCGCTGGAGGGCGAGCAGACGCGGGGCGCGAGCACCATTCCCATGCAGACGGCCAAGAACCTGTTTCTTTGGAACGGCCGCTCCTTCGTGCGCAAGGCCATGGAACTGCCTTTGGCGCTGGCCGCGGATTTTGTATGGACCAAGCGACGGCTGATGGAGATCTATCTCAATATCGCCGAATGGGGGCCGGGGATCTACGGCGCGGAGGCGGCGGCGCAGCATCATTTCGGCGTGCCCGCCTCCAAGCTGACGCGGCGCCAAGCCGCCCTTCTTGCCGTTTCCTTGCCCAATCCGATCGATCGCAATGCCGGCAAGCCGGGGCGGGGGCTAAAGCGGCTCGCCGCCATGATCGAGCGTCGGGCGGGCGCGTCGGGCGGATACATCAAGTGCCTTTATCCCTGAAATCACGCCTTTTGATTGGATAGACTTTCTAAGGTCTGGTCTAACGCCGGGACGGTTACAGGAGACCCCGCATGAGCGACCTCGTCCTTTACGTCGGCAACAAGAACTATTCCTCCTGGTCGCTGCGGCCATGGCTGGCTCTGAAAGCCTGCGGCGTCCCCTTTGCCGATGTCGTCATCCCCTTCGACTTCCCCAACGGCAATCCGCGCTTCCGGGAGATTTCGCCGACAGCCCGGGTTCCGGTGCTGCACCATGGCGATATCCGGGTGTGGGAATCGCTGGCGATCATCGAATATGCGGCCGAACTCTTTCCCGAGGCCGGCTTGTGGCCGGAGGATCGAACCGACCGCGCAACGGCGCGCAGCATGTCGATGGAAATGCTGGCGGGGTTTCGTGCGTTGCGCGGCGCCTGCCCGATGAACATCCGCCGGCCGGTCGGCGCGATCGCCCTGCCGGACGGCGTGACGGAGGACGTCGCGCGGATCGAGACCATCTGGGCGCAGGCTCTCGCCAGATCGGGCGGGCCGTTTCTCTTCGGACGCTTTACGGCCGCGGATGCCATGTTCGCCCCGGTCGTCAACCGCTTCGAGATCTATGCCCTGACGAAAGATCCGGTGTCGCTGGCTTACATGGCCGCGGTCAAGGCGCATCCGGCCTTCGTCGCCTGGCAGACGGATGCCCTGAAAGAGACCTGGATCGTCCCGGAAGACGAGGCCTGAGCGCGACCTGCCGAAACTTCGCACTGGCAGGCCAAAAAAAACCTGTGGGGTCTGGCCAAGATGGCATCTTGCATGTATAAGCCCGGCCAATTCCGAGATTGAAACGCCTTCATCCCGGCCCGTTCAACGGTCCGCAGACTGGTGGTTTCCCCCGATACGTGGAGTGTTTGAAATGGCTGTTCCTAAGAGAAAAACGAGCCCGTCGAAGCGCGGCATGCGCCGTTCTGCTGATGCGCTGAAGACCCCGACCTACATCGAAGACAAGAACTCCGGTGAACTGCGTCGCCCGCATCACATCGACATGAAGACCGGTATGTACCGTGGTCGTCAGGTCCTGACGCCGAAGGCAAGCTGATCGTCATCCGTTCGGCTCGCCTGACCTTGGCGGTGCTGCGAACGGGGCGTCAAAGCGATAGATTTTGAAAAAGGCTGGCCCCGTGCTGGCCTTTTCCGCGTTTTCAGGGTCGGTCCCGACCGCACGGCCGACCGCCGACCGTCTCGATTGCCGTCTCCTTCCCTTGCCTTGATTGCTGCACATGCCTGGTTCATACCTCGGCCGTGCCCAGAACCAGGGCAGGAACCGGGACAAAACCGGGACAGACGATTTTTGCCAGACAGGACCTCGCCATGCTCGCATCCATCCCCCTCCTGATCCTGCCGTTCGCGCTCTACAATCTCGCGATGACGGGGGCATTCGGCTCGGGTGGCGTTGCCGTCTTCGCAGATACCGTGACGAGCCTTGCCATGCTGTCCGGCGCGACGTGGAACATGAGCCTCGGCGATCTCCTGATCGTCGGAAGCCTGGTTCTTCTCTTCGTGGAAATTCTCAAAGCCACCCGGACGAGTTCCAAGACGCTGGTCGATCACATCCTGTCGATGGTGCTCTTCATCGTCTTTCTGGTCGAGTTCCTGCTGGTGGCGGGCGCGGCGACCGACATCTTCTTCATCCTGATGGCGATCAGCTTCATCGACGTGATCGCCGGCTTCACGATCTCGATGCGCACGGCGGGGCGGGATGTCTCGATCGGGCTTTGAGAAAGCCCTGAAGGCAAGAGAGAGCCAAGGGAGCCAGCGGGAAGCTGGGGGCGGGAGAACGGCGACCGTGACGAGCGCCGTCTCCGGTAGACCTCAGGTCAGGTTCTCGAGCTTGCTCTGGAGCGCGCGCAGCTGCTCCTTCAACTCGTCGATGTCCTTGGCCTCGGCTTTGCGCGGTTCGCGCGCCTGCGGTGCTGCGGCCATGAAGGGCGAGAACATCTGCATGGCCTGATGGAACATCTCCGTGTTCCGCTTTACCTGTTCCTCGACAAGCTGCAGCGGCACCTGAAGGTTCTTGCTCAGAGGCGTGTCTCCGAAGGCCTTGCCGATCTGCTCGCGCATCTGCACCTGCTGGTCTGTGAAGGCCTGCATGGAATGTTCGAGATAGCTCGGCACGACCGCCTGCATCTGATCGCCGTAAAAGGCGATAAGCTGGCGCAGGAACGAGATCGGCAGAAGCGTGTTGCCGGTCTTGCTCTCCTGCTCGAAGATGATCTGCGTCAGGACGGAATGGGTTATGTCTTCCCCGGTCTTTGCGTCCTGAACGTTGAACTCCTCCCCCTTCTTGACCATGACCGCGAGATCGTCGAGCGTGACATAGGTGCTCGTGCCGGTGTTGTAGAGCCGCCGGTTCGCGTATTTCTTGATAACGATCTGACCGTCCTGCTTCGCCATCAGGGTCTCCTCCCCAAATTGCTGTTTTTATGGCATTTCATGAGGATATGCGGAAAGCGCAGCATAAGACAATCTCTTTGTGCGCTGCGGCGATCACGCTCGCGTATCAACTTACAGGTTTATCCAGTTACGCTTTGACTTGCGCGCTGACCTAGTTCAGACTCCTCTCATAGAGGGTCTCGCCAGCCGGATCCGATTGCATCAAAAGGGAGGAGACCGTGATGAGCACACCGTCCATCGTCATCGCCAGCGCAGGACGCACCGCCGTCGGCGCGTTCAATGGTTCGTTCGCCAATACGCCGGCCCATGAGCTGGGCGCCGCCGTGATCAAGGGCGTGCTGGCGCGCGCCGGCGTCGAAGCCGCCGAGGTCGATGAGGTCATTCTCGGGCAGGTGCTGTCTGCCGGCGAGGGACAGAACCCGGCGCGTCAGGCGGCCATGAAAGCCGGCGTGCCGCAGGAAAAGACGGCCTGGGGCATGAACCAGCTCTGCGGCTCGGGCCTGCGGGCCGTCGCGCTCGGCATGCAGCAGATCGCCACGGGCGATGCCTCCATCATCGTGGCCGGCGGCATGGAATCCATGTCCATGGCACCGCACTGCGCGCATCTGCGCTCCGGCGTGAAGATGGGCGATTTCAAGATGATCGACACCATGATCAAGGACGGCCTGACGGACGCGTTCCATGGTTACCACATGGGCGTGACGGCTGAAAACATCGCCAAGAAGTGGCAGTTGTCGCGCGACGACCAGGACCAGTTCGCGCTTGCGTCGCAGAACAAGGCCGAAGCCGCCCAGAAAGCAGGACGCTTCGCCGACGAGATCATCCCGTTCATCGTCTCGACGCGCAAGGGCGATGTGACCGTGGACAGCGACGAGTATATCCGCCATGGCGCGACGATCGAGAGCATGGCGAAGCTGCGCCCGGCCTTCGACAAGGAAGGCACCGTGACGGCCGCCAATGCCTCGGGCCTCAATGACGGTGCCGCGGCAACGCTCCTGATGAGCGAGCAGGAAGCCACGCGCCGGGGCATCACCCCGCTGGCCCGCATCGCCTCCTGGGCGACGGCCGGCGTCGATCCGCAGATCATGGGCACCGGCCCGATCCCCGCCTCGCGCAAGGCGCTGGAAAAGGCCGGATGGTCCGCGTCCGACCTCGACCTCGTGGAAGCCAACGAGGCCTTCGCGGCGCAGGCCTGCGCCGTCAACAAGGATCTCGGCTGGGACACGTCCGTCGTCAACGTCAATGGCGGTGCGATCGCCATCGGTCATCCGATCGGCGCTTCGGGCGCGCGCATTCTCAACACGCTGCTGTTCGAGATGAAGCGTCGGGGCGCCAAGCATGGCCTTGCCACGCTCTGCATCGGCGGCGGCATGGGCATCGCCCTCTGCGTCGAAGGGCTCTGAGACGAGGTCGACGCCACAGGTTGACGCCAAAGGCCGGTGCTGAGCCGGCCTGCAAACGTCCCGCCGATACCCGCCGGGACAATACGATGGATTTCAAAGACCGTCATGAAGAGGGAGGACGTGCATGAGCAGGGTTGCCTTGGTAACGGGGGGAACGCGCGGCATCGGTGCCGCCATTTCGATTGCACTCAAGGGTGCCGGATATCGCGTTGCAGCGAATTATGCCGGCAATGACGAAAAGGCGCAGGCCTTTTCCGAGGTCACGGGTGTGCCGGTCTTCAAATGGGATGTGTCGGATTATGCCGCTTGCGCGGCCGGTGTCGCCAAGATCGAGGAGGCCTTCGGGCCGGTCGAGGTTCTGGTCAACAATGCGGGCATCACGCGCGACGCCATGTTTCACAAGATGACGCCGTCCCAGTGGACGGAGGTCGTCAACGTCAACCTGAACGGTCTCTTCAACATGACGCATCCGGTCTGGTCCGGCATGCGGGACCGTAACTTCGGTCGTGTCGTCAATATTTCCTCGATCAACGCCCAGAAGGGCCAGATGGGTCAGGCCAACTACTCCGCCTCCAAGGCCGGCGACATCGGCTTTACCAAGGCGCTGGCGCAGGAAGGTGCCGCAAAGGGCATCACCGTCAATGCCATCTGCCCCGGCTATATCGGCACGGAAATGGTGCGGGCGATTCCCGAAAAGGTCCTGAACGAGCGGATCATTCCGCAGATCCCGGTCGGCCGGCTCGGCGAGCCCGAGGAAGTGGCGCGCTGCGTGGTGTTCCTGGCATCGGACGATGCCGGATTCATCACCGGATCGACGCTGTCGGCCAATGGCGGACAGTTCTTCGTCTGAGAAATTCCGTCCATCGCATCGCGATGGACGGTCTTTTTGGCCGCGTGGCCTTGTGTTTCCTGCACAGCGTGGTCATGTGTGTCGCGCCGCCGACGTTTCGACGTTTGCCGCCCATACAATGCGCAAGGTCTGAAACGTGCCTGACCAACCGATGATCTTGAGTGGCCGCGGCGTGATCGCGGTCCTCGGCCCGACCAACACCGGCAAGACGCATTATGCAATCGAACGCATGGTCGCGCATGAAACCGGTGTCATCGGTCTTCCGCTGCGTCTTCTCGCCCGCGAAGTCTACACGCGGGTGGTCGAGCGGGTCGGCGCGCACAATGTCGCGCTCGTCACCGGCGAAGAGAAGATCACCCCGCATCTCGCCCGCTATTCCGTCTGTACCGTCGAGGCGATGCCGCGCGAGACGAAGGCCGCCTTCGTCGCGATCGACGAGGTGCAGCTGGCCGGCGATCTCGAGCGTGGGCACATCTTTACCGACCGGCTGATGCATTTGCGGGGGCGGCAGGAGACGCTGCTGCTCGGCGCGTCCACCATGCGGCCGATCCTTGAGCATCTCCTGCCGGGCATCACCATCGTCGAGCGTCCGCGCCTGTCGCAGCTCCTCTATGCCGGCTCCAAGAAGATCACGCGGCTGCCGCAGCGCTCTGCCATCGTCGCCTTCTCGGCCGACGAGGTCTATGCCATCGCGGAGCTCATCCGCCGCCAGCGGGGCGGCGCTGCCGTCGTGCTCGGCGCGCTGAGCCCGCGCACGCGCAATGCACAGGTCGCACTCTACCAGGAAGGCGAGGTCGAATATCTGGTGGCGACCGATGCCATCGGCATGGGTCTCAATCTCGACGTCGATCATGTCGCCTTCGCGCAGGACCGCAAATATGACGGCTACCAGTTCCGCAACCTCAATCCGGGCGAGCTTGCCCAGATCGCGGGCCGAGCCGGGCGGCATCTGCGCGACGGGACGTTCGGCGTCACGTCGCGCGTCGAGCCTTTCGATGACGAACTCGTCCACCGCATCGAGCAGCACCAGTTCGATCCGGTGCGCGTGCTGCAATGGCGCTCCAAGGCGCTCGACTTCACCTCGGTGACGACGCTGAAGAAGACGCTGGAAGCGCCGCCGGCCGTTCACGGCCTGACACGGGCGCTTCCGGCGGTCGATCAGCAGGCGCTCGAATTCCTGACGACGCTTCCCGAGGTCAAGGCGCTGGCGACGAATGCGCAGACGGTGGAAAAGCTCTGGGAGGCCTGCGCGCTTCCCGACTACCGGCGGATCGCGCCGGCGCAGCATGCCGATCTCATCGCCACGATCTATTCCGACCTTGTGCGACGCGGCACCGTCAACGAGGATTTCATGTCCGAGCAGGTGCGTCGGGCGGACCATACGGACGGGGAAATCGACACGCTATCAGCGCGAATCGCGCAGATCAGGACGTGGACCTATGTGTCGAACCGGCCCGGCTGGCTTGCCGATCCGACACACTGGCAGGAAAAGACGCGGGAAATCGAAGATCGATTGTCCGACGCGTTACATGAACGGTTGACGAAACGGTTCGTTGACCGCAGGACATCTGTGCTCATGAAGCGGCTGAGAGAGAATGCGATGCTGGAAGCGGAAATCAGTGTGAATGGCGATGTCTTCGTAGAGGGACATCATGTGGGACAACTCACCGGTTTCCGGTTCGTGCTGGCCACCACGACGGACGGGCTGGATGCCCGCGCCGTGCAGGGTGCCGCCCAGAAGGCGCTGGCGCTGGAGTTCGAAGCCCGTGCCGCCCGTCTGCACGCTGCCGGCAATGCCGATCTGGCGCTGTCGTCGGACGGCCTCGTGCGCTGGCTCGGCGATCCCGTCGCGCGGCTTGCCCCGAGCGAGCACATCATGCGGCCCCGCGTCATCCTGCTGGCGGATGAACAGCTGCAGGGTGCGGCGCGCGATCATGTCGCTGCCCGCATCGAGCGCTACGTCAATCACCATATCGCCACCGTGCTGAAGCCGCTCGACGACCTCTCGCGCGCCGAAGACCTGCAGGGTCTTGCCAAGGGTCTCGCCTTCCAGCTGGTCGAAAGCCTCGGTGTCCTCTTCCGGCGCGATGTCGCCGAAGACGTGAAGTCGCTCGATCAGGAGGCGCGTGCCTCGATCCGCCGCCATGGCATCCGGTTTGGCGCCTATCACATCTTCATGCCCGCACTTTTGAAGCCGGCCCCGGCCGAACTCATCACGCTGCTCTGGGCGCTGAAGAACGATGGTCTCGACAAGCCTGGCTATGGCGAGCTTATTCCGGTCCTCGCAGCCGGCCGCACGTCGATCGTCACCGATCCGTCCTATGAGCGCATGTTCTACAAGCTTGCCGGTTTCCGCTTCCTCGGCAAGCGCGCGGTGCGCATCGATATTCTCGAGCGTCTCGCCGATCTCATTCGTCCGCTTCTGCAGTGGAAGCCGGGCACGACGGCGCGGCCGGACGGCGCTTATGACGGTCGCCGGTTCACGACCACGACCGCCATGCTGTCGATCCTGGGTGCGACGCCCGACGATATGGAAGAGATCCTGAAGGGTCTCGGCTATCGCGCCGACAGCGTGAAGCCGGAAGAGGCTGCAGCGTTCCTCGGCGCGCAGGCGCCGGCCACGAGCGCTGCTGCGCCCAAGGTCGAGACGTCTGAGACCGAGACGACCGAGACGGAGACGTCTGACACGGAGGGCGAAACCGCTCCGATGGCCGATGCGGCCACCGCGGACGATACCTCCGATGCGACGACCGAGGAGGCAGCCGATGTGGCTGCTTCGGCCGACGCTGAGGTCCAGGCCCCGGCTGCGGAGCCCGAAGCGGCTTCGGATGCGCCGGTGACGACGGACGAGCCGACCGCCGAGAACGCACCTGTGTCCGAGCCTGTTGCGGAGACGGCGCCCGCTGCCGCGGATGCTGCACCGTCGGATGCCGTTGCCGGCGACGTGGCCGAAGCCGAGGTCAAGCCCGTGCTTCTCTGGCGTCCGGGTGGTCGCAGCGACAACCAGCGCCAGGGCGACCGTCGTCCCGGCCAGCGCGAGGCCCGTTCGGGCGATCGCCGTGGCGGCAACCGTCCGGGCCAGGACAGGGCCGCTTCGGCGCCGAGTGAAGGTGCTGCACCGTCCGAAGGCCGGCCGCAGGGCCGGCGTGACGACCGTGACGGCGAGCGCAAGGCCGGCGGTGGTCGTCCTGACGGCGGACGTCCGGATCGCAATCGCGGCCGCGACGGCAAGCCGGGTGAGGGCGCTCGCTCCGATCAGAAGGGCGATCGTGGCGATCGCCGGGATCGCAACGACCGTCCGGGTGGCAAGCCCGGCACGGGCGGCCACGGCAAATCGCAGGCACCGGCGACCTTCGAGGCCCGCCCGCCGCGCAAGGACAAGCCGATCGATCCGGATTCGCCCTTTGCAAAGCTGGCTGCCCTGAAGGAGCAGATGAAGAAATAAGGAGCTGCGACGTCATGGCCGACCCGGAGATCACGCCTGCAGAGGCCGCCTCCCGCCAGCGCCTCGACAAGTGGCTCTTCTTCACGCGCCTGACGAAGTCCCCCTTCGATCGCCCAGAAGGCGATCGAAGGGGGGAAGGTTCGCGTCAACGATCATCGCGTCACCCAGCCTTCGCATGCTGTGAAGGCCGGCGATGTAGTGATGTTGTCGCTCGACCGTCGCGATGTCACGGTGCGCATGCGCAGCGGCGGCAGCCGGCGCGGCCCCTATGAGGAAGCGCGACGGCTCTATGACGACCTGACGCCCGCGCCCGTTCCCGGAGAACGCCTGACGCCTTTCGAGCAGGCGACGCGGGAGCCGGGCAGTGGCCGGCCGACCAAGCGGGAGCGCCGCGAGATCGATCGGTTGCAGGACGGGTGGGACGGCGGCGGCGAGGAGTAAAATCCTCCTTTTCCCGGGCTCGGATTGGAACGCAAGAGCCTTGCAAAGGTTGGGCAAAGCCGTTACCTCACGCAACAACACCGGGAATGCCACCGGGCGCAATGCGCTGAGGCCCGACGATCCGGGCCCATGCTGCGGGTTCGGGCAAACCCTGGCTGCAGGCCGGCGCAAACAGCACCGGACCATGTGGTTCTTCTGACGATCGGGCCCTCGGGCCGAAAGCTGTGTGATCCTCGCTCACCCCAAGGCTTCCCAAGCGCCCGGGTTCGAGACGAGACCGACTGGAGTGAGAGCATGACCTACGTCGTCACCGACAATTGCATTCGCTGCAAGTACACCGACTGCGTCGAGGTGTGCCCGGTCGACTGCTTTTACGAAGGCGAGAATTTTCTGGTCATCCATCCGGACGAGTGCATCGATTGCGGCGTCTGCGAGCCGGAATGTCCGGCAGGCGCGATCAAGCCGGATACCGAGCCGGGCCTCGACATGTGGCTCAAGGTGAACGCCGATTTTTCGACGCAGTGGCCGAACATCACGATCAAGCGCGACGAAATGCCGGAAGCCAAGGAAATGGACGGGATTGAAGGGAAGTACGAAAAGTTCTTCTCGCCCAACCCGGGTCAGGGCGACTAAGGTCGCCTGGCCGCGCGCTCTGCAGCGCGTGATTCGATAGCGGTCTCCTTGAGGGAAACCGGCACGCCGTTTTTAACGACATGCGGCGAAGCTTGCCTGTGGCTTAAGCGAAACATTGATTTCGACAGATTTTTGTGGTAGGGTCCGGATACTGATCCACATCGTGGCACTTTTGCGTGCCCGAACCATCACGAAAGCAAATTCTCCTTCGCCACGGTTCATGTCTCCATGCAACGTCCGTTGCCTGTGTGTGATCTGTTTGCCGAAGCGTTTGAATTCGTTTGGGGAGTTTCAGTAAGGAGTGACCCGCAGGATGCCCGTCCATCCCGGGCCTGACTGACCCGACCCCGGCCCATGCCGGGAGCGTAACAGGGAGTTTTTGAAACGAATGACGACCCAGCAGAAAAAATCCTCCACGCGCCATGGCTTCAAAACCGGTGAATCGATTGTTTATCCGGCGCATGGTGTTGGACAAATCGTCGCTATCGAAGAGCAGGTTGTCGCCGGAATGTCTCTTGAATTGTTCGTGATCGATTTCGACAAGGACAAGATGCGCCTCAAGGTGCCGGTCGCCAAGGCCGTCAGCATCGGTATGCGCAAGCTTTCAGAGACGGATTTCGTCGAGCGTGCGTTGAAGGTCGTCCAGGGCAAGGCACGCGTGAAGCGGACCATGTGGTCGCGCCGTGCGCAGGAATATGATGCCAAGATCAATTCCGGCGACCTGATCGCCATCGCGGAAGTCGTTCGCGATCTGTACCGTGCCGAAAATCAGCCGGAACAGTCCTATTCCGAACGGCAGCTTTACGAAGCCGCTCTCGACCGCATGGCGCGCGAAATTGCCGCCGTCAACAAGATGTCCGGCACCGAGGCCGTGCGTCTGGTCGAGGCAAACCTTGCCAAGGGTCCCAAGCGCGGCAAGACCGTCGAGGAAGACGAAACTCAGGAAGAAGAAGCCGCATAATCGGTCCCGCTTCTCTCTGTTCAAAAACCCTGCCTTGAAAGAGGCGGGGTTTTTTTATGCCGTCCGGCAGGCACGGGATGCCGGGGTTGCGCGGATCAATGCCGCCGCCTTGCTCGATGACCATACCGCCTATCGCTGATAAGGGCCGATCGTGGCGCTGCAGGCGCTTCTCACGGAGATCAGGATACGTGCCGCGGGGTGCGTTCGGAGCGCACATGCGGGCCCCTGGGCCGCTGCGGTTTCAGGACCGGAACTTCAGGCCGGCACAAAAAAGCCCCGCCTTTGGTAAGACAGGGCTCCATGTTCAGGTCGGGCTCGAAGCTTTATGCGGCGCCGGCCGTACGGCTCTTTTCGAAACGCTTGCGGTCGTTCGGGTCGAGGTACATCTTGCGCAGGCGGATGGACTTCGGGGTCACTTCCATCAGCTCGTCGTCCTGGATCCAGGACAGCGCGCGGTCCAGCGTCATACGGATCGGCGGGGTCAGCTTCACGGCTTCGTCCTTGCCGGCGGCGCGGATGTTGGTCAGCTGCTTGCCCTTCAGCACGTTGACCTCGAGGTCGTTGTCGCGCGAGTGAATGCCGATGATCATGCCGGCATAGACCTTCTCGCCGGGCTCGATGATCATCGGGCCGCGATCTTCCAGGTTGAACATGGCATAGGCCACGGCCTCACCCGAGCCATTGGCAAGCAGAACGCCGTTGACGCGGCCGCCGATGGAGCCCTTGAAGGGCTGGTAGTCGTGGAAAAGGCGGTTCATGATCGCCGTGCCGCGCGTGTCGGTCAGAAGTTCCGACTGGTAGCCGATGAGGCCGCGTGTCGGTGCGTAGAAGCGCAGGCGCAGGCGGTTGCCGCCCGAGGGACGCAGCTCGACCATTTCGGCCTTGCGCTCGGACATCTTCTGCACGACGACGCCGGAGTGTTCTTCATCGACGTCGATGACGACTTCCTCGATCGGCTCCAGCAGCGTGCCGTCCTCGTCCTTGTGCATGACGACGCGGGGACGCGACACGGCAAGCTCGAAGCCTTCGCGGCGCATGGTTTCGATGAGAACGGCGAGCTGCAATTCGCCGCGGCCGGACACGTAGAACGAATCCTTGCCTTCGGCTTCCTCGATCTTCAGTGCGACGTTGCCTTCAGCTTCCTTCAGCAGGCGGTCGCGGATAACGCGGCTCGTGACCTTGTCGCCTTCGGTGCCGGCAAGCGGGCTGTCGTTGACGATGAAGGACATGGTGACGGTCGGCGGATCGATCGGCTGCGCCTTCATCGGCTCGGTAACCGAGGGGTCGCAGAACGTGTCGGCGACGGTGCCCTTGGAAAGGCCGGCGATCGCGACGATGTCACCTGCCTGCGCTTCTTCGATGGCCGTGCGCTCGATGCCGCGGAAGGCGAGGATCTTGGAG
The DNA here is from genome assembly GCF_001424045.1 of Rhizobium sp. Leaf371. Lineage (GTDB taxonomy): Bacteria > Pseudomonadota > Alphaproteobacteria > Rhizobiales > Rhizobiaceae > Ferranicluibacter. The sequence goes on along the minus strand of NZ_LMQB01000026.1, from coordinate 158,049 downwards.
ATGCGGCCGGTTTCCACCAGCTTGCCGTCCTGGCCCAGAACCTTGACGGCCTGGTTCGCCTTGATCGTGCCGGATGCGATGCGGCCGGTGATGATGCGGCCGAGGAAGGGGTTGGCTTCCAGAATCGTGCCGATCAGACGGAAGGGGCCTTCTTCGACGGTCGGCTCGGGAACGTGCTTCAGCACGAGATCGAGAAGCGGTGCGAGACCCTCGTCCTTCGGACCTTCCGGGTTGACGTTCATCCAGCCATCGCGGCCCGAACCGTAGAGGATCGGGAAGTCGAGCTGCTCGTCGGTGGCGTCGAGGTTTGCAAAGAGGTCGAACACCTCGTTGATGACTTCCTCGTGGCGGCCGTCCGGACGGTCGATCTTGTTGATCGCGACGATCGGGCGAAGGCCGACCTTCAGCGCCTTGGAAACCACGAACTTGGTCTGCGGCATCGGGCCTTCCGAGCTGTCGACCAGAACGATCGCGCCATCCACCATCGACAGGATACGTTCGACTTCACCGCCGAAGTCGGCGTGACCGGGGGTGTCGACGATGTTGATGCGGACGCCCTTCCACTCGATCGAGGTCGCCTTGGCAAGAATGGTGATGCCGCGTTCCTTTTCGAGGTCGTTCGAGTCCATCATGCGCTCGACGGTGCGCTGATTTTCGCGGAACGAGCCCGACTGCTTCAGGAGCTCGTCGACAAGGGTCGTTTTCCCATGGTCGACGTGTGCGATGATCGCGATATTGCGCATATTCATGATTTGGGTATCCGGGGGCTCGGGGCGTGTCTTGGGAACGCCGCAACTTCATTGTCCGGGCTCTTACATGTTTTTTTGCAAATGCGAAAGAGGGTGCCCGGCGCTCGCTTCGATGAGCGCCGGTTCGGGCCTTTCTCAGGCGTCGCTGCCGGCCAGCGCCTCGGTAACGCCAAGACCCTTCTTGCGCAGCATGGCGTCCGGGCTCGGCAGCTTGCCGCGGAAGGCGGTATAGGTGACTTCGGGGTCGATCGATCCGCCGACGGAATAGATATGGTCGCGCAGCCGCTTTGCCATGGCGGGATCGAACGGATTTCCGGTTTCCTCGAAGGCCGAGAAGGCATCCGCGTCCAGCACCTCCGACCACATGTAGGAATAGTAGCCGGCCGAATAGCCGTCGCCGGCGAAGATGTGCTGGAAGTGCGGCGAGCGGTGCCGCATGGTGATCGACTGCGGCATGCCCAGGCGCTGCAGCACGGCCGCCTCGAATGCGGCGGGATCATCGACGCTCCCGGCCGTGTGATAGGCCATATCGACCAGGGCCGAGGCGGTGAACTCGACCGTGTTGAAGCCGGCATTGAAAGTGCGCGCGGCCATCACCTTGTCGAACAGCGCCTGCGGCATCGGTTCGCCGGTCGCCTCATGCACGGCGTAGCGTTTCAGGATATCGGGCACCGTCAGCCAGTGCTCGTAGAGCTGGGAGGGAAGCTCGACGAAGTCGCGGGAGACGCTTGTCCCGGAGACGGAGGGATAGGTCACATTCGAGAGCATGCCATGCAGGCCGTGGCCGAACTCGTGGAAGAGCGTGCGGGCGTCGTCGAGGGACAGCAGCGCCGCCTTGCCGTCGGCCGGCTTGGCGAAGTTGCAGACATTGTAGACGATCGGCAGTTCGCCCTGTGCGCCATTGGGCAAAGGCAGGCGGTGCTGCGACTGGAAGGCGCTCATCCAGGCGCCGGAGCGTTTCGACGACCGGGCGAAGTAATCGCCGAGGAAGAGCGCGACGAGCGTGCCGTCCGCATTGCGGATGTCGAAGACGCGAACATCCGGGTGATAGCCCCGCACGCCGGTCTTTTCCGTGGCGGTAATGCCGAACAGCCGGTTTGCGACATCGAAGCAGGCGTCGATGATGCGATCGAGCTGCAGATAGGGCTTCAGTTCGCTTTCGGAGAAGTCAAACCGCTCGGCGCGGAGCTTTTCGGCATAATGCCGCCAGTCCCAGGGCATGACGGGATGGTTGCGCCCCTCGCGAGCGATGAGCGCTGCAAGATCCGCCTCCTCCCGGCGCGCCTGGGCAACGGCCTTTTCCCACACGGCGCTCAAGAGGCCGTTCACGGCGTCCGGTGTCTTTGCCATGGTGTTGTCGAGCTTCAGCGCGGCATAGCTCTCGTAGCCCAGCAGTTTCGCCTTTTCGGCGCGCAGGGCGAGCGTCTCCCGGATGACGGCGCCATTGTCCGTCGCGCCGCCGTTCTCGCCGCGGGACGACCAGGCGCGAAAGGCCTTCTCGCGAAGATCGCGATTGTCGGAGAAGGTCAGGAACGGCTCGACGATCGAGCGGGAAAGAGTGACGGCATACCCGCCCTCTTCGCCGCCCTCCCGGGCGGCCGCGGCCATCGCGTCGCGCAGGAAGCCGGGAAGGCCGGCGAGATCCGCCTCATCGGTCAGGATCAGCGACCAGCCTTTTTCGTCGGCGAGCACGTTCTGCCCGAATGCGGCCCCGAGACCCGCAAGCCGTTCGTTGATCGCGGCAAGGCGCTCCTGCTCGGGCTTGGCAAGCTGCGCACCGGATTTGACGAAGCCTTTCCAGTGACGCTCCAGCACGCGCGATTGTTCCAGAGACAGGCCCAACGTTTCGCGCTGGTTCCACAGCGCATCGATCCGGGCGAAGAGGACGGCATCCATGCCGATCTTCGAGTAGTGGCGCGACATCTTCGGGGCGATCTCGCGCTCCAGCGACTGGATCGTCTCGTTGGTATGGGCACCGGCACGGTTCCAGAAAAGCGCCGACACGCGGGACAGGCGATCGCCTGCGATCTCGAGGGCCGTGATGGTGTTTTCGAAGGTCGGCATATCCGGATGATGGGCGATGCCGGCGATCTCCGTTTCGTGCTCGGCAAGGGCCGCATCGAAGGCCGGTGCAAAATCGGTGTCTGCGACCGCTTCGAAGTTCGGCAGCCCGCTCGGACCAGTCCATTCTGTCAAGGCGGGGTTCAGATCGGGCGTGGCCATCGTCAAAATCCTTCGGGAAACGGTCTGTGGTCGTAAAATATCCGGGTTCGGCGAGTCATACTCGGTGGCGAAAGAGGTAGCACTGCGGCAGGGCGTTGTGCAAAGACCGGCTCAGGGGATCCCGGTTGCCTCCCTGCTTCGGAAATGATAAGAAAAGCTTATTGCATTTATTCTGAAACAGGAATGGGTCTAGTGCGTTATGCAGCGGCGATCCTCGCCTGTCATCCCCGACGTGGCGGCGCATCACGGAGACCTCATGACCGTCCGACTGGAAGCCGATACTGTCGGCATGCTTCTCACCGATGTTTCCCGGCTGCTGCGTAGCGCCTTCGACCGGCGGATCAATGCCGCCAATCTCGGCGTGACCCCCGGCGAAGCGCGCGCCCTCATCCAGGTGGCGGTAAACCAGCGCATCAAGCAGGCCGATATCGCCATCCGCATGGGCATCGAGCCGATGACGCTCTCAACCTATCTCGATCGACTGGAGGCGCTGGGCTTCGTCGAGCGGATCCCCGATCCGTCGGACAGGCGCGCGAAAAACGTGGTCGCAACACCAGCGGCCGACGGCGTGTTGCTCGACATCCGGACGCATGTCCGCGCGCTGATGGACGAGGTCACCGCCGGGCACGATGCCGCGGAGCTCGAGATCCTGCGGTGCAGCCTCAAGGTGATGCGCGACAATCTGCACGACCTCGACCGCAATCCGACGCCGTCCGCCGCACCGGGAGCGACGCCGGGCGGAGAGGCCGATCCGGCCAATGCCGTGCAGCCGGCCGATCGATCGCGTCCATGAAAGGTGCGGCACGCGGACGCATGAGCGAGCGTCGCACCAGCATGCTCGGCGCGCTGCTTGCCACGCTCGGGCCGATTTCCATGTCGATCTATACGCCGGCCATGCCGCAGCTGGTGAGCGCCTTTTCCAGCACGGAGTCGATGATCAAGCTGACATTGACCGTCTATTTCGCCGGTTTCTCGCTGGCGCAACTTGTGTCCGGCCCGTTTTCCGATGCTTTCGGGAGGCGGACCGCCACCTTGCTCTTTGTCGGCATCAATGCGGTCGGTGGTCTTATCTGCGTCCTCTCGCCGGATGTGAGCTGGCTGCTCGCCGGGCGCCTGGTGCAAGGCATCGGTGCCTCTGTCGGCATCACGGTCGCGCGGGCGGTCGTGCGGGATCAGTTCACGGGCGCGGAGGCGTCGCGGATCATGAACCTGATCGGGATCATGCTGGCCATCGGCCCGGCCATGGCGCCGGCGATCGGCGGGCTTTTGCTGGTCGGCTTCGGATGGCACGCGATCTTCCTGACGCTGATCGGGTTTTCGCTGACGATCATCCTCTCCGTGTTCCTTTTCATGCGGGAAACGGGACGGCCGGATTCGGCCCTCGCGAAACCAAGGCGGGTTGCCGCCTGCTATCTGGAGGTGCTTGGCGATATCCGGTTTCTCGCGGCCACGGGAGTGCTGGGCGGGTCGATCGGTTCGCTCTATGCGCAGGCGACCATGCTGCCGTTCATCCTGATCGACCGGGTCGGGCTGTCGCCCACGGCCTTCGGGCTTGGCATGCTCATGCAGTCGGGGTTCTATTTTCTCGGATCGGTCTGCCTGCGGTTGACCTCGGCGCGGCTCGGCGGCGAGCGGTCTGTGCAGCTGGGGCTGGCGATGCTCGGCTCAGGCGGCATGCTGATCGCGCTCTCGACGCATCTCCTTCCGCCGACCTATCTCTCGGTCATGGCGCCGGTTGCTTTCTCAAGCTTCGGCATCGCCTTCCTGACGCCGCATATGACGACGGCGGCGCTCCAGTCGTTCCCGCATATCGCGGGATCTGCCTCCGCCATGCTGGGCTTTATCCAGATGGCCAGCGGGTTTCTCGGAGGCTTGGCGGCAGCGCTCGTCGGCGCGCCGTTGATCGCGTTCGGCACGATCATTCCGCTGATGTGCCTCCTCGCCGTTGTGTCCTATCTGGCCTTCGTGCGCCTGACGCAGGCCGCCGTGGCGACCTGATGCGCTTGGCAGGAGCGGCCGGTTTCCCGACCGCGCCGGCCTGTTCGCTTACCGGTTGCGGTTGCGGGCGGCGAGGGTGCGCAGGCGCAATGCGTTCAGCTTGATGAAGCCGGCCGCGTCCTTCTGGTCGTAGGCGCCCTGGTCGTCCTCGAAGGTGACCAGTTTGTCGGAGTAGAGCGACTTTTCGCTCGTCCGGCCGATGACCATGACATTGCCCTTGTAGAGCTTCAGCGTCACTTCGCCTTCCACATGCTCCTGGCTCTTGTCGATCAGGGCCTGCAGCATGTCGCGCTCGGGCGAGAACCAGAAGCCGTAATAGATCAGCTCGGCGTAGCGCGGCATGATCTCGTCCTTGAGGTGGGCGGCACCCCGGTCGAGCGTGATGCTTTCGATGGCGCGGTGGGCGGTCAAGAGGATGGTGCCGCCGGGCGTTTCGTAGATGCCGCGCGACTTCATGCCGACGAAGCGATTTTCCACGAGGTCGAGACGGCCGATGCCATTGTCGCGGCCAAGGGCGTTCAACGCCGTAAGGATGGACGCGGGGCTCATTTCCTTGCCGTCGATCGAGACGGCGTCGCCCTTGCGGAAGCCGATCGTGACGGTGGTTGCCACATCCGGCGCCTCTTCGGGCGAGATGGTGCGCATATAGACGTAGTTGGGCGCTTCCTGAGCCGGGTCTTCCAGAACCTTGCCTTCGGACGAGGAGTGCAACAGGTTGGCATCGACCGAGAAGGGCGCTTCGCCCTTCTTGTCCTTGGCGACGGGGATCTGGTGCTTTTCGGCGAACTCCAGCAGATCGGTGCGGCTCTTGAAGGCCCAGTCGCGCCAGGGGGCGATGATCTTGATGTCGGGGTTGAGCGCATAGGCGGAAAGCTCGAAGCGGACCTGGTCGTTGCCCTTGCCGGTCGCGCCATGCGCGATCGCGTCTGCACCGGTTTCCCGGGCGATGTCGATCAGGTGCTTGGAGATCAGCGGGCGGGCGATCGAGGTGCCGAGCAGATAGACGCCTTCGTAGACGGCGTTGGCGCGGAACATCGGGAAGACGAAATCGCGCACAAACTCCTCGCGGACATCCTTGATGAAGATGTCCTTGATGCCCATCATCTCGGCCTTCTTGCGCGCCGGCTCCAGCTCCTCGCCCTGGCCGAGATCGGCGGTGAAGGTCACGACCTCCGCGCCGAGTTCCGTCTGCAGCCATTTGAGGATGATGGATGTGTCGAGCCCGCCCGAGTAAGCGAGCACGACCTTCTTGACGTCTTTGGGAAGTGCCATGGTGATCCGTTCCGTCTGAGGTAAAGCGAGTAAAGGGGGTGAACGGCGGCAGAATACGCCGTGTCTCTTCGAAATGGCGGAACTCTTACTGCATATCGCCGAAATCCGAAATCCCGCCTCGGGAGAAAATCGCGGCGTCGCTCAAGGCCTTTCAGGCGAGATCGAGGCCCATCTGCCAGAAGTCGGCCTCCAGCCGGGTCGCCTTGCCGAAGATCCCGGAGAGGCGCGAGACGGCGTCGTCGTCGAGGTTCGCAAGCCTGCGATCGAGCCAGTCGATCTCGCTTCGCACGAGCGCCTGATAGTCCGGGCTCGCATACATCTCGATCCAGGCCGTGTAGGGATTGCCGTCCGTTTTCAGGAAGGGCTGACCCTCAAGCCAGAGCGCAATCTCGCCGTAGCCGATGATGCAGGGTGCAAGCGCCACGTGCAGGTCGAGCAGGTCGCCGTCAAGGCCCGTTTCAAGGACGTAATCGGTATAGGCAAGGGTCGCCGGCGATGGCGGCACATCGGCAAGCGCCTTTTCCGCAATGCCCCATTCGGCGCAATAGCCGACATGCAGACCGATCTCGACCTCCACGATGGCCCTCAGGCTCTCCAATCCCTGTCGGATCTCATCGAGATCCCGGCTCTTGTAGACCGCAAGGCCCCAGGCGCGGGCGAACTGGACGAGGAAGAGATAGTCCTGTTTCAGATAATGGCGGAAGGCGTCTTCGGGCAGCGTTCCGTCTCCGAGCCGGCAAACGAAATCATGTTCGCGATAGGCCCGCCATTCCGCAGCGTGCCGACGTTTCAGCGTTTCGAAGGAGGATGTCATTCAGGTGCCCTCTGCGAAGATGGGGAGGTTCTTGCCTTGCCAGGAAATAGCTGCAAAAGCTGGGAAAGCACAGAACCCATCCGCGAGACGATGTCATGGACTTCATTCCCAGCCTGCCGATCCTGCTCGCCTTTGCCGCTGCAAGTCTTCTGCTTGCGATCACGCCCGGTCCCGACATGACGCTCTGGATCAGCCGGGCGCTGAGCCAGGGACGCGCGGCGGCGTTCCAGGTCAGTCTGGGGACCAATCTCGGGTGCCTGGTCCACACCTTCCTCGTCGCCTTCGGCGTCTCGGCGCTCGTCACCGCCTCTCCTACCGCCTTCTTCGTGCTGAAGACCGGTGGTGCGGCCTACCTGCTTTATATTGCCGTTCAGGCGATCCGTTATGGATCGAGTCTTTCGGTGAAGCGCACCGAGGCGCCCAAGGCATCGGCCATGGCGAACATCCTGTCCGGCCTGTCGGTCAATCTGCTCAATCCCAAGGTCATCATCTTCTTCATGACCTTCCTGCCGCAATTCGTCACGGCGGAAGATCCGAACCTTCGAACGAAGCTGATCGTGCTCGGGTTGATCCTGATTGCCGTGTCGCTGCCGATCAACATCGCGGTCGTGCTGACGGCGGACAAGCTTTCGGGATGGCTCCAGGCACGTCCGAGCGTCATGCGCGCGATCGACTACGTGTTTGCAGGGGTCTTTTCGCTGTTTGCGGTGAAGATCGTGCTAACGCAGGCGCGGTGAGCGGACGTCAGTGCGAGTGCTTCTTGGCAAGCTCTCGCTTCTGGTCGCGACGCGTTATCGCGAGCATGACAAGCCCGAAGCCGATGGCTGCCGTCGGGGTGATCAGAAAGGTCATGAACTGTGCGATGGTCATGCGATCAATCCCTTCAAAACACGTCTTGCCAATAAATGTAGTATGATCGAGGTGGAAACACAAACGACGCTCGTCAGGCTTGACGAGATCGTGATGGTTTGAAGGCCGCTGCCGAAGCCGGCAGCGACAGGTGCAAATCCACCGATAGCGAAAATCGAAATTGCGGCACCGTTGAAATAGGTCGCCGTCAGCTTCGTTCGCTCGTTGTGGATCAGGCTCATCTCAATCGTCGGCGCCGTGATTGGCGATCATCATCGCTTCGAAGGCCATGCGATCGACCTTGCGCATGCGCTCGGATTCCGACTTCAACTGGCCGCAGGCGGCGAGGATATCGCGGCCGCGCGGGGTGCGGATGGGCGAGGCATAGCCGGCGGCGTTGATGAAGTCGGCGAATTTCTCGATCTGCTCCCATTGGGAACACTGGTAGTTCGTGCCCGGCCAGGGGTTGAACGGGATCAGATTGATCTTGGCAGGCACGCCCTTCAAGAGCTTCACCAGTTCCTTGGCATCCTCAAGGCTGTCGTTGACGCCTTCCAGCATGACATATTCGAAGGTGATGCGGCGGGCGTTGGAAAGGCCGGGATAGGCGCGGCACGCGTCCATCAGATCCTTCAGCGGATATTTTTTGTTGATCGGGACCAGCATGTCGCGCAGGTCGTCCCGCACGGCATGGAGCGAGATCGCCAGCATGACGCCGATTTCCGCGCCGGTGCGGTAGATCTCCGGAACGATGCCGGAGGTCGAAAGCGTCACGCGGCGCTTCGACAGAGAGAGGCCGTCGCCATCGGTTGCGATCAGGAGGGCGGTCTTGACGCTCTCGAAATTGTAGAGCGGCTCGCCCATGCCCATCATCACGACGTTGGAGACCTTGCGGCCCTCGGCTGGTGCGATCGTGCCGGGCGGCGTGTCGCGGTCCGGGAAATCACCGAGACGGTCGCGCGCGAGCAGAAGCTGGGAGAGGATCTCTTCAGCCGTGAGATTGCGCACGAGCTTCTGCGTGCCGGTGTGGCAGAAGGAACAGGTCAGCGTGCAGCCGACCTGGCTCGAAATGCAGAGCGTTCCCCGGCCTTCCTCGGGAATATAGACCGTTTCGATCTCGACCGGTCGGCCGGCGCCGCGTGCAGGGAACCGCAGAAGCCATTTCCGCGTGCCGTCGGTGGAGATCTGCTCGTCGACGATTTCGGGCCGGGCGATGGTGAAGTGCCGCTTCAGCATCTCCCGCATATCCTTGGAGACATTCGTCATATGGTCGAAGTCCGAGACCCCGCGAACGTAGAGCCAGTGCCAGAGCTGGCTGACGCGCATCTTCACCTGACGTTCGGCCACGCCGACTTCGGCCAGCGCCTTGCCCATCTCCTCGCGCGTGAGGCCGATGAGGGTGGGCATTTCCGACAGCGCCACGGGTCGGGCGGCGGGGCGTGCGGGACGGTCGAGGGAGAGGATATCGGTCATAACGCAATGTTCCTGTCGCAGCTTTGCCCGCCACGCCAAACGGTTCCCTTTCGGTTGGACGAGAGGGACGGAAAGGCGGAACGGGAGCAGGCTATATCCGGCGCACGAGGAGCGTCTCACCCGTGCAGCCTGTCATTGATGCCGCGTCTAGCATGATTTTGGCCGGACGTCACCTCCCGCCGCTGCAAGCGGGCCTGACCAGGACCGATGGCCATGCGGGGTGACCATGCGGGATGACGATGCGATGGCGCCGGCCCAAAACGACAAAGGCCGGCACGTGCCGGCCTTTGATCGATCCGCGTTGCGGAGGTGATTACTTGCAGCTTTCGACCTGCTTCAGGGCAGCCGAAATGCCGGACAGCGAATAGGAATAGTTGGTCTGCGTGCCCTTGCGCGATTTCGCGACGACGGACATGGCCTTGCCGACCTTCATCGCTGCAACCAGAGCCGGCTCTTCGGCAGCGTTCTCGACCCAGGCCGAGTTGCCCTTGGTGAAAAGGGTGAAGTTCTTGGCGTCGATCGTGACGGTGACCTTGGAGTTTTCCTGAAGGGCGTAGCCCATCATGGCCTGCGGCTCGTAGGAGATGTTCTGGCCGGGTCTCTGGGACACCAGGAAGAAGACGTCGCCATGATCGACATTGGCCGGGCTCTTTTCCTTCGGCACGGACAGAACGTAGCAGACCTTCGACTTGCCCGACTGGTAGGAATAGGCACCCCATGCGTTGAACTGCTGGATGCGCGTCGGAGACTGTGCCGAAGCGATGCCTGCGCCGGCGAGTAGGATTGCGAGTGCGGTTGAGAGCTGTCTTACAAACATCTTGTCCTGCCGGTTGTCTTGCTGCCAGCGCCCGTCCGTGGCCGGGCGATGCATGGTCGCGATTACGATTATTGTGACTTCATTCAGGTTACCAAACCGTCAACATCACAGGAATAAGGCAGGAGCGTGCAGAAATGCAGCGGGCGGACCCGATAAGCTTGCGACAACGGGCACGTCGTCGCACCCCGTCGCCTTGAACCTGCCCGTCGCCTTATTTCTGAACGTTCCCTCCGGCGGCCTGCTCATTCTCTGCGCGTGACATCCTCGACCGACTGTCGACATCTGCGACACGCAGCCGTCAAAGAGATGAGATTGGCTGATCGGTACCAGAAGAGCATCCGATTTTGTGTGAAATCCACCCCAAGGACGGCTAATGTCACAAAGAATCGGGCAACAGTTTGACGTTTCCCGAATGAGCTTTACCTGTTGTTCTACCATTACCGGATCTTGGGCTCGGAGGCCCTGAAAGCAGGCATGACAGGGGACGCGAGACAGCATTTCGCAGGGCTGGCGGATGCCGTCGCGAAAAAGCGGGACCAGGCCGCTTTCGCCGAACTGTTTCATTTTTTTGCGCCCCGGCTGAAGTCTTTCCTGCTGCGACAGAACACGCCTGCCAACGAGGCGGAAGAGATCGTGCAGGAGGTGATGATCGTGCTCTGGCACAAGGCCGATCTCTATGATGCCGAGAAGTCCTCGCTTTCCACCTGGCTCTTTCGGATTGCGCGAAACCGCCGGATCGACGCCGCACGGCGCCAGTTGACGCGCAAGCTGGACGAGAAGGATCCGCTTCTCCTGCCGTCCGCGCCGCCGGCACCGGACGAGTTTGTGCAGAGCGGGGATCGGGAGGACGTGGTGCGCACCGCTCTGGCCAAGCTTCCGAGCGAGCAGGTGAAGCTGATCCAGCTCGCCTTCTTCTTCGGTCAGTCGCATTCCGAGATTGCCGCTTCGACCGGCTTGCCGCTCGGCACCGTGAAATCACGGATCAGGCTCGCATTCGGCAAGCTGCGCACGCTTCTTCACGATGACGGCATCGAGGGCTCGGAATAGGCATCTCACCGCGATCTATCGCGCCGCGAGGCCTTCTTCGCCGAGCGCGGTGTCAGCCTTGTCGTAGTGATCTTCCTTGATCTGGCCGCTGATGGCGGCAAACGCCGCTGTCAGCACAGCGATATCGTCGGAGAAGCCGACCATGGCGAGAACGTCGGGCAGGACGTCAAACGGCATCACGAAATAGGCGAGGGCCCCGAGCAGGATGCCGCGCGTGCGCAGCGGGGTCGAGGGATCCATCGCGCAATAATAGGCGGCGACGAGATCGCGGCTGAAGGGGACCTGACGCACGGCCCGCTTGAGGGTCGGCCAGAATCGGCGGCGGACCTTCTGCGCCTTGGACTCCTGCTCGCTGCGGTCGCCCGGCAGGAGGATTTCGCCGATCTTGACCTCATCCATCGTCGTCTCCGCTTTCATGCGCCTTACCTCGCCTGTCTCTTCCCTCGTATGGGTCGTCTGTTCAGGCTTGATATGGGAAAGCATTCTGGCAATTCAAACGCCGATCCCGTCAACGACGATCAGGGCTTTGCCGCGGATGCCGCCTTCTCCATGCGTGCGGCGAGCGAAAGGTCGAGGGCCGTCACGCCTTTGGCGCTATGCGTCGTCAGCTTCACCTCGACCCGATTGTAGACGTTGAACCATTCCGGGTGATGGTCGAGCTTTTCAGCTGCCAGCGCGCTCTGGCTCATGAAGCCGAAAGCCTCGACGAAAGATGGAAAGCGGTAGGTCTTCTCGATCGCCAGGCCATCATCGGACAGCGCCCAGCCCGGGAGACCGGCAAGGCCCATGGAGATGTCCTCGGGGCTCAACCTGTCCCGCGTGGTCATAGCATGCCCTTGGCTGCGTGTTCCTCGCCTCTTGCCAGACCAGAGGAGCGCGGTTCGTGAAGCTGGAACACGTCTTCCGTGAGGTAAGGTCCGCCGCCGACGGAATCGCGCGAGGACAGGAGCACGAAGCGCGAGACCGTGAAGGGATTGGTGTAGAAACCGCCACGGCCCGAGAGATAATGGACCACATCGTCGACCCGGGAGGCGCGCAGGCGTGCCAGCGTGACGTGCGGCGTGAATTTACGGGGATCGGCAGGAAGGCCAAGGCGCTGGCAGATGCGCTCGATCTCGGCCTGCAGGGCCATCAGTTCCGGCGGATTGCTGACGCCGGCCCAGACCGAATGCGGCTTCTTGGAGCCGAAGGCGCCGGTTCCCGTCAGTTGGAGTTCGAATTCGGGCCGCTCGATCCGGTCGAGGCGATCGACCACCTCGTCGGCCGTGCGGTTGTCGACATCGCCGATGAAGCGCAGGGTGATGTGGTAGTTCTCGACGTCGATCCAGCGTGCGCCCGGAAGGCCCCCGCGCATGAGGGACAGGCTCATCGCCGCATTGCGCGGGATTTCGAGGGCGGTAAATAGTCTCGGCATAACGAGCACTCCCCGAATCTTGCAGAAACGTCCTGCAGACACCCCAGCCGACCACGACGCGTGGCCGTAGGCAACTACAAATTCGCACCCGCAACATTTCTCCAACGCTGTTTCGTGATCGTCAGACCTCGACCGCGCGCCGGATGACAGGGGATCGCGCGCAAATATGCCTTCCGATCCGCCGTCCTTGTTTCGGCGGGACGCCTCATTTCGGCAGTCCCTGCAGGAATGTTTCGACCACTGGCAGCATCCGCTCCACCATCACGCCGACACCTTTTGGATTGGGATGCATGCCGTCCTCGATCTTGAGGCCGGCATCCTGCACCACGCCATCGAGAAAGAATGGATAGAGCGGGATGGCATAGGTCTTGGCGAGATCCGGATAGATCGGGTTGAAACGGTCGGCATAGTCGCCGCCCATGTTCGGCGGTGCGAGCATGCCGACGAGGAGCACGCCGATGCCGCGGGCTTTCAGCTTCTCGATCATGGCCACGAGGTTCTTGCGGCTTTCTTCGGGCGGTATGCCGCGCAGCGCATCGTTCGCGCCGAGTTCCAGGATCACGCCCTTGGTGCCGTCGGGGACGGACCAGTCGATACGGGCGAGCCCGCCCGACGTCGTGTCGCCGGAAACACCGGCATTGGAGATCGATACGTCGAGGCCCTTGTCGCGCAGAGCCTTCTCCAGCCGCGCCGGAAAGGCGTCGGCCGGTGGCAGCTGATAGCCGGCCATCAGGCTGTCTCCGAAGCCGACGAGTTCGATGGGCGCGGCACGAAGCGGTCCCGCCGCGATCAAACCTGCGAGAGCAGCCAGGAAAAGCGCCCTGAAACCTTTCATTCGCATCACGTCGCTCCTAAATCCGGATGTGAGCAATTGCAGCATTCCCCACATATAGGGCGGACCAGCGTGGCAAAAACCATGATCGAACTGAAAAATGCGGATCTGACCCTCGGGCAGGCCGCAGCCTCCGTCCATGTGCTGAAGGGGATGAGCCTTCAAATCGATGCCGGACAATCCGTCGGCATCGTCGGTCCTTCCGGCTCGGGAAAATCGACCCTCTTGATGGTGCTCGCCGGGCTGGAGCGCCTGGACAAAGGCGAGATCGTGATCGACGGAACGCCGCTTCAGGGGCTGAGCGAAGACAGGGTGGCCGATTTTCGGGGCCGCAACATCGGCATCGTGTTCCAGTCTTTCCATCTCATCCCCAACATGACCGCTCTTGAAAACGTGGCCGTGCCACTGGAGCTTGCCAATGTGCGCGATGCCTTCGACATCGCCCGCCGCGAGCTGACCTCGGTCGGGCTCGGTGAGCGGCTCACGCATTACCCCGGCCAGCTCTCGGGCGGCGAACAGCAGCGGGTGGCGATCGCGCGGGCGCTTGCGCCCTCGCCGAAACTGCTGATCGCCGACGAGCCGACCGGCAATCTCGATACGGAAACCGGACGGCAGATCGCCGACCTGATCTTTTCCAAACAGGCCGAGCGCAACATGACGTTGATCCTCGTCACCCATGACAACAGTCTGGCGGCGCGCTGCTCGCGGCAGATCAAGGTCCGGTCCGGCACCATCGTCGATGATGGCCGTTTGGCTGCCGGTCTCGCGCCGACCGCGGTTTCGGCATGATGGCGTCCTTGCGCCTGCCGAACCTTTCGCTCGCATTGCGGCTGGCGCTGCGGGAAATGCGCGGCGGCTTGTCCGGCTTCTACATCTTCCTCGCCTGTATCGCGCTGGGAACGGCCGCAATCGCCGGCGTCAATTCGCTGTCGCAGGCCATCACCGGGTCCATCGCTTCGCAGGGGCAGTCGCTTCTGGCCGGCGATCTCCGGTTCGAACTCAACAACCGTCTGGCCAATACCGAAGAAAAGGCCTTTCTCGACGGTGCCGGCGACCTCTCCCTCTCCTCGGGGCTGCGCTCCATGGCGCGGCTCGTCGATGGCTCGAACCAGGCATTGGTGGAACTGAAGGCGGTGGATGCCGCCTATCCGCTGTACGGAACGGTGGAAAGCGAACCGCAGGCGCCGCTTCAGACGCTCCTTTCGGCCGAGAACGGCACTTTTGGTGCGCTTGCCGCCCCTCTGCTTCTGGAGCGTCTCGGCGTGAAGACGGGGGACGTGCTGCTGATCGGGAATGTCCGGCTCAGGATCACGGGCACGCTGGTGCGCGAGCCGGATGCGCTTTCAGATGGTTTCGGCTTTGCGCCGCGGCTGATGGTGTCGCAGGACGCGCTCACGGCCAGCGGCCTGGTGCAGACCGGAAGCCTGGTGGAACATGCCTATAAGGTGCGTCTTGCCGATCCGACCGGCGTTCCGGCGGTTCGTGCCCAGGCCGAGCAACAGTTTCCGCAGGCCGGCTGGTCGATCCGCTCCAGCCAGAATGCGGCACCGTCGCTCACGGCCAACATCACGCGCTTCTCGCAATTTCTGACGCTCGTCGGACTGACGGCGCTGATCGTCGGCGGGGTCGGGGTCGCCAATGCGGTTCGGGCCTATCTCGACGCCAAGCGCGGCGTCATCGCGGCGTTCAAGTGCCTCGGCGCGCCCGGCGCGCTCGTCTCCACCATCTATCTCATCCAGATCCTGCTGATCGCGATGATCGGCATTGCCATCGGCCTTGTCGTCGGCGCCATCATTCCGCTGGTTGCCGCCCGCTTCCTGGCCGATGTCCTGCCGATCTCGACGGATCTCCGGCTCTATCCCTCTGCCCTCGGGCTCGCGGCTCTGTTCGGCCTGTTGACGGCGCTGGCCTTTGCCTGCCTGCCGCTCGGTCGCGCCCGCAGCGTGCCTGCGACCGCGCTCTTCCGCAATCAGGACTTCGATCGCAGCCGCTGGCCGACCTGGCCCTATCTGCTGGCCGCGGCTCTCAGCCTTGCCGCGCTTGGCGGTCTCGCCATCTTCACCGCCTATGATCGGATGATCTCGCTCGTCTTCCTCGGCGCCATCGCTTTTTCCTTCGTCGTGCTGCGCGGCGTCTCCGTGCTGGTCGCGGCCCTTGCGCGGCGCAGCCCCCGGGTTTCGTCGCCGGCCCTGCGGTTGGCGATCGGCAATATTCACCGCCCGGGCGCGCTGACGCCCTCCGTCGTGCTCTCTCTCGGTCTCGGTCTCGCTCTGCTGGTCACACTGGCGCTGATCGATGGAAACCTGCGGCGGGAGCTGACGGGGAACCTGCCGGAGCGGGCGCCCAACTTCTTCTTCGTCGATATCCAGGGCAGCGAGATCGAGGGCTTTCGATCGCTGCTCAACACGGCCCTGCCGGCGGGCAAGGTCATCGAAGTGCCGATGCTGCGGGGGCGGATCCTCGCCTTCAACGGCGAGGATGTCGCCAAGCGCGAGGTCGCACCGGCCGGGCGCTGGGTTCTGAGAGGCGACCGCGGCATTACTTACGCGAAGAATCTGCCGGAAAATTCGCGCCTCGTGGAGGGTGCGTGGTGGCCGGATGGCTACGGCGGCGAACCCTTGGTGTCGTTCTCCGAGCAGGAGGCGCGCGAGCTGAACCTCAAGATCGGCGATACCGTGACCGTCAACGTCCTGGGGCGCAACATCACGGCGCGCATTTCCAATTTTCGCACGGTCGAGTGGGAATCTCTGTCGATCAACTTCGTCATGGTGTTTTCGCCGAATACGTTTGCGGGCGCGCCGCATGCCTGGCTTGCCACGGTCATCGACCCCTCGGCCACGGCCGAGCAGGAGGCTGCGGCCCTGCGCCAGATCACCAACACCTACCCGACCATCACCAGCGTCCGGGTGAAGGATGCGCTCGACATCGTCAACGGTCTGCTGGGGCAGTTGGCGACCGCGATCCGGGCCGCTGCCGGCGTCGCGCTCGTCGCCTCGGTTCTCGTGCTCTCCGGCGCGCTTGCCGCGGGCAACCGCGCGCGCATCCATGACGCCGTGGTGCTGAAGACGCTGGGGGCGACGCGCGCGACGCTGATCCGCGCCTTCTGCTACGAATATGCCATTCTCGGCCTCTCCACCGCCGTCTTCGCGCTTCTGGCGGGGGGCGTCGCGGCATGGTTCGTGGTGGCGCGCATCATGACGCTGCCGTCGTCCTTCCTGCCGGATGTGGCCGTTTTGACGATCGCGATCGCCCTCGTCATGACGGTCGGTATCGGCCTTGTCGGGACATGGCGCGTCCTCGGGCAGAAGGCCGCGCCCGTGCTTCGCGACCTCTGACGCGCGGGCGGGCACGGTGCGGTCATCTTTCCGCTAACCGTGCCGCGCATTACAATCGCGTCATGCACTCGGGCCGCCCTTGAGATATCGGCGGTTCCGCATCATATTGTCCTCAGGCTTGCTGAAGCTCCACAGCGATGCCCGGTCCGATGGAACCCGACCTGTCCGTCACTTGGAGCTGATAAGAGGATAAGAATGTCCGATCCCAGAAACTATCGCATGCAGACCGCCGGCGCGCGCGCTGACGCTGCTGTCGACCAGGGCCTGCGCGCTTATATGCTGCGGGTCTACAATCTCATGGCACTCGGCGTCGCCATCACCGGTGTCGCCGCGTTTCTCGCCTTCCAGTTCGCGTTTGCCGACGGTCAGCTGACCGCATTCGGCCAGGCGATCTATGTCAGCCCGCTGAAGTATCTGATCATGCTGGCCCCTTTCGGCATGGTTCTGTTCCTCAGCTTCCGGATCAACTCCATGAGCGTTTCGGCCGCGCAGACCACGTTCTGGGTCTATGCCGCGCTGATGGGCCTGTCGCTTTCGTCGATCATGCTGATCTACACCGGGCAGAGCATCGTGCGTACGTTCTTCGTGACCGCCGCCTCCTTCGGCGCGCTCTCGCTCTACGGCTACACGACGAAGCGCAGCCTGTCGGCCATGGGTTCGTTCCTGGTCATGGGTCTGTTCGGCCTGATCATCGCCTCGATCGTTAACATCTTCTTCGTGTCGTCTGCCCTGCAGTTCGCCATCTCGGTCATCGGCGTGCTGATCTTCGCGGGCCTGACCGCCTACGATACGCAGCGTATCAAGGAAATGTACTTCGAAAGCGATGGCTTCGAGGCGGCCGGCCGCAAGGCGATCATGGGCGCGCTCACGCTCTATCTCGACTTCGTCAACCTGTTCCTCTTCATGCTGCGCTTCCTCGGAAACCGCAACTAAGCGACAGAAACGGGTTCGACCCTGAACTTGGGAAAGGCGGCTTCGGCCGCCTTTTTCCTATCTTGAACAGGGCGCAGCGGCTGAGCGGAGGCCTTTCGCTCTCCTGCCTTGATCGGGCGGGGGGAATGTGGAAGGACGGGGGAAACGTCCGAGATCCCCGCATTTTTTCGAGATTGCTGCCATGCCCTTTACCCTGCGCGATGCCACCCTTGCCGATATCTCCGCCATCACGGACATCTACAGCGAGTCCGTTCGCAGCGGCGTCGCCACCTACGAGATCGCCATTCCGGATCAGGCGGAGATGACGACGCGCTTTTCCACCATCACGGGCAACAGCTATCCCTACATCGTCGCGGAAGACGACGACGGGACCGTGATCGGCTATGCCTACGCCTCGGCGTTTCGCACGCGCAGCGCCTATCGGTTTCTGGTGGAGGATTCGATCTATCTCGCGCCGGAGGCTCGGGGGCGCGGCGTCGGCAAGGCCCTTCTCACCGAGCTGATCGCGCGTTGCACCGATCTCGGTTTCCGCCAGATGGTGGCCGTCATCGGCGGCGCGCACCCGGCCTCCATTGCCGTGCACAGGTCGACGGGGTTCGTGGACTGCGGCACGCTGAAGGGGAGCGGTTTCAAGTTCGGCCGCTGGCTCGATACGACCTTCATGCAGCTGGCCCTCGGCGATGGGCTGGAGACCGTGCCGGCAGACGGGGTCTATCCGGATACGCTTTACGCCGGCTGAGTCTGGTTCCCGGAGAGAGACTGCGGACGTCCGCAGGATCAGCTCTTCACGACTTTCAGCAGCTTGTCGAAGACCTTCAGCACCTGCGGCAGCTCGTGCCCACGCTTCAAGATCATGCCGTGGGTGTTGACCACGGCGTAGGCGCCCTGCTTGGCGGCGAGCTTCGGCACTTTCTCCACCCGATAGAGCGGCAGTTCGCCCGATCGCTTGAAAACGGAGAACACCGCCTTGTCGCGCATATGGTCCAGCGCGTAATCGCGCCACTCGCCCTCGCCGACCATGCGGCCATAGACCCACAGGATCTGATCGAGCTCTCTGCGATGGAACGTTACGGGAAGCGGGTCCTTGGCATGTCGGTAGTCGCTGAGATCGACGACCACGTTTTCAGATGCCGCAGGGGTTTGGCGACCTTGCAAATCCGTCTGATCGGTCATGCACATTCCGGCCTTTTGTTATGACAGGACGGTAACAGTGTGCCTGAGTGCGGCTGAAAATCAAGCCGGAATGGCGGATCTGCGCGCGCGTCCTGATCCGCTCCTGCAGCGATGGCTTTTTTTGCACTGCCGCATTGCGGTCAAACAGGCGCCCGAATTCCGCGCTTAACTCCGCCGGCCGCCGCTGCTTCGGTTTCGCCGAGGTGCCGCGCGCCGGCCGGCCGGTCGAAAGCGTTTCTTGTTTCGACGGTCCGGTCTCTGTGCCGCCTGCCATGTCCAACCTCCGGTCGGGGGGCGGCGACAGATGGTCGCGTCGGTATCGGTCTCAGGCCGGTGCTGCCCGATCCCCCGGTCCGGTTTTATCGAACCCTCAGCCCCCAGCCCTCGATATGCCGGACCGGACATCTCTTAAGTCCCGCGCGGCGTCTCGCGCGGAAGTCGGTCGAGGCTATTGCGATGCCATCAGCGTCGCTGCGCCGACGATGGCACCGGGCGTTTCCGCGTCTTTCATCCGTTGCAACAGGATGGCGCAGCCGCTGTCCTTCTCCTGGTCGAGCACGGAGGCGGGCAGGACGAACCGCGCGGACTTTCCGTCCCACATGCCGATCGTCTGGATGTCGCGTACGGCGTGCCAGTAGGACATCTTCTTGCCGCCGTTCTCGCCCTTCTCCACGTCCACCACCTTCTGGCGGTTGAAGTAGACGATGACGACATTGGCCTTGCCGTCGCCTTCACCGATGGTGATGTCGATTTCGTCGTTCTTCCGTTCCGCCGAAATCGCCACCTTCATGCCTTCGTCGGCGCCGTTCAGCGCGCCCAGCCGGCCCTTGATGCCAGAGAGGTTGGCGCCGTTGACCTGATCGCGGCCGTTCAGCACCGCCTGCGGCGTGTAGACGCCGTTGCGGCCGAACATCTTGGCATAGGCATATTGGCGGGCGGTGTTTTCCTTCGAGGCGAGCGTGTCCGCCCAGCCGAGATAGTTCCAGTAGTCCACATGATAGGAAAGGGCGACGATCGACCCGTCGTCGATCAGGTGTTTGAGCGCTGCGTCTGCCGGAGGACAGGAGGCGCAGCCCTGGCTCGTGAAAAGCTCGACCACGCCTTTCGGCTGCGTCACCTCCAGCCCGCTGCCCGCAGGTCTCGCCTGCGTCGTCTCTGCCGCCGCCTGCCGGTTTGCGTCCTGCGCTGCGGCCGGCAGTGCCGCCAGCAGGAACAGGCTGCCGATCAGGCTTCGACGGGTGGTCTTGGAGACGGGCATGCAGGTTCCACTTCGGGCAGAGTCCAATTCGGGCAGGATTGCGGCAGCCGGAAACCGCTCTTTCATACGCCGCGGCGTCCTCAACACAAAGTCACGTTGGAGTGAAATTTCGGCGATGAGGCGATCGGGACGCCGGACGTGCGGAAGGCCGGAACGGGGGTTCCGGCCTTCGCGATTTTTCAGGTGCGGGCGCCTCAGGCGGCGAGGTCGCGCAGAACCGTCTGGAGAATGCCGCCATTGTTCATGTAGGTGACTTCGTCCAGCGTATCGATGCGGCAGATCAGCGGAACCTCCTTCACCGTGCCGTCGGCATAGGTGATGACGGCCGTGCGCTTTTCGCGCGGCTGGACATTCGTCAGGCCCTCGATGGTGACGATCTCGTCGCCCTTGAGGTTCAGCGAAGCCCAGGTCGTGCCGGCCTCGAAGACGAAGGGCACGACGCCCATGCCGACGAGGTTCGACCGGTGGATACGCTCGAAGCTTTCGGCGACGACCGCCTTGACGCCGAGCAGGTTGGTGCCCTTGGCCGCCCAGTCGCGCGACGAGCCGTTGCCATATTCGCCGCCGGCGAAGATGACGAGCGGAACGCCCTCTTCCTTGTACTGCATGGCCGCGTCGTAGATCGACATCTCTTCCTTCGACGGATAGTGGAAGGTGTAGCCGCCTTCCTTGCCGTTCGGGCCGAGCATGTGGTTGCGGATGCGGATGTTGGCGAAGGTGCCGCGCATCATCACTTCATGGTTACCGCGACGCGTGCCGTACTGGTTGAAGTCGGCAACGCCGACGCCGTGGCCCGTCAGATAGGCACCGGCAGGCGACGCCGCCTTGATCGAACCGGCCGGGGAGATGTGGTCGGTCGTGATCTTGTCGCCGAAGAGGCCGAGAATGCGGGCGCCCTTGATGTCGGAGATGCCGGAGCCGGATTTGCCCATGCCCACGAAGTAGGGCGGGTTCTGGACGTAGGTCGAATCGTCGTCCCAGGCATAGGTCTGGCCGGCGGGAACCTGAACGGCCTGCCAGTTGACGTCGCCCTTGAACACGTCGGCATACTTGCTCTCGTAAAGCTCGCGCGTGACGTATTTCAGGATGAATTCCTGGATCTCGTGCGAGGTCGGCCAGATGTCCTTGAGGAACACCGGCTGTCCGTCCGAACCGATGCCGAGCGGCTCGGTCGTGAGGTCCTTCTGGACCGAACCGGCGAGCGCATAGGCGACGACCAGCGGCGGCGAGGCGAGGTAGTTCGCCTGGACGTCCGGCGAAATGCGGCCTTCGAAGTTGCGGTTGCCCGAGAGGACGCCGGCCGTGATCAGGCCCTTGTCGTTGATGGTCTTGGAGATCGGTGCCGGCAGCGGGCCGGAATTGCCGATGCAGGTCGTGCAGCCGAAGCCGACGAGGTTGAAGCCGAGCGCATCGAGGTCCTTCTGCAGGCCCGACTTCTCGAGATATTCGCCGACGACCTGGGATCCCGGCGCCAGCGAGGTCTTCACCCACGGCGCGCTCTTCAGGCCCTTGGCGACGGCGTTGCGGGCGAGAAGGCCGGCAGCGATGAGAACGGACGGGTTCGACGTGTTGGTGCAGGAGGTGATGGCGGCGATCGCCACGTCACCATGCCCGAGGTCGTAGTCCGTGCCTTCGACCGGGTAGCGGTTTTCCAGCTGGCCGGGCTTCTTGTAGTCGGCTTCGAGCGACGTGGCGAAGCCGGATGCGATGCCTTCGAGCGGGATGCGGCCCTCGGGGCGCTTCGGGCCGGCCATGGACGGCACGACATCACCGAGGTCGAGTTCGAGCGTATCGGTGAAGACGAGTTCCGCACCGTCGCCGTTGCGCCACATGCCCTGCGCCTTGGAATAGGCTTCGACCAGAGCGATCCGGTCCGTCTTGCGGCCGGACATGGTGAGGTAGTTGATGGTTTCGCCATCGACCGGGAAGAAGCCGCAGGTCGCGCCGTATTCCGGACCCATGTTGCCGATGGTGGCGCGGTCGGCCAGCGTCATCGAATCAAGGCCGGGGCCGAAGAATTCGACGAACTTGGAAACGACGCCCTTCTTGCGCAGCATCTGCACGACGGTCAGCACGAGGTCGGTGGCGGTGACGCCTTCCTTGACCTTGCCGGTGAGGCGGAAGCCGATGACTTCCGGCAGGAGCATGGAGACGGGCTGGCCGAGCATGGCCGCTTCAGCTTCGATGCCGCCGACGCCCCAGCCGAGAACGCCCAGGCCGTTGATCATCGTGGTGTGGCTGTCCGTGCCGACGCAGGTGTCGGGATAGGCGACCGTTTCGCCGTCCTCTTCCTTGGTCCAGACCGTCTGGCCGAGATATTCGAGGTTGACCTGGTGACAGATGCCGGTGCCCGGGGGAACGACGCGAAAGTTCTTGAACGCCTGCTGGCCCCACTTGAGGAAGCGGTAGCGCTCGCCATTGCGCTCGTATTCGAGCTCGACGTTGCGGGCAAAGGCGTTCGGCGTGCCGAATTCGTCGACGATGACGGAGTGGTCGATGACGAGATCGACGGGCACCAGCGGGTTGATCTTTTCCGGATCGCCGCCGAGCGCCACCATGGCGTCGCGCATGGCCGCGAGATCGACCACGGCGGGAACGCCGGTGAAGTCCTGCATCAGCACGCGGGCCGGGCGGTAGGCGATTTCGTTTTCAGCCGTGCCCTTGTCGTTGAGCCAGGCCGCGATGTTCTGGATGTCCTGCTTGGTGACGGACCGGCCGTCCTCGTTGCGCAGCAGGTTTTCCAGCAGGACCTTCATCGAGTAAGGCAGCCGCGAGATGCCGGCGAGACCGTTCTCTTCGGCCTTGGGCAGGCTGAAATAGACGTAGTCTGTGCCGTTGACCGAGAGGGTCGAACGACAATTGAAGCTGTCTAGGGACTTGGACACTTGGATACCCCGTTCCGTCTGATCGCCATAAACTGACGTGCGAACGCCCGAGCGCCTGAAGGCGCAGATTGGGATGCGGGTACGGTCATTTCCGCTGTCCGCACGTGGAAAATCTTCCATGTTCGGCGCTAGGATGAAATTCACGCCGACCGCTGGCGTGTTGGGCGGGTTATAGATAATTTCGCCAAAACGTGCCAGATCGAACGCTCTCAATTCGAGACAATTTTTTTCAATGCGACCAACGTCGTAAAAGGACGATGAATGCCATTTCGCCTGCGTGTGGACGGGCTGGGCGCCAGCCGCGGCGAAGACCCGATCTTCCGGGAGATTTCCCTGCTTCTGGAGGCCGGCGGCGCACTGCTGGTCACCGGTCGGAACGGCACCGGAAAGTCCACCTTCCTGCGAACGCTCGCCGGTCTCTATCCGGCCGACAGCGGCACGATCCTCATCGAGGGGGGCACGGATCCAACAGTGCCGGTGCGCGAATCACTCCACTATCTCGGCCACCGAAACGCGATGAAACGCGACCTGACCGTCGCGGAAAACCTCCTGTTCTGGTCGCGGTTCACGCAGGCGACCGATGACGTGGCAGAGCCCATCGACGCGACCGGCAAAACGGTTCAGGCCCTCGAGGCGGTCGGTCTCGGCGGTCTCGGGGGTCTGCCGTTCGGTTATCTCTCGGCCGGGCAGCAGCGCCGCGCGGCCCTTGCCCGGCTTCTGGTCGCGCACCGCCCGGTCTGGCTCATGGACGAACCGACGGCGGCCCTCGACACGGCGAGCGAACGGATGGTGGAGGCGCTGATCGCCGGACACCGGGCCACCGGCGGCATCGTCATCGCCGCCACGCACCAGGCGCTCGATGTGCCGGGGGCGCAGATGCTGACCATGGCCGGCTTCGCGGTGCCGGCATGAGGATCGGTCGCTGCTGTCCACCCGTCCTGCCTGTTCCGGGGTGCGGGCCATGACGGCGCTCTTCCTGCGCGATCTGAAGCTTGCGACGCGGGCCGGCGGCGGTGCGCTGACCGGCATCCTGTTCTTCCTCGCGGTCGTCGCGGTCGTGCCCTTCGGGCTCGGGCCGGACCTGAAGCTCCTGGCGCGGGTCGGGCCGGCCATGCTGTGGATCGGCGCGCTGCTCGCCTCGCTGCTTGGTCTCGAACGCCTGTTCCAGGCCGAGCGCGAGGACGGAGCTCTCGACGTGATGCTGATGCAGGAGACGCCGCTGGTGTTCACCGTCTTCATCAAGTGCCTTGCCCATTGGACGGCGTCCGGCCTGCCGCTCGTGCTCGTCTCGCCGCTGCTCGGCCTCTTCCTCAACATGGAGCCGCAGGCGATCGGCGCGACGATGCTGACGCTGCTTGCGGGAACGCCGGCGATCACGCTGATCGGCGCGATGGGCGCTGCGGTTGCCGTCGCCCTGCCGCGCGGCGGGCTTCTGGTGTCCATCCTCGTGCTGCCGCTCGTCGTGCCCGTGCTCATCTTCGGCGTCAGCGCGGCCTATGCCGCCGTCGAGGACCCCGCGCCCTTCCTGCCGCCGTTCCTGATCCTGATCGCCATCACCCTGTTCTTCGCCGTCATCGGCCCGGCGGCGGCGGCCGTCGCCCTGCGCGCCGCCTCGGAATGACGCAAAGGTGACCATTCCCTGTGCCGTGAGCTTCATTGAAGAGACCTATCGAACTTGGTAGAGAGAGCGCATGTCTGACAGAAGCCTTGCCATTCGCAGCTTTACCGATCTTGCCAATCCGACGCGCTTCGTCGCACTGGCCGGGCGGCTGCTGCCCTGGCTTGCGGGCCTGACGGCCGTGCTCTTTGCCGTCGGGTTGACGCTCTGTTTCACCACCGCGGCCGACTATCAGCAGGGCGAGACGGTGCGGATCATGTATATCCATGTACCCGCCGCCTGGTTGTCGATGATGGGCTATTCGGTGATGGCGGCGTCCGCCCTCGGCACGCTCGTCTGGCGCCACCCGCTGGCCGACGTCGCGGCGAAATGCGCAGCTCCGATCGGCGCGGGCTTCACGGCGCTGGCCCTCATCACCGGCTCGCTCTGGGGCAAGCCGATGTGGGGGACCTGGTGGGTGTGGGACGCGCGGCTGACCTCCGTCTTCATCCTGTTCCTGATGTATCTCGGCCTGATCGCGCTCAACCGCGCCATGGACGATGCCGGTCGGGCGGCGAAGGTCTCGGCCGTGCTCATCCTGGTCGGTTTCGTCAACATTCCGATCATCAAGTTCTCGGTCGACTGGTGGAACACGCTGCACCAGCCGGCCAGCGTGCTGCGTCTCGGCGGTTCGGCGATCGATCCGGAATTCCTGCGACCGCTGCTCGTCATGGCGCTCGCTTTCACCTGCCTGTTCTTCACGCTGCATCTGGCGGCCATGCGCACGGAAATCTGGCGGCGGCGGATCGCGGCCATGCGCCGGCAGGCGGCACGCGGGGCGGCGTCCGCATGAGCGCGCATCTGGCCTATGTCGCTGCCAGCTATGGCGCGGCACTGATCATCAGCGCCGGTCTCATCGGCTGGGTCGTCCTCGACGCGCGTGCACGGCGGCGCGAATTGAAGGCGCTGGAGGATGCCGGCATCCGCCGCCGCTCGGCCGGCGGAGGTGCGCCGTGAGCGCGCTGCCGGAGCGCCGCGGCACGGCGAAGGGGCGGATCGCGCTTGCGCTCCTGCCGCTCACCATCTTTGCCTGTCTGGCCGCCATGTTCTGGAGCCAGCTCGATTCCGGTCGCGATATCAGCGAGATTCCGTCCGCGCTGATCGGCACGAAAGCGCCGTCGCTGGCGCTTCCGCCTCTGGAAGGCGCGACGTTGAAGGACGTCCCCATGCCGGCGCTGACCGATGCGGCGGTCAAGGGCAGGCTGACGCTCGTCAATGTCTGGGCGTCGTGGTGCGTGCCTTGCCGCGCGGAAAATCCGATCATGCTGGCTCTGGCGAAGGACCCGCGCCTGCGGGTCGTCGGCATCAACTACAAGGACCAGACGGACAACGCGCTGCGTTTCCTCGGTGAGCTCGGCAATCCCTTCTCCGCCGTCGGCGTCGATCCGCGTGGTCGGGCCGCGATCGACTGGGGCGTCTATGGCATTCCGGAATCCTACCTCGTCGGCCCGGACGGCACGATCCTCTACAAGCGCGTCGGCCCCTTCGACGATCGCAGCCTCAGCGAAGGCCTGATGCCTGCCATCGAGAAGGCTGCGGGCGGCTCGTAAGCGTCAGAGCGCGCCCTGCCAGGCCTTGACCGCGTCCAGCGGCCAGACGAGCATCAGCACGTTGAGCGTCAGGTTGTCGCGGATCAGCCAGCCGGTGAAAAGTTCGAAGACGATGGCGAGGACGATCGTGACGGCGACGGGCAGGCGGGCGGCGGCGAGAAAGCCGAGCCCCATGAAGACGGTGTCCATGGCCGAGTTCAGCACGCTGTCGCCGACATAGTTCAGCGAGACGGTCGCGGAGCGATAGCGCTCGATGATGATGGGCGAGTTTTCGAGCAGCTCCCAGCCCGCCTCGATGACGGTCGCGACGAACAGCCGGGCCGTGAACGGCTTTCCCGGAGACAGCCAGCGGGTCAGCGCATAGAACAGGAAGCCGTGAATGATGTGGGAGGGCGTGTACCAGTCGGCAAGGTGCTGGGAATTTCCGGGACTGTTGACCACGGGTTCGAACAGCTTGACGAATCCGCAGGTGCAGATCGGCGTCCGCCCCATGAAAAGCTCCACGGCCACCTGAAGCGCGAGCACGGCAAGGCCGGCGCCGATCCAGAGAAGGGTGCGACTTTTGGGCAGGGCCTCGACCGGGGGAACGGAGGTCATGGCTTGTCGGATGCGGTTTCGACGGAATGGCGCAGGATCAGCGGCATCTGCGCCATGGTGAAGAGGATGGTGATCGGCATGGTGCCCCAGACCTTGAACGCCACCCAGAAATCGTCGGCGGCCTGCGCATCCGGCGCATACCAGACCGCGGCACCGCGCCAGACCACCTCGTTGAGGACGGCCAGGAACAGGAAGAAGATGCCCCAGCGCAGCGTCAGCTTGCGCCAGCCGGCCGCGTCCAGCTGAAAGGCGGCGTTGAAGACGTGGCCGAGCAGCGACTTGCCGAAGAACAGGCCGCCCAGAAGCACCGCGCCGAACAGCGTGTTGACGATGGTCGGCTTCATCTTGATGAAGGTGTCGTTCTGCAGCCAGATCGACAGCGAGCCGAACACCACGACGACGATGCCCGAGACGAAGGGCATGACCGGGAGATGGCCGAGCACGATCTTGGAGACGACCAGCGAGATCACCGTTGCCGCCATGAAGAGGCCGGTAGCGATGAACAGCGGTCCGCCAAGCTCGGTCAGGACCGGAAAGGTCTCGGCAAGCCAGGGTCCGCGCAGATTGGCAAAGAAGAAGACCAGGAGGGGGCCGAGTTCCAGCGCGAGCTTGAGGCCCGGATGGTGTCGCTCGGCCGGTGTCGGCGTGACGTCGGTGTCTACGGGCCGTTCGGTCTTCATCGTCTCTGCCTTGTGGTCTTCGGGTGAGGTGCGTGTGATGTGGCCGCAGACGGCGGCGGAATTTCGGCGGAGAAGCGCGTCTATTCCGCGATCCCGGCGATCGCCTCGGCGAACTCCTGCGCCTCGAACGGTTCGAGATCGTCGATGCCCTCGCCGACGCCGATGAAATAGACCGGCAGCTTGTGCTTGGCGGAGATGGCGACGAGGATGCCGCCGCGTGCGGTTCCGTCCAGCTTGGTCATGATCAGGCCGTTGACGCCGGCGACGTTGCGGAAGATCTCCACCTGATTGAGCGCATTCTGCCCGGTGGTCGCGTCCAGCGTCTGCAGCACGGTGTGCGGCGCGTCGGGATCGAGCTTGCCGAGCACGCGGACGATCTTTTCAAGCTCGGCCATCAGCTCCGTGCGGTTTTGCAGACGGCCGGCGGTGTCGATGATCAGCACGTCGCTCTTCTGCCGGCGCGCCTCCTCGAAGGCTTCATAGGCCAGGCCGGCTGCGTCCGCGCCGAGCTTGGAGGAGACGATGTGGCTGTTCGTGCGGTCGGCCCAGATCTTCAGCTGCTCGATGGCGGCGGCGCGGAAGGTATCGCCGGCGGCGAGCATCACCTTCAGGCCCGCGCCGGAGAGCTTTGCCGCAAGCTTGCCGATGGTCGTCGTCTTGCCGGTGCCGTTGACGCCGACGACGAGGATGACATGGGGACGATGGTTGAGGTCGAGCTGCAGCGGCTTGGCGACGGGGGCGAGGACCTTGGTGATCTCGTTGGCCATGATGCGCGAGACATCCGCGCCGGACACATCGCGGCCGTAGCGCTCGGAGGCGAGCGTGTCGGTGATGCGCAACGCGGTCTCGACGCCGAGGTCGGCCTGGATCAGGAGGTCTTCCAGCTCTTCGAGCGTCGCGTCGTCCAGCTTTCGCTTGGTGAAGAGCGCGGTGATCTGTCCGGTGAGCTGCGAGGAGGTGCGCGACAGGCCGGCGCGCAGGCGCTGGAACCAGGTCAGGCGCTCCGTCTCGGGGGCGGCTTCCGGTTCAGGCGCCGGGCCCGTGGCAAAGCCTGCGGGCAAGGCGGAGAGGTCGCGCTGTCGGTCAAGATCGGCGGTCGGGCTTTCGCCGGGAGCAAGCGCTGCCTCCGCTTCGAGCAGCGACAGGGGGACGATGCCGAGATCGCCGATCTCTTCGGCAGCCGGAAGCGGGAGCAGTGGCTCGTCGTTTTCGTCCGCGTCGTCTTCAGAAGCATCGTCATCGGCGGCAGGGCCTCCGGCCGTGGCGATCTCCTCGGCGAGAACAGGATCGTCGGCCACGGGCAGGGCGGCGTCGGCGATGGCATCGGACGGTTCGAACGCCTTGGCATCTTCTGCCGCGGGGGTCGGGATCTGGGGTGCGCTTTCCACGGTCGGGGCGGCATCCGGCGCACGCGCGTCCGCGGGCGGGGCGGCCGGTGTTTCCGGCGGCACCTGGTCGAATGTGAAGACCCTTTTGAGGAAGTCGAACGCCATCTTATATCCTGAAACCTGTAGGGCCGCTCATATCACGCGGCCTGTCTTTCGGCGGTGGCGATGGAGAGGTTCTTGCCATCGTGGCCCGTGATCGTCGTCGCGACCAGCGAGCGGGGCTCAAGCCCCGGTGTCGCGACGCGGGTGAAATTTTCCGTATGGCCGGCGCCGTTGCTCTCCACCAGCACGGTCTGCGCGGTGCCGACCATGGAGGCCAGATGACGGCGCGCGAGGTCCTCGCCGATCGCGCGCAGGCGCGCGGCGCGCTCCCGGATGAGGAGAGGATCGTGCTGCGGCATGCGGGCGGCGGGCGTGCCTTCGCGCGGGCTGTAGGGGAAGACGTGCAGGCTGGCGATGTCGGCTTCCTGCGCCAGCGTCCCCGCCTGGGCGAACATCTCTTCCGTCTCGGTCGGAAAGCCGGCGATCATATCGGCGCCGAAGGCGATGCCGGGGCGCAGGCGACGGGCCTCGGTGATGAAGGCGAGCGCGTCGGCGCGCGAATGCCGCCGCTTCATCCGCTTGAGGATCATGTCGTCGCCATGCTGCAGCGAGAGATGCAGATGCGGCATGAAGCGCGGCTCGTCGGCGATGAGGTCGATCAGGTGCCGGTCGGCCTCGATGCTGTCGATGGAGGAGAGGCGCAGGCGGGCAAGCTCCGGCACCTGCTTCAGGAGCGTCCTGGCGAGCAGGCCGAGCGTCGGCGTGCCGGGCAGGTCGCCGCCATAGCTGGTGGCATCGACACCGGTCAGCACGATCTCACGGTAGCCGTTCTCCACCAGCATGCGGGCCTGATCGACCACCGCGCCCATCGGCACCGAGCGGGAATTGCCGCGGCCATAGGGGATGATACAGAAGGTGCAGCGATGGTCGCAGCCGTTCTGCACCTGCACGAAGGCGCGCACATGGCCCTCGATCATCCGCACCATCTGCGGCGCGGTTTCGCGCACGCTCATGATGTCGTTGACGCGCAGCTTCTCCTCGCCGGCAACGCCGAAATCCGGCAAGGCGCGATAGGCGCTGCTGACCAGCTTTTCCGCATTGCCGAGAACGGCGTCCACCTCGGGCATGGCGGCGAAGGTGCCGGCCTCGGTCTGGGCGGCACAGCCGGTGACGATGATGCGGGCGTCCGGATGCGCGCGCCGTGCGCGGCGGATCGCCTTGCGCGCCTGGCGCACGGCCTCGCCGGTGACCGCGCAGGTGTTGACCAGTACGGCATTGTTCAGGCCGGCCTTTTCGGCCGCCCCGCGCATTACTTCGGATTCATAGGTGTTGAGGCGGCAGCCGAAGGTGATGATCTCGACGCCGCTCACTCTGCCTGTGCCCCTATCGCCAGCGCCCCTATCGCCTGAGCCCCTGTCGCTTGTGCCTCCGCATTGACGGGTTCCGGATCCCGTGTGAAGGCGCCCGTCAGCGGATCGACGCGGCCGGACCATTCCCAGGCGGCAGGGCCCGTCATGACGACATGATCGTCGCGCTCGCGCCAGTCGATGGTCAGCACGCCCTTGGGAACGGCGCTGGCGACGGTCACCGCCACCTTGCGGCCGGTGCGCCCCGTGCGGGCGCCGCTGACGGCGGCGGCGCAGGCGGCAGAGCCGCAGGCGAGCGTCAGCCCGGCGCCGCGTTCCCATGTGCGGGTCGTCATGGCGCCCTGCGATGTCACCTCCGCAAGCGTGATATTGGCGCGCTCGGGAAACATCGGGTGGTTTTCGAGCAGCGGACCGAAGCGCGCGAGATCGTAGGACATGACGTCGCGATCCACCCAGAAGATCGCATGCGGATTGCCCATCGACATGACGGAGGGCGAATGCAGCACGGGATCGTCGATCGGGCCGATCTGCAGCTCGATGCGGCTCGTGTCGTGGAAGTCTTCGGCGAGGGGAATGCGGTTCCAGTCGAACACCGGCTTGCCCATATCGACGGAAATCGTGCCGTCGGCATGTTCCTCGGCATTGAGGACGCCGGCGACCGTGTGGAAGGCGAAGGTCTTGCGGCCGGTTTCCGCCGCCAGCGCCTGCACCACGCAGCGCGTGCCGTTGCCGCAGGCCTGCGCCTTGGTGCCGTCGCAGTTCAGAATGTCGATCCAGGCGTCGGTTCCCGCGGCCTTCGGGTCATGGATCGCCATGATCTGGTCGAAGCGGGTCTGCGGGTCGGCATTGAGCGCGATGGCGGCGGCCGGGGTCACGGCATCGCTCCGGCCGCGCATGTCCACGACCAGGATGGCATTGCCAAGCCCGTTCATCCTTGCGAATTCGACCGTCGTGTCCATGCCTGTCCATACCTTGCGCAAAGGCCTTGCGAGAGGGCGTATATGGCGGAAAACAGCCGCGATTACCAGAGGGCGGGATCGGCGCAGGATTGCCGTCAGCGGCGCGCGGCGACACCCTCGGCGATCACGCAGAGCAGCTCGAACAGGATGGTCGCGCCGGCCAGCGCCGTCATGCCGGCGACATCGAAAGGCGGGGCGACCTCCACGACGTCGGCCCCGACGATCCGCACGCCCGCGAGTTCCCGCACCAGCGCCTGCGCCTCGCGCGTGGTAAAGCCGCCGATCTCGGGCGTTCCGGTTCCCGGCGCCATGGACGGGTCGATGCAGTCGATGTCGAAGCTCACATAGGTCCGCCCGTCCCCGGCGATGCCGCGGGCCTCCGCCATGACGTCGGCGATGCCGCGCCGGGTGCATTCCTCCATATAGATGACGCGGATGCCCTGCGCGCGCGCCCAGTCGTGCTCGTCGGTCGCGTAGATCGAGCCGCGAATGCCGATCTGCACCGTGCGTTTGGGATCGAGCAGGCCTTCCTCGATCGCGCGGCGGAAGGGCGTGCCGTGGGTATAGGGATTGCCGCCGAAATACGTGTCGTTGGTGTCGGAATGGGCGTCGAAATGGATCATGCCGACCGGGCCGCCGGCCGCCACGGCGCGCATCACCGGCAGCGTCGTCAGGTGATCGCCGCCGACGGACAGCGGAATGGCACCTGCGTCCACGATGGCGCGCATCCCGGTCTCGATCCGCTTCAACCCGTCGAGAAGATCGATCGGATTGACGCTGAGATCGCCGACATCGGCGACATTGGCGAGGCTGAACGGCTCGGTCAGCGTGACGTGGTGGACGCGCCGCATCAGGCTCGACTGGTTGCGCACCTCGCGCGGCCCATGGCGGGCGCCGGCCCGGTTGGTGGTGCCGCCATCCCAGGGAATGCCGACGAGCGCGATGTCGAGGCCGGTGGCGTCGGCAACGGCGGGCAGCCGCATGAAGGTGGAGTGGCCGGCAAAGCGCGGGACTTCGGCGGCGTCCACCGGCTGGTGAAAGGGGGTGGTCATGCGGGGGTCCTTTGCGCGGATACGTCCTGGGGCACGTCGAACACTTCGCCGGCGTGAAGCGGGCGGACGCGGGCGGGGTCGATATCGTGTTTCTGAAGCGCTGCGACCAGCGCCTTTTCCGGCGCGTCCATCGCCTCGTCGGTCAGCTGGATGGTCGCGAAGTGATGGCCGACGACAGAGGCGGCGTTCGCAAGGCGCATGCCTTGAATGGCTTCGTCGGGGTTCTGGTGCTGCCCTTTCATGAACCAGCGCGGCTCGTAGGCGCCGATCGGCAGGATGGCGAGGCGGAAGCTGCCGTATTTCTCGCCCGCTGCCCGATAGTTGATGCCGTCATGGAAGCCCGTGTCGCCGACATGGTAGATCCGACCCGCCGGCGTCGAGAGGACGAAGGCCGCCCAGAGCGCCTTTCGCCGGTCTCCCAGCCCCCGCGCCGACCAGTGATGCGCCGGCTCGCAATGGATCTTGACGCCCTCCGCGACATCGAGCGCATCGCCCCAGTCCATCAGCGCGATGCGCGCGTCGGGCGCCACCTTGCGGATGAAGACGTCGTTGCCGAGCGGCGTCACGAAGGTCGGCTTGTGCGCTTCCTCGAGGCTCGCGATCGTCGGCTGGTCCAGATGGTCGTAATGGTTGTGGCTGATCAGCACGACATCGATGCGGGGCAGGTCCTCGAGGCGGATGCCGGGCGGCGAGACGCGGCGCGGGCCGGCGAAGGAGACGGGGCTTGCGCGCTCCGACCAGACGGGATCGGTCAGAATGTTGAGACCGGCCACCTGGATCAGCATGGAGGCGTGGCCGACCATGGTGACGCGCAGGGCCTGCCCGTTGACCGCCGCGTCCGGCTTCACCACGGTCGCGCGGGGATCGGGCGTCTCCGGCCAGGTCGCCTTTTGCCCGTTGAACCGCCAGCGCAGCAGGTCGCCAAAGCCGTTCGGCTCGACGCCGCCCGGGTTGAAGAACCGCGTGCCGTCGAAATGATCGCTGACAGGGCCTTTGTAGTAGCGGTTGGCGGCCATGCTGCTCCTTGCCGTGATCCCGCCGGACACGGCGACCAGGGCGCCGGCCAGCGACCATTTGAAGAATGTACGGCGTTTCATGCCTGTCTCCGTGAAAGAGCCGTCTCACCGTTCCGATGTAAGCGGCGCTTGACGCGGCGGATGATGGCGGCTTTTTCGTGCCGGCGCCATCGGAAAGCGTCGGCATCGCAGCCCCGATGGGCGCGCCGCAGACCGTGGGATGGCGCTGAGCCTTGACTTTCCGGGCGGTTTGCTGTTTACCGCGCTCCATCTGCGACGAGACACGACTCCGAGCCGCCGACCGGGACCCTTTTAAGGTATAAACGTTCCCGGAGGTCAACACCCGACAGCGCGATGCGCCCTCGGGTGCCGTTCGGCTTTGCGTCTTGTTTCAAAACGACCCGGAACCCACGTTTGCGGCACATGCTCGCAGACGAAAAGGAAGAGCCGATGTTTGAAAGCCTCCAGGACCGCCTTGGTTCGATCCTCAACGGATTGACGGGACGCGGTGCGCTGTCGGAAGCCGATGTTTCGGCGGCCCTGCGCGAGGTTCGCCGTGCGCTGCTGGAAGCCGACGTGGCGCTGGAAGTCGTGCGGTCGTTCACCGACCGCGTGCGCGAAAAGGCCGTTGGCGCGAACGTGCTGAAATCGATCAAGCCCGGGCAGATGGTCGTCAAGATCGTCCATGACGAGCTGGTCGAGATGCTGGGCGCCACCGGCGTTTCCATCGACCTCAATGCGCCCGCCCCCGTCGTCATCATGATGGTCGGCCTTCAGGGCTCGGGCAAGACCACGACCTCGGGCAAGATCGCCCACCGGCTGCACACGCGCGACAAGAAGAAGGTCCTTATGGCCTCGCTCGACACGCGCCGGCCGGCCGCCCAGGAGCAGCTGCGCCAGCTCGGGGTTCAGGCGGGCATCGACACGCTGCCGGTCATCGCCGGGCAGTCGCCGACCGATATCGCCGCGCGCGCCGTGCAGGCTGCCAAGCTCGGTGGCCATGACGTCGTCATCCTCGACACCGCCGGCCGCACGCATATCGACGAGCCGCTGATGATCGAGATGGCCGAGATCAAGCGGCGCTCGAACCCGCATGAGATCCTGCTGGTCGCCGACGCGCTGACCGGTCAGGACGCCGTCAATCTCGCCCGCAACTTCGACGAACGCGTCGGCATCACCGGCCTCGTGCTGACCCGCATGGACGGCGACGGCCGCGGCGGCGCGGCACTGTCCATGCGTGCCGTCACCGGCAAGCCGATCAAGCTGATCGGCGTCGGCGAGAAGATGTCGGAGCTCGACGAGTTCCATCCGCGCCGCGTCGCCGACCGCATCCTCGGTATGGGCGACATCGTTTCGCTGGTCGAGAAGGCTGCCGAGAACATCGATGCCGAGAAGGCGGCGGCGATGGCCGCCAAGATGAAGTCGGGCAAGTTCGACCTCAACGATCTCGCCGACCAGCTGTCGCAGATGCAGAAGATGGGCGGCATGGGCGGCATCATGGGCATGATGCCCGGCATGTCCGGCATGAAGGACAAGATGGCGGCAGCCGGTCTCGACGACCGCATGTTCAAGCGCCAGATGGCGATCATCTCGTCCATGACCAAGGCCGAGCGCGCCAATCCGGACCTTCTCAAGCATTCCCGCAAGAAGCGCATCGCGGCCGGCTCTGGCACGGATGCTTCCGACATCAACAAGCTGCTCAAAATGCACCGCCAGATGGCCGACATGATGAAGGCCATGGGCGGCAAGAAGGGCGGCGGCATGATGAAGCAGATGATGGGCGGCCTTGCCGGCAAGATGGGTCTGGGCGGCATGGGTGGCGGTATGGGCGGCATGCCCGACCTGTCGAGCCTCGATCCCAAGCAACTGGAAGCGCTGCAGAAGCAGGCGGAAGCGGCCGGCCTCGGCAAGGGCATGGGGGGTGGCATGGGGGGACTTCCGGGCCTTGGCGGTGGCAAGCTGCCCGGTCTCGGCGGCGGTTTCCCAGGCCTGCCCGGCCTGCCGAAGAAGAAGTGAGGTCTCCATGAGCATCGACCCTTCTCTCGCGCACGAGCTGTCCGGATATCGCCAGTCGATCGACAATATCGATGCGGCGCTGGTGCATATGCTGGCCGAGCGGTTCCGCTGCACGAAGGCCGTGGGCGTTCTCAAGGCCCTCCACGATTTGCCGCCGGCCGACCCGGCGCGCGAGGAATACCAGATCGAACGCCTGCGCCGCCTGGCAAAGGACGCTCACCTGGACCCGGATTTCGCCGAGAAGTTCCTGAACTTCATCATCAAGGAAGTCATCCGGCATCACGAAGACATCGCCGCCGATCTGAAGGATTGACGGTCTCTCCATACCCCTCAGGCCGCATCCGCGGCACGCCAACATTCAAGGAGTTATTGACATGGCACTGAAAATTCGTCTCGCCCGCGGCGGTTCCAAGAAGCGTCCGTTCTACCAGGTCGTCATCGCCGACGCCCGTTCGCCCCGCGACGGCCGCTTCCTCGAAAAGGTCGGTTCCTGGAACCCGATGCTTGCCAAGGACGATGCCAAGCGCGTCGAACTGAACAACGAGCGCATCCAGCATTGGCTCGACCACGGCGCCCTGCCGACCGACCGCGTGCTGCGCTTCCTCAGCGAAGCCGGCATCGTCACGCGCGAAGCCCGCAGCAACCCGACCAAGGGCAAGCCCGGCAAGAAGGCGACCGAACGCGCCGCCGAAGCCAAGCAGAAGGCCGAAGACGCCGCTGCCGCTGCCGCCGAGTAATCGGACCTATCGCATCTTCGGGACCGGGCGGCATTTTCATGCCGCCCGTTTTCGTTTATGGGGTCGCGCGACCGACAGACATCCCGGAACGCACTTTCAAGAACGGTTCATCGATGAGCAAGCTGAAAAACCCTGTCCTGATGGGCACGATCGGCGGCGCGCAAGGCTTGCGCGGCGAAGTCCGCGTGAAGAGCTTTGCCGAGGAGCCGACGGCGCTGGGCGACTATGGCCATCTGCACAGCGAGGACGGGCGCGTCTTCGAGGTGCTGGAGGTGCGCGAGAACAAGAACGTCGTCGTGGTCCGCTTCCGCGGCATCAACGACCGGACGGCGGCAGAGGCGCTGAACGGGCTGGAACTGTTCATCGAGCGGGAAAACCTGCCGGACGACGATCTCGACGAGGATGAATTTTTCTATGCCGATCTCGAGGGGCTCGAGGCGAAGGACGCCGAGGGCAAGAGCTATGGCGTCGTGACCGGCGTGTTCGATTTCGGTGCCGGCGATCTCCTCGAACTGAAGGGCCCCGGCCGGCGGCCGGTGCTCATTCCCTTTTCCGAATTTTCCGTGCTCGAAATCGATCTCGAAGGCGGTACGATGCTGGTCGATCCCGTGGCGGCCGGCCTCGTGGATGACAAGGACGATCCGTCCGGTCCGTTCGACCCGAACGCGTCGGGAGAATGAGCGCCGCCATGGCGTTCCGGGCCACCATTCTGACGCTCTATCCGGAGATGTTTCCGGGACATCTCGGCCATTCCCTGGCCGGGCGCGCGCTGGAGCGCGGGCAATGGTCGCTGGACGCCGTGCAGATCCGGGACTTTGCCGAGGACCGGCATCGCACGGTGGACGACACTCCGGCGGGCGGCGGCGCGGGCATGGTGCTGCGGGCGGATATTCTTGGACGCGCGATCGACCGGGTGTCGGCCGAGGATGATCCCGGCGGCCTGCGCCCGCGGCTCCTGATGAGCCCGCGCGGCCGGCCGCTGAGCCAAGCGCGGGTTCGGGAGATCGCGTCCGGGCCGGGCGCCGTCATCGTCTGCGGACGATTCGAGGGCGTAGACCAGCGGGTCATCGATGCGCGCGCGCTCGAGGAGGTCTCGATCGGCGATTACATCCTCTCCGGCGGCGAGCCCGCGGCGCTGACGCTGCTCGATGCCGTGGTGCGGATCCTGCCGGGCGTCATGGGCAATGCGCTCTCGGGCGTGCACGAAAGTTTCGAGGGCGGGTTGCTGGAGCATCCGCACTACACGCGGCCGCAGGTCTTCGAGGGACGGGAAATCCCCGCCGTGCTGACCTCCGGCAATCACGGCGCGATCGAACGTTGGCGGCGGGCGGAGGCCGAGCGGCTGACGCGGGAGCGCCGGCCCGATCTCCTGTCACAATCTTCTCCGCTTCAGCCCGTGACGAAATAGTAGAAGGCAAGCAGCAGGCCGACCGCGACGACGAAGGCGCGGATGATGGCCTGCGGGATGCGGCGGGCAAGCCAGACGCCGCTATAGCCGCCGAGCGCCCCGCCGGGGATCATCACCGCCGCCTCCAGCCAGGAGACGACGCCGCCGACGGTGAAGACCGCGACCGCGATGGCGGCGATGACGAGGGCGAGCAGGTTCTTCAGCGCGTTGATCCGGTGGTAACCGCCGCCGGCCGTCAGTCCCAGCACGGCGAGCATCATGATGCCCATGCCGGCCCCGAAGAAGCCGCCATAGACAGAGGTCGCGAATTGTCCGAGGAGGCCGAGCACGCCGAGCGGCGCGCCCGCCTCGCGGGATTTCGGACGCAGCAGCGGCCCGGCCGCAAAGATCGCCGTCGCGCCCAGGAGCAGCCAGGGTACCAGCGCTCGGAACGACGGATTGGACAGCATCAGCAGAATGCCGGCGCCGATAAGGCCGCCGACCGCCGAGAGAAGCCCCAGCATGACCGCCAACCGCCGGTCGGCCAGAAGCTCGCGGCGATAGGCGAGGGCGGCTGTGATGTAGCCGGGAAACTGCACGATGGAGGAGGTCGCATTGGCGACGATCGGCGGCAGGCCCGCCAGCGTCATCGCCCCGAAGGTGAGAAACGTGCCGCCACCGGCCACCGCATTGACGGCGCTCGACAGGAATCCGGCGAGGAACAGGAGAACGGCGGTTGTGATCGGCATCAGCGACTCATCGAAGAAGGGGCGTGTTTTTTGTGTTATAGGGCATGTGCTCAAACGCAAGGACAGATGTCGATCCGGAGATTTGCCGACATGCCGTGGCCGAACGACCCTTGGCGTCTCCGACACGTCGCGACGCAGGACAGGCAGCGCCTGCGCGCACTGCTTGACGACTATCTGCAAGAGCTGTCCGCCTTCAGCCCCGTCGATACCGCCTATCGCTATTTCGACCTGTACTTCGAGGATGCCGACCGCTCGGCCTACATGATCGACGTCGTCGATGCGGGGGCGTGGACGCCTGCCGGTTTCGCGCTGGTCAACCGCCACGCCTGCTCGGGCTTGCCGGTGGATCATGCGATGGCGGAGTTCTGCGTGCTTCCCGATGTCCGCAGAACGGGCCTCGGTCATCGCGCCGCGAACCGCATCCTCGCGCTGCATCCGGGCGTCTGGGAGCTCGGCGTGTCGCAATTCAACGCCGCAGCCTGGTCGTTCTGGCGCCGCGTCACCGAGCGCTTTCCCAATGTGGAGACGATTTCGGCGGGCGAGAGGCGCATCCTGCGCTTCGAAAGCCCGGACGGGGAGCGCAGAATCGCATGCGAAGAGGGGTGACAAATCGACGATCCCGGTGTATAGGCCGCACCGGCTCGGGTTCCTGCCCGTGGCCGTCAACAAAGAATGGTGTACCCGCCGTCGCTCTTCACCGGAAGAGCCCTGCCCGGAGGCTTTGCCGAAGGACACCCTGGCGCTCTGACTGTTTGAGAAGAAAGCAAGGTTAAACCGATGAATATCATCCAGCAGCTGGAAGCCGAACAGGCCGCCAAGATCGAAGCCAAGCGTACCCTCCCGGAATTTTCCGCAGGCGACACGCTCCGCGTCAACGTGCGCGTGACGGAAGGTACCCGTACCCGCGTGCAGGCCTATGAAGGCGTCTGCATCGCCCGTTCGGGTGGCGGCATCAACGAAAGCTTCACCGTTCGCAAGATCTCCTACGGCGAAGGCGTCGAGCGCGTGTTCCCGGTCTATTCGCCGATGGTCGAAAGCGTCGAAATCGTTCGCCGCGGCAAGGTCCGTCGTGCCAAGCTCTATTACCTGCGCGATCGTCGCGGCAAGTCGGCGCGTATCGTCGAGAACACCGGCACGCGCGCCCGCAAGCTGAACGACACGGCTCGCCAGTCGGCTGCCGAAGAGAAGGCGCGTCTGGAAGCTGAAAAGGTTGCAGCAGCCCAGGCTCTCGCCGCCGAAAAGGCAGCAGCAGATGCCGCAGCCGCTGAAGCCGCCGCTGCCAAGGCCGCTGAAGACGCCGCCGCTGCAAAGGCTGCCGAAGACGCGAAGTCCGCAGAATAAGATCTTCGGATCGTCCCATGAAAAAAGCCGTCGGAGCGATCCGGCGGCTTTTTTTCGTCTGGAGAGGGTCGCGCGGCGGCGCTCAGTCCCTGGTGGCGGGATCCCAGTGCTCGTCCGCCTTGCCGTCCTTGATGCGCCATGTGTCAAACCATGTGGTGGTGTAGCTCTTCGACGGATCCTTCTCGTCCTTCATCTCGCGGACGAAGCCGACGGTGACGAGGTCGCCCTCGGCCGTGACGAAGGCGACCGGCGCCTTGATCTTTTCCGGGATCGGCGAAGGCGTGCGCTTCAGCACCTGCGTGAAATAGGCGACCACGCCGTCGCGGCCCGATGCGGCGTTGGGATTGTGCTGGAGATAGCGCTCGGTCAGATACTGGTCGGCCTTGTCCCAGTGATTGGCTTCGAGCAGATCCCGGATAATGCCGAGGACCACCTGTTTGTTGGCGTTCAGCTGCGGATCGGGGCTGGTGAACAGCGCTTCGGCATCCGGCGCCGCCACCACGGCCTCCTGCGCCTGGGACGGGGCGGCCGTGAGGAGCGATCCGAACGAGAGGCAGGCTGCGAGAAGGGCGGGGGCAAGTCGGTGTTTCATGAGCGTTCCTTGGAGAAGACCGTTTCATCGGGTGAGCGTCGTGGTCCCTGTCGAAAAATTTGTAAGGACAAGCCGAAGGATGAGGAAGGAGGCAGGTTTTTCGCCGATAGGGCGGAAAAGAGAACCATGAGCGGTCGCCGCTCGCCGGCACGGCAACGGTTTTCTTCCGTGAGCGGGAACGGCGATCGGTCCATCCCGCGCACCGGCACCGGCGCTGCGGTCGAAATGTCCTTGCCGCCCGCTCGCCTCTTGCCCTGCCGGGAAGTTTCGT
The DNA here is from genome assembly GCF_001424045.1 of Rhizobium sp. Leaf371. Lineage (GTDB taxonomy): Bacteria > Pseudomonadota > Alphaproteobacteria > Rhizobiales > Rhizobiaceae > Ferranicluibacter. The sequence continues at coordinate 117,576 of NZ_LMQB01000026.1, read as the reverse complement.
GACAGTCTCGTATGGCACACGCCAGGAGCCCGCCTCATGTTCTTCCGCCGCCACGTTCTCGCCGGTCTGACCCTTCTCGCCCTTTCGCCCCTTCATGCCGTCGCGGCCGATCTTCCAGATCTCGGCGGGCGCGAGATCGTCGTGGTGACGGAAAATGCCTATCCGCCGCTGCAGTTCATCGACCCGAAGACGGGCGTGGCCGCCGGCTGGGAATATGACGCGGTGGCCGAGATCGCCAAGCGGTTGAACGCCAAGGTGACCTATCGCAATACGAGCTGGGACGCGATGATCCAGTCCGTGTCCGACGGCCAGTACGACATGGGCATGACCGGGATCACCATCAAGGAAGACCGCAAGGAGAAGGTGGATTTCTCCGATCCCTATATGCGTTCCGAGCAGTTCATGCTGGTGCGCGGCGACGAGAGCCGCTTCACGGACGGCAAGTCCTTCGCCGCGTTCTCCAAGGGTCTGGTCGGCGCCCAGCCGGGCACGACGCCGTTCTATACGGCCATCTACGAGGTGCTCGACGGCAACGAACAGAACGCGCGCGTCAAACTGTTCGAGACCTTCGGTGCGACGGTGCAGGCGTTGAAGACCGGCGACGTCGATGTCGTGCTGACCGACGGCACCGCCGGCAAGGGCTATGTGGAGACGTCGGATGGCGGGCTGAAGCTGATCGGCGGTCCGCTCGGCACCGAGGATTTCGGCTTCATCTTCCCCAAGGGCTCCAAGCTCGTGGCGCCCGTCAACGCCGCCATCGCGGCGCTGAAGGCCGACGGGACGCTGGACACGCTGAACCGCAAGTGGTTCGTCGATTTCAAGATGGGCGAGTGAGAGACGGCTGACCGGATACGCAGCCCCTCATGCAACCCATGCCGCCTCGCCCATCCGATCCGTCGCCGCACGTCTCCTCGAGCCAAATATTGGGCTCAAGCGAAATATCCGGCCCGAGCCTCCGCCCGACGTCCGGCAGGGGCGCGATCTCGCGGGAATTTCCCTGGTGGCTGATCGCGCTGGCCACGATCGCCGTTGGCCTTGCCGTGCTCATTGCCGTCAACGATCTCTATTCCCGCGTCTTCACGGTCGTTGCCGCCGGCATCGGCGTCACGATCTTCGTGACGATCGTCGGCTTCGTGCTGGCCACCCTCGTCGGGCTGGGCGTGGCGCTGATGGCGCTGTCGCGCCGGCAGGTTCTGCGGCAGGTCGCCCGGTTCTACACCGAGGTGATCCGCGGCATTCCCGTTCTCGTGCTGCTCTTCTACATCGCCTTCGTCGGCACGCCGGCGCTGGTCTGGCTGATCAATCTGGTTCTCACCCCGCTGATTTCGGCCGGAGCGATGGAGCCGGTGCTGGTGCGCGACCTGTCCCTGATGTGGCGGGCGATCATCGCGCTCACCATCGGCTATTCCGCCTTCATCGCCGAGGTCTTTCGCGCCGGCATCCAGTCGGTCGATCGGGGGCAAGTGGAGGCGGCGGAGGCGCTGGGGCTCAATCGGTTCCAGCGGTTCCGGCTGGTCGTGTTTCCGCAGGCGATCCGCACCATCCTGCCGCCACTCGGCAATGATTTCGTCGCGATGATCAAGGACAGCTCGCTCGTCTCGGTGCTGGGCGTGCAGGACATTACCCAGATGGGCAAGGTCTATGCCTCCGGCTCGTTCCGGTTCTTCGAGACCTATTCCATCGTCGCCTATATCTATCTTCTCCTCACCATCGGCCTGTCGCTGGCGCTGCGGGGTCTGGAGAAGCGGCTGCGGCGCGGCCATCGCGGATAAGAGGGTCGCCACCGTGCCGGTGACGGCGTGCATGACGGCCGCGGAGACCGCGATTGCGCCTATCGATCCTCTCGCTGACGATGCCGACAAGGCGGGCTGGCGGCTTTGGGCGAAAGCGCTGGAACCTTGCAGTCGGGCTTGAAAACTGCTATTTCGCCGGTCATGGAATCCAAGTTCGGATGTCGCGCGCAGAATGTCGTCGTGCTGCAGGATCACAAGCGCCTGCCGGCACGCTTTTACGCGCGTGTTTCCGGGGCGCTCAACAGCCGACTTCGATAGATCCTTCAGGGGCTTTTTGCTCCGGCTTTTGAAGCCTGATCCGACCGGCCGCCGCGCCGGATTCTCCAACTTCTTCTTTCCAATGGATGACACGCCATGAGCGCACCACGGACCCTCTATGACAAGATCTGGGACGACCACGTCGTCGATCAGCAGGAGGACGGCACCTGTCTTCTCTATATCGACCGCCACCTCGTTCATGAAGTGACGAGCCCGCAGGCGTTCGAAGGCCTGCGCCTGACCAACCGGCAGGTGCGCGCGCCGCAGAAGACGCTCGCCGTCGTCGATCACAACGTTCCCACCTCGCCGGATCGCCATCTCGGCATCAAGAACGAGGAAAGCCGCATCCAGGTGGAAGCGCTGGCCCAGAACGCAGCCGATTTCGGCGTCGAATATTATTCGGCCTCCGACAAGCGCCAGGGCATCGTGCACATCGTCGGGCCGGAACAGGGTTTCACCCTGCCGGGCATGACGATCGTCTGCGGCGATAGCCACACCTCCACGCATGGCGCTTTCGGTGCGCTGGCCCACGGCATCGGCACGTCGGAGGTCGAGCATGTGCTCGCCACGCAGACGCTGATCCAGAAGAAGGCCAAGAACATGCTGGTGCGCGTCGACGGGCAGTTGCCCGAAGGCGTGACGGCGAAGGACATCATTCTCGCGATCATCGGCGAGATCGGCACGGCCGGCGGCACGGGGCACGTCATCGAATTTGCGGGCGAAGCCATTCGCGCGCTGTCGATGGAAGGCCGCATGACCATCTGCAACATGACGATCGAAGGCGGCGCCCGCGCCGGCCTCATCGCGCCGGACGAGAAGACGTTCGACTATATCAAGGGCAAGCCGCGTGCGCCGCAGGGCGAAGCGCTGGAGCAGGCGATCGCCTACTGGAAGACCTTGAACACCGAGGAAGGCGCGCATTTCGATCGTGTCGTGGTGCTGGACGCTGCGGAACTGCCGCCGATCGTCTCCTGGGGCTCCTCTCCGGAAGACGTCATTTCGGTTCAGGGCGTCGTTCCCAATCCGGACGAGATTCAGGACGAAAACAAGCGTGCCTCCAAGTGGCGGGCGCTCGACTATATGGGCCTGAAGCCGGGCACGAAGATCACCGACATCGCGGTCGATCGCGTGTTCATCGGCTCCTGCACGAATGGCCGCATCGAGGACCTGCGCGAAGTCGCCAAGGTCGTCGAGGGCAAGACAGTGGCGCCGACCGTGTCCGCGATGATCGTGCCCGGTTCGGGCCTCGTCAAGGAACAGGCGGAAGCCGAAGGCCTCGACGTCATCTTCAAGGCGGCCGGCTTCGACTGGCGCGAGCCGGGCTGCTCCATGTGCCTGGCCATGAACGACGACCGGCTGAAACCGGGCGAGCGTTGCGCCTCGACCTCCAACCGCAACTTCGAAGGCCGCCAGGGATTCAAGGGCCGCACCCATCTGGTCTCCCCGGCCATGGCGGCAGCGGCGGCCGTTGAAGGTCATTTCGTCGATATCCGCACTTGGCAGTAGACCAGAACGGGCAGTAAGCCGGGCCGTCCCGCCGTTCATGCCATGAAAAAGCGCCGCTTCCGGTCTCCGGAGGCGGCGCTTCTCTTTGTCCGGCAGGGATCAGCGCAGGACGGTGAGCGTGAAGCCCTGTTTGCGGAGGAGTTCGACCACGCCTTCCGGCCCCGGCAGGTGCAGGGCGCCGACCGCCATGAAGACGTTGCCGGCGTCGAGGCTCGGACCGGCGCGGGTGGCCATGACATGATTGCGATCGGTGATGATGCGCTGCTCGAAGGCAACGGATTGCTGTTCGGAGTCGCTGTCGTCGACGGTTTGCGAAGCGGCCTTCAGCATGGGCATGATGGTGGCGATGCGGCCCTCGAGATAAAGATCCGTGGTGGTCTCCATGGCATCCTCGACGAGCGAGCCCAGTTTGAGCGTCTCCACCAGAGCCGAGATATGAAAGGCGATCGGCAGACCGTCGATTGCGCGGATCTGCTCGACGATGGTTTCCAGACCCTTGAGCGTTTTGCCCTGCGACACCGCGTCCTGCGCCAGCTTCTGGTCAAGAAAGCGCGCGCCACCGGCTTTCCGGCTCAGTTCGCAAGGCGGCAGGGAGACGAAGCTTGCGATCATCCACGGCTTCATGCGGGCGACGGTGGGCAAAGGCAGACCGCGGGCTTTCAGGCCCTCGGTCAGGATCACTTTCTGGTCGGCATCGAGATAGGTTTCGATCGTGCTGCCATCGGTGAACATGGTGAGGCTCGGGTCCGAAATCAGCGCAATCCGGGCCTTCGTCTCGTCGAGAACCTCGTCGGATTCGACGATGACGGTGGCGGCACCTGCAAAGGCGTCCGGCGCACCCTCCGGCATGGCGAGCACGCGCGGGTCGGTGACGTGCATGGTCCCGAGAAGGTAGGACGCGGGCACGCCCGGCTTCTCGATCTTCCAGAACTTGCCCATCCCGTTGACCACGCGCGCGGCCTCGGCCTCGACGCTCTTGACGCGGGCCGGATCGGTTGTTGCCCAGCCTTCGAGAAGGTTCACCCCCTTACAGGCTACCTCTTCGGCATGGGCGCGGCCGATGCTGAGAAACCCGGCGACGAGCGCGGCCAGCAACAGGACGGGCAGGAGGGCCGCAAGAGAAACGAGGCTGTCGAGCAGGAAACGGCCAAGAGGCGCGGAAGGGGAGCGGGTCGTCGGGGTCGTGGCTCGCACGGGTCGTCCTTTTCTTGGCGGTCGCAGGCGTCGCCTCAGGCGCGGGGATGAGCGCGGTCGTAGATGTCGAGCAGGCGGGCGGAATCGACGCCGGTGTAGATCTGGGTGGTGGAGAGGCTCGCATGACCGAGCAGTTCCTGGATGGTGCGCAGATCGCCGCCGCCGGCCAGCAGATGGGTGGCGAAGGAGTGCCGCAAGGCATGGGGCGTTGCCGTGTCGGGCAGGCCGAGCGCGCCGCGCAGGCGCTGCATCTCGCGCTGGATGATCGCCGGCTGCAGAACGCCACCCTTGGCACCGCGGAAGATCAGGTCGTTGCCCTCGGCGGCATAGGGGCACAGTGCGAGATAGCGGTTCACGGCATCGAGCGCCGGCGCGATGAGCGGCACGATGCGGGTCTTGCCGCCCTTGCCGGTGACGCGCAGCGCGCGCGGCGTGCCCGCGACATCGTCGGCGGTGAGGCCGAGCGCTTCGGAAATGCGCAGGCCGCAGCCGTAGAGCAGCGTCAGAACCGCCTCGTTGCGCGCGGCGATCCAGGGCTCCTCGCTCAGCTGCGCGTCGCTCGCCACCACGGCCAGCGCGTCGGTGTCGGTCAGCGGCTTCGGCAGCGATTTCGGCTGTTTCGGCGAACGAACCGCGCCGGCGCCGGCGGCGTTGACCAGTCCTTTGCGCTCCAGGTGGCGCAGGAAGGAGCGCAGGCCGGCAAGGCCGCGGCCGAGGGTGCGGGCGCCCGCGCCGTCCCTGCGTCGGGTGGCGAGGAAACCGCGCAGGTCGCCCGGCCGCAGCGCCTTGATGTCCGAGAGTTTCGGCGGGCCGGCGAGATGTCCGGTGAGGAAGGCGAGGAATTGTCGCGTGTCGCGCTCATAGGCTTCGACCGTGTTGTCCGCCAGCCGTCGCTCGTTCGCCAGCGCCTTCAGCCATGCTTCCCGCTCGGCCATCAGCACGGCATCGCCGATTACCAGAAACTCGTTCATGTGAAACCTGTCGCCTGCCCTGTCGGCATCAAGTCTGGGCGCACAGGTCTTGCCGAATTGCTAACATCCCCTTGGAATCCGTCATCGCTCAATCATATTCTTTTGCGATAGCTATGCGAGGCGCGGCGGCGGGACGATCATGACAAGACGAGGTTCGGCAGGCGGTCTCACTGGTTTCGCGGAAGCGGTGTCGCTCGTCTCGCACGGCCAGCCGGGCCATATCGTGGACACGCTGATTGCCGAACGCGGGCAGCGGATCGTCCATCACCCGCTCTGGCCCGTCATGCGGCCGGCGCTGTACACGCTCCTCAACTACCGCAAGGCGCTCGAATTTGCCAACGGCGTGGCCAATCTGCCCGGCTTCCAGGCCTTTCAATATCTGAGCGACACACTGTCGCTGAACATTCGCGTGGCGCATGAGGAGCGGATTCCGCGGACCGGCGGGTTTCTCCTCGTCAGCAACCACCCGACCGGTATTGCCGACGGCGTGGCGGTGTTCGACCTTCTCAAAACCCGCCGGCCGGACATGATGTTCTTTGCCAATCGCGATGCGATCCGGGTCAATCCACGCTTCGTCGAGATGATCATTCCGGTCGAATGGCGCGACGAGCACAAGAGCAAGCTCAAGGCACGCGAAACGCTGCAGGTGACGAACCGCGCGATCGCGGAAGGAAAGGCGACCGTCCTGTTTCCCTCCGGCCGCATCGCCTATTGGGCGGACGGCCGGCTGAACGAGCGGCCCTGGAAGACCTCGGTCGTCGGCTTTGCCCGCAAGCACAACCTCGCCATCCTGCCGGTCCACATGCAGGCCCGCAATTCCGGCCTGTTCTACTGGCTGGCGAAGTGGTCGACCGAGCTGCGCGACATGACCGTGTTCCACGAGCTGCTCAACAAGAAGGGCAACGTCTTCGACATGACCGTCGGCCATCTCATTCCGCCGGAGGCGCTGGACGGAGATACGGCCGAGGTCACCCAAGCCCTGGAGCGGCATACGGTGACGGATCTCGCACGCAATGGCGATGCGGTGTTCGAGCCGATTGTCTGCCAGCCAAAGCCGGCCGGTTGCAACCGTCTCACGGTTTGATCAGGCCGCCGTGGTAATCGAGCCTGTAGACCTCGTTCTCGCCGACGTGGATCCGCTCGATGCCGATAAAGCTCTCCAGGTTCGTGGTGCTCCGATCTGTGTAATCGTAGATGCCCGAGCGATGGTCATATTCTCCGAGGAAACGCCCGGTCCGGTACAGCGCCGATAACGCGTCGCGGATAACGGTGCCGGCTACGACCGCGTCGATGAGGTCGGGCATAAGGACACGGCCATAATAGTTCATGGCCCATACCGGCTCACCCTTCCACCAGACCACCTCCTGTCTGAGGAAATCCGTCCCGCCGAAATAGCTGTCGAGATAGCGCCATGCTCCGCGTTCATACGCGATATCGTGAGAGGCCGGGCGGCATGCGGCAGATGGCACATTGTCGCCGACATAGGTTTTCGATTTGGCTTCCACTATAAAATCGAGCAATGCATCCATGATAGCGCCCTTGAACATAAAGTGAACAAAATGGACTGTATGACAAACGCCCTATCCTTCAAGTGAAATTTCTGGGAGACGCACGGGCATTCTCAAGGGCGCCCGGCGTGGCGGGAGCAAGGGCTGCGGCTCTTTTCTTTCCGGTCTCGGGCGGGCAAGGTCAAACGCAATGACGGCCGATTCGATTGATCTGTTCGGGGACGAGGCGCGCCCGCACGCGCCGGGCAGGGTCGTGCCGGTTCTGGTGCCCATGCCCGCCGACAAGGCCTATTCCTATCTGGTGCCGGAGGGCATGGCGGTTCAGCCGGGCTCGATCGTGCAGGTGCCGCTCGGACCGCGACAGGTCGCGGGCGTCGTCTGGGACGCGATCGACGGACCGGCCGTCGATCCGAAGAAGCTGAAAGCCATCACGCAGGTCTTCGACTGCCCGCCGCTTTCCAAAGATATGCGCGCCTTTCTCGATTGGGTCGCGGCCTACACGCTGTCGCCGCCCGGGCTGGTCGCGCGCATGGCGCTGCGCGTGCCGACCGCGTTTGAGCCCGAGCCGATGGTAGAGGGGCTGCGGCTGACCGACCGGCGGCCGGACCGGATGACGCCGGCACGCACGCGCGTGGTGGACATGGCGGCCGACGGTCTGTTCTGGACGCGCTCGGGCCTTGCCCATGCCGCCGGTGTCTCGACAAGCGTCGTGGAAGGGCTGCGCTCCCAAGGCGTGTTCGAGACCACCTTCATGCCGCCGCCGCCGGTGGTGGCCGCGCCGGATGCGGATTATGCCGTGACCGCCCTGGAGGAGATCCAGCGCGAGGCGGCGGACACGCTGATCGCCTCGGCCGCGCAGAAGGTGTTCTCCGTCTCGCTGATCGACGGCGTCACCGGGTCCGGCAAGACGGAGGTCTATTTCGAGGCGATCGCCGAGACGCTGCGGCAGGGCCGGCAGGTGCTGATTCTGCTGCCGGAAATCGCCCTGACGGCCGCGTTTCTCGATCGGTTCGAAAAGCGCTTCGGCGCAAAGCCGGCCGAATGGCATTCGGATCTCGCACCCCGCACCCGCGAAAAGGTGTGGCGGCAGGTGTGCGAGGGCGGCGTGCGCGTGGTGGCCGGCGCGCGCTCGGCGCTGTTTCTGCCGTTCGAGGATCTCGGCCTCATCATCGTCGATGAAGAGCACGACCCCGCCTACAAGCAGGAAGACCGCGTGTTCTACAATGCGCGCGACATGGCCGTCGTGCGGGCAAGGCTCGGCGATTTCCCGGTCGTGCTCGTGTCGGCGACGCCGTCGGTGGAAAGTCGCGTCAATGGCGCGGTCGGGCGCTACCGGCCGATCCATCTGCGCAGCCGTTTCGGCGCGGCGGCGATGCCCGATCTCGGGCTGATCGACATGCGCCGGCATCCGCCGGAACGCGGCGGCTTCCTGTCGCCGGTGCTTCTTTCGGCCATCGGCAAGGCGGTGGAGAAGGGCGAGCAGGCGCTTCTCTTCCTCAACCGGCGAGGCTATGCGCCGCTGACGCTCTGCCGCGTCTGCGGGCACCGTTTCCAGTGCCCCAATTGTTCGAGCTGGCTCGTGGAGCACCGGTTCCGCAGCCAGATCCAATGCCATCATTGCGGCTATGCCGAGCGGACGCCGGAGGCCTGCCCGGATTGCGGCACGCTCGATCATCTCGTCGCCTGCGGGCCGGGCGTCGAGCGGATCGCCGAGGAGGTGGACCGGCATTTTCCGGACGCGCGCACCATCGTGCTCTCCTCCGACCTGATGGGCGTGAAGCGTCTGCGGCTGGAACTCGAGGCCATCGCCAAGGGCGAGGCGGATATTGTCGTCGGCACGCAGCTCGTCGCCAAAGGGCACAATTTTCCGATGATGACCTGCGTCGGGATCGTCGATGCGGATATCGGGCTTGCCAATGGCGATCCCCGCGCGGCCGAGCGGACCTTCCAGCTTCTAAGCCAGGTGACCGGCCGCGCCGGGCGAACCGGCCTGAAGAGCCGCGGGCTGCTGCAGACCTACCAGCCGCAGCATCCGGTGATGCAGGCGATCGTGTCGGGCGATGCCGAGGCCTTCTACGAGCGCGAGATCGGCGAACGGGAACGGGCGGTGCTGCCGCCGTTCGGGCGGCTTGCCTCCGTCATCGTCTCGGCCGATACGCGTGTCGACGCCGAGACGCATGCGCGCGGCCTGCGCCAGGCGGCGCCCCAGGTCTCCGGCATTACCGTGCTCGGGCCGGCCGAAGCGGCGCTGGCGCTCGTTCGCGGCCGGCACCGCTTCCGGCTTCTCGTCCATGGGCGGCGCAACAGCGACATGCAGGCCTTCATGCGGGCGATGATCGCGGCCGGGCCAAAGGTGCGCGGCTCGGTGGCCGTCCAGCTCGATATCGATCCGCAAAGTTTCCTTTGAGGCCCCACCCGCGCGATTCCCTTTCGCGCGCACATGCACTAGATCATGTCAGGCCGGCCTCCTGCCGGATAACGACAGGCGCATGGGATCGCGGCGATGGATCTGTATATACCGACGGAGACCGGCGAGTTCCTCGCCTTCCTCAGTGCCGTGGCGACCTGTGTGATGGGTCTGTTTTTCCTGTTCGCGCCGGGCCTCTCGTTCCGGGCGATGGGGCTCGCTCTAAGGGACGGCCGGCGCGGCGGCTATGCGGAGGCCCGCTCGACGCTTGGCGGCTTTCCGCTCGGTCTCGGCCTTGCCGCGATCGTGCTGGCCCAGCCGATGGTGTACCTCGCGCTCGGTTCGGCATTTGCCCTTGCCGCCTTTGGACGCATTCTGTCCATGCTGTCGGACCAAGGTAACACGGTCGTGAACTGGTTTCTGGTTCTCGTGCAGATGGTGCTGGCAATCCTGCCGCTGGCCTATGTTTTCGGCTTCTTATAGAGCGCGGCCTGTCAATTACACCTCGCCGAGGTCATCACACTCCTGCTTTTGGGCAGAATTTGGCCCGAGGATCATGCAATCGCTCTCCTCGCGTGTTGCGAGTCCACTTTTCCTATGCTAGACGAACCCCGACTTCGTGGGGGAGCCGGGCCTGTCAGGCCAGGATGTCCTTGAGGATATAGCAACAAATTCAAAGTGTTCGGTTTTCGGGTTCTCCGAAGATCGCTCTTGGATCGCAGCAAGAGAAGCGCGCCCGTGGCAAATACGTCCGACCTGATTTCCGGTGTTGCAGAAAGATACGCGTCGTCGCTTTTCGATCTCGCGCAGGAAGCCGGCTCGGTGGATGCCGTGCAGGGCGATCTCGATCGCTTCCAGGCGATGATCGACGAGAGCGCCGATCTCAAGCGCCTCATTCTCAGCCCCGTCTTTTCGGCTGACGACCAGTTCAAGGCGATCTCCGCGATCGTCGCCAAGGCCGGTCTCACCGGTCTCGTCGGCAACTTCCTCAAGGTCGTCGCCCGCAACCGCCGTCTCTTCGCCGTCCCGGGCATCGTCCGGTCGTACCGCGAGACGGCCGCCCGCCATCGTGGCGAAGTTTCCGCCGAGGTCACCTCGGCCCATGCGCTGAGCGATCAGCAGCAGACTGAATTGAAGGCGGCGCTCAAGGGCGTCACCGGCAAAGAGGTGGCGATCAACGTCACCGTCGATCCGTCTATTCTCGGTGGTTTGATCGTCAAGGTCGGGTCCCGCCAAATTGACACTTCCCTTCGCACAAAGCTCTCGAGCCTTAAGCTTGCACTGAAAGAGGTCGGCTGATGGATATCCGCGCCGCGGAAATTTCCGCAATTCTCAAAGATCAGATCAAAAACTTCGGCCAGGAGGCTGAGGTCTCCGAAGTCGGCCAGGTTCTGTCCGTCGGTGACGGCATCGCCCGCGTCTACGGTCTCGACAACGTCCAGGCGGGCGAAATGGTCGAGTTCCCCGGCGGCGTGCGCGGCATGGCGCTCAACCTCGAAGCCGACAATGTCGGCGTCGTCATCTTCGGCTCGGACCGGGCCATCAAGGAAGGCGACACCGTCAAGCGCACCGGCGCCATCGTGGACGTTCCGGTCGGCCCCGAACTCCTCGGCCGCGTGGTCGATGCTCTCGGCAATCCGATCGACGGCAAGGGCCCGATCAACGCGTCGCGCCGCTCGCGCGTCGACGTCAAGGCGCCCGGCATCATTCCGCGAAAGTCGGTGCATGAGCCGATGTCGACCGGCCTCAAGGCCATCGACGCCCTCATCCCCGTCGGCCGCGGCCAGCGCGAGCTCGTCATCGGCGACCGCCAGACCGGCAAGACCGCGATCATTCTCGATGCGATCCTGAACCAGAAGGCCATTCACGACAACGGCCCGGAAAGCGAAAAGCTTTTCTGCGTCTACGTCGCCATCGGCCAGAAGCGTTCGACCGTTGCCCAGTTCGTCAAGGTGCTCGAAGAGCGCGGCGCGCTGCAGTATTCGATCATCGTTGCCGCAACGGCTTCCGATCCGGCTCCGATGCAGTATCTCGCACCGTTCGCCGGCTGCGCGATGGGCGAATATTTCCGCGACAACGGCATGCATGCGCTGATCGGCTATGACGATCTGTCCAAGCAGGCCGTATCCTACCGCCAGATGTCGCTGCTTCTGCGCCGTCCGCCGGGCCGCGAAGCCTATCCGGGCGACGTCTTCTACCTGCATTCGCGCCTTCTCGAGCGCGCTGCCAAGCTCTCCGACGAAAAGGGCGCCGGTTCGCTGACCGCTCTGCCCGTCATCGAGACGCAGGGCAACGACGTTTCGGCGTTCATTCCGACCAACGTGATCTCGATCACCGACGGCCAGATCTTCCTCGAAACAGACCTGTTCTACCAGGGCATCCGCCCCGCCGTGAACGTCGGTCTCTCGGTCTCGCGCGTCGGCTCCGCCGCGCAGGTCAAGGCGATGAAGCAGGTTGCCGGCTCGATCAAGGGCGAGCTTGCGCAGTACCGCGAAATGGCGGCCTTCGCACAGTTCGGCTCGGACCTCGATGCCTCGACCCAGCGCCTTCTCAACCGCGGCGCACGCCTGACCGAACTTCTGAAGCAGCCGCAGTTCTCGCCGCTGAAGACGGAAGAACAGGTTGCGGTGATCTTTGCCGGCGTCAACGGCTACCTCGACAAGATCCCCGTCAACAAGGTCGGTCCGTTCGAACAGGGTCTGCTGTCCTACATGCGCTCCGAAGGGAAGGGCGTGCTCGACACGATCCGCACCGAAAAGGCCATTTCGGACGACACCAAGGCCAAGCTCAAGGCGTCCATCGACGCTTTCGCAAAGACCTTCTCCTGATCGCCTGCTGAAAGACGCACCCGCAGACGCTACCTAGGACGGATACTGGATGCCTTCTCTTAAGGATCTGAAGAACCGGATCGCCTCCGTCAAGGCGACGCAGAAGATCACCAAGGCGATGAAGATGGTCGCCGCGGCGAAGCTTCGGCGTGCGCAGGAGGCGGCCGAGGCCGCCCGGCCGTACTCGCAGCGGATGAGCATCGTCCTGTCGAACATCGCCCAGGCGGTCGGCACCGACGATTCGGCACCGCTGCTGATGACGGGCACCGGGCGCGACAAGACGCATCTGCTCGTTGTCTGCACGGCGGAACGCGGTCTCTGCGGCGGCTTCAACAGCCAGATCGCGCGTTTTGCGCGCGATCATATCCGCAAGCTGCTGGCCGAAGGCAAAACGGTCAAGATCATCTGTGTCGGCAAGAAGGGTTACGACATCCTTCGTCGCGAGTTTGCCTCGCTGATCATCGACCGGGTCGATCTGCGCGAAGTCAAGAAGATCGGCTTCGAGAATGCCGACCAGATCGGCAAGAAGATCATCGGCCTGTTCGACAAGGGCGAGTTCGACGTCTGCACCCTGTTCTACTCCGAATTCAAATCGGTGATCAGCCAGGTTCCAACGGCGCTGCAGCTCATCCCGGCCGCGGTTCCCGCAGCAGCATCGACCGATACCGGTTCTGCCGCCATCTATGAATACGAGCCGGACGCAGGCGAGATCCTGAGCGACCTCATTCCGCGCAATATTTCGGTCCAGGTGTTCCGGGCGCTGCTCGAGAACGTCGCTGGCGAGATGGGCGCGAAGATGAGCGCGATGGACAATGCCACGCGCAATGCCGGCGAGATGATCAACAAGCTGACGCTGAGCTACAACCGCCAGCGCCAGGCCCAGATCACCAAGGAACTCATCGAGATCATTTCGGGCGCGGAAGCGCTCTAAGGTTAGGACAAGAGGGTAAGAACATGGCTGATACAGCGACCCCGAACTACATCGCAGCGACGACCGCTGCCGTCGGCCGCGTCACGCAGGTTATCGGCGCCGTCGTCGACGTTGCTTTCGAAGAAGGCCAGCTGCCTTCGATCCTGAACGCGCTCGAAACCGACAATAACGGTTCCCGCCTGGTTCTCGAAGTGGCCCAGCACCTCGGCGAGAACGCCGTTCGCACCATCGCCATGGACTCGACCGAAGGTCTCGTCCGCGGCCAGAAGGTGACCGACACCGGCGCGCCGATCACGGTCCCCGTCGGCCTGGAAACGCTCGGCCGCATCATGAACGTCATCGGCGAGCCGGTCGACGAAGCCGGTCCGCTGGTCACGTCCGGCAAGCGCTCCATCCACCAGGAAGCGCCGTCCTACGTCGAACAGTCGACTGAAGCGCAGATCCTCGTCACCGGCATCAAGGTCGTCGACCTGCTCGCACCCTACGCACGCGGCGGCAAGATCGGCCTGTTCGGCGGCGCCGGCGTCGGCAAGACGGTTCTGATCATGGAACTGATCAACAACGTCGCCAAGGCGCATGGCGGTTACTCGGTGTTTGCCGGCGTCGGCGAGCGTACCCGCGAAGGCAACGACCTCTATCACGAGATGATCGAGTCGGGCGTGAACAAGCATGGCGGCGGCGAAGGCTCCAAGGCTGCGCTCGTCTACGGCCAGATGAACGAACCGCCGGGCGCCCGCGCTCGCGTCGCTCTGACGGGTCTGACGATCGCCGAACAGTTCCGCGACGAAGGCCAGGACGTTCTGTTCTTCGTGGACAACATCTTCCGCTTCACGCAGGCCGGCTCCGAAGTGTCCGCTCTGCTCGGCCGTATCCCGTCGGCCGTCGGTTATCAGCCGACGCTTGCCACCGACATGGGCCAGATGCAGGAACGCATCACGACCACGACCAAGGGCTCGATCACCTCGGTTCAGGCCATCTACGTCCCCGCCGACGACTTGACCGACCCGGCACCGGCAACCTCGTTCGCGCACCTCGACGCAACGACGGTTCTGTCGCGTTCGATCGCCGAGAAGGGCATCTACCCGGCCGTGGATCCGCTCGACTCGACGTCGCGCATGCTCGACCCGATGGTTGTCGGCGAAGAGCACTACGAAGTCGCCCGTAAGGTCCAGACGACCCTGCAGCGCTACAAGTCGCTTCAGGACATCATCGCCATCCTGGGCATGGACGAACTGTCGGAAGACGACAAGCTGTCGGTCGCCCGCGCCCGCAAGATCGAGCGCTTCCTGTCGCAGCCCTTCTTCGTGGCCGAAGTCTTCACCGGTTCGCCGGGCAAGCTGGTGGCTCTCGAAGACACGATCAAGGGCTTCAAGGGCCTCGTCAACGGCGAATACGATCATCTCCCGGAAGCGGCCTTCTACATGGTCGGATCCATGGAAGAAGCCGTCGAGAAGGCCAAGCGCCTGGCTGCCGAAGCCGCTTAAATAGCAAAGACGGCGCGTCCTCGACGCGCCGTCGCTCTGCCTGTGTGAGGTGGAGCGAGAGGTCAGGGACCCGCAGGGCCGTTTATCGGCGTCCGCGTCACAAGAAGTGAAAATCATGGCTGATTTCAAACTCGAGCTCGTTTCCCCGGAGCGTCTGCTGCTGTCCGAGCAGGTGAGCGAAGTGGTCATTCCGGCAACGGAAGGCGAGATGACCGTCATGGCCAATCACGCACCGACCATGACGACGATCAAGCCGGGCATCATCACCGTGAAGACGGTTGGGGGCCAGACGAACCGTTACGTCGTCTTCGGCGGCTTTGCCGACATCCTTCCCACCGGCTGCACGGTTCTCGCCGAATCCGCAGTTCCGGTCAGCGAGTTCGACGCCACACTGGTCGAGCGCCGGATCGAGGCGGCCCGCGCCGAACTCGAACAGCCGCACCATGGCGACGAGCATCGCACGAAGATCGAGAATTTCCTCTCCGAGCTGACGCAGCTCAACGAAACGGTCTCGGGCTGAACGAGACGCGCAAAAACCGGCTTCGGCCGGTTTTTTTGTGTCCTGTTCCAGGCTGCCTGCTCAACGCCGTGGCGCGCCTACGCTCGACCTGAGAGGTCGCGGGCCGTTGGTGCGTTAACAGCATCTTACCTCTCCTAAAGTATGTCGATGCAACGGCGCTCGCAGCGTGCACAATAGGGAACGGGCGTCGGCTGCGACGGCGCCGTTGCAGTCCGAAGGCTTGCGAGCCTTCAATGATGAAAAGGAACCGGCATGTCGGCAAAGATCGTCCCCGTCATCATGGCGGGGGGCAAGGGAACCCGGCTCTGGCCTCTCTCGCGGTCGACGGCGCCGAAGCAGTTCCTGCAGTTCCTCAGCGATCGGTCGCTGTTTCAGAAGACGCTCGAGCGGGTCTCCGATCCGGAGCTCTACGCGCCCGCCGTCATCGTCACCAATGCCGAGTTCCGCTTCATGGTTGCCGAGCAGGCTCACGCCGTCGGCGCGCGTCTGGCGTCCATCCTGCTGGAGCCGGTGGCGCGCAATACCGCGCCGGCGCTGGCGGCTGCGGCCTTCGTCGTCGCGCGGGAGCATGGCGACGAGGCGATCATTCAGGTTCTCGCGTCCGATCACGAGATCGAGGCAAACGAGACCTATCGCGATTGCATTCGCCTTGCCCGGGATACGGCGGCGTCCGGCATGCTGGTGACCTTCGGGATCACGCCGACGGAACCCGCGACCGGCTATGGTTACATCGAGACCGGCGACGCGCTTGCGGGCGGGGCCCGGACGGTTGCGCGCTTCGTCGAGAAGCCGAACCGGGAGACGGCAGAGTCGCTTCTGGAAACGGGGCGTTATCTCTGGAATTCGGGCATGTTCATGCTGCCGATCCGGCTGTTCCTGGCCGATCTCGCCCGGTTCGAGCCGGAGGTGCATGCCTGCGCTTTGGCTGCCGTCGAGGCGGCGCGGCGCGATCTCGATTTCGAGCGTCTGGATGAGACGGCGTTTTCGAAGGCGCCCGATATCTCGGTGGACTACGCCGTGTTCGAGCGCACGGCGCACGCGGCCGTCGTTCCCTCCTCCTTCCCCTGGTCGGATCTCGGAAGCTGGGACTCGGTCTGGGCCGTCGGCCAGAAGGATGCGGCGGGAAACGTCGTCGGTCAGAAGGCGAGCGTGTCGGACACGCGCAATTCGCTCGTCCTGTCGCGAGACATTCATCTGTCCGTGCACGGACTTGACGATATCGCCGTCATCGCCAGCGAGGATGCGGTGTATGTCGGCCGTCTCGCCGACAGCCAGAATGTCGGGCAGATCGTCAAGGCGCTGGCGCGTTCGGAGGCAACGCGGAAGCTGACGGAGGTTCATCCCACGTCCTATAAACCGTGGGGCTCCGTCGCATCGGTTCTCAGCGGCGATCGTTTCGAGGTCAAGCGTCTCTCGATCGCGCCGGGCCGCAAGATCTCGCTGCAGAAACATTTCCACCGCGCGGAGCATTGGGTGGTCGTGAAGGGGACGGCGGAGGTCACGCTGGGCGACGAGACGCGGCTGCTGAACGAAAATGAGTCCATCTATGTGCCGCAGGGCATCACGCACCGTCTGGCCAATCCGGGCAAGATCCCGCTGGAGCTGATCGAGGTCCAGACGGGTTCCTATCTCTCGGACGACGACACGGTGCGTCTCGACGACGAGTTCGGCCGGCTCTAAAGCCGGCCGCAGGGGTCAGCCAGCCAGCTTCTCGGTGAAGCGGCTGTCGGCGTAATGACGGCCGAAGCGGTTGGCAAGGAAAGCGTCGAGGCCGATATCCTCCTGGCGAATGAAGCCATGGTCCGGCAGATGTCCGGCCGCGAGCATGTCGAGGACGGCGCAGATGCTGGCGGCGGTCGTGATCTGGATGGCGCTCATCATTCGGCCGGCAACGACGCCGCTATAGATTTTGTTCGCATAGGTTTCCTGAACCAGACGCCCGTCGCGCTGGCCGGAGACGGTGACGAACACGATGACCACATCCTGCGTCGTGGCGGGCAGGGCATTTTCCAGAATATCCTTCAGCACCTCGCGGCGGTGGCGCAGGCCGAGATCGTTTAGCAGCGCCTTCATGATCGCGGCATGGCCGGGATAGCGGATCGTCCGGTAGTTCAGGGTGCGGACGCGACCGGCAAGGCTCTCGCACAGCGTGCCGAGGCCGCCGGAGGTGTTGAAGGCCTCATAGGTCACGCCGTCGAGCGAGAATTCCTCACGCTCCTCCAGCGCCGGAACCGCGGTCAGCCGACCCTCGACGATGGCTTCGCAGGGCTCGATATATTCGTTGATGACGCCATCCGTGCTCCAGGTCAGATTGTAGTTGAGTGCATTGGACGGATATTGCGGCAGGGCTCCGACGCGCATGCGCACGCTGTCGAGGCTATCGAAGCGGGCTGCCAGATCCTGCGCGACGATGGAGATGAAGCCCGGGGCAAGGCCGCATTGCGGAATGAAGGCGCTGCTTGCCGTTTCTGCCAGCGTCTTCACCCGGCGCGTCGATTCGACATCCTCGGTCAAGTCCAGGTAATGCACGCCGCAGCGTGCGGCGGAGGCGGCGATGTCGACCGTGAGGTGGAAGGGCGCGGCGCTGAGCACGGCGAAAGCGCCGGTCAGCAGGGCATCCATCGCGGTGGCATCGGCGATATCGACGGTTTTCACGGACAGGGCGGCATGGGTGCCGAGGCGCGCCAATTGCTCGTCGCTGCGGTCCGCGACGATGACGGCATAATCGCCCGAGGTTGCGAGCAGGTGTGCGATGGTGGCGCCGATCTTGCCGGCGCCGATGACGACGATGGTCTTCATGCTGTTCCCCTTCTTGATTGGTGGAAAGCATGCACCGGAACAGGATTGTCCAGAAGCGCCGATCCGTGCAAAAAGAAGGGCATAATTCGGCACTTCGCCGATGAGGCTGATCGAAATGACGATATCCGATGGGGATCGCGCGCTTTTGGCTTTGCTTGGCGAAAACGCGCGGATGCCGACGGCGATGCTGGCGCGCAAGCTCGGCCTGTCGCGCACGACCGTTCAGGCGCGGCTGGAGCGGCTGGAGCGGGACGGGGTGATCGCGGGGTATGGCGTGCGTCTCTCCAGCGATTACGAGCGTGGGCTCGTTCGGGCGCACATCCTCATCACGCTCGCGGCCCGGGCGCTGCCGCGCGTCACGCGCGATCTCGAGGCGATGCAGGCCGTTCGCATCGTGCATTCCGTCAGCGGCAGCTTCGACCTGATCGCTATCGTCGAGGCGGCGTCGATCAGCGCGCTCGATCTGGTCATCGACCGGATCGGGACGATCGAAGGCGTGGAAAAAACATTGTCGTCGATCGTGCTGTCGACGCGGATCAGCCGCTAACCATGGTCGCGCTGTCGCGCATAGACATATGAACAGACACGCATGAAAAAGCCGCGCCCCTTGCGGGACGCGGCTTCAGGCATGTCGATACGGCAGACCTATTTGGCGGTCTTGGCGCGCTCGATCGATTCGACGATCAGCTGGCGGGCGATGGTGGCGTCCTTCCAGCCGAAGATCTTGACCCACTTGCCGGGCTCCAGATCCTTGTAGTGCTCGAAGAAGTGTTCGATCTGCTGCAGGGTGATTTCCGGCAGGTCGGTATATTCCTTGACCTTGTCGTAACGCTTGGTCAGGTGGGCGCTCGGCACGGCGATGATCTTTTCGTCCTTGCCGGAATTGTCTTCCATCATCATCACGCCAATCGGGCGGACGTTGATGACGCAGCCGGGAACGAGCGGGCGCGTGCTGGCGATCAGGACGTCGATCGGATCGCCATCATCCGACAGCGTGTGCGGCACGAAGCCGTAATTGCCCGGATAGGTCATGGGTGTGTAGAGAAAGCGGTCGACGACGAGCGTGCCGGCTTCCTTGTCCATCTCGTACTTGATCGGATGGCCACCAACGGGAACCTCCACGATGACGTTGATGTCTTCCGGCGGGTTCTTTCCGATCGAGATAGCGTCAATACGCATGAAGCCTCCATGCTCCTGAAGTGGGACTGACGTCCGATAAAGCCAAACCTGCCGTTGTGCAATATCAGCGGCGACTTGAAGCGGTCATTTGTCAGCAAAGAGGTTAAAGAGCGTCCGTTTATCGTGCTGGAGCGGCGCCGGGAAGGCTCCGCCTCAGTTCCAGACGTGGCCGATCTTCTTCAGGCTCTTGCCGCCGAAATCCTCCATGCCCTCGCAGATGTCGTTGCCTCCGGCATTCCGGAAAAAGCGGTCGGCCTGGGTACAGTCCTCCAGGCACCAGACGACGAGGCCGCGGCAGCCGAGCGATTTCAGCAGGCTGCTCGCCTCGCCGAAGAGGATGCGGCCAAGGCCGATGCCCTGATATTCCGGCCGGAAATAGATCTCGTAGATCTCGCCTTCCTGTGGCAGCGCGCGGGCACGGGAAAGGCCGAGCGTGGCATAACCGGCGATCACGCCGGCCACCTCGATCACGAGGAGCGTGGAGGGCCCGCCGGTCGCCTTGCGCCACCAGCCCGCATTGCGTCGGTCGATCATCTCGTTCAAAGGGCGATGCGGAATGAGACCGGAATAGGTGTGAAGCCAGGAAAGACGATGGACCTCCGAGATCTCGGCTGCCTCACGCGCCATGCCGGGACGCACTTCAATGGACAATGTCTTCATGGTGCGCGCGTTGACCCTGGCCGCTTCGTCTGATGTGCCGCGGCATCATGCCCGACAGCTGCAAAATTAACGGTATTTTAACCAGATCGGCAAGCGCGAATTTACGCCGCCCACGGGAACCCGCGTCACATTTCCAGTCGCAACGGGGTTCGATACGGCTGATGGCCGCACTGTCGGATGCGTCGAGATCCCAAAAGATCACAAAATGGCCGGCACGATTCACATCGTCGCCTGGCTGCGGAACTTTTGCGAAAGACAGGCGTTATGAAACGTCCGATCGAATGGCCACGCGCCGGATCGGGCCCAGATCAAACCGGTGTCCATCTATTTGGCGTCGTCTCATACAACGGAATTAGGGCGTCTCGATTGCAGGTCAAGTGTTTCGCCTCTGCAATGCCGTCTCCTAACAGCCCAGCCCGGAGGCACGGTCACGTGCCCGTCATGGAGTAGCCGATGAAAAATCTTTCTGCAGACAGGCGCATGATCAAGATTGCCATGGCGGCTCCCTATCTGGAGCGGGGCGAGGAGCAGTTGCTGGCTCAGGCCTGGAAGGACAACCAGGATCAGGACGCCCGCAACAAGATCGCCATGGCGCATATGCGTCTCGTGATTTCCATGGCTGCAAAATTCCGGCACTTCGGTCTGCCGATGGGCGATCTGGTTCAGGAAGGTCATATCGGTCTTCTGGAAGCCGCAGCCCGTTTCGAACCGAGCCGCGACGTCCGCTTCTCGACCTATGCCACGTGGTGGATCCGCGCGTCCATGCAGGATTACGTGCTGCGCAACTGGTCAATCGTGCGCGGTGGTACGTCCTCGGCGCAGAAGGCGTTGTTCTTCAATCTGCGGCGTCTGCGCGCCAAGCTCGCCCAGGGCAACAGCCAGCTGACGGCGCGCGCCGTGCATGAGGAAATCGCCTCGGCCCTCGGCGTCAGCCTTGCCGATGTCCAGACCATGGATGCCCGCCTTTCCGGCAGCGATTCCTCGCTTCAGGCACCGATCTCCTCCGGCGATTCGGACAGTGGCGAGCGTCTCGACCTTCTTGCCTGTGCCGCTCCCCTGCCGGACGAGCAGGTCACCGACATGATCGATCAGGAGCGCCGCAAGAACTGGCTCGGCCACGCGCTTGAGCAGTTGAACGATCGCGAAATGAAGATCATCCGCGCTCGTCGGCTTTCCGAAGACAGCGCGACGCTCGAGGAACTCGGTGCGGATCTCGGCATCTCCAAGGAGCGCGTCCGCCAGATCGAGACACGGGCGCTCGAAAAGCTGAAGGTTGCCCTCGTCGCCCAGGCGCCGGAACTGGCGCTGACGGCCCACTGAGGAAACCCGTTCCCACCCGCATGAAGAGGCCCGCCGCATTGGCGGGTTTTTTCGTATGGGATGGCTCTCGTCTGATGCGAGCCGCGTGGCCTATTCCGAAATGATCTTGATGCGGTCGCCCGGCTTGACGGTCGAGGTGATCTGCAAAGCGTTGATCAGGCGGAAGAGGTCGAGCTTGCGGTCGGTGCCCATCATCCGGGCCGAGAGGGTCGCAAGCGTATCGCCCGGGGCCACCGTGATGACGCGGATGCGCAGCGGCTTGAGGGCTGCGGCCTCCTGCGGGCTCATGCGACGGAAGGAATTGCGCAGCACGTCGGCCGTCGGTTCCAGCGACGGCATGCCCTTGGGCACGGCGGTCAGGAAGCGGTAGATCTGGGTGTCGATGCGCAGCACCGTCACGTCGAAATCCCAGCGATCGGCGGAGGCGCGAGCGGTCGCGGCCTCCAGGCCGTTGATCGTGATGGCGTGGATCGTGTCGGGCTGCAGGCCGGTGACCCAGCCGCTCGCAATATAGTCCGTCAGGCTGCGGCGCTGGGTATCGGCCACGCCGTCGAACCGGATGGCGATTTCGCCGGGGCCCGTCGCCAGAACGGCCTCGGCCTTGTTGTCGATCTGGAACCCTGCGGGAACGTCGAAGCGGATGCCGAGCTTGCCGTGCAGGAATGTCTGGCCGCGGACATAGCCCTCCTGCGGGCTGTCGCCATAGAGCAGGCCATCGATGCCATCGAGGAAATAGTCGCGGCCGCGGTCGCCGGTCGTCCCGTCGGGGCCGAAGGCGCGGGCGTGGCGCCGGGCGAGTTCCACCCGCTGCGGCGCGTTCGGATGGCTCGACAGGAAGTCCATGCTCTGGTCGTTTTCCGGGTCGACGGAGGAGAACCGGCTATAGGCGGCCATCGCATCGAGAAAGCGGGCCGCAGCATAAGGATCGTAGCCGGCTTCGCCGAGCATGCGCACGCCGATCACGTCGGCCTGAAGTTCCTGGTTCCGCGAGAAGGCCGCGAGGCGCAGCTTGCCGCGCGCCAGCGCCTGCTTGCCGGCGAGATCGCTTGAGAGAACCTCCGAGACCACGCGGCTGGCGATGACTTCGGCTTCCTCGCGCTGCTGGCGCTGGATGCCGTGATTGGCGGTGACGTGGGCCATCTCGTGGGAGAGGACGGCTGCGACCTCCGAGGCGTCGTCGGCGAGCGCCAGAAGGCCACGGGTGACGTAGAGATAGCCGCCGGGCAAGGCGAAGGCGTTGATGGCGGGCGAGTTCAGCAGCGTGATGCGATAGGACTGGTTGGGGTTTTCCGAGACCGCGGTCAATGCGCCGGTGATCCGGGCGACCAACCGTTCGGTCTTCTCGTCCTTGTACTCGCCGCCATAGCTGGCGACGATACGGGGATGTTCGCGGGCGCCCATCGCGGCGCGGGGATCGTTCTTCTGAACTTCATCGACGATCTGGGGCGTGGCGGACGGGGAAACGCTCGGCTCATAGCTCTGCTCGATCGCGCTCTGGCAACCGGCAAGCGCCAGCAGAGCGAGACCGGCCACGGACGCGCGCAGGGTGCCTGCAATGCCACGGGTCGACAGGTGTCCGCCGTTCCGCTCGTTCCGCTCTTTCACCGTCATGCCTCAGCCCATGTTCGCGTCCGGCGGCGTGCCGCACGCTGCTCTTGACGGCAGTTCCGGCAGAGCCGCCCTACATCCTTGGATACGTGCAATCGCTCCGTTTCCCAGAGCCCGATCTAGCCTATTCGGGGGCCTCGTGCCTACTGCATAATTCCGCAAAGCGGATCGGTTTTGCGGAAAAGAGGCGCCAGGCCGGTCCTGTCCCTCATCGATGCCGGGGTCCGTCTGTCCCGTCCGTGCGGGTGCCACAGGCGGACGGTCAAATTGTGGCAGGTGTCTTCAGGAGGCTTGGGAACGGGCGCCGAGGAAGCGGACGACGGCCTCCGGTCCGGTCCGCTTCAGGAACGTTTCGGCCGCCTCGTCGAGGGCGACCTTGCCATCGTCGAGAAACAGAACGCGATCGGCAAGGCGGCGGACATCGTCCGCGTGGTGCGTGACGAGGAGGATTGTGCTCGCCTCCTTCTTCTGCAAGGCCGCAAGCAGATCGCCCATTTCATGCCGCAGCGCGGGGTCGAGCGCCGCAAAGGGCTCGTCCAGCAGAAGAAGGGGGCGCCGGCGCACCAGCGCGCGGGCAAGGGCCACCCGTTGGCGCTCGCCGCCCGACAGCGTCGGCGGAAGCCGTCGTTCAAATCCGGCCAGGCCGACATCGTCAAGGGCGCGTTCGATCCTTGCGCGATCGTCTGGGGTCAGCTTCAGCGAAGGGCTGATGCCGAGGCCGACATTGGTCGCGATATCGAGATGGGCGAAGAGATTGTGCTCCTGGAAGATGACGGAGACCGGGCGTAGCGCGGGAGGCACATCGGTCGCAGGCCTGCCGAAAATGCTGATCCGGCCCGCATCCGGCGTCTCGAAACCGGCGATCAGATTGAGCAGCGTCGATTTCCCGGAGCCGGAGGCGCCGGCGATCGCGGTGATCTTTCCGCTTTCGATCGCGGCATCGAAGAGGAGCGTTCGCGGGGCGGGATGCGCGGGGAAGCGGACCATGACCTGTTCGAGACGGACGGCGATCGGGGTCGGCTCGGCTGGTGGCGTTTGTGACGTCATGCGGCGCGCTCCCGGCTTTCGCCTGCGGTTCCAAGGATGGTCAGGACGACGCAGACGAGGCCGAGGAGAAGTGCGAGGCCGGCCGCATCCGTCGTGCGGTAGCTTCCCATGCGGCTGTAGAGCAGGAAGGGCAGCGTCACCATATCCTGCGATCCGAACAGAGCGACGGCGCCGAGGTCGCCGAGCGAGAGGGCGGCGGCAAACGACAGCGCCATCAAGAGGGGGCGGCGCAGGCCGGGTCCGTCGACGCGCCGGATGCGCGCCCAGCCGCGGATGCCGAGGCTCGTCGTCAGGCGCTCGGTGCGGGCGGCGTGCGTGGCCATCGCCGGGGCGAGCACGCGGGTCACGAAAGGCAGCGCCATCAGCGTGTTGATCAGGGTGATGACGGCGGGCGCGAAGCGGGCGACATCGCCGAACGGGCGCAGCAGCAGAAACCATCCCGCTCCGATGACGACGGGCGGCACGAGAAGGATCAGCGACGTGCCGGCGGCCACGCCGCCGGAAAAGACATGCGCGAAGCGACCCGGCCGGCGCGGCGACAGCAGGATCTGGCGGGTGGTGAGCATGGCGACGGCGAGCGTGACGGCAAGCCCTGCGGAGACGGCGGCGATGCCGAGGCTGGTGAGCACGGCCTGATGGACCTGCGTATCGGCTGCAAGCTTTGGCAGGTCGGAGGCAAGACCGGCGACGAGGACGGAGGCGAGCGGTGCGGCGACGAAGAGGGCGGCCAGCGCGACGATGACGGCATCGGTCAGGACCGACAGGGGCGACCCGCCATCGAAGCGGCGCACGGGCCGGCCGGTCGTCAGGGCCTCGGTGACCGGCGGGGTCAGCCAGCGCAGGACGAGAAGGAGAAGGGCGGTGACGGCGATCTGCAGGGCCGAAAGCGCGATGGCGCGCGGCGGATCGAAGTCGAACCGCAGGGCCTGATAGATCGCGACCTCCAGCGTGCTCGCGGCGGGCCCGCCGCCGAGCGTCAGCACCAGGGTAAAGCTTGTGGCGCACAGCATGAAGACGAGGCCGGCGATGCCCGGGAGGAGGCCGCGGATGACCGGCCACTCGATGTAGCGGAAGAGCTGGAGGCGGGACATTCCGAGATTGGCGGAGACCAGCCAGTATTCCCCGGGGATGCGCTCCAGCCCCGACAACAGCAGCCTGACTGCGAGCGGCATGTTGAAGAAGACATGCGCGACGAGGATGCCGGCAAGACCATAGATCGCGATCGGACGGTCGAGATCGGCCAGGGCGAACAGGTCGTTGACAACGCCCTGTCGCCCCCAGATGCCGACGATGCCGAGGGCTGCGACCAGCGCCGGCAGGCCGAGCGGCAGCGCCATCAGCCGGACGATCCAGATACGGCCGGCAAAGGTCCGCCGCCGCGCCAGCGCCAGGGCGACGGGAACGGCAAAGGCGACCGACAGAAGCGTGGAGAGACCGGCCTGGACGAGCGTGAAGCGGGTAACGCGCCAGACATAGCGATCGAACAGGGCGGCATCGGCCATGCCGCTCGTCGCACCGGCGCCGGCGGGCGCGCCGTTGCCGGAGGCCGCGAGCGACAGAGCGAGGATGGCGGCGCCGACGAACAGGGCGATGCCGGCAAGGCCCGCAACGCCCAGTCCGCGCGTCAGACGACGTTCGCGACCGATTCGATCGGCGCCCATGAAACCGGCGCGCATCAAAAGGTCAGTTCCGGCTCATGGCGGAGAGCCATTCGTCGATCCAGGCCTTGCGGTTTGCGGCGACCTCCTCCGAACTCATCAGGAAGGTCGTCTTCGGCTGGACCAGTTTGCCGAAGGCGTCCGGCAGGGGTTCGCCGGGCTTTGCCACGGGCATCATCCAGTTGGTGGTGGGCAGGATCGCCTGGGCCTGCGGACCGCTCAGAAATGCGAGAAAGGCCTTGGCGAGGTCGGGATCGCGCGCGGCCTTCGTCAGGCCGGCCACCTCGATCTGGATGTAATGACCCTCGGCGAAATCGGCCGCCTGATAACGGTCGGTGTTTTCGGAAACCATGTGATAGGCCGGCGAGGTCGTGTAGGACAGCACCATCGGCGCTTCCCCCTTGATGAACAGGCCGTAGGCTTCCGACCAGCCGGGCGTGACGGTGAGGATGCGGTCCTTGAGCGTCTTCCACGCCTCGGCGGACTGGTCGCCATAGACGGATTTCACCCAGAGCAGCAGGCCGAGGCCCGGTGTGGAGGTGCGCGGATCCTCGATGATGATCTTGTCCTTGCCGCCGCCCTCGACCAGTTCCTTCATGCTTTTCGGCGGGGTCTTCAGCGTCTGCGTGTCGTAGACGAAGGCGAAGTGGCCGTAATCATAGGGCACGAAGCTATCGTCCGAAAAACCGCCGGGCACGGTCAGCGCCGAGGTGTCGAGGCCATGCGGCGCGAAGAAGCCGGTGGCCTTGGCCTCGGTGACGAGATTGGTGTCGAGGCCGACGACGACATCCGCCTTGGAGGCGGGGCCCTCGAGCTTCAGCCGCGTCAGCAGTTCCACGCCATCGGCGACGCTGACATAAGCGAGCTTGCAGTCGCAGGTCTTCTCGAAGGCTTCCGCGATCTTCGGGCCGGGACCCCATTCGCTGGTGAAGCTCTCATAGGTATAGACGGTCAGCGTCTTCGGCTCGGCGGCTGCCGCGCCGGTGGACATCGTGCCGGCGGTGAAAAGCCCCGCCGTCAAAACCAAAGCCGTGGTGAAAAGCAGGGTTGTGGACAAGGGTCTGGTGCTGCGCATGCGCGCCTCCTTCAAATACGGGTTTCAAGGGGAATAGCGCTTGCGAGCCGTCTAATCCCTCCGCCGGTGCAAACCGGATCAGGTTCCGCGGGTTGGCTTGTCAGCCTCTCAGCCCGTCTTCCCGAGACGAATGATCGTCACGTTGGAAAGGCACCCCGTTAGAGCATCGAGAAATCTAGCGGCGGTCCTGCAGGTTGGCAAGATCGAAGCGTGCGGAGCAGGGCATGGAAACGCCGGGCCGCTCGCACGTCTTTGGGCTTTTTGCGCCCTTTGACCTTTGCCTCGGCGGCGGCTTCGCGCTATGGCAGCGCCATGACCGAAACCGCATTCACCATCCTGCTCGGCGGGCCGCTGACGATGACCGACCGGCTGGCCGCGCAGCTTGCCGGCACGCGCGTGATCGCCGCCGATGGCGGCATGCGGCATGCGGCGGATATCGGCCTAACGCCGGAGCTCTGGGTCGGCGATTTCGATTCGACGCCAGATGCGCTGATCGCGGCCTGGCCGCACGTTCCGCGGGAGCCCTATCCGCCTGCCAAGAACGAGACCGATGGCGAGATTGCCGTGGCGGCGGCGCGGATGCGCGGCGCGCGGCGGCTCCTTCTTGCCGGTGCGCTCGGCGGCGAGCGAAGCGACCATGCTTTCCAGCACCTGCTGCACGCTCTGCAGCTTGCCGAGACCGGGCTCGACGTGGTCCTGACCTCGGGCGAGGAGGAGGCGGTGCCGCTTCTTCCCGGCGAGACCGAAATCGACCTGCCGAAAGGCTGTCTGTTTTCCGTTCTGGGTCTCGATGCGCTGACCGATCTCTCCATTGCGGGCGCGCGTTATCCGTTGACCCGTTTCGCGGTGCCCTTCGGGTCGTCGCGCACCATTTCCAACGTGGCGGAAGGACCCGTGACGCTGACGCTCGGCACCGGTCGCGCGATGCTGCTCGCCCGCCCCCTCGACATGACAGGAGCCTGACCATGGCGCCGCCCATTCTGAAACTCGACGATATCGTTCTCACCTTCGGCGGCACGCCGCTGCTCAACGGGGCAGCGCTGCAGGTGGAGCCGGGCGACCGGATCTGCCTCGTCGGCCGCAACGGCTCCGGCAAGTCGACGCTGCTGAAGATCGCGGCCGGCCTGATCGAGCCGCAATCGGGCGAGGTGTTCCGGCACCCGTCATCGACCGTGCGCTATCTGGAGCAGGCACCGGATTTCGGCGCCTATACGACGGTGCAGGCCTATGCCGAGGCCGGCCTCGGGCCGGGCGACGATCCGTACCGGGTGACCTATCTGCTCTCGCATCTGGGCTTGAGCGGCGAGGAAAATCCGAACGATCTCTCCGGCGGCGAGGCGCGGCGCGCGGCGCTCGCGCGGGTGCTGGCGCCCGAACCCGATATCCTGATGCTCGACGAGCCGACCAACCATCTCGACCTGCCGACCATCGAATGGCTGGAAGGCGAGCTGCAGAAGACCCGCAGCGCGCTCATCCTCATCTCGCACGACCGTCGCTTCCTCGAAAAGGTCTCGACCGCGACCGTCTGGCTCGATCGCGGCACCTCGCGGCGGCTCGACCGGGGGTTCGGCCATTTCGAGGCCTGGCGGGACCAGGTGCTGGAGCAGGAGGAGCTGGAACAGCACAAGCTCGGCAAGCAGATCGAGCGGGAAGAGCATTGGCTGCGCTATGGCGTGACCGCCCGGCGCAAGCGCAACATGCGCCGCCTCGGCGCGCTGCAGGATCTGCGCTCCAACTATCGCGGCCACAAGGGACCGCAGGGGTCGGTGCAGGCGAGCGTGTCCGACGCGCAGGAATCCGGCAAGCTCGTGATCGAGGCGGAGAAGATCACCAAGGCCTATGGCCCGCGCACCATCGTCGCGCCCTTCTCCATCCGGGTGCATCGCGGCGATTGCATCGGTCTCGTCGGCCCGAACGGCGCCGGCAAGACGACGCTCCTAAAGATGCTTACCGGCCAGCTGAAGCCGGACGAGGGCAAAGTGAAGCTCGGCACCAATCTCGAGATCGCCACGCTCGACCAGAAGCGCGAGGACCTGAACCTCGAGGATACGCTCGCCAACTACCTGACCGACGGGCGCGGCGAGACGCTGCTGGTCAATGGCGAGCAGCGGCATGTGACCGGCTACATGAAGGAGTTTCTGTTCCAGCCCGAACAGGCGCGCACGCCGATCAAGAATCTCTCCGGCGGCGAGCGGGCGCGGCTGATGCTAGCGCGCATTCTCTCGCGCCCGACCAACCTTCTGATTCTCGACGAGCCGACGAACGACCTCGACATCGAGACGCTGGACCTGTTGCAGGAGATCGTCGCCGGCTTTGCCGGCACGGTGATCCTCGTCAGCCACGATCGCGACTTTCTCGACCGCACGGTCACCTCCACCATCGCGCCGGCCGACCCGGAAGCGCCGGACGGGCGCTGGATCGAATATGCCGGCGGCTATTCGGACATGATGGTGCAGCGCAAGGGCGTGGCCGACGAGCGCAAACGCGCCGAGAAGGCGGAGAAGGCCCGCCAGACCGGTGCCGCTTCGACCTCCGGTGCCGGTACCGGTGCTGGTGGCGCTGCGAAAACCGCCAAGGGCAAGCTGTCCTTCAAGCAGAAGTTCGCGCTCGAAAACCTGCCGAAGGAGATGGACAAGGCGCAAGGCGAGATCGCCAAGCGCGAGGCCGAGATGGCCGATCCGAAACTTTTTGCCAAGAACCCGGCGCGCTTTGCCGCGCTCGCCGCGGAGCTCGAAAAGCTGCGCGCCTCGATCGAGACGATGGAAGGCGAGTGGCTGGAGCTGGAAATGCTGCGTGAGGAACTGGAAGGGTAGGGGAGGCGCTGGCCATTCCCTTTTGGCCGTCCCCTCATGGGCATCCCCTCATGGGCATTCCCTTGGCCATGCTCCTCGGCCGTCCTTGATTCGCACCCGCATCGGGTCTATGACTTGCGCCGTGGTGATTTGGCCGGCCGGCTTGCAGCCACGTTAAACAAGTCGCTAAAGGGCCGTGGGACGATGTTTCGCCCGCTACCCTCCATTTCGGCCGGTGTCGTTACTCCGAGTGAAGCCGATGCCCATCAAGATACCCGATACGCTGCCCGCTTTCGAAACCCTCGTTTCCGAGGGCGTGCGGGTGATGACCGAAACGGCCGCTATCCGTCAGGATATCCGGCCGCTGCAGATCGGGCTTCTCAACCTCATGCCGAACAAGATCAAGACCGAAGTGCAGATGGCGCGCCTCGTCGGCGCCTCGCCGCTGCAGGTCGAGTTCACGCTGATCCGGCTCGGCAGCCACAAGGCGAAGAATACGTCGGAAGATCACCTGCTCGCCTTCTACGAGACGTTCGAGGACGTTCGCGAGCGGCATTTCGACGGGTTGATCATCACCGGCGCGCCGGTCGAGCTGTTGCCCTTCGAGGAGGTCACCTATTGGGAGGAGATGCAGCAGGTCTTCGACTGGACGCACACCCACATCCACTCGACGCTCAACATCTGCTGGGGCGCGATGGCGGCGATCTACCATTTC
Organism: Rhizobium sp. Leaf371; assembly: GCF_001424045.1. GTDB lineage: Bacteria > Pseudomonadota > Alphaproteobacteria > Rhizobiales > Rhizobiaceae > Ferranicluibacter. Next base: position 87,323 of record NZ_LMQB01000026.1, on the reverse strand, counting down.
CATGGCGTGCCCAAGCATCCGCTGCGGGAAAAGGCCTTCGGCGTCTACCGTCATCACAATCTCAACCCGTCTTCCGTCTATCTCAGCGGCTTTTCCGACGATTTCCAGATCCCCGTGTCCCGATGGACCGAGGTCCGGCGCGCGGATATCGAGACGGTGCCGGGGCTGGAGATCCTGATGGAATCCGACGAGATGGGCGTCTGCTTCGTCCATGAGAAGGCGGGCAACCGTCTCTATGTGTTCAACCATGTGGAATATGATTCGACGTCTCTCGCCGACGAGTATTTCCGCGACGTGAATGCCGGCGTGCCGATCAAGATGCCGCACGACTATTTTCCCCACAACGATCCGGAACTGCCGCCGCAGAACCGTTGGCGCAGCCACGCCCATCTTTTGTTCGGCAACTGGATCAACGATATCTACCAGACGACGCCCTATGAGCTGAAAGAGATCGGCAAGGGCCGCTGAGGCTGTAGCAAGCGCGCCAGACGGCGCGCGTCCGTGATGATCCGCGCAGGACGCGGGGAAGACAATGCGGTCGGCGGCGCCCCCTGGTGCTGCGACCGGACAAAAGCGAGGAACGCGATTTGACCAGCACTGCAATGGAGATCTTCGGCCATCTGAAGACGGGTGAGCCCGTGCACCGCGTGACGATCCGCGGCGGCGGTCTGACGGCCCATGTCCTCTCCTGGGGCGCCGTCATCCAGGACCTGCGGCTGGAGGGGCATGCGCCGCCGCTGGTGCTGGGCTTCGAAGCGTTCGAGGATTATCCGGCCCACTCCTCCTATTTCGGGGCGACGCCCGGCCGCTCCTCCAACCGCATCGGTGACGGCCGCTTCTCGATCGACGGCGAGGATTTCCAGCTCGAACTCAACGAGAAGGGCGTGACCCATCTTCATGGCGGCAGCGACGGCATCGCCAAGCGCCTCTGGACCATCTTCGACGTGACCGAGGATTCCGTTTCGCTGAAGATCACCGATCCCGCCGGCCGTGCCGGCTATCCGGGAACCTGCGAGATCGCCGCGACCTACCGGCTCTCCGGCCAGGGTTGCCTCAGCGTCACCTACACGGCGACGACCGACGCGCCGACGATCGCCAATCTCTGCCAGCATACCTATTTCAACCTCGATGGGCGCCCCGATACGCTCGGCCACGACATCATGATCGCCGCCGATCACTATCTGCCGACCGACGAGAAGCAGATCCCGACGGGCGAGATCGCGTCTGTCGAGGGCACGGCATTCGATCTGCGCGAGATGACCTCCATGCGCCGGCAGACGGAGGGCGAGAAGGTGCTCTACGACCATAATTTCTGCCTGTCGGGCGACCGGGGTCCGAAGCGCTCCGCGGTGCTGGCGCGCAGCATCGATTCGGGCGTTTCGCTGGAAGTCCGCACGACGGAGCCCGGCGTGCAGTTCTATTCCGGCTTCAAGCTGCACACGCCCGTGCCCGGCCTCGAAGGCCGGACCTACGGCCCGTTTGCAGGCTTTTGTCTGGAAACCCAGATCTGGCCCGACGCCGTCAACCACGACGGCTTTCCGAACGCCATCCTGCGCCCCGGCGAAACGCTGCGCCAGGAAACGGATTACATCTTCTCGAAGAGCTGATGATCTGTCGGCAGGCGCTCAGTTCGAGCGCCTGCCGACAGCGGCATGATGCCGATCGTCCCAGGAGCTGAACCGGCTTTTGGGGCGATCGTGCTTTAGGGAGAACGTGTGGGGACGGATCGCTCGGAATGAGGAAATGCCGGGCTGCGGCTTGAGCGCATCGGCACAGGCTCGGATGCACGGACCGACATCGACGGAACGAGACCGTTAATAAAAAGTTGACAGCGGTCAACTTTGTAGAGTGTGTTCACCTGTGAAGAAAATGGAGCGGGTGAAGCGATTCGAACGCTCGACCCCAACCTTGGCAAGGTTGTGCTCTACCCCTGAGCTACACCCGCTCATCAACCAAGGTCCGGGGGTAGTCGGTGGACCGTGGCGTCGCCGTTTTCGTTGGCGACGGGCGCTATATCGCTCAGCCGATTTGGAAATGCAACAGGGAAATGACGATGGGGGAAGAAAATTTCCGGAATTTCTTTCAAGTGGTTGGCGATGCTCGGTTTTCCGCGGAGGCGTTTCGCCGGACAGATGCCCCGAGCGCTCTGGCGACCCTGGCGCATGGCACGCGTCGCGCTTTGGGAATGGTATCCGTCGCCTCTGCGATTGCGCCGCGGCCTGCCGCTTCGTAAGCACGTGAGGCGCAGGCACAGGAGCTGGACATGACCGACACGCAGCCGAAGACGGCAGAAGACCTTTTCCGCTTTCTCGACGATCTCGGGATCGCCTACCAGACGAAGCGGCATGCGCCGGTGTTCACCGTTGCCGAATCGGTGTCGCTGCGGGACGAAATCCCCGGCGGGCACACGAAGAACCTGTTCGTGAAAGACAAGAAGGACAATTACTTCCTTCTGACCGTCGAGGAGCATGCGACTGTCGACCTGAAGACCGTGCACACGCTGATCGGCGCGGCGAGCAAGGTCTCCTTCGGCAAGCCGGAAAAGCTGATGGAGTATCTCGGCGTCGTCCCCGGTGCGGTGACGGCGCTCGGCGTCATCAATGACCATCGCCACGCCGTGACGCTGGTGCTGGATGCCGACCTGATGCGCGAGGAGATCGTCAACTGTCATCCCCTGACCAACGACGCGACGACATCGCTGTCATCGAAGGATCTGATCCGCTTCGCCGAGGCGACGGGGCACGTGCCGCTTGTCTTGAAAGTCACGGCCTGACATACGATCTTTGAGGGCGATTGCCGGACGACACCCGGCGAAGACGAGGATCGGGGCTGCGCATGGTCCCCACAAGGAGCATTCGATGAGCGGCAACAATCCCTACTCCGGTTCCTATGGCAGCCAGATGAGCGCAACGGCCACCTATGGCGGCGCGCCGGCAGGCGGCTCTCCGTCGCCCCTGCCGTCGTCGGCCTCTGCTAGCGCACCTGCTGGCGGCGGCGGTGCCCTGATCTCCGACACGACGACGGCCACCTTTGCCCGCGACGTGCTGGAGGCCTCGCGCGGTCTCCCGGTCCTGGTCGATTTCTGGGCGCCCTGGTGCGGCCCGTGCAAGCAGCTGACGCCGATCATCGAGAAGGTGGTGATGGAAGCCGGCGGGCGGGTGAAGCTCGTCAAGATGAACATCGACGATCACCCCTCGATCGCGGGGCAGCTCGGCATCCAGTCCATTCCGGCCGTGGTCGCCTTCATCGATGGACGTCCGGCCGACGGCTTCATGGGGGCGGTTCCGGAAAGCCAGATCCGGGCCTTCATCGAGAAGATCGCGGGTCCCATGGTCGACGACCAGGCGGCCGAGATCGAGGGCGCACTTGCCGAGGCACGGCAGCTCCTGGAGGCGGGCGACCTGCAGACTGCCGGCGGCATCTTCGCCTCGGTGCTTCAGGTGGAGCCGGACAATCTGCCCGCCCGCGCCGGGCTTGCCGAGGTGATGATCGCCTCGGATGCGCTCGATCAGGCGCGCGAGTTCCTGTCCGAGCTTTCCGACGAGCAGAAGGCGGACCCGAAGGTCTCGGCCCTGCTCAAACGGCTCGACCAGATCGACGAAGCGCGCAAGCTCGGCGATCCCAAGGCACTGGAAGCCGCGCTTCTCGCCGATCCCGACGATCACGCCGCTCGGCTGAACCTTGCCAAGATCCGCAATGTGGAGGGCGACCGCCAGGCTGCGGCCGATCACCTGCTGACGATCATGCGGCGCGACCGCAGCTTCGACGACGACGGGGCCCGCCGGGCGCTGGTCGCCTTCTTCGAGGTGTGGGGCCCGGCCGATCCGGCGACGCTGTCGGCGCGCCGCAAGATGTCGGCCATCCTGTTCTCGTGAACTTTTGCGGGCCGGAGCCGTTTCCCCCGGTTCGACAGTCGGCATCCCAGCAGGCGTTTCCCGCTTGAGATTTCCAGCAAGCGCACCATGTGACCCTTAATGCGAGGCGGACGGGCCGATGATCGACCCGTTGCCCCAGATATGGCGGAGTTTGCCTGAGATGCAGGTCGGAAATGCACGTTATCTGAAGCCGAAGGATATTCCGGACGTCATTCCGGTGTTTCCGCTGACCGGCGTTCTGTTGCTGCCGGGCTCGCAGTTGCCGCTGAATATTTTCGAGCCGCGCTATCTCGCCATGTTCGACGACGCGCTCTGCGGCAATCGCCTGATCGGCATGGTGCAGCCGTCGCTCACCGATCATAGCGAGGACAGCCAGGCACTCTGCCAGGTCGGCTGCGTCGGCCGGATCACCTCGTTCGCCGAGATGGAGGATGGACGCTACATCACCTCGCTGACCGGTATCTGCCGTTTTCGCCTGTTCGACGAGGTGCACCCGGTCAAGGGCTACCGCAATTTCAAGATCACGCCGTTTGCAGGCGACCTGTCGGAATCCGAGGACGAGGGGCAGGTGGATCGCGAGGCGCTGCTTGCCGCCTTCAAGGCCTATCTCGACACCAACAAGCTCGAAGCCGACTGGGAGAGCGTCGAGCGCGCCGGCAACACCACCCTGGTCAATTCCATGGCGATGATGCTGCCCTACGGGCCGGCCGAGAAGCAGGCGCTGCTGGAGGCGCCAGACCTCAAGACCCGCGCCGATACGCTGATCGCAATCACCGAGATCGTTCTCGCCAAGACGTTCGGCGACATCGAAACCATGCTGCAATAGGCATTGCGATGGACGAGAGAACCCGCCGCGTCGATCCGAAGCTGCTCGAGCTTCTCGTCTGTCCCCTGACCAAGGGACGGCTCAGCTATCACGCGGCGGAAAACGAGCTCGTGTCGGAAAAGGCAAGGCTCGCCTATCCGATCCGCGACGGCATTCCCATCATGCTGATTTCCGAAGCGCGCAAGATCGAGACGGACGGTGCCGGCCGGGTGCTGCCGCGCGCGACCGAGCAGCCCTAATGTTTATCGTCATCCCCGAAGCTCGTTGGCCTGAAGCGCGTCGGAATCTCTCTGATTCGTAGTCCGCGCTTCGGGCGTGCGTGCGGCCATCGGCTTCAGATCGGCTTGCCGGACAGGAGTTTCGGATCGCTGCCGGCGGCCGCACCTGCCTGCCGGATGAAGAAGGACTTGAGCGGGGTCAACCGATCGACCAGGCCGAGGCCGACATCGCGCAGCAGGCGCACCGGCGGGATATCGTTGGAAAACAGACGGTTCAGCACATCCGTCGTCACGCCCATGCGAACCGTGTCGAAGCGGCGCCAGGTCTGGTACCGCTCCAGCACCGCGAGCGAACCGATGTCGAGGCCGAGGCGGTCGGCATCGACGATGGTTTCCGCCAGAGCGGCCACATCCTTGAAGCCGAGATTGAGGCCCTGCCCGGAGATGGGGTGGATGCCGTGGGCGGAATCGCCGGCCAGCGCGAAGCGGTTGGCGACGAATTCGCGGGCGATCGTCAGGCCGAGCGGGAAAGCGCGGCGGCCGCCGACCACCTTCAGGGCGCCGAGCTTGTAACCGAAGCGGCGTTCGAGTTCGGCCTCGAAGACGAGATCGTCGCTCTCGATCAGGCGGTTGGCATCGTCCGTCCGCTCGGTCCAGACCAGCGACGAGCGGTTGCCTTTGAGCGGCAGCGTGGCAAACGGACCTGCCGGCAGGAAGTGCTCTTCGGCCGTTCCCTCATGGGAACGCTCATGCTCGACCGTGGTGACGATGCCGGACTGGCCGTAGTCGAAGTTCACCGTCTTGATGCCCGCGGCATCGCGAAGCTTCGAGCGCACACCGTCGCAGGCGACGAGCAGGCGGGCCTCGATCTCCCCGCCATCGGCCAGTTTCAACCGGACGGCGTGATCGTCCGCCGTAAAGCCGCTGGCGGTCGTCGATGGCCGGATCTCGATGCCGAGGCTCGCTGCCGTGTCCCGTAGGGCGCCGACAAGCGCGACGTTCGGAACCATGTGCGCGAAAGGACGCTCCGCATCCCCATTGCCCTCGAACGTGAGGAAGACGGGGCGGACGGGATCGGATGTCTTGGAATCCGTGATGACCATGCGGCGGATCGGCTCGGCCTCCGGCGCGATCGTCTGCCAGACGCCCATGACGTCGAGCATGGAGGATGCGGCCGCGGCGATGGCCGAAGCCCGCTCGTCGCCGCGCCAGGCGCCGTCCGGCGCGCCGTCGATCAGCGTCACCTGGAGACGCGGCGCCGCCGTCTTGACCGCGACCGCCAGCGAGAGCCCGACATATCCGCCGCCTGCCACCAATAGATCGATCATCCGTCCCGTCCTTCGCTCTTGTCCTTTTGCGCTATATAGATCATCGACGTCTTGCTTCCTACCGCCGGAGACCGCGCAATGTCCAAAGATGCCTTCCTCGACGCCGCCGGGTCCGCCAGCGCGATGGACGTTCTCCTGCAGACGCTGGACTTGGAAACGCTGGAGGAAAACCTCTTCCGCGGGATTTCGCCGCAGGTCGGCTGGCAGCGCGTGTTCGGCGGGCAGGTGATCGGGCAGGCGCTGGTCGCCGCGCAGCGCACGGTGAGCGCGGATCGCTTCGTGCATTCGCTCCACGCCTATTTCATGCGGCCGGGTGATCCGGCCGTGCCCATCATCTACGAGGTCGATCGCATCCGCGACGGGGGCAGTTTCACCACGCGTCGCGTGGTGGCGATCCAGCATGGTGCGGCCATCTTCGCTTTGTCGGCTTCCTTCCAGGTGGAGGAGGAGGGGCTGGAGCATCAGGTGGCGCCGCCCAAGGTGCCGCAGCCCGAAGAGCTGATGGGGGAGGCCGAGATGAAGGCGATGTTCCTGGCGAACGCGCCCGAGGCGATCCGCCGCTACTGGGAACGGCCGCGGCCGATCGAGATCCGGCCCGTCTCCTTGAAGCACTACGTTTCGCGCGAGCCGCAGGAGCCGGTGCAGCACGTCTGGGTCAAGGCGACGGGCCCGGTGCCGGACGACCGGCCGCTGCAGGCCGCGGTTCTCGCCTATCTCTCCGACATGACGCTGCTCGACACATCGCTGCGCGCGCACGGAACCTCGATCTTCGATCGCGACCTGCAGGTGGCGAGCCTCGATCATGCCATGTGGTTTCACCGCCCGTGCGCGCTCGACGACTGGCTGCTCTATACGCAGGACAGCCCGAGCACGGGCGGCGCCCGCGGCATGAACCGCGGCAGCCTCTACGATCGCTCCGGAAACCTGATCGCCTCGGTCGCTCAGGAAGGACTGATTCGGAAAAAGGCAAATGACTAAATTGTCAGCAAATTTTTAAATTTGCATATTTTTTAGCCTGAAAATTTGACGAATATTTAGCGTTTCCCTGGCGGCCCACCGGGGAATGCGGTGATTTCGTGTCTTTTCCATTATTTTCTGGCCGCGTCCCGAACTGGCACGCGCCTTGAATAGAACTTGGCGGTCGTTGGGGAAACAAGGCTCATCGGCATGCACAGACGGCACGTGAGCCGCAGATGAACAAGGATGGGAAACCAGATGAAAATTGTGATGGCCATTATCAAGCCGTTCAAGCTCGATGAGGTTCGTGAAGCGCTCACCGCCGTCGGAATCCAGGGCCTGACCGTGACCGAAGTGAAGGGCTACGGCCGCCAGAAGGGGCATACCGAAATCTACCGCGGCACCGAATACGCCGTCAGCTTCCTGCCGAAGCTGAAGATCGAAATCGCCGTCGCCTCCGAGATCGTCGACAAGGCGGTCGAGGCGATCGCATCGTCCGCCAAGACCGGCCAGATCGGCGACGGCAAGATCTTCGTCTACTCCATTGACCATGCGGTGCGCATTCGTACCGGCGAAACCGATTCAGAAGCGCTGTAAGCAACGGCTGTTAGAGGGAGCTTTCTTCACATGACATCTCACACATTCTCGACAACCCTCGGGCGCCTCGGCGCCGCAACGGCCGCCTTCCTGGCGCCGGTTGTCGCCTACGCCCAGGATACCGCAGCTCCGGCCGTTGCCGAAGCGGCGGCCGCTGCCGCACCGGTCATGACCGTCGACAAGGGCGACACGACCTGGATGCTCGTGTCCACCATCCTCGTGCTTCTGATGACGGTGCCGGGTCTCGCCTTGTTCTACGGCGGCCTGATGCGCACCAAGAACATGCTGTCGGTCCTGATGCAGGTGCTGATGGTTGCCGCCGTCGCCATGATCGTCTGGGTCACCTATGGCTACTCGCTCGCCTTCACCGATGGCGGCTCGCTAAACAGCTTCATCGGCGGCTTCTCCAAGATGTTCCTGTCGGGCGTCGACGTGACGACGCTGTCGGAAAGCTTCTCCAAGGGCGTCGCCATTCCGGAACTCGTCTTCGTCTGCTTCCAGATGACGTTCGCGGCCATCACGCCCGCCCTGATCGTCGGCGCTTTTGCAGAACGCATCAAGTTCTCGGCCGTCATCCTCTTCACCATCCTGTGGCTCACCTTCGTCTACTTCCCGATGGCCCACATGGTCTGGTTCTGGGGCGGCCCGAGCGCCTATGACGGCCCGACCGGCCTCATCTTCGGCTTCGGCGCGATCGATTTCGCCGGCGGCACCGTGGTTCACATCAATGCCGGCATCGCGGGCCTCGTCGGCGCGCTCATGGTCGGCAAGCGCACCGGCTTCGGCAAGGACATGATGGCGCCGCACTCCATGACCATGACCATGATCGGCGCCTCGCTGCTCTGGGTCGGCTGGTTCGGCTTCAATGCCGGCTCCAACCTCGAAGCCAATGCCTATGCCGTCCTCGCCATGATCAACACCTTCGTCGCCACGGCGGCCGCGATCATCTCCTGGTCGATCCTGGAAACCTTCACCCGCGGCAAGGCCTCCATGCTCGGTGCCGCCTCGGGCGCCGTTGCCGGCCTCGTGGTCATCACGCCCGCCGCCGGCTTCGTCGGCCCGATGGGCGCGATCGTCATGGGTCTCATCGTCTCGCCGCTCTGCTACTTCTTCGTCTCCACGGTGAAGAACAAGTTCGGCTATGACGACACGGCAGACGTGTTCGGCGTCCATTGCGTCGGCGGTATCGTCGGTGCGCTGCTCACCGGCGTGTTCGTCAGCCCGGCCCTCGGCGGCGCCGGCATCGTCGATTACTCGACGGCCGACTTCGCAGCCTCCTATGCGGGCACGGCAACGCAGGTCCTGGCACAGCTGAAGGGCGTCCTCGTGACGATCCTGTGGTCGGGCATCGGCTCGGCGATCATCTTCAAGATCGTCGACGTCGTCGTCGGCCTGCGCGTGCCGGTGGAAGCCGAACGCGAAGGTCTCGACCTCGCAAGCCACGGCGAAGCGGCTTACCACTCGTAAGTGTCTTCGGGAGACCGACCGAAATCCGGTCTCCCGCCCATCCTCATCGATGTGTCTTCGAACCCGGCAGTCCTCTGCCGGGTTTTTCGTTTGCCGCCAGCCTCCCGGCCGCCTCACCTTTTGCAGCCGTGCCCCTCTGCCAGGTTGCTGATTCCCATAGAGAACGTCGACGTGCCGATTGACTTGGTGCCGAAACATTCTCAATTCTTAGCTTTGCTGAAAGAGGACATCATGGCCACTGCGATCCGCCTGCAAAACCCCGCGACCGGCATCACGAAGATCGGCTATTACGGTTTCAGCTGGACCAGCCTGTTCTTCGGCGGCATTCCGGCTCTGCTGCGGGGTGATGTCGGCATCGGTCTCGGGATGATTGCCGTCGGCATGATCGCCGCCTTTATCGGCGTCGGCCTCGGCTGGTTCATCGTCGGCATCATCTGGGCGTTCATCTACAACAAGATCCATACGACGCGGCTCGTGGAGGCCGGCTACAAGCTAGCGGACACGCCCGAGCGGGTGCGCGAAGCGCAGGCGGCGCTCGGCATCGGCGATCAGGCCGTTCTGTAGCGCGAGGCCCCGGGATCCCCATCGATTTCTCTCGGTTTATGCCCTCTGAACGGGCATGGTTAATGGAGCTTTAACCTCCTCTGCCTACCCTGTGGGCTGGGGCGCAGTGCGCTTCGGACGATCAGGGCGCCTCGGCGTACAGGACAGGCAGATTTCCATGGCTAGAAGCAATCAGGCGGCATTCGAAACCCGTTCCGACAGGTTCGTGCTGTCGGCCTTCGTGTGGCGCCAGTCGGTGGCGCTTGCCGGTTATGCGCTCTTCGGGCTGCTGATGGCAGCCGTTGCGGCGCTCTCGACCTGGAATGTCGCCGATCCCAGCTTTTCCTATGCCACGTCCAATCCGCCGACCAACATTCTGGGCACAGGCGGCGCAGCCTTTGCCGACGGGATGATGCAGTTCTTCGGGATCGGCAGCGTCGTGGCGCTGCTGCCCGTTCTGGCCTGGGCACTGGTTCTCATCGGCAACAAGCCGTTCGACAAGGTGATCAAGCGGGCCGCCTGCTGGTTCATCGGCTCGGTTCTGGCCGCAGCGGCGCTCTCCTGCGTGCCCGCGCCGGTGACCTGGCCCCTGCCGAACGGACTTGGCGGCGTGTTCGGAGACATGATCCTGCGTCTGCCCGCCCTGATCACCGGGGAATATCCGACGGGCACCTTCGCCACGGTGCTCGGCTCGATCATCGCCATCCCCGCGACCGTCTTTCTCGTCTATGCCGCCGGTCTTTTCGGCGTGGCCGATCCGGACGAGGAGGAGGCGCCCGTGGTGACGCCAAGCAAGGCGAAGACCGTTCGCGAGGAAATCGAAGACGACGAGGCGGAGGGCGGCTTCGTCCTGTTCCTGGCCGGCGCCTTCACGCATATGCGCTACACGACGCAGGCCCGCTTCCGCCGCCTCTTCGGTCTTGCCCGCCGCAAGCCCGCGCCGGAGCGCGATTTCGACGAGCCCTATGATTTCAACGATGACGAATTCGGGACGCTGAACGAGCCGGTGCGGCGCAAGTCCGCCGTCCGGGTCGAGCCGTCGCTCGATGGTCCCGCGGCCCCGCGCCGCGCCGCGGCTGCGGTCGATCCCGGCTTCGACACGGATTTTGCCGACGAGGACGATGCCGACGGTGCCGATGACGTGCTGCCGTCCGGGCTGCTGTCCGGCGACGACGACATCGCCTCCGCTCCGGCAGCCCGCCGCGCGCCGGTCTCCGGACGGGTGGTTGCGGCGCAGCCGCGGCCGCGTGCGCCCGAGCCCGCCTATGAGCGGCACGGCAATGGCCATGGCGGCCATGGCACCTTCACGCTGCCGCCGCTCGAATTCCTGACCGAACCGAAAAACGTGGTGCGCGATGCGACGCTTTCGGCCGACGCGCTGGAACAGAATGCGCGCATGCTCGAAGGCGTGCTCGAGGACTTCGGCGTCAAGGGCGAGATCATCCATGTCCGTCCCGGTCCCGTCGTTACGCTCTATGAGCTGGAGCCGGCTCCCGGCATCAAGTCCTCGCGCGTCATCGGGCTTGCCGACGATATCGCCCGCTCGATGAGCGCGATCGCCGCCCGTGTCGCCGTCGTGCCCGGCCGCAATGCCATCGGCATCGAGCTGCCGAACCAGCGCCGCGAGACGGTCTACCTGCGCGAACTCATCGGCTCCAGAGACTTCGAAGGCAGCAAGGCGAAGCTCGCCATGGCGCTGGGCAAGACGATCGGCGGCGAGCCCGTCATCACGGATATCGCCAAGATGCCGCATCTGCTGGTGGCCGGCACCACCGGTTCGGGCAAGTCGGTCGCGATCAACACGATGATCCTGTCGATCCTCTACCGAATGACGCCGGAACAGTGCCGGCTGATCATGATCGACCCGAAGATGCTCGAACTCTCCGTCTATGACGGCATCCCGCATCTGCTCTCGCCGGTCGTCACCGATCCGAAGAAGGCCGTCGTGGCGCTGAAATGGACCGTGCGGGAGATGGAAGAGCGCTACAAGAAGATGTCGAAGATCGGCGTGCGCAACATCGACGGCTTCAATTCGCGCGTCGAGCAGGCGCTGGAAAAGGGCGAGGCGATCAGCCGCACGGTGCAGACCGGCTTCGACCGCCAGACCGGCGAGGCGACCTACGAGACCGAAGAGTTCGATCTGCAGCCGATGCCCTACATCGTCGTGATCATCGACGAGATGGCCGACCTGATGATGGTCGCCGGCAAGGACATCGAAGGGGCTGTGCAGCGGCTTGCGCAGATGGCCCGTGCCGCCGGCATCCATGTGATCATGGCGACGCAGCGTCCCTCGGTCGATGTCATCACCGGCACGATCAAGGCGAACTTCCCGACCCGCATTTCCTTCCAGGTCACGTCGAAGATCGACAGCCGCACCATTCTGGGCGAGCAGGGGGCCGAACAGCTCCTCGGCCAGGGTGACATGCTCTATATGGCCGGCGGCGGACGCATCCAGCGCGTCCACGGGCCCTTCGTCTCGGACAACGAGGTCGAGCAGATCGTCTCCTATCTCAAGACGCAAGGCGCACCGGACTATCTCGACGCGATCACCGAAGACGACGGCGAGGACGACGAGGGCGGCAATGGCGGCGGTCCGGCCGGCACCGGCAACCTGTCGGAGTCCGACGATCCTTACGACCAGGCCGTGGCGGTCGTCCTCCGGGACGGCAAGGCTTCGACCTCCTATGTCCAGCGTCGGCTCGGCATCGGGTACAACCGGGCAGCCTCGCTGATCGAGCGTATGGAAAAGGAAGGCATCATCGGCGCTGCCAATCACGCGGGAAAGCGCGAGATTCTGGTGCCGACGGAAGACGAGATCTGACGACGCCGATCGTCTCGTGCTCGGGGCGTTCTCGCGCGCGCTAGCTCTCGGTCCCTCACGTCATCGCCGGCCAAGTTTTCGCCGGTCATGTCTTCGCCGGCCAGGTCTTGAAGGTGCCGCACTTGCGCGCCACATCTCGGCTATATCGAACAGGAGTTTCCCATGACAGAGACACGAACGACCGACAGGACGGGACAGGCGGATCGGTCGCTCCTGTCGCGGCGCAGCTTCGTGGCAGGCGTGGCGGTCTTCGGCGTGCTGGCGACACTGGGCATTCTGCCCGATCCCGCCGCCGCCCAATCCACGGGCGTCGCACAGAAAATCGCCGATCACTTCGCATCGGTGAAGACGATGACCGGCGAGTTCGTCCAGTTCGGCCCGCGCGGCGAGCAGACGGGCGGAAAGTTCTTCATCAGCCGTCCGGGGCGCATCCGCTTCAACTACGAGGCGCCATCGCCGATGCGCGTGATTGCCGATGGCAAATCGGTGGTGATCGGCAACCAGAAGCTCAAGACCTGGGATCTCTACCCCCTGTCGAAGACGCCGCTGAACCTGCTTCTGTCCAACTCCATCGATCTCTCCGGCAAGACCGTGCGCGACGTGAAGGAAGAGACGGACCTGATCACCATCGTGCTCGGCGACCGATCGATCTTCGGCGACAGCACCATCACCATGATGTTCGATCCGAAAACCTACGACCTTCGCCAGTGGACGATCACCGACCCGCAGAAGAAGGACACGTCCGTGATGATCTTTAACGTGAAGACCGGCATGCCGATGGACGACGCCGTTTTCCGGATCCCCTACGACGAGATCCGCAAGTAGGCCTCATCCGCAAGAGGCTCGCCCGCGCTTGTCCTGCGTCCGTAAACTTGCTTAAAGGTCCCCAGCGGGACCTTTTTGCATTCCGGAAGGCACATCATGACATTGTCGATCGCAACCTGGAACATCAACTCCGTGCGCCTGCGCATGCCGCTGGTGTCGGATTTCCTCGTGCGGTTTCAGCCTGACATCCTCTGCCTGCAGGAAACCAAGTGCCCGAACGACCTGTTCCCGGTAAAGGCCTTCGAGGCGCTTGGCTACGGGCACATGGCGATGCACGGGCAGAAGGGCTATCACGGCGTCGCCACGCTCTCGCGCCTGCCGCTGACGGAGCTCGTGGACCGCCGCGACTATTGCGGCGTCGGCGATGCACGGCATCTCTCGGTGGTCTTTTCGCACGGGTCCAAGCGCATCCGGCTGCACAATTTCTATGTGCCGGCGGGGGGCGACGAGCCGGACCGGACGATCAACAAGAAGTTCGGCCACAAGCTCGATTTCCTCGAGGAGATGAAGCTGCTGCATGCGGAGGCGGACGCCGGCGTGTCCTCGATCCTCGTCGGCGACCTCAACGTCGCGCCGCTCGAACACGACGTCTGGTCGCATAAGCAGCTTTTGAAGATCGTCAGCCACACACCGGTGGAAACCGAAGGCCTGACATCGATCATGACAGGCGGCGCCTGGGTCGATCTGATGCGCCAGCACACGCCGTCGCCGGAAAAGCTCTACACCTGGTGGAGCTACCGCGCCAAGGACTGGGAGGCGGCCGACCGCGGACGGCGCCTCGACCATATCTGGTCGTCCGCCGACCTCGCCACCCATCTCCGGCAGGTCGATATCGTCAAGGAAGCGCGCGGATGGGAGCGCCCCTCCGACCATGTGCCAGTGATCGCGACCTTCGACCTCTGAAGGCTTGTCAGAGAAAGCGCGGGGCGAGCTTGCCGACGCGGTTGATCATCGCGTTGAGATTGTCGCGGATGCGCTTGTCCACGAGGGCGGCGACGTCGGGATACTCTTCCAGCATGCGGTGGAACAGGGGGCGGGTGATGCGGATCACCTCGGTTTCGACTTCGGCGGTCGCCGTGAACTTGCGTTCCACGAGCGATATCATGGCGAGTTCGGACAGGAGCGTGCCGCGGCCGACCGCGGCCATCGTCTCGGTGCCGCCGCTCGGCGTGGTGCGCGTCAACGCCAGGCGTCCGGCGGCGACCGCATAGGCGCAATCGGCCGGCGCACCCTCGCGAAACAGCTGCTGGCCGCGCACCAGCCGTCGGCGTTCCGCGCCGAAGGCGACGAGACGGAGCTTGTCGTCATCGATGTCCGCAAAGAGCGGTACGATCGAGAGAAGGGCGATATCGTCGTTCAGCGCCAAGGGGCTCTCCGATCCATTGCCGTCCGGAGCTGGACAGCCGACCGTCAGCCTCTGTTACGGGACGATCTTGTAGCCGCCATTTTCTGTCACCAAAATCTCGGCATTGGAAGGGTCGCGCTCGATTTTCTGGCGCAGACGATAGACGTGGGTTTCCAGCGTGTGGGTGGTGACGCCGGAATTGTAGCCCCAGACTTCTTCCAGCAGCACGTCGCGGGTCACGACCTTCTGGTCGGCGCGATAGAGGTAGCGGATGATCGCCGCCTCCTTTTCCGTGAGGCGGATCTTCTGCCCGTTTTCGAGCGTCAGCAGCTTCTGGCTGGGCTTGAAGGTATAGGGCCCGACGGTGAAGGTGGCGTCCTCGCTCTGCTCGTGCTGGCGCAACTGGGCGCGAATGCGGGCCAGCAGGACGGCGAAGCGGAAGGGCTTGGTGACATAGTCATTGGCGCCGGCTTCGAGCCCGAGGATCGTGTCGGAATCCGTGTCATGGCCGGTGAGCATGATGATCGGCGCCTTGAAGCCGCCTTTTCGCAGGAGCTTGACCGCCTCGCGGCCGTCCATGTCCGGCAGGCCGACATCCATGATCAGCAACGACACCGTGCCGGTGCGGGCCGTCTGCACGCCCTTGCTGGCTGTCGCCTCCTGAAGAATCACGAATTCCTCGTAGAGCGAGAGCTGCTCGACCAGCGTCTGGCGCAACACGTCATCATCGTCGACGAGCAAAATGGTACGGGATGACATCGGTGTTCTCTCCTGAGCGTCTGGCGTAAATTAGCTCTCGCGGCGGACTTGGCAAGCGCTGGACCGGTCGCGGCAGCACAAGAGCCATCATGCTCGCCGGCCTTGCCGCAATCGGGGACGGCCACCGCCGGAGACGGGCGATCTCGGCGTGTCCTCTCCATGAGAGCTGTTTCCCGAAAACGCGTGTCCCTCACGGATCTTGCGCGCTTTCGCTGACGAAGCCTAGCTAACATGGCATGATGGGGCTGCACCATCACGACCCACGCACTTTCCTGTGAGCCCTCATGCGCAAGATCCCGGCAAAGCCCCGTTCCTCCCCCGGCACGATCATCGTGCGGGCAGCGCCGGGAAGCCGCACCCGGGCCCTGGTGTCCTTTGCCGGGCGAACGGAACGGGCGGCGATCGGGCGCGGGGGCACGACCGCGCGCAAGCGGGAGGGCGACGGCGCGACGCCGATCGCGGAGATGCCGCTGATCGGCGGCTATGTCAGGGCCGACCGGATCGCGCCCCCCGCGACCCGTCTTCCCCTCAAGCGCACGCGGCCGGGCATGCTCTGGTGCGATGCGCCGGACCATGCGTGCTACAACCGGCCGGCGACCGCTCCTTTCGCGGGGCGCCACGAGCGGATGATGCGCGATGATGGGCTTTACGATGTCTGCCTCGTGATGGACTGGAACCTGCGCGTTCGCCGCCGCAACGCGGGCTCGGCGATCTTCTTTCACCTCATGCGTGCCGGCTACCAGCCAACGGAGGGCTGCATCGCGGTCAGCCTGCCGGCGATGCGACGGATCCTTGCCTTTGCGCGCAAGGGCACGCGCGTGACGGTGCTCGGATGATCAGAAGGTCGGCGGCGTGTTGATCCAGATCAGCACGGTCTCGGCATCGTGCAGGTTGCGCCAGGCATGGAAACGGGTGCTCTCGAAGTAAAAACTGTCGCCGTCCGTCAGGTCGAAGAACTGGTCGCCGTCGAGCACGATCTGCATCCTGCCGTGCAGGACATGCAGGAACTCCTCGCCATCATGCCGGTAGGCGCCTTCGCTGGAGGCGCCCGGGGCGAGAACGAAACGGTGGCACTCCATCTGGTGGCGCCCCTCGGCCAGGGGCTGGATGGTGACGCCGGAGGCAGTCGCGGGCCAGGCGGTCCATTGGCCGGCGCGCACGAGCGACTGGCGATGGTCGCCGCCTTCCTGGCCCGACAGGGCCGAGAGCGTCGTTCCGAAGCAGGCGGCAAGCGTGTGCAGCGCCGGCAGGGACAGGCCTTGCGAAATCCGCTCGAAGGAAGAAAGCAGCGACAGAGTGATGCCGGTCTCGTCCGCCACGCTCTGCAGCGTTCGGCCCGTCTGCCGGCGGAGGTGGCGGATCTTCGGACCGATGGCGGAGACTGTGTCCCCGTCGGTCTTCAGCGTAGTCGGTGGCTCGGCCGGTGCCGCGGTCTCGATCTCGTCCTTCAGGACCTCGCGGATGGCGGCGGGATTGAGACCCTTTTCCGTGCGCAGCCAGCCGATCGTCTTCAGCCGGTCCATCATCGCCTGGTCGAAAAGCCGCTGGCCCGTCGCGGATCGCAGGGGCTCGATCAGCCCCTGGCTTTCCCACAGACGCAGCGTCGAGGCGGACACACCGGCCATACGGGCGGCTTCCGTGATCTTGAAGCGAATGTCGTCCATATCGAGTGGCCCTGGAATCTGCAGAGGACCTCTCATAGCCCGACGAATCGGGATTGCAAACTCTACAGAAAAAATATAGGTAATTTATACAGGAGACCAATACGGGTGCGAGGGCGCCCTGTTTCAGAGGGGATGATGCCATGTTGAACGTCGATGTTGCCGACCGTCGGAGCGCTGCCATATCGCGCGGCGTGGGTGTCACCACGCAGGTCTATGCCGAGCGCGCCGAGAACGCGGAGATCTGGGATATCGAGGGCAAGCGCTACATCGACTTTGCCGCCGGCATCGCCGTCGTCAACACGGGTCACCGGCATCCGCGCGTCATCGCCGCCGTCAAGGACCAGCTCGATCGCTTCACCCACACGTGCCATCAGGTCGTGCCATACGAAAACTATGTGCGGCTGGCCGAGCGGCTGAATGCCCTGGTGCCCGGCGATTTCGAGAAGAAGACGGTTTTCGTCACCACGGGTGCCGAAGCGGTGGAGAATGCGGTGAAGATCGCGCGCGCCGCGACGAAGCGGTCCGCCGTCATCGCGTTTTCCGGCGGTTTTCATGGCCGGACCTTCATGGGCATGGCGCTGACTGGCAAGGTGGCGCCCTACAAAGCCGGATTCGGCGCGATGATGCCGGATGTGTTCCATGTTCCCTTTCCGGCCGAACTGCACGGCATGACGGTCGAAGCGTCGCTGGCCGTGCTCGACCGGTTGTTCAAGGCGGATGTCGATCCGGCGCGGGTCGCGGCTTTCATCATCGAGCCGGTGCAGGGAGAGGGCGGCTTCTACGAAGTGCCGAAGGCGCTGATGATCGCGCTGCGCGAGATCGCCGACCGGCATGGCATCCTGCTGATCGCCGATGAGGTGCAGACCGGCTTTGCCCGCACCGGCCGGATGTTCGCCATGGAGCATTATCCCGTCGTCGCCGATCTCACGACCATGGCGAAGGGGCTCGGCGGCGGCTTTCCGATCGCGGCGGTCACCGGCCGTGCCGACATCATGGACGCGCCCGGCCCCGGCGGCCTCGGCGGCACCTATGGCGGCAATCCGATCGGCATTGCGGCCGGCCTCGCCGTGCTCGACGTCATCGACGACGAGGGCCTGTGCGAACGTGCCGAACAGCTGGGCGCGCGGCTGAAACAGCGGCTGCAGTCGTTCAAGGATTTCGTGCCCCAGATCGTCGATGTCAGGGGGCCGGGCTTCATGAATGCGGTGGAGTTCAACGTGCCGGGAACCCAGACGCCGGACGCGGACTTTACGAACCGGGTTCGCGCGCGCGCCCTGGAAAAGGGGCTGATCCTGCTTACCTGCGGCGTTTATGGAAATGTCATCCGTTTCCTCTCGCCGATCACGATCCAGGATCATATCTTCACCGAAGCGCTCGACATTCTCGAGGACACGCTGCGCGATTGCGTCAAGGGAGCCTGACATGAGCCTATCACCCGATCTTCTCGCCAAGCTGAAAGACCCGAGCCTTGCAACCGACAAGGCGCTGATCGGCACTGACTGGGTGTCGGCAGCTGCCGACGGCAAGACGTTCGACGTGCTGGATCCGGCGACCGGCGCCCATGTCGCCACGCTTCCCGACATGGGGCGCGGCGAGACGGCGCGGGCGATCGACGTGGCCCATAAAGCGCAGAAGGCCTGGGCGCGCAAGACGGCCAAGGAGCGGGCGCAAATCCTTCGCCGGCTATACGATCTGCTCGTCGCCAATGCCGACGACCTCGCCGTCATTCTGACGACCGAGATGGGCAAGCCGCTGGCCGAGGCAAAGGGCGAGGTGCTCTACGGCGCATCCTATGTCGAGTGGTTCGGCGAGGAGGCCAAGCGCGTCCATGGCGACACGATCCCCGGCCACCAGCCCGACAAGCGGATCATCGTCGTCAAGCAGCCGATCGGCGTGGTCGCTGCCATCACACCGTGGAATTTCCCGAACGCGATGCTCGCGCGCAAGGTCGCGCCGGCCCTGGCCGCCGGCTGCGCCATCGTCTCGAAGCCTGCCGCCGAGACGCCGCTGTCCGCGCTGGCGCTTGCGATCCTTGCCGAGCGGGCGGGCCTTCCCGCCGGGCTTTTCAGCGTCATCCTGTCGACCGATTCAGCCGCTGTCGGGCTGGAAATGTGCGAAAGCGACAAGGTGCGCAAGCTGACCTTTACCGGCTCCACGAATGTCGGCAAGATCCTCTTCCGGCAGTCGGCCGGGCAGGTGATGAAGCTCGGGCTGGAACTGGGCGGCAACGCGCCCTTCATCGTCTTCGAGGATGCGGACCTCGATGCGGCGGTCGAAGGCGCCATGGTGTCGAAATACCGGAACAACGGCCAGACCTGCGTCTGCGCCAATCGCCTCTATGTGCAGGCGAGCGTCTATGATGCCTTCGCCGAAAAGCTGGCGGCCAAGGTGCGGGCCATCAAGGTCGGTGGCGGGTTCGAGCCGAATGTCAGCGCCGGTCCGCTGATTTCGGACAAGGCGCTGGCGAAGGTCGAGGACCACATCGCCGATGCCGTCTCGAAAGGGGCGTCGATCGCCGTTGGCGGCGCGCGCGACACGGAGAAGGGCGCGCTGTTCTTCCAGCCGACCATTCTCACCGATGTCACGCCGGACATGAAGCTCGCGCGCGAGGAAACCTTCGGTCCGGTCGCGCCGCTCTTCCGCTTCGAGACGGAAGACGAGGTGATCGCCATGGCCAACGACACGGAATTCGGCCTTGCCGCCTATTTCTACGCCCGCGATATCTCCAAGATCTTCCGCGTCGCCGAAGAGCTCGAATATGGCATGGTCGGCATCAATACCGGCCTGATCTCCACCGAAGTCGCCCCCTTCGGCGGCATCAAGCAGTCCGGACAGGGCCGCGAAGGCTCGAAATACGGGATCGAGGATTATATCGAGGTGAAGTATCTCTGCCTCAGCGTGTGAGGCCGAGATTATCCGGACAAACGAAAAGCGGGCGCCTGACGACGCCCGCTTTTTCTATGTCAAAAAGGTCTTCCGGCTGTGACCGGAATTCATCCCTTACATGTGGATCGGCTTGAAGAACGTCGCGAGGGCGGCTTCCTTGACGGCTTCCGACATGGTGGGGTGAGCGTGGCAGGTGCGGCCGAGGTCTTCGGACGAGCCGCCGAATTCCATGAGGACGGCGATCTCGTGGATCATCTCGCCGGCGCCGAAGCCGATGATATGGCCGCCCAGCACGCGATCGGTTTCCTTGTCGGCGAGGATTTTGACGAAGCCATCGACGGCCTGCATGGCGCGGGCACGGCCATTGGCCGTGAAGGGGAACTTGCCGACCTTGTAGGCGATACCGGCGCTCTTCAGCTCTTCCTCGGTCTTGCCGACGGAGGCCACTTCCGGCTGGGTGTAGACGACGCCGGGGATGACGTCGTAGTTCACATGGCCGGCCTGGCCGGCCAGGATTTCGGCCAGCGCCACGCCTTCGTCTTCCGCCTTGTGGGCCAGCATCGGGCCGCGCACGACATCGCCGATGGCATAGATGCCGTCGACATTCGTCTTGAAGTGGCCGTCGATCTCGACGCGGCCGCGATTGTCGAGCGCGACGCCCGCTTCTTCAAGGCCGAGACCTGACGTGTAGGGCTTGCGGCCGGTGGCAACGAGAACGACGTCGGCCGCAACGGTCTGCGCCTCGCCGCCCTTGACGGGCTCGAAGGTCACGGTCGCGCCGTCGCCTTCGCGTGCGACGCCGGTGACCTTGGCGCCGAGATTGAAGGTGATGCCCTGCTTGGCGAGGATGCGCTGGAACTGCTTGGAGACTTCGCCGTCCATGCCGCCGAGGATGGTGTCGAGATATTCGATCACGGTGACCTGTGCACCGAGACGGGCCCAGACCGAGCCGAGCTCCAGCCCGATGACGCCGCCGCCGACCACGACCATCGTGCCGGGCACCTTTTCAAGCGCGATGCCGCCGGTGGAGGAGACGATGACCGTCTCGTCGATCTCGACGGGAACGCCCGGGATGCCGGCGACGTCGGAGCCGGTGGCAATGACGATGTTCTTGGTCTCGACCGTCTGCTCTTCGCCGGCCTCGTTGGTGACGACGACCTTTCCAGCACCGGCGATGCGGCCCGTGCCCTGGATGGCGTCGATCTTGTTCTTCTTGAACAGGAACGCCACGCCTTCGACGTTCGACTTCACGGTCGCGTCCTTGTGCTCCATCATCTTCGGCAGGTTGAGGCGCGGCGCCTCGACCTCGATGCCGAGGCTGTCCATATGGCCGGCGGCGTGGAACATCTCGGAGGCGTGCAGCAGGGCCTTGGAGGGGATGCAGCCGATGTTCAGGCAGGTGCCGCCATAGGTCGCGCGCTTTTCGACGACAGCGACCTTGAGGCCGAGCTGGGCTGCCTTGATGGCGGCGACATAGCCGCCGGGGCCGGTTCCGATGATGACGACGTCATATGCCATGGATGTATGTCCTTCCGTGCGCAGCCTGTCCCGGCTGCCGATGTTGACTGTGGCGGCCGCTCAAAGCGGCTGCCGGATGGGAATGTCGAGCGGAGCTCGCCTCGGCTCAGGCGGCCTTCTCGGTTGCAAGCTTGAGGCCGAGCGCAATGAAGACCATGCCGCTGGCACGGTCGATCCAATGGCTGATCCGGGCGAAGCGGGCCCGCATGGCGGGGGTCGTCATGAACAGGCTGACGGCCACGAACCACAGGATGAGGCAGCTCGCCATGACAAGGCCGTAGCCGAATTTGACCGCGACCGGCGTCTGCGCGCTGACCACGGTCGAGAAGATCGACAGGAAGAAGAAGACCGGCTTGGGGTTCAGCGCATTGGCGGCAAAGCCGAGGCCGAACGCCTTGAAGGCGGACTGGGTGCTGCGGGTGGCGGGTTCGGCCGGTACCGAGGCTTCGATGCTCTCGGCCGGCTTTGCCCTGAGCGCCTTGACGCCGATATAGAGCAGGTAGGCGACGCCGCACCATTTGACGATGTTGAACAGGGTGATCGACTGCGAGATGACGAGGCCGAGGCCGAGGATCGTGTAGGTGACGTGGAACATCAGCGACGTTCCCACGCCGAGGGAGGTGAGGATCGCCGAGCGGCGCCCATGCAGGATCGACTGCCGCATGACCATGGCGAAATCGGCACCCGGCGAGATGATGCCGAAGAAAAAGATCGCCATCAGAGAGGTGAGTTCGAAGAGGTAGGGATGCACGGACAGTTCCATCATGCGTCTCCGGCAGTGGCGGGCGTCGAGCTCTGTCAGCCGTCGCACGAGAGAAGATCGGGCATCCGGGCGCAACGCCCGGTGCCTCAGAAGATCAGAACAAGGCCCATCACAGCCAGGCCGAGGAGAGCACCGAGCCAGACGAGAGAGCGGATATAGGGGATGCCCGCGAGATAGAGCGGGATATAGACGAGGCGGCAGGCAAACCAGATCCAGGCGCCGATGAGCCCCCAGCCCGAGGGGTCGCCGACAATGGCGAGACCGAGAGCAAGGCCGACAAAAGCCGGATAGGTTTCCTGAAGGTTCTTCGATGCGCGGCCGGCGCGGCCGACAAGCACGCCTTTCGGCTGCGCTTCGCCATCGCGCGGGCCTGCATTCCATGCGGATCCGAGTTCGCGGGTCACCAGCATGCCATGCAGGCAGATCTGGAAGACGAGCAGCACCATGCTCCAGGCAACGAGCGCCGGAAAGGGCGATGCGGCGATGACGGTGGGTTCCATGACGGTCTCTTTCAGTCAGGTGCAAGGCCCGCCCGTTTTGGGCAGGCCTCGTCATCGGGTCTCAGAGGTCGAGAACGAGACGTTCCGGATCTTCGAGGCTTTCCTTGACGCGCACGAGGAAGGTCACGGCTTCCTTGCCGTCGACGATGCGGTGATCGTAGGAGAGCGCGAGATACATCATCGGGCGGATGACGATCTGGCCGCCGACGACCACGGGACGATCCTGGATCTTGTGCATGCCGAGAATGCCGGACTGCGGTGCGTTGAGGATCGGCGAGGACATCAGCGAGCCGTAGACGCCACCATTGGTGATGGTGAAGGTGCCGCCCTGCATGTCGGCCATCGACAGCGAGCCGTCGCGCGCAGCCTTGGCGAGGCGGCCGAGTTCCTTCTCGATCTGGGCGATCGACATCTGGTCCGCATCGCGGATGACCGGAACCACGAGGCCCTTGTCCGTGCCGACGGCCATGCCGACGTGGCAGAAGTTCTTGTAGACCAGATCCGTGCCGTCGATCTCGGCGTTGACGGCCGGCAGTTCCTTCAGCGCATGCGTGACGGCCTTGGTGAAGAAGCCCATGAAGCCGAGCTTCACGCCATGCTTCTTTTCGAAGACGTCCTTGTACCTGGTGCGCAGGTCCATCACCGCCTTCATGTCCACCTCGTTATAGGTGGTGAGCATGGCGGCCGTGTTCTGGGCGTCCTTGAGGCGCTTGGCGATGGTCTGGCGCAGGCGCGTCATCTTCACGCGCTCTTCGCGCGGGGCGTCCGCCGCGTTCGAAGGGCCGCGGGCCGGGGCCTTGGCCTGTTCGGCAGGGGCCGCCGGTGCCTGCAGGCCGCGGTTGACGGCGGCGATCACGTCGCCCTTGAGAACCTGGCCACGCTTGCCGGAGCCATCGATGTCGTCTGCCGAGACATTGTTCTCGGCAAGCATCTTGGCGGCCGCCGGGGCTGGCGGCATGGAGGAGGGGGCGGAGGCGGCAGGCGCTTCGGCGGCGGGCTTTTCGGCGGCCGGGGCAGCGGCTTCCGCAGGCTTTGCGGCCGGGGCGGCGCCGGCGCTTGCGCCCGCACCTTCGGCGATCTGGCCGAGAAGCGCGCCGAGACCGACCGTCTCGCCTTCATTGGCAACGATTTCCGACAGCGTGCCGGACGCCGGGGCGGGAACCTCGATGGTGACCTTGTCGGTTTCGAGCTCGAGCAGCGGCTCGTCGGCGTTCACGGTGTCGCCGACCTTCTTGAACCAGGTGCCGATCGTGGCTTCGCTGACGGATTCACCCAGGGTGGGCACGCGGATTTCGGTTGCCATTGTTAAAACGTCCTGATGTTGCGGGCGTTGCTGCCGGACCGGTCAGTCGCGCCTGAAATGGGAAGATGTGAGGAAGCGGAGCGGGGCGAAACGGCGTTCCGCCCCCTGAACCGGCCCTGCGTAAGGCCGGGAGCGGGCCGACACTCCACCCATCCCGCGGGACCGGCCGGACCCGTTGCGGGTGCAACGATCCGTCCGTTCTGGCCCGGGATGGTGAGGAGAATGCCCATGTCGACGCGTCAGCCTCCGAGCGCGTCTTCGAGGAAGGCGGCAAGCTGGGCCAGATGCTTCGACATCAGGCCCGTTGCCGGCGAGGCTGCGGCCGGGCGGCCGGTATAGCGCACCCGCTGGTACTTCGCATCGATATGGGCCAGCACCCATTCGAGATACGGATCGATGAACGACCAGGACCCCATGTTCTTGGGCTCTTCCTGGCACCAGACCATTTCCGCATTGCGGAACCGGCTGAGCTCGTTGATCAGCGCCTTGGCCGGGAACGGATAGAGCTGTTCCAGGCGCAGGAGGTAGATGTCGTCGATGCCGCGCTTTTCGCGCTCTTCGAGCAGGTCGTAATAGACCTTGCCCGAGCAGAGCACGACGCGGCGGATCTTCGCATCCTTCTGGAGCTTGATCGGGCCGTCCTTGATGACCTCCGCATCGTCCCACAGAAGACGGTGGAACGAGGTCTCGCCGGCCATTTCCGACAGGCTGGAGATCGCGCGCTTGTGACGCAGCAGCGACTTCGGCGTCATGATGATCAGCGGCTTGCGGAAGTCGCGCTTCATCTGGCGGCGCAGAACGTGGAAGTAGTTTGCCGGCGTCGTGACGTTGACGACCTGCATGTTGTCTTCCGCACACATCTGCAGCCAACGCTCGAGGCGGGCGGAGGAGTGTTCCGGACCCTGACCTTCATAGCCGTGCGGCAGCAGGCAGACGAGGCCCGACATGCGCAGCCACTTGCGTTCGCCCGAGGAGATGAACTGGTCGAAGACGACCTGCGCACCATTGGCGAAGTCGCCGAACTGGGCTTCCCAGAGCGTCAGCGCGTTCGGGCGGGCGAGCGAATAGCCGTATTCGAAGCCGAGAACGGCTTCTTCCGAGAGCATCGAGTTGATGACCTCGTAGCGCGCCTGGGTGGGCGAGAGGTTGGCGAGCGGAATGTAGCGCTCTTCCGTCTGCTGATCGTAGAGCACGGTGTGGCGCTGCGAGAAGGTGCCGCGCTCGCAATCCTGGCCGGACAGGCGGATCTTCGTGCCTTCGACGGTGAGCGATCCGAAGGCCAGGGCCTCCGCCATCGCCCAGTCGATGCCTTCGCCCGTCTGGATCATGTTGGCGCGGTTGTCCATGAAGCGCTGGATCGTCTTGTGGACGTTGAAGCCTTCTGGAACTTCCGAGAGCTTGCGGCCGATATCCTTCAGCGACTTCATCGGCACCGAGGTCTTGCCGCGGCGCTGTTCGTCCTGGTTGTCGGCGGTGCGCAGACCCGACCAGGCGCCATCCAGCCAGTCGGCCTTGTTGGGCTTGTAGGACTGACCGGCCTCGAACTCCTGTTCGAGACGGGCACGCCAGTCGGCCTTCATCTTTTCCAGCTCGCCTTCGGTGATCAGGCCTTCGGCAATCAGGCGTTCGCCATAGAGCTGCACGACCGTCTTGTGGCCGCGGATGACCTTGTACATCTTCGGCTGCGTGAAGGAGGGCTCGTCGCCTTCGTTATGGCCGAAGCGGCGGTAGCAGAACATGTCGACCACGACCGGCTTGTGGAACTTCATCCGGAATTCGATGGCGATCTTCGCGGCATAGACGACCGCTTCCGGATCGTCGCCGTTGACGTGGAAGATCGGCGCCTCGATCATCTTGGCGACGTCGGAGGGATAAGGCGACGAGCGCGAGAAGGCCGGATTGGTGGTGAAGCCGATCTGGTTGTTGATGATGAAGTGCAGCGTGCCGCCGACGCGGTGGCCGCGCAGGCCCGACAGGCCGAGAATTTCGGCGGTCACGCCCTGGCCGGCAAAGGCCGCATCGCCATGCAGCAAGAGCGGCAGGACCTTGGAGCGTTCCTTCAGCGGAATGACGTCGCCATCGAAGGTCGTCGCCATTTGGTCCTGCTTGGCGCGGGCCTTGCCCATGACCACGGGATTGACGATTTCGAGGTGCGACGGGTTCGCCGTCAGCGACAGGTGCACCTTGTTGCCGTCGAACTCGCGGTCCGAGGAGGCGCCGAGATGATACTTCACGTCGCCGGAGCCTTCCACATCGTCCGGCGCGGCCGAGCCGCCCTTGAACTCGTGGAACACGGCGCGGTGCGGCTTGCCCATGACGTTGGTGAGAACGTTGAGGCGGCCACGGTGCGCCATGCCGAGGATGATTTCCTTCATCCCGTCCTGGCCGCCACGCTTGATGATCTGTTCGAGCGCCGGGATGAGCGATTCGCCGCCGTCGAGGCCGAAGCGCTTGGTGCCCTTGTACTTCACGTCGATGAACTGTTCGAAGCCTTCGGCCTCGATCAGCTTGGAGAGGATCGCCTTCTTGCCTTCGGGCGTGAACTCGACGCCCTTGGCGGGGCCTTCGATGCGCTCCTGGATCCAGCCTTTGATCTCCGGGTCGGAGATGTGCATGAATTCGACGCCGAGCGTCGAGCAGTAGGTCCGCTCCAGAATATCGACGATCTCGCGCATCGTGGCATATTCGAGCCCGAGCACGTTATCGAGGAAGATCTTGCGGTCCATGTCGCCGGCTTCGAAGCCGTAATTGGACGGGGACAGTTCGTGATAATCATCGACCGGGGCTGCGATCTGCAGCGGGTCGAGCTTGGCGTGCAGATGGCCGCGCATGCGATAGGCGCGGATCAGCATGATCGCCTTGATGCTGTCGCGCGTCGCCTGGTGCACGTCGGCGGGCGAGGCGGGAACGCCGGTTGCTTCCGCCTTGGCTTCGGCCTTTGCCTGAACCTTCTTCTCGATGACCTTCTCGACCGTGCCCCAATCGCCGTCGAGCGCCGAGGTGAGGTCGTCGCGCGGCGTCAGGGGCCAGTTCGGCTTCTTCCACGAGGCGCCTTTGGCGGCCTTCACGACGTCTTCCGGATTGTCGGCCAGCGCCTTGAAAAAGGACTGCCATTCGCCCGAGACGGACGAGGGGTCAGCTTCGTAGCGCGCATGGAGCTGTTCGATATAGCTCGCATTGGCGCCGTCCAGGAAGGACGTCAGTTGAAATTGCTCGTTGGCCTCTTGCCTTGCCATGGTTTTATCGCGGACCTGTCCGTCCGCCTCCTGACTTGTTGGATGCGGCCTCAGGGACATGCGACGCGCCCGTCCCGGGCCGACTTTGCGACGGCCATCCAATACGACCGTATGCGTGTCATTTCTTTGGCAGGACCACAGCGCGAGGCTTTGACTGCCTGTTCGTCTTAGATGGTGTAAGGGACGGCCGACGCAATGGCCGGCCGTCCCTCGAACGTTCATCAGCCCTTGAGGACTTCCACCAGGGTCTTGCCGAGGCGGGCCGGGGAGGGCGAAACGCGGATGCCGGCCTGTTCCATGGCGGCGATCTTGTCTTCCGCGCCACCCTTGCCGCCGGAAATCACGGCGCCTGCATGGCCCATGGTGCGGCCGGGAGGCGCCGTGCGGCCGGCGATGAAGCCGACCATCGGCTTCTTGCGGCCACGCTTGGCTTCGTCCATCAGGAACTGCGCGGCTTCCTCTTCGGCCGAGCCGCCGATCTCGCCGATCATGATGATCGACTTGGTCTCGTCGTCGGCCAGAAACATTTCGAGCACGTCGATGAACTCGGTGCCCTTGACCGGATCGCCGCCGATGCCGACGGCCGTGGTCTGGCCGAGGCCTTCGTTCGTGGTCTGGAACACGGCTTCATAGGTGAGCGTGCCCGAACGCGAGAGGACGCCGACGGAGCCCTTCTTGAAGATGTTGCCCGGCATGATGCCGATCTTGCATTCGTTCGGCGTCATGACGCCGGGGCAGTTCGGGCCGATCAGGCGGGACTTCGACGCATCGAGGCGCGCCTTGACCTTGACCATGTCGGCGACCGGAATGCCTTCGGTGATGCAGACGATGAGCGGGATTTCCGCCTCGATCGCCTCGATGATGGCGGCAGCGGCGCCGGCCGGGGGAACATAGATGACGGACGCGTCGGCGCCGGTCTGCTCCTTGCCTTCGGCAACCGTTGCGAAGATCGGCAGCTTCTCGCCCTTGGAGCCTTCCCAGGTCTCGCCACCCTTCTTGGGGTTGATGCCACCGACCATCTGCGTGCCGTGATAGGCGAGCGCCTGTTCGGTGTGGAACGTGCCGGTCTTGCCCGTCAGACCCTGGACGAGGATCTTGGTGTCTTTATTGATGAGAATGGACATGGATCAGTTTTCCTCTTCCTCGAATTCGAGGGAATCAAATTCTTCGAAGGCGCCGTTGGACCAGCGATAACCCTTGCCGGATGTCGACTTTTCGTCGTGATGGCTGTTGAGGTTTTTCGACCAGTGGGTCTGGAACCAGTCGAACTGCTTGTCGGCCTTCGAGATGCCCAGCTCGCCCTTCCAGACGTACAGCGTGTCGTCCTTCGATTTCAGCTTGAAGAACTCGACGGCATCGTCGTCATGCGTGAAATGCGCCCAGCGATCGGCAGCCTCGTCGTCGAGATCCGGCGTGCTGTCCCAGCAGACGAAATAGCACAGGTTGATATCGGTCTCGTTCGGTCCGAAGGACTGGCGATTGACCGTCTTCTTTGCACCGCTCATGGGATCAGGCACCCTTCACGGCAGCGACGATCTTCTGCGCTGCATCATCGAGATCGTCGGCGGAGATGACGTTGAGGCCGCTCTCGTTGATGATCTTCTTGCCGAGCTCGACGTTCGTGCCCTCAAGGCGCACGACCAGCGGCACGGTGAGGCCGACATCCTTCACGGCTGCGATCACGCCTTCGGCGATGACGTCGCACTTCATGATGCCGCCGAAGATGTTGACGAGGATGCCCTTCACGGCCGGATCGGCGGTGATGATCTTGAAGGCCGCGGTGACCTTTTCCTTGGTGGCGCCGCCACCTACGTCGAGGAAGTTCGCGGGCTCGGCGCCATAGAGCTTGATGATGTCCATGGTCGCCATGGCGAGACCGGCACCATTGACCATGCAGCCGATGTTGCCGTCGAGGGCGACATAAGCGAGGTCGTACTTGGACGCCTCGATTTCCTTCGCGTCTTCCTCGGTCTTGTCGCGCAGCGCGACCACGTCTTCGTGGCGGAACAGGGCGTTGCCGTCGAAGGACATCTTGGCGTCGAGGACGCGCAGACGGCCATTGGTCATGACGATCAGCGGGTTGACCTCGAGCAGGCTCATGTCCTTCTCGACAAAGGCCTTGTAGAGGATCGGGAACAGACGTTCGCCGTCGGCCTTGGCTTCGCCTTCGAGCTTCAGCGCGGCGGTGAGGGCCGCAAGGTTCTCGGCTGTCACGCCGGCGACCGGGTCGATCGCGACGTTGATGATCTTCTCCGGCGTGTCATGCGCGACGGTCTCGATGTCCATGCCGCCTTCCGTGGAGACCACGAAGGAGACCTGGCCGACGGCGCGATCGACGAGGATGGAGAGGTAAAGTTCGCGGTCGATGTCGGCGCCGTCCTCGATGTAGAGGCGGTTCACCTGCTTGCCGGCATCGCCGGTCTGCTTGGTGACGAGCGTGTTGCCGAGCATTTCCTTCGAGTGGGAAACGGCTTCCTCGATGGTCTTGGCCAGGCGCACGCCGCCCTTGGCTTCGGGGCCGAGTTCCTTGAACTTGCCCTTGCCGCGGCCGCCGGCGTGGATCTGGCTCTTGACGACGTAAAGCGGGCCCGGCAGCGATTTCGCTGCGGCTTCTGCCTCGTCGGCCGAGAAAATCGCGACACCTTCGGCAACCGGTGCGCCAAAGCTCTTCAGGAGAGCCTTGGCCTGGTATTCATGAATGTTCATGGAAAAATTCCTGTCTGATGTCGGAAAAGATTACTTCAGGCTCGGAGCGATGCCGACGCAAGCTTCGCAGAGGCCGGCAACGGCTGCCACGGACTTGTCGAAGGCTTCCTGTTCGGCCTTGGTAAACTCGACTTCGATGATGCGCTCGATGCCGCCGGCACCGATGATGGTGGGAACGCCGACATACATGTCGTTGACGCCATACTGGCCCGACAGATGCGCGGCGCAGGGGAGGACGCGCTTCTTGTCCTTGAGGAAGGATTCGGCCATCTCGATGGCGGAAGCGGCCGGTGCGTAATAGGCGGAACCGGTCTTGAGCAGGCCGACGATTTCGGCGCCGCCGTCACGGGTGCGCTGGATGATCTCTTCGAGACGCTCCTTGGTGACCCAGCCCATCTTGACGAGGTCCGTCAGCGGAATGCCGCCGACCGTGGAGTAGCGGGCGAGCGGAACCATGGTGTCGCCGTGGCCGCCGAGAACGAAGGCGGTGACGTCCTGGACGGAGACGTTGAATTCCTGGGAAAGGAAGAGGCGGAAGCGCGAGCTGTCGAGCACGCCGGCCATGCCGACGACCATGTTCTTCGGCAGGCCGGAGAACTTCTGCAGGGCCCAGACCATCGCGTCGAGCGGGTTGGTGATGCAGATGACGAAGGCGTTCGGAGCATATTTCTTGATGCCGGCGCCGACCTGTTCCATGACCTTGAGGTTGATGCCGAGCAGATCGTCGCGGCTCATGCCGGGCTTGCGCGCCACGCCGGCTGTGACGATGCAGACATCGGCGCCTTCGATCGCAGCATAGTCGCTGGCACCGGTCAGGTTGGCGTTGAAGCCTTCCACCGGCGAGGACTGCGCGATGTCGAGGCCCTTGCCCTGGGGCACGCCGTCGGCGATGTCGAAGAGAACGATGTCGCCCAGTTCCTTCAGGCCGGCCAAATGGGCCAGCGTGCCGCCAATCATTCCGGAACCGATAAGTGCGATCTTGTTGCGCGCCATGAAAGTGCTTCCTTTGAGATCAAATCTGGCAAGGTTTGCAGCGACACATCTCCCGCTTTTCCGGGCGGCACCCAACCTCACGGGCGAAAGCACTAATCGCGTCGCCTGAAAATATCAACCGATACTTTTGGAGCGTGATTTTTCAATCGTTTAGATCAATAATTTCTTACGTCCACGTAAGAAATACGGTCACGAATTCTTCGCATTCGCAGCATGTGCGCCGGCATATTCGCTACTCTGCAGCTCGATCAGCCGGGACACGGTGCGATCGAACTCGAAGCCTTCCGTGCCGCGTCGGACGGTCAGAAGCGCCTCCGGGCGGGCTGCGGCAGACGCGAACAGGCGCGCGCCCTGATCGTAGATCGTATCCACCAGCATGATGAAACGCTTGGTTTCGTTCCGCCGCTCAGGATTGAGCAGCGGAATATCGTCGATGAAGATGACACGGTAATGCGACAGGATGGTGAGATAGTCGGTCGCACCCAGGGGACGCGCGCAGAGATCGGCGAAGGAGAAGCGCGCACAATCCCCGGCGGCTGCGGGAACGTGGATCGTGCGACCCTTGAAGGTGAGATCGGCAGGGACCGGGCGAAGGCCCTGTGTCGCCTTGGCCCACGATGCATCGAGCGCCTTGCGGGCGGCGTCGTCGAGCGGAGAGGACCAGACGGGCAGGCCGCTGGTCTTCTCCAGGCGATAGTCCGTCTGCGTATCCAGCGGCACGACGTCGGCATGGGCGCGCAGGAGATCCACGAAGGGCAGAAAGAGCGAGCGATTGAGGCCGTCGCGATAGAGATCGCCCGGCTCGACGTTCGAGGTGGCCACGAGGACGCAGCCGCGCTTGAACAGTTCGCCGAACAGGCGCGACAGGATCATCGCATCGGCGATGTCCGTGACCGAGAACTCGTCGAAGCAGAGAAGACGGGCCTCGGCATAGATATCGGCCGCGACCGGCGGCATCGGATCCGCATCCTTGGTCTCGCCGTTCTTCAGCTTCTGCCGGTGCTTGAAGATGCGGTCCTGCACCTCGGCCATAAACTCGTGGAAATGCGCGCGGCGCTTGCGCTCGATCGGCACCGTGTCGAAGAAAAGGTCCATCAGCATGGTCTTGCCGCGCCCGACGCCACCGTAGAGATAGACGCCCTTGATCGGCGGGCGCTGATCGCGCTTCGATGCGAAGAGCCAGCCGAGCGCGTTCGACTTTCGATTGGCGCGGCTGGAAGCCAGGTCCGTGGACAGGCGATCGAGGCGGGCGGCGATGGCCAGCTGTGCCGGATCGCGTCGCATATCGCCGTTGGCGATCAAAGCTTCGAGACGTCGGGAGATGGTGTTTTCGGCGTTTGGCACGCGCAGCCTTCCTGGCCGTCAGAGGAAGCCCGGCGGGGCCGGGACGCTGTCTAAGCTGTCGATTGAACGACGCTTATGAAACGATCGGGTGAAACGATCGGGTCGATTCGACCCGATCGGCAGCCGGAGATCAGCGGCTCAGGCTGACGGGCTGGCCGCCATTGGTCTGGCCGTCGAAGCGGGCATCGGCCGACTTGTAGAGGCGGGCGAGTGCATTGCCGTTGCGATCCTTGAGGACCACCTGCTTGCCGGCCACTTCCCAGGACCCCATCTGCGTCAGCTCGCCGGCGCAGCCACGGGTGCCGCCGCGCGAACCGGAACCGAGATTGGTCAGCGTCAGGAACATGTCGCAGGAGCTGCCGCCATTGGCGACGCGCCAGTTGCCGACCATGGACTCCTTGGTAACGTCGAGAGAGGCGGCCGGTGCGGCCGGTGCGCCGCCGGGGACCTGCGGGCTGCCGAGTGCCGCGGTTTCCGTGACCGGTGCCGCGGGAAACTGGGACGCGTCGCCGCTGGTCGGGGGTGGCAGGGAGCCGCCGGAGACGGAGGGAACGGGCTGCGCCTGCAGGGGAGCAGGCCCCATGTCGCGCTGGTCGAAAGTGCCCACTGACGTGCGCTGGCATCCCGAAAGGGCCAGCACCGCCGCCAGACCCGCCGCAACATGATATGCCCGCATTTCCCAACTCCCGGTCGTCTCGTATGTAAAATGAACGTTCGGGACAGATATAGGCCGGATTAAGGTTAATCGACCTTTAAGTCTGTCGAAAAACGTCCTTTCCTATCTCCTGTGGCGGAGAAGAAACGCAAACCCGCGTTTTTCCCCATGAAACCGCAGATCAGACGCGACGCTCGACCATCATTTTCTTGATCTCGCCAATGGCCTTGGCCGGGTTGAGGCCCTTGGGACAGGTCTGCGCGCAGTTCATGATCGTGTGGCAGCGGTAGAGACGGAAGGGGTCTTCCAGATTGTCCAGTCGCTCGCCCTTGGCTTCGTCGCGGCTGTCGATCAGCCAGCGATAGGCCTGGAGAAGCACGGCCGGGCCGAGATAGCGGTCGCCGTTCCACCAGTAGCTCGGGCAGGACGCCGAACAGCAGGCGCAGAGAATGCACTCGTAGAGACCGTCCAGCTTGGCGCGATCGTCATGGCTCTGCTTCCATTCCTTGGCCGGTGCAGGCGAAACCGTCTTCAGCCAGGGTTCGATCGAGCGATGCTGCGCGTAGAAATTGGTCAGGTCCGGCACGAGGTCCTTGACGACGGGCATATGCGGTAGCGGATAGACTTTCACCGCGCCCTTCACGTCGTCCATGCCCTTGGTGCAGGCCAGCGTGTTGGTGCCGTCGATGTTCATGGCGCAGGATCCGCAGATCCCCTCGCGACAGGAGCGGCGCAACGTCAGGGTCGGGTCGATCTTGTTCTTGATGTAGAGCAGGGCATCGAGAACCATCGGGCCGCAATCGTCGACATCGATGAAGAAGGTGTCGATCGACGGGTTCTTGCCGTCATCCGGGCTCCAGCGATAGACGCGGAATTCGCGGGTGTTCGTGGCGCCGGCGGGCTTCGACCACACCTTGCCTTCGGTCATCTGCGAATTCTTGGGAAGTGCAAGTTCAACCATAGTCGTTTTCCTTGACCGGGCTTCCGCTGGAGCGATCCGGAGAACATCCGTTCCCGGAGCGCTTCAGCCTTATCTCTTGACGCATCGTCCAGATGAAGAAGCCGTTCGGCTCCGACAGGAGATGCTTTAGTAAACGCGCGCCTTGGGTTCGATCTTGTAGGGATCGATGCCTTCAGCGAGCAATTCGGTGTGAACCGGGCGGTAGTCGAGCTTGACGTCGCCGGCCTCGTTCACCCAGGCCAGCGTGTGCTTGCGCCAGTTGACGTCGTCGCGACCGGCGAACGGGCCGGACGTGTAGTCCTCGCGTGCGTGGCTGCCGCGGCTCTCCTTGCGGGCTTCCGCGCCGACAACCGTGGTGATGGCGTTGGCCATCAGGTTTTCGAGTTCCAGCGTTTCCACGAGATCGGAGTTCCAGATCATCGACCGGTCGGTGACCTTGATGTCGGACATTTCGGACCAGATGGTGCTCATGCGCTTGCAGCCGCTTTCGAGCGATTCCTGCGTGCGGAACACGGCCGCGTCTTCCTGCATAGTGCGCTGCATCTTCTCGCGCAGAACCGAGGTCGGCGTTCCCCCGCTGGCATAGCGCAGCCTGTCGAGACGGCCGACGATCTTGTCGCAGGCGGCGGTGTTCAGCGCCGGGATCGGGCTTGCACGGTCGATGACCTCGCCGGCGCGGATGGCGGCGGCGCGGCCGAAGACGACCAGGTCGATCAGCGAGTTGGAGCCGAGGCGGTTTGCGCCATGCACCGAGGCGCAGCCCGCTTCGCCGACGGCCATCAGGCCGGGGATGATGCGTTCCGGATTTTCACCGTCCGCATTGAGCACTTCGCCCCAGTAATTGGTGGGGATGCCGCCCATGTTGTAGTGAACCGTCGGCAGGACTGGGATCGGCTCGCGCGTCACGTCGACGCCGGCGAAGATCTTGGCGCTTTCGGAAATGCCCGGCAGGCGTTCGTTGAGAACGGCAGGGTCCAGATGGTCGAGATGCAGGAAGATATGGTCCTTCGCCTTGCCGACGCCGCGACCTTCGCGAATTTCGAGCGTCATGCAGCGCGAGACGACGTCGCGCGAGGCGAGGTCCTTGGCCGACGGCGCGTAGCGCTCCATGAAGCGCTCGCCCTCGGAATTGACGAGATAGCCGCCTTCGCCGCGCGCGCCTTCGGTGATCAGGCAGCCGGCGCCGTAGATGCCGGTCGGGTGAAACTGGACGAATTCCATGTCCTGCAGCGGCAGGCCGGCGCGCGCGATCATGCCGCCGCCATCGCCCGTGCAGGTGTGGGCCGAGGTGGCCGAGAAATAGGCGCGCCCATAGCCGCCGGTCGCCAGCACGACCATCTTGGCGGAGAAGCGATGGATCGTGCCGTCATCCAGGCACCAGGCGACGACGCCCGTGCAGCGGCTGCCGTCGTCCGACATGATCAGGTCGAGCGCGAAATACTCGATGAAGAATTCGGCATTGTGCTTCAGCGACTGGCCGTAGAGCGTGTGGAGGATGGCGTGGCCGGTCCGGTCGGCAGCCGCACAGGTGCGCTGCACCGGCGGGCCTTCGCCGTAATTCTGCATGTGGCCGCCGAAGGGCCGCTGGTAGATCTTGCCTTCCGCATTGCGCGAGAAGGGCACGCCGTAATGCTCCAGCTCATAGACCGCCTTCGGCGCTTCCATGGCGAGATACTGCATGGCGTCGACGTCGCCGAGCCAGTCGGAGCCCTTGACCGTGTCGTAGAGGTGCCACTGCCAGCTGTCCGGCGTCATGTTCTGCAGCGACGCGGCAATGCCGCCCTGGGCTGCGACCGTGTGCGAGCGCGTCGGGAAGACTTTCGTGATGCAGGCCGTCTTGAAACCCTGTTCGGCCATGCCGAGCGTGGCGCGCAGTCCCGCGCCGCCGGCGCCAACGACGATCACGTCGTAGGAATGGTCGACATACTGGTAGGCCTTACCGTTGATGGAAGTCGGGCCGTTGACGGACGATGCTTCGGTCGATGCCATGGTTTTATCCTGCAAATGCGAGCTTCAGGATGGCGAAAAGACAGAGCCCGCCAACCGCGATCGCGAAGAATGTATTGAGCATGAGAAGGACGATCTTGATGCCTTCGGCGTGAACATAGTCCTCGACGATCACCTGCATGCCGATCCGCATGTGGGTCAGGGCGGAGATGACGACAAGGGCCATGATCACCGCGACGAACGGATTGCCGAGTGCTGCGACCACATCTGCGTGAGGCGCGCCGGCATGGGTCATGATGAAGATCACGAAGAAGACGAGAAGCGGCACGTTGGCGACCGCCGTCAGGCGCTGGCGCCAGAAATGGTCCGTGCCTTCCTTGGCCGAACCGAGACCGCGGACCTTGCCGAGGGGTGTGCGCATATCCATGGTCGAGGCCCTCAGCGAACGATGATGACGACGAGCCACAGAAGGACCGTCACGGTGATGGAGGCAATGGCACTGGCGATGGCGAGCTTGGTCGAGAATTCCTTCTCGTAGCCATAGCCCAGATCCCACATGAAGTGGCGCAGACCGCCGAACATGTGGTGGATCAGCGCCCAGGTATAGCCGAACAGGATGACCTGGCCGATGATGGTGCCGAAGAACCAGCTGGCCCAATCATAATAGGCCGGACCGCTGGCAGCCGCGATCAACCACCAGGCGACCAGAACCGTGCCGAAATAGAGTGCCGCGCCGGTGATGCGGTGCACAATCGACATGAGCATGGTCGGAATGAGCTTGTAGATTTGAAGATGCGGCGAAAGCGGCCGGCTTTTGGTGACATTCGTCATCTGAACCTCACGGAACGACCGGGCAATCGTCCAAAAACTAGACTCTTTATATCCGGTTTGCGCAGGGATTGCGCAGCATTCAGTTGTGGCGAGCTTTAATCTTCGGCAGGGGTCTTAACAAGCCTGTTTGCAGCGCGAAAAGAAATTAATCGATTAGAGACGGAGGTTTATCGGACAGGCGCTCGCGTTGCATTTTACACGTTAAACATATCCGGCGAAATTCGCGCCGACTGCCTGACTTTCGCAGCGTCCTGCGCCAGATTGGTCTTAACGCTTTGTTAAGATCCGTCGGAGGTTCATGATGTATCGGGAGATTTCCCTGCGGCCGATCGCCGTCGCCGTCGTTCTCGCTGCAACCGCGATCGGCAGTGCCGAGGCCGGGGACGAAGGCTATCGCGGACAGTACGACCGCACGTATTCCGCGCAGGCGGAGCAGAGGGCACAGCGTTCGGGCGTTCGGCTTCGGGGCGGGCCCGTTCAGGGAAGCCTCGTTCGGGAAGGACCTGGCGCCGTACCGGACTACCGGGTCGTGCGCGGCTATTTCGATGGGGAGCGCCGGTATCGGCTGAGGCAGGATGCGACACGATGGGGCGGTGAAGGGGATGCGCGCCGCGACGCGCAGGCGCCATCGGCCGTCATCGTCGGGTCGGGCCGGTTCTCCGGCAATGCGAATGAATTGTATCGCCGGGGGGCCGGCAGCTATTTCACGATCACCACCTATGATGAAAACGCTAGCTATGGCGCTTTCCAGCGCACCGCGTCGCCGGAGGTCGGCGGTTCCCGGAGCCGCGTCGTCACGGTGGGGCGCAGTGCGGTCCGGCGCAACGACGATGCCTGCAGCTTCGAAGCCGGCGTCTGCGTGATCCGCGGGCGCTGAACCCGCGAAAGGGCGCGCTTGCCTGTCACGATCG
The DNA here is from genome assembly GCF_001424045.1 of Rhizobium sp. Leaf371. Classification (GTDB taxonomy): domain Bacteria; phylum Pseudomonadota; class Alphaproteobacteria; order Rhizobiales; family Rhizobiaceae; genus Ferranicluibacter. The sequence goes on along the minus strand of NZ_LMQB01000026.1, from coordinate 49,544 downwards.
TCCGAGAAACCGCCAGACGGTCGTCTTCTTCACCTCGCTGTCTTCGAGCGCACGCGTGACAGGCACCGCATAGGTGGCCAGCGCCACCATGCGGTCGCGCGGACAATAGGTGCGGCCGGGGTCGCCGACGATGACGTCGATGCCGGCGGCAACCAGATCCTCGAACCAGGGCACCAGCCTGTCGGCAAATGCCTTGTCGTAGAACACGTCGCCTGCGAGAAACACGTCGCACGCGGTCGGCTGGCCGATCCGGTCGGCGTTCTCATGGGTCACGACAACATCGTTCAGCTGCGCGTTGAGCCCGATTGCGGCTGTCGTCCACGGGTCCGTGTCCATTGCGAGAACGGATGTCGCACCGGCCTTCACGGCGGCGATCGCCACCAGTCCGGAGCCGGAGGCGAAATCGACGACGGTCCTGCCGGCGACCAGATCGGGATGATCGAGCACGTACCGGGCAAGCCCCTGGCCGCCGGCCCAGGCGAAGGCCCAGAAGGGCGGCGGCAGGCCGATCGCGTCCAGCTCGTCCTCCGTCTTCAGCCAGAGATCATGCGCCTCGCTCGCCAGGAAGAGCTTGACCTCGGGAACATGCGGTGGCGAGAGGATGCCGGTGTTCTCGCGGATGAAACGCTCGGGATCAGTTTTCACGCTGCGGGCGAGAGCGGCGGGTTGTCGAGGCCGCCCATGCGGCAGACTTCGCGCCATTCCGCTTCCGTCACGGCCTGGACCGACAGGCGCATGGAGGTGACGAGCTGCATGTCTTTCAGTCGCTCGCTCGCCTTGACGTCCTTCAACGTCACGGGCTTCGGCAGATCGCAGACCGCGCGGATATCGACGCAGTCCCAGCGCGCATCGCCCTCGGCGGTCGAATCCGGGTGCGAAAGCGCGCAGACCTCGGCGATGCCGACGATCTCCAGGCCTTCGTTGGAGTGATAGAAGAAGCCTTTGTCGCCGATCGTCATGGCCCGCATATTGTTGCGGGCGAGGTAGTTGCGCACGCCGGTCCATTCGGTGCCGGCCGCGCCCGCATCCTTCTGCATGGCCCAGGACCATTTGAACGGTTCGGATTTCCAGAGCCAGTAGCGCATGCCCGTCACTCCGGCTTGTTGAAGACCCAGTTCCAGGCCTTCACCTCGACCGAGGCGAAGAGGCCGGCTTTGGCGTAGGGGTCTTCGGCAAAGAGCGCGGTGGCCGCCTCTCTGGTTTCCGCGTCGATGATGACGAGGCTGCCGGTCGGCTTGCCGTCGTCGCCCAGGAACGGGCCGGCGACCTTCAGGATGCCGCGGGCGTTGAGGTCGTCGAGATAGGCGACATGGGCAGGCCGCGTATCGAGGCGGATCTGGAGTGCGCCTTCCTTATCGGTGCAGAGGGCTGCAAAGAGCATGGTCGTGCCTTTCCAAAGCTATTCGTGTGTGATGGGGCGGGACATGAGCTGTTCGAGCGCAGTTTCCACGTCGATCGCGCCGTCGATCATGGCCGCGACGGCAAAGGTCAGCGGCATGTCGAGACCGAGGCGACGGGCCTGCGCTGCCGCGACCGAGGCCGCAAGCGCGCCTTCCACGAGGTCGGCGGTCGGGCTGGCGGCGCGGCCTTCGCGCCCGAGCGCGATGCCGTATCGCAGATTGCGCGACTGGTGGCTGGTGGCGGTGAGGACGAGGTCGCCGAGCCCAGAGAGGCCGCGGACCGTGTCGCCCTGACCACCGCAGGCCGCGACATAGCGCGAGAGTTCGGCAAGGCCGCGGGCGATCATGGCGGCCCGGGCGGATTCGCCGAGGCCTGCGCCCTCGACGATGCCGCAGGCGATGGCCAGCACGTTCTTCAACGCGCCGCCGAGCTGCACGCCCGTGCGGTCGGCCGAGGGATAGAGGCGGAATGTCGGGCCGGACAGGGCGGTTGCAAGCCGTGCTGCGCGTTCCGACGACGTGGATGCGATGACCATGGCGGTCGGCAGGCCGGTGGCGATATCGGCGGCAAAGCCGGGGCCGGAGAGGACGGAGACGGCGTGGTCACCCAGTTCCTCGGCGACCACCTCCGTCAGAAGACGGCCGGAGCGGCGTTCCAGACCCTTGGCGCAGATGACGATATCGGCGTCCTTGGCAAGATAGGGCCGGAGCGCCTGCGCTGCGTCGCGCTGCGCCTGCGACGGCATGGCGAAGAGCACGATGCCTGCTGCCGAAACGGCGCTCGGCTCCGTCGTTGCAGACAGGGCTTTCGGCAGGTCGATCCCGGGCAGGGCCTCCTCGTGCCGGTGCCGGGTCAGGATCGCGTCCACCACGTCGCGTCGCCGGGCCAGCAGCGTGACCTCGGCGCGGCCGGTGCGGGCGATCACGGTCGCAAGCGCGGTGCCGAAGGCACCGGCGCCGACGACGGCCACCTTGTCAGGGGACGAGATCGCCGCCGCGCTCATGCCTTTGCGCCCCGTTTGCCAAAGCCGAGCAAGGTCTGGGCATTGCCGTCGAGCGGCCAGCGCGCACGGGGCGATACGGAGAGATCGTCCGCGGGCAGGCCCGCGGCCATGCGCTCGGCACCTGCCCAGGCGATCATCGCGGCGTTGTCGGTGCAGAGATGGAGGGGCGGCGCGACGAACGCAAAGCTGTTCCGTTCGCAGAGGCTGTCGAGCGTTGCGCGCAGCGCCTGATTGGCGGCAACGCCACCGGCAACGACGAGAGAAGGCTTGCCGACATCCGGATAGGTCTCGCGGAAACGCTGGAGACCGCGCCCGATCCGGTCCTTCAGCGTCCGCGACACCGCTTCCTGGAAAGAGGCGCAGATATCGGCGATGTCCTGGTCTGCCACCGGAGCGATCGACTGCGCGGCCTGCCGCACGGCGGTCTTGAGGCCGGAGAAGGAAAAGTCCAGCCGGGCCTCGCCGACCAGAGGCCGGGGAAAGGTGAACCGTGCCGGATTGCCGGTGCGCGCCGCACGTTCGACGGCGGGGCCGCCGGGATAGGGAAGGCCGAGAAGCTTTGCCGTCTTGTCGAAGGCCTCGCCCAGCGCGTCGTCGATGGTCGTGCCCCAGCGCTCGTAATCACCGGTGCCGCGCACCAGCACCAGCTGGGTATGGCCGCCGGAGACCAGCAGCATCAGATAGGGAAAGGAGAGCCCATGGGTCAGGCGCGCGGTCAGCGCATGGCCTTCCAGATGGTTGATGGCATAGAGCGGCTTGCCCGCTGCGCGCGCCATCGCCTTGCCGGTCATGAGGCCGACGATCAGCCCGCCGATAAGGCCGGGGCCGCTGGTTGCGGCGATGGCATCGACCTCAGACAGCGACATTTGCGCGCGGTCGAGCGCCTCGGCAATCAGCGTATCCAGCGCTTCGACATGCGCGCGGGCCGCGATCTCGGGCACCACGCCGCCGTAGAGGCTGTGTTCCTCGAGCTGGCTCAGCACCACGTCGCCCAGGATTTCGCCGCGCCCGTCCGGCTCGCGCAGCACGACGGAAGCGGCGGTTTCATCGCAGCTCGTCTCGATGCCGAGAATACGCAGGGGCCGGTTCATGGGTGGTCTACTCGAAGATTGCGGACGGGAATAAAGGGGGGTACACGGACCTCCGGTAACAATGGATCGTAGCGGATGCAAACGAAACCTTTCCGGATCGGCACGCGCGGCAGCCGGCTCGCGCTGGCTCAGGCCCATGAAACGCGCGACCGGCTGATGCTGGCGCATGGTCTGCCGGAGGAGATGTTCGAGATCGTGCCGCTATCGACGGCGGGCGACCGCATCACCGATCGCGCGCTGTCGGAAATCGGCGGCAAGGGACTTTTCACGCAGGAGCTGGAAGACCAGCTGTTGGCGGGTACGCTCGATTTTGCCGTCCATTCGGCCAAGGACATGGCGACGCGCCTGCCCGACGGCCTGTTTCTGTCCGCCTTCCTGCCGCGCGAGGACGCCCGCGACGCCTTTATCGGCGGCACGGCGCCGACGCTGCTGGCTTTGCCGGAAGGCGCGACGGTCGGTTCGGCGTCGCTGCGCCGGCAGGCGCTGATCCGCCGATTGCGGCCGGATATCAACGTCATCGTCTATCGCGGGCTGGTCGAGACCCGGCTGCGCAAGCTGGCCGAAGGTCAGGTGGACGGGACGCTGCTCGCTCTTGCCGGGCTGAAGCGGCTCAACCTCGAAGGTGTGGCGACCGAAATCCTCGACCCCACCTATTTTCCGCCGGCGCCGGCACAGGGCGCGATCGCCGTCGAGAGCCGGATCGGCGACAGCCGGATGACCGCGTTTCTGTCGGCCATCGATGACCCCAGGACGCATGAGGCCGTGACCTGCGAACGCGCGTTTCTCGACACGCTGGACGGGTCGTGCCGGACGCCGATCGCCGGCTATGCGGTCTCGGACGGGGAGCAGATCTCGTTTTCGGGCATGATCCTGACGCCGGACGGAACGCAGCATCACCGCGTCTTTGCCGAGGGACGGGCCGCGGATGCGGCAAGGATCGGCGCGCAGGCGGGCGACGACATTCGCGCCGATGCGGCCCCCGGTTTCTTCTCCAGCTGGGCCTGAGCGGATGCGCGTCCTCGTTACGCGCCCGGAAACCACGGCGGACAGGACGCTCCGGCGGCTGGCGCTGGCCGGCCACGAGACGCTGCTGCTGCCGCTGAGCGAGGCAGAGCACCTGCCGATCCGGGCGGGGGCCCTGTCCGCCTCGGCCGTCGTTGCAACGAGCGCGGAAGCGTTCCGGGCGCTGCGGCACTCTCCCGAAGCCCTGCCGTCGCTCGTCTCCCTGCCGGTCTACTGCGTCGGGGATGCGACCGCGGAGGCGGCGCTTGATCTCGGCTTTTCCCAGGTGCGGGTCGGGCCCGGAGACGCAGCCGGACTTGCGGAATTGATCCTTCGTGATCGGGGGGCTGCCACGGGCGTTCTGCTCTATCTCGCGGGCACCCCCCGGCTGCCGGAGCTGGAAACGCGCATGACCGTTGCCGGTGTCCCGCTCCAGGTTCGTCTCGTCTATCGCATGCGCCCCGTCGTTCGGCCGCCCGGCGCTTTTTCGGCGCAGGTTCAGGCCTTTTCTCCGGACGCGGTGCTGTTCTACTCGCGGGAGGCGGCACGACAGTTCTTTTTCGAGGTGGCCCCGGCAATGCTTGCCGATGCGGTGCGGATCCTCTGCCTCGGGCCGCGGATCGCCGATGCCGTGCCGCCCGGATGCCGGCATGTGGAGATCGCGCCCCGGCCGGATGAGGATGCCCTGCTTGCGCTTCTCGACGCCTGAATCACGCAAATCGACCGGTGGGGCCTTTCCCTCGCCCAGGTCGGTGTCTAGGTTTATGCCGTTGACCTCACGCATAGAGAAGAGAGCATGGATCCGGAGAAACCGCCGCGCCGCACCAAGCCCGACCGGCAGCCGCTGACGATCGATCTGCCCGCCACGCCCGCTGCATCCGATGCGGCGAGACCGGAGGACACGGATGCTCGCCCAGAGGCACGGGAGCCTGTCTCGTCCGACATGGTCGTGCCCGATGCCGTCCTTGTGTCCGATGAAACGGTTGCGAAGGACGCCGGGATCGCCGCTGCAGCGAATGATCCGGTGGAGAGCATCCCGTCCGATCGAGAGACGCCGCCCGATCCGCTGAGCGAGACGATCCGGGAGGCCGAGGCTGCAGAGGAGACGCGCGCCGAAGCGGCCGCCGCCGCTTTCGCCGAGGAGCCTGCATCGTCGAGCCGGTCGGCCCGGACTTCGGTCCCGCCGACGCAGCCGGCCGGCGCTTCGGCGACCATGCGCTCTTCCGAACCTGCACATTCTTCGCACGCTTCGAGCCCGTCGCGCGCAGGTGCGCTGGCGGCGGGCATCGTCGGCGGTCTGATCGCGCTTTCGGGCGCCGGCGTCCTGCAATATGCGGGCGTCCTCCCGGCGATCGGTCCATCGTCCTCGACCGGTGCTGCGTCGGGACGCGATCTCGGTGCCGAAATCGATGCCTTGAAGGCGCAGGTTTCGACAGGGGGATCGTCATCTAGCGAAGGCCTTGAGCAGAGGCTTGCCGCTCTCGAACAGACGATCGGCGTCAATGGCAGTTCATCCGGCGCGGAGGACTTAAAGGCGCAGGTCGAGAGCCTGACGCAGGAGCTCGCAAGCGTGAAATCCGGTCTTGCCGACCAGAGCCGCGCGACGCAGACGGCGACATCCGAGCTCTCGACACGCATCGAAGAAGCGGAAAAGAAGCTCGACGAGCCCGCCAGCGACGTGCAGCTCGCGCGCGCCATCGCGGTTACCGCGCTGAAGACCGCGATCGACCGTGGCGGACCGTTCCTTGCCGAACTCGATGCGTTGAAGACGATTTCGCCGGACGACCCGGCCGTTGCCGGCCTTGCCGACATCGCACCGCGCGGCGTCTCGTCGCGCACGGATCTGACACGATCGTTCCCCGACACGGCCGACGCGATGCTGGCCGCCATTCGAGGCACCGATCCGAATCAGGGCATCTTTTCGCGACTGATCGGAAGTGCGGCGTCCGCCGTGCGTGTCCGTCCCGTCGGCAGCGTCGAGGGTACGGGTCCGGAAGCCGTCGTCGCGCGGATCGAAGACCGCCTGACCAATGGCGACCTCAAGGGCGCGAGCCTCGAATGGGACGGCCTGCCGCAGCCTGCCAAGGATGCCGGCGCCGCGTTCCGCACAAAGCTCGATGAACGCATCGCGGTCGAATCTTTGATCGACGCCGCCGTGGCCGGAGCCGCAGCCGGCTCCGCACCCGCCAAACAGGGCTGAGGAGAGCCGATTTGATCCGTATTCTCATCTTCGTCCTGATCGTGCTTGCGCTCGGCGCAGGTTTTTCCTGGCTTGCCGATCGGCCGGGCGAACTGTCGCTGGTCTGGATGGACCAGCGTATCGAGACCAGTCTGATGGTCGGCGCCACGCTGCTCGTGGCATTGATCGCGGCCATTCTGCTCGTCGTCTGGCTCGTCCGTCTCATCTGGTTCTCGCCGCACTCGATCGCGCGTTACTTCCGCGTTCGCAAGCGCGACCGGGGCTATCAGGCGCTGTCGACCGGGCTGATCGCAGCCGGTGCTGGCGATGCGATCCTCGCTCGCAAGATGACGGCCCGCACGCGCGGGCTTCTGTCGGCCGATCAGGAGCCGTTGATCCATCTTCTCGAAGCGCAGACCGCGCTGATCGAGGGCAAGCATGACGATGCCCGCCGCAAGTTCGAGCGGATGGCGGAAGACCCGGAGACCCGCGAACTCGGGCTCCGTGGCCTGTATCTCGAAGCCAAGCGTTTGGGTGCCAACGAGGCGGCGCGGCAATATGCCGAGCGTGCGGCCGACAAGGCGCCGCATCTCGCCTGGGCGACGCTAGCGACCCTCGATGAGCGCAGCCAGGCGGGACGCTGGGACGAGGCCGTGCATCTTCTCGACCAGAGCCGCACCAGCCATGTCATCGACCGCAAGGAGGCCGACCGCAAGAAGGCCGTGCTGCTCACCGCCCGGGCGCGGGAGCGTCTGGATGCCGACCCGAAGGCGGCGCGCGACGATGCGCTGGCCGCGCTGAAGCTCGACGCGACGCTGGTGCCGGCCGGCCTCATTGCGGCGAAAGCCTTGTTCCGGGAAGACAATCTGCGCAAGGCGGCGTCGGTGCTCGAAAAACTCTGGAAGCAGGAACCGCATCCCGACATTGCCAAGGCCTATGTTCGGGCACGGAGCGGCGATTCGGCGGTCGACCGGTTGAAGCGCGCCCGCAAGCTGGAAGCGTGGAAGCCGAACAATGCGGTGTCGCTGATGGCGGTTGCGGAAAGTGCGCTGGAGGCTCGCGAACTGGCGCTGGCGCGCTCCATGGCCGAGGCCGCCGCCCGCATCGCGCCGACGGAGAGCGTGTTTCTGCTGCTTGCCGATATCGAGGAAGCGGATACCGGCGACGAAGGGCGTATCCGCCACTGGATGAACCAGGCGCTGAAGAGCCCGCGCGATGCGGCCTGGATCGCCGACGGCGTCGTCTCCGAGGAATGGCTGCCGGTCTCACCCGTCAGCGGCCGCCTGGATGCATTCGAGTGGAGGATGCCGGTCAACACGATCGACGGCCCGCTCGAGGAGGGTGGCGTCAGCCGCGGAGAGGCAGCGATCCGCAGCCTGCCGCCGGTCGCAGCGTCCGTTGTTGCTGCAACGCGCGACGCGCCGGAAACGACGGTGGCGACACCGCCAGCACCGCCGACCATGCCTGCTGAGACGGTGGAGCGCCCGGCAGCGATCGCCGTCCCGGTTCCGACCGAATCGGTCATCGTTCACGAGCCGATCGAGCCGGCGCGGTCCGTGGTCGTCACGGACGCAGACGACTCGACGCACACGGCATTGGTCAAGAAGGATGAGGGGGCCGTGGCCGTCAAAGCGCCGGCGCAGCCGGTCTCCGGCGCGACATCTCCGGCCAAGCCGGCGGAGGCGCCGATCGAGCCCTTCTTCGGCCGGCCGCCGGACGATCCCGGCGTTCGCACCGATAGAGTTGCAGAAAAGACGACATTCAAACTTTTCTGACGGTTCGGGGGCCCTTCGGGGCCCCTTTTCGCATTTGCGAAACGAATAGGGCTGGACCCTGCTTTGCGGCTCGTCTTTCCTGTCGGCATCAACGACCCTCCTTTCGTGAGCGCCGCGCAACCCATGTTTGACCGTATCCGTACCTTCATCGACAGTCTCACCGGTGCCGAGCACCCGAACCCGATCGAGGCGGGCGATCCGCGCATCGCGATCGTCGCTCTCTGCATCCAGGTCATGGAAGCCGACGGCCATGCCGACGACGTCGAGCGCCGCAAGGTCCGTTCGATGATCAAGGAGCACTACACGCTCGACGATGCGGCCCTCGATGCGCTGATTGCCGCTGGCGAGGACGCCGAGAGCGAGGCGATCGATTTCTTCCGCTTCACCTCCGACATCAAGCGGCACTTCAGCGAAGAGCAGCGGATCGATCTCGTCGGCATGCTGTGGGAGATCGTCTATGTCGATGGCGAGCGCAGCGAGATGGAAGATCACGTGATCTGGCGGATCGCCGACTTGCTCGGCGTCTCCGGCCGCGACCGCATCATGAAGCGGCAGGAAGCCGCGGCGAAATCCGACATCGTCGAGACGGCGGAGCACTGAGGCCTCTCACCCTCGCCGCTGGCGAAACGGAGTGAGCCTACCGTTTCGTCTCGGGTGCATCCAGCGTGTCGATCCGGCGCAGTTGCGAGAAGCCGAGCGACCAAATCACCGCCACCAGCAGCGTGCCCGCCCCGCCGATGACGACGGCGGGAACCGCACCGATGGCCGACGCCATCATGCCGGCTCGAAATTCTCCCAGCTCGTTCGACGCGCCGACGAACACCATGTTGACGGCGTTGACGCGACCACGCAGCTCGTCCGGAGTCCAGAGCGTGATCAGCGTTTCCCGGACATAGACCGAGATCATGTCGGAGGCGCCCATGATGACGAGCGCCACGATGGAGATCCACGGCGTGGCGGACAGGCCGAAGACGACGGTGCCGAGGCCGAAGAGAGCCACGCCCACGAACATCAGCACGCCAGCGCGGTGACGGATCGGGTGGGCGGCAAGCCACATGGCCATGCCGACCGCGCCGACGCCGGGGGCCGCGCGCAGGAGACCGAGGCCCCAGGGTCCGAGATCGAGGATATCGCGGGCGAAGACCGGCATGAGCGCGATGGCCCCGCCGAGAAGAACGGCGAAGAGATCGAGCGAGATGGCGCCGAGCACGACTTTTTCTGCGCGGATATAGCGAAAGCCGGCCGTGATGGCCTGCCAGCTCTGGGCGGTCTGGCTGTTCTTCTGTGCAGGCTTGGGGATCGCATAGACCATGCCGACGCTCGCGGCGAAGAACAGAACGGCGACGCTATAGGGGACGGCCGGTCCGAGCGCGTAGATCAGGCCGCCGACGACGGGGCCGACAATCATCGCCGTCTGCCAGGAGGTGGAATTCCAGGCGATAGCGTTGGCGAGATCCCGCTCCGGCACGAGATTGGGTGCGAGCGACTGGGAGGCCGGCGCGAGAAAGGCCCGCTCGATGCCGAACACGACGAGAATGGTGTAGACCGGCCAGAGGGTGAAGGTGCCGGTGAGGGTGAGGACGAGGAGAGCCGCGGCGCAGAGCGTGCTGACGCCCATGCAGATGCCCATGATAATGCGCCGGTTGTAGCGGTCGGCGACCGAGCCGGTGACAAGGATGAGGACCAGCGACGGCAGGAACTGGAAGAGGCCGATCAGGCCGAGGTCGAACGGATCGCGCGTCAGATCGTAGATCTGCCAACCGACGGAGACGCTGACGATCTGGATGGCGAAATAGGCAAGGAAGCGCGCGAAGAAGTAGCGGCGATACCCGACATGCCGGAAGGCGGCGTAGCGGTCTCCGGTTTCGACGATGGACATGAACTGGTCTTTCCCGGCCTCTGATGCGTCGGCCCGTTCGTATGAGCGCCGGCCATCGCGAGCCATAGCGCCGTCTTAAACATGTTGTCACGCGGCACGGGCCGCAGGGTTGCCGCGTTGCGCGCCAGTGTCTACATGTCTTTCAACTACTGCATAATGTCGCGCTCCGGAATCGGTTCGCGGAGAAAATTATGCGACGCCATCAATGTTGGAACGACGGTTGCCCATCGCCGATGGCGCACGGCGGTCCATGAACCGGAGGCCCGGCATGCTCGCCGTCATCGCAACGCTGAATTTCATTATCAATATCGCCTGGTTTCTCATCATCGCCTCGGCGATCTTCTCCTGGCTCTATGCCTTCAACATCATCAACACGAACAATCAGGCGATCAGCATGATCGGCCGGTCGCTCTACCAGCTGACGGAGCCGCTCTACCGTCCGATCCGTCGTATCCTGCCCAATATGGGCGGTGTCGATCTGTCGCCGCTCGTCGTCCTGGTCATCCTGTTCTTCCTGCAGCAGTTTCTCAACACGACGATCGCTCCGGCGCTGCTCGCGCCGACCTACTGACCCGACCTTCACGCTGTTTCAGATAAAAGGCCCTTCGCGCGGTGTCTCGCGCGAAGGGCCTTTCTCGTTCATCCGAAGAGCGCAAGGCTGGCCCGTACCGTGACCCAGACGCCCCAGGCGAGGGGTAGGCCGACGCAGGCCCAGGCGAGAAGGGCCTTGCCATCGAAGCCGCCCCGGCCGATGCCGAAGGAGCCGGACGGGCCGGCATTGACGGCGGCCGTCTTTGCCTGGAGCGCTGCGACGTCCGCATCCTTCATGAACCATTTGTCGGCAAGCGGCCGCACGAAGGCGTTGGCGACAAGGCCGAGTGCGAGCATGCCGGCAAGGATATACATGGTGGTGTTGTAGACTTGATCGCGCGGAAGCCCCGCGGCGATCTGCGCCTCGCGGATGTAGTTGACGACGACAGGCCCGATGATGCCGGCCGTTGCCCAGGCCGTCAGCAGCCTTCCATGAATGGCGCCGACGAACTGGGTGCCGAAGATGTCGGCGAGATAGGCGGGAATGGTGGCGAAGCCGCCGCCATACATCGACAGGATGATGCAGAGCATGCCGACGAAGAGCAGCTTGCTCTGGATGCCGGCCGCCCAGGGGACGAGCGCATAGAGCACGATCCCGATCACGAAGAAGCAGAAGTAGGTGTTCTTGCGGCCGATCCTGTCGGACAGGGAGGCCCAGAAGAAGCGTCCCCCGATATTGAACAGAGAGATGAGCCCGGTGAAGCCGGCGGCGATCGCCGCGACGCCCGCCAGCTGCTCTTTCGACATAGCGGTGAAGGCGACGCCCGGCGCGCCGATGAGCGAGCCGGCGAAGATCTCCTGAAGCATGGGCGAGGCCATGCCGATGACGCCGATGCCGGCGGAAACGTTGAGGCAGAGCACGGCCCAGATCAGCCAGAACTGCTTCGTCTTGTGCGCATCGCGCAGGTGGACGTGGCGCGTGGTGATCATCGTGCTTTTCGCGGCGGGCGGGGCCCAGCCTTCCGGGCGCCATCCGGCGGGCGGAATGCGGTAGCCGAAGGCGCCGGCGAGCATGAAGACGAGATAGCCGAGCGCCATGACGACGAAGGTCTGCCAGACGCCGACCTGGGTATCCGAGCGAAAATAGGTCATCAGGATGTTGGCGAGCGGCGCGCCGATCATGGCGCCGCCGCCAAAGCCCATGATGGCCATGCCCGTCGCCATGCCGCGCCGGTCGGGAAACCATTTGATGAGGGTGGAGACGGGCGAGATATAGCCGAGGCCAAGCCCGATGCCGCCGATGACGCCGGCGCCGAGCCACATCATCCAGAGCTGGTGCGTGGCGACGCCGAGGGCCGCAATGAGGATGCCGCCGCACCAGCAGAAGGCCGAGACGGTCGCGGCCTTGCGCGGGCCGGCCTTTTCCAGCCAGCCGCCCCACAGTGCGGCGGATGAGCCGAGCAGCACGAAGAACAGCGTGTAGATCCAGCCGAGATCGCTAACCCGCCAGTCGCAGGTGGTGGTGAAAAGCGCGGAGCCGAGCGTGAGATCGGCGCAGGCTGCCGGTGCGGAGATGCCGATCGCCTTCGACAGAGGCAGCCAGAACACGCTGAAACCATAGGCCATGCCGATGCAGAGATGGATGGCAAGGGCGGCCGGCGGCACGAGCCAGCGGTTGAAACCGGGTTTGGCGATGATGCGCTCCCGGTCGAGCAATCCTGCCGACACGGGAATGCCGAGTTGCGTCGTTGCCGACATGGTCGTCCTCCTCCTCTGAGCCCCTCCTCGGGCGGTTGGTCTGCGTCGTCAGGCGCGGGATCGACGGCGTGCAGCCTCCACACTGCAGGGTCGACCGTCGCGCACAGGGTTCACCTCTCGGGCATGTTCGGCTCTGACAGCGATTCGCCCGCAGCCGTGCCCTTGCCGCCGGGTGCGCCGCGCGCGGCATCCGCACCGGTGCCGATCGCATCCCTTTTCGAATACGGTCGCTTGATCAGCGGGGCGGCCGCCAGCACCAGCGGATCGAAGCCTGCATCGCCCTTCTCGATCAGCGCGAAAAAGGCGCTGCGCATCCGGGTCTCCCAGAATTTGTTGATATGGATGGCGATACCCGCCGGTCCGTCTTCATGCGGCTGCGAGCGAAAGAAGGTGGCGATCTGGTTTGCCATGCGCACGAGTTTGGCGTCCGTGCCATGCGGCGGGCCGTCTTCTCCGTGATGGGGAGGCTGTGCGGCATCAGGCGACATGGCTTGTCCTCTTGGTCGGCCGGATGGTCTCGGGAGGGGTGGCCTCGGAATGAGTGACCGCGGAATGGGGTGTCTCGGCGACGATGCGGTCTGCATGGGTGAAGACCTCGAACTCGTCCCCCCGCACCAGCGCCACGAGCGTCATGCCCGCCGTCTCGGCGGTGCGGATCGCGAGCGCTGTCGGGGCCGATATGGCGATGATGAAGGGGCTGCCGAGAATGGCCGTCTTCTGGACCATCTCGACCGAGACCCGGCTCGTCACAACGACGGCGCCGGAGGCGCCCGTGTAGCCCTGGCGGGCAGCGGCACCGGCCAGCTTGTCGAGCGCATTGTGCCGCCCGACGTCCTCGCGCACGGCGATCAATCCCTCTTCGGGCGTATAGAAACCGGCGCCGTGGACCGCGCGGGTCTCTGCATGCAGCGGCTGCCGGGTGTCGAGCAGGGCGACCGCCTGCGCGATCTCGCCCGGCGTCAGGCTGAGGCGGGCGGCGGCGACCGACGGTGTCTGCCGCACGGCCTGCTCCAGGGATTCGATGCCGCAGAGGCCGCAGCCGACCGGACCGGCCATATGCCGGCGACGGGTGACCAGGGCCTCGTGCTGCGCGTCGCGCAAGGCGATCTGCAGATCGTAACCTTCCGGCGTCTCGACGGCCTCGATGCTCTCGATATCGGCCGGTTCCGTGATGATGCCTTCCGTCAGGCTGAAGCCGGTGGCGAAATCCTCGAAATCGGCGGGCGTCGCCATCATCACGGCATGGGTGGAACCGCCATAGCTGAAGGCGACGGGTATTTCTTCGGGAACGATGCGGTTGGCCGGGCGAATGCGACCGTTGCGGCGGGACAGCTGCGGGACGGTGCGGGCGAGGGGGATAGCGGTCGAGCGGGTCATCGGCATCATCTCGGCGCGATCCGTGCCGTGTCCACCGCCCGTCCGGTCGTCGTAAGCGTCATTCTGCGGCCTCCAGCTTGGCGGCGATGCGACGCGACTGGCGGGCCTGATCCTCGTATTCGGTCTGCCATTCCGACGGGCCGTTCGACGGCGAGATCTGCACCGCGGTGACCTTGTATTCCGGGCAATTGGTCGCCCAGTCGGAAAAGTCCGTGGTGATGACGTTGGCCTGCGTCGTCGGGTGGTGGAAGGTGGTGTAGACGACGCCTGTCGCGACCCGGTCGGTGATCAGCGCCCGCAGCGTCGTATCGCCCGAACGGCTGGCCAGCCGCACCCAGTCGCCATCGCGGACGCCGCGCAGCTCGGCATCGTGCGGGTGGATCTCCAGCCGGTCCTCCTCATGCCAGATGACATTTTCGGTGCGCCGCGTCTGCGCGCCGACATTGTATTGGCTGAGAATACGGCCGGTGGTCAGAAGCAGCGGGAAGCGCGGCCCGGTCTTCTCGTCGGTCGCGACATATTCCGTGCGGATGAACTTGCCCTTGCCGCGCACGAAGCCGTCGATATGCATGATCGGCGAGCCTTCGGGCGCCTGTTCGTTGCAGGGCCACTGCACGGAGCCCTTCTCGTCCAGATAGGCATAGGAGACCTTGGCAAAGCTCGGCGTGGTCGCCGCAATCTCGTCCATGATCTCGGACGGGTGCGTGTAATCCCAGCCAAGGCCCATGGCGCGGGCGAGGTTCTGCGTCACTTCCCAGTCGGCATAGCCGTTGCGCGGGGTCATGACCCGGCGCACGCGATTGATGCGGCGCTCGGCATTGGTGAAGGTGCCATCCTTCTCAAGGAAGGTGGAGCCCGGCAGGAAGACGTGGGCGTAGTTCGCGGTTTCGTTGAGGAACAGGTCCTGCACGACGACGCATTCCATGGCGGCGAGACCGGCTGCGACATGTTTCGTGTCCGGATCGGACTGGAGAATGTCCTCGCCCTGGATGTAAAGCCCCTTGAAGGAGCCATCGACGGCGGCGTCCAGCATGTTGGGAATGCGCAGGCCCGGCTCGTCGGAGAGCGTGACGCCCCAGAGCTTTTCGAAGATATCGCGCGTCGCATCGTCCGAGACGTGGCGGTAGCCGGGAAGCTCGTGGGGGAACGAGCCCATGTCGCAGGAGCCCTGCACGTTGTTCTGCCCGCGTAACGGGTTCACGCCGACACCGGGGCGGCCGATATTGCCGGTCGCCATGGCGAGGTTGGCAATCGCCATGACGGTGGTCGAGCCCTGGCTGTGCTCGGTCACGCCCAAGCCGTAATAGATCGAGCCGTTGCCACCGGTGGCAAACAGGCGGGCGGCGCCGCGCAGCGCCTCGGCCGGAACGCCGGTCAGCGCTTCGGTTGCTTCCGGGCTGTGGCGCTCTTCCGCGACAAAGCCTGCCCAGTCCTCGAACTCCGACCAGTCGCAGCGGGTGCGGATAAACGCTTCGTCGCAGAGGCCCTCGGTGACGATGACATGGGCGAGTGCGGTGACGACCGCGACATTGGTGCCGGGGCGCAGCGGCAGGTGATAGGCGGCCTCGACATGCGGCGTGCGGACGAGATCGATCCGGCGGGGATCGATGACGATAAGCTTGGCACCCTGCCGCAGCCGCTTCTTCAGCCGCGAGCCGAAGACGGGGTGTCCGTCGGTCGGGTTCGCGCCGATGACGATGACGACATCGGTGTTCTCGACCGAGTCGAAATTCTGCGTGCCGGCCGACGTGCCGAAGGCCTGCCCGAGACCGTAGCCGGTCGGCGAATGGCAGACGCGCGCGCAGGTATCGACATTGTTGTTGCCGAAGCCGGCGCGGATCAGCTTCTGGACGAGGTAGGTTTCCTCGTTGGTGCAGCGCGACGAGGTGATGCCGCCGATCGACTCGCGTCCGTACTGGTACTGGATGCGTCGGAACTCTGCCGCGGTATGGGCGAGCGCCTCGTCCCAGCTGACCTCCCGCCAGGGGTCGGTTACCTTCTCTCGGATCATCGGGTTGAGGATGCGCTCCTTGTGCGTGGAATAGCCATAGGCGAAGCGGCCCTTGACGCAGGAGTGGCCGCGATTGGCCTGTCCGTCCTTCCAAGGCACCATGCGCACCAGTTCCTCACCGCGCATTTCCGCCTTGAACGAGCAGCCGACACCGCAGTAGGCGCAGGTGGTGACGACCGAATGCTCCGGCTGGCCGATCGATATGACCGATTTTTCGGTGAGCGTGGCGGTCGGGCAGGCCTGGACGCAGGCGCCGCAGGAGACACATTCCGAGGAGAGAAAGTCTTCGTGCTGGCCGGGCGACACGCGACTGTCGAAGCCGCGGCCCTCGATCGTCAGCGCGAACGTGCCCTGCACTTCCTCGCAGGCCCGCACGCAGCGCGAACAGACGATGCATTTGGAGGGATCATAGGTGAAGTAGGGGTTGGATTCGTCCTTCGGCATCCAGCGGGCATTGAGGCCGTCGCTGTCGCGCGCCTTCACGTGATTGTCGCCCTCATAGCCGTAGCGCACGTCGCGCAGGCCGACCGCGCCGGCCATGTCCTGCAATTCGCAGTCGCCATTGGCCGCGCAGGTGAGACAGTCGAGCGGATGATCGGAGATGTAGAGCTCCATCACGCCCTTGCGGATGTCTTTCAGCCGCGTCGTCTGGGTGTGGACGATAAGACCGGGCGCGACGGGCGTGGTGCAGGAGGCCGGCGTGCCGTTGCGGCCCTCGATCTCGATCAGACAGAGCCGGCAGGAGCCGAAGGCATCGACCATATCCGTGGCGCAGAGTTTCGGCACCTGGATACCCGCTTCCATCGATGCCCGCATGATGGAAGTGCCCTCGGGCACGGTGATCTCGCGACCGTCGATGGTCAGCGTCACCAGCGTTTCCGCGCGGGAGGCGGGAGTGCCGAAATCGGTTTCAGGAACGAGAAGCATGTTGGTCTCCTGAAAGATGTGGGGCGTTCTGGGCGGTGTTACCTTGGGGTTGCCCCTCATCCGGCTGCCGCCACCTTCTCCGCGTTTTGATGGGGAGAAGGGACGTTTGGCGAGGCGTTTCCCTGTTCGAAAACGGTGAGCCGGCCACGTCCGCTCGCCGCGCAAGCGGGGAGAGGGCTCGGGTGAGGCGCGGCCTACGAGCCGCAGTCGTGCTCGACGCGCGCATCATTCCGCCGCCTCCACGACCGGTGCCGCGACGAAATCGTCCGGGAAATGCGTGACCGCGCTCATGACCGGATAGGGCGTGAAGCCGCCCAGCGCGCAGAGGGAGCCGAACTTCATGGTGTTGCAGAGGTCCGAGAGCAGCGCCAGGTTCTTCTCCGGCTCGATGCCGCGACCAATGCGATCGACGACCTCGACGCCACGGGTCGAGCCGATGCGGCAGGGCGTGCATTTGCCGCAGCTTTCCACGGCGCAGAATTCCATGGCGAAGCGGGCCTGTTTCAGCATGTCGGCGGTGTCGTCGAAGATGGTGATGCCCGCGTGGCCGATGAGACCCCCGGCGGCGGCGAAGGCCTCGTAGTCGAAGGGCGTGTCGAACAGCGCGCGCGGGAAGTAGGCGCCGAGCGGGCCGCCGACCTGCACTGCCTTGACGGGGCGTCCCGTTGCGGTGCCGCCGGCGATCGCATCGACGATCTCGCCGAGGGTGAGACCGAAGGCGACCTCATAGAGGCCGGTCTGCCGGGCATTGCCTGCGATCTGGATGGGGATGGTGCCGCGCGAGCGGCCCATGCCGAAATCGCGATAATGCTCGGGGCCTTTGTCGAGGATGATGGGCACCGAGGCGAGCGAGATGACGTTGTTGATGACGGTGGGTTGGCCGAACAGGCCTTTGTGTGCCGGCAGCGGCGGCTTTGCCCGCACCACGCCGCGCTTGCCTTCGAGCGAGTTGAGGAGGGCCGTTTCCTCGCCGCAGACGTAAGCGCCGGCCCCGGTGCGGATCTCGATGTCGAAGCCGGCGCCCTGTCCGAGCACCGACAGGCCGAGGATGCCCGCACGCCGGGCGATGCCGACGGCGTTCGTCATCGTGTCGATGGCGTGGGGATATTCCGAGCGGATGTAGACGAAGCCCTTGGTGGCGCCGGTCGCAAGACCCGCAATCGCCATGCCCTCGATGACGACGAAGGGATCGCCTTCCATGATCATCCGGTCGGCAAAGGTGCCGCTGTCACCTTCGTCGGCATTGCAGACGATGTATTTGCGGGGGTCTGCGCAATCGAGAACGGTCTTCCACTTGATGCCGGTCGGAAAGCCCGCGCCGCCACGGCCGCGCAGGCCGGACAGTGTGACGGCCTCGACGATCGCTGCGGGGGACATCGCGAAGGCCTTCGCAAGGCCCGCGAGCCCACCATGGGCGCGGTAATCCTCCAGCGACAAAGGGTCGATGACGCCGCAGCGGGCGAAGGTGAGGCGGGTCTGGTTCTTGAGGAAGGGAATTTCCGCCGTCGGCCCGAGGCAGAGCGGATGATCGATACCGGTCGATGTGTCGGCATGCAGAAAACCGGAATCGAGCAGGGCGCCGACATCGGCTGGCGTTACCGGGCCGAAAGCGATGCGTCCGTTGGGTGTTTCCACCTCCACCAGCGGCTCCAGCCAATGCAGGCCGCGCGACCCCGTGCGCACGATGGTAAGGTCGAGCCCGCGGGCCGTCGCCTCCTGCGCCAGGCGCGCTGCGACGCGATCGGCTCCGACGGCACGGGCCGCGGCATCGCGGGGGATGAAGATCCGAATCACGCCGCCACCTCCGCAAGAAGGCTATCGAGTGCCGAGGCATCCAGGCGCCCGTGCACCGCGCCGTCCAGCATGGCGGCGGGTGCGGTGGAACAGAGCCCGAGACAGAAGACAGGCTCCAGCGTGACCGCGCCGTCCGCCGTCGTCTCGTGGAAGTCGATGCCGAGGCGGGCTCTTGCCTGTTCGCCGAGGCGGTCGCCGCCCATGGCCTGGCACGCCTCGGCGCGACAGAGCTTGAGCACATGCCGGCCGGCCGGATGGCTGCGATAGTCGTGATAGAAGGTGACCACGCCGTGGACTTCGGCGCGCGACAGGTTGAGGCCGGTGGCGATCATCGGGACGGCGTCGTCCGGGACATGGCCGAACGTCTGCTGGACCGCATGCAGGATCGGCAGAAGCGGTCCTTCCAGATGCTTCAACTCGGAAACGATTGCAGCGATGCTCGTTGCGAGATCGCTCTTCTCAAGGTGTCGATCCACCGGGCTCCTCCGTGCCTGTCTGCGACGCGCCAGCGGCTGCGCCGGCCTCCTCCAAGCAGATCGTGTGATGAGGACACGAGCCTGACGTCGAATAAGGAAGGTCTCAGAGATGCGCCCTGCGGGCAATATGGAAGAATCGTGGATCGATAGAAGATTTCTATCAAAACTCCTGTTGCTCTGCCAGTTTTCGCGCTTCATGCAGGAGCGCCGAGACCAGAGGCGTATAGGGCTCGCGATGGGTGGCGACTAGGCCGACGAGATGGCCGGCATCCGGCTCTTCGATCGGGATCACCTGGATGTCGTCGTGAAAGCCGAAAGATTTCGCGACGTTGAACGGCATGATGCTCGCCCACTGGCCGGTGCGGATGTGGGAGAACAGGACGATCATCGAGTTGGATTCGAGCGTCGGGCGTGCCTGAACACCCGCCGCGCTGAAATGCTGATTGATAATGCGCCGGTTCTGCATGTCGTTGGTCAATAGACAAAGCCGAATGGTGCTCGCCTCCGCCCAGGTCACCGAGGCTCGGTCTGACAGGGGCGATCCGGTGGCGGCCACGAGATGATAGCGTTCCATGACGAGAGGCACGCTGGTCACCCGTCCGACCGGCTCGTTGTCGAGATAGGTCAGGCCCGCATCGATCTCGAGATTTTCGAGTAGCCCGAGCATTTTCGAGGAGGTGGTCGAGAGAACCGAGAAGGTGACGTCGGGATGTTTTTCCTGAAAGGGAGCGGTGAGCCGCGGGACCATCGCCAGTGTTGTCGGGACGGCCGCGAGGCGGATGTGGCCGGCAAGGCCTTTCTTCGCCGCCCGCATTTCCTCCCGCATCGTGCGGGCATCGCCGACGATGCGACGGGCCCATTCCAGCACGCGCTGGCCTTCCGGCGTCAGACCCTGGAAGCGGGCGCCGCGATTGACGAGCATCACCCCGAGCGTGTCCTCCAGCTGGCGGATGGCGGCAGAGAGCGTCGGCTGGGTGATGCCGCATTGTTCGGCGGCGCGGCCGAAATGCCGTTCCTGCGAGAGAGCGATGAAGAATTCAAGCTTGTCGATCATGCCGGGGGATCATGCGCTTTCCCGGCTCTCTGAGCAACAGAGGGCCCGGCTCTCTGAGCAACAGAGGGCCCGGCTCT
The DNA here is from genome assembly GCF_001424045.1 of Rhizobium sp. Leaf371. GTDB lineage: Bacteria > Pseudomonadota > Alphaproteobacteria > Rhizobiales > Rhizobiaceae > Ferranicluibacter. Next base: position 29,209 of record NZ_LMQB01000026.1, on the reverse strand, counting down.
CTGAGCAACAGGGGCCATGTTCCCCGAGCAACAGGGGCCCGGCTCCCGGATAACCTCAGGGGGTCAGGAACCGGTGCCGCCGCGGACTTCGTTGATGATGGTGCGGACGAGAATGCGGGTGTCGAGAAGGACGGAGAAGGTCTCGATGTATTCGACATCGCTCAGGATACGGCGGACGGCCATGTCACGGTTGGTCGTCGGTCCGCGCAGGCCGCGGCACTGGGCAAGGCCTGTCAGTCCCGGGCGAACCAGATGGCGGGCTTCATAGCCGCGCACGAGGTCTGCATAGTTCATGCCGCCGGCGACCATGTCGGGGACGTGCGGTCTCGGTCCGACGAGCGACATATGCCCGACGACGACGTTCCAGAGCTGCGGGATTTCATCGAGGCTGGTTCTGCGCAGGATGCGACCGATCCGTGTGACGCGGGGATCGCCATCGACCGTCAGCCGCACGCCGGCGTGATCGCACTGCTCGACATACATCGATCGGAATTTCAGGATCTCGAACGGAACTTCGTTTCGGCCGGTCCGCAGCTGGCGGAAGAAGATGGGGCCCCTGCTCTCGAGCCTGATGAGGACGGCGACCAGAAGAAGAAGCGGCGCGAGCATGATCAAACCCGCAACCGCGCCGCTCACGTCCATCGCTCGCTTCAGGGCGAAATTGATCGGTCGCCGCGGAAGCGTGCGGGTCGAGAGCGTGGGCGTATTGTCATTCGCCAGCACCGTACCGTTCAGCTTTGCGTCGCGCAGGGGTGGGCGTGCACCAGGGCACGTGCTTGCGACGCCGGGTGTTCCGGAACGACCTTTTTTCTGCAGTAAGGAATGGGGGCTCATTGGCTGGTTCCCTGCAATCGAGGTTCTTATGGATCTGAAAGGACGAAGGTTTAATATGCGCTTGGCTTATACTGAACCGGCACAGTTGCGTGCCAAATTGATACGTAAAGCTTCGTAATAAACCCGGCTTCGAAGTGCTGTTCCGCCGATCAATAGTCGCAATTAATGATCTATTAAATATAAGGGTGTTTGGCAACCGGCCGATCCAAAAGACGAGTCTATTGGTTAACTCTAATATTGAAGACGAGCGCCGCTCGCAAGAGAACCTATGTTCGGGGGAAGGGCGGTGGCTCGAAGGCGCGAAGCGCGCTCTTCGGCATCCAGAGGAATGCATCCGCATCGCTCAAAGGCAGCCAGGCGGATGGATCGAAGAAGGCGTCGCTGATCTTGCGGCGCGGCTTTTCGCTCTTGCGGGCGAGGAAGTTGAACCGCGGCAGATCGACCCGTTCCCGCTTGAATGCGATACGGCTCCCGAATTCGTCCTTGTCGAACTCCTGAAGCGCTGCGATCTGACGGAGCATCTCGCCATCGTCCTGCCAGCGCACCTCCTGCAGGAAGGCTTCGACGGCACGGCTGCCGGCCTTAAGGACGGCCGTGCTGTCCGCTTCCAGCTCGATGTTGAACTTGACGCGGAAGGTCAGGACGCGGCCTTGCAGATCACCCTTCAAGAGCACGAAGACGGAGGATTGTTGCGGCGGCGGCGGTTCGTCCGGCGGCGCCTCGATCAGGGGTTCGTTGTCCGGATCGAAGTTCTCGCCCGATGGCTCTCTGGGCGGCGCATTTGAGGCGGCGACCTCCGGCCGTGGTGCCGGTCCCGCACCGGCTTGCGCGCCGCGGCCGATCGGCAGGAAAGAGGAGCATTCGGAGCCTTGGCCGCCGACGGCGCTTGCGGTCCAGGCGATATCGGGGAAGCCGTTTGCACGGAGCGTTTCGCAGAGGCGGCGGGGATCCATCCGGATCGATCGGACGAAGGTGGTCGGGATCCCATCAAGATTGGCGCGGGCGTAGCGCGGAACCCGGATCGTCGGCGACGGCAGGCGGATGCCCTTGACGACGCGGATGACGGGCAGATCGACACCTTGCGCATCGCGGACCGTCGGCTTCGCGAAGGGGAAAAGCTGTTCGAGCTTGACCGGCGGATAGCCGAAACGGGCCAGGACGATATTGAGGTTGCGCAGGTCGTTGGCCCCCAGCACCGTGCCGAGGATCGCCGTGAAGACGACGAGAACCGCGATGGCAAAGAATACGCGTCCCGAACGGCCTCTCGTCACCTGCGTCATGCCGCTTCTTCGTCTCCGTCTGGTCGTCGCTCGCCTGGTAAAGCCCTATGAGCTTGTCTTTGCCCGGAGTCCAGTGCGGTGACGATGCGCGAGGGAGGGGACGTCGGTCTCTCGGCGCTAGAAGCGGTCGCCGCGATCGACAGGGTCAGCGGGCATGCCGATCACGATAGGCAACAATGCTGACGTGCACAATCAGGAGCGGCCATGCCAGGCAGTACAACAGGCCGACGACGCGCATGATATCCCAGCCCCCCGCCAGCGACATCTCGCCTTCGCGATAGGTCATCTCGAGAAAAAGCAATGCGACGAGCGCGTAGAGTGTCAGCAGGATCGTTTCTGTCATGACGGTTTCCGCATATCAAATTAACAGGAGCGGGCGTTCTTGCCAAGAATCAAGCCTGTGCCATAGCGGCACAATGTGTCCTGATTTCGCAACCGGATGCGATTCTCGGGAAACACGCCCTATCAAGCCTGCAGAGGCTTGCGCGGGTCTGGATGCGCGAGATCCTTTTCGCCGGATCACATGCCTTCGTCGGGAATGTTGAGAATGTGGCCGCAGGCCTTGCAGTGGACGGCGTCGGCGTCATGCCGGTTCAATCCGCACTGGGGGCAGGAAAACCGCACCTTGTTGGGCCGGACGATGGCTTGTGCCAAGCGCACGAACAGGGAGATGCCGAAGATCATCGTGACGATGGAGGTGAGCTTGCCGAGCGTGCCGGGCAGGGTGATATCGCCGAAGCCCGTGGTGGTGATGGTCGCCACCGTGAAATAGAGCGCATCGACAAAGCCGGAGATGCCGGATTCCGTCGCGAAGAAGGCGGTATAGACGAAGCCCGTGACGAGAAAGAGGAACGTGACGAAATTGATGCAGGCGCCGATGACCTCCTGGTACTCGCGGCAGCCGGCCCGGTGAACCAGAATGCCGAAGACGCGGCTCTGGCTGAAGGACCATATGCGCAGCGCCCGGAGGAAGGCGAAGTTCGAAAACGTCTCGGGAAAGAGCAGCGTCGCGAGAATGACGATATCCACCAGCGTCATCGGCCGGACGAGAAACCGCCAGGGATTGTTGGCGATCAGCGCCCGCGCCGTGAGTTCGAAGGCGATCAGGGCCGCAATCGCATAGTCGATGACGAGATATGTGCCGTGCCGCGCCAGATAGGGGCCGGCGAGGAAAAACAGGATGACGGCGAGATCGACGATGCCGATCGTCACCTGGAAGCCGACGGCCTGGCCGTCGGTGCCGTAATAGAGCCGTCTCAGCGTGCCGCGCAGGCCGGACTGCGGAGCATCTTCGCGCGGGAGATCCTCGGCGTCTCTCGTCGTCACGGGGCTTGCGACCGGGTCCCGATCGTTCGCCTCGTCACCCATGTCTGCGCCGCCGCTCTTGCTGTTCGTCATTCTGCCCGCCTGAACTGCGTCGAGACATAGCCGGGTCCGGCGCCTCTTCAAGAGATCGCGCCGCGCTCTGCCCTCGTATTGCCGGAATTGCTGATGAAAGCCAGGACCAACCTCGACGTCGCCATGCGCCCGCTCCGTTTCGCACTGCATCCGAACGTTACAGGAAGTTCACTGTCAAGCAGCGCAGCCCGGCGATATAGAGCATTGCGATATAGCGCTTTTCCGGTTTCCATTACACGCATGTGGTTCCATGACCCTTCCCGATCCGACGCCTTCGACCCCTGCATCCGCCGGCGCACCTCTCATGGATGCGGGACCTGACGAACCTCACGGCATTCTCGCGCGCTTCGGGGGGATCAGCCGGTTTGCCGCCGGCGGTGCCATCCTCCTGATCGCTGCCATCGTCGTCATCGCCATCGTGCACCTGACGTCGGAAGTCCGCTACGAGGACGTCATGGCGGCGCTCGATTCCACGCGCTGGACGGCGATCGCGCTCGCGCTCGTGTTCACCGGTCTCAGCTTCTTCGCCCTGACCTTCTACGATGTCAGCGCGCTGTCCTACGTCAAGCATCGCCTGCCTTACAACGATGTCGCCTTGACCGCCTTTGCGGCCTATGCGGTCGGCAATACCGCGGGCTTCGGACCCTTGAGCGGCGGGGCGATCCGTTATCGCGCCTATTCGCGACTCGGCCTGAAGCCGGAAGAGATCGGCGGGGTCATCGCCTTCGTGACGCTTGCCTTCGGGCTCGGCCTTGCCGCCGTCGGGTCGCTCAGCATTCTCGCCATTGCGCCGGAAATCGCGCCGCTCACCTGGCTTCCGGCCTCCGGCCTGCGGGTCGTCGCCATTCTCGTCCTGACCGGCATCGTCGCGCTGATGGTCGCGGGTCGCGACGGACAGCCCTTGGTTTTCAGCCGCATCTCCGTGCGCCTGCCGGATTCCCGCACCGCATCGCGGCAGTTCCTCGTCACGGTTCTCGATCTCGCGGCCTCGGCTTCCGTCCTCTATGTGCTGCTGCCCGACGGCACGATCGGCTGGCCGGCCTTCCTCGCCATCTATGCGGTCGCCGTCGGGCTCGGCGTCCTCAGCCACGTGCCGGCAGGTCTCGGCGTGTTCGAGACCGTGATCGTCGCAGCGCTCGGCCAGACGGCGAGCGTCGATACGGTTCTCGGGGCGCTGGCGCTCTACCGGCTGATCTACCATGTCGTGCCGCTGCTCCTCGCCGTCCTGTTCGTCGTCATCGCCGAGGTGCGCACGCTTGCGAAAAAGCCGGTGGGGTCCAGTCTGCGGCGGGTTGCAGGACGGCTGACGCCGCTGCTTCTTTCGGCGCTGGCCCTGGTCCTTGCCGCCATGCTGGTGTTTTCCAGCGTCACGCCGACGCCGGACGAAAACCTCGCCTTCCTTGCGGACTACGTGCCGCTGCCGGTCATCGAGGGTGCGCATTTCCTTGCAAGCGTGCTCGGCCTTGCCTTGTTGATCGCCGCGCGCGGTCTTGCGCGCCGGCTCGATGGCGCCTGGTGGGCAGCGCTCGGGCTTTCGCTGGCAGCGCTTCTCCTGTCGCTGGTCAAGGCCGTAGCCCTGTTCGAGGCGGGGCTGCTCGGGTTCTTCATCATCAGCCTGCTGATCAGTCGCCGTGTGTTCACCCGGCCGGCAACGATGACGAGCACGGCCCTGACGGTGCCGTGGCTGACCGCCATGGGCGCGCTCTGCCTGTTTGCCGTGGCGCTGCTGCTGTTCGTCTATCGCGACGTCGAATATTCCAACCGGCTCTGGTGGGAGTTCGAGCTATCGGCGGAGGCGCCGCGTGGCCTGCGCGCCGTGCTCGGCCTCGTGCTCTTTTCCGGCGCCGTCGCCTTCTGGAGCCTCATGCGACCGGCGCGCGGGACGATCGAAACGCCTTCGCCCGCGGATCTGGACAGGGCGATGGCGATCATCGCGCAGCAGGGGATGTCGGATGCCAATCTCGTCCTGATGGGCGACAAGAGCCTTATGTTTTCCCATGATGCGCGGGCTTTCATCATGTATGGCCGGCAGGCGCGTTCCTGGATCGCGCTGTTCGATCCGGTGGGTCCGCGGGACGCCTGGCCGGATCTGATCTGGCAGTTCGTCGAAAGCGCCCGCGCCGTCGGGTGCCGCCCGGTGTTCTATCAGGTCTCGCCGGCCGGGCTCTCCTATTATGCCGATGCCGGCTTGCGGGCCTTCCGCCTCGGGGAAATCGCCACGATGGACCTGACCAGCTTTTCGCTGAAAGGCGGCAAATGGGCGACGCTGCGCCAGACGGTGAGCCGGGCACAGCGCGACGGGCTCTCGTTCGAACTTATCGAGGCGGCCGACGTGCCGGCGATCCTCGATGATCTCCAGGCGGTTTCGGATGGCTGGCTTGCCCACCACGATGCCAAGGAGAAGGGTTTTTCGCTCGGCGCATTTTCGCGCGACTATCTCTGCCGCCAGCCGGTGGCGGTTCTCAAGGTCGACGGCAGGATCGTCGCCTTTGCCAATATTCTCGTCACCGATACGCTGGAAGAGGGCTCGGTGGACCTGATGCGGTTTTCGCCGGACGCGCCCAAGGGTTCGATGGACTTTCTGTTCGTCTCGGTCATGGAGCATCTGCGCGATCGCGGCTTCAAGCGCTTCAACCTCGGCATGGCGCCGCTCGCCGGCCTCTCGGAACGACGATCCTCGCCGGTCTGGGACAAGGTCGGGCGGACGGTGTTCGAGCACGGCGAGCGCTTCTACAACTTCAAGGGCCTGAAGGCCTTCAAAACGAAATTCCATCCTCGATGGGAGCCTCGTTACATGGCAGCCGGTGGGGGGATCAGTCCGATCCTGTCGCTGATGGACGCCACGTTCCTGATCGGCGGCGGCGTGAAAGGGCTTGTGAAGAAATGAGACTGTTGAAGACGTTGACCGTTTTAAGTCTGCTGGCGACCGCGCCCTGCGCGGCTCTCGCCCAGGATGCCTCCGGTTTCGATACCGGCATGATCCCTTCGCCGCGCATCTTGAAGCCGGCCGGCGAGGTGAAGGCCGCCGTGGTTCTCGTGTCGGATGCGCCCGGATGGGGTGCGAAGGAAGACGGCGTTGCCGCCCGGATGACGGGTGAGGGCGCGCTGGTGATCGGGATAGATCTTCCTTCCTATCTCGCCGCCCTTGCCAAGGACGATGGCGACTGCGTCTACATGGTCTCGGACATCGAGGCGCTCAGCCAGCAGATCCAGCGCTCGCTCGACAATTCGGATTACGATCTTCCCATCGTCGCCGGTGTCGGCGCGGGCGGTGCGCTGGCGCTGGCAATCGCCGCGCAGACGCCGCCGGCCACGATCGGCCACACGCTGGCCGCCGATCCGGAGGCCGGCATTGCGCTGATGCGCGAGCTTTGCACGCCGGCCGACAAGCGCACCGTCGGCAACCGGATGGAATACGGCCTGACGGATGGACCGCTGCCCGATCCGGTGACCGTGCTCCTCGGCGCGGCGGCCCCGGCCGACGGCCGGACGCATGTCGATGCGCTGAAGGCCAAGCATGACGACATCGACGTTCAGGATAGCGACGGCGACATCTGGCAGGATTTTTCCGATACGCTGTCGGATCTCGTGGCCAACAGCGGGGGTGACGACAATCCGCTCGGCCTGCCCCTGACGGTTCTCGACACCAAGCCGACGCGCGACACGATGGCCATCGTGCTTTCGGGCGACGGCGGCTGGCGCGACATCGACAAGGAGGTGGGCGACGTTCTGCAGCAGCAGGGCATGCCGGTCGTCGGCCTGGATTCGCTGCGATATTTCTGGGCCGAACGCGAGCCGCAGGAGGTGGCGAACGACGTGTCGCGGATCATCGGGCTCTATGCCAAGCGCTGGAACGTCAAACGCGTCCTGCTGATCGGCTATTCCTTCGGTGCGGACGTGCTGCCGCGGACCTATAATCTCCTGCCGGCTGCCGACCGCGCCCGCGTCTCGCAGATCTCGCTTCTCGCCGTATCGCATCAGGTGGACTACAAGATTTCCGTCCTCGGCTGGCTGGGTGCGGCGGCGGCCGATGGCCATGGCGATCCGGCCGACGACCTGAAGACCATCAATCCCGCGCTCGTCCAGTGCGTCTACGGCACCGACGAAGAGGACGATGTCTGCCCCACGCTGAAGGACACCGGCATCGAGGTGATCCCGATCGAGGGAGGCCATCATTTCGACGAGGATTACCCTGCTTTGGTCAAGCGGATCCTCGATGGCTACGACAGGCGGCTGGGCAAGCCCGCGCCATAGCGCGTCTTCGCTGTTCTTCGGATCGTAAGAACACTCTATGTCTTCGGCTGCTGGTCCAACCCATCGAGCGTTGCCTCGAAGTCTTTCCAGCTTTCGTCCATGGCGTAGGCCGAAGACAGGAAGGGAACGGCAAAGTGGCCGAAGGCGATGGAGAGCTGGCGTTCTGCCGTCTTCTCGTCTTTGCCGGCGATCTGGCTCTCGTAGATGACGCTTGCCAGACCCGTGCGATCGGCGCCCGACTTGCAGTGGATGAGAATGGGTTTCGGCGCATCCCGCAGGATCGCGACCAGTGCGCGGCTCTCTTCCAGCGTGAGGGCCCGGTAGGCCGACATCCGGAAGTTGATCAACACCAGGCCCTCGCGCGCGGTCGTTTCGGCTTCCTCGCGATACCAGGCAGATCTGCCTTCGCCCCGGAGGTTGACGACGGTGCGGATGCCGTAGCGGGATTTGTAGTCCGAGAGATCGGCGCCCGAGGGCTGGGCCGAGCGATAGAGCTGCCCCGGCACGACCTCATGAAAATTATCGGTGAGAATGATCCGGCTGAAATGGATGCCGGTCATCAATGTGGCCGGTAGGAAGGCCATAAACAACAGGACTGCCAGTGACGGCTTCTTGTGTCTCCACATGCTCCAACATCTCCGGATCGCGGTGGCGCGGGGATGGTCCCGCGCCGCCGTCCGGTCTTCTCATGGGCATGTAACAGCAAGATGTAAAATAGCTGTCCGACAGCTGTCAGGCGGCCATTTCCTCGACGTCGCGTTCCTTGAACATGCGCGCGAGATTGAGGAAGCAGATCATGCCGTTCTCGTTGGCGATAATGCCTTCCGCATAGGCCTTGTCGAAGGAGGTCGTGACCTCGGGAACCGGCTGGACCTGGCTGCCCTGGACGGTCAGGATGTCGGAGACGCGATCGACCACGAGGCCGACGACCATCGAGTGCACTTCGGCCACCACGATGGCGCTGCGCTCGTTGGCGACGGTCGATTTCATGCCGAGCTTGTGCGCGAGATCGATGATCGGAATGACGGTGCCGCGCAGGTTCATCACGCCGATGACCTCCGGCGGGGAATGCGGGATCGGCGTCGAGGGAGCCCAGCCACGGATTTCGCGAATCGTCGTGGTCTTGACGCAGAATTCCTGATCGTGAAGCCGGAATGCGATGATTTCCAGCGTTTCGCCGCCAAAGCCGGCCATTGTCAATGCATTGCTCATGTCTGTTGTCCCCGGATTCAAAACCACAACGGATTTTCAGACTGCAGGATATCTCACCAATGGTTAAAAGAGCTTTTCATCCCTCGCGAATGCCTGTTCAACCGCTGCGGGTCGGGCGGTCGAGGATGCGGCGGCCGAACAGGCTGGCGGCAAGCTCCACCATGACGCGGGCGCTCTTGCCGCGATCGTCCAGGAAGGGATTGAGTTCCACGAGGTCGAGCGAGGACACGCGACCGCTGTCGCAGAGCATTTCCATGACCAGATGCGCTTCCCGGAAAGTGGCGCCGCCGGGAACGGTGGTGCCGACGCCGGGGGCGATGTCGGGCTCGAGGAAATCGACGTCGAGGCTGACATGCAGCAGTCCGTTCTCCCGCTCCACGGCCGTCAGGATCTCCTTGACGATGGCGGCGACACCCATCTCGTCGAGCGCGCGCATGTCGTAGACATTGACGCCGTGCCGGTTGATCTCCTGGCGTTCGGTTTCATCGACCGAGCGGATGCCGACCTGATAGACGCGCTTCGGATCAACGAGGGAACGTCCGGACGGCAGGATGTCTGCGAATTCGGCCTGGCCGCAGAAAAAGGCGACGGGCATGCCGTGCATGTTGCCCGACGGCGATGTCTCCGGCGTGTTGAAGTCGGCATGGGCATCAAGCCACAGAACGAAGAGCGGCCGTTTGGCCTCGGCGGCGTGGCGGGCCATGCCCGAGACGCTGCCCATGGAGAGCGCATGGTCGCCGCCGAGGATGACCGGCACGGCGCCTTTCGACGCTGTGTCATAGGTCGCTTCCTCCAGCGCCCTGACATAGCCGGCGACGACGGAGAGATGTTTGGCGCCCGGATGCCGCCCGAGGCCTTCGACGGGTGTCGGGCGAAGATCTCCGTGGTCTGCGACATCGAAGCCGAGATCGGCCATGACCTGGTCGATGCCCGCAATCCGGAGCGCCGTCGGGCCCATGCTGCAGCCCCGGCGCCCGGAGCCCTCTTCCAGCGGTACGCCAATCAACCCGATCGATACCATATGCGTCTTCCCTCAGCCAAACGTGTCGCGGCGGACTTTGCACCGTCAGCGCCACCGCAGAAAGAGACAAGATTGGTAAATTTGCGTTGCCGTTCGCGCAAATTGCAAGCGCCCTCTCGGCAGATTGCGCATCGCAGATCCATCAGCGCCTACGCGTGCCCCGCCGCTGGACCGATCGTTCCGGCGCGTCAATATTCCTTCTCGTAGAAAACGCCGGCGCCGCCGCCTTCCGAACCCGCTTCGCCGCGCAGCTTCACGCCGCGGCCGACGTCGAGATTGATGACGGCCTTGGCGCCTTCGTCCGAACTCTGTTGCAGTTCGAGATAGGTGCGATCGTTGATATAGCGGCCGGCCCGGAACACCGCGCCGCCACCGTCGTCCGTGGAAACGTCGAGATCGTCGACGCCGAGCTTGTTGCGCAGGCCATCGAACAGGGACCCGCCCTGTCCTCCGGCAAGCTGCGCCACCGCGCTGGCGAGCTGCGCGATCTGCACGGCCGACAATTTGGAAAGCGATCGGTTGAAGATCAGCTGGGCAAGGATTTCGTCCTGCGGCAGGGCCGGGGACGAGCTGAAGGTGACGTTGGGGCTGTTGGCAAGGCCCGCGACGTTGACGGTGACGGTGGTCGAGCCGGCCGTCGAGGTCGCATCGAGATCGAGCGCGGGGATGAGGTTGCCGCCGAAGGTGATGGTCCCCTCGGTAAAGTCGATCCGCTTGCCGAGGATCTCCAGCCGCCCACGCTTCATCTGGAACCCGCCGGTCACGGCCGGGCTCGCCGCAGTTCCGCGGATGACGAGATCGCCGCCGAGTTCCGCATCGACGCCGCGGCCGCGCACGAAGATGCGGGAGGCCGCAACCGTCATGTCGAAGCCGATGCCGCCGCTCTTCTGGGTGGTGCCGCCGTCGCCGGCATCCTTCTTCACCTCCGCCTGCATGCGGCGCACGTCGGCCGGCTCATTGCGATGCTTGATGTTGATCTCCGACAGGGAGGCCGGAAGCTTTTCGGGGATGGTGATGGATGCCTTGGGAATGGCGACGCGGCCGCTGAGGATCGGCGATCCGGTCAGAGGACCGGTGAGTTTCAGCGTGCCATCGAGGTTCGCGGTCAGCAGGCTGCCATCGACATAGGTGGCCTTTGCGAGGCGGATGTCGAGATCGGCCGGGAAGCCCGAGCTGGGCTCGATGCCGATCGTGCCGGTGACGGCGAGCGAGCCGCCGGTCGAGAGCGTGCCCGTCAGCCGTTCGATCCGCGCCTGCTGTCCCGCCAGCACGACATTGGCGGTGAGGCCGTTGATGGAGAGGTTGCGGCGCGCATCGAGAAGGCGTGCGCCGGAGGTGGTCACCGAGCCGTTGACGATCGGGGCGGAGACGGCGCCGGAGATCGCCGCATCGACTTTGGCCGTTCCGGTCAGCACGAAACCGTTCTGCGCGAGGATCGGGCCGAGCAGCGAGAAGGGCAGGTCGCCGTTGAACTTCATGTCGATCGGCCGGTTTCCGGTGACCCCGAGCCGTCCGCCGCCCCTGAAGGCGAGCCCGCCGCCGCCGCGAATGTCGGTGTCCAGGGTCACGCTATTATCGGCAAAGCCGCCCTTCGCGGTGATGGTCAGCGCGCCGACGCCGGCGGATTTTGCCTGGGCGACGGTGGCATTGGCCCAGCGCAGGTCATAGGTGACATTGGGTGCCGACGCCGTGCCCTTGGCGACGATCGAGCCATTGATCGTCCCGTCCGCGCCGAGCGTCGGCGAGACGGTATTGATCAGCCGGGCGGGAAGGCGGTCGAGGCGGACGGAGAGGTCGAGCGTGTCCCCAGCCGTGCCGGTGACCGCAAGCGTGCCGCCGGACGCGCCGATGCGCAGATCGGAGACGCGAACCGTGCCGTTCTCGATGATGATAGTGGAGGGCGCAACAAGCTTGAGAGCGATCTGGCGCGGGGCGGCCGATAGCGTCGCAAGCCGGACGGTCGTCCGTGCGGCCCCGGTCTCGATCGCGCCGCGAAAGACGAGCGGCGCGTTGTCGTAGACGGCGTCGAGGCGGACATCGGTGAGGCCCGCCTGCTTCTGGTCGAAGGCGAGGTCGAGATTGGACAGGCGGTTTGCCCCTTGCGCGATCGTTTCCACCTTTGCCGTGCCGCGGATGGCCAGAGCCTTCAGGTCATCGACGGTGATGTCGGCCTCCGGCTTTGTGATGACGAGATCGCCCCGTTTGATGCCCGAGCCGGAGGCCTTCAGCGCGAGGGATGTCTTGCCATTGGTGCTGGCAATGGTAGCGGAGCCCGCAAGATCGCCCGATGCCCGCTCGCCGGCCATCGCCGCGATCAGGCCGACATCCGGCAGGTTGAAGGTGATGGTGCCGTTCGGCTCGTAGGCCTCGGTGAGGTCGATGCTGCCGTCCAGCCGGTTGTCGCCGATGCGGGCGGCAAGTTCGGGGATGCGGATGCGTCCGTTCGTCGTTGCCAGCTGCGTGCGGATGTCGATCGCCTGGCCGCCGAGCGCGCCGGTGGCGGTGATCGCGGCCTGCGGATTTGCGGGGTCGGCGGTCACGGTGGCAGCGGCGACGAGATCGCTCAGTGTCCTCCCGGCGAGCGTCGCACCGCTGGAGCGGACCTCGGCCTTGACGAGAGGACGCTCGACCGGGCCTGTCGCGTCCAGCGTGAAGCGGGCACTCCCCTTGGCGTCGGCGAGGACCTTGCCGAGATCGGGCAGCGTGCCGGCCGTTGCCGCCGTCACTTGTCCATCGACAAGCGACAGAGAGCCATTGGCCGTGATGGTGCCCGACTCCACCGCGATGTTGGTGACGTTGAGAGCCCCGGCTGCGTCCCGCGTGACGTTTGCCGAGAGCGCGAGGTTGGTGTCGAACCGCGACGCGAGCGCTGCGGGCAGGGCCGCCGGCGGCGCGCTGAGGCGCAGCGCTGCGCGCAGGCTGCTGTCGCTCATCTGGAAGCGACCGTTGACGGCACCGTCGAGACCGGCGCTGTCGATGGTGACGGGATCGAAACCGACCGCATCGGGCGCTACGGTGATGGTTGCATCGAGCTTCAGGGGGCTCGGCAGGAGACGGCCGAGATCGGCATTGACGAAGCGGGTCGCGCCGGCGTCGATGCTTGCGCGGATCGCCCCCTGGCGGCCCGTGATGTCGAAACGGTCGCTGTGGGCGACGACGCCGACCGTCTCGAGCCGACCCTGGGGAACGGCGACATAGGCGAGCTTGCCCTTCACGTCGATGATGGCGCCGGTCATGGGTCCGCGAGCGGTGATATCGGCCGTCGTGATGGCGACGCGCGCCTCGCCGCCTTCGATGGGTTGGGCATATTCGACGGCGGGGTTGCCGCGCACGGCGACGGTCACGTCGAGCGTCTGGCCGACGAGGCCGGTCACGCTCGCCGTGCCGCCGGGAAGCTGGATGGCAAAATTGTCGAGGCGAACGCCGCCCTGATCGAGTGCCAGCGTTTTCGGATCGGAGAGTTCGAGCGGGATGCCGCGCGGGGCTGCATTCAACGACTGGATCGTGAAGGACGGCGCGCCACCCTGCGTGGTCACAGCGCCTTTCAGCGAAAGCGGCGCATTGTCGAAGGTGCCGTCGAGCGCGATGTTCGTGTCTGCGCCCAGCTTGTTCAGGGTGATCGTTGCGCCTGTGGCGCGATTGGCGCCCTGGCCGAGCGAATCCGCCGTGATCTTGCCCTCGACGGTGAGGTTCTTGAGGTCGCTGATCATCACTTGTGCGCGCGGCTGGACGATCGAGAGGTCGCCGCGCGACAGGCCGCTGCCAGTGGCATCGATCGCAACGGAGGTCTTGCCGTCGCGGCTGACGATATCCGCCTTGCCGGCGAGGTCGCCGGCCGCCGTCTGGCCGGCCAGCGATGCGAGCGCACCGACATTCGGCAGGGCGAAGTTCAAGGTGCCGTTCGGTTGAAAGTCCGGCGTGAAGGTGAGCGCGCCGGTGATCCGGTTTTCCGCCACCGTCGCCTCGAGCGCCGGAATGGCCAGCGCACCGTTTTCGGAGGTAAGGTCTGCCGTTGCCGTGACCGTCTGGCCATCGACCGCACCATTGGCTGTGAGCTTGCCGACCGGCAGGCCGCCCCGCAAGGTCGTATCGGCCACGACCGTCAGGCCGGTGACGGACTTTCCGGCAAGGGTCGCCTGATCGGTCTTGGCTTCCACCTTGATGCCCAGCGCGCTCAACGGGCCGGAGATGTCCGCGGCGACGGTGGCGCGACCGCTCGCATTGGCGGCAAAAGCGCCAATGTCGGGAACGGTGGCGTCGATCCGCCCGGTCAGGCTTCCCGACTGGAGGGCAAGATTGCCCGTGGCGTCGAGCGTCGGCGCCTTCAGCGACAGGCCGGAGAGCGACAGGGCACCATCGGCGCCCGTTTCGATCCGTCCATCGAGCGTGACCGGGCCACCTGTGCGGCTGGCGACGGCCGGCGGCAGGGCGTCTGCCGGTGCCGTCAGGCGAAGATCGGTGGCAAGGGTGCCGCTCGTCAGGTCGTAGCGGCCTGTGAGAGTGCCGTCGGTTGCTGCGGTGTCGATCGTCAGCGGATCGAATGCAATAGCGTCCGGGCGCACGTCGAGGCGACCGTCGATCGTCAGAGGCCCCCGGATGAGACGGTCGAGATCGGCATTGGCGAGCCGCGTCGCACCCGTCGTCAGCGAAAGTGTGACGGCACCGCTGCGGTCCGCGATATTGAACGCATCGCTATGCGCCTTGAGCGCCGCCGTCTCGATGGTTCCTTGCGGCAGCACGGCGCGATCGAGTGCGGCATTGAGATCGAGCACGGCAGAGCGGGCGTCGCCGAGGAGGGACAGATCGGCCGAACGAACGGCAAATTCGGCGGTGCCGCCGGCAAGCGGCAGGCGCAGGGGCGCGGGGCCATCGACGCCGGCAAGCGTCACCTTGAGGTCGTTCTTGCCGACCGTGCTTACGGTACCGGCCGCATTGATGTCGATCGCCGCGGTGGAGATGCGACCTCGATCGATGCGAAACGCCGTGCCGTCCTGCAGGGCGGCCGCGATGTCGATCGCGGTCGTGCCCTGGAACAGCGGGCGCAGGCTTTCCGGCAGGAGGGCCGCGAAGGTGCCGCCGCCATTGAGCGCCACCGTCCGGTACCCGTCCGGCGCCAAAGTGTGGGCACCGTCGAGCTTCAGGACCTCCTGGCCGTCGAGGGCGGCGGTCGCGGTTCCGGTCCAGCGCGAAAGCGGGCCATCACCCGTCAGGCGAACGGTGACGGCGGGCTCGCCGGGCAGGCGCAGGGCGCGGGCAAGCATGCCGCCCTTCGGCTCATCGATGCTGGCTTCGAGCTTCAGCGCGTTGGCGGCGGGGTCGTAGACGATATCGGCGAGGGCCTTTGCATCCGGCCGGTCGCGCTGGGCGACGGCGACCGTCGCCGCGATGCTGGAATTCGTGGCATTGACCGTGCCACCCGCGTTCAACACCTGATCCTCGCCGGCAATCGCCTTGCCGATGACCACTTCCTCGAGGTCGAAGCGGTCGATCTTCACGTCGAGAGGCAGCGCGAAGCTGGAGCGGACCTCCTCCGTCTGCTGCGAGGGAATGGGAAGGCGGTCGATGCGGATGTAACCGGCTTTGAGGCTTGCGGCGTCGAAACGCTTGGAGAACAGCGCGGTCGGCGTCCAGTCGAGTGTCAGTTCGCGGATTTCGGCGTAGGCGCCCTTGCTGTCGTAGAGTGCAATGGAGCCGGCCTTGAAACTGCCGGTAAGGAGCGCGCTCGGATCATTGATCTGGACAATCTGGTCCGGCGTCGAGGCGTATTTCTCGATCAGGTTCCCAACCATGCGGGCGCCCGGCGCCGTGAAGCCCGCAAACAGCACGAAGGCCAGCGCGAGGACGACCACGAGGCCGAGGAGATAGGCAAAGCCGCGCAAGGCGATCGAGAAAATCCGTGTCATCGTCTGCTCCATGCCAGGTCGGCGTCTCGCCCTGGCTGCTCGAGCCTTTCGGTGAATGTCGGTTCACGGAAAAGGCTCCATCTCTCTGCCATTGCCATATCGTCTCAAGCCAGAGCGAACTTGCCCTGCCGAGGTGCTGTCTCGGTCGTCATCATGTCCCCGACGCCTATGTCGCGATCATGTCATTGCAACGGCAGCGTGCCGCCGGGGACGGCCGAGACAGGCTCCGCTCGACCCTTGGCCGACGTTTAGAACGTCTGGCCGATCCCGGCATAGATGCCGTAGCGCGTTCCCCCCTCATAGGGGTTCAGAGGCACGGCAAAATCCACGCGAATCGGTCCGACCGACGTCAGGTAGCGCACGCCGATGCCGGCGCCGATCTTGACGCCCGAAAAGTCCGGAACCGTCTTGGCCGACACGGTCGCGGCATCGATGAAGGGCACGATGCTGATCGTCTTCGTCACGCCGATGCGGGCTTCGACATTGGCATTGACGTAGGAGCGGCCGCCGAGAAGGTCGTTGTCGGCATTGCGCGGGCTGATTTCCTGATAGGAAAAGCCGCGCACCGTGCCGCCGCCGCCCAGGAAGAAGCGGCGCGTTGCCGGAATGTCGTTCAGACCGCCATCGGCCGCGATGGTGCCGGCGCCGAGACGACCGGCCAGGACGTATTTGTCGTCTTCGCCAAAACCGAGATAGCCGGTGGCCGAGCCTTCGAACGTCGAGAAGAACGTCTGGCCGTAGATATCGTAGCTCGGCTTGATGCTGAGCGTCGCCCGATAGCCTTCGGTCGGGTTGAGCTTGTCGTTGCGGGCGTCACGGACATAGTCGAGCGGGATGGACGGCGTGAGATAGGTCCGCTCTCCGAACGCGTCCTCGATGTTGTTCCAGGCGAGTTCCGCACCGACCGAGACGGTATCGACCTCGGACAGCTCGTAGGCGATGCCGATGGCGCCGGTCACCACCTGCGCCTTGTACGCATCGGGATCCATCAGAGACGCCTTCACGCTGGCGGTCAGCGTCGAATAGGGATCGAAGACGCCGGGCTTGGTGAAGAGGATGCCGGCGGTATAGTCGAGATCGGTGATCTCCTTGGTCTCGCCCAGCCGGTCGATCGAGCCTTCGATGCGCAGCGATTCGGCCTCGCCGAACAGGTTGCGATGCCCCCAATATCCCTGGACGCCGAAACCGTCAGTCGACGAAAACTTGGCGCCTGCGCCGAAATAACGGTGCTTGCCTTCGGAAACCTCGATCGTCAGCGGCAGCGAGCCATCCGGCGCCAGCTGCTCGGCCTCGCGGATGGTGATGCTGGAGAAGACGCCGAGCTGGCGCAGACGCTCGGAGGCCTTGCGCATTTCCTCCGGCGAATATTGCCGGCGGGTGTTGAGGCGCGAATAATCCGCGATGAAATCCGCGTTGACCGTGCGTGCGCCCTTGATGGCGACAGCGCCGAACGGGGCGACCGGGCCGCCTTCCGCGCCGATCGTGACATCGACGGTGTTGGTTTTGTGATCGGCGACGGCGGTGCGCGTTTTCAGGGTCGCGAGCGGCCTTCCTTCCGTCTTCAGGTCCTCGACGATCTTCTCTCCGGCCTTGATGATCAGGGTGGAGTCGGCGCGGTTGCCCGGCTCAAGCGCATAGACCTTGGGGTCGCGCCCGCCTGCATCGCTTTCGAGAAGAATGTTGCCGAAGGTGAAAACCGGGCCGGGATCGACGGTTATGACGACCGGAATAGGCGCCCCGGCGGGAAAGACCGGGTCGGGCGGAAGGCTCTCGAGCGCCTTGCCGGCGACCGTCACCTGCACGGTGCCGCCATAGCGGGCCTTTTCGTAGAGCGCCGCCAGCAACCGGTCGCGGTCGTCCCGCGCCTTGATGGCGAGGCCGAGATTGCCGGACACGGGCTTGTCCTTGTCCTGCACCAGCCGCGAGCTGCCGGACAGCGCACTCTTTAGCTCGTCGTCCTCCGTGCCCTCGTTCAAGGTCACGGTGTAGGTCACGGGATCGATGACCTCGGCGGCTTCCTCGTCCTTGTCCTTGCCGAAAAAATTGATGCCGAACAGCTTGAACGCGGCGGCGTCCTGCACGGAGACGGGCCCGCACAGCGCGAGCGCGGCGACGCCGAGGGCTAGGCCGGCCTTACGGTACGCGAGACTGAAAGTCGGCAAACGCATTCGATTCCGCATCCCGTGTCGGCTGACAGTCCTGTAGCGATCGCCCACGGAAAGCGATGCCGTCTTCTCAAACGTTTGCACGCTTGCGATGTCCCGTGACACTACACATCCTCGTGAACGGGATGAAGTCTCCAACGCCTCGTGACGTGAGAAACCGTCGTTAGTGTGACGTTACAGAAACAAAAGCCCCGCCGGAACGGGGCTTTTTCGTCACGTGTCCTGTCGAAGGGACCGTTACCCGCGCAATCAGCGCGGGCAGTCGTCGATGTAGCGGCCGCCGTCGCGGTCGCGGTAGTAGCACTGGCCCGGCTGTTCCGAGACATTGCCGATGACGGCGCCGGAAACGCCACCGATGGCCGCACCCACGGCCGCGCCACGGACATTGCCCGTCACGGCGCCGCCGATGACCGCGCCCGAGACGGCGCCGATACCGGCACCCTTTTCCGTCTGGCTGCAGCTTGCAACCGTCATGGCGAGAACCGCCAGCACAATGGCTTTCTTCATAAGCATCTCTCCTGATGGGACGTGACGATGATCGACCGCCGCGTCCGACGTGAGTCTTGAAATGGCAGAACCCTGCCGTTTCCCGAACCTTAACCAGAGAAGTTAAATGCGACCTACCGAAAGTCCAATCGGAGGCCATAAAAAACGTCCCTAACGGAATGGACGACAGTTATGATGAATGAAAGCTGAAGACCACGAACCCGATCCTCGCTTCCGTCACGTCGACTTCGACAGGGTTGGTCGCGATATCGTGTCACAGGTCTGTTTTTGGTCCCGGTCTTGACTTGATCCGGAGGAGAGTGGAATGAAATCTTCAGGATAATCTGGAACCATTCAAAACAAAGCCCAGACTGCCGCCCGATTCAAGGGTGCGCGCCGCCGGCATGGATATGGTTCGATCAAGAGACGGGCAAGGGTCTGGAGACACGCATGAACTTCGAGCACTTCTTCAGATCGGAACTGGACGGTCTTCACGCCGAAGGCCGCTACCGCGTCTTTGCCGATCTCGAGCGCCAGCGGGGTGCGTTCCCCAAGGCGCGGCGGCATACGGCGGACGGCGTCAAGGACGTGACCGTCTGGTGCTCGAACGACTATCTCGGCATGGGCCAGCATCCCAAGGTGATCGATGCGATGAAGCAGGCGATCGACCACTGTGGCGCGGGTGCTGGCGGCACCCGCAACATCTCGGGCACGACGCACTACCATGTTCTGCTGGAGCAGGAACTTGCCGATCTGCACGGCAAGGAGTCCGCGCTGCTGTTCACCTCCGGCTACGTATCCAACTGGGCCGCCCTCGGGACGCTCTGTTCGCGCATTCCCGGCATCATCGTCTTTTCGGACGCCGGGAATCACGCCTCCATGATCGAGGGCATCCGCCATGCCAAGTGCGAGCGGGTGATCTTCAAGCACAATTCCGTGGCCGATCTCGAGGCGAAGCTGGCGGCGGCCGATCCAGCAGCGCCCAAGCTGGTCGCCTTCGAATCGGTCTACTCCATGGATGGCGACATCGCCCCCATCAAGGAGATCTGCGACGTCGCCGAGCGCTACGGCGCGATGACCTATCTCGACGAGGTGCATGCGGTCGGCATGTACGGTCCGCGCGGCGGCGGCATCGCCGAGCGCGAGGGGCTGATGCACCGGCTCACCGTGATCGAGGGCACGCTCGGCAAGGCCTTCGGCGTGATGGGCGGCTATATCGCCGCTTCCGCTGCGCTCTGCGACTATATCCGCTCGTTCGCCTCGGGCTTCATCTTCACCACCGCCCTGCCGCCGGCGCTGGCCGCCGGTGCGCTCGCCTCCATCCGTCACCTGAAGGAAAGCCAGGTCGAGCGCTTCGCCCACCAGGAACGGGTCCGCCGGCTGCGCTCGGCGCTCGATCGCAACGGCATTCCGCATCTCCCCAATCCGAGCCATATCGTGCCGGTGATCGTCGGGGATGCGGCCAAGTGCAAGTGGATCTCGGATCTGCTGCTCGACAATTGCGACATCTATGTCCAGCCGATCAACTATCCGACCGTACCAAAGAAGACCGAGCGCCTGCGCATCACGCCGACGCCGCTGCATTCGGATCATGATATCGATCATCTGGTCGGCGCGCTGCATCAGCTGTGGTCGCGTTGTGCGCTGGCGCGGGCCGTCGCCTGAGGCGGCTGGCCGTCACGAAACGCCCGTTCGGCCCGTCCCGCATATTCTGCTTCGCAGCCTTCGGATTCTGATCTAGAAGACGCAGATCGGGGAAGAGCAGGGGACGGATGATGATGATGGAACTGATCTGGCGCGGGCTGGCGATCGGTGTGGGCGCGACGCTTGCCATGGATCTCTGGGCGATCCTGCTCGCCGCGGTCTTCGGTCAGCCAAAGGCCAACTGGGCGCCGGTCGGACGGTGGTTCTATCATGCCGGTCGCGGCCAGCTCTTTCACGACTCCATCAGCGATGCCGCACCGTTTTCCAACGAGACGGCGCTTGGCTGGATCGGCCATTACGCCGTCGGCATCCTTTACGGGATCATGCTCGCCTTTTTCGTCGGTCTCGACTGGTTCAGGGCGCCCACGCTGATGCCGGCTCTGGTCTGGGGCATCGTCACCGTGGCGGCGGGCTGGTTCCTGCTGCAGCCGGGGCTCGGCCTCGGCATCGCCGCCTCACGGCTGCCGAACCCGAACCGGGTGCGGGCCCTCAACCTTGCCGCGCATGTGGTCTTCGGGCTCGGGCTTTACGCGACAGCGCTGCTCATTCGATAGGTCATCGTCGTCGCCTTCAGGCCGCCGCGCGGATGTCGATCGCCTCGACAGCAAACCGGCGCGCTGCGGCATCGCCGGCAAAGACGTCGTCCATGTCGGCGGCGGCCGGCCAGTCGATCATCCGCTCCATCACCGTTTCCGCGATATCGGCCATGTCGAGAAAGCCGAGCCGCCCGTCCACGAAGGCCTCGAAGGCTGTCTCTTCGGCCGCGTTCATGGCGGCGCCCTGCAGTCCGCCCCGCGTCAATGCGGTGCGGGCGAGCCGAAGTGCGGGAAAACGGGCCTCGTCGGGGGCCTCGAAATCGAGCCGCGCGAGCTTTGCGAAATCGAGCCGCTCGACATTCAGCGCCGGACGCTCGGGATAGGTCAAGGCATAGCCGATCGCCGTGCGCATGTCGGGCGCCCCGAGCTGGGCGAGCACCGAGCCATCGGTATAGCCGACCATGGAATGGATGATCGATTGCGGATGGACGATCACCTCGATCTGCTCCGGCGCCACATCGAACAGGTGCTTGGCCTCGATCATCTCCAGCGCCTTGTTGAACATGGAAGCGCTGCCGATCGAGATCTTCAGGCCCATGGACCAGTTGGGATGGGCCCGGGCGACCTCGGCCGTCACGCCCGCCATCGCTTCGCGCGACCAGGTGCGGAACGGTCCGCCGGACGCGGTGAGGATGATGCGCTCGACCGCGTGGCGCTGGTCTTCCTCCAGCGCCTGGAAGATGGCGGAGTGCTCGCTGTCGACCGGGATGAGCCGCCCGCCGCCCGTCGAGACGGCGTCCACGAAGAGAGCCCCGGCCGAAACCAGGCATTCCTTGTTGGCGAGCGCGATATCCGCGCCGCGGCGCGCCGCCGTCAGCGTCGGGGCGAGGCCGGCCGTGCCGACGATCGCCGCCATGACCCACTCCGCTTCGCGCCCCGCCGCCTCCTGCAGCCCGCTTTCGCCTGCCGCAACCGCGATGCCGGTGCCGGCCAGCGCCGATTTCAGATCTGCGTAGCGGCTCTCATCGGCGGTGACCGCCAGCCGCGCGCCGACAGCGCGGGCCTGCTCGCAGAGAAGCGCGATATTGCCGTTTCCGGTCAGAGCCTCCACCACGAACCGCTCCCGCCCTCCCAGCTGCGCCACCACGTCGAGCGTGCTGCAGCCGATGGAGCCCGTGGACCCGAGAATGGTGATGTGATGATGCTCAGACTTCGTCATTCCGCTTCCGTCGACCTTACTGTTCAAGCGTCAACGTCGTACAAGCGGAAAAAATCCCAAACAAGGCTTAACCTCGCAGGGCGTCGCAAGGATCGTCCGAATTCGCCACGGAGAATGGTGATCCCGACTGGACTCGAACCAGTGGCCTACAGATTAGGAATCTGTCGCTCTATCCACCTGAGCTACGGGACCGTGGTTTGCATCCTTACAAAAGCTTGCCGGGGAAGCCAAGAGGTTTGGCGGAGATTGCGGTTTGGCGGGGATTGGAGATTTGGATGGGGCGTCGGCGTGTGTGGCAGGGCTTCAAACGTGGGGGCCGGGATGATATGCAGGCCCGCCTGCGCTTTTCCGCGGGCGGTATGGTCTGCAGGCTGGGATGGCCTTGAGGCCAAGATGGGGGCGTGATGTTTATCGGGATCGACTGGGGCGGCACCAAGATGGAAGTGGTGGCGCTGGATGAAGCGGGTGCGCTGCGGGCGCGCGAGCGCGTGCCGACGCCGACGTCCTATGATGCCTGCCTCGATGCCGTGCGGTCTCTGGTGCACGCGGCCGAGGCTGCCGCCGGCGCTCCCGGCAGCGTCGGCATCGGCATTCCCGGCAGTCCCAACCCGCGCACCGGCCTCGTGCGCAATTCCAACGCCGTCATTCTCAACGGCCGTCCGCTCGGGCGCGATCTCGAGGTTTTGCTCGGCCGTCCCGTGCGGATTGCGAATGACGCGAACTGCCTTGCGGTTTCCGAGGCCGTCGATGGGGCTGGCGCAGGGGCCGAGACGGTGTTCGGCATCATCATCGGCACAGGCCATGGCGGGGGACTTGCGATCGGGCGGAAGGTGCATGCCGGTTTCCAGGGCGTTGCCGCCGAAGTCGGTCACTATCCGCTTCCCTGGATGCGGCTGGAGGAATATCCCGGCCACCGCTGCTGGTGCGGAAAAACAGGCTGCCTGGAAAAATATGCCTGCGGAACCGGCGTTGAACTCGATTTCCGCCTGACGACGGGACGCGAGCGGCTGGCGCGCGACATCATCTCCGACATGCGCGGCGGCGACGCCGTGGCCCGCGGCGTGTACGAGCGCTTTACCGACCGTCTGGCCCGCAGTCTGGCCCTTCTGACCAATGTCGTCGATCCCGATGTGTTCGTGCTCGGCGGCGGCATGTCGAATGTCGACGAGATCTATGACGACCTGCCGGGTCTCGTCGCGCAATACATCTTCGGCGATTCGTTCGAGACGCCGATCCGCAAGGCGGTCCATGGGGACAGCTCGGGCGTGCGCGGCGCCGCATGGCTCTGGAAGGAATAGACGGATGACGGCTTCCCTCGACAACGACATCGCCCGCGTCGCCCATCAGGAGACGACGCTGACCTTTGCCCGTTTCGACGCCGATATCGCCTGGGCGATCGGATCGCGGCTGCGCGATCTGGCCGTGGCCGACCGCCTCGGCATCGTTATCGATGTGAGCCTGTTTTCCATGCCGCTGTTCTACGCGGCGCTGGAGGGGACCTCGCCCGACAACGCGAACTGGGTTCGCCGCAAGCGCAACTGCGTCGCCCGCTTCTTCCGCAGCAGCTATGCCACCGGGCTTTCGCTTGCCCGCGACGGGCGCAGCCTGCAGGACAAGTTCGGGCTCTCCGAGGCGGATTTCGCGGCGCATGGCGGCAGTTTCCCCATTACGGTGACAGGGGCCGGCTGCATCGGGGCCGTCACCGTTTCCGGCCTGCCGCAGCGGCAGGATCATGCGATGGTGGTCGAGGCGCTGGCGGCCCATCTCGGTCACGATCTCGCAAGCCTCCGCCTCGACGCCTGAGTCGCTCTTCCATTTCTTCTTCGCAAAGGTGCCGTCCATGGCCGTTTCCGCGCTTTCCGCCTCGCTTGAACATTGGTTGACCGAACAGGCCCTGCCGCTCTGGCGCGACAAGGGTTTCGTCGATCCGGATGGCGGTTTCGTCGAAACGATCGATCTCACCGGCCAGCCGACGCGCGCCAATCTGCGCTCCCGCGTGCAGCCGCGTCAGACCTACTGCTTTGCGGAAGCAGGCCTGAGTGGCTGGACCGGCGACTGGCAGGGGGCGAGCACCGGCGGCCTAGCCTTCTTCGATCGTGTCTTCCTGCAGCCGAGCGGTTTCTACGGCGCGCTTGCGGATGCCGACGGCACGCTGCTCGATCCGTCCTTCGACATCTACAATCAGGCTTTCGCTCTGCTCGCCTTCGCCTATATGGCGCGTGCCTTCCCCGAGCGCCTCGCCGAAATGGCGGAGCGCAGCACATCGCTGAAGGCTCGGCTCGAGGACTGGTGCAAGCACCCGGTCGCCGGTTTCGAAGAGGACAACCCGCCGCGCCTGCCGCTCTGCTCCAATCCGCATATGCATCTCTTCGAGGCCTGCCTCGCCAGCGAAGAGGTCGAAGGCTTCGACCAGGTCGGCTGGACCAATCTCGCCGACGAGATCGCCTCGCTCTGCATGGACCGCTTCATCGATCCGCAGACCGGCGCCCTCCGCGAATTCTTCGACCATGACTGGGCGCCGATGCCCGGAGATCTCGGTCGCGTGGTGGAGCCGGGGCACCAGTTCGAATGGGCCTGGCTGTTGCTGCGCTGGGGCGAGCGACGCGGCGATGCGGGTGCGATCGTCAAGGCACGGCGTCTGTTCGAGATCGGCGAGGAACACGGCATCTGCGCGACGCGCAAGGTCGCCATCATGCAGCTCAACGACGATTTTTCCGTGCGCGACCCGCTGGCGCGGCTCTGGCCGCAGACGGAGTGGCTGAAGGCCGCGATCCGGCTGGCGGCGCTCAGCGAAGGCGAGGCGCAGGCACGCTATCTCGGCTCGGCCGAACGGGCGATCGCAGCCTTGAACCTGTTCCTGGATGTGCCCGTGAAGGGTCTCTGGCGCGACAAGCTGCCGGAAAGCGGCGTCTTCATCGAAGAGCCCGCCCCGGCGAGCACGTTCTACCACATCCTTTGCGCGATCTACGAACTGCAAGACTGCCTTGCACGCATCGGAAAGTAACATATATTGACATAAATATATCTTTATGTCACTCCGGAGCCTGTCCAGCAGGCGAAAGGTTGTCCCATGTCCGCCATCACGGCCCTTTTCGGCGAACCGTCCCCGGCGCCAAACGGCACCGAGGTCGCCCGCGCCCTGCGCCAGGCTGCATCCGAGCGCATCCTCATCATGGACGGCGCGATGGGCACCGAGATCCAGACGCTCGGCCTGACGGAAGACCATTTTCGCGGCGAACGCTTTCAGGGCTGCGAGTGTCATTTGCAGGGCAATAACGACCTTCTGACGCTGACGCAGCCGGCAGCGATCGAGGATATCCACTATCGCTATGCGCTGGCGGGTGCGGATATTCTGGAAACCAACACCTTCTCCTCCACCACCATCGCCCAGGCCGATTACGGCATGGAAGACGCTGTCTACGAGCTCAACCGCGACGGTGCACGGCTTGCCCGGCGCGCCGGACTGCGCGCGCAGGACAAGGATGGCCGCCGCCGGTTCGTGGCGGGCGCGCTCGGGCCGACCAACCGCACCGCGTCGATTTCGCCGGATGTCAACAATCCCGGCTACCGCGCCGTCGGCTTCGACGATTTGCGCCTTGCCTATGGGCAGCAGCTGCGCGGGTTGATCGACGGCGGCACGGATATCGTGTTGATCGAGACGATCTTCGACACGCTGAACGCCAAGGCCGCCGTGTTTGCGACACTGGAAGTGTTTGCCGAGCGCGGCATCACGCTGCCGGTGATGATCTCCGGCACGATCACCGACCTCTCCGGCCGCACGCTTTCCGGCCAGACGCCGACGGCCTTCTGGTACTCGCTGCGCCATGCGCGCCCCTTCTCGATCGGGCTGAATTGCGCGCTCGGGGCCAATGCCATGCGACCGCACCTGGCCGAACTGTCCGGCGTCGCCGATACGCTGATCTGCGCCTATCCGAATGCCGGCCTGCCCAATGAATTCGGCGGCTATGACGAAAGTCCGGACGAAATGGCCGCACAGATCGCCGGATTCGCGCAGGACGGCCTCGTCAACATCGTCGGTGGTTGCTGCGGCTCGACGCCGGCGCATATCAAGGCCATCGCAGAGGCCGTCGTCGGGCATGTCCCGCGCCCCTCTCTCGACAATGCCTCCCTTGACGGCAACGCACAGGCGAGGCACTGACCATGGCTCCTTTTCCACCCCGGCAGATCCCGGCCGTCGCTCCGCAGATGCGGCTCTCCGGGCTGGAGCCTTTCACGCTGACGAAGGATATTCCCTTCATCAACGTGGGCGAGCGCACGAACGTCACCGGCTCGGCGAAATTTCGCAAGCTGATCACGGCCGGCGATTATGCCGCGGCGCTCGATGTCGCCCGCGACCAGGTGGCGAACGGTGCGCAGGTCATCGACATCAACATGGACGAAGGCCTGATCGATTCGAAACAGGCGATGATCGAGTTCCTCAACCTGATCGCCGCCGAGCCCGATATCGCCCGTGTCCCCGTGATGATCGACAGCTCCAAATGGGAGGTGATCGAGGCCGGGTTGAAATGCGTCCAGGGCAAGTCCATCGTCAACTCCATCTCGCTGAAGGAAGGCGAGGAGAGCTTTCTGTACCAGGCGCGGCTGTGTCGGGCCTATGGCGCCTCCGTCGTGGTCATGGCCTTCGACGAGCAGGGGCAGGCCGACAGCCGCCAGCGCAAGGTGGAGATCTGCACCCGCGCCTACCGCATCCTGACGGAGGAGGTCGGCTTTCCGCCCGAGGACATCATCTTCGATCCGAATATCTTCGCGGTGGCGACGGGCATCGAAGAGCACAACAATTACGGCGTCGATTTCATCGAGGCGACGCGCGAGATCGTCGCGACCCTGCCGCATGTCCACATCTCCGGCGGCGTGTCCAACCTGTCCTTCTCGTTTCGCGGCAACGAGCCGGTGCGCGAGGCCATGCATGCGGTGTTCCTCTACCACGCCATCCAAGCGGGCATGGACATGGGCATCGTCAATGCCGGGCAGCTGATCGTCTATGACGCGATCGAGCCGGACCTGCGCGAGGCCTGCGAGGACGTCGTCCTCAACCGGCGGCCGGACGCGACGGACCGGCTGCTGACGCTGGCCGAGAGGTTCAAGGGGGCGGCCGGCCGCGAGGCGAAGGAGCGCGATTTGCGCTGGCGCGAATGGAGCGTGGACAAGCGGCTGGAACATGCGCTGGTCAACGGCATCACCGAATTCATCGCCGACGATACGGAGGAAGCGCGGCTTGCCGCCGCCCGTCCGCTGCACGTCATCGAGGGGCCGCTGATGGCCGGCATGAACGTCGTCGGCGACCTTTTTGGCGCGGGGAAAATGTTTCTGCCGCAAGTGGTTAAATCGGCCCGCGTCATGAAGCAGGCGGTCGCCGTGCTCCTGCCTTACATGGAGGCGGAGAAGCTTGCCGAAGGCGGCGAGGCACGTCGATCCGCCGGCAAGGTGCTGATGGCGACCGTCAAGGGCGACGTGCACGATATCGGCAAGAACATCGTCGGCGTCGTGCTCGCCTGCAACAATTACGAGATCATCGATCTCGGCGTCATGGTGCCTGCGACCAAGATCCTCGAGGTGGCCAAGGCGGAAAAGGTCGACATTATCGGTCTCTCCGGTCTGATCACGCCGTCGCTCGACGAGATGGTGCATGTCGCCGCGGAAATGCAGCGCGAGGGCATGAACCTGCCGCTGCTGATCGGCGGGGCCACGACCAGCCGCGTGCATACGGCGGTCAAGATCCATCCGCGCTACGATCTGGGGCAGGCGGTCTATGTCACCGATGCCAGCCGGGCGGTCGGCGTCGTGTCGAACCTGCTCTCGCCCGACGCGCGCGATCCCTATATCGAGACGATCCGGGCCGAGTATCGCAAGGTGGCCGATGCGCATGCCCGTTCCGAGCGCGAAAAGCAGCGTCTGCCGCTGGAGCGGGCCCGGGCGAACCGTCATCGCGCCGACTGGGCGGCCTATCGCCCGACACGCCCCTCCTTCCTCGGGACCCGCGTGTTCGACGGCTGGGATCTCGGCGAACTCGCCCGCTATATCGACTGGACACCCTTCTTCCAGACATGGGAGATGAAAGGGGTCTATCCAAAAATTCTCGATGACGAACGCCAGGGAGCGGCAGCCCGCCAGCTCTTTGCCGATGCACAGGCCATGCTGGCGCAGATCATTGCGGAGAAATGGTTCGCGCCGAAGGCGGTGATCGGTTTCTGGCCGGCGGGATCCACGGGCGACGATATCCAGCTCTTCACGGACGAGACACGCGAGACGTCGCTTGCAACGCTGCACACGCTGCGCCAGCAGATGGCCAAACGCGATGGCCGGGCGAATATGGCGCTTGCCGACTTCGTCGCGCCGACCGAAAGCGGTGTGGGCGACTATGTCGGCGGCTTCGTGGTCACCGCGGGGATCGAGGAAGTCGCGATCGCCGAGCGGTTCGAGCGCGCCAATGACGATTACGCCGCGATCTTGGTCAAGGCGCTGGCCGATCGCTTCGCCGAGGCTTTTGCCGAACGGATGCACGAGGTCGTGCGCAAGGAACTCTGGGGCTATGCGCTCGACGAGGCCTTCGAACCTGAAGCGCTGGTTGCGGAGCCCTATGCCGGCATCCGTCCCGCGCCGGGCTATCCCGCGCAGCCGGATCACACCGAAAAAACCACGCTTTTCGACGTGCTGAACGCGGAAGACGCGATCGGTGTCCGCCTGACGGAGAGCTTTGCCATGTGGCCGGGCTCCTCGGTGTCAGGCCTCTATATCGCGCACCCCGACGCCTATTATTTCGGCGTCGCCAAGGTTGAGCGGGATCAGGTCGAAGATTACGCGCGTCGAAAGGGCATGTCGGTGCTGGAGGTCGAGCGATGGCTGGGGCCGATCCTGAACTATGTCCCGAAGCCGGCAGAAGCGGCCGAATAGGGAGGTCCGTCCGCGCCTCGCACAATCCGTCAGTCTCTCTTCAACGACGCCCGCGCATTTGCTGCGGGCGTCGTTCTCGTCTGCGGAATCGGGGCTTGCGGGTTTTCGTTTCGAATTCCCGTAAGATTACAGTCACTTGTCAGTTTTATGAAGTTTTTCGAACACCCCCTGTTGACGAAGCGGTGAAGTGGGATCTATAAACCGCACACCAACGAGGGCGGCGGCGCTGCTGGCGACCGACGAACTCGCTCTGAAGTTTCTTGACTTTGCGGGCGGTTTGGAGGT
>NZ_LMQB01000025.1 GCF_001424045.1 Rhizobium sp. Leaf371 | reverse complement strand
GCCGTGCTCTCCTCCGCACAGATCGGCGCCCTCACGACCGACGGCATCGCATCCTTCACCACCGATCAGGTGGCCGCTCTCAGCGCGGCCGGCGTCGGTGCCCTGAACTCCGCTCAGCTCGGTGCCCTCAGCACCACACAGCTCAACGCCTTCACCACCACGCAGCTCGCAGCCCTSTCCGCCACTGCCGTTGCCGGTCTCGATACCGACGACATCGCAACCATCTCCTCAACCGARATCTCCGCCCTCAACGCCAAGACGCTCGCCGGTCTCTCCACCGCGACCTTTGCCGCCCTCACATCCACCCAACTTGGTGGTCTGACGACGGCGCAGACAGGCTCGCTCGTCACCGCCCAGGTCAAGGTTCTCTCGACCGGCCAGATCGCCGGCCTGACGACAGCCCAGGTCGGGTCGCTCACCTCCACACAGATCGGTGCGCTCTCCACAGACGGACTGGCTTCCTTCACGACCGATCAGGTCGCGGCCCTCAGCGCCACTGCTGTCGCTGCGCTCTCCTCGGCCCAGATCGGCGCCCTGTCCTCCACCAAGCTCGATGCCTTCAGCACCAAGCAACTGGCGGCTCTGTCGACCGCAGCGATCGCAGGCCTTGCAACCGAGGACATGGCCACCATCTCCTCCACCGAGATCTCGGCTCTCAGCGCCAAGACCCTCGCCAACATCGCCACGGCCAACTTCGCGGTCCTGACATCCACCCAGCTCGGCGGCCTGACGACCACGCAGACCGGCGCTCTCGGCACGGCTCAGATCAAGGCGCTTTCGACCGCCCAGATCGACGGCCTCTCGACCGCACAGGTCGGTTCGCTCACCTCCGTCCAGATCGGTGCGCTGACCACGGACGGGATCGCCTCGTTCACCACCGATCAGGTGGCGGCGCTCAGCACGGCAGCGATTGCCGCGCTCTCCTCCGCACAGATCGGCGCCTTGACCACGACGCAGATCGACGCCTTCAGCACCGGACAGCTGGCAGCGCTCTCCAGCAGCGCCGTCGCCGGGCTTGAGACGGGGGACATGGTGACGATCAGCTCGACGGAGATCACGGCTCTGCGGAGCGGTGCACTGGCAAACCTGTCGACGGCGAACTTCGCCGCCCTCACGTCCACCCAGCTCGGCAGCTTGACGACCGGTCAGGCAGCGGCCCTCTCGACGGCCCAGATCAAGGTGCTTTCGACCGCCCAGATCGACGGCCTCTCGACGGCTCAGATCGGGGCACTGACCTCCGCGCAGATCGGGGCGCTGTCTTCCGACAACGTCATCTCGCTCACGACCCTTCAGGTCTCGGCCTTGAGCACGGCAGCGGTTGCCGCACTCTCGACCACGCAGCTGGATGCCATGTCGTCGGACCAGATCGGAGCCCTGACGGCGACGCAGGTCGCAGCCCTCGGTTCGGCAGCCATCGCCGCACTGTCCTCGCAGGACCTCCTGGCCTTCTCGACGGCCGATATCGCTGCCATCAACGCCAAGGCGATTGCAGGGCTCTCGACCTCGGATATCAGCAACCTGACGACGGCACAGCAGGTCGCCTTCACGACGACCCAGATCCAGGCGATGAACACCGACCAGACGAACGCGATCGTCCTCGCCTACCAGTCGATCTAAACAGAAACGCCGCCATCCGGTCCCGGATGGCGGCGCCTATCACCAACGAAACTTCGCCGGCCGACGCTCCCGCGTCCGCCGGCGAAGTGCGTTGAAGAGGGCCGCAGCATTCTGTCCGGATGGCTTGGCTGCAGCTCTGAGGATCAGAAGCCTTCGAGGACGATCTTGCCGCGCGCCTTGCCGCTTTCGATGACGGCATGGGCTTGCATCAGGGTCTCCGCATGGATGGGACGGAGCACGTCGGTCACCGTCGTGCGCAGCCGGCCGGCGTCGATCAGGGCGGCAACGCCGTCGAGAAGCTTGCCCTGTTCGTCCATATCGGCCGTTTCGAAGATCGAACGGGTGAACATCAGCTCCCAATGGATCGACACCGCCTTGCGCTTGAAGCCGATGACATCCAGACTTTCCGGGTCGTCGATAAGGCCGAAGCGGCCCTGAGGCGCGATGAGCTTCGCGATCTCGGGGAGATGACGGTGGGTTTCGGTCGTCGAAAACACGAAGGCGGGTGCGCCGATGCCGAGCGCTGCTATCTGATCGGCGAGCGGCCTGGAATGATCCACGACATGGTGGGCGCCGAGGTCGCTGACCCAGGCCCGGGTCTCCTCACGCGACGCCGTGGCGATGACCGTGAGATCGGTGAGCGCACGCACGAGCTGGATCGCGATCGAGCCGACCCCGCCGGCGCCGCCGATGATGAGGATGGCCTTTGCGGCGCCGGGCACCGGTTTGCGGACATCCAACCGGTCGAACAGCATTTCCCAGGCCGTGATGGCGGTGAGCGGCAAGGCTGCGGCCTCGGCATTGGAGATCGATGCGGGCTTGCGGCCCACCAGACGTTCATCGACCAGGTGAAACTCGCTGTTTGCGCCCGGCCGCAGCAGCGAGCCGGCATAATAGACCGCGTCTCCCGGCTTGAACGCCGTCACGGCACTGCCGACCTCGGCCACCCGACCGACCGCGTCCCAGCCCAGAACCTTCGTCGACCCCGCATCGGGATCCACGTTTTTGCGGATCTTGGTGTCCACCGGGTTGACCGAGATCGCATCGACCGCGACCAGAAGATCGCGGGGCCCAGGTGCGGGCCTGGGTAACTCGATATCGATGAGCGCATCGTCGCGCTCGATCGTGCCGGCCTTGGTATAGGCGACTGCTTTCATGATCGGACTCCTCGTCTTTTCGCCGCCGGGTCATCCGGTTGCGTCGCGCTTGATATGCGCATACGCTGGGAGAATTGTTATACGCACAAAGACTGTCCATAGTGTCGAAAAGGATACCGTCATGGCGAAGGTCCGGCATTCGCGGTTCGATTGCAGTCCCGGCTGCTCGGTGGAGGCCGCGATCGGCTTGATCGATGGCAAATGGAAGTCGGTCATCCTGTTCCACCTCCTGTCGGGCACTCTGCGGTTCAACGAGATCCGCCGGACGATCCCCAACGTGACGCAACGCATGCTGACCAACCAGTTGCGCGAATTGGAAGAGGACGGACTGATCTCCCGCAAGGTCTATGCGCAGGTGCCGCCGAAGGTGGAGTACAGCCTCTCGCCACTCGGCCGGTCGATGGAGCCGGTGATGCTGGCGCTGAAGCAGTGGGGAGATGCCAATCTCAGCCTTTACGGCAAGCCGAAGACGGCGGAGACCGCTCATGACGTGCCGGAACGTGCCGAAAGCAGCCCGGCAGCTTGAAGGCTGAAGTTTGTCGGGTTCGGAATGGACCTGACAGGCTCCCGATTTCCGATACGGGTTGAGGTCGGGCGGCGGAGCGGCTATCTGAAGCCAAGCGCACACGGCGCGCCTATCCCCCGAGAATATCGTCCCCAGAGAACAAGGCGTCCGGCATGAACCAAACTTTTCTCGTCACCCATTCCGGTGGCTTCCATGCCGACGAACTCCTGTCGAGCGTCATTCTGACACGACTCCATCCCGAGGCGAAGATCGTGCGCAGCCGCGCGCCGGAGTGGATTGCGGCGGGTGCGGACCGGATCGTCTACGATGTCGGCGGCGCCTATGATGCGGAGACCCGCATCTTCGACCATCACCAGCGGGGCGCACCGGTACGCGACGATGGCCAGCCTTACAGTTCCTTCGGATTGATCTGGCGGCATTTCGGACGGGATTATCTCCGCGCGTCCGGAATCCCCGAAACGCATGTCGAGGCCGTCCATGCCGCATTCGACGGCAGCTTCGTCCTGCCGGTCGATCTCGTCGATAATGGCGCGCTCAGCCCTTCGACGGCTGGTGTTCTTGCGGGCCTGACGCTTCCGGCGCTGCTCGAAACACTGAAGCCCGTTTTCGACGACGCCGATCCGGATGCCGAAACGCGGAGCTTTTACGAAGCCCTTGCCATCGCGCGCAGCTTCGTGGAGGCGAGCATCGGCAAGGCCGCCGCCAAGATTCGTGCGGAAACACTGGTGATGGACGCCATTGCGGCGGCAGGGCAGGGGCATATTCTGGAGCTTCCCCTCGGCATGCCCTTCCGCTCGGCAGTGGTGAAGGCCGGGGCCGATCACCTGCTCTTCGTCGTGCATCCGCGCGACAAGGACTGGTGCGTGACGGGCATCCGGCGTGCGGATGAGGGTTTCGAGCTTCGCGCCGACCTGCCTATGGCCTGGGCGGGCCTGACGAATGCCGACCTGGAAGCGGCGAGCGGCGTGATGGGAGCGAGCTTCTGCCACAAGGGCCGCTTCATCGCCGCCGCCCGCACGCGCGAGGCCGCCCTTGCTCTCGCCGACATCGCCGTTGCCGAAGCGCTGGCCGAACGGGCCCACGCCGTCGCCTGACGGCGGCAGTATCAGAAAGATCCGGAATGAGCGTTGCCTTCACCAAGGAAGAAAGCTTCGAGACCGCGTCGGAAACGCTCCTTCCCGATCGGCCCGTCTCCGCGCATCCGAACCTCGTCACGCAGGCGGGGTTTGCGGCACTGGAAGCCGAGCTGGAGACGGCGCGGGTTGCCTGTGCCGCCGCCAACCTGATCGAGGACGTCAACGAGAAGCGCCGGCAGGCCGCCACGCCGCTGCGTGATCTGCGGTACCTTTCCGCAAGGATTCGAACGGCGCAAATCATGCCTGAGCCTGCGTCTCTCGCAGCTGTCGCCTTCGGCAGCACCGTGACCTTTGCCCGCGACGACGGCCGGGTTCAAACCTATCGGATCGTCGGGGAGGACGAGGCAGATCCGAAAGCCGGGACGATCTCGCACGTCTCGCCTGTTGCCGCCGCCCTGATGGGCAAGGCCGTGGGCGATGTCGTCACCGTAGGCGGGCACGAACTGGAAGTGGTCAAACTTGGCTGAGCCTGCCGGTTCAACACCTTAAAAAATCTCCGTCGTCGGGATTTGATCTAGTAAATATTTACTGACAGCGGCTTGCTAATCGGGCAGGCTGCGTCGTCTTTGCACCTTCTATCCGTATTTGAGCGTCCGCATCTCATGGTCACCATCAAGGAAATTGCGAAAGCGGTCGGCGTCTCCTCGGCGACCGTCTCGCGCGTCCTGAACTACGATCCTGCCCTCTCGATCTCTGCCGCCAAGCGTCAGGCCGTCATCGAGACAGCGGAAGCGCTGAATTATGCGACGCCCCGCAACCGTGCCCGGCAAAGCGAGGCGTTGCAGCAGGATGGGGCGCAGAACGGAGCTGGCCATTCGACGAGCCACCAGGCCGGCCAGTTGGGACATGGCGAGCCGAGCCTGCTTCAGCGTCTCGCGATCGTCCATTTCCTCGAGCCGTCCGACGAGGTGGCCGATCCTTATTATGTCGGCGTGCGCCTCGGCATCGAGAATCGCTGTCGCGAACTGAAGAGCGATATCGTCAAGGTGTTCCACTCCGACAGCATGCCGGATGCAGCGCTCCTGGCGGATGTCTCCGGTGTCATCGTGATCGGTAAACACTCGGACAACGAGATCGCCTGGCTCGATAAGCACTGCCGCCATGTCGTCTTCGCCGACTTCGTGCCGCCGTCGGACCGCTTCGACTGCGTGCATAGCGATCTCGTCGCGGCCACGCATAAGGTATTGGATACGCTTGATGATCTCGCCTACGAACGGATTGCGTTCATCGGCAGCTACGAGCATCTGAACGGCGAAACCCAGCGGTTCGGCGAGCGGCGGTGCAAGGCCTATATCGACTGGCAGAAGGCGCGGGGCACCTTCGATGCGGATCTGCTGGTGCTGGGCGAGAGTTGCGATTCCGGGCAGAACCTGCGGCTGGAAACCGGCTACGAGCTCGCGCGCCAGCTGCTGTCCCGCCGGCCGCTGCCCGACATCATCGTAACAGCGAACGACAATATGGCGATCGGCACCTACCGGGCTGCGCGCGAGGCCGACCTTTCGATTCCAGACGACGTGGCGATCGTTTCCTTCAACGATATCCCCGTGGCACAGTTCCTCACCCCACCGCTATCGACCGTGAAGATCCATGGCGAACATATCGGCGAGACGGCGGTCAACCTGCTGCTCGAGCGGCTCGGCGGCCGGGCCTATGCGAAGATGGTGACGATCCCCACCGAGACGATCTGGCGCGGCAGCTGCCGCACCCCGGAAGCCTTGTGAACGCAGGTGCAGCAGGCACTTTTGCACCGCGATAAATATTTACTAAATATCGGTTGCCCTTGCCCAAAATTTAGGAAATACTCCCGCCCATGACAGGTGGAGCTGTCTCAGTTATCGGGACTTTCAGGGAGGAAGACCATGCATTTCCAGCGTATTTCCAAGACCTTCGCGGCCGTCGCTTTGGCGAGCACGAGCTTTTTCGCCGCCACCGCGGCCTTCGCGGGCGAGATCACCGTGTGGTGCTGGGACCCCAATTTCAATGTGGCGATCATGAAGGAAGCCGGTGCGCGCTATACTGCAAAGCACCCGGACACCACCTTCAACATCGTCGACTTCGCCAAGGCAGACGTCGAGCAGAAGCTGCAGACCGCACTGACCTCCGGCACGACGGACGCGCTTCCGGATATCGTCCTGATCGAGGACTACGGCGCGCAGAAATATCTGCAGTCCTTCCCCGGTGCCTTTGCGCCCATGTCCGATACGGTCGATTATGCCGGCTTTGCACCCTACAAGGTCAAGCTGATGACGGTGGACGACAAGGTCTACGGCATGCCCTTCGACAGCGGCGTGACGGGCCTCTACTACCGCAAGGATTACCTGGAACAGGCCGGCTTCAAGCCGTCCGACATGCAGGACATCACCTGGGATCGCTTCATCGAGATCGGCAAGGCCGTCGAAGAGAAAACGGGCAAGAAGATGC
Organism: Rhizobium sp. Leaf371; assembly: GCF_001424045.1. Classification (GTDB taxonomy): domain Bacteria; phylum Pseudomonadota; class Alphaproteobacteria; order Rhizobiales; family Rhizobiaceae; genus Ferranicluibacter. Next base: position 247,399 of record NZ_LMQB01000025.1, on the reverse strand, counting down.
TCGGTCTCGACATCACCGACGCCGGCTTCACCCGCATCCTGATGCAGTCGGCCGGCCAGTGGTATTTCGATGCGGAAGGCAATCTGAGCATCGAGAACAACACCGCGCTGAAGGCGGCGCTCGAGACGCAGCAGAAGATCCTCAAGGCCAACATTCACAAGCCCGCCGCTGGCTGGACCGATTGGGTCAGCACCTTCACGTCGGGCGATGTCGCAACGGTCACGACCGGTGTCTGGATCACCGGAACGGTCAAGGCGCAGGCCGACCAGTCCGGCAAATGGGGTGTCGCACCGCTTCCGAGCCTCGGCATCGAAGGCGCGACGCATGCGTCCAACCTCGGCGGCTCCAGCTGGTATGTCGTCGAAAGCTCGGCCGAGAAGAAGGAAGCCATCGACTTCCTCAACGAGGTCTATGCCAAGGACATCCCCTTCTACCAGAAGATCCTGACCGAACGCGGCGCTGTCGGTTCGCTGCTCGCCGCCCGCACGGGCGACGCCTACATGCTGGCCGATCCGTTCTTCGGCGGCGAAAAGGTCTGGCAGAATTTCTCGGACTGGCTCTCCAAGGTGCCCGCGGTCAATTACGGCGTCTTCACCAACGAAGTCGACACCGCCGTCGCAGCACATCTGCCGTCGCTGGCCCAGGGTGCCGACATCCCGACGGTGCTGAAGGAAATCCAGTCGCAGGCCGAAGGCCAGATTCAGTAAGCGGTTCCTCCCAACCGCGCTGCGGTGTCGCGCCTTCCTCCGGGCGCGGCACCCCTTTCTCGCCAGGGCCAAAAGGCCGGGCATTCAGGGCAGACGCGCAAGAAGGCTTAAGCCCCATCGAGCGCCATCATCATCCCAACAGGTTCCGGTCGAAACCATGGCTCACGCGAAAACAAGCGGCGCGCGGACAAGCGGGCTGAAGCGCTATTACGACGTCAACGGCTGGCTCTTCATCGCGCCCGCCATCGGCCTCATCGGCCTGTTCCTCATCTACCCCATCTTCCGCTCGCTCTATCTGTCCTTCTTCTCGGGCAAGGGCATGATGATGAAGTTTGCGGGCTTTGGGAACGTCGCGCGGCTCAGCAACGATCCGGTCTTCCTGAAAGCCTTGACCAACACGACGATCTTCTTCGTGGTGCAGGTGCCGATCATGATCGTGCTCGCGCTGATGCTCGCCTCGCTTCTGAACACCGACCGGCTCAAATTCGCGGGCGTGTTTCGCACCGCCATCTTCCTGCCCTGCGTCGCTTCGCTGGTCGCCTATTCCATCCTGTTCAAGAGCATGTTCTCGGTCGATGGCATCATCAACCAGGCGCTTCTGGCCGTCGGCATCATCGGCTCGCCGATCGGCTGGCTGACCGAGCCGTTCTGGGCAAAGGTCCTCGTCATCATCGCCATCACCTGGCGGTGGACCGGCTACAACATGATCTTCTATCTCGCGGCCCTGCAGAACATCGATCGGTCGATCTACGAGGCCGCCCGCATCGATGGCGTTCCCGCCTGGGCGCGCTTCGTGCACCTCACCATTCCGATGCTGAAGCCGGTCATCCTGTTCACCACCATCATCTCCACGATCGGCACGATCCAGCTGTTCGACGAGGTTTATAACCTCACCGAAGGCAAAGGCGGGCCGGCGGACGCGACCATCACGCTGTCGCTCTACATCTACAATCTCACCTTCCGTTACATGCCGAGCTTCGGCTATGCCGCCACGATCTCCTATGTGATCGTCCTCATGGTGGCGGTGCTGTCCTTCCTGCAATTCTATGCCGCGAGGGAGCGTTCATGACCGCCATCTCCACCAGCCGCGCCGTCCCGGCCTCCCGCGCAAGCCGTGTTCTCCCGCGTGCCGCGACCTATGTCGCTTTGTCGGTCGCCGCCTTCGTCTCCGTCTTTCCCTTCATCTGGATGATGATCTCCTCGACCAATACGTCGATCGACATCATCAAGGGCAAGGCGACGTTCGGCCGTGCCTTTTCCAACAATGTCGCGAATTTCTTCGCGCAGGTCGATGTGCCGCTCGTGTTCTGGAACTCGGCCAAGGTGGCGATCCTCGCCACGCTGCTGACGATCGCCGTGTCGTCGCTCGCCGGCTACGGCTTCGAGATGTTCCGCTCGAAGATGCGCGACCGCATCTATTCGCTCGTTCTTCTGACGTTGATGGTGCCCTTTGCGGCGCTAATGATCCCGCTGTTCATGATGATGGGCAAGGCCGGCCTCATCAACACGCACATCGCGATCCTGCTGCCGACCGTCGCCTCCGCCTTCATCATCTTCTATTTCCGGCAGGCCACCAAGGCCTTCCCGACCGAGCTTCGGGACGCCGCAAAGGTGGATGGGCTGAAGGAGTGGCAGATCTTCCTTTACATCTACGTTCCCGTGATGCGCTCGACCTACGCCGCCGCCTTCGTCATCGTCTTCATGATGAACTGGAACAATTACCTCTGGCCGCTGATCGTTCTCCAGTCGAACGACACGAAGACGATCACGCTTGTCGTCTCGTCGCTGGCCTCGGCCTACTACCCCGATTTCGGCGTGGTCATGATCGGCACGATCCTCGCCACCCTCCCAACCCTTCTCGTCTTCTTCGTCATGCAGCGCCAGTTCGTGGCCGGCATGCTCGGTTCTGTGAAATAGGATATCGACAATGCGCAGATATGAAAGCTTCAACGGCAACTGGACCTTCAGCGAAGGCTTCGATGCGGCCAAGGCCGGTCAGCCGCTGATCGGGGAAACGGTGCGCCTGCCGCACACCGCCGTCGAACTGCCCTACAACTATTTCGACGAGACGAGCTACCAGAAGGCTTTCACCTACCAGAAGGTGATCGCCTGGGAGCCGGGCTTCGAAGGCCGTGAAGTCTCGCTCGTCTTCGACGGCGCCATGGCCGACAGCGAGGTCTTCCTCAACGGCGAGAAGATCGCCTTTCACCGCGATGGCTACACGCCGTTCGAAGCGCGGCTGACGGCGGGCCTGAAGCCGGGCGACAACCTCGTTACCGTCAAGATCGACGGGTCGGAGAACCCGGAGATCCCGCCCTTCGGCGGCATGATCGACTATCTCTGCTATGCCGGCATCTATCGTGATGTCTGGCTGAAGGTCGCAAGCCCCGTCTCGATCCGCAACATGAAGATCGAAACGCCCGAGGCACTGTCGGCCAGCACAGTTTCGGTGCGCGTCGATCTCGCAAACCCGCAGGACCTGCCGACGGCAGGCACGATCCGCGTCTCGATCGCCGACAAGGCGGGCACGGTGGTCGGCAAGGGGACGGCGGATGTCGCGGGCGACAGCACGACGATCGTTATCGACGGACTTTTGGGCCTCGCGCTCTGGGACATCGACAATCCCATGCTCTACACGCTGACGGCGGAGCTGGAGACCGCGTCGGGCGCCGATGCGCTGTCGAGCCGGTTCGGTTTTCGCACGGCGGAGTTCACGCCGGACGGGTTTCTGCTCAACGGCAAGCCGCTCAAGCTGCGCGGGCTCAACCGTCACCAGGCCTGGCCCTATTCCGGCTATGCCATGGGCCGGCGCGCGCAGGAGAAGGATGCGGATATCCTGAAATTCGACCTGCGCTGCAACATCGTGCGCACGTCGCACTACCCGCAGGCAAAGAGCTTTATCGAGCGCTGCGACGATATCGGCCTTCTGGTGTTCGAGGAGATCCCCGGCTGGCAGCATATCGGCGGCGAGGCCTGGAAGGCGGAATCGGTAGAGAACGTCCGCCGCATGATCGAGCGCGACTGGAACCATCCGTCGATCATCATCTGGGGCGTGCGCATCAACGAAAGCCAGGACGACCACGACTTCTACGCCGAGACCAACAGGCTCGCGCGTGAACTCGACACCACCCGCCAGACCGGCGGCGTCCGGTTCATCACCAATTCCGAGCTGCTCGAAGACGTCTACACCATGAACGACTTCATTCTCGGCCAGGAGGAGATGCCGGGCAACAATCGCGGCCGCGTGGTGCTGCGCGACCGGGTCGAGACGACGGGAATCACCAAGCCGATCCCCTATATGATCACCGAGTATAACGGCCACATGTACCCGACCAAGCGGTTCGACCAGGAGCAGCGCCAGGCCGAACATGTGACGCGCCACCTGCTGATCCTCGATGCGGTCGCCGGCCGCGACGATATTTCCGGCTCCACCGGCTGGTGCATGTTCGATTACAACACCCACAAGGACTTCGGCTCGGGCGACCGCGTCTGCTACCACGGGGTGCTCGACACGTTCCGCGAACCCAAACTGGCCGCCTATGCCTACGCGTCGCAGGGCGATCCGGCCGGTGGCGTCGTGCTGCAGCCGGTGACCTACTGGGCGCGCGGCGAGCGCAATATCGGCGGGGTTCTGCCGCTGATCATCCTGACGAACTGCGACTATCTGGAGATCACCTTCGGCGACTTCGCGCCGAAGCGCATCGAGCCGGATCGCGAAACCTATCCGCATCTCGCGCATCCCCCGGTCATCCTCGACATGCGCAATGTCACACCATCCGAGTTCGGCACCTGGGGCCGAATCTGGCGGGACGGCGTCATCACGGGCTATGTCGATGGCAAGGCGGTCAAGACCGTCGTGCTCCCGGCTGATCCGCTTCCCACGACACTGGAGATCGCGCCGGACGACACGCATCTGCGGGCAGGAGAGAAGGATGCCGTTCGCGTCATCGTTCGCGTGCTCGACCAGGGCGGCAACATCCTGCCCTTCTTCGAGGAGCCGATCCGCTTTGCCGTGGACGGCCCCGGCCGCATCATCGGCCCGTCGCTGCAGAGTTTCAAGGGCGGGGTCACCGGCTTCTGGCTCGAGGCCGGCGACGCGGCCGGGACCATCACGCTGACGGCGGAATGCGGCCTGTTCGCAGACCAGACCGTCACCTTCACCGTCAGCGCATAGGAGCCGGTATGGCCGACGTCATTCTCAAGGACATCCGCAAGACATTCGGCGTTCTCGATGTCATCAAGGGCGTCGATCTCGACATCAAATCCGGCGAGTTCGTCGTTTTCGTCGGCCCGTCCGGATGCGGCAAGTCCACGCTGCTGCGCATGATCGCCGGGCTGGAGGACATCACCTCCGGCACGCTCGAGATCGGCGGGCAGGTGATGAACGATGTCGATCCCTCCAAGCGCGGGATCGCCATGGTGTTCCAGTCCTACGCGCTCTATCCGCACATGACGGTGCGCGAGAATATGGGCTTCGCGCTGCGTTTCGCCGGACAGGACAAGGCGGAGATCGCACGTCGCGTCGATGCGGCCGCGAAAATCCTCGAACTCGGGCCGCTGATGGACCGCAAGCCGAAGGCGCTTTCCGGCGGGCAGCGCCAGCGCGTCGCCATCGGCCGCGCCATCGTGCGCGAACCGGACGTCTTCCTCTTCGACGAGCCGCTGTCGAACCTCGATGCGGAGCTTCGGGTGCACATGCGGGTGGAAATCGCCCGGCTGCACAAGGAACTGAACGCCACCATCGTCTACGTCACGCACGACCAGGTGGAAGCGATGACGCTGGCCGACAAGATCGTCGTTCTCCGGGCCGGCATCGTGGAACAGGTCGGCGCACCGCTCGATCTGTACGACGACCCCGCCAACCTGTTCGTTGCCGGCTTCATCGGCTCGCCGCGGATGAACGTCTTCGCCGGCCGGGTCATCGGCGCCAGCGGAACCTCCGCGCTCGTCTCGCTCGATGGCTTCGCCGACAAGGAAATCGCTGTGCCGCTGCAGGGTCCGGTGCCGTCTGCCGGCACCCCGATCCGTCTCGGCATCCGCCCGGAGCATTTCACCGATGCCGGCGAGGACAGCCTGTCGATCACCATCGACATGTTCGAACATCTGGGCGGCGAGACGTTTGCCTATGGTCGCTCGACATCCGGCGAAACGATCGTCGTCACCACCCGCAACGGCCGCAGCCTCTCCACGGGCCACGTGCTGAAGGCAGGCTTCGACCCGACGCGGGCTCTGCTCTTCGCGGAAGACGGCAAGCGTATCCGGTAGAACTTCAAAACGGTTGAACACAAAAGCGCCGGCCCACACTGTGGTTCCGGCGCTTTTTCGTTTGTAGAGCGGATGCTCTCGATGTTCACAGGGGTCGGTTCAGGCTGAGGGCGAAATGACACCGTAACGACCGACGTCTGCTATTGGGCCCGAAGCGGACGAAGACCTTTCACCTAATCGTCATGATGTGCGGGTTATGACGCAGCCGATAAGGTAGGTTGAGCTAATGCGAATTAGACGTGGTACCCCCGACGACTTCCAGGCGTTACAAGCCGTCGAGTTAGCCTCTTTCGAAACACTTCGGGAGACTGGCGCGGTGAGTGGTGTCGCAGCCGCTAATAGCAACGAGGAACTGCAGCGGTTTCTCTACGAAAACATGTTGTATGTCACGTGCAACGAAGATGGTGCTGCGGTCGCCTATTCCGGTGGGTATGTCGTTGACGGATACCTCTATATCGGGGAAGTGGATGTTCTACCCGCTTGGCAAAGAAGAGGCCTTGGTCGAAGTCTCGTTACAACCTTGATCGAGGATGGTCGGCGCAGACGACTTGCAGGTGTGACATTGACCACAGACCGTTTTGCGCCCTTCAACGCCCCATTCTATGCGAGACTGGGCTTTAAGCTTCTGGAAGGCGAGACCATTCTTCAGCACCTAAGGAGCAACCTCGACCGACAGGTTGCGGATGGGCTTGATCCCTTCCGTCGGGTGGCGATGGCTCTGCTATTTTGACGCTTTCGCACGAACATGACCGCAATCGGCGTAAAGTGGTTGTCTCAACTGGAATAAAGACTATTTGGGACAGCATTCAATCCCTACACATCAAAGCTTTCCGGCACTGAAATCCACAAGGGTTCAATTGGGACGACAGCCGGGGTGCTTGAAGTGTCATTCCGCCCCGTATCGCAACCGACACCTTCACAGATCCGGATGACGGACCGGATGGCGGTGGGCCATCCGGTCCGTCGGCGCGGCGGCGACGGTCGTCGTCTCGACCCGGGAGGTTAGGTCGCGCGCTGTCTCGGCCGATCAGGCCGCGCGGACCTTCTTCTCGATGCGGGCCCATTGCGGGATCCATTCATTGTGCGCGATCAAGAGATCGTCCACCAGCGACCAGATCTGGTCGAGATCGAGCTCTGCCGCCGTGTGCGGATCCATCATGGCGGCGTGGTAGAGGTGCTCGCGGTTCTCCGTCATCAGCGCCTGCACGGTCAGTTCCTGCACGTTGATGTTGGTGCGCATCAGCGCGGTCAGCTGCGGGGGCAGGGCGCCGACGAAGGTCGGCTGAATGCCGTTTTCATCGACCAGGCACGGCACTTCGGCGGCACAATTGTCCGGCAGCGACGTGATGCAGCCATTGTTGCGCTGGTTGCCGTAGATCACCGAGGGCTCGCCGGTCCAGATCGAGTTGACGATCGAGGAGGCATATTCCTTCGACTGCTTCACCTCGATCTTGTCGGCCGACATATAGGCCGCGGCCTGGCCCTTCCAGCGCTCGATCTGCTCGACGCACCGCTTGGGATATTCGTCGAGCGGGATGCCAAACTTCTCGATCAGGTCCTCGCGGCCTTCCTTGATGAAGTAGGGCGTGTATTCGGCGAAATGCTCAGAGCTCTCGGTGACGAAATAGCCGAGGCGCGTCAGCATTTCGTAGCGCACCTTGTTCGGGCAGCGCGGGTTCCAGGTCGGCTTCGGCGCTCGGCCCTCGCGATAGGCGCGCAGGAGGTCCGGATAGAGATCCTTGTAGGAGCCGTCCGGCTGGCGGTGCTCGAATTTCAGATAGAAAGCCATGTGGTTGATGCCGGCCGACTTGTAGCGGATTTCCTCATAGGGGATATCGAGGTCTTCGGCGAGCTCCATGGCCGTGCCCTGCACGGAGTGGCAAAGGCCGACCTGCTTGATCTTCGGATACTTCTCGGCGATCGCCCAGGTGTTGATCGCCATCGGATTGACGTATTGCAGCAGGATCGCGTCCGGGCAGACCTGCATCATGTCCTCGCAGATCGACCAGAGGTGCGGCACGGTGCGCAGACCACGCATGATGCCGCCGACGCCGAGCGTGTCGGCGATGGTCTGGCGCAGGCCGTATTTCTTCGGCACTTCGAAGTCGGTGACCGTGCAGGGCTCGAAGCCGCCGATCTGGAAGGCAACGACGACGAAATTGGCGCCATCGAGCGCGCGCTTCTGGCTCGAATGCATCTCGATGGTGGCTTTCGCGCCGAGCGACGAGATCAGCTTGCGGACGATGACTTCGCTTTCCTGAAGGCGTTCGGCATTGATATCCATCAGTGCGATCTTCGCTCCCGACAGGGCCGGACGCTGGAGGATGTCGCCGATGATGTTCTTCATGAACGTCGTCGATCCCGCTCCGATGAAGGTGATCTTGGGTTGTCTGGTCATGGGTTGACTGGTCATGGGGGCCTCTTTCTGCTCAGGCTGCAACGTTGAAGGCGGCTCGGACGAGCCGCTCGGTGTATTCGGTCTTGGGGTTTGACAGGACCTCGGCGACGGGGCCTTCCTCGACGATCTTTCCCCGCTGCATCACCGCGACGCGGTGGCAGAGTGCGCGCACCACCTTCAGGTCGTGCGAGATGAACAGATAGGAAAGGCCCCGCTCTTCCTGCAGCTTGCGCAGGAGGTCGATGATCTGGGCCTGCACCGAAAGATCGAGCGCCGAGGTCGGCTCGTCGAGAAGGATGAACTCCGGCTCCAGCGCGATGGCACGGGCAATCGCGATGCGCTGGCGCTGGCCGCCGGAAAACTCGTGGGGAAACCGCCCGAGAATGTTGCCCGGCATGCCGGCACTCGCCAGCGCCGCATAGATCCGCCCCAGCCGCTCGTCGCGCGTCGCGCCGAGCCCGTTGACGATCAGGCCTTCCTCGATGATCTGGCCCACCGACATGCGCGGGTTGAGCGAAGAGAACGGGTCCTGGAAGACGATCTGCATACGGGCGCGCAGCGGGCGCATCTCCGTGCGGCCATAGGACTGGATCGCCTCGCCGTCGAAGGTGATCTCGCCGCTCTCGGCATTCAGAAGCCGGATGAGCGCCTGGCCGAAGGTTGTCTTGCCGGAGCCGCTTTCCCCGACGATGCCCAGCGTTTCGCCGCGTTTCAGCGAGAGGCTGAGATTGTTGACCGCCAAAAGCTCGCTGAATTGCGGCTTGAAAAACCCGCCGGATTTGAGCGTGAAGGTGACGCGGACATTGCGGCCTTCGAGGATGACAGGCGCCGTTTGCGAGATCGGCGCGACCGTACCCTTCGGTTCGGACGCAAGCAGCTTGGCCGTATAAGGATGCCGCGGATCGGCGAAGAGAGCTTCGGTCGTATTGTGCTCGCGCACCTCGCCGGCGCTCATGACATAGACATAGTCCGAGAACTGCCGGACGACGGTGAGGTCGTGGGTGATCAGGATCACGGCCATGTTCATCTCACGCTGAAGCGCGCGGATGAGGTTGAGGATCTGCGCCTGCACCGTCACGTCGAGCGCCGTCGTCGGCTCGTCGGCGATCAGCACATCCGGCTTGTTGGAGAGCGCCATGGCGATCATGACGCGCTGACGCTGGCCGCCGGAGAGCTGGTGCGGATACTGGTTCAGCCGCGCTTCGGGCTCGGGGATCTGGACATGCCGCAGAAGCTCCAGCGCTTCCGCCATGGCCGCCTTCCGGCTCATGCGGCGATGCACGAGAATGGCTTCGGCAATCTGCGCGCCGATCGTATAGACCGGATTGAGCGAACTCATCGGCTCCTGGAAGATCATCGAGATCCGGTCGCCGCGCAGCTTGCGCCGGCGGTTTTCGGAAAATGTCAGCACGTCCTCGCCCTTGTAGGCGATGGTCGAGCGGGGGCTGGTCACGGCGCGCTTGGAGAGCAGCCCCATGATGGTGCGGGCTGTCACGGACTTGCCGGACCCGCTTTCCCCGACGATCGCGATCGTCTCGCCGCGATAGAGCTGGAAGGACACGTCCTTTACGGCGCTGACCGTGCCGTGCTCCACTTTGAAATCGACGGCGACGTTGCGGGCATCGATGATCGGGGCGTCCGTGTGCTCAGCGAGATCGCAACGCTCAGGCGGCGCCGTGACGGAGATATTGGGTGTCGTCATGGTCTCGCTCCTTTCAATAGGGGTCGATGGCGTCGCGCAGCCCATCGCCGAGCGCATTGAAGGCGAAGACGGTGATCAGCACGATGCCGACGGGCGACAGGATCCAGGGATAGGACCCGATGACGGAATAGGTCGAGGTGTCCTGCAGCATCAGCCCCCAGGAGATCAGCGGCGGCTTGACCGCGAAACCGAGGAAGCCGAGGAAGGATTCCAGCAGCACCACGCTCGGAATGGCCAGCGTCACCGCGACGATCACATGGCTCATGACGTTCGGGAAGATATGCTGGAGGATGATGCGCCGGTCGCTGGCGCCGACCGCGATGGCAGCCCGGACATAGTCGATCCGGGCGAGCGCCAGCGTCTTGCCGCGCACTTCCCGTGACATCTGCGCCCAGCCGAGCGCCGACATGACGCCGACCACGAAGACGAGGAACACATGCGTGGGTGCAGTGACCGGGATCAGCGACGTGAGGGCGAGATAAAGCGGCAGCTGCGGGAAGGCGAGGACCAGCTCGACGAAGCGCTGCATCCAGGTATCGAAGCGCCCGCCGAAATAGCCGGAAACCATGCCGACCGTCGTTCCCACGACCGTGACGATGAAGACCACCGTCAGAGCGATCGAAAGCGAGATCCGCGAGCCGTAGAGCATGCGGGAGAGGACATCCCGACCGAACTTGTCCGTGCCGAGGAAATGGATCGGCGAACCGTCCTGTGCCCCGATCAGGTGACGATCGAGCGGAATGAGGCCGAGCAGCCTGTAGGGCGCGCCCTTGACGAAGAGACCGAGGACCTGAGGATTGTCATAGTCCGGACCGATGATCGGCTGGAACGTCACGGGATCGAGTTCGTCCGTCTCCCGCACCGGATAGGAGCGCGGTGGAAAGACGAAATTGCCGTCCTTGTCGGTGAAGCTCGGCAGCTGCGGCGGGGAGAAACCGACATTCGTTGCCTTGGGATCGACCGGGGAGAGGAAATCCGCGAAAACGGCCGAGAAGAGAAGAAGGCAGACGAGGGCGAGGCCGAGCATGCCTGTCCAGGATTTCTTCAGCCGGCGCCAGACGAGCGCCATATAGCTTTCGTTGCGATGCTGCTCGGCCGGCCGTGCGTCGATCGGGTGGTGCTCGGCCTCGGCGGTCGCCGCCGGCAGAGTGGCCTGGGTTTCGAAACTCATGCTGTGGCCCCTCCCATCTGGCGGACGCGGGGATCGAGCGCGGCGAGCAGAAGGTCGGCGATAATGTTGCCGACGATCAGCGTGGCCGAGAGAACGAGCATGAAGGTCGCGGTGACATAGACGTCGCCGACCGCCATGGAGCCGACAATGGCCGGACCGACGGTCGGCAGCGCGAAGATGATCGCCGTCTCGATCTCGCCGGTCAGCATATAGGGAAGAACGACGCCCTGATACATGACGAGCGGGTGCAGCGCATTGGGCACGGCATGGCGCATGATGACCTTGCGCTCGGAAAGGCCCTTGGCGCGTGCGGTCTCGACATATTGCGCGTTCAGCGTATCGAGCAGATTGCCGCGCATGACGCGCATATTGTAGGCGAGCCCGCCGAAGGTCGCGATGGCGATGACCGGCCAGACATGTTTCAGGAGGTCGAGGAACTTGTCGAAGGACCAGGGCGCGCCGCCATAGCGGGCCGACTGGAACGAGCCGATCTCGCTGACATTGAAGTGGAACACCATGATGTAGACGATGATCAGCGCCATCAGGAAGCGCGGCACGGTCATGCCGAGGAACGAGATGCCGGACAGCAACGTATCCACCCAGGTATATTGCCGCGTCGCGGCGAGGATGCCGAAGGTAATGCCGATCAGGGACGCGAGGATGTGGCAGACGAGGGCCAGCGCCAGCGTGCGGGGCAGGCGTTCGCCAACGACCTCGGAGACGGGCTTGTTGTAGAACAGGCTGTGGCCGAAATCCCCGCGGGTGACGATGCCCGTGATCCAGTTCACATATTGCACGGGCAACGGCTTATCGAGGCCGTTCGCGATCTTGTAGGCCTGGGCCTGGGCGTCGGCCTCCTCGAACGAGGCGCCACCCTGGTTGATTGCCTGAGAGCGGATGTAGTCGCTGTAGTCGCCGGGAGGCGCCTGGATGATGACGAAGGTGACGACGCTCAGGACGAAGAGCACCGGCAGCGCGGAGGCGATCCGCACAAGCAAAAACCTGAGCATGTCGTATCCTTTAGGAAAACCGGCCGCCGGACGCGACGCTGCCATGCGCCCGGGCGGTCATTTTTCTCTGCCGCCGGAACGCCCGGCGGCGGTGATGTCGAAGGGCAGGCATCGATCGGTCGATCGGCTTGCGACCCGGGCCTTAGTTGATCGGGCCGGCATCTCCGGGCTTGCCGGGCAGTTGCTGCTTGAAGAGTTCGTAGTCGCCCTGCTTGTCGGCTGCGACGAAGACGCGTTCGCGCAGGATCGTATCCTCGGCCCAGTTGAACATGAAGATCGGCGCGCCCGACGGGATGTTGGAGAAGCGCTTGTTGATGATGAGCGCGCCCGGATACTCCGTCAGGCCCACCGTATCGACATTCTCGGTCGCGATCTTCTGGTACTGCTTCATCAGACCGGTCCGCTCGGTATTGTCCTGCGAGGCGATGAACTTGTTGACGATCGAGACCATGTCGCTTTCATACGGCAGGAGATCGACCGTCCCGTCCGTGCCGGCACGGTGATTCCAGCTGGTCCGCGGGCCGGTCGGGGCGAGCTGGGTCGTGTTCTGTACCACCGTCGTCAGTTCCGGATCATTGCGGCGGATCGTCCAGTCGAACTGCCCGGCATAGTGGGCATTGTCCTTCTTGACGCCATCGAGAGAGTTGAGCGTCACTTTGAGGCCCAACTGTTCCATCTGACCGATGACGCCTTCGGCGAGATTCTTGTCCGTGCCGTAGTCGGCATTGGACAGGAGAACGATCTGGACATCCTGGCCACCGTCCGTACCGGCGGGGAAGTTGACGAAACCGTTGCCGTCCGTGTCCTTCAGGCCGATCTTTTCGAGCAGCGCCTTTGCGCCCTCAAGATCGAACGGATAGTAGACGGTCGACTGGCGGTCGTAGAAGCTGGTGCCGGACGACAGACCGCCCGGATAGATGGCGGTGAACGGGCCCTTGACGAGGGAATCGCCGATCTTTTTGCGATCGACAGCCATGGTGATCGCCTTGCGGAAATCCACGTTGCGATTGAGCGCGCGGACGGCCTTGCCACGCTCGTCCGCCTCGCCCCAGCCGTTGGCCGAGAGGTTCATGCGGAGATTGTAACCGATCAGGCGGGCGCCGAAGGCGAGACGAGCAGGGGCGGTTTCCTGCGCTGCGCGCTTCAGGCTCTCGACGAAGTTTTCCGGCTGTTCGAGGTTGGAGAAATCGCCGGAGCCGGCAATGGCCTGCACGTCGCGGTCGGCCCAGGTCGACAGCTTGTAATGCAGCTCGTTGACATAAGGCAGCTGGTGGCCCGCTTCGTCGACCTTCCAGTAGTAGGGATTACGACGCAGCACGATCATGTCGTCGGGCCGGTAGGATACGGGCACCCAGGCGCCCATCACCGGAATGTTCATGTAGTCGGCAGGGAAGCCGTTCTTGTACTGGTCGTAGGTGAAGTCCTTGTTGTACTTCGGATGCTTGGTCTTCAGGATATGCGCCGGACCCGGGCAGAAGGTGCCATAGGCCATGGCGAACAGATGCTGGCGGGGAAAGGCGTCCTTGAATGTCCACTCGACGGTATAGGCATCGATCGCCTTGAGCGTCGTGCCTTCGCCGAAGGTCTCGGGCGAGGCGCCGTTGAGCGGGGTGACGTTGGGATCGACGACATTGTCGTTCCAGTAGAACATCACGTCATCGGACGTGAACTCGACGCCATCCGACCATTTGGCGCCTTCGACCAGGCGCATGGTGAGCTTGTGGCCGTCAGCCGACCATTCCCAGCTCCGCGCGAGGTTCGGAAGCGGCTCCACATCGGTCGCCTCGACCTGGAACAGCGGCGCGGTGCGCGTCAGGCACTCCGACATGGCAATGTCGATACCGCCCCATCCCTGCGTCTGACCGGCCGAATAATTCCAGCCTTCCGGCCGGCCGCCGATGACGTGGCGCAGCGTGTCGCCATAGACGCCGACGCCGTCCGGCATATTGCCGGTCTTGTAGACCAGAGGTTCTTTCGGCAGGCGCTGCTCCACCGGCGGCAGCTTGCCGGTCGAGACGAACTTTTCCGTGACCCATTCCGGCTCGCTGTATTTCGGGAGCGCCTTGAACTCGAGGATGGAGTCGCGCGGCACGTAGGTGATCTTGCCCTGCCCGGGAAAGGGCGCCGCTTCCGGCACCACGGTCGGCTCGGAGGCCGAGGCGGTCATCGCAAAGGCCGATACGCCGAGCATCAGCGCGGCGACGGCCCTCAAATAGCGGTTCGATGTCATGGTCATGTCTCTCCCTCAATTTCTGCCGGTCCGGTATCTCCGGCTGCGGCACTCCTCCGGAACGAACCGGTCCGCATCTCCTCCAGACGCGGGCCGGCCGACGATGTATGTTGCTTCCAGCGTTTCGAACATTCTCCGACGCCGAAGCGATCCCGCTTCGGCTGGAGATCTGTCAGCTCGCGGCCCGCAATTCGGCCTTCTCGGCCCGCAGCTCCTCGATCGAGCGAACCTCGCGGCGGGCCACGCCCTTCCAGTCTCGTGTCTTGACCGTGGCATGCTTCAGGCGTTCACGGGCTTCCGGAACGGCATGGGCATATTGCGGCAGCCACTCGGCCTGGGCGACGACCATCTCATCGACCATCTGCCAGACTTCGTCCGGCGTGCAGATCGCGCCGACCAGCGGATCGTGCAGCACGGCGAGCTTGAGAAGATCGATATCGCCGGAGATCGCGGCATGCACCGACATGCGCTGCACGTTGATCGATGCGATGCAGGTTGCCGCGCACGCCTCGGGAAGCGTAATACCCGCCACCATGTTGATGCCGAACCGATCGACGAAGCCGGGCGATTCGATGATGGCATCGGCCGGGAGATTGGTGATGACGCCATTGTTCTTGACGTTGAAGTGGCCGCGATAGACACGTCCCGTCTCCAGCGCTTCGAGAATATGGCTGGCGTGCTCGTTGGAGCGTTTTGCAGGGTCCAGCGGCTTGCCGGCGCTCTCCAGGAACTGTGGAAATTCCGTTTCGAACCAGTTGCGCGTTTCGGTGGAATAGCGGAGATAGCCGCCGGTCTCACCGTGGATCCAGTCCGACATATCGATCCAGCGGGTGATTTCCTCCGGCCGCTTGCGATACCAGGGCAGGTATTCCGACAGGTGGCCGTTGCTCTCGGTGGAGTAGACGCCGAAACGCTTCAGCACGTCGATGCGCAGCTTTTCCTGCTGCGAGAAGACCGGGTGCGCCTCGAAGGCGGCAACCAGTTCCTCCTTGCCGATCTTGCGACCCTTCAGTCGAACATCGGTAAACCAGGTCTGATGGTTGATCCCCGAGCAGATGAAGTCGAGTTCGCCGTCCTTGGCGCCGAGAATTTTGGCGATCTGCTGGCCGCCATGCTGGACGCCGTGGCAAAGGCCGATCGTGTCGACCTTGCCGTATTCGATCGCCGCCCAGGTGTTCATGGCCATGGGGTTGGCGTAGTTCAGGAACTTCGCGCCGGGCTCGGCAAGCTCGCGGATGTCTTTGCAGAAATCGAGGATGACGGGAATGTTGCGCTGGCCGTAGAGGATGCCACCGGCGCAGATCGTGTCTCCGACGCACTGGTCGACGCCATACTTCAGGGGAATGCGGATATCGTCCGCATAAGCCCCGAGCCCGCCGACCCGAACGCAACTGATGATGTAGCGGGCGCCTTCGATGGCCTTTCGCCGATCCGTCGTTGCCGTCACCTTCGTCGGCAGACGATTGGCTTCGACGATGCGGTCGAGGATCGTCTTGATCATCGAGAGATTCTGCTCGCTGATATCGGTCAACGCGACCTCGATCTCGGCAAATTCCGGCACGGACAGAATGTCCGTGAAAAGCTTCTTGGTGAAGCCGACGCTGCCTGCGCCGATGATGGCGATCTTGAAGCTGCTCATGGCCGCTGATGTCCTCCGCATGGGTCTTGTCTTTCGGCCGGGTAAAATCGCGCGGTGCAATCGGTACGCGAAGCCGTTTCGGCCTCCCGCTTCAATCCAACTCGACGCTTCTCATACTCCCGGTATTGCTCCCTGTGGCCGCATTATGCGTATAATACCCAAGCGTGATAGAGAGGGATTGTGCTTTCATGGGTAATTCTATGCTGCAGAGATTGATGGCAAGCGGACCCTGTATGAAGACGGTTTCCCTCCCGCGTGGCCGGCATCGGCTGCACACCATGCCGACGAGCACCGGCTATGAAATCCGGGAAAAACCGAACTATGACTGGGACGGACGCAAGCGCGGGCAGACGCCTTTCACGGTCCTCCAGCACACGATCTCCGGCGTCGGAAACCTTCGCTATGACGGGCGGACCTATCGCGTGCTGCCGGGCGAGACCCTCCTGGTGACCGTGCCGCACAATCACCGTTACTGGCTGGAGCCCGGCGGGCGGTGGGAGTTCTTCTGGATCTCCATGAACGGCGAGGAGGCGATGCGCCTGCATCAGGCCATTCTCTCCGCGAACGGCCCGATCCTTTCGCTCCAGCCGGACACGATCGAGCATCTCGCCGATTGCAGCTACAGGCTGATCCACGGCGGCGGGGACATGCCGGGGCGGGCATCGGCCATCGCCTATGAGGCCGCAATGGCGCTGTACGACGATGTGTTCGGGGCGCACCCCATCTTCGGACATGAATATCGCACCATGCAGCACGTCCTGTCCCATATCGCCGACAATCTCGAAAAGCCGCTCCCTGTGGAGGACCTGGCGCGCGTGTCGGGTCTCAGCCGCGCGCATTTCTCCCGTGTCTTCAGCGCGACCGAGGGCATGCCGCCGGCGGAATTCGTGCTCCGCAAGCGGCTGCAGCGTGCCGCCAAACTGTTGACGCAGGCCGCCAATCTCTCGGTAAAGGAGATTTCGCTGATGTCGGGCTTCGAGGAGCCGAACTACTTCGCCAAGGTCTTCCGCCGCCACTTCGGTGCCAGTCCGACGGAGTTTCGAACGACCGGCATGTATGCGAGCGTCGGCGAGCCTCGCGGCCGGTCGAAGGCGGAGCGCTAGGCCGTCGGGACGCACCCGACGGAGCATGAAATCGTTACGGATTCCTTAAGCGGGCAGGACCCAACCCCTCAAAATGCATCGAGGCATGCGGCGCCTGCATACGTCACCTGAGGCTTTCGCGCTGGTCGCTGTTGCGGTGCACGCGTATAAAGATCCCAACACAGCGGAAGAGACGAAACAAGGGTTTCGCCATCGCTGGAGACCTTGGAAAGGGGATCATCATGAACGTAGCACGCTCTTTCAATAACTGGCGCAAGTATCGTCAGACGGTGACCGAACTCGGCCGCATGTCGACGCGCGAACTCAACGACCTCGGCATCTCCCGTTCCGAGATCAGCAGCGTCGCCCGCGCCGCCGTCCGCTAAGACGGACGTCCGGCCGACAGCCGACACGATTTGAACATTTGCTTCACGCTCGCGGTCATCGCGGGCGTTTTGCGTTTGGGATCGGGCGCGCGGGCAGGGCACCTACCCAGTTCAGGCGTGATGCGGCGCGATCTTGGCGACGATGAGGTTCGACAAGGCATCGACCAGCGCTGCATCGGCGCCGCGGCGCTGATCGAGCACGAACTCCACATCGGCGAGCGGCGGCAACCGATCGGCCGAGACCTCGCGCAGGTCGGTCGGCGCCATGCTGCGCGGCTGGACCAGGAAGCCCATGCCCGCGCGCGCCGCCGCCGTCAGCCCGCTCAGACTGCCGCAGGTACAGACGATCCGCCAAGGCATCCGCGCCGCATCGAGCGCCTCCTGCGCGATGCGGCGTGTGATCGACGGCGGGGGGAATGCGATGAGCGGCAGTGCGTTTCCGCGCGAGATCAAAAGATCGGGATCGAGAGCCAGCCAAACGAGCGGCTCGCGGTAGAGAAGCCGTCCATGCGTTTCGCCGATATGCCGTTTGGCGAGCACGAGATCGAGATCGCCCGCCTCCTGCATCTGGTTGAGGACAGCGCTCAAGGCCACCGTCATCTCAAGATCCACCAGCGGGTAAAGCCTGATGAAATCGGCGAGGATAGCGGTCAGGCGGCTCGCCACGACATCCTCCGATACACCAAGCCGCAGCCGGCCGCGCAGGCGGTTCTCGCCGAAAAGAGCGGTCACCTTGCCGTTCAGATCGAGCATCCCGCGCGCATGGCCGAGAAGCGCCTCACCCTCGGCCGTCAGCCGCACCTGATGCGTGTCGCGAAACACCAGTTGCCGCCCGAGTGTCTTTTCCAACCGCTGGATATGTTGCGTCACGGTGGATTGTCCGATGCCGAGGCGGGTTGCAGCTTCGGTAAAGCTGCCGGTCTGCTGCAACATGACGAAACTGGCTATATGGGTGAGGTTCAACATGGTTATCACGATTAACGATGACTGTTAGTGTTTGCATCTCGCACCATGATAAGCGATGACGCTTCCATCATTCAAGACAAGACCCGTCCGAGAGCCCGCGAGGACCGCGATCATGCGCCGCTACCTGCCCGATACGTTTACCATCCTGCTCGTCTGCACCGTCATTTTCGCTTCGTTTCTGCCGATCTACGGGCGCTATGCGGAGGCGTTCAACATTGCGACGGACATCGCGATCGGGCTTCTGTTCTTCCTGCACGGCGCACGCCTGTCGCGCGACACCGTGGTGGCCGGGGCGCTTCACTGGCGCCTGCATGTGACGATCCTATTGACGACCTTCTGCATTTTTCCGCTTCTCGGTCTCGCCATCGGCTTCATCCCGACATCGATCCTCGCAGCACCACTCTATACCGGCATCCTCTTCCTCTGCGTCTTGCCGTCCACCGTGCAGTCCTCGATCGCGTTCACCTCCATGGCGGGTGGCAACGTGCCCGCGGCCATCGTCTCGGCCTCGGGTTCCAACATCTTCGGCATGTTCCTGACGCCGCTCCTCACCGGCCTCGTTCTCTCCACCACGGGCAGCGGCGGGTTTTCCTGGAGTGCGCTGCAGAGCATTCTCCTGCAACTGATGCTGCCCTTTGTGATCGGACAGCTTCTCCAGCCCTGGATCGGCAACTGGATCCGCTCGCGCAAGAAACTGCTGATGCCGGTCGATCGCGGCTCGATCCTGATGGTCGTCTATCTCGCCTTTTCCGAAGCGGTGATGGAAGGGCTTTGGCACACGTTTTCGCTCGCCGACATCGCCGCCGTCATCGTGGTCGACATGCTGCTTCTGGCGACCGTACTCTGCATCACCATGTTCGGCAGCCGCCTTCTGGGCTTCTCCAAGGAAGATGAAATCACCATCACCTTCTGCGGCTCGAAGAAATCGCTTGCGAGCGGCGTTCCCATGGCCAATGCGATCTTCGGCAATGCCTCGACTTCCGTCGGCGCCATCGTGTTGCCGCTCATGCTGTTCCACCAGATCCAACTGATGGCCTGTGCCGTGATCGCGCAGAAATATGCGTCGCGGCTGAAAGAGCGGGAGGCGGCAGAGCCGGTTGCGGCCTGACGCTGCGGTCGCCCCGGCGCCTCACAATGTCGATTTATGACGAAACGGAAAATGTGTTCGCATTTGCGATCTGAGCCTTAGATGTAAACCATCACTTAAATCTCAATGCCTATGTTGCAGCGCAATCGTTGTCCCGTAAGGCTTGAGGCATTCTGTGAAACACATTCCGATCATTGGGAAATTTCTGAGCCTGATGGGCGTTTTCGCGCTCTTCTCCCTGGGTGTCGCCTTCTATTCCGGCGACCGGATCATGAAGACCGATGCCGCCTATTCCGCACTGTTGAGCAAGGAAGCGAAAGCAGCGACCGAACTGGCACTGGCGAACCGCGCCTTTCAGAACGCCCGTGCCGCAGCCGGCACGCTGATGATCGTCAACTCCGAGGCAGCCAAGGCCACGGCGTCGGCGGAACTTCAGTCTGCCAAGGCAGAGTTTGCCACGGAAATGGACGCAGCCCTCGCCGCAACGCCCGACAATGCGACGATCTCGGAGCTGAAGGTCAAGGGTCTGTCGATCCTGAACGAAGCCTGCGGCAACGCCTTCAGCCGTGCCGCCGCCGCCAAAGGGTCGCAGGACCGCCTGAGCGCGCAAGGCGCCTTCCTGCGCGAATGCGAGATGAACTTTCCGGCCATGAGCCAGGCACTGGCAGAGGAAACCGCAGACCTGCTGGCGGTCGCAAGCACGGTGAATGACGGCTTGACGGCCGAATCGATCAACACATATTGGGTCACCTTCGCCCTCGTCGTGCTCGGCACGCTCATCGTCATCCTTGCAGCCTTCTTCGCCATTCGCGCATGGCTTGTCCGGCCGATCGATGCGCTGGACAGCGTGATGCAGCGCCTTGCGACGGGCGACCTCGACGCGGATGTTCTGGGCACCGAGCGTCGCGACGAAGTCGGCGGCATGGCACGGGCCGTCGAGGTCTTCAAGGAGAACGGCCTGAAGGCACGCCAGTTGGAAACCGCCGCCAATGAGCAGCGTTCCCTCAGCGAAACCGAGCGGCGTCGCCAGGCCGAACGTGAGCACGAGCGTGCCGAAGCGATGGCGCAGGCCACCAGCGGGCTTGCAAAGGGATTGGCGCATCTCGCCTCCGGCGATCTGAGCGTCCAGCTCAACGAACGCTTTGCAGACGACTTCGAAACCCTGCGCACCGACTTCAACCGCGCCGTCGAGCAGCTCCGCAGCACGCTGAGCGCCGTTGCCGATGCGACCGGCTCGATCAACAGCGGCTCGCGTGAGATCAGCCAGAGCGCCGACGATCTGTCCCGCCGGACCGAGCAGCAGGCGGCCTCGCTGGAGGAAACCGCAGCGGCGCTTGACCAGATCACCGCCAATGTCGCCAATTCCTCCAAGCGCGCCGAGGAAGCCCGCACCGTCGCCGTACAGGCCAACGATAATGCCCGCCAGTCCGGTGCGGTCGTGACCAGTGCCGTTGACGCGATGAGCAAGATCGAGCAGTCGTCCAACCAGATTTCCTCGATCATCGGCGTCATCGACGAGATCGCCTTCCAGACCAACCTGCTCGCGCTCAACGCCGGTGTCGAAGCCGCACGCGCCGGGGAAGCCGGCAAGGGCTTTGCGGTCGTCGCCCAGGAAGTGCGCGAACTCGCCCAGCGCTCGGCCAAGGCCGCCAAGGAAATCAAAGACCTGATCCGCAACTCCTCCGGCGAAGTGCAGAGCGGCGTGAAGCTCGTCAGCGAAACGGGCGAAGCGCTGAAGACGATCGAGGGTTACATCGTCACCATCAACCAGCACATGGATGCGATCGCGACATCGGCGCGCGAACAGTCGATCGGCCTTGCCGAAGTCAACACGGCCGTCAACCAGATGGATCAGGTGACGCAGCAGAATGCGGCGATGGTGGAGGAAGCCAATGCGGCCGGCGCCACGCTCGCCACCGAAGCGACACGTCTGAAGGATCTCATCGCCCGCTTCCAGTTCGGCGGCGCGTCGGCGGCAGGCTACGCGCCTACGGCTTCCGTGTCGTCCCGGCCGGCACCCCGTGCGAAGACCACGAGCTGGCCGGTCGTCGCGAGCGCCACCCGCGCCGTACCCGTGGCGTCGCCCGCGCGAAAGATGGCGAACACGCTCGCGCGCGCCTTCTCCGGCGGCTCCGCCAGTGCTGCACCATCGGCAGCGGCCGACAATTGGGAAGAATTCTGATCCCCTGACGGCATCAGAACCGGAAAAGCGAGGCTCTCGACGACGGTCGAGGGCCTCTTCTCATCAGGTCGCATCCACAGCCGTCATGCCGAGAACGAGAGTCGGCCAGAACTCCGAGACGGTAGGATGAATGGGCACGGCCCAGCGCAGATCGTCGTAGCGGGCGCCGACATTCATCAGGTCGAGCACGCCGTGAATGGCCTCGTCGCCGCCCGTGCCGAAAATGGCCGCACCCAGAATTTGCCGCGTGTCCGCATCGGCGACGATCTTCATCAAACCTTGCGTCTCGCCTTTCTCGACAGCCCGGCCGACCCGTGTCATTGGCAGTCGGCCGACGAGGATCCGTCTGCCCGAGGCGCGAGCCTCCCGTTCGCTCATTCCGACCCGACCGAGCGGCGGGTCGATATAAAGCGCATAGCCGGGCAGACGATCCGACACTTTGCGCGCCTCTCCATCTAGCAGGTTCGCGGCGATGATCTCGTAATCGTTATAGGCCGTGTGGGTAAACGCGCCGCGCCCGTTGCAATCGCCCATCGCCCAGATGCCGGGAATGCTGGTGGCGAGCGTATCATCGACGACGATATAGCCGCGGCCATCCGTTGCCACCCCGGCAGCATCGAGACCGAGATCGTCGGTATTGGGCGTGCGCCCCGTGGCGAGCAGGATGTCGGACCCGCGAATGTCGGGCTCGCCTTCCGTGCAGCTGACGCCGACGACAAGGTCGTCTCCCTCGCGGGAAAAACGGATGCACTCCGCCGCGGTCCGGACGTCGATGCCCTCGGCTTCCAGCACCGCCCGTATCGCATCCGAAATGTCCGTGTCTTCCCGCGCGACGAGGCGTGGTCCTTTCTCGACCACGGTGACCGCCGCGCCGAAGCGCCGGTACATCTGGGCGAACTCGAGCCCGATATAGCTGCCGCCGACGACGACGAGGTGTTTCGGCACGCGGTCGAGCATGACGATATCGCTGTTCGTCATGAAGGGCACATCGCGGATGCCCAGGAAATCGGGAATGGCGGCCCGGCCGCCGACGTTGATGAAAATCTGCGCGGCCGTCAGACGCTCTTCGCCCACCCGCACGATGGTCCGATCCTCGAAGCGGGCATGGCCGCGGATCAGGGTGCAGTTATCGAGACCCTCGAGCCAGTCCTCGTTGCTTCGGCGGCTGTCGAGCGTGATCTGATGCGACCGGCGAAAGACGGAGGGCATATCGATGGTGAAATCGCCGCCGACGACCACGCCGAAATCCGCCGCCCGCCGCACGATATGGGCGGCATGGGCGCTGGCAACGAGCGCTTTGGTCGGCTTGCAGCCGGTGTTGACGCAGGTTCCCCCGACATGCTTGCGCTCGATGATCGCGACGGAGCGGCCGGCAGCCGAAAGACGGGCGGCAAGCGAAGGACCGGCCTGGCCCGCACCGATGATGATCGCGTCGAACGTTCTCATGCGGAAAACGATTTGGAAACGAGGACGGGGAGGGCACCGAGAGTCAAAGGTGTCAGCAGAAACATGAAATCTCCAAAGGCTGGATCGACACGTTCAATGCAATCACAGACCGACATTCGGAACAAGGCTGCCGCATGGGGGGCACGTTCCTCACGGGCCGTCTGTCGGCGCGCTGGTCCTGTCCGCCCGACCTTCGCTTTCTGCATAGCTGCACTGCAACATTGCATCTCGTAAGGGCATGCGTACGAGGGTATATCTCATTCCAACGAAGCGATGCACCTCCTCCCGCATCCTTCGTATCTCGAACGCTCCACTCCTCCTCCCAGGATCGTTCGAAGGAATGGCGGCATCCTCCTCCCAGCCGCCGTTCGGTTCTTATCGGAAAGCCTGCCGCACCTCCTCCCGCGGCAGGCTTTTTCGTTTTGAGCTTCGGCCTGCCTGTTTCAATCTGCCCGCCATCCGTGGCGACCGAACAGCCTAAAGACCGAGATCGAGTTGCGGCTCCTCGCGTGCGTCGGATTCCGAGCCGGCTGTCGTCAGGGAGGATAGCGTAACGCCGAGAAGCCGCACCGGCCGGCGAAAGGGATGGACCGTCGCCAGAAGCTGGTCGGCGACGTCGAGAACATCTTCGATCCGGGCGAAGGCTACGGGAAGCGTTCGCGCACGCGTCGCCTGCGTGAAGTCTGCATATTTTATCTTCACCGTCACGGTCTTGCCGGCGATATCGTGCGCCTCGCAGTAACGCCAGACTTTCTCGGCCAGCGGCCGCAACTCTGCCTCGGCGAGAGCAAGGTCGGAGATATCCTCACCGAACGTGTCTTCCGCGCCGACCGATTTGCGGATGCGATCCGGGCGAACGCGCCGCTCGTCGATCCCCCGTGCGATGCCGTGGAAGTACGCGCCGGACTTGCCGAAATGCTGCTGGAGATAGGCGAGCGGCTTGGTCTTCAGGTCCATCCCCGTCTCGATGCCGTGCTTCTTCATCCGCTCGGCGGTCGCAGGACCCACGCCGTGAAATTTCTTGACGGGCAGGGCCTCCACGAAGGCCGGACCGTTTCGGGGCGTGATGACGAACTGCCCGTTCGGCTTTCGCTGATCGGACGCCATCTTGGCCAGGAACTTGTTGTAGCTGATGCCGGCCGAGGCCGTGAGGCCCGTCACGGCGAAAATCCGTGCGCGGATTTCCGCGGCGATCTCGGTCGCAATCTCCATGCCCTTCAAATTTTCGGTCACATCGAGATAGGCCTCATCCAGCGACAGCGGCTCGATCAAGGGCGTGTAATCCGCAAAGATCTCCCTGATCTGCTGGGAGACGGCGCGGTAGACCTCGAAGCGCGGCTTGACGAAGATCAGATCGGGGCATTTGCGTTTGGCGGTGACCGAGGCCATGGCCGAATGCACGCCGAAAACCCGCGCCTCATAGCTCGCGGCCGCCACCACGCCGCGCGCCGCGGAGCCGCCGACGGCGACGGGCTTGCCGCGAAGCTCGGGATCGTCCCGCTGCTCGACCGAAGCGTAAAAAGCATCCATATCGACATGGATGATCTTTCGCACCGGCGCATCGCCTGTCGGCGGGGTCGTGGTCGCACCCGGATCGGGTTCAGGGGCCATCTCGGCAGCCGGAGCGGCCAGCGCTTCGGCGAGTTCGGCCGCTTCGCGCGCCGCCTCTCGTGCGGCCATATCCAGCGTGCCCGGCTGCATGGCTTCAGCTCCACATGCCGCGCATGCGGGCGGCAACGTCGATGCGGATCTCGCGCGCGCTGCGTTCCGAAGCGGACGCCGATACCAGCGGCCATGTCGCCTGTTCGAAGAACTGCAGAAGGGTCGCCGGAATGAAGCGGGTCCGCGCGGCATAGACGTGCCGGTCGCCCTGCGGATTTTGTCCATGGGTAAAGAAGCGCTGCGGCGTGATCAGCGAAAGGCTGTCTTTCGCCCGCGTCATTCCGACATAGAGAAGACGCCGCTCTTCCTCGATCTCCTGCGTGGTCCCGGTTCCAAGATCGGACGGGATGCAGCCATCCACCACGTTCAGCATGAAGACGGAGCGCCATTCCTGTCCCTTGGCGGAATGAATGGTGGAGAGAATGAGATAGTCTTCGTCCAGCAGCGGCACGCCGGCCTGGTCGCTGGTGGCATCCGGCGGATCGAGCGTCAGCTCGGTTAGAAAGCGCTCGCGCGAGGCGTAGCCGCCCGCGATCTGCTCCAGTTGCAGCAAGTCCGCCTTACGGGTCTCCGCATCCTCGTGAAGACGGTCGAGATGCGGCTCGTACCAGATCCGCGCGAGCCCGATATCCGCCGGCCAGCCCGGTCCGGATTTCCGCAGGCTCTCCAGCATGGTGACGAAGGGGCTCCAGTCGCCGCCGGTGCGGGGCGGCGCGGGGATTTCGGCAAGGGCTGCGAGCGGCTCGGGATCCGCCGCGATGGCGTCGAGAATCTTGCCTGCCGTCTGCGGCCCCACGCCCGGCAGCATCTGCAGCAGGCGAAAGCCGGCCACGCGGTCCCGCGGGTTCTGGGCAAACCGCAGTACGGCCAGCATGTCCTTCACATGGGCACTGTCGAGGAATTTCAGGCCCCCGAATTTGACGAACGGGATGTTGCGCCGCGTCAGCTCCACTTCGAGGGGCCCGCTGTGATGGGACGAGCGGAACAGCACGGCCTGCTGCTTCAGCGTCATGCCCGTCTCGCGATTGGCGAGAATCTGCTCGACGATGAAGACGGCCTGGTCGGTCTCGTCCTTGACCGTCACCAGCTTCGGCCGCTCGGCTGACTGACGCTCCGTCCACAGGTTCTTGGTGAAGCGCTCGCGCGCAAGATCGATGACGCCATTGGCTGCGGCGAGAATGGTCTGCGTCGAGCGGTAATTGCGGTCGAGCGTGATCACGTCGGCCGCCGGGCTGAAGGCGCCGGGGAAATCGAGGATATTGCGAACGGTGGCTGCCCGGAATGCGTAGATGGACTGCGCATCGTCGCCGACCACGGTCAGACCCCGGCCGCCGGGCTTCAGCGCCATCAACACCGAGGCCTGCAACCGGTTCGTATCCTGGTACTCGTCGACCATGACATGGTCGAACCGCTCGCCGATATCCAGGGCAAGGTCGGGGTCGGAGACCATTTGCGCCCAGTAGAGCAGGAGATCGTCGTAATCGAGCACGTTCTGCGCCTGTTTCGCCGCGACATAGGCAGAAAACAGGCTCTTCAACTGCGCCTCCCATCCCGCGACCCAAGGAAAATGCAGACGCAGAACCTCGGCAAGCGGCGCCTGCGAATTCACGACGCGGGAATAGATCGACAGGCATGTGCCCTTCGTCGGGAATCGGCTTTCCGTCTTGGAGAAACCGAGTTCGTGACGCACCAGGTTCATCAGGTCGGCGCTGTCCTCGCGATCGTGAATGGTGAAGTCGATGTCGAGGCCGATCTGCTCCGCATAGATCCGCAGGAGCCGCGCACCGATCCCGTGAAAAGTACCGGACCAGGCCAGCGCATCGATGAGAACGCCGGCATTGGCCCCGAGCACCTTGCGGCAGATGCGCTCGACCCGCCGGGCCATCTCCGAGGCGGCACGGCGGGAAAACGTCAGTAGAAGAATGCGCCGCGGATCGGCGCCGTGAACGATGAGATGGGCGACGCGATGCGCGAGCGTGTTGGTCTTGCCCGATCCGGCACCGGCAATGATCAGGAGCGGCCCGGCGACCGTGTCGGAGGAGGCATCACCCGAAACGATGCCGTGTTCGACGGCCTGGCGCTGCTGCTCGTTCAACGTATCCAGATAGGCTACCGCCACCATGCCGTCTTCCCCGTCCTGCCGACCGCCCAGCCTCGCACAGAATCGGCACGCGAAGGCTTTCGGAACAAATAACGAACATATCAGCCGGGGAAAAGCTTGAACAGGGCCTCGGGGAAGACCGGGGTAACCTTTAGAGATGCGGCCAGCTTCAGATCACGCCCTTCTTGAAGATGAAGCAGCCATAGGGGCCGGGATCGGAGGTCCGCACGATGACGAAAGATCGCTTGGCCGCCTCGTAGAACGCGAAGCGCTCCAGCGCCTCCATCGGGATGGCTCGCCCCTGCGACGCATCCACCACGTCCTGCATGGCATCGAAGATCGGCATGCGCGCCTCGGGATCGCCAACGACCTGCATGCGGCTGACCGGGCGTTCGACGAAGGTATCGAGCGGGAACAGCGTCAGAATGGCGCGCGCAGCCTCCGTCAGCCCGCAACCGGAGAGGTCCAGCAGGCGGCCGTAAGTCGTGTGGGCTGCAATGGTGGCCGCGGGGTGATTGATGTCGCACAAGACGAGATCGTCGCCATGGCCCATCCGCATCATCGCGTGCATGAGATCCGCGTGGATCACCGGATCGATTCCCTTGAGCATGCTGTCTCCTCCTTCATCCTCACTTCACGTTTCTACTATAATTTGTGATGTATCCAAGCCTCTTTCTTCTCAACCGTGCCGAAATGAGGCTCCGGCAGTCCTCTGCGTGCTCTCGCAGTCGGAATGAACCCCTCATGCAACAAACCTCAACGCATCTGGCGAATAGCAATTTACAACAATGTTATTGTGTGTGAAGTTGCTGACGAACGGCGTCGATGGCGCCGGGGCTGTGAGGGAGTGCACAGCGTAAGTGGGTAGGAGGCCCCCTTTGGCGTCGATGAATATTGAAAACGTCGGTAAGGCCTATGGCAGCCTTGCCGTGATCCATGGCGTGTCCGTGGAGATTCCGGACGGCGAGTTCGTGGTGCTCGTCGGGCCGTCCGGCTGCGGAAAATCCACCTTGCTGCGCATGGTGGCCGGCCTCGAGCCGATTTCCTCGGGCGACATCCGCATCGACGGCAAGGTCGTCAACGACCTGCCGCCGAAGGACCGCGATATCGCCATGGTGTTTCAGAGCTATGCGCTCTATCCGCACAAGACCGTGGCCGACAATATGGGCTTTGCCCTGAAGATGCGCGGCGACGACAAGGCGACGATTGAGGCACGCGTGCGCAAGGCCGCCGAGATCCTCGATCTCGTTCCCTACCTTGCGCGCTACCCGCGCCAGCTCTCCGGTGGCCAGCGGCAGCGCGTCGCGATGGGGCGGGCGATCGTGCGCGATCCCAAGGTCTTCCTGTTCGACGAACCGCTCTCCAACCTCGATGCCAAGCTGCGCGTGCAGATGCGTGCCGAGATCAAGGAACTCCAGCGGCGCCTCGCAACGACGATGATCTACGTGACGCACGACCAGGTGGAAGCCATGACGATGGCCGACCGGATCGTGGTGTTGCGCGACGGCCGCGTCGAGCAGATCGGCTCGCCGCTCGACCTCTACGACCGCCCGGCCAATGTCTTCGTTGCCGGCTTCATCGGCTCGCCCTCGATGAACCTCATCAAGGGCCGCATCCGTGCCGGCGCAGCGCCGAGCTTCGAGACGGACGACGGCATCGTCCTGCCGCTGACCACAGCCCCGGCAGGCTCCGACGGGCAGCCCGCTTATTACGGCATCCGGCCGGAGCACTTTTCGCTCGGCGGATCTGTGGAAGCCAGGATTTCGGTGATCGAATCCACGGGCTCGGAAACGCAGGTCTTCGCCCGGCTCGGGCAACAGAAGATCATCGGTGTGTTTCGCGACCGGGTGGCCGGCGACACCGATCAGATCATCACGATGACGCCGAACCCCGCTCTGGTGCACCTGTTCGACGGTGCGTCCGGGCTGCGGCTCGGCTGATTGCGATAGACCGGCGCGCCTGGGCGGGGTGCCGGCATGCCACGCGATGTGGCTCAGATGTTTCACATGGGAGGAGACCATAATGAAAGTCAGTGACTTCGAACGAATGATGGCAATCGGCCTCAGCCGACGCGCCATTCTGAAGACGGGCGCGAGCCTTGGGGCCGTCGCCGCGGCCAGCACGATGCTCGACGGGCTCGGCGGCTTCAACGCGGCCTTCGCACAGGACGCCTCGTTCCGCAGCCAGCTGCTGCAGATCCCGGGCGTCGGCAAGGGTTCGCCGACAGATGCCGACTGGCAGAAGGTCGGTGAAATGTGCCTGGAGGCGACGAAGAAGAGCGTGAAGCAGGGCGAATTTGCCGGCATCGAGCTCTCCTTCATGGGCCTCAACAACCAGAACCTTCACAACGTCCTCTTCCGCGGCTTCCTCAAGCCCTGGGAAGATTATACCGGCGCGAAGATCACCTGGATCGACCTTGCACAGGCCGACTACAATCCGCGCCTGCAGCAGGCGATCGCCACCGGCACCGTCGATTTCGATCTCCTGGAGATGGGAGCACCCTTCGAGGGCGACGTCTGCGGCAAGGGTCTCGCCTCCGAGATGCCGGACTGGGTCAAGGCCCAGATCGACATGGACGACTATGTCGACTACCTCAAGGCGCCGGTCGGCACCTGGGACGGCAAGACCTACCGGATCTCGGTGGATGGCGACTGCCACAACTTCAACTACCGCACCGACTATTTCAGCGATGCCGACCTGGCGAAGGCCTGGAAGGACGAGGGACACGAGGGCGAGTGGGGCGTGCCGAAGACCTGGCAGAAGGTCCAGGAGGTCACCAAGTTCCTCAAGGGCAAGACCGTCGGCGGCATGGAAGCCGTCGGTTACCTCGATGCGCCGAAGGCGTGGGGCGGCTTCGGCTTCTACTTCCTCGGCAGCCGCGCGACGGCCTATGCCAAGCATCCCGACGACAAGGCCTGGCTGTTCGACGTCGATACGATGAAACCGCGCATCAACAACCCCGCCTGGGTTCGCGCCATTCAGGACGTCATCGACGCCCTGCCGTCGGAAGCGGGCGACCAGTTGAACGCCGATCCGGGCACCACCGCTTTCCAGCAGTTCCTTGCCGGCACGGGCTCCATGGTCTCCTGGTGGGGCGATGTGGGTGCGAGCGCACGCACGAGCGACAGCTCGGTCGTCGGTGACACGATCGGTTTCGACATCCTGCCGGGCTCGGACGACGTCTACAACGCCAAGACCGGCCAATGGGACAAGCTCGCCAGCGGCCCGAACCACGCGCCGAACATGGCCTATCTCGGCTGGGGCGTCTATGTCATGGCCCGCGTCGATAGCGACGAAAAGAAGAAGAAGGCGGCCTGGAGTGCGGCAGCCCATCTCGGCGGCAAGGACCTTGCCCTCTGGACGGCGGCCTATCCCTCGGGCTTCCAGTGCTACCGCAAGAGCCAGTTCGACATCAAGGAATGGGTCTCGGCCGGCTACGACGAGGCGTTCATCACGAGCTACCTCGCCTCGCAGTCGAACTCCTACAACCACCCGAACGCCGCGATCGAACCGCGCATTCCCGGCATCTTCCAATATTACAGCGTGGCGGAAGACGAACTGGCCAAGGTCTTTGCCGGACAGGCAACGGCACAGGCGGGCGCCGACGCGATCGCGACGGCCTGGGAAAAGATCACCGACCAGCTCGGTCGCGAAAAGCAGGTCGCACTCTACAAGGCTTCGCTTGGAGCCTGACGGACAAAGCCGGGCGGCGCCTGTGCGTCGCCCGGCGCTCTCATTCGTGCATGACGCACTGCTCTGATGTGCGCCCAAGGGTTTGCCGATGTCCCATACAACCATGCCTGCCGGCACAACGCCGTCGTCGGCCGTTCCCGACCGTGCGGAGCTTCAGCTGATTTCCGCAAGGCGCGGCCGTCTGTTGTTTACGGCGGCAACGATCCTCCTCCTTGCCGTGCTCGCTCTGCAGGTGCTCGAAGCCTCCGGCGTCACCGCGATCGGCCTCGTCAGCTGGCGGCCGCTTCTGTTTGCCTACATCCTCTGGGCTGTGGCGCTCTGCGCGGCGCAGATCCTGATCCGGGGCGAGGACGGCCAGCGGGCCGCGTTCGTGCTGCCGGCCGTGCTCTTCACCGTCGCGATGGTGGTCTTCCCGACCGTCTTCGGCCTCTATATCGCCTTTACCGACTGGAACCTGAGCGCGGCAGCCGGACGACGGTTCAACGGGCTCGACAACCTCCGGACCCTGTTTGCCGATGTCTACTTCTGGAACGCGCTCCTCAACATGGTCTACTACGTCGCCGCCGTGCTGGTGCAATATGCGATCGCCTTCGGCTTAGCGCTGCTCCTGAACGCGGAGATCCGGGCGCGGAAATTCTTCCGGGTCGCGTTCCTCCTGCCGCTGATGCTCAGCCCGGTCGCAGTGAGCTGGATGATCGGCAAGTCGCTGATGGAATATCGTTTCGGCCCCGCGGCGACGCTTGCGCGGCATCTCGGCTGGGATAACCCGGCCTTCTTCTCGACACCCTGGCTCGCGCGGACCTCCATCATCGCGATGGATGCCTGGGTGTCGATCCCCTTCATGATGATCCTGCTCCTCGCCGGCCTTCAGGCCTTGCCTGCCGAGGTCAAGGAAGCCGCCAAGGTGGACGGTGCGTCCGGCTGGCAGAGTTTCAAGGAGATCACCTTTCCGTTGATGCTGCCGGTCAGCATGACCGTGGTCATCCTGCGCATCATCTTCCAGCTAAAGCTCGCCGACATCGTCATCAACGTCACCGCCGGGGGACCGGGCGGCGCGACCGACACGGTCTCCAGCTTCATCTTCCGGGAGTATCGCGATCGATCGAACGTCGGCTACGGCACGATGCTCGCGGAATTCTATCTTGTCGTCATCATCATCTTCGTCGCGCTCATCCTCAAAGGGGCGAGCCGGTGGATGCAGCGTTCGAACTGAGGCCCGCCATGGCAAGCATCCCTTACGCCCCCGCAGGAGACGAAGGCCGGACGAACCTCTGGTCGCGGCGCCCGCGCTTCATGACGCCGAGCCTGCTCATCTATGCCGCGCTCATCCTCTGGGCGTTCATCTCGCTTTTCCCGATCTACTGGACGATCACCACCTCGTTCAAGACGGCCGTCAACGTGACGCAGGGGCACCTCATTCCCTTCGTGGACTTTACGCCCGACTGGAAAGGATGGCGCTCGCTCGGCCTGTCGCCGGATACGATCTCGGCGCCATCGACCGTGCGCGACGAGTTCGTCCGCCGCTTCTTCAACAGCATCGTCGCCTCGGCGGGCGCCTCGTTCCTCGCCGTCGTCATCGGCTCGCTCGCCGCTTACGGCCTCAGCCGATTCTCGTACAAATTCCTCTGGATGCGCAACAAGGACATCTCGTTCTTCTTCCTGTCGCAGCTTATCCTGCCCCCCGTCGTTCTCGCCATGCCGTTCCTCGTTCTCTACAAGCATCTCATGCTGCTCGACACGCTGGTCGGCCTTATCCTCGTCTATACGCTGATGGTTCTGCCCATCGTGATCTGGATCATGCGCGACCAGTTCGACACGATCCCACTCGAACTCGAACAGGCCGCCCTGGTCGACGGATGCTCGATCTGGGGCGCCTTCCTGCGCATCGTTCTGCCGATCGCGCTGCCGGGCATGGTGGCGGCGTTCATTCTTTCCGTCATCCTCTGCTGGAACGAGTATTTCTTCGCGGCACTGCTGACGAGCTCCAATGCGAAGACGCTGCCGGTGATGGTCGCAAGCCAGACGGGATCGCAGGGCATCAACTGGTGGTCGATGGCGGCGATCGCCACCGCGGCAATCATGCCTTTGGTGCTGGTCGGAATCTTCCTGGAGCGTTACATCGTGAAAGGCCTCACGGCGGGCGCCGTGAAATAGGCCGACAAGGGTTGCGGCGAGGGCCGCGACCAAGACGCAATGGGAGGCATTCATGCTGAAGAACATTCATCCGGCGCTCAGCGCCGACGTCCTGCACGCACTGCGATCGATGGGGCATGGCGATACGCTCGTCGTCTCGGACACCAATTTCCCGACGGACAGCGTCGGCCGGCAGACGGTGATCGGACGGCCGCTGACGATGGCAAACCTGAGCGCGCCGCAGGCCATCGCCGCGATTCTCTCGGTGCTGCCGCTCGACACGCCGCTGCAGAACTCCGCCGGACGCATGGAAGTGATGGGCGCACCGGACGAACAGCCGGACGTGCAGCGTGACGTGCAGGCGGAGATCGATCGCGCGGAAGGCAAGCCTTGCCCGATGTACGGCATCGAGCGCTTCGCCTTTTACGATCTGGCAAAGAAGGCCTATTGCGTCATCTCGACCGGCGAGACGCGCTTCTACGGCTGCTTCCTCTTCACGAAAGGTGTCATTCCGCCCGCCGGCGCGTAAAGCCAACGCCCTCAAGGCCATGAAGACGTCGGCCGGCGGAACGCTGCCCGGCCGACGTCCGACACGGGACTCTACGGCTCCGCACCTGAAATTGCCGTTGGGACCATCGAATTGGTGCGATGCACAACAGATTTAAACTTTACAACTTTTATATTTGATGTGAAGTTGGCTCACGAACAAACCGATGTGAGCCCCTGCCGTGACCGATCTCAAATTTGCGACCCGCCTCAATTCCTTCGCATCGCGCCCGCAGGCCGAATGGCCGGATCTTGTGGGCAAACCGAGTGTCATGCAGATGGTTGCGCGTGCGGCGAAGGTGGATGGCCTGACCGACCTCGACCTCAATTATCCCGACCACGGTGCCGACAAACCGGCGGAACTGGCCCGTCGCATCCAAGATCTTGGACTTTCGGTCAATGGCTTCGCCATGCGCTACTACACCAATCCTGCCTTCAAGATCGGGGCCTTCACCAATCCGGACGCCGCTGTTCGTCGTGAGGCAATCGAGCTGACGAAAAAGGGCATCGACGCCACCCGCGAAGCCGGCGCCAAGCTGATGACGCTCTGGCTCGGCCAGGATGGTTTCGATTACGCGTTCCAGGCAGATTACGCGACGCTTTGGCAACACGAAATCGACGGTATTCGTGAAGTTTGCGAACATGATCCGGAATGCCTGATCAGCATCGAATATAAGCCGAACGAGCCGCGCTCTTACAGCCTGATGCCCGACTGCGCGACGACGCTGCTCGCGATCAAGGACGTCGGACTGCCGAACCTCGGCGTGACGCTCGACTTCGCCCATGTGCTCTACGCCGACGAACAGCCGGCCTTCGCCGCAGCGCTCATCGCCCGCTACAGCCGCGTCCTCGGCGTTCACCTCAATGATGGCTACGCCAAGCGCGACGACGGCCTGATGGTCGGTTCGGTCCATCCCCAGCAGACGATCGAGCTTCTCCGCCAGATCCGCCGCGACGGATATGACGGCGCGATCTATTTCGATACGTTCCCCGACATGACCGGTCTCGATCCGGTCCACGAATGCGAGGTGAACATCCAGACCGTCAAGCGCATGCTGAAGGTCGTGGACCGCCTCGAACAGGACAATCGCCTTTCCGGCGCGATTGACCGCCAGGACGCCGTCTCCGCACAGGCCGTCGTCCAGGAGCTGATGCTCGGCAACTGAAGTCGCTTACGCCTGCAACATTTTGAACATCGGAACCGGCATGCCACGGCGCATGCGGGACGATGAAACTCGGGAGGAAACCATGAAGACATTTCTGAAGACGACGATCGCCGCCGGCTTTGCCGCCAGCCTCTTGTTCGGCGCGGCATTCGCGCAGGACCTCGCGCCGCTGAACTCCGACACCGAAAAGGACCGGATCGACTGGTCGCAGGTCGAAGCCAAGTTCGGCGCGTTCCCCAAGGTGCCGGAAGGCACGAAGGCCGGCGCCGTTTCCAAGACGCTGACCAACGAATACTGGCGCTCGCTCGGAGAGGGCTATGAGGCTTTCGGCAAGGCGCACAACGTGCCCGTCGTCTACCAGGCGGCGCAGAGCGAAGGCGACCAGCTCGGTCAGCTGACGATCGCCGAAGGCATGATCACGCAGGGTTACAACGTGCTGCTCGTCTCGCCCCAGACGGATGCGAACCTTCAGCCGGTGATGGAACAGGCCAAGGCTGCCAACATCCCGGTCGTCAACGTCAACGACGCCGTCATTCCGCAGGCGGAGCACTACGTCGGCAACGTCCAGCGCGACAACGGCGTGCGCGTCGCCAAATGGTTCATCGAGAACCGCCCGCAGGGCGGCAAGGTCGCGATCGTCGAGGGCCAGGCCGGCGTCTACGCCGCCGTTCAGCGGACGGACGGCTTCAAGTCGACCATCACCGAGAACGGCAAGTTCGAGGTCGTCGCCAGCGTTCCCGGCAACTGGGATCGCCAGACGTCCTACGACGCCGCCACCAACATTCTCAACCAGCATCCCGATCTCGTCGGCTTCTATGCCAACAATGACGGAATGGCGCTCGGCATCGTCGAGGCCGTGAAGGCTGCCGGCCTGCAGGACAAGGTTGCCGTGTTCGGGACCGACGGCATTTCGGATGCCTACGCATCGATCAAGGCAGGCGAGCTTACCGGCACCGTCGACAGCTTCCCGGTTCTCACCGGCGAAGTGGCGCTGGAAACCGCGCTGCGCCTCGTC
Source organism: Rhizobium sp. Leaf371 (assembly GCF_001424045.1). Lineage (GTDB taxonomy): Bacteria > Pseudomonadota > Alphaproteobacteria > Rhizobiales > Rhizobiaceae > Ferranicluibacter. The sequence goes on along the minus strand of NZ_LMQB01000025.1, from coordinate 211,812 downwards.
GCCGGTCAGAAGCTGCCCCGCGTCGTCGCCACACCGCAGGCGCTGATCACCGCCGACAACCTCGCCAAGTACCAGGGCGAAGGCGTCGACGTGCGCAAGGTGCTGATGGAAGACGCCAAGGCTGCGAAGTAAGCACGAGATCGAGACGCCGGCACCCGTCGGCGTCTCTTTCGCATAGGGCAGGAGAGACCGATGAGCACCGTTGCACGATTGCGTTTTCAGGGGATTACCAAGGCTTTCCCTGGGGTCAAGGCGCTGTCGGATGTTTCCTTCGACGTCCAGCCCGGCGAGATCCATGGCCTGCTCGGCGAAAACGGGGCCGGCAAATCGACGCTTCTGCGAATTCTCTCCGGCGTTTTCAAGCCGACCTCCGGGACCGTCCTTGTCGATGAGACCCCGGTCACGTTCAAGAAGCCGATGGATGCCCGCACGGCGGGAATTGCGATGATCCATCAGGAGTTGCAGCAGGTTCCGCACCTCACCGTGGCGCAGAACATGTTCCTCGGACATTCCGTCACGAAAGCCGGCGGCCTTCTGGTCGCGCGCCGCGAACAAGAGCGCCGCGCCGCCGAAGCCCTGGCGATGCTCGATCCGGGCATCGATCCCGGCGCCCCCATTTCCACGCTCAAGGTCGCGCAGCGCCAGATCGTCGAGATCGGCCGCGCCCTGCTCGATAAGGCCCGCATCATCGCGATGGACGAGCCGACGTCCAGCCTGACGCCGAGCGAGTTCGAGCGGCTGGCCGAGGTCATCGCCCGTCTTGCGGCAAGCGGCGTCTCGATCGTCTACGTCTCCCACAAGATGGACGAAGTTTTTCGCATCTGCCAGCGCGCCAGCATCATGCGCGACGGCCGCCTGATCGATGTGCTCGATCTTTCCAAGGTCTCGCACACCGACGTGATCACCATGATGGTGGGGCGCGAACTGATGCAGGACGCCCATGTCTCGCATGCGACGCCGACCGTGAAACTGCAGGCGAAGAACCTCACCTCGCCGAAGATCCGCGACGTCTCCTTCAGCGTGCGCAAGGGCGAAGTCGTCGGCATTGCCGGTCTGGTCGGCTCCGGCCGGACGGAACTCTTGCGCCTGATGGCCGGCGTCGATCGCCTGTCCGGCGGCAGCCTCGAGATCGACGGCAAGCCGGTGACGCTCGCCAACCCGCGGGATGCGATCGCGGCCGGCATCGGCCTCGTGCCGGAGGAGCGCAAGCGTGACGGCATCGTGCCCGGGCGCTCCGTGGCGCTCAACATGGCGCTCGCCTCCCTTCCGGCGTTCTCCCGCAGCGGCTTCATTTCGAGGGGCCGGCTGAAGACGACCGCGAACGACCTCCTCAAACGCGTCAACCTGCGCCCCTTTCTGCTCGACCGACCGATCCGGCTGTTCAGCGGCGGCAACCAGCAGAAGGCGATCATCGCCCGCTGGCTTGCGGCCCGCTCCGAAATCCTGCTGTTTGACGAACCCACACGCGGCATCGATGTCGGCGCGAAGTCGGAAATCTATCATCTCATCGAGGCCCTGGCGGCCGAGGGACGATCGATCGTCGTGGTTTCCTCCGAGCTGCCGGAGGTCATCCGACTGTCCGACCGCGTGCTCGTGATGCGGGACGGACAGATCGCCGCAGAGTTGCCCCGCGAGGGCCTAAGCGAGAGCGCGATCGTTGCCCATGCCATTCCCGGCGTCGCCGAGACCGCGCCGGCTGCCTAAAACACCATTTCGACCAAGTGAACGTTGAAGAAGACGAATAGGACACTGCCATGACCCCCTCCGCTGCCGCTCCGGCCGAAAAGACCGCATCGGGCTTTGGCCGTTTCTCCTTCTCGCTGCGCGATGCCGGCACGCTGATCGGCCTCGTCGTCATCGTCGCCGTCTTCGCCACGCTCGTCCCCGGCTTCCTGTCGGAGCGAAACCTGATCAACATCCTCCAGCAATCGAGCATCAATGCCTGCCTTGCGCTCGGCATGACGCTCGTCATCATTTCCGGCGGTATCGATCTCTCGGTCGGCCCGACGGCGGCGATCTCCGCGGTCATCACCGCCACGCTGCTTCTGGCGGGAACGCCGATCCCGCTGGCGATCCTTGCCGGCCTTGGAATCGGCGTCCTCTGCGGCTTCATCAATGGCGTGCTCGTCGCCTATGTCGGCCTGCAGCCCTTCATCGTCACGCTCGGCACGCTCAGCACCTATCGAGCGCTGGCGCTGATCTACACCGGCGGCAATCCGGTTCTGGGCATCCCACCGGGCTTCCGCCAGCTCTTTAACGGCGCCCTGTTCGGCATTCCCACGCCCATCCTCATCGTCGCCGTCGTTGCGATTGCGGCCTGGGTGCTGCTGACGAAGACGCCGATCGGCGAGTATCTGATGGCTGTCGGCGGCAACGAGGAAGCGGCCTATGTCGCCGGCGTTCCCATCGCCCGCACCAAGATCACCGCCTATGTCATTTCCGGTGGGCTCGCCGCTCTCGCGTCGCTCATCCTCATCGGCCGTCTCGGCGCTGCCGAACCGATCCTCGGCAACCTGTGGGAACTCGATGCGATCGCGGCGGCGGCCATCGGCGGGGCCTCGCTGATGGGCGGCAAGGGCAGCATCGTCGGCACCATCCTCGGCGCCATCATCCTCGGCACCATGCGCAACGGACTGACATTGATGAATGTGCAGGCGTTCTACCAACTTCTCGCAACCGGCCTTATAATCCTCGTCGCCATGATGATTGATCGTGCAACGAGGGGACGGGGATGAATACGGAAAGCTTCGACATGAAGGCAGTTGGGCCGCGCATCCGGATGATGATGCCGCTGCTGACCCCGCTCGAAGCAAAGGTGGTCGATACGGTTTTCGGCCTGCGCGATTTCAACGACGAGACATCGCTGAAGAAGATCGCGGCCGAGGCCGGCGTCTCCGAGGCGATGGTCGTGAAGATCACGAAGAAGCTCGGCTTTGCCGGCTACCGCGACTTTCGCGCAGCCGTCAGCCTCTACAACAGCCAGCCGACGGCGGAAATGCACCGGGAACTCTCGGTGGACGATACGTCGCAGGAAATCGTGCAGAAGGTCTTCCGCACCTCGATCCATGCGCTCGAGGAAACGCTGGCGATCCTCGACATGGCCGCCTTCGACCGGGCGGCGGACCTGATCCATACGGGAAGCCAGCGCGATTTCTACGGCGTCGGCGGCTCGGCCCAGATCGCCCGGGATGTGTCGCACAAATTCCTGCGCATCGGCGTCCGGGCCAATGTCTTCGACGACAGCCACATGATGCTGATGTCGGCATCATTGTTGAAGGAGGGCGACATCGCGGTCGGTTTCTCCCATTCGGGCAATACGACGGCGGTCATCGAGGGCATCCAACTCGCCCGCCGCAACGGCGCGAGCACCATCGCCATCACCAACTACGGCGGATCGGCGCTCGCCCAGGCGGCGGATGTCGTGCTCTGCTCGACCGCGCAGGGCTCCCCCCTGATGGGCGAGAACGCCGCCGCGCGAATCGCCCAGCTCAACATTCTCGATGCGATTTTCGTCGCCGTCGCCCAGCGCGATTATCGCGCGGCGGAACGCAACCTCAAGCAGACGATGTCTGCCGTCAGCTCCAAGCGAAAAGATAGACTTCCATGACATCCACCCCCCGCGTCACCGTCTTCGGCAGCCTGCATTACGATATCGCGGTTTTCGGCCCGGCCCGGCCGCGCAAGGGCGAGACGGTGACCGGCTCGGCCTGGCATCCGAAGAGTGGCGGCAAGGGTGGCAACCAGGCGGTGTCCGCGGCCAAGACAGGCATTGCGACATCCATGATCGGCGCCGTCGCCGCGGATGACTTCGGGCGTTTCCTGATCGACAATCTGGCGCGCAAGGGTGTCGATCACCGCTTCGTCGCCCGGGACGCCCGGCGCGCAACCGGCATGAGCGTCGCGATCTTCGATGACGAGGGCGACTATGGCGCCGTCATCGTCTCCGGCAGCAATCTGGACCTTGGCGAGAGCCATCTGGAGGCCGCCTCGGAGGTTCTCGCCGAGACCGCGATCCTCGTTCTGCAGAACGAAATCCCGGATGCGGCCAACGTTCTCGCCGCGCGCCGCGTGAAGGCAGCCGGGGGTCTCGTTCTCCTCAACGCCGCTCCGGCGCGCCCGCTTTCCGACGCGCTCAAGTCCCTGGTCGACATCCTCGTCGTCAATGCCATCGAGGCGGAGATGCTGGCCGGGGTCGGCGTCGTGGAAACGCTGGAGGGCGCCCTCTCGGCAGCGCGCATTCTCAAGTCGAGCTATCCGCAGGTCGTCGTCACGGCCGGTGGTGCCGGCGTCGCGGCCGTGGATGCGGACGGTCGCGAGATCACGATCGACCCGGTCAAGGTGAAGGTCGAAAGCACGCACGGCGCCGGCGATGAATTCATCGGCATGCTCGCGGCGCAGACCGCACGCGGCCTGTCGCTCGATCGTGCCCTTGCCGATGCGAACAAGGCAGCGGCGCACCTCGTGGCGACGCCGGAGTCCGAGCGCTAGCCTTTTTCCGGCCGAGGCCGGATCCGTCGGCGGCGGATTGCGCCGCAGGACAAGCCTCGCAACCTTCGTTTACCAACGACATCTGATCGACTCGGCCCTAGTCTCGTAACATGGCACCGACGCAAGTCCGTGTTCGCTCCCGCCGATACGCTCCAAACTCTTCAGGAACGCCCGCCAGGGGACGTCGGCGACGGCTATGGCGGTGGATTGCGCATGGCAAGCCGTCGGGCGTGAGCGGGACAGACTTGACAAAGCTGATCCGTCGTCCTCAATTGGCAGGATGTCAGACCAATTCTATCGCGTTGGATTTTCGTTGTGAGTGCGCCCTACCGTGCACCGACACGTATCGATCCGCTGCCGCCGATCAATCGGGCGCAGCAGGTGGAGACGGCGCTCGCGCAGTATGTCGAGCATGCCGGCCTGAAGGCAGGGGACCGCCTTCCGGCCGAGCGCGAACTCATGCTGGCGCTCAGCGTCGGTCGCTCGACCATTCGCGAGGCGATCGGCAAGTTCCAGGCGCTCGGCGTGGTCGAGAGCCGCAAGGGTAGCGGCAATTACCTGCTGAAGCCGATCTCCGCCGGCACCGTTCACATGCCGCTCTCGTTCGAGTCCGGCGGTCTTCGCGATGCGCTTCTGATGACGCTCGAGGTTCGTCGTGGGATCGAGGTCGAGGCGTCCATGGCCGCTGCGCGTCGCCGGACCGATGCCGATCTGCAGATCATCGAGGCCCGCCTGGACGAGATGGAGAGGGTGCATCTCGCCGAGGGCACCTCGGGCAAGGCGGATCTTTCTTTCCACCTGTCGATTTACGATGCCACGCACAATCCCCTGTTTGGTCAGCTACTGGAGCAAATGCGCGGCGGCTTCGAGCGCTTCTGGTCGAAGCCGTTCGATCGCCCGGATTTCGCGGCGCGCTCCTTTCCCTTCCACCGGACGCTTTTCAACGCAATCGCCGCCGGCGATGCGGAGGCTGCGCGCATGGAAACTCTAAAGATCCTCGCCATCGTCGAGGAAGATATCAAGGACATGTCGAAATGACCCCAGGTCACGATCTCTTCGATCCTGCCGCGCTGATCGTCGCCCATGACGAGACCCACGCCTTCGAGGCCGTCGTGCCGCCGATCGTGCAAACCTCGCTCTTCACCTTTTCGAGCTATGACGAGATGGTCGCGACCTATCGCGGCGAGCGCAACCGGCCCGTCTATACCCGCGGCCTGAACCCGACCGTCCGCCTGTTCGAGGAAATGCTGGTCAAGTTGGAAGGCGCGGAAGATGCGCTCGGATTTGCCAGCGGCATGGCGGCGATCTCCTCGACCGTGCTCTCCTTCGTGGAGCCCGGCGACCGGATCGTTGCCGTCCGGCATCTCTACCCCGATGCCTTCCGGCTGTTCGGCACCTTCTTCAAGCGCATGAACATCGCCGTCACCTATGTCGACGGTCGCGACGAGGCTGCGGTCGAAGCGGCGATGCCGGGTGCCAAGCTCTTCTACATGGAAAGCCCGACAAGCTGGGTGATGGAAGCGCATGATGTCGGCGCGCTCGCAGCCATCGCCCGCCGTCACGGCGCGATTTCCGTCATCGACAACTCCTGGGCGAGCCCGATCTTCCAGCAGCCTTTGTCGCTCGGCTGCGATCTCGTGCTGCATTCGGCTTCAAAGTATCTCGGCGGTCACAGCGATGTCGTCGCCGGCGTCGTGGCCGGCCCGAAGGCGCTGATCGACCGCATCCGGGGCGAGGCCTATCCCTATCTCGGCGGCAAGCTCTCGCCGTTCGATGCCTGGCTGATCGTGCGCGGCCTGCGCACGCTGCCCATCCGCATGAAGCAGCATCAGGCGTCCGCGCTGGAGATCGCCACGCGCCTTCAGGCCATGGATGCGGTGGAGACCGTGTGCCATCCGGGCCTTGCGAACCGGCTGCCGCCGGGGCTTAACGGCACGTCCGGCCTGTTTTCCTTCATTTTTCGCGAGGGCGTCGATGTCCGCGCCTTTGCCGACCGGCTGAAGCTCTTCAAGCTCGGCGTTTCCTGGGGCGGGCACGAAAGCCTGATCGTCCCCGGAGATGTCGTGCTGGAGCAGAAAGCACAGCCCAATTCCGCCCACACCTTCGGCATCAGTGCCCGCTCCGTCCGCCTGCATGTGGGACTGGAAGGGACCGAGGCGCTCTGGGCCGATCTCGAACCCGCCATCCACGCCGCGACCAACGCGGCGGCGGCCTGACACTGCCATATCAATCAAAAAAAGGGAGAACAGCATGAAACGCCTGATCGCAGCCACACTCTTCACCGCCCTGATGGCCGGCACGGCCCTGGCCGATACCACCCTGAAGCTCGTTGAGGTCATCACCAGCCCGGAGCGCACCGAGACGCTGAAAAGCATCGTCTCCAAGTTCGAAAGCGCCAATCCGGGCACCAAGGTCGAGATCGTCTCGCTTCCCTGGAGCGACGCCTTCCAGAAATTCGCGACCATGGTCTCGGCCGGCGACGTGCCGGATGTCATCGAGATGCCGGACACATGGCTCTCGCTCTATGCCAATAACGGCATGCTGGAGAGCCTGGAACCCTATCTGAAGGAGTGGGAACACACCAAGGATCTCAGCGCCCGCACGCTGGAGCTCGGCCGCGACGTCAAGGACACGGCCTATATGCTGCCCTATGGCTTCTATCTCCGGGCGATGTTCTACAACAAGAAGCTGCTCGAACAGGCCGGCGTCACCGAACCGCCGAAGACGCTCGAAGCATTTGCCGACGCATCCAAGAAGGTGTCCGCCATTCCCGGCAAGTACGGCTACTGCCTGCGCGGCGGTCCCGGCGGGCTGAACGGCTGGGTGATGTTCGGCGCCAGCATGGCCGGCTCCAACAGCTTCTTCAACGAAGACGGCACCTCGACCTTCGACAGCCCCGGCTGGGTCAAGGGCCTCACCTATGTGGTCGATCTCTACAAGAACGGCTATGCGCCCAAGGACAGCGTCAACTGGGGCTTCAACGAGATCGTCGCCGGCTTCTACTCCGGCACCTGCGCCTTCCTCGACCAGGATCCGGACGCGCTGATCGCCATCGCGCAGCGCATGAAGGCAGAAGACTTCGGCGTCATGACCATGCCGAAGGGCCCTGACGGCAAGACCTTCCCGACCATCGGCTTCGCCGGCTGGTCGATGATGGCGTCTTCCGCCAACAAGGATCTGTCCTGGAAGCTGATCTCGACGCTTGAAGGGCCGGAAGGCAATATCGAGTGGAACAAGAAGACCGGCGCGCTGCCGGCGCTGACGACGGCCGAGAAGGATCCGTTCTACCAGAGCGAACAGTTCAAGGGCTGGTTTGCCGAGCTGGCCGACACCAACGCCGTTCCCACGACGATGCCGACCTACCTTGAGGAATTCGCCTTCTTCAAGGACTCGCTCGTCATCAAGACCTCCCAGGAAGCCCTGCTCGGCGACATCACGCCGGAAGAGCTTGCCAAGCAGTGGGCGGATTACATGACGAAGGCGCAGAAGAAGTTCCTCGCGTCGAAGTAAGCCTTCTCGACATCCCGGCGCGCAAACATCGCGCGCGCCGGGTCTCGCCTTCCAAGACAGCGCCGGACCTCAGGTGACCACACCATGACCCTTTCCGCCACGGGCCGCCGCCCGCGCAAGCCTTTCGCACGCCGGCTCGCCGATGCCGCCGAGCCTTGGCTCTACACGGCACCCGTCCTGGTGCTCATCATTGCCGTCATGCTGGTGCCGCTCGTGCTCGGCCTGTCCTACGCGTTTCGCGATATCCAGCTGCTCAATCCGTTCTCGGGCGGCTTCGTCGGGCTCGATCATTTTCGCGAGCTCTCGCAGGACACCGCCTTCTATCGCGCGCTGCGCAATACGCTCTGGTGGACAGGCGCTTCCGTTTTCCTACAGTTCTTCTTCGGCCTGATCCTCGCTCTGCTGCTTGACAAGCCCTTTGCCGGGCGCGGCCTCGCACAGGCGCTGGTCTTCCTGCCCTGGGCCGTTCCGACCTTCCTTGCGGGGCTCAACTGGGCCTGGATGTTCAACCCCGTCATCGGACCTTTGCCGCACTGGATGGTGTCGCTCGGCATCCTGTCGGCACCCAACAACATTCTGGCCGATCCCCAGCTTGCGATGTGGGGACCGATCATCGCCAATGTCTGGTGGGGCATTCCGTTCTTCGCGATCACGCTGCTCGCAGCCCTTCAGGCCATCCCGCGCGATCTCTACGAGGCCGCCGCGATCGATGGCGCCAATCCCATCCAGCGCTTCACCTCGATCACGCTGCCCTTCCTCGCCCCGACCATCGCCATCACCGTCCTCCTGCGCACCGTCTGGATCGCCAATTTCGCCGACCTCATCATCGTCATGACCAATGGCGGCCCAGCCGACCGCACCCAGATCGTCGCAAGCTACATTTTTACCCAGGCCTTCAAGCGGCTCGATTTCGGCTACGCATCCGCCATCGCGCTCGTGCTGCTCGTGCTGCTGCTCGCCTATTCCATGGTGATCGTCGTCATCCGCCAGCGCCTGATCGAGAAGGATTGACCATGGGCATTCTTCTGACCATCGCGCATCGCCTCGCCATTCTCGCCTATGTCGTGTTCGCACTGTTTCCGCTATACTGGCTGCTCAAAGTGTCGGTCACGCCGAACGACCTGCTCTATAGCGAAGGCGTGCGGATGTGGCCGTCGCATGCGACGCTCGCGCATTATCGCTACGTCATCGAGAACAGCGCCTTCCCGATCTTCTTCCGCAACAGCCTGATCGTTGCGGGGTCCACGGCGCTGGCGGTGACGCTGATCTCCTCGCTTTCCGGCTATGCGCTGTCCCGCTTCGTGTTTCGTGGCAAATATGCGGTCGTTGCGCTGATGTTGATCACCCAGATGTTTCCTCTGGTGATGCTGGTCGCGCCGATCTTCAAGATGCTGTCGCCGCTCGGGCTGACCAACAGCCTGACCGGCCTCGTCATCGTCTACACGGCCTTCAACGTGCCGTTCGCGACGTTCCTCATGCAATCCTTCTTCGACGGCATTCCGAGGGATCTCGAAGATGCCGCGATGATCGACGGGGCGAGCCGGTTCACGGCCTTTCGCCAGATCATCCTGCCGCTGACGCTGCCCGGCATCGCGGCCACGCTCGGCTTCGTGTTCACGGCGGCCTGGAGCGAGCTGCTCTTCGCGCTCATGCTGATCTCGGGCAATGACAGCGCGACATTCCCGGTCGGACTGCTCACCTTCGTCTCGAAATTCTCCGTCGATTTCGGGCAGATGATGGCGGCGGGCGTCATGGCATTGGTGCCGGCCTGCCTCTTCTTCCTCCTGATCCAGCGGTATCTCGTGCAGGGCCTGACGGCCGGCGCGGTGAAAGGATAATCCATGGCCTCCATCGAAATGCGCGATATCGTCAAGACCTATGGAGACCACCCGGTCCTCCACGGCGTCGATCTGTCGATCGAAGACGGCGAATTCATCGTCCTCGTCGGCCCTTCCGGCTGCGGCAAGTCGACCCTGCTGCGGATGATCGCGGGCCTGGAGTCGATCTCCTCCGGGACGATGTCGATCGACGGACGCGAGGTCAACGACCTCAAGCCGAAGGACCGCGACATCGCCATGGTGTTCCAGTCCTACGCGCTCTACCCGCATATGACCGTCGCCGACAATATGAGCTACAGCCTGCGCCTGCGCCGCACGCCCAAGGAAAAGATCGCGGCGGCCGTGGCCGCGGCTTCGGCCAAGCTCGGCCTCGATCCCTATCTCGGACGCCGTCCCAAGGCGCTTTCCGGCGGGCAGCGCCAGCGCGTCGCCATGGGCCGCGCCATCGTCCGCCAGCCGAAGGCCTTTCTGTTCGACGAGCCGCTCTCCAATCTGGATGCGCGCCTGCGCGAACAGATGCGCGCGGAAATCAAGCGCATGCATGCCGAATTCGGCGCCACCTCCGTCTATGTCACCCATGACCAGATCGAGGCCATGACGCTCGCCTCGCGCATCGTCGCCATGAACGCCGGCGAGGTGCAGCAGATCGGTGCGCCGCTCGAGCTTTACGATCGCCCGGCCAATCTGTTCGTCGCAGGCTTCATCGGCTCGCCGGGCATGAACATGCTGGAGGGCAGCATCGTCTCCGAGACCGGGACGAGCCTCGTCCGCCTCATGAACGGCACCACGATCTCCCTCGGTCAACGCGTGGATATGCCGGAGGGAACCTCCGTCACTCTCGGCATCCGTCCCGAGCACGTCACGATCCGCCCGCCTGCCGGCGGCGTGGCGGCGACGGTCGAACTGGTGGAACCGACCGGCCTCGGCATTATCCTGCATCTCACGGTCCACGGATTGCCGTTCAAGATCTTCAGCAGCGACCGGGCGCTGCTGACGCCGGGCGCGAGCCTGACGGTCGGCTTTCCGCCCGAGCGGCTGCATCTTTTCGGCCCGGATGGCCGGCGGGTGCATCTCGAAACCCTGTCCGGCGACGCTCTCTCGTCCTGATATCGCCTCATGATCGGCGGCGGTGCGACATGGTGCAACGCGAGCCACGACACATCCGGAGCGGCGACGGAAACGACAAGACTGGAAACATCGTGATCGTCACCGTGATCGCCACACGCGCCTTTGTGATCAGTGAGCGATGCGTCGGCGGGAACCTATCGGATGCCTCGCGCCTTCCTTGACCTGCAGGCCGCATCTTTCGTGGCCAGCATCATCATCAGACAGGACGGAGTCACCATGACAAAGCTCAACACCCTCATCACGACAGCGACCCTTGCTCTTCTTGCCGGTGCCGGCACATCCTTTGCACAGGCGCAGGCAACCGCTCTCGTCGATATTTCGGGAAAGACGATGGTTCCGGGCTTCAACGTTACGGCGGACGATCTGGAAAGCATGAACGTCTATAACGCGGCCGGCGAGAAGATCGGCGAGATCGAGGACGTCGTGGGAACCGACGCTTCGACGCCGACCGGCGTCGCCATCGATTTCGAACGCTCTGCCAATCTCGGCCGGGAACATCGTGTGGTCGATATCACCAAGGTAAAGCAGGATGGCCTGCGCCTCGTGGTGGACATCGATGCGGCCGCTGCGGCCCAGCTCCCGGTCTATGACGACTGATCCGCATCGGTTAGCGCACAAACACAAGAAACCGGCCTCACTCCGAGGCCGGTTATCGTTATGGGATCAGCTCCGCTCGATCGCCTTGGCAGCCGCATCGAGCGCGACAGCAATCGCCTCGATCGTCGTGGCATCGACCGTCTCCTGCTTCAGGCGGAGGCGAAGCGCGAATTTGACGTTTTCCATGGCGCGCAGGACCGGCGGCGGAACATGCCCGCGGGCCGATGGCGATAGCCGGGACAGCAGAATATCCGCCAGCTCGCGATTTTCGGTGAGAAATACCTGACCGTCCGGCGTGATCCGGTAGAGCTTACGACCCTTCTCTTCCGGCTCGATCACCGCATAGCCCATATCGTCGAGCCAGGCGAGGGTCGGGTAGGCGACACCCGGGCTCGGGACATAGCTGCCGCCGGATCTCTCCTCGACGGCCTTGATCAGCTCGTAGCCATGGCTCGGGCGGTCCGCGATCATCGCGAGAAGCAGGAGACGGAATTCGCCGTAGTCGAACAGACGATGCCGCCCGCCGCGTCGTTCACCATCAGGGCCATGCCTGCCGTGACGCTCGCCGTGGCCCGCGGGATCGCCGTGGTGCCCGTGATCGCGATGATGGCCATGACCCCGCCCATGCCCGTGCCCGTGCCCGTGCCCGTGCCGTTCGTGCTTGCCCCGATGCTCCTGTTTTTCATCGTGAGAGGTTTCGCCGGGCGATGCTGTTGCGGATCCCTGCGTCTCGTCGCGAGGCGTGAGAGACGACGGGGTGTCTGTTTCAGAAGAGGACGTCTGTTGATTATTTGTCATATCGTGGATATATCACGATATATCTGAATGTCAAACATGCCTGCCTTATTCGCAGTCGCAACAGCCTGACGTCGGTTCTGAAAGGACACTCGCTCATGACGCTTACTCCCACCGTAAACCACTGCCCGCCACCGCAGATCGACCGCGTCCGCCATGTGCTGACGCGCCGAACGCTTTCCGTGGTCGCCATCGCGCACGTCACGCCTGCCATGTTGCGGATCACGCTGGCGGGCGAGGAAATCGCGGGGTTTTCGAGCCTGTCTCCTGACGATCATGTGAAGATCATCTTTTCCGCAGAGGCAGACCGAGAAGAGCGCCGCGACTATACGCCCCGGCGTTTTGATGCGGAGACGGGTCGTCTTGACATCGACTTCGCGGTTCACGATGCCGGACCGGCGACGCGGTGGGCCGTGAACGCCAAGATCGGTGACGCGCTTCGGATCGGCGGGCCGCGCGGTTCCGCCGTCATCTCTCCCGACGTCAAGCGTTGGCTGCTGATCGGCGACGAGACGGCCCTGCCGGCGATCGGTCGCCGGATCGAAGAAGCGGCAGGCGATCACGTGATCACAAGCCTCGTGGCCGTGGCAAACCCTCGGGAGAAGCAGTCCTTCGAGACCCATGCATCGCTCCAGGATCTCTGGGCTTACCGACCTTTGTCGGCCGCGAACGATCCGGCTCCGCTGCTTGATCTGCTGGAGACGATCCCGATCGAACCGGACACTTTCGTCTGGATCGCCGCGGAAGCGTCCGTCACACGGGCCCTGCGAGGCGAAGTCGAGCGACGCGGCCTGCCGCAGGGCTGGCTGAAAGCCGCCGGTTACTGGGTGATGGGTCAGGCGGACACTCAGGAAAAATTCGACTAGCACCAACGAAAACAGGCCCGGCGAGACGCCGAGCCTGTGTAATCCTGTCGATCGTCCGTCGCCTAGAATACAGCGAGATACTTCAGCAGCGAGATGATGCCGATGATGATGACGATGATCTGGACGATCTGCTTGGCACGACCATCGATCGGCAGGCGCGCGACGAGATAGAGAACCAGAACGACGACGAGAAACGTGATCAGAATGCTGATCAGTGCAGAACTTCCCATAACCCCAACTCCTTACATAAAAGGCCTCCGGGAAATGCCTCCTGGACGCTTGTTAGGGAGATATAGCGGTTCCCTGTGAAGGGAAGGGCGTATCCGACTGAAATCGATGGAAACTTACGGATAGGTGCGGTTCAGCTTCGTCAATCGCCGATCAGACCGTCGAACACTTCGAGCATCGCTTCGGAAATGGCCGTGCCCAGCGCTGCGGCGGTTGCCGCCAGAGCCTCCTCGTTCATGTCGCGCGCGGCAATGGCGAAGGCAGCACCCTCGCTGGTGACGATCTCCTGCGCGCGCTGGATCGCCCAAAGCGCAAAATCGCTGCGGCTGCCGATTTCAGTGGTTTCCAAGGGCTTCCTCCTGACGTGAGTCTTTCGTGACGTTATAATGGTCTCTGCGAGTCCGCATAGACTCAAAGAACAAGCGGGTGTCTTCGCCCCGGTCGATCGGCAGATGAGGCAGGCAATGGCAGTGCAGTTCGACATGTTTGCGCATGAGGCGCACGAAACGACACGACCGGCAACGCGGCGCGCGCGGCCGGCCGCGGTTCCGACAGGCCCGGTCGCCGAGGCCAACCTCGTCGAGCACCTGACGGGGACCGGACGCTACAGGGTCCTGCGCAAGCTGGAGCCGCGCGCCGTCGCAAGCGTGCTTCGTCCCGGCTTCCCGCTGCGCGGCGTCATCCTCGACACGGAGACGACGGGCCTCGATCATCGCCGCAACGAAATTATCGAGATCGGTGCGATCGCCTTCACCTACAACGAGGCCGGCGCGATCGGCGACGTCTCCGGCGTTTTCGGCGGTCTTCGGCAACCTCTCGCCGCCATTCCGCCCGAGATTACCCGTCTCACCGGCATCACCGACGAGATGGTTGCCGGGCAGGAGATCGATATCCCTGCTCTGGAAGCGATGATCGCGCCCGCAGATCTGATCATCGCGCACAACGCAGCCTTCGATCGCCCCTTCTGCGAGACCTTCCATCCGCTCTTCGGCCGCAAGGCCTGGGCCTGCTCGAATGCGGAGGTCGGCTGGTCGGCCCGCGGCTATGAGGGCAGCAAGCTCGGCTATCTCATCGGCCAGGCCGGGTTCTTCCACGAAGGCCATAGGGCGGTGGACGATTGCTTTGCGCTTCTCGAAGTCCTCGACCGTGCTGTCGATGGCGTGCCCACGGCCTTTTGCGAGCTGCATCAGGCGAGCCAGGTCAGCCGTGTCCGGATCTATGCCGAACATAGCCCCTTCGATATGAAGGATCACCTGAAGGCGCGGGGCTATCGCTGGGCGGATGGCAGCGACGGACGCCCGAAGTCCTGGTGGATCGAGATCGCCGAAGAGGCCGTCGATGAGGAACTGCGTTTCCTGCGCAACGAGATCTATCGCTATGCGGAAGCGGAACCGCCGATGCGCCGGCTGACGGCCTTCGACCGGTTTCGCGCCTGACAGCGGATCCTCGTTCCAGACCTGCTTCTACCGCATGGCTGCACTGCAAAGACGTCTCTGGGAAGTCCGGCAGAGATCCGTATACTCGGCACCAACGAAGCGATGCACCTCCTCCCGCAAAGCTTCGTTCCTCAGACGATCCCGTCCTCCTCCCAGGGACGTCTGTTCGAACACCGGCTCTCCTCCTCCCAGCCCGTGTTCGGTATATTCGGAAAAGCCTGCTGCACCTCCTCCCGCAGCAGGCTTTTTCCGTTTCTGGTGTTCCCGAAATTTTGGCTCCGCACGTTGCTCGCCAGCAAGCGGGCGTGCAGATGCCCAACCCGAAAACGCCCCGCATCGGTGCGATGCAGGGCGTTCGTTGCAATACTGTCCGCGTGAAACGCTTACCGGAACACGGCCGGCAGCCAGAGCGAGAGGGCGGGAATGTACGTGACCAGCAGCAGCACCGCGACGCTGGCACCGAAGAAGGGCCAGATCGTCTTCATCGCTTCCCGGATCGAAATGCCGCCGACGGCGCAGCCGACAAAGAGCACGGTCCCCACCGGCGGCGTGTTCAGGCCGATCCCGGCATTGAGGATCATCACCACGCCGAAATGCACCGGATCAACGCCGAACGCCTTGACGACGGGCAGGAGAACGGGCGTCGCGATGATCACCATCGGCGCCATGTCCATGAAGGTCCCGAGCAGCAGCAGGATGATGTTGATGACCAGGAGGACGATGATCGGATTGTCGGAGATCGCGCTGATCGCACCGATCATCAGGGTCTGAACCTGCAGGAAGGCCATCAGCCAGCCGAAGGCCGCCGCCGTGCCGATGACGAGCAGCACCATGGAGGTGGTGCGCGCCGCACCGAGCACCGCCTCGATGAAGCCGGCCCAGTCGAGTTCGCGATAGACGAGGGTGGCGACGAGGAAGGCATAGAGCACCGCGATGCACGAGCTTTCCGTCGCCGTGAAGACGCCGGAGCGCACGCCGCCGAAGATGATGCCGATCAGGAGCAGGCCGGGGAAGGACGCAAGCAGGTAATAGCCGAGCCTCGAGAACCCGGGGAACGGCTCCGAAGGGTAGCCGCGGCGGCGGGCGACGATATAGGCGGTGATCATCAGGGCACCGGCAAGCAGCATGCCTGGAATGATGCCGGCGGTGAAGAGATCGGCGACCGAGACGTTACCGCCGGCAGCGATCGAATAGAGGATCATGTTGTGCGAGGGCGGGATCATCAGGGCGATGATCGCGGCGTTCACCGTGACGTTGACCGCATAGCCGCGGTCGTAGCCGCGCGCGGCCATCTGCGGGATCATCAGTCCGCCGACCGCCGAGGCATCGGCGACGGCCGATCCGGAGATGCCGCCGAAGAGGGTCGATGCCACGATGTTGACCTGGCCAAGACCGCCCTTGAGGTGGCCGACGAGGCCTGCGGCGAACCGGATCAGCCGGTTAGCGATACCGCCGCGCACCATGAGGTCGCCGGCAAAGATGAAGAACGGGATCGCCATCATGGCAAAGACGTTCATGCCGGAATTCATCTGCTGGAACACGACGATGGGCGGCAGGCCCATGTAGAGCACCGTGGCGACCGAGGCGATGCCGAGGCAGAAGGCGATCGGCATGCCGATGAACATCAAAACGACGAAGGTGCCGAAAAGGATGGTGTAAGCCATTATGCGACCTCCGTCAGCACGACGACGTCGGTGACTTCCTGGCCGAGCGAGACATCGACGAAGCGTTCCGCCGCAAACAAGGCGATCAGCACGCCGCCGACGATCATGGGAAAGAAATCGACCCCGCCCGGCCAGCCGAGAACCGGAATGCGGGCGCTCCATGTGCCGGCGGCCAGAAGGATCGCATAATAGGCCATGGCGATGCCAAAGAGGGTGATCAGGCCGAGACTGATCTGGTCCATCACTTTCTGGATGGCGGGCGACACCATGTGGTGCACGAGATCGAGCCCGAGATGCACGCTTTCGCGCACGCCGACGGCAGCCCCGAGGAGAATGAACCACGACATGAGGTGCAGCGACAGCGGCTCCGACCAGCTCGGCGTGTCGTTGAGGACATAGCGTCCGAAAACCTGCCAGCCGATGATCAACGTCATCACGATGATACCGAGACCGGCGAGATAGAGCGCCGTCCGGTTGAGCGCGGCCAGAATGGGCCGCACAGACGACATGAAATGCCGCATTGCAGAGTCCTCCCAATGAGCCGGTGAAATGCCCGCGCCGGCACGTGCGACGACAGGCCCCGAGACGGGGCCTGTCGTTAGCGGATGTTATTGAACGGCCTGGACGCGCTCGAGCAGGTCCTTCATGGCGGGATCGGTGACGAAGCGGTCGTAGACGGGCTTCATCGCATCGGCGAAGGGCTTCTTGTCGACCTTGATGATGTTGTTGCCGGCCGCGCGGACCTTTTCCTCGGATGCCTTTTCACGCGCCGTCCAGAGTTCCCGCATCTTGCCGACGGAGTCTTTCGCGGCCTGACGCAGCAGCGTCTGATCTTCGGGGGTCAGCTTGTCCCAGGAAATCTTGGACATGACCAGGATTTCGGGATTGAGGGAATGTTCGGTCAGCGTGTAGTTCTTGGCAACTTCGTAGTGGCGCGCGGACTCGTAGGACGGCCAGTTGTTCTCGGCACCATCCACGACGCCGGTTTCCAGCGACGAGTAGACTTCGCCCATCGGCATCGGCGTCGGGTTGGCACCGAAGGCCTGCATCATGGCGATCCAGAGGTCGGACTGCTGGACGCGGATCTTCATGCCCTTGAGATCGTCCAGTTTCTCGATCGGCTTCTTCGTCGTGTAGAAGGAGCGGGCGCCGCTATCGTAGAAGGCCAGACCGACGAGACCGTGCGGCTCGAAGGCCTTGAGCACTTCCTCGCCGATCGGTCCATCGACCGTGTGATGCATATGCTCGGTGGAGCGGAACAGGAAGGGCAGGCCGAGCACCGTGGTTTCCGGCACCAGGTTGTTGAACGGCGCTGCGTTAACGCGGTTCAAGTCGATGACGCCGAAACGGGTCTGCTCGATCGTGTCCTTCTCGTTGCCGAGCACGGCATTGTTGGACACCTCGATCTTGATGCGGCCATTGGACCGTTCAGAGACCAGCTGGCCCATGTATTTGACCGCCTCGACGGTCGGATAGCCATCCGGATGGATGTCCGCCGAGCGCAGGGTGATTTCCTGCGCCTGTGCGGTCGATGCGGCGAGGGCGATGCCCAGCGCCATGATCAACTTGCTTGCGATGTTCATGTGTTCTCCTCCACTTTTTTAAAGAATCGTCCGGCACTCCACTGCCGAACGGACGATCGATCCTACGTTCGGCTGCCCTGCCATGCGGGAAGGCCGAAGAGTTCTTCGGGATTGTCGACCAGCGCCTGACGAAGGGCGGCTTCGTCGCCGATCCAGCCGAGAACCGTGTCCGCCAGGGCGACGTCATCGGGATAGGTATCCTGCGTCTTCGCCAGATTGTGCGGCCAGTTGCTTCCCCAGACGATGCGTTCCGGCGCATGGGCCGTCAGAACCTTCGAGAACGCGGCCACGTCAGCGTAATCCGGACCGCCGGAGCGGGAGGATTCGTAGACGCCTGCAAATTTGAACCAGCATCGGCCGCCCTCCATCAGCTGCCGCAGGGCCGTGATCTCGGGGCCATCGGGCATGGCGCCGGCAAAAAACTTGCCGTGGTGATCGAACACCCAGCGCGACTTTAACGCCTGCAGGCGCGGGGCATGGTCGAGGATGCGGTTGCCGTCGAACTGGACGGCCAGCATCCAGCCGCGGCTCGCCGCCTTCGCGTCCACCGCTTCCAGCGCGTCGAGACCGACGGCGCCGCCCGGAAGATCCATGATGCGGACGCCGACGACGCCGGCGGCCGAGAGCCGGTCGAGCTCGCTCTCGCTGGTTGTCTCGTCGATGACGGCAACGCCGCGCGCGACGTCCCCCATTTCATCGAGACAAGCAAGGAGATTGCCATTGTCGCGCTGGTGGGCATTGCCCTGCGTGATGATGACGCGGTCGATACCGAGCCAGGCCATGAAGGCGCGGTACTGATCGGCATCGGGAAGACTGCCTGCGGGAAGGTCCGGTCCGCCCGGCAGCGCGGGATACCCCGGCAGGTACATATGCATCTGCGCATCGACCGCACCCGCGGGAAACGCGAACGCCGGTTTTGCTCCTGAGAGGGGTCTGACGAGCATTATATGTCCTTTCCGGCGTCGGGCATGCGGTATTCGGTGAGCGCGTCGCGATCGATCTCGATGCCGAGGCCCGGGCCGTCCGGGATGGCGACCACGCCGCCGACATGATCGATCGGCGTCTTGACCACCGCCTGCCGGAAGGGATTTTCCGTGCGGTCGAACTCGAGGATCGGTTCGATCGGGTTGACGCGAACCGGGCTCGGCACCATCGCCGCCATGAACTGGAGGGCGGCGGCGATGTGCACGGCCGTGCCCCAGACATGCGGCACGACGCGGACGCCATGAAGCGCTGCGAGATCCGCGATGCGCCGGGCCTCGGTAAAACCGCCGGTGCCGGCGAGATCGGGCTGGAGGATATCGACCGCGCGGGTCTCGATCGGTTCGCGCATGCCCCAGCGGCTGTGCCAGGTCTCGCCGCCGGCAACGGGGATCGGCTGGCGATGGCGCACCTCGCGGTAGGCCGCAAGCTGCTCCGGCACGACCGGCTCCTCGAACCAATCGATATCCAGCTCGGCCGCCGCATTGCCGAAGCGGATGGCATCCAGCGCGTCGTAACCGTGATTGGCATCGACCATGATCCGGAAATCCGGGCCGACCGCATCGCGCACCGCCCGCACGATCGCGAGATCCTCCGAAACGCCGAAACCGATCTTGATCTTGCTCGCGTGAAAGCCTTCGCGCTGGTAGCGGGTGATGTCGGCGACGTTGTCGTCCAGACGGTTGACGCCGTCGCGCTTGAAGCTGCCGGTGGCATAGGCCTTGACGCTCTCGCGGAAGCGGCCGCCGAGCAGGGTCGAGACCGGCACGCCGAAATGCTTGCCCTTGATGTCCCAGAGCGCGATATCGATGCCGGAGAGGGCCGTGATGGCCAGCCCGCGCTGGCCCTGATCGCGCAGCGCATTGTAGAGCACCGCCCAGATCTTCTCGGTCTCCAGCGGATCGGCGCCGATCAGCCATTGCGTATAGGCCTTGACCACCGCCGCATTCGGCCGGGCAGGGCCGAGGCATTCGCCCCAGCCGACGAGGCCGTTATCGCAGACCACCTCGACCAGAATATGCGCCCGCCGGTCGAACCGCATCGACGCGCTTTCGAACGGTGTCGGCAGCCGATATTCCAGAAGATGGGTGTGGACGGCCGCGATCTTCACCTCAGCGCCTCCAGGGATCGATCAGCCGGTCGAGAATGCCCTCTTCTTCGGCCGTCAGGTCGGAAAGGGGAGGGCGGACGGCGCCGGCATCGAAGCCCTGCAACCGGACACCGGCCTTGACGGCGGAAACGGCATAGCCCTTCCGGCGGCTGCGCAGCGCCATGAACGGGTAGAAGAAATCCTTCAGGATCGTTTCGCAGCGCGCCCGGTCGCCACCGCGCAGGGCATCGTAGAATTCGACGGCGAGTTTCGGCACGAAGTTGAAGACGGCCGAGGAATAGGTGGTGAAACCGGCCGCAAGATAGGCTTCCGCGAACAGCTCGGCCGTCGGCATGCCGCCGAGATAGGTCAGCCGGTCGCCCATGGTTGCAGAGACCTGGCGGATGAGGCCGATATCCCCGGTTCCATCCTTGAAGCCGATCAGGTTCGGACAGGCGTCGCAAAGCCTTTGCAGCGTCTCGACCTGGATGACCGAATTGTCGCGATTATAGACCATGACGCCGATGCCGACGGACTGGCAGACGCGGCGCACATGCTCGAAGATGCCTTCCTGCGGCGCATCGATCAGATAATGCGGCAGCAGCAGGATGCCGTCGGCGCCCGCCTTCTCCGCGCCGCGGGCAATCTCGATCGCGATCTCCGTGCCGTAGCCGCAGCCGGACACGATGGCGGTCTTGCCGGCCGCTTCCTTTGCAGCCCGGATGATGTCGGGGATTTCACGGGGGGCGAGCGAGAAGAACTCGCCCGTGCCGCCGGCCGCAAACAGGACGGGTGCGGGAAAGCCGGCAAGCCATTCGACATGCCGGCGATAGCTCTCCGCCTGGAAAACGCCGTTTCCATCGAAATGGGTCACGGGAAATGACAACAGGCCGGCGCCAAGCGCGCGCTTTACGTCTTGCGGGTTCATCGGGGTATCCTCTTTGCCTCCTCCGGCACCCCAAGATCTACAAGTTCGTCAGACGGGTGTCAATAACCTGTCATACAGCTTTGCGGCTCTCGCGCAGCAGGGAGCGGTATCGCGTCTGGCTGCCGCGCAGATGGCGCCGCATGGCCTCGCGCGCCGCATCCTCGTCGCCATTGGAGATGGCGAACACGATGGCGCGATGCTCTTCGTCGATCAGTTTGAGATAGGCTGTCTGGTCGACCTCCTCCTCACCCGTCCGCAAAGCGGCGCGCGGAATGACGCTGGCGCCGATCATCGACAGGAAATCGCGGAAGCGGGGATTGTTCGTCGCCTCGGCGATCGCAAGGTGGAGCGCGAAGTCGGCCTCCGAACTCGACGTGCCCGCTTCCAGGCAGGCGCGAACGGCATAATGGCGTTCGAGAATGACCTCTTCCTGAAGCGGGGAGCGACGAAGTGCCGCCAAACCGGCTGATTCGACCTCGACAGCGGTTCGGAGTTCCAAAACCTCGATCATGGAGGAGACGCGCGCCGGATCGACATTCTGCAGCGAAAGCGCTGCGGGAATCATCGGCTGCGGAGGCTCCAGCACGAAGACGCCGGCACCCTGGCGTGTGTCCACCAGACGATCGGCGCGCAGGCTGGCGATCGCCTCACGCACCACGGTCCGGCTGACGCCATGCGATTTTCCCAGTTGCGCCTCGCTCGGAAGCTTGGTGCCGGGTGGAAACTGGCCATCGACGATCGCTGCGCGCAGGCTCTCGCCGAGCTTTGCCGTCAGGGTGCGTCCCATGGCGCCGGTCCTGTTCATTCTTCACGTCCCCGACTGAAATTCGATGCAGTATACGTGCATCCGACGCCACTGATATAGCCGATCTGTTGACGCGATTCCAGCAACCTGTATGATAAGTTTGACAACAGAGGAGGAATTGCCGTTGAAACGACTGCTGGTAACGGGCGCTGCAGGTGGCCTCGGCCGTGCGATGCGCGAACGACTGGGCAAGTTGGCGGACATCGTTCGGCTGTCGGACATCGCCGATCTCGGAGATGCCGCGCCGAACGAGGAACTGATGCCCTGCGACCTCGGCGATGCCGATGCGGTGATGGCGCTGGTCGAGGGCTGCGACGGCATTCTGCATCTCGGCGGCATCTCGGTCGAGGACACGTTCTCCAAGATCCTCAACGCCAACATTGCCGGCCTCTACAATCTCTACGAGGCCGCGCAGGCGCATGGACAGCCACGGATTCTCTTTGCCAGCTCCAACCACACGATCGGTTTCTACCGGCAGGACGAGCATATCGACACCCGATCGCCGATGCGGCCCGACGGGCTTTACGGCGTCTCCAAATGCTTCGGCGAAGCTCTGGCGCGGATGTATTATGAGAAATTCGGCCAGGAGACGGCGCTGGTCCGCATCGGCAGCTGCTTCGAAAAGCCGAGAAATCATCGGATGCTGGCAACCTGGATGTCGTTCGACGATTTCGAGGCTCTGATCGGCCGGGTCTTCCATGCGCCGATGCTCGGTTGCCCGATCATCTGGGGCGTCTCGAACAATGATTGCTCCTGGTGGGACAACAGCGCAGCCGCCTATCTCGGCTGGCGTCCGAAGGACAATGCCGAGACATTCCGGGGAGAACTCGACGCGGCGATCCCCATGCCCCCGAAAGACGACCCGGCCGCACTTTACCAGGGCGGACCTTTCGTGGCAGAGCCGATCCATAGAGATCGCAAGGCCTGATCCCGGGACGACGTCCGGATTGTACCGCTACGATCGAGAACAGAGAAGCGAGGCGCACATGGGCAGGGATCTGGCAGACATTCTGGTCGAGGCCATCCGGAACGACGGGACGATCGACGGCGACGCCATCTCGCAACCGGACCTCGCGGAGGCCTACGCCATCCAGTCGGCCGTGATTGGTCAGCTCGGCGTTACACCGCAAGGCTGCAAGCTCTCGCTGCGCGACGACGGCGTGCTGAGCGCACCGCTTCTGTCAGCCACCGAGACCGCCAGCTTTCCCTATCAACCCGAGGTGAAGCTGGAAGTCGAGATCGCGATCGTTCTCGGCCGCGATCTCCCGGTGCGGGCGCAGTCCTACAGCCGGCAGGAGATCCGGGAGGCGATCTCGAACGTGCGCATGGGGATCGAGTTCGTCCGCAGCCGTTATGTCGGCGGGCCGCAGGGCCGAACGGGCTTTCTGGTTGCGGACCTCATGAGCAATGCCGGTTACCGTCTCGGACCGGCACTCGATGTCGCAGTCCTCGATGAAGATCATGATGCGGAACATCTGCAGGTCACAGCGGGCGACCAGTCTCTCTTCGATGCGCCGGGCCGGCATCCGGACAAAGACCCGCTGGCCGCCCTCGTTGCCTATGCCAATGACGGGCACCGCCCGGCAGAGACATTGCGACGGGGCACTGTCGTGACGACGGGTTCGCTCTGCGGCGGCCTGCTGATATTGAGACCCGCGACCGCCTCGATCCGCCTCGGGCGTCAGGCTTGGGCGATGGATATCCTCGGCTAGGCGGTGCCGCGCCAGACGATCCGGTCCCGCGCGCGAAGACCGGCGGTTCACCACAGATCGACATTTTTGCCGTTCTTCGTCGCCATCGACGGGGCCGGACGCATGTTTCCTTCAGAACATGCTTGAAATACCGGCATTCGGTCGTATGTCTCAGCCGAACGTCGCAGCCGCTGGATAGTCCCTCTGGCGCGGGTCCGGGAAGATCGATCGTATCAAGGTCGACAAGGTCAGGATGAACGCCGAAGAACTTGCCGCCCAACGCATCGCCGCGATCCGTCGCAGTGGCCTTCTCGACAAGGCCGGAAACGAACAATTCGGACATCTGACCGAGCACGTTCGCGTCGCACTCGGCGTTCCCGTCGCCATCATTTCCATCGTAGACGAGAAACGACAGGTCTTTGCCGGACATTGCGGCCTACCGGAACCTTGGGCGTCGCTGGGCGAGACACCGATCACCCACTCTTTCTGCCAGCATGTCGTGAGCACGAACGCCGTTCTGACGATCGAGGACGCGCGGATCGACGACCTTGTTCGCGACAATATGGCGATCGATGATCTCGGCGTCGTCGCCTATCTCGGCGTTCCCATCTGTCTGCCGGACGGGCAGCTCATCGGCGCGCTCGCGGCGATCGATACCAAGCCACGCATTTGGGTGGAGCGGGACCGACACGCGTTGGAAACGCTTGCAAACGTCGTCGAGAAGCAGATCGAGGTCGGCGTTTCCGAACTCATGTATCGCTCGCTCTTTCACGACATGCAGGAGGGCTATTACGTCGCCAGCGCCGTGCGCGACGCCACCGGCGATATCGTCGACATCCGCTTCGAGGACGTCAATCCGGCCTTCCAGCGTCTGACGGGGATGACGCCGAACACGGTCCGCGGGGCGACGCTCTCGCAGGTCGCGCCGGGGGTTCTCGACGACATGATGCCGGCCTATCGCACGGTTTTCGAGCATGGCGAGCCGATCGTCCACGTGAACAGGGCCACCGAAATCGGCGGAAAATGGTTCGAGAACCGCATCCGGCGGATCGGTGCGGACCAGATCGCCTCCGTTTTTTCCGACGTGACCGCCCGCAAACAGGCGGAAGAACGCCTGCAGAAGAGCGAGGCGCATTGGCGCGGGCTCTTCGAGCAGCTGGAGGAAGGGTTCATCCTCGGCGAACTCATCCGCCGCAGCGATGGCGAGGTGATCGACTGGCGCTATGTCGAGGTCAACCGAGCCTGGGGCGATCTCGTCGGCGTCGCGCCGTCCTCTGCCGTCGGGCGAACGGTTCGGGACGTTTTTGCAGGGGCCGAAGACGCGTGGATTCCCGCGTTTGCAGAGGTCGTCCGATCCGGGGAACCGCTCGTCTTCGTGCGGCAGGTCGGCGAGACCGGTCGCTGGTACGAGGGGCATGCGCAGCCTCTCGACCAGGAACGCTTCGTCGTTCTCTTCGTCGAGGTGACCGAGCGGCTGAAGCTCGAAGCCGAACTTCGCGACCAGCAGAGACAGCTCTCCACGATCATCGATACCATGCCGGTCGGCGTCCTTCTGGCCGAGGCGCCGACGGGTCGCATCATCCTCCAGAACGAACGGTCACAGCAATTGCTGGGTCACGATGCGACGGCAGCACGATCGGTCGAGGACTACGACATCTTCGTCGCCACCAACCATGACGGCTCGCCTTTCGACCCGCGACACTATCCGTTGGCGCGGATCATGGCCTGGGAGTGCGACCGCGCCAAGGCCGAGGTGCTCTATCACCGGCCGGACGGCAGCAAGACCTGGCTCTCGATCGTGGGCGAGGCGATCAAGGATCTATCGGGCGAACTTTCGGGCGCCGTCGTCGCCGTGACGGACATTTCGGACCGCAAGGTGGTCGAGGCCGAGAAGGAACTGATCAACCGGGAGATGGCGCACCGGCTGAAGAACATGCTCGCCATGGTGCAGGCCATCGCGACGCAGACCCTGCGACCGGTGACCGAGCAGGCGCACGTCCGCACCTTCGAGAAGCGGCTGCATGCGCTCAGCCGTGCCCATGACGTCCTGCTGCACGACAATCACGATTCGGCGCCCATCCAGGCGATCATGGCGACCACGCTCGAAAGCGTGGCCCCTGCGGAACGGTTCGATCTGCGCGGCCCCCGCACGATCGTCGGGCCGAAGGGTGCGCTGTCGCTCGCCTTGCTGTTGCACGAACTCGGCACCAATGCGGTCAAATACGGCGCCTTGTCGAACGAGCATGGCCGCGTCGCGATCGATTGGCTGATCGAGGGGAAGGGCCCGGAACGTTCGTTGCACGTGACGTGGCAGGAGACCGATGGACCGTCGGTCACGCCGCCCGAGCGTAAAGGCTTCGGCTCGAAGCTGCTGCGCATGGGCCTGGCAGGCTCCGGCGGCACGGATGTCGATTACGCACCGTCGGGCCTCGTTGTGAAAATGCAGGCTCTGCTGACGCAGCTTCAGCAAACGGAGTAGGTGCGCTCCGGCGTTTCTTGCGAGAGAGCTCGAGTGGCGCTCCCTTCCTTCGAACCTATCCGTCCATCTGGGATCTGGCCGACCAGATTTCGAGCACCGATGGCGCGGCGACGAAGCTCGACGGTTGGCTGGACGCAGGTGGCGGATCGGCGATGCCTTCGCCGAGGTAGTTGAGCGCAGACATGAACCCGCTTCGGGAAAACGGCTTGGCGATGACGCCATGCGCGCCGGAAAAATCCTCCGGAATTTTCTTCGGGTTCGCGGTGACGAACACGATAACGGCAGACGGCCAGCGGTCCTGGATCAGCCGCGAAACATCGAGCCCGTTGGTGCCGCGGGCAAGCTGCATATCGACCAAAGCAAGGTCCGGCGCCGGCTCGGTCGGCATTGCCTCGACCTCATAGAGCGATGCAGCCTCGCCGACGACGCTGTGGCCCGCTTCCTCGACCATCATCTCCACATCCATCGCCAACAGGGGCTCGTCCTCGACGATGAGCACCTGCAAAGCCTTGAAGGGTGTGGGGGAGGGGGTCATGATGTGTGCTCCATTTCCGGTATTCTCAACGTCACGCGGGTGCCCGTCGGCAGGCGGTCCCAGGCGACGGTCGTGCCGCTTTGCGGCGACAGGCGTTTGATCAAGGCATGGCCGAGGCCTGAGGACGCCGGATCCATGATCAGACCGACGCCGTCGTCCTCGATCGACAAGGTGGCTTCCTCGCCGTCTCGCGTCGCGAAGATGGAAACCGATCCCGCCCTGTTCTCCCGCAGCCCATGCTTGATGGCGTTGGTGAGAACTTCGTTGAGGATCAGTCCGAGCGCCGAAGCATGCTCGGAACGCACTTCGATCGGCTCGATATCGCATCGCAGGCGGATATTGCTGCGGCCGCTTGCGCCGATCACGTCGGAGGCGAGATTGGCGGCGAAGGCGGCAACGTCGAAGCGCGTCACGTCATCCGCCTGGTAGAGCCGGCGGTGAACGGTGGCCAGCGCATCGATCCTCTCCATCATGGTCTCGAGCTTTGCGCGTATATCCGCATCGTCGATCGAGCGGACCTGCAGCCGCAGCAGCGCGCCGATCATCGTCAGGTTGTTCTTGACGCGATGATCGACCTCGTGAAGCAGCAGGGTCTTGGCTTCCAGCGCTTTTTCGAGATCGGCCGTCCGGCGCTTCACCTCGCTGTCGACGGCCGCCTTCTGAGCGGCGATCGTCTCCTGTGCCATGACGCGGTCGGTCACATCGAGTTGAGAGGCGAAGAAGAACTGGACATCGCCGCTTTCGCCGCGAACGGGGCTGAGGAACAAAGCGTTCCAGAAGGTCGAGCCGTCCTTTCGGTAGTTCAGCAGATCAACGTGAATGCTTTCCGCGGCATCGATGGCGGCACGGATCCTTGCGACGCTGGACCGGTCTGTGCCTTCGCCCTGTAGGAAACGGCAGTTCCGGCCGATGATCTCCTCGCGGCTGTAACCGGTCAGGTGCTGGAACGCCTCGTTGCAGAAGACGATCGGATTATCGGGCTGCGCGGGATCGGTAATGACCATCGCCATACGCGTCGCGCGGACAGCTGCGGCAAACGGGTCACCGCGGCCATGCTCGTAATCGAGGATTTCCGTCAGATGCCAATCGTCTTTCTGGCTCATGCGTACTCCAGGCGCCGAAAAGAAGGCAGTTACAACGGCACCTCACAATGCCCTCGTACCGCCCTTTGTTCCGGCCATATGAGAATCTGCGAAATTGCCAGGTCTGAGTCTCGGTCACGCAAGGCAATACGCGGCGGCGGCGTGATTGGATTTCACGGCTCTCGGCACGTAGCCTCTATCTCGCTTCCGGCGCGCGACGGCCAGGAACAGCGTCACGGCGTCTGCCTCGTTCTCGAAAAGATGGATCTTCTCGCGTCCCGTGGTCCCGATCCGACCCCAACGACGCACCAGGGACGTCTTCCCGAACAGAGATGGTTCGATCGAGAGGGCATAGAACCGGGCCATATTTTTCGCAGGCTGGGTGCGCTCGATGTAGAGATAGAAGGGGTGCTGGCTCATGCCACAAGAATCGCCCGGCAGCCCTGCAGCGTCCAACCAAACTTATGAATCGATCCTAGGCGTCCGATTCATCCGCGTGATCGATACTGGAAACGTTCAGAGCGACGGCGGCTTCTTCAGGCGCAGCTCGATGGAGCGCAGCAGATTGGAGCGAGCCGTCTTCAGATGTTGGCGGCAGGCACGGTCGATCGCCTTCAGGTCGCGGCGCAGCAGAGCCTCGATATAGGCGAGGTGTTCGCTCAGCGCCGTAAAGGCGCGCTGCTTCTCGTCCTCGGCGTCCCACTGCGCGTTGTAGTGAAACAGCATCGAGATGATGTCGTAGAAATCCTTGATGAAGCGATTGTCGGCGGTTTCGTGCACCGTGCGGTGGAGGCGCTCGTCCAGATCCGGAAACAGGGCATAGCCCGTGTCGATGTCCGCCAGCAGCGCCCGATGTTCTCTCTCGATCGTCCGCATGCGCTGCCAGGGCGGTGACGGATCGGGAAGGGCGATGAAGCTGCGCGCCGCGCGCAGCTCGAACATTTCGCGCACGTCATAGATCTCGTGGGCGAAGGCCGGCGTGACGCCTTTGAAGAGCCAGGCGCTGTTTGGCCGTCGCTCGATGAGGCCGAAATGCTGGAAATGCGGCAGATGCTCGCGGATGATCGTGGTCGATGTCCCGAATTGCCGCGCCAGTTCCGCCGCCGTCAGCAAATGGCCGGGGCCGATATGGCCTTGCAGGATCCATTCGAGGAAGCGCCGCTCGACCGTGGCGCTGGTGGACACGGTCTGCGTATCGGGAAAGGCATCCGTCGGTTCGGGACGACGCGTCAGACGGCGCGATGCCCCCTGGCGCGTGAGGATGCCCGCGGCTTCCAGCCCGGCCATGACCGCCCGGATCGTCGTGCGGCTGACCGAGAGAGACTGCGAAATCTCGTTTTCGGACGGCATCTCGGCGCCAGGCGCAAGGGTCTCGCAGATCGAAAGGCAGCCATTGTAGCTCCGCTTGTAGACGGCATTCCCTTTCACCCCAGTGCCTCCCAGCCTGTTTCGTCAGCAGCCCATCCTGTCTATTGCATCAAGCAAACACAATAAAACGTTGCGCGCCGCCTTGCTCTTTGCATATAAAATGCAAGGAAGACCGGGGAGGGTCAAGCGCATGACGAAAAGACGGAGCGACGGGACCATCGGGTTGGTGCTCCGCGTCAGGACCATGCGCACGTGAGCACCCGGATCATCCAGTTCGGAACGAGCCGATTTCTCCAGGCGCATGTCGATCTTTTCGTTCACGAGGCGCGGGAGGCCGGTCAGGCGATCGGACCCATCACCATCGTGCAGGTGTCGGGCGCCCCGGAGCGTGCCGGTCGCGTCGCAGCCTTCGGCCGACCCGAAGGGTACCCCGTCATCATTCGCGGCATCGAAGCCGGCGAAAGGGTCGAGCGTCGGATCGCGGTCACATCCGTCGATGGCGGTCTCTCGGCCGAGGCCGATTGGGCAAGGCTGAAAGCGCTTTTCGCCGCGGACGCGGCCTTCGTCGTCTCGAATACGGGCGACCGCGGATACGAGGTGCCGGCAGGCGATCGCAGCGCGGCGCTTTTGTCAGGCCGCGTGCCTGCTTCCTTCGTCGGCAAGCTCACCGCATTGCTGCATCATCGCTGGCGGTCGCAGGGTGGTCCGCTCACCGTGCTGCCCTGCGAGCTCTTGAACCGCAACGGCGACAGGCTGAAAGAGGCGGTCCTTTCGCTTGCCACGGACGCCGGCGCGGACGACGCGTTCCGCGCCTCTGTCGAGACCGATATCCTTTTCGCCAACACGTTGGTGGACCGCATCGTTTCCGAGCCGATCGAACCCGTCGGCGCGGTGGCCGAGCCCTACGCCCTCTGGGCGATCGAGGCCAAGCCGGGGCTGTCGCTGCCGTTTCACCATCCCTCGGTCGTCCTGACGGACGATCTCGAATCCTTCGAACGGCTGAAACTGCACATCCTCAACCTCGGCCACACCGTTCTCGCAGAGATCTGGCTGCGCGAAGGCCGCGCGCCGGACGAAACGGTCCGGGCCCTCCTGCAGGATGCCGCCATTCGCGAACGGCTGCTCGCCGTCTATCGGCAGGAGGTCGTGCCGGGCTTTGGCGCACACGGCATGGCCGACGCGGCCAAGGCCTATGTCGATGTCACACTCGAACGGTTCGACAACCCGTTTCTCGATCATCGCGTGGCCGACATCGCTCAGAACCACGGCGTCAAGATCGAGCGGCGCATCGCGGCCTTCCTGGCCTGGGTCGCACAGTCGGGTGAAACGCCTCCGGCACCGATTTTGCGCAACCTCGTCGCCGCACAGAGCGACGCCACGATCGAGACGGGAAGGGCCAAGGCTTGAGCGACGGCGACCCTGCCCAGACCTGATGACGACGCTATTCTAGAAGCCGGGTCTTCCGGCTTCTGCCCTGAGACGAGACGAGACGACGAACGATCTGCTAAGGTGATGTCATGAAAGCCCTGATCTGCAACGAGCCCGGCCGTCTTTCGGTCATCGACCGTCCCGTTCCCGTGGCGGCGCCGGGCGAGGTGCTCGTCCGCATCCGTCGCGTCGGAATCTGCGGAACGGACTACCACATCTTCCAGGGCAAGCATCCTTTCCTCGAATATCCCCGGATCATGGGACATGAACTCTCGGGCACCGTGGAGCGCGCGCCCGAGGGCAGCGCCCTGAAAGCTGGCGAAGCCGTCTATATCGTGCCCTATCTCTCCTGCGGAACCTGCCATGCCTGCCGCAAGGGCGTGTCGAATGCCTGCCAGACCATCGCCGTGCTCGGCGTCCATCGCGATGGCGGCATGGCGGAATATCTCTGCGTGCCGGAAGGAAACGTGGTGTCCGCCGGAAGCGCCTCGCTCGATGCCGCCGCCACCATCGAGTTCCTGGCCATCGGCGCGCATGGCGTGAAGCGCGGCAGCGTGTCCGCGGCAGACCGGGTTCTCGTGGTCGGTTCCGGGCCGATCGGCATGTCGGCGATCATCTTCGCCAAGGCGCGCGGCGCCCATGTCACCGTCATGGATGTCCGCGAGGATCGCCTGGGCTTTACCCTCGACCGGCTGGGCGCCGATGCGACGATCAGGGCCGATGCGTCGGCGGAGGCAGAGGCGTCGCGAATGACGGGCGGCGACTTCTTCGACGTCGTCATCGACGCGACCGGCAATGCCACCGCCATGCAGCGCGGCTTCGGTTTCCTCGCGCATGCCGGGCGATACGTGCTCGTCAGCGTCGTGCGCACGGACATCACCTTCTCGGACCCCGAGTTTCACAAACGCGAGGCGACGCTGTTTGCCAGCCGCAACGCGCAGGCCGACGATTTTGCCGAGGTCGTGCGCCAGTTGGCGGCCGGCCGCGTGCCGGTCGACGCGCTGATCACGCATCGTGGCGCACTGGCCGACGGACCGGAGCTGTTTCCGCAGTGGTTGCGCCCGGACGCCGGCACCATCAAAGCCATTCTGGAGGTCTGACCATGCCGACGCCCCGTGTCCTGCGCCTCAACGATGCCGACAACGTGGTCATCGCCATCGACCGCGTGTCGAAGGGCGACCGTCTGCCAAACGGCGTGGCGGCGCGCAGCGCGGTGGGCAAGGGGCACAAGATCGCGCTCGTGCCGATCGCCGAAGGCGAGCCGATCCGCAAGTTCGGCCAGATCATCGGCTTCGCCGCGGCCGCGATCGCCCCGGGCGACTGGGTGCACGAGCACAATGTGGCGATCCATGATTTCGCTCGCGACTACGCCTTTGCCACCGAGGCTCGCCCCGACGGCGGCCTCTTGGCGGGCGAGGTGCCGGAGACATTCCAGGGCTTTCGCCGCCCGGACGGGCGCGTCGGCACGCGCAACTATATCGGCATCCTGTCGTCGGTGAACTGTTCCGCCACCGTCGCCGGCTTCATTGCCGAGGCGGTGGAACGCTCCGGCATTCTCCGGGATTATCCGGAGATCGACGGCGTCATCCCGTTCACCCACGGCACCGGCTGCGGCATGGCCTCCACGGGCGAGGGGTACGACATCCTTGCACGCACCCAGTGGGGCTATGCCACGCATCCCAATCTCGCGGCCGTCCTGCTCGTCGGCCTTGGCTGCGAAGTCTTTCAGATTCCGCGCCTGAAGCAGCAATATGGGATCGTCGAGGGCGATCATTTCCAGAGCCTGACGATCCAGGAAACCGGGGGCACACGCCGCTCGATCGAGGCCGGTGTGGCACGCGTCCGCGATCTCCTGCCGGTTGCCGCAAAGGCGCGTCGCGAAACCGTCGCTGCGTCCGAAATCACGCTCGCGCTCCAGTGCGGCGGTTCCGATGGCTATTCCGGCCTCACGGCAAATCCGGCGCTCGGCGCGGCGGTGGATCAGCTCGTGCGGCAGGGCGGCACGGCCATCCTCTCCGAAACGCCCGAAATCTTCGGCGCAGAGCACCTGCTCACGCGGCGGGCGGAAAGCGAGGCGGTCGGCCGGAAGATCGTCGATCTGATCGATTGGTGGACGGAATATGCGGCGCGGGCCGGTGGCGAGCTCAACAATAATCCTTCGCCCGGCAACAAGGCAGGCGGGTTGACCACGATCCTCGAAAAGTCGCTCGGCGCCGTCGCCAAGGGCGGCACGTCGACCCTGCGCGGCGTCTACGGCTATGCCGAACGGATCGATCGCAAGGGGTTCGTCTACATGGACACGCCGGGCTACGATCCGGTCGCCGCCACCGGGCAGGTGGCAGGTGGCGCCAATGTCATCGCCTTCACCACCGGCCGCGGTTCGGCCTATGGCTGCAAGCCGACTCCGTCGATCAAGCTTGCCACCAATTCCGATCTCTACCGCCGCATGGAAGAGGACATGGACATCAATTGCGGGGACGTCCTCGAAGGCGTTTCGATCGAGGAAAAGGGTCGCGAGATCTTTCAGACCGTCCTGCGCGTTGCCTCCGGCGAGCGCTCCAAGTCCGAGGAGCTCGGCTATGGCGCAAACGAATTCGTTCCCTGGCAGCTGGGCGCCACGATGTAACAGGGAGCGTTAGACTCGCGGGCCCGGTTACGCCGACTGGACCGAGTGCACCGGAGAATGGTGGCTGGAACCCCTGCGGATCGGCTCGGGGATTTCGGTCTCGTGCAGAACCTGGTTTCGGCCGGACGACTTGGCGAGATAGAGGGCCTTGTCGGCTGCTGCAAAGAGCTGCGCGAACTCTGTGTGCTGCGCAAACTCCGCGACCCCTGCAGAGACCGTAACGACCGTATCGACATCGCCAAGGTCGATAACGGTGCCCGCGATACGGCTCACGGCTGCTCCGGCAAGGGCCAGGCGATCCGCGTCGTGCATGCCTGTGACGAGCACCGCGAATTCTTCGCCGCCAATCCGGGCAACCACGTGCGGCGTCTGGAAAATCGCCTTGAGAACGGCGGCGACCGACACGATCGCCCGATCGCCGGCCTCATGTCCAAAGCTGTCGTTCAGCGCCTTGAAGCGGTCGATGTCGAAAATGACGAGGGACGCGGGGCCTCGATGGTGCGCATAGGCATCGAGGAAGGCGCGGCGGTTGAGGAGGCCAGACAGCTGGTCGGTCCGGCTCAGTTCCTCGAAGCGTGCGCGGGAGATCGAGAGGTCGTGGATCGCGAGACCGACGATATAGAGGACGGTGAAGATCAGCGGTATGCCGAGCAGGGTGGTGATCAGCGCGCCGACGGTGGCCGCCGGCACGAGCGGGTAGGGCAGCAGGCCGAACCGATCGAGGACCACATGTCCGATCACATTCAGGATATCGCCGACGAAGATGACACCGACGGCGGAGCGCATGGCGATCGAAAACACATCGCGACGCGACGCGAAGGCGTTGGTTGCGCAGAAGGCGAGTATCTGGCGTTTCACCCAGCCGATCATGGCGTGAGATCTCCTTTATGCCGCAGCCTAGTGAGCATCTTCTAATAAATTACCCTAGATGTGGCGGTCCTCCTTCTCTTGAGCCCTGAAAGGTTTTCACTTCACGCCTGAAAGCCTCGCAATTCACGGAAGTCGCTCGGCGTGCTTTACGGAGTCTTATCGCTTCCCTCGTTGTCGCATCATCCTGTCAGCATCTCGATGCGGGCCTCGGTTTCCGCGTCGAAGACGTGAACGTGCTGCGGAGCGATACCGATTGTGATCATGTCCCCGGGCGCGACCGGGCTGCGGCCATTGGTGACGAGGACGATCTCCGGCTTGCTGGCGGTGGTGATGTAGCTGCTGGAGCCCGTGCTTTCGACGGCGGCGACCCGAAGCCGGATCGGGCCCGCGCCGGTCGGATCGATCACCAGATGCTCCGGTCGAAGGCCCGCGATCAGCGGCCGGCCGGCGGCGATCGGGCGATCGAGGGCAAGCCTCTGCCCGTCGCCGAGATCGAGCAGCAGCGACCGCCCGTCGTCGCCGGCGACCGCCGGCACGAAGTTCATGGCCGGCGAACCGATGAAACCGGCGACGAAGCGGTTGACGGGTCGGTCGTAGAGATCGAGCGGCGCACCCTGCTGCTCGATGATGCCCTGACGCATCACCACGACATGGTCGGCCATGGTCATCGCCTCGATCTGGTCGTGCGTGACGTAGACGGAGGTGGCGCCCAGCCGGTCGTGCAGCGCGCGGATCTCCTTGCGCATGTGGACACGCAGGGCCGCATCGAGATTGGAGAGCGGCTCGTCGAACAGGAACGCCTTGGGATGGCGGATGATGGCGCGGCTCATGGCGACGCGCTGGCGCTGGCCGCCGGAGAGTTCGCGCGGATAGCGACCCATGAGGCCGGAAAGACCGGTGGTGGCCGCGACGTCCTCGGCCGCCTTCTTCGCCTCGGCCTTCTTCACGCCGCGAATGCGCAGGCTGTAGGTCAGGTTCTCCTCCACCGTCATGTGCGGGTAGAGCGCATAGGACTGGAAGACCATGGCAAGATCGCGCTTGCGCGGCGGCACGTTGTTCATTCGCTCGCCGGCGATGAAGAGGTCACCGCTGGTGATGGACTCTAACCCTGCCATGGAGCGCAGCAGCGTGGACTTGCCGCAGCCGGACGGGCCGACAAGCGCGACGAACGAGCCCTTCGCGATGCGCAGGTCGATATTCTTCAGGGCGTGATAGGCGCCATAATGCTTGTTGACGGCTGTCAACGCGATCTGCAGGTCGGTCTGGTTGCTCATTTGAGGGCTCCCGAGGTGAGGCCGGAGACGATGCGGCGCTGAAGCAGGACGAAGATGGCCAGGATCGGCGTCACATACATCGAGGCAAACGCCAGGATGTTGTTCCACTCGTTGGTGTTCGGCCCCATGAAGGAATTGAGCCCGACGCTGGCCGGCTGGAGCTCGATGTTCTGGATCATCGACTTGGAATAGACGAACTCGCCGAAGGCCTGCATGAAGATGAGGATGCCGCTGACGAGAATGCCGTTGCGGGCGAGCGGCAGCACGATGTTGAAGAACGCACCGACGCGCGAATTGCCATCGACGAGCGCGGCTTCCTCGAGCTCCATCGGCACGCTCATGAAGGTCGAGCGCACAAGCACCACGTAGAACGGCATGCTCTTTGCCGCGATGGCGATGATGACGGCGGTTCGCGGGGTGTTCAGCAAACCGAGCTGGGAAAAGCCGACGAAGATCGGGGTGATCAGCAGCGAGGCCGGCAGAACCTGCAGCATGAGGATGAGAAACAGGCCGACATCGACCCAGCGGCTGCGGTATCGGGCCAGCACATAGGAACAGCCCGTGCCGAGAAGCACGATGAGCGCGACCGAGCCGGCAGCGATCACCAGCGAATTCCACATGTAGCGACCCATGTCCCGGGATTCCCAGACATAGCTGTAGACGCTCCACTGCGGATCGACCGGGAACAGGCCGGGCGGCGTTGCAAACATCGCCGAACCGCTTTTCAGCGACGTGACGTACATCCAGTAGAGCGGAAAGAGATAGACGGCCGCGAGGATGCAGGCGATCGCCAGCATCAGCCGGTGTTTCGACACGTCGCTCATCCGCGCACCTCGTGCCGTGTGGACCTGACATAGACGATGGACGCGATCATCACGAAGACGATCATGACCACCGAAATGGTCGCGCCCTGCGCGAAGTCGTATTGCCGGAACGACAGCTCCCACGCCCAGTACTGGGTGACGTTGGAGGCATTGTTCGGCCCGCCGGAAGTGATGGCTGCGAACAGGTCGAATTGCTGCAGGGTAAAGATCAGCCCGAGGGAGATGACGGCACCGATGGTCGAGCGCATCATCGGCAGGGTGATCGTCGTAAATCGCTGGATGGCATTGGCGCCGTCGAGTTCCGCCGCCTCGAACAGGTCTTTCGGAATGGCGGAAAGGCCGACCGACAGGAGGATCATGTTGAACGAGGTGCCGAGCCAGATATTGGCGATAATGACGGCCCAGAGCGCATAGGCCGGATCGGAACGCCAGAAAATGTTGCCGTCGATGATGCCGAGCGTGTTCAGGAGGTAGTTGAGAACGCCGAAATCGCCGGAGAGAATCCAGTTCCAGATGGCGCCGACCACGAGGCCGGGCATGACCCAGGAGACGAGAAACAGGCCGCGCAGCCACGAGGCGCCGGGAAAATTGGTCCAGAAGAACAGCGCGAGCCCGAAGCCGACGACGAACTGACCGGCGATCGAGGCACAGACGAAGATCGCGGTGTTCTTGAGGATCGGCCAGGTCTCCGGCTGCGAGAACAGCGTCACGTAGTTCTTGAAACCGACGAAGGGCCGCGCGAAGGAACCGAGGCTGAACATGTCGACCTCCTGGAAGCTCATGATGACGTTATAGACAAGCGGCAGACCCGCCATCACGAACAGGAAGGCGAAGGGGAAGACGATCAAGGCGATATCGAAGCCTTTTCCGTCCGCAAGACTGGAGAAGATGCGTTTCATCGTCGCTCCCATCAGAGCTTTTCCGGGCAACGGGGCGCGGTCCCGCGGTGGTCATGCGTCGGAATGAGGTTGGACAGGGTGCAGGCGGTGCCCGAACACGGCACCGGAGGAGGCAAGCGGACCTTGGACCTCCTCCGGTCACCATGCTCTCCGGGAGGAAGCCCGTTTAGCCGAGAACCGACTTGATTTTCTCTGCCGCCTGGTCGAGCGCGTCCTGCGCACTCATCTGCCCGGTCAGCGCGGCCTGGATGGCATTCTGGATGGCCTTGGAGATTTTCGGCCATTCCGGATGAGGGCCGCGCGGCTTGGCATATTTCAGCTGCTCCACGAACACCTTCAGCGCCGCATCCTTCTTGTCGTTGCCGGTCGGAGGAATGGCGATATCGGAGCGGGCGGGCAGCTGGCCGAAGTCCTTGAACATCCGGTCGTCCTGCGAGGCGAAATATTCGAGCACCTTGAAGGCTTCGTCCGGATGCTGTGTGGTCGAGAAGATCGCCCAGTTGAAATCGCCCATGGCGGAGGAGCGCTCGGCGCCGGCTTCCGGCACGGGAAGCAGGGTCACGGCCCAGTCGAACTTCGCCTCGGTGCTCATGCGGTCGAGCTCCCACGGACCGGAGATGACCATGGCGGCATTGCCGGAATTGAAGGTGCCGGTGGAATCCCACTGGCCGCGCGTCAGCGTGTCGGGCGAGGCGAGCTTCTCGTCCATGATGGTCTTCCAGGTTTCGAGCGCCTTCACGGCACCCGGCGCATTGATCGTTTCATAGGAGGCGCCGCCCATCTGCGCCCAGGGCAGGAACTGGAAGGTGCCTTCCTCGTTGGCCTTTGCCGAGAAGGCCAGGCCATAGACGTTCTTGGCCGGATCGTTCAGCTTGCGCGCGGCATCGAGCAGCTCCGCCCATGTCTGCGGCGGCTTGTCGGGATCGAGACCTTTCGCCTTGAACATGTCCTTGTTGTAGTAGAGCGCGATCGTGTTCGTGGCCTTCGGAATGCCGAAATACTTGCCGTCCCACATGACGGAGGCGAGCGGGCCGGGAAAATAGTTCTCGGTCTTGACCACGGTCGAGGCAGCGATCTTGTCGCTCAGGTCGAGAAAGGCGCCGCGCGACGAGAAGAGCGCGTGCTCCGGATTGTCGATCGCGATGATGTCGGGCGCCTGACCGGTCGAATAGGCGCGCATGGCCTCGCTGACAACGTCGTCGAACTGGATCTGGCGATGTTCGACCGTAATGCCGTTCTTCAGCGCGTTGAAATCCTTGATGAGGTTCGGTGCCGGCTGGATATCGCGGTCGAGCGTCCAGACGGTGATCTTCACGTCTTCGGCGTGCGCGACGGGCACGAACGTGGAAGCGGTGGCCAGTGCGAGCGCACCGGCGGCAAGCCAGGTCTTCATGGTCATGTTCTCCTCCTTGGTTTACGGGTTTTCCTCCGGGCGCCATCCTCCATGGCGCCCGGCCGTCTCACTGCGGGTCGGTCACGAAAGTTCCGCCCCGGCATGTCTTAAGATAGTTCAGGCCGTGCACCTGCCCGGTCATTTCCAGCGCGTCGCGATAGACCGGATCGTGCCAGCCCTCGATGTCGATCGAACCGGACCAGCCGGCGAGGCGCAGTTCCGAGATGATGTCGGTCCAGTTGCTGTCGCCGAAGCCCGGCGTGCGCATGAGCACGAACTTTTCCTTGCCGAAGATGCCATGCTCGCGGATGACATCCCAGCGGATCGTCGCGTCCTTGCCGTGAACGTGGAAGATCTTGGATGCCCATTTGCGGATCTGCGGCAGCGGGTCGATCAGGTAGACCATCTGGTGGCAGGGCTCCCATTCGAGCCCGATATTGTCGTCCGGGGTCTCGTTGAACATCAGCTCCCAGGCATCCGGGTTGTGAGCGATGTTCCAGTCGCCGCTCTGCCAGTTGCCGTCCATGGCGCAATTCTCGAAGGCGATCTTCACGCCCTTGTCGGCGGCGCGGCGGGCAAGCTCGCTCCAGATCTCGCGGTAGCGCGGCAGGCTCTCGGGCAGGGGCTTGTCGCGAACGCGGCCGGTGAAACCGGCAACGCAGGTGGCGCCGAAGTGATGGGCATTGTCGATGCAGTCCTTCCATCCCTGCAGCGTCTGCAGGTCGAGGTCCTGCTCCTCCAGCGGATTGCCGAACATGCCGATGGTGGAGATCGTGATGTCGCGATCCCCGATCGCCTCGCGGCAGCGCTTGCCGAGGTCTGCCAGATCCTGCCCGTTGGTGGTCTGCCAGAAGAAGGGCTCGAAGCTTTCGAAGCCGAGATCGGCGATCTGCCCGATGCGGGTGGCCGCCTGTCCGGCGCTCGCGCTG
The DNA here is from genome assembly GCF_001424045.1 of Rhizobium sp. Leaf371. Taxonomy (GTDB): domain Bacteria; phylum Pseudomonadota; class Alphaproteobacteria; order Rhizobiales; family Rhizobiaceae; genus Ferranicluibacter. The sequence continues at coordinate 172,477 of NZ_LMQB01000025.1, read as the reverse complement.
ATCATGGTGCCGACGCGGATGGAATTTGCGGGATTGTTCAAGACTTTTGTCCTTCTGCTGAAAGATCGACGGCAAGGCCGGTCCGGGCGCTCTCGATGGCACCGAACACCATGGAGAGGCTCTTGATATTGTCGTGCCCGATCGTCTCCGGCTCGCCGCCGGTCTCGATCGCGCGGATGAAATCGAGGAGGACGCTGGTATGCCCGAGCGTTTCCGCTGCGTCGGCGGCGTCCGGCATCGGCAGGGCGCGGGCGCCGTGGAGAAGGCCGAGCTCGTGACCGGAAACCGTGACATCGAACATGTCCTCGCCGTCCCAGGTCATCATGCCCTTCGAACCGACCAACCGCCATTCGCTCTCCCAGCTCGTGCGTCGGCCTTCCGCGCACCAGGAACCGCGATAGGTGAAGACGGCATCGTCCGACAGCTTGAAGACGGCATTGGCCGCAGCGCCATGCGCATACCACGAGCCCACGGGGTTGGTTTCCACGCAATAGACCGACAGTGGCACTTTGCCGGACACGAAGCGGGCGGCATCGAAGGTGTGGATTGCCATGTCGAGCAGCAGCACGTTCTGCATCTGGTCGCGAAAGCCGCCGAAATGCGGGGCGAGGAAGAAGTCGCAATGGACCGCCGTCAGCGCGCCGATCGCGCCGCTCTCCACGAGCCGCTTCATGCGCCGCACGCCGGAGATGAAACGGCGGTTCTGGACGATGGCGTGGAGACGGCCGGCCTTTCGGGCGAGATCGAGAAGCTCGCGGGCCTCGTCGAGCGAGGTCGCCATCGGCTTTTCGCTCAGCACGTGGCATCCCTGTGCGAGCGCGGCGGAGACGACGGCGCGGCGGGCTGCGGGAATGACGACGTCGAAGACGATCTGCGGCTGCGTCGCTTCCAGCATCGAGGGCAGGTCGGTTCCGATCGCGGCATCGCAGAGGCCGAACTCGCGGGCGAGCGCTTCCGCCGTGGCGCGATCGAGATCGACCAGGCCGACGATCTCGATGCGGCTGCGGAGAAGCGGGTCTGCGGCAAGCGCCTTCAGCCAGCCTTTGGCCATAGCTCCGCACCCGCATAAAACGGCTCTGTATGCTGTCACTGAAGTCCTCCCGAACGGGATCGAAACTCCTCTTTCGATCGCCGTAAACGTTTACGAGACTATGGACAGAAGAGGGTTCGTGTCAATAGGATTTGTCGAAAGCGAAGGATTGATGACGGTGGTGGTGAAGGGCATACGGCAGTTGGCCGAACATCTGGAGATCTCGATCGGTACGGTTTCGCGTGCGCTGAACGGGAAGAAGGACGTCAACGAAGAGACGCGGCGGCGGGTTCTCGAAGCGGCCGAGCGGCTCGGCTACGTCGCCAATCAGTCCGGCCGGGCGCTGCGCAAAGGCTCGACCGGCGTCATCGGCTTCATGATGCAGACCGGCCATGAGATCACGGGGGAGGGCGATACCTTCTTCATGAGCGTATTCGATGGCGTGCAGACGGTGTTTGCCCGACACGGGCTGGATCTGGTCGCGCTGCTCTGCTCCTCGGAGGAGGATCCGGATGCCTATCTCGAGCGGGTGGTGGCGCGCGGCTTTGCCGATGGCATCATGCTGTCGGCGACGCGGCGGATCGACGAGCGCTTCGCCCTGCTCGACCGACGCAAGATCCCCTTCGTCTCCCTCGGCCGCAGCCTTACCGATGTCGGGCAGCCCTTCATCGATCTCGATTTCGAAGGCATGGCGACGACGGTGATGACGCGGCTGGCGCAGCGCGGCCACCGTCGCATCGCGGTGCTCCGCCCGCATGACGACCTCAATCTCGGCCATGTCTTTCTGGAGCGTTGCCGCACGGTGCTGGCCGAACACGGGCTGGCCTTGGAGGAAGGCCTGATCTTCACCGCATCGCCCAACGAAGCTGGCGGCTATCGCGTCGGGCAGGACCTCGCACGCCATCCCAACCGCCCCTCGGCCATCGTCGTGCTGAACGATGGCAGCGTCACCGGCCTGTTCCATGGTTTGGAAGCCGCCGGTCTCACGCCCGGCAAGGATATCGCCGTCATCGGCCTCCACAGCCCGCAGGCTCGCTATCTCTCGCCACGCCTGACCTGCTTCGACCTGTCGCTTCGCGATCTCGGCATCTCGCTCGCCGAAACGCTCCTTGCCAGCATGCCCGCCTATGCCGCCCTCTATCCGAACGCCGCCCATCGCCAGCTCTGGCCGATGGCGCTGATCGATGGTGACAGCGGTTGAATGTCAGACGTGAGCATGGCATTTTTCGCCGTCGCATGCACCTTACGAAGACCTGTGCATGCTTATTTTCTGACCTTGCTATCCGCTTGACACATTTTTAGGCCGCTCATAGAAATTGAACCAATCGATCAAAAAAACGGGGATCTCAGATGACCAAACAGTTCTTGATGTCGCGCCGCGCCGTTCTGGCATCGGGAATGGCCTTGGGCGCAAGCGCCTTCGCCCCCGCCCTGCGTGCGGCCACGCCGGTAAAGGTCGCCGGCATCCACGGGTCTCCGGTCGAAAATGCGTGGAACTCCGTGCTGCACAAGGCGATGCAGGACGCCGCCAAGGACGGCATCATCGAATATGTCTTCTCGGAAGGGGTCTCCGGCACGGACTATCCCCGCGCCATGCGGGAATATGCGGAACAGGGGGCAAAACTCATCATTGGCGAAACCTTTCCGGTCGAAAAACAGGCCCGTGAAGTCGCGGCCGACTATCCGGATACGGCCTTCGTCATGGGCTCCAGCGGCAAGGAAGCCGGTGACAATTTTGGCGTGTTCGGCACCTGGAATTTTGACGGCGCCTATCTCGCCGGCATGCTTGCCGGCAAGATGACGAAATCGAACGTGGTCGGCTCGGTCGGCGCGATGCCGATCCCCGAGGTCAACATGCTGATCAACGCCTTTGCCGCCGGCGTGAAGGCGGTGAATCCGGATGCCAAGCACCTGGTCACCTTCATCGGCACCTTCTTCGATCCGCCGAAGGCGCGCGAGGCCGGTCTGGCGCAGATCGATGCCGGTGCGGACATTCTCTTCGGCGAGCGCATCGGCACGGCGGACGCCGCCAAGGAACGCGGCATCAAGTCCGTGGGATCGCTCGTGGACTACACGCCGCGCTATCCCGACACGGTCTTTGCCAATGCGCTGTGGAACTTCCGCCCGATCCTGAACGCCGCGCTGGCGGACGTCGCCGCCGGCAAGCCCACCGGCCGCGACTACACCGCCTACGGTTTGATGAAGGAAGGCGGCAGCGATATCGTCTTCGTGAAGGGCGTCGCCCCGGCCGATGCCGAAGCCGCGATGGAGGCCAAGCGCGCCGAGATCAAGGCCGGCACCTTCGAGGTTCCTAAGGTTGCCGACGAGCCGAAATAGGTGTCCCCCATCGCCGATGCGACGGCGCTGGCCGAGGCAATCGCCCGTGGTCGCCTGACCGCGCGCGAGGCCATGCAGGCGTCGCTGTCGGCTGCCGAGACCTTTGCCGGCCTCGGCGCCATCACGTCCTTGAATGCGGAGAGGGGTCTCACCGCGGCAGCAGCGATCGACGCTTTGCCGGGAAGCTCGCTTGTGCGTGGGCGCATGCCATTTGCCGGCGTGCCGACGCTCGCCAAGGATCTCGGCGGCCCGTTTGCAGGCTTCCCCGTCGCTGCAGGATCAAGGCAGCTTGCCCGTGGCGATACGGACCAGCCCACCCCGGATTCCGATCTCGCCGAACGGTTTCGCGCCTCCGGCCTCTGCCTCTTCGGCCTGACCACGAGCCCGGAATTCGGACTGTCGCTAGCCAGCGAACCCGCCATCGGCCCGATCTGCCGCAATCCGCTCGACACGACGCGGACGGCGGGCGGCTCTTCCGGCGGGGCAGCGGCAGCGGTGGCCGCCGGCATCGTCTCCATCGCCCATGCGACGGATGCGGGCGGTTCCATCCGCGTGCCCGCCGCCTGCTGCGGCCTCGTCGGCCTCAAGCCCAGCCGCGGCGCGATGCCGGCCGGTCCAAGCTTCGGCAACCATCTCGGCGGCATCGCGACGGAACTTGCCGTCTGCCGGTCGGTGCGCGACGCATCGAGCATTTTCGCCGCCGTCAGCGGACGGGCGCGCGGGCCGTTCCCGCCCGTCGAACCTGTGCCGCATATCGAGGGACCGCTGCGGGTCGGCGTTCTCACAGACACCGGCACACTCTACCCGACCCATGCCGAGCACATGGCGATCGTGGAGACGGCGGGCAGGGCGCTCGAAACGCAGGGGCACCGGCTCGTCACCGTTCCCTTCTCGGCGGTGGACGAGGCCGGCGCCGCAAGCCGGCAGGCTTTTCTCGACATCGTCTGCGTAAACCTTGCCGAGGCAATAACGGCCTTCGGCCTGGATGCCGGGCGGACCGAGCCGTTGACGCAGGCCGTCATCACGCGCGGCCTGTCCCTCCCGGCGGCCGATCTGTGGAAGAGCCTGAATGCCATGGTTCTCGTCAGCCGCGATCTCTGGCGCCTGTTCGACGACATCGACGTTCTGCTCTGCCCGATGCTGTCAGGCCCGCCGCCGGCCCTTGGGTCCTTTCCGAGCGATCATGGCGATATCGACCTGCATTTCCGGCGCATGGCAGCGTTCGCGCCGCTCGCCGCCCTCGCCAATGCCTCGGGATGTCCGGCCATCACGCTGCCGTTCGGGTCGGACGCTGTCGGCCTGCCTCTTCCGGTCCAGCTGATGGCGCCGATGGGCGGGGAGGCGCGCCTCCTGCAACTGGCCGCGTCGCTCGAACGGGAACAGCGCTATGCACATCGCTTTCCCATCGCAGGATTGCCGGCATGACGGCGCCCGTTCTCGACATCGTCGACGTCAGCAAGCGCTTCGGCACCAACCTCGCCAATGACGGCATCTCGCTCTCGCTGGCAAAGGGCGAGATCGTGGCACTTCTCGGCGAGAATGGCGCGGGCAAGACCACGCTGATGAGCATTCTCTTCGGACATTACGTCCCCGACAGCGGCAAGGTGCTGGTCGATGGGACGCCGCTGCCGCCCGGCAAGCCACGGGCCGCCATCCGCGCCGGAATCGGCATGGTGCACCAGCATTTCTCGCTCGCGCCGAACCTCACCGTTCTGGAAAACGTGACCACGGGAACGGAAAGCCTGTGGTCGCCGCGCTCGCGCCGCGGGCAGGCGCGGGCCAAACTGGTCGATATCGCGCAGCGCTTCGGTCTCGCCGTCGATCCCGATGCACGGCTCGGGGATCTCTCCGTGGGCGAGCAGCAGCGCGTGGAGATCCTGAAAGCGCTCTACAATGATGCCCGCATCCTGGTGCTGGACGAGCCGACCGCGGTGCTAACGCAGCCGGAGGCCGAGACGCTGTTCTCGACCCTGAAGGACATGGCGCGCCAGGGCCTTTCGCTGATCTTCATCTCCCACAAGCTGGACGAGGTGATGGCGACGGCCGACCGCGTCGTCGTCCTGCGCGGCGGCCGGCATGTCGCAGATCGAAAGACCTCGGAAACCAGCAAATCGGAACTGGCCGAACTCATGGTCGGGCGCAGCGTGGCGCGGCCGGTTCGCGAGGCATCGGCGCCGGGCGCAACGGTTCTCGAGGCCGTTCGCGTGACCGTGCGAAGCGGTGGCGTCGATCGGCTGAAGGCCGTCGATTTCCATCTGCGCGCCGGCGAGGTTCTCGGCATCATCGGCGTCTCCGGTAACGGGCAGGGGACGCTGGCGCAGTTTCTGTCCGGCACGCTGGCCCGAACCTCGGGCGAGCTTTTGCTCTTCGGCAAGGCCGTCGATCATCTCACGGTCGCGGATGTCGTCGCAGCCGGCATCGGGCGCATTCCGGAAGATCGAAACAAAGACGGTGCGATCGGCGAGATGGCCATCTGGGAAAACGCCGTTCTCGAACGGCTCCCGCGCTTTGCAAAATACGGCCTCGTGGACCGCTCCGGCGGCCTGACATTCGCCGGCGATATCATCGAGCAGTTCGACGTGCGCGGGGGCACGCCCACGACACGCACCCGGCTGCTCTCGGGCGGCAACATGCAGAAACTGATCCTCGGCCGCAATCTCATCGACAGGCCGCGCATTCTCCTCGCCGCACAGCCCGCGCGAGGGCTGGACGAAGGGGCCATCGCCGCCGTTCATGCACGGATCCTCGAAGCGCGCGCGGCCGGCACGGCCGTCCTTCTGATGTCCGAGGATCTGGACGAGGTGATGGCGCTGGCCGACCGGATACAGGCGATCGTCGGTGGTCGGCTTTCGCCGCCGATCCGCAGCGAGGATGCCGACAGGCGAAGGCTGGGTCTGATGATGGCCGGCGAATGGCAGACGGAGACACGAGATGCGGTTTGAGCGGCGCGAACACCGGCCTGTCGCTCTGGTGATTGCGACGCCGATCATCGCGATCGCCGCAGCGCTCGCCATCTCGGGCGTGCTGATCGCCCTGGCCGGCGCACCGGTCTGGGAAGCCTACTGGCGCATTCTGAAGGGTGCCTTCGGGTCGCGCCTGTCCGCCACGGAAACGCTGACGCGGGCCACGCCGCTGATGCTCACCGGCCTTGCCGCCGCCGTCGCCTTCCGGGCGCGGCTTTGGAATATCGGCGCGGAAGGCCAGCTCTATCTCGGCGGCATCGTCGTGGCGGCGGCAAGTTCCCATCTCCTCGGCGGACTTCCCGCCATTCTTCAGATCCCGGCACTGCTCGTCCTCGGCGCTCTCGCCGGCATGGTTCTGCTGCTCGTGCCGCTCTGGCTCCGCCTGCGCTTTTCCGTCGATGAAGTGGTGACGACGCTGCTCCTCAATTTCGTCGCGGTGCTCTTCGTCTCCATGCTGATCGATACGGTGCTGAAAGATCCCGCCGCCTTCGGTTGGCCGCAGTCGCAATCGGTCGCGGACGGCGCCGTGCTGCCAAAACTGCTGTCGCGCTCCCGGCTGCATCTCGGGCTCGTCCTCGCTCTCGTCTTCGCCGTTCTCTTGCACCTCGTGCAGTCGCGCACGGTCTTCGGCCTGCAGTCGCGCGCAGCCGGCCTCAATCCGCAGGCGGCGGTCTTTGCCGGCGTGCCGCTCGCCCGCACGCTCGTCATCGTCGCCTGCATCTCCGGCGGTCTTGCGGGGCTCGCCGGCGCGGTCGAGGTCATGGGCGTCAAGGGCTATGTGACGACCGATCTCTCGCCCGGCTATGGCTATTCCGGCATCGTCGTCGCCATGCTCGCCAATCTGCATCCGCTCGGCGTGGTGCTCGCCGCTCTGTTCACCGCGACGATGTTCGTCGGTGCGGATGGCATGAGCCGCAGCATGGGCATTCCGAGCTACATCGCGGACCTCACCGTGTCGCTGTCGCTGCTCACCATGCTGGTGGCCGTCTTCTTCACCCAGTACAGGATCCGCCGATGACCGCGGTGTTCGACATCCTCGCGTCCGCCGGGCTCTGGGCCGCCGTGCTGCGCATCGCCACGCCGCTGATCCTCGGTACGCTCGGCGCCTTGCTCTGCGAGCGGGCAGGCGTCCTCAATCTCGGCATCGAAGGCATCATGACCTTCGGGGCGATGATTGGTTGGCTTTCGGTCTACAATGGCGCCGACCTCTGGACGGGCCTGATCGTTGCCGCCATCGCCGGCGCCGTCTTCGGTGCCCTGCATGCGCTGCTCACGGTCACGCTCGGCCTGTCCCAGCACGTCTCCGGTCTCGGCGTCACCCTGTTTGCCTCGAGCCTCAGCTATTTTCTCTTCCGCCTGCTGGTGCCGGTCGCCGGAAACCCGCCGACGATCGAGCCGTTCCAGCCGATCGCCATTCCCGGCCTCAGCGATCTCCCGTTCCTTGGGCCGGCGCTGTTCGCGCAGACGCCGCCGACCTATCTCGCGATCCTGATCGCCGTCGTCATGGCCTATGTCCTGTTTCGAACCCCGCTGGGGCTTGCGATCCGTATGACCGGTGAAAATCCGCATGCGGCCGACGCGCAAGGGGTCGATCCGATGGCGATCCGCTACGGCGCCGTCATGGCCGGCAGCGCCCTGATGGGCATGGCCGGCGCCTTCCTGACGCTCTCGGCGTTCAACAGCTTCTTCCCGACGATGGTGCAAGGTCGCGGCTGGATCTGCATCGCGCTCGTCGTCTTCGCGTCATGGCACCCGGGCCGGGCCCTCATCGGCGCGCTTCTCTTCGCCTTCTTCGACGGCTTCCAATTGCGCCTGCAGACGGCACTGGGCGGCGTCGTTCCATACCAGCTCTTCCTGATGATTCCCTACATCCTCTCCATCGCCGCCCTCGCCATCACCGCCCGCCGCGCCCGCGTGCCGCAGGCTTTGATGCAGCCATATCGACGGGGTGAACGTTGAGAGCAATTGTGGGGCTGCCCAGTTCCATAATGTTGATTATCTGATCCAGAGGTGTAGCCGCAAAGTTAGAATGTCTTGTTTCTGCAAAGTTTTGGTATTCAACCAAAATGTCCAGAACTCAAGTTTGTGTCCCAAGTTAGTGCAAGGACATATTTCCTGAACGCGGCGACGTGCTGTAAAACGACCTGCTCTCTCCCGTTTTTGTATCATCTCAGATTTTTATCTGATTCCTACTGTGGTTAAATTTTGTAGGCACAAATACATGAAATTGAAAAACTTACGGACGGCGTGCCCGGCCACATGGACGCAGATGGGGCAACTCTCCGCCTCCGCTAGGGCCTCGAGGGGCGGCACGATGGAAAGGAAATCGTCGCCGCAGACGGGTCTGCGCTTCTTGCGTGCGACACGGCGGGCATCCCTGACAAGCTGCCAAAAGCCTGCTCCGGAGTAGCCGCTTGTCGCAAGACCGATGTTTCGCAGCTCGTCCGACGGGAGGGCATGACCGATATGCGCCGACAGGATCTGCTCTTGTGCTTCCATGTGAGGCATCTCGACCTGGATGTGTCTATCAAGCCTTCCCGGCCTTCGCAGTGCCGTATCGATGTCGTCCGGCCTGTTGGTTGCGGCGATCACCACGACCCCGTGACGTCCGGATGCGCCGTCGAGATTTGAGGCGCTTGAGGAAGCGCTAAGTGGTTCAGCTAGAGCCTTGCCTGAGCAACTCGAGCAGTTGGGCAAACTGCTTGCCAGCAGAAGAACGCAGAACCGCGAACTCGGGCTGCGCTTTGATTGTGACCTTAGCCGGACACGGCCGCTTCCTTTGAGTTTGTGGCGTTTAAAAACGAAGTTGGCTGGCCATTTGTCTCGTATTTTAGCACTACCGTGTTTGCAGCAAGGGTCGCTTAAAGTCTCGTTCCAGCAGCTCGGGCGGAATCTCCACCCATTTCCAATCGGTTCCGTCCCAACGTGCGACGCCGTGCTTGCGGTCGAAATATACCAGCATGTTTCCAAAGGCTTGGATCTTCAGGGGAACCGGGACGTTTTGATTGATGGACGGCGAATTCATAACGGGCTTCACCACCTTCAGCTTGTGCCCGTCGAAGCTGCGAAGCCCGTCATCGGTTGCGAAGTAGAGAGTTGAAGCGCGTCGGGCTGCACTGAATAGGGTCTCCGTGTCGCCATGGAAGCCGAGTGTTTCAAAACTGCCATCGCTTCGACTCCTCATGATCAGCCCGTTGACACCGAGCAGCCAGACGCTGCCATCCTCGTCGCGATAAAGACCACTGATCACGATGTCCTGCGGCACGGAACGTTCCGTAAAGCTGCCGTCGCGATATGTGTATAGCCGCTGCTGGCGCGACCGCGTGCTGCGCTCCCCCTCATCTTCATCCATCATTGCCAGGAACTGCTCCTGTGTCATGTTTTCCCAGCGTTTCGGATCGAGATCCGCAACCGTCGTTTCCGAAGCCGGCCTTTGGAATGCTTCGATCAACAGGGCACCATCCACCGCAATAGCCCCGCCGAAATGTTCAGCCTCATACCCTTCTGCATGAGACACATCCGCCGAGATGCGCTGCCAGTCGCCCAGTCCGTCGCGTTGATAAAGCTGCCGGCTGTTGCCAACGACATACTGGCGCGCGCCATCCACAACGAGAGCATGTACCGCGCCGAAACCTTCCGCATCCTCGCTTAACACCCCGGCTCCCGGTATCTTTGACCACTCGGCCCGATCCTCCTTAACGACATACACGTCACCCTCGTTACTAAGAGAAACGGGAACGAAGCCTTCGGAGCCACCAATGTCAAGATAGGCGACATCGACGATCTCGCGACGAACGTCCGTCCGGCTCCAGGGCTGCGGGAACTGGCCATCATAGGAGATGATCGCCGTGAAGGGATCGTCGTATTCGAGTTCGCCGAGGCAGATGGTGAAGCGGTCGGCGTCCAGCGCGACGGCTGCCTGCATTGTTGCAGCCCATTCGTTGACATACATCAGTATTGTCCCCTTCTCGGCCTCGCCGGTTGGTAGCGGCCGTTCCTTTATACGACCGGGCGCGGCGGCACTGGTTTTAGCGGACACTTGCCCGGTCGCCATCGTCGCTGCAAGTTTTTGCATTCCGGCGGCAGATCCGGGATGTCGTTGATGACCTTGATGCTTTCCCATGAGGATAGCCTCCATCCGGGCTGTTCCCGGTAGCGGGAATCTGAGCAACCTACTGACCGCTTCGAGCCCCGAAAGCGAAACATTCTGGCTTTCAGAGCTTCACCAGGTATCGACCATGGCGTTATTCCACAGAAACTAAGATTGTTCAGGTTCTACGGCCGGACGCGATCACGGCAGATCTGGATGTTCGATTCTTTCCCATTCGCGGCCATCGAAGCAAAGAATGTCCTTCTGACCTACCACCCATAGAACATCGCCTATGGCGCAGGCGTAGAAGATATAGTCGCCGCGCAGCTTCGGCATGCTAGGCGAAAAACGACTGAGTTCCGATGTCGCTGGATCAAGCTCGAAGAGCCCGCCGGGGCGGACGCTCGAGGCCATCACCAGCTGGCCGCGGTAAGGCGTGATCATATGGAAGAGGTTAAGCTGTTCGCGCAGATTGACGGGGGTGAAGCCCCGCGCAAAGCTGCCGTGAAGAAGCACACCCTCGCTCCCGCAGACCCAGATGCTGTCGGCATGCTCGATCCAGATGTTGGTCAGCGCCGCTTCTTCCAGATGCACCTTCTGCTCGTGCAGCGCCGTTCCGTCCCAGTAATACAGGATCGGCCTCGTTGCCTCCTCTCCGCATAGATAGATTGCATCTTCCGAGAGCCCTGCTATCGCATTGAACGAAATGTTTCTGGGCGCCTGCTTCTGATAGTCCCGAAGCCAATCCAGATAGGCCGGATCCGTCGTCTTGGGGCGGCCTTCCTTCTTCTTTTGGTAGGCTGTTCTATCGAAAAGCAAGGCGTCCGTGAGAAGCTGCCAATCGTCCTGGCCCTGCCGCCGATAGATCTGGCCGCCCTGCCCGCACGCGTAAAGCCTGTCGCCGATCTGCGCGATCGCCGACATCCTGCCATGGCCTTTCGCATCGTCCGCCCAGGTTCCAGCGGCAGGGATTTTCTCGCGGAAGTTCCCCTTCCACCAGGCATGGAACACGTCACCCTCCGACGAAAGATAGGTGAGGTAATCCGTCGTCGCATCGATCTCCGGATTGCGGAACAAGGTCACGTCCTGCACGTGAAAATTGAAGTCGTCGAAATACCACTGTTCCCCCGCCTGGCCGTCATGCTCGAAGCGGAAGAGCCGCGTTTCCGGATGATAGGTATCCGAACCGGCCAGAGCCGCCGCAATGACCAGTACGTTGGCGGACCGGGCGCAGGCGCGGGTAAATTCGATCATGCTGGTCTCGCTTTCAAGGTCTTGCATTGGCGCCTCTGATTGCGCCGGTTCTCAATGCGGTCAGTGTGGATTGCGGCAAAGGTGGGTACTGCTTGGCCCGCAGCAACTGGTTGGGGCATTGAGAACGCGGTCCTTTGTTTGCCTGCCCGGGCGATCTCCCAAGCGATAGGTCATGTCGGCAACGACATGGTGCGCATAGCCGAGTTCATCAAGAATGATGAAGTCGAGGCGATTGAGATAATCCGCCGTTCGTCCTTGCTTTCCGCTGCGTGTTTCCGTTTCCATGCGGTTGACCAGATCAACGACATTGAAGAAGCGGTCGCGTGTTCCGTTGCGAATGAGAGAACGGGCAATCGCAATAGCCAGGTGGCTCTTTCCTGTCCCTGTGCCGCCGACGAGGACCACGTTACCTTGGTCGGCGACGAAGGTGGAAAAGCGCGCCGGTTCTCAGCTCGAAGAAGCTTCGCTCGACGACATCACGCGACGTGATCTTCTGGAGAGCGGCGTTCAGGGATGAGAGGAAGAGCGCCGGTCAGGTGGACTGGCACCAGACCCGCATCGCATCCACTCCCCGGAGGTGCTTGGTTCCGACTCTGAGTATTGACGGCAACGGCAAGGTGCCGGCATTCCGACCTGCAGCGAGACGCGTGTTCGTCGGACGGGCGATGTGCGGTCGCGGGCCTGTTTCCTCGCAGTGGGCACCGGCAAAAACAGGCGGTGGAGGGCCGGGCGTTGACGTGTCGACCTATCCGGAGACCACGACCAGCTTGCGCACCGGCCTGATCGGACGGAGGCTCGTGGCCGGCGCGGGGCGACCGACATAATAGCCCTGCATCAGGTCGATCTTCAGCCGGTGCATGAGCTCGAACTGCTCCTCGGTTTCGACGCCCTCGACCAGGATCGTCGCCCCGCGGTTGCGGGCCAGGCGCAGGATATCGTCGAGCATGGCACAGCCGCGCCGCGTGTCGCAATCGTGCAGGAAGGACTTGTCGATCTTGATGCAGTCGAAATCGATCAGCCGCAGCCAGGAGAGGCCGGCAAAGCCGGTGCCGAAATCATCGAGCCAGATCTTGATCCCGAGGGCGCGCAGGTCGCTGATGCAGCGCAAAAGGCTCGAATGGATCTCCATGTCTTGCCCCTCGGTGATCTCGAAGGCCAGACGATCGCCCGAGATCCCGAACTCGTCCAGCGTCTCTGCCACGAAGGCGACGAAGCCGGGTGTCTTCAACTGGAGCGGGGAAACGTTGACGCTGGCGACGGGGGCGAGATTGGTGACGAGCAACTCCTCGCAGACACGCCGCAGAGCCCACTGCCCGAGGCCGACGATCGCACCCGACCGCTCCGCCGCGGGGATAAACAGCGCCGGCGAGAGAAAGGCCCCATCCGACATCTTCAACCGCATCAGGGCTTCATATCCGCAGGTCTTGCCGGTCGTCACGTCCTGCAGCGGCTGGTAGACCATGGACACGAGGCCCTGCGGCACCGCGATCTTCAGCAGGGCAGCAATGTTTTCGCCGTCGTCCCGATTGTTCGGATCGTTGATATGGAAGAGCTTGACGCAATTGCGTCCCGACGCCTTGGCGCTGTAGAGCGCGCGGTCGGCCTGATGGATCAGCTTCTCCACTTTCGACAGCGTGTGATCCGCGGTAAAGGCAGCGCCCACACTGACCGTGACTTTCGACGTGCCATCGCGTCGCTGCTCGTGCAGGAGCCCGAGGTCCTCTACGGCGCGGCGCAGCGCTTCGCAAACCTCGGCGGTCTGCTGTTCGGACTCGACATGGGCGAGCAGGATAAATTCCTCGCCCCCGAAGCGGCCGACAGACGCCTTATGCTTTTCAGCCAGTGTGCGCAGAGCCTCCGCGACCAGCACGAGACACTTGTCGCCGTCCAGATGGCCGTAATAGTCGTTGTATCGTTTGAAGAAATCGACATCGACCAGGATGATCGCGAAGGTCCGGCCGGCTTGCTGCCATTCGCGCCAGACATCGCGCAAACGATTGTCGATCGCGCGGCGGTTCGCAAGGCCGGTCAGAGGGTCGGTGTGCGACAGGCGGAGCAACGCCTCGCCGCGTTCGGCAGCCTGCCGATGTTGCGCCTTGGCCTCCAGCGCATTCAGAAAGACGTTGAAGCGCTCCTGGTTCAGCTTCCAGTTCACATACGACGTGAAGATGAAGCAGGAGATACAGAACAGGCCGAACGTAAACTTGTAGCTGTAGCCGACATTCGGAAACCAGACGAGGCCGGACAGGAAGATCACCAGGATGATGCCCGAGGCGACCACGGATATCCGGAACGGGAAGTTGAAGAACAGGTTGACGCTCATCATGAAAATGGCGCCGAACACCATGTAATAGGACATGACGACCGAGTGTTCGCTCATCATGCTGGGAATGAGCCAGCCGACATAAGCACAGATCAGCGCGATCGCCGCCGTGCTGTCGATCGCATCGGCCGATGAGGGCCTGCGCACCTGAAATTCCAGCGCAAACAGCATGATGATCGAGATCGTGAACCGGGCCGTGACGGTATAGGGCGCGACGTCGCCGATCAGCCAAATGTCGCTGATCGAAAAGACGAGATAGACGAACACGGCGGCCCACAGACCGCGGCGGGTCGATTGCTTGTGCGCGCTCTCGGCATGATGCCGATAAAGATCGCGAAGCGTAACCTCCGGTTGTCTCATCGGATCTTGCGACGCGCCGAACTCGATGGTGTCGGTCGACCTGTGCATCATGCACCCTCCACCGTTTTCGTTGCCTTACCGATGTCCTCACCGGCCGTTCGGCAGCCCATCCCTTAAGCAGGATCCGGGCACTCCGTTCCAATGTCTTATCAGACTTACCAACGCTCCAGAAAACATTAGCGGAAGTAGCTTAACGGTTCATTTCCACAGCGCCGAACCCTTCTTGCGTAAGGGTACTCCTGCGCCGTTAACCACCTTTCCTAAAGATCGATGCAAATCCCTACAATTTGAGTCATCTCTTACGCTCTCTGTTAACTTTCTGCTAACCAAAGGATGTAGCGTGAAAAAGCCAATCGACGCATTTGACGGGCAGAGCCTGATCACGCCTATCGCTGTCAACAGGGAGGTTTTCCCCTCGGGCGCCGCCGTCAGCGACCGCCTGCTGCGGATCGCCAGAGACGAGATTGCCCTGATCCTGCAGGTCGCCTCCCAGCAGATCCAGCGGGACCAGAGCCCAGCCCAGATCATCGCCCGCCTGATCCGATCCCTTCACGAGGCCCGCGAAAAATACTTCGCCGTCTGGCCGCAGCTGATCCCACTGGTCCAAGATCACCCGGTGGCTGACTATTTCCACAATGATCCCTTTACCCGCTGGTCGTTCGAAAAACCGCGTGGCTATTCCGGGGATGCGAGCCTGATCGACTTCATTTACGGGCACCCGGATAGTGCCGCCGATGTCAAGAACGCCTCGCCGCTCGGCCGCACGCTCTATGAGTACACCCGCAATGCCCCCTCCGCCGTTGCGGTGCGGGAGCGCCGCGATCTCCTGACCCGCACGGTCGATGAAACGGCTGCCAGACGCGGCCCGGGGACGGAAGTGCTTGCGGTGGCCGCGGGACATCTGCGCGAAGCCGAAGCGTCCGGCGCCGTACGGGAGGGCCGCATCAAACGCTGGGTCGCGCTCGATCAGGACCCCTTGAGCGTCGGGCGCACGATGCGCGATTTTCGCGGGACGCCGATCGACGCGATGGACGGTTCCGTCCGGGGGCTCTTGAAGAACGACTACAGCCTCGGCCAGTTCGACCTGATCTATGCGGCCGGCCTCTACGACTATCTTGCCGACAAGGTGGCGGTGAAGCTGACGCAGACATGCCTCTCGATGCTGAAGCCGGGCGGCATGTTCCTGTTCGCCAACTTCTCGACCGAAGTTCCCGACGATGGCTACATGGAAACGATGATGAACTGGACGCTTCTCCTGCGATCGCAGTCGGAGATGTGGTCGATCATCGAAGCGAGCCTCGACGGACAGCGGGCGGAAAAGCGCGTCTTCTTCGGCGCCAACCGCAACATCATCTACGGAACGATCCACATGCCGCAGTAAGCGCCATGGCGGAACCGCGTTCGTTCGGCCGCTTCGGCGGCCGAATTTTCGACCTTGCCGACATCGAGAAGAGCGCGAACCTGAAACTCTTTGCGCTGGGCTTTCGTCTTCCTCCATTCGGTCTGGAGGTCAAATGCATATTACGAGAGCACAATGGCTCAACCTCGCATCGGAGCCTCATTCTCTCCGGCGCATCTACAGCCTCTGCCTGCTCGTCCAGGGCGGCGACGTCTTCAGCTACAAGGAACGGCACCTCGCCGGCCGGCTGCTCCAGAAACTGGAAGGCATCGTGCATCTGCCGGTGACGGCGAGCGACGAGTCCCAGGCCATTGCAGGGGAATTCACACAGCTGGAAACCCAGGTCGTCAAGCGGCTGGATCGTTTCCAGCCGCCGCGCCGGTAAGACGTCTGATCAGGCATCCTCGGCGCGCAGGCGCATGCCTGCGGGATCAAACAGGCGGATCGCCTCCGGCGTCCATGAGAGGACGATGCGGTCGCCCGGCTTCACAGGGACCGGAGACCGGTATTCGACCGTCACGGCCTGACCGTCCGAGAGCTGGCAATAGAGATATTGCGTTCCCCCGAGATACTCGGAAAAATCGACAATCGCCGAAAGGGACCGCCCCTCGATCATCTCGTGACCGACGCCGAGATGCTCCGGGCGAATGCCGAAGGTGACATCGGGCTCGGCTTCCCCTGTGGATCCCGGAAACGGTGCAGCCAGCACCGCATCCGCAAGCCTCAGGCTTTGCCGGCCCACGCGCTGGCCCTTCAACAAGTTCATGCGGGGCGAGCCGATGAAGCCCGCGACGAAGCTGTTGGCCGGGTTCTCGTAGATCTCGCGCGGGCTGCCGACCTGCTCGATGCGGCCGTCGCGCAGCACGACGATCACGTCCGCCAGCGTCATCGCTTCCGTCTGGTCGTGCGTCACATAGATCATCGTGTTGCCAAGCTCGCGATGGAGCCTTGCGATCTCGATGCGCATGGAGACGCGAAGCTCGGCGTCGAGGTTCGAGAGCGGCTCGTCGAACAGGAAGACATCGGGTTTGCGGACGATCGCCCGACCAATGGCGACGCGCTGGCGCTGGCCGCCCGAAAGCTGCCCGGGGCGGCGATCCAGGAGGTGATCGGTCTTCAGGATAGCGGAGGCCGCGGCGACGCGACGATCGATCTCCTCCTTCGGGGTGTTGGCCATCTTGAGGCCGAAGGCGAGATTGTCGCGCACGCTCATATGCGGATAGAGCGCATAGGACTGGAAGACCATGGCGATGCCGCGATCCGAAGGATCGAGATCCGTCACATCGCGTCCCTTGATGGCGATCAGCCCGTCCGTGACCTCCTCGAGCCCGGCAATCATGCGCAACAGGGTGGATTTGCCGCAGCCGGAGGGTCCGACGAAGACGGTGAAGGCTCCCTCCGGGATTGTCAGATCGATACCATGGATGATGTCGAGACTGCCGAACGACTTTCGAACCCCCGACAGGCGGACGCCGCCTGTCGCAGTGCCGTCCCCGTCGTCCGGCGCAACGGCCCTGCCCTCCCGGCGATCCTGAGCGAGGCTCATTTCGCCTCTCCCACGCCATCGCGCATCCAGACGAGCATTTCGCCGGGCTCCCGATTGTCCCAGAGATGGTAGGGCACGAAGCGCGCGGTCACGGGCTTCGCTTCCGGCGGGGCCTCGCGATACAGCGTTTCGCCCCAGTCGGCCTCATCCCGTTCGGCTGCGATCTCGAGCGCGACGGCATGGTTGAGTCCGGGCATCGTTTCTTCGCGTGCGGAGGACGGTTCGCCGGTGATTTTCAGACGCTGCAGGCCGTGTCCATTGTCCGTTTCTTCCACGCAATAGACCAGCGGCCCGCGGACGAGCGCGACCCGGCCGGCATCCTGGCGGATCAGCGGGTTGGCCCGCAGCAGCCGCGGCGCCAGCGGCAGATCGAGGGCGATCTCGTCCTTGTCTGACCACTCCTTCTCGATCCGCGCATAGCCATCGACCATAGCCTTATCGAGATCGACCGGCGTGCCGTTCACCGAGAGCATCGCGCCATTGCACCATGCCGGGATCCGCAACGACACCGTAAAGCGGGACGGCGTCGCGACACCCACCTCGAAGCGGATCGCGCCGTTCCACGGATAGCGCGTCTCCTGGGCGAGCGTCACCTCGGCACCGGCAATCTCGAACCGCGCCTTGCCCTCGCCGTAGAGATGAACCGCAATCTCGTCGTCCGATACGGCGTACATATAGGAGCCGATCGAGGCGAGCAGCCGCGCGATGTTCGGCGGGCAGCAGGGGCATGGATGCCAGGTCCAGCGATGATGCTTGCCGGCGCTTTCGAGCGGGTTGTCGTAGAAGAAGCGCGTGCCATCGAGCGACAGGCCAACCATCGCGCCGTTGTAGAGCGCCTGCTCCATGATATCGGCATAACGGCGATCCGGCCCGCGGCCGAGCATGCGCGCGGCCCAGAACACGATGCCGACCGAGGCGCAGGTCTCGTTGTAGGCACTCTCGTTCGGCATGTCGTAAGGGTCCGTGAAGCCCTCGTTGGCTGCGGACGGACCGATGCCGCCGGTGACATACATCTGCCGGGTGACGAGATCGCTCCACAACGTTTCCAGCGCCCGTGTCAGGCTGTCGTCGCTATATTCGGTCGCGATGTCGGCCATGCCGGAATAGAGGTACATGGCGCGTACGGCATGTCCGACCACCCGGGTCTGCTCGCGCACCGGCTGATGGGACTGGTTGTACTCGAAGCTGTGGAAGACGAATTTCCGGCCCTCGCGACCATCGCGTCTGGCTTCCTCGAGAAAGAAATGCGGCTCGGTGCCGCGCTCGTCGATGAAGTATTTGGAGAGGTCGAGGTATTTCTGCTCGCCGGTGACGCGCGCAAGCCGGACGAGCGCCAGCTCGATTTCCTCATGGCCGTCATAGCCCGGGATCTGGCCCTCGCCATGGCCGAAAACGGTGATCATATAGTCTGCAAAGCGCGCCATGACGTCGAGCAGCTTGCGCTTGCCGGTCGCCTGAAAATAAGCGACGGCGCCTTCGATCAGATGGCCGGCGCAGTAGAGTTCGTGAAAATCCCGCAGATTCGTCCAGCGACGGCCGGGCTGCACGCGCTGGAACCAGGCGTTCAGGTAGCCGTCCTCGTCCTGAAGTTTTTCGTAGAGATCGGCGATCTGATCGACGCGGGCCTCGAGTTCGGGATTGGGCGAGCGGAACAGGGAATAGGCGACCGTCTCGATCGACTTGCCGAGATCGCTGTCCCAGAACATCTGGGTCGAACCGTCCCATGGCTGGATCGGCAGAACGACGCCGGGGCTCGGGAGGCTGACGTCGATGGCTTTCAGCATGCCGGCTTCCACGCAGCGGTCGAGCAGGGTCTTCGCTGTTTTTGCGCAGATGGCATCCTGCCGCTCTCCGAACAGGCCGCCGAGCGTGACGCTCGGGACCGGCAGCGGCCGGAACTTGCGATCCTTGCGGCTCTGTTTCTGATTTTGGTTCTCGGCGTGCGCTTTGCTATCCATGGCTTTCACTTTCGTAAACTATCGGCATCACTTGACGGCGCCGGCCATGAGGCCGCGCATGTAGTAGCGTTGGAGGAGAAGGAAGATGATGAGGCAGGGGATCGTCATGACGACGACGCCGGCCTGGACCGCGCCCCAGTTGATGGCGCCGAGCCGGCCCGCACGCACCGCCATCATCAGGACCGGCATGGTATAGTTGTCGTTGCTGGAGAGAAGCACGAGCGCTGCGAGAAACTCGTTCCAGGCATTGAGAAAGGCAAAGATCGCAACGGTCGCGGCTCCAGGCAGAACGAGCGGCAGCAGCACCCGCACCAGCAGCTTCAGATCGCGTGCCCCATCGATCCGCGCGGCCTCCTCGATCTCCTTCGGCACGGCGTCGAAGGCGTTGCGCATCATGAACACCGAGAAAGGCAGCTGCAGCGTGACATAGACCAGCACCAGTCCGAAGAGCGAATTGTTAAGCCCGAGCTTGGCAAGGATGATGAACAGCGGCGTCAGGATCGACTGGAACGGGATCATCAGCGTGGCGATGATGAGCACGAACAGCGTGTTCTTCAGCGGGAAACGATAGCGCGAGAAGCCGTAACCCGCGAGCAGGCTGATGGCGACGGTCAGGACGACAGTCGCGAGCGACACGATCAACGAGTTCAGCGTGTGCTGCCAGATGCCCGCGCCGAACGTATCGAGCGAGCGATAGGAATCGAGGCTGAACCCGGTCGTCGGCCAGGGCGGCAGCGGCGGGGTCATGCCTTCCGTGCCGCTGCGGAACGAGGCGAGGAACGCAATCGCGAACGGCGCGAGAAAGAAGAGAACAATGGCCGCGCCAGCCGTGTGGTAGGCCACCGCGCTGTTGCGCTTGCGGCGTGCGCGGGCGGCTTTCGCGGCCTCGTTGGCGGTACTCGTCGACACTTTGTCCGTCGGGGTCGAGCCCCGGGCGAGAGCGGGTTGCGTCATGGTCATGCCTTGTCGTCTCCGACCTTCAGCAGCCAGAGCTGCACGATGCTGATGGCAACGAGAATGGCGAGCAGCACGATGGAGAGCGAAGCGCCGTAGCCGAGATTGAAGGACACGAAGGACTGGTTGAAGATGTAGTAGACGACAGAGATCATCCGGTTCTGCGGCCCACCCGCGGTCATGATGTAGAACTGATCGAAGGCGAGGATCGAGCCGGTGACGGAGATGATCAGTGCCAGCGCGATCGTGCGGCGCATCAGCGGCAGCGTCAGGTAGCGAAAGCGCTGCCAGCGCTTGGCGCCATCGATGCGCGCGGCCTCGACGATATCGGACGGGATGGCCTGAAGGCCGGTGAGCAGGATGATCATGGTGAAGCCGGCGATCTTCCAGACGACCATGACGATGATGGTGAGAAAGGCGCTGTCGAAGGTCGCAAGCAGGTTGGGGCTCCGCTCCACGATGCCGAGCGCCTTCAGGAGCGGCCCGATGAAGCCGCTGTCCACATTGGCAAGCCACACCCAGAGCAGAGACGCGGTTGCAAGGCCGACGACGACGGGCAGGAAGATGACTGTGCGATAGGCGCCGACAAAGCGCCGCTGCTTTTCGACGAACAAGGCCAGCGGGAAGGCCACGGCGAAGATCGCGATGGTGGCGACGACGGTATAGAGCGCCGTGAATCGGAGGGCCGACAGGAACCGCGCGTCGTGGATCATGCGGATGTAGTTGTTGATGCCGATCCAGCGCTGCGCACCCATCAGAGGCCAGGCATGCAGGCTCATCCACGCGGTCACGATGACCGGAATGACGAAGAACAGGATGACGAGCGCCATGGCGGGCGCGATATAGAGAAGGCCACGCCAGGCCGACGATCTCGGCCTTGGACGCCCGGGGGCGCGCGACAGGGTGGAAACGACAGTCATGTGCAGATCTCGCAGTTCACGGACACCCGACGACGCTTCGTCATGGGCCGCGGTCGCTGAAGGAGCGGGCGGAGGGGGCGCTTCTCCCCCTCCGCCCTCAGGCGTCCAGGGGGAGGATCACTGGCCGCTGTCGATGATCGATTGCATTTCGGACTGTGCCGAGGAGAATGCGCCATCGACGTCGTCGCTGAAGATCGCGGCGTTGAGGAAGGTCGCCCAGGGTCCGTTCGCGCTGTTGATCAGATCGTTGAACTGCAGGGTGTAGGGCGTCTTTGCGACCGCGATCGCCTTCATGCCCACTTCCATGCGGGGATCGAGCCCCTTCAGCACCTGCTCGGCGATATCGCCGCGGGTCGGCAGGCTGCCGTACTTCGCCATGATCTTCTGGCCTTCTTCCGAATAGATGTACTGGATGAAGGCCTTGACCGGCTCAAGCTTGGTCGTGCCTTTGGTCACCACCACATTGTCGCCGCCGGCAAAGGACGAGGGCGATCCGTTGACGCCGGGTATGAGCGTGACGCCGAAGTCGATCGTCGGATGTTCGGTCACGAGCGTGCCGATGGCGAAGGCGCCGAGGCTCTGCTGGCCGATCTTGCCATTGGTAAAAGAGAGGAAATTGGTGCCGTTGTCGCTGGCAGCGCCCGCGGGCACCAGATCCTTCTTGACCATGGTGCGATAGATATCCACCGCCTTGCGCATTTCCGGCGTATCGAGCGTCGCTGTCTTTCCGTCGGCCGAGAGGATATCCACACCGGCACCCCAGACGAGCGGTGTGAAAGTGAAGATCATGCAACCGCCGCAGCCACCGCCCGAGAAATAGAAGCCGTAGGTATCGTCGCCCAGTGCGCGGATCTTCTCGGCATTGGCGGTGATCTCCTCCCAGGTCGCAGGCGCCTTTTCCGGATCGAGGCCGGCCTTGCGGTAGAGGTCCTTGTTCCAGGCGAAGACCGACGTTTCCACCGACAGCGGCAGCCCATAGATCTTGTCGCCATACGTGCCGAGGCGCACATGCGACGGCGACAGGGAGTTGAAGTAGGGCAGACTTTTCGCCCAGTCGGTCAGGTCTTCGAGCTGCCCCGCCGCGGCGAAGGCCGGAGTATAGATCAGGTCCATCGACAGCGCGTCGGGCGCCTGGCCGCCGGCGATCGACGTCGCATATTTCTGCACGAGCTCCGAGAACGGCACTTCGGTCAGCTCGACCTTGTCTTCGTGGCCCGCATTATAGGCGGCAACCACATTCTTGAAGGCGTCGCCGACGCCGGTGCGCACCCACATGTTGATGGTCTCGGCCGAAGCCAGTCCGGGGCTCAAGGACAGCGCGAGCAGGCTCGTCGCAGCAAAAAGCTGTTTCATCATGGTCATTCCTCCCTTGTGGCGCTCCTCAGCGCCGTTGTTTTTCATCTCCGGGGCTCCCCGCCCCGACGGAGCCGCCGGCCCCGCATGATTGCCGAACCACCAGTCGGCACGGCAATGTTCTCACACCCGGCTCCACCGCCTGACCTTCCGCCAAGGCGAGGATGGTCAGGCCCGCCTGACGCCCGAGTTCCTTCAGGTCCATATCCACCGATGTCAGGGGTGGACGCATCTGGGCCGCGACAATCTCCCAATTGTCGAAGCCGACGATCGCAACGTCCTCGGGCACGCGAATGCCGCGCTCGCGAAGAGCGTCCACGGCACCGCGGGCGATCTGGTCGTTGCCGCAGAACAGCGCATCCGGCTTGTCGCCGGCCGCTGACCAGATCTTGTCGACGGCATCCCGCCCCCAGGTTTCCGACCATTCCCCGAAAAGAACGGTTGCCGCCGCCCCGGCCACAGCCCGGAAGGCGTCGCTGCGCTCGCGAACCGAGAAGAAATCTTCGGGGCCGGTGACGTGCAGGATCCGCTGCCGGCCGCTCGCCTTCAGCCATTCAACCGCGAGCGTCGCGCCATGCGCATCGTCCGAGCGAAAGGAAACGCTCTGCGGTCCACCCTCGGTAAACGCGTAGACCACGGGAACCGGCACATCCGACAGGTCGATCGGCAGGCGGCGATCGACGCGTTTTCCGGTCGCGATGATGCCGTCCACCTGCTTGTCGAGCATGGCATCCACATGCACCTGCCCCAGCGCCGGATCGTCTTCGATGGCGCACAGGAAGACGGAGACGCCCCGATCGACCAAGGCTTCCGAAACGCCGGCCATGACCGGCAGGGTGAAGCGACCATAGGTATCGTTGGTCAGCAGGCCGATGGTGAAACTCCGCTTCGACAACAGGCCCTGCGCCAGCGCGTTCGGCCGAAAACCGATCTCGCGTGCCACGCGCTTGACCCGCTGGCGCGTTTCCTCGCCCATCCGGCCGGTATCGTTCAGCGCCTTGGAGGCCGTGGAAATGCTCACCCCTGCCAGGGCCGCAAGGTCGCGGATCGTCTGCCGTCCTCCCTTACCACGCATGTCCAAAGCAGCCTCCCGCGTCTCTCTTGAAAACGAGAAAACCTTTTCTCAAGCGAATGGTCAAATGAGAAAACGTTTTCTCATGAATTATTTTGAGGTATGGCTTTTGGATGTTCCGTCGTCCTGTGTCACGACAGCGCGTTTCCAAGGAAGCGGATCCAACCATCCCGAGTGAGTTGCGGCACCGATACCCGACACGGCGTCATCGAAATGCTGCGCAAGGTCGAGTCGCTGGTCAATCAGCCTTGGCGCTCCGCAAGCGGCGATGCGATACCAGCCTTCACCTGCTGACGACGGCGAGCGGACCGAAGGACGTGTTCAGCGGCGCCGGAGGCGCTCGATTTTGTTGTGATGTTGGAAGCCAAAGCGAAAGACCTTGCCCTGCTTCGGCTCCGCCCCGATCTCCTGCGCTACGCACCGGATCTGGCCGCCCGCTTCGGGATGACACCATCGGATGCGCAGACCTTCGAAACGGAGGAACGTGCCGTGCTGGAGCGGAGCCTGAGACCGCCTTGAAAGCAAATGTCAGGCGGCCGTGACGCCTTCCAGCAACCGCTCCAGTTCCTCGATCAGCACCGGCTTCGTCAGATGGTGCGTAAAGCCGGCCTCGAGCGCTTTTGCCTTGTCCTTGTCCTGTCCCCAGCCGGTCTGGGCGATGATGGTCGTCGCCTTGAAGGCCTCCTCGCGTCGGAAGGCACGGCAGACCTCGTAGCCGTCCATGCCCGGCAGGCCGATATCGAGGAGGATGGCGTCCGGGCGGAAGCGCCGGGCCGCATCGAGCGCCTCGCGCCCGTCGTGAATGGCTTCGCACTGATGCCCGATATCCTCCAGCATCCATCCGAGCGCATCCGCCACGATGACGTTGTCGTCGACGATCAAGACCTTCAGCGGGCGATGGCCGGAAGCCCCGTCGCTCTGCGTTTGCTGTGCCGAAGGATGGACGACGGGCGCCGGCACCGGTTCGGTGGCGGCATGTGGAGCCAGCGGAATGCGAACCGTGAAAAGGCTCCCCTTGCCTGTGCCGGCGCTCGTCACCTCGACCGTGCCGCCGTGCAGTACGACGAGCTGGCGGACGAGGGCGAGACCAATTCCGAGCCCGCCCTGCGCATGCTCCAGATGGCCGTCCACCTGGGCGAAGAGCTGGAACACGTCGGATTGCAGCGTCTCCGGTATGCCGATGCCATTGTCGGAAACGTCGATGATCGCCAAGCCGTCGAGCGCCCGCGCCGCGATGCCGATACGGCCGCCGGCCGGCGTGTATTTCGCGGCATTGTTGAGGAGGTTGGCGATGACCTGCGCCATCCGGGTCGGATCGGCTTCCAGCCAGAGCGGCTCGCCCGGCACATCGACCGTCAGCCGGTGACCGGAAGCGTCGATCAGCGGGCGGCTCGCTTCGATGGCGGATTGGATGACGGTTCCGATCGCGACGCGCTCCTTGCGCAGACCGATCTTTCCCTGGCTGACGCGGGAAACATCGAGGAGGTCGTCGATCAGACGGACCAGATGCACCATCTGCCGGTCCATCATCTCGCGGATGCTTTCTGCGGAAGTGCCCGTCGGGTTGCGGCGCAGGACATCGAGGCCGTGGCGCAATGGCGCCAGCGGGTTGCGCAGTTCATGCGCCAAGGTCGCCAGGAACTCGTCCTTGCGGCGGTCGGCCTCGCGCAGCGCCTTTGCCTGGGCTTCGAGCGCGTCGCGCTGCTCGGCGATCTGCTGGCGCTGGCGGTAGAGTTCGAAGAAGACCTCCGCCTTGCTGCGGAGGATATCGGTCTCGATCGGCTTCTGGATGAAATCGACGGCGCCGGCCTCGTAGCCGCGGAAACGGCGCTGGCCATCCGTGCTGCCGGCGGTGACGAAGATGATGGGCACGCGGCGCGTGCGCTCGTTGCCGCGCATCAGTTCGGCAAGCTCGAAGCCGTTGAGGCCGGGCATCTGCACGTCGATCAGAGCCAGCGCCACATCGTGCTGCAGCAGCAGTTCCAGCGCCTGATCGCCCGATCGTGCCTTGAGAAGCGTCAGTCCGTCGCGGCGCAGCAAGGCTTCCAGCGAGAGAAGGTTTTCCTCGAGGTCATCCACCAGCAGAAAGGTCACGGGACTCATGCGCATACGACCTTCTGAAGAGATGCCGCGATCGCGTCAAGCGACATGACCCGCGCGCCGGGACAGCGTGCGATTGCACCTTCGGGCATGGCCGCTGCAAACGCCGTTTTCGGGTCCTGAACGATGGCCTGACCACCCGCATCCGTGATCGCACGCAAGCCCCGTGCCCCGTCATGATTGGCGCCCGTCAGCACGATGCCGACCAAAGCCGGGCCGAAGGCATCGGCAGCGCTTTCGAACAGGACATCGATGGACGGTCGAGAGAACATGACGGGTTCGTCGCTGGAGAGTGACAGGGTTTTATTGGCTTCGACGAGAAGATGATAGTTGGGCGGCGCAAAATAGGCGGTGCCGGCCGCCAGCGGCTCCTTGTCCTCGACCTCCAAGACCTTGATTCGGCATTTTGCGCGGAAAAGTTCCGCCAGCACGCTGCGCTTGTCGCCCGGAATGTGAACGACGAGCAGAATGGGGACAGGGAAATCCTCCGGCAGAGCCGGCAGGATGGTCGTCAGAGCCTCCAGGGCACCGGCCGACGCACCGATGACGACGGCCTGCGGGCTGACGTCGCTCATGCGCCGATCCTCTGGTAGATCTTTTCCTCGCGCACGAAATCGCGAAACGCGCCGGCATGCTCGGAAAACCGGATGCTTTCCTTGGCGCCGAGGCCGAGGAAACCCTTTCGCGGCAGAGAATCCTTGAACAGGCCGAGTGCGCGATCCTGCAGGGTGCGATCGAAATAGATCAACACATTGCGGCAGGAGATCAGGTTCATCTCGCCGAACACCGCATCCGTGACGAGGCTGTGATCGGAGAACACGACGTTGCGCCGCAGCGTCCGGTCGAAGGACACGCGACCATACGCCGCCTGATAATAGTCGGAGAGAGACGATTTTCCGCCAGACCTGCGATGGTTTTCCGTGAAGAGCTGCATGCGATCGAGCGGGTAGACGCCGGCTTCCGCGATCTGCAGGGCTTCCTGGCTGATATCGGTGGCATAGAACAGGGTTCGCTCTTCCAGCCCTTCCTCCCGAAAGAGGATGACGAGGGAATAGAGCTCTTCGCCATGGCTGCACCCCGCCACCCAGACTTTCAGCGACGGGTAGGTCCGAAGATGCGGGATGACCTGCTCGCGAATCGCGCGGAAATAGTCGGGATCGCGAAACATTTCGCTGACCTGGACCGTGAGATAGCCGAGCAGCTGCGGCAGCATGTCCCGATCGTGCAGCAAGCGCTCCTGCAGGCTGGAGATCGTGGGAATGGCGAGCTGTTCCAGCGCCTGACGCAGCCGCCGCTTGACCGAGGCCATGGCATAGCCGCGGAAATCGTAGTGGTAGCGCGCATAAAGCGCTTCCAGCAGCAAGCGGATCTCGATGTCCTCGACTTTCTCCACCATCGACGGTTCCCTCATCGCGGCATCCAGACGCGGACGAGCGACAGCAGTTTTTCCACGTCGAGCGGTTTTGCCATGTAGTCGTTGGCGCCGGCTTCGATGCAGCGCTGCTGGTCGTCGGGCATGGCCTTGGCCGTCAATGTGATGATCGGCAGCTTCTTCCACGCCGCGGTCTTGCGGATCTCCCGCGTCGCGGTCAGGCCGTCCATGACGGGCATCATCACGTCCATCAGCACGAGATCGATGGCGGCATCGGGAGCGGCCGTCGATTTCGCCAAAGCATCGAGCGCTTCCTGTCCGTTCCGGGCAATCTGGATGACCGCGCCGCGCGGCTCCAGAATGTTGGTCAACGCATAGACATTGCGGACATCGTCCTCGACGACGAGGATGCGGCGCCCCTCCAGAAGCGCATCCCGGCTGCGCGCCTTGCGGATCATCTTCTGCTGCTCGGCGGGCAGGTCGGACACGACCTGATGCAGGAACAGACTGACCTCGTCCAGAAGCCGCTCCGGCGACTTTGCGCCCTTGATGATGATGGATTTGGAATAGCGGCGGAGCTGCAGCTCGTCATCGGCCGACAGCACGCGGCCGGTATAGACGATGACGGGCGGAAACGCCCTCTCGCTGTCCTGGCTCAGCGTTTCCAGCAGCGAATATCCCGAGGCATCCGGCAGCGAGAGGTCGAGGACGACGCAATCGAAGGTCTGTTCCTGCAGCAGCCTCAGGCAGTCCGCCGCCGTGCCCGCCGTCACCGTCTCGACATCGTGCGAGGTCAGAAGCCGCGCCACGGCCTCGCGCTGCACGTCGTTGTCCTCCACGATCAGCACGCGGTGCACGCGCTGGGAAAGCTTCGCTTCGAGCTTCTGCAGCACTTCGACTAGCTGTTCCCGCTTCACCGGCTTCAGCATGTAGCCCACGGCGCCGAGCGACAGTGCCGTCTCCGTATGATCGTCGCCGGACACCATGTGAATGGGAATGTGCCGCGTCTGCACGTCGCGCTTCAGCCGGTCGAGAACCGAAAGCCCGGACTGATCCGGCAATCCGACATCGAGCACGATGGCGCTCGGCATGAACTGGCGGGCAAGCTCCAGCGCCTCCTGGGCCGTGCCGGCGACGAGCGTGCGGAAGCCCATCTCGCGCGACAGATCCCGCAGGATCGCGGCAAAGGTCACGTCGTCCTCGATGATCAGGAGAACGCGCTTGTTGTCGGAGGGCGCCATCCGGTCGTCTGCCACGAGGCGTGCTTTGGCGATCGCCGCCATTTCGCGGACCTCCGCCACGGGTGCGGCAGCGGGAGCCGGCACGCTCGCGGTCGACGCGGACGCCGGTGCAACGGCATCGCGCGGCTGCCGCGTGGCGACCCGTGCGGGATCGTAGGTTTCCGGAAGGGTGATCGTGAAGGTGCTGCCCTTGCCCGGCTGGCTCTCCAGATGGATCGCGCCCCCGAGCAGGCGGACGAGCTCGCGGGAGATCGACAGGCCGAGCCCCGTCCCGCCATAGCGGCGGCTGATCGTGCCGTCGGCCTGGTGAAACGCCTCGAAGATGTGGCGCTGCTGATCTTCGGCAATGCCGATCCCGCTGTCGGTGACGGCCAGCGTGATCTGCCCCGCGGCGTTGCTCGATTGAGCCCGCCGAATGGCGACCGTGACACCGCCCGCGGAGGTGAACTTGAAGGCATTGGACAGGAGGTTCTTCACCACCTGTTCGAGCCTCTGAAGGTCGGTCTCGATCACGGGCGGGCATTCCGGCGCGATCTCCACCGCGAACGCCAGCTGCTTGTTTTTGGCAACGGGATCGAAGACCTGTCGCAGGTTGTTGGCCAGCCGCTCGACCGACACGGCCTCCGGGCGAATGTCGATATGGCCGGCCTCGATCTTCGACAGGTCGAGGATGTCGTTGATGAGTGTCAGCAGGTCGTTGCCGGAGGATTCGATCGTCTGGGCATATTTCACCTGTTCGCCCGTCAGATTGTCCTCGGAATTGTCGGCGAGCAGCTTGGCGAGAATGAGCAGCGAGTTCAGCGGCGTGCGCAGCTCGTGCGACATGTTGGCGAGGAAGTCGGACTTGTAGCGGCTCGCCTGCTCCAGCTCGCGGGCCTTCAACTGCACGGCAGAATTGACGCGCTCCAGATCGTCGCGCTGAAATTCGAGTTGCCTCGTTTGCTCCTCGAGCTGCGAATTGGTCTGTTCGAGCTCCACCTGCTGCTGCTCGAGCCGCGCCTGGGACTCCTTCAGCGCGCGACCCTGCTCTTCCAGCTCCTCGTTGGAGACCCGGAGTTCCTCGCTCTGGACCTGCAGCTCCTCGGACTGGCGCTGCGTTTCGCCGAGCAAATTTTGCAGGTTGGTGCGATAGTTTGCCGAACGGACGGCCGTTGCAACCGAGGCAGCCGCCTGTTCGAGAAGCGCAAGCACGCGCTCGTCGATCTCGCGGAGAAAGCCGAGTTCGATCACGGCGTTGACCTCGCCGTCGATGATGGCGGGCGAGATGACGAGATGGCGCGGCTTGTCCCGTCCGAGCGCCGAGCCGAAGGACAGGTAGCCGTCGGGAACGTCGGAGACCAGCAGGGCCTTCTCTCCGGCCGCGGCCTGACCGAGCAGGCCTTCGCGCGCCTTGAACTGACGCGGAATGTTCGCGCCCTCGGGAACGCCATAGGTCGAAGACCGCTGAAACGTGCCCTTGTCGCCGACATAGATCGCGCCTGCCACGGCGCCGGCATAGTCGGCGAGAAAGGTGAGAATGCTGTCGCCCAGCTGCTCGGTGCGTTGGTCGCCCATGACCGCGGCGCTCAGTCCGACCTGCCCTGCCTGCAGCCATTCCTGCCGGCGGCGCGCGAGGGTGGCCCGGCGAATGAGCACGCCGATGGCGATCGTAAGCAGGACGCCGAGAATGACGGAAAGGATGCTGCTGACGAGGGCGGTGCCGTAAGCCTCCTCCATCTCGCTCAGCCATTGCTGGCGCTGACGCGTCTCCTCCTGCCCCATTTCGGAAAGCTGAGAGCGGATGGCGTCCATCGCCGCCTTGCCGCGGTCCGAATTGACCACGGTCAACGCGGCCTCCAGCCCTTGCGTGCGGCGAAGGCCGATCGTGTCCTTGAGTTCGGAGAACTTGGCTTCGACGCTCAGCCGGATCGCCTCGATGCGTCGCTCCTGCGTCGGGTTGTCCCGCACCAATCGGGCGATATCGTTCAGATGCCTGGGAACCGCGAGAACCGCGACATTGTAGGGATCGAGATAGCGGGCATTGTCCGTCAGCAGGAAGCCACGCTGTCCGGTTTCCGCATCCTGCGTGCTCGACAGAAGCTTGCCCAGTGCCACGATGACCTCGTGGGTATGGACGATCCTGTCATTGTTGACGCGCAGCGTATGCAGGTTGAGATAGGCGATGGCGCCGCTGATCAGGAAGAAGACCAAGGCCCCGGCAAGGCTGAAGGCGACGACGGGATCGAGACCGAGCTTGAGGCTCGATGTTCCGGGCTGCTGGCTATCTGTCATCGGGTTCTCGGCATAAGGTGGCTGCGGCGGCGTCCAGCGACGGGTTGTGGCGAGGTTGTCGCGCAACGCGCTGTATCATTCCAGACTATCGCAGCACAACGCGCCGCGTCATCAACTCTCTCCCCGTTGCACAGCTGTTTTCCAAAGCCTGAGACCATCGTCCGGAACTTCCGTCCGCGCGCCGGCCCGTCATCAGGAGACGGCGGCGCCGGCGTTCGCTCCCGTTCGCGGACATGTATCTGCAGCCGTTCGAAGGGTCAGGACGCCGTCTTCAGAGGCGCGATCATGGGGCCGAGCGTGAAGGACAGACCGGCATCCGGAGCGTAGGCCGCATTGTCGATCGCGTAGAGGCCGAGGATGTCTTTTCGGGTCAGCCTGCAAAGCGTGCCGGCTTCGTCGTGGTGCGCTTCGTCGTCGGTCAGCACCACCCGCCGTTTCTGCAGGAGGACGACCAGGAATTCACGGTCCTTCGGGTTCGCCACATCGTGCAAGAGCGGGGCGAACGGATTGGTGTAGCGGCTGTCGCAGAGCCAGACATTCGAGACGAGTGGAATGAGTTCGCCCTCGATCCGGGCATATCGACCGTCCACCTCGCTGCTGATCTCCATCGCCATCCGACCTTTCGCTCGACCATGTCCCTCATCCGGAACGAATCCACAGGCCGTCTGTTATCACGACAGCCACGCCCGTTCCCGGCCTCTTGCATACGATCTTGTGGATCGTCTCGTGACAAGGACACAGGGGGTTCGGCAGGCATTGAAGGTTGAGAGGATCGCATCATGGACGACAAGACCACGACACCATCCAAGAAGATCGCGGAGGAGTATCTGGCGCTCGGGGGCCGCCGCAAGGCAAAGGTCGATGACAACATCGTCAGCACCCGTGCCTGGGAAGACGATGCGCCGGAGGCGGCGGCCTTCTGGAAAGAAAAGGTCGAGCCGATGAGCGACGAAGAACGCCGCGAGGTAGAACTTCACCTGCCGTCCATGTCGGATATCTGAGGATCCGGATCTGGTGCTCGACCGAACAGTCTCCTGTCCAAACATGGGAACAGAGAGCGGCGCCGCGCATTATCTGATCAGACCATAGACGCGGCGCTGACATGGACTTCCCCGGCATATGACCGGATAGCGATTGGTTCAGCGCCGCGCATGGTTTTTCTTGAGCGTTGCGACTCGGCGGGAGCCTCTGGCTAGAACAGTGCGCCTCCGGTCAAAATCTCCTCTGCTTCATCCCGGCTCATGTCATAGACCTTGCGGCCGATTTCGAGACTGAATCCGCCGCGGGCAAAGGCGGAGAGTTCCTTCATCTTGCGTTTCTCCTCCGGCGGCTCCCTGCGGAACGGGCCGAAGGCGCGCTTGCGGGCGAGAATGACGGCGGCCTTGAGGTCATCGACTTCGGCCACAGCGGCCGTCGCCGTGTCTCGGTCAATCCCCTTCGTCACGAGCCTTTGCGATATGGCCCGTTTCGACCGGCCGCTCTGCTGGCCGGAGCGGGTAGCGACATCCGCATAGGCAACATCATCGAGGGCCTTGTTGTCGTAGCCGAAGGCGACGGCGAAAGCGGAGAGGGCGGCAACCTGCTCGTCGCTGATCGCCTCGAATTTCTCGCGGGCTTTGCGGGCAATGGCCTGGGACAGTTGCTTCTCCGTGTGCATCCGTTTCCCCAAGCGGTACGCCGCCGAGTTACGGGCCCAGGACAGCATGCGCGGTGTGGGAACGGGAGAGGACGGGGTTTCCTCCTGCTCGTCCTGTCCCTGGTCTTCCGGCCCATACACCTGATCGATCCTCCCTCGTCATCGCGACATGGCCCATTTGGCGTGCCGGCATCATGCGAACGGGCCGATGTCAGGGCGAAACGTGCTTTGGCTTGCCCTTTTGCTTGGTCGAAGCCATGTCCTCAAGTTCTTTCTCGCTCATGGACCGTTCCATGCTCTTCGAAGCGCCTTTGAGGTCGCTCTTCTTGGCATCGCCGCGCTTGGCGGCCAAGGCCGCACCGGCGGCTTTCTGCTGGGCTTGGGATTTGGCAGGCATCGTATACTCCTCGTGTCGAAAAACCTCGAACGCGATCGCCATCGGCTTKTTCCCGCCCTCGCCCCCGCACTCTCGCGAGCAGCGTGGCCGTTACGAGACGGGAAAGGCCGGCGGGCATTGCGAGGAACGCGTTTTCCCGCGCGCGTTGCCGTGCTATGGACCGGCGAAATGCACGGGATGCTGCGGCCGGATATCTGGCCCGATCGTTCTCGGCATATCGTTGAAACCGAAGAAGGGCCGGCTTTGTGCCGGGCGAAGAAGCGCATGGCCAAAATTCCGGAAATGACCAAGCACCGCGGCTTTCCGGCCGGATTGTCGGGTACGCAGTGGCAGTTCACGCTGCGCCGGGCGAATTCGAAGGTGACTGTCCTTGGGCAATGGCGCCGGCACCCGACGCTCGACAAATCCGTCGGTCTTGCCGATACCGCCTTCGTGCATTCGCTCTGGCATTATTTCGGGACCGAGCCGTTCGAGCGCGGCAATCTCGACGGCGAACGCCTCTCCCGCCTCTTCGGACGCGAAATTCTTCCGGCCGAACGGGATTTCGACCCCGCATCTTATCAGGCCCTTCTGAAGCTCAACGAACCGCTAGCCCGCAAAAATTTCCCCGACGCCTTCGTCGACGTCCTCGACGTCTGAACCCCTTTGCAGACGCAGAAAAGCCTGGCGCGGTGGCCAGGCTTTTGCCGTCAGATGATTGACGTGATCAGTCGCGGTGCTCAGGCATGTCCTTGAGCTGATCCTTGGTCCAGGACGTTACGGCATGGACGTCGCCGTCTTCGTCACGCATGAACTGCAGGTCGCTCAGCGGCACGCCGACCGGCTTTGCACCGATGCCGAGGAAGCCACCGACATCGATGATGGCCTTGCCGCCCATTCCGCTGCCATGAATATGGTCGAGCTTGCCGACCTTATGGTCGTCGGCGCCGTAGATGGTCGCGCCTTCCAGAATGGCCGGGGTCAGTTCGGTCGGGGAGAGGCGAACGTGATTGGTATGGTCCATGGGGTAGTCCTCCTTTTCATTGTTAGTATGTTTGTTGTGAGAGCATAACCCTTTGCTTACTATGTTGTTCCCATGGGCAGACGTTCATTTTACAGCGGGTTTGAAACCCATCACGAAAGCAGCGACTTTTGCCGATGACATCTCGCAGGGCTTGAGCAGGCTGCCGCCGCGGCT
The DNA here is from genome assembly GCF_001424045.1 of Rhizobium sp. Leaf371. Lineage (GTDB taxonomy): Bacteria > Pseudomonadota > Alphaproteobacteria > Rhizobiales > Rhizobiaceae > Ferranicluibacter. The sequence goes on along the minus strand of NZ_LMQB01000025.1, from coordinate 138,724 downwards.
GGTGCGATACAGGTTGAAGCTGACGATGTCGTTTCGTCCCAAGGCTCTCGCAAACAGCCAGACACGACGACCATCCGCCGATCGGCGAAGGGTGGCGCCCCAGGGGTGCTCCTCGAACGAGCCCTCGACATAGCCGGTCGGCAATCGTGCCAGAGCCTCATCGAACCCGTTTGCGAACGCGGCGGAGGCGCCATCTTCCCTCATCGCCTGCGCACCGGCTCCGTGCTCTCGCGCACGCGTGCGGCACGGCGCGCCGGCCTCAGCTCCTCGATCGTCGGCATCCACCAAAGCCCCCGCGGCTCCGGTATCGCCTTCACCGGCCATGCCGACAGCAGCTCGTCCAATGCCGGTGCGCGCCAGAGACCCCAGACATCGTCTTCGCCCGCGCCGGGATAAAATTCCGAGACCGGATCCGGATCGACCACTTCGCCGGTGATCTCTGTGAAAACCACGATCCCATAGGAAATCGCCACGGGCACGCCGAGCGGCGGCAGAGCGTCGGACGGCAGCGGATAGCGGCGTTTGCGACGCTCCGACGAGCGCGCTTTCGATTTCACCTCGTCTTCGGTGCCCTTGCGCTCTTCGGCGCGTCGAGCCCGCTCGGCCGGCTCGTTCCGGCGCGCGGCGACCTCGATCGCGGGCCAGTGGCTGCGAAGCTCTTCGAAGGAGCGAAACGGAACGTGCCAGAGGCGCAAATCGCCGTCCCACCGCGCGAACCGGATTTCGCGCAGCTCCTCGACAACGGTTCTGGAATAGGGCGTGCGGATCTGGAAGCCGGCGCGCCCGATGTCGAGATAGGGGCTGACGATCGGGTCGAAGTCGAACGCGTCGCGCCCGCGGGCGTCGGCATGCGCATCCGCTTCCGCCTCCTGTTCCGCGAGCCACCGGCCGATCCGTCGAGACGCAGTCTTCCCCGGCACCCACCACGCCTTGATGTCATCGCGCCAGCGGGCGCGCGGAAAGCGATGCCGGAACTGGTCCACCGTCATCCGGTCGTAGGGAAACGACACCATGCCTCCGGACGTTTCGTCGTCGGCCGGTTCCGGAGGCGCCTCGCTGACCCCTGCCCTGATTGTCTGCGGCTCGTCTGCCATGGATTTTCCGTTCGTCCTCAGCAAGCTCAGCGCGGAGCTTTCACGGCATAGCGGACATGGATCGCGCCATGATCGAGCACGTCGCAGGACGTCAAGGACAGCTCGACCTTGCCGGCAAGGCCCTCCTCCCCGAATGCGATGACCCTGTCGCTGTTGACGCGGCCTTCGAGCGCCGGCGCGATGACGAGACTGATCTCGTCCACCAATCCGGCAGCGAGCATCGATCCGTTCACGCTTGCGCCGCCTTCGAGCAGAATGCGGGTAATGCCGAGTTCCTGCGCAACGAGCGCCAGCATCGCACCGAGGTCCATCTCCTTCGTGTCCGAGACAATGTAGGAAACGCCATCGTCGGCCAGCTCTGCAAGATGACGGTCCGGAACGTCGGGACCGAGCAGCACGACGATATGATCGCCGAACAGTTCGTCACCCTGGAAATGGAGTTTGCCGCCCGGATCAAGCGCGATGGCGAAGGACGACGCGCCGGGTCTGGCGAAATGGTGCGGACGCTGCACCTCGACGGCACCGGCTGGCGGATGCGCCTCCGCCTTCGACATCTCCGCCATCGTCACCCGTCCGACCATCCAGGCATTGCCCGCATGCTGGGCGTGGATCTTCTCGTAGAGCGCCGTCCAGTCGGACCGCTCGCCATCCGGGCTCTTCGTCCAGCGACTGGGGTGAAGACTGCCGTCCGGCGAGGTGATCATCAGGCAGATAACATGGGGTTTCATGGCGCCGCGGTCCTTTCCGTAAATCTCTGACCGGTAGATAGGGTCCGATCGAGCGCGCGGAAGAGCCGAGGCGTCGCCGCTCGCCTGCGCCGGCTGGCTTGGCCGGCTGGCGGCAGATCGTCTCCCCTTTGCCAAATCGCTGCGCAGACAGTATGCCGGACGGGAAACGGCAGACGGATACCGGATGTGAAGACCATCGCCATCGATTTCGAAACCGCCAACGAGCAGCGTGGCAGCGCTTGCTCGGTCGGGCTCGCCTGGATCGACGACGGACGCGTCGTGCGGGTCGAGGAGCGGCTTATCCGTCCGCGCGACATGCGGTTCTCCTCCTTCAATATCGCCATCCACGGCATCCGGCCGGAGCATGTGGAAGACGCCGGCGAATTTCCCGAGGTGATGGACGAGTTTGCCGACGAGTTCCGCAACGCGACGATGATCGCGCACAACGCGTCCTTCGATTTCAGCGTCTGGCGCGCCTGCCTCGATCTCTACCGGCAGAGCTATCCGGACCTTTCCTATCTCTGCTCGGTCAAGATGGCGCAGAAGGTATGGCCGCATCTCGGCTCGCATCGCCTGAACATTCTGGCCGGTCATCTCGGCCTCACCTTCCGACATCACAATGCGGCCGAAGACGCGGCAATTTGCGCCGAAGCCTCGATCGCCATGGCCAATGCGCTCGAGGTTGCCCATATCCGGGACGTGCCGCTGCGGATCGGCATGCAGGCCGGGCGCCTCTTTGCCGGCGGCTACGACGCGTGCCGTTGCCGAAAGATCTGAAGAGCCAAGCGTCATGCAGGGACGCGTCACACAGGAAACGGGGCCCGCCCCGGAAAGGATCGGGATGGACATCGTGAATGAGCTGATCGTGGCGCTGGTGACGGCGTCGAACGATGTGGAGACCTTGGAGCGTCAGGATGCCCGCCGCTTGATCGAAGCGGCGATCCGGCAGATCGGGGATCTCCAGGCGCAGCAGGGTGTCGGCGACGACGGCACTGCGACCGCGCTGGAGCGCGTTGCCTCGGACGTGGACCGGCTGACACCGGACGCCTTGCAGCGCGAGCTTCGTCATGCCGCGGACCTTCTGCGGCGGCTCCAGCCGACCATCGATCCCGAACCGGTGTTGCCGGCCCACCAGCCGGACGGCGGCGATGGCGGCAATTACTGATATGTGATCGCGGCTGACGGCCAAGTCCGCGCAGGCCGCGAATTCCGGCGTTGCCCTTTTGACCATGGCTTCCGTCTGCCGGGTATTCCGCTCGATGGATTACGGAGCGAGGCCCTTGGCAAGCACCGTCTCGATCAGGACATCGAGGTCGGCATGCGGGATCATCTGCGTCATCGCGGAAAGGCGCCCGTCAACGACCAGGGTCGCGAGCCCATGAACGAGCGACCAGCGGGTGGTGGCGCGAACGAGGTCCGGCATATCCGCCGCATATCCCGCGACGTCATCGCCTCGCTCTTCCTTCAGAAGGAACGCGAAGGCCGCCGGTCCCGCCAGATCGAGGGACGGCGCCGACCAGTCGAGACGCTCGGAGCGGAACATAAGGAGAAAGATCCCCGGATGCGCCCGCGCGAAGCCGACATAGGCGCGGCCAAGCGCCGGCACGTAGCCCGCGGGATCGTCGGTCTCGTCCGAGGCTTCTTGGAGGGCGTCGCGAAGACGCAGGAACCCCATCGCCGCTAGCTCCGTCAGAAGGCCGGTGATATCGCGAAAATGGTGGGCCGGTGCGCCATGCGACACGCCCGCCTCCCGCGCGGCGGCGCGCAAGGTGAGCGCCTCGATGCCATCGCGGTCGAGGATGGTCTCGGCTGCGTCGAGCAGCGCCTGGCGTAGCGCGCCGTGATGATAGGACTGAGTCATCCGTAATCCTTACACTGACAAGATGAGGCTTGACGAGAGGTCGGACGCGTGACATCAATCTAGACACCGTCAAGATAGTCTCGTCTTTGTAAAGTGGCTCGACCGGCGGCGTCCCGAGACAATGAGGAAGAGGCATGACCACGCAGTCCGTCTACGTATCCATCACGGGTCTCCAGTTGAAAGCGCGGCGGCATCAGCCACGCTTCTGGTGGCATGCAATCCGATCGATGATCCAGGCGCGCAAGGCGCCCGGCAATCTTTCGACCGATGCCCGCCTCATCGACGGTGTCCACCACACCCGGACCGCCTGGACCGACGAGGCCGCCATGCGACGCTATCTGGTCGCCGGCGCGCATCTTCAGGCGATGAACGCTTTCGGGGCGATCGCAACCGGAAAGACCCTCGGCTTCGCGACGGATACGCTTCCGGATTGGGACGAGGTGCATCGGCTCTGGCAGACAGAGGGCCGCAGTGTGGGGAGGACAGCGACGGAGGCTCGCGCGGGCGGAATCGGCAAAGCCATCCGGTAAAAGCTGCAGGCAGCACACTCGACCATTCCGCAGCGATGCTTTAGCGCTGTCCCCGCTCGGGCCCGCCCGCAAGCCTGGCCTGACGAGCATGGAATGGCGGAGGACGCCCGAATGTCGACACGGATCGAGGATTACGCACTGATCGGCGATTGCGAGACCGCCGCGCTGGTGGGCAGAGACGGCTCGATCGACTGGCTTTGCCTGCCCCGGTTCGATTCGCCCGCTTGCCTCGCATCTCTTCTGGGAGACGAAACGAATGGCCGGTGGAAGATCGCACCGGCGGACGACGCCGCAAAATCGCAGCGGGCCTACCGCGACGATACGCTGATCCTCGAGACGACCTTCGAAACCCCGACGGGCATCGCCGTGCTTCGTGATTTCATGCCGCTCCGCGACGGTTCGAGCAACATCATCCGCATCGTCGAGGGGATCCAGGGCACGGTCGCCTTCGATTTCGAGTTCATGGCGCGTTTCGATTACGGGCAGACCGTTCCGTGGATGGCATTCGAGGAAGAGGGCATCGTCACCGCGATCGCCGGACCGGACATGCTGATCCTGCATTCGGACGTTCCGCTTGGCGGCAACGACGCCCGCGTGATCGCTGGCTTCACTGTCGGCAAAGGCGATAGGCTCACCTTTGCCCTCACCTTCTGCTCGTCCTATATGCCACGGCCGAAGCCGGTCGATCCGGAAGCCGCACTCCTGGAGACCGAGCGCTTCTGGCGCGAGTTCACGGCGCGCTGCCCGGATGTCGATGGCTGGGCGGGACCCGTCAAGCGATCGCTGATCACGCTGAAGGCGCTCACCTATATGCCGACCGGCGGCATCGTCGCGGCGGTGACCACGTCGCTGCCGGAAAAGCTGGGCGGGACGCGCAACTGGGACTATCGCTATTGCTGGCTTCGCGATGCCACGCTGACGCTCCTCGCCTTGATGAAGCTTGGCTACTACGAGGAGGCGAGCGCCTGGCGGAACTGGCTTCTGCGGGCCGTGGCCGGCGCACCCGAGCAGATGCAGATCATGTACGGCGTGGCCGGAGAGCGCAATCTGCGGGAGTGGGACGCCAGCTGGCTTCCCGGCTATGAAGGCTCAAAGCCCGTGCGGATCGGCAATGCCGCCTCCGAGCAGTTCCAGCTCGACGTCTATGGCGAGGTCGCGGATGCGCTGATGCAGGCCTCGAAGGGCGGCCTGCCGCGCCATCCTCGCGGCCAGGCGATCGGCGATGTCCTGATGCCCTTCCTGGAGCGCGTCTGGCGCGATCCGGACGAGGGCATCTGGGAGGTTCGCGGCGCGCGGCAGCATTTCACCTATTCCAAGGTCATGGCCTGGGTCGCCTTCGACCGTGTGGCGCTGATGGCACAGGACCTGGGCGACGACGACACCGCACGCCGGTGGCGCGAGGTGGCGGACGAGATCCATGCCGAAGTCTGCGCCAAGGCGTTCGATCCCGCGCTCAACAGCTTCGTGCAGGCCTATGGCTCGCAGGCGCTCGATGCGAGCGTGCTGCAGATCGGCATGGTCGGCTTCCTGCCGCCGGACGATCCGCGCTATGTCGGAACGGTGGAAGCGATCGAGCGCCACCTGACGCGCGACGGCTTCGTGCTCCGCTATCGCACCGGCGACACCGACGACGGATTGCCGTCCGACGAGGGCGTTTTCCTCGCCTGCTCCTTCTGGCTTGCGGATGCGCTCGATCTCGTCGGCCGGAGAGACGATGCGCGCGCCTTGTTCGAGCGTCTGCTGGCGCTCTCCAACGATGTCGGTCTCCTCTCCGAGGAATACGACCCGGTGGCCAAGCGCATGCTCGGCAACTTTCCGCAGGCCTTCAGCCATATCGGCGTCATCAATACAGCGCTTAACCTGTCGCGACGCAAGGGACCGGCCGAAGAGCGCTCCGATGCAAACCCCGCGGTCTCGGTCGAGCTGGGCGCCTGACCTGACGAGAAGACGACCTTGCGAGATGAGAGAGGACGAACATGGAAGGCGTGACGATTTCGCTGTTCCTTCTGCTGGCGGTGGTGATCAGCGGCATGCTGGCGCGGCTGTCTCCGATCGCCGTGCCGGTGCCGCTCGTCCAGATCGGGCTCGGCGCGCTCCTGGCGACGCTGACGGGTTCCGCGATCACTCTGGAACCGACGCTGTTCTTCCTGCTCTTCCTGCCGCCGCTCCTGTTCCTCGACGGGTGGCGCATCCCGAAGGAGGGGCTGTTTCACGACAAGGCCACCATCCTGGAGCTGGCGCTGGGGCTCGTCATCTTCACGGTCCTCGGCATCGGCTTCTTCATCCACTGGATGGTGCCCGCCATTCCCCTGTCCGTCGCCTTCGCGCTGGCCGCGATCCTGTCGCCGACGGACCCGATCGCCGTGTCCGCCATCACGGCGCGTGTGCCGATCCCCAGGCGCATCACGCATATTCTGGAGGGAGAATCGCTCCTCAACGACGCCTCGGGCCTCGTCTGCATGCGGTTTGCCGTGGCCGCCACGCTCACCGGAACATTTTCCGCGGGAAGCGCGGTGCTGACGTTTCTGTGGCTCGCGATCGGCGGCATCGCGGTCGGCCTCGGCGTGACATGGCTGGTGACGCGGGCGAAGGATCTCGTGTCGCGCAAGCTCGGCGAGGAGACCGGATCGCAGATCCTCATCAGCATCCTCATTCCCTTCGGGGCGTATCTGCTGGCGGAACACCTTCATTGCTCCGGCATTCTCGCCGCCGTCGCGGCCGGCATCGCCATGAGCTACGAGGAGCAGCGCGGCCGGGTGCTCGCCGTCACCCGCGTGCGCCGCGCCGCCGTCTGGGACACGGTGCAGTTCACCATGAACGGCATCATCTTCGTGCTGCTTGGCGAGCAGCTTCCGGGCATCGTGTCCGGGGCCGCGCGGATCGTCAGCGACACCGGTCATCTTCACCCGATCTGGCTCGGCGTCTACGTCGTCGCCATCACGCTGGCGCTCGGCGCGCTGCGTCTCGCCTGGGTCTGGGTGTCCCTGCGTTTCACGCTGTTCAAGGCGGCGCGTCGCGGCGAAGTGATCCACACTCCGAGCTGGCGGCTCGTCGTCGCGATCTCGGTCGCCGGCGTTCGTGGCGCGATCACGCTTGCCGGTATTCTCACCTTGCCGCTGGTCATGAACGACGGCACCCCCTTCCCGGCGCGCGATCTGGTGATCTTCCTTGCCGCGGGCGTCATCATCGTTTCGCTCGTGGCGGCGAGCGTCGCGCTGCCGGCGCTGCTGCAGGATCTCGAGCTTCCGCCCGAGCCGTCCCACCAGCGGGAGGAGGACGAGGCTCGGATCGCCGCGGCGGAAGCCGCGATAAAGGCCATCGAAGTCACCCAGCACCGGCTCGGCACCGGCCGCAACGATGCCGACCTCTATGCCGATGTCGGCACGCGCCTGATGGAGGTCTATCGCCAGCGCATCGATGGGCGCTCGCGATCCGGCGACGAGAACGACCAGATCCGCAAGGTGGAGGAAATCGAGCGCGTGCTGCGGCTTGCCGGTGCCCGCGCCGAACGCGACCAGATTTTGAAAATGGTTCGCGCCCGCAAACTGCCCGAGGAGATGGCCCGCCGGATCGTGCGCGAAATCGACCTGACGGAAGCCCGCCTCAGCGCGGTGCCCTGAGGGTTGAAAAGCACCGTGTCGGAAGGGAGGTTCCCTCGCGCTCGAAGCGGCCTACATAGTGCCTGCCGCCAGCAACCGGCGACAGAAGCAAGAAGGTTTCAAACCAATGCAGATCGGAATGATGGGACTGGGCAGGATGGGCGCCAATATGGTGCGCCGCCTGCTGCGCGGGGGCCATGAATGCGTCGTCTACGATATTAACCCGGCCAGCGTCGCGGCGCTCGTTGCCGAAGGCGCCGTGGGTGCGGCCTCGGTGGAAGAGCTCGTGTCGAAGCTCGCCAAGCCCGCTGCGGTGTGGCTGATGCTGCCGGCAGCGATCACCGATGAGAACCTCGAACGCGTCGCAGCCCATATGGTGCCCGGCGACATCCTCATTGACGGCGGCAACTCCTTCTATCACGACGACGTCGATCGCGCCGAACGCCTGACGGCCCGGTCGCTCAATTACGTCGATGTGGGAACGAGCGGCGGCGTCTGGGGTCTCGATCGCGGCTATTGCCTGATGATCGGGGGACCTGACGATGCCGTGCGGCATCTCGATCCGATTTTTGCGACGCTCGCTCCGGGCGGCGATGTCGATCCCGCCGATATCACCGAGAGCATGAGGACAGCGGATCGCGGCTACCTGCATTGCGGACCGAGCGGCTCCGGCCACTTCGTCAAGATGGTTCATAACGGCATCGAATACGGCATGATGGCAGCCTATGCCGAGGGCATGAACCTGCTGAAATCCGCCAATGCCGGCAAGGCCGACCGCGCGGCCGACGCGGAAACGAGCCCGTTGCAGCAGCCGAAATACTACCAGTTCGATCTCGATCTCGCCGCCATCGCCGAAGTCTGGCGTCACGGCAGCGTCGTCAGCTCGTGGCTGCTCGATCTCACGGCGGGCGCGCTGAAGACCGATCCGGAACTTGCAAACTTCAGCGGCCGGGTCTCGGATTCCGGCGAGGGCCGGTGGACGGTGAAGGCGGCGATCGACACGGGCGTTCCGGTGCCGGTGCTCTCGTCCGCGCTCTACCAGCGTTTTACCTCGCAGGGCGAAGCCGAATTCGGCGACAAGCTGCTCTCGGCCATGCGCTTTGCGTTCGGCGGTCACCACGAGAAGCCGAAAAGCTGATCGTTGCATACAAATTGCCGGAGCGGGTAGAACTTTGCCTGCCCGCTCCGGCTTCTGGTCGAGTCCGATACGGATATCAGCCGAGCGAGGCTTGCCGCGTTTCCGCATCGATCAGGCGGGCGGCGAGCGCCGCGCAGACGAGAAGGGCGGCAAACAGGCCGACCGCAACGCCGACGCCGAACGTGACGACGACCGTCATCAGGGTCGGAGCGATGAGACCGCCGAGCCTTGCCATGGCACCGGCCGCCCCCATGCCCGTCGCGCGGGAGGCGGTGGGATAGAGCTCCGGCGTGAAGGCATAGAGAGCGCCCCAGGTTCCCAGCAGCGCAAAGCTCATGACCAGCAACGAGGCGCCGATCAGCAGATCGTCCGGAGACAGGACGAAGAGCAGGCAGCCGAGCGCCGACAACAGGCAGAAGCCGATCAGCGTCGGGCGCCGACCCCAGCGCTCCACGCCGAACGCGGCCAGCGCATAGCCCGGGATCTGGGCGAGCGCCACGAACACCAGGAAGCCATAGCCGCGCACGAAGCCGAAGCCCTCGCTGGCGAGGCGCGCCGGCATCCAGGTGAAAATGCCGTAATAGGACACGGACACCAGAAACCAGACGGCAAGGATGAGCAGACTGCGGCGGCGTAGAGCGGGTGAGAATACGCCTTCGGATGCCGTTGCAGGCGCGGCGACCAGCTGGTCGTTTTCCGAGAGAACCGGCTTTCCATGCAGGGCCAGCATGCGATTGACGATCGCTCTCGCCTCCTCGGCACGCCCCGCGCGCAGCAGATAGAACGGCGATTCCGGAACGAAAAAGCGGAGGCCAACGCCGATGATCGCCGGCAGCGCGGTGACGGCAAAGATATAGCGCCAGGCATCGGCAACGCCGGCAATGCTCGCGGCCCAGGCGGCAAGGGCGATCACCAGCGTGCCCACGGCCCAAAACCCTTCCAGCATGACGAGCCAGCGGCCCCGGTTTCGCGCCGGCAGGAATTCCGCCATCATGGCATAATCGACGGGAAGGGTTCCGCCGACGGCGATACCGGTGAGGAACCGCAAGACGAGCAGGCTCGTGAAATCCGGCGCGAAAATGGAAAGCGTCCCGAAGACGGCATCGCAGGCGACGGTGAGGAGCAGCACGCGCCGGCGACCCCACCGGTCCGCAAGCCGACCGAAGACGACCGCACCGATCAACATTCCGAGGAAGAACAGGGTGCCCGTCTGCAGCGCCTGGGGCACGGTCAGTTGAAATGTGGCGGCGATGGAGGCCGCGGTGAAGCCGACGGCCAGCACCTGCATGGCGTCGGCCGTCCAGACGAGACCGAAGACCCCCAACAGCCTGCGCTGGAAGCGGCCTGTTCCAGCGCGATCCAGAGCTTCGTCCATTGTCATCATCGCGTCATCCCCACTCTCGCCATGCCTGTCTCCAAGGCCGAAGCCCTCGGCAACTTCGAGTCCTTCACGAGGAGACTTTATAGACGCGCCGACGGCGGAGATAGCCCGGCCGGGCGTCGAGCCGTCATCTGTTTGAGGATGAGCCTGCTCGCGGCGACAGCACGACCCTGTTCCGGCCCGCCTGCTTGGCGCGATAGAGATTGCGGTCGGCAATTTCGAGAATTTCATGCGGGATACCGCTTTCCGACGAAAGCGCAATGCCGATGCTGACGGTCACGGACAGACCGGATGCGACCGGCGACCAGTCATGGCGGGCGATCGTCAGGCGGATGCGCTCGCAGGTCTTCTTCGCCTGCCCGACCGTCACGCCGGTCATCAGCAAGACAAACTCTTCGCCACCGAAACGAACCGCAAGATCCGGCGCCCGCAACGCGCCTCTGATCAGCGCGCCGAGTGCGATCAGCACGCGATCACCGACGATGTGCGAAAGCTTGTCATTGATCGCCTTGAAGTGATCGACGTCGAGCACGGCCAGCATGTAGCCTTCGCCGGAGGCTTCGACCGCGTCCATCGCCGCTTCCAGTCGGCGGCGATTGCCGAGGCCGGTCAGGGGGTCGGTATTCGCCGCCTCCGTCAGCATCGTGGTCTGCTGCTGCAGCGCCGCAAACGAGCGGGCGATCTCGGCCGTCCGCCCAGCCTCCGTGTCGAGCAGCATTCGCAGCTTCTTCGTCTCGTAGCGAATGTCGGCAAGCCGCGCATTGCGCTGGGTCCGCTCGGCGGTGAACTGCTGGTGCAGGCTGTGATAGCGCTTGTGAAAGTCGAGCGCCGGTTCGAACGCTCCGAGGTGTTCGTGCGCCCTGGAGAGATAGAGGCAGGCAAACATCAGCGTCTCGACATTGCCACTGCCTGTGGCGAGCACATGCGCATGCTGAAGCGGCACCAGTGCCTCTTCATAGCGCCTCAGCGAGATCAGCGTCCGACCGAGAATGTCGAGATAGTGTCCCTCGCCCCGCAAATCGTCTTCGTTGGCAATATCGCGATAGCGGGCCAGAAATTGTTCTGCGCTGAGGAAGTCTTCGGCCGCATTGCAGTATTCGGCAAGGTTTCCGAGGCAGAGACGCTCCGCCCAGGTGTCTCCGAGCGAGCGGGCGAGGTCGTTGGCGCGATGGGTCACCTCGATCGCCGGACCGATGGCTGCGTCGAAGGCCGCACGGTCTCCGGCCTCCAGCGCCATGTAGGCCGCCTCCGACTGCGCGCCGCCGAGATTGATGAGCCACCAGCACTCGAAACTCCGGTCGCCGGCTTCCTGCGCCAGCGCGACCGCGCGGCCGCAGTAATCGATTGCCAGAGGCGGCTGCCGGGACAACCAGAAGATGACTCCGGTGACGTTGATGGCGAGGGAGCGCGCGCGCAGATCGCCGCTCTGGTCGGCGATATCCAGTGCCTCCGCCGCCAGCGCGACGGCCTCTTCCAGCTGTCCAAGCTCCATGTTCAGCCAGGCTTGAATGCTGAGCGCCTGCGCCTCGAAGGCGGGTTGGTCGAGATGACGCCAGATCGTGACGGCCTGCTCGGCATAGTCGAGACCCATCTCGGACTTGCCGAGCTGGAAGCAGTACCACGAAATCTCGTAAGCGCTGCGCGCCTGCACGTGGGGGTCGTCACGCTGGACCGATGCCGAGTGAACGCCGTGTGCGATCTCCAGCGCGAGGGTCGATCGTCCCGTGCATCCCATCTGCCACGCACGGTCGAGTGCCTGCATGTCCGAGGCCCGCATGTCCGGAGCCTCTTTGTCAGACCGCTTGCTCTCGGCAGAAATCACGCTGGAAATCCGTTTTCATCTCGACGGTGGTTGCAGGATCGCCAGTGTGGCTGCAAATCCTAAAGATGGCACTAAGGAAAACGCGGGGATCGGAAGCGGTGGCCCTGACCAACCTTAAGATTTTCTATCGCACCGCGATAAAAACACAGGTTCCCACATCATCCGCCTCGGGGCGTCTTCCGCCGCAGATCGCCCTTGCAGCGCTCCGAACACGTCTTGACGGTGTCCCAATCGCGCGCCCACTTCTTCCTCCAGGAAAACGGCCGGCCGCAGGCGGCACAGACTTTCTGCGGGAGACTGGATTTGGTGTAACGCGGTTCCTTCATGGGCCGGAACCTGTGGCACGACGGAGCGACGTCAAGCGGGACGCTCATGTGGCGTTGTCGCGCCCTGACCGGCAACGGTGCGGCAAGGCTTGATCTCGCCCGCGCCGACGCCAGTTCCCGGCCATGATCTACTTTACCGGCGACACCCATTTCGGCGATCCGCGCGTCCTGCGCATCGATCGCCGCCCTTTCCGGACCATGGCCGAGCACGATGCCGCGCTGATCGCCAACTGGAACGCGGTCGTCGGAGAAGAGGACGAGGTCTGGCATCTGGGCGACGTGATCTCGAAGCGCGGCGATTGCGTGCAGATGCTCGCCGCCTTGCATGGCCGCAAACATCTGATCATCGGCAACAACGACCCGGAAACGACGATACAGGCGAAGGGGTGGTCGAGCGTGCAGGCCTATGCAGAGATGCGGCTCGACGGCCATCATCTCATCCTCTGTCACTACGCCTTCCGCACCTGGAACCAGATGGGCAAGAAGTCCATCGATCTGCATGGCCACTCGCACGGGCGCCTGAAGCCCATGCCGCGGCAGTTCGATGTCGGGGTCGATGCGCAAGGATTGCGACCCGTGACGCTGGCGGACCTGCTGGCCGGGAAAAACCGCACGCCTTGAGGACAAAACCCGGCCGATAGACCGCACAAGGTCGCGGGACTTGCCATTCGAGAGCGACATCCCGATAACCACGAGATGGCCTTCACGCTCCGCCAGCTTCAGTTTTTCGTCGCCGTTGCCGAACAGGGCTCCGTCACCCGGGCGGCGCAGAACCTGTCCATTTCGCAATCCTCGATTACGGAGGCGATCAAGGAGCTTGAAAGCGACCTCGGCGTCGCCCTCTTCGACCGGCATCCGCGCGGCCTCAACATCACTCATAACGGTCACCAGTTCCTGCGGCATGCAACGAAGATCCTGGCCGGGGTTCAGGATGCGCGCCGTTCGTTCAGCCAGACCCCGGAAACGGCGACCGGCAAGCTCAATCTCGGCGTGACGTCGCTGGTGGCGGGCTACGTTCTGTCGGATCTCCTGGCGCGCTACCGGCGGGCCTTTCCCTCGGTCGATGTCAGCGCCATCGAGGACAATGGCTCCTATCTCGAACACCTCCTGATCGGCGGCGAACTCGACGTCGCCGTCATGGTCATCTCCAATCTGCGCGACCGGATGGCGCTTCAGGCGGAGATCATCGAGACCTCGCCCTACAGGCTCTGGCTGCCGCTCGGCCATCGGCTGGTCTCGGCCGATATCATCTCCATTTCGGATGTCGCGCGGGAACCGCTGATCATGCTGACGGTGGACGAGATCGAGGAGAACACCGGCAAGCTGCTCGCCGCCCTCGGCGCGCGTCCGCATGTCGCGTTCCGCACGCGCTCGGTGGAGGCCGTGCGCAGTCTGGTGGCCACCGGCGCGGGCATCGCGCTTTTGCCCGACCTCGTCTACCGCCCCTGGTCTCTGGAAGGCGACAGGATCGAGAGCCGCGACGTCTCCGGTGCCTTGCCCGTCGTGCAGGTGGGCATGGTCTGGCGGAAAGGCTCCAGCCTGCCGCAGTCGGCGCGGGATTTCATCGGCGTCGTGGAAACGCTGCGCAGCAGCCGCGGTCGCGGTTAGGTTTCGGAAAAACCGATACCGCCTATCTGTTTAATGAATTTGCGAATGCGGCAGAAGCGCGGCACGTTTCGACCGGGAACAAATGAGCCGAACATCGGCCGAACCGGGAGATCACAGATGATCAAGATTCTGAAGTCCTGCACCACCCTTGCCGTGTCGCTGGCCTTTGCCACATCCGCCCTTGCCCAGGAGCCTTTGAAGACGCTTGGCAAGGGCGAAGGCGAATTGTCGATCGTCGCCTGGGCCGGCTATATCGAGCGCGGCGAAACCGACAAAGCCTATGACTGGGTGACCGACTTCGAGAAATCGAGCGGTTGCAAGGTGTCGGTGAAAACCGCGGCGACATCCGACGAGATGGTCGCGCTGCTGAACGAAGGCGGCTTCGACCTCGTGACCGCATCGGGCGATGCGTCGCTGCGGCTGGTCGCCGGCAAGCGCGTGCAGCCTGTTAATACCGATCTCATTCCCAGCTGGAAGACGCTCGACGCCCGGATGCAGGATGCTCCCTGGCATACGGTGAAGGGCGTCCATTACGGCACGCCCTATGTCTGGGGGCCGAACGTCCTCATGTACAATACGGACGCCTTCAAGGGCGAAGCGCCGAAGAGCTGGAAGGTCGTCTTCGAGGAGATGACCCTGCCCGACGGCAAGTCCAACAAGGGTCGCGTGCAGGCCTATGACGGGCCGATCCATGTGGCGGATGCCGCCAACTATCTGATGGCGCACAAGCCGGAACTCGGCATCAAGGACCCTTACGAGCTCAACGAAGACCAGTACAAGGCCGCGCTCGATATCCTGCGCGTCCAGCGCACGCTGGTCGGCCGTTACTGGCACGACGCCATGATCCAGATCGACGATTTCAAGAACGAAGGTGTCGTCGCCTCCGGCTCCTGGCCGTTCCAGGTCAACCTTCTGACGGCAGAGAAGCAGCCGATCGCCGCCGTCTTCCCTGAGGAGGGCACGACAGGCTGGGCCGATACGACGATGCTCTCCTCCGAAAGCGCCCATCCGAACTGCGCCTATATGTGGATGGAGCACTCGCTCTCGCCCAAGGTCCAGGGCAACGTCTCCGCCTGGTTCGGCGCCAACCCCTCGGTCGGCGCAGCCTGCAAGGGCAATGCGCTGTTGACGGACGAAGGCTGCAAGACGAACGGCTACGACAACTTCGAGAAGGTGAAATTCTGGAAGACGCCGGTCGCCAAATGCGCGAGCCAAAGCGAGTGCGTGCCCTATCACCGCTGGGTGTCCGACTATATCGGCGTCATCGGCGGGCGGTAATTCGCAGTCCCTGAAACGTCGTTCGTTTCCCAAGCTGCTCGGGCAGGCAAGCTTCGTCCGGGCAAGCTTCGGCACCGTCTGTCCTTCTCCCCGCCTGCGAGGAGAAGGTCGCGGCGGCGTCTGACGTCCATGCCACTCTCTTGGCTTCGACAGGATTTCCTATGAACGCCATCCTCTTTGAAAACGTCTCGCGCCATTTCGGCAGCGTCCGCGCCGTCGATGGCGTTGATCTTGCGGTTGCGGAAGGCGAGTTCTTTGCCATGCTCGGCCCTTCCGGCTCCGGCAAGACGACCTGCCTGCGGCTGGTCGCCGGCTTCGAGCAACCGACCTCCGGGCATATCGAGATCTTCGGCGAGACCGCGGAAGGCGTGCCGCCGTACCGGCGCAACGTCAACACCGTCTTTCAGGACTACGCGCTGTTTCCGCATCTCTCGATCCTCGACAACGTCGCCTATGGGCTGATGGTGAAGGGGATGGGCAAGACCGAACGGCGGCGGGCGGCGGAAGAGGCGCTGGCCATGGTCGCGCTGCCCGGCTATGGCGCGCGCAAGCCCGGCCAGCTTTCCGGCGGCCAACGCCAGCGCGTGGCGTTGGCTCGCGCGCTGGTCAACCGGCCGCGCGTGCTGCTGCTCGACGAGCCCTTGGGCGCGCTGGACCTGAAGTTGCGCGAGCAGATGCAGGAGGAGCTGAAAAGCCTGCAGAAGACGCTCGGGCTCACCTTCATCTTCGTCACCCACGATCAGAGCGAAGCTCTGTCGATGGCCGACCGGGTGGCCGTGTTCCACGAGGGCAAGGTGCGCCAGGTGGGCACGCCGGAGGAGATCTACCGCCGGCCGAAGACGCGTTTCGTTGCCGATTTCGTCGGCTCCTCCAACGTGCTCTCCCGCGCCCAGTGCGAGCATCTGGGCCTCGACGCGCCTGCCGCCAGCCTGCGGCCGGAGTCGATCGTGATCGGGACCCCGGCCGCAGGCCAGCTCGGCCTCGTCGGTGTTCCGGTCGCTGCCAGCTTTCTCGGCCCGGTCAACCGGCTGACGCTCGATTGCGGCGGCGAGCGCATCGTGGCCTCGCTTGCCGCGGGCACGCCGCTCCCCGCGGCAGGCGAGCCCGTGAGCCTCGCCTTCGACAGACGGGACCTCCATGTGATGGAGGATGCCTGATGGCGCTGGTGTCGCAGGGCGGGGAGAGGCATGCGGCCGCGGTGTCGGGCAGGCGCGGCCCTGGCCGCCTGTCCGATAGGCTGTGGCGGCACCCGACGCTTTTTCTCGCGCTGCTTCTCTGCCTGCCGCTGCTCTGGCTCGGGGTCGTCTATCTCGGCTCGCTCGCGATCTTTCTTGCGCAAAGCCTCTTCGCCATCGATGATTTTTCCGGCCTCGTCACCTACGAGCCGACGCTGGCCACCTATCGGCAGCTCTTCTCGGACGCCAATTTCGACATCATCCTGCGCACCGTTGCGATGGCAGCGAGCGTGACGCTGGCGTCGATCGTCATTGCCTTTCCCGTCGCCTACTACGCCGCGCGCTACGCGAAAGGCGCCTGGAAAGCCGTGTTCTATCTCGGCGTCATGCTGCCGCTCTGGTCGAGCTACCTCGTGAAGATCTATGCCTGGAAGCTGATCCTTGCGAAGGAAGGCATCCTCACCTGGCTGTTCGCCAAGCTGCATCTGCTCTGGCTGCTCGATGCCTGGCTGTCCATCCCGGTCATCGGCGGCAACTCGCTGTCGGTCAGCTATACCGGCACCTTCCTCGTCTTCGTCTATGTCTGGCTGCCCTTCATGATCCTGCCGATCCAGGCAGCGCTCGAACGGGTGTCCGGAAGCCTCGTGGAGGCCTCGGCGGACCTGGGCGCCCATCCGCGCCAGACGTTTCGCCATGTGCTGCTGCCGCTGGCTTTGCCCGGCATCGTCGCCGGCTCGATCTTCACCTTCTCGCTCACGCTCGGCGACTACATCATACCGCAGATCATCGGCTCCTCGCGCCTCTTCATCGGCCAGGCGGTCTATGCGCAGCAGGGCACCGCCGGCAACATACCCCTTGCCGCCGCCTTCACGCTGGTGCCCATCGTCATCATGGGCGTTTACCTTTGGGCCGCCCGCCGCATGGGAGCTTTCGATGCGCTCTGACCGTTTCGACCGGGCGCCGCTGCCGCTCAAGATCTCCGCCTGCCTCGGTCTCCTTTTCCTGCACCTGCCGATCCTGCTGATCTTCCTCTACGCCTTCACCACGGAGGAGAAGAGCTATCGGTTTCCGCCGCCGGGGCTGACGCTCGAATGGTTCGCCGTCACCTGGAACCGACCGGATGTCTGGGCGGCGCTGACGCTGTCGGTGAAGGTGGCGAGCCTGGCGACCGCCATCGCGCTCGTGCTCGGCACGCTCTGCGCGGCGGCCGTCTCCCGTTCCGCCTTCTTCGGTCGGGAAGCCGTCTCGCTGCTCGTTATCCTGCCGATCGCCCTGCCCGGCATCATCACCGGCATCGCGCTGCGGTCGGCTTTCTCGATGGCGGATATCCCGTTCTCGTTCTTCACCATCGTTCTCGGCCATGCCACCTTCTGCATCGTCGTCGTCTACAACAATGCCGTCGCGCGCTTTCGCCGGCTGTCGGGCTCGCTCGTGGAAGCGTCGATGGATCTCGGCGCCGACGGCTTCCAGACGTTCCGCTATGTCGTCCTGCCGAACATCGCGACGGCGCTTCTGGCCGGGGGCATGCTCGCCTTCGCCTTGTCGTTCGACGAGGTGATCGTCACGACGTTTACGGCCGGACAGCAATCGACGCTTCCGATCTGGATGCTGGAGGAACTGATCCGCCCACGCCAGCGGCCGGTCACCAATGTGGTCGCCATGGTCGTCGTGCTCGTGACGCTCCTCCCGATCCTCGCCGCCTATTTCCTCACCCGCGATGGCGACCAGATCGCCGGCGCGGGCAAATGACCCGAACCTGAACAGGAGATCGACCATGGATACGGACCTTTTGATCGGCGCACGCTTCGAGCCGGGCACCGAGGTGGAAGAGCAGATCTTGAACCCGAAGACCGGGGCGAAGATCCTGTCGCTCGCCGAGGCATCGCATGCGCAGATCGACGCCGCTGTCGATGCGGCGGAGCGCGCCTTCACGACATGGTCGCGCACGACACCCGCCGAGCGCTCGACCTATCTCCTGCGCATCGCGGACGCGATCGAACGCGATGCGGACGGTTTTGCGAGCCTCGAGGCGCTGAACTGCGGCAAGCCGCTGCACGCCGTGCGCAACGACGAGATACCCGCGATCGTCGATTGCTGGCGGTTCTTTGCCGGCGCCATCCGCATGCTCAACGGCCCTGTTGCCGGTGAGTACCTTCCGGGCCACACCTCGATGATCCGGCGGGACGCCATCGGCGTCGTCGGCTCCATCGCGCCCTGGAACTACCCGCTGATGATGATGGCCTGGAAGCTTGCCCCGGCGCTGGCCGGCGGCAACACCGTCGTCTTCAAGCCCTCCGAACAGACGCCGCTGACCGCGCTGAAGATGGCCCGGCTTCTGGCCGACATCCTGCCCGAAGGCGTCGTCAACATCATCCTCGGGCGCGGCGACACCGTCGGCAATGCCCTGATCAATCACCCGAAGATCGCGATGGTGTCGATCACCGGCGATATCGCCACCGGCAAGAAGGTGCTGACTGCGGCGGCCAAGACCGTCAAGCGGACGCATCTGGAACTGGGCGGCAAGGCGCCGGTCATCGTGTATGACGATGCGGACCTTGACGCCGTGGTCGCCGGCATCCGCACCTTCGGCTTCTACAATGCAGGGCAGGATTGCACGGCCGCCTGCCGCATCTACGCGCAGGACGGCATCTACGAGAAGCTGGTCGCCGACCTCACCTCCGCCGTGTCCAGCATCACCTTCGGCTCTGAAAACGATGCGGAGAACGAGATCGGTCCGCTGATCTCCGCCCGCCAGCGCGACCGGGTTTCAAGCTTCGTCGAGCGCACCAACGAGGCGCGGCACATGGAGGTGACGACGGGCGGCGCGCGCGGGCCGGGCGACGGCTTCTTTTTCCAGCCGACCGTGATCGCCGGCGCGCGGCAGGACGACGAAATCGTTCGCCGCGAGGTCTTTGGCCCGGTCGTCTCGGTCACGCGCTTTGCCGAATCCGAAGAAGCCGTGACCTGGGCGAACGACAGCGATTACGGCCTCGCCTCCTCCGTGTGGTCGAAGGACATTACGCGGGCGATGCAGGCGGCCGCTCGCCTGCAATATGGCTGCACCTGGATCAACACGCACTTCGCGCTGGTCAACGAAATGCCACATGGCGGCCTGAAGCAGTCGGGCTATGGCAAGGACCTCTCGGTCTACGCGCTCGAAGACTATACCGCCGTGCGCCACATCATGATCGCCCATGGCTGATGCCACGACCGGAAACTGCACGGCTTTGATTAATTCAGGCTGAAAATCTTGTCGGGCGGAAACGCCCGGCACAACCTCCGGCGCGGCCGATTGCGCCCGATCCCGCCGCCGTATGCACCTGTGCCGTCATCGAGACTGCAGACGCGGGCGGCTGGGAAGGCGAGGTCTCGGCAGCGCGGCGCGGTGAGGACGATCGTTCTTCCAAGCCGGGCTTTCCGATCTTGCGATGCATGTCGAGCTCCATCCTGCGTTGCCGGATGTCGGAGCGTCGGCGGCTGATCCGTCGTCCGCGTCAAGACACGGCAGGCGCGCAATTCCTCTCTCGATGAAGAGGCAAACGACCCGCCGTGCTGGCGACAGGCGTCGCTGCGGCGCGCCATGTAGAGCGCGTCATTCTGATGAATATCCATCCCTCCGCCTGCGCACGATCAGACGATTGAGGCCCCCTTTTCGGTGTCTGAACGCCGTCGCCGAATGACCGTTGCTGCGTCACGGACGGCATCGCCTCCACCCGACCTGTCCCCGACGCCTTGAAATGCGGATTTCATCCTCCAAAAGCTTGGATTTTAACCATCACTATTTACCTCACTCTAACATTCGATTTCTCGCAGTGAGATTATCTATTCACTTTAATCAACCTGAAATAGGTTCAAAATCGCAAAAATGCAGACGAGATAAGGTAAATGCATATTTAAAGAGCTATTTGCTCACGAATCGACTCAGTACATATATTTTATGTCGAATTTTAAATATTGACCCGTTTTTCTACTTAAACTACTTACTAATATGTAAACCAGAGGATGTTATTGTCATGCGTATATTATCTCTCTTCATTTGGATCACGTCCGCGGCGGCAATATTTGCATTTGTTTTGCAGCCGGTCGGGCCTGACGTACAATTACTTGTTTCCGCTCTTACGATCGCGTTTCTTTTCGTGATTACGCGCTTCAATAGATCAGGACCATTGCGTTACATTGCTCTTGCGACTGCAAGTATCATTGTCCTGCGCTACGCTTACTGGCGCACGACGAGCACGCTGCCGCCGATCGACGATCTGATGTCGTTCATCCCGGGCATCCTGCTTTACGTCGCCGAAATGTTCTGCATTTTCATGTTCTTCATCAGCGTGTTCGTGGTCGCCGATCCGGTCGAGCGTCCCCGCGCTCGCCAGCTTTCCGATGAGGAACTGCCGACCGTCGATGTGTTCGTACCGTCCTACAACGAGAGCGCCGAGATCCTTTCGCTGACTCTGGCTGCAGCAACCGGCCTGGACTACCCCTCCGACAAGTTCACGGTCTACCTGCTCGACGACGGCGGCACCGACCAGAAGCGTAATAGCACCGATCTCGAAACCTCCCAGGCGGCGATCGACCGTGGCAACACGCTGCGGACGCTGTGCCTCGATCTCGGTGTCCACTACCTGACCCGGGCACAGAACGTTCATGCCAAGGCCGGCAACCTCAATGCCGGGATGGAACGCACGTCCGGCGAGCTGATTGCCGTCTTCGACGCCGACCATGCCCCGGAGCGCGCCTTCCTGCGGGAAACCGTTGGTCACTTCAGCGACGATCCGGATCTCTTCCTGGTCCAGACGCCGCACTTCTTCGCCAATCCCGATCCGGTCGAGCGCAATCTCGGCACCTACAAGCATATGCCCGCCGAGAACGAGATGTTCTACACCATGATCCAGAAGGGCCTGGATCGCTGGAATGCCTCCTTCTTCTGCGGCTCTGCAGCGGTCCTTCGCCGCGAAGCCCTGGACGAAGTGGGCGGCTTCTCGGGGATCACGATCACCGAAGACTGCGAGACGGCGCTCGAACTGCACTCCCGCGGCTGGAACAGCGTCTACGTCGACAAGCCCCTCATCACCGGCCTCCAGCCGGAAACCTTCGCCAGCTTCATCGGTCAGCGTTCGCGCTGGTGCCGGGGCATGATCCAGATCCTCATCCTGAAGAACCCGCTCTTCAAGCAGGGCCTGACGCTTCCCCAGCGCCTGAGCTACATGTCGAGCTGCTTCTTCTGGCTCTTCCCCTTCGTTCGCGCCACCTTCCTCGTCGCACCCATTCTCTTCATTCTCTTCAACCTGAAGATCTTCAATGCCTCGGCCGAAGACTTCCTGGCCTATACCGTCACGTACCTCATCGCGTCCGAAATCCTGCGCAACTACCTCTACGGCAAGATGCGTTGGCCCTGGATTTCCGAGCTGTACGAATATGTGCAGTCGGTGTTTCTGGTCCGGGCGATCATCAGCGTCTTCCTCAACCCGCGTAAGCCGACCTTCAACGTCACCGACAAGGGCGTATCGCTGACCCAGCGCCAGCTTTCCAACCTCGCCTGGCCGTTCTTCGCCATCTTCGCCGGTCTCGGAATGGTCCTGTCCTACGCCATCTACCGCTACCAGACGGAGCCGGCCCTGGGTGACCTCATCGTCATCACCGGTGCCTGGAACCTGCTGAACCTCATCATCGCCGGTGCTGCACTCGGCATCGTCACCGAGCAGCCGAACGACGCCGACGGCATCAGCCTCCCCTCGGCAAGAGCGGCCGAGCTTGAAGTGGGCAACCAGACCGTGCCCGTCATCATTCGCCAGATCTCTTCGGAAAAGGCGACCATCGAACTGAAGAAGAACGCAACCACACCGCTGCGTGCCGGAGAGTACGGCCGTCTGCTTCTCATCGATCCCCCGGCGAACGTCATCCTTCCCTCGGTTCCCGTCTTCATCGGCAAGCCGTCCGGCAGCGATCACCGCAGCTTCGTGGTCGAACTCGATGCCGAGGCCTGCCACTTCCCGGCGATTGCCAGCCTCATGCTTGCCGATCTCGACCTTCCCCGCGCTCTGCGTGACGGTCGCCAGAAGCGCCGGTCCTACCCGGTCGCCCTCCTGACGCTCATCCGCTGGGCCATCTTCAGCCCGTTCCTCGCCATCACGGCCGGCCTTTCGTCCAAATCGACGGCCGAGCGAACAAGCCGCCGCCGTCGCCCGACGGTCGAAAAGCCGCAACCCGTCGTCGAAGCCGCGTGACCGGAAAGCCAGAGGAAACCAACATGATCAAGTCATCCACCCTCGCCCTCGCGCTGCTGCCGTCCATTCTTCTGGCCGGCCTCTCCAGCACGGCGCTCGCCCAGTCCCTGACACAGACCCAGCCGCTGGCTCAGGCGGCGGTCCCCGGGCCGTTCCGCTTCAACACAGCATCGCCGGCAGCCGCGCCGGCGCAGCTCTCCAATGTCGGCGGCTCGCTGCGCAAGATTGCCGCCAGCCCCTACGATCTCTTCTTCGACGGCGAGTTCGCGAGCCGCAAGCTCTCCTTCTTTGCCCGCCCCGACGAAGCCTCGAGCGCCTCGCAACTGGTTCTCACGCTCCAGACGGCCATCTCGGCTGCGCCGGAGCGGTCGAACCTCGCCATCCAGATCAACGGCCGCGAAATCGGCACCACCAACCTCGTGGCCGGCGACCCGCGCCGCGTCACCTTCGACATTCCGGCAGGCGTCATCCAGCCGGGCTATAACGCGGTTGCCCTTGCCGCCAGCCACCGCCACCGCGTCGATTGCAGCGTCGAGGCAACCTACGAGTTGTGGACCAAGATCGACCCTGCCCAGAGCGGCTTCGTCTTCCCCTCGGCCGAGGCCGGCACCCTCACGATGATCGACCTGATGCCGCTCGGCGGAACGCGGGAAGGCCGGACCAACCTGCGCGTCATTCTGCCCCGCGGCGCGCAGATGCCGGATTACGACCGTGCCCTGAACGTGGTCCAGGCGCTCACGATCGCCGGCAACTTCAACCATCCCCAGGTCGAGTTCGGCTCGACGCCGGGAACCGGCGCCGGCATCGACATCTATGTCGGCGCGGCCAAGGACGTCACGGCCCTGCTCGGAAACGACGCTCCGGTTCTCGCCTCCGGCGAGACGGCCATCGTTGCTGCCGGCGCCACGCCGGATCGCAAGCGCCTGATCATCGCCGGTCTCGATACCGCCGATCTGGACGCAAAGACCCAGCTGTTCGTGCAGCAGGCGATCCGCGACCGTCCCGTCGGCACGCCCGAGGGCCTTGCGGCCCTGACCAACATGAAGGGACGTCTCCTCGTTCCCGGACAGAAGGTCACCCTGTCGGATCTCGGCTTTGCGGCAAAGCCCTTCGACGGCCGGTTCGTCCAGTCGAAGGTCAACTTCACTATGCCGTCGGATTTCTACCCCGGCGCCTATTCGAGCATGAACTTCCACCTCAATGCGCTTTATGTCGGCGGCCTGTCCCCCGAAGCCGTCCTGACGGTGAAGGCAAATGACAAGGTCGTGGCCAACATCCCGCTCAGCTCGCCGCTGGGCGGCGCGATCCGCGACCAGCGCCTGCCGATCCCGTTCACGGCGCTGCGCCCGGGCCAGAATACGCTGGAAGTCGAAGCCCGGCTGCCCTCGAAGCTCGATGCGGCCTGCGAGTCCGTCGACAAGGCGACATCGACAATCCGCCTCTCGATCGACGGCAATTCCTACCTGGATATCCCGAACTATGCCCGCGTCGGCCGCTATCCCGATATCGCCGCGCTGACCTCGGGTCTTCCCGCCCCGGTCGAAGGCGACACGGGTGCCGCGACCACGCTTCTCGTGCCGAACTATAACGTCCAGAGCATGGATGCGGCGGCGACCTTCGTCGCCAAGATGGCCTATTCCTCCGGCCAGGTGAAGCCGATGCAGTACACTTCGCTGCTGCCGACCATGGACACGGCCAACCTCATCGCGTTCGGCGGCTACGACACGCTGCCCTCCGAGCTGGTCAGCCGCATGAACCTCGACTTCGTCAACATCCGCAACATGGCGGGATCGGCAGCCTCGCCCTACGAGTTCGCCGCTCTCGAAAACTTCGGTCCCCAGAGCGACATACAGCGCCAGATGACGACGAGCGTCGTCGGCACGGCGGTGGATCTCTCGCAGACGGCCGGCGGTTTTCTCGCAGCACCCCTGCAGCGTTCGACAGAGATGCTGATGGCGATCCGTCAGAAGACGGTCTCCGAACTTTCCAAGCTCAACATCGCGCCCCTTCGCGCCATTCTGGGCGACGAGATCAAGCCGGAAGCCTTCTCCCCGACCGCCGAGACCACGCTCGTCATCGCCCAGAACGCCGGCGGAAACGGCGGTCTCTGGACGGTTGTCGCCTCCAAGAGCGCCAACGGCATCGTGGCCGGCACGGATGTGCTGACGGACCTCAACGTGTGGAACACGCTCGGCGGATCGGTTCAGGCCTTCTCCGAGACCGGTATCAAGCTCGACCAGCAGCTTGCGACCAACCAGACGCTTTACCGGACGCAGCCCCTCAGCCTGTCGAACATGCGCCTGGTCACGGCAAGCTGGCTCGCCAACAACGCCACCGTCTACATCTTCGCACTGCTGACGGCCGCCATCCTCCTCGGCATCGGCACCTACATGGTTCTCTCGACCGGACGCCGCAATCATGGCTAAGTCGCTCGCCCTGGTCACATGGAGCCTCACGGCCGCCATGACCGTCCTCCTCTCCGCCATGCTGCCGACAAGCGGCCTGGCGGCGAACAAGACAAACCGCGTGAAGAGCGCGGAGACCTTCCTGCCGGCAGACTACATCGCCGGCGCCTGGTGGCTGTACAAGTCCATCTTCGTGGAAAATGGGCGTGTCGTCGACCGGTCGAACGGCAACGTATCGCACAGCGAAGGCCAGGGTTACGGCATGCTGATCGCGGTCGCTGCGGACGATCGGGAAACCTTCGACGCACTCTGGACCTGGACGCAGGAAAACCTTCAGGTTCGCGAGGATGCCCTCTCGGCCTGGCGGTGGAGCCCGGACGCGGCAACGCGGGTTGCCGACACGAACAACGCCTCCGACGGCGACCTGCTGATTGCCTGGGCCCTGTCGCGCGCTGCGACGCGGTGGAAGGAACCGGCCTATGTCGCCGAAGCCCGCAGGATCCTCAAGGATCTCAAGGCAAAGGCGACGGTCAGGGATGCGACCTATGGAACGCTGCTCCTTCCCGCCGCGCAGGGCTTCGGCGGCAGCGCCGAGCAGCCCGGGATCGTCGTCAACCTGTCCTACTGGATCTTCCCCGCTCTTGAAGAGCTGGGCCTTGTCGATCCGACCTTTCCCGCGGCCGACCTGATCGCAAGCGGCAAGTCGCTTCTCGAAAAGGGCCGTTTCGGCAACAGCGACCTGCCGGCCGACTGGCTTTCGCTCAAGGGCGCGCATCCGCAGCCGGCACCCGCTTTCGCCGCCACCTTCGGCTACGAGGCGGTCCGGGTTCCGCTCTACACGGCGTGGTCCGGCGCCGCACCCCTGTCGCTTCTGACAGGCGTGCAGAAGCGCTGGAACGAAAACGGCGCCAACGTCATGCACGTCATGGATCTGGCGACCGCCGCCGCAATGACGGCCATGCCCGATCCCGGTTACCGCGCCGTCAGCGCGCTTCTTTCCTGCGGTCTCGGCAGGGCTGGACAAGATTCCAGCATGCCACCCTTCGAGCCGACCGAATATTACCCTTCCACGCTCCATCTCCTGAGCATCATCGCCATCTCCGAGAGGTATGCATCATGTCTGCCAAGTCAAAACTGAAGTTCTCGCTGCTCGCAGCCACCGCCGTCCTCCTCATCAATCCCGGTTTGGTTCTGAAGTCGCTCCAGAACGACGATTCCGAACTGCGGGCCCAGGAAATGTCGTGGACCCTGCCGGCCTCCCAAGGTTTGGCCCAAAGCTCTGGAATGACGCTGGACGCGAACGATCCGCTGCTGGCGCCTGTCGGTGCCGTTTCCTCGTCCGCAGCGGTCTCCGGCGCAAACAGCGCGTTTGTCGCGCCGACCGCAAACAGCGCTCCGGCGATCGATAGCGTCGCCGTCAATCCGAAGGCGGCACCGGGCGACAACCCGTTCATGCGCACGACGGCAGCGGCATCCACCACCCAGGGGCGCCTGCCCGCAGCCCAGCCGGTCTCGGTCGTCGTTCCCGCCACCCAGCCCACCACCCAGCCCGCCGCGCCGATCGACGCCCTTCGCCCGGCCGCAACGCCCGTGTCCGCCCCCGCACTGGCTCCTCTTCCCGGGTCCGATGTCGTCAATCCGTTTGCCCCGACGACGGCGCCGGCTTCCGGCATCACTTCGGCGCAGCCGGCCACCGCCGCGTCCGTGGATATCTCGGCTCTTCGCTACTACGCCTCGACACGCGACCTGAAGCGCGTCGGCGCCGAACTGCGCCGCCTGAAGGATCTCTATCCGGACTGGCAGCCGCCGAAGGACCTGTTCACGCCGGTTTCGCAGTTCGATGAGCAGCCGTTGTGGAACATCTATGCGACCGGCAACTATGCCGCCGTTCGCGCCGGCATCGCCCGCGCCCAGAGCGTCAATCCGAAGTGGCAGCCGTCCGACGATCTCATGAGCAAGCTGCAGCTCGGTGAAGCCCGCAGCCTCATCGATGGCGCCATGGCCCAGAGCCGCTGGAAGGACGTGATTTCCACGGCACAGGCCATGCCGTCGCTCATGGTGTGCGGCGAGATGCAGGTCCAGTGGAATGTCGCGGAAGCCTTTGCGCGCACACGCAGCTATGCCGACGCGTTCGACGTCTACCGCTATATCCTTTCGAGCTGCGACGATCCGGCCATGCGCCTGTCGACGGTCCAGAAAGCCTCGCTGCTCATTCCGCCGGTCGGCTTCACCTCGCTTCTCGCCCTCGGCCGGATGACGCAGGATGGCCATCCGGAGTTCGAGAACCTCGGCTTCGACGGAATCCGTCGCCAGATCGGCTCCTTCATCGAGCATGGCGATTTCTCGGAAATGCCGGCCAACGAAGAGATCACCCGCTTCGTCGATTTCATCCAGCGAAACGCCTCCGTCGAGGATGCAAACCTCGTTGGCTGGTACTTCTACTCCCAGAAAGACTGGGCGAACGCCAATGCCTGGTTCCTGCAGGCAACCCGGTTCAAGCGCGACCCGAAGAGCATCGAAGGCCTGATCCTGACGCTGCGGCAGATGGACAAGACGGAGGATGCGCTGAAGCTCGCACGCCACTATCTGAAGATGTCGCCGGATGTCGCGCGCCAGTATATCGAGATCGTGGCCAGCGATCTTACGTCGGACAAGCCGACGATCGCCCTCGACGAAACCGAGAACAAGCTGTTCCAGGACACCGTGACGGCGCAGAAATCCGCGCTCGGCGCACAGGCCATCGGCTGGAAGTACCTTGCAAGCAACGACAAGGCGACGGCAAAGACCTGGTTTGCGGACTCGGTGGAATGGCAACCGACGGAAGGCGGCGTGGTCGGTCTGGCCGTTCTCGCGGCCCGCTCCAAGAACGCGCCGGCTCTGAAGGCACTGAAAGTCAACTACGGCAAAACCTTCACCGCACTCGAGGACTTCAAGGTCTATACGCCGCGCTATGTCGCCAAGAAGCCCGTCAAGGCCCGGTTGAAGGCGTCCAGCAAGCCGAAGACGTTGATGGATTATCTGCGCGCCGACCGGTCAGACACCTGACCCCACGGCCTGCATCGCTGACAGGCAAAACCCTGCCGCACCCGCGGCAGGGTTTTGCTCTTGAGATTTGCCTATTTATTGATCATGCGCATTTCGTAAGCGTTCGCTTGCTGCGGTCGTCCCGGTAACCCTGCCGTTCGTCCATCCTCTGCCAAGACGGATCCTCCTCCTTTTTGAAGACGGATCGAACTGCGGAAACGCACGACGCATCTCACATGGCATGAAACCTGCTTTCTCAAGTCAGCCTGGGCGGACCGCTCGGCACCGCAATTGAGGGAACAGAATGACGCCGACATCCAGATCCATTTTCCGCAGCCGTTCGATCCGAGACAGTGTGCGGAGCGCACTGATCGCGGGATCAGCAGCGCTTGCGCTCGCTGCCGCATCGGCGAGCGGAGCGCTGGCCGCCGGCACCCTGCGCATCGGCATGACCGCATCCGACATTCCGCTGACGACCGGGCAGACGGACCAGGGCGGCGAGGGCCAGCGGGTGATGGGCTATACGCTCTACAACGCCCTGATCGAGTGGGACCTTTCGAGCGCCGACAAGGCCGCGACCCTGATCCCGAGCCTTGCGACATCCTGGGATGTCGATGCGACCGACAAGACCAAATGGACGTTCAAGCTGCGCGACGGCGTGAAATTCCATGACGGCAGCGCCTTCAATGCCGATGCCGTCGTCTGGAATCTCGACAAGCTTCTCAAGAGCGACGCGCCGCAGTTCGACAAGCGCCAGTCGGCGCAGGGCAAGTCGCGCATCCCGGCCGTCGCCTCGTATAAAGTCGTCGATCCGCAGACGGTCGAAATCGTGACGAAGACGCCGGATGCGACACTGCCCTACCAGATCAGCTGGATCCTGATGTCCTCGCCGGCCAACTGGGAGGCGCAGGGGAAGAATTGGGACGCGGTGGCGCAGAAGCCATCGGGCACCGGTCCCTGGAAGCTCGAGAACGGCTTCACCCCGCGCGAGCGCGCGGAACTGACCCCCAATGCCGACTATTGGGACAAAGCCCGCATCCCCAAGCTCGACAAGCTGGTCCTCATCCCCCTGCCCGAGCCGAACACGCGCGTCGCAGCGCTGCGCTCGGGCCAGGTCGATTGGATCGAGGCGCCGGCCCCCGACTCCGTCGCGTCTCTGCGCGATGCCGGCTTCAAGATCGTGACGAACTCCTATCCGCACAACTGGACCTGGCACCTGTCGCGCGTCGAGGGCTCGCCCTGGAACGATATCCGCGTCCGTAAGGCCGCGAACCTCGCCGTCGATCGCGAGGGCCTGAACGAGCTTCTCGGCGGCCTGTCGATCCCGGCACAAGGCTACCTTCCGCCGGGCAGCCCCTGGTTCGGCAACCCGACCTTCAAGCTGAGCTATGATGTCGAGGAAGCCAAGAAGCTGATGGCGGAAGCCGGATACGGCCCGGACAAGCCGATCACGACCAAGGTCGTCATCTCCTCGTCCGGTTCCGGGCAGATGCTGCCGCTTCAGATGAACGAATACATCCAGCAGACGCTCGCCGAAATCGGCATCAATGTCGAATTCGAGGTCGCCGACTGGAACACGGTGATCAACATCTGGCGCGCGGGCGCCAAGGACCCGAGCGCCAAGGGGGCGACGGCCGTCAATTACAGCTACTTCATCCAGGATCCCTTCACGGCCCTCATCCGGCAGTCGCAGTGCAACCTCGCGCCGCCGGCCGGCACCAATTGGGGCTATTACTGCGATCCCGAGATGGACGACCTGTTTGCCAAGGTCCGCACCGCCTTCGACCCTGCAGAACAGAACAAGGTGCTGCAGCAGATCCACGAGAAATACGTGAACGAGGCCCTGTTCCTGATGGTCACGCACGACGTGAACCCGCGCGCCATGACGGAAAAGGTAAAGGGCTTCGTCCAGGCGCAGAACTGGTTCCAGGACTTCTCGACCATCAGCATGGAACCCTGATCTCCATCTGCCACACCCGATTGCGCGGCGCCGCGCGCCGCGCAATCGGGATGCCTCGAGACTTTCCGTCTCATGAGATCCTTCGTTGAGAGGGGTCCTAGCGCAACGAGAACAGCATGCTGGCCTATGCCCTCAAGAGACTTATTCACGTCGTTCCCGTCGCGATCGGGGTGAGCATCGTCTGCTTTCTGCTGATCCATATCGCGCCCGGCGATCCGCTCGCCGCCATCCTTCCGTCCGACGCCTCGGCCGAACAGCAGATGCAGATGCGCGTCTTCTACGGGCTCGATCAGCCCTTGCCGGTTCAGTACGGGCTCTGGGCATGGCGCACGCTGCATGGCGATCTCGGGGTGTCCATCGCCACCGGCCGTCCGGTCCTGAGCGAAATTCTGGACGCGTCGATCAATTCGATCATCCTCGCGGTCGCCGCGACAGTGATCGGCTTTTCGATCGGCTCCGTGCTCGGCTTCGTGGCCGGCGTCTTTCGCGGCGGCTGGATCGATCGCCTGGCCTCCGCCATTGCGATGCTCGGCGTCAGCGTTCCCCACTACTGGCTCGGCATGGTGCTCGTCATCGCCTTTTCCGTCACGCTCGGCTGGTTGCCGGCCATGGGCGGCGGACCGGGCGGTTCGGATGGGCGGGCCTTCAGCTGGGAGTATCTCCAGTTTCTCATCCTGCCGGCCGTCACCATGTCGGTCATCCCCATGGGCATCATCGCTCGCACCATCCGCTCGCTCGTGGCCGACATCCTGTCGCAGGATTTTACCCAGGCGCTCGCCGCCAAGGGCCTCATGTCGCGCCAGATCCTGCGCCATGTCGTGCGCAATGCAGCACCCACCGCCATCTCCGTCATGGGCCTGCAACTTGGTTATCTGCTCGGCGGCTCTATCCTGATCGAAACGGTCTTTTCCTGGCCGGGCACGGGCTTCCTCCTCAACGGCGCGATCTTCACCCGCGACCTGCCCATCCTGCAGGGCACGATCCTCGTGCTCGCTTTGTTCTTCGTCTTTCTCAACCTCATCGTGGACGTGCTGCAGAGCGCGATCGATCCGCGCATCCAGCGGAGCTGATCCATGGCCGTCATCGCTGCAGACACGGTCGCGCCTGTCCCCGTCATCCTCAAGTCGCCCGGTTTCTGGCGCGGCGTCGTCCGCAGGCTCTGTCGGGACCCCGTGGCCCTCACGGCGCTCGGCGTCGTCGTCCTGCTCGTGCTCATCGCGATCTTTGCGCCCTATATCGCCCCATATGATCCTTCGAAGGGCAGCGTCATCCGCCGGCTGAAGCCCATCGGCACGCCCGGCTATCTTCTCGGCACCGACGAACTCGGACGCGACATGCTGTCCCGGCTGATCTACGGCGCACGCCTGTCCCTCACCATGGGCGTCATTCCGGTCCCGATTGCCTTCGTCATCGGCTCGGCCATCGGCATCATCGCCGGCTATGCCGGCGGTATCGTCAACACGCTGATCATGCGAACGATCGATGTGTTCTACGCCTTCCCGTCCGTCCTTCTCGCCGTCGCCCTGTCCGGTGCACTCGGCTCGGGGCTGACCAATGCGCTGGTCTCGCTGACCGTCGTGTTCATCCCGCAGATCGCGCGCGTCGCCGAAAGCGTGACGACGCAGGTGCGCAAGCTCGATTACGTCGATGCCGCCCGGGCATCCGGCGCGCCCGCCCGCACCATCATCCGCGTCCACATTCTGGGCAATGTGCTGAGCCCCATCTTCGTCTTCGCCACCAGCCTCGTCTCGGTCTCCATGATCCTTGCCTCCGGCCTGTCCTTCCTCGGCCTCGGCGTGCGCCCGCCGGATGCGGAATGGGGACTGATGCTGAACACGCTGCGAACCGCGATCTACAACAACCCGTTCGTCGCGGCCCTGCCCGGCCTGATGATCTTCGTCACCTCCGTCTGCTTCAATCTCTTTTCGGACGGGCTGCGCACCGCCATGGACGTGAAATCATGAGCGCCGTCGTATCACCCTACAATGTCGATCCGGGTATCGGCGCGCGCGGCGGTCCCGCGCAGCCCCTCATCTCGGCACGCGGCCTCCTCAAACACTTCCCGGTGAAGAGCAGCGGCTTCTTCGGGCCGAAAAAGGTCGTTCGGGCCGTCGACGGTGTCGATTTCGACATCTTGAAAGGCGAGACGCTGGGCGTCGTCGGCGAGAGCGGCTGCGGCAAGTCGACGACGGCGCGGCTGTTGATGAACCTTATCGTCCGCGACAAGGGCAGTCTCCTGTTCGACGGGGAGACCGTCGGCGAGACCCTGCCGCTCGCGCAGTACCGCCGACAGGTGCAGATGGTCTTTCAGGACAGCTATGCCTCGCTCAACCCGCGCCTGACGATCGAGGAATCGATCGCATTTGCGCCACAGGTGCACGGCGTGCCCGCGGCCAAGGCGATCGCCCGAGCGCATGATCTGCTCTTTCGGGTCGGGCTGGAGCCCGGACGCTTCGCCGGCCGCTATCCGCACGAGCTTTCCGGCGGCCAGCGGCAACGCGTGAATATAGCCCGGGCGCTCGCGCTCGAGCCGAGGCTGATCATTCTCGACGAAGCCGTGTCCGCCCTCGACAAATCCGTCGAGGCGCAGGTTCTCAACCTGCTGCTCGACCTGAAGCGCGATTTCGGGCTGACCTATCTGTTCATCTCCCACGATCTCAACGTCGTGAAGTTCATGTGCGATCGGGTCATGGTCATGTATCTCGGCAAGGTGGCGGAGATCGGCACACGGGCGACGATCTTCGGGCAGGCCCGGCATCCCTATTCGGCAGCCCTGCTCGCCTCGATGCCGAAGATGGACCCGTCGGAGCGGACCATGGAGCCGCCGCTCTCGGGCGACCCGCCGAACCCGATCGACCCGCCGAGCGGCTGTCGTTTCCACACGCGCTGTCCATTCGTGGAGGACGTCTGCAGCCGAACCGTTCCGCCGCTCGCCAGCCTGTCCGCAGACCAGTCCGCAGCGTGCCACATGGCGGTGCCCGGCTCCGGCCATAGCCGCGCACCGAACCTCGGGGAGACCGTGTCATGACCGGGACGATGATCGATATCGACAACCTCTCCGTCACCTTTCGCCGTGGCCGCCGGTCGGTCAAAGCGGTCAACGGGGTCAGTCTGAAAGTCCGGGCCGGCGAAGTCGTGGCCCTGCTGGGGGAATCCGGATCCGGCAAGAGCGTCACCATGCGCTCGCTTCTGCGCATGCACCCGAAAGGCACCAGCATCGAAGGTTCGATGTCGGTGGCGGGGCATGACGTGACGGGGCTTTCGACACGGGAGCTCGGCAATCTCCGGGGTGCCGTGGTGTCGATGGTTTTCCAGGAGCCGCGTCTCGCGCTCGATCCCGTCTATACGCTCGGCCGGCAGATCGAGGAAACGATCCTGCGGCACGAGCGGGTCTCGAAGGCGGAAGCGTCCGCACGGGCATTGGCCTTGTTCGAGAAGGTGCGCATTCCATCGCCGCAGCGGCGCCTGCAGAACTATCCGCACGAAATGTCGGGCGGAATGCTGCAGCGGGCGATGATCGCCATGGCGCTGGCCTGCAATCCGAAGGTGCTTCTGGCCGACGAGCCGACGACGGCGCTGGATGCGACGGTGCAGATCCAGATCCTCCTGCTCATCCGCGAATTGCAGAAGGAATACGGCCTGTCCGTCATCTTCGTTACGCACGATATCGGCGTTGCCGCCGAGGTCGCGGACCGGATCGCCGTCATGTATGCCGGACGGATCGTCGAGGAAGGCACGGCCGGCGATATCATCCGAAATCCGAAGCACCCCTATACGAAGGGCCTGCTCGGTGCCCGGGTAGAGCTTGCCGATGGCCGCGACCGGCTGATCACCATTCCCGGGGCACCGCCGGATCTGGCCGACCTGCCGCCCGGTTGCGCCTTTGCGCCGCGCTGCACCGACGTCATGCCCGCCTGCCGGGCCGCCGTCCCGCCACTGGTGGGGGATGCGGGATCCTCAGAGCGGCCCGGGCAGGTCGCATGCCTTCTCTACGCCTGAGGAAAGGGTGGTTTTCGTGCGGGATCGTCGCGACGGCATGAAGCACATCGTCGTCATCAACCCCAACACGTCGGCGGCGACCACTGCGATGATGACGGATCTCGTGCGCGGCGTTCTTCCGGCCAATGTCAGCGTCGAGGGGATGACAGCGGTTTCCGGCGTGCCGATGATCCTCAACCCGGCGCCACTGGAGGCGTCCGTTGCCGGCGTTCTGGACATGGGTATCGCCGCCGCCCGAAATGCGGACGGCCTGATCGTCTGCGCCTTCGGCGATCCCGGGCTGGAGCCGCTGCGAAACAGTGTCGGCATTCCCGTGGTCGGCCTCTGCGAGGCCAGCATGATCGAGGCAGCTGCGGGCGGACGCCGGTTCGGCATTGCCACGGTGACGCCGGACCTGATCGACAGCTTTGCACAGAAGGCAGAGAGCCTCGGCCTTGCCGAGCGCTTTACGGGCACGCGCCTGACGGATGGCGATCCGCAGCAGTTGGCAAGCGAGCCGGATCGGTTGCGCGAGGCGCTGGCGATCGCGGTCCGGCAATCGCTCGACCGCGATGGCGCTGACGTCGTCATCATCGGCGGCGGGCCGCTCGGGCGGGCTGCCGCCGCGCTGCGGGAGCAGCTGTCCGCTCCGATCATCGCCCCCATCGCATCCGCATCCGCCTTGCTTCTCAGGCTGATGATGGAGGCAGACGATGCGGCAGGTGCGTGACGTCTGCCGGCTCGCGGATGCGCCTCAGCGCGAGCCGCGGCGCCGCAGCTGGTCGAAATAGACGATGACGATGATCAGGGCGCCGGTGATGATCCGCTGCCAGAACGAATTGAGGTTCAAGAGGTTGGCACCATTGTTGATGGTCGCCAGAATGAAGGCGCCGAGCAGCGGCCCGTGAACGGAGCCGACCGCACCGAAGAGGCTCGTGCCGCCGATGACGGAGGAGGCGATCGCCTGAAGCTCCCAGCCTTCCGCCTGCGTGGCGTTGCCGATGCCAATGCGCGAAGCGAGCAGAATTCCGACGAAGGCGGCGCAGGTCGAAGACAGGATATAGGCGAGGTAGATGGTGCGTTCGACGTTGACGCCCGAGAGGCGCGCGGCTTCGCGGTTCGACCCGACGGCGAAGAGATAGCGTCCCCAGCGGCTGAGATGCAGGAAGATATACGCCGGTATCGCGACCACCACGACCATCCAGAAGAGGCTGGGCACACCGAGAAAATCCGCGCGGGAGAAATTGGCAAAGCTCTCATCGGTGATCGAAATGGTCGAGCCGTTGGTGATCAGCAGGCCGATGCCGCGCAGCGAGGTCAGGGTCGCCAGCGTGATGATGAAGGCGGGCAGGCCCATGCGCACGATGCCGAAGGCGTGGAAGGCGCCGATCAGCACGCCGATGAGCAGCGTGATGGCGATCGCCGGCCAGAGCGGCACACCATGCGCCATCAGCCACGCGATGGTGACGCTGGAAAAGCCGACCACGGCGCCGACCGAGAGATCGATGCCTGCGGTGATGATGACGAAGGTCTGGCCGACGGCGAGGATCGCCGTCATGGCGCCCTGTCGCAGCAGATTGCTGATATTGTTGGAGGTCCAGAAGCTGTTGGTCGAGAGACCCAGGAGAAGCCAGAGGAACAGGAGAAGCCCGAGAAGCGTCAGCCCGAACAGGATGTTCATGCCCTTCTTCGGCACCGGTGCCGCCTCGGTCGTGGTCTCTACGCTCATGATTGTCCTCCACCCATCGTCAATTCCGGTCTTTATCTTGTTTAGACGCCGATCGCCTGCGTCAGCACGTCCTCGTGAGACGCGGTGCGATAGGCATGGCTCGCCACGAGCCGTTTCTGGCGGAACACATGCAGCGTGTCGGCGAGTTCGTAGACTTCCGGCAGGTAGGACGAGATCAGGATGATGCCCGCGCCCTGCTCCAGGAGCTTGGAAAACAGCCGGTAGATCTCGGCTTTCGTGCCGACATCGACGCCGACGGTCGGCTCGTCGAAGATGAACAGCTTGGCGCCGTGGCTGAGCCACTTGCCGATGACGATCTTCTGCTGGTTGCCGCCGGACATGGCCGATGCCAGCACGCGCCGGGTCGGCGTCTTGATCTTCAGATCGCTGATCTGTCGGTCGGCATTGGCGATCTCCTGCTTGCGGTTGATCGTCAGGCCGTTCGACAGCCGGTCGAAGACCGGCAGGTTGATGTTGAGGCCGATCGGCAGGTTGAGGCAGAGGCCCTGGTCGCGACGGCTCTCCGGCGCCAGGGCGATGCCGAGATCCATGGCGATGCGCTCATTGCGGATATCGACTTTCTGGCCCTCGAAAAAGATCTCGCCGGACGTGACCTTCTCGCGTCCATAGAGGCCCAGGGCAAACTCGCTGCGTCCTGCGCCGATCAGGCCGTAGAGGCCGACGATCTCGCCCGCACGCACGGTTACCGAAATATCCTCGAAGCCCGGGCCGGACAGACCGCGGGTCTCGACGATCGGCTTGCCGATCGGGTGCGTTTCCTTGTGGTAGACCTGCTCGATCGAGCGGTTGATCATCATGGAAATGAGTTCGGCGTCGTTCGTCTCGCCGATCAGCCGTGTGCCGACATGGGTGCCGTCGCGCAGCACCGAAACGCGATCGGCCAGCTCGAACACTTCCTCCATGCGGTGGCTGATATAGACGATGGTGACGCCCTGCGCCTGCAAACGGCGGATCAGCCGGAAGAGCTGGGCCGATTCCTGCCGTGTCAGATAGGCGGTCGGCTCGTCGAAAATGAGGAACTGGGTCCCGCGCATGGCCGCGCGCGCGGTGGCGACCAGCTGCTGCTGACCGATCGTCAGGTCGGACAGCAGGGCGTCGGCCGGCAGGTTGAAGCCAAGATCGTTCAGCACGGCCTGGGCGGCCTCCGTCATCGCGCGTTTGCGCATGAGGCCACGCCGGTTCATCTCGTCGCCGAGGAACATGTTGGCCGCAACCGTCAGATGCGGGCAGAGAACGACTTCCTGGTGCACGGCATTGATGCCGCGTGAAATGGCTTCGTTCGGGTCGGACAGCGGCACGGTCTGGCCGCACCAGACGATCTCGCCCGAGGTGCGCCGGATCACGCCGGTCAGGAGCTTGATCAGCGTGGATTTTCCCGCGCCGTTCTCGCCGACGATCGCGTGGATCTCGCCCGAGAGGAAGGTGATGGAGGCGGGCCGCAGGGCTTCGACCGTTCCGTAGCGCTTGTGCAGGCCGCGCAGTTCGAGGATCGGCGCGCCTTTGGCGACGGGCCCGCCTGCAAGGGCTTCGACCTCCGCGTCATGCCGGTGGCTCACATCGTTCAATCCGGTCATTCGGCTTTCCTCCCGAGGTCGCGCGCGGTCGCGGCAACCCGCCTGACAAGACGTGCGCCGCGGCCGCGAGGATCGATGGACGGCGGGGCTCTGCGTCTGCAGAACCCCGCCGTCACGCGTCTTAGTTGATCTTCGGATTGAGAAGAGCGTCGATCTTCGGATCGGCCATGTTGGCCTTGGTGACGAGGTTTGCGCCGGTATCGACGTTGGCTTCGACCTTCTCCTTCTTGGAGACGGCGAGCGCGGTCTTGATGCCGTCGTAGCCCATGCGATAGGGATCCTGCACCACGAGACCGGCGAGAACGCCCTCTTTCAGGAAGCCGACCGTCTTTTCATCGCTGTCGAAGCCGATGACCTTGACCTTCTCGCCCAGCTTGTTTTCGGCGATCGCCTGGCCGACGCCCTGCGCCATGATCAGGTTGGAGGCGAAGACGCCGACGAGGTTCGGGTTGGCGGTGATGAGGTCGGTCATGATGTTGAGGCCCGTAGAGGCCTGACCATCGGCATACTTGTCGGCCACGACCTTCAGGCCCGGATACTTGGACTTGATCTGGTCGAGGAAGCCTTCCTTGCGCTGTTCCAGCGAGCCGGCGCCGGGCGTGTTGGTGATGATGGCGATTTCGCCCTCGTCCTTGCCGGTCGCTGCCTTGATGGCGGCTGCGAGGCCGTCGGCCGCGATTCGTCCGCCCTGGACGTTGTCCGTGGTGAGGAACGAGCTGAAGGCCTTGGAATCGGCGCCCGAGTCGATGCCGATGATCGGAACGGACTTGGCGGCCTCATCGACCGGCTTGCCGAGCGCCTTGAATTCGGTGGGCGAAATCACGATCGCGGCAGGGCTGCCCGCAACCGCGTTTTCCAGGATGCTGATCTGGCCGTTCACGTCGGTTTCGGCCTGTGCGCCGAGTTCCGGAACGTTGACGCCGAGGTCCTTGCCGGCTTTGCGCGCGCCGGCGAGAACGATCTGCCAGTAGAACGAGGTGGTGTCCTTGACGATGATCGGAATGGTGACGTCCTGGGCAAAGGCACCCATCGGCATCATGGTGGCGATAACGGCCGCGCCGGCAACGCTTGCAAGCGAGCGACGTGCAAAGGCGCGACGCGACAGAATATGGTTCAGCAGTGTCATGGTGTTGTTCTCCTCCAACAACGTCTTGTTTCGTTTTCCTCCGACCGTACCGAAGACGCGGCGATGCGGTCTTTATCTATAAAAAACATTTTCCGATCCGACGCTAGCCCAAGAGCAATCCGTTTGCAACTGGCTTTCCCGACGTCGCACGCTCTCTTTTCGCGGATCTTCAGACCCGAACGGCGTCGGTGCCCAGAGGCGGCGCAACGAGCGTATGCGCGTCATAGGGCGCAAAATCTTCCGGCTGCAGCCGATGCGCTTCCAGCGCCATGTTGCGCGTGAGGCTCGAAGGCTTGGCGGTGCCGAGCAGGACGGATGCCACCAGGGGATTCTGCAGCGGATATTGCATGGCCGGCGCTGCCAGGGGCACGCCTTGCGAGGCCGAGATCTTCTCCATGGCGCCGACCTTGGCGAGAACGTCCGGCGAAGCCGGTCCGTAATCGAAATGTGCGCCCTCTGTGGCGCCTGTGGCAAGAATGCCGGAATTGAAAACGCCGCCCACGACCAGAGAGGTCTTTTTTGCAGCACAGAGCGGCAGCAATTCGGCGACACCGGTGCGATCGAGCAGTGTGTAACGCCCGGCAAGCAGGATGCAGTCGAGATCGGCTTCGCGCATCACGTCGAGGCAGACGGGCACTTCGTTGACCCCGAGACCATAGGCGGAAATGGCACCGCTCGCCTTCAGTTCGGCCAGCGCCTTCAGGCCACCATCGAGCAATTGCCGGAGATAGACTGCATTGCGTTCCGCGCCATGCGTGTAGACGCCGATATCGTGGACGAACAGGATGT
The DNA here is from genome assembly GCF_001424045.1 of Rhizobium sp. Leaf371. Taxonomy (GTDB): domain Bacteria; phylum Pseudomonadota; class Alphaproteobacteria; order Rhizobiales; family Rhizobiaceae; genus Ferranicluibacter. Next base: position 99,354 of record NZ_LMQB01000025.1, on the reverse strand, counting down.
CGAGCCGGTTGAGACCGGTCCGGGCGTAGCTGAACTCGACCGAGCGCATGATCCCGTCATAGGAATAGTCGTAGTCTGTCTGGAACGGCAGGGGATCGACGAATCCGAAGGCGGGAACCTTGTCGTCCGCGACCGGACGCAGGAGCCGCCCGACCTTCGTTGACACGACATACTCCCCCGACGGCTTGTCCCGCAGGAAATCGCCCACCCGCCGTTCTGCGAGACCGAAGCCGTACCACGGGGCCGTATCGAAAAACCGCATGCCCGAATCCCAGGCGGCCTGCAGCGTCTCCATCGCCGTATCGCGCGGGCAGGTCCGATACATGCCGCCGAGCGGCGCGGTCCCGAAACTGTATTCCGTGACGGACAGGTCCGTGGTGCCGATCTTGCGGGTCTTCATGGCATAAATTCCGTCTGCATTGCCTTGGTCGAAGATCGTCACCGATCCGCTTGTTTGTTATTTTATCTACAATAGACAGTTTTCCGTCAACTTGTATTATGCGCCTTGGAGGACGCGCCCATACCCCTGTAAGAACCGGCCGAAACAGGTTGCTCGGGAGGAGGTGCGAAAAGAGGAATGGCGAAACAGAACACGGTCTTCAAGGACGCCTTCAACCGGTGTCTGACGCTTGTCGCGGAAAGCGAGGGGCTTCCGTCCGAGCTTGAGCTGGGGACGACGCTCGGCGTCAGCCGCACGACCGTGCGCGCCATTCTCGAGCGGCTGAAGGCGCTGGAGATCATCGCCTGGGACAAGCGCTCCAAGGCCATGCTGCGCCCGCCGCGCCCTTCGGATTTCTTTCCCGCCGAGGAGACGAGCTCGCTGTCCGACATCATCGAGCGCAGTTTCATGCGCCGGATCCTGGCCGGTGGCGCGGAGCCCGGCATGCAGATCAACGAGTTGGAACTGGCCCGCGACATCGGCACGGGGACGACCAGCGTCCGGGAATTTCTCATCCGCTTCAGCCGCTTCGGGTTGATCGAGAAACGGCCGAACAGCCATTGGGTCCTGAAGGGCTTCACCCGCGAATTCGCGCTGGAGCTGACGGAGATCCGGGAGATGTTTGAGCTCCGCTCGGCTGCGGGATTTGCGGCCCTTCCCGAAGATCATCCGGCCTGGCGGGATCTCGCGGAGATGGAGGCGCTACACCGCGACATGCTCGCAAACATCGACACCCGCTATCGCGATTTCTCCGAGCTTGACGAGCGTTTTCATCTCCTCGTCCACCGCTCGTCGAGCAACCGTTTCATCATCGATTTCTACGACATCATCACCATCGTGTTCCACTATCACTACCAGTGGAACAAGGCGAACGACCGCGAGCGCAATGCACGGGCGGTGGAAGAGCACCTGGATTACATCGCGGCCCTGAAAACCCGCGACCCGGCCAAGGTCGAACAGGCCTGCCGACGGCATCTGCGCTCCGCGCGCGAAACGCTGCTGCAATCGATCCAGCAGCCGGACGCCTGACGATACGAGATCAATGACGATGCCAAAGACAGACAAGGACATACCCATGCCATCAGAGATCTCCCTTCCCCGCTCCGGCACCTTCATCGGCCGGGTCTGGCGACCGGACATCGGCCCGGCCGTGGTCACTGTGCGCGACGGCATGCTGTACGACATCACCTGCCGCGACGTGCCGACGGTCCGCGACCTTCTGGAGAGCGACGATCCGGCAGCGCGCGTGCGAGACTTAAAGGGCGAGCCTCTGGGCACGCTGGACGCGGTCGTGACGTCGTCGCGCGATCATGACGCGGACAGGGGCCACCTGCATCTGCTGGCCCCCTGCGATCTGCAGGTCGTCAAGGCCTGCGGCGTCACCTTCGCCCGCTCGATGATCGAGCGCGTCATCGAGGAAAAGGCGGCGGGGAACCCGTCTCTTGCCGCGAAAGTGCGCGAGCGCGTGACGGCGATCATCGGCGACAGCCTGCGCGATCTCAAAGCGGGATCGCCCGCAGCGACCGCCGTAAAGGCGGCGCTGGTCGAGGAGGGCATCTGGTCGCAATATCTCGAAGTCGGCATCGGCCCGGACGCAGAGGTCTTCACCAAGGCGCCTGTTCTCTCCTCGGTCGGCTGGGGGGCCTCCGTCGGCCTTCACCCGATCTCCAGATGGAACAATCCCGAGCCGGAGATCGTCCTGGCGGTCGACAGTCAGGGCCGGGTCAAGGGCGCGACGCTCGGCAACGACGTCAATCTGCGCGACGTCGAGGGCCGGTCGGCCCTGTTGCTCGGCAAGGCGAAGGACAACAATGCATCCTCGGCACTCGGCCCCTTCATCCGGCTGTTCGACGAGACCTACGGGATCGACGACATCCGCACGGCCGACCTCGACCTTGCGATCCGGGGCACCGATGGTTTCGAGATGGGCGGCAAAAGCACCATGCGCGAAATCAGCCGCGACCCTCTCGACCTCGTCGCCCAGACCATCGGACGCCATCACCAGTATCCCGATGGCCTGATGCTGTTCATGGGAACGCTGTTTGCGCCCGTCGAGGACCGCGATGTTGCCGGGGAAGGGTTTACGCACAAGATCGGCGATGTCGTGACGATCTCCAACCCGGAACTCGGCGCGCTGACCAACACCGTCGCCCTGTCCAACCATGCGCCGGAATGGACCTTCGGTCTTGCGGCCTTCATGCGCAATCTCGCGTCCCGCGGGCTGATCTGACGGCCGAGGCGTGCGGCAGGGCCTGGGTTCAGACGACGGCGACGTTTTCGGTGTCGTCGTTGCCCCCTGCAGCCAAAAGCATGCAGACGGTACCGGGCAGTTTCAGAGCTTCCGCCGCCGCAACGCGTTCTGGCGTGTAGAAACCCGCCTCGTGCAGGCAGTTGATGGTGCCGATCACTGTCCCGCCGACCACGATCGGCACGTTAATGACCGACTGGCACCCGAGCGAATCGATCAGTTCGTAGTCGCCGAACACGGCGGCGATCTCCTCGATCGTGTTGGCCACGAAAGTCTTCTGCTGGGTCAGCGTGATGTCGGACCAGTGCGTCTCGTTATAGGGCTTCGTGCCGGAGACCGGATACTGCTCGGGCATATTGGAGTAGACCCGCTCGGCCACGCGGGTCGTCGTGTCGCTCGTCATGATGGTGAAAAGCTTCACGCCGACCAGCGCCTGCGTCAGCGCCTCCAGGGCCGCATAGGCGGCCATCGGCTGTCCCTCGCCCGCGAGTGCGGCAACGAAGGCCGTGTAGTCCGTGGTGGTCATGAGCCATCTCCCTCAAGGCGCGATCTGGAACGCCGCCTAGCATCCGTCGCGGCTGCAGATCAAGCAGCCTCGTTTCCGGCCATCTTGTGACGCCCGATCGGCAGCATCATCGGGCGCCTGGACAGGGGATCGGAGATGACGCGGCTTTCGAGCCCGAAGACCTTGCGGACCATGTCTTCCGTCAACACCTCTTCCGGCGTTCCGAAGGCATGTATCCGCCCGCCGGCCATCGCGACGAGCGCATCGGCATAGCGCGCGGCGAGGTTGAGATCGTGCAGCACCATAACGATCGTCGTGCCGCGCTCGCGATTGAGGTCGGTCAGGAGATCGAGCACGTCGATCTGGTGGTTGATGTCGAGAAAGGTGGTGGGCTCGTCGAGGAGCAGGATGTCCGTCTCCTGGGCGAGCGCCATGGCGATCCAGACCCGCTGCCGCTGCCCGCCGGAAAGCTCATCCACCGGTCTTTCGGCGAGATCGAAGGTCTTGGTCGCGGCCAGCGCGCCATCCACGGCCTCGTCGTCCCCACGCGTCCAGCGGGAGAACAGGCTCTTGTGGGGATGACGCCCCCGGCTGACGAGATCGACGACGGTGATGCCTTCCGGCGCGATCGGCGCCTGCGGCAGGAGGCCGAGCGTACGGGCAAGCTGGCGCGCCGGCATGCGGTGGATCGAGGCTCCATCGAGGAGGACATGGCCTTTCGTCGGAGCCAGCAGCCGCGACAGGGTCCGCAGGAAGGTGGACTTTCCGCAGGCATTGGCGCCGACGACGACCGTGATCCGGCCCGAGGGGATGGCAAGATCCAGGCCCTGCAGGATCTCCTTGCCGTCATATCCGGCGGAAAGACCTGTCGCAACGAGAGTGTGATCGGTCACAGGGAACCTCCGGTCCGGTTGACGCGGACGATCAGGAACAGCAGATAGGGCGCGCCGAGAGCGCCGGTGATGACGCCGACCGGATATCGGCTGGGAAGCAGGACCTGCCCGAGATAATCCCCGGCGAGCACGAGGATGGCCCCGACGAGAGCGGCCGGCAGGAGCAGCGAACCGTTCGCGCGGACGATGCGCGCGGCGATCGGCCCCGAGAGGAAGGCGACGAAGGCGATCGGCCCGGTGACGGCGGTCGCCACCGCGATCATGCCGACGGCGCAAACGATCACCACCATGCGCGTCTGCGCGACCCGGACGCCAAGGGCCGAGGCGGTATCGTCGCCGAGCCGCAGCGCATCGAGATCGCGGGCCCGGCTGAGGAGGACCCCGCCGAAGACACCGAGCGCGAGAAGGAGCGGCAGCGCCTGCTGCGACTGCGCCCCGTTGACGCTGCCGGTAAGCCAGCGCATCGCCTCCTGCAGGCTCCAGGACGGCGCTGTCGAGAGGATCGTGGCGATCACGCTCTGCAGCATGGCGGAGACGCCGATGCCGACGAGGATGAGCCGTGTCCCGCCGACGCCGTTGCGGAACGACAGCCCGTAGACCAGCATGGCGACGCCAAGTCCGGCACCCACGGCCAGAAGAGAGACCATCGGACCGGACATCTGGAGCACGACGATCGCAAAGACCGCCGCAGCGCCGGCTCCCGAGGTGATGCCGATGATGTCGGGGCTGGCCAGGGGATTGCGCAGCATGATCTGGAAGGCGGCGCCGCCGAGGCCGAAGCAGAGGCCCGAGAGGACCGCAAGACCGGCGCGCGGCAGGCGCAATTGGCCGACGGTAAAGGACGCTCCGGCAACGGGCTCACCGATGAGGATGCGCAGGACGTCCACCGGCGCGACGATGCTCTGTCCGACCGATAGGGTCAGGCCGAAGAGGAGACCGACGAGGATCAGAAGTGTCAGAACGGCCGTCCTGTGACGCCGCGTCCGGCGTCGGCGGTTGAGCGCCAGGCGTTCGATGGTCGGCTGCATCACGGTCACAGTTCCCGCACCCGCTGCCGGCGCACGATCAAGATGAAGAACGGTGCGCCGATGAGCGCGGTGATGATGCCGACATCGAGTTCGCCCGGTCGCGCGACGATGCGCCCGAGAATATCGGCCGCGAGCAGGAGAGCCGCGCCACCGAGCGCCGAAAACGGCAGCAGCCAGCGATGATCGACGCCGATCAGCACGCGGCAGAGATGCGGCACCATGAGGCCGATAAAGCCGATCGGCCCGCAGATGGCCGTGGTCGCGCCGCAAAGCAGGATCGCGCCGCAGGACGCGACGGCGCGGGCGGCCGCGACGTGTTCCCCGAGCCCGGCGGCCACATCGTCGCCCAGCGCCAGCGAGTTCAACTTGCGCGCCGAGAGAAGACTGATGGCAAAGCCGATCCCGAGAAAGGGCAGGACCGGAAGGACGCGGTCATAGGTCGCGCCGCCGACGCCGCCGATCTGCCAGGCGTGAATGCCACCGGCGATATCGCCGCGGGGGAGGACGACGGCAATGACCAGCGAGGAAAAGGCGACGGAGGTGGCGGCACCGGCAAGCGCCAGTTTCAAGGGCGTCGCCCCGCCCCGCCCGAGCGAACCGATCGTGTAGACGAAGAGCGCGGCACCCGCCGCGCCGGCAATCGCGCTCCAGATATAGGCCTGCGCCGATGCCATGCCGAACCAGGCGACGCCGATGACAACCGCAAGCGACGCACCCATATTGACGCCGAGAATGCCGGGGTCGGCGAGCGGATTTCGCGTCACGCCCTGCATGATCGCGCCGGCGAGACCCAAGGCCGCCCCGGCCAACAGGGCTAGAAGCGTGCGCGGAACGCGAAGGGCGATGGCCGCCTGCCCGATCGTTTCCTGCGCCCCGCCAAGCGCCGCCGCGATCTCCGCCCAGGCGACATCGCGCGTGCCGATGGTGACCGACAGGATCGTCAGGACGACAAGCGCGGCGATGAGAAGGGCAAGCCAGAGACCGCGCGATCTTCTGGAGCGCGCGACGCTGCGATGCACGGACGCAAGGGCCTTGACCGAGACCACCGTCATTTCCGCGATGTCGCCGCCTCGCTCAGCCGCGCCACGTAATCCTTCAGGACCCAGCGGATCGACAGCGGCGTGGGATTGGCGGCATTGCCAACCGGATCATTGCCGAGCATGACCAGCGCTCCCTTCGCCACCGCCGGCATGTGTCGCGTCAGAGGATTGGATTTCAGCGTTTCGAACAGGGCCCGATCGCCATAGGTCACGAGAATATCGACATCGTCGAAGGCGTCGATCTGCTCGGCGCTGACGGAGCCGGAATATTTCCCCGGTTGCGACGCCTGAAGAACGCTCTTCGGAGAGGCGAGGCCGAGATCGCCGAAGAATTTCACGCGCGTGTCATTGGTCGTGTAGAAATTGATGATGCTCAGATCCGACGCGCTCAGATGCGTGATGAACATCGCCGTCTTGCCCTTCAACTCCGGATGTCCAGCCAGCGTGCCGGCGATGTCGCTCTCGATGGCATCGATGAGCGCTTCGCCCTCCGTCGCCATGCCGAGCCCGGCGCTGTCGAGCCGGATCGTCTCGCGCCAGTCGGTGGACCAGGGCGCCTGCGGAAATGCGATGACCGGCGCGATCTGGCTCAACGTGTCGTAATCGGCCTGGCCAATACCGGAATAGGCCGCGAGGATGACATCCGGACGGGTTGCCGCGACGGCCTCGAAGTCGATGCCGTCGCCTTCATCGAACAGCACGGGCGGGGCGCCACCCAGCGCGTCAAGGCGCGCCTTGACCCAGGGAAGGATGCCATCGCCGTCGTCGTCGCCGAAATTGGCCCGCGCCATGCCCACGGGCACGATGCCGAGCGCAAGCGGGACCTCGTGGTTCGCCCAAGCGACCGTCGCCACCCGCTTCGGCTTCGTCTCGATCACGGTCGTTCCGAACGCATGCCGGATGGTGATCGGGTAGTCGGTGGTCTCGGCAGACTGTGCCGGAGCCTGCGCGAGCAGCCAGACGGCCATGACAAGATGCGTGGCGAAGCGGAGAAATCTCATCGCGATCCCTTTGACGGACAAAAGTTGACTTCCACTCTCAGCTTCACCGCGTGGCGTCAACGCCAAAGCAGCGGGCTCTCGAAAACTGTGCCGAGTTAACCGGGGGATTCTACAAAACCGCAGGAATCCACAATACTCGATAAATTTCCTCCAGTTATACGGTCGGCGGGACAGCGCGCGGCCGTTTGCGTCGCGGCGGCGCCCACACAGCGACCGGCCCTGCCTCACGACAATCTGGATACTGCTTATGGACATCGACAGAACAGCCACCCCCCGGCGGCCAGCCTTGCTCTCCTACCGGAGCGCGCTCCTGCTCGGCTGCACCGCACTGGTCGCTCTTTCCCCGGCGGGCGCGTTCGCCCAGGACGCCGCGGGTGGCGCGACGGTGCTCGAAAACATCGTCGTCCGTGGTGGCGGGTCAAGCGGAACCGTGCTCAACACGGATGGCGACGCGACCTCGATCGTCGCCACGGAGACCACCGCAACCGGCAAGCTGCCGACCGACATTCTCAAGGCGCCGGCTTCGGTTTCCGTCATCACGTCGAAGGAAATCGAACAGCGCGCGGCCGACAGCGTCGAGCAGGTGGTGCAGTACACGGCCGGCGTCGTCACCGATTTCTACGGGTCGGACGATCGCTACGACTATTTCGACATTCGCGGCTTCACGCCCTACACCTATCGCGACGGGCTGGCGATCGGCCGGACCTTTGCCGGAACGCGCGAAGAGCCCTATGCCTTCGAGCGGATCGAGGTTCTGAAGGGCGCAAGCTCCTCCGGCTTCGGCGCGGCGGAACCGGGCGGATCGGTCAACTACGTCACGAAGACACCCAAGCGGGAACGGTTCGGCGAAGTCTACGGCACCGGCGGCTCGTTCGCGTCCAAGGAACTCGGCTTCGACGTCGGCGACAACCTCACCGGCGACGACACGCTGTCCTACCGCCTGACGGGCAAGCTCCAGCGCGCCGACGCAGAATACGACTTCTCGCAGGACGACGAAAACTTCATCATGGGCGGACTGACCTGGCGTCCGGATGCGGCCACAAATCTGACGGTCGTCTTCGACCATCTCGACAAGGACGGCGTTCCCGGCAGCGGCGGCCACCCGCTCGGCACGGATTTCGACCGCGACACGTTCTTCGGCGAGCCGGACTATTATTTCCGCGACACGAACCGCAACACCTACAGCGTCATGTTCGACCATGATTTCGGCAACGGCTTCAGTTTCGGCTCCAACGCCCGCTACAGCAATCTCAATGACGGGTTCGGCAGCGCCTATATCGGGGGAACGCCGACCGACGGCACGACGACGGCAAGCCGGTACTTCTTCGGCAGCGAAAAGTCCTCGGAACAGTTCATCATCGATGCCAACCTCGTCTACGAGGCCAGCACCGACACCGTCGAGAGCCGCACGCTGGTCGGCACCGAATACAACGCCTTCAAGTCCGACACCGACAATTTCTACACGGCGGCGCCATCGATCGATTGGGAAAGCCCGATCTACACCGGTGGGCCGGGCAGCCTCTCACCCTTTTCCAGCGTCAACAACGACCAGAAGACGGCCGCGATCTATCTTCAGCAGGACCTGACCTTCTTCGACAAGCTGACGGTGAGCGTCGGCCTGCGAAACGACTGGCTCGACCTCAGCGAAACAGACCTTCTCGCCGGATCGACGGCGTCCGGAGACCACAGCGAGTTCACCAAGCGGATCGGCGCGAGCTACAAGATCACCGAGGAACTGGCGCCCTACATCAGCTACGCCGAATCCGCGGCCCCGCCGGCCTCGGGCGCGGACCCGACGACCGGCAAGCAATACGAAGTCGGCATCAAATATCGCCCGGAAGCCTTCCCGGCGCTGATCACCGCCTCCGTCTACGATCTCACGAAGGGCAACATCACCGTCTACGATCAGGTGACCTACCTGCCGCAGTCCGTGGAAAAGGTCCGGCATCGCGGGTTCGAGCTGGAAGCCAAGGCGGAGGTGACGGATCACATCGCGGTCATCGCGGCCTACAGCTATATCGACTCTCAGATCGAGGAACCAGGCGGCGCCAATGACGGCAACCGGCTGATGCGGGTGCCCAAGCACCTTGCCTCGATCTGGGGCACCTACACGCTGGAAGGCCAAGGCGCACGCGGCGACATGACCTTCGGCGTGGGTGCGCGCTACCTCGACTCCTATTACACCGACATCGAGAACACCAAGTCGTCCGAGAGTGCGGTCGTGTTCGATCTGGCCTACACCTACAAGGTCCAGGAAAACACGACGCTGCAGCTGAACGTCAACAACGTGTTCGACGAAAAGCATATCGCGAGCACCGATTCGGGCGCCGTCTACTACAATCCTGGCCGCAAGCTCATGGCCACGCTTCGCCAGACCTGGTGAGGAACGGAGACGGCGGCCCGCTTGCGCGTCACGCGCCGGCGGGCGTTCCCGACCCGCTGATCTGTTGCAGACGCCGCCACGCGGCCGGCGTCTCGCCTTCCACATGCCGAAAGACCTTCGTCAGGTGCGCCTGATCGGAAAAGCCGAGCTGGGCCGCGATGCTGGCGACCGGAAGGTCGCTTGTTCCGAGCAGTTGCTTGGCCTGCCCGATCCGCTTTCCGAGCTGCCATTGCAGCGGCGTCTGGCCGGTCGTCTTCTTGAAGACGCTTGAGAACCAGCTTTCCGACAGGCCGACGGTCGCGGCCATGTCGGCCACCGACATGCGATAGCCGCCGACCTTTTCCGCATGACCGACGAGCTTGTTCATTTGCGCCTGCGTCAGGCGGCCGCCCGTCCTCACATCCTCTTCAGCAGGAATGTCGAGAAGACCCGCCACGATGCTGCCGACAAGGCTTTCGGCATAGACGGCGTGCCGGGTCGGCGACCGAATCTCGTTCGCCAGAAGACGGGCCAGCATTTCGATGCCGGCGATGTCGTGGAGTTCGGCCGGACGGCGAAGCGCTGCCTGCGCCGATGCGCTGCCGATCGACGGCGCGAGATAGCGAAGGATCGTATCCTTGTGCAGGTGAAGATTGAGGTGGCTGAAGCGGTGGGCGCTCCGGCTCGTGGTCCACATCGGCATGCCGGCGGGCACGTAGACCGCACGCGGCATGGCGCGGGCGTTGCGGGTGAAGTCGTCGCTGCGGTTGGAGATGCGCACGTTCTGTGAAACGTCGTTGAAGAACAGCATGATGCGCGGATCGTCCGCGAGATAGTAGCCGCTCGCCCCGGCCCGGCTCTCGGCTTCCCAGAGCACCGTCACCATCCCGTCGAGCTGGCGCCACTGCACCGGCGCCGAGACGGTGATGCCGTCCGTCTTCCACGACATCCGATGCCAGAAGCGCATGATGCGGTGCCCGTTTCGTTGAAAGCCTCGTCGTCGACCAGCCGAGCGCTCGCCGTCTTAAGATGACACTCGTTGTCATATTTACCTTGGCAAGGCAAGACTGGCAGCCGCAGTCCTTCGAGCCCTCGGCCTGCCATCCTCGGGAATCCGGCTCCGCAGCATCACTGTCTCGCTAAAGGCTTGGACAATCACGCGTTCGCGGATAGGTTAAGCCTGCTAACCAAGGAGGCAACATTGAACCGCAACACCATTATCGCAGCCGTCGTCGCTGTCATCGTCGTCATCGTTCTCTGGAGCGTCATGCGCAGCCCCGCTCCGGCGCCCACACCGCCCGCCACGCCGCCGGCCGCTTCGACCCCGGCTCCGGCACCGACCACGACGCCGCCGGCCACCACCACACCGGCTCCGGCAACCACGACACCGCCGGCTAACTGACCCTGACAGCGGCCGCCTCATCAGCAGGCGGCCGCCGCTCCCCCTGCCACGCCGGACGCGACCGAGCCTCCAGAATCTCGGCGTGCCGGCGGACGGACGATTGAAGCGCACGTGCCTGCGGTGTGACGTCATGAACAGACGCGAAACACGCCGGTACAGTCGCTTGAATGCGCAGTCTCACCGACATCGTCAGGCCCGCCTCTCGCCGAAGCTTCGAGCGAAGTTCGGTTTTGCCGTTCCCTTTCGCCGCGCGACGCCTACATCGATCAGCGTGGACCAGAGGCACGACCAGACCATGCGCGGGATCAAAGGCTGACATGACATCACCTAGCAAAGACGACATCGAGAACCTCGTATCTTCCTCGATGCTGCACCAGGCACGCCATTTCGCCGAGAGTTACGGTGGACAGGGGCGTTTCTGGCAGCGGCCCTATGCGGAGCCGCGCCCCCGCTCGGCCTCGGCCATCGCCTCGGTCTGGTTCACCGCCTATCCCCCTTCCGTCATCACGCGCGAAGGCGATTCCGTCTTGAAGACGCTGGGCGACCCGCAGCTCTGGTCAGCGCTTTCGTCGATCGGCGTCCGCGGCATCCATGTCGGACCCACGAAACGGTCCGGCGGCCTCAAGGATGGCGCCTATACGCCGACGATCGACGGCAATTTTGACCGTATCGGCTTCGACATCGATCCGGCCTTCGGCACGACCGAGGAATTCGTCGCCATCAGCCGCATGGCCGCCGCCTTCAATGCGATCGTGATCGACGACGTCATTCCCTCCCATACCGGCAAAGGGGCGGATTTCCGTCTCGCCGAAATGAAGCACGGCGCCTATCCCGGCCTCTACCACATGGTGGACATCCCCGAGGAGGAGTGGTCGCATCTGCCCGACGTGCCGGAAGGGCGCGACGCCGTGAACCTCGGCGCGGAGACCGTCGATTATTTCAGGGACAAGGGCTTCATCGTCGGCCAGCTTCAGCGCGTCATCTTTTTCGAGCCGGGCGTGAAGGAAACCGACTGGAGTGCGACGGCGCCGGTCGAGGGTGTCGACGGGAAGTTGCGGCGCTGGGTCTACCTCCATTATTTCAAGGAAGGGCAGCCGAGCCTCAACTGGCTCGACCCGACCTTTGCAGCCCAGCAGATGATCATCGGCGATGCCCTCCATTCCATCGACCAGCTCGGCGCCCGCGGCCTGCGGCTGGATGCCAACGGCTTTCTCGGCGTCGAGCGCCGCCCGGACGGGCCGGCCTGGTCTGAAAGCCATCCTCTGTCGCTGACCGGCAACGCCCTGCTTGCGGGAATGGTGCGCAAGGCGGGCGGCTTCTCGTTCCAGGAGCTCAATCTGACGGTCGACGATATCGCCGCCATGTCCAAGGGCGGCGCCGATCTTTCCTATGACTTCATCACGCGACCGGCCTACCACCATGCGCTGCTGACGGGGAATACCGAGTGGCTGCGCATGATGCTGCGCACCGTACACGAGTTCGGCATCGATCCCGCCTCGCTCATCCACGCTTTGCAGAACCATGACGAACTGACGACCGAGCTCGTGCATTTCTGGACCTTGCATGCCGACGATATCTACAGCTTCAGCGGCCAGACCTGGCAGGGTCGGACACTGCGGATGCATCTGCGCGATGTGATCCGCGAGCGGCTGTCCGGCGCCAACGCGCCCTACAATCTGCCTTTCGTCACCAACGGCATCGCCTGCACCACCGCCAGCGTCATCACCGCGGCGCTCGGTATCGCCGATCTCGACACGATCGACGACGAGGCGGTCGCCCTGATCCGCAAGATCCATCTGTTGCTGGTCATGTACAACGCCTTCCAGCCCGGCATTTTCGCGCTCTCCGGCTGGGATCTCGTCGGCGCCCTTCCCGTCCGCCCGGAGGATGTCGAGCATCTCATGGGCGATGGCGATACGCGGTGGATCGAGCGAGGCGCCTACGACCTCACGGGCCAGTCGGACGCCGGGCAATCGGCCGAAGGCGTTCCGCGCGCCCGTGCACTCTACGGCCCGGTGACGGAACAGCTGACGCAGCCGGATTCGTTTGCAAGCCAGCTGAAGCGGCTTCTTGCGGTGCGCGAGGCCTACGGTCTTGCTGCCAGCCGGCAGGTCCTGATCCCCGACACGGACACGCCCGGTCTCCTGGTCATGGTGCACGAACTGCCGGACGGGCGCGGCACGCAGGTTACCGCCCTCAATTTCGGCAGCACCGCGCTGCAAGAGGTGATCACCCTGCCGCAGGTCACCCCCGGCCCGGTGGTCGATATGATCGGCGAAACGATCGAAGGCGACCTTCAGGAAGACGGCGCCCTGACCATCACGCTGGACGCCTATGAAGGCCTCGCGTTGCGCATCGTCGGGACCTTGCCCGTTCTGGCCTGATCACGAAGACGGATATCGGAGCGCGGCATCGATCTGTCGCGCCCCGATGGATGCCTCCGATGTTCGAGCCCGGCGCACAGCCGCGGAGGCTCATCGGTGTCGACCGGGCGATCTCAGGCCTCGGGGTAGTCCGCACCGAGCGTGACGGACTCCCAGCGATCGATCTCGGCTATGAGTGTGGCCAGTTTCCCTCTCACCAGCTTCAACCCCGGCGCGCCAAGGATCAGGTTCAGCGGAGGCTCGTCGCTCTCGACCGCCTGAAGGATGGCCTCCGCCGCGCGGACAGGGTCGCCCGGCTGATGGCCACTCTGCTGCGCGACCTGATCGAGCCGCTCGTGCACGGTCTTCGCATAGGCGTCGATCCGTCCGGCAGACGACTGAAGCGAGCGGCCTGCCCAGTCCGTCCGGAACGGCCCCGGCTCGACGACCGTTACCTTGATGCCGAGCGCACCCACTTCCTTCGACAGGGCCTCGGACATGCCGACCACGGCGAATTTCGTTGCGGCATAATAAGAGGAGCCGGGATTGCCAACGAGACCGCCGACAGAGGCGATATTGACGATGTGGCCGGTTCCGCGCTTTCGCATGGACGGCAGGACAGCCTTCGTCATGGCAATCAGCCCGAAGACGTTCGCCTCGAACTGCGCCCGGTAGCCGGCCTCGTTTCCCTCTTCGAAGGCTGTGAGGTAGCCATAGCCCGCATTGTTGACGAGGACATCGACCCCGCCCGCCTCTTCGACCCGCGCGGCGGCAGCGGCGATATCGTCATGCGAGGTCACATCGAGCTTCAGCGAATAGGCGTTGGCGTGGCCCTCGACCAGATCCGCGATCTGCTCGGGATTTCGGGCTGTCGCAAACACGGTGTCACCACGCGCGATCAGGATCTTGGCCAGAGCCCGCCCGAAACCGGTCGAGCAGCCTGTGATGAGCCAGGTTCGTTTTGATGTCGGCATATCGATCTCCTCGTCGCGCTCGTCGGCGCTTGGCGTCTCGCAAGCGCAGGGTTTGATGGTCGTCATTCAGGAAAAGGCGTGACGATCGAATCCGACCCCGTCTTTGCCAGATGCTTTGACGCGGTAGAGAAGCGTGTCTGCATGCGCGATCATGCGGTCGAGGTCGCGATTGGTCACGGCCCAGACACCGCCGATGCTCGCGCGCACATCGACCGGGGCATCCGCGTCGCGGAGCGAAAACGACGTTCGCATCGCACCCACCATGCGGTCGGCGACGGAAATGCCCGTTTCCCTGTCGCCGGCAATCACGACGACAAACTCGTCCCCACCTGCCCGGCAAACGAGATCATCGAAACGGACGCAGGACGTCAATCGGCGTGCCGTTTCCACCAGCACCGCATCGCCGGCCGCATGGCCGTACCGATCATTGACCTGTTTGAAACCATCGAGATCGATCACGAGAACCGCAAACCCCGCGGATGATGTCAGCTGCGAGAAGCGCGCTTCGAGGCCGCGGCGGTTGAGGAGCCCCGTCAGACTGTCGGTCTGCGCGTTGCGCTGCAGATCTTCGATCTGGCGATGCTCCTCCGTAAAATCGATCGCCATGCCGACGATCTTCAGCGGCTTGCCATCGGCATCCCGCAGGAGGCGTCGATCGCATCGCATCCATCGCTCTCCGGCGATCGTCTCCAGCCTGTATTCGGCAACGTTCTGATCGACCGTACCGCAGATAAGCGGGCTGAGATCGGCCGAAGGCCTGTCGAGCCCGTTGATCTTGCTCACATACGTATCGATATCAAGCCCCGTCGCATCCGGGCCGTCGATATACTGAGCGAGCCGATCGGATGTTTCGAAGGCCTGGGCCGCTATATCCAGCTGCCAGAAGCCGCCGCGCACCGTCTCCAGTGCCAGTTCCAGCTGCGCCGCGCGTTCGGCGAGCTGCCGCTCGGCTTGCTTCGCCTGGGTGATATCCTCGACCTGGGTAATGAACCGAACGACCTCGCCGTCACTGCCGCGCATCGCGGCGACGTGGATTCGCACAGGGAGAAGCGACCGATCCGGGCGGATATAGCGTTTCTCGATCGTATACCCGTCGCGCTGCCTGGCCAGCACCTGGTTGAAGAGCGCGAGATCGGCGTCGAGATCATCGGGATGCGTGAAATCCGCGAACAGCACCCCGTTGAGACGGTCAGCTGAGATGCCGACCATTCTGGAGAAGGACCGGTTTCCGCGGACGATCCGGCCCTCCGTATCCACCAGCGCCATGCCGATCGGCGCATGCCGGAATGCGAAGTCGAACAGCGCCAGGCCCTGTTCCGAATCGTTTTCCGGCACATCCATCACAGAACCTCTCGCCGCTAAAGAGGAGGCAGGTCTGCGCCGAGGTGCGGCGCGGGCGGGCGTGAAACGCTGATCATGATCCATCACTATCAAAACGTTCGATGTCGACATCAAGTTGCACCCGGAAGAGCAAAGTCCCATCGGCCCGCTCGCCAATCACAGCTGTCGTCGCCGGAAGCGCCGTCGGCTGCAGGTCCCTCAGCCAGTCGCAAAGAGCGCCGAGCGCCTCCTGTTCCGCGGTCGCCTGGTCAGGAAGCGAAACGCCGCCACTCTCGTCGATCCGACCGCCCTCGTCGGTAAAGAATCGAATTCTCATGCTGGACCGCTTGCCGTTTCGTGACTCTTGCTGCCGGTATCTTTGGCAAGCCGCTGGGCCCGCAGCCGCTCGGTCTTTTGCCGACGCTCGTCCTCCTGGCGACGCTGCATTTCCATGACGGTCTGCTTGGTTGCCGTAATGTCGCCCAGCGCACCTTGCCCGCGCGTGCGACGCTTCTTTGCGATGTCTTCCATATCGCCCTCCATCGTCGTGAAAAGAATGAGATTGGCCTCCGGAAGAAAAATTCAATAATCTACAAGTCTAAATTCTGTATATCCGTTCTTCTTAAAACATGTATATTCGAAAATAACGGCCTAATTTCGCCTATAGCAATCCTCCGTTGGGCGTAAGATCTATCTCATGCGCTTCCGATATACGGACCCGAAATATAGGAGTCGCCAAAACACGGTCATTACCATCATACCGTGCACACCGGCTTTTGAAGATGCCTGCTGCACCTGGCGGCACTCTCGGGTGCCAAAGGGTGCCGCCGGCTCGTTCGCAGCCCACTCTCGGTTGATCCCGCACTTTCGGCAGACCGAAGACGCTGACGCGCGCGACGATCGCCATCGTCAATGCCGCATGCGGTTCACGTTTCGATATAATCCGTCACGTTAAATGACTTTCCATTGCGGCGAACTCCGTTCATGTGATGATCAACGACTGTTGCGACCTGCGCGCAACGACCCACGACCTGAAGACATGACCATGGAAAACCCGATCGCACTGGAAAGCATCGCCGGCAACACGCTGTTTCGGAAGGGCGACATCTTCGTTCTCTTCGGCGAGTTGTTCGGCCGCGGATATGCGACAGGCCTTCTCGATCAGGCCCGCAAGGTCGGTATGCAGATCGTCGGCATCACGGTTGGCCGTCGCGATGAAAACAATGCGCTGCGTCCGCTCACCCCAGACGAGCTTTCGGCGGCCGAGGCGCGGCTGGGCGGCACGATCATCAACGTGCCGCTGATGGCCGGCTTCGATCTCGACGGCCCGGAGGGTGGCCCGACACCGACAGATCTTCTGGCGGACCTCACGCTTCAGACGTGGCAGGACGCAAAGATCGACTGGGATCATATCGAGACTTGCAAGGCGATTGCGACGAACCGGTTCGAGACGGCGCTGGCGCAGGTCATGGCAGTTCTCGACGGCATGATTCCGGAGGGGCGCAACGTCTTCTTCGCGCACACGATGGCTGGCGGCATTCCGAAGGCCAAGGTCCTGCTCGTCGTCGCCAACAGGATCTACAAGGGTACCGGCGCCCGCCACATGTCGTCGCAGACCCTGCTCGACAGCGACATGGGCAAGCTGATCCTCCAGAACTTCGATGAAGTCTCGGCCAACACCTTCCGTCATCTGATCGATGCAAGCGCCGCGATCCGCACGCGGGTGGAAGCCTCGGGCAGTTCCGTGCGCTATACCGCCTACGGCTATCACGGGACCGGCATTCTCATCGGCGACGCGTATCGCTGGCAGACCTACACGAACTATACGCAGGGCTACGCCAAGATGCGGCTTGAGGCCATCGCATCGGAAGCGTGGGACGCCGGCGTGACGGCGACCGTCTACAACTGCCCTGAAATCCGCACCAATTCTTCCGACGTCTTCACCGGCATCGAGCTTCCCCTGATCCCGCTTCTGCTGGCCTTGAAGCGTGAGAATGGCGGCCGTTGGGCGGACGGACAGTGGCAGGCCTGCGAAGCTCTGCTGGCCGACGGCCACTCGGTGACCGATGTGCTAAGCCGGATCAAGGATCTGCAGGCGAGCGCCGTCATGGTGCCGTTCTATGATTTCAGCGCCTGGCCGATGCCCAACAGCCAGGCCCAGGCGGATCTGACGATCGGTACCTCCAACGACATCACCGCCATGCACCGCGACGGCAAGGAATTGATCAGCGATCTCCTGAGTACGCTGGTGGTGGAGGCAACCGGCCGGCTCATCTTCGGCGCAACCTCAGCGCCCGCCGGTCCCGTGCGCTGGATCCATCACGACCTGGTCGCCCGCTGCCTGAATGCCGCGCATCGCGACGACGCGGGCGCGGCGCAGACTGCCCCGGGCCAGACTCAGGCATCGCGGCTCAGCGCCGTCGCCTGATCGGCAGATCCTCCAGGGTCTGCCGGCGAACCGGCTTGTAAAACGCTTCTATCTTCATCGGCGCTGCGTCTCCGGCACCGCCATGCTCCAGCGATCCCCCGAAGGCTGAGATGTCTCGCCCGGCGGTTTGGCGATCATCGCCATCGTCTCGTCGAAGAGTGGCGACAGGAATCTCGCGCCGGTCAGGGAGAGATGATCGCTGTCGCGATAGAGGATGCCGCCATTGGCAACCGGATGGCATCGCGTCGCGTCGCAGAGCAACGCGAAAGGATCGACAATCGAAGATCCCGTTTCCCGCGCAAGCCCGAACAGCATGTCGCGCGCCAGCCTCTGCCGCTGCAGCGTGTAGCTGAGGGGCAGGCTGAAATCGACATTTTCGTCGGTCATTTTCGCACGCGCCAGCGCTTCCGGCACCTTCACGCCCATTTCGGGTACATCCTGAACAAGGATCGCTCGCGTGCCCTGCTGCGCAAACGCATCGATGGTCGCCTTCAGGCTGTCGCGAACCGGCGCCGACCAGTCAGGTAGAGACAGCGGTTCGGATGTGTTGAAGAAGACGCCTTCCCCGGGCAGTTCGGTACGGTGAACATATTTCGGCCAGTAACCGACCATGAAGACATAGGGGATCTTTTTCTGCTCGATCAGGCCGAAAGTCGCCGCCAAGGTCTCACGGCAGCGATTGACGACGCGCTCTGGCCCGAAGACAGCGTCAGGGAGAGGCGGACAGGAGGCCCGCGCAACGAAAAGACCGGAGATGCCTGCCTTGCGCGCGGCTGCATCGATGGCCGGCGCTATTGCCGCCGCATGAGAGTCCCCCCAGACAATGAAGCGCGGCGCCCCTGTCGCGGCAGCGCCCATCGGGCAGACAGCACCGTCCCGGATGGCTTGCGTCTGCAATCCCTGACCATCGGTATCGGTGAAGCAGTTCGGTGCAAAGAAGGGGCTCTGGTCATAAGTCGCAGAATAGATCGAATAGACATCAGCAGGCAGGCGCTCAGGAATACCCTCATACCGTGTCACGACGAAGCCGAACGTCGCGGCCGCGGCCATTGTCGTTCCCAGCAGCGACAGGACGAGACCGCGCGACCGGAAGACTGCGGCGGTGCGGGCAGGCTGCTCGATGAACCGCCACGACAGCGTTGCACAAATGAAGGACAGGACGACGACCATCAGACTGTCGGTGAGTGTCAGGTGGTGGCCGGTCTCGTAGCGATAAAACACGATGATCGGCCAGTGCCAGAGATAGAGCGAATAGGAGATGCGGCCGATGAAGAGAGACGCGCCATGGGTGAGGAAGCGGGCGGGAAACCAGCGCGTTGACCGGGCATGGATCACGAGGGCTGCGCCCAGCACCGGAACAGCAGCAAAAGGCCCGGGAAAAGGCGTCGCGGAGGAATAGAGGAAGATCGCGGCCAGGATCGCCGAAAGGCCCACGGTGCTGAGGAGAGCCGCCACCCGCTCGCTGTAGTTCGGCCGTGGTGCGAAGGCGACCAGTGCACCGATCAACAATTCCCAGACGCGGAAATGCAGAAGGAAGAACGCCTTTTCCGGGGAATGGCTCGTCGCCCAAAGGCAGGCACCGAACGAGATCAGGATGAGACCACCCGTGATGTGCAGGATGAACCGCCGGGCGAAGGTGAAGGCGAGGAACAGCGAGATCGGAAACAGGATGTAGAACTGCTCCTCCATGGACAGGGACCATGTGTGCAGCAGCGGCTTCATTTCGGCCGAAATGTCGAAATAGCCACTTTCCTGGCGGAAGAGAACATTGGCCGAGAACAGTGCGGCGGCTCGCACGCTGTCGCCGAAATAGCGGAACTCCTGCGGCATCAGACGGAACCAGGCAAAGACGGCCGTGATTGCCATCATCGCGAACAGCGCGGGAATGATCCGCCGGATTCGGCGGATATAGAAGGCTGGAAAGGAGAATGTTCCCGCCTCGAGATCCGACAGGATGATCTTCGCCATGAAGTAGCCCGAGAGGACGAAGAACACATCGACCCCGACGAAGCCACCGCGGAACAGCGCGACATCGGCATGGAAAAGAAGAACCGGCAGAATGGCAAGCGCACGCAAACCATCGAGGTCGGGGCGATAATCGATATGCTTCGCGCCTATGACATGTTTCGATCCAGCCGAAGCGGCCATGGGCTGATTCCCTATCCCAGACTCTGTACGTCGTCTTGTGCAGAAGAAAGTAAAAAAGCGGTTCTCGCTGAGACCGCAGTCCTTCGATTAGCTCTCGGACGCCCTGTTGTCGCTACTCGCTTACAAAAACGGCATGACATCCTGACCTGTCCGGGGCATATCGGTCCTATCTGTGCGTTACTCACGACAGATCCGGCCGACGCCCGCAGAGGGAAAAGCCGTAAAATGAGACTTTATCGTGGTGCCCGTCGGACGGTTCACCGCTTCCCGGGACGGCGAGATGAAGAAGCAAGAGTTGCAGGCATTGAGAGAGACCCACCGCCGGTGGCTTGCGAAGCTCGAGATTCTCGATCGGCCATGGCTCGTGCTGGGGTCCGCACCCAACCCGACGCTGCCGTCTGACATCGTCGCGCACTGCGCCCGAATGGACGTGAACAATGCCGGCAAGACGGCCAACATGCTCGGGCTCCCCGCGGCGGACCTGACGTTTCGAAAGCGCAAGAAGTCCTGGGAGGAACATCCCGATGTTCGCACGCGCGGCCTTCTATGGCTCCATACCCGTCCGCTCTGGGTCATGCACCTGAAGTTACTCATGAAACCCAGTGTTCGCTACCGAAGCCTCATGCGTGCCACCAAGGAGGAGCGTGAGGCGATCGTCGAGCACATGTGCGGCGGCATGCCAAAGGACATCGGCGAAACCGGCCACGTCACGAATGGCGTCGCGGCCCTTTGCTACGCGCTCTTCATGGGCGTGCCTTCCGTCACGCTGGCGGGCTTCTCGCTCACCGTCATGGGCCACTCCTACAACGAGAATGGCAACACGCGGCGCCAGATTGCCGAAGACGCGTATGTCCTGTCGAAACTCCGGGAGCGCCCCGATGTCTTCACGACGGAAGAGGGTTTGTCTGCGTCCATCGGCATCCGCCACGTTTCGCGCCTCGAAGACATTCGAGACGCGTCCATGACCGATCGCGAAGCCTGAAACCGTGCCGGACCGTTGCGCTGTCGTGATCCTTCATAGGGTTGCAGCTTACGAAAACCGCTGATATCCGATAAAGATAGCCACGACGAACCATGTCGCGCGGCGGATTCCTCAAGGGGACGAGCGGCCTGCATGAGATTGCGCCATGGGACCCGCCGGCATCGACCAGACGACGCGCCCCGCAGCGATGGGAAACGCACCTGAGGAATGAGAGAGATATGACCGAAATTGCCAATGTCTTCATCGGTTTCGATACCAAGGAAGTCGCCGCGTATCACGTTCTTTGCCAGAGCATTCTTGAGAAGAGCTCCATCCCCGTCAAATTTACGCCGATCGTGCTGAGCAATGTCAGCAACATCTTCACACGCGAGCGCAATGCGCTGCAGTCGACGGAATTTTCTTTCTCGCGCTTCCTCGTGCCTTACCTAAGCAATTACGAAGGCTGGTCGCTCTTTGCCGATTGCGACATGCTCATGCGCACCGACATCGCCAAGCTGTGGGAGGTGAAAGAAGATCGTTACGCAGCCATGTGCGTCAAGCACAACTATGTTCCGAAGGTCGAAACGAAGTTCCTCGGTCAGGTCCAGACGAAGTACGAGAAGAAGAACTGGTCGAGCGTGATCCTGTTCAACAACGCCAAGTGCCGCAAGCTCGACCTTGACTACGTCAACACGGCAACGGGTCTGGAGCTTCACCAGTTCAAATGGCTGGAATCGGAAGAGCTTATCGGCGAATTGCCGCCAGCCTGGAACTGGTTGGTCAATGAATACGAGCGCAGTGAGGATGCATCCCTCGTGCATTTCACGGACGGTGGCCCGTATTTCGAAGAATACAAGAATGACGACTATTCGGAAGAGTGGTTCGCCACGCGCGAGCGCATGCTCCACGTCCAGCAGCGCTGATCGGCCCCACGCGGCAGCCGCGATTGCGGCTTGCCGCGTGTCTCGGTCTGGCTGCCGATGCCTCGTGCGTTCATCTTCCCCCTTAAAGCGAGAGTACAATTGTTGTAGGGAGTGGAGCGTGAGCTGCTCTGAGACCCGTAAGGGCGAGCGCCGTAAGGGGCCGAAACATGATGTCGAAAATATTAGACGCAAGCGGTGGCGTGAAGCAGATCATCTGCATCAATTGGGGCACGAAATACGGCCCTCCCTTCATCAACAGGCTCTACGCCATGGTGCAGCGGAATATTACGCCGCCCTTCACGTTCACATGTTTCACCGACAACCGTGACGGCATCCGGCCGGAGGTCTTGTGCGAGGATCTTCCCGAACTCGATGTGGTGATGCCGGTCAATTCCCGCGGGATCTGGCCGAAGGCGCGTCTTTGGGGCGCCACGCTGGGGAAACTCAAAGGCACCGTGCTGTTTCTGGATCTCGATCTGGTGATCGTCTCGTCGCTCGACGACTTCTTCACCGTCGGCGAACCGGACGATGTGGTCATGGCCAAAAACCAGACCACGCCGTTCGAACGCCTGGGTCAAACGTCGCTGTTTCGTTTTCCCGTCGGCAAGCTGGTGCCGATCCAGGAGAAATTTCGTGCCGATCCACAAAAGGTTGCGGACAAGTATCGGTACGAGCAGCGCTTCGTCACAAAGAACGCACCGGGTGGCGTTAAATTCTATCCCAGACGCTGGGTTCTGCATTTCCGCCAGGATTGCCGCCGGCCCTTTCCGCTGAACTATTTCTTGCCGCCCAAGCTGCCGAAGTCGGCCCGCGTCGTCATCTTTCCGCGTGGCCTGCTGCCCCAGCATGCCTTGGAAGGAAAATACGGAGGCAAGCAGGTCGCAACGGCGCCCGCAACCTATTTCATGAACGTGATCACCGGCCGAGAACGCAGACATTCCGTCTTCAGCGACCTGCGTCACTACATCAAGCCGACGCTTTGGGTCGGCGACCATTGGCGGGAATAGGCAAACCAGAGCCGGGCGAAACGGCGTGCGCTCAGATCTGCCGCTTCACGCTGACCGTAACTCCGCGCGGACCGCTCTGCTGCCGGTCGGCCAGCGCTTCCGCAACGATGGTGCCGATACGCGCTGTTTCGTTCAGCGGCTCGTAGACATAGGGCGCAAGGTCGCCGTCGAAGGCTTTGGTCAGCTTCAGGGTTTCGCGGAGGTCGGTATGATAGGTCTCGAACTTTAAAAGCCGCTCCCCGGGCACGTGCGTGAGATCGAGCGTATAGACCGGCTTGCCCGTCACGAGCGCTTCACAAGGCATGGTGATCGAGTCCTTGGCGATCAGGAACGCATCGGCAGCGGCCATGAAGTCGAGATAGGGGTTGTCCCCCGTCCGATCCCAGACGGTCACATTGCCGGACCGCAGCGTCAAGGCGGCCTGCAGCGTCTCCGCGCTCGACCGTCGCGAGACGGAAATCACGATCTTCCAACCGGCAGCCTCGAGATCCCGCACGGCATTTTCGATCGTCAAATGACACGCAGCGTCATAGACATAGGCACCATTCGACCCGCCGAGAAAGACGGCCGCGACCCGGTCGGCAGGACCGGCATATTGCGACCTGCTGCCGGCATGTGCCGCCAGTCTGTCCGGCGTGATCTGGTGGGGTACGCCGACCATCTGCCGCACATGGTCGATCCCGTCCAGTTCCGGCACCCAGTCATGTCGGGAAATGAAGACGAGATCGTAGCCATCAACACGCGGTCGCTGCAGGTGCACCGCGAACGGACGGCCGCCGAACGCGCTCTTGATGGCAAGAACCGGCTCCTCCGCGCGAAAGCCGCAGGAGACGATGAAGGTGGGCTCCTGTTCGCGTGTCGAGAACAGCCGCGGCTTGAACCATTTCCGCCAGCCGCGCGGCTTCGTCACGATCTTGATGACGGGCGCTGGGTCGATCTGCTTGGCGATGCCGAGGCATTGCGTCAGCGTACCCGCCTTTTCCTCGGTGACAGCCCAGCCTTTGGGAGCGCGCCGAAGGCCGCTCGGACGATCAGGATGTCCGGTCATGTCTCTGCTCCGGCAACGGGGATCACGGACTGTCCGAGATCGATCTTGTTCTGCGCGATGAAAATGGCCATGCCGCGATCCTCGATGACGTCGCGTTCGATAGAGCGCGCGGTCTCGGCGACCTTCTGACGATATTTTGCGGCAGTGTCGTCGAATGACCAGCCGCGCGCCACCTTCTCGGCAAGCTCCTGCTCCGACTTCAGATAGTAGTGGTTGAGCTGCAGATACTGCGCCGAAAAGAAAGCCTCTGCCTTTCGATCCCGCACGGACGCGACCAGGCCGGCATCGTTCGACGTCCGATCGCCGAAATCCTTGGTGCAGAAGCGATGGACACTGACACCTGTCACGCGCGTCGGATCGACGATGCATTTGAAGTTGCTCGCATTCCCGTCCTGACGTTTCGGGTGGGCCACACGCATCGTGTAGCTGAGACAGACGGGCTCGGCGGGGCGTAACCGATGGCCACCATGCCCGAACATGTGCCAGGGCAGCGAGATATTTGGAAAACCCTTCGCGTGCCTCAGCGCTTCCCCCAGCGTTCGGTCGCGTCGCGGCAAGAGGAACTCGTCCACATCGATGAAGGCCATCCAGTCGTATGCGCCACCGAAATTGAGGAGAGCGTGCGCGAAAGCGATGGCTTGGCCGTTCAGAACCACCGACGTCGCCTGGTCGCGCATGCGCATGACCCAGGGAACGATCGTCAGGAATTCCGCAGACAGAAGCGACCGCAGCGTGTCCATCGTGCCGTCCGTCGAGCCGTCGTCATAGATATGAAAGTGGCGGACGCCGATCGATCTGTGAAAACGGACCCATTCCTCGATATAGGGTGCTTCATTCTTGACGCAGGCCACGATGGAGATGCCATGACGACCGGCCAGTGGATCTGGCGGCGTTATGACGAGCTCCCGCGTGAAACTCCGTTTGCTCTTCCATCCGAACATATTGTAAGAACCCGATAACGATAGAGCGGGGCCGAGCCTTACGCCGACCGCGTTCACATGGCCTTACTATCTTTGCGGGTCATCGTTCAACAGCGTCAGTTCCGATGAACGGAGTTTCACCGGATATCGTCTGAAAGCGGTATGATTTATGGACTTTCCCGAGGATAGAGACATCAAGACGACGTCCGGCTTGGTAACCGAACAGGACTGGCGGGCGTTCTTCTCACGCTTTCCCCAGGTCGTTCTGGTCGCCAACAGCGAGCAGGTCGATGTCGCCGCGCTCAAGCGGGCCTATCCGGATGATTCCCTCTTCATCTTTTTCAACAAGGCCTACAAGGTTCTGCAAAAGCCCTTCGCCGGCCAATCCATGCTCGTTTCCCGCGCGCAGCCGCGCGGTGCAAACATCGTCTATCGCGGCGAGGTCGAGCAGGTGCTTGGTCTCTTCGCCCCCGAAACGTTCCACGGCATTTTGAACATGCGTCTCGCCGACAGCGAAACGCCCAATACGCAGGCCGATTATGGTGGCACGGCAACCGGTCATCTCGACCTGACATCGTTGGGCGACGGCATCTATCCGTCGGACAAGCTTCCGACGTCGGGCTTTGCGCTTGCCTATTGGCTGCTGGCGCAACGCTTGCCGCTGAAGGTCGTGCTGGCGGGATTTTCCGGCAAGAGAAGCGAGAAATGGCGTGTCGTGGCCATCCACGATTGGGCTTTCGAGCAGGTGTGCCTCAAGGTTTTTGCAAGATCCGGCAAGCTTTCCCTTCACGAGACGGACCTGTCCGATCCCTATGCAAAGCTTTCCGCGCGTTTTCCGGACATTCCGGCCACCGAAATTTCTCTTACGGTTGCCGACGTCCTCTCGCAACGCATGGGAAATACCGATGCACAGGTGGACAAACTGATCTCCCTGACGGGCATCTTGAAGTCCGCCGATGTTTTTCTGCGCAACCTCAAACCTGGCTTCCTGAAGAAGCGATGACGCACCTTGCGTGGCAAGCAGCATGAAGGTGCTTCGATGACGACCGTCAAAAAATGGCTCACGCAGACCCGCCAGCGCCTCCACAGGTCGCTGAAATATCGGCTGAACCGCCCTCTCCCGCCAGCCTCCAGCCATGTCTTCAGGGGGCCCGTGGTCGTGGTCGGCTCCGCGCCGTTGATCTACAAGCCGGAAGGCTGGGACGCGGATTTCAGCGTCATGACGATCAATGGTTCGCAGTCCGCCATACGCGGCTGGGGGATCGACGTGCCCGACATCAGCTTCATGATGTTCAACCAGGTCGAGGGTACCTCCGCCAATGCGGTGGAGGTCCGCCGCGTTCTCTCCGGTCAGCGGACGCGCAGCCTCTATGTCCTGCTCTGGCGCAAGAACAAGCGCCAGAGGCTGGTGGATGGACTGAAGGCCTTCGGTTACAGTTATGACGATCTCACAATCATCGACCGCTATGAGCGAATGTCGCTATTCGAAGAAATAACAGGCCGCAAGAATACCGAGGTGCGCACTGAGGACAAATGCTCGAACGGCCTGAATGCCGTTCTCTTCGCTCTCTATCACGGCGCGCCGCAGGTCATCATCACGGGCATCAATCCCAATTCGACCGGACATTCCTACAACCAGACGGGTCTCGCTCGGGCTCACGTGCAGATGGACAAGACCATCATCGAGCAGCTTCTGGCAGAAGGACGGCCCTTATACACCGCCGATCCGCAGGTCTCCTGCGATCTGAACATTCCCTTGTGGACGGGCCGGCCGAAGGCGTAATCGACGCCTCGACTCGCGGTTCAGAA
Source organism: Rhizobium sp. Leaf371 (assembly GCF_001424045.1). Classification (GTDB taxonomy): domain Bacteria; phylum Pseudomonadota; class Alphaproteobacteria; order Rhizobiales; family Rhizobiaceae; genus Ferranicluibacter. Next base: position 72,535 of record NZ_LMQB01000025.1, on the reverse strand, counting down.
GATGACTCGTCCTAAATCGCCAAGCCGAGGCGTCAACCGCATCCGTTCATGAGACAATCCTTACGAGATCGCGCACGTCATCTGGCGCGCACCGGTCTTCTCCTGCTAAGCAACCGCCTGTCCGTCGCGAAACTCTGAGCGGCTGGAGCCGAGGGATGTGGGAGATGCTGCAGCGAAAGACATTCGACGCCGGTTTCCGGGCAGAACTGGCGCAGCTCCTGACATGGCGTCGCGATGTCCGGCTATTTCGCACCGATCCGCTGCCCGCGGGGACGGTGGAGCGCCTGGTTCAAGCGGCCTGCCTCGCCCCATCGGTCGGCCTCAGCCAGCCTTGGCGGTTCGTGCTCGTGGACGAGACCTCACGCCGCGCGGCCTTACGGCGCGTATTCGAGACATGCAACGCCGCGGCTCTTGCGGGATATTCGGGTGACAAGGCAGAGCGCTATGCGCGGCTGAAACTCGCAGGGCTCGATACGGCACCCTCCCAGTTTGCCGTCTTCTGCGACCGCTCCGTGGCACAGGGACACGGGCTCGGTCGCAGAACGATGCCGGAAACGCTCGATTATTCGGTGGTGCTTGCGATCCACACGCTGTGGCTTGCCGCCCGCGCGGAAGGGCTCGGGCTTGGCTGGTTGTCGATCCTCGACCCCTCAGAGATCGTATCGGCCCTCGACACTCCCGACAGCTGGCATTTCATCGGCTATTTCTGCCTCGGCTATCCTGCAGCAGACGACGACACGCCTGCACTGGAGCGCGCGGGCTGGGAGCAGCGTTGCGATCCCGAAAGCGTGATCCTGCGGCGCTAGAGCCTGTGGTCTCGGAAAAACAAGATCTGGGCGCGCCGAGGCCCACAGTCCGTTTGCAACGCCCACGCGTCCGAGGTTGGGCGTTGCAGGGATCGGGTGGTCAGGCTGCCCGCCGCGCAGCCGCCGGGTATCGCGCCGCACCGTCGTCATCGAGCTTGAACTGCTCAAGCAAGGCATTGAGCGCTGCAGCTTCGCCTGCGAGCCCGTGGCTTGCCGCCGTCTGCTCCTCGACCATGGCCGCGTTCTGCTGCGTGCCCTGGTCCATCGTGTTGACGGCCGTATTGATCTCCTGGAGCCCGGTCGATTGCTCGCGGCTCGCGGTGACGATCGCTGCGATATGCGCGTTGATCTCCTGCACCTGGCCCGCAATGGCCTGAAGCGACTGGCCGGTCTCGCCGACGAGCGACACGCCGGCGCGCACCTGACCACTGGACGTGTTGATCAGCGCCTTGATCTCCTTGGCAGCCTTCGCGGAACGCTGTGCGAGTTCGCGAACCTCCTGCGCGACGACGGCAAAGCCCTTGCCCGCCTCGCCGGCACGCGCCGCCTCGACGCCCGCGTTCAGCGCCAGAAGGTTCGTCTGGAAGGCGATGTCGTCGATAACGCCGATGATGTTGCCGATTTCGTTGGACGAAGTCTCGATGCCCTGCATCGCGCTGACCGCCTTGCCGACGATTTCGCCGGAGGTTTCCGCCCCGGCACGGGCGCGGGCGACGAGCTGGCCGACCTCTTCGGCACGGCGCGCGCTGTCGCGCACGGTGGTGGTGATCTCCTCCAGCGCGGCTGCGGTTTCCTCGACGGAGGCCGCCTGCTGCTCGGTACGGCGGGCCAGATCGTCTGCGGCGTGGCGGATCTCGCTCGCACCGGCATCGATAGCGCGCGCATTGCTGCCGACGGCCCGCATCGCGTCGTGCAGCTTTGAAACGGCGTGGTTGAAGTCGGCGCGGAGCCGGTCGAGATGGAGGACGAAAGGCGTCGCGATGCGATAGCCGAGATCTCCGTCCGCAAGCCGGCCGAGCCCCGTCGCCAGTGCCTCGACGGCATGCTGGACGTCGGCCGTCTCCTGCGCCTTCGCGGCCTCGCGCGCGCGCTGTTCGCGCTCCGACAGCGACCGGCCGCTTTCGGCTTCGCTCTCCAGGCGTGTCCGGTCGATGGCATTGGTGCGGAACACGGCAACGGCAGCGGCCATGGAGCCGATCTGGTCGCGGCGCTCTTGGCCCGGAATCTCCGTCTGCAGGTCGCCCGAAGCCAGCTTTTCCATGGCACGGGTCATATCGGTGACCGGACGGATGACGAGGCGGCTGAGAAGGCTCGCGAGAAAGACGATCATCGCGCCGACGGCGAGAAGTGTCGCGATGGTCGCGGCAATCCGGAACTGACCGATGGCGGAATAGACCTGATCCTCATCGACGGCGAAGCCCACATACCATTCGACGGTGGGAAGGCCCGCAACCGGCACGAAGCTGACAAGCATCGGCTTGCCGTTTGCTTCCGTCTCCATGATGCCGCTGCCGATCGCCGGCGTCGATGCCGGGAAGGCATCGGCAAGTGTCTTCGTCACGAGCTTGGCATCGGGATGCACGAGAATCTGGCCGGACTTGTTGACCAGGAAGGCGAAGCCACCGGTTCCCGCATCGATCGACCGGATCATCGAGACCAGCGTCTTCAGCGAGAAGTCGCTGCCGGCGACACCGGTCAGGACGCCGTTCCTGATCAGGGGCACGGCTGCGCTGATGATCAGGTCGCCGCTCGACGCGTCGATATAGGGGTCGGTGAGGATGTCGCCCTTCGCCTTTGCCGCATCCTGATACCACGGGCGCTTGCGCGGATCATAGTCGGCCGGCATGTCGGAGGCCGGCCACATGGTGAAGGTGCCGGCCTCGTCGCCGACATAGGTCGTCATGAATTCCTTGACCAGAACATCGTTCTTCAGGACAGCGAGGAGGGCCGCAGGGTCCGCCGCGTTGGCGGCAGCATTGGCGGCCATCGCCGTCAGCGTGACGCGGCCGTTCAGCCAGTTGGCAACGCTCTGCGCGGCCTGCTTTCCGGAAAAGGCGATATTCTCCTCGACCGCACGTGTCGTTGCGCTTCGCTGCAGCGTGTCGATGTAGAACGAGAAACCGGCGAAGGCGGCAGCAACGAGGACGGACGCGGCAATGAGGATGCGCGTCATCAGATTGGATGTTTTAGGCACGGATGTTCCTGAATGTCGGGCGCTCTGCAGGCAGTGGAGGATGCGGCGGAAGGAAAACTGCGGGGACATGCCGTTTCCGGCGGGAAAGGGCGCGCATCATGCCGCCGGACACGAGGTCGGTTGATCTTCGTGCGCGGACACTACCGTTACGGAATTAAATGGTCGTTAAGTCGATGTTTCCGTTTTCAACGACTTACCTTCCGGAGCGCCCCGAGATCGCCTTTGCGATCAGCGTCGCTTCGCGGCGGGTCTGGTGGAAGAACGAGGTCAGGCTGGGCGTCAATCCCATATGCCAGACGCCGGTGCCGCCGTCGCTGCCCGCCAGCGCAGACGTGCCGTAGCCCGTCGCGACGATAACGACATCCGGCACCAGCAGGCTCCCGTCCTCCAGGATCACGGCCTTGCGGTCCAGGGATCGGACGCCGCGAACGACGCTGATCTGTTTGCGCCGGATTGCGTCGATCGCGCCATCGTCCACCGGAATGGCGATCTGCTGGTCGACAAGCCGCGTGGCCGCGTCGTGCGCCCCTTTGGGAAAGCCGAGCCGGGAGAGACGCCCGAAGGCGAGGTACTGCGTGGCGGCGATCATGCGATCGACGAGCCGCGTCGGCAAGGCCTGCATCAGAGGAGACAGGCGATGGACCGCGAAGCGGAACAGCCGTTTCGGGAGAATGGACGGGCCGCGCCGGACGGAAAACCACACCGGTCCCGTCTTCACCCGGCTGAGGTGGTTGAGAACGTCGAAGCCGGAATTGCCGCCGCCGACGACGAGGACGGATCGGCCGGCATAGGCCTGCGCATCACCAAAGTCGGCGGCATGTCGGATGTCGCCCTCGTAGCCGTCGAGCCCCGGCCAGGGAGGCAGCTGCCTCTCCGTGTCCCGCCCAACCGCCATGATGACATGCCGCGCCTGGAAGTCGCCAGCACTGGACGCGATCCGGAAGACGCCGGGCGCGTCTCGCGTGATGTCATCAACGGAGACCCCGTGGCGGATATCGAAGGCGTGCGTGCGCGCAAAATCCTGGAGATGCCGCACGACCACATCCCGTTTCGGAAAGGCGCCGGTTCCCGCGGGATAGCGGGTGTCGGGAAGCGTCGAGAGGTCGCGATGGGTGTTCAGCGTCAGTTGCGGATGCCGCCGCTGCCAGGAGGCACCGATTTCCGGCTCCCGTTCGAGCAAGATTGCCGAGATCCCGTGCTGTTTCAGAACATAGGCTGCCGTCAATCCGGCCAAACCCGCACCGACGATCACCACCTCATGGACATTTGTCGACAAAATCAGCTTCTTTCCAACCCTTTCAGCAGTCCTAGGGACTGTGCACGGCGGCGACAAGATGGCAATGTCTGCGGCGGCTTGGTAAGCGTCTAATTTCTATTGCGTCGACGTCATCTGGCCCACCTTCGCCTTTTCCGGAGCCCTGTGAATGTCAAGCCTACGCAAGAGGATGGACGCGATCCTGAACGCGCGCCTTCCCCAGTTGCCCGCTGCCGCGCTCGACGCGCCGGCCCGCCTCGAGCTTCTGCGAAAATACGGCGATTTCTCCGTGGCCTATTCGACCTATGCGCAACCGGACCTGCAGTATTTCGGCGATGCGGAGGGCTATATCGCCTACGCGACCAAGATGGGGCACACCTTCGTGCTCGGCGATCCCGTCGCCGATCCCGCACGCCGGGCGGATTACATCCGGCGTTTCGTCGCCGCCTCGAATGCGCCCTGTTTCGTGCAGACCTCGCGCGAAACTGCCGCCGTTCTGGAAACGCTCGGCTATCGCATCAACCATATGGGCGTCGATACGAAATTGTCGCTCGATACGCATTCGTTCTCCGGCAAGCGGAACGAGACGATCCGCTATTCCGAGCGCTGGCTCCTGAAGAAGAACTACCGGCTGATCGAATGCGACGGCAGCATTGCGGATGCGCAGAAGGTGCGGGATATCTCGTCGAACTGGCGCAGTGGCCGCATCGTCAGCCGCCGCGAGATGCGCTTCCTCAATCGGCCCTTCGGCGTCCAGCTCGCGCCATTCATGCGCCGCTTTCTCATCATCGACCCCGATGGCCATCCGGTGGCCGTGCTCGATTTCGATCCGATCTTCCGCACCGGCGAGGTGATCGGCTACACCGTCGCGTTCAAGCGTAAACTGGCGGGAACGACGCCGCATGCCGAAATCGGGCTGACGAAATTCGCAACCGATCGCTTTGCCGCGGAGGGTCGGGCGATCGTCACCTTCGGCCTGTCGCCGCTTGCGGCGATCACCGAAAGCGGCTTTCTGGAAAGCCGTATCTGGCGGAGCCTGTTCGAGCGCGCTTTCCACTCGAAGAGGGTCAATGCCCGGATTTTCAACCTGCAGGGACAGGCCGCTTTCAAGCGCCGCTTCCATGGCGAGGAGATCCCCACCTATATCGGCTTCAAGCGCCGCACCCCGCTCGAAATCCTGTCGCTCCTGCGCCTGCTGAAAACGCTGTAGGAGTTCGCCGCGCAGGCCCAGGCACGCCGGCTGATCACCGTCGTCGGCAGACCGAAGCTCTCGACTGTCGGGCGCACTGCCATAGATCTGCACGGGCAATCGATCGTCACGGGGTGACCCCGCCCGATGATCCAGTTTGCGATCGACCGTCCGTTTCATAGCCCCAGGAGCCTCTGCCATGGCAAAGACCGCAGCCGATCTCGTGACCGAGGTTCTTCATCAGGCGGGCGTCCGTCGCATCTACGGCCTTGTCGGCGATAGCCTGAACGCGATGACGGAGTCGCTTCGCAAGCGTGGCGATATTGATTGGGTGCATGTGCGTCATGAAGAGGTCGCGGCTTTTGCGGCCGGTGCGGAGGCCGCCCTGACAGGGGAGCTGGCCGTCTGTGCGGGTTCCTGCGGTCCGGGAAACATGCATCTCATCAACGGCCTGTTCGATTGCCACAGAAGCCGGGTCCCCGTTCTCGCCATCGCCGCGCAGATACCCTCGCGGGAAATCGGCCGGAACTACTTTCAGGAAACGAAGCCGGAAGAGCTTTTTCGGGCCTGCTCGGATTACTGCGAGTTGGTGTCACATCCCGAGCAGCTGCCCGGCATCCTCGAAACCGCGATCCGCAGTGCGCTCGGCAACCGCAGCGTCTCGGTCGTCGTCATCCCCGGCGATATCGCCCTTTCGGCTTACGAGGCGCCGATTTCCGCAGCCGCCGGCCTGCGGATCGCCGCACCCGTGGTCACGCCCGGTGCGACCGAGCTTTCGGCACTGGCCGACCTTCTCAACAAGGGCGAGCGCGTCACGCTGTTCTGCGGCCGCGGTTGCGCCGGCGCGCATGATCGGGTCGTCCAGCTTGCTGAGGCCTTGAAGGCGCCGATCGTCCACGCGCTTGGCGGCAAGGAGCATGTCGAATGGGACAACCCCTATGATGTCGGCATGACCGGACTGATCGGCTTCAAGTCAGGCTATCAGGCGCTGATGGAATGCGACACCCTGCTGATGCTCGGCACCGATTTCCCCTATCGCCAGTTCTTCCCGAAGGACGCGACGATCGCGCAGGTGGATCTTCGTCCCGAGAATATCGGCCGGCGCACGCCGCTGGCGCTCGGTGTCGTCGGCGATATCGGCGCGACGATCGAAGGGCTCCTGCCGCGACTGGACCGCAAGGCCGATGACACGTTTTTGACCAGGAGCCTTGCCAACTACAAAAAGGCGCGCAAGGGCCTCGATGCGCTCGCGACGGGAACGCCCGGACGCAAGCCGATCCACCCACAATATCTCACGAAAGTCATCAGCGACCAGGCGTCGGACGATGCGGTGTTCACCTTCGACGTCGGCACCGTCACGGTCTGGGCCGCGCGTTATCTGACGATGAACGGCCGCCGGCGAATGCTGAGTTCGCTTGCGCACGGTTCGATGGCCAATGCCATGCCGCAGGCGATCGGCGCGCAGGCGGCCTTTCCGGGACGGCAGGTCATCAGCCTTTCCGGCGATGGCGGCTTCACCATGCTGATGGGCGATTTTCTCACGCTGGCCCAGCAGAACCTGCCGGTGAAGGTGGTGATCTACAACAATGGTTCGCTCGGCTTCGTGGCGCTGGAGATGAAGGGTGGCGGCTTCCTGGAATTCGGAACCGACCTCAAGAACCCGAACTTTGCCCTGATGGCGCAGGCGGTCGGTATCCATGCCATCCGCGTGGAGGATCCGGCTTTGCTGGAGGACGCGGTCGCAAACGTTCTCGCGCATCCCGGCCCGGCCTTGCTCGACGTGGTCACCAATCCGCAGGAACTCTCGATGCCGCCAGTCGTCACGGCCGATGAGGTCAAGGGTTTCGGCCTGTGGGGCATGCAGGCCGTGCTGAACGGGCGCGGCGACGAGATCATCGATCTCCTGAAGGGCGGCAACGTCCTCACCTCGCTCTTCCGCTAGAAACGTTCGATCGTCTCTGCCTTGCGCCCGAAAACGTGCGTAAAGTCGCGCTCGGGCGGCGCGGGTTGGGGGAGAAGGAAAACAGGATGAGCCGATGATCTTTTCTCTGACAGACGCCGAAGACCTCGTCGCATCGACCTTCGTGCACAACGCGGTCGAGGCGTCCGTTGCCGCCTCGGTTGCCCATGCGCTCGTGCAGGCCGAGGCTGCGGGCCAATCCGGTCACGGTCTGCGGCGGGTTCCGGCCTATACGAAGCAGGTGCGCACCGGCAAGGTGGATGGGCGGGCAAAGCCTTCGGCAAGGCTGCAGAAGCCGGGTGTGCTCGCCATCGACGCCATGCACGGTTTCGCCTATCCCGCCCTCGATCTTGCGGTGGAACGCCTGCCGGGCATCGCACGGACGCAGGGGATCGCAGCCGCGGCCATCACCCGTTCGCATCATGCCGGCGTGATGGCACTGACCGTGGAGCGTTTTGCGGACCAGGGCCTCGTCGCGATGATGTTTGCAAACGCACCGGCCGCCATGGCGCCCTGGGGCGGGCGAAAGCCGCTGTATGGCACGAACCCGATCGCCTTTGCCGTTCCGGTTGCGGGTGCCGATCCTCTCGTCATCGACCTCGCGCTCTCCAAGGTCGCCCGCGGAAAGGTGATGGAGGCAGCGCAGAAAAACGTCGCTATCCCCGCCGACTGGGCGTTCGATGTCGAGGGAAACCCGACGGCGAACGCGAAGGACGCCCTGAAAGGAACGATGGCGCCGGCCGGCGATGCCAAGGGTGCTGCTCTCGCCCTGATGGTGGAAGTGCTGGCCGCGGGCCTCACCGGTGCCAGTTTCTCCTATCAATCAAGCTCGCTGTTCGACGCGGAAGGCCCGCCGCCGGCCCTCGGTCACATGATCATCGCGATCGATCCGGACGCCGCGACGGGGGCCGGCACCTCCGGCAGGCTCGCCGAACTCGCCGAGGAGATCGGGCGCGAGGATGGCGTCCGGCTTCCGGGCCGCCGCGGTCTCGGCCTGCGACGTCAAGCTGCCGACAGCGGCATCGACATTCCCGCCGATGTGCTGGACGCCATCGAGGCGCTGCGCTAGCGCCCGATCGGGGAGCGCAACAGTCAGACGCGTCAGCGAGCGCATGGGCCCACGTTCGAGCGGCAGACGCGTGGGCGATACAGGCGCTCGTAACCGCCCTCGCGCGCGCGGATCGCCTGCCGGCGCTGGTGATCCCGCAGGACCTCGGCGGAGCTCGCCGGCCTTGCCGAAACCGTCGGGGCAACCGGAGAAGGCGGCGTGCCGGCGCATCCCCAGAGGATGATGCCCATAGCGGCGAGGATCGTCGCGTTCCGGGCGACCGAGCGCATTTTCATCGTCTTTCCTTCTTTCCGAACGGCTTGCGCCGTAACCAATGGATTTCGTCTCGGTTCGTGACGACGGACATGATCCTGCCACCAAATGGCGCGATTTCCGACGCGTTTGCTTAAAACTCTCTTAATCACGTCGCTCTACTTCTAACGCTTCCTGATGTGAATTGCAGCCGAACGGAATGCTCAGCGACGGTTCATGTTGGCACACATATTTTCCTGCCAGGGCTTAAGGCTCACATCAAAACGAGGAAGTTCAATGAAGAGATTTGGTCTCCTGCTGGCGTCGCTGTTCATCTCGTCCGCGGCTTACGCCGACGACATTTCCCTCGGCGTTCCCGGCTATGGCGGCAGCGGTTGCCCGTCGGACAGCGTTTCCGCAACGATCAGCCCCGACGGCAAGGCCCTGAGCCTGCTGTTCGACAACTATATCGTTCAGGCTGGCGGAGACACCGGCAAGAAATTCGACCGCAAGACCTGCAATGTGGCCATCCCGGTTCACGTGCCGCAGGGCCGCAGCGTCTCGGTTCTCGCGATCGACTATCGCGGCTTCAATCAGCTGCCGCGCGGCGCCCGCTCGCAGTTCAACGTCGAATACTTCTTTGCAGGCACCCGCGGACCGGCCTTCGTCAAGACCTTCACCGGCCCGAACGAGAAGGACTACCTGATCTCCAATAAGCTCGTTGCGGACTCGCTCATCTGGTCGGCTTGCGGCGAAGACGTCAACCTGCGCACCAATTCCAGCATCCGCGTCAACACGACCCGTGGTCAGGAAGCCATGGCGACGGTCGACACGCAGGATGTGAAGGCCGCCATCGTCTACCAGCTGCAGTGGAAGACCTGCCGCTAACAACCTCCGGGGCGGTCGGCGCGAACACGCCCTCCGCCCCGTTTCTCGACGCATCCGCCTTGCCTGCCATCATCGAAAGCTCCGCTCATGCGCAACAGCACGTCGTTCGTCCTCTGTTTCGCAGGCATCGCCGCTGCGCTGTCGGGAAACGCCACGGCGGCCGACGGATGTGCCGACGGCACGTTCTCGAGCGTCACCTCGCCTGACGGCAATGCGACCAGCGTGCTCTTCGACGATTTCTCGGCCACCGCAGGCGGCGGACCCGGCACATCGCGTGCGACGAGCACCTGCCAGTTGAGCGTCCCCGTCACCCGACCCGATGGCTTCAGCGTCTTTGGCGTCGATTATCGCGGCTTTGTCTCGGCGGAAGACGGCCAGGCGGCACAGATCGTCACCCTGCAGGACGGCCGGCAGGTCCTGAAATATCAGGTTACAGGTCCGCTGCAGGACGATGTCGCCACGGGCGGAAAGGTCGGCACATCGGGATCGGACACGCTCGGCCTGACGGTCGTCGTCGAGACGACGGCACCGATCGATCCCGTCGCACCCGACGCGACCCTTCTCGTCGACACCATCGACATCACGCGCCTCGGCTTCACCACGCTGTCATCCGTGACCGGCTCGATGGACCAGCTTGCGCGCCAGAGGCAGGCAATCGCCGCTGACCTCATGGGCACGGCGCAAGGCCTCCTCGGCGAAGGCGAACGCTTCGATGCGGGCAGTTCGATCAGCCTCTTCGGATCCTCCAGCGCGGCGGCGGGGTTCAAGGGCCGGTGGGAAGCCGGCAGCGGCATCAGCCTTCTCGGCGGCGCCGCGATCGTCAACCCTGACGACGATCATGTCTCGGTCGACACGCTGGCGCTGCTCGCCGGCGCTGTCCGCTACACGACGCCGCAGGCAACATGGCGCGGCTTCGGCGAAGTCGGCGCCTGGGGCTCTCCCAATGTGAGCGCGACCCTGTCGCGCCGCTACCTCGATACCAGCACCGTCGTTTCCGCCGTCGGCACGGTCGATGGGTCGCTTCTCAGCTCCTACGGACGCATCGGTGCGGTGTTTGCGCCCGACCAGGCGAACGAAATCGTGCTCTCGGCCCGCTTCACCAAAGCCTGGCTCGATCTCGACGGGTACGGCGAGACGGCAACGGATCGAAACCTCTTCGCAGCCAAAGTCCACGGGGGCACGTCGAGCGAGAACATCGTCAGCGCCGAAGTCGCCTGGAGCCACCAGACCGAGGGCCGGCTGGACTACACTCTGTCCGGCGCCGTCGGCCGCATCTTCGCCGATGACAAGGCCGTCCGGGCATCGGTCGATTGGGTCGGAGACGTGTCCGGCCGGGCGCGCGACCAGACCTTCGCCTCCGCCGGAGCCCGGATCGGCGTCCGCCTCGACGAGGTCTGGCACCTGGACACCTCGGTCGGCGCGACCTTCCGCCAGTATGACGATCCCGAATGGAACGTCGGCGCTCAGCTCAAGGCGCAATTTTAGGCGAGAGGCGCGGAGCCCGGAGCGATCGCCGAGTAGCGTTAGAGATGCTCCGGCGCGTTCGTCATCAGCACGGTTTCGGTCGAGGCCGTCAGCGCGAGATAGCGCTCGAACTGGGCGAGCACGTCCGTGATGATCTGCTCCTTGTTCATGCCCATGATGTCGTACCCTCGGCTGCCATCCGAAAACGAGGTGCGCGCTTCATGCCGAAGCTCCATCTTCGTCGCGTCGAATGCGGTATAGGCCGGCAGTTTCTGGGCCGCGGGCGCAACAGCATAGACGAAGTCGCGGACGCGCGCGGCCGGAACAGACAGGCTCACCACCACGCCGCCGGTCCCGGCATCCTCCTCGCTCCGCTGCACCGTGGCCTCACGGTCGCCACGCTTGAGTTCCGCCGCAACGGCTGCAAGCGCCGGCTGCACCACGCCGTCGACGAACGTGGAAACGTCGGTCGCGCTCGGCGCATTCAGCGCCAGTGCCAGCCGGCGTTGCCAGGTGATGCCGGCGGCGGGATGCGCGACCAGCGGCCCGGCAAGGGCCGATTGCTGCGCCATGTCGGCCCGCATGCCTTTGAACAGGCCGAACAGCAGCGCCATCATGACGAACACGAAGGGCAAGGCCGATGCGATCGTTGCCGATTGCAGCGCCGTGAGCCCACCCGTCAGCAGCAGGACGATCGCCACGAAACCCTCCAGCGCGCACCAGAAGATGCGTTGCGCCGTTCCGGTATTGGTTTCTCCGCCGGCCGCGATCGTGTCGATGACGAGCGAGCCGGAATCGGCCGATGTGACGAAGAAGATGGCGACCAAAGCCACGGCGAGCGTCGAGGTGATCGCCGGAAACGGCAGATATTGGAAGAACTGGAAGAGCCCGACGGAGATGTCGTCCGAAATGGCCCGCCCGAGCGCACCGACGGCGATCCCCTGATCGATATCGATCGCCGTATTGCCGAAGACGGTCATCCAGAGAAAGGTGAAGATGCTCGGCACGAAGAGCACCGCGATCACGAACTCGCGTACGGTTCGCCCACGCGAAATACGCGCGATGAACATGCCCACGAAGGGCGACCAGGAAATCCACCAGGCCCAATAGAACAGCGTCCAGGAGTCGATCCACGGGGTCGGCTCATAGGCATAGATGTTGAAGGTGCGCAGCAGAAACGTGTCGAGATAGAGGCCGATATTCTGCACGAAGTCTCGCATCAGCTGTGCGGTGGGGCCCATGACCAGCACGAAAACCATCAGCGCAACGGCGACGATCAGGTTCAACTCGCTCAAGATGCGCACGCCCTTGTCCAGGCCGCTGACGACGGACAGGGTGGCGACCGCCGAGATGACGACGATCAGAACCGCCTGCACGACCGAGGAGACGGGCACGCCAAGCAGAAAGTTCAGCCCGGCATTGATCTGAAGAACGCCGAAGCCGAGGGATGTGGCGATGCCGAAGAGCGTGCCGCAGATGGCGAAGATATCCACCATATGCCCGATCGGGCCGTTGATGCGCTCCTTCAGGAGCGGATAGAGACCCGAGCGAATGGTCAGCGGCAGGTTGTAGCGATACCCGAAATAGGCGAGCGACAGACCGACCACCGAATAGATCGCCCAGGCGTGGATGCCCCAGTGAAAGAAGGTGACGCTCATGGCTTCCCGCTTGGCGGCAATCGACAGCGGGTCGGCCGTCGGCGGGGCCGCAAAGTGTGTCATCGGTTCGCCAACGGCGAAATACATGAGGCCGATGCCCATGCCGGCGGCAAAGAGCATGGCGATCCAGGAGAGATAGCGAAACTCCGGCTGGCTGTCGTCGGGTCCGAGCTTCAGGTCGCCGTACCGTCCGAAGGCAAGAATGAGGATACCGAACAGGAAGATGCCGACCGCCAGCAGATAGAGCCAGCCGAAGGATGTCAAAATCCAGCTCTGAAGCGCGCCGAAGAGTGCCTCGGCCTGTGCAGGGACGAGGGCTCCGACCGCCACGAACGTCAGGATGATGGCGACCGATCCGAAGAAGACGGGCGGATTGATAGTGAACTTGAACATCGGCTTCCTTTAGCTGCGTAAGCGGTTCCCTAACAAATCGTTGAACAATATGCAAAAGCGGAAAGCCCTGGATTGCAGAAGCGCTGCCCTTGACAGGCAGATCGCACGGTTTACACCACGACAAAACGGCATCCGGAGTGCGCTTATGAACCGCCTGGCAACCATCTCGACCTTCGTCGGCAAGACATTTGCGGTCTGGGTCATCCTCTTTGCGGTCCTGGGTTTCTTCTTTCCGGATACGTTCAAGCAGATCGGCCCCTGGATCGTTACGCTTCTGTCGATCATCATGTTCGGCATGGGCCTGACCCTGTCGGTCGATGACTTTCGCGAGGTTCTGCGGCGACCGTTCGACGTGACCATCGGCGTCGTCGGCCAATTCTTGATCATGCCGCTGCTGGCCGTCTTCCTGACATGGATCATCCCCATGCCGCCGGAGGTCGCGGCTGGCGTCATTCTCGTCGGCTGCTGCCCCGGCGGCACGTCGTCCAACGTGATGACCTTTCTGTCGAAGGGCGATGTCGCCCTGTCGGTCGCCTGCACGTCGGTCACGACGCTCGCCGCACCCATCATCACCCCGTTCCTGGTCTGGATGTTTGCGAGCCAATTTCTTCCGGTCGATGGCTGGGCGATGTTCCTCAGCATCATCAAGGTCGTTCTGGTTCCGCTGGCGCTCGGGGCGCTGCTGCAGAAGCTACTCCCCAGCGTCGTCAAGGCAGCCGTGCCCGCCCTGCCGCTCGTGAGCGTCGTCGGCATCGTCCTCATCGTCTCCGCCGTCGTCGGTGGCTCGAAGGCGGCCATCGCGCAGTCCGGCCTGATGATCTTCGCCGTGGTCGTTCTGCACAATGGTCTCGGTTACCTCCTCGGCTTCTTCGCGGCGAAGGCATCCGGCCTCTCGCTTGCCAAGCGCAAGGCCATCGCCATCGAAGTCGGCATGCAGAACTCCGGTCTCGGCGCGGCACTCGCCACGGCCTATTTCTCGCCGCTTGCCGCCGTGCCCAGCGCGATCTTCAGCGTCTGGCACAACATCTCCGGTGCGCTTCTGGCCAACTGGTTTGCAACCCGTGTCGAACCGGCCGACGATCGCAAGGCCGTTCGACAGAGATAAGGGCCCTTGGCCCCGGCGGTCTCGATGCCGCACCTCGATGTCGCGACTGTCGAAAGTCTGCAACACCCCGTCACGAAAGCCCCCCTTGGGAAGCCCGGGGGCATGGCGGCCTAGCTGTGCAAATCTTTAAGTGTTATCAGCATGTTGAGGCGAGCTGCCGTGTGGAAACACGATTTCGGTCGCCGGAGACTGCCCGCACCACATAAGCCACTGATTTTCCTGCAGCCTTTGGGGCACCTCGCTTGCCGATCCAGACCACCGCGACATCCGATACCCTCGTCATCGACGCCCGTGATCTCGTCAAGCGGTTCGAGGGAATGACGGCGGTCGATGGCATGTCGCTGCGTCTCGGGCGTGGCGAGATGGTGGGGCTGATCGGCCCGAACGGAGCAGGCAAGACGACGCTCTTCAATCTCATCGCGGGAACACTGAAGCCGACATCGGGCGAGATCCGGATCGGCGGGCGGGATGCCTCGCAGGATCGGCCGGAGCAGCGGATCGGTCTCGGCATCGGCCGCACCTTTCAGATACCGAGGCCGTTCCTCGAAATGACCGTGCTGGAAAACGTGCTTGCCGGCGCGCAACGTCAGGACGGCGAAAGCCTGTTCGCAAATTTCCTACGCCCGGCCCATGTCCGCCGCCAGGAAAAGACGGCGGTGGAGAAGGCCCGCGCGCTGCTTGCCTTCGTCACCCTGTCGGATCTCGAGCACCAGCCGGCGCGCGTTCTCTCCGGCGGGCAGCGCAAGCTCCTCGAACTGGCACGCATCCTGATGGCCGATCCGAGCGCGATCCTGCTCGACGAGCCGGCGGCAGGGGTCAATCCTGCGCTGCTGGAAACCATCATCGAGCGCGTAATGCAGCTGAATGCCGAGGGCACCTCCATTCTCCTGATCGAGCACAATATGGACATGGTCTCGCGTCTCTGTTCGCGGATCGTCGCCATGGCGCTCGGCAGGCCGCTCGCGGAGGGCACGCCGGCCGAGGTCGCGCGCAATCCCGCCGTCATCGAGGCCTATCTCGGAGCGATGGCATGAGCGCGGCGCTGGATATCCGTGCGCTCGTCGCCGGCTACGAGCCCGACCTACCGATCGTTCGCGGCGTGGACCTCGTCGTTCCCCCGGGCGATCTTCTCGTTCTGCTCGGCCCGAACGGCGCGGGGAAATCGACCCTCGTGAAGGCCATCGCCGGCGTCGTGCCGATCCACGCCGGTGCCGTTCTGCTGGGCGGAGAGGACATCACCAGCGTCCCCTCCCATCGCAAGATTGCCCGCGGCCTCGCCTTCGTGCCCCAGACCGAAAACATCTTCGCGACCCTCTCCATTCACGAGAACCTGCAACTCGCCGCAGCGATCCTTCCGAAACCGGATCGCGCGGGCCGGATCGCTGGTCTCTATCGGCGCTTTCCGGATCTCGCGCGCCAGCCTTCGCGGCTGGCCGGCGCGCTCTCCGGCGGACAGCGCCAGATGCTCGCGGTCGCACGCGCCCTCATCGTCGATCCCACGGTTCTCATCCTCGACGAGCCCTCGGCGGGCCTGTCGCCGAAGATCGTCGGGGAAGTCTTTGCCATGCTCCAGGAGATCAATGCGGACGGCGTCACCATCGTGCTGGTCGAGCAGAATGTGAAAGCGGCTCTGGCGATCGCCCGTCGCGCGGTCGTGCTGGTCGAAGGCCGTATCGCGCATGAAGGACAGGCCGACGGCCTGTTCGGCGACCCGCTGCTGGCCCGCCTCTACCTCGGCGCCTCGCATTCCGCGGAGGTCGCCGCATCGTGAACCCGCAATTCCTCATGGACGGGCTCATCGCGGGCGCAATGATCGGCCTCGGCGCCATCGGCGTCACGCTGACCTATTCCATTCTGCGCTTCGCCAATTTCGGCCATGGCGAGCTTCTTTCCTGGGGTGCCTATATCGCGCTTGCGGTCAGCGGCGGCCTCGGCCTGCTGTCGACCTCGCTGACGCGGCCGATCGGTCCCTTCTCCTTCGGCTGGTCGCTTCCCCTCGCCGCCCTCCTCGCCATTCTCCTCACCGGCGTTCTGGCGCTTGCGGTGGATGCCGTTCTCTTCGGGCGTCTGCGCGCGCGCGGCAGTGCCGTCATCATTCTGGTCATGGCGAGTTTCGGCGCATCGCTGGCGCTGCGCAGCCTGCTCGAATTCCTGTTCACCTCGAAGCCCGCCTATTTCACCAAGGCGCTGCAGATCGCCATGCCGCTCGGCGGCGGTATGCGGGCAACGCCGGATCAGTTGCTGTCGCTCGGCGTCTCCCTCCTCGCCGTCCTCGCCGTGCACCTCCTGATGACGCGCACGGATGTCGGCCGCTCCATGCGGGCGGTCAGCGAGAACCCCGCGCTGGCGGGAATTGCGGGCGTCGATGTCCGTCGCGTCATCCGCGTGGTCTGGATGCTGGGCGCCGGCCTTGCCTGCCTTGCCGGCATCATGACCGGATTGCTGGTGCAGGTCCGTCCCTATCTCGGCCACGACCTTCTGCTGCCGCTGTTTGCCGCCGCCATCCTCGGCGGGATCGGCAGCGTCCCCGGCGCCATGCTCGCCGGCCTCATCGTCGGCCTGTCGGAGGCGGCAGCCGTGCAGCTCGTCGGGGCGGAATGGCGGGCGGCGGTCTCCTTCCTCATCCTGGTCGCGGTGCTTCTGTTTCGGCCGCGCGGTCTCTTCGGGAGATCCGCATGAGCCTCGATCTCATCGCCTATGCCGCCTTCTTCCTCACGATGGCGCTGACCTATGCCGTCATGTGTCTCGGGCTCAACCTGCAATGGGGGCAGACGGGGCTGTTCAATGTCGGGATCGCGGCGTTCGTGGCAATCGGCGCCTATGTCTCCGCGCTGCTGACGACACCGCCGACGCCCGACAGGTTCGGCGGTTTCGACATGCCTATTCTGATCGGCTGGCTGGGGGGAGCCGCGGCCGCCGGTCTCGCCGCCTGGCTCGTCGGCGCGCTGACCATCCGGCTCCGATCGGATTATCTGGCGATCGCGACCTTCGGCGTGGCGGTCTGCGTGCAGCTCTGCGTTTTGAACCTGCAGGGCCTGACCGGCGGCGCCTTCGGCATCGGCTTCATTCCCCGCCCCTTTTCGCATCTCGCCGGCGACGCTCTCGCCTTCGGGCTTGCCAATCTCGCCTTGATGGCCGGTCTCGTGGCGGGTCTCTATCTCGCGCTGGAGCATCTGGCAAAAAGCCCGTGGGGCCGCGTGCTGCGGGCGATCCGCGAGGATGAGACGGCAGCGCAGGCGCTCGGAAAACGGCCGATCCGCTTTCGTCTGCAGGCCTTCACCATCGGCGGTGCCATAATGGGTCTAGCCGGGGCGGCGCAAGGTCATTTCATCGGCTTCATCGCGCCGGACAATTATCTCCCGATCCTGACCTTTCAGGTCTGGGCCATGCTCATCGTCGGCGGCTCCGGCAACAATCGCGGCGCCATTCTCGGCGCGATCCTCGTTTGGGGGCTCTGGGCGCTCTCGGCGGCGGCCGTTTCCGCTTTCGTACCGCCGGAGCAGCAGGCCCGCGCCGCAGCGCTTCAGATCGTCGCGATCGGCGTCGGCCTCTGCGCCATCCTTCTTCTTCGGCCCCGCGGCATCGTGGGCGAGCGCAGCGCGCTCGGCCCCCGCGGAAAACACGGGCGCAAGCCCGGGAGACCTCCTGATGACCGAGCGCCCTGACCGCATTCGCCTGACCCCCGAGCTGGAGATCAGCCGCCTCGTCTGCGGCCTCTGGCAGGTCGCCGATATCGAGAAGAACGGCGCCACGATCGACCCGAACAAGGGTGCCGACGCGCTGGACGCCTATGCCCGGGACGGCTTCGACACCTTCGACATGGCCGACCATTACGGCTCGGCCGAGCTTATAACCGGGCGCCTGCTGTCACGATATCCGCGTGACGCGCGCCCTGTCGCCTTTACGAAATGGTGCCCCGAACCGGGCCAGATGACGCGGGACGTCGTTCGACGCGGCATCGAGGAACGGCTGACGCGGCTCGGGCTGGAGCGGGTCGATCTTCTGCAGTTCCACTGGTGGACCTTCGAGCATCCGGCCTGGCTGGATGCCCTGCATGAAATGCAGCGGCTGAAGGAAGAAGGCCTGATCGGTGCTCTGGGCCTGACGAATTTCGACGCCGGGCATCTGGCGCTGGCGCTTGCCGATGGCATCGAGATCGCCACCAATCAAGTCTCGTTCTCGCTCATCGATCGGCGCGCCGCCGGGGCACTCTCGGATCTCTGCGCACGGCGCGGCGTCAAGCTGCTTGCCTATGGCACGCTATGCGGCGGGTTTCTCTCCGAGACGTGGCTGGGAAAGCCCGAGCCGATTGCGATCCCCGACTGGAGCCGGTCGAAATACAAGCGCTTCATCGACACCGCCGGTGGCTGGGAAGCCTTTCAGGGTATCCTCGCCGCCGCATCGCGCATCTCGAAGCGCCACGGTGTGTCGCTCTCGAATGTCGCCAGCCGCTGGGTCCTCGAACACCCGGCCGTCGCCGCCACCATCATCGGCGCGCGCCTCGGGGAGAACGAGCACAGGGACGACAATCTCAACGTCTTCCGCTTTTCGCTCGATGCCGAAGATCATGCGGCGCTCGATGCGGCCTTCGCCGGCACGCAAGCCATTCCGGGCGATTGCGGCGACGAATACCGCAAGCCACCCTTTCTGACCGCGTCCGGCGATCTCAGCCATCACCTGAGCGCCATCCCCTCGATCTACACCGCCGAGCCGGTGCCGGGCCGGCCGGGGCGAAGCCGCGTCTCCTCCGGCAGCGTCTGGGAGCCGATCGCCGGCTATAGCCGCGCGGTTCGTGTGGGCGACCGCATCCACGTGTCCGGCACGACGGCGACGCATGCCGCCGACCGCTGCGTCGCGCCGGGCGATGCCGGCGCGCAGGCCACTTATATTCTCGACAAGATCGCCGCCTCGATCACCGCCCTCGGCGGATCGATGGACGATGTCGTGCGGACGCGCGTCTATCTGCGCGACGCCGGCCAGTGGGAGCCGGTTTCGCGCGCCCATGGCCGGGTGTTCGGCACAAGTCTGCCCGCCAACACCATGGTGCAGGCGGGCGACCTGATCGGCGACTACGCGGTCGAGATCGAGGCGGAGGCCATCTGCGACGGCCCGTCTGCCGTGTAAAGCTCAGGCGCGCTTGCGGCCGGGCAGCTTCGGCAGCAAGACCGTGAGCAGACCGAGCAGCGGCAGGTAGGAGCAGAGGCGGTAGACGAACTCGATGCCGTAGCGATCGGCAAACAGGCCGAGCACGGCCGCGCCGATACCGCCGAACCCGAAGGCAAAGCCGAAGAACATGCCGGCGATCAGCCCCACCCTGCCCGGCACCAGTTCCTGCGCGAAGACGACGATGGCGGAGAAGGCCGAGGAGAAGATGAAGCCGATGATGATAACGAGGGCCGACGTCCAGAAGAGGTTGGCATAGGGCAGCATCAGCGCGAAGGGGATGACGCCGAGGATCGAGAACCAGATGACGACGCGGGCGCCGAAGCGATCGCCGATCGGCCCGCCGAAGAAGACGCCGGCCGCAGAAGCACCGAGAAACAGGAAAAGCATGATCTGCGCATCCTGTACGCCGACCCCGAACTTCTCGATGGCAAAGAAGGTGAAGTAGCTGGAAAGACTGGCGAGATAGGCATTCTTCGTTGCCGTGAGCACCGTGAGAACGCCGAGCGTCCACAGAACCTGATTGCGCGGCAGCGGCAGCGCGCGATCGAGCGTCGGGCGTCCGGCATTGGCCCGGCGGTGACGCAGATACCATGTGCCGACAAAGGACAGCACGATGAAGCCGACGATCGCGATGATCGAGAACCAGGCGAGCGTCTGCTGTCCGCGCGGGATGACGATGAAGGCCGCCAGAAGCGGCCCGGTCGCCGTTCCCGCATTGCCCCCGACCTGAAAGAAGGATTGCGCCAGTCCGTGCCGTCCGCCGGATGCAAGACGCGCAACGCGCGAAGCCTCGGGATGGAAGACGGCGGAACCGACGCCGATGAGGCAGGCGCCGACGACCAGCATCTCGAAGCTGTGGGCATAGGCCAGCGTGAACAGGCCGGCGCAGGTGGACAGCATGGCGGCCGGCAGCGAAAACGGCATGGGCCAGCGATCCGTCACCACCCCGACCACAGGCTGCAGCAGCGACGCCGTCACCTGGAAGGCAAAGGTCAGGAGGCCGATCTGGACGAAATCCAGCGCGTAATTTTCCTTGAGCAGCGGGTAAAGCGACGTCAGCAGCGACTGCATGATGTCGTTCAGCATGTGGCAGAAACTTGCTGCCGCAATGATCGAAACCGTGATGGTCTCCGCCCGGACACCGCTTTCCGTGTTTACGCTCGCCATACCTCGCCTCCCCTGACTCGCCGACGTTTGCGCCGCTTGGCATGTCCTACAGGCCTTGACGCTGGCCTGCCTTTGCGCTCTGGTCCCTTTCTTTCGTGAGTGGGCCAAATGCGTTTCCTCGACCTTCCCCAAAGTGATGCCGATCTCGACGAGCACCATCAGAGCCTGAGCCGGATCGATGCGGCGCAGGAGCCGCTCTACGCGGTCGGCCGGAGCTACCGACAAGGCGAGCGCAGCCTCCTGCATTCGCACCGGAAGACGCAGCTCTGGCATGCCCGTCGCGGGGTCGTCGTCGTCGGCACCAGCGATCGGCGCTGGATGATCCCGCCGGGCCATGGCCTGATCATTCCGGCCGGCCTGGAGCACGCATCGGAAACCATGAGCCCGGTCGAGATGCTGTCGATCTATGTCGATGCGCAACTGGCGCTGGTCGAGCGACCGAAAGTGGTCAACGTCACGACGCTTGCGGCAAACCTGATGGACGAGCTGGTGCGGGAGACGCCGCCCTTTCCCAATCCGCGCCGACGGGAGCTGGTCATGGATCTGCTGCTGGACGAGATGCAGCAATTGCCCGAAGTGCCGCTCGGCCTGCCCTTTCCGAACGATCCGCGGCTCGCAGATGCGTGCCGCGCCTTTCTGCAGGCGCCGCGCGCCGTGGCGAGCATTGATGATTGGGCGGCAACGCTCGCCATGAGCCGCCGCAGTTTCACCCGCTTCTTTCGCGCCCAGACCGGGGTCAGCTTCGTCACGTGGCGCCAGCAGGCCTGCCTGTTCGCCTCGCTGCCGCGGCTGGCCGCCGGGCATTCGATCACAAGCGTTGCCCTCGATGCGGGCTACGAGAACATCGCGGCCTTCACCACCATGTTCCGGCGCATGATGGGCACCGCGCCGCGGCAGTATCTTCTCTCTCGCTGACATTGACGGAATACACAATTTTACCCTGCAAACTGCTCAAGTGAGAGCCATTTATGCCAATTGTCCGACGTTTCGGCAAACATTTCCGGTTGCTACGATCTGTATCTGCAACGAGGAAAAACCCATGTCCGCCCTGCCATCCGAAAAGGCCCTGATCCCCTTCGTCAGCGTCGAGAACATGATGCGGCTCGTCCACCATCTCGGCATCGAGCGCGTTCTCCGCGAACTGACCGACACGATCGAAGACGACTTCCGGCGCTGGGAGGTGTTCGACAAGACGCCGCGGATCGCATCGCATTCCCGAGAGGGCGTAATCGAGCTGATGCCGACATCGGACGGCGAAATCTATGGCTTCAAATACGTGAACGGGCATCCGAAGAATATGGCTGCAGGCCTGCAGACCGTCACGGCATTCGGCCTGCTGGCGGATGTGGCGACCGGCTATCCCGTGCTGATGACGGAAATGACGCTGCTGACGGCCCTGCGCACAGCCGCGACCTCCGCCATGGCCGCCCGGCATCTCGCGCCGAAGGACACGCGGGTGATGGCGATGATCGGCAATGGCGCGCAGGCCGAATTCCAAGCCCTGGCGATGAAGGCCGTCCTCGGCATCACCGACATCCGTCTTTTCGACATCGACAGGCGGGCAACCGAGAAGGCCGTGCGCAATCTCACCGGCTCAGGCCTCAAGCTCCACGCTTGCGAAAGCGCCGAGCAGGCGATCGAGGGTGCCGGCATCATCACCACCTGCACGGCGGACAAGCAGTATGCGACCATCCTGACCGACAATATGATCGGCAGCGGCGTGCACATCAACGCGATCGGCGGGGATTGTCCGGGAAAGACGGAGCTGCATCGGGACATCCTGCTGCGCGCCGACACCTTCGTGGAATATCCGCCGCAGACCCGGGTCGAAGGCGAAATCCAGCAGATGGCGCCGGATTACCCGGTGACGGAGCTTTGGCGTGTCGTTCGGGGCGAAGCTGCCGGCAGGAAAGACGCGCGGCAGATCACGCTGTTCGACAGCGTCGGCTTTGCCGTGGAGGATTTTTCCGCGCTGCGCTACGTGCGTGCCGCACTGGCCGGAACCGATTTCTTCCAGCAGATCGACATCATCGCCGATCCCGACGATCCGCGCGACCTGTTCGGAATGCTCCAGCGCGCCGCAGCCTGAGAGGCCCGCATGCCTGGAAAGCTCAAAAGAAGAAGTCGCCCTTGTCGAGATGGCCGAGCTTCACATTCTTGAGCAGGATGCTGTCGCCGCCGGTGGCATCGATCATCACATCGCTGCCGACCTGCCGGGCGTGGTTTTTCATCAGGTCGGCGAAATCCGTGATCGCCTTGACGGTGGTCAGGTCGAGAATGTCATGGGTCGAGCCGCTGGCCGCAAAATCCGTGATCACGTCGCGGCCGTCGCCGGTCGAAAACACGAAATGGTCGCTGCCGGCACCGCCCGTCAGCGTGTCCGCGCCACGATGGCCCCAGATCATGTCGTTGCCGGCCTTGCCGTCGATCCGGTTGGCGGCGCTGTTTCCGTGGATCTGGTTGGCAAGCCCATTGCCGGCCCCGTTGACGGCTGCGGTGCCACCGAGCGTCAGAAATTCGAAATTGTCCGCCAGCGTGTAGCTGACATGGGAGATGACGAGATCGTTTCCGGCAGTCTTGGCTTCGACCAGGAGGGTGCGCGCATTGTCGATGACGTAGGTGTCATTGCCGGTGCCGCCCGCAACCTTGCCCGTGACCGTTCCGGCGCGACCGTCGAAATAATCGTTGCCACCGCCCAGCAGCACGTCGCCCTTCAGGGTGCCGCTGTTGGTCACCGACTGCTGGCCGTCACCACCCTTGAACGTGATGCCCGAGGTCGCCGACAGAACGCCGCTATTGTTGAAGCTGGATTGATCGGCCTTGGTAAAATCGACGGCGCTGCCCTTTGAGGCGGAAATCGTGCCGCTGTTGGCGCCGCGCGCGGAGTCTCCGTCGACCGAGATGCCGACGGCACCGGTCAAGGAGCCCCGGTTGTTGACGATCGCGTCGTCGGCGATGACGTGGATGGCGATGCCGCCGACCGCGATCGTCTTCGTACTCGTTACCGTCCCCTTGGCGCCGGAAAGCACGATGCCGTCGCCACTCGCCTGCAAGATCCCGGAATTCGTGACGATGGCATTCTTGCCCTTCGCCGCGATCGCCGTCGTACCGCTGTTCACCGTTCCGTTGTTCGTGATGATCTCGGAGGCCCCGGTGGCCGTCACGCCATTGCCGCGCGTGGAGATCGACCCGTTGTTGGTGACGATCGTCCCGACGCCATCGACCACGATGCCGGCAGCGGTGGCAGACGAGATGTCCTTGTTGTTGGTCATGACGATGCGATCGCCGGAAAGCTTGAGGGCATCGAGCTGCCCGGCCATCTTGCCGTTGTTGACCACCATCGCCGCCGCACCCTTTACCAGAACCGCGCTGCCCGCGGACGATGTGATGCTGGATTCATTGGCGACATTCGCCTTGCTGCCGACCACGTTGATGCCGGCCTGCTTGCCGGCAAGGCTGCCACGATTGACGAGATCCATCCCGACCGCCGTGGCCGAGATCCCGAAGGTGCCGGCAGCGATGGAGCCGGTTCTCGAGACGACGACGGAACCATCGAGATCGCCGGCATTCGCCGCACCGAACAGGACGCCGGATGCTCCGGCCGAAACCTTGCCGTCGATCACGACGTCGCGCGACATCGCCAGACCGGACGCGACGATGCCGCTGCCCGTCACGCTGATCGTAACATCCTTCACAAGCACCAGTTTCGTATCGGCTTCGGTGAAGCTGACACTGGTCTTCGTGCTCTTGGTCAGAAACCTGAATGCCATCGCGGCGTGCCACTCGTTTTATCGGTCTGAAAGTCCTTACATGACAACCGTTCGTGAATCGACCGTCACACCTCCCCAAATCGTGTCGGCGTCCGCATTTTCTGCGAGAACTGTGCGACGTGCTTAACGCTGGACGCCACAAGCTTGCACCCAACGGGAACTTACGGTGCGCGGATGCCTTTCCCCGTCATGAGAGTTCGCACCGGAAACCAATCCGTCATCGTGGTCCTGGCCATGTCCCTGATCTGCGTCCTGTTCGTCTACGCCGCCGCGACCCGTGTGGAGGATGCCGCAGGGCGCATCGATCCCAAGGCGAATGTCGTGACAGCCGATCAGGCCGAAAAGGGCTAGACGTCATGACGTTGAACCGGACAGCCCTCAGCATCGCCATTCTTGTCGTGATCATGTTCGCGATCGGCTGGCTGGTGATGAGCCCATCTCAGCGAGATCCTGCGGGCGGCAGTGCAAGGCAGGCACCGGCACAGACGATGCCGAACAATCCGGGGCCGACCACCGGCGCACAATAGTCGCAGACGTCGGTACGTTCGACCGTTCGAACGCGCAACTTTTCGGTTCATCGCGCGGGCTTCAAAAGACGGCAATGACCTGCGTGGAGAGAATACCCGTTCGCTTCGAGCCCCTCCCATTTCTCGGTTCGTAACACGGGGAGCCCCGAACAGCATTTTTTCCGGTCGTCAAGCGCCTTTAGCGTGGCTTCTTGGTCACGACGCGACAGGAAATCATCGGTCTCGGTGCGTATCTGCGCAACACATGAAAAAAGATTTACCGAACATTAACTCCACCCGCTAGAAATGAGGCCGACGAACACTGATTCCATCACTGGATGCACCGCGCACATGTTTCATACGGCTCTCGCAATCGCAGGAAGAACGGCCATGCAGGGCGCGTTTCTGGCCTTTGGTGCTCTGGCGCTCTCGAGCTGCACGCAGACGGGCGGACTGAAAGTGTCCTCGGCACCGACCGAGGTCGCAACCGAGAAGGCACTGGCGTTTCCGCCACCCGGTGGCCCCGCCATCGTGAGCGTGATAGAGCGCAACTTCTCCAACGCGGTCCAGCAGGACATCTTTCTCGGCACCGATGCCCGCGGTCAGGGCCAGAACTACATCCAGGTTCGCTACTTCGGTCCGTCCTCCACCTCGTTTGCCGGCGCATCGCCGCTTTCGACCCGGATCATGACGACGGGACAGGCGGTGGGTGAGATGCGGACGGAGTTTCCGACCATCCGCATGAGCATCTCCCCGAGCTTCGTGCAGAACAATTACGGCGCATTTGCATACGCATACGGAACGAACGAAGGTTCGGGCGATGCCTGCCTCTATGGATGGCAGCAGATCAGGGCTTCGGACAATCTCGTGCGCACCTTCCGCTATCTCGGCAGGATCCAGACGCGCGTCCGTTTCTGCCAGACCGGCGCCTCGCGCGATGAATTGCTGTCGGTGATGTACAATTATACGCTGACCGGGGCGTTCGACAGCGTCGGCTGGAACCCCTATGGCAACGTGCCGCCTCTCGACCCTTCCGTCGGCCAGCTCGGCCGGCCGATCTATGCCGCCGGCGCGGGTTCCAGGCTTCAGCCGCTGTCCGCTGCACCGGCCGTGTCCGATGTCGCGCCCATGCGGCCTGCCCTGCGCAGGCTGGGAAGCCAGAACACGCGGCCCGCAGCTGCCCGCGTTCAAGCCATCCGACCGTCGGTTCCCTCGGTCGCCATCCCCGCACCGAACATGCTTTCGACCACACCCGCCGCAAGTGCCGGCCAGCCGGCGTCTGCGGTCGTGCCGGGTCCGACAATCCTGCCGCCTCCGCTGACCCGGCCGACGAGCCAGCTGAACGACAACGATGCCGCGCGCACCGCCAAGGCGTCCGCGCTTCAGGCACGGCCTGTCATTCCGGCCGTTCCCTGCACGATTTCCCCGACCAGCTCCTGCACCAGGAAAATGTAATCCATGCGCCGTATCCAGCACACTTCGGGACAGGAAAACTAGGATCATGGCCAAGGCGCTTATCGTCGTCGCGTGGATCTGCATGTCGATCGTCATCGTGGCGATCACGACACTGCCGGTCAGCCTCCAGACCCATCTGGTTGCCGCCTTTCTCTGCATGGCGCTTCTCGCCGTGCTGAAAATGCTAAAGGCGGAGGGCAACTGGCGCCTCATCGGCCTCGGTTTCGGAACCGCCATCGTGCTGCGCTACGTCTACTGGCGCACCACCAGCACGCTGCCGCCCGTCAACCAGCTCGAGAACTTCATTCCGGGCTTTCTGCTCTACCTGGCGGAAATGTACAGCGTGGCGATGCTGGCCCTCAGCCTGTTCATCGTTTCCATGCCGCTTCCGCCGAACAGGCCGCGCCCGGGCTCGCCGGATTACGCGCCGTCGGTCGATGTCTTCATCCCGACCTATAACGAGGACGCCGACCTGCTGGCCAATACGCTCGCGGCTGCCAAGAACATGGACTATCCGCCGGAAAAGCTGACCGTCTGGCTTCTGGACGACGGCGGCACGCTGCAGAAGCGGAACGCGGCCAGCATTCCCGACAGCCAGGCCGCCCAGCGCCGCCACGAGGAGTTGAAAGAACTCTGCCGCAACCTCGATGCGAACTACCTGACGCGCGATCGCAACGAACATGCCAAGGCCGGCAATCTGAACAACGGCATGCGCCATTCCCAGGGCGACCTGATCACCGTCTTCGATGCCGACCATGCGCCGGCGCGCGACTTCCTGCGCGAGACGGTCGGCTATTTCGAGGAGGATCCGCGTCTCTTTCTCGTTCAGACGCCGCACTTCTTCCTCAATCCCGATCCGATCGAGCGGAACCTGCAAACCTTCAACAAGATGCCGAGCGAGAACGAAATGTTCTACGGCATCATCCAGCGCGGGCTGGATAAATGGAACGCCGCCTTCTTCTGCGGCTCGGCGGCCGTGCTCAACCGGCGTGCGCTCGAAGACACCAACGGCTTCAGCGGCATCAGCATCACCGAGGACTGCGAGACGGCGCTTGCGCTGCACGCCCGCGGCTGGAACAGCGTCTATGTCGACAAGCCGCTGATCGCCGGTCTCCAGCCGGCGACCTTCGCAAGCTTCATCGGCCAGCGCAGTCGCTGGGCGCAGGGCATGATGCAGATCCTCATGTTCCGCATGCCGCTGTTCAAGCGCGGCCTCTCCATGCCGCAGCGGCTTTGCTACATGTCCTCGACGCTGTTCTGGCTGTTCCCGTTTCCGCGCACAGTCTTCCTGTTCGCCCCGCTGTTCTACATCTTCTTCGATCTGGAAATCTTCGTCGGCTCCGGCGGCGAGTTCCTGGCCTATACGACCACCTACATGCTCGTGAACCTGCTCATGCAGAACTATCTCTACGGTCGCTTCCGCTGGCCGTGGATCTCCGAGCTCTACGAGTATGTGCAGACCGTACACCTCTTGCCGGCCGTTATTTCGGTGATCTTCAATCCGTCAAAGCCCACTTTCAAGGTCACGGCGAAGGACGAGTCGATCAGCACCAATCGACTTTCGGAGATCAGCCGGCCGTTTTTCGTCATCTTCGGCGTGCTCCTCATCGCCACCGCCATGTCGTTCTACAAGATCTATGCCGAGCCGTATAAATCCGACGTGACGCTGGTCGTCGCGGGCTGGAACCTGCTCAACCTCATCTTCGCCGGCTGTGCCCTTGGCGTGGTGTCCGAACGCGGCGAAAAATCGTCGTCCAGGCGGGTCAACGTCAAGCGCCGATGCGAGTTCAAGGTCGGCGATCAGTGGCTTCCGGGCATCATCGAGAACGTCTCGGTCAATGGACTTCTCGTCCATGTCTACGATCGTTCCATGCAGCCGCTGACGGAGGGGACGATGGAGGAGATCCGCGTCGAGACGTTCAGTCCGGGCGCACCGTCCTCCATGCCGGTCAAGATCGTCCGTAGCGCACGGGGCGATGGCTTCGTGCTCGTCGGCTGCACGTTCGCGCCGCGGGAACCGGAAGAACGCCGGCTGCTCGCCGACATCATCTTTGCAAACTCGGCACAATGGACCGAATTCCAGATGGGCCGACGGCGCAACCCCGGCCTCATTCGCGGCACGATCAGTTTCTTCGCGATCGCGCTCTTTCAAACCAATCGCGGTCTCTTCTACTTCTTCCGAAGCCTCGGCGGGCCGAAGGACGCAGCCACTCCCGCCAAGAAGGAGGCAGCAAGACCATGAAATCCTTCGTCATCGCATCCACGCTTGCGCTCCTCGCGCCGTTGCCGCTTTTCGCCCAGACAACGCCGTTCGACATGTCCCGCGAGAGCCCGGCAACCCAGGCCCCGGCAATACAGGCCCCGGCAGCCGGCGCCCCCAAGCCGGCAGTGGAGACACCGCCGCCCGCAGAAGCACCCGAGGTTCGTCAACAGCCGCCGGTAACAGAGCAGCCGCCCTTCGGGGCATCGCCCAGCGCGCCGGCCGCACCGTCTTCACAACCGGCGCAGCAAAAGCCGGCGTCCCCCGCGCCCGCGCAGGAGGCACCTGCAGCGCCTTCCGCTCCGGAGGAACCAGCCGCCGCCCGGACACCCGTTCGCACGGCCTCGGACACCGATGCCTACCGTCGCTACATCCTGCCGTTCGGAAAGCTGAACCTCTCCGGTGAGGCCGACAGGCGGACCTGGACGATCTATCTCACGCCCGAACAGGCAGTGGCCGCCACCGCCATCACCATCGGCTACCAGAATTCCATCGTCGTCGCGCCGGAAGCATCGAGCTTCTCCGTCGAGCTGAACGGCGCCGTGATCGGCGAGGTGCCCGTCGCCTCGGCCGAGTCGGTGAGCGATATCGTTCTAGAGCTGCCCACCGGCGCGCTGCAGGCCGGCGCGAACGTCGTGCGCCTGTCCACCCAGCAGCGCCACCGGACCGATTGCAGCATTCAATCGACCTATGATCTCTGGACCAATATCGATCCGAGCCGGACCTACCTGACCTTCG
This sequence comes from Rhizobium sp. Leaf371, assembly GCF_001424045.1. Taxonomy (GTDB): domain Bacteria; phylum Pseudomonadota; class Alphaproteobacteria; order Rhizobiales; family Rhizobiaceae; genus Ferranicluibacter. The sequence goes on along the minus strand of NZ_LMQB01000025.1, from coordinate 43,261 downwards.
ATGCGCCCGTCGGCAACCGCCTGTCCAGCATCGACGACATCCAGGCCGTCGGCCTTGATGGCTCCGGCGTCACAGCCATCGACATCGTCGCACCGGGACTGACCAATCCCAGCCGCTCGAACATGCTGCTGCGCCTGGCTCAGGCGCTGGCGCTGCGTGTCCAGATGCCGAACCAGACGGTCGCCTTCCACACGACCATGCCGACGACGTCGGCCGCCGGTGCCCTGACCGTTCTGGTCGGCACGCAACTCGAAATCGACGGGATGCTCCCGACACTTCCGGCCGGTACGGCCGTCGGCCCGACGGTGACGTTTGCGCCGGCCACGACGCCCGGCGTCAACGCCCTCGTCGTCACCGGCCCAACGGCCGAAGCGCTCCGGCAGGCTGTCGAAACGCTCGCCGGCCCTCTCGATGCGGCACCGGGGACCTCACGCACCTCGTTTTCCACCAAAGCGTGGCACACGCCGGATGCGCCGATCCTCGTTGGCGATACGCGCGTTGCGCTGTCGCAACTCGGCATCACCACCAGCGAATTCGCAGGACGCAGGTTCCGCACGGAGTTCATGCTTGGCGTTCCCGCCGATTTCTATGCCAGCGCCTATGGCGATGCCGTGATCCTGCTCGATGCCGGCTACTCGCCGTCCGTTCTGCCGGGCAGCCGCATCGACGTCTATGTCAACGGTAATATCGCCACGACCACGCCGCTTTCCACAGCCGGCGGCGGCATTCTGAGCCACCTCCCGATCACCGTGACGATGCGCCATTTCGTACCGGGCGTGAACCGCATCTCGATCGAAGCCGTGCTGCTGACGTCGGACGACGAGACCTGCGCCACGGGCACACCGGCGCAGACCACACCGCGCTTTGCCCTGTTCGACACGACCGAATTCCATATGCCGGATTTCGCCCGGATCGACAGCAGCCCCAGCCTTGCGGCGACCTCGTCCACGGGGCAGCCCTACCGCCGCTCCGAGCAACCCACGGCCCTCTATCTCGACCGTCTCGACCCCGAAACGCTGTCGGCCGCGGCAACGCTGCTCGGGCGTCTCGCGGTTGCCGCCGGCAATCCGCTCGCGCTCGACACGGTCGCTTCGCCTGCAGCCCTCGGCGATCGCAACGCTGTGATCGTCGGAACGCTTTCGCAGCTTCCGCCGCCGCTGCTCAGCCAGATGCAGATCGGTGCGGCACCCGCCAACTGGGGCACGCATCACGCCGCCGGCCAGCCGGACGACGGCAGCGGCACCCTGTTTGAAGAGTGGCGCGGCAAGGTTTCCGGCGGCAGCTGGCTCGGCCAGGGGTCGCGCCTTGAAGCCTGGCTGAAAAGCGATCTCGATCTGTCGATGGACTCGCTGCGCTTCCTGCCCGGCAAGGAAGAGGACTTTTCTCCCCCGGACACTGTCAGCTTCATGATCGCCCAGAGCCGAAGCCCGTCCGGCGCCGGCACATGGACGCTTGCAACGGGCCCGACACCCGCGAGCCTTCAGGCCGGCATGGGCGCGATGGTGCAGGAGGCGCGCTGGAATGGCGTCGATGGCCGCATCACGACCTTTGCGGAATCCACGGGAGAGGTCGCGATGGTGCCCGTGCGCGACCTGCATCTGAACCCGACGCAGCCGTTCTCGATTGCCAATTGGCGTCTGATCGCCGCGAACTGGCTCTCGACCAACATCCTCTTCTTCGCGGTGATGTTCATCAGCGGTTTTGCCCTGCTCGGCATCATCACAACACTGATGCTGCGCCTGTTGGGGCGCAGCCGATGACAATCCTTCGCCGCCGACGTTGCGAAACAGCCGTTCTGCCGAGCTTTGCCTCGACGCGCCTGCCCGGCGTGTCCTTTCTTCCTCGGACTTTCCACCGGGAGTTCCCATGACCACCGCCCGCATCCTGCTTTTCTCGACGCTGGCCGCAGCAACGGCAACGGCAACCTATTACGGCTCCGACATCTGGCCTGAGGCAGAGCTGACGACCGGCTCGATCCTCGCGCCGCCCGCCGCCGTCGACGAGAAGGGCAACCGGCTGAGCCTGGTTCCCCCGGCGCCCGCTGCGCGCTCCAGCCAGCAGCGTCCGGTTCAACTGTCGCAGGACCTGCCGCCGAAGGCGACGCAGCCCGACGCCGAGGCTACGCCCAAAAACGAGAGTGCGGAACCCGCACCGAAAGCGCTCACCGAGGCGCCCGTGGAACCGAAGCCACAGGCACAAAGCGAACCGCCGCCGGCTGCAGCCCCCTCACCTCCCTCGACGTCTGCCGCGTCGCAGCCAGCGAAGCCGATCGTCGATGAAGGCGCATTGCGCTATTTCGCACGTCAGGGCGACACCGCTCGGGTTCAGGCCGAAATCGCCCGACTGCGCACGCTCTATCCCGACTGGGAACCTCCGGCAGATCCGCTGGCAGCCCCGCCGAATGCCGATACGCAGCTGGAGGCCATGTGGGCGCTCTATGGCGAAACGCGCTATGCCGACGTCCGCAAGGCGATCGCCGACCGCCAGGCGCGCGAACCGGGTTGGAAGCCTCCGGAAAATCTTCTTTCCATGCTGGCGCTCGGCGAAGCGCGGCAGCGTCTCATCAACGCCTCCAACCTGCAGCAATACCCCATCGTGGTCGATGTTTCCGCGCAGATGCCGCAACTGCTCGTCTGCGGCGAGATCGACCTTCTCTGGCGTCTGGCCGAAGCCTTCGCAAAGACCGACCGTCCGCAGCGGGCGATGGACGCCTATACCTATATTCTCTCCAGCTGCACCGCGAGCGCGGACCGGCTGGCAACCTTGCAGAAGGCAGCGTCATTGCTGCCCCGCCCGATGGTCGAGCAGCTGCTGACGCAGGAAAAAACCGATGCCTCGGGCAAGGGCGAATTCGAGCCGGTGAAGGACGAACTGGCCCGCCAGTTCGTCGCGGCTGCGGGCGAAGACCCGAAGCTTACTGTTCCCCCGACCTATCTGTCGCGTCTTCAGCGAGCGGCCGAAACGGGCGGAAAGGCCTCCGACGCCTTGCTGCTCGGCTGGTACTACGTCCGGCGCAACGAGAGCGAACAGGCGGAGAACTGGTTCCGGCGGGCGCGTGCGGAAGAGGATTCCGCTGCAGCCTCCCAAGGTCTGGCGCTGACGCTCATTGCCCGGAAGACTCCGGGCGAAGCGGAAGCCGTCCTCTATCCCTGGCGCGACACGTCCGACGATACGCGCAATACCTATCTGGCGGCCGCCGCGAACCTGCTGGCTCTCGACCCGCCGATCGTGATCGAAGCGGACATTCTGCAGCGCATGGCCCAGGAGGCGATCCGCGCCAGAAGCGCCGACGTCGCCCAGCAGTTCGGCTGGTATGCACGCGCCTTCGAACAGCCGCAGCTCGCGCTGCAATGGTTCTCGACCTCGCTGACCTGGGCACCGGAAACGGAACCCTCTGCCTATGGCCTTGCGATCACCGCGAACCAGCTCGACATGGCCAGCGATGTCGCGCGCATCCAGAGGCAGTGGGCCGGCCGCTCTCCGCGGATCGCGCTGCTCGGTGAAGACGACGATGCGACGGAAGCCTCGCGCATGGCGTCTGCCGGAGCCGTTTCCGGCGCGCCTCAGCGCGAACCGGCCCGGCCGGTCGCGCGGTCGTCGTCGCGAGCAGCGTCGGCGAGCGGCGAAACAGCAGCGCGCCAGCGCCCCGCACGCTCGGTAGCTCCAAGGAACAGCACCGCGTCAGCCTCCGGTCGAGGCTGCAGCACCTCCACCGACCCGTCCGGACTTTCGGCCGACGAAGCGCTTGGGCGCGGGTGGTGCCTGATGGAATTGAACCGTCCGCTCGAAGCCGCACGACATTTCGATGCGGCGATCCGCGGCGGCGACACGCGCATCCGCAGCGAAGCCGCCTATGGGCAGAGCCTCGCCTATCTGCGACAGGGCCTGACCGACAAGGCATCCGTTGCCGCAACGCGTGGACAGATGGACGCGCCGAAGGCGACGGAAATCCAGATCGCGCTTCTCTCGGACCGCGCTCTCGTCGCCTTCAACCAGAAGCGCTTCTCCGAGGCCCTGATCCTGCTCGACCGCCGTGCGCAACTGTCGCCCGAGCGGATCGACCTGATGGTCCTGCGCGGCTACGCTCTTCTCGGGCTCAAGCGCTTCGGCGAAGCGATCCGCACCTTCGAGACGCTGGCTGCGACCGGAAATCAGGAAGCCATCCGTGGCCTTGCCAACGCCCGTGCGGCCACCCCCGCCGCCGTATCGTCAAGGCATTGAGGGCCTGCGGCGGAGGCGAGACCTTCGCCGCAAACGGTGGCAGACGACCGTCTGCGTCGCCATTGATTTCCCTTCCCGGAACTCTCGGGCCGAAACGCCAGAACCCCCGGTCCGTTCTCGAACCGGGGGTTCTGTCATGCCGGAGACGGCATTGTCGCCAGCACGCGCACCAACATCTCAAGATGATAACGATTTCCGTTCCCTGAATGCCGCCCATTACCGCCGTGCAGGGATCTGCGTCGCAGGCTTTTCGGACCGATCAGATCCGAATCTTTAGACCGGATGCAAGCCTTCGGGAGACCGGATGCAAGCCTTTGGGCTTATCAAAACTCTCTCATTGCGCGCGCCTGCTCTTGCAACGTGGTGAAAACCCCGTAGCGGCGATGATGAAGGGTTGCGATCTCGTTTTCCGCAGGGGCATATGTCCGATCTGCATGACTGAGCGCTTTCATGGCAGCGCCGGTCTCGGGAAAAGCGCCGCTGGCGACGGCACCGAGGATCGCCGAGCCGAGCAGGACCGGCTCTTCCGAGCGGGTGGCGACGACCGGTTTGCCGCAGGCGTCGGCAAGGATCTGGCGGACGAGATCGTGCTGGCCGGCGCCGCCGCTGATCACCACGCGGTCTACGGGCGCACCGGCTTGCGTCTGCGTGTCGATGATCTGGCGAAGACCATACCCAATGCCGCAGAGGCCGGCCACGTAGAGGGCAATGAGGCTTTCGGTGTCCTCTTGCATGCCGAGCCCCGCGATAACGGCGCGGGCGTGGGGGTCGGCAAAGGGCGCGCGGTTGCCGAGAAACTCCGGGACGACATGCAGGCCGGTCGCAAGCCGCGCGGCCTCCGACGCCGAGGCTGTGCGGGAGGCGGCCGCGTTGGCGATGAAGACCGGCAGGGAGAGACCTGCCGCTGCCGCCTCCAATTTCGCCGATGCGGCTGCGGGATGGAACGCCAGAAGATGGTCGATCGCCGAGCCAGCGGCGCTCTGGCCACCTTCGTTCAGCCACATTCCCGGCACCATCGCGGAGAAATAGGGGCCCCAGACACCGGGTACGAAGACCGGCTCCGTCGTCGATGTCATGGTGCAGGACGAGGTTCCAAAGACATAACCGAGATTGGCACCTGGGCCCCCGTCGATCCCGACGGTGCCGATGCCGCCCGCATGAGCATCGATCATGCCCGCCGCAACCGCGGTACCAGGGCTCAGGCCCATGGCGAGGGCTGCATCAACCGACAGTCCCTGCCCCAGCGGCGTGCCCGGTGCGACGATTTCCGTGCCGATCCGGGCGAAGCCTTCCTCTGCCAGCACGTCGAGACCGATCTTATGGAAAAAGCTCGGGTCCCACCGCTTTTCGTGGGCCAGATAGGTCCATTTGCAGGTCACCGTGCAGGTGGAGCGGGCAAGACTGCCCGTCGCTTTCCAGGTGAGAAAGTCGGCGAGATCGAAGAATTGCCAGGCCGCGTCGAAGACGGTGGGCCGGATTTGCCTCAGCCACAGGAGCTTCGGCGTCTCCATCTCGGGCGAGATCCGCCCACCGACATAGCGCAGCACGTCGTGGCCGAGATCGTTGATGCGTTCGGCCTGCGCCACGGCGCGGTGATCCATCCAGACGATGATATCCCGGTCCGGATCCTCAGACGGGCCGACCGGAAGGGAGGCGCCCCCCGGCCCGAGCACGACCAGCGAGCACGTTGCATCGAAGCCGAGGCCGATCACCGCGGCGGGATCGATGCCCGCCTTGCCGACGGCGTTGCGCACGACATCGCAGACGGCCGCCCAGATCTCTCGGCTCGATTGCTCGACCATCCCGCCGGCATCGCGAAACAGCGTGATATCGCGTTTGGCGACGCCTAGCATCCGGCCTTCGAGATCGAAGACGCCGGCGCGTGCGCTGCCCGTGCCCACATCGACGCCGATCACATAACGGGCGGCTGGCTGGGTGATCGCGCTGTCGTCTTCTATCATTGTCTTGTCTCTGGCTTTGTCTCTGGGCGTCGCGGATCGACCGCCGATCAGAGATCGACGCTGTTGGGGAGGATCACGAGGTCGCGGATGGTGACGTTGCGCGGTCGCGTCAGCATGAAGAGCACGGCATCGGCCACCTCTTTCGGCTGCATCAGGCTGCCATTGGCCAGGGCCTCGTCCATCTTGGCCTTCGGCCAGTCGTCGAGAAGGGCAGTGACCACCGGGCCGGGAAGGACAGCTCCGACGCGAACGCCATGCGGCGCGACCTGGCGGCGCGTCGAATGAACGAAGGCCTGAACGGCAAACTTCGATGCGGTGTAGATCGGCTCCCAGATCACCGGCACGACACCGGCAATCGAACTCGTGAACAGGATGTCGCCGGACTTCTGGGCGATCATATGCGGCAGAACCGCGTGGACCGAGCGGAATGCCGCGTTGATGTTGAGGTTCAGCATCCGGTCCCACGCATCCGGATCGCCCTCGGCAATCGCGCCGCCGACATAGGCACCGGCATTGGCGTGGAAGACGTCGAGGCGCCCGGCAAGCTCGAGGATGCGCGGCAGAATGCCCGAGAGTTCCTTGCCGTCCATCAGGTCGATGACCAACGGCTTGGCGCGGTCTCCGAGTTCCGCACAGAGCGTGTCGAGCTTGTCCTTGGCGCGATCGATGAGGACGACGGTGGCGCCTTCGGCGATGAGAGTGCGGGCACAGGCAAGGCCGATGCCGGAGGCGGCCCCGGTGATGGCGACGACTTTTCCGGTCATGAGATCAGACATGAGACATTCTCCCGTAGTGTTTCAGGCTCGGCCGTGGCTGACGCGCGAGCGGCGAGCCAGCGAATCCACGATCACGGCGATGGCGAGGACGGCGCCTGTGATCATGTAGCGCAAAGACGAGTTGAGGTTGAGCAGGGTCAGGCCATTGGAGATGGCCTGGATGACGATGATGCCGAGCAGCGCGGAATAGGCGCTGCCGCGTCCGCCGAAGAGGCTGGTGCCGCCGATGACCGCTGCGGCGATGGCGTTAAGGTTGACGTCGCCGGTGCCGGCCTGCTGGCTCGATGACGCAAGGCGTGAGGCGGAGAGAATACCGCCGAGGGCGCCGAGGGTCGAGCAGAGCACGAAGGCACTGGTGTAAATTCGGCGCACATTGATGCCGGAGCGCCGGGCGGCTTCGCGATTGCCACCGACGGCAAACATGGACCGGCCCCACTGCGTCCGTGTCAGGCCATAGTTCAGAACCATGGCCAGCACCACGAAGAGGCCGAACATCCACGGCACGCCACGCCCGAGATTGAGATAGGAGACGATTGCCTCGATGACGATCGTGAGGATGCCGGCCTTGACGAACAACGTGCTCAGCGGCTGGGACGAGAGGTTGACCGCCTCGCGACGCTTGCGCACCGACAGGCCGACGACGACCATGACGAGGCCCGGAAGCAGGCCGAGCAGCGCCGACATCCAGCCGGGCATGACGAGGATCTGGCCGAAGCGCACGAGCGGCGAGGCATAAGGCAGGTTGATGCTGCCGGTCGGCCCGAGAATATAGAGCTGCAGGCCAAGCAGCGCGAGCAAGCCGGAGAGCGTGGCAACGAAGCTCGGCATGCCCAGGCGATTGTACATGAACGCATAAAGCGCACCGACGAGCGCACCCGTGACAAGGGCTGCACCGATGGCGACGACCAGCGGCAGACCGGAATTGACCCAGAGAACGCCGATGATGGCCGAGGCAAGTCCGCTCATCGAACCGACAGAGAGATCGATTTCGCCGAGGATGAGAACGCAGACGATGCCGAGCGAAATGATGCCCACGGTCGCGCAGTCGAACAGCAGATTGACGAGGTTGTTCGGCGCGAGGAAAATCGGGTTCAGAATGCTGAAGACGGTGGAGATGACGATCAGGCCGATGGCGACCGGCAGCATGCCGAGATCGCCGGATTTGACGCGGCCGACAAGGGTATGCAGGGCGCCCGAGAGACCTTCGGCATGCACGACGCGAACGTCGCTGCGGTCAAGCGCCGGGCCCTTGAGGTTGGGATTCTGGCTCATGCGGTGCTCCCGCTCAAGGGGTTGACATCGGCTTTGCGCTCGATCCGGCGCGAGACCGCATTTTCGGTCGCACCGGTGATCGAAGCGACAAGCTCATGATTGGAGGCATCCGGGCTGAAGACGCCGTTGTTGCGCCCGAGCCGCAGCACGACGATGCGATCGGCAACGGCGCGCACGTCCTCCATATTGTGGCTGATGATGATGACGCCGAGCCCGCGCTCCCTGACGCGCTCGATGAGGTTGAGCACCTCGGCCGTCTGGGCGACGCCCAGCGCCGCCGTCGGCTCGTCGAGCATGATGATCTTCGGGTCGAGCAGCAGCGAGCGGGCGATGGCGACGGTCTGCCGCTGACCGCCGGAGAGCGACGCGATCGGCTCGCGCACGGAGGGTATCCGTGCGGCAAGCTCCTTCAGGAGCGTCCAGGCGCGGACTTCCATCGCCACTTCGTCGAGGCTCCATGGCGAAACTTCATGCCCGAGGAACAGGTTGGCGACGACATCGAGGTTTTCGCACAGCGCCAGATCCTGGAACACCGTGGCGATGCCGAGCTCCAGCGCCCGGCTGGGGCTGTCGAGGCTGACGGGCTTGCCGCAGAATTCGATCTGTCCTGATGTCGGCTGGTGCACGCCGGCGAGAACCTTGATCAGGGTCGATTTGCCGGCACCATTGTCCCCGACGAGCGCGACGACCTCGCCGGCATTCACCTCGAGATCGATATCGGTCAACGCGGAAACCGCGCCGAAATTCTTGGAGATTTTGGTCAACCGAAGAATGGGACCGCCCGTCGCCGAGCCTTCCGTCTGTCTGTCCGCCATGATGCGCGCTCTCTGTTGAGGAGGGATCGACCGGTCGAGCCGAAACGCGACCGGTCGCTTGCCGCAAGCGGCTTACTGGATGCCGAGCTTGGCGCAGCCTTCGGCGTATTCGCCGGTGCAGACTTCGGCCACCGTCTGGATCTTCTTGTCGAAGATCTCGGCCTTGATGTTCTCGGCCGTTACGACAGCGGGCACGAAGAGTTCCGAAGGGGTGTCGTAAAGCGAGGTCTTCGCTTCCGGCGTCTCGCCCTTCAGGAACTGGACGGCAACCTTGGCGGCCGCCGCCGCCACGATTTCCGACGGCTTGGAGATCGTGTTGTACTGGTCGCCCGAGATGATGAGCTGCAGCGCGGCGATGGTCGCATCGTTGCCCGTGACCGGAGGAACAGGATTGACGCCGGCCGCCTTGAAGGCCGCGATGGCGCCACCGCCGGTGCCGTCATTGGCCGCGACGACGCCCTTGATGTCGGCTCCGAAGCGGGTGATCTGGCCGGCAGCCCATTCCTGCGCCTTTGGCGGCGCCCATTCCGGCGTGTCGAATTCGGCGAGCGTCTTGTAGCCGGAATCCTTCAGACCGCGATGGATGCCGTCGCGGATCAGGCCGGCGGCAGCGTCGGTCGGCGAGCCGTTGATCTGCAGTACGCCGGCACCTTCGGCAGCGCCGCTCTTCTTCAGATGGGCAACCAGCGACTGGGCGATGGCGTGGCCGATGCCTTCATTGTCGAAGGACACGTAGAAATTGGCGGCCTTGGCCGGGATCGGACGGTCATAGGCGATGACCTTCACATCCTGCGACTGGGCGATTTCCACAAGCGCGGCGGCAGCGGCGGAATCCACCGGGTCGAGAACGATGACCTTCGCGCCCTGCGCGATGACCGAGTTAAACTGCTGCTGCTGCAGGGCCGTGTCCGCATTGGCGTTCTGGTAGATGACGGTGCAGGCCGCGCAGAGCTTTGCCATCTCGGCCTTGAAGCCGGGATAGTCGTGGTTCTCGTAGCGCGTCGAGGCCTGGTCCGGCATCAGGAACGCGACGGTCGCGGCTTCCTGCGCGAAGGCAGAGCCCGAGAACATGGCGGCAACGGCCGTCGTCACCAGCAGTGTAGAGCGAAAAGTCATAGTCTCCTCCTTTTGAAATCGTCTGCGTCACCGAAGACCTCGCCACACCTCATCGTCGCCGACGCGCGGGATGCCATTCGGCATCGCGGTCCGCAGAGCCGAAACATCGTGCTCCGGCATCGGCTTCGATCAAAATCGGGCGAACATCTCCAGGCCAACCCTCCAGTTGGCCAATTCATCGATTGCGCACTCTTGCTCAATCGATGGAGCATGTTTGTCACGAGATTGAATCGGTGTCAAGTTGGGGAGAATGGAGACTGATGTGAATCAGGAAAAATCATCGAAGAAGACGACCATCTACGATCTGGCAGAACTTGCCGGCACGTCGGCCAGTGCCGTCAGCGCGGTTCTCAACGGAACATGGAAGAAGCGCCGGATCAGCGCCAAGCTGGCCGAGCGCATCACCACGCTCGCCGACGAGCAGGGCTATGCAGTCAACATGCAGGCGAGCCTGCTCCGGCGTGAAAAATCCAAGATCATCGGCATGATCGTGCCGAAATACGACAACCGCTATTTCGGCTCGATTGTCGAAACGTTCGAGACGATGGCGCGCGAGCGCGGGCTCTTCCCCATCATCACCTGCACGCGGCGCGATCCGGAACTGGAGGTCGAGGCGGCACGGACCATGCTGTCCTATCAGGTGGAATGGCTCGTCTCGACGGGTGCGACCGATCCGGATCGCATCAGCGACCTGTGTGCGGCCGCAAACGTCGGGAGCCTGAACCTCGACCTGCCCGGCACAAAGGCGCCCTCGATCATCTCGGACAATTTCACCGGCGCCCGTGAACTGACCCGCCGCATCATGCTGAACAGCCGTGTGAAGTTCGGGCAAGCCCAGCCGTTGCTTTTCATTGGCGGCCGAGCCAGTGATCACAACACGTCGGAGCGCATCCGCGGCTTTCGCGCGGCGCATGCCGATATCGACGTGCCCGTCGACGAGAGCCATATCCTGGCGAGCGGCTACGCACCGGAAAAAGCAGAGGCTTCGCTCGCGTCATTGGCGAGAACGGAGGGATCGCTGCCATCGGGGATGTTCGTGAACTCCACGATCTCGCTGGAAGGCGTGATGCGCTGGATCAAGCGATCGGGCCATTATGGCGAGCACTCGCCCGTCATCGGCTGCTTCGACTGGGACCCATTCGCCGCTCTTTTGGGCGACGATGTCGAAATGGTCCGCCAGGATGTCCCCTCGATGCTGGATGCCGTTTTCGCCATCATAGAGAGTGGCGCGGCAGACAGCACACGGATCGAGATTCCACCCATCTTCAGCGAGAACTTCTAACCTCTCGCTGACGCTCGACACGATGTGCGCTTCGTTCGCGTCTCTTCCAGGGGCATCGCAGAGATGGGATCTCGCCGAGTGTTTCGAGCATCAGCTTGCCCGAACCGATGACAAGCGCAACCTGAAGCTCGTCACGCCGTCCTCTGATGTCACGTCTAAAACCGCATCATGCGCCTTCGCTATCTCGGAGGCGATGTGCAGCCCCAGGCCGAGACCTTCGCTATAGCCGCTGGACGCGCCGCGGACGAACGGCTCGAACAAGCGATCCATCGCGTCCGGCGGGATCGTCGGGCCTTCATTGGTGACGATGACGGTGAGATCTCCCGATGCGGTGCTGACGGCGCTGAGGCGGACGGGGCGATCCGTCGCCCCATGCGAGATGGCGTTGCCGAGCAGGTTCGAAACGAGCTGAGCGATGCGGCTCGGATCACACTCGACCGGCGTCCGCAGGTCGAATGTCGCGTCGATGACCCTGTCCGGGTTCGTGGCTCGAAGTTCATCGACAACCTGGCTCAAAATCGCCGGCAGCTGGTCGGTGATGCACTGTGTCAGCACGATGCCGCCACCAAGCCGCGCGCGCGCAAAATCAAGGATATTCTCGATGAGGCCGAACATCCGTTGGACGCTTCCCTCCATGAGAACGAGGACGCGCGCGCCGCGTTCTGTCGTACCCTCACGTGAAAGGGCCCTGACACCTGCCGATACGGCAGCCAACGGATTGCGCAGGTCGTGTCCGAGAACGGCGACGAACTGTTCGCGCAGCTTGCCCGTCTCCAACTCGCTGTGGCGCGCCACCTCGGACGCCTCTCGCGCCTCGAGAAGACCGCGCTCGTACCGGCGGCGCTGAACGGCTGGAAACACCGTGAGCCTGATCGAAGACTCCTGTTCGCCGGCAGGACAGAAGAGAGCGCTGACACTGGCCGGGAAAGCCCCTCCGCCGGCGTCGAGGAAGTCGAAAGAGATCTCGTGGCTGGCGCCTCCAAGGCGCAGAAGCGGCATGAAATGGGTCTCATAGGCGATCCGACTCGAAACGCTGAGGCGCGCCGCGATCCGCTTTCCGACAAGTTCGGCACGCGCGCACGAAAGCCAACGGCAGAAGGTCCCGTTGACCATCCTGATCGTCCCGTCCTCGCTGAGCACGAGATACCCGCAGGGTGCATTCTCGAAAAGATCGTCCGGGGTCGGGAGACCTGTTGCTGCCGGTCGAGTCATGGCGATCCGACAAACGCCTTGATTGCCTCGTTGACGGCATGGGGCGCGCTGAGATTTGGACAGTGGCCTGTGGCATCGAGTATGACGAGCGACGCGTCGGGAACCTGCGAGGCGACATAGGCCCCGATATGCTCGCCGGCCAGAATGTCATCCCGGCACTGCAGGACAAGCGTTCGCGCAGAGACTTTGGGAAGGTCCGGCCGATTGTCAGATGTGAATGTGGCCCGCGCAAACGTGCCCGCGATAGCAGGATCCATCCGGCAGAAAGCACTCGCAAGCTCCTGCCCCAGCTCGGGCCGGTCGGCATTGCCAATGATCGCCGGTGCCATCGTGTTCGACCAGGCGGCGTAGTTGTTGCTCATCGACGCAAGAAGCTCATCGATATCGCCCTGCGTAAAGCCACCGAGATAATCCCCGTCATTGAGGAAGTATGGTGACGGGCAGACCAGTACGAGCTCGTCGAACAGTTCAGGCGCGTCGATCGCGGCGAGGACGCCAATCATCGCGCTCACCGAATGCCCGACAAAGATCCCGCCTTGAACACTCGCCTCGCGCGCAATCTCGATCACATCCTCGGCGTACCCTTTTAAAGTCGCGTACTTGGCCGGATCGAAGGCATTGCTATCCGACCCCCCGCTGCCGACATGATCGAAGGTCAGAATCCTGAACTCTTCCGAAAATTGCGGGGCGACGTATCGCCACATGCCCTGGTCGCACCCATAGCCGTGGGCAAACATCATCGTCCGGGGCCCGTTCCCGGTGGTCCTGACATTGTTACGCTGATGCGCGGAGAGAGGCATTCCATTTCCATTCGGCCCAGACGCCCCGGATACCGACCCGATACCGACAGTGGCGCTTCAGTTCATCCGAATATCGCAAAATTCAAGCGTTTGGTAGCGGCAAGCGGATTGAACGGCGGCTTCCGTTGCCATCACCAGGCAAAGCCTCGGTCGAAGGTCACCTTCCCGCATCCCAAGCCGGTTAAGATATTCCTTATTTGTTTTGTGCCATTCTGTCGCTTGTTACTGGAAGTCGGGCGTGGGGTGGGAAAATGACAACGATCAGAAGCAAGATGATCATCGTGAGTGTCGCGATGTTCGCGCTGGCCGGAGGCTCGGCAGGGGTCGGTCTCCTCAGTTCGCGCCTGCTGACGGCAAACGTCACCGAAGTCTCGGACTCCGCCAGCATCCTTCGCAACCATATGGAGGCGGACATGATGCATGACGCCCTCCGCGCCGACGTTCTCTCCGCGATGCTGTCGCGGGATCCATCCACCAATATCGAGATTTCCGAGGTCAAAAGCGATCTCGCAGAACATGTCACCAACTTCCGCTCGGCGATTGCCGAAAACACGAAGCTTGCAGGCGAAAGCCCGATCGGCAGCGTGCTGAAAGACCTGAATGCGCCGTTGCAGGACTATATCGAAACCGCAACGCAGCTCGTCGACAAAGCCACCTCCGCTCCGGACACAATGCAAGCCGCCTTCCCGGACTTCAAGGCCAAGTTCACGGCCCTCGAGTCTGCCATGGAGAAGGCCGGAGATGCGATCCAGATGTCGTCCGAGGACGTCCTGAAGCACAGCGGTGACCTCTCGACGCTGGTCTCGATGGTTCTGCTGTCCATCCTCGCATTCTCGGTCGCGTCCGCACTCGTGCTGCTCGTGATCAGCCGCCGGACGATCACGAAGCCGATAGAGACCTTATCGCTAGCGATGCAGGACCTTGCGGCAGGTCATACGGAATCGAGCGTCGCCGGCAAGGATCGGTCCGACGAGATCGGTCAGATGGCAAAGGCCGTGGAGGTCTTTCGTCAAGCGGCCATCGCAAACCGGAAACTCGAGACCGAAGCCGAGGCCCAGAGACAGAAATCGGAGAGCGACCGGGCCGTTTTTGCAAGGGACGCGGAGGCTGCGGCACAGCAGCGCCTGCAGCAGGCGACGAGCAGCCTGGCGACGGGCCTGCGACGCCTTGCAGACGGAGACCTGTCCTTTCAGCTCCAGGAACCATTCGCTCCGGATTTCGAGTCCCTGCGCCACGACCTCAATCATGCCGTCTCCCGGCTTGGCACCACGCTGAGCTCCGTCGCGCATGCAGCAATCTCCATCGACAGCGGCACGCGGGAGATCAGCACGAGCTCCGACGACCTGTCCAAGCGCACCGAGCAGCAGGCCGCTTCGCTGGAAGAAACCGCAGCGGCGCTCGATCAGATCACGGCCAATGTCTCGAACGCCTCCAAACGGGCCGACGAGGCCCGCGAAGTTGCGATCCTCGCGAACACCAGCGCGACCCGCTCCGGTGTTGTCGTGGCCGGAGCTGTCGGCGCCATGGAACGGATCGAGGAGTCCTCGGGCAAAATCTCTAACATCATCGGCATCATCGACGAGATTGCTTTCCAGACGAACCTGCTCGCGCTGAACGCAGGCATCGAGGCCGCGCGAGCGGGCGAGGCAGGACGAGGCTTTGCCGTCGTCGCCCAGGAAGTGCGCGAACTGGCGCAGCGCTCCGCCCAGGCAGCCAAGGATATCAAGGAGTTGATCCGCATCTCGTCGACCGAAGTCGCCAGTGGCGTCACCTTCGTGCGGGAAACGGGGGAAGCGCTGAAGGCGATCGAGACCCACGTCTCCAGCATCAACCGACACATGGACGCAATTGCCACCTCCTCGCGCGAACAGTCCGTCGGCCTTGCGGAAGTCAACACGGCCGTCAACCAGATGGACCAGGTGACGCAGCGCAACGCGGCCATGGTCGAGGAAACGAACGCCGCCAGCGCAACGCTCGCCAACGAGAGCCTGCTGCTTCACGATCTCATCGCCAAGTTCAAGCTGACGAACGACAAGGATGCGGCAAGAACTGCGGGACGCCATGCCGCATGATAGCCGCTTGATGGGGCCTCCGCGTTGTAGCGGGGGGCTCAGTCAGAACTGAACCGCGCCGGGTTTGCCGGAGGCTCCAACTTCTGAGAAAGTGGAGTCATCATGAGCAAGACAACGAACAAGTTTTCACCTGAAGTCGGTAGCCGTGCCACACATATGGTGCTGGACCACGAGGCCGAGCATCCATCCCGCTGGGCTGCCGTTTCATCTATCGCTGCCAAGATCGGCTGCTCGCTAGCCGCCCTGCACGAATGGGTCAAGAAGACCGAGGTCGACAGCGGCAATAGAACGGGCCTGCCGAGCGATGTCGCCGAGAAGATGAAGGTTCTTGAGCCGGAGAATCGGGAGCTTCGTCAGGCCAACGAGATTTTGCGCAAAGCTTCGGCCTATTTCGCCATGGCCCCTTTCAGCGAATGCAAGCATTCGCTTGCCGGGCAAGGGGAGCTCGGCCGCCCCGTCAACTACTACGAGAATGTCGCCAAACGCCTGGACGTGGATCGCCTGTCGATCCGCGCCCGCAGCAATATCGGCCTGAAGATCGAGATATTCCGTGTCTTCGAACAGAACTTCCGCGTCTATGGCGTTCGCAAGGTCTGGCGGCAATTGAAGCGTGAAGGCTTTGACGCCGCCCACTGCACCGTTGCTCGGCTTATGAGGTCGATGAGCCTGCAGGGTATCATTCGAGGAAAGCCGATCCGCACGACATTCTCGGACAAGTCGGCCCCGAACCCGCTTGACCGGGTTAACCGCCAGTTCAAAGCCCCAGCACCAAACAGGCTGTGGGTTTTGGATTTCACCTATGTCGCCACCTGGCAGGGCTTCGTCTACGTGGCCTTCGTGATCGACGTATTTGCTCGTCGCATCGTTGGCTGGCGGGCGAGCCGGACGGCACATGCAAGCTTCGTCCTTGATGCCCTTGAGCAGGCACTTCATGATCGGCGTCCCGTTCATGGCGGCGGCCTTGTGCATCACTCGGATCGCGGCGTCCAATACGTGTCCATTCGGTACTCCGAGCGGTTGGCAGAAGCTGGCATCGAGCCTTCTGTCGGAAGCGTCGGCGACAGTTACGATAACGCCCTCGCCGAAACGATCAACGGTCTTTACAAGGTCGAAGTCATCCACCGGCGCGGGCCATGGAGGAACTTCGAAGCGGTCGAATTCGCCACTTTCGAAGGGGTCGATTGGTTCAACCACCGACGCCTCCTGGAGCCCATCGGAAACATACCGCCAGCCGAAGCTGAAGAGCGATATTACGCCATGCTGGACGAAGCAGCCATGGCCGCATAACTTAAACGAAATGGCCTCCGGCAAACCCGGTGCGGTTCAGCCCACCGCACGGCAGCGAGCCTGCTTAAAAAGGGGATGTTCCCCGACGTATCTGACGCACCAAGGGCGGCCTGAACTCCAAGCTCCACACCGTCTGCGACGACAAAGGCCGTCCCGTCGTCATGCTGTTATCGGAACGTCAGATGAGTGACCACAAAGGCGCCCGTCTCGTGCTGACCGCCCTCCCGCCAGCCAACGTCCTTATCGCCGATCGCGGCTACGACAGCTCCTGGTTCCGGCAGGCGCTCGTAACCAAGGGCATCGAACCCTGCATTCCGTCGAGCCGAAGCCGGAAAATTCCTTATCCCTACGACAAGGTACTCTATCGCCAGCGCCACAAGGTCGAGAACCTCTTCGCCAAGCTCAAGGACTGGCGACGCATCGCTACACGATACGACCNCTTATCCCTACGACAAGGTACTCTATCGCCAGCGCCACAAGGTCGAGAACCTCTTCGCCAAGCTCAAGGACTGGCGACGCATCGCTACACGATACGACCAATGCGCCCACACTTTCTTCTCAGCCATCTGCATCGCTGCAACCGTCATCTTCCGGATTTGAAACAATGAGTCCTGAGCCTAGTCAAACTTTATCCAAGTGATCCCTTCGACAATCTCGCCGCCGTGGGCACACTTATCATTTAAGCGCGCAATCTTTTTTCCCTCAACGAAAGCCAAAGTAGAGCCTTCTGCTATTTGATCGTCGGTCGGAATACCTGTACAGACACACACGTCACCGACCGTGGCAATCGCTACGCCATTTACGGTTACGAAGCTTTGCTGTGTTGCCGTAATTGGTCCGCCCTCATGATCATGAACGGGACATTTATGTTGGTGACCTTTAAGAGATACTGGTTGGGGCATTATAGTGACCTCTCACATGTCCTTCTTGTCGATCCACTCGATGTTATTTCTGACAAAGTAAAAGAGTGGTATGAATGTGAGAAAGTGCAAAAAATACCAATTAAAGGTATAGGTTCCTACGAAGTAGGAATATAAAATTGATATCGCTCCGGACAATGGTATAAAAATCATAAAGCCAGTTCGGTGAGTTAATTTGAAAAATTTCCTCCTCATGTCACATTTCCCAATATTTTTTCACATCATCTGGATCGATTTGCGAGCCACAAACACTCTTATACTGCTCATTGGTCATGTCTCCCTTTTGGAAACGGTCTCTCAAGATGCTTTTTATTTCTTCCATTTGCTCAGACCTCCATGATAGGCGAGATTTCCGCCAACGATGATAACAGCGCCAACCCACGGTGCAGCGCTTGCAGCTTTCTGTCCGATGCGCCCTACAATTGCTTCCTGAATCGCGCCTTTTCCGACCAACCTCTCGGCAGTTTTTTTGGCGGCGTCTTTAACGCTGCCTTTCTTAATCATTTCCGCCGCTCCAGCTGCTGCGGCACCTCCGGCACTGCCATAGCCCACTTTGTTCAGAAAATTTACTGTACGCTCACTATCTAAATACTGTTCAACGAGTACGTCAGTGGATTTGTTTAGATTCTGATACCAGGCAGGAAGTTCCTGCATCATGATAACGTGAGTGCCCAGGCGTCCTACAAAATTTGAGTTGGAAGCGAAGTGACCTTGGGTATTCGCCAGGATTTGATTTCCATAATTGTGCCGATCATGGGGTCGGTTCCGGCTGGGGGCGAAAAGACACTTTAAGCAGTGGGTGATGCCGAACCGAGAGTTTTGGAAGTTATGGTCTTGGCTTCTCCAATTGCCACCTCAAGTTGGCTTCGACGGCAGGCCATTCAGAAGCGATTATCGAGTAAACAGCCGTATCGCGAATGGTTCCATTGGCCATCACCATATTGGAGCGAAGCACCCCATCGAGCTTGGCTCCCAGCCGCTCTATCGCCCGGCGACTTTGAATATTCATAAAATGTGTCCTGAATTCCACGCATATGCAATCCAGCCTCTCAAAGGCGTGTTGCAACAAAAGCAATTTGCATTCGGTGTTGAGTGGTGACCTTTGCACAGACTGACGGCACCACGTAGCCCCGATTTCAAGCCGTCTGTTTGCAGCGTCGATGTTCATATAGGTGGTCATTCCAACAGCTTTGCCACTTGCCTCTTCAAGAATGGCAAATGGAAACATGGAGCCGATAGTGCGGAGCTGAAGCCGTCGTTCAATTTCGGCGCCGATATTTTCTGGCTCTGGTACTTTCGTGTACCAAAGTCGATGCAACTCACCGTCGCGGGCGGCTTCGACCAGGTCATCATGATGCTCCATCGTAAGCGGAACGACGGATGCGAAATTGCCTTCTGCTGTAAACAGATCTGGCCAAACTGACATTCAGAACACTCCAAAATTCGTTTCGATGGTTATGACATTGACGAGGTTTTCTCAGGTCGGTTGTTGCGCCTTGTTATTTCGCCAACCGTATTCTTGCTGATGCCAAGATCGCGAGCGATCCAGCGGTAGCTGCGGCCTTCCGCAATCATTGCCATCACTTTCGGCGTGAGCCGGTCCGACTTCGGGCGCTCTCCGGCCTGACGACCGAGCCTCTTGCCGCGCGCCTTCGCGGCGGCGAGGCCGGATTTGACGCGTTCGCTTATCAAGTCGCGCTCGAACTCGGCAATACCAGAGAGAAATGTCGCCAGCATCCGGCCATTCGGAGACGACAGGTCGAACGCCATACCGTTCATGGCGATGATGGAAGCCTTCCAGCTCTCCAGTTCGCGCAGCGTATTGAGGAGGTCGATCGTCGAGCGGTCCCGTCGAGACAGCTCGGTCACGAGAACAACATCGATCTGTCGGGCCTGGGCAAGGGCCATGATCTTGCGGCGTTCGGCTCGATCTAGCTTCGCGCCGGAACCAGTCTCTTTGAAAATTTCCGACACATCGTAACCAGCGCGGCCGGCAAATGCCGTCGGGTCTCGCTCCTGCCGCTCACATGAATGGTCAGCAGTCGAAACCCGGCAGTAGATGGCTGCGCGTTGTCCCAATTGAACCCTCGTGGATTTTGGTACCGGAAGGCCTTGATTTGAATGAGCTGATTTTTGTCCAAAACAGACTATACTTCAATGGGGACAATGCCCGCATGCCGAGGCGACATATTCTCACCGAGCGACAGCGCTCGGCACTGTTCGATCTGCCGACCGATGAATTGTCATTGCTTCGGCATTACACAATGGGTGACGACGATCTCGGACACATCCAGGAACGCCGCAGGCCGGAGAACAGGCTGGGGTTCGCCCTGCAACTCTGCGCGTTGCGATATCCAGGGCGAGCGTTGGCTCCGGGCGAGGTGATCCCGCATGAGGTCCTGTCGTTCATCGGGGCACAGCTCGGCATCCCTGCCGATGCGCTTCTCACCTATGCTGCCCGGCGGCAGACCCGCTAGGAGCATATGGAGGCGTTGCGCGAAATCTACGGTTATAAAACCTTCTCGGGTCGTGGTGCCCGTGATCTGCGGGACTGGCTTTTCGATCAGGCGGAAGATGCCCGCTCGAACGAGGATCTTGCCCAGCGCTCGGTCGCGCGCTGTCGCGAAAATCTTACGATCTTGCCAGCGGTATCAACAATCGAGGGACTATGCGCAGACGCCTTAGTAGCCGCTGAACGTCGGATCGAGACGCGGATCGCGGAAAGGCTCGATACCGACGCACGCGAACAGCTTGATGGGCTGCTGACCGAACTGCTCGATGCCAATGTCAGCCGCTTCATCTGGCTTCGCCAGTTCGAGGTCGGCAACAATTCCGCAGCGGCAAACCGGCTGCTCGACAGGTTGGAATTGCTGCGTGGCCTTGCTCTTGATCCGCAGCTTCTCGCCGGTATCCCGCCACACCGTGTGGCACGCCTGCGTCGGCAGGGCGAGCGCTACTTTACCGATGGCTTGCGCGACATCAGCTCTGATCGGCGCTGGGCAATCCTTGCCGTCTGCGCCGTGGAATGGGAAGCGGCGATCGCCGATGCGGCCGTCGAGACCCATGATCGGATCGTCGGAAAGACCTAGCGCGAGGCGAAGCGGCTGCATGACGAACGGATTGCCGATTCCAAGGCAGCAGTCCCCGATACGTTACGTGCCTTTACCGCACTGGGAGCTTCCCTGCTTGAAGCCCGCAATGATGGTGTGCCGATAGAAATGGCGGTCGCCAATCGGCGGAATGGGGCCGGCTCGAACAACTGGTCGCGACCGGCGCCCAGCTCAGCAATACGCTGACGGACGATCCATTGGCTCATGTCGGACAAGAATATCATCGCTTCCGTCGCTACGCGCCGCGCATGTTGCGGTGTCTGAAGCTCAAGGCAGCATCGGTGGCCCAGCCCTTGATTGCGGCTGCAAAAGCCATTGGCGAAATGCAAGCGTCACTACCGGCGACCGACAATTTCTTGCGGCCGAATTCGAAATGGCACCGCCATTTGAGAGCACAAGACCAGGGCGACAATCGCCTTCGGGAGGTGGCGGTCCTGTTCCACCTGCGGGCTGGATGACCTGAGCCCCTGAACTTCCTCCAGCACCATCGGATGTGCCCCTACCGGCCGAGCATGCGGTGCAGCACCCGGCCAGATGGCACGCCATCCCCTCCCCCGCGTCACGCATCCCAAGAACACCAAAACCCCCGGCCTTTACGGCGCAGGGGTTTTGGTGTGTTCACGCGGCACGTCGCGCCACCGCAGGCCGTTGCGCAAGACGAAAATCGACAACAGCATCAGGTCACTCATGGCAGCGTCTCCTTTCGATCCCAGTGAATCAAAACGCAGAGCGCGCCGCAAGAGATTAATAGGTCCTGAGCCTAGGCATTCTGCCGAAAGGTCAATTCGGTTAGCAGGTTAGCGCACGCTCGCTGCGATCATGCTTCGGCGCCGAAAGCGGTGCAAGTTCCGCACTTAGTCACAGGCCATTTCAAGTCCGCCGCCTTGAGAGGATGTGAGGCGCCGATCGTTGCCGCTATTAGGTATGAGATCGAAGGGGCTTTCAGGAAACGTTGCGCTTGGCATTATCGCCTCAAGCATTCTCGACCATGTAGATATCGATCGGTGTCACGAGGGATACCGGGGGATGATCGTTTCTGCCGAAATAGGACGCCAGTGCCTGAACGGCAGTTTGCACTTCGAGTTCGGGTCGTTGGTCGATGATGACATCGATGAGGCCCTGGCGAATGAGCTGGCGGCGGTCGTCGGTCAGTTCATGCGTAATAAAGACGACCTCGTCGGCGCGTCCGAGTGTCTTGAGCGCCGTTACGACCGTCTGGGCACCAGCGGAGGCATTGTAGATGCCACGGATCTCAGGATTTCTGCGAAGAGCATCGAAGACGAGATCGCCGGCCGTTTCCGCGCGTTCCAGGCTCTCAAGCACGTCCGTTACCCGGCACTGCGGAAAGCGTTCGCGCAACACGGCGCGGAAGCCCATCTCGCGCTCCTCATGGCCGATCATGCTCAGCATGCCGGAGATGATCACGATCTCGCCGCCTTGCCTGCCCATCAGGCGCGCCATCAGATCTCCGGCGACCCGTCCTGCCTTCCGGTTGTCGGGCCCGATATAGGCGATGCGATCCGCGTTGCGAATGTCGGTGGCAAGCGTCATGACGGGTTTCCCCTGCCCGCCCCAGGCTCTAAGGGCGCTCGCGACATCCTCGTTCTGGGAACTCACGATGATCAGTGCGTCGCAATGCCCGCCCAAGGCCTGAATCAGCGCCACGGTGGCGGCTGGTCGAACCGGGTCGATGTGATGAACCTGAAACTGCAGGTTATATTGAGGGTAGAGCCGCGTCGCTCCCTCGAAACCATCCTGCACGGCCGCATGGAACGGATTTGCGCGCGACTGAAGGAGAACGGCGACACGCAGCGTCCGGGCAGCGCGTGGGTCGATCACGCGGTTGATCTTCAGCCTTCTCGCCTGTTCGAGAACACGCCGCTCCTTGTCCGGGCTCACTCCGCCGCGCCCGTTGAGGACACGATCGACCGTTGCCAGCGATACCCCGGCTGCGATGGCGAGATCTCGCGATGTCGGCTTGCCCACGGCGCACTCCGTTTGAGGAGATCTCATCAAGATCGACGTATCCCCTCATTAGCACCGCGCTAGACTGCCGACAACGAACGAGGCCAAAAACGGCTCGCGTGGATCGGGAGGATCGCCATGATACATCTCGCCGTCTTCGGTGCAGGGCGCATCGGGCATGTGCATGCGACGAACGCTGCAAGCCTGCCCTCTGTTCGGGTACGCTATCTCGTCGATCCCATCGAGAGTGAGGCCCGGTCGGAGCTTGCGTCAAGGGTCGGCGCCGACATCGTCGAGGCTGCGCAGGTCTTCGCCGATCCGTCGATTGATGGTGTCGTCATCGCGAGTTCGACGGACACGCATGCCGCTCTGCTGATCGAGGCCGCGCGTGCCGGCATGGCCATCTTCTGCGAAAAGCCTGTGAGCCTCGATTTTGCGACGGTCGAGACGGTTACGGACGCGGTGGAGCGCTCGGGTGTGCCGTGCCTGCTTGCCTTCCAGCGCCGCTACGATCCCGATTTCCGCTTCGTGAGAGACCGGATTTCGGATGGCACTGCGGGACCGCTGGAACACATCGTCATGCACACGCGCGATCCCGCGCCGCCGCCCCGCTCCTATGTCGAGCGTTCCGGCGGCATGTTCAGGGATCAGGCGATCCATGACTTCGACATGGCGCGCTACCTGCTGGGTGAGGAGATCGTGACGGTCTATGCCGTGGGGAATTGCCTCATCGACCCCGAGATCGGCGCAGCCGGCGATATCGAT
This sequence comes from Rhizobium sp. Leaf371, assembly GCF_001424045.1. Classification (GTDB taxonomy): domain Bacteria; phylum Pseudomonadota; class Alphaproteobacteria; order Rhizobiales; family Rhizobiaceae; genus Ferranicluibacter. The sequence goes on along the minus strand of NZ_LMQB01000025.1, from coordinate 19,687 downwards.
ACGGCCATGGTCACGCTGACATCCGCATCCGGGCGCTTCGTTCAGATGATCAACTGCCGCCGTGCACCCTTTGGTTACGACCAGCGTCTCGAAGCGCTCTGTGCCCATGAAGTGCTCTATGTCGAGAACCGCCCGCAGCGAGGGGTCCTCATCGCCGATGCCGATGGATTCAGGGCCTCCCCGCCGATGAACTATTTCATCGAGCGCTTCTCGACGGCCTATCGCGCCGAGATGTCCGCTTTCATCGACCTGATCCGGACCGGCGCAAAACCGCTGGCGACGATCCGCGACGGTCTGGAAGCGCAACGGATCGCGGAAGCCGCGGTGAAATCCGTCGCGACCGGCCTGCCCGTCCGGATCGGCTCCGACTGGCGGCCCTGACACAGTCCTTCATACCGGAGACCATGATGAGATCTGAAACCCTATCGACGCTTCCTTCTGGAGTCCGCCTCGCCGTGAGCCCTTTGTCCTGGGCCAATGATGTCCTGGAGGATCTTGGCGCCGATATCCCGGTCGAGACCTGTCTCGATGACGCCGCCCGTGCGGGCTACGACGGCGTGGAGCTTGGCCGCAAACTTCCGCGCACAAAAGAATTGCTGGCGCCCCTGCTCGACAGCCGGAAGCTGTCGCTTGCCTCAGGCTGGCATTCCGGTCGACTCGCCGAAGGGAGCGTCGAGGAAGAAATGGCTGCTGTCGCGGCCCATGCCAATCTGTTGCGCGCCATGGGCTCGACGGTCATGGTCTATGGCGAAACGGCCATGATGACGCCGGGCGCACCTCTCGATGCGCCGATGTCGCAGAGGCAACGACTACCGGGAGAGGATGTCGCGGCCTATTCGGCCCGATTGACCGATTTCGGCACCAGGCTCGCCGATGCGTACGGCCTGACGCTCGCCTATCACCATCATCTCATGATGGTCGCCGAGACGTTCGACGAGATCTCGTCGATCTTCGACGCGGCAGGGCCGTCGGTTGGGCTTCTCCTGGACACAGGTCACGCCGCGGCGGCGGGCTTTGCCGACACCCAGCTGATCGAGCGCTTCGGCGACCGCATTGTCCATATTCACCTGAAGGATGTCCGCGCGCCGATTCTCGACCGGATTCGTGCCCGTGACCTGAGCTTTAATGACGGCGTGCGGAGCGGCATGTTCACGGTGCCGGGCGATGGCAGCCTCGATTTTGCGCCACTGGCGCGCTTCGTCCGGGAGAACGGCTATCGCGGATGGCTTGTGGTCGAGGCGGAGCAGGATCCGGCGATCGTTGCGCCCTTGCCGGCCGTCACTGCGGCCTTTCACCATATCTTTGCGCAATTTTCGGCCTGATGGCCCCTTGAGGACAGTGACGATGCCAAAAAAGACGCTGAATATCGGTCTGATCGGCTCCGGCTTTATGGGGCAGGCCCATGCCGACGCCTACCGTCGCGCGGCCACGCTCTACCGGGATTTGCCTGCAATCCCTCATCTGAGCATGCTTGCCGATGTCACGAGCGAGCTTGCGGCAGATGCCGCCAACCGTTTCGGGTTTGAGCGGAGCACCAGCGACTGGCGTGCCCTCGTGACCGATCCTGACATCGACGTGGTCGACATCACCTCGCCCAACGCGATGCACCACGAGATGGCGCTTGCTGCCATTGCCGCGGGCAAGCACGTCTATTGCGAAAAACCGCTCTCTGTGACGCTGGCGCAGGCCGAAGAGATGGCCGAGTCGGCACGGAGGCAGGGCGTGAAGACCATGGTCGCCTTCAACAACATCAAGACCCCTGCTGCGATGCTCGCCAAAATCATGATCGACCGCGGCGATATCGGCAGGCCGATGCGGTTTCGCGGATGGTTCGATCAAGGCTTCTTCAACGATGCGGACCTGCCGTTTTCCTGGCGGTGCACACGCAAGGATGCGGGCTCGGGAGCGCTCGGGGATCTGGGAAGCCACGTGATCTCGGTGGCGCAATATCTGGTCGGAGATATCGACCAGGTCATCGCGCAAACGCAGACCTTCTTTCCGACGCGACCCGTGCCGCAAAGCGGTTCCGGCTACGGGGCAACGTCGGACACGGATGCGCCGCGCGCGACTGTGGAGAATGAGGACCAGATCCAGACGCTAATCCGCTTCAGGAATGGTGCGGGCGGTACGATCGAGGCATCGCGCGTCGCTGCCGGCAAGGTCTTCGGCATCTACTGGGAGGTTTCCGGCACAGAGGGCACGATCATCATGGATGGCGAGCGCTTCAACGAGTTGAAGATCTCGCGCTTCAACGATCCGAAACCGGACCGCGGTTTCAAGACCATCCTCGCGGGAAGCCAGGTGCCGCAGTTCGGCGCCTTCTTCGGGTTCGATTTTGCAGGCGGCGGTCTCGGCTATTTCGACGTCAAGGTTATCGAGGTCCGCGATCTTATCGAGGGCATCTGCAACAGCGCGGACTGTTTTCCGAACTTCGACTTCGGTCTGGCCAACGAACGCATCATCGACGCGATGGAACGCTCCGTCGAGACCGGGTCCTGGCAGAAGACCGCCGGCTGACGCACTATTGACGAGAAGGAGGAGCCCTCATGTCTTTCCCAGAAACACTGCCCCTGCCCCGGACCCGGCCGCCAATGGAGGCACCGCCGCTTCGCTGGGGTATTCTCGGCACGGGATGGATCGCCGCGAAGTTTGTTGAGTCGGTTCAGGCGCATACGCGCCAGACGATCGCAGCGGTCGGCTCCCGATCGCCTGAGGCCGCTGAAAGGTTTGCGGCGACCTGGCAGGTTCCTCGCACTTACGGCAGTTATGAGGCGCTCGTCGCCGCGGACGATATCGACATTATCTATGTCGCCACACCGCACAACAGGCACCATGAGCACGCCATGCTGGCAATCGCGGCGGGAAAGCATGTTCTCGTCGAGAAGCCGGTGGCTCTCAATCACGCACAGGCAGCGGACATGGTGGCGGCCGCGCGGGCGAAGGGTGTGTTCTTCGCCGAGGCTCTCTGGACCTACTTCCTCCCGAAATTCGACGTGATCAGCCAAGTCCTCGATACCGACATCATCGGCGACATCCTATCCGTCTACACAGACTATGGCGAGTACCTGCCGCGCGAGCATCGCATCTTCGACGCGAAGCTTGCAGGCGGCCCCCTTCTCGATCTCGGGACATATCCCGTCTCGCTTCTCGCCAAGCTTCTGGGCACGCACGAGCGCATCGTCGGCCTCGCCACGCCGGACCCGGCCGGTGTCAACGGACAACTCTCCGTCGTCGTCTCCAATAAGCGCGGCGCTCTCGGCACCATGTCGACTTCGCCTTACGGTTTCAGCCCGACGAACGCGGCGATCATAGGCAGCCGAGGCACGATCCGGTTCGAGACGGAGTTTCACCTGCCGGGCAGCTTCGAGGTCTGGTCCCTCGATGGCACCCGCCGCCTCCGCTACGAAGAGCCGAGAGGCGCGCATTTCGAGGGGCTTTTCCATGAGGCCGCCGAGATTGCCTGGGCTCTTGCGGAAGGAAAATTGGAGACCGCGTGCCGACCAGCCGAGGCATCGCTTGCCACCATGCGGCTGCTCGACGGCATACGTCAGGCGCTTGGTATCGACTTCACGCAGGCAGGGCTGTTGGAATAGGCCTCCGTCACCCGTTACGGCGTCTGCAGCGACGCACGAATGCCGTTGGCCAGGGCGTTGCCGAGCACGAGGCCTGCTGTCACGCGTGACAAGGCGTCTCTGCCGGCACCGGCGAGATCGAAACGAACGCTGGCGAGTGCTGCCGTGGGCGACAATGGCGTGTCGGTCATGCAGACAATCGGCAGCTGCAACTCTTTGATGGCCACGACATGAGCGGCGAGCGCGCTGCTGACCGGGGCGGTCTCCAGGATGACGGCCGCATCTCCGCGTCTTGCAAGAGCCAGGATATCGGTTGCAGAGGCCATGTCGGTCAGCAGAATCGCTCGGATGCTCATCTCGACAAGACGCCGGTGGAAGAAGCTCGCGAACGGCAGAGCATCTTTGCCTGCGAGAATGAAGATGCTATCCGCCGTCGACAGCATGCCCGACGCAGCCCTCATATCGGTAAGCGGGATGGTCTCGCCCATCACGTCGATCGACATGCGGCAGGCCTCGACCGTCTCTTGAATGGCATTCCAGTGGCCGCAGGCGGGGCCAATCTTCAATGCGACATGAGATGTGGCTTTGGCAACGATTCTCGTGCGTCCCGCCTGCTGGAACACCGACTGAAGATCGCTGAACCCACTATATCCGAAAAACTGCCCAAAGCGGACGAGCGCCGACGGCGAAACCTGCGCAGCTTTCGCAATCGATGCGACAGTGCCGAACGCGATGTCATCAGGATGTTCAAGGGCAAAGTGCGCAAGCGTTGCGATCCGCTTGGGAAAGTCTGCGTGCCGCGCCAGCATCACGGCTTTCAGCGTATCGAGATCCGGCGGACCGTGGTCCCTGTCACCCGATAGCGGTGTCTGAAACGAACGTGCGGAGGCAGACGCCCGACGACCTCGCGGGACGGGGTCCAGGCAACCGGTCATAGATCACCCGTCACGAATTGGGCGACACCCGCACCGAACGACCAGTCCTCGTCACTGTTCTCAACGAACGACACCATAAGATCGAACGCCGGGATGCCGCATCTTTCAGACAATTGACCACCAAGGCCCTGATAGAATGCGAGCTTTTCGGATCTCGGCCTCGGCCGCGAGACGACCTCGATCAGGACGAAACGATCCGTTCGCGTGAAGCCGAGGCCTGTGTCCAGCGCGCGAAAATGCGTGTCTTCGTGTTCGAACACGATCTGGTAGCGATCCCGCTCCGGCACATGAAAGGCGTCCAGCATGACCGCATGCACCGTGTCGAGAAGCCGTGTGATGTCGGCCTCCGACCGGCCCTTGCGAATGTGCAGCTTGATCAGCGGCATGATACGTCCTTTCGACAGCGGTTACGCCTTGGTATCGCGATCGATAATCCACTGGACGGCCGGGTCAGGCACGAAACGCCAGTTCCGCAACGGACCTGCCATGACGTTGAGATAGTACATTTCAAAGCCATAGGGCGCGCCGCAGGGGTGATGGCCGCGCGGCACGAGGACGACATCGTGCGACTTCACGGCGATCGTCTCGTCCAGCGTGCCATCCTCCGTGTAGACCCGCTGGACGCCAAAACCCTGGTCGGGATTGAGCCTGTGGTAATAGGTCTCTTCCAGATAGGTGATCCGCGGAAAATCGTCCTCGTCGTGCCGATGGCTCGGATAGGAGGACCAGTTGCCGGCGGGCGTGAAGACTTCGGTCACGAGCAGGCTGTCGCAGTCGTCGTCGGCTTCCATCGCGATGTTGTTGATGAAGCGCTGGTTTGCGCCGACCCCGCGCGGGGTGAGCGTGATCCGGTCGGGCCCAATGCGGTGAGCCTTGTGGCCGCCTCTGCCGGGAGCCAGGCAGACGGCGATGGTACAGTCCATGGTCGCCTCCGCCTGCCATGTCTCATTGTTCGGCACATAGAGGCAGTGCGGCGGCGTGCGCTCGAAGACGTTCATGCGATCGCCGAGTTCGCCCCAATCCGTGCCCGCAGCCTGTAACCGTGCCTTGCCCTCGACCATCACCAGAATGGCCTCCATCGCACCGGTCGCCTCGCCAATCGTGTCGCCCGCGCGCAGGCGGTAGAGGCTGAAGCCGACATAACGCCAGCCGGCCGATTGCGGCGTGATCTCGTGGACCTTGCCGTGACTGCCAAAGGGCCGGCGTCGAAGCATGCTCATCGCTCTCGGCCTCCTTATTCGGCTGACGTTGCGGAGGATGTGTCGAGACCAACGTCACGAGACATCGCCTTCAGAGCTTTCAGGCCCATGTCCTGGTAGAGGAGCGGCTCCCGAACGGCACTGTCCTGCTCCGCCTCGATGACGAGCCAGCCCGTATAGCCGTGCTCTGCGGCGATCTTCAGGACGGGCTCGAAGGCGACGCAGCCTTCCGGATCACCCGGCACGGTGAAGACGCCGAGGCGCACGCCATCGAGAAACGACAAGTTTTCGGAGCGGACGCGGGTCATGATCTCGGGCCGGATGTTCTTGGCATGAATGTGCGTGACGCGGTCCATGTATTTCCGAGCGACGTCCTGCGGGTCGGCACCGCCGAAGGTGCAGTGGCCCGTGTCGAGGAGAAGGCGCGTGTGGGGCCCGGCCATGCTCATGAAGCGATCGATATCGGCAGCGCTCTCGATGATCGTGCCCATGTGATGGTGGTAGCCCATCTTGACGCCCTGATCGGCAGCATGGCGGGAAAGCGCCTCGTACCCTTGCGAAAACCGTGTCCACTCGGCATCGGTCATGATGGGTCGGTCATTGACCGGCGTGCCCTCGCTGCCGTGGACGGTGTTGGAGCATTCGCAGGCATTGATGTGGTCGCCGCCGGCGGCCCTGGTCATGTCGATGAAGGTCTGCAGCGCGGCGATCTCGGTCTCCAGGTCGTTGACGAGGAGGTTGGTGGAGTGCCATCCGCCGACGAAGCGCAGGCCGAACGCGCCGAGCGCTTCCTTCAGGGCTCCGCCCTCGTTCGGCATCTTGTGGCCCTTCTCGATGCCATCGAAGCCGATCTTGCGGCAGTCCGACAGGCAGTCCTCAAGCGTCAGATGCGCGCCGATCGTCTGATCGTCGTCATTCGACCAGGCAATGGGGTTGGTTCCGTAGAGTATCATGATCGTTCCTTCCGGCCTGTCGAAATGTCAGTTGATGCGTTGGCGGGCGGTGTTGGTCTCATAGTGGGCGCGGGCCTGCCTGAGCTTGTCGGTATCGCCGACCGCGGGAACGGCGACATCCCACCAGGCGCCGCCGATGCCCGGACCGGTTTCCGCCTCGGTGTCGATGACGATCACGGTGGGGATCTGGCGATCGCGCGCCAGAACGATCTCGCTTTCGAGGGCAGCGATGCCATCGACCTTGACCGCATGTGCGCCCATCGAGCCGGCATGCGCCACGAAGTCGATCTCGGGCTGCACCTCGATGTTGCTGTCCTTGTACATATTGTTGAACTCGGCACCGCCGCACTCCTGCTGGAGCCGGTTGATGCAGCCGTAACCACGGTTGTCGGTGAGAACGATCGTGAAGGGGACGCGCATCATGACGGCGGTTGCCAGTTCGGAATTCGCCATCATGTAGGAGCCGTCGCCGACGAAGCAGACGACCTCTTTTTCCGGCGCTGCGAGCTTGATACCAAAGGCGCCTGCGACCTCGTAGCCCATGCAGGAGAAGCCGTATTCCATGTGATAGCCGCCTGCGGCCGCCCGCCAGAGGATCTGCAAGGCGCCCGGCATGGTGCCGGCCGCGCACATGGCAACCGTCCGTGGCCCGGCAACCCGCTGCACCGCCCCGATGACCTGGGCATCGGACGGCAGGACATTGGCGCTCGCAGCCTCCGGTGCAGCCGTCACCTGGTCCGTCGCCTTCAACCAGGCGTCACGCCCTGCGAAATCCGGATCGGCAAAGCGGTGCTCGCCGAGACCCTTCGAAATCCGCTCCAGCGCCACTTTCGCGTCGGAGACCAGCGGGATCGCGCCATGCTTGGCTGCGTCGTATCCGGTGAGGTTAATGGACACGAGCTTGCGGTCCGCCTTGCAGAAGATGGTCCAGCTTCCTGTCGTGAAGTCCTGAAAGCGCGTTCCGACACCCAGAATGAGGTCGGCCTTCGCCGCAATCGCGTTGCCGCAATCCGTGCCGGTAACCCCTGGAGATCCAAAGTTGAGGCGCTCCTGCCAGTCGATCGCCCCTTTGCCCGCCTGCGTCTCGACGACGGGGATATTGTGCTTTCGGGCAAAGGCGAGAAGGTCTGCGTCAGCACCCGAATAGAGCACGCCGCCGCCAGCAACGATCACAGGGTTCTCGGCTCCCTTCAGCGCCGCCACCACGTCCTCGACCTCCCGCAGGTCGGGCTCCGGGCGCCGGATGCGCCATGTCTTCGTGTCGAAGAAGGACAGAGGATAGTCGTAGGCCTCCGCCTGAACATCTTGGCAGAAGGCGAGCGTGACGGGACCGCAGGTGGCCGGGTCCGTCATCACCTGAAGGGCGCGCGGCAGTGCGGTCAGAAGATGCTCGGGCCGGGTGATCCGGTCGAAATAGCGGCTGACCGGACGAAAGCAGTCGGTGACGCTCATCGTGCCGTCGTCGAAATCCTCGATCTGCTGGAGAACCGGATCCGGCCGGCGATTGGCAAAGACGTCACCGGGAATGAAGAGGACCGGCAGGCGGTTCACATGGGCGAGCGCTGCGGCCGTGACGAGATTGGTCGAGCCGGGGCCGATGGACGACGTCACCGCCATGGCTTTCCGGCGGCGCTTCGTCTTGGCATAGGCGATTGCCGCATGCGCCATCGTCTGCTCGTTCTGTCCGCGCCATGTCGGCAGCTTCGCACCAATTCCATGCAAGGCCTCGCCAATGCCGGCGACGTTGCCATGGCCGAAGATCGCCCAGACGCCTTCGATGAAGCGGTCTCCCTCTTCGGTCATCTGCACGGAAAGCCAGCGGAACATGGCTTGCGCCGCGGTCAGTCGAACGGTGTCGGTCATGTCAAAGTCCTCCCTGCGACGAAACCGCCGCATCATTGTCCTGCGCCGCCGCCCGCGCCGTGTCCCAGAGGACGCAAAGGCGGCGGTAGCGGGCCTGCATATCTGCAACGGCATCCGCATCTGTGGTCGCACCGACAAGCCAGTCTCGGGCCGCCTGGGCGAAGATCGTCCGTCCCACCGCAAAGCCCTTCACCAGCGGGAAGCTGGCGGCGACCTTGAAGCTGGCCGCCAATTCGTCCTCCGGCGCATCAAGCCCAAGGACCACGATGCCGCGTGTGTTCGGATCGTTGTCGGTGATGGCGGTGCAGGCCTTCTCCCAGGCAACGCGGCTCGCCATCGGCTCCAGCTTCCACCAGTCGGGATAGACGCCGATCTCGTAGAAGCGGCGGATCAGCGTGGCGTTCGTGTCGTCATCGACCGAGCCGACCTTCGACGGAATGATTTCCAACAGAAACTCCAGCCGGTTGCGCCGCGCGGCGGCAAAAAGTCGGCGGACCGTTTCCTCCTGCATATCTCTAAGATCGGGGGCATCGTCCGGATGGCAGAAGCACAGCACCTTGACGACATTGTCGAGCGGCCACTCATCCAGGCCGCCGAAGTCGGGGCCGAGTTCCGGCTCGAGCGTCAGCGGACGCGACCCCGGCCATTCCACCGGGCGGCCGATCCAGAGGCCGGTGCCCGATGCCGCATGCAGAGCGCGCTTGCCCAAGCGGCTGTCGCAGAGAATGCCATATCCCGGCTGACCGTCCTGCACGCCGAGCGCCGCTTGAAGGCAAAGCGCCTTGAAATGGCCGATCTTGTCGGGGGTTGCCCCCGGCATGGCTTCCAGCTGCATACGGTGATCGAAGGCGAAAACACGCATCGTCGACCAGTCCGCGTGGCGGTTGGTCGCCCAGTGGATCTGCTCAAGTTCCTGATCCTGACGCAGAGCCTTGGTCTTCACGCCTCGCTCGAGAAAGAACGTAAGCTCTGCCAGCGAGGGATAGGCCGGCGTGCAGCCGTGGCGGCTGACGGCAAAGGCGCCGCAGGCATTGGCATATTGAAGGGCACGCGGCCAAGCGGCATCCTCGAGCCAACCCTTGATGAGACCGGACATGAACCCGTCGCCGGCGCCCAGCACGTTGAAAACCTCGATGGGATAGCCGGGGCCGGTCTCTCCGTCGTCGAGATCGTTGGGAATATAGCCCGCAAAGGCGACGGCCCCTGCCGCACCGCGCTTGCAGACGAGCGTCGCGCCCGAGACGGCGCGCACCGCACGCAAGGCCGCAATCGTGTCCGTGGAGCCGCCCGCAATGTGGAACTCTTCTTCCGTCCCCACGATGAGGTCGAAGAGGTGCAGTGTCGATTGCAGCTTGGATGTGACGGTAGCACTCTCGACGAAGCGGCTTTCGCCGTCTCCATGGCCGGCAAGGCCCCAGAGGTTGGGGCGGTAATCGATATCGAGCGCGGTCCGGGCCCCGTGCTTGCGGGCAAGCTCCAGCGCCTTCAGAACGGCCTGTTCGGTGTTGGGGTGGCTCAGATGCGTGCCAGTGGCAACGACCGAGAGCGCGCGGGCGATCAGGGCTTCGTCGATATCATCCTCGCAAAGTGCCATATCGGCGCAGTTCTCGCGATAGAAGATCAGCGGGAATGTCTCCTCGTCGCGGATACCAAGAAGCACGAGCGCCGTCAGCCGCTCCGGATCGGTTTTCACGCCCGTGACATCGACACCTTCGCGCGCGAGTTCCTCGCGAATGAAGCGCCCCATATGCTCGTTGCCGACCCGCGTGATCAGAGCGGACCGGAGGCCGAGCCGCGCCGTTCCCGCAGCCATATTGGTCGGCGAGCCGCCGACATATTTGCGGAAGGACCCCATATCCTCCAGACGTCCCCCGATCTGGGCGCCGTAAAGATCGACAGATGATCGACCGATCGTGATGACATCCAGTGACTTGTTCATTTCATCCTCCGGCATCGGCCGTGGTTACAGGGATCGACCGTGCCTGCGCCGGCGCGCAGACACGGTCGCTCGTTGCGTCAGAGATGGGCCGAGACGTAGGCGATGCTCTCGCGGACGGCCGCTTCCGGATCGGTCAACGCGTGGACCTCTTCGGCGAAGGGCTCAAAGCTGAAGGGGCCGTCGAAGCCGGCGGCGATCAGTGCCTTGATCTGCGCCACGTTCTCCAGACGGTCTGCGTCATCCACCAGCACGCGGTGCGCGTCTAGCATGTCGTCCACGGCAACCGCCGGATCGACCACGCCCGAAATATGGACGAGGCCCGTGCGGCTCGGAAAGAGCTCGGTTTCGCCGGCAAGGTGATGATGGAAGGTGTCGTGCACCAGTCTGTAGACATCGCCGCCACCTGCCGCGTCGATGGCGCGCAGGGCTTCCGCCTTCGTTCTCAAGGAGGAGATCGGGAACCCCAGAGGCTCGACGAGGCCTGTCAGACCGCGCTCCTGAAGGATCGGCTTCATGGCGGTCAGCGCCGCCACGAGATCATCGAACGAAACTTTTGTCCCGTCGTTCAGAGGGCACATGACCAGTGCCTTGGCGCCGCTTGCCGCAGCGTAGTCGGCAAGGGCTAGAGCCTTAGCCGGCAGGTCTCCCGACCACACGTTGAACGGGTAGAGCGCGTTGATCGAAACGATCCCGACGCCGGCCTTTTCCGCCGCCGCCTTAACGTCGGCGGGATCCATCGTGTGGACGACATCCGGGGTGTCGTTGCGGATCTCGACCTCCGTCAGCCCGAGACGGCGGGCTGTGGAAAAGAATTCCTCGAGAGACAGGTTCGGGGCCGTGATGTGGTTGATGGCAAAACGCATGGGAGACCTCAATTATACAGCGCTGGACGGGCGGGAAGGTTGATGGCGACGGCTGCCCCTTCGGCTTCCTGCGCACTGACGCAGGCATCCGACGTGATCGCGGCGACATAGCCGTCCCAGGAACTCGGGCCGGAGGCGGTGCCCTTGGCAGCTGCATGGATGAAGTCCTGCAGCTCGACGTCGTAGCTGGCGATGAAGCGGTCCTTCCAGTCGGTCAGGATCTCGCTTTGCTGTCGCGCACCGAGCCGCATGGGGATCGCCATGGGATCGGGCAGGTTCGCGATCCCGTCCTCGCCGACGACCTGGCACTGGATGTCGTAGCCGTAGTGGCAGTTCACGAAGATCTCGACGTCGATGATTGTGCCCTTGGCGGTTTCGAGAATGACGATCTGGGGATCGCGGAGCTTGGCATGGCTGCGAGCGGAGGCCCGCGGAAAGAGAACGCGGGCGGAGACGTAGTCGTCGTCGAGCAGCCAGCGCAGCACGTCGATCTCATGGATCATCGTGTCATGGATCGCCATCGGGGTGACGTATTGCTCGGGAACGGCGGGGTTGCGGTGGGCGGCATGCACCATGATCGGCGCGCCGATCTGGCTGTCGACCACCTTCTTCAGGGCGACGTAGCCCGCATCGTAGCGGCGCATGAAGCCGACCTGCACGAGGCGTTTTCCATGGGCAACCTCCGCATCGACGATGCGCTTGCCGCCATCCGCCGTGGTGGCCAGCGGCTTCTCGCAGAAACACGGCTTACCGGCAGCGATCGCGGCGAGAACATATTGCTCGTGTGTCGCACCCCAGGAGGTCACGAGAACGGCATCGACATCCGGCGACGCGATCAGCGCCTCGCCCGTGTCGAAGATGGCGGCATCCGGTGCGACGTCCGCCTTGACCGCTTCGGCCGAGGCCCGGTTGACGTCGCTCAGAGCGACGATCTTCGCGCCGCCGAGGACATGGTTAATGCGGCGCGCATGATCGCGCCCGATGGCGCCCGTGCCGATAACGCCAATTCTCACAGTCATTTCAGACCTCATTCCAATATTTGGTGACATAGCGCCGGGTTTCGTTGAGCATGAAGCGCGCGCTGTCGTCGACGCGGTCTTCCCAGGCGAACACGCAGTTTGAGAGGACACCGTCGAATTTCATGTCTGCGAGCGTCGCGAAGAACGTATCGAAATCGATCTCGCCCTGACCGAAGTCGGTGTGCTGATGGACACGCACCTTGGAACCGGGAGGGTTGACGATGTAGCGGAGCTCCGACGACTTGTTGTGGTCGTAGGTGTCGGCCAGCCGGACATGCACCAGATGCCCCTCCGTGGCGCGGAGATTGGCGACCATGTCCGGGCCGTAGAAGAACGTGTGCGGCGCGATGAACGACGCTTTGACGGACGGCGAGTTGATCGTCTTGATGATGTCGACGGCCGGCGCGATCTGTTCGATCCAGTCTTCCGGGTGCGCTTCCAGCGACAGGACGAGGCCTTCCTTCTCAAGGAGCGGCACGAGAATATCCATGGCGCGGAAGAACTGGGCCTCGCAGGTTTCGGGACGATGGAGGCCCGAACGATCGTTCAGGCTGCGCTCCGGCGATCCGCCACGGCCGAACTCAGAGACGAGCATCGGGCCATCCATCTCGACCGCGATCTCGATCACGCGTTTCCAGTTGTCGATCGCGTTATCCCATTCATCCTGATAGGGGCTCGCCCAGCGATACATCGGCTGGAGCGTGGCGAGGCCGACGCCATGATCCTTCAGCGCCTTCTTGAAGCTGGCGACGCGTTCCGGATAGACTTTCGGCCTTGTCCACCAGGAGAGAAAATCCGGACGCGGGGACAGTTCGACGTAATCGTAGCCGAGATCGGCAACCTTGCGGCAGGTGTCCTCCAGTGACAGGTGCCGGAACATGTGTGGGTCGAGCGTGTGTTTCATGGGCTTCTTCTCCGGGGCCGCTGTGGTTTCACTTGTAGGACGCCATGTTGTCCGGCGTGACGAGTTCGAAGGGCACCCAAAGGGCCTTCTCGGTAGGCTTGCCCGAGGCCATCGCGACGGCCGTCTGGACCGCGACCTCCCCCTGCTTGGTCGCATTCTGGAAGACCGTCAGGTCGAGGTCGCCCGAGGTCATGGCGGCAAGGCCGTCCGGTGTGGCATCGATACCGGCGATCACGATGCTCTTCATGTCGACGCCGGCGGACTTCAGAGCCTGGGCGGCACCGATGGCCATCTCGTCATTATTGGCAATGATGGCATCGAACTGCACGCCGGCGGTCAGCCAGGACGCGGTGAGATCCTGTGCCTGGGTCCGGTTCCAGTTGGCCGTCTGCTTCTCGATGATCTCGATCTTGCAGTCGGGCCGCGCGAACACGGCCTCGACATCCTTGGTCCGGGTCAACGCAGCGTGGTTCTCGAGAGGACCCATCAAAATGACGGCCCGACCCTTGCCTCCCATCAGCTTGCAGGCTGCGTCCGCTTCCATGGTCCCGGAATCAAGCTCGTTGGAGCCGACGAATGCGGTGCCATCCGGCAAGCCGCTCTCGAGCTCGGCTGGCGGATGGTTGACGTAGACGAGCGGGATCTTGGCGTTCAGCGCCGCCTGTGTGATCGCGGCCGTCGCGTCTCCATCAACGGCATTGACGATGATGGCATTGACGCCATTGGCGATGAAGTTCTCGACCTGGCTTAGCTGCTTGGCCGGGTCGAGCTGGGCGTCTTCGGTGAGAAGCTCGATGGTCGTATCTTTCGCTGCGCCGGCGCGAATGCCGTTCAGCAGGATCGTCAGGAACGGATTGTCGAAGGACGTCATGGACACCGCAACCTTCGTCTCGGCGAATGCCGGCGATGCAAGAAGGCCAGGTGCTGCAAAAAGGCAAAGTGCGGTCGTGATCAGGAGCTGTCTCATCGGAGGTCTCGCTAATTGAAGGTTGTTTGGTGGTGATGTCGGACGCTGGGAGGCCGGCCCCCTTGGAAGGCGTGGCTGGTTTCAGGCCGTCTTCACGCGTTTTCGTTGTCGGTAAACGTCGGCCACGACGGCGGCGACGATGATGATGCCCTTGAGCATTTCCTGGTAATAGGCATCGAGCCGGAGGAAGGTGAACCCGGAAATGATGACCCCGAAGATGACCATGCCGATCATGGTTCCGAGGATGGAGCCGCGACCGCCCGAAAGGGAAACGCCCCCGATGACGGCCATGGCAATCGCATCGAGCTCATAGCTCGTGCCCATGCCGGCCTGGGCGGTCAGGCCGCGGGAGGCAACGACGATGCCAGCCAGAGCCGAGAGAAGGCCTGCCACTGCATAGACCTTGACCGTGTGACGCTCGACATCGATGCCGGAGACGCGGGCCGCCTGCTTGTTTGCGCCAATCGCATAGGTGAACTTGCCGTAACGGGTGTAGCGAAGGACCACATGCATGATGGCGGCGACGATGAGGAAGATCAGGACGGGCGCAAGCCCCTTGCCGATCGCGGCGAAGCTGTCTGTGGGAAAGCTGATCGGTTGACCTTTGGTGTACCACTTCGCAAAGCCCCGTGCGGTGACCATCATACCCAGCGTCGCGATGAACGGCGGAATGCGCGAGTAAGCGATGAGGAGCCCGTTGATCGCGCCGCAGACGACGCCGACCAACAACCCGGCGAGAACGGGCACGATGACCGGAAGATCCGTCAGGCCGGGATAGAGCGCCCGCTCAAAGGTCCCGACCTGGGCCAGGCTCATGGCGATCATCGCCGTTGCCCCGACGATCGATCCGGAGCTGAGGTCGATGCCGTCGGAGATGATGACCTGCGTGACGCCGATCGCGATGATCCCGATGACCGAGACCTGCAGGATCATGATGGAAAGCCGCTGCGTGTTGCCGAGGAAGCTCTGCCCCTGCAGGATCCAGCCGAGAATTTCGAACGTCAGCGAGATGCCGACGAGCACCAGAAGGATCGTCAGTTCCGGCGGAACGCGCCGTCGCGTCTGCTGCAGCTGGGGAACGGGTTGCGTGATGGTGTTCATGTTCGCTGTCTCCTCCCGCGGTGCACGACTAGCGCGCAGCGAGGTCCATGATCTTGACTTGAGTGGCTTCGGCGCGGTCGAGGACGCCGGACACGCGACCTTCATGCATGACGACGATGCGGTCGCTCATCCCCAGCACTTCCGGCAGTTCCGACGAAATCATCAGCACCGCGACCCCCTCCGCCGCGAGACCGGTGATGAGTCGATGAATTTCCGACTTGGCCCCGACGTCGATGCCGCGCGTCGGTTCGTCGAGGATGAGAATGCGCGGCTTGGTCAAAAGCCAGCGGGCAATGAGCAGCTTCTGCTGGTTGCCACCCGAGAGGTTCTCGACAGTCTCGTAGAGGTTCGGTGTTTTCACCCTCAACTGGCGGGCCATGTCCTCGGCAAGCTTGGTCACGGTGGACTGGTCAACGAAACCGCCTTTGACGTGCGACCGTGTGATCAGCGCCGACTGGATATTCTCCAGGCAATTCAGGGTTAGGAAACAGCCCGTCTCCTTGCGGTCCTCGGTGAGGAAGGCGAAGCCTTGCGCCATCGCGGCACTTGGACTGTCGATCGTGACCGCCATGCCGTTGACCAGGATCTCGCCGGATGTGGCAGGCGTGACCCCGAAGATCGCTTCGGCGACGTTCGACCGCTTCGATCCTACAAGCCCTGCAAGCCCCAGGATCTCCCCGCGCCGGAGCGAGAACGAGATGTCGTGGAAAACGCCGGGAATGGTGAGGTTGCGAACCTCGAGGATGACCTCGCCGATCGGGCATTCGATCTTCGGGAACATGTCGGTGATATCGCGCCCGACCATCATGCGGATGATGTCGTCGCGGTTGACGTGCGTCGATAGATGGGAGCCGACATATTTGCCGTCGCGAAACACCGTGAACTCGTCGGCGATCTCGAAAAGCTCGTTCATCTTGTGAGTGATGTAGACGATGCCGATCCCGCGTTCGCGCAGGTCGCGGATGATCGAGAACAGGCCTTCGACCTCGCGATCGGTCAGGGCGGACGTCGGCTCGTCCATGATGAGGATGGAGCTATCGTAGCTAACGGCGCGGGCGATCTCGACCATCTGCTTCTGAGCGACCGTCAGCTCCGACACCTGGGCGCGCGGATTGAGCTTGATGCGCAGACGGGCGAAAAGATCGGCGGTCATCTCGGCCATTCGGCCGTGATCGATGAGACCGAAGCGGTTTTTCGGTTCCCGCCGGATCCAGATGTTCTCGGCGACCGTCATCCAGTTCATCAGGGCCAGCTCCTGATGGATCATCGCGATGCCCTGTTCAAGCGCATCGAGCGGCGATTTCAGCGTGACCAGCTCACCGCGAAGGCGGATTTCGCCGGCATCCGGCTGATAGATCCCGGCGATGATTTTCATCAATGTCGATTTGCCGGCACCGTTTTCTCCCATGAGGGCGTGAACGGTGCCACGGCGAACGCGCAGCTGGACGTTATCGAGTGCGACGACGCCTGGGAACTCCTTGCGGATACCCTCGATAGCGAGAAGTCCGTGGCGTTCCGTCTCTTCGATGACGTGCTTGATCGCTTCGGCAGTGCGGGGACTGACCATGTGCAAACCCTCCATGATGGGGTTGGGGGAGGCGTGCGTCGCCTCGCCCCATTGTGGCAAAGAGGGTTAGTTCTTCGCCTGATAGTCCTTGAGGTTTGCAGGCGTCACGAGCTCGAAGGGAACGTAGCCCTTCTTCTCGACCGTCTCGCCGCGTGCGATCTTCAGCGCGGCATCCACGGCACCGCGGCCTTGGCCAGCCGCATTCTGGAACACCGATACGTCGAGCTCGCCAGCGGCCATCGATGCCAAGGCATCCTGGGTGGCATCGATACCGGCGACGATGACATCGTCCATGGCGCGCCCGGACGACTTCAGGGCCTGGATCGCGCCGATGGCCATTTCATCGTTGTTGGCAATCACGGCGTCGAACTGCACACCTGCCGAAAGCCAGTTCGTCATCAGGTCGGAGCCCTGTGTCCGCGACCAGTTGGCCGTCTGTTCCTCGACAATCTTGATGAAGCTGCAGTCGGGTGTCGCAAGGACGTCCTTGATATCCTGCGTGCGCATGCGCGCCGCCTGATTGGACAACTCGCCCATCATCACGACCGCGTTCGCTTGGGTCTTGCCCGCCGCCTTCAGGATCCGGCAGACTTCCTTCGTTTCCAGCGTGCCCGACTCCTTTTCATCGGATGCCACGAAGGCCTGCTTCTCGGGAAGGTCGTCCACATTGACCGGCTGCCGGTTGACATAGACCAGCGGGATGCCGGCAGCCGCCGCCGCCTGCGAGAGCGCGACGGTCGCATCGGTATCGACCGGGTTGACGATGATCGCATCGACGCCGGACGCCACGAAATTCTGCACCTGGCTCAGCTGCTTGCCGACATCGTTCTGCGCGTCCTCGATCTGCAGCGTGACGCCCTTCAGATCCTTCGAGTAGTCCGTCATGCCGTTGCGAAGAACGGTCAGGAAGTTGTCGTCGAACAGCGCCATCGAGACGCCGATGGTCTCGGCCGAGGCCGTTGTTGCGAGCATCGTCGCGAGCGCTGTCGCCAGGAAATATTTCTTCATCGGGTTCTCCTCCACTTTATTCGTGTTGCCGCCGTTACGCGGCTGTTTATGGGCATGCGTGTCCGATGCCGCTGGCGAACCAGCAGCGGGAAACAAGGATCTTGTTGCGTAAGCGGTGAGCTCCTACCTCGTCACCGCAGGGGGACAATTCCGCAGTCGGCCCGGCGGGTCAACACGTCATGAGAGGGTTCAGCCGTCATTCCTGATAGAAACGTTTCAGATGCGTGTGAGGTTTTCTATCAAGCCATCATAAGCTCTCAGGAACCCATAAAAGAGCTGGAAAGAATCTCTGGCCAGGGCTTTCAGCCATGCCGTGCTCGATCGTATGCACCATCGTTGCAATGAGGTCGGTACAAAGTTCGACGAGAGGCGTCTGAAAAACGCCCGAGATCCGGCGCTCGAGCAGCGCCTGGCGGGACTCTGGGGTAAGTTCGTTAACGAGGCAGGCGATCTCCTCCGAGCGCTTGCTTTCCTTAAGTGCCTCGATGGCGCCTTCCATACCTCCACCCATGCAATAGACTCCGACAAGGTCAGGATGGTGCGAAAGGGTGTCCATGAGGAGTTCATAGGTCAACCGCCGAGTCTCAAGGTTGATATGAGCATCGAGAACCTGAAATCTTGGCGCGAACTCGCGCATGTAGGCACGGAAGCCCATCTCGCGAAGCGAATGCCCGTGGAAGCGATGGCCTCCAAGAAACAGAACGACCTTTCCGGGTGACGGCGAGAGTTTGGAAATCATCCAGGCGGCGCTTCGGCCGACTTTCATATTGTTGGTGCCAAGGTAGGCCTCACGCACACCTTGCGCCAGATCCGTCAGGAGAGCGAAGGTTGGTATACCCTTCGTCTTGAGCGTGGAAACAGCAGCCGTCACGTCATAGTGATCCGGGCCGGTCACAGCGATAGCCGAAACCTTGCCAGCCATACCCAGCATTAGCTCCGACAGTTCGCTTGGCTCTCCTGATACGGCATAGGTGATCGTCAGACTGACATGACGATCCTTCACGGCTGCCGCAGCCGCGTTCAACTGTTCTGCAAACGCTTGATAGAAGGGTTGCCTCTCCTTCCGCAGAATAATGCCGAAACGATAAGACGGCAGATCGGCCATCATGCGCTGACGGATGATCTTGGCACCGTGAAAGCCCAATTTCTCAGCTGCTTCGTATACCTTTCGAGAAGTCTCTTCTCGAACAGGGAGACGACCGTTTAATACCCGGTCGACTGTTGCGACGCTCAGCCCGGAGGCATGTGCGACGTCAGCAATAGTAGGACGCTTCATGAGAGATCCAAATGATTAAACTCATCCTAGAATGACAGCTATATCACTCGCTGTTGATTTCCACTGAGAGCTGACCCGGCGCAGCGTTATATTTCCATTGAGAATTGACCCATGTTTCAACCGTCCCCTGCATGTTTTCAGCGGGGGCTCTGGAGTGATCGAGCGTTATATTTCCATTGAGAATTGACCCATGTTTCAACCGTCCCCTGCATGTTTTCAGCGGGGGCTCTGGAGTGATCGACATGGCGTTACTGAGCGTGATCCGACGCTGGCATTTTCGAGAGCATTTATCGATCCGAGAGATTTGCCGCAGGACCGGCTTATCCCGGAATACCGTCCGCAAATATGTGCGTGCTGATGGCGTGGAGCCGAAGTTCGCTGTCCCGGAGCGGCCGAGCAAGCTCGATCCGTTTGCAGATCGGTTATCGGCCTGGCTGAAGACGGAATCCAAGAAGGGCCGCAAGCAGAAGCGGACGATGAAGCAGTTGCATGCTGACTTGGTGAGCCTCGGCTACGAGGGG
>NZ_LMQB01000024.1 GCF_001424045.1 Rhizobium sp. Leaf371 | reverse complement strand
AAGGCCGCAGGTTCAAATCCTGCCCCCGCAACCAAAACACACCACAGATAAAAAACAAACTCACCAATACCCCCGCGCCGTAATGGCCGGGGGTTTTGGCGTTTCTGGGATGCGTGACCCAGGGGAGGGGATCGCGTGCCATCTGGCTGGGTGTGGGATGCCCGTCTTTGGGCGCGAGCAAAGGGATCTGGCGAAGCTGGTGCGATCCTGGTCCCTCTGGTGCTCCTGCCGGACGAGGAATCCATCTTGACGCCGGTTGATCCGCGATAGACCCCTAGTGCGGATAGGCGATTGCGTAGCCGAAGCTGTAGGTGTCTTCGGCTCTGCCATAAAGTTGGGGGAGCGTCAGTGTGTGGCGTTCGATCCGGGCGTTTGGTCCCGTATTGCGGTCAAGCCACTCGCTCAGGTCCGACGGCATGGGCGGAGGGGTGCGGCCTTTTCGTTCGCGCCAGACGAGGACGATGGGATGCTCCGGGGTCCAGGTGAATGACGGGGCGAACTGAGGGTAGGTGAGGGCGGCTGCGGGGACGTCCGGTCGCTGCAGGTGCAGGTTGCCGGCGACGTGCGTTTCCTCGGCGACGAAGAGCGACGGGCTTGAGGCGCGAGCGTCGATGTCGCGCGAGAGGCCTTCGAACGGCGCGTTGATGTACTGGTACTCGCCGGTCAGTCCGGCCGTGGTGATGCGCAGGAGCAGGATCGTCGGGATCGCGACCATGAAGAGGATGGCGAGGCGGAGGAATTTCTCCGCTGCATCCGGGCGGTCGGCTTGGGCGGCCTCGATCTTCAGGCAGAGATAGAGCGGGAAGACGAGCGTGTAGGGGCTGAGCCAGCGGTCGCGGATGCTGTCCACCCCGCCGAAGAGGATGATGAGGAGCAGGGCCACAGCGATGATGATGAAGATGCGCTCGACCAGTCGCGTCCAGTTGCTCTCCGCCTTGATGGCAGCTCGAAGGGGTCTGCGAAACGTCAGCGAGAAGCAGAGGAGCGTCAGCGCCACGCAGCCGAGAATGGCCACGAGGTAGGACCCGATCCCCATCGAGATCGCTTTGAAATAGCTTGTGTCCGAGGTCATCTTGGCAAGCGTGGTGCTGGTCGCGGCTTCCATATTGTGCAGGAACCAGACGGCGTGCGGCAGGACGATGAGCGCGGCTGTCGCCATCGTCGCGAGGATGCGGATATCGAGCAGGTAACGGCGGACGTCACGGTCGAGCAGCATGGCAAGGCAGGCCGCGACCGGAAGCAGGACGATATTGTATTTCGATATGACGCCGAGACCAATGGCGACCCCGGTCAGCACGTAACCCGGCAGGCTCGGGTGGCGGACGGTTCGCACCAGCGCATAGAAGAACAGTGCTACCGAGAAGAAGGCGGCGACGGTATGGGTCAGATCCCGTTGCGACTCGAAGCCGAGCTGGGGAAGGGTGAGCAGGCCGAGCGTCGCCACAACCGCCAGCGCGCGATTTTGCAGGAGCTGCCGCGCCGTCATCCACGTCAGGAGATAGGTCGCCAGCAGGAGCCCGTTCTTGAGAATGGACAAGGCGGCGCGCGAGACACCGAAGATCTCGAAGACGAGGTTCTGTAGCCAATTGTAGAGCGGCGGCTGCCCGTCATAGCCCAGCGCCAGGAACTGCGAGACGAAAACCTGCTGCGCCTCGTCATGCTCCAGCGTCGTCGGCAGGACCAGCCGAACGAGGACGTGCAGAGCGAAATAGGCCGTGAGGACGAGGGGAAAGATCGCGAGGGGCGATCGGTCGGCGGCGAGCAGGCGGGTCAACGGGCGCATGGACGACGGACATCAACGGTGGGCACCTGCAGGAAAGGACCGGGTCCCCGGTGAAAAGGCGGTCGTTCGCTCAACGGTGTCCGGCCCCCTGACAACAGCGGTTTTCGCTGACATGTGCAATCTGGAGTGTGCCAATAATGGCTATCCGGTATAGATCGGTCGTCCCCGGGTCAAGGCCTTTGCCGCCGGCCAGAGAGTATGGATGTTCGCCCGAAACTGACGGGGGATCTCACAGGCACATGGGCTATTGGGTCGCACGATGCACGGAAGCCTCCAGCGGGACGCGAGCATGCCCTGCATGGCGCCTCATGGGCGCCATGCAGGGTTCTTGATCGCGCCTTCACGCCGACAGGACGTCCTCGATGCGGATCGGGAATTTGCGCACGCGCTTGCCCGTCGCGTGCCAGACGGCGTTGGCGATGGCGCCGACCGTGCCTGTGATGCCGATTTCGCCGACGCCCTTGACCCCGATCGGGTTGACGATCGCGTCGTCTTCGGGAACGAGGATCGCCTCCAGCGGGGGCACGTCCGCATTGACCGGCACGTGGTACTCGGCGAGATCGGCGTTCATGATCCGCCCCGTCCGTTTGTCCGTCACCGCCTCTTCATGCAGCGCGAAGGAGAGGCCCCAGATCATGCCGCCGAAATATTGGCTCTGGACCAGCCTGGGGTTGATGACACGGCCGGCCGCGAAGGCGCCGATGAGGCGCGTCGTGCGAATCTGGCCGAGGTCGGGGTCGATCTTCACCTCCGCGAAGACGGCGCCGTGGGAATAAAGCGCATGTGTGGAAGCCACGTCCGGATCGCGGGCGGATTTCGCCGTTCCCACGATATCCGAACGGCCGGCGCGGGCGAGGATCTCTGCATAGCTCTCGCTCCGATCCTCGTCGTCCCGACGATGGAGCCGTCCGCCACGCGCGGTGACCCCTATATTCCCCGCGCCAAAAAGCGGCGATGCCGGATCGTTGACGGCAAGGTCCGAAAGTTGGGCGATGGCATCGCCGCCGGCCTGGTTGAGGGCAAGGCCGGCGCTCGCCGTGTGGCCCGATCCGCCGGCAATGCCGGCATCGGGCAATGTCGAAAGACCGGAATGGAATTCGACCTCATCGATATCGAGCCCCAATGCCTCGGCTGCGATTTGGGCGAGTGCGGTCCAGGCCCCCTGGCCCATGTCGGCCGCCCCGGTCTCCACCAGGGCCGTGCCGTCGGCGCGCAGCGTTGCCCGCGCTTCCGCCGGAAAATGCGGACAGTGGAAAACGGCCGTACCCATGCCCCAGCCGACCAGAAGACCGTCGTCGTCCCGCATCTGGCCCGCCGAAAGCGGGCGGCGCGACCAGCCGAAGCGGGCGGCACCCTCGGCATAGCAGGTTCGCAGTGCCTTGGACGAAAAGGGCTTGTTCGTGCCGGGCTCCGTCTCCGCATAGTTCTTCAAGCGGAATTCGAGCGGGTCCATGCCGCAGGCTTCCGCCGCTTCGTCGATGGCGACTTCGAGGGCCGCCGAGCCGGATGCTTCCCCCGGTGCGCGCATGGGGCCCGGCGTGCCGGTGTCGAGCCGCAGACCTTCATGCTCGACGAGGATCGCGGGACTTGCGTACAGCGGCAGCGATGCGTTGGCAGCGGGTTCGAGGAAGTCGTCGAAAGCCGAGGTGGCGGATATCGACCGGTGATGCAGGGCCGTCAGTTGGCCGTCGCTTTCCATGCCCATGCGCAGCCTCTGCCATGTCTGGCCGCGATGGCCGACGGGGCCGTACATTTGGGCGCGGGTCAGCGCCAGCTTG
Source organism: Rhizobium sp. Leaf371 (assembly GCF_001424045.1). Lineage (GTDB taxonomy): Bacteria > Pseudomonadota > Alphaproteobacteria > Rhizobiales > Rhizobiaceae > Ferranicluibacter. The sequence goes on along the minus strand of NZ_LMQB01000024.1, from coordinate 467,546 downwards.
ACCGGCCGCTTCAGCATGCGGGCGGCGAGGATCGCGAGAATTTGCGGGCCGTTGATGATCGCCTTCGAGCCGAAACCGCCGCCGAGAAAGGGCGAGCGGATCGTCACGTTTTCAACGGGAATGCCGAAAAAGGCGGCATAGGTCGCGCAGCTCAGGGCCAATGCCTGGTTCGGCATGTCGAGGACGACGTGATCGCCGTCCCATTCCGCCACCACGGCATGGGGCTCCATGGCATTGTGGTACTGCGGCGGCGTTTCATAGTCGGCCTCCATGGTGATGGCGGCTTTCGAGAAGCCGGCCTCGATATCGCCAAAGGCCGTCATCGGCGCCCCGCCGACGCCGACGCCCGGAGGGTCGAAGCGCAGTCCGGTGTCCAGGCCGACACGCGCCGGTTCGACATCATATTGCGGATCGAGCAGGGCAGCGCCTTCGGTTGCGGCTTCCAGCGTTTCGGCGATCACCAGCGCGATCGGCTGGTTGGCATAGCGTACGCCGTCGTCCTGCAGCACTTCGACGCGGAAGCCGAAGGGTGGCATCTTCTCGTCGGGATCGTGGAACAGCGGCGGTCGGTTGGCCGACGTCAGCACCTCGATCACGCCGGGATGCGCCCTGGCGGCCTCGATGTTCATGGAGCGGACACGTCCGCGAGCGATCCGGCTGACGGCGGTGACGGCAAACACCATGCCTTCCGGATGATTGTCGGCTGCATAGGTCGCGCGTCCGGTAACCTTCAGAATGCCGTCACGGCGGGTCAGCGGCTGGCCGGCATTGGAGCCGTAACGGCTGATGGCGGCTTTCGGTTCGGACGGTGTTCTCTGGAGCGAGGATGGTTCAGGCGACATGAAGATCTCCCTTCGGTGCGGGGGCGTGCTGTTCCGGGAACGGCGATGCGGGGAGGGCCGGCATGACCTTCGGCGTGCCTGCGGACGCCAGGGTCAGGGCGCGGACGAGGATGCGATGCGCAAGCGTGATCTTGAACGCGTTGTCGCCGGAGGGACGGGCGTCCGCGAGTGCAGCCGTCGCGGCCGTCTCGAAGGTCTCCCGGTTCGCGCGCTGCCCGACGAGGGCTGCCTCGGCGGCGTGCGCCCGCCAGGGCTTGGCCGCGACGGCGCCGAGCGCAATCCGTGACGACCGGATCGTGTCGCCGTCCATGTCGAGCATGGCGGCGGCGGACACGACCGCGAAGGCGTAGGACGTGCGTTCGCGCAGCTTCACGTAGCGGGCATGGCCGGCCAAGGCTGCAGCCTCCGGCAGGCGAAGGCCTATGATGAGGTCACCCGGCGCGAGGACGGATTCCGTGGCGCTGATCGCGTCCGGTAGCCGGTGCAGAGCCTCGATCGGAAGTTCCCGACGGCCTGCAGCGCCTTCGATCTCGACCACGGCATCAAGGGCGGCCAGGGGGACGCAGAAGTCGGAGGGATGGGTGGCGATGCATTGCTCGGTCCAGCCGAGAACGGCATGAAGGCGGTTTTCGCCCTGCAGCGCATCGCAGCCGGAGCCGGGTTCCCGCCGGTTGCAGGCGCTCGCGATGTCCTGGAAATAGGCGCAGCGCGTTCGTTGCAGAAGATTGCCCCCGACCGTCGCGGCATTGCGCAATTGCGCGGAGGCCCCTGACAGAAGAGCCTCGGCCACGGCGGGATAGGCGGCGGCGAAGCGGGCGTCGTAGGCCAGGTCGGAATTGCGCACCAGGGCACCGATGCGCACGCCGCCGTCCGGCAGCCACTCGATACGATCGAGGCCCGGAAGCCGGCTAATATCGATGACGCGTTCCGGACGCGTCACGCCGATCTTCATCAGGTCGAGAAGGTTGGTACCGGCGGCGAGATAGACCGATCCGGGAACGGCTGCGGCGGTGATCGCCTCGGCGAGGCTTGCCGGGCGAAGGAAATCGAAGCGGTTCATGCGGCGTTCCTTCCGTCTTCAGGCACGCCGGCGGGCTGTGCGTCATTCTTCGCAGAGAGGGCATGGCCCGCTTCCAGCACGGCCTGGGTGATGCCCTGATAGGCGCCGCATCGACAGATATTGCCGCTCATCAGTTCGCGGACGCGTTCGGGATCGTTTCCGGCATGGCCTTCGGACAGGAGGCCCACCGCGCTCATGATCTGGCCCGGTGTGCAATAGCCGCATTGCAGGCCGTCGCAGGCGATGAATGCGGCCTGCACGGGATGAAGCTCGGTACCGTCGGCAAGGCCTTCGATGGTGGTGACCGTGCTGCCGTCGAGGCTTGCGGCGAGCGTCAGACAGGCATTGATGCGTCGCCCGTCGAGCAGAACGGTGCAGGCGCCGCACTGGCCGCGATCGCAGCCCTTCTTGGTGCCGGTGAGGTGCAGCCGCTCGCGCAGGAGGTCGAGCAGCGTCACGCGCGGATCGTCAAGCGCGATGCTGTTGGACTGACCATTGACGGTGAGGCTGATGGAGAAAGGCATGGGATGCTCCAGTCAGGATTGTGGTGTATGAAACAGGAACCGCAGGCGCGTTGGACGCTTTAACGAAACGGTCGGAACGGCTTGAACCGTCGCATGAGGATCGAGCGCATCGAGGTCGGCTATTCGGTCAAGGCTCACTTCGATGTGAAGCGCAGTATACGGAGGGTGCCTCCGTTTAGCAATACCCGTTCGAAAAGGGCGGATTCGTAAATGTCAGGCGACGAATAGACAGATGGACCAGGAACACGCGAAAGCAAGGCGCAAGCCGCGCGCAGATGCGGTTCGCAACCGCGAGCGCCTGCTGGAAGCGGCAACTGCCGTTTTCCGGCTGGGTGGCGCTCAGGCGAGCCTCGAGGCCGTCGCGACGGAAGCCGGCGTCGGCATCGGCACGCTTTATCGGCATTTCCCGACGCGCGAGGCCCTGTTCGATGCGGTCTATCGGCATGAGGTGGATCTTCTTGCCGATCTCGCGCAGGAGCTCGCAGGCGACGCCGATCCTGTCGCTGCGCTCAAGGCGTGGTTGCAGGCCAATGTCCGCCTCGTCGCGACCAAGAAGGGGATGATCGAGGGGCTTCAGCTTGCGGTCGTCGGCTCGACCGAGCTCAAGGCCTATTCCTACGAGCGCATGGTCGGCGCTATCGGCCTTCTCCTTGATCGGGCGGCAGCGGCGGATATGATCCGGGACGACGTGTCCCCGGACGAACTCCTGCGAACCCTGCTCGGCATCTTCTACAGCCACGGGCCAACCGACTGGCAGCCGACGGCGCTCCGCATGGTCGATGTGTTCGTCGACGGGTTGCGAAAACGCTGATGGATCGACCGATCGCCGTGTGATCGGCCTCTGTGCGCAGGCCGGATTTCGGGCTATTCCAGCCAGACCCTCCTCCTTTGCGATTCGACATCATGCCCGTCTCCCAGTCTCCCTTTCGCGGTGTCGTCATCGCGTTTATCGCCTATGCCGTGTTCGCCTTCAGCGATGCCTCGGTCAAACTCGTCGATGGCGCCGTTCCCGCCTATCAGGTCGCCTTTGCCGGCGCCGTCTTCGGGCTGGTCATCCTGCCTTTCATCAAGGCGCGGGGAGATTCCTGGCTCGACTTGTTTCGAACCTCCAATCGCACGCTCTGGCTGCTGCGCTTTGCCTGCGGCGCCATCGGCTCCATCGCGTCGATCATCACGTTCACGAAACTGCCGATGGCCGAAGCCTTCTGCCTTCTCTTCCTGCTGCCGTCCTTCGTCACGATCCTGTCCGTCATCTTCCTCAAGGAGGATGTGCGCTGGCAGCGCTGGACGGCCGTCATCGTCGGCTTCGTCGGCGTGCTCATCGTGCTCAGGCCTGGGTTTCGCGAGCTTTCGGTCGGACACCTTGCCGCCGCCATCGGCGGCCTCAGCGCCGCAATCGCCATCGTCGTCCTCAGGGGCATGGGACCGACGGAGAAGCGCATGTCGCTGTATGGTGCGGGTCTTCTCGGCACGCTGGTCGTCAGCGGGCTTCTGATGGTGTCGGATATCGCCGTTCCGACGCCGATGGAATGGGCCTTCATCGCCAGCTACGGCATTCTCGGCGCCGTCGGAAATGCACTGCTGATGACGGCGGCTCGCCTGGCGCCGGCCAATCTCGTGGCGCCACCGCAATACAGCCAGATGATCTGGGCTATTCTGTTCGGTTATTTCATCTTCGACGACGCGATCGACCTGCCCATGGCGGGTGGTATCGCGCTCATCATCTTTTCCGGACTGCTCACCCTGATGCGCGAGCGCAAGCGCGGCACCCCGCTGCCCTCCGCCGTCGTTTCGCCGGATGCCCAGGCATCGCTCGCGATGGCGGAACCCGAGCCCAATGCGAAGGGCTGACGCCTCCGAAGTGTCGCCTTTGTGATCGCCGTCCGCCGCTGGGATCGGGGTTGGGTCTGGTTTGCCTTACGCTCTGCCCTACCTCCAGTCTACGGGCCGCGCAATGCCATGTCGCGGTACTTTCACCAGAACATGGAGCACGACATGCTACACCAAGGCGACCTCGATCTCTCCCGGAGGGACCTGCTGATGGCCTCCGCTGCAACCGTCGCGGTCAGCGGCGTTGCCTCGTCGGCACGCGCGCAGGCCCAAGCTCAGGCTCAGGCCCCGGCCAGCGCAAAGGCAGCCGGCATGCCGGCCGGCGAGACCTCCAGCGTGTCGTTCAAGGTCAACGGCGAGAACCAGACCCTGACGCTCGACAACCGGACGACGCTGCTCGATGCGCTGCGGGAGCATCTGCACCTGACGGGCACGAAGAAAGGCTGCGATCACGGCCAGTGCGGCGCGTGCACGGTGATGGTGGATGGACGCCGGATCAATTCCTGCCTGTCGCTTGCCATCATGCATGACGGCGACGAGGTCGTGACAATCGAAGGTCTGGGCGAGCCCGGCAAGCTTCATCCGATGCAGGCCGCTTTCGTCAAGCATGACGGGTACCAGTGCGGCTACTGCACGCCCGGTCAGATCTGTTCGTCGGTCGCCGTGCTCGAAGAGATCAAGGCCGGCATTCCGAGCCATGTGACGGGCGATCTGACCGCCAAGACCGAGTTCAGCCTCGAGGAGATCCGCGAACGGATGAGCGGCAACATCTGTCGATGCGGGGCCTACTCCAACATTGTCGACGCCATTGCGGACGTCGCGGGGAGGCCGGCATGAAGTCCTTTACCTATGAGCGTGCGACCTCGGTGGAGGCAGCTGCCAAGGCGGCGGCCAGCCATGAGGCCACCCGGTTCATCGCCGGCGGCACCAATCTTCTCGATCTGATGAAGCTCGAAATCGAAACGCCGACCCACCTGATCGATGTCAATACGCTGGGGCTCGACACGATCGAGGCGACGCCCGAGGGCGGTCTGAGGATTGGAGCGTTGGTGCGCAACACCGAGCTTGCGGCCGACGAGCGGGTGCGGCGCGATTACGGCCTCCTGTCGCGTGCGCTTCTCGCCGGGGCTTCGGGGCAGCTTCGCAACAAGGCGACCACGGCGGGCAATCTTCTGCAGCGCACGCGCTGTCCCTATTTCTACGACACCAACCAGCCCTGCAATAAGCGCCAGCCGGGCAGCGGCTGTTCCGCCATCGACGGCTTCAGCCGCCAGCTCGGCATCGTCGGCGTCAGCGCCTCCTGCATTGCGACGCATCCAAGCGATATGGCGATCGCCATGCGGGCGCTCGATGCGGTGGTCGAGACCGTTGGTGCGGATGGCGCCAAGCGCAGCATCCCTATCGCCGACTTCCACCTTTTGCCGGGCGACACGCCGCATATCGAAACGGCGCTGAAGAAGGGCGAGATCATCACCGCCGTCGTGCTTCCGAAGCCGGTCGGTGGGAAGCAGATCTACCGGAAGGTTCGCGATCGCGCATCCTACGCGTTCGCGCTGATTTCGGTCGGCGCGGTGATCCAGCCGGACGGAACCGGCCGCGTCGCGGTCGGCGGGGTGGCGCACAAGCCGTGGCGTCTCGATACGGCGGACGAGGAACTGCCGAGCGGTGCCGGCCGGGTAACGCGCCGCCTGCTGCTCGATGCCCAGCCGACGGAACACAATGCCTACAAGGTGAAGCTGGTCGAGCGGACGCTTGGCGCTGTCCTTGCCGAAGCGAAGGGTTGAGACCATGAAGTTCGACACACCTGCGACACAGAATCCGATCGACCGCATGACGGTCGTCGGCAAGCCGATCGAGCGCATCGAGGGTCAGCTCAAGACGACCGGCCGCGCGAAATATGCCTATGAGTGGCACGATGATGGCTTGCCCTATGCCTATGGTTATCCGCTCGGTGCCGCAATCGCCAAGGGCCGTATCCGTTCGATGGATGTGGCTGCGGCCAGCCGCGCGCCGGGCGTCATCAAGATCGTGACCAGCGACGGCATGCCGGACCTGAAGAGAGCCAAGCGCAATACGGCAAAGCTCTTCGGCGGTACCGAGATCAACCATTATCACCAGGCCATCGCCGTCGTGATCGCCGAAACCTTCGAGCAGGCCCGGGCCGCAGCCCACCTGATCAAGGTGGAATACGAAGAGGCGAAAGGCGCGTTCGATCTCGAGGCGTCGATGGATGGCGCCATCAAGCCCAAGGACGGTGAGCCGGATTCGGCGGCAGGCGATTTCGCGCCGGCCTTCGAGGCGGCGGCGGTGCAGCTCGACCAGACCTATACGACGCCCGACCAGTCGCATGCGATGATGGAGCCGCATGCGTCCATCGCCGCCTGGGACGGCGATGCGCTGACCGTGTGGACATCGAGCCAGATGGTCGACTGGTGGCGGTCGGATCTCGCCACCGCACTCGATATGGACAAGGAGAAGATCCACATCATGTCGCCGTTCATCGGCGGCGGGTTCGGGTCGAAGCTGTTCCTGCGCGCAGACGCGGTTCTCGCCGCGCTGGCCGCGCGTGCGGCGGGTCGCCCGGTGAAGGTCGCGCTGCCCCGGCCGTTCCTGATGAACAACACGACGCATCGGCCAGCCACCATCCAGCGCATCCGGATCGGTGCCGGGCAGGACGGCAAGATCACCGCGATCGCGCATGAGAGCTGGTCGGGCGACCTCAAAGGCGGTGGGCCGGAGGCGGCGGTGCAGCAGACACGGCTGCTCTACTCCGGCGCCAACCGGATGACGGCGACGCGGCTTGCCGTGCTCGATCTGCCCGAGGGCAATGCCATGCGCGCGCCGGGCGAGGCCCCCGGCCTGATGGCGCTCGAAGTCGCCATGGACGAAATGGCGGAGAAGCTCGGTCAGGATCCGGTTGCCTTCCGGATCCTCAACGATACGCAGGTCGATCCGGAAAAGCCGGAAAAGGCTTTCTCGCACCGCGATCTGATCGGCTGCATGAAGCTCGGGGCCGAACGCTTCGGCTGGGACAAGCGCAATTCGCGTCCCGGTACCGTGCAGGACGGCGAGTGGCTGGTCGGCATGGGCGTCGCAGCCGCCTTCCGCAACAATATGGTCATGGCATCCGGAGCGCGCGTGAAGCTCGATCGCGAAGGCATCCTCACCGTCGAGACCGATATGACGGATATCGGCACGGGCAGCTACACGATCATCGCCCAGACGGCTGCGGAAATGCTCGGCCTGCCGCTCGACCGCGTTGCGGTCAATCTCGGCGACTCCCGCTTTCCGGTCTCGTCCGGTTCGGGTGGGCAGTGGGGCGGCAACAGCGCCACGGCAGGTGTCTATGCCGCCTGCGTCAAGATGCGGGAAGCCATCGCCAAGGCGCTCGGCTTCAATGCGGACGGCATCGATTTTGCGGACGGCATGGTGATTTCGGGCGATCGGCGCGTGCCGCTCGGCGAGGCCGTCAAGGACGTGCCGCTTGTCGTCGAGGATACGATCGAATACGGCGATATCTCCGAGGAGAAGCAGCAGTCGACCTTCGGCGCGCACTTCGTGGAGGTCGGCATCAACATCGCGACCGGCGAACCGCGCATCCGCCGCATGCTCGCGGTGTGCGCGGCCGGCCGTATTCTCAACCCGATGACGGCCCGCAGTCAGGTCATCGGCGCAATGACCATGGGCGTCGGCGGGGCTCTGTCCGAGGAGCTCGCCGTCGACAAGAAGCGCGGCTTCTTCGTCAACCATGATCTTGCGGGGTACGAGGTGCCGGTTCATGCCGACATTCCGCATCAGGAGGTCATCTTCATGGACGAGACAGATCCGATGTCCTCGCCGATGAAGGCGAAAGGTGTCGGCGAGCTGGGCCTCTGCGGCGTGGCGGCGGCGATCAACAACGCCGTCTACAACGCAACGGGCATCCGGGTCAGAAACTATCCCGTGACCCTCGACAAGCTGATCGGGGCTCTGCCACAGCTCAGCTGAGGATCGGCACCGCGGAGCTTTGCTTTTGAGGGCTGGCGCTTGTTTCGCGCCAGCCTTATCCCGTTTCGGCCCGTCCTCCGGACGGACCATCGGATTGGCAGGAGATACTCGATGATCCGGCACATCGTGCTTTTGAAATTCAAGGACAGCGTGACGGAGGCCGACAAGCAGTCGATCTACCAAGAGCTCGACGCGCTGAAGGGCCATGTCGAGGGCATCCGCGCTTTTCATGCCGGTCCCAATGTCAGCGTCGAAACGGAGATGATGCGCGGCTTCAACGATGCGTTCTGGTTCGATTTCGAGAGTGCAGCCGTTCGCGATGCCTATCTTGTCGATCCGCACCACCAGGCGGCCGGAGCGCGGATCGTGGCCCACACCAAGGGCGGACCCGAGGGCGTGATCGTCGTCGATCTCGAGATCTGATCCGCCTTAGGTCAGAGGCGCAAAGCCCGCTGACCTTCCCGTGTTCCTGCGCCGGAGTCCTGTCGGCCCCCCTGGTGCAACAGCCGGCCGTCTCCGTGCCGGAAGGCGTCGATGGCGGCGGCCAATGGCTCATGAACGCGTCGTCCCTCCGCCGTCATGCCGGCGGAGAGGAGGCCGTTCTGGCAGGGACGCTTGTCGTCCCAGCCGGCATGGTTGACGATCGGGTAGAGACACAGACCTTCGAGCGGGACGCCGGCCTTCATGGCGGCCAGGGCTTCCTGTGCCACATAGGTGAACCAGGCGGCGCGGCGGTCGTCCTCGATGCCGGTTTCGGCGATCATCATCGGCTTGCCGTAGCGGGCATAGGTTTCGATCAGGATCGTGCGCAACGGCTTGTAGAGCGGATGGCCTATGTCGATCGGCGGACCGCCGTGAATCCACTGGTTGTTGAAGTAGTAGTTGACGCCGATGACGTCCAGATAGCGCTCGGCGCCGCCGATCTGCGGCCACATGCGGCCCGAAAGCAAATCCCATCCCTGAAACTGCGACTGCCGGTGTCCCTCTGCGACCGGGGTCTCCCATGGCCGGGACGGATCGGTGATGACGTTGATCACGGGGTCGCAATGCACGAAGCGTGCACGGGGATCGACGGCGAGGATGGCATCCATGCCGGCGATTGCGGCACGGGCGAGCTGGACCTTCAGCTCGAAGCCACGGCCGTTCGCAAAGGGGTTGAGATAGCCGGCATCGCCGGCACCCCAGGAGAAGAACGAGATCTCATTGACCGGGCAATAGAAAGGGATGTCGTCGCTTTCCTCCCGCACAATACGGGCGCAGGCACCGGCGAAGCGGGCAAAACGCTCCACGAAATGCGGCGTCCAGATGTCGATATCGTCGGGCCAGCCATAATGCAGCACATCCCAGATCACCTGCGTGCCCGAGCGGGCCGCCGCCTGCAGCATGGGTCGCACGCTGGACCAGTCGAAAATGCCGCCGGTCTCGATCCGGTGCCAGCGGAAGCCATCGCGCACGGTGCGGATGCCGAAGCTCTGCAACTGTCGATAATCGCGCTCGGCGTGGATGTCGTGACCGATATCGTCGATCATGTCGAGGCGGGGTCCGAGCGGCTCCTCCGGCGTCGGGCGCAGCCGATGCGTCGAACATTCGAACCCGCCCTGGATGAATGACCGGAAAAGACCGGTCGGGCCGCTGGGAACGCGTGCTGCAACCACCGTCTCCAGAAGGTGCTCCCACTGCGGCACAACGGCCTCGACGGCGTAGAGGCGTTCGACCTTCTTCCGCAGGGCATCGCCCAGACTTTTGCGAAGCGCCGGATCGGCGATCAGGCGGCGTGCGGCGGCGGTGACCGATGCAGGATCGTCATAGGGGACGATGAGCCCGGTGGTGCCGTCCTCGATCTGCTGCAGCGCGCCGTTGTCCGGGGTCGAGATGACCGGAAGGCCGGCGGCGCCGGCTTCCGCGATGACATGCGGCATGCCTTCGCCGCGCGACAGCCAGACGAAGATGTCGAAAGCCTGAAGCAGATCGGGAATATCCTTGCGGTCGCCCAGGAACTGCATCGCGTCCGACAGGCTGAGCGCCGCGGCACGCTGCCGAAGGTCTGCGGCATAGTCCGGCATGAAGGCGTCGGGGCCTCCGACGATGACGAAGCGCAAATCGGGGTTCTCGGCCTTGAGAAGCGCTGCCGCTTCGATGACCTGTCCGACATTCTTCTTCGGATCGAGCCGCCCGACCCACCCGATCAGGATGTGTCGGTCGGTGAGCCCGAGTTCCGCCCGCATGGCCGCCCGCCGGGACGGGTCGAAGGCGGAGAGATCCACCATGGAGGGGATCTCGATCGCATCTCTCTCGCGGCCCGGCATGCGGGAGGCCGCGGCATCCCGGATGGAGCGACAGACGCCGACATAGCGGGCGGTCAGATGCTTCGGGCCGGCCAGGGCTTCGGAGACGAGACCGCCATGTTCGATCAGGGGCGGGCAGAGGTTCAGACGCTCCAGCGCCGGATAGATGTCCGCAACGTTCTGGCAGGAGACCACAACGTCGTAGCCCGGAACCTTGCCGGCGAGATAGGAGACCGTATCCTCGAAGGACATGGCGTAGGGGGCGGTGTCCACCGAAACGCCCAGCGCCTTCAGCTGCTCATGCGTCTGTTCCGGCATGCCGGGCTTGCGGAAGCAGGCGACCACGTCGATACGGTAGCGGGCGGGATCGAGCGCCTGCGTAAGCAGCCGGACTTCCGTCTCCTCTCCGCCGACCACCAGCCAGGCGAAGACGAAGAGGATACGGATCGGTGGTTCCCCGGAGACTGCCGCTTCTGCTGCCTGCATCATGCGCCGACCTTGAAAACGACCTGCAGGAAGTCCGGGCGATGCTTCACGAGATCCTGAAGGAAGGCGGGGCCGTCCTCGAACGGCACGACATGAGTGACCATGTGCTCGCGGATCGCCGCGCCGTCGTGGCGCAGGAGATCGACCGTCTCGAGCGCGAGACGCTGACGGTTCCAGAGCGCCGACAAGCCGCGCGGCACGCGGTTGATCTGGGCGCATCGGATGTTGAGGCCGTTATGGTGGAACTCCTCGCCAAGTCGGAGATGGTCCGCGCCACCCTGATAGAAGGCGAGGTCGATGACCGTTCCCTGCGGACGCAGGGCCTTCAGCGCGGTTTGCAGGCTGCCGGAATGCGCGCGCGTCTGGAAGACGAGATCGGCGCCCCGACCGAGGCCGCCATCATGCCAGCGGGCCTTCGCATGCTGCCAGGCCTGGTCCTCCGTCATGGCTGTCAGGCCCAAGGCTTCGGCCTTTTCCCGACGGAAGTCCGAGGGGTCGGTGATGACGACGTCGGATGCGCCGAGCTTGCGGGCAAAGAGCGCCGTCATCAGGCCGACGGTGCCCGCACCGATGACCAGCACCGGACGGCCGGCAACGCCGGCGCCGAGGGTCGCGACCTGCGTTCCCATGGACTCCGCATCCGCATGCAGGATGCCGTTCGCGGCGATCGGGCCCATCTGCGCGACGAAGACGCCGAGAAGCGGATCGATCTCGGCCGGCATGGGCACGAGCACATCGTGATAGGGATCGGCCGTATGGCCGGTCTTGTGGGCATAGGTCGTCGCGAGCACGTCGCCTTCGGCGTAGCCTCCGGTGCGGGACTCCGCCACGCGCGCGACCTCCATGTAGCCGAGGAAGGGGACGGGGTAGTGCAGATCCGGCTCGTTTTCGATGAATACGCCGCGGCCGGCATCGAAGCGGGAGCGGAAATAGGGGTTGGTGTTCTTGAGGAAGGTCAGTTCGGTGCCGGCGGAAAGGCCGGTATAAAGCGTTTCCAACCGGACCTGGCCATCGGCGGGCGGACCTTCTTCATACTCGAACACATAGGCGCGTCCCGGCGCCTCGACCCCGAGCGAGCGGATTTTTCGATGTCCGGGCGGCATGCCGCGGGGAGCGTCCTCCGGGCGGGGCTGAAACTGCAGCGGCGCCGGTGGGGTACGGGCGAGGGTTGGAAGGTCGAGATGCACGGGCTCGCCGCTGCGCGACGAGGCGACGACGGCAAGCGCCAGCCGGTGCGTGGCGACGGCATCGGCATAGGGGCAGCGGATGCGGTTCTCTCCACCGCGCACGGCATCGATGAAGTCGCGATCCTCCCGCCAGACAGGATCGCCATCGGCCGGGCGGACCGGCCGGCCACGGCCGACATCGACCATGATGTCGCGATCGGTCAGCTCGATCGCAAGCTTGTCGGCGAAGATATGCAGGCCGACGCGATGACTCCAGCCGAGAAGGCAGGTGGAGGCGATGTTGGCGACGACGCCGGACTGGAAGGTAAGGCTCGCGGTGCTGACGGTGGGCACGTCGAGACCGGGAAAGTCCTGCCGTTCCGCATGACCGGCGCGACCATAGACCTCCGTCACCTCGCCGATCAGGAAGCGCGCGAGATCGAGCAGATGCGTCGTCTGTTCCACCATCTGACCGCCGGACTTGTCCTGCTTCCACCACCATTGCGGCGGCGGGGTCGAGTCCAGCCAATAGCCGGACAGCAGCTGCGCAGGGTTATCGGCCAGAAGCGCGCGGGCTTCCTCGACCGTATCGAGATAGCGCCAGTGATAGCCGACAGCCGTCACGAGGTTCTTTTCCGCGATGCCCGCCGCAATCTCTTCGGCGAGGGCGATATCGAGCGACACCGGCTTTTCCACGAAAAACGGGATGCCCTGCGCGATCAGATCACGCTCCGGATCGCCATGGGCAAAGGGCGGCACGCAAATGTAGACGGCGTCCACCGCTGCGTTCGCCAGCATGTCGCGGTGGTTGGCGAAGGATTTCGCACCGAAGCGACGGGCCGCCGCGTCGGCACGGGCCGCGTCCGGATCGGCGAAGGCGACCAGTTCGACATCCTGGAAGCTCGCGAGAATGTCGAGATGGCGGTGGGCAATGCCCCCGACGCCGATAAAGCCGAGGCGGGTCTTTTGCATGGAGCGGTCCTTTTGCAGGGATGGGTTCGGCGTGAGGAACGGCCGGTAGACGGAGGCGGTTTCCGCGGCCATTCGCGCGGCGGAAAAGTGGCTGCGAAAATGGTCACGTCCGGACTGCCCGACCATCGCACGTTTTGCGGGGTCGTCGAGCGCCTGAAGGACGGTTTCGGCAAGCGAAGCCGGTTGACCCGGTTCGGCGAAGAACGGGTGCTCGTCGCCGAGCGCTTCCAGGGTGCCGCCGATCCGCGTGGCGACCACGGGCACACCGGCCGACATCGCCTCCAGCACGGCGAGCGGCAGGCCCTCGAACAGGGAGGGCAGAACGAAGAGATCGGCGATCGTCATGAGATCGGCGATGTCGTCGCGGTGCCCGAGGAAACGGACGCAGGCGGCAATGCCCATCTCGCCCGCCAGGTCTTCGACCCGAATCCGCTCTTCACCGGAGCCGACCAGAAGAAGAGCAACCATGGGGTGACGGTGCGCGATCGTGGGCATGGCGCGGATCAGCGAGGCGTGATCTTTCTGGGCGGAGAAGCGGGCGACGGAGAGAAGAACCGTCCGCCCGGCAAGGCCGAGGGTTGCGCGCATCCGGTCACGCGTCACGGCGGGTTCGAGCGGGAAGATACCGTTGCGAACGACGGTCATGCGCGACGGGTCGATATGACCGTCGGCATAGGTCTTCCGCGAGGCTTCCGACACGACGATGTGGTGGGCGAGACCGGCGGTTTCCGTGCGGTACTGCGCCTGCTGGTCCGGGTCGGTCAGGAGATAGGGCAGATGCTCCGTCCGGATGACGGGAATGCCGCCTGCGACGCCGGCGGCCGCAAGCCCGTGTCCTTCCCAGCCGATGCCGGCATGGACATGCAGCAGGTCGATATCCGCGTGTTCGAGCCAAGCCCCCAGTCGATCGTCGGGCGGCAGATCCTTGACGGCGAGCCCCTGTCTTGCCGCCTTGGTCAGGAATTGGCCGGCGCTTTCCGGATCGGCAAGCAGGATCACGTCATGATCCGCCGACAGACCGCGGGCGAGCGCCAGCATATGCTCGCCGAGGCCCGATGGGTCGCGGCTGTCCGTTGCAAGGACGATGCGCGGGCGTCTTGCGGGCTGATCAGGCATGGGGTGCCGGTTGACCCTGTGTCCGCGCGGCGTGCTGGCCGGCTACTTCGGGCGAAAGCGGCGCTGGCCCGCCCATCGTGTGCTCGATCAGCATGCGCATCTGTCGCGCCGTGTCGTCCCACGAGGAGCGGGCCAGAAGCGCGTCCACCGTCTCCAACCAGGAATCGGAAGACTGCCGCAGAGCCAAGGCCTTGGCGCAGGCGTCGATGAAGCTTGCCGCATCATCGCCAATGAAAACGCCGGGCACGTCGCCATAACTGCGGACCACGTCGGTGATGGGCGTGCTGACGACCGGCCGGCCGGCGGCAAGATATTCCGGCGTCTTGGTGGGGCTGATGAACCGCGTCGCCTCATTCAGCGCGAAGGGCATCATCGCCACGTCCCAGCCGGAGAGATAGGACGGCAATTCGGCGTAGCTCTTCTGCCCGAGATAATGAAGATTGTCAGCGCGCGGGAGGTCGTCCTGCGCGATCTTTACCACCGGGCCGAGAAAGACGAACGACCATTCCGGTCGCGCGGCGGCGATGTCGCGAATGAGACCGAGGTCGAGCCGTTCATCGATCACGCCGTAAAAACCGAGTTTCGGACCCTTGATGGCGGCCTGATCGGTTGGTGCCGACTGACCTTCGCGGGCGGTCCGGAAATGGTGGGCATCGACGCTCGATGGGAACGCATGGAGATTGTCGTGGCGGTCGCGCTTTGCCTCGTAGAGGCTGTAGCCACCCGTGAAGACGACATCGGCCCTGGCCAGCAATGCCTGCTCCATGGCCTTCAACTGCGGTGGCGCGAACTTGAAATTCGCCAGTTCGTCCATGCAGTCGTAGACAACGGCCGCCGCGTCCACATGGCGCGCAAAGGCAAACATCAGCGGCGTATAGAACCAGAGGATCGGCTGTCGGCCGCCGTGCAGCGCCAGGAGATCGTCAAGCAGATGTGCGAGCGCGGCTTCGCGCTGTGCTTCGCTCCATCCGTGCGGCACGCGGGGACGGATGGCTTTGACCGCGGTGCCGGCAAAGGGGTGAATTTCGAGATAGGCCAGATGATGATCGGTCGGGATGAACTCTTCGAAGAAAAACACCTGCCGATCGGCAGAGAACCGCTGCATCAGGTGCTGCGGCCGCTGGAGAACGAAATCCCAGCGCAGATGAGAGAAACAGACGATCGGTGCGTCGGTGCAATAAATGCCCTCCGAAACCTTTGAAAACGCACCCAGTAAATTCATCGAGCTCCCTTCCGTCAAGCTTGCAGGAAACTGTGCGACCCTCTCTCGGTTCCGTGGCGAAGCGCTCTTTTTTCGTAAGTCTCCGATATCAGAGATTCCAGCTTCCGGACGGTGTGCGGCCAGGTCCATTGGGCCTGAACGATGGTGCGTGGCGTGAAAGCCGCCGGGTTTTCCAGCATGTCGGCGATGGCCAGATGGAAGTCTTCCGCCGTCGCCGTTCGGCCGGTCTCGGGCGTGATGTATTGACGGCCGCAGGAGAGGGCGCTGTTGGCAAGAACCGGAAGGCCCGCCAGCATGTATTCCGTGAGGATGGCCGGGGCGCCGTCATCGACACCGCAGACGACACCGATGCGCGCCGCGTTCATCAGGCGGTTCACCTCTTTAAAGGGAACGCCGGGCGGCTCGATGAGATCGACCGAGATGCCCCGCTCCGCGATCTGGCGCCGAAAGTCATCGATCATTTCCCCGTAACCGCAGACGCAGAGCGCCCGCACCGAGCGTCGAAGCCTCGCCATGGCGTCGAACAGAATGTCGTGGCGCTTGTAGCCCTGCGCCGCGGCGACATAGATGATGTCGTAGGTTTTCGGAAGGTTTAGCGGATAGAAGGTCGTGTCCGAGGCGAATTCGGGACCGACCGGCAGGATGGCCGTCGCCATATCCGGATGCCGTTCGCGCACGACGTCGGACTGCCATTGTGCGCCGGTGAGGACGAGATCGAAATGTCGGCTCACCTCTGGCGGAATGCGCAGGGCCGGCGCGTCGATCGAATTGTAAATCTTGACGCTGTCGCGGCAGGCCAGAAGGATCTCCTCGCTGACCCCGAGACCCCAGACGCAGAGAATGTGCGGCGCGCCGAAGGCTGCGATATGTCCGAGCATGTCGTTGGACGCGAAGGGCGCCTCCGGGCCGTTCATGCGGAAGACCCGGCGCGTCAGATGGGGGCTCGCGCCGCTGCGCGTCTCCGGCGGGTGGCTGCCGCGCCAATGCGTCCAGATCTCGGCACAGTCAACCAGGCCCGATTTGAGGCAGGCGAGAGGCAGACGCTCGATGTAGCCGCCATCGACCGCGACTGCCTCACGATCCGAAACGATCTGCGGTCTGGCGCCCCGCCGGCCCGATATCCAGGCGTCGCGTGCTTCCTCCACCGTGGGCAAGGCGCCGTCGTCAGACGGCCCGTCCTGGAAGTCGCTGATGACGACGATGCGCCGCGCTGTCATGGCCTGCCTGTCATGAACGGGACTGTCTTCCTGCCTCGGGTTTTTGCTTGCGGCGCCGTATCAATTCGTGACACAGGCCCGACGCGGGCCGCCATAGGGCTGGTAGGTGTCATCGGAGACGCGATAGGACGAATAGCGCTGCTGGCACTGGCGGACATGATCGTCGGTCACCGGATCCGATGACGACATCCGGCCGATGTCGTCGGTGGAGGCGACGTCCATATAGGGTGACATGCAGGTTTTCCGCTCGCCGCTATAAGCACTGTAGCTGTTGTCCTCGGGGCTATAGGAGCGGTACCGGCGCTCGCACCAGGTCTGGTGCTCGGGATTGCTTGCAGCCTGGCTTGCGGCGGTCGCGATGTCCGTCTCGGAGACGGGCGTGCCTGGCTCCGTCTGGTCGATCTCGGCTGACGCGTTGGCCATTGCAACAACAGGCTCTGCAACGGCAAGGCTCTCCGAGGATGCAAGATCGACAGGCGGTGCGGCGGGCGCGCGATCAACGCTGCGCTCGGCCGTCTCGACCCGCTTCGGCTCGGAGGTCCAGAGGTCGGGTGCGTTGAGATTGGCAAGCGCTTCCGTCGCGGGCTTCGCCATCAAGGCGGAAGCGCTCAGGAAACCGGCAATGAAGAGCGTCATGGCGACGGTGAGGAAGAAAGCGAGCGTGGCCGTGGCTTTCATGATGATGCTCCTGACATGCAAAGAAAACGTGGCGATCCTTGAGAGAATCTGCCCGTCAACGCATGTTGCGGCGGAGTGTTCCGACAGCTTTCGCGTGTCGAAAACATCAGATCTGCGTGGTATGAGATATGTGCCGGCGGTCCGCCGCGTTTCTGTGCCGTGGCGGAGATGAAAAGCGGCTGCTCAGACGCTTTTCATATAGAGCACGATCGACGTCGCCATGCTGCTAACCGTCGCCAGCACGACGATGCAGACGAGGACGCCGAAGATGATTTTCGCCCGGCGGGAAGGCGGGGCGTCGTGGTCGAGATCGTGTTGAGGCATGTCCTATCTTTGCCGATGACGCCGCTTGCCGTCAATGGCAGGCGGCGTCATCGCATCGCGACGGATTGGCGCATCTGAGCCTCAGGCGCGCCATCGCAGCAGGATCGTCGAGAGCGGCGGCAGGGTCAGCGACAGGGACTGCGGCTTTCCATGGGCGGGATGATGCTCCGTCCAGGCCTCGACGTTGCCAAGGTTGGAGCCGCCATAGACCCCGGCATCGCTGTTGAACACCTCTTCCCAACGGCCCTCGGTGGGGACGCCGATCCGGTAGCCGTGGCGGGGCACCGGTGTCATGTTCGAGACGGCGAGGATCATCGAGGTTCTGTCCTCGCTCAGGCGCAGCATGCCGAAGATCGAGTGCTCGGCATCGTCCGACACCGCCCAATCGAAGCCCTGGGGATGCAGGTCGCCATATTGCAGGGCCGGCTCCGCGGCATAGAGACGGTTGAGATCGCCCACGAGCCGCTGGATGCCCGCATGTTCAGGCCGGTCGAGCAGATCCCAGACGATCGAGCCGTCGTGGTTCCATTCGGTTTCCTGTGCAATCTCGCCGCCCATGAACAGCAGCTTCTTGCCGGGATGCGCCCACATGAAGCCGAAATAGGCGCGGAGATTGGCGCGCTTCTGCCAGGCGTCGCCCGGCATCTTGCCCAGCATCGAGCCCTTGCCATGCACGACTTCATCGTGGGACAGCGGCAGCATGAAGCGCTCGGAATAGGCATAGACCATGCCGAAGGTCATCTGTCCGTGATTGTAGCGCCGATAGACCGGATCATCCTGCATGTAATGCAGCGTGTCGTGCATCCAGCCCATGTTCCATTTGAAATCGAAGCCGAGGCCGCCGTTCTCGACCGGCTGCGTCACACCCGGCCATGCGGTCGATTCCTCGGCGATCATCAGCACGTTCGGGCAGCGCTGGTGGACGATGCTGTTGAGGTGCTTGAAGAACTCGACGGCTTCGAGGTTCTCCCGACCGCCATGTTCGTTGGGGATCCACTCGCCGGCATCGCGGCTGTAGTCGCGGTAGAGCATGGAGGCGACGGCGTCCACGCGCAGCGCATCGACGTGATATTCCTCCAGCCATTCGAGCGCGCTGGCGATCAGGAAGCCCTTCACCTCGTTGCGCCCGAAATTGTAGATCAGCGTGTTCCAATCCTTGTGGAAACCTTCGCGCGGATCTTCATGCTCGTAGAGCGCGGTGCCATCGAAACGGGCAAGGCCCCAGACATCGGTCGGGAAGTGGGCGGGCACCCAGTCGAGAATGACGCCGATCCCGGAAGCGTGGCACCGATCGACGAAATAGGCAAAATCCTCCGGCGTGCCGTAGCGCCCGGTCGGCGCGAAAAGGCCGAGCGGCTGATAGCCCCACGAGCCGCCAAAGGGGTACTCCATGATCGGTAGAAGCTCGATATGGGTGAAGCCGAGGCGGGCGGCATAGGGGATCAGGCGCTGGCTGAACTCGATCCAGTCCAGCGACCGGTTTCCGTCCTCGGCGATCCGCAGCCAGGATTCGAGATGGACCTCATAGACCGATATGGCCGCTTCCCCGTCGCGGATCTCGGTCTTCCGGCGCATCCAGTCGTCGTCTGTCCAGGGGAAAGGCGAGGCGGAGGCGACGATGGAGGCGGTGGCGGGGGCTGCCTCGCTTGCGCGTGCGATCGGGTCCGCTTTCTGGGCGAGCACATTGCCGGCGGCATCGATGATCTCGAACTTGTAGCGTTCGCCCTTGCCAAGGCGCGGAATGAAAATCTCCCAGACGCCGGCGGAGGGGCGCAGCCGCATCGGATTGCGACGTCCGTCCCAGGCGTTGAAATCGCCGACGACCGAGACGCGCCGTGCGTTCGGTGCCCAGACGGCGAACCGCACGCCCTCGACGCCCTCGACCTCCGTCACCCGCGCGCCGAAGGTCCGGCCAAGGCTGTAATGTGTGCCCTGCGAGAAGAGGTGCAGGTCGAGATCGCCGAGCAGCGGGCCGAAGGCATAGGGGTCCTCCGTCTCCTGCACAGCTTCCGGCCAGGTGATCCGGAGCCGGTAGTGGGGCAGATCGGTCAGCGCCGCAAACAGGCCGCCGGGATGCACGAGGTCGAGACTCGTGGCCACCGCGCCGCTCGTCGGGTCGAGCAGTTCGATCCGAACGGCGCCCGGCATCAGGACGCGCACGATGGTCCGGTCTGCATGGGGGTGAGCGCCGAGCACGGCAAAAGGATCGCCATGGCGGCCCTCGACGAGAGCGGTGATGGCATCGTGGTCGATACCCTGGAGAAGATCGAGGCGTTCCAGCATCAGGAATTACTTTCCGAAAGTCTGCGGACGATGGCCGAGAAGCCAGCGAGCGGGATGGGCAGCCATTTCGGCCGGTTGCGGGCTTCGTAGGCGATTTCGTAAGCCGCCTTTTCCAGAAGGAAGAGGTCGAGGATGCGTGTCCGTATCGTCTCGGACATGCGCAGATCGCCGGATGTTTCGGTGACGGCAAAGTAGCTTGAGAGGAAGGTTTCCTCGGCCTTTTCGATGAAGGCGCGAATGAGCGCGCTTCGCCGATCGTCGCTCGGTTCGGAGATGGCTTCGTGGTCGAGTTCGGCCGTTGCAGCGAGATAACTCAGCGACCGCAACAGGCCTGCCACGTCGCGAAGCGGGTTGGCCTTCGCACGACGTTCGTCGAGATCGCGGGCCGGCTCGCCTTCGAAGTCGATGATATAGGCATCGGCCTCCGCAACGAGGATCTGCCCGAGGTGGAAATCGCCGTGATTGCGGATCATCTGCGTGTCCGCAGCGGCATCGGCCAGCGCTCCGATAGAGGCGAGCAGGGCCTCTCTCCCCTCGACCAGCTTTGCGATCTCGTCGCCAAGGGCCGGGTCGACATCGCTGTGGGCACGGTCGAGGATGGTGAGGCCTTCCGAAATCTGGCCGACCACCTGGCGGCGCAGGGCCTCGACATCGCCTGTGCCGGCATGAAGCGGGGAAAAGGCCTCGTCTTCGGTCGGTTTCGCCAAGGCGACATGAAGTTCGCCAAGGCGTGTTCCGACATTGGAGACGAAGTCCATCAGCGGCGAGAACAGGCCCTCCTGCACATCGGTGGACGCGATATCGCTGACCGAGGTCAGCGTGTCGTCGATCGTGCGGCGCAGGGTGTCGAGCATCCAGGTCCAGGCGTCGCCCTGATTGCGGATGGCGCCCTGGATGATGATCAGCGTCGATCGCGTGCCATCGGGCGCGATCCGGGCGATCTCGCCGAGGAGAGGCGCGGTGTTGGCATAGCCAACGCCGGTCAGGTAGCGCGTCATCTCCACTTCCGGGTGGATGCCCGGAAAGATATGGCGGATGAGCTTGATCATCGCGACATCCCCGACGATCAGGGAACTGTTGGACTGTTCGGCCGACAGCCAGTGGATCGGCAGGTCGTCGCGGACATCGATACCATCGAGCTCATCGCTTCCGACGAACTCCAGCGTGCCGCTGCGGCCCGAGATCTGCGTGCGCTCGCGGAGCCCCTTGAGCACGCCGCGGGCGAAGGCTTCGACCGCGAAGCCGTCGGTCAGGAAGCCGACACGGCGTCCCTGGCGAATTCGCGTCAGCGCCAGCTGCTGGGCAAGGGCCGGCGGGTTCGTATCGTCCCAGGAAATCGCCAGCGGCAGCATGTAGGTTTCGGTGTGCCCTTCGAGTTCCGCCTCGAGTTCGCCGAGCAGGATATCGTGCGGGAAGCCCATCGGCACGGCGCTGACGATCGTCGCGCTGTGCAGCGTCTCGCCCTTCGAGCCGAACCAGCGGCGCTTGGCGAGGTAGGACGGAAGCACGTCGCGCGACAGCACGTTCGACAAGCGTGGCTCGTCCACCACCTCCAAAAGGTCTCGGCGCAGAACCATGGTGGCAAAGTCGGGCAGTTGCTCCGGCGGGTCGTTGCGCCAGGTCGGACCATCGGCTTCGGCCACGAGTTGGAACCAGAAGAAGCCATAGGGCGGCAGCGTCAGGAGATAGGTCAACTGGCCGATGGGCGGAAACGGCGACATGCCTGTCAGTTCGATGGGCACGCGGTTCTCGAATTCGGAGAGATCGAGCTCCACGGCCTGGGGCAGGCGCGAAAGATTGAAGACGCAGAGGATCGTGTCGCCTTCATATTCCCGGAGATAGGCGAGGATCTTGCGGTTGCCCGGCTTCAGGAATCGCTGCGTGCCGCGACCGAAGGCGATGTGCCGACGCCGAAGCGCCAGCATGTGCCGCGTCCAGTTGAGCAGCGAATGGGCATCGGCCGATTGCGCCTCGACGTTGACGGCCTCGTAGCCATAGAGCGGATCCATGACCGGGGGCAGGACAAGACGGGCCGGGTCGGCGCGGGAAAAGCCGCCATTGCGATCCGGCGACCACTGCATCGGCGTGCGCACGCCGTCGCGATCGCCGAGATAGATATTGTCGCCCATGCCGATCTCGTCGCCGTAATAGATGACGGGCGTGCCGGGCATGGAAAGGAGCAGCGCGTTCATCAGTTCGACGCGGCGGCGATCGCGCTCCATCAGGGGTGCCAGGCGGCGGCGGATGCCGAGATTGATGCGCGCGCGGCGGTCCGCGGCATAGATGTTCCAGAGATAGTCCCGCTCTGCATCCGTCACCATTTCGAGCGTCAGTTCGTCATGATTGCGCAGGAAGATCGCCCACTGGCAATTGTCCGGAATGTCCGGCGTCTGGCGCATGATGTCGGTGATCGGGAAGCGATCTTCCTTGGCGATCGCCATGTACATGCGCGGCATCAGCGGAAAGTGGAACGCCATGTGGCACTCGTCACCGCTGCCGAAATACTCATTCGTATCTTCCGGCCACTGGTTGGCCTCGGCCAGCAGCATGCGGCCGGGATGGCTGGCATCGAGTGCGGCGCGGATCTGCTTCAGGATGTCATGGGTTTCCGGCAGATTCTCGTTGTTGGTTCCCTCGCGCTCGATCAGATAGGGGATGGCATCCAGCCGGAAGCCGTCGATGCCGGTTTCCAGCCAGAACCGCATGACGGACAGCAGCTCCTCCATGACGCGTGGATTGTCGAAATTCAGGTCCGGCTGATGGGAATAGAAGCGGTGCCAGTAATAGGCGCCGGCGACCGGGTCCCAGGTCCAGTTGGATTTCTCGGTGTCGAGGAAGATGATGCGCGTCTCGGGAAATTTCTGGTCCGTGTCCGACCAGACGTAGAAATCGCGCTCCGGCGATCCGACCGGCGCATTGCGGGCACGCTGGAACCAGGGGTGCTGGTCCGATGTGTGGTTGATGACCAGCTCGATGATGACGCGGATGCCCCGCTCATGGGCGGCCTCCACGAAGGCGCGAAACTCGTCCATCGTGCCGTAATCCGGGCTGACATCGCCGTAGTCGGCAATATCGTAGCCATCGTCGCGCCGCGGCGACGGGAAAAAGGGCAGAAGCCAGATCGCGGTGACGCCGAGCGAGGCGATATGATCGAGCTTCTCCTGCAGGCCTTGGAAATCGCCGATGCCGTCGCCGTTTCCATCGTGGAACGACTTGATGTGCAGCTGGTAGATGATCGCATCCTTGTACCAGAGCGGATCAGCGGATCCGCTTTCGGCGTGCGTCTGCTGGCGCGTGTCGGTGCCGTCCTGCACGTGGTCGGTGAGCATATCCATAAGCCTTCCTCCCTATCGAACGCGCCAGATGCCGAACGGCATCGACGGCTCGAGACGGATGTGTTGTATTTTGCCCGTCCAGGTGAAGGGCCGGTCGGCAATGAGGTCTTCCATGGGAAGCGATCCGTTGTCGGGAAGGTTCCAGGACCAGAGCGGCACGTCGACATCCGCTTCCTGCGCTGCATGCGGATCGAGACTGATGGCGATGAGCAGGACGTTCTCGCGGCCGGCACTGGCCTTTTCGAAGAACATGACATTGTCGTTCCAGGCCGGAAGCAGCGTCAGGCCGAGATGCGAATGCAAGGCCGGGTTCTCGCGGCGGATGCGATTGAGCAGCCCGATTTCGCCCTTGATATGGCCCGGGCGGTCGTAGTCCCAGGCGCGGATCTCGTACTTCTCGCTATCGGCGTATTCCTTGCGCTTGGCGTCCGGCCGGCCTTCGCAGAGCTCGAAGCCGTTATAGACGCCCCAGAGGCCCGACAGCGTCGCAGCAAGAGCTGCCCGGATGAGATAGGCCGAACGCGGTGCGTTCTGCAGGAAGTCCGGGTTGATGTCGTGGGTGTTGACGAAGAAATGCGGACGGAAGAAGTCTTTGGGCTCCTGCGTCGTGATCTCCCGCATGTACTCCTCCAGCTCCCACTTCGCATTTCGCCAGGTGAAGTAGGTGTAGGACTGGGAGAAGCCGACCTTCGCCAGCCGGTACATGACCTTCGGCTTGGTGAAGGCTTCCGAAAGGAACACGACCTCGGGATGGCGACCGCGAATGTCGGCGATCAGCCATTCCCAGAAGGGAAACGGCTTGGTGTGGGGATTATCGACGCGGAAGAGCTTGACGCCCTGATCGACCCAGTGCTGGACCACATCGCGCAACGTTTCCCACAGCGAAGGGACCGCGTCCTTCGCATAGAAATCGACATTGACGATGTCCTCGTATTTCTTCGGCGGGTTTTCCGCATAGCGAATGGTGCCATCCGGGCGCCAGTCGAACCAGCCGGGGTGATCTTTCAGCCAGGGATGGTCCGGTGAGGCCTGTATGGCGAGGTCGAGGGCGATTTCGAGCCCGTGATCTACCGCAGCCGAAACGAGCCGGCGAAAATCCTCGGGGGTGCCGAGTTCCGGATGGATCGCATCATGGCCGCCGGCCGGCGAGCCGATCGCATAGGGGCTGCCGGGATCGTTCGGGCCGGGGGTCAACGTGTTGTTGCGACCCTTGCGGTTCGTCGCGCCGATCGGGTGGATCGGCGGAAAATAGAGAACGTCGAAGCCCATCTCGCGAATGGCGGGAAGCCGGCCGATGACGTCGTCGAAGGTGCCATGACGGTCGGCATCGCCGCTCTGAGACCGTGGGAAAACCTGGAACCAGCTGGCGAAACCCGCACCCTTGCGTTCGGCATCGACGGGCATGACGGGGGAACGGACGCTGAAGGGCCGGCGATCAGCCCGCGCCATCAGCGCGAAGGTTTCGGGTGCAAGCAGCAGCCTCGTCTTCGCTTCGGCGTCGCCGTCGGCAAGGGTCGCGAGAAGCGTTTTCAGCTCCGGCTGGACGCGCTGCGGCCCGTTTTCGGCGGCGGCCTTGATCAGGTTGATGCCTTCCTGGATCTCCAGCGTCAGATCGAGATGGGCTTCGTGTTTCTTGCCGAGTTCATAGCGGAAGATCGCATAGGGATTGCGCCAGGCCTCCACGACATATTCGTGGCGGCCCATCCGCTTGAGGATGAATTCCGCCTTCCAGCGATCGTTGACGACCAATTGCATGGGGACCTCGGTCCACGCCTGCGTATCGACCGGGCGCCAGAGCAGAACGGCGGCCAGCGGATCGTGGCCGTCGCCGAAGATATCGGCTTCGACCTTCACGACATCGCCGACGACGCGCTTGACCGGGAAGCGGCCCTCGTCCACGGCGGGGACGACCTTTTCGATCGCAAGCCGCGGTGTTGCAGCGGCGGCGCGGGCGTCGATCGCGGCACCCGCCATCAGGATCGGGTTTGAGGCCGAACCTTCGAAGATGCGGAGTTCGCCGGGAGCAAGCCGCACATCGGCATCGAGCGCGCGTTCCGGCCGCGCGGCATCGCAAAGGGGCAGGAAGGCGGACGCCGCTTCCCGGATCGCGTTGAACGGCACGGCGGCACTGCGGCGAAGATCGCGGTTGCAGACGATGACGCGGACCGTCTCCGCCTGCCGCAGGTCTGCATGATCGCCTTGAACGAGAGCACTCACGGTCGTCGCACTGCTGGAGATCAGCGTCGGCGTGCCGCGAGACGGCATCGCAGCGGCCAGTTGGTCGTTGATGGCGCGGATGCTCGCGGTGATATCAAAGGCGCCGTGGGCTTTCATGCCGGACATGCCGCTGCCCTGGCCATGCATCGGATCGAGCGGCGTTGCTGCTCCGAATTCGAAACCCATCGGGACGAGAAGACCCTGTCCGACGGTAGCGGACAGCGCAAGCGTTCGGATCGCCCTGCGCTTCAGGATCTCGCTGCTCTCGGTGCCATGCGCGATTCGTTTTGCAAACGGGGCTTCGGGAAAGGCGATCTGGTAGGCGAAATCGCGTTGCAACGCGTATTCGTCGAGAAGCCAGCGATCCTGCAGGTTCCACCAGGCGAGCGACGAAAAGCTGCCTTCGAAGCCTGCGGCGGCCAGCCCCTTGCGGTCGTCGAACGGCGTTCCCGGCGTCCATGCGAGGAAGCGGACCTGCGGCTGACGCCGGTGAACCTCCGAGATCAGCCGGTGCCAGGCGTCGGCCGGGAAAGCCGTGAGGCCGACGCAGCGGAAGCCGGCGATACCGGCCTTGGCAAGCATCAGGAGGCGTTCCGTCCATGTCGCGATGAGCGCCGCTTGCGACGTTTCGTTCTCTGTGGAAACCGCGCGACTGCCGGAAACCGTTGGCGAGATGCGCGGATCGACGGGCGCGCCGGCGTCCGGTTCGCGATCCGCTTCGCGCCCGACGACGATGTCCAGCATCAGGGAGAGGCCATGTCGCCCTGCGGCGTCGACCAGGGATGAGACGCCCCGTTCGACACTGTCGCCAAGCCCGAGGCCGGGGTTCAGCCTTTCGAAGCTGGCGGTGACGAACAGGCTGGTCGCGTCGCCCTTCTCAAACAGGGGAGCGGAAAGGACGGTGTCGAAACCAAGCGTTGCGGCATGCGCAAAGGCCGCGTCCCACGCCTCCATTCCCCGCAGTTGCAGAGGGTGGATGTAGTAGATCCGCGGCGGCGTGATGACAGGTGTGTCTGCTTCGGCAAGCGAATGAACATTCATGGGCTGTCTCGCGTTGTTTCATCGAGAACCTTCCAAGCCCCGAGCTTGTTCCACGTCGTCTTGCCGAACATGGCAAACGACGGCGCCGCTCGCGTGCGAAATGCCGGCTACGATCGCGGCCGTTCCTCTTCCATGACCGTGGAAATGGCGAGGAGAAGCGGTGCTTCCGACAAGGCTTCGAGCGTACCGGATAGCTTAGGCTTCCAGTTCGGATAGCTGTCGCTCGTTCCCGGAATATTCGTCGGATTCGTCTCGCCGGTCATGTCGGCAAGGCGCACGGCTGCCAGCGCCGAAGCGGTTTTCGCGATGAAGCGGTGGGCATCGACGACAAGCCCTGTCAGGGCCTGATCGGGCGCAGAGCCGGATGGAAGGCGCGTCGGCTGCTCGATGCCGGCCTCGTCCAGTGCGCGGGCAAGGTCCTTCCGCTCGGCTTTCCGCTCTTCCTGGTGGGCCTGCGTGATATCGGGCGGCAGGATGCCGTGGTCGGCACGGGTGGCGATGTCGGCGCCACGCCACCAGCCGGCCATGGTCTGGTGATCATGGGTGGAGATGCAGGCAAGCGATAGCGCCGGATAGGCCTCCGCCGGCTTGAAGCCGTCCTCCGTCCGCTCGTAGGACAGGATGCGGTAGGAAAGGATGCGTGCTTCCGTGAGGTCGTCCTGCAGTCCGTCCGGGAGCACGCCGAGATCTTCGCCGATGACGAGGCATTCGTGCTGTCTGGATGTTTGCGAGAGAATGTCGAGGAGATCCTTCTCCGGATAGGCGACATAGGCGCCGCCATCCGGCTTGAGATCGAGCGGCACGAGGAACAGGCGGCGGAGGGCTGCGGCGTGATCGATGCGAATGGCGCCGGCATAGCGCATGGCTGCGACCACCATACGCTGATAAGGCGAAGGATCGCCGCTGGCGATGGCGGCCGGCTGAAAGGCGGCGAGATGCCAGTCCTGGCCGTCTGCGGCGAAGGGGTCCGGCGGGCTGCCGACGGTCGCGCTGGAAACATAGAGATCGCGCTCGCCCCAGGTCGCCGCACCGTCGAGCGCTTCGCCGACGGCGAGATCGAGATAGAGGCCGATCCGCATGCCTGCGGCTTTCGCCGCTTTCGCTGCGCCATGGAGCTGGCAATGCGCCAGCCATTGCAGCCACATATGGAAGCGGATCTCGTCCTCATGAGCATGCGCGAATGCCACGACATCCGGGCTCTCGGGGTCCTTGAAACGCTCCGGCCAGCCATGCCACCCGGCGCCGAGCCCGCGATCGGACATGGTGGACGACAGAGCTTCGAACAGGGCGTGCAGACGCAGAGGGGTGCCCTCGCGGTCGATGAAGTCCTCGAAAGTCTCCGGTCCGGTTTCGTCGGTCTTTTCCGGCGCCCATTCGGTCCAGATATTGCGCAGCGCCTCAAGCTTCAGGCTGCAGACGCCGACGTAATCGACCAGCGGCGTCTCTCTCAGGCCGGCTGCCCTGCGCTCGATTTCAGGGTCGGCTTCATATCCCGGAACGAGATCGACGGCGATATAGAGAGGGTTGAGGCGCTGTCGGCTGGAGGGCTCATAGGGGCTGCAGCGATCGGGATCGGCCAGAAACGGGGCGTGCAGCGGGGTCAGTCCGATGAAGTCGGCGCCGAGCGGGCCGAAGAGGTGTGCGACGTCGCAGAGATCCTGAAAATCGCCGATGCCCCAATTGCGCGACGAGCGCAGGCCGTAGGGTTCCAGGGTGACCCCCCAGACGCGGTTGTTTTGAAGGAAGGGCGGAAGGTAGGATGCAGGCAGGGGCTCTGACGGGGCGGATCTTTGCTTCGACGCCGTCATGCCCGATGGCGCGGCGCTGTCGGGATCGACGTTCAATGCTGCGAGGATCTTCGTCTTCGTCTCGGTGGAGACCGTGACATCATGTCCGTCGGGGCTCGGTCGCGTTTCGCCGATACCGTGCCGGCGTGCAAACTCGTCGATCGTCTCTCGCGTCATGGATGTCGTCGCCTCTCGCGGAAGTCCTGATAGGGTGTGAGGGAGACCTATGGCGGTCCGACCGGATGGCAAACGGCGACCGGGTGTTTTGGAAGGCCTGTTGCCGGGTCGCTTTGTCGCGGCGGCGGAGCCTGCGCGAACCGCACGCCCGTGCGATCACAGGCTCCTCCGTTGGTGGCCGCGATCAGATCTTTGCCGATTGGCCGGACTGTTTCAGCGAGGCGAAGGTGATGTCGCGCAGATTCGCGTCCAGCCAGCCGCCCATTGCCACCTCTCCGTCGAGATTGGCGCGCAGCGCGGGGGGGCGCATTGGGGAGCCGCCGAGTTCGGCCACCGTGATCTGCGACTTGTAGGCTAAGAGCAGCCAAACCATGGGACGTGCGTTACGTTCCCGAGAGAACGACAGGGCAGGCCATGAGGCCGGCTGAGAAAGCCTCAGTGGCTGGTCGCTGCCTTGGCCTGGCGCATGGCGG
Source organism: Rhizobium sp. Leaf371 (assembly GCF_001424045.1). GTDB lineage: Bacteria > Pseudomonadota > Alphaproteobacteria > Rhizobiales > Rhizobiaceae > Ferranicluibacter. The sequence continues at coordinate 438,524 of NZ_LMQB01000024.1, read as the reverse complement.
CCAGATATTTCTCGCCCGGACGCGAGGCCATGGCGGCGACCTTGATGCGGGTCTGTTCGCGATGGGCCTCGGCCCGCTGACGGGCGGCTTCGCCCTGCGCGATCAGGATCCGGACGCTTTCGCGCAACTCGATCTGCTTATCCATCGCATACCTCATGCTGCTGCGAGATCGGCAACCTCGCCGAACTGGATGATCAGGCGGGGCTCGCTCATGTCGCCGGACTCTTCGTCCACCTTGACGGCATAAGCTGCCACGCCCGGAAAGCGGGCGGACATCGAGGTCGCGATCTTTTCCGCGCTGACCGCGTTCGACGCCTGGCGCATCTCGCCCGGAGCAACGCCGCCACGAACTTTCTTAAAGGGCATGACGATGAACTTTTCTGCTGTTGCCATCTCGATCGTCTCCTGATTTGTTCTCTAAATGTTCTATTTTTTGTCGGAAGTCAAGCGCCGCCGTCAGGTTGTCTTCGGAACCTGGCTCGAAACCCGGCTTGGAACTTTGGCGGCGATCATCCGTTGCAGCTTCGGCATGCCGAAACGGTGTCGGATCGGCATCGCCGCTCATGTGACCGTCGTCCGACCCCGCCGACGACGAGGATGTCGAGAACCGATCCTCCGAGCTCCCAGACCCAGACCCACATCAGACAAGGAACAGAACCCATGGACCAGTCCGTAAAATCGCGCCGCAAGGCTGACCTGAAGACCCCGACAGGACTTTCGCAAGAGGGCGTGAAGGATATTTCCGGCGGTGCATCGGCGCTTCTAGCCGACGTCTTCGCGCTCTATCTGAAGACGAAGAATTTCCACTGGCATATGTCCGGCGCGAATTTTCGGGACTATCATCTGTTGCTCGACGATCACGGCGCCGAATTGCTGGCGATCACCGACCCGCTGGCCGAGCGCGTTCGCAAGCTTGGTGGATCGACCCTGAAGTCGATCGGCGACATTTCGCGCCAGCAGCGGATCAAGGACAACGATGCCGATTTCGTTCATCCGCATGAGATGCTCGCCGAACTGCGCGACGACAATGGCGCTCTGGTGCAGAGCATGCGGGAACTTCACGACGTCTGCGACGAACATAGTGACGTCGCAACCGCGAGCCTGCTCGAAAACTGGATCGACGATGGCGAGAAGCGCGTCTGGTTCCTGTTCGAGATCCTACGGGGCACGAATGCGCGGTAAGGGCTCGAAGCCCTCCGACATGAGAAGGCGCAGGCCTTGCAGCCTGCGCCCCTCATTCCGGATTGTCGGCCACGCCTGGCTGACGGATATTCAGATCCTGCCGTCTTTCAGGCGCGACAGAAGATACTTGCCATAGGTGCTCTTGCCGAGCTTCTTGCCCAGCACTTCCAGCTGGTTGGCGTCGATGAAGCCGTTGAGATAGGCGATCTCTTCCGGGCAGGCGATCTTGAAGCCCTGGCGACGCTCCAGCGTGGCGACGAAGTCACCGGCGTCGAGCAGGCTGTCGGGCGTTCCCGTATCGAGCCACGCATAGCCGCGGCCCATGAGTTCGACATTCAGGTCGCCACGTTCGAGATAGGCCTTGTTGACGTCGGTGATCTCGAGCTCGCCGCGCGGGGAGGGCTTGAGATTGGCTGCGATCTCGATGACGTCGCTGTCGTAGAAATAGAGGCCGGTGACGGCCCAGTTGGACTTCGCCGCCTCGGGCTTCTCCTCGATCGAGAGTGCCTTCATGCTCTTGTCGAACTCGACCACGCCGTAGCGCTCGGGATCGGCGACATGGTAGGCGAACACGGTCGCGCCTTCGGTCCGGGCACTTGCGCGTGCGAAGAGGTCGGTGATGCCGTGGCCGTAAAAGATGTTGTCGCCGAGGATGAGGCAGGACGGATCCGAGCCGACGAAATCCGCGCCGATGATATAGGCCTGCGCAAGACCATCGGGCGAGGGCTGTTCGGCATAGGTGAGGTTGATGCCCCAGGCGCTGCCGTCACCCAGCAGGCGCTGGAAGTTCGGCAGATCGACCGGGGTCGAGATGATCAGAATGTCCTTGACGCCGGCCAGCATCAGCGTGGACAGCGGATAGTAGATCATCGGCTTGTCATAGACAGGCATCAGCTGCTTGGATGTGACGAGCGTCATCGGATGCAGTCGCGTGCCGCTGCCGCCGGCGAGAATAATACCCTTCATCGAAATACTCCTGATAAAATCATGCCTCGAGGATGCGGGCGACGACGATTTCGGTTGCCGGGCGCCAGTCCTGCAGGGTGACGCCGTGGGTGGATGAGAGCTTGCTGCCGTCGAGCCGGGAATTGGCCGGACGCTTCGCCGGCGTCGGATAGGCGCTCGACGGGATGGGGTTGACCGTCGCGGACGGGCCGTCGCGTTCGGCCGACAGGCGGAAGATCTCGGTGGCGAATTCCGCCCAGCTGGCCCGACCGGCATTGGTCAGGTGGAACGTGCCGCGCAAAGCGGCGTCGTCGCTCTTCAGCAGGTTGCCGGCGACGGTAAGAACGGCATCCGCGATGTCGAGCGCCGAGGTCGGGCAGCCCACCTGATCGGCAACCACGTTCATTTCGTCGCGATCGGCTGCGAAGCGCAGCATCGTCTTCACGAAGTTCTTGCCATAGGGGCTGTGCACCCAGGCGGTGCGCAGGATGGCATGGTTCGGCGTGGCCGCCGCCACCGCCTGTTCACCGGCCAGCTTGGAGCGGCCGTAGGCACCGATCGGGGCGACCGGGTCGCTCTCGACATAGGCACCGGTCTTTGTGCCGTCGAACACGTAGTCGGTCGAGATGTGCACGATCGGAATGCCGAGACCGGCTGCCGCCTTCGCCAGAGCACCTGCGGCCTCGCCGTTGATCACCGTGGCGAGCGCTTCCTCGCTTTCGGCCTGGTCCACGGCCGTATAGGCGGCCGCGGAGATGATGATGTCGGGTCGTACCGCCGCAATCGCGGGGCCCAGGGTTTCGGGCGCGGCGAAGTCCACCTCCGGACGCCCGAAGGTGACGATGGCGATATCAGGATGCTCAGCGGCCCGCTCGATGATCGAGCGCACGACCTGCCCCTCCTTGCCGGTGACGAGATACTTCAGGGCCATCACGACGCCTTCGGTTGCGTCTGGATGAGACCGAGGCGGCCGCCGTCATAGCCGTCGCGCAGCGGCTTCCACCACCATTCGTTCTCCAGATACCAGCGCACCGTCTTTTCGATGCCGGTGTCGAAATTCTCGAGCGCTTTCCAGCCCAGTTCCGTTTCCAGGCGCGTCGCATCGATGGCGTAGCGGGCGTCGTGACCCGGACGGTCGGTGACGTGCTCGATCAGCTGGGCATGCGGTGCGCCCTGCGGACGAAGCGTGTCCATGAGTTCGCAGACGCGGTGGACGACGTCGATGTTGCGCCGCTCGTTGCGGCCGCCGACATTGTAGGTCTCGCCGACCTGACCGCGTTCGGCAATCAGATCCAGCGCGCGGGCGTGGTCCTCGACATAGAGCCAGTCGCGGATATTGGCGCCGCTGCCATAGACCGGCAGCTTCTTGCCGTGCATCGCATTGAGGATGATCAGCGGGATCAGCTTTTCCGGGAAATGGTAGGGGCCGTAATTGTTCGAGCAGTTGGAGACGACGATCGGCAGGCCGTAGGTGCGCTGCCAGGCCTTGGCCAAGTGGTCGGACGAGGCCTTGGAGGCCGAATAGGGCGAGCTCGGATCGTAGGGCGTCGTTTCCGTGAAGAGACCTTCGTCGCCGAGCGAGCCATAGACCTCATCGGTGGACACGTGAAGGAAACGAAAGGCGTCCTTCGCGTCGGCGTCCAGCGTGTTCCAATAGGCGCGGGCGGCTTCGAGCATCGTGAAGGTACCGATCACGTTGGTCTGCACGAAGTCGGCCGCACCGGTGATCGAGCGGTCGACATGGCTCTCGGCGGCGAGATGCATCACCCGATCCGGGCGGAACGTGTCGAAGGCTTCCTGGATCGCGCTGCGATCGCAGATATCGGCCTGCAGGAACCTGTGGTTCGCCTGGTTGCTGATGCTGTCGAGAGAGGTCAGCGTGCCTGCATAGGTGAGCTTGTCGATCGTCAGGACCTCGTAGCCCTTTTCGAGGACGAGATAACGAACCACGGCCGAACCGATGAACCCGGCACCTCCGGTAACAATAACGCGCATAATGATCGGTTCCTGACTGGTTTTACGAGTTGGCGTTCGCGCCGGTGTAGATGAAGCTTTCCTTCAGGTCCGCAAGCATCGGCTGAAGAGTGTCCTTCTTCGAGAGAACGGGCGTCTTGGCGACATCGGGCCAGACGATGCCGATGGCCGGATCATCCCAGCGAAGTCCGCGGTCGTGTTCCGCGCTGTAGTAGTCCGTCACCTTGTAGCTGACCTCGGTGGCCGGGACCAGTGTGCAGAAACCATGCGCAAAACCGGCGGGGACCCACAGCTGATGGCCGTTCTGCGCCGTCAGCTCGGCGCCGACATACTGACCATAGGTCGGCGAACCCACGCGGATATCGACTGCGACGTCGTAGATCGCGCCCGCGATGCAGCGCACCAGCTTGCCCTGGGCGCGCGGCTCCAGCTGGAAGTGCAGTCCGCGCACCGTGCCGGCATCTGCCGAAAGCGACTGATTGTCCTGACGGAACTCGACCTTGGCTGCCTGTTCCTCGAACAGGGACTGTCGAAACGTTTCCATGAAGTAGCCCCGGTCGTCACCGATTTTGTTCGGCTTGATCAGGACCACGTCGGAAATCGAGAGGCGCTCAAAATTCATGCGGATTTCCATCTGTCGTTGCTAATATACTTCTATCTGTCGGCGTCACTTGTATCAATCGGACTGTGCATCTTTCAAGACACCCATCCGAAACAGACAGATGCAAGAGATGAGCCATTTCGAAATCGCGCCGATCCAGCCGCGTCTTCGCCCACCAGATGACCATCGAAGACCGGATTGCGCGTTCCGCGTCGCCATGCGGCTGCACTTTTCGACAGCAATGGTCAGCAAGCGGCAAGGTCGCCGCTTCATGGTCGTTTTCCCGTGGGAGAGATTGCGGGCTGCGCTATAGTTTGGCGCGACGTGATTGGAAGAAAGCCGCTGACATGCCGCATCGCAGGGACGCTCGCAACAAGCCGACAGAGGGCAGGAAGGGGCGTGTGACGGAAAGCGCGACCGCTGCCGCGGCAGGGGATCTGGAAGAAGAGCAGTCGCTCGGCCAGCAACTGCGAATGATGCAGCAGGCCTTCGTCGCTTCGCCGTCGCGGCGGATCATCCTTCTTCTGGCTGCCGGCCTTCTCACCGTCATCATTGCCATTGCCATCGGTCAGATCTTCCTCAACCGATGGTACAAGCCATTCTACGACACGCTGGAGCGGCGCGACCTGCCGGCCTTCCTCAGCCAATTCGTCGTCTTCGGTCAGATCGCCGGCGTGATCCTCGTGCTCAACGTCATCCAGACCTGGCTCGGTCAATGGATCAAGATCAAGTTGCGGGAGGGCCTGACGCGGGACCTGATCACAGAATGGATGAAGCCGACGCGGGCCTTTCGTCTTGCCAATGCCGGCTCGCTCGGCATCAACCCGGACCAGCGCATCCATGAGGATGCACGACATCTGACGGACCTGACGGCCGGGCTCGGCATCGGGCTCGTCCAGTCCGGCATTCTTCTCGTCAGCTTCATCGGCGTGCTCTGGTCGCTTTCTGCCGGTTTCGTTTTCCGGTTCGAGGGCTATTCCATCGCCATTCCCGGCTACATGGTCTGGGCCGCCATTCTTTACGCCGGCGTCGCCTCCTGGCTGAGCTGGCTGGTCGGGCGGCCGCTTGTGAAGCTGAACGGCGAGCACTACCAGCGCGAGGCGGCGCTGCGCTTCTCGCTCATGCGCGTCAACGAGCATATCGAGGCTGTCTCGCTCTCGGGCGGGGAGGCGAACGAGAAACGCCGGATCGAGCGCGATCTCGCCTCCGTCCTGGAGATCAGCCGTGGCCTGATGTTTGCGATGACGCGCCTCACCTGGGTCACGGCGGGCTATGGCTGGGTCACGGTGATCGCACCGATCGTCATCGCCGCGCCGGTCTTCTTCGCCGGAAATCTGTCCTTCGGCGGACTGATGATGGCCGTCGGCGCCTTCAACCAAGTGCATGCTTCGCTGCGATGGTTCGTCGATAACATCGAGGCCGTGGCCGACTGGCGCGCGACCCTCCTGCGGGTCTCGGCCTTCCGCTCGGCCATGCTGATGACCGACGACCGCTACGAGAACGACAAGCGGATCGTCTATGCCGAGCCGAATGCCGGCAGCATCGTCATGGACGATCTCGCGGTGGCGTCGCCCTCCGGCAGCGTCAAGCTTGCCGATGCGCATGTCGAGATCAAGCCGGGAGACCGGGTGCTGATCACGGCAAGGACCGATGTCGACAAGAGTTCGTTCTTCCGCGCAGTCACCGGTCTCTGGCCCTGGGGCCGCGGGCGGCTTGCGCTGCCGCCGCAGGACAGCATGGCGTTCATCCCGCGCGCGCCCTATTTCCCGCCGGGAAGCGTGGCGGAAACCCTGATCCATCCGGCAGCATCCGACCGTTTCCCGCGCGAGCAGCTTGCATCCGTGCTGACGCGTCTCGGGCTCGATCGTTTCGTCGCTGCGCTCGATCAGTCGCTGCAGTCTCAGGTGAAGCCGACGGAGGCGGAGTTGCGTCTGCTCGCCATCGCCCGGCTCGGCCTCCACAAGCCGCGGTGGATCGTCATCGAGGAGGTGCTCGATACGCTCGATCCGGAAACCTATCAGCGCGTCGTCACCTTCTTCACGGTGGAGACGGCGAAAGCCGCGATCGTCAATATCGGCCGGATGCAGCCGAACGATGGGTTCTTCAAGCGCGTGCTGCATCTCGAAAACGATCCCGGTGGCAAGACGTTGAAGCGACTTCAGCCGCACAGCCTGCGGACGCGCGGGACGCATCGGGACGGTTGACGGGCTTTTTCGCGCGCCATTAAGGGGACATTGGCGAATTCGCGTTATGCCGGAACGAGGGACCCGAAAGGGCAAACGTCACGGTATCCGCGTCTCTGGCGGATCGGGGGAGGCTCGACGTGGAAGGACCGCTGCAGCATCGCTTCTCCCTCGTGGTCGCCACCCTCGGGCGCGTCGAGGAGATCGAGCGGCTTCTGGTCTCCCTCGTTGCGCAGCAGCGTCGGGATCTCGAAGTGCTGTTCGTCGATCAGAATGGCGATGAACGGCTTGCGCCGCTGCTGGCGCGGTTCTCCAGCGATATCGACATCGTTCACATCCGCTCGACCGAGACGGGTGTCTGTCGCGCGAGAAACCGCGGTGCGACCGCTGCCCGCGGCGCATGGCTGATGTTTCCGGACGACGACTGCTGGTATCCCATCGATTTCTTCCGGTCTCTGGACACCCTGATCGCTTCGGTGCCGGCAGATATCTATAGCGGCCGCCCGACGGACGAGGATGGCCGGACGATCATGGGGCGGTTCGCCGGGGATAGCGTGACGCTGACCCGGGACACGGTCTGGGACACGCTGATGGAGTGGATCGTCGTGGTGCGACGTCCGGTGTTCGAGCGCGCAGGCGGGTTCGATATGGCTCTCGGGCCGGGGTCGGGCACGATCTGGGGCGCGCACGAGATCCAGGACATGGTGCTGAAATGCCTGGAGACGGGGGCGACCGGGCGGTATTTTCCGACGCTGAACGCCCATCATCCCGAAGATCACGGCGATCGGCGCACGCTCGACCATGCGCAGAAGATGTATCGATATGGCGCCGGGCTCGGTTATGTGCTCCGCCGCCATGGCTATGCGATGAGACGCGTTCTGCCGGAATTGCTACGCCCGCTCGCAGGGATCGTCGTCCACGGGTTGAAACGCGATTGGGCCATGGCGCGCCGATCGCGGCATCTCTTTCTCGGGCGCCTGCAAGGATGGCGCACGGCACCGCCCCGAAAGGCCGAGCGATAGGCGGTTTTCGAGCCCATCCGTCCCTCGATTTGACGAGGCAAGATCTCGATGAGCGGGATCGAATATTAACCGGGTTTCGCCTAGACTGCCGAGCCCCGCACGGATGTGCATCCAATCAACGGAACCGAACGCGCAATGTCTGCCGCCAGCTTGGATACCATCCGGATACCGCACCCTGCAGGCCGGCCCGTTACGTTCGAAAACACCGTCGGCCTTTTCACACCGGCGCAAGGTGCGGTCACGCGTGCGGCGGTGCTGTTCGTCAGCCCGTGGGGACTGGAAGAACTGTGCGTGCACCAGGCCTGGCGCGAGCTTGCCGACAGCCTTTCGGCTGCCGGTATTGCCAGTCTGCGCTACGATCATCCCGGCACGGGCGATGCGTTGGATGTTTCCGAGCCCTCGGGCCTCGATCCCTTCGTGACGACGGCGATGGCCGCGGCGGGATGCCTGCGCGATCTCGTCGGGTTCGACCATCTGGTGGTGGTGACGCAGGGGTTCGGTGCCTTGCCGGTCTCAGCGCTGCTGCAGGCGCAGGGCTCCATGTTGCCACCAGCAGGCGTCGCTTTTCTCGCGCCCGTCACCAACGGGCGACGCTATCTGCGCGAGCTTTCGCTCTGGTCCAAGGTCGTCGACGAAGCGCTGGGTCTGCCACAGGGAAGCGGCGGATCGGGCACGTCCATTGCCGGGCTGGTCATGGAGGTGAGCGTTGCCGCCGCGGTGCGCCGTGCGGATGCCAAAGCCTTCAAGCCTTCCGCATCGACACGCTTTTTCATCGCGGAACGCGCGCAATCCGACACCGACGCTGCCTTGTCCCTCCAGTTGCAGGACGCGGGCGCGGATGTCACCCGCGTGGATTTCGAGGGCTATTCCAACCTCGTATCGAACCCGATCATCGCGGAGACGCCGGTTGCGGTCTTCAAGGCGCTGACCGCGTGGATCCTCGGCCTCGATCTCCCCACCGCAACCTTGGGGCAGGGACAGGGGCAGGGGCAGGGCGGACCGTCTTCCGGCGTCCTCGACGGCGGAGACTTCATGGAATGTCCCATGCGGTTCGGTGCCGGAGACCGGCTGTTCGGCATCCTCTGCACCCCGGCGCATTCCATTCCCACGGGCACGGCCTTGCTGCTCGGCACCGGCTACGACCGGCAGTCCGGCTGGGCCCGATCGACCGTGGAGACCGCGCGGATGCTGGCGTCTTCCGGCATCGCGTCGTTCCGCTTCGACGCCGCCGGCGTCGCCGATAGCCCTCCGGTGCCGGACGGAGCGCGACAGGTGCTCTATTCGCCGGGCCAGATCGCCGATGCGCGCGCAGCGCTCGATCGCATCGAGGCCATCGGTCTGCCCGATCCCGTCGTCGTCGGCCGATGCAGCGGCGCCTATCTCGCCTTCAACGCGGCACTGGCCGATCCACGCTGCCGCGGCGTGATCGCGATCAACATCCTGACCTTTGCCTGGGACCCCCGCGACGATGTCGACCAGATGGTCCGCTACAATCCTCGCTCGCTCGCGGACTACAAGCGGCGCGCCTTCCGCGTGGAGACCGCCTACAGGCTAATCTCCGGCAAGATCGACGTCCCGCGCGCGGCCGGCAATATCGTGAAGATCGTCGTGCGCCGCGTCTTTCGGACGGCGGCGCCGGTCATGGGATCGCTGTCCATCGACGCAAGGCTTCGCAAGGCCGTACACCGCGCATTCCGCCAGCTGTGCGAACGTCATGTGCCGATCTTGCTCGTCTATAGCGTCGGCGATATCGGACTGGCGCGGCTGAGGCAGCATTTCGGCCGGGAGGGCAAGCTGCTCGCACGCTATCCGAACGTCTCCCGCCTCATGCTGCCGGATGCAGACCACAATGTGACGCCGCCTGCCGCGCGCGCTCTGTTGCGCGAGCACATCCGCGATGCGATCCTCGCCATCACGTCCCCGAAGCGCAAGGCATCCTGAGCGATCCGGTCTTTGCGACCGTCGATCCAACGACCGGCGATCCCTTCCCTCTCAGACGTGAACGGTGAGGGCGCTGCCGATGGCGGAGATCTCGCCGGTGGGGCGCTCCGGTCTATTCGTCTGCGGGACCAGGTCGATGCGCCGCGCCGCGCCGGGGGCGAGGTGGAACCAGTTGTCGGACGGCAGAAAGCCGGGACAATCGATGTGGACCGACTGAGCGAAACGGTCGGTCGCGATGTCGAGTGCGAAGCCACCCGAACTCTCAACAAGAGCGGCGGTCAGCGTCGCATCGTGAAGGGCGGCCCGGCGGCCGAGCGGGAAGTGGAAGGCATCGGCGATCCATGCGTTGGTTTCCGCCAAGACGAGGCGTGCCTCGGTAACGTCATGCTGCGGGCCGGCGAAACGATAGGCATAAGTCGTATCGAAAAACGCGCCGAACAGGTCGGTTGCCGCAAGACGCAACCTCGATCTCGGCGCAAGCACGGTTTCATGCCGGCCGGAGACGACGGTCTGGCGTCCGCCGCGCCGGCAGGTCAGTTCCAGTCGCACGGGGAGAGCGTGGGCCGTGTCGTTGATGAGGTGGATGTCGAGACCGTTTGTTCCCTCATCGAGGAGAAGAACCTGGACAGGGCGGAAGGCGCGGCGGACGGCGTGCCAGACGGGCTTTGGCAGACCCGTCGCATCGATGAGCCCCCAGCCGGCTCCGGCCAGAAGGTCCTGGAGCTTCCAGACGAGCGCGCCGCCGCAGTCTGATCCCGCCCGCCGCCACTCCGAAAAGGTCGCCTCGACCACCTCGCCGGTCACCGCTTGGGACAGGTCGAGATAGCGTGCGGGGTCCTCCCGCCGCAGCCGCGCGGGGTCGAGGTCGTAGAGACGGCCGAGATAGTGGTCGCGCGTGTCCTCGAAGTCCCAGGACGCATCGCGATCCCGGGGAACGCGCGCCTTCCAGCGGGGATCGTGGACCGGGGCGACCGGCAGATGCGCGGCGAGGGTCACTTGCTCCGGCACGTTGGAAAAGGCGAGGCACTCCGCCGCAAAGCTCACATTTGCGCGGCGCGCATCCTCCAGCGGTCGCTCATAGGCGCCGACGCCGTAGTAATGCCCGACGCCTGCGTTCGGAGAGAAAGGCTGCGCCCCACCGAAGGGGGAATTGGGGATATAGGCGATGTCGGGGCGCTGGTCCGCGACGATGCCGGGAAGGATCGCCTCGGTCAGCGGGCCGGCCCAGACACGCTCTGCAAGGCCCATCATCGCCGCCTGCTGATACATCTCGCTGCCGCCGCAGAAGACGACGAGCGACGGCGAGGCCTGCGTCGCCCGCAGCAGCGTCTCCACCTCGTCTTCGAGTGCGGCGGTAAAGGCCTCGTCCTCGGCCGGATAGTCGAAATTGGCGAGCATCGCGTCCTGCCAGACCATCAGGCCGAGTTCGTCGCAGAGCGAGAAGAAGGCCTTCGTCTCATAGGTCATGGTTCCGCCGATGCGGATCATGTTCATGTTGGCCTCGGCCGCGAGATGCAGCCAGGGCGCATAGGCCTTTCGGTCTCCCGGCAGTGCAACGATGTCCGCATTGGTCCAGACGGCGCCGCGGCAGAAGATGCCGATGCCGTTGATCTTCAGCGCGAAACGCGTGCCATCGGCACCGCGGTCGATCTCCACCCGCCGGAAGCCGGTGCGGCCGAGACCGATGCGATCTCCGTCGAAGAGAAGCTCGACGTCATGGAGCAACGGCTCGCCATGGCTACGCGGCCACCAGGGGGCAATACCGGGCAGATCGAGCGTCGCCTTCGCATGGCCGTTCTCGATCGTGACGGCTGTCTCATGGCCGCCGCAACGGAGCCGCATGGACTGCGTTGCCGTCGTTTCGAAGCGAACCGTGAGGTGGCCCGTGCCGTCGGCATCGAGCGACGCGGCCATGTCCACGGCACGGACGGAATGCTGTTCCGGGCGCAGGAGCGTTACCGGGCGATAGGGCCCGGCCGCTTGGATCTCCGGGCACCAGCCGGGCATGTAGCCGAGCGCGGTGGTCCGCACGCCGCGCAGGCCCGCAGGCACGATCATCTTGGTCCGCCAGCGGGCGCGCTTCAGCTTGCGCGACAGATGCGGCAGAAGGGCGCGGCAGCAGATGGCGAGGCGATCGCCGCTGCCGGTCAGGCGGACGGGGACGTCGTGGCGCGTGAACATGCTGTGCGACGACAGAATCTTCTCGCCGTTGAGGAAGACGTCGGCGACGGTTGCGAGCCCCTCGAAGCGCAGAAGGGCGTCTCCCGGCGCCTCGTCGGCGATGATCGTGAAGAACCAGGCATCCTGCCCGTTCAGCGGCTCTGGCGTCGTGCGGTCGAAAAGGCCTGCCGCTTCCAGCGCTCCGGCCACGGTGCCGGGAACGATGGCGGATATGCCGTCGTCGTCCGCTAAATCCGATGGGTCGGCATGCAGGTCCGGCGGCGTCAGGACGAGGCGCCAGCCTTGCGTCAGGGTGCGTTCATTCACGAGACGGAGGCGGGCGGGAAGCGGTGTCATGATGGCCTGCGGTTTCCTGTCTCTCGGCGTGTCGATGCGGGGTCAGGCGAGCTTGCCCGCTAGCCCCTGCATCAGCGTGTCCCAGGCGTCTGCCGCGGGTGCGAGCGTTCCTGCCAGCGCGTCGAACTTCTTGCGGTTGACGGCGCGCGCGACCTGGAACTGCACGGTCTTGCCGACTTCGGAGATTTTCGTCGCAGCCTGACGTTCGGTCTCATAGCGACCGTCGGTCGCGATCCAGCCGAGATGGGTGGCCAGCAGTTCGTAATTCGCACCGAACTGGCGAAGCGTGTTGAAGGCGTATTTGTGGAAGAAATCGAAGTCGCGGTCGGCCAGAGCCTCGACCTGCGCCGGGAACACGGCGGCAAACGCCCGAAACGGGTTCTCGCGCGGCCGGCGGGCAAAATGGAATGCGAGCAGCGCCTCTGCTTTTTGCCGGATATGCGCCTCGTCCGGCAGCACGGTCGGCAGCTTGGCAAACTCGGTATAGGGCAGAAGCGGCACTGCAGTGGGCGGGCTCAGCGTCTGGAACAGGCCGTCGAAATCGTCGCCTTCCAGATGGAAGAAGCCGCCATTGTGAAAATAGTCGAGGCTGCGGCCGGCCGTGTCCAGCCGGTTGATGCCGATCGTCGTCTTGCCATGCTCGCGGCCGTAGGCGACACCTGCGGTGTCGGGCATGAAGAAGCTGTCCATTTCGACCAGGCAGAGACGGCCGCGGGCGATCTGGGTTTCCAGATGCCGCTCGACCTTGTCGAAGATGGCCAGTTCCGTGCAGGTGATGCCGTAGAGCGCTTCGAGGTCTTCCAGCGGCACCTTGAAGAAGGTGAACTGGTCGCCTTCGAAATCCTGCGTCAGCGTAAAGCCGAGCATGGCTTCCGGCGGCAGGCCGAGCGTGTTCAGGACCTCGATCCAGAGATCGATATAGCAGTTGGTCTCCGGCCACATGCGCTCCCTGTCGTGGAGCGCATGCGGGCGATAGGTCTCGGGCGCGAGGCCGGGGAAGACGGCTTGCATTTTCTGATCAGCCCCAGAGCGTCTTGCGGACGTCCGCCGGCCATTCGTTGACGTCGAGGCCGTGATGCTTGAACAGCGCGAGCGCGATACGCTCGAGACCGAAGCCGACGCAGGCGGTATGCGCCGTTTCGCCGTCTTCCGTCGTCAGGCCCCAGGTTTTGCCGAAATGATCCTGATGGTAGTTGAAGCTCATGCAGGCGGTCGGGCCGGCATTGGCGTTGACAGGGATCAGCAGCTCGAACTTGAGGTTCTGGTTGCGCTGGTTGTTCTTGTACATTTTCCCGGCGCGACCGAAGAAGGGATCGTTGGCGACGTCGATCTCGACGGGCAGGCCGACCGATTCCATCAGCTTGGTGCCGCGCTCCATCCAATCCTGGCGGAAGGCGACGACATCCGCGGGCTTGCCCATGCGAACATATTCGCGCATGCGGAACAGCTGCATACGGGTCGGCTCTTTCGAGGGCTCATGACGGAAGCAATAGGACTGCAGGTCGAACAGACCGCCGCCGGCCGGCAGGGCGCCGCGCTTGGCGATCGTCGGGTAAAGCGGATAGCAGGCGGCGGGCGTCAGGACGATATCGGTCGCCTGCTGCTGTCCGGTCCAGTCCTTGCCTTCCTCCATGCAGGTGAGCAGGCTGACATGGTCGAGCTCGCAACCGCAGAAGGAATGGATGGTGCCGGCCAGCTGCGGAAAGCTCTTCATGTAGCCCGAGCCTTCGAAATGGGCGCGGTTCATGCCGGGCGGGAAGCGGATCGCCTCCGGCTTGTCGACGCCGCCGAGACCGTCGATGACGGCTTCGAAGCGGGTGATGACGTCTTCGAACACGCCGCTGCGGCCGTAGAGCCCGTCGACACCGGTATCGATGAGGAGGCCGGCCGCGAACAGCCGGTCAAGCAAGGAAAGCTGCATATCCATGGTCCGTTACCCCAGAAGGTTGGTTTCGATCTTGTTGACGAGAAGCATGTTCGACGTGTTGGCGAGAATGCGGTCGTTGGAAATCATCAGCTGCGCAGACTGGGCGTCGCGCAGGTGGCGTCCGAGCGAGAACGGGGTGCCGTTCTTGTAGCCCATGATGCCGGTGATCTGCATGGCGTGGTCGATGATCTCGGGCACGGTCTTGGAGACGGCGAGCTTGACGTTGTTCATCGCGACGGAGAAGCCCATGGAGGAGAGCAGCTCCGGCTCGACGAGAGCCGCCTCGTAGCGGGCCAGGCCGGCGGTGACGTTGGCGCGGACCTGTTGCAGGAGGCTCGACGCCTCCGCGAGATGCAGCGCGCCGGGCGGTGTCTGGCCGGGGCTCTTGCGGGCTGCGGCGCGAACGAAGGCCTGTGCCCGGGTCATGGCGTTGACGGCGATGCCATACCAGACGCCGCCCCAGAGCAGGTGCGAGCTTGCCAGCATCGACTGCGCCGCAATCTCGGCGAAGGGCTTCGGCAGGATCTGCTCCTTCGGAGCGACACCTTTGAAAAGGTAGCCTTCCGAACAGGTGCCGCGCATGCCGAGCGTATCCCACTCGTTGGTCCGCTCCAGCGTGTACTGGTCTTTCGTGAAGACCGTCATGACCTGGTCGGTGGTGACGGCATCCGGATGGGCGCGGGAGGTGATGAGGATCGCGTCGGCGTGGCGGCCGTAGGAAATGACCGCCGCATCCTTCTCGAGCCGGCAGCTATCGCCGTCAATTTCGATGGCGCAGATCGAATTGCGCATGTTGCCGCCGATGCCGCCTTCCGTCGTCGCCGAGGCGATGAGAAGCTGTTCATCGACGATGCGGCGCATGAAGCTCTGATGCCAGGGGCTGTCGATGCCGTGGGACACGAGGCTCGACAGCTTGATGTGGTGCATGGCGAAGATCATGGCAGAGGCGGCGCAGGCCTGGCCGAGAACGGTGCAGGCTTCCGCGATCTGCGCGGTCGTCGCGCCCTCACCGCCCAGTTCGATGGGGATCTGGATCGACAGGAGCCGTTCCGAAACCAGAGCATCGACGGCTTCGCGCGGGAAGCGGGCATTGCGATCAACGTCGTCTGCGTGCTGGCCGGCGATGCCCGCCACGCGGCGCGCGCGCTCCAGCAGCGTCGATCCTTGAGCGGTGAGGGAGACGTCCATCAGGCGGCTTCTTTCCCGGCGACCAGCTGGGTGACCGTCTGCTCGATGATCGTGATGGTGGAAAAGGACCGGCGGTTCAGCAGGTTGTCGGGAAACTCGATGTCGAACGTGTCTTCCAGCGCCAGCATCAGCTGGACGGAGCCATGCGACGACATGCCGGCCGCGTAGAGGTCCGCGTCGTCGTCCAGATCGGCTGCCGATGGCAGCGAGGCATATTGGGCAAGCATCTCTCGGATTTGGGTCTTCATGGCATCGCTCCTTCTCAGCGCGGCTTGGGGCATTCGGCTGTGGTGATGCAGACTTACTGGTTGTGGGCTAAAAACGGGCTAAGGAATATAGCTAAAGTTTCCTCAAGCAGGGTCTCATATGGCGCGACCTGCGGACCTGCACGCTTAAGCCCCTGCAATTGCAGTGCTTCGCCTGAATGCCAGCGCCCGCGTTCAGGGCTTGTTAACTATAAGCTGTCAAATCTCAGGACGGAGACCCTCGTGCGGGTGGATCACCGGCCGTCTTGGATCCGGCACGTCTCGACCAAGCGTGTTCGCCGCAACCTGGCGTGGAATGGAAGCCCTATGGACATCGATGTCTTTCAACTTCCGTCGATCGTGATGCGCCGCATCGGCATCGTCATCGTGACGGCGTTGATCTTCGGCGGCCTGGGCTTTGCCTTCGTACTGAGCCAGCCGGCCGTGTTTCGCGCTTCCACGCAGATCCTGCTCGACCCCGAGCGGCTTGCCGCCGTCGGCCAGTCCGCCGGCGACACGGCCGCACCCGCGCAGGCGCAGCAGGCGATCGACAGCCAGATCTATGTCATGCAATCCTTCAGCGTTTTGTCGGAAGCCGCGCGCAAGCTCGAGCTCAAGAACGATCCCTTCTTCCAGGCAAAGGCCGGCCTGATCGGGCGAATTCTCGGGCGGTCTCCTCCGGGCCCCGGCTCCGACGAAGCGGCCGCTGCCGGCGCGGCTGCGGCGCTGGCGCAGAACCTCATCATCACGCGGGCCGACCAGTCGCTGGTCTTCACCATCACGGCACAGCATCCGAATGCGGACCGCGCCGCCGAGATCGCCAACACCGTGTCCGCGATCTACCTCGACAAGGCGAACAAGATCGGGTCCGACAAGAGCCTCAAGGCCAGCATGAGCCTGCAGGTCGAGGCCGAGGCGCTGCGCAAGCGGCTGCTCGAAGCCGAGGACAAGGTCGTAAAATTCCGCACACAGAACGGGCTGATCAGCACCGGCGAAAAGGGTCTGGTGACGGACCAGCAGCTCGAGGATGTCACGCAGCAGCTCGGCAGCGCGCGCGCGGCGCTGGAACAGCAGCAGATCAACTACAATCAGGTGCGGGCTCTCACCACCGGGGATCTCGCCTCGGGTGCGATCCCCGAAGCGCTCCAGCAGACCTCGGTCACGACGTTGCGGACGCGCTATGCGCAGACGCTCGACCGGCTGGCCGAGCTGCAGACCAGCCTCGGCAGCCGCCATCCCCAGCTTCTGACCGCGCAGGCACAGGCCGAAAGCATGCGCCGGGCACTGGAGTCGGAGCTGAAGCGGGTGCAGGACTCGGTGCGCAATACGTTCGAGCGCAGCAAGGCCAATGTCGCGGCGCTCGAAACGCGTTTTGCCGCGCTTCGCAATGCCAATGGCGACAGCGGCGACGCGCGCACGACGCTGGCCCAGCTCCAGAGCGAGGCGGACGCGATCCGCGGCGTCTACACCTCCTTCCTGACGCGGTCGGAAGAATTGAGCCGCCAATACGACATCGGTTCGGGCAATTCGCGCATCATCTCGGAAGCTTTGCCGCCGACGAAGACGACGCGCGCCTCCGCTTTGCTGGTGGCCATCGCCGGCGTCCTGTTCGGGGCTGCCGCCGGTTCGGCCATCGCCGTCGGGCTGGAGATGCTCGATGGTCGCGTGACCTCCGATCGTCAGATCGTCGACATGCTCGGCGTCCCGGTCATCGCGCGCATCGCCCCGCGTCAGACGCTGAAAGCCGGGCCGGCAGACGCCGACGCCGACGCCTGGGATGCCAGCCGGTCCCGCCGCGGGCGCGGTCTGTTCGCGCGGATGCGCGGGCGCTTGCCGATTTCGGATCGGGCGGCTGCCCGATCGCATGCCGCCGAACGCCAGCGCGAAGCCGGCGTTACGCGCGCGGCCTATGTCTTGACCGATGCCGTTGCCGCCGTGCCCGCCCGCATCGTGTTTCTGTCGCCGGGCCTGGAAAAGCCGGACGAGACGCTGGTCGGCGATATCGCGCTCGCGCTCGCCGCGACGGGTGCCGCGGTCGATCTGGCTGCCGCGTCCGTCTCCGCGTCCTCGCCGCTGGCCGGCACGTTGCAGCGTATGCAGACAAGCGGCGTGCCGGCATTCGAGAGCGTCGGCTATCGCCGCCTCGATCGCCATGCCATGCCGCGCCAGCGCAGTCGCGCGTCCGGTTCTCTCCTGTCGGCGGCCGTCCGGCCTGCGCCGGCCGATTTTTCGGTCATCGACGCGACGGGAGAGGAAAATGCCGCGCGGCTGATGGCCTTCGTGAAGGACAGCGATGCGATCGCGATCGTCATCCGGCCCGGACGCGTCGGTCGCTCCGATCTGAAGGATCTCGCGCAGTCGCTCGGGCCGTGGAAGACCAAGCTCGTCGGCGCCGTCGTCGTCGAGGCTGCGGCCTGATGAGCGTCCTGCAGGACGTCTCGGCCCGATACGCCTTGCCGGTCCGCGGCGTGGCGGCAGCGGACGACGATGCCTGGCGGGGCCTCTCTGCGCGTCTTGCGGCCTTCAGCGTCATTGGCGGTCTCGTCTTCAACGCGCTTCTCTGTCTCGTCAATACGCGCGTGATGCGGGTGTCGGACGGACATGTGATGATGTCGGAGATGGTGCTTATCGGCTGCGTCTTCATCGTCGCGCTGGGGCGGCGCACGGCGCCTTACATGCTGCTCGCCGTCTTCATCTCCTACATGCTTTTCCTGTTCACCATGCGCGGCCAGCCCGACCTCAAGGCCGTGCGCGATATCCTCATTCCGATCGGCTTCTATTTCGCCGGCCGGACGCTGCACGACCTCAGGCTCGCCGACCGGCTGGTCTTCATCTCGGCCGCCATCGTGGTCGCCGTCGGTCTGTTCGAATATATGGCGCTCGACGTCTACATCTCCTTCTTCAACGTCATCGGCTATTACCTTGCCCGCGGCAGCGTGACGGTCGATCAGCTCTACGGACAGACGACCGGGCTCTTCATCAGCGGCATGCGGCCGAGCGCGCGCACCATCCTGCCGTTCCTCGGCATGCACCGGGTGTCCTCGGTGTTCCTCGAGCCCGTGTCGGTCGGAAATTTCGGGGCGATCGTCTATGGCTGGTGCCTGTTCCGGCCAACCATGCGCCTGCGGTTCGTGACGCTGTTTCTCGCCCTGACGGTGATCGCCCTCGGAGATGCGCGGTTCGGGCTCTACACCTGCATCCTCATGACGCTGCTTCTGCCGGTCTACCGCTTCATGCCGCGTCTCGCATGGTATGTCCTGCCGTTCATCATGCTGTCGGTGCTGGCCTATTACGGCATTCAGTCGGGAACGCAGGGCGGGCCGAACGATATTGGCGGGCGGTTTCAGGTCACGGCGCATCTCCTGACCTCGCTCGATCTGCGCGTGGTGTTCGGCGCCCAGACGACGACGCAGTTCACGGCGGATTCGGGTCTTGCCTACACGCTCACGAAGTTCGGCCTGTTCGGCTTCATGGGGCTGTGGGGACTGCTCGTCTTCGCGCCGCTGAAGAGCGGCAGGGCTCGCATCTTCCACGGCATGGTCATCGTGTACCTGCTGCTGCTGATGATCATCAGTGATAGCGGCTATTCCATCAAGACGGCGGGTCTGCTGTGGTTCCTGTTCGGCACCATTTCGGTTCTCGACGAGGCCGCGCTCGGGCGCAAGCCGCGAGATGCCTCGCAAGCCGGGCGCGGTCTCAGCGCGGCTTGACGGCGTCGAGCGCCGGGCAGGAGTCCTCCTCGCGGGCCAGTTTGCGCGTCGTCAGGGCTCGCAGCTGCAGCCTGTCGCCGGATTCGGTCGGCTGGACGTTCAACGGTTCGTCCGGCGACCACCAGTCGCCGGCTGCCCAGTAGGTCCAGCCGATCCAGACGTCCTTTGCCTCCGCCATCACGTCGACCATGCGGGCCAGCCCGATCATGCAGTCCGATGTCGCCGATCCGCCGAATTCGCCCAGAAAGCCACGCGTCTTGTTGGCGCGGAACCAGTCGGTCATGGAACGCAGGGCGGCGACCGCGTCGTCACCGCGCGGGCAATCGTCTTTCGTGCCGGAGAAGTCGCCGTCGAGATACTGGTGCACCTCGAACGCCATATTGTTTGCCGTATCCCTGACCTTGATCATCGTCGAGGCATTGGAGGAGCCGCCGATGTCCGCCTGCCAGCTATGCGCGCCCGTCCAGGAGACGCCGGGAACCAGCACGAGGTTCTTCGCGCCCGTCTTGCGGATCGCGGCGATGGCGGCATTGGCCGGCGGAAGCCAGGCGGTGGGGGGCATGTCGAAGGGTTCGTTCATCAGCCCGAAGACCACGCCTTTCTGATTGGCGAAGACCTTGGCGAGACGCGACCAGACATCGGCGAGCGCTGCCTGCGGCACGTCTTTCGTTCCGACGATCTTTTCGTTGTAGCGGGCGTAGTTGTGCAGGTCGAGAATGACGGTCTGCCCGTGCGCGCGCATCGCCTCGACGCTCTCCTTGAGACGGGCGAGTTCCTCGGTGTCGAGCGGACCGTTCAGCCGGCGCTGGATGCGCTCCCAGCGAAACGGAAGGCGGACGGTGTTGAAGCCCTTGCCGGCGAAATAGTCGATCGTTTCCTTGGACGGGTAGGTGTATTCCTTGCCGAAGGTGCCGGGGATGGTACCGAATTCGGCGCCTGCGATATTGACGCCGTTGAAGCAGCCGGCAAGCGCCGGCTGGACCCCGGTCGAGAGGCAGGCTGTCAGCGCGAGCAGACGGGCGGCGCGTCCGGCGAAGGACCGTGTCGATTGCATGATGTCAGTCCTTATCGGGCAGGGGCGGTCGCGTCGAACGATAGGGCAGGGCGGGGTGCCGCGGCAAGGCCGAGCACCGAGCGATAGACGTCGCAATAGCGATCGGCCACGGCATTCCAGCCATAGGCTCTGGCGGCAGACATCAGATCGGCCCGAAGCGCGTCGCCGCGCGTTTCCAGGCGGGCGTAGGCCGCTTCCAGAGCGTCGGCGGTGGCCGAGATGTCGGCGAAGTCGCTGAGCGACAGCTCCGTGTGCCGACCCGCGAGATCGGTGAAGGCGGCGTTGGCGTTGAGCACCGGAAGCAGTCCTGCGCTCATGGCCTCGACGGCCACAAGGCCGAAGCCTTCATAGTCGGAGGCCGAGACGAACAGGGAAGCCTCTGCAAGACGCGTGCGGATTTCGGGATTTGTGAGGCCCTTGTGGAGGGTCACGGCCGTCTCGACGCCCTGCCTGCGCGCCTCGGCCTGCAGCATGTCGACGGTGAGGTCGGAGGGAACACCGATGATGTCGAGGCTCCAGTCCGGGTGGCGGGCCTTCAGCGCGGCCGTCAGTTCGATCAGCAAGGGGAGGCGTTTATTGGCGGAGAACCGGCCGATGGTGACGAGCCGGCGCGTCGGCACGCGGCTCGCGGCATCCTCGAACTTGGCGATATCCACGCCGTTCTCGATGAGGCGGACGCGGCTTCCGGCGATCGGCTCGAAGGTGCGCATATCCGCCTCGCTGCAGCCGATGATCTCGGCATAGCCCTGGGCCGAGCCGCGCGTAATGGTGTTGAACCAGGTTTTCTTCAGAGCTGAAAAGGACTTGGTGTGAAAGAAGCCGCCATGGGTGGTTGCGACCATCGGGCGACGGTGAAGGAAGCGCCCCCAGGAGAGAGCATCGAAGAAGAAGTCGATGGCGTGAACATGGACGAGATCGGCGTCGCGCAAATGCCGGAAAATGGCGGGTGCGACGGGATATCGGGGGGAGCCACGCCAGGGAATGCGGACGATCTCGATGCCGTCGATGGTCTCCTGGTGGGGCAGCCGGCCGCGCTCGGGTTCGGAGAACAGGCTGTCGCAGGTGACGACGCGCACGCGGAAGCCGCGCTCCGGCAGCGAATGGCAGAGATTGGCGACGACGTCTTCGAGGCCGCCGCGATTGGGGAGGAACTGGCGCACGACCTGAACGATCAGGGGTTTTTCGCCATGCGGCGTCATATCGCTGCTCTGTCGCGTCGCCACCGTCAGGCTCCCTGGTTTTCGACGGTCTGCGGCGCACCGACCGCAGGCGGAAAGGTGCGCCCGACGATCGAGGGACTGGTCACGGGCACCGCAGAGCCCGCAGACCGGCGTCGGTTCCATGCGCCCATCGCGACCGCCAGCGTCTGGTTGAAGACCTCCCGTTCCTGAAGGCGCAGGAGGACGATCGCGATCACCATGCTGACGCAGGCGGCGAGGAAGAGGGCCGGGGTCGAGCCCGCGAGAGCAAACTGAAGCACGCCCGCCGCGACGACCAGAACCGCTGACGGAAAAAGTGCGCGGAAAATGCGCCGGGGCATATGGGAGAAGAGAATGAGCAGGCTGCAATCGGCGTAGCCGCGGCAGAGGAAGGCGATGGCGGCGCCGAGAATGCCGAACTGGTGCGTCAGGAGCACCAGCAGCAGGACATAGGGCACCATCTGCGCCACATGGATCTTCGCCGTCATGTCGGGACGACCCTGTCCCTGCAACAGCGTGAAGGGCGCGAAGGTCAAGGCATTCGGCCAGCTGCCCATCAGGAGGACGACGGCGACGGTTCCGGCAATCGCCGTGAAGGATGGGCCCATCCAGAGGTCGAGAAAGGGACGCATGAGAAAGATACCGGCCGCGCAGAGCCCGGCATAGAGGATGCCGCTGACCATCATCGCACGCTCGGAAATGGCGATGGCCTCCGCCCGCGGCAGGCTCGACAGGCGCGGAAACAGCGTGCGCGCGAGCGAGCTGGTAAAGACCTGGCTGCGCATCACGAGGTTCATCGGCACCGAATAATAGGTGACGGCGCTGACGCCGAGCGTCTTGCCGATGATGATCTGGTCGAGCGTATTGAGAACCGGCAGGATGATCGAGGACAGCGTGATCCAGCCGCCATAATTCATCAGGGACCGGACTTTCGCAAACCGGAACCTATCGAAGCGGAAGCCCTGTTCCGTGTAGAGCGCGATCAGCGTCGCCACGACGACGGAGGCCGCGCGGGAGAGGGCGGCGGCCGGAATGATGACCGAGAGATCGGGCGAGATGAGGATGGCACAGAGGACCGGGACGACCTGCCCGACGATCATGCCGCCGATCTGCAGCCCGTTGGCCAAAAGGAAGCGTTCCCGCGATTCGAGGATGCCGATCGAGAAGCCGGAAATCAGAGCGAGCGGCAGAAGACAGGCGATGAACGGCAGCGCCGTGGCGATTTCGGCCTCGAGCTCCGGCGGTACGGTGAAGACGGTGAGCAGCAGGAAATTGCCGGCGAAGTAGAGGAGCACGGCCCCGAGGCTTGCCAGCGCCATGTTGAGGATGAAGGAGGTCGCGACGATTTCGGAGCGTTCCTGCGTGGCGGAAAAGGGAAGGCGCGACAGGGCATTCGTCGAGGCGCGCGACAGGCCGAGGTCGAGAAAGCCGAGATAACCGAGCAGAACCCAGACGATCGACATGACGCCGTAACGGGCATCGCCGATATGGCGCACGAGAATGGGCACCGTCACCAGCGCGATCACGATCGGCGCGATCGCGCCTGCGACGTTGATGGCGAAGTTCACCGATAGCTGCTGCTTGGGCTTTTCCGTCGACATTGGGTCTTCCCGGGTCATTGCCATGATCGAGCCGCATCCCGCCATGTCCACGGCGCGCGGTTCGTCGTTCGTTACGCAGATGTAGAGGTCAAAGACTAATGGATGCTGCAGAGCACACGTCATGTGCGAGAGAGGGTAACCGGCGCGTTAACAAGGAACCTCGGCCGATATGGGGCGCGATTTGCCCTGGCGATTTTCGGCGCGGTCTTGCCTGTTCGACGCCCGAGAGTGACCGGATGGCCGGTTCCTGCTAGCGGATGTCGCGAAGCGGATGGACGGAGGGTTCGCAAGCACGGTAGCTTGCAGCCTGACGGACGAGCGCGTCCGCGGCGATCTGCAAAGGCGAGAGACCCATCCCATGAAGAGCTATGTGCTGACCGTCAGCTGCAAATCCACCCGCGGCATCGTTGCGGCGATCTCCGGGTATCTGTCCACGCAAGGCTGCAATATCGTTGACAGTTCGCAGTTCGACGATCTCCAGACCGGCCTGTTCTTCATGCGGGTGAGCTTCATTTCCGAGGAGGGCGTCAGCGAGGCGGCGATCCAGGAGGGGTTCGGACCGATCGCGGAAACCTTTGCCATGACCTGGCAGATCCACGATAGCGCCAAGCGCATGAAGGTGCTGCTGATGGTGTCGCGTTTCGGACATTGTCTGAACGACCTTCTCTACCGCTGGAAGATCGGCGCACTGCCGGTCGAAATCGTCGGGGTCGTGTCCAACCATTTCGAATACCAGAAGGTGGTCGTCAATCACGACATTCCCTTCCATCACATCAAGGTGACCAAGGACAACAAGGTCGAGGCCGAGGCGCGGCTGATGGACATCGTCGAGCAATCGAATGCGGAACTGATCGTGCTTGCCCGCTACATGCAGGTTCTGTCCGATGCGGTGTGCAAGAAGATGTCGGGCCGCATCATCAATATTCACCACTCGTTCCTGCCGAGCTTCAAGGGCGCCAATCCCTACAAGCAGGCCTACGAGCGCGGTGTGAAGCTCATCGGCGCCACGGCGCATTATGTCACCGAGGACCTGGACGAAGGTCCGATCATCGAGCAGGACATCGCCCGCATCACGCATGCGCAGTCGCCCGACGACTACGTCTCCATAGGGCGCGACGTGGAAAGCCAGGTTCTCGCCCGCGCGGTGCATGCCCATATCCACCACCGCGTGTTCATGAACGGCAACCGCACCATCGTGTTTCCGGCAAGTCCCGGCTCCTATGCATCCGAGCGGATGGGCTGACGGTCGTTCGCGATGGCGGGTTGACAGCCGTGGCCACCTTGCGCTCCCATGCTGGGGACAAGAGGGCCGCTCCGGTCTTGCTGGCACATCTCGACGGATAATCCATGGTCCAGACATCGCCGCCACGGCCCGTCATCCGGCTCGATCTGCCGGGCCCCTCCGGGCTTGAGCGGCTGGGGCGCGGCAAGATCACGCTTCTCGAACATATCCGCGACACCGGGTCGATCTCGGCCGCCGGGCGCGCCATGGACATGAGCTATCGCCGCGCCTGGCTGCTGGTCAGTGCCGTGAATGCGATGTTCGAAGACGATGCCGTGACCTCCCAGCGCGGGGGCAAACAGGGTGGCGGCGCGGCGGTGACGCCGTTCGGCGAGGCGCTGATCGCGCGTTTCCGGGCGATGGAGGACAAGGCGCTTGCGGCCATGGCCGAGGATATCGACTGGCTCGAGACGCATCGCGCCGGGCTCAAGGATCCAGCGCAACCGTCTTGATCACGGCGTGAACCGTCATCCCCGGGACAAGGCCGAGCATCTCGCACGAGACGCTGGTGATGCGCGCCGTCAGCCGCGTGCCGGCGCAGTCGAGTGCGACATCGACCTGATCGTGGCCGGACGGCTCCAGGCCGGTGATGATGCCCTCGATGATGTTCAGCGCGCTCAGGCCTTCCGGGCGACGGGTGGCCAGCAGAATGTCGCGGGCAGCGATCCGCAGGCGAAGGCGTTGTCCGCTTTTGCGCCCGGTGCCGGCCAGCCAGAGCGTCAGGCCGCCGGAGACGACCTTGACGATCCGAGGATCGGGTTGCTCGGACGCGACGATCGCCTCGATCATGGTTCCGGCTTCGCGGCGGCTGATCGCCTCGCTCGAACCCGGCAGGCTCAGCATGTCCGACGCCGTTCCGCTCGCGGCCAGCCGGCCGTTTTCGATCATCAGCACGCGATCGGCGAGCTGCGTCACTTCCGCGACGGAATGGCTGACATAGAGGATCGGGATGTCCGTCTCGTCGCGCAGGCGTTCGAGATAAGGGAGGATCTCGGCTTTCCGCGCGTCGTCGAGGGCAGCGAGCGGTTCGTCCATCAGCAACAGGCGCGGCCGCGCCAGCAGGGCCCGGCCGATCGCCACCCGCTGCTTCTCGCCACCGGAAAGATTGGCGGTTGGGCGTGCGAGCAGCGGCGCGATGCCGAGAAGGTCCACGATGCGCTCGATGTCGCCTGTGTCCGCCGAGACGTTGGAAAACCAGCGCCCGTAGAGCAGGTTCTGCCGCACGCTGAGGTGCGGAAACAGCCGGCCTTCCTGAAACACCGTGCCGAAGCGGCGGCGATGGGGCGGGATCATCGTCCGGCTTTCCGTATCGACGATGGTTTCGCCGTCGAGCCGCACATGCCCTTCGTCGGGACGGATCAGGCCCGCGACAATCCGGATCAGCGAGGTTTTGCCCGAGCCCGAGCGCCCGAAAAGGGCGGTGATGCCGCCTTCGGCGGAGAAGGCGATGTCGAGCGAGAAGGCGTCGAGCCGGTGGCACACGGAAACATCGAGCGTCATGCACCGGCCACCTTGCGGGCGGCGGCGGTGGCGAGCCATTCCGACAAGAGGAGCGCCGCCATGGAGATGACGACCGAGACGAGCGTCAGGCGAAGCGCGCCGCCATCGCCGCCCGGCACCTGCGTGAACGTATAGATGGCGGCGGACAGCGTCTGCGTCTCCCCGGGAATGTTGGAGACGAAGGTGATGGTGGCGCCGAATTCGCCCATGGCCTTGGCGAAGGAAAGGATCATGCCGGCGATGATGCCCGGCAGGATCAGCGGCAGGGTGATGGTGGCAAAGACCCAGCCGGGCGACGCGCCGAGCGTGGCCGCGGCCTGCTCCAGGCGTCCATCGACCGCCTCGATCGACAGGCGAATGCTGCGCACCATCAACGGGAATCCCATGACCGCGCAGGCAAGCGCCGCCCCGGTCCAGCGGAAGGAGAAGACGAGGCCGGTATAGGTTTCGAGGAAAGCGCCGACCGGCCCGCGCCGTCCGAACAGGATGAGCAGCAGAAAGCCCGTGACGACCGGCGGCAGGATCAAGGGGAGGTGCACCAGACCGTTGAGGAGCGAGCGCCCCCAGAACCGGCCACGTGCGAGCGCCATTGCCGCTAAGAGAGCCAAAGGCAGGCTTGAGAGCATGGCGACGGCCGAGACCTTTAGGCTCAGCCGGATCGCCGTCCATTCCGCATCGCTGAGGGCAAGCCAGTCCACGTCGCATTGTCCTCCACGCACTGCGCAATCCGTGACTGTCTGCGCCTGCCTAGCCTTTTCCTATTTGCCGAGAACGGTAAAGCCTTGCACCTCGAAGAGCGGCTTTGCGGCCGGCGAGCGGACGAAATCGAGATAGGCGGCGGCGTCGGGATGTTTGCTCTCCGCCAGGATCGCGATCGGATAGACGATGGGCGGGTGGGACGTTTCGGGGAAGGTGCCGACGATCTTGACCGAGGGGTCGGCGGCGGCGTCCGTCTCGTAGACGATGCCGAGCGGGGCCTCGCCCTTGGAAACGAGGAGCAGGGCGGCACGAACGTTTTCGGCGCCCGCGACATCTTTTTCGACCGATTTCCAGACGCCGAGCTTTTCGAGCGCCGCCTTGCCGTATTTGCCGGCCGGTACCGAGTCGACGGCACCCATGGCAAGCTTGCCGCCGGCAAGCCGCGCCTTCAGATCAAACCCCTGGCCGATGTCGATCGGCTTGGCGTCTGCTGCCGGCGCCACGAGCACGAGGCGGTTGCCGAGAAGCGTCGAGCGGCTGTCCGCGCGGATCAGCGTCTTGTCCGCGACGTAGTCCATCCAGGCGAGATCGGCGGAGATGAAGATGTCGGCCGGCGCGCCCGCTTCGATCTGCTTGGCGAGCGCCGAGCTGGCGGCATAGGACGTGGTGACGGCATGGCCACTCTGCTGCTCCCAGGCGGTGTTGACGGCATCGAGCGCATTCTTGAGGCTTGCGGCGGCAAAGACGGTGACCTTCTCCGCGGCTACCGCCGGCGTTGCAAGCGATGCAACGGCAAGCGCCAGGACCGCCAGCGTGGTTCGTCCGTTTCTCTTCAGTGCTTGTAACATTGGTGTTCCACCCTCTTTGGAAATCGAAATATCTTGACGAATATAACGAGCGACGGCTGGTTGGCTAGCGATATGTTTGCGGAAATACATTGCGACGCCGCTCTTGCGATGACGGCGCGATGATCTATCGTTTGCCCGACGAGAGACCCTTCAAGAACAGGCATGGGACGGGCAGGATGGACGGGACGGTCAGGCTGGAGGAGAGCTGGAAGCAGGCGCTTTCGAAGGAATTCGACAGCGCCTATATGGGCACGCTCAAAAGTTTCCTTCAGGCGGAGAAACAGGCGGGAAAGCAGATCTTTCCTAGAGGATCGGAGTATTTCCGGGCGCTGGACCTGACGCCGCTCGACAAGGTCAGCGTCGTCATTCTCGGGCAGGATCCCTATCATGGGGAAGGCCAGGCGCATGGGCTGTCCTTCAGCGTGCGGCCCGGCGTGCGCATTCCACCCTCGCTCGTCAACATCTACAAGGAACTGCAGACCGATCTCGGAATCCCGCCGGCCCGGCACGGGTTTCTCGAACATTGGGCGGAGCAGGGCGTGCTGCTGCTCAACAGCGTGCTGACGGTGGAGCGGTCGCTGGCGGCCTCCCACCAGAAGCGGGGATGGGAGACGTTTACCGACGCCATCATCCGCGCCGTCAACGATCAGCCGCGGCCGGTCGTGTTCATCCTGTGGGGGTCCTACGCCCAGAAGAAGGCCGCCTTCGTCGATCAGAGCCGGCATCTCGTGCTGCGCTCGGCGCATCCGTCACCTCTGTCGGCGCATAACGGATTCTTCGGCACGGGCCCCTTTTCCAAGGCCAACGCCTTTCTTGAAGCGCACGGGCGGCCGCCGATCGATTGGGCGCTGCCGCCACTCTGAGCCTGTCGCTCGCGCCGGCCTCAGGCCGGGGGGCGGCTTTTGAGGGCGCCGGCCCGACGGGCGACGACGCTTTCGCGCCAGACCGTGAAGATGCCGGCAGCCACGACGATGACGGCACCGACGATCATGTTGACGCTCAGAACTTCGCCGAAGACGGAAACGCCGATGATGCTGGCGAACACCAGTTGCAGATAGGTCAGCGGCTGCACTTCCGAGGCATCGAGATATTCGTAGGCCTTGATCAGGAAGAAGTGGCTGGACGTGCCGGTGACGCAGAGGAGCGCCATCCACAGCCAATCGACCGGGGCGAACCAGGTCCAGTAGAACGGCCCGACCAGCGTGATGGCCACCGCGCCGGCCGCGCCCGTGTAGAAGAAGCTGGTCATCGCCGTATCCTCGCGGCTGACGAGGCGCGTGGTCACCACGTAGAACGCGAAGATCAGCGCCGAGGAGACGGGAACGATGAGCAGCGAGGCCTGTTCGCCGCCGTTCGGATCGAGGATCACGATAACGCCGACAAGGCCGACGAAGATCGCCGTCCAGCGGCGCCAGCCGACGCGCTCGCCGAGAACGACGATCGAAAGAAGCGCGACAAAAATCGGCCCGACCGAGAAGATCGCCTGGGAATGCGCCAGCCCGACGCTGGCGAAGGAGGCGATGACGAGGACGATCTGGCTGACCAGCAGCAGGCCGCGCACTACCTGCAGCACCGGGTGCTTCGTGGTGATCGCGGCTTTCAGGCCGCCGCTGGAGCGTGCCGCCAGGACGACGACGAAGGCGGCGAACGCCCAGTAGCGGATCATCGTGATGAAGACAGGCGGATAGAGGCTGCCCATATGCTTGGAGGTCGCGTCCTGCAGCGTGAAGATCAGGATTGCGGCGAAGACGAAGAGATAGCCCTTGCGCTTGGATGTCATCGGAGTGGTCTTGCCGTGCTCGCCTTGAGACCGTTTGGTCGCGCTCAGGTCTTCGGGATATGACCCGGGGCCGGGCATCCCTGTCTCCTACTGCATATTGTCCCGAGTCGGTATCGATTTCAGGATGAAAACGCCAGCAGGCCCATCGAGGCCGCAGACTGTGCGGCGTCTGCTCTTTCTGTCCGTCCTCCCGGGCCCTCAGTCCTCCCGGAAGGTGCGCTGCATCTGTTCGGTCAGAGGCTTGGCGAGATAGGAGATCACGGTCCGGTCGGCGATCTTGATGTAGGTTTCCGCCGGCATGCCAGGATAGAGCGTGAGGCCCTTGAGAGCGACGAGGCTGTCGGCCTTCGGGCGAATGCGCAGCGGATAGTAGCTGGCGCCCGTCCGCTGATCCGTCACCTGGTCCGGGGCGATATTGGCGACCTCGCCCTGGACGACCGGCGTCGTGCGCTGGTTGAAGGCGCTGAAGCGGATTTCGACCGGCTGACCCAACGTGATCTGGTCGATGTCGGTGGTCGCGATCCGGGCTTCGATCGTCAGCGTGTCGGTCGCGGGAACGACGAGCATCAGCACCTCGCCCGGATTGACCACGCCATCGACCGTGTGGATGGCCAACTGCGAGACCCGGCCGGCCAGCGGCGAGCGGATGTCCAGCCGTTTCAACTGGTCGAGAGCGGCGACGCCCCGATCCTCGTATTCCGCGATGCGTGCCTCGACATCGGTCAGGTCCTTGGCATTCTCCGTCCGGCGGTCTTCGTCGAGCTGGAGGATCTGCAGGTCGATCTCGCTCGATTTTCCGGCGGCTTGCGCCCGGGCGGCGATGCGGGCGCCGCGATCGCCCTCGAGTTGGGCCTGGTCACGCTTCAGCGCCGTGACGCGTTGCATGGAGACGAGGCCCTGCGCATAGAGCTTGTCGACGCCTTCGAGTTCCTGGCTGATCAGCTTCAGGCTGTCGGCGATGGCGTTCAGCTGCACCGTCTGGCCCTCGCTCTCGTCCTTCAGCTGGGCCTTGCGGGAGGCGAGCTGGTTCTTCATGCCGACCAGCGCGCTGCGGCGGCTGTCGAACAGGCGCCGCTCGCTGTCCTCGAAGCCCTTGGACGCCATGTCCGTCGGCACGACCTGCACGATCTTCGGAACGGTGAAGGTGGTTTCGCCGGCCTGCTCGGCGAGAATCCGGGCGCGACGGGCATAGAGCTGGGCCAGCGTGTTCTGCACGATCGACAGATTGGCGCGCACCGTGGTGCCGTCGAGCCGCACCAGAACCTGCCCGGCCTCGACGGTTTCCCCTTCGCGCACGCGCAGTTCGCCGACGATACCGCCGGTGAGGTGCTGGATCTTCTTGACGTTGTTCTCGACCACGACCGTGCCGGGCGCGACGATGGCGCTGGAAAGCTCTGTCGTGCCGGCCCATCCGCCGATGCCGCCGACGAGCACCAGCGCCATGACGCCGACGGCCACGATGTGCTTGGAAAGGGACCGGCGCGACTGGGCCGTAGGAACTGGGGAGGAGGTCTCGCGCGGGCTCATGATGCGGCTTCCTGTCCGTTGCCGACGGCTTTCAGCGTGGGTGGCTGCGCCTGCAATTGTGCCTGGGCGTGAGATTGGAACGGCTGTGCCGCCGCCGGGCGTGGCGTGTCCCGGCGAAGGATCTGCGCCAGAACCTCGTCCTTCGGGCCGAAGGCCTGCATGCGGCCCTCGCTCATCATCAGCACGAGATCGACGCTCGCGAGCGCACTCGGGCGGTGGGCGACGACGATGACGATGCCGCCGCGGGCCCGAACGCCCAGGATCGCTTCGCTCAAGGCCTGTTCGCCTTCGGCATCGAGGTTGGAATTCGGCTCGTCGAGAACGACGAGGAAGGGCTCGCCATAAAGGGCGCGGGCAAGCGCGACGCGCTGGCGCTGACCGGCCGACAGCGACGAGCCGCCATCGCCGATCTCGGTCTCGTAGCCGTTCGGCAGTTTGAGAATGAGGTCGTTGACGCGGGCGGCCTTGGCGGCCTCGACGATGGCGGCCGGTGTGGCATCATCTTCGAAACGAGCGATGTTCTGCGCCACCGTGCCCGAGAACAGTTCAACGTCCTGCGGCAGATAGCCGATATGCTTGCCCAGGCGGTCGCTGTCCCACTGGTCGAGCGCCGCGCCATCCAGCCGGACGGCTCCGCGGAGGGTCGGCCAGATGCCGATGAGCGCGCGGGCGAGCGAGGACTTGCCCGAGGCACTCGGCCCGATGATGCCGAGCGCGCTACCGCTTTTCAGGGTGAAGGTAACGTCGGCAAAGGTCAGGCGTTGGACGCCGGGCGGGCCGCCGGCAATGCCTTCGGCGGTCAGCTTTTCGCGCGGCACCGGCAGTTCCAGCGGCGCATCGCGCTCCGGCAGGGCGGTCAGAAGCTCGCCGAGGCGCTTCCAGCTCTGGCGTGCTGCGACGAAGGAGCGCCAGTTGCCGATCGCCAGTTCCACCGGCGCCAGCGCCCGCGCCGTGAGAATGGAGCCTGCGATGATGATGCCGGGCGAGGCCAGTCCCTCGATGACGAGCACCGCCCCCGTGGCGAGCACCGCCGACTGGAGGATCATGCGCGAGACCTTGGACAGGGCGCCATAGCCGTTCGATACGTCGGAATTGACGAGATTATGGTGCCGATAGGCGTCGTTGCGCTCGCCCCACAGCGTCGACATCCGGCCGAGCATGCCCATGGACTGCATGACTTCGGCATTGCGCTGCGACGACTGGGCGAAGGCGTTGCGAAGATTTCCGGTTTCCGACGCTTTCTTGGACGGGCCCTGGGTTCCGCGGTTGGTGAGGAAGGTGAGGGCGATGAGGATGAGCGAGCCGACGACGGAGACGATGCCGATCACCGGATGGAACAGGAAGCAGATACCGATGTAGAAGGGCAGCCAGGGCAGATCGAAAAAGGCCGCAGGTCCCGCACCCGACAGGAAGGCCCGCACCTGGTCGAAATCGCGCAGCGGCTGCAGGCCGTCGCCGGACGTGCGCATCTTCAGCGGCTGGCGGACGACCGTGCGGTAGATCCGCCCCGTCATCGCCTCGTCGAGGGCGCCGGCAATACGCACCAGCATGCGGCCGCGGATCCATTCGAACGCGCCCTGGAAAGCGTAGAGCAGCAGCGCGAGGATGCAGAGCGCGATCAGCGTGGGGATGCTGCGGCTCGGCAGGACGCGGTCGTAGACCTCGAGCATGAAGAACGAGCCCGTGAGGTAGAGCACGTTGACGAGCGCGCTGGCGACGGCGACGCCGATGAAGGCGCCTTTGCAATCGCGCAGGGCCTGCGCCGGCTCCGTGCCTGAATGTCTGGTCTGTGTCATCGTCACCCCAAATGCCCGCAAGAGCTGTCGTGTCGCCAGAACGCGGCATTCCCCCAACGCCGTCCTGCCATCCCGCGCGCAGAACCGTCACGACCGGTCTCTGCGCTGCCTGGACGCGGTCACATTAGAGACGATGATGTCAATATTTTATCACCAAACGAAATTTTCGACGAATTTTAGCATTTCACGTTTCCCCGGGCCAGCCGCTATAGGAACGGGCCACGGCCGCGGACCCTCGCGGCTCACTGAACGTGCTTGGAAGGAGAAGCCATGCGACGGATCCTGGTGATCGGCATCGGAACGGGCCATCCCGACCACCTGACGCTTGAGGCCGTCCGGGCGATCGGCGACGCCCAGGTGATTTTCGTGCCGACGAAGGGCGAGGACAAGGCCGAGCTCGCCGACGTTCGCCGCAGCATGATCGCGCAGCATGGCGCGCCCGATGCGCGGCTCGTGGACTTCGCCGTGCCGCGGCGGCAGACGGATGGCGTCGGCTATCGTCAGGGCGTCGATCGCTGGCATGCCGCCATCGCAGACATCCATGAGCAGCTTTTTCTCGATCATTTGGCCGACGGGGAAACGGGCGCTTTCCTCGTCTGGGGCGATCCCATGCTCTACGACAGCACATTGCGGATTCTGGAGCGGGTGCGCGATGGCGGGCGCGTGGCATTCGAGGTTTCCGTGCTGCCGGGGATCACCAGCATCCAGCTGCTTGCCGCCCGCCATCGCATTCCGATCAACGATATCGGCCAGCCGGTGACCATCACGCCCGCCCGGCGTCTGTCCGACATCTTCCCTGAGACGGCCCAGGCGGCCGTGGTGATGCTGGATGGCGAAGAGGCTTTCCTGGCGGTGGAAGACGAGGAGACCGAGATCTTCTGGGGCGCCTATCTCGGTCTGCCGCAGGAGATCACGATCGCCGGACGGCTCGGCGCGGTGCGCGCGACGATCGTCGCCGCGCGTGCGGAGGCGCGGGCACGGCACGGCTGGATCATGGATATCTATCTGCTGCGCGCGCCTGCACGGGAATTGACGGCACAGCGCTGAGACAGGCCGCAGCGATGGGCGCTGCGGCCCGGATTT
Source organism: Rhizobium sp. Leaf371 (assembly GCF_001424045.1). Classification (GTDB taxonomy): domain Bacteria; phylum Pseudomonadota; class Alphaproteobacteria; order Rhizobiales; family Rhizobiaceae; genus Ferranicluibacter. The sequence goes on along the minus strand of NZ_LMQB01000024.1, from coordinate 404,720 downwards.
GCACGGCCCTTGCCGCATGCTGTATGACGGCTGATCGAAGGGCGCTGACATGACGATGGCCGGGACAGCAATGCGCAGCAAGGGTGAGACGACAGTGGCGCAAGGTGCGCCGCCGGCGCTGCGGCGGGGTGGCTGCCCGACGCTCGCGAGCCCGATGCAGACCGGCGACGGACTGCTCGCGCGTCTGCGCCCCGCGTCCGGCGTCTTCACGGCGGAGGCGTTCCTGGCGCTTCTGGATGCGGCCGACGCGTTCGGCACCGGCAGGCTCGATATCACCGCGCGGGGCAATGTGCAGATCCGCGGGCTCCGGGGGGAAACGGTCGCGCCCCTATCGGCGGCCATCGCGCGCGCAGGCATTGTGCCCTGCGAAGGCATCGCTGTGGAAATGCCGCCGCTCGCGGGGCTCGACCCGACGGAAATCGCAGATGCGCGCCCGGTCGCCGGCACGCTTTCCGCACGCGTTCGCGACAGCGGTTTTGATCTTGCACCGAAGCTGGCGATCGTCGTGGATGGCGGCGGGCGGCTGCATCTCGATGGTGTCGCGGCCGACATCCGGCTCAAGGCCACCGCCATTGAAGGCGGGGCTTCATGGCATCTGCTCGTTGCCGGACGGGAGACGGGTCGCTCGGGGTCGGCAGACGCGATGATAGAGGCGGCGATGGCGGTCGTCGCGGAGATCGCCGCGTGCGGGCCCGCCGCTCGGGCGCGCGACCTTCCGGCATATGGTGCATCGGCGCCGGTTTCATCGCTTGCAGGGCGCGAAGCTTCGCCGTCGCCGGTGGCTATGTTCGATCTTGGCACCCATGTCGCGCGGGGCGTGGCGCCAGCGTTCGGGCAGGCGGAGGCACAGGTCCTTCGCCGTCTGGTGGTTGCCGCCCTGTCCTATGGTTTCTCGGAGGTGCGACTGGCGCCCGGTCGGGCGCTGCTGCTGGTCGGTCCTGCCGGAAGCGACAGTGCGGCCCTCGTGCCGATCGCCCGGTCGTTCGGTTTTGCCGTCGATGCCGGCGATCCTGTCCTGCGGATCGATGCCTGCGCCGGAGCGGCGGGCTGTGCCTCGGGGCGCATCGACACCCACGCCACCGCAACGCGCCTGATCGCACAGGCGCCGGCGCTGATGGATGGGTCGCTCGACCTGCATGTATCCGGCTGCGCCAAGGGCTGCGCCAGGCCGCGTGCCGCGGATGTCACGCTGGTGGCCGCCGCCTCGGACGGTCAGCCGGGGCTCGGCATCGTCCTTGGCGGACGTGCCGGAGACCCTCTGCTGGCGACAAACCGCCTGGAAGACGTCCCTTGCGCCATCACGGCGCTTGGCCAATGGGTTGCGGAGACGCTAGAGAAGGGCGAATCGGCTGCCGCCTGCCTTCAACGGCTGGGGCCGGCGCGGATCGCTGCCGCCTTCTCCGGGGCTCGCTTCAACGGGATTGACCATGCCGTCTTATGACTACATCCGCGATGGCGATGCCATCTACGAGCGCTCCTTCGCCATCATCCGGGCGGAAACCGACCTTTCGCGGTTCTCGCCCGAGGAGGCGGACGTCGCCGTACGCATGGTGCACGCCTGCGGACTGGTGGAGGCGGCGCGGGATTTCGTCTTTTCGCCCGATTTCGTCACGGCGGCACGCACGGCACTTGGCCGTGGCGCACCCATTCTTTGCGATGCGTTCATGGTGGTGAACGGGGTGACGCGCGCGCGGCTGACGGCCGGAAACGAGGTGATCTGCACGCTGCGCGACCCGGAGACGCCGGCGCTCGCCCGCGAGATCGGCAATACGCGGTCGGCGGCGGCATTACGGCTGTGGGGGGAGCGGATGGGTGGTGCCGTCGTCGCCATCGGCAATGCGCCGACGGCACTGTTCTATCTTCTCGAAATGCTGCGCGACGGCGCGCCGAAGCCGGCGGCGATCCTCGGCATGCCGGTCGGCTTCGTCGGCGCGGCGGAGTCCAAGGATGCGCTCGCCGAGCACGCCTACGGCGTGCCTTTCGCCATCGTCCGCGGCCGGCTGGGCGGCAGCGCCATCACGGCGGCCGCCATCAATGCGCTTGCGAGGCCGGGTCTGTGAGAGCGTCGGGCACGGGAGAGATCGACACGGCCGAGATCAGCGTCGGCGGGGTGGCGCTTGCGGGCGTCAAGGCCGGGCGGCTGATCGGCGTCGGCACGGGGCCGGGCGATCCCGAACTCCTGACGCTGAAGGCCGTGCGGGCGCTCGCCGAGGCCGACGTCCTCGCCTATTTCGCAAAGGCGGGGCGGCGGGGCAATGGACGGACCATTCTCGACGGACTCGGCAAGGCCGATGGCATTGCCAGCCTGTTTGCGCCGGGGCAGATGGAGGGCATCCTGAAGCCCGGCCGTATCGAGCTGCCGCTCTATTATCCCGTGACCGTCGAAATCGACAAGGAGCACGACGACTACAAGGGCCAGATCACCGGCTTCTACGATGCCTCGGCCGCAAGGGTCGCCGCACATCTGGATGCGGGACGGACGGTCGCCATTCTCAGCGAAGGCGATCCGATGTTCTACGGCTCCTACATGCATCTGCACGTGCGGCTGGCGGGGCGCTACGCGGCCGAGGTCGTGCCAGGGGTCACGGCGATGTCGGGCTGCTGGTCGCTCGCCGGCCTGCCCATCGTTCAGGGCGACGATGTGCTGTCCGTCCTGCCCGGTACCATGGACGAGGCGGAGCTTTGTCGAAGGCTCGGCGATACGCAGGCGGCCGTGATCATGAAGGTCGGGCGCAACCTGCCGAAAATCCGCCGTGCGCTTGCCGCGTCCGGCAAGCTCGACGATGCCGTCTATGTCGAGCGGGGCACGATGGCGAATGCGGCGATGACGCCGCTGGCCGACAAACCGACCGATGAAGCGCCTTATTTTTCGCTGGTGCTCGTGCCCGGCTGGAGCGGCCGCATGAAGGACCCCGCCGCATGAGCGGCCGTCTGACCATCGTCGGGACCGGGCCGGGCGATCCGCGGCAGACGACACCGGAAGCCCTCGAGGCCATCGCCGCCGCCAGCCATTTCTTCGGCTACGGACCCTATCTCGACCGTCTGTCGCTGCGCCCCGATCAGAAACGGGTCGCCTCCGACAATCGCGAGGAGCTGGATCGTGCCAAGGCGGCGCTCGATCATGCCGCACAGGGCGCCGACGTCTGCGTGGTCTCGGGCGGCGATCCCGGCGTGTTCGCGATGGCGGCGGCCGTCTGCGAAGCGATCGACCATGGGCCGGCCCTCTGGCGCGACATCGATTTCCGCGTGACGCCCGGCGTGACGGCCATGCTGGCGGTCGCGGCCCGGATCGGCGCGCCGCTCGGGCACGACTTCTGCGCCATCTCGCTGTCGGACAATCTGAAACCCTGGGAGATCATCACGCGGCGGCTCGCCCTGGTGGCGCAAGCCGGGCTCGTGATTGCGCTCTACAATCCCATCAGCAAGGCGCGGCCCTGGCAGCTCGGTGCCGCCTTCGAGGTATTGCGGCCGATCCTGCCGGCGCAAACGCCCGTCATTTTCGGCCGCGCCGCCGGGCGGGCCGACGAGCGGATGCGCGTCATGCCGCTTGGCGAAGCCGATGCGAGCGTGGCCGACATGGCGACCTGCGTCATCATCGGCTCGCCGGAAACGCGGATCATCGCCCGGCCCGGTCGCGACGATCTCGTCTACACGCCGCGCTTCCTGCCCGGAGCGGCCACGTGATCGATCCGGACAAGCGCCTCTTCCACCGTCGCGACCGTGGGCAGGCCGGCCTCGGCCGCGCGTTCGATCAGGATCACCGGGATCTGCAGCGCTCTGGCTGCGGCGATCTTGCCATAGGTGGCGCTGCCGCCGCTGTTCTTGGCGACGATGCAATCGATCCGGTGTTCGACGAGCAGGGCATGCTCGTCGGCCTCATCGAACGGTCCGGTCGCAAGGATGTAGCCGACATCGGGCAGGGCGAGGGGCGGCTCGACGGGATCGACGCTACGAACGAGATAGGCGTGCTGCGGTGCGGCTTCGAACACCGCCGCTTCCTGCCGGCCGATCGCAAGCAGGACACGTCGTGGCGACGCGCCCAGTGCTGCGACGGCGGCATGCACATGATCGACGCAGGTCCAGAGGTCGCCCGGCTGGCGCTGCCAGCTCGGACGTCGAAGGGCGAAGGCGGGGATGCCGGTTTCAAGAGAGGCTTTCGCGGCATTGTCGGAAATACGCGTGGCGAAGGGATGCGTCGCGTCGATCAGGAGATCGAAGCCTTCGGTTCGCAGCGTGTGCGCGAGGCCGTCGGCGCCGCCGAAACCGCCGATGCGGGTCGGGACGGGCTGTGCCATCGGCGCGCGCGTGCGGCCGGCCAGCGACAGCACCACATCGTGCCGCGTGCCCGCAAGCGCGCCGGCCAGCGCGCGGGCTTCCGTGGTGCCACCGAGAATAAGGATATGAAGGCCCATGCGTGACGGCGAAAACGCTTCCCTGACGGCGAAACCCTGGCTGACGATCGTCGGCCTGGGAGAAGACGGTCTAGCGGGTCTCGGCGATGAGGCCAAGCAGGCGATCGCATCCGCGCGGCTCGTCTTCGGCGGCGCGCGGCACCTCGCGCTCGCAGCATCGCTGATCACGGGCGAAAGCTGCCCCTGGTCGAGCCCGTTCGAAACGGCCATCGATGTCGTGGTGGCGATGGCCGGCATGCCGGTTGTCGTGCTCGCCTCGGGCGATCCCTTCTTCCATGGTGTCGGCGTAACCCTGTCGCGCCGCATCGATCCGGCGCAGATGCGCGTCCTGCCCGCACCCTCGGCCTTCAGCCTTGCCGCGGCTCGGCTCGGCTGGGCGTTGCAGGATGTCGTCTGCCTCTCGCTGCACGGCCGGCCGCTCGATCTCCTCCGCCCGCATCTGCACGCGGGAACGCGCATTCTGGCGCTGACGTCCGACGGGGATGGGCCGGGAGCGGTCTCTGCCCTCTTGCGCGACAGCGGTTTCGGCGCCTCCGGCGTCATCGTGCTCGAAGCCATGGGCGGGCCGCAGGAGCGGGTGACGCGGCAGACGGCGGCCCTGTTCGATCTTGCCGACGGCCATTCGCTCAACGTCTGCGCCATCGAGGTGATCGCGGGTGCCGAGGCGCGCATTCTGGCACTGTCGCCGGGGCTCGCCGACGATCTTTTCGAGCATGACGGGCAGATCACCAAGCGGGAGGTTCGGGCGCTGACGCTCTCGGCGTTGTCTCCCCGGCGCGGCGAATGGCTTTGGGATATCGGCGCGGGTGCCGGGTCGATCGCGATCGAGTGGATGCTGGCCGATCCCTCGCTCGAGGCCATTGCCATCGAGGCGCATCCGGAGCGGGCGACGCGGATCGGGCGCAATGCGCGCGCCTTCGGCGTGCCAAGTCTGCGCGTCGTCGAGGGCAAGGCGCCGGAGGTGCTGGCGAGCCTTGCGGGCCAGCGCAGGCCGGATGCGATCTTTGTCGGCGGCGGCGGGAGTGAGCCCGGCGCGATGGCGGCGGCGCTGGCAGCGTTGCGACCCGGCGGGCGGCTGGTCGCCAATGCCGTGACGACGGAGATGGAGGCGGTTCTGCTCGCCTGCCATGCCGAGAACGGGGGAAGCCTGACACGGATCGACATTGCGCGTGCGGCACCCGTGGGCACGATGACCGGCTGGCGGCCCGCCATGCCGGTGACGCAATGGGCTTTCACGAAACCGCTGGCGGATGCGCCGGGTCGTGACGGCGAAGATCTTGGGAACATGCAAGGAGTGCCGGCGTGACGGTTCATTTCATCGGTGCCGGTCCGGGTGCTGCCGACCTCATCACCGTGCGCGGGCGCGATCTGATCGCAGCCTCCCCGGTCTGCCTGTTTGCCGGCTCCATCGTCTCGCGGGACCTGCTCGCCTATTGCCCATCCGGCGCCCGCATCGTGGACACGGCCCCCCTGTCGTTGGACGAGATCGAGGCGGAATATGTGCGGGCGGATGCCGAAGGCGACGATGTGGCGCGGCTGCATTCCGGCGACCTCTCCGTCTGGAGCGCCGTCGCCGAGCAGGTGCGGCGGCTGGAGGCGCGCGGCATCGCCTATACGATGACACCGGGCGTGCCGGCCTTTGCGGCGGCGGCGGCGGCGCTCGGGCGCGAACTGACCCTGCCGGCGCTGGCGCAGAGCCTCGTGCTGACCCGCGTTTCCGGCCGGGCCTCGCCCATGCCGAATGCGGAGACGCTCGCCAATTTCGGCGCGACCGGTGCGACGCTGGCCATTCACCTCGCCATCCACGCTTTGCCGCACATCGTTGCGGAGCTGACGCCGCTCTACGGCGCCGACTGCCCGGTCGCCATCGTCGTCAAGGCGTCCTGGCCGGACGAGCGTGTGGTGCGCGGCACGTTGCGCGATATCGAGGCGCAGGTGGCCGAAAGCCCGATCGAGCGGACGGCGCTGATCTTCGTCGGGCGGACGCTGACGGCGGACGGGTTCCGCGAGAGCGCACTTTACGATGCGGGCTATCAGCGCCGGTTCCGTGGCCGCGACGGACTTTAGATGTCGTTGCCGGAGATATCGATGCCCGGATCCGCCTTCGCGGTTTCCGTTTTCCGCGGGACCTCCGCGCTCTTCTCGGCGCGATCGCGGTAGAGCGCGGACTGGCCGAGCAGCATCAGCGTGACCGGCGTCGTGACGATCATGAAGACCACGATGAGCACCTCGTGGACGATCCAGCGGTTCTGGAGCACGCCGAAGGCGATCATCGAGGACAGGGCGATCAGCAGCACGCCGCCGCTGGTGCAGAGCGTCGGCGCGTGCAGGCGCTCGTAGAAGCTCTGGAAACGGACGAGGCCGATGGCGCCGGCCAACGTGAGCGCCGAGCCCGAGAGCAGGAGCAGGCAGACAGGAATGGCCGCCCAGACGGGCAGATCGACCAGGAACGTCATTCGATCACCTCGCCGCGCATCAGGAACTTGGCGAAAGCGATGGTCGAGACGAAGCCGAGCAAGGCGATCGTCAGTGCCGCTTCGAAATAGAGCACGTTGGCCGTGCGGATGCCGAAGGTCAGAAGCAGCAGCATGGCGGTGATGTAGACCGTATCGAGGCCGAGAATGCGATCCTGCGCCCGGGGGCCCTTGGCGACGCGGTAAAGCGCGCAAACCATGGCCAGAGCGATCATGATCTGCGAGACCAGCACGGACCAGATGATGAGAAGTTCGGTCATTCGAAGATCTCCTTGAGAAGCCGCTCGTAACGATGGGTCACGATGGACTGCCAGTCCTTGCCGTCGGCCGTATCGAGCACATGAATGAGGAGCATGCGGGTCTGGCGATCATATTCGAGCCAGGCGGTGCCGGGCGTCGTCGTGAGGATGCAGGCGAGCAACGCGATGGCATTGTCGTCCTGCAGCTGCAGTTCCACCATGACGAAGGCAGACTGCACGGGCGGCTTCCGGCGCGACAGAACGGCGCCGAGAACGGCGAGGTTGGATTGTGCGATGTCCTTGATGACGGATCCGGCGAGGCGAAAGGCAGCACCCGGCCGGCGCAGGCGCGGTTTGCTCGGTTCCAGATTGACCATCGCCCAGGAGAGCGAAACGGACAGGATCGTGCCGAGGAGGATCTGTCCCGGCGACACCGACTGATTGACGAGCAGCCAGAATCCCAAAAGCAGGAGCGAGAGAACCGGGTAGGGAAACCAGTAGCGCATCACGATCCTCCGTGCGACACGACCGGCACTGCATCGCGCACGCTGCCGATATAGATCTGCGGCTGCGACAGGGCGGTTGCCGTATCCTGGAGATAGCGGAGCGCCGGACCGGACTGGAGCGTCAGGAAACCGCAGGCGGCGAGAAGCGCGAGCACCGGCGTGATCTCGATCAGCCGGACGCGGGGAACGGTGCCTTCGATCGAATTCCAGAAGGTGCGGATGCCGACCCGGTTGAGCGCGATCAGCGCCGCAAGGCCGGACACGATCAGCAGCGCCACGAAGATCCACTGCGCGCCGGTGACGGCTGAATTTTCGGCAAGGCCTGAAAAGAGCCCGTGAAGGATCGCGAACTTGGCGACGAAGCCCGACAAGGGCGGCAGGCCGGCCATCAGCATGGTGCAGGCGACGAAGCATGCGCCGAGCACGGCCATGGTGCCGGGTACGGCCGCGCCGACCTCCTTGGCGACCTCCTCGTCATCGCCGTCGCCATAGGCTTCCATGGTGACCGCGAGAACGTCGGCGCCCGCATCCCGCGCGCGCTCCACGAGTTCGATGAGCAGGAAGAAGGCACAGATGCCGAGCGTGGACGAGATCAGGTAGAACAGGGTGCCGGGGATGACGCCCGTGATGCCGAGACCGATGGCGGCCATCAGCGATCCCGACGAGATCAGCACATAATAGCTCGCAAGCCGGCCCATGGCCTGCGATGCCATGACGCCGATCGTGCCGAAGAGGACGGTGAGGAGGCCGCCATAGAGCAGAATGCCCTGTCCGAAGCCCGTCGATGGTCCGGCACCGCTGCCGAACAGAAGGAGCGAGAGCCGGAGCAGGATATAGACGCCGACCTTGGTCAGGATGGCAAACATCGCCGCCACGGGCGGCGTCGCTGCGGAATAGGCCTGGGGCAGCCAGAAGCCGAGCGGCCACATGCCCGCCTTGACGAGGAAGGCGATGCCGAGCACGGCCGCGCCGGCCTCCAGCAGCATGCGGTTTTCGGCACTCAGATCCGGGATGCGCAGCGCGAGATCGGCCATGTTGAGCGTCCCGGTCGAGCCATAGATCAGGCTGACGCCGATCAGAAACAGCGATGACGCGGCAAGGTTGATGGCGATGTAGTGCAGACCCGCCTTGACCCGCACCGGCCCCGAACCGTGCAGCATGAGGCCATAGGATGCGGCCAGCATGATCTCGAAGAAAACGAACAGGTTGAACAGGTCGCCGGTCAGGAAGGCGCCGTTGATTCCGACCAGCATGAACTGGAACAGCGTGTGGAAATGCGGGCCGGCCTTGTGCCACCGCGCCATGGAGAACATCTGGGCACAAAGCGCCATCAGCGTCGAGAGCGTGATCATCATCGCCGACAGGCGATCGACCACCAGAACGATGCCGTAGGGGGCAGCCCAGTTGCCGAGCTGGTAGACGAGCGAGGCGTTATCCTGCGCATGCGCGGAGGCGATCATCAGGGCGCCGCCCGTCAGGAGCAGAAGGAGCGTCGCACCGAAGCTCAGGGCGCCCTTGAGCGATCTGCGCCGCTCGTCGAGCGGGATCAGCGCCGCCGCCGTCACGAACGGCAGGAGGATCGGCAGGATGATCAGGTGACCGACCCAGTTCATCGTCCCTCTCTCCCGTCCACATGGTCATTGCCGGTAAAGCCGCGCGAGGCGAGCAGCACCACGAGAAACAGCGCCGTCATGGCGAAACCGATGACGATGGCGGTGAGGACGAGGGCTTGCGGCAACGGATCGGTGTGGGTGAGGAAGCCGCCGGCGACGCCTTTTTCCAGCACCGGCGGCGCATTGAGGCGCAGGCGGCCCATGCCGAAGATGAACAGGTTGACCGCATAGGACAACAGCGCCAGCCCGACGACGACCTGATAGGTGCGCGGCCGGAAAAGGAGCCAGATGCCCGACCCTGCGAACACGCCGATGCCGACGGACAGAACGAGTTCCATCAGTTCTTCTCCTTTGTCGACAGGCGGACGCTGCGCATATGGGCGCGCGGCGAGCGGACGGACTGGTGGGCGAGCGCAATGAGGATCAGCACCGTGGCGCCGGTCACCAGCGAGAAGACGCCGAGATCGAACAGGATGGCGCTTGCAAGCGGTATCTCGCCGATCAGCGGCAGATCGGCATAGCGCGAATGGGTGGTCAGGAAAGGATAACCGAAGATCCAGGAGCCCAATCCGGTGGCGGTGGCGACGAGGATGCCGATGCTCATCCAGCGCAGCGGATGGATGCGCAGGCGCTCCTCGACCCAACGCGTGCCGCTGCTCATATATTGGAGGATGAATGCGATGGAGAGCGCGATGCCCGCTGCAAAGCCGCCGCCCGGCAGGTCATGGCCGCGGAAGAACAGGAAGGCCGCGAACATGCCGATGACGGGGAAAAGCCAGCGCATGATGACCGAGGGAATATGGAGATATTCCGCCACGCTCTCGCCGGACTCGCGCTCGGGATGGCGCGCGTCAAACGCGTTCTGGACGCGCTGCTGCTCCGGTCGCTCCAGGCTCTCGGCCGCCGGACGGAAGCGCAGGAGCAGGGAGAAAACGGTGAGCGCGACGATGGCGAGAACGGCGATTTCGCCGAACGTATCGAAGCCGCGGAAATCGACGAGGATCACGTTGACGACATTGGTGCCGCCGCCTTCGGAATAGGCGCGCTCCAGGAAATAGCTGGAGATCGTCTCCGGCATCGGCCGGGTCATCACCGTGTAGGAGATCAGCATCAGGCCGACGCCGGCGGTGACCGCAATAACAAGGTCGCGGAGACGGCGGATGCGCACGCCGATGGACATGGCTTCGGCATCGGGCTTCTCGAAACGCTTGGGAAGCCAGCGCAGCCCGAGCAGAATGAGAACCGTGGTGACGATCTCGACGAGAAGCTGGGTCAAGGCAAGATCCGGTGCCGACAGCCAGACGAAGGTGATGCAGGTGACGAGGCCGGCACCGCCGAGAAGGACGAGCGCGGCAAGACGGTGGAACTTCGCCTGATAGGCGGCGCCGATCGCGCAGGCCATGCCGATCAGCCACAGGATGGCAAAGACCGGATCGATGCCGCGGAAGACGACGTCGGCCGGCTGGAAGCGACCCCAGAGAAGCGGCGTCGCCGCAGCGGCGATGGCCGCAAAGACGAGCAGGCGCATCTGGGGCTGAAGCCGCCGCGTGCCGGCCTTCATCTCCACCATGCGGGCCCATTTCCAGGAAAGGGTGACGAGAATGCGCTCGAAGATGCGCTGGCCCTGCAGCCGGCGGAAATAGGGCGGCCCCTCGACGCTGGTGGCGAGGTAGGGACGCATGACGACGTAAAGCAGAATGCCGGCGACAAGCGCGAAAAGGCTCATGAAGAAGGGCAGGTTCCACCCATGCCAGACGGCAAGGCTGTAGACCGGCGTCGCATCGCGCAGAACGGAGACCACGGCCGTGTGCAGCAGCGGCCCGATGGTGAGGCTCGGCACGATGCCGATCACCAGGCAGGCCAGCACGAGGAAACCGATCGGCGCGATCATCCAGTGCGGCGGCTCGTGCGGTTCGCTCGGCAGATCGTGCGGCTTCGGGCCGAAGAAGACGGCGTAGATGAAGCGCAAGGAATAGGTGACCGCAAAGAGGCTCGCCAGCGTGGCGACATAGGGCGTCAGCGTGTCGAGCAGGTTGATGCGATGGGTTTCGATGGCCTCCGCAAAGAACATTTCCTTGGAGAGAAAGCCGTTGAGCAAGGGCACGCCCGCCATGGACGCGCTCGCGACCATGGCAAGCGTGGCGGTTATCGGCATGTATTTGAATAGCCCGCTCAAACGCCGCATGTCGCGGGTCCCGGTCTCGTGGTCGATGATGCCGGCGGCCATGAAGAGCGACGCCTTGAAGATCGCGTGGTTCATGGTGTGGAAGATCGCGGCCACGGCGGCCAGCGGACTGCCGAGGCTCAAAAGAACCGTGATGAGGCCGAGATGGCTGATGGTGGAATAGGCCAGCAGACCTTTGAGATCCTGCTGGAAGATGGCGAAATAGGCGCTGAGGAGCAAGGTCGAGAGGCCCGCGAGGCCGACCAGCCAGAACCAGGCATCGGTGCCTGCCATGACCGGCCAGAAGCGGGTGAGGAGGAAGACGCCGGCCTTGACCAGCGTTGCCGAATGCAGAAAGGCCGAAACAGGCGTCGGGGCCGCCATGGCATGCGGCAACCAGAAGTGGAAGGGGAACTGTGCGCTCTTGGTCAGCGCACCCATCAGCACCAGCACGAGGATCGGCAGGTAGAGGGGGTGGTCGCGGATCGTGTCGCCGGAGGCGAGCACCACATCGAGATCGTAACTGCCGACGACATGGCCGACCAGCAGCAGGCCGACGAAGAGGCAGAGACCGCCCGTACCGGTTACGGTCAGGGCCATGCGGGCGCCGTCGCGTGCATTGGCATTGTGATACCAGTAGCCGATCAGCAGGAAGGAGATGATGCTCGTCAATTCCCAGAAGATCGAGAGCAGGATGAGATTGCCCGAGAGCACGAGGCCGAGCATGGCGCCCATGAAGGCCAGGAACAGGGAGAAGAAGCGCGGGACCGGATCTTCTGCCGACATGTAGTAGCGCGCATAGACCACGACCATGAGCGCGATCGCGCTGATCAGGGCCGAGAAGAGCCAGGAGAAACCGTCCATGCGCAGCGTGAAGTTCAGCCCGTATTGCGGGATCCAGGCGACATCGTAGCGCAGCACCCGGCCTTCGATCACGAAGACGTAGAGCGATGTGGTGATCGCCAGGCAGAGGAAGGCGATGGAGCCCGAGAGCCAGGCCGCCAGCGAGCTTCGATCGCTCGGCAGGCTGATGGCGATAAGGCTTCCCACGAACGGTGTGAGCACGAGCAAGAGCAGCAGGTTTTGCGCGATCTCTATGGTCATTTCCCCAGTCTGATCGTTACGGCGTCAGCTTTCCGCGGCAGCCCCTCGCGAGGGCCTGACGACGTCTTCAGGGCCGAGCGGCTTGAAGGGTCTGCGCGGACGAACACTGCGCGACATGCCGAAATTTATGCCGGTATTCCGCCGTGAAGCCAACCCGCGAAAGTGGCAAATAGACCCCGCCTGTCGTTTTTCCAGTTTGTCTTATGAACATCGTCGGTGTTTTCGGCGGATGGTCCGACTGCCCTAACGCCTCATGGACGGGAAGACCAAGAAAACATCCTGTTACCCGTTCGTGATCTCGGCGCATCTGGGCCATGTCGATGGCTTGGACGACGATTCGTCCGGCGGCGATCTCGTTCCGCTCTCCCCGAAACGCAAGACGCACCGGAGAGGGCTCTCCGGTGCGTCTCACCTTGTTCGTTTCGTGTTTGCTTACTTCGTTGCGACTTCGATGCCGGAGCCGCCGCCGAGGGCGACGTTGAGGGCAACGTAGTTGGAAGCGAGGCTGCGGATGGCGGCTGCCAGCTGGATGCGGCTGTCGGACAGCGTCCGTTCGGCGTCGAGCACGTCGAGCAGCGAGGTCGCGCCACCGCGATAGCTTTCACGGGCAAGGCCGAGGGCCTGTTCCGAGGAGGCGACGACCCTGCGAAGCGCCGACACCGTCTCATAGTTCTTGCGCAGCGCGATCATCGCGTTCTCGACTTCTTCGATGCCGTTGAGAACGGTCTGCTTCCAGGCGAGGTACTGTTCCTGCGCGGCGGAGCGCTGCGCCTCGACATTGGCGCGCAGGCGGCCGCCGTTGAAGATCGGAACATCGAGCGTCGGGCCGAAGGACCAGCTCGTCAGGTTGCCGGTCACGGCATTGCCGAACGTGCGGCCGGCATTGATCGAGCCGCTGAGCGACAGGCTCGGATAGAGCTGCGCCTCAGCAACGCCGATATCGGCGGTCGCGGCGGCCAGCTGCCGCTCGGCGACGCGGATGTCGGGACGATTGCGCACGAGATCGGCGGGAACGCCGACCTTGGTGTTGAACTTCGGCCAGGGCTGCGCCTTGCCGCGCGTCAGCTCGGCGGTGACGGAGGTCGCGGGAAGACCGAGAAGCGTGGCGATATGGTTGGCTGCCTGATGGAAGCCGGTCTCGTAGGCCGGGAGCTCGGCGAGCGTGGAATTTACGAGGCCTTCGGCCTGCACGACATCGAGGCTCGATGCGGCGCCGGCGCTGCGGATGTCGTTGGTCAGCTTCAACGTCTCGCGCCGCGAGGACAGGCTCAACCGGGCCAGCGCCAAGGCTTCCTGGTTGTAGCGGGCGTCGATGTAGGACGTCACGAGATCGGAGAGATAAGCGAGACGGGCAACGTTGACGTTGTTGTAGGCGGCGTCGAGCGAAGCGGTGGCGCTTTCGCGCGCCCGGCGATACTGGCCGAAGAGGTCGAGCAGCCAGGACGCGCCGAGACCGCTGTCGAGCGACTTGGTTTCGGTGTGGCTGATGCCAGACGTCCGACGCAGGTAGGAACCGTCCGAGCCCTGCACATTGCCGGATGCGCTGCCGTTCAGCGCGGGAAGCGCATCGGCGCCGGCGATCACGACATTGGCGCGCGCCTGGATGATGCGCTCGATCGACTGCTGGACGTCAAGGTTCTGGTTCATGCCCTGCGCGACGAGGCTGTCCAGCTTCTTATCGCGGAAGCTCTGCCACCAGGGGTTCAGGGTGACGTTCGCTGCAGGGGCATCGGCCTTGGAGAATTTGGCGGGCAGGTTGTCGGCGGGCGTCTTGTAATCCGGACCCACCACGCATCCGGACAGCAGGAGCATGCTCATGGGAAGGAGCGCTTGGGCAATCTTCATAAGGGTCCCCATCCGGCAGGTTATGCGCCGGTAACGAATGATTCACACGTGGTCTTTAGCATGTTCATCACTCTAAGCGAGGAAACAATCCCAAAGCTGAGGGCCTTCCGCATTATTGTGTGAAAGTGTTCCCCGCATGCCACGCTTCTCCAGCTTCGCGCAAGGTAGCACGAGCGGCGCGCTTTTAATGCGCTCTATCTAAGATACTGATTTGTCCAATGATTTTGGACTCGTCCCAATCTGCGACAGAGATCGCCCAATCGTTTTCCGTATTCACGCACTAACCGTTTTGATGATGGTCGTTCCGACCATTTCAAGCGGGTATCGCCCGTAAGTATCGCGTCCTGCTCGATTTCCGTTGTCTTTCGAGACGGCTTATGGGGCGCTGTCCGGCAGGGTGAGATCGCCGGTGCAAGCTGACGCACCAGGGATATCGTTCCGGGCAAACCAGGGTCGATCTCCCGCTGAAAGGGAAGGAGGCGGCAAATATTCTGCACGAGGGGAACAATTTCGCGTCAGGATCTGCACGAAAACGGCGGTTGCATTGCCGCTTCACATCTCGTCGCTCACCGGCGCGCCCGCGTCGATCATCGAGACTAGCGTCTCCAGCCGGTCGGCATCCCGCGGCAGCTTGTCGGTGCGCAGTCGCGAGATGCGGGGAAACCGCATGGCGACGCCCGATTTGTGGCGGGAGGAGAAGGCGATGCCTTCGAAGGCCACTTCGACCACGAACCCCTGGTCGGGTTCGGCCCGAACCGAGCGCACCGGGCCGAACCGCTCGATGGTATTGTTGCGGACATAGCGATCGAGCACTTCGAGTTCGGCATCGGTGAAACCGAAATAGGCCTTCCCCACGGGCACGAGGAAGTCGCCCTTGTCGCCTGGGGTCCAGACGCCGAAGGTGAAGTCGGAATAATAGCTCGATCGTTTGCCGTGACCGCGCTGGGCATACATCAGCACGGCATCGATATTGTAGGGCTCGCGCTTCCACTTGAACCACGGACCCTTCATCCGCCCCGGGGTGTAGGGCGAATCGCGCCGTTTCAGCATGATCCCCTCGATGACGGGATCGGGCGGCGCTGTCCTTAGTTGGTCGAGTTCCTCCCAGGACGAGAAGGGAACGAGCGGGGACAGGTCGAAATGGAGCGGCGGGGTGGTGGCGATCAGCCTTGCCAGCGCTTCGCGCCTGACGTCGAAGGGTTCCGGGCGCATGTCGCGGGGGCCGTCGAACAGGAGATCGTAGCCGCGCAGGAAGGCCGGGTATTCCTCGATGGTCTTGCGCGTGACCGTCTTGCGGTTCAGGCGCTGCTGCAGGTCGGAAAAGCTGCGCGTCGCCTGATTGGAGCGCAGCGTGCCGCCGACCAGCAGCTCGCCATCGATGACGCCCTCGAAATCCACGGCTTCGAGAATGTCGGGAAAGGCGCCGGAGATATCGTCGCCGCTGCGGGAATAGAGCCGGCGCGTGCCCGAGAGGTTGGCGAGCTGGACGCGGATGCCGTCCCATTTCCATTCCGCCACGAAATCGGCGGGGTCGAGATTGTCGAGGTCCTTGTCGCCCACCGGCGTTGCCAGCATGACGGAGTGGAAGACGGCCGGCATGGTCAGTTCGGGACGACCGGAATGGCCGTCGAGCCAGGCGAAAAGCTCGACATAGGGCGGCAGCAGGCCGTGCCAAAGGGTTTCGATCTCGGTGACATCGACCGTGCCCATCTCGCCCAGCGCCTGCTTGACGAGCCGCGACGAGACGCCGATGCGCATGGAGCCGGTGATGAGCTTGAGGAAGGCGAAGCGGCTGGAGCCGTCGAGCCGGTCGAGCAGGCTGCGCACGAGGCTGCGGACATCCGCGCGACCGACCGACTGCAGCTTCTCGACGATCGATCCGAGCGAGAGATCGCCGACCTCGGCCTCATCCGGCTCGGTGCCTTCCCAGACGAGCGAGATGGTCTCGGCGAGGTCTCCCACGTAATCGTAGGAATACTGGAAGAGGATCGGGTCCATCCGCTCCAGCATCAGCTGGCGCAGCACGTTCGGCTTCACCGTCGAGAGCGTCAGCGTGCCTGCCAGGGCCGCCAGCGCATAACCGCGATCGGGATCGGGCGCCGTGCGGAAATAGTCGGTCAGCAGCCGGATCTTCGCGTTGCGCGAGGGGGTGAGAACGAGGCGGTCCAAGAGTTCGGCAAAATCCCGCATCATTCGCCCTCGTCGTCGTAGCCCACCAGATGCAGCGGTCGGGCCTTGATGCCTTCCAGCTCGCACCAGCGGACGAGCGCTTCCTCGCGCCCATGGGTCACCCACACCTGTCCCGGGCGGATTTCGCGAATGGTGTCGGTCAGTTCCGCCCAATCGCAATGGTCCGAGATGATGATCGGCAGTTCGACGCCGCGCTGCTTGGCCCGCTGGCGCACGAGCATCCAGCCGGAGGCGAAGATCGGAATCGGGTCTGGGAAACGGCGGGCCCATTTGTCGGCAAAGGCCGAGGGCGGGCCGATGACGACGGCGCCCGCAAAGGCCGGCTTCTCCTTCGCGGTCACGGTCGCCGGGCGGAGTTCGCCGAGCGGAATGCCCTTGGAGAGATAATAGTCGCAGAGCTTGACGAGCGCGCCATGAATATAGATCGGCTCGTGATAGCCGGCTTCGCGCAGCAGCATGATCACGCGCTGGGCCTTGCCGAGCGCATAGGCGCCGACCAGATGGGCGCGCTCGGGAAACTGGCGCAGGGAGGTGAGCAGTTTGCCGACCTCATCCGCATCCGGCGGATGATGGAAGACGGGCAGGCCGAAGGTCGCCTCCGTGATGAAGACGTCGCAGGGGACCGGCTCGAAAGGGAGGCATGTCGGGTCGCGGCGGCGTTTATAGTCGCCGGAGACGACGATCTTCGTTCCGCCGCGGCTGACCGCGATCTGCGCGGAGCCGAGAACATGGCCGGCCGGATGGAAGCTGACGGTCACATCGCCGATCGTCATCGTCTCGCCGAGTGCTGCCTCCTGCGACTGGCGGCAGAAATCGGCGCCGTAGCGGATCGCCATGATTTCCAGCGTCTCCCGCGTCGCCAGCACCTCGCCATGGCCGGAGCGGGCGTGGTCTGCATGGCCATGGGTGATCAGCGCCTTGTCGACCGGATGTACCGGATCGATGTAAAAGCCGCCCGCTTCGCAAAACAGGCCCTTGGGCGTGGGATAGAGCAGCGTTTCCGGTTTCATCTTTCTCTAGATAGCCGGACCGAAGCCGGCCGCCAGAGAGACGGCCGGGATTCTTTGCTGTCGGCGCGTCAGGCGCGCGACAGCGTTTCCGTGATCAGCGCCATGACGGCGTCGGCATCGATATCCGTGCAGACGGTCTGGCTCGGCAGGCCGTCCCAGGGGCTTGGCGGGAAAGAGCGGCCATCGGCTTTCTGGATGGTCTGGCCATCGGCAATGCCGCCGCAGACGACGCGAATCGCACCGGTTCGCGTGGTGAAGAGCTCGGGCGCGACGACATAGACGCAGGCGCAGCTGTCGTGCACCACCATGCCGTCCTCGACGATATGGGCGTAGAAATCGATGTAGAAATCGGAGATTTCGGCGAGCAGCTTTGCGCGCGGTCCCGAGGCGGCGGCGATTTCGGCCAGGGCCGGACGGGTCATGATCGTCTTCATCGTCACGTCGAGGCCGATGACGGTCACGGGCCAGGCCGCACCCATCACGATGTCGGCGGCTTCCGGGTCGCCATGGATATTGGCCTCGGCGGCCGGCGTGATGTTGCCGGCGACATCGAAGGCACCGCCCATGATGACCACGGCCTTGACCAGAGAGACGATCTCGGGGTCCTCGGCCAGCGCCCGGGCAAGATTGGTCATGCGTCCGACGGCGACCAGCGTGACCTCGCCGGGATGGGCGCGCACCGTGTCGATGATGAAGCGATGCGCGGGACGCGCATCGGGCTCGCCGTCCACTGTGTCGGGCACACCGATATTGCCGAGCCCGTCATGGCCGTGGATCATCACCGGCCAGCCGACATGGGCGCGGGCGGGCTCGATCGTCTCCGCCACGCCCTTGGCGACCGGTGCCGGAATGTCCCATGCGCTTTTCAGGAACAGGGCGTTGCGGGTCGTCGTCTCGATCGAGGCATTGCCGAAGATGGTGGTGATGCCGAGAAGGTCGATGTCGGGGTGCTGGTGCAGGAAGAGCAGCGCCATGGCGTCGTCCACGCCGGGATCGGTATCGAAAATGACTTTGTGCATGATTCTTCCTCAGGTCTTCTGGCCGCGCTGGAAGCGGCGGATGCTGAATGGCGCGAGCGCCGGCTGCTCGCCCTGGTCGAAGAGATTCGCGACGAGCCGGCCGGTGGTGGCCGAAAGCGTCAGGCCGAGATGACCGTGGCCGAAGGCCAGCGCGATACGCGGATCGTCCGGGCTGAGGCCGATCACCGGCAGGCTGTCGGGTGTCGAGGGACGTCGGCCCATCCACTCCGTGCCGCCTGTTTCGGGCAGAGCCGGCACGTAGCGGCGCATCTTCGTGCGCATCGCCTTGGCGCGGGCGAAATTTGCCGGCGCATCCGGCCGTGCCAGTTCCACCGCCCCGCCGACCCGCAGCGCATTGTCGAAGGGCGTGGCGCAGAAGCCGTGCTCGGAGAAGAAGATCGGCATGGGCAGCGTCACCTTGGGATCGGCGAAGGTCGTGTTGTAGCCGCGCTCGGTTTCCAGCGAGACGCGCAGCCCGAGGCCGCGCACGAGGTCGCGCGACCAGACACCGGCGGCGATCACGGCCTTGTCGAAGGTATGGCGCACGCCCGAAGACGTGGTGAGGGTGATGCCGTCCGCGCCCGGTCGCACAGCGGCGACGCCCGCCTCGGTGAAGGTCGCCCGATCGCGCAGCTGCGCCTGGAGCGCGCGCAAAAAGGTCTCGGGATGGCGGAAGGTGTGGTAGCCGGCGGAAAAGATGCCGCCCGCCAGCGAACCTTCGAGGGCGGGAATGCGCGTGCGCACCTCGGCCGGGCTCAGGCGCTCGACGGCAAAGCCGAGGAGTTTTGCCGTTTCGCTTTCATGGCGGAAGGCCGCGTCGAGCGATGTCTGCGCATCGAAGATCGTCATGGCGCCGGTGTGCTGCACGGGGTCCACGAGGCAGGCCATCTCGGCAAGGTGCCTGTGATCGTCGAGCACCGTGCGCATCAGGCCGAGCAGGGCGGTGCGGGTGCGGACGGCCTGTGCCGGGCGGGCCGAGCGCAGGAAGGCGAGCAGCCAGGGGGTGAGGGCAGGGAGGTCGCTCCAGCGCAGTGTCAGCGGACCGAGCGGATCGGCAAGCCAGCGCGGTGCGGACATCAGCATGTCCGGTCGGGCGATCGGGTCGATTTCCGGAATTGCCATGATGCCGGCATTGCCGACGGAGGCGGGAAGGCCGGCCGCATCCTGTTCGAAGACCGTGACGTCATGGCCCCGCGCGATCAGATGGATCGCCGTTGCGCAACCGATGATGCCGCCGCCCACTATCCCGATCCGTGCCATGCCGTCCTGTCCGATGCTCTTGGATTCCGTTCGAAAACCCGGAGGGGCCGCGTTGCCGGTGTGCGGCAGACGTCCCCGTCGCTGCCCAAGGTCATGCGCCATCCGGCCATCGGCAATCAAGGGCAAAGACGCGGCGGCGCGGTTTTTCGCATCGCGTCGCCGGGCACGCGACCGGTTCGGATTAAAGCTTCCTCAACCCCGTTCGTTTACGGTCCGGGCAGGATGTCTGCCGCTGGCAGGCCGTTGGAGCGCGTGATCGGGTATGGAGCGGCTGAGGTGAAAGGCATTTCCCTGAAAGTCCGGCTGTCGAAGAAGCGTCTCATCGGCGCGGCCACCTGTCTCCTCGTGGCGGGCGGTGGTGGCGCCTACGCGCTGCAGAGCGGTCTCCTTTCGGATGCTGTGGCAGAGGTGAAGGCCTCCCAGCCCTCGGGCGTCGCCTGCACCACGACCGATTTCATCAAGCTCAATCGCGGTGGTCAGCGCTGGCTGCGCAAATATGTCCGGACCGATAGCGTCGACGGCATCGAGCGGGTGCGCACCGCGCTTCGCGTCGCCGGCGTGCTGGCAAAGGCGGAGAAGGCGGATCTCTATCAGGTCGTCGTGCTCGACCGCGCGGGGCCCGAGGGACGGGCCAATCTTCGTGGCGCGGCCATTGGCGCCGAGGTGCTGTTTGCGCCGGACCCGACGAAGCTGCCGGACATGGACCAACCCTTTATCGCGCGCTACGCCGACGGCAGGGCCAATCCCGTGGGGCTGTTCTATGGCGAGCGCAAGACGCTCTCACCCGAGGATATCCGCACGGCTTTGACCGAAATGACCGACCGCACCGATTGCGAGACGCTGGTGGCCGATTCGTCCGCCCCCGTCGAGGGCGATACGGGCGGAGCACATGGCAAGCCTGCCAGCGGGCATGGCGAGAGCGCATCCGAAGGGAAGGCTGCGCCCGCCGAAGGCCATGGAGAGGCCGCGGACGCGAAGGGCGAAGCTGCCGAAGGACATGGTGAAGCCGCTGAAGCCGATGCCAAGCCTTCGGAAGGGCATGAACCAGCCGCTGCCGCCGCTGCCTCCGGCCATGAGGCCGCACCGGAAGGGGAAGAGGAGCCTGCGGCAAAGGGTGGATGGTTTGCAACCGTGACCGCGATGATCCCGGGCATGGGTGGCGAGACGCAGAAGGCCGAAGGCGCGCCGCCGGAAGAAGCGGGCGGGGCGCAGACCGGCGTGCTGTCCACCGTGATGCGGCTGATCCCCGGCATGGGCGGGGACACCTCCGCACCGCCTGCGGCAACAACCGAGCATGCACCCGCCGAGCAGGCCGTGACGGTCCCCGAGGCAGGTCACGAGGCAGGCTCGAAGACGGAAAATGCGAAGGCGGAGGCGCATGGTCCGGCTGCCGAAGAGGCGTCACAGGTGACGAAGGCATCTCCGCAAGGCGCCGCCGAACACGCGCCAGAGACTCCCGAGCCTGCCCATGAAGCGGCCGTGCCGCATGAGGTGACGACCGAGGAGACCGGCGCCACGCATTGATGGCGCCGGTGATTGCGAGGTGAAGTCTTCAGTCTGCCTTGCGGCGGGCCGGGAAGAGGATGACGTCGCGGATCGACGGAGCGTTGGTCAGGAGCATCACGAGACGATCGACGCCGATGCCGAGACCGCCTGCGGGCGGCATGCCTTGGTCGATCGCATCGAGAAAATCGTCATCCAGCTGCTTTTCCTTCTCGCCGCGGGCATGGGCCTGCTCCAGCTGTTCCACCATGCGGCGACGCTGTTCTTCCGGATCGTTCAGCTCTGAAAACGCGTTGCCGACTTCCCAGGCGTTGCAATAGGTCTCGAAACGTTCGACCAGACGCGGCTCGCCCGGCACTTCCTTGGCAAAGGGCGAAATGTCCTTCGGGAAATGCGTGACGTGACTCGGCTGCACCAGCGTTCCCTCCACCTTTTCCTCGAAGATGAAGGCGAGGCATTCGCCCCAGGTCCAGTCCTTCTCGACCTCGAAGCCGGCGGCCTTGGCGGCGGCGCGGGCGTCCTCGTCCGTCTTGATGGCGAGGAAATCGATGCCGGTCACCTCTTTCACCGCATCCGGCATGGGGACGCGCTTGAACGGGCCTGCAAACGAGAGGGTCTTGTCGCCGAAGGTCACGTCGGTCGTGCCGTGGATGGCCATGGCGAGCGAGGAGAACAGGCGCTCCACGAGATCCATGATGTCCTCGTAATCGGCATAGGCCCAGTAGCACTCCATCATCGTGAATTCCGGATTGTGCCGGGTGGAGACGCCTTCGTTGCGGAAGTTGCGGTTGACCTCGAAAACCTTGTCGGCAAGACCCGAGACCAGCGTGCGCTTGAGGAACAGCTCCGGCGCGATGCGCAGGTACATGTCGAGCTTGAGCGTGTTGTGGTGTGTCTTGAAGGGCTCGGCGGTCGCCCCGCCATAGACGGAGTGCAGCATGGGGGTTTCGACCTCCATGAAGCCGTCCTCCTCCATGAAGCGGCGGATGCCGGAGATGATGCGGGCGCGCTGCTGGAAGCGGAGCTTCGAATCCTCGTTGGTGAGAATGTCGAGGTGCCGCTTGCGATAGCGCAGCTCGATATCGGAAAGGCCGTGCCACTTCTCCGGCATGGGCAGGAGCGCCTTGGTCAGCATGGTGATCTCTTGGGCGTTGATCGTCAGCTCGCCGCGCTTGGTGCGGCGCACGACGCCGGTGACGCCGATGATGTCGCCGATATCGACCATCGGCAGCAGCGCGCGCGCTGCCTCGGGCGTCGTGTCCTTGTGCGAGAAGATCTGGATCTTAGCCCCGGCATCGCGGATATCCATGAACATGCCGGAATTGCGCGACGAGAAGACGCGACCGGCAACGGTGACCACATCCTCGGTCACGGCATCCGGCTCCAGCCCTTCGTATTTCTCCGCAAGGTCGCCGTTGGTGATGGTCCGGTGGAAATGCGCGGGATAGACATCGCCGATCTGCTCGCGCAGCAGCTTCAGCTTCTGCGCGCGGACTTCGGTGACGTCGGAGGAGAGGGCGGTGTCGAGCTTTTCGGTCATGGTTGCCTGTCCTGTGGCGGCAAGGCCGCGATAATGATGATCGGTAGCGTCGCCCCTCACCCGAGGCCCTCCCCGCTCGCGGGGAGAGGGACGTGCCTCGATTGGGGCCTCATGGGTGCCGCTTGTCCCTTCGCCCTTGCCAAGCGGGGAGAAGGTGCCGGCAGGCGGATGAGGAGGCTGCCTTTCCTTGGGTTACTTCCCGGCGTTGGCCGCCATCGCCGCAACCACCTGACCCGCGACTTTCAGGCGCTGGCGCACGACTGAGCGGCCGAGGATGGCCATGCTGTCGAACAGGGGCAGAGAGCGCGACGAACCGGAGATGGCGATGAAGAGCGGCGCGAGCACCACTTTCAGCTTCTTGCCCATCCGGTCCGAGCTGGCGCGCAATTCGGCTTCCACCGATTCCGCGTTCCACTCGACGATGGTTTCGAGATCCGGCTGCACCGTCTTGAAGATCTCGACCAGTTCCTCCGGCGAGGTCTTCACCTTGGCGAAGGAGGAAGCGTCGAGCCCGAGATCGGCCTTCAGCAGGAAGCCCGCGAGGTCGGGCAGGTCGCCCAGCTTGGAAATGCGGGACTGGGAGAGGCGCAGGCCTTCCTTGATCCGGCCGTTCTCCATGGCCCAGGCCAACACGCGGCCGACGAAGTCTTCTTCCGAAATCCCCTCTCGCAGCCAGCGACCGTTCAGCCAGTCGAGCTTCTGCACGTCGAAGATCGCGCCGGCCTTCGACAGGTTCTCCGGATCGAAATGCTCGGTCAGCTGCGCCATGGTCAGCATCTCCTCGCCTTCGGCGATCTGGATGAAGAACAGGCCGAGGAAGTTCATCAGCGCTTCCGGCAGATAGCCAAGCGCGGAATAGTAGGAGATCGATGTCGGGTTCTTGCGCTTGGAGAGCTTCGACTTGTCGGCATTGCGCATCAGCGAGAGATGCATGAACACGGGCGGCTCAAGGCCGAGATAGCGATAGAGCAGGATGTGCTTGGGGACCGAGGACAGCCATTCCTCGCCGCGCGCCACATGGGTGATGCGCATCAGATGGTCGTCCACCACGTTTGCCATATGGTAGGTCGGCATGCCGTCGGCCTTGAGCAGGACCTGCATGTCGACGGCATCCCACGGAATTTCCACGGGCCCGTAGACGCCATCGACGAAGGAACAGACGCCTTCGGTCGGGATCTTCATGCGCACCACATGGGGCTCGCCGCCGTCCACGCGGCGGGTCACTTCCTCGGCGCTCAGATGCAGGCAGAGGCCGTCATATTTCGGCGGCTTGCCGGCAGCGCGCTGCGCCTCGCGCATTTCCGCAAGACGCTCGGAGGTGCAGAAGCAGCGGAAACCGTGGCCGGCATCGACGATCTTCTCGACATAGGGCTTGTAGATGTCCTTGCGGTCGGACTGGCGGTAGGGGCCGTAGGGGCCGCCGATATCCGGGCCTTCGGACCATTCGAGCCCGCACCATTTCAACGCATCGAGCACCTTGGCTTCGAACTCAGGCGTCGAGCGCGTGGCGTCCGTGTCCTCGATCCGCAGGATGAAGGTGCCGTTGTTCTTCTTGGCGAAGAGATAGTTGAACAGCGCGATATAGGCCGTGCCGACATGCGGTTCGCCGGTGGGGGAGGGAGCGATGCGCACCCGGACTGGTGTGTCTGTCATGATCTCGGCCTGTTGGCGTGCTGCTGGCGTTTCCGGGCAAGCGCCGCCGCACTGGCCCCGGCCTTCGAAGGCTAAGACACGCGACCAAGCGCCTCAAGGGCGAGGCCAGCTGTCTTCAATCGCGGGCGTGAGACCATATTCCCCGCCGCACGTCAAGGCGGAGGCCGTGCGCGGCGTGCCTCAGGACAGGAAAGGGCCCGGCAGATTCTGCCAGGCCCTCTTCGTCAGATCATTCATGCCATCCGAGCGATCAGTGGCGCGTCGGAACCACGCCGGCCTTGGCGGCGCGTTCCCGCTCCCGCTTGCGGCGCGAGAACATGTTCAGTGCCTCGACGCCAGCCGAGAAGGCCATGGCGGCGTAGATGTAGCCCTTGGGCACGTGGACGCCGAAGCCTTCGACGATCAGCGTACCGCCGATCATCAGCAGGAAGGCGAGCGCCAGCATGACGATGGTCGGGTTCTTCTCGATGAAGTTGGCGAGCGGCGTGGCGGCCAGAAGCATGACCGTCACGGCGGTGATGACGGCAATGAACATGATCGGCACGTGCGGCGTCATGCCGACGGCCGTGATGATGCTGTCGATCGAGAAGACGAGGTCGAGGATGAGGATCTGGCCGATCGCGGCACCGAAGGTCATCTGCACGACGTTCTTGCCGGCACCGACGAGATCTTCCTTGTGATCCTCGGCGTCTACCGAATGGTGGATTTCCTTCGTGGCCTTCCAGACGAGGAAGATACCGCCGGCGATGAGGATCAGATCCTTGCCGGAGAAGCCCATGCCGAAGATCGTGAAGAGGTCGGAGTCGAGCTTGACGATCCACGCGATGGCGAAGAGCAGGCCGAGGCGCATGATGAGAGCCAGGCCGATGCCGATCTTGCGGGCCTTGTCGCGGTTCTCGGGCGGCAGCTTGTTCGTCAGAATGGAGATGAAGATCAGGTTGTCGATGCCGAGCACGACTTCCATGACGACAAGCGTGATGAGCGCGATCCAGGCGGCTGGGTCTTGCATGAGCAGCAGGAAATCCTGCATCGGGACGGGTCCTTCCTTGATAGGGGCGGCCTCGTTGAGAGGCTGGTGCGGGGTGCCTGCGCAAGGCGGCAGGCGTCAACGCTACCCATGTAACGGGAAATCGGCACGCGGCAAGTCGCCCGCAGCACGCCGAACCGGTCTCGACATCACGTTACATCACTTTTTCGCGATATAAAATTTCAGGAACATCGCAATTGCCGATCGGACGGTCCGGTCGATCTCTTCCGCATCCGGTGGAACGGGCAGCCAGCCGAACAGCCGGCGCTTGAAGAGGCCGGGCATGCAGAGCTCGATGAACTGGCGTGCGGCGAGATCGGTATCCTCGATATCGAACAGACCCTCGGCGATCTTGCTTTCCAGATAGGTGCGAAGGATCGTATAGCCGTTTTCCGGCGAGGCCGAGAAGAAGCGATGGCTGAGATCCGGCATGCGCTCGCTGACGCTCAGCACCATCTTCATGCCGCGGACGGTCGTGTCCGAGCAGAGATGCGTGACGAACGTGACGCCGAAATCATAGAGAACGGCATCCACAGGCCCGTGATTGCTGTGCATCACATGCTTCATGCTGGCGACCAACTTGGCCCGCTCGCGCTCGATCATGGCCGCGAACAGGTCCTCCTTGCCGCCGAAATAGACGTAGATCGTGCCCTTGGAGACGCCGGCTTCACGGGTAATGTCGTTCATGCTGGCGGCATCGAAGCCGACGGCCATGAAGACGCGCTTGGCGCCATCGATGATCTGGTCGCGCTTCACGGGATCCTCGCCCGCTGCCCGTCGTCCGCCTGTGGCAATCTCGCAAGCGTCGCAACCGTCTGGCGACGTGGAGCCGGCGATGCCGTTCGGGCGCGATATTTCGGCGACCGGAGCCTCGGCTTCGACGGCGGTCGTTCGGGCATCGACTCGCTGCAGAGCAGGCATCGCATTCTCCCTTCATTAACTTTTCGAACCGAGCGGTTCGATTTCACTTGATATGCGGGATCAACTTGCCTATGTCAAATCGAACTGAACGGTTCAGTTTGCTTTTCTTACTATTTTCCGGGGACGTCGACCATGGCAGGTTCCAGCAAGACAGCGGCAGCGCATGTGCGGCCGGTGGGTGAGGATTTCGACACGACGGATGGTGCCGCGACGGCAAAAGCGGCGGATGCGCCGGCCTCTGTCGCGCCCATTGCCGCGCCCGCGCCCGACGCGCCTGAAAAGCAGCCGAAGCGCCGCCGCCTGGTGGTCCCGATCATCGGCCTTGCCGTCCTCGGCGCGGCCGGCTGGTTCGGTTATGAGTGGTGGACCAATGGCCGCTTCATGATCTCGACCGACGATGCCTATATCGAAGGCGATCTGACCTCGATCGCGCCTAAGGTTTCCGGCTATGTGGAGACGGTGAACGTCGTCGCCAACCAGCGGGTCAAGGCGGGCGATCCGCTCGTGACGCTCGACAATGGCGACTACCGGATCGCCGCAGATCAGGCGCAGGCCCAGATCGATACCGAAAAACTGTCTCTCGCGCGGTTCGATGCGCAGATCGCCGGTGCCCAGGCGAGCCTGCAGCAGGCCCGGGCGCAGAAGACCGCGTTGGAAGCGACCGTGCGCGGGGCCGATATCACGCAGAAGCGTGCCAGCGACCTCCAGTCGAAGGCCGTCGGTTCGGTCGCTTCCCTCGACAGCGCCAATGTGGCGCTCGACCAGGCGAAGGCCAACGTTCTCGCCGCGGATGCGACGATCGCAGCGGCCGCCGCCAACGTCTCGGTGCTGGAAGCCCAGCGCGCCGAGGCCGAGAGCACGATCCGCTCGCTGGAACTGTCGCGCGACAAGGCGCAACGCGATCTTGCCTTCACCGTTCTCAAGGCCCCCTATGACGGCGTCGTCGGCAATCTTGCGGTTCAGGATGGCGATCTCGTTTCGGCCGGCCAGCGTCTCGCCGCCCTCGTGCCGGTCAACAAGCTCTACATCGATGCCAACTTCAAGGAGACGCAAATCGCCGGCCTGGTGCCGGGCTCCAAGGTGAAGGTGCATGTGGATGCCTATGACGACAAGCCGATCGAGGCGACCGTCGAATCCATCGCACCGGCTTCCGGCTCGGTCTTCTCGCTGCTGCCGCCTGAAAATGCGACCGGCAACTTCACCAAGGTGATCCAGCGCGTGCCGGTGCGCATCGCTCTGCCGCAGGACGTGCTCGACAGCGGGCGCCTGCAGGCCGGCCTCAGCGTCGTGGTGGATGTCGATACGCGTACTGCGCCGACGACGACGGATACCGCCGCCGCGCGCTGATCCGTCTGCATCTTCTGTCGTCCGGGCGACAGCGGCTCCGCCCCGCCGCCCGGACGGATGTCCTTATGACCATATCGAGCGCTCCGAGGCCCTTTGAGAGGCCTTGGCGCTCGCACGGGAGCAAGCCCATGGCTGCGAGTGCAACTGCAACCGCCGGCGGACGGCCCAGTGCGATGGCGGCGGGTTCAGGCTCCGGATCGGGCGCCAAGACGGGCGCGGACGAGAAGATGGATCCGCGCCGGCTGATCGCCTTCTTCGCGATGGTCGTCGGCATGTTCATGTCGATCCTCGATATCCAGATCGTTTCCGCATCGCTCGCCGAGATCCAGGCCGGCATCTCTGCCGGCTCCGACGAGATCGGCTGGGTGCAGACGGCCTATCTGATCGCCGAAGTCATCATGATCCCGCTTTCGGGCACGCTGGCCCGCATCGTGTCGACGCGCGTGCTGTTTGCCTGCTCGGCCGCCGGCTTCACCGTCGCCAGCGCCCTTGCGGCGACCGCGACCAATATCGACCAGATGATCATCTACCGCGCGCTGCAGGGGTTCATCGGCGGCGGCATGATCCCGTCCGTCTTTG
This sequence comes from Rhizobium sp. Leaf371, assembly GCF_001424045.1. Taxonomy (GTDB): domain Bacteria; phylum Pseudomonadota; class Alphaproteobacteria; order Rhizobiales; family Rhizobiaceae; genus Ferranicluibacter. Next base: position 376,314 of record NZ_LMQB01000024.1, on the reverse strand, counting down.
CGGCGGCCTTCACCATCTTTCCGCCCTCCAAGCGCAACATCGTCTCGCCCATCATCGGCCTCATCGCGACTCTGGCGCCGACCATCGGGCCGACGGTCGGCGGCTATCTCAGCCATGCCTTTTCCTGGCACTGGCTGTTCCTCGTCAACATTCCCCCGGGGATCGTGGTGGCCATCGTCACCTGGAACTACATCGATTTCGACAAGCCGGAGCTCAGCCTCGTCAAGAAGTTCGACTGGTGGGGGCTGCTTTCCATGGGCGTCTTCCTCGGTTGCCTCGAATATGTGCTGGAGGAAGGCAATACCAACGACTGGTTCAGCGACGGGCATATCGTGATCGGCGCCGTTGCCTGCGTCGTCGCGGCCGTCGTATTCTTTTACCGGGTGTTCACGGTCGATTTCCCCGTGGTGGATTTGCGCGCCTTCACCAACCGCAACTTCGCCTTCGGCTCGCTTTTCTCGTTCATCATGGGCATCGGGCTTTACGGGCTGACCTATCTCTACCCGCTCTATCTCGGGCAGATCCGCCATTACGACTCGCTGATGATCGGGGAGACCATGTTCGTCTCGGGCATCGCCATGTTCTGCACGGCGCCGATCGCCGGCATTCTTTCGGGCAAGTTCGACCCGCGCGTACTGATGGTGATCGGCTTCGCCTCGTTTTCGGGCGGCACCTACATCATGACGAACATCACCACCGACTGGGATTTCTACGAGCTCCTGGTACCGCAGATCCTGCGCGGCTTCGGCATGATGATGTGCATGGTGCCGATCAACAATGTGGCGCTCGGCACGCTGTCCCCGGACAGGGTCCGGGGCGCATCCGGCGTCTTCAACCTCACCCGAAACCTCGGCGGCGCCGTGGGTCTCGCGGCGATCAACACGATTCTGACGCGGCGGCAGGACGTGCATTACGCCCAGCTTTCCGAGCATGTGACGTGGAGCAACCCGGAAGCCATGGCGCAGCTGAACCAGATCGCCGGCAACTACAACGCCCATGGCATGGACGGCACGACCATCGCCATGAAGCAGCTGGCCGGCATCGTCCAGCGGCAGGCTTCCATCCTGTCATTCGCGGATATTTTCGTGCTGCTGACATTCCTGTTCGGCGCTCTCATCTTCTGCGTCCTCGTCATCCAGAAGCCGAAGCCGGTTGCGCCCAGTGCCGGCGGCGGGCACTGAAAACCGTCCTTTCTCTCTGATCGACGCCGGCCCTCGTGCCGGCGTTTTTCGTTTTCGGAGTCGGGGCTGGAATTTCTGATTTACGTACATCAAGATTTCCTCTAGATCTCGTTTCCGGAGGAAACATGCGACCGACCGTTCACGATATCGCTGCACAAGCGGGCGTCAGCCTCGCGACGGTCGACCGGGTTCTCAACCGGCGGCCGGGCGTCAAGGCGGCGACACGCCTGCGCGTCGAGGCGGCGATCGCGGCGATCGGGTTCGTTCGCGACATGGCGGCGGCGAACCTTGCCAAGAGCCGGGTCTATCCCTTCACCTTCATTCTTCCGGGCGGCGACAACTCGTTCATGCGGGGTCTGGAGCGGCATGTGCGCGAGGCCGTGGTACGGCCCGCGTCCGATCGCGTTGCGATTTCGCTCGTCGTCGTTCCCCCGTTCGACGGTGCCGCCGTTGCCCGGGCGCTCGATGCAGCGATTGCGCAGGAGCCGGCGGGCATCGCCGTGGTGGCGGTGGACGCGCCCGATGTGATGGATGCCGCGCTGCGCGTGCAGGCCTCCGGCATTCCGCTGGTTACGCTGGTGTCCGATCTCGGGCCCGCTTGCCGGGATCATTTTGCCGGCATCGACAACCATGCCGCCGGGCGCACCGCCGGCAGCCTGATGCGGCGCTTCGTCGGCCGAGAGGCCTCCGAGACAGCAAAGGTTGCGGTCCTCGCAGGCTCCATGCTGGTGCGCGATCATCGCGACAGGCTCGACGGCTTTAAGTCCGCCCTGTCCGGAACCTGCACCCTGCTGCCCGTGCTCGAAGGGCAGGACGATCCCGCCGCGACCGAACGGCTGATCGCGGATCTTCTGGCGCAACATTCCGATCTCGCCGGCATCTACAGCCTTGGCGCGGGCAATCGCGGCCTGATCGCGGCCCTGCGGCGGCATTTGGGCCCACGGCCGCGCGCGATCATCGCCCACGAGCTGACGCTGCATACGCGTGCGGCGCTCGAAGCCGATCTGATCGACGCCGTGCTCAACCAGGATGCCGGCCACGAGGTGCGCAGCGCCATCCGGGTTCTCAAGGCCAAGGCGGACGGCATACCCGCGGTCGACGCGCAGGAGCGTATCCGCATCGATATCTTTCTGAAAGACAACCTGCCGTTCGCAGACGAGGCGGACGGCAACGCGCTTCGCCCATTCGGTTTGGCAAGCGGCGAAAACTAGGAGCATTTCATGTATCTCGGCATCGATCTCGGCACATCGGGCGTCAAGGCGCTGCTTATCGACGGCGAACAGCGCATCGTCGGTTCGGCGACCGGCGCCTGCGACGTGCTGCGCCCCCATCCCGGCTGGTCCGAGCAGGACCCCGCCGACTGGATCCGCGCGACGCAGGAAGCGATCGCGGGGCTGAAGGCATCGCATCCGACGGAGCTTGCCGCCGTGCGCGGTATCGGACTTTCCGGTCATATGCATGGCGCAACGCTGCTCGACGACAGCGACAGCGTGCTGCGCCCCTGCATTCTCTGGAACGACACGCGCTCGCATGCCGAGGCCGCGGCGCTCGATGCCGATCCGCAGTTCCGCGCCATCACCGGCAATATCGTCTTCCCCGGCTTCACCGCGCCGAAACTTGCCTGGGTGGCCAAGCACGAGCCGGAGGTGTTTGCCAAGGTCCGCTGGGTGCTGCTGCCGAAGGACTATCTGCGCCTCTGGCTGACCGGAGAGCATATGTCGGACATGTCGGATTCGGCCGGCACGTCCTGGCTCGATACGGGCAAGCGGGCCTGGTCGGAGAGCCTCTTGGCGGCAACCGGCCTGAGCGAGCGACAGATGCCGTCGCTGGTCGAGGGCACGGCGCCCGCGGGCACGCTGAAGTCGGACCTCGCGTCCGGCTGGGGCATGGGCGCCGGTGTCGTCGTCGCGGGCGGTGCGGGCGACAATGCGGCGTCCGCCTGCGGCATGGGCACGATCGGCGAGGGCCAGGCCTTCGTCTCGCTCGGCACCTCGGGCGTGCTGTTTGCGGCCAATGCGCGCTACCTGCCCAATCCGGAAAGTGCGGTCCACGCCTTCTGCCATGCCCTGCCGGACACCTGGCACCAGATGGGCGTGATCCTGTCGGCGACCGATGCGCTCAATTGGCATGCCGGCGTCACCGGCCGCAGCGCCTCGGAGCTGACGCGGGAGCTGGGGGACACGCTCCAGGCCCCGACGGGCGTCACCTTCCTTCCCTATCTCTCGGGCGAGCGCACGCCGCACAACGACGCCACCATCCGCGGCGCCTTCATCGGGCTGGGCCATGAAAGCAGCCGGGCCGTGCTGACGCAGGCGGTTCTGGAAGGCGTGTCCTTCGCCATCCGCGACAGCCTCGAAGCCTTGAGACGTGCGGGCACCCAGCTGCACCGGGTCACGGCGATCGGCGGCGGCTCGCGCTCGACCCTTTGGCTGGCATCGATCGCGACCGCGCTCGACCTGCCGGTCGATGTGCCGGCCGATGGCGATTTCGGCGCGGCCTTCGGTGCTGCCCGTCTCGGCCTGGTCGCGGCCACCGCTGCCGATCCCCTTTCCGTCTTCACGCCGCCGAAGACCGCCCACACGGTCGCGCCGGTCGCTTCGCTGCGCGAGGCTTACGACGATGCCTATCAGCGCTATGGCCGGCTCTACCCCGCCATCCGCGCCGCCTACTGATCCCGAACATCGACCTATTGGAGGAAACATCATGAGCACGGGTTATTTCAAGGATATCCAGAAGATCCGCTTCGAAGGCCCTGACAGCACGAACCCGCTGGCCTTCCGCCATTACGACCCGAACGAAGTGGTCATGGGCAAGCGGATGGAAGAGCATCTGCGCTTTGCCGTTGCCTACTGGCACACCTTCGTCTGGCCGGGCGGCGACCCTTTCGGCGGGCAAACCTTCGAGCGTCCCTGGTTCGAGGACAGCATGAAGGCGGCCAAGCTGAAGGCCGACGTGGCGTTCGAATTCTTCGATCTGCTCGGCGTTCCCTATTACTGCTTCCACGATGCCGACGTGCGTCCCGAGGGCAAGACCTTTGCGGAAAACACCAGGAACCTGAACGAGATCGTCGATTACTTCGCCGGCAAACAGCAGGAAACCGGCGTCAAGCTGCTCTGGGGCACAGCGAACCTCTTCTCCCACCGCCGCTACATGTCGGGTGCGGCGACCAATCCGGATCCGGATGTGTTCGCTTTCGCGGCTGCAACGGTCAAGACCTGCATGGACGCGACCGTGAAGCTCGGCGGCGAAAATTATGTGCTCTGGGGCGGGCGCGAAGGCTACGAGACGCTGCTCAACACCAATCTGAAGCAGGAACTCGACCAGCTCGGCCGCTTCGTCAACATGGTTGTGGAATACAAGCACAAGATCGGCTTCAAGGGCGCGATCCTGATCGAGCCGAAGCCGCAGGAACCGACGAAGCATCAGTACGACTACGACGTCGCGACGGTCTACGGCTTCCTCAAGTCCTACGGGCTCGAAAACGAGGTCAAGCTGAACATCGAGCAGGGCCATGCCATCCTTGCCGGCCACTCCTTCGAGCATGAGCTGTCGCTCGCCAACGCGCTCGGCCTGTTCGGCTCGATCGACATGAACCGCAACGACTATCAGTCCGGCTGGGATACCGACCAATTCCCCAACAATGTGCCGGAAATGGCGCTGGCCTATTATCAGGTTCTGGCCGGCGGCGGCTTCACAACGGGCGGCACCAATTTCGACGCCAAGCTGCGCCGTCAGTCGCTGGATGCCGAAGACCTGCTGATCGGTCATATCGGCGGGATGGATTGCTGCGCACGCGGTCTGAAGGCTGCCGCAAAGATGATCGAGGACAAGGCGCTGTCCGGTCCGCTCGACGAGCGCTATGCGGGCTGGAGCACGGAGGAGGGTCGCAAGCGGCTCACTTCAATGTCGCTCGAAGATCTCGCAGCCCATGTGGAAGCGACCGATCTCAATCCGACCCCACGCTCGGGCCGGCAGGAATACCTGGAGAACGTCGTCAACCGCTACGTCTAAGGCCGGTTTGGCCCCTCTTCTGGCATCGGAAGATCGGCGCGTTCGTGAAAGCGGACGCGCCGATCGCGTTTCCACGTGCCGATACCCTCAGAATTCCGGTAAATCGTAATTTAACAATATCTTAGGGAGGGTGAACACCTCTCCGTGATCGGGCCCACAAAGCTGCTTTACGTACCTCATCAATTGCGCTAGCTTCGATCCCGGAGGAGATTGAGCGTGATTTCGACAGCACCATTGCGCGCTTGCGGGGGAGATCCGTCCGTAAGCCATCCCGTACTCATTGTCTTGTCTGATCGATGCTGCGGTGCCCTGGGCTGCACGGCGCGGAGCGCCGCATGAGCGCTGCTCCCCTGTCGGCTTCGCCGGTGCTGCAGACGAACGGGCTCTCCAAGACGTTCGGGATCGTCGAGGTTTTGAAGGGGATCGATCTCACGATCGAGGCCGGCAAGGTGCATGCGATCATCGGCGAGAACGGGGCCGGCAAATCGACGCTGATGAAGCTGATCGCCGGCAATCTTCCGCCGACGCGGGGAGAGATCCTGATCGATGGCCAACCGGTGGTGCTGTCGGGACCCGTCGATGCGGAAGGCCGCGGCATCGTGCTGGTTCACCAGGAGATTCTGCTCGCGCCCGATCTCACCGTTGCCCAGAACATCTATCTCGGCCGCGAAGTCGTCCGCGGGCTGACGCTCGACGACAAGACGATGAACGAGGGCGCGCGTGCGGCGGTCCGTGCGCTGGGCGCTGACATCGATCCGAAAACGGTCGTTTCCCGGCTGTCGATCGCCCAGCGACAACTCGTGCAGATCGCCCGCGTGCTGCTGGTGCCGCATCGCGTCGTCATCTTCGACGAACCCACCGCGTCGCTGACGCCGCACGAGACGGCAGCACTGCTGCAGGTGATCCGGCACATTCGCGCCCGTGGCATTGCAGTCCTTTATATTTCGCACCGCCTGCCGGAGGTGAAGGATATCGCCGACACGGTCACCGTGCTGCGCGATGGCCGCACCGTCGCGACGCATGCGGCGTCCACGCTTCAGCCCGCCGATATGGCGCGGCTCATGGTCGGCCGCGATGTCGCCAAGCTTTATCCCGACCGCGTGTCTGTCGCATCGCGCGAGACGGTGCTGGAGGTTTCCGGTCTGTCCGTTCCCGGTTACGCAACCAATGCCGCCTTCAGGCTCGGCAAGGGCGAGATCCTCGGGTTCGCCGGTCTCGTCGGGGCAGGGCGTACGGAGCTGATGGAGGGGATGGTCGGCCTTCGCCCGGCGCATGGCACGGTCATGCTGCATGGCCGCCCGGCACAGTTTCGCGACGTCCATGCCAGTCTCAAGGCCGGCATCGTCTATCTCTCGGAAGATCGCAAAGGCAAGGGGCTTCTCCTTGCCAAGGATCTGCGGGTCAATCTGACGCTCGCTTCGCTCGGTCGCTTCGTGCGCGGCCTGCAGGTGGATCGCAGGAAAGAAGAGACGGCGCTCGATACGGCGATCCGGGATTTCGATATCCGCACCGGCCGCAAGGACCTGCTCGCGGGCCAGCTCTCCGGCGGCAACCAGCAGAAGCTGCTGATCGCCAAGATGATGCTGCTCGATCCGCAGATCGTCATCATCGACGAGCCGACGCGCGGCATCGATATCGGCACGAAAGAACAGATCTACGCCTTCATTGCCCGTCTGGCCGAGGAGGGCCGGTCCATCATCGTGGTCTCCTCGGAAATGCCGGAACTGATCGGCATCTGCGACCGGATCGTCGTCATGCGGTCGGGGCACATCGTCGGCGAGGTCGCAGGCGAGCGGATGACGGAAGACGATATCGTCGTGCTGGCGACGGGGGTTTCCGGCGGCGTTTCTGGGGAGGCCGCGTGACGCGGGGGACAATGACCAATATGACGGCAAACGGCGCAAAGCCGGCGCGATCCATTCGCAACATCGATCTGGGGGCCGTCGCGCCGTTCATCGCGCTGGCGCTTCTTCTTGTGCTCGGTGCCTTCGCGCATCCGAACTTTCTCAGCATCGACAACCTGACCAACGTGCTTGCGCGCAGCGCCTTCATCGCGGTCATCGCCGTCGGCGCGACCTTCGTCATCTCGTCGGGCGGGCTCGATCTCTCCGTCGGCGCCATGGTCGCCTTCGTCGCGAGCGTCATGATCCTGTTTCTCAACAGCGGGGCGGGGGGCGATCCCACGATGACGCTGCTCGCGGGCGTCGGTATCGCGGTGCTCGTGGGGGCCGTCTGCGGCCTTGCCAACGGTCTCGTCACCACCGTCGGGCGGATCGAGCCCTTCATCGCGACGCTCGGGGCGATGGGCATCTATCGTGGTCTCACGACATGGCTGTCGCAGGGCGGCGCCATCACGCTTCGCGATCCCGCCGTGCAGTCGCTCTATCGTCCGGCCTATTTCGGCACCATTCTCGGCGTTCCCGTGCCGATCGTCGTCATCTTCGTCACCGCCGCCATCGGTGCCTTCGTGCTCTATCGCACGCGCTACGGCCGGCATGTCGTGGCCGTCGGCTCCAACGAGGATGTCGCGCGCTATTCCGGCATCAAGGTCAACCGCGTCCGCACCATCGCCTATATCATCCAGGGTCTCTGCGTCGCCATCGCGGTCCTCATCTACGTGCCCCGGCTCGGCTCGACCTCTGCCACCACCGGCATTCTCTGGGAACTGCAGGCGATCACCGCGGTCGTGGTCGGCGGCACGGCGCTGCGTGGCGGCGTCGGGCGCATCTGGGGGACGATCTGCGGCGCGTTCATTCTGGAGATCGTCGGCAATATCATGCTCCTGTCGAATGTGGTCAGCGAATACCTGCTGAGCGCGATCCAGGGCGCCATCATCATCATCGCCATGCTGGTCCAGAGGTTCCTGATCCGCCGGCCATAGACAGGATAAGGGTTTGCGGGCGCCCGGGCCAATGCCCAGAAGCCCGCATCATTGGGAGGAGAACACCATGAAGAAACGTATACTGGGACTGGCATTCGCAATGGCGCTGGCAGGCACAGCCTTGTCCGGCGGGGCCTTCGCGCAGGAGACGAAGACGATCGGCGTCTCGATTCCGGCCGCCGACCACGGCTGGACTTCCGGCGTGGTCTTCCATGCCGAGCGCGTCGCGAAGCTCTTGATGGCCGAGCATCCCGGCCTCAACGTCATCGTCAAGACATCGCCGGACGCCGCCAACCAGGCCAATGCCGTGCAGGACCTGAACACGCAGGGCATCGACGCCCTCGTCATCCTGCCGTCCGACCCGGATCCGCTGGTCAACGCCATCAAGGAGGTCAAGGACAAGGGCAAGTTCGTCACCATCGTCGACCGTGCCCCGAGCGTCAATGACGACACGATCCGCGACCTTTACGTCGCCGGCAACAATCCGGCGCTCGGCGAAGTCGCCGGCAAGTACATCGCCGGCAAGACGCCGGACGCGCAGGTCGTGGTCATTCGCGGCCTGCCGATCCCGATCGATCAGCAGCGCCAGGACGGTTTCGACAAGGGTATCGCCGGCTCCAACGTCAAGGTGCTCGACCGCCAGTTCGGCAACTGGAACCGCGACGATGCCTTCAAGGTCATGCAGGACTTCCTGACCAAGTACCAGAAGATCGACGTGGTGTGGTGCCAGGACGACGACATGGCTGTCGGCGTGCTGCAGGCCATCGAGCAGTCCGGCCGCAAGGACATCCAGTATGTCGTCGCCGGTGCCGGTTCCAAGGACATGATCAAGAAAGTCATGGACGGCGACACGATGATCCCGGTCGATGTTCTCTATCCCCCGGCCATGGTCGGCACGGCGATGGAACTGACGGCGTCCGCGCTCTACGATCAGGTGCCCGTCAGCGGCACCTACACGCTCGACGCGACGCTCGTGACCAAGGAAAATGCCGAGAAGTTCTATTTCCCGGATTCCCCGTTCTGATCATCGATCAAAAGCCGCCTGCGGACGTTCGCAGGCGGCTTTTTCATGCCTCTGAACGGACGCCAGGTCGCGATGCGGTGGCCGGAATGGGTTGCGCCGACATGGCAGAGTGATACCGTAGGGCTCGGCTGCAACGTTGCAGCCGAGCGGAATTTGCTCAATAAACGGCAGGCGAAGGTGTCTGCGCGAGAGATCGCTGCGCTGTGGCCGATCGACAGGATGGAGGAATTGCAAGATGAAGACGATCAAGGGGCCGGGTCTGTTCCTGGCACAGTTTGCGGGCGACGAAGCCCCGTTCAATTCCTTCGATGCCATCACGAAATGGGCAGCCGATATCGGCTACAAGGGCGTACAGGTGCCCACTTGGGACGCACGTCTGATCGACCTCAGAAAAGCGGCGGAATCCAAGGGCTATTGCGACGATCTGGCAGGGCAGGCGCGCGACAATGGCGTCGTCATCACCGAGTTGTCGACGCATCTTCAGGGTCAGCTAGTCGCTGTCCACCCGGCCTATGACGAAGGTTTCGACGGGTTTGCGGCACCGGAGGTGCGTGGCAATTCGAAGGCCCGGCAGGAATGGGCCGTCGATCAGGTGAAGCTTGCGCTGACCGCGTCGAAGCATCTCGGTCTGAGCGCGATGGCAAGCTTTTCCGGCGCACTCGCCTGGCCCTATCTCTACCCCTGGCCGCAGCGCCCCGCGGGGCTGGTGGAAACCGCCTTCGATGAACTGGCGAAGCGCTGGACGCCGATCCTCGACCATGCCGAGGACTGCGGCGTCGACATCTGCTACGAGATCCATCCGGGCGAAGACCTGCATGACGGCATCACCTATGAGATGTTTCTGGAGCGCACCGGCAACCACGCGCGCGCCTGCATGCTCTACGATCCCTCGCACTATATCCTGCAGTGCCTGGACTATCTCGACAATATCGACATCTACAAGGACCGGATCCGGATGTTCCACGTCAAGGACGCGGAGTTCAACCCGACGGGTCGGCAGGGCGTTTATGGCGGCTTCCAGAGCTGGGTGAACCGGGCCGGTCGCTTCCGGTCGCTCGGCGACGGACAGGTGGACTTCGGCGCGGTGTTTTCCAAGATGACGGCGAACGATTTCGACGGCTGGGCCGTGGTCGAGTGGGAATGCGCCTTGAAGCATCCGGAGGACGGTGCCCGCGAGGGGGCCGAGTTCGTCAAGCACCACATCATCCGCGTGACGGAAAAGGCGTTCGACGATTTTGCGACCGGCGGCACCGACGAAGCCGCCAACCGGCGCATGCTCGGCATCTGAGACGACACCGCATTCGCGCGACAGGAAGAATGGAGAACAGACATGGCCATCGAAGGTAAGGCAGCGGAGGCGCGCCAGCCGCGCATCCGGCTCGGAATGGTGGGCGGCGGGCAGGGCGCCTTCATCGGCGCGGTGCACCGCATGGCGGCGCGTCTCGACGATCAGTTCACGCTGGTCGCAGGCGCTCTGTCCTCGACGCCGGAAAAGGCGCAGGCCTCGGGCGCCGAGCTCGGTCTCGACCCGGCCCGCACCTATGCCGATTACAGGCAGATGGCGATCCGCGAGGCCAAGCTGAAGGACGGCATCGAGGCCGTGGCGATCGTAACGCCGAACCATGTGCACTACGAAGTCGCGCGCGAATTCCTCAAGCGCGGCATCCACGTCATCTGCGACAAGCCGCTGACCTCGACGCTGGGCGACGCGCGGAAGCTGAAGACGCTCGCCGACGAGAGCGAGGCGCTGTTCATTCTCACCCACAATTACACCGGCTATCCCATGGTGCGGCAGGCGCGCGCGATGGTCGCGCGCGGCGATATCGGCAGCGTGCGGCTGGTGCAGGTGGAGTATCCGCAGGACTGGCTGACGGATGCGGTGGAGAAATCGGGCTCCAAGCAGGCGGAATGGCGTACGGACCCGGCACGCTCCGGCGCGGGCGGATCGACCGGCGATATCGGCACGCATGCCTACAATCTCGGTGCCTTCGTCTCCGGGCTGGAGCTTGAGGAACTTGCGGCCGATCTCGACAGTTTCGTGGAAGGCCGTGCTCTCGACGACAACGCCCATGTCATGCTGCGTTTCAAGGAGAAGGACGGCGTGAGCGCCAAGGGCCTGCTCTGGTGCAGCCAGGTGGCGCCGGGTCACGAAAACGGGCTGCAGGTCCGCGTCTACGGCACGAAGGGCGGGCTCGAATGGACGCAGAAGGACCCGAACTATCTCTGGTACACGCCCTTCGGCCAGCCGAAACAGCTTCTGACGCGCATGGGGGCAGGCGCACTGGACGAGGCCAACCGTGTGTCGCGCATTCCTTCCGGCCACCCGGAAGGCTATCTCGAAGGCTTCGCGACGATCTATGCCGAGGCCGCGCGTGCCATTCAGGCCAAACGTTCCGGCGGTAAGGTCGATCCGGCCGTCACCTATCCCACCATCGATGACGGCATGAAGGGCATGTTCTTCGTGGATGCCTGCGTGCGTTCCTCCAAGCGCAACGGCGCCTGGGTCTCGGTCTGACGTTCCACATCTTGGCCGTTTATCGCCACCGGATGTTCCGCATCCGGTGGCTTTTTCGTGGACGCGTGTCTTTTCGGTCATCCGGCGTTCATGTTCGCGTGGATAGTCTTCCGCGCTTGCCAAGGTCTGCGGCTCTGGTTTTCCCCCACGCGGTGGCGTTATGGCCGTTGCCTAAGACCATGATTGAAGAGGACACGAGTGATGACCGATCCGAAGACGCTCGCCGCGCGCTTTCCCGGCGATTTCCTGTTCGGGGTGGCCACGGCCGCCTTCCAGATCGAGGGTGCGTCGAAGGCGGACGGGCGCAAGCCGTCCATCTGGGATGCGTTCTCCAACATGCCGGGCCGCGTCTTCGGCCGGCACAATGGCGATGTCGCCTGCGATCACTACAATCGCCTCGAGGACGATCTCGACCTGATCGCGAGCCTCGGCGTGCAGGCCTATCGCTTCTCTATCGCCTGGCCGCGCATCATTCCCGATGGCACCGGACCTGTGAACGAGGCGGGCCTCGATTTCTACGACCGGCTCGTGGACGGGTTGAAGGCGCGCGATATCAAGGCTTTCGCGACGCTCTATCATTGGGATCTGCCGCTGACGCTCGCCGGTGACGGCGGCTGGACGGCGCGCTCGACGGCCTTTGCGTTCCAGCGCTATGCCCGCACCGTCATCGCCCGCCTCGGCGACCGGCTCGATGCGGTCGCAACTTTCAACGAGCCCTGGTGCTCGGTGTGGCTGAGCCACCTCTACGGCATTCATGCGCCGGGTGAGACGAACATGGAGGCGGCGCTGCATGCCATGCACGTGACCAACCTCGCCCACGGCCTTGGCGTTGCCGCGGTGCGCGAGGAACGGCCGAACCTGCCGGTCGGCATCGTCATCAATCCCATGCATGTCTATCCCGGCAGCGACAGCGAAGCCGACAAGGCCGCTGCCGAACGGGCGTTCGACTTCCACAATGGCGTGTTCTTCGGCCCGATCTTCAAGGGCGCCTATCCCGACAGCGTGCTCGAAGCGCTGGGGTCGCGCATGCCGGAGGTCGAGGCCGGCGACATGGCCGTGATGAGCCAAAAGCTCGACTGGTGGGGCGTGAATTACTACACGCCGATGCGCGTCAGCGACGATCCGGCCGAAGGTGCCGAGTTTCCGGCCACCAAGCCGGCGCCCTTCGTCAACGAGGCGAAGACCGATATCGGCTGGGAGATCTTCCCGCAGGCGCTCGGCGATCTCATCCGCACCGTCAACGCGCGCTACGACCTTCCGGACTGCTACATTACGGAAAACGGCGCCTGCTACAACATGGGCGTCGAGAACGGCGCAGTGAACGACCAGCCGCGGCTCGACTATATCGCCGAACATCTCGCCGTCACGGCCGATCTGATTTCCGAGGGCTATCCGATGAAGGGCTATTTCGCCTGGAGCCTGATGGACAATTTCGAATGGGCGGAAGGCTACAGGATGCGTTTCGGCATCGTCCATGTCGATTACGAGACACAGGTTCGCACCATCAAGAAGAGCGGCCTCTGGTACAAACAACTCGCGAGTGCCTTCCCGAAGGGCAACCACGCGGAAACGACGGCGGCGTGAGTTTAGCCGGCGAGGCGGCGGCGAAAGATGTTGACGCCGCCGACATCGGTTTCGAGCCTCTCCCAGCCACGGCGCGCGTAAAAAGGCGTATTTTCGGGCGTGCAGTAGAGATGGATCTCGGGGGCCAGGCCAGCGACCTTGGCGAGCGCCCCGTCGATCAGGCGTTCGCCGACGCCTTGGCGGCGCGCGTGGTCCTCGACCCAGAGCGCGGCAAGCCAGGGGCGGTATTGCGGGCGCGCCGGCAGGTCGTCCTCGATGACGGAAACGGTGCCGCAGAAGACATCGCCGCGATGCGCGATCAGGCCGAACGGAATGCCGGAAGAGGTGAGATTGTCCTCGATCTTCCGCGCGAGCTGCTCCCGCGTGATCAGGCCTTCGTCGCGCCACCAGGCGGTCCAGAGGCGCTCCGTCATGATCTCGCGAAAGTGCGGCACCTCGCGCAAATCCGAAACGAGGATGTCGTCCGGCATCGGCTCAGCTTCCGAGATGTTTTGAGCCGCGCATCTTCGCGAGCGCGATCTGGCGCTGCCGCTGGCGGTAGCGCTCACGATCCTCGTCCGTGCGCGTGTCGTGGCAGTGGACGCAGGCGACGCCCTCTTCATGCACGGGTGAGGCGCGTTCTTCCAGCGTCAGCGGCTGGCGGCAGGCATGGCAGAGCGTGTGCTCGCCTTCGCCCAGCCCATGCGTCACCGAGACGCGATCGTCGAATACGAAGCAGGCGCCTTCCCACAGGCTTTCCTGCGGCGGCGTTTCCTCCAGATATTTCAGGATGCCGCCCTTGAGGTGATAGACCTCGTCGAAGCCCTGGCTTTTCATGAAGGCGGTCGCCTTCTCGCAGCGAATGCCGCCGGTGCAGTACATCGCGATCTTCGGCTTGTTGTGCAGGCCGGTCTGGTTCTTCACCCAGTCCGGAAACTCCCGGAAGGTCTTGGTCTGCGGGTCGAGCGCACCGCGGAAGGTGCCGATCGCGGTCTCGTAATCGTTGCGCGTGTCGATCACCAGCGTTTCCGGGTCCGAAATCAGCGCGTTCCAGTCCTTCGGCTCGACATAGGTGCCGACGATCGTCAGGGGGTCGATATCCTCGACGCCCATGGTGACGATCTCCTTCTTGATCCGCACCTTCATGCGCAGGAACGGCATGGCCGCTGCCCGGCTCTCCTTGTGTTCCAGATTCCGGAATTCGGGCTGCGCACGCAGAAAGGCGAGCACGGCGGCGATGCCGCCCTCCGTGCCGGCGATCGTGCCGTTGACGCCTTCCTGCGCGAGAAGCAGCGTGCCCTTCACGCCGTGGTCGTCGCAGACCGCCTGCAACGGATCGCGCAGATCCGCGAACCGGTGGAGCCGGGCGAAGTGGTAAAGGGCCGCGACCAGAAACGAGCCTTGGGCTTCCGGGGGCAGTGTCGTTGCGCTGTTCGTCATGGGCGGTGAAATACCGCGTTCGGCGCGCGCGCGCAATCACCCCGGATGCGTCGGGGAGGGGTCGTCAGCCCCGCTCTGCCGGGTGAAAGGCGCGCAGGCGGTGGCCGTCCGGATCAGCGGCCGTGAAGGTGTAGCCGAAATCCCTCTCGACCGGTGCCTGGAGGATCGGAAGGCCCTGCGCCTTCCATCTGTCATGGCACGCGTCCACGGCTTTGCGGCCTTCCAGCACGAAGGTGACTTCGGTGCTGCCGGCGGCCGCGGAGACGGGCGGCTCGATGGTGTGCTTCGACCAGAGGCCGAGCATGGTCGCAGCGTTCATGCGGAAGAGCGCGAAGGTCGCCTGCGCTTCCACAGGTTGCGCGCCGAGGATCGTTTCGTAGAAGGCGGCGCTTGCGAGCGGATTGTCGACGGCAAGAATGATGTAGGTCGGTTCCATGGGGATCTCCTGATGCGCCGGATCGTCCGGCAGATCGGGTTTAGACCGTGACCCTGTCAGTTTCTGTCAGCATGGGGCGCCGCTGTCAAAGGTCGTGCACGATACCGTTCTCGCGGCGCCATTCCGCCAGAAGGACCTCGCTGCGGCGCGGACAGGTCTCCTGCGTTTGCGTCACCTCGATCATGCGGTCGATCCGGAAATGGCGAAACCCTTCGCGCAGTTCGCACCACGCGACGAGGATGCGCAGGCCCTCGAAATAGCCGAGTGCGACGGGCCAGATGCGGCGCGTCGTCTCCTGAGCCCGCTCGTCGCGATAGGCGATGTCGAGCTTGATGCCGGCCCTGATCGCGTCGCGCAACGCGCCGATGTCCCGTTCAGGATGCTGGCCACGGCGGGTGTTGGGGACGAGGAGAGCGGATGTTTCGAGGTCCCGCCGCAGATCGTCCGGGAGAACCGCGGCGATCTTGGCGAGCGCGTGGGCTGCCGATTGCTGCAGGCGGTCGTCGGTATTGGCGCGGACCCAGCGGGCGCCCAGCACCAGCGCCTCGATCTCCTCGCTCGACAGCATGATCGGCGGCAGGAGGAAGCCGGGATGAAGAATGTAGCCGAGACCCGGCTCGCCGTTGATATCGGCACCCTGCGCCTGCAGCGTCGCGATATCGCGATAGAGCGTGCGCAGGCTGACGCCGGTCGCCTCTGCAAGGGTCGCGCCGCTGACCGGCCGGCGATGGGTGCGCAGGATCTGCACGAGGTCGAGAAGACGGGCGGAGCGGGACATGCCAAAGCAATAGCCGTCCAGCACGTCCAGCTCAACCGGAACGCCGGCTCGACCGGAACGCCAGCTCGACCGGAACGCCAGACGCCCTTGGCCTCAGGCGGCCGCGAGCCAGAGGATGGCGATGCGTTCCGCCTCCTTGCCGGCAACATCGGCGAAAAGGGCGTCGGCCTCGCCGAGGGCCTGCCGTTCTTCGGCGCGCAGTTCGAGGCCGATCGCGTGGCGCAGGATGGCGATGTCCTGCGGTGGCAGGAGTTCGGGCTCGCGGGCGAGCGTATCGGCCAGAACGGCAAGATCGTGGATGAGACCCAGGCGGTCGATCAGCGCCTTGACCTGCCGCTCGCGCGCCAGGATCACGCCGGGCCATGCCGACTGCAGCAGAAGATGGTAGAAGCGATAGTCCTGCGTTCGCTTGCGCAGGGTGTGGAAGTGCTCGGGCGTCGGATGTTCGTGGCTGGAAGCCAGTGCAACCTGCGCCCGCTCCACCGCCTTGCGCCAGGCCGCGGCCAGCATGTAGGCCGTCGGGCGCACGCCGTTGACAAAGGTGCGTTTTCCCACGGCAAGCTTGGCGTCGCGCAGTTCGCCGATCATCGCGTCGATCGTTTCGTCGAGATCGCCTTCGGCAGTCACCACCCAGCCCTTGCGGACCCGCAGCGCTTCGACCGCGCGTTCCGCTGCCGCCCGATCGTCGCCGGCCAGGCGCTCCAGCAGGATCGTCGCCGTGTCGATGAGCGCCGTTGCATCGCGCAGGTCGGCGACGCTGCGGGCCGCGGAGCGCAAGCGCGCGTTTTCGCGCTTGTAGAACTTGCCTGCTTCGGGGGCTGCGAGCCGATAGAGCGCACGCGTCCGCTTCAGGCACCGGCGGGCGACATGGATCGCCCGGGAGGTACCGTCAGGCCGCAGCTCGAGTGCCGCGATGGCCTTGTCGAGCTCCCGACCTGCAACGCGCTGGAAGTCATCGGTGAAGCGTTTTGCAGGTTTCAGTCTGTAGGCCATGATCATTTCCTATGGGGCTTTTCGCGTGCTCGGGCCCGCGGCAGAAGGGGGATGGAGGTCCGGGCGCTGCTTGTCGCTCTGCGTCGCCAGGGCAAAATTCGAATAGCGCCGGTCGTCCGTCACTTCGTCGCCGATCCAATCGGGCATGGCGAGATCGTCGGTTTCCGTGCGCATTTCGACTTCGGCAACGATCAATCCGGCATAGGGTTCCTCAAACACATCGACCTCCCAGACATGTGTCCCGCAGCGAACGCGGTAGCGCGTTTTGGCGATCACGGTGCCGATGGCGGATGCGATCAACTCCTCGCCGTCGGCGAGCGGCACCTCATATTCGAACTCGTCGCGGGTCAGCATGCCGGTGCCGATCTTGATGGTCAGTCGCGCATTCTCGCCGTCGATCAGGCGAATGCGGACGGTGCGGTCGTTCATGGCGGCGAGATAGCCCTGGCGCATGGCCGCGCCCGGTCCCGCCTCGGCCCGCCAGCCTGCATGCTTCACGAGGAATTTCCGCTCGATCTCCTTGGCCATCCCGGTCCTTGTCCAGCTCTCGCAGCGCGCTTCTGCATCGGTCACAACGTAATTCAGAAAATGCGAAAGTCCACCACGTCGCTCTTCACCTTGCTGGCCGAGTTGCTCTCCCAGATACTGGGGCATGCGTGCCGATGTGTCTCGACATTGGCGGATGCGGACGGTATTGCGGAGGAAGATTCAATCGATTGAGGAGTGAAGCCGCATGATCGAGAAAACCGAACGCCTTCTGTCCGTCCTCAAGCTGCAGCCGGTCGTGCCGGTGCTCATCATCGAAGACCTGGCGACGGCCGTGCCGCTCGCCCGCGCGCTGGTGGCCGGCGGCCTGAAGGCGATCGAGATCACGTTGCGCACACCCGTCGCGCTTGAGGCGATCGAGGCCGTTGCCAAGGAAGTGGAGGGTGCCGTGACCGGTGCCGGGACCATCCTCAACCCCGATCATTATGCCGCAGCCGTGAAGGCCGGTGCGCAGTTCATCGTCAGCCCGGGCACCACGCCCGATCTGCTGGATGCCGCCGACGATCACGAGGCATCGTTCCTGCCGGGCGCTTCCACCGCCAGCGAGGCGATGATCCTGCGGGCCGAAGGCTACGAGGTCATGAAGTTCTTTCCCGCCGAGCAGGCCGGCGGCGCCGCCTTCCTCAAGGCGCTGTCCTCGCCGCTCGCCGGCACGCTGTTCTGCCCGACGGGCGGCATCTCGCTGAAAAACGCGAGGGACTACCTGTCCTTGCCCAACGTAATCTGCATCGGCGGCTCCTGGGTTGCGCCCAAGGAACTGGTCGCGGCCGGCGACTGGGCGGGGATCACAAAGCTGGCATCGGAAGCCTTCGCGCTGACCGCCTGATCGGCTCCGCCCAATCCAAGTCACTCGAAAAGCCTCATCCGTTCAAGAGTTTGTCGGGTGGGGCGCGTTTCCGAACTCTCGCGGCTGCACGCTCGGCCGATCCCGAGCCGCATTTGTTTTCCCCATGCGGCTTCCTATGTCTCCTCCGCAGACGACACAATCAGGAGGTTGACGACAGGATGTTCGACGCGAAAAAACTGCTGGATCAGTTTCTCGGTTCCCAGGGTCTTGGTGGCCAGGGCAACCAGGGTACGCAGGATCGTTCGGGATCACAGGGTTCGTCCCAGGGTGGTTTCCTCGGCAATGCCGGGGCGGGGGGCGTCGGCGGTGCGATCGGCGGTTTGCTCGGCGGCGGCTCGATGAAGGACAAGGCCGGCCAGATCGTGCAGATGGCCCGCAACAATCCGCTGAAGACCGGCGGTCTCGCCGCGGTCCTTCTGGGGACCGGAGCCGGTCGCGATATCGCAGGCACGGCCCTGAAGCTCGGCGGTCTTGCCGCCATCGCGGGCCTCGGCTACACCGCCTACAAGAATTACCAGGCCGGCCAGGCGCCGCAGCGGGTCGATGCCCAGACGGCGCCGGAAATCCTTCCGCCGCCGGACAATTCCGGCTTCTCCATCTCGCCCTCCGCCGTCCGCAACGATTTCGTGCTGGTGCTCGTGCGCGCCATGATCGCGGCTGCGCGTGCCGACGGCCACATCGATGACAGCGAGCGCGCCCGCATCATGGAACGCGTCGGTGCTAGCGGCCTCGACAGCGAGGCAGAAGCCTTCCTGCGCGACGAACTGGCGAGCCCGGTCGATATCGACGGTCTGGTGGCCGCCGCCCGCACCGAGGAAGAAAAGGTCGAGCTCTACACGGCGTCTCGCCTGACGATCGAGCCGGACAGCCGCACCGAGCGCGGCTATCTCGATATGCTGGCGGGTCGCCTCGGCCTGCCGGATGCGCTGGTCGATCATATCGAGGCGACGGTCGCCTCCGCCAAGGTTCCCGCCGGCAGCAGCCCGTCCGTGGTCGATCCCTCGATCATCTGACGGTCGGCTTGCCTGTCCATGCGCGGCGGTGATGATCGCATCACCGGATTGCGTTTGCACCGCCGCGCGCCTTCGCCTATGCCGGAACGATAAGGTCTGCCGGCAGATGCTGGCAGACCCTGTCTCGATCTCGGCGAGGATGACATGACGAAACGCGATCTCACCCGTTGGTCCGGCTGCCCGGCGCCGAAGCCCGTGACGCTGGAGGGCGCCTATGTCGTGCTCGAACCCTACGACCGGGCGCGGCATCTCCAGGCGCTCTGGGACGCTTTCGGAGGGCTCGCGATCAACGAGCGCCTGCGCTATTTTCCGCAGGCCGCCTTTGCCGATGCGGACGCGTTCGGAGCATGGCTCGACGCGGCGCAGGCCAACTGGGTGACGCTGGTGTTTCGCGACAGAGCGAGCCGCGACGTGGTGGGCATGGCGAGCTATATGCGGCCGGACCCGACCTACGGCGTCGTCGAGGTGGGCTCGGTCGCGCATGGCGATGCCATGGCGCGCTCGCCGCTCGCCACCGAAGCCCACTATCTCATGGCCCGGCATGTCTTCGAGGATCTCGGCTATCGGCGCTATGAGTGGAAATGCCACAACGACAATACGCCGAGCAAGGTCGCGGCCGTGCGGCTCGGCTTCACCTTCGAAGGCATCTTTCGCCAGCATATGGTCGCCAAGGGCGCCAACCGCGATACGGCTTGGTTCTCGATGATCGATGGCGAATGGCCGGTGCTCGATGCCGCGTTCAAGGCCTGGCTCGCACCGGAGAATTTCGATGCGGACGGGCGCCAGCGCCGGCGCCTCGAAGACCTCAGGGCGGACATCGCCGCCGTCATGGGTGCCGCGTGAAGCCGCTCGATCCGCGGGACCGGTCGGCCGCCATTGCCGCAGCCGTCTTCCTGGTGATCTTCGGTGCGGGTTTCCTGTTGCTGCCGAGGGTCATGCTCTATCTCGGCGCGATTTCGCCCTATCTCGCCGCCGCCGTCGGCACGCTGTTCGTGCTCGCCTTCTTCTTCGTATTCTGGCTTCGGGCCCGCTATCAGCGGCGTCGCTGACGGGCTGTCAGCCCTGCAGCGACGCGCCGAGCAAAGCCAGACCGAGGCCGAGCACGAGAACGGCGCCGAAGATCTCGATACCGTTCGTCACCCGCATGGCCGTTCCGGCGCTTGATGCATAGCGAACGGCGAGATCCTTGGCCGTGACGGCGAGGGTGGCCAGAACCGAGACGGTGATCGCCGTGCCCATCGACATCGCCAGAACCGACAGCACGCCGCCGAGGTAAAGCCCGTTCAGCAGCGCGAAGGACAGCACGATGAGCGCGCCCGAGCAGGGGCGCAGACCGACGGCCAGCACGGCCGACCAGGCCTCGCGCAGCTGGAAGCGATCGCCCTTCAGCATGGACGGATCGGGCGCATGGGCATGGCCGCAACTCGAGCAGACCTCGCCCGGACCATGGGCGTGCGCCGCGTGCGCATGGGCATGGTGGGCATGGGCGTGGTGGGCATGGGCGTGGTGGGCATGGGCATGATGGTCGTCGCCATGCGCGTGCCGGTGGTGATGATCGTCGGCAGACTCTGTCTCATGGCCGAAATCGAGGCCTCCGGCGAGCGCCAGTCTCGGCTCGGATGACGGCGTCGCGCGGGCGAGCGCGCGCATCTTGCGGAACAGCAGCCAGGCGCCGAAGGCGGCGACCAGGGCATAGCTGATGCGTTCGAGGAAGGTGGTGGCCTGCGTCATCGAGATCGAGCTTCCGCGCAGCACGAGATAGGCCGCGCCGACGAGCAGGATGGCGACGCCGCCCTGCAGGAAGGACGACAGGAAGGAGAGGGTGACGCCGCGCTTCAATTCGGTTTCGTTGGCGATCATGTAGGACGAGATGACCGCCTTGCCGTGGCCGGGGCCTGCCGCATGAAAGACGCCATAGGCAAAGGAGAGGCCGACGAGCGACCAGAGATGCCACGGGTCGTCGCGCATGCCTTTCAGGGCGTCGGTCAGGGTTCGGTAGAAGCCCTGCTGCTCCATGTTCACCCAGGAGAGAAAGCCGCCGAGGAAACCGGACGTGTTGAAGGCCGGCTCGGCGGTGCCGATGCCGAGCGGGGACTGGGCATGCGCGCCGGCCGCGGCAAGGACGAGGAGTGCGCCGACGATCAGCGGCAGGCGAAGGGCGCGGGTCAGCATGTGAATTCTATCCTCGTCGCAAAGAGCTTCGACATGTCGGTGCCGGTCGGATCCGTGAAGAAGGCATCCGTGAGCGTCGACTGGTTCTGAGAGATTACCTCGTCCGGGTCCGGTCGCACGACCTTGTGCTGGCAGGCCGAGAGCTTGTCGCCGACGACGGCGAGATCTCCGTCGTTCGGGAAGTCGATCGCCGTATAGAGCGTCGGGTCGTAGATGCCGAAGGACAGGGTCCCCTTCAGCGGAATGGTCTCGGCCGGCTTGACGGCGAAGATCAGCAGGAGCTGGTTGTCCTTGAAATCGGCATGGATCGCGTCCGGCTTGGAGACCTTCACCAGTTTCCCGTTGTCGTAGATCGTCGTGTAATAATTATATTCGGCGAGCGAATCCAGAACGGTCTGCCCGACCTCCGCCAGTTCGTCCGGATCGAGCGTCGCATTGGAGTTCTTGTCGAAATCGAGAAGGACGCTTGCGGAGAAAAGTTCGTCGAAGCGCCAGACGTTCCGCAACTCGCTGATATGACCGGCATCGTCCGAGACGACCTCGAGGCGCGCCTCCGCGAAGATGTGTGGATGGGCAAAGGCCTGCGCCGGAAGCACGGTGGCTGCGGCAAGCCCGGCAAGCAGGCCTCGCGACAATCGTTGACGTGTCATGAAAACAGGGTCCTTGCCTTGTGGGCCATCCGGCGCGCCGGTCTTGCATCCGACGCGCGACGCGGAGCGGGGTGGCCTGTCATCCAGCTGAAAGTAGACGGAATTGGGACAGGACGTCCCGTGCCTCTCTCAGGGTTCTTATGCATCCGCTCTTTTGCGAAACCAGGCGTGCAGGAAGTCAACGAGGGTACGGACCTTCGTCGGCAGATAGCGCCGGTGGGGATAGATGGCGTAGATCCCGCGATCGTGCGGCAGGAAGTCGTCGAGCACAGCCACGAGGCTTCCATTCTCCAGTTTCTGCCGGGCGATGAAATCGGGAACGCCGGCGACGCCAAGGCCGGATTCGGCGGCGCGAAGGCTGGCGAGCGGGCTGTTGACCTCCATCGGCCCGCTGACCGGCACCGAGAAATTCGTCCCGTCGCGATCCACGAACCGCCAGTTGCTGTAGGAGCGACCGTTGGTGTCGATCACGCAGGGCCGGTGGGCCAGATCCGAGGGATGGGTAATCGCCCCGTATTTCTCGAGGAAGGCGGGCGACGCGCACATCTTGATGTGGAAGTCGTCCAGCTTGCGGGCGATCAGGGTCGAGTCTTCCAGCCGGGTGATGCGGATGGCGACGTCGAAGCCTTCCTCCACCAGATCGACGAAGCGATCGTCGGAGACGATTTCCAGAGAAAGCTCGGGATGGGCAAGGCCGAAATCGATCAACGACTGGCCGATATCGGCATCGATGAAGGTCCGCGGTGCGGAAATGCGCAGGCGGCCCTTCAGATCCGAGTTTCCCGCGCGCACGAGATCGGCGAGATTGTCGATCTCCTTCAGGATCTCGGAGGCCGTGCGATAATAGATATGCCCCGCCTCCGTCAGCGAAAACTGCCGGGTGGTGCGGTTGAGAAGGAGGGCGCCGAGCTCGTCCTCCAGTTCACGCACATATTTCGAGAGCAGCGCCTTGGAACGCCCGACGCGGCGGCCGGCGGCGGAAAAACCCTCGGCATCGACGACGTCGATGAAGGCGCGAATACGGGTCAGTGTGTCCATCTCGGCTCCCCTGCGCGGCTCCGGTCTGGAGCTTCAGGCGTCTGGGCCGGGATCGTCTCCGGGAACCATTGTCGCGCGGCGTCATTCAAAACATAGGCTTGGCAATGTCTGCAACCCTCTTGATGATCCGGCGGGACAGGAAAGCCGATCCTGACGGAGCCGCAAGCTGGTGCGAGGCTTGCGGCGCAACGTAAAAAAATCGGGCGTGGGTCAAATAACGCTTGATTACGACAGGGATATTTCTTATTTCCGCTCTGCCCAAAGTCGCACGTGCCTGTGGGTGTCCGCCGATCCCTCGTTTGGTGAGGAAATCGGTAAGGTACCTGGATCTAACCGCTCCAGTCGTTTTTCCGGCCAACCGGAATTGCGAGGACATCTTGAAGCAACGACGGTGCGGGCCTTTTTGTTCTCTGCCGGCTTTCCATCAGCCGGGGTTACTGAAGAGGCACACCTTCATTGCCGGACGTGCGGTAGGTTCCAACCTCCAATCCATGGCAGACAAAGCCGGATGAACGCCTCGGCGGGCTTCATCCACAAATCGCGCTGTACGAGCGCATGTGAGGATTCCGGGGTCTCCACCGGCTGGTATCCGAACGCGCACCCGTACGCCCTTTGTCCTTCATCGCTCGGCGAGGTCTCCTCGCTGATCGGGAAGCCTAACGTATTGGGATTGAAACCATGACGACTGCTCGCATCATCGACTTCCTGAACACCCGTCGCCCGGAAGGCCCGTGCCTTGTCGTGGATCTCGATGTCGTGCAGGACAATTTCAAGGCTTTCCGCCACGCGATGCCGGACAGCTCGATCTATTACGCCGTGAAGGCAAACCCGTCGCCGGAAATCCTTCGCCTGCTCGCCGGTCTCGGCTCCAACTTCGATTGCGCCGGCGTGGCTGAAATCGAAATGGCGCTGGAAGCCGGTGCGACCGCCTCGCGCATTTCCTATGGCAACACGATCAAGAAGGAACGCGACATCGCCCGTGCGCATGCGCTCGGCGTTTCGCTCTTCGCCGTCGACAGCCATGAGGAAGTCGAGAAGGTCTCGCGCGCCGCTCCGGGTGCCCGCGTATTCTGCCGCGTCCTGACGGATGGCGAGGGTGCCGAATGGCCGCTGTCGCGCAAGTTCGGCTGCGTGCCGCAGATGGCCGTCGACGTTCTCGTCTACGCCCACCAGCTCGGTCTCGTCTCCCACGGCGTCTCGTTCCATGTTGGTTCGCAGATGACGAAGGTCGATGCATGGGACGTGGCTCTTGCCGATGCCAAGCGCGTTTTCGTGCAGCTGGCCAAGCAGGGCATCGAGCTGAAGATGGTCAACATGGGCGGTGGTTTTCCGACCAAGTACCTGCGCGACGTGCCCTCGGCCGAAGCCTATGGCAAGGCCATCTATGGTGCGCTGCGAAAGCACTTCGGCAACCAGCTTCCCGAGACGATCATCGAGCCGGGCCGCGGCATGGTCGGCAATGCGGGTGTGATCAAGGCGGAAGTCATCCTGATTTCGAAGAAGTCGGACAATGACAACCATCGCTGGGTCTTCCTCGACATCGGCAAGTTCGGCGGTCTCGCCGAGACGATGGACGAGGCGATCCGTTACCCGATCCGCACCGCGCATGATGCGGACGAGATGGAGCCCTGCGTGCTCGCCGGCCCGACCTGCGATTCGGCCGACGTGCTCTACGAGAAGAACATGTACCCGCTGCCCGTGTCTCTCACGATCGGCGACGAGGTTCTGATCGAAGGCACCGGCGCCTACACGACGACCTACTCGGCCGTCGCCTTCAACGGTTTCGACCCGCTGAAGTCCTACGTCATCTGACGTTTCCGGCTTCCGGTAACGGACGCCAGCGGTTCCCGAACACGGGAACCGCACCTTCACAATGATCCTTCGATACCGTTTGAAACGGTTTTGAGTACGGGAGGCCTCGCCATGGCCGCTGTTCTTGATTCTGTCCGCGCCTTCTTTGCGCAGAATGCCTTCACCATCGACGCCGAAAATCCCGGCGATGTCGTTGCGCGCGAGCGACTGCTCGATCGCGCCATGGGCCCGAACCGCCGGCGCAAGTCGTCGGAGCAGCTGCGGCGTGGCCGCGTGCCGGCCGAAGGGCTGGCGCTCGTTGCCCGTGACGGCGACGGCCATGTGATCGGCACCGTGCGTCTGTGGAATGTCGATGCCGGCGTGGATGCCGAAGGTCGCACCATTCCGGCGCTGCTGCTCGGCCCGCTTGCGGTCGATGCCGCGCAGGAAGGCAAGGGTGTCGGCGGGGCGTTGATGCGTGCGGCGATCGGCGAAGCCACCTTGCGGGGGCACGGCGCGATCCTGCTCGTCGGTGATGCGCCTTACTACGAACGGTTCGGCTTCCAGGCACATCACGCCCAGCACCTCGTCATGCCCGGCCCGTTCGAGCGCCATCGGTTCCTGGGCCTCGAGCTCAAGGATGGCTGGCTGAAGGGGGCTGCGGGCATGCTGACAGCCAGCGGCCGCAAGCTCTCGCAGGCGCTGCCGATGCGGCGGGTCGCCTGACGCGATCTCGATGGCCGGCCGACCCGCGTCGGTCGGCCGCTCAATCGGGCATTTGACTCGGGTGCCGGCCTGCCTTAGTCTTCAAGAAACGGGTGAGAGCCCCGGCCGTTCGCAAGCCCTTAAGCTTTGGTGAAGCCTCTCTTTTCGATGCGTTTCGGTCATCCCTCCCGGCATGTCCCCGATGGCAATGCGAACGCCACGGATATCACGGCATGCCTTTGCTGGAGAGATCCCGATGCGATCATCGACGTCATCATCCCCGTTACCCTGCCTCGACGCGCTCAAGGCGCAAGCGAAGCGACTGCGGTCGTCGCTTGCTGCGCGTGGCACGGAGATGTCCTATTCCCGCGCTCTGGAAGCCATCGCCGAGCAATATGGCTTTCGGGACTGGAACACGCTTCATGCCGCCGTCGGCAACCGGCCGGCACTCGACCCCTATCAACTCGGCGCCCGCGTTCGCGGTTACTATCTCGGTCAACCGTTCGAGGCAAAGCTTCTCGGCGTGCAGGCGCTGACGGCGCGCGAGGGGCACTATCGGTTGACGCTCGATCTCGACGAGCCCGTCGATGTCGTGACCTTCGAGAGCTTCTCGGCCTTTCGCAAGCGTGTCCACTGCACGATCGACGGCTCCGGGCGAACGGCAGCGAAAACGTCGGACGGCAGACCGCATGTCGAATTGCTCTGGTAAAGCGTCACGTTGACGTGAAGGCGGCACGTCGGACGTGCCGCCACCTTGCGACCCCGCCGAAAACACCTACCTCGGCCGGATGACACCGTTTTCTCCGACATCCGTCACAGTCACCGTTCTGGCGCTTGCCTTCTGCGGCTCTCCTGTCCCAACTGCGGTGGCAGCCGAAATCAAGGGCGCCGCTCTCATCCAAAGCCCGGCCGTTCCCGGGACGGATGCGCAGGCTCCGGCACTGAATACGACCGAACTGTCGACTGTCCTGAACGACGCTGCCCGACTGTCCCCGTTGGAAACGGTCATCGTCGCACGCAACGGCCGGATCGTTGCCGAGCGCGGCTACCGGTCGAACAAGACGACCGATAGCACCAATATCAAGTCGGCCTCCAAGACTGTCATTTCCGCCCTGGTGGGGATCGCGATCGAGAAGGGACTGCTGAAAGGTGTCGATCAGCCGATCGCGCCGATTCTTGCGAGCGACCTGCCGGCCAATCCCGATCCACGTCTTGCGAAGATCACCATCGGCAACCTTCTTTCCATGCAGGCAGGGCTCGACCGGATGTCGGGGCCGAACTACGGACGCTGGGTTTCGAGCGGCAACTGGGTCCGGTTCGCGCTTGCGGCGGATTTCGTGGACGAGCCCGGCGGGCAGATGCTCTATTCCACCGGCTCGACGCATCTGCTTTCGGCGATCCTGACGAAAGTCGGCGGCAAATCCACTCTGGCGCTTGCCCGCGACTGGTTTGCACCTGTCGATGGTTTTCGCATCGGCGCCTGGGAGCGCGATCCCCAGGGCATCTATCTCGGTGGCAACCAGATGGCGATGAGCGCCCGTTCGCTGCTGGCATTCGGCGAGCTGTATCGCAATGGCGGCCGAACGCCCGAGGGGCGACAGGTGGTGCCGGAGAATTGGGTTGCCCAATCCTGGGCGGAGCGCACGCAGTCGCGCTTCTCCGGCGACGGCTACGGGTATGGCTGGTTCATGCGCGAGATCGGCGGGCACGACGTGCATTTCGCCTGGGGCTTCGGCGGGCAGATGCTCTATATCGTGCCCGACCTGAAGCTGACCGTCGCCATGACCTCCGACGAAGGCGCTCCCTCCGCCCGCACCGGTTACCGCGACGACCTCCACGATCTCCTTGCCCGGATCATCTCCACGGCGGGCGCGTGATTGCCTCCAGCGCCGCCGATGCCGCCTCACGAAACATCGGTTCGCGACTGTCGTGACCGGAAGCGTCAGCCGCGGCGGATCGAGAGCAGTTTGTAGCGGAAGGGGCCTTTCTTGCCGTCTTTCGGATAGGTCGAGATGCTAACGCGATCGCCCTGGTTGCCACCCAGGCAGGTGACCTCGGTCTCTGTCATCGACTGGAAGAATGCGACGTGCCCGCCTTCTTCTTTCTTTCCGACCCGGCTGAAGACCACGATATCGCCGACCGCGGGTTGCGCGGTGACGTCATGGCCCCAGTGTTCGTCATGCCAGGACCGCGCCCATTTGCTGTCCGTGCCCCGTCGTCCGGCCTGCTCGACGCAGTAGTTGACGAAAGAGGAGCACCAGGCGGTTTCGTCGGATGCCTTTCCGCCCTTGGTGGTGGCATGATACATGACGATCCGGGGGTTATGCTGCGAGCCGGGAAGTTCCTTGACGCCCAGTGCGAGTTCCGCCTTGGCGACGTCGATCGGCTCGATGGCAGCCTTTTCCTGTAAGACTGCGGGCAGGCCTCCGATGGTCGCTTCGAGGTAGGAACGGTGCATGTAACCGTCGGATGCGCCGTCGCCCTGAATATCGACCTGGGTCCAGTCGCCGATCTGCTGCACGCCGTGCACGAGCGTTCCCAAGGGGTATTTCTGGATGACCCCGAAGGTTTCGCCCGGGCCGGCCCGTAGATTGAGGCCGCCACGGGCGGTGACCGTAAACGTGGCGGATGCCCCGACGCTGCGCGGCGTCTCGACGGATCCTTCGGTCGCAAACTGACCGAAATCGGCCTTTGCGGAATTAAAGACGTTGCCGTCATAGTCGAGACCGCCAAAGGGTAGATCCTGCTCCATGTCTTTCTGAAACAGGGTCCAGAGTCCATCCCGCAACGCGCTCCGCGTACCCGACCATCCCAACGAACCAGAGAGCCAGATCAGATCCACGAGGCCGGCATCATGAAGTTTGCGGGCAACCAGACCCGATCCGTAGACACCGAGGACGTAGCTTCCGCCCAGCTCGGCCTTTGCCTTTTTGAAGTAGCTCGCAATCTGGGCAAGATCGTCCGGGGCGACGTAGTCGTGATCGACGGCGAAGTAGATGCCGGAGCCGGTCGGCTGACCAAGCTCCGCGGCCAATTCCGAGGCGCGTTTCGCATCACGGGTGCCCTTGGCATCGGAAAGATCGCTCAGTTTTCCGTTGGCACCGCCGCCGGCCTGAAAGACGACGGCCACGCTGAGGCCGGCCCGATGCAGAGATATGAGCTCCGGCTTCGTCAAGCACTTCGACGGCAGGGTCGTGCTGTTCTGGATGTTGTAATACCGGATCACGGAGACCACCCCGAGATCGACGAGCTTCTGCGCATACGGCCCGACATTGTGGGCGACGTCGATGATCTGTTGCATGTCGATCCTCCGGTTGCCGGAAGGTTAGACATGCGGAATGTTTAATTCAATGAGAAATAGGATATTTCAGAAAATACGCCCTTTGCGTGCGCTGGGTTGCAAGCCTCACGCTGTCAGGTCGATGACCCCGGCTTCGCCCGCCTCGGTGCCGAATGCCAACTGCTGGCCGGATTTCGACCAGGCGAAGGCGGAAATGGCGCCCTTGCCGGGGCGGCGGAGCAGGACTTCCTTGCTGTCGGCAAAGCGGACGGCCAGCACCATGCCGTCGGAGTAGCCGATGGCCGCGACCTCTTCGGCAGGGTGGCAGGCGACCTGCGAGACCATGACGTCGGCGCGCGTGCCGAGTTCGAGCGGCGCTTTGCCCATGGGGCCGTCCTTGGCCTGGAAGGGCCAGACGATGGCGGCCGGTGCGCCGGAAGAGGCAAGCCATTTCCCACGGGCCGACCACGACCAGGACTTGACCTTAGCCGGGTAACCGCTCATGCGCATGTGGCGCGCCTCGGCGCCGGGTTTCGTATCGAGCTTCCAGCCATGCAGCGCATTTTCCTGCATCATGGTCACGACGAAACGTCCGTCGGGGGAGAAGGTCACGCCGGTATGCGCGCCCTTCCAGTCGAGATCGATAGCCGGGCTCGATGTTGCCACCCAGTGGAGGGAAACGCCGTTGTACCGCGCGAGAGCGATGCGAAGACCCTTGGGCGCAAAGGCGATGCCTTCGACGGTTCGCTCTTCGGTGAAGTCGCGCGTCGTGCCGTCCGCCAGACGCACGGTGGCCGTCTTGCCGGTGGTGAACGCGACCGCGCCTTGCGGGCCTGCCGCGATCTTGGAGATCCATTTGCGCGGCTGGTGGGCAAGCTCCGTCACGGCGCCGTCGCGCGTGATGCGCAGCACCCGACCGTCCTCGCCGCCGGTCAGCAGCGTGTCGGTGGCGTCGTCCCGGAGCGCCACGAGCAACCCGTCATGCGCCGGCGTCACGGCGTGGCCGCCGTTCAGGCGATGCACGAAACCGGCGGCATCGGCAAATACGGGGACGTCGCCCAGATAGGCGACGCCGACGACATGGGCTTCGAGATCGAGCGGAGCGACGGTTGGCATCAGTTGGGCTTTGCCGCGCAGGCCTGGAAGGTGCGTTCCAGCTTTTCGCGGTCGAGATCGCGACCGATGAAAACGAGGCGGCTTTCGCGCGGCTCGCCGTCCTTCCACGGGCGCTGGTGATCGCCCTCGATGATCATGTGCACGCCCTGCACCACATAACGATCGGCGTCGCCGGCAAAGGCGATGATGCCCTTGAGGCGCAGGATGTTCGGGCCGTCGGTCTGGGTGATCTTCTGGATCCAGGGGAAGAACCGGTCGGGGTTCATCTCGCCGCCGCGCAGCGACACCGACTGAACGGTCACGTCATGGATGGCGGACGGTGCGTGCGCGTGATCATGACCATGATCGTGGTGATGGTCGTGTCCGTGATGATGGTGATCATGGCCGCAGTCGGGGCCGCAGGCGTGATCATGGTCGTGGTGATGATCGTCCGCCTTCAGGAAGTCCGGCTCGTTTTCCAGGGCGCGTTCCAGGTTGAAGGCGCCCTGATCGAGAACCTTGGCGAGATCGATTTCCGAGCGCTGGGTGCGATGGATGCGGGCCGAGGGGTTGATGACGCGGATCGTCGCTTCGACCTTCGCCAGTTCTTCCGGGGTCACGAGGTCGGTCTTGTTGAGGAGCACGACATCGGCAAAGGCGATCTGGTCTTCGGCCTCGCGGCTGTCCTTCAGGCGCAGTGGCAGATGCTTGGCATCGACCAGCGCAATGACGGCATCGAGTTCGGTCTTGGCGCGAACGTCGTCGTCCATGAAGAAGGTCTGTGCGACCGGGACGGGATCGGCCAGGCCGGTCGTTTCCACGATGATCGCATCGAAGCGGCCGGGACGCTTCATCAGGCCCTCGACCACGCGGATCAGGTCGCCGCGCACCGTGCAGCAGACGCAGCCATTGTTCATCTCGTAGATTTCTTCGTCGGATTCGACGATCAGGTCGTTGTCGATGCCGATCTCGCCGAACTCGTTGACGATGACGGCATACTTGCGACCGTGATTTTCCGAGAGAATGCGGTTCAGCAGCGTCGTCTTGCCGGCACCGAGATAGCCGGTGAGGACGGTCACGGGGATGGGCTTCTGGACGGACGTTTCGGAAACGGGGGCTTCGGACGCAGGGGCTTCGGACATGGGAACCTCGGGGGCTGAGGAGGGATGCCCACCGGCGCGCCGTTGGGCGGTCGATGCGCGGGATCGTCGCGGTGATATAGGAGATGGCGCACGGCAGTGCAAATGCTCTCGCGCAGATAATCCAGTCTTTATAACATTACATCGTTTCGGTCGGTCCGGGGTCGAACTGCGCGAGGTCGAATGCATCCACGTCCGACAGGAGCGCGAGGAGCCCGGAGACGGCGTGCTCAAGCAATTGCTCGCCGCGCTCGGCTGTCGCGGCGGCGGCATTTCCGGCCGCGCCTTTTGGATTGAGGTCGCGCATGCGCCAGCCGAAGGCATGGGGGCCATAGGCGCGCAGATGCGCAAATCGCGCCTGCCAGTCGGTCTGCCGCGAGGCAAATGCCTCGGCCCGTGCCCGATCGACCTTGTCGGGATGAAGGGCGAGCATGACCGAGGTTTCGATGTCGCCGCCGTGGATGTCGATGGATTTTGCCACCGGGTCGATCCATCCGGCGGGTTGTCCGAACCGGGTCCAGCTGGTGACGACCGCCAGCATGTCGTAGCGCACACGCGCTTCGGTCGCGACGATGGTCATGAGCGGAGAATTGCCGCCATGGGCGTTGAGCATGACGAACTTGCGGATGCCCTGCGCATGAAGCCTGGCGGCGATGCCGAGCCAGCGTTCGACGGCTTCCTTGTAGCTCAGCGTCCGCGTCCCCGCCACGTCCATATGCTCGATCGAGTATCCCACGGGCTCGGTCGGGAGAAAGGTCACAGGCAATTCGCCGCGGGCTGCGATCACGCGATCCACCACGCCGTCTGCGATCAGCGTGTCGGTCTCGAACGGCAGATGCGGGCCGTGCTGCTCGTGCGCGCCGAGCGGCAGGACGGCGATCCAGTGGGCGCGGGCGGATGGGGCAAGGGCCGGATCGTTGTCCGCAAATCGGGCAGCGGGTCTCGTCATGCGTATCTTCCTGGGCTTCATCCCGACATCCGGCCGTGCGCAAGCCCTTGCGGCCCGATTGTCATATGAGTCATACAAGCTCGACAAGGCGATGCAAGCCTTCGGCAGGCAGGGGAGCGAGCATGGGCAAGAAAGACAAGTCCGAGAAGAAAGCCAAGCAGAAAAAGCTCAAGATCGACAAGATCGTCGATCCCGCAGCCATTGACGGGGAGGGTGGTCTCGAGGCCGCCGCACCGTTGCTCGCACCCTTGCTGGCACAGGCGGCGCGCTCCATGCGGACCGTGCTGTCGCGCAATCTTCTGGAGAGCGGGCTTTACGCCGGTCAGGACGGCGTGATGCTGGCGCTGGCGGAGACCGACGGCATGACGGCCGGGGCGCTGGCCGGTCATCTCGGCGTCAAGGCGCCGACAATGACCCGGACCATCGGCCGCATGGAGGCGCAGGGCTTTCTGGAGCGCAAGCCGGATGCAGCGGATGCTCGGCTGACCAAGGTCTACCTCACGGCAAACGGTCGCGAGCGACTGCAGGCGATCGAGGCGGCGGCCGACCTGTCCGAGGCAACGGCGCTGAAGGGCATGACCGACAAGCAGATCCGGACGCTGGCCAAGCTTCTGAAGCTGGTCGACGCCAATCTTCAGGCTGTCGAGTAGGCCTCGACACGCGGCCTCGCGCAGGGATTGCAGTCTCGATTTAAACAGTTTAAGAGGATTTAAGGGCGTTTTCAGGCACTGCCGAAGGCGTTGAGGGAGATGGCCGGGCAGACCGGGAGGGCACGTGGCGCAGAAGATCAAGCTGTCGACGATCGCGGAAACACTGGGTGTCTCCACCGCGACCGTTTCCCTCGCTTTGCGGGACAGTCCCCTCGTCGCGTCGGTCACGCGGGACAAGATCAAGGATCAGGCGCGGGCGCTCGGCTATATCTACAATCGTCGCGCCGCCAGCCTGCGAACCTCTCGCTCCGGCATCATCGGCGTCGTCGTGCACGACATCATGAACCCTTTCTATGGCGAGATTCTGAAGGCCATCGAGGCGGAACTCGATCGCGACCGCCAGACCTTCATTCTCTCCAATCACTACGACTCGGTCGAAAAGCAGCGCGTCTTCATCGAAACCCTGCTGCAGCTCGGCGGTGACGGGGTGATCATGTCGCCGGCCATCGGCACGCCGCCGGAGGATATCAAGCTGGCCGAGGACAACGGCATGCCGGCGATCCTCGTGGCGCGGTCGATCGAAGGCGTCGATGTGCCGATTTTCCGGGGTGACGACGCCTATGGCATCTCGCTCGCCACCAACCATCTGATCAGTCTCGGCCACCGCTGCATCGCCATGGTCGGGGGAACCGACCTGACCTCGACCGGCCGCGACCGCTATCTCGGCTATGTCCAGGCATTGCGCAAAGCGAATATCGATGTCGATCCGGACCTGCGCATTCCCGGGCCGCGTTCCATGCAGGGCGGGTTCGAGGCGGCCGTGCATCTCCTGTCGCTGCCGCAGAAGCCAACGGCTGTCGTATGCTGGAACGACCTCGTTGCCATCGGCATGATGAACGGCATCGCGCGCGCGGGCCTTGTGCCCGGCCGGGATGTGTCGGTCACCGGCTACGACGATCTGGAGGAAGCGGCCATCGCCACGCCGGCGCTGACGACGGTCTGGAACGGGCAGTCGGATGTGGGCCGGAGCGCCGCACGCGCCCTGCTCGACCGCCTCAACGGCAGCCACGAGCCGGATGGCATCCACCTGATCAAGCCGGAAATGCGGATCCGCCAGTCGACCGGTCCCTTGCGATTGCAGCAGGGCGAATGAGCGATCGGTCTTGCAGAGCCCGCTTTACGACAAGGCGCGCAGGGAAACGGTAAACTTCAGGTTCAATTGACGCCGCAGATCCTTGCGGTAGTTTCCGCAGCGCTCACCGCGCTGCGACGATCCTCGTTGCGGCCTTTTTCCTCTTCGCCGACGTCTGAAAGGACCAAGCCATGTCGCAAGATCGCCCGATCATTCTCATCCCCGGCAAGATGCACCCGCGCGCTCTGGAGCGCATGACGGCCCTCTTCGATGTGAGACAGGTGGACGGCGCGGATGCAGGCCTGATCACGCCGGACCTTGCTGCCGGCGTTGCGGGCATTGCGACGTTCAACAATGTCCCGGCTTCGCTGATGGATGCGCTGAAGACGCTGGAGATCGTCTCGAACTTCGGCGTCGGTTACGACGGCGTCGATGCGGGGCACGCCGCGCGCTCCGGCATCGTGGTCACGCACACGCCCGACGTCCTGAACGACGAGGTCGCGGATACGGCGATCGGGCTTCTGATCAACACGCTGCGCCGCCTGCCTGCCGCGGAGCAATGGTTGCGCGACGGGCGCTGGGTCAAGGATGGGCCCTTTCCGCTCAGCCCGTTGTCCCTGAGCGGCCGCAAGATCGGCATCTACGGGCTCGGTCGCATCGGACAGGCGATCGCGCGTCGGCTGGAGGGCTTCGACCTCGAGATCGCCTATCACACCCGCTCGCGCCGCGACGATGTGCCCTATGCCTATC
Organism: Rhizobium sp. Leaf371; assembly: GCF_001424045.1. GTDB lineage: Bacteria > Pseudomonadota > Alphaproteobacteria > Rhizobiales > Rhizobiaceae > Ferranicluibacter. The sequence continues at coordinate 341,735 of NZ_LMQB01000024.1, read as the reverse complement.
ACGAGACGCTGCTCGGGCTTGCGCAGGCCGTGGATACGCTGATCGTCATCGTGCCCGGCAGCGCGGAAACCAAGCACACGGTCAATGCGGACATCCTGCAGGCGCTCGGGTCCGACGGGGTCGTCATCAATGTCGGGCGCGGCATCACCGTGGATGAAGCCGCACTGACCGCGGCGCTGGAACAGGGTGTGATCGCCGGTGCGGGGCTCGATGTCTTCGACCGCGAGCCGCACGTGCCCGCGGGCCTGCTGGCGTTGCCGCAGGTGTCGCTGCTGCCCCATGTCGCCTCGGCCTCCGTCGGCACCCGCAACAAGATGGCCGACCTCGTGGTTGACAATCTTGTCTCCTGGTTTGAAAGCGGCAAGGCGCTGACGCCCGTGACCGAGACGCCGTTTACGCGGCGGGCGAAGTAGCCGGCCGGCTGGCTGGCCGCTGGGCCTCGCTGTAGGCGCGCACGGCCGCGCCGAAGGCTGCGAACAGGTCGTTGGAGGTCTTGTCGCGGCCGACCCAGTATTCCGGATGCCACTGTACCCCGACGGCAAAGGCCTTTGCGCCGATGACGGACACGGCTTCGACCGTACCGTCGTCGGCAACCGCTTCCACGGCAAGATTCGGTGCCAGGTCTGAGATGGCCTGCCGGTGCAGGGAATTGACCTGTACCGCGCCGGCGCCGACCACGCCGGCAAGGCAGCTTCCCGGTTCCACCATGACCGTCTGGCGAATGCCATAGGCGATGTCGAGTTCCTGGACGTCCGGCTTGCGATGGTCCTGCCGGCCCGGAAGATCCTGGATTTCGGAGGCGAGGGTGCCGCCGAGCGCAACGTTAAGTTCCTGGATGCCGCGGCAGATGGCAAGCACCGGGATGCCGCGGGCGAGCGCGCGGCGGATCAGCGGCAGGCTGGTGGCGTCGCGACCGGGATCGAACGGGCCATCTGTGTCCAACGCCTCCCGTCCATAGAGCGTCGGGTGGACGTTGGAGCGGGAACCGCTGACCAGAAGCCCGTCCACGCGGTCGAGAATCGCATCCGGCTCGTTGCCGGCTTCGAGCGCCGGAACCAGCAGCGACATGACACCCGAGCCGTTCAAGGCGGCGCGCACATATTGATGCGGGGACGCGTGCCAGACATTGCCCTCGATCTCACGGAAATCTGCGGGTATGGCGATGATCGGCTTCGGCATGAGACTCTCCGTTGGCGTGGGCTTGGCCCACCGACTTGCCGGGAACCGGCCGCGCCGTCAATGCCTCCCGTGCTCTACGGGCCTTGACGTCGCGGAACAGTGCGGGCATGTCTTGAAACCAAGAGGTGCCGCATCTTGCGGCGTGGAAACTTGCGGGGAGAATGACAGTGGCCGAACATCAGATGGGACCTTCCGAAACCGGTGCGCCGATGGATTATCCCGAGCACGAGAAGACCTATCTTCACTTCCTGAGCGCGGCGAAGTTCCTGACCATCTTCTGCGTGGCGCTGTTGATCGCCATGGCTGCGGCCTTCTTCACGAGTGCCGGCTGGTTCACGGGTTTCGTGCTGTTCGTGCTCCTGAATATCGCCGGCGTCGTCCTTCTGCGCTGAGCCTACGGCCACGAAAGTCGTTGTATCTTTGCGTGATTTGCTCTTAGCTGGCCCGGTTGCCATGCAGCGAGAGGGATCAGCATGACGGAAACGACACGGCCGCTCGGCGCCACGATCACCGGCCGGTGGACCCGCTTTGCCGTGCGCTCGCAGACGGCTGACCGAATCGATCTCTGCCTGTTCCACGGCGATGGCGAGACCGAGCTGCGCCGGTTGCAGATGGGCCGCGAGGAGGGCGACGTCTTCGCCCTGACCCTGCCCGATGCGCCGATGGGAACACGCTACGGCTTCCGCGCCCACGGCACCTACGACCCCGATCGCGGTCTCTGGTTCGATCCGGCAAAGCTTCTCGTCGATCCCTACGCGCTGGAGCTCGACCGGCCGTTTCGGCATAATGCCCGCCTGACGCAGTTCGGCGCGGAAACAGCCGATCTGGTGCCAAAGGCGCTTGTGACCAAGGTGCCGAAGGCACGGGTTGCAGCCCCCCTGTTTTCCAGAGACGGGCTGATCTACGAGGTCGCGGTCCGGCCGTTCACCATGCTGCATCCGGACGTGCCGGACGAGCTGAGGGGGACCGTGGCGGCCCTGGCGCACCCGGCCGTCATCGCCCACCTCAAGCGCATCGGCGTCTCCGCCGTCGAACTCATGCCCATCACCGCCTGGATCGACGAGCGCCATCTGCCGCCTCTCGGCCTCACCAATGGCTGGGGCTACAATCCCGTCGCCTTCATGGCGCTCGATCCACGGCTGGTGCCAGGGGGGCTGATCGAGCTCAGGGATACGGTCGCGGCGCTGCATCGCGCCGGCATCGGCGTCATTCTCGATCTCGTCTTCAACCATTCCGGCGAAAGCGATCGGGAGGGCGCGACCCTCTCCATGCGCGGCCTCGACAATGCCGTCTATTACCGGCATGCCCAGCCGGGCGTGCTCGTGAACGATACGGGTTGCGGCAACACCATCGCCTGCGACCATCCGACGGTCCGGTCTCTCATCCTCGACACGCTGCGGCACTTCGTCGAGGCGGCGGGGATCGACGGTTTCCGTTTCGATCTCGGCACCATTCTCGGCCGCGATGCCGGGGGGTTTCGCCGGGATGCGACGCTTTTGACCGAGATGCTGGCCGATCCGCTTCTCAAAGATCGCGTGCTGATCGCCGAGCCATGGGATATCGGACCGGGCGGCTATCAGCTCGGGCATTTCCCGGCCCCTTTCCTCGAATGGAACGACCGCGCGCGCGACGACCTGCGGCGGTTCTGGAAGGGTGACGGCTGGATGACCGGCTCGCTCGCGGGGGCGCTCGCCGGTTCGTCGGATATCTTCTCGCAGCGTGGCGGCACGCAGAGCCGCAGCGTGACCTTCATTGCCGCGCATGACGGCTTCACGCTCAGGGATCTCGTTTCCCACGATCACAAGCACAATGAGGCCAACGGCGAGGACAATCGCGACGGCCACAACGAGAACCACTCCTGGAACAACGGTTCCGAAGGCGAAACGGACGACGGCACGATCGTTGCCGCCCGCAAGCGGGATGTGAAGGCGCTGCTCGCGACGCTCTTTGCCACGCGCGGCGCGATCATGATCACCGCCGGCGACGAGTTCGGTCGGACGCAGCGGGGCAACAACAATGCCTATTGCCAGGACAATCCGATCACCTGGCTCGACTGGGCGGCGGCCGACGCGGACCTGATCGCGCAATGCGCCGCACTTGCCGAGCTCCGTCATCGTTTTGATGTGTTTGCGGGCGACCAATTCTTCACCGGCGCGGGCGATGTCGCCTGGGTCCGGCTCGACGGCCGGCCGATGGAGGTTGCGGACTGGCAGGGCGAGCGCACCGACGGGCTCGCGATGATCCTTTCGACCGGCGATGCGGTGACGGCCAAGACCTGCCGGCTGGCCGTGGTCTTCAACCGCGCGCACGCGGGGGCGGCTCTGACGCTTCCGGGCGACGGCTGGCAGTCGCTGCTGCCGGAGGCGGGCACGCCGACGGAGCTTTCGGCCCGCTCGGTCGGCTGGTACGTGGCGCCCGACGCCGCCTGAAGGCTGCAGATGATGCAACGGGAATGAGCGAGATGGATGCGAACGGTGAGAAGACGACCCGCGTCACGGAGATCGCGCTTGGCGAGGTCAAGGATCTCGTCGGGCGCGAACTCGGAATTTCCGACTGGATAACCGTGTCGCAGGACATGATCGACCGCTTTGCCGATGCGACGGACGATCACCAGTTCATCCACACCGACCCTATCCGGGCCGCGGCCGAGACGCCCTATGGCGGCACGATCGCGCATGGCTTCCTGTCGCTCTCGCTGCTGTCGGCCATGAACTACAATTGCCTGCCGACGGTGCGCGAACAGACGATGGCGATCAATTATGGTTTCGACAAGGTCCGGTTTCTGGCGCCCGTTCGGTCCGGGGGGCGTGTCCGCGGTCACTTCACGCTCACGGAAGCGCGGTTCCGCGGCGCCGGCATGCTCGCCGTCACCTATGAGGTCTCCGTCGAGGTGGAACAGGAGAGCCGGCCGGCCTTGACCGCGACCTGGCTGACGATCATCCAGTTCGACCCGAAGGATCGGCCGGATGATGCTTGACGCGGCAACACGCGACGCCGCCGTCCGCGCGGCCTTCCGCTCGCAGGCAGCGAGCTGCCGTGCGCTGGGCTCACCTTTCGTCGCCACGCTCTGCGACCTTGCCGCCGAGCGCCTGACGGATACGCATCCGGTCGGACGCCGTGTTCTCGGCTGGACGGGAAATCCGGCCTCCTCTGCCGATTCGGTTCCGCTGCGGCTTGCCGGTGCGCTGCATGCGCTGGTTCTTGACGGTGCCGATCCGGATCTCGCAGCCGTCTATCCGCCGCGCACAACGGAACCCGCGACGTTATGGGAGGCGGTCGAGCGCGCCTGTCGCGATCACGCCGAGACGATTCTTGCGCGCCTCGACTCGCCGCCGCAGACGAACGAGGTGCGACGCTCGTCCGCGCTCCTGCCGGGCTTCCTCACCATCGCCAAGCGTTTCGGCAAACCGCTCTGCCTCTCGGAGGTCGGCGCAAGTGCCGGGCTGAACCTTCACTGGGACCGCTTTGCCTATCGTCTCGGAGATGTCGCCTGGGGCGATCCGCAATCGCCGGTGAGGCTGACGCCCGACTGGACAGGCGCTACGCCGCCCGAGGCGGCCCTTCGGGTTCAGGATCGGGCCGGCTGCGATCTCCGGCCTCTCGATCCCGCACGGTCGGAGGACGCGGAACGTCTCCTGTCGTATCTGTGGGCGGATCAGGCCGATCGGATCGCGCGGACGCGCGCCGCGATCGCTGTTGCGGCGTCGTCCGAGCGAAAGGTCGAGGCTGCGGATGCGGTATCGTGGCTGCAGCGCCGTCTGGCGGTCCCGCGCCCCGGCTGCGTGCATGTCGTCTATCACACGATCGCCTGGCAATATCTGTCCGGAGAGGACCGCGAGCGGGGTGAGGCGCTGATCGCGGACGCCGGCCGCGGCGCAACCGAGGCGGCACCGCTCGCGCGTCTATCGCTCGAGAACGACGGAACGGAGCCGGGAGCTGCTTTGACGCTGCAAATGTGGCCGACCGGCGAGCGTCATGAGATCGGCCGCGCAGATTTTCACGGCCGCTGGGTCGATTGGCGCGGCTGGCCCGTCCTGTCCTGACGGGCCCGACGCCGTGTTCAGTGGCCGGCGTCCTGCGCCCCGGCTGCCAGCAGTCCCGAGACGTATGGCGCGAAGGAGCGCCAGCATTCGACGCGAAACGCCGTTTCGCCGGTGCGGTAGAGCACGACTTCCGCCTTGCCGAACACGGTGCGCGAGCAGGCGCCGACGGGGAAGGCCTTGAGCGACAGGTCCTGTGGGCAGCCGGCATTGATGGCGGCGGAGGCACCCTGGCCTTCGACAAGGATGGCCGTGTTGCGGTGGGAGATGTCGGTCGCAGACTGCAGCACGCCGGCGGAGGCCGCGATGCCCACAAGGTCTGTTTCCGTTTCGTCGATGACGAGCCATTCGTCGGGGCCGAGCCAGAGCGCGTGGCGGGTGCCGCTCGTGGCCGAGGTCTTCGGGCGTGTCGGCAACGACAGCTGAAGCGCGGTTGCGAGCGCACCGACGGCATCCGGCTTGGCGCGGAGCGACAGACGGCTCGCGGGGGCGGCCGGCGTCAGGCGAACGGTGGCGGAACCGCCGTGGAAGCCGCGAAGCGGCAGGGTCCGTGTTGCGAGATCAGCCATGGATGCGGCCACCTTCCTTGTCAAAGAACACCATGTCGCTCACCTCGACGGCGATCGTCCGATCGGCCATCGGCACATAGAGGGTCTGGCCGAGCCGCGCCTTGCCACCGGCCACCACCGCCATGGCGATGGAGCGTCCGCAGTTTTCCGACCAATAGGACGAGGTGACATGGCCGAGCATTGTCATGGGCTTCGGCTGGTTGGGATCGGCCACGATCTGCGCGCCTTCCTCCAGCACCATGTTCGGATCCTTCGTCAAAAGGCCGACAAGCTGCTTGCGGCCCTCGCGCACGAGGTCCGGGCGCTTCATGCCGCGAATGCCGACGAAGTCGGTCTTCTTCTTGCCGACCGCCCAGGAGAGGCTGGCATCGTCCGGCGTCAGCGTGCCGTCGGTATCCTGTCCGACGATGATATAGCCCTTTTCGGCGCGCAGGATGTGCATGGTTTCCGTACCGTAGGCGCAGCCATCGACGGCTTCGACCCGTTCGCGGATCGCGTTCCAGACATCCGGGCCGAAATCGGCGGGGACGTTGACCTCGAAGCCGAGTTCGCCGGTGAACGACATGCGGAAGAGCCGCGTCGGCACGCCGCAGATCCGGCCTTCGGCCACGCTCATATGCGGGAAGGCCTCGTTGGAAATGTCGATGCCTTCGACCAGCGGCGCGATGATCTCGCGGGCCTTCGGCCCCTGCAGGGCGATGACGGCCCATTGTTCGGTGGCCGAGGTCAGCCAGACGTTCAGATGCGGGAACTCCGTCTGGAGGTAATCTTCCATGTGATGCATGACGCGGGCGGCACCGCCCGTCGTCGTGGTCACGTGGAAGCGATCCTCCGACATGCGGCCGACGACGCCGTCGTCATAGATGAAGCCGTCTTCGCGCAGCATGATGCCGTAACGGCAGCGGCCCGGCTTCAGCGTGTCCCAGCTGTTGGTGTAGATCAGGTTGAGGAAGGCGGCCGCGTCAGGGCCGACGACCTCGATCTTGCCGAGCGTGGATGCGTCGAACATGCCGACCGTCTCGCGCACGGTGCGGCACTCGCGGTTGACGGCGGCATGCATGTCCTCGCCGGCGCGCGGATAGTACCAGGCGCGCTTCCATTGCCCCACATCCTCGAAGGCAGCGCCCATGGCCTCTTCGGCCTGGTGCATCGCCGTCTTGCGGGTGGGATCGAACAGGTCGCCGCGCGAATGGCCGATCAGCGTGCCGAAGGTCACGGGCGTGTAGGGCGCGCGAAACGTGGTGAGGCCGACTTCGGGGATGCCGCGGCCAAGGGTTTCCGCCGCGATGGCGAGACCATGGATGTTGGACAGCTTGCCCTGGTCGGTGGCCATGCCGTTGGTGGTGAAGCGCTTGATATGCTCGATCGAGTGCATGCCCTCGCGTACGGCCAGCCGGATGTCCTTGGCGCAGACGTCGTTCTGGAAGTCGATGAAGGCCTTGACGTCGTCCTCGGGGCCGGCGCCATAGGCGGCGCCCGCCATGCCGCCTGTCCAGGCGAAGGCCTGCGTGCCGGTCAGGGCCAGGCGCGTGCCGCCCGGGAAGCCGGCTGCCTGTGCGGCGAGTTCGCCGGCGTCGGCGGCTTCGCCAAGGGTTGCGGCGATGTCGGTGGTGCCGTTGCAGGCGCCGACGGAGACGCAGTCCTGCGCGTAGATGCCGGGCAGGAAGCGCTGCGTTTCCGCGTCGAAGGCCACCTTGCCGCGCGACTGCGAGAACATGTGCACCGACGGCGTCCAGCCGGACGAGGTGATGAGCGCATCGACCGAAATCGAGCGGGCGCTGCTGCCGCCGCTGACGCGACGGACGGAGATGGAGGAGACGCGCAGCTTGCCTTTGGTGTCGGTCACCGCATGGCCGGTCAGCACCTCGATGCCGAGAGACTGCGCCTCGGCCAGCACCGCCGCACCCGGCTGCTCGCGGCTATCGACGATCGCCGGAATGGCGATGCCGGCGCGGTGCAGGTCGAAGGCGGCTTCATAGGCACTGTCATGCGCGGTGTAGACGCCGACCTTGCGGCCGATGGCGACGCCGAAATGGTTGAGATAGGTGCGGGCCGCCGAGGCCAGCATGACGCCGGGACGGTCGTTGTTGGCAAACACCATGTGCCGCTCGATGGCACCGGTGGCGATGACGACGCGCTTGGCACGCACCTGCCACAGCCGCTCGCGCGGAGCGGTGCGGGCCGGGCGGGAGACGTGATCCGTGACGCGTTCGGCGAGTGCCACGAAGTTCTGGGCGTAGTAGCCGAAGGCGGTCGTGCGGGTCAGGAGCGTGACATTGTCCATGGCGGCAAGCCGGCGGGCGGCATTCTGCGCCCAGGCATAGCCGCTCTGGCCGTCGATCGTCACCCCGGTATCGTGGTGCAGCGCGCCGCCCACTTCGGGCTGCTCGTCGCAGAGGATGACGCGCGCGCCGGTGGCAGCGGCGGCGAGCGCCGCGGTCAGGCCGGCGACGCCCGCACCCATGACCAGCACGTCGCAATGGGCGTAGCGGCTGGCGTACTCGTCGGTGTCCTCCTCGGTCGGGGAGACGCCGAGGCCGGCTGCGGCACGGATGCGGGGCTCGTAGATATTCTTCCAGGCCTGTTTCGGCCACATGAAGGTCTTGTAGTAGAAGCCGGCGGCAAAGAAGGGCGCGAGGATGTTGTTGATGCCGCCGACGTCGAAGGTGAGCGATGGGTAACGGTTCTGGGAGGCGACGGTCATGCCGTCGAAGACTTCCTGAACGGTCGCGCGCACGTTCGGCTGGCGGCGGGCATTGTCGCGCATCACGTCGATCAGCGCGTTCGGCTCTTCCGGGCCGGCCGAGACGATGCCGCGCGGGCGGTGATACTTGAACGAGCGGCCGACGAGGTGGACGCCGTTGGCGATCAGCGCCGAGGCGACGGTGTCGCCCTGCAGGCCCTGATAGGTGCGGCCGTCGAAGGTGAAGCGCGCGGTTCTCGCGGGCGTCAGGCGGCCCTTGCCGGCAATGCGGTTCGCTCCACCCATGCTGTCGGCTTTTGCAGTCCGATTGGCGCCGCTCATTCCGCGCGTCCTTCCGTGGCTTCATAGGTTTCGACGACGGTCTCGTCGGTCATGGCGGCGATCGGCAGCGACGGCTTCGGCTCGCCCGCCTTGTACGTCTTCAGGAACCGGTCGCTGACGGTGTCGCGCGCCGCATTGAAGAAGCGGCCGCAGCCGGAAATGTGGCGCCAGCGTTCGAAGATCAGGCCCTTCGGGTTATCCCGCAGGAAGAAGTATTCCTCGAATTCCGCATCGGAGATGGCGGCGATGTTCTCGGGCCGGGCGATGTGGGCGTCGCCGACCGCGCGGAACTCGAGTTCGGAGCGCTGTTCCTCGCAGTAGGGGCAGTGGATCAAAAGCATGGGCGTGTTCCTGATGCGGGGAAGGACAGGCTGCGGATAAAGCGGGCCGGGACAGCCATGGTCAGTGCGCCACGGCCGCGGCTGCCGCCTCGTCGATCAGGCGTCCGGTGCGGAAGCGATCGAGCGTCAGACCCGCCGCCAGCCGATGCGGCTCGCCCTTGGCGATCAAATGGGCGAACAGGTTCGCCGAACCCGGCGTCGCCTTGAAGCCGCCTGTGCCCCAGCCGCAATTGACGAAGAGGTTCGGCACGGGCGTCACGCCCTGGATGGCCGAGCGGTCCGGCGTGTTGTCGGTGATGCCGCCCCACTGGCGCATCATCTTGACGCGGCGGAAGATCGGAAACAGTTCGCAGATCGCATCCAGCGTGTGGGTGATGATCTGCAGGCCACCGGTCTGGGAATAGGAATTGTACTGGTCGGTGCCGGCGCCGATGACAAGTTCGCCTTTGTCGGACTGCGAGATATAGGCATGCACCGTGTTCGACATGACGACGCAGGGGAAGATCGGCTTCAGCGGCTCAGACACCAGCGCCTGCAGGGGCACCGAATGCAGCGGCACGCGCACGCCGGCCATCGCCATGATGACGGAGTTGTGGCCCGAGGCCGAGACGCCGATTTTCTTCGCGCCGATGAAGCCGCGATTGGTGTCGACGCCGGTGACGGCGCCGTCCGGCCCGCGGCGGATGCCGGTGACCTCGCAGTTCTGGATGATGTGGACACCGCGGTCGGATGCGGCACGCGCATAGCCCCAGGCAACAGCATCATGGCGGGCAGTGCCGCCGCGGCGCTGCAGGGCGGCACCGTTGATGGGGAAGCGGGCGGCAGCCGAAATGTCGAGCGGGGGACAGAAGTCCTTCGCCTGCTCGGGAGACAGCCACTCATTGTCGATGCCGTAGAGGCGGTTCGCATGAATGTGGCGCTTGAACACCTGCTGGTCGTGAATGCCGTGCGACAGCATCATCACGCCGCGCGGCGAATACATGACGTTGTAGTTCAGATCCTGCGACAGGTTTTCCCAGAGCTTCAGCGAGTGCTCATAGATGTCCATGCTCTCGTCATAGAGATAGTTGGACCGGATGATGGTGGTGTTGCGGCCGGTATTGCCGCCGCCGAGCCAGCCTTTTTCAAGCACTGCGACATTGGTGATGCCGTGCTCCTTGGCAAGATAATAGGCTGCGCCCAGACCGTGCCCGCCGCCGCCGATGATGATCGCGTCATAGGCGGCCCGCGGCTCCGGAGAGACCCACTGCGCTTCCCAGCCCTTGTGCGCCCGCATGGCTTCGCGTGCCACGGCAAAAACCGAATATTTGCGCATTCGCCTGATCTCCTGTCCGGGACGCCCCGTCTCTTCAACACATCGCAAATCGGAGCGCGTCGCAACGTCCATTTTGCGACGTGGCACGCCCTCACTTTCGACACTGCGAAAATGACGGCGCTTCGGTCTGCGTCTCGCCCGGTTCCTCGACCGCAAGCCGGCCGGTAAATGATCCAGGCGCGATTAGGCGCGGGTCGTGGCACGACTGAGGCAGGGTACCCCTTGAGATGTCGATTGCGCGTGCCAGATAGGTTTCATCGGCGTCTGTTTCGGGCGCGGGTGGACTTTAGGGCATTCATCTGCTACTTGCCGCCCATCCTCGCGGGGTTTCGGCCCTTGCGATCAACGAACCGCGCCGTTCGGCTCTGCTTCCAGCACAGCCTGGAGATCGGCCCACAGACAATAGCCTGAGCATGTCTCGGCTCGATATCAAGGAATGGTAAGCACGTGCAGGTACTCGTTCGCGACAACAATGTTGACCAGGCGCTTCGTGCGCTGAAGAAGAAGCTGCAGCGCGAAGGCGTCTTCCGCGAGATGCGCGCCCGCGAAGCCTATGAGAAGCCGTCGCAGCGCCGTGCGCGCGAAAAGGCCGAAGGCATCAGCCGCGTCCGCAAGCTCGCCCGCAAGCAGGCGCAGCGCGAAGGCCTGCTGCCCATGCCCAAGTCCGCTGCCAAGTTTGCGGCCAAGGCACGCTGAACGGCGGCACGCTTTGAGGATTTGGTGACGGCGGAGGCGATGCATGCGCCGCCGCCGTTTCCCTATGGCCGGCATGCCGGCCTCACGATCGCCTGATGGCGACGTGTTTCGCTTTGGCAAAGCTAGACGGCCTGTCTGCGACATGTCATCAAGGTTGGTATCCGCCGGCCGATGGTGTATTCGCGACGGATGACGCACTTGCCTGAACGAACCGCTCGTTGCGGCGTTACAGTGGCAGCCGGGGCCCAAGACCGCGGACATATGACGTGCCTGAGGCATTCTTGATTTGAGGGATCAATCTTGACATCGACTGTGACGACAGAGGGTTTCGCCGGCCGGGATGCGTCCCGCGGCACACGGCGTTCCAGCCGACTGGGCATTCTCGCAGCGCTCGGCGCCGCAGTGCTGTTGTCGGCCTGCCAGACGGATCCTTCCAATGACAGCACGCTCCAGGTCGAGCGCGCGCAGGGCTCCGAGCAGAACATCGCGTCGCTTTCGGGCGTCATCAACAATGATCCGAGCAATCCCGAAGGCTACAACGTTCGTGGCTCCGCCTATGGGCGTGCCGGCGAGTTCCGCCGTGCCGTTGCCGATTTCAACAAGGCGATCGAGCTTAATCCCCGGTTCTATCAGGCCTATGCGAACCGCGCGCTGGTCGAGCGCAACATGGGCGATCTCGCCGAAGCGCTGGCCGACTACAACACGGCCCTGCAGCTCAATCCGCGCTACGACGTCGCCTATATCGGCCGCGGCAATCTCTACCGCCAGAGCGGCCGGCTCGATCAGGCCTTCGCCGACTTCAACAAGGCGATCGAGAACGACACGACCGATCCGCGCGCCTATCACAATCGCGGCCTGATCTATCAGGCGCGCAACCAGCATGGGCAGGCGATCGAGGATTTCTCGACGGCCATCTCGCTGTCGCCGAGTTCGCCGGAGCCGTATAACGGTCGCGGCATCTCCTATGTCGCGCAGAACGACGACGACAACGCCTTTGCCGATTTCAACACGGCCATCAACCTGAACGGCAAGATCGCCGAATCCTGGGCCAACCAGGCGCTGGTCTATGAGCGCCGCGGTGAAAAGGCCAAGGCCCAGCGTTCCTACAGCCATGCCCTGCAGCTCGATCCGAAATACGAGCCCGCCCGGGCCGGCCTCGCCCGCGTGAAGGCGGCGTCCTGAGGCTCGTCCATCTCCCGACATGAACAAAAAACGCCGCTTCGAAGCGGCGTTTTTTGTTTCTGGATTGACGCTGAGGTGTCACCGGGCCTCCGCTCTTTACGGGAGGGAAGCCCGGTGAGGGATCAGGTAATGACGGTCGGCTCGGTGCGGCCGGTCCGTTCCTTGATGCCGGCCAGCGTGTCCGCGGCTTCGATCAGGTCGGCAAGGGCCACCTGCGTATCGACATCGTGCTTGGCGGCGTCGGGCTCGAAGCGTTCGATATAGACGCGCAACGTCGCGCCGGATGTGCCGGTGCCAGACAGGCGGAAGACCACGCGGGAGCCGCCGACGAACAGGATGCGGATGCCCTGGTTGTTGCTGACCGATTGATCGACCGGATCGTGGTAGGAAAAATCGTCCGCCGTCTCGATCACGAGATCGCCGAGCTTGCGGCCGGGAAGCGTGCCGAGCTGCGCGCGCAATGCATCCATCAGGCCGTTCGCGGCCGCCGAATCCACCTCTTCATAGTCATGCCGCGAATAGTAGTTGCGGCCATAGGTGGTCCAGTGCTCGCGGGCGATATCGATGACGCTTTCCTTGCGGACGGCCAGGATGTTGAGCCAGAGCAGGACCGCCCAGAGACCGTCCTTTTCGCGCACGTGGCTGGAGCCCGTGCCGGCGCTCTCCTCGCCGCAGATCGTTGCAAGTCCGGCATCGAGCAGGTTGCCGAAGAATTTCCAGCCGGTCGGCGTCTCGTAGATGCCGATGCCGAGCTTTTCGGCCACGCGGTCGGCAGCACCCGAGGTGGGCATCGAGCGGGCGATGCCGGCGAGGCCCTTGGCATAGCCGGGCGCGAGCGTCGCGTTTGCGGCGAGCATGGCGAGGCTGTCGGACGGCGTGACGAAGATGCCCTTGCCGATGATCAGGTTGCGATCGCCGTCGCCGTCCGAGGCGGCACCGAAATCGGGCGCGTCGTCGCCCATCATTTCCTCGTAGAGCGCACGGGCGTGGACGAGGTTCGGATCCGGGTGATGGCCGCCGAAATCGGGCAGGGGTACGAAGTTGAGCACGGAACCCTTGGCGGCGCCGAGACGGTTTTCGAGGATTTCCTTGGCATAGGGGCCGGTAACGGCGCTCATCGCGTCGAAGACGATGCGGAAGCCGCCAGCGAGGTGCGCGCGGATGGCCGGGAAGTCGAACAGGGTTTCCATCAGCTCGGCGTAGTCGGAAACCGGGTTGATGACCTGCACGGTCATGCCCGCGACGTCCTGCTCGCCTTCCGCGTCGAGATTGACGTCCGCGACATCGGCGATCTTGTAGGTCGTGATGGTCTTGGTGTGGGCGTAGATGGCATCGGTCACCTTTTCGGGTGCCGGGCCGCCATTGCCGATATTGTACTTGATGCCGAAATCTTCCGTCGGGCCACCGGGATTGTGACTCGCCGAGAGCACGATGCCGCCGAAGGCTTCGTATTTGCGGATGACATGGGAGGCGGCGGGTGTCGACAGGATGCCGCCGCGGCCGACGAGAACGCGACCGAAGCCGTTGGCCGCTGCCATCTTGATGGCGATCTGGATGACTTCGCGGTTGTAGAACCGGCCGTCGCCGCCGATGACCAGCGTCTTGCCCGCAAAGCCTTCGAGACTGTCGAAGATCGACTGGATGAAGTTCTCGGCATAGTTCTGCTGCTGGAACACCGGAACCTTCTTGCGAAGCCCGGAGGTTCCGGGCTTCTGGTCGGTATAGGGCGTCGTAGTCACGGTTTTCGTCATGGTTCAACCTTTCGAAAGAAGACCGGCGTAGAGCGCGGCATATCGCGTTGCACTCATATCCCAGGAGACATCGGATTTCATGCCGCGTATCTGCAGGCGCGCCCATAGTTTCGGCTGGCGCCACAGCGAAAAGACCCGGCGCAGCGCGAGCCGCAGGCTTTCCTCGGACACGGGGGAAAACAGGAAGCCGGTCGCGACATTGGCCGCCACGGCCGCCTCGTTGGCATCGATGATCGTATCGGCAAGGCCGCCCGTGCGCGCCACGACAGGCACGCAGCCATAGCGCAGGCCATAAAGCTGCGTCAGGCCGCAGGGCTCGAAACGTGACGGCACGAGAATGGCGTCGGCGCCGGCCTGCATCAGATGCGACAGCGGCTCATCATAGCCGGTGACGAGGCCGACGCGCCCGGGGTGCACGGCGGCGGCGGTCCGGAACGCGGCCTCGAGCGCCGGATCGCCAGAGCCGAGGACGGCGAGCGTGCCGTCATTCTCGACGATCATGTCGATCACGCCGGCAAGCACGTCCATGCCCTTCTGGTCCGTCAGGCGACTGACGACGCAAAAGAGCGGGCCATCCGTCGCCACGAGGCCGAAGCGTTCGCGCAAGGCATCCCGGTTTGTAGCCCGTTTCTTCAGAGTACCGGCGGCATAGAGAGAGGCGATGTGCGGATCGGCCTCGGGGTTCCACACGTCGGTGTCGATGCCGTTGACGATGCCGTGGAGATCGGCGATGCGGGTGGCGAGAACGCCCTGCAGCCCCATTCCGAATTCGGGGGTGAGGATTTCCTGGGCATAGGACGGGCTGACGGTGGTGATGGCCGTAGCCGCCATCAGCCCGCCCTTGAGGAAGGACACGTCGCCGTAATATTCGACGCCCTGAACCGAGAAGGCGTTCCAGGGTAGGGCGAGTTCCGGAAAGGTGCTGGCTGGAAACTGGCCGCGAAAGGCGATGTTGTGGATCGTCAGCACGGTCGGCACATGGGCGGCACCCCCATGCTTCATGTAGACCGGCGCCAGCGCCGCCTGCCAGTCATGGCAGTGGACGAGGTCCGGCGTCCAGTCGGGAAGGAGCCCATGCGCGATTTCGGCGGCGGCCAGCGACAGGGCTGCAAAACGGCGGAAATTGTCGGGATGGTCGATCCCTTGCGGATCGAGATAGGGTCCGCCCGGGCGGTCGAAGAGGGCGGGGGCATCCAGGACCAGAAGATCCAGGCCGTCATGATCGGCGGCCAGGATCGCTGCGGGATGGCCGAACAGCGTGTCGAAACCGCCGATCCGCTTGGTCTGCCCGATCTTCGCCATCACGGCGGGATAGCCGGGCAGCAGCGTGCGCATGCGGATGCCGTGCGGCTTCAACGCCGCGGGCAAAGCGCCCGCGACATCGGCAAGGCCGCCTGTCTTGATCAGCGGAAAGACCTCGGAGGCGACCGAAAGGACGTTCATCGCCCTCACAGTCCCAGCTTGTCGATCATCGGCTGGGTGATCAGGCAGATGCCGTTTTCCGAGCGGCGGAACCGTTTCGCGTCGAGTTCGGGATCCTCGCCCACCACGAGGCCTTCGGGGATCACGACGCGGCTGTCGATGACGACGTTCTTCAGCTGCGCATGACGCCCGATCTTGACGCTTGGCAGGATCACGGCACCGTCGAGGCGGGAGAAGGAATTCACGCGGACGCCGGTGAACAGCATGCTGCGATTGAGCGAGGCACCGGAGATGATGCAATCGCCCGACACCAGCGAGGAGGTCGCCGATCCGCGCCGGTTCTCGTCATCGTGGACGAACTTCGCCGGCGGCTTGATCTCGGCGAAGGTCCAGATCGGCCAGGTGCTGTCGTAGATGTCGAGTTCGGGCGTCACATGGGTCAGGTCGATATTGGCCTGCCAGTAGGCGTCAATCGTGCCGACATCGCGCCAGTAGGCCTCGCGCTCGAAGTCCGAGCGGACGCAGGACTCGTTGAAACGGTGGGCGATCGCCTTCCCGTGGCTCACGATGTAGGGGATGATGTCCTTGCCGAAATCGCGGCTGGAGGTCGGGTCGGCCGCATCGCGGCGCAGGATGTCCATGAGGAATTTCGTGTGGAACACGTAGATGCCCATGGAGGCCAGCGCCATTTCCGGGTTGCCGGGAATGCCCGGCGGGTCGGCGGGCTTCTCGACGAAGGCGATGATGCGGTCCTTTTCATCGACATGCATGACGCCGAAACCGGTCGCTTCCATGCGCGGGACTTCGAGGCAGCCGATGGTGACGTCGGCGCCGCTGTCCACGTGCTGCTGAAGCATCAGCTCGTAGTCCATCTTATAGATATGGTCGCCCGCCAGGATGACCATGTATTCGACGCCGTGGTCCTCGATGATGTCGATATTCTGGTAGACGGCATCCGCCGTGCCTTCGTACCACTGCGTTTCCGACACGCGCTGGGAGGCCGGCAGGATGTCGAAGCTTTCGTTTCGTTCGGGCCGGAAGAAGTTCCAGCCGTTCTGAAGGTGGCGGATCAGCGAATGGGCCTTGTACTGCGTCGCGACGCCGATGCGGCGGATACCGGAGTTCATGGCGTTCGACAGGGCGAAATCGATGATGCGCGCCTTGCCGCCGAAATAGACGGCAGGCTTGGCGCGCCGGTCCGTCAGTTCTTTCAGTCGGCTTCCGCGGCCACCGGCCAGAACGTAGGCCATGGCGTCGCGGGCCAGCGGCTGTATGCGTTTTTCCATTATATCCTCCCGATTTTGCGGTCTCTTAGCCGGTCTGCCCGCCCTCTCAAACGGGCCGACCGGCTTTATGCTTTCGTCCCGGCCGGGTGTCCGGCCCGGTCGGTTTCAGTCCTGCTCCAGCATCAGCGTGGCCAGCGGCGGCAGTGTCAGGTCCGCGCGGATCTCGCCGGACGCGGTGCGCACGGCGTGAACGACGCCGCCATTGCCCTTGCCGCTGCCGCCATAGATCTCGGCATCGGTGTTGACGATTTCGCGCCAGCGGCCCTCGGTCGGCAAGGGGATCGAGTAGACCTCGCGGTAGACCGGCGTGAAGTTCGAGATGACGGCCACGGCCTTCTGGCCCGGCGCCTTGCGCAGCCATGCAAAGACCGAGTTGTCGCTGTCGTCGGCGATCAGCCACTCGAAGCCCTCGCCCTCGCAGTCGCGCGCATGCAGGGCCTGCTTGTTGCGATAGGTGCCGTTGAGATCGCGGATCAGGCGGCGCATGCCCTGATGCAGCGGATATTCGAGCAGGTTCCAGTCCAGTCCGCGCTCCTCCGACCATTCCGCCCATTGGGCGAATTCCTGCCCCATGAACAGCAGCTTCTTGCCGGGATAGCCCCACATGAAGCCGTAATAGGCCCGCAGATTGGCGAACTTCTGCCAGTCGTCGCCCGGCATCTTGGCGACCAGCGAACCCTTTCCGTGCACCACTTCGTCATGGGACAGCGGCAGCACGAAATTCTCGCTGAAGGCGTAGATCAGGCCGAAGGTCAGGTCGTTGTGGTGGTGCTTGCGATGGACCGCGTCACGCGCGAGATATTGCAGCGTGTCATGCATGAAGCCCATGTTCCACTTGAAGCCGAAGCCGAGGCCTCCGACATGGACCGGCGCCGAGACGCCCGGCCAGGAGGTGCTTTCCTCCGCGATCGTCAGGATGCCGGGGTGGCTGCCGTAGACTTCCTTGTTCATCGTCTGCAGGAAGCGCACGGCATCGAGATTCTCGTTGCCGCCATATTCGTTCGGAACCCACTCGCCATGCTTGCGCGAATAGTCGAGGTAGAGCATGGAGGCCACCGCATCGACGCGCAGCCCGTCGAGATGGAACTTCTCCGCCCAGTAGAGGGCGTTGTTGACGAGATAGGCGAACACCTCGGCGCGGCCGAAATTGTAGATCGCCGTGTTCCAGTCGGGGTGGAAACCTTGGCGGGGGTCTTCATGTTCGTAGAGGGCTGTTCCATCGAAGGTGCGCAGGCCGTGGGCGTCGGTCGGAAAGTGCGCCGGAACCCAGTCGAGGATGACGCCGAGGCCGACCTTGTGGGCGCCGTTGACGAAACGGGCAAACCCTTCCGGCTCGCCGAATCGGGCGGTCGGTGCGTAGAGACCCGTGGTCTGGTAACCCCAGGAGGGATCGTAGGGGAACTCGCTGACCGGCAGGAATTCGATATGGGTGAAGCCCATGTCGACGCAATAGGGGATGAGCCGGCTGGCCATCTCGTCCCAGCTGAGGAAGGCACCATTGTCCCCACGCTGCCAAGACCCTGCATGCACCTCGTAGATCGAGATCGGCTGGCGGCGGGCGTCGGCAGACGCCCAATGCGCGCGGTGCGCCTCGTCTTCCCAGACCTGCGCGATTTCCGGCGTGGTGACAGAGGCCGTTTCCGGCCGCAGTTCGGAACGGCGCGCAAACGGGTCGGCCTTCAACGGCTGCAATTGCCCGTCCGGCCCGACGATTTCGAACTTGTAGGGCACGCCGGCGTGGACGTCGGGAATGAAGATTTCCCAGATGCCCGTGTCGAGGCGCAGCCGCATGACATGGCGACGCCCGTCCCAGGCATTGAAGGCTCCGACGACCGAAACGCGGCGCGCGTTCGGAGCCCAGACGGCGAAATGAAACCCGTCGACGCCCTCGTGGCGTACCGGATGGGCGCCCAGCTTGTCGAACAGGCGAAGATGGGAGCCCTCGCGGATATAGTAGTCGTCCATCGGCCCGAGAACGGGACCGAAGCTGTAGGGGTCGGTGACGGTCCAGCGTCCGCCGGCGTTTTCGGCCTTGTAGCGCAGCGGCTGTGCCTTGCGCAGGCTGACGATGCCTTCGAAGAACCCGGCATCGTGGCGAAGCGCCAGAGTGCCGAGGTCCTTGCCGGCCAGCGTTTCGACCGAGACCTGGGTGGCGCCCGGCAGGAAGCAGCGGACCACGACATCCTTGCCGACCGCGTGCGGGCCGAGGCTCGCGAACGGATTGGTATGCGTTCCCTCGATGAATGCTGCTACCTCGTCACCCGACAGATGCGCCGGCGACGAGGCCTCTTTCAGCTCGGAGGTCATCCGGCTCTCCAAATCTCATTGGCATACTGCCGAATCGTCCTGTCGGAAGAGAACCAGCCCATCCGAGCGGTGTTGCGGATGGTTTTGCCGTACCACTGGCTGGTGTCGGTCCAGATCGCGTCGACCTCGCGCTGCGCCTTGGCATAGGCATCGAAGTCGGCGGCGACCATGAACCAGTCGTGCGAGTAGATACCGTCGATCAGGCCGGCGAAGCGGCTGCGGTCGTCGGGCGAGAAGACGCCGGACGCAATCGCCTGGAGCGCCTGCGACAGCTCGCGCGACGCCTCGATGACGGCCCGGGGTTCGTGGCCGTCGCGACGCAGATTGGAAACCTCTTCAGCGGTCATCCCGAAAATCTTGATGTTCTCCTCGCCGACGCAATCGCGCATCTCGACATTGGCGCCATCCAGCGTGCCGATGGTCAGCGCACCATTCAACGCGAACTTCATGTTTCCGGTTCCGGATGCTTCCATGCCGGCAGTCGAAATCTGTTCGGACAGATCGGCGGCCGGCACCATGATTTCGGCCAGCGAGACATTGTAGTTCGGAATGAAGACGACCTTCAGCAGGCCGCGCACGGCAGGGTCGTTGTTGATGACCCGGGCAACGTCGTTCGCCAGCTTGATGATCAGCTTGGCATTGTGATAGCTCGGCGCCGCCTTGCCGGCGAAAAGCTTGACGCGCGGCACCCAGTCCAGTTCGGGATGCGAGCGGATCTGGTCGTAGAGCGAGATCGCCTCGATGATGTTCAGCAGCTGGCGCTTGTACTCATGAATCCGCTTGATCTGGATGTCGAACATCGCCGACGGATCGATGCGAATGCCCATCCGGCTCTGGACGAGCTGGGCGAGACGCACCTTGTTGTCGCGCTTGATCGAAGAAAAGCGCTCCTGAAAGACCGCGTTGTCGGCATGGGCATCCAGAGCCTTCAGGGCTTCGGCATCGTCCATGAAGTCGTCGCCGATCGTCTCGCGGATCAGCGAGAACAGCTCGGGATTACACTGCATCAGCCAGCGACGCGGCGTGATGCCGTTGGTCTTGTTGTTGATGCGCTTGGGGTAAAGCTTGTGCAGGTCGGCAAACACCGTGATCTTCATCAGATCCGTGTGAAGCGCCGAAACGCCGTTGATCGAGTGCGAGCCGACAAAGGCGAGGTTGCCCATGCGCACGCGGCGGTCGCCGCTTTCGTCGATCAGCGAGATGTTGCGCACCTGCTGGTCGCTGTAATCCGTCAGCTTGCGTGCCTCGAGCAGGATCTTCGCGTTGATCGCGTAGATGATCTGCATGTGCCGCGGCAGCAGGCGCTCGAACAGCGGTACCGGCCAGGTTTCCAGCGCTTCCGGCAGCAGCGTGTGGTTGGTGTAGGAGAAGGTGCGGCGCGCGAGATCCCAGGCCGTTTCGAAATCGACGCCGTGGACGTCCGTCAGCAGGCGGACCAGCTCGGCGACGGAGACCGCGGGATGCGTGTCGTTCAGCTGGATGGCGACCTTGTCCGGCAGGGAGGTGAAGTCGGGATATTGCTGGAGATGGCGGCGCAGGATGTCCTGCAGCGAGGCGGAGGAGAAGAAGAACTCCTGGCGCAAGCGCAGTTCCTGGCCGGCCGGCGTCGCGTCTGCCGGATAGAGAACGCGGGCAAGCGCCTCGGCCTTGTTGCTTTCGCGCAGCGCGCCGATGTGGTCGCCGGCATTGAAGGCATCGAGCAGGATCGGATCGATCGGATGGGCGCTCCAGAGGCGCAGCGTATTGGTGCGCTTGCCGCGCCAGCCGACGACCGGCGTGTCGCAGGCCGTGGCGATCACGCGCTCGGCCGGCTTCCAGACATAGCGGGTCAGTTCCTCGTCGATATTGACCGTCTCGACCGAGCCGCCGAAACCGATTTCGTACGAGCTTTCGCGGCGCTCGAACTCCCAGGGGTTGCCGTGCGCCAGCCAGGTTTCCGGCAGCTCCACCTGCCAGCCATCCGCCATCTGCTGGCGGAAAAGGCCGTGAACGTAGCGGATGCCGTAGCCGTAGGCGGGAATATCGACGCTCGCCATGCTTTCCATGAAACAGGCGGCAAGCCGGCCGAGGCCGCCATTGCCCAGCGCGGCATCCGGTTCCAGTTCGGCGATCACGTCGATATCGACACCGAAGGAGGCCAGAGCTTCCTTCAGCTCGTCCATCAAGCCGATATTGGTCACGGCATCGCGCATCAGGCGACCGATCAGGAACTCGAGCGACAGGTAATAGACGCGCTTGGAGTTGTCGGTATAGGCCTTGCGGGTGGATTCCATCCAGTTGTCGGTGATGCGGTCGCGCACGACCAGGATCGCGGCCGTCAGCCAGTCATGCGGCTTGGCAACCTTGGGGTCCTTGCCGATGCGGTAGGTCAGGCGCTCGATGATTTCCTGCGCCAGAATTTCGGCGCTCGACTCGCGGCGTGCGGCGTTCGGAATTTTCTCATTGGAGATACGGCTGACCATGGATTCGGGCTACCCTCTTGAACGTTGTTCCGACACCACCGATGGCGCATGCCGACGGAGAATTTCCGCAATGTATGCACCGATACGAAGCGCTTGCAATAAGTGTTTTCAAGAGGATGTAAAATGAACCCAGGCGGGCGGAGCAGGCATGCCGACCGCCGTCGGGCGCTCCCGGCCGAGATCGCCATGTGGTTTGCCGGTAAGCCTCGACATGCAAAAACCCGCGCGAACGGATCGCGCGGGCTCTGGCCTGTCGATTGGCGGAATTCGGGCTACTGCGTCAGCCGGACCACAAGGCTGCTGGCCTTGTCACCGATGGCCTTGAAGGCTGCGACGAGATCTTCGCTTTTTTCGGCCTGGAAGTAGTAGCTGGCATCCGTCGCGCATCCCTGCAGCAACGTCTGGCCTCGCTTGGGAGCCTTGAAGGCGACGGTGAAGACCTTGATGCCGTCATCGCGGGCCTTGTCGCAATAGAACTTCGTCGAGTCGTCGGATCGCGTCGCCTGTGCGTCGCCGGTCTTGTTCTGGAAATAGTTGTTCTCGCCATCCGTCATGAACACGATGTATTTGGTCGGCACGGCCCCGCTTTTCTGGGCATGGGCCTGTGTCTCGCTGTTCTTCGACAGATCGCGATAGGCCGAGGTGAAGGCGTCGCTCGAGTCGGTGCCGCCCGTGGCGACGAGAGCATTCACATAGGTTTCCGTGCTTGCGGTTCCCCAGGCGAGCGTGCCGGCCGCATCCTGCGCATTGTTATAGGAGACGGCGGAGGTTCTTACATAGTCCCCGTTCGGATCGGCGGTCTTCAATTGCGTGAGGAGGCTTTTGACGGCCTTTTTCAGCGTGTCGATCTTGGAGACGTAGCAGGGCACGTTCCACTTGGCTTTCGGCCAGTAGGACTCTTCGTAGATGTAGCAGCCGCCGGTCGAGGGATCGGTCGTGTCGGTCTTCCAGGCCATCGAACCGGAGCGATCGAGCACCAGCACCATCGACAGAGCATTCTTGGTTTCCGAGACGCCCTCCGACTTGCCGGTGGCGGCGAGGTTGACGACGCCGCCTTCGAAGAGGTGCGTCAGGGCATTGAGTTCGACGGCAAGCGTGGCCCCGACGCTGATGTCGTAGGCCTTGGCGCCGCTTTGGAGCGTTTTGGGATTGATCGAGATCAGCGTGTTGTCGATCAGCGCCTGATCCGCCTTGGCCTGCTTTGCGCTCGCCTCCGCCGCACGGGCCGCACCGGCCGCACTGGTGGCGCCATCCGGAACGGCGCTTGAGGTGGAGGTCCGCATCGCCAGGACCAGATAGTCGCGCGCGGTCTTCTTAGCGTCGTCAATGCTCATGTGCTTGTTGGCAAGCCCGGACGCGGCGGCAAGCGCGCCGCTGTCCACAGCAGCCTGCAGCCGGTTCTTCTGCAGGACGATATTGGTCGTGTCGATCGCGACCCCGGCACCGAAGAGAACGACGGGAAAGATCATGGCCGCCATCAGCGCGATGTTGCCGCCCCTGTCGTGCAGGCTGCGCTCGAACATGCCGAAAATGCCCGTCATCTCACTTCTCCCGCGCTCACGGCCCGTCTGACGATGGGCTCGATGTCCACCGTCGCACAGGCATACCAGCGCTTTGTTGGCAGTGACTTACGAGAGAGATTAAACTTTTACGGGGATCGAGAAAATTGGCCGCCAACCTGTCCCGGATTGCGGACAGCTGGCGCGGAACGGCACAGCCGGGAGGGAAGGACGCTGTCAGTGCACCGGGATAACGTCGACCGCCTGATCCGTCTTGTGGCTGCCATAGCTCTTCAGAACGCCGATGACCGGTGCGACATCGGAATAGTCGCGTCCATGACCGACGACGATGTGATCGGTGCCGGCAGGCACGTTGTTGGTCGGGTCGAGCTCCACCCAGCCCAGCATCTTCCCGCACCAGACGCGCACCCAGGCATGCATGGCGTCGGCGCCTTCCAGGCGCTCCTTGCCCGGTGGCGGCAGCGTGCGCAGGAAGCCACTGACATAGCCTGCGGGAATGCCGAGGGAGCGCAGCGCGACGATCATGATATGCGCGAAGTCCTGGCAGACGCCTTTCTTCAACCGGAAGGCCTCGATCGGGGTGCTGTCGACGGAGGTCGCCTTGGGATCGTATTTGAAGTCCTTGTAGATCCGCTCGCACAGGAGCCCGGCGATCTGCCGGACCGTCATGCCGGGCTTGACGATCCCGCGGGCATAGGCCGCGATCGTCGGGTCCTCGGCAAGCCGCGGGCTCGGTGCGAGGAAATGGTGCGGCGAGCCGGGTTCGAGCGACCAGACGGCGCCGATTTCGGCAGGAAAGGCGGCAAGGTCCGGCGAGAAGTCGGCGGTCGGCATTGCCGTTTCCAGCTGCACCCGCGCCTTCATGTGGATGACCAGCTCGTCATGCAGTTTTCGAAACAGAATGGACGTTGCCGGATTCTGGAAGAAGTCGAACATATCGGTTCGCTCCTCCGGCACGGGGGAGCAGGTGACGGTGCCGGCCACCAGCCGCTGGCGCGCGGGCAGGGAGAGCGGCAGGACGCGCACGATATGGCGACCGCCGGACACCGGGATCTCGTAGCTGTAGGTGATCTTGAGGCTGATATCGTAGAACATGGATCCGCCGCGCCTGTCGTCCCGCTCTTGCCGTGTGGCAGGGCCGTTCACCCACCTCTATGCCCTGTTTGGCCCCCCGGCGCATTAGAAAAGCAGCGACACGGCAGAAGCGTGCGACGCGGGACGGCGCGCCGCTCAGCTCAGATAGGTCTGGGCGAGAATGTCGGAGAAACGCTCCATTTCCTTCTCGAGATGGTCGTAGACCTCGCCGGTCATGCCCTCCGGCGTCATCACCGCCAGACCTGAATGCAGCCGCACCGCCTCGCGGTAGAAAGGCGACATCTGGCCGTTCTGATAGGCGTTCGGCAGTTGTTCGACTTCGGCGCGAA
This sequence comes from Rhizobium sp. Leaf371, assembly GCF_001424045.1. Taxonomy (GTDB): domain Bacteria; phylum Pseudomonadota; class Alphaproteobacteria; order Rhizobiales; family Rhizobiaceae; genus Ferranicluibacter. The sequence goes on along the minus strand of NZ_LMQB01000024.1, from coordinate 317,216 downwards.
TCTCGTTCAGCTGGTAGAGGATCGAGCGCGGATTGAGCGGATCGAGCGCCAGGAGGTCGGTGACCGTCAAGGGCGCCGTATTGACGTTGTAGCGGCGCCGGTGGGTCATGACGCTGTCGCCGATTTCCAGCAGCATGTCGAGCGCGCCATCCGGCGCGTCCCGGCCGGACATGTGGCCGAGCAGGCGGGTCATGTGCATGCCGCGCTCCAGATAGCGCCCGATCGACAGGAAGCGCCAGCCGGTGAAGCGGTACATGTTTTCGTGCACGAGACCGGCAAAACCTGCGAGCTTGCGCAGGAGAATGGTCATGGCATGCGTTGCGTCGTCGCCGGCCTCCACTGTCGCGCGGAACTTGCGCACCGTCTTCGACAGGTCGTTCAGGGCCAGCCAGCCATCGGCGGAGAAGCGGTCGCGGATGTTGCTTGCGGAATAAAGCGCGCTGTCGATGTTGGCGACGAGGCTGTCGGGCACCGGCTGCGCACTGTCGATGTCGAGCACCTTCAGATATTCGGACACGTTCTTCAGCAGCGGCATTTCGCTGTTGGCATTTTCGGCGAAGCGTCCGTGCCAGGCGCGCAGAATGCGGAGGGCGCCTTCCGAGCGCTCGATATAGCGGCCGAGCCAGAAGAGATTGTCCGCCGCCCGGCTCGGCAGGCTGCCGGGCATGGTTCGGATGAAGGTCTCGTCGGAGGTCAACAGCGTTGTGCGCTCGACCGGGCGGTCGCTGACGATCCAGACGTCGGCTGCGGAACCGCCGGCCTGCATGGCGATGGCGGCGGCGTCCGCGCCGCTCGAAATCCGGGCAAAGCCGCCGGGCATGACCTGCCAGCCATTTCGCGTGCGGGCGAGATAGACGCGCAGGCTCATCGGACGCGGTGTAAGCTTGCCATCCACCCAGGCGGGCGTGGTCGAGAGGGTGACGACCTCCTGGCCGACCAGTTTCTGGCCGTCGTTCTCCAGCCAGTCGCGGATGGACAGCTTGGCGTTCTCGCGCATCGAGGAGCCGAGCACCGACAGGCCGTTGTCGTCGAAGAAGGGGCGCGTGGAATAGGCCGGGCCGATGACCATCTTCTCGATGTGGCGGGCCACCTGCTCGCGCTCCGGCTTCTGCCCGCACCACCAGGTGGCGATGCTCGGGAGCAGCAGGTCCTCGCCGAGCAGATGATGACAGATGGTCGGCATGAAGGCGAGGAGGGCGCGTGTTTCGAGGATGCCCGAGCCGAGCGCATTGACGATCGACACGGTGCCGGCACGCAGTGCCGCCAACAGGCCGGGCGTGCCGATATGGGAGCGCTGGTTGAGTTCCAGCGGGTCGGCGAAGGACGAGTCCAGACGGCGCCAGAGAATGCCGATCGGTTTCAGGCCGGCGACGGTGCGCACCATCACGCGCCCGTCCACCACGGTCAGGTCCTCGCCTTCGAGCAGCATGAAGCCGAGATAGCGGGCGATATAGGCGTGTTCGAAATAGGTCTCGTTGGCAAGACCCGGCGTCAGAACGGCGATGCGGTCGTCCGGCGAACGCTTGCGCATCTGCAGGGCGTCGCGGAAGGCGACGAAGAAGCGGGCGAGACGATGGACGTGGGTCTCGGCATAGATGTCGGAAAAGGCGCGTGTCGTCGCCACCCGGTTTTCCAGCGCGAAGCCGGCGCCGGACGGGGCTTCCGTCCGATCGGCGAGCACCCACCAGTTTCCGTCCGGACCACGGCCGATCTCGAAGGACACGAAGTGCAGGAAATTGCCGTCGGCCGGCTGCACGCCGACCATGGGGCGCAGGAACTCGGCATTGCCGGCCACGAGCGCCGGCGGCAGAAAACCTTCGTTGACGAGCGTGTTCGGCCCATAAATGTCGGCCGCGATCCGTTCCAGGAGGTCGGCCCGCTGGATGAGGCCGCGCGACAGCTCTTCCCATTCGCGCTCGGCGATCAGCACCGGGATATGCGACAGGGGCCAGCTTCGCTCGGAATTCTCCTTCGTGCCATAGGCGCGATAGAAGACGCCGGCATCGCGCAGATAGCGATCGGCGCGGGCGAAGCGGTTGGCAAGCTCCGCTGCATCCATGCGGCCGATGGCGGAGACGAGATTCTGCCAGACGGGACGCACCTTGCCGTCGGCATCCACCATCTCGTCGGCGATGCCGGGCAAAGCGCGATACTCCGCGACCGGGTTGCCGGCCCGCTTCGGGTTTCCTGTGCCCGGGCCGGCGCCTGCGCTGCCGCTTGCGCCACCCTCCCTCGCCTTGATGGCCTCTGCCGTCGGCTTCTGTGTCATGTCGCTTTACAGTCCCGCAGGCCGGCGCAGGTCCAGGGTGAAGGGGAATTCCGGCGACGGGGTTTCCGGCGTCAGCGCATAGCCGCCGGCCGTGTGGCCCCAGGGCTCGAACCGCGCAAGGCGCCGCGCCTCCGCCTCGTTGCCGTTGACCGGGAACGTGTCGTAGTTGCGGCCGCCGGGATGGGCGACATGGTAGATGCAGCCGCCGATCGAGCGCCGCGACCAGGTATCGTAGACGTCGAAGGTCAGCGGCGTATTGACCGGCAGCACCGGGTGCAGCCCCGCGGCCGGTTGCCACGCCTTGTAGCGCACGCCGGCCACCGAGACGCCGTTGACGCCCGTCGGGTTGAGCGGCACGGGGCGTCCGTTGCAAGCGACCGTATAGCGGCCGGGATTGGCGGTTTCGAAGCGGACCTGCAGGCGTTCGACCGAGCTGTCGACATAGCGCACGGTGCCGCCGATCGCGCCCTGTTCGCCCATGACGTTCCACGGTTCCAGCGCCTGCCGCAGTTCGAGCTTGGCACCCTCATAGGTCACCTCGCCGCAGAAGGGGAAGCGGAACTCGAGCTGTGCCTCGAACCATTCCGGGCGGAAATCGAAGCCGTTGGCGCGCAGATCTGCGAGCACGTCGAGGAAGTCGGCCCAGACATAGTGCGGCAGCATGAAGCGGTCGTGCAGGGTCGTGCCCCAGCGGACCAGCCGGCCATCGGCCGGGTTCTGCCAGAAGCGGGCGAGAAGCGCGCGCACCAGAAGCTGCTGGGCAAGCGACATGCGGGCATTCGGCGGCATCTCGAAGCCGCGGAACTCGACGAGGCCGAGGCGACCGGTCGGGCCGTCCGGAGAGAACAGCTTGTCGATGCAGATTTCAGAGCGGTGCGTGTTGCCGGTCACGTCCGTCAGAAGGTTGCGGAACAGGCGGTCGGTCAGCCACGGAAGTGGCGGTACACCCTGGCCGGGCAGAGGCACCTGCGCCATGGCGGTCTCGAGCTCATAGAGGCTGTCGTGACGGGCCTCGTCGATGCGCGGCGCCTGGCTGGTCGGGCCGATGAACATGCCCGAGAACAGGTAGGAAAGCGACGGGTGGCGCTGCCAGTGCAGCACGAGGCTCTTCAAAAGGTCCGGGCGGCGCAGGAAGGGGCTGTCGTTCGGATTGCGCCCGCCGACCACCACATGGTTGCCGCCGCCGGTGCCGGTGTGGCGACCGTCGATCATGAACTTGTCGGCCCCCAGCCGCGACTGGCGCGCTTCCTCGTAGATCACCGAGGTGATGTCGACGCATTCCTGCCAGCTCGCCGCGGGGTGCACGTTGACCTCGATGACGCCGGGGTCGGGCGCCACGCGCATGACGTTGATGCGCTCGTCATGCGGCGGCGCATAGCCTTCGATATGAACGGCAAGGCCGAGGTCGCTGGCGGCGGTTTCGGCCGCGGCGATCAGGTCGAGATAGTCCTCGACCCGCTCGACCGGCGGCATGAAGATGCAGAGGCGACCGTTCTGGGGCTCGACCGTGATCGCGGTGCGCACGGCGCCGCCGATTTCGGCGAGCACCTGCTCGTTGCGGTCCTGCTGGGCTTCGGCGGCTTGGAAAGAGGCCTCCGCCATCGCCCGGTCCGGCTTTTTGGCATCGGCAGCACGATCCGGGCCGACGGGAAAGTCCGGCAGAGGGGTGCGCGGAATCGAGGGGTCGGCCTCGTGGATATAGGGAAACTGCGACGGCGGGATGTAGGGCAGGGCGCCGAGCGGGATGCGGTAGCCGACGGGGCTGTCGCCGGGCACGAGGAAGATCTTGCCGCGCCGCGTGCGCCAGCGCTCGCTCATCCAGCGGCGACCGGCCGCCTGCCCGCCGGAGGCCTGCGCGTTCCAGGCCTGCACCGGCAGGACGAAGCCGGTGGGCACCGTCAGGCCGCGCTCGAAGACGCGGGCGATGCGGCTGCGTTCCTCGGCATCCTTCAGCTTGGAATTGGAGGGATCGACGTTCTCGGGCAGGCTGCCTTCCTTGATGATCCATTCCGCCGGATCCTCGTAGGCCGGCAGGACCATGTCGGGCTCGATGCCGAGCGCCACGGCGATGCCCGTCAGGAGCTTTTCGGCCTCGTCCGGTCCGGCCTTGGTATCGACGTCCTCGCGCGCGACGAAATCCGGATTGCGCCAGATGGGCACGCCGTCGCGGCGCCAGTAGAGCGAGAAGGTCCAGCGCGGCAGGCTTTCACCCGGATACCATTTGCCCTGGCCGTAATGGAGGAAGCCACCGGGCGCGAAGCGCTCGCGCAGGCGCCGGATCAGGTCGTCGGCCTTGGCGCGCTTCGTCGGGCCGACGGCATCCGTATTCCATTCGCCGGATTCGAAGTCGTCGATGGATACGAACGTCGGCTCTCCACCCATGGTCAGGCGGACGTCGCTTTCGGTCAGCGCGGCATCCACCTCATGGCCGAGCGCATTCAGCGCATCCCAGCTTTCGTCGGAAAACGGCTTGGTGATGCGCGGATGTTCGGCGACGCGATCGACCCGCATCTCGAAGGCAAATTCGGTCTTCGTATCGGGATCGCCGGAAAAACCGCCGGCGATCGGCGCGGCATTGCGATAGTGCGGCGTGGCCGACAGCGGGATATGGCTCTCACCGGTCAGGAGCCCCGACGTCGGATCGAGACCGACCCAGCCGGCGCCGGGCAGATAGACCTCGCACCAGGCATGCAGGTCGGTGAAATCGACGTCCGTGCCGGAAGGTCCGTCGAGCGCCTTGAGGTCGGGCGCCAGCTGGATGAGATAGCCGGATACGAAGCGCGCGGCGAGGCCGAGATGGCGCATGATCTGGACGAGAAGCCAGCTGGAGTCGCGACAGGAGCCGAGCGCCTGCGTCAGCGTTTCCTCCGGCGTCTGCACGCCGGGTTCCATGCGGATGACGTAGTTGACGGCCTGCTGCAGGCGCATGTTGATGCCGACGACGAAGTCCACCGTGTTCATCGGCGTCCGGTCGAGACCGTCGAGATAGGCCTGAAGCGCAGGGCCGGCCGGCTCGGGCTGGCTGTAGATGGCCAGGTCTTCGCGAATGTCCTCGGGATAGTCGAACGGCCAGGTCTCCGCGCTTTCCTCCACGAAGAAGTCGAACGGGTTGTAGACGGTCATGTCCGCGACGAGATCGACCTCGATCTTGAACTCGGTTACCGGATCGGGAAAGACGTAACGCGCGAGATAGCTGCCATAGGGGTCCTGCTGCAGCGTCACGAAATGATTGGCGGGCGTCACCTTCAGCGCGTGGCTCAGCACCTTTGTCTTGGAATGCGGGGCCGGCTTCAGGCGGATGACCTGCGGACCGAGGCGGACCGGTCGGTCGTAGGTATAATGCGTCAGATGGTAGATGCTGGCTTTGATCGACATGCGGTCCCCTCGATGACGGATGGTGGCCATCACGCCCGGACTGTGTGCAATGCAACGAAATAAAGCAAGGCTGAAAAATCGGCAGGACATCCGCAGGGACGCGACCGGGACCATGCGCGGTCTCGCCTGCCGCGGCGCGCCGTCGGGTCAGACGTAAGTCATAGATTTCGCAATCGCTCGTCACCGATGGCGGCTGGCGCGGGATGTCGGGTGCCGGGCCTGCGGTCGGCTGCAGGCCCGGCCGCGTCCGTTACTCGGGCAGTATGCGGACGGCGCCGCGGTCGGCCGAGGTTGCGAAGGCGGCATAGGCCTTCAGCGCTGTCGTTACCTTACGCTTACGTTCTTCCGTCGGCTTCCAGCCATTGGCGTCCTGTTCCGTGCGGCGCAGCGCCAGTTCGTCCTCGGAAACGCGCAGCGAGATCGTGCGGTTGGGAATGTCGATGTCGATCATGTCGCCTTCGCGCACGAGGCCGATCAGGCCGCCATTGGCCGCTTCCGGCGAGACATGGCCGATGGAGAGGCCGGACGTGCCGCCCGAAAACCGCCCGTCGGTGACGAGCGCGCAGGCCTTGCCCAGGCCCTTCGACTTCAGGTAGCTCGTGGGGTAGAGCATCTCCTGCATGCCCGGGCCGCCCTTCGGGCCTTCGTAGCGGATGACGACGACATCGCCGGCGACGATCTGGTTGGAGAGGATCGCCTTGACGGAGGCATCCTGGCTTTCGAAAACGCGGGCAGGCCCGGAGAATTTCAGGATCGACTCGTCCACGCCGGCCGTCTTCACGATGCAGCCGTCGAGCGCGATATTGCCCTTCAGCACGGCGAGGCCGCCATCCTTGGAGAAGGGGTGCTGCGCGTCGCGGATGACGCCCTTTTCGCGGTCGAAGTCGAGCTCCTTCCAGCGGGCGCTCTGGCTGAAGGCGACCTGCGTCGGCACGCCGCCGGGGGCTGCGGAAAAGAGTTCGAGCGCGGCGGGATTGTCGGTGACGGCGATATCCCACTGCGACAGCGCATCGCCGAGCGTCTTTGCATGCACGGTCGGCAGGTCGGCATTGATGAGGCCGGCGCGGTTCAGCTCGCCGAGGATCGCCATGATGCCGCCGGCGCGGTGCACGTCTTCCATGTGGACGTCGGCCTTGGCCGGGGCGACCTTGGAGAGGCAGGGCACCTTGCGCGAGAGCCGGTCGATGTCGTCGAGGTCGAAGTCGATCTCGCCTTCGTAAGCGGCAGCCAGAATGTGCAGGACGGTATTGGTCGAACCGCCCATGGCGATGTCGAGCGCCATGGCGTTCTCGAAGGCACCCTTGGAAGCGATCGTGCGCGGCAGCGCGGTTTCATCGTCCTGTTCGTAGTAGCGCTTGGTCAGGCCGACGATGCTGCGGCCGGCTTCCAGAAACAGTTTTTCGCGATCCGAATGCGTGGCGAGCGTCGAGCCGTTGCCGGGCAGGGACAGGCCGAGCGCTTCCGTCAGACAGTTCATCGAGTTTGCCGTGAACATGCCGGAGCAGGAGCCGCAGGTCGGGCAGGCCGAGCGCTCGATGGTCTGCACGTCCTCGTCCGACATCTTGTCGTCCGCCGCAGCCACCATGGCGTCCACGAGGTCGAGCGCATGGATCTTGCCGTCGGACAGCAGCACCTTGCCGGCTTCCATCGGCCCGCCGGACACGAAGATGGTGGGGATGTTGAGGCGCAACGAGGCCATCAGCATGCCGGGGGTGATCTTGTCGCAGTTGGAAATGCAGACCATCGCGTCGGCGCAATGGGCGTTCACCATGTACTCGACGCTGTCGGCGATGATCTCGCGCGAGGGCAGCGAGTAAAGCATGCCGTCATGGCCCATGGCGATGCCGTCATCGACCGCGATCGTGTTGAATTCCTTGGCGACGCCGCCGGAGGCCTCGATCTCGCGGGCAACCAGCTGGCCGAGGTCCTTGAGGTGCACGTGGCCCGGCACGAACTGGGTGAAGGAATTGACCACGGCGATGATCGGCTTGCCGAAGTCGCTGTCCTTCATGCCGGTGGCGCGCCACAGGCCGCGGGCGCCGGCCATGTTGCGGCCGTGGGTGGTGGTTCTGGAGCGATAGGCTGGCATGGCGTTTCCTCGAGGCGTTTTGTGAGGATCGGGCGGGGCCTGATATTCGCTTGGGCGCGACGTCCGACGACAGTTTCGGGGCGTCCTAGCGCAAAACCGACGTCTCGTCACGGTCTACCTGCGGCAATCCGGTTCGCCGGCATCAAGTTTTCGCGCAATATTTCCTTCGTACCTGCAAAAGAGTTTGCTCACGCAGCGCGAATGGCGGGAACCAATGGGCGGGGATGCCTGTTGATGCAGCGCCCGCACGAGGCTCCGTCACCTTGGCGCCCTCCTTGGCGCCCACCTTGGCGGCAGGATCTTCGCGCATCCCGTCCGCACCGCTCCAGAAGGCAGGTCCTCCACGATGACAGTTCCGATCGCCACCTATCGGCTCCAGTTCCGCAACGGCATGACCTTCGACAAGGCCATCACGCTGATCGACCACTGGAAGGCGCTCGGCATCAGCCACCTCTATGCCTCGCCGATCTTTTCCGCGACGGATGGGTCGACGCATGGCTATGACGTCACCGACCCCAACGCGTTCGACGCAGCCTTGGGTGGACGCGAGGGCTTCGATCGGCTGGCGGCGGCCCTGAAGGCGGCCGGCATCGGCCTGATCCTCGACATCGTTCCGAACCATATGGCGGCCTCGCTTGAAAACCGCTGGTGGCGGAGTGTGGTCGAGTGGGGCGAGCAGAGCCCCTATGCGCATTACTACGACATCGACTGGTCCCGGCCCTTGACGATCGTCGAACTGGGCAAGAGCTTCAACGAGGCGCTTGACGATGCCGAGATCGAGATCCGTCTGGACGAGGCCGCCGGCAATCTCGCGCTCGGCTATTACGAGAGCAACATCCCGCTCCATCCTTCAGGCTACAGTGCGGTGCTGGACGGAGCTCCGGGAACGCTCGGGGCGAAGATCGTCGCCCTTGCCGCATCCGCCTCGGCACAGGAGGACGATGCCTTTCACCACACGATGCACACATTGATCGCCGGCAGCTCGGAGGCTGACCGGAAGGCGCTTGCATCCTTCCTCGCCGGCCTGCCGGTCGAACGGGTCAAGGCGGCGCATGAGGCGCAGGCCTTCCGGCTCGTGCACTGGAAGACGGCGGCGAGCGATCTCAGCTATCGCCGTTTCTTCGAGGTTGCGGGCCTTGCCGGTCTCCGCGTCGAGGCGCCGGATGTCTTCGAGGCGGCACATCGGCTGGTGCTCGACCTCGTCCGCGACGGCACGGTCGATGGGTTGCGCATCGACCATGTCGATGGACTTGCCGATCCGGAAGGCTATCTGAAGACCCTGCGCGACGCGGTCGGTCCCGATGTCTATCTCGTGGTCGAAAAGATCATCGAGGAGGACGAGCGCGTGCCGGCAAGCTGGCCCATCGCAGGAACGACCGGCTACGAATTTATCGCGGCTCTGGCGCATCTCTTCGTGGATTCGTCGCAGGCAAAAGCCTTGGACGCGGCCTATGCGGATTTTGCCGGGGGTCGGGACTACGCGTCGATCCTGAGGGACGCCAAACAGCTGATGCTCGACCGCAATTTCGAAGGCGAGATAAAGCGGCTCGTGGCTCTGGCGGGGTCTTCCCTAGGCAAGGCATATGAGGCCGAGACGCTGGAAAAGGCGCTGAAAGCGCTCATCACGGCGTTTCCCATTTACAGAACCTATGGCACGCGGGAGGCGCTGGGCGCCGACGATCGCAAGATCCTCGACGGTGCGGCGGAGGAGGCGGCGGGCACGCTGTCCGCCGACAGCCGCAAGGCGCTCGATGCGATCATCGCCGTGCTTTCCGGCGCGACGGAAGGCAATGCGTTCGAGTTCCGCAGCCGGTTCCAGCAGGTAACCGGGCCGATCATGGCAAAAGCCATGGAGGATACGGCGTTCTACCGCTACCACCGGCTGCTCGCGCTCAACGAGGTTGGCGGCAATCCGGCCGAAGAGGAGATGTCGGTGGCGCACTTCCATGCCGCCATGCAGCGCCGGGCAGCCGAGCAGCCGCAGGCGATCACCACCACCTCGACCCATGATACCAAGCGCGGCGAAGATGCGCGCGCCCGGCTTTATGCCCTCAGCGAGGCGCCCGGTGTCTGGGCGCAAGCCGTGGCGCGCTGGCACGACATGAATGCCGGCCTGATCGCGACGCTCGACGATGGCCCGGCACCGGAGCCTGCGGTCGAATGGGCTCTCTACCAGGCGCTGGCCGGTGCCTTTGAAGAGACATCCGCGACACCGGACGCCGGAGCGATCGAGGCTCTCAAGGAGCGCTTTTCCGCCTATGTGGAAAAGATGCTGCGCGAGGCGAAGGAGCGCAGCGACTGGTCCGACGTCAACGAGGACTATGAAGGTGCCGTGCAGGCCTTCGCCGCAGGGCTTCTTTCGCCGGATAACAAGGCATTTCTGGACGATTTCGTTCAGACCCTGCAGCCCTTCGCGCGCGCCGGCTTCGTCAACGGGCTGACCCAGACGCTGGTGAAGATGACGGCACCCGGCGTGCCGGATGTCTATCAGGGATCGGAACGTGCCGATTTCAGCCTGGTCGATCCGGACAACCGTCGCATGCCGGATTATCCGGCAATGGCGGCACGTCTGGAAAAAACAGATGGCTTTCCGTTCGATGCCGAGGCGCGCGCGTCCGGTCAGGCGAAGATGGCCCTCACCGCCCGACTGATTTCGGCGCGCCGCGCTGCGCCGGGTCTGTTCGAGGATGGCGACTATCAGCCGCTGGAGATTTCCGGCGAAGCGTCCGGCAGCGTGGTGGCCTATGCGCGCCGCTCGGGCAACACCGCCGCCATCATCGTTGCGCCGTGCAAAGTGCTCGGGATCCTGGAGAAGGGTGACATCGGTCGCGCTTTCGATGCGATCCGGGTGTCATTGCCGGAGGATCTGGCGGGCCGTTCCTACCGGAATGTTCTGCAGGGCGGGGCGATCGACGTGGGACGAACACTGGATCTGCGGGACGTACAGGGTGCGCCTTATGTGCTCCTGATCACGGAATAGTTGTCGGGCTTGACGACGCCTTCTGGAACTTTTCGGCATTCGTGGCGTTTGGTAACGCCACGAAGTTTGGCCTTGAAGAACCGGTCGGGGGATTTGCACGTGTATCATGTCGGCCAGGAGAATGACGGCGATCCTCGTAACGAGCATTCTTCGGGCGGCAGCGAGACGGCCATCATCCGGATCGGCGAGAATGCCTGGCGTCGTGAGATCGCGGACAAGATCGCCTTCATGATCGACGGCAAGGCCTATTTCCAGACGCTGGACCAGGCTTTGCGGCTTGCCTCCCGGCGGATCTGGATCATCGGCTGGGATTTCAGCCCCGACATTCGCCTGACGCCGGAAGACCCGGAGAGCCCGACGCTCGGCAACCTGCTTCTCTCCCTGGTCGAGGCGAAACCGGAGCTTGAGATCCATATTCTCGTCTGGGCAATGGGGCCGATCTATTCCGGCAAGTCGCTGAAGCTCTTTCGCAAGAAGGGCTGGGCGAGCCATCCGCGCATCCACCTGAATTTCGACACCCATCATCCGCTGCGCGGCTCGCACCATCAGAAGATCGTCTGCATCGACGACACGACGGGCTTCATCGGCGGGATCGACCTCACCGCGCGGCGCTGGGACGATAGCGATCACCGGCCCGGCAACCCGCTGCGCGTGACGCCGGACGGCGAAGCCTACGAGCCGGTGCACGACATGCAGGCTGCCGTTTCCGGACCCGCCGCCCGCATGCTGGGCGATGTCTGCCGCGAGCGCTGGTTCTACGCGATGGACGAAACGATCGCGCCTGTCGAAGGAATGGCGACGGCCTGGCCGGAAGCGCTTGCGCCGGCTTTGACCCAGTGCCCGGTCGCGATTGCCCGGACGACACCGGCAACGATCGGCAACGAGGGCATTCACGAATCCATCCACATGCTGACCGATGCGCTGAAATCGGCGCAGCGGGTCGTCTATATCGAAGCGCAATATCTTGCCGCCTTCGGCATTGCCGATATCCTGATCGAACGGCTGTCGCGGCCCGACGGGCCCGAAGTCCTGATCATCGTGACGAGGATTTCGCATGGCTTCATCGAGAAGGTGATGATGGGCACCAATCGCGACCGCCTGATCCGCCGCCTGAAGCGCAACGACCCGCATGACCGGCTGCGCGTGATGTATGCCGTGGTGCCGAGCGACGATGAGGACGGGCAGCAGGAGGTTCTGGTTCACTCCAAGCTTGTCATCATCGACGATCGCTTTCTTCGGCTCGGTTCGTCGAACCTCAACAATCGCTCCGAAGGCATGGACACCGAAGCCGACATGGCGATCGAGGCCGTCAACGACGAGCAGCGTGCTGCTATCGCCGATGTTCGTTACCGACTGCTCGCCGAGCATCTCGACAGCACGCCGGACGCGGTGCGGGAGGCGATCCAGCGTCTGAACTCTCTGCATGACGGGGTGGAGTCGCTGAACACCGCCCGACGGGGCCTCAGGCATTTCGATATCGATCTGGCGGAGGGCGAGGAAGATCCGCTGCCCGGCACCGATATCGTCGATCCCTCCGGGCCGATCCATCCGATCGATACGCTGCGCCGCGGTGCGAGCGCGATTGCCAGCCGCATTTTCGGCAGCACGACCTGATCGTCCGTTTCCCGGAGCGATCTTCCGGGCACCGCACGTCTCATGCGGTGCGCCTTCAACATCCTATGCAGTGGAGACGTCGTCAGGCAGGCGAACCTGCGTGACGGCCGTCCAGTTCGTCGCTCTCGTCCGCCGTGGCACGGGCGGACTTTTTCTTCGTCACGAGTTCGCTGATCAGCAGGGTCGGCAGTCCGATGGCGAGAGGGATGAAGTAGTAGATCACCCGGAAGGCGATGACGGCCGCGACGGATTCCGCGCCCGGCAGGATATGCGCGACCGTCGCTTCGAGAACGCCGATGCCGCCGGGGACATGGCTGATGATGGCGGCGACGTTTGCGATGATCGAGACGGAGGCGACCTTGAGGTAACCGGCATCGGCGAAGGCCGAGAGCATCTGGTGAAGGCTGGCGGCCACGAAGGCGAAGTTGAGCGTGCCCACCACGACCTGCGCGGCAGCGATCGGCAGCTTCGGCAGGTCGAAGCTCCAGCTCCTGATCGTCAGCGGCTTGCGGACAAAGGCCGACAGCACGAGATAGACGACAGGTGCGATCAGCGAAGCGATGCCGATGGCGAAGACGGCGCTGCGGCTCAGCCCGGTCATGTCGGCCGCATCCTGCGGGCGCAGCAACAGGCTGGCGCCGCCGAGCGTCATGAGGCCGAGCGCAACCGTCACACCGCAGAAGAGCACGATCTTTGCAACATCCTCGGCGGTCAGGCCCCAGCGGGCATAGTAACGATATCGGACCGCACCGCTGCTGAGCGCGGCAACGCCGACATTATGGCCGATCGACAGGCTGACGAAGGAGGCCAAGGCCGTCTTGTAAAAGGGCAGGCGCTTGCCCGTGTAGCGCACGCCGAGCGCATCGAAGCAGGAGAGACAGGCATAGGACGCTGCGGCAAACGCAAGACCGAGCAGAAGATGCGAGATCGGAATGGCCCGCAATGCCGTCAGGATCTCATCCAGCGTATACTGACGCAGCGTCTGGAACAGCAGATAGAAGGCGAAGAGAACGGCCGCGACGGCGACCACGCGGAAGATAAGGCGAAGGCTCATTCGATGGTCGCTCTCTCAAGAACTGTTGGCTGATGCTTGAACGGCAGGGATCGTGACGCTCCTGCACTTTCAACATCAGGACGCCGTCGCGACGACCGCGACGGCACTGTCGCACGGAACGAATTGGCCCCCCATCGGGTTCCCTCGCCATGTCCGAACATCCCGTCCCGTCTTCCACCCACCCTTTCATTCCTAACCCTTCCCCCGGCCCTTATTCGCCGGAACGCGGTGAGGATTCTCTCAGTCTGCCGCCGAGCGTGCTGTCGATCCTGACCTATAATGTTCACAGCTGCATCGGCACGGACCGGCGGATGGATCCGGAACGCATCGCCGAGGTCATCGCGGCGGCGCGGCCGGACGTGATTGCGCTGCAGGAGCTCGATGTCGGCCGCGCCCGCACCGGCGGTATCGATCAGGCGGCGCGGATTGCCGACCTTTTGAAGGTGACGTCGCATTTCCACCCGGCGCTGCATGTGCGCGAAGAGCAGTATGGCGACGCCATCCTGACGGCATTGCCGTCGCGGCTGGTCAAGGCCGGTGCGATCCCGTCCGTGGGCGAGACGCGCGGTGCGCTCTGGGTGGAAGTGGAGGTGGACGGACGCCCCGTGCAGATCTTCAACACGCATTTCGGTCTGAGACGCGGCGAACGCCGCCGCCAGGCCGAGGCCCTTCTGGGCGACGCGTGGATCGGCAACGACGCCTGCCGCGATCAGCCGGTCATCCTCACCGGAGATTTCAACGCTATCCCATCCTCCGTGGCCTACGGGCTTCTGAGGCGTCGGCTTCCGCCTGTCCGGGTGCATGACGATCAAGGGACATCGCCAGGGCAAAACACGCGGATCGGGCCGACCTTTCCCTCGCGCTTCCCGCTTCTGCGGCTCGACCATATCTTCGTCTCACAGGGTATCGAGACCCTGTCAGTGGCGGCCGTGCGCACGCCGCTCTCCCGGATCGCCTCCGACCACCTGCCGCTGCAGGCAAGCCTTCGGATCGGCGGCTCCCGAAACTTCGAAACCAGCAGTCGGAACCATCGCCAAGCCGGGCCGTTTATCCCGTGAACGCAATTGGAAAGGATGAGATCATGCCAAATCGTGACCCGCTTCCGACGCCCGAACCCGATACGCCGCGCGGACCGACCTCGACCCCCGGACTTCCGGATCGCGGCCAGGACAGCTCCCCGGTGCCGCCCGTGATCACACCGGGCGACACGAAGAACCCGAACGATCCCGCCTTGTTTCCCATCGGGGATCCCGCCGGGATCGCGTGAGGCTTCAACGGTCTTAATAAGGGTCGCTCCAGAGATGGAGCGGCCCTTTTTTTTGTGTTGCGTGCCAGACCTTTTTCAGAGGCTGCCATCGCCTTTGAAATAGCCGGGATACTGTACGAATTCCGGATCCGGCTTGCCGGGAGCGTGCGACGCTGGAGTTTCGTCCTCATCCGTCTCCGCGAGAAACCCATGGGTGCGCATCCACTCGCGAACGATGCGCCGGATGGCCTCGTCTCGGGAAATGTTCTGCTGTCGCGCGTGGGCCGAAAGAGCGGCTTCGAGATCGTCGGGAAAATTTGTCATGGCGCACGCCTCGCTGGTCGGGTCGATGGCAGACAACGTCCGCCCGGTGCAAAACGTTCCGGCGGCGGATAGGTCGACCCCTTGAGGCGTGCGCACCGTCGAGGCAGCCTGTCCGGTGATCGTCGCCACCGGACAGGCTCGCGTCGGGCGTTACGGCGTGACCGTCAGCCTGGCCTGCATGCCGGCTTCGTAGTGGCCCTTGATGTTGCAGAACACCAGGTAGGTGCCGGCTTTCAGGCTCGTCTTCAGCTGGCCATCAGAACCCGGTTTCAGGTCTTCCACCTCGCCGAGGCTCTTCAGCTTGGCCTCATCAACGCGGTGCTTGGCCGTGTTCAGCGGAATTTTCTGGTCGGGCGACGTCAGCCGCACGACGATCATTTCGTGCTCCTCCACGGCGGCCGCATTGTGGACGCTGAACACGGCAGTCCCTGCCTTGACGGTCGCAGGCTCCAGGCTCAGCCCCATCTCGCCGCCGCCTTCGCCGCTTTCCACGACCTTGATCGTGTTGGCGGCAAAGGCTGTCGTGCTGAGAAGGGCAAATCCGGCGGCTGTAATGAAGGAAAGCGCCGAGCGGGAATAAGAGGTCATGGAAGTATCCTTTATGACAAACCTCGCGCCGTGCGGGAACGAACATCCGCAGGAGGGCCGCGAGAGGCGATCCTGGCCGACAGAGCCTGTCGATCACCCGTCGGGGGGAGGCGAGGCTCCGGGTGCCTTCCCGACTTTGCATCATCCCGACTTTGCACCGTCCCCGACTTTCCACGGTCCCCGACTTTCCAATGTCATTGAAAATTTGCCCGGCCGGTCAATCTTCCCTGCGAAGAACAGACTGATCGCACGGCCGGGGGTTTTGCATCCTGCTGAACCGACAAGCGTGCGGCTCGTGATCGAGGCGACGATGACCAACAAGTTCGAATTTCTCGCCCGGTGGGGATATGCAGCCCGCGGCGTCGTTTACATCACGCTCGGTCTGATCGCCCTTATCGGTTCGTCTTCGGGAGAGGAGGCGAGCACGCACGGCGCGCTTTCCAATCTGCTCGGGCAGCCTTTCGGGCGCTTTCTCTTGGCAACCGTCGCCATCGGGCTGGTCGGGCATGTTCTCTGGCGCCTGGCGCAGGCACTTCTCAATGCCGACAGTCAGGAAAACAGCCCGAAAGGCTATCTGGCGCGCGCTGGCAATCTCGCAAGCGGCGTCATCAACGCCACGTTGGCGCTGGCGGCCGCGCGGCTGGTCCTCGCGTCAGGAGACGCATCGGGTGGCGGAGGCAGCCCTGCGACCTGGCTGATGCAGCAGCCGTTCGGCCGGTTTCTCGTCGGCGCTCTCGGGCTCATCATCCTTGCGGCCGGCGCCGTTCAGGCCTGGCGCGGCATTTCGGGAAAATATCGCGAGCGTCTCTCGCTGCCGTCTGGCAAGAGCGATCTCCTTGGCGGCATCTCCGTCTTCGGCCTTGCCGCGCGCGGGCTCGTGCTGTCCATCACCGGCGGGTTTTTCGTGTTCGCAGCGATCATGGTCGATTCGGAACAGGCCGGCAGCGTGCCCGAGGCATTGGACTGGGTCCGCAACCTGCCATCGGGCACCGCGCTCTATGCTCTGGCGGCCGCCGGTCTGGTGGCGTTCGGTCTCTACAGCTTCATCGAGGCCCGGTATCGCCGCATCGATGCCCCGGAACAAGGCGACGTCAAGCGCGGCGTCGCCAAAGCCGCCTCCGCCGTCAACCGGCTGTCCTGAAGCGCCTCGCGACCAAACCCAAAAACGCAAAAAGCCCTGTCGAAACAGGGCTTTTGAAAAGGATGGTGGGCGTGACAGGGATTGAACCTGTGACCCCTACGATGTCAACGTAGTGCTCTCCCGCTGAGCTACACGCCCATCCGTGCCGCGCATAGACCACAAACCTTTTTGAGCGTCAACAGGCATCGTGATGCTTTTTTGACAAAAGGGAAGGGCCGGTGCGGGGCCTGACGCCGGCGCCTTGTCAGGCGGCCAGCATCTTGTTCACTTCGTCGACCAGGTCGCGAAGGTGGAAGGGCTTGGAGAGGACCTTGGCGTCCTTCGGGGCCTTGCTGTCGGGGTTCAGCGCCACGGCGGCGAAGCCGGTGATGAACATGACCTTGAGATCGGGATCGAGTTCGGTCGCGCGACGCGCAAGTTCGATCCCGTCCATTTCCGGCATGACGATGTCGGTGAGGAGGAGCGAAAAGGGCTCTTCCCGCAGACGGTCATAGGCACTGGCGCCGTTGTCGAAGGAAAGGACCTTGTAACCGGCTTTTTCCAGCGCCTTCACCAGGAAACGGCGCATGTCGTTGTCGTCTTCTGCGAGGAGAATTTTGGGACTCATGGATTTCCAGCCGTTGCTGTCTAGGTCTTATTCTATGACGGGAAGGTGCGGTCGCCTCATGAAACCGCAATGGGGTAAATATCCCGTGAAGACCGGACGTCAAGACCGATCGACGCGCGTGCCCGCAACCGTCGTGAGGGGCGACTATGGACACAGATGCGGCCAACTGGCAACATGAACGAAGCGGCAAGATGATGACATGGTAAAAAGGATCGCGATGGAGGAGACGGTTCGGGAGCACGATCTGTTTTGCGTTCGCGAGCCGGACCATCAGAAAATCCCCTTTGTTTTCAACTCCCCGCACAGCGGCAGGCTCTATAGCGACGCGTTTCTCGCGCAGTCGCGGCTCGATGCGCGCGCCATCCGCCGCTCCGAGGATCATTATGTGGACGAGCTTTTCGGCCGTGCGGTCGGGCTTGGCGCACCGATGCTGGTGGCGCATTTCCCGCGGGCCTTTCTCGACGTCAATCGCGAACCCTATGAGCTCGATCCGCGCATGTTCGACGGCGCGCTGCCGCCGCATGCCAATATCAGTTCCATGCGGGTTGCCGGCGGGCTGGGCACCATCCCGCGCCTAGTGGCCGAGAATATGGAGATCTACCGCACCCGCATGCCGGTCGAGCATGCGCTGGAACGGGTCGAAACGATCTACAAGCCCTATCATGCGACGCTCCGGCGACTGATCGCGCGCACGCATGTGCTGTTCGGGCGGGCGATCCTGATCGATTGCCATTCCATGCCCGGCAACGTTCGGGTGGCCGGCAGCGGCGTGCGGCCGGATATCATCATCGGCGATCGCTACGGCACCAGTGCCTCGGCCGATCTTTCCCGGATGGCGGTGACGCTGCTCGAAGATCTCGGCTTTACGGTGACGCGCAACAAGCCCTATGCCGGCGGCTTCATCACCGAACATTATGGCCGCCCGACCCGGGGCCTGCATGCCCTGCAGATTGAGATCAATCGTGCGCTCTACGTGGACGAGACGACGCTGGTGAAGAAGCCGGAATTCGATTGGCTGGCGCACCTGCTCGGCACGTTCTTCGCGGAGTTCGCAGCCCACGTCGAGGGCTCGACCGAAAGCCTGCCGCTCGCCGCGGAATAGACGTTTCCTGAGCGACGCCCGACCTGCCGATCCCTTGATCCGCGATGGCAAGCGGCCAAAAAAAACCGCGCTCTTGGCGCGGTTAAGTCTAGGGAGGAAACACCCAAGGAGGGTATTTACAGCCACGAATGACTGTCAGAAGAGTTTGATATTGCGACGCACCATTGTCAAGGCCACATCCGAGCCCATGACGAATCGATGACATGCTAACAGTCGGCATTTGTTTGATAATTTTTGAAATTGCCCAATAATCGTGCGAAAAATCGGGTGAAGCATCGCCGTCTGCATATGGCGTGTGCGGCGCATGGCGAAACTGCTGAAAACTTGTTCTGCATTTTCTTTTGAAAATAAATTCGTCTAAGCATGCGCAACGTCATGTCGGCCCCCGTGCGGGTCGCTTCCAGGAGAGTGCAATGCTGCCGGACCGTTTGTTCTTCAATCGCCTGGCTGATGCAGCCAAGGCCGAGACCCTGCCGCGGTTTCGCACGGGTGTCGGCGTTGCCAACAAACTCGAGACCGGTTTCGATCCGGTGACGGAGGGCGACCAAGCGGCGGAGCGGGCCATCCGTGCGCTGATCGAGGAGACGTTTCCCGATCACGGTATCCTCGGCGAGGAATATGGCACGGTGGGTGCCGACCGCGATTACGTCTGGGTCATCGATCCGATCGACGGCACGCGCGCCTTCATTTCCGGCCTGCCGGTCTGGGGCACGCTGATCGGCCTCTACCACAAGGGCCGCGCCGTGATGGGTCTGATGGACCAGCCGTTCACCGGCGAGCGCTTCTTTGCGGCCGATGGCGTCACGCATTATCGGGGGCCCGAGGGTGCGCGGACGCTTTCCACGCGCGACTGCGGGGCGCTGTCCGAGGCGACGATGTTCACGACGTCGCCCTATCTCTACCACGGCGACATCAAGACGAAATTCGAAGCGGTGCAGGATAAAGTGCGGCTCGCCCGCTACGGCTGCGATTGCTACGCCTTCGCGCTGCTGGCGGCCGGGCATATCGACCTCGTCATCGAAGCCGGTCTGAAGCCCTATGACGTCGGGGGCCTCATTCCGCTGATCGAGCAGGCGGGCGGCATCGTGACCGACTGGAACGGGGGCCGGGCGGAAATGGGCGGCGAGGTGATCGCGGCGGGCAGTGCGGCGCTTCATGCCGAGGCTCTGGCCATCCTGCGGGGCTGACGCGCTTTCGGCGTTCAGAGCACCAGCATATCGTCGCCGCTCAGGCTTTCCGTGACGTCCGGGCCGGTGCTGCCGGGGATGAAGGCATCGATGGCGGCCATGGCCTGTGCGCGGTAGCGGTCGTCCTCCTGGAAAACCTCATGCCGGGCGCCGTCGATGGGGATGAGGGTGGCGGCGCGAAAGTTGCGGGCCAGGGACTCGATGGCCGCATAGGGCACCAGCCGGTCGCGGGTCGGGGCGAGCAGCAGCGTCGGCACGGTGATGCGCGTCAGGTGCTCGCGGCGCGTGACGCGGCGGATGGCGCGAAAGGTTTCGTGCAGCCAGCGTGCGCTGGGGGCTCCCAGCGCCAGTTCCGGATGGGCCTGCGCGATCGCGGCGTTGCGGGCGTAGCGCACGGGGTCCGTGGAAACGAGATTCTGCGGGAAGAGCATGGGCTGCTCCTTCGACAAGGCCAGAGCGCCGAGGCCGAAGAGGCTGACCACGGCCGAGAGCAGGCCGATCTTGCCATGGCTCATGCGCTGGTTGCCGAGCGCCACGAAGGGCGCATTCAGCACCATGCGGTCGATGCGCGTTGCCAGCCGCGGTGCCTGGGCCAGCGCCACGAGGGCTCCCATGGAATGGGCGATCAGGAAAAACGGCAGGCGCGTATCCGGCAGCACGATCTTTTCGAGAAAGATCGACAGATCCTGCTCATAGTCGGAGAAGCGGCGCACATGGCCGCGGCGCAATTGCTTCAGCAGACGCTCCGATCCGGCCTGCCCACGCCAGTCGAAGGTCGCAACCCAGAGGCCGCGGGCCAGGAGGTCGCCGATCATCTCGAAATATTTCTCGATCGATTCGTTGCGCCCGTGAAGGAGGACGACCGTGCCCTTGGCGGCGGTGTCGCCGCTGCGGAACACGGCATAGCGCAGGCGCCGCCCGCCGGTGCCGGTGAAGAAGCCGACGGTATGGCGTCGCGGATCTGCGGCGGCGGGCGGTATCGGATTGTCTGGCGTCGGAAACAGCCGCGGCGTCAACTGCGTCGTATCGTCGGCACGCGGACCGTCGGCCGGTCGCGTTGCGGTCGCGGCGACGGCACCGGTCGGCGTGGCGGGGTCAGGTCGTTGCGTCGCGGAGGTTTTCTGCATCAGGGGTCCGATCGGCGGTCTCGGCATGCGGCGGCAACGTCATCCTAGACTGTCGTCCTTTCACGCAGGTGAACGATGGACGATGCGGCGAGCGGTCGCGTCCGGGACGTCAGAAATATTCCAGGGACGACCGCCGGTCAAAGAGCGAGGCCATCTGGGCGGTCTGGTCTTGCCCGATGTTCCAAAAGAAAAAGGGGCCGGAGCGGCGGGGAGCCGCGTCCGGCCCGGAAGGGCGAAACAGAAGCGCAACGGGGACTGCAACCTTTCAGGGACGATCCGGCTGCGTGTCTTGCTCCTGTTCCGATGTATGCGGTTCTAGCCGAGCGCAGGTGAACCGAAACGGAACCGGCCGTTCATCCCCCGTTTATGTCACGCGAGACTGTCGCCCTTGGTCATCCCAATGCATAAAATCAAGGGTTTGCCAGCAGGCGAGGCGATGCGAAAAAATGTGCCGATGCCGATGATTTTGTCGTTCAGACACCTCTTGACGGCCGAAAAGGCCGTTCCCATCTCAGGGTTACGGGCGCCGAAGAGGGCCCGGCCACCGGTCTTGCCATCGCCGCTTACGGGATGACGGGCCAGATATCGCAACTCGTTGCTCGTTTAGTGAGGACACCATGCGTCACGTTGATTTTTCTCCCCTCTACCGCTCCACCGTCGGCTTCGACCGGCTGTTCACCATGCTCGACAGTCTCGGCCAGCCCGACCAGTCGCAGAGCTATCCGCCCTACAATATCGAGCGGACCGGCGAAAACACCTACCGGATCACCATGGCGGTTGCGGGTTTCGATGAAAGCGAGCTTTCGATCGAAGCCAAGGAACATACGCTGACGGTCAAGGGCGAAAAGAGCGAGGAAGAAACGGCCGAAAACCAGTTCCTGTATCGCGGCATTGCCAAGCGCGCCTTCGAGCGCCGCTTCCAGCTGGCCGAATATGTGGAAATCCGCTCCGCTTCCCTGAAGAACGGCCTGCTGCACATCGATCTCCTGCGCGAGATCCCGGAAGCTGCCAAGCCGCGCCGCATCGAGATCTCGGCCGCCCAGAGCGGACCGAAGCAGATCGAAGCCAATCAGGTCGAAGCCAGCGTCAACTGATCGACGGCCCATCACTCTGAGTGGAAGAGACGGCGTCCCGCGAGGGGCGCCGTTTTTCATTGCCGGGTCTCGATGTCTCAGGCGCTGCGGCAGCCTTCGAGGAAGGCGTCGACATCGCCCGGCTCCGTGGCGAAACTGGTGACCAGGCGATAGAGCCCCTCGTCGGCGGCGAGCGTGCCCGCCAGCGCGTGCGGCACGGGCCAGGGATAGAACAGCGCGCCCTTCTCCTTCAGCGCCTCGGCATTCGACGTTTTCAGAATCACGAACAGCTCGTTGGCATTCGACGGCCAGGCGAGGCGGGCGCTGTTGCTGTCGGCGATGCCGTCGGCCATGCGCTTGGCCATGGCGTTTGCGTGCCGCGCGAGGTCGAGCCAGAGATCCTTGTCGAGATAGGCCTCGAGCTGGGCGGAAACGAAGCGGGTCTTGGAAAAGAGCTGGGCCGAGCGCTTGCGCAGATACGGCATATCGCCGGTCTTCGAGGGGTCGAACAGGATCAGCGCCTCCGCACACCAGCAACCGTTCTTGGTGCCGCCGAAGGAGAGAATGTCGACGCCACGTTTCCACGTCATTTCGGCCGGCGTCGCATCGAGCGCGACCAGCGCATTGGCAAAGCGCGCGCCGTCCATGTGCAGCGGCAGGCTGTAGCGCTGCGCGATCTCGGAAATCGCGGAAATCTCATCCAGCGTGTAGACCGTGCCGGCTTCGGTCGCCTGCGTCAGCGTCACGGCCATCGGCTGTCCGGCATGGACGAAGCCCGGGGGAAACCGCTTGATCTCCGCTTCGAGCCGCTCCGGGTCCATCTTGCCGAAGGCGCCATCGACCGGCGCCATGCGTGCGCCGAGCGAGAAGAACTCCGGTGCACCGCATTCGTCCGAATTCACATGCGCCTCGCGGTGGCAGAACACGTGCCCGCCGGGCCGCGTGACGCTGGCAAAGGCGAGCGAATTTGCCGCCGTGCCTGTTCCGACGAAGAAAACGGCGACCTCCCGCTCGAACACCTCGGCCAGCATCGCCTCGACCCTTCGGTCGAGCGGGCTCGTGCCATAGGCGGGGGCAAAGCCCGGAGCCGCCTTGACCAGGCTTTCCGCGATGAGGGGATGGGCGCCGGCCCAGTTGTCGGAGGAGAAGATCATGCAAGCTTCCGATGGTCGAGAGAAAAGGGCGGGTCCAAAGGCGCATGCGCCGAACCCTCGCGAGACCATAATCCGCCGGAGCCGGCAATCAATCCCGGCCGTCCCGATCAGGACAATGGCAGACCAGTTTGAAACCAAAGGAAAGTCTGCACGCCGGTCGCGCAACATTCTTTCGTCAATCTCGCGATGTCCGACATTTTTGGATCGATGACGCCGATTATTTGAAGGCGATCTCTTGCAGTGACCGGAGCTTTCTGGCATAGAGCCTGTGAAATAGGACAGGCTTGCTGTCCTATTTCGGTCTGGAGACCGAATGGCCCGAAGCGCACATCCAAGCGGCGCGGGGCCGGTGCAGGGAAACACTCTTCGCGCGGCGAGCCATCCGGCTTTTCTCCGCGCGTCCGGCGCGACGCCGGTGCTCCCTGTCAAATGGTCGCGGATCTTCTGACCCGACACCGCCAAGCTTCGTTTGCGAGCGGCACAGGATCATGCAACGATAGACCGGGCGTCACCGCGTGTTTGAAGCCGCGCGTGCGCCCCGACGACGGCAGGCCCGAGAGACGAGGGCCGCAACAGGAGGGAAGACGATGACGCACATCACGCCATCACATGACGCCGCATCCCATCGCGTAGAGGCTGACGCCACCGCGACGACGACGGCCGTTTTCCCGAAAGCGTTCCCTGCGAATACCTACAAGGGTGGCCTGCCGGCCAAGCAGGGTCTCTACGATCCGCGCAACGAGCACGATGCCTGCGGCGTCGGCTTCGTCGCGCATATGAAGGGCGTCAAGTCGCACCAGATCGTGCGCGACGGCCTGTTCATCCTCGAAAACCTGACGCATCGCGGTGCCGTCGGTGCCGATCCGCTGATGGGCGATGGCGCCGGCATTCTGGTGCAGATTCCGGACCGTTTCTTCCGTGAGGAAATGGCCGCGCAGGGCGTGACGTTGCCACGCGCCGGCGATTATGCCGTCGGCTACCTGTTCATGCCGCAGGACGAGGCGCAGATCGCGCATTTCAAGCAGGTCATCGCCGATGTCGTTGCCGAAGAGGGGCAGTCGCTGCTCGGCTTCCGCGACGTCCCGGTCGATAATGCCTCGCTGTCGAAGGCGCCGCATATCGCGGCCACCGAGCCGCGTCACGTGCAGGTGTTCATCGGCGCCGGCCGCGATGCCGCGACCAATGCCGAGTTCGAGCGGCGTCTGTTCACGCTGCGCAAGGTCATCTCCAACCGGATCTACGATGCCTATAAGGGTGCGGAAACCGGTTTCTATCCCGTGTCGCTGTCGTCGAAGACGATCATCTACAAGGGCATGTTCCTCGCCTATCAGGTCGCGGCCTATTTCAAGGATCTGGAAGACCCGCGGTTCGAGAGCGCGGTCGCGCTCGTGCACCAGCGCTTCTCCACCAACACCTTCCCGTCCTGGAAGCTCGCGCATCCCTATCGCATGGTCGCCCATAACGGCGAGATCAACACGCTGCGCTCCAACGTCAACTGGATGGCGGCGCGCCAGGCGTCGGTATCCTCGCCGCTCTTCGGCGACGACATCTCCAAGCTCTGGCCGATCTCCTATGAGGGGCAGTCGGACACCGCCTGCTTCGACAACGCGCTCGAATTCCTCGTGCAGGGCGGCTATTCGCTGTCGCATGCGGTGATGATGCTGATCCCCGAAGCCTGGGCCGGCAACCAGCTGATGGGGGCCGAGCGCAAGGCCTTCTACGAGTACCATGCCGCCCTGATGGAGCCGTGGGACGGTCCGGCTGCCGTCTGTTTCACCGATGGCCGCCAGATCGGCGCGACGCTCGACCGCAACGGCCTGCGTCCGGCCCGCTACCTCGTCACCGACGACGACCGCGTCATCCTGGCATCCGAAGCCGGCACGCTGCCGGTGCCGGAGGAAAGCATCGTCAAGAAGTGGCGCCTTCAGCCGGGCAAGATGCTGCTGATCGACATGGAAGAGGGCCGCATCATTTCCGACGAGGAAGTGAAGTCCTCGCTCGCCGCTCAGCATCCCTATCGCAAGTGGCTCGACAACACACAGTTGATCCTCGAAGAACTGAAGCCGGTGGAGCCGCGCGCGCTGCGCCGCGACGTGTCGCTGCTCGATCGCCAGCAGGCCTTCGGCTACACGCTCGAAGACACCAAGATCCTGATGTCGCCGATGGCGACGACCGGTCAGGAAGCGATTGGCTCGATGGGGACGGATACGCCGATCTCGGCCATGTCGTCGAAGTCGAAGCTGCTCTACACCTATTTCAAGCAGAACTTCGCGCAGGTCACCAACCCGCCGATCGATCCGATCCGCGAAGAGCTGGTGATGAGCCTCGTCTCCTTCATCGGGCCACGGCCGAACATTCTCGACCATGTCGGGGCATCGCATGCCAAGCGGCTGGAAGTGCGCCAGCCGATCCTGACCAATGGCGATCTCGAAAAGATCCGCTCGATCGGCCACACGGAAGACCGTTTCGACACCAAGACGCTCGACTTCACCTATGACGTCGCGCGCGGCGCCGAAGGCATGCCGGAAATTCTCGACCGGCTCTGCGAACGGGCGGAAGCGGCGGTGAAGGGCGGCTACAACATCATCGTGCTGTCCGATCGCCAGGTCGGTCCGGATCGCATCGCCATTCCGGCGCTGCTTGCAACCGCGGCCGTCCACCATCACCTGATCCGCAAGGGGCTTCGCACTTCGGTCGGCCTCGTGGTGGAATCGGGCGAGCCGCGCGAGATCCATCACTTCGCGCTGCTCGCCGGCTACGGCGCCGAGGCGATCAACCCCTATCTCGCCTTCGACACGCTGACCGACATGCACAAGCGCGGCGAGTTCCCCAAGGAAGTCGACGGCAGCGAGATCGTCTATCGCTACATCAAGGCCGTGGGGAAGGGCATCCTCAAGGTCATGTCGAAGATGGGCATCTCGACCTACCAGTCCTATTGCGGCGGGCAGATCTTCGATGCCGTCGGTCTTTCGAGCGCCCTGATCGAGCGCTATTTCTTCGGAACGGCCACGCAGATCGAAGGCATCGGCCTCAAGGAGATCGCCGAGGAGACCTACAACCGTCACCAGGCGGCGTTCGGTCCCGATCCGGTCCTGACCAACACGCTGGATGTCGGCGGCGAATATGCCTACCGCATGCGCGGCGAAGGCCATGCCTGGTCGCCGGACTCGATCGCCTCGCTCCAGCATGCCGTGCGCGGCAATGCGCAGGATCATTACCGCGCGTTCGCCGACATGGTGAACGGCGACGCTCTGCGCATGAACACCATTCGCGGGCTCTTCACCATCAAGGGTGCAGACGGTCTCGGCCGTACGTCGATCTCGATCGACGCGGTCGAGCCGGCTGCCGAAATCGTCAAGCGCTTCTCGACCGGCGCGATGTCGTTCGGCTCCATCTCGCGCGAGGCGCACACGACGCTTGCGATCGCCATGAACCGGATCGGCGGCAAGTCGAACACCGGCGAGGGGGGCGAGGAGAGCGATCGCTACTTCCCGCTTCACGACGGCTCGGCCAACCCGGAACGGTCCGCGATCAAGCAGGTGGCGTCCGGCCGCTTCGGCGTGACGACGGAATATCTCGTCAATGCCGACATGCTGCAGATCAAGGTGGCGCAGGGTGCAAAGCCCGGCGAAGGCGGTCAGCTGCCTGGCCACAAGGTGGACGCGACCGTCGCCAAGACCCGGCATTCGACGCCGGGCGTCGGCCTCATCTCGCCGCCGCCGCACCATGACATCTATTCGATCGAAGATCTGGCCCAGCTGATCTACGACCTGAAGAACGTCAATCCGGAAGCCAACGTCTCCGTCAAGCTCGTCTCGGAAGTCGGCGTCGGCACGGTTGCCGCCGGGGTCGCCAAGGCGCGCGCCGACCATATCACCGTCTCCGGTTACGACGGCGGCACCGGCGCCTCGCCGCTGACATCGCTGAAGCATGCCGGCAGCCCGTGGGAAATCGGCCTCGCCGAGACGCACCAGACGCTGGTTCTGAACGGCCTGCGCTCGCGCATCGCGCTGCAGGTGGATGGCGGCCTGAAGACCGGCCGCGACGTCATCATCGGCGCGCTGCTCGGGGCCGACGAGTTCGGCTTCTCCACCGCGCCGCTGATCGCCGCCGGCTGCATCATGATGCGCAAGTGCCATCTGAACACCTGTCCGGTGGGCGTGGCGACGCAGGACCCGGTCCTGCGCAAGCGCTTCAAGGGTGCGCCCGAGCATGTGGTCAACTACTTCTTCTTCGTCGCTGAAGAGGTCCGGGAAATCCTCGCCTCGCTCGGCGTGTCGAGGTTCGACGACATCATCGGCGCCTCGGAACTGCTGGAGAAGGACACGCTGATCTCGCACTGGAAGGCGAACGGGCTCGATTTCTCCAACATCTTCTACAAGGTGGATGCGCCGAAGGAAGCGACCTACTGGACGGAGAAGCAGAACCATCCGATCCACGACATTCTCGACCGGAAGCTGATCGCGGAAGCGATGCCGGCGCTGGAGTCCAAGACCCCGGTGAAGATCGAGGCGACGATCAAGAACGTCGACCGCTCGGCCGGCGCCATGCTGTCGGGCGAAGTGGCCAAGCGCTGGCGCCACAAGGGGCTGAAGGACGATACGATCTTCGTGACCCTGCGCGGCACGGCGGGTCAGTCGTTCGGCGCATTCCTCGCACGCGGCATCACCTTCGACCTGATTGGCGACGGCAACGACTATGTCGGCAAGGGCCTGTCCGGCGGTCGCATCGTCGTGCGTCCCTCCGAGGCATCGAAGATCAAGGCGGCGGAATCGATCATCGTCGGCAATACGGTGCTCTACGGCGCGATCTCCGGCGAGTGCTACTTCAACGGCGTGGCCGGCGAACGCTTCGCCGTGCGCAACTCGGGCGCCATCGCGGTGGTCGAGGGCGTGGGCGACCATGGCTGCGAATACATGACGGGCGGCGTGGTGGTCGTGCTCGGCGAGACCGGCCGCAACTTCGCGGCCGGCATGTCGGGCGGCGTCGCCTATGTGCTGGACGAGAGCGCCGACTTCCCGCAACGCTGCAACATGGCCATGGTCGAGCTGCAGCCGGTTCCGGAAGAAGACGACATGCTGGAAAAGCTGCATCATCACGGTGGCGACCTCATGCACAAGGGCATGGTGGACGTCTCCGGCGACATGACCCGCCATGACGAGGAGCGGCTGGTGCAGCTGATCTCCAACCATCTCCATTATACGGGCTCGCCCCGCGCCAAGGAGATCCTCGACAACTGGGCGGACTTCCGGCCGAAATTCCGCAAGGTCATGCCGGTCGAGTACCGTCGTGCGCTCGAGGATATGGAGCGGATGAAAATGGCGGAGGCTGCCGAGTAATCGGCGGCCCCACCGCCGGCGAAGGAACAGGCTCCGTCGTCTCCGGGCCGGCGTCTCTCCCGCACGTGTGGCAGCGGCCGAAGCCGGCCTGCTTGGTCCAACTCTAGCGGTTGGCGGACAGCCAGTTGGCGCAGAAGCGCGGGGACAAGAGCTTGCCGGCACGGGACCAGCGACCGTCTCGGCACCGGGACATTCGATGGAGCGTTCGCCGGGTCCGGCGACAACGGGATGAAAAGCTGCCGGTCGCCCGGCGGTCAGAAACAGAAACGGGTGGGCGCGGCGCGGGTGGCATCAGCGCTTCCACGGCGACGATTGAGGGTTACGTCATGGGCAAGGTTACAGGTTTCATGGAGATCGACCGGCAGCTGGCAAAGTATCAGCCGGCCTCCGATCGCATCCGTCATTTCCGGGAATTCACGATCCCGATGTCGGAGCCTGAAGTCCAGAAGCAGGCGGCACGCTGCATGGATTGCGGCATTCCCTTCTGCCACGGCCCGACCGGCTGCCCGGTGCACAACCAGATCCCCGACTGGAACGATCTCGTCTACAGCGGCAACTGGGAAGAGGCGATCCGCAACCTGCACTCGACCAACAACTTCCCCGAATTCACCGGCCGCATCTGCCCCGCGCCCTGCGAGGAAGCCTGTACGCTGAACCTCGAGGACGCGCCGGTCACCATCAAGACCATCGAGCAGGCGATCGCCGACAAGGCCTACGAGATGGGCTATATCGTGCCGAAGCCTGCGGTGACGAAGACCGGCAAGTCGATCGGCATCATCGGTTCGGGTCCGGCCGGCATGGCCGCCGCCCAGCAGCTGGCGCGCGCCGGCCATGCGGTGCATGTCTACGAGCGCGAGACCAAGGCCGGCGGCCTGCTGCGCTACGGCATTCCGGACTTCAAGATGGAGAAGAACTTCATCGATCGCCGCGTCGAGCAGATGACCGGCGAGGGCGTCACCTTCCATTACGGCGTCAATATCGGTGTGGACCGCACGGTGGAGAGCCTGCGCGAGGAGCACGACGCCGTGCTGTATTGCGGCGGCTCCGAGACGCCGCGCGATGCCGGCATTCCCGGCGGCGATTTTGCCGGCGTTCACGATGCCATGCCGTATCTCGTGCAGCAGAACCGCCGCGTCGGCCGCGAGAACATCGACAGCGTCGGCTGGCCTTCGGACCCGATCCTTGCCGGTGGCAAGCACATCGTCGTCGTTGGCGGCGGTGACACGGCGTCCGACTGCGTCGGCACTGCGTTTCGTCAGGGTGCCGTCAAGGTGACGCAGCTCGACATCCGTCCGCAGCCGCCGGAGAAGGAAGACAAGCTTGCCGTCTGGCCGTTCTGGGCCACGAAGATGCGCACCTCCTCGTCGCAGGCCGAAGGCGCCGTGCGCGAATTCCAGGTCGCGACGCTCGAATTCGTCGGCGAAGACGGTGTGCTGACCGGCGTGAAGTGCTGTCAGGTCGACGATCGCCGCAAGCCGGTTCCCGGCACGGAGTTCGTCATCAAGGCCGACCTCGCCTTCATCGCCATCGGCTTCAGCGGCCCCTTGAAGACGGGCGTTCTGGAGGAGCTCGGCGACGCGCTCGCCATCAACACCGACCGTCGCGGCTCCAGCAACGTGATTGCCGACGACAAGGACTATCGGACCTCCGTCGACAAGATCTGGGCTGCCGGCGACGTGCGCCGTGGCCAGTCGCTCGTCGTCTGGGCCATTCGTGAAGGGCGCCAGGCAGCCCGTGCGATCGACGAGGCCCTGATGGGCTCCAGCGTTCTGCCGCGCTGATCCCGCGCGGCCTCCTGTGATGCGCGATGTCCGGTCCGCCGGGCATCGCGCGTGAGGGAAACGGTGCCGCCCTCACGCGGCAAGGCCGCAAGGCCTGCAGCGCATTCAGCCCCGAGGTTCGGTCACGGCGCGCGTTGGCCGATCACGCCTGCCGCTCGTCGTAGGCCAGGCGTGCCCGGTCGATTTGCTCCTGATGCTCGAAGGCCCAATTGCCGAGCGCCTGCACGGGCTCGCGCAGCGACTGGCCGAGATCGGTCAGCGCATATTCCACCTTCGGCGGAATGGTCGGGTAGATCGTCCGCGTCACCAGCCCGTCCCGTTCCAGATTGCGAAGCGTCAGCGTCAGCATACGTTGCGAGATGCTGCCCAGCGCCCGCTTGAGCGCGTTGAAGCGCCTGGGTCCCGGCGTCAGCAGCATCACCACCAGCACCGACCATTTGTCGCCGATCCGGGAGAGGAGGGCGCTCGCCATGCGGCAGTCATGGGTCTCGTGCAGCGTCTCCAGCGTCATGTCCTTATTTGCAGGTGTCATAGATGTGCCTCCTTGCGCACGTTCCGACACATCATTCATAGTACCTCGGTATGGAAAAGTAACTGGAATTCCCAGCGTCTCGCAGGACAAAGCGCGGCGTCGCGTTTCCATGCGCCGTCACCATCGACTGACCATGCACATCGTGCATCAAAGGATAGACATCATGAAACTCCTCCACCTCGACTCCAGCATTCTCGGCGACCATTCCGTCAGCCGGGCCCTGTCCAAGGCTGCCGTCGAACGCCTGACGGCGGGTCATCCCGACATCGAGGTCACCTATCACGATCTCGCCGCCGAACCGGTCGCCCACCTCTCCGGCCGGTATCTGGCCGGACAAAGCGACGATGTTCAGCACGATCAGGCGCTTCAGGAGGATCTGGCGCTGGGCGGCAGGGTTCTCACGGCGTTTCTGGAAGCCGATATCGTTGTCATCGGCGTGGCGCTCTACAATTTCGGCATATCAAGCCAGCTGAAAAGCTGGGTGGACCGCATCTGCATCGCCGGCAAAACCTTCCGCTACACCGAGGCCGGTCCGGAGGGCCTCGTCGGCGACAAGCGCGTCATCCTGACGATCGCACGCGGTGGGTTCTATGGTCCGGGCACGCCGTCGCAGCCCTTCGAGCATGCCGAAACCTACCTGCGGTCGGTTCTCGCCTTCATCGGTGTTACCCATCCGGAGGTCTTCGTGGCCGAGGGCCTGGCGCTCGGCGCAGAGCCGCGGGACGCTGCGACCAAGGCGGCGCTCGCAACGATTGCCACGCTCAAGGCTGCCTGAGACAATAAATGGCGCCCGCTCGGACTCTATCTGAGCGGGACGGCCTGCCAGGGCGGTGCGGTCGTCGATGGCACGGGACCTGCAACGGGCGTTGCCGGTTCGTCGGCCTTTGGCGTTTCCGGCGCCAGAGCCGTTTTCACCATCCGAAAATCGTCGATCCGGCCGAACGGCGCGGGCGGGGCCTCGCCTTTTTCGACCAGCAGATCCCGCGCGCTGCGCCCGGTGCTGGCCGGAAGGCTCGCATCGTCCAGAAGCGTGGATGCGCCGTCGAGCTCCGGATCGACAAGGCTGATCGGCTGGGTCTTGACGATCGTCTCGCTGGTCGGGACTGTGACCACGAGATCCTTCATGCCGCTCGGGTCCGGAATGTCCTGCCCGGGCGCCACGGTTTCGCCGAGGAGACGCCGGATGTCCTTTTCCACATAGAAGGCGAGCTTGCGCTTGCCCGCCGGCGTCAGGTTGATGCCGTCGGCGCCGCGCAGGCGAACCTGCTGGCCGTTGATGTCGGAGCCGGTCGTCACGAACTTGCCCTGCTCATCGACGAAGCCGTCCCAGATATCGATGAACTGCCCGCCGATCTTTTCCGCCTCGGCGCGGAAGATGCCGTTGAGCGTCACCATGTCCGTGGTCATCGCGGGCGACTGGAACGAGGGCATGCCGACCCAGAGCAGCGGCACGTTGCGGCTGCGGGCAAGGGCTGCAAAGGCGGCGACGCGCCGTGTATATTCGGCCGTCCAGGCATCCGTGCGATACTTTTCGCGCACGGAGCCGATCTTCATCTGCTGGCGGTCGTTCGCCCCGAAACTGACGACGATCAGGGCCGGCTTCACGTCGTCGGCGTAGACCGGCAGCATATCGGGCCAGTCGAAATAGTCGTCGCGCACCATGCCCGACGAGCCCTCGCTGCGGTCCTCGACGACGATGCCCGGGCTATCGGCAAACGCGGTCTTCAGGCCGTCGCTGAGGCTGCCGGCGATGAAGTCGCCAACCACGAGCACGGTCTTCGCGTCCGGCTGCTTCTCCACGATCTCCGGCGTATCGGGCGCAACCGGCACGGGACGGGGCTTGGCGCGCTGGGGCTTTGGCTGGCGCCGGGCCCGCGGCGGCGCCTCCCGATAGGTGTTGCCGTCGTCGCCATAGGTCTCGTAGACCCGCTGCTCCTGGCGCGGCCGGCCGAAGAACATGTCGAGGATGGTGCGTCGTTCCTGCGCCTCGGCGCGGCCGGCGGGCGGAAGAAGCGTGACGGCCGGCAGGGCGAGGAGGAGGGCGAGGACGAAAACGGCAAGCCGGCGCAAACGCGGCTGCCGCACCGGTTGCGGCGGGAACCTGTTCTGACGAACGGGAAGGATTGCTGTTCTCGGCATCGACATCGGCATTCCCGCCAGGCATCCTGCCCGGCTCTTCATTGATCCGCAGACCTTATCACGAAGGCGCGCCTCTGCTGAAGCCTGCGAGGCGCATTCGCCGTGCCGTCCCTCAGTCCCTGAGAGCGCGCAGGAGGTTCTGGGTCGGCTGGCCGTCCGGGGTCATGCCGTTGCGGTTCTGGAAGGCCTGGATCGCCGCCTTCGAGCCGGAGCCGAAATTGCCGTCGACCTCGCCATCGTAATAGCCGAGTTCCTTCAGTCGCGACTGAAGCTCGAACTTCTGCTTGACGTCCAGCGTGCCGTCCGGCCGGCTCCAGGCCTGCTGCATGCCGCCAAAGCCGGCAATCTCGTCGGCCAGCAGGCCGACGCCGAGCGCATAGCTGTCCGAGGCGTTGTAGCGCTTGATGACGGAGAAGTTCTTGGTCATCAGGAAGCCGGGGCTGCCGCCACCGCCCGGCATCTTCAGCGTGGCGCGGATGCTGCCGTCACGAAAGCCCTTGCCGTTCGGGCGGGTAAAGCCGAGGGCCGCCCACTGCTTGAGCGTCTTCGTCTGGCCCTGCAGATCGGAGCCGCCGGCCGGAACGGCCGTCTCGTAGCCCCAGGTCATGCCCGGCTGCCAGCCGTTTTTCTTCAGCAGGTTTGCAGCCGTCGCCAAGGCGTCGGGAACCGAGTTCCAGATATCGCGATGGCCGTTGCCGTCGGCATCGATCGCATAAAGCAGGTAGCTCGTGGGAATAAACTGCGTGTGGCCCATGGCGCCGGCCCAGGAGCCGTTCAGTTCGCGCGGGGACACGTCTCCCGACTGGAGGATCTTCAAGGCGGCAATCAGCTGGGTCTTGGCGAATTTCGCGCGCTTCGGATCGGCATAGGCGAGCGTCGCCAGCGCCCGCGGCACGTAATGCAGCCGGTCGTCCTTCTCCAGAACGGCGCCGTAGTTGGATTCCATCGACCAGATGGCCAGAAGCACGGTGCGATCGACGCCGAAATGCTTCTCGATCGCGTCGAGCGTGCGACGGTGCTTGACCGCCATCTCCTGCCCGACCTTCTGCGTGTAGGGGTTCACGCGGCTGTCGATATATTCCCAGATCTTGTGCTTGAATTCCGGCTGGTAATTGGCCTTCTCGATCACGGTCTCGTCCGGCGATTTCACGCCGGCAAAGGCCTTGCGATAGGTGCTCTCGGTGATGCCCGCCTTGGCGGCCGTCGAATAGAAGCCGTTGATCCACTTCTGGAAGCCGGCATCGGCGAAGGCAGGCGTGGTGGCAAGGAAGGTGGCGGCGGCAACAAGGGCGGCGCGGAGGCGGCGGCGAAGGGGCAGACTGTTGCTGTTCATCGGTCTGTCGTTTCCGTAATCTCGGTCAGGCACGTCGGAAGAGACGCGCGAACCATCACAATACCATTCCAGAACCCGTCCCTCTTGCGCAGGCGGAGACGGATCTGACGCGTGCCGGCTTTCGTTTCGGGCCGGTTTGAGGAAGACTATCGAAATGTGGTCAACAAGTTCTTTACCATGTCGAGGGTCTTGCGTCTTGCGCAGCGAAAAAATAGCGTGTCCGCGGTATATACGTTCACGTTCATGTGACGGACCCGTGTCATGTTCACTTGGCATTCACCCCGGGTCGTCCATGGAGACGGGGCAAGCAGGGCCTGCTCGGGCTCATAGTTCAAAACCCGGATCGTGCGGATCTGGAAACAGCGAGTGGGTTGGACATATCAACGTCCGTCAGACGCCGGGTTTTCGGAAGGCGGCAAGGCCATCCGGTGAAAGGGCGCTGCCAGAGTTCAAGAACATCGGGATCGACGTTCATTTAAGGCCGGTTTTCCGGCAAGACGATATCACGCCACGGCGGTCGGGTCCTCCCATCCGTCCTTTTGAAGAATGACTGAGAACTGGAGATATTGATGAGTGAAAAGCGTAAGGTCCGAAAGGCCGTCTTTCCTGTTGCCGGCCTCGGCACGCGTTTTCTGCCCGCCACCAAGGCTGTCCCGAAGGAAATGCTGACGGTCGTCGACAAGCCTGTCATCCAGTACGTCGTCGATGAGGCGATCGAAGCCGGCATCGAGCATCTGATCTTCGTGACGGGCCGCGGCAAGGGCGTGATCGAAGACTATTTCGATATCCAGACGGAACTCGAGCAGACACTGCGCGAGCGCAACAAGAAGGCCGAGCTGACGCTTCTGGCCGATATTCTGCCGGAAGCCGGCATGACCAGCTTCACCCGCCAGCAGGCGCCGCTCGGCCTTGGCCACGCCGTCTGGTGTGCCCGCGATATCGTTGGCGACGAGCCCTTCGCGGTGCTTCTGCCCGACATGATCATGCGCGGCGAAAAGGGCTGCCTCAAGGGTATGGTCGAGCTGTACGAGCAGAGCGGCGGCAACGTTCTCGCCGTCGAGGAATGCGCGCCGGAAGTCGCCCATCGCTACGGCATCGTCGGCGTCGGCGAACCGATCGGCGACGGTTTCGCCATCAATGCCATGGTCGAGAAGCCGGCGGCCGGCACTGCGCCGTCCAACTACTTCATCAATGGCCGCTACAT
This sequence comes from Rhizobium sp. Leaf371, assembly GCF_001424045.1. Lineage (GTDB taxonomy): Bacteria > Pseudomonadota > Alphaproteobacteria > Rhizobiales > Rhizobiaceae > Ferranicluibacter. Next base: position 281,958 of record NZ_LMQB01000024.1, on the reverse strand, counting down.
CCTGCAGCCGGAGATCTTCAAGATCCTGGAAACGCAGGAACGCGGCGCCGGTAACGAGATCCAGCTGACAGACGGCATGCTCAAGCTTCTGAAGAGCCAGGGCTTTGCCGGCTACGTGTTCCGCGGCGAAACCTTCGACTGCGGTGCAAAGGATGGCTTCATCCTCGCCAACGTCGCCTTCGCCCTGTCGCGCGACGATATCCGCGAGTCCGTCGAAGGTCCGCTGAAGGCGCTTCTCGCCCGCTGATCCGGTCAATCGTTGAGAAAAAGCCGCGTTGCCCGAAGCAGCGCGGCTTTTTTCGTTTCGCAATGGGCTCAGCGCCGCAGCGTCAGGCCGACGCCGATGCGGGCGACGGAGGTGGATTGCCCGATGTCGGGCGTCGTCCGCTCATAGCTGACGTCGCCGGTCAGCGCGAGGTAGCGGTTGATGTCGTAGGTGAGCCCTGCGCCCGTCAGCCAGACCTTCGTGTCGGAGGAGGTGCTGCCAGAGGGGTAGTTGCGGAAGGTCAGGCTGTTGGAGAGCCGCGCGACGAGGGTCGAGCGCAGCTCGTGCGTGACGCGGCTCGACAGGGTGTAGGCGAGCGCGCCGCTTTCGCCGGAGGTGGTGGAGGGCTCCAGCGTCGTCGAGAGCCCGGTCGAGACATCCGTGCCGCGCTGCGGCGACCAGTTGATGAGCCCATCGATGGTGGCGCCGTTCAGATCCTTCAGCCGCGCGTCGTCGAAACGATAGGTGTTGTAGCCGAAGGCCAGTTCGCCCTTCAGTTTCTCGCCGAGGTCGGTCTCCACGCCGGCGCGGCCGGAATAGGTCTTGTAGGAGCGGCTGTAACCAAGGCTGTCGGCACGCAGTTCGTAGACGCCGCGGCCGATCGAGGCTTCGAGAAACGGGATCAGGGCCGGCGACAGCTCGTAGCCGATGCGCGTCGTCAGCGTGCCGACATCGCGGTTGCGGTCCCTCTGCGACAAAGTCGTGCCGTCGGACAGGTCGACATCGGAATAGGTCAGGCGGTTGACATCGACCTTCGCCGAGCCGCGCAGAATGCCGAAATCATGCTCGATGCCGGCGCCGAGCCTGTACTGGTTGACGCCGGACTGCGTTTCCGCGCCGTTGACGGCGTTCGGGTCGGTCGCATCCTCGCGGTCGAAGCTGTAGCCGGCGCGCAAGGTCGCGATCGTGTCGTGGCTGATGTCGAGGCGGAAGGCGCCGTCGATGTCGGCGCGGGGCTTGGTTTCGCCCGTGCCGGAGAGATTGCGCTGCCAGTAGCCTTCGCCGGTGATGCTCAGCTGATGGCGGGACCAGTCGGAGGTCAGGGTACCCTTGAGGCCGGTCTCGGTATAGGTGCGGCGCTCGCTCGTGTCGCCGCTGCGCGTCGTCTCGGCGTTGATCGTCTGGCCGATCGACGGCTTGAGGGTGAAGGTGCCGAGCGAAATGCCGGGCACGTCGTCATCGTCTGCAAGGGCCGATTTCAGGCCATCGACGCCGGTCTCGCGCAGATTGGAGCGAATCAGGTCCTGATCCCGCAACAGCCCGCCATCGACCACGGCGTCGTCGCCGATCGCGCCGGTGATGTCGCCATCGCCGGTGGCCGGCAGAGTGCCGGTTGCGGGAACAGCGGCCGCCGCCGCTCCGGCCGCCTGCGGGCTGAGGGTACCCGGCGTCTCACGACCGGACGTCCCTGTGGATGTCGGATCCTCCGGTCCTGCAAGGTCCGTCTCGCCGGCATCGTCCTCCACAGCCTGGGCCCAGGCGAAAGACGGCGCGGCAAGGATCGTCACGCAGACGGTGGATAGGAGCAAAGCGGCCATGGCGGCACGAGCGGGCCGAACGGCACACGCATCGGTGTCCAGAGAATGAGAAGGCGCCATATGCCGGGTCCGCAAGCTCGAAGCAATTGTTTCGCAATCGTAAACGCTTGTGGTTAACCAATCCTTAGCTGTCGCACCGTCGGAGGTGCATCCCGCTCAGTCGGCCGGGGCCTCGTCCACGCGGAGCCATTGGCCGTCGGCCGAGACGACGCGAACGCGGGCACCGATCGGCAGGTCCGGCCCGCTCACCGGCCATGTGGTGTCGCCGAGGCGAACGCGGCCGCGGCCCTCCGCGATCGGTTCTTCGAGAATGGCGGTCCGCCCGATCAGGCTGCGGCCGCGCTGGTTCAACAGGGGCGCGTCGGATGGATGGTCGAAACGGGTCAGCAGGCGGCGGCCGACGAGAACGGAGACGAGCGACAGAACCGCAAACAGCGGCAACTGCACATGCCAGCCGAAAAAATCCGCATTCCAGAAGATCAGGGCCAGCGCGCCGGTCAGGATTGCCGCCATGCCGATCCAGACGAGAAAGACGCCGGGAACGAGGATTTCCGCGGCCAGCAGGACCAGTCCGAGCACCCACCAGGCCCAGGGGCCGAGTTCCTCGATGATGCGCGCGACCATCAGGCGCCTGTCCGCGGGGTCGAAAAGGGTGAGGGCGCCGTCGGGATGGTCGGCGGCACGGAGCGTGTCGGGGCACGGGGACGCTCCGGCGGGGTCGGGGCATCGCCGAAGACCTCGCGGGCGATGGCGCCGATGCCACCCAGCGAGCCGATCAGCGCGGAGGCTTCCATCGGCATCAGCACGATCTTGGAGTTGGGCGCCGTGCCGATCGCGGCGACGGCTTCGGTATATTTCTGGGCGACGAAGTAGTTGATCGCCTGCACGTCGCCGGCCGCGATCGCCTCGGAGACCATACGTGTCGCTTTGGCTTCGGCTTCGGCCAGCCGCTCGCGCGCCTCGGCATCCCGGAATGCCGCCTCGCGCTGGCCTTCGGCCTGCAGGATCGCCGATTGCTTGGCGCCTTCGGCCCGCAGGATCTGCGCATTGCGCGAGCCCTCGGCTTCCAGCACCTGCGCGCGCTTCTCGCGCTCGGCCTTCATCTGGCGTGCCATGGCGTCCACCAGGTCCTTCGGCGGCTGGATGTCCTTGATTTCGACGCGGGTGACCTTGATGCCCCAGGGGCCGACCGCCTCGTCCACGACGCGCAACAGGCGGTCGTTGATCGTGTCGCGGTTGGACAGCAGCTCGTCGAGATCCATCGAGCCCATGACGGAGCGAATATTGGTCATCGTCAGGTTGAGGATGGCGCTCTGCAGATTGGCGACCTGATAGGCCGCCTCCGCCGCGTTCAGCACCTGATAGAAGGCGACGGCATCGGCCGAGACGCTGGCATTGTCCTTGGTGATGACCTCCTGGGTCGGCACGTCGAGCACCTGCTCCATCACGTTCATGCGCGCGCCCACGCGATCGATGAAGGGCATGATGAGATTGAGGCCGGGCTCCAGCGTCCGCGTGTAGCGGCCGAAGCGTTCGATCGTGTGGCGATAGCCCTGCGGCACGGTCTTGATCCCGGCGATCAGCACGAGGATGACCAGGACCGCGAAGGCCACAACCACGATATCCAGTCCGCCCAAGTTCATCTCCTCCGTGTATCGACTGGTCCCGGCTTAGCATGCCCGGGCGCGATGCGGAACCACGCCGGTGCCGCTTTGGGGGGCCAGTGGGGATATCAGATGCTCGGCGCACCCAGCGCGCGCTCGAGCGTCACGGCCCGGGGTGCTGCCACATCCACCCAGCCGCCGAGTTCCCGGCGCACCACGTGTTCCAGCACGCGCATGCCGTCGTCGCTGTCGTTGAGGCAGGGGATATGCGTGAATTTTTCGCCGCCCGCATGGTGGAAGGTCTCGGCGGCTTCCACGGCAATTTCCTCCAGCGTTTCCAGACAGTCGGAGACGAAGCCCGGATTCATCACGGCAATCCGCTTGATGCCCTTCTGCCCGAGCGCCTCCACGGTCTTGTCGGTGTAGGGCTGCAGCCATTCCTCCGGGCCGAAGCGGGACTGAAAGGTCACCTGCAACCTATCCTTCGACCAGCCGAGCTTTTCGCGCAGCAGGCGGGCCGTCTTGTAGCACTGGCAGTGATAGGGATCGCCCTTCCTGAAGTAGGACTGGGGGATGCCGTGGAAAGAGGTCAGCACCACTTCCGGCTCCCAGTCGAGCGTCGCCAGATGCGTGTGGATCGAGTTGGCGAGGCTTTCGATATAGACCGGATCGTCGTGATAGGGCGGCACGGTGCGCAGCGCCGGCTGCCAGCGCGATTTCAGCAACAGGCGGAAGGCCTCGTCGTTGACCGTGGCCGTCGTGGCGGCGGCATATTGCGGATAGAGCGGGAAGAGCAGGATCTTTTCGCAGCCTGCCTGCTTCAGCGCCTCCATGCGGTCGGGGATCGAGGGTTGGCCGTAGCGCATGGCCCAGTCGACCACGACATTGTCGTGACCGGCAAGGCTTGCCGCCATCTTCTCGGCCTGGCTGCGGGTATAGGTGCGCAGGTAGCTTTCGTTCAGATCCTTGTTCCAGATCGTCTCATAGGCCTTGCCGACCTTGGCGGGGCGCGTGTTCAGCACGATGCCGTAGAGGATCGGGTACCAGAAGACGCGCGACCATTCGATGACGCGCTTGTCGCTGAGAAACTGCTTGAGGTAGCGCCGCATGGACACCTTGTCCGTGCCATCGGGCGTGCCGAGATTGACCAGGAGAACGCCCACTTTTCCAAAAGCCACCTTCGGGTGGTCGGCGGGGAGAGGCGTGACGGTCATGTTCATGGCGGTGTCCTGCGGCAAGAGATGGAGACGCTACCCGGTACGAATGCTGCCCGCATCGGTTCACTTCGCCCTATGTAAAACAAAAAACGGCCCGGGGAACCCCAGGCCGGTGCAATGCGATGAGGCCGATTGTCTCATCGGCTTTGGGGGCGTCTGTCCAGACGATGTCCGGTCGCGCGACGACCGGACACAGTGCTGCATCCAAGACCGCGTCAGCGTGGCGGCAGGGTCAGTTCCGTCCCGACATGCAGTCTTTCGGGAACCGGGTTGCCGTTTGCCCCGGCGATCGTCTTCCACTTCTCACCGTCGCCATAGACCGACTTGGCGATGTCCCAGAGCGTGTCGCCCTTGACGACGACATGGCGGGTTTCGGCCGGGGCCGCTGCCGCCGGTTCCGGTGTCGTGGGCGTTGCCGGTGCCGGTACGGGTGCCGCAGGCTCGGCCGGTGCGGGCGCAGCCGGTGTCGCGGGCGCGGCAGGGGCTGGCGGTGTCGCCGGCGGTGCAACGGACGGTGTTGCAGGCGCCTGAGCGGTCGTCGTCGGGGTTGCCGCCGGGGTCGTCGTCGGCGGGGCGGCGGGGGCCTGTTTTGCCGGGGGCACGTAGCTTGCCGGTGTGAGATCCGTGATGCGGCCATCGGTATAGGGCTTGTAGGGATTGTGCGCGCCGAGATAGGCGGCCACGGCCTCTTCCAGATTGGGGCCGAAATCATAGGCGTTCTTTGCATTGGTCGCGAAGATCTTGAAGCCGTCGCCGCCGCCGCGCACATAATTGTTGGTGACGACACCATAGGTCTTGGCAGGGTCGATCGGCACGAAGGCGTCGCCTTCCTTCACCTCGACGCCACTGATGCGGCTGCCGACCGGCTTCGACCGGTCGAAGGCGTATTTCAGGCCGGCGACCTGCAGGAAGCGGCCGCCGCCGTCATCCACCTGGCTCACCGCATTTTCGAGCGCCGTCACGAGATCGGCGCCGGCCAGCTGGAAGGTGGCGATGGTGTTCTGGAAGGGCAGCACGGTCAGCACTTCGCCCATGGTCACCGGGCCGGCGTCGATCGGTGCGCGCAGCCCGCCGCCGTTTTGCAGCGCGATGGTGATGCCCTGGTCCTTGACGCGGTCGAGTTGCGCATCGGCCAGCAGGTTGCCCATGCTGCATTCCCTCGCGCGGCAGATCTTCCGGTCGCCCTCGATGGGGGCGGAGGCCTCGCCCACCACCTTCTGCTTCAGTTCCTCGATCGGCGCCTTCAGCGTGTTGATGCGGGCTGTGAGCGTGGGGTCGGGCTGGAATTGGCTGTCGATCAGGATCGGCTCGCCGCTCGCTTCCTTGACCACGCCGGCATCGTCGAAGACGATTTTGAGATCGCCGAGATAGCGCGAATACTGGAAGGCCTGCACGACCGGCACCTTGTGGCCGTCGGGATTGTCGACCCAGGTCGGGTAGGGCCCTTCGGCGCCCTCGGCCGTGTTCGACAGCAGCGTGTGCGAGTGCCCGCCGACCACCACGTCCACATCCGGGATCTTGGCGATGGCCGAGAGATCGCGCGGGTAGCCGACATGGGTGAGCGCGATGATCTTGTTGACCCCTTGCGCCTTCAGGGCCGCGACCGCCTCGGTGATCTTGGCGACGTCGTCCGCAATCGTGATGTTCGGGCCGGGATTGGCGATCTCGGGCGTATCGTTGGTAACGGCGCCGACGATGCCGATCTTCTGGCCGCCCTTGTCGATGACGATGGAGGGCTTGATGCGGTCGCCGATCTTGGCGGCGGCGCTCGGCACGACATTGGCGGTGACGACGGGAAACTGCACCTTGTCGAGGAAGGTCGCGAGCACGTCGTCGCTGTCGTCGAATTCATGATTGCCGACGGTCATGGCGTCGAACTTCATGGCGTTCAGCACCTCGGCTTCCGTCGCGCCCTTGTAGGTCGTGTAGAACAGGGAGCCCTGGAAGTTGTCGCCGGCATTCAGCAGAAGCGTGTTCTTGCCGGCGGCGTCGAGCGCGCCGCGCGTGGTGTTGATGGCGGTGAGCAGGCGGGCGGCGCCGCCGAAGCAGGCGTTCTTGGCTTCCTCCTCTGCAGAGCAGGTCGCATCGGACTTGTTGATCGCCTCGATGCGGGAGTGGAAGTCATTGATATGAAGGATGTTCAGTTCGTAATCGGCAAAAGCGGCACCTGTGGACAGGGCCAGCAGGGACGCAGCCATCAGGCCGGTCTGCAGGGTGCGGATCATCACGATCTCCTCTTTGTCGAACGCAGGCCCGCTGCCGGGGATCCGGCACCGGACAGCGGGATCGTTTCATCCCGCCGTCCCGACTTCAAGGAGAAAGAACGCGGCCCGGCGATTTTTGCCGCCGGGCGTGTAAAGGCGTTAGACGCGGCGCGACAGCGAGAACTGGGCGCCCGTATCCGTCGTGCAGTTCAGCTGCGAGGTCGTGACCATGGCGCAGTTGACCTTCTGCTGGGTCTTGCGAACCATCGAGGTCATGTTGATCTCGACCAGCTTCGGCGTGATGCTGACATAGCTGCCGGAGGCGAGCAGCTGGTTGGTGTCGGTCGTGCGGGTGGAGAAGGTTCCGCTCGCAAATGTCGAGACGATGCCGTTCGGATCGGCCCAGGTTCCCTCGACGCCCACCGGCATGGCCTGGCTTCTCGGCATCTGGCTGACCTCGCGCGGGGCGGACTGGCAGGACGCGAGTGACGCAGCGACGGCGAGGGCGGTCATAATGGCTTTGGCGTTCATTGCAGGGTCTCCGTGATGCTCGGAACGATCGGAAAGTCGAAAAACCATGACGTGATCGAACCATGTTTGCAAGCCGCGCGGGTACAGCACACGCAGCGTTCGGTTACACAAGCGCCGAGGCGCGGCTTTCGGGAGACAGTCAGGGCGAGACGGGCACGAAAAAGCCCGGAACGGTGTCGTTCCGGGCCTTTGCTTGGCATGTGTAGGTTCGGATTACCGAACCAGGATGTTCTTGAACTGCCAGGGATCGCTCTCGTCGATTTCTTCCGGGAAGAGGCCCGGGCGGCCGTCGAGCGGGGTCCAGTCGGTGTAGTGGCCTTCGACCGGGCCGAGATAGGGCGTCTGCACTTCGAGGCAGCGCTTGTAGTCGATCTCGTCGGCTTCCACGATGCCGGCCTTGGGGTTTTCCAGCGCCCAGACCATGCCGGCGAGCACGGCCGAGGTCACCTGCAGGCCGGTCGCGTTCTGGTAGGGCGCGATGCGGCGGGTTTCCTCGAGCGACAGGCGCGAACCGAACCAGTAGGCATTCTTGTCGTGGCCGTAGAGCAGGACGCCGAGTTCATCGACACCGTCCACGAGTTCGTTCTCGTCGAGAACGTGGAGCACCGGCTGCGGCGTGCCGCCATTGCCGAACATCTCGTGCAGCGACAGCACGGCGTCGTTGGCCGGGTGATAGGCGTAGTGGCAGGTCGGGCGGAAGGTGACTTCGTCGTCCTTGCCGCGAACCGTGAAGTAGTCGGCGATCGAGATCGACTCGTTGTGCGTCACGAGAAAGCCGTACTGGGCGCCCGGCGTCGGGCACCAGGTGCGCACGCGGGTGTTGGCGCCGGGCTGTTCCAGGTAGATCGCGGCCTGGCAGCCCTTCTTGTGTTTCTTGGCGTTCTTCGGCATCCAGTTTTCATGGGTGCCCCAGCCAAGCTCGGCCGGCTGCAGGCCTTCCGAGATGAAGCCTTCGACGGACCAAGTGTTCCAGAAGACGTTGAGCGGCTTCGGGTTCTTGGCGCGCTGCGTGTCGCGCTCGGCAATGTGGACGCCCTTGACGCCGACCTTCTTCATCAGCTTGGCCCAGCCTTCGCGGTCGTGCTGGTCCGGCTCGTCGAACTTGATGTCGAGATCGTTGGCGAGGTTCACCAGGGCCTGCTTGACGAACCAGGAAACCATGCCCGGGTTTGCGCCGCAGGTGGAAACGGCCGTCGTGCCGCCCGGGTTCTTCTTCTTCTCGTGACGCATGGTCTCGCGCAGCGCGTAGTTGGTACGCTCCGAGTTCTTCATGCTCTTGTCGAAGTAGAAGCCGAGCCAGGGCTCGACCACCGTGTCGATGTAGAGAACGTCGAGCTTGCGGCAGAGCTTCACGAGATCGACCGAGCCGGTATCAACCGACAGGTTGACGCAGAAGCCCTGGCCGCCGCCTTCCGTCAGGAGCGGCTTCAGCAGTTCCTTGTAGTTTTCCTTGGTGACGGCGGCCTTGATGTGCTTGACGCCGTGCTTCTTCAGGATCTTCAGGTCGGCTGCGTCTTCGCGCGGGTCGATGACGACCATCCGGCTCTTGTCATAGGTGAAATGCCGTTCGATCAGCGGCAGGGTGCCGCGACCGATGGAGCCGAAGCCGATCATGACGATCGGGCCGGTGATTTCGCCGTAAACCGGATGAGAGGCTTCCGCCATTTGGTCTTCTCCTGAACGTGTTCTTTTTCGGGGCAAGCCGATCCGGGTTCGGTCGGCTGCAGGCAATATGCGCGCCCCTAGATCATAAATCGATGTCACAATAAAGGGCAGCGTCTTTCGAAGATCCCTTAAATGAAGGCTTTGCCGGTGCCAAGGGGGCGCGTGCCTGCGGGACGGCTCCGACAGCACGTTCCGCCGATGAACCCTCCGCCAGAGACGTCAGGATTCGATCAGCCGCGCGGGAATGAGGCCGCGCAGCGAATTGCCCATGAACAGCGTGCCCTTGCGGATGCCGTCGAGCGTCAGCCGCTCGACGCGGGCGCGGCGGGCGCAGATCAGCTCGGTGCGCAGGACGCCGGCCAGCAGGCCGCAGGCGATCGGCGGGGTCTTGAGAATGCCGGATCCGTCATCGAGAAACAGCGAGGTGATGGTCCCCTCGCAGGGTTCGCCGCGCTCGTTGAGCAGCAGCACCTCGTCCGCTTCCCCGGCCGGCCATTCCGCGCGCGCGGCGTCATAGGCGGCCCTTCGGCTGGTCTTGTAGCGCAGAAGCGGATCGGTCGAGGCGAGGTGGGTCTTCGCGAGGCGCACGCGCCAGACGGTGCCGGGCGGCTGGACCGCGAACGGCACGACGGCGATGTCGATGCGGCCGTCGCGCGCGAGTTCGAGCCGGACGCGGGCGGGCGCGGTCGCCTTTGCGACGGCGCGTTCGAGGTGTTCGGCGACATCGTCCGGAAGGGTGAAGCCGAGGCGCCGGGCGGAGCGGGACAGGCGGGCGATGTGCAGCCGGAGGCGCAGGAAGCCCGGATCAGGGCTTTCAGGCGGTTCGTAGCGCAGCGTTTCAATCAGGGTGAAACCGGTCATGGCGCAGGCCCCAGCGCCGGCGCCTCGTCTCCGAGCGCGAAGCGGGCCTTCAGCAGGCATTCGGCATATTCGGCCTCGGCCGTGGAATCGTAGACGATGCCGCCGCCGACGTTGAAGATGGCCTCGCCCGTGTCGAAGAGCGACAATGTGCGGATGGCGACGCTGAAGCGCATGTCGCCGCCGGGCGCGATATGGCCGATGGCACCGCAATAGGCATCGCGCGGCCCGGTCTCCAGCCCGCTCAGGATCTCCATCGCCCGGATCTTCGGGGCGCCCGTGACCGAGCCGCAGGGGAAGAGCGCCCGGAAGATATCCGCGATGGCGAGGCCGGGCACGAGGTTCGCCCTGATATGGCTCACCATCTGATGGACGGTCGGATAGGTCTCGATGTCGAACAGACGGGTCACGTCCAGGGTGCCGACCGCGGTGATGCGCGAAATGTCGTTGCGCAGGAGATCGACGATCATGCGGTTTTCGGCCTGGGTCTTGCCGTCGGCCAGCATCGCCGCGACGATCGCCTCGTCTTCGTGCGGCGATGCACCGCGCGGGGCGGTGCCTTTCATTGGATGCGTCTCGATGATGCCCTCCGAAATCTGGAAGAACAGCTCCGGCGAGCGCGACAGAAGCGTCGGGCCGTCTAGATTGACGAGCGCGCCGTAGCGCACGGGCTGACGCTCGATCAGCGACCAGAAGGCGTCGAGCGGATCGCCGTTCCAGCGCGCCGAGATCGGCATGGTGAGGTTCGCCTGGTAACAGTCGCCCTGCCGCAAGTGCCGGTGCAGCCTGTCGAAACGGTCGCGATAGGTGGCGAAATCCCAGGCGGTGCGCGGCCCAGTGAGGAACGGCGTGTTGTCGCGGCGGCGACGAGGTTTAGCGAGGGGGTGGGCGTCCTCCGCCGGGCCGGAAAAGACGCCGAAGGAGAGGAGCGGGGTTTCCCGATCGTCCTGCGCGAGCGGCGCCAGCCGTTCCTCGAACAGATAGCCCGCCTCGTAGGCCATGAACCCGGCCAGCCAGCGGCCGTCGGCCTTCGCCGCCTCCATGCGGGCCAGGGCCGGCATGACCTCGGCGCGGGTGCGGGCGGTGATGATCTCCAGCGGTTCGGCAAAGAGCGTCACGGTCTGCGTCATGTCGTCGCTGAAGAGGATGAACGGCTCAGGGGTCATCATGGGTTGCTTCCTGGTTCGGGTCGCCCCTCATCCGCCTGCCGGCACCTCTCCCCGCACGCGGGTGGAGGGTGAGGGGCGCCGCAGGCTCCTAGACGGGCGTCACGCCGCGTCCAGAGCTTCCAGCTCGTCGATCAGGCCTTCGATCATCGACAAGCCCTTTTCCCAGAAGGCGGGATCGGTGGCGTCGAGGCCGAAGGGCGCGAGAAGTTCGCTGTGATGCTTACTGCCGCCGGCCTTCAGCATCTCGAAATATTTCTGCTGGAAGCCGCCCTCGGCCTTCTCGTAGACGGCATAGAGCGAGTTCACGAGGCAATCGCCGAAGGCATAGGCGTAGACGTAGAAAGGTGAGTGGATGAAGTGAGGGATGTAGGCCCAATAGGTCTCGTAGCCTTCGGAAATCGCGATCGCCGGGCCGAGGCTATCCGCCTGCACGGACAGCCAGAGCTGACCGATCGCCTCGGGCGTCAGTTCGCCATCCTTTCGCGCCGTGTGCAGCTTGCGCTCGAATTCGTAGAAGGCGATCTGGCGCACGACCGTGTTGATCATGTCCTCGACCTTCTGGGCGAGCATCGCCTTGCGTTCGCGCTGGTCCGTCGTGCGCTCCAGCAACGCGCGGAATGTCAGCATCTCTCCGAAGACGGAGGCGGTTTCCGCCAGCGTCAGCGGCGTCGAGGCCATCAGGGCGCCCTGTCCGCCGGCCAGCACCTGGTGCACGCCATGGCCGAGTTCGTGGGCGAGCGTCATCACGTCGCGCGGCTTGCCCATGTAGTTCACGAGCACATAGGGGTGGGCCGATGGCACGGTCGGATGCGCGAAGGCACCCGGCGCCTTGCCCGGGCGCACCGGCGCGTCGATCCAGCCGCCATCGAAGAAACGCTGCGCGATGGCCGCCATTTCGGGATCGAAGGCGCCATAGGCCGAAAGCACGGTCTCGCGCGCCTCGCTCCAGGGGATGACGTGGTTGGGCGCTTCCGGCAGCGGTGCGTTGCGGTCCCAGAAATTCATCCGCTCCATGCCGAGCCACTTCGCCTTCATCGCATAATAGCGGTGCGACAGGCGCGGATAGGCGGCGCGCACCGCCTGCGCCAGGGCGTCGACAACCTCGCGCTCCACCCGATTGGCCAGGTGCCGGCTGTCGGCGATATCGGCAAAGCCGCGCCAGCGGTCGGAGATCTCCTTGTCCTTGGCCAGCGTGTTGGTGATGAGCGCGAAGGTGCGGATATTCGCGCGGAAGGTGGCGGCCAGCGCCTGCGCAGCCTTGCGGCGGGTCTCCGGGTCCGGCTCCTGCAGAAGGCTCAGCGTCCGCTCCAGCGGCAGGTCCACGCCATCCACCGTGAAGGTCAGGGCGGTCATGGTCTCGTCGAACAGCCGGTTGAAGGCGCCGGCGCCGGTCATGGATTTTTCGAGAAACAGCTGCTCCAGCCGGTCGTCCAGCTGGTAGGGCTTGTCCATCCGCAGGTCGACGATCCAGGGGCGGTAATGCGCGGCGAGCGGGTCGGCGACAAGCGCCGCCTCCAGCACCGCGTCGTCGATCCGGTTCATTTCCAGCGCGAAGAACAGAAGGTGGCTCGCATAGTCCGTCAGTTTGGCCTGCACGTCGCCGAAGAACTTGCCGATCTCGGGGTCGGAGGTGTCGGTGTAATAGGTGAGCCCGGCATAGGAACCGATGCGCCCCATGCGCTCTTCCAGGGCCTCGAATTCCTGCACGGCCTGGCCCAGGCCCTCGTCGCCGGTCCTGGCCGCAGCCTCGATCAGTTTGCCCTTCCACTTCGCCTCGAAGGCCAGGCATTCCGCGCCGGCCTTTTCCAGGTCGTCGCGAAAGAGCGGCGATCCGGGTGCGGGATAGAGATCCTCCAGCTTCCATGTGGGCAGGTCGCCGAGCGCCGCATCGACCGCTGCCGCAGAGGCCGCATCGGCGGGGTTCATGAAGCGCTGCAGGGCGATCGAGGTCCGGGGGGAGAGGGTCATTGCGGTCACTCGCTTGCTTCGGCACGCCGGGGGCAGCCGGACATTTCCAGGAGGTCGGCCACAGGCCGGGAGAGGGCGCGTCGAGCCACCGGACCGACCTTGCGCGGGGGCGGACCGTAACGTCCCCATTGGTTAAAATGCAAGCCTTTCGCCAAACACCGTGTTCAATCCTTTGTGCCAGGAATGGACGCTCAAGGTGGCGCGCATGACGGTGCGCCGAAGACGTTGAGGAGGTCCCATGGCAGCGCAGATTCTCGTGATCGAGGACGATCCGGTCCAGCGTCGGATCCTGACGGGCATGATCGAGCGGCTCGGGCATATCGCCCATGTGGCGGAGAACGGGCGCGCGGGGCTTGAGCTGCTGCTGCGCCGCGGCGCGCGCATCGATGTCATCCTGCTCGACCTGATGATGCCGGAAATGGACGGCCACGCGGTGCTGGCGGCACTCGCCGAGCGGCATATCTCGACGCCTGCCATCGTGCAGACCGGGCAGGGCGGCATCGAGACCGTGGTGCTCGCCATGCAGGCCGGCGCGTTCGATTTCGTGGTGAAGCCGGTGTCGCCGGAGCGGCTGGCCGTGGCGCTCGGCAATGCGCTGAAGCAGTCCGGCCGTCCCGCCCGCGGCTCTGCCGGCCGACGCAGCCGGGGCGACGTCGTCCGCTTCGAGGATGTCGTGTCGGCCAGCGAGGCGATGATCCGCGTGCTCGATCTGGCCAAGCGCGCCGCCCAGTCGAGCATTCCCGTCGTGCTCGAAGGCGAATCGGGCGTGGGCAAGGAAATGGTGGCCCGCGCCATCCAGTCCGGCAGCGACCGGGCGGGCAAACCCTTCATCACCGTCAATTGCGGCGCGATCCCGGCCAATCTCGTGGAGAGCATCCTGTTCGGCCATGAGAAGGGCGCCTTCACCGGTGCGACCGAAAAGCATGCCGGCAAGTTCGTCGAGGCGGACGGCGGCACGCTGTTCCTCGACGAGATCGGCGACCTGCCGCTCGCCGTGCAGGTCAAGCTGTTGCGCGCCGTGCAGCAGGGCGAGATCGAGACTGTGGGTGCGCGCATGCCCCAGAAGGTCGATGTGCGGCTGATCTCGGCCACCAACAAGGACCTGATCACCGAAGTGCGCGAGGGCCGGTTCCGGGAGGATCTCTACTACCGGCTCAACGTCTTCCCCATCGCCATTCCCGCGCTGCGCCGCCGCAAGGAGGACATTCCGCTCCTCGTGCGCAATTTCGTGGAGATCTTCTCCGGCGAGCAGAGGCTGGCGAAAACCCTGACCGTCAGCCACGCCGCGATGGCCCTGCTGACGGCCTATGACTGGCCGGGCAATATCCGCGAGCTGGAAAGCGCGATCTATCGCGCCGTGGTCATGGCCGAGCGTCCGGAACTCGACATCGCCGATTTCCCGCAACTCGCCGTCACCCTTCCGGATCTTCATGCCCAGGGTGCCGTGCCGCATCTGACGCCCGAACCGTTTCGCACCGAGCTGCTGGTCGGCACGGCCGCGAACCCCGGTCACACCGCGCATGGCGGCCCGGCGCACGCCGGCTTGAACATCGCGCCATCCGAGCGGCGGGCGATTCGTTCTGGCGAGACGGTGGTTGTCGAGCAGGCCATTCCGAGCGTCGATGCCGGCGGCCATGTGCGCAAGCTGGCCGAGGTCGAGGAAGAGTTGATCCGCTTCGCGCTCAAGTTCTATCGCGGGCAGATGAGCCAGGTGGCGCGCAAGCTCGGCATCGGACGTTCGACGCTGTACCGAAAGCTCAAGGATTACGGCATCGATCCGGATGATCCGTTCTCAGAAGCCGCCTGAATGCCACCTATATTCGGAGCGAAAAGCCGCCTGCCAGGACATCCTTGCCTCAAGCCTTCGTCAAAATCTTTCGCTGTCGTTTAGACCTTGTTAGTGATCCGTTCACTATATTATAAGGATAAGTGACGACTGTGGCATAAATGCCATGCTGTCACCGTATTTGACAGTCAACTGGATGGCCGCAGGGAGCGGCGCGTCCGTCGACGGGGAAGAAGGTTTGCAGGATTTGTCGGGAATGATAACGCCTTTCGGCGCCAAAGTGCGCGACCTTTGCAGCCGTTGGGCCGGGCGTATGCCGCGTCTTCTCGGATCGCTTGTCATCGCCGCATCCATGGTGACGCCGGGCGTCGTGCCGGCCGTCGAGGCTGCCGGCCAGACCCGGACGCTCAAGATCTTGTTCATTCACACCCGCGAGAAGGCCGAAATCACCTTCAAGCGCAACGGCCGCTACGACCCGAAGGGTCTGCAGCAGGTCAACAACATGCTGCGCGACTGGCGCCGCAACGAGCCGACGAAGATGGACCCGCGTCTTCTCGACCTGATCTGGGAAGTCTACCAGAAGAGCGGCTCGCGCGATTACATCCACGTCGTCTCCGCCTATCGCTCGCCCGCCACCAACGGCATGCTGCGCTCGCGCACCAAGGGCGTCGCCAAGAAGAGCCAGCACATGCTCGGCAAGGCGATGGACTTTTATCTTCCCGACGTGAAGCTGAAGACGCTGCGCGAAATCGGCATGAAATTCCAGGTCGGCGGCGTCGGCTATTACCCGACCTCCGGTTCCCCCTTCGTCCATATGGACGTGGGCGGCGTGCGTGCCTGGCCGCGCATGAGCCGCGGCGAACTCGTTCGCCTGTTCCCGGACGGCAAGACCATGCACCTTCCCTCCGACGGCTCGCCGCTTCCCGGCTATGAGCAGGCGGTTGCGGACTACAAGCGCCGTGTCGGCTCCAGCGCCATCGAAGTCGCCGGTGGCGGCACCAAGGGTGCCGGCGATCGCGACACCAAGCGCGGCGGCAAGAATCTCTTCGCCATGCTGTTTGGCAGCGGCGACGAGGACGAGGATGCAACGGCGATCGCCAGCGGTGCCGACAGCGACGATTCGGAAGCCCCCGCCCAGGCCCGGACCACCAAGCCTGCCGCCGCTCCGGTTCAGCAGCCCGTTCTCGCCGGTGTCGAAGGTGCCGAAGACGGTCCCGTCGTTGCCGAGCAGACGCTCAAGGCGCCGGTACCGCTCGTGCGGCCCGCATTCCAGGAAGCCGATACGGTCGTTCAGACGGCGCTCGTCGCGCCGCAGCGGAATGCTGCGCAGGATGCTCTGGCTGCAGCGCTGCCCGATGAGCCGCAGACGGGCGAGTTTGCCGACCTCCGGAGCTACAAGGTGCCCGTGCCCATGGCACGCCAGACCGATCCGCAGGGTAGCGAAGCGATGCTCGCCAGTGCCAATCCGGGTGCGGACCCGAATGCCATGACGGAAGATTCCGAGGCGCTCGGCTTCGTTCCGGTCCCGGCCCTTCGGCCGGCCGGGGAAGCCGCGCTGATGGCGGTCGCCCAGGCCGATGTCGCCGGTGCGCCCGCCGGCATGGCCGCAGAGCCGCTCCCGACACCCACGACGACGGCTCCGGCCGTGGTTGCCACCGCCGAAGTTCCCCTGGAGACGGCGGCAGAAGCCCGCGCCAAGGTCGCGCTCGCCACCCCGACCGTCGGTACCGTGCCGGCCGAACGGCCGCAAAGCGTGGCCTCCGTACCGGCCCGCGTCGCGGCCCCGGCCCAGGACGCCACCCGTATGGCAGCGGCGACACCGCCGCCGGTGCGCCCGTCGCCGCCGGTGGAGCTTGCCTCCTACGCGCCGTCGCCGTCCGCCTCTCCGCGGGATCCGTTCGGCAGTGCGTTCGATGTGCCGGCCGAAGCGCCGACCAAGGCCGCGCGCCCGAAGAAGGTGCAGGCGGATGCCGCGCATCGGTCCTCGGTTCGCACGGAGCCGAAGCTGACGCAGAAGATCATTGCGGAATGGGCGCTCTCGACCAGCCGCATGGCGACGCTGTCGAAGCCGGTCAAGGCGCCGCGTTTCGTGTCCCGTTCGCTGCGCGCATCGCCGACCACCGTCTATTCCGCAGGCTTCACCACCGGCCCGGCGGCATCCGATACCAGCAAGTTCAGCGGCACGGCCGTCAACTTCATGGAAGTCAAGCGGTTCAACTGACGGCTGCGGCGGTCGATCGCCGCGGGTGGTCAGGCGAGGTCCAAGATGCATGAATGCCCCGGAAAACCGGGGCATTTCTGTCTCTATACGGTAAAAACCCCTAGAAATAGATCTTTTGGTTGTGATGCTGTGCGGATTTTGACAATGTCTGCCAAGACTTACTGCAAGTCGGCATTCGGAGTCCCGTCATGGCCAGCAAGACGCCATCGTTGCTTTCGCCGTTGCGCGCGGAATGGCGCGACCTTCGCACCGTTCCGAGCCATCGCTATTTCGCGTCCAATCCGGTGGTCGATCGCCTGCGACGGGCGGTGCCGTTCGACTACATTTCGATCAGCGGACTGGATCTCGAAGGCTATCGGTTCGGTCAGGGCGCATCCGTCGATACCGATCTGCCGCCGGCCTTCATAGAGACCTATGTTCGGGAGCATCTCTACCAGATCGATCCTATCGTCGAGGCGGTCCACACGGGCCAGCTCGTCGTCGAGGCAGAGGTGTTTGCAGGTGTGCCGAGGCCCGAGCTTCTCGATCGGGTCTTGTCCACCTTCCATGTCTACAATCGGACGCTCGTGCCGGTGACGCGGTCCTCCGTCGTCTACGGCGTCGTCATGTTCAGCCGGCAGACACCCTTCGATAGCGAGGAGATCGCGTTTCTCACGCTGATCGCTCCCTCCGTGCATGCCGCCGTGACACGGCCGCTGATGGAGCGCTTCGCGGCCGCGCATCTGCGCCTGTCACGCGGCGAGGTCGCCTGCCTGATGCAGGCCAGCCACGGGCTGACCAGCGAGGGCATCGCGCGGGTGACAGGCTATCAGAACGATACGGTCAACAGCTACATCAAGTCGGCGATCAAGAAGCTTGGTGCCGCCAACCGAACGCACGCCATCGCCGATGCCATCCGGCGCAGCCTCATTCACTGACGTGCCGCCGGCGCCAGGCGTCTCTGTCTCGACCTGAAACGAAAAACGCCGCCCGTCGATCCCGACGCGCGGCGTTGATGGTCGTGGCTGCGGTCGGGGCCGCAGAGCCTGCTATTCCATGCCGAGCGCGGCCATATAGGTCTGGAGGATGGTTTCCTCCTCGATACGCTCGTTCGCATCCTTCTTGCGCAGGCGGATGATCGTGCGAATGGCCTTGGTGTCGTAACCGCGGCCCTTGGCCTCGCCCATGACGTCCTTGATATCGTCGTTTTCAACCATTCTGAAATTAAGCCTACCAAGTATCCGCCGACTAGGCGGATTCCATATGTCTTTAGATAAGCCTGATGAGGCCATGACTACTACTACGGTGTCATCAGGCTTATCTAAACCAAAGTAGTGTCGGGCGTAGCCCGTCAGTTCGGCGCAGCCGTTGGACCCCTGCCGGAAGGCAGGGGCCTACTCGATTGGCATCAAGAAGAAGGTGAGTTGCTGGCTACGCCGACTCATGGGTGGTGGCGCAGGCGCTGACTAACGCAGTGAGGCGAGAGTAGCGGTAACAGCCGCGATTTGAAACGCATGGTTTCGTTAAGAGCGCCGAAAATGGTACCCCTCTCCGGCGCGAATCGATGTTATTTGAAGTTTAGTACGCCCGTATGGTAGTTGCGATCCTTCACGACTGGGCAACGTGCCTTGACCGAGGAGCTCTGCTTCCGTGTTATGGAGAGAAGTATGAGTGCATTGCTCCATGCTTCCTTACATACGTCTGCTATCATTCATCACGCGCCCACGGCGGACAACTGGCAAAGCTGGTGAAGCGATCTGCGATCAAGCGGACAAGCGATTTGGGTATCACAGTCAGGGCTACGGCCCATCAGTCAATCAGTTCGCTCGTCATCATAAGACCCAGTCACAAAATTCGTGCGGATGCCCCAGCCATCTGCTGCACTTGGCGGAAGAAAACCTACGCCACGCTTAGCGTAGTAACGGACGAGTTTTTCCACACTCGCGATGCCGGCCACGCCCTTTTCGATCATATAGACAGTGCGCGGGCTGATGCCGGAATCTTCGGCGACCTCGGCCTGGGTCTGACCAAGGACTAGTCGAGCGACAGCAAGCATTCGTGACGGCGGCCTCATAGAGCTTTGGTGTCATCAAACGCTTCTTTCCGCAAACAAATGTTGACAATTGCGATGAGATCGCAAAAAAAAGCATATCAGCAGCAAAATATTGCGACTGATTCGCCATTCGACTTAATATCGATTTCTGCGAATCAGAATGAAAGAGATTGATGATGTTTCCGTACCTGAAAGCGGACAATGCGCGTAGACTCGCCTGCGTTATGCGCTGGATTGAGGCTGGAGTTCGCCCGTCGCTGACAGTTGTTGCAGCTTCAATCCTAGGCGTCTTCCGGTTGTTTTCATGCAGGACAGCCTGCCGGTCAGGGTACGTATTTGACCCATCCAACTCTGGACGACGATTGTGAAATCATTACCAGTCAGCATATCTACATGGGCACAGAAGTGGGTATCGCTCGAACAGGTAAGCGTTCTTGTCATCTTGGACGTCCGGCCGAGAGCTGAAACGAATGAACCCAACAACTCCTTCGATCCTCAAAGCTACCTGTCCCGCGTTGCTGGTTGATGGCGCCATCCCGATGCGTGGACGTGCCACCGCACCACATGTCCAAGCATCGCTGCGGCTTCTTCGCCGCATTGTCCAATAAATGCTCTCAAGGGATCATCCTGTGATGAACGGATCGCCATCATTGAACCGCCATTTCCAACGTCGCCAGAAGGCTGCAATCGCCGGACTGCACTTGCCGACGATCGAAGAATTGCTAAGAGGGATGGCGTTCTTCCGCGATGACATGGTTGAAGACATCCGCGAATATTCCGGACGACTGTCCGCGAGCGTCAAGAAGCGTAACGGGGCTGGACTCAAGCTTCTTTCTGCCAGCTTGGACATGCTCAATCTCGATCCGAGTGAAGATGGTGTGCTTGCGGTTGAGGTTGCTCTTGATCACAGCGATAAAGCCGAGCGATTGCCCATCGATCAATGCCGCATGCGGTGCCGTTTCTATCGGGCGGTATTTGGGAACGGCCAAGCGACAGCTCTGGTAGCTGGCGAAATCGCGCATCTTGCGTCTGAGGATCTTGGGTCGGGAAGGGGGAATGAACTACTTTCAAGGTCTCTAGGCTGGGCGCTGCAATCCCGTGCTCTCGATCGGCGACAGCGGCTTGGCATTTCCGTTCAAGGATATCCTGATTGGTTCTTGCCAGAGATTAGGACGTACGAAGTCCACTTCAGTAAAGCGATCACAAAAGCTGCGGGCAACGAGTCTGAAGCCCTTGAGTCAGCATTGGATGTCCTTGGGGTAGCCAACTGTGAAAAGAAGTCGTTGGAAGGTCTCGAGCGCCCTTGCGACGGTGTGGTCGTTTTCGGCGGCGTTGGAAATGAGGGGACGGCTGACGGTAAGCGAGTGGCAAGGGAGTTCGCGAAGTTGAGCCAACGTCCGTTGCCGCTGTCAGCCACACCAGAGCTGACCGGAATCCGATCGCGACTGGTTGCGGAGTTCCCGCATGCCGCAGCGGTTACTGACAAATTGCTACAAGACCTGAGCGGTCGGTCGACCGTCCACATGCGGCCGGTCATTTTTCTTGGATCACCCGGAAGTGGAAAGACTCGCTACGCCCGGCGATTGTCTGAGGAGCTGGGTACGCGCTACAACCTCGTTTCCTGCGGGGGATTGAGTGACAGTGCCATTGGCGGAACAGCTCGGCGATGGTCGTCGGGTGAACCTAGCCTGCCGATCATGGCGGTGTGCCAACATGGATGCGCCAACCCGATTGTCATTCTCGATGAGATCGAGAAGATCGGAACCAGTCGACATAATGGCAACGTTCACGATGTACTGATCGGACTTTTGGAGCTAGAGACGTCTGAGCGCTGGCACGACCCCTATCTTCAGGCCAACTGTGATTTGTCCCACGTATCCTGGTTGATGACTGCAAACTCGATCGAGCCAATCCCGAGCGCTCTGCGGGACAGGTGCCGGATCCTGCGTTTCCCAGATCCGGAAGCTGACCAGTTAGCCGTCTTCTCTGCGCGTATCCTCGAGCGGCTGTACATCGAAGCGGGTCACGATCCCCGCTGGGCAACACCGCTTGAACAATTTGAGCTGGATGCGTTAGCGGACGTTTGGACAGGTGGTTCGCTTCGAAGGCTGGAACGTCTTGTGGAGGGATTGCGGGAGGCGCGCGAACGCGCAAGGCAGCAACATTGAGACTCTTCGAAGGCTGCCTACTCTTTTTGGCAACGGTCGATGCCAGCAACGACGATGTGTCGGCGCGCATCCCCAAAACGCTGGCCGCCGCCAAGGGCGAAGGCGGGCTGAAGCCGGGCACTAAAATTCTTGACGAGCAATCGCCGAGCACTCTGCGTGAGCCGCGTCGTCGTGCGCGGAGCCCTAGGAAGAGCTTTTCGTAGGAGTTGAGATTAAAAGAAAAGGCTGGTTAGGAGCCGTGAGCAGACCGACTGGTTCTGGAGCTCAAGGAAGAATTAGCTGCCATAGAGCGTGAGAGACCTTCATGACCGATTCCGACGCCTCGGAGTCGTTTGGCGCCCTTTCAGCTTGCCGCCGTTAGCGGACGTTGCGTCTGAACGCCGAACTGAACCTGCTCGTCTCTAATTTTTAGTCCTTTGGGAATAAGCGCCGTTGCAGAACGTCTTCCGTTGGCCAATCGCGGCCGAACCGAAGGACACCGAGCCATGAAGACCCTTTTCGCAGCCATCACCATTCTTTCCGCCGCGGCTTCGACCGCGCTTGCGGGTCCCGCCGGCGACATGGCGAAGGCGCATATCGAAGCGATCGCCAAGGGCGATAGCGCCGCGGTCACCGCCGCCTATGCCCCGTCGGCAACGCTTCACTGGGTCGGGGGGCCGCTCGATGGCACCTACACGGGCCCCGAGATCGCCGCGACCTGGGCAAAGTTCGCCAAGGCGCAGACGGGCCTCAAGGCCACCATCGTCGAGATGCGCGAGAGCGTGAACTCGAAGGGCGCCACCGTCGTCGCCGATGTCGTCTTCGCCAACGACAACAAGATCCCGGTGCGCTACGTCATGATGTTCCGGGACGGCACGCTCACCGATGAGATCTGGCAGATCGACCCCGCGCTGGAGAAGTAAGGCATGTCCACCGACGAGATCGCGGCGCGGATCGAACCGCTCATTCCGGGCCTGAGGCGCTATGCCTATGCGCTGGTGCGCGACAGCGACGCCGCCGACGATCTCGTCCAGGACTGCCTGGAGCGCGCCGTCGGGCGCTGGCACCTGCGCCGGCCCGACGGCGACCTGCGCGCCTGGCTATTCGCCATCCTGCGCAACCTCCACATCTCAGGCCTGCGCCAGCACAAGCGGCGTGGGCCCCACGTGGCGCTCGACGAGATGGCCTCGCCGCCGGCGGTGGACGGCGACCAGGACGGTCGCGCCGGGCTCCGCGACGTCCTGGCTGGGCTCGATGCGCTCAGCGAAGAGCACCGCACCGTCCTCCTTCTCGTCAGCGTCGAAGACATGAGCTACGACGAGGCGGCACGGGTGATCGGGCTTCCGGTCGGCACGGTCATGTCGCGCCTGTCGCGGGCGCGTGAGAAGCTGCGCGCCATCCTGGAGACCGGGATCCGCGCGCCCTTGAGGAGAGTCAAATGAGCCGCAGGGACACGCCCGTCGGCGAGGACGACCTGCAAGCCTATGTGGACGGACGGCTCGAGGCCGAGCGGCTGTCCGCAGTCGAGGCCTATCTCACGGAGCGACCGGAGATCGCCGCGGCCCTCGATCGCGACCGCGAGATCGCCCGGACACTGCGCGAACGCCTTGCCTTCAAGGCCGGGGAGCCGATCCCGGCGCGGTTACGCATCGCCAACATCCGCGAGGCCCGGCGCGGTCGGTTTGCTGTCACGCGTCTGCGCCTCGCGGCTGTCATGGGCTGGCTGATCCTCGGCAGCTCCGGCGGGTGGCTGGCGAACGACGTCCTGCGCGTGCCGCCGCAGATGCCTCGCGTGGCGGTCATGGCCGACGAGGCAATCGCGGCGCATCGCACCTTCGTGGTAGAGGTGGTCCATCCCGTCGAAGTCCGCGCGGACGAGGAGGCGCATCTCCTGCAATGGCTGTCGAAGCGGCTTGGAACGCGGCTGTCGGCTCCGGACCTGACAGGGCTCGGATATCGGCTGATGGGTGGGCGCCTGCTGCCTGCGGGCGCAGGTCCTGCCGCGATGCTGATGTACGATGACGACCAGGGCACGCGTCTGACGCTCTTCGTGAAGACCGACGAGAAGGCCGAGACGTCGTTCCAGTTCGTCGAGGAGGACGGCATCTCCGCCTTCTTCTGGCGCGACGCCGGCCTTGGCTACGTTGTCTCGGCCGAGGCACCGCGCGAGCGGCTGATGCAGGTGGCGACCGCCGTCTACGACAGCCTGAACCGCTCGGCGCCGAGCCTTTCCGGCGATACGCTGTGACGCTCGACCAGCTTCGCGTATTCGTCGCCGTGGCCGAGCGCGAGCATGTAACGGAGGCGGCGAAGGCGCTGAACCTCACGCAGTCGGCGACGAGCGCCGCTATCGCTGCGCTGGAGGAGCGCCACGATGTCCGGCTGTTCGACCGCGTCGGACGACGGATCGAACTGACCGAAGCGGGGCGCCTGTTCTTGCCCGAGGCCCGCGCGGTGCTTGCGCGGGCCGAGGATGCCGGCCTCATGCTTTCCGAACTTGCCGGACTGAAGCGGGGTCGTCTCTGCATCGTCGCCAGCCAGACGGTGGCGAACCACTGGTTGCCGCCGGTGCTCGCGGGCTTCAAGGCCCGCCATCCCGGCATCGAACTTCGGCTGAGCATCGCCAACACGGCGCGCACGGCCGAGGCGGTGCTGGATGGCACGGCCGATCTCGGCTTCGTGGAGGACGAGCTCGGCGATGTCCGGCTCGGCACGCAACGCGTCGCCGATGATCGGCTGATGCTGGTCGCGGCATCAGGGCACAGAGGCTCTGGGTCTCCCGTCGCGGCCGGGGATCTTGCATCGGCGCGCTGGGTGCTTCGCGAACGAGGCTCGGGCACCCGCGCGATCCTCGAAGGTGCGCTCGAAGCCTTCGGTGTCGATCTCACCGCGCTGTCGGTCGAACTCGAACTGCCCTCGAACGAGGCCGTGCGCGCGGCGATCGAGGCGGGCGCCGGCGTCGGGATCCTCCCCGCCGTGGTAGCGGATGCCGCCCTTCGCACGGGGACACTGGTGGCGCTACCCTTCGACCTGCCGTCGCGCGGGTTCTATTCGGTGTTGGCGAGGGACCGTCACTCGAGCCGCGCGGTCGCCGCCTTTCTCGCCGAGCTGCCGACGATCAAGGTGCCGCCGGCGTGATCGATGGATCGACCACGTCCGGACGACATTCAGTCGACGCGATCGTCGAGCGTCTCGCGGCGCTGCCCGGCAAGGCCAACCTGTTCAACCCCTACGCCGGGTTCGACGCGGAGATTGAGGACGCTGACGCGCCGGTGACTCGCCGTCGCAATCTTCAACGCTATCTCGCCGCGTTGGCGGATCGCGGCGTCCGTGACCTTTGGCTCGGCGAAGCGCCCTCGCGCTTCGGAGCGCGTCGGACGGGCGTGCCGTTCACCGGTGACCGGCGGCTCGCCGACCTGTCGGAGCGGCTCGGCCTCGATCCGCCGCTGGCGCGGGCGACCCGCGAGACCCTGCCGACACCGGAGTCTGGAACCTCCCTGGAGATCTGGAACGCGATACCCGACCCGCTGCCGCTGTTCTGGAACGCGGTGCTCTTCCATCCCCATCGCGGCGTTCTGCCCTTGCGCAACCGGACGCCCACCTGGACCGAGATCGCCGAACATCGGAAGGTGCTGGAGATAATCGTCGCGATCTTCGCGCCGCGCCGAATCCTCTGCATCGGCCGGGTGGCGCAGCGTGCGGCGGACGGGCTCGGTATCCCCGCCACCTACGTGCGCCACCCCGCCCAGGGCGGCGCCGTCCGGTTCCGGGCTGGCGTCGCCGCGTTCCTCAACGACCGACCGCCGGCGGATGCCCCTCCTTCTCTCAGTCGGCCTTGAGGCAGGGCGAGACAAAGAGATCTCCCCTCCAGGCGCCGCGCACCGTCCTCGTGCCGACGATCAGCCAAAGCAGCGCCAGCACCGCGACGAGCAACGTGCCGAAGACGTGGATGGCAGCGATCGGCAAAAGGGTGCCGAGCTTCAGCGTAGTCACGGCATAGACACCAAGCGGGAACGTGTAGCCCCACCAGCCGATGTTGAAGGGAAGGCCATCGCGCAGGTAGCGCAGCGTCACGAGCACAGCCATCGCCAGCCACCAAAGCCCGTAACCCCAAAGGAGCAGACCGCCGAAGAAGCCGAGCCCTTCCGCAAACGCGCCGAAACGCTCCAGCCCGTTGGCGGAAAGGATCGCGGGTGCCGCGCCGCCCAGCGTCATCAGCCCGAGCGCGCCAGTGCCGATGGGTCCGAGCGCCAGCCAGCTCGACGCCGCCATGTTGGCGTGCGGCAGCTTGTGGATGGCCATGCGCAGGAGGAGCACGACAAGGATGCTGAGCGCGATCGGCACCGACAGCGCCCAGAGCGCATAGCAGAGCGTCAACACCACGAGCTGTGAATGCGGGTCGACGAGATGCGGCGCGAGCAAGCCGCCGGAGACGGCGGCGACTTCGGCCGCGACCACCGGCAGGAGCCAGACCGCCGTCATCTGGTCGATCGAGTGGCTCTGCCGGGTGAACATCATGAAGGGGATGGCAACCCCGCAGGCTGCTGCCATCGCAATGTCGATCCACCAGAGCGTCCCTGCGATCCTGACTGCGACCTCACCATAGCGCGGCAGGCCGAAGATCAGGAAGCCGTTGACGATGGTGGCGAGGCCCATCGGGATGCAGCCGAAGAACATCGACACGACGGAATGGCCAAAGATGCGCTTGGCCCCGTCGAAGAAGAAGATCCAGCGGGCGGCGTAGAGACCGGCGAAGAGTGTGAACAACGCGATGTTGAACATCCAGAGGCCCTCGGCCACCGGATGCAGCATCGGCATGTCTGCCTGGAACTGCGAGAGCGCGATTGCCAGGATCCCGGTGCCCATCGTGGCGGCGAACCAGTTCGGGGTGAACTGGCGCACGACCTCGCGCGGGCTGTCGAGGCGCGACAGCGGTTGGAGGCCGAGGGTGACGGCACGCATCTGTTCGAAGGTCATTGGCGGGGTCCTTATCCTGCTGGGGACCATACACAACGGGAATCGTTCGATCCAACGCGTTGTTTTGGTCATTTCGATCGATGGAGGCGATTAATCCTTCAGGCGCTTCGCCCCGAATAAATTTTGCCGCCACGGGAATAAAAGGCTTCCGCAAGCGTCTTTTTGTCGAACCCGTACTTTGAGGACCTTGTGATTCCATGCTGAAGACGCTTTTCCTGACCCTGGCCTTCGCCGGGGTGTCACTCTCCTCGGCAGAGGCGCAGGACGCGCACGCCCATCAGCACTCGCCGATGGTGCCGGCCACGCCCGACGGTCCACACTATGCCGAAGCGACCGCGGAGGCGATGGAGAGGATGCACGCCGGCATGATGTCGGCCCCGGTGACCGGGGATCCCGAGCACGACTTCCTGTCCCAGATGATCCCGCATCACCAAGGCGCGATCGACATGGCCAAGGCCGTCCTCGGCTCGACCTGGGACCCGGCGATCCGCAACCTCGCGCAGTCCATCATCACCGAACAGACCTACGAGATTACGCTGATGCGCTCGATGCTCGCCGCATCTGCCAACAAACCAAAGCCCGTTCCGGAGACAACCCCATGACCCGCACCGCCATTCTCGCCGCCGCGCTCCTCGTCTCGACATCGGCCTTCGCGCTGCCCGCCGCCTCAGACCGCGTCTACACCGCCGACCAGAACTCCAACACGGTCTCGGTCATCGACCCCGTCTCAAACAAGCTTCTGGGCCAGATCCGGCTCGGCAATCCGCGGCCGGACGTTCTGAGCCCCCTCTACAAGGGCGAGGTCAACGTCCACGGCCTAGGATTTTCGCCGGACCACAAGACGCTCGTCGTCGTCTCGACGGTGACGAACTCCGTCACCTTCATCGACACGGCGACCAATGCCGTGAAGGGCACGACCTATGTCGGGCGCAACCCGCACGAGGCCTTCTTCACGCCGGACGGGAGGGAAGTCTGGGCGACGGTGCGCGGCGAGGACTACCTCTCGGTGATCGATGCCACGACCTTCAAGGAGATGGGCCGTATCCCGACGACAAGCGGCCCCGGCATGACCAAGTTCTCGCGAGACGGCAAGCTCGCCTTCGTCGCCAACTCGTTCAACCCGGTGCTCGAGGTCTTCGACGTCGCGAGCCATGCGCTGGTGAAGCGGATCCCGGTCGTCTCGCCCTTCGTGCCCTTCGTACAGGTGAGCCCTGACGGCAGCGACGTCTGGCTGACGCACAAGGACGTCGGCAAGGTCACGCGCGTCGATGCCAGGACGCTCGAGGTGAAGGAGGTCATCGACAGCGGACCGATCTCTAACCATCTCGGCTTCGGCACGGTGGACGGCGAGACGCTGGTTTACGTGACGATCGGCGGCGAGAACGTCGTGAAGGTCTACAAGCCCGGCGAGACAACGCAGCTCGTCGCGACCATCCCCGTCGGCGCATTACCGCACGGCATCTGGGGATCGGAAGACGGCAGCCGCATCTTCGTCGGGCTGGAGAACGGCGACAAGGTCGACGTGATCGACACGGCCGAGCAGAAGGTTGTGGCCGAGATCCCGATCGGTCAGGCCCCGCAGGCCCTTGTCTTCGTGCCGGGCGCGGTGCCTGAGGGCGCGGGCACCGAGAACCTCATGCCGTTGAAGGCGGGTCCAGAGAACCTGACGCTATCGCTTAAGGCGCCTGAGGGCGCGGACGGTTCCGGCATGGTCGTCTCGCGCAATCTCGGGCTCGTCGATGCGATCGACGTCAGCGTCGCCAAGCTGAAGCCGATGACCGAATACGGCATGTTCTTCGAAGGTGAGGACGAGCCCGTCGTGGTGCTGAAGACCAACGACAAGGGCGCCGGCATGGCCTCCAGCATCGGCCCGGTGCGCACGATCGGCGCCCCCAGGGAGCCGACGGCGGGCAAGGAGCCGCGGCTGGTTGTGGTCGAGGGTCTGAAGGGCAAGGCTACCCCGGTCCTCGCCAGCCGCTAGAGACGGCTGGGTCCAAAATCGCCATTTTCGCCGCGAGCAACAGTCCGCGCCGAATTGGCTTGGTGGCATGTTCGCTGCGTATGGCGCTGTCTCTGGGGCCGATGATTGGACTCAAATTTGGGTGTCGCCGAACCCGTCGGGAGCAACTGAATGTCAGCTATCTACGAGTAGCAGCAGTAAGCGGACAGGCGGAAAACCACCCCATTTCGGCAGTAGCACCGACCAAAAAAGAAGATCTGCTTTCGGTATTCGGCCGAGGCCCGGTGGATGGCTGAAATGAGGGCGCGAAGCCGACGCCGCCTCCGGGCAAACCGGAACCTTGTGGTCGTCATAAACGATGGATTCAGCTTCGGTTCGATCAGGCTTGCCGTTGGAAGCGGAACAGAGTTGTAAAGGCGGCAACTGCCAGTAGCGCCAATACAATGATCCCGCCCACCGAAACACGGATGCCGAACCACTCCATCGTGAGGGCAAGTGCGAAGGGCGCAAGTGCCGAAGCCACCAGGCGGGCCGCCATCATCCTACCCTGAAGCTTGCCGTAGCCTTCACTGCCGAACAGCGCCAGCGGCAGGGTGCCGGACACGATGCTCAGCAAGCCATTGCCCATGCCGAAGATGACGGCAAAAACCATGGCACCGGGTATCGAGGGAGCACTCAGGATCAGGATCACCGCGCTGACCGGAATCAAGGCCGACGAGATCAGGGCAAGATGCAGGGCGTTGAGGCGCTTGCCGAACACCATATTGATCAGGCGGCTCGCCACCTGCGACGGACCGAAGAGAGTGCCGACGATGGCGGCGCTTGCGCCGAGCCCTAGTCCGGCCAGCAGCGGCACCATGTGCACCAGCACGGCTGCGCCCGCGAGGTATTGCAGGGCGAAGGCCGTGGTCATGAATAGGAATCCCGAGCGCCTGCGTTCCAGAGGCAGTGTGCCGAGCACCGGCTCGGTCGGGGATGATGCGGCCTGCTTGCGACTGTGAGTCACCCTCGTTGCCAGCCAGGCATGCAGCGGCAGGCAGACCAGCAGGTTGAGGCCTGCAAAGACCAGATAGACGTTCTGCCACGAGAGGTGCGTGTGCAGGCTCGAGGTGAGCGGCCAGAACAGTGTGGAGGCGAAACCCGCGATTAGAGTCAGGTAGGTGATGCTGCGTTGGGCCACGGTCGGCTGAAGCTGAACCAGGAGCGCAAAGGCGGCCCCGTACTGGACGAGGTTTGCGGCAACCTCGATGCCGATCAGGGCGGCGACATAGGTGGTTCTGCCGGGCGCATATGCGCAGGCAACCAAGGCGGCAGCGGCGACAGCCGAGCCGATGGTCATCAGCACACCCGCGCCAGCGCGGTCGATCAGGCTGCCGAGCCATGGCGCGGTGAACCCGCCGATCAGCAGGGCAACCGAAAGCGCGCCGAAGATCCACTCCTTCGACCAGCCGAAGCTGGCGCCCATGTCCGGCGCCAGGATGCTGAAGCTGTAATAGAGGGTGCCGTAACCGATGATCTGGGTGACACCGAGTGCCAAAATGGCCGCAACCGGCAGCCGTGCGGTCATATGGACGCGAGGCTCACGCGCTGCTCCAGCTTCTCGGCGGTTTCCTTGCGCTCGCTGTAACGATCGGTGAGATAGGCGGATGCGTCGCGGGTCAGCCATGTAAACTTGACCAGCTCCTCGCACACGTCGACGACCCGGTCGAAATAGGACGAGGGCTTCATGCGGCCGTCCGCGTCGAACTCTTGGAAGGCCTTGGCAACCGAGGACTGGTTGGGGATGGTGATCATCCGCATCCAGCGGCCGAGCACGCGCAGGTGGTTGACCGTGTTGAACGACTGGGATCCGCCGGACACCTGCATCACCGCGAGCGTCTTGCCCTGCGTCGGGCGGATCGAGCCGACCGCCAGCGGAATCCAGTCGATCTGCGCCTTCATGATGCCCGTCATGGCGCCATGGCGTTCCGGCGAGATCCAGACATGGCCTTCCGACCATTGCGTCAGGTCGCGCAGCTCCTGAACCTTGGGATGAGTGACCGGCGCGGCATCGGGCAGCGGCAGGTCTGTGGGATCGAAGATCCGCACTTCGCAGCCCAGCTCCTCCAGCAGCCTGCCCGCCTCGAACGCCAGCAGACGGCTGTACGATACGGTGCGCAGCGAGCCGTAGAGGATCAGGATACGAGGCTTGTGGGTCGAAAATGGCGGTCGCAGCGCGTCGAGGTCCGGCTGGCGCAGGTGGTCACGGTCGAGGGCAGGCAGATCAGCCAATGCGCTTGCCCTCCGCATCGAGGACCTGCTCGCCGTCTTCCTTGGTGAAGGGACCCTTGTGGGTGTCCGGCAGGATGTCGAGCACCACCTCGGAGGGACGCGACAGGCGTGTGCCAAGGGGTGTAACAACGAAGGGGCGGTTGATCAGGATCGGGTCCTTCAGCATGGCATCGAGCAACTGGTTGTCGGAGAGGTCCGGGTTGTCGAGGCCAAGATCCGCATAGGGCGTACCCTTCTCACGGAGGGCTTCACGCACGGTGAGGCCCGCATCCGCAATCATGGTTGCCAGCGTCGCTTTCGATGGTGGATGCTTCACATATTCGATGACCGTCGGCTCGATGCCGGCATTGCGGATCATCTCCAGCGTGTTGCGCGACGTGCCGCAGGCGGGGTTGTGGTAGATGGTGACGTCCATGGTATCAGGCCTTTCTGATGGCGTTGGTCCGGACGGCGGCGCCGCGCTCGTACCAGTTCTTGCTGCGGTTAACGATCCAGACCACCGACAGCATCACCGGCACCTCGACAAGGACGCCGACGACGGTGGCGAGCGCTGCCCCGGAGGTGAACCCGAACAGGCTGATGGCGGCAGCCACTGCCAGCTCGAAGAAGTTCGAAGCCCCGATCAGCGCCGAGGGACCGGCCACGCAATGCTCCTCACCGCTCACGCGGTTCAGCAGATAGGCAAGTCCGGAATTGAAGTAGACCTGGATCAGGATCGGCACGGCGAGAAGCGCGATGACGGTGGGCTGCGCGATAATCTGCTCGCCCTGAAAGCCGAACAGCAGCACGAGCGTGGACAGCAGGGCCACCAGCGAGACCGGCTGCAGCCGACCGGCCATGCGATCGACATCGGTGCTGCGGCGCAGGAGCTGGGCCACGATCACGGGCAGAACGATATAAAGCACCACCGAGAGGATCAGCGTATCCCACGGTACGGTGATGGCGGAAAGTCCCAGCAGCAATGCAACGATCGGGGCAAACGCGACCACCATGATCGCATCGTTGAGCGCCACCTGGCTCAGCGTGAAGTGCGGCTCGCCCTTAGTGAGGTTCGACCAAACGAACACCATGGCCGTGCAGGGCGCCGCCGCAAGGATAATCAAGCCCGCGATGTAGCTGTCGATCTGGGTTTCCGGCAGGTACGGCCGGAACAGCCAGCCGATGAACAGCCAGCCGAGCAGCGCCATCGAGAACGGCTTGACAGCCCAGTTGATGAACAGCGTGACGCCGATGCCCCGCCAATGGCGGCCGACCTGCGCCAGTGAGGCAAAGTCGATCTTGAGCAACATGGGAATGATCATCAGCCAGATCAGCACCGCTACCGGCAGGTTGACCTTGGCGACTTCGGCCGCACCGATGGCTTGGAACACGCCGGGCATGAGGTGCCCGAGGCCGATGCCAACGATGATGCAGAGGGCGACCCACAGGGTCAGGTAGCGTTCGAACGTAGACATCAGGCGACCTGCCCTTGCGGACGGGTGCTGCCTTCGAGTGCGCCGATCTCGCGCAGGCGGGTTTCCAGCGCCAGCTTGTCGATCGACGTCAGCGGCAGGCTCAGGAACGCCGAGATCCGGTTCTTGAGGAAGCGCGCGGCCTTGGAGAATGCCTGGCCCTTCTCGATCTCGGTGCCTTCCACGGCGGCCGGGTCCTCGACGCCCCAGTGAGCGGTCATCGGGTGGCCGAGCCACACCGGGCAGGCTTCGCCAGCGGCGTTGTCGCAGACGGTGAATATGAAATCCATCTGCGGTGCGCCGGGTTCGGCGAACTCGTCCCAGGTCTTTGAGCGGAAGCCGGTGGACTCGTAGCCGAGGGCGCGCAGTGTATCGAGGGCCAGCGGGTGCACCTGGCCTTTGGGCTGGCTTCCGGCCGAATAGGCCTTGAAGCGCCCTTTCCCTTCGCCGTTGAGGATGGACTCGGCAATGATCGAGCGGGCGGAATTGCCGGTGCACAGGAACAGCACGTTGTAGACGCGGTCGGTGGTCATTGCAGGTTCTCCGGAGCGGACGGGTCGCAGCAGGGGGTGAGAGCGGTGATGATAGGCGCGCATAGTTCAGCGCTGCCGCCGCAGCAGTCCTTGACCAGGTAGAGGGTCAGGTCGCGAAGGGCGTCGATCTCGGCGCGGTAGATTATCGAGCGGCTATGGCGCTCGCCTTTGATCAGCCCAGCGCGCGACAGGATCGCGAGGTGGGCCGACATGGTGTTCTGCGGCACGCCGAGCAGGCGGGCAAGTTCACCGGCGGGTACGCCCTCCGGTTCATGGCGGACCAGCAGCCGGAAGGTGTCGAGGCGGGTGGATTGGGCAAGGGCGGCAAGTGCCGCGATGGCTTTCTCTGATTCCATGTATCTGTATTACTGGATACATGGATTTTGTCAATCGTCGCGATCCGGTTAGCGATATTACCTCATCATCAGTGCGCTTGTGCTTCCAGTGAATGTCTCGCGAATCTAAGGCCGTTGGCGCCACTGCTGTGCTGTCAGCCGTAGTGGCCAGCATCCTTCCCTGATATCGGATGCCTGCTTAGGGCGACATGGCCGCTGTTGGCGGCGCAGAGGCGACGTGAGCCCCCGCCGGCGGGATGACTGCTTTCAGGTAGGCGCCATCACCGCTCTAATGTCGGAGATGATGGCGCATAGCGGAAATCATTTCCGCAAAGGGGCCGTGAGCGGACGGTCTGCTTCCGCGTGCGGCATTACCTTTAACGGCCATCCGTGTTTGGACGCCTACTACCGCTAAATTTCGGAAGGCAGTGCTATTAGGGTTGGTTAGATGGGATTTGTGCGCCATCATCGTTCGCTGCGGCTGAGTATCCCATCAATGCTGCGCGCAGTCAGGCTGACACTCTCGCGATACCTATAGACGGTCAGGCAGCACTTCAGACAACCTCAGTATTGCGGCCTGACAACTCGGATGTTAATCGTGGGTTGAATATTGGGGGGTGAGTATGCAGGACATAATCGGGCACATCATAACGTTCTTAGCGGGACTAGGGGCAGGCGTTGTCATCAAAATTCGCTTCGATTCAAGCAAACGGAAAAACTCCGTGACCTCGGTGGCCCGGAACAGCCAGGGAGCCGTCAATCAAAGCGGTAACAAGGTCGGCGGAAACCTGTCCGGCCGCGATACCCATGTGACGAGAGACTGACGGCCATCGAAGACGATCAGGATGAGCCAAGCATTCTAGCTGGGACTGCGTTGAGCGTTGTTCCGATGCCTTCGAATGGCCTGACCACATCACAGACCAAGAATAAGGTCGGCGGCCACATGGGCGGCAAAGACGTCTATGCGAACGGTGGTGACGTCAATATCTACAACGCCGCGCCTGATATGCAACCTGCCCCGAAGTCCACCAACGTCTTCCGGAAGCTATTCTCCAGGTTGGAGAGGGAAGCTGCTGAAGACAAGGTCTTGAACTCTTACATTCGGCAACTCGAAGTCTACACCCGACAGGTCGAAAACGAGGATGTGATCGGGTTAGAGGCGAAGCTCGTCTTGGCGAACAGGGAGCGACAAGTGCAGTTGGCGAAAGCTCTCAAGGAGAACGTCTATGGGGAAATCAAAGCGAACCAGTTTTCGCCGGCATACCAACTGATTGTGGCGACGCTGATGGCGAGAATCCACGAGCGTTTCGATTCACAGGTGCGCCACCTGATCGATGCAGGTGTGGATGCATCATTGGTGGATCAGACCGTCTCGAAAAATATAACTGTACCCATTGCAAACGAACTCGATGACTGCCCTCAGTTTGAGGATGTCTCGATAGATTACGTCCGCGGCATGATCTATTTCCTGACCGGCAACTGCCACATTAGGTGGGACTGATGTTAGTTTATCATCCCGCTTTCGACGTCTACCATGGTGTCTTCCGTGCTCTCCTGATTCTGGAAAACACACCAGGCAAATCCATGCCGACGGATACCCTAAGGATTGTCGATCTCTATTATGTCTTTCCATACCTGCTCGCCGATCTGGAGTTTCCGAAAGGTGCTGGAGTGAAGGGCAGGAAGCTGGCAGGCACCGCGTCCCGGTTCAACACATTGCCGTCTCCGAAGACGTTTCTGGCGCAGTCCAAAGGTCTGCATAAGCTGATCGTCGCCGCCTTGGCTGGCCGAGAGCTGATCTCAGGCGATGCCCTAAAGGTGGGCATAGTGAAGCGTACGGAGAATCTGGTGCCTGATGAATTGCTGAGGCACGCTACGCCCGAAGACCTGGATTTGGCCGGATATCTGGGAACAAAAATCGCAACCGTCCCACTGCTTGGCAAAGAGGGCCTAAAAGCGCGGTCGAAGTTGATGGAGTTTCGATATGATCCGACGTGACCCATCGCTAAGGCTGATCAGGCTGGTTGTGACCAAGTCCGGAAAAACCGCCTACGACGAGACATTCCATCCTGGCGTCAACATGATCCGAAGCGATGGAAACAGCCGTGGCAAGTCGACGATTGCGGACCTCATCTTCTTCGCGCTAGGCGGCAACCTTCTGGATTGGAAGCGCGAAGCAGGAATGTGCGATCAGACCTTCGCGGAGGTTGCACTCAACGGTTCGCTGGTCACATTGCGTCGCGAGATATCGACGACAGCTTCCCAGTTACCGATGTGGGTGTTTTTTGGCACCTTCGAGGAGGCGAACGCGAGTGCGGTCGAGGGGTGGATGAAGTTGCCCTACTCCCGATACCTCGAGCGAATGGGCTTCAGCCAGGTTCTGTTTACGGCGCTTACAATGCCCGAAGTCCCATCGGACGAAGCCAATATCACGATGCACCAGCTCCTCAGGCTGATGTATGTGGATCAGATGACCCCGGTGAATGCGATATTCCGAATGGAAGATCGAGATGCCGCGAATAGGCGTCAAGCCATCGGCGATCTGCTTTGCGGCGTTCTTGACGATCGCATTTACCCCAGTCAGATCTTGGCTCGACAGCTTGATCGTGAATATTCTGAAGTCACGAGCTCCTTTACCGCCCTACTGAAGGTCCTTCGGCGTGTTGACGAGAAGCTCGACTTCTCGGATCTCATCAATAGAACCGAAGAAGTCGAAGCCAAGCGTGTTTCCATCCTCCAGGAGATCGAAAACCTCCGCGCGTCGAGATATGAACGAGGACAAGCCGAGGACGACAGTTCGTCCGTGATCGAAGCGCTTCGCCGTGATCTGGACAAAGTCAGCCGCGACGTGGTCGCCACACAGCGTAGTCTCGATCGCCTCGCTCTTGCGATCGAAGACGCCGCTCTTTTGATCTCGGACCTTGAAAAGAACCTGAAGCAGATAGACCAATCGCAGGCGACTGGAGAGTCGCTTGCACCTTTCGTTTTTTCCTTCTGCCCCAGTTGCCTTTCTTCGGTCGAGCCGTCTCCGGACGGTCATCAATGCCATCTTTGCAAGACGGGCCTCGATGAGACCTATAATCAGTCTCGGTATGCACGTTTGCGCAACGAGGTGGAAATGCAGCTTAAGGAATCGAGGTCCCTTCAGGTAACGCGAGAAACGGACCGCGCTGCTCTTAAGGCTCAGCTCAGCGGGATGTATCGGGTACGCAATACCCTTTCCGAAGAACTCCTGACACGATCGCGACACTATCTAACCGAAGCCGACGCAAAGATCGAGGAGCTGACCCGATCGGTCGGATATCTCGACAGGGAGCTTGTCGATCTGGAGCGCGAACGCCGTCTGGCAGCCGAGGTGACCGAGCTTGCCCAGCGGAAGGAAAAGCTCAACGACACGCTGACGAACCTGAAGCGGGATATTGCAGGCTGGATAGCGGCCCGAGAGAAGCGGCAGGCGTCTATATATGGTCTGATATCGCGATTGACGGCTAAAATACTTGAGGACGACTTACCGAGTGATATAGAGCCTGTCGATGAATTCGGGGTGAGATTCAACTTCGGTGACAACGATATCGTAGTCAATGACAAGCGCGGCTACTCAGCAAGCTCCGCCACTATCATCAAAAACGCTTTTCACTTGGCACTGGTGTTCGCCTCCTGCCTGGACCAGCGCATGAAGTATCCAAGATTCGCGCTCTTGGACAACATCGAAGATAAAGGGATGACCGAGGCGCGAAGCCACAACTTCCAACGCGTTATATTGAAATGGAGCCAAGAAATGAAGGTTGAACACCAAATTATTTTCACGACGTCAATGCCTGACGGTGCTTTGGAAGACCCAAAATATACAGTCGGTCAAAAATACAGTGAGAAGCAGATGTCCTTGGACATTGGTTAACTTCAACCCGCTACCGTAACCGCGTCCGCTCTCGGGAAGACTGGCTCCTCTGTGAATGGCGGAAAGGGAGGCGCCAAGCGGCCGTAGGTCACCGCCTCAAACATCGATCTAAGCCCTAGAAACTCCCTGTCGGCAAGAGACGGCGCTAATGCGCTCCCGTAACGTCAACCTTCGAAAATGTACACGTCGGTGGTATCCTCGGCATCTCGCAGACCCTTGTAGCTCGCGTGACGAAGTTTCCCGTCGCCCGTCCAGGCACGGTATTCAATCTCGGCTGCGAGTATCGGTTCTACGAACACCAGGGACTTTCCCTTCACGGCGACGGCTGGCCGCTTCGTGCGCATCGCATTTAGTCTGTCCATCAGTTCGCGTGCATCCCTGTCCGTAAAACCCGTCCCTACGGAGCCGACATAAACCAGCGCATCACCCTTGCGAGCACCGAGCAGCAAGCTGGCGATTGCGCCGGGCGACGAGGTCGAGGGTTCATAGCCGACTACGACGAAGGTGTCCGACTGGACGCATTTGATCTTCCTCCACTCGCCACCACGTCCTGACCTGTACGGGGCGTCTAATCGCTTTGCGACAATGCCTTCAAGGCCCAGTTCGCATGCTGTCGCAAACAGGGCCGCTCCGTCGGTAACGAGCATCTCGGAAAGCCTGATAGCGCCGGCTGCCTTTTCGAGAAGCGGATCGAGAAGCATTCGGCGCTCCTCGAGTGAGAGCTTGGATAGGTCGTGGCCGTCGAGGTAGAGCAGGTCGAACGCGTACAGCACCGTGTCCGTCGCGACCTTTTTACCTCCGCGGCCGCCGAGCGACGCGACGAGAGCGTTGAAGTCGCTGCGACCCTGCTCGTCGAGGACGACGACCTCCCCATCGAGGATCATGGTCGCCGGACCAAGTTCAAGCGCGGCTTTTTCGATTGCTGGAAACCGATGTGTCCAGTCATGGCCACCACGGGTCAGTATGCGGATGTTACCTCCGAGCTCGCTGTGGACGTGGACGCGATAGCCGTCCCATTTCACCTCGTAGGCCCAGTCCGGTCCTTTAGGTGGCTTGGCTGTCAATAAGGCAAGGCACGGTTCGATCCGCTCCGGCATGAGGTCGAGCGGCAACTGAGGCTGTGCGGGATCACGAGCGTTTCGCCGTTGGCTGCGAAGCGGTGCTTCGGCCTCAGTCCTGAGGTGCTTTGGTCTTGAACGGTTGAGGGGTTTGCTCGCCATCAGGCGATGACAGCATTAAAAGGTTAAAGAACGACCGACACCATATTGATCTTGATGATCGAGAGTGAAGGAACCTCAGAAATCGCAGCAAGTTACCTATATGTTTCGATATTCGGAGATACAAGATGGCCAAGACCTCTCGCGGAAGAAACCAGGACCGAGCCCGTGTCGCAACAGGCCAGGATCACGAAGTCGCCTACGAGGCCAAAAAAGAGGACGTTTCGAAAGACAGCGTCAAAGATGCGGTAAAGGCCGTAGGCAACAGCCGAAGCAAGGTCGAGGACAAGCTCGAGAAATGAGCGAAGATCGTTCGGGTGGTCCGATTGGGCCCAAAAGGCATGATATTGGCGCGACCTTCGGCGGCCGGGATATCCAGCGGGCCGAGGTGTCGCTAATGGTGAAGAAAGACAGCGGCTTGCGTGCGACGGCCGAAATTACGAACCGCGGACTGCTGTCGGTGGCGGTGCTGGTTTCTTCGATACTGCTATCGACGGCGGCTCTCGTTCATGTCGCCGCGACTGCAAAGGGCCGAAGGCGATAAAGCCAACGCCATCTCTACGATAACGCGTCAGCAGAGCCAAGCTCGCGGTCAACAGAAGGAGGATTGAGGAGAACCAGCCGGTCTTCCGGCAATGGACGCTGCAGCGCCTTCGCCTCTGCCCAAGGCAGCGTCAGCCACGCCTCGACCTCGTCCGATGTCGTCAGGATTACCGGCATCGCCTTCGGGTGGATCGGCCCGACGACCGCATTCGGCGGGCAGGTAAGGAAGGCATGATAGTCCGCGGTGATCAGCCCTTCCTTGACCTTGCGCACGCTCGTCCAGTCCTTGACCCAGATGCCGGCGAAGAACATCAGCGGCTCACTCGCGTTGGCGGCAAACCAGGCATTCGGCGTGCGTCCGCCTTCGACTTTACCGGCCGGGTTCGGCTCGGCAAAGCGGGTGAGCGGCACGACGCAGCGGTTCTCGATGCCCAGCCAGCGCTTCCAGTGGCGACTTGCAGTATTGCGCACGTTTGTCGTGCCACCGTCCGGCTCGTGTTTGAGCAGCGCGTCGAAGTCGACGTCCTTCCCCTTGGCGCGCAGCTTGTCGGCCCGCTTGGTCGCGGCCTCGTACAGCGCCTGGCTTGAACTCGGCATGCCCCAGCGCACGGAGGCAAGCTCGCGCACGCCGTCGGGTGCATTGCGCACGATCGGCGCCATCCGGTCGGGGTAGACATCGAGCGACGGCTCCATGTTGCCGATGATGTCACGGGCAGCATTGGCAAAGGCGCGGATCGCCTCCTGGTTCGTCGTGATGTTGTAGAGGTTGCACATCTGTCTCTTCCCATGGGAATGGCCGGTCGAGAGGCCGGGTCGGGCGATCCTAGCACGCGGACGCGATTTTGCGAGCAACAGCCTCCATGCGAATGAGCGGCGACGCTCCTCCACAGGCCGACGCATTTCCTGTTGATGATCCGGAAGGTGGTCCGCGACTTACCATTCTGAATCAAAAGCGGATTCCTCACAGAACGTCCGCCTCCGACTATTTTCCTATTCATCGCGGACTTGACTCCTATCTCAAAAAGAACAAGTCATGAACATCAGCTTCGTAAGCGGCATGATGCCGCGCTTGTAACCCGCAA
The DNA here is from genome assembly GCF_001424045.1 of Rhizobium sp. Leaf371. GTDB lineage: Bacteria > Pseudomonadota > Alphaproteobacteria > Rhizobiales > Rhizobiaceae > Ferranicluibacter. The sequence continues at coordinate 242,486 of NZ_LMQB01000024.1, read as the reverse complement.
ATCTCGAAAGGAGTGCGTGATCGATGACGGCTGCCCGCGCACAGGTTCTCACCGAGCTTCGCGACCGGATCGCAACGCTGGAATGCAGCGTTCCGCGTCAGGCCGGCTGGCTGCCCTTCGGCGTGCTGGCGATCGACGCCGTTCTGCCGGGCGGCGGTCTTGCCCGTGGCGCGCTGCACGAGATCGCCGGCGGCGGATCGGGCACAGTCGACGGTGCGGCGGCAGCCTTGTTCGCCGCGGGGATCGCGGCCCGCACGAAAGGCAAGGTCGTCTGGTGCCTCACGCGGCCGGACCTGTTCTTCCCGGCACTTGCCCAGGTGGGCCTCGATGCCAATCGTGTGGTCTTCGTGGAAGTCGATCGTGAGGAGGACGTGCTGGCTTCGATGGAAGAGGGCCTATCGCATGGCGGTCTCGGTGCCGTGGTCGGCGAACTCGTGCGCCTGCCAATGACCGCCTCGCGTCGGCTCCAGCTTGCCGCCGAGAAGTCCGGGACGCTCGGTCTCGTGGTGCGGCGATGGCGACGGCAGACGGAGGCCAATGACTTCGGCCAGCCGACGGCATCCAGCACGCGGTGGCGGGTCAGCGTGCTGCCGTCGGTGGCGCTGCCGGTTCCCGGTGTCGGCCGGCCGCAATGGTTCCTGGAGCTGATGCGGGTCAAATCGGGAGAATGCGCGGAATTTACTGTCGGAGCCTGTGATGCCCAGGGTCGTATCCATCTATCTGCCGACGCTACCGACCGATCGCATCCGTCGCGACGATCCGGATATTCCGCCTGAGCAGCCGGTGGTGGTGATCGCGCGAAGCGGTGCCAAGCGCTGGGTATCGTCAGCGGATGCGGCAGCCGTTGCCGCCGGTGTGCGGGTCGGCATGGCTGCCGCCAAGGCGCAGGCCTTGTTCTCCGGGCTGATGATGGTGGATGCCGATTCGGTGGCGGACGCACGGGCGCTCGAGCGGTTGTCGCTCTGGGCGTTGAAGATCTACTCGCCTGTCGTAGCCGTGGATGGCACCGACGGCATCGTGCTCGACACGGAAGGCGCCGATCATCTCCAGGGCGGCGAGGCGATGATGATCTCCGGGATCGCCAACCGCTTCCGCCCAAAGGGCCTCACGGCACGCGTCGCCATCGCCGATACCTGGGGTGCCGCGCACGCCTGCGCCCGCACCATCGCGCGCGAGACCGTGATCGTGCCCACGGGCCAGACAGCGAGAGCCGTCGAGCGTCTGCCGATCGCGCGGCTGCGGCTGCCCGAGAAGACCGTGTTCGATCTGCGCACGCTCGGCTTCCGCACCATCGGCGAACTTTCCGCCACGCCGCGTGCGCCGCTGGCGCTTCGCTTCGGCCCGGAGATCGGCCGCCGGCTTGATGAGATGTTCGGCCGCGTGTCTGAGCCGATCGATCCTGTCCGCACGCCGGACCTCATCGTCGTCTCGCGCTCCTTTGCCGAGCCCATCGGAGCCGCCGAGACCATCGACAAGTATGTCGGTCGTCTGGTGGTGGCGCTCGTGGAGAAGCTGCAGGAGAGGGGGCTTGGCATCCGGCGTGCCGATCTCCTTGTGGAGAAAGTGGACGGCACGCGCCAGGCAATCCGGGCGGGCACGGCAAAACCTGCGCGCGACATCGCCTGGCTGACAAAGCTCTTCCGCGACCGCACCGAAAAGATCGAGCCGGGTTTTGGGATCGAGAAGCTGTCGCTGGCCGCCGTCATGGCGGAGCCGCTGGAGGAGACGCAGAGCGTATCAACCCTTGTCGATGACACCGATCGCGACATCACTCCGTTGATCGACATCTTCGGCAATCGCGGTCACAGGGTCTACCGCTATGCGGCTGTTGCCAGCGACGTGCCGGAACGTAGCGTGCGCCGGATTGCGGCCGCCGCCGCCGATGTGCTGGAGTCATGGACGCTACACTGGCCGCGCCCGACGCGTCTTCTAGCGCACCCCGACCCGATCGACGTCATCGCGCTCCTGCCCGACCAGCCGCCCGTGTCGTTTACCTGGCGGGGCAAGCGGAGACGCGTCAAGCGGGCGGATGGGCCGGAACGTGTGTTCGGCGAATGGTGGAAGCGCGACAGCGAAAGTGCGGCCGTGCGCGACTACTTCACGCTGGAGGATGAGGCAGGCGAGCGCTTCTGGGTGTTCCGCAGTGGCGACGGTGAGAACTTGGCCACCGGCTCGCAACGCTGGTTCCTGCACGGGATCTTCGCGTGAGGTACGCCGCATGAGGTACGCAGAACTCCAGGTCACCACCCACTTCTCGTTCCTGCGTGGCGCGTCCTCCGCAGAAGAGTTGTTTGCGACCGCCCATGCGCTTGGCATCGAGGCGCTCGGCATCGTTGATCGCAATTCGCTTGCCGGCATCGTGCGGGCGCTCGAGGCCTCGCGCACGACCGGCATTCGTCTGGTGGTCGGCTGCCGCCTTGATCTGGCCGACGGCATGTCGGTGCTTGTTTATCCGACCGACCGCGCCGCTTATTCCCGCCTGACCCGCCTTCTGACGCTCGGCAAGGGCAGGGGCGGCAAGGGCAACTGCATCCTCTCGTTCGAGGATCTCGAACTCTATGCCGAGGGCCTCATTGCCGTGCTCGTGCCGGATCTGCCCGACGAGACCAGCGCGGTGCAGCTCCGCAAGCTGGCCGGTGCCTTCGGGGATCGTGCCTATCTCGCGCTGTCGCTGCGCCGCCGGCCCAACGACCAGATGCGGCTGCATGAGCTGGAGATCCTTGCCCATCGCTACCGGGTGCGCACGGTGGTGACGAATGACGTGCTCTTCCACGAGCCCGGCCGTCGGCAGCTCCAGGACATCGTCACCTGCATCCGCAACAACACGACCATCGACGAGGTCGGCTTCGAGCGGGAACGCCATGCCGACCGCTACCTCAAGCCGCCCGAGGAGATGGAGCGTCTGTTCCCGCGCCACCGCGAGGCGCTCGCCCGAACGATGGAGATCGTGTCCCGCTGCACCTTCAGTCTGGAGGAACTGACCTACCAGTATCCGGAAGAGGCGATCATTCCGGGCAAGACACCGCAAGAGTCCCTCGAGCACTATGTCTGGGAGTGCATACCTGATCGCTATCCCGAAGGTCTGCCCCCGAGCGTGCTGAAGACCGTGCGCCATGAGCTCGATCTCATCCGCACCATGCGCTACGCGCCGTACTTCCTCACCGTCTTCTCGATCGTGCGCTTTGCGCGCTCGCAAGGCATTCTCTGCCAGGGGCGGGGATCGGCCGCCAACTCCGCCGTCTGCTACATCCTCGGCATCACCTCGATCGATCCGGAGACCAACGACCTGCTGTTCGAGCGCTTCGTCAGCCAGGAGCGCGACGAGCCGCCGGATATCGACGTCGACTTTGAGCATGAGCGGCGCGAAGAGGTCATCCAGTGGATCTACCGGACCTACACGCATCAGAAGGCAGCGCTCTGTTCCACCGTCACGCGCTATAGGGCCAAGGGCGCGATCCGCGATGTCGGCAAGGCGCTGGGCCTGCCGGAGGATCTGATCAAGGCGCTGTCGTCCGGCATGTGGTCGTGGTCGGAGGCGGTCAGCGAGAGGAACGTCAAGGAGCTGAACCTCAACCCGGACGATCGGCGGCTGGTGCTCACCCTGTCGCTTGCCCAACAGCTCATGGGCGCCCCGCGTCACCTCGGCCAGCATCCAGGTGGCTTCGTACTGACGCACGATCGCCTGGATGATCTCGTGCCGATCGAGCCAGCGAGCATGGCTGACCGGCAGATCATCGAGTGGGACAAGGACGATGTCGAGGCTTTGCGGATGATGAAGGTCGACGTGCTCGCGCTCGGCATGCTCACCTGCATGTCCAAGGCCTTCGACCTCATCCGCGCGCACAAGCACGAAGATCTCGATCTCGGCAGCCTCCCTCAGGAAGATGCTGCCACCTATGCGATGATCCGCAAGGCCGACACGCTCGGCACCTTCCAGATCGAAAGCCGGGCGCAGATGGCCATGCTGCCACGGCTCAAGCCCCGGACCTTCTATGATCTCGTGGTCCAGGTGGCGATCGTGCGGCCCGGTCCCATCCAGGGCGACATGGTGCATCCCTATCTGCGTCGCCGCGAGGGCAAGGAGAAGGTCGAGTACCCCACGCCCGAGCTCGAGTCCGTGCTCGGCAAGACGCTCGGCGTGCCGCTCTTTCAGGAAAGCGCCATGCGGGTGGCGATGGTCTGCGCGGGCTTTACCGGTGGCGAGGCCGACCAGTTGCGCAAGAGCATGGCGACCTTCAAGTTCACAGGCGGTGTAAGCCGGTTCAAGGACAAGCTGGTCTCGGGCATGGTGAAGAACGGCTACTCGGCCGAGTTTGCTGAGAAGACCTTCAGCCAGCTCGAAGGCTTCGGATCCTACGGCTTTCCGGAAAGCCATGCCGCGTCCTTTGCGCTGATCGCCTATGCCTCCAACTTCGTGAAGTGCCATCATCCCGACGCCTTCTGTGCGGCCCTCCTCAATTCCCAGCCCATGGGCTTCTATGCACCGGCGCAGATCGTCGGGGACGCGCGTGCCCATGGTGTCGAGATCCGGCCGGTCTGCGTCAACCGCTCACGCTGGGACTGCACGCTCGAGAAGGTGCCGGGCACGAAGATGCGGGCCGTGCGTCTCGGCATGCGCATGGTGCGCGGGCTCGCCGCCACCGATGCCGCCCGGATCGTTGCGGCCCGCATGGACGATCCCTTCGAAAGTGTCGATGACATGTGGCGGCGCTCCGGCGTGCCGGCGGCTTCTCTGGTCGAGTTGGCGGAGGCAGATGCGTTCTTGCCGAGCCTGAAGCTCGAGCGGCGTGACGCGCTCTGGGCCATCAAAGCGTTGCGCGACGAGCCGCTCCCGCTGTTTGCTGCCGCGGCCGAGCGCGAGATGCGAGCAATTGCCGAACAGCAGGAGCCTGATGTGGCGCTGCGCCAGATGACCGAGGGGCACAATGTGGTCGAGGACTATGGCCATGTCGGCCTGACGCTGCGCGAGCATCCGGTTGCGTTTCTGAGGAAGGAACTTACCAAGCGCAGCATGGTCACCTGCGAGGAAGCGATGGCGGGCAGGGACGGGCGCTGGGTCTACACGGCCGGCCTCGTGCTGGTCCGCCAGAAGCCGGGATCGGCCAAGGGCGTGATGTTCATCACGATCGAGGACGAGACGGGGGCGGCCAACATCGTGGTCTGGCCGAGCCTGTTTGAAAAGCGCCGGCGCGTGGTGCTAGGGGCGTCGATGATGGCGATCAATGGGCGCATCCAGCGGGAAGGCGACGTCGTTCACCTGGTGGCGCAGCAGCTCTTCGATCTCTCGGGCGACCTCTCCGCTCTGGCCGACATGGATGCGGCGTTCAAGGTCACGTCAGGGCGTGGCGACGAGTTCGCGCACGGCTCCGTGGGTGGTGGCGATGCGCGGGACCGGTCGAAGAAAGTGCCGCAGCCGCGGGACATCTTCGTACCCGATCTGCATATCGATACGCTGAAGGTGAAGGCGCGAAACTTCCAGTAGCAGGAGACTAACCGAATCCTTGAGGGAACGAAGCAACATCCCGGCAGGACACGGCCGCAATCCTTGAAGCACTATGGCCGAGTGCGCATCTCTCACAGATTTGCAAAACACTGCCACGCGATTCCTGAACTCAAAGCTTTTTTTGAATCCTGTAAAGATTAACCGATTTATATAAAATTGAGATTTTTGTTTAAAAAGAAAAGGATTGGCCGGGTTATCCGAAAATAGTGTAAATTGTCAACAATTATGGTTTTTCCATACTGCAATTTCCCTTGTATGTCAAGTATAAATTCAATTATATCCTCATATAAATAATTATTATCGACGTTTACATCATAAGTTATTATCTACATGTTCCATTCGTCACCGATTCGTGGAGGGGAAATGATTAGGGGTTGCAACTTGGAAGCCTCGCTATCGAGTAGTCCGCTGGCAACAGCTGAACAGTGGAGCGTCCATTTCCTGGCTGGGTTTCGAAGTTGCCGTGTCTTGGGTTTGGAGGCCTCTGATGACTACTCGGGTTCCCAGCGACTCTCAGATACCGATCAAGACGATATTGGTGGCGCATGAGAATGCGGCCGGCCACGATAGTTTTCCCTCGTACTAAGCTGGTCCGCCGTGGAGAGCGGCTCATCGTTTATGACAGGCAGGGAAGGATCGTGCTGGCAGCCACAATGTTCCTCTTGCACCTTCTTACATACGGAAGGTCTCCGAAGACGGTGCTTCAATACGGAGGCCAGATTGTGTCTGTGCTCAGAGTTCTTGAAGTTTCGTCCATTGCTTTGTTTGAGGTCAGCGAAGATACCCTGCTGTTGCTTCAAGCTCATGCGCTCACTGTAAGAGGAGCAAAGGTTCGCAGTTGGAAGAATGTACTTTCGGTCTTTCTAAGGATGCTCGTTTTCGCGGAATCGCAAGGGTTATGTCACGGAATGATCGGGACTAACCGCGAAGGATCCAGAGATTTTCGTATTTCCCTGATGTCCGGAGAAGGCGTTAAACACGAACTGCTCAAGCAGCGCGGCGAAAAGAAAGACGTCCCGGATCTTCCGGCGGATGGCGAATTTGCGCTTGTCGAAGCGGAGATGACCTCTGCCAAGTCTTGGGTACTCCGGAAACAGCGACACGCGATGATAGCGCTCTTACATGGAGGACCGCTTCGCAGATCGGAGCTCACGACCTTTGGAAAAGCCGACATACCCTCTGCTGCGGAATTTAGGTGCCTCTTGGAAAAGCTTCAGAAGGAAGGCAAGCCGCCTGTGATGGAGATCACATTCTGGCGCGCTAAAAAGCAACGAGATCGGCGAAGGCGCGCCTATATGTCTGTAAGCCTTGTCCGGCAATTGATAGAGTTTCGTGATGAAATCCGTCCACGGCTGCTTAAGGAAGGCTTGGACCCGCCCGAGCTCTTCGTCTCTTCCAAAAGCGGCGTGGGTTACCTCCCGCAGTCGATCACCAATTTGGTGAAGGCCGCCGCGAAGGTTGCGGCTCTTAAAAATGGAGAGCATTTAAAGAAGATCCGACCTCATTTCTACAGACACAGGTCTGCCACGACGAAAATCAAAGAATACCTGGCTGCAGGCATGGATGTTGTCAAAGCTTGTCTGTTAGTTCAGGCCGAAATGGACGTGACCTTTGATGTTATGTGTCATTATCTGCACATCGCACAGGAGGAAATGAACGTGGAGAGCCCAGAGTTCATGAAGGCATCGACTGCCTTTGACAATCTCGCGAAGCTTCGATGGAGCCTATCTGACGTCTTAGGAGGCGACTTTCGCCAGCGAAGGAGGTAGGTGTCTTGGCAACGCAGTATGTCGACCTTAACAAGCTCAAATTTGTGGCCGGGAAAATCAACCCAACGAGTTACGGCGAGTTGTTCGTCTACTCTTCAGCTCACAGTTCAGAACGAACTCGGGTCTACTTCAACTTTAGAACGTGCTCTGGTCTGGGACCCCTGGCGGCGAAGCTGGCGGCAGAGTTCACAATCTGGACGGCACCAAAAGAGAAAGGCTCTGCTTTAGCCGCTTTGGTCCCCATCCGGGGATGGATGAGATATCTTTCCGACTTAGCCAGGGTTGACGGATCAAATACTACCGATTGGACGGCCCAAAAGTGGGGTTTGCAAACCGGTGAGTGGTTGCTTTCTATCCTGTCAGATCCTGACCTCAGAGATAGAACCAAGAACCAGTACCGTTCGAATGTGCATGCCTTTGTTGCTCGGATGCAGACAGCAGGCGTGCTTCCTGCCTTCAGAATCTTAAACGGCATCAAAAAACCGGAGGGGGGGAAGAAGCTGTCTATCGCACTCGTTAAAAAGGCGCTTCGAGACGGCGAAGACATTCATATCATCGACGTTGCCACTCGCGAAGCCCTTTCGGAACTGGATAACTTAAACGATCTGACCGACTCCGCGCAGGTTCTGCGGCGGATAGACCTTCTTCTAGGTGCGACGAGGAAGGCGATCGAAAACCGAATCCGACATTTCTGGTACGATTGGCAGGAAGCTCGTCAAATCGTTTCAAGCGGTATCTTCGACCCCATCGGCTTCCTTGAGAGACATTGTGTTTCCCGCGAGCCGTTGAAATTGCGACGAGGTTGGAAGTATGAGCTGACGGACGACACGGACATGATCGCCCTCTTACAGCATCTTTACGACGGTATCATTCCAATCGATGAGCCTGGCAACCCGTTAGTTCGTTGGATCTATAATCAATACTCGGTTCGTCACATCCGGAATCTGCTTCACTCAACTCCAGACAACGTGATCCCCTTTCTTGTCACCATGCTCATCGATCGTCCGATCGAAGTGTCGTACGCGGCTGGATTTGCGGTCGATGCGATGAGGAGTACGGCTAATCCCAACAATATGAAGATTACTTACGTCAAGAAGCGAGCAGGACACCGGATGATCACAACAATCTGGGCGTCTGGAGACGATCGTTCCCTAGCTTCAAGTAGCCGACGATCCATCGATCCGGCAACCGCTTTCCGCTGCGTGCAGAGCATGCGAGAGCCTTTGATCAAATTCGCCGAGGCCCAGGATGCGGATAAGCTTTTCCTGGTTCTCGGGAACGGTGGGACGCGCAAAACTGTAAAAGCTGTTTCTCCCAGGGCTTGGCTCGATGCCTGGGACCGGTTCAGGGCTGGTGATCCGATACTTACCCGCTATCGTTTCACATTAGATAAGATCAGACCTACCTTAATCCTGCGAGCGTATATCGTTTCCGGGGGAGACATCTTCGAAGCGTACAGAGTGGCGCAGCACAAGCTGCTAGGCACGACGCAGCGATATCTCAATGAGCAGGTGAGCGAGCAGCTCAGTGCCGAAGATGCGCGGAACGTACAGGGCGCGATAAGTTTAAAGATATTGGAGAAGCGCCCCGAACTAAGGGGCGACCTGCGGATCAACGAGCAGAGCGCCAAGCGGGTTCTGCGTCAAGCCGCGAATCTCGGGTTTCTGGAACATAACAAAGAAGCTGAAAATGTTCGCGAGGAGGTTCAGTCGGAACTCGTGCGGTTCTTTCTTACCGGTGAAATCATCGTGCTCGAGGATCCGGAAGTGGCTGCAGAACTTATTGTATTCAAGGAACATCTCGTGACCGAGCTACCGACCTTGAAGGGACATCCAGACTATGAGACCAGTTGGCTTCCTCTTCTTGTATTCCTGAATGCCGCTATCGAAGCCATGCTTCCACACGTGCGCCAACGTGGCCGGAAAGTGGCTGCGGAAATGGGAATTGAATATCTGGAGCCGCCAATTGTCTGAAAGGCTTTCCGCTCCGCGCACCGTTATCGGCAGCATCGAGGGCGACCCTAATGCAAGGCTGCTGGTGCCTATGGAGCGACCCGCAGGTCTCTTGGGGGGATGGGATGATATCGAGTGGAAATACAGCTTGTTGAGATCTGGGCGGCCGATGATCTTTCGCTGGCGTCGTGTGATGGCGAACGGCAAGTCGATTCGTCACAACGACAACCGGAAATATTGGGAGCTCGCCCGGAGATATCAAACAGTACTTAGGAACGAGCTGCACCCGAACGGCAGAAAGATTGCCCTCTCGACTGTTTTTCAAAAAACATACACCGTACTGGCTATATGCGATTACGCTATAAGGTTGGGACTTTCATCCTTAGAAGAATTTAACAGCCGGCACTACGAAGGCCTTTTGGCCGAGTTCAACGAAGGTAGGACAGGTTTTACTCAAAACACCGTAACGCGGGGACGGCTACAGACTACCTTCAACGTTCTCGATGATCTTCATACGCTTTTCGCTCGCCCCCTCGAAGATGGGCGCTTCTTGTTGAACGACGGCTTCAGGTTTGCTTGCCTTCTTTCTGCAGACGACCGGAGAGCTATGGCACGAAAAGGGAAAGACACTGGTCAGACAGACGATGTCCCAGAGGAGGTCGTCTTCGCGCATGTAGCTGCGGCAGTGGAGTACGTTCAGCTCTATTCGGAAGACATAATGCAGTTGAAGAGGCGAGGGCTGGAGGCACAGCAAAAAGTGCCGGACAGCAAGCGAGCGCGTCCAGGTGAGATAATTGCATATGTTGCTCGAACACTGCTGGATGCTTTACTCAGATCGGATCGAAGAAGAATATTTTCTGGAAATACCGTAAACAAAAGGAAGCTTGGGTCCATTTGCGGCATCGAAGTTCAAACGCTCTATAAAGAGAGGTATTCAGGCATGATATCCTCAGTAGAACGTTGGCTAAATGTTCCAAGTGCCGCAGCATTCTCCTCAGCCCAAGCTTATCTTGTTGCTGAGATCGACAAATTTAACAAGCTCGACGCGCGTACCCCGAAACAGCGGAACACCGCTGCGTGCGTCGGCCTACCGTTCTCTGGAGAAGATGGAGAGTTTGCACCGTGGCCACTAACGGCGCTTGGGTCGAGTGGCGTTTCTGGCAGTAGCGTTGAGGAGGCAGTGACCGACCTTTGGACGTCCTGCTACCTCCTCATCCTTGCATATATAGCAGTTCGGCTAGAAGAAGGCTTGACGATCAAGGTCGACTGCATTGTCGAGCGTATCGACGGCCCTTACATTAGGTATCGCACCTCCAAGGCTGCCAATACGGAAGGGGGCTCACTCGTCGAGCGGCCATGTCCTGACATTGTCGTACGCGCAGTGCAAGTGCTGACGGAGCTAAGTGCTGAGGCTCGAAAGAAGCATAATACCAAAGACCTTTTCTTCGTGGAACACAGGCACGGCGCGTCGAATCTCGAAGACAGTACCGTTCGACAGCGACTTAAATTGTTCGGCAGGCGCACAGGGGCAAGTTCCATAGAAGGTGAAGGGCATCGAGCCGTGGTGCCCAACGAGATGCGAAGATTCTTCGCCACGATGTGGGTTAATTACTACGAATATGCTGGTAAGTACGAGTCGTTGCGCCGGTTCCTGAACCATGCATGGATTACGACCACTGTCCGTTATGGCCTCCGAAGAGACGATGTGCCGCGACTGTCGCAAGCTCAGGCAAAACTGTCGGCAAAGGTTCTGTACCGTAAACTACTGGACGGAGCGGGCGAGCTTTCTAATCTGCCTGGAAGCATCCTTCCTTTTCTCGACAAGCTTCGGGTGCGCGCGCTACCGTTGGAGGAGATGTCAAGGGAGCTGGCAGACTTTGTGGAGGACCAAGGAGTGGAATTGTTTCCAATGGCTTGGGGCTACTGCGCGTGGCATCACTCTGCCGCCTTATATGCAAAATGCTTAGAATTCGAGTTGCGCAAAGCTGGCACAGATAGAATTGATGCGGAGAGATCCTGCATCAACTGCGATGGATGCCAAAATCTCTTACGGGATCACGTTTTTGATCCCTTCTACGAAGCCGGTGCAGAGCGCCACGCACGCATCGCCGCAAACCCTCGCGCATCTCGCGCTCTGCGCGCTGTGGCAAACCGTTTCGTTGAAATGGCCGGCCGTGCTTTGAGTAAGGTATTTTAGGTATGCAGAAATTTAGGTTGAAGCGTAAGGTTGAGGGACACGGCTCTAGCGACAACGAAAACCTAGCGGCGTTCGAAGATATCGATGATCCTCGGCGCCGTATCCAACTCGCACTGGATGAACTTTACCAGCTAAATACGAAAGCCGAGATTGATGCGGCGCTCACTCGCGGTTTGCAGTTTTCACACGAAGGCTTCGCCAAGCGTATCCGCGTTGGTACCGGGACGTTTCGAGTAACGAATAGCGATCTTTTCGAGAAGGTCCGAGACAGGCTGTTGGTCCTTGAGCGGGTGGCTGGACAACGGCTTAGAGGGCAGGCAGCGAAAGGCAAAAGTAGACCTCAAGAATCTAGGACTAAGAGTATTCGTAAGGTCCAGGTCTCTTCGGAGGGAGCCGAACTGCAAAGGTTGAGAGAGGAAAATAGGATCCAAAAGCAGCTACTGATAAATGCACAAGAGGAAATTCTCGACCTAGTCCTCAAGTTAAGCATGGCATTAAAGCTTCCAAATATTTAAAAAGGCCCCATTTGGGGCCTCTGCTGTTCATAAACGGCGATATTACTCCATTCCAAGGGCAGCCATGTAAGTTTGTAGGATGGTCTCTTCTTCAATGCGCTCATTCGCATCTTTTTTCCTAAGCCGGATGATCGTCTTAATAGCCTTCACATCGTAGCCGCGGCCCTTTGATTCTCCAAAAACGTCTTTTATGTCATCCTGTATTGCCTGTTTCTCTTCCTCTAGGCGCTCGATGCGCTCTATGAACTGGCGAAGCTCTGCTGCCGCGACGTTAGTGGAATCTGTTTGAATTTCGTCTGTCATTCATTCGGCCTTTCATTCTTGGGTCAGCACGCAGCATAGGGTGGCATACTACGCGATGTTGAGGTTGATTGACTGCACAACAGCCAGAGCCACGCCGTGTCTTATTGATTGTTATCTAAAATAAGCGCAGCTCATTTGCTATCGATAGGCTACCGCATCGTCAGATGGCGTTAAGCGATTAATTTCATGGCTAAATCAGTCGGGTAGGCAACGTCAGAATGTGTGCAAATCAGAGGCAATCGCAGCCTTTTCCTCTTCCAGGCGCTCGATACGCTCGATGAACTGGCGAAGCTCGGCAGCGGCGACGTTTTCCACGCCCGTTTCCGGGATTGTTCTCTCGTCCATTCCTGTTGTCCTTTTCGTTCAGGCTGTTTGATTGACCATGCATCGTGCCGTCCGGCCGGAAAAGGCAATGACGGGATGCGGAAATTTCGGAGGCGTTCGGGTCTTCTGGGCCTCATGCCCGGCTGGGCCGTCACCTGCCGTGAAGCGGCGTCGAGGTCAAGTTGTTTTGCGCAAAGAATGCGGCACGCGGAAGGGCGTGTGCACCCTTGTTGCCGATCTCATTCCTTCGGGCGGGCGACCTCGAAGGCCGCCTGCTGATCGGCATTCGCCTCGCGCTGGTGCTTCTCGCGCCATTCGTCGTAGGGCATGCCATAGACGATCTCGCGGGATTGCTCCTTGGTCAAGGGCTGGCCGCTGGCCTCGGCCGCGTCGCGGTACCAGTTCGACAGGCAGTTCCGGCAGAAACCCGCAAGAGTCATCAGGTCGATGTTCTGCACGTCGCTGCGCGTGTCGAGATGGGCCAGCAGGCGCCGGAAGGCGGCGGCCTCGAAGGCTGTGCGCTGGTCCGGCGTCAGGTCCGGCATGGCGGAAGCGGGGGTGGCGGTCGTGTCTGGCATGGGGATGTCCTTTCGGTCGGCAGTGCGGGCAGGCGGCGAAGAGGGCAGGGCGCGCGGGCCCCAGGGTGTCACGTGGCGTAGGGTCCCGTGCGGGAGGGGTGTCGTTCGCTCAGGTGCAGGTCGTGCCGGGCGTTCAGCCGCTCGAAGATCGGCGCCAGCCGGTCGACCCAGGCGGCAACGCCTTCCGCTGTCGCGATCTGGTCCTGGCGCACCTCGATCAGCGCATGCGGCATGCCGGTCTCCATGCAATGCCGGTAGAGCGTGTCGCCCCGCAGCGCCCCGTCATAGGGCTCGTTGTCGCCAACCACGACATCGCCGGGTTCGCGCAACGCCGCGAGCAGCGGCAGCACCGCGCGCGCGTCCGTGTCCCAGAGCACGGTGACGTGCCAGGGCCGGGGCACGCCCTTCCAGGCCGGCGTGAACGAATGCAGCGACAGGATCAGCGGCGTTCGTCCGCCGGCTGCCGCGACCTCGGCAAGGGTGTCGGCCACGGCCCGGTGGTAGGGGCGGTGGAACCCGTCCAGCCGCGCTTCGGCTTCCTCCGGAGACAAGGGATGATTGCCCGGGATGATCGCGCCGTCGGAAATCTTCATGATCAGGGTCGGGTCGTCCTCGCCCCGGTTGGGATCGATCAGCAAGCGCGAGAAGCGGCTCATCACCGCGGGCACGTCGAGCCGCGCGGCCAGTTGCCGGATCAGCGGCTCCACGCCGATGTCATAGGCGATGTGCCGTTGGAAGGCACTTTCGGGCAGGCCGAGCATGCCGTAGCAGGGTGGCAGCCGGTTGGTCGCGTGGTCGCCGAGCAGCACGAGCCCGCTGCGCATCTCGCCTCTGATGATCTCGAACGGCGCCTCGTCGGCCATGGGTTCAACCTCTTTGCATGCCTTTAGAATTTGGATGACATGTGGAAAAGGCGATCGCAAGGCGGCGGCGTCGGTCCCCCGTCGCGTCCGCCCGGAAAAAGCCGGAAATGAGCGCTTACACGTCCGTTGACTTTCGCCCCGCACCGTCGCAAGAAAGTGCCTCGACAAAATGCAATGGAGCACCATTGGAAACCGTGTCTCGACATCTTCTCTCCTCGTCGAACATGCGTCGCTTGTCTCTCGGTGGATTGACTGTCTTCGCGCTCGCGCTCGCCTCGCCTCTCCTGGCAACGGAGGCCCGCGCCGAATTTCGCGTCTGCAACGGTACGCAGAACCTGGTTGGGGTCGCCATTGGCTACCGCGCCAAGGAAGGCTGGATCACCGAGGGTTGGTGGCAGGTACCTGCCACCACCTGCGCGACGCTGATCGAGGGCGAATTGCAGTCCCGCTATTATTATCTCTACGCCGAGGATGCGGCGCGCGGGGGTCGCTGGACGGGCAATGTCAACATGTGCGTCGCCGAGAACGAGTTCAAGATCGTCGGCGTGCAGGATTGTTTCGCGCGCGGTTTTCAGCGCATGGGCTTCAAGGAATATGACACGGGACGTCAAGGCAGCTGGATGGTTCAGCTCTCCGACACGCCCGGGACTCAAGAAGGCCAGAATTGATGAGACGGAATAGAAAAGCCAAGATCCTCGCGACGCTGGGACCCGCGTCGAACGAGGAGTCGATGATCCAGAAGCTGCACGAGGCGGGTGCGGATCTTTTCCGCATCAATATGAGCCATGCCAGCCACGACATGATGCGCACGCTGATCCAGCGCATCCGGTCCGTGGAAGAGCGCTGCGGCCGCCCGATCGGCATCCTCGCCGACCTTCAGGGCCCGAAGCTGCGCGTCGGCAAGTTCGTCGACGGCAAGGTCGACCTCGTTCCCGGCCAGTCCTTCACGCTCGACAACAACGAGACGCTGGGCGACAAGACCCGTGTTTTCCTGCCGCACCCGGAGATCCTCGAATCCGTCAAGGCTGGCGACCGGTTGCTGATCGATGACGGCAAGCTGCATCTGCGGGCCGAAAGCGCCGATGGCAAGAGCATCGTCTGTACGGTCGTGTCCGGCACCAAAATTTCCGACCGCAAGGGCGTGAGCCTGCCCGATACGCTGCTTGCCGTCGGCGTTCTCACCGACAAGGACCGCGCCGACCTCGATGCCGTGCTCGCAACGAACGAAGTCGACTGGGTGGCGCTCTCCTTCGTCCAGCGTCCCGAGGATCTGATCGAGGTTCGCAAGATCTCCGGCGGCCGCGTCGGCCTGATGTCGAAGATCGAGAAGCCGCAGGCGATCGAGCGGATCGACGAGATCATCGAGCTCTCGGATGCGCTGATGGTCGCCCGTGGCGACCTCGGGGTCGAGATGCCGCTCGAGGCCGTGCCCGGCCTGCAGAAGCAGCTCATTCGCGCCTGCCGCCGCGCCGGCAAGCCGGTCGTCGTCGCCACGCAGATGCTGGAATCGATGATCTCGGCACCGGTTCCGACCCGCGCCGAAGTCTCCGACGTCGCCACCGCGGTCTTCGAAGGTGCCGACACCGTCATGCTCTCGGCCGAATCCGCCTCCGGCGATTACCCGGTCGAGGCCGTCGCCACCATGTCGTCGATCGCCAGCAAGGTCGAGACGGACCCGCATTACTCCGGCATCATCTACGCCCAGCGCACGCCGCCGGAAGCAACCGGTGCGGATGCGATCTCGCTTGCCGCGCACCAGATCGCCGAAACGCTGAAACTGTCGGCCATCGTCTGCTACACGTCCTCGGGCAATACCGGCCTGCGCACGGCGCGCGAGCGTCCGCAGGTGCCGATCTTGGCGCTTTCGCCGGTCATCCAGACCGCGCGCCGGCTTTCGGTCGTCTGGGGCATGCATTGCGTCGTCACCCATGACGCGACGGACCTTGACGACATGGTCAACCGCGCCTGCCGCATCGTCGCCTCCGAAGGCCTTGCCTCCCCGGGCGATCGCATCATCATCTCGGCCGGCGTACCGCTCGGCACGCCCGGCGCCACCAACATGCTGCGCATCGCCTATATCAGCGAAGACGGCGCCGGCGGCATCTGATCCCGCCGACAAAGCGAACCGAACAGCCAACGCCGCGCCTTGTGACAAGGGCGCGGCGTTTTCGCGTTATGGGCTTTTGTGTCTCGGGCCTGTCGCTCAGTCCGCGTCGTCGCCGGCGATGCGCTTTTCGGCCGCACGGGCAAGACCCTCCAGATCGGGCTTTTCGCCCGCAACGGTCTCGATGGCCGCGATGGCGACGTCGGTGACGATATAGTCGGGCTTGTGGCCGAGATTGTGAATGGTGACCAGCCTGGAGCCCCTGATCGCCTCGTGCAGCTGGCGCGAATGGATGTCCGGAAGCACGACCTTGTCCCTGTCACCGGTGATGATGACGGTCGGCGCCTTGATCTCGACATAGCGCGGCGCGACCGTTTTGACGTAGTCCAGGAGGTTGGCGATATCGATGGCATTGTTGCGGAAGGTCGCCGGGCGTAGCGCCAGATAGGTCTTGCTCTCGGCGATGTAGTCGTCCGGCCGATGGTTGGGCGCAAAGACGCCGCGCGTCGCCTTGTCCACCAGCAGGCGGCCGACGGTGGGCGCGACGAGGGTCGCGAAGAGATCGCCGAGCAGAGGCGTCTTGGCGACGTCATAGTACCAGTCGATGCCGCCCGGCCAGGGATGGGTGGCCGGCGAGAGGAAGATGAGGCCGGCCACCATGTCGCTGTGGTTCAGAGCGAAGGTCGCGGCGATCGCCCCGCCGAAGGAATGCGCGACGATGATCGCCTTGCCGATGCCGCGCTTCTTCATCAGCGCGGCCACGGCATCCGCTTGTCCATCCGGATAGGCGTTGCGCGGGCCGCCGCGCTCGGAATAGCCGAAGCCCGGGCGGTCGAGGAACAGCATCTCGGCCCGGCCCTCGAGCTTTTCGCGAAAGGCTGCCATGGGATCGTTGAGATTGGCGCTGGCGCCGTGGATGAAGACGATGGGCGGCAGGTCGGCACCGGGCGGGCGGGGCACGTGCACGCTGTTCATCCTGTAGCCGCCGACATCGATCAGCTCGCCGCGATTGCCATTGTCGCGCTCGAAGGCCGAAGCCTGATACGTGCCTGCGCCGACCCCCACGGCGATCAGGATGAGGAAGGTCGCAAGCGTCGAAAGCATGATGGTCCTGAAGCGTGGAGTGAAAGGCATGGATCTGTCGTCGTCGCACCGTCTGCAATCCCGCAGCCGAGGGCAACACCTGTCGTCAGGCTTCGGGCGGCATCTGGATTCAGCGGTTCATACGAAGGGGGATGCAGGGCGGTTCACCGCGACGGCCGATGCGCTTGCACCGTCAAGTCCGGTTGCCGGCCAGCTTCTCTTCCAGCTCGCCCACCTGCTCCTGCGCCTTGCGCTCGGCCGGGTAGACGGCGAGGAACTGCTCCCAGGCGCGCAGCGCCAGCTCGTCCTTGCCGGACGCGGTGAGAATCGCCGCCATGCCGGCCAGCGCCCCGAAGTGCCGCGGCTCCAGCGCCAGCACGCGGTTGATGTCGGACATCGATTTGCGGTAGTTGCTCATCTGGTAGTGCAGCGTGGCCCGCTGGTTCCAGCCTTCGACATAGTCGGGCGCAAGCGCGATGACCTGGTCGTAAAGGTCGAGCGCGCTCGGCTGCTTGTTCTCGGCAACGGCCTTTGCCGCCCACTGCATCAGGAGATTGACGGTGGCGCTGCCGGAATCCTGCCATTCCATGCGGATCTGGTCGGCGATGCCGCTTGCCTTTTCGACGTCCCGCTCGCGCTTCAGCGCGGCAAAGAGCGTGTCGAGCTTCTCGGCCCGTGTCGGCAGCTTTTCGGGTACGGCCGGTTTTGCTGCCTGCGCATCGACGGCCGGCACTGTCACGGCAGAGGGCCCGGTATCCGCGGCCTGCGCGGCGCCGGTCGGGGACACGACCAGAAGGGCTGCCACGAAAGGGACGAGGCTGGATGTCGCGGGAATCAGGAGACGGGACATGAAAAAGGCCATGGTGAGAAGGTATCCCGCCATGGCCTCAGATCAAATCAATTTTATGACATGCCCCTCGACCAGAGGTCGAAACGACGGTCACAGCAGTCCCGGTTCGGCAGAGTGCCTCAGCCCTGGCGGGCCTTGAAACGCGGGTTCAGCTTGTTGATGATGTAGACGCGACCCTTGCGGCGAACCAGACGGTTTTCGCGATGACGGGCCTTCAGCGACTTAAGCGAATTTTTGATCTTCATCTTTCTGATCCGCAGGTTGCGGCGAATGCACATTCGCACAGGGTCTAAACAATCAAAAAGCGCGCCTGCGAGCCTGTCAGGGCTGAGCGCGCTCTTTACGGTGGCTGGCAAATACCCCGAGCCCGGGCCGCTGTCAACATCAAGGGCGGGGAATTTGGCCGGAAAGCCGGGTTTTTAGGAGGCTTGCGGCATCCGGCACCACCCTCAGGCCAGCGTCGTGACGTGGCCCATCTTGCGGCCCGGCCGGGCGTCCGCCTTGCCATAGAGATGCACCAGCGTGCGCGGCGCCTGCAGCCAGCGCGGCAGGTCGTCGATGTCGTCGCCGATCAGGTTCTGCATCACCGCATCCGAATGGCGGGCGGTATCGCCGAGCGTCAGGCCGCAGACGGCGCGGATATGCTGCTCGAACTGCGAGACCACGCAGGCGGCCTCGGTCCAGTGGCCGGAATTGTGGACGCGCGGCGCGATCTCGTTGATGACGAGCCCGCCATCCGGCCGCACGAAGAATTCCACGCCGATGACGCCGACATAATCGAGCGTGTTCAGAATCGCTCTCGCGGCGGCGATCGCCGCATCGGTGCCGGCCGGGTCGATCGTCGCAGGAACCGTCGAGGTGTGGAGAATGCCGTTGCGGTGAACGTTTTCGGCCGGATCGAAGGCGGCAAACGCGCCATCGGTGCCGCGCGCGGCGATGATGGAGAGTTCGCGGTCGAAGGCGATGAAGCTTTCGAGGATGAGCGGCACGCCGCCGAGACTCTGATAGACCGCCGCGGCATCGTCGCGGCCATCGCGGAAGACATGCTGGCCCTTGCCGTCATAGCCGAGACGACGGGTCTTCAGCACGCCCTTGCCGCCGAAATCGGCGAGCGCCGCGGCAAGCTCCGCGGCGCTGTCGATCGCGTGGAAGCGGGCCGTCTCCAGGCCGCAGGCGTTCAGAAACCGCTTTTCGGTCACCCGGTCCTGCGAGACTTCCAGAGCTTTCGGCGGCGGGTAGACCGGCAGGCTGCGGGCGAGACGGGCGGCGGCCACCACCGGCACGTTCTCGAATTCATAGGTGACGACGTCGCAGGCGTCCGCCAGCGCGTCGAGGGCGGCTTCGTCGTCGTATGGGGCTGCGATCTGCCGGTTGGCGACCTGGGCTGCCGGACAATCCGCCTGCGGCTCGAGAATGACGGTGCGCACATTGAGGCGCGCAGCGGCCATGGCGAGCATGCGGCCGAGCTGGCCGCCTCCGATGATGCCGAGCGTGATCATGCGGGATCGACCGGGTATTCGGCGACGGCGGCGCTCTGCTCCGCGCGCCAGATGTCCAGCCTGTCGGCGAGATCCGGATCGGACAAAGCAAGGACGGCGGCCGCCAGCAGAGCGGCATTGATGGCGCCGGCCCGGCCGATGGCGAGCGTGCCCACGGGAATGCCGGCCGGCATCTGAACGATCGAGAGGAGGCTGTCCTGCCCGGACATGGTCTTCGACTGCACCGGCACGCCGAAGACGGGCAGGGCGGTCATGGCGGCGGTCATGCCGGGAAGGTGGGCCGCACCGCCGGCACCGGCGATGATGACCTTGAAGCCTTCCTCGCGGGCAGTGGTGGCAAAGCTCACCAGCCGATCGGGCGTGCGATGGGCCGAGATGATGCGCGCTTCATAGGGGATATCGAGCGCATCGAGCATGTCGGCGGCATTCTTCATGGTCTCCCAGTCGGACTGGCTTCCCATGATGATGGCGACGGGGGGCGGGCCGGGGTTCGTCACGTCTCGCACTCCTTCAAAAGATTGGCGAAAAGATTGGCGAAAAGATTGGCCAAAAGATTGGCGGAAGAGGCGGGCGCCGGTTTCGAAGACGCCTGTCGGCATCAGGCCAGTCTCAAGCCAGTCTCAAGCCAGTCTCAGGCCAGCATCAGGCGATGATGTCGGGAATGATCACATCCTCGATCTTCGTGATCTTGTCCTTGATGGCCAGCTTTTTTTTCTTCATCCGCTGGATGCGCAGGGCATCGCAGCCGGTCTGGATCATCGCGTTGATGGCGACATCGTAATCCTCGTGCTCCTGCCGCAGACGCGCGACGCCCAGTCTGAGTTCGGCCTGGTCCTGATCGGGCATGAGGATTTCCCTGTCGGCATCCGGCGGCAGAACTGTCGTCGGGTAAGAAAATGGGTGCGTGGCCGCACGGTCGAAGCAGGCCGGTTCAGATCATCGCGATGCGGTTGGAACCTTCCGGCCCCGTGCGCGATTCATCCAAGGCGCGATCCTCTAGCATAGAACGATCGTTCACGGGAAGTTATCCGTTCTTGCGATTTCGCCTTCGACAAATCGGCAAACGCATGGCACACTTCACCGGTTAGAAACTGAACATCCGGCGCCTGGCGACTGGATGCAAGCAAAAGGAAGGGACTGCCACATGAACATTGAGGCTCATCTTGCAACGCTTGAGAAAAAACATACCGTGCTCGAAGAAGAGCTGCACTCGGCTCTGACAAGACCGTCAGTGGAAGACGAATATATTGCCACGATCAAGCGTCGGAAGTTGCGTTTGAAGGACGAGATCGCCAAGATCCGTTCGACGACTCATTGATTACGTAAAGCAATCTCTCCAGGGAATTTGCAGAACAGGCGGACCGGGCCGATCATGACGGCCTCGGTTCCGCGCATGACAAGCAAGACGCCTCGCAGACCGGCTGACGCCCGCTGCGAGGCGTCGGCTTTTTAAGGGTCCGGGTTTTCGAACCCACCGGCTTCAGGGTGCGCAATTCTCGATGCCGGTCCGGCGTTTCCGGACGTTAATCGACACATCTTCGTGCGACGTCGAGGGCATCGCCTCCAGCCGGCCCGTCGCCGGCGCGCGCTTCCGTCCTCCACGCTCCCGCCGTCCGCAAGACGCGCGCCATCCCGCGAGATGCCGACATCCGCATCATCGCAGAGCATGGTCTCGAATCACTCGACGTCTCGGTCCGATGGTTTGTTGCGTCCAAGGCAGAGGTCGGGACAGTCTGCCGTCGTCGCCCACCGTCCTGCAATCGCGCCCTGCCGGCGGAAAGGATAGCGATCGGAACAACACGGAGAGGTCGTGGCTGGTCTGTCCGCACAGTCTGGCGATTCGCGGGGCCACGGACGACCTGTGCAACGTTGCCCGATCCTTGAATCCCAAGGACCTGCCTCATTCGGATCTTCCCGCGCCTTTCAGCATCGTGCGCGAATCGGGAATCGGGTCTGCGATAACGGTTTGCGCAAAAGCCTGGTCAGCCGAAGCGGCACCGCTTCGGGGTCGGACACTGCGGTAAAACAGAACATGAGACCATGTCCTGTGAGCCGGGGTTCAGGAGAATGTTCGAGCGTGTCGCGATCTTTCAGATTCGCCCGTCGCGCTTTAAACTCATGTTCTTACGTCCGTCGTTCATCGCAAAAAAGCTGCACACTGGAGTGCGACCGGCCTTCTGTATTGCGACAGGCTTTGTCTCTCGACGCTTCTCCCAACAGGCGCCCGTCCTGTCGGATCACGGCATTGGGCATATAACGGCAGCGGGCGGATAACGGCATTCGCCCCCCGGGGCATGGCGGGCACGGATGCAGCCGATCTGGAGCGTGACGCCCAGACGGCAATCGAGGCCCGTCCTTCTCGACGGGAAGCAGGCGTCTTCGCCGATACGCCTCCCAGGCATGAGACCGGCGCCTTTTCAGGCCTTTTGCCTTGCTGCTCGGTTATCTCGATGGCGCAAGCCAAGCCCCCACGGCTGGCTTATCCGCTGATAACCGCGTCCGGCAGCGGCAACTATGCCCAGAACTGGTCCAGCCAGAGATTGACGGCGTCAAATCCCGGCTTGTTGATCTGATAGATGCGCTTTGTCCCGTTGGGCGAAACGGAAACGAGGTTGGAATCAAGCAGAGCCTTGAGGTGCTGTGAAACCGCCGGACGACTGATCGGTAAGCCTTCGGCAAGTTCGTTGACGGTCTTCGGCGCACGCCGAAGTTCCTCCAACAGGTAGCGACGGTTGGGATCTGCGATGGCACTGAAGGGCGAGATATTCGACATATTAGAAGGTTATTGGAAATGCACATTGGCATCAAGTAAATTGTGCGTTGCTACAACCTATTTTTTACAATCTCCTAATTTTCGTCCAATGCGAGCAAGCCCCCAAGCGGCTTTCTCTCAAAAGTAGAAGAACGGCCGATCCCGGCATGGTTGATCCCCGTGGCGCGAGCGGGTATCGCTCAACGCACAGATAAACACGCAGACCACGCACAGATGCACGTCCCCTGCGACCTGCCGGAGCAACCTTCATGAGCCTGACCGACAACCGCTGCCGCCTCGTCCTCATCGTCCCCGATATCGCGGACCCCGCCGAGCGGGCCCGCATCGTCGGCGACGCGCTGAAGGGTGGCGATGTCGCCTCCGTCATCCTGCCGCAATACGGCCTCGACGATCAGGCCTTCCAGAAACATGCCGAAGCGCTGGTGCCGATCATCCAGGAGGCCGGCGCCGCGGCGCTCGTTGCGGGCGATACAAGGGTTGCCGGGCGCGCGCGCGCCGATGGCCTGCATGTCGAGGGCAACCACGAAGCCATGAGCGAGGCGATGGAAAAGTTCTCGCCTAAGCTGATCGTCGGCGGCGGCAATGCGGCCGACCGGCATCATGCGCTGGAGATCGGCGAGGCCAAGCCCGACTATATCTTCTTCGGCAAGCTGAATGGCGACATCAAGCCCGAGGCGCACGGCAAGAATGTCGCGCTTGGCGAATGGTGGTCCTCGATGATCGAGATCCCCTGCATCGTCATGGGCGGCGCGGATCCGGCCTCCGCGCTGGTGGTGGCGGAAAGCGGTGCCGAGTTCGTGGCGCTGCATCGGGCCGTTTTCGAGGTTCCGGAGCGCGCCGCCGCCGTCATTGCCGAGGTGAATGCGCTGCTGGACGAAAAAGCGCCACGGTTTGGCGCTTAAGACCTGCCATGCTGGATCGTTCGCCCCGTCTCTGCCTTTTGTCCCTGGCCCTGCTCGTCGCAGGTCTGGCGGGACTGCCTGCGCGCGCGCAGGAGGCGCTTCCGGGCGTCGAGCCTGACACGGTCACCATCGCTCCGGCAGAGCCACCCACCGACGCGGCACCCGCAGGGGACGGCCAAAGCGCCGGCGCGCCGGATGCGGCGGAGCAGGGCGTGACGGCCAAGCGCGGTCGCATCACGCCGTTCAATGGTGCGGCCCTTCCCGAAAACGAGGTTCCGGCGCTGCGGCGGCCGGGCGGCGAGGCCAAGCCTGCGGACGGCCGGATCGCGCCGTCGGGCGGGGTCAACGTGCTGGAGCGCATGGGGGCTGCGCTTCCGGCGCTGCCGGCCGAAAAGCCGTTCGAGGGCAAGGCCGACGATGCCTATGGCGCGTTCCAGCGCGGTTATTATCTCACGGCCATGGAGCTTGCCCTGCCGCGGGCGCAGCTCGGCGATGCGGCGGCGCAGACGCTGGTGGCGGAAATCTTCTCGCAGGGCCTCGGCGTTCCGCGCAAGCCCAAGGATGCCGCCTTCTGGTACGGGCAGGCTGCAGCCTCCGGCGATCCCACGGCAATGTTCAAATACGCCATCCTCCTGATGGAGGGCCGGGATGTGCCGCGCGACAAGGCGCGTTCCGAAGACTTGATGAAGAAGGCTGCCGAGCGGGGAAATCCGTCGGCGCAGTTCAATTATGCGCAGCTGCTCGTGGCCGACCAGCCGGGGCAGGCCGGCTTGAAGGCGGCACTGCCCTTTTATGAGAAATCCGCCGAGCAGGGCATCGCGGATGCGCAATATGCGCTGTCGCAGATCTATCTCAATGTCGATGGCATCCCCGACGACAAGCGCGAGCGGGCGCGGGAATGGCTGCTGCGGGCGGCCGCGTCCGGGGTCGATACGGCCCAGCTCGATGCCGGCATCTGGCTGATCGACGGCATCGGCGGCGGCCGCAATCTCGAGCAGGGCTTCGGCTGGATGCTGCGCGCCGCCAGTGCCGGCAATGTCGTGGCGCAGAACAAGCTGGCGCATCTCTATATCAATGCCATCGGCACCCGGCCCAATCCGGTGGAAGCCGCCAAGTGGTACGTGCTGTCGCGTCGGGCCGGCCTGAAGGACGACGACCTCGAAGATTTCTATCTCGGGATCGGTGAGGACCAGCAGAAAGCGGCGCGCGAGGCGGCAAACCGGTTTCGCGCCGCGCGCGGCTGAGCCGTCGTCGATCGTTCCCTCGGTCGGCTCCGCGCCTGCTGCCGGCGCGCCGTGTCCGCGCAGGGACTTGAAATCGGCGGGGATCTGTGGTCTTGAAGCGCCGCCCGGTGGATCGTCAGAACGATCCGCCGCGTTGTCGGCTTGATCCCGGTCTGCTCTTGAAAAGCGCCGTCGTCGCCGACCGTTCTGTGACAGCCCCGCGATCTGCCGGTCCTCTCTCCGGCGCTTTTTTCAGAGGAAGCCCGAAATGGCCCGTTCCGCCCTTCTCAACGTCATGGTCCAGGCCGCCTTCAAGGCCGGCAAGTCGTTGTCCCGCGATTTCGGCGAGGTGCAGAACCTGCAGGTGTCCATGAAGGGGCCGGGCGATTACGTGTCGCAGGCCGATCGCAAGGCTGAAAAGATCCTCCGCGAAGAGCTGATGAAGGCCCGCCCGACCTATGGCTATCTCGGCGAAGACGGCGACGAGGTCGAGGGTACGGACGGTGCGCATCGCTGGATCGTCGATACGCTCGACGGCGCCACCAACTTCCTGCACGGCATTCCGCATTTCGCCATCACCATCGCGCTGGAACGTCAGGGCGAAATCGTCACGGCCGTCATCCTCAATCCCGCGACCGACGAACTCTACACCGCCGAGCGCGGCGGCGGGGCGTTTCTCAACGATCGCCGCCTGCGCGTCGCCGCCCGCCGCAGCCTTGCGGATGCCGTCATCTCAACCGGCACGCCCTTTCTCGGCCGCGGCCATCACGGCAATTACCTCATCGAGTTGCGCCATGTGATGGGCGAAGTCGCTGGCGTGCGCAGTCTCGGCACGCCGTCGCTCGCGCTCGCCTATGTCGCGGCCGGCCGGTTCGATGGCTATTGGGAACGCGGGCTGATGCCGTGGGATCTGGCCGCGGGCATGCTGATGGTGCGCGAGGCCGGTGGCTGGATCGCCGATATCGACGGCGGCAACAAGCCGATGGAAGACGGCTCGATCGTCGCCGGCAACGAATATATCCGCAAGGCGCTGCATGAGGTTCTGCACCGTCCGATGCCCGGAAAATAAGGCCGGGCAGAACGCTCGCGCGTCTGCGCGAAAGCGCCCGATCCTGGCCGCGCGAAAGCGCCCGATACTGACCGTGCCGGGCCGGTCGGGGACGTTCCGCACGGGTCTTTCCGCCCGTGCAGAATATGCGGACGAACCGTTCCGGTTTTAAGCATTATGAAGTAGGGTCTGCGCCATATGGCGGACCCGGCCGATCGATGACCGGGCGGCCGGCTGGGAATCGAGAGAAGCGGCATGGCGAAACTGACATTGTCTGGTTGGGATGCGGAGCAGGGCGAGGACTACAATCCGAACAAGCTGACGAGCCCCATGGTGTTCTTCTGGACCATGGTCATCTTCCTCATCATCGTCGGCTTCGTCGGGGCCATCCTGTTCCGGCAGGCGCAGACGGCCTTTCTGAGCAATCCGGGCCTCAACGGGCTCATTCTCGGCGTCTTGCTGATCGGCATCCTCCTCGTCTTCACCCATGTGCTTGCGCTCCGGCCCGAGGTGCGCTGGTTCAACAGCTTCCGTGCCGCGGGCAGTGCCGACAAGGTCGGCCGCGATCCGGTGCTGCTCGCGCCCATGCGCGCGCTGATCGGCAAGCGCCATTCGATGGCGATCTCCACCGCGGCGCTCCGGTCCATCCTCGACAGCATCGCCACCCGGCTGGACGAATCGCGCGATACGTCGCGCTATCTCATCGGGCTGCTCGTCTTTCTCGGCCTGCTCGGCACCTTCTGGGGCCTGCTCGGCACCATCGGCTCGATCAACACCGTCATCCAGTCGCTGGATGCGGGCAGCGGCAGCACGGACGACGTGCTCTCGGCCCTGAAGACCGGCCTGTCCGCGCCTTTGACCGGCATGGGCACGGCGTTCTCCACCTCGCTTTTCGGCCTTTCGAGTTCGCTGGTGCTCGGCTTCCTCGATCTGCAGGCCGGGCGGGCGCAGAGCCGCTTCTATACCGAGCTCGAAAACTGGCTCTCCTCCGTCACCGATGTCAGTTCCGACGTGAACGTGCGCTCCGAGGCCGGCACCGGCAACCGTCCGGAAGACCTGCGGCTTCTGGCCGAGGAACTGAGCCGCATGGCGCAGGAAGGCGGCACCAGCCAGCGCACGACCGCGGCCATGGCGAGCCTTGCCGAAGGCATTCAGGGACTGGTCAAGAACATGCGCGGCGAGCAGCAGATGCTGCGCGACTGGATCGAGGCCCAGCAGGAGGAAGCGCGCTCCATGCGCCGCACGCTCGACAAGCTGGCCGCACGGCTTTCCGACAATGACCGGAAGACCCTGCCGACGCCGCGCCGCGCGAGCGAAGAGACGGGACAGGATTGAGATGGCGCTCGGACGCAGGGGTCGCCACCAGCGCACCGTGGATTACTGGCCGGGCTTCGTCGATGCGCTGTCGACGCTGCTCCTCGCCATCATGTTCCTGCTCTCGGTCTTCGTGCTCGCGCAGTTCCTGCTCAGCCGCGAAATCAGCGGCAAGGACGAGGTACTGACACGGCTGAACAGCCAGATCAACGAGCTGACCCAGCTTCTGGCGCTGGAGAAGAGCGGCAAGCAGGATCTGGAGGATTCGCTCGCCAATCTGCAGGCCTCGCTTGCGACGTCGGAAGGCGAGCGCTCGCGGCTGCAGTCCCTGCTCGATCAGGGCAGCGGCAGCTCGGCGGCTTCCGACCAGCGCATCGGCGACCTCACGGGACGGCTGGAGGCCGAGCAGCAGGCGAGCGGCCGGGCCATGAGCCAGATCGACCTGCTCAACCAGCAGATCGCGGCCCTGCGCAACCAGATCGCCGCCATCGAAAGCGCGCTTCAGGCCTCCGAGGCCCGCGACGCGACCTCCCAGACGAAGATCGCCGATCTCGGCCGCCGCCTCAACGTGGCGCTGGCGCAGCGCGTGCAGGAGCTGAACCGTTACCGGTCGGATTTCTTCGGCCGGCTGCGCGAGATCCTGTCGGATCGCGAAAACATCCGCATCGTCGGCGACCGTTTCGTCTTCCAGTCGGAAGTGCTCTTCCCCTCGGGCGGCAACGAGCTCAATCCGGCGGGGCAGGAGGAGATGGCGAAGCTCGCCATGGCGCTGCTCGATCTCGCCAAGGAGATTCCGGCCGAAATCAACTGGGTGCTGCGCGTCGACGGACATACGGACAATGTGCCGTTGTCGGGCTCGGGCCGTTATGTCGACAACTGGGAGCTTTCCTCCGCCCGCGCCACCTCGGTGGTCAAATTCCTCATCTCGAAGGGCGTCCCCCCCGGCCGCCTGGTCGCCGCCGGCTTCGGCGAGTTCCAGCCGATCGCCGAGGGCGACACCAAGGAAGCCCGCGACCAGAACCGGCGTATCGAGTTGAAGCTGACGGAGAAGTAAAGCGGGCAGTGTGTGTGTGGCCCGATTGCGGCCCTGGGGCTGCCCCTCACCCTCACCCTAACCCTAACCCTCTCCTCGCCTGCGGGGCGAGGGGACGTGGCCCGCGCGGCCGTTCAATGTAGCGCGAAAGCGGTGCCTCAAGTCCTTCTCCCCGCAGGCGGGGAGAAGGTGCCGGCAGGCGGATAGGGGCGAGCCCCACCCACCACGGCTCTCTCCTCAATCCAGCGTGACGTTCGCGTCCTTCACCACCGGCGTCCATTTGACGATCTCGGCCTTCACATGCGCCTTCAGCGCGTCCGGCGTCGAGGCGACGATGGTGGCGCTGAAGTCCTTCATGCGGGCGACGACGGCGGGGTCGGCCATGGCCTTCTTCGCGGCGCCGTTCAGCCGGGCGATGATGGGTTCGGGCGTGCCGGCCGGGGCAAACAGCGCGTTCCAGGTATAGGTCTCGTATCCCGGAACGGTTTCGGCGATCGTCGGCACATCGGGGAAGGAGGCCGCACGCTCGGCGGTTGTCACGCCCAGTGCCCGCAGCGTGCCGGCCTTGATGTGGCCGGAGGAGGAGGGCAGGTTGTCGAACATGATCGGCACCTGGTTGCCGATGACGTCGTTCAGCGCCGGCCCGGAGCCCTTGTAGGGAATGTGCTGCATGCTGACGCCGGCCATCTTCTTGAAAAGCTCGCCCGAGAGATGCAGCGGCGTGCCGTTGCCCGAGGAGGCATAGGCATATTTCTCCGGATCGGCCTTTAGAAGGGCGATCAGCTCGGCCACGGTCTTTGCCGGCAGTTCCGGATTGACGACGAGGACGTTCGGCACCAGCACCAGAAGCGAGATGGGCGCGAAGTCGGTTTCGGGATCGTAGGGCTTGGTCTTCAGGATCAGCGGGTTCAGCGCGTGCGTCGCGACCGTGCCCATCAGGATCGTGTAGCCATCCGGATCGGCGCGCGCGACATTGCTCGCGCCCAGATTGCCGCCGGCACCGGCGACGTTCTGGACGATGACCTGCTGGCCGAGATCGTCCGACATCTTCTGGGCGACGATGCGCGCCACCACGTCGGTCGAGCCGCCCGCCGCAAAGGGTACGACCATCGTCAGGGTACGATCGGGAAATTCCTGCGCATGCGCGCCATGGGTGCCGACCGCCAGCGCCAGCGCCAAAGCCGGCAGCGCTCCGGTCAAAAGGGATTTGAAGACAGACATCGCGTTCCTCCCGTTACTGTCTGAGATTTCGGGCAGCGCAACCTCCGAAGCACCGGCCGAACGGGAGAGTGACATCGCAGGATCGAAACAGACAATCGCCGGCGCCCGCCGGAGCGCCGCTTTTACCGTGCGAACGCGCCGTGATGGGTGGTCTTCCACCCGTCGGCCCCGGATGTGGGTGGAAAACCGCCCAGAGGCGTCAGAGATTGGCGACGTTCAGCGCCTGCGACCCATGATCGAACTGGAGCCTTGCGAGCCGGGCATAGAGCCCGCCCTGGCGCACCAGCGAGGCGTGGGTGCCGTCTTCGACGATGCGCCCCTGGTCCATGACGAGGATCCGGTCCGCCTTAAGCACCGTTGCCAGCCGGTGCGCGATGACGAGCGTCGTGCGGCTGCGCATCAGCCCGTCGAGCGCGGTCTGCACCAGCGTTTCGCTTTCGGCGTCCAGTGCCGAGGTCGCCTCGTCGAGCAGCAGCACCGGCGCGTTCTTCAGGATGGCGCGGGCGATGGCGATGCGCTGGCGCTGGCCGCCCGACAAAGTGATGCCGCGCTCGCCGACCGGCGTGTCGTAGGCCTCCGGCATCGCGCGGATGAAGCCGTCTGCCTGCGCCGCCAGAGCCGCCGCCGCCACCGCGTCTCGCGTCGCGCCCGGCGTGCCGAAGGCGATGTTCTCGTGGATGGTGGCGGCGAAGATGGTGACGTCCTGGGGGACGATCGCCAGCCGGGCGCGCAGGTCGCGGGGCGAGAGCGCGCGGATATCGACGCCGTCGAGACGGATCGCCCCGCTGACGGGATCGTAGAACCGGAGCAGCAGCGAGAACAGCGTGCTCTTGCCCGCGCCGGACGGGCCGACGATGGCGACCGTCTGGCCGGGCTCCACCTCGAGCGTCAGGCCCTTCAGGCTGCGCTCCTGCGGGCGCGTCGGATAGGAAAAATGGACGCCGTCGAAGGCCACACGGCCGGCGGCCGGCTGCGGCAGCGGCTTGGCGTGCAGGGGTTCGGCGATGTCGGGCCGTTCCTGCAGCAGCTCGCGCAATCGCTCGGCGGCGCCCGCGGCCTGGGACAGCTCGCCCCAGACCTCCGACAGCGCGCCGAGGCTGCCCGCCGCAAAGACCGAATAGAGCAGGAACTGGCCGAGCGTGCCGGGCGAGATGGTGCCGGCCAGCACGTCCTGCGCGCCGAACCAGAGCACGGCGACGACGCTGCCGAAGATCATGGTGATGGCGAACGCCGTCAGCGCCGAGCGTGCGGTGATCGCGCCGCGGGCGGCCAGATAGGCGTCTTCCACCGTACGGCCATAGCGCGCCATCGCGGTCGCCTCGCCATTGAAGGCCTGGACGGTGCGGATCGCGCCGATCGCCTCGCTGGCATAGGCCGATGCGCCGGCCAGCCGGTCCTGCGCCTCGCGCGAGCGGCGGCGGACATTGCGGCCGAAGGCGACGAGCGGAAAGACGATGACGGGGATCGCCATCAGCACGAGGCTCGACAGCTTGGGGCTGGTATAGACCATCATGGCGATGGCGCCGAGACAGAGAATGATGTTGCGCAGCGCGACGGAGGCCGTAGCGCCGACGGCGGATTTGATCTGCGTCGTATCCGCCGTCAGCCGCGAGACGATCTCGCCGGATTGATTGACATCGAAGAAGGCGGGGGACAGCCGCGTGATATGGTCGAAGACCTCGCGCCGGATATCGGCCACCACGCGTTCGCCGAGCGTGATGACGAAGAAGTACCGGCCGGCACTCGCAAGAGCCAGCACAATCGCCAGCACCATCAGCATGGCGAAATAGGTGTTGATGAAGGCGCGGTCGGAATTGGAAAATCCGTGGTCGATCATGCGGCGCACCGCGAGCGGCAGCGTGAGGGTGGTCAGCGCCGCTGCGACGAGGCAAACGGCCGCACCGGTCACCAGCCCCCGATAACGCTTCACATAGGGGAGCAGCCCGGCCAGCGGGCGGACGTTTCGCGTGCGTTCTGCCGCCTTGTCATTCTCGATCGCCACACTGTCCTCCACTCGTCCGGTCCCCGGACGATACGCGTCGCCTGTCTTGCCGTCAGATCATATCCTGGTCGGATCATGTCTGGCCATGATGTATGGCCATCATGTTCGGCCATGAGATCATCGGCCGGCCCTGTTGTCGGCCCTTGTTATCTCCGAGGCCTTCCTGTATAGGCACCGCATCCAATTGAAAAGACGTTGGCCGAAACGCGGTCTGCGGCTTCATTATCGTGTTCGGTCCGGTAGCCGCAAGTGGCTGCGACAAATGGACCCGGGAACTGCAGGAAGAGTGTTATGAAGGCTGATATCCATCCCGCTTACCACATGATCAAGGTGGTCATGACCGACGGCACCGAGTACGAGACCCGCTCGACCTGGGGCTCCGAAGGCCAGACCATGAACCTTGAAATCGACCCCAAGTCGCACCCGGCCTGGACCGGCGGCAACCAGCAGCTCATGGACCGCGGCGGCCGCGTTTCCAAGTTCAAGAAGCGTTTCGAAGGCCTCGGCCTGTAAGACCCGCTTCGGCGCCGCGCTCTCGCGCGGGCTGCAGGACTGTATTGCAAGAGCCCGGTTCGCCGGGCTTTTTTGTGTGTTGCGAGATGGGTGCCAACGGCTTTGGGCTGGGCGTGTGACTGCCCCTCATCCGTCTGCCGGCACCTTCTCTCGCGCGCGGGGGGAAGGGCGTACGCCGTACGCCTCACCGGTCTCATGGCAACAGATGCTGCTGGTAAAAGAGTTCAATGTCGTCCGGCACCTGCGCCGCACCTCCCTTCGCCCCGCTTGGCGGGGAGACGGTGCCGGCAGGCGGATGAGGGGCCAGCACGGGCTCGACGCCGAACCGACGAAGCCAACGACCAGACACGAAAAAGCCCGGCATGCCGGGCTCGTTTCATGACGCTGTCGATGCGAAGGCCTCAGTTTGCGCCGAAGGCCGTCTGCAGCAGGTTCAGTTGGGCTTTCACGCCGTTCTGGTTGTCGGGCACGAAGCTGCCGGCTTCCTGGGGGCGGTAGATTTCGCGGTCGAGCAAAGCGACGCGGTTCTGGAGGCGGAGCGAACGGTCGATCAGGTCGCGGAAGCCTTCCGGAAGGTCGGACCAGCCGGGCGCCGTGCGATCGACATTGAAGCTGTCGAGACGGACCTTGTTCTTTTCCGACAGAACCTGATCGCGTGTCATTTCGCCATTGTTGACGGCGCGCTGCAGCAGGAGCCAGGAGGCCATCTGCATCAGGCGGGTGGTCAAACGCATGGATTCGGCCGCGTAGAGAACGGAAGCCATGCGCGGCAGAACCTTCGAGGCCGCGCGGCCATGACCGTCGAGGTAGCTCGCCGTTTCCTCGACCAGTCCCATGCCCTCAGCGTAGAGCGCCTTGAACTGTGCCGATGCTGCGGCGTGGCCTGCAAAACTGACGGTGTTCAATCCGCGTTCGGACATGGTTTATTCCCTGGTTGGACGCATTCACTCAGTCAGGTAACGGGCGGATCGATAAAAAGTTTCTAACGCCGCTCTTCTCGAGACCAAGAATGATCTCATAGCGTAAAACACGCAAGTCTATTCTTAAGAAAGGGTTAACATCCACACTTTGATGAATGCGCTCTCGTGGCGGCAGAATTAAGGCAAAAAAAAGAGCCGCGGAAAGCGGCTCTCAAGGTAAAACAGGGAGAAAATCAGACCATTCGCCGAGGCTGAAACGTCTGAGTCCAGAGCGAACTGGATGCCATGATGTATAAACCGAAATGCTTAACGGACGGTTAATCGGCTATTGTTCCCATGCCGATCTGCAGCAATCGTCATCCTGTTAGGGCTTCGTTCATCCTTGCGCACAGAGAAGGCCGAACCGAGCAGGCGGCGCCTGAGTCGCCGGTCGCCGGCCCGCCTCAGGGGTCGCGCTGCGCGTCCCCAGTGAGTTCGTCTGCGGTCGTTTCCGCCACCAGGTCCGGGACTGGATCCGCGACAGGATCGGCCGTTGCGGCCTGTGACGCGCGGGGCGACATCTGCAGGCTTTCAGGCGTGGCCATCAGCGGACCGTTCGACATGGTCGCGGGGAAGGGGTCCCGCTCCGAGACCGGCACGGCCGCCCGCATGCGGCTGCGGAAGAGGGCATAGCCCGCAACGATGACGTGGGCGCAGGCGGTGATCATGAACAGCGCATAGGGCCCCATCGTCGTCATCACGGGGCCGCCGACCGTCGGGCCGATGATCGTGCCGATGCCGTAGAGCAGCAGCAGGCCGCCCGAGACCTTCACGAAATCCTCCGGTGCGGCGAAGTCGTTCGCGTGGGAGACGGCGATCGGGTAGAGCGCGTTCGACATGGCGCCATAGAGCCCGACCATGATGAGCAGCGACACCTTTCCGGCCGGCTCGAACAGGAAGATCAGGAGCCCCGCCAGTGCGGCGACGGCGGAAATGCCGGCGAGCACATAGCGGCGGTCCATGCGGTCGGACAGGCGCCCGGCCGGAAACTGCATGACGGCGCCGAGGAAGATGACGGTGCTGACCATCACAGCCACATCCGCATCCGGCAGGCCCGCCTGCCGGCCGAACACGGCGGCAAGCGTGCCATAGGCGCCATTGGCGATGCCGATCATCAGGATGCCGAGAAAGGACACCGGCGAATTGCGGTAGAGGCCGGCAAGGTCGAGGCGCACCTGCTTCAGCGGCTGGGGCGACACGGCGGTCGACATCAGGGTGGGCAGCATGGCCACGCAATAGACGATGCCGCAGACCATGAAGAGCACGGTGGTGTTGGTGTCGCCGAAGGGCACGATCATCTGGCCGGCGACCACGCCGAACAGGGTGATGGCGATATAGAGCGAGAAGATCGCGCCGCGGCTCTCGTTGGTGGCGCGCTCGTTCAGCCAGCTCTCGATGATCATCGAGGTGCCGGCGGTGCAGAAGCCGGTGAAGGCGCGCAGCACCACCCACCAGATGGGATCGACATGGATGCCGGTCATCAGCGCGACGATGGCGAGGATGGCGGCGAAGATGCTGAAGGCCCGGATGTGCCCGGCGCGCCGCACGATGGCGGGCGCCGTCAGGCAGCCGAGCACGAAGCCGCTCGCCCAGGACGTGCCGAGCAGGCCGAGCAGCGTGGCCGAATAGCCCTCCGTGGTGCCGCGCATCGGCAGGAGCAAGCTGTGAAGGCCGTTGCCGAGAAACAGGAAAAGCGTTCCAAGGAGAAGGGCCGCGACGGGGAGGAGGTTTCTGGTCATGAGACTCCGCTTGTTCCGGACGTGCGCGCGAACCTACTGCAATTTTTCTGAAACCGGAATCGGTTTGCGCATCAATCTCCCTACGATGTTCAAGCCCGGTCCCGCCATGCCATCCGCGACGCGCCGTGCTCCGGGCAGGACGGGTCTCCAACCCTTTGGTCTCAGGTCACAAATCTCCGGCCACGAAACCCGAAGTTCGGACGAAAGCGCGTCGCATGGCCGCGCAATTTCCTCTAAGGTCGCGGCGATGTCGAAAGCGCTCTCCCTCCTGCTTCTTGCCGTGATGATGGTCCAGCTGGTGAAGCCGCTGGGATGGCCGGGGCTTCGCTATCGCCGCGATTTCTGGAAGGTCGCGGTCGCCGCCATCGCCATGATGATGCTGACGGTGCTGATCAGGCCCTGACGCCGGTCATGTGGCGCGCCACGCAGGAGGCTCACACGGTGAGCACGCCGCGCATCACCTCGACGCAGTCGCCGATGACATGCACGCGGGACGGCCCGCCGTCCGCCGCGGTCACCCGCAGGCGGATATGGCTCGGGCGCCCCATGTCCACGCCCTGGTCGATCGTCATCTCCGTGGTCTCGGCGGGGTCGGTCTCGCGCGAGACGAGATAGGCGGCGAGCGCCGCCGAGGCGCTGCCCGTCGCCGGATCCTCGGGGATCTCGCCGAGCGGCGCGAACATCCGGGCGCGCAACTGCCATGGCGTCGCGGCGGGCCGGACATAGAGGAACACCGACAGTCGGCCGGGAAGGCTCGCATAGTGCTGTGCGGCCTCTGCGAAGCGCGCCGTATCCGGCGTGGCCGTCGCCAGGGTCTCGATATCGCGGATCTCGGCGACGACGAAAGGCACGCCGACGGACAGGAGGAGAGGCGCATGGTTCTGCGTCGCGATGCCTTCCGGCGGCAGGCCAACGATCGACGCCAGCCGTTCGGCGGGCACGCTGTCTGCGACCGAAAGAGGTTCCGGTGCGATGATGGCGGTGCCGGAGACGGCGCCAGTGGCATCGCGGTGCACCGCCACCTCGACGAGGCCGGCCTTTTCCTCGAAACGAAGATTGTCGCCCGGTTTGCGGCCGAACACCTCGTCCTCTCGTGCCAGGACGAAGCCGGTGCCGACATTCGGATGGCCGGCGAAGGGAAGCTCGGCATTGGGGGTGAAGATGCGGACCTCCGCCGTGTTGGCGGGGTCGGCCGGCGGCAGCACGAAGGTGATCTCGGAATATTTGAACTCGCGGGCGATCGCCTGCATGGTCTCGCTTTCGAGCCCGCGCGCATCGGGGAAGACAGCCAGTTGATTGCCGGTGAAGCGCGTGCGCGTGAACACGTCGACGGTGATGAAATGGTACTGCGCCATGGCGAAGGCTTCCCGGTCCGTTGAAGCTAACGAAAACAAAGATCTGGAAACTTTGCTGTGAGCCTCTGCCCACGGGACATATCTAGCGTCGAAGAGGGCGTCTGCGAAACGCCAGACTTGTGACCGTGACAATTCCGGGCGCGGCATCATCGTCTGCGCTCCGATGCCGCCATAAGCACAAAAAAACCCGGCCGCACATGGCGGCCAGGTCCCCTCCCTCCCAGAAGGTGTGTGCCGGCGTCCCGAAGGAAACCGTGCAGAAATGGTCGAACCAGGCGGCGATCAGGCCGCCTTTTCGAGATCCTTTTTCCAGCCGCCGAGGGCCGCCAGGCCGCACATGCGGGCGCGGTGGGTGAAGGCACGCTGGCCGGCCGCGACGTTCTCGGCCTTGCCCTGCCAAGCATTCAGCGCTTCGGTCTGCAGCGCGCGGCCGTAGGAGAAGGTCATGCCCCAGGGCAGGTCGTAGCCGGCGATCATGGCGGAGAGGTGGGCAGTCGCTTCTTCGGTGGACTGGCCGCCGGAGAGGAAGGCGATGCCGGGGACGGCGGAGGGAACGGTGCGCTTGAGCACGGCGACCGTGCGCTCGGCCACCTGTTCGACGCTCGCCTTGCGGGCCTTCTTGCCGTCGATGACCATGCTCGGCTTCAGGATCATGCCTTCGAGCGAGACGCGGGCGTCGGCCAGTTCGGCAAAGACGATGCGCAGCGTTTCCTCGGTCACTTCGGCCGAACGCTCGATCGAGTGGTCGCCGGGGACGCCGTCCATCAGCACTTCCGGCTCGACGATCGGCACGATGCCGGCTTCCTGGCAGAGGGCGGCGTAGCGGGCGAGCGCCTGGGCGTTGGCCTTGACCGATCCGAAGGTCGGCAGTGTGTCGGAGACGGCGATGACGCCGCGCCATTTGGCGAAGCGGGCGCCGGCCTCGTAATAGGTCTTCAGGCGGTCGGCGAGGCCATCGAGGCCTTCGGTGATGGTTTCGCCCGGAAACTTCGCCATCGGCTTGGCGCCGGTATCGACCTTGATGCCGGGAACGGCGCCGGCGGCGCGGATGATATCGACGAAGGGCGTGCCGTCGGCGGCCTTCTGGAAAAGGGTTTCCTCATAGAGGATGACGCCGGAAATGTGGGCTTTCATGGCCTCGTCGGCGCGAAACAGCATCTCGCGATAGTCGCGGCGCGAGGTCTCGCTGGAGGCAAGGCCGATCGTGTCGAAGCGCTTGCCGATGGTCGCGGTGGATTCGTCGGCAGCCAGGAGACCCTGTCCCTTTGCCATCATCGCTGCGGCAATATCTTCCAGTCTCTCGGTCATGATCCATCTCTCCGGCTTGGCTTATCTGCCTCCCGGAATAGCAGATGTCGAAAGGGATGCAAAATAAATTAAAATATTTAAACCGATTGAAAATAATTTAATCGGTTGAATTACTTGCGGTTTCGCAAATCGCCTGTGCCAAATCGAGTGCAAGCGCTTTGGAACGTCTGCACGCTGGAGACGCATGAATGTCACGCGTCTCCTGCAGGCGTCGGGTTCGGTTACTTCTGCTGGTGGAGGACATCGACGCCCGGCAGCGGCTTGCCCTCCATCCATTCGAGGAAGGCGCCGCCGGCGGTGGAGACATAGGTCAGGTCGTCGGCAACGCCGGCATGGTTCATGGCCGAAACCGTATCGCCGCCGCCGGCGACCGAGACGAGCGCGCCGCTCTTGGTGCGCGAGGCCGCATGCTTGGCTACGGCCACCGTCGCCTTGTCGAAGGGGGCGATCTCGAAGGCGCCGAGCGGGCCGTTCCAGACGAGCGTCTCCGCCTTGCTGACCCAGTCGTTGACGGCTGCGATCGACTTCGCACCGACATCGAGAACCATGGCGTCGGCGGGGATCGCCTTGATGTCGACCACCTCGTTGGCGGCCCCCGCCTTGAATTCGCGCGCGATCACGCCGTCCACCGGCAGCACGATGGCGCAGCCCGATGTTTCCGCTTCGGCAAGGATGCTGCGCGCGGTGTCCGCCAGATCATGCTCGCAGAGCGACTTGCCGACATCGATGCCCTGGGCGGCGAGGAAGGTGTTGGCCATGCCGCCGCCGATGACCAGCGCGTCCACCTTCTTCACGAGGTTGGTGAGCAGATCGATCTTCGTGGACACCTTGGCGCCGCCGACGATGGCGACGACGGGACGCTTGGGATTGCCGAGGCCGGCCTCCAGCGCTTCGAGCTCGGCCTGCATGGTCCGGCCGGCGTAAGCCGGCAGCAGGTGCGCGAGACCTTCCGTCGAGGAATGGGCGCGGTGCGCGGCGGAGAAGGCGTCGTTGACATAGATGTCGCCGTTGGCGGCCAGCGCCTTGGTGAATGCGGGGTCGTTCTTTTCCTCGCCCTTGTGGAAGCGGGTGTTCTCGAGCAGCAGGATGTCGCCGTTCTCAAGGCCGGCAACGGCGCTTGCCGCCGTTTCGCCGATGCTGTCGGCGGCGAAATGAACGCGCTGGTCGATGATGTCCTCGACGGCGGCGGCGATCGGCTCCAGCGACATGTCGGCGACCGGTTCGCCCTTGGGACGGCCGAAATGGGCGAGCAGGATGACCTTGGCGCCCTTTTCGGAGAGTTCGCGGATCGTCGGCACGACGCGCTCGATGCGGGTCGCGTCGGTCACCTTGCCGTCCTTGGTCGGCACGTTCAGATCGACGCGCACGAGCACGCGCTTGCCGGCGATGTCGGTCAGGTCATCGAGGGTCTTGAAGGTCATGGGGTCGTCTCCAGTTGCGTCTGATCGGGTCAGGTTCGAATGAAAAGCGTGGGATAGTCCAGCACGAGGCCGTCCGCATCGAGCGGCAGCTCGGCCGTGAAGCTGCGGTCGGCAGCCTCGTAGCGATAGAGCCGGTCCTGCGTCAGGCAGGTGTAGTGCTGGCCGTCACGCAGGGGCTCGAAGGTGTCGAAGGGGATGTAGAGCATATCGAGGCTGCGGGTGCCGTCCTCGGGGCGCAGGGAGAGCCGTCGGATCGGCAGCGTGTTGGTGAAGGGCGTGCCGGCGAGATCGACGTCGATGCAGCCGTCGAATGCCGGCAGGGCCTGTCCGTCGCCGTCCTGCCAGTGGCCGAGGCCATCCGAGACGAGCGAGAGGTGGAGGCCGGTGGTGGTCGAAAGCGTCAGCGCCGTCGTCGTCCAGTGCGGGTCGCAATCGATCGTATAACGGACGCCATAGGGGATGCCGGCGCGTGCGCCGATGACGACGGAGGTGATCCGGATGCCGGGTTGCGGTCCGTTTCGCGGCATCAGCGTCAGATGCTCCAGACCCTCGCCCTCAAGCGGACGCCAGCGCACGGTGGTTGGCTGCAGCGGGCGAAACATCGGGAGATCCTAGCCTTCCTGTGCCGAGGCGTTGCAGGCGGTCGGCGCGCCGGACCGGGAGGTCAGGGCGGCGTTGACGGGGTGCAGGGGGGTGCGCGGGCGACGACGTGCCGCAGATGAAAAAAGCCCCGGGCCGCCTGAGGCGCCCGGGGCTTTCGATCGTCTCAGAGCAGCTTGCCCATGGCGACGGCCGTGTCGCACATGCGGTTGGAGAAGCCCCATTCATTGTCGTACCAGGACAGGATGCGCACGAAATTGCCTTCGAGAACCTTGGTCTGGTCGATGGCGAAGATCGAGGAATGGCTGTCATGGTTGAAGTCGCGGGACACCAGCGGCTCGTCCGTGTAGCCGAGGATGCCCTTCAGCTTGCCGTTCGAGGCTGCCTTGATGGCGTCGTTGATTTCGGCGACGCTCGTGTCGCGCTTGGCGACGAACTTGAAGTCCACGACCGAAACGTTCGGCGTGGGAACGCGGATCGACGTGCCGTCCAGCTTGCCCTTCAGTTCCGGCAGCACCAGGCCGACGGCCTTGGCGGCACCGGTGGAGGTCGGGATCATGGACAGGGCTGCAGCGCGGGCGCGGTACAGGTCCTTGTGCATGGTGTCGAGCGTCGGCTGGTCGCCCGTGTAGGAGTGGATCGTGGTCATGAAGCCGTGATCGATGCCGATCACGTCGTTGAGAACCTTGACCACCGGCACGAGGCAGTTCGTGGTGCACGACGCGTTGGAGATGACCGTGTGTTCCTTGGTCAGCTGGTCGTGGTTGACGCCGTAGACGACGGTCAGGTCGGCACCGTCGGCCGGTGCCGAGATGATGACGCTCTTGGCGCCGGCCTGCAGGTGGGCGGCGGCCTTGTCGCGGGCGGTGAAGATGCCGGTGCACTCGAGCGCGATGTCGACGCCGAGATCCTTGTGCGGCAATTCGGCCGGGTTGCGAACGGCCGTCACCTTGATCGGCTTGCCGCCGTTGACGATGATCGAGTCGCCCTGAACTTCGACGGTCGCGGGGAACTTGCCGTGGATCGAGTCGTAGCGCAGCAGGTGGGCGTTGGTTTCGACCGGGCCGAGATCGTTGATCGCAACGACTTCGATGTCGGTGCGGCCGGATTCGACGATGGCGCGAAGCACGTTGCGGCCGATGCGGCCGAAGCCGTTGATGGCGACTTTCACTGTCATAAAGGCTCTCTCCTTTGAGAAGGCGTGTCGGGTGAGAAGGCGTGTCGGGTATGAAGACGTGTCTGAAGAGACGTCCCGGGTTCATGCGTCGTCATCGGGCATGCGCGAGCGCGCATGCCCCTTCTGGGAGGTGGTTAGGCGAGCTTGGCTTCCGCAGCCGCGACGATCGCGTCCGAGGTGATGCCGAAGTGCTTGAAGAGATCCTTGGCAGGGCCGGACGCACCGAAGGAGTGCATGCCGACGAAGGCGCCGTCATTGCCGATGAAGCGATCCCAGCCCTGGCGGACGGCGGCTTCCGCCGCGATCTTGACGGGCGCGGTGCCGATCACGGCCGCCTGGTAGTCTTCCGACTGGTCTTCGAAGAGTTCGAAGCACGGCACGGATACGACGCGGGCGGCGATGCCCTTGGCCTTGAGGTCGGCCGCCGCCTTGACGGCGATCTCGACTTCCGAGCCGGAGGCGAAGATTGAGACCTTGGCGTTATCGGCGGCGATCAGCTCGTAGGCACCCTTGGCGCAGAGGTTTTCCTGCGAATAGGTGGTGCGGGCCGGCGCCAGGTTCTGGCGGGTCAGCGCCAGGCCCGAGGGCCGCTTGCCGTCTTCCAGCGCCAGCTGCCAGCATTCCGCCGTTTCCACGGCGTCGGCCGGGCGGAACATCAACAGGTTTGGGATCGCCCGAAGTGCGGCCATATGCTCGACCGGCTCGTGCGTCGGGCCGTCTTCGCCCACGCCGATGCTGTCATGCGTCAGCACGTGGATGACGCGGATGCCCATCAGCGCGGCCAGGCGGATCGACGGACGGCAGTAGTCCGAGAAGATCATGAAGCCGCCGGAGTAGGGGATCAGGCCGCCGTGGAGCGCGACGCCGTTCATGGCCGCAGCCATGCCGTGTTCGCGGATGCCCCAGTGCATGTAGCGGCCGCCGAAATCCGTCGGGGTGATCGACGTCATCTGGCTGGTCTTGGTGTTGTTGGACGGCGTCAGGTCGGCAGAGCCGCCCAGCGTTTCCGGCAGGAAGCCGTTGATGACTTCCAGCGCATCTTCCGACGCCTTGCGGGTCGCGATGGTCGGGGGCTTCTCGGCGAGCTTCTTCTTGTAGTCGTCGATGGCCTTGTCGAAACCGGCCGGCAGCGCGCCGGCGAAGCGGCGGGTGAACTCGGCCTTCTTGGCGTCATCCGTGGACGACAGGCGCGATTCCCAGGCCTTGCGGGCCTGAACCGAACGCTCGCCGGCACTGCGCCAGGCATCGAGAACGTCGGCCGGCGTGTCGAAGGCTTCCGATTCCCAGTTCAGCGCCTTGCGGGTCGCGGCGATCTCTTCCGCACCGAGCGGCGAGCCGTGAACCTTGTGGGTGCCGGCCTTGTTCGGTGCGCCGAAGCCGATGACGGTCTTGCAGGCGATGAAGGTCGGGCGGTCGGATGTATGCGCGGCTTCGATGGCGTCGGAGATCGCCTTCTGGTCATGGCCGTCGACTTCGATCGTGTTCCAGTGCACCGCCTTGAAGCGGGCGACCTGGTCGGTCGAGTCCGACAGCGAGACGGCGCCGTCGATGGTGATCGAGTTGTTGTCCCAGAAGAGCACGAGCTTGTTCAGCTTCAGGTGCCCGGCGAGCGCGATCGCCTCGTGGCTGATGCCTTCCATGAGGCAGCCGTCGCCGCAAAGCGCGTAAGTGTAGTGG
This sequence comes from Rhizobium sp. Leaf371, assembly GCF_001424045.1. GTDB lineage: Bacteria > Pseudomonadota > Alphaproteobacteria > Rhizobiales > Rhizobiaceae > Ferranicluibacter. The sequence goes on along the minus strand of NZ_LMQB01000024.1, from coordinate 200,681 downwards.
TCCTGCAGGTCCGAGCCGAACTCCTGTTCGAGCTTACGCTCGGCAATCGCCATGCCCACGGCATTGGCAATGCCCTGGCCGAGCGGGCCGGTCGTCGTCTCGATGCCTGTGGCATGGCCGAATTCCGGGTGGCCGGCGGTCTTGGAGCCGAGCTGGCGGAACTGCTTGATGTCCTCGATGGTCATATCCTGATAACCGGTGAGGTAGAGCAGGGCATAGAGCAGCATCGAGCCATGGCCGGCCGACAGGACGAAACGGTCGCGGTCAGGCCAATGGGGGTTCTTGGGGTCGAATTTCAGGTATTTGGTGAAAAGAACGGTCGCGATATCCGCCGCTCCCATGGGAAGGCCGGGGTGGCCGGAATTAGCCTTCTCCACCGCATCCATGGCCAGAAAACGGATCGCATTCGCCATCCGGTCGTGTTGTTCATTCGAGATCATGACTGTTCCGCTTAAGCTTGATGATCAGGGAACGGTCTCTATCCTCCAAAGACCGCATCGGAAGCGGGTGAGACATAGCACCTCGCCCGGTGGAGTCAACAAAGACGGCAGGCGTCTCATCGCTGTCGAAGCGCGAAAAATCGTGCTTGATCCACAGCTTCCAGCCTGAAGCTGACAGGCCGGCGTTGTATCGTCCGATGGATTGAGTCTAATACTGCGATTGGCTTTGTCGAGGGTGCAGCTTGCCGATTCGGTGCCCCGGCCATGGATTGGAAGCAGACACGATGGCGGCAGGAAAGACAGTCAGGGCGGCAATCGACGCGCTGAAGGGGGCTGTGACCGGTCTGGAAAGCGCGATCGACGGCCGGCTGGACCGCGAACGCGACCGGGTGGAGATCGAGGGCGAGGTTCGCCGGGTCAACACGGACAGGGCGCGGCTCGCCCAGGAACTCGACCAGTCGCAGTTTCGCGCCAACCGTCTCGAAGAGGTCAACCGCGAGGTTTCCCGCCGTCTCGTGACCGCGATGGAAACCATCCGCGCGGTTCTCGACCGATGATGCGCCCGATGATCCCGATATCTTCCGTCAACGGGCCTCGGGCCGGGAGTTAGCCAATGGCGCAAGTCACCGTGACGATCGACGGCAAGGCCTATCGCATGGCCTGCGAGGAAGGGCAGGAGGATCATCTCACCGATCTCGCCGCCCGCTTCGACCAGTATGTCAGCCATCTCAAGGGCCAGTTCGGCGAGATCGGCGATCTCCGCCTGACGGTGATGGCCGCCATCATGGTGACGGACGAACTCTCCGAGGTGGATCGCCGGCTGAAGGCGCTGGAAACCGAGGTGGACGGGCTGAAGCGGGCCCGCGATGCCGCCGTCGCCGAGCAGGCCGATGCCGAGGAGGCGCTGGCGTCTGCGCTGACCGAAGTCACCACCCAGATCCAGGGGCTGGCCGCCCGCATCGTCAATCGCCCGACGCCTCCGGCCCAGCCCGCCCATCCCACGGCGCATTCGCGCTAGGCGTCTTTTTTCGCAAGAGCGCCCCTGCCACGCCGATTTCGCAATCGCCTCTGGCATGCCGCACCGAAGCACTCTATATTCGTGTTGCGGTCTGCGCTTCACGACAGGAACCACAATCCCTGGGGCCATACTCGATCCAACGGGAGCTGTCCCTGTCCAGGCTCGTGGGCCTGGGCATATGGCGCCCACCTACGTTTGTAGGCACCCAGGATCGTAAACATCCATCGGTCGTGTGGATCGCACTTTTCGTCTTCCGTGCATGCCGAACCGGCAAGGGGCCACCGCCTTGCACGCCGTCGTGTGTCTCCTCGCCCTGACATCCCCAGCTTTCGCCCGGCTTGATCTCCGCCTCCGCAGGGTTCAAACCGCGTGGAGATGAGGAGTGGACCATGACGCTGACTTTGCGAGAACGAAAGGCGCTGCTGCGCGCCGAGCGGCTGGCGCTGCGAGACGCCCTGTCCCCGGATGTGCGTGCGGCCGGTGCCGCCGCCATGCTCGACCATGTCTCCGCGCCGGCGTTTCGCGAAGCCTTCGAGATCGATGGCGCTCTGGTCTCCGGCTTCTGGCCGATCCGCTCCGAACCCGATATCCGCCCGCTGATGGAAGAGCTCCGTCGCCAGGGTGCCGGCCTTTGCCTGCCCGTCGTCCTTGATCGCGAAACCATCGTTTTCCGCGACTACCCGGTCGGCGCGCCGATCGTGAAGACCGGCTTCGGCACCGCGGGGCCGGGCGAGACCGCGCCGGTGGTCGATCCGGATGTCATGCTGGTGCCGCTCTCGGCGTTCGATCGCGGCGGCCACCGGATCGGTTATGGCGCCGGTCACTACGACCGCGCGATCGCCCGCCTCGACGCGCTGGGAACGCGACCGCGCTTGATCGGGATTGCATTCGCCTGCCAGGAAGTGGCATCAGTGCCTTTTGAGCCGCACGACATCCCGCTCGATGCCATCCTGACAGAGGAAGGCCTGATCGAGATGCGCGGCGCTCTGTAAGCGAGATCGATCTGACATGAGACTTCTGTTCCTCGGCGACATGGTGGGCAAGACGGGCCGGACGGCCGTCTGGGAGAAGCTTCCGGGCCTCGTCTCCGACCTCAAACTCGACTTCGTCATCGTCAATGGCGAGAATGCGGCCGGCGGCTTCGGCATCACCGAGGATATCTTTCTGGAAACGATCAATGCCGGCGCCGATGTCGTCACCACCGGCAACCATGTCTGGGACCAGAAGGAGGCGGTGACCTTCTGCCAGCGGCACGACCAGTTCCTGCGGCCGGCCAACTATCCCGCCGGCACGCCCGGCCGCGGTTCCGGCCTCTATTTCGCCCGCAACGGCGCGCGCGTCCTCGTCGCCAACATCATGGGCCGCGTGTTCATGCATCCCGAGCTCGACGATCCCTTCAAGTCGGCCGAGGCCATTCTCGCCGCCTGTCCGCTGAAAGAGCAGGCGGATGCGATCGTGTTCGATTTCCATGCCGAGGCGACCAGCGAAAAGCAGTGCTTCGGCCATTTCGTCGATGGCCGTGCCAGCTTCGTCGTCGGCACCCACACCCATGTTCCCACCGCCGACCACCAGATCCTCAACGGCGGCACTGCCTATCTGTCCGACGCCGGCATGTGCGGCGACTACGACTCATCGCTCGGCATGGAAAAGGAAGAGCCGCTCAACCGCTTCATTTCCAAGATGCCCAAGGGCCGCTTCGAAGCGGCCTCCGGCCCCGCCACCCTCTGCGGCGTCGGCGTGGAGATCTCCGACCGCACCGGCCTTGCCGAAGCCATCGCCCCCTTGCGCATCGGCCCGCGCCTTTCGGAGACCGTGCCGTCGTTCTGGGCGTGAGGGTGCGGATCGGTCAGTCGTTATACATTAGGCACGCATCATATTGACATCATCCGCTCCGGCGCGTTTTCTGGTCTCCATCGAGAACGCTTGGCGGGCTGGCGGAGTGTGTTACGATATCCATGCGGATCGTGTTCGACGAGATCAAGCGGCAGAGCAATATCCGGAAGCACGCGCTGGATTTCGGAGATCTAGACGCATCCTATTTTATGCGTGCGATCATCGTTCCGGCGAAACAGGCCCGGATGCTGGCCATCGCGCAACACGAGCATGTCATCACGGCCGTGGTCTTCTCGCCTCTTGGCACGGAGGCGATCTCGATCATCTCCTTCCGTCTGGCGAGCAAGAAGGAAAGGGCAGTTCATGAGCAAAGCTAGGAAAATCCTGTGGCCTGTCAGAGAGGCTGACGAAGCCGAGATTCAGAAGAAGATCGCTTCCGATCCGGATGCTCCAGAAGCCACGGATGAAGAGCTTGCGCAAGCGCGCCCCTTTGCCGAGGTCTTCCCCGATCTCGCCGAGAGCATCCGGCGGGCCGAAGCGGAGCGGGAAGCGTCCAGGGAACGCGTCGATCTCGACGGCGATGTGGTGGCCAAATTCCGAGCAACCGGCGAAGGCTGGGAAGAGCGGATCAATCAGGTGCTGCGCGCCGCCAAGCTCTGACCGCACGCCCTGCAATGACGCGATTGTGACGCAGTGCCCCTTTACCCCACCCTGCCTGCGCATATCCTGATCCGACCGCCGAACACGCGCCGAACCGGGGTCAGGGTGTCCCATGCTGCGATCTGCCGCTTTCGCCTGCTGTTTCTTGACGTCCGTCGCGGTTTTCGCGCTGTCCTCGATTGCCCGGGCGCAAGCGCCGCAGCGGCCGGCCGTCAGCCAGTGCCAGGCCATCGCGCAAACCCTGCCGGATGCCGGTTTCGTCCGCCTGGCGAGCGCCGGTCCCTTCGCACCGCCGCTGCAGCCGGCGGCCCTGCGCGACCAAACGGTCGCGATCACCTTTCTCGGGCACTCCACCTTCCTCATCGAAACGCCGGAGGGGGTGACGATCGCGACCGATTATTCCGGCTTCCACCGCCCGGCGCAGCCGCCTTTGGTGGCGACGATGAACAAGGCGCATTCCACCCATTACACGCTGACGCCGGGGCCCGAGATCGCCCATGTGCTGCACGGCTGGGGCGACAATGGCGCTGCGGCCGACCACGACCTCGTCGTCGGCGACGCCTATATCCGCAATGTGCCGACCGATATCCGCGCCGGCTCTGGCGGCGCGATGGAGCCGGACGGCAATTCGATCTTCATCTTCGAGGTCGCGGGTCTCTGCATCGGGCATCTCGGTCATCTGCATCACGAACTCGCCGAGACGGATTATGCGGAAATCGGCCGTCTGGATGTCGTGATGGTGCCCGTGGATGGCGGTTTGACCATGGGCGCGGAGAGCATGGTGCGCGTCGTCAGCCGGTTGCGCTCGGCGCTGATCCTGCCCATGCACCGGCGCGGCCCGCCCGTCGAGAGCTTCCTCGGTCTCTTCGGCCCCGGCTTCGACCGGGCGACGGCCGACAGCGCCACCGTCACCGTCTCTCTCGCGACCTTGCCGAAGAAGCCTCTGATCATGGTTCTCCAGGGGCTTTGAGGCTGTCTGCCCACGATGAGCCGGACAACAGGCTGGACGAACCGGCCGGATGAAATTATAAGGCGGCCCGATCCCATCATCGGCAGAGTTTATCCAAGAGGGCGCCATGGCCGGCCATTCACAGTTCAAGAACATCATGCACCGCAAGGGCCGACAGGACGCCGTGCGGTCAAAGATGTTTTCCAAGCTTGCGCGCGAAATCACCGTCGCCGCCAAGGCCGGCCTTCCCGACCCCTCGATGAACGCCCGTCTGCGTCTCGCCATCCAGAATGCCAAGGCGCAGTCCATGCCGCGCGACAATATCGAGCGCGCCGTCAAGAAGGCGTCCGGTGCCGATAGCGAGAACTACGACGAAATCCGGTACGAGGGCTACGGCCCGGGCGGCGTCGCCGTGATCGTCGAGGCGCTGACCGACAATCGCAACCGCACCGCCTCCAATGTCCGCTCGACCTTCACCAAGGCCGGCGGGGCGCTGGGGGAAACCGGTTCGGTCTCCTTCTCCTTCGATCGTGTCGGCGAAATCACCTACAAGGCCGACGTCGGAACGGCGGATGCCGTGATGGAAGCGGCCATCGAGGCCGGTGCCGAGGATGTCACCAGCGACGAGGACGGCCACACGATCATCTGCGGCTTCGAGGATATCGGCGAGGTCTCCAAGGCGCTGGAAGCGACGCTCGGCGAAGCCGAGACCGTGAAGGCGATCTGGAAGGCGCAAAACAGCGTTCCGGTCGATGAGGAGCGGGCAGAATCGCTGATGAAGCTCATCGATACGCTGGAAGACGACGACGACGTGCAGAACGTCTACGCCAATTTCGAAGTGTCCGACGAGGTCATGGCCAAGCTGTCGGCCTGATCCGCAGGTTGCACATTGCGGGTTTCGCCGATTGTTTTTGGTGTATGCCTGCGTCTGTGCTAACTTTATCGTAAGACCTGTCCGTCAGCATGCGGCCTGTCCGCTGCTGCCGGCGCCTCGTTATGATCGAGGCCTCTCTCGCATCGGTTGATGGATCGGCGGAAGCGCAGTCGTGCGTCCGGCGCACGGCGTTCGTGCGGGTCCCACCTGAAAGCTGGATTGGAAAGCGGGCCGGGATTGCGCTTCGTTCACCTCAAACTCGTCGGGCCGGCCATTGGCGGCATCGCCCTTTTCATCGCCGCCATGGCGACGGTGCCCTATTATGGTGCAGCCCGGATCGATGGCGAGGCACGGGTTCAGCAGGAGACGCTGGTCAAGCGCAATCTCGCGCTCTGGATCGCCGATATCGAGTTCGCGCTGACCTCCTGGACCATCTGGGACGAGGCGATCGCCAAGCTCGACACGCAGTTCGACTTCGAATGGACGGATCGCAATATCGGCGCGTCCCTCACCGGCACTTCGCGGACGCGCTTTACCGCGGTCCTCAAGCCCGACGACAGCATTCTCTACACTCGGACCGACGAAACGGTCGCGTTGCGGCCATTCTTTTCGAGGGGCGCCGCGCGAATCGTTGCGGATACCGGGTCGCTGGTCGCCGAGGTGCGCAGGCGCGAGACGGCGCCGAAGGCGCCGGGCATTCCCCAGCCCATTTCAACGAGCCGGATCGAGGTTATCGGGCAGGATGCCGTGCTTTTGTCAGCCAGCCTGTTCCAGCCGGATTTCGGCACGACGCGGCTGAAAGGCGATCGGGCGCCTGTGCTCATCACCGCCATGCCGATCGGCAGCAGCCTTCAGGATTTCTTCGGAACGCGGTTCCTGCTCGACGACGCCCGCGTTAGCCGTTTGACCGAGGTCGCGCCCGAGCGGGCCCGCACCGAAATCGCCGTCGGTCCGGATGGCGAGGTGCAGGTCCTCTCCTGGCGGCCGCCGACGCCGGCCCGCGACATGCTCTACCAGGCGATGCCGCTGATCCTGACGATCTTCTTCGTGCTGATGGCCGGCGGCATCCTTCTCCTGCGCATCTCGCAGACGACCGCCCAGATGCTGGTCACGCGCGAGCGCCAGATGGCGCATGCCGCCACGCATGACGTGCTCACGGGCCTTGCCAACCGGGCGCTGCTCGACAGAACCTATGACACGGAGGTGGACAGAGGCACGCTCGTCGTCGCCTGCCTCGATCTCGACGGGTTCAAGGGCGTCAACGACACCTATGGTCATGCGATCGGCGACGATCTGCTGCGCGCGGTCGCATCGCGGCTTCGTGCCACGGCGCGAAAGGAGGACAGGCTTTTCCGTCTCGGCGGCGACGAGTTCGCAATCCTCATGCCGTCCATCACCCTGACCGAGGCTGAGGCCGCGTGTCTGCGTCTGGGAGAGGCGCTGTCGGCACCGATGTATCTGCCGGGCGCCTATCCGCCGGGACACCGGATCGAAATCGCCGCCTCGTTCGGGCTCTGCCAGGTCATGGATGGATCGACCACGTGCGATGCCGCGTTCCGCGCGGCGGACGATGCGCTCTACACGGCGAAATCGCTCGGGCGCGGCCGGGTCGTCATCGGGCAAAGCCCCGACCGGGAAACGCCGGGCGCGGCCACGGGCGATCTGCGCCGCATGGCCGCCAGCCTGCGCGGCTGAGCCGGCATCAGGCTGCGGCGGCAAGCTCCTGCCGCGCTTCCGCAAAACGGCGTACCGATTTCAGACGGGCATCCATGTCGAAGACGGGCATGGAGATGATCAGCTCGTCCGCGCGCGTATCGGCCAGGAACGCCTGCGTCTTGCGGCGCACCGTCTCCGGGCCGCCGACGATCGCATAGCTCATCGCGTGATCGACGAAGCCTTTTTCCGATGCGTTCCAGAGGCCGTCCATGCTGTCGACCGGCGGCGGGAACTGGCCCCGCGCGTTGCGCCGCAGCGCCACGAAGGATTGCTGCATCGAGGTGAAGAGACGGCGCGCCTCTTCGTCCGTATCCGCCGCCACGCCCATGATGCCGACCATGGCATAGGGCTTGTCGAGAATGGCGGAAGGCTCGAAACGCTCGCGATAGATCTCCAGTGCCGAAAACAGCATGTCCGGCGCGAAATGCGACGCGAAAGCAAAGGGCAGGCCGAGCATGCCGGCGAGCTGCGCGCTGTAATGGCTGGAGCCGAGCAGCCAGATCGGAACGTTGGTGCCGGCACCGGGCGTGGCGATCACCTCGCCCTCGCGCGGCATGCCGAGCAGCCCCTGCAATTCCACGACGTCGTTCGGGAAGGAATTGGCGCTGCCTTCCATATGGCGCCTGAGTGCCGCCGCCGTGCGCATGTCCGTGCCCGGCGCGCGGCCGAGGCCGAGGTCGATCCGGCCGGGATAGAGCGCTGCGAGCGTGCCGAACTGTTCGGCGATGACGAGCGGCGCGTGGTTCGGCAGCATGATGCCGCCCGATCCCACGCGGATCGTCTTCGTTCCCGCCGCCACATGCGAGATGACGAGCGCGGTCGCCGCACTGGCAATGCCGCTCATCCCGTGATGTTCCGCCAGCCAGAACCGTTCGTATCCGGCGCGCTCCGCCTCCTGCGCCAGGCGCCGGGAGTTGTCGAGCGCCTGCGAAACGGTGCTGCCCTGCGTGATGGGCGACAGGTCGAGAATGGAAAAGGGGACCATGGCGAGCGGCCTTCAATTGATGAATATCCTTGTCATGTAAGAGGGCTCAGCGGCAAATCCAAGGGCAGGGCGTTGACGGGTCTTGCCGATGTTTTTGTTTTGTTCACATTTTGCTGGCAGCGTCCGGGTGCAAAGGCTAGGATGATTTCATGCAATCCACGATTCGCATTATCGGTATCGATCCCGGGCTCCGGCGCATGGGGTGGGGCGTGATCGACACGCTGGGCAACACGTTGCGCTTCGTGGGTTCCGGCACGATCCTGTCGGATGGCGATGCGGATCTCGCCTCGCGTCTCTGCCAGCTGCATGACGGGCTTGCCGACGTCCTTCATCTCCACAAGCCGGACGAAGCGGCCGTCGAGCAGACCTTCGTCAACAAGGACGCGGTGGCGACGCTGAAGCTCGGACAGGCGCGCGGCATTGCCATGCTTGTGCCCGCCCGCGCCGGTTTGAGGGTCGCGGAATATGCGCCCAATGCGGTCAAGAAATCCGTGATCGGCGTCGGCCATGGCGAAAAACAGCAGATCCACATGATGATCAAGGTTCTGATGCCGAAGGCGACCTTCAAGGGCAACGATGCCGCCGATGCGCTGGCCATTGCCATCTGCCACGCGCACAATCGCCAGAGTTTCGCGGGCAGCCTCGCCCATCGCATCGCGGCGGCCACCGCGTAACGGTTCCGGCGTGAGAGATCGCCTGTAAGTTATCGTTTTTCACTCGGGGACCGACGCGGATGATTGGCAAGTTGAAGGGCACGATCGACGAGATCGGCGACGACCATGTGGTGATCGACGTCCACGGCGTCGGCTATGTCGCCTATTGCTCGGCGCGCACGCTCGGCAAGCTCGGCTCGGCCGGCGAGGCGGCTGTGCTGTTCATCGAGACCTATGTCCGGGAAGACCAGCTGCGCCTGTTCGGCTTTCTTTCCGCGCTGGAGCGCGAATGGTTCCGGCTGCTGCAGAGTGTGCAGGGCGTCGGCGCCAAGGTGGCGCTTGCCGTTCTCTCGGTTCTCACGCCCGGCGAGCTTGCCAATGCCATCGCGCTTCAGGACAAGACGTCGATCTCGCGCGCCCCGGGCGTCGGCCCCAAGGTCGCGGTGCGCATCGTCACCGAGCTGAAGAACAAGGCGCCGGCTTTTGCCGGCGAGGCCGCGGCCGGCATCGGCTTCAAGCAGGAACTCGGCGAAGGCGCCGTGCCCGCGCCGGTGGCCGACGCCGTCTCCGCCCTCACCAATCTCGGCTATTCCCGCGACCAGGCCGCCAACGCCATCGCCGCGGCCCTGCGCAACGGCGGCGAGGGGGCGGATAGTGCCAAGCTGATCCGGCTCGGGCTGCGGGAGTTGTCGCAGTAGTCGTCCACTCTTGGCCAAATTCCTCCTGTTTCCGGTTGGTCTGACAAATGCTATTTTGTCGGAAAGGAGCATCTTATGACGAAAATTCTGACCATGACGGCAAAAGGCCAGATCACGATTCCGAAAGAAACGCGCGAAGCTCTCGGTCTCAGAGCGGGCGACCAACTTGTATGGAGCGTTTTGGGGAACGAAGTCGTGATAACACCCAAGAATATCGACTTTCGCGAGCTTGCTGGTCTCCTGGGTGATCCGCCTGCTGGCAAAGCGTCTCTTCAAGAGCTGGATGAGGCTGTTATGGAGGCCGCCGGTCAGCATGTGTCCGGCATTGGGAACATGAGGGATGATGCCGCATGAGGCGATGCGGTATCGACACGAACGTCATTTTGCGCCTGATCGTCAATGACGACGCCGAACAGCGTCGCCTTGCTCTTCGGTTCAGCGAGCAGATGGGCGATACCTTCGTCGGCCATCTCACCCTCATTACGCTGATCGAATTGGACTGGGCGCTCCGCTCACGCTACGGATATTCCCGGGCAGACGTTGCCGAGGCCATCGGCAAGCTGCTTCGCGTGCGCGGTTTGTCTGTCGAGTCCCATGATCTCGTCGTGTTCGCCTTGAAACTGATGCGTGGAAAGTCGGATTTTGCCGATGTCCTCATTGCTCTCAAGTGTCGCGAAGCTGGATGTGAGAAGACCGTGACCTTTGACCGGACGGCTGCCAGCCTCATCCCCGGAATGGAACTCCTCGCATGATAGACGACGACCGCCTGATCGCTCCCGAAAAACGCGGCGAGGATCTCGATACCGCGCTTCGGCCGCAGTCGCTGGACGAGTTTACCGGCCAGGCGGAGGCGCGGGCCAATCTGAAGGTCTTCATCGAGGCGGCCAAGCACCGCGGCGAGGCGCTGGATCATGTGCTGTTCGTCGGCCCGCCCGGTCTCGGCAAGACGACGCTCGCGCAGATCATGGCGAAGGAACTCGGCGTCAATTTCCGCTCGACCTCGGGCCCCGTCATCGCCAAGGCCGGCGATCTCGCGGCGCTCTTGACCAATCTCGAAGAGCGCGACGTGCTCTTCATCGATGAAATCCACCGCCTCAATCCGGCGGTCGAGGAAATCCTTTATCCCGCCATGGAGGATTTCCAGCTCGATCTCATCATCGGCGAAGGCCCGGCCGCGCGATCGGTCAAGATCGACCTGTCGAAATTCACGCTGGTCGCCGCCACCACGCGGCTCGGGCTGCTCACCACGCCGCTGCGCGACCGGTTCGGCATTCCCGTGCGGCTCAGCTTCTACACCGTCGAGGAACTGGAGCTGATCGTGCGGCGCGGCGCGCGGCTGATGGGACTGGCCATCACCGACGAGGGTGCGCGCGAAATCGCCCGGCGGGCGCGGGGAACGCCGCGCATCGCCGGCCGGCTCTTGCGCCGGGTGCGGGATTTCGCGCAGGTCGCCCGGGCCGAGGCCGTGACGCGGCAGATCGCCGACGAGGCCCTGACGCGGCTGCTCGTGGACAATATGGGCCTCGACCAGCTCGACAAGCGGTACCTCAGCATGATCGCGCTCAATTTCGGCGGCGGTCCCGTCGGTATCGAGACGATCGCGGCGGGCCTGTCGGAGCCGCGCGATGCGATCGAGGATATCATCGAGCCCTATATGATCCAGCAGGGCTTCATCCAGCGCACGCCGCGCGGCCGCGTTCTCACGGTCAATGCCTGGAAGCATCTCGGCCTCGTGCCGCCCAAGGATCTCGAGGCGTCGCAATTCCGCCTGTTCCAGGAGGACGAGTGAGTGCTGTCCCGGCGCGGGTTCATCAAGACCTTCGGCGGGTTCGTTGTTGCGGTCCTGTCCACGGTCGCCTATGGCATCGGCATCGAGCCGCGCGGCCGGCCGCGCGTCGTCAGCCATAGGATCGTGCCGCCCGGCTGGCCCGAGGGGTTGCGGCTGCGGCTCGTGCTGATCAGCGACATCCACGCCTGCGATCCCTATATGCCGGCGTCGCGCGTCGCCGAGATCGCCCATCAGGCAAACGGGATCGGCGGTGACATGATCCTGCTTCTCGGAGACTTTCTCTCCGGCATGGAATTGGGGTCGCTGGTGCCGCCCGAGGCCTGGGGCGAGGCGTTGCGGCCCTTGCAGGCGCCGCTCGGCGTTCACGCCATTCTGGGCAATCACGATTGGCTGGACGATCGCCGGGCCATGCAGACCGGCCGTCCCGGCGTCGTCAAGGACGTTCTCGATCGTCTCGGCGTGCCGCTCTACGAAAACCGGGCCGTGCGTCTCGAAAAGGATGGCCATGCCTTCTGGCTGGCCGGCCTGGCGGATCAGTTGCTGCCGGCGCGGGGCCTCGACGATCTCGCGGGAACGCTGGCGCGCGTCACGGACGAGGCGCCGGTCATCCTCATGGCGCATGAACCCGACGTCTTCCCGACCGTTCCCGCGCGCGTCGCGGTCACCCTGTCGGGCCACACCCATGGCGGACAGATCCGCCTGTTCGGCTATTCCCCCTTCGTTCCCTCCCGTTTCGGCAGCCGCTATGTCTATGGCCACATCGTGGAAGAGGGGCGCCATCTCGTCGTGTCCGGCGGGCTTGGAACATCCGCCATTCCCGTCCGGCTCGGTTCGCCGCCGGAAATAACCGTCGTGGAGCTCGGCTGATGGTGAAGCGCAAGATGGTCCGGCTCGATGCCGGCGACAGACGGTTCAATTTCCGCATCGCCGGGCTCGGCTTTCGCGACGGGCACGTGCTCGTCCATCGGGCTGTGCACGAGACGTTCTGGACCTTTCCGGGCGGTCGCGCCGAAATCGGCGAGACCTCCGAGGCGACGCTGCGGCGCGAGATGCAGGAGGAACTGGGCGTCGATGTCGCGGTGGGGCGGCTTTTGTGGACGGTCGAGAACTTCTTCCGCTACGAGGCGCGCGACTATCACGAGATCGGCTTTTACTATCTGATGACGGTGCCGCCGGTCTTTCCCTTCCACGCGAGCGAGATCGTGCATCGCAACCGCGACGGCAAGAACGATCTCGAATTCAAATGGGTGCCCGCCACCGTCGCCGCGCTCCGCGCGCTCGACATCCCGCCCTATTTCATCGCCGAGGAGATCGAGGCGCTGCCCGAGACCAGCCGGCACGTCGTCTGGCACGATGGCAATCTCGACCGCGACTGACGGAACCGGTTTCCCGCGCGCGCATTTCGTCCAAGCGACCGACCGTCGCGTCAGAGGAGCGAGCGATGAAGAAATTTACGAAGGGCACCACCGTTTCCTGGAAATGGGGGCAGGGCACGGCAGAAGGCAAGGTGGACGAGAGCTTCACCGAGGATGTCGAACGCACGATCAAGGGCCACAAGATCAAGCGCAAGGCCTCGACCGACGAACCGGCCTATCTCATCAGCCAGGAGGATGGCGCGCATGTGCTCAAGAGCCATTCGGAACTGAGTGCGCACTGATGGCCGGCGATCATGTTCCGCCGGTCGCCGTCGCCAGGCAAGCCGAGAAGGGCCTGACGCTGCGCGAAAAATTCAAGCGCGGCGGCACGCAGATCGGCGTCGCCCGCGCCCGCGACCTCAAGAACCGCACCCATCTTTCGCCCGACACGATCAAGCGCATGTCGAGCTACTTTTCCCGCCACAAGGTCGACAAGCGCGCCAAGAATTTCGGCGACGACGACAATCCGTCCGCCGGCTACATCGCCTGGCTGCTCTGGGGCGGCGACGCGGGACGGGATTGGGTGGAGAAGCAGAAGGAAAAGCTTGAGACGTGAGCGGCAAGTTGTGAGTCGTCGGTCGTCAGTTAGCAGTTTGTGAGAGTGCATCTCCGCTGGCGAGGCGATCGGCAAGCGATGCGATGTCGGCGCGCAGGCGCTTCGTGCCGCCGGGGGTCCAGCCGAGAGATCGCAGTCGCATCGTGTCCATCCGGGCGAAGCCGGAGAGGTCGGCCGGGTCGGGCAGCGGGTGGATGCAGGTCGTCGCCTGCTGGAGTTCCGAAAGGATCTCATGGTGGCTCGTCAGCAGGTCCGAGGCGTTGAACGAGCGGCCTGCGACGAGGGAGGCGTCGGCGGTCAGCAGCAGCAGGATGGCGGCGGCGAGGTCGTCGCCATGAATTTCGGTCCCCACGCGATCCGCGATCGGCCGGCCGGAGAGATAGTCGCGCGCGAGAGTTTCCCATTTGTGTGGCAGGCCGGGCAACAGGCCGTAGACGCCCGTGGCGCGGACGCTTGTCGTGACGAAATCCTCCCCGTCCATGGCGGCCAGTGCCTGCTCCGTCTCCCACTTGACGAGGCCGTAGAGGCTTTCGGGCGCCGGCTCCCTCTCCTCCGTCAGCAGCTTGCCGTCCGGCGGGCGGCCATAGACGGCGCGGCTTGACAGGAAGACGCAGCGCCGCACGCCCGCTTTGCGCGCGGCCGCAAACAGAGCCAGCGAGCCCTCGAGATTGGCACGCCGGAAACCCTCGGGGTCGTCGCCCTCTCCGCCGCGATATCTTCCGGGCACATGCTGGAACGCGGCGTGGACGAAGGCGTCGATCCCGCCGAAATCCGGCGCCGCCGCCGCGGGGTCGAGCGACAGCGGAACGGTCTTGACCTGTCGCGAGAATGAGGTCTGTAAGACGGGCGGGGCGCTTGTCACGGCCCGGACGCCCGCCACCACCTCATGGCCGTGGGCCAACAAATGCTCCACCACGAAGCGGCCGACGATCCCGCTCGCGCCCGAGACCAGCACCCGCATCAGCCCGCCTTCGTGTCCCGGTCGGAAAGATCCGGACCGGGAAGGCTTGCGATGTCGGGAATGTCGGTGCCGTCATGGAAAGCCTGCCAGAGGTCGATCAGCGGTCTCAGCGCCTCGGCCTTCGGATGATCCGCCTCCCACGGCTTTTCATACTGGTAGTGCAGCACGCCGATGGACGGCCAGTCCCAGAGCGCGGGCAGCGCGAACCAGACATATTGCAGCATGTTCATCGTCACCGGCAGGCCGTGCCAGTCGGGAAAGAAGGCCTGGAGAAAACTCTGGTCGGTGCGCGGCCAGAAGGCGTGGGGCCCGTCCAGCCGCTGCAGCATGGCTTGAAACGTCTCCTCCGATGGCGTGGCCACGAAGACGCCGGAGTTCATCCGGTGGAAATCGGCCAGGCTCTCATAGACGTTCGGCGCGGCGCAGAATTCGGGATAGGCAAACAGCCGGTCGATGTTTCGCAGCACCAGCGCATCTGCGTCGATGAAGACGCAGCGCTCGTAGTCCGTCAGCTGCCAGAGGCGCAGCTTGCAGAAATTGTCGAGCGGCGAATGAAAGGCCGGCTTGCGCCCCTTGGTGAAGGGTGCCGCGGCATGGACGTTGCGCCGCGCGTGCCGCTCGTCGAAGGCGTCCGACAGCGGCAGAAGCCCGGTTTCGATCAGCCGCACATCGAAGGCGGCAAGCGCTGCCAGCATCCCGGCCGAGACCGCGGGCGTGTGCAGCACCACGATGTCGGCGCGCGTGCCGGTGCGGCGGATCGAGCGGCACAGCGCCTTTGCGCCCATGGCGTAGTCCGCATTGGTCACCAGCGTGACATAGGCGTGGGCAGCCCCCCCGCTCATGAGACGGATTTCAGCCGGCGCCCTTCCGGATCGTGGACGATCTTCGCGGCGATGTCCTTCGTCCAGGCGGAAACGGCGGGCACGCGGCTGCGATCGACCCGGTAGGCGTATTTCTTCGCGACATCGACGATCTCCGACAGAAGCCCGTCCTTCAGCCGGGTCGGGGCGAGGCCGAGATCGAGGAACTTGTCGTTCCTGACGATCAGCTCGTTCTCCGGCGCTTCCTTGCGCGGGTTCGGCAGCCAGGCGATCTCTGCGCCGGTGATGTCGCAGATCATCCGGGCGAGGTCGCGCACCCGGTGCGTCTCGGTCATCTGGTTGAAGATCTCGACGCGCGATCCGCGCTGGGGCGGGTTCCTCAGCGCCAGCTCGATGCAGCGAACCGAGTCCTGGATGTGGATGAAGGCGCGGGTCTGGCCGCCGGTGCCGTGCACGGTCAGGGGATAGCCGATGGCGGACTGGATGAGGAAGCGGTTCAGCACCGTGCCATAGTCGCCGTCATAGTCGAAGCGGTTGACCAGCTGCTCGTGGCGGCGGGTCTCCTGCGTGTGCGTGCCCCAGACGATGCCCTGGTGCAGATCGGTGATCCGCAGGGCGTCGTTCTTGGCGTAGAACTGGAACAGCAGCTGATCGAGGCACTTGGTCATGTGGTAGATCGAGCCGGGGTTCGCCGGGTAAAGAATTTCCTGGCTCACCGTTTCGCCGCTCTCGGTGGTGATGCCGACCGGCAGATAGCCTTCGGGGATCGCGGCGCCGACGGTCGAATAGCCGTAGACGCCCATCGTGCCCAGATGCACCAGATGCGCGTCGAGGTTCAGTTCCACCAGCGCATTCAGAAGGTTGTGCGTCGCCGACACGTTGTTGTTGACGGTGTAGTTCTTGTGCCGGTCGCTCTTCATCGAATAGGGCGCCGCGCGCTGTTCGGCGAAGTGGATGACGGCGTCCGGACGGTGCTCGGCCAGCCAGTTCTTCAAAAGCTCGTAGTCGCGGCCAAGGTCGATCAGGTTGAAATGGATGCGGCGCCCGGTCTCGGCATGCCAGATGCGCGTGCGCTCCTGGATCGAGTCCATCGGGGTGAGGGACTGCACGCCGAGCTCGGTGTCGATCCAGCGGCGCGAGAGATTGTCGAGAATGTGGATGTCATGGCCCGCCTGCGACAGGTGCAGGGCTGTCGGCCAGCCGATGAAACCGTCGCCGCCCATCACTGCAATCTTCATGACGTCGCCTCCTAGAGAGTTTGGTGTCCCGGTTCGTCCGGCCGCCCGCAACCCGCCTCTCGAACGGATTTTGCGTCTCTCCCGCTGTAATTAGAAATTATGACAGTTGTTCAATGCTTGTCGCGATGGCGTCTTTGCGCCACAACGGCCAAACGGAGACGATAACGGCAGCAAGAGGCGACGGCACGGTGGATTTCTCGATTGCGGGTAGGCTGACGGAAGACGGGCATTCGCTCCGCCAGCGGGTCTATTACGAAGACACGGATTTTTCCGGCCTGGTCTATCACGCCCGCTACCTGCATTTCCTCGAGCGCGGCCGCACCGACTATCTGCGCTGCCTCGGCGTCGAGCAGCGGGCGCTGCTGACGGCGGACGCGGAAGGCCTCGTCTTCGTCGTCCACCGCATGGAGATCGACTTCCGCCTTCCGGCCCGCATGGACGACATTCTGGAGATCCGGACCGTGACGGAGAAGGCGGGTGGCGCCAAGATGGTGCTCGTGCAGCAGATCCTCTGCGACGGGCGCCTGTTGATGGACGCCAAGGTCATCATCGCCGTCATCAACGCCGCCGGCCGTCCGCGCCGCCTGCCGGACGCGCTGGCCCGAAAATTCCTCGCCTGAGGCGGTCCTCGACAAAGGTCGGCCCCGCGCCGTCCGCCCTCTCTCGTCAACGCTAACCGAAGCTTCACGTGCCGATGCTAGGGCATGTCCAGCCGCAGCTAGATCGCTCCGCACACGGGGGAGGGCCATGAGGGGATGTCGATGAAGATAGCCGTCAATGCCAGGGTCACGCAATTCGCCATGGGCGGACAGCAGCGCGTCGCCGCCGAAATCGCGTCCCGCCTCGGGCCCATGACCGAACTCGTGCCGGATCGCCCGCTCGGCGGCATGAAGGCGCATGCCTGGGAGCAGGTCGTGCTGCCGGTGCGCGCCCGCGGCCATCTCCTCTGGTCGCCCTCGGCCACTGGGCCGGTGTCGAAGGCGCGCCAGGTCGTCACGCTCCACGATGTCGCCTTTCTGGATGTGCCCGAATTCTTCTCCCGCTCGTTCACCGCGTTCTACAAGGCGCTCCTGCCGGTGCTGGTCAGGCGCGTCGATCGCGTCGTCACGGTCTCGGCTTTCTCCCGCGCGCGGATCGCGGCGACCCTTGGCATCGACGAGAGCCGTATCGACGTCATCCCGAACGGCGTCAGCCGCCATTTCCGCCCGCACGCGCTGCACGAGATCGCCGCCACCCGCGCCGCACTCGACCTGCCGGCGCGCTACCTGCTGCTGCAGGCCACCTCCGACCGGCGCAAGAACCTGGCCGCGACGCTGCGGGCCTGGGCCATCGCGCAGGCGGCGCTGCCCGACGATATCACGCTCGTCGTCTCGGGAAATCTCGGCCGGGCGCATGTCTTCGGCGATGTCGAGGCCCTTCCCGATGTGCCGCGCACGCGGCTGATCGGCTATGTCGCGGAGGCGCATATGGGGCCGCTGATGGCGGGGGCGGAGGCCTTTCTGTTTCCCTCGCTCTATGAAGGCTTCGGCCTGCCGATCGTCGAGGCGATGGCCTGCAACACGCCGGTTCTGACCGCCGCGGCCACCGCCACGGACGAGATCGCAGGCGGCGCGGCCCTGCTCGTCGATCCCGCGTCCGATGCGGCGATCGCCGAGGGCATCGTCGCGTTGATGCGGGACGAGGGCCTGCGGACCCGGCTTGCGGCGGACGGGCTCAGGCGCGCCCGGGATTTCTCCTGGGACGCCGCCGCCGGGCAGTATCGGACGCTGTTCCGCGCGCTCGGCGCGGATATCTGACGTCCGGCCGTCTCTTCCGCCCGTGGCCAGACCCCCGGTAACACTCCCTTAACCATAATGATGTCTTATCGACCCACGGGATTTTGTGCACTGCACGTCATCCTTTGACCAAGATTACGCGGGAAAGGTTTGCCCGAAGCTTGGATTGCACGTGTGCGATCGGCGGCGGGCTGCCGGGGCGAACTTGAAAACAATGACGTTTGAGCGACCTGGCGTCGAGCATGTGATGGCTCTTGCCGGGCGTCCGGATTCGGGGATTTGAAAGCATGGAACAGGCTGGATTGGCCGCTGTGACCACGGACGTGACCTTGTGGTCTCTTTTCATGGAGGCCGGCTTCGTCGTGAAGCTGGTCATGCTCGGGCTCATGGCCGCCTCGGTCTGGACCTGGGCGATCGTGGTCGACAAGACCATCCGCTATGCCCGCGTCCGTCGCCAGCTCGATAGTTTCGAGCAGGTGTTCTGGTCGGGCCAGTCGCTGGAAGAGCTCTATCGCACGCTGTCGGATCGCCAGACCTCCGGCATGGGGGCGATCTTCGTCTCGGCCATGCGCGAGTGGAAGAAGAGTTTCGAGCGCGGCGCGCGCTCGCCGATCGGGTTGCAGATGCGCATCGACCGGGCCATGGACGTGACGCTGTCGCGCGAATCCGAAGCGCTCGAAGCGCGCCTCGGCTCGCTCGCCACCATCGGCTCGGCCGGCCCGTTCGTCGGCCTGTTCGGCACCGTCATCGGCATCATGACGTCGTTCCAGGCCATTGCCGGCTCGAAGTCCACCAATCTGGCCGTCGTGGCGCCGGGGATCGCCGAAGCGCTGCTCGCCACCGCCATCGGCCTTCTCGCCGCCATCCCCGCCGTCATCGCCTACAACAAGTTCACGGCGGATGCCGGCAAGATCAATTCCCGCATGGAAGGCTTTGCCGACGAGTTCTCCGCGATCCTGTCGCGTCAGATCGACGAAAAGCTGCAGCCGCGCCAGGCGGCTCAATAAGACCGGACGGAGACCGCGACGATGGGTATGGCAGTGGGCGGATCCAAGGGCTCGGGCGGCAGACGCCGCGGGCGTGGACGCGGCGGCAAGGCCGTCATGAGCGAAATCAACGTGACGCCCTTCGTGGACGTCATGCTCGTGCTGCTCATCATCTTCATGGTGGCCGCACCGATGATGACCGTCGGCGTGCCGATCGACCTGCCGGAAACCCAGGCCAAGGCGCTGAATTCCGATACGCAGCCGATCACGATCTCGGTCAACCCGGCCGGCGAGATCTTCCTGCAGGAAAGCCCCATCACCCTCGAAGAGGTCGTGCCGAAGCTCGAGGCCATCGCCAAGACCGGCTACGAAGAGCGCATCTATGTGCGCGGCGATACCAATGCGGACTATGGAACGGTCATGAAGGTCATGGCGCGCATCTCCTCGGCCGGCTTCAAGAACCTGGGTCTCGTGACCCTCCAGGAAACGGACAAGTGAGCCTTTGACATGAAGGGCAGCATCGCCACCTCCGCTGTGCTTCACGGACTGGTGCTCACCTGGGCGCTGGTGTCGCTCGGCAGTCCGAAGCCTCTCGAGGTTGCGGCGGTCGAGTCCGTGCCCGTCGAAATCATCAGCGAGATGAGCCAGATCCAGCAGGGCGACCTCAAGGCGCCGATGGCCGAGAAGTCTGCGCCCAAGCCCTCGCAAAAACCCCAGACCAAGCCCGAGGCCGAAAATGTCGGCGACAACGACGTCGACATGAAGACGCCGCCGAAGCCGGTGTCCAAGCCGATCGAAAACCAGGCCTCCGCCGCCCCGCCGAAGTCGGAGGACGCGCCGCCGTCGCCGGACCCGGTGAAGGAAGAGGTCAAGCCGTCCGAAAAGCCGCCGGCCGAACCGGCCACCGAGGTCGCCGCCCTTCCCGAACCCAAGGAAGAGGTGAAGCCGGACCCCAAGCCCGATCCGAAGCCGCAGCCCGAGGCGAAGGCCGAGCCGACGCCCGAACAGACACCGACGCCGGCCGAGCAGACGCCCGCCGAAAGCCCGGATGCCGCCGCCCTGCCGGAAAACGTGCCGGCCCCGACCGCGCGCCCGAAGGTGGAGCAGACCGCCGCGGCCCAGACCGCCAAGACGCCCGACCGCAAGACGGATGCGGCGCCGAAGGAACAGAAGAAGACGTCGTCCCAGAAGGAAAGCGACTTCAACGCCGACGAGGTGGCAGCCCTCCTCAACAAGACGGACTCGTCGGGTGGCGGCGCCAAGCGCTCGCAGGACAAGGCAGCGCTCGGCGGCAAGAAGACGACGACCGGCAACACGCTGTCGCTGAGCGAGATGGACGCGCTGAAGGGCGCGATCCAGAAGAACTGGTCGATCATCCCCGGCATGGCGGATCTCGAGGGCATGGTGATCACCGTCACCATCCAGCTCGATCCCCAGGGCGAGATCGTCGGCCAGCCCGAGGTCGAAGCGACGGGGGGCACGCCCACCTCGCAGCGCGCCATGATCGGCAGCGCCACGCGCGCCGTGCGCCGCTCCGCACCGTTCAAGCTGCCGGCCGACAAATACGACTCCTGGCAGGAAGTCGTCATCCACTTCGATCCGTCGGACATGCTGCTGTGACCGCCGGCTCTGCGAACACCAACGACATCACACCGGCCATCGCTTCGCGGGATGGCCGTCATCATACCGAATGGACTGCTGAGAGGCTCCGTAATCATGCTTAGACGCACCTTTTTCCGGCTCTTCGTCGCGTTGACGGGTCTGGTCGCTGTTGCGACCGGCCCGGCGCATGCGCGCGTCGAGATCAACATCAACCGGGGCAATGTCGAGCCGCTGCCGATCGCCATCACCGACTTCCTGCAAGGGGAGATGGGGCAGAAGATCTCGGACGTCGTGGCGGCCGACCTGAAACGGTCGGGCCTGTTCGCGCCGGTCGATCGCAAGGCCTTCATCGAGAAGGTCACCAATCCGGATGCGCCGCCGCGCTTTGAAGACTGGCGCGTGCTCAACGTGCAGGCGCTCGTCACCGGCCGCGTGACGCAGGAGGGCGATGGCCGCCTGAAGGCCCAGTTCCGCCTGTGGGATGCCACCGCGCAGAACCAGATCACCGGCCAGCAATATTTCACCCAGCCGGAAAACTGGCGCCGTCTCGCCCACATCATCGCGGACGCGATCTACAAGGAAATCACCGGCGAAGAGGGCTATTTCGATACCCGCGTCGTCTATGTCGCCGAAAGCGGCCCGAAGACGGCCCGCAAGCGCCAGCTCGCCATCATGGACCAGGACGGCGCCAATGCGCGCGCCATCACCAATTCCAACGACATCGTGCTGACGCCGCGCTTCTCGCCGAGCCGCCAGGAAATCACCTATATGTCGTTCGAGGGCCAGGAGCCGCGGGTCTACCTGCTGCAGCTGGAAACCGGACAGCGCGAGGTGGTCGGCAACTTCCCCGGCATGACCTTCGCGCCGCGCTTCTCGCCGGATGGCCAGCGCGTCATCATGAGCCTCCAGCAGGAGGGCAACGCCAATATCTACACGATGGACCTGCGATCGCGCACGACGACGCGCCTGACCTCGACGCCGGCCATCGATACCTCGCCGTCCTATTCGCCGGACGGTGCGCGCATCGTGTTCGAAAGCGACCGCGGCGGCCGTCAGCAGCTCTACGTCATGGGGGCGGACGGCTCCGGCCAGACGCGCATCTCGTTCGGCGACGGCTCCTATTCGACGCCGGTCTGGTCGCCCCGCGGCGACCTCATCGCCTTCACCAAGCAGTCGGGCGGCAAGTTCTCGATCGGCGTGATGAAGCCGGACGGCTCGGGCGAGCGTATCCTGACCTCGGGCTTCCACAATGAAGGCCCGACCTGGGCGCCGAACGGCCGCGTGCTGATGTTCTTCCGCCAGGATGCCGGTGCCGGCGGTCCGCAGCTCTATTCCATCGACCTCACGGGCTATAACGAGCAGCGCGTCGCCACGCAGGGCTTTGCTTCCGACCCGGCCTGGTCGCCGCTTCTGGAATAGCCAGATCTCGCGATTGCGGTGGGAAATGGGGCCAAATGCCGCTTTCCCGCCGCAAAAGACGGATTACGACCCACGCGATGGTCGCGTGTTGAGAGAGTTTTAACCATCTCCGTTGCATGAAGGTTAACCGCTTCCGGTTACAGTTCGGCAACCCTAAACTTCACGTCTTCCCGACCTTCGCTTACCAAGGAGACCGGCTCATGAGCCGCATTCACGTCCCGGCCACAGGCCGTCTTCAGTCCCTCGCACGCAATCCCGTCGCGATCGCCCTGTTCCTGTCGCTGGCCATTACAGGCTGCGCCTCCAAGAAGAACAACATGCCGAACGATGCCGCCGGCCTCGGCCTCGGCGCCGGCGGTTCGGCAACGCCGGGCTCCCAGCAGGACTTCACGGTCAATGTCGGCGACCGCATCTTCTTCGACACGGACTCGTCGTCCATCCGCGCCGATGCCCAGGCGACCCTGTCGCGCCAGGCACAGTGGCTGGCCAAGTATCCGAACTACCAGATCACCGTCGAAGGCCATGCCGACGAACGCGGCACGCGCGAATACAACCTGGCGCTCGGCGCCCGTCGCGCCGCCGCCGCCAAGGAGTTCCTCTCGGGCCAGGGCGTTCCGGCCGGCCGCATGCGCACCATCTCCTACGGCAAGGAAAAGCCGGTCGCCGTCTGCGACGACATTTCCTGCTGGTCGCAGAACCGCCGCTCGGTCACCGTTCTCGGCGGCGGCAACATGTAAGTCTCGAACGACCGGTTTCGGCGGGCACACGGCTCGCCGGTCCCGCGCGTCGACACGAGCTTTTGGTTGGGGGAGGCGGTCCGCAAGGGCCGCCTTTCTTTTTCGTCACACTTTGACCGAACTCCGTTGCTTTTTGCAGGCAATTGGAAAACTGTGCGGCGGTTGCAGTGCGGTAGAGGCGGGCTTCCTTCGCCTCGGCCTGCGACATGATCGGTATCGAACGGGACACATGACATGAAGAACATTGTCGTGGCAGCCATGATCGGTCTTGGCGCCTTCGGGTCGCTGAGCCAGCCCGTGACTGCCATGCCGCTTTCCGGCTGGTTGGACAAGACGTTCCACCGCAACGACACGAAGCCCGCGCCACAAGCGCCAGTGCTGAAGGTACAGGCCAGCGAGGCCGGGCGCATCGGGCAACTCGAGGAAACGATCCGCTCCCTCAACGGGCGTATCGAGGAAATGAGCTTCCAGCTCCTGCAGATGCAGGAGCAGATCCGGAAGTTCCAGGAAGACAACGAATTGCGCTTTCAGGATCTCGAAGGCGGCAAGCCTGCGGCTCCGCGCAAGAGCGGGGCGCTCGAAACGCCGCGCACCTCCAACGAGGCCATGGCGACCACCGGTCGCACGGCACCGTCGGCAACCGTTACCGATCCCGGCGCAAGCACGGGATCGGAGACGGCCGCCCGCGGCGTGCCGGGCGTTGCCCCGGGCGCGGCCACCGGCTCTCAGGGCAGCCTGCCGACGACGCTCGGCCAGATCATCCTCGACGATGCCGGCAACCCGATCGGCACCAATGCGGAAAACCTGCCGGATCCCGGTGCTAATCCGGGTGCCGGGCCGGGCACCGACATCGGCTCGGTCGCTTCCACCGATCCGAACACGCGCGCCGCGCCCGGCCTCAATTCCACGCCCGAGACCGAGCAGCAGACCGCGAGCCTCGACAATCCCGGCGATCTCTACCAGTCGGCCTATGGCCATGTGCTCTCGGGCGATTACAGCCAGGCCGAAAACGAGTTCCGCGACTATCTCGAAGCCTTCCCCAAGGGCGAGAAGGCGGCGGATGCCAGCTTCTGGATGGGCGAGGCCCAATATTCCCAGGGCAAGTTCAACGACAGCGCCAAGACGTTCCTCAATGCGCATCAGGCCTTTTCCAAGTCGCCCAAGGCGCCGGAAATGCTCCTGAAGCTCGGCATGTCGCTGGCCGCGCTCGACAACAAGGAAACCGCCTGCGCGACGCTGCGCGAGGTCGGCAAGCGCTATCCCAAGGCCTCGCCTGCGGTGAAGGCCAAGGTCACGAGCGAGCAGAGCCGCCTGTCCTGCTGATGCGGCCGCCCGCGCCGGCCGATGCCGATGCCGAGACGTCCGAGCCCGAGCGTGCGACGCTTGCGACACCCGAGCCCGGCATTGGCCAGCCCCACATCGACCAGCCCCACATCGACCAGCCCCACATCGACCAGCCCCGCATCGACCAGCCCATCGCTGCGGCCCATCATTTCCTCACGCGCCTGCACCCATCGTCCACCATCCTCGTCGCCGTCTCCGGCGGCAGCGATTCGATCGGCCTGCTCCTCGCCCTTCATCACGCGCTGAAGACGTTCGGCGCGCCCCATCGCCTCGTCGCCTGCACCATTGATCACGCCCTGCGCCCCGGGTCCGCGGCCGAGGCTGCGGCCGTCGCCCGGCGCTGCCAGGGGCTCGGCATCCCCCACCATGTCGCCCGCTGGTCGCATTCAGGCGTCACCTCCGGCCTGCAGGCGGAAGCGCGTCTCGCCCGCTACCGCCTCCTCTGCGCAGCGGCCGAGACCTTCGGGGCCGATCTCGTCGTCACCGGCCATTCCGCCGACGACCAGGCGGAGACCATCGCCATGCGCGCCGCCCGGAGCCGGCAGGGCGGGGTGGATCGCGACCGTATCCCCCTCGAAATGCCTCCCATCGGCCTGCCTCCCATAGGCCTGGCCGGCATGGCGGACGCCGTTCTCTTCGGCCGCCGGCTCTGGATCTGCCGACCGTTTCTTGGCATTCGCCGGCAGGCCGTGCGGGAGATGCTGACATCGCGCGGGGAGGGCTGGATCGACGATCCGAGCAATGACGATCCCCGTTTCGAGCGCGTCCGTATCCGCAAGGCCGGACCCCGGCCCTCGGCGGCGGAAGCCGAAACCGCCCCGCCGGATGCCGCAGCAGGGCGCCTCCGCTCCGCAGCTCTCCTGTCGGACCGTCTCACGCGCCATGTCCGCATCCATGAGGCCGTGGCCGCCGAGATCGCGCTTGCCGATCTCGACCTTGCCGATGCCGGTTGGCAGCGTCTGCTCGCGCTTCTCGCCGCCACGCTCGCCGGAAAGCCGCATCCGATCGGGCAGGAGACCGTCGCCCGCCTGGTCTCGTCTCTGGGCGATCCCGCGGCCACCGCCGCCACCGCCGGCAGCTGCGTGTTCGAGCGGCGCGGCGGGCGCCTGTTCGTCTATCGCGAGCGCCGCAATCTCCCGCCGCCCTTAATCGTCGCACCCGGCCAGTCCATCGTCTGGGACGGCCGATTCACGGTCGAGAACACGGGCGCAGTCCCGCTCACGGTAAAGGCCGGCGGAGATCCCGCGCTGACGGCAAGGATCACCTCCCGAGACATCCCCGCCGGCATCGCCGGCCGCGTCGGTCGAGCCTCTCCCCAGATGCTCTCCCCGGATGGCACCCCCGCCGGAAACGAGGCCTTTTGCCTCAGCCCGGTCATCGCGCCCTACGACACCTTTTTGCCGCGTTTCGACCTGATGATCGCGCAAAGCATGGCCGCAAAGATCGGCCGCGCGCCCTATCCGGCCTGTCCGGTTGACGATATCGCGATGAAATGATCAGCCAAAAGGCGGATTGCCTTGGCAAGGCCTCTCGCGAACCCTATGTTAGCGAAGAAATATGAGCCCCGGTCGCGGGGCCAGCACCGGTTCCGGGGAGTTCGATGAACCCTAATTTTCGTAATCTTGCCCTCTGGGCCATTATCGCTCTGTTGCTGATAGCGCTGTTCAGCATGTTTCAGCAGCCGTCCGAGCGAAGCGGCTCGCGGGAAGTTCCGTTCTCGCAGTTCCTGAAGGATGTCGATGGCAGCCGCGTCAAGGACGTTGTTATCACCGGCAACAAGGTGCTCGGCACCTATAACGAGAGCGGCGCGACCTTCCAGACCTATGCGCCCTCCGTGGACACGGCGCTGACCGAGCGGCTCGAAGCCAAGAACGTGACGGTCACCGTCCGTCCGGAAACGGATGGGTCGAACGGCTTCCTGAGCTTCATCGGCACGCTGCTCCCCATGCTGCTGATCCTCGGCGTTTGGCTGTTCTTCATGCGGCAGATGCAGGGCGGCTCGCGCGGCGCCATGGGTTTTGGCAAGTCCAAGGCGAAGCTCCTCACCGAAGCGCATGGCCGCATCACTTTCGATGACGTCGCCGGCGTGGACGAAGCCAAGCAGGATCTCGAGGAAATCGTCGAATTCCTGCGCGATCCGCAAAAATTCCAGCGCCTCGGCGGTCGCATTCCGCGCGGCGTTCTGCTCGTCGGCCCTCCGGGCACCGGCAAGACGCTGCTCGCCCGCTCGGTCGCCGGCGAAGCCAATGTGCCGTTCTTCACGATCTCGGGTTCGGACTTCGTCGAAATGTTCGTCGGTGTCGGCGCCAGCCGCGTCCGCGACATGTTCGAGCAGGCCAAGAAGAATGCGCCCTGCATCATCTTCATCGACGAAATTGATGCCGTCGGTCGTCACCGCGGTGCGGGTCTCGGCGGCGGCAACGACGAACGCGAGCAGACGCTGAACCAGCTCTTGGTCGAAATGGACGGCTTCGAGGCGAACGAGGGCATCATCCTCATCGCCGCGACCAACCGTCCCGACGTTCTCGATCCCGCGCTGCTGCGTCCGGGCCGCTTTGACCGTCAGGTCGTCGTTCCCAACCCGGATATCAACGGCCGCGAGCGTATCCTCAAGGTTCACGTCCGCAACGTGCCGCTCGCACCGAACGTCGATCTGAAGATCCTCGCCCGCGGTACGCCCGGCTTTTCCGGTGCGGACCTGATGAACCTCGTCAACGAATCCGCCCTGATGGCCGCCCGCCGCAACAAGCGCGTCGTCACCATGGCCGAGTTCGAGGATGCCAAGGACAAGATCATGATGGGTGCGGAACGCCGCAACTCCGCCATGACCGAGTCCGAGAAGAAGCTGACGGCCTATCACGAAGCCGGCCATGCCATTGTCGCACTCAAGGTTCCCGCTGCCGATCCGCTGCACAAGGCCACCATCATTCCGCGCGGTCGCGCGCTCGGCATGGTCATGCAGCTGCCCGAGGGCGACCGCTATTCGATGAGCTACAAGTGGATGGTCTCGCGCCTCGCCATCATGATGGGCGGCCGCGTTGCCGAGGAAATCACTTTCGGCAAGGAAAACATCACCTCCGGCGCGTCGTCCGATATCGAGCAGGCGACCAAGCTTGCCCGCGCCATGGTCACGCAGTGGGGCTTCTCCGACCAGCTCGGCCAGGTCTCCTACGGCGAAAACCAGCAGGAAGTCTTCCTCGGCCACTCCGTCTCGCAGTCGAAGAACGTGTCGGAAGCCACGGCGCAGAAGATCGACAACGAGGTGCGCCGGCTGATCGACGAGGCCTATGACGAGGCCCGCCGGATCATCACCGACATGAACTCGCAGTTCGTGGCGGTGGCGGAAGGCCTGTTGGAATACGAAACGCTGACCGGGGAAGAAATCAAGGCGCTGATCCGCGGCGACAAGCCCGCCCGCGACCTCGGCGACGACTCGCCGCCGCATCGCGGCTCGGCCGTCCCCTCGACCGGCACCAAGAAGGACGGCACCACGCCGAAGGGCGAAGCCGAAGGCGGTCTGGAGCCGCAGCCGCAATAAGGCGCGAGCCTGAACCACCCTCAGCACGACCCCCGACATCGACATCCTCCGGCGCAAGCCGGAGGATTTTTTCTGTCGGGCCATCCTTTTTTTCGCGCTTTCTTTTCCCCGCCCGATTTTTCCAGCACCATACTGGCCTCGTCCCGTTATCGGATGCACCGGAAGGCGTTCCGGCGAGGCGGGGCCGGTGCCGATTGTGAGGGGATGACGCACATCCTCATCGTCGGGCTCGTCCCGTTATCGGATGCACCGGAAGGCGTTCCGGCGAGGCGGGGCCGGTGCCGATTGTGAGGGGATGACGCACATCCTCATCGTCGGGCTCGCGAAAAGGCCGTCAGCCGTGGGACCTCAGAAAGGCCTGCGGTGTGGCGATGTCATACAAGAGGCGGCGATCGTTGAAACCGCGATCGTCCTGTGAAACCTGGCAAGGCGGCGGCAAGCCGCGCCGTGACTGCCGGACGCGCTCTCGGGTGAAGCCGAGGGAATCCTCTTCGAGACGGCCGGGCTGCGGGAAAAACCACCGAACGAGGCGCTGGAAGATGTCATCTTCCAACTTCTACTTACCGCGGCAGCTTCCAGCGCCTCGTCCGAACTGTTTCCCCCACGGCGCGTCCCGCGTGCGTGGTTCTCGGCGCGTCTGCCGTCCGCATTTCGGGTCAGCTTTGCGAAGGTAACGACGTGTAATCATTTCTGATGGCCCGGAGGATGCCGTTTTCTGCGTGTCTGTGGCAGAAGGACGACGACGCACCGCGCGTGCGAAGAAGACAGGGGCGTCCGGCCCGGCCTCGCCTTCGGGCAGACGGCCAGCAGAAGACGGCCAGCACAAGACGGTTTGGACGATAGGATGGAGCGATCATGAAGCGCAGATATTTCGGCACCGACGGCATTCGCGGGCAGTCCAACATTTTCCCGATGACGCCGGATCTCGCCATGCGGGTCGGCATCGCCGTCGGCACCATCTTCCGGCGCGGCGCCCACCGCCACCGGGTCGTCATCGGCAAGGATACGCGGCTGTCCGGCTATATGCTGGAGAACGCCATGGTCGCCGGCTTCACCGCGGCGGGTGTCGATGCCTTCGTCCTCGGCCCCATTCCCACGCCCGCCGTCGCCATGCTGACGCGGTCGCTGCGCGCGGATATCGGCGTGATGATCTCCGCCTCGCACAATCCGTTCGAGGACAACGGCATCAAGCTGTTCGGCCCGGACGGCTACAAGCTTTCGGACGATATCGAGAGCCAGATCGAGGAACTGCTCGACCAGGACCTGTCGATGCAGCTCGCCCGCTCCAACGAGATCGGCCGCGCCAAGCGCATCGACGGCGTCCATGACCGCTATATCGAGCATGCCAAGCGCACGCTGCCCCGCGACGTCACGCTCAAGGGCCTGCGCATCGCCATCGATTGCGCCAATGGCGCCGCCTACAAGGTCGCGCCCGCCGCCCTCTGGGAGCTCGGTGCGGACGTGGTGTCGATCGGCACCGAGCCGAACGGTACCAATATCAATCTGGATTGCGGCTCCACCAGCCCGGCGGCGCTGTCGAAGAAGGTGCACGAGGTGCGCGCCGATATCGGCATCGCGCTCGATGGCGATGCCGACCGCGTGCTGATCGTGGACGAGAAGGGCAGCATCGTCGATGGCGACCAGCTGATGGCCGTCATCGCCGATAGCTGGGCGGCCGAAGGCACCCTGCGCGGCGGCGGCATCGTCGCCACCGTCATGTCCAATCTCGGGCTCGAGCGCTATCTGCAGAGCCGCAAGCTGTCGCTCCAGCGCACCAAGGTCGGCGACCGCTATGTGGTCGAGCATATGCGCGAGAAGGGCTTCAACATCGGCGGCGAGCAGTCCGGCCATATCGTCCTGTCGGATTTCGGCACGACGGGCGATGGCCTCGTTGCCGCGTTGCAGGTGCTCTCCAGCGTCAAGCGGCTCGGCAAGCCCGTGAGCGAGATCTGCCACAAGTTCACCCCCGTGCCGCAGGTGCTGAAAAACGTGCGCGTCTCCGCCGGTGCGCCGCTCGAAGACAATGCCGTGCGCCAGGCGATCGCCGATGCCGAGGCCGCGCTGTCGAAGACCGGCCGCCTGCTCATCCGCCCCTCCGGCACCGAGCCTCTGATCCGCGTCATGGCGGAAGGCGACGATCGCGGCCAGGTGGAGCGCATCGTCGACGAGCTCGTCTCCGTCATCGGCTCGGCCCGACACGCGGCTTAAGCGTCCCAACACGGATGATCGACGTTTGAAACCCGGCTTCGGCCGGGTTTTTTTATCTCGAAACAAGGTGAAGATTTGTGGTTAAGCGCAGCTTAACCAATCTCCGTCATGATGCCCGTCAACAGGACGGTCGGGCTGCACGATGAGGTGGGCTGACACAACATTGTAATGGAGTGAGCCATGAAGACTATCGTGCTCGGCGTTGTGGCAGCTATGCTGACCGGCACCGTCGCCTTTGCCGCCGACCTCTATCAGCCCCCGCTCGAACCCGTCGTCGAAGCAGCCCCCGTCGAGGTCAGCGAAGCCAGCGGCTGGTATCTGCGCGGCGATGTCGGCTACGCCTTCACCAAGCTGCGCGGCGCGAAATTCTACCAGGGATCGAATTCCTACGAGCGCGATTTCGACAGCTACGATCTCGACGACACCTGGACCGGCGGCATCGGCGTCGGTTACCAGATCACCAAGCACCTGCGCACGGATCTGACGCTCGATCACCTCGGCAAGACCGATTTCGAAGGCTCCACCAGCGGCAGCTGCGGCGTCGCCACGTTCTGCACCTCGCGCGACATTTCCTCGATGACCGCCTGGAGCCTGATGGCCAACGCCTATGTCGATATCGGCACCTACGGCATCTTCACCCCGTATGTCGGCGCCGGCATCGGCGGCACGCAGGTGCGCTGGGACAAGCTGAAGAACACCAGCTGCGAATCCGGCAACCCCAACAATTGCGACGACACGTTCGAGCATGGCGGCAAGCGCAAGTGGCGCTTCACCTACGGCCTCATGGCCGGTACGGCGATCGACATCACCTGCAACCTGCAGGCCGACGTCGGCTATCGCTTCCGCCAGATCGTCGGCGGCGACATGTTCGGCTATAAGGCGAGCGGCGGCCCCGGCCGCGACAAGGGCATCAATGTCCACGAAGCCCGCGCCGGCCTGCGCTACAACTTCGGCGGTTGCGATCAGGCAGCCTATGTGCCGGACTATCCGGTCGAACAGCCCGTCTACAAGTAAGCATCCCCTGTCCGAAATGCCGCAAAGCCGCCTCGCAAGGGCGGCTTTCGTGCGTTTCCGGCACACGAAGCGGGTGGCCTGTTGACGCCGTCTTAACCAGCATGGCGGGCGGTGCCGTGGGTTGCTTGTGCGCTCCGCCTCGCGGGTTAGGGTCGATCCCGGATGATTCGATGAAAACTTGACGGGACGCGACGATGGAAAGACACTTCTGGCGGATCACCGGCCATAGCGGCATGGACCAGATTTTCGAGCGGATCGTGCCCGTGGACAGCCTGTCGGATGCCGCCGTGTGCCTCCTTCTCCAGTGCCTTGTGGCCCGCGAGGTCGATATCAACGCCTTGATCGACGGTCTCGGCCAGCCGGGCACTGCCGGCGCCGGCCCGCTCGATGTCCGCCGGGATCCCGGACCGCCGGTGCACTACAGGCTTGCCGAGGCGGATGTCGTTTTCGAGGCGAGCGTCATGGCGGAGCGTCCCGCGTCCTTTGCAGATGCCCGCAACGCCGGGCTTGCCGCCTGAGAGGGCGCCCCCGCGTTAACGCGGCATTAACCATACCGGCCCAAAAGTTAACGCCTGTTCCTCCCCCGGTCGCCTGATTCGCGGACCGGCGGGGCACCGGCAATCGAGGGCTCCATGACGCGTCTTTCACATTCGGGCACTGCAGGATCGGTCGTTCCGGGCCGCGCGACCATCGCGGCAGCCTTCCTCGCGGCAGGCCTCGGTCTCTCGCCGGCGGCACAGGCCGAGGATGTGCTCCTGTCGGCGCCAGAGGTCACCATCGCAGCCGAGACCGTCTCGACCGGCCTCTATCTCCGCGCCGATCTCGGCGTGGCCGCCTTCCGCCCCGATACCGGCTCCGACCTCTCGGTCGGCGGCACCCGCAGCCGCTTCGACGACGATCGCTTCGACCGTCCCGTCTCCGGCACGCTCGGCCTCGGCTACCGCTTCACCGACATCCTGCGCGCCGATATCACCGCGGACCTCTTCGAGGGCCGTTTCTCCGGCACCAGCGACGCGACCGGGACCACCGCGCGCTACCGGGCCGATCTGCGCGGCGTCGGCATCATGGCGAACGGCTATGTGGATCTGGCGACCGTCGCCGGCTTCACCCCCTATCTCGGCGCCGGCATCGGTGCCACCTCGCTCGACTGGAACGATGTCACCGCGAAATCCGGCGGCGTCCCCATCTCGGGGAGCGACTACGCGGGCGACAGCAGCTGGCGCTTCACCTATGCCCTCATGGCCGGCGCCTCCTACGATCTCACCGAGCGTCTGAAGCTCGATATCAGCTACCGCTATTCCGACATCGCGGCCGGCGACATGTTCGCCCGAGCCGGCGAGACGGCGCGCGACGACGGCCTGTCCCGCCACGAAGTCCGCGCCGGCCTGCGCTTCCAGCTCTACTAGGGCATTCCAGCCGAAGCGGGATCGCTTCGGCGTCGGACGATGCGGTAAAGACAAAGATCTCGCCTGGTCGGGATGAACGAGGCGGGCGGAACCTTGTTGCGGTCCGGTTGTTCTGGCTCCAACAGAGGAGCCCGCCATGACCGATATCGGAAACCCCATCCCCCGCGGCACGATCGATCCCGACGACACCACCGAGGGCCACACCGACGCCCCGCTGGTCGATGAGGCGCTCGCCGCCAAGGAAGACCAGTCCTCCAGCGACGCCGCCGACACGGTGACCGCGCTGAAGGCGGAGATCGAGACGCTCCGCAGCCGCATTTCGAAGCGCCGCGCCGACGCCGTCGAAACGATCCGCACCACCGTTCATACCACCGTCAACGATCACCCGATGACCAGCCTCGCGGCGGCCCTCCTGGCCGGCTACGCCCTGGCGCTCGCCGTCCATGGCGGCCGGTCGCGCTAGGGTGCGCGCCGCGTCGCCTCGACAATATCCGGGCACGGGATCCCCGGCCTGACAGTCGGCGGCCGGATGGCACCGTCGAATTTTGTCTTGCCTTCCATGAGCGGTTTCTGTATCTGCGAGGGCAGGACACGCCTCCCTAACGAGGTGCTTTCTATCTGGAAGGGTAGCCATCATGAATACGACTGCGACACCGGACCTCCGTCCGGCGAACACCCATTTTTCGTCTGGACCTTGCTCCAAGCGCCCCGGTTGGTCGCTGGATGCACTCTCCGATGCACCGCTCGGCCGGTCGCATCGCGCCAAGGTCGGCAAAGCCAAGCTCAAACAAGCCATCGATCTGACCCGTGAGGTCCTGAACGTGCCGGCGGACTACCGCATCGGCATCGTTCCCGCCTCCGACACGGGCGCCGTGGAAATGGCGATGTGGTCGCTGCTGGGCGAGCGCGGCGTCGACATGGTCGCCTGGGAAAGTTTTGGCTCCGGCTGGGTTTCCGACGTCGTCAAGGAGCTGAAGCTCCCCGACGCCCGCAAGATCACCGCCGATTACGGCAAGCTGCCCGATCTCTCCACGATCGATTTCAATCGCGATGTCGTCTTCACCTGGAACGGCACCACCTCTGGCGTCCGCGTTCCCAACGCCGATTTCATTCCCGCCGACCGCCAGGGCCTGACGATCTGCGACGCGACCTCCGGCGCCTTCGCGCAGGACCTCGATTTCTCCAAGCTCGATGTCGTCACCTTTTCCTGGCAGAAGGTGCTGGGCGGCGAGGGCGGTCATGGCGTGCTCATCCTGTCCCCGCGCGCCGTCGCGCGTCTGGAAAGCTACACTCCGGCTTGGCCGCTGCCGAAGATTTTTCGCATGACCAAGGGCGGCAAGATCGTCGAAGGCATTTTCCAGGGCGAGACGATCAACACGCCCTCCATGCTCTGCGTCGAGGATTACATCGATGCGCTGCAATGGGCGAAGTCGCTCGGCGGCCTCAACGCGCTGATGGCGCGGGCGGATGCCAATGCGCAGGTCATCTTCGATTATGTCGAGAAGACCGACTGGATCGCCAATCTGGCCGACGTCGCCGAGACCCGCTCCAACACGTCCGTCTGCCTCAGGATCGTGGATCCCGCCGTCACGGCGCTTGCGCCCGACCAGCAGGACGCCTTTGCCAAGGGCATGGTGGCACTGCTCGAAAAGCAGGGCGTCGCCCATGATATCGGCGCCTATCGCGATGCCCCCTCGGGCTTCCGCATTTGGGCCGGCGCGACCATCGACACCGCCGACCTCCAGGCGCTGATGCCCTGGTTCGACTGGGCATTTGCAACCCAGAAGGCCGCGCAGCTCAAGGCCGCCGCTTAAAAAAGCCGGCTCGGCAGGGCCGCGCCCCGGCGCGCGGTCCCGTTGCCTTTCACCGCATCATCCGTTTTTTTGAAGACGTTTTACCAGTGGAGGCCTCTCATGGCACCTCGCGTTCTCGTATCCGACGAACTGTCGGAAACCGCCGTCCAGATCTTTCGCGATCGCGGCGTCGATGTCGATTTCCAGCCGCAGCTCGGCAAGGACAAGGACAAGCTCGCCGAGATCATCGGCAATTATGACGGCCTCGCCATCCGCTCCGCCACCAAGGCAACGGAAAAGCTGATCGCCGCTGCGACCAATCTCAAGGTCATCGGCCGCGCCGGCATCGGCGTCGACAATGTCGATATCCCCGCGGCCTCGCGCCGCGGCATCATCGTCATGAACACGCCGTTCGGCAATTCCATCACGACGGCCGAACACGCGATCGCGCTGATGTTCGCCGTCGCCCGCCAGCTGCCCGCCGCCGATACCTCGACGCAGGCCGGCAAGTGGGAAAAATCCAAGTTCATGGGCGTCGAGATCACCGGCAAGACGCTCGGCGTCATCGGCGCCGGCAATATCGGCTCGATCGTCATCTCGCGCGCCATCGGCCTCAAGATGCATGTCGTCGCCTACGACCCCTTCCTGTCCAAGGAGCGCGCCGAGGAAATGGGCGTGACCAAGGTCGAACTCGACGAGCTGCTCGCCCGCGCCGATTTCATTACCCTGCACGTGCCGATGACCGACAAGACGCGCGGCATCCTCAATGCCGAAGCGCTGGCCAAGACCAAGCCCGGCGTGCGGATCATCAACTGCGCCCGCGGCGGTCTGGTGGATGAGGCGGCCCTCGCCGAAGCCATCAGGTCCGGCCATGTCGCCGGCGCCGGCTTCGACGTGTTCGAGACCGAGCCCGCCAAGGAAAGCCCGCTGTTCGGCCTGCCGAACGTGGTCTGCACCCCACATCTCGGCGCCGCCACCACGGAAGCGCAGGAGAACGTCGCGCTGCAGGTGGCCGAGCAGATGTCGGATTATCTGGTCAAGGGGGCCGTCTCCAACGCGATCAACATGCCCTCGATCACGGCGGAAGAAGCCCCGATCCTGAAGCCGTTCATCCGTCTTGCCGACGTGCTCGGCGCCTTCGTCGGCCAGGTCACGGACAGCGCGATCAAGGAAATCGAGATCCTCTATGACGGCTCCACCGCCGCCATGAACACCAAGGCTCTGACGAGCGCGGCGCTGGCCGGCCTCATCCGCAGCCAGGTGTCGGATGTCAACATGGTTTCCGCGCCGATCATGATCAAGGAAAAGGGCGTCATCCTGTCCGAGGTCAAGCGCGACAAGACCGGCGTGTTCGACGGCTACATCAAGCTGACGGTGACGACCGACAACCAGACGCGCTCGGTCGCCGGCACGGTATTCTCGGATGGCAAGCCGCGCTTCATCCAGATCAAGGACATCAACCTCGATGCCGACGTCGGCAGCCACATGGTCTACATCACCAACACCGACGTTCCCGGCATGATCGGCTTCATCGGCAAGACGTTCGGCGATGCCGGCGTCAACATCGCCAACTTCCAGCTCGGCCGCAAGGATGCGGGCTCGGACGCCATCGCGCTCCTCTACGTCGACGGCCCCGTACCGGACAGCCTCCTCCAGACCCTCACCGACAACCCGGCCATCCGCCACGCCAAGCCACTGGTCTTCAACGTCGAGTAAGCCGAAGCGCAAAGGCCTGACGATAGGATTGGAAGCGCCGGATCTTTTGTCAGGTCCGGCGCTTTTGCGTGAAGTCGCGGCGGGACCGCAGAGGGGGCGGGGGATCTGCGGATGGCGATTGCAGCCGGGGAAGCCCCGACGCGGAGACAAAGGCGCCCTAAGCCTGCGCCTTCGGCCGCCCCTTTTCCGCGACCGCGATGCCGACAAGCGCCAGAACCAAAGCGATGACGTGGAAGGTGTGGAGCGTCTCGCCGATCAGCGCGATCGAGAGGAGCGTGCCGAAGATGGGGATGAGGTTGATGAACAGGCCGGCGCGGTTGGGACCGATGAGCTCGACGCCGCGCACATAGAGGATCTGCGAGACCAGCGACGGGAAGATGCCGGCATAGGCGACGATGATCCAGCCGGTGGTGTCGGGCCAGATCATCGCGCCGGCGGTGCTTTCCCAGACCATCAGGGGCACGCTGCTCAGAAGCGCTGCAAAGGCGGAGACGGCGATCAGGCTCTTCCAGTGGATGCCCGGCTTGTAGCGCAGCGTCACCGTATAGCCGGCATAGACGAGCACCGCGAACATCATCAGCGCATCGCCGCGGTTGAGGTCGAGCGCGAGCAGGGTCGAGAGGTCGCCGTGCGAGGCGGTGAGCGCGACCGCAAACAGGGTCAGCACGAAGCCGAACCACTGGGCGATCGACACGCCGGTGCGAAACAGCACGAAATTCATGGCGAAGATCACGATGGGGACCGCCGCCTGCTCGATCACCGCATTGATCGCGCTGGTATATTGCAGGGCGGAATAGAGCGAGGCATTGAAGGCGGTGAAGCCGACGGCGCCGTAGCTGAAGAGCAGCAGCCAGTGACGGCGGATCAGCGGCCAGTCCTTGCGCAGCGCGGGAACGGCGATGGCGAGCAGCAGTGCGCAGGCGATCATCCAGCGCATGCCCGTCAGCAGCATGGGGCTGACATGGCCAACGGCGATCTTGCCGGCCACGGAGTTGCCGCCCCAGATGAAGGTGGTCAGGGCAAGGATCAGATAGGCCTGGATGTTCAAGGCTGAAATTCCATCTCGCACAGGTGGGGCCGAGCGTTTCGCGACGCGCCCTTTCCGCTGCATATCGCGTAAAGCGCGGCGTTGCCATGCAAAAAGCCCTGATTTCCGGGCAAACGGAATAGCTTTTGAAAAAACGAGGCAGTATAGATGCGCGGGTTTGCAGCCCCGGATCATGGGCCGGGATGCAGGACCATGGGTCGGTGCGGGCGCTCATTGCCGGACGAGGCAGGGC
Organism: Rhizobium sp. Leaf371; assembly: GCF_001424045.1. Lineage (GTDB taxonomy): Bacteria > Pseudomonadota > Alphaproteobacteria > Rhizobiales > Rhizobiaceae > Ferranicluibacter. Next base: position 163,257 of record NZ_LMQB01000024.1, on the reverse strand, counting down.
GTTTTCGTGCGAGGCGAAGATGAGCGCGGATGAAAACGCGCGCTTGCAGACAGGAAAAACGAAATGACGAATGTCGTGGTTGTCGGATCGCAATGGGGTGACGAGGGCAAGGGCAAGATCGTCGACTGGCTCTCCGAACGCGCCGATGTCGTCGTCCGCTTCCAGGGCGGGCACAATGCCGGCCATACGCTCGTGATCGACGGCACCAGCTACAAGCTGTCGCTGCTGCCCTCCGGCGTCGTGCGTCCGGGCAAGCTCGCCGTCATCGGCAATGGCGTCGTCATCGATCCGCATGCGCTGATCGCCGAGATCGAGAAGCTGGACGGGCAGGGCGTCACCATCACGCCGGAAAACCTGCGCATCGCCGACAATGCGACGCTGATCCTGTCGCTGCACCGCGAGCTGGACGGCATCCGCGAGGATGCGGCCTCCAACAGCGGCACGAAGATCGGCACCACCCGCCGCGGCATCGGCCCGGCTTACGAAGACAAGGTCGGCCGCCGCGCCATCCGCGTCATGGATCTGGCCGATCTCTCGACCCTGCCGGCCAAGGTCGATCGTCTGCTGACCCATCACAACGCGCTGCGCCGCGGTCTTAACGAAGCCGAAGTCAGCCATGCCGCGATCATGGAGGAGCTGTCCTCGATCGCCGCACGCGTGCTGCCGTTCATGGATACGGTCTGGCTGCTGCTCGACCGCCTGCGCCGCAAGGGCGCGCGCATCCTGTTCGAGGGCGCGCAGGGCACGCTGCTCGACATCGACCACGGCACCTATCCCTTCGTCACCTCGTCCAACACGGTGGCCGGCCAGGCCGCTGCCGGTTCGGGCATGGGGCCGGGATCGCTCGGCTATATCCTCGGGATTACCAAGGCCTATACGACGCGCGTTGGCGAAGGCCCGTTCCCGACCGAGCTTCACGACGAGATCGGCCAGTTTCTCGGCGAAAAGGGCCATGAATTCGGCACCGTGACGGGGCGCAAGCGCCGCTGCGGCTGGTTCGATGCGGCGCTCGTGCGTCAGTCGGTCGCCACCAACGGCATCACGGGGATCGCGCTGACGAAGCTCGATGTGCTGGACGGACTGAAGGAGCTGAAGATCTGCGTCGGCTATACGCTCGACGGCGTCGAGATCGACCATCTGCCGGCCAGCCAGGCCAGCCAGGCCCGGGTCGAGCCCGTCTATGTGACGCTCGAAGGCTGGCAGGAGTCCACGGTCGGCGCGCGCAGCTGGGCCGACCTGCCGGCCCAGGCGATCAAATACGTCCGCCAGGTGGAAGAACTCATCGGCGCACCGGTCGCTCTCCTGTCTACAAGTCCGGAGCGCGACGACACGATACTTGTTACCGATCCGTTTGAGGACTAGGTTAACAAGCCTGTAACGGGGTGATGACAAAGGCGAAAAGCGCGGGTTTTGCAGAGATCCCGCGCTTGCGCCGTATCAAGTATCGGCTTAATCACCCCGAAGGGTTGAAAGAAAGTTTTCGATGGCGGATTTTGTAGCAGTTATTCGCAGGACCGTGGACGGCCTGTCCGACAACAGTCCGGACATGCGCTCCAGGGTATACGAAAAGGCCCGAGGCGCCGTCCGCCGTCAGCTTGAAAGCATGAAGCCTCGTCCCTCCGACGAGATGATCGACCGGCAGATGGGCAAGCTCGAAGCGGCCATCACCGAGGTGGAGGCCAGCCACGCCGCAGCGCCGGCAGTGGATGCGGTGCCGATGCCGGTGCCGGTGGCTGCGGCCGCAGCGGTTGCCGCCCCGGCTTTCGCGCCCGTCGACGACGCCCCTCCCGAGAGCGCACTTTCCGAAAATGCGCCAGCAGAAGATACGGCGCCCGAAGAGACGGCGCCCGAATATACGCAGGCCGAAGCCGCTCCCGCCGTCGAGGATGCGCCGGCCGAGGTTGCCTTCCAGCAGCCGCCCGTGCCCTACGACGTCACGCATGTGGCGCCGGACCAGCCGGTCGAAGCCGCGCCGATCGTGCCTGAGCCGGAAGATACGCCGTATTCCGAGCCGGAGCCCGTCGCGGACGTCGCGCCCGAACCGGTCTATGAAGAGCCCGCCGACGAACCTGCGCAAGCCGCAGACGTGCCGGCCTATGAGCCCTATTCCGAGCCGGAGCCTGAGGTTTATCACGCGCCCGAAGCTTACGCCGAGCCCGCCGCCGAACCGGACGCCGATCGGTATCAGCCGGAAGCGGCCTCTACGCCGGTCGAGGATTTTTCCTATCTGCAGGAACCGGTCTCGCACCCGGAAGACGCGGCCATCGAGCCCGTCGATGAGAACGACACGGTCGCCTCCGAAGAGGCCGTCGAGCCCGAGCCGGTCACCGATGAGCCAGAGCCCCTGGAGGAGCCCGCGCCCGTCGAGGAGCCCGTTCAGGATTGGGCCTATCTCCCCTACAGCGCACCGGAGCCAGACGCCGAACCGGCCTCGATCGCGCCGGAGACCATCGAGCCGGAACAGCCGGCGCACGCGCCGGTGTCCTATGAGCCCGCACCCGTCGTGGAGCCGGTCGCAGCGTCGAGCGATGTCAGCGCCATGCCGTCTGCGAGCTGGGATCTGCCGGAATGGAACGAGGCCCCGATTGATCCGGTCGCCGAGCCGGTCGCCGAACCGATTGTCGAGCCAGCCGCGGAACAGCCCGTCGCGGAACAGCCAGCCGAGCAGACGTATGAGCTCGCCGGCGATCATGCCGCCACGCCGGTCACCGGCCATATCGAGCCCGTCTGGACGGAAGCGGTCGAGACCCATCCGGCCGAACAGGCCGCCGATCCCCATGACGACTGGCGGGACGAGACGCTCGCCGATGCCGTGCCGGTCGTCCTGCCGGCCGTGTCCGGTGGGCTGACGCCCGAGGGCGAGCCATCGCATTCCTGGGCGCTGGACGAGACCGATCCCTTCCAGCAGGAGGTCCGCCCCGAGGGACCCGAAAGCGTCGAGCCTGCCGTGTCCGACTGGTCCTGGCCGGTCGATCGCAGCAACGAGACCGAGCGGACAGAGGCCGGCGACGAGCCGCCGCCGCCGCAGAACTGGGACGAGATCGACAGCCTGCTTGCCGCCGGCGGCGCTGCGGCCGCCGCCCAGACCGGCCGTTCGGCGCTCGATCCGACCGAGGCGCCTGCCGCGCCGCGTCGTCCGGCCTCCTATCGTGCCGAGCCGCGCAAGTCGGCCTTCAGCATCAAGCGGATCGTCTCCGTGCTCGTCCTCCTGCTCGTCTTCGGCGGCGGCGGATATGCCTATTGGATGAACCGCGATGCGGTGAACGGCTGGGTGACGGAGACGATCGCCTCGCTCAACACGGCGCCGCCGACTGCGAGCAATGGTGGAGCTTCGGCGACCGGCACCGGCGGTGCGGCGTCGGGAACCGCCGCCAGCGGCAATGCGACGACCGATGTCGCCTCGGCCGAGCCGAACACCAAGTTCACCCAGCGCCTGCAGACGGATGGCAGCGAGGTCGACGAGGGTGCGGCCCAGCCGCCGGCCGGCGAAAGTGCGGCGCAGGAAGGCAAATCCGTGGCCGCCCAGACCGAGGCGAGCCGTCCTGTCGATACGGCCGACGCATCGGCAACCGCGACCCCGCCTGCGGCGGGAACGCAGGCCACGACGCCCGATACGGCGCAGGCCGACCCCTCGGCGACCACGCCCGGCATCGGACCGGAGACGACACCCGAGACCAGCCCCGAGACCACCCCCGGGACCACACCGGCCTCGGATGCGCAGACCCCACCGGTCAGCCCGACCGGCGCGCCGGACGAGGCCACGACCCAGATGCCGGCCGGTGCCCAGAAGATGTTCCTCTATGAGGAGCGTCTCGGCCAGACGGCCCCCACCGCCATCGAAGGTGGCGTGGCGTGGTCGCTCAAGGAGGAAGCGCCGGAAGCCGGGCAGCGTCCCGAGCCGGTCATCCAGGCGCAGATCACCGTGCCGGATCGCGGCCTGACCGCGCTGATGACGATCAAGCGCAACACCGACACGTCGCTGCCGGCCAGCCATACGATCGAGTTCGTGTTCTCGCTGCCGGAGAACTTCGAGGGCGGCAGCATCGACAGCGTCCAGCGCGTCGCCATGAAGCGCAACGAGCAGGATCGCGGCGATCCGCTGATCGCGGTGCCGGCGAAGATCACCGACGACTTCCACATGATCGCTCTCAACGATTTCCCCGAGGCCGTCACCACCAATCTCGACCTGATGCGCACGCGCTCCTGGATCGATATTCCCCTGACCTATCGCAACGGCCGCCGTGCGCTGCTGACGCTCGAAAAGGGGACGGCCGGCACCGAGGCCTTCACCAAGGCGCTCGCCGCCTGGAGCCAGGCACGCCCCGCCGGGAACTAGCCGCCATGGCCGTCCGGGATCGCCTCGCGCGGTCCCGGATGCGGCGCCCGGCCTGACCCGGCTGACGGCTCGATCTTGAAGACGTCGTCGCCCACGAACAGCACGACATAGCCGCCTTTCGCCTCGGCCTCTGCGGCCCAGCGTGCGAGCAGCGCCTTGTAGGGCGCCTGCTGCCAGATCGTGGGGTGATCGGGATCGACCAGCACGGTCGTCTGCGGTCCCTGCTCGTAGACCATCATCTTTGCGACCAGCGGGTCCCATTCCGGTGCGAGATCCGGCCGCGTCATCCAGCCACAGAGAAAGTCCCGGCAGAGGTTCGGGCGCTCGGGATAGATGGTGCAGCCGCGCCCGGCAGCGCAGTGGCGGCACCAGGCATTGGCCGGCTTGTCCAGCGCGTCGATATCCGGCAGGCGGCAGCAGAGCGTGCAGGTCCGGCAGGCGCGACCTTCAACCGAAACGGGGAGGGGCGTCGTCGTCCCCGTTGCGGGCGGCGGAAAGTCTGCGGGTGTCACGAACGGTCGTGCCTTTTCCTGTCGGTCTGTTTGTCGGCAAGCCTGCCCCTCGGTTTTCGATCCAAACTCGACCGGCCGGGCTTTAAAATCAAGACGACACGAAAAAGCCGGCTGGTGGGACCAGCCGGCTTTTTGCAGTCAGGGGGCGAAGAGCCCTTAGAAGGTCTTGCGGAAGCCGACCATGACGGCGTGGCTGCGGAAATCCGTTTCCGAGCGCGAACCGTCGCGGGCCGTGAAGGAGAAGTTGTCGGCAGCGGTGAAGCGGTAACCGATGTCGAACGTGGTGTTGGTCAGCAGGGCGAAGTTGGTGAACAGGCCGAGCTCCTGGATGTTGATGCCGACGCCGGCGTCCAGGTGGTAGGCGAAGCGCGTGTCGTCATCGTCCATCAGCGTGGCGCCGAAGCCGCCGCCGACAGCGCCCTGGCGACGCAGTTCGAGGTTCATGACACCGGCGCCGCCGCCGACGTAAGGCGTGATTGCGGAAAGCGCGCCGCCGAGCGGGATGTCGAGGTAGCCGTTGACATAACCCTGGATGGTGCGGGCATCGCCATAGCTGTCGATGGAGGGGAGGGGACCGATGCCGCGAACGCTGTGATTGTCGACCGACGCGTTGCCCATGCCGACTTCCAGTTCGATGCGGGGCGTGACGAAGCCCATCTCGCCGAAGCTGTAACCGGCGCGAACGCCCGTGTAGTAGCCGACGTCGTAGTCGGTGTTGACGGTAAAGCCACCGACATCGAACGACGTGTCGTCGAGGAAGGTCAGGCTGCTGACCGAGCCGAGGTAGAAGCCGCCACTGGTTTCAACGACGACCGGGCCGACCGGCTCCGTCAGATCGGCAGCGCGGACGATGGAGCCGGAAGCCGCGAGAGCGACGCCAGCCAGCAGGATCTTGGTCAAACGGGTCATGAAGATATCCTTCGGAAAGAGGGCGGCGCCACCAGTCTATGTGCGTCGTGTGATGGGTAAGTAGCCGGATTTTTTTCGGCGTGTAGAGGAGATCCGCGTAAATCACGGCGCACAGGATCTCGAAAAATGGGGCTGTTGCATGAAAGTCACGAATGCGCCCTTGGCGTGTGTCGGAAAATGTTGAGGATGAAAGCGCGAGATGGTCAGGCGGGCGGCATCCCTCTATGGTGCGCGAGACGGTGTGCGCAGCCTTTCTCGGGGTGCGCGCGCCCGCCTGCACAACCATAAGCTTGAACGTTTGGGGAAACCTGATGACCGCGATTCACGCCGGTGCCGCCGCCTTGCCGCGTGTCCGCTTTGCCGTCCGTTTCCTGCTGCTCGCCGTCCTTGCCGGGCTTGCCGGCTGCGCCAACCGGCCACCGGCGGCCGTGCTCGATCCTGTGCCCAATTCCGTGGCCGTTTCGGCCGGGCAGCCGACCAAGGCGGCATCCGGAGCCAGGTCGCTGACGCTCTTTGCCGTCACCAATCGCGCGCGGGACGGCGATGGCTTTGACAGCGGCCGTGCTCGCACACTCACCTATGAGCGCTACCGGCTGTCGATCCCCGCATCGCACAAGCCGGCGGCAATCGAATATCCGTCCACGCATCCGGACCCTGAAAAAACGATGACGGTGCGCGAACGCCGCAGGCTCGACCAGCGCAGCATGGTGGCCGCCATCGTGGCCCAGCCGGGGTTTGACGGCACGGTCGGTCTGTTCGTCCATGGTTTCAACTATCGCTATCAGGAGGGCGTGTTCCGGCTGGCGCAGATGGCGGCGGATTCGCGCAGCAAGGCGATGCCGGTGCTGTTTTCCTGGCCGTCGGAAGGCGCGCTGTCCGGCTACCTCGCCGATCGCGATGCCGTGCTGTTTTCGCGCGACGATCTGGTCTCGCTGATGGCGGCGCTCAGCGAAACGGGAAAGGTGCGCCAGATCCTGCTGTTCGGCCACAGCATGGGCGGCTTTCTCATCATGGAATCGGTGCGCCAGTTGCGGCTGACGGATCGCGGCGATGTGCTCGACAAGCTGTCGGTCGTCCTTGCCGCCCCCGATATCGACGCGGACCTGTTTCGCCGGCAGATGGATGTGATCGGCCGGCTGCGGTCGCCGCTGGTGCTGCTCGTCTCGCCGCAGGACGAGGCGCTCGCGGCATCGAGCCTGCTCAGCGGTGCGCGCCCGCGGGTCGGGCGTCTCGACGTCGAGGATCCCAAGGTGCGGGAGACGGCCAGGGCCTATGGCGTGCTCGTGGTCGATATCACCTCGCTCGATGCGCCGGACGGCCTCGGCCATGATCGCTATGCGAGCCTTGCGGCGATCGCCCCGCAGATCGGCGCGCTCGGCCGGCCCGGTGCGGCGACGCCGACGGATGTCGGTGCCTTCATTCTCGATGCGGCGGGTCAGGTCGTGGCGAGCCCCTTCACCGTCGCCGGCCGCATCCTGTCGCCGCGCTGAGGCGCCTTGATTTGGGGCCTTGATTTTGGGGCATGTCGTCATCGCGAAACCGCGGCCCGCTTTCGCGCGACATGCGCTGGCTCTCTGGTGTCCCGCAGTCTGCGTGGCGGAGGCGACTCCGCTTTGGGGAGACATGCTCTAGTTAAGCCTCTGCGGATGCACCCCATCGGCATCGTCCCTTCACGAGGTTTCCTGCATGCGCCTGATCACGACCCTTGCCACCGGCCTTGTCGGCATCCTTCTGCTCCTGCTGGCGCTGCTCGCCACTGGCTGGACGGCGCTGGCGCTCTGGTACCGCATTCCGGGCGACGGGCTGGTGCGCGGCGGCGCGGTTTGTCTCTGGGTCGTGTTCATTGTCGGCCTCGTGCTGTTCGGCCGGCGGCATCCGCTGCCCGCCATCGGCATCTTCCTCGTCGGGCTGATCGCCGTGGGGCTCTGGTGGCAGACGATCCGCCCGCGGCTCGATCGCGACTGGGCGCCGGATGTGGCCCGCACGGTGACGGGCACGATCGGGCCAACTCAGGGTGACACGGGTGAGGGTGACACGGGTGAGGGCGAAGCGGGTGAGGGCGCTGGGGGGAAAGCGGGCAATCTCGTCACGCTTCACAATGTGCGCAACTTCCGCTGGACGAGCGAGCGCGATGCCGAGCCGCTGTGGGAAACGCGCCGGTACGATCTCGACACCATCACCGGCACCGATCTCATCCTGTCCTATTGGGGCATGGATGCCATCGCCCATACGCTGGTCAGCTTCAGCTTTGCCGATGGCCGGCACGTGGTCTTCTCGGTGGAGATCCGCCGCGAGACGACCGAGGAATTCTCCTCCATCGCCGGATTCTTCAAGAGCTACGAGCTCGCCTTTATCGCCGCGGACGAGAGCGACATCCTGTATCTGCGAACCAATATGCGGCGGGAGGACACCTATCTCTATCCTCTGGCCCTGCCGCGGCAGGCGGCCGCCGCCCTGTTCCTCACCTATGTCAACGCCGCCAATGCGCGGGCCGAGACGCCGCAATTCTACGATACGCTGACCAGCAACTGCACCACCGTGATCTTCGATCTCGCCCGTCTGGTGACGCCCGGCATTCCCATGGACTGGCGCATCCTGCTGTCGGGCTATCTCCCGAGCTATCTCATCGACCAGAATGCCACGCTCTGGAAACTGCCGGAGAAGGAACTGCGCGCGAAAGCCGCCATCAGCGCCAAGGCGCAGGCGCACCCGACCAACGGTCCCGACTATTCCACGATCATCCGCGCCGAGCCCACGCCCTGAGCCTGTTGGTGCGTCAGCGCCGGCGGCGGTAAACGAAGACGGCGATGGCGAGGATCACCAGCGCCGTCGGCCAGAAATCCGTCATCTGGTCGAAGGACCATTTCCACATCTCGTAGCCCTCGAGATGCGGCGGCTTCATCTTCACGCTGACCTCGAAATCGCGCTTTTCCCGGCCATGGAAATGTCCGATGGCGAAGGCCAGACCCATGAGGATCGCCACGCGCCGCTCGAAGAGAATGCAGAGCAGCGCCGCCACGATCCCCGCCATGACGATCGCCTCGACGATATGCCCGGCCCAGTCGAAATTCGCTTGGATATAGGTCCAGTCCATCGGGCGGTCTCGGTGTCTTTGGCTCAGGGCTTAGGGCTCGACAAAGCGCAGTGCCGCATGATCCTCTCTCGAAGCCTGTGCCGATTTAAGCCGCGCCGTTCGTCTCTACGGAGGGGCCCGGACGCTCACACGCCGTCATCGCGACCGTGTGAGAACCATCAGGGACCAGCCGCCGATCATGCGAACCGTGGCATGCGGCGCGAGGGAGAAGGCGAGGCGGCGGGGATAGGCCGCGAGCCGTTTCTTCCAGGTCTTGCCGGATTGGTCGATCGCCCAGGGCGTATAAAAGCTGTCGACGATGTCGAGCCCGCATTCCCGCAGCAGCGCCAGCGCCGACGAGCGGTCGAAGTAATGGAGATGCCCGATTTTCTCCCGGGCCTCTTCCAGAACCCAGCCCCGCCCCACGGCAAGCGCATTCATATCGAGCGGGATGTGAAACACCTGACGATCCGAGATGGCTTTCATCGCGCGGACGAAGTCGAAGGGGGCTTCCACATGCTCGATGACGTCGATGGCCATGCACAGGTCGAACCGCCGGTCGCTTTCAAACGGGCTTCCGAGCGTGAAGGACAGACGCGGCGAAGTCCTTTGCAGGCTTCGCTCGTATGCTGCCGGTGCGATCTCGAACCCCTCGATCGCGGCCGCCGGAAAATCCCGGGCGAGGACCTCGAGAATGGCCCCGGTCCCGCAGCCGACTTCGCAGATGCTCTGCGGATCGACCGCGTTGGCCCGGAGAATGCGGGCGATGTGCCCGGCTTTCCAGGGCGCATCCTCCTCGTGCCAGGTCGGGTTTTCCGCCAGATAATCCGCGCCGGAATATCGCTCGCTGTTGATGCTGGACGTCGACACGGTAACCCCTCGAATGGGCAGTTTCAGCCTGTCTGGGGCGGATGCCCACATATTCGATCTCTCGAATATAGGTTAGGCATCTCGGAAAGCCGTGGCAACCACAAATCGCTGCGACGGGACAGGTGAACTGGCGGCAGTACACCGCGTTTACGCGCAGAAGCCGGAGAGTGCAAGGACAGGCCGGCCGGAGCCTCCGATCTCATCCGGTTTCGGGCCGATCGCGGCCCGCGAAACGGAAGCGAGCGCCATCGAACATCCCTTGCCGGGAGGCCGGATTTTCGATGGGAGGAAGACCGGATCCCGTCTCCGGCACCTCCTGGACGCCGCGAAAACCGATCAGGCGGCCAGTCTCGGAAACTTCGTGCGGATATGGTCGATATAATGCTGGCCCGGCGAGGGAGCCTCGATCATCGCCTGCACATCGGCTTCGGCGACGCCGGTAAAGCGACGCTCCTCGCCGTTCTTCAGCCGCAGATGAAGCTGGCCGTCTTCCGGATTGAAGAAAACCGCGGTGATGATTCTGGAGGTGACTGGAAGCTGCTGCATGAAAGGCGTCCCGCTTTCTGTGTAATCGAAAGCAGGTTGCCCGAAAATCGTTACAGGGCTTCCCATGAAGAATGGTAAAGACACCGTGACGTCGGCGCGCCCGATGCCCATGGCCCCAAACGCGCCGTTACGGATGCGCCGCGCTTTATCCTTGAGGGTCCACTGCCGGCGGCAATGTCAGCGGTTGCCGGAGCGGCCGCTTGCGTAGATGAGACCGCCGCCGCCTGTGCCGCTGATGCCCGAGGGGGTCATATCCACCGGGGGAAAGCAGACCTGCACGACCTCGGTGTAGCGCGGATAGGGAAAGCGATAGTCGATCCGAAGACGCTCGCAATCGACCTGCGTCGCGACGTAGGCCGCACGCGGCTCGTAGCGCTTTGCGGGGTAGTCCTGGATGAGATCGGCCGACGAGGCCACCGTGACGGACAGCAGCGAGCCGCACACGGAGAGGGCAAGAATAAGCGCTTTTTTCACGATGGTCTCCAGACATACAGTTGCAATCTAGAATATGGTTCCCGGGGCGAAAGTCGAGTCCCGCGAGGACGAGAACGGGCGATTCCGAGGGAAATGATCTCGCCATGGAAGCTTTATCCCGGTTTCCGTCTGCTCGCGCGTTGAGATCGGGTTAAAACGCATCCGTCACTTCGCCGCTCGATCGTTAATCGTGAATAAACCGATGAAACGCTAAGGTGCGGCGTCGGCATGAGACGCCGGCAGCTAAGACGTGCAGTGCAGATGAGCTGCCTCCGGCACGCGTCGAGTGTTTTCATGACCCGCCCCAAGATCAAAACCGCTTTGATCATCGTGCTTTCGGTGATCGGTCTCATATTCGCAGGCTTCTCTGCGTTCGCCGTCAGCACCATGGCGAACCTCGACAGAAGCACGGCCGACATTGCCGGCAACTGGATGCCCAGCCTGGGCTTCGCCAAGGATGCCGACACGGCCTTTACCGATGTGAACGTCGCCTTGCGCGATCACGTCATCGCCAGTGCTGAAGATGGCGAAAAGCGGGCAGAAGCCGATCTTGAGGAGGCCAACGCCCGTCTGAGCAAGGCGCTGGCAGACTACGACAAGATCTATACCTATCCGATCGAGCTTGAGATTACGAAGAAGGTTCGGGAAGACTACGGACAATACGCCGAGCTTGCCAAGACTCTCAAAGTGGCGTCGGAAGCCAATGACGATGTCAAGACGGAGAAAATCCTCCTGTCGGATATGAGCGCCCTCCAGGTGAGCATCAGCGATGGCATCGCCAAGCTGGTCGAGATCAATACGAAAGGCACAAACGACGCCTATGAGCTGAGCAAGGCCAATTATGCCCAGGCGCTCATCGTCACGGTCGCGATGCTGATCGCCGCAGCCCTCGTCATTGCCGGCTCCATCTGGTTTGCGATCACCGGGATCGCGCGGCCGATCCAGGCGATCACGGGGTCCATGAACGGTCTTGCCGGCGGCGATGCCGCGACGGCCATTCCCTTTGCGGGCCGCACGGACGAAATCGGCGAGATGGCGGCGGCCGTCGAGGTCTTCCGGGCGAACGCCCAGGCCACTGCCAAGCTGGAAGAGGACGCCGCGACGCAACGGCATCTGACGGAAGAACAGCGGCTGCGCACGGCCGAAGCGGAGCGCACGCGCGCCGAAGCCATGGCGCAGGCGACCAACGGTCTCGCCGACGGCCTGAAGCACATGGCCTCCGGCGATCTGGCCTTCGAGCTGAAGCAGCCCTTTGCCGCCGATTTCGAGAGCCTGCGCGCCGATTTCAATCTCGCCATTTCCCAGCTGCGCACGACGCTTGCCGATGTGGCGAAGGCGGGAAGCTCGATCGACAGCGGCGCCCGGGAAGTCAGCCAGAGCGCCGACGATCTTGCCAAGCGCACCGAGCAGCAGGCGGCCTCGCTGGAGGAAACCGCAGCCGCCCTCGACCAGATCACCGCCAACGTGTCGAATTCCTCCAAGCGGGCGGAAGAAGCACGGTCCGTGGCCGTCCAGGCAAGCACCAGCGCGACGCAATCCGGAACGGTCGTCGCCAATGCCGTCGAGGCGATGCGCAAGATCGAGGCCTCGTCCTCGGAGGTTGCCAACATCATCGGCGTGATCGACGAGATCGCCTTCCAGACCAACCTCCTGGCGCTGAACGCGGGCGTCGAGGCGGCGCGTGCCGGCGAGGCCGGCAAGGGTTTTGCCGTCGTCGCGCAGGAAGTGCGCGAACTGGCACAACGCTCCGCCAAGGCCGCAAAGGAGATCAAGGACCTGATCCGCAACTCCTCCGTGGAAGTGGGAACCGGGGTCAAGCTGGTCAGCGAAACGGGCGAAGCCCTGACGACGATCAGCCAGTATATCGTGACGATGAACCAGCATATGGACTCGATCGCCACCTCGGCCAAGGAACAGTCGATCGGGCTTGCCGAAGTCAACACGGCGGTCAACCAGATGGACCAGGTGACGCAGCAGAACGCCGCGATGGTCGAGGAGGCGAATGCCGCCGGGGCAACGCTTGCCAGCGAAGCCGGCCGGCTGCGCGAACTGATCAGCCAGTTCCAGCTCGGCCAGGGCGCTGGTCACGGCGCTGGTCAGGGTGCTGGTCAGTTTGCGGGTCACGGCGCCGGCAATCCCTCAGCCCAGACGGCCGCCCTGCGCAAGACGGCGGCAACCCTGTCCTCGGCCTCGTCCCGCTCCGCACCGGTGGCCTCGCCCGCCCGCAGCATGGTCGGCAAGATCGCCAAGGCCTTCACCGGCCGCAGCCCCGCCGCCACGGCCGCCGCCCCTTCGACCGACAACTGGGAAGAGTTTTAAGCGAAGGGTTTTGTGCGTGTGACGATCAAGAGCGCTCCCGGCTTGGCTGGGGGCGCTTTTTTTGTTTTGGACGGTGAGTCGATTTCGAAGATGTCGTGGTGTCTGGACGCTGGGGCTTTGCGGCGCGATACGGGGAGGAGAATGGGAGGGCAGTGGCCGCTTTGCGCCTTCATTCTAGACATAGCGTAGCATTTACACACTTCCCCAAAGCGGTACTTCCGCCTTTTATTCTCCTAACGAGCCCGTAGGGGCGGAAAGCAGTCGTAGCTGAGAATGTTGCGTGATGTCCGCTGTGCGGTATAGCTCGGATGTCATGGGAAATTCGGAGTGGTGTAAGGAAGCCGATGAGACTTCTCGCAATATCCGGCAGTGGACGACGGGCTTCGACAAATACAGCGATGCTGCGCGCATTGTCTTCAGCCGTGCAACCAGACCACCAAGTGACCGTCTATGACAGGATCGGCGATTTGCCAATCTTTTCGCCGGACCTCGAAGCTAAGCCATTACCGCGAACCGTCCAGGACTTGGCAGATCTTATCGAACGAAGCGACGGGCTGATCATAGCGAGCCCGGAATATGTCAGAGGGATCCCCGGCGGTCTGAAGAATGCGATCGACTGGTTCGTGTCGCGCAAGGAGATCGTGGACAAACCGATCGTCCTTATGCATGCCTCGCATAGAGGTGATGACATGCTGGCACAGTTGAGGATGGTCCTTTCAACGGTCAGCTCACGTTTCAGCGAAGCCGTGTTCCTTCGATACGGGCTTATGAAGATGTCTCCGGAGGAGATCGCGGCCTTCTTCGAAACGGGCAAACCTCGTGCCGAACTCGCTCGGTTCATCTGCCGTCTTGCCGCGCATTGCAGCCACTGCGAACCCGAAGCAGATTCTCTCTAACCGCTTAGGAGGATCCGCAAAGACGCCGGAAGCGGTCATGCCGAACTTCGGCGCTCTTTGGCAGCTTTATCGCCCAGCTTTCAGGACCGGGTGGTGTGGTATGCGTCTGGCCCCGTCATAGAACCGGAAGCAGTGCATTCTCTCTCTGGCCAATGGTGGCCATAGGCGACCTTAGACCGCTGCGCGGCAATAGGAGACATCGAAGCCCTGGACACGTCTAGGCGGGTCGCGAAGCCGTGCGCAGCTCAACCGAGGTGTAACGTGGACATCGTTATCAAGCTGTCGAATGTTGTGATACGTTCAGGTCGGGAACGTGAGGTAACGTGTGCTGGAGTGAAAGCTGTTGGGACCTATCGACGTTGTAGTCGACGTGCTGTGGGAGTGGCTCGGGCGGCGCGATCGCAAACGCTGGGTAACGTGGTTAGGGTGTATTGCTACCCTCGGTCTGGTCGGACTGAGTTTATTCCTGCATTTTCGCTGAGAGCGACAGCGCGCGTTCAACGTACCCTTCGACGGCTTCGGCCGACGGGGGCGGCGGCATGAGTCCGATCCGAATCAACAGGAAGGAATGCCTCTCTGGGTGTTTATCCCGACTTCGGTCGGGACGTTCTCGTCGTCGTGATGGTACCTCGGCCCGTTTTCACTGGGTGCATTCGCCATCGCCTAAGATGCATCTGCAGCAACACGCATGCTGATCGGAAAGCTGTTCCGGATCGATGGATAGGTGGCGGTCGGCGTCTCGTCAGCAAAGAAGTTTATCGGTCCACCCACGCTTTAAGAACACGTGGACCTGAGACGCAAAAGGTCGCGCCCGATTTCGAGGATGAATTTTCGCACGAACGACGATCTCTTCAAGCGCAGACCGAAGCCCTTGCAGGAAAAGCGGGTATCAGAGAGCGGATACCCGGTTGCGACCGGTCCGTTTCGAGAGATACAAGCCCTCGTCGGCACGTTTGAGGATATCGCTGGATAAGCGGTCCGGTTGGCTGAATTCACTGACGCCGCCGCTGATCGTAGCGTCGTAACGCAGGTTCTCCCGAAAGACTGCCGGAACACACCCGCGCAGCTGCTCTGCAATCTCCAGTGCATCGCTACGATGGGTGCCGGGCATCACGACGACGAACTCGTCTCCGCCAAGACGGGCGATCACATCGCTCTGGCGCAATTGTTGCCGGCATATGCGGGCAATTTCCACCAGAGCGGCATCGCCCGCGTGATGTCCCAACTCGTCATTCAGCCGTTTAAAATTATCGAGATCGAAAACAATGACGGACGTCTGGAATTTTTTTTCTCTGTATATCGCAAGCTGTTGATCCAGGGTTTCGACGAGCTTGCGTCGGTTGTATAACCCCGTCAGGGCGTCCGTTTCGCTCAGTTGGCGTAGCTTTTGCTGAACCTCGTTCTTGCCGGTGATATTGCTCGCCACCCAGACGACAGCAGCCTCGCCGTCGACTTCAAAACCGAGCGCCTGAACGCGGCCTTCAAACCAGATGGAATGACTTGGGCCGTCGCCGGCTCCCTGCACATCACTGCCGCTAAGCTCGTATTCAACAATATGGAGCTCACCACCGTCCAAAGCCTTCTCAATTTCGGCAGCGAACCACTGTGCCTTTTCCTCCTTCAGCACGTCGAAAATGCTGAGCCCCACAAGACCGCTGCCGTCATGATAATGCCGGAGATCCTTTCCCCCGAATATGGCTGCATACCTGCCACTACGGGTCAGGATGAATGCGGGGTCCGGAAGCGAGGAAAGGATCGACATCAATTGCTGTTGCGTGAACAATACATCGCCTCCCACATTCTCGACGTTCGACATATTGCTACAACAGCATTTCGTTTTTCTAAATGCCCGCCCTTTTCCGAGAAAGCGTTACAGTTCACTCGGCCTGACAATCCGCAAACCGAGACCTTCCGGTCCGCCACCGCGATACACGGGCTCAAGCCGTCTACATCGACTGCCACGCCATCATCAAAATCGAAGGAAATTTGGTAGCGGGAGACCGAAACAAACGACACGGCCCCACATGGAACTTCGATGCAAATGGGTGTCCGAAGAAGCCCCGCGCATAAAGTAAAACCCCCGGTGCTGGCACACCGGAGGCTTCGAAGTCTGGGACCGCCAACAGAGGGGAAGGGGCACCAACGCACCCCCACCTTATCACGGCTCTCAGGCGATACAACAAAATGTTATCGGTGAGGCACTACCTATGTACAAGATTGATGGATGGCTTGCTGCCAGCACTCAGAAGGCAAGACCTAAATACAGAAGCGAGATCAACCGCGACAGGCTGGTAGGCATGACGGAGGCAAATGCAGAGGCGCATTTGAAAGACCTCATCAGCCCCGACACCAAGCTCCGCCTTTGGCATCGGACATCTACCACGCTGGTGGCAGCTCATGAGACCCCGACCAAAGCCGCTATCTTGCCGAAGTCGCTCGCTGCTCATAGTGACCTGCCTCGGGTAGAGGGCTGGAAAAAAATCCTTATGCAGATCGCCAAAGAAACCGGCTGCCGCGATGTCGCGTTCGTTGCAGACTTTCTGTTGGATATCGAGTTCCAGCATCATCAATCGACTAATGGTCGCTGGAATTCCGAACTGGAGCGCTGGGAACGCTACGCCGTTCGCTCTGTAGAGGATTGGTGCAAGTCTGGCATCAATAATGCCAAAGAGCGGAGGGACGCACCAAAACGGGTTTCCGAACGTACCTTGCGCAACATCAAGACGAAGCTGGAAGCGGCTGGTCTCATAGACGCTAGGACACATCTTTGGAACGGTGACAACCACCTCTGGATAAAACCTTCCGATAAGCTGTCCCGAATGCTGTTCGAGGAGGGCCACTCGCAGAGTACCCAACAGAGCCCGGAACCCGCACCGAAGGTCAAGAAATTGCGTCCTCGGGGCATGAGCGCAAAGCATGCAAAGGTTGAAGAGGAGAACCGCGAACTGTACCGGCAAGCTATCACTGGGCAGTTGAATGGGCTGGATAAGAAGATGCTTTGGCTAGTCTGGGACAGGCTTACCAAGCCCTACGCCATCACCGACAACATCATGAAAGCTCCGTATGCCGCCGATGGATCGTCCCGCAGGAAGCGGCTTTATGCTGCCCTTGGACTAACGCACGTCTGACCGTTTAGACTTCCGAAGTTGCCGTTTGCTCAAACGCAAAATGAGGGTGAAAACAACCTTACCCTCGCAGCGGTTTTATTGAAATCATTCAACATTTTTCTAAAAGCTGCCGTTCCAAACAATTAGAATAATATATAAGCTATAAGAACTAAAATAATTGAAGATGGAGACTGCAAGTTGGGCAAAGCCCTCGTTGCGTTCCCGGGAAGTGAGAAAGACAGCTTTCGGGAAGAATAGGGCTTCGCCCGAAGGCGCTCACTCCCCCAAGCCCCTCGCTCATCCGCCGCCCTTGCGGATGGCTGTCCCGCACCAGCGGAATAGCCGACGAACTCAGAAGGCGCTTTCTGCCGGAACCAGATGGGCGAAAAGTAACTCGATGCTACTGCAATCAATTTCACTTCGGAAATGAGACGTTAATCACAAACTAAATTTAAATTCGGGCTCACGGTTGGCCCGGAATGCTTACAGGTTATTGTCCGTGCGCGTTGACGGACTACCACGGCCCGACTATTATCACGCCAGCTTCATTGACCTGCACCTGTCGAGGTGCCTAGAGCGTCAATAACAGCGGGAAGGCACCACCCCGCAAGCGATCCCTCAATCGCTCGCCTTGGTGTCAACATGTGGCCTTTCTCAAAACACGAAACCTCTGCCAGCCCGGCGCGTGAACCGCAGGCATCCGTTCAGCCGGTAGCGGAAACGCGTGCCTCGATTGCATCGCCTGACGAATGGCTTCTCGAATTGTTCGGCGCTGCACCGGTCATGTCGGGGGTGTCCGTCACCCCTCAGAACGCAATGCGTTGCACCACCGTCCGTGCTGCCGTTGAGGCCATTGCCGAAGCCATCGGCGGGCTTCCTGTCCACATCTACCGCCGCGACGGCGATGCTCGTGAGCGGGCCCCGGAACATCCCGCCTACGGGCTTCTCCACGATCAGGCCAACGATTGGACCCCGGCATCTGCCTTCCTTGAACAGATCACCCGGGACGCGCTCCTCCATGGAAACGGCTATGCGTTCATTAACCGCGTTGCCGGTGACCCCCGCGAACTGATCCGCCTACGCCCGGAGGCTGTGACGGTTGAACTCGACAGCCGCACCGGGGAACCTGTCTACAAGATCAGCGAAGCCACCAGCCAGCGCGTCATCGACCGCCGCGACATCCTGCACATCGCCGCACCGAGCCTTGATGGCGTGAGCGGTGCTTCCCCCGTTCAGCAGTGCCGTGAAGCCATCGGCCTCGCAATGACCATCGAAAGCCATACGGCTCGTTTCTTCGGGCGTGGTGCCAAGCCCTCCGGCGTCCTCTCCACAGCAGGCAAGATCAGCCCGGAAGCCGGAAAGAGGATGATGGCGAGCTGGCGCGCAGCTCATGGCGGCAGCAACTCCGGTGGCACGGCACTGCTCGAAGAAGGCACCAAGTTTGAAGCCCTCACCCTGTCCAGCGTTGAAAGCCAGACGCTTGAACTCTGGCAGCATGCCATTCTCGAAATCTGCCGGGCATTTCGCGTGCCGCCTCACCTCGTGTTTGAGCTGGGCCGCGCCACGTGGGGGAATGCATCCGAGATGGGCGCTTCCTTTCTTCGCTTCACCCTCATGCGCTGGATAAAGGCATGGGAAGGCGAAATCCGCCTGAAGCTGATCAGCCCTGAAGACCGCGCTGAGTTCTACCCCGAATTTCTCGTGGACGATCTCCTCCGGGCCGATCTCGCTGCCCGTGCGGACAGCTATGGCAAGCTTATCGCCGCTCGCGTCCTGAACCCGAATGAGGTTCGCGCCATGGAAAACCGTGCGCCCTACGCCGGTGGCGAAATCTTCGCGAACCCCAACACGACCAGCACCACACCGGCCACCCCGGAGACCAAGCCCGATGCATAAGCAATTCTTCGGGGATGCGGAGCACGCCTTCCGTCTCGACCCCGGCATGACCCTTGAGCTGGAGCGCATCGTCGGTTCCGGCATCGGTGCCATCTCCCGCAGGTTCTTCGCCGGAGACTTCAGCTTTTCCGAACTCACCGAGACCCTTCGCCTTGGCCTCGTGGGCGGTGGCATGGACCCGAAGGAAGCCGCCGCGCTGGTCATAACCTATGCCGACCGGATGGCCGTCACCGATCTTTACGCCAAGGCGCTGCCGGTAATTGAAAAGCTCATGTTCGCGGACCCTGCCGAAAAAGTCCCTTCCACGAAATTTATTGCAAATGGCGAGGACACCCTATGACCGGATACGTGCAAGCCTACGTCCACCAGCTATTCGAAGCCGGTAATGGTCTCCGCTGGACCGCCGTCGAAATCGCCAGCGCCTTCTATGGCGTCGAAACACCTTCGGCAGATCAGATCAAGGTTGTCCGTCGTGTTGCTGATCATGTTGCACCACTGCACGGCTGGGACCGCCGAATGATCAAAGGGCGGGTAACCTACCTCTACCCACACAACCGGCAGCGGGCCAAGGAATTTGCCGCGCTGAGTGCCGCAGTCGAGATACGCAGCGGTTGCGCATTTGAGGCTCGTGGTGCTGCGGGCGGCGATGTCCTCGACATGCTAGAGGTTCGTTTCGCTACGCCGGGCGAGGACGGCGACTTCGAAGGGATGGCCGTCCGCTTCGATACACTCGACAGCTACGGCACCACGTTCGACCGCCGCGCCTTCGCATGGGACGGCAAGAGCCTCCCGCTCCTATGGTCCCATGACCCCAGCGCCGTTGTCGGTTCAGTGCGCACCGTTCGGGTAGAGAACAACGGCCTGAAGATCACCGGCAAACTGAACCTAGAAGTGCAGCGTGCCCGCGAAGTCCGCTCGATGCTTCTCGCAGGTGACATCTCTGGTTTGTCCATCGGCTTCAGACGTTTGAAGCAGGAGAGCCGCCCTAAGGGCGTACGTCACATCACTGAAGCTCGCATCCACGAAATCAGCTTGGTTGCCGTTCCGAGCGTCCCCGGTTCAGGCGTCACATCCGTCCGTATCGCCAATCCCGAAACAGGCCGTGAAAGCGCAGCGGCCTTTGTGTCTGCATGCCGCAAGGCCGCGCTGTCTTTGAAAAGGAAGTGAGAATGACCCACCACACCAAGATTGAAACGCGTTCCGCCATTCCGCTGGAAACGCGCTCCGATGACACCACCGACCCGCTCGCAACGGCAACCGCAGCCGTCGAGGAAATGCGTGCCGCTGCCGAAGAACGGCATGCTGCACACCAGACGGAACTCCGCGCCGCACTTGAGCGAGTTGCTACGCTCGAAACCCGTCTCAATCGTCCGGGCAACCAGCAGAACGAACAGCGCAACGAACCTTCGGTCGAGACGCTTGCATTCGGAACCTACCTCCGCCGTGGTGCCGCTGCACTCAATACCGACGAAAAGCGCGCCCTCACTGTCGGCAACGATGTATCGGCGGGCTACCTCGCTCCCCCGGAATACGGCAACGAAATCCTCCGCACGGTGGTCGATTACAGCCCTATCCGCGCCTATGCCCGCGTCATGACGATTGCCGGGCCGGAAATCCGGTATCCAAAGAAGCTCACGAGCACGAACGCTCAGTGGGTTTCCGAGATCGAAGATCGCCCGGAAAGCACGCTCACCTACGGACAGGTCACGCTGACCCCATACGAGCTGGCAACGTTCGTAGACGTGTCCAAGCAGCTTCTGGAAGATGCCGCTTACGATGTCGAAGGCGAACTCCGCATGTCCTTTGCCGAAGACTTCGGCGTCAAGGAAGGTATTGCGTTCGTCAACGGTGACGGCAACGGCAAGCCGAAAGGCATCCTTCAGGCCACCGGCATTGCGCAGGTTGTGACCGGCGCTGCCGCCACGCTCGGCACCAATCCCGCTGATCTCCTCATCGATGCCATGGCCAAGCTTCCGAGCCTCCACGCTCAGAACGGCGCGTGGCTCATGAACCGTCTTACGCTCGCTGCCATGCGAAAGCTGAAGGACGGACAGGGCGCGTACCTTTGGCAGCCATCCATTCAGGCGGGCCAGCCTGCAACGCTCCTGGGTCGGCCCGTGATCGAAGCCGTTGACATGCCGAACATCGGTGCAGGCGCAACGCCCATCGTGTTCGGTGACTTCTCCGGCTACCGGATCGTTGACCGCGTCGGCGTCTCCGTGCTCGTGGACCCCTTCTCCAAGGCCACCAACGGCATCACCCGCTTCCACGCCCGCAAGCGCGTAGGCGGCGACGTGACCCATCCCGACCGCTTCATCAAGGTCAAGGTCGCAGCGGCCTAACCCATCGAAGGTGGCGGGGAAACCCGCCGCTTTTCCCTCCTCATAAGATCGAAAGGAAACCCAGATGGGTATCACCACAACTGCCCTCACCACCGTAGCCATCGGAACCACCGCTGCTTTCGCCACCGCTGTTGCCTATGCCGGTGACACGTGGAAGCCGATTGCCAACATCGAAGATGTCGGTGAAGCCGGTTCCGAAGCTGAGATCGTCGTCGGCAAGTTCGTTGACCAGCCCTACACGCGCAAGCTCAAGGGCTCTCGCGACAACGGTTCCATGGAACTGGTCATTGCCCGTGACAGTGCCGACGCTGGCTATCAGGCCCTCATCGCGGCGGAGAAGACCTCCTCGGCTTGGAACTTCAAGGTGGAGCTGAACGACAAGCCCTCTGCCGGTGCCAGCCCGAAAAACTCCGTGTTCTACTTCAGCGCCATCGTCGCCAGCGCCAAGAACAGCTTTGCGGGTGCCGACGACATCGTGAAGACGACCTTCTCGCTCGCCATCTCCGGCCCGATCATCGAAGTCGCGGCATCGGCCACCTAAGCCCGGAGATACGACCATGAAGCTGGCCGAAGAAATCTGGATCACGGTGGCAGACGAAGAGATCGAGCTTCGGCCATCCCTTCGCTACGCCATCCAGTTGGAACGCCGTGATGGCAGTTTCGGCCAGCTCCTCCGTGAGGTGCAGGAAGGCAGCTTGACCGCTGCCCTCAGCATCATCGAACCCCATGCAGACGCGATGCCCTATCTTGAGAACCGCGTCTTTGATGCCCTGCCGACCCTGAAGGCTCCGCTCATCGCGTACCTTTTGGCATGCGCCGGTATCGATCCTGACGACGCGCCGAAGGCCAGCAAGGGCAAGTCGGGAAAGTCCGTCCCGTTCAAGGATCATCTCATCGAACTCTACAAGCTTGGCACCGGCTGGCTGGGCTGGACACCGGACGTAACGCTTGATGCGACCCCGGCAGAAATCACCCTGGCCTATGCTGGTCACATGGACATGCTCCGCGCCATCCATGGCGGCGGGAAGGCTGAGAAGCCGAAGGACGACCGTCCGCTAGACCAGAAGTTCCGCAGCATCTTCGCTGGCATCGGCACACAGAAGCCGGAGGCCGCGTGATGACCGATTGGCGGCAGATCATTCGCGACTTGAGCAAGGAGAAGAAGCTGTCAATTCGTAAGCTGTCCATTCAGTCAGGGGTAGCGCGTTCTACTATCAAGCGCTTCCTTAGCAAGAAGGCATATCCTATTCGCATTGATAACTTCGAGCGCTTGCTTGTTCCTCTTGGACGGGAGCTTGACGCATTTGAGAGGGATAGCAGCGCACCACGTTTAGAACTGACAACTCCAGAACTGGAGGGCTAACGGATGCCTTATAGCGCGCCATCCCTCCGAGCATGCGGGTGCGTCGTCGCCTCCGGCAGCAAGTGTCAGCATGGTCTTGCCCGTGACCGTGAGCGCAAGGCCGCATTCGACCAGCAGCGCCCCTCAGCGCGTGAACGTGGGTACGACAGCAAGTGGGACAAGGAGCGTAAGGCCTACCTCCTAGCGCACCCCACGTGCGCCACATGCGGCGAGCCTGCCACCGTCGTGGACCACGTCATTCCCCATCGTGGCGACAAGAAGCTCTTTTGGTCGCGGTCCAACTGGCAACCCCTATGCACCCCCTGCCACAGCAGCACAAAACAGCGCCTCGAAAGGAAAGCCTAATGGAACTCGTAACCCTTCCTCCCGGCGTATGGACGCAAGTGAATGCATTCATCGCAATCCAGCCGAAGAGCAACCAGACCGGCCTTCGCATCCACTACGGGGAAGAGATGCCACCCGTGGACACGGAAGTGTTCTTCGTCGTGCCCGACTTCGCCACGAGCCCGTTCCGTCTTCCCGGCGTGGCTAAGTTCTCAGCCGGGGTCAACGTTTACATGATGCCCGACGAGGACCAGCCCGTCGCCATCGTCACGTTCTGAGCATGTGAGGAGAAGCGATCATGACCCCGGCAGAACGCGCCCGTCTCGTTGATCAGGAAGAGTTCGCAGCCGAATGCGCAGCCATCCGGCAGCGGGCCTATGCTGCTGTTGTTCAGCGACAGGAGGCATTGAAGGCCAAGCTAGACCGGTGGCTTGACCGAACCAGCATGACCACCACTCCGGCACAGAAGCCCAAGCCCTTATCAGCAGTGACAGAACCAAAGCGCGAGCGGCGCAAGCCGGGAACGAAACCTAGGCTCTACACGGCGTTTGGTGTTTCGAAGTCGCGCAGCGAATGGGCGGCAGACATGGGCGTGAGCGTGGATACTCTTGCGACCCGCATGCACCGCCTCGGCAGCTTGGAAGCTGCACTGAACGACATGGCGTCACGTCCGACCGGTAATCGGCAACGCATCGCGGGGATCGTATCCGCGTTCAGGTCGATCAGGAACCGCGTCCTCATACAGCGCATCACCAGCACCTTCCGCCCCCATACCCCCGGGTACGTCCAAACTTCGAGCCAAACCCTAGGGACCGGCCTGGGTAGTCGCGCTGTAGAGCGAGGCCATTTGGAAATTTCACTTCGAACAGAAAATCAGAGGGCCACGGCATGACCAACATCGTCACCATCGTAGAGGCCAAGGCGCACCTGAACATCACAGACGATGCGGATGACGCGCTGATCAGCAGCAAGGTCGAAGCGGCTGAGGCCTTCGTCGGACGCTGGACGCTGCTCCCGCTCGCATCCATGGCCACCGTCCCGGCTGACCTCCGGCAGGCCGTGCTGATGCTCACCGGGCACTTCTATGAGAACCGGGAAGCTACCCTCGTGGGCGTCTCGGCAGACGAGGTTCCGTTCGGCGTCTGGGACCTGATCAATCCGCACCGGGAATGGAGCTTCTGATGAGCAAGCAAACGGACCGTTTCAAGCGTCGGCTGGACGCCATCCCGAAGGCCGTAAAGGCGGCAGTCGTTCCGGCTCTTATCCAGTCTGGAAACGAGCTTGCCGACCTTCAGCGCAGCCTTGCACCCGTCGATAGCGGCGATCTCCGCGATAGCATCCACGTCACGCGCCCCGGTGAGGCTACCCCGGCCTACAGCCAGCCCGGAGGCAGTACCGTGGCCGGTGAAAATCAGGTGCTCGTGACCGTGGGCGATACCGCTGTCCGCTACCCGCACCTTGTCGAGTACGGCACCGCCAATGCCGCAGCACAGCCCTTCTTCTGGCCCGCGTTCCGTCTGAAACGGAAGCGCCTCACCAACCGCATCAAGCGTTCAATCTCCAAAGCAGTGAAGGAAGCAAAATGAGAATTTCAGTTGATGAAAACGATGCGGGTTTCGAGGCCTACGCGACAGCATTCGAGGATGGTCGGGTCTTCGACGTGCTCTTGGACGGTCAGCGGATAGACGATGTCGTTACCGCAGACGAGGTTGAGGGTTTCCTTATCCGCGTCGTGCCCACCCCTTCCTGCTGGGGGATGCCGTTGGAAGAAACGCTCGCGGGTACGGTTGAGATCATCGCCAAATCAAAGCCTTGGGCGGCGGATAACTTCCGCAAGATGATCGACGCTCTGAAACCGGTGGAAGGTCCCCATGGAACCTAACCTCGCCCTTCAGGCCGCTATCCGTGCCCGTCTGGTTGCCTCGACTGCCGTGGTTGCGCTTGTGCCTGCCACGTCCATCAAGGATGCCAACGGCGTCCCGGCCACGTTCCCGTGCATCCTCCTCGGTGAGGGCCAGACCGTGCCCGGTGGCAACATCGCCCGGACCAGCCACGAGGTCTTTGCCGACCTGCATATCTGGCAGAAGGAAAGCGGTCTTGCCTTCTCGAAACAGGTGACCGGTGCCATCCGGGGAGCGCTCACCGACAGCCGCTGGAACGTCCCCGGCCTGCATGTGGCTGACCTTCACGTGACCAGCTCCCGCTTCCTCCGTGATCCCGGAGGCCAGCATTCCCACGCGGTTCTCAGCCTGTCCGCAATCGTACTGGAGACCGCACCATGAGGGCCGGAAAGCTGGACAAGACCATCACCATCGAACGCCGTGGGGAGACCGTGGACGACTACGGCACCGTGTCGGAAGGCTGGACCACGATTGCCTCCGTCCGTGCGCAGGTCATCCAGTCTTCGACGGAGGAGTTCCTAAAGGCGGCGGGCACGACTTCTGAGCAGGCCACCGTCTTCCGCCTCCGGCACCGTGACGGCATCCAGCCCGAAGACCGCATCACCTACGCGGGACAAGCCTTCGACATCAAGGAACTGAAAGAGCTGGGACGCCGTGAGGGCTTGGACCTCCGTTGCGTGGCAGCGGGGGAATGACATGGCACACCACGGCGTAAAGCCCGCATTGAAGACGATAAAGGGAGGCCTGAGCGGCGTTCCCGCACTGCCCGCGTCCGTGCCCGACTGCATGCGGGAGGAGTGGCAGACGGTGGCCATAGACCTTCGGGACCGGAAGCTTCTCACACAGGCGTGCCTTGGCGCGCTCGAAAGCTACGTGGTCGCGCTCTGGTCATGCCGTGAGGCGACCAAGGCTATCGAGAAGCATGGCCTTCTGGTCAGTTCCGCCCATGGAATGCTGAAGAGCAATCCGGCGTCCGCGCTCCTCACCAAGTCGCAGGTGATCGTTGCGCGGCTGGCGGCGGAACTCGGCATCACCCCGGCATCCCGTTCCCGTGACGGCATGGGTGCTGAGAAGCCCGACGCCGAAGATGATGATTTGGGGTTGTGATGGTAAAGCTCATCCTGAAAAAGAAGATAGCGCCGAAACCCGCCACGAGCTACCCGGCGTGGGTCTTTGACGACAGTCCGATTGCGGACCCGTTTGGCTACGGGGAACGTGCGGTGAAGTTCCTCCGTGCCTTGAACCACCCGAAGAACCCGCTCCCCGGCCATCCTTTCCAGCTCGACAAGTGGCAGGAACGCATCGTCCGCGCCATCTACGGGCCGCGCAATCCAGACGGCACCCGGATAGTGAAGACCGTTGTCCTTCTCCTCCCTCGTGGATCGCGCAAGACCAGCCTCGCGGCAGCGCTCGCTTTGCTACACACTTGGGGACCTGAAAGGACGCCGGGAGGAGAAGTGCTATCCGCCGCATCTACCCGGGAACAAGCGAAAATTGCTTTTGAGGAGGCGGTGAGCATCATCCGCGCCGTCCCCAAGGTAAACGCGATTGCGCAAATTGCCGACCATAAGCACCGGGTAAAGAACAAGACGCACGGCAGTTTCTACGTATGCGTGTCTAACGATGGAGCAAGTGCCCACGGCCATACCCCCGTGTTTGCCCTGATTGACGAAATCCACGCGTGGAAAAAGCGTGACCTATGGGATGCGATCCGGTCTGGCATGGCCAAGACACCCGGCTCCCTCATGGTCATCGCCACCACGGCGGGACGCGGGCAAGAGAACCTTGCCTTTGAACAGATCGCCTACGCACGGAAGGTGGCCAAGGGCGAAATCCTCGACCCCGCCACGCTGCCGGTCATGTTCGAAACCCCGCAGGATGCGGACTGGGAAGATGAAGCCGTGTGGCAACGGGCTAACCCCGGCCTGTCATACGGCTATCCTGACCTTGAAGGGCTTCGGCAGATGGCCAAAGAGGCAAAGGAACGGCCCGGAGACCGTGACGCCTTTCGGCAGTTCCACCTAAATTGCTGGCTAGACCACTCCGAAGCGCCCTTCGTGGAGATGCCGATTTACGATCTCGGCGCAGCTCCCGTTGATCTTGACAGGTTGAAAGGCGAACCGTGCTGGATCGGCGTGGACCTTTCCAGCAACAAGGACCTTACGGCTGTTGTCGCAGCATGGCGCGATGGCGATGGCGGTTACATCGTCCACCCTTGGTACTTCTGCCCGAAAGAAAACCTCCGCAGGCGTTCGGAGCTTGACGGCGTTCCGTACACGACGTGGGCGGAGCTGGCGCTTATAACCCCCACACCGGGCAACGTTGTCGATTACGAATATGTCGAAGAGCGCATCCGCGACCTTTGCCGGGAGTACGACGTTCGCGAGATCGCATTCGATCCTTGGAACGCTCAGCGCACACTCAGCAAGTTCGTGGACGAAGGCCTCCCCGCCATCGAAATGAGGCAGGGCTTCAAGACCATGAATGCGGCATGCCGAGAACTGGAGCGGGCCATTCTAGGTCGCAAATTCCAGCACGGCGGGCACCCGATTTTGCGATGGAACTTCGACAACGTCTCAGTCGTGACCGACGCTGCCGAGAACATCAAAATGGACAAAGAGAAGTCCCGTGAGCGTATCGACGGAGCCGTTGCAACAGCTATGGCCGTCTCCCGTGCAGCAACCGGCGAAGATACCCGCTCAATCTATGACACCGACGAACGGGCCGAAGGGCTCCTCATCTTCTGAAAGGATCACCCATGCCTGCAAATGACACCGAACGGCTGTTCATCTCTCTTGAAGCTCGCACCCGTGACCTAGAAAAAGGCATGCAGCGTGCGCATCGGCTAGTCAGCACGAACTTCGACCAGATCGAACGCCGCGCCAAGCAGGCCGCATCCCGTCTCGAAGCGAGCATGGGCCGTTCGGGCTCCGTTATCGGTCGCGCCTTCGGACAAGCTGAAACCCGCGTGGGTGAGTTTGGACAGCGTATTGCTGGCGCATTGGCAGGAGCCGTCGCCCTGAAACAGGCTCAGCAGCTTGTGGACGCCGCGACCCGGATCAAGAACGCCCTGAAGGTGGCCGGTCTTGAAGGCGAGCAGCTTGAAGGGGTGTATCGGCAGCTTTATGCGGCAGCGCAGGAAAACGCCGCGCCGCTGGAAAGTCTTGTTACCCTCTACGGGCGGTTGTCGCTCGTGCAGAAGGAACTCGGCGTCAATCAGCAGGAGCTTATCCAGTTCTCGAAAAACGTCTCGCTGGCACTCCGAGTGGGTGGCCAATCGGCGGAAGAGGCATCCGGCGCGCTCTTGCAGCTCTCGCAGGCCTTGGGCGGTGGCACCGTTCGGGCCGAAGAGTTCAATTCCGTCTTGGAAGGTGCGCCCACCATCGCACAGGCGGTTGCCGCTGGCCTGACCGAAGCGGGCGGCTCCGTTGCCAAGCTCCGCAACCTTGTGGTTGACGGGAAGGTTTCCTCTCAGGCGTTCTTCCGTGCTTTCGAAGTCGGGGCTGTAACCCTTGAAGAGAAGGTGGCCACATCTTCTATGACTGTCGCACAGAATTTCGTGCGGCTGCAAAACGTCTTGATCGACACGGCGGGGAAAATCGACACTGCGACAGGTGCATCGGGGAAATTCGGGGGAGCCCTGACCGACCTTGCCACCACCATCCAGCAGTTCGGTGCAATCGTGGTGAAGGCGTCCGACAGCGATCTCGGCAAGTTTGTCGGCTGGCTGTCCAAGGGCGTAGACGCTGCGTCCGAGTTCAAGAAGATCATGGGCGGCATACCCGGCATCATCGACAAGATGGGCTCGCTCAATAGTGATATCCTCCAAGGCAAGCCGCTCGGCAGTAGTCTGAAGGCAGAAGCTATTCAGAGCAGGATCAATCAGGCTTTCGATTATCCCGCAGCACCGAAGTCGGGCCGTCTACCGGCCAACACCGGCACCCCAAAGCCGCCCACCGTTCCCCGCGTGTCGATCAACGATTACCCCGCACCCGACAGCGTGAAGGACGGCGGCAAGGTCAACGTGAAGATCGACCTTTCAAAGTACCTGACGCCCGGGAAGGATGCCTCACATATCTCGGGCATGTCCTCCGCATTTGAGGGGAAGCTAGAAAAGCTCTTGGGCGCGCTGCCGAAAGAGATGGCAGGCCAGATCACCATCACCTCCGGCTTTCGTTCTGTCGAGCGGCAGCAGCAGTTGTGGCAGCAGGCGCTTGCGAAGTATGGCTCCGTGGCCGAAGCCCGGAAATGGGTGGCCCCTCCGGGCAACAGCCAGCACAACAAGGGCAACGCGGCTGACCTCGGCTACGGTTCGGACGCTGCCCGCAAATGGACGCATGACAACGCGAGCCAGTTCGGCCTTCAGTTCCCGCTCTCTAACGAGAACTGGCACATTGAGGATGCCGACGCCCGCGCCGGGATGATGGCCGACAAGACGAAGGACCTTGAGGATCGTGGTCAGGCCTATGATGACCTGCTGATGAAGGCCCGTGAGTTCGTGGCGGAACAGGGCACGGAACAGCAGGCGTTCGGCTTGACTGCACAGAAGGCGGCAGCGCTTCGTTACGAACAGCAGATGCTCAGCGAAGCGCAGCGCGCTGGCATCGCCCTGACACCTCAGCAGCGTGCGGCTATCACCGGCTTGGCGCAGGACATGGCAGCAGCCGAACAGGCGACCACCAATCTCGCAACCTCTCAGCAGCAAGCGCAGGACGTGGCGAACTATTTTGCGTCTGCGACGGGGGATGCCATCACCGGCCTCATTGACGGCAGCATGACGGCAGAACAGGCCATTCAGGGCCTCATTGCCAGCATCGCCAAGGCGCTCGTGCAGGCCGCGCTTCTCGGTGAAGGACCGCTAGGCTCGCTCATGGGCGGCAGCGGGGGATTGCTCGGATCGTTCTTCAAGATGATCATTCCCGGCGCTGGTACGGTGGCTGCGAAGGACGGCGGGGAAATACAGGCGTTCGCCCGTGGTGGCCGTGTTCGTGGCCCCGGCACCTCCCGTTCCGATAGCGTGCCCGCTTGGCTGTCAGACGGTGAGCATGTCGTAAATGCCAAGGCTGCTGGCCAGAACCGGGAGCTTCTGGAAAGCATCAACTCCGGCAGGCGTCCCCGGCTGGCTAAGCTGAAGCTCGGTGGCGGCGGTGGAAGCCGTTCCGTCAATCAGGTGTCGAATGTCTTCTCCCCAACCATCCCCATAACAGTCCAGGCATCGGGGAATAAGGAGACGGACGCGGCCTTGAGCGACCGCATGGCAAACGAGCTGGACACGCTTCTGGATACAAAAATGAACGAGTTTGTGGCCAAGCAACAGCGCTCTGGCGGCACTCTGAACGGGAAGAGGTTCGTCTGACCACGCTGGACAGCGATTGCTATCATGTGTTGTATTCCCCCTCGGTTACGGGGAAGCTCATGAAATTCTTAAAGACAAACTGGCAGGCGTTCGTGTTCGCGGCTGTCGGTTTCTTTGCGCTCTATCATTTCTACCGCTTACTAGAGGATGGCAAGGTGACAGATGCCGGAGTGGTGTTCGGCATCGCGTTCCTCAGTTTTCTCTATGCCAATCTATCGCGGTTCAAGAAGTTCAGCGGATTGGGATTTGAGGCTGAGCTTTGGGAAGACAAGCAGCGAGAGGCGTCTGACCTTATCGACCGGTTGAAAAACGTCGTGTCCATCTACACCCGTGAGATCGTGCTTTCGGCGGTGAAAGAAGGCCGTTGGTCGGACGGGCGAAGCTGGAAAGAGCACTGGAAACTCTATGATGAGCTTGTTTCTCAGCACGACGCGCTCGGTCAGAAAATCGACTTTACTGCTCTCAAAACCGAGATGGACGCATATTTTCTACTGGATATGTGCTTTGCGGTGAACGACAGCTTACGTCGCGATATTGATACTGCGAGGAGTAAGGCCCTTACGCAAATCAGCACCAAATACGGGAAATATGTCACCACTGGCGATGAGCGAGCTAAGCTTCTAATAAATTTGGAAGGCGTCACTCCGTACTACTCAGTGTCGTTGGAATTAGCCAAGCATGGCAACATCGGCGCGCATATGCTCGAATTTGCCGAAAACAACAGTCACATTCTGGAGGCACATTTCGGCTTCCCCGTAGACTTCAATCCTGACGTAATGGCAAGGCTGCGCAAGGTTGCGAAGCTTGCAGGCAACCGGCCAGTGCCAGTGACGGATGAAACTCTGGCCTTAACCCGCCCGGTTTAGCACAAAAGAACGTCCACACGCTTGGCTTGCTAGACGCGATAAGTGATATCGCATATCCTCCTTGTACTGATCTTATCAACGCAAGGACTGGCCATGGTAGACAAGCTGAAACGTGGACCCGGACGCCCTTCACTGGATTTGACGCCTGTACTGGTCCGTCTTCCCACCGGCCTGCCGGAGCAAATCGACAACCTCGTGGGCAAGAACCGCAGGGCGGAGTTTATCCGGGATGCAGTCTTGCGCGAGATTGCACTTCGGGAGGGCAGCTCCAATGCATGAGCCTGTCAGAGCGGCGATCTATGCCCGGTTCTCAACCGAACTACAGAACGAACGGTCGACAGAGGATCAGTTTGACCTTTGCGTAGCATATGCGCGCCGGGAGAATTTCCGCGTCGTCGCTAGCTTTGAAGACAAAGCCCGTTCTGGCGGCTCGATGCACGGGCGCGATGGGCTTCGGGAGATGTTGCACGCCGCGCGGGCTGGCGAGTTCGAAGTGATCATCGTGGAGTCCTTGGACCGTATCAGCCGCGACATGGAAGACATGTCGGGCATTCACAAGCGTTTGCTCTTTGCTGGAGTGAAAATAATCCAAGTTCACGGTGGTGAGGCTAACACCCTCACGGTCGGGCTTCGTGCGGTGATTGGGCAAGTGTTTCGCGAGGACACTGTCCACAAGGTACGGCGAGGCATGACCGGTCTCATCAAGCAGGGGCTGACCGCTGGAGGCCGTGCATACGGGTATCGGCCCGACCCCGCAAATCCGGGCAAGCCTGTCATCGTGGAGGAAGAGGCCAGCACGGTTCTTCTCATATTCCAAGAGTATGAGAGAGGCACGTCACCGAAGGCCATCAGCCGTCGCTTGAATGCAGCATACATCAAGCCGCCCCGGGGTGCCTTGTGGTCGCCATCGGCGCTCATCGGCTCGGAAGAACGTGGGTCAGGCATTTTACGAAACCCCATCTATGCAGGCCGGATCGTTTGGAACAAGGTCCGCATGGAGAAGGACCCCGACACGGGCAAGCGCGTATCCCGACCGAACCCGTCAAGCGAGTGGCAGACGGCAGAGGCCCCGGAACTGAGGATCGTTTCAGACGAACTCTTTGAGAGCGTACAGCGCCAGATGCAGTCGCGTTCCTACACAAAGCAGGAAGGAAACATGGCCGTGCAGCGGCGTCCTAAGCGGCTGCTGTCCGGTCTCCTCCTCTGCGCGGCTTGTGGTTCGGGCATGAGCGTTGCGGGTGTGGATAAGTCGGGAAAGACGCGTTTGCGTTGCTCAGCGCACACCAACAGCGGTGCATGCCCTGACCCGAAATCATTCTACCTTCAGGACGTGGAGGAGATGGTTATCAGCAGCCTGACGAAGGAACTCGCCAGCCCCGATCAAATCTTCAGCTACGCGAAAGCGTACATGGAAAAGCGCCATGCTGAAGCCGTCCATGAGAACCGCCGCCGCACCGAGATCGAAGCTCGGGTCAAGGGCATCGAGAAGGACAACGACCGCTTGCTGGATTGGATGCTGAAGGGCGTGGGTGACGGTGACGCGCTTGCAGCCAAAATGAAAGCGCAGGGCGAGGAAAAGAAGAGATTGCAGGTAGAGCTGCAAAGCATGCCGGAGGCGAGCAAGGTTGTCGTCCACCCGGCAGCTATCAGCAGCTTCGCCCAACGCCTTCAGGCCCATCGTCCGAAGCTGGAGATGGCCTTGCACATGCTGGATGACATGGGGGAGCTATCCCGCCTCATCCGTGAGGTCATCAAGTCCATAACGCTCGACAAGAGCGAGGACGGCGCAATTAAGCTCGCTGTAGAGGGATGGCTTACGCCGTTTCTGGAAAGCGATGACAGCAGAATGAAACGGGGGGCTGTTCCGTTGGTAGCGGGAGAGGGACTCGAACCCCCGACACGCGGATTATGATTCCGCTGCTCTAACCACCTGAGCTACCCCGCCGCCGGATGCGACCTTTGGTCGGTCGCTTGCGGTGGGCGGCTTATAAGATGGGGGTCAGGGGGGTGTCAAGCGATGGTGGAAAAAAAGGGGGGATGAGGGGAAAGCGGGTCCGGGTGCCGGGAATGCAAGGCTCCGGCGCCGCCGGTTTCAGGCGGCGGCGGGGGCTTGCAGCAGGTGGCGGAGCGCCTGTTCGGCGGCCGGTTCGCGCTCGGAGCGCAGGATGAAGCCGCCGCCATAGACGCGGGCGTCTTCGCCGGGGCCGGAATAGAGCGCGCAAGCCTGGCCGGGGGCGATGCCGGCTTCGCCTTCCATCAGCTCGACGGTGATGCCGGCGGCATCGACCTTCAGCAAAGCCGGGGCGGGGATGCGGGTGGAGCGCACCTTGGCATAGCAGGCGAGGCCCTCGGCCGGCAGGTCTTGAAGGGCGACGTCGCCCAGCCAGTTCATGTCGCGCAGCGCGACGCGGCGCGTCTCCAGCGCCTCGCGCGGGCCGACGATGACGCGGCAGGAGCGTGCGTCGAGATGGACGACATAGAGCGGCTCGCCGGTGGCCACGCCGATGCCGCGGCGCTGTCCGATCGTATAATGCAGGATGCCCTCGTGGCGGCCGAGCACGCGCCCGTCGAGATGGACGATATCGCCGGCGAGCGCCGCATTCGGCTTCAGCTTGGAGACGATATCGCTGTACTTGCCCTGCGGCACGAAACAGATGTCCTGGCTGTCGGCCTTCTTGGCGACGACGAGGCCCATGTCCTCGGCCAGCGACCGGGTTTCCGCCTTGGTCAGGTGGCCGAGCGGGAAGCGAAGGTAGTCGATCTGCTCCTGCGTGGTCGCAAAGAGAAAATAGCTCTGGTCGCGGTCGGCATCCGCCGGGCGATAGAGCGAGCGGCGGCCGGGAAAGCCGGGCTGCGGATTGGCGCGCGAGCGGATGTAATGGCCGGTCGCCAGCGCATCGGCGCCGAGATCGCGTGCGGTGGCCAGCAGGTCGGCGAACTTGACGGTCTGGTTGCAGGCAACGCAGGGGATCGGCGTTTCCCCGGCGATGTAACTTTCGGCAAACGGGTTGATGACCGTCTCGCGGAAGCGCTGCTCGTAGTCGAGCACGTAATGGGGAATGCCGAGCACCTCGCAGACGCGGCGGGCATCGTCGATGTCCTGGCCGGCGCAGCAGGAGCCGGCGCGATGCACGGCCGCGCCATGATCGTAGAGCTGCAGCGTGATGCCGAAGACGTCGTAGCCCTCCCGCTTCAGGATGCCCGCGACGACGGAGCTGTCGACGCCGCCGGACATGGCGACCACGACGCGGGTATCTTCAGGCTTGCGGTCGAAATCGAGGCTGTTCACGAGAGATGGTCCGATTCTGTCGGATGATCGGTGCGGCATCTGCGCCTGCACCTTGCTCATCGCAATATAAAAGGTCGCGGGCGCGTCTACAAGCGCTGCGCGGCATCCTGTGGTGCCGGTTCCAGTGTCGGTTCCGGTGCCAGAGCCGGCACGGGACGATCAGATGATCTTCAGGCGCATGGCGCGGGCGATGGCCTGCATGCGGTTGACGGCGTCGAGCTTGCGGGCGGCCGTCTTGAAATAGCTGCTGACCGTATAGGCGGAGATGCCGAGGATGATGGCGATCTCGTCGCTGCTCTTGCCGGCCGCGGCCCAGCGCAGACATTCGATCTCGCGGGCCGAAAGCCTTTCGCGGGTGGTGGCGCCGGCATCCATGGCGCGCTCCAGCCGCTCGAACAGCTGCAGCAGCACGTAATAAAGCTCTGCGGCCTCCACGCCTTCCGGGGCGTCGCGGCTTCCCGAAAGCGTGACGATGAAGGGATCGGCATAGGTCGTGTGCAGGAGCACCGCCAGGGTGAAGGCCATGGACGGGGCGATGCCGAGCGCTGTCACGGGCTTGCCGCGCAGACCGAGAAAGGCGGCGGTTTCCTGAAAGACGGGCAGCTTGGTGTGGCGCAACTCTTCCACCAGCCGGCTCAGGCGGAAGATGTCGAGCGCGTCGTAGCCGCGCACGAGGTCGGCCGGCCAGCTGCTGACGACGAGGCGCTCGGCGAAATTCTGCTGGTCGCCGGTGGGAACCCGCACGATCATGAAATTGTCGAAGCCGAATTCGGCGGCGCATTGCCGCATGAGACGCAGCACCTCATATTCCGTCTGAACGGCGGATGGATCGGAGTGCGCAGACAGCAGGCTCGATTTCCTGCCGCTTACCGTTTCATCGACGTCAGACATTGCGTTATCACCACCGCCGGCCGCACCGGCTCCTTGTTTTCTGTCTGTCTCCCGATCTGCTTTTCCGCCCGCCGGGCAAAACGACCCTGCTCTCCGCACCGCGCCGTGAACGGGCGCTTTGCTGGCACTGAGGGCGTGCAGTCTAGCGGAAAAACGATCTGAAGGCACCCGTGGGTGCGCATGAGAGACATCCCGAAGCCCCGCGGCCCTCGAGACACACTCTGCCGTGTCCCGACGCTGTGCCCCAAACGCTTCGCGGGGGCGATCCGCGCCCGGTGCAAGGAAAAGAGGGGGTATAACGTCGGCCCGCGTGCGTCGCACGCCTCAGCATTGCATCATTTTATATTTAAAACTTACGAGTTTTGAAACCCGTCTCTTTCGCATGGCTGCCATGCGGGGAGGAGGGCCGTCTTTGCCATGCCGGGGGCGATACTGGGGCCGGGCCGGCCCGTCCTGGGAAGGCCTTTTCCCGGCTTCCCCAGCTTTTCCGTGTGCCCTGTCGCGATACAATCGAAATTTGCGGCCGGGCGTTGCGAGCGAAAAAGCCTGTTCTTTCAGCACCGGATTGACCTTTTCCGGCAAGCCATTCGAATGATGGATAAATTGTGTCGTGGAGCTTAGGCAAATCTTAAATGTGGCAGGCTAGGCTCGCTGAATATGGTCTTGAGTATGTGTAGAGAGTCCAATGACCGAAATGGTACGACCCCGCGTGAAGTATGTCATCGGCCCGGATGGCAGTCCACTGACGATCGCCGATCTTCCTCCGGCGAACACGCGGCGCTGGGTAATTCGACGCAAGGCAGAAGTGGTGGCGGCCGTTCGCGGTGGCCTTCTCAGCCTTGAAGAGGCGTGCGAGCGCTACACGCTGACGGTGGAAGAGTTCCTGTCCTGGCAGGCCTCGATCAACGATCACGGTCTTGCCGGACTGCGCACGACGCGCATCCAGCAGTATCGCCACTGATCCGCAAGGACGTCAGGCGTCAGGTTTGTTCAATGAGCGGTCGCGGCTTACGTCGCGGCCGCTCATTGGCGTTTTGAGACCGGTCGATCGGTCGTGTCGGGACAGGGGACGCGCCGTCTCCACATATGCGTCCGGCGCGCCGTGCTTTTCCACGGCCGGCAACCGCGGGACGAAGCGGCGGGCAGGCTTCGCGCAAGCTCCTTGGCTTACCAATCATCCCCTGTGTCGATCTTTGCGCGCGAGGAGCGCGATCGTCGGCGAGAGACTTGAGCTGAAAGCAAAACGACGACAGCCGCGCTTCGAAGCGAGGCGCGGTGTCGTCGGTCAGTCTGGTTTGCCGGTCAGGTTCGACTGCCGGCAGAACGGATCAGGCGCGCAGCCGCACGAGACCGTCGCGTTCTTCGAGTGCGGAGGCCTTGGCAAACTCTGCCTGGACTTCTTCCAGGGCGAGTTCGGCCGCGTCCTGCTGGACTTTCAGTTCCCGTACCGACACTTGCAGATTGTCGGCCCGCTGGCGGGCCGCCTTGGCAAAGGTCGGATAGGCAAAATGGGACGGATCCGAAATGCCAGATTTTTTCTCCTCGAAGGCGATCTGATGCTCCAAATCCTTGGTCATCCTTTCGAATTCGGCCATCATCATCTGAAGCTGCTTCAGTTGACGCTGTTTGTCTTTCACCTGAAATTCCTTCAGGCGGACAAGGCTCTCACGTGACTTCATACGCAATACTCCCGCGGTGCGAGACCCGGCATCTCACTTGCAACCCTTGCCGAAGGCTCATGCCTGCAGCGCCGCGAAAAAATCCCAGCGATCTTAACAAATGCCTACCGCTGGTAACGTTTCGTTTACGGGCATAGTTAATCCTAGGGACGATCATTTAAGGCCCGGTAAATGCCCAGTGCGAAATGTGATGCTTTGGTGATTTGACGAGTCTGTGGAATCCGATAGGGCGGTTGCCTCACCTTCAGGGTGAGAAGGCCGCATTATCAAAATCGAACAAAATCAAGGGGCTGACAAAAATATTTAACAAAGCATGTGCACCTTGCCAGAGGGAATCAGAATTTGTTAACCATTTGATGGCAAGCTCCAAATCAGGCAACGACTGGATCCGTTTCGCGTCAGGCAGCCTTGCACTACCTTTCGACGGCGGAAAAGGGGACAAAAATCATGCGGGTTCTGCTTATCGAGGACGACAGCGCGACAGCGCAGAGCATCGAGTTGATGCTCAAGTCCGAGAGTTTCAATGTGTACACCACCGATCTCGGTGAAGAGGGCGTCGATCTCGGCAAACTCTACGATTACGATATCATTCTTCTCGACCTCAACCTGCCCGACATGTCGGGCTACGAGGTGCTCCGGACGCTTCGCCTGTCCAAGGTGAAGACGCCGATCCTGATTCTCTCCGGCATGGCCGGCATCG
Organism: Rhizobium sp. Leaf371; assembly: GCF_001424045.1. Classification (GTDB taxonomy): domain Bacteria; phylum Pseudomonadota; class Alphaproteobacteria; order Rhizobiales; family Rhizobiaceae; genus Ferranicluibacter. The sequence continues at coordinate 125,608 of NZ_LMQB01000024.1, read as the reverse complement.
AGGACAAGGTTCGCGGACTCGGCTTCGGCGCCGACGACTACATGACCAAGCCGTTCCACAAGGACGAGCTGGTGGCGCGCATCCACGCGATCGTGCGTCGCTCCAAGGGTCATGCCCAGTCCGTCATCTCGACCGGCGAGCTGATCGTCAACCTGGATGCCAAGACCGTCGAAGTCGGTGGCCAGCGCGTCCACCTGACGGGCAAGGAATACCAGATGCTAGAGCTGCTTTCGCTCCGCAAGGGGACGACGCTCACCAAGGAAATGTTCCTGAACCACCTTTATGGCGGCATGGACGAGCCGGAACTCAAGATCATCGACGTGTTCATCTGCAAATTGCGCAAGAAGCTGGCCAATGCCGCCGGCGGCGCAAATTACATCGAGACCGTCTGGGGCCGTGGCTACGTGCTGCGCGAACCGGAAGGCGATCTGGCCGAAAGCGCCTGATCTCCCGGATGTTTTGAGCGCCATCGGCGATCATGCATCCCGCAGTGCAGGATCGCCGACATCGGTGCCGACCGACCCGCCCTCGTGGCGGGTTTTTCGTTTTCGGCGCCAGAGTGCGTGAGAGAGAGCCGGGCATTCCCGACCTTTGACAGCGCAAACGACAAAGGCCGCCTTTGCGGGCGGCCTGCTGCGGACATGGGGGATGTCGGGGAGGGAGGTCTAGAAAACCCGAGGTCAGGCTGCGGCGGCGTAGGCGCCGAACACGCTCGTCAGGATCTTGCGGTCGAACGGCTTCAGCAGGAAGTCGTCGGCACCGGCGCGCTTGCCGGCCATCATCTTGCGCAGGTCCGCCTCGATGACGCAGTAGTAGATGCGAACGGACTTGCCTTCGGACATCACGCGAATGTTGGCGATCAGCTCCAGCGCGCCGTCGAGCCCGGCATCGACGATGATGATGTTCGGCAGCTCCGCCTCGCACCGCGACAGGGCTTCCAGGCCGTTGGCGGCCTCGGAGACGAGGAAACCCATGCCGGAAAGGATGCGCTTGCCGACCTTGCGCACCACGTCGGAATCGTCGGCGATCATCAAGCGCTGCATGGGTGCTCCTTGTCCTTCCATTCCCGCGATCCGAGCCCTCGACCGTGGGCCGCGGGCGGAAACCGCCCCGGCGCTTCGTCAACGTCCGGTTGCGCGCCCTCCGGGATCCGTCAGTCCGGATCCGGGGGTTGCGCTGTTCTCGGGAATATTAGGCGCCTTTGGCAAACAAACCGTTACCGTGACGGCAAGGAGGCGAGATCTGCGTTACGAAACCGTGGAAGCCATGAAGACGATCTCTTCCGGTGTCGGCAGGATCTCGATCTTCATGCCGGCTTCGTCCGCCAGCAGCACCGTGTAATAGGGCTGGATCGTGTGGGCATCGACCGCTTCCTCCAGCGTGCCGGAGAGCAATTCGACAAGCTTAGGTGGTACCCGCATCATCTTGCCGCGCACGACCAGCTTGAAGACCGCGTCGTATTCCGGGTTTTCCAGCGTCACGTCGAGCGAGCCGCCGCGCGGAATGGCGCCATAGGCGATGAGGAAGAGGTTCAGCAGCAGCTTCACGCGGTTCTTCGGAATGATGACGCGCGGGCCGGTCCAGCTGATCTCGGTCTTCTTTTCCACCACGGCGAAATCGCGCGCCGCCTTTTCCGCTTCGCCGGTGTCGATCGACGCGCCGACCGAGCCGGAGGCGCCGAAGGCGAGGCGGGCGAACTTCAGGCGGACGGCCGCGTTGAGCGCGCTGGTGCGGATGAGGTCCATCGCATCGGCATCGGCGCCGCCTTCGTCCAGAAGCTCCAGGCCGTTGTTGATGGCGCCGACCGGGGAAATGATGTCGTGGCAGACCCGGCTGCATAACAGGGCGGCAAGATCGGGGCCGGTCAGGGTGAGGTTCGGATTCTTTTCCATCGTCGTGTCCTTCAAGGGTCGTCCCTGCCGATCATCCCGGTGCGCGACGCGTTCGCGCAGGGTCGTTTCCGGGGCGTGTTTAGAGGGTGAAGATTGCGCGGACGTGGCGCGTCCCGTTCAGCCATAATGACACCATGTTTGGTAAACCAATTGTTAAGATGATGGGTTCAGAGTGGCGGAATCCCGGGCCGGGGCGCGCGGACAGGCACGGCCTGCTCCTGCCGACACCCATCGGCCCTGCGAAAACGGAGGATGCGATGCTGCCGAGATCGAAATTTGCGCGCGCGACGGATGTTGCCGCGCGCATGCCGCGGCGCGGCCTGCTGTCTGTCGTCAAGGCCGTCATGCTCGGCGCCCTTGCACTCTGCGTCGCGGTTTCCACCGCGTCCGCGCAGGCCGCCGACGGCTCGTCGCAATATACCATTCAGGAAATCGTCGATGCCGGCCACGGGTTCTTCGGCTCCACCTCCGGCGGTCTGGCCAAGGTGGTCGAGCGGGCGTTCCAGAGCTATGGCCTGCCGAACGGCTATATTCTCGGCCAGGAAGGCTCGGGCGCCTTCGTCGCCGGCCTGACCTATGGCGAGGGCAGCCTCAACACCAAGAATGCCGGACAGCACGGCGTCTACTGGCAGGGCCCCTCGCTCGGCATCGACGCCGGCGGGCAGGGCAGCCGCATCATGATGCTGGTCTACAATCTTCCGAGCGTGCCGGGCCTCTACAAGCGCTTCGGCGGCGTCTCCGGTTCGGCCTATGTGGTGGCCGGCGTCGGCATGACGGTGCTGACCGACGAGCATATCGTGCTCGTGCCGATCCGCACCGGCGTCGGCGCCCGCCTCGGCATCAATGTCGGTTATCTCAAGCTGACGCAGCAGCCGACCTGGAATCCCTTTTAAACCTTTTTCGGCCTGAGCTTTTTCGGGCTGTCCAGCCGCGTGTCTTAAGCATCGCGGCGTGTCTGCCGCGCGCTTGCCAAGTCCGGGCCGAGCGCGAATAATGATGCGCAAGGGGATGATGCCCTTGTCCAACCGCCTGTGAAGTGACCTCCGCGTGATTGAATTTGCACTGCTGTTCGCCCTGGGCTTTCTCTCCGCGGTCCTCCTCGGTGCGCTGGTCGCACCTGTCGTCCATCGGCGGATCGTGCGCTTTGCGGAAGACCGGCTGAAGGCGACGACGCCGCTGTCGCAACAGGAGGTGCGCGCCCAGAAGGATGCGGCGCGGGCGATCTATGCCGCCGAAAACGTGCGCACCAGCCAGACGCTGAAGCGCGAGCGCGACAAGGCGATCTCCCTGATGCTCGCCCGCGAAAAGGCAGAGACCGAGATGCGCGCCGTGCGCGCCGAGAACGACGACCTGCGGGCGCAACTGGACGTGATGAACGGCGAGGCGGGCGACCTTCGCTCCGGCATCCGGCTGCTGGAACAGCATATCGAGCGGTTGAAAGAGGCGCTGGCGGCGCTGGAGACGGACTACGCGTCGAAGACCGAGCAGGCCGCGGTGCTCGCGCGCCAGCTCGATCGCGTTTCCGGCGAGCTGGACGAGGTGCGTGTCGTATCGGCCGCCGAAGCGCTGCATGTCGACGAGCTTCATGCCCGCGCCGGCAGCCTGCGCGACGAGCGCGAGACCTTGCGCGACGAGCGCCGCCGCGAAAGCGAGAAGGCGAAGGCCCTCGAGCTGAAGCTGGCGCAGCAGGAGATCCGGGCAAAGCAGCTCGAATCCCGGCTGACGACGGCCAATGCGCTCTTGGCCGACCGCGAAACCAACCTCGAACGCGGCCGGTCGGAAATCGATCGCCTCACCACCCGGGTGCGCGAGATGACGGCGGAACTGGCGACCGCCCTGCAGGCCCTGCGCGCCGCCGGGATCGAGCCCCGGCTGCCTGCCGGCGAGGAAACAGGCGGTGCCGGCCCGCTTCCCGTTGCACAGGAGACGGCGATTGCCGTGCCGGCATCCGAGGATATCCTGCTTCTCCCATCGAACGGCCTTCCCTCGCCGGATCGATTGCGGGCGGAAGCCGGCGCGTTCCTCGATCGCCTCGTCGCGGCCGATCCGTCGGAGGATGCGGCGCTGCGCGACGAGATGCTGCGGATCGCCGCCGGCATGACGGCGCTGACGGCGCGAGGCGAAGGCGCGGCCTCGCCCATTCCGGCGCTTCTGGCGCGGGAGACGGAAGAGGCCGGCACGACGACGCTCGCCGCCCGCACCCGCGCGCTCCTCGCGTCGACCTCGTAAGTCGGATCGGACGGGTTCGTTCGTTATACAATGCCGTTGAGCTGCGCGATCCGGTGGAGGGCGATGCCGGTGGCGGTGGCGACGTTGAGGCTGTCGAGGCCGGGCTTCTGCCGGATGCGCGCGGTCCGGATCGCGGACAGGATGGCGGGCGGCAGGCCCTCGCCCTCGGCGCCGACCACGAGAGCGGTGCGGCGGGCCGGCGGGATGGCATCGAGATCGGTTTCCCCGCGCGGCGACAGTCCCCAGAGCGCAAAGCCGCGCGCCTCGATGGCCGCGAGCAGATCGCCGGCCGTGCCCTCCCGCACGAAGGGAACGCTGAGCACCGCGCCGACGGAGACGCGGATCGCCTTGCGATAGAGCGGATCGCAGCAGGTCTCGTCCAGGAGCACGGCGCTGGCGCCGAAGGCGGCGGCGTTGCGGAAGATCGCGCCGACATTGTCGTGATTGGACAGGCCGCAGGCGGCGAGGATCAGGGCTTCGTCCGGCAGGGTCGCAAGCACGTCCGCGAGCGTCTGCGGTCTCTGCCGCAGGCCGATGGCGAGCACGCCGCGATGCATGTCGAAGCCGGCGATCGCATTGAACACCGTGGCATCCGCGACGAAGACCGGCACCGTCTCGTCGAACTGCGCGAGAATGTCGGCGACGCCGGCCATCCGGTTTTCGAGCAGCAGGATCGCTTCGGCCGTAAACGGCCCGCCGCCGGCTGCCGATGCCGCCAGCATGCGCAGCACGACGGTGCCTTCCGCGATGAAGCGGCTTTGGCGCCCGGTCAGGTCGCGCTCGCGGATCGAGACGAAGGCGGCGATGCGCGGATCGGCCGGATCAGTGATGCGCTTGACCTTCGCCACGGTCAGTTCGCGGAAACGGTGATGTCGGCCACGATGCGGTTGGCGGCGATGTCGTAGACCAGCGCCTTGCGGACGCCGGACAGCGTGCCGTAAAACAGGATCTGCCCGCCTGAAAGGGAGGTCCCGGCGATCTCGAAGCCCTGCGGAAGCACGGCGGTTGCCGCCAGCGGCGCATCGCTCGGCACGCCGGTCCCGTTATAGGCCGGGGTGCTTGCCAGAGACGGGGCGGTGCTCGGACGCGTGACCTTGTAGACAATCGCGCCCAGCACGGCCATAAGCATGACCAACATCACACCCGCCGAGACCAGCTGCAGGCGGATCATCTTGCGGCGAACGTTTTCCATAACCGGATCGAGCGGCTTTTCGTCCTGTTCGTCGGGTTCCTGGAGCGACATGGGCGGTTTGACCTCACGGATTGAGCATTATGAACGACCCCTTTAAACAAGCGGCAGCCCCAAGGAAAGTCCTGACGGCAGACGAGGATGCATCCGGACGCATGGATGCCTGGCTGACCGAGCAGATGGACGGCCTTTTTTCGCGCAACCGCCTCAAGGCGCTGATCGAACAGGGCGCGGTGCGCGTCAATGGCAAGCCGGTGCTGGAGCCCAAGCGCAAGGTGCAGCCGGGCGACGTGTTCGAGATCGGCATGCCGGAGCCGGACGATCCCGAGCCCAAGGGCGAGGATATCCCGCTCGACGTGCTTTACGAGGACGACGACGTGATCGTGCTGATCAAGCCGCCCGGCCTCGTCGTGCATCCCGGCGCCGGCAACTGGACCGGCACGCTGGTCAATGCGCTGATCCACCATTGCGGCGACAGCCTGTCGGGTATCGGCGGCGTCAAGCGGCCGGGCATCGTCCACCGTCTGGACAAGGACACGAGCGGCGTCATGGTGGTGGCGAAAAACGATCTGGCACACCGGCACCTCTCCGACCAGTTTGCCGACCATGGCCGCACGGGGCCGCTGGAACGCGCCTATGCCGCCATCGTCTGGGGCCGGCCGCGCGGCCTTCGCGGCACGATCGACGCGCCGCTCGGCCGCGCCGGAGACCGGATCAAGCGGGCGGTGAAGAAGCACGATGCGGACGATGCGCGCGAGGCGATCACCCATTACGAGGTGACCGAGCGCTACCACGAAAAGCCGGACGCGACGGCACTCGCCGCCATGGTCGAATGCCGGCTGGAGACGGGGCGGACGCACCAGATCCGCGTCCACATGGCCTATATCGGGCATCCCCTTGTCGGCGATGCCGATTACGGCGCAGCCTTCCGGACGAAGTCGAACCTCCTGCCGGAGGCTGCCAAGGCCGTGGTCGACCGGTTTCCGCGCCAGGCGCTGCATGCCTTCATGCTGGCGTTCGAGCATCCGGCAACCGGGGAAACCATGCGCTTCACCTCGCCGCTGCCGGCCGACATGCTGGAACTGGCAGCCGCGCTCAAGGCCTGAGCATTTCTGCGCGCGGCGAAATCTTGATGCGTCCATGCATCCTTTTGCCGAGGCGGGCGTTTTTCCCTCATCGTTCACCAGAACATCGATCACCAGGGAGAAGCGTCATGATCAATGCCAGCCATATCAAGGAACATGCCGAAGTCATCAGCGCCGATGGCGTGCATGTCGGAACCGTCGACGGTGTCGAGGGCGATCGCATCAAGCTGACGAAGAAGGACAATCCGGTCGGCCACCAGGATCATCATCATTTCATCGCCCTGTCGCTGGTCGACAGCGTCGATGAAAACAGGGTGCGCCTCAGCGCGAAAAGCGACGAAGCGTTCCTTTCCGAGCAGGAAGACGACGGCGGCGCGATCCACTGAGATCGTCGCCCGCAGGCTTCGCCTTCGCGTGAAAGCAGCCGGAAAATACGGCGCGAGGGGTTGATTTCAGCCCTTTCGTGCCGATCTAACCGAGATATCCCGAAGCCCAAGGATGGGGTCGCAATCGCGCGGCTGCATCCTTGAATCGTGCGCGGCGCGTTCTTATCTTGGTAACCTGTGGGGTCGAAGGACCCACATGCCGGCTGGCCAGATGGAAGCCGGAACGAGAAAGGGGTGCACAATGGCCCGGAGTACGATGCCGACACTGACCGCAGGCGAAGGTGGTCTCAATCGATATCTCGATGAAATTCGCAAGTTTCCTATGCTGGAGCCGCAGGTCGAGTACATGCTTGCCAAGCGCTACCAGGAGCATGACGACCGCAAGGCCGCCCACCAGCTCGTGACCAGCCATCTGCGCCTCGTGGCGAAGATCGCCATGGGCTATCGCGGCTACGGCCTGCCGATCGGCGAAGTGGTGTCCGAAGGCAATGTCGGCCTGATGCAGGCGGTGAAGAAGTTCGATCCGGAGCGCGGCTTTCGTCTTGCGACCTATGCCATGTGGTGGATCAAGGCGTCGATCCAGGAATATATCCTGCGCTCGTGGTCGCTCGTGAAAATGGGCACGACCGCCAATCAAAAGCGGCTGTTCTTCAACCTGCGTCGCCTCAAGGGCAAGATCCAGGCGCTTGATGACGGCGACCTGAAGCCCGATCAGGTCAAGCAGATCGCGACGACGCTGAAGGTGTCGGAGGCCGAGGTCATTTCGATGAACCAGCGCCTGTCCGGTGACGCGTCGCTGAATGCGCCGATCAAGGCCGGCGAGGGCGAATCCGGCCAATGGCAGGATTGGCTCGTGGACGACCATGAGAGCCAGGAAGACATCCTGATCGAGCAGGATGAGCTGGAAAACCGCCGTTCGCTTCTGTCGGGTGCGATGGCCGTGCTGAACGACCGCGAACGCCGTATCTTCCAGGCCCGTCGCCTGACGGAAGATCCGGTCACGCTGGAAGAGCTTTCGACCGAGTTCGATATCAGCCGCGAGCGCGTCCGCCAGATCGAGGTTCGCGCCTTCGAAAAGGTGCAGGATGCGGTGCAGAAGGCGGCCCTTGCCCGGGCCCAGGCCCTGCGGGTCGTCGAAGAGGCTTAAAGCACACGGTATCGTGACAGGAATGAGGAGCCCGGCTTGCATCTGCAAGCCGGGCTTTTGCGTTACCCCATTAGATGAAATGCGCAATTGCGTAAAATGCCGTGGAAGCGATTAGCGGTTTGATGCCGAAAGATCGCTAGATGTCTTCATCATCAGGCACCGAGCGGATTTCACGTCTCGGCGTCACGATGCAACGGGATGAGGCATGTCATGCAGAACACGATAGGGAATATCGGTGTGCCGAGATTGCAGCCCCGGTCGTTTGCCGGGAAGCAGACGCCGGCCAAGCACCCGACATTGAGGCTCGTTGCGCTGGTCTGCGCATCGCTCGTCTCGATTGGGCTCTGGATCGGCATCGCTTTGCTGGTGCGGCTCGCGCTGTAGGCGCACATGCCGCATGGTTGAACCCGCACGCGAGAGGCGGGCGGGTTGGAACATCCGATCGAGACGTAGAGGCCTAGGTCTCCGCTCAGCCGGCGAAGCGTTCCATGACGAAGCTGTCCGGTGTGCCCGTGATCACGCGGTTGGTCTTGCCGAGCGAGATGGAACTCATCGAGACCGTCGGCGCGTCCGTCTGCGACAGCACGGCGGCGGTCATGAAGGTGGCGGTGAGGGCGATATAGGCTGTCAGGGCTGCAAATCGTATCGACATGGCATCTCTCCTGGTTTTGCGCACAACGTCCACACATCTCCAAAGTTCCCTGACGTTCCGAGAGGCGCGCCGAAGGCGGCGATAAGGCCTGAACTCCGGCTTTGCGCGCTTGCCGGGCCTGTGCGACCGTTTAAGATGCTGACCGTGAGATCGCTGGCGGGAAAGCCTGCACGTACGGAGCCGACAATGACGTTCGATACCATCATCCGCCATGCCAATCTTGCCGATGACCGGGAGGATGTCGATATCGGGATCCGCAAGGGGCGGATCGTCGCGGTAGAGCCCGACATCGCGGCGGAGGCGGGTGAGGTGATCGATGCGGGCGGCCGGCTCGTCAGCGCGCCGTTCATCGATATCCACTTCCACATGGATGCGACGCTGTCGCTCGGCACGCCGCGGCTCAACCGGTCGGGCACGCTGCTCGAAGGCATCCAGCTCTGGGGCGAGCTGAAGCCGCTCCTGACCAGAGAGGCGGTGATCGAGCGGGCGCTGCGCTATTGCGATCTCGCGGTGGCGCAGGGACTGCTCGCCGTGCGCAGCCATGTCGATGTCTGCGACGAAAAGCTCACCGGCGTCGAGGCGCTGCTGGAGGTGAAGGATCTCGTGCGGGACTATCTCGACCTGCAACTCGTGGCCTTTCCGCAGGACGGCTATTTCCGGTCGCCCACGGCCGCCCGCAATCTCGAGCGCTCGCTCGACATGGGCGTCGATGTCGTCGGCGGCATTCCGCATTTCGAGCGGACGATGGAGGATGGGCGACGCTCGGTGACGGCGCTCTGCGAGATCGCCGCGAAACGCGGGCTGCTGGTCGATCTGCATTGCGACGAGACCGACGACCCGATGTCGCGCCATATCGAAACGCTGGCCTGCGAGACGCAGCGCCTCGGGCTTCAGGGACGGGTGGCCGGCTCGCATCTGACGTCGATGCATTCGATGGACAATTACTATGTCTCCAAGCTGCTGCCGCTGATCGCCGAGGCGGAGATCCACTGCGTCCCCAATCCGCTGGCCAATATCGTGCTGCAGGGGCGGCACGACACCTATCCCAAGCGGCGCGGCATGATGCGGGTGCCGGAGCTGATGGCGCTCGGCGTCAATGTCGCCTATGGGCAGGACAGCTGCATGGACCCCTGGTATTCGTTCGGCAATGCCGACATGCTGGATGTCGCGCATATGGCGGTTCACACCGGCCACATGACGAGCCCGGCAGCGGTCAGGGCCTCGTTCCGCGCGGTGACGGAGAATGCGGCCCGCACCTTCGGGCTCGACGGCTACGGCATCGCGCCCGGCTGCCATGCCGATCTCGTGCTGATCGAGGCGCGCGACGCGGCCGAAGCCGTGCGCATGCGGTCCAACCGGCTGATGGTGATGCGGCGCGGCAAGATCATTTCGCAGACGCCGCCGCGCACCGCGACACTGTCGCTTCCCGGGCGGCCGGGAACGCTGGAGCCCTGGCGGTATGCGCCGGTCGAGGCGTCGGCATCGTGAGCCTCGACCTGCCCCCACCCCGCCTCGACCAGAGCGCGCGCAACGCCTCCGACAGTGCAGGCGAACTGCCGGCCGGCGGCTTCAACGCGCTGGTACCGGAGCTCGACGTGACCGATCTCGGCCGCAGCCTCATCTTCTGGTGCGACCTCCTCGGCTTTACCATCGCCTATGAGCGGAAGGCTGCGAACTTCGCCTATCTGCAGCGCGAGGGCGCGCAGGTGATGCTGTCGCAGATCAATGGCGCCTGGGTCACCGCACCGCTGGAGCCGCCGCTCGGCCGCGGCATCAACTTCCAGGTCGAGGTCTCGGATCTCGCGGTCGTCGCGGCCCGGCTGGCGCAAGTGAGCTGGCCGCTGTTTCGCGGCATTCAGGATGCCGTCTACAAGGTCGGCGGAGAGGACAGGGCGTCGCGCGAACTGCTGGTGCAGGATCCGGACGGCTATCTCGTGCGTCTGGCGCAGAGCCTGCCGCTCGGCCAGGGTTAGCGGAAAAGCGGGGCGAGAGATGTCGATGATCGCCCTCCGCGCGCTGCAGGCCTTTGACGCGGTGGGGCGGCTCGGCAGCGTGACGGCAGCAGCGGGCGAACTCGTCGTTTCCCCCGGTGCCGTCAGCCAGCATCTGCGCAAGCTCGAAGCGCATCTCGGCGTAAGCCTCCTCGAGCGGCGAGGCCGGCGCATCGCGTTGACGGCGCTCGGGCGGCTCTACCACGCCGAAATCGCCAAGGGTTTTCTGCAGTTCCAGGAGGCGGAGAACGTCCTGTCGCGGGCGCGCAACGGCAGCGGCCTGACCCTGTCGGCGCTGTCCTCCGTCGTCAACAAATGGATCGGCCGCCGCATCTTCGACTGGCAGGGCCTGCATCCCGATGCGCAGCTGCGCCTTCTCGGGCAGGACGCGGAGCCGCGGCTCGGCATCGACGAGGTCGATTTTCGCATCACCTATGGCCAGCGTGGCAGCCAGCATCCCCACAGCACCGCGCTTTTTCGCGACTGGGTGGTGCCGGCCTGCGCGCCGGCGCTGATTGAGGCGCAGGCCGGGCCTGTCGGTCCCGCCGAGATCCTGCGCCATCCGCTGCTGCATGTCGCCTGGGAGCCGCATTTCTCGACCTTCCCCCACTGGCGCGACTTCGCCCGGGCGGCCGGCGTCGATTTTGCCGAGGGCGGCCCCGGCCTGTCCTTCACGCTCTCCTCCAGCGCCATCGATGCCGCCGTCAACAAGCGCGGCTTCGTGCTGGCGCAGATGTCGATGATCACAGACGAGCTGGCCGCAAATACACTCGTCGTACCGTTCGACCTGCGGCTGCCGCTACCGGAAAGCTACTTTCTCGCCTGGGACCGTTCCGCGCTCGACAAACCGCATGGGCCGGCGTTTCACGCCTGGCTGACCGCGCTCGGCCGACGGCAGGGGCAGGCCTCGGCCCCGTGATCGGCCTTTGCTCCAGCACTGTTTAGAAAAACTCACATAGAACGTCGTTCGCCGGGCTTGTCCGCCGACCCGTTCCCGCCATACTCCGGGACAGATGATAAGAGGAAAGTTGGCATGGCGCGGCAGGACAAGCTCAAGCTCGGGACGTTCGTCTATACCTTCGGCTTCCACCCCGCGAGCTGGCTGCACCCGGACAGCGACGTCAACGGGGCGAACGACATCGCGCATCTGAAAAAGGTCGCCGAGATGTCGGAGGCGGCCAAGTTCGACTTCCTGTTCATGGCGGATTCGCCGGCGGCCGGTATCGGCGATCCCGATGCGCTGGCCCGCAGTCCCACCAAGATGAACCGTTTCGAGCCGCTGACGCTCCTTTCGGCGCTGGCCATGGTGACGGAGCGCCTCGGTCTCGTCGCCACGGCATCGACCAGCTATTACGAGCCCTTCAATATTGCCCGTATCTTCGCCTCCATCGACCAGCTGTCGAACGGGCGGGCCTGCTGGAACGTGGTCACCTCGGATCACGACGAGACCGGCTATAATTTCAACCGCACCGGGCTCGATCCCCACGACCTGCGCTACGAGCGATGCCGCGAGTTCGTGGATGTCGTCTTCGGGCTCTGGGACAGTTTCGAGGCGGATGCGCTGCTGCTCGATCGCGACAGCGGGCTCTATTACGACAAGACCCGGCATCACATGCTCAACCATGTCGGCAAGCACTATCAGGTGCGCGGGCCGCTCAACATCGCACCCTCGGCGCAGGGCCGGCCGGTCATCGCGCAGGCCGGCGGGTCGGAAGCGGGCATGGACCTTGCGGCGCGCACGGCCGAGATCGTCTTCAGCCTCGCCTCCAACATCGACCGCAACCGGGCCTTCTATGCCAACGTCAAGGGCCGGATGCCCGCTCTCGGGCGCGATCCCGACGACCTGAAGATCATGCCGGGCGTGGTGCTGAACGTCGGGGAGACCGAGGCCGAGGCGCGGGCGAAGGTGAATTTCCTGATCGACCGGCTGCATCCCGATGTCGGGCGGCTGATGCTGTCGGAATTCCTGGAGGCCGACCTGCGCGGCGTGCCGCTCGACCAGCCTTTCCCGATGGACCGGCTGCCTGCGCAGCCGAAGGGCTCCAAGGCGCTGTTCGAGGAGCTGACCGATTTCGTGAAGAAGGGCCATACGGTGGGCGAACTGATCCGGCTCTATGCCGAAAAGCACACCGGCAACGGCATCACCGGCACGCCGGTGCAGATCGCCGATTTCATGGAGGAATGGTTCGAGACGCGCGCTGCCGACGGTTTCATCCTGATGTTTCCGACCCTGCCGGCGAGCCTCGAGGATTTCGTGCGGCTGGTGCTGCCGGAGCTGCGCCGGCGCGGCCTCTTCCGGGAGGACTACGAAGGCGCGACGCTGCGCGAGAACCTCGGACTGTCCAAGCCGGTCAATCGCCATACGGCGGCGCGGCAAGGGTCAGGCGTGCCGCACGTTCAGCCTCGGTAAAGCATAAGCGAAGATCGCGGCCCGTCGCTTGCGTCCCGTCTCCGATGGACCGAAGATGTAAGTGAGATGTTCAGGGGAGTCGCGTAGACAGAAAGCCCCGCCCGCCGCGATGCTGTCGCTCGTGCGTGTCCATTTGCGAGGTGTCGAGACATGACTTCTGCCGTTCATCCGTCGCCCGTGGCGGCCGCCGCCCCCGATGCCGCTGCCTTCAAGCTTTCCATGCGCCATCTCGCAGGCGCCGTCTGCGTCATCACGGTGGGCGACGGGGAGGGGCGGACCGGATTTACCGCGACGTCGGTCACCTCGCTGTCCGCCGACGTGCCGTCGGTCATCGTCAGCCTGAACCGGACCTCGTCGTCCTGGCCGGTGCTGGAGCGCAGCGGCCAGTTCTGCGTCAATGTGCTGGCGGAAGGACAGGAAGGCATCGCGAAGGCCTTTGCCGGGGCCGACGGACGCCGCGGCGCCGAGCGCTATGCCGGTGCCGAATGGACGAAGCTCGACAGCGGCGGATGGGCGCTCGCCGATGCGCTGACCGTCATCGATTGCGGCCTCGACGAAGCGCTGCATCGCCATACGCATGCGGTGCTCATCGGCCGCGTCCGCAGCGTGCATGTCCGCCAGGGCGTGGCGCCGCTGCTCTACTTCAACGGCGGCTTCCGCACGCTGCTTCCCGAATAGGACCATCCGCATGCCCGATATCGACGCCGTCCTCGCCGCCATTACCGCGGCCGTTCCCGACGTCGATATCCGCACCGGCGTGGCGATTGCGGCGCTGCATCCGGGCGAACATCCCGACAATCTCGGCGCCGCCGCCGTCCTCGCGCCGCGCGATGTCGCCGCGCTCTCGACCATCGTTTCGATCTGCGCCGCTGCCGGCATCGCCATGGTCACGCAGGGCGGCCGGACCGGGCTCGTCGGCGGCGGCATTTCGGGCGCAAACGAGATCGTTCTGTCGCTGCGCAACCTCGACCGGATCGTCGAGATCGACCCGATCGGCGGCGTGGCCGTGGTCGAGGCCGGGGTGACGCTGGAGGCGTTGCAGCAGGCAGCGGCCGTGCATGGGCTGGAGCCCGGCATCGACCTTGCGGCGCGCGGCTCGGCGACGCTTGGCGGCATGGCCTCCACCAATGCCGGCGGCGTCATGGCCTTCCGCAACGGCGTCATGCGCCATCGCATCCTCGGGCTGGAAGCCGTGCTGCCGGAGGGCGGCATCTATCGCGACATGGTGCGCGTGGTGAAGAATTCCGCCGGCTACGACCTGAAACATCTGCTGATCGGCGCGGAGGGCACGCTCGGCGCGATCACCGGGCTGGTGGTGAAGCTCGACCCCGTGCCGGCGGCGAGCGCCACGGCCCTGTTCGGCCTGCCATCCACCGAGGCGGCGCTGGCGCTGATGGGTCTCGCCCGGGCCACCGGCCGGCTGCGGGCCTGCGAGGCGATGTGGTCGCGCTATTTCGGCTTCACGGCGGCGCATTTCGGCTGGCGGGAAACGAGCGATGCCCTGCCGGTGCATCTGGCGATCGGGCTCGGCGGCGAGACGGACGAGGCACTGTTCGGTGTTCTCGCCGGGCTCTACGAGGCGATCTGCGAGACCTATCCGGAGACGGTGGCGGTGGTCGCCGGCTCCGGGCAGCAGGCAGACGACATCTGGCGGCTGCGGGAGGAGACGGGGCTGATGTACCGGGCCTTTCCGGCGGCGCCTTCCTACGACGTCTCCGTGCCGATCGACCGCCTCGGCCGCTATCTCGCACGGATCGCCCCGGCGCTCGGCGCCATCGACGGGCTGTCGCCGTTCATCTTCGGCCATGTCGCCGACGGCAACCTGCATATCGTGCTCGACCGGCCGGGCAGCTGGATGACGGATGCGCGCCGCGACGCTGTGGAGCAGGTGCTCTATGACGGGATCGGCGCGATGGGCGGGTCGTTTTCGGCCGAGCACGGCGTCGGCTCGAAGCGCATTCATGCGCTGCTGGCGACGGCCGATCCGGTGAAGCTCGCGACGATGCGGGCGATCAAGCAGGCGCTCGATCCGAAGGGGCTGTTCAATCCGGGCAAGGTGCTGCCGATCGCGTGAGCCGCCGATCAGGCGAGCATCGAGGCGCCACGGTCGAGATAGGTGTCGAGGAACTGTTCGAGGCGGGGATGGCGCGGCTTGCCGAAGACCTCGGAGGGCGGGCCGGAGAAGAGCAGGCGGCCCTGATCGAGAAAGCTGATCCGGCTGCCGACGGTCGCGGCAAAGCCGATCTCGTGGGAGACGACGACCATGGTCATGCCCTCTGCCGCCAGATCCCGCATAACGTTCAGCACCTCGCCGGTCAGTTCCGGATCGAGCGAGGAGGTCGGCTCGTCGAAGAGCATGATCTTCGGCTTCAGCGCCAGAGCGCGGGCAATCGCCACGCGCTGCTGCTGCCCGCCCGAGAGCTGGGCCGGATAATGCCCGGCGCGGGCCTCGAGCCCCACCTTGACCAGCTGCGCCATGGCGCGGGCTTCCGCGTCCGTCCGGCTCATTTTGTGCACGGTGCGCAGCGCTTCGCTGACATTGCCGAGCGCCGTCATGTGCGGCCAGAGATTGAACTGCTGGAAGACCATGCCGATCCGCGAGCGGATGGCGCGGTTGGTGGCGGGGGGAATGCGCTCGCGCTGACCGCTCGGGCTTTCCGAAAAGCCGAGATCCTCGCCATCCACCGTGATCACGCCGCTGGTCGCCTCTTCGAGGAAAGCCATGCAGCGCAAAAGCGTGCTCTTGCCGGAGCCGGACGGGCCGATCAGGCAGGAAACCTGGCCGGGCGGGATGTCGAGATCGATGCCGTGCAGCACGGCGGTGTCGCCGTAGCGCTTGACGAGGTTTCGGACGGCAATGGCGGGAAGGGTCATGTCGGGGAAAACCTGTAGCGGGACAAGCGGTGCTCGGCATAGCGGCCGAGCTTGTCGGTGACCTCGACCAGCACCCAGTAGAACACGGCTAGCAGGAAGAGCGATTCGACGAAGGCATATTGCTGGGAGCCGATGGCGCTGACGGTGAGTGTCAGTTCCGGCACGGTGATGATCGAGAGGATCGCGGTTTCCTTCATCAGGATCACGGCCATGTTGATGGCGGGCGGCAGCACGAGCACGGTCATTTCGGGCAGGAGGATGCGCCGCACGATCTGGCTCGGCGAAAGGCCGACGCATTCCGCCGCCTCGATATGGCCGCGGGGGACGGCGGCGAAGCCGGCGCGGAAGATCTCGCTGAAATAGGCCGCACCGTAGATCGTCAGGCCGAGGAGGCCGGCCGGCACCGGATCGAGCGCGAGACCGATGAAGGGACCGCCGTAATAGAGCAGGAAGATCTGGATCAGGAACGGCGTTCCGCGCAGGACCTCGACGGCGAGCCCGAGCGGCCAGCCGAGGATGCGCCCGCCATAGCGCCGGCCGACGGCGACGAGAAAACCGACCGTCGCGCCGCCGATGGTGCCGGCGATCCAGAGAAGCAGCGTGACGCCGGCGCCCGACAGGATGGCCGGAAGCTGGGCGAGAATGACGTTGACGTCGAAGCTCATCGCGGCACTCCGGGCAGGGACCGCTCGATGAGGCCGCCGGCGCGGGCGACCACTCCGTTGATGACGAGATAGATCAGCCCGGCGCAGGCGAAGAGCTGCAGCGGCAGGAAGGTGCTGCCGGCCAGATCCTGCGCCATGCGGGTCAGCTCGACGATGCCGACGACCGAGACGAGCGAAGAGGCCTTGAGGATCAGGATGGCCTCGTTGACCAGCGCCGGGAAGGTGAGGCGCAGCGCGATCGGCACCTTGATGCGGCGGAAGGCCTGGGCGGGGGTGAGGCCCACCATCTCGGCCGATTCGATCAGGCCGCGGGGGACGCTGGCAAAGCCGCCGCGCAGGTTTTCCGCCTGATAGGCCGCGGTGCAGAGCGACAGGCCGATGATGGCGGCGACGATGCTCGGCACATTGAGGCCGATGACGGGCAGCAGGTTATAGATCAGCAGCAACTGCACGAGGAGAGGCACGCCGCGGAAGAAGCTGATGAAAATACGGGCAGGAACCGCCAGCACGCGGCGTCCCGACAGGAGCATTCCGGAAAGCAGAATGGCAATCGCAAAGCCGATCAGGATCGACACGAGGCTGATGCCGATCGTGTAGAGCGAGGCCTTGAGAAGAAGTTCGAACAGCTTGAAAGACATTGCCGGCCAATTCGTCGGATGGGCTGTCGCAGGCGCGAAGGCGAAGGCAAGAGCGGGGCTGTCGGAGGCACGTGCGTCGTGCCGGCTCAGCCCCGCCTTAACTCAGGGACGGATTGCAATCAGAATGCAGGGTCCTTGACGGCGTCCGGCGTGTCGAAGCTCGCGCCGAACCACTTTTCCTGCAGCTTGGCGAGGCGTCCGTCGCCCTTCATCTTCAGGAGAGCCGCGTCGATCGCGTCCATCAACGGTGCGTGGTCGGCGTCCTTCGTGCCGATGAAGCCGAAATAGGCCTTCTGGCCGAAGGGCGGCAGCACGACCTCGAACGTATCCTTGCGCTGGCTGGCGACGAAGGCGATGTTGGGCAGCGAATTGGCGACGCCGGCGATGCGGCCGGCGGCAAGGTCGGCATAGGATTCGGTGAAGGCCGGGTATTCGCGGATATCCACCTTCTCGGGCAGCTTTTCGGAATAGCCCTGCAGCTGTGCGAGCTGGGCTGTCGCCTTGCCGACGCCGATCGCCTTGCCGGCGATGTCTTCCGGCTTGGTGATGCTGGTGTCGCCGGCCTTCTTGAGGATCGCGACCGTCGCTTCGGCCACCGGCGGCGTGAAGCGGTAGCGCTCCATGCGGGCCTTGGTGATCGTGGCGGGACCGGCGACCATGTCGAACTTGCCGGCTTCCAGGCCCGGCAGGACGCCTTCCCACGGCAGCGCGATCCATTCGATCTCGACGCCCAGTTCCTTGCCCAGCTCGGCAAAGACATCGACATTCAGGCCCGCATGCTCGCCGGCATCGATGAAGTCGAAGGGCGCGAAGGCGGTCTCCGTGCCGACCTTCATGGTGCCGGCGGCCTTGATGCGGGCGAGCGCGTCTTCGGCATGGGCCGAAAAGGTCGCGCCGAGCAGGAAGGCCGCGCCGACGAGGCCCTTCAGCAGGAAATGAGGTGTCATGGTCGTCTCTCCAGTATCATGCCGCGCGTGCGCTGCGGCGTTCCCGTCTTCAGAATTGGATCTGCAGGCTTCTGCGTCCCGCATTTTGACTATACAAATAGACAGGTCCTTGCATAAGGTGTCAACGACAAACTGCCCGCGGCCTGCGGCGTCCGCCCTGTCCGACATGCAAGCTTTATGCCTTGTTCGTGCCGCCCGTTCGCCTTTCGGAGAGCCGTGCCTTGACCTCGCTTCACCAGCGCATTTTCGAAGACATCGAGCAGAAGATCATGAGCGGCGTCTGGCCTCCGGGGCAGCGCATCCCGGCCGAGCACGAGCTGGAAGTGACCTATGGCTGCTCGCGCATGACGGTGAGCAAGGCGCTTTCGGCGCTGGCCGCGCGCGGCATGATCGTGCGCCGCCGGCGGGCCGGCTCCTTCGTCGCCTCGCCGCAGATGGACCGGACGGTGATGGACATTTCCGACATCGGCACGGAAGCGAAAGTCGCGGGACACGCCTATGGCCACCGGATCCTGTCGCGGCGGATCGAGCGGCTGGGGACGGCGGAGGCCGCCGCGATCGGCGAGGCGGCCGGGGCGGAAGTGGCCCGGGTGGAATGCCTGCATATCGTGGATGCAAGGCCCAACGCGCTGGAGAAGCGGCTGATCCTGCTTGATGCCGTGCCGCAGGCGCGGGACGAAACCTTCGAGGCGAGCCCGCCGGGAAGCTGGCTGCTGGATCAGGTGCCGTGGTCGGAGGCAAAGCACATCATCCGGGCCGTTTCCGCGGATGCGGCGACGGCAAAGCTGCTGACGATCGAGCGGCATGCCGCCTGCCTGCTCCTGACCCGCCAGACCTGGCAGAACGGGCGGACGGTGACCTTCGTCGAAATCACGCATCCCGGCGACCGTTACCAGTTCGCCGGGGTGTTTCATCCCTCCAAGTAGGCGGCCAAAGAAGGGGCGGCTATTCCCGCGCGAGCAGGCGCTTGTTGAGGAACAGCGCGAGCATGGTGCAGATCGCGCCCGACAGCAGGTAATAGCCGACGAAGGGCAGGCCGAACTTGCTCGACAGGCCGAGCGTGATCAGCGGTGCGAAGCCCGCGCCGAGGAACCAGGCAAGGTCGGAGGTGAAGGCCGCGCCGGAATAGCGATAGCCCTGCGTGAAGCGCGACGAGACCGAGCCCGCCGCCTGGCCGAAGGACAGGCCGAGCACGCCGAAGCCGGCGATGACGAAGGACGAGATGCCGGTCTGGCCGGAACCGAGCAGGATCGGGCCGATGAAGCTGAAGATGGCGATGATGATGGCGCCGATGACGAGCTGCTTGCGGCGGCCGAACCGGTCGGCCAGGATGCCCGAGGCGATGACGGTGAGAATACCGAGGCCGGCACCGGCCACCTGCACCAGCATGAACGAGCCGATCGACTGGTCGCTGTTGAGGTTCGTCCAGGCCAGCGGGAAGATCGTGACGACGTGGAACATGGCAAAGCTGGCAAGCGGCGCGAAGGCGCCGATCAGGATGTCGCGGCCATGGGTGCGGATGAGGTCGGTGAAAGGCACGGCCTCAAGCTCGTGACGCTCCAGCAGATCGCCGAAATCCTTCGTCATGACGAGGCGAAGGCGGGCAAAGAGCGCGACGACGTTGATCGCGAAGGCGACGAAGAACGGGTAGCGCCAGCCCCAGGAGAGGAAATCGGCTTCCGTGGTGTTGGCGACAAAAAAGCCGAACAGGATGCTGGCGAGCGCGAAGCCGATCGGCGCGCCGAGCTGCGGGATCATCGCATACCAGCCGCGGTGCTTTTCCGGCGCATTCAGCGCGAGCAGGGAGGCAAGACCGTCCCAGGCGCCGCCGAGTGCCAGGCCCTGGCCGATGCGGAAGATGGCGAGCAGGTAGATCGCCGAGACGCCCGCATCCTGGTAGCTCGGCAGGAAGCCCATGCAGACCGTGGAAATGCCGAGCAGGAACAGAGCGATCGTCAGCTTGGTGCCGCGTCCGTAAGCCCGGTCGATCGCCATGAAGATGATCGAGCCGATGGGGCGCGCGACGAAGGCGAGCGAGAAGATCGCGAAGGAATAGAGCGTGCCCGTCAACGCATCGGGTGCGAACGGGAAGATCAACCGGGGGAAGACGAGCACGGAGGCGAGGCCGAACACGAAGAAGTCGAAGAACTCCGACATGCGGCCGATGATCACGCCGAGCGCGATCGAACCCGGGGAAACCGGAGCGTCGCCGTGGATCTGCCGCGCGTCGCGCTCCAGGGCCGAGGATGAGGGTCCGCCGGACGTCTCTGCTATCGTTGTCATCGGGAAGCCTCCATACAGTCTCTTGGCCGCGTGGTCGCCCACGTGCCGTCTTTCAGACGATGTTGATCAAACCGGCCAGCTTATCAAGTGGCATGCATGAGAAATTCTGCCCTGCGACGGTATGCCCCGTGTCCTGAAGCCATCATTTCAAGGGCCAAGTCTCGACTTTTTCGGTACCATGCATATCTCGGATAGGAGCAGGCTTGGAACGGGAAGCCTGTTGACGACGCGCTGTCGCGACTGGCGGGCTGGGCCCGAGCGGTCTATCGACGCGGCAGCGCGATTTTGCCGCAGAGCATCATTTTTGCTGCGGTGCGACCAAACACCTCATTTCGTTCGCGGTCGCAGGGTATTACTCGCAGGGCACAGATAACGAAAAGAGCATTGGACCATGGCGAACCTCTTCCGACACGCTTGTCGCATCCTCATGCTGCCGCTCCTGGCTGCGCTTGCCGGCTGCAACATGGTGGTGATGTCTCCCTCCGGCGACATCGCAACGCAGCAGCGCGACCTCATCCTGGTCTCGACCTTCCTCATGCTCCTGATCATCATTCCGGTGATCGTGCTGATCTTCTATTTCGCCTGGCATTATCGCCGTGCGAACACGGAGGCGGTCTACGATCCCGAATGGCATCACTCCACGCGCCTCGAAGTGGTGATCTGGTCGGCACCGCTCGCCATCATCATCGCGCTCGGCGCCGTCACCTGGATCAGCACCCACAAGCTCGATCCCTATCGCCCGATCGACCGGCTGGACGCGGAGCGCGCCATTCCCGAGGGCGTCATGCCGCTCAATGTCGAGGTCGTCGCGCTCGACTGGAAATGGCTGTTCTTCTATCCGGACTACGGCATCGCCACGGTGAACGAACTGGCGGCGCCCGTCGACGTGCCGATCAATTTCAAGATCACCGCCTCCTCGGTGATGAACTCCTTCTATATCCCGGCGCTCGCCGGCCAGATCTACGCAATGCCGGGCATGCAGACGCGGCTTCACGCCGTCATCAACCAGCCGGGCGAGTTCGAGGGCTTCTCGGCCAACTATAGCGGCGCCGGCTTCTCGCATATGCGCTTCAAGTTCCGTGGCCTCGACCAGGCCGGGTTCGACGGCTGGGTCGCCAAGGTCAAGCAGCAGGGCACCATGCTCAACCGCGACGCCTATCTGAAGCTCGAAAAGCCGAGCGAGCGGGAGCCGGTGCGCTATTACGGCGGCGTCGAGAACGGTCTCTACCAGGCGGTCCTCAACATGTGCGCGCAGCCCGGCAAGATGTGCATGAACGAAATGATGCATGTCGACATGATGGGCGGCGGCGGCGAAGACAGCGAAGCCAACCGCGAGCGGCTGCAATACGACAACCGCCATGCCGGCACCGGCGAAGGCACGAGTGCCGCGACCTTCCCCGCAACCGGTCAGCCGGCCCGCGGACAGGGTGCGCCGGAAGGCACCGAAGGCACCGAAGGCAACGAAGGCACCGAAGGCAAGGGCCAGCCCGATGCCGCGCCGGCCGAAGGCGCGCAGCCGATGCAGCACGACATGCAGAACATGAACGGTCACGACATGAACGGCCACCAGATGGGTGGCGAGAACCCGCAGGCTCCGGCCTCCGACAGCGGCTCGGCGACGCCTGACAAAGGCTCGATCGCGCCCGAACAATTGAACAACTCGAAATGATCGCGGCGCTTTTCCGCACCGCTTGCGACTGCAAGAACTGGGGTCACCATGTTTAATCAGGACATTTCCAGCCTCGTCTTCGGACGATTGACCTTGGAAGCCTTTCCGTACCACGAGCCGATCCTCGTGCTTACCTTCATCGGCGTCGTTCTCGGCGGCCTCGCGGTCGTCGGCGCGCTCACCTATTTCAAGCTCTGGGGCTATCTCTGGAAGGAGTGGCTGACCAGCGTCGATCACAAGAAGATCGGGATCATGTATGTGATCCTCGCGCTGATCATGCTGCTGCGCGGCTTTGCCGACGCGCTGATGATGCGCACGCAGCAGGCCATCGCCTTCAACGGCAACGAGGGCTTCCTGCCGCCGCACCATTACGACCAGGTGTTCACCGCGCATGGCGTCATCATGATCTTCTTCATGGCCATGCCCTTCGTCACCGGCCTGATGAACTTCGTCGTGCCGCTGCAGATCGGCGCGCGCGACGTGTCGTTCCCGTTCCTCAACAATTTCTCGTTCTGGATGACGGCGGCCGGTGCGGCGATCATCATGATCTCGCTCTTCGTCGGCGAATTCGCCCGCACGGGCTGGCTGGCCTATCCGCCGCTCTCGGGCGCCGACTACAGCCCGGGCGTCGGGGTCGACTATTATATCTGGGGCCTGCAGGTGGCGGGCGTCGGCACGACCTTGTCGGGCATCAACCTGATCGCGACCATCGTCAAGATGCGCGCGCCGGGCATGACCATGATGAAGATGCCGATCTTCACCTGGACCTCGCTCTGCACCAACGTGCTGATCGTCGCGTCCTTCCCGATCCTGACCGCGACGCTCGCGCTGCTGTCGCTCGACCGCTACGTCGGCACGCACTTCTTCACGAACGATCTCGGCGGCAACCCGATGATGTATGTGAACCTCATCTGGATCTGGGGTCACCCGGAAGTCTACATCCTGATCCTGCCGGCCTTCGGCATCTTCTCGGAAATCGTCGCCACCTTCTGCGGCAAGCGCCTGTTCGGCTATGCCTCGATGGTCTATGCGACGGTCGTCATCACGATCCTTTCCTACCTCGTCTGGCTGCACCACTTCTTCACGATGGGCTCGGGCGCCAGCGTCAACGCCTTCTTCGGCATCACCACCATGATCATCTCGATCCCCACGGGTGCGAAGATCTTCAACTGGCTGTTCACGATGTATCGTGGCCGCATCCGGTTCGAGGTTCCCATGCTCTGGACGATCGGCTTCATGGTGACCTTCGTCATCGGCGGCATGACGGGCGTGCTGCTCGCCGTTCCCCCGGCCGACTTCGTGCTGCACAACTCGCTGTTCCTCATCGCCCACTTCCACAATGTCATCATCGGCGGCGTGGTGTTCGGCGTCATGGCCGGCGTCACCTACTGGTACCCCAAGGCGTTCGGCTACAAGCTGAACGAATTCTGGGGCAAGATGAGCTTCTGGTTCTGGCTGATCGGCTTCTACTTCGCCTTCATGCCGCTCTACGTGCTCGGCCTGATGGGTGTTACCCGTCGCCTCAGCCAGTTCGAGGATCCGTCTCTGCAGATCTGGTTCATCATCGCGGCCTTCGGCGCCGTCCTGATCGCGCTCGGCATCGCCTCGTTCATCATCTCGCTCGTCGTCAGCTTCCTGCAGCGCGAGCAGCTGCGCGACATCACGGGCGATCCCTGGAACGGCCGGACGCTCGAATGGTCGACGTCTTCGCCGCCGCCGGATTACAACTTCGCCTTCACGCCTGTCATCCACGATCATGACTCGTGGTACGACATGAAGAACCGCGGTTACGAGCGTCCGCTGGGCGGCTTCAAGCCCATCCACATGCCGAAGAACACCGGCACGGGGGTCATCCTCAGCGGCCTCAGCGTCGCCTTCGCCTTCGGTGTGATCTGGTATATCTGGTGGCTCGCCATCGTTGCCTTCGTCGGCATCATCGCGGTCTCCATCGGACATACGTTCAACTACAACCGCGATTTCTACATTCCGGCGGAAGACGTCGTCGCAACGGAAGGGGAGCGCACACGCCAGCTCTCCGGGCAGGCCTGACCATGAGCGCACCGACACATCCCCCTCTCGCCGACGGCGAAAAGCCGGTCTTCTACATGACGGAAGACCATCATCCGGAAAACAGCACGGGCCTCGGCTTCTGGCTGTACCTGATGAGCGACTGCCTGATCTTCGCGATCCTGTTCGCCACCTATGCCGTGCTCGGCCGCTCCTATGCGGCCGGCCCGTCGCCGGCCGACCTGTTCGACCTGAAGCTGGTGGCGATCAACACCTCCATGCTGCTTCTGTCGTCGATCACCTATGGCTTCGCGATGCTGCAGATGGAGCGCAATGCGAAGGCCGAGACGCTGTTCTGGCTCGGCATCACCGGCATTTTCGGCGCGATCTTCATCGCGCTCGAAATCTACGAGTTCGTGCACCTGATCCATGAAGGTGCTGGCCCCGGCCGCAGCGCGTTCCTGTCGGCCTTCTTCGTGCTGGTCGGCACCCACGGGCTGCACGTCACCTTCGGCATTATCTGGCTGATCACGCTGATGGTGCAGGTGAAGATGAAGGGCCTGATCCCGGAAAATCGCCGCCGCCTGATGTGCCTGTCGATGTTCTGGCACTTCCTCGACGTCGTCTGGATCGGCGTCTTCTCGATTGTCTATCTGATCGGAGTTCTCGGATGAGCACCCACGCACCCGCACACGAGGACGCGCACGAGGCCCATCACGGCCACAGCCATGGCCACGAGGCTTCGCACGGATCCTTCAAGAGCTACGTGACCGGCTTTGTCCTGTCGGTCATTCTCACGGCCATCCCCTTCTGGCTGGTCATGGGCGAGGTCGTCGAGAACAAGGCCGTCACGGCCGGTCTCGTCATGGTCTTCGCCGTTGCGCAGATCATCGTTCACATGATCTACTTCCTGCACATGAACACCAAGTCCGAAGGCGGATGGACGGTCATGGCCCTGATCTTCACGATCGTGCTGATCGTCATCGCGCTCTCCGGCTCGCTCTGGGTCATGCATCATCTGAACACCAACATGATGACCATGACGCCGGACATGATGCGCAATGTCCCCTGATCCCTCCCGGCGGCCGGAGACGGCCGCCGGATCCCCGCGCAAGACGGGGTCCGCCCGAGGCGGCCGTTCCCGCACGGGGCTGGTCGTCTTCGGCGCCGTCTCCGCCGTCGTGACGGTCGTGCTGCTCGCGCTCGGCATCTGGCAGGTCCAGCGCCTCTTCTGGAAGCTCGATCTGATCGAACGGGTCGATGCCCGCGTCAATGCCGCGCCGGTCGATGCGCCGCGCGCCGACCAATGGTCCTCGATCACGGCCGCCAACGACGAATACAGGCATATCCGCGTCACCGGCACCTTCCGTCATGACGCGGAAACGCTGGTGCAGGCGACCACCGAGCGCGGGCCGGGCTTCTGGGTCGTGACGCCACTCATTCGGGACGACGGCAGCACCGTCCTCGTCAATCGCGGTTTCGTGCCGCCCGACAGGCGCGATCCCGCGCGCCGCGCCGCCGGCAATGTCGCGGGGGAAGCGCAGGTCGTCGGGCTGCTGCGGCTCTCGGAGCCGGGCGGCGGGTTTCTCCGGGACAACGATCCTGCGGGCCATCGCTGGTATTCCCGCGATGTCGCCGCCATCGCCGCGGCGCGGGGCCTGACGCAGACGGCTCCCTATTTCATCGATGCGGACGGGACGGACAATCCGGGCGGTCTGCCGGTCGGCGGGCTCACGCGCGTGGTGTTTCCGAACAACCACCTCGTCTATGCCCTGACCTGGTTCGCGCTGGCCGCCATGCTGATCGGTGCGATGGTGATGATCGGACGCCGGGAATGGGCGCGGGCCTCGGCCGATCCCGAGGCCTGATGGCTATTCGCCTGACGGGAACGGCGATCTCAGCCGAGCAGCGCCACGAGGTCGTCGTGCAGGGCCTTCGGGATCTCGACGCTGCCGTTCGCTAAGCTGCGCTCGCGCGCCGCGTAGCGACGCTGCGAGGGAAGACGGGCGCCCTGACCGATGATGGCATCGAAGAGCGCTTCCGCTCGCTCGGCGCTTTCGATCGCGCGGCCGCCCGAGAGCAGGTTCGGATCGAAGGCCAGCAACAGTTCGCCGTGGCAGGGCGTGACGCCAGCGCCCGCGTCGAAGACCTGGGACTCCCGGCTCGTCAAATCGCCGATCAGCGGTCCCGCCATCAGCTCGACCATGGCGGACAGGGCCGAGCCCTTGTGGCCGCCGAAGGTGAGCATGGCACCGGCCATGGCGGCTTCGGCATCCGTCGTGGATGCGCCCTCGGCATCGATCGCCCAACCCTCGGGGATCGGCTTGCCGGCGCGGCGGTGCAGCTCGATCTCTCCGCGCGCCGAGGCACTGGTCGCAAAATCGAACACGAAAGGAAACGGGCCGGGACGCGGCCAGGAGAAGGCGATGGGGTTGGTGCCGAACACCGGCTTGGTGCCGCCGGCGGGTGCGACCCAGCTATGGCTCGGCGTCATCGCCAGCCCTGCAAGGCCCGCAGCGGCGAGGCGCTCGACCTCGGGCCAGAGGGCGGAGAAATGGAAGCAATTGTTGATGGCGAGCGCGGCGACGCCCTGCGTCCGGGCCTTTTCCTGCAGCAGAGGCAGGCCGAGCCGGAAGGCGAGCGGAGAGAAGCCGAACTTCGCATCGATCCGGACGATGCCGGGGGCGCTGTCGAGGATCTCGGGCACGGCCTTCGTGTCGACCTTGCCCTTGCGGATCGCATCGACGCAGCTCAGCACGCGGTAGAGCCCATGCGAATGGCACTCGTCGATCTGGCCGGCCATGACCAGATCGGCCAGCGCTTCGCAATGCTCGGGCGAAAGCCCGGCCCGGGCGAGCGCCTGCAGGCTGAGCGTGCGGGCATCGGCGAGGGACAGGCGGACGGTTTCGGTCATGGGAACTCCGGATCGGTCTGGGATAGGGGCGGTGTCTCCGTCAGGAGAGCTGGGAAACGAGGTCAGCCTTCGCTGAGCATTTCCGGGCTCAGCCTATCCGGCTCTCGGCTTGGCCGGTCGAGCAGCGAGCGGCGGGTGCGGCCGGCATCGCGCAGAGGCGGCGCGCCGAACTGGCGGGCATATTCGCGGCTGAACTGGGAGGGGCTTTCGTAACCCACCTGATGGCCGGCGCTTCCGGCATCCAGCATGGTCTCGACCATCAGCCGGCGGGCCTCCTGCAGGCGCAGCTGCTTCTGATACTGCATGGGGCTCATGGCGGTGATCGCCTTGAAATGATGGTGGAGCGACGACACGCTCATGCTGACGCGGCGGGCGAGATCCTCGATGCGCAGCGGCAAAGCGTAGTGCTCCTTCAGCCAGGCACAGGCCCGGGCGATCTGGTTGGATTGGCTTTCCGCCATCGCCATCTGGCGCAGCCGCGCCGCATGCGGGCCGGTCAACAGGCGGAAGATCAGCTCCTGCTCGATCAGCGGCAGCAGAGCGGGGATGTCGCCCGGCCGGTCGAGAAGCCGGAGCAGGCGGAGCGCTGCGTCCTCGAGTTCGCTCGTCAGCGCGGCGACCGACATGCCGCGCTGCTCGGCGGCCGTGCCCTCAGACAATGCCGCGGCTGCGTCCCGCGCGTCGTCCGCTGCTGCGGCCGGACGGTCGAGCAGAGCGAGAAGCGGCGGGATCTTGGCGACGTCGATCTCGAAGATCATGCTGAGATAGGGTTTTTCGGGCGATGCCTGGACGATCTGGCTCGTTACCGGCAGGTCGAAGGAGGTCAGCAGATAGTCGGAGCCGCCGTAGAGATAGGTCTCGTGGCCGAGCGTGACCTCCTTCGCGCCCTGAGCGATGAGCGCGAAGCTCGGGCGGTAGGCGCCGCAGGAGGGAACGGCCTGCTCGGAACGCCGATGCAGCGTCAGGCCCGGAACGGGCGTGGCGTGGTCGCCGTCCTCTCTGGCGAAACGGGCAATGATCTCGACGAAAGGCTCGCGGCGGGCGGCGGATGGATCGAACATAGTGTAAGCCTCTCCTGAAGCAGGCACGGCAGGACGACGGTATCTAGCGTGAAAGCGGCGATGGCTTCAACGTGGGAAATGAGGCTTTCGCCCACGAGCGCCGCACGGATCCGCCTCGTTGCCTCTGCCTTCGCGACGATCGTCCCGAGATAGGCGGATGATCGGGCCGCCGCAAAGGCTCGAAAGGTCATTTGCAGGATCGTGCAAGAAATTTGCAGGAATGGCGCATGCCTCGGTCACTCGCAAATTGCATAGTGCGCGCGCCGGCGATGTCTCGTCCGGTTTCAGATTTGCAGACAGAAGGAACCACCCATGGCTTTCGCAAAAGGATATGCGGCGACCGACGCGTCGAAGCCGCTCGAACCCTTCACCTTCGAGCGTCGTGCACCCAACGAAGACGATATCGTCATCGACATCAAGTATTCCGGCATCTGCCATTCCGACATCCACCAGGTTCGCAACGAATGGGGCAATGCGAAATATCCCATGGTTCCCGGCCATGAGATCGTCGGCATCGTGTCTGCGGTCGGCTCGGGCGTGACCACGTTCAAGGTCGGGGACAAGGCCGGCGTCGGCTGCTTCGTCAATTCCTGCACCACCTGCGCCACGCGCGATCTCGACCTCGAACATTACATGCCGGGTCTCGTCCAGACCTATAACGATGTCGAGGCCGATGGCACGACGCCGACCTATGGCGGCTATTCCGACAGCATCGTCGTCAAGGAAGGCTATGCGCTGTCCATTCCGGACAACCTGGATTTCGCCGCCACCGCGCCGCTGCTCTGCGCCGGCATCACGCTCTACTCGCCGCTGAAGCACTGGAAGGCCGGCCCCGGCAAGAAGGTCGCCGTCGTCGGCATGGGCGGGCTCGGCCATATGGGCGTGAAGATCGGAGCCGCGCTCGGTGCCGAAGTCACCGTGCTCAGCCAGTCGCTTTCCAAGAAGGAAGATGGCCTGAAGCTCGGCGCGACGCATTACTATGCGACCAGCGATGCCGAGACGTTCAAGACTCTCGCGGGTACGTTCGACCTGATCCTCTGCACGGTTTCGGCCGAAATCGACTGGAATGCCTATCTCGGCCTGCTGAAGGTCGATGGTGCGCTCGTTCTGCTCGGCATTCCGGAAAATGCGGTGCCGGTCCACGCGTTCTCGCTGGTGCCCGCCCGCCGCAGCATTGCCGGCTCCATGATCGGGTCGATCAAGGAAACGCAGGAAATGCTCGACTTCTGCGGCGAGCACAACATCGTTTCCGAGATCGAGCTGATCCGCATGGATCAGGTCAACGAGGCCTATGAGCGTGTGCTGAAGAGCGACGTGCGCTACCGCTTCGTCATCGACGCCGCGACGATCTGATCGACGCCGCGACGATCTGATCGTCGTCATTACGGTACAGCAGGAAAGGGGGCGGCCGGCAGCGGCGGCCCTTTTTTCGCGGCGTCAGAGGGAGAGGCGCTCGCGGATGTCGGCCTCGCGTTCGGGGCGCTGGATGACGACGCCGCACCAGCCGAGGCCGTCATAATCCTCGTAGCCGAGCGTCGGCGCGAAGGCGACAAGCGTTCCGTCGCTCATATAGTAGCTGCCGCGCTTCATGCCCTCGGGCGGGGTCAAGGCGAAACTGGTATAGACGAGCGTGGGGCGCGAGGCGGCGATCACCATGCCCTTTCCGTCGAGCAGCAGCACGGTGGTGCGCTCGATGTCCGCAGGCGCGATATTGGCCTCCTTGTCGACGATCGACTGGCCCTGGTTCGCCCAGTCGAAATAGACGCCGAGCGCGCCGACCAGCGGCGCCGTGGAGACACCGCCCTGGCGGATGCCCGTGGCGTAGACCAGCGCATCGGCATTGCCGTGCAGCCGGCTCGGCTTGACGACATCGACGATATAGTCGTCGCCCGAGCCCGTCTTCATGGCGGCGGCGACCCAGGGTTCGCCGGAGAGATTCTGGCCGATGATCGACTTCTGGAAGCTCGGATTGGCAGAGGCGATCGCCCGGCCGGTCGTGTCCACCATCACGAGGTCGAGATAGACGGTGTAGAACCGGTTGATGACGCCCAGGCGCTTGGCGGCGAAGGCCTGCCGGGCGCGATCGGGATCTTCCAGCGCCTCCCAGAGCGCGGTATCCGTCGCCCACCAGCGGACGTCGGCCGTCCGCTCGAACAGGTTGCGCACGATGAGCTGGACGAGGGTCTGGGCCAGATCGACCAGGCGCACGCCCTCCATTTCGTTCACGAGCGCGTCCGACAGGGAGCGTCCGAGGTTGACGCGCTCCAGAACCTCCTGCTGGAACTTGGCGGCGATCGTCGCGGAAACGCCGGCCAGCCGCTGCACCTCGCTTGCGACCACGGCAAAGCCCTTGCCGATATCCCCGGCGCGGGCCGCCTCGATGCTGGCATTGATTCCGAGCAGGCGGATATGCCGGACGATGTCGTCGTTCTCGCGACGGAAGCTTTCCAGGTCGTTGCCGATCCGCTCGGTAACGGCACGCATGGCACGCGGCGTGGCGCGCGTCTCGGAAACGTCTGCCCTTTCAGGTTCGATCATCGTTGCGACCCTCTGGCTGGACCGCATGAGGGCCCACACTATTAGTTAAGACTGATACATATGCGTATGAAACTTGTGCGGGTATGGTGCAGGTGCTCAGAAAGCGCCGCAAAGGCCGCTAAAGCAGCGGCAGGGGGCCGTCATTCTTGATTTCCTCCATGACGGCATAGGTGCGGGTTTCCTTGACGCCCTGAAGCGTCCAGAGAAACTGGCCGAGGAAATTGCGGTAGGCGCTCATGTCCTCGAAACGCGTCTTGACGAGATAGTCGAAGCCGCCGGCCACCATGTGGCACTCGATGACGGAGGGCGCCTTGCGGATGGCGTCGGCGAAGGTGTCGAAGACCTCCGGCGTCGTCTTGTCCAGCATGACCTCGATGAAGACGAGCAGGCCGAAGCCGAGCCGTTGCGGGTCGAGCCGCGCGCCGAAGCCGGAGACGTAACCCTCCTTCAACAGCCGGCGCATGCGCTCGCTGGTGGCGGTCGGCGACAGGCCGACGCGCTCGGACAATTCCAGATTGGTGATCCGCCCGTCGGCCTGGAGAATGCTGAGGATTTTCCGGTCGATCTTGTCGATGCCGCTCATCAGGCGCCCAGGCGGCTTTCGGCAAGGCGTACCCAGTAGGAGATGCCGTGGGGAATGGCCTCGTCGTTGAAGTCGTAGCCGGGATTGTGCAGGCCGGCGCTGTCGCCATTGCCCATGAAGACGAAGGCGCCGGGACGGGCAAGCAGCATGTAGGAGAAATCCTCGCCGCCCATCATCGGATCGACGTCGCCCACCACCTGCGCGGCACCGGCGACATCGCTTGCGGCCTGCAGCACATGGCCGGTTTCGGTCGCGTGGTTGACCGTGACGGGATAGTTGCGGGCGTAGCGGACGCGGGCCGTCGCGCCATAGGCGGCCGCCAGATGCGTGCAGATCTCGTTGATGCGGCGCTCGGCCATATCCCGGTTTTCCGCCATCAACGTGCGCACGGTGCCGGCCAGCAGCGCCTGTTCCGGGATGACGTTGT
Source organism: Rhizobium sp. Leaf371 (assembly GCF_001424045.1). Taxonomy (GTDB): domain Bacteria; phylum Pseudomonadota; class Alphaproteobacteria; order Rhizobiales; family Rhizobiaceae; genus Ferranicluibacter. The sequence goes on along the minus strand of NZ_LMQB01000024.1, from coordinate 94,021 downwards.
GGGCGAAGCCCGCATTGAACTTGGTGACGGACACGACCACGGCCGACAGAGGATCGGCGGTGCGCGAGGCGATGGTCTGCAAGGCCGTGACGATCTGGGCGCCGAGCACGATCGGGTCGATGGTCCTGTGCGGCTGGGCCGCATGGCCGCCGCGGCCTTCGAGGGTGATCGAGAATTCGTCGGTCGAGGCCATGATGGGGCCGACGCGGGAGGCGAAATGGCCGAGCGGCATGCCGGGCATGTTGTGCAGGCCGTAGACCTCGGAGATGCCGAAGCGCTCCATCATGCCGTCCTTCACCATCTCGTTGCCGCCGCCGCCGCCCTCTTCGGCCGGCTGGAAGATGACGGCGACCGCGCCCTTGAAGTTGCGGGTTTCCGCCAGATACTTGGCCGCGCCGAGCAGCATGGCCGTGTGGCCGTCATGGCCGCAGGCGTGCATCTTGCCGGGGGTGGTGGAGGCATAGGGCTTGCCCGTCGTCTCCGTCATCGGCAGGGCGTCCATGTCGGCGCGCAGACCGATGGTGGTGCCGTCACCCAGCCGCCCGCGGATGAGCCCGACGACGCCGGTGCGGCCGATGCCGGTCACGATCTCGTCAACGCCGAAGTCGCGCAGTTTGTTTTCCACGAAGGATGCCGTATTTTCCACCGCGAACAGAAGTTCGGGCCGGCTGTGAATATGGCGGCGCCACGCTGTGACTTCGTCCTGGAGTTCGGCAGCACGGTTGAGAATCGGCATGGTCTATCCTGTCGGTCGTGGTGGCAGCACCCGGTCGCCATGGGGTCGCCCTGGCGATTGCCGGGCGATCTCGCGGCAAAGGTCTTTGCCTTGCCCCTGCCATATAGGTTAAATAGCGCCTCGACACGAGGCAATGCCCGAAAATTTCGAGGTTGAACTGTGGTGACTATGAAGATTCGCATGTCCGGTTCCAAGGTGGGAAGCGGAACGTCGGCGGGGCTGAGGCTCGCGGCCGCAGCCATCGCCGGCACGCTGGCGCTGACCGCCGCGGCGCCGGCCCTGGCCAATCCCAAGCTGGTGGTGGATGTGGCGACGCTCAAGGTCTACGAGCAGGAGGACATCTTCCAGCGCTGGTATCCGGCGTCGCTGACCAAGCTGATGACCGCCTACACGACCTTTCGGGCCCTGAAGGCCGGGCGCATGACGCTGGACACGCCGGTGGTGATGTCGAAGCATGCGGCCTCCGAACAGCCGAGCAAGATGTATCTGAAGCCCGGCGCGTCGATGACGCTCGACAGCGCGCTGAAGATGATGCTGATCAAATCGGCCAACGACATCGCGGTCGCGATCGGCGAGGCGGTCGGCGGCTCCGAGCCCGGCTTCGTCGCCATGATGAATTCCGAGGCGAAGCGGATCGGCATGACCTCGTCGAACTTCGTCAATCCGAACGGCCTTCCCGAGCCCGGACAGTACACGACGGCGCGGGACCTCGCGGTGCTCGCCATCACCATCAAGCGCGAATTCCCCGAATATGCGGCCTATTTCGCCTATGAAGGTTTCTCGACGGGCAAGAAGAGCTATCCGAACTACAATATGCTGATCGGCCGTTTCGACGGCGCGGACGGCATGAAGACGGGCTTTATCTGTGCCTCGGGCTTCAACCAGGTGTCTTCGGCCACCCGCAACGGCCGCAGCGTCGTTTCCGTCGTGCTCGGGGCCGACAGCCTCGGCGGACGGGCGGACGAGTCGGCCCGCCTCATGCAGATGGCGCTGACCTCGAGCGCCGCAGGCAAGCCGGGTCTCGGACAGATCGCGCCCTATGGCGACGCCCGCGACGTGACGGCCGACATCTCCAAGCAGATCTGCTCGGCGCAGGCCGCCAAGGTGCGCAGCGAGGGTCGCGACGAGGCGGGACGCCAGAAGCTGTTGTCGCCCTTCATCCACGAGATCAACCGGCCGCTCAACTTCGTGTCGGCGCAGCTGATCCCGGGCCAGGGCGCGAAAGCGGCAGATGCCGACGGGCAGCCGGACAGCGCACAGGGCGATGTCGCCAACGTGCCGGTGCCCGTGCCGCGGCCCGTGTTCTAAAACATTTCCTCTCCGCACGCACCTGTCTCGCGGGCGTGCCCTCGAAAGCGAACGACATGATCACCCGTTTCGATCCGGTGCCGGTCTCGATCCTCACCGGCTTTCTCGGTGCCGGCAAGACGACGCTTCTCAATCGGCTGCTGAAGGATCCCGATCTCGCCGACACCGCCGTGATCATCAACGAGTTCGGCGACGTGTCGCTCGATCATCTACTGGTGGAGGCCTCGGGCGACGGCGTGATCGAGCTTGCCGACGGGTGCCTCTGCTGCACGGTGCGCGGCGAACTGGTGGACACGCTCGCCGACCTGATGGACCGGATGCAGACGGGCAAGATCCGGCCGCTGAAGCGCGTCGTCATCGAAACCACCGGCCTTGCCGATCCCGCACCCGTCATGCAGTCGGTGATGGGACATCCGACGCTGCAACAGAGTTACCGGCTCGATGGCGTGGTGACCGTGGTGGATGCCGTCAACGGCCTGTCGACGCTCGACCATCATGTCGAGGCGGTGAAGCAGGTGGCGGTGGCCGATCGGCTGGTGCTGACCAAGGCGACGCTCGGCTCTCCCGCAGGCGTTGCGGCGCTGCGGGCGCGGCTTGCCGACCTCAATCCGCGTGCGCCGGTCATCGATGGCGATCTGCCGGACACCGGCCGGGCCGCGCTCTTTGCCTGCGGGCTCTACGATCCCGCGACCAAGATCGCCGATGTCGGCCGCTGGCTGCAGGACGAGGCGCATCGAGATCACGATCACACTCATCATGGGCACGACCACCATGAGCACGATCATGCGCATGACCACGACCACGATCATCACGACCATGATCATCAGGGGCATGCGCACCACCATCACCATGACGCCAACCGGCATGGCGACGATATCCGCTCGTTCAGCATCGTGCACGACCGGCCGATCTCGGCGATGGCGCTCGATATGTTCGTGGATCTCATCCGCTCGGCGCATGGCGAGAAGCTGTTGCGCATGAAGGCGATCGTCTGCACGGCAGAGCGGCCGGAGCGGCCGCTGGTGCTGCACGGCGTCCAGCAGATCTTTCACCCGCCGGAGCGGCTGGCCGCCTGGCCGGACCCCGATGATCGCCGCACGCGGATGGTGCTGATCACCAAGGGGCTGGAGGAAAGCTTCGTGCGCGATCTCTTCGATGCCTTCACCGGCAAGCCCGCGATCGACCGGCCGGACCGGCAGGCGCTGTCCGACAATCCGCTCGCGGTGCCCGGTCTGCGGATGTAACGGCTTTTTCGCCCGCAGGCGGCTTGGCCCTCAGGCGGAACCTTTGCGGATGAGGAAGCTGTGGCCGCGGTCCGTCGCGGTCTGACGTTCGAGGCGGTGGCCGTCCTCGTTGCAGAAATGCGGGATGTCGATGACGGCGAGGGGGTCTGTCGTTTCCACCAGCACGCGCGCGCCGGGGCCGAGCGAGGCCATCCGCTTGCGGGTGCGGATGACGGGAAGGGGGCATTTCAGGCCCTTAAGGTCGAGATGAAGGAGGTCGAGATGAAGCACCGCTTCCTCGAGGTCGCGATCGGGCGATGTCGGGCGTTCATCCGATGTCATCGGCCGGATCCGGCCTCTACCACAGCTTCCAGAACGGCTTCTTCTTGCCTTCGGGCTGTTGCTCGGCCAGCGCCTGCGGCACCGGCATCTCGCCTGCGCCCTGACCATCCTGAACGCCTGCGGCGGCGCCCTGCGCGCCGGTCGTCTGATCGACGGGTGCGGCCGGACCGACGGCGGTCGGCTGGTCGCCCTTATGGCCGGGCTTGACGCTGACCTTGCGGGTTTCCACGCTGACGGGAACGCCGGCCGTGGTCTCGCGACCGGTCTTGATGGATGCGACCTGCCCTGACGACGTGCTTAGGCTCCCTGCGCTTTGGCCCCCCGCGCTTCGGCCTACTGCGCTTTGGCCCGTCGTGTCGGCACTGGCCGTCTGCGGTTCGCCGAGGAGCGGACCGGCGGCGGGGTCTGCCGGGCCGACCGGTGCCGGCTTCTTGAACAGCTTGCCCCAGAAACCGCCCTGGCCGGGTGCCGGCGATGCGGTTTCGATCTGGGCGACCGGGCGCGGCAGCGGGTTTTCCTGCGGAATCGGCACGTTCTTGCCGTTGCGGGTGCTCTTTTCAAGCGCTGCGGTCTGAATCTCGATCGCCTTCTTGGCCTCTTCGAGCTCGGCGATCTGGGCTTCCCGCTTTTCGAGGTCGGCGACCTTCATCAGCTTGCCGGCGTCGAGGGAGGTCCCCGTCGGGGCATAGGCCAGCTCGCGGCCGGCGCGCTGCTTGGCGACCACGGCCTTGCGCTCGGCTTCGCTCGGCTCGTACCAGACGAGGCCGTCGAGCTTTTTCAGGGCCCTGTCGTAGTCGGTATCGTATTTCTTGTTGTAGCTCGCCAGCGCCATTTCCATCGAGGGCGGCGTCGAGAGCGCGGGGCACTGGCCCGTCGGGTTCATCTTGCCGGCGACGCTCTTGTTGAAGACGTATTTCCGGTCGCAGATCGCAAATTCCGGCGGCCGCTTGGTGATCTCGAACTGGTCGTACCCTTCCTTCAGGTTCTTCCAGAATTCATAATGCGGGCTGGTGCGGTGCCGCGCCATGTTTTCGGCCGTCATGCGGAAGGGCAGGGCCTGCAGCTGGATGGTCGACTGGCCGCCCTTGAAGGCGTCGCGGGCGAGCGCGAAGATTTCCTGCATCTGCTCGTCGGTCATCGAATAACAGCCGGACGACGAGCAGGCGCCGTGGATCATCAGATTGGTGCCGAAGCGGCCATTGGCGCGGTCGAACTGGTTGGGGAAACCGGTATTGATGGCGAGATAATAGCTCGAATTCGGATTGAGCTGGCCGGGGGCGAGGGGATAATAGCCCTCGGGCGCCTGCCGGTCGCCTTCCTTGATCTTCGGGCCGAGCTTGCCGGACCAGGCGCAGATCTTGTACTCGCGCAGCTTCTCGAAGCGATTGGACGTATTGGCCTTCCAGACCTCGAGCGCGCCTTCCTCCTTGAAGATGCGCAGCATGATCGGCGAGGTCTTCGCCATGCTCATCGCCTGCATCTTCTGCACGATCTTGCCGGACAGCTCGTAATTGGTCTTGCTGGTGACCTTCTTCAGGTCGACATCGACGCTATCGACCACTTCTTCCGTGGTGCAGCCTGCCAGAAACAGGCCCATGACGGCGGCGGCGAGAATATGTGTCAGACGCATCGGCAGGAGCCCATCGGAATGAAAGTCGGACGCGACTCTTCCCTAGCGGCGGAGTCTGCCAGAATCAATACGGTTTTATGCTTCACAAATTGTTAACCGCAGCGGTGACGGCGGTTGCCGGCAGCGTTGTGCGACCACAGACCCGACGATCAAGGCCCGACAATCCTGGCCGAAAGGTGGCGGGTTTCCACCGCCTCCGCTTTCGCCCCAGGCGGTTCGAGCCTAGAGCGAGCGGCCGATGCTCAGATATTTCTCGCGGCGATCCTTGCGCAGATCCTCGCCCTTGCGGCTCGACAGGTCCTTCAGCGCGTCGGCGATGATGCCGCCGGTGCGGTCGATGACCAGATCGGCATCGCGGTGCGCGCCGCCGACCGGCTCCTCGATGATGCCGTCGATGATGCCGAAGGCTTTCAGGTCCTCGGCCGTGATCTTCATATTGGTTGCGGCTTCCTTGGCGCGGGTCGAGTCGCGCCAGAGGATGGAGGCCGCGCCTTCCGGCGAGATGACGGAGTAGATCGCGTGTTCCAGCATGTAGACGCGGTTGCCGGTGGCAATCGCGATGGCGCCGCCGGAGCCGCCTTCGCCGAGCACGACGGAGATGATCGGCACCTTGAGATTGAGGCACATTTCGGTGGAGCGCGCGATGGCTTCCGCCTGGCCGCGCTCTTCCGCGCCGATGCCGGGATAGGCGCCGGCGGTGTCGATCAGCGTGATCAGCGGCAGGCCGAAGCGGTCGGCCATTTCCATGACGCGGATCGCCTTGCGATAGCCTTCCGGCCGGGCGCTGCCGAAATTGTGCTTGATGCGGGATTTGGTGTCGTTGCCCTTTTCCTGGCCGATGACGGCCACGGGCATGCCGCGGAAGCGGGCAAGGCCCGCCTGGATGGCGGCGTCTTCGGCAAACTTGCGGTCGCCGGCCAGCGGCGTGAAATCGGTGAAGAGGCCGGCGGCATATTCCTGGAAGTGCGGGCGCTGCGGATGGCGCGCGACCTGCGTCTTCTGCCAGGGCGTCAGCTTGGAATAGATCTCAACGGTCGCCTCGCGGGCGCGGACCTCAAGCCGTTCGACCTCGTCGCTCGTGTCGATGCTCTCGTCCTCGCCGGCGATCTTCTTCAGCTCGTGAATCTTGCCTTCGAGGTCCGAGATCGGCTTTTCGAAATCGAGATAGTGATGCATGAGATGCGGTTCCGATCGTTTCGACGCGGGTCTCCCGTGGCATTCCGGAACGGGAGGCGAGCGTCCTAATCCTGTTTTTTGGCCTGTTTGGCAAGAGGGTGATGGTTTTGCACAAGATCGTGCAGCCTTTCCTCCAGCACGTGGGTGTAGATCTGCGTGGTCGAAATGTCCGAATGGCCGAGCAGTTCCTGCACGGCGCGAAGGTCGGCGCCATTGGCGAGAAGGTGGCTGGCAAAAGCATGCCGCAGCACATGCGGCGAAATCGAGGCGACGCGGACGCCGGCCCGGCCGGCAAGGCCTTTCAGGTCGCGCGCAAAGACCTGCCGCGGCAGATAGCCGGATTCGGAGCTGGAGGGAAACAGCCACGGGCTTTCCTCCCCCCCTTTCGCCTCCCCCCCTTTCGCCTCGCCGCCTCTGGCTGCCGTCTCCGCCTGCATGGCCGTGCCGTAGCGCTGCATGGCCGCAATGGCGCTGCGCGACAGGGGCACCATGCGCTCCTTGTTGCCCTTGCCGCGCACGATGAGGAACCGGCCGTCGCGGGCGAGCACGGAAGCCGGCAGAGAGACGAGTTCGCTGACGCGCATGCCGGTCGCATAGAGAAGCTCGATCAGCGCGGCCATGCGCAGGCGGTCGAGCCGCGGTTCGGCCAGCGCTTCCGCCTCGGCCTGGCCGATCAGCCGCGTCACATCGTCCACGCTCATGGTCTTGGGCAACGGCCGGCCCTTCTTCGGCGCGTCCAGCACGCCAGTCGGGTCGTCGGTGCGGATGCCCTCGGCATAAAGGAACTTGTAGAACTGGCGCAGCGCCGAGAGCCGGCGGGCCTGCGAGGAGGCCTTGAAGCCCTGCGCGGCGAAATCGGCGAAATAGGCGCGGAATTCGTCCGGACCGGCCTCCGCCGCCGTCACGCCGCGGGCTTTGAGGAACGACAGGATGTCCTCGAGATCGCGCTGGTAGGAGGTGAGCGTGTTCTCGGCCGCGCCACGCTCGACGCTCATCATTTCCAGAAAGGATTCGAGATGGGCGGCGGACAGGTCCATCAGCGCGGGGCCAGACGTTCGGTATCCAGGCGTTCGGTGTTCAGACGCTCGGTGTCCAGCCTTTCGGGCGGGATGCGGATCGTCACGTCGCGCTCGGCCGGGTCGACGAAGGTGACGAGGGCCAGCATGGTTGCGTAGACGGCGCCCGCGATGATCAGGCAGATGATGAGAAACCGGACGAGGGTGGGCATGAACGTCTCCGAGGCGTCGCTCTATATGGCGCCGCCTCCGCGTGATCGCAAGCCGGGCCTCGTTTGCGATGAACGGTCGGGCCAGGATAGGAAAGCCGTTGCGCACCCGGCCGCGACTTGACGCTTCCCCCGGTTTTGTCGATAGAACAGGGAAATGGGGAAAGTCTTGCGGTGATGAGCGACGTGGTCGAGCCGGTTTCGGAAGCGCTGGTCAAGCGGGCGAGAGCCGCGCTCGGCCGGCGCAACCTCGTCTTCGTGGGGCTGATGGGGGCGGGCAAGTCCGCCATCGGGCGGCTGACCGCGCAGGCGCTGTCGCTGCCCTTCGTCGATTCCGACCACGAAATCGAGCGCGTATCGCGCATGACGATCGCCGAACTGTTCGCAGCCTATGGCGAAGCGGAGTTCCGGGCGCTGGAAACGCGGGTGATCAAGCGGCTGCTGCAGTCGGGTGCCCGCATCGTCTCCACCGGCGGCGGCGCCTATATCAATCCGCAGACGCGCCGGCACATCCAGAAAAGCGGCGTTTCCGTATGGCTGAATGCCGACCTCGACGTGTTGTGGGAGCGGGTCAACAAGCGCGATTCGCGGCCGCTGCTGAAAACCGACGACCCGAGAGGCACGCTCCAAAAGCTGATGATCGACCGCTATCCGATCTATGCCGAGGCCGATGCCAGCGTGCTCTCGCGCGACGTGAAGAAGGAACGGATCGTCGAAGAGGTCCTGGAGGCCATTGCCGGGCTTCCTCCGAAGAAATAGGCCTTCCTGGGCCGAGAACCGACAGACAGAAGCGAGAGTGAGCCGAGCGATGAGCGAAACCCCGACCGTGCGCAAGATCCATGTTCCGCTCGGCGATCGGGCCTACGACATCCTCATCGGGCCCGGCCTGATCGGCTCGGCCGCAGCCAATATCGCAGCCCGGCTCACCGGCCGGCGGATGGCCGTGGTGACGGACGAGAACGTCGCGCCGCTCTATCTGCAGCCGCTGATGGACGGTCTGGCGGCGGCGGGGATCGAGGCGGTATCCGCCATTCTGCCGGCCGGCGAGAAGACCAAGAGCTTCGAGCATCTCATGCCCGTCTGCGAGACCATTCTCGGCGCCCGTATCGAGCGCAACGATGCGGTCATCGCGCTCGGCGGCGGCGTCATCGGCGATCTCACGGGCTTTGCCGCCGGCATTGCGCGGCGCGGCTCGCGCTTCATCCAGATCCCGACCTCGCTGCTTGCCCAGGTGGACAGTTCCGTCGGCGGCAAGACCGGCATCAATTCGCCGCACGGCAAGAACCTCATCGGCGTCTTCCACCAGCCGGATCTCGTGCTTGCCGATACCGACGTGCTCGACACCCTGTCGAAGCGCGAGTTCCGGGCCGGCTATGCCGAGGTGGCGAAATACGGGCTGATCGACAAGCCGGATTTCTTCGCCTGGCTGGAGGCCAACTGGCAGGCGGTCTTTGCCGGCGGCGATGCCCGGATCGAGGCGATCGCCCTCAGCTGCCAGGCAAAGGCGGATGTGGTGGTGGCCGACGAGCGCGAGAACGGCCGTCGTGCACTTCTCAATCTCGGCCACACGTTCGGCCATGCGCTCGAAGCCGCCACCGCCTATGACGGCACCCGGCTGGTGCATGGCGAGGGGGTGGCGATCGGCATGGTGCTGGCGCATGCCTTCTCGGCCCGCATGAACCTTGCAAGCCCCGATGTCGCAGCCCGGGTGGAGGCGCATCTGCGCACCGTCGGCCTGCCGACGCAAATGCGCGAGATCCCCGGCCAGCTGCCGCCGGCGGAGGTGCTGATGGAGGCCATCGCCCAGGACAAGAAGGTGAAGGGCGGCAAGCTGACCTTCATCCTGACACGCGGGCTCGGCGAGGCCTTCGTCGCCGACGACGTGCCCGCCTCGGCCGTCCTGTCGTTCCTTGCCGAAAACCACCCCGACCGCGCGGCATGACGATGGAGGCGCTGACCGCTCTTCTGGTCGCGCACGGTCCGGCCGTTCTGGCGATCCTGCTGATGATCGTGCTGGCGGCCTTTCTGTCCGGCTCGGAAACGGCGCTGACCGCGGTGTCGCGCACGCGCCTGCATACGCTGGATGTCCAGGGCGAAGCGCGCGCCGGCGTGGTCGATCGGCTGATCGAGCGGCGCGACCGGGCCATCGGGGCGCTGTTGTTTGCCAGCAACCTCGTGCGCGTTCTCGCAACCGCGGTCGCCACCGGCCTGTTTCTCTCGCTCTTCGGCGCGCCCGGCGTCGCCTATGCGACGCTCGCCATGACCATCCTGCTCGTGGTGTTTGCCGAGGTGCTGCCGCGCAGCTGGGCCAATGCCGCGCCGGAGCGCTTCGCCGTTGCCGTCGCACGGCCGGTTCGGGTGGTCGTCGCCATCGTCGGGCCGCTGTCGAGCCTCGTGAATGCAACCGTGCGGGCGATCATGCAGGCCTTCGGCTTCAAGCTGTCGCGCGAGGCGCCGATGCTGACGGCGCATGAGGAACTGCGCGGGGCCGTGGATTTTCTTCACCGGGAGGGCGCCGTCGTCAAGGCCGACCGCGACCGCGTCAGCGGCGTGCTCGATCTGGACGAGCTCGAGGTTTCCGACATCATGGTGCACCGCATGGCGATGCGGGCGCTGAACGCCGACGACCCGCCGGAGGTCAACGTCAAGGCCGTGCTGGAAAGCCCCTTCACGCGCATGCCGGTCTGGCGCGGATCGGCCGACAACATCATCGGCGTTCTCCACGCCAAGGACCTGCTGCGGGCGCTGGCCGAGCCCGATGTCCGGCCCGAGACGGTCGATATCGTCAAAATCGCGCAGAAACCGTGGTACGTGCCCGATGCGACGGATCTTGCCAGCCAGCTCAGCGCCTTCCTGCGGCGCAAGAGCCATTTCGCCATCGTCGTCGACGAATATGGCGAGGTGCGCGGGCTGGTGACGCTGGAGGACATTCTGGAGGAGATCGTCGGGGATATCGCCGATGAGCACGATCTCGACATCCGCGGCGTCCACCAGCAGGCGGACGGCTCGATCGTGGTGGATGGCGGCGTGCCGATCCGCGATCTCAACCGCGCGCTCGACTGGTCGCTGCCTGATGGCGAGGCGACGACCATCGCCGGTCTCGTCATCCACGAGTCCCGCACGATCCCGGACGAGCGGCAGGCCTTCACCTTCTACGGCAAGCGCTTCATCGTGATGAAGCGCGTCAAGAACCGGATCACCAAGCTGCGCATCCGCCCCGCCGAGGATACGCCAAAGGCGTGAGGCTTGGCGTCAGGCCCGTGCTACCAGCGCGTCTCCTCGCCGGGCGCCGCGGGCTCGACCGCGAGCGCGTGCAGGCCGGCATCGAGTTCCGGCTTCAGGAGGTCGTTGATGGCGCGGTGGCGGGCGATGCGCGACATGCCGACAAAGGCGTCCGCCACGATGCGCACGCGCATATGGGTCTCGCCGGTGCCGTTGAAATCGGCGTGATGGCCCGCATGCAGGTGGCTTTCGTTGATGACGGCAAGCCGCGAGGGCGCAAACGCCTCGGTGAGCCTGGATGTGATGCGCTGCTCTAACGACATGGTTCGCCCTGTTTTTCCGGCTTGCGATGGGCGCTGCGTCCGGCGGTCCGGCTCTGCGCCGAACGCTGTCCCGCATTCGCTTGCGCGACACCTTGCCCAACACCGTGCGCGACACCTTGCCCGACCGGCAAATCACCCTCAAAAAGCCTGCAACATTCGCATTTGTCAATTCTTGTTGTGGCCCCTCCATCACACCATAATGTGTGCCATGAAACTCGACTCAAAATACTTCGATACCATCCGGACGAAGCGACGCGGGACCACCCGGAAACCGGAGCCCGTGGCGCCGACGTGCCAGTGGGACGGCTGCGAGGAGAATGGCGGGCATCGCGCCCCGGTCGGCCGCAATGCCGAGAACCAGTATTTCATGTTCTGCTTCGAGCACGTGAAGGAATACAACAAGGGCTACAACTACTTTTCCGGCCTCTCGGACAACGAGATCGCGCGCTACCAGAAGGAAGCGCTGACGGGGCACCGGCCGACCTGGACGCTCGGCGTCAACCGCAGTGCGAAAAACGCGCCGGAGCAGGGACAGACGCGGTCGGGCTCGGCGGGCGCCAAGGCGCGGATGAGCGACCCGTTCGGCTTCCTGCACGAGGCGCGGGCCCGCCGGCCGCAGCCCGAGCCGCGCCAGCGCAAGCTGAAGACGCTGGAAACCAAGGCGTTCGACACGCTCGGCCTGACGGCGACGGCGACGTCCACGGACATCAAGACCGCCTATAAGGATCTCGTGAAAAAACACCATCCCGACGCCAATGGCGGAGACCGGGGATCGGAAGACCGTTTTCGCGAGGTCGTTCAGGCCTACCAATTGTTAAAACAGGCAGGCTTCTGCTAGGAAGAACCCCGTCACACTGCAATGCGATATGAGGCCTGGCGCGAAGCGCGGCCCCCGGTGACTTAATGAGCGGAGACATGATGAGCAAGGTAGACCTCGATATTTCCAATCTTCCCGATACGACCGTATCCGTCCGCGAGGTCTTCGGCATCGACAGCGACCTGCGCGTGCCGGCCTATTCCAAGGCCGATGCCTACGTGCCGGACAGCGATCCCGACTATCTCTTCGACCGCGAAACCACGCTTGCGATCCTTGCAGGCTTTGCGCACAACCGCCGCGTCATGGTGTCGGGCTATCACGGCACGGGCAAGTCCACCCATATCGAACAGGTGGCCGCGCGGCTGAACTGGCCCTGCGTGCGCGTCAACCTCGACAGCCATGTCAGCCGTATCGATCTCGTCGGCAAGGACGCGATCGTCGTCAAGGACGGCATGCAGATCACCGAATTCAAGGACGGCATCCTGCCCTGGGCCTACCAGCACAATGTCGCGCTGGTGTTCGACGAATATGACGCCGGCCGTCCGGACGTGATGTTCGTCATCCAGCGCGTGCTCGAATCCTCCGGCCGCCTGACCCTTCTCGACCAGAGCCGCGTCATCAGGCCGCACCCCGCCTTCCGCCTGTTTGCGACCGCGAACACGGTCGGCCTCGGCGACACGACCGGCCTCTATCACGGCACGCAGCAGATCAACCAGGCGCAGATGGACCGTTGGTCGATCGTCACCACGCTCAACTATCTGCCGCACGACAACGAGGTCGATATCGTCGCGGCCAAGGTCAAGGGCTTCACCGCGAAGCGCGGCCGCGACACGGTGTCGAAGATGGTGCGCGTCGCCGATCTCACCCGCGCCGCCTTCATCAACGGCGACCTGTCGACCGTCATGAGCCCGCGCACCGTGATCACCTGGGCCGAGAACGCGCATATCTTCGGCGATATCGCCTTTGCCTTCCGCGTGACCTTCCTCAACAAGTGCGACGAGCTGGAGCGGGCGCTGGTGGCCGAGCATTACCAGCGCGCCTTCGGCGTCGAGCTGAAGGAAAGCGCCGCCAACATCGTCCTCGAAGCGACGGCCTGATCGCATGGCAGGGCGCGGCGACAATACGAGACCGAAACCCGGCGTCCAGGTGGATGTCGAACCGTTCCGCCGCGCGCTGACCGGCTGCATCCGCTCGATCGCCGGCGATTCGGAGATCGAGGTCGTGTTTGCCAACGAGCGGCCCGGCCTCACCGGCGACCGCATGCGCCTGCCGGACATTTCCCGCCGCCCGACGCGGCAGGAACTGTCGGTGACGCGCGGCATCGGCGACAGCATGGCGCTGCGCAAGGCGTGCCATGACAATCGCATCCACGCGACCATGTCGCCGCAGGGGGCGGATGCCCGCGTCATCTTCGATGCCGTGGAGCAGGCGCGCTGCGAGGCGATCGGCGCGATCCGCATGGACGGCGTGGCCGAGAACATCACCTCCATGCTGGACGAGAAATATGCCCGCGCCAATTTCGGCGCCATCGAGCGGCAGGCCGATGCGCCGATCGAGGAGGCCGTGGCGCTGATCGTGCGCGAGCGGCTGACCGGGCGCAAACCTCCGGAATCGGCCGGCAAGGTGCTCGATCTGTGGCGCGCCTTCATCGAGGAGAAGGCCGGCCGGGAGATGGAAAACCTCTCGGGCGCCGTCAACGACCAGCAGGCCTTTGCCCGCGTCGTGCGCAACATGCTCGCCTCCATGGACGTGGCCGAGAAATATACCGACGAGGACGCCGAGCCGGACGACCAGGAAACGCAGACGGACGAGGACCAGCCGCGCAGCCAGGAACAGGACGAATCGACCTCCGAAGAGGATGCCGGCTCCGATGCCGCGCCGTCGGAGGAAAACGAGTCTGCCGAAGAGCAGATGGACGACGGCGAGATGGACGGCGCCGAGATTTCCGACGAGGAAATGTCGGATGACGGCGACGAGGACAGCGAGACGCCCGGCGAGGTCAAGCGGCCAAACAGCCCGTTCGACGACTTCAACGAGAAGGTGGACTATGCCGTCTTCACCGAGGCGTTCGACGAGACCATCACGTCGGAGGAACTCTGCGACGAGGCGGAGCTCGACCGGCTGCGCGCCTTCCTCGACAAGCAGCTCTCGCACCTGCAGGGCGCCGTCGGCCGGCTGGCCAACCGGCTGCAGCGTCGCCTGATGGCGCAGCAGAACCGCTCCTGGGAGTTCGACCTCGAAGAGGGTTACCTCGACCCGGCGCGTCTGACGCGCCTCATCATCGACCCGATGCAGCCGCTATCCTTCAAGCGGGAGAAGGACACCAACTTCCGCGACACGGTGGTGACGCTGCTGATCGACAATTCCGGCTCCATGCGCGGCCGGCCGATCACGGTGGCCGCGACTTGCGCCGACATTCTGGCGCGCACGCTGGAGCGGTGCGGCGTGAAGGTCGAGATTCTCGGCTTCACGACGAAGGCCTGGAAGGGCGGTCTGGCGCGCGAAAAGTGGCTCGCCAGCGGCAAGCCGCAGTCGCCGGGCCGTCTCAACGACCTGCGCCATATCATTTACAAATCGGCCGACGCGCCCTGGCGCCGGGCGCGGCGCAATCTCGGCCTGATGATGCGCGAAGGTCTCCTGAAGGAGAATATCGACGGGGAAGCGCTGATCTGGGCGCATAACCGCCTTCTGGCGCGGCCCGAGCAGCGGCGTATCCTGATGATGATTTCGGACGGCGCGCCGGTCGATGATTCGACGCTGTCGGTCAATCCGGGCAATTATCTGGAGCGGCACCTGCGGGCCGTGATCGAGCAGATCGAGACGCGTTCGCCGGTCGAACTGCTGGCGATCGGCATCGGCCACGACGTGACGCGCTACTATCGCCGCGCCGTGACCATCGTGGATGCCGACGAACTGGCCGGCGCGATGACCGAGCAGCTCGCCTCGCTGTTCGATGACGAGAACGGACGCGGCAGACGTGCGGCGCGACGTGCGGGCTGAGGTGCGGCTGAAGACCCTCGGCCGCCGGTTGCTGCTTCTGGCGAGCCTCTGCGCCCTGCCTCTGGCGATGACAACGGTGTCTGCGCCCGTGCAGGCCGCCGATCCGAAGCCGAAGCCGCAACCGGATCGGGCCGTGACCGAGGCGATGACGATCTTTGCGAAGACGATCGAGACGTTCCGGTTCGGCTCCGACCAGCGCGTGTTCGGCAAGCTCGAATTCGTCGGCGGTCTCGACCTCACCTCGAGCAATGCGCTTTTCGGCGCCTTTTCCTCGATCCGCTTCCGCCCCGACGGCGCGCATTTCGTCGGCGTCCTCGATACCGCCCACTGGCTGGAGGGCCGCATCGAGCGCGATCCGGGCGGGCGGCTTTCGGGTCTTGCCGATGTCACCGTGACGTCGATGACCGACCGCCGCGGGCGCACGGAGAGCGCGAAAGCGCGCATGGATTCCGAAGGGCTGGCGCTACGGGACGGGCAGGTGCTCGTCAGCTTCGAAGGCGATGCGCGGGTGGACATCTATCCCGACCCCGGCTTCACGCAGTCGCGTCCGATCCGGACCCTGCCGATCCTGCTTCCCAAAGGGCGGCTCAAAAGCAATCGCAGCCTCGAGACGGTGGCGGTCTCGCCGAAGGACAGTCCGCTGGCCGGCGCGCCCGTCATCGTCGCGGAACTCTCGTTCGATGCGGATGACCATCTGCTGGCCGCCGTGCTCGAAGGGCCGCGCAAGGGCGTGTTCGGCGTGTTGCAGAAGGATCCCTTCGCGGTGACGGACGGCGCCTTCCTGCCGAATGGCGATCTCCTGCTGCTCGAACGCCGCTTCAGCTTCGCCGCCGGCCTCGGCATGGAGATCCGCCGCATCAAGGCCGACGATATCCGCCCCGGCGCGGTGGTCGATGGCGAGGTGCTGATGTCGGCCGACCTCGGCTACCAGATCGACAATATGGAAGGTCTCGACGTGGTCGTCCAACCGAATGGCGACATCCACCTCATCCTCGTCTCCGACGACAATCACTCGATCCTCGAGCGCTCGCTGATGCTGGAGTTCAAGCTTCTGCAATGAGGGGGGCGGGGTCTTGCGCTTGCGCGCGGCCCCGTCAAGGAAGACGCGAGCGCCCGCCACGCGTCCCTTCGCCCCGCACGCGAGGAGAAGATGCCTGCCAAGCGGATGAGGGGGAGCTGCGGGCGAAAGGTTCAGACCCGGGCGCTGGGCGCGCCGGGCATCGGCTTCAGCACGTTCATCAGGGCGCCATAGGGCAGCAAGAGAACCAGGCCGACGAGGATCTTCACGACGAGGTCGCCGAGCGTCCAGGAGATCCAGCGCGGGGCTTCCGTCGCGAAGATGCCGAGGATGGGGGAGAACTCCAGCGCGAAAGGGTCGTTCGGGCCGATGAAGGCGAAGACGGGCGCGAAGGCGAGGGAGAAGAAGATGGCCGTGTCGAGCGCCGAGCCGAACAGGGAGCCGGCGAGCGGCGCGCGCCACCAGCGCTGACGGCGCAGGCGGTTGAAGACGGAGATATCCAGAAGCTGCCCGAACAGGAAGGCGGAGCCGGACGCGATGGCGATGCGCGGCGTGGCGACCATGACCGAGATCAGCACGGCGACCGCAAAGCCGCAGATGACGACGCGACGGGCGATCTTCGGGCCGAACTGGCGGTTGGTAAGGTCGGTTACCAGAAAGGCTGCGGGATAGGTGAAGGCGCCCCAGGTGAGAAGATCGCCCAGCTGCATGCCGGCGATCGAGCCGGGCAGGGGGAACTGCACCAGGAAATTGGAGGCGACGACCACGAGGGTCATGACGGCAACATAGGTTGCAAACAGGCGTGTGTTCAGCATTTTTTTATCCTGGGTGATGCCACCAGTTGGAGGAAGGGATCCGCTGCCCGAATGGCGGCAGACCCTATGAACGATCGGTCGATGCGGGAAAAGCATGCCCCGAAAAGCGCGCAAGGAAAAGGCCCGCCGGTGACGGCAGGCCATGATCCGAATGAGGCGCAATCGTGCCGATCAGGCGGCGACGGCTTCCGCAGTCTTCTTGACGATCTGGCGACGCAGCAGGCGGGCGCGCATCGACAGGTCGGTTTCGCTGGCCTTGAGCAGGAACGCGTCGAGACCGCCGCGATGCTCGACCGTGCGGAGAGCCGCAGCCGAAACGCGCAGACGGAAGCGCTGGTTGAGCGAGTCCGAGATCAGCGTGACCTGGCAGAGGTTCGGCAGGAACCGGCGCTTGGTCTTGTTGTTCGCGTGGCTCACATTGTTGCCCGACTGGACGCCCTTGCCGGTCAATTCGCAACTACGGGACATGGAATCACCTATTTCTTTTCGCCTGCGTTCAATGCGTTCGCGGGCCACAAGCCCTGGCAGCATTCCCACCGGTCAGGATTGGAAAGTTGCGGTTCTATAGTCAGCAGCGCGGCGCGCGTCAAGACAAAACACCGGAATTTCCCGCAAAGTCGGGGTGGGGCGGTGGAAAAGCCGGCGGGGCTGCGCGCGATAGCGGGTCGGGTGGCGGGTCGGGTGCCGGCTGCGGAGCACGGGCGTAGAAATGCCGCAAACGCTGCCTATCTCTCGTTCTTTCTCCTCAATCTCTCTTCCGAAAGGTTCACGGCATGGCCCTGCGTGTCGGTCTTGCGGCTCTCGTCGCAATGTCCCTTGTGACGGTTCCCACGAATGCGGCGCGGCCGGCGGATGTCGTGCACGACACCGATTACACGATTTCGCTGGCCGGCCTGCCGATCGCCCGGGCGTCGTTCCATACCAAGATGGACGATCGCCGCTACACGATCTCGGGCACGTTGAGCTCGGCCGGTCTCGCCGATATCCTGTCGAGCACCAGCGGCCGCACGGAGGTGTCCGGCACGATCGAGAACGACAGACTGGTCGCCACCGATTATTCGGTCCGCTACCAGACCGGCAAGAAGGCGCGCGCGATCGACATCGCCTTCGACAAGGGCAATGTGACCTCGGCCACCCTGACCCCGCAGCGCAAGAAGCCGCCGAAAAACTGGGTGCCGGTGACCAAGGAGGACATGCGCGGCGTGGTCGATCCGCTGTCGGGCCTGATCTTTCCGGCCGGCGCCAAGGTCTGCCCCAAGACGCTGCCGGTGTTCGACGGCGAATCGCGCATGGACCTGAAGCTGAGCGCCAAGGGCACGAAGCCGTTCAAGACCGATGGGTTCAGCGGCGACGTCATCGTCTGCGGTATCCAGTTCGTGCCGAAATCGGGCTATCGCAAGGGGCGTGCCGACGTCGATTACCTGCGCAAGCTCGACAGCATGGAGATCTGGTTTGCAAAGTCGGATGCCGTGCAGGTATATGCTCCTGTCTATGTCCGGATCCCGACGAAATATGGGCCGGTGACCGTGTGGGCCACGCGCTTCAAGGGGTGATCCGTCCGGGTCTGTCGCCACGCGCCGCCCGCTGCAGTGCAGGATCGTCAAAGCGGGCAGGAGAGCGGGCAGATGCAGACCAAGGCGACGTTGATCGGCTTTACGGCCATCCTCATGTGGGCGCTTCTGGCGCTGTTCACGGCCGCGTCCGGCACCATGCCGCCCTTCCAGCTCTCGGCCATCTGTTTTGCCATCGGCAGCGTCCCCGGCCTCGTCGTGCTGGCGCTGCGGCCGGAGCGGCTCGCCTTGCTGCGGCAGCCGGCCAAGGTCTGGATCGTCGGCATTGTCGGGCTGTTCGGCTATCACGCCCTCTATTTCACGGCACTTCGCAATGCCCCGGCCGTCGAGGCCGGGCTGATCGCCTATCTCTGGCCGCTGCTGATCGTCGTGGGTTCAGCGCTGCTGCCGGGCGAGCGGCTGCGGTGGTATCATGTGGCGGGCGCGCTCTGCGGCCTTGCCGGCACGGCGATGATCGTCGCGCGCAACGGCGTCGCCTTCGACAGCGCCTATACGCTCGGATACGGCGCAGCACTCTGCTGTGCCTTCACCTGGGCAATCTATTCGCTCATGACGCGGCGGTTCGAGGCGGTGTCCACCGACGTCGTCACCGGCTTCTGCCTTGCGACCTCCATGCTGTCCTTCGTCTGCCATCTCGCGCTGGAGACGACCGTGTGGCCGGATACGGGGACGCAGTGGCTGGCCGTTGCCGGGCTCGGCCTGCTGCCGGTCGGGGCTGCCTTCTATGCCTGGGATTACGGGGTCAAGAACGGCAATATCCAGCTGCTCGGCGTTGCGAGCTATTCGGCCCCGGTGCTGTCGACCCTGACGCTCATCCTGTTCGGCTATGCCGAGCCGTCGCTCAGTATCGCGCTCGCCTGCCTGCTGGTGACCGGCGGCGCCGTGCTGGCCGCGCGCGACGTGATCTTTTCGTCGCGCAAGGTTGCGGCTCCGGCCGAAGACCGGGTTCAGCCGGCGGCCTGAGGCGCCGGCGGCTCCCATCCGGGCGGTGCCATTTCGAAGACGCTGAAGTCGAAGCCGGGCGCCACGGTGCAGCCGACAAGCGTCCAGGCCCCCCGTGATTCGGCCGATTGCCAGACGCCGGCGGGAACGATGCCCTGCGGGCGCTCTCCGTTCTCAAGGT
The DNA here is from genome assembly GCF_001424045.1 of Rhizobium sp. Leaf371. Taxonomy (GTDB): domain Bacteria; phylum Pseudomonadota; class Alphaproteobacteria; order Rhizobiales; family Rhizobiaceae; genus Ferranicluibacter. The sequence goes on along the minus strand of NZ_LMQB01000024.1, from coordinate 74,492 downwards.
CGGTGCCGAGCACGACGGTCGAGGCGGGCTCGCCCGGTGCTGCCAGCCGGAGCGTCAGGGCTGCGCCCGCATAATGGTGCCAGACCTCGGCGGCATCGCGAACGCGATGCCAGTGCGACCGCTCGCCGGCCTCAAGCAGATAGTAGATCGCCGTGGAATGCCCGCGCGTGCCGCCCCGGTCGTCGCGAAAGGTCTCGACATACCAGCCGCCTTCCGGATGTCGGATCATGCCGAGCGCCGCGACAATGGACCGCGCGTCCTGCGTCTCTGCCCGCGCCGCCATCAGGCATTGTCCTTGCGCTTGCGGATCTCGGCAAAGACCTCGCCGTCGCTCGCCGAGGACAGTCCGAGATGGGCGCGGATGCCGGGATCGTTCGGGCGCAGGAAGGGATTGGTGCATTTTTCCAAGCCGATGGTCGTCGGTGCGGTGACGCCGCCGCGCTCGCGCAGCGTCTCGATCTCAGCGGCGCGGGCCTTCAGCTCGGCATTGTCGGGATCGACCGTTACGGCGAAACGGGCGTTCGACAGCGTGTATTCGTGGCCGAAATAGACCTGGGTGTCGTCCGGCAGCGCCATCAGCTTCTGGAGAGAGGCCCACATGTCGGCCGGCGAGCCCTCGAACAGGCGGCCGCAGCCGAGCGCAAACAGCGTGTCGGCGGCAAACAGCAGGCGGTCTTCCGGCAGATGGTAGCAGATATGGCCGGCGGTATGGCCGGGCGTGCCGATGACATGGACCTTGTGGCCGGCAAAGGTGAAGTCGCCGCCATCGCCGATGGTCATGTCGATGCCGGGAATGCGCGAGGCCTCGCGATCCGGGCCGATGATGGTCGCGTCGTAGCGGGTCTTCAAAGCGAGGTTCGCTTCCACATGGTCGTTGTGGTGGTGGGTGGTGAAGATATGCGTCAGCGTCCAGCCGCGCCGCTCCAGCGCGTCGAGAATCGGCTGCTCTTCCGGAGCGTCGATCGAGGCCGTCTCGCCGGTTTCGGGATCGTGGAGGAGGACGCCGAAATTGTCGGTCCGGCAGGGGAACAGGTCGAGATCGAGCGCGGGCATGGTGGGGTCCTCGGGGGCTGGGACATGAGTTGTCTTTCGAATGTAAAGGCGGCGCGGGGGAAGTCCAGCAATGGCGGTGGTTGCGAATTTCGGCATTGGCCGGTTTCCTTTCTCCGGGCCGCGCACTACCCTTTGCGCATGCACGCCGATATCGTCGATCTTCGCCAGTTCTATCATTCGCGACTCGGGCGCTTCACCGAGCAGGCGATCTCGATGGCGCTTGCCTCCATCTGGTCGCGGCTGCCGGAGGAGCGGCTCGTCGGGCTCGGCTATGTCCTGCCCTATCTGGAGCGCTTTCGCGCCGATACGGAGCGCACCTTCGCCTTCATGCCGGCGGGGCAGGGGGCGGTGAACTGGCCGGTGGCCGAGCTGTCCTCCACCGCTCTGGTCTTCGACGAGGAGCTGCCGCTGCCCGACAGCTCCATCGACCGCATTCTCATGGTGCATTCGCTGGAATTTGCCGAGAACCCGCGCGAGACGATGAAGGAGCTCTGGCGGGTGCTTGCGCCCGGCGGGCGTCTCGTCATCGTGGTTCCCAACCGCCAGGGCGTCTGGGCGCGCATGGACCACACGCCGTTCGGTTCCGGCCGGCCCTATTCGCGCGGGCAGCTGACGGCGCTGCTGCGGGAGACGAATTTCACGCCCGGGGCCTCCTGCGAGGCGCTGTTCTTCCCGCCCTCCACCGTCAAGACCGTGCTGAAGCTCGGACGCGCCTTCGAGAAGATCGGGCGGGCGCTCTGGCCGGTGTTCTCCGGCGTCATCGTCGTGGAGGCGCAGAAGCGGCTTTATCAGGGGCTGCCGGTCGCGGCGCGCGCGTCCCGCCGCGTCTTCGTGCCCGTGCTCGCGCCACAGGGGGTTCCCACCACGCGCGACGGGCAGCCGCCGGTGCGGTGAGGGGGCGAGCGCCCCAGCCCCTCGACATGCCGTCGAAGGCCTCGACAAGGCCTCGACAAGACGCGGAGGGACCGGTAATGGCAGAGCCATCCGTGACACCAGCGAAAGCCAGACCATGAGCTCTCTCCCGAACGCTCCGACCCCGCGCCCCGGCATTCTCGACATCGCCGCCTATGTGCCGGGCAAGGAACATGCGCCGGGCGTCGCCAAGGTCTACAAGCTCTCCTCCAACGAGACGCCGCTCGGCGCGAGCCCGAAGTCGATCGAGGCCTTTCGCCAGGCGGCCGGGCAGTTGGAGCGCTACCCGGACGGGCAGGCGGTCGAGCTTCGCAACGCGATTGCCGAGGTCTATGCGCTGAACCCCGCCAACCTGATGTGCGGCAACGGCTCGGACGAACTTCTGGGCCTGCTCGCCCACACCTATCTCGCGCCCGGCGACGAAGCCATCATCACCGAGCACGGGTTTCTCGTCTACAGGATCCAGATCATGGCGGCCGGCGGCACGCCGGTCACCGTCAAGGAGCGGGATTGCCGCGTCGATGTCGATGCGATCCTCGCCGCCGTGACCGAGAAGACGAAACTGGTCTTCCTCGCCAATCCCGGCAATCCCACCGGCACCTTCGTGCCCGTCGAGGATGTGCGTCGCCTGCAGGCCGGCCTGCCGAAGCACGTGCTGCTTGTGCTCGACGCAGCCTATGCCGAATATGTGCGGCGCAACGACTACGAGGCGGGCATCGAGCTGGTCTCGTCCAACCAGAACGTCGTGATGACGCGGACCTTCTCCAAGATCTACGGTCTGGCGGCGCTCCGCATCGGCTGGATCTACGCGCCGGCCGCCGTCATCGATGCGCTGAACCGCAGCCGCGGACCGTTCAACCTGAATGCGCCGGCGATTGCCGCCGGTGCCGCGGCCGTTCGCGACAAGGCGTTCACGGCCGCAGCGGTGGATTTCAACGCGGAATGGGTGGCGAACGTCAGCGAGCGGCTGACGGCGCTCGGCCTTACGGTCACGCCGTCGGTCGCAAATTTCGTGCTGTTCCACTTCCCCGATGTCGCCGGCAAGCGGGCGGAGGATGCGGATGCGTTCCTGACGAGCCGCGGCTTCGTCCTGCGGGCGGTGCGTGGCTATGGCTTCCCCAATTCGCTGCGCCTGTCGATCGGCACGGAGGAAGCGAACGAGGGCGTTCTGGCGGCCCTTGCCGAATTCCTCGGGAAGAACTGAGAGGCGGATATGCCCAAGCTTTTCGACAAGATCGCGCTGATCGGCATCGGCCTCATCGGCTCCTCCATCGCGCGGGAGATCCGCGACAAGGGGCTCGCGACCTCCGTGACGATCTCGACCCGCAGCCGGGAGACCCTCGACCGCGCGGACGTTCTCGGTCTCGGCGACCGCTATGTCCTGTCCCCGGGCGAAGCGGTGGAAGATGCGGATCTCGTCATCATCTCCGTCCCGGTCGGGGCGTCGGGCGCTGTCGCGCAGGCGATCGCGCCGCATCTCAAAGCCGGGGCGATCGTCACGGATGTGGGCTCCACCAAAGGCTCCGTCATCGCGCAGATGGCGCCGCATCTGCCCGACAACGTCCATTTCATTCCCGGCCACCCGATCGCGGGAACGGAATATTCCGGCCCGGATGCGGGCTTCCTCGGGCTTTTCAAAAGCCGCTGGTGCATCCTGACGCCACCGGCCGGCACGGACGAGACCGCCAAGGGCCGGCTGCGGGCCTTCTGGGAGGCGCTCGGCTCGGATGTCGAGGAAATGGATGCGGAACACCACGACAAGGTTCTGGCCATCGTTTCCCACCTGCCGCACATCATCGCCTACAATATCGTCGGCACGGCGGACGATCTGGAAACGGTGACGGAATCCGAAGTCATCAAATATTCGGCCTCCGGTTTCCGCGACTTCACGCGTCTGGCAGCCTCGGACCCGACCATGTGGCGCGACGTCTGCCTGCACAACAAGGATGCGATCCTCGAAATGCTGTCTCGGTTTTCCGAAGATCTCGCCTATCTGCAGCGGGCGATCCGCTGGGGCGACGGGGACAAGCTGTTCGACCTCTTCACCCGCACCCGCGCGATCCGCCGCTCCATCATCCAGGCCGGCCAGGATACCGACATGGTCGATTTCGGCCGCCATGCGCTGGATGCGAAGACCTAGAGCTCAGAGCTGCGGCAGGACGCCGATGGGGATGAAGGCGAGAAAGGCGGTGCCGTCGCGCACGTTGAGCGTGACGGTGGCGTCGTTGCCGCCTGCCGCAAGCGCCGTCAGCATGTTGGCGGCATTGTCGAGCATGTTCTCGCTCTCGGGAAAGGCGCTCGCGAGAGCGGCGCGCCAGGCCGCGATATCGCGCATCGTCACCTTGAAGGCGCCGGAAATCAGCCCCTGATCATCCACCGTGAACGGGCCGTTCGCGGTCGTCACCATGCCGTTGCCGAGATCGATGGTGAGATTGCGCACCTCGCCCGCGCTGCTGCGCAGGGCGTGGCGCGACAGGCCGCCACGGTCGAGCAGGGTGGCGCGATCCTTGACGGTCAGATCGATCGCGGCGTTCATCAGCGGCAGCAGGCTTGCGCCGTTGTGCGGCTTCAGGTCGAGCCCGGTGACCGACAGGGCGGCATCGAGATCGCTGTCGTTCTGGCGCAGATGCAGCTCCGTCGTGTTCGTGGCGAAGGCGAGCGCGTCTTCGCCCAGCGTCGGAACGAGCGTCCCGGCCAGGCGCTCGGAGACGATCGACGTGCGGCTGAGGCCCGACAGGGTCGCCTGAATGCTCGCCTTCAGCGTCTGCCAGTCCATGGAGGTGGTGATGCCCGGAGAGAAGCGCAGCTCGGCCGGACCGTCCATCTCGATCACGGCATGGCCGGGCCAGTAGACCTGCGCTGCCGACCGGAGCGCGCCGGCGGCGCCCGACGCGCCGAGCTTGGTGTCGTCGACCTTCACGGCATCGCAGAACAGCCCGATGCGGAAGGGGAAGCCGCGCACGGTCAGCCCATCGCACTGGGCGCTGGCGCTGCCGGAGCGGCTGGTGAGGAAGCTCGCGAGCCGCGTCTCGATCTGGTGGGCGGCCAGGAACCAGATGCCGCTATAGACCGCGAGGAAAATGACGATGCCGATGCCGAGACGCCGGATCCGTGTGCTTGCGGCCGGCGGTGCTGTCTGTGTCATGCGGGTCTCCGGTCGGCGGTCTGGATGAAGGCTTTGTCGGAGCGTCGAACGGCGCTCGTCATGCGCGACCCTCGAGCGGGTCCGCGTTGTCGGGGTCTTCTACTGCATAACGCTGCAGACCGGAATGCTTCGGGGAAAATAGGCAAGGTGTCCTGCCATCCGGCGGAGGTGCGGCTGTTTCACGCGGTCATCGCCTTGAAAATGCGGCCGCCGAGGCCTCCGGTCGTTCCGCTTTCCGCCATTTTGCAGTAGGAGGGCGGGACCGGCCGACGTGTCCGGCCTTTAAGCGACGGGATGACCCTTCTTGTGACGGACCTTGTGAAGACGAAGGACATGGGCGACATCTGGGTGTTCGGCTACGGTTCGCTGATGTGGAATCCGGGCTTTGCCTTCGTCGAGCAGGCCAAGGCGCGCGTCTTCGGCTATCGTCGGGCGCTCTGCGTTCGCTCTCACGTCCATCGCGGCACGGCCGAGAGCCCGGGCCTGGTTCTCGGTCTGGATCTTGGCGGGTCCTGCCTCGGCATGGCGTTCCGCGTCGCTCCGGATGACCGGGACGCGGTCGTCGCCTATCTGCGCGAGCGCGAGCTGGTGACCCATGTCTACAAGGAGCGCCTCTTGCCGTTGCGGCTTGCCGACGGGCGGGTGGTGACGGCGCTCGCCTATGTCATCGACCGGGCGCATCTGCAATATGCGGGCGCCCTTCAGGCCGACGAGGCCGCGCTGATCGTCGCGCATGCGCGCGGCCGCTCGGGCGAGAATGTCGATTACGTCATGAACACGCTCGAGCATCTGCGCGAGATGGGCATTCGCGATCACTGGCTGGAAGAGGTCGGCCGCGGCGTGCACACCTTGCTTGGCAAGCGCTAACGGATTTCCGGCACGGGCACGCCGAGTTCGGCCAGCCGCGTGCGCGCCGTCTCCGGCAAAGGCAGATGCGGATTGTCGCGGACGGTTTCGACCAGCAGTTCGTCGCTTGCCGTCTCCGTCACTGAAATCAGGGTTTTCAAAAACGTATCGCTGTCGAGGCCCGGACCGATCGGGGGCAAGATGCGGACCTTGAAATGGCCGGGGAAGCGCAGCGTCGTGCTGCGGGGCCAGAAGAGGCCGGGATGCATCGCCACGGGGACGACGGGAACCTGCAGGTCGCGATAGAGGCGGGCGATCCCGTATTTGTAGTCGGGCGGCGCGCCCGGCGAGCGGCGGGTGCCCTCGGGATAGATGATCAATTGCCGGCCGGTGGCGATCTCGGCCTTGGCGCGCTGCATGACGGCCGCCATTGCCCGGCCGCGCGCGCTGCGATCGACCGGCACCATGCGCTGCTTGGCGACATACCAGCCGAACAGGGGAATGCGCATCAGCTCGCGCTTGAGGATGAAGAACGGGTCCGACAGCCAGGGCAGCAGCGCATAGACGTCCCAGAAGGACTGATGCTTGGGCGCTAGGATATAGACGCCGTCCTTCGGAATATTGTCGAGCCCCTCGATCTCGAAGGTCGTGCCGACGATCACCCGCATCAGCCAGTGATTGCTGCGCGCCCAGTTCTTCGGCACGAACCACGAGGTTTTTCGCGAGACCAGAAAGTAGATGGGCGTCAGCACGATCATGCGCAGGATCAGATTGGCATAGAAGGCGACGTTGAAAAGGACCGAGCGAAGGCGAATCATGGGCGGCTTTCGGAAAGCGGGCGGCAAAACGGATCGAGCGTACCGTCCCCGGCTGCCTACACGAATTCCGGCGCTGCGAAAACCGGGATCTCGCGTGGCAGCGCTTGCCAGGGACAGCGGGAAACGGCTTTGACGAACAGACGCACGAGAGCGGGGAGATATCGTGTCGCGCCTATTGCGCGGCCTGGGTCCGCTCGGTCCGCAGGCCGCTATCCGTCGGTGTGCCCAGAAGATCGCGCAGCGAGGCGACCGTCAGCTTGGCATATTCCGAGAGGATCGATTTCAGCACCATGGGATTGGCGATCCAGTTCGTGCTCTTCAGGTCGGAATTGACGACCGGATAGGGCACGAAGGTGATGCCGGGATTGGCGCGGCGCAATTCGAGCAGGCTGCGCGGCATGTGGTAATTGTTGGTGACGACGAGGATGCTCTTGTAGTCGTTGTCGCGGATCCAGTTCGCGGTCTCGTGCGCATTGCCGATCGTGTCGATCGCGTCATAGCCGATGTCGACGCAGCAGCGGAACAGATCGGCCGAGCTCTGGGTGTTGCGGCGGATCTGGCCGCTGGTGGTGGTGGGGTGGACGCCGGAGATCAGCAGGCGCTGTCCGGCACCGGCCTTCAGAAGGTCCACGGCCTGGTCGATGCGCTGGAACCCGCCCGTCAGCACGACGATGGCGTCCGCCTTGGGGCTGGCCGGCGGCTGCAGCGAGGCGACCTGATCGGCGAAATAGAGCAGGCTTGCCGTGGCACAGCCGGCGACCACCAGCAGGACGTAGAAGGTCAGGCGCGCGAGCCGGCGCCGGAAGCTGACATGCCGGCGCGTCCGCCGCGCAAAGCCCTTGCGCTCGGTTTCGCCGGAAGTCTCCGCGTCGGAGGTTTCGTCCGCCATCATGATGTTCTTCCACCGTTGCGCCGGATGCGGGGCGCGCGACGGGACGGGTGTTGCGATGCCGGAAGACCGGTGAACCCGCTTTGTGCCTTAACGATGGCCTGAACTTGCGCGGCCTGAACTTGCGCGGTCTGAACCTGCGCGTGCGTGACAGCGGGAGGAGAGGGCGCGCGCATCGGCATGTCAGGAATTCGGGATGAGATCGGCCCGGGCGGGGTCGGAGCGGATGCGGTCGATTTCATAGATCGTGCGCATGACCGTGAACCGCGCCGTCAGCGTCGTCAGCAAAGCGATGACGAGCATGATGGCGGCGATGCCGAGATAGCCGGTATAGCCGATGGTGAAGGTGCCGAAGAGGGCCGTTGCCTGATCGCTTTGCGGCGTGGCGAGCGAGCGCGACTGCCACCAGCCGGCCGCGGCGAAGGAGAGCGCGGCCAGAAAACCGCCGGCGCCGGCGCCCTTGAAGCTGATCTTCAGGAAATGCTTCTGGAATTCCGAGGCAACGAAGCTTGCCTCCGCGCCGACGAAGTGCAGCACCTCGACGATATGGCGATTGCCCGACAGCGTGCCGCGCGTGGCGAAGATGACGGTGAGGACCATGGCGGAAAAGACGAGCGTGAGCACGCCGGTGCCGATAAGCGCCGTCGTGTGGGCCATGGCCACAAGCCGGTCCACCCAGTTGCGGTGATCGTCGAGCGTCGCCTGCGGGATCTCGCCGGTCAGGCGCGCCCGCATGCCGGCGAAATCGGGCGGGTTGCGCTCGTCGATGGTGATGATGACGAGGCGGGGCACGGGCAGCTCGTCGATATCGAGGCCTTCCCCGAGCCAGGGTTCGAGCAGGCGCGCGGTTGCGGTGCGATCGACGATACTGCCATCGACGGTGCCGTCGAAGGTGAGCGCGATGTCGCGCGCGTCACGCAGGGCCTTCTCCATATCGAGCCCTTCCTCGGGCCGGATCTGGATCGTCACCTCGCGCGAGATCTCGCTCTGCCAGCTTTCGGCCGTCGCCCGCACCATGGAAACGGCGCCGAGCGTGAGGCAGGCGAGGAAGGACATGATGGCGATCACCAGCATCAGCGCATTGCCGGAGACGTTGACCGGCGGCACGATGGGGGCCATCGGGCGGACGCGCATGGGCGCCTTGCGCCCCTCCGCCTCCTGCGGTGCGCTGGCGGCACCGCCCTTCGCCCCGCGGATCGATCTTTTGCCGGCGTCAGTCATAGATGTCGAGCCGCCCCTGCGACAGGATCATGCGGCGCGCTTCCACCTGGTCCATCAGCGAGAGATCGTGCGTGGCGATGACCACGGCCGTGCCGAGGCGGTTCAGCTCCATGAACAGGTTGAGGAGGCGGCGGGCCATCGGCGGATCGACATTGCCGGTGGGCTCGTCGGCGAGCAGGATTTCCGGCCGGTCGATCAGTGCACGGGCAATGGCGGCGCGCTGCTTCTCCCCGCCCGAGAGCACCGGCGGCAGGACGTTGATCCGCTCGCCGAGACCGACCCAGCCGAGCAGCTCCAGCACGTCGGAGCGGTAGGATGATTCGTCCTTGCCGCGCACGCGCAGCGGCAATGCGACGTTTTCGTAGGTCGTGAGGTGATCGAGCAGGCGAAAATCCTGAAACACGATGCCGACGCGCCGGCGCAGCATGGGCAACTCGTCGCGCGGGATGGAGGCGATGTTGCGGTCGAACATGCGGATCAGCCCGCGCGTCGGCTGCAGCGACAGGAACAGCAGGCGCAGCAGCGTCGTCTTGCCGGCGCCCGACGGGCCGGTCAGGAACTGGAAGGACTTGCGCGGGATGTCGAAGGTCAGGTCGCGGAGAATTTCCGGTCCCATGCCGTAGCGCAATCCGACGTTTTCGAAATGAATCAACTTCCAGCCTCTGAGATGGACGCTCTACCGCCAAGTGCGGGCGCGATCCGGCCAGCATGGTTAAACACTGGTTAATTTTCCCTTTAACCTCGCAGGCAAAAACGTCGCTTTGAGGGCTAAAATGCCCGCAATGGGCTGGATCGGAGGCACTCCGGGCCCGTTACCACTTCGTTAACCCTTCACCTTTACCTTTCGGCAAGGATTTCCCCGCTTTCGGGCGGGGCTGCTGCGGAGGACGATGCATGGCCGGCTTTTCAAACGCGTCGCGTAAGGTCGATCTTCTTCCGCCGGAACGGACCCGGCCCGCGCGTCCCGCACCGCGGGTGCTGCGCCAGGTCGATGCCGTCGATGCGGTCTTCGAGGTCGTGCCGTTCTCGCGGCCGTCCACGCCCCGCGCGCCCCTGCGTCCCCACACGCCGATCAAGACCGTCGAGCGTCCGTCCGGCCTTCTCACGCTGGCCGAGCAGATGTTGCAACGCGTTTCGCCGCGCGCTTTCGCGGGGCTGACGATCGGCCTCTGCGCCGTCGCCTTCGGCCTTGCGACCGCGCTGGTGCCGACAAAACCGCAGGCCGCGCCGGCGCTCGGCTTCGGCGATGTGCGCACCGAGCTTCAGGATGCGGCGGGACTGAAGGTCGTCGCCGTCTACGGCACCGTGGTCAATGCCACGCCCGTCTCCCGTGCGATCCCCGAGATCCTGGTCGATGTCGCCGCTTCCGGGCGACGCATGACGGCCGAGGGGCAGCTTGCCGGCAGTCGCCTGCTGGCGCCCGGCGAGAGCCGCGCCTTCTCCGCACGGCTGCCGCATGCCGGCGGATCGGCGCCGATCGTGCAAATTTCCTTCCGTGCAGCGGGTGCTTCGCCACGCTGACTGTGCTAACGCCAAGCCTTGAAGGACGCCGGACGGCGTTCCGTCGCCTGGAGCCATTGCCATGCCCGTCGTTCGCGGAAAGATGATCGAGACGCTGTTTTCACCGGACGTGATTGCCGCGCGCAACACGGAGATGGCGGCCGATATCGTTAAGGGCCGCACCGACGACCTGCTGGTGATCTCGGTGCTCAAGGGCTCCTTCATCTTCGCGGCCGATCTGATCCGCGCCATGCACCATGCGGGCCTTGCCCCGGAAGTCGAATTCATCACGTTGTCGAGCTACGGCACCGGGACGGTGTCCCGCGGCGTCAAGATCATCAAGGACATCGACAGCGACCCGCGCGACCGCGACGTGCTTCTGATCGACGATATCCTGGAATCCGGGCGAACGCTGCGCTTTGCACGCGACCTGATGCTGGAGCGGGGCGCGAAATCGGTCTCGATCGCCGTCCTCCTCGACAAGAAGGTCAAGCGCGAGATCGACTTCGAAGCGGATTTCGTCGGCTTCGAATGCCCCGATTATTTCGTCGTCGGCTATGGCATGGATGTCGCCTATGCCTTCCGCGAACTGCCCTTCGTGGGCGTGGTCACCGGCGACGCCGACAAGATCTGAGGCCGGCCTCGTCGCTTATGAGGTTTTCCGTCTTTACGGTTTTCAAAGGAAACTCTGCGCTTGTGGGCTTCTGATGTTTAGGAGGCCATGATGGCAAAGATCCTGATTACCGAGGATGAAGACTCCCTGCGCCGCTTCGTCGCGCGCGCATTGCAGATGGACGGGCACGACGTCGTGCAGGCGGGCGATGGGGCGGAGGGGCTGGAGCAGCTCCGCGGTGGCCCCTTCGACCTCCTGCTCTCCGACATCCGCATGCCCGTCATGGACGGCATCGCGCTGGCCCACGCGGCGGCGGCCGCTTTTCCCGGACTGAAAATTCTGCTGATGACCGGCTATGCCGAACAGCGCGAACGCGCCGACGACCTCGCCGGCAAGATCATCGACGTCGTGGCCAAGCCGTTCAGCCTTCCGGATATCCGCAAGGCCGTCGCGGTGGCACTGGCCGCCTGAGGCGGTTTAAGGGCTGATTGACGGTCAGATGAGGGGCGGACCCGACTGCGACCTCACCGGATATCCAGCAACCGCTCCAGATACTGCCGCTCCACCTCCGGCGAGACGTTGTTGCCGAGGCGGCGGCGGATTTCGTCGAGGATTTCGCGGGCGCGCTGGGTGTCGATCTCGTCGGGAACCTTCACCTGGTCGCCGAAGTCGGGGCCGGGGTTCTGCTGGCGGCGGCCGAGGGGGTCACGGCCGTTCTGGCCGTATTGCGGCACGCCCTGGCCCGGACCCTGTCCCTGGCCTTGACCCTGGCTCATCTGGTTCATCATGTCCTGCGCGCCTTCGCGAAGCGCCTGCAGGGCGCGGCCCTGGCTGCCGACGGCCTGTTCGCCCTGGCCCTGGCCGAGCTGTCCCGACGCGCCCTTCATCTCGCGACCGGCCTGGCCGAAGCCCTTGCCGGGCTTGATGCCCATGCCTTCGAGACCCTTCTGCAGCTCGCCGAGCTGCTTTTCCAGCGCCTGCTGCTGGCCTTGCAGATCCTTCAACGCCTGACGCAGCTGTTCCTCGGTCATCTGATCGGTCTGATCGCCGCCCGGCTGCTGTTCGCCCTGCTGTTGCTGCTGGCCCTGCTGCTGGTTCTGGTCCTGCTGCTGGTTCTGGTCGCCGGGCTGCTGCTCGAACAGGTTCTGATCCATCATCGGATCGCCCATCTGCATGCGGTTGCGCAGAGCCTGATCGTGCTTGAAGGTCTGCTCCATCAGCCGCTGCTGCTCCTGCATCAGCGCGCCGAGCTTGTCCATCTGCTGGCGCATCTCGCTGTTGTCCTGGCCCTGCTGCATGTCCTGCGGCGTACGGCCGGCCTGGAGATTGTTCATCATCCGTTGCATTTCCGACAGCATCTGGCGGGCCTGATCCTTCGAGCCGGATTTGGCGAGGTTCTCGATCTGGTCCATCATCTTGTCCAGATCCTTGCTGCTCAGCATGTTCTCCCTGTTGGGTCGCGCGGCCATTTGCGGGTTCTTCATCGCCTGTTCGGCGAGGGCCTGCATGAATTGCTTCATCGCCTCGCGCAGTTCCTGCATGGCCTTGGCGATCTCCTCGTCCGAGGCATTGCGTTCCAGCGCATCCGACAGCTTCTGCTGGGCTTCGCGCAGATTGCGCTCGGCCAGCGACAGATTGCCGTCCTCGATGCCGAGGGCGACCTCCCAGAGATAGTCGGCGGTGCCGCGCATCATCTCTTCGTTGCGCGCAAGCTCCATGCGGCCCTTGGCGGATTGCAGCAGGAGAAAGTGGGTGAGGTTGGGGATGTTGTCTTCCGGGCGGATGTTCAGCGCGTCGTTGAGCTCGATCGCGCGGGGCAGATCCCGGCTGTTGAGCGCCATGACCTGACGCTCCTCGGCGACCGCGCCGGCAAGCGGCTGGTAGAAGCGGCGAGCGGGCAGGATGATTTCCTGCGACGCGCTGCGCCCCTCCTGGCCGGCGGCATCGCGCGCGACCAGCGTGATGCGGACGCGCTTGCCGGCGAGCGGATGTTCCGACAGGTTGCGGCTGGCCGTCGCCTTGGCATCCTTGGCATTGCGGCGCGGCAGGTCGAGCCGGTATTCGGGCGCGGGATAGAGCGGCGTCGCGTCGACGGGCGGTGCCTCTGCCGGCACGATCTCGGCGAAGGCTTCGCTCAGGCCATAATCGTCCTTGGCGATGAAGGGGATTTCCAGCGCGGCATTGACGGTGGCGCGCGGTGCGCCATCGAAGGCGATGTCCGGCACGGCATCGGGAATGACGGCGAACTGCCATGTCTGGCCGCCGACCGTCAGCGTGCCGTCGCGGGTGATCTTGTAGAGGTGGGTGCTGTTGCCTGGAGGTGTCGGGGTCTCGGCGCCCGCAGGCGTGTCCTGGACAGAAGCGGGCGGCGGGACGGGGGCGGCATTGTCGGCCTGATCCTGTCCGGCCGCGCCGACCTCCTGCGGCTTCTGCGCCGGGATCGGCATGGCCGCGCTCGCACCCTTGTCGAGGAAGGTCACGGCCGTGTCGGTCGCTGCCGCGCCACGCGTCACCCGAACGGTCACGTCGCTGAATTGCGGGATGCGGAGCACGCTTGCTTCGGCGGTCCCGGTCTTGGTCTCGCTCTCGGCACCTGCCGCCGGCTGGTCCTGCCGGCCGGTGAGGAAGACCGGCGCGCGGCCGGTATAGGCGGGCGGCGTCACCCAGGCATCGATGCGCACATCCGGCGGGGCCACGATGTTTTCGGGAAGGCGGAAGGCGTCCGACACCATCCCGGCGCGGTTGGAATAGGAATAGGCGAAGGCAACGGCCACGAGCAGCACCGGCAACGCGCGCAGGCCGAAGCCGTCATGGCGGGCGATATCGGGTCGCGGCAGACCAGTTTCGAGCGCGCCGATCATCCGGGCCATGCGGCTCTGGTGCTCGCGCCAGAGCGCCTCGCCGAAGGCGCCGCCGGTGGCCGGCCTGTCGTCCTGCACGCCGATGGCTTGGTGCGGCAGGGCATTGCGCTCCTCGAGCAGGCGGTCGGCCTCATGCGCATCGGGCAGGCGGATGCGGAAGACCGGCACGAGGGACGCCATGAAGGCGAGCGCGAAGACGAGCAGCAGGCCGGCGTGACCCAGCGGCGGCACGGCGCGGAAAAGGCCGAACCAGGCGGCCGACAGAAAGAGGAAGGCGACGCCGAGGGGAAAGAGCGCGCGCGGCGCGAGGCGCTCGGCCACGAGCACGGCGCGGGCGAAGCCGCGCTTGCGGGCGAGCGTGCGCGCCATGCCTGTCTGCTTGATACCTGTCTGCTTGATACCCGTATGGATCTGGCCGGTATGACTCTGGGCCGTGCGCGCCGTGCCGGATTCGCCGTCCTTGCCTGCCGGTCGTGTCTGCCGCCGGAATTCTGCCATCCGCACCGTCCTACTTCTGCTCAGGCCCCGCCGCCAGGCGAATCCCGCGCCCGCTCGAAGCCTGTTTGGCCGGGAGGATACCATTGTTTGTGGCGAAGACGAGGGCGAGAACGCAATCGTGAACGTGGCGTTCTACGCGGACATCGCGTCCCCGCGTTTTCCGCAGGGCCTGGCCGATCCGGGCCGGGCCCGACAGAGGTCAGTCTTCCGAGAGCCAGTCCGGCAGGCTGTCGAGGCCGATCAGGTCCTCGATCGTGGTGCGGGGGCGCACGACATGGAAGCGGTTGCCCTTGACCAGAACCTCCGGCACCAGAAGCCGCGAATTGTAGGTGCCCGCCTGGACCGCGCCATAGGCGCCGGCCGTGCTGACGGCGAAGAGATCGCCCGGGCGCGGCATGGCCATTTCGCGGTCGAGCGCCAGATAGTCGCCGGTCTCGCAGACCGGGCCGACCACGTCCGCCGTGATGCGCGGCGCGTTGGCGGCGGAGATGCGCACCGGGCGGATCTCGTGATAGGCCTCGTAGAGCGTCGGGCGGATGAGGTCGTTCATCGCGGCATCGACGATGACGAAGGTCTTCGACCCGCCATCCTTCACATAGATCGTTTCCGTCACCAGAATGCCGGCATTGCCGACGATCAGGCGGCCGGGTTCCATGACGATGCGGCAGCCGAGGCCGGCCAGCTGTTCCTTGACGATCGCCGCATAGGCATCCGGCAGAGGCGGGGGATTGTTGTCTTCCTTGTAGGGCACGCCGAGACCGCCGCCGACATCGACGTGATCGATGACATGGCCGTCGGCGCGCAGCGCGTCCACCAGATCGCGCAGCACCTTGAAGGCGTCTTCGAACGGCTGCAGCTCGGTGATCTGGCTGCCGATATGCATGTCGATGCCGGTCACCTTGATGCCGGGCAGCGTCGCGGCATGGGCATAGACGGCGCGGGCGCGCTCGAAGCCGATGCCGAACTTGTTTTCCTTCTTGCCGGTCGAGATCTTGGCATGGGTCTTCGCATCCACATCCGGATTGATGCGGAATGACACATGCGCCTGGCGATTGAGGCGGACGGCGCGGGCATTGAGCACTTCGAGCTCAGGCTCGGACTCGACGTTGAAGCAGTAGATGCCGGCGGCCAGCGCCAGATCCATCTCGCCGGCCGTCTTGCCGACGCCGGAAAACATGATGCGCTCCGCCGGGATGCCGGCGGCGAGCGCGCGGGCGAGTTCGCCGCCGGAGACGACGTCGATGCCGGCGCCGAGACGGCCGAGCGTCTTCAGCACGGCCTGGTTGGAATTCGCCTTCATGGCATAGCAGACCAGCGCGTCCACGCCCTCGAAGGCCTTGGCGAAGACGGCATAGTGTCGCTCCAGGGTCGCGGTGGAATAGCAATAGAACGGCGTGCCGACGGCGCGGGCGATGTCGGTGACCGGCACGTCTTCCGCATGCAGAACGCCGTCGCGATATTCGAAGTGATTCACGGAATGGACCTTGGGTGGGCTGTCAGAGCAGCGGGTCGAGAAGGAAAGGGCGCTCGGGGACGTCGTCCTGTTTGCCGGTGCGGCCGCTGCGGGCCGCCCTGTTGTCCGAGCCGGGAACGGTGTTCATCTGCGTCACGGACGTCGTCTGGGCCGATGCATTGCCGGCGACGGCAGCACTTGCCGGTGCAGCGCCGCTGGCGGGGCTGACGAAGCCGGACGGCAGAGCCGAGGGCGCCCGGGTCGTGTTTGCGGCATCTTTCGCAGCTTGCGCGCGCGCAACGCTCGGGCGCTCGAGATCGCCCTTGCGGCCGCAGCCGGAGGCCGTCAGCACCGTTGCCGTCAGAAGCAGCGCCGTCAGGGCGGCAGTCCGAAATGTCATCGTCGCGGGTCCTTTGCGAGGGCAGGCGGTTCCTCTTAGCTGTTTTTCAAGGACCGCGCACGTTCGAATTGCTGATGGATCGCCCGGGAAAAATGATGGGTTTCCCCGAAGGCGAGACGGAACGGCCTCAGTTGCGCGCGCGCCACCAGGCGATCTGGCGGCGGACTTCGGCAGGCGCAGTGCCGCCGAACGAGGTGCGGCTGGCCACGGAGGCCTCGACCGTCAGCACGTCGAAGACATTGTCCGTGATCGCCGCGTGGATGGCCTGCAGGTCTTCGAGGCTGAGTTCGCCGAGATCGCAGCCCTTGGCCTCGGCCAGCGCCACGGCGCGGCCGGTCACGTGGTGGGCATCGCGGAAGGGGAGGCCGGCTTCGCGGACCAGCCAGTCGGCCAGGTCCGTTGCGGTGGAGAAGCCGGAGCCGGCGGCCTTTTTCATGCGGTCGATATTGATGGTCATGTCGCGCACCATGCCGGTCATGGCGGCGAGGCCGAGCTCCAGGCTTTCGGCGCTGTCGAAGACCTGTTCCTTGTCTTCCTGCATGTCCTTGGAATAGGCGAGCGGCAGGCCCTTCATGATGGTGAGCAGCGCGATCAGCGAGCCGTTGATGCGGCCGGTCTTGGCGCGCACCAGTTCGGCGGCATCCGGGTTCTTCTTCTGCGGCATGATGGAGGAGCCGGTGGAGAAGGCATCCGACAGGCGGACGAAGCCGAATTGCGGCGTCGACCAGATGACGATCTCCTCGGCCAAGCGCGACAGGTGCGTGGCCGAAATTGCCGCGATCGACAGGAATTCGAGCGCGAAATCGCGGTCGGAGACGGTGTCGATGGAATTGCGCGTCGGGCCGGAGAAACCGAGCGCCTTCGCCGTCATGTGCCGGTCGATCGGGAAGCCGGTGCCGGCGAGAGCCGCCGCGCCGATCGGGCTTTCGTCCATATGCTCGATGGCATGCCGCACGCGGGCGCGGTCGCGGCCGAACATTTCGACATAGGCCATGCAGTGATGGCCGAAGGTGACCGGCTGCGCCGTCTGCAGATGGGTGAAGCCGGGCATGACCGTGTCGGCATGTTCCTCGGCGCGATCGAGGAAGGCGGCGATCAGGCGCGTAAGCGCGGTCTCGACCTTCTGCAGCTCTTCCTTCACCCAGAGGCGGAAGTCGAGCGCGACCTGATCGTTGCGCGAGCGCGCCGTGTGCAGGCGGCCGGCTGCGGGGCCGATCAGCGTCGCCAGGCGCGATTCGACGTTCATGTGAATGTCTTCGAGGCGCCGGGAGAATTCGAAAGTCCCCGCCTCGATTTCCGACAGGATCGTGTCGAGACCGCCGAGAATGGCATCCTTGTCGGCGCCGGAAATGATCCCCTGATGGGCGAGCATCTCGGCATGAACCTTCGAGCCGCGGATATCCTGCGCATAGAGCTTCTTGTCGAAGCCGATGGAGGCGTTTATCTCCTCCATGATGGCATCGGGTCCGGACGCGAAACGGCCGCCCCACATCTGGTTGGAGTTCTTCGTTTCGGAAGCGCCGTCGGCCATCGCAATTTCCGTTCCTCAAAAAGGTACAAGTCTTGAAAACCGACATGACAGATCCGGGAAAACCCCGCTCCGCCCTGCGGCTCGTGGCGCTGGCAGCCCTTCTGGGCCTGATCGCCGGTGCGGCTGCGGTATACGTCAGGCAAAGCGGGTCTGGCAATGCTCCGGAGATCGCTTCGCAAGGGGATGCAGGGCAATGCGCGGCCGCGTCGGGCAAGATCGCGGGCCTGACGCCGCTGATGAAGGGGCAGGTGGCCGCGATGGTGCCGGCCGACCGGCCGCGGCCTCTGGACGGGCTGACCTTTAAGGACGGTTCGGGCAAGGACGGTACGGGCAAGGATCTGACGCTGGCCGATTTCAAGGGCCGCACCGTGCTCCTCAACCTGTGGGCCACCTGGTGCGTGCCCTGCCGCGAGGAAATGCCGGCGCTCGACCGGCTGGAGACGGCGGAGGGAAGCGACCGCTTCGAGGTCGTCGCGGTCAATATCGACACCGGCAGCGACGAGAAGCCGAAAACCTTCCTGTCGGAAACCGGCGTGACGGCGCTGAAACCCTACCGGGACGCGTCCATGGGCGTGTTCAACGCGCTGAAGAAGGAGGGCCTTGCCTTCGGCCTGCCGGTCACGGTGCTGATCGACGACAAGGGCTGCCTGCTCTCGGCCATGAACGGGCCGGCGGCCTGGGATGGCGAGGAGGGGCGGGCGCTGGTGCGCGCGGCCGCGTCAGCGGGCACCGGCTCCTGAGGCGAGCCGGGCTTTTGCTCCCGCAGGCGCGCTCCGGAGGCTTTCCAGCCGGTACCAGTCCACGAGGCCGGGCTTGAAATGGCGCCGGGCGGCGCGCTCCCAGAGGGGCGTCTGGTGGTCGCCGACGATGAGGATATCGGTCGGCGGCAGATCCGGGTCCTGCGCGATGGCGGCCACCGAACGGAACAGGTCGCTCCACAGGTTCGTCAGGTCGCACACCGTCCGGTTGTCGATCGCAGGTGCCGCACTGCCGCAGTCCAGCCGGTCGATGGCGGAGGGCTCGTAAGGAATGTGCGTGTTCAGCGTCAGGACGTAGACGAACTTTCGCCTGTCCGGGTCGGCCTTGAGCGCGGCATCCGCGACGTTTACGATTTCCGTGTCGCAGAGCCCCTTGAAGACGTTGCCGCAGCGCGCGGGCGTCGGGGTCGGGACCTCTGCCGCCAGGTCCTCCAGGAAGGTGCTCCGCTCGAAGCCGATCTGCGGGTACCAGTGGTGCCGGAAGAACATGTCGCGGGAGTAACCGTGAAACGACAGGGTGCTCATTCCCGCCTCGCTCAGGCGGCGCGGCAGGCAGTCGAACGTCCGATCGCCCATGAAATCGACCCAGCTGCCCCAGCGGCCGCAGAGTTCGCGCGCGGCGGCGCCGGTGGTGGAGCCGGAATAGCGGGAGGTGCCGCTCGTCAACCAGTAGCGGCCTCCGCGCGTCACGTCCTGCAGGATATCGGCGAGGAGGCTGCGCTCCTGCGGGTCTGCGAAGGCGCCGAGACCCTCGACCATGACGAACAGCATGTTACGCCCGGACACCGCGATCCTGTCCGCCGTCAGGTCGTTCTGGACAATGGCGCTGTCGAACGCCGGCGCCGCGCCCGAGAACGGTCGGTTGACGCCGGTATCGAGCGCGATGACCGCGAGAGCGGCAAAGGCCACGGCCGTCGGCGAGGCGCGCGGCGCATCCGGTCTGAAGCGGTTGAAGAGCCAGGCAGCGGTCAAGGCCGTTGCGATCATGGCCAGGATGAAGGCGACATAGACGCTGGAGGCGGCGACGTCGATGGTCGCGAGAAATGCCAGCGTGTCGATGGCGTCGCCGACCGGCAGGTTGAAGGCCAGCATGGCGACGAGAGCCCCGTCGAGGAGCGCGGCCAGAAGAAAGACCGGGTAGGCTGCCCATGCCGGCAGGAAATAGGCGGCGGCTGCGGCAAGAAGGTAGAACAGCGGCGAGATGGTCCGGACCGCGACATAGAACGGCATGGCGAGCAGGAAGAGGATGTTGGGGACGACGACCAGCGCGCCGATCAACCGAATGGTGGCGCGGCGCGAGGAAGCCATGCCAAGGGGTGGGTTGCCGCCGGCGGCATATGCAATCATGAGAGCTCCGCGCCTCGAAGAAGGCGAACTCACAATTGCATTCACTATTCCTAATCGTCAAGATGACGATGGATGATTTATCGTGTCGGAACCGGCACTTCGCCGCGATAATCGTAGAAGCCGCGACCGGACTTTCGGCCGAGCCAGCCGGCCTCGACATATTTGACGAGAAGCGGGCAGGGGCGGTACTTGCTGTCGGCGAGGCCGTCATGGAGAACCTGCATGATCGACAGGCAGGTGTCGAGGCCGATGAAGTCGGCCAGTTGCAGCGGTCCCATCGGGTGGTTCGCGCCAAGCTTCATCGCGGTGTCGATGGCATCGACCGTGCCGACGCCTTCATAAAGCGTGTAGATCGCCTCGTTGATCATCGGCAGCAGGATGCGGTTGACGATGAAGGCCGGAAAGTCCTCGGCCACCGTGATGGTCTTGTCGAGGGCGGTGACGAACTGGCGGGCCGAGGCGAAGGTGCCTTCCTCGGTTGCAATGCCCCGCACCAGCTCGACGAGCTTCATGACCGGAACCGGGTTCATGAAGTGGATGCCCATGAAACGCTCCGGGCGGTCCGTGGCGGAGGCAAGGCGCGTGATCGACAGGGAGGACGTGTTGGTCGCCAGAATGGCGTCGGGCTTGAGCACCGGACAGACGGAGACGTAGATCTGGCGCTTGACGGATTCGTCCTCGGTGGCCGCCTCGATCACGAGATCGGCGGGCGACAGGTCCGTGAGGTCGGAGGAGCCCTTGATCAGCGTCAGCGCCTTCTTGCGCTCGTCCTCGGTCAGTTTTCCCGAGGAGACCTGGCGGGCCATGTTGCCGTTGATCGTGGCAAGGCCGGCCTCGATGCGATCGGGCGCGATGTCGTAGAGGTGCACCTTGTACCCTGCCATCGC
The DNA here is from genome assembly GCF_001424045.1 of Rhizobium sp. Leaf371. Lineage (GTDB taxonomy): Bacteria > Pseudomonadota > Alphaproteobacteria > Rhizobiales > Rhizobiaceae > Ferranicluibacter. The sequence goes on along the minus strand of NZ_LMQB01000024.1, from coordinate 53,760 downwards.
GGCGACCTGCGCAATACCGCAGCCCATTTGTCCCGCACCGACGATTCCGACATTCTTGATCATCAAGCCGTTGTTCCCCAATCGCAGCCGACGTTCAGGACCGCTACAGCGCTGCGCGTCCCCATGTGACGCACCCAGCTTTCCTGTAGCGCTTCATGCCCGATGCATCATGTCGCCCCCGAAATCCGTTTCGGTGTCGGGACCGATGCCGTCAAGGCCTGTTTCAAAGTGATAAAGGCTGGCGGCGGGTTTTGCCAGTGCTTTCCGTCGCTCTCTGCGCGTCTTCGAAAGTAAAAACGGCCGCATCGGGGGATGCGGCCGTTCACATGTCGGTGTGTCGGGATCACAGCGCCTTTTCGAGTTCCGGCAGAAGCGTGAAGATGTCGCCCACGAGGCCGTAATCGGCGACCTGGAAGATCGGGGCGTCCTCGTCCTTGTTGATGGCGACGATGACCTTGGAGTCCTTCATGCCGGCGAGATGCTGGATGGCGCCGGAAATGCCGCAGGCGATGTAGAGCTGCGGGGCGACGACCTTGCCGGTCTGGCCGACCTGCCAGTCGTTGGGCGCGTAGCCCGCATCGACCGCGGCGCGCGATGCGCCGACGGCGGCACCGAGCTTGTCGGCCAAAGGCAGGATCACTTCCTGGAATTTTTCCGCCGAGCCGAGCGCGCGGCCGCCGGAGACGATGATCTTCGCGGAGGTCAGTTCCGGACGGTCGGAGGAGGACAAGGCGTCGTTGACGAAGGTGGAAAGGCCGGGATCGGCAGCCGCCGACACGGTCTCGACCGCGGCCGCGCCGCCGGTGGCAACCGGGGCGAAGGTCGAGGTGCGAACGGTGATGACCTTCTTCGCGTCGCCCGACTGGACGGTCTGGATGGCGTTGCCGGCATAGATCGGGCGCTTGAACGTGTCGGCCGAGACGACCTCGGTGATTTCCGAGATCTGGGCGACGTCGAGCAGGGCTGCGACGCGCGGCATGACGTTCTTGCCGACGGAGGTGGCCGGCGCGATCAGCACGTCGTAGCTGCCGGCGAGCGACACCAGGAGCGCTGCCAGCGGCTCGGCGAGGTTGTTGGCGAGGCCCGCATCGTTGGCGAGCAGGACCTTGGACACGCCGGACAGCGTCGCGGCACCTGCCGCCGCGGCATCCGCCCCGGCGCCTGCGACCAGAACATGGATGTCGCCGCCGATGGCGGTTGCAGCGCTGACGGTGCGGGCGGTGGCGTCGGAAACGGTCTGACCGTCATGATCCGCCAGAAGAAGAATGGCCATGTCGTATGTTCTCCTCGAAATCTCGATCTGTCTGTCGCTGCCGCACCGTCCGGTCGTATCGACGGGGTCCCGGCAGCATATCACGTGCAGAAACTCTGGATGCCGGTGCGCCGCTGCCCTCTCGGGCCTGCGGCGGACCTCTGCGTCCGGGGCTTACAGCACGCCGGCTTCGTTCTTCAGCTTGTCCACCAGTTCGGCGACCGATCCGACCTTGATGCCTGCCTTGCGGCCGGCGGGCTCCTCGGTCTTCAGCACGGTCAGGCGCGGTGCCGTATCGACGCCGAAATCGGCCGGGGTCTTCTTGTCGAGCGGCTTCTTCTTCGCCTTCATGATGTTGGGCAGCGAGGCGTAGCGCGGCTCGTTGAGACGCAAATCGGTGGTGACGACCGCGGGGAGCTTGATGTCGATCGTCTGCAGGCCGCCATCGACCTCGCGGGTGACGGTCGCCTTGTCGGCACCGAGTTCGACCTTGGAGGCGAACGTGCCCTGGCTCCAGCCGAGCAGCGCCGACAGCATCTGGCCCGTCTGATTGCTGTCGTCGTCGATCGCCTGCTTGCCGACGATGACGAGCGACGGCTGTTCGGCCTCCACGACGCCCTTGAGGATCTTGGCGACGGCCAGCGGCTCGACGGCGGCATCGGTCTCGACCAGAATGGCGCGGTCCGCGCCCATGGCGAGGCCGGTGCGCAGCGTTTCCTCGGCCTTGGCCGGGCCGATCGACACGACGACCACTTCCGTTGCCTTGCCCGCTTCCTTCAGCCGCAGGGCTTCTTCCACGGAGATTTCGTCGAAGGGGTTCATCGACATCTTCACATTGGCAAGCTCGACGCCGGAACCGTCCGGCTTGACGCGGATCTTGACGTTGTAGTCAACGACGCGCTTCACGGTGACTAGAATTTTCATGGAGCCTTCCTTCATCGAATCTCGGCAGTGAATCTCAGCGGTGGGGCCGGGCTTGAAGGCCCCGGCGAGGATCTGGCGTGCTGATAGCGGGCTGCCAGTGTCAGCACTTGTGTTTTCCGTTTGGCGCCTGTCGACGCCGATCTCGAGCCGAAAGATTTCGGGCGTGTGCTCATGGAATCGCATATTCACTGGCCGCCCCGTCAGTCGATTGGCGACATCGATACGCGTTTTTTCCACAAATACAATTCTTGCCTGAACGTGCCTCCCGGTCACGCCGCGTAGATTACTAACCTTTACGTGCACGTCAATACGGCGGACGAAATTTCTCGGCGTCTTTCGCCGTTCGGCTCACGGGTGCGTGCCCCACGGACCGGCGCGGCCCTGCGAGGGCGGGATGTCGCGCGGGTCCGTGTCCGCAACGCGCATGGTGTTCGGATCCACCAGGCGAACGGCCTTCGGCACGACCACGACCCTGTCGAACAGCGGCACGCCCTTGCGGCGCATGACGAGGACGAGAAGCAGGCCGGCGATGATGCCGCCGACATGGGCGCCCCAGGAGACATCGGCCGAGGGATCGACCGCCAGCATGTAGAACTGCTGGGCGATCCAGAGGGCGAGCGGAATGAAGGCCGGCAGGGGGAGCGGAATGCGGAAGAGGACGAGCACCCAGACGCGGACTTTGGGATGGAGCAGGAAATAGGCCGCAACGACGCCGGAGACCGCGCCGGAGGCGCCGATCAGCGGCGCCTGCGAATAGGGCACGACGAGGCCGTGGACGAGCGCGCCCGCCGCTGCGCAGGCGAGGTAGAAGACGAGGAACCGCAGGTGCCCGAGCGCATCCTCGACATTGTCGCCGAACACCCAGAGGAACAGCATGTTGGTGCCGAGGTGATAGAGGTCGGCATGCAGGAAGGCGTAGGTGATGTGAGTCGCACTTTCCGGCACGACGGCGATGCCGGGGGCGAGCGTCGCATCGCCGAAAATCAATGCGGGGATATAGCCGAAGGAGAGCAGATCGGCATTGACGGTCGAGGCCTCGACGAACAGAGGGCCCGTGAGGAAGAAGATCACCACATTCGCCGCGATCAGCCCGATCGTGACGACCTGCAGGCGGATATGCTTCAGGTTGTTGCGATCGTGAAGCGGTATGAACATGCGGTCTCCTTACCTTGTAAGACCGGGTATCCAGAGGACGTCGCCGCGGCCGCGATCGTTCAGCCAGCGGGCGGCGACGAAGAGGAAATCGGAAAGCCGGTTCACATATTCGAGCGCCGCCGGGCTGACCGTCTCGCCGGGCGTGTGGTACAGCGCGACCATGGAACGCTCCGCGCGGCGCGCGATGGTGCGGGCGAGGTGCAGGTGGGCTGCGGCCGGTGTGCCGCCGTCCAGCACGAAGGAGCGCAGAGGCTCGAGGTCGGCATTCAGGCGATCGATCTCGGTTTCCAGCCGCGCGACCTGGCCGGCGACGATGCGCAGCGGCTCGTAGGGCAGCGTTTCCCCGGTATCCGGCGTCGAGAGATCGGCGCCGAGGTCGAACAGGTCGTTCTGGACGCGTTTCAGCATCTCGTCGACCTCCGGTTCGCTCGCCGTGGTGAGCCGCGCCATGCCGATGGCGGCATTCGTCTCGTCGATCGTCCCGTAGCACTCGATCCGCAGGTCGTTCTTGAAGCGACGCGGGCCGGCGGCCAGGCCCGTCGTGCCGTCGTCACCCGTGCGGGTGTAGATCTTGTTGAGCTTGACCATCTCAGCGTCCTCCGCCGGTGATCCAGAGCGTCAGCATGATCAGGCCGATGGCGACCGCCTGCAGCAGGACGCGGGCCTGCATCAGCTTGTTGGAGGCATTGCCGCTGCCGCCCTTGGCCATGTTGATCAGGCCACGCACCAGCACGATGACGACGAGGCCCATTACGAGGAGTGTGAGGCCGGTAAGGAAGGAACTCATGCGCAGTCTTTCTGACGGCCGCTCGCCGTCCCACCAGAGAGGATCCGGCCGCTCAGCCGAGACGCCCGATAATGCGATAGAACAGGGCCGCCGGAAGCAGTTTTTTCAACCGCGCGCCCTGTTTGGCCGGTTGAGTCACAATATAGTGCGGCTTCGGGCGTTTTGCCGTCAGTGCTTTCACAAGAACGGCATAAACGGCCTCCGGCCCGAGTTTTCCCTTGGACGGGCCGCTCTCGCCGGTCAGCCGACGCATCTGCCGTTCATATTCCGCGCGGTGGACCGAGCCTTCGAGATCGATATGGCGGCGGATATGCGTGACGGCCGTGGCGGTGAAGCGCGATTCGATCGGGCCGGGTTCGATGAGGCTGACCTCGATGCCCGAGCCGGCAAGCTCCATGCGCAGGGTGAGCGACAGGCCCTCGATGGCGAACTTGGACGCATTATAGGCGCCGCGCCAGCGGTAGGGCACGATGCCGAGAATGGAGGAGCACTGCACGATGCGGCCGTGGCCCTGCGCCCGCATGGCCGGGATGACCCGGCGCGTGAGGTCGTGCCAGCCGATGACGTTGGTTTCGAGCTGCAGGCGCAGCGCCTCCGTCGGCAGGTCCTCGACCGCGCCTGCCTGCCCATAGGCGCCGTTGTTGAAAAGCGCATCCAGCCGCCCGCCGGTCCGCGCAAGGACCGCCTCGACCAGCGCCGCGATCGTCTCCGTGCGGGTATAATCCATGAGAAAGGTCTCGATGCCCTCGGCCTCGAGACCGACGCGATCCTCCTCCCGCCGCACGGTGGCGAAGACGCGCCAGCCATCGCGGGTGAGGGCCCTTGCGGCATAGGCGCCGATGCCGGAGGAACATCCCGTGACGATGATGGTCGGTCGATCCCGATGGGGGCTGTCGGTCATGAAGTCTCGTCGCTCTGGACTGCGTCTCTCGGCATTTCAGCCTGTGGACTTGGAGCGCTGGTTTCCCATATTCGACAGCAGGTGACAATGTGGCGGCGTCTGCAGCCCCAAACGTCGGCCGGGACGCGACTGGACGTGCATGAAACCAAATCGCGGCGCGCACCGTCTTTCAAGGGAGGGGACGTCGCGCCCTTGAAAGCGGAGACCGGATGCCGTTGTTCCTGCGTATGGCCTGGAAGGTCACATTCGATGCGCTGTGGCATTTCAGCGACGATGACGGCTGGGCAATGGCCAGCCACGTGGCCCTGTCGTCTCTGCTCGCGATCTTTCCGTTCCTGATCTTCGGCACCGCGCTCGGCAGCTTTCTCGGCGCCGACCAGTTCGCCACGACCGCCGTGCACCTGATCTTCGACACATGGCCGCCGTCGATCGCCAAGCCGATCGCCGACGAGATCGTCCAGGTGCTGACCACGCCGCGCGGCGGGCTGCTCACCGTCTCGGTGCTGGCGGCCGCCTATTTCGCCTCCAATGGCGTCGAGGCGCTGCGCATCTCGCTCAACCGGGCCTACCGGGTGGCCGAGAGCCGGCCCTGGTACGTGACGCGCATCGCCAGCCTCGGCTTCGTGCTGGCCGGGGTCGTCATCCTTGCCTTCGTCAGCCTGCTGCTCGTCGCCGTGCCGCTGGCGCTGCGCTATGCCGACCGCTGGCTGCCCTGGCTCGACGAGCTTCTGTCGATGGTCGATAATTGGGGCCTGGCACTGGCTCTGCTGATCCTCACCGGGGGGCTGATCGTCTCGCACCTGTGGCTGCCGGATGGCCGGCGCAAGATCATGGACGTGCTGCCGGGCATCGTCATCACGCTGATCGCCTGGACGATCGGTGCCGTCGGTTTCGCCTCCTACCTCTCGAACTTCGCCAATTACGTCTCGACCTATGCCGGTCTCGCCTCGATCATGATCGTGCTGGTTTTCCTCTATATGCTCGGCGCCATCTTCATCATCGGCGCGGAGATCAATGCGGCAATCATGAAGTACAAGGTCAAGCGCATGGTGATCCGCCATTTCCGCGGCATGCCGGTGGAGGAGACCGCCACGCGCGACATCGCCCTTCCGGAAGCGCCGTCGGACGAGGGACCCGTCGCGTCCTCAGAGGAGAAGCGCGCGGACATCGGCCGCTGAGAGGCCTCGGTCTTTGAGTGCCCGAAGGGCCGTGTCGCGATGGCTTTTCGAGAGCTTGCGCCCATCCGGCCCGAGGACGAGACGATGGTGATGGTAGACCGGTTCCGGCAGCTCGAGCAGCGTCTGGAGCAGGCGGTGCACGGCGGTCGCCTGGAAGAGATCCTGCCCGCGCACGACATGCGTCACGCCCTGCAAGGCATCGTCGACCGTGACCGAGAGGTGATAGCTGGAGGGCGCATCGGGCCGCGACAGGATGACGTCGCCCCAGGCCTCCGGCGCTGCGACGATGACGCTCTGCGTGTCTCGCTTGTCCCCCGACCCATCCTGCTGGCCGATGCCGGTTTCCTGCCAGGTGAGCGGCTGGCCGATGGCGCGACAGGCTTTCGCCATGTCGAGCCGCCAGGCATAGGGCCGCCCGGCGGCCATAGCTGCGGCGACCGCGTCCTCTCTCTGCCCGTCGCCCCAACGCCGCTCCGGGCCGGGGTAGAGCAGTGCTCCGTCCGGATCGCGCGGCCATCTTCCCCCCGCCGCTTCGATCGCCGCGACATGGGCACGGATCTCGCCGCGGGTGAGAAAGGCGGGATAGACGAGGCCGCGCGCCTTGAGCCGTTCGAGCGCCTTGTCATAATCTGGGAAATGTTCGGATTGTCGCCGCACCGGCTCTTCGAAGGGGACGCCGAGCCAGGCGAGATCCTCGAGAATCGCCTGCTCGAATGCGGGCTTGCACCGGGTGAGGTCGATATCTTCCATCCGCAGCAGGAGCCGCCCCCCGGTCTCCGCGGCAAAGCGCGCGTTCAGCACCGCCGAGAGCGCATGGCCGAGGTGAAGGAGGCCGTTGGGGCTCGGCGCGAAGCGATATACCGGGGGCTTTGACAGGCTGTGCGGCATGCCTTCTTCTGCCATCAAAGGGCCGCCGAACCAAGCCCGAGAGAGGTGCGCCGCCATGCGGATTTCAAGCGATCACGACGTTTGCCGGGGACTTGCGGCATTGGGTGCCCTCGACCCCCGGCTCGCGCCCGTGATTGCGGCCGCAGGGCCCGTGCCGCTTCGGCGATCCGAACCCGGTTTTTCCGGGCTCGCGGCCATCATCGTGTCGCAGATGATCTCCAAGGCGAGTGCGGCCGCGATCTGGAACCGGTTGGTGCTGCGGCTGGGAACGGTGGATGCGCCGGCCTTCCTTTCGCTTGCCGAGGCGGAATGCCGCGCGGTCGGCCTGTCGGGCGCGAAGATCAAGGCTCTGCGGGCAGCGGCGGCGGCCGTGGAGGCCGGGCTGCTCGATCTCGACGGGATCTGCGACATGGACCCGCAGGCCGCCATCGGCACGCTCGGCGCGCTGCCGGGCATCGGTCGCTGGACGGCCGAGGTCTACCTCGTCTTCTGCGCCGGCCATCCCGATGTGTTTCCCGTCGGGGACGTGGCGCTGCAAAGCGCCGTGGCTCGCGCCTTGTGTCTGGACGCCCGACCCTCTGCACGGGTGCTGGAGGGCCTCAGCCTCGCCTGGAGCCCGTGGCGCAGCGTCGCGGCCCGGCTGTTCTGGGCCTATTATGCCAGCAGCCTGCGACGGGATGCCGCACAGGTTCTGCCGTGATGAGGCGCGCGGGAATTCGGCCCGTAACCAACTGAAATGAATCTTTTGTTTCCACTTTCCTTTCGGCTTCACAATCCTGACGTAACGAGCCTAATATAGAAGTGCAGATGCCGAATCGATCAGGAGTCACTGGACTTGACGATTGCAGTCTCACCTCAGGCCTTGCCTGCGCTCGTGTTGAACGCGGACTACCGGCCTCTTAGCTATTACCCTTTGTCGCTCTGGTCCTGGCAGGACGCGATCAAGGCGGTCTTCCTTGACCGTGTGGTTATTCTGGCGGAATACGAACATCAGGTCTCCTCGCCCAGCTTCTCGATGAAACTGCCGAGCGTCGTCTGCCTGAAAAGCTATGTTCAGCCCTCGCGCCATCCTGCCTTCACCCGTTTCAACGTGTTCCTGCGTGATCGGTTCGAGTGCCAATATTGCGGCTCGCCGGATGACCTGACCTTCGACCATGTCATTCCGCGCTGCCATGGTGGGCAGACGACCTGGGAGAACGTGGTGGCCGCCTGCTCGCCCTGCAACCTGCGCAAGGGCGGCAAGATGCCCCGCAATGCCGGCATGTTCCCCCATCAGAAGCCGTATCACCCGACGGTGCAGGACCTGCACAATAACGGCCGGCTGTTTCCGCCGAACTTCTTGCACGAAAGCTGGATGGACTATCTCTACTGGGATGTCGAACTGCAGCCGTAAGGCTTGGCGTTGACGGATTGCCGACGGGTTTCGAGGGCGCCCGACGAGGGCGCCTTTTCGCTTCTAGCGGGCTTTGACGGCGCCGCGGATGGCGATGGCCGCAAGCACCAGGCTCGCCAGCACGTTCCAGCCGGCAAACGACAGGCCAAGCACGCGCAGGGCCGCATCCGTGCAGGAGGGCCCATGCTTGCTGTCGAGGTCGCCGAGGAGGTCGCCGACATTGGCCGAGACGCCCTGCGCGGTGGTGGAGCAGTTCGCCGGGCCCGCCCAGAAGTGCCATTCGACGCCCGCATGATAGACGCCGATGCCAGCACCGACCAGCATCATGATCGCGATGACCGCCAGCAGCAGCCGCGGCAGCCAGGCCGGCATGGGGAAGGCCGCGCTGATGATGGCGAGCACGCCGACGGGAATGCCATAATAATAGGGCTCGCGCTGCATGAGGCAGAGGGCGCAGGGGATATAGCCGCCGAGATGCTCGAAGCCGAGCGCGGTCCCGACCGTGACGATCATTCCCAGCGTGACGAGGACGGCGGCGAAAAGGGCAGGGGAGCGTTGAAGGGCGGGAGAGCGTTGGATGGCGGTCACGGTCTGTCAGGCTCCGGGAGGCGGGTTGGTTCAGCTGTTGCCGAAGGCCTTACAGCATATCGCCGGCGATCGAAATCTGTTTTGCACCCGTCGGAAAGCCGGCGAGGTGGCTCCATATCCAGGTTGGCGCGTTCAGGGCGTGACGATTTCCGGATTGTGCAGGAAGAAGCGGTAGGCGATGAACAGCACGATCAGCAAAGCGGCGACGACCGCCGATATCAGGCCGAGACGCTTTTCGATGAAATGGCGGATCTCCTCGCCATAGCGGCGCAGCAGCCAGGCGAGCAGAAAGAAGCGCGCACCGCGCGCGACGATGGCGCAGACGATGAACAGGCCGAGATGGATGCCGGCGACGCCGGAGAGGATCGTGACGACCTTGATCGGTGGGAGATGCGCGAGACCCGAGGTGACGAGCAACAGAACGAGCATCTCGTTGCTGAACGAGGCGCGCATCGTTTCGAACGCTTCGAGCTTGCCGTAGAATTCGAGGATGGGCCGCGCCAGGGCTTCGAAGGCATAGTGCCCGAGATACCAACCGGCAATGCCGCCGAGGACGGAGGCCACGGTCGCGACCGCCGCATAGCGCCAGGCACGCTCGGGCCGCGCCAGCGCCATCGGCAGGAACAGCACGTCGGCGGGCACCAGAAAGACGGAGCTTTCCACGAAGGCGATGACGGCGAGCCAGACTTCCGCCGACTTGCGTGCAGCGAGCGACATGGTCCAGTCATAAAGGCTGCGGAGCATCGGCAAATCCTCGGATCAGATGGCAGACGGGGCGGGCCCCAAGCGGGAAGTGCAGGGGCCCAGACTTGGGGTGAACGGCTTGGGGTGGAAGACCCAAGCCCGAGGGTAAAAAGAGGCACGCCCCGAGAGGCACCCCAGAGCTTCTATGCAGGAACGGGCCGCCTGTAAATCGCAACCGCACAACGGATGCTGCTCTGCACCATCGTTTCCCCCGCCGCCCGGCCCGCGCGCCAAGACGACACCGTCCCGCCGCCTGCCGCGCATGTCTATGCGATTGCTCGACGAACCCGCGAAATCCGGTTGACCAAGCCCCGTCCACCCGTATAAATCCCGATCCTGCCTCTCCGTGCCCCATTGGCGGAATTGGTAGACGCGCTCGACTCAAAATCGAGTTCCGAAAGGAGTGCTGGTTCGACTCCGGCATGGGGCACCAGAGGTTCTTTCCGTCAATCGGCTCGCTCTCTTTTGGACGCTTCCAGGCTCTGTGGACGTGGCCCGCCCTCTATGCGAGATGACGCAAAGCTTCCCCAACGTTGTTTGTGGAGAGGCGCACGTCGCCTCCTGGCGGCGTTTCAGGACGATGTCGCGAGAACTGCGGCGTGGCTCAGCCTCCGCCGATAAGACTTTCGAGCCTCAGGCCACGCCGGCGCGCAGAAGGTCGTGGAAATGGACGATCCCGATGGGTCTGGTGTCTTCGTCCACCACCAGCAACGCCGCGATCCCGTGCTTGCTGAGGATCGCCATGGCTGCCGTCGCCAGTGTCGCTTTTCCCACGGTCTTCGGATTGTGGGTCATGATCTCGTCGATGGTCATCAGTCCGAGACGACCGTCGAGATGACGGGCGATATCGCCATCCGTCATGACGCCGCACAGGCGTCCGTCATCGTCCACCACGCCAACGCAACCGAAGCGCTTGGCCGACAGCTCGTGGATCGCGTCCGGCATGGAGCAGCCTTTCGCCACGAGCGGCAGGTGGTCGCCCGTGTGCATGAGATCGCTGACATGCGAGAGCATGGCGCCGAGCTTGCCGCCGGGGTGATATACCCGGAAATCCGTGGCCGAGAAGCCGCGCGCTTCGAGCAGCGCAACGGCAAGGGCGTCGCCCATGGCAAGCTGCATCAGCGTCGAGGTCGTGGGCGCCAGTCCGTGCGGGCAGGCTTCCGTCGCCTTCGGCAGAAGCAGCACGATGTCGGCTCCGCGTGCCAATGCCGAGTTTTCGCCCGATGTCAGGGCGATCAGCGGCACCGAAAAGCGGCGGGTGAAGGACACGATGCCTTGGAGTTCGGCCGTCTCGCCGCTCCAGGACAGCGCCAGCACAACGTCCGCCGCGGTGATCATGCCGAGATCGCCGTGATTGGCTTCGACAGGATGCACGAAAAAGGACGGCGTGCCGGTCGATGCCAGGCTGGCGGCAATCTTGCTGCCGATATGGCCGCTTTTGCCGATGCCGGTGATGATGACCCGGCCTTCGCTGTCGCCGATCAGCGCCGTTGCCTTGCGGAAGGCATCGCCCAGGCCATTGGCCATGGCTGATTCGAGAGCTTCCAGCCCCTGTTTTCCGAAGGAGAGTGTCCGCAGCGCGGAATCAATCACATCGTGTTCGACGAGTTGCAAAGCGCGTTTGATCATGCCGCGACTCCTTCCAATATTTTCGTGTCGAAGGTCCTTGGGACCAAATTGCGTCTAAGCCTTGGCGATCGCGTCGAAGGCGAGCAGTTTTTCGAGAAGCTGCGGCATATCCTTCAGATGCACCATGTTGGGGCCGTCGGACGGGGCATTGTCGGGATCTTCGTGCGTCTCGATGAAGACACCGGCGACGCCGACGGCGACGGCTGCGCGTGCCAGCGTCTCCACGAACTCGCGCTGGCCGCCCGACGATCCGCCTTGCCCGCCCGGCTGCTGCACCGAATGCGTCGCATCGAACACGACCGGCGACCCGAGCGATGCCATGATCGGCAGCGATCGCATGTCGGAGACGAGCGTGTTGTAGCCGAACGAGGCGCCGCGCTCGCACAGGAGCACGTTCGGATTGCCACTTTCGAGAAACTTGCTCTGGACGTTCTTCATGTCCCAGGGCGCCAGAAACTGGCCCTTCTTGACGTTGATCGCGAGGCCTGTCTTTGCCGCCGCCACCAGCAGATCCGTCTGGCGCGACAGGAAGGCCGGGATCTGCAGGATATCGACGGTCGGCGCGACGAGCGCGCACTGTTCTTCCGTGTGGATATCCGTCAGAACGGGAAAGCCATATTCCTTCTTGAGATCGGCGAAGATCTCCATCGCATTCTCAAGCCCGATACCGCGCTTGCCGGACATCGACGTGCGGTTGGCTTTGTCGAAGGACGACTTGTAGACGAGGCCGAGACCGAGCTTGGCGCAGAGCTCCACCATGGTGCCGGCGATCATGAAGGCATGATCTCGGCTTTCCATCTGGCAGGGACCCGCGATCAGCGACAGCCGGCCGGCGTTGGAAAAGGTGATTTTGTGCGCACCTTTGCCGACGGACACTTCAGAATTGGGCGCGACGGCCATGTCATTCTTCCTTGAAATCGAACGGGATGCTTGTCCCGGAAAACTGCCCCGTAAACATATTTTAATGCACAACGCAATGTTTTGGGTCATCAAAAGAAAGGACGAGCGACGATATCAATAACATAAAAATCTAATATACAGAATCTATAATACGACTCATCGGCTTCGCAGAACTCGTTTAGACGATGTGAACAAGCACATTCCAAAGGCCAACGCCGAAAATGCGAAAATATACATGTAAAACGGATCATATCCCGCTGCTCGATACTCAGGATAAAATCCCTTGCGGAAAGATATAATCATATGAGCGACTGGATTGATTAAAATAATATCCCTTAGCTGGGTGGGTAGAGAGTCGGGAAGATAGAATACGCCAGAAAGCATAAATAGGGGTCGGCTGATAATGCTGAACAACTGTTCGTAGAGAGGAGACTTTTGAAATAAAACAACATTTGTAAAGGCAATACCTAAGGCTAATAAACTCGCCGCGGTAGTGCCCTCTATTAACGGTACCCAAGTAATCTCGACTGGATGCTTAAGTGTCGCAATTATTGGTAGCAACACGGCGATGCTAACTACAATATTCGTACCGAACTGCAGAATGAGGCGCGCGACGACGGTGTCGATAGGTGCCACGTTGGGGTAGGCGAGAAGCGCTCGATTGCTTGTTACCGCGCTTGTCACGTAACCGGCCGCTGATTGATAAAATTGAAATCCGAGGTATCCCGTTGCGAAGAACAAGACGAAGCTGTTGCCCAAGGGAGGATGTCGAGCAATCCCCATAAAGATAAACGACATGAAAGCAATGTGCGCAATCGGGTCTAAAACGGCCCAGGCATAGCCTCCGGGTTTGCTGCCAAAGCGCGTTGACATCTCACGAATGACAAGCGCTGCGACCACTCGATAATGTGACTGGATTACTTTCAACGAACGAGCCTTCCCAACTCTGCCCTCATTCCAAGCACCAACTTGCGCTATAGTCATTGAATCTCGTCAAAATCAAGGTAGGGGACACCAGTCGGGCACCGCTCCGCAACTAAAGGTTCATTATAATAAGGTGAGAACAACTTAGTACACCGATGATGGGTTAATTTTCAGCTTGGTAGCATTTCGGGCATTCGCAGATTTCTGCGCGGCTTAAGGACTTACCAAAAAACAGATTTTTTCCTGCACGCTGATCAACTACTGCTGATGCGGTTTTTCACGTTTGCTTAATATCTCATGCAAGATGGCCAGGCTGCTTCCTCCAGTATTCTGGTGCCGCCTGTTACTCAACGTAGTTGCTATCGTGCAAACAAGCTGCTGCGGGTTTGAACGTCTGCAGTCAATATTTAAAAGAGTAGCGTCTGGACAAAATCGCCAAAAAGTTGCCAACCAACCGGCGGGAGACATAACCGTAAGGTGACTGTGACCGTCATCGTAACAAGCGACGACATGATATTGAGCCATCGCCGATGAGCAGATTTTAGCAATGAGACCAGGCAGATCCTGCGGTGTAAAATGTTCAAGAACGTCCGCGGAGCAAGCTAAATCCACAGGTGGAAGCTTTAACTGCAGTATGTTTCCTTGATGAAATCTGACGTTATCCGGAGTCGAAATCATCCCTGGTGATAATGCCCAGTCGAAGGCATGTACTTTTTGCACAGAACCTGCCATCAGTTTTGAAAACTGACCATTTCCGCAGCCGATCTCTACTACGGTACCGCCCTGAGCACGTTGAAGAATTGGAGTGAGTTCGGAAACTAGCCAGTTGTTTTCCTGATATGCCTCATCACCTTGATGCAGTCCTTGATAATAATCGGAAGTGAGTAAAGCGTTTGTTCGTGGGCGCACGACCGTTCGCGCATCGACATATGTTGCAGCACTTTCGACTTTGAAGCCAAATTTTGAGAGAAGAAACGCATTTCGCGTTTCTGAAGCCATAAGAGCTGCTAATTCCGCCTTCCGGTTTTTCATTGGCTACGTCCACGAGCAGTATAATCCAAGCGCATCTGAAGGATTTTATCAATGGCCTGCTCAATCTCGATAAGGTTCCCCGTATGCGAATCAACATAGACGGACTGCTGGATGCAGGATACGTAAAAGAGTTCTTCAATAGTCCTTCTCTGCGATCTACGTCCTATTGGTGTCCTGTCATCAGTAAGTCCCCAACCCGCAAAGAAGGGAATCCCAAATGTCACAACTTTCTTTTGCCGGAGCAATGCTTCAAAGCCAACCTGCGAGGAAACGGTATAAACTGTATCGCAATTATCAATAATCGACCCGATAGGCACATTATCTGGAAGAACCTTGATTTCCTTAACTCCCCGATTCCGATACGAGTTCATATTTCTCTGGATGCTATCTGGGTGCCTTTTAAAGTAAATAGGTTTTCCCGGGTTGTCTAATATAGCCGAAGCGAGCATTCTCTCGAAGGTACTGTCATTGGCGCCGGCAAACTCAATTGATGCATCGCCCTTTTTCTGGTCGATAACTAAGACTGCTCCCGGGTCAAGCTGATAAAGGTCTGTTGTGTCATTGTATTTGTTGTACTTAGTTATCTTTTCAGCGCAGATTCGCTGAATCAACGACTGGACACGATTTCGATCACTTTGACTGATAGACCAAGATGGATCGTTCAGTGTGCGTTCGATCCGCGAGGGTTGCCTAGCATCAAAATAATATCCAAGATCATCAAGCATAAACCCCAGGGCCCGCTTCTCATCAAGTGTTGCGTCAGGATCGAAATATGACGCGAAAGCACCGAAGAGAGCTACCTCGACAAAATACAACGGTCGATCATATAGGAATGCTGATTGCACGCATTCCCAAAACATAACTTGATCTTTGCGTTGCGATAGCAAGAATACCGCATCTGGAATTTGATCTGTAAAATATTTGAAGTTAGCGGTTCGAGTAATTGTTTTTATGTTTTCCGCGTAGCCGCCGTCCATATCGTGCAAATTGACATTAGCCATAATGCGCGAAAATTCTGGTAGCGACTCAACCGCTGCTTTTGCATTGAAAGACGACGATGCGTTTTGCTGGCGCGAGATGAGGAGCTGTTTTAGATCTATGCTAGTACCTATCCGAGCTGATGGCGTCGATTGCGATAAGGTCGGCGATGTTGTAGGCGGTAGCTTAATCGCTGCAAGCTTCCGCTGCAGTTCCAAGACAGCAAGTCGCGTTTTGCGTATGCGAATGAAACTTAACACAATGCTTGGAAATATAACTTTAAAATATCTCCCGATGGACATTTTGGAGGATTTCTTATTCTTTATCAAATCTTTTGAAATCGATTTGCTTTTTGCTTTCTTTTTTTCCTCTATTATTTCATTAACGGGAATGTTCACAATGTCTCGATAGGGTGACAGCGCTAGATACTTAAACCACGTATCGGCTTTCGGGTGTTCTAGCGATATCCATGGCTTTCGCTTTAGGGTATAATGTATAATCGCAGGAGATTTAATTGCTGCTGCGGCAATGTTTGGGCGTATGAAGTTTTCGACGCCAGCATGCTCTTTGACCCAATTCGGCCTGAACATTGAACCATGCACGTTCCATTCCGTTGACACGTAGCCTATCGCATCATGGAATAGTTCTGCAATAATCTGCTGATCGCCTAGCATTAGACGATAGCGGTTTGCCGTGAGATACGCGTCAATTATATTGTTAAAACCAATGGATCTCATGACGTTGACGTCAATGAGCATAACTCCTGCGTTTATATGGCGAGCATCTTCTCGAATACCGAATCGCGCATTGTAGGTCTTAGAGATGGTATCTTCGACGCCTGCGAAAATATTGCCAGACATCGGTTGATTAAACAGCACATCCAGAGATGACAAAATTACTAGATCACTATCTAGATAGAGTGCTTTCTCGACGTCTCCAGGCAGTAGTGAATGGAGTAGTAGTCGATAGTAAGTCGCAATCGATATTCCTTCGCTTGTCCTGATGTTTGCAAATTGACCTGCCTTGACGATGATCTGTTCAAGTTCGAACGGAAAAATTTCTTTGAGGCTTGAGACTCGATGGAATTCCGTTTCGGGAAGCTCTTCATCGAGAAGAACGAATACACGTATTGGGAGTGTGCCGGTGTAATTTTTTAAAATTGAAGCTAATGTCACGGACGTATATGCGATGTATCTAGAGTCAGATGCAAATACAATGTTCAATGTAGAGCTATCGGGCTCGGTAGGCTTTAAAGCGCGAATGCGCTCAATAGCTATATTGTGCAAGCTGGTAGGCATATTATCCTCCGGAGGAAGGCTTAAGTTATGGCTATTGACCGCGAGTTCTTTCTAATTCGCTCAGGGCAGCCATGCAAAGCGCGATCATCGGGGTGGCTGCTTGACAAACCGGCGAGCGTCCGATTTTTGCGCCACCGGCCCCGGGTTCCCAACTGCAGGCTCCGATGTGTCCAGGCGCAACTTCTTGGGCAAGTCTGTAAGCATCAAACAAATTAGATGTATAAAATGGAACGTTTGCCGTGTCGTTCGACGTGGGTACAAGCCACAGTGTTCGTTCCTTATTCGCCCCCGTTTTGGGATCCGTGAAGGGCTCTACTTTCTTCCGCCAGCCGAGAATTTCGGCGATCTCCAGCTCTATTGCGCGATCTGGACCTTTTATCGCCTGTAGCTTTTGTAACAAAGCCTGTATGCTCATTTATCAGTCCCCTGAATTCGGAAAGGCATATTGCTATTAGCGTACCTAAACTGACAACGAAAGCTCAAAGCGTGAAAGTGACCGCTCTGGCGATGGTGCTCGTTTTCGTGTCCTTCCCGCTGAATGTGCGGGCTGCTGGTCAGACGGATACGGTGTCGAAAGCGGCACAAAACTGCTCGGTCGATCAGATACGAGAACTGTTGCGCACTGATACGCTTGAGCCCTTCATTTTGCCGTGTAGCGCAACGCTTTCTTCCGATGCGAGAGTGACAAGACAAGTGATCATTGAGGGCTCCGCAGCGTCGGCTACAACATTTAATTGCAACGGTGCAGTGCTTGATGGATCAGGATTGCCTGAGTCTTCCGAAGTGGCACAATTGTTGGTGAGATCGAAGCCTACTACGGGAATTTGGGATCGGCCAAGTGATGTAACGATCCAGAACTGTCGTTTCCTCGGTTCTGCGAAGGTGTATGGGCTTGGGTTGAGTGGTAACGCAAAGCGTGTTCGCGAGTCTTCTCTCAATGCGGACCACACAAACTTTGCTCAAGCGTCGGCTCCGACGCGTATTCTTTTCTCTAACGTCATTTTTGAGACGACTGGCCGTCTTCCTCTGTACTTAGCGCCTGGGGTTACAGCGGTAACAGTTCGCGACTCTAGCTTTATTGGTCGTGTTCGGACTGTTGCGATTTATCTCGATGCGGAGTCGGCAGGTAACCGAATTGAAGGCAATGTGTTCGAGATTAGCTCTGAAAAGCGGGAACTGATTGCTGTTGATGGCTCTGCCAATAACATTATTCAACGAAATACATTTAGCCACGTCAAGAATGGTGGCGTTTTTTTATATCGAAATTGTGGAGAGGGAGGAACTATACGTCACCAAACGCCACATGGGAATTTGATAAGTGGAAACCTCTTCGTCATTGAAGGAGGCAAACCCGCAGTTTGGCTCAATTCTAGGAATGGGAATAGCAATTTTTGTTTTATTGACCCTAAGCATCCTTTTGGAAGTAGTCTTAGTTCTTTAGACTACGCGAAGAATAATACCGTTGTGAAGAATGTTGTAGTGGGAGCTGGGTCTTTTTCAATCAAAAATAATGACCCCAGCAATGTGGTCGCCAATAATGTATTTGAATAAAATATAATTTTTGTGATCCATGAAGTACTCGCTATGCACTAGTCCTTGTCAGGAAGCCACACATTGCCCCTTTACGTTGACCCCTAAAACCGCATCGCCTCCTCATTAGAACCAAAGAGGCTGGCATGGTTGAGAAACGGTATGGGGTGCGGCAGGAGCGGAGTGGGGTTTGGACGGTCGTCGATGAGATGACCGGGCTGCCGGCGGCGTCGGATGGGCGTGATCTGACCGGGCTTGAGAAACAGGATGCGCGGGATATTGCCGAGGTGTTGAACCGGGACGATCGGTTGCGGCGGGGGAGTTCGCTGGTTTAAAGGCTTTGCCGTCTTCTCAGGCGTGTGCCGCGCAGGGAACCACAGGGAGCGATGCCGGAAGGGTCTTGTCGTGCGGGCGTCGCCTGCGAGGAAAAGGGGTGCGCGGACGCTCTACAAACCGCGCGTGACGAGACAATCGCATGCCAATCCTGAATGCTTGGTAAAGATTGGGTGGTCGATGGCTTTTGAGGCCGGGGTTTTTCGGAATATCTCCTTTTACGGGCGTTTTTCCGTAAGCGGGCTTTCGGGCCATCATGTGTGCGGCGGTGTATGGGCTATTGGCGGGCGGTAACACGGTGCGGGCCGGGCTCGTCGTTGCGAGTGTATCAGGTCGAGACATGTGCTGCGGCTTCTTAACCGGGTTGGGGCAAGCGGTTTGCCGAAAGGGGACAGTGCGTGCCATTCTGAAGTCATCACTTACAGATCAGGAGGCGCTTTGTTGGCACAGGCTTCTTTTCCAGTTTCCACCATCCGCATTCCGGAGCGGGCCGAGGTCGATGTCGTCACGAGTGCGGTCTTTGCGTGGTGCGCAGAGCGGCGGATCGGGCTGCGGACGCAGGCCGGCGTCAGTGCCGCAAGCGCTGCGATCGCGCTTTTCGAGAGCGGCTACCGGACACAGGATGCGCTGTTTCATGCGCTTCACGGCTTGAGCGGCACCGACATGGCGCAGTATGGCTGAGGCGGGACGCGCGCGGGGCCTGCAGATCGCGCGCGTCAGGACGTGGGAGCGATCGTGTCGCCGTCGATTGATCTGGCGACCGGGGCGATGGTAGGATCGGGGCGGCCGCCGTGTCGGTCTTATCTTCGCTTGGCGGTCCATGGTTCCCACCTCATCCACCTTACCCTTCCGCTATGACGCGCTGATCCGGGATTTCGCCTGGGACATTCCGGGGCGGTTCAATATCGGCGTGGCCGTGAGCGATGCCTGGGCGGCACGGGAGCCGGAGCGCGTCTGCCTGCAGCATTTCCATGCCGACGGGCAGCACGAGGCTTTGACCTATGGTGCCTTTGCCGCGCGGTCCTCCGCGCTTGGCGCCGGCCTTCTTGCGCGCGGGGTCCGGCCGGGCGATCGGGTCGCGATCCTGCTGCCGCAGGGGTTCGAGGCGGCGATCGCGCATGCCGCGATCTACAAGCTCGGGGGCATCGCCCTGCCTCTGGCGCTTCTCTTCGGCGTCGAAGCCCTGGAATACCGGCTGCGGGATGCCGGCGCCTGCGCCGTCATCACCGATCCTTCCGGCGTGGCCCGGTTGTCCGCTCTCCGGGCGGGGCTGCCCGATCTGCACCTGATCGTCTGCACGGATGGCGGCGAGGGCGTGGCCGACGCGGACACGACGGTCGGGTTCGATCGGCTCTTGGCGACGGATGCAAGCGGCTTTGCCGCGGCCGACACCGAGCCGGACGATCCGGCATTGATGATCTACACATCCGGCACCACGGGCCCGCCGAAAGGTGCGCTGCACGGCCATCGGGTGCTGCTCGGCCATCTCCCCGGCTTCCAGTTTCACCATGCCGGCCTGCCGCAGGCGGGCGATCGCATGTGGACGCCGGCCGACTGGGCCTGGGCGGGCGGGCTGCTGAATGCGCTGTTGCCGTCGCTTCTGCTCGGTGTTCCCGTCGTGTCGTCTCCGGCGCAAAAGTTCGATCCGCATATGGCGTTCCGCATCCTGTCGGAGATGAAGGTTCGCAACGCGTTCATTCCGCCGACGGCGCTGCGGCTGATGAAGGCGGTCGAGGATCCCAAGGCGCAGTATGCTTTCGATCTTCGCACGGTCGGGGCGGCGGGGGAGGCGCTGGGGCGCGAGACCTTCGAACAGGCGTCGCGGGCGCTTGGCGTCGTGATTGCCGAGTTCTACGGGCAGACGGAGTGCAACATCGTGATTTCCTCCAGTGCCGCCTATGGCGTGCTGAAGGCGGGATCGATGGGGAAGGCGGCGCCCGGGCATGTGGTCGAGATTATCGACCGTGACGGAAAGGTCCTGCCGCGCGGGCAGGTGGGCCAGGTCGCCGTGCGGCGACCCGATCCGGTGATGTTTCTCGGCTACTGGGGCAATCCGGCGGCAACGGAGGCGAAGTTCATCGGCGAATGGATGACGACCGGCGACCAGGCGGTGATGGATGCGGACGGCTATATCAGCTTCTTCGGGCGCGACGACGATGTCATCACCTCGTCCGGCTTCCGCATCGGACCGAGCGAGGTCGAGGATTGCCTCGCCGGCCATCCCGCCGTCCGCATGGCCGCCGTCATCGGCAAGCCGGACCCCGTTCGCACCGAGATCGTGAAAGCCTATGTCGTTCTGGCCGAGGGATACACGGCGTCCGACGCGCTGGCCGCGTCCCTCTCCGACTGGGTGAAGACGCGGCTGTCGATGCATGAATATCCGCGCGAAGTCGCCTTTATCGATGCGCTGCCGCTGACGACGTCGGGCAAGATCGTGCGGCGGTTGCTGCGCGACGCCGAGGTTGGGTAGGGATCTTGGGCAGGGCAGGCGCGCTCGCCGGCGATTGCGGGCTCGCCAGAGGGGCCCCCGGCCTCTGTGCTCGAAGGCATTTCGTCGCTGGAAACGCTTAGCGAAAACTCTTCGGCGCAAGCGCGCGCATCTTCTCGCGCAGCAGGCGGGCCATGTTGCGGGTGTTGCGGTAGAGGTGGAGCTGGGTCGCGACCTGGCGCACGTCGCGGTCGCGGTTGGCGCGAAGACCGATGACGAGCGTGCCCATCTCCTCGCGCTCTTTCCAGAAGCGGCTCATGATCGGGTGATCGGGCACGGCGCAGCTGTCGGATTTCGTGATGTTCGGATCATCGAGATGCCATTCGGTCAGCGCGTGCAAGAGCAGCTTGCCGGGGGAATAGCGGGCATAGGTCTCGTCGTAGCCGGTCTTCCAGGTATAGGCCTCGCCGCCCATCATGAAGACGACCATCGAGGCGATGGCGACGCCGTCGAGATCGATCGTGTGAATGCGCACGGCATCGGCTTCGGCAAGGTTGGTGATCGCCTCGCGGGCAAAGGCCGCGCGGTAACGGTCCATGACGATGGCCGTGCGCTGGCGTCCCTTCCAGCCGGAGGCTTCGAGCGCCAGGAATTCCTCCATGCGCAGGCGGATCTCTTCCGGCTGGCGTGCGACCGCGTGGGTCACCGTGCCGAGGCGGGAAAGCAGCGTCCACTGGCGCCGCACTTCGCGAAGATGTGCCGAACTGATCGCGCCGCGCAGATAGGTGTCGCCATCGAGCGGGCTTTCGAGCACAGGCCGGCTGAACGTGTCGGTCACTGTCAGCGGCAGGTTCCGGCTGATGGCGACGGCGCGGGCGAGACGGGCGAGCGGACCCTTGAGGCGGAGGTCGGGCAAGACCAGGATCGGCGGCAGGCCTGCTTGCGGATTGGCCAGCGCCTCGAACAGGTTGTCGAGCGTTTCCGCGGCTTCCTCGGTATCGAGCAGCGGCGTGCCGAGCGGGCCGAACGGATTGGACCAGACGCGGATGATCGGCGTGCCGATGGCAAAGCCCGGCTTTTCCACCGAAAACGGCATCAGAAACCGCAGCCGGCTGCGGGTTTCGCTGCGGTCGCGAATGATCGCGAGCCGCACGACGCGATCCTCCAGGCGGGGCATGGCGGGGGCGAGGAAACGGCCGGAAAAGAACACGTTGGGCTCGATCGCCCGATGCGACAGGAAATCGAGTTCTTCCTGCAGATCGTAACCGGCGCGGGCGGGATAGACGCAGAATTCACGGCCCGAGCGCCCGATCGGCACCAGCGTGTCGGCAGGGATGTGGTCATGGGCGAGCGGCTCGCGGCGGGGCACCCGGGAGGGCCGGTCGTTGGCGTCTGTCGGGAACTGGGGCGTGGCGCTCATGGTCGGCTGGCCTCTGCATCCATCGGTCTCGTCCTTGCCGTGCCGGCATCGAGACGGTCTGTCCTGACGGGTCTGGAATGGGGATCGGCAAAGGCAAACAGCCGGATGCCGAAGGTATGGCGCACGGCGACGTGCAGCAGGACCGCCTCGACCATCATGGCGCCCGCGGTTGCCAGAGCGGCACCCGTCAGGCCGAAGACCGGGATGAGGGTGACGTTGAGCGCAATGTTGGCGGCAAGGGCGGCGGCGTAGAGCTTGACGCAGAGCGCCTGCTGGCCCCCCATCGTCAACAGCGCTTCCGCCGGGCCGATGAAGGCCTTGGCCATGATGCCGGCAAACAGGATCGCCATCAACGGATAGCCGGACACGAAGGCCGGACCGAACAGCGACAGGAGAAAGCCGCCCGAGACGAGCACGCCTCCGCCGACGACGAGCGACGGCCAGAAGCACCACTTCGCGCTTTCGATGGCGATCACGGACAGCTGCTGCCCGTCCATATGGCCCATCGCGGCGGAGAAGCGCGGTGCGGCGGCGGCCTTGACGGCGAACAGCACGAAATGAACGAGCGCCATGGTCTTGGCGGCCGCGAAGTAGATCGCGACGCTTTCCGGATCGAGCGCGATGCCGACCAGCACGACGTCGGAATTCGTCAGCATGAAGCCGAAGCCGTCGATGAGGAAGATCGGCAGGGCGACGCGCAGCCAGGTGCGGAATTCGATCCGGATCGGCCCCGTCTTGTAGCGCCTGCGAAGGCGCCATGTGAGGATGAAGAATTGCCCGACGGTCGCGACATAGGTGGCGGCCATGGCGGCGATCATCGCGGTCTGTGCGGTGGAGGCTTCGCCCAGCCGCACCGCGGCGACCATGAAGACGAGGATGAGCACCGGGCGGACGATATAGGTGGGGCTGAGAGCCGAGACGGCCCAGCTATGGGCCCGCGACGTGCCGTCCATGACATCGCCGAGCGCGATCATCGGCAGGGCGAAGACGCCGAGATACAGCGGCACGAGGTAGTAGCCGTTGACGACGTCGCCGAAGAGGACGAGCCCGCCGATGCCGACGAGCGCCAGCGCGGTGGCGGACAGGAGCGCGAAGATCCGGACCGTCGTCATCATGCCGCGGATTTCGTCATGCGCGTTCAGCGCATGATATTGCGGCACGAATCGGATGATCGCGGTGTGGAACCCAAGACAGGACAGGTTTCCGAACAGCACGACCAGAACCCAGACGAAGACGAAGATACCGTATTCGAACTCGCCCATCATGCGGGCCATGACGATCTGGGAGAGGAAGGCGATGCCGGCGCTGACGACACGGATGGCAAAAGCGACGAGCGCCATGCGCTGGGCGCGATGTTTCGGATCATCGCTGGTGAGCAACGGCTCCAGCCATCGCATCAGCGGCAGGAGCCGGTCCTTCAGACCTTGCGGCAGAAGACGTTCTGCCGTTTGACACGCTGCCATGAACACGAAACGCTACCTGACCTGTACGCCATACGACACGGGCCCGATGATGCCGCATCGGCGTTAACATTCCGTTGGGACGGATGCCCGGACGACAGGATTACGACCGGCTCAACGCCACATTGACGCCGAGGCCGACGAGGATCGTGCCGCCGATCTTCTGCATCAGGCGCTCGGCCCGGCCGGAGGTGCGCAGACGCGCGAGAACGGCTTCGGCGAGCAGGACGCAGACGATATCCGCCAGTGAAAACATCATGTTGACGATGGTTCCGAGAACGACGAACTGGATAGCCACGGGAACGGCGGCGGCGGGATCGACGAATTGCGGCAGGAAGGCGAGGAAGAAGATCGCCGTCTTCGGATTGAGAACCTCGACCATCATGCTCTGCACGAAAGCCCGGCGGGCGGATTTGGGCGCAAGGCCCGGCATGGCGTTCGCGTCGCCCTCGCGGCGGGCCGGCGTGCGGAACATGGCGATGCCGAGATAGACGAGGTAGGCGGCACCGGCGAGCTTGACGACGAGATAGGCCGTCGGCACGGCCTGAAAGAGCATCGACAGACCGGCGGCGGCGGCGGCCACATGGACATAACAGCCGAGGTGAATGCCAAGCGTCGCCATCAGCCCGGCGCGCCGGTTGGCCGCAACCGTGCGGGCGGCCACATAAAGCATGGCCGGGCCCGGCAGGAAGGCAAACAGACCCGTGGTGATGAGGAAGGGAAGGAAGAGATCCAGCGATGTCATGATGTGGTCTCCCCGGGTGCTTGGAAACAGGACTTGCAGGACAATGGCATGCAGCGGACGGCATGCAAAGTGCTTTCAAGCAGACGTCGGTCCATGAATTCGGAAGGATAATCGCCAGAAAAGAAAACACCACGCTCGGTATCGGAGCGTGGTGTTCTCATGGTCGGTCGAGAGAGGCTTTTCCTCAGGCCTCGGTGGCCTCGAAGGCGCCGTGGCAGTGCTTGTACTTCTTGCCGGAGCCGCAGGGGCAGGCTTCGTTGCGGGAGACGCGGCCCCAGGTGGCGGGGTTGGTCGGGTCGCGGTTCTCCGGTGCGACGGTGGCGAGGTTGCGGTCGTCTGCGAATTCGTCCTCGCCCGTCTGGGCGTCGATGTGATGGCCGAACATTTCCGGGGGCTCGGGCTGCGGCGCCTGGGCGGCGTCGCGCACGAGTTCCACGCGCATCAGTTGTGCGGTGACGCCCTGGCGCAGATTGGTCAGGAGCGCCTGGAACAGCTCGAAGGCCTCGCCCTTGTATTCCTGCAGCGGATCGCGCTGGGCATAGCCGCGGAAGCCGATGACGGAGCGCAGGTGGTCGAGATTGACGATATGCTCGCGCCAGAGATGGTCGAGCGTCTGCAGCACGACCGAGCGCTCGACATAGCGCATGATCTCCGGTCCGAAGCGCTCGGCGCGTTCCGTATTGGCCTCGTCTGCGGCGGTGAGAATGCGCTCGCGGATGTCGTTCTCGTCGATGCCTTCCTCGGCCGCCCAGGCGGCGATCGGCAGGTCGAGATTGAGCGTTTCGCGGACGTCGGTGTTCAGGCCCTCGACATCCCACTGTTCGGCATAGGCTTTTTCCGGAATGCGCTTGGCGACGATGTCCTCGATGACCTCGTGGCGCATGTCGGCCACGGTTTCCGAGACGTCCTCGCTGTCCATCATCTCGATGCGCTGCTCGAAGATGACCTTGCGCTGGTCGTTCAACACGTCGTCATATTTCAGAAGGTTCTTGCGCGTATCGAAGTTGCGCGCCTCGACCTTCTTCTGGGCGCGCTCCAGCGCCTTGTTGATCCAGGGATGGACGATCGCCTCGCCTTCCTTCAGGCCGAGCTTCTGCAGCATCGAGTCCATGCGCTCGGAGCCGAAGATGCGCATCAGGTCGTCCTGCAGCGACAGGTAGAATTTCGAGCGGCCCGGGTCGCCCTGACGGCCGGAGCGGCCGCGCAGCTGGTTGTCGATGCGGCGGCTTTCATGGCGTTCGGTCGCCAGAACGTAGAGACCGCCGGCGGCGAGCGCCTTCTGCTTGAGGACCTGCACTTCGGCCTTGATCGCGGCTTCGCGCTGGTCGCGCTCCGGACCCGGCTCCACGTCGTTCAGCTCGGCTTCGATGCGCATGTCGAGATTGCCGCCGAGCTGGATGTCGGTGCCGCGGCCCGCCATGTTGGTGGCGATCGTCACCGCGCCGGGAACGCCGGCCTGCGAGACGATATAGGCTTCCTGCTCGTGGTAGCGGGCGTTCAGAACCTGGAAATTGGTGAAGCCCTCGCGCTTCAGAAGCGCGGCGAGGAGTTCCGACTTCTCGATCGAGGTGGTGCCGACGAGGACGGGCTGGTCGCGTTCGCGCGCCTGGCGGATCTCCTCGACGATCGCCTTGAACTTCTCCTCCGTCGTCCGGTAGACCTCGTCATGGTCGTCGATACGCTGGATCGGCAGGTTGGTCGGCACTTCCACGACTTCGAGGCCGTAGATGTTGCCGAACTCTTCCGCTTCCGTCGAGGCCGTGCCGGTCATGCCGCCGAGCTTCTCGTACATGCGGAAATAGTTCTGAAAGGTGATCGAGGCGAGCGTCTGGTTCTCGGGCTGGATCGTGACCTTTTCCTTGGCTTCCAGCGCCTGGTGCTGGCCTTCGGAATAGCGGCGGCCCGGCATCATGCGGCCGGTGAACTCGTCGATGATGACGATCTCGTCGCCGCGGACGATGTAGTCCTTGTCGCGCTGGAAGAGCTTGTGGGCCTTCAGCGCGTTGTTGACGTGGTGGACGATCGCGACGTTCTCGACGTCGTAGAGCGTCTCGCCCTTGAGCAGGCCGGCCTGGCGCAGCAGGTTCTCGAGCTTCTCGGTGCCGTCTTCGGAAAAATTGGCCGAGCGCTGCTTTTCATCGATCTCGTAATCGGCCTCGTCCAGCATCGGAATGAAGGCGTCGATCGTCGTGTAGAGCTCGGAGCGGTCGTCGAGCGGGCCGGAAATGATCAGCGGCGTGCGGGCTTCGTCGACCAGGATCGAGTCCACTTCGTCGACGATGGCGAAGAAGTGACCGCGCTGGACCATCTGGACCCGCTCGTACTTCATGTTGTCGCGCAGATAGTCGAAGCCGAGCTCGTTGTTGGTCGCATAGGTGATGTCGCAGCCATAGGCCGCCTTGCGCTGGTTGTCCGTCAGCCCATGGACGATGACGCCCGTGGACAGGCCGAGGAAGCCGTAGATGCGGGCCATGGTGGCCGAGTCGCGGCTGGCGAGATAGTCGTTGACGGTGACGACGTGCACGCCCTTGCCGGCCAGCGCATTGAGATAGACGGGAAGCGTCGCGACCAGCGTCTTGCCTTCGCCGGTCTTCATTTCGGCGATGGACTTCTCGTGCAGGATCATGCCGCCGATCAGCTGAACGTCGAAGGGGCGAAGGCCGAGGACGCGGCGGGCGGCCTCACGGGCCACGGCGAAGGCCGGGACCAGAAGGTCGTCCAGGGTCTTGCCGGCGGCCAGCTGCTGGCGGAATTCGACGGTCTTGGCCGCAAGGGCTTCGTCACTCAAAGCCGTCATTTCGGGCTCGAGCGCGCTGATGGCGGCAACACGGGTGTTGTAGCCCTTGACGCGACGATCGTTGGAGGACCCGAAGAGTTTGCGGGCGAGGCCGCCGAGACTGACCATGAAGATGGTCCTTTCATGTGACGTCGGCGTTCCGCGCGTGGGTTCGAATTCCCGTCAACTGCGCCAAAACGCCCGGATCTTGTTCTGGACGCGAGGTTGCGTGACAGATAAGAGGGGGGTCGAATGATGTCAACGGGAGTTGCTGACCGACGTTTCGCTGAAAATGCCGGTTTTGCAAGGCTACACAACGGCCACATTCTGGTGTTTGTGAGGTCGGCGACCCGGCCGCGAAGGGCGGATCCGGTACCCCATCGGGAAAGGTTTACGGAATGTTGAAATCCAGATTGCTCGCTGCCGTGGCGCTAGGCGCCGTGATCGCGATCCATGGGCCGGTCTTCGCCCAGGATGCCGCCGATCCGGTCGTCGCCAAGGTCGGGACCGCCGAGATCCATCAGTCCGAGCTCGATCTCGCAATGGCCTCGCTCGATCCGCAGCTGGCCCAGCTTCCCGACGAACAGAAGCGCGCCGCAGCACTTTCGGGCCTCGTCGACGTGAAGCTGCTTGCCAAGGACGCCGAAGCCGAAGGCGTGCAGAACAGCGAAGACTTCAAGAAGCGTCTCGCCTACCTGACGGACCGCGAACTTCACAACGCCTACTTCAAGAAGCACGTCGTCGATGCCGTCACGGCCGACGAGGTCAAGGCGCGCTATGAGAAGGAAGTGTCCGGGATCAAGCCGCAGGAAGAGGTGAAGGCCCGCCATATCCTCGTGAAAACCGAGGATGAAGCCAAGGCCATCATCAAGGATCTCGATGCCGGCAAGGATTTCGCGACGCTCGCCAAGGAAAAGTCCACCGATCCGAACAAGGACGATGGCGGCGACCTCGGCTACTTCACCAAGGAGCGCATGGTGCCGGAATTCTCCGAAGCCGCGTTCGCGCTGGAGAAGGGCGCCTATACGAAGACCCCGGTGAAGTCGCAGTTCGGCTATCACGTCATCCTTCTCGAAGACAAGCGCCTGCAGCCGCCGCCGCCGCTCGAACAGGTCGAGCCGCAGGTCAAGCAGCTCGTCATGCGCGACAAGTATCTGGCGCTTCTGGCCGATGCCAAGAAGGATGCCGGCGTCGAGATCAGCGACCCCGCCCTGAAGAAGGCCTATGACGAGGCCAACAAGGCCGACGAAGCCGGCGCCACCGAAGGCGACGCCGTCGAAGGCGCCAACTAGGCCGGCACTGGCGGCCGGGGCGGTTCGATCCTCCGGGTGAGGATCAGGGCCGCCTTCGCCCGGCGCGCCGGTCTGTCACGCTGCTGTGACAACCGTCCATCATGAGTGAAAATCCCGAAGGCGATCCTTCGGGATTTTCGTTTGCCGAACCTGCCCTCTGCCGTCTCAGTCTCCTGTCAGCCCTTTCCGCGAAGGTCCTTCCATGTCCGGTTCCGTTTCTCCGCTTGCCCCGAAAACCTTCGCCGACATGCCGCCGGTGCGCGGCGTGCGCATGGCGACGGCCGAAGCCGGCATCAAGTACAAGAACCGCACGGACGTCCTGATGATGGTGTTCGACGCGCCGGCCGCTGTGGCCGGCGTTTTCACGCGTTCGCTCTGCCCGTCGGCCGCGGTGGATTTCTGCCGGCAGAACCTATCGGGCGGCGTCGCCCGCGCCGTCGTCGTCAATTCCGGCAATGCCAATGCGTTTACGGGCGTCAAGGGCCGCGCGGCGACCGCACTGACCGCCACATCGGCGGCCGAGGCTGTGGGCTGCGCGACGGGCGAGGTGTTTCTCGCCTCCACGGGTGTGATCGGCGAGCCGCTGGATGCGACCAAGTTCGCCGGCGTGCTCGGCGACATGAATGCCCGTGGGACCGAAGACGTCTGGCTGGAGGCCGCCAAGGCGATCATGACCACGGACACCTATCCGAAGGTTGCGACCCGCTCGGCGACCATCGGCGGCGTCACGGTGACCATCAACGGCATCGCCAAGGGCGCCGGCATGATCGCCCCCGACATGGCGACGATGCTGTCCTTCGTCGTCACCGATGCCGATATCGCGCCGCAGGCCCTGCAGGCCCTGTTGTCGCAGGGCGTCGGCCCGTCTTTCAATTCCGTGACCGTGGATAGCGATACCTCGACGTCGGATACCTTGATGCTGTTTGCAACGGGTGCTGCTTCGGCCGACGGTCAGGCGCGCGTCGAGGATGCGTCGGATGCGGCGCTCGACGGTTTTCGCGAAGCGCTCAATGCCGTGCTGTTCGACCTCGCCTTGCAGGTGGTGCGGGACGGCGAGGGCGCGCGCAAGATGGTGGCCATCACGGTCGAAGGCGCCGAGAGCGATGCCGCCGCCAAGCGGATCGGCCTGTCGATCGCCAACTCGCCGCTCGTGAAGACGGCGGTGGCCGGCGAGGACGCGAACTGGGGTCGCATCGTCATGGCTGTCGGCAAGGCTGGCGAGAAGGCCGACCGCGACCGGCTGGCCATCTGGTTCGGGGATATCCGTGTTGCCGTCAACGGCGAGCGCGACCCGGCCTATTCGGAAGCGGCTGCGTCCGCCGTCATGAAGGAGCAGGACATCGCCATCAAGGTCGAGATCGGGCTCGGCTCGGGCACCGCGACCGTCTATACCTGCGACCTCACCAAGGAATATATCGAAATCAATGGCGACTACCGGAGCTGAGTGCGAAACCGGGCTCTTGAGACTGCCGACCGGATATGCCGATGCTGGATGAGACGACACGATGGAAGCTGCCGCTGGTGCGGCGTCTGGAAGCGATCGGCTTTCGGGCCTGGCCGGCCGCGACCGCTGCGTATGATGGCAGCTGGCTGGTTCGGATGACGCCGGCCCACGGCTCGCGGCGGCTGAACTCGATCAACCCGCTCGATCCGCATGACGGCAGCGACATGGCCGGCCGGCTGGAGCGGGCTGCCCGGCAGTTTCGCGACGCCGGTCTCGTTCCGACGGTGCGCCAGACGCCGCTGACGCCGTCCGGCCTCGTCGCCCATCTCGATGCGGAAGGCTGGACGCGTCTGTCCGAAACGGTCGTCATGACGGCGGATATTCCGCCGCATCCGGCCAGCGACGAACTTGGTCATGTGCCGCTGCGCGATGTCGGCCGCTTCGTGGACGCGCGCATCGCCGTTGCCGGCGATCCGCCGGAAAGCAGGGCGGCTTTGACCTCGGTGATCGAGGCGATCCGGGCGGAGTGCGGCCTGTTCCTGTTCGAGGAGATCGGGCAGGGACCGACCGCGGTCGCGCTGGCCGTCCAGGACTACGATCTCGCCGGCCTGCTGCTGGTCGCCGTCCGTCCCGACCGTCGCGGCGAAGGCATCGGCCGCGATATCGTCGGCGCCAGCCTGCGCTGGGCGCGGTTGAAGGGGGCCCGCCAGGCGTGGCTTGCGGTCGAGGCCGATAACGAACCGGCGCTGGCGCTCTATCGCCGGCTCGGCTTCACCGAGGCCTACCGCTATCTCTATCGAACGCCGCCTGAGGAATGACCATGGATTCGACCCCGCCCCGCCGGCTGCTGCTCGTTGCCGCCTGCGCCCTCATCGATGGCGACGGCCGTATCCTTCTGGCACAGCGTCCGGAGGGCAAGTCCATGGCGGGACTGTGGGAATTTCCCGGCGGCAAGGTCGAGGCGGGCGAGACGCCTGAGGAGACGCTGATCCGCGAACTGGAGGAAGAACTCGGCATCCGTACCAAGGTGGCCTGCCTTGCGCCGCTCACCTTCGCCAGCCACGCCTATGAGGACTTTCACCTGCTGATGCCGCTCTATGTCTGCCGCCGCTACGAAGGCGTGCCGCAGGGGCGGGAGGGCCAGGCGCTGAAATGGGTGCGGGCGAAGGCGCTTCGCGACTATCCGATGCCGCCGGCCGACGAGCCGCTCATTCCCTATCTGATGGACCTTCTGTAGCGGCCGACCGTTTCCGCCGCTCATCCGCCTTATCCCGAAAACCTTGCCAACCTCTTCCCGAATGCGCCGAAGCAAAGGCCTTTTCGAGGTTCTCCCGCCTGTGCGTTAATGGAACGTTTATCTCCGACGGGCACAATGGCCAACACGTGATGCCGAGTCGCGCCGCCCTTCGGGAGGACGGGACCGGCGCGCGGCGACCGAGGATGGAAAACGGAGCATTCCGCCGCGTCGGAAAGGCAAGAGGCAGGCCATGGTGGACGATGATTTCTGGAGAACGGTTCAGGACAAGGACCTGACGAAGGGCGAGTACCGGCGCACCGGCGTGCTCAATCTTGCGTTGCTGTTCGGGACGGCGGTCATCGCGCTGACGCTGATTCTGACCCCGATGATGGCCAGCAAAAACACGACCAAGGTTCTCGCGAACGCGCCTATCGACTACGACACCATCTCGACGGGCTCGATACCCGACGACAAGGGTACCAAGCGCTACACCGTCCGCCGCAGCGTCCTGCAGGAAATGCCGGGCGCCGTCTGCATCGTCAATGGCGATGGCGGCAAGAGCGGCTGCTGATCAAATCCGGTTTGGAGGGAATGTCCGTGATGCCCATGTTCCAGCGATTTCTCTCCGACCGTCAGGGCGCGACCGCCATCGAATACGGTCTGATCGGCAGCATCATCGCTGTCGCCATCATCGGCGGTTTCGGGGCCATGTCCAAGGAACTGACGAACGTCTTTAATACGGTCACGAACGCTCTCGTGACGCACGGGCAGTAGTGTCCTCACCTTCCGGTGATTGAAAGCGCGCGGCGACCTGTCCGGTGTCGCCGTCGCTTGTTCTCGCGTCCCGTGCTCACGTCTCCTCCACCTTCAGCGCATCTGCGAGACGCATTTTGGCCGAGCCCGGTGCAAGCGGTTTCTGCTGGCTTTCATGCGGTGCCCAGCCCGAGAGGAAGATGACCGAAAAGGTCGCGCGGATGCGGCCGTCCGGATCGGCGAAGCGTTCGGCATAGAGCTCGGCAGCGCGCAGGAACACGGCGCGGGACAGGGGCTTGCGGCTGCGCGCGGCCAGCGGGTTGGTCATCCCCATCGCCTTCAGATCCTTCATCAGCGCAAACAGCGAGGCATAGCGGACCGTATAGGTTTCGGTGTCCGTCACGGGCAGGGCGAAGCCCGCGCGCTGCAGCAGGGCGCCGATGTCGCGGACGTCGGCAAAGGGGATGACACGCGGGCTGGCGCCTCCGGTGATCTCGCTTTCGGCGGCAAGCAGCACCTCGCGCAGTTCCTGCAGCGTGCCGTTGCCGGGAATGGCCGCAAGGAACAGGCCGTCCGGTGCGAGCGCCCGCCGGATCTGGATGAACACGCCCGGCGTATCGTTGGTCAGGTGAAGGGAGAGCGGCGACACGACGAGATTGACGCTGGCGGGTGCGACCGGCACCGTTTCGAGCGGCGCGATAGCGATCTCCTCCGATCCGCCGAAGGCCGCGTCGGTCTCGACGCGCGTAAGCCTGCCGATCTTGCCGGTGGCCATCAAGGCGCGGGCGGTCAAACCGGTATAACCATGCAGTTCGACCGCCGTCTCGAAGCGGCGTTCCACGACCGCGAGCCGCTCGGCAAGATCCTGGCCCACGATGTCGAGCAGGAACTGGGCCTTCTCATCGCCAGCTTTCAGGGCCCGCAGGCGCCGGGCTTCAACAAGAGGCTGGTCAAATACGATATCCACGATAGTCTCCTTCTCTCGGCCTATATCATCGCCGGCGCGCGACTGCGCAAGAGCGGGCGCCATCTTCTAACGGTCGAGCGCGCGGAAGGACGCATCCGGCAGATGGAGGTGGAGTGGCAGCCCGTGGAAACGACGAGCCGAAACGCGGCCGAACGCGCCGACCCGCCGGGCGACGATCCGGATGCGGGTGAGCGCCCCCGCGGCCGCGTCGCGCGCGTCCGCGCCGCGCTCGTTGCGGGATCGCTGGCGGTCGGTCGGCGTGCTGCCGATCTTCTCTATCCGCCGGTCTGTCGCGGCTGCGGCCGCTTCGTTCAGTCGCATGCGGCCGTTTGCCCGCTCTGCTGGGCAAGCCTCCGCCTGATCGAGCGGCCGTTCTGCGAGGTTCTCGGCGTTCCCTTTTCCCACGATCTCGGTCGGGGCATCCTATCGGCCGATGCGATCGCCAACCCGCCGCCGTTCACGCGGCTGCGGTCCGTGGCCATCCATACGGGGATCGCGCGCGATCTCGTGCATGCGCTGAAATATACCGACCGGACGGATCTCGCGCCGATGATGGCGGCCTGGATGCTGCGGGCCGGGGAGGGGGCGGTCGAGGCGGCCGAGGCGATCGTGCCGGTGCCGCTGCACAAATACCGGCTCTGGTCGCGCCGCTTCAATCAGTCGGCGGAACTGGCGCGCGCGCTTGCCCGTCTCTCCGGCCGGCCGATGGTGTCGGAGGCGCTGGTGCGGCAACGGCGGACGGTGCGGCAGGTGGGTCTGGGTGCGGCGCAGCGTCAGGACAATGTGCGCGGGGCGTTCCGGGTGACGGAGGCGGGCCAGCCGCTCGTCGCCGGGCGGCGGATCGTTCTGGTCGACGACGTCTACACGACCGGTGCCACGGTTGCCGCGGCGACGCGCGCCCTGAAGCGCGCCGGGGCGAGCGAGGTGACGGTTTTGACCTTTGCAAGAGCCGTGACCGTGCTTATATGACCGGAGGACGACAGGCGGCGGGGCCAGACGGTTCCAGCCGAACGTGTCGGACATCGCAGGGCATCAGCGTCATGCTGGTGTGGAAACACTCCGAACTCAGGTATCGTTCATGGCTTCCGTCGTACTCTATACCCGTCAGGCCTGTGGCTATTGCTCGGCCGCCAAGAAGCTTCTGTCCAGCAAGGGCGTTTCCTTCGAGGAGCATGACGCGACCTATTCGCCCGATCTTCGCCAGGAGATGATCGCCAAGTCGAATGGCGGCTCCACCTTCCCGCAGATCTTCATCAACGGCCAGCATGTCGGCGGCTGTGATGACCTGCATGCGCTCGACCGGGCCGGCAAGCTCGATCCCATGCTGGCAGCCTGAGGATACCGCCCTCATGACCGTCCGCGTTGCCGCCATCCAGATGTGCTCCGGCACCGCGCCCGAACGGAACGCGGCCGTCCTGGCGGACCTCGTCCGCGACGCGGCCGGGCAGGGCGCGACCTATGTCCAGACCCCGGAAATGACCGGCGCCCTGCAACGCGACCGCGCAGCCCTGCGGGCCGCCCTTCGCGGTGATGACGACGACGTGATCGTGCAGACCGCGCGAAAGCTTTCCGCCGAACTCGGCATCCACCTCCATATCGGCTCGACGGCCATCGGTCTTTCCGACGGGAAGATCGCCAATCGCGGATTTCTCTTCGGGCCGCATGGCGAAAAGATCTGCCATTACGACAAGATCCACATGTTCGACGTCGATCTCGACAATGGCGAAAGCTGGCGGGAAAGCGCGGCCTATACGCCGGGCGAAACGGCTCGGCTCGCCGATCTCCCGTTCGGCAAGCTCGGTTTTGCGATCTGCTACGATGTGCGGTTTCCCGAGCTTTTCCGTCGTCAGGCGGTGGCGGGAGCCGAGATCATGACCGTTCCCGCCGCCTTCACGCGCCAGACCGGCGAGGCGCATTGGGAAATCCTGCTGCGGGCGCGGGCCATCGAGAACGGCTTTTTCGTGGTCGCCGCCGCACAGGGCGGTGTGCACGAGGACGGGCGCGAAACGTTCGGGCATTCGATCATCGTCGATCCGTGGGGCCGTATCCTCGCCGAGGCCGGCCCGAGCGGCGCGGCCGTCATCACGGCGGATCTCGACATCGCTGCCGTCGCCGGCGCGCGCGGAAAGATCCCCAATCTCAAGAATGCGCGGGAATTCTCGGTCGCACCCCTGGATGTCGGCGCCCGGACAAGCGGGGGCGCCATCGCGTGATACGCTATGCGTTGACCTGTGATGCGGGACATGGCTTCGAAGGCTGGTTCGGGTCGAGCGCCGACTTCGATGCCCAGTCCGAAAGCGGACTGGTGACCTGTCCCGTCTGCGGGACGGTAGCTGTCAGCCGTGCGCTGATGGCGCCGGCGCTTTCGACCGGGCGGCGCAAGGACAAGCAGCGCGGCCTGATGAGGGACCAGGCCCAGCAGGCGGCCCTGTCGAAGATCCGCGAGATGGTCTCCACCATTCGCGCCAATGCAGAGGATGTCGGCGAAAAGTTTCCCGAGGAAGCCCGCAAGATCCATTATGGCGAAGCCGATGCCCGCGGCCTGATCGGCCGGGCGACGCTGGAAGAGGCGCGGGCGCTTCTTGAGGAGGGCATCGACGTCGCACCGCTGCCGATCCTGCCCGACGAGGTGAACTGAGACGCTTTCCCGGCTCGATCAGTCGCGGGGGCGCTTGGCGATCATCATGTAGTTGACGTCCATGTCGCGCGAGAGATTCCACTGGTTCGTGAACGGGCTGAAGAAGACGCCGGTGCGCTCCGTGATGGTCAGTCCCGATGCGGAGAGCGGCTTTTCGATTTCTTCCGGGCGGACCAGTTTTTCATATTGATGGGTCCCGCGGGGCAACCAGCGCAGGACATTTTCGGCGGCGAAGATGGCGAGCGCTGCCGCCTTCATCGTCCGGTTGATCGTGGCGACCACCATCAGGCCGCCCGGCCGGACCATGGAGGCGCAGGTGGACAGGAAGAAATCGACATCGGAGACATGCTCGACCACCTCCATGTTGAGAACGATATCGAAGGTTTCTCCGGCCGCAGCCAGCGCTTCGGCGGTCACCGCCCGGTAATCGACGGACACGCCGCTGCCGGCGGCATGGGTTTCGGCGATGCGGATGTTCTTCTCGGAGGCATCGGCGCCGACCACGTCCGCGCCCATGCGGGCCATCGGCTCGGACAGGAGCCCGCCGCCGCAGCCGATATCGAGGACGCGCAGGCCCTCCAGCGAGCGCGGCGCCTTCGGGTCGCGGCCGAAGGTTTCGGCAGCCCGGTCGCGGATGTAGGACAGGCGGACCGGATTGAACTTGTGCAGCGGCTTGAACTTGCCGTGCGGGTTCCACCATTCCGCCGCCAGCGCCGAGAAGCGATCGACTTCGGACTGGTCGATGGTCGTGCGGGCCGCGTCTGTCATGATGTCGTCTCCGGAAAACTCAGGCGTTCTCCGTGAAGTCGTCCGGCACCCCGCTCTTGTCAAGGCCTGCGACATTTCCTCTCTCGCCCCACAGGCGGGATGCGGCCTCCGTTCCTGGGCGCCATGCCTGGGCCATTGCGCGTTTCCGGCAACTTCGCTATGGAACCGCCAACTTCGGCAGGCGCGCGGCGCGCGCAATCTCTGGTACCGGTAGAGGCAGATGGCACGCATCGTGATGAAATTCGGCGGAACCTCCGTCGCGGACATGGATCGCATCCGGGTCGTCGCCCGGCATGTGAAACGCGAGGTGGATGCCGGACATGAGGTCGCCGTCGTCGTATCCGCCATGTCGGGCAAGACCAATGAGCTCGTCGGCTGGACGCGCGATGCCTCGCCCATGCACGATGCTCGCGAATACGATGCCGTCGTCGCCTCCGGCGAACAGGTGACATCCGGTCTGCTTGCCATCGCGCTGCAGCACATCGGCATCAACGCCCGCTCCTGGCAGGGCTGGCAGATCCCGATCCGGACCGACAACGCCCATGGCGCGGCGCGGATCATGGATATCGACGGAACGGACCTCATCCGCCGCTTCGGCGAAGGCCAGGTGGCCGTCGTTGCCGGCTTCCAGGGGCTTGGCCCCGACAACCGCATTGCCACGCTCGGTCGCGGCGGCTCGGATACGAGCGCAGTCGCTATTGCGGCCGCGGTCAAGGCCGATCGCTGCGACATCTATACCGACGTCGACGGCGTCTACACGACCGACCCGCGGATCGTGCCGAAGGCGCGCCGCCTGAAGAAGATCGCGTTCGAGGAAATGCTGGAAATGGCATCGCTCGGCGCCAAGGTGCTGCAGGTGCGCTCGGTCGAGCTTGCCATGGTGCACAAGGTCCGCACCTTCGTGCGCTCCAGTTTCGAAGACCCCGACGCGCCCGGCATGGGCGATCTTTTGAACCCGCCGGGAACGCTGATTTGTGATGAGGAAGAGATCGTGGAACAGGAAGTCGTGACCGGCATCGCCTATGCCAAGGATGAGGCGCAAATTTCGCTGCGGCGTCTGAACGATCGCCCGGGCGTCTCCGCCGCGATCTTCGGACCGCTCGCCGAAGCGCATATCAATGTCGATATGATCGTCCAGAACATCTCCGAAGACGGATCGAAGACCGACATGACCTTCACCGTGCCGTCCGGCGATGTCGATAAGGCGCTGCGCGTGCTCGACGCGGAGAAGACCAAGATCGGCTTCGACGCGATCCAGAACGAATCGGGCCTCGCCAAAGTGTCGGTCATCGGCATCGGCATGCGCAGCCATGCGGGCGTTGCAGCATCGGCTTTCCGTGCGCTGGCCGACAAGGGCATCAACATCAAGGCAATCACGACCTCGGAAATCAAGATTTCCATCCTGATCGACGGTGCGTATGCCGAATTGGCCGTTCGGACTTTGCATTCCGTCTACGGGCTGGATAAGAATTAAGCGAAGCGGCCGAAGGGCTGCCGCCCGAGGTGTCTGCACCTCCACTCTTTGATCGGGGAGACGTTGCGCGATGAGAGACCTGTCCGGTCCACGCGTTCTTCTCAAGCGGCTGCGCGAACTGATGGCGGAGCCGCTCGAGCCGCAGGAGCGGCTTGACCGGATCGTGCGTCAGATCGCACAGAACATGGTTGCAGAAGTCTGCTCGGTCTATGTGCTGCGCTCCGACGGCGTTCTCGAACTCTACGCCACCGAGGGCCTGAACAAGGACGCCGTGCATCTGGCGCAGTTGCAGATGGGGCAGGGCCTCGTCGGCACGATCGCGGCCAGCGCGCGCCCGCTCAATCTCTCCGACGCCCAGTCGCACCCCGCCTTCACCTACCTCCCGGAAACGGGGGAGGAGGTCTACCACTCCTTCCTTGGCGTGCCGATCCTGCGCACCGGCCGGTCGCTCGGCGTTCTCGTCGTGCAGAACAAGGCAAGCCGCACCTATCGCGACGACGAGGTGGAGGCGCTCGAGACCACGGCCATGGTTCTGGCCGAAATGGTGGCGACCGGCGAACTCAAGAAGATCACGCGCCCGGGACTCGAACTCGACCTGTCGCGTCCCGTGACGATCGAAGGCTCCGGTTTCAACGAGGGCGTCGGTCTCGGCTATGTCGTCCTTCACGAACCGCGAATCGTCGTCACCAATCTCCTGAACGACGATACCGACAAGGAACTGTCGCGGCTCGGCGAGGCGCTGGGATCGCTGCGGATCTCGATCGACGACATGCTGTCGCGGCGTGACGTGTCGATGGAGGGCGAGCATCGCGCGGTCCTCGAAGCCTACCGGATGTTCGCCCATGATCGCGGCTGGGTGCGCAAGCTCGAAGAGGCCATCCGCAACGGCCTGACGGCGGAAGCCGCGGTCGAGCGCGTGCAGAGCGAGACGAAGGCGCGGATGATGCGCCTGACGGACCCCTATCTGCGCGAGCGGATGCATGATTTCGACGATCTGGCCAACCGGCTGCTGCGGCAGTTGACGGGCTATGGCGCACGCGTGTCGGACAAGGATTTCCCGGTCGATGCCGTGGTCGTCGCCCGGGCGATGGGCGCTGCCGAGCTGCTCGATTATCCGCGCGAGAACATCCGCGGGCTGGTGCTCGAAGACGGCGCGGTGACGAGCCATGTCGTCATCGTCGCGCGGGCCATGGGGATTCCGGTCGTCGGCCAGGCGGCCGGTGCCGTGGCGCTCGCGGAAAACGGCGATGCGATGATCATCGACGGCGACGATGCCAAGGTGCACCTGCGCCCGATGGCCGATCTTCAGCGCGCCTATGAGGAAAAGGTCCGTCTGCGCGCGCGCCGGCAGGAGCAGTTCCGCGCGCTTCGCGGCGTCGAGCCGGTGACGAGGGACGGCAGCCGGATCCGGCTGCAGATGAATGCCGGCCTGATGGTCGATCTGCCGCAGCTCGACGAATCGGGTGCCGAGGGCATCGGTCTCTTCCGCACCGAGCTGCAGTTCATGATCGCCTCGACCATGCCGCGGATGGAAGAGCAGGAAGCCTTTTACCGCAATGTGCTGAAACAGGCCGCCGGCAAGCCGGTGACCTTTCGCACGCTCGACATCGGTGGCGACAAGGTAGTGCCTTACTTCCGCGCGGCGGAGGAGGAGAATCCGGCGCTCGGCTGGCGGGCGATCCGCCTGTCGCTCGACCGGCCCGGCCTGCTGCGCACGCAGTTGCGCGCAATGCTGCGGGCTTCGGCAGGCCAGGAACTGCGCATCATGTTGCCCATGGTCACCGAGGTCTTCGAGCTGAAGGCCGTGCGCGAACTGCTGCAGAAGGAAATCCAGCGGCAGTCGAAGGTCGGCGAGCAGCTGCCGCGCAAGCTGCAGTTCGGTGCGATGCTGGAAGTGCCGGCGCTGCTCTACCAGCTGGACGAGTTGATGCACGAGGTCGATTTCGTCTCGGTCGGGTCCAACGACCTGTTCCAGTTCACGATGGCGGTGGACCGCGGCAATTCCCGCGTCTCGGATCGTTTCGACGTGCTGAGCCGGCCGTTCCTGCGGATGCTGCGCGATATCGTGCGCGCCGGCGAGCGCAACGCCACCTCCGTCACGCTCTGCGGCGAGATGGCGTCGAAGCCGCTTTCGGCGCTGGCCTTGCTCGCGATCGGCTTCCGCTCGCTATCGATGTCTCCGACGGCGGTCGGACCCGTCAAGGCGATGTTGCTGGCGACCAATCTGGCGCGCCTGTCGCCGGAACTGAACGCCCTGCTGGACGACACCAAGGGAACGCGCACGCCGCGGGAGCTTCTGAAGGCCTTTGCGGCGGACAACGACATTCCGTTGTAGGGGCCGGGCAAGCGCCTGAGGATACGAGAAGAACGTCCCTCTCTGCCCTGCCGGAGAGGGACGTTCTTCCTTTCTGACATTCGAGATTTTGCCGCGGAGCGGCCTGGAGTAAGCATTGGCCACATTACCTGTCGAGAAGATGCGGGAGCTGGAGCGGCGGTTCGGCGAGATCGAGGCGCGCATGTCGGCGGGGCCGGCGGCCGATGTCTATGTGAAGCTCGCATCCGAATATTCCGAGCTTCAGCCGGTGGTCGCAAAGATCCGCCAGTACGAAAAAGCGCGGGCGGAGCTTGCCGACATCGAGACGCTTCTGTCCGACAAGACGACCGACCGCGACATGCGCGACCTCGCCGAGATGGAGAAGCCGGAGATCGAGGAACGGCTGGAAAAGCTCGGAAGCGAGATGCAGATCCTGCTCTTGCCGAAGGATGCTGCCGACGAGAAGAGCGCCATCCTCGAAATCCGCGCGGGAACCGGCGGCTCGGAGGCGGCCCTTTTTGCGGGCGATCTCTTCCGCATGTATGAGCGCTATGCCGCCGACAAGGGCTGGAAAGTCGAGGTGCTCAGCGCCAGCGACGGCGATGCCGGGGGCTTCAAGGAAATCATCGCCACCGTGACGGGACGCGGCGTGTTCTCCAAGCTGAAATTCGAATCGGGCGTGCACCGCGTTCAGCGGGTGCCGGATACGGAAACGCAGGGGCGCATCCACACCTCCGCCGCCACCGTCGCCGTGCTGCCCGAGGCCGAGGATATCGACATCGACATCCGCGCCGAGGACATCCGCATCGATACGATGCGCTCCTCGGGTGCCGGCGGCCAGCACGTCAACACGACCGACAGCGCGGTGCGCATCACCCATATGCCCTCCGGCATCGTGGTCACGAGTTCGGAGAAATCCCAGCACCAGAACCGGGCGAAGGCCATGCAGGTGCTGCGGTCGCGCCTTTACGACATGGAACGGCAGAAGGCGGACAGCGAGCGCTCGGCCTCCCGCAAGAGCCAGGTCGGTTCCGGCGATCGGTCGGAGCGCATCCGCACCTATAATTTCCCACAGGGCCGGGTGACGGATCATCGTATCAACCTGACGCTCTACAAGATCGGCCGGATGATGATGGGCGAGATCGACGAGGTGGTGGATGCATTGCTGGCCGATTACCAGGCCGACCAGCTCGCCCGTCTCGGCGAACAGCAGGGCTGACCGGTGGGCGATACGGTCGACAGTCTGGCCGCCGAGGTGCGGGCGGCGCTCCGGCAGGCGGATTTCGACGATCCGGCGCAGGAGGCGCGCATTCTTGTCGGCGGCCTGCTCGGCCTGACGCCGACAGGGCTGATGAGCCGGGGCGGTGATGTCGTCGCGACGGACAAGGCGGCATCGATCCGCGCCGCGATCACGCGTCGGCTGGCGCGCGAGCCGTTGCACCGCATTCTCGGTCGCCGGGATTTCTACGGGCTGACATTGTCGCTGTCGCCGGAAACGCTGGAGCCGCGGCCGGATACGGAAACGCTGGTCGAGGCGATGCTTCCGCATGTTCGTGCGACGGTGGCGCGGATCGGCGCGTGCCGTATTCTGGATCTCGGCACGGGCACGGGGGCGATCTGCCTGGCGCTGCTGAGCGAGGTTGCCGAGGCGACCGGGGTCGGCGTCGATCTTTCGGCAGACGCTCTTTCGACGGCGGCGGCCAATGCGCGGGCCCACGGGCTCGCCGAACGCTTCCGGACGGTCGAAAGCGACTGGTTCGAAACGATCGAGGGGCGCTACCATGTCGTCGTTTCGAACCCCCCGTATATCCGCTCCGACATCATCGACGGGCTCGATCCGGAGGTCCGGCTGTTCGATCCGATGCTGGCGCTCGATGGTGGGACCGACGGACTGGATGCCTACCGCACCATTGCCGGCCGCGTCGCGGGCGTCCTTGAAGATGAGGGCGTGGTCGGTCTGGAAATCGGGTTCGATCAAAAGGACAGTGTGACGCGCATCTTCGCTGCGGAAGGTTTCGAGAGAACGCATTTCCTGCGCGATCTCGGCGGGAACGACCGGGTGCTTGTCTTCCGCCGTGCCGATGTTGCGAGCGTATGACGGTTCGGCCGTCAAACCTGTGGGAAAGCGGGCGTTTACTCGCTCCGCACCGCGGCGTTCTTTTCGCATATGCAAAGAAAAGGCTTGGAATTGCCGGGGAAGACAGCTAGGTTGCCGCCACGCACTGAGCAGACGGTCAAGGATTTCAGGATTCGTTCCGGTCAGACCTCTCCGCAGGGAATGCTCTTCTGACACAAGAGCTTGGGTCGACAGTGCCTGGTGCGGGTACCTGTTAATTTGACGCCAACCAGCAAGATGCCTTTTCAGGCTGCTGGGTCGCGGCGTGCCTTCTCGTTCTGCCTCCCCCTGATGTCGGGAGCTGCGAGGGGGTGTTTACCACGATGGCCGGAGCCATGAGGCCGGACGCCATATGAACCATCATGATCAAGAGATTTCGGGTGACGATAGGATGAGGCCAGGACAGCAGAACAAGCGCGGCCGTGGGCGTAACAACAATAATAACAACAATAACAATGGCGGCGGCGGCGGCGGCAACAACAATCATAACCGGAAGGGGCAGAACCCGCTCACCCGGACCTATGACAGCTCCGGCCCAGACGTTAAGATTCGCGGCACCGCGCAGCATATCGCCGAGAAGTACACGACGCTCGCCCGGGATGCCCAGAGCTCCGGCGACCGTGTCATCGCCGAAAACTATCTTCAGCATGCCGAGCACTACAACCGCATCATTGCTGCCGCACAGGCGCAGATGCAGGAGCGCTTCCAGCGCGACGATCGCCAATCCTATGACGGCAACGACATGGACGGCAACGACCGTGACGGCATGATGGATGACGATCAGGATCAGGGCTATGACGACCAGCCCGCCATGATCCAGCAGCCGACGCCCCGTCGCGAACAGCCCCGCCAGCCGCAGCCGCAGCCGCAACAACGGGCCGAGCGCACCGAGCGGCCGGACCGTCAGGAACGGTCGGATCGCAACGAACGTCCGGTTCAGGCGGAACGCCAGGACCGTCAAGAGCGCGTGGACCGCCCAGAGCGTAATGAGCAGGCCGAGCGGCCCGAACGTGCAGAACGGCCCGAACGTGCAGAACGGACCGAACGCGCCGAGCGGCCGGAACGGGCAGAGCGTGCCGAACGCGCACCCCGTGCGGAGCGCCAGCCCCGCGGCGAACGTCCGGCCGCTGCCCAGCATCCCGTGGCCGCAGCGCCGGAAACCGTCATCGACGGAACCGGCCCGCAGCCGGAGATCGAAGGCACGCCCGCCGAGGTCATCATCGAAGAAGAAGCCTCTGCCGGCCGCGCCCCGCGCCGCCGCGCTGCGCCGCGTCCCCGTCGTCCGCGCCGCACAGAAGGTGCAGCGGAGGAGGGTGCCGCCGGCGAGCAGCCGGAAGCACCGGCTCTGGCCGATTCCGAGTAAGCGGTCGCAAGATCATCGCAGGGAGAAGGGCGGCGGCAACGTCGCCCTTTTTCATGGGCGGTTCTATTTCCGCAGGTAGCTCTTCACGCCGCTGTCGGACAGGCAGAACCGCCCGCCGCGTGGGCCGGTGCAGAACGTGCCGCTGCGGCAGTCGCAGCTCGTCGTGCCTGTTGCTGGTGCCGATGTGACGGGCGCTGGCTGGGGTGACGTCCCGAGAAGCCCGAGCGGTCGATGGGTTGCGGCGCAGGACGTCTCGCTGGCGCTGATCGAGCCGTCGCGGCAGATGAAGCGCTCCCCCTGACAGTGATCGATGCCGCCTTTCCTGCCGCTGCACGGCGTGTTTCCGGCCGCGGATGCGGGCCCGGCGACGAGGCAGACAAGAACGATCGTCCAGGCACTGGCGGAGAGGATGGTTCGAAAGGAGGCTGGCGGGTATCTGCTTTGCATGGGTAGGCGTTCCGGGGCGTCGGGTTACCCTGAGATGGGGCTCCCCTCGGTTCGGGATTTCTAAGAGTTTGTCAATTCTTACAAATAGGATGCAAGCGGTGGGAAACGTCGTCGCGCCGATGCAAATGAGGATATGGTCGCGCTGAACGCGTCGCGATCTTTCAGATTCGCTTCCTGCGCTTCTGCACCATTTTGCGCGACATGCTTTATCGTAAGGGGAGGAGGACCGGCCATGGCTGGGAATGACGAGACCTGGAAGATCCTGCATTCGCGGTCTCTGATCCGCGACCGGCGTATCGATGTCCGTGCGGACGCCTGCGAG
Organism: Rhizobium sp. Leaf371; assembly: GCF_001424045.1. Taxonomy (GTDB): domain Bacteria; phylum Pseudomonadota; class Alphaproteobacteria; order Rhizobiales; family Rhizobiaceae; genus Ferranicluibacter. Next base: position 9,362 of record NZ_LMQB01000024.1, on the reverse strand, counting down.
ACGCCGTCCGGGCTCCGCGTCGATCCCTATTATGTTCTGACCTATCCCGACTGGGTGGCGGTCGTGGCGATCACGCCGGATCGGCAGATGGTGCTGGTCCGTCAGTATCGGCATGCTGTGGGCAAGGTTCTGCTGGAAGCGCCGGCCGGCAGCATGGAAGCAAGCGACGAGAGCCCGGAGGCGGCGGCGCGGCGGGAGCTGTTGGAGGAAACCGGGTATCGCTGCGAGCGGATGGAATGGCTGAGTTCGCTCTATCCCAATCCCTCGATGCAGACGAACCGGGTGCATGCCTTTCTCGCTCACGATGTCGTCCGCGTGGACGACCAGAAGCTCGATGCGGAAGAGGACGGGCTGACGGTCGAACTGTTGCCGATCGAAACCGTGCTCGCCGGTCTGGGCACCGGACTGATCGGCCAGTCGATGCATGTGGCCGCCATCCTTCAGGCGATGACGGTGCTGCCTCGGCTGGAGCCGACGCCCGGAGCGGCTGCTGTGTACCGCACCGGGGTAACGCCCGTGCCGGCGTTGTCCCAGCCTGCCAGACGCGACGCGCGCGAGACGGGGACGGATGGTGCGGGGATGCGCGTCTTCGGCATCGATTTCACCTCGGCTCCCTCACGGCAGAAGCCGATCACCTGCGTCGAGTGCCGGCTGGACGGAGGGACGTTGCGGTTCGTGGCGCTGCATCGCTGGACGCATTTCGAAGGCTTCACGGGTTTTCTTTCCTCCTCGGGCCCTTGGATCGCCGGGCTCGATTTCCCCTTCGGGCAGTCGCGAAAATTCATCGAGACGATCGGCTGGCCGCTGTCGTGGGAGGCTTATGTCGGTCACGTTTCGGGGCTTTCGCGGGCGGCGTTCTACGAGATGCTGACGGCGTATCGCCTGCCGCGGGCGGCGGGTGACAAGGAGCACCAGCGGTTCATCGATCGCTCGACGGGCGGGATCAGTCCGCAAAAGCTGCATGGGGTGCCGGTCGGGCTGATGTTCTACGAGGGTGCGCGCCGGCTTCTGGCCTCCGATGTGCACCTGCCGCTGCTGCGGGCGGGCGATCCGAGCCGCGTCGCGGTCGAGGCCTATCCCGGCGTGATGGCGCGGCGGTTGATCGGGCGGCGATCCTACAAGAACGATACGCGCAGCCTGCAGACGCCGGCGCTTCTCGCGGCCCGTCTCGATCTCTTCGACCGCCTCTGCGATCCCGCCGCCGATCTTTCCCGCAGCGGCCTTCGGATCGAAGCGCCGCGCACGCTTGCCGATGAGCCCACAGCGGATGCTCTGGATGCGCTTCTCTGCGCCGTGCAGGCAGGATGGGCCTATGGGCAAAAGGACGCTGGTTTCGGCATCCCGCCGCAGGCCGATCCGCTGGAGGGCTGGATCGTCGATCCCGCCCTTTTGCGGGCCTTCGATCCGACGCAAACAATCTCGCGATAAAGCCGAGGCAAGGCCGATTCTGCTCTTTAATTCGGCAAAAATGCCTCCCATATCTCTCTGCGAAGCGGGATGAAGCTGCACGCCGCAGCCTTCATCTCGCGATACCGGGCTTGCCGATTTCGGGAGCCTGATCCCAATCGCCGGGGCGTGCCGCATGGGCGTACCGGTTCCAAGGAGACAGACGATGGATATCGAAAAATATTCCGAACGTGTTCGCGGTTTCCTGCAATCGGCGCAGACCTATGCGCTGTCGGCAGGCCACCCCCAGTTCACGCCCGAGCATGTGCTGAAAGTGCTGCTCGATGACGATCAGGGCATGGCCGCCTCGTTGATCGAGCGCGCCGGCGGCCGGGCGAAGGACGCCAAGCTCGCCAATGATGCCGCCCTCGCCAAACTGCCGAAGGTTTCCGGCGGCAATGGCGGCATCGCCCTGTCTCAGCCGCTGGCCAAGGTGTTCACGACGGCCGAAGAGGCCTCGAAAAAGGCCGGCGACAGCTTCGTCACCGTCGAGCGCCTGTTGCTGGCGCTGGCCGTGGAAACTTCCGCCTCGACCGCGCAGTCGCTGTCCAAGGCCGGTGTGACCGCCGCGCGGCTGAACCAGGCGATCAACGACATCCGCAAGGGCCGTACCGCCGACGGCGCCAATGCCGAAGCCGGATTCGATGCGCTGAAGAAGTATGCGCGCGACCTGACGGCGGACGCGCGGGATGGCAAGCTCGACCCCGTGATCGGCCGCGACGACGAAATCCGCCGCACGATCCAGGTGCTGTCGCGTCGCACCAAGAACAATCCGGTGCTGATCGGGGAACCCGGCGTCGGCAAGACGGCGATCGCCGAGGGCCTTGCCCTGCGCATCGTCAATGGCGACGTGCCGGAAAGCCTGAAGGACAAGCGGCTGATGGCGCTCGACATGGGCGCGCTGATTGCCGGCGCGAAGTTTCGAGGCGAGTTCGAGGAGCGGCTGAAAGCCATTCTCTCGGAAGTGCAGGCGGATGCGGGCGAGATCATCCTGTTCATCGACGAGATGCACACGCTGGTCGGTGCCGGCAAGGCCGATGGCGCCATGGATGCGTCCAACCTCCTGAAGCCGGCGCTGGCCCGCGGCGAGCTGCACTGCGTCGGCGCGACCACGCTCGACGAGTACCGCAAGCATGTGGAAAAGGATGCGGCGCTTGCCCGCCGGTTTCAGCCGGTCATGGTCAACGAGCCGGATGTCGAGGACACGATCTCGATCCTGCGCGGCCTGAAGGAGAAGTACGAGCAGCACCACAAGGTGCGGATTTCGGATGCGGCGCTGGTTGCGGCCGCGACGTTGTCGAACCGCTACATCACCGACCGGTTCCTGCCCGACAAGGCGATCGACCTGATGGACGAGGCCGCGTCGCGGCTGCGGATGCAGGTCGATAGCAAGCCGGAGGAACTGGACGAGCTCGACCGCCGGATCATGCAGCTGAAGATCGAGCGGGAGGCCCTGAAGAAGGAAACCGACCGCGCGTCGAAGGACCGGCTGGAAAAGCTGGAGGTGGATCTGACCGGTCTTGAGGAACAGGCCGATGCGCTGACCGCGCGGTGGCAGTCGGAAAAATCCAAGCTCGGCCTTGCCGCCGATCTGAAGCGGCAGCTGGACGAAGCCCGCAACGAACTGGCCATCGCCCAGCGTAAGGGCGAGTTCCAGCGGGCCGGGGAGCTTGCCTATGGCGAGATCCCGAAGCTCGAAAAGGAGTTGCAGGAGTCCGAGGCGCAGGACGGTTCCGCCGCATCCATGGTTCAGGAGGTAGTGACGCCGGACAATATCGCGCACATCGTTTCGCGCTGGACCGGAATTCCGGTCGACAAGATGCTGGAAGGCGAGCGCGAAAAGCTGCTGCGGATGGAAGACGATCTGGCGCAATGGGTCGTTGGGCAGGGCGATGCCGTTCAGGCCGTGTCGCGTGCTGTTCGTCGTTCGCGCGCCGGGCTGCAGGACCCGAACCGGCCGATCGGCTCGTTCATCTTCCTCGGCCCGACCGGTGTCGGCAAGACGGAGCTGACCAAGGCGCTCGCCCGCTTCCTGTTCGATGACGACACCGCCCTCGTGCGCATGGATATGTCGGAATATATGGAGAAGCACTCCGTCGCCCGGCTGATCGGTGCACCTCCGGGTTATGTCGGCTACGAGGAAGGCGGTTCGCTGACCGAGGCCGTGCGTCGCAAGCCGTATCAGGTCGTGCTGTTCGACGAGATCGAGAAGGCGCATCCCGACGTTTTCAACGTGCTGCTGCAGGTTCTGGACGACGGGCGGCTGACCGACGGCCAGGGACGGACGGTGGATTTCCGCAACACGATGATCATCATGACATCGAACCTCGGGGCGGAATATCTGACCGGGCTTGCCGAGGGCGAGGATACCGACAGCGTGCGCGAGCAGGTGATGGGCGTGGTGCGCTCGGCCTTTCGGCCGGAGTTCCTCAACCGCGTCGACGAGATCATTCTCTTCCACCGCCTGAAGCGCGGCGAGATGGGGGCGATCGTGGACATTCAGCTCGAACGGCTGAAAACCCTGCTCGCCGATCGCAAGATCACGCTGGAGCTGGACGGCGACGCCCGGCACTGGCTGGCGGAGCGCGGCTACGACCCTGTCTATGGCGCACGCCCGTTGAAGCGGACGATCCAGCGTTATGTCCAGGATCCGCTTGCCGAGAAGATTCTCGCCGGCGACATTCCGGACGGATCTGTCGTGACGGTGCTGGAAGGGTCCGACCGGCTGAACTTCAAGCTGCGCGGCACAGGTGCGGACCGCGCCGCCGCCTGATCCGAGATATCTCCGATCCGGCATGAACACTGAGGCCTTCCCGGGAGACCGGGGAGGCCTTTTCCGTTGCGACGTCCTGTCCGTCCCTGCGCCCTTAATCACCCGGTAAGCGGGATCGGCGACAAAGGGCATCTGCCAGAGAGGGACGGGGACATGTCAGAGGGGAAGCGCGCGGGTCGAGTGGTCGTGGTGACGGCGGGCGGACGCAATCCGCAGATCCTGATCAATGCGCTCGCCAGCCGGTTTTCAGAGGTCGTCGTTCTCCAGGAGCCTGGGGAGCCGAAGTCGGTCTTCGTCAAAAGACGCGCGCGCAAGCTCGGCTGGCCGGTCGCGCTCGGGCAGCTCGTGACGATGGTCGCGTCAAAATTCGGCAAGCGCTGGACCGAGGGTCGCGCTCGCGCGATTCTTGAGACCTATGACGTTACCGACACGCCGAATGCCGATGTGCAGACGATTCCGATCCCGTCCATCAACACGCCGGATGCCCTGCGGCACGTGACGCAGCTTTCGCCCGATGTCGTGTTTCTGGTTTCCTGCCGCATGCTCTCGGCGAAGACGCTTGCGGCATTCACCTGTCCGGTCATCAATTTTCACGCGGGCATCAATCCGCAGTACCGGGGCCTGATGGGTGGCTATTGGGCCCGGGTCAATCGGGACGAGGAAAATTTCGGCGCGACCGTGCATCTGGTCGATGCCGGCGTCGATACGGGCGGCATCCTCTACCAGGCCCGAATGACACCGGCAAAGGCCGATACGATGCATACCTATCCCCTGCTGCAGACGGCGGCCGCGACGGGGATCGCCGTTCAGGCCGTGGAGGACGCCCTTGCCGGGACGCTTCGGCCAATCGCCGTGTCCGGTCCTTCCCGGCAATGGTATCACCCGCCGGTCTGGACATGGGTCTGGAACGGGCTGACCCGCGGCGTCTGGTAAGCCCCTCCCTGCGAACGTCGCTTTCGCCTTGGCACCGTGTCGTGCAAGGATGCGCGCAGGGCGCAAAAACCGCGCACATTCCGCCGAACGGAGACGGTCTGACGATGAAGGCTTCGCAGCAACGCGCAGACATCAACAGCGCTGGACGGGTAGACGTGCCATGACGAAACCATCGCCCTCCGATCTTGCGCCGGCGCCGAAGCCCGACAAGGGCAATGCGCAGGCCGGGCGCAAGGCCGCAACCGGCGCCTATACGCCCGCCAGCGTTTCGCCGAACCGGCGCGGGCAGCGCCGCTTTGCGATCCGCCTCTGGTCGGTGCGCCATTCGCGGCTTCTGGAATGGGTCTACCACCGCTTCGCTTCGGTCTTTCTGGCACTGCATCCGCTCTGGCGGGTGATCGGCTATGCCCGGGCCGAGGCGCCCGTCACCCTTGTCGAGCGCGGGGTGAAGGGTGTGCTGTTCGATTGTCGCATGTGCGGGCAGTGCATTCTGTCCTCGACCGGCATGTCCTGCCCGATGAACTGTCCGAAGCAACTGCGCAACGGGCCCTGCGGTGGCGTGCGCGCCAACGGCCATTGCGAGGTGGAGCCGGATATGCCCTGCGTCTGGGTCAAGGCCTGGGAAGGCTCGCAACAGATGGAAAAAGGCGACGCGATCCTGGCCGTGCAGCCGCCGGTGAACCAGTCGCTGCGCGAGACCTCCTCCTGGCTGCGCGTGACGGCCGCCGCGGCGCAGGCACGCGATGGCGAGGCCGCACGCGCGGGACGCCCGACATGAGCGGTTCCCCCGTCGATCTCCTGCCCGGACATTCCTCGCGCGGGCGGCTGGAACAGGTGCTTCGGCGCGGCGAATTCGCGGTCACGGCCGAGTTGAACCCGCCCGACAGCGCCGACCCGGAAGAGGTCTATGCCCGGGCCGCCGTGTTCGAAGGCTGGGTGGACGGCATCAACGCCGTCGATGCGTCGGGTGCCAATTGCCATATGTCGTCGGTCGGCATCTGCGCGCTCCTGACCCGCATGGGCTACGCTCCGATCATGCAGATCTCGTGCCGCGACCGGAACCGGATCGCCATTCAGGGCGATGTGCTGGGGGCAGCCGCCATGGGCGTTGCGAACATTCTGTGCCTCACCGGCGACGGCGTGCAGGCCGGCGACCAGCCGGGCGCGAAACCCGTCTTCGATCTCGATTGCATGTCGCTTCTGGAAACGGTGCGGATCATGCGGGATCACGCGAAGTTCCTCTCCGGCCGCAAACTCACCGCGCCGCCGCGCGTCTTTCTCGGTGCCGCCATCAATCCGTTTGCGCCACCCTATGATTTCCGCCCCTACCGGCTCGCCAAGAAGATCGAGGCGGGCGCCCAGTTCGTGCAGAGCCAGTATTGTTTCGACGTGCCGATGTTCCGTGCCTACATGGACAAGGTGCGCGATCTCGGCTTGGCCGAGCACTGCCATATCCTTGTCGGTGTCGGCCCGATGGCGTCGGCCCGCACCGCACGATGGATCCGCTCGAACGTGCCCGGCGTGCACATTCCCGACGCGATCATCGCCCGGCTGGAAGGCGCTGCCGACCAGAAGGAGGAAGGCAAGCAGATCTGCATCGACATCATCAACGAGGTGAAGGAGATCAAGGGGGTCTCCGGCATCCATGTGATGGCCTACCGGCAGGAAGAATATGTGGCCGAGATCGTCCACGATTCCGGCGTCCTGAAAGGCCGCAGGCCCTGGCGGCGGGAGCAGGACCCGGCCGATGCGGGCGTTGCCGAGCGGCTGGATGCGGCACGCGGCGGCGAGATGCAGGATCAGGAGAGCCTTGCGGAGACGGCGGCGAAACGGCCGCATTGACCCCTGCGCCGGCAGGCGCGAACGCTGCGGCGCGCACGCTTTACTGCGTGGCGGCGACCTCGCTGCCATTGTCCTTGGCCAGCAGTTCGTCGATGCGCTGACGCTCTTCCTCGAACTGGGCGAGCGCCGGGCCGTCCAGCGACTTGCCGCCGGGAAGCCGGATGCGGAGCGGATCGACGCGGTTGCCGTTGACGATCAGCTCGTAATGCAAGTGCGGGCCGGTCGACAGGCCGGTCGTTCCGATCCAGCCGATGACCTGACCCTGCGAGACGCGCGCGCCGGGCTTGACGTTCTTGGCGATCGCGCTCTGGTGGTTGTAGGACGAGACATAGCCGTTCGCATGACGAATGAGCGTCTGGTTGCCATAGCCGCCGCTGTCCCAGCCCGCTTTTTCCACGACGCCATTGCCCGCCGCGATGATCGGGGTTCCCCGTGGCGCGGCCCAGTCCACGCCGGTATGCATGCGCGAGAAGCCGAGGATCGGATGGCGCCGCATGCCGAAGCCCGAACGGAACGTGCCGTTCGGAACCGGGTTGCGCAGCAGGAACTGGCGGATGCTCTTGCCCATCTCGTTATAGTAATCGACGGAATTGTCGTCGGGATCCTGGAAACGATAGAAGCGCGTCTGCGCGTCGCCGAATTTTGCATTCACGTAAAGCAGTTCGGACGTATCCGTCGCCCGCCCGCTTTCGTCCGCAACCGAGAAAAATGCCTCCAGGCTGTCGGTCGGCTTCAACTGCGCCTGAAAATCGACATTGCTGGCAAGCAGCTTCACCAGCTGCGAGACCATGCCCTGGTTCATACCGTAGGAGAGCGCTGCCCGATAGACGCCGTCATAGACGCGGGGAAGATCGCGCCCGGCGGCGATGGTCGGCGTGCCGTTGTCGTCGAAAGCGGTGTAGACGGCTGAGAGCTGCGGCGGTTCCTCGCCACGCACGAAGCTGCCATGGTCGTCCAGCGCCATGGTCAGCACATGCGCGCCGCCCTTGGCATAGACGCTTGCCCGCATGACACGGGCTTCCTCGTTCTCGCCCTTCTGGATGATGCCGATGCGCACGACGTCGCCCTCATGGAAGACGTCGGAACTGAGTGCCGTTTTGAGAACGGCGGCGATGTCGGTTGCCTGCGCCTTGGAATATCCAGCGCTGCTCAGCACGCTCGCCATTTCGGTCTCGCGCCGCACCGGAATGACGTCGTCGGCAAATTCGGCGCTGTTGTCGTTGATCGTTTCGAACGGCGTGACCGTCATGTTCTCCTCGACCACACGGGCGGAAAGCCCCTGGATGAGGTCGAGCTCGGAGGCATCCGACGCGAAACGTCGCGGGTCCACGTAAAAGAGCGAGGCGAGCTGGGTGTTGCCTTCAGTGAGCGCAGCGCCGTTGGAGCGGACGTTCTCCTCCACCTCTTCGAGCGACATCGAGGGGCCGAATTTGAGCGTCGATCCCTTCAGCGGGAAATCGACGGTCTTCAAGGCGACTTCGGACTCGACGTCGGAACCATAGATGGTGCCCGTGCGCAGCGGGGGAGGGGCCGAGGCGGCGTCGTCATTGGAAAAGATCGCGAGCGGATCGAAAGAGGGATAGGATTCGGAGGCCTGATGGTTGGCGGCCAGCGTCATCTTCACATGGGCGAAGGGCTGACGACGCACCACTTCCTTCTCGCCGTCATGGATCATCGTGGACACTTCGAGAATCGTCCGGTCGGATGGCTTTGCGACGATCACGGGAGACAGGATGCGGCCGCCGCGCTTTGCCGTGGTCGCGGGCTGACCGGCGCGCAGGCTGGGATCGACCGACGCATAGGCTTCCGCCGGGATCGCGAGCTGCTGGCGGCCATCGAGGGCGGCAAAGAGCGCGACGCCCATCAGGAGGCTGGAGGTAATGCCGGTAAGGAACGTGCCGGAGAGCCAGCGAAGCGAGATCTCACGGCGGTCGGGTGCCCTGCGACCATCGGCCAGTATGGGCGGCTCGTTGCCCAGCGACCGTATCATGGATTTGTCCGTGATCATGCCAGCTGATCGGGTCCCTGTTGAGCGCGCCGGTTCTTATTATAGGCTGCGTATATTGTCCGAAGATGTGCATCTTTCGCGTCCTCAAGTCAAATCCGACGCGCGATGCGATGCCCCTTGAGACACTGTGAATGTGTAGAACTGAGGGCGAAGCGCTGCGCGCGACCTGTTTCCTGCGTCGCGCGGGCAGGGGAGGGGGCTCCAGGCCCGGCGGCGCAGGGACTTGTCAGAAATCTGTCATTTTTTTCAAAAACCCTGTTGACGAAGCGGTGCAGTGGGATCTATAAACCGCACACCAACGAGGGCGGCGGCGCTGCTGGCGACCGACGAACTCGCTCTGAAGTTTCTTGACTTTGCGGG
>NZ_LMQB01000023.1 GCF_001424045.1 Rhizobium sp. Leaf371 | reverse complement strand
ATCCCGACGAAGCGCCCGGCCTGTGGTAGCCTCCTCTTCGGTTGACGAAGCGGTGMAGTGGGATCTATAAACCGCACACCAACGAGGGCGGCGGCGCTGCTGGCGACCGACGAACTCGCTCTGAAGTTTCTTGACTTTGCGGGCGGTTTGGAGGTCTTGGGCGGATAGCCTGGGCTCTTGGATGGRACGATTTTGCGGCGTGTTCGGGCTTAGGCTTTGGGGCGTTTGCGATATGACGAGGCTGATGTCTCTGTCGGTTTTTTGACAATTGAAGATGAGAAAGAGAAACGTGGGCGGCGGAAGTTGCGCGGAYGATYGARGGGTTTCGGCCTTGAGATTGTTCATGGAATAGACTTCGACGGTCACGTTTTTGGAATGGAAGTACAAGCGCTCTCGGCGTTTRCGGATTGATTTTCGTGAATGTTTTGAGGGTGAAGACCTTCCGTTCAATTCCAAAAGAACAACGACGTGATTATGTCGAGATTGAATTCTCAACTTGAGAGTTTGATCCTGGCTCAGAACGAACGCTGGCGGCAGGCTTAACACATGCAAGTCGAGCGCATCCTTCGGGGTGAGCGGCAGACGGGTGAGTAACGCGTGGGAATCTACCTTTTGCTACGGAATAGCTCCGGGAAACTGGAATTAATACCGTATGTGCTCTTTGGCGGTGGACGCTTTAGAGGAAAGATTTATCGGCAAAGGATGAGCCCGCGTTGGATTAGCTAGTTGGTGGGGTAAAGGCCTACCAAGGCGACGATCCATAGCTGGTCTGAGAGGATGATCAGCCACATTGGGACTGAGACACGGCCCAAACTCCTACGGGAGGCAGCAGTGGGGAATATTGGACAATGGGCGCAAGCCTGATCCAGCCATGCCGCGTGTGTGATGAAGGCCTTAGGGTTGTAAAGCACTTTCACCGGTGAAGATAATGACGGTAACCGGAGAAGAAGCCCCGGCTAACTTCGTGCCAGCAGCCGCGGTAATACGAAGGGGGCTAGCGTTGTTCGGAATTACTGGGCGTAAAGCGCACGTAGGCGGATATTTAAGTCAGGGGTGAAATCCCAGAGCTCAACTCTGGAACTGCCTTTGATACTGGGTATCTTGAGTATGGAAGAGGTGAGTGGAATTCCGAGTGTAGAGGTGAAATTCGTAGATATTCGGAGGAACACCAGTGGCGAAGGCGGCTCACTGGTCCATAACTGACGCTGAGGTGCGAAAGCGTGGGGAGCAAACAGGATTAGATACCCTGGTAGTCCACGCCGTAAACGATGAATGTTAGCCGTCGGGCAGTTTACTGTTCGGTGGCGCAGCTAACGCATTAAACATTCCGCCTGGGGAGTACGGTCGCAAGATTAAAACTCAAAGGAATTGACGGGGGCCCGCACAAGCGGTGGAGCATGTGGTTTAATTCGAAGCAACGCGCAGAACCTTACCAGCCCTTGACATGTCCGGCTATCCAGAGAGATTTGGAGTTCCCTTCGGGGACCGGAGCACAGGTGCTGCATGGCTGTCGTCAGCTCGTGTCGTGAGATGTTGGGTTAAGTCCCGCAACGAGCGCAACCCTCGCCCTTAGTTGCCAGCATTCAGTTGGGCACTCTAAGGGGACTGCCGGTGATAAGCCGAGAGGAAGGTGGGGATGACGTCAAGTCCTCATGGCCCTTACGGGCTGGGCTACACACGTGCTACAATGGTGGTGACAGTGGGCAGCGAGACCGCGAGGTCGAGCTAATCTCCAAAAGCCATCTCAGTTCGGATTGCACTCTGCAACTCGAGTGCATGAAGTTGGAATCGCTAGTAATCGCAGATCAGCATGCTGCGGTGAATACGTTCCCGGGCCTTGTACACACCGCCCGTCACACCATGGGAGTTGGTTTTACCCGAAGGCGCTGCGCTAACCCGTAAGGGAGGCAGGCGACCACGGTAGGGTCAGCGACTGGGGTGAAGTCGTAACAAGGTAGCCGTAGGGGAACCTGCGGCTGGATCACCTCCTTTCTAAGGAAGCTGTGGATCTGGTAAGACACCTGATGAGGCCTTTGGTCTGATCGGGGTGAACCATCCCGTGCTTTTTAGAACAAGATGACGCCAGTCAGGCGATCATCGCAACACATACGCTGCAGAGATGAGTTTTGGCTCACCGCAGTATGGCGCAACCCGCCGTCTACGTTTCTCTTTCTCGATTAGGATATGTCATAGCTTTGTCTTGGCGCTGTCGCAGCTTTGCTGCTTGCTCCAGACGGGCCGCCCCATTCGGGGCGTGGTGCTCTGCACCTGTTTGGCGGATGACGGTTGGCTCTGATGGCGAAAGCGATCACGGACTGATCCCGGTCAAGCGCTGATTGAGCGCGTGAACGCTTTAAAGTCATGGGCCCGTAGCTCAGTTGGTTAGAGCACACGCTTGATAAGCGTGGGGTCGGTAGTTCGAGTCTACCCGGGCCCACCATGTTTTAGTGAGCAGTGTCGTGTGACCGGCGGTCGGTTTGAGGTTGAAGCCTCCTGACGCGGCTGGCCGACATCTGATCACTCCCTTGATTGGGGCTGTAGCTCAGCTGGGAGAGCACCTGCTTTGCAAGCAGGGGGTCAGCGGTTCGATCCCGCTCAGCTCCACCACTCTTTGGTGGATGACGGACAAAGAGATATCCTAAGAGAGAAAAACCCGTTTGCATCGGCTTTAAGAGCCTGATGCCTGTTCTGATACATTGTGAAGAGAAGATATGTCTGGAGGCTTCCAGGTGTTGTGATGGATCGTCGCGAGATGGTTTGTCGGAACGTCCGAGCCCGGGCCCGTTTGAAACCGTATGAAGGTCTAGCCGACCTGACGCGGTTGAGGGTTTGGGGAAGGAGGGAAGCCTGCAACTCAAGGCATGATCATTGTTGGCGGTTTGGCGTGCTGAAAGCGTCGTATCCTGAAAGGGATGCGGGGATTTTGGTGTTCCGGATGGCCTTTCGATGGTTTGCCGGTGAGCGTTGCCTGACCGCGCGCTCTCAGACATTATCTCGAGAAGCTGGTCTTAAGATCTGACCTCGCAGTGCACCGGCGTGCCTGCAAAGAGGATCAGATCGAACACGTCGATGGCATCATTGAAAGACGGGGGTTGTAAAAGGTAACCTTCGTTGTTCGGAACTCGCATATCGTTAGCGAGATCCGGTCTGTCCGATACACCCGAGAGGTGCCCGGATAGTCAGATTTGGGCTGCCCTTCGAGCGCAAGCGAGAGGGATAGCTTAGCCAAATCAAACAGGATGATGAGCATAGGCAATGAGAACGATCAAGTGAATTAAGGGCAATTGGTGGATGCCTTGGCATGCACAGGCGAAGAAGGACGTGATACGCTGCGATAAGCTAAGGGGAGCTGCGAATAAGCTTTGATCCTTAGATGTCCGAATGGGGAAACCCACCTTAAATGCTTGGGAAATCAGGCGTGCCGAAAGCACGTGTGATCCGGAACGGGTGAGCGGTGAGCAGTTGGTATCCTTCTGTTGACGGCTGACGGGTTGCGGGTTGCCGCGTCGAGGACGCGCTTGGTTTCCAAGCATTGTGATAAGGTATCTACACCTGAATACATAGGGTGTAAGAGGCGAACGCAGGGAACTGAAACATCTAAGTACCTGCAGGAAAGGACATCAACCGAGACTCCGCAAGTAGTGGCGAGCGAACGCGGACCAGGCCAGTGGCGATAATTGATAAAGCAGAACGACTTGGAAAGGTCGGCCATAGTGGGTGATAGCCCCGTATGCGGTGACGCAATTATCGTCCTAGAGTAAGGCGGGACACGTGAAATCCTGTCTGAACATGGGGAGACCACTCTCCAAGCCTAAGTACTCGTGCATGACCGATAGCGAACAAGTACCGTGAGGGAAAGGTGAAAAGCACCCCGACAAGGGGAGTGAAATAGAACCTGAAACCGGTTGCCTACAAACAGTCGGAGCCATTATTGGTGACGGCGTACCTTTTGTATAATGGGTCAACGACTTAGTGTGACATGCAAGCTTAAGCCGATAGGTGTAGGCGCAGCGAAAGCGAGTCTGAATAGGGCGATCATAGTATGTTGCATTAGACCCGAAACCGAGTGATCTAGCCATGAGCAGGTTGAAGGTTGGGTAACACCAACTGGAGGRCCGAACCCGCATCTGTTGCAATAGATTGGGATGACTTGTGGCTAGGGGTGAAAGGCCAATCAAACTCGGAGATAGCTGGTTCTCCGCGAAAACTATTTAGGTAGTGCGTCGATCGAATACCTCAGGGGGTAGAGCACTGAATGGGCTATGGGGACTCACCGTCTTACTGATCCTAATCAAACTCCGAATACCTGAGAGTACTAATCGGCAGACACACGGCGGGTGCTAACGTCCGTCGTGAAGAGGGCAACAACCCTGACCTCCAGCTAAGGTCCCCAAGTCATGGCTAAGTGGGAAAGGATGTGAGGATCCCAAAACAACCAGGATGTTGGCTTAGAAGCAGCCATCATTTAAAGAAAGCGTAACAGCTCACTGGTCTAATTAAGGGTCTTTGCGCCGAAAATGTAACGGGGCTAAAGCCATGCACCGAAGCTGAGGATGTGATCCTTTTGGGATTACGTGGTAGCGGAGCGTTCCGTAAGCCTGTGAAGGGAGACCCGTGAGGGCTCCTGGAGGTATCGGAAGTGCGAATGTTGACATGAGTAACGATAAAGAGGGTGAGAGACCCTCTCGCCGAAAGACCAAGGGTTCCTGCTTAAAGTTAATCTGAGCAGGGTTAGCCGGCCCCTAAGGCGAGGCGGAAACGCGTAGTCGATGGGAACCACGTTAATATTCGTGGGCCTGGTGGGAAGTGACGGATTGCGTAACTTGTTCTGACTTATTGGATTGTCAGGGCGGGGAAGCGGTTCCAGGAAATAGCCCCACCGTATAGACCGTACCCGAAACCGACACAGGTGGTCAGGTAGAGCATACCAAGGCGCTTGAGAGAACTATGCTGAAGGAACTCGGCAAATTGCACGCGTAACTTCGGAAGAAGCGTGACCCTTTTCTACGCAAGTAGGATGGGGTGGCACAGACCAGGGGGTAGCGACTGTTTATCAAAAACACAGGGCTCTGCGAAGTCTTTAAGACGACGTATAGGGCCTGACGCCTGCCCGGTGCTGGAAGGTTAAAGGGAGAGGTGCAAGCTTTGAACTGAAGCCCCAGTAAACGGCGGCCGTAACTATAACGGTCCTAAGGTAGCGAAATTCCTTGTCGGGTAAGTTCCGACCTGCACGAATGGCGTAACGACTTCCCCGCTGTCTCCAGCATAGACTCAGTGAAATTGAATTCCCCGTGAAGATGCGGGGTTCCTGCGGTCAGACGGAAAGACCCCGTGCACCTTTACTATAGCTTTACACTGGCATTCGTGTCGGCATGTGTAGGATAGGTGGTAGGCTTTGAAGCGGGGACGCCAGTTCTCGTGGAGCCATCCTTGAAATACCACCCTTATCGTCATGGATGTCTAACCGCGGTCCGTTATCCGGATCCGGGACAGTGTATGGTGGGTAGTTTGACTGGGGCGGTCGCCTCCGAAAGAGTAACGGAGGCGCGCGATGGTGGGCTCAGAACGGTCGGAAATCGTTCGTCGAGTGCAATGGCATAAGCCCGCCTGACTGCGAGACTGACAAGTCGAGCAGAGACGAAAGTCGGTCATAGTGATCCGGTGGTCCCGCGTGGAAGGGCCATCGCTCAACGGATAAAAGGTACGCCGGGGATAACAGGCTGATGACCCCCAAGAGTCCATATCGACGGGGTTGTTTGGCACCTCGATGTCGGCTCATCGCATCCTGGGGCTGGAGCAGGTCCCAAGGGTTTGGCTGTTCGCCAATTAAAGCGGTACGTGAGCTGGGTTCAGAACGTCGTGAGACAGTTCGGTCCCTATCTGCCGTGGGTGTTGGAATATTGACAGGATCTGTCCCTAGTACGAGAGGACCGGGATGGACATATCTCTGGTGGACCTGTTGTCCTGCCAAGGGCATAGCAGGGTAGCTATATATGGACGGGATAACCGCTGAAGGCATCTAAGCGGGAAACCCCCCTGAAAACGAGTATTCCCTTGAGAACCGTGGAAGACGACCACGTTGATAGGCCGGGTGTGGACGTGCAGTAATGCATGAAGCTTACCGGTACTAATCGTTCGATCGAACTTGATCGTTCCCATTGCCCATGCTCATCGCACGGTGAAGGCGAAAAGCCTTCGCCGGCTCGATCGCATGTTTTGTCCGCACGCTGTCGTGACCTCCGGTCGATTCGCTGCGGACGACGCGCTTTGCGCTTGCCAGACCGAAGGGTCTGGGTCACAGGTGTGAAGCAAGCATTCCAAAGACGTGTTCAAATCCAGCATCCGTCGAGCCCGAAAGCACATCCTGCGCACCGCTCGACCCATGTCTGATCACAAAATCCAGCTTCTCGTTTCGTTTGCCCTTAGCCGACCTGGTGGTTCTGGCGGGGTGGCCGCACCCGTTCCCATTCCGAACACGGCCGTGAAACGCCCCAGCGCCTATGGTACTTCGTCTTAAGACGCGGGAGAGTCGGTCGCTGCCAGGTCTGCTAAGCGCAAACAAACAAACATCTTCTCCCAACAAACTCAGTACCCCATAACCTTCCGCGGGGTGGAGCAGCCCGGTAGCTCGTCAGGCTCATAACCTGAAGGCCGCAGGTTCAAATCCTGCCCCCGCAACCAANACTCAGTACCCCATAACCTTCCGCGGGGTGGAGCAGCCCGGTAGCTCGTCAGGCTCATAACCTGAAGGCCGCAGGTTCAAATCCTGCCCCCGCAACCAAAACACACCACAGATAAAAAACAAACTCACCAATACCCCCGCGCCGTAATGGCCGGGGGTTTTGGYGTTTCTGGGATGCGTGACGCGGGGGAGGGGGTGGGGCGTGCCATCTGGCTCAGTGCAGCACCGAATGCTCGGCCGGTAGGCGCACATCCCATGGTGTTGGGTGCCCAACCATCCTGGACGGTTGAGGACGTGATCGACATCGCCAGGATTGATCGGGGGCGACGATGGATGGCGGTCAAGCCAACGTCGCCGGGCGACCTCGATCAGGATCGAGGTCGCGGGGGACATCGGAATTTGCCATGATGGCGCTTTCGTCTTCATCCAGATCGTCGCGCTCCCGATGCCCTTCATTCCGCTGCCCTTCGTCGTTGCCCTGCTGCTTCTCCTGCTTCTCGCCACCGTGCTTCGACGGGACGAGGGGGTGTCGCGGCGTCTTACGCTGATCGTCTTGATCGTCATCAGCATCTGGCAATCGGTCCGCTCCGGGCTGCGCTGGGGCTATGACGTGCAGGCGATGGTGTTTCTGGCGCCTGTCGGGCCGGCCCTCGTTCCGCCGCTTGCCTATGCCGGTGTTGAAAATCTCGTGCGGGGGAAGAGGCCGTGGGGGTGGCTGCGGTATGGGGTTCATGGGCTTCCCGCCATGACGATCGTGCTGCTCCTCGTTCTTGCGCGGGAGGCGATCGATGTGGCTCTGATCGCGATCTTCGTCGGCTATGCCCTTGCCATCCTCCGTCTCATGCGGCCCGGCACGGATGCCTTGCGATTGGCGCCGTTCGAGGGGGCGGCGCCGGCCTATCGCGCCAGCCTGTTCACAGCACTTTGCCTTCTTCTCTCGGCAGCCGTCGATCTGTTCGTCGTTCTGGATCTCGCCTGGGCGCAAGGTGCCTATGTCCGGCCGGTGATCGCAATCGCCAATCTCTGCCTGCTCGTGATCCTGTCGATCGCAGCCGCGTCGACCGGTGCGCCGCCGGAACGGGTCTCGGTCATGCCGTCCGCTCCGGACGTTCCGGCTCCCGATGTGTCGTCTTCCGAGAGGGCGGCCCCTGAGGCGGCAACGGCCGAAGATGCCGGGACGATGGACGCCATCGAACGCCTGATGCAGACAAAGCGCGTCTATCGCGACGTCGATCTCAACCTCGACCGCCTGGCCCGCAAGGCCGGAATCGCCAGATCTCCGCCGCCATCAACCGGGCAACCGGAAAGAATGTCTCGCAAACGCCCGATCGCGACAACCGGTATCGCGCGATGATCGCTCGATCCGTCTTGCCTGACAGCAGGCCGCACCGAAAACGAGGGCCAAGGATCGGGCGCTGGAACCTTTCTGAGGCCATCTGACCGGCCAGGATCCACACGTTCGCCGATGCAATGGGTCGCTTGCTGCGGATCATTGTTACGGCGAGCCGGATGGGCGACATCACCCGGGCTCCAGCGCTTCTGCAAGCACAGAAAGGCGGAGGCGTTCCGGCGGCGAACGCTTATGATCGCAATGCATTGCGTCAAGCGATTGCCAACCTAAGAGCCAAGGGGGATCCCGTCAAACCGCGCGCGAAAAATCAGGGTTTCGCACGACGAAATCGCGCACGTCGATTGCAGTCTCACCGAGAGATGCGTGGACCGAATGAACACGTCATCCGGTCGCCCTCGCAAAGCCCTCGCTGCGACGAATACCGGTCTGGCCTAGTTCCGATCCCGGATGTTGTAGAACACCATGACGCCAACGCCCCACATCATCAGTCCGATGGCGAAGACGAGCAGCGTGTTGAGCAGGCGGCTCGGATAGAGGGCGAGTTGCGGCAATGTCGGCTTGATCACGACGGCCATGTATCGATCGCGTGATGACGCTTCGATTTTTGCCTTTTCGAGACCTGCGAGAGCTGCCGTATAGGCTTTTTCGGAAAAGCCGCGTTCGGTTTCGAGCTTCTCGTAGTGGTCGAGCCGGCCTGCGACATCCGTCGCGTCGTCCGCATATACGCGGCCCTTCTTGCCCGAATGCCCGTCGCCGAAGCGGTCACGCTCCTGCAGCAGCTGCTGCTCGATGCTGGCGATCTGAGAATTCAGAACTTTCACGCGCGGGGAGTCTTCCGACATCTGCGACAGTGCGACGCTGAGTTCGGTCTTGGCGACCGAAAGTTGCTGTTCGAGCGTCGCAACGATCTGAGCGGCCAGCTTGGCGCCTTCCGTCGGATCGGCTTCCTGCATGACATTTCGGAATTTCCGGACCTCGATTTGCGCATTTCCAAGACGGGTTTCCGTCTTCAGAACCGCATTCTCGGCATCGCGCAGAACCTCGGATTTGGCGGCGTCGGAAACGCTGTTCACAAGGTTTTCGCTCTGGGTAACGATGAAGCGCGACAGCGCCTGAGACGACGACGGATCGAACGCCTTGACGCTAAGGTTCAAGACGCCGGAAGACTGGTCGAAATTGACGGAAACCATGCTCTTCCAGTACTGGATTTTTTCCTCGATCGTCAGGTCGTGATCTAGACCGTAGAAAAAATCGAGCCCGCGCGGAGCAAAGACCTTGTCCAGATCGAACGCCTCGTCGGCCGCCTGCACCATTTCGGGTCCCAGGATGTAGTCGAGAAGCATATAGGAATCGCTCACGGTGCTGCCGCCGGACGCCTGGGTGAAGATACCCATCAGGTCCGAAGGCTGCGAGGACTCCAGACTGCGGACCGAGAACGCGGTCGTGCTGTGATACTGGTCGGCAGCGACGAACATCATGTAGGCGCCGGCGATGATCGTGGGGATGAGCACGGCGCAGAAGAATGTGGCGATGATCACCATATGGCGAAGTTTCAGCCGGGCATTGGGCCGGCTGAGAACGGTGTCGCCTTCCGGTGCTTCCGGCTCGACCTCGACCGTCGGTCGTTCGACCACCGGAGGCCTCATTTCGAGCAGGCCCTTCAGCAGCATCAGATGCCGTGGCTTGGCCTGCGCGGAAGAATTTGCCGCAGCGGTCGCGGAAGCATCGCTTGCCTTTGCCGTAATCACCGATAGGACCTCGCCATGTTTTCCTCGTGCACGCGAACCGCGTCAGCCAGATTTTCAAAATAGATCAGCTTGCCATCTTCCAGAACCACGCCGGAGTGGCAATAATCCTTCAGGGTCGAGGTGCTGTGAGACACCATGATGACATCCGAACCCTTTAAACGCTCTTTAAAGACCTGGTGCGACTTTCGCTTGAAATTGGTGTCGCCGACGGCGGTCACCTCATCGACGAGATAGTAATCGAATTTCACGCCCATGCTAATCCCGAAAGCCAGACGGGCTTTCATCCCGGATGAATATGTCTGCACGGGAGCTCTGAAGAACTCACCCAGTTCGGCAAAGTCCCGCACATATTCGACAAGGCTTTCCGTATCGACGCCGTAGATCCGGGCGACGAACCGGACATTCTGCTCGCCGCTCAGACTTCCCTGAAAGCTGCCGGCAAAGCCGAGTGGCCAGGAAACCTTCGCGTCTCGCCGAACCGAGCCCTTATCGAGATGCAGCGTCCCGGCGATGATCTGCAGCAGGGTGGATTTACCTGCGCCGTTTCGCCCCAACAGCGCAAGACTTCTGCCGCGCGGGATCGTGAAACTGACATCGTTCAGGATTGTTTTGGTAACGCCCTTGGCTCTGGCGAATTTCGTTGCGCGTTCGAGCTGGATCATCGGCGTCCCGGAAACTGCCACATCGACGCACTTCTGCAACGGTTCAGCGCGTGTGCAGCACGCGCCGCCTCATCTCTGTCCTGTGCGTTTTTGTCAATCAACGAGCGAGCCCTTCCGACACCGTCGCTTATGTCACCCGGCTTCAGAGTCGATATAGCGGTTAAATCTCGGCAAAATCAAGGTGCAGGCGTCCTTACGGGAAAGCCTGCACCGACGTTCGCCGCACTCAGGCGCTCTGGACGGCTGCCGTCGTGGCGCGTCGGTTGGTGACGCGCAGGATCGTGTAGCCGAGCAGGCCGGCGATCAGCGAGCCGATGAGGATGCCCACCTTGACGCGATCCTGCATGTCGGGATCGGAAAAGGCGAGGAGACCGATGAAGAGGCTCATGGTGAAGCCGATGCCGCAGACCAGGGAAACGCCGAGGGTCTGGCCCCAGCTCGCCTTGGCCGGCAGGTCCGCGAGGTTCATCTTCACCAGCAGGAAGACGGTTCCGAACACCCCGATGCACTTTCCAAGCACGAGACCCATGGCGACGCCGAGCGTGACGGGCTCGATCAGGGCGGGGAGGGTGATATGGGCAAAGGACACGCCGGCATTCGCAAAACCGAAGATCGGCACGATGATGAAGGCAACCGGCTTGTGGAGGGCATGCTCCAGCCGGTGCAGGGGCGAGGTGTCGGGCGTGGCTTCCGGCGTACCCGGCGTCCGGCGGATCGGAATGGTCAGCGCGAGAATGACGCCGGCAAGTGTCGCATGGACGCCGGAGGCGAACACGAGAACCCAGAGTGCTGCACCCAGGACCAGATAGGGCAACAGACGCTGCACGCCGGCTCGGTTGAGGGCCATCAGTGCGCCGATGACCACGGCCGCCCCGCCGAGCGCCATCAGGTTCATGTCCGACGTGTAGAACAGGGCGATGATGACCACGGCGCCGAGATCGTCGATGATCGCGAGGGCAGCGAGAAAAATCTTCAGCGATGCCGGCACGCGCGGCCCCAGGAGCGAGAGGACGCCGAGCGCAAAGGCGATATCGGTTGCGGACGGAACGGCCCAGCCATGCACGGCGACCGGATCCTGATAGTTGAAGGCGATGTAGATCAGTGCCGGGACCGCCATGCCGCCCGCTGCGGCGGCGCCCGGAAGAATGCGCCGGCTCCAGGTGGAGAGCTGCCCGTCGAGAAGTTCGCGCTTGATCTCGAGGCCGACAACCAGAAAGAACGCTGCCATCAGCAGATCGTTGATCCAGTGCTGCAGGCTCAACGGGCCGACATAGATATGCAGCGCGCCGAAATAGGCTTCCGCGAAGGGCGAGTTCGCCGTGAGAATGGCGAGCAGCGCGACGCCCATCAACAGCAGGCCGCTCGATGTTTCATTGTCGAGAAACGCGCGGACGGTCGATTGGATGCGGCCTTTGGAGAGAGGGGAAGCGTGGTGTTTGGTCATGGCTTTGACACCTCGAAAAAGGTTGGACACAATCTCCGTAGGTTTTCGGGAAGCCGAGGGCGCACGCAGCACACGCCCGCACCTCTTATACCGGCCGCCCCGGCGGAGAACCAGTCTTTTCGGGCTGCGTCAGGTTCGATGATCAAAAAACAAGCAGGGGTCGGGATTGACTGCAATCCGCCCTCGGCGTAACCTCAGGTCAACAGATGGCGGAAGACGCCGACGGCAATCGAGCCCCGAAGATCGCGTTGAGCGACTCGGGGCTTTTTTTGTTTGTCGACGTGACGTTACCCGTCATCATGGCTTGGAAGCCGACAAGGGGATGGACGGTCGTGAAGCACAGTGGCAGGCATGACGGACAGAGAAGGGCGCAGCATCGATGAGCCGCACCGCCATTCCCGTTTCCATCCTCTATTCGACCACCGGCCCCTATGCGGCTCTCGGCCGGGATGCGGTGGACGGGGCCATGGCGGCGATTGCCGAGGTCAACACCGATCCGGCGTCGCGCTTTTCGATCGTCGCCACGATCGACGATCCCTGCGGCCGCGCCGAAGACTACGCCGTCCTTGCGGAATCGGCGATCCGCGAGCGAAAATGTCGCCACATCATCGGCACGATCACATCCTGGAGCCGCAAGGACGTTTTGCCCGTTGTCGAACGGCACGGCGCGCTTCTCTGGTATGCCTTTCCCTATGAAGGCTTCGAGGCAAGCGACAGCGCCATCTATCTCGGCGCCTGTCCGAACCAGCATCTGCTGCCCCTGTTCGATCATGTCCTGCCGCGCTTCGGGCGGCGCGCCTTCACCGTCGGCTCCAACTATATCTGGGGCTGGGAGATCAGCCGCATCGCCCGCGAGCGCATGGAAGCCTCCGGAGGGCAGGTCGTCTCGGACCGCTACGTGCCGCTCGGCTCGATCGAGGTCGATCACCTGATCACCGAGATCCGCCAGAAGAAGCCGGATTTCATCCTGAGCAATCTCGTCGGCCAGTCTGCCGCCGCCTTCATCGCCGCCTATGGCGACGATCGCGAGAATGCGACGGACGCGCCGCCGATCGTCGCCTGCAATATGTCGGAAAGCGATCTCGAAGGCCTCGCACCCTCCGCCCGTCGTGGTCATCTGTCCACGTCGATCTATTTCGATCGGCTGGAAACGCCGGAAAACCGGGCATTCAAGGCGCGAATGGCGGAGCGGCACGGCTCCGGCCGGCGCATCACCACGCCCTTCTTTTCGGCCTACATGGCGATGTCGATCCTGACGCGCGCCATCTCGGACGCCGGCACGGACGCGCCGGATGCGATCCGCAAGGTCGTCACGGCCCGAAGTTTCGACACGCCGGCCGGGCCGATCCGCATCGATCGGAAGACCCATCACGCTGCGCTGCGGCCGCATCTGGGCCTGTCCGACGAGACGGGCGGCTTCGCGCTGGTTGAGAGCGCCGAGGATGCCATCGTCGCCGACCCCTTTCTCGTGCGCGCCGGGATCAGGGCCGATCTGCCCGTCGTCCCCGCTGCCTTGAAGGTGGTCAAATGACGCATCGCACCCGGCCGCCCCTCGCTCAATGGCATGCCGTGATCCTGCACCGGGAGCATCCTCTGGTGGATGCGCTGCGACGCCAGCTCGAACTTCTGCAGATCCGGGTGACGGTCTCCTGGCCGCATCTCGACGAGGCGCAGGCGTCCGCCGACGTCGTCTTCTTCGATGCCGACATGGGGCATGACGGGCAGTTTCCCTGGCCGCGGGGGTTTGCCCCCATGCCCATCATCGCGCTGATCGGCTCGGAAGCGCCGGGACGGATCGAATGGGCGTTGGACCAGGGCTCCAACGCCCATCTGCTGAAACCCATCGGCTCGACCGGTGCCTACAGCGCGCTGCTCATCGCGGCCCATGCCTATCAGCAGGTTCGCGCCCAGGCCGACGATATCCGAGTGCTGGAAGACCGGCTGCGCCAGCGACCGATCGTCGTGCGTGCCATTTTGCACCTGCTCCAGAACGAAGGCGGCGGCGAAGCGGCGGCCTGGAAGCGGCTGCGCTCCGTCGCCATGGATTGGGGCATGACCATCGAAGACGCGGCCGAGGCCATCTGCCGCAACGACAAACGCACCCGCAGCGGTGCCTGAAAAACAGAGGAGAGGGAAAAAATGGAGATCATCGAAGGCTTTGCGCCCTATGGCGAGTACCAGACCTGGTATCGGGTCACAGGCGACCTGTCCTCGCCGAAGCCGCCTCTGATCGTCGCGCATGGCGGCCCGGGCTGCACGCATGATTATGTCGATAGCTTCAAGGACATCGCCGCCACCGGCCGCGCCGTGATCCATTACGACCAGGTGGGCAACGGGCAGTCGACCCATCTTCCGGAAAAAGGCGGCGACTTCTGGACCGTTGCCTTCTTCAAGGCGGAGCTTCACAACCTCATCGACCATCTCGGCATCCGCCAGGCCTATTGCCTGCTCGGCCAGTCCTGGGGCGGCATGCTCGGCGCAGAATTCGCCGTCGACCGGCCGGACGGCCTGAAGGCGCTGATCATCGCCAATTCGCCGGCCTCCATGCACACCTGGATTTCGGAAGCCAACCGCCTGCGCCGGGAGCTGCCGGAGGACGTGCAGGCGACGCTGCTGAAGCATGAGCAGGCGGAAACGACGGACAGTGCCGACTACATGGCGGCGACCGACGTCTTCAATCAGCGCCATGTCTGCCGCGTCGTGCCGATGCCGCCGGAGGTCCAGCGCACCTTCGATGCGATCGCGGCGGATCCAACCGTCTACCACACGATGAACGGCCCCAACGAATTCCACGTCATCGGCACCATGAAGGACTGGTCGATCGTCGGCCGGCTGTCCACCATCGCCGTCCCGACGCTCCTGATTTCCGGCCGCTTCGACGAGGCGACGGAAGCCTGCGTCCAGCCCTATGCCGACGAGATCCCCGACGTGCGCTGGACCATCTTCGAGCAGTCCAGCCACATGCCGCATGTCGAGGAGCGGCAGGAAACGATGGCCGTCGTGGGCGCCTTTCTCGAGGAAAAGGCACCTTAAGACCCGGCAGGACCATCGACACGCAGGATAACGCAAAAGCCATAATAACAAGGGAACGACGATCATGACCATGCATCTGAAACAGCTTACCCGACACGCAGGCGCGATGCTCGCGACCTGCCTCCTCGCCCAGACGGCGCTGGGCGGTGTCGCCCTGGCGCAGGATCGCGCGGCCCTCATGAGCGAGCATCGCGGCGGGACGATCACGCTCGCCGCCGTTTCGGCTGCCGGCACGGTCGATCCGATGATCAACTATACGGCCCAGTTCTGGCAGGTCTTCCAGATGACCTATGACGGTCTGGTCAAGTTCAAGCAGGCGGGCGGCAGCGATGGCTTCGAGATCGTGCCCTCGATCGCCGAGGAGGTGCCGAAGCCGACCAATGACGGCAAGACCTACGTCTTCAAGATCCGCAAGGGCATCAAGTTCTCGAACGGCAAGGAGGTCACGCCGTCCGATGTCGTCGCCTCGTTCCAGCGTATCTTCAAGATCAAGGGACCGACCACGGGCAGCTTCTACAACGGCATTGTCGGCGCCGACAAATGCATCGCGGATGCCGCATCCTGCACGCTCGAAGGCGGCGTGACCGGCGACGACTCGGCGGGCACGGTGACGATCAACCTCGTCGCGCCGGACGCCGAAATCTTCTCGAAGCTCGCCGTACCCCACGCCTCGATCGTGCCGGCCGATGCGCCGCTGACGGACGCCGGCACCACGCCGATCCCGGGCACCGGCGCCTATATGATCGCGAGCTACGATCCGAATTCGGAAATGGTGCTGAAGCGCAACCCGTCCTTCAAGGAATGGAGCGTCGATGCGCAGCCGGACGGCTATCCCGACGAGGTCGTCTACAAGTTCGGCCTGACCGAGGAAGCGGCGATCAACGCCATCATCAACGGCCAGATCGACTGGATGTTCGACACGCCGCCCTCCGACCGTCTGCCGGAAATCGGCGCGAAATATGCCAGCCAGGTCCATATCGATCCGCTGGCGGCCTTCTGGTACGCGCCGATGAACACCAACCTTGCGCCTTTCGACAATGTGAAGGTGCGCCAGGCGGTCAACTATGCGCTGGATCGCGATGCGCTCGTCGGCCTCTTCGGCGGCGACGTTCTCGGACAGCCGGTCTGCCAGATCCTGCCGCCGGACTTCCCCGGCCATGTCGACAGCTGCCTCTATACGAAGTCGCCCGGCGAAACCTGGTCCGAACCGGACATGGAGAAGGCGCAGGCGCTGGTGGACGAAAGCGGCACCAAGGGCCAGAAGGTCACCGTCATCGCCGAGGACAATGCGGTCGCCCGCGGCATCGGCACCTATATCGCCAGCGTCCTCACCGAGCTTGGCTATGACGCCTCGATGAAGGCGATCTCGCCCAATATCCAGTTCACCTATATCCAGAACACCAATAACAACGTCCAGATCAGCGTCAGCCAGTGGTACCAGGACTATCCTGCGGCCTCGAACTTCCTGAACGTGCTCCTGTCCTGCAGTTCGTTCAACAAGGGCTCCGACGCCTCCATCAACATTGCCGGCTACTGCAACAAGGAGCTGGACGCCAAGATGAAGCAGGCGATGACCACGGCGCTGACCGATCAGGATGCCGCCAATGCCATCTGGGCCGAGATCGACAAGGGCTTCATGGAACAGGCGCCGCTCGCCCCGCTCCTCACGCCGAAAAGCGTCAACTTCACCTCTGCCCGCCTCGGGAACTACGTGTTCAACAAGCAGAACCGCTGGTTCATCTCCCAGTCGTGGGTGAAGTAACCCTCCGGTGATGTAACGACAATCCGGCGGCGCAGGCCCATGAAGGCTCGGCGCCGCCGGACGTTCCCGCCAAGACCGCGCGGCTCTCGACCGCCAGACGCCTGCAGGAAATGACATGAGCATTCCGTCCGACATCGCGTCCACAGAGGCCTTCGTTCCCGAAGTGCCGCCCCTTGGTCTGCCGTCCCTTGGTCTGGAGGAAGACACCGGCCGGCGGGCGGGTGCGGGCCCCTGGCGTCGGGCCTGGCTGCTGATGCGGCGCGACAAGCCGACGATCCTCGCCGCCATCGTGCTCGTCCTCATCGTCCTCTCCAGCCTGTCGGCCCCGCTCTATGCCGGCTATGTCGCCGCCAGCGACCCGTTCCGCTCCAACCTGTCGGCGCGCATCACGGTCGATGGCAAGCGGGTCAAGGTCATGCAGGCCTCGACGGAGGGGCTCGGTCTCGGCGTCACGCCGATCGGCCCGACCTATAACGCGCAATATTTTCTCGGTGCGGATACGCAGGGACGCGACGTTGCCGCCCGGCTTCTCTATGGCGGGCGGAATTCGCTGCTGATCGCGACGTCCGCGACCGTCATCTGTCTCGTGCTGGCCGCGATCATCGGCATCACCGCCGGCTTCTTCGGCGGCATCACCGACCAGATCCTCTCGCGCATCCTCGACATCCTCTGGGCGTTTCCGGTCTATCTTCTCGCCATCTCGCTTTCCATCGTGCTCCTGTCGCACGGCATCGTCATCGGGCCGATCGAGATCACCGGCGACAGCCTCCTGCTGCCCATCGTCATCATCGGCATCATCTATGTGCCCTATGTCGCGCGGCCCGTGCGCGGCCGGGTGATGGCGCTGAAGCGGAGCGAGTTCGTGCTGGCGGCCACCGGCCTTGGCATTCCCGCCTGGCGCATCCTCGTCAACGACATCCTGCCCAACGTCTCCACCATGCTGATCGTCTTCGTACCGCTGATGATGGCGCTGAACATTATCACGGAATCCTCGCTCTCCTTCCTGTCGATCGGCGTGCAGGCACCGGATGCGAGCTGGGGCACGATCATCCAGGACGGGCAGACATTGCTCTACACCCGCCCCGCGGTGGCGCTTGCACCGGGCATCGCCATCGCGCTGACCGTCCTGTCGCTGAACGTGCTCGGCGACAGCATCCGCGATGCGCTCGATCCGCGCACGAAACTGGTCTGAGGAGAACGCCGATGGTCTTTGCCGTTCTCCAGCGCCTCGGTCAGATGCTCTTCGTCATGGTCGGCATTTCCGCGCTCGTCTTCCTCATCTTCTTCGCCACGCCGGGCTCCGATCCGGCGGCACGGCTGGCTGGACGCAATGCCTCGCCCGAGACGGTGGAGGCGATCCGCAAGGATTTCGGCTTCGACCGGCCGCTGCCCGTCCAGTACGTCATCATGATGAACCGGCTGTTCGTCACGCAGGACCTGACCTCCTTCGTCAACCGCGGCCTGCGCATCGTGCCGGCCGTCGCCCAGGCCGCACCCGTCACCCTGTCGCTGGTGGCCGGTGCCGCCGTGCTCTGGGTCATCGGCGGCATTCTCGTCGGCGTGGTGGCGGCGCTCGCGCGCGATACGCTGCTCGATCGCGGGCTGATGGTGCTGGCCCTGATCGGCGTGTCGATGCCGGTCTACTGGCTGGGCGAGGTCATGAACCTCATCACCCAGAGCCGCTTTCACGACACGATCTTCTTCTCCTGGGTTCCCTCGCTCGGCTACAAGCCGCTGCTCACCGACCCCTGGGGCTGGTTCAAGACGCTGATCATCCCCTGGTTCACGCTGGCTGCTCTCTATATCGGCATCTACGGCCGGGTTCTGCGCGCCAATCTGGTGGAGGCCTATCAGGAGGACTTCATCCGCACCGCCCGCGCCAAGGGCCTCAGCCCTGCGCGCGTGATGGTCCGCCATGCGCTGCGCACCTCGCTCATCCCCTTCGTCACGATGTTCGGTCTCGATTTCGGCGTGCTCGTCGGCGGCTCGGCGCTGCTCACGGAGGTCGTGTTCGGGCTGAACGGCGTCGGACGGCTGACCTATCAGGCGCTGCTCAACCTCGACCTGCCCATGGTCCTCGGGACCGTCATGTATGCTTCGTTCTTCGTGGTGGTGGCCAACGCGCTGGTCGATGTCGTCTACGTCCTCATCGATCCGCGCGTGCGGGAAAGCTGAAGCCATGACCTCTGCGGAAAAACCCATCCTCCTCGACGTCAACGGCCTCACGGTCTCCTTCGCCACCGACCGGGGAATGGTCAGGGCGGTCCGCGATGTCTCCTTCTCCGTACGCGAGGGCGAAATCCTTTCGATCGTCGGCGAGTCCGGCTCCGGCAAGTCCGTGACGCTGCTCTCGCTGCTCGGCCTCCATGATCGCAAGACGACGCGCGTCGAGGGCATGGTCTCCTTCCGCGGCCGCGGCATCCTCGATCTCAGCCCCGGCGAGCTGCGCAGCATCCGCGGCCGGGAAATCGGCCTGATCTCGCAGGACCCCATGACGGCGCTCAACCCCGTCTACACGATCGGCTGGCAGATCGCCGAGCAGATCCGCGCCCATGAAAAGATCTCCGCCCGCGCCGCCAGAAAACGCGCCGTCGAGCTTCTGGGCGAGGTCGGTCTCTCCAATCCGCAGGAAGCGGTGGACCGCTATCCCCACCAGCTTTCCGGCGGCATGCGCCAGCGCGCCGTCATCGCCATGGCGCTTTCCTGCAATCCCGCCCTCTTGGTGGCGGACGAGCCGACCACGGCGCTCGACGTGACCGTACAGGCGCAGGTGCTCGATCTGCTGCTGCGTCTGCGCAAGGATTTCGGCTCCGCCATCATCCTGATCACGCATGATATGGGCGTCGTCTCCGAGGTCGCCGACCGCGTTGCCGTGATGTATGCGGGCCGTATCGTCGAGCGCGGCGAAACGGAAGCGATGTTCGCAAGCCCGCTCCATCCCTATAGCTGGGGCTTGATGGGCTCCATCCCGCCCCTGACCGGCCCGCGTCTCGCCCGGCTGAAATCCATTCCCGGCATGCCGCCGACACCCGACAGGATCGGCGAGGGGTGTGGCTTCGCGCCGCGTTGCGCCTTTGCCCGATCCGCCTGTCTGGAGCGGCCGCCGCTGCGCAAGATCGGCACGCAGGCCGCTCTGTGCATTCTGGAGGAGCCGGAGCGCGCCGCACTCCGCCGCACCGTCCTGTCTGCGGAGGAGTTCGCATGATGCCGTCCGACCGTTCGAACCCGGTATCCGCAGCGCCGGAAGCTTTCGGGCTTTCTCCTTCGTCCCCGGCTCCGCTGATGTCGGCCCGGTCGCTCGTCAAGACCTTCACCGTCGGGCGGACAATGAAGCCCGGCTCGGGGCGCACGCTGCACGCGGTCGATAATATCAGCCTCGATGTCTTTCCGGCGGAAACGCTCGGCCTCGTCGGCGAATCCGGCAGCGGAAAATCTACGCTCGGCCGCTGCCTGACGCGCCTTTACGATATCAATGGCGGCACGCTGAGCTTCGAGGGCACCGATATCACCAAGGCGGATGCACGCGCGCTGAAACCGGTGCGCCGCAAGGTCCAGATGATCTTCCAGGACCCGTCCGCCTCGCTCAACCCGCGCCGCCGGGTGCGCGACGTGCTGGCCGAAGTGCTGAAGGTTCACCGCATCCGTGAAGGCGCCGGCATCGAGGATCGCCTCGGCGAACTTATGGACCTCGTCGGCCTGCGCCGGGAATATCTCGATCGCTACCCGCACGAGTTCTCGGGCGGCCAGCGCCAGCGCATCGGCATCGCCCGCGCACTGGCTGTCGAGCCGAAGCTGATCGTGGCCGACGAGCCTGTCTCCGCGCTCGACGTCTCGGTGCAGGCGCAGATCGTCAACCTCTTCAGCGATCTGCGTGAAAGGCTCGACCTCACCTACGTCTTCATCGCCCATGATCTCGCCGTCGTCCGGCAGGTCTCGAGCCGCGTGGCCGTCATGTATCTCGGCTCCATCGTCGAGACAGGGGAGACTGATGCGCTCTACGCGCGTCCGAGCCACCCCTACACACAGGCCCTGCTGTCGGCGATCCCGCAGCCGCACAATCGCGGCCGCCGCGACCGCATCCTGCTTTCCGGCGAAATCCCGAGCCCCCTAGATCCGCCGGCCGGCTGCAAGTTCTCGACCCGCTGTCCGCAGGCGCAGGACATCTGCCGTCAGGTTCGCCCAGTGCTTTCGGCGATCTCCGCGGAGCGCCAGGTCGCCTGCCACTTTCCCTTGGGGTAGCCCATGACATCGAGGCGATGGGCGTGAACGTCGTTCGCCAGGCAGACGGGCGCCAGGCAGACGGGCGCCAGGCAGATGGGCGCCAGGCAGATGGGCGCCAGGCAGATGGGGTGGCCGCTGGCCGCTACCAGAGCTTGGTGTGCCGGTTGACATCCTTGTACAGCAGGTAGCGGAAGCGCCCGGGGCCGCCGGCATAGCAGGCCTGCGGGCAGAAGGCGCGCAGCCACATATAATCGCCCGCCTCCACCTCCACCCAGTCCTCGTTCAGCCGGTAGACCGCCCGGCCCTCCAGCACGTAGAGCCCATGTTCCATCACATGCGTTTCGAGGAAAGGAATGACCGCGCCCGGCTCGAAGGTGACGATGTTCAGATGCATGTCGTAGCGCACGTCGTTCGGATCGAGGAACCGTGTCGTCGCCCAGCGACCGTCGGTATCCGGCATGGCGCTGATCTCGCAGTCGTCTTCATGGGTAAAGACGGCAGGCGGCGCTTCGAGCCCATCGACCACCTCGAAGGCCTTGCGCACCCAGTGGAATTTTGCCGGCACTTCGCCCGTGTTCTTCAGCGTCCAGGCCCGTCCGGCGGGCAGATAGGCAAAGGAGCCGGTCCGAAGGGCCTTCTCCTCGCCTTCGAAGGTGATGACCATCTCCCCGTCCACCACGAAGATGGCGGCGGAGGCGCGCGCATCGGGTTCCGGCCTGTCGCTGCCCCCGCCCGGTGCCACCTCCATGATGTATTGCGAAAAGGTCTCGGAAAAGCCGGTCAGCGGGCGCGAGATGATCCAGGCGCGTGTTCCCGTCCAGTGCGGCAGCACGCTGGTGACGATGTCGCGCATGACGCTGCCGGGAATGACCGCATAGGCCGTGGTAAACACCGCCTTGCTGGAGAGGAGTTCGCTCTGGCCCGGCAGGCCACCCATGTTGGAAAAGAGACGCGTATTCTTCATCGGCTTGCGGGTATCCGTCCTGATTGTGACAGGGACACCTTAAAGCGGTCGGATGGGGAATGTGAGGATTTTCTTCACCGGCCTCGGCCGGTTTTCAGGCCACGCCGCGGGTCAGTTCCGAATCCAGGCTGAGGATGAACTTCCAGAGCAGCTGAAGATCGAAATGATCGCCATGCTGCAGCATCCAGGAGAGGGCCATGGCGGACGACCAGGGCTTCTTGTAGGGCCGAACCGAGGTCACGGCCTCGTAGACGTCGCAGATCGTGCTCATCCGGACATAGATCGAAAGATCGGCAGCGGGGATGCCGTCCGGATATCCCTTGCCGTTCATGCGCTCGTGATGATGGCGACAGATGTCGAGCACGACGCCCGGCAGGTTGCCCTGCCGCTTGAGGATATCGTGTCCGACGGCCGGGTGCTGCATGATGACATCGCGTTCCTCCGCAGTGAGGGCGGCGGTTTTGTTGAGAATCTCGGTGGGAATCGCCAGCTTGCCGATATCATGCACGAGGCCTGCAAAACCGAGCACCCGCACGAGCGGCTCCTCGAATTGCAGATGCCGTGCGAAATGCACGAGCAGCGCCGATACCGCGACGGAATGCACGAAGGTCACCTTGTCCTTCGATTTCAGGCGGGTGATGTCGAGCAGGATGGCCGGGCTGTCGCCGATCTGGGTCGATATGTCGCCGACGATCTCGGACACGCTCTCGATATCGATCGGCTCGCCGCTTCGGCTCCGATCGAAGGCACCTTCGAGTCGCTTGACCGAGGCCTGAACGATTTTGGCGGTGGCCTTGCGCTCCTCCGCAAGCGACCGTTTTCGTGGGGAAGGGTTCGGCGAGGGCACACTGGCGAGGCCACGGCTGGAGCCATCGACATCGACACCCTTGGCAAGGTTGATGTAGATGCCGGTGATCCGGCTGTTCTTGATGAGATCGACCTGGGTATCCGATGTCAGAAGGAAGCGGCGCTGGCCGATCGGGTTGTCCTGCCAGGATCCCTCGAGCGACTCGATGAACATGCCGATCCGAGCCTCGTGCCTCTCGATACGTTTCACCATGCCGCTTTTTCCTCACCGCCTCCCTGCACACGCGCCTCCACAACAGCGCATCAGCAAGGAAGCGAACGCTGTCTGTCCGCCCGCGTGTTTCGGGGACCAAACGATCTTATACGCTAAGATTTTTAAGACATTACTAAGTCGAGAATGGAACGCGACGTTCTATTCTGTTTTCTGCTGTCGTAAGAAAAAACGAGCAAATAAAGACAGACGAGTTGGAAGACACCCCTTTTGGTTGATCTTCGGATGCCATCCATTCCTATAGATTGCACCATGTCCCAGCCGGGTTGGCTTAGAGAGAAGTGCTTTGCAGAGGCGGGCGTACCGAGGGGCGGATGCGGGGATAGCCGAATTCGGGATCGCGCGCCGAAAGCGCCTTGTGCAGATGCACCATCAGCCCGGCCGCAAAGAGCGGGGTGAGCAGGTTGACGATCGGAACCGCGAGAAAGGCGGCGAGAAGCAGCCCCGCGAGGAAGATCGTCGTGCGGTGCTTGGAGCGGAAAGCGCGGGCTTCTTCGGGCGGCCGGAACCGCATGGCGGCAAACTCGAAGAATTCCCGCCCGAGCAGGTAGCCGTTGACGAGAAAGAAGGCGACGAGGTTGATACCCGGCACCAGCAGTAGAAAGAGCGCGATCAGATTGCCGACGATCACGACGCCGAGAAATTTCAGCGTGCCGCGGATCGCCTCGCCGATCGGCAGGGACCGGCCGGCGGGCTCGTTCGGGTAATCCCGGGTCTCGATCACCTCCGCAACATCATCGAGGAAGAGCCCGGCGATCAGCGCCGTGACCGGCGCGAGCAGCAGGGCCAGCACGAGCGCCAGCCCGATGCTGGCGAGGATGATGAGGATGAAGGTGAACCAGCCGGCCCATTCCGGCGTGCCCGGCAGCATCTCGGTGACGAGCGGGGCGACGAAATAGACGAAGCTCTCGCGAAGACCGAGCCAGAGCAGCACGAGCGCAAGGATCGTCAGGCCCAGCGTCTTCCAGAACGCGGCGCGCGTTTCCGGTGAGAAAAGATTGGCCAATGACAGTCGGGCGGCGTGAAAGATCATCCGGCGGCTCCAGGATCGACGCGCATGCTGCAGCGCAACAGATGATGTAGAGCGCCTTGGCCGTCCTCGCAAGAAGCCTGTCGATACCATGCTCTTCCCGGCGCTCCCCCGCTCGCAGTCCCGCAGAAATCACCACGGCCGATTTTGGTTTTCGTGAGAATGCAGTAGGAGAGAGCAGCAATCTCGTCGGAGCACCCCATGAACGATATCCGGACGGATCTCTCCGTCGCCAGCCTTGCCGTGCTCCTCCAGAACGGTGCGCTCGACCCGGTCGCGCTGACGGAAGCGGTGCTCGACCGGATCGCCGCGGCCGACCCGGCGATCTTTACCGAGGTTCTCGGGCCACGTGCGTTGCGGGAGGCCGAGGCCGCGCGTCTGCGCTTGGGAGCCGGCCGTTCGCGCGGTCTTCTCGATGGCATCCCCGTCGCCTGGAAGGACCTGTTCGACACGGAAGGTGCCGTCACCCGGGCGGGCTCGGTCGTGCTCGACGAAGGGCCGGCGACGAAGGACGCCGCCGTCGTCGCAGCACTTGCCGCTGCCGGCATGGTGGCCGTCGGGCGGACCAATATGAGCGAATTCGCCTTTTCCGGCCTCGGCATCAACCCGCATTACGGCACGCCCGCCAATGCGGCCTCCACCGACGTGCCGCGCATTCCCGGTGGCTCTTCCTCCGGCTCGGCCGTGGCCGTGGCGTCCGGCCTCGTGCCGGTTGCGATCGGCACCGACACGGGCGGCTCCATCCGCATTCCCGCAGCCCTCAACGGCATCGTCGGCTATAAGGCAACGCGCGGCCGTTATGCCATGGACGGCGTCTTTCCCTTGGCCGCAAGCCTCGATTCGCTCGGGCCCCTCTGCCGGACGGTGCAGGATGCCGTCTGGGTCGATGCCGCCATGCGCGGCGTGAGCGTGCCAGAGGCTGGCCGCGGCGAGGTGGACGGGCTGACGCTCGTCGTGCCGCAGACCGTGATGTTCGATGGAGCGGAGCCCGGCGTCGTCGCGGCTTTCGAGGCAGCGCTCGCGCGTCTTGCCGCTGCCGGGGCGCGTATCGAGCACCGGCCGGTGCCGCTCTTTGCCGAGATCTTCGAGCTCTTTGCCCGTCATGGCGCTCTCGTGACCGCCGAAGCCTTCGCGCTTCATCGCGAGCGGCTCGCGGGGCCGGATGCGGAAAGGATGGACCCACGCGTCGTGGTCCGCACGCGCATGGGCGAGAAGACGGCCATGGCCGACTATATCGCCCTGACCGCCGCTCGCCGAAAGATGATCGCCGCCTTTTCCGGCATGCTCGGCCCGCGCGACCTGCTCGCCCACCCGACGCTGCCCCACGTCGCTCCGCCGATCGCGCCGCTTCTGGCAGACGACGCGCTGTTCGTGGAGACGAATTTCCGGACGCTGCGCAACACGCTGGTCGGCAACTTCCTCGATGGCTGCGGCATCTCCATCCCCTGCGGAACGGGCGATGCCGGCATGCCGGCCGGTTTCCTTCTCTCGGCGCCGCAGGGGGAAGATCGCAGGCTCCTGTCGGTCGCGCTCGCGGCCGAACACATCATAAGGGGTGAGGCATGATCGTCTGTTTCGACATCGGCGGTTCCGCCATCAAGGGTGCCGTCGCCACCTCGCCGGACGACATTCGTCCGCTGACACGCCGGCCGACGCCGCTGCACGATTTCGATGCCTTCGTCGCCGCGCTGGAGGATGCCTTCGCCGAGGCCGGCATCCGGCCGGAGCGCATCGCCCTGTCGATTGCCGGCGTGGTCGATCCGGAGACGCAGGCCATCACGGTCGCGAATATTCCCTGCCTCGACCAGCGGCCGCTTGCCCGCGATCTGGGCAACCGACTTCAGATGCCGGTCCTGATCGCCAATGATGCGGATTGCTTCGCGCTCGCCGAAGCCGGGCTCGGTGCCGGACGCGGACACCGCATCGTCTTCGGTGTCATTCTCGGCACGGGCGTCGGTGGCGGTCTTGTCGCCAATGGACGGCTGATCAACGGCCAGGGCGGCTTTGCCGGCGAATGGGGCCATGGCCCGGCCGTCGCCGCTACGGCCGGAAACCCGCCGGTCGCCATTCCCGCCTTTGCCTGCGGCTGCGGTCAGAGCGGCTGCGTCGACACGATCGGTGCCGCGCGCGGCATGGAGCGGCTTCACCAGGCGCTTCACAAGGAGACGCTGCCGAGCCACGACATCACCGCGCGCTGGCAGGCCGGCGATCCGGACGCCGCCCGCACCATCGAGGTGCTGGTCGATCTTGTTTCCTCGCCTTTGGCGCTCGCGATCAACATCACCGGTGCGACCATCGTGCCCGTCGGCGGCGGCCTGTCGGGCGTCACATCGCTGATCGAGGCGATCGACCGGACCGTCCGCACCCGCATTCTGCGCAAGTTCGATCGTCCGCTGGTCGTGCCGGGAGAATGCCGGATCGAACCCGGCCTGATCGGTGCTGCCCTGCTCGCACTCACGGGAGATGACCGATGAGCCCCGTTCTGCTCGAAGTCTGCGTTGATGACGCCGCGGGTCTCGTGGCCGCGGTGGACGGCGGCGCCGACCGGATCGAGCTCTGCTCCGCTTTGGCGCTCGGCGGCCTGACGCCGTCGGCCGGTCTCATGCGGCTCGCCGGCCGCATGTCCGTGCCGGTCTATGCGATGATCCGTCCGCGTGCCGGCGATTTCGTCTTTGACGAGACCGAGATCGCCATGATGGAAGCGGAGATCGATGCCGCACGGCAGGCCGGTCTGGCCGGCGTGGTTCTTGGCGCAAGCCTTGGCGACCGCACCCTCGATGCCGCCGGGCTCGCCCGTCTCGCGCAGCGCGCGAATGGCTTGGGACGCACCCTCCACCGCGCCTTCGATCTCGTGCCGGATCAGGCGGCCGCGCTGGAGACGGCGATCGATCTCGGCTTTGAGCGCATTCTCACCTCGGGCGGCGAGACGACGGCCGCAAACGGCATCGCGGCCATTGCGGATCTTGTCCGCAGGGCAGATGGGCGCCTGTCGATCATGCCGGGCTCCGGCGTCACGCTCTCGACCGTCGGGCCTGTGCTCGCCACCAGCGTCCGCGAGGTTCACGCCTCCTGTTCGGTCTCGGTTCCGACAGCCGACCGCCGCCTCGTGGACCTCGGCTTTGCGCCTGAGGCCGCGCGGCGGACCGATGCCGCTGTCGTCCGGGCACTGAAGGCCGCGCTCTGACCGAAAATCGCTGCCTCAGGCCGAAAACACGGCATGGCCGCCGAT
Source organism: Rhizobium sp. Leaf371 (assembly GCF_001424045.1). GTDB lineage: Bacteria > Pseudomonadota > Alphaproteobacteria > Rhizobiales > Rhizobiaceae > Ferranicluibacter. The sequence goes on along the minus strand of NZ_LMQB01000023.1, from coordinate 676,050 downwards.
ATAGGTCGCGACCATGTCGAGATCGTCCGTCAGCAGAACGAAGTCCGCATCGAGCCCCGGCAGAAGCCGACCCTTGACGGCCGAAAGGCCGATCGCGTCGGCGGGATAGGCGGATGCCATCCGGATCGCCTCGCCGAGCGGCAGGTCGAGCGTCCGGTGCACGAAGCGGACGGAGGACAGCATGTCGATGTCGGCACCGGCCAGCGTCCCGTCGACCAGCGTCAGCCGGCCCTCGCGGCGAAAGATCTCGCGCCCGTTGAGCAGAAATCTGGTCTGGTCCGAGCCGATGGTCGACATGGCGTCGGTGACCAGAAAGATGCGGCCCGGCCCGACCTTTGCCCGCAACGCGATGCCCATCGACACCGGATCGACGTGAAACCCGTCGGCGATGATCCCGGCATGCAGCGTGCCCAGATCGAGCGCCGCGCCGACGCAGCCGGGCTCGCGATGTCCGAGCGGGCTCATGGCGTTGAAGAGATGGGTCACGGTGCGCGCGCCGGCCAGCGCATAGGTCGCCACCGTCTCGTAGTCGGCAGCCGTGTGGCCGAGGCTGACGGTGATGCCGGCCTTGCTCATGGCCGCCACCTGTTCCAGCGTCGCATTCTCGGGCGCCACCGTGACCATGACGGCATCGAACAGCGAAGCGCAGGCGAGGATGACGTCGAGATCGTCGGCCTCCATCGGCCGGATCAGATCGGGGTCATGGACGCCCTTGCGCGCGACCGACAGATGCGGGCCTTCGAGGTGCAAGCCGATGAAACCGGGAACGCCTGCAGCCCGCGCCTCGCGCGCGGCCGATATCGCAAGGCTGCGCACATCCGGCGTATCGGTGATGAGCGTCGGCAGAAGAGCCGTCGTGCCGAAGCGCGCATGCGCGGCGCAGATCGTGCGGATCACATCGACGCTCGGCGCATCGTTGAGCAGCGCGCCGCCGCCGCCATTGACCTGCAGGTCGATGAAGCCGGGCACCAGGATCTGCCCCTTGGCGGAAACCGTTTCGATTCCCTCCGGCAGCGCCTCCAGCGCGACGATGCCGGTCACGACGCCGGCGCCGACGAGGAGCGCCTGTCCGGCATGCCAGTCCTGCCCGTCGAAGATCCGGGCACCGGTAACGGCGAAGGCCGTGTCGTCGCGCTGTGCGTTCATCGCGTTTCCGTCACTTTCTTCAGCGCTGCCGGCTGATCGGGGTTGAAGCCCTTGGCGCGCGACCATGCCTCCACGAAGCCGTAGAAGGGGAGGATGAGGCAGAGCGCGTCGGTCAGCGGATGTCCGGTCGCAACGAAGGGCAAAGGTGCTGCGCGGCCATGGGCGTCCGCGGTCAGGAAGGCCCGCGCGCCCTTGCCGGCGAGATCGTCGAGAATGCCGGTGACGGAGGCCTCGGCTGCGTCACGCGCGGCGAGACCCAGAACCGGAAAGCGTTTCTCCACGAGCGCCACCGGCCCGTGCAGCACCTCGGCTGCAGAATAGGCCTCGGCATGCAGACCGGACGTTTCCTTGAACTTCAGGGCGGCTTCGCTGGCGATGGCGAGCGCCGGTCCGCGGCCGAGCACATAGAGCGAATCCGACGTTCCGATCCCGTCGAACAGCGCGCTCCAGTCGAGCGTCACGGCACGGGCAAGATGGGTGGGCAGCTCGCGCACCGCGCGGTCGAGGGCCGCATCCTTCGTCCAGGCCGCGAGAACGGCGAGACCGGCGATGATCGAGTTGACATAGGATTTGGTCGCGGCGACGGCGATCTCCGGGCCGGCCATGATATGCACCGGATGGGTGCTCGCTTCGGCGATCGGCGAGGGCAGCGTATTGGTGAGCGCAATGGTAACGGCGCCGGCCTTGGTTGCGGCCTCGGCCATGGCAACGATGTCCGGGCTCTTGCCGGATTGCGAAATGGCGATCGAGCCGGCGCCGGAAAGCGCCATCTTCGCGCCGTAGATCGAGGCGAGCGACGGCCCGAGCGAGGCGACGGGGCGCCCCGTGGTCAGTTCGATCGCATATTTCAGGAACAGGGCGGCATGGTCGGACGAACCGCGGGCAATGGTCACCAGGAAGGCCGGATCGTGCGCGGCCAGTGCCGCACCCGCGGCATCGAGCGCATTGCGGGACCCTTCGAGAAGACGGGCGGCAGCTTCCGGGATCTCGTTGATCTCGCGGCGCATATGGGTCTGGTCGGTCGTCATGTCGTGCATGTCCTTAAAGGCCGTCTTCGCGTGGAGCCGCTTCAGGTGTCGGAAAGGCTGAGTTCAGCCACGAAATCATAGGCATCGCCGCGATAGAGCGAACGGGTGAACTCCACCACGCGGCCGGAGGCCAGATAGGAGATGCGCTCGATCGACAGGCTGGCCGACCCGCTGGCAACGCCCAGCATCGCGGCGTCCGGATCCTTCAGCCCGCAGGCCGAGATCCGCTGCACCGCGCGCACCGGGCGGGCGTGCGACGTGTCGAGTTCGGCATAGAGCGAGGTCGTGACCCGCATCGGATCGGGCAGAAATTCCGCCGAGATGCTGGCCCGCTCGATGGCAAGCGGCATGTCGTCGGCGATCCGCAGCCGCCCGAGCCGCGCGACGAGCGCGTCGGCCGGCAGGCCGAGCGTCATCATCTCGTCCGGCGAGGCGGCAAAAAGCCCCCGCTCGATCCATTGGGCCCGCGTGGTCAGCCCGCGCCGCGCCATGTCCTCGGTGAAGGAGGTGAGGCGCGAAAGGGATTGCTGCACGCGCGCCAGCGGCTTGACGACGAAGGTGCCGGAGCCGTGACGGCGCACGAGAAGCCCGTCGCGCACGAGATCGTCCACGGCTTTCCGCACGGTGACCCGGCTGATCTGGGCATATTCGGCAAGGTCGCGCTCCGGCGGCAGCGCGTCGCCATGGTTGAGCTTCCCCGACTGGATCGCCTCTTCGAGAGACTGGCGCAGCTTGAGATACAGGGGCCCGGCCCCCGCGCCCTGCAGGCCTTCGAGCGGCAGGAGATGCGCCAGGTGATCGCTCATTGCGTCGCCTCCACCTGTTTCGAAGACGTGTCCGTGGGCAAGCCCTGGACCGCCAGTGCCACGGCTCCCGTCAGCGCGTCTGCGCGCGGTTCGGCGAACGCGATGCCGGGCCGCTCGGCCAGCCAGGGCCTGTAGAGCGGCGCGAGCCCGCCGACGAGGCAGACAGTTTCGACGCCGCGGGCGACGATGGCGTCGAGCGTCTGGTCGATCCGCTGCGCAGCCGCCCGCACGAGGTCGATCGCGACGGCATCGCCTGCGTCGGCGGCCGAAAAAATGCTCGGCGCGTAGCGGCCGTAATCGGCCGGATGCGCGGTATGGGCAAAGGCGATGATGGCCGCCGTCGAGTGGCCGAACGCCGCAAGCACCGTCTCGGTCAGGGAAGAGGACGGGCGAATGCCGTCATGGGCGAGCAGCGCTTCCTGCAGAAGGCCTTGCCCCAGCCGCGCGCCGCTGCCAAGATCGCCCACCTTGAAGCCGTGACCGCCGAGCATGGAGATCCCGCCCTTTTGCCGAATGCTGTAGACGGTGCCCGTTCCGAGACTTGCCACCGCGCCATCCCGGTCGCCGAGCGCGCCCTGCAGCGCGATCACGACGTCGGACACGATCTGCGCTCGCGCAAACGGGAGACGCCCGGCGATGAACGACACGGCCTCGGCCACATTGTTGCCGGCGAGACCAAGGACGGCGGACGCCGAGGCGATCGCCGACATGGGAAGCCCCGCCTCCTGGAAAGCCGCTTCCGTCGCCAGCCGGATATGGGCCAGCGCTGTTTCCGGATCGGTCAGGATATTGGCAGCACCGCTGATGCCGCGCCCGAGAAGACGGCCGTCCGCGCCGGCCACCGCTGCCCGGCACCGCGTCCCGCCACCATCGATTCCGACACGATAAAGACCCATGGAAAACCTCCGGCCCGATAATACCAAAAAAGGACCATTTACCAAGACGAAAATCAACAAAATGTGGAAAGCCACTTTTATCGGGTAAATTCATCAGGCTAGCCGCTTGGGATTCTGCATTGCGCTTTGGATTGACGCGACGCTCTTGATTTCCGGTGGCCTATTGGTATTCATTTGGACTTGTGATGCAGGGAGGGTCGCGTGGCGAACAGGACGGAAGAGGGCCATGCGCAAGCACAGGATCTCGATACGCGGGAGCCAGTCGCGATCCTGAAGCTTCTGGCGGAAGGCCAGCAGGCCGCGGCGCGCGCGGTCGATGCGGCCATCGAGCCGCTGGCGCGGGCGGCGTCTCTCGCCACCGAGGCGCTGGGAAGCGGTGGCCGCCTCGTCTATGCCGGTGCCGGCAGTTCCGGGCTGATGGCCATGGTCGATGCGCTCGAACTGCCGGGCACATACGGTCTCGCACAGCCTTCGGTCGTCGTTCTCCTCGCCGGCGGCACGGCGAGCCTTGCCGATCTTACGGGCGGCTATGAGGATGATCGCGACCTTGGCGTGCGCGACACCGAGCAGGCGGGCGTCGGTGCCGGGGATTGCATCCTCATCGTCTCCGCCAGCGGCGGGACACCCTATGCGCTCGGTTGCGCGCAGGCGGCGCGGGAGGGCGGCGCCACCATCGTGGCCATTGCCAACAATCCCGGCGCGCGGCTGTTCGAGATGGCCGATGTCGCCGTGCTGCTGGAAACGCCGCCCGAGGTGATTTCCGGCTCGACGCGCCTGGGCGCGGGCACCGCCCAGAAGATCGCGCTCAACATGATTTCCACCCTTGTCGGCATCGGGCTCGGCCATGTCCATGATGGCCATATGGTCAATCTTCGGCCCGACAATGCAAAGCTGCGCCAGCGCGCCACCCGCATGGTGGCCGCTATCGCCTCCGTCGATCCGCTTGAGGCCGTGCGCCATCTCGAAGTGGCTGGCGGCTCCGTCAAGCTCGCCGTCCTCCTCGCCTCGGGCGTCCCGGATCGCGCCACCGCGCAGCAGCGTCTCGATCGGGCCGGACAAAGCCTGCGGCGGGCGCTGGCTCTTGGCGACACGGAGGAAAGGCGCTAGAGTCTTAACGGCAAAAGGCGAAGCGTTTTTCTAGAAAAACAACGGAAAAAAGCGAAGACGAGCGCTTTCTGGTTCTGAACGAACCAGACAGATGCGCGTGTGCCGAAAAGACTCCGGAAGCTCACCGGGCCATCAGCGGCCATCAGCGGAAAGGCTCTCTCCTTGACCCTCGCCAGTCTTCTTGCCTATGCCGCGGCCCTCTTCGTTGCGGCGGCCATTCCCGGTCCCGGCATGACGGCGATCGTCGCGCGAGCGCTCGGCTCCGGCTTTCGCGATACGTTCCTGATGGGCCTTGGCCTCGTGCTGGGAGATCTCGTCTATCTCACGGGCGTCGTCCTCGGTCTCGCTTATGTGGCGCAGACCTTCACCACGGCCTTCCTCGTCATCAAGATCCTCGGCGCACTCTATCTCGGCTTCATCGCCTGGAAACTCTGGATGTCGGGCCTGATGGCGCAGGATGTGGAGGAAAACCGGGTGCGCACGTCTCCGGGCCTCGCCTTCCTCTCGGGGCTTCTGGTGACGCTCGGCAATCCGAAGACGATGCTGTTCTATGTCGCGCTGGTGCCGACGCTGATCGATCTCGGTGCCATCGGACCGCGCGACTACATCTTTCTCGTACTGACCACCTTCGTGGTGCTGCTTTCGGTGCTGATCCCCTATATCGTGCTCGCGTCCCGGGCACGCCAGTTCCTGCGCCGGCCGAAGGCGCTGATGATCCTCAACCGGGGCGCGGCGAGCATGCTGGGCGCGACGGCCGCCTATATCGCGCTGCGCACCGCCTGAACTCTCTGCTCAGGCCGAAGCGGAGCGCTTAGACGGAGCGCTGCGCAAACCCAATGGTGATTTATCGGGCCGCGATCCGCGCGGACCAGAGTTTCCGGTAGGTCTCGATTTCGTCCCACGGACCAAGCGGCGTCACCGCCTCGGCGGATGCGGATGCGACAGGCGCCGCCTTTCCCGCAAGCAGGGCAGCACCGAGGCTCGTTCCCGTCGAGCCCTCCAGCGCCAGCACCTGCCGGCCGGAAAAGGCGGAGAGTGCGCTGAGATAAAGGCCGTTCTTCGCAAACGGTCCTTCGACCAGGATCGGCCCGCCGGCATCGAGAAGCCGCAGGCTCTCCTGCGTCATCAGCGCGAGATAGAGGCAGATCGCCGCCTGGCGCTCGTCATCCGTTGCGCCTTCCGCCGAGACCCATTCCGCCGTCATCGCCGGGAAGGGGCCGCAGCCGGTCACCACCGATGGCAGAAGCATCATGCCGCGCGTCATTACCGCCAAGGGTGACGATGCATCGCCGGTTCCGGCCTGCAGGGTCTCCCGTCCGGCCGTCAGCATTTCGTATTCCCGCCCGCCCATGAACCGTGCCGATGGAACCGCGCGGCCGAAGGCATCGACATTGGCAAGCGTGTCGCGTGCGGGATCGAGTTGTCCGAGATCGCCGCCGACGCCGAAGGAGACGACCCATGTACCGGTGGAGACGACCGAGAAGGGCGCCTCGCGCACCATCAGATGCGGCAGCAGCGAGGCGTTGCTATCGTGGATGCCGCAATGGACCGGGACATCCCGGCCCGCGTCGAGCCCGATGTCCATAGCAAGCTGTGGAAGAAGCGGCCCCAGCACGTCGAAGCCGGATCGTACCGGCGCCATGAGCCCGGAGAGGTCGAGCGTCTCGACCAAGCTCGAAAACTGCGAAAGAGCCGGGTTCCAGAGATCCGTATGGCATCCGAGCGACGTCACCTCCGTCGCAAAGCAGCCGCTGAGCCGGCCGGACCAGTATTGCGCATAGGTGACGATGGTGCGGACCCGCGCGAATTCCGCAGGAAACGCGGTCTTCTGATAATGCAGCTGGGCGCCGAGGTTGAGCCCCATGGCCAGTCTCGGAGAAAAGGTTTCGATGAAGTCCGGGCGGAGGTCGTCATAGGCGGCCCGGATCTCCGGAGGATAATCATGCTCGTAGTCGAGCACGGGCATCGCCAGCGCGCCCTGCGCATCGAGAAGGGCGGCGGCTGCACCATGGGTCGTGACGGAGATCGCATCGAACCCCGGCGTCTCCGCCACCGCCTCGAGCGATGCGAGGAGGAACGCCCAGAGCGCATCCGTATCGTAATGGGGATAGGGGCCCGTCCCGATCACGCGGTTCGCCATCCGGTGGGATACGAGTTCGCGACCGCTGGACGTATCGTAGACGACGAGCTTGGCATTGGTCTTGCCGACGTCGAAGACGGCGACCCGGCCCGGCGCCCGATCGGTCCTGCGGGTCATGGCTGTTCCGGCAGATGAAAGACGGGGATCAGGTCGCGCGACACCGGCGCATTGTCGGGATGTGTCTGCATGATATCGGCCATATGCGCCCACCAGCGCTTCATCACCGGGTGCTCGGGCAGGGCGGCCATCTGGTGGTCGCGGGCGCGCGAGAGCACGCCGAACAGCGTCAGAGTCTCCGGGTCGAGAAAGATCGAATAGTCGCGAACCCCGGCCTGCGCGAGCAGCGCGCTCAGTTCAGGCCAGATCGCGTCGTGGCGGCGGCGATATTCCGCCTCCTGGCCCGCATGCAGCTTCATGACGAAGGCGTGGCGTTCGAGGGTCATGTCGGGCGTCATCAGGACCTCGCCTTGATGCGGCGCGCCAGGATCGGCAGCGCGATGGTGATGATGAGGAGCAGGCCGATAAAGATCGACATGACGATGCCCGGCACGTTGAGCAGCCCGAGCCCGAAGGTGACGAGGCCCATGACGAAGGCGGCGATGACGACGCCGCCGATCGTGCCGGAGCCGCCGAGAATGGAGACGCCGCCGAGCACCACCATGGTCACGACCTCCAGCTCCCATCCCTGCGCGATCGACGGCCGGGTGGAACCGAGGCGGGAGGTGAGGCAGACGGCGGCGATGCCGCTCATCAGGCCGGTGAGCAGGAACAGGATGAACTTGATCCGCTCGACCGGAATGCCGGAAAAGCGCGCGGCGAACTCGTTGTTGCCGATCACCTTGACCTGCCGCCCGAAATTCGTCGCATGCAGGAGCACGGCGAAGAGGCCGGCCAGCACGAGGAACAGCACGAACTCGAACGAAAACACCCAGACGACATAGCCCTGCCCGAAGAAGGCGAAGTCGGCGGGGTAGCCGCCATAGGCCTTGTCGCCGAGCACGATATAGGAGAGGCCGCGAAACAGGCTCATCGTGCCGATGGTCACGACGATGGAGGGCAGCTTCATGCCGGAAACGAGCACGCCGTTGACGGTGCCGCAGGCAAGACCGACACAGACGCCGATGGCGACCAGCCCTGCCGCGCCGACGCCTGCTTGGGCTGCCGCGCCCATGGCGGTCGAGGCGAGCGCGATGATGGCGGCGACCGAAAGGTCGATCTCGCCGGCGATCACCAGCAGCGCCATGGCAAAGGCGATCATCGCCTTTTCGGTGAAGTTGAAGGTGGCGTCCGAGAGGTTCCAGGCATCGAGAAAATAGGGCGAGGCCAGCGAATTGAACACGAAGATCGCGACCGCCACGCCGAGAAGCAGCACTTCCCAGCTGGCGAGCAGCCGGCGAAGCGGCGTGCCCAGCCGGTCGGGAATGGCGCGGCGTGCGGGCTGCGACGGTTCGGGCTGGGGAGATGTCGAGGGGATCGCGCTCATGCCAGGGCCGCCTTGTTGATCGTGTCGGGGCCGCCGTCTTCCGCGGCCCGGTTGCGCAGGATGATGCGCCCGCGGTTGCGCTCGCGCCGGGCGTTGAACACGACGGCGAGAATGATGACCGAGCCGGAGATCGCCATCTGGGTGAAGGGCGAGATGCCGATGACCGGAAGCGCGTTCTTGATGACGCCGAGGAACAGGGCGCCGAGCACGGTGCCGATGACGCTGCCGACGCCGCCCGCGATCGAGATTCCGCCGATGACGCAGGCCGCGACGCTGTCGAGCTCGAAGCCGATGGCGATGTCGACATAGGCGACCGCATAGCGCGACACCCAGAGATAGCCGCTGAGACCGGCAAGCGCGCCCGACAGCGTGAAGGCGAGGAACCGAGTATAGCCCACATCGATCCCGGCATAGACGGCGGCCACGGGATTGCCGCCCGCCGCATAGGCCGAGCGGCCGAAGGGCGTGTAGCGCGCCATCAGATAGACCAGCACGACGACGAGCACCGCGACCCAGGAGAGGACCGGAAGCCCGGCGACCGCCAGCCGGGGCACGTTGAGAAACTCCGGCGTCATCTGGTGCGCATTCACCCAGGCGCCGCCCGAGAGAACGAAGGCCATGCCGCGATAGATGGTCAGCGTGCCCAGCGTCACCACGATCGGCGGCATTTCGAGCCGCCAGACGAGAAAGCCGTTGATGGCGCCGAGGGCGGCCCCGATGCCGATGGCCAGCAGGATCAGAAGAACGAGCGGCAGGCCGGGCACCGCCGCGTTCAGCATCGCCACCGCCATGCCGCTAAAGGCGAGGTTGGCGGCAACCGAAAGGTCGATCGACTTCGTCAGAACGACCGTCATCTGCGCCAGCGCCAGGATGATCAGGATGGCGGTGTCGTTGAAGATGACGGCGAGATTGCGGGGGTTCCCGAAGCCGGGCGCGCGCGTGGAAAAGGCGATCACCATCAGGGCGATGATGAGGAAGAGCAGGGTTTCGCGTTTCTTCAGAAGGGTCATGGTGTACTCCTCACGCGTTGCCGGTGGCGGCGCGGACCAGAATTTCCGGCGTCAGCCCGGCACGCGCATGGATGCCGGCCGACAGGCCTTCCTTCATCACCATCACCCGGTCCGACATGCCGAGAATCTCCGGCAGTTCCGACGAGATCATCACGATCGACAGGCCTTCGGCGGCAAGCTCGCTGATGAAGGCGTGAACGGCGGCCTTGGAGCCGATGTCGATGCCCTTGGTCGGCTCGTCGAGAATGATCACCTTCGGCTGCGTCGCGAGCCATTTGCCGATGACCACCTTCTGCTGGTTGCCGCCCGACAGCGTACCGACCGGCACGGAGAGGGCGGCGGCGCGCAGGTCCAGCCGCTCGGCATATTTGCGGGCGAGCGCGAACTCGTCGGCCAGCCGCAGGAAGCCGGCGCGCGACGTCCGACCGAGCGAGGGCAGCGTCATGTTCTGGAAGATCGGCATGGGCAGCGCCAGCCCGTGGCGGCCGCGCTCCTCCGGCACATAGACGATGCCGGCCCGGATCGCGTCGCGCGGCGAGCGGATCGTCACCGGCCGGCCCTCGATCTGCACCGTGCCGCTCGCCGGCGCCGTGATGCCGAACAGCGACTGGCAGAGTTCCGAGCGCCCGGCGCCGATGAGCCCGTAGATGCCGAGGATCTCGCCGCGGTGAAGCGTGAAGGAGATATCGTGGAACTCGGTCGGATGGCAGTAGCCGGAGACGTCGAGCACCGGCGCGCCGGGTGCCACCGCGACCTTCGGAAAGGCGTCGGCCACGGTGCGGCCGACCATCAGGCGGACGATGTCGTCCTGCGCCGTCGCTGCCAGCGCGCCATGTCCCACCGCCTTGCCGTCGCGGAAGACCACGTAGTTCTCGGCGATCTCGTAGACCTCGTCGAACTTGTGGCTGATGAAGAGGATGGCTTTGCCCTGGCGTTTCAGGTCGCGCACGATCCGGAAGAGATCGTCGATCTCCTTGCGGGAGAGTGCTGCCGTCGGCTCGTCCATGATGACGATGCGCGCCTCGATCGACAGCGCGCGCGAGATCGCGACCAGATGGCGCTGCGCGATCGACAGGTCCTTCAGCCGGATCGTCGGCTCGATCGTGCTTTCGAGCGAGCGCAGGAGATCGCGCGCCCGCCCGTTCATGCGCGTCCAGTCGATGGTTCCGAACCGCGTGCGCGGCGCATGGCCGAGAAAGATGTTTTCGGCCACCGTCAGCTCGTCGAAGAGCACGGTTTCCTGGTGGATGGCGGTCACGCCGGCGTCGATGGCGGCCTGCGCGTCGGAAAAGGTGACGGGCGCGCCGTCGATCCGGATCTCGCCCTCGCTCGGGCGGTAGATGCCGGTCAGGATCTTCACCAGCGTCGACTTGCCGGCGCCGTTCTCGCCGATGAGAGCGGTCACGGTGCCCGGATAAAGCGCGATATCGACGCCGTCGAGCGCCTTGACGCCCGGAAAGATCTGCGAAATGCCGCGCATTTCCAGAATGGCGGGCACGGCCAAGCGATCCTCGGCGACGGGGTGTTGAAGGGCCATCATGTCCATGTCCGGTCGGAAAGAGAGGACCGGCGGCACCCTTGGGCGCCGCCGGATTGTCTGGTCACGTCATCCTGGCATCCTTGCGGGCCAGAAGGCCTCGCTCAGAATACCTTGGAGAACTGGTCGATGTTTCCGGCATTGTAGACGAAGGGGTCGGCCATGGCGGCTTCGCCGTTCTCGCCGACCTTGATCTTGCCCATGCGGCCGGCTTCGATTTCCGAGCCCGGCGCACCGTCCGTGTCGCCCTTGACGAGGTGATAGGCGATCTGGGCGGCGGAGTAGCCGAGATCGATCGGGTTCCAGATCGCGAATTCCTTCGTCGCGCCGGACTTGATGGCGCCGGCCATTTCGGAGGGAAGGCCGAGACCGGTCACATAGACCTGGCCGATCTTGCCCGCATCCTTGACGGCTTGCGAGGCCGCGAGAACGCCGACCGTGGTCGGGGCGACGATGACCTTGACGTTCGGATTGGAGGTCATCAGGCCTTGCGCTTCGCGGTAGCTCTTGTCCGAAAGGTCGTCGCCATAGACGGTGGTGACGAGGTTGAGGCCGGGGAAGTCCTTCAGCTGCTTCTTCATTTCCTCGATCCAGATGTTCTGGTTCGTGGATGTCGTCGTGGCCGAGAGGATGGCGAAGTCGCCCTTGCCGCCTTCCAGATGGTCCTTGGCGAGCTGCAGGCACATCTTGCCGATCAGCGCGTTGGAGGACGGGTTGAGCTGCAGGATGCGGCCTTCGGGTGCCACGCCCGAATCCCAGGAAATGACCTTGATGCCGCGCTGTGCGGCCTTCTTCAGCGCCGGGACGACGGCGTCGGGGTCATTTGCGGAAATGGCGATGGCGTTGACGCCCTGGGCGATCAGCGCATTGATCACCTCGATCTGGCCTTCGGCCGTGGTGCTGGTCGGGCCGGTATAGATGATCTCGACATCGCCGAGTTCTTTGGCCGCTTCCTGCGCGCCCTTGTTGGCGGCCTCGAAGAAGCCGTTGCCGAGCGATTTCACGACGAGGCCGATCTTGACCTCGGCGGCATGTGCGGCAGAGCCGAATGCGGCCATGGCGAACACCACCCCGATGGCAAGCTTTTGTGCGAGTTTCATGCTGTCTTCCTCCCAGTTGACGATAAGCCCGGCCGCTCATGCGACCGATGCGGTATGATCCTTCGTATCCGACGCCGTCACGGGAACCGTGACGAGCTTCACCCCCGCGGCCTCCACCATGCGCACGGCCTCCTCAGACACGGCGCTGTCGGTAATGATGGTGGAAACGTTTTCGAGCGGGCAGAGAATGAGGCTGGAGCGCCGCGCGAACTTGCCCGAGTCGATCATCACGACCAGCTCGTCGGCCTGTCGCATCAGTCGCTGCTCGCTCTGGATCACCAGAGCGTCGGACTCCATGATGCCGAGGGCGCTCGCCCCTTGCGCGCCCACGAACATGCGGCGCGCCGAGAAATTCCGGATGGCATCGTTTTCGAACGGCGACAGGATCAGGCTCTGGTCGCGATAGATCGTGCCGCCCGGCACCGTCACCGTGCATTTGGAATGCTTGACGAGATGTTCGGCGATCGCAAACGAGTTGGTCATGACCTGCAGCCGGCGGGCCGCCATGAAGTGCACCATCTGGAAGGTCGTCGTGCCCCCGTTGATGATCACGGCGTCGCCCTCTTCGCAGAGATCGACGGCCATGCGGGCGATTGCGCGCTTTTTATCGGAATTGATCGATTCGGAAACCCTGAAGGGTCGCGCCGCAAGATTGCCGATCTGCGGCGGGTGCACGGCTTCCGCACCGCCGCGAACCCGGCGCAGCTTTCCCTGCACATGCAGCGAGGCGATGTCGCGGCGGATCGTCGCCTCCGACGCGTCCGTCAATTCCGCAATATCCTGCACCGTCACCACAGGTTTTTCCTGGACGGCGCTCAAGATGATGCGATGGCGTTCGCGTTCGTGCATGGATGTCTCCTCGACAGCGAGTTATGCGAATTCCGCAGAGGCTGTCAATCAATAACGATCAGAATTTTCTATATTGCGCTGCACAATGAACATTTATGATCGAATATGATTGACATGGCAGCGTCTCCTGCGCGATATCGTCGTCAACACGGGGCCGACCTGCGTCCAACGCAGGGGTTCCGATCACATGGGAGGATGACATGTCGGAACAGAGCCACCGTCTCGAAAGCCGTTGGGATGACACCGTTGCCAAGGATCTCGATGAGCCGGGCAAGCTTCTTTATCGCTCGAACCTTTTGGGCGCCGACAAGCGCATCACCAATTACGGCGGCGGCAACACGTCGGCCAAGGTGACCGAAGCCGATCCGCTGACGGGGGAGCCGGTGCGCGTCCTCTGGGTCAAGGGTTCGGGCGGCGATGTCGGCACGATCAAGCTCGACGGCTTTGCGACGCTCTATCTCGACAAGCTGGAAGCGCTGAAAAACCTTTACACCGGCATTGCCGATGAAGACCGCATGGTCGGCTTCCTGCCGCACTGCACCTTTGCGCTCAACCCGCGCGCGGCCTCCATCGATACGCCGCTGCACGGTTTCGTGCCCTTCGCCCATGTCGATCACATGCACCCCGACGCGATCATCGCCATCGCGGCGTCGAAAAACTCGCGCGACCTGACGAAGGACGTCTTCGGCGACGAAATCGGCTGGCTTCCCTGGCGTCGTCCGGGCTTCCAGCTCGGGCTCGATCTCGCGGCCTTCGTTGCCGAAAACCCGAATGCCAAGGGCGTCGTGCTCGAAAGCCACGGCCTCTTCACCTGGGCCGACGACGCGAAAGCCTGCTACGAGCTGACGCTCGACATCATCAACCGCGCGATCGACTGGTTCGCAACCAAGACCGAGGGCAAGACCGTCTTCGGCGGCGCGGTCACGACCAGCCTCGATGAGACCCGCCGCCGTGCCATCGCTGCGCGGCTCATGCCGGAGATCCGCGGTCGCATCGGCCGCGAGGAAAGGAAGCTCGGTCATTTCGACGATCAGACGGCCGTGCTGGAATTCGTCAATTCGGCCGACCTGAAGCGTCTCGGCGCGCTCGGCACTTCCTGCCCGGATCATTTCCTGCGCACCAAGATCCGCCCGCTGATTCTCGATTTCGATGCAAAAGCCGAAGGTGGTATCGATGCGGTGGTTGACCATCTCGATGCGGCGCTCGAGGCCTATCGGGCCGATTACGCCCGCTATTACGAGACCTGCCGCCACGACAATTCGCCGGCCATGCGCGATCCGAACCCGGTGATCTTCCTCATTCCCGGCGTCGGCATGCTGTCCTTTGCCCGCGACAAGGCAACGGCCCGGATCGCAGCCGAATTCTACGTCAATGCCATCAACGTCATGCGCGGCGCCTCCACCGTGTCGGACTATCAGGGCCTGCCGGAACAGGAAGCCTTCGACATCGAATACTGGCTGCTCGAGGAGGCCAAGCTCCAGCGCATGCCGAAGCCGAAAAGCCTGGCCGGCCGCGTCGCCTTCGTCACCGGCGGTGCCGGCGGCATCGGTCGCGCCACGGCCACGCGCCTGATCGCGGAAGGCGCCTGCGTCGTGCTCGCCGATATCGACCAGACCGCGCTCGACGGCGCGCAGGCCGATTTCGCCAAGCGCTACGGTGCCGACGCCGTGCGCAGCGTCAAGCTCGACGTCACCGACGAACATCAGGTGGCCGAAGCGTTCACGCGCGGTCTCGTGGAGTTCGGCGGCATCGATATCCTCGTCTCCAATGCCGGCATCGCGTCCTCCGCCCCGGTCGAAGAGACCGATCTCGCCATGTGGAACCGCAATATCGACATTCTCGCGACCGGTTACTTCCTCGTCTCGCGCGAGGCCTTCCGCCTGTTCCGTCGCCAGAAGCTCGGCGGCAACGTCGTCTTCGTCGCCTCCAAGAACGGTCTCGCCTCCTCGCCGAATGCCTCGGCCTATTGCACGGCGAAGGCTGCCGAGATCCATCTCGCGCGGTGCCTTGCGCTCGAAGGGGCCGAAGGCGGCATTCGCGTCAACACGGTCAATCCGGATGCGGTGCTGCGCGGTTCCAAGATCTGGGACGGCGAGTGGCGCGAGCAGCGCGCGGCCTCGTCCAAGATCGAGGTCAGCGATCTCGAGGAGCATTATCGCAAGCGCTCCATGCTGAAGGTCAACATCCTGCCCGAGGACGTCGCCGAAGCCATCTACTTCCTCGCCTCCGACCTGTCGGCCAAATCGACCGGCAACATCATCAATGTCGATGGCGGCAACGCGCAGAGCTTTCCGCGCTAGAGCGTATCAGGACCAAGGGAGGAGGAGACCATCATGACCGATCACCGTATCGCGCCCGACCTGATCGCCGGGCATAACGAAAGCCGTGCCGCGGCGCAGGCTGCGGATTATCAGGCGCTCGGCGAGCATCTGTCGCGCCGGGGCATCGACATCGAGGCCGTGACGCAGAAGGTGTCGGCCTTTCATGTCGCCGTCCCCTCCTGGGGCGTGGGCACCGGCGGCACGCGCTTTGCCCGGTTTCCGGGCATCGGCGAGCCGCGCGGCATCTTCGACAAGCTGGCCGATTGCGCCGTCATCAACGAGTTGACGCGCGCGACCCCCGGCGTTTCCCTGCATATCCCCTGGGACAAGGCCGATCCGGCCGACTTGCTCGCGGCAGCGGAGGGCTACGGACTGCATTTCGATGCCATGAACTCCAACACCTTCTCCGACGCGGAAGGCCAGGCGCTATCCTACAAGTTCGGCTCGCTCAGCCATGCCGATGCGGGAACGCGGTCGCAGGCGGTCGAGCACAATCTCGAATGCATCGAGATCGGCCGCGCCATCGGCTCGAAGGCGCTGACGGTCTGGGTCGGCGATGGCTCGAACTTCCCCGGCCAGAGCCATTTTACCCGCAGCTTCGAGCGATACCTCGCCTCGATGGGCGATATCTATGCGGCTCTGCCGGACGACTGGCGCCTGTTCTCAGAACACAAGATGTACGAGCCGGCCTTCTATT
This sequence comes from Rhizobium sp. Leaf371, assembly GCF_001424045.1. GTDB lineage: Bacteria > Pseudomonadota > Alphaproteobacteria > Rhizobiales > Rhizobiaceae > Ferranicluibacter. The sequence goes on along the minus strand of NZ_LMQB01000023.1, from coordinate 659,930 downwards.
CGACGGTCGTGCAGGACTGGGGCACGAGCTACCTCATCGCCTCCACGCTCGGCCCGAAGGCCCAGTGCCTGGTCGATCTCGGGCACCATGCGCCGAACGTCAATATCGAGATGATTGTTGCCCGGCTTACCCAGTTCGGCAAGCTCGGTGGCTTCCATTTCAACGATTCGAAATATGGCGACGACGATCTGGACGCAGGCTCGGTCGATCCCTATCGCCTCTTTCTGGTGTTCAACGAACTCGTGGACGCTGAGCATCACGGCATCCGCGACTTCGACCCGGCGCACATGATCGACCAGTCGCACAATGTCACCGATCCGATCGAGAGCCTGATCTCCAGTGCCAACGAGATCCGCCGCGCCTATGCGCAGGCCCTCCTCGTCGATCGCGCGGCCCTGGACGGATATCAGGACGAAAACGACGCCTTGATGGCGTCGGACACGCTGAAGCGCGCGTTTCGCACGGATGTGGAGGCGATCCTCGCTGAAGCGCGCCGTCGTCAAGGCGGGGCGATCGACCCGATCGCCGCCTACCGCAAGAGCGGCTATCGCCAGAGGATCGGCGCTGAACGGCCGGCAGCGCGCGCCGGAGGTGGCGGTATCGTCTGAGCAGTGAACGCCGGTCAGGGCGTCTGTTGGGTGGTTCCCGCCGGCGACGGATCCCGCACCTCGCCGGGGCTCGACACGAACAGGTAGACGCCGGCGAGCACGGCGCCGGCAAGGAGGAGCGTGATGACGAAGGTCATCATCCTTCTGAAAGCCGGTGCCCGATGGTCTGCCATTGCGTTTTCCTTTATCGATTCTGAAGCGTCAACACGCCAGAGGCGGATGCTGTTCCCGCACCTCCGTCGATTCCGTGCCGACCCTTGGTCTGCAACCGTACGGAGAGCGTGATCGGCACACTCAAGACGCGCACCTTAAGACGGCGTTCACATCGGTAGCGTTTTATCGGGCCCAACGAGAGTTGGGGAAGTTCAATGCCATCAACCTGCCAGGGATGTCGCGACGGCGCGGATTTCCACATACCGTTTTCCATGGCGTTCCAGCCGATCGTCGATGTCGCGACGAAGACAACGTTTGCCCACGAAGCGCTGGTCCGCGGTCTGGCCGGCGAGGGCGCCGGCACCGTTCTCTCCGCCGTCGATACCCAGAACCGGTATGCCTTCGATCAGCAGTGCCGGGTGAAGGCGATCGAACTCGCCTCCCGGCTTTACGGCACGCAGAGCGATGTCGGCCTGTCGATCAACTTCCTGCCCAATGCCGTCTACGAGCCGCGCGCCTGCATTCGCCTGACGCTGGCGGCCGCTGCGCGAACGAAATTCTCGCCGAAGAACATCATTTTCGAATTCACCGAAAGCGAGATCCTGGACACGGCGCATATCCTCAACATCCTGAACACCTATCGCGAGATGGGCTTTCGCACGGCGATCGACGATTTCGGCGCGGGACATGCGGGTCTGGCGCTGCTGGCGAAATTTCAGCCCGACATCGCCAAGCTCGATATGGACCTGATCCGCAATATCGACACCGACGCGGTCCGCCGGACCATCGTTCGCCATACCGTGGCCATGCTGCACGATCTGGGCGTCACCCCGCTTTGCGAGGGCATCGAGACGGCAGGCGAGGCGCGCGCGCTCGAAGATCTCGGCGTGCGGCTGATGCAGGGCTATTTCTTCGCGCGTCCAAGCTTCGAAGCGCTCGCCCAGCCCGCGCCGGGATCGATGGCGCTCGGGCAGCCGGCATTCGCGCCCATGGCGACTGCGCACTGAGGCATGGACGGGCGCTTCGTCATCCGATGACGCGCTTGTATTCGGCCTCCGCAAAGCCGTAGGAGCCGCCCGCGAGCCGTTCCAGACCCGGGCGGTCGCGCACGGTCACGGTGCCGCGGCTGGAGCGGATCAGATTGTCCCCCTCCAGGATATGCAGCGCCGTGGTTACGCTCGGGCGGCGCACGCCGAGCATCAGCGCCAGAAAATCATGTGTGAGCGACAGGTCGTCGTCGCCGGCGCGGTCATGGGCCATGAGAATCCAGCGCGCCAGCCGCGCGTTGATCGTGTAGCGGGCATCCGCCAGCGCCGTAGAAGCAACCTGCATCATGAAGATATGCACGAACTTCATCAGCACGCTGCGGATCGAGGGATGCTCCCTGAGCACGCGGTCGAGCCCCTCCGCGCTGATGCGCAGCGCCGGCCCGCCGATCTGCATGAAGGCCTGGTGGGGTGCTTCGCCGATGCCGAGCAGAAGCGGCAGGCCCGAAAGCCCCTCCCGCCCGACGCAGCCGATTTCCACCCGCTGTCCGCTGGAATCCCGGATCACCTCGGAGGAGAGGCCACCGAGAAAGAAGTAGGCATACGAGATCTTTTCGAAAGGCTGATAGAGGATTTGCCCCTGCGCCAGATCGATCTCTTCGAGTTGGCCGAGCATGATGTCGAGATCGGGCGGAGACAGGGAAGCGAGAAGGCCGTTCTTCATGGAGATGGTAGGGTCTCTGGAAAAATAAAAGATGTCAGCGCGTTATGCGAGATCGGCATTATCCAAGAGTGCCTGCCGGTTTGCAAAGGCATGCGGCGATTGGTCAAGTACCGTACGGACGCTGCGCGCTTGGCGGGAACAATCCGTTTTGCCGGTCGAGGTTCCCTCGGGCTACGGCAAAATATCGTCCATGGCCTCGTCATAGGTAACGGAGGCGACGACGTCCCCGGCCTCGTCCCGGATCTGGATCGATGTCAGTTCGAGCTTGCGTTCGATCTTCAGATGTTCCGCCGCGATCTCCCGGATCGCACGCTCCGCTTCGCGCCGCGCTTCCGCGAGCGAGGCGACGTCCGCACCGTCGAGATCGTCCAGCACGGCGTTCCGCTCGACGATCTGAAAGTAGTATCTTGGCATGCGCACACGGGCTCCCCGATCTGCTTCGGCCGCTCGCCGATCCTCCGCAACCGGGGATGCTGTGGATAGTTCCAGCGGCAAGCAAGGTTGGTTAAGGCCAGCCTGTCAGCGTCGCGAAAACCCGGGCCTGCAGGCACACCCTTGTTTTGCGCACCGTGATGTGAACGACAATCTCCGTTCGGATTGCACATTCGTGCTTGATCCTTTGTTCATGCGCGCGCTGTAATCAGAGGGTTACCCCTCGGTGAGGAACGGAAGCCTTGGTCGATAATGAAGCAATGCTGCATCTGGCGCATCTCATGGATGGCACCGACGTCATGGTCGCCGTCTATGATCAGGACGATCGTCTGCGCTTTGCCAATGCCGCCTTTCGGGCCGCCTGGCATATCGCGGAAGAGGAGCACCCGCTCTGGCCCGATCTGATGCGACGGAATTTCGCGGCGCGCCGCGGCACCGTCATCGCGGCGGAGGATTTCGAGGCCTGGCTGCGCTCGGTGACGGGGCGACGCGGCAAGACCGGCTTCCGCGCCTTCGAGACCGATCTTCACGACGGCCGCTGGCTCTGGATGACGGAGACCATGCATGCCGACGGGTGGATGCTCTGCGTCGCATCCGACATCACGTCGCTCAGGCCGGACGAGCGCGAGTTGCGCCAGGCCCGCGACATGGCGATCAAGGCGTCGGAAACCGATGACCTGACCGGCATCGCCAGCCGGCGATTCGTGATGTCGAAGCTCGATGCGCTCGTGAAGACGACGTCGGCCGCGCCTCCGGCGCCCACCGGACAGATCGCGTCGGTCGGCTGTATCGCCGTCCTCGATATCGACAATTTCAAATATATCAACGATCGCTTCGGCCACAGCATCGGCGACGCCGTGCTGAAGAATTTCGCTGCGACGATCCAGCGGCTCGTGCGCAAGACGGACGTGCTCGGCCGCGTCGGAGGTGAGGAATTCGTGCTGGTTCTGCCGAACACGACGACCTGGGAAGCGGAGGCCATCCTGTCCCGCATGTTGACCGAGGTGCGCCAGTCCCGCCCGGTGCGCGAACAGGCGAGTTTTCGCTACACCTTCTCGGCCGGACTTGCCGGCGCACGGGCAGGCGACGATCCGGCCGATCTCTACAGGCGTGCCGATCTGGCGCTTTATGCCGCCAAGATGCGGGGCCGCGACCAGATCGGCATCGATGCTGAGGGGCCCCGGGCGACGGGGTAGCTCGTTGACCGACGTTTCCAGCCGCGCGGCCGATCGTCCAGGCTTTCAGGCCAGGCTTTCAGGCCAGGCTTTCAGGCCAGGCTTTCAGGCCAGGCTTTCAGGAAAGCAGCACGCCCAGCCCGTAGAATGCCGCCGAGATGAGCGCTGCCGCCGGCATGGTGACGACCCAGGCGATGACGATGTTGCCGGCCAGGCCCCAGCGGACGGCCGAGACGCGCCGCGCGGCGCCGACACCGATGATCGCGCCGGTGATGGTGTGGGTGGTGGAGACGGGAATGCCGAGCCAGGTTGCGCCGAACAGCGTCAGCGCGCCACCCGTTTCCGCGCAGAAACCCTGCATCGGGTTCAGCCGCGTGATCTTCGAGCCCATGGTATGGACGATGCGCCAGCCGCCGAGCAGCGTGCCGAGCGCCATGGCCGATTGGCAGGTGATGACCACCCAGAACGGCACGTAGAAGCTCGATCCGAGATAGCCCTGGCTGAACAGCAGCACGGCGATGATGCCCATCGTCTTCTGCGCATCGTTGCCGCCATGGCCGAGCGAATAGAGCGAGGCGGAGATGAACTGCATGACGCGAAACGTGCGATCGACGGCAAAGGGCGTCTGGCGCACGAAAACCCAGGACACGGCGAGAACCAGGACCAGGGCGAGAAAGAACCCGATGGCCGGCGACAGGAAGATGGCGCCCACCGTCTTGCCGAGACCGCTCCAGACGATCGACGAGAAGCCGACCTTGCTCAACCCGGCACCGACCAGCCCGCCGACCAGCGCATGCGAGGAGCTGGAGGGAATGCCGAAGATCCAGGTGACGATGTTCCAGACGATGGCGCCCATCAGCGCGGCGAAGATGACGAGCGGCGAGACGATGCCGGGATCGATGATGCCGGTGCCGAGCGTTTCCGCGACATGCAGGCCGAAGAACAGGAAGGCGATGAAATTGAAGAACGCGGCCCAGAGGACGGCATATTGCGGCCGCAGCACGCGCGTCGATACGATGGTGGCGATCGAATTGGCCGCATCGTGAAGCCCGTTGAGGAAATCGAAGAACAGGGCGATCGCGATGAGGCCGACCAGCAGCGGAAAAGCCAGCGAAGCGTCCATCAGACGTTCTCGATCACGATGCCGCTGATTTCATTGGCAACGTCCTCGAACCGGTCGACCACCTTCTCCAGCTCGCCATAGATCTCGGCGCCGATCATGTAGGCCATCGCATTGCCCGAAGCGCCATGACGGCGGAACAGATCCTTGAGCCCCTGTTCGTGCAGCTCGTCGGAGCGGCCCTCGACCCGCGTGACATCCTCGGCGATGACGCTCAGACGCTGCGCATTGGCGCCGACCTTGTCGAGCAGCGGAATGGCCTGGGCGATGAGGTTTGCCGCCTTGACGATCTCGCCGCCCATCTCCCGCATCACGGGATCGAATTCCGTCTGCTCGAACAGGCGGATGGTTTTCACCGTCTTGTGCATCATGTCGATGGCATCATCCATCGACTGGATCAGATCCTGGATGTCGCTGCGATCGAACGGCGTGATGAAGCTGCGGCGCACGGCAAGCAGCACGTCGCGCGTGATCGCATCCGCCTTGTCCTCCAGCGCGACGATGCGCGCGCAGTTCTCGTCCAGCGCGATGCCGTTGAGCAGGTCGCCGAGCGCGCCGGCCGCCTCCACCACCAGCCGCGAATGTTCGGCGAACAGATCGAAGAACCTGTCTTCGCGGGGCATCAGCTTTCGGAATATGCTCATCATGTCGGTCGGGCCTGCAGCATTATGTCAGTGTCACAAAACTGTCATAAATGGTATCCGCACCCTCAGGCAACGCAGAGCGTCGATTTGACGGCATGAAACTTCCAAAAAAGGTTACGAAGAAGCAGACGAACCAGGCCGGTCATCTGCTGCAGCAGCTGGCCACCATGCCGGCGAAGCTGTTTCAGGGCAGCTTTCGCCAGCAATATGGCGCCGTCTGCTTTCGCTATGTCGGAAGCGGCGACGCGATCGAGATCCTCGTGATCACGACGCGGGAGAGCCGGCGCTGGGCCATTCCCAAGGGCTGGCCGATGAAGAAGAAGAAGCCGTATCGCGCGGCGGCGATCGAGGCCTGGCAGGAAGCCGGCGTCCGCGGCCGCACGCGCAAGAAGCCGATCGGCCGCTACACCTATCTGAAATGGCTCGATGACGGCGACGTCGCGCCCTGCATCGTCGATCTCTTTCAGATCGAGGTGAAAAGCATCAGCGACGACTTCAAGGAGCGCGGCGAACGCGTGCTTGCCTGGGTCTCTCCCGACGAAGCCGCCCGGCGCGTGCGCGAGATCGAGCTGAAGTCGATCCTCGTGGAGTTCAAGCCGCAGGGAACGCGCGAGACGGCGCCCGCAGGTCCGGGCAGAAGCAAGAATCCCTGAGACGTGTTATGCCGCCTGCGTGACGGTAGAGAGCGGACAAGGCGTCTGCGTCGCCCGCTCCTGTTCGAGGTCCGTCAGGACGAAAAGCTCACCCGGACCCCACGCTGCCGGAAATACGCCTGCATCATCTTGCGGCCGGAGCGATTGTTCTGTGCGAGCTTGGCGGAGTCGAACACCGCTTCCGTCGCGCCCTCCCGCGCAAGCGCTGCCTTGAGGCTCGCAATATGCACGTCGATATCGGCATTGTCCGACTGGAGCGACGCATAAATCTTCTCGGTTACCTCGGCTACGGTCTGTTCGCTCACACTCTCTGTCCCTTGCTTCACGAAAACGGTCCGATAACACGATTTCCGAAATCGCCATACCGCAGACTGCCGATCCACAGGCATTGCGCCGCGGAGATGAACGAAGAGGAGAAAAAAGACTGGCGGACAGGGCGGGATTCGAACCCGCGGTACGCTCTCACGCACACACACTTTCCAGGCGTGCGCCTTAAACCACTCGGCCACCTGTCCGTGATATCCGTCATCGCTGGTTTAGACGATGAGCGTGTTGCGCGGATGGCGAGAGATCGCGACCGGGTGCAACGGTTCACTGAAAACCCTGTAAAGGGAAAATCCTGCGAACGGCGCGATATATACCGATGATCTCACCGCGATCAACCGAAATCTGACAGATTTTTCCGATGGGCCCCGAGCACTTCTCAAGCTGCGCGAAGCCGGCCCGAGGCCGGTTGCTCCGGCTTGCCATTGCGCTTGCGCGGCGGCAACCTATCTTTAACGGGAAATGCGCTGCCAGACGGAAGAGACGCCGCGCGGGCGTTCCGGCGGGACGAGGTCGATTCGGCCGGGACGGGCGGCAGGCAGGATAGCGGAAACAGGTGATGGCAATTCTCTTCAGGCTGCTGAGCGGTCTCGCCTTGATCGCCGCGATTGTTGCGGGAACCGTGGATGCGATCCGCTCGGTTGCGGAGACGGCCGTGGTCGTGACGCCGCTCGGGATCGCGGTGGCATCCGTCAGCGCATCCTGGCTGGAGGCGGTGGAGGCACTGGAGCGGCCGGGCGGCGATTTCGCCATGCTGCAGCCGGTCGTCCGCTGGTGTCTGCAACAGCCGGCCTTTGCGGTCTTTCTGAGCCTGGCGCTGCTGTTCTGGATGGCCGGGTATCGCAGGACGCGCAAGCCCCGATTGGCCTGAACTGGCTGGCCTAAGGCGGCTTGCGAAAGACGGTTTCGCGCAGGTCCGGATGCCGGCAGGCGACAAGCGGCCGATCGACGCGCACGCTCGACACGTCTGAGACCTGACGTGATTTAAATCTTCGAACGATCATCTTGAAAGGGAGACGAATCTCAATGTTTCTGACCGAGCTTTTCAGCAAGAAGACCACCATGCCCGAGCCGCAGAATGCGCTGCCCGGACGCGAGACACCCTTGCCGACCGCCACGCACCACGCCGTCAACGGGCAGCCGCTCCAGGGGCCCTATCCCGAAGGCATGAAGACCGTGCTGCTCGGCATGGGCTGCTTCTGGGGCGCCGAGCGCCTGATGTGGCAGCTGCCGGGCGTCCATGTCACCGCCGTCGGCTATGCCGGCGGCTTCACCAAGAACCCGACCTATCAGGAAACGACGACGGGGCTGACGGGCCACACAGAGGTGGTTCTCGTCGTCTACGATCCCAAGCTCGTCGCCTTCGGCGAAATCTTGAAGGTGTTCTTCGAAGAACATGACCCGACACAGGGCATGCGCCAGGGCAACGATGTCGGCACCACCTACCGGTCCGCCATCTATGTCGGGGACGAGGCGCAGCTCGCCGAGGCGAAGACCGCGCGCGACGCCTATCAGGCCCAGTTGAAGAAAGCGGGCCACCGGGAGGCGATCACCACGGAGATCGCGATGGCCGGCACCTTCTATTTTGCCGAGCCCGAGCATCAGCAATATCTGGCCAAGAACCCCAACGGCTATTGCGGCCTGCGGGGAACCGGCGTGAGCTGCCCAGTGCCTGCCCTCTGATGTCCGGGATGTGATCCGTCCATGAACACGCCGCCCGCGCGCCGTCGCGGGCGGTAGCATCGCGTTCGCCGTCAATGTCGCCCGGCATTGCATCCTTTGACGCTTCTGCCTATAAACATGACAATAACTTTCATGTTTAACCCCGGATGCCGCGACAGCGCTGATGACCTTCCAGCCCAGGATGAACAACAGGATTTCCGGTTTCGACCAGATCGGAACCTGGAACCGGCGCATCTTCAATGGCGCCGTCGCCGACCTCTGGGACGTGCAGTGCGCCCGGCTGGCCGGCGGTTCCTATGTTGCCGATGCGCCGCGCCTTTTCGCGGTGCTCGAAACCACCGGCGACCCCACCCGCAGCCTTGCCATGGCATCGATCGGCGCGGGCGCCGCACGAAGAGGGGAGAGCGACCGGCCGGGTTCGCCCTGCCGCCGCCTGTCCTACATTCCCGCCGGCATGGAACTGCGGGCCGAGCTTGAGGGCATCCGGGCGATCCGGCATCTCGATCTTCATTTCGACATTTCCGCGCTCGGCCAGCGCATGGGCAGCCAGCTCGATCCTTTCATGATCGAGCAACCCCGGCTGATGTTCGCCGATCCGCGGCTTCTGGCCCTTGCCGATCTGCTTGCGGCCGAATGCGCCGATCCCGATCCGCTGCACGATCTCTATGGCGACGGGCTGGCGCTCGGACTGTTCATCGCGCTGATGCGCGTCCCGCCATCCGGGCGACGGCTGCGCGGGGCGCTCGCGCCCTGGCAGCTTCGTCGGGCGACAGAATTCATCGAGACCCATTGCCTGCGCGGCATCCGGCTGGAGGAACTCGCCGACCTCACCGGCCTATCCCAGTCGCATTTCAGCCAGGCGTTCAAGGCCTCGACCGGCATGCCGCCGCACCAGTGGCAGATGAAGGCGCGGATCGAGCGGGCCAAGACCCTGCTCGTGGCCCGCACGGCGAGCCTCAGCGAGGTCGCGGCCATCACCGGCTTTGCCGATCAGGCGCATTTCACCCGCGCCTTCCGCAAGATGTCGGGTACCACGCCGGGCCGGTGGCTGCGCGGCCGCTAGAATGGCGGGCACAGCGGTAGAAACAGGATTGAGAGCCTGTGTCAGGGCAGGTCGCGCCCGCGTGGCGGATTTACCGCAGTTCCCGTCCCGTTTCCGCTCCGCACGGACATCGCCTCGGAATCGTTCAAAATCCGCAAAACGGATCAATCCGGCGGCGGGTATTTGCGCTATCCGAAACATGAGAGATTTCCTCATCTTCATGAGGCGATCGTGTGAAGGGAACAGGGGCGTTCCCAAGGTCGGCGAGACGAGGGGACAGAGATGACGGGGACGATCGATACGCTTCAAAAGCAGCGCCGGAACTTGAGGGCTCGCCTGCTGGCCGGAACCGCAGCCTGGGCCGTGATGCTCGGCGCCGCGGCGGCGTCGGCGCAGGAGCAGCCGGCCAGCACGGCGCAGGGTTCAGGCCAGCAGCCGACACAGCTCGATGCCATCGTCGTTCGCGGCGGGCAGGCAACCACCCAGTCGGCAACCGGCCCCGTCGATGGTTATGTCGCCCGCGACACGACGGCGGGATCGAAGTCTGCGGCGCCGCTCAAGGCCGTTCCGCAGTCCGTCTCCGTCATCGGCCGCCAGGAGCTCGACGATCGCGGGGTCGTGACCAAGATCGACGAAGCTCTGCGCTACACGCCCGGCGTCACCACCGAACCCTTTGGCTCCGATCCCGATACGGACTGGTTTTACATCCGCGGCTTCGATGCCACGCAGACCGGCGTCTTCCTGGATGGCCTCAATCTGTTTTCCTATGGCTTCGGCGGTTTCCAGACGGATGCCTACATGCTGGAGCGCGTCGATGTCTTGAAGGGCCCGGCATCCGTTCTCTATGGCGGCGCAAACCCCGGCGGCATCGTCGATCTCATCCGCAAGCGGCCGCAGGACGAGGCGCTGACCGAGGTCGAGATCGGCATCAACAACTTCGGCAATGCCTTCTTCGGCTTCGACGTCAACCGGAAGGCCAACGACGCCGTGACCTATCGCGTCACCGGCAAGGTGGCCGGCGGCGACAATTATTCGGATTATTCCGAGGATCTGCGCGGTTTCCTGATGCCGCAGATCACCTATGCCCCGGATGACGCGACATCGCTGACGGTCTATGCCGTCGCGTCGTCGCTCGATCAGACCCATGTCGGCAACGGCTTCCTGCCCTATGCCGGAACCGTCGTGGATGGCCCGTTCGGCGGCAAAATCGATCGCGATTTCTTCTTCGGCGAGCCGGATCGCGATTCCGGGCGCTACGACCAGCAGATGATCGGCTACGCGTTCGCCCACGAGTTCGACAACGGCTGGAAGCTGTCGCAGAACCTGCGCTTTGCCCATCTCGACAAGGTCGAGGAGCTTGTCTACCCCTATGCCTATAATCCGGTGACCAACGATCTCGCCCGGCTCGGCTTCAGGCACGACACCGGCGTCGACAGCTTCAATGTCGATACGCGGCTGGAAACCACCGTCTCGACGGGGCCGCTCGATCATGCGCTGATGATCGGCGTCGATTACAAGAACGTCAAGATCGATCAGGCGCAGGCCTCCGCCTTTCCGGCCTCGGATCTCGATCCGCTCGATCCGGTCTACGGCGTGCTGCTCCCGGCCTATTTCACCTATCTCGACGGCGTGACGCGGCTGGAGCAGGCGGGCCTCTACGCGCAGGATCAGATCCGCTTTGGCGGTGGCTGGCTCCTGACGCTCAACGGTCGCTACGACTATGTCGATATCGAGAACCGCTCGCGGCTGGCGACAGGATCCTATTCCACCCGTGACGGTGCGCTTAGCGGACGGGCAGGCCTCGCCTACGCGTTCGATAATGGTCTGACGCCCTATGTTTCCGTTGCGACCTTCTTCAATCCGCAGATCGGCACGCTCGCCGGCAGCGGCGGTGCGCTCGAACCGGAGGATGGTTATCAGGTCGAAGGCGGGGTCAAATACGAGCCGACCTTCTTCGACGGCTCGCTCACCGCGTCGGTCTACCAGATCGTCAAGCAGAACGTGACGACGACCTATGCCGGCCCGCCCTCCTTCCAGCGGCAGCTCGGCGAGGTCACGTCCACCGGCTTCGAGCTCGAGGGCAAGGCCAATCTGAGCCAGAACTGGCGGATGCTCGCCAGCTACACCTACAACGATCTGGAAATCACCGAGGACGGCGACGCGTCGCTCATCGGCAACCGGCCGTTCCTCGTGCCCGAGCAGCAGGCGTCGCTCTGGATCGAGTATATGGTCACCGAAAGCGCGCTCGAAGGCATCAGCATCGGCGGCGGCCTGCGGTATCAGGGCCAGTCCTTCGCGAACATGACGAATACGCTGAAGGTCCCCGATGCCGTGGTGGCCGACGCCGCCATTCGCTACGAGAAGAATGGCTGGCGCGCCGCGCTCAACGTCGCCAACCTGTTCGACAAGGACTATGTGAAGAGCTGCCAGGGCGAGTTTACCTGCGGCTATGGCGAGCAGCGCACGGTCACGCTGAAGCTCAGCAAGTCGTTCTGAAATCCTGCCTCACCAAAGATCGAAGGCCGTCGCGGAGGATCACGCGACGGCCTTTTCGCGATTTCGACCGGGTGCCCCATCCGGGACCGTCATCGATTTCTATGCTCTGTCTATTTTTTACCAGTTGAAAAATTTCGGGTGTATTTTCTAAAAGCCCGTGCAAGGATACACCTCAACCAAGCCCGCCCTCAAGCGCGGCCGGTTCCGCAGACATGCTTCCGATATAAGAGAAGCGTGCGGGAGGACCCAGAAAACACATGGTAACAAACAGGGCTGCACAATGAAGAAAACCCTCCTCGGTCTCCTTGCTTTCTCGATGATGTCGGCCACGGCGCTGGCTGCCGACATCAAGCCGGCGGTCATCTACGACCTCGGCGGCAAGTTCGATAAGTCCTTCAACGAATCCGCCTTCAACGGCGCCGAGAAGTTCAAGGCCGAAACCGGCATTGCCTATCGCGAATTCGAAATCGCCAACGACGCGCAGCGCGAACAGGCGCTCCGCCGCTTCGCCGGCGACGGCAACAACCCGATCGTCATGGCCGGCTTCTCCTGGGCGGCCGCGCTCGAAAAGGTGGCTGCCGAATATCCCGACACCAAGTTCGCCATCATCGACATGGTCGTGGACAAGCCGAACGTGAAGTCGGTCGTCTTCAAGGAGCAGGAAGGGTCCTACCTCGTCGGCGTTCTCGCCGGCCTCGCCTCCAAGTCGAAGACCGTCTCCTTCATCGGCGGCATGGATATCCCCCTGATCCACAAGTTCGCCTGTGGCTATATCGGCGGTGCCAAGTCCACCGGCGCCGACGTCAAGGTTCTCGAAGCCTATACCGGCACGACGCCGGAAGCCTGGAACGACCCGGTCAAGGGCGGTGAAATCGCCAAGTCGCAGTTCGACCAGGGCTCGGACGTCGTCTACCACGCCGCCGGCGGCACCGGTGTCGGCGTGCTCCAAGCGGCGGCAGATGCCGGCAAGCTCGGCATCGGCGTCGACTCGAACCAGAACGGCATGCAGCCCGGCAAGGTCCTGACCTCCATGCTGAAGCGTGTCGACGTGGCCGTCTATGACAGCTTCACGAGCGCCAAGAACGACGCGTTCAAGCCTGGCATCTCCAATCTCGGCCTGAAGGAAGACGGCGTCGGTTATGCCGTCGACGACAACAACAAGGCGCTGATCACCCCGGAAATGCAGACGGCCGTCGATAAGGCCAAGGCCGATATCATCGCCGGCACGATCCAGGTTCACGACTACATGACGGATGAAGCCTGCGCCTATTGAGATCTTCCACGATGCGGGAAGCGCGCTGTCGGCCCCTGCGGCCGGCGGTGCCTTTCCCGTGGCGCGGCATCTCAGTAATGCGGTGGTCGGGTGATGGCGGGGGCCTCCAGCGAGGTCTCTTCCAGCGTCAGGAACCGCTCGGTCAGGCGGTCGAGTTTCGTGCGGACCTGTTCCATGATCTTCCATTGATCGGCAAGCTGCTGCGACAGGTCCTCGATCGTGCGGGCCTGATGCGCGATCGTTTCCTCAATGGTCGTCATCCGCGTCTCTTCGCTCGTCATGATCGTCATCCTCTCTTTGTCACTGGCGGATTGTCTGCCGTCGTTATAGAGGGTCCGCCCGGCGGAACGTCAAACGCGAAACGGTCGATCCGCCGATTTAGCGCTTTCGATCGTCATGATCGATGTTAGCCTCGACCACCCGCTTTCCTCAAGCGGACGGTCGGACAATCAAGCAAGCACCCGGCGGCATGGCCTGCCGACAACGGGTGCCGGGAACGGGGATGCGGCTGCCATGAGCGATATCGCGATTGAGCTTCGGGGCATCGACAAGAGCTTCGGCCCTGTCCACGCCAACAAACAGATCGATCTCGTCGTCCGCAAGGGCACGATCCACGGGATCATCGGCGAAAACGGCGCCGGCAAATCGACCCTGATGTCGATCCTCTACGGCTTCTACCAGGCCGATCACGGCGAGATCCTCGTCGATGGCAAGGTGCTGACGATCAAGGACCCGAACGCGGCGATCGCCAGCGGTATCGGCATGGTGCACCAGCATTTCATGCTGGTCGAAAACTTCACCGTGCTCGAAAACGTCATGCTCGGTGCCGAGGACAGCCAGGTGCTGAACGCCTCGATCTCCAAGGCCCGCATCGAGCTGAAGCGCCTGGAGAAGGAATACGCGCTGGAGGTCAATCCCGATGCCGTCATCGAGGAACTTCCCGTCGGCCTGCAGCAGCGCGTGGAAATCCTCAAGGCCCTCTATCGCAAGGCCGATATCCTCATCCTCGACGAGCCGACCGGCGTTCTGACGCCGCCGGAAGCCGATCACCTGTTCCGCATCCTCGAACAGCTGAAGAACCAGGGCAAGACGATCATCCTGATCACCCACAAGCTGCGCGAGATCATGGCCGTCACCGATGCGGTCTCCGTCATGCGGCGCGGCCAAATGGTCGCGACGCGCGAGACGGACAAGACCTCCGTCGAGGAGCTTGCCGAGCTGATGGTCGGGCGGCGCGTCCTGCTGCGGGTCGAAAAGGGCGAGGCGCGTCCCGGCGACGTCAAGCTTTCGGTGCGCAACCTCACGGTTCGCGATGGTCGCGGCGTCACAATGGTCGATAACGTGTCCTTCGATCTGCGCGCCGGTGAGATCGTCGGCATCGCCGGCGTCGCGGGCAACGGCCAGTCCGAGCTGCTCGAAGCCATTGCCGGCATCCGCCGCGCCACCGGCGGCACGGTCGAGCTCAACGGCTCCACCGTCGATGTCACCGGTCTTGCGGACCCGGCGGAGCTGCGCACCCGCGGCCTCGCCCATGTGCCGGAAGACCGCCATCACGTCGGGCTGGTGCTCAAGTTCGAGGAAAGCGAAAACGCCATCCTCGGCTACCATCGCGATCCCGCCTACAAGAAGGGTGCCCTGCTCGATATCGCCGCCATGCGCGCGGATGCCGAGGACAAGATCGCCCAATATGACATTCGCCCGCCGAACCCCCGCCTGAAGACGGCCAACTTCTCGGGCGGTAATCAGCAGAAGATCGTGCTGGCCCGCGAGATGGAGCGCAATCCGGACGTGCTGATCATCGGCCAGCCCACCCGCGGCGTCGATGTCGGCGCCATCGAGTTCATTCACAAACGGATCATCGAGATGCGCGATCAGGGCAAGGCGGTTCTGCTCGTCTCGGTGGAGCTGGACGAGATTCGCGCTCTGTCGGACCGTATCCTCGTCATGTTCGCCGGACGCGTGGTCGGCGAGCGGACGTCGGATGCCGACGAGGGCGATCTCGGCCTGTTGATGGCCGGCGTCGAAAACCGCGCCAAAACGGGCATGGAGGCCGCGCAGTGAGCAATCCTTACGCCAAATTGCCCGGCTGGGCCGAATACGGGCTCATCCCGCTCATCAATCTCGTCGTCGCCTTCCTCGTCGCCGGCCTCGTCGTGCTGCTCGTCGGCGAGAATCCGCTGGAGGCCGCCTATCACCTGATCAACGGCGCTTTCGGACGCGGCGAATATATCGGCTTCACGCTTTACTATGCCACGACCTTCATCTTCACGGGCCTGGCCGTCGCGGTCGCCTCCCATGCCGGCCTCTTCAACATCGGTGGCGAAGGCCAAGCTTACGTTGGCGGCATCGGCGTGGCGCTCGTCTGCCTCTGGCTCGATCGCCTCATGCCCTGGTATGTCGTCTTCCCACTGGCAATCCTCGGCTCCGCCGCCTTCGGGGCCATGTGGGCCTTCCTGCCCGGCTGGCTGCAGGCCAAGCGCGGCAGCCATATCGTCATCACCACCATCATGTTCAATTTCATCGCCTCGAGCCTGATGGTCTACCTCCTGACCCGGGTCCTGAAGCCGCTCGGCTCCATGGCGCCGCAGACCCGCACCTTCGAGGCCGGCGGGCAGTTGCCGAAGCTCGACTGGCTGCTCGGCATTTTCGGTCTCGACATCGGCAACGCGCCGTTCAACATCTCCTTCCTCCTCGCGCTGCTGGCCGCCTTCGGCTGCTGGCTGCTGATCTGGCGCACGCGGCTCGGCTACGAGATGCGCGTCATGGGCCACAGTCCGTCGGCCGCCCGCTATGCCGGCATCAAGGATGCGCGCATCACGGTCATCGCCATGATGATTTCGGGCGGGCTCTGCGGCATGATGGCGCTGAACCCGATCATGGGCGAGCAGTTCCGCATGCAGCTCGATTTCGTGCAGGGCGCCGGCTTCGTCGGCATCGCGGTCGCGCTCATGGGCCGCTCGCACCCGGCCGGCATCATTCCCGCCGCCATCCTCTTCGGCATGCTCTACCAGGGCGGCGCCGAGATCGCCTTCGAAATGCCGACCATCTCGCGCGACATGATCGTCATCATCCAGGGCCTCGTCATCCTCTTTGCCGGCGCGCTCGAAAACATGTTCCGCCCGGCGATCGGCCGCATCTTCGCCACCGTCGCCAGCAGCAGATCGGCCGCCGCCGCCGCCAAGGGAGCCTGATCCATGGATGTCTTTCACATGCTGGTGACGGTGCTCGAATCGACCATCCGCGTCTCCGTGCCCTTGATCTTCGCAGCGCTGGGCGGGCTCTTCACCGAGCGTGCCGGCGTCTTCGACATCGGGCTTGAGGGCAAGATGCTGGGTGCCGCCTTTGCCGCCGGAGCCGTTGCCGCCGTCACCGGCTCGGTCTGGGCCGGGCTGTTTGCCGCCATCCTCATCTCGGTCCTGCTGTCGCTGGTGCACGGCTATGCCTCGATCACCCAGCGCGGCAGCCAGATCGTCTCGGGCGTCGCCATCAACTTCATCGTCTTCGGCTCCACCATCATTCTTGGCGAAGCCTGGTTCCGCCAGGGCGGACGCACGCCCGCTTTGGCGGGCGATGCGCGCTTCAGCACCATCACCTTCCCCTTCGCCGACGAGATCCGCCCGGTTCCGGTCATCGGGCCGATCTATGCGGATCTGATCTCCGGCCACTTCTTCCTCACCTATCTCGCCTTCGCCATGGTGCCGATCACCTGGTGGATCCTCTATCGCACCCGGTTCGGCCTGCGCCTGCGCGCCGTCGGCGAAAATCCGGGCGCGGTGGATACGGCCGGCATCTCGGTCGTCTGGATGCGCTATCGCGCCGTCATCTGCTGCGGCATTCTCGCCGGCCTCGGCGGCGCCTACCTGTCGCTTGCCATGACCGCCG
The DNA here is from genome assembly GCF_001424045.1 of Rhizobium sp. Leaf371. GTDB lineage: Bacteria > Pseudomonadota > Alphaproteobacteria > Rhizobiales > Rhizobiaceae > Ferranicluibacter. The sequence continues at coordinate 642,735 of NZ_LMQB01000023.1, read as the reverse complement.
GCTTCGTCAAGGGCATGACGGCGGGCAAGGGCTATATCGCGCTTGCCGCGCTGATCTTTGCCAAGTGGAAGCCGCTCAACGTCATGCTCGCCTGCCTGCTCTTCGGCTTCCTCGATGCGCTGGCCATCCGCCTGCAGGGCAATCCGCTGCCGCTGATCGGGCAGATCCCGGTGCAGCTCATGCAGGCGCTGCCCTATATTCTCACCGTCATCCTTCTCGCCGGGTTCATCGGCAAGGCCGTGCCGCCCAAGGCCGGCGGGGTGCCCTATGTCAAGGAGCGCTGATCCCATGGCGACCGATCTCTTCGAAGCCGCACGCAAGGCCATGGCGCTGGCGCACGCGCCCTATTCCAAATTCCCGGTGGGGGCGGCCATCCGCGCCGAGGACGGCACGATCTATGCCGGCGCCAACATCGAGAACCTCTCCTTTCCCGAGGGCTGGTGTGCCGAAACCACGGCGATCAGTCACATGATCATGGGCGGCGCCAGAAAGATCCTGGAAGTCGCCGTCATCGCCGAGAAGCTGCCGCTCTGCCCGCCCTGCGGCGGCTGCCGCCAGCGCCTGTCGGAATTTGCCGAAGCCGGCACGCCGATCTATCTCTGCGACGAGACCGGGGTGAAGAAGACGGTCGTCCTCTCCGACCTGCTGCCGCACTCCTTCGCCACCGATACGATCGGCTGATCTGGGTCTCCGGCTGCGATTGGCTTTGCCAAACCCCGGCAAAACCTCTACCGCATCAGGACCGAACCCGCCCAAGGGAGGCACCTATGACACTGGAAGCCAGCAACCGGCAGCTCGCCTCTCTTGCGCTGTCCCTGCTCGACTTGACCGATCTCAACGACGACTGCACGCCGGAGGCGATCGAGGCGCTGTGCGCCAAGGCCCGCACGCCGCACGGTCCCGTGGCCGCGATCTGCATCTGGCCGCGCTTCGTGCGCCAGGCACGCGAGATCCTCGGGCCTTCGAGCCCGGTGCACATCGCGACCGTCGTCAATTTTCCCTCGGGCGAGCTGAAAATCGAGGAGGTCGTTGCCGAAACCACCGGCGCGATTGCCGACGGTGCCGACGAGATCGACCTCGTCATTCCCTATCGCGCCCTGATGACCGGCGACGAGCAGGCGGTGCGCGATATGATCAGCGCCGTCCGCACGGCCTGCGGAGAGACGGTCCTCTTGAAGACCATTCTGGAGACCGGCGAATTGAAGGAGCGCGGGCTGATCCGCAACGCCTCTCACCTCGCCATCCAGGAAGGGGCCGATTTCATCAAGACCTCCACCGGCAAGGTCGCCGTCAATGCGACGCTGGAGGCGGCCGACATCATGCTGACCGCCATTCGCGAAAGCGGACGCCATGTCGGCTTCAAGCCGGCCGGCGGTGTGAAGACCGTGGCGGACGCCCGGCTCTATCTGACGCTCGCCGCCACCATTCACGGCCCGGACTGGCTGATGCCCTCGACCTTCCGCTTCGGCGCGTCGGGTCTGCTGGCCGATATCCTCTCGGTCATCGAGGGGCGCGAGTCCCTTGCCGCACCCGCGGCGTATTGAGGCGATGATCCCGCAGGAGATCATCCGCCGCAAACGCGATCGCCTCGCCCTCGATCCCGGTGACATCGCGGCCTTCGTGGCCGGGATCGCCGATGGCGCCATTGCCGACGCCCAGGTGGCAGCCTTCGCCATGGCGACATGGTTCTCCGGCATGACCAGCGCCGAAACGGTGGCGCTCACGCTTGCCATGCGCGACAGCGGCACGGTGCTCGACTATCGCGCGCTCGGGCGGCCCATCGCCGACAAGCACTCGACGGGCGGCGTCGGCGACAATGTCTCGCTCATGCTCGCGCCGATCCTTGCAGCCTGCGGCCTCGTCGTGCCCATGATCTCCGGCCGCGGCCTCGGCCATACCGGCGGCACGCTGGACAAGCTCGAATCCATTCCCGGCTATGATATCGCGCCCTCGCCGGAGACCCTGCGCCATGTCGTGGAAACCGTCGGCTGCGCCATCATCGGGCAGACGGCCAATCTCGCGCCGGCCGATCGCCGGCTCTACGCCATCCGCGACATCACCGCGACCGTGGATTCGGTGCCGCTGATCACCGCGTCCATCCTGTCGAAGAAGCTGGCCGCCGGCCTCGGCTCCCTCGTGCTCGACGTCAAGGTCGGCAGCGGCGCGTTCATGGCCTCGCAGGGCGAAGCCGAGATCCTCGCGCGCGCGCTGGTCGATGTCGCCAATGGCGCCGGCCTGCGCACGACGGCCTTGATCACCGACATGAGCGAGCCGCTGGCGGATGCTGTCGGAAATTCGCTCGAAATCCTCAATTGCCTCGCCTTCCTGCGTGGCGAAAAGCAGGGCTCGCGGCTGGAGCAGGTGGTGATGGCGCTCGCCTCCGAAATGTTGCTCGTTGCCGGCGTCACGTCGGGTCCGGTCGAAAGCCAGGATGCGGCGCGGCGGGCGCTCGAGAGCGGCGCGGCGCTCGACACCTTTGGCCGCATGGTTTCGGCACTGGGTGGACCTGCGGATTTCGTGGAGCGCCCGGAAGCCTATCTGGTGAGCGCCCCCGTTGCCCGGCCCGTTGTTGCCGAACGCGCCGGTGTTCTCGCGACCTGCGACGCACGCGCGATCGGAATGGCCGTGATTGCGCTCGGGGGTGGGCGCACCCGCGCCGACCAGTCGATCGACCACAGCGTCGGCTTTTCCGACATCCTGCCGCTCGGAACCCGTGTGGATGCGGGGCAGATCGTGGCGAACGTCCACGCCGCCGATGACGCTGCCGCAGACGAGGCGACGGCCGCTTTCATAGCCGCCTATACGATCGAAGACGGCGCTTCCGCCCCGCGTCCGATCATCCTGTCGCGCCTGACCGCCTGACGTCAGCGCCTGAGACGCAAGGCTCCGTCCTCCACGGCGAAGGACGAGAGGCGGTTGAGGAAGCTCATGCCGACCAGGGTCCCCGAAAGGGCGGCATCCGGCAGCACCATCGCCTGCACGTTGTCCACGGCGATGCTGCCGATCTTGACGCGCTTCAGCGTTACCGAAGCCGCCTTCGCCAGGCCGTTCGCGGTGGTGACCGAGATGGAATAGTCGAGCGTCGAGAGCGAAAGGCCGATCCGCCGTGCGGTGGTCTCGTTGAGCGCGACGACGGTCGCACCCGTATCGATCAGGCCGTGCACGCTCCGGCCGTTCAGTTCGAGGGTGGCATCGAAATGCCCGCCCGGTCCGGCCGGAAGCACGACTTCGCGCGCGCCGGAAGCGGCCGGGATCGCGGCGCGATCGCCTGACATGCGCGCGCTCGACGCGGAGGGTTCCGCCGTCGCCGTCCGGTCGAGATAGCGGCCGGTGACCATGGGCAGGGTATAGGCGCAAAGACAGGCAAGGCCGGCCATCATCAGCGCGCGGCTCAGCATGCCCGCAACTCCCGAACGAAAGGACGATGGTCCCTGTCTACCGCGCGGGATGTTTAAAAACCGGCAAAGACGGCGCTGTCCGCACCGTCTCTTGAGGCTGAGAGTTAACGGATCTTACTTCGTTCCGTACATCCGGTCGCCCGCGTCGCCGAGGCCGGGCATGATATAGCCCTTCTCGTTGAGATGGCTGTCGATCGCGGCGGTGAAGATCGGCACGTCGGGATGGACGGCGTGAAAATTGGCGATGCCTTCGGGGGCGGCGAGAAGGCACAGGAACCGCAGGTTCACGGCGCCGCGCTCCTTCAGCTTGTCGATCGCGGCGATCGAGGAATTGCCGGTCGCCAGCATCGGATCGACGACGATCACCAGCCGCTCCGCCATGTTCTCCGGCGCCTTGAAATAATACTCGACGGCTTCCAGCGTCTCATGGTCGCGATAGACGCCGACATGCGAGACGCGGGCGGAGGGCACCAGTTCCAGCATGCCTTCGAGAAGGCCGTTGCCGGCCCGCAGGATCGAGGCGAACACCAGCTTCTTGCCTTCGAGCACCGGCGCTTCGATCTGCTGCATCGGCGTTTCGATGGTCTCCATCGTCAGTTCCAGATCGCGCGTCACCTCGTAGCAGAGGAGGGTGGAGATCTCGCGCAGCAGCCGCCGAAAACCCGCGGTCGAGGTTTCCTTCTTGCGCATGATCGTCAGCTTGTGCTGGACGAGCGGATGGTCGATGACGGTAACGCTGGTCATGCTGGAAGCCTTTTGCCGCGACGTATGGGTGCCCTCCTTTTTCCACGGAAAGACCCGCCGCCGCAAGTCCGCCGCGCCGCCGTCCCCAACCGATCGGGCGTCGATCGGGTGTCCGGCGGAAGCTCAGAGCTTCGAAAGCAGCGTGGCGCGCGTGTCCTCGTCGACGAAGGCCGCTTCGATGGCGGTGCGGGTCATGGCATCGATCTCGTCGTCACCAAACCCCATGACCTCAGAGGCGATCTCGTATTCCTGGGCGAGCGACGTATGGAAGAAGGGTGGGTCGTCCGCATTCAGCGTGACACGGCACCCGGAATCGCGCAGCGCCCGCAACGGGTGGGCATGGAAGCCGGGAAAGACGCCGAGCGCGATGTTGGACCCGGGGCAGGTTTCCAGCACCACGCCGTCCGCCGCGATCCGCCGGACGAGATCGGCATCCTCGATCGCGCGCACGCCATGGCTGATGCGCGACGGCCTGACGATGTCGAGCGCATCGCGCACGCTTTCCGCCCCGGCCATCTCGCCGGCATGGATGGTGAGGCCGAGCCCCGCATCGCGGGCGATGTCGTAGGCGCGCGCGAAATCCGCGACCCGGTACATCCGTTCCTCACCCGCCAGATTGAAGCCGGTAACGAGCGGATGATCCCGCCGGGCGGCGTAGAGCGCGGTCCGCTCGGCCGGCTCTGCGCCCAGATGCCGGATGATGGTGATGATCATCCGGCCCTCGATGCCGGTCTTCGCCTTGGCCGCCTCGATGCCCGCTGCAAGCCCGCGGAGATAGGCATCCGCGCCGATGCCGATCGTGTTGCCGTGGTCGGGCGACACGATGATCTCGCTGTAGATCGTGCCGGCCGCACTAAGATCGGTCAGATAGGTTTCCGCCAGCAGGGCGTAGTCTTCCTCCGTGCGAAACAGCGAGGCGACACGATCATAGCAGACGATGAAGGCGCTGAAATCGCTCCAGACATAGGACCCGTCCTCGATCAGCCCAGAGACGTCGACGCCGTATTTTTGCGCCTGTGCCAAGGCAAGGGCTGGCGGTGCCGCCCCTTCGATATGGCAGTGCAGTTCGGCTTTCTTCAGGTGCAGCGTCACAGGAAACTCCTTCCATGGTGGCCGGGTGCGATGCCGAGGTGCGTGGCCACCGTCTCGCCGATCCCGGCAAAGCCCGGGATGATGCCGATCGAGCGGCTCGCGACACCGGGGCCGAAGAGCAGCACGGGCACGCGCTCGCGCGTATGGTCGGTGCCGCGCCAGGTCGGGTCGCAGCCATGGTCGCCGGTAAGGATGACGATATCCCCCGGCTGCAGCACCGCATCGAGGTCGGGCAGTCGGCGGTCGAAGGCCTCGAGGGCCGCCGCATAGCCCGCCACATCGCGGCGATGTCCGTAGAGCATGTCGAAATCGACGAAATTCGTGAACACGAGGTCGCCGTCTTCGGCCTCGGTGATCGCCCTCAGGCTGGCGTCGAACAGCGCCTCGTTGCCGTTCGCCTTGATCGAGCGGCCGATGCCCTGATGCGCGAAGATATCGGCGATCTTGCCGACCGCGTGCACCGTGCGGCCGGCCGCCGTCAGCCGGTCGAGCAGCGTCGGCTCCGGCGGCAGCACGGAATAGTCGCGCCGGTTTCCGGTGCGGGTGAAGTCCTGCGCGCTCCGGCCGACAAAAGGCCGTGCGATCACCCGCCCGATATTGGCATCGTCCAACAGTCGGCGAACCGTCTGGCAGAAGGCCAGCAGGCGTTCCAGGCCAAAGCTCTCCTCATGCGCGGCGATCTGGAAGACGGAGTCCGACGAGGTGTAGCAGATCGGCTTTCCCGTACGCACATGCTCTTCGCCGAGCCGCGCGACGATGTCGGTTCCCGAGGCATGGCAGTTGCCGAGAATGCCGGGCACATCGCCCGCCGCGCAGATCCGTGCGACCAGCTCTTCCGGAAAGGCGTCGCCCTCGCTCGGGAAATAGCCCCAGTCGAACCGCACCGGCGTTCCCGCGATCTCCCAATGGCCCGAGGGCGTGTCTTTCCCGCGCGAGACCTCTTCGGCCGCGCCATGGACGCCATCGACGGTTTCTGGAAGGGTGACGCCGGCCGGAATGCTGCCGCTCGAAAGCCGTGCTGCATGGTAAAGCCCGCGTGCCGCCAGGTTGGGAAGGGTGAGCGGGCCGCTGCGCAGCCCTTGCCGGTCGGCGGCCCCGGCAGCGCAGAATTCGGCGATGTGTCCGAGCGTATCGGCACCCGCATCGCCGAACGCGGCCGCATCCGGCGCGCCGCCGATGCCGAGGGAATCCAGAACGAAGAGAAAAGCCCGCACGCCCCGCAGTCTCCTGAACGATTGGCCGCTTGAGGTCGGCGCCATGGGATCGGCACCTGAACCGGGCCGACATTGGCGGCAAGAGATACGCTTCGCCTTACCCTTTTGCAAACCGGCCGATGGCGAGGCGACGCGGCGAGGGAGGGCGGTGGAGCGGACGGGACTACCTGCAGAGCGAGCAGCTGATCCCGAGGCCGACACGCTGGCGGTAGTAATAGCTCTCCGACAGGTTCAGGATCTGGACGGAATTTGCCTTGACGCCGGGCGGCGTCAACAGCACCAGCTCGTAGGGCACGGAGAATTCCGCGCGCACGACGAAGGTGTTGAGCACGGTGAGGTCCGTGGGAACGGCAACGAGGGCGTTGACCGCATAGGGCGTTCCCCCCTTTTCGTCGCGCGACCAGGCGACCGTGCCGACGCCCGGCGCCGTCACACGGATGCCGGAGACCTTGAGCGCATATTTGCCGACTGGAAAGGGTGCCATGATGCTGAGCGCGACATTCTTCATGCCGTCGAGTTCGCTCGGCGTCACTTCCGTCTTCTGACTGAGAATATCGGCGACGGTGCCGGTCGCCTGGGACACCTTCTGCGACATGTTGAAACCGACCGAAAGCTCGAACGCGCCGAGATAGATCATCAGGAGGATCGGCGCGATCAGCGCGAACTCGATGCCGCTCGTCCCCCGGCGATCGCGGGCAAGCCGGCGGAGCCGTGAGAGAAGGCATGGAGTGATGCTGCGGCTTTGGCTGCGGTCTGCGCCGTCCATATCAATACTTCTCGTTCATGAAGGCGGCGGTCGTCGCCATCAGATAGTCGTTCGGCATGGACGTGCCGGCCGCGCGCAGATTGGTGACATAGGGCCGGACGAGATCGGTTACGACGGTCCAGCGGTAATAGGCACGGATCAGGTTGATCGATCCGGGGCCGCCGGGCGCGTAGGTGAAGCCGGTCGTGTCGAGATCGGTGCCCTTGCGCGGAATGGCGGTCGGGATGTCGCCGAAGCTTGCATAGCTGCGCACGTCGATCAGAAGCTTCGACGGTGTTCCGGGCTCGGTCGCCGAGCAGCTCAGCATGGCCGTCAGCTCGCTGCAGAAGGCACTGCGAAACTGGGTCTGGCTCATATTGACGGGCAACAGGCCGGTGCGGATCTTGCGGGCCATGGTCTGCGTCGCATTGGCAAGGATCTGCTCGCCGGTAAAGGCGACGAAGGTCTCGATCGAGGCGAAGATGACCATCATGAAGGGGATGACGAGAATGGCGAACTCGATGGCGGCCGCGCCCTTGCGATCGCGCGCAAAGCGACCGGCAAGGGTCCGGCGTGCCGGTGCCGTCCTCAAATCCGCGTCGTCGTCCCGTTTGGTAAGCGCCATTGTACCCGCCATGTTCTGCGTGAATGGCAGCTTACCGGGAAAGCGTTTCGACTTCGTAACGTCGAGACGACATATTGCTCTAAAGAGGGTGCGAAAAGGCCCGCATGGGGCAGGGAGCGTTTACTTTTTCGTCTGCTCTTCGCAGCTCGGCGTGCAGGTGAGAATGGCACGCGCGGTGGAGCGATAGACGCGCAGCGTGTTGCCTTCGTCCGTCGAGACGAGGATGCGCTGATCGACGATCGGATTGTCGTTCTGGTCGAGAATGACGATGTTGGTCGTTCCCACGGACTTACCGGTCAAGACGATGGTCTGGGCGTCGGCAACGGTCGCATCGGCGATCTCGGCACTGCCGATGATCACGCGGCTGACGCTGCGATCGAGTTTGAGAACCCTTGCGTGGTTGAGATAGACGTTCATCAGCGCCGCATCCTGCGCCATCGCCGCCCCCGTGTAGAGGAAGCCCGCAAGGCAGGTCGCAACCCCCAGAATCCCGCTGCGGCGAGCCTGGTCGAGGCCCTGTTTGGACGAGAGAAGGCGAAGGGGCGAGATGAAAGCCATGGCGGTGCAGGATCCGGTGATGCCGATGCGCCACCATCCTCGCTTTTGGTGAATGAAGCCTTAAAGGCCCGCGACACGCGTGCCTTGGCGGGCGACAGGCGGCGGAGAATTTTCCCGCCATTTACCGCGTGGTAACGATTTTCTTTAAGTCGCTCGAAATATGCGTTGTGTAAGTTGTTTGTAACCGGCCGGCAGAGACATGTCGGAGGGAGTGCTGAACACGGAACAGTGAAGTAGGAGAAATGACATGACTGCAATTTTCGCACGTTTCCTCAAGGATGAGTCCGGCGCGACCGCAATCGAATACGGCCTGATCGCATCGCTGATCGCCCTGGCAATCGTTGCCGGCGCAACGACGCTCGGGACCCAGATCAACACGGCCTTCGGCAACATTGCCACGAAGCTCGGCAATTCGACCAAGTAAGTCTGCTTTGCAGAACGAACGATGGCTGCCCGAACAGGCGGCCATTTTTCGTTTGCGCGCTTGGATGCAGTCTCGTGCGGTCGACTTTGCAATTCCTTAAGCTGAAGCCTGTAGAGGTGAGGCTCGTTTGGAGCAAGACATGGTTCAGGCTGCGATTTTCGTCATTTTTCCGTTGTGCCTGGCCTTTGCCGCCTGCTCCGACTTTCTCTCCATGACGATTCCCAACCGGGTCTCCGCCATTCTGCTCGGAGCCTTCGTCGTGATCGCGCCTCTGGCTGGTCTCGATATGACGGCGATCGGTCTGCATCTTGCCGCAGGGTTGAGCGTTTTCATCGTCTGCTTCGCGCTGTTCGCCCTGAACGTCATGGGCGGCGGCGATGCCAAGCTTCTGACCGCGAGCGCCGTCTGGTTCGGCTGGAATGCGAGCCTTCTGACCTTCCTGGTGGCCGTATCCTTTCTGGGCGGCGTCCTGGTATTCGCCATTCTGCTACTGCGCAGCCGGGAAAACTTCATCCTCGCCTACCGCATTCCGGTTCCCGAACAACTGTTCCACGGCTCCAAGGTGCCCTATGGCGTCGCCATCGGCTGCGGCGCCTTCCTGACCTTCCCGGACTCGCCCCTGATGCAACTGGCGCTGGCGCAACTTCGCTGAACTGTCGGAAACCGAACATCACTCTTCGCTCAGCGTCGATCTTAACACCTTGTTAAGTATAAATGGTTTGGTTTCGTTAACCTTACTTATACCTTTACGCCGTAGCCTTTCCCAATGATCAGGGGAAGGGTTCGGTAATTCCATGAAACCGGCGCGCATTTTCATTTTGGCAGTTGCGGTCGTTTCGGCCGGCCTTGCCGGCCTGCTGGCGATGAGCATCACCGGCCCGACCGTCATCGAGCAGTCGGAGCCTGTCGTCGAGCGCGAGCCCACCGTCAACGTCCTCGTCATGGCCAAGAGCCTTCCGGTCGGCTCGCGTCTCAGTGCGGATACGATCCGCTGGATGGCCTGGCCGAAGGACGGCATCGTCGATGGCTTCATCACCGACGAAGCCCGCCCGGATGCCGTGACCCAGCTGCAGGGCTCCGTCGTGCGCCTGCCGCTTCTCAATGGCGAGCCGGTTCGCGCCGAAAAGATCGCCGATGCCTCCGGCCGTATCCTCTCCTCCATTCTTCCGGCCGGAAAGCGCGCCGTTGCGACCGAAATCACCGTGGCCACGGGCGCCGGCGGTTTCATCCTGCCGAACGACCGCGTCGATGTGATCATGGTCCGCAAGGGTGAAGGTAAGGCATTCAATACGGAAACCGTGCTGAGCAACGTCCGCATCCTCGCCGTCGATCAGCAGATCGAGGAAAAGGACGACGGCTCCAAGACCGTCATCGGCACGACCGCAACCCTCGAGCTGACGCCCGACCAGTCCAAGGTCCTCGCCGTCGCCCAGCAGATGGCCGATCGCCTGTCGCTCGCTCTGCGCTCGGTCGCCGATGCGCAGGAGCCCGACACCATCGGTGCCGATTACCTGCTCTCCGGCGGCAGCCGCCCGGCCGTCCAGCTGATCAAATCCGGCTCCATCGTCTCCTCAGACGGCGAGACCAAGACGGGAGCGATGCAATAATGGCCAGCCGAGGAAAGACCTCCATGACCTTCGGGAAGACGCTGCGCGCTCCGCTTTCCGGCGCGCTCGCCATGGCCCTGGCCCTCACCGCCGCGCCGGTCATGCCGGGCTTTGCCGGCGTCGCTCTGGCGGCAGACAGCGCGCTGGTGCGCATCGTCGACAGCGGTCCCGGCGTCAAGAAGACCATCAAGCTCGGCCTCAACAAGGCCGTCGTCATCGACCTGCCGACGGATGCGCATGATATTCTCGTCGCCGACCCGTCGCTTGCCGATGCGGTGACGCGCACCTCCCGCCGCATCTATCTCTTCGGCAAGTCCGTCGGGCAGACCAATATCTTCATCTTCGGGGCCAATGGCGAGGAAATCGTCAGCCTCGATCTGGAAATCGAGCGCGACGTCTCGACGCTCGAATCCAATCTGCGGCGCTACCTGCCGGACTCCGACATCAACGTCGAGATCGTCTCGGACAATATCGTGCTCACCGGCTCGGTCCGCACGCCGCTCGATTCGACGCGCGTGGTGGAACTGGCGCAGGCCTTCCTCCAGGGCGGCGAGGCGACGACCCGCAACATCACCGCGCAGGGCACCAATGGCGATGCCGACATCTATGCGGAAGACCGCCAGAAATCCAAGATCGTCAACCTCCTGACGATCGACGGCGAAGACCAGGTCATGTTGAAGGTCACGGTCGCCGAAGTCTCGCGCCAGATCCTGAAGCAGCTCGGCTTCTCCGGTGCCGTGAGGGGCAAGAACGCTGAGATCTCGTTCCAGAATCCCGCCAATCTGGGCAATGCCATCAATCCCGCCTCGTCCCTCATCACGGGCAGCATCGCCAATGGTGCCGTCGGGCTCGCCAGCTACATCAATGCGATGGAGCAGGCCGGTGTCATGCGGACGCTGGCAGAGCCGAGCCTGACGGCCATTTCGGGAAAGAGCGCCAAGTTCTTCGTCGGTGGCGACTATCGCATCCCGGCCGGTCAGGAAGTCACCGAAGAGGAAGACAAGACGACCGGGCTGGTGAAGCCTGTCCTGGAACGCAAGGTCGAAACGGTCGAATACGGCGTCGAGCTGAACTTCAAGCCGGTCGTTCTCGGCCCGGGACGGATCGCGCTCGACATCGAGACCAACGTGTCGGAGCCGACCTTCGAGGGCAGCGTCGTCAGCGGCACCTATCCCCGCATCCCCGGCCAGAACTACATGTCGATCCGTAAGCGCGAGGCATCGACCAGCGTCGAGCTTCCCTCCGGCGGCTCCATCGTCATCGGCGGCCTCGTGCAGGACAATATCCGCCAGGCGATTTCCGGCGTCCCCGGATTTGCCAAGATCCCGATCTTCGGCACGCTGTTCCGCTCGCGCGATTTCCAGCGCAACGAAACGGAACTGGTCATCATCGCCACGCCCTATCTCGTGCGTCCCGTCGCCCGCAACCAGATCTCGCGGCCCGACGACAATTTCAATCCGTCTGCGGATCTTCCCGGCTTCTTCCTCGGCGAAGTCAATCGTCTCTACGGCAATCGGGGTGCGCAGCCGGTCGGTCAATATCACGGCAATGTCGGCTTCATTTACAAATAGGCGGGGACGGACATGACTTCATCCAGTGCACTCCCCAGTTTCGAAAGGCGTTCGGCCATGCCGTCCCCCATCCGCATTGCCCGTATCGCTCTTCTCAGCCTCGGCATCGCGGCAAGCCTTGCGGCCTGTGCGAAGCGCGACGACCTGTCGACGGGCGCCATTCCCGATGACTATCGCACCCGGCATCCGATCGTCGTCGGCGAAAGCGAACGGTCGATCGACATCCCCATCGCCTCCGGCGACCGCCGGCTGCCGGTCGGCACGCGCCAGGTCATCAAGGGTTTTGCCCAGACCTATCGCGGCTCGGCCAATGGCGTCGTCCAGATCATGCTGCCCAGCGGCTCCCGCAACGGCGCCGCGGTCGAGGCCGTGCGCCCCGACATTCGCGCGCTCCTGGTCCAGATGGGTGTTCCGGCGAACCGGCTTCTGGAAACCCGTTACGATGCGGCCGCCAGCGGCGATGCAGCACCCGTGCGCCTCAGCTTCACGGCGATCACCGCCTCCACGGAGCCCTGCGGCGCCTGGCCGGAGGACCTCGTCAAGGACACGACGCAGAACCGCAACTGGAGCAATTTCGGCTGCGCCAGCCAGGCGAACCTTGCCGCCCAACTTGCCAATCCCATGGATCTTCTCGGCCCCCAGGCGCAATCGCCCATCGATGCGGCCCGGCGCGGTCAGGTCATCAGCGACTATCGGGGCCTGTCGGCGACCCCGAACACCACGATTTCCATCACGACCAACTGACGCAGCGAACGCGTCGCGGGGCACCACATGAGCGCCATAGATTACAAGATCGAGAGCCTGAGCGGCGGCGCGGCGGCCCCGGCCGACATCGTCCTGCCGCAGGATATCGAACACCTGCGTCCGCTGCCCCGCATCTCCATCCACGCCTTCTGCGAAACAGAGGCCGTGCAGCGCAGCCTCGAGCGCTGCGGGCAGGACCGGCGCATGGCAAAGGTCGGCTTCCGCATCAACAGCGGCAATATGGCCGCGGCCGCCAACATGTTCTCGACCATGCCGACGCCCAACCTCATCATCCTCGAAACGGCCTCCGAACCGGGCGCCCTGATGCAGGAACTCGCGCCGCTCGCGCAGGTCTGCGATCCCAGCACCAAAGTCATCCTGATCGGCCGCTACAACGATATCGGCCTCTACCGGGAGCTGATCCGCAACGGCATTTCCGAATATCTCGTGGCGCCCGTCGCCATGGCGGATCTGATGGGCGCGATCTCCTCGATCTTCGTCGATCCCGAGGCCGAGCCTCTGGGCCGCAGCATCGCCTTCATCGGGGCAAAGGGCGGCGTCGGCTCCTCGACGCTCGCGCACAATTGCGCCTGGGGCATCTCCCACCTCTTCTCCACCGAGACCGTCCTTGCCGATCTCGATCTGCCCTATGGTACCGCCAACATCAATTTCGACCAGGACCCGCCGCAGGGCGTGGCCGAGGCGGTGTTCTCGCCGGAACGCCTCGACGAGGTCTTCCTCGACCGGCTGCTCACCAAATGCTCCGAGCATCTCTCTTTGCTCGCGGCCCCGTCCATGCTCGACCGCGCCTATGATTTCGACGGCAATGCCTTCCAGGCGCTGGCCGAAATCCTGCAGCGCAACGCGCCGGTGTCGGTCCTCGACGTGCCGCACACCTGGAACGCCTGGACGCGCAACGTCGTCGGCGAGGCGGACGAGCTCGTCATCACCGCCGTTCCCGATCTCGCCAATCTGCGCAACGCCAAGAACCTGTTCGACAGCATCCGCAAGCTGCGCCCGAACGACAAGGCGCCGCATCTGGTGCTCAATCAGGTCGGCATGCCCAAGCGGCCGGAAATCCCGGTCAGCGATTTCTGCGAATCGCTCGAAGTCGAGGCGGCGGCGATCATTCCCTTCGATGCGGTGCTGTTCGGTTCTGCGGCCAACAGCGGACGCATGATCGCGGAGACCGACAAGAAGGCGCCGACGGCCGAGATCTTCTCCCAGCTCGCGCATCTGCTGACGGGCCGGGTCACCGCCAAGAAACCGAAGAAGGCCGGCCTCGGCATGGTGCTCGGCCTTCTCGGGCGCGGCTGAGGACCCTGAGGGAATGCGACGATGAGACGGAACCAGGTGAACAGCCATGTTTGGTAAGCGCGGAAACGACAGCACCGGCCGGATACAGAGCCCGCCGCCCGCCCTGGCGTCGGCGGCCACGGCCGTTCTGGAGCGACCGGCAGCCCCGGTTCTGCCGGAGAGCGCCCGCGATGCGGCGGCCCTCGTTCGCCAGCCGTCGCCACCCGCTCCCCGCAAGCGCGCGCCGCGCACCGACGATTATTACGACACCAAGGCGCAGGTCTTCTCGGCGCTGATCGACACGATCGATCTGTCGCAGCTCGCCAAGCTCGACGGCGAGAGCGCGCGCGAGGAAATCCGCGATATCGTCAACGATATCATCACGATCAAGAACTTCGCGATGTCGATCTCCGAGCAGGAGGAGCTGCTCGAGGATATCTGCAACGACGTGCTCGGCTACGGGCCGCTCGAGCCGCTGCTCGCCCGCGACGATATCGCCGACATCATGGTCAACGGTGCCGGGCAGACCTTCATCGAAGTCAACGGCAAGACCATCGAGAGCGACGTCCGCTTCCGCGACAATGCCCAGCTTTTGTCGATCTGCCAGCGCATCGTCTCCCAGGTCGGCCGCCGCGTCGATGAAAGCTCGCCGATCTGCGACGCGCGTCTTCCGGACGGCTCGCGTGTCAACGTCATCGCCCCGCCACTGGCCATCGATGGCGCCGCGCTCACCATCCGCAAGTTCAAGAAGGACAAGCTCAAGCTCGACCAGCTCGTGCGGTTCGGCGCGATCACGCCGGAAGGCGCCGTTCTCCTGCAGATCATCGGACGCGTCCGCTGCAATGTCGTCATCTCCGGCGGCACGGGTTCCGGCAAGACGACGCTGCTCAATTGCCTCACCGGCTATATCGATGCCGACGAGCGCGTCATCACCTGCGAGGACACCGCCGAACTCCAGCTGCAGCAGCCGCATGTGGTGCGCCTGGAAACCCGCCCGCCCAATATCGAGGGTGAGGGCGAAATCACCATGCGCGACCTCATCAAGAACTGTCTCCGCATGCGGCCCGAACGCATCATCGTCGGCGAAGTCCGTGGCGCCGAGGTGTTCGACCTGCTCCAGGCCATGAACACCGGCCATGACGGCTCCATGGGCACGATCCACGCCAACACGCCGCGCGAATGCCTTGCCCGTATGGAATCGATGATCGCCATGGGCGGCTATACGCTGCCCGCCCGCACCGTGCGCGAGATCATCGCCGGGTCGATCGACGTGATCATCCAGGCGGCCCGACTGCGCGACGGGTCGCGACGCATCACCCACATCACCGAGGTGGTCGGCATGGAAGGCGACGTGATCATCACCCAGGACCTGATGCGCTACGAGATCGAGGGCGAGGACGCCGTCGGCAAGATCGTCGGACGCCACAAGGGCTCGGGCATCGGCCGGCCGCATTTCTGGGATCGCGCCCGCTATTTCAACGAGGACAAGCGTCTCGCCGCCACGCTCGACACTCTGAACAAGGAGTAGCGGGATGTTCGGTCTCGACCCGCAGATCATCGCCATCGCCGCTCTCGTTGCCGTGTCCGCGGCGGGCCTTGCCTATGGCTTCCTGTTCTCGCGCATTCAGGACGAGAAGAAGGCGGACGTCCGCTTTCGCAAGATCAAGGCGGCGGAGACGGACCGGGTCAATATCAAGGCCGCCCGCGATCGCATGAACGAGCTGTCCAAGCGCCGCAAGTCGGTGCAGGATTCGCTGAAGGATCTCCAGAAGAAGCAGAAGGAAAAGTCCGAGCGGGCCAAGCCGCCGATCAAGGTGCGGCTGACACAGGCCGGGCTTTCCCTTTCGATCACCCGGTTCTACGTCTTCAGCGGCATCTTCGGCTTCGTCGCCTTCGTGACAGCACTCGTCGTCGGCGGGTCCCTGCTGATTGCCGCCGGCGTCGCCATCTTTGCCTCGCTCGGCCTGCCGCGCTGGGTCGTCGGCTATCTGGTGAACCGGCGCTGCAAGAAGTTCATCGAGGAGTTTCCGAACTCCCTCGAGGTCATGGTGCGGTCCATCAAGTCCGGCCTGCCGCTCAGCGACGCCATCCGCTTGATCTCCAGCGACGGACAGGAGCCGGTCAAGACGGAATTCCGCCGCGTCATCGAGGCGCAGGGCGTCGGCATGACCGTCCCGGAGGCCTGCGCCCGCATGATCAACACGGTGCCGCTGCAGGAGGTCAACTTCTTCTCGGTGGTCATCACCATCCAGTCCCAGGCCGGCGGCAACCTGTCGGAGGCCCTGACCAACCTGGCCAAGGTGCTGCGCGAACGGCGCAAGATGAAGGCGAAGGTCCAGGCGCTGTCGATGGAAGCCAAGGCGTCTGCCTGCATCATCGGCGCGCTGCCCTTCATCGTCACGCTGCTCGTCTACCTCAGTTCGCCCGCCTACATCATGGTGCTGTTCACCGATCCGCGCGGCCATCTGATCATGGGGCTTTCCGGAATCTGGATGAGTATGGGCGTCCTTGTCATGCGGCAGATGATCAACTTCGATATGTAGGGATTTCGCGTCATGCTGGGCTTCATCACGCCGACGGCCATCGTCGCGGTCCTCGTCTCCATCGCCGTCATGGCGACGATCTACACGCTGGCAGCGCCCTTTCTCGAAGGCGACAATCTGCAGAAGCGCATGAAATCCGTCGCCTCCGAGCGCGAGCAGATCCGCGCCCGCGAACGCGCGCGGCTGAACAACGAAACCACCACCGGACGCGCCTCGCTGCGGGCCAAGAACAACACGTCCGTGCTGCAGGTGGTCGAGCGGTTGAACCTGCGCAAGGCGCTGGTGGACGACAAGACCGTCAACCGCCTGAAGATGGCCGGCTACCGGTCGCAGAACGCACTCAACATCTTCCTGTTCGCCCGCTTCGTCCTGCCCTTCATCCTGCTCGCCGTCGCCGTGGTCTATGTCTTCGGCCTCGGCGCCTTTGCCGATCGCCCGCCCGCCATGCGTCTCCTCGGCGTCATCGTCGCGGCCTATGTCGGCTTCTACCTGCCCAACATCTTCATCAGCAATGCGGTCAGCAAACGCCAGTCCTCCATTCGCCGCGCCTGGCCGGATGCGCTGGATCTGCTGCTGATCTGCGTGGAATCCGGCATCTCCATGGAGCTCGGCATGCGCCGCGTGGCCGATGAGATCGCCGGACAGTCGCCGGCGCTGGCGGAGGAAATGGTGCTGACGACGGCCGAGCTCTCCTTCCTGCCCGATCGCCGCGTCGCGCTCGAAAATCTCGGGCTTCGAACCGGTCTCGAGGACGTGAAGGCGGTGACGCAGGCCCTTATCCAGGCGGACCGATACGGAACGCCCATCGCGCAGGCGCTGCGCGTGCTCGCCCAGGAGAGCCGCGACCAGCGCATGAACCAGGCCGAAAAGAAAGCCTCCGCTTTGCCGCCGAAGCTGACGGTGCCGATGATCCTGTTCTTCCTGCCGGTGCTCATCGCCGTCATCCTCGGCCCGGCCGGCATCCAGGTCGCAGACCGCATGTGAGGCACAAGACGCAAAAGCGCCCGCGATCCGGAAAAGGATGCGGGCGCTTTTTGCGTTGAAGGCGGGAGGCTCAGTTCGTGCCCGTCTCGGTCGCCTTTGCGGGCTTGCCGTCCTTGGCAAGCTTCTGCCAGGCGTTCTGCTGCGACAGGATCGAGCGGAGATAGGCGACGTTCGCCTCGGCCTGCTGGGGGGAAAGCTCCTGGCGGGCGATGGCCTCGGCTTCCGGGAAGCGGCCCTGCAGGCCGATGGCAAGCGCGAGGTTCTGGCGCACGCCGCTGTCGGCACCCGGCTGTTCCGACGCCTTGCGCAGATAGGTCTCCGCCGTCTTCAGATCCTTCGACAGGAGGTAGGACATGCCGAGATTGGAGAGCACGGACGGCTCGTTCGGCTGGATGTCGAGCGCCTCGCGGTAGCGCTGGCGGGCTTCCGGCGACCGGCCGAGCTGGTCGAGAATGGCGCCTTCCGCCGATTTCAGCTTCCAGTCCGGACGGTCGGGCGTCTGCGCGCGGCCGACGGTGGCGAGGGCCGGTTCGAGCTGGCCGGCAGCGGCCTGCGACTTGCCATAGGCGGCGAGCACCTCGCGGTCGGCGGGATACTGGATCGCCACCTGCTGCATGACGGCGAGCGCCTGATCGTTGCGCCCGGTCGAGCGCAGCACATTGGCATAGTTGAGGCCGATCGTCCGGTCCTTCGGGTTCTTCTGATAGGCCTTGCCGAGGCTCTGAGCGGCGGCATCCAGCTGTCCCGCATTCATCGATGCGCTGTTGACAGCCGTGAGGCCGGCGGAGGCCCCGGTCGAAATCGAGCCGGTGGTCAGCTCCTTGCGCGGGGCGGCGCAGCCGGCCAGAAGGCCGGCGATCAGGATGGCGGAGAGGGACAGGTGGGCGGATGCGCGCATCGCGCGGCGCGAACGCGGCGGGTGAAGCCGAGGCTGGTCGAGACGAAGGTGGTCAAATGGTGCCGCCATGGCAAAGCTCCCGGAGAAAATGGGGAAGCACCGGCACGCATCAACTTTCACGGCGCAATCGTGTCATCATCAATAATCTGTTAACCCTAACAGAGTGTTAATTGCGTCGCCGAACCCATCTCCGGCACCCATGTCCGCCACCCCTCTTCGCAGGAGGGGCGTCGCGACAAGCGGCCGCAGCCTCGTTTTCAGGAGTTTTTCATGCCCCCCTTCAGCCTCGACCAACGTCCGTCGCCCTTCACGTCCGGGGAGGGGGCTGTAGCCCCGGGCACGTCGCTGCCTGTCAACGCGCGGCCTGTCAACGCGCTGCCTGTCTACGCGCTGACGCCGGAAGCGCTTGCGAGCGAGGCGCTCGATCCCTTCCTGCGCAGCTGGGCGCGGCAGGCGGGCTTCAACGCCGAAAGCGGCGCGCTGCTTCTGGTGCCCGGAAAGCCGAATGGCGCGGGCGATGCGGGCGGGCTCGGCGGCGCCCTCTTCGGGCTCGGCAGCGCGCCGCTCGATGCGCCCTTCGCCACGGGCAGGCTCGCCCGCGCATTGCCGCCCGGCCACTGGCGCATCGTCTCCGACAGCCTGCCCGCCGACCAGGCCGCGCTCGGCTTTGCGCTCGGCGCTTACAGCTTCGACCGCTACAAGCCGAAGAAGGCCGAGCGTCCGCTGCTCGAACTGCCCGACGGCGTCGATCGGCCGGCGCTCGAGCGCACATTCGCCGGCATCGCGCTTGTGCGCGACCTCATCAACACGCCCACCAACGATCTCGGGCCGGACGCGCTGGAAGAGGCGTTCCAGGCGCTCGGCAGGCATTATGGCGCGACGGTCACCACCATCCTCGGCGAGGACCTGCTGGCGCAGAATTTTCCCCTGATCCACGCGGTCGGCCGCGCCGCCGAACAGGCGCCGCGCCTGTTGGACATGCGCTGGGGCACGGGTGCAAAGAAGATCACCCTCGTCGGCAAGGGTGTCTGCTTCGATACCGGCGGGCTCGACATCAAGCCTGCCGCCTCCATGCTGCTGATGAAGAAGGACATGGGCGGCGCGGCCAACGTCATGGGTCTGGCACTGATGATCATGGAGGCCGGGCTCGACGTCTCGCTGAGGGTGCTGGTGCCGGTGGTCGAAAACGCCATAGCCGGCAATGCCTTCCGCCCGAGCGACGTCTATCGCTCCCGCAAGGGCCTGACGGTCCAGATCGACAATACGGACGCCGAAGGGCGGCTCATCCTGGCCGATGCGCTCGCCTATGCCGGCGAGAGCGAGACCGACCTGCTGGTCGACATGGCCACGCTGACGGGCGCCGCCCGGGTGGCACTCGGGCCCGACCTGCCGCCCTTCTTCACCGACGACGAGGCACTGGCCGCGGATCTGTCGCAGGCAAGCCTTGCCACCCACGATCCGCTGTGGCGGCTGCCGCTCTTCAAGGGATATGAGAAGGATGTGACGGCCCGCATCGCCGACCTCACCAATGCGCCCTCGGGCGGCATGGCCGGGGCGATCACCGCCGCTCTGTTCCTCAAGCGCTTCGTGGCCGACACGCGCGGCTGGGTCCATCTCGACGTCTATGGCTGGAATCCGAGCGAGCGTCCGCACGCGCTGATCGGCGGCGAGGCGCAAGGCATCCGCGCCCTCTACGAGGTCATCGCGCGGGGTCTCTGAGCAACCGTCAGCGGAAACGAGAAAAGGCGCCGGATCGCTCCGACGCCGTCGATGTCTCTCGAAAAACGGCCTATTCGTTGATCAGGCGCTTCAGAAGCTCGATCTCGTGGCACAGTTTCGTGTCGCCGGAGATCAGGTCCTCGATCTTGCGCACGGCGTGCAGCACGGTCGTGTGATCGCGTCCGCCGAACCGGCGGCCGATTTCCGGGAAGGAGCGGGGCGTCAGTGTCTTGGCCAGATACATGGCGATCTGGCGCGGCTTGACGATGACGCGGGTGCGGCGGTTGGAGACGAGCTCCTGGCGCGACACGTTGTAATGCTTGGCGACGACGCGCTGGATATCCTCGATCCGCACGCGGCGCGGCTCGCCGGCATTGACGAGATGGCCGAGAAGTTCATCGACCCGCTCGATCGAAAGCTGCGGCTCGAACGACATGCGGAACAGGAGCTGGTTGAACGCGCCTTCCAGTTCGCGGCCGCTGGCGGTGATGCTGCGGGCGACGTGGCTCAGAATATCGGCGGGAATGTCGAGCGAGGGATCCTCCTCGCGCGCCACGTCGAGGCGACGCTTCAGGATCTCCAGCCGCATCTCGTAGTCGGGGCCGTCCATCTCGATGGCGACGCCGCCCTGCAGGCGCGAGCGGACGCGCGGATCGAGCGATTCCAGCTCCCAGGGCGCCCGGTCGGCGGCCACGACCACCTGCTTGGCGCTGTCGAGCAGCATGTTGAGCAGATGGCAGAACTCGTGCTGGATCGACTTGCCCTGCAGGAACTGCATGTCGTCGATGACGAGCAGGTCGATATTGCGCAGCGTTTCCTTCAGCGACAGGGCGTCATTGTCGCGAATGGCGGTGGCGAAGCGCCACATGAAATATTCAGCCGTGAGATAGACGACGCGCGAGGCGCGCGGGCTCTGGATCGCGGCAATGGCGATCGCCTGCAGGAGGTGTGTCTTGCCGAGGCCGACGGAGGAATGGATGAAGAGCGGATTGAACCGCACGGCGCCCGCACCCGCTTCCGCGATCGTCTTGGCCGCCGCCAGGGCGACGCGGTTGGACGAGCCCTCGACGAAGCTTGCAAAGCTGTAGCGCGGATCGAGCGGCGAGCCGAACAGGGGCGTGGCGACGGGAAGCTTGGCGGCCGCCGGCAGGGCGGCGCTGGCCTGCTGGCCGATGCTCTGCACGCCGGTCTTGCGCGCCGATGTCGTGCTCGGGGCGGAGGGCGCGGCGTCGCCGGCGACCATGTCGGCCTCGCTCGGCGCACGGGTGCCGCGCATCGCGCTGCGCACCACGATCTCGACCTTCAGGATCTCGGCATCTTCCTGCTGGAAGAGCGTCGTGATCTGGTCGAGATAGCGGTTGTTGATCCAGGATTTGAGGAAAGTGGTGGGCACGGAAAGGCGCACGACGCTCTTCGACATGGAGTGCAGCTTCAGCCGGCCGAACCAGCTTGCAAAGACGTCAGGACCGACCTGAGCCTTGAGGAGAGCGCTGACCCGATCGAAAAGTGCGCTCTGGGTCATGATGGCCTGCTCTCCTGTCGTCGTCTGTTCGTTCTGCCCGCTCTTGATCGGCCGAGCATGTTCGCCAGCAGCGAATGTGCGCCCCGAGGTCACCGAATTTCCAAGCATGTGCCGCCTTCCAATGTCTGTCCCGTACCGGCTTTGATTGCCGGCAGTCTCGTGTCGGGTGCGCCGCTTGCAGGCGGCATCACCATGAACCTGTTTCAAACGGCCGGGACCCTCGTGCCCCGCTCGTTTCCGATCCCCCCGCCAAACCCCTCCGGCATCGGCCGCAATCGGCCTCGCCATCCGGGTCCCCGTTTGGCCGGGAGACCGTTTGAGCCCGTCGGGTGTCGTTGCCGCCACCTCAACATCGCTCTCGTCTCGACTGCCGCAAATTGTCGCGAACCGCATGGTCCGGGGCAGTCTGCAGCAGGCCCGTCCTCCGGCGCATCCGCCGGGCGTGATCTCCCACCACTGCTTTCGCAGCACTGATTTCACTCTCGATCGACGGCCTGTCATTGCCGGCGACGCTCGTTACGCCTTCAACCTTAAGATGCAATTTCCCGTCTCCGAGCGGCAAGCCGTTCAGGGTGGGACTTCTCTTAAGCTGATGGAAAATTGTGATGTCCACCTCAGTACAAGAAGCGTGGAGGCTGCAAAGCCCTTGTCAGGGCTCGTTGCCGACAACGAAAATCCGCTGTCCCACATCTCTTGCTGAAATCATTTAGGCAGGATCATGATCCAAGATCAATCGCCATATTTACGGCCGGCGGGGCCTTGGCCGTTGACTCTCAACCGGCGTTTTGCAATCGCCCGAGCCCGCCATTTGAGAATCGCAGTCGAATCAAAGGCTTTGTTTTTGGGCCTTTCGGAGCTACCCCGAAATGCAAGAAAAATAAAAAATCGCTTGACTCGGATTCACTCCGAAGGCGCCGGCTTATATGAGGCGAACGTGTCACAAACTTCAGCAAGCCGTTGTTAATATGGAGATTATTTGGTCACATGCCTGACATGATCTCGTCACGGGCAGCGATCGCGGGCAAAAGCCGGCGTACGAATCGAAAGGGCCCGGTCGATGACCGGGCCACTCTCGCATGAGGCAGATAGGATAAGGCTTAGGCCGACAATGCGTTGACGCGGCTGGCCAGGCGCGAGACCTTGCGCGATGCCGTGTTGGCATGCACGACGCCCTTGCTGGCAGCACGCATCAGCTCGGGCTGTGCGACGCGCAGGGCTTCCTGTGCAACAGCCTGGTCGCCGGATGCGATGGCTTCTTCGACCTTGCGGAGGAAGTTGCGAACGCGCGAGCGGCGCGACTTGTTGATCTCGGTGCGACGGGCGATCTTGCGGGTCGCTTTTTTCGCCGAAGTTGTATTGGCCATGGGTTTCTCTCTTCAGATTCTGACAAGCACCTCCGCCTCGCCGTGTCGGGTCACTGCGACCTGTCATCCAAGCTCTTCGGAGGCAATAGCGAGAAACCTGCAACGTGGCTTCCCAAACTGTGGGCGCCGTATAGACGCAAACGCCGATTTCGTCAACGCGCTATTTCAGTCGGCCGCGGCAGCGGATGCGAAGGGGCTGCCGCCAGGCGGGCGCTAGACCTGACACGAAGCGCAGTGGAATGTCGAGCGCCCCGCCTGCGTGATCCGGGCGATGGTGCCGCCGCAGCCCGGCCGCGCGCAGGGCTTGCCTTCCCGGTCGTAGACGGCAAAGGTGTGCTGGAAATAGCCGAGCGATCCGTCCGTCTGGATGTGATCGCGCAAGGACGAGCCGCCGGCGGCGATGGCATCGGCGATGACGGCGCGGATGGCCTCCGTCAGCACGACGAGCGATGCGCGCGGCCGCCCTTTCGTGTCCACCAGCGTTCCCGACGCTCTCAGCGGCGACAGTCGCGCCCGCCACAGCGCCTCGCACACATAGATATTGCCGAGCCCGGCAATCATCCTCTGGTCGAGCAGCGTCGATTTCAGCGGCTGTGCCTTGCCGGCAAAGCGGCTGGCGAGATAGGCGGCATCGAGCCGGTTGCCGGTCGGCTCCTCGCCGAGCTGGCGGAAGAAGGCGTGTGTCGCCAGCGTCTCGCGCGGCCCGATGTCCATGAAGCCGAACCGGCGCGGATCGTTGTAGACCACCTGGACGGGCCCGCGATCCGACAGAAGATGAAGAGCGACATGGTCGTGCCGCGCGTCCTTGCCCCGCGCATAATGAAAGTCGCCCGGCATGTCGGCCTCCGCAGACGCCGCTTCGATCACCCGGAAAGAGCCGGACATGCCGAGATGGGCGATGACGACGTCGTCATTGTCGAGTTCGATCAGCAGATATTTCGCCCGGCGCGACAGAGCCAGAATCCGCCGGTTTTCCAGACGCTGCGCGAAATCGGGCGGAAACGGAAAGCGCAGATCCGGGCGTCGCACCTCGGCACGGGTGATCAGCGCACCCTCCATCACGGGCGCAAGGCCCCGGCGGACCGTTTCGACCTCGGGCAGTTCGGGCATCGTCAGTCCTTTTTGCATCACCTTTCCGGCAGACGAGCCGGTCCGGGGCGGTGTCCCATCCCAAGAGATAGCGTTGCCGGAGCGAAATCGCTATGGTCCGGCAAGTTCGACAGGGCCGGATCTCTGCTCTGGCAGGATGGACGCAAACGTCCTATGTGCCGTTGCACGGAGAGGGACTGTTTCCAATTCCGGCTGAGAACACGCGGTTTGACAGGAATAGGGGATGGGTATGACGGACGAACGGATTTCCGCCGAAGGCGGCATGGAAACGTCCTATGGCTTCCGCCGCGTCGACGAAGGCGAGAAGCAGGGCCTCGTCAACGACGTCTTCCACAAGGTCGCCAAGCGCTACGACATCATGAACGACGTGATGTCGATGGGCCTGCACCGGGCCTGGAAGGATGCGATGGTGGCCGCCCTCCATCCGCGCCGCAGCGCCGACTACAGGGTGCTGGACGTGGCCGGCGGCACGGGCGACATCGCCTTTCGCATCGTCGAGGCCTCCGGCCGGCAGGCGCAGGCGACGGTCCTCGACATCAACGGTTCGATGCTCGGCGTCGGGGCCGAGCGCGCCCGCAAGAAGGGCCTGACCGCCAATCTCGAATTCGTCGAGGCCAATGCGGAAAGCCTGCCTTTCGAGGACGGTCGCTTCGATGCCTATACGATCGCGTTCGGCATCCGCAACGTGCCGCGCATCGATGTCGCCCTGTCGGAGGCCTATCGCGTGCTGAAGCGCGGCGGCCGGCTGCTCGTGCTCGAATTCTCCGATGTCGAGATGCCGCTTCTCGACAAGGTCTATGATGCCTGGTCGTTCAACGCCATTCCGCGCTTCGGCAAGATGATCACCGGCGAGGCCGAGCCCTACCAGTATCTGGTCGAATCCATCCGGAAGTTTCCCGACCAGAAGAATTTTGCCCGCATGATCGAGACGGCCGGCTTCTCGCGCGTCACCTATACCAATTATACCGGCGGCATCGCGGCGCTGCATTCCGGATGGAAGATCTGAAGCGCATGATCAGCCTCCTGTTCCCGCCGCGTCTCCAGGGGAGCGCCCGGCACCGATGAGCACGCCCGCCACCTATCTCCGTATCGTCAGGATCGGCTGGGTCCTCGTCCGCGAGGGGGTCGTCACGGCCATACCGCCGGAAAACCTGCCGCCCTTTGCCCGCTTCGCCCAGAAACTCGCGGGCCTCATCGAGCGGCGTCGCGCCCAGTTCGAGGAGCGCAGCGACCGGCTGGCGCGGGCGATCGGCCGGCTCGGGCCGTCCTATGTGAAGATCGGCCAGTTCCTCGCCACCCGCCCGGATGTGGTGGGCGCGGAATTCGCCGCCGATCTCGCCTTTTTGCAGGATCGCATGTCGACCTTCCCGGTCACCGAGGCCTATGCCGCCGTCGAGGGCTCGCTCGGCCGGCCGGTCGCGGATCTCTACAGCCGCATCGAGGACCCCATCGCTGCCGCCTCCATCGCCCAGGTCCATCCCGGCTGGGTGATGCGCGACGGGCGGGAGGAGAAGGTCGCGATCAAGGTGATCCGGCCCGGCATCCGCCAGCGCTTCGCCCATGATCTCGAGGCCATGTATCTCGTCGCCCGCCTGCAGGAGCGCTTCCTGCCCCACACCCGGCGCCTGCGCCCGGTGGAGGTGACGAAGACGCTGGAGCAGACGACCAAGGTCGAGATGGACCTGCGGCTCGAAGCCGCGGCCCTCTCCGAGATCGCCGAGAATACCGTCCATGACGAAGGGTTCCGCGTGCCCCGCGTCGATTGGGAGCGCACCGGCCGCGATGTCGTCACCATGGAATGGATCGACGGCACCCGCATGGCCGATGTCGAGGCGTTGCGCGCCGCCGGCCACGATCTCAACCAGCTGGCGGAAACGCTGATCCAGTCCTTCCTGCGCCACACGCTGCGCGACGGCTTCTTCCATGCCGACATGCACCAGGGAAATTTGCTGGTCGACGACAAGGGCATGATCGTCGCCGTCGATTTCGGCATCGTCGGGCGGCTCGGCAAGAAGGAGCGCCGGTTCCTTGCCGAAATCCTCTTCGGCTTCATCACCCGCGACTATCGCCGCGTGGCCGACGTGCATTTCGAAGCCGGCTACGTTCCCTCCCATCACGACGTCGCAAGCTTCGCCCAGGCCATCCGCGCCATCGGCGAGCCGATCCACGGCCAGCCGGCCGAGACCATCTCGATGGCAAAGCTGCTCACCCTCCTGTTCGAGGTGACCGAGCTGTTCGACATGGAAACGCGCCCCGAACTGGTGATGCTGCAGAAGACGATGGTCGTGGTCGAGGGCGTGTCGCGCTCGCTCAATCCGCGCTTCAACATGTGGAAGGCGTCCGAGCCCGTGGTCGGCGCCTGGATTCGCGACAATCTCGGGCCGAAACGCGTGGTGACCGACCTGAAAGACGGCCTGCACGCCGCCCTGCGGCTGGCGGAAGCCGCCCCCGAGATCGTCGCCAAGACCGAACGCTTCTCGCGCGACCTGACCGAGATGGCCGAGCACGGGCTGAAGTTCGACGTGGCAACGGCGGAAGCCATCGGCCGCGCCGAAGCCCGCCACACCCGCTCCGGCCGCGTCGCCCTCTGGGTGATTGCGGTCGCTCTCGTCGTGATTGCGATTGCCGTGACGTGACATGACGATCTGGCGCACAGCGACGATGACGGGTGGTCTTCTGGTCGTTGCGGCGTGCACCGTCGTCCCGCCTTTCCGTTTCGAGGCCGAGAGCGCACGGCTGAAGCGCGAGGCCGCGCAGTCTTTCCCCATCGGATCGGAGGCGGCACGTTTTGAAGCGTGGTTCGTTGCGAAAGCCGGGTCGGGCCTTTCCCTCGCGCCGCAAAAAGACCGCTCCGTTTCCGCAGAGCCGCTTTGCGAACAGCGCTTGGCTGTCCTTCGCAGACAGGAAGGTTGCATGAACGAGCTTTCCGCGAACTATTGCGTCGATCCGAGAGGCAATTTGACCGCGCTTGTCTGGAACGAAGGCGGCTATTGCTAAGGCTCGATAGTGGGTCTGCACCGGGCCTGTTCGACGTCAACATGACAGAGATGTAATCCGGCGCGACTTCAATTCACCGCAGTCAGGGCCTAATTGAAGGGGAAGAACCCTTTCAAAGGACCGGCCTGAATGGCGGAAGCCTATCCCAAGATCGTAGAGCCCCAGCGTTATCCCCAACCTGACGAGTCCCAGCCTGACAAGTCCCGGCCTGACGAACCCCACCCGGATGCGCAGCCGCCTCGGGCGGCGCCGCTGCAAAAGGCAAGGCCGCGTCGTCGCAAGGGCCGGACGATCCTGCTCCTCGGCCTTCTCGCGATCCTCGGCGTCGGCGGCTGGTATGGCTGGAAGACCTACCAAGCGGAGGGCGTCACGCAGGCCGTGGTCACCGAAGAGGTCATCCGCGGCGATATCGAAAACAGCGTCACGGCCTCCGGCCTCCTCAGCCCCATCCGCGATGTGGATGTCGGCGCGCAGGTGTCGGGCCAGTTGAAGAGCCTCAAGGTCGATGTCGGCGACATGGTCACGCAGGGCCAGCTGATCGCCGAGATCGACAGCGCCTCCATCCAGACCCAGATCGAGATCGCCGAGGCCGAGCTTGCCAATCTCGATGCCCAGATGATCGACAAGAAGGCGCAGGTGGTGCTCGCCGCCGCCAATCTCACCCGCCAGCGCAGCCTGGTTGCCGGCAACAGTGCGGCCCAGTCCGCGCTCGACGAGGCGGTGGCGGCGCTTGCCACCGCCGAGGCCAATGTCGCCGCCCTCGACGCGCAGATCCGCAAGCAGCAGGCGACCCTGAAGGATGCCCGCATCAGCCTCGGCTACACCAAGATTTTCGCGCCGCTCGCCGGCACCATCGTCGATGTCGTCGCCAAGGAAGGCCAGACGCTGAACGCCAACCAGTCGGCCCCCACCATCGTCACGGTGGCGGATCTCGACACGATGACCGTCGAGGCCGAGGTGTCGGAGGCCGATATCGGCAAGCTGTCGATCGGCATGGAGGCCTATTTCACGCTGCTCGGCCAGCCGGGCAAGCGCTATACGGGCACGCTCCGGCAGATCAAGCCGACGCCCTCGACCGAAAACAACGTCGTCCTCTATTACGCCCTGTTCGACGTGCCCAATCCCGATCGCCGCCTGATGATGAACATGACGGCGCAGGTCTTCTTCGTGCAGTCGCAGGCCACCGGCGTTCTCACCGTTCCGGTCGCCGCACTCCGCATGCGCGAGCGCGGCAAGCGGGCCGAGGTCGCGGTCGTTGCCGCAGATGGCCGGCAGGAGGTGCGCACGGTCGAGCCCGGCATCCGCAATCGCGTCCGGGTCGAGATCCTGAGCGGTCTGTCGGAAGGCGACAAGGTCGTGGTCGGCAATGGTACGGAAGGCCGTGCCTCCAATGCCCAGCGCGCCGCAACCCGGACACGCGGCGGACCGCCGCCGATGTTCTAGGGGCGCACGCGCATGACGCCCCTGATCTCGCTCAAGAACATCCGCAAGACCTTCATGACCGGCGATGTGCCGGTGGATGCCCTGCGCGGCGTCTCGCTCGACATCGAGCCCGGCGAATTCGTCGCCATCGTCGGCCAGTCCGGCTCCGGCAAGTCGACCCTGATGAACATTCTCGGCTGTCTCGACCAGCCGACCGGCGGCGCCTACCATCTGGACGGCGAGGATGTCGCAGGGTTTGATGCCGACCAGCTGGCCGAGCGCCGCCGGCAGATGTTCGGCTTCGTGTTCCAGAGCTACAATCTCGTGGCGACCTCCACCGCCCGCGAGAATGTCGAGATCCCCGCCATCTATGCCGGCGTGTCGGCGAAACGGCGCGAGGCCCGCTCGCGGGAGCTTCTGGAGGCGCTGCGGCTCGGCGATCGCATGGACCACCTGCCGAGCCAGCTTTCTGGCGGCCAGCAGCAGCGCGTCTCCATCGCCCGCGCCCTCATGAACGGCGGCCAGATCATTCTGGCGGACGAGCCGACCGGCGCGCTCGACAGCCAGAGCGGCAAGGACGTCATGGCGACGCTGCGGCGCATGAACGAGGACGGCCACACCGTCATCATCATCACCCATGCCCCGGATCTCGCCGAATCGGCCGATCGCGTCATCGAGATCCGCGACGGCCTGATCGTCGCCGACCGCCTGCCGCGCCGCATCACGCGGCCGGTTCGCCCCGCCC
This sequence comes from Rhizobium sp. Leaf371, assembly GCF_001424045.1. Classification (GTDB taxonomy): domain Bacteria; phylum Pseudomonadota; class Alphaproteobacteria; order Rhizobiales; family Rhizobiaceae; genus Ferranicluibacter. Next base: position 613,413 of record NZ_LMQB01000023.1, on the reverse strand, counting down.
CGCGCGTCTTCGGAACCGAGGCCGGCAATGCCGCCTTGTTCTCGGACGTGGCGGAAGCCGTGCGCATGTCGTTCCGGGCGCTCCGGGCCAATTTCTTCCGCACGGTGCTGACGCTGCTCGGCATCGTCATCGGGGTCAGTTCCGTCGTCGCCATGCTAGCGATCGGCACCGGCGCGCAGAACCAGGTGCTGAGCCGCATCGCCGCCATGGGGTCCGATCTTCTGGTCGTCCGGCCGAGCATGGCGAATTTCCGCGGCGGCGAGGGCGGCAGCATCGTCTCGCTCGTGCCGGCCGATGCGGATGCGATCCTCGAACTGCCCAACATCTCCTTCGCCGTGCCGGAAATGTCGAGTTCGCTCACCGTGCGCGCCGGCAATCTCGACACGCAGACGACGGTCAACGGCACGGTACCGCAGTTTCCCGAGGCAAAGACCTGGGGTCTCGCCGAAGGTGCCTTCATCGCGCCGGCGGACATGAAGAGCTACGCGACCGTCGCCGTGCTCGGCAAGACGGTCGCCGAGACGCTGTTTCCGGACGGCGCCGATCCGCTCGGTCAGTACATCCTCATCAAGAACATTCCCTTCCAGGTCATCGGCGTCATGGAACCCAAGGGCGCGACCGCCGGCGGCAACGATCAGGACGATACGGTTCTCGTGCCGCTCTCGACCGGCAATCTGCGTCTCTTCGGCGCCCGCAATGTCCGCTCCATCACGGTTCAGGTGAAGGACGACAGCGCCATCAACATCACGCAGGACCAGATCCAGGCGCTGCTCGACGAGCGTCACCAGCGACAGGACACCCAGATCGCCAATCTCGCCGCCATCCGCGAGGCCTTCACCGAGACGTCCAACATCCTGAAAGTGTTTCTCGGTTCGATTGCCGCGATCTCGCTTCTGGTGGGCGGCATCGGGGTCATGAACATCATGCTGGTCAGCGTCACCGAGCGGACGCGCGAGATCGGCATCCGCATGGCGACCGGCGCCCGCGGTCGCGACATCCTCACGCAGTTCATCGTCGAGGCGCTCGTGGTGTCCGCCCTTGGCGGCATCATCGGCGTCGGTCTCGGCCTGTCGATCGGGGCGGTCGCCCAAGCCTTCGGCGTGCCCGTCACCTTCTCCGCCGGGCCGGTGCTGCTCGCCTTCGCCAGCGCCTTCGTCACCGGTCTTGTTTTTGGCTATCTCCCGGCGCATAACGCGTCGCGCCTCCAGCCGGCCGTCGCCCTCTCGGCGCCATGAGGCCGGCTCTTGAAAAAATACTGGGTAAGCGATGGAACCAAATCGCGAGCCGATACTTACTTCCTGTCTGACCTCTTTTTGTTGAATCTCCGGAACACCTTTATGCCTGATCGGTCGCGCCGAGCCTTTCTCCGCGAAAGTACTGCCGACGCCCATGCAGCGCTCGACGACATGATCGGTGCTTTCGACAGCCTGTCGTCCTACAAGACCTATCTGCGCGGCATGAGCGCTTTCCGCCTTCCCGTGGAAACGATGCTGGCGGACCGGACCTGGCCGGAGGATCTCGATCTCTGGTCGAAACAGGCCTTCGGGGCGCTCATTCGCGCCGATCTCGCCGATCTCGACATTGCCGCCGACGAGGCGGTTCCCGTGCCGCCGATCGGTGCCGCGCGGGAAGATATGCTCGGCATGCTCTATGTTCTCGAAGGCTCGGCGCTCGGTGCCCGGCTGCTCTATCGCCGCGCCCAGGCGCTCGGCCTGCGGGCCGATTTCGGCGCGCGCCATCTCGCGGCCCAGGCGGAAAAGAGCGACCGCTGGCCGCGCTTCCTGCATCTCCTCGAATCCATCGACGCCATCGAGATCGATCGCGTCGCAAACGCGTCTCGGGCCACGTTCACGGTCGCGGAAACAGCCTTCCGGAGGGCGTCCCATGCCGCTGAATGACCTTTCGCCCCTCCTGAACGCCGCGACGTCAAACCGCATGATGAAACCGAACGAAACGGTCGATCTCACCAATTGCGAGCGCGAGCCGATCCATATTCCGGGCAGCATCCAGCCGCATGGCTGCCTGCTGGCCTGCGATGCCCGCGCCGGCATGGTGCTGCGTCATTCCGCCAATGCGCCCGACCTTCTCGGGCTTGGCGGCGAGATCAACGGGCAGGTGCTGGAAGCGCTGATCGGATACGAGGCGACGCATACGCTGCGCAATGCGGTGGCGGCGCTGCGCGACGGCGGCCGCCCGGCGCTGCTCTCGGGCCTGGAGCTGGCCAATGGCCGCTACGACGTCGCCATCCATCTCAACAAGGCGACCGTCATCATCGAGTTCGAGCCGGCGACCGATGGACAGCCGCTGCAGCTGGCACGCACGCTTATCGGCCGCATCACCGATATCGACGACGTCGACCAGCTTCTGCGCCAGTCGGCCCGCCTCATCCGCGGCATGCTCGGCTACGACCGCGTGATGATCTATGCCTTCGAGCAGGACGGCGCCGGCAAGGTGGTGACCGAAGCCAAGCGCGGCGATCTCGAAAGCTTCCTCGGGCAGTATTTTCCGGCAAGCGACATTCCCCAGCAGGCCCGCGCGCTCTATCTGCAAAATACCATCCGCATCATCGGCGACGCGAGCGGCGCCCGCATCCCGCTCGTGCCCGACATCGACGTGTCCGGCGAGCCGCTCGATCTGTCGCTCGCCCATCTGCGCAGCGTCTCGCCGATCCATTGCGAGTACCTGCGCAACATGGGCGTCGCCGCGTCCATGTCGATCTCCATCATCGTCGACGGCCAGCTCTGGGGCCTCATCGCCTGCCACCATTACCAGCCGCGGATCCTGCCGATGGCGCAGCGCGTGGCGGCCGAAATGTTCGGCGAGTTCTTCTCGCTGCATCTGCATGCGCTGAAGCAGCGGCAGAAGCTCGACACGGCCAACCATGCCCGGGCCTCGCTCGATCGCTTCCTGCGCCTGGCCTCGCACCATGCCGACATGGGCGAGCTGCTGCGCGATCATCTCTCCCATTTCACCGCGCTGATGGCCTGCGACGGCATCGGGCTCTGGATGAACGGCACCTGGACCGCCTTCGGCTCGACGCCGCCGGTGAACGCCGTGCCGGCGATCCTCCGGCTGATGGGTTCGGTCGTCGAAGGCCAGGTCTGGGCGACGCATGCGATGGCGCAGCGCCTGCCGGAGGCGGAGGCGTTTCGCGAACAGGCGGCGGGCGTGCTGGCTGTGCCGCTCACCCAGCTGCACCGCGACTATCTGTTCTTCTTCCGCAAGGAATTCGTCCAGACGCTGAACTGGGCCGGCGATCCCAACAAGTCCTATGAGAGCGGCCCCCTCGGCGAGCGCCTGACCCCGCGCAAGAGCTTTGCGATCTGGAAGGAAACGGTGCAGCTTCAGGCCCAGCCCTGGACCGAGGCCGACCGCGAGATCGCCGAGGTCACCCGCGCGGCCCTGGTCGAAATCGGCCTGCGCCACAGCGAGCTGATGGCCGAGGAGCGCAGCCGCGCCGATGTGCGCCAGCGCATGCTGAACGAGGAGCTGAACCACCGGGTCAAGAACATCCTCGCCCTCATCAAGTCGCTCGTCAGCCAGCCGGTCGGCGACGGGCGCAGCCTGACCGAATATGTGAGCTCGCTCAAGGGCCGCATCCAGGCGCTGTCGTTTGCCCACGACCAGGTCGTCCGGGGAGACGGTGGCGGCATGCTGGCGGATCTGCTCGATGCCGAGCTCGGCCCCTATCGCAACACCGCCAATGTGCTCAGCCTCTCCGGCCCGCCGGTCCTGCTCAATTCGCGCGCCTTCTCGGTCATGGCGCTGGTGCTGCACGAACTCTCGACCAATGCCGCCAAATACGGCGCACTCTCCCGGCCGGGCGGCGCCCTGTCGGTCATCTGGCGCCTGACGCAGGCCGGCGATTGCGAGATCGCCTGGCGCGAAAGCGGCGGCCCGGCCGTGCTGCCGCCGACGCGCACCGGCTTCGGCAGCGCGCTGATCGACCGCAGCGTTCCTTACGATCTCGACGGGCGCAGCGCGGTCACCTATGCGCCGGGCGGCGTCGAGGCCGATTTCGTGCTGCCGGCCAAGCACGTCACGCTGTCGGATCGCGGCGCCGAGCGCAGCCTTGCGGCGGGAAGCGACGCGCCGGCGGCCGGCGCCGATCTCGATCCCGATCTGCGCGTGCTGCTGGTCGAAGACCAGATGCTGATCGCCATGGATGTCGAGAGCATGCTCGCCGATCACGGTATCCAGACGGTCCTCACCGCGGCCTCGGCCGACGAGGCGCTGGCGAAGCTCGCGACCTTCAAGCCGGATGTGGCGATCCTCGACGTCAATCTCGGTACCGGCACCTCGATCGAGGTCGCGACCGAACTGACGCGCCGCGACATCCCCTTCCTGTTTGCCACCGGCTACGGCAACATGTCGCCCATCCCGAGCGGCTTTGCGAGCGTCCCCGTGGTGCGCAAACCCTATGAGCGCGACGCGCTGGTGCGCACCATGAGCACGCTGCTCGAACCCTCCGACGCGTGAGCATGGCACGCGCGATCCCGGGGGGAACGCGCCGCCCGAAATCAATTTAGATTCCGGGCCCGATGCGGTAGGCTCCGGCATCGATCATGCCCTCCCGGTGGTTTCATGTCTGTATCCCCGCCTTCGACTGTCCCGTCTTCCACCATCCCGTCGCCGACCCAGAGCCTCTCGGGCAAGCGCATCCTCCTCGTCATCTCCGGCGGCATCGCCGCCTATAAAAGCCTCGACCTGATCCGCCGGCTGCGCGAACGCGGCGCAAGCGTCCGTCCGGTCATGACGGCGGGGGCGCAGGCCTTCGTCACGCCGCTTGCCGTCGGCGCGCTTGCGGCCGACAAGGTGTTCACCGAGCTTTTCTCGCGCGAGGACGAGCAGGATGTCGGCCATATCCGCCTGGCGCGGGAGTGCGATCTGGTGCTCGTCGCACCGGCCACCGCCAACATCATGGCGAAGATGGCCCACGGGCTGACCGACGATCTCGCCTCCACCATTCTGCTGGCGACCGATCGGCCGGTTCTGCTGGCGCCCGCCATGAATCCGAAAATGTGGTCGCACCCCGCCACAAGGCGCAATCGCGAGACGCTCGCCGGCGACGGCATCGGCTTTGTCGGTCCCGGCCTCGGCGAGATGGCGGAAAGCGGCGAGCGCGGCGAGGGCCGCATGGCCGAACCGCTCGACATCGTCGCCGCCGTGGAGGCGCGCCTTTGCCTTTCGCCGGGGCTCGGCCGCAAAGCCGGCCCGCTGTCCGGGCGCAGCGCCATCGTCACCTCCGGCCCGACGCATGAGCCGATCGATCCGGTGCGCTACATCGCCAACCGCTCCTCCGGCCGGCAGGGCCATGCCATCGCGGCGGCGCTCGCCCGGCTCGGGGCTAAGGTCACGCTGGTTTCCGGTCCGGTGACGATCCCCGACCCGGAGGGCGTCACGACCCTTCATGTGCAGACGGCGGTCGAGATGCGGGATGCGGTGCTCGCCGCCCTGCCGGCCGATGTCGCCGTGATGGTCGCGGCCGTCGCCGACTGGCGGGTCGCCGATGTCGCGGGCGGCAAGATCAAGAAGGCGCCGGGCGAGGCGCCGCCGCCGCTGCAGCTGACGGAAAATCCGGACATCCTGAAGACCGTCGGCCATCATGTGCAGCGCCCCCGCGTCGTCGTCGGCTTTGCGGCGGAAACGGACGACACGGTGCCGAACGGCCGCGCCAAGCTGGCGCGCAAGGGGGCGGATGTCATCGTCGCGAACGATGTGTCGGCAATGAGCGGCGTTGCCGGCGGCGTCATGGGGGGAACGCGCAACCGCGTCACCGTCATCGGCCGCGACGGCGAGGAAAGCTGGCCGGAGCTCGACAAGGACGCGGTCGCCGAGCGGCTCGCGGCCCTGATCGCCTCACGGCTGGTGTGAGGCCCGCTTCTCCTCGATCTCCCGATCGAGCTTGAAGATGCGCATGTCGAAGCCGTTCTCGCCGAGGACGACCGCCGTGCCGTCGGGAATTTCCACCCAGGCATCGTCATCGTCGTTGAGCGGTTCGGAGACGAGGCAGTATCCGCCCTGCGGACCCATGGGTGCTGCATAGAGCGTCGGGGCGAACCGGTCGGAGGCGTAGCGCACGGCATAGAGATCGACGCCGTCGGAAAAAGCGGCGGTGAACCGCACGAGAACCTTGTGCTTCATATGCGTCGCCAGCCGCTCCACGAAGGACAGCGTCTCGGCGATGGCGCCCAGCGGATCGCGCTCGAGGCCGAACTGCAGGGCCATGAGAAACAGAAGCTCGCTGTCGGTGGTGCCGGTGCGTGCCGTGTAGAGCGCGTCGTCCAGCATCGCCTCCATCGGCCGGCGCAGGTGCTCGAAGCCGCCGATCTGGCCATTGTGCATGAAGGACCAGCGGCCGTGGACGAAGGGATGGCAATTGTCGCGCCGTGTGCCGCCGCCGGTCGCGGCCCGCACATGGGCGAGAAACAGCGGCGAGCGGATCTGGCGGGCGATGCTCTTCAGATTGCAATCGGACCAGGCCGGCAGGATGTCGCGGTAGCGGCCCGGCTCGGGATGGTCGCCATACCAGGCGATGCCGAAACCGTCGCCGTTCGTGGAGGTCTTCGCCCGCGTTGCGCAATGCGACTGCTCGATCAGGGAATGCGCCGGCGAGGACACGAGGTCTTCCAGATAAAGCGGCTCCCCGCGATAGGCTGCCCATCGGCACATCTTGCTGAAACTCCCTGTCTGTCCGGACGGACATGCGAATCGTTCGCCGAGACCGCATCATCCTATGCCCGGGCCATTGTCCGGCGAAAGATGGTAAAAATACGTTAACGATCGTCTGTGCCCTTTCGGCGACAGTCGCGTTCTGGAACGAACGTTCTATCATTCTCGTTTCCGAGACGGTACGCTGGGAAAGCCATGAATCAGGGATGACAGAATGATGCCGGACGCCGCGATGCAGGGCCGCCAGGAAACGCCGGAGAGCGCCAGCGCACGGCCTGTGGACGGCGATGGCGGTACGGCTGCGGCCGCTGCCGTGCCGCAGGATTTCGACGCGTTGAAGACGGTCATTCTGGCGCGCAAGGCGCAACTGCCCAAGCGCCTGCGGCAAGTCGCGGCCTATGCGCTCGACCAGCCGGACGAGATCGCCTTCGGCACGGCGGCGAGCATCGCGGCCGCGGCCGACGTGCAGCCGTCCACCCTTGTGCGCTTTGCCCAGCATTTCGGCTTCGAGGGATTTTCGAGCCTGCAGCAGATTTTTCGCGCCCGTCTGCGGGAGCGCAATCCGGGCTATGAGGACCGGCTGCGGGCGCTCGGCGACAACGGCCACAGCCATCGCGAAAGCGGCGCGATCTTCAACGGCTTCGTGGCCGCGGCCCACCGGTCGCTCGACAATATCGCCGGCTCGGTCGATCCCGCCGCCTTCGAGCAGGCGGTCGATATCCTGGCCAAGGCCGACACCATCTTTCTCATCGCCAAGCGCCGGTCCTATCCGATCTCCGGCTACATGGCCTATGCCTTCGGAAAACTGAAGATCCGCTACCAGATGGTGGGCACGGCCGCCGGCATCGACGACGATATCCTGGCGCTTGCCGGACGCCGGGATGCGGCCTTCGCGGTCAGTTTCTCGCCCTATACGTCGGAAAGCATCCACCAGGCCCGCCTTCTGGCAAACCGCAAGGTGCCGGTGGTCTCGCTCACCGACAGCGCCTTCTCGCCGCTGGTGGAATCCTCGAAGATCTGGTTCGAGATCGTGGAAGCCGACCATGCCGGCTTTCGCTCGCTCTCGGCCAGCATGGCCTTCGCCATGGCCCTGACCGTCGCCGTGGCCGAAAAGCGGCAGCGCGGATCGTCCGTTTCGCATATGGAATGAAAATTCCATATTGACTGTTAGACGGAACCAATGTTTCATGAAGATCCATTCGAACATGAAAAAGACGACAGGCCGCACGTCGGGAGGACAGGAACGTTGACCGGGATCAGCCAGAGGGATGCGGCACGGCCGCTCGATATCATCACCATCGGTCGCGCCTCGGTCGATCTCTATGGTCAGCAGATCGGCACGCGGCTGGAAGACGTGGCAAGCTTTGCCAAGTCCGTCGGCGGGTGTCCGACGAACATCGCGGTGGGCACCGCACGGCTCGGCCTGAAATCGGCGCTGCTGACGCGCGTCGGCAAGGAGCAGATGGGCCGCTTCATCGTGGAGCAACTGGCCCGCGAAGGCGTGGAAACCAGGGGCATCGTTACCGATCCCGAGCGCCTGACCGCGCTCGCGATCCTGGCCGTCGAGAACGACCATTCCTTTCCGCTGCTGTTCTATCGCGACAATTGCGCCGACAACGCGCTGTGCGAGGACGATATCGACGCGGCTTTCATCCGCTCGTCCCGCGCGATCCTCGTCTCCGGCACGCATTTTTCCCGCCCGAACACGGATGCCGCGCAGCGCAAGGCGATCCGCATCGCCAAGGAGAACGGCGTCCGGATCGCCTTCGACATCGACTACCGCCCGAACCTCTGGGGCCTTGCGGGGCACGATGCCGGCGACAACCGCTACATCGCCTCCGCGCAGGTCTCCGCGCATCTGAAGACGGTGCTGGCCGATTGCGACCTGATCGTCGGCACGGAGGAAGAGGTGCTGATCGCGTCCGGCGAAAGCCATCTTCTCGCCGCCCTGAAGACCATCCGCGCCCATTCCAAGGCGACCATCGTCCTCAAGCGCGGCCCGATGGGCTGCATCGTCTATGACGGCGCGATCTCCGACGATCTGGAAGACGGCATCATCGGCAAGGGCTTTCCGATCGAGGTCTACAATGTGCTGGGTGCGGGCGACGCCTTCATGTCCGGCTTCCTGCGCGGCTGGCTGGCCGGCGAGCCGCATGCGACGTCGGCCACCTGGGCCAATGCCTGCGGCGCCTTCGCCGTGTCGCGTCTGCTGTGCGCGCCGGAAATCCCGACCTGGACGGAGCTGCAGTTCTTCCTGGAAAACGGTAGCCCGGAGCGGGCGCTGCGCAAGGACGCCGACATCAACCACGTGCACTGGGCGACCACCCGCCGCCGCGCGATCCCGAGCCTCATGGCGCTCGCCATCGACCATCGCAGCCAGCTCGAAGACATGGCCGCCGGCGACGCGGACAAGCTCGCCCGCATTCCCGCCTTCAAGGTGCTCGCGGTCAAGGCGGCGGCCCGGATTGCCGACGGCCGGCCGGGTTTCGGCATGCTGATCGACGACAAATATGGCCGGGACGCGCTCTATGCCGCCGGCGCGCTGAAGGATTTCTGGGTGGCGAAGCCGATCGAGCTGCCCGGCTCGCGGCCGCTGCAGTTCGAATTCAGCCAGGATCTCGGCAGCCGCCTGATCGACTGGCCGGTCGACCACTGCATCAAGGTGCTGAGCTTCTACCATCCGGACGATCCGGCCGACATGAAGGCGACGCAGATCGCCAAGCTGCGCAGCGCGTTCGAGGCGGCGCGCAAGGTCGGCCGCGACATCCTGATCGAGATCATCGCCGGCAAGCACGGCACGCTGGACGACACGACCATTCCGCGGGCGCTGAACGAGCTTTACGACGCCGGCCTCAAGCCCGACTGGTGGAAGCTGGAGCCGCAGGCGAGCCGCAGCGCCTGGAGCGCCATCGACGACGTCATCGAGACGCGCGATCCGCTCTGCCGCGGCGTGGTGCTGCTCGGTCTCGAGGCCTCCTACGAGGCGCTGAAGGACGGTTTTGCCGCCGCCCGCACCTCGCGACAGGTTCGCGGCTTTGCCGTGGGGCGGACGATCTTCGTCGATGCGGCGCGCCGCTGGCTTGCCGGCGAGATCGACGATGCCGCCGCGATCGACGACATGGCGCAGCGCTTCCGGCAGCTGGTCGACCTCTGGGTCGGGCTGGGACACGACAAGGCGGCCTGAACCGGCCATAATGTTGACGACAACCGCCGGAACGGCGGCAAGGACAGGCAGGGGACAAGCCCTGCGGCGTGAGGAGACCTTGAGATCATGAACCAGCAAGCCCCCATCGCAACTGATGACGCCGGGAAAGCCGGAACCGTGCGGCTGACCATGGCGCAGGCCGTGGCGCGCTTTCTGACGCGGCAGATGACGGTGATCGACGGCGAGACCGTGCCGATCTTCGGCGGCGTCTTCGCGATCTTCGGCCATGGCAACGTGGCCGGCATGGGCGAGGCGCTGCACGGCATCAAGGACACGCTGCCCACCTACCGCGCCCAGAACGAGCAGGGCATGGCCAATGCCGCCATCGCCTTCGCCAAGGCGAGTTTTCGCCGCCGCTTCATGGCCTGCACCACCTCGATCGGCCCCGGCGCGCTCAACATGGTGACCTCCGCGGCGCTCGCCCACGTCAACCGGCTGCCGATCCTGCTCTTGCCCGGCGACGTCTTCGCCAATCGCCGGCCCGACCCGGTGCTGCAGCAGATCGAGGATTTCGGCGACGGCAGCATGACCGTCAACGACTGCTTCCGCCCGGTCTCGCGCTATTTCGACCGCATCACCCGGCCCGAGCAGATCATCCCGGCGCTGCGCCGCGCCATGCAGGTGCTGACAGACCCGGCCGATTGCGGCCCGGTGACGCTGGCGCTCTGCCAGGACGTGCAGGCCGAGGCCTATGACTATCCCGAGAGCTTCTTTGCCGAGAAGGTCTGGCTGCCGCGCAGAGCCCGGCCCGATACCGAAGAGCGCCTGGCCGCGTCCACGGCGATCGCCAAGGCGACGAAGCCGGTGATCATCGCCGGCGGCGGCGTGCTCTACAGCGAGGCGAGCGCAGCGCTCGCCGCCTTTGCCGAAAAGCACGGCATTCCCGTGGTCGAGACGCAGGCCGGCAAGTCGGCCCTGCCGGACGACCACCCGCTCAACATGGGCTCCGTCGGCGTGACCGGCACATCGGCGGCCAATATGCTGGCCGAAGAGGCCGACCTCGTGCTGGCGGTCGGCACGCGGCTGCAGGATTTCACCACCGGCTCCTGGGCGCTGTTCAAGAATGACGACCTGACGATCGTCGGTCTCAACGTGCAGTCCTTCGACGCTGCCAAACATGGCTCCCTGCCCCTCGTCTGCGACGCCGCGATCGGCCTTGCCGAACTCTCGGCCGATCTCGGAGCCTACCATGCCGGCAGCGGCTGGGGAGACAAGGCCGCGCGCCTGAAGACCGAATGGCAGGCAGCGGCCGAGGCGGCGCTGGCCGCCAGCAACGTCGCGCTTCCCTCCGACGCGCAGGTGATCGGCGCGGTGATGCGGGCTCGACAGGGCGACACGACGCTGGTCTGCGCGGCGGGCGGTCTTCCGGGCGAGCTGCACAAGCTGTGGCGGGCGGAAAAGCCCGGCAGCTACCACATGGAATACGGTTTCTCGACCATGGGCTACGAGATCGCCGGGGGCCTGGGCGTCAAGCTCGCCAAACCGGCCAGCGACGTCATCGTGATGGTCGGCGACGGCAGCTACATGATGCTGAATGCCGAGATCGCCTCCTCCATCATGCTCGGCGCGAAGATCACCATCGTGCTTCTCGACAATGCCGGCTATGGCTGCATCAACCGGCTGCAGATGGCGACCGGCGGCGCGAACTTCAACAATCTCCTGCGCGACACCCACCATGTCGAGCTGCCGGCGATCGACTTTGCCGGTCATGCCGCCGCCATGGGGGCGGTGACGCGCAAGGTCGCTTCGCTGGCGGACCTCGAAACGGCGATGGCCGAGACGGCGGGGGAGACCCGCACGACCGTGATCGTCATCGACACCGACCCGCTGATCACCACCGATGCCGGCGGCCACTGGTGGGACGTGGCGGTGCCCGAGGTTTCCGAGCGCGATGCCGTCGGCGAGGCGCGCCGGGCCTATGAGCGGGCGCTCGCCGCCCAGCGCGTCGGCTGAACCCTTCCTTTTCATCCACCACAGAGAAGCACCATGATCCGCTACGGAACCAACCCGATCGCCTGGAGCAACGACGACGATCAGACGATCGGCGCCCATCTCTCGCTCGAAGACTGCCTGTCCGATTGCCAGAAGATCGGCTTCGACGGCATCGAGAAGGGCCACAAGATGCCGACCGACCCGCAGGCGCTGAAGGCGAAGCTCGCCGAATACGGCCTCGTCTTCGTCTCCGGCTGGCATTCGACCAACCTTCTGACCCATGACGTCGAGGCCGAAAAGCGCGCGATCCAGCCGCATCTCGATCTCCTGAAGGCCAATGGCTGCAAGGTCTGCATCGTCTGCGAGACGTCGAACGCCATCCACGGCGACGACGCGACCTCGCTGGTGGCCGACAAGCCGGTGCTGCCCGACGGGCAATGGGCCAAGTTCGGCGCCGATATCGAGGCGATCGCGCGCTATTGTGCCGACCAGGGCATCGATCTCGTCTACCACCACCACATGGGCACGATCGTCCAGACCGGCCCGGAGATCGACCGGCTGATGGAAACGACGGGACCGGCGACCAAGCTGCTGCTCGACACCGGCCACGCCTGGTTCGGCGGCTCGGACCCGGCGGAGCTGGCCCGAAAATACATGGACCGCGTCCGCCATATCCACGCGAAGAACGTGCGCCGCGAGGTCCGCAGGGATGTCGAGGCCAACGGCCTCTCCTTCCTCGAAGGCGTGCGCCGCGGCGTCTTCACCGTGCCGGGCGACGATGAGGGCGGCGTCGACTTCCTGCCCGTCCTGACGATCGCCGCCGAGCACGGCTATGACGGCTGGCTGGTGATCGAGGCGGAACAGGACAGCGCCATCCGCATTCCCTTCGAATACCAGTCCCTCGGCCTGAAATCGCTGAAGGCCTTTGCGAAAGAGGCGGGGCTGGATCGCGGCTGATCCGACCCTGAGGGGCTGAGCCGGTCTTCCCCGTCATCACGATCCTCCTGCAAGCATAGGACATCACCATGCCGAACCTCCTCGTCAAGCCGCAGGGCACACGCGGTCTCGTCCACGACATCACGCCGGAGAACGCCGGCTGGACCTATGTCGGCTTTCAGCTGCACCGGCTCGGCGCCGGGGACTCCGCCTCCGGCGAGACGGGCGAACGCGAGGTCTGCCTCGTCCTCGTCGCCGGCAAGGCCCGCGTCACGGTGGACGGCGCGGATTTCGGCGAGATCGGCGAGCGCATGACGCCGTTCGAAGGCGCGCCCTTCTCGGTCTATGTGCCGCGCCACGCCGCTTACACGGTGACGGCGACGACGGATCTGGAACTCGGCGTCTGCTCGGCGCCGGGCGGCGCGGGCTTCAAGGCGCAGGTCATCCGTCCCGACCGCCACCCCCAGATGACGCGCGGCAAGGGCACCAACACCCGCTACGTCACCAACATCATGCCGGAAGACGACGGCGCGGCGCAGTCGCTGCTGGTGGTCGAGGTCATCACGCCGGGCGGGCATACCTCGTCCTATCCGCCGCACAAGCACGACGAGGACAACCTGCCGGCCGAAAGCTTCCTCGAGGAAACCTATTACCACCGCCTTAACCCCTCGCAGGGTTTCGCCATGCAACGCGTCTATACCGACGACCGCGCGCTGGACGAGACCATGGCGGTGGAGAACGGCGATGTCGTGCTCGTTCCGAAGGGCTACCATCCGGTGGCCGCGATCCACGGCTACGACCTCTACTACCTCAACGTCATGGCCGGGCCGTCGCGGGCCTGGAAGTTCAACAATGCCAAGGAGCACGCCTGGCTCTTTACCGGGGTGTGAAAGCGGGGGGCGTATGAAAGCGAGGGGCGTGTAAAAGCGTCCCCGCGCGCGAAAACGCCGGAGGCTTGAAGGATGGTTTATCGGACGGGGCACCGAAAGCTGCCGCGAAGGATAAGTTTGATATGACACCTTCCGGTGCCCCGTTCAGCCGTTTTAGCCCGCAACTGCAGTCCCTCTGCCCTTCGATCCCTTGGAGCCGGCCATGCTCCGAAGAGCGTGGTTGCGGCCCGAGGTGGTCCGAAGGCTGTGTGCCCCACAGGCACGTCCGGACGATACCGCCCGATGGCATGCATCGGGTTGCCGCCCGGAGGGAGACCATTTTCTGCGGGCCCCGAGCGGTTGGGCTTGCGTCCATCCCCTGCCTCAAGGAGCCGATCCCGCCTCGCCGGAACGCCTTCCGGTGTATCCGCGACGGAACGGGGCGATGATGGCACGGCCCGATCCGGGCGGGAAGACAGAGCGGCGATTTTTCCCGCAAGCGCTTGAAAGGACAGGCGCCGAGCGGCGATATTTTCCCCGCTTGCAAATCTTGAGGCCGGATGCCCCGGTTCCGTGGGATCATTTTCCGCTGGAACCCGTTGGGTTTTGCGCGATGATGTCCCGCAAACGGGAGGAACCGAGATGAAGATCGATGGCGCGTGCCACTGCGGCGGGATCGCCTATACGGCGGAGATCGATCCCGATGCCGTCTCCGTCTGCCACTGCACCGACTGCCAGCAATTGACCGGCACCGCCTACCGGGTCAGCGTCTTGCTTCCGCGCGACCGGTTCCAGATCACGAAAGGGTCGCCGAAGACCTATGTGAAGACCGCCGACAACGGCCATCGGCGGCGGCAGATGTTCTGTCCCGATTGCGGCTCCCCGGTCTTCACGACCGGTGAGGACGCGGGGGCGGAGGAGATCGCCATCCGCTGGGGCACGATCCGCCAGCGGCGCGATCTCGCTCCGACCCGCCAGATCTGGTGCGCCTCCGCCGCGCCCTGGCTGGAAACGGTGGCGGCCCTGCCGGGAAAGCCGGGCGATTGAGGCCCTTCACCATCCAGTCAACCGTGATCGAGGGCATCGTCGCGGTCCGTGCGGAGACCGATGCGAGCTTCGGGCGGCACACGCATGACGACTTCGGCATCGGCCTGATCGAGGCGGGCGCGCAGGTGTCGGCCAGCGGACGCGGACGCGTCGAAGCCGGGCCGGGCGATGTCATCACGGTCAATCCGGGCGAGGTCCATGACGGGCACGCGATCGGCGGCGCGCCCCGCCGCTGGCGCATGCTCTATCTCGACCCCGGCCTGATCGGCCGTGCCGCAAGCGATGTCCGCGAAGAGCCGGGCGCGCGTTTCGAATTCACCGATCCGGTCATCGCCGATCCGCAGATCGCCGCGCGGTTCGCGGCGCTCGCGAGCGTGTTGTCCGGCGAGCGGACAGGCGAGCGGACAGGCGAGCGGACGGGCGAGCGGACGGGCGAGACGGCCTCGGTCATGGCCGCCGAAAGCGGGCTGCTCTGCCTCGTCGCTCGCCTCCTTGGCGGTGCCGGGACGCTGGAGGGGCCGGTCGGCAGCGCGGCGGTGGCCCGCCAGCGGATCGACGACGATCCGGCGGCGGCCCTCACGCTCGAACGCCTGGCGCGGGAGGCGGGCCTGTCCCGGTTCCAGTTCCTGCGGGCCTTCGCGCGGGAGACGGGGCTGACGCCGCATGCCTATATCGTCCAGAAGCGCCTCGGCCTTGCCCGGCGGGTGATCCTGCGCGGCACGCCGCTCGGCGAGGCTGCGGCCGTCGCCGGCTTTGCCGACCAGAGCCATATGACCCGGCTTTTCGTGCGCAGTTTCGGCTTTACGCCGGGCTGCCTTGCCGCGGGGGCACCCGCTGCAATTTCCTTCAAGACCGCACCCTTGCCTTTCTGATCGACTGGCGTCCTCTCCAACAGGGAACGGGACGCCATGTCGCTCGATTATCTTCTGACCTCGCTCGTCGTCATCCTCCTGCCGGGAACCGGCGTGCTCTACACGCTGGCGGTCGGCGTCCATACCGGGGCCCGCGCCAGCCTGTTTGCAGCGCTCGGATGCACGCTCGGCATCGTGCCGCATATCGCGGTCGGCATTCTCGGCCTGTCGGCGCTGCTGCATGCCAGCGCGCTGGTCTTCTCGATCGTCCGGTTCGCGGGCGTCGCCTATCTTCTCTACATGGCCGTGATGGTGCTGCGGGGCGGGGGCGGGCTGGAGATCGACGCGCAGGCGCGGGCCGCGCTGCGGCCCATCAGGATCGTCGGGACCGCCATTCTTCTCAACCTGCTCAATCCGAAGCTGACGCTGTTCTTCCTGTCCTTCCTGCCGCAGTTCATCCGGCCGGACACCGTGTCCCCGACCCGCGACCTGATGGGGCTCGCCGCGATCTTCATGGGCCTGACCTTCCTCGTCTTCGCGCTCTACGGCCTGTTTGCCAGCGCCGCGCGATCGGCGATCCTGACGCGCCCCGGCATCATGCTCTGGCTGCGCCGAAGCTTTGCCGCGGCCTTTGCGGCGATGGGGCTGCGGCTGGCCTTCGAAAGCCGGTGAGCGAAGAGAGGCTGATCAAGGCCGGAGAAAGGGCAGCGCATCCCAGGCGATTCGCGTGCTACGGGCCCTCGCCGTTTGCATTCCGCGCCCGATATCCTTAAGTCGAGGCGACGTACACAGCGGCCCGCCACGCCTCCCGTCCGCCGGCCGCGTCCCATCCGAGACCGAAAGGAATGCCCCTCTTGTCTTCTCCCGTGTCCGCTTCGTCTTCGCCCTCTCCCGCGTCCGAGCCGCTCTCGTCGCATCCGACCCTCGGCAAGCCCTTTTCCGCCTTCCTGTTCGACATGGACGGCACGCTGCTGAATTCGATCGCGGCGGCCGAGCGCGTCTGGAGCAAGTGGGCGCTCGCGCATGGGCTGGATCTGAAGACCTTCCTGCCCTTCATGCATGGCAAGCGCGGCATCGATACGATCACGCAGCTGAACCTGCCGGGCGTCGATCCGGCCAAGGAAGCCGCTTATATCACCCAGGCCGAGATCGCCGATGTCGAGGGCGTGAAGCCGATCCCCGGTGCGCTCGAATTCCTGAAGATGCTGCCCGCCGATCGCTGGGCGATCGTCACCTCCTCGCCGCTGCCGCTGGCCAAAGCCCGGCTCGCCAAGGCCGGAATCACCGCGCCGAAATTTCTCGTGACGGCCGAAGACGTGACGCAGGGCAAGCCGGCGCCGGATTGCTACCGCCTGGGCGCCGAGCGCGTCGGGTTCGATGCGGCCGACTGCCTCGTGTTCGAGGACGTGCCCGCCGGCGTGATGGCGGGCGAAGCGGCCGGTGCCGATGTCGCGGTGATCACCACGACGCATGCGCATACGATGGAGACGACGCATATCACGCTTGCGGGCTATGAGGGATTTGCGGTCGAAATCGCGCCGGACGGACGCCTCATGCTGGTCGAAAAGACCGCCGGCTGAGCCGGGCTCGGAATGTTCGAGGGTCGCCACCTCCCGGCGACAGGGTTGTCACCGACCGGCGACAGGGTTGTCACCGGGAGGTGGCGACCTAACTAGAGCCTCATGCCAAACGATAGCCAAACCCTGTTCACACCGGATCCGGGCGTCTCGACCCCGCAGGACGCGCCGCTTCTGGGCGTCTTGACCGATATGTTTGCCCGCATCGCCGCGGAGCCCGACAACTGGGCCCTGTTCCTCGATATCGACGGCACGCTGGTCGATCTCGCGGAGACGCCGGACGCGATCGTCGTTCCCCCGGACCTGACCTCGACCCTCATGTCCCTGTCCCATCGGCTAGGCGGTGCGCTCGCGCTGGTGACCGGGCGGGCGCTGCATTATGCCGACGTGCTGTTCGATCCCGCGACCTTCCCCATTGCCGGCCTGCATGGCGCCGAACTGCGCGACCAGTCGGGCGCGATCACGCGGCCGGAGATCACGCCGGCCTTCGTGACGCTGAAGAACGAGCTGGCCCGCACCGTCAAGGACTGGGAGGGCGTGCTGTTCGAGGACAAGGGCGCGGCGGTCGCGCTGCACTACCGGCTGGCGCCGGAGCGCTGTGCCGATGTCGAGCATGTCATGCGGCGCGCCTCCGTCGCCATCGGCGAAGGGTGGGGCCTGCAATTCGGCAAGATGGTGGTAGAACTCCGCCCGTCCACGGCGAGCAAGGGGGGTGCGGTCATGACCTTCCTGTCGCAGCCGCCCTTCGAGGGGCGCAAGCCCCTGGCGATCGGCGACGACGTGACCGACGAGGCCATGTTCAAGGTGGCGAACGCGGCCGGCGGCCTGTCGCTGCGGGTCGGAGAGCCGGGCTTCGAGACGCAGGCGCAGGCCACCATCGGCTCGGCGCAGGCGGTGCGCGACGCCCTGACGGCGCTGGCCCGCGCGGGCAAGGCATGAGCGGCGACAGGCCCGCCTGTGCTGTGGCTTGGCCTGTGACTTGGCCTGTGGCCGATCGGAGGGCCAATCGCGCCATCCGCCGCGCAGGCGACTCACGGACATTCGAAAGGAAACCATCTTGAGCCGTCTGATCGTCGTGTCGAACCGGGTGCCGGTGCCGGAAAAAGCGGGCGATGCCCCGGCGGGCGGTCTTGCCGTCGCGCTGCAGGCTGCGCTCGAGGAGCATGGCGGCATCTGGATGGGCTGGTCCGGAAAATCGAGTGGGACGAAGGAGCCGGAAGCGCTCGACCTCAAGGATCGCGGCAAGATCACCTATGCGCTGACGGACCTTACCGACAAGGATGTCGAGGAATATTACTTCGGTTTCGCCAACCGCGTGCTCTGGCCGATCTGCCATTACCGGCTGGATCTCGCTGAATATGGCCGCAAGGAAATGGCCGGCTATTTCCGCGTCAACCGCTTCTTCGCCCATCGGCTGGCGCCGATGCTGCAGCCGGACGACGTCATCTGGATCCACGACTATCACCTGATCCCGCTCGCCGCCGAGCTGCGCCAGATGGGCATCCGGAACCGGATCGGCTTCTTCCTCCACATCCCCTGGCCGCCGGCCGACGTGCTGTTTGCCATGCCGGTGCATGAGGAGATCATGCGCGGGCTGTCGCATTACGACCTGATCGGCTTCCAGACGGATCACGATCTCGAAAACTTCGCCGGAGGCTTGCGCCGCGAGGGCATCGGCAACGAGATCGCGCCCGGCCGCTACAGCGCGCATGGCCGAATCTTCAAGGGCGGCACCTATGGCATCGGCATCGAGACCAGGGCGTTTGCGAGCTTTGCCCGGAAAAGCGCCTCGCATGCGATGGTGAAGAAGGCCGCCGCCAGCATCGAGGGTCGCGACCTGATCATCGGCGTCGACCGGCTCGACTATTCCAAGGGCATCACCCAGCGCATCGATGCCTTCGAGCGCTTCATCGAGGGCAATCCCGGCCAGCAGGGCAAGGTGACCTATCTGCAGGTGACGCCGAAATCGCGCTCCGAAGTGCCGGAATACGAGGCGATGCAGCGCACGGTGGCCGAGCAGGCCGGCCGCGTCAATGGCGCGCTCGGCACGGTCGACTGGGTGCCGATCCGCTATATCAACCGCTCGATCTCGCGGCCGATTCTGGCCGGTCTCTACCGGATGGCGAAGGTGGGGCTCGTCACGCCGCTGCGCGACGGCATGAACCTCGTCGCCAAGGAATATGTGGCGGCGCAGGACCCGGACGATCCGGGCGTGCTGGTGCTGTCGCGCTTTGCGGGGGCGGCCCGCGAACTGGACAGCGCGCTGCTCGTCAACCCCTATGATATCGAGGGCACGGCCAATGCCATCGCGCGGGCGCTCTCCATGCCGCTGCCCGAGCGGCAGGAGCGCTGGGGCAAGATGATGGACTATCTCAACGAGCACGACGTGGTGCGCTGGTGCGACGATTTCCTCAAGGACCTGGTCGCCTGATCATGTTCGCCTGATCATGAAGGCCTGATCGGAGACGCCCGATCGAAGATCACGCCGCCTTGGCGACGTGATATTCCTTGATGGCGACCATCTTGATCGCCTTCCAGCGCTCCGCCTCGTAATTCAGCGAAAAACCGTCCTGGGCGAGGAAGACCGGGTCGCCATCGAGATCGCGGGCGATATCGCCGCGGCGGGCGGTGATGAAGCGGTCGAGCTCGCCCGGCGTGTCGGAAGACACCCAGCGGCAGATCGAGAAACGGGCCATTTCGAACGAGACCGGCAGGCCGTATTCGCCCTGCAGCCGCTCCTTCAACACGTCGAGCTGCAGCGCGCCGACGACGCCGACGATGGCGGGGGAGCCGTCCTCGGGCGAAAACAGCTGCACGACGCCTTCCTCGGCCATCTGCTGCAAGGCTTCCTTGAGCTTCTTCGCCTTCATGGCATCCTCCAGCCGCACGCGGCGCAGGATCTCGGGCGAGAAGTTCGGCACGCCCTGGAAGACGAGGTTCTCGCCCTCGGTCAGCGTGTCGCCGATGCGCAGCGTGCCGTGATTGGGGATGCCAACCACGTCGCCGGCGTAGGCCGTATCGGCGAGCTGGCGCTGCGAGGCGAAGAAGAACTGCGGCGCGGTGAGGCCGAGCTGCTTGCCGGTACGGGCAAGCCGCGCCTTCATGCCGCGCTCCAGCTTGCCCGAGCAGATGCGCGCGAACGCGATGCGGTCGCGGTGGTTGGGGTCCATATTGGCCTGGATCTTGAAGACGAAGGCCGTCATCTTGTCCTCGCTCGCATGCACCGTGCGGATATCGGCGACCTGATCGCGCGGCGGCGGCGCCATGGCGCCCAAGGCATCGATGAGGTCGCGCACGCCGTAATTGCGCAGCGCCGAGCCGAAGAACACCGGCGTCATGTGCCCTTCGAGGAAGGCCTGGCGGTCGAACGGGCGGCAGGCCTCGATGGCCAGCTCCGTCTCCTCGATGAAGGCGGCGCGCTCGTTTTCCGGCAGCCGGTCGGCCACCGCCTGCGGGCCGTTGACCTTCAGCGCCTCGACCTGCGTGTCTGCGCCGCGCACGGTGTTCTCGGCCAGATAATAGGAGCCGCAGAAGGTCTTCGACCGGCCGATCGGCCAGGTGATCGGCGCCGTGTCGAGCGCCAGCTTCTCCTCGACCTCGTCGAGGATCTCGAACGGATCGCGGCTTTCCCGGTCCATCTTGTTGATGAAGGTGATGATCGGGATGTCGCGCATGCGGCAAACCTCGAACAGCTTCAGCGTCCGCGGCTCGATGCCCTTGGCGGCGTCGATCACCATCACCGCCGCATCCACCGCCGTCAGCGTGCGATAGGTGTCGTCGGCGAAATCCTCGTGGCCGGGCGTGTCGAGGATGTTGAAGACGTTGCCGTCATATTCGAAGGTCATGACGGAGGTGACGACCGAGATGCCGCGCTCGCGCTCGATCTTCATCCAGTCCGACCGGGTCTGGATGCGGTCCTTCTTCGCCTTGACCTCGCCGGCCAGCTGGATCGCGCCGCCGAACAGCAGCAGCTTTTCGGTCAGCGTCGTCTTGCCCGCGTCGGGGTGCGCGATGATCGCAAAGGTTCGGCGGCGGGAGACCGCATCGGCAAGCGTTTCAGCCATGGGGAGTGTCCTGTTTTCGACGCTTATCTAGCGATATGGCGGCCGATATGCAATTGACGGCCGTGATCCCCTCGAAAGCTTCGTGAAGGCGCCGCCCATGCCGGACATCTCCCCTCCCGTTCTCGCCCTGATCCGCCTGCCGCACGGGGAGGGCCTGGCGCTGCCGGCCTACGAGACGAAAGGCGCGGCCGGCATGGACCTGCGCGCCGCGGTGGCGGCGGACGCGGCGCTGGTCATCTTACCCGGCGCGCGCGCGCTGGTGCCGACCGGCTTCGTGTTCGAGATCCCCGACGGCTTCGAGGGGCAGGTGCGGCCGCGCTCGGGGCTCGCCTTCAAGAACGGCGTCACCTGCCTCAACACGCCAGGCACGATCGACAGCGACTATCGCGGCGAAGTGAAGGTGCTCCTGATCAATCACGGCACCGAGCCCTTCACCGTGACGCGCGACATGCGTATCGCCCAGATGGTGATCGCGCCGGTGACGCAGGCTCTCGTCAGGGAGGAGACGGCAGCGTCGCAGACGGCGCGCGGCGCGGGTGGTTTCGGATCGACCGGGCTCTAATTCACAGTTTCGCTTTTCAAGGCTTCACGGAATTGTGCGCCGCATCATCTTGACGGCGTCCGTCCCGATACATACAATCGTGTTTGTATAAAGCGACCTGCCTTTCGAACGGTCCCGGCTGAACCCTTTTGCCGGATCCTTCTCTCGGAGGTCGCTGTCTGATTTTGTATCCTCCGGCCGACGCCCATGATTTCCTTCGAGATATCCTGCGCGCGCCGGTCTTTTTCGTGGGACCTTTTCATGCGGACCAATCGTCTGACGCTCGCCGCCCTCGTCATCAGCGCGGCTTTCTTGAGTGCCTGCCAGCAGGAGGAGCAGAAGGCGGAGGGGCAGCCGCAGCGGCCGCCCTCCGAGGTCGCGGTGGTCACCACGAAGACCGAGGAACTGCCGATCACCAACGAGCTTCCGGGCCGGATCGCCGCGACCCGCACGGCGGAAGTCCGCCCGCGCGTCTCCGGCATCGTGGTCGAGCGCGTGTTCGAGCAGGGCACCACGGTGCAGCAGGGCGACGTGCTCTATCGCATCGACCCCAAACCCTTCCAGGTGCAGGTGGACAGCGCCGAGGCGACGCTCGCCCGGGCGCGCGCCGCCCAGCAGCAGGCCCGCAACACGGCCGAGCGCCAGGAGCAGCTGCGCCGCTCCAATGTCGCGACCCAGCAGAATTTCGACGACGCGGTCGCGCTGCTCGCGCAGGCCGATGCCGATGTGGCGATCGCCGACGCCGGCGTCGCCTCCGCCCGGCTGAACCTGCAATATACCAACGTGACCGCGCCGATCACCGGCCGCATCGGCCGCGCGCTGATCACCGAGGGCGCGCTCGTCACCCAGAACGGCACGGAAAACCTCGCGACGATCCAGCAGCTCGATCCGGTCTATGCCGACTTCACCCAGACCGCGACCGACGTCATCCGCCTGCGCAAGGCGCTGCAGGACGGCCAGCTGATGACGGATGCCAACGAGGCGGCCGCCCAGCTGGTGCTGGACGACGGCACGCCCTATCCGGAAAAGGGCCGTCTGCTCTTCTCGGAAGCCGCCGTCGATGAAACCACCGGCCAGATCACGCTTCGCGGCGAATTCGCCAATCCGAACGGCGACCTCCTGCCCGGCATGTATGTCCGCGGCCTGATCCAGCAGGGCATCGAGCGCAACGCCATCGCCGTGCCGCAGCAGGCCATCCAGCGCGACACCGCCGGCAAGGCGCTCGTCTATGTCGTGGATGGCGAGAGCAAGGTCGAGATCCGTCCGGTCACGACGAGCCGCGTGGTCGGCGACCGCTGGGTCATCTCCAACGGCCTCAAGGCCGACGAGAAGGTCATCGTCGAGGGCTTCCAGAAGGTCGGCCCCGGCGCCCCCGTGAAGGCCGTCGACTGGAACCCGGCACCGCCGAAGCCGGACGGCGAGGCGGCCCCTGCAGAGCCCACGAAGCCGGAAGGCGCGCCCGCCGGCACGACGCCGGCCAGCGGCGACCAGACCGGCGCGCCGGCCTCCGCCGACAAGCCCGCCGTGCCCGAAGGCGGCGGCGCGACCCCTGCCGCCAATGCCGGTAAAGACGCTGGTAAAGATGCAGGCAAAGACGCTGCAAACGGCGGCACACAGCCCGCACAAGCGAATTAAGGACGGTCCATGCCCAGTTTCTTTATCGACCGGCCCATCTTCGCCTGGGTCGTCGCCCTCTTCATCATGATCGCCGGGATCATCGCGATCCCCTTCCTGCCGATCGCGCAGTATCCGAGCGTCGCGCCGCCGCAGATCAGCATCTCCGCCACCTATCCCGGTGCGTCGTCCACCGAGACGTATCAGGGCGTGACGCAGCTGATCGAGAACGAGCTGAACGGCATCGAAGGGCTCCAGTATTTCGAGTCCACCTCGAACGCCGCCGGCTCCGTCTCCATCAACGTCACCTTCGCGCCGGGCACCGATCCGGGCGATGCGGCCGTGGACGTGCAGAACCGCGTGCGCCGCGTCGAGCCGCGTCTTCCCGATGCGGTGACGCAGCAGGGCATCCAGGTCGACGAAGCCGGTTCCGGCTTCCTCCTGATCATCTCGCTCACCTCCACCGACGGATCGATGGACGCGATCGGCCTCGGGGATTATCTCAGCCGCAACGTGCTGAATGAAATCCAGCGCATCGAGGGCGTCGGCCAGGCGCAGCTGTTCTCCTCCGAACGCTCCATGCGCGTCTGGATCGACCCCGACAAGATGGTCGGCCTGAACCTGACGGCCGGCGACGTGACCAGCGCCATCCAGGCGCAGAACGCCCAGATCGCGGCCGGCTCCATCGGCGCCCAGCCGAACCCGATCACCCAGCAGGTTTCCGCCCCGGTTCTCGTCAAGGGCCAGCTGTCCTCGCCGGAAGAGTTCGGCGCGATCGTGCTGCGCGCCAATCCCGACGGGTCGGCCGTGCGCCTGCGCGACGTCGCGCGCATCGAGGTCGGCGGCCAGAGCTACGACACCTCGACCCGCCTCAACGGCAAGCCTTCGGCCGCCATCGCCGTGCAGCTGACCCCGACCGGCAACGCGCTCAACACCGCGACGCTGATCGAGGAGCGGATGGAAGAGCTGAAAGGCTATTTCCCGGCCGGCGTCGAATATTCCATTCCCTACAATACCGCGCCCTTCGTCGAGGTCTCGATCGAGAAGGTCATTCACACGCTGCTCGAGGCGATGGCGCTCGTCTTCCTCGTGATGTTCCTGTTCCTGCAGAACATCCGCTACACGCTGATCCCGACGATCGTCGTGCCGGTCGCGCTGCTCGGCACCTGCGCCGTCATGTATGTCGCGGGCTTCTCCATCAACGTGCTGACCATGTTCGCCATGGTGCTGGCGATCGGCATCCTCGTCGACGACGCCATCATCGTGGTCGAGAACGTCGAGCGCATCATGACGGAAGAGGGGCTGACCCCCAAGGAAGCCACCCGCAAGGCGATGGGCCAGATCACCGGCGCCGTCATCGGCATCACGCTGGTGCTCTCCGCCGTGTTCATTCCCATGGCCTTCTTCCCGGGCTCGGTCGGCGTCATCTACCAGCAGTTCTCGCTGACCATGGTGACCTCGATCCTGTTCTCGGCGTTTCTGGCGCTGTCGCTCACCCCGGCGCTCGCCGGCAGCTTCCTGAAGCAGATCCCCAAGGGCCAGCACCAGCAGAAGCGCGGCTTCTTCGGCATGTTCAACCGCGGCTTCGACAAGACCTCGCACGGCTATAGCGGCTGGGTCGCCTGGATGATCAAGCGGACGGGGCGCTTCATCCTCGTCTACCTCGTCATCGTCGCCGCCATGGGCTATCTGTTCACGCGTCTTCCCTCGGCCTTCCTGCCGAACGAGGACCAGGGCTACATCATCGTCTCCATGCAGCTTCCCTCGGAAGCCACCGCCAACCGGACGACCGAGGTCATCCAGCAGGTGGAAGGCTTCTTCGGCAAGGAAGGGGCCGTCGAGCGCATCATCGCCGTCAACGGCTTCTCCTTCTCTGGCTCCGGCCAGAACGCCGCGCTCGCCTTCATCACGCTCAAGGACTGGGCGGATCGCGGACCGGACGATGCCGCCTCCGCGATCGCCATGCGGGCCTCGATCGCCTTCAGCCAGATCCGCGACGCGATCGCCTTCGCGCTGTCGCCGCCGCCGATCCAGGGGCTCGGCACCAGCAACGGCTTCGAGTTCCGGCTTCAGGACCGTGCGGGCCAGGGCGACACGGCGCTGGCCGCCGCCCGCGACCAGCTGCTCGGCCTTGCCGCGCAGAGCCCGATTCTCGCCGGCGTCCGCGTCGACGGCCTGCCGGACGTCGCCCAGCTGAACCTGATCGTCGACCGCGAAAAGGCCAACACCTTCGGCGTCGCCTTCGCCGACATCAACGCCACGATCTCGACCAATCTCGGCTCCACCTATGTCAACGACTTCCCGAATTCGGGACGTCTGCAGCGCGTGACCGTGCAGGCCGACGTGGCCAAGCGCACCAAGCCCTCCGACCTGTTGACGCTCAACGTGCGCAACACCAATGGCGGCATGGTGCCCCTGTCGGCCTTCTCGTCTATCGAGTGGCAGATGGGTCCGGCGCAGACCGTCGGTTACAACGGCTACCCGTCCATCCGCATTTCGGGCCAGGCGACGCCGGGCCATTCCTCGGGCGAGGCGATTGCGGAGATGCAGCGGCTGATGGGCGAACTGCCCTCGGGCTTTGCCTATGAATGGTCCGGCCAGTCGCGCGAGGAAATCCAGTCGGGCTCGCAGGCACCGCTTCTGATCGGCCTGTCCTGCCTGCTGATCTTCCTGTGCCTCGCCGCGCTCTATGAAAGCTGGTCGATCCCGATCTCGGTCATGCTGGTGGTTCCCCTGGGCGTCATCGGCGCCGTCATCGCCGTGCTGCTGCGCGACATGTCCAACGACGTCTACTTCAAGGTGGGCCTGATCACGATCATGGGCCTCTCGGCCAAGAACGCGATTCTGATCATCGAGTTCGCCAAGGAGCAGATGGAGGCCGGCAAGTCGCTGATGGACGCGACGATCGAGGCGGCGCATCTGCGCTTCCGGCCGATCCTCATGACCTCGCTCGCCTTCACGCTCGGCGTCGTGCCGCTCGCGATCGCCAGCGGTGCTTCGGCGGCCAGCCAGAACGCCATCGGCACCGGCGTGCTCGGCGGCATGATCTCGGCGACGATTCTCGCGGTCTTCTTCGTGCCGGTGTTCTTCGTCTTCGTGATGAAGATTTTTCAGCGCGGCAAAGGCAAGAGCGGCCAGGGCAAGAGCGGCGAGGGCAAGAGCGTCGAGGGCCCGCATGCACCGGCATCCGGTCACGCCGCTGGACCCACACCGGCCGAGTGATCGCGGTCCCGGCTCGTCTCGCGACGGGCCGGGACCCCGGTCGGCTCCTCGGGGAGGCGGGAGAAACCCATGCGTCGGACGAAGGCGGAAGCAGAGGAAACGCGCAGCCGCATTCTGGCGGCGGCGGAGCATGTCTTCTTCGAGAAGGGCGTTTCCAACGCGACGCTCGAGGATGTCGCCTCGGCCGCCGGCGTCACCCGCGGCGCGATCTACTGGCATTTCCAGAACAAGGCCGACATCTTCCTCGAACTCTACAAGGCGGTGCCGCTGCCCGACGAGGCGCTGCTGCGCGACGAGATCGAGAATATCGGCATCGACATCCTTGCCCATATCGAGCAGGTGGCCGGCGAGTGGCTGGACGCGATGGCCTCCGACGAGCAGCGCCAGCGCATCCTGACCATCCTCCTGCGCTGCGACTATACGAGCGACCTCGCCCCGGTTCTCGGACGCCAGCAGGAAGTCGACGACGAGCACACGCGGTTCCTCGAGGACGCCTTCGGCAAGGCGGCCTCCCGCGGCGCGCTCAGCCGCGCCTGGACCCCCTCCAGCGCCGCCCGCGCACTGCGCTGGATGATCAAGGGCCTCTGCAGCGAATGGCTCCTCTTCGGCCGCCGCTTCGACCTCGCCGAAGAAGGCCGCCAGGGCCTCTCCCGCCTCTTCGGCTGCTTTCGCCGCGGGGATGCGCAGGCGGTTTGAGCGAGTTTGGAAACACGGGACGGTTTTTCCTACAGAGATCGCGGCCAATCCTGTGAGGCATGCAGCACGGTCAGGATGTGGATCTCATTCTGCACGACGCGATACGCCAGAATGTAGGCGATATCCGGAAGGACCAGCTCCCGCGTTGTTTTGATGCGGCCCATGCGCCCCATGGCAGGCTGCTCCGCCAGGGCGTCTGCCGCAGAGAGGATCCGGGAGACCACGCGGGCGGCGGCAAGCGGATCGTCTCTCTGGATATAGGCGCCGATCTCGTCCAGTCGCCGCAATGCCCGCAGCGTCCAACGCAGAGGTCTTCGGCTCATCACGAGCGGGCAGAGGGGACATATTTCGCGACAATCTTCGCCACGTCATCGGAGCTTGCGAACTCTCCTCGGTCGGCCTCCGCCAATCCGGTTTCGATGTCGGCAAGCTGCCATTCCTCGCGGGCGATGAAGTCCTCGATCGCCTGTGCGGCCATGTAGGAGCGAGACCGATCGAGTTTTTCGGCCAACTGGTCGAGCCTCGCCGCCGTTTCATCCGGCAGCCGCACCGTGAATGCCGTCATGATCATTCGCTCCTGTGGTTCACAATGATTATTCGTGAACCACTCCGGTTCGTCAAGATTGTGCGGATCTGCCCCGGCGATGCCTTGCCCGATGGCATCCGCCTTGCGCAAGACCGATGGCCGGCCTCAGGCCGACGTTGCCTTGAATTTTCCCATCAGATACGGCCCGGATCGGACCGGGGCGTAACGCGGGGTCTCGCCGGGGCGGAGGGTTGCGTCGAGCACGGTGATGTCGGCGTCCCAGTTCGGCTGGTGGAAGAAGGCGAGGGACTGGCGGCGGTCGAGGCCGCCGTCTTCGGGCGGCGGATTGACGACGCGGTGCAGGGTGGAGACCCAGCGGTCGTTGGTCCAGCGCGCCATGAGGTCGCCGATATTGATGACGAAGGCGCCCGGGGTCGGGGGAACGCCGGTCCAGCTGCCATCGGGCGAGAGGATCTCCAGCCCGCGCGATCCGGCCTGCGGCAGCAGGATCGTCAGGCTTCCGTAATCCGTGTGGGCACCGGCGCGAAGCTGGCCGGGCTTCGGCGCGACGTGCTGCTGCGGATAGTTGAGGGCGCGCAGCGCGCTGATCGGCGTGGTGATGAAGCCGTCGAAGTGGGTGTCCGGCAGATCGAGCGCGACGGCGAAGAGCCGCATGATCCGGGCCGCAAGGTCCTCCATGGCGCCGTAATAGGCCGTCCACGCCGCCTTGAAGCCCTGTGGGGCGTCCGGCCAGAGGGTGTCCGCATAGCAGAAGGCGAGCGCCTCGGGGTCGGTGATCGACGGCGGCCGGGCGAGAGGTCCGCCGTTGAAACTTTCCTTCAGGTCCGGCGGACTGTCGACGTCGCGGGATTTCGCGAGCGCTTCCAGCTCCGGCCCGAGATAGCCGTAAGGGTAGCCTTTGTAGGGCGCCCGCACGGCCTGTTTTGTCTCCGCAGGAAGGTCGAAGAAGGCGCGGGCCTTGTCCCAGACATCGTCGATGACGTCTTGAGAGACGCCGTGTCCGCGGATCGCGAGGAAGCCGGTTTCGCGGCAGATCGCATCCACCTCGCGTCCGAGCCGCTGTTTTTCCTCTGCTTCCGCTTGCTCGAAGCGACTGAGGTCGAAGACGGGGAAGGCGGGCAGGGACATGGCGGCTCCTGTGGGATCATGCACGGTTCAATGCGCCTCGTCCCAGTTGTGCGCGGCGCGGGCGTCGACTTTCAGCGGCACGCGCATGTCCAGCGCCGGCAGGGCGGCGTTTTC
Organism: Rhizobium sp. Leaf371; assembly: GCF_001424045.1. Classification (GTDB taxonomy): domain Bacteria; phylum Pseudomonadota; class Alphaproteobacteria; order Rhizobiales; family Rhizobiaceae; genus Ferranicluibacter. The sequence continues at coordinate 584,398 of NZ_LMQB01000023.1, read as the reverse complement.
CATGGTGGTGACGATGAGGGGGATGGCCTTGTCGATCTCGGCGTCCTCCACCTCGAAGATCAGTTCGTCGTGGACCTGCAGCAGCATGCGGCAGCGCTCGCTCAGTTTCGCGGCCTCCAGGGCCGGTTCCATCTGCACCATGGCGCGGCGGATGACGTCGGCGGCCGAGCCCTGGATCGGGGCGTTGATCGCGGCGCGCTCGTTGAAGGCGCGCACCGAGGGGTTGGACGAGCGGATGTCGGGATAGTGCGCCCGGCGGCCGAAGATGGTCTCGACATAGCCGTTTTCGCGCGCGAACGCCTTGGTCGCATCCATATAGTCGCGGATGCCGGGAAACCGTTCGAAATAGCGCTTGATGTAGTCGCCGGCCTCGGAGCGCTCGATGGAGAGCTGGTTGGCAAGGCCGAAGGCGGAGATGCCGTAGATGATGCCGAAATTGATGGCCTTCGCCCGGCGGCGGATCTCGCTCGGCATGCCCTCGACCGGCACGCCGAACATTTCGGACGCCGTCATCGCGTGGATGTCGATGCCGTCGGCAAAGGCCTGGCGCAGCTGCGGAATATCGGCGACATGGGCGAGCACCCGCAGCTCGATCTGGCTGTAGTCGGCCGAGATCAGCTTGTGGCCGGGCGTCGAGATGAAGGCCGTGCGGATCTTGCGGCCTTCGGTCGTGCGGATCGGGATGTTCTGCAGGTTGGGTTCCGACGAGGACAGCCGGCCCGTGGTGGTGGCGGCCAGCGCATAGGAGGTGTGGACGCGCCGCGTCTGCGGGTGCACGAAGCCGGGCAGGGCATCGGTGTAGGTGGATTTGAGCTTGGTCAGCTGGCGCCAGTCGACGATGCGGCGCGGCAGGTCGTGGCCGGAGAGCGCGAGCTCTTCGAGCACCTGGGCCGACGTCGACCATTGCCCGGTCTTGGTCTTCGACGCGCCGGGCAGGCCCATCTTGCCGAAGAGGATGTCGCCGAGCTGCTTGGGCGAGCCGATGTTGAAGCTTTCGCCGGCGAGCGCATGGATCTCGGCCTCCAGCCGGGCCGCGCCCTGGGCGAGTTCGCCGGAGAGCCGCGACAGGATCTGCCGGTCGATGGAGATGCCGCGTTCCTCCATGCGGGCGAGCACCGGCACCAGCGGCCGCTCCAGCCGCTCGTAGACGCGCAGGAGCTTCTTGGCGGCAAGCCGGGGTTTCAGCACGTGCCAGAGCCGCAGCGTCACGTCGGCATCCTCGGCGGCGTAGGCCGTGGCGCGGTCGATATCGACGTAGTCGAAGGTCACCATCGACTTGCCGCTGCCGGCCACGTCCTTGAAGGGGATCGGCTGGTGGCCGAGCCAGCGGTCCGACAGCGCATCCATGCCATGCGTGTTGGCGCCGGCATCCGACACGTAGGACATCAGCATCGTATCGTCGAAACGGGCGATCTCGACGCCGTGCCGCTTCATGACGAGATAGTCGTATTTGAGGTTCTGGGCGACCACGAGCACGGCGGGGTCTTCGAGCAGCGTCTTCAGGAGATCGATCGCCTGTCCGCTCGCAATCTGGTTTTCCACCAGACCGCCGCCCAGGAGATCGCCGACGCCGCTCTTGTGCAGCAGCGGCACATAGGCCGCGCGGATGGCGGTGCCCGAGGGATCGCGCGTGTTGTCGGCGATGGCGAGCGAGAAGCCGACGAGATCGGCCTGCATCGCGTCGAGCGAATTGGTTTCCGTATCGAAGCCGACGAGGCCGGCCTCGCGGGCGGCGGCGATCCAGCGCTCCAGCGTCGCGATGTCGCGGATCGTCACATAGGCCGAGCGGTCGATGGGCGCGGTGGCGAAGGTCTCGGCCCGGGACTGGGCGAGCGCCTGCGGCGTCGCGCCGGTCTCCACGGGAAGGACGGGCGCCTGGCTCAGAATCTTGGCCGCTTCTTGCGCGGTTTCGGGCGCGCCCGGCGCGGCCGGTGCCGCGGCTTGTGCGGCCGCCTCGCCCGGATCGAGATCCGGCCCGTGCGCCTGCGGGCCGCCCTCGACCGGGATCTGTGCGGCGGTCACCGCTTCGGCATCCGTCTCGGTCGCCGCCGCCACGCGGCGGGTGAGCGAGGTGAATTCCATGGCCTTGAGGAAGGCGACGAGCTTCGGCCCGTCCTGCGGATGCAGGTCGAGCGCGTCGAGCGGCGTCTCCACCGGCACGTCGGTCTTCAGCGTCACGAGTTCGCGCGACAGGCGGGCGAGATCGGCATTGGCGAGGATGTTCTCGCGGCGCTTGACCTGCTTGATCTCGCCGGCGCGGGCCAGAAGCGTTTCGAGATCGCCGAATTCCTCCAGCAATTGCGCGGCCGTCTTCGGGCCGATGCCCGGAATGCCCGGCACGTTGTCGGTCGAATCGCCGGTCAGCGCCTGCAGGTCGATCATCTTTTCGGGCGGCACGCCCCATTTCTCGATGACCTCGGGAATGCCGATCTGCTTGTCCTTCATGCTGTCATACATGGAGACGCAGGGCGTCAGCAGCTGCATCAGGTCCTTGTCGGAGGAGACGATGGTGACGTCGCCGCCCGCCTCTTCCGCCATGCGGGCATAGGTGGCGATCAGGTCGTCGGCCTCGAACCCCTCCATCTCGATGCAGGGCAGGTTGAAGGCGCGCGTCGCATGCCGGATCAGGCCGAATTGCGGGATCAGGTCTTCCGGCGGGGCCGTGCGGTTGGCCTTGTATTTGTCGTAGAGAGCGTTGCGGAACGTCTTGGACGAATAATCGAAGATCACCGCGAAATGCGTCGGGGTGACCCCGACCGAGGTGTCGCGCGCGTCGGTCAGAAGCTTCCACAGCATGTTGCAGAAGCCCGAGACCGCATTGACGGGCAGGCCGTCCGATTTCCGGTTCAGCGGGGGGATGGCGTGGAAGGCCCGGAAGATGAAGCCGGAACCGTCCACGAGGAAGAGATGATCGCCTTTTTTCATAGAGACACGGATAGCGCGACGGGCGCGAAAGGTCCATCGGGCAAGCCGCGCGGGCGATGCGCCCGGCACCATCGCCCCCTGTTTGCCGGAGGCGAGCGGCATCCTTCGCAAACCTTACCAAATTGTAATCAGGCGTGCCCCGTCTTTCCCTTGAAAAGCCACATTCGGACCCACAAATTGAGGTCAACGGCAGCGTCAAGCGCCGTCATCTGGTCAAGGCCTGTCCCCCGCCGAACCCAGATGCAGGACAAAGGCCTAACCCCCCTCTCCGGGCCTTTGTCCATCATCAAAAACCGTCATGGCCCGCCTCCGCCATGGCGGTTTTTCTTTATGGGGCATGGCGGTTTTTCCGTTTACGGGGCATGGCGGTTTTTCTTTTATGGGGCATGCCGGTTTTTTCCGTGTCCGGCACCGGCTTCATCTTGTCACCCTGCCTGGGCGGGCGTACCCATTCTTATGGCCTACGACCGCATGGAGTCCGCCACCTATCTCGCCAGCCTGCTGGCCAGATGCTTCTCCCGCCAGCTGCAGGAGAGGGGCCGCGCGCTCGGCTTTGCGCCGGGGCAGTATCCGGTGCTGGCGGAATTGTGGAGCGCGGACGGGCTGACCCAGCGCCAGCTGGTCGACCGGCTGGATGCCGAGCAGGCGACGATCGCCAACACGCTCTCGCGCATGGAACGGGACGGGCTGGTCGCGCGGCGTCCGCATCCGACCGACCGGCGGGCGCAGCAGATCTTCCTCACCGAACACGGACGCGCGCTCGAAGGCGCGGCGAGGGGCGCCGCGCAGGCGGCCGACGATGCGCTCTTTACCGGCTTCCGCCGCTTCGAGCGGGAGCTGATGCTCGAATATATGCGCATGGCGATCGCCAATGCCGCGCCGCTGCCGCTCTCCGGGGCCGCTCCAGAGACGGAGACAGAGGCAGAGGCAGAGCCCGAGGCAGAGGCCTGGTCCGGCGCGGAGGCGGACACCGGGCGGGAACCTCTCCCCGACCTCTCCCGTTGACGTGTCCGGTGACGCGTTCCTGCAAAGCGCCTGTCGAGGCAAGGGCCCATCGAGGCCTTGCGTCGAGATGCGGGTCTTCCCAAGCGGGAATTTTTGAGTAGGGTCGCGCCGATATACGGGGCCGATATACCGGGCCGATCTTCAAGGAGCAGTGCCACATGACCGACATCACCGGCGTTCTCGCCAAGGCGGATAGCAATCTCGACGCCAGCCTGGAACGGCTCTTCGACCTCGTGCGCATCCCCTCCATCTCCACCGATCCCGCCTACAAGGATGCCTGCCGCAAGGCGGCCGCGTGGCTGGTGGCGGATCTCGAGAGCCTCGGGTTTCAGGCTTCGGTGCGCGATACGCCCGGCCATCCCATGGTCGTCGCGCATCACGAGGGCGCGAGCGCCGACGCCCCGCATGTGCTGTTCTACGGCCATTACGACGTGCAGCCGGTCGATCCGCTGTCGCTCTGGGACACGGACCCGTTCACGCCGTCGGTGCGCGAGCTGTCGCCTGGCAGAAAGGTCATCACCGGTCGCGGCACCTCCGACGACAAGGGTCAGCTGATGACCTTCGTGGAGGCCTGCCGCGCCTACAAGGAAACGCATGGCAGCCTGCCCTGCCGCGTCACCATCCTGTTCGAAGGCGAGGAGGAATCCGGCTCGCCGTCGCTGAAGCCGTTCCTGACCGCCAACGCGAAGGAGCTGACGGCCGACTATGCGCTGGTCTGCGATACCGGCATGTGGGACGGCGATACGCCGGCGATCTCGGCCGGCCTGCGCGGCCTCGTGGGCGAGGAGATCGTGGTGACCGCGGCCGACCGCGACCTGCATTCCGGCCAGTTCGGCGGTGCCGCCGCCAACCCGATCCACATTCTCGCGCGCATCCTGGCCGGGCTTCACGACGACACCGGCCGCGTGACGCTCGACGGCTTCTATGACGGCGTCGAGGAAACGCCGACGCAGATCAAGGCGGCCTGGGAGACGCTCGGCCAGACGGCGGAAAAGATGCTGGGCGAGATCGGCTTGGCCATTCCCGCGGGCGAACAGGGCCGCTCTGTGCTGGAACTCACCTGGGCACGCCCGACGGCCGAGGTCAACGGCATCACCGGCGGCTATACCGGCGAGGGCTTCAAGACGGTGATCGCCGCCAGGGCATCGGCCAAGATCTCCTTCCGCCTCGTCGGCCAGCAGGACCCGGACGCGATCCGCACGGCCTTCCGCGATTATGTCCGCGCCCGCATTCCGGCCGATTGCTCGGTCGAATTCCACGAACATGGCGGCTCGCCGGCGATCCAACTGCCTTACGATTCGTCGCTGCTCAACACGGCGAAGTCGGCTTTGTCGGAGGAATGGCCGAAGCCCGCCGTGATCATCGGCATGGGCGGCTCGATCCCGATCGTCGGCGATTTCCAGAAGATGCTGGGCATGGAATCGCTGCTGGTCGGCTTCGGCCTGTCGGACGACCGCATCCACTCGCCCAACGAGAAATACGACCTGAAATCCTTCCACAAGGGCATCCGCTCCTGGGTCCGCATTCTCGACGCGCTGGCCGCGGCACGCTGAGAGGCGAGCTGACGCATTGAAATCTCTCAAGATTGTGAAGGCGCCGCCGGCCGGGACGCCCTTGACCCGGCCGGGTGGCGATGGTCTCATGACCCATATGACGTCGAGACTGCTTCCGCCGGACCGAAAAAGACCTGCATGAAGACGATCCGTGCCTTGATCTGGCCGGCCGTCGGGCTCGCGGCTATCCTGTTTTCGCTTTACGGCCTCTATCACGAGCTGCGGGGCCTCTCGCTCGACGACTTCCTGACGCGCTTCGAGGCCGTGCCGCTGCGCAGCTGGCTTCTGTCTGCGAGCGCGACGCTGGTCGCCTATGCCGCGCTTGCCGCTTACGATCATCTGGCGCTCGAACATCTCGGGCGTCGCCTGTCGCTGACCTTCATCACCGTCTGCTCGTTTACCGCTTACGCTTTGTCGCACACGATCGGCGCATCGGTGTTCTCGGGCGCCGTGGTGCGGTACCGGGCCTATGGGTCGAGGGGCCTGAGCGTCAGCGAGACCGGCATTCTCGTCGCCTTCTGCTCGCTGACCTTCGTGCTGGGAACGCTGACGCTGTCGGCGATCGTGCTCCTGATCGAACCGGAGATCGTCGATCGGTTCTCGGCCGTCATTCCGATCGAGGCCTCGATTTCGACCGCGCTGCTGATCCTCGCGCTGATCTCGCTCTATCTTCTGGGGAGCCTCATCGGCTTCCGGCCGATCCACACGAAATGGTTTCGGCTGGAATATCCGCGGCCGACGCTGGCCGTCCGCCAGCTGCTCATCGCCCCGGTCGAGCTGATCGGCGCAGCGGCGATCATCTATTTCGCGCTGCCGGTGGCGGGCAATCCCGGCTACATGGTCGTGCTCGGCGTGTTCCTCGCCTCATTTTCGGCGGCCCTGCTCTCGCATGCGCCGGGCGGCATCGGCGTGTTCGAGCTGATCTTCATCGCCGCGCTGCCGGAGGTCGATCCGGCCTCGGTGCTGGCAGCGCTCGTGATCTTCCGGCTGTTCTACCTCGTCATTCCGTTTCTGATGGCGCTCGTCGTGGTCGTGCTGTTCGAGCGCCGTCAGTTTCTGGAGCGCCGCCGCGCGGGGATGTGACCCCGCTTACGAGGGGGTGTGGCAGACCTTCGGCACCGACGCGTCAAAGGGCGTCTTCACCTCTTCGAGTTCCGCGCTCTCGATGTGCAGCGGCGTGAAGGGCGGCTCCTGGATGGCGGCATTGACGATGCGGGTCACGTAGCAGCCGGCAAAGATGCGCTCCTTGCCGTCCTTGTCCACCGAGCGCACGGCGACCGGCACCGGCGCATAGAGGCTGCCGGCCGCGCCTTCCTGCGTCACGACGCCCGTCTTCACCTCGACATCGACCGTCTTCTTGTAGCCCTCGACGAAGCTCGCATAATCCCCGGCCGGCGGCTTGTCGCCGAAATAGGCATAGGCGCGGGCATATTCCTTGCGTTCGATCGCGTTGTAGAGCGACTGGACGAGCTTCGCGCCATCCGAGCGATCGTCGACATAGGGCGCATCCTGCGCGAGAGCGGCAGCGGGAGATGCAAGGCTCCCAGCGACAAGGCTTCCTGCAACGAGGCCTCCTGCAACGAGGCTCTGGGCGATGAGGCCCCTTGCGAAGAGACGGGTGGCGAAGAGACGGGCGCGGTGCGGCATGGCGGGTCCTCATGGTGTTTTTGGTTTCATTCTAAATGATGCAGGCAAGGCCGCTTTAAAGCGGAGGTCGGCGGGATTCTTTGCGCCGAAAACCAGGATGCGCGTCTCTGCAAGGCATCCGGCCACCGCCCTAAGGCGAATGAACGACCATTCGGCGGAGGGGCGGCACCTCTAACGGCCCGGAAAATGCCGGAAAGGGGGCCGGACGACGGTCGAATCCTGTTTTTCACTCAAATGTGAGCGATCTGTTCAACGCTGTTTTTCCGACCTATCGTTCACGATGTGAGGATGGACGATTTTGCCAGGGGGACAAGATGGCGCTGAAGATGCTTTTTGCGGAATTCATGACGGTGGCGGTGCGGGCGGCGCCGCTTCTGCCGAAGCTCGGGCCGAAATTCGTGGCGGCGCGGCAGGCAGCCCGCAGCAAGCAGGCGATGATCGCCTCGCCGGCGATCGAACTGCCGATGCAGCCCGCCCCGATCAATCCGGACTGGATCGTGTCCGGCACGCCGGTCGCGCGGGCGGCCGAGCATTCCCGCAGCCACGACGATGCCGCCGTGACCGCCATGTGGGACTGCACGGCCGGCGAATTCAACTGGTATTTCGGCTGGGACGAAACCGTCGTCATCCTCGAGGGCGAGGTGCACGTGACGGCCGAGGACGGCACCGAGCGGACCCTGCGGGCCGGCGATATCGGCTTCTTCAACGGCGGCACCTGGGCCAACTGGCGCATCGACACCTATGTCCGCAAGATCGCCTTCTGCCGCAAGAAATTCCCCGAATCCGTGGTGCTCGCCTATCGCCTGCGCGATCTGTTGCGGGGCGAAGCCCCGAAGGCCGCGCTCGCGGCCTGACGTGCCGGCATGACGTGCGGGCCCGAGGTGTGGAACGGGCCGAGAGGGGGACCATTTTCGCAAGCCCGCGCCGCGTTCGGCCGTTGCCTTTGCAGCCCCGGCATCCTACGTCATGAGGCCCGCCGGACAGCGGCGGGTCGGTGACAGGGGAAGACAATGGCAGCCACCAGGACGGCAATTCGCAACGTCGCGGTTCAGATGGACCACGTCTCCACCATCAATATCGCGGGCGATTCGACCTTTGCGATGAGCCTGGAGGCGCAGAACCGCGGCTACCGGCTGTTTCACTACACGCCGGACCGGCTGTCGATGCGCGACGGGCAGGTCTATGCCACGGCGCAGCAGATGACGCTGCGCGACGTGAAGGGCGACCATTTCACGCTCGGCGAACCGGAGCGGCTCGATCTTTCCACCATGGATGTGGTGCTGCTGCGCCAGGATCCGCCCTTCGACATGGCCTATATCACCTCGACCCATCTTCTGGAGCGCATCCACCCGAAGACGCTGGTGGTGAACGACCCGGCCTGGGTGCGCAACTCGCCGGAAAAGATCTTCGTCACCGAATTTCCGGACCTGATGCCGAAGACGCTGATCACCCGCGATGCCGCCGAAATCGCCAAATTCCGCGAGGAAATGGGCGATATCATCTTGAAGCCGCTTTACGGCAATGGCGGCGCCGGCGTGTTCCATTCCACCCGCGACGACCGCAACATGTCCTCGCTGCTCGAAATGTTCGGGCAGATGTTCCGCGAGCCCTTCATCGCGCAGGAGTACCTGCCGGCCGTGCGCAAGGGCGACAAGCGCATCATTCTCGTCGATGGCGCGCCGGTGGGCGCGATCAACCGCGTGCCCGCCGAGCACGATGCCCGCTCCAACATGCATGCCGGCGGCAAGCCCGAGCCGACGGAGCTGACGACGCGCGAGCGCGAGATCTGCGCCCGCATCGGCCCGGCGCTGCGCGAACGCGGCTTCCTGCTGGTCGGCATCGACGTCATCGGCGACGTCATGACCGAGATCAACGTGACCTCGCCGACCGGCATCCGCGAGGTGAAGGCCTTCGGCGGGGCCGACATCGCCGCTGTGCTCTGGGACGCGATCGAACGCAAGCGGGCCTGAGCCCGAAGCGTCGATCCGGGGCCGGGTTGCAGGAATTGCAACCTTTTCGATATGTGCGATTGCAATCGTTCGTCCGATGTTCTTGTTTTATTCTTTTCGATGTGTCATGTGAGAGAGGTCTCATAAAGACATCGAGCGGAGAAGCGGCAACGGAGACGCGGGAACATGGTGGCACGGGTCAGCACGGTGGCGTTCCAGGGCATCGAGGGTGTGCCGGTCGATGTGCAGGTGATGGTCGCGCCGGGCAAGGTGGGCGTGCAGATCGTCGGCCTGCCGGACAAGGCGGTGGCCGAAAGCCGGGAGCGCGTGCACGCCGCCCTTCACGCCTCGGGCCTCGCCCTGCCGGCAAAACGCGTGACCATCAACCTTGCGCCGGCCGACCTGCCGAAGGAGGGCAGCCATTTCGACCTGCCGATCGCGCTCGGGCTGATGGCGGCGCTGGGGGCGATCCCCTCGGATGCGCTTTCGGACTATGTCGTCATCGGCGAGCTCAATCTCGACGGCACGATCGCGGCCGTGGCCGGCGCGCTGCCGGCGGCGATCGGGGCCAACGCGATCGGCAAGGGCCTGATCTGCCCGGCCGACAGCGGCGCGGAGGCGGCCTGGGCCGGTGCCGAGATCGACATTCTCGCGCCGCGCAGCCTGATCGCGCTCGCCAACCATTTTCGCGGCACGCAGGTGCTGACGCGGCCGGAGCCGGCGATCCGCGCGACCCCCGCCAATCTGCCCGATCTCGCCGACATCAAGGGCCAGGAAAGCGCCAAGCGCGCGCTCGAAGTGGCTGCGGCCGGCAACCACAACCTGCTGATGGTCGGCCCGCCCGGCTCGGGCAAATCGATGCTGGCCGCGCGCCTGCCCTCCATCCTGCCGCCGCTGTCGCCGGGGGAACTCCTGGAAGTGTCGATGATCCACTCGATCGCCGGGCAGCTGCCGGGCGGCAAGCTCTCGGACCGGCGGCCCTTCCGCACGCCGCACCATTCCGCCACCATGGCGGCCCTCGTCGGCGGCGGCCTGCGCGCCCGGCCGGGGGAGGCCTCGCTCGCGCATAACGGCGTGCTGTTCCTCGACGAAGTCCCGGAATTCACGCCGCAGGCGCTGGACGCGCTGCGCCAGCCGCTCGAGACGGCCGAATGCATCATCGCCCGGGCCAATCATCGCATCAGCTATCCCGCCGCCATCCAGCTGGTCGCGGCCATGAACCCCTGCCGCTGCGGCATGGCGGGCGAGCCGGGGCACAGCTGCGCCCGCGGCCCGCGCTGCGCGAGCGATTACCAGGCGCGCATTTCCGGCCCGCTGATGGACCGGATCGACATCCGCATTTCCGTTCCCGCCGTGTCGGCCGCCGACCTGATCCGCCCGGCAAAGGCCGAAACCAGCGCCGTCGTCGCCGCGCGCGTCGCGCAGGCCCGCGCCCTCCAGATCGACCGCTTCATCGCCTTCGGCATGCCGAAGATCACGTCGAACGCCCGCTCGACCACGGCGATGATCGAGGCGATGGCCGAGCCGGATGCGGCGGGCCTTCAGCTCCTGCGCGATGCCGCCGAACGGATGGCCTTCTCCGCCCGCGCCTATCATCGCGTGTTGAAGGTGGCCCGAACGCTGGCCGATCTCGACGGCGCCCCGAGGGTCGGCCGCGTGCATCTCGCCGAAGCCATCTCCTACCGCGTCACGGGGGACCGGATGACCAATGCGGCGTGAGGCGTGAGGGCAGGGCGGGAAGGGTGGTGCGAGAAGGGTGGTGCGAGAGGGGTGGTGCGAGAGGGGTGGGGCGAGAGGGTCAGGCGAGAAGGGCGGGGCGTGACCGCCTGATGCGTGCCGGGCCCGGGAAAATGCGCCGGCCTTGACCGGTTGCGAACTTTATTGCCGGGCGCGAATACGGCACTGTCCGCGTCGAGGACGGCGTCGGTGCGCCGGCCTCATGGCACCGGTCGCAGCCCACCCCGGCCAAAACATCCGGTTAGTACACCCGGTCGAAACACCCGGTCAAAATACCGGGTCAAAAAAAGGAAACCACGTCCATGAAAACGCTCGTCGTCTGCTCCGGCGGACTGGATTCCGTCACGCTCGCCCATCACGTGGCGCGCGATCATCAGCTCGCCTGCCTCCTGTCGTTCGATTACGGCCAGCGCCATCGCCGCGAGCTCGATTATGCGGCGGAGGCCGCAGGCAGGCTCGGCGTGCCGCATCATCTGATCGACATCGGGCCGATCGGCGCGCATCTCACCGGCTCGGCGCTGACCGACGACATCGCGGTGCCGGAGGGGCATTATGCGGAGGAGACGATGAAGGCGACGGTGGTGCCGAACCGCAATGCCATCCTGCTCACGATCGCCTTCGGGCTCGCCGCCGCGCAGACACTGGACGCGGTGGCCGTCGCCGTCCATGGCGGCGATCACTTCATCTATCCCGACTGCCGGCCCGATTTCATCCGGTCGTTCCAGACGATGCAGGACCATGCGCTCGACGGCTATGCCGCGGTGACGCTCTATGCGCCTTACGTCGAGCGCTCGAAAGCCGACATCGTCACCGACGGTGCCGGCAACGGCACGCCCTTTGCGCGGACATGGTCCTGCTACAAGGGCGGGGAAATGCATTGCGGCCGGTGCGGCACCTGCGTGGAACGGCGCGAGGCATTTCACCTCGCCGGCGTCGCCGATCCCACCGCCTATGCGGATGCCGACTTCTGGCAGGAGGCGCTGAAATCCGGGCGCTTCGTCGCGGACGAGACCCGCTGAGACGCCAAGCCAGAGATCACTGAAACGTCGATCACTGCAGCGTCGGCGGATCCTCGTCGCCGAAGAAGGAGCGGATGCCTTCTCGGGCGACGGTGGCCAAAAACTCGTCGAAGGCCTCGCGGTCGGTCGGGAAGGGGTCTTCCCACTCGGTCACGTCTTCTTCCTGCGTCAGGACCAGCATCCGCCAGTCGAGGTTGGTACCGGCCGGACGGGAGATATCGACCAGCACGGTGACGCCGTCTTCGGTAAACTCGCCGGAAAGCTCCGAATATTCCATTTCCGGTTCATTATCGTTCGACATGGGTCCTTGCTCCTCTTCGTCCTGTCCTGCTCCCGCCGCCATTGCGCGGAAGATATGCTGAGGCGTCCGTCCTTGATGCCATCCGTATCTCACATGCCGCTGCGCGCACGCGCAACGGGCAGATCGGCGACCGCCGCCAGCATCGCGATGTCCCGGTCCCGAACCTCCGGCGTGATCTCCGGCGTCCGCTGACCGAACCAGGCCTTCAGCGCCTCGACGGCGGCGCCGTGCGGCGGCGGATAGGAGGACAGGCCAAGCACCCAGCCGCGCAGAATGTCGCGGTCCATGCGGCCTCGTTCATATTGCTGCTGCATGCGCCGCACGGCGATCGCAAGATCTTCCTGCGTTTTCACGAGCGCGCGCCACGCCGGGGGCGTCGGGGCGAAAGGCCGCGGGGCGGGAGGCAGAGATAGTGGGTCGTTGATGTCACGGGCGTCTACCATGGTCGGCGCCGCAACCGGCGGCACTCTTCGGAAAACCCTATGGCAAAAGCCGGAAGACCGAAACCGTTTCTCTGAAAAATCCTTTGCGCCAGACACCGTGTGCCTGTTCCCGTGCCGGCGCGAGGTGGCGAAACCGTCTGCGGACCGCCATCCCTCAGACGGCAAAAAGCCCCGGCGAGCGGGGCTTTGAGACCTGATATCCGTCGGTGTCGGCTCAGCGCAGTCCGAAGAAGGAGAGGACAGCGAGGACGACGACGACCAGACCGACGATGTAGATGATGTTGTTCATGACGGGTTCCCTGTGTTTGACAGGGGGCGAACGCGTCATTCCGTGTTTCGTTCCATTTTGCACGCTCCGGGAGCAGGGCGAACGCTGCATTATCGTTCGTTGCCGCGAACATTCATTTCCTTGAGTATTCGGCAATTCTTACAGAAGGCGTCGGAAACGTCGAATCCGATTTTCCCTTGTGCGCTGTGTCGCGCCTGCCGTTCCGCATCGACGGCACATCCAAGCAAGATCCTGTCGCGGCCGTGCATCTCACCGGGAACCACCCTGCGGACATTTTCGGCACAGAGCTTCCGGACGGTTGTATTTCAGCTTTTGGCTGTATTGGCGTTGCATTGAAAATATTTTCGTCATCAATGACAAATTTCTTTTCGCATCGCTTATGAATCGCTATCACCAATTACATTATATATTAAGAATGTATTCAACGATGTGTTTTGTGACGTTATTTGATGCAGTCCTGCCCGTTTCTGCGGCGTAATGTCAGAATCGTACAGATGCCGGTGATGTGGTGGCGAAGTCGTCCAGACTGCCGCATAAGCTTCGAAATACCAGCGTGTGGAGCAATGGTATGAGTCCGGGCTCTTACCCGGCGAGGAATGACCATGGCGCCACTGGAGCGGGAAAGCGTCCGCAACAATCTGCTGCGAATGATGACGCCGGCTATCTTTGCCAGGCTGCAGCCGCTGCTGGAGCGCGTGGATCTTCCCGCACGGCACGTTCTCGTGGAACCGCATCTTCCCACACCCTTCGTGACGTTCATCGAAAGCGGCCTCTGCTCTCTCGTGGCCACGAGCGCCGATGCAGAGGATATCGAGGTCGGCCATATCGGCTCGGAAGGGCTGGTCGGTGCGCATGTCCTTCTGAAGGTGATGAGCACGCCGAACCGGGCCTTCATGCAGGCGCCCGGTTCCGGTATCCGCGTTCCCGCGAAAGCCGTGCTCGACATTCTCCAGGATGGCGAGACCAATACGCTCTTGATGAATTACATTCACTGCAGCGAGATCCAGGTCGCGCATTCCGCGCTCGCCAATGCGCGCTACAATATGCATGAGCGTCTCGCGCGCTGGTTGCTGATGTGCCATGACCGGATCGGCGGCGACGATCTGCCGCTGACCCATGAATTCCTGTCGATCATGCTCGGCGTGCGGCGCTCCGGCGTGACCAACGAGCTGCATGTCATCGAAGGCATGAAGGCCATCAAGGCGACCCGCGGCAATATCCGCATCCTCGACCGCACTCGTCTCGAAGACATTGCCGGGGCCTCCTATGGAGAGCCGGAGAAGGAATACGACCGGCTGATCGGCCGCGCCCTCCCTCAACGGCGCTAGACGCCGCGACAGGCGCCCGCGATAGGCGCCCGCAACTGACGAAGGTCGTTAACGCCCCGTTAAATCGCCGCATTTACAGTTCACCGCACCCTGCAACAGCTTGGGCAACGGCTTGGGCAACGGCTGGGGCAACGGCTTGGGCGGCGCGCCGGTCGTTCTTTTCCAGGCGACACCCAGGCGCATATCAGGCGCGAACACGGAGCGGTCACATCCCGGTATGGCAGGCAAATCTCGTTCACGTCCCCGCATCGATCCCTCCTTTTCGAGCGGGGACGACGATGGAATCCGCGTCGATGCGAGTGACCGCGTGAGCGGTCGGCCCTCCACCAAAACGGCCGCCTCCCGAAAAGCGAAGAGCGGCAAGGCGCCGCGCCGGTCCCTCAAGGGCCGTGGCGGCCGGCGGGGCGGCGGCGGCGGCGGCCTGTTCGGGTTCGTCCGGTCGCTCGTCTACTGGTGCATCGTCGCCGGCATCTGGGGCGCCATGGGCGTCGGCGGCCTCGTGCTCTATTACGGCTCGCGCATGCCGAATGCGACGAGCTGGAGCATTCCGGAACGCCCGCCCAACGTGAAGATCCTCGCCGTCGACGGCGATACCTTTGCCAATAGGGGCGCGACCGGCGGCGAGGCGATCGCGCTCGAGGACATGTCGCCCTTCATTCCCCAGGCCGTCATGGCCATCGAGGACCGGCGGTTCTATTCGCATTTCGGGGTCGATCCGCTCGGCCTCGCCCGTGCGGTCTTTGCCAATGTCACCTCCGGGCGCATGGTGCAGGGCGGCTCGACGCTGACGCAGCAGCTCGCCAAGAACCTGTTTCTGTCGCCCGAGCGCACGCTGGAGCGCAAGGTGCAGGAGGTGCTGCTCGCCTTCTGGCTGGAGCAGAAATATTCCAAGGACCAGATCCTTGCGATGTACCTCAACCGTGTCTTCTTCGGTTCCAACGCCTACGGCGTCGAGGCCGCCTCGCAGCGCTACTTCAACAAGTCGGCCCGCGACGTGAACCTCGGTGAAGCCGCCCTTCTCGCCGGCCTTCTGAAGGCGCCCTCGCGCCTGTCGCCGGCGCGCGACCCGAAGGCGGCCGAGGAGCGGGCGCAAGTGGTGCTGGGCGCGATGCGGGAAGAGGGGCTGATCACCGACGACGAGGTGAAGACCGCCATGTCCCAGCCGCCGACCAAGGCGAAGAGCTTCTGGTCCGGCGCGCAATATTATGCGGCCGATCTGGTCATGGACCAGCTTCCGGGCCTCGTCGGCACGGTCAAGCAGGATCTGGTCGTGGAAACCACGCTCGATCTCGATCTCGAAAAGAAGGCCGAGACGACGCTGGCCGCCATTCTCAAGGAAAGCGGCACCAAGTCGCGCGCCTCGCAGGCAGCGCTCGTCTCGGTGGATGCGACCGGCGCGATCCGCGCGCTCGTCGGCGGGCGCGACTATGCCGACAGCCAGTTCGACCGCGCGGTGAAGGCCAAGCGCCAGCCGGGCTCGGCCTTCAAGCCCTTCGTCTATGCCGCGGCCATGGAGATCGGCCGCACGCCGATGTCGATCCGCAACGACGCGCCCGTGCGCATCGGCAAATGGACGCCGGAGAACTACGACCAGAAATATCGCGGCGAGGTGTCGCTCGCCGATGCGCTCGCCAATTCGCTGAACACCATCGCGGCCCAGCTGGTCATGGAGGTCGGCCCGCCGCAGGTGGCCAAGCTCGCCCATCGCCTCGGCATCGAATCGGAGCTGCAGGCGAACGCCTCCATCGCGCTCGGCACGTCCGAGGTCAGCCTGCTCGAGCTCACCTCGGCCTACGCGCCCTTCATGAACGGCGGGTTCAAGGCGACGCCGCACATCGTCAAGCGGGTGCTGACGACGGAGGGCAAGGTGCTCTACGAGAACACCTACGACAACCCGCCGCGCGTGCTCGATCCGGAGATCGTTTCGGAGATGAACCAGATGATGGTGGGCGTGGTGGAGCGCGGCACGGGCAAGAACGCCAAGCTCAAGGGCTGGCAGGTCGCCGGCAAGTCCGGCACCACGCAGTCCTTCCGCGATGCCCTGTTCGTCGGCTTTACCAGCAACCTGACGACCGGCGTCTGGTTCGGCAATGACGACGGCACCTCCATGAAGAAGGTGACGGGCGGCGGCCTGCCGGCCAAGGCCTGGGCGACCTATATGGCCGAGGCGCACGAGGGGCTGACGCCGTCGCCGATCTTCGGCACGAAGGGCATCCAGCCCTCGTTCGAGGATCCGGGCATCCAGCGCACCATCGGCGATGTCATCTCCGGCGCCTTCGGGCGGAAGCCGGCCGATGTCTATCCGGATGCGCCGGTGGCGGATGCGGAAATGCCGCCCGCGCAGGGCGGGTCCATGGATGCCGCGGACGGGGGCCTCGTGCCGCCGGCCGATGTCGGCCAGACCACGGGCGCCACGCCGCCGACGCGCCGCACCACCCTGTTCGATATTCTGACCGGGGGTTGATCTGGGTCTGGCTTGGGCCTGGCTTGGGCCCGGCTTGGGCCTGGCTTGGGGTTGGCCGGGGCCTCGCTAGGGCCTGGGTGGGGCCCGGGTGGGGCTTGACGGCGCGGCGCAGGCGTGCGGGTCCGGAATCCGGCCTAAACTCTTTCGGCTCCGCCTTTCTTTTCACCGCCTTCAGGGCCTTCGACGCCTTGCACAGCAAAAATCCCGTCCTTATATACGCCGCACGTCCAAGGCTTCCGGGCCGCGGCACAACACGACAAGAGCATCCCTAGGGGCTGTCGCACGAATGCCTGACCGGGTTCCGACAGTCCGCTGCAAGGAGAGAACGACATGGCAAAAGTAATCGGTATCGATCTGGGAACGACCAACT
The DNA here is from genome assembly GCF_001424045.1 of Rhizobium sp. Leaf371. GTDB lineage: Bacteria > Pseudomonadota > Alphaproteobacteria > Rhizobiales > Rhizobiaceae > Ferranicluibacter. The sequence continues at coordinate 567,368 of NZ_LMQB01000023.1, read as the reverse complement.
CCTGCGTCGCCGTCATGGACGGCAAGGACGCGAAGGTCATCGAAAATGCGGAAGGCGCGCGCACGACGCCGTCCATGGTCGCCTTCTCGGATGATGGCGAGCGCCTCGTCGGCCAGCCGGCCAAGCGCCAGGCCGTCACCAATCCGGAAAACACCCTCTTCGCCGTGAAGCGCCTCATCGGCCGCCGCTACGAAGACCCGACGGTCACCAAGGACAAGGCCCTCGTGCCGTTCGAGATCGTCAAGGGCGACAATGGCGATGCCTGGGTGAAGGCCGGCGGCAAGAACCAGTCCCCGTCGCAGGTCTCGGCCATGATCCTTCAGAAGATGAAGGAAACCGCTGAATCCTACCTCGGCGAGAAGGTCACGCAGGCCGTCATCACCGTTCCCGCCTACTTCAACGACGCCCAGCGCCAGGCCACCAAGGATGCAGGCCGCATCGCCGGCCTCGACGTGCTGCGCATCATCAACGAGCCGACGGCGGCAGCCCTTGCTTACGGTCTGGACAAGACCGAAGGCAAGACGATCGCGGTCTACGACCTTGGCGGCGGCACGTTCGACGTCTCGGTTCTGGAAATCGGCGACGGCGTCTTCGAAGTGAAGTCGACCAATGGCGACACCTTCCTCGGTGGTGAAGACTTCGACATGCGTCTCGTCGAATATCTCGCCGGCGAGTTCAAGAAGGACCAGGGCATCGACCTGAAGAACGACAAGCTCGCGCTTCAGCGCCTCAAGGAAGCCGCCGAAAAGGCCAAGATCGAGCTGTCTTCGTCGCAGCAGACGGAAATCAACCTGCCCTTCATCACGGCGGACGCCTCCGGCCCGAAGCACCTGACGCTGAAGCTGACGCGGGCGAAGTTCGAAGCGCTGGTGGACGATCTCGTCCAGCGCACGATCGCGCCCTGCAAGGCCGCGCTGAAGGATGCCGGCGTGTCCGCCTCCGAAATCGACGAAGTCGTGCTCGTCGGCGGCATGAGCCGCATGCCGAAGGTGCAGGAAGTCGTCAAGCAGCTGTTCGGCAAGGAGCCGCACAAGGGCGTCAACCCGGATGAAGTCGTCGCCCTCGGCGCGGCCATCCAGGCCGGCGTTCTCCAGGGCGACGTCAAGGACGTCCTGCTCCTCGACGTGACCCCGCTGTCGCTCGGCATCGAAACGCTCGGTGGCGTCTTCACCCGTCTGATCGAACGCAACACGACGATCCCGACGAAGAAGAGCCAGACCTTCTCGACCGCGGAAGACAGCCAGTCGGCCGTCACCATCCGCGTCAGCCAGGGCGAGCGCGAAATGGCGCAGGACAACAAGCTGCTCGGCCAGTTCGACCTCGTCGGCATTCCCCCGGCACCGCGCGGCATCCCGCAGATCGAAGTCACCTTCGACATCGACGCGAACGGCATCGTCAACGTCTCGGCCAAGGACAAGGGCACCGGCAAGGAGCACCAGATCCGCATCCAGGCATCGGGCGGCCTGTCCGACGCCGACATCGAGAAGATGGTGAAGGACGCCGAGGCCAATGCCGAGAACGACAAGAAGCGTCGTGACGGCGTCGAGGCGAAGAACCAGGCCGAAAGCCTGATCCATTCGTCCGAGAAGTCGCTGAAGGAATATGGCGACAAGGTCACCGAAGCCGATCGCACCGCCATCTCCGACGCGATCGCCGCGCTGAAGACGTCGGTCGAGGCTTCCGAGCCGGACGCCGAGGACATCAAGGCGAAGACCCAGACGCTGCTGGAAGCGTCCATGAAGCTCGGCCAGGCGATGTATGAATCGCAGCAGACCGACGCGGCCAATGCCGATGCCGCAGCGGATGCCGCCCGCGACAACGTCGTCGATGCCGACTACGAAGACGTCAGCGACGAGGACGACCGCAAGAAGTCCGCGTAAGGCCCGAAGGCCTCGCGCGCATGAGATGAGGCCCGGAGCGAAGGTTCCGGGCCTTTTTCGTAGCGCACGATACGGGCTGCGGGCACGGTTCTTGCCTTCATTTCGACGAAAAAGCCGGAACCGGCGCGGATTCGCTATGGTATCGGACGACAGGATTTCCTAAATCCTTGTCAAGGGCATTCGGCGAAACGAAATCTGGCTCAATGAAATCTGGCGACGGCCGACGGCCGGTCCTGTCGCCGCGGTTCAACGGGATACGCGCGACCACATGAAACGTGATCTTTACGAAACACTCGGTGTTGCAAAGACAGCCGACGAGAAGGAGCTGAAAGCGGCCTTCCGCAAGCTGGCGATGAAATACCACCCGGACAAGAATCCGGGCGATGCGGAATCGGAAAAGACCTTCAAGGAAATCAACCAGGCCTATGAGACGCTGAAGGACCCGCAGAAGCGGGCCGCCTACGACCGTTACGGCCACGCGGCCTTCGAGCAGGGCGGCATGGGCGGCGGCGGTGGCGGCGGCATGGGCGGTGGTGCGGCCGGCTTCTCCGACATCTTCGAGGACATTTTCGGCGAGATGATGGGCGGCGGACGCCAGCGCCAGCGCTCGTCCGGCGGCCGCGAGCGCGGCGCCGATCTCCGCTACAACATGGAGATCACGCTGGAGGAGGCCTATGCCGGCAAGACCGCGCAGATCCGGGTTCCCACCTCGATCACCTGCGACGTCTGTTCCGGCTCGGGCGCCAAGCCCGGCACCAAGCCGACGACCTGCGGCACCTGCCAGGGCTCCGGCCGCGTGCGCGCCGCGCAGGGCTTCTTCTCGATCGAGCGGACCTGCCCGACCTGCCAGGGCCGCGGCACGATCATTCCCGATCCCTGCACCAAGTGCCACGGCCAGGGCCGCGTGACGGAAGAGCGGTCGCTCTCGGTCAACATCCCCGCCGGCATCGAGGACGGCACCCGCATCCGCCTGTCGGGCGAAGGCGAGGCCGGCCTGCGTGGCGGTCCCTCGGGCGACCTCTACATCTTCCTGTCGGTCAAGCCGCACGAGTTCTACCAGCGCGACGGCGCAGACCTCTATTGCAGCGTGCCGATCTCGATGACGACGGCAGCGCTCGGCGGCAAGTTCGACGTGCAGACGCTCGACGGCACCAAGTCGCGCGTCACCGTTCCCGAGGGCACGCAGGCCGGCAAGCAGTTCCGCCTGAAGGGCAAGGGCATGCCGGTGCTGCGCTCGACGCAGGTGGGCGACCTCTACATCCAGATCGGCATCGAGACGCCGCAGAAGCTGACCAAGCGCCAGCGCGAGCTGCTCGAGGAGTTCGCCGAGATCTCGTCGAAGGACAACAATCCCGAATCCGCCGGCTTCTTCGCCCGGATGAAGGAATTCTTCGAGGGCTGACTGGCACGGATCGGTATGGACAGGGCCGGGCGCAGGACTGCGTCCGGCCGTCGTCATGATGGAGCTTCGTCATTGCGCTCATCATTGCCCTCATCATTGCCCTCGCCGTTCTCTGCCCCATCTCTTGGAGCCTGAACGCGCAAGGATGCCTGTCATGACCTATGAGCTTTATTACTGGGACGGCCTTCCCGGCCGCGGCGAATTCGTGCGGCTCGCACTCGAACAGGCGGGCGCCGATTACGTGGACATCGCCCGCGGGTCCGACGGCACCGACCGGATGCTGGACATCCTGGAGGAGACCCGCGCGGACGCGCCCTTTGCGCCGCCTTTCCTGAAGCACGGCGACCTGATCCTGTCGCAGACGGCCAATATCCTCTTCTATCTCGGTCCTCGCCTCGGTCTGGCGCCGGACAGCGAAGGCGAGCGCCATCGCCTCAATGGCCTGCAGATGACGATCGCCGACATGGTGGCCGAAGCCCACGACACCCACCACCCGGTCGCGACCGGCCTCTACTACGAGGACCAGAAGCCGGAGGCGAAACGCCGGGCGGCGGATTTCCGGACAGTGCGCATCCCGAAATATCTCGACTATTTCGAGCGCGTGCTGTCGGCCCATCCGGACGGGCCGAAGCACATCATCGGCACGGCGCTGACCTATGGCGACCTGTCGCTCCATCATCTGCTCGAAGGCCTGCACTATGCCTTCCCGCAGGCCATGAGCGCCTTTGGCAACCGCTGGCCGCATCTGGACGCCCTTCGCCGCGATGTCGCGAGCCTGCCGAACATCGCCGCCTATCGCGCCTCCGACCGCCATATCCCTTTCAACGAAAGCTGCATCTTCCGCCACTATCCCGAGCTGGACGGCACCGGGACCGGGCAACAGGGGTGAAAGCGGCCCGCCCGCTTGTCAGCCATCGCGGGAAAGCTTAGAGCCGGACGGCATGCCGCAAAAAGTCTCCCTGTCCCGTCTGAAGCTCGGCGATTTCCGCAATTATGCGGCTCTTTCGCTCGATCTCGACGCGCGCCATGTCGTGCTCACCGGCGAGAACGGCGCCGGCAAGACCAATCTCATGGAAGCCGTCTCCTTCCTGTCGCCGGGGCGCGGCCTGCGACGCGCGGCCTATGCCGATGTTCCGCGCGTGGGTGCAGAGGCCGGTTTTTCGGTCTTCGCCGTCCTCGAGGGCATGCAGGGCGATGTCGAGATCGGCACCGGCACGTTCGGCACCGAGGAGGGCCAGGCGCGTCGTCTGCGCCTCAACGGCACCAATGCCAAGGCGATCGACGAACTGCTCGACCATCTGCGCGTGCTCTGGCTGACGCCGGCCATGGACGGGCTGTTCACCGGCGCCTCCGGCGACCGCCGCCGCTTCCTCGACCGGCTCGTCCTGTCGCTCGACCCCGACCATGGGCGGCGGGCGACCGATTTCGAGCGCGCCATGCGCAGCCGCAACAAATTGCTCTCGGAACCCGGCGCCGATCCCGTCTGGCTGACCGGGCTGGAGCGCCAGCTGGCCGAACTCGGCATCGCCATGGCGCTCGCCCGCAACGAGATGCTCGGCCTGCTCGCCGCCCTCATCGACCGCAGCCCGGATGACGGCACGTTTCCGAAGGCGGATCTGGCGCTGTCCGGCTTTCTCGACGGCGAATGGCACCGCCCGGCCTTCGATCTGGAGGAAGACTATCTGGAGCGGCTGCGGCTCGGCCGCTGGCGCGACGGGGCGGCCGGGCGCACGCTGGAAGGCCCGCACCGCAGCGACCTCCTGATCCGCCACCGGGCGAAGAACATCGAGGCCGAGCGCTGCTCGACCGGCGAGCAGAAGGCGCTGCTCGTCGGCCTCGTGCTGGCGCATGCAAGGCTGGTCGCCGACCTCACGGGCCACGCGCCGGTGCTGCTGCTCGACGAGATCGCCGCGCATCTCGATGCCGGCCGCCGCGCGGCCCTGTTCGACATCGTCGACGATCTCGGCGGACAGGCCTTCATGACCGGCACCGACCGTGCCATGTTCTCGGCGCTCGGCGATCGAGCCCAGTTCCTGACGGTTGCCAACGGCCAGGTTTTCGAGTGAGACTGGCGACATGGCCGAAGCACCGGAAACGCATCTGACACCGCCCCTGGCACCTCCCCTGACATCGCGCTTGTCGCCGCCCCTGTCGCCACAAGAGATCGACCGCTACGCCCGACACATCCTGCTGCCGGAAATCGGTGGGCAGGGGCAGCAGGCGCTGAAGGCGGCGCGCGTTCTGGTGGTCGGCGCAGGCGGGCTCGGGGCGCCGGTCATCCTCTATCTCGCTGCGGCCGGCGTCGGCACGCTCGGCATCGTGGATGACGACGTGGTGTCGCTCTCCAATCTCCAGCGTCAGGTGGTGCATCCGACCGCGGCTGTCGGCACCCCCAAGGTGGACAGCGCGGGGGACACGGTCGCGCGGCTGAACCCGCATGTGACCGTTCGTCCGCTGCCGTTCCGGCTGACGTCCGACACCGTCTCCGAAACGCTCGGCCATTACGACATCGTGGTCGATGGCTCGGACAATTTCGACACGCGCTATCTCGTGGCGGAAGCCGCCGAGACCCTGCGCATCCCGCTCGTCACCGGCGCCGTCGGCCGCTTCGACGGCTCGCTGACCGTGCTTATGCCCTGGACGTCCGACAGGAATTGCCGCCCGGCGCCGCGCTACCGCGATCTCTTCCCGGAGCCGCCGCCGCCCGGCGCCGTGCCCTCCTGCGCCGAAGCCGGCATCGTCGGCGCCCTGACCGGCGTCATCGGCACGCTGCAGGCCATGGAGGTGATCAAGCTGATCACCGGCGCCGGAGACCCCCTCGTCGGCCGCCTGCTGCTCTACGATGCCCTCGCCGCCCGTTTCGATACCATCCGCTACAAGCGCCGCCATGCGGATTAGGGAAGGCGCGCCGTCTTCGCGGCGGGCGATGGGCACCGCGCTACGCTGTTAAAGACGGTTCAAACGGGCTCGTCGATGGCAAGGTCTTGGGGGATGTCGTCCTCGACGTCCGGCACGCGCTGAAGCATCCGGCCGTGCCGAACGGCTATGATGTTCACAACGCCGTCCTCGCGTAGATCGTCAAACAGATAGGCATCAACGACAAGGGTCAGCCCGCCACGGATAGGAAGGCCGTGCGTGACGTTTCCGGCTTCGTCGAACGTCCTCAAGATATCTCGCGCGCGCCGGACCGTTGTCGAGAAACGCTGAGCGGCATGCGCATTGCGGCGACGGAGATAGGCAGCCTCGTTCCTGACGAAATCGGCTGCCTCTCTCGACACCTTGACCTGCGTCATGCCGCGTGGCCGGCGGCGATCCTGTCCACGTCGGCGATGAGATCGTCGATGTCCTCGACGTCACCGGCCGCAATCTGGTCCCGCCCGCGCATTTGCGACAGGACATCCGCGCCTTCGTTGAGAAGATAGGTCTTCAGGGCGCGGACGATGATGTAACTTCTGGACCGGTCCGTCGCCTCCGCGATGGCCTCGATGCTGGCCAGCACATCTAAAGGCACGCGAAGCGTGACGGAGTCCGATGTCTGCGATCTGGCCATGGGCATCTCCTGTCCTGCAAAACGTAAGACAGTGTAAGACATTTCCGTCGCGCGTCAACGGATCGGACGTGCGTCGCAGGCGCAGCCGAACCCGTGTGACGGCTCAGTTGCGGCCGGGCAGCACGCGGTCGGGCGGGCGGTGGCCGTCGAAGAAGGTGCGGATGTTGATGATGACTTTCTCGCCCATGTCCACCCGGCTTTCGAGCGTGGCCGAGCCCATATGCGGCAGCAGCACCACCTTGCCCTCGGAGGCGAGCTTGACGAGCTTCGGGTTGATGGCCGGCTCGTTTTCGTAGACGTCGAGCCCGGCGCCGGCGATGCGGCCTTCGCGCAGGCATTTGATCAGCGCGGTCTCGTCCACGATGCCGCCGCGCGCCGTGTTGACGAGATAGCTCGTCGGCTGCATCAGCTGCAGCCTTCGCGCCGAGAGCAGGTGATAGGTCGCGGGCGTCGAGGGGCAGTTGACCGAGACGAAATCGACGCGGGCGAGCATCTGGTCGAGGCTGTCCCAATAGGTCGCCTCCAGCGACGCTTCGGTCTCCGCGCTGACGCGATGCCGGTTGTGGTAGTGGATGGACAGGCCGAAGGCCTTGGCGCGCCGGGCGACGGCGGTGCCGATCCGGCCCATGCCGACGATGCCGATGCGCTTGCCGGAAATCCGCCGTCCGAGCATCCAGTTCGGCGACCAGCCGGCCCAGTCGTGGCGGCGGTCGGCCAGAATAGCCGCGCCCTCCGTCAGCCGCCGGGGCACGGCGAGAATGAGGGCGAGCGTCATGTCGGCCGTGTCCTCGGTCAGCACGGCCGGCGTGTTCGTCACCGTGATGCCGCGCCGGGCGGCAGCGTCCACGTCGATATTGTCGACGCCGTTCGAAAAGCTCGCGATCAGCTTGAGTTTCGGCCCGGCCTGCTCGATGAGAGCCGCGTCGATCCGGTCGGTGACGGTGGGCACCAGCACGTCTGCCTCAGCCACGGCTGCGGCCAGCTCCTCCTGGCTGCGGGGGCTGTCGTCGATATTGAGGGTCGCGTCGAAGAGTTCGCGCATGCGGGTCTCGACGATGTCGGGCAGCTTGCGGGTGATGTAGACCTTGGGCCTCTGTCTCTGCGTCATCGTCAAATCTCTCCCCGGACCACGCCAGGCGGCGCACCGCGTTGACGGCTTCTTAACCAAGATGATGGATCGTATCCTCAGAGCGTTATCTAGCAGAGACGCACCGGAAGACCAACACAACCAGCCTTTCGATACCGACGGCACAGGCCGGAGGTCGCAAGGCCTGTCGCGACCCGGTTTGAAAAACGGATATTGCCATGCGCCAGTTCCATCTCGGCATGATCGGGCAGCGGGTCGCGAGATGCGGCCTCATGGCCGTCCTGCTTGCCGCCGCCACCGTCGGCTCCCTCGCAGTCCCCGACGTCACCGGGCAAGCCTGGGCGCAGGCGGCCAAGGGCGCAAGCGGCTTGCCGCTGCCGCGCTTCGTCAGCCTGAAATCGAAAAGCGTCAACCTGCGCGTCGGCCCGAGCGTCGATTATGCCGTGTCCTGGCGCTACCTGAAGCCCGGCGTGCCGGTCGAGATCATCCAGGAATACGACAACTGGCGCCGCGTGCGCGATGCCGACGGCACGGAAGGCTGGGTCAACCAGGCGCTGCTGTCGGGGGCCCGCACGGCGCTGGCCGCCCCGTGGATGCGCGGCAAGGGACAGGGCGTGCTCGTCAACATGCGCCGCGAGCCGCAATCGGGCGCCGGCATCGTCGCCCGCATCGAGCCGGGCGTGATGCTGCACATCGGCGAATGCACCGGCGAATGGTGCAAGGCCGAAGCGCAAGGCGCGGAAGGCTGGATCGTCCAGACCGAGATCTGGGGCGCCTATCCCGGCGAAGCCTTCAAGTAGCCTGCAATCGCGCGTGAAACGTGCGGCCATGTCCCGTGAACAGGGGTTCACAGGACATGTCGGCCGGACAGGCGCTACAGCAGGCCCGCCTTGGCCGCGGCATCCTTCAATGAAAGCATCGGGCGGGGGCCGACCTGCTCGATCACGATGCCGGCCGCAAGGCTGCCGAGCTTGCCGCAGATATCGAGCGGCTTGCCCGCCGTGTAGCCGAACAGGAAGCCCGCGGCATAGAGATCGCCGGCACCCGTGGTATCGACGACGCGCGACACCTTGGTCGCCTCGACCTTGATGCGCTCATTGCCGCGCACGATGATGGAGCCTTCCTCGCTCATCGTGACCGCCGCAAGCCGGCAATCGCGCGCGAGCCGCGTCAGCGCCTCGGAGAAATCCTCGGTCTCGTAGAGCGCCAGCGCTTCGGCCCGGTTGGCGAACACGATGTCCACCGTGCCGCTCGTCATCAGCTCCAGGAATTCGGCGCGGTAGCGGTTGACGCAAAAGCTGTCGGACAGGGTCATGGAGACCTCGCGGCCGTTCTCGTGGGCGATGCGCGCGGCGTCGCGGATGGCCTCCTTGGCGCGCGGCGGGTCCCAGAGATAGCCCTCGAAGTAAGTGACGGCGGCACTGGCGACGACATCGGGTTCCACGTCCTCGGGGCCGAGCTCCACGCAGGCGCCGAGATAGGTGTTCATCGAGCGCTCGCCATCCTCGGTGACGAAGATCATCGAGCGCGCGGTCGGCGGAAAGGTGTCGAGCGGCTGCGTGCGGAAGTGGACGCCCTGCGCCTGGATGTCGTGGGTGAAGATCTCGCCGAGCTGGTCGTTGGCGATCTTGCCGAAATAGGCGGCCTTGCCGCCAAGGCTCGCAATGCCGGCCGCCGTGTTGCCGGCGCTGCCGCCGGAGGCTTCGAGCGCCGGGCCCATGCGCGAATACAGCAGCTCGGCGCGCTCGGCGTCGATCAGGTTCATCGCGCTCTTGATGATGCCGTTATCGGTGAGAAACCGCTCTTCGCAGCGTGCGATAATATCGACGATGGCATTGCCGATCGTCAGGACGTCGAATGTGGTCATGAACCCCGCCTGGAAAAACACTGTGGCCGGGCTTCGGTCTTAATCGAATTCTCGCGCTTTGAAAGATCTTTTGGCGCCCGGCGTCGCACAGGGTATCGAGCAGGGGCGCATCGCGCGTGCAAATGCCGCGTTGCGAAGGGTGGGGCAAGCATGCCATATCGGCCGCATCATGCCCCGCCGGATGTCGTTCATTTGTCGCGGGGGCAGGGCTCTCGGGAGAAGAGCCTTTACGACAGGTGCCTTATCGACAGGTGCCGGGGAATGGAGAGCGCTCATGACGGCCATCACGCCGAAGCCGGCCACCGTGTCGAAGACGGGCGGGACGGGAGAGCCGGAGAGACGGGGAGAGCCGGAGGGGAACGGCCTCCCGGGACGCCTGAACCTCGTTCTCGCCGCGGCCTGCGGCCTCATCGTCGCGAACCTCTATTTCGCCCAGCCCCTCGTCGGGCCGATCGGCACTGCGCTCGGGCTCTCGCCGGATACGGCCGGGCTGATCGTCACGCTGACCCAGCTAGGCTATGGCCTCGGTCTCCTGCTGATCGTGCCCCTGGGCGACCTTTTCGAGAACCGTAAGCTCATCCTCGTCATGCTCGGCCTGTCCATTCTCGCGGTGCTGTCGGCCGGCCTGGTGACGCAGGCCGCAGCCTTCCTGGCGACGGCGTTCGCCATCGGCCTCTGCTGCGTCGCGGTGCAGATCATCGTTCCCTATGCGGCACAGATGGTGCCGGCGGCCGAGCGCGGACGCGCGGTCGGCAACGTCATGAGCGGCCTGATGGTCGGCATCATGCTCGCCCGCCCGGTCTCGAGCTTCATCGCCGCCTTCCTGCCCTGGCACATGGTCTTCGTGCTCTCGGCGCTCGCCATGACGGGCCTTGCGCTGTTCCTCGCCCGCGTGCTGCCGCCCCGCGTGCCGGCGCAGCGCCTTGGCTATGGCGCACTGATCGGTTCGCTGCCGAGATTGCTCATGACGCAGGCCGTGCTGCGCCGTCGCGCGGCCTATCAGGCCTGCATGTTCGCGGCCTTCAGCCTGTTCTGGACCGTGACGCCGCTGCTGCTGGCTAGCCCCGCCTTCGGCCTGACCCAGATCGGCATCGCTCTGTTTGCGCTTGCGGGTGCGGCGGGCGCGCTGGCCGCGCCCATCGCCGGGCGGCTGGCCGATCGGGGCGTGAGCTTTGCCGCCACCCGCATCGCGCTCGTCGGCGGCGCCTGCGCCTTCCTCGTCACCCATCTGGCGCCCGAAGGCTCGACGCTGGCGCTCGCCGTGCTGACGCTCGCCGCCATCGGCCTCGATTTTGCGGTGTCCACCACCCTCGTCCTCGGGCAGCGGGCGATCTATGTGCTCGGCGACGAGCATCGCAGCCGGCTGAACGGCCTCTATATGGCGACGTCGTTTCTCGGCGGCGCGGTCGGCTCGGCCGCCGGAGCCTGGCTTTACGCGCATTACGGCTGGTGGGGCGCCTCGCTCCTCGGCTTCGCCCTCCCGGCCGCAGCCCTGCTCTACAGCCTCACCGAACGGCGCTGAGGCTCAGAAGAGCTGCCGGGTGGGGGGGGGGAGGGCATCCTAGAAAACCTGCGGCGGAAGGGCGACCAGCGGGGCGGGGATCGTATTGGTCTTCTCCGCCGCCTTGCAGAGGTCGGCGATGACGCAATGCTCGCATTCGGGACGCCGCGCCTTGCAGGTATAGCGCCCGTGCAGGATCAGCCAGTGATGGGCGTGATAGAGATAATGGTCCGGGATCACCCGGACGAGGTGATCCTCGACCTGGTCCGGCGTCTTGCCCGGTGCCAGCCCGATCCGGTTGGCGATGCGGAAGATATGCGTGTCCACCGCGATCGTCGCCTGGCCGAAAGCCATGGAAAGCACGACATTGGCGGTCTTGCGCCCGACGCCCGGCAGGGTCACCAGTCCCTCCCGGTCGCGCGGCACCTCTCCGCCGAACGCCTCGACCAGCCTGGCGCTGAGCGCGATGACGTTTTTTGCCTTGTTGCGGTAGAGCCCGATGGTGCGGATATGCTCGCGCACGGCATCCTCGCCCAGCGCCAGCATCTTTTCCGGCGTGTCCGCGACGGCAAACAGCCCCTTCGTCGCCTTGTTCACCCCGACATCGGTTGCCTGCGCCGAGAGCGCCACGGCGACCACCAGCGTGAACGGGTTGAGGTAGTTCAGCTCGCCCTTCGGCTCCGGCCGCTGCACGGAAAAGCGGCGGAAGATCTCCTCCACCTCGGCCCGCGTGTAAGCGCTCTTCGGCTTGCGCGCGCCGCGCGACCTGGCCGTCGTCGTCTTGGACGGGAGACTGCGCGGCTTTGCCGCTGGGGCGAGGGCCGCAAGGGCCACGGTTTTCGGTTTCGGGTCTTTCATCTCTTCTCTATACTGGCGGCCCATGAACGATGGCAACGCCGACAACCGCATCGCCGAAACGCCCGTTTTCGCCGCCGAGCTGACGCCCTATCGCTCGCTCGGGCGGAAAGGCCTGCACGTCGTCTTTTTCATCGCGGCGCTGATGAGCCTCGTTCATGTCTTCGTGTTCCTCGTCATCGGCGCCTGGCCGGTCGTGCTGTTCTTCGGGCTCGATTTCGTGCTCCTGTTCGGCGCCTTCTGGCTGAACAACCGTTCGGCCCGCATGCGCGAGGAGGTCAGCATTTCCCGCACCGATGTCGCCGTGCGCAAGTTCACCGCGACCGGGCGCATGACCGAGCACCGGTTCAATCCGTTCTCAACCCGCTTCGACGTCGCCCGCCACGACGAGATCGGTATCGTCTCCATGCAGGTCCGCGATCGCCTGCGCGCAACCGACATCGGCTCCTTCCTCAATCGCGACGACCGCGAAACCTTCGCCACCGCCTTTTCCGGCGCGCTCGCCACGGTGAAGCGGCGGGGCTGAGACATCGCAAATCGGGTGGCGGCGGCAGACCGGACGTGCTGTTCTCCCGCGGACGAGATCGCGCTGCGCGACCGCGCCGATGCCGACGAAGGAGGAGACGACAATGACCATCATGCCGCGTCTGACGAGCGAGATCACGCCCGAGGGCAGCGATTACGAGACGGTCTGCCGCGTGGTGGAACTGCTGACGGGCGACTATCGCGAGCAGCCGGGTCTCGAGGACCTCGCCGCGCGGCTCGGGCAATCGCCGACGCATCTGCAGCGGACGTTTACGCGCTGGGCGGGCCTCACGCCGAAGGCCTTTCTCCAGGCGGTGACGCTCGACCATGCCAAGCGCCTGCTCGGGACCGAAGGCCTGCCGCTGCTGGAGGTGAGCCTGGAGCTCGGCCTGTCCGGTCCGGGGCGGCTGCACGACCTGTTCGTCACGCATGAGGCGATGTCGCCCGGCGAGTGGAAGCTCAAGGGCGGCGGGCTGACCATCCGCTACGGCTTCCACCCTTCGCCCTTCGGCACGGCGCTGATCATGGTGACCGAGCGCGGTCTCGCCGGCCTCGCCTTCAACGATGCGGGGCAGGAGCGGGAGAGTTTTGCAGACATGGCCGGCCGCTGGCCGAACGCCCGCTATGTCGAGGATGCCGAGGCGACGACGCCCTATGCCGCGCGGATCTTCGAGCCCGGGCGCTGGGCGGCGGAGCAGCCGCTGCGGATCGTGCTGATCGGCTCGGATTTCCAGGTGCGGGTGTGGCAGGCCCTGCTCGATATTCCGATGGGCCGGGCGCAGACCTATTCGGCGATCGCCGGGCGCATCGGCCAGCCCAAGGCATCGCGCGCGGTGGGGGCCGCTATCGGCCGCAATCCCATCTCCTTCGTCGTCCCCTGCCACCGGGCCATCGGCAAGAGCGGGGCGCTGACCGGCTATCACTGGGGCCTGACGCGCAAGCGCGCCATGCTCGGCTGGGAAGCGGGGAAGGTCTGATCCATCCCCGCCTCGGCTGAAGTGTTTTTAGTGCGCGCCGGACATGTCGCCCAGAACCTCTTTCGTGGCGACGGTCGAATCGGCGTTGAGCGTGTAGACCATGGGCACGCCGGTCGCGAGGTTGAGCTTCAGGATCTCTTCCTTGGTCAGGCGGTCGAGCACCATCACCAGCGCGCGCAGCGAATTGCCGTGGGCGGCGACGAGAACCGTCTGGCCCTTGAGCACGCGCGGCAGGATCTCGGTGAGGTAATAGGGCCAGACGCGGGCGCCGGTGTCGCGCAGGCTTTCGCCGCCCGGAGGCGGCACGTCGTAGGACCGGCGCCAGATATGCACCTGCTCCTCGCCCCACTTGGCGCGCGCATCGTCCTTGTTGAGGCCGGAGAGGTCGCCATAGTCGCGCTCGTTCAGCGCCTGGTCGCGGATCGTCTCAAGCCCGGGCTGGCCGACGGCGTCGAGGATGATCTTCAGCGTCTTCTGCGCCCGCGTCAGGTCGGAGGTAAAGGCGATATCGTATTTCAGGCCAGTTTCGGCCAGCGCCTTGCCGCCCGTCTCGGCTTCCTCGATCCCGAGCGGGGTCAGGTCGGGGTCCTTCCAGCCGGTAAAGAGGTTCTTCAGGTTCCATTCGCTCTGGCCGTGACGCACCAGGACAAGCGTGCCGCTCATGATCGTTCGTTCCTTGTTGCAGTGTTGACGTCGGGAAAGCGCCGGGACGGTCTCAGACGGTGAGCCCCAGCACGTCCAGCATCGAATAGTAACCGGGGTTGCGCGACCGCGCCCAGAGCGCTGCGGTGACGGCACCGCGCGCAAAGATCGAACGGTCGGTCGCCGAATGCGACAGGGTCACGGTCTCGCCTTCGCCGGCAAGCATGACGGAATGTTCGCCGATGACGGAGCCGCCGCGCAGCGTCGCAAAGCCGATCGTGCCTTCGGCCCGCGGCCCGGTATGGCCGTCGCGCACCCGCACGGACCGGCTATCGAGATCGATGCCGCGGCCGCGGGCCGCCGCCTCGCCGAGAAGCAGCGCCGTGCCCGAGGGCGCGTCCACCTTGTGCTTGTGATGCATTTCCAGGATTTCGAGATCCCATCCGGCCGCAGGCAGGGCCCGGGCGGCCTGTTCCACGAGCACGCCGAGGAGATTGAGGCCGAGGCTCATATTGCCGGACTTGACCACACGCGCATGCCGCGCCGCCGCCTCGAAGCGCGCCTCGTCGGCAGCCGAGCATCCGGTCGTGCCGATCACATGGACGATGCGGGCCTGCGCGGCCAGCCCGGAAAATTCGACGCTGGCGGTCGGTGCCGTGAAATCGAGGACGCCTTCGGCCTCGACGAAGGCGCGGAGCGGATCGTCGGTCACGAGAACGCCGATGGGGCCGAGCCCCGCGATTTCCCCCGCATCCCGCCCGACGAAGGGCGAGCCGGAGCGCTCGACGGCGGCCGACAGGGTGACGCCCGGCATGGCATGGATCGTGCGGATGAGCGTCTGGCCCATGCGGCCCGCCGCGCCCACGACGACGAGGTTCATATCCGCCGGTGTCATTGCGTGGTGGCTGTCATTGTGTGGGGGCTGTCATGGTGTGGGGGTTCATGTCGTCCGATCCGTGCTGTCGACCAGATCATCGATGATGCCGGTCGCTTGGCTGCCCTGCAGGTTGTGAAGGCGAGCGTAAAGCCCGTCCTTGCGATCCGCAAGCTCCGTATGCGTGCCTTCCTCGACCACCAGCCCGTCGCGCATGACGATGATCTTGTCGGCGTTGACGATGGTGGAGAGACGGTGGGCGATCACCACGACGGTCCGCCCGTCCATGGCATGGTCGAGCGCCTTCTGCACCGCGGACTCCGATTCGGTGTCGAGCGAGGAGGTGGCTTCGTCGAGAAGCAGGATGGGCGCGCGCCGGACGAGGGCGCGGGCGATCGAAAGCCGCTGACGCTGACCGCCGGAAAGGGTCACGCCGTTTTCGCCGACCGGCGTGTCGTAGCCCTGCGGCTGGGCCAGGATGAAATCATGCGCATAGGCGAGACGCGCGGCCTCGTAGACCTCCTCGTCCGTCGCCTCCGGCCGGCCATAGCGGATGTTGTCGCCGATCGAGCCTTCGAAGAGATAAGGCTGCTGCGAGACATAGGCGAGCCCGTTGCGCAGCGACAGTTTGGTGATATGGGCGATGTCCTGACCGTCGATCAGGATCTGCCCTTCCGACGGATCGTAGAAGCGCGGAATGAGGCTGATCACGGTGGACTTGCCGGCACCCGACGGGCCGACCAGCGCCGTCGTCTTGCCGCCTTCGGCAACGAAGCTGACCCCCTTGAGGATCTCGTCGCCGGTGCCGTAGGCGAAATGGACGTTGTTGAAGGTGATCGTCGCCGAGGAGACCTGCAGGGCCGTGGCATCGGGCAGGTCGCGCTGGTGCGGCAGGGTGTCGAGCACCTCGTAGATCATCCGCGCATTGACCGCGGCGCGCTCCATCGACACCTGTAGGCGCGCGAGGCGCCGGGCCGGATCATAGGCCATGAGAAGGGCCGTGACGAAGGAGAAGAAAGCGCCGGGCGGCACGTTGTCGTAGATCGAGCGGAAGGCGGCATAGCCGAGGACGCTGGCAATGGCGAAGCCCGCAAAGGTCTCGGTCATCGGCGCGGTGCGCTCGGACAGGCGGGCGATCCGGTTGGCGCGGTTTTCCGCGCGCGCGATGATCGCCTCGACCTTGCTCTTCAGCTGCTCCTCCATGGTGAAGGCCTTGACGATCGTGATCCCCTGGATCGTCTCCTGCATGGCGCCGAGCACGTGGCTGTTGATCTCGACCGATTCGCGCGTTGCATTGCGCAGCCGCCGCGACACGTAGCGAAGGCCGATCAGCAGTGGCGGCGCGATGAGGAAGACGATGATCGTCAGCACCCAGTCCTTGCCGATCATGACGCCGATGAGGGCGATCAGCGTCAGCAGGTCGCGCGCGATCGAGGTGACCGTCATGTTGAGAACGTCGCGGATGCCCGAGACGTTCTGGCTGATCTTGGCGGAGATGCGGGCCGAGCGGGAATCGGTGAAATAGCCGACGCTCAGCGCCATCAGATGGGCATAGAGCCGGCGCTGATAGCTGGCGACGATGTTGTTGCCGATCTTCGACAGGGCGACGGCCTGGCCATAGGTGGCAAAGCCGCGCACCACGAAGGCGACGAAGATGGCGGCGCAGATGATGAGGACCATGTCGGCCCGCTTGTTGGCGAAGGCCTCGTTGACGACGGCTTCCATGATCCAGGCCGTGAACGCGGTCGAGCCGGCAACGAGCGCAAGGCAGGCGATCGCGAACATATAGCCCTTGAGATGGGCCCGTCCGTTTTCCCGCGCGACCCGCTTCAGCACGCTGGTGATCGTGTCGGCGTCCACCGGCGTGTGCTTCTTCTTCTGGTCTTTCAAAAGCTCTTTCCCTGACCGAGCGGTCCTTCGATCGGATGCTTGGCCGCGCTCTATAGTGCCTCGGGAGCCATTTGGCGAGTCTCCACCCATTTTGGGGGGTGGCGGCGCGGACGGCGGGTTCGCATCAGGCCTTCCAGTGACGCCCCGTGGTGGCCACGCCGAACCGGGCCGGGGTCTGCGCGAAGGCCGCAAGACCGGCAAGGGCGGCGAAGGGATGGGTGACCACATAGGTCGGGATCGAGCGCATCAGCGTGGAATGCGGCGCCTTGTCCTCGAAGGCGGCGCGAAATTCGGGCTGTTGCAGCGCGGGCAGGATTTTCTGCGAAATGCCGCCGGCCAGATAGACGCCGCCGCGCGCCATGAAGATCAGCGCCATGTCGCCCGCCACGCGGCCGAGATAGCCGGCAAACAGCGACAGGGTCTCGACGCAGGCCGGCTCGGTGCCGGAAAGCCCCGCCGCCGTGACCTCGGCCGGATCGGTGTGGGTCGGCGTCAGCCCGTCCGTGTGGCAGATCGCCTGGTAGATATTGACGATGCCGCGGCCGCAGAGCAGCTGCTCGGCGGAGATCCGGCCCTCGATGGTCTCCAGATGCGGCCAGATGGCGGTGTCGCGCGGCGTGCGCGGGCCGATATCCACATGGCCGCCCTCGCCGGGGACCGGAAAATAGGTGTCGTGCGTGTGCAGCAGGCCGGCGACGCCCAAGCCGGTGCCCGGACCGAGCACGGCGCAGGAGGCGCTTTCCATCGGCGCGCCGGCGCCGATCTGGGCGCAGTCGGTCTTGGCGATGGCGGCGACGGCCAGAGCCTGCGCCTCGAAATCGTTGAGGACGATGACATCGGAAAGCCCGAGCGTCGCGATCATGTCTGCCGGCGTGATGACCCAGCCGGCATTGGTCAGCGGGATCTCGTCGCCCTTGACCGGGGCGGCCACCGCGATGATCGCCGAGCGCGGGCGCAGGGTGGCATGCGGGAGAATGCCGGTTTCCAAGGCTGCCTGGATGCTCGGAAAGCCGCCTGTAGGCACCACGGGAAAGACGACCGGCTCGGAGGTCTCATCCGTCAGAAGCGCGAAACGGGCATTGGTGCCGCCGATGTCGCCGATCAGGATGGGGAAGGCGAGGCCGGGAACCGTTTCTGCAGACGCGGGCATGAAACCTCCTAAGGGAATCGGGCTAAGGGAATCGGGCTATTGGGGTCGGCGCGCGATCGGGGCTGCGGGCGGGAAGCGCTTCGCATGTTTTGCCGGGCCGCTCCAGTGGAAAAGACGTGACGACCGGCGCGCGGTGCTCAGAGCGGCCGGAAATCGACGAGCCGCTCGGCCGTCGCGCGGTTCAGCGCCATGGGAATGTCGTAGACGGTCGCAAGCCGCGTCAGGGCCTTGACGTCCACATCGTGCGGCAGCGACGTCAGGGGATCGATGAAGAAGATCAGGAGATCGACATCGCCGGTGGCGATCAGCGCGCCGATCTGCTGGTCGCCGCCGAGCGGCCCGCTCTTCAGCCGGGTCACGTCGAGACCGGGGCAGGCCTCCTGGACGCGGCCGCCCGTGGTGCCGGTGGCGACGATCCGCCATTCCGACAGCACCGACTGGTGGGCCTTGGCGAATTCCGCCATGTCCTGCTTCTTCAGGTCATGCGCGATCAGCGCCATGCATTTGCGACCGGTCATTCCGTCCTCCGCATCATCCTCGTCGCCCATATTTCCCGGAACCTAAATCGATTCAAGAAGAAAGTGCCGCGCCGCTACGGCTGCGCGCTCGGGCGACGGGTCGGAAGCGGAATGGCAGGATCGCCGACGGCGGCCGGCGGGCGATCGGCGGCCGGCGGCATGACGGTCGACGGCGCGGCGGGCACCGACGCCGAGACCGGCACCGTGCCGCCGAAGGTGGCCGCGGCTTCCGACGAGGCGGGCGCGGCCAGCACGCCGGTGCAGGCCTGCGGCAGATCGGACAGCATCACGAAGCGCGGCTTGACGGGTTTGGCATCCGGGTTCGGCTTGGGCTTGGCCCAGGGCTCCTTGGTAAACCACCAGGCGAGCGATTTGTCGCAGCCATCGCCGGGCGCGACCGCCGCCTGCGGCTTGCAGCCGGGCGAATCGGCCGGGCATTTGATGCGGATGTGGAAATGCTCGTCGTGGCCGTAGATCGGCCGGATCTTGCCCATCGACGTCCGGTCGCCGGTCCAGGTGTCGCAGAGCTTCTTCTTGATCGCCGGGTTGACGAACACCCGGTCGACCTCCGGCTCGCTCGCGGCCCGCATGATCAGCCGCGCATGGGTCGGCGTCCAGCGCTCCGAGTTGACGGTCAGGAACTTCGTCTTGTCGAGCATCGACACGAAAGGCCGGCTCTCGCGTTCCGCCACGCTCATCGGCCGCGCGGGCTTCGGCTGGAACCAGATGTCGGCATCGAGGCCGATCTGGTGGGAGGCATGGCCGGTGAGCATCGGCCCGCCGCGCGGCTGCGAGATATCGCCGAGCAGGATGCCCGAGCCCCAGCCGATCTCGGCCGCATCGCGCGAAAAACGCTCCAGGAACGCGATCATGTGCGGATTGCCCCAGCGCCGGTTGCGCGACAGGCGCATGGCCTGCCAGGTCGGCCCGTCGGCCGGCAGCGCCACCGCGCCCGAAAGGCAGCCCTTGGCATAGGAGCCGAGCGAGGCCGGCGCGGTTCTGCTGGGAAGCGTCATGCCGCCGAACAGCTGCTTGGCCGGCTGCGTCTCGGCCGCAAGCGCAGGCCCGAGACCGAGCGGCAGGATAAGCGCCGCGGCGATGACGGCTCTGATGGCCTGTCTGCCAGACGATCGTGGGCCGCGAGAAAATCTTGAGAGTGACGATATCATGCGGGTCTGTCCGGTTCTGTCGGGATCGGGCGGCGGGTGTCGAGAGCGATCTGTCTCACACCGTCTTTGTGTCAGACTTGCGGTCAAGTCGATTGGCACGCCGATTGACAAGCCGATTTCGCGGCTTGCCCGGACCCCCGCCTGTCAATCGGCCGCATTTCGCCTATTGTGTGCGTCGACCACGACCCAAGGAGACGAACCGCATGCGGCAGATGACGAGCAGGACGACCCGGGCACCGACCTCTGGACCCTTGACCCCCGGCACCCTGACCCTCGGCACCCTGGCTCTCGGCACCTTGGCCCTCATCGCCGCCGCCTTCCTCGCCGCCGCCGTCCTGCCCGGTCCCGCCTACGCCGAGGACCCCCAATGGCGCCACGGCCTGTCGACCATGGGCGAGCTGAAATATCCGCAAGAGTTCAAGCAGTTCGATTATGTCAACGCGGATGCGCCGAAGGGGGGCGATGTCCGGCTGGCCACCATGGGCACGTTCGACACGTTCAATCCGGTTCTGGCCAAGGGCGAGATGGCGGCCGGCGTGGTCGGTCCCGTTTCCAGCGCCTCCGGCATGTCCGTCGGGCTGGTGTTCGAAACCCTGATGAAGCCGTCGATGGACGAGGTTCTGACGGATTACGGCCTGCTCGCCGAGGCGGTCGCCTATCCCGACGATTTCGCCTGGGCGAAGTTCCGCCTCCGGCCGGAAGCGCGTTGGGCCGACGGCACGCCGGTGACGCCGGAAGACGTGATCTTCAGTTTCGACAAGGCGAAGGAACTCGATCCGAAAGCGACCTCCTATTACGGCCATATCGTCAAGGCGGAAAAGACCGGCGAGCGGGAGGTGACCTTCTCCTTCAACGAGACGGGAAACCGGGAATTGCCGAGAGTGGCGGGCGGCCTCCTCGTCGTGCCCAAACACTGGTGGGAGGGCAAGGACGCGCAAGGACGCCAGCGGGACATTTCCCGCACGACGCTCGAGATACCCATGGGCTCCGGTCCCTACAAAATGGCCTCCATGAAGGCCGGCTCGACCGTCACATACGCGCGTCGCGACGATTATTGGGGCAAGGACCTGAACGTCAATATCGGGCAGAACAACTTCGGAAGCATCGGTTTCACCTATTTCGCGGATCTCGACGTCGCCTTCGAGGCTTTCCGGTCGGGCAATGCCAACTACCGCTGGGAGAACTCCGCGCGCCGCTGGGCCACGTCCTACGACTTCCCCGCCGTCAAGGACGGCCGGATCAAGCTCGAGCGGCTGGAGAACGACAGTCGCGACAGCGGCGTCATGGTGGGTTTCATCTTCAACCTGCGGCGCGATGCGTTCAAGGACGTCCGGGTGCGCGAGGCTCTGAACTATGCGCTCGATTTCGAGGAACTGAAGCGGACGATCTTCTTCAACGAGTATAATCGCATCGACAGCTTTTTCTTCCCGACCGAACTGGCGTCGTCAGGGCTGCCGCAGGGACGCGAACTGGAGATCCTCACGGACCTCAAGGACAAGGTTCCGCCGAGCGTTTTCACCAAGCCCTACAGCAATCCCGTCGGCGGCGACCCCGCCAAGCTGCGCGACAACCTGCGCAAGGCGATCGGCCTTCTGAAGGAGGCCGGCTTTGAGCTCAAGAACAATCAGATGATCGAGACGAAGACCGGCAAGCCGCTCGCCTTCGAGATCCTGCTCGACGGCACGACCATCGAACGGGTCGCCTTGCCCTTCAGCCAGAACCTGCGGAAGATCGGCATCGAAGCCCGCGTTCGCACCGTCGACAGCTCCCAATACACCAATCGCTGGCGGTCGAAGGATTTCGACGCGATCTACCTCGGCTGGGCACAGTCTCTCCATCCGGGCAACGAGCAGACGGAATACTGGGGCACCGCGGCGGCATCGCGGGACGGGTCGCAGAATTTCTCCGGTCTTGCCGATCCGGGCGTCGATGCCCTGATCCGGAAAGTGATCTTTGCCAAGGATCGCGACGACCTGGTCGCATCGACCAAGGCGCTCGATCGGGTTCTCCTCGCGCATCACATCATCGTGCCGACCTATGCGTCGCGCGATATGCGGATCGCCTATGCACGAGACCTGACGCATCCGCAAAACCTGCCGGAATATGCCGTCGGATTTCCCGCGATCTGGTGGTCCGCCGCCGCGAAAGCTCCATGAAAGCCTTGCGCGTCAGACTGGCCTGCTTTTCATAGGCAGGCCGCGAATCAGGAACGGGAACGTCAGCGCATTGATCGCACATTGCAAAATCGGGTTTAACGACAGGTTCAACCAGACGGGGGTCCGCCGTTGCGGTCTCTGCACCGCCATCACGCCGATGGCGCGGCGCATGTCGGGCGTGCGGATCTGATGGGCGGCTATATCCTGCGTCGCCTGCTTCTGATGATCCCGACGATCGTCGGCATCATGGCCATCTCCTTTGCCGTCGTGCAGTTCGCGCCCGGCGGTCCGGTCGAGCAGGTCATTGCCGACCTGACCGGGCCGAACCAGGGCGGCGACCGGCTGTCGGGCGGCGGCGGCGATCTTGCCGGCGCGTCCGGCGGCGACCAGAGCGGCAGCAGCTATCGCGGCGCCCAGGGGCTCGATCCGGATTTCATCGCCAAGCTCGAAAAGCAGTTCGGCTTCGACAAGCCGCCGCTGGAGCGCTTCCTGACGATGATGTGGAACTATGCGCGCTTCGATTTCGGCGAGAGCTTCTTCCGCAACACCTCGGTCATCGATCTGATCCTCGACAAGATGCCGGTCTCGATCTCGCTCGGCCTGTGGATCCTCATCCTCTCCTATGCGATCTCGATCCCGCTCGGCATCAAGAAGGCGGTGTCGGACGGCTCGCGCTTCGACGTCTGGACCTCCGGCATCGTCATCGTCGGCTATGCCGTGCCGGGCTTCCTGTTCGGCATCCTGCTGATCGTGCTGTTTGCGGGCGGCTCCTTCCTCGACTGGTTTCCGCTGCGCGGCCTCGTCTCGGACAATTTCAGCCAGCTCACCTGGTGGCAGAAGATCCTGGATTATCTCTGGCACATGACGCTGCCGCTGATCACGCTGCTGCTCTCGGCCTTTGCCACCACGACGCTGCTGACCAAGAATTCCTTCATCGACGAAATCCGCAAGCAATATGTCGTCACCGCCCGCGCCAAGGGGCTGGCGGAGCGGCAGGTGCTGTATCGTCACGTGTTTCGCAACGCCATGCTGATCATCATCGCCGGCTTTCCCGCCGCCTTCATCTCGGCCTTCTTCACCGGCTCGCTGCTGACCGAATACATCTTCTCGCTCGATGGCCTGGGGCGTCTCGGCTACGACGCCGTCGTCAAGCGCGATTATCCGATCGTGTTCGGCACGCTGTTCATCTTCTCGCTGATGGGCCTCGTCGTCAGCCTGCTGTCGGACCTCATCTATACCTGGGTCGATCCGCGCATCGATTTCGAGCGGAGGGACGTCTGATGGCGTTGATCGCAAACCCCGCCGTGGTCGCTCCGCCGAAGACGGGCCGGCTTTCGCCCGTCGCCCGGCGGCGCTGGGAGAATTTCAAGGCGAACCGGCGCGGTTACTGGTCGCTCTGGATCTTCCTGGCGCTCTTCGGCTTCAGCCTCTGCGCCGAATTCATCGCCAACGACCGGCCGGTCCTCGTCTCCTACAAGGGCGAGCTGCTCGTGCCCGTGCTGGTCAATTACCCGGAAGAGACGTTCGGCGGCTTCCTCGCCGAGACCGACTATGCCTCCGACTTCATCCGCGAGGAGATCGAGGCGAACGGCTGGATGATCTGGCCGCCGATCCGCTATTCCTATCGCAGCGCCAATTCCAACATCCCGCATTCCGCACCCACGGCGCCCTTCTGGACGATGAGCGCGGCGGAGCGCTGCTCGGGCTACCCGCAGGGCGAGGCCGATCGCGGCTGCACGCTCGGCAATTTCAACTGGCTCGGCACCGACGACCAGGCGCGCGACGTCGCCGCCCGCACGATCTACGGTTTCCGCATCTCGGTGCTTTTCGGCCTGGCGCTCACCATCGCCTCGGCCATCGTCGGCGTCACCGCCGGCGCGATCCAGGGCTATTTCGGCGGCTGGACGGACCTGCTGATGCAGCGCTTCATCGAGATCTGGTCGTCCATGCCGGTGCTCTACATTCTCCTGATCATCGCGGCCATTCTCCCGCCCGGCTTCTTCGTGCTGCTCGGCATCATGCTGCTGTTCTCCTGGGTCGGCTTCGTGGGCGTGGTCCGGGCCGAATTCCTGCGGGCGCGCAATTTCGAATATGTCCGCGCCGCCCGGGCGCTCGGCGTCGGCAATGCCACCATCATGTGGCGCCATCTCCTGCCGAACGCCATGGTCGCCACGCTCACCTTCCTGCCCTTCATCCTCTCGGGCTCCATCACCACGCTCACCTCGCTCGACTTCCTCGGCTTCGGCATGCCGCCCGGCTCGCCATCGCTCGGCGAACTCATCGCCCAGGGCAAATCCAACCTCCAGGCCCCCTGGCTCGGCATTACCGCCTTCCTGGTGATGTCGATCATGCTGTCGCTGCTGATCTTCATCGGCGAAGCCGCACGCGACGCCTTCGATCCGCGAAAGACGTTCGGATGATCTCGTCAGACACCTCGGCAAGGATTAGGATGGGTGCGACCTCTTCTGGAGAACGGACATGAACAAGATCGTTCGCGAATTCTATCCCGTGTCGCGCCTGCCGGACGATCTCAAATCCGGGCTGGACGAAGATGCACTTGTCCGCATCGTTATCGAGGAAACGCCGGAGGACGGGTCCGGATCGCCGGAAACGATTTGGGCTGGCTACCCCGAGGATGAAGAAGCATCCCGCCCGAAGACGTCCATCGCCGAGACGCTTGAGGGGATCCGCCTCTACAAGGCAAGCCATCCCTCCACCGAGACGGAAGAACAGGTCGTGCGTCGTATTCGGGAGCTCCGCGACGAGTGGGATGACGAATGACGATTGCGCCACGTGTCTATCTGGATACCAGCGCCTTCATCTTTGCCGTCGAGGAGACGTCCGTTCGCTCGGATCTCCTCCATGCGCTGTTCTCCGCGTCCGCAAAACGCGCGACGCCCATGCTGGTGACGAGCGAACTGACCCTTGCCGAGGTGCTCGTCAAACCCTACCGAGAGGCCGACGATGTGCTGACCCGGCGTTACGAGGATCTCGTTCGCTCCAGCCGGACGCTCGTCTTGCAGCCGGTCGGCCGTCGAACATTGAAATATGCCGCCTATCTTCGCACCCGAAACCGGATGAAGCTGCCGGATGCCGTTCATCTCTCAACGGCGGTCGGATCGCGTTGCACCCACTTCCTCACCTCAGACGATGGCTTGCGGAAATGTCGTACAGCCGATCATGTCGGTCTGGGTCTGGTGGGCTTGGACCCGATGACGATGGCCGCTCCCGACATCCCCACGCTCACCACCCTTCTGGAATCGCTTTCCCCATGACCGAACCGCTGCTTTCCGTGCGCGATCTCTCCGTTGCCTTCCACCAGGGCGGCAAGACCTCTCTGGCGGTCGATCGGATATCGTTCGACATCACGAAGGGCGAGGTGGTGGCGCTGGTCGGCGAGTCCGGTTCCGGCAAGTCGGTCTCGGCCAATTCGATCCTGAAGCTCCTGCCGTATCCCGCCGCGAGCCATCCGAGCGGGGAGATCCTGTTCAACGGGCGCGACCTCCTGACGATCGGCGATGCCGACCTCAGAGATGTGCGCGGCAACGACATCACGATGATCTTCCAGGAGCCGATGACCTCGCTCAATCCGCTCCATTCGATCGAGCGGCAGATCGCCGAGATCCTCGACCTCCACCAGGGCATCAAGCCGGCGCAGGCGCGGCCGCGCGTGCTGGAGCTTCTGCACCAGGTCGGCATCCGCGAGCCGGAAAAGCGCCTGAAGGCCTATCCGCACGAGCTTTCGGGCGGCCAGCGCCAGCGCGTGATGATCGCCATGGCGCTTGCCAACCGGCCCGAGCTGCTGATCGCCGACGAGCCGACGACCGCGCTCGACGTGACCGTGCAGGCGCAGATCCTCGAGCTTCTGAAGCAATTGAAGGACGCGCATGGCATGTCCATGCTGTTCATCACCCACGATCTCGGCATCGTCCGCAAGATCGCCGACCGCGTCTGCGTCATGACGAAGGGAAAGATCGTGGAGACGGGGCCGACGGCCGAGATCTTCGACAATCCGCAACACGCCTATACCCGCCATCTCCTGGCCTCCGAGCCGCGCGGCGAGCCGCCGGCCTCCGACGAGACGAAGCCCATCGTCATCGAGGCGAAGGACATGAAGGTCTGGTTTCCGATCAAGGCGGGTTTTCTGCGCAAGACGGTGGATCACGTGAAGGCGGTCGACGGGATCGACCTGACGCTGCGCGCCGGCCAGACGCTCGGCGTCGTCGGGGAATCCGGTTCCGGCAAGACGACGCTCGGCCTCGCGCTCACCCGGCTCATCGGGTCGCAGGGACGCATCGGCTTCGAGGGACGGAATATCGAGGGCTACTCCTTCAGCCAGATGCGGCCGCTGCGCCGGCGCATGCAGATCGTCTTCCAGGATCCCTTCGGCTCGCTCAGCCCGCGCATGGCGGTGTCCGATATCATCGGCGAGGGGTTGCAGGTGCACGAGCCGGCGCTGTCGGCGCGGGAGCGCGATGCGCGCGTGGCCGAAGCGCTAGATGAGGTGGGGCTCGACGCGGCGACGCGCTGGCGCTATCCGCACGAGTTTTCCGGCGGACAGCGCCAGCGCATCGCGATCGCCCGTGCCATGGTGCTGAAACCCCAGTTCGTCATGCTGGACGAGCCGACCTCGGCGCTCGACATGAGCGTGCAGGCCCAGGTGGTCGATCTCCTGCGCGACCTCCAGGCCCGCCACGGCCTCGCCTATCTCTTCATCAGCCATGACCTGAAGGTCGTCAGGGCGCTGGCGAACGACATGATCGTCATGCGGCTCGGCAAGGTCGTGGAGAAGGGGCCGGCCGAAGCGATCTTCACGGCCCCGCGCGAGGACTATACCAAGGCCCTCATGGCGGCCGCCTTCGATCTCAAGGCCGTGCCCGTTCCCGCCGCGCGCCCGTAGACGGCCGCCCAGAAGACCCGATCAGCCGGACACCATCATGCCTCCCAAAGCCGCTCCCGTCGTCATCGACCTGAAGTTCAACCCGGACGAAGTGAAGGCAGCGCTTGCCGATGCCTTTCCCGGCCGCGACGTCGTCAATCGCGCCGATCCCGCCCAGGCCGGACGCGATCTCGCGCAGGCCCGCTATGCCGTCGTCTGGAAATCGCAGCCCGACCTCTTCGCGCGGGCGCCGAACCTTGCAGCCGTCTTTTCCGGCGGCGCCGGCGTCGATCATGTTCTGACCCTGCCGGGGCTGCCGGATGTGCCGCTGGTCCGCTTCGTCGATCCGACGCTCACCACGCGCATGAGCGAATGGGTGGCGCTGCAATGCCTGCTGCATCTGCGCCAGCACGGGCGCTATGCGGAACAGGCGCAGCGCGGGGCGTGGGCCGAACTTCCGCAGCCGGAAGCGCGAGACCTCACCGTCGGCGTCATGGGCCTCGGCGTGCTCGGGCAGGATGCGGCGCGCAAATTGCAGACCCTGGGGTTTACCGTGACCGGCTGGTCCCGCCGGAAAAAGACGCTCAATGGGATCGAGACCTATGACGAGAGCGGCCTCGACGCCTTTCTCGCCCGCACGGACATCCTCGTCGGGCTGCTGCCGCTGACGGCGGAGACGCGCGGCCTGTACGATGCAACGCTTTTTGCAAAGCTCAGCCGCAAGGGGCCGTTCGGCGCACCGGTCTTCATCAATGCCGGGCGGGGCGGCAGCCAGGTGGAGGCCGATATCATCGCGGCGCTCCGCTCCGGCGGGCTGCACGGCGCCTCGCTCGACGTCTTCTCCACCGAGCCACTGGAGGCCGATAGTCCGCTCTGGACGCTTCCGAACTGCATCGTGACGCCCCACGCCGCGGCGGCCTCCGATGTCAAAGCGCTCTTCCGGCAAGTGGAAGCGCAGATCGAACGCCACGAGGCGGGACTGCCCTTCGAGCATCTGGTCGATCGAACAGCCGGCTATTGATTGTGTCGCGTTACATCCCTTCGACCGGGCGACGGAAGGCGGTGGGCTGGTCGTAGAGCCAGCCGATCCGCTCGATGGATTCGGTCAGGCCTTCGCGGGCGACCGTCATCGTGTTGCCATTGGCATGGATCAGCGTCGCCTCGTCCTCCATGATCGCGACATGGCCCTTCCAGAAAACGAGGTCGCCGCGGCGCAGCGCGTCGCGGGCGATCTCCCGGCCGAGCGACATCGCCTGCATGTCGGTGTCGCGCGGCGCGCTGACGCCGGTCATCATCAGCGACAATTGCACGAGGCCCGAGCAATCGATGCCGAAGCCGGAGCGGCCGCCCCAGAGATAGGGCGTTTCGAGGAAGCGGGCGGCGATGGCGACGTAATCGCGTGGGTGCGCCTCGCCGACCGGCGCGCAGTGGCCCGCGACGACGGCCTGTCCGTTGTCGAGCAGGAAATAGCGCGTGCCGCGCGTGCTGCGCTCGTCGATCGCGGTGATGCGGCTGCCCATCGACAGGGCCTGCACGGTGGGGAAGCGCAGATCCGGCCCGGAATAGACGAAGGTGCGTGGCGCCGTGATGATGTGCGTCGGGCTCTTCTGGATGCTGACCACGGCGAAATCCGGGATATAGCCGACATAGCTGTCGGCATCCGCCTTGACCCAGGCCCAGCCATGCGATGTGTCGAGCACGCGCACGGTTTCGCCGATCAGCAGTTCCGTGTCCGTGCCGCAGCCGAGATCCGGCTCGGCCCGCAGGGGCATCACCGGCACGCAGCAGACGGCGGAAGAGCCGGCGGTATAGGCAAGCGCATCGACATGGCCGCGCAGGCCTTCCTCCGCGAGATCCGGGCGATAGGCATGAAGCCTGCGGTCGAAGGAATGGGTCATCATGCTCACATGGCCGGAGGTCTGGGACGGAGGACTGGGACGGAGGTCTGGAAAGAGATCCTAGAGGGACAGTCTACGACCGCGATCAATGATCAGATCGCCGAGTTTTTCAAGATAGAGCGCGCCGGTGACGGTGCGTTTGATGACGACGTTGCGCCGGTCGCGCGCGTCGCGCACCCGCTCCACCAGCCCGCGCTCGCCCATCGTGTCCAGCGCCCGCGTGATGACAGGCTTGGTGACGCCGAGCGTGGCGGCGAGACCGCGCACCGTATGCGGCGGCGGCACGAGGTAGATATGGAGCAGGATGGCCATCTGCCGCAGCGTCAGGTCGCCGGTCTCGATGCGAACCTGATCGAGCGAAACCGTATGCCAGAGCGTCAGCGCCTGCGTTGCGGACAGTTCGACCGGCATGATCCCTCCGGGTCCATCGGAAAACAGGAACCAACTTGTCCCGGAAAATCGTTACGGAAGCGTTCTCGTTTTCACGGTCTCGGCCCGATACGGTGCAGGTGTCGCGCGATCCGGTCGAGATGGGCGCGGCGCCGGGCGTCCGTCGCCCGGTCCATGTCGTGCAGCGACAGCATCGTGAAGTCCACGCCCCGGGCGCAGAACGGCGCGATGCCGCGCTTGAGCAGGCGGCGGACGGGATCGCCCATGACGAGGCGGGCGATCCACCAGGGCGAGCCGGTGGTCGTATAGGCATGGAGCAGGCGGATATTGATCAGCTTGCGCACGATCCGCCCGCCCGCCGCGTCATGGGTGAAGGCGATGCCCGGCGCGAAGACGCGGTCGAAGAAGCCCTTGAGGATGGCCGGGAAATTGAACCACCATTGCGGAAAGACGAGGATCAGCCCGTCGGCCGCAGACAGTCGCTCGACGATCGGACCGACGCCGGTGCTGTCATAGGGGTCGTCGAAATAACCGCGGCGCTCGGCCCGGCTCAGGCGCGGGTCGAAATCCTCCGCATAGAGATCGAGACGATCGACGCTGTGGCCCTGCGCTTCCAGCGCCCGCGTCGCGGTGTCGGCCACCGCGGCGGCAAAGCTGTCCGGCAGGGGATGGGCGAGCACGAGAAGGAAATGCATCGGAGACCCCTTAAAACCGTTCGTCGTCGCATCGACCTGTGGAGACCGGCCCCGCCGTCGCTCCCGAACGCTAGAACAGACTGCCCTGCTTGGCCGGTTCCGCGCCGCCGCGCTTGCGCTGCCTGGGCGGCGTGCCCTCGGTGGTGATGGCGCCGACCGTGCCGTCGGCAAATTGCAGGGCCACCGACTGGCCGTTGGAAAGCGCGGCCGCGGCCTTGACCGGGGCGCCGTCCGCATCCCGCACGATCGCATAGCCGCGGGCCAGCACGTTCTGGTAGGAGAGCGACTGCAGCACCCGGTCCTGGGCGGAGACCGCGCTGCGGGCGCGGCGCAGATCGGCGATGACGGCGGCATCGGCCCGGCCCGACAGGCCTTTCAGCCGATCGCCCGAGCGATGGATCTGCGAGAGCAGCCGCACGGGCAGGCCGCGCAGGGCCGCATCCGCCGAGGTCACCCGCGAGCCGGCCCGCGCGATCAGCCGCTCGACATTGCGTTCGGCCCGCACCATCCGCTCCGAGAGACGCTGGCGGCGATCGTTGATCCGGGCGGTGAGGATATCGGGACGCAGATGCGCGCCGACGCGCTCATAGCTGCGGCGCTTGTCGGCGGTGTTGCGGATCAGCCCGCGCACCAGCCCGGACGCCGCCTCGTCGAAGCGGCGGCGGGGAAGGGCGAGCACCTGATCGAGCGAGGGCAGCGCGCGGGCGAGCGCGCGCAGCGATTGCCGGCGATTGTCCATGTGCCGGCCGGCGGCGTTGCGCAGGCGGGCGGTGAGCGCCGACAGCGTCGCCTCGAGATCGGCCCGCACCGGCACCGCCATTTCCGCGGCCCCGGTCGGCGTCGGCGCGCGTCGGTCGGCCGCATGGTCGATCAGCGTCCAGTCGGTCTCGTGCCCCACGGCCGAGATCAGCGGGATATCGGAGGCCGCGGCGGCCCGCACCACGGCCTCGTCGTTGAAGCCCCAGAGGTCTTCGAGACTGCCGCCGCCGCGCGCGACGATCAGCACGTCCGGCCGCGCGATCGGACCGCCGGGTTCCAGTGCGTTGAAGCCGCGAATGGCGGCGGCCACCGCGTTGCCCGACCCTTCGCCCTGCACCTTGACCGGCCAGACGACGACATGCACCGGAAAGCGATCGGCGATGCGGTGCAGGATATCGCGGATGACGGCGCCGGTCGGCGACGTCACCACGCCGATGACGCGCGGCATGAAGGGCAGGAGCTGCTTGCGGCTTTCCTCGAACAGGCCTTCGGCGGCGAGCTTGCGCCGGCGCTCCTCCAGAAGCGCCATCAGCGCGCCGGCACCGGCCGGCTCCAGCGTCTCGATCATGATCTGGTACTTGGACGAGCCCGGAAAGGTGGTGACCTTGCCGACCGCGATGACCTCCATGCCCTCTTCGGGCTTGAAGCGCAGCTTGCCCATCGTGCCCTTCCAGACCACGGCATCGATGCGGGCGCGGTCGTCCTTCAGCCCGAAATAGGCATGGCCCGAGGAATGCGGACCGCGATAGCCGCAGATCTCGCCGCGCACGCGCACCTGGTCGAAGGCCTGCTCCATCGTCCGCTTGATCGAGCCGGACAGCTCGGAAACGGAATATTCCCAAAGGTTTGACGGCGAATCGGCATCGAAGGAAAAGCTCATGCCCCATTCTGACGCGCGGCGGCGTCGATGACCAGACGCCGCGTTCGAGCGAAGAATTCCGGTGCCGGTTTTCCCCGCCTCTTCCGGCTGCGGCATCCTGTCGGGACAAGACCGTCAACAACCGGAAAAAAGGACCGCAGCACCATGACCGACCGTTACGCCCACACGGCAGACTCCCTTTCGAGCCCCGCCACGCATGCCTTCGCCATCACGCCCGCCGACGCGCTCGATCTGCCGGAGACGACGCGGGCGATCTTCGTCGGCTCCGGCGGTGCGATCGCGCTGCGCATGCAGTCGGGCGCGCTCGTCACGCTCGCCGGCGTTCCCCAGGGCACGCTCCTGCCGCTGCGGGCCGACCGCATTTTTGCGTCCGGCACCACGGCATCGGGCCTTGTCGGGCTCGTCTGAGCCTCAGACGGCTTCCCAGCCGTCCTTGTCGCTGGCGCGGTAGATCGCGTCGATGAAGGCCTGATTGGCGCGCGAGTTTTCGAGCGTCACCACGGCATCCTCTCCCCCCGTGGCCGCGCGTGAAAAGGCTTCGGCCTGAAGCTTGTACTGGCGCGTGTCCTGAAAGCGGAAAAGCTGGGACTGGCTGTGGTTCTGGTTGGTCAGGACCACTTCTTGGCGGCCGTAGCGCTCGGCATTGAAGGGGGAGGTCACCTCGATCACGCCCTCTTCGCCGTGGAACACCATGACCTGACGCGCGGCGAGCTGGGTCGAGATGTAGAAGGACAGCTCGAACCCGCCGAAATCGGCCCGCACGCTCGAATAGATATCGGTGCCGAAGGTCGCATCCCGCTCGGTGGTCGCCTGCACGCGCTGCGGCTCGATGCCTGTGGAGAAACGGGTGGCCATGGTCGGGTAGACGCCGATATCGGGAAGCCCGCCGCCGCCGAGCGCCGGAATGTTGCGCATGTTCGCCGGGTCGCGGTTGAAATAGGTGAAGGCGCCCTGCACATGCCGCAGCCGGCCGATCGCCCCTTCGGCAAGCAGCGCCCGCACCTTGTGCCAGACGGGGCTGTAGGTGATCATATAGGCTTCCGAGATCAGCACGCCCGTGCGGTCCCGCGCCTCGATCAGCCGGTCGATCTCCTGCGCCTTGAGCGCGATCGGCTTTTCGCAGAGCACGTGCTTGCCGGCTTCCGCAGCCCGGATCGACCATTCGACATGCTGGGCGGTCGGCAGGGGAATGTAGACGGCATCGATCACGTCGGAGGCCAGCATCTCCTCATAGCTCGCAAAGGCGTGCGGCACGGAAAACCGGTCGGCCATCTCCCGCGCCCGGGCACCATCGCGGCTGGCAATGGCGGTGACGACGCAATTTTCCGCGTCCTGAATGGCGGGGACGACCGCGTCGCGACCGATCTTGGCGGTCGACAGAATTCCGAACCTCAACATAACCTGCTTCTCCCTGATGGTGCGCCGGACGAGACCCTTTGCCGGGAACACGGGTTCACGGCAAAGGGTCTCGTCCTTGTTGACCGCATGGCGTATGCGCGAAACCGCGGCACACATTTGCGCGACATGCTTATGCCATGGCACGGACGGACTGTCTGTCTCGCGACCCGGACATGACCCCGCTTCCCCCATGTTTCTGGTTTGGCTTTCCCAAGGCCCGTCGCACCTTTTGACCGGCCGGCCCTGTCAGGCGGCGTGACGGGGGCCTATGTCGAAGGCTGGGCTGCGGCCCCGAACCCCTTTTATCCGAGACCAAACCGGAGAGTTTCCATGGAAAAGAGAAATCTGGGCCGTACGGGGCTGTCGATCGCGCCGCTGGTGTTCGGGGGCAACGTGTTCGGCTGGACCGCCGACGAGACGACGTCCTTCCGCCTGCTCGACGCCTTCTTCGATGCCGGCTTCAACGCCATCGACACGGCCGACGTCTATTCCGCCTGGGCACCGGGCAACAAGGGCGGCGAGTCCGAGACGATCATCGGCAAATGGCTGCGCCAGACGAAGCGCCCGCGCGACGAGGTCGTGATCATCACCAAGGTCGGCTCCGACATGGGCGAGGGGCGCAAGGGCCTGTCGGAACAGTGGATTTCCAAGGCCGTCGACGATTCGCTCCTGCGCCTCAACACCGATCATATCGATCTCTACCTCTCGCACTGGCCGGATGCCGACACGCCGTACGAGGAGACGCTCGGCGCCTATGAGGCGCTGGTGAAAAAGGGCAAGATCCGCGCCATCGGCGCCTCCAACCTCGATGCCGGCCAGCTGCGCCAGTCGCTCGACGTCGCCAGGGACAACGGCCTGCCGCGCTACGACGTTCTCCAGCCGGAATACAATCTCTACGACCGGTCGGGCTTCGACGGCGCGCTGCGCAATCTCTGCATCGCCGAGGAGATCGGCGTCATCACCTACTACAGCCTCGCCTCCGGCTTCCTCTCGGGCAAGTACCGCTCGCACAAGGACCTCGAAGGCAAGGTACGTGGCAAGGGCGTGGAGAAATATCTCGACGGCCGCGGCATGCGCATTCTCGGTGCGCTGGACGAGATCGCGGCGGAAAAGCACGGGACGCAGGCCGAAATCGCGCTGGCCTGGATCATGGCCCGCCGCGGCGTGACTGCTCCGATCGCGAGTGCCACGAGCCTCGACCAGCTGCAGAGCCTGACGAAGGCGGCCGAGATCGATCTCTCGGACGAGGATTGCCAGCGGCTGAACGAGGCGAGCGAATAGGAAAGCTCGCCCCCACGTCCGCCGTCGTTCCGGCCTCAAGCCGGAATGGCGTCCGGCCTCCGCGAGATGAGAAAGAGGTCCCTGACCTGCCGGACGTCAGGTCGCGCGATTCCAGGTCGAGCCCGCCTTCAAACCTCGACAGAAACGATCGCCAGAACGGGGCTTCTCAAAAACGCACCCTCATCCTGCTGCGTAAGCTGCGGCCCCAGACAACTCTCGGTGCCGCCGCACGTCAAAATGCCGAAACCGGATTATATCCGCTGTTCAGAAGCGTGCGCGCACCACTCAATATAAAGGCGTCATCGGCCGTCTTCCCATCAGCGTTCGCCTTGATGAATTTGACGATCGTGTTGTAAGTCTCCTTGACTCCTTTCCAATCAACGCTTTCGATCGTCTGGATGTCCGCCTCCGAAACCGCACGCTTTTTATATCCGGCAGCCGTGCCCACACCCAGCGTCGACTTGAGAATGGAGTTCGAACCGACAACGACTCCTCCGAGGTATAACTGGATGAGTGGGTATCCTAGGATGGATGTGCGCACGCCCTGACGTCCATCAAAATTCACCTTGTTGTCTTTCAGGTGGCACCATTTTTCACCGACGGTCGGGACAATTTGAAGCAGCAAGAGACCCGCTTTATCAGCTGGCGAACCTGCTCCCATTTCATTGAAATCTTCGACGTTTTCAATTTTTCTGATTGGCCTATCTAGAGCCGACAGGGATTCGTAAATTTTCCCAAGGTCGTCTTTGATGATGTACGCTATCAGATTATCAAGGTCTCGCAGATCAGCGACGAAATCTGTTCTAGGCATACAATATACTCCATACTCCGTTTAATTATATGGAGCGAACGTTGTCGGCGCCCAATGTTTGTTGAGACCGTCCAGGGCCTTCACCTCTCTTGGGACGGAAGTAAGACTATCCGCCTTCCGTCTTCACAGCAATTTCTGGACGCTGTCCTCCACCCGCGATGATCGTGCCTCCTTCCGAAACAACCTTTTGGAGGCCGTTGACCTGCCGGCAGGCCTCTCTAAGCTGATGCTTTCGGCGCACTCGGGATAAGGAATGACAGCAATGGCAAAAGAGATCTTCGTTTCCTACGGCATCGATGTGGATGCCGTCGCGGGGTGGCTCGGTTCCTATGGCGGGGAGGACAGTCCCTGCGATATCTCGCGCGGCGTCTTCGCCGGCAAGGTCGGCAGCGTCCGCCTGCTGAAGATGTTTCAGGCCTGGGGCATCCGGACCACCTGGTTCATTCCCGGCCATTCCATCGAGACCTTCTGGGACGAGATGAAGGCCGTGGCCGACGCAGGCCACGAGATCGGCATGCATGGCTACAGCCACGAGAACCCGATCGCCATGACGCCGGAGCAGGAAGAGGCGATCTTCGACAAATGCGTCGATCTGATCACCCAGCTCTCGGGCAAGCCGCCGCGCGGCTATGTCGCGCCCTGGTGGGAGTTCGGTTCCAAGACCAATGCCCTGCTCAAGGAAAAGGGCATCCTCTACGACCACTCCCTGATGCACAACGACCACTTCCCCTATTATGTCACCGTGGGCGACGAATGGACGAAGATCGACTATTCGCAGCATCCCTCCACCTGGATGAAGCCCTATGTGGCGGGCCCCGAGACGGACCTGATCGAGATCCCGGCTTCCTGGAACCTCGACGATCTCCCGCCGATGATGTTCATCAAGGCCGCGCCCAACAGCCACGGCTTCGTCAGCCCGCGCGATCTGGAGCAGCAGTGGCTCGACCAGTTCGAATGGGTCTACGAGAATTACGACTATGCCGTCTTCCCGATCACCATCCATCCCGATGTTTCCGGCCGGCCGCATGTCTTGAAGATGCACGAACGCCTGTTCAAGACGCTGAAGGGCTACGAGGGCGTAAAATTCGTGACGATGGAGGAGATCGCGCAGGATTTCGCCACGCGCTTCCCCCGCTCGGGCAGGGAGCGGCCGAAGCCCTGACATGTGCGGCCTCTGCGGTGCCTTCGCCAATGCCGACCACTGGAGCCAGGGCGGCGACGTCGCCCTCGCCATGCCGGCGGCCGAGCGCATGCGGCAGGCGGCCGCCGCCAACCGGGTGCTGGCGGCGCGCGGCCTGAAGCTGTCGGTCTGGGCCGACCGTTTCGTGCTGCGCGGCGCGACGGGCCGCAGCGTCGTGGTCGATCATCTCGGCGCCCTGTGGCCGGCGGCCGACAGCCTCGGCGTCCGGTTCGATCCGCTCGACGCGGCCGTCATCCTGCGGCTGGAAGACGAACGCGCATGACGCGGGACGTGATCACCGCCAACATCCTGACCGGCTTTCTCGGAGCCGGCAAGACGACGCTTCTCAACCGGCTGCTGTCCGGCCCGGACCTTGCGGACACCGCCGTGATCATCAACGAATTCGGCGATATCGGCCTCGATCATCTTCTGGTCGAGACGGTCGATGGCGATATCGTGCTGTTGAAAAGCGGCTGCGTCTGCTGCACCGTTCGCGGCGACCTGAAGGATGCGGTGCTCGCCTTGTTCGAGCGCCGCGCCCGTGGGGACATTCCACCCTTCCGCCGCCTGATCATCGAAACGACGGGGCTCGCCGACCCCGCGCCGATCATCGCCACGCTCGCCGCCGACATGATGCTCAAATATCATTTCGCCATCGGCAATGTCGTCACCGTCATCGACGTGCCGAACGGCCTGCACAATCTTAACGCCTTCGAGGAAGCATCGCGGCAGGTGGCGCTCGCCGATCGCATCGTCCTCACCAAGACGGATCTCGCCTTGACGCCGGCGTGCGAGGCGTTGCGCCGGGCGGTGGAGGCGATCAACCCCGCGGCCATCGTGACGACAAGCTGGGAGAGCGGCGAGGAGAGCGGCAAGGATGGAAACGGGGAGAGCGGCGACGTGGCGGCACTGCTGACGCAGGATATTCACGATCTCGCATCCCGCCCCGCGGAGGCACGGCGCTGGGTGGTATCCGCCCGGCATGGAGATCACCTCCACGCGATCCCGGACCGCAACCGCCATGGCGACATCCGGGCGATCTCATTGACGATCGATCGCCCCATCGGCTGGGCCCGTTTTTCGCTCTGGCTGTCGCTCCTGGTTCACCGCCACGGCACGCGCATTCTGCGGCTGAAAGGCATCCTCGATATCGAGGGCGCCACGTCCCCCGTCGTGGTGCACGGCGTCCAGCACCTGATCCATCCGCCGTTTCATCTGGCCGCGTGGCCGTGCGAGAAGGCCAGCCTGCTGGTGCTCATCACCGACGGCGATCTCGGCGATCTCCAGCGCTCGTTCACCGCCTTCGTGGGTCTGCCGGCGGACGCTCGGGCCGGGATTGCGGAAGGGTCTTGATGCGGTCGCTCGACCGCAGCGTTCTTTGAGTGACAGACACCCGTGGCGTCGCAAAAAAGCCTCCGGCAAAGCGCGTTCGCCGGAGGCTTGCAGTCGTTTCGCCGGAGCGCGCTATCCGCGCAGCACGCCGCCGGTGGTCTTCGTGACGTTGGCGACGATCTTGGCGGTGAGGGTTTCGAAATCCTCGTCGGTCAGCGTGCGGTCGGCCGGCTGGATGACGACCTCGACGGCGACCGACTTCTTGGCCTCGCCGAGGGAGGCGCCCTCGAAGACGTCGAAGACGGTGACGCCCGTGACCAGCTTGCGATCGGCACCCAAGGCCGCCTTGACGATGGCGGCGGCCTCGACCGTGCGATCCACCACGAAGGCGAAATCGCGCTTCACCGCCTGGAACGGCGAAAGCTCGAGGGCCGGCTTGGTGCGGGTCGCCTTCTTCTTCGGCTCGGGCAGGGCATCCACGAACACTTCGAAGCCGGTGAGCGCGCCCGAGACATCGAGCGCCTCCAGCGTCTTCGGATGGAACTCGCCGAAGACGCCGAGCGTGATCTTCGGGCCGTACTTGATGGTGCCGGACCGGCCCGGATGGAACCAGGCGGGGGCGCCGGCCTCGATCTGCACATTGGCCATGGGCACGCCGCAGGCTTCGAGCACGGCCAGCGCATCGGCCTTGGCGTCGTAGACATCCACCGGCTTGCCGCCGCCGCTTCGCGCATTCGACCAGGCGCGGCCGGCGCCGGCAAGCCCAGCCGTGCCGCGGCGGATGCCACCCGCCACGCGCCGCTGGCCTTCCGGCCGGTCGTTCTCATAGGTGCCGGAGACCTCGAAGATCGCGACGTCGCCATAGCCCTTGTCGGCATTGCGCTGCGCGGCCGTGAGAAGGCCGGGCAGCAGCGAGGGCCGCATGTCCGACATGTCGGCCGCAATCGGGTTCGACAGCGCCAGCGCCGGAGCGCCGCCGCCAAAGAGGGTCGCCTGGACCTTGGGGATGAAGGACCAGGTGACGGCCTCCAGCATGCCGCGGGCGGCGAGCGCCCGCTTGGCGAGCCGCGTGCGGATCTGCAGCGGCGTGAGGATGCGCGTGTTGACCGAGACGTCGCGCGCCAGCGGGACGGGGCGGATGTGATCGACGCCGTGGATGCGCATGACCTCCTCGACGAGGTCCGCCTTGCCGTCCACATCCGGTCGCCAGGAGGGCACCGTCACGCTGAACCGTCCGTCGTCCGTACCGTTCGCGACGCCGAAGCCGAGA
Organism: Rhizobium sp. Leaf371; assembly: GCF_001424045.1. GTDB lineage: Bacteria > Pseudomonadota > Alphaproteobacteria > Rhizobiales > Rhizobiaceae > Ferranicluibacter. Next base: position 528,552 of record NZ_LMQB01000023.1, on the reverse strand, counting down.
CCGCGCAGGATCGCAACGCTCTCCTCGGCGCCGACCTCCAGCCCCGTCAGGCGCTTGACCTCGGAGACCGGGAAATCGATGGTCTTCGCATCGGTCTTCGGCCCCTGCACGATATTGGCCTCGGCCGGCGTGCCGCCGCAGAGCTCCAGCACGAGTTCCGTCGTGCGGTCGAGCCCGGGCACCATATAGGCCGGATCGACACCGCGCTCGAAACGATACCGCGCATCGGTGATGATCCCGAGGCTGCGGCCGGTGCGGGCGATGTTCATCGGGTCCCAGAGCGCCGATTCGATCAGCACCTCGGTGGTGGTCTCGTCGCAGCCGGAATGCTCGCCGCCCATCACGCCGCCGATCGACTCCAGACCGTTCTCGTCGGCGATGACGACGGTGTTGGGCGTCAGCGTGTAGGTGCGCTGGTCGAGCGCCAGGATGGTCTCGCCTTCGGCGGCGCGACGCACCGTGAGATGACCCTTGACCTTGGCGGCATCGAAGACGTGCATCGGCCGACCCATGTCGAAGGTCATGTAGTTGGTGATGTCGACCAGCGCGTTGATGGGGCGCAGGCCGATGGCGAGCAGCCGCTTCTGCATCCAGGCGGGGCTCGGCCCGTTCTTGACGCCGCGCACGAGGCGCAGCGCGAAGCCGGGGCAGAGATGCGCCTGGGCACCGAGGTCGAGGCGGACCTCGACCGGAATCTTGCCATCCGTCGGGAACGTCGGCGCGGGCCGCGTCTTCAGCGTGCCGATGCCGGAGGCCGCGAGATCGCGGGCAATGCCGTGGATGCTGGTGCAATCCGGCCGGTTCGGCGTCAGGTTGATCTCGATGATCGGATCGTCGAGCCCCGCATAGGCGGCGAAGCTCGACCCCACGGGCGCATCCGCCGGCAGGTCGATGATGCCGTCATGGCTGTCGGAGATCTGCAGCTCGCGCTCCGAGCACATCATGCCCCGGCTTTCGACGCCGCGAATGGTGCCGATGGACAGCGTCACGTCGATCCCCGGAACATAGGCGCCCGGCGCGGCGAAGGCGCCGATGAGCCCTGCGCGCGCATTGGGCGCACCGCAGACGACCTGAACCGGCTGCCCGGCGCCCGTATCGACCATGAGCACCTTCAGCTTGTCGGCCTGGGGGTGCTTTTCGGCAGACAGGACCTTGGCGATCACGAACGGCCGGAACGCCGCCTTGTCGTCGATCTGCTCGACCTCGAGCCCGATCGCCGTCAGCCGCGTGCAGATCTCGTCGAGCGAAGCGTCGGTATCAAGGTGGTCCTTGAGCCAGGAGAGGGTGAATTTCATGCCATGTTTCCTTCGCGGCCGGTCCCGGCCCGGATATCAAGAATTCTTGCTTGCCTTAACATGCGCCGCCAGCACGGCGTTGATCCGGCTCTGCCAGCCCGGCCCTGTGCGGCGAAAATGCTCCACGACGTCCTGGTTGAGCCTGAGCCCGATCCGTTCCTTGACCGGCGCCTTCTGCGGGCCGCGCTCGCCGCGAGTCCGGAAGACGTTTGCCAGCTCTGGAAAATCCGATGCCGGGCGCGTGTGAGCCATCATGTCGGCGGTCAATTCGGGAATGTCCTCGCCATGCGCGATTTCATACGCGTCCAGCGTGATCGTTCCGGCATCGACATCAGCCAGCGTCGGGCGCTTTGGATTTTCCTTTTTCGTAGACGTCGCGTTCGCGGTCATTGATCTTCCTCATCGAAATGATGCGCATCCTGCCGTTTCTGGGAGTCCAGCAAAGTCGGCAGAGAACGCCATCCAGATAGCCCGTCAAATTATACCGGACCTCCCCGTAGTCACGCCGTCGATCCAGGTCGATGACGATGCTTTCCGGGTCGAAATAGACGGCGTCGGCAAAATCCAACCCTCGTTCCCGAAGGGTTCTCTGTCGCTTTTCTTCGTCCCACTCCAGGTGCATGATCTACCACACATCTTAATTTGTGGCCACGAAATAATCACCCGCTCAACCCACCGAACAGCGTCGGCATGTCGAGCGGGCGGAAGCCGTAGTGGGACATCCAGCGGACGTCGGCGTCGAAGAAGTTGCGCAGGTCCGGCATGCCGTATTTCAGCATGGCGATGCGGTCGAGGCCCATGCCCCAGGCAAAGCCCTGGTAGACGTCGGGATCGAGACCGCCGGCGCGCAGCACGTTGGGGTGCACCATGCCGCAGCCGAGGATCTCCATCCAGTCGGTGCCCTCGCCGAACTTGACGATCGGACCCGACGAGCGGTCGCACTGGATATCGACCTCGAAGCTCGGCTCGGTGAAGGGGAAGAACGAGGGGCGAAAGCGCATGGTGACGCTGTCGACCTCGAAGAAGGCCTTGCAGAACTCTTCCAGCACCCAGCGCAGGTTGGCGACATCCGCCTTGGTGTCGACCACGAGGCCTTCGACCTGGTGGAACATCGGCGAATGCGTCGCGTCGGAATCCTGCCGGTAGGTCTTGCCGGGGATGATGATGCGGATCGGCGGGCTCGAGGCCTCCATGGTGCGCACCTGCACGGGCGAGGTGTGCGTGCGCAGCACCTTGCGCGCACCGCTCTCGTCCGGCGGGAAGAAGAACGTATCGTGCATTTCGCGCGCCGGGTGGCCTTCCGGAAAATTCAGCGCGGTGAAATTATAGTAGTCCGTCTCGATATCCGGGCCTTCGGCGATCGAGAAGCCCATGTCGGCGAAGATCGCGGTGATCTCGTCGGTGATCTGGCTGATCGGATGAATCCGGCCGCGCTCGGCCGGCGAGGCGCGCACCGGCAACGTCACGTCGACGGTCTCGCGCGCCAGCCGCTCGGCGATCGCCGCATCCTTGAGTTCCGCCTTGCGGGCCGAGATCGCCTCGCCGACGACGGTCTTCAGCGCGTTGATCGCCGCGCCGCGGGTCTGGCGCTCTTCCGGGCTCATCGTGCCCAGCGTTTTCAGCAGTTCGGAAATCGAGCCCTTCTTGCCGAGCGCGGAGAGGCGCACCGCCTCGATCGCGGCCTCGCTGTCGGCAGAGGCGATCTCGCCGAGAAGAGTGCTTTGCAAAGTGTCGAGATCGCTCATTCGTCTTCAGCCTTCGTCTTCTGGCGTGTCGATGGGACGTGTTCAAAAACGGAAAAACCCGCGCTAGCCTGCCAGCGCGGGTTTCCCAAAGTCTTCAGTCGTCAGGGAAGCGCTGGCTTACTTGACCGCGCTTTCAAACTCGTTCTTCGTGCCGGCGTCCTTGAGGTAGGACAGGGCGTTCTTGGAGGCTTCAATGAGCGCGCCGAAGGCAGCGGCTTCATGGATGGCCATGTCCGAGAGAACCTTGCGGTCGACTTCGATGCCGGCCTTGTTCAGGCCGTCGATGAAGCGGCCATAGGTCAGGCCATGCTCGCGGACGGCAGCGTTGATACGCTGGATCCAGAGCGCGCGGAAGTTGCGCTTGTTGACCTTGCGGTCGCGGTAGGCGAACTGCTTGGAACGATCGACGGCAGCCTTGGCTGCACGGATGGTGTTCTTGCGGCGGCCGTAGAAGCCCTTGGCTGCCTTCAGAACCTTCTTATGCTTTGCATGAGCGGCTACGCCGCGCTTTACACGTGCCATGGTATGATCTCCTTAAAATCCAAAAGTGCCAGACGTCTCAGAGACCGTTGGGCAGGTAGTTCTTGATGACCTTCTTGCCATCGGGCTCGGCCAGCACCATCGTGCCGCGGGCGTCGCGAATGAACTTGTTGGACCGCTTGATCATGCCGTGGCGCTTGCCGGCGGCAGCCGCTACAACCTTGCCGGTCGCGGTGATCTTGAACCGCTTCTTGGCAGAGGACTTCGTCTTCATCTTGGGCATTTTGCTACTCCATTCTGATTATGTGAGGTGACTGACGAGGTCGCCTCGAGCGTAAAAGAACGGCCACGGCATGCCCTGCCGGACCGTTCGGACGGCGGCTTATAACCGCAGGACGGGTAAAGAGCAACAGTCCGGCTCCGGGATTCTCACAGGCGGGCGCGTCCGCGCGCCAGAAACGGCAGGATCAGCGACAGCCCGGTGCCGACGAGGGCGGACACGACGACCAGCAGGTGCGCGTTGACGCTGGCGCTGGCCAGGATCTCCAGCGCTTGCGGCGCCCGCGACGCCCCGAGTGCGGTCGCACCGGCCGCAATGCCGGCGGGATAGGTGCCCACACCGGCCGGCGCATGCACGGGAAGGATCGAGGAGATCTCGCCGCCCAAAGCGCCGCCGATGCTCGCCGCAAGCGGACCGACGCCCATCAGGGCCAGCACCCAGGCGAGCACCGCCACCTTGACGCCCCAGTTGACGATGGTGAGCAGCCAGGCACGGCCGAAGGCGCCGAGATCGGCCGGGATGCCGGCATCGATATCGTCGACCAGCCGCGACAGCCGCGCGGCAAGCTTGCGCCTTGCAAAGGCGACAAGGCGTGCGCGCAGGAAGAAGAAGAGGAGAGGCAGGACGAGGAACAGCGCCCAGAGCACGCCTGCGACGACGGGGCGTGTCGCGGTCGCCACGAGCCCGATGCCGCCCGAAGCCAGAAGCGCATGGAGATCGAGCAGGCGCAGCACGAGCAACGACGCGGCGCCGCGCGCCAGCGGAATGCCGAATTCCGAGCGCATCAGCAGGGGAAAGCTGGTCTCCCCGGTGCGCAGCGGCATCATGATGTTCAAGAGATTGTGGATCTGCGTCACCCGGAAGAGCGCGATGAACCGGCCCTTCGTCTCATCGCGAAAGTAATCCTGAATGCGGTGCGTGCGGATGAAATAGGTGGCGACAAGCAGCGCCAGCGCCATCCCTCCGGTGCCGGCCCCCACCTTCTGCCAGCGGGACAGGATCTCGCCCCACCCCAGAAACCACTGGAGAAAGCCGGCATAGAGGCCGATGACGCCCAGCGTAATGAAAGGTGCGTGGTTACGCATTTGTAAGGTCTGCATATTCCGGGACCTCGGGTGCCCTCAACGGTAAGCTATCACAGACACGAGGATTGCTCTCGGTAAGTGTCTGATATAACGGAAGCCCCGGGAAAACCAGATATCTCCGGAGCATCACGTGCGGGAAACCTCTTCAGAAACTGAGTTCATCGCCGAGAGCGCGGCCCTCGTTGCGCCTGAGGTCGAGCTTTCTGTCCTTATCCCTGTCTTCAACGAGGAAGACAACATCGTGCCCTTGTTCGACCGCATCTGCGATGCGTTGAAGGACTTCGGTAAGCCGTGGGAATTGATCATCGTCGATGACGGTTCCACCGATGCAACGCTCCTCAACTGCCGCAAGCAGATGGACCGACCGGGCCTCGATCTCCGGATCATCGCGTTCCAGCGCAATTTCGGCCAGGCGGCAGGCATCCAGGCGGGCATGGACGCGGCGCGTGGCCGGCTTCTCGTCACGCTCGACGGCGATCTCCAGAACGACCCCTTCGATATTCCGAACATGATCGAGGTGCTGGAGGAGCGCGAACTCGATCTTCTGTGCGGCTGGCGCAAGACGCGGCAGGACGGTCTCGTGCTGCGGCTCATTCCCTCCTGGATCGCCAACCGGCTGATCCGGAGAATCACCGGCGTCCATATCCACGATTATGGCTGCGGCCTGAAACTCTACCGCACCGAAATCCTGAAACACGTGCTGATCATCGGCGGCATGCACCGCTTCATTCCCGCCTGGGTCGCCAATGTGGTGCCGACGTCGCGCATCGGCGAAATGGTGGTCGATCATCATCCGCGGCAGTTCGGCACCTCGAAATACGGGATTTCCCGCACGTTCAAGGTGGTGCTGGATCTCCTGTCCGTCATGTTCTTCATGCGCTTCCGCCAGCGGCCGGCACAGTTTTTCGGCTCGATCGGCCTGATGTTCGGCGGCGCGAGCGCTCTGATGTTCGTCTATCTCGCCTGGGCCAAGTTCATCCTCGGACAGGATATCGGAACGCGGCCGATGTTCACCACCGCCTTCATGCTGTTCATCGCCGCCGTACAGATGGTCACCACCGGCGTGCTCGCGGAAATGCTCGTCCGGACCTCGGGAAGCGAGGCGAGCTATATCGTCCGGAAGGTCTACGAACGGGGCCGCTGACATGATCGAGGCCCTGTCGCAGCATCGCGGACGGCTTCTGGGCCTGTTCGCGCTCTATTTCGCCGTCAACATCGTGCTGCGGCTGGCATTGCCCCATTCGCTGGAACTCGACGAGGGCCAGCAGCTCTTTCTCGCGCAGGGTCTGGCGCTCGGCTATGACAGCCAGCCGCCATTCTACAACTGGCTGCAATACGGCGCCGTCGAGCTGCTCGGCAATTCCCTGCCGGCGCTGTCGATTCTGAAAAACGCGATGCTGTTTGCCTGTTACGGCCTGGTGGCGGCGACGGCGGCGCGGATCATCCGCAATCCGGTTCTGGCCGTCATCGCCGTCCTCGGCATGCTGACCATCCCGCAGATCGTCTTCGAGGCGCAGCGGGACCTGACGCATACGGTCGCCGTTCTGTTTGCCGGCTGTCTCTTCGTCTATGCGTTGGTCACGACCCTGCAGCGGCCGACGGCCCTTCATTATGCGCTGACCGGCCTTTCCATCGGCATCGGCGTCATCGCCAAGTATAATTTCGTCCTGCTCCCCTTTGCGGGCCTCGTCGCCGTGCTGCTGGATCCGGTTTTCCGGCGGCGCCTTTTCGATCTCCGCCTCGCTCTGACGGCGGCCATCGCCATCGCGATCGTGATGCCGCATGGGCTGTGGTTTCTCGATCATCTCCAGACGGCCACGGGCCGCACGCTCGGCAAGCTGATGCAGGACGGCGACAGCGGTCGCCTGGTGCAGATCGGCGACGGCCTGCTGTCGCTCGCGCAATCGCTGATCGCGTTTTCGGCCGCCACGCTCGGTCTGTTTGCGATCGTGTTCGGCCGGCAGTGGCGCGCGGCGTGGCGCATGGAAAGTTCGTGGTCGCGGCTGATCGGCCATATGTTCCTGGTGCTCGTCGTCTTGCTCGTCCTGCTGGTCGTGGTCGGTGGCGCATCGCACATCAAGGCGCGGTGGCTGACGCCGTTCTTCTTCCTGCTGCCGGTCTATCTCGCTCTGAAGATCGACCTTCTGGACCGGCCGCTCGGACCCGCGCCGAAATATTTCGGGCGCATCGTCCTCTTCGTCATGATCGTGGTGCCGCTGGCGCTGTTTCTGCGCGTGCCCGCCGCGCGGCTGACGGGGGACTACAAGAAGATCAACGTTCCCTACCGGCCCGCGATCGAGGCGATCCTGTCGGCCGGCCGGCATCGCCCGGCGCTGATCGCGACCGGCGAGGAGCAGATGGCGGGCAACCTGCGCCTGAATGCGCCCGATATTCCCGTGACGATCCCGGGTTCCGGGATCGTCCGGCAGCGGATAGCCTTCGATGCGGAGCATCCGCTTCTGCTGGTCTGGCGGGACGACGGGAAAGCGGACGCGCCGCTGGAGCCCGCCTTGCGGGACTGGTCCGAGGCCTATGTCCGCGCCGCCACCGGCACGGCGCCGGCCGAGCCTCTCGAGGCGCGGGACATCGCGCAGCCTTACTATTACGGCCGGCCGGGCGATCTCTACCATTTTCGCTATGCCTGGGTATATCCGCCGGCACCGTAGCGGTGTGGGATGCCGGTACGAAAAAGCCGTCCGGGACAGGGTCGCGGACGGCTTTTGACGGCGGGTCGGAGGCAGGCTTGCTGCCTGTCCGGCCGGACCTTATCTCGGTGCGAGCACCATCATCATCTGGCGGCCTTCGAGCTTGGGCTCGGCTTCCACCTTGGCGATGGTCGTGGTGTCTTCCTTGACCTGGAGCAGTAGCTTCATGCCAAGTTCCTGGTGCGCCATTTCACGGCCGCGGAACTTCAGCGTCACCTTGACCTTGTCGCCTTCTTCGAAGAAGCGGTTCATCGCGCGCATCTTCACCTCATAGTCGTGGGTGTCGATGTTCGGACGCATCTTGATCTCCTTGATCTCGATGATCTTCTGCTTCTTGCGCGCTTCGGCGGCCTTCTTCTGGGTCGCGTACTTCATCTTGCCGAGATCGAGGATCTTGCACACCGGCGGTTCGGCATTCGGCGAGATCTCGACGAGATCGAGGCCGGCTTCTTCTGCCATGCGGAGTGCCTGGTCGGTCGGCACGATGCCCTGGTTGCCGCCCTCGGCATCAATCAGCTGGATCCGGGGAACGCGGATCTCCTTGTTGGAACGGGGGCCGTCCTTGACCGGGGCATCAGTTTTGAAAGGTCTGCGAATGGTCGTACTCTCCTCGAGTTGTTGACGACGTCTTGATGGTGGACGAGGCAGGATCCGAAAGCGGCGCTGGCCGCGGGATTGCCTGGATCGTTTGAGGCGACGTCTTTACCACAGGTCGGAAAGAAAATCACCACCTGTCATGCGCCCGCAAAATCTGTTTTAGAAGAAATTCGGCCGCTTCTCTGTCGAGGCGTCGCCCCGGAAGGAACGCATATGTCGCTTACCCCCCAGCTTGTCCAGCCTCAGACCCTCGATGTGGGCAGCGACGCCTCCGCACGCCGCATCGCCTATCTGCTGCAGCGCGGCACGGATGACGCGAAGCCGACGCTCGTCTGGCTCGGCGGCTACCGCTCGGACATGAGCGGCACCAAGGCGGTGGAGATCGAGCGCCATGCCCGCGAAACCGGCTGCGCCTGCCTGCGGCTCGACTATTCGGGCCATGGCGCGTCGGGTGGCGCATTCCGCGACGGCACGATCTCGCGCTGGCTGGAAGAGAGCCTTGCCGTGATCGACCATGCCGTGCGCGGGCCGATGGTTCTTATCGGCTCGTCCATGGGCGCCTGGATCGCGCTGCGCGCCGTCCAGGAACTGCGCGCCCGGGGCGAGGGAAACCGCGTTGCCGGCCTCGTGCTCATCGCCCCGGCGCCGGATTTCACCGTCGAGCTGATCGAGCCGAACCTGACGGAGGTGGAGCGGGCGTCGCTGGCCGAGCGCGGCTATTTCGAGGAGGCGACGCCGTACGGACCCGACGCCAATATCTTCACCGCAGCCCTGATGGCGGACGGACGGGCGAACGTCGTGCTGTCCGGCATGATCGAGACGGGATGCCCGATCCATATCCTCCAGGGCATGGCGGACCCGGATGTGCCCTTTACCCACGCCCTGAAGCTGATGGAGCATCTGCCGGCCGACGACGTGGTGATGACGCTGATCGGCGATGGCGACCACCGCCTGTCCAGACCCGAGGATCTCGAGCGGATCCTCGCCGCCATCGATGGTGTGATGGCGGCGGCTTGACGAGGGTGGCTTGACGGGGGGCCGGCGTGACGGGGGCCAGCGTGATGGGGGGCGGGCCCGCCCGTCGTTTGGCCGGCGTCAGGCTCTCAAGGCCTCGCGGGTCGCGGCGGACGCGCGTTCGTTGACCAGGGTCGCGAGCGTGCGGGCCTGCGTCAGGCAGGCGGGCTGCTGGTCGAGGAAGCGGCCGGAGTCGATTTCCATGATCAGCGTCGTGTCGGGCAGGAAGGTCAGCTCGGAGAAGATCTCCTCCCAGGCGATATCGCCCCAGCCGATCGGCAGGTGCAGGTCGCCGATGCCGAGCGCGGTCGCTTCGGCCGGGTGGTAGAAGGTCTTCCGGGTATAGGGCAGGCCGAAGCTGTCATGGACGTGCAGATGGCCTGTCACCGGCGCCATGGCGCGCAGCTCATCGCGGAAATCGAGGCCCTTGAAGGTCGATTCGATATAGGCGTGCGAGAAATCGATCAGCGCCACGACATTGTCGGAGCCGACCGCGCGCACCGTTTCGGCCACCTGGCGCGGCGTCTGGCGATATTGCCCGCTTTCCGTCGTGAAGATGTTTTCGAGCACGATGCGCACGCCGTAGCCGCGCGCGACATCGCCCATTTCGGCCAGCGCATCGCGTTCCATCTGGTCGAGATCCGCACCGTTCTCGTCGGGTCCGAGAAGCGCCGCGCCCGAATGATGCACGAGAATGCCGGCGCCGAGGCGGTCGCAGAGTTCGAGCATCGCCCGCACGACCTTCTTCTGCAGGTGCAGATGCTGGCGGTCCATGAAATTGGAGACGATCTGCCCGTGCAGCGAGAGTTTCTGAAAATCATAGGGTCGCACGATATCGACCACACGCCGGGTCCGGTCCTCGATGATCCGGCCGCCGGCGATGATCTCTTCGCCATAGATGCCGATCTCGCAGGCATTGGCCCCGGTTTCGGCGATCTCGCGCAGCGAGGCGTCGAGGACCGACAGGTCGCCCTTGCCGGTGCGGTTGCAGAAGCCGACGGCGGAAATGATGTCCTTCATGGCTGAGCCTTCCCTTGGTGTCCTGAATGCGTCTGTGGTTCAAACCGCTTCCGCGGCCTGCGGTGCGGCGTCTTGGCCCTGGTGCCTTCCGAGACGCCCGGTCGAATGCGTCACGTCGATGCGCTTGCCGGTCTCGCGGTGGAAGACGTGGAGCTGGGCCTCGGGCAAAGCGAGCCCGATCAGGTCGCCGGGCACCACACGGATATCAGCCGGAATGGCGGCTGCAAAGATGCGGCTGCCGAAGGCGACGTGGACGATCCGTCCCGAGCCGAGCTCCTCGACGAAATCGACCCGGGCCGGCAGGCCCTGGCCGACCGGCAGGACGCGGCATTCCTCCGGGCGAATGCCGAGCGTCACCGCGCGGCCGCCAAGGGCAGCCGAGATGGCCGCCGGCACGGGGATCGCCAGATGCTCGTGGCGGGCAACGGCGTCCGTGGCATCGATGCTGCAATCGATCAGGTTCATGGGCGGCGCGCCGATGAACGAGGCGACGAAGGTGCTGGCCGGACGATGATAGATGTCGAGCGGCTGGCCGACCTGTTCCACATGGCCCTTGTTCATGACGACCAGCTTGTCGGCGAGCGTCATCGCCTCGACCTGATCATGCGTGACGAAGACCGAGGTGGCCGACAGCCGCTGATGCAGCTTGCGGATCTCCGCGCGCATGGTGACGCGCAGCGTCGCATCGAGGTTCGACAGCGGTTCGTCGAACAGGAAGACGCCGGGTTCGCGGATGATGGCGCGGGCCATGGCGACGCGCTGGCGCTGGCCGCCCGAAAGGGCCGCCGGCTTGCGCTCGAGATAATCGCCGAGCCCGACGATACGGGCTGTTTCGGCAATGCGCGTCCGGCGCTCGGCCTTGGGCACGCCGGCGACTTTCAGGGCATAGCCGATATTGTCGGCCACGGTCATGTGCGGATAGAGCGCATAGTTCTGGAACACCATGGCGCAGCCGCGCTCGCGCGGTTCGAGCGCGTTGACGACGCGGCCGTTGATCTCGATCTCGCCGCCGGTGATGTCTTCGAGCCCGGCGATCATGCGCAGCAGCGTGGACTTGCCGCAGCCGGAGGGGCCGAGGATGACGACGAATTCGCCCGAGGCGAAGGCAAGGTCGATGCCGTGCAGCGTCGCGGTCTTGCCGTAGGATTTGCGGACGGCCCGGATGGTGATGTCAGCCATGGGTGAAGCCTTTCTGGGAATGCCGTTCTGAGGGGGCCGTTCTTCGGCGATGGAGGGTCACTTTTCGCTGGCGACGAGGCCGCGGACGAACCAGCGCTGGAGGACGGCGACGACGAGGAGCGGTGGCAGCATGATGATGAGAGAGCCGGCGAGCGTCACGTTCCAGTCCGGCGTGCCGTTTTCGGCCGGCAGGAGAGAGACGAGCGACATCATCGTCGTCTTGTAGGCGGGATCGGTGATCATCAGCAGCGGCCAGAGATACTGGTTCCAGCCGTAGACGAACATGATGGTGGTCAGCGCCAGCATGTTGGTGCGGGAGAGGGGGAGCAGCATGTCGATGAAGAAGCGGACCGGGCCCGAACCATCCATGCGCGCGGCTTCGGCGAGCTCGTCCGGGAGCGTCAGGAAGAACTGGCGATAGAGGAAGGTGCCGGTGGCCGTTGCCACCAGCGGCAGCGTCAGGCCGGCGTAGGAATTCAGCAGGTTCCATTCGATCGAGACCGTGATGCCGGTCACCCAGGCGATCAGCAGGCGGATCGGCTCGAACAGATCGGCGGCGACCGCATAGGTCGGGACCACGCGCACTTCGAGCGGCAGCATCAGCGTGATGAAGACGATCCAGAAGAAGAAATGCTTGAGCGGCGTGCGGAAGAACACGATGGAGAAGGCGGTGAGCGCCGAGAGCGCGACTTTGCCGAAAGTGACCAGGGTCGCCATGATGAAGCTGTTCAGCATGGCCGTGCCGAGGTCCGCCCGCGTCCAGGCGGCCGTCATGTTGGCGATCAGCTGGTTCTGCGGCAGGAAGTTGAAGGGCACGGCGTTGACCTGCTGCACCGTCTGGCTGGCGCCGGCGACGATGACCGCGAAAGGGCCGATGAGGAGGAGGAAGCCGAGGGCCATGAGACCGTAGGTGAAGGCGTCGGCATAAGGGGTGCGCTGGATCACGGTCGTCTCACTTGTAGTGCACGCGCCGCTCGATGAAGCGGAACTGGATGAAGGTGAAGATCATGATGAGGCCGATGAGAACGATGCTCTGGGCGGAGGCGCCGGAATAGTTGAGGCCGCGAAAGGCCTCCTCGACGATGCGGTAGACCATGACGTCGGTGCCGTGATTGGGACCGCCATCCGTGGTGCGGGCGACGATGCCGTAGGTGTCCGGTCCGACGAAGCCCTCGGTCATCATGATGACGGTCAGGAAGAAGAGCGTGGGCGCAAGCAGCGGGATCTGGATGTCGATCGCCCGGCGGATCGGCCCGGAACCGTCCATGGCGGCGGCTTCGGTGAGCGATTTCGGCACGGATTGCAGGCCGGCCAGCAGGAAGATGAACGTATAGCCGGCCCATTTCCAGGCGAAGACGACGATGACGAGGATCAGCGCGTGGCTGCCGTATTTCGCCGGATTCCAGAAATCGGGAAGGACGGCATTGACCGAGGCCATCAGCCCGCGCTCGGGCGACAGGATGAACCGAAACGCCATGCCGGCGGCCGGACCCGCGATCGCATAGGGCAGGATGTAGAGGAAGCGGACGGCGCCCGATCCGGGCAGCTGCCGATCCACCGCCAGCGCCAGCACGAGGCCGATGAAGATGGTGCTGAGCGTGCCGGCGAGCGCGAAGGTGAGGCTGACGAGGACCGAATTCCAGTAGAGCGGATCGGCAAACACCTCGCGGAAATTGGCAAGACCGACGAATTCGGCCGATCCTCCGAAGGGCGGCTCCAGCGTGAACGCCCAGCGCACGACGGCGACGGCCGGCCAGTAGAAGAACAGCGCGATGAGGGCGAGCTGGGGCAGGGCGAAGGCGGTCGGCAGCCACCAGCTTCGAAAGACGGCGCGTTTGTCCATGGGGGAATTCCGGAGTTGAACTCGAAGGCAGGAAAGCCTGCCGCCACGCGGCGGCAGGCGCGATGATGGCAGGGAGGCTTAGTTCAGCGTCTGCCCGGCATAGGTCTTTTCGAAGCGGCGGAGCACGGCATTGCTGCGTTCGGCCGCCTGGTCGAGTGCCGTCTGCACGTCGGCGTTCTGCATGAAGATCGCTTCGAGCGCGGTGCCGACTTCCTTGCGGATCTGCGTGAAGCCGCCGAGGCGGATGCCGCGGGTGTTCTCCGAGGTCGGCGTGTAGGTGAGGCTGTCGATCGCCAGTTCACGGCCCTTGTAGGGGGCCTTGTCGTAGAAGCCGTTGGCCTTCATGGCCTCGAAGCCGGTCTTGGTGACGGGGATGTAGCCGGTGACGGTCGACCACCACTGCGCCATCTCCGGCGTGCCGAGATAGTTGAGGAAGGCGGCCGCACCCTTGTACTGCGCATCGGGAAGGCCGGCCATGACCCAGAGCGACGCGCCGCCGACGAGCGAATTCTGCCGCTCGGTGCCCTTCCAGACGGGAAGCATGGCGACCTCCCACTTCACGCCTTCCGGCAGCGTCTTGCCGATCGTGCCGTGATCGGCGATCGAGGTCTGGATCATCTGGCAGGTCTGCGAGGTGAAGGCGGGAACGACATCCATGCCGAGCTGCTTGGTCTTGATGACCACCAGCTTCTCGTCGGCGAGCTTCTTCAGGAACTTCACCTGATCGACGAACTTGGTCTTGTTGAAGACGACTTCGGCGTCGAGGCCCTTGTAGCCGTTGGCCTGCGTCGCGATCGGCTGGTTGTGGATGGCCGAGAACTGCTCCATCGTCGCCCAGGTGTCGAAGCTCATGCCCATCGGGCACGCGTAGCCGGCAGCCTTCAGCTTGCGGGCGGCCTCCTCGACCTGTTCCCAGGTGTCCGGCTTGAAGTCGATGCCGGCCTTCTGGAAGGCATCGACATTGTAGTAGAACATGGCGGTCGAGGAGTTGAACGGGAAGGAGTTCAGCTCGCCCGCGGCCGTCGCGTAATAATTGGCGATGCCGCCGAAATAATTGTCCCAGTCGATTTTGTAGCCGTTGTCGGCCATCAGCTTCTTGGCGGGAACGAAGGCCTTGGAGAGCATCAGGTCCAGCGTGCCGGCGTCATAGATCTGGGTGATGGCCGGCTGCTTCTTGGCGCGATAGGCCGCGATCGTGTTCTGCAGCGTGGCGTCGTAGCCGTTCTGCGAGGTGCAGACGACTTCGAAGTCGCCCTGCGACTGGTTGAATTTCGAGCAGGCCTCCTGGACGCGCTCGCTGAGATCGCCCGACAGGCCGTACCAGAATTCGAACCTGGTCTTTTCCGCATGGGCCGGGGACGCCGTGAAGGCGGTGAGCGTCGTGGCGGCCAGAAGGCCGCCGAGGACGGATGTGAGCAGGGAAGGTTTCATCGCTTGTGCCTCTCGCAGGGACGTGAAGGGCTATCCGGGCGTGTTGCCTCGGATAGATCCACGCCGCTGCTAGCAGCCGTCGATGACAGTCAGGCGTCGTTTCCTTTACGGAATCATGACGGGTGGAATGGTGCACCGCAGCAACAGCCGCGCCCTTCAAGCTTTCCCGAAAGTCCGCCGGCATGGCGTTAACCCTTTGCGTAAAGGGACTGATCTCCAAGAAAGCATAATACTATGAGCAACTTGGCGAAGGTGATGCCGAAATGTCTCCAATTTTAACCATATGAATCGATCCCTGAATCTTCAGATTGACGCAGGGGGAAGTTGGCTGTTAACTTTCTGTTAACGATTAGAGCGGTGCGCGCAGCCTTCAAGACGCGAAACCGGCGTTGTTGTCATATTTGAGCGGGGACCGGACGTCGCATGTTTTGCGGCGAATGCATCCCTGCGCCACAGGGGATGTGAATGGCACAGATGACGGGGCTCAAGGGAATGGTCGTCGCACTTGCGGGCCTTCTCGTTTCGGCAAGCGCTGCCGTACCGGCGCTCTCTGCAACCACGCTGTCCATGCAGACAGGCGCGATCACATCCCAACCCATCGGCCATTACGAATTCTGCAAGACCTATGCAGCCGAGTGCGACATCCGCACCCGTTCCACCCCCGCACCGCGCGTCACCGCCTATGGCTGGTCCGTCATCCGCACCGTCAATGCCGAGACCAATCACGAGATCGCGCCGGTCACCGACCTCGAACTCTATGGCCAGGATGAAGTCTGGGCCTATCCGACGACGGCCGGCGACTGCGAGGACTATGTTCTCCTCAAGCGCAAGCGCCTCATGGAGAAGGGCTTCTCGCCGGCGGACGTGCTGATCACCGTCGTGCGCAAGCCCGACGGCGAAGGCCACGCGGTCCTGACCGTGCGCACCGCCCAGGGCGATTTCATCCTCGACAATCTCGACGACGAGGTGAAGCTCTGGACGAAGACCCCCTATCGCTTCCTCAAGCGCCAGGCCTCGTTCAACACCGGCCGCTGGGTCACCATCGAAAACGGTGCCGAAATCGTCGTGGGTTCGGTCGGGCGCTAAGGGCCGGGCACGACCTGAAGATTTCCTGAGGCGCCGGAAGGCGCCTCAACTGTTTCCGATCAGAATGCCGGCGCCCAGGACCAGTCCGCCGCCCAGCACCACCTGGAAGGCTGCGCGCAGGAACGGCGTTTCCATGAAGCGGTTCTGGATGAAGGCGATGGCCCAGAGCTCGATGAAGACGACGGCGACGGCGAGCGTGGTCGCGGTCCAGAAATCCGGGATGAGATAGGGCAGGGCATGGCCGAGGCCGCCGACGGCGGTCATGATGCCGCAGGCGAGGCCCCGCTTCAAAGGCGAGCCGCGTCCGGAGATCTTGCCGTCGTCATGCGCGGCCTCGGTGAAGCCCATCGAGATGCCGGCACCGACTGAGGCCGAGAGGCCGACGAGGAAGGTCTGCCAGGTGTCCTGCGTCGCAAAGGCTGCGGCGAAGATCGGCGCCAGCGTCGAGACCGATCCGTCCATGAGACCCGCAAGCCCCGGCTGCACATAGGTCAGCACGAATTGCCGCCGCGCCGTTTCGTCTTCAGAGGTCTTGACGTCGTCGGGCGTGTGCCGCGCGCCGAGCATGCGGGCGATATCCTCGTGACCCTCTTCCGCCAGAGCGAGATCGCCGAGCAGTTTTCGCGTTTCCGCGTCCCCGGTCCGCTTGGCGGCCTCGTGGTAGAAGTTCTGCGCCTGCCGCTCCATCGTCTCGGCCTCTTGCCGCATCTGGTCGAGCGTCAGGTTGCGCTGCAGCCAATCGGGCTTCTGGCGGATGAAGCCGCTGACATGCTCCCGGCGAAGAAGCGGGATCCGCTCGCCGAAGCGGCGGCGGTGCATGTCGATCAGCATGTTGCGATGGGTCTGCTCGACCTGGGCCATGTCCTCGAACACTTTGGCCGAAGCGGGGTAGGCGGCGCGCAGATGATCGGCATAGGCCAGATAGATCCGGGCATCGTCCTCCTCGGAGGAGATCGCCAGCGCGAGGATTTCCTGTTCGCTCAAACTGTCGAAGGCGCGGCGGGAGCGGGAGAAGAATGTCGTCAGCATGATCGGTCCTGAATTAGAATGGTTCTAAACTAGACCCTTCTGTGGGAAGATCAAGCGCGAATGCACCCGCCAATGCCCTTCCGGCGCGCCGATGCCCGTCCGGCGCCCGGATATCGCGTGCCGGACGGTCGACAGGACCTGCCATGCAGGCGACGACATGGCGAACGCGCTGCTAAGACGAGCCTTATGCTGCCGGACCCGCAGGCGGAACAAAACCACACGCTCCACGTTCACTCTGGCAATTCGAAATTATTGAACCCACGGAGAATGACAATGGACGTTAACGGCGTAGGCTGGCTCGCAGCAATCATCATCGGCGGTTTTGCCGGTTGGCTCGCAGAACAGTTCATGAAGTCCAATATGGGCGTGTTCATGAACATCATCCTCGGCATCATCGGTGCCGTCGTGCTCAACGCCATCCTGGCCGCCATCGGCGTGTCGCTCGGTGCCGGCTGGATCGCCTACCTGATCACGGGCTTCATCGGTGCCTGCATCCTGATCGCCATCGGCCGCATGGTCCGTCGCTAAGCGACGCCCGGAAAAAACTCTGGATCGCGACCGATTTCTAGGAGATGAACATGCTGACATTCGCTGCCGAAGGCAACGGTCAGGGCAGGCTCGAAATCAACGGGCAGACGCAGCCC
Organism: Rhizobium sp. Leaf371; assembly: GCF_001424045.1. GTDB lineage: Bacteria > Pseudomonadota > Alphaproteobacteria > Rhizobiales > Rhizobiaceae > Ferranicluibacter. Next base: position 511,119 of record NZ_LMQB01000023.1, on the reverse strand, counting down.
GTCACCTACGAGCTGATCGTCGCCCGTGAAGAGGATGAATCGCGTCAGGTGCGCATCAAGCTCAGCGCACCGCGCGACTGGCTGCTGAACCAGGGCTTCAAGGGCGAGGCAACGCTCGTGCGGGCCAATGGCGACCGCATTCCGGTCCGTCGCGACGGCGGGCTGGATGTGGAGGATGCCGTTTCGGTGACGCTCGAAGGCTATGACGATACGCGCAGCGATGCGTCGGACGTGGCCGAAGCCTATCCCGAACTGAAGCACTGATAAGCTTCGAGACCGAAACGAAAAAAGGGCGCCGTTCATTGCGGCGCCCTTTTCTATGTGTCGCTTGCGCGACGATCAGTCCTTGGCGCGCTCGACGTAGGAATTGTCTTCTGTCGCGATGACGACGCGGGTGTTGGCGACGATATGCGGGGGCACGAGCGTGCGCACGCCGTTCGACAGGATGGCCGGCTTGTAGGACGAGGACGCCGTCTGGCCCTTGGTGACCGGCTCGGTCTCGACGATTTCGAGCGTCACATGGCGCGGCAGCTGGATCGCGATGGCAAGGCCTTCGTGGATCGACAGCGTGACCGTCATGCCGTCCTGGAGGAAGACCTTCTGGTCGCCGATGTCGTCGGAAGTCATCACCAGCTGGTCGTAGTTTGCCGGGTTCATGAAGTGGTAGCCTTCGCCATCTTCATAGAGGAAGGTGTGATCGCTGTCCTCGACATAGGCACGCTCGACCTGCTCGGTCGTGCGGTAGCGCTCGGAAACCTTCACGCCGTCGGAGATCCGGCGCATGTCCACCTGCGTCACCGGCGTGCCCTTGCCGGGGTGGAAGTTGGCGGCCGTGAGAACGACATAGAGCTTGCCGTCGACGTCGAGCACATTGCCCTTGCGAACGGAGGAGGCGATCACCTTGACCATAAGTCTTCCTTGTAACTGGTAAAGATGCATCGTAGAGCGTGGACATCTGCCCCATCTGCGATGCGGATAAAACCGGATTTGGGCCGCACCTAGCGCATATCAGGGCAAATAGCCAGTGCGGGCCGCTTGGATGCCGCAGGAATGCCTGAACGGAAAGGGCTGCCTGCACGCCGAGGCGATGCCCGAGATCGAACCACGGACCGACCCCGCCATGACACCAGCCGCAGCCTCTCCCTGGTGGACGCCGCATGTTCACGCCGATCGCCGTCCCTTTCTCGTGGCACGCAACCGGATCAAGGCGGCGCTGCGCGACTATCTCGCGCAGGAGGATTTCATCGAGGTGGAAACCGCAGCCCTTCAGGTCTCGCCCGGAAACGAAGCCCATCTCCATGCCTTCGAGACGGCCGCGATCGGCCCCGACGGCACGCGCGCACCGCTCTATCTCCACACCTCGCCGGAGTTCGCCTGCAAGAAACTGCTGGCCGCCGGCGAACGCCGCATCGCCTGCTTTGCGCCCGTCTATCGCAACCGGGAACGCGGACCGCTGCACCATCCCGAATTCACCATGCTCGAATGGTATCGTGTTGGCGAAACCTACCAGTCACTGATGGCGGACGGCCACGAGATGCTGCAGCGCGCGGCCGAGGCTGCGCAAACGCGAAGTCTCGGCCATCGCGGTCGGTCCTGCGATCCCGCGCTGGAACCCGAGCGCCTGACGCTGGCGGAGGCGTTTGCCCGCTATTCCGGCATCGACCTCCTCAAGACGGTCGCCCCGAACGGCGAGACCGACCGCGATGCGCTGGCCGCAGCCGTCGCCGGGGCCGGCATCCGCATGGCGGAAGACGACAGCTGGTCCGATCTCTTCAGCCGGGTTCTGGTCGAAAAGATCGAGCCGCATCTCGGCCTCGGCCGGGCGACGATCCTGATGGAATATCCGGTTGCCGAAGCCGCCCTTGCCCGCCCGTCGCCGGGAGACCCGCGCGTCGCGGAGCGGTTCGAGCTCTATGCCTGCGGCGTCGAGCTCGCCAATGCGTTCGGCGAGCTGACGGATGCCGGCGAGCAGCGGCGGCGGTTCGAGCTGGAAATGGCGGAAAAGAGCCGCATCTATGGCGAGCGCTACCCGATCGACGAGGATTTTCTCGCCGCCCTTGCGATCATGCCGGAGGCAAGCGGCAGCGCGCTCGGTTTCGACCGTCTGGTGATGCTGGCAACGGACGCGGCGCGGATCGAACAGGTGCTCTGGGCGCCGGTGGCCGAGACGGGAGCGGACCGGTGAGCCCTGTGAAGGAATTGCCGCTGAAGAGCGTGGGCCAGCTGCGCGATGCCGGGTTGGTGGGACCTCAGACCGGCGATGTCGAGGCCGTCGCGCGCCGCTACGCCATCGGCATCACGCCCGAAATGGCCGCGCTGATCGATCCCGCCGATCCGCGCGATCCGATCGCGCTGCAGTTCGTTCCCGATATCGCCGAACTCGACCACAGGCCGGAAGAGCGCGCCGACCCGATCGGCGATGCCGCCCATAGCCCCGTCGACGGCATCGTGCATCGCTATCCGGATCGCGTGCTCCTGAAGGCCGTGCATGTCTGCCCGGTCTATTGCCGCTTCTGCTTCCGCCGCGAGATGGTCGGCCCGGAGGGGCTGGGAATGCTCGCCGGCGACGCGCTGGATGCGGCCATCGCCTATATCGCCGACCATGCCGGGATCTGGGAGGTCATTCTGACCGGCGGCGATCCGCTGGTGCTGTCCCCCCGCAGGCTCGCCGACATCATGGGCCGGCTGGCAGCCATCGCGCATGTGAAGATCGTCCGGCTGCACAGCCGCGTTCCCGCCGTCGATCCCGCGCGGATCGATGCGGCGCTGATCGCCGCGCTCCAGGCGAGCCGCAAGACGGTCTATGTCGCCTTGCACGCCAACCATCCGCGCGAGCTGACAGACCAGGCGCGCGATGCCTGCGCCCGGCTGGTGGATGCCGGCATCGTCATGATCAGCCAGACGGTGCTGCTCAAGGGCGTCAACGACGATGTCGAGACGCTGGGCGCCCTCATGCGGGCCTTCGTCGAGACCCGCATCAAGCCCTATTACCTGCATCATCCGGATCTCGCGCCGGGAACCGCGCATTTCCGCTTGTCAGTCGAAGAAGGGCAAGCGCTGGTCGCTGCCCTGCGCGGCACGATCTCCGGGCTCTGCCAGCCGACCTACGTGCTCGACATTCCCGGCGGCCACGGCAAGGCGGTCATCTCGGCCCCGAGCATCGTACCGACGGACGGGGGCTACAGGGTCGAGGATTTCCGCGGCGGCCTTCACGACTATCCGCCCGTCTGAACGAAAAAAGCCGGCACCTCGCGGCACCGGCTTTCGTCCTGCAAAAAGCGAAAGGACGCTTACTGTTCCTTGATCGGCGCGATCGAGATTTCCACGCGACGGTTCTGGGCGCGGCCGGCTTCGCTCGAATTGGAGGCGACCGGACGTTCGGCGCCGTAGCCCATGGCCGACATGCGGCGCTGGTCCACGCCCTGGCTGCCGAGATAGTTGGCAACGGATGCGGCGCGGCGTTCCGAGAGACCCTGGTTGTAGCCGGCGCTGCCGGTCGAGTCCGTGTGGCCGTCGACATCGACCAGCGTCTTGTTGAACTTGCGCAGCACGATCGCGACCGAGTTCAGCGTCGCATAGAAGCCGGGCATGACCTGGTCCTGATCGGTCGCGAACGTGATGTTCGACGGCATGTTCAGGATGATGCGGTCGCCCTGGCGGGTGACGGAGACGCCGGTGCCCTGAAGCTGGGCGCGCAGCTCGCTTTCCTGGCTGTCCATGTAGTTGCCGATGAGACCGCCGCCGAGCGCGCCGATACCGGCGCCGACCAGCGCGGAATCACGCCGCCCGCGGGCGCTGCCACCGACGAGAAGGCCGGTCGCGGCGCCGAGGCCGGCACCGATCAGCGCGCCGCCTGCGGTGTTCGACATCTTCTGTTCGCCCGTATACGGGTCGGTGGTCGTGCAGCCGGAAAGATAGATGGCCGACACGGCCATGATGGCGATTTTCTTCATCATCGAATCAAGAGTCCCCAAAATTGCTCCCTGCTCCTCATAGCATTGATTGCGGCCTTATGATGGAAATCGGTTTTCGGCCGGGACAGGCGTGTCGTTCGAGAGAAGCGACTTGTAGAAAAAGGTCGAGCCGCAGAAGCTGCCATCGGGAAAGAGCGCGTAATCGGGGACGACCCCGGCCCGGCTCCAGCCGAGCCGGGCATAGATCGCCTCGGCCGGACTGCCGGTCGCCGTATCCAGCACGAGAAGATGCCGCCCGAGCGCCAGCGCCTGCTCCTCCGCAGCGTCCATCAACGACCGGGCAAGGCTGTGCCCGCGGCCGCGCCGGTGGACGAGAAGCTTCTTGAGATCCGCCCGATGCGGCTGGTTGGGCGGAAGGGCGATGCCGAGCTGTACCGTGCCGAGGATCTCGCCCGCATGCTCCGCGACCATGAGCACGACCTGCCTGTTCGCCACGGCATCGGCGACGCTGCGCCAGTAGATCGCCGCATCGGCCTCGGTGAAGGGCGAGAGAAAGCCGACCGAGGCGCCGTCGGCAACGCAATCGGTCAGGATCGCGGACAAAGCGGGGATGACGGTGCGGGCCTCGTCTCCGGTCAGGGGGCGGATCGTCTGCGGTCTGTCGGCGGTTACGATGGTCATGCGCGTCCCTTGCTCGTTTGCGGATGACCGCGATGCAGGATGATGGCGTAGCGGGCGGGATGTTCGTGCGGGTTCGAGAAGACGATCGTCTCGCTCAGCCGCATGAACAGGCAGTCGCCGCTGTGGAGATCGTAGGTTTCGTCGCCCGCCGTCATCGTCATGCGCCCGTCGAGCATCCAGAGATGCTGCGTCGTGCCGCTCTCGAATGCCCGGGGCTCGAATGCCCGGGGCTCGAAAAGCTGCGGCTCGAACACGACCCGCCCGCCGGGCGGGAAAGCGACATCGACGATATCGACCGGGGAGCCGGTGGCTTCCGGAGAAACGGCGCGCCGGACATAGCCCGTCTCCGGATCGCGCCAGACATGCTGCCCGCCCGCGCGCCGCAAGGGTGTTTCCTTTGGTGCTTCCTCGGCAAAGAAGCGCGAGAGCGTCGTGCCGAGCGCGTGGCAGAGGCGCGCCAGAAGCTGGGCGGTGGGATTGGCCTCGCCGCGCTCGATGCGGGAGATCATGGCACGGCTGACGCCGGACCGCTGCGCCAGCGCGTCGAGCGTCGTAGCGTGCGCCTGCCGCAAGGCCCGCAGTCTCTCGGCGATATCGGGGTCGAACGATGAGAGATCATTTTCCATCATAAGAGAATTATCGTCTTCTATGATGGAGTCAAGACGCGTCGGTGGTGCTGGACATTATGGTATCCGAATGCTGAACACCCTGCATTTCCCGCTTTGCGCCCGTCGGGAGCGCTGCTATATGCGGGCGCATGAGCACACCATCCTCCAAGACGCCGCTGGATCATATCCGCAACTTCTCCATCGTCGCCCACATCGATCATGGCAAGTCGACGCTTGCCGACCGGTTGATCCAGTCGACGGGCGGCCTTGCCGAGCGCGACATGTCCGAGCAGGTGCTGGACTCGATGGATATCGAGCGCGAGCGCGGCATCACCATCAAGGCCCAGACGGTGCGTCTGCACTACAAGGCCAACAATGGCGAAACCTACATCCTGAACCTGATCGACACGCCCGGCCATGTCGACTTCGCCTATGAAGTCTCCCGCTCGCTATCGGCCTGCGAAGGCTCGCTGCTGGTGGTGGACGCCAGCCAGGGCGTCGAGGCGCAGACGCTGGCAAACGTCTACCAGGCGATCGACAACAATCACGAGATCGTCACGGTCCTCAACAAGATCGACCTGCCGGCGGCCGAACCCGACCGCATCCGCGAGCAGATCGAAGAGGTCATCGGCATCGACGCCAGCCAGGCCGTGCTGATTTCGGCCAAGACCGGCCTCGGCATTCCCGACGTGCTCGAGGCGATCGTCCATCAGTTGCCGGCGCCGAAAAGCCCGGGCGGGGAAAAAGCGCCGCTGAAGGCGCTGCTGGTGGACAGCTGGTACGACACCTATCTCGGCGTCATGGTTCTCGTGCGCGTCATCGACGGCGTGCTCGCCAAGGGCCAGACGATCCGCATGATGGGCACGGACGCCAAATACCAGGTGGAGCGCGTCGGCGTGCTCACGCCGAAGATGCTGGCGGTCGACAGTCTCGGACCGGGCGAAATCGGCTTCTTCACCGGCTCCATCAAGGAAGTGGCCGATACCCGCGTCGGCGACACCATCACCGAGGACAAAAAGCCGACGGCGCAGGCGCTGCCGGGCTTCAAGCCGGCACAGCCGGTCGTGTTCTGCGGCCTCTTCCCGGTCGATGCCGCCGATTTCGAGGATCTGCGCTCGGCCATGGGCAAGCTGCGCCTCAACGATGCGTCCTTCTCCTTCGAAATGGAAAGCTCGGCCGCCCTCGGCTTCGGCTTCCGCTGCGGCTTCCTCGGCTTGCTGCATCTCGAAATCATCCAGGAACGTCTCGAGCGCGAGTTCGACCTCGACCTGATCGCCACCGCGCCGTCGGTGGTCTACAAGCTGACCATGACGGACGGCACCGAGAAGGAACTGCACAACCCGGCCGACATGCCGGACCCGGTGCGCATCTCGGAGATTCACGAGCCCTGGATCAAGGCGACGATCCTGACCCCCGACGACTATCTCGGCGGCATCCTGAAGCTTTGCCAGGACCGGCGCGGCGTGCAGACGGAACTGACCTATGTCGGCAAGCGCGCCATGCTCACCTATGAGCTGCCGCTCAACGAAGTCGTGTTCGACTTCTACGACCGGCTGAAGTCGATCTCCAAGGGCTATGCCTCGTTCGACTACCATCTCGACGGCTACAAGGAGGGAAACCTCGTGAAGATGTCGATCATGGTCAATGGCGAGCCGGTCGATGCGCTGTCGATGCTGGTGCACCGCTCGGCGGCCGAGAAGCGTGGACGCGACATGTGCGAGAAGCTGAAGGATCTGATCCCGCGGCACATGTTCAAGATCCCGATCCAGGCGGCCATCGGCGGCAACGTCATTGCCCGCGAAACGATCTCGGCCATGCGCAAGGACGTGACGGCCAAGTGCTATGGCGGCGACGCCAGCCGCAAGCGCAAGCTGCTCGACAAGCAGAAGGCCGGCAAGAAGCGCATGCGCCAGTTCGGCAAGGTCGATATCCCGCAGGAAGCCTTCATCGCCGCCCTGAAGATGAGCGACGAGTAAGGCGCGAGACACAGCCGGCCCTCCATTTCCGATCCCGGGGCCGGCACTGTGTCATTTGTTACTTTGCATTTCGGTCCTGCCTGTTTTGTTGTAGGTTTCACTGACGGACGGAAGCACCCGCTTTTGGCCGAAGGGAAGGAGACGACATGCACAAGTTCAAGATCCTGAAAGCCGCCGGCGGCCAGTTTCGAGCCCAGTTCCTCTACAATGCCGAAGTGATGGTCTGGTCGGAGAACTACGCGTCGAAAGCCAGCGCCAAGAATTGCATCGAATCGATCAAGAAGAATGCGCCGGGCGCGTCCACCGTCGATCTGACCAAGGACGAGACGGGATCCGGTTACCGCTTCGAGATCGTCGAGAACAAGGGCGGTGAACACTTCGTCCGGTTCAAGGCGGCAAACGGCGAGCCCATGGTCCAGTCCGAAGCCTACGCCTCGAAAGCCAGCGCCAAGAACTGCATCGAATCCATCAAGAAGAACGCGCCGGGCGCGCCGGTCGAGGATGAAACCGTCACGGCGTGAAGCCGTTCGACGCGGTGCCTCTTTTCTTCCGGACGGGATGGTCTATCCTGTTCCTCTCGCCCGGAAGCGATCTGCAGATGTGCCGGAAGATGTGCAGGCGGCCCGGGCCTTGATCGAGGATGATCCCATGTCGCAAACCGCCCGAACCAGGCCGGATGTCGCGCTCGACGACAAACTCGTCGCCGACGCGCTGGAACTGAACATCGATATTGCGAGCGCGGCCGCCGACGGCGTCGCCAAGGCGGTCAAGGCGGAGCGGGAGCGCCTCTGGCTGATCGAGAACGCCGAGGCGTTTGCGGCGAGCAATCGCTATATCGCCGAGCATGGCCTGCCGCTGGCGCGCTATCGCCAGTTCTGATGGCCCGATTCTGCGCCTACCGCCTGCGATATGACGGTGCCCTCGCGCTGGACGTGCAGGCGGAGATCCTCGCAGGCCTCGATACGCGGACGATGATACCGCTTCTGCCTCCCGGCGATCTGTCTCCGACATTTCCCCGCCTGAACCCGATCGTTGAGATCGAGGGCAATCGATATGTGATGGCGACGCAGTTTATGGCCGTCGTGCCGACCCGGGACATGGGCGCGTTCGTTGCCGATTTCCGGTCGCGTTCCGACGAGATCACCGCCGCGCTCGACTTCCTGTTCCAGGGCTTCTGACCCTCACCTTGCGGCGTGATAGGCGCCGATCAGCCTCTCGAAATCCGCCATCGGCGGAAAACGCTCGTAGCTGTGGGCGGCACCCGTTTCGGCGAAGGCGAGCTTTTCGCAGGTATAGGTCTCGATGAAGGGGCGATACCAAGTGAGATCGTCCAGCATGGTCGCGCGGACATTGACCATATCCGGCAGGCCTTCGATCCGCGTGAACATCCAGCTCAGGCAGTGCGGGCAGCAGAAATGGTGCAGCATGTCGCCATGGAGACCGCCGATCACCGGTTCGCCCTCGGCAACCGTGAAGCCGGCCGCGGGAACGGCGACGCTGAGGGAATAGGGTCCAGCCGTCATCTTCTGGCATCCCGTGCAATGGCAGGCCATCGTCAGGATCGGCTGGGCCGTGATGCGCAGGCGAACCTGGCCGCAGCGGCAGGCGCCGGTCAGGGGCAGATGCGGCCGGTCGTGCGCCATTCCCGTTCCTTCCATCGTGTTCGCAGGATCAGTCGTGCTTGCAGGGCCAATTCGGCGGCGGCGTCAGTCCCTGTGGGAGCGTCGTCTTGGCATCGCCGCAGGCGAGCGCGATCTGCTCCTGTTTCAGGCCGGTTGCCGTCGAGAGATCGAGCCCTTCGATGCGGGTCAGATAGAGGAACGCCTCGTCGAACGCGATCGGCCCCTCGAAGGTCGCGCCCGTCAGCTTGGCCCGGGCGAGGTTGGCGAGCGAGAAGCGCGTGCCGGTCAGGGTCGATTTCCCGAAGTTGACGCGCGACAGCTCCGCCTTGCTGAAATCGGCCCCGGTCAGGTCCGCTTCCGTCAGGTTGGTCCGTTGCAGTTCGGCGCCGGCGAAGGACGCGCCGGCCGCCTTGATGCCGGAAAAGTTGGAGCGGTAGGCTTCGATCCGCTTGAAATTCGCCTTTTGCGCCGTCGCACCGCTCAGCGAGGCCCGGATCAGCGTGGCCTTCTCGAGGTTCGCACCGGCGAGATCCGATCCGCCGAGATCGGTGGCCGATAGATTGGCGCCGGCGAGGACCGCATTGGTCAGGGTGCTCGAGGGCAGCATGAGGTTGGCCTTGCTGCAGCCGCTCCAGTCGATCCCGGCATTCGGCGTCGCTTCGCAATCCGCGGCCGCGGCGGGACCTGTCGTGCCGTAGAGACTGGCGACGACGATGCCGGCGCAGAGGCCGGCAACCGGCAGGCCGACGCGCAGCAGCGTTCTGCAGCGCGCATCGATCCGATTGCGAACCGATGGGTTCGACGTCTGTCCGGCAGGGTCTATCATTGCGCCTCGCACGCCGGAGACCGGCGCGTCCTCCACCTCTTCATGATCAAGAGAATAGGGGGAAGGGCTTGAAGCCGCAATGGTCGGCGGGCGTTTCGTCAGCCTTGAGAGACGTTTCGCCCGCAATGCGCCGATGCCACTTCGCCCCCTTGCAGAACGAGGATCGTTTCGACCCAGGCGCGTGCGAGCGCCAGCCCCGCTCTGTCGGACGCCGCGCCATGTCGTGCCTGGAGACGGGCGGAACGGGAAAGCCAGTCCGGATCGATCCGGTCGATCTGGTCCTTGTAGATCTCCTTCCACGTGGCGATCACGGCCGTTCCCGCCTCGAAATGAAACTGCATGCCGTAGCTCGCCCGGCCGATGCGGAAGGCCTGCAGCGGAACCGTGTCGTTCCAGGCCAGAACCTCCGCTCCGGGCGGCAGGGTGAAGGTGTCGGAATGCCACTCGAAGACCGGGAAGCGTTCGCCTGCGGCCGAGAGGACGGGGTCTGCGAGACCGGCCGGCGTCAGCGCGACCGCCTGCCAGCCGAACTCCCGCGCCGTGCCGAGGTGATTGTCCGCGCCATGGGCCCGCGCGAGAAGCTGGCTGCCGAGACAGATGCCGAGGACCGCCCGGTCCGTTTCGGTAAAGCGGCGCATGAGGAGGGTCAGGTCCGGGAGATAGGGATAAAGCGCGTCGTCGAGCGCGCTCTGCTCTCCGCCCAGCACCACCATCGCATCATAGCCGTCGCAGTCTGCCGGCAGGGGGTCCTGCGCATAGGCCTTGCGGATATCGAGGCGCGCGCCGGCCTCCCTCAGCGCCACGCCGACCAGACCGAGATCGGACTGCGGCATGTTTTCGATGACGAGGACGTGCATGGCGGCTCCGCAGACGTGGTCTCGTGCGTAGAGAACACGGGCCGTCCTTCCGATCAAGAGGCAGGGCTCAAGCCCGCATGTCCGGCACTTTTGCGCTGCGAGCCTTGACCTTCCGCCGCGAAAGAGGCATTGCACCGCCTCAATCGCGCTGAGATCGGCGCTCGATATCGGATATATCATGGCCAAATCCACCTCTTCGGGCCGCACGCAGCGCATGCTGCGGGTCGGCGAACAAGTCCGCGCAGCCCTGGTCCAGGTTCTGCAGCGGGGAGAGGTGCGCGATCCGCTGATCGAGACCACGGTCATCTCCATCTCGGAAGTGCGCATGTCGACGGACCTGAAGGTGGCCACGGCCTACGTGACGCCGCTCGGCGTCGCCGATCACGACGGCATCATCGAGGCGCTGAACCGGCACGCAAAATTCCTCCGGGGCCGGCTGTCGCCGCATCTGCGCCAGATGAAGTACATGCCCGAAGTGCGCTTCAAGGACGATACGAGCTTCGACAACTACCGCAAGATCGACGAACTCCTGCGCTCGCCCGATGTGGCGCGCGATCTGGGCCCGAGTGATGACAAGGGCGATGACGAGGGCGACGACCGCTAGGCGTTTGGGATTTCCCTGTCGGTCCTATCGGACGGCATGACGGGCCTGCACAGTGAAGCGGAACCCTCGGGGGTTCGATAAAACCGACACGAACATTGGAACGACAAGACGATGGGTAAACCGCGCAAACCAAAAGGGCGGCCGGTCTCCGGCTGGCTGATCCTCGACAAGCCGCTGGACTTCGGATCGACGGAAGCCGTCTCCAAGGTGAAGTGGCTCTTCAAGGCCCAGAAGGCCGGCCATGCTGGCACGCTCGATCCGCTGGCCTCCGGCATGCTGCCGATCGCGCTGGGCGACGCCACCAAGACCGTGCCTTACGTGATGGACGGGCGCAAGATCTACGAATTCACCGTCGCCTGGGGCGAGGAGCGCACGACGGACGACCTCGAAGGCACCGTGGTTCAATCCTCCGACAGCCGCCCGCAGGAGGAGGACGTGCGCGCCCTTCTTGCGAATTACACCGGCGTGATCTCGCAGGTTCCCCCGCAATTCTCCGCCATCAAGATCGCCGGCGAGCGCGCCTACGATCTGGCGCGGGAAGGCGAGGTGCTCGACATTCCCGCACGCGAGGTGGAGATCTTCCGCCTGTCGCTGCTCGGCTGCACGCCCAATCTGGCGCATTTCGAGATCGAATGCGGCAAGGGCACCTATGTTCGCTCGCTGGCGCGCGATTTCGGCCGCGACCTCGGCTGCTTCGGCCATATCGCTTCGCTGCGCCGATCCTTCGTCGCGCCGTTCGCCGAGGAAACCATGGTGCCGCTGGCGCAACTGACGGCGCTCGAAGCCATCGAGAGCGACGAGGACCGTCTGGCGGCGCTCGATGCGTTCCTGATCGATACGGGAGAGGCCCTGTCGAACCTGCCGCACATCGCCATTTCCGAAGATCAGGCGCACCGCATCCGAATGGGCAACCCGATCATCCTGCGCGGACGCGACGCGCCGCTGGCCGAAGACGAGGCCTATGCCACCGTCCGCGGCCGGCTGGTTGCGATCGGCGAGATCGGCGAAGGCGAGTTTCGCCCGAAGCGGGTCTTCAACGCCGACTGACCGGACAAGACGGGCCGGACCAGACTGACCGAACCAGACGGGCCTGCCCGGACAGACCTGATGTCATTGGCCGGCAAAGCCCTCACCTCGACCGATAGAACTGCCTCGATCGAACGGGCTTTCCGTACGGTTCCGTGCAGGCGAAATCTCGTGCCTTTTCAAACAGGGCCGGGGATGGTCTAGTGCCGTGATTCGGGCATCCGGCCTTACGGGCCGGATGACAGACGTTCCGTGCGAGGGAGCGAGCCGGTTCCACGAAGTCGTCTTCGGGAACGGGGTCGAAGGGCAGCGTCCCCGGTGTGTCCTCAGGGATGCGCGACGCTGCGGGGGCAGGGATCTTGGGTGGTGGGCTGAACAGAGGCTTGCGCCAACGCATGACCAGCGGGCTATCCGGCCTGCGCACCCGTTTGCGCCGACCTCTCGCCGTCTATCTCGCGGCCCTTCTGCTGATGGCGATCGTTCCGTCCTTCGTCTTCTCCCTGATGATCCTGAAGCGCAGCATGGACGACCAGGAGCGCGTGGTGAACGCCCTTCTCAAAGCCTCGACCGGCTCGGTGACCCGCGCCGTCGAACGCGAGGTGGACGGCATGCTGACCACGCTGCGCGTGCTCGCCTCGTCGCGATCGCTGGAGAACGACGATCTCGGCGCCTTCTATCGCCGCGCGGCCTCGGCGCTGTCCGGCACGGGCATGCACCTGCTCATCATCGACCGGACCTATCAGCAGCGGGTCAATACGCGCATTCCCTTCGGTCAGCCGCTTGGCCGCGCCTCCGATCCGCTCTCCGTCGATCAGGCGTTCCGCAGCGGCGTGCCCCTGGTGTCCTCGGTGTTTTTCGGGAACACGGCCCGGACCTGGGTCTTCAACGTCTACCTGCCCATCTTCTCGGCCAGACGGGAGGACGACTATCTGATGACGCTGACACGCGATGCCGTCTCGCTGGAGCGCCCGATCGGCCGCGACGTCCTGTCGCCCGGCTGGAACGCCGCCATCATCGACGGCAATGGCGATGTCGTGGCGGCTTCGGACCCGAAGGTCGCGCCCGGCAGGCCGTTCTTCATGTCCATCGTGCCCTCCTTGCGCGTCGGCGTGGGCGAGGCGGTCGAACAGGGCATCCGCTACCGCACGGTGACCGAGTTCTCCGTGCTCAGCGGGTGGAAGATCGTCGCCTGGGCAAAGGCCGCCGACGCCGATGCCACCGCGCGGCGCTCCTATGTCTGGCTGTCCGGCGGAGCGCTGGTGTTTACGGCCATCGCGCTTGCCATTTCGCTCGCCATCGCCCGGATGATGAGCCGCGGCGTGAAGCTGCTGGCGGACGACGCCCGCCGGCTCGGGCAGGGCGAGCCGGTCGCCATGCGGCATCATATGGTGGAAGAGGTGACCGTCGTCTCGGCCGCTCTGTCGGAAGCGGCGGAAGAACGCGTGCGCGCCGAGGCCGAGATCCGCTTCCTGATGCGCGAGGTCGCGCATCGCTCCAAGAACCAGCTGAGCGTCATCCAGTCGATGCTCAACCAGTCCGCAGCCTCGCCGGAAAGCCGGCAGGACTTCGTGGAAACCTTCCGGCGTCGCGTGGCGGGCCTTGCGCGCTCGACCGACCTGATGATCGCCAACGCCGCGCAGGGCATCGACATGGACGAGCTGGCGCACAACCAGCTCCAGCCCTTCATTCCCGACGGTTGCGATCGTTTCTCCATGGCGGGACCGCCGGTGCGGCTCGATACGCAGGTGTCGCAGATGCTCGGGATGGCGCTGCACGAGCTGGCCACCAATGCCACCAAATACGGCGCGCTTGCGAATGCGGACGGCCGCGTCGATCTCTCCTGGAGCCTCGACGGTGACACGTTCCGCCTCGTCTGGCGCGAGAGCCGCGCCGATATCGCACCGGAAATGCGCACGCCCGGCCGCAAGGGATTCGGGACGCTGGTGCTGGAGCGCATGCTCGGCATGTCGCTCGATGCACGCCTGCAGCGCCTGATGCACGAGGACGGCATCGAGTGGCGGGTGGAGATCGACAGCGCCCGGCTGAACAAGCCGGCCCCCGATGGCGGGACGGGCGGCGGCAAGGACGGAGGCAGCGACGGCGGGACCGGCGTGGCGGCTGGATAGGGCCGTGTTCGGCGGGAGCCCGGGCGGGGGGCCGGGCGGGGGAAGGCGGGTCTTTCCTTTCGCTCGCGAATGCTTTATAGGCACCGCCAGCATAAGGACGGGCTTTAACGTGCCCGTCTCCTTCTGCCTTCAAGGCCGCAGCTAGACGACATCCCGGCTGCCGGCGACCCGCAATCCTTAAAATCGAAAGGATCACACGATGTCGATCACTGCAGAACGCAAGACCCAGCTGATCAAGGAATACGCAACCGTCGAAGGCGACACCGGTTCTCCGGAAGTCCAGGTTGCCATCCTGACCGAGCGGATCAACAACCTGACCGAACACTTCAAGGGCCACAAGAAGGACAACCACTCGCGTCGTGGCCTTCTCGCCATGGTTTCGAGCCGTCGTTCGCTTCTTGACTACCTCAAGAAGAAGGAAGAGGCCCGCTACACCAAGCTGATCACTTCCCTCGGCATCCGCCGTTAAGATCGTTCCCGGCGGGCGGTGCTGCAAGGCGCTCGCCCGCCGGCCTCTTTTTACGGATGCGGTCTTCCGCATCTCGCCTGAAAGTCCATGAGCAGGCCGGACGTGCCGGACTGCAAAGCAACAGATGACCTGTCATGGGGCAGGATTGCAGGATGCTTCGAAGCCTCGTCCGGCTTCGTGAACCCGGAAGCCTCCCGTTGTCTTGCCCGTGATCCGTCGACCATGCAGGGACGCCCGCGCCATTCTTTACAGAGGCCTGCGGCGCGGCCTTGCCGCACAAATGTTAGGACAAGATATGTTCGATACCCATAGCGTCGAAATCGAATGGGCGGGCCGCCCGCTGAAGCTTGAAACGGGCAAGATCGCCCGCCAGGCAGACGGCGCCGTTCTCGCCACATATGGCGAAACCGTCGTTCTCGCCACCGTCGTTTCGGCCAAGTCGCCGAAGCCGGGCCAGGACTTCTTCCCGCTGACCGTCAACTACCAGGAAAAGACCTACGCCGCCGGCAAGATCCCGGGCGGCTACTTCAAGCGCGAAGGTCGTCCGTCGGAAAAGGAAACGCTGGTTTCCCGCCTGATCGACCGTCCGATCCGCCCGCTCTTCCCGGAAGGCTACAAGAACGACACCCAGGTCGTCGTCACCGTCGTCCAGCACGACCTTGAGAACGATCCGGACGTGCTGTCGATGGTCGCGGCCTCCGCTGCGCTGACGCTCTCCGGCGTCCCCTTCATGGGCCCGGTCGGCGGCGCGCGCGTCGGTTACATCAACGGCGAATACGTCCTGAACCCGCATCTCGACGAGATGGACGAATCGGTTCTCGACCTCGTCGTCGCCGGCACGCAGGACGCCGTCCTGATGGTCGAGTCGGAAGCCAAGGAACTCAACGAAGAGATCATGCTCGGCGCCGTCATGTTCGGCCACAAGGGCTTCCAGCCGGTGATCGACGCGATCATCAAGCTTGCGGAAGTCGCGGCCAAGGAGCCGCGCGAATTCGAACCGGAAGATCATTCCGCCCTCGAAGCCGAGATGCTCCAGCATTTCGAAGCCGAACTGCGCGATGCCTACAAGATCACGCAGAAGGCCGACCGCTACAAGGCCGTCGACGCCGTCAAGGCCAAGGTCAAGGCGCACTTCTTCCCCGAAGGCCAGGACCCCCGCTTCACCAGCGAAGTCATCGGCGCCGTCTTCAAGCACCTGCAGGCCAAGATCGTTCGCTGGAACATTCTCGACACCAAGAGCCGCATCGACGGCCGTGATCTCGAGACCGTTCGTCCGATCGTCTCGGAAGTCGGCATCCTGCCGCGCACCCACGGTTCGGCCCTCTTCACCCGCGGCGAAACCCAGGCGATCGTCGTCGCCACGCTCGGCACCGGCGAAGACGAGCAGTATGTCGACAGCCTGACCGGCATGTACAAGGAGCGCTTCCTGCTCCATTACAACTTCCCGCCCTACTCGGTCGGCGAAACGGGCCGCATGGGCTCCCCGGGCCGCCGCGAAATCGGCCACGGCAAGCTTGCATGGCGCGCCATCCGTCCGATGCTCCCGAGCCCGGACCAGTTCCCTTACACGCTGCGCGTCGTCTCCGAGATCACCGAGTCGAACGGCTCGTCCTCGATGGCCACCGTCTGCGGCACGTCGCTGGCGCTGATGGATGCTGGCGTTCCGCTGGCCAAGCCGGTTGCAGGCATCGCCATGGGCCTCATCCTCGAAGGCGAGCGCTTTGCGGTTCTCTCCGACATCCTGGGCGACGAAGACCATCTCGGCGACATGGACTTCAAGGTTGCAGGCACGGAAGCCGGCATCACCTCGCTGCAGATGGACATCAAGATCGCCGGTATCACCGAAGAGATCATGAAGGTCGCGCTCAGCCAGGCACAGGGCGGCCGCAAGCACATCCTCAACGAGATGGCCAACGCCATCACCGAAGGTCGCAGCCAGCTCGGCGAGTTCGCGCCGCGCATCGAAGTCATGCAGATCCCGGTCGACAAGATCCGGGAAGTCATCGGCTCCGGCGGCAAGGTCATCCGCGAAATCGTCGAGAAGACCGGCGCCAAGGTCAACATCGAGGACGACGGCACGATCAAGATCGCCTCGTCTTCCGGCAAGGAAATCGAAGCGGCCCGCAAGTGGATCCATTCGATCGTTGCAGAGCCGGAAGTCGGCCAGGTCTATGAAGGCACCGTTGTGAAGACCGCCGATTTCGGCGCCTTCGTCAACTTCTTCGGCCCGCGTGACGGCCTCGTTCACATCTCGCAGCTGGCGACCGACCGCGTTGCCAAGACCTCCGACGTCGTCAAGGAAGGCGACAAGGTCTGGGTCAAGCTGATGGGCTTCGACGAGCGCGGCAAGGTGCGCCTGTCCATGAAGGTCGTCGATCAGGCGACCGGCAAGGAAGTCAGCGAAAAGGGTGGCGAAGCCGCCGAATAAGGCGAGCCGCCGAACTTTGACGGGAAGGGCGCGGGGCGTTGATCGCTCCGCGCCCTTCTTGCATGATCACGACAGCCGCTGCCAAGGCGGCGCCAGATGGAACACCGCCGGTCTCCCGAGAGATCCGGCACGACGGGTAGCCGCAAGAGGCTGCCAAAGAGGCGAAACGCAATGACGAGCGACAAGGTCAAGACCCTGTTTCATCCCTTCGACAGCGGCGTGCTGTCGCCGCCGGGCGAAGGCGAGCGCGTGCTCTTCCTCGCCGCCGAGACCGGCTACCGGCTGCCGGACGGCTTCGACGCGGCGCTGGTCTGCGTCCAGCCGAACCGCCCTGCCTACCGTGCGCTGGTCTCTGCCGGCGCGAACGTTGCGCCCTTCGTCGAGGGCGACGACTATGCCGCCACGCTGATCCTCTGCGGCAAGCACCGCGGCGAAAACGAGAACCGCATTGCCGAGGCGCTGAAGCGCACCCGCATCGGCGGCCTGATCGTCGTGGCCGGCACCAAGGAAGACGGCATCCAGTCGCTGCGCAAGCGCATCAACGCGCTCGAATGGGGCGGCGACAGCATGCCGAAATATCACGGCGTCGCCTTCTGGTTCGCCCGTCCCGAGGACGCAGCCGCCGAGATCGAACGCTTCGCCTCGGTTCCCGTTCGCGTCGAAGGCCGCTTCGATGCGGCGCCCGGCATGTTCTCGCACGACCGGATCGATGGCGGCTCGGAACTGCTCGCGTCGCGCCTGCCGACGGATTTTGCCGGTCACGCGGCCGATTTCGGCGCCGGCTGGGGCTATCTCTCCGTGATGCTCGCCGAACGCGCGCCGGCTGTCAAAGGCATCGACCTGTTCGAGGCCGACTATCACGCGCTGGAGGCTGCCCGCGGCAACCTGAAGGCCAATGCACCCAAAGTGCCGACCCGCTTCCACTGGCAGGACCTGACGCAGGAAGCGCCGCGCGACCATTACGACCTCATCGTCATGAACCCGCCCTTCCACGAGACCCAAGCGGCCGATCCCGCCCTCGGTGCGGCCATGATCGCCATGGCCGCCAAGTCGCTAAAGGCCGGCGGCCGTCTGATGCTCGTCGCCAATCGCGGCCTGCCCTACGAGCCGACGATGAACGCAACCTTCAAGGAATGGGGCGAAACGTGCCGCAACGCCCGCTTCAAGATCCTCTGGGGCCGGAAGTAAGGTCCCTTCGGTCCATCCATCACGCAAAAGGCGCCACGAGATCATCGCGGCGCCTTTTGTCGTTTGAAGAAGGAGATTGGTGAAGAAGGGGATTGGATTGCTGCGGGTTACTCCCCGTCAGCAGTCCTCAACGTCTCCAGCACCGGCATCGAGGTGATGTTGTAGCCGGAATCCACGTAGTGGATTTCGCCGGTCACGCCGGAGGCGAGGTCGGAGAGGAGGTAGAGGGCGGAATTGCCGACGTCGTCGATGGTGACGGTGCGGCGCAGCGGCGCGTTCTTCTGGTTCCAGGAGAGCATGGCGCGCGCATCCGAAATGCCGGCACCCGCCAAGGTCCGGATCGGACCGGCGGAAATGGCGTTGACGCGGATGCCGCGGGGGCCGTAATCGGCCGCGAGATAGCGCACGGACGCCTCGAGCGCGGCCTTGGCGACGCCCATGACGTTGTAGTTCGGCATGACGCGCACGGAGCCGCCATAGGTCAGGGTCAGCATCGATCCGCCGGCCGTCATCATCTCGGCCGCGCGGCGCGCGATCTCGGTGAAGGAGAAGCAGGAAATGACCATGGTCCGGCTGAAATTGTCGCGGCTCGTGTCGGCGTAAAGGCCCTTGAGCTCGTTCTTGTCGGAAAAGCCGATGGCGTGGACGATGAAGTCGAGGCTGCCCCAGCGGTCCTTCAACGTCTCGATGACGGTATCGACGGAGGCGAGATCCTCGACGTCGCAGGGCAGCAGCAGGTCCGAATTCAGCTGGGCGGCCAGCGGCTTGACGCGCTTGCCGAGCGCCTCGCCCTGATAGGTGAAGGCAAGCTCCGCGCCCTGGCGCGCGAGCGCCTGGGAAATGCCCCAGGCGATCGAATGGCTGTTGGCGACGCCCATGATGAGGCCGCGCTTCCCCTGCATCAGACCGGTCATGACGGCTTACCCGCTGTGGCGCTGGAAGACGAGCGTCGCATTCGTGCCGCCGAAGCCGAACGAGTTCGACAGGACCGTGTCGATCTTGGCGTCGTCGATGCGCTTGCGCACGATCGGCACGCCGTCGAATTCGGGGTCGAGTTCGGTGATATGCGCGCTTTCGCCGATGAAGCGTTCCTGCATCATCAGCAGCGCATAGATCGCTTCCTGCACGCCGGCCGCACCGAGCGAGTGGCCCGTCAGCGACTTGGTCGACTGGACAGCCGGGATCTTGTCCCCGAAGACCTCGCGGATGGCGCCGATCTCCTTGCTGTCGCCGACCGGCGTCGAGGTGCCGTGCGTGTTGATGTAGTCGATTTCGGTCTTGACCGTTGCGAGCGCCTGGCGCATGCAGCGGATGGCGCCTTCGCCGGAGGGGGCGACCATGTCGTAGCCGTCGGAGGTCGCGCCGTAGCCGGTCAGTTCGGCGTAGATCTTGGCGCCGCGGGCCTTGGCATGTTCCAGCTCCTCGAGCACCAGCACGCCCGCGCCGCCGGCGATGACGAAGCCATCGCGGGAAACGTCATAGGCGCGCGAGGCGGTCGATGGCGTGTCGTTGAATTTCGAGGACATCGCGCCCATCGCGTCGAACAGGTTCGACATCGTCCAGTCGAGATCCTCATGGCCGCCGGCAAACATAATGTCCTGCTTGCCCCACTGGATCATCTCCGCGGCATTGCCGATGCAATGCGCCGATGTCGAGCAGGCCGAGGAGATCGAATAGTTGACGCCGTGGATCTTGAACCAGGTGGCGAGCGTCGCCGATGCGGTCGAGGACATGGCCTTGGGCACGGCGAAGGGGCCGATGCGCTTCGGGCTGTTGTTCTTGCGGGTGATGTCGGCGGCTTCGATCAGCGTCTTGGTGGACGGTCCGCCCGAGCCCATGATGATGCCGGTGCGCTCGTTGTTCGAGATGTCGCTCTCTTCGAGACCCGAATCGGCGATGGCCTGCTTCATCGCGACATGGTTCCAGGCGCCGCCCTGCGACAGGAAGCGCGCCGCGCGACGATCGACCAGATCCGTGGTGTCCAGATCGGGCGAGCCCCACACCTGGCAGCGGAAGCCGTGTTCGGCGAAATCGTTGGAAAAGCTGATACCGGAGCGCGCATCGCGCAACGATGCCGTAACTGCTTCGGCATTGTTCCCAATGGAGGAAACGATACCAAGACCCGTGACAACAACCCGTCTCATCTCGATGACCTTTTCTTGAAGTGAACTGGAGACAGCGCCGGCGATCCCTTGCGGGATCAGGCAGCCTTCTCCTTCGACAGACCGACGCGGAGGTCCGTTGCCTGGTAGATGGTTTCGCCGTCGGCCTTCAGCCAGCCGTCCGCGATGCCGAGCACCAGACGACCGCGCATCACACGCTTGAAGTCGATGCCGTATTCGAGCAGCTTGGTGTCGGGAAGAACCATGCCCTTGAACTTGACCTCGCCGGTGGACAGCGCCATGCCGCGGCCGGGCTCGCCCAGCCAGCCGAGGAAGAAGCCCGTCAGCTGCCACATGCCATCGAGGCCGAGGCAGCCGGGCATGATCGGATTGCCGGGGAAGTGGCAGGGGAAGTACCAGTCGTCCGGCTTCACGTCATACGCAGCCCGGATATAGCCCTTGTCGAAGGTGCCGCCGGTTTCGGAGATGTCCGTGATGCGATGGACCATCAGCATCGGCGGGAGCGGCAATTGCGCATTGCCGGGGCCGAACAGTTCGCCCCGCGCGCAACGCAGGATGTCGTCGTAGCCGTAGCTGGATTGTCTGGTCGTCATGAACGTCTGGTGTCTCCGCCAAGGTGTCTGTGTCTGCCCGGTCGGGGACCGGGTCTTGGTCCTGCCGAGCCCGCAGGCTCCGTCCGATACAGTCGTCGTCCGATGCCGTCCGGAGGTCCCGGCTCTGGCGCATATCCGCAGTCGCATACCGCATGATGCCGGAAACAACCAGTAGCAATTGCCATCTCGTGCCTTTTTCGGGCCCTTTTCTGCCAATGAACCGGTGTATCAGCTTTATGTGTATTGAAAGCCCGGCCAACCAAAGTTATATCGACACGATGACTCAACTTAACAAGAGCTGAGCGGACAAGTCTGCATGACGATGGAAACAGGATTGAGGCCCGACGACCGTTTGCGCCGCTTTGGCCTCAGGCCGACGCGCCAGCGCATGGCGCTTGCCGATCTTCTGTTTGCCAAGGGCGACCGCCACCTGACGGTCGAGGAGCTGCACGAGGAAGCCGTCACCGTCGGCGTGCCCGTGTCGCTGGCAACCGTCTACAACACGCTGCACCAGTTTACCGAAGCGGGCATGATCCGCGTTCTCTCCGTCGAGGGCGCGCGCACCTATTTCGACACCAATGTGTCCGACCACCACCACTTCTTCGTGGAGGGCGCCAACGAGGTGCTCGATATCCCGGTCAACAACATCACGATCGGCAATCTTCCCGAGCCGCCCGAGGGCATGGAGATTTCCCATGTCGACGTGGTCATCCGGCTGAAGCCGAAGCAGCGCTGATCCTTCCCATCGTCTCCCGAAAGACGCAGACCCTCAGAGCACGTCGTCCGGGTCCCGGCCCGGGCCGGCCTTGCCCGTGGGCAGCGTCCAGCCGAATTTGAGCGCCCCGCCGCGCACCACGAAGGCGGAGACAATGCCGAGGCCGGAGGCGACGATCAACGGCAGGCCGACAAGGGTTGCGAGCGTGAAGACGGCCGAGCCGGTCAAGGCGGCCGTGACATAGATTTCCGGACGCAGGAGCACCGAGGGTTCGCCCGCCAGAAGATCGCGCAGGATGCCGCCGAAGGTCGCCGTCAGCATGCCGGTGACCAGCGCCACGACAGGCGAGCCGGTGGCCGAGAGGCCCTTGGCGGCGCCCATGACGCAATAGGCCGACAGCCCGATCGCATCCAGCCAGACGAGCGCGCGATAGCGCGAATCAAGCCGGTGCGAGGACAGGAAAAGCGCGACGCCGACCGTCGCACAGATGACGAGATAGAGCGGGTTCTTCACCCAGAAGACGGGCGTTGCCCCGAGGATGACGTCGCGAAGCGTGCCGCCGCCGATGCCGGTGATGGAGGCGAGGAAGACATAGCCGATGATATCCAGCTGCTTTCGCGACGCCGACAGGGCGCCGGTTGCGGCGAAAACGGCGACGCCGGCGTAATCGAGCAGATCGAGAACGGTCATGGGCTTTCCACCGACGGGAAGAGGGCGGAGGTGCGGCCCGTCAGCGAATAGGCGGCAAGCCCGATCCATTCGCGCACCGCCGTCGTCGTCAGCTGTGCATTCAGGGCCGGCTGGGTGAAATCGAGGCCGGGGCTTGCCTTGCCCGTCGTGCGGTAGTCCGTCGCCCAGGGCGTCACGGCGATGCCGAGATTGCGGAAAAGCCCGATGGCGCGTGGCATATGAAAGGCCGAGGTGATCAACAAACAGTTCGACAGCCCGTTCTGCGCCAGCAGCGCCTTGGTATTCGCCGCGTTCTCGAAGGTCGTGCGCGAGGCATCCTCGCGGATCAGGCGATCGAGCGAAATGCCGAACTCGGGAAAGAACCGCTCTGCCGCTTCGGCGTCGCCATCGAAGCTGCCGCTCAGCGAGCCATCGCCGCCCGAGACGAGAATGCGCGCCGCGGGCAGGAGCCGGGCGATGCGCAACGCCTCGATGAAGCGGTCGGCCGCCTGATTGAACTCGATCCCGCCGCGCGTGGCCATCACCTCGTTCTCGAGAGCGCCGCCGAGGACGATCAGGCAGGAGACATCCGCAGGAAGGGCAGGTGGACGCGGAAAGCGGTTTTCCAGTTTCTGCAGGAGCACGCTGCCCGTCGTCGTGAAAAGCGCAATGAAGAGAATCAGCGCGGCAAGCCCCGACAGCACGAGCCCCAGCCTCTGATATCCGGCGACGACCGAGACGAAGCCGGACAGCACCAGCGCAAAGGCAAGCGACAGGGGCTGGGCGAGCAGCCAGAAGATCTTGGAGAGGAGAAACATGGGGCAGGCCGAGCGAGTTTGTGATCGATGGGCGACCATAGACGTCGGATCCGCCTGGAAGCAACCGGCCGCGTTGTGGGCCCGGTGGTGGCCCCGTGGTGGCTGCGTGGTGGAAAGGAGGGCGAGACCATGCGGGAGGCCTGTCTGCCATCTCTTGCCCCCGCCATCTCTTGCCCACCATCTCTTGCCCGGCCGTCTCTTGCCCCGGAAGAACCTTTGCCGCATGAAACGACCCATGACGAAAGCAGATAGCATGGCAAAGACGATCGCGATCATCGGAGGTGGGCCGGCAGGACTGGCGGCGGCCGAACGCCTCTCGGAAACGCAGCATCGCGTCACGGTCTACGACGCCATGCCGACGATCGGCCGGAAGTTTCTGCTCGCCGGCAAGTCGGGCCTCAATCTGACCCATGCCGAACCCTTTGAAACCTTCGCGACCCGGTACGCCGCCGCCAGCGCGCATCTCAGGCCGGCGCTCGACGCCTTCACCCCGGAGGATGTGCGGCGCTGGGCGCAGGGGCTCGATGTCGAAACCTTCGTCGGCTCCTCCGGCCGCGTATTTCCCAAAGCGATGAAGGCATCGCCACTGCTGCGCGCCTGGCGCCAACGTCTGGAGACGCGGGGCGTCGCGATACGGACCCGCTGGCGATGGATCGGCTTCGGCGAGGGCGACACCCTCCTGTTCGAGACGCCGGACGGCCAGCAGACCATCGGCAGCGATGCAACGCTGCTGGCGCTCGGCGGCGCGAGCTGGCCGAGGCTCGGCTCGGATGCGCGGTGGGTGCCGATCCTCGCCGGCAGAGGGCTGGATGTCGCGCCGTTCCGTCCGGCCAATTGCGGCTTCGACGTCGCCTGGAGCGCGGCGTTTGCCGCGCGCTACGCAGGCGTTCCGGTCAAGTCGGTCGCAGCCACGTCGGGTACCGGACGCAGCCAGGGCGAGTTCGTCATCACGCGTCACGGGATCGAGGGCAGCCTCGTCTACGGCCATGCGGCACCCTTGCGGGACAGGCTGGCGGCAACCGGAAAAGCCGACTTCGTTCTCGACCTCCTGCCGGGACGATCTGTCGACGCACTGGCGTCCGCACTGGAGGCGGCGCCGCGCAAGGCGAGCTTCAGCAACCGGCTGAGAAAAGCCGCGCGCATCGACGGCGTAAAGCTGGCACTGGTGCGGGAAGCAGTGCCCGACGTCGATCGTTTGCCGGCGAAAGACCTGGCTTCCGTGTTGAAAACGCTTCCGATTTCCCTTGTCCAGCCGAGGCCGATCGCGGAAGCCATCTCTTCAGCCGGTGGCATTCCGCTGGACGCGATCGCGCCATCGGGCATGCTCAAGGCTTTGCCGGGCGTCTTCGTGGCAGGGGAAATGACGGATTGGGAGGCGCCGACGGGCGGCTATCTTCTGACGGCCTGCTTTGCGACCGGCCGTCTTGCAGCGACGGGTCTGCTGGAGTGGCTTTCGGATCTGGACAATCAGGGCAACGCGTCGCGCTGAGACGGCGTCAGCGAAAAACGGGCGCCCGCGTCGCATTCATCAACAGTTCCTGCTCGGTCGCGAACTGTCCGAACAGCCGGGTCAGCCGGATCTTTTCATCCGCGCCGAGCCGATATCGCCTGCAGAAATCCTCCACGCTGCGCACACGGCGCAAGGGACTGTTTTCGACTTTGGCAACATCGATATGCTCGCTCACGATCCGTCCCTTTCGATTGGCGCATTGCTAACTGACCATGGTGGGTTTTGTTCCACCATGGATGCGCGTTCTCAAACGGTCGGGTTCGCCTGGAAGGGGCGACTTATTTTTTCAGGATCACCCAGATCGCGTGGATGATGCCGGGGATGTAGCCGAAGAGGGTCAGAAGGATGTTCAGCCAGAATTGCAGGCCGATGCCGACCTGCAGGAACACGCCGACGGGCGGCAGGAGAATGGCCAGAAGAATGCGAAGGACGTCCATGGGATCTCTTTCCTGAAAATGCTTGCTGTCAGACAGTCGGCCGGCAGGAGGGGTGGACCCTCGCCGGCCGACGGCTGATGCGGCTTAAAGAACGGCGCTGCCCGCCATGAAGGCGAGCACGACGAAGATCAGGAAGACGACGACGGCGATCGCGAACAGAACCCTCGCGATGGTCGCGGTCGCAGCGGAAACGCCGGAGAAACCGAGAAAGCCGGTGACGAGGGAAACGACGAAGAAGATCAGCGCCCACTTGAGCATTGGGAATTCCTTTGAGAACGGGTTCGCGCAGACAACGCACCGGTTCGAAATTTGTTCCTTATGTAGACCGGTCTCCCATGCGCTGCGGTCGCAACGGTTACGCTGGCAAATCCCATGTTTCATCTGACGTCTCTTGAACTGTTCAGTTCCGTACGATCTCGCGCGCATTAAAATAGTTGAATGACGCTTCCGGTTTTGAGGAGGAAAACGCTGGTCTGACCAAAGACAGAGAGCCTCTATGACCGAAGAGAAGAAAAAGCGTCGTCCGAAAGCGGGGCCGGCGCTCGGGAATATCGACGAAACCAAAGTGGTGGCGCAGGCCATCATCGACACGCAGCGCAATGCCGCACGCGAAAAAACGGAGCGCTTGAAATTGCTCCGGCTGCAACGGGAATCGCAGCAGAACGAGACGACCGGCTGAGCCTGCCGGGATTTTTCACGACGTCTGTCGAGACGCAAGGGGCAAAGGCGATCGCGGGCCGGATGGGTGGGAAGCTCGGCTGCCATTTCGTTGGCCAGAGGAAGAAAGCGGAAAAATCCCTCTGTTCTCCATCCCCATCACGTCCGCTTGACACGGCCTGCGATCTGGTTGGGGAAGTAAGTGAACCGGGGTTGGTTCCGGCCTGTCCGTCCTTTTTGAACACGAAATTTCCCCGACCCGCTTCCGTCCTAAAGGATGTCGAGCCGGACCATTCCGGCAACGATGATGCGCCCGGCTGGTTCGCACGAGGGGAAGGCCCGGCCTGCGAAGAGCGTTTATAGATCTGGCAAAGACCTCGTCGAAGGCCCGCTTCGGCGAGGTCTTCTTGTTTTGCCCGCCGTGTTCATGCTTCATGTGAGGGAATGCGCATGGACGTCTCTCACAGCCTGCGCCCTGAGGAGCTTACGGCAATGACAATGCTTGAAACCGCAGATCCCGCCCTGACGACGCCCCGCCGGCGTGTGGTCATCATCGGTGCCGGCTTTGGCGGCCTCGCCTGTGCCGGAGCGCTCGGGGATACCGACGTCGATGTCATCGTGATCGATCGGCGCAACCACAATCTGTTTCAGCCGCTACTCTATCAGGTCGCGACGGCCGCTCTGTCACCGGCCGATATCGCGGAGCCGATCCGCAGGACGCTCGGGCGCTACCGTAATGTCCACATCATGCTGGCCGAAGCCGACGGCATCGACAGGCAGGCAAAGCAGGTGAGGCTCAAGGACGGCGACACCGTCTCCTACGACCAGCTGGTGATCGCGACCGGCTCGGACTACAATTATTTCGGGCATGACGAGTGGCAGCATTTCGCGCCGGGCCTGAAGACGCTTCACGAGGCCCGCCGCATCCGCCATCGCCTGCTTCTCGCCTTCGAGAAGGCCGAGCGGACGAAGGATCCGGCGGAGCGGCGGGCGCTGCTGACCAGCATCATCGTCGGCGGCGGACCGACCGGCGTCGAGATGGCCGGCGCGATCTCGGAGCTCGGCCGCTCCATGGCGTCGCGCGACTTCCGCACCATCCCCGCATCGGATCTCCGCGTCATCCTCGTCGAGGCGGGTCCGCGCATCCTCGCGGCCTTTCCCGAACACCTGCAGGCCTATGCGCTGCGCTCTCTCGACAAGATCGGCGTCGAGGTGCGGCTGGGCGCGCAGGTCTCCGACATCACCGCGGAAGGGGCCGTGATCGCCGGAGAGATGGTCCCGGCCGGCTCCATCGTCTGGGGCGCGGGCGTGAAGGCCTCGCCGGCCTTCCGCTGGCTCGGCATCGAGGGCAGGGCGAATGGCCGCATCCCGGTGGATTCGAAACTCCGCGTCGAAGGTTTGACGGATATCTTTTCCCTCGGCGACACCGCGTTCCAGCCCGGCAAGGACGGGGCAGCGCTGCCGGCTCTCGCCCAGGTGGCAAAGCAGCAGGGCCGCTATCTCGGCAAGCTTTTAAGAAAGCCAGAGGCGATCGAGACGGCGAAGCCCTTCCATTTCAACAATCGCGGCAACACCGCCGTGATCGGCCGCAATGCCGCGGTCTTCGATTTCGGTCGCTGGACGCTGAAAGGCTATTTCGCCTGGATCCTCTGGGCGATCGTCCATGTCTATCTTCTCGTCAATTTCGAAAAGCGCATGCTCGTGACGCTTCAGTGGATCTGGCGCTACCTGACAAGCCAGCGCGGCGCGCGGCTGATCGATGAGAACGACAAGGAAGACGTGGCGCCCGTCGTGACGCGCTGAGCGTCGCGCATCCGGCGCACGGCAGGTGCCGCAGACACGTTTCGCGCCGGACGATCTCGGAACCTTTAGCGTCCCGACTGGTTCGATCCCCGACAGCCGATGCGCGGGCGAGAGATCCCGCCATCTCATCATCCGGCCCCGTGCCGGCATGCCTGTCGCGGCCGCGCCGGCTCCCCCCTGTCGCCGGTCGCGCCGCGACAGGTTCATTCCAAGCGCGCCTGTCGCGCCGAGCGTGAGGTCGATATGCCCGAGAACTACACATCCCTGCTCATCATGGTCATCGTGCTTGTCGTCGTCTGCGGCGCCGTCGGTCTATGGGCCCTGCGCAGCCGCCGCCGCCATGCCAGGGTGGCGCCTGTCGGTCGGCGCGATCGTCCGCATACGACGCTCGAAGGGGGCAACCGGCAGTGACGGGAGATCGAAGCCGCGAACCCTACATTGCGCCCTCCGCCGACCCGCCGGAACAGATCGGCCGCAAATCGAAAGCCGGCAGAGGCATCGTCCTCCTCATTGCGGCCATCGCCGTTCTCGCCTTCCTGTTGTATCTGAGTGTCCTCATCTATGCGAGCATCGTCCGGGTCTGAGCCTGCCGGCAACCTCCGTCGCGAATCCATTCCGCTTTGACCTGAGATGCTTTAGGCTCGAACCGCAACCAAGGGCGGAGTGACGGGTGACGCTGAGAAACATGATCTATGCCGCGACGACAGCGGGCCTGGCCATCGCCTCTCCATCGACCGCCGCCGAGATCAAGGCGACCGAGACGATTGAGACTTACAAGATCGCGGGTAGGACGGGCGCCGAACTCTATGCATCGATCGGCGAACGCGGTCCTCTGCTCGGCGCCAATCGCGTCATTGCCCATACGCGGTTCAAGCTGACCTGGCGCCGGGACTATCAGATACAGGGCAACGACTGCGTTCTCGCCACCGCCGTTCCGCGTCTCGTCATCACCACCACGCTCCCGAAGCCGACCGCCAGCCTTCCGGCGCCGGTACAGGCGAGCTGGACCACCTTCATCGAGGGCGTGCGCCGGCACGAGGCGGTGCATGGACGCTATGTTCGCGATCTCGTCGCAAAGATCGAGACGGCGACCATCGGGCTTCGCCAACCCGACGACCCCGGCTGCAAGGCGATCAAGACGGAGATGAACCGTCGCCTCGGCGCGATTTCCAACGAGCGGCGCGATCTCGACCGCGCTTTCGATCAGGCGGAGTTCACCGAGGGCGGCGCGGTCCACGCGCTCATCCTCGGCCTGGTCAACGGTCCCTGACGGACAGACGGCGGGAACGTCGGTCTCTCCGCGTTCTTCATGCCGTCAAGACATGCCATTCGTTTTTCCGTGGGCGGAAAGAGAAATTTTGGTGGTGCGCCGCAGAGCCCGGTGCGGGCGCAGCCTTGAACACGGGGCCCGATGATGCCAATTTCCGGCCACCCGAAAAGAGGACCTCCCCATGAGCCTGCGCATCAACGATATCGCCCCCGATTTTACCGCGGAAACCAGCCAGGGAACCATCTCGTTCCATGATTGGATCGGCAATGGCTGGGGCGTCCTGTTCTCGCATCCGAAGAATTTCACGCCCGTCTGCACGACGGAGCTCGGCGCCATGGCCGGCCTTCAGGACGAGTTCGCCAAGCGCGGCGTCAAGGTCATCGGTATCTCGGTCGATCCGGTCGAAAGCCATGAGCGCTGGAAGAACGATATCCGCACGGCGACGGGCTACGAGGTCGATTACCCGCTGATCGGCGACAAGGACCTCGCCGTCGCCAAGCTCTACGACATGCTGCCGGCCGGTGCCGGCGAAAGCTCGGAAGGCCGCACGCCCGCCGACAACGCGACGGTTCGCTCGGTTTTCGTGATCGGGCCGGACAAGAAGATCAAGCTGATCCTCACCTACCCGATGACGACCGGCCGTAACTTCGACGAGATCCTGCGGGCGATCGACTCGATCCAGCTGACGGCGAAGCATCAGGTGGCGACGCCCGCCAACTGGAAGCAGGGCGAGGACGTGATCATCACCGCCGCCGTTTCCAACGAAGACGCGATCGCCCGCTTCGGCAGCTTCGACACGGTTCTGCCCTATCTGCGCAAGACGAAGCAGCCGGCTGCCTGAGCCTCAGTCGTCTGAGCCTCCGTCCGCCTGAGCGTAAGCCTCAGGCGACGCGCTCGCCGGCGCGCCAGACGCCGGCGACGAGCGGCGGTGCACCCGCCTCCGCCCGTACCCGCAGCAGATCGGCCCGCAGGCCGATCTCGATCCGACCGCGATCGGCAAGGCCGGCTGCCCGTGCCGGATTGGCGGTGATCATGCGCACCGCATGCGGCAGGTCCGTCTGTCCGCGCTCGGCGAGCAGGAAGGCGGCCTGCAGCAGGCTGAACGGCACGTAATCCGACGACAGAATGTCGAGCGCATCGCGCTCCAGAAGGTCGAGCGCCGACACGTTGCCGGAATGCGACCCGCCCCGCACCACGTTGGGTGCGCCCATCAACACCTGCAGATCGGAGGCCTTGGACAGCGTCGCGGCCTCGATCGTGGTCGGGAATTCGGCAAGCGCAATGCCGAGATCGACGCTCTCGCGCACATGCGCCGCCGTGGCATCGTCGTGCGAGGCCATCGGGATTCCGGCCTCGTGGCAGCGTGTCGCGAGCGCCAGGCGGTTGCGGTCGGCGTTTTCCACCGACTGGGCGATGCGCCGCGCGCTGAACGCCTCGAAATCCGCATCCGAAATCTTCTTCTTGCCCTGATAGTAGATCCGGTAGGCCTCCAGGCTCACGAACTGGCGCTGGCCGGGCGCGTGGTCCATGAGGGATGCCAGCCGCACCCGGTCGTTGCGTTTCATCGCATCGAACTGCTCGACCACATCGGGCATCGAGACTTCGCAACGCAGGTGGATGAAGTGCTCGGCGCGCAACCGGTTCGCCGCGGTGGCAGACGAGATCATCGCTGCCATATCCGCCATGTCGCCGGTGCCGAGATCCGTATCGCCATCGAGCCCCACGCGCAGAGCATCGAAAACCGTGGTGATACCGGCGGTGGCGATCTGCCCGTCATGGGCCTGGAGCGCTGCGGCAAGGTTCCAGCGCACCTTCGGCCGCGGCTGGATATGGGTCTCCAGATGGTCCGTGTGCAGCTCGACGCAGCCGGGCATCAGGTAATCGCCCTCAAGGTCGATCCCGTGTGCCGTCCCCTGCGCTGTCGTCCCGCTGGAGATATCGGCAATGATCCCGTCGCGCACGAGGACGGTGCCCTCGACGATCTCGGTGGGAAGGATGATGGAGCACTGGGTGAAGATCTGTTCGCGGGTCATGGTCTGCCGTTCCGGAAGCCGGGGCATGCGGCTTTTCGAGTGAGAGGGAGGGATATGCGCGGCGCCGGTGTTCCGTCAGATGACGACCTTGCGCAGCTGCTGGGAAAGGATGTCCATCAGCGTCACGGTCGCGACGACGATGATGAGAATGGCGGAGGCTTGCGGATAGTAGAACCCGCGAATGCTCTCGAACAGCACCTGTCCGATGCCGCCGGCGCCGATGAGGCCGAGCACGGTGGCGGAGCGGATGTTGGATTCCAGCCGGTAGAGCGAGAAGGAGATCCAGAGCGGCAGGACCTGCGGGATGACGCCGAAGATGACCTGCTGCAGCCGGGACGCGCCGGTGGTCCGGATCGCCTCGACCGGGCGCGGATCGATGGCCTCGACGGCTTCGGAGAAAAGTTTGGCCAGAATGCCTGTCGTGTGCACGAACAGCGCCATGACGCCGGCGAACGGCCCGAGGCCGACCGCCACGACGAAGAGGACGGCGAAGACGATCTCATGGATGGCCCGAAACAGGTCCATGAGCCGGCGAACCGGATGCAGAACCCACCAGGGCGCCATGTTGTGGGCCGAGAGGATGCCGAAGGGAATGGAGAGAAGCACGGCAAGGAACGTGCCCCAGAGCGCGATCTGGATGGTGACGAGCATCTCGTTGAGATAGGAGGCCCACTCCTTGAAATCCGGTTTCAGAAAATCCTTGGCATAGGATGCCATGTTGCCGGCGTCCGAAAAGAGATAGGTCCAGCGTCCCATCTCGGCCGGGCCCCAGCTGGCGGCAAGCGCCCCGACGAAAACGAGCGTGACGAGCCAGCCGCGCATGCTCCGCACGGGCTTGGGGCCTGCCTGGCCGACCAGCGGGCGGGCGGTCGTGACGCCGGTGGAGGCGATGACGTCGGTCATGGGCGTCGTCCTTCAGAGATAGGGCAGAGATCGAGCAGAGATCTGGCATGCGACGAGGAGGAACCGGAGCGGACGGTGCCGCCCGCTCCGGTCTGGGGCATCAGCCGTTGGACGCGGTGCCGAGTTCGGCTTCGAACTTGGCCTTCTGCTCGTTGAGCGGCTTGACCTTCTCGGCCTTGGCGTCGGCCGACAGCGAGGCGTCGGCTTCGATCTTGGCGATCGACTTCGACAGTTCCATCACGCGGATCGGCAGGAGCTGCTTGTCGGTCGAAGCCTTGAACGGTGCCCATTTCAGGCCGGCGAGAACCTCCTTCTCATGGGCGACGTCACCCTTGGAATTGGCCGTGCCATAGGCAAGGAAGAAGTCGCGCAGCTTGGTCTTCGTTTCTTCCGGCAGATCCTTGCGCCAGACGATCGGGTCGGACGGGATCAGCGGCGAGCGCCAGATTTCGCGGATATTGGCGAAGGCGTCCGGCTTGTTCTGCTGGATCAGCGCCATGTTCTCGGTGTTGTTGGCCGCCGCATCGACCTGTTTCATGGCGACGGCCATGGAATTGGTCTCGTGGTTGGCGTTGGTCACCGTCTTGAAGCAGGTCTTCGGATCGATGCCGCGGGCGCCGAACACGAAGGTCATGGGCACGAGATAGCCGGAGGTGGAGTTCGGGTCGCCGAGGCCGAAACTCTTCGACTTGTCGCAGGTCAGAAGCTCGTCGATCGTCTGGATCGGGCTGTCCTTGGGAACGATCACGACCGACCAGTAGCCCGGATCGCCGTTCTTGGCGACGCTCTGCACGAACACTTCGCCATCGGCACGATCGACCGCTTCCATGGCCGACTTGTTGCCGTACCAGGCAACCTGCACCTTGTTGAAGCGCATGCCCTCGATGATGCCGGCGTAATCCGAGGCGAAGAAGGGCTTCACGTCGAGACCGGTCTGGGTCTTCAGATCGGCCAGCAGCGGCTGCCAGTTGGTCTTCAGGTTCTGCTGGGACTCGGTGGAGATGATACCGAAATTGATGGTCTCGGCAGCCAGCGCCTGCTGGCTGAATGTGGCGGCGAGCGAAAGCGCCGCAATGCTCTTGAAGATCGCGTTCATGGTGGTCTCCGGTTGGCAGTTATGTCGGGATCAGACGGTGGCGAGCGCCGCCTGACGTTTGGCAGGATCGGCGCCGGTGGGCGCCATGGGGTCGGCCGGGCTGCTCGGTGCAGCATCCGGCAGGACGAGTTCTTCCGAGGCCGCTCCGTAGAGTTCGGCCAGGAAATCGTTGGAAAGAGCCGTGGACGGGCCGTCATAGACGATGGCGCCGTCCCGCATGGCGATCGTGCGGCGGCAATAGCGCCGCGCATATTCGACCTGGTGGAGCGAGACGAGCACGGTGATGCCGTCCTCGCGGGAGATGTCGGCAAGCACGTCCATCACGCGGCGTGCGGCCGAGGGATCGAGCGCCGAAATCGGCTCGTCGGCAATGAGGATGCGCGCTTCCTGCACGAGCGTGCGGGCGATCGCCGCGCGTTGCTGCTGGCCGCCCGACAGCGTCGAGGCGCGTTGCGCTGCGACCTGGGGAATGCCGACGCGGGCAAGGGCTGCGTGCGCCTTGTCCTTCTCGGGCGCGTTGAAAAGACCGAGCGTGCCCCGCCAGCG
Source organism: Rhizobium sp. Leaf371 (assembly GCF_001424045.1). Classification (GTDB taxonomy): domain Bacteria; phylum Pseudomonadota; class Alphaproteobacteria; order Rhizobiales; family Rhizobiaceae; genus Ferranicluibacter. Next base: position 477,621 of record NZ_LMQB01000023.1, on the reverse strand, counting down.
CGGGATGCGGCCGAGATGGCCGATCAGCACGTTGGTCAGCACGGACAGGCGTCCGACGAGATTGAACTGCTGGAAGATCACCGCGACCCGGCCGCGTGCAGCCTCCCGGTTCATGCGCCCGCCCGCCTGCGACACCGCGCCGAGGATCTCGACCCGTCCGCCATCGCCGTCGCCGATTTCGAGGCCGGCGATATGGCGGATGAGCGTGCTCTTGCCGGACCCGGACGCGCCGATCAGCGCCACCATCTCGCCTTGCTCCAGCATGAGGCTGACCCCGTTCAGCGCCCGGGTCTCGCCATAGCGTTTGGAAAGGTTGGTCACGGACAGCGCGAGGGGGGTAATCTCGGTCATGGTTTGATCCCGGACAGCAGCTCGAAAGCCGACCTCATGCCGGCTGCACGTCGAGGGACTGTGAGCGGCAAGCGGTAATGGTTGCGTGACGGTTACATGAAACTTTTGCGTCAAAGCTCCGTTTCGGAGCCTCGTTTCAGGCGGCGTAGCGCTCGATGAACGCTTCGCCGGTCAACATGCGAAAATCCTCAAGGGCGGCGAACAGCCTGTCATGCGGCCAGTCCCACCAGGCGAGCCGCTCCATGCCGTCAGCCGTCTCGCGGGAGAAGCGGTCGCGGATCAGCCGGGCGGGGACGCCGCCGACGACCGTGTAGGGTGCCACATCGCGGGAGACCACGGCGCCGGCGCCGACGACCGCGCCATTGCCGACCGTCACGCCCGGCAGGATCGTCGCGCCATGGCCGATCCACACATCGTGACCGATGGTCACCCGCCGGGCCCGCCGTGCGGCAAAGAAGTCCGCCTCGTCCTCGGCGCCCTCGAAATAGTCGCCGGCCCTGTAGGTGAAATGGTGAAGGGTGGCGCGCTCCATCGGGTGGTTGGTGGCGTTGAGCCGCACCATCGAGGCGATGTTGACGAACTTGCCGACGGTCGCGCACCAGAGCGCGCAGTCCTCCATGACATAGGAATAATCGCCAAGCTCGACCTCGCTGAGGCGCGACCTTTCGGCAATCTCGGCATAGCGGCCGAGCCGGCAGTCAATCACTTTTGCGGTGTCGTGGATGTTTGGGACATGTTCGGAGAGCTTTGCCATCACGCAGCCTTTCGAGCCGAGAATGCGGACACGTCGATCGTGCGGGTCGCCACGGCCTCGCGCACCGGCTGGTCGTGGAAGATCCCGAGAATGGCGGTGCCGCGCGCAAGCTTCTCGCCGATCATCGCGGTCACCACGTCCCGGTTCTCCGCGTCCAGCGAGGCGGTCGGCTCATCGAGCAGCAGAACGGGATGATCGGTGATGAAGCCGCGTGCGATGTTGACGCGTTGCTTCTCGCCGCCGGAGAAGGTGGCGGGGGGCAGTCCGTGCAGCGTCTCCGGCAGGTTGAGCCGGGAGAGCAGGTCGCGGGCGCGCAGAAGCGCTTCCGCGCGGTCGATGCCGCGCGAAACGAGCGGCTCGGCAACGATCTCCACCGCGGAGACGCGCGGCACTGCGCGCAGGAACTGGCTGACATAGCCGATGCCGTCATGCCGGATGGCGAGCACGAGGCGCGGATCGCCGGCCCCGAGATCGCGTATGTCGCCGCTCTCGGGGTCTCGCACCAGAACGGAGCCGGCGTCGATGGCGTAATTGCCGTAGACCATGCGCAGGATGGACGACTTGCCGACGCCCGAGGGGCCGCCGAGGACGACGCATTCGCCGGGGAAGAGATCGAAGCGGACATGGGCGACGACCGGCAGCACGACGCCATCGCGCAGATGCATGACGAAGGATTTGGCGACATCGCGCACGCTGAGCAGCGCCCCGTCCGGCATGGTCGGATCGGTCGGCGGGATGGAGGAGAGAGGCATCGGCAGACTCCGGCTCATGATTTGCGGGCTCAGGATTCGGGAATGGAGGCGACGAGAAGCTGGGTATAGGCGTGGTGCGGATCGTCCAGCACCCGGTCGGTCAGCCCGGCCTCCACGATGTGCCCGCCCTTCATCACGATCATCCGCTGCGACAGGAGCCGCGCGACGGCGAGATCGTGGGTGACGATGACGACTGCGAGCGACAGGTCGGTGACGAGACCGCGCAGGAGATCGAGCACGCGGGCCTGCACGGAGACGTCGAGGCCCCCGGTCGGCTCGTCCATGAAGATCAGCCGGGGATGGGTGACGAGGTTGCGGGCGATCTGCAAGCGCTGGCGCATGCCGCCGGAAAAGGCGATCGGCTGGTCGTCGATCCGCTCGGCGGCGATTTCGACGCGCGACAGCCAGTCGCCGGCCGTGCGGCGGATCTCGCCATAGTGACGCTCGCCGACCGCCATCAGCCGCTCGCCGACATTGGCGCCGGCCGACACCCGCATCCGCAGCCCGTCGGCCGGGTTCTGGTGCACGAAGCCCCAGTCGGTGCGCATCAGGAAGCGGCGCTCGGCTTCCGAGAGATCGGCCAGATCCGGAAACCGCCCGTCGCGCATCCGGTAGCGGATCTCGCCGGCCGAGCGTTCCAGCCGGCCGGAAATGCAGTTGAGCAGCGTCGTCTTGCCGGAGCCGGACTCGCCGACGATGGCGACGACCTCGCCCGGCCAGACGTCGAAGGAGACATCCGTGCAGCCGACGAAGGCGCCGTAGCGCTTTTCGAGCCCGCGAACGGAGAGGATGGGATCGGTCATCGCGTGGTCTCCTGCTCGCTCGAAGCGTGCTCCCCGAGCTGCGGCAGGCCCGGGCCTGCGTGGCCCTCCGCCTGTCGCGTCTCGCAATGGTCGGTGTCCGAGCAGACGAACATCCGCCCGCCCCGGTCGTCGGTCACCACCTCGTCCATATAGACGCCGGTCGCGTTGCAGAGCGCGCAAGGGCGGTTGAAGGTCTGGACCGTGAAGGGATGATCCTCGAAATCGAGGCTCGTCACCTGGGTAAAAGGCGGCAGCGCATAGATGCGCTTCTCGCGTCCCGCGCCGAAGAGCTGCAGGGCCGGGGAGCGGTCGAGCTTCGGATTGTCGAATTTCGGAATGGGCGAGGGGTCCATGACATAGCGCCCCTCGACCTTCACCGGATAGGCATAGGTCGTGGCGATATGGCCGTGCTGGGCGATGTCCTCGTAGAGCTTCACATGCACGAGGCCGTATTCTTCCAGCCCGTGCATGACCCGGGTCTCCGTCTCGCGCGGCTCGAGAAAGCGCAGCGGCTCGGGGATCGGCACCTGGAAGACGAGGGTCTGGTGCGCCTGCAGCCGCTCTTCCGGAATGCGGTGGCGGGTCTGGATGATCGTCGCATCCGCCGTCTTCGTGGTCGTCGCCACATTCGCGGTCTTGGCGAAGAAGGCACGGATCGAGACGGCGTTGGTCGTATCGTCGGCGCCCTGATCGATCACCTTGAGAACGTCGTCCGGCCCGAGAATGGCAGCCGTCACCTGCACGCCGCCCGTGCCCCAGCCGTAGGGCATCGGCATCTCGCGCGAGGCGAACGGCACCTGATAGCCGGGAATGGCGATGCCCTTCAGGATCGCGCGGCGGATCATGCGCTTGGTCTGTTCGTCCAGATAGGCGAAGTTGTAAGCGGGCAGGGTCATTCCGCGGCCTCCTGTCGGGCGGTCTCTGAGGACGCTGCCGCATGTTCCCGCCGCAACATGCGCAGCAGGTCGAGCTCGGCCTGAAAATCCACGTAATGCGGCAGCTTCAGATGCTCCACGAAGCCAGTGGCCTCGACATTGTCGCAGTGGGAGAGGACGAACTCCTCGTCCTGTGCCGGTGCCGCACGGTTCTCGTCGAATTCGTCCGCGCGGAGCGCCCGATCGACAAGGCTCATCGACATGGCCTTGCGTTCCGACTGACCGAAAACGAGGCCGTAGCCGCGCGTGAAGCGGGGACCGTCCTCGCCGCCGCCCTTGAACTGCGACACCATCTGGCATTCGGTGACGCGGATCGCGCCGATGGCGACGGCAAAGCCAAGTTCCGGCAGGTCGATTTCCAGATCGACAAGGCCGATGCGCACTTCGCCGACGAAGGGATGCGTGCGCCCGTAGCCGCGCTGCGTCGAATAGCCGAGCGACAGGAGAAAGCCTTCGTCGCCGCGCGCCAGCGCCTGAAGCCGCAGATCCCGTCCCGCGGGAAAGCCGGTAGGGTCGCGGGTGAGGTCGCCGGGCTCGGCATCGGATGCGACATCCGGCTCGATCAGGCCCTCGCCATTGAGGATATCCGTCACGCGGGGATAGGCGGCATCGCCGGCCACATCGCCGGACACGTCGCGCCGTGCGCCGGGCTCGACGGGGTGGTCGCCGGCCATGTCGGGGTCGATCAGGCGGTGGGTATAGTCGAAGGTGGGTCCGAGCAGCTGCCCGCCGGGAATGTCCTTGTAGGTGGCCGACACGCGGCGCTCGATCCGCATGGCCCCGGTCTCCACCGGCCGCGTCGCGCCGAAGCGCGGCAGCGTCGTGCGATAGGCGCGGATGAGGAAGATCGCCTCGATCAGGTCGCCGCGCGACTGGCGCACGGCCATGGCGGCGAGCTCGGGATCGTAGAGCGACCCCTCGGCCATGACGCGATCCACGGCGAGCGACAGCTGGCCGGCGATCTGGTCGAGCGAGAGCGCGGGGACGGAGCGGTCGCCCCGACGCCGGTCGGCGAGCAGCCGGTGCGCCTTTTCGATGGCGGCTTCCCCGCCCTTGACGGCAACATACATGGCTCAGGCCTCCTCAATGCGTGTGGTGCGGGGCAGGGCCAGCGCCTCGCTGCCCGAGACGAGGACGAGATCGAAGCCGAGCGGAAAGCCGGCGCGGTTGGCGGCCATGACATCGGCAAAGCCCTTCGGCAGGCCTTGCGGCGCGATGTCGCTCAAGGTCTCGATGCCCGGCCCGCTGAGGCTGAGGCGATGGCCGCCGCGAAGGGAGGCGACCGGCAGAAGCAGCGTGGCCGAGCGATCCGGATATTCCGCCGTGCCCACCGCAAAACGGCTCCAGGCAGTGGTGTCGCTGTCGTCGGCAAGGTGAACGAAGCGGGCGGACGGCGCCGCGCCTGTTACCGGCGCACCGGTGTGGAAGCCGACCCAGGCTTGCGCGTCCGGCATGTCCGTTTCGAAGAATACGGGCGTATCGTTGTCCGCCAGCGCCAGAAGGATCGCGCCGGCCGCAGACGACATCGGCCTGGGGGGACCGGCAAGGCCTGCGAGGTCGGCGATGCTGCCCGGTCGCGCAAAGGCATCCATCAGGGCGCGAAAGGCGCGCTGCGACCCGAAGACGGGCTCGGCGAAACCGCCATCGACAAAGGCAAGGCTCATCGGTCTTCTCCCCGAACCAGCGTGAAGAAATCGACGCGTGTCGCTTCCGTTTCTTCCGCGCGCTGCCGGCGCGCTTCGGCATCGAGCATCAGCGCGGGTCCGACGACATCCGTCTCGATCATGGGCTGCCATTCGGCACGCTGACCGAGCGCGTCGAGATGCGCCACCATGCGGGCCTTTTCCAGGTCGCGGCCGAGAACGATGGCGTGACCGACCTCGCCGCTGTCGAGCTTCACGGTCGCCCGCGTCACGCTGGCTTCGCCGAGATTGAACGGTGCGCCGCCGCCGCCGATCCGTCCGCGCACCATCACGGCGCCGATCTCCGGCCCCCGCACGGGGATTGCCGACGGTGCGGTTCTGGCAATCGCGCCGTAGCGCTCGGCAAGGATGTCGGCGGGCATGGACGCCATGGCGTCGAGCGCGCGTTTGCGGTCTGGGATCTGCTGTTCTGTGGTCATTTCGGATCCTATTTGTCTATTTGTGTAGACAACTAATCTTGATCCGATTTATAACCCGAGAACCATGACGCCGCTGTGACACTCGTTCGTGGCGGCGCTGAAGGGATGGGCCATGGACAGACAGGATGACGGAATTTCACGCTGGCGCCGGGTGGCCGATGGCATTCGCGCCTCGATCCTTGCGGCCGCAGTCACCGACCGTCTGCCGCCGGAAACGGAGCTTGCGGCCGACTATGGCGTCAACCGCCACACGGTGCGCCGCGCCATCGCGGCCCTTGCGGCGGAGGGCATCGTCCGGGCCGAGCGGGGTCGCGGGACCTTCGTCAATCCGGTCGAGCCGCGCATCTCCTATCCGATCGGCACGCGGGCGCGGTTTTCCGAAAACATGATGCGGCAATCGCTGGAGCCCTCGGGGCGTCTCGTCGGATCGCAGAAGGTGGTGGCGGACATGGCCATGGCGCGGCTGCTCGGCCTCGCGCCGGGCGCCCCGCTTCACCGGCTGGACCATATGGCCGTGGTGGACGGCGTGCCTCTGTCCCGCTCCACCTCGCACTTCTCGGCCGAGCGCTTTCCCGGCATCATCGCGGCCTATGCGCAGGAGGGCTCGATCACCCAGGCGCTGCAGCGCTGCGGCCTTGCCGATTATCGTCGGCGCGAAACGCGCCTGACGGCCGAACGGATCGCTGCGACCGATGCCGACGCGCTCGCCTGCGCCGCCGATGCCATCGTGCTCGTCACCAATGCCGTCGATGTTGATCTCGAGGACCGGCCGGTGCAGGCGATCCGCACCCGGTTTCTGGCGGATCGCATGGAACTCGTCTTCGCCAATCCGCAGAGCGCCCCTTGAGCGGACGCCCTATCGCCCGACCTTCGGCCGGTCCACCGGCGCGACCATCAGGTTGATGCCCTTGGAGCGCATGCGCTCCAGATGCTCCGGCGCGATATTGTCGTCCACGATGACGAGATCGAACTCGGTGAGGGCTGCGAAGGAATAGAGCGCCCGGCGCTCGAATTTCGTGTGGTCGGCCAGAAGGATGCGCATGGCGGCGCTGTCGAACATCGCCCGCTTGGTCTCCACCATTTCCGGCGACTGGTGAAACGCGACATCGTCGAGAATGGCCGACATCGACATGAACACGGTATCGCCCCGGAGTTTTTCGATCTCGCGGATGGTCATGCGGCCCATGAAGGCATTGCACCAGTTGTAGAACTGCCCGCCAAGACCGAGCAGCGTGACGTCCGGCACGGCCTTCAGCTCGTTCATCAGATTGAGCGAATTGGTAATGACCGTCAGCGGCACTTTTTCCGGCAGGTGGTGGGCCATCTGCAGCACGGTGGTGCTGTCGTCGAAGAAGATCGCCTGTCCCGGCTCGATGAAGGTCATGGCCGCCCGGGCGATCGCAGCTTTCTCGCGAGCCTGGCGGCTCGATCGGTAGACGTCGCTGGATTCGATCAGGCTCGTCGGGGCGGCGGTGACGATACCGCGCGTCTTGCGGAAAAGGCCGCGGCTGACAAGTTCGTCGACATCCCGGTGCGCCGTCATCAGGCTGATGCCGAAACGGTCGGTCAGGTCCTCGATCCGCATGGAGCCCTCGGCCATCACGGCCTCGGCGATCAGCTGGCGGCGCACGATCTGGCGGGCATGGCGACTGTCGCTCGGAAGCTCGGACATGAACGGACTGGCGGTTGTCTTGTTCGTCATCCCGGTGCCCCTCTGTTCGCTCTGCCTGCGTCCTAGCGGACTGAATTTGACATTTGATACCCACCAGCGGCGAACGCGGTGATCAAATGTCACATTCTGAAATTCCACTCGAATCATAAACTTGCTAGTGGTTTTTTGGATTTCGACATTTGCCCTCATGGGTGCTGCAAACGGGAGCAAATGTCGGAATCAAACCACTAGCGCATAAAACCTTCAACGGAAAACCCGTTCGCACGGATGCGACCAGCGAGCGCGGCGACCTGAGGGCAATGCGGAGAAAAGGGCGCCGCGGACGGCGCCCTCTCTGGCCTTGGGAGCTTACTTATCGAGGACGAAGGGTGCCGAGTACTTGTCGACATTGTCCTTGGTGATGAGCAGGCAATCGAACAGCTGCTTTTCGGACTTGGCGCCCGTCGCGCCCGTCTTGATGAAGCTGTCGGCCTGCTTCACGGCTTCTTCCGAGAAGACGGCGACCGGCTGAAGCACGGTGTACTGCAGTTCGCCGGCCTTGATGGCGGCGACCGCATCCGGCGAGCCGTCGAAGCCGCCGACCTTGACGTTGGCGATCTTGCCGGCTTCCTTGAGCGCCGCGATGGCGCCGAGCGCCATTTCGTCATTGCCGGAGATCACGCCGTTGATGTCGGGATTGGCCTGCAGCATGGACTGCATCTTGTCGTGGCCCTTGGTGCGATCCCAGTCGGCCACTTCGGACGCCACCTTTTCGAGGTCCGGATACTGCGTGAGAACGGTCTCGTAACCGTTGGAGCGGGTCGCGGCATTGTTGTCGGAGGGGGCGCCGAAGAGTTCGACATACTTGCCCTTGTCGCCGACGGCTTCCACCCACTGCGTGGCACCGAGGGCGGCACCCTGCGCATTGTTGGAAACGAGCTGCGCCTTGGCAAGACCTTCCTGGTTGATCTCGGCATTGACGAGGATGACCGGAATGCCGGCGGCAACGGCCTTCTTCACCGCGCCGACGGAGCCGTCGGCATTGGCCGGATCGAGGATGATCGCGACCGACTTGTTGGTGATGGCGGTATCGATCAGGTTGCTCTCGGTGTTGGTATCGCCCTTATGCGCGCCGACGGTCGCGGTATAGCCGAGCTTTTCGGCAGCGGCCTTGGCAACATTGCCTTCGGTCAGCCAGTAGGGGTTGGACGGATCGTTGACGATCACCGTCATCAGGCCCTCGGCATAGGCGGTGCTGGCGAACATCGTGGCGGCAGCGGCGGCGGCCATCAAGAGGCGGGTTGCTTGTTTCATCATGGTCTCTCTCCCGGTTTTGAAATGCGGTTCGGTTGTGCCGGTCACCCGGCGGTGCTTGTCCGTGGCCGGCGCCGCCTCTCCTCGAAAGGCAGGGGCCGGATAGGCGGAGAAGGTCGTGTGTCGGTCGCCGCTTACTTCGGGCGGCGCCCGTACTGGATGCTGTTGAGCAGGACGGCGAGCACGATGACCGCGCCGGTAAAGACGGTCTGCCAGTAGGAGGACACGCCGATGATGACGAGGCCATCCGACAGGAAGCCGATGACGAAGGCGCCGAGCATGGTGCCGCCGATCGTGCCGCGTCCGCCGGTGAGCGCCGCGCCGCCGATGACGACGGCCGCAATCGCCGTCAATTCGTAGGTGGTCCCGGCCGTGGGGCCGGCGGAGGTCAGCTGCGACGACAGGACGAGGCCGGCCATCGCCGCGCAGACGCCCGAGAGCACATAGACGATGATCTTGACCCGCTTGACCGGCACGCCGGACAGCTCTGCCGCCCGCTCGTTGCCGCCCGACGCATAGAGCCAGCGGCCGAAAGCCGACCGGCTGAGCATGACGAAGCAGAGGATAGCGAGCAGAGCGAGCACGAGAACGCCGATCGGCACGCCGAACAGCCGGTTGAAGCCCAGCCAGTCGAAGCCGGTATTGCCGAGCTCCGGCCGTCCGCCGAGATTGTTGAAGGTGAGGCCATTGGTCATCAGCAGGGCCACCCCGCGCGCGACATAGAGGACGCCGAGCGTCGCCACGAAGGCGGGAACGCGGAAATAGGCGATCAGCACGCCATTGACCGCGCCGACGAAGGCGCCGAGCGCGCAGGTCAGAATGACCACGACCCAGACCGGCGGATACAGCACCACACCGAGCTGCTCGAGCGTGACGCCCTGCATGAGATAGCCGGCGACGACGCCGGACAGCCCGAGCGTCGAGCCGACCGAGAGGTCAATGCCGCCATTGAGGATCACGAGCAGCATGCCGATGGCGAGAATCCCGAAGATCGCCACATGCGACGACATGATCAGGAAATTGGCGACGGAGAAATAATAGGGCGACAACAGCGAGAACACGACGATGATCGCGATCAGGGCGAAGAAGGCGCGGCCCTCGAGCAGGAGCTGAGCGATGTTCATCGTCTTCTTCTGCGGCGTCGGGCGCGCGGTGGAATGGGTTGCCGACATGATCAGTGCGTCCTCGTTTCGGGCTCGTGCCCATCCGATCCATGGCCTCCGGCTTTTTCGCCGGATGCCGCCATGATGAGTTCCTTGGTGACGTCGGAGCCGAATTCGGCGGAAATCCTGCCGCGGCGCATGACGACGATGCGGTGCGCGATGCTCAGGCATTCGCCCACTTCCGATGTGGAATAGATGACCGCGAGACCTTGTCTTGCGCGCTCGGCGAGCAGCTTGAACACTTCCGACTTCGCGCCGATGTCGATGCCGCGGCTGGGCTCGTCGAGCAGCATGACCTCCGGATTGGTCGCCAGCATCTTGCCGATCACGACCTTCTGCTGGTTGCCGCCCGACAGCGAGCCGATCGGCGCCGTGCCGCCATCCGTCTTGATGTGGACCTTGGCGATCGCGTCGGTGACGAGGCCGGCTTCGCCGCGGCGCGAGGTGAAAAGGCCCTTGGTGAAGGCGCCGATGCTGGCGAGCGACAGGTTGCTGCCGACCGTCATCGTCTGCACCAGCCCGTCGCGCTGCCGGTCTTCGGGCACGAGAACGAGCCCGTTGTCGATGCGCTCTGCAATGGAGAGCCGGGACACGTCCTGCCCGCGCAGCATGACGCGGCCGGCGGATGGCTGCAGCCGTCCGGCCACGCATTCCAGAAGCTCAGTCCGCCCGGCACCCATCAGCCCGTAGATGCAGACGACCTCGCCTGCGCGAACGTCGAGCGAGAGCGCATCGACCACCGAATAGCCGGCGCCCGAGGCGTCCGGGACCGAAAGCTTCTCGATCGACAGGGCGACCGGACCGAACGCATAACCCGATGGCGGCGCGCCGAGGTCGAAATTCTCGCCGACCATGTTCCGCACGATCCATTCCAGATCGATATCGGCACGCGGTGCATAGGCGGTCATCGTGCCGTCGCGCAGCACCACGGCATGGTGGGTGATCTGCAGCGCCTCTTCCAGATGGTGCGAGATATAGACGATCGACACGCCGCGCGCCGTGAGGTCGCGGATCACCTTGAACAACACCTCGACTTCCGAGGCGCTGAGCGCCGATGTCGGCTCGTCCATGATGAGGATGCGGGAATTGACCGACAGCGCGCGGGCAATCTCCACGATCTGCTGCTGCCCAAGACGAAGCTCCTCGACCGGCGTCAGCGGATCGATGGGCTCTTCCAGTTCCTCCATCAGCAGCCGGGTCTGCCGTTCTTCCTCGGCATAGTTGACGCCGGTCGGCCCCATGATCTCGCGGCCCATGAAGATATTGTCGCGGACATTCATGTTCAGCGCCAGCGACAGTTCCTGGTGGATGATCGAAACGCCGCTGTCGCGGGCATGCGACGAGGAAGAGAAGCTCACCGGCTCGCCGTCGAGCACGATCTCGCCGGAGGTCGGCTGCACCACGCCTGAGAGGATCTTCATCAGCGTCGACTTGCCGGCGCCGTTCTCGCCGAACAGGGTGGTGACCTGACCGCGGCGGATCTCGAAATTGACGCCCTTCAGCGCATGGATGCTGCCATAGGACTTGGCGATATTGCGCGCCTCCATGACGACGGCGCCATGGTCGCCCGATGGCGTGAGACGTGCGGTTGCGGCGCTCATTTCACGGTCACCACGACGGGCGTGACCAGCCAGTTCTTGGGGTTGATCAGCTTGAACACGCCGGTGATTTCCACCGTCTTGCCTTGAAGCGCGGCCGGATCGAGACTGCCGAGCGCCTCTTTCTTCATGGCGTTGTTCAGCGCCGAGCCGGCGTTCTGGTACTCGATCTGGTTGGTGAACTGGCCGAACTCGATCTCGCCGGTGGCATCGCGCAGGTCCGTGCCGTTGATCGCCGGGCCGGTCTGGACCCGCACCACGGTCCCCTCGGGCAGGCCGGACACGGCGATCGTGTTGGTGCTCGACTTGCGCTCGCCGACGACGCCGGTGAACTTGACCGGGATGACAGGGCCGGTGCTGGTGGCGACGCCGTATTTGGTGCCGGCGGCCGCCTTGTCGGCGGCAATCGCCTGGCCGAGTTCGGCGGCATCGACCGCGCGGCTCGCCACGCTGTCGCGGACCTTGGGAAAATTCTCGGCCCCGAAAGCTTCCGGCGAGAACACGTCGGCGCGCACGTCATGTTCGGAGCCGATCTGAACCACGCGCGTATCATAGGCCATGGCACCGACGAGGATCACGGCCAACACGGCCGTGACCAGGCGACCGCGGGTGAAGCGGGGGGAATGTATCGATTTTGCTTCGGCAAGGGTGCTCATGACGAAAGCCTCACATCTGAAATCGCCTCTTGAGGGAGGCGCAAAGGTCGGTTGAACGCCGCGGATGTCCGCGACGACGTGTCGAAGGTCATCTCTGGGGACGGTCGTTGCGGGAACGGTGGCTGGCGGGCAGCACGGTGCGACGGCGGAGGGTCCGGTCGCGGAACGGGATCGCTGTTCTGTTCATGACGTCTCCTCCCTTGCACATCGACGGCGCATCCCGCCGACGATCTCCTCCCGTCGGCCTTCATGCTTGATGATAACAGATGATAGGTCTGTGTTATCAATGGATCGAACAATGGTAGAAAATTTTCCGACTGTCAACGGCACCTGCTTACCGAATTCACGGCTCAGGAGATGCGGGAGGAGGCGACTTCAGCGGTGGGTCGCCGGAGGGTGAAGACTGAGGAAAGCGTCCTATTGCCGCGCGTTTGATGGCCACGGAACGCATCTCACGCGAAGCCTGAAACGGTTCGGTAGTCTGATTCTATTGGTTTAATGATAATGGAAGACGGCTTCTTGCGCGGATTTGGCGCTGCTGGAAGACTGTGATCGAATGGTTCGTCCGATCGGAGAGCCGGCACCGCAATATGCCGTCATCTGCGGCCACGGCTCTCGCTTGGCAACCTTGACACGGCAGATCATTTATGAAAAAAAATGCGGAAGCAGAAAGATATTTCGACATCAGTGTGATGTTTGTGAGATATCGTGATGGCGGATTGTTATCTTGGAGGATGACATGGCCGGGCGCCCTTCCGATAAGGGCTCTGCGAGAATGGGAGGAGCACCGATGATGGCATGGGCAGGAGCGCGGCGACAAGCCTTGTGGATGCGGCATGCGTGACGGTGGCGACATCATCATCGGCGTGGATGCGGGAACGTCGGTCATCAAGGCCGTCGCCTTCGATCTTACCGGACGCCAGCTCGGCTGTGCGTCCGTGCGCAATGTCTACGCGACCGGCGACGACGGCTCCGCGACCCAATCCCTGGAACAGACCTGGGCGGACTGCGTCGCCGCGCTGAAGGGCCTTTGCGAAAAGATCGACGGCCTCGCGTCAAGGACCGCGGCGCTCGCCGTCACCGCGCAAGGCGACGGCACATGGCTCGTCGGGTCGGACAATCGTCCCGTCTGCGATGCCTGGCTGTGGCTCGATGCCCGCGCCGCGCCGAGCGTGCGCCGCCTGGCCGGCCGCACGGAGGATCGCGTGCGCTTCGAGGCGACCGGCACCGGGCTCAACACCTGCCAGCAGAGTGCGCAGATGGCGCATATGGACCGCCACCGCCCCGAGCTTCTGGACGGGGCCGAGGTCGCCCTGCATTGCAAGGACTGGCTCTACCTCAACCTCACCGGCATCCGCGCCACCGACCCGTCGGAAGCAAGCTTCACCTTCGGCAATTTTCGCACCCGGCAGTACGACGATCTCGCGATCGACAGCCTCGGCCTTGCGCATCGCCGCAGCCTCCTGCCGGAGATCATCGACGGCACGCAGGTCCAGCATCCGCTTTCGGCCGAGGCGGCCCGGGTCACCGGACTGCGCGCGGGAACGCCCGTGTCGCTCGGTTATGTCGATATGGTCATGACGGCGCTCGGTGCCGGGGTGCGGACGCGCTCGACCAATGCCGCCTGTTCCACCGTCGGCTCCACCGGCGTTCACATGCGCGCCAAGCCCGTGGACGCGGTGCATCTGAACGCCGAGGGCACGGGCTATGTCATCGCGCTGCCCGTACCCGGTATCGTCACCCAGGTTCAGACGAATATGGGGGCGACGCTCAACATCGACTGGATCCTTCGCCTTGCCGCGGACCTGATGGCGGATGCGGGGCGGCAGGTCGCCTTTTCCGATCTCGTCGGGCGGATCGAGCACTGGCTGGAAACGACGCGCCCCGGCGCACTGCTCTATCATCCCTATATTTCCGAGGCCGGCGAGCGCGGGCCGTTCGTCAATGCCCATGCCCGCGCCGGCTTCATCGGCCTGTCTACGCGTCATGGTTTCCCCGACATGCTGCGCGCCGTGGTCGAGGGTTTGGGCATGGCGACGCGGGATTGCTATGCCGCGATGGGTGCCATGCCGGAAGAGCTGCGGCTGACCGGGGGAGCGGCCCGTTCGCGCGCCCTGCGCGGTGTGCTCGCCGCTTCGGTCGATGCGCCCGTTCGCATTTCCGACCGCGAGGAGGCGGGTGCCGCGGGCGCCGCGATGATGGCGGCGGTGGCGCTCGGCGTCTATCCCACCATGGATGCCTGCATCGACGAATGGGTGAGCCCGCTTCTCGGTCAGGCCGAGGCGCCCGACCCCGATCTCGCCCGCCATTACGACCGCCTGTACCCGGCCTATGTCGCGGCCCGCCAGTCCCTGACGCCCGTCTGGGAAACGCTCGGACAGGAGCCTGCGCATGCCCGCCCCGAAGGGGAGGCGACGCCGGCCGCCCTGGACCCTGCCGACATGACGACGCGCGACGACACATCCCACCTTCGAGGAGCCTGACATGACAGAAGCAAAGACGGTCGATCTCTTCGTGATCGGCGGCGGCATCAACGGTGCCGGCATTGCGCGGGATGCCGCGGGTCGTGGCCTCTCGGTCATCCTCTGCGAAAAAGGCGATCTGGCCGAAGGCACGTCGTCTCGCTCGGGAAAGCTCGTTCATGGCGGCCTGCGCTATCTCGAATATTACGAGTTTCGCCTCGTGCGCGAAGCGCTGATCGAACGCGAGGTGCTTTTGAACTCGGCAAGCCACATCATCTGGCCGATGCGCTTCGTGCTGCCGCACAGCCCGGACGATCGCCCCGCCTGGCTCGTCCGGCTCGGCCTCTTCCTCTACGACCATCTCGGCGGCCGCAAGCGCCTGCCGGGCACCCGCTCGCTCGATCTGCACAGAGATCCCGAGGGCGCGCCGATCCTCGACAAATACACCAAGGGATTCGAGTATTCCGATTGTTGGGTGGACGATGCGCGCCTCGTGGTGCTGAACGCGCTGGATGCCGCCGAACGGGGTGCGACCGTGCTGACGCGCACCGCCTGCATCAGCGCCCGCCGCGAGGATGGCGGCTGGCGCGTGGAGACGCGCAACGAGCGCACCGGCGAACTCGCGTCGTTCCGCGCAAAGGTGCTCGTCAATGCCGGCGGCCCCTGGGTCAACGACATCGTCGGCCGGGTCGCCGGCTCCAACAGCAGCCGGAACGTGCGCCTCGTCAAGGGCAGCCATATCGTCGTGCCGAAGTTCTGGGAGGGCAGCCAAGCCTATCTCGTGCAGAACCACGACAAGCGCGTGATCTTCATCAACCCCTATGAGGGCGACAAGGCGCTGATCGGCACCACGGACATTCCCTATGAAGGGCGTCCGGAAGAGGTTCAGGCCGAGGAGAAGGAGATCGATTACCTGCTCGCCGCCGTGAACCGCTATTTCAAGGAGAAGCTGCGTCGCAGCGACGTGCTGCACAGCTTCTCCGGCGTCCGCCCGCTCTTCGATGACGGCAAGGGCAATCCCTCCGCCGTCACGCGCGACTATGTCTTCGAACTGGACGAGACCGGCGGCGCCCCGCTGCTCAACATCTACGGCGGCAAGATCACCACGTTCCGCAAGCTCTCCGAGCATGCCATCCAGAAGATCGCCGGCTTCTTCCCCAACATGAAGGGCGACTGGACGCGCGGCGCGACGCTGCCCGGCGGCGAAATCCCCAATGCCGATTACGTGCAGTTCACTGACCGCATGCGCAGCGACTACCCCTGGATGCCGCGCGCGCTGGTCCATCATTACGGCCGCCTCTACGGCGCCCGCGTCAACCGCATCGTCAAGGGCGTCACGTCGATCGAGGGTCTCGGCCGGCATTTCGGCGGGCAGCTTTACGAGGCCGAGGTCCGCTACCTCGTCGCCAACGAATGGGCCGAGACATCCGAGGACGTGCTTGTCCGGCGCACCAAGCAGAACCTGCACCTGACGGCTGCCGAACGGGCGGCGTTTGCTGACTGGTTCGATGCGCATGTCGCGCTGGCTGCGTGAGGGAGCGATCATGAACCTGACCCTGTCCCTGAACACCAATCCGCTGGTCAACCGCTTTGCCGAGCCGGACGATCTGATCGATACCGTGGCGCACACGCTGAAGGTCCGCGATCTGCAGCTGACCCACGAATTCATCAATCCGAGCTGGCCCGCACCCGTCATCCGCCGTCTGACGCGGGAGATGCAGGCAGCTCTTGCCCGCACCGGCGTGCGCGTCACCTCCGGCATGACGGGGCCTTATGGCCGCCTCAACCATTTCGGTCATCCCGACCGCGACGTGCGGCGCTACTATGTCGACTGGTTCAAGACCTTCGCGGACATCACCGCCGATCTCGGCGGCGTCTCCGTCGGAACCCAGTTCGCCATCTTCACCTATCAGGATTTCGACGACCCCACCCGGCGCGAGGACCTTGTCCGGATCGCCATCGACTGCTGGGCCGAAGTCGCCGAGCACGGCAAGGCGGCCGGTCTCGACTACATCTTCTGGGAGCCGATGAGCGTCGGGCGCGAGTTCGGCGAAACCATCGCCGAATGCATCCGCCTGCAGGACCGGCTGACGGCCGCCGGCATGGCCATTCCCATGTGGATGATGGCCGACATCGACCATGGCGACGTGACCTCGCCCAATCCCGACGATGTCGACCCCTATGCGTGGGCGCGGGCGGTGCCGAAACTGTCGCCGATCATCCACATCAAGCAGAGCCTGATGGACAAGGGCGGTCACCGTCCGTTCACCGCCGAATTCAACGCCCGCGGCCGCGTTCACCCCGAGCCGCTGTTGAAAGCGCTCGCGGAGGGCGGCGCCGAGACCAATGAGATCTGCCTCGAACTCTCCTTCAAGGAGCGCGATCCGAACGACCGCCAGGTCATCGAGCAGATCGCCGAAAGCGTCGCCTTCTGGGCGCCGCATATCGATACGGGTGTCTCCGACCTGCATATCTGACACACTCTGCGACACGGCATCGCGATGGCGGAGCGCCGTGCAAGCCGCGGAAATAACGTGCCAGCCTGCGACGCGGGGTGTATGGCGAAGGTGAGGACAAGTCGGATCGGCGCGCGGCACGACGCCCGAGGCAGCAGAAATGGCAGGACGCATGGCAGGGAACCGACGCCCCATCGACCCGGAGGAATCGCTCGCGACGCGCGCTGCCTGGCTGCACTATGTCGGCGGCATGACCCAGGCGGCGGTCGCCAAGATGCTCGGCCTGCCCTCGGTCAAAACGCACAGGATGATCGCGCGTGCGGTGGCCGACGGCATGGTCAAGGTCACCATCGACGGCGATATCGTCGAATGCGTCGATCTGGAGGCGCGCCTTGCCGAGCGTTACGGCCTGACCTATTGCGAGGTCGCACCCGACATGCGCGAGGAGGGGCTGCCGCTCCGCGCGCTCGCGTCCGCCGGCGCATCCTATCTGCGGCGGGAGATCGAGCACGGCGCGCACCGGATGATCGGCCTCGGCCATGGGCGCACCCTGGCCGCCGCCGTGCGTCACATGCCGCGTCTGGCTGCGAGCACCGTGTCCTTCGTGTCGCTTCTGGGCGGCGTCACCCGCAACTACGCCATCAATCCGCATGACGTGATGCACCAGATTGCCGAGAAGACAGGGGCGACCGCCTATGTCATGCCGGTCCCCTTCTTTGCCAACACGGCGGAGGACCGCGAGGTTCTCCTGTCCCAGCGCGGCGTCGGCGAGGTGTTCGCGCTGGCCGAAGGCGCCGATCTCAAATTCGTCGGCATCGGCACGGTGGAGCCGGCCGCCCAGCTCGTCGCCTCCGGCATGATCGAGCCGCGCGAAATCCGCGAGATCTCCGCAAACGGCGCCGTCGGCGAACTGCTCGGCCACTTCTTCGATGCTCGCGGTCGCCTGCTCGAAACCATGCTGAGCGCCCGCACGCTTTCGGTCTCCTTCCACTCCGCCAAGGCCGACCACATCGTCGCCATTGCCGGCGGCGCGAGCAAGGTCGAGGCGATTCGCGCCGTTCTCACCAGCCGCCGCCTCTCCGGCCTCATCACCGACGAGCGCACCGCGCAGGCCCTGCTCGACGCGGGGTAAAAGGCCAGGACCGGGCACGTGAGGAACTGTTGGCAAAGCTTCGCATCATAAAAGCGGGGCGGGCGCTTTCCATTCGACGGGACGAACACATGTATGGTCGAACGCGGGGCCGCACGGCATGCCCGCGACGCCGCAGCGCGAGGGACCATGGCCAGACCGACGGTGAACAAGTTCCTGCTGCAGGCGCGCAACGAGGTGCGCCAGAGTGCCGGGATGATCATCATCGCCGTGCTCTTCGTCGCCGTCGCCTCGATCGGGGCTTCGGTTCTCCTGTCGCAGCGGGAACGGCAGGCGCAGGAGGCCATCGCCCACACCATCGGCAACGAGCGGCGGATCTCCACCCTGCAATCGCTGTTGCAGGATGCCGAGATCGGCCAGCGCGGCTACCTCATCACGCAGGACCGTGCCTATCTCGAGCCCTACGAGGGTTCCATTCAGGAAATCGACCGGATGATGGAGGAGCTCGCGACAGGTCTGTCCGACAATAGCCGTCAGGATGCCAATGTCGCCGTCCTCCGCTCGCTGATCGTCCAGAAACTGTCGGAACTGCGCCAGAGCATCGACCGCCAGCGCGAGGGCGATGCGGCCGGGGCACTCGCCATCATGAAGACCGGGCAGGGCAAGATGCTCATGGACGGCGTGCGCAACGCCTTGAAGACGATGCGGGCCGAAGAGAGCAATCAGCGCATGCAGCGCGTGGCCGAAGCACGACAGGCCGGCGCCCGCATGGAGATGGTGGTCTTCGCGCTGTCGCTGCTGACCGCCGTCTTCGCACTCGTTGCGGTGCGCGCCACCGCGAGACGGGCGCGGTCCGCGGAGCTCACAAGGGACGAACTGCTCTCGCGGCTCGACCGCCGGCTGCTTGCGATCATGGCGGCGGATATCGTCGGCTATTCCCGGTTGATGGAGGGCGACGAGACGAAGACGCTCGTGCGCCTGAAGATCGTGCGCGACCGGATCGATCCGATCATCGAGAAGCACAGCGGCACGATCGTCACCACCGCCGGCGACAGCGTTCTCGCCGCCTTTGCCAGCGCCCTGTCCGCCATCGATTGCGCGATCGAGATCCAGCAGGCGATGGCGGAAGCAAATGCGGACCTCGATGAAAACGCCCGGCTGATGTTCCGGATCGGCATCAATGTCGGCGATGTCGTGGTGCAGGATGGCGACGTCTTCGGCGACACGGTCAATGTGGCGGCACGGCTGGAAACGCTGGCCGAACCCGGCGCCATCTGCATTTCCCGCACCGTGCGCGACCATGTCCGCAAGCAGCGTCCGCTGACCTTCGACGATCTCGGCTTCCAGCGCGTCAAGAACATCGCGCAGCCGATCAGCGCCTTTCGCGTGCGGGCCGAAGCGGGGTAGACGACAGCGTCAGCCGACCCCCTTCGCGCTTCGCCATCCAGACATCCATAAAGCCGGAAATCCATGCCGACGTTTCTTTCCCCTGTCATGCTCACCTGGGGCATCTCAGCCCTGGCCGTCGCCGGTGTCATCACCCGGCCGTTTCGCCTGCCGGAGGCCGTCTGGGCCGTTCTGGGTGCCGCCGTCATCGCCGCACTCGGCCTCATGCCGCTGTCGGCGGTCTGGAGCGGCATCGCCCGCGGCACCGATGTCTATCTGTTCCTGATCGGCATGATGCTGTTGTCGGAACTGGCCCGCAAGGAAGGCCTGTTCGACTGGCTCGCCGCCATCGCCACGCGCCAGGCGAAGGGGTCGCCGAAGCGCCTGTTCTTCCTGATCTACGCGGTCGGCGTGCTCGTGACCGTGTTCCTGTCGAACGACGCGACGGCCGTGGTGCTGACGCCGGCCGTCTACGCCGCCACGCGGGCGGCGAAGGTCGCAAACCCGCTGCCCTACCTGCTGATCTGCGCCTTCATCGCCAATGCCGCGAGCTTCGTGCTGCCGATCTCCAATCCCGCCAACCTCGTCATCTTCGGTGGCGGCGAGATGCCGCCGCTCGGGGAATGGTTGCGCACCTTCACGCTCCCGTCCATCGTGGCGATCGTCGTCACCTATCTCGCGCTCGCCTTCACACAGCGTCGCGCGCTCGCCTCGGAAACGGTCGCGGCCGACGTGCCGACGCCGCGCTTGTCGCCCGCCGCCCGCGTCGCCGGCATCGGGCTTGCCCTGACCGCCATCGGCCTCGTCATCGTGTCCGCGCTCGATCTCGATCTCGGCCTGCCGACCTTTGTCGCCGGCATCGCCACGACGCTCCTGATCGTTCTCGTCAATCGCGAGCCGCCTCTCGACGTCCTCAAGGGGATTTCCTGGAGCGTCCTGCCCCTGGTCGCCGGCCTTTTCGTCATCGTGGAAGCGCTCAGCGGCACCGGGCTCGTCGGCATGCTCGGCGATCTCCTTGCCCGCAACGCGGCGACCTCGCCCGCGTGGACGGCGGGCGTCGCCGGTGTCGGCGTCGGCTTTGCGGCCAACCTCGTCAACAACCTGCCGGCCGGGCTCTTTGCCGGCAGTGCGGTGCAGGCCGCGGGTGCGCCGAGCCTTGTCGCCGCCGCCATCCTGATCGGCGTCGATCTTGGTCCCAACCTCTCCGTCACCGGCTCGCTCGCCACCATTCTCTGGCTCACCGCCCTGCGGCGCGAGGGTATCGAGGTCGGCACCTGGCAGTTTCTGAAGCTCGGGGCGGTGGTGATGATCCCGGCGCTGTTGCTCTCCATCGCCACGCTGATCGGCATGTCTCTGCTGTGACGCGCGTGCGCTGCAGCAAAAAGCCGGGACAACAGGGCCATCCCGTGCCATAAGGCGACCCGCAACGCAGCCGGGCCCGACCGATCATGATCCGCATCGAAAACATCTCCAAGCAGAACAGCCACCGCCTCCTCTTCATCGAGGCCTCGGCCGCGCTCAACAAGGGCGAAAAGATCGGCCTTGTCGGCCCGAACGGCGCCGGCAAGACGACCCTCTTCCGCATGATCACCGGCTCGGAACTGCCCGACGAGGGGCAGGTGGCCACCGAGAAGAACGTGACGATCGGCTATTTCAACCAGGATGTCGGTGAGATGTCCGGCCGCAGCGCCGTGGCCGAGGTCATGGAGGGAGCAGGGCCCGTCAGCATCGTGGCGGCCGAACTGCGCGCGCTCGAAGCCGCGATGTCCGACCCCGACCGCATGGACGAGATGGACGCGATCATCGAGCGCTATGGCGAGGTGCAGGCGCGCTACGAAGAGCTGGACGGGTACGCGCTGGAAGGCCGCGCCCGCGAAGTGCTCGACGGCCTGTCCTTCAGCCAGGAGATGATGGACGGCGATGTCGGCAAGCTCTCCGGCGGCTGGAAGATGCGCGTGGCGCTCGCCCGCATTCTGCTGATGCGGCCCGATGTCATGCTGCTCGACGAGCCGAGCAACCATCTGGACCTCGAAAGCCTGATCTGGCTCGAAAACTTCCTGAAGACCTATGACGGCGCGCTGCTGATGACCTCGCACGACCGCGAGTTCATGAACCGCATCGTCACCAAGATCATCGAGATCGACGGCGGCTCGCTCAACAGCTATTCCGGCGATTACGGCTTCTACGAGCAGCAGCGGGCGCTGAGCGAAAAGCACCAGCAGGCGCAGTTCGAGCGCCAGCAGGCGATGCTGGCCAAGGAAATCAAGTTCATCGAGCGCTTCAAGGCCCGTGCCTCGCACGCCTCGCAGGTGCAGAGCCGCGTCAAGAAGCTCGAGAAGATCGACCGCGTCGAGCCGCCGAAGCGCCGCCAGACGGTCGCCTTCGACTTCCTGCCGGCCCCGCGCTCGGGCGAGGACGTCGTCAATATCAAGCAGGTCCACAAGGCCTATGGCGCGCGGACGATCTATGATGGGCTCGACTTCATGGTACGCCGGCGCGAGCGCTGGTGCATCATGGGCATCAACGGTGCCGGCAAATCCACGCTTTTGAAGCTCGTCACGGGAACGGCCGCGCCGGACAAGGGCAGCGTCACCATCGGCGCCAGCGTCAAGGTCGGCTATTTCGCCCAGCACGCCATGGATCTGCTCGACGGCGAGAGCACGGTTCTGCAGTGGCTGGAGGAGCGGTTCCCGAAGGCGGGGCAGGCGCCGCTCCGGGCGCTGTCCGGCTGCTTCGGCTTTTCCGGCGATGACGTCGACAAACGCTGCCGGGTTCTCTCCGGCGGCGAAAAGGCGCGCCTCGTCATGGCGGCCATGCTGTTCGACCCGCCGAACTTCCTCGTGCTCGACGAGCCGACCAACCACCTCGACCTCGACACGAAGGAAATGCTGATCAAGGCGCTCTCGGCCTATGAGGGCACGATGCTCTTCGTCTCGCACGATCGCCATTTTCTCGCGGCCCTGTCCAACCGGGTGCTGGAACTGACGCCG
The DNA here is from genome assembly GCF_001424045.1 of Rhizobium sp. Leaf371. GTDB lineage: Bacteria > Pseudomonadota > Alphaproteobacteria > Rhizobiales > Rhizobiaceae > Ferranicluibacter. Next base: position 455,138 of record NZ_LMQB01000023.1, on the reverse strand, counting down.
GACGGTATCCATCAGTATGGCGGCGGATACACCGAATATGTCGAGCGGACGGGGCAGGAGGCTCCCGGCATACACGTTTAGGCTGCGTCGAAACGAACCGGTCGCATTTTGCCCTGCGACGGCTCTGTTTTTCCTCCGATGTCGCTACATATGGCAGCCTATGCCGCGACGATCGCTGTCATCGCGTGGACGATAGTGTGTCATCAGGGGAGAATTCGCGTGCGTCTCAAGTCTACACTCATCGCGGCGGCAGCCGCTGTCCTGTCATTTTCCGCAGCTCAGGCCCAGGTCGTCGTGTCCTCCAAGATCGACACCGAAGGCGGCGTGCTCGGCAACATCATCCTGTCGGTCCTGAACGCCAACGGCATCAAGACGACAGATCGCGTGCAACTCGGTGCAACGCCGGTCGTGCGCAAGGCGATCACCGCCGGCGAGATCGACATCTATCCGGAATATACGGGCAATGCCGCGTTCTTCTTCGAGAAGGCCGAAGACCCCGCCTGGAAGGATGCCGCCAAGGCTTATGAAGAGGCCAAGAAGCTCGACTACGACGCCAACAAGATCGTCTGGCTGACGCCGTCGCCCGCCAACAACACCTGGGCCGTCGCCATCCGCAAGGATCTGGCCGACCAGTCCAAGGTCAAGACCTTCTCCGACTTCGGCAAATACGTGACCGATGGCGGCACGGTGAAGCTCGCGGCCTCCTCGGAGTTCGTGAACTCGGCCGCCGCCCTGCCGGCCTTCCAGACCACCTACGGCTTTACGCTGAAGCCCGACCAGTTGATCACGCTGTCGGGCGGCGATACCGCAGCCACCATCGCCGCTGCCGCCAACCAGACGAACGGCGCCAATGCCGCCATGGTCTACGGCACCGACGGCGGCATCGCACCCTCCGGCCTCGTGGTCCTGGAAGACGACAAGGGCGTCCAGCCGGTCTACCAGCCGGCGCCGATCATCCGCGAAGCCGTGCTGAAGGAAAATCCGCAGATCGAAACGCTTCTGAAGCCCGTCTTCGAAAAGCTCGATCTCGTCACCCTTCAGGACCTGAACGGTCGCGTGCAGGTCGGCGGCGAGCCGGCCAAGGCCGTGGCCGAAGACTTCCTGAAGAAGAACGGTTTCTTGAAGTAAGCAGACGGGCCGGGAGGCATGCCGCCCGGCCCTTTTCACGTCCGCCATCGACGGTTGCGGCAAACGTCTTCCAGGAGGCTCGCCCCTATCGCCGGCAAGACACCGTCACGTTCCGGCACGCAACGGTCGCGCGGCACGGGGCTTGCCTTCGGAACATCAGGAGAGGCATGCGCATCCGCTTCGACAAGCTCGGCGTCCTGATCGCCATCCTCCTTTGCCTCGGCACGCTTCTGGCGCCGTTCGCGACCTTCCGTGCCAACCGGATCGTCCCCGGCGGTCCGCGTTCCATCCTCGAATCCCTGCCGTCTGGCTACGGGACCGCGCTCCTGATCGCCCTCGGCGTGGCGGCTGTGGTGACCATCCTCAGGACGCCGGCCGCCGCACGGCTGGCGGTTGCCGCGATCGGTCTTCTCGCGCTGATGCTTTTGATCGGCACGGCCGGACGCTTCCTGACGCCGGAGGGCAACACCTATGCGCGGGTCTCCCCGGCATCCGGCTTCTGGACGCTCCTCTTCGCCTTCCTGCTGCTTGCCGCCGATGCCATCACGCGCATGAAGCCGAAGCCTGCCGTCCGGGTGCTGCTGCTCGGCGTGACGCTCGGTGCCCTTGCCGCTATCCTTGCCTCCGGCCGATGGGATTCGCTCTCGCTTCTCAAGGAATATTCCGGCCGGGCGGATGTCTTCTGGACCGAGGCGGGCAAGCATGTGACGCTCGCGATCGGCTCGCTCCTTGCCTCCGTCATCGTCGGCCTGCCGCTCGGCATCCTCTGTCACCGCGTGCGGCCGCTGCGGGCCGGCGTGCTGAACGTTCTCAACCTCATCCAGACGATCCCGTCGATCGCGCTCTTCGGCCTCCTCATCGCGCCGCTCGGCTGGATCGCGGTGAACGTTCCCGGCGCCTCTGCGATCGGCGTGCGCGGCATCGGCGCGGCGCCTGCCTTCGTCGCGCTGTTTCTCTATTCGCTGCTCCCCGTCGTTGCCAACACGGTGGTCGGGCTTGCGGGCGTCCCCCGCGAGGCGAACGAGGCCGCGCGCGGGCTCGGCATGACGGGCGCGCAGCGCCTGCTGCGGGTCGAGTTCCCCCTCGCTCTTCCGGTCATTCTCACCGGCATCCGGATCGTTCTCGTCCAGAACATCGGTCTTGCGACCATTGCGGCGCTGATCGGTGGCGGCGGTTTCGGCGTGTTCGTCTTTCAAGGCATCGGCCAGACCGCCATGGATCTCGTGCTGCTCGGCGCCGTGCCGACCGTGCTTCTGGCCTTCGCCGCGGCCATCATCCTCGACGCCCTCATCGAAATCAACGCGCCGCTCAACCGCGCAGGCAGGACAGCATGATCGAGATCGACGGCATCACCAAGCGCTACGGCGACGACACCGTCGTCGACACTGTCACGATGACCATCCAGCCGCGAACCGTCACCGTCATCGTCGGCACCTCCGGCTCCGGCAAGACGACGCTCCTGCGCATGATCAACCGTCTCGTCGAGCCGACCGCGGGGACGATCCGCCTCGACGGCGAGGACAACCGCTCCGTTCCCGGCTTCGAGCTCCGCCGGCGCATCGGCTACGCCATCCAGGGCCACGGCCTCTTCCCACATCGCACGGTGGCCGAGAATATCGCGACCGTGCCGGTGCTGCTCGGTTGGGACGCGGCGCGCATCAAGGCCAAGGTGGCCGAATTGCTGGCGCTGTTCCAGCTCGATCCCGAAACCTTTGCCGACCGCTTTCCGCATGAACTGTCCGGCGGTCAGCAGCAGCGTGTCGGCGTGGCGCGGGCGCTCGCGGCAGAGCCCAACGTGCTCCTGATGGACGAGCCCTTCGGCGCGCTCGACCCGATCATCCGCGCCAAGGCGCAGGAGGATCTGCTGGCGATCCAGCGACTGCTGGGCACCACGATCATTCTCGTCACGCACGATATGGAGGAAGCCTTCCATCTCGCAGATCGGATCGCCGTCATGGACAAGGGCAAACTCGTGCAGTACGGCCCGCCCGCCGAACTGGTCGAGCGCCCGGCGACCGATTTCGTCGAAACCCTGATCGGCGCGACCGAACGCCCGTTCCGAATGCTGTCGATCGATACCGCGGGCGCCGCCGCAGAGCCCGGCGAAGCGCAAGGCACGGCAATCGCCGCCACGACAACCCAGCGGGACGCGCTGGCCGAACTTCTCTGGAGCGGGCGGGACGCCGCCCCCGTTGCGGACGCCGATGGCCGGCCGATCGGACGCATCACGCTGGATGGGCTCGTTCAGCGTGCCGCGAGGCGCCGATGACCGCGTCTCACGCAACGGCCGGACACACGGCCAAGACCGCCCGGATCAGAGGGTGGATACCGCTGGGTCTGCGGGCTCTGCTGCTCGTCGCCCTTCTCGCCTTCCTGATCGCTCCGATGCTGTTCGAGCCGATCCTGAAGCCGCTGGTGCAGGACAACGCGCCTGCGATCTACAACCAGGGCAGCCTGTTGACGCTGACGCTCCTGCATCTGCGCATCGTCGCCATTGCGACGACGGCCGCCATTCTGGTGGCGGTGACGCTGGCAATTCTCGTGACGCGGCCGTTCGGCGCGGAGTTTCTGCCCTTGTCGCGCAGCCTCGTGAATGTCGGGCAGACCTTCCCGCCTGTGGCCGTTCTCGCCCTTTCCGTGCCGGCACTGGGTTTCGGGGAAAAACCGACGCTGGTGGCGCTTTTCCTCTACGGCCTGCTGCCGATCTTCGAAAACACGCTGACGGCGCTGACCACCCTGCCGCCTGCCGTGATGGAAGCCGCGCGCGGGGCAGGGATGACCGACCGGCAGCGTCTCTTCCGGGTGGAGCTTCCCTTGGCCGCCCCTGTCATCCTTGCGGGGATCAGACTGTCGATCACGGTAAGCCTGGCCACCGCGACCATCGGCTCGACGGTTGCGGCAAGGACGCTCGGAGAGGTGATCATCGCCGGGCTCCAGTCCAACAATCTCGCCTTCATCCTGCAGGGCGGCCTTATCGTCGGAGCGCTTGCCGTTCTGATCTATGACGGACTTTCGGCCCTGGAAGCCCGCCTGCGCCGGCGCGCCGGGATCTGACCGGCAGCCAGGCCCGGACTGCAGACTTGACTGCAGACTTGACTGCAGGCGGGGGGGCGGCGGCTTGAGCGTCGATCAGTGCGCGCGCTGACGCTGAAGGCTGGACTCCGAGAAGACGAGCCCATCGAACGTGCTGTCGTTTTCCTGCAGGACCGAGCGCAAGGCGAGGTCGAGGCAGTGGACGGCATTTCCCAGATTGAGATCGATCGCGTTTTGCCGGGCGAAGACGATCAGGCGGGCGAGGGCCCGGATTTCCTGAGGGTCTCGTTCGGTGTGCGTGAGGTCTACGGGTTCCGCAATCGGGTTGCTGAGTGTCATGTTCCAAGCCATTCGGTTGTCTTGAGGCGAGTGTAGCGACAGCCCCGGAAAACCGCGCGTGACACAGGCGTGACATAGGGTGCGTGACGTATGACGCTTCAGACGGAGGCTCTTCAAAACATTAGAGGTTTCGGATTCTCAACGCTGGATGAGCTCTTCCCAGAGTGTCGTTTGCTGAAAGACCCAACCGGGCTTCTCGCGTGATCGCGCGCTGGAAGAGGCCGCGAGCGCCTGAATCAGCAGGAGGGCGTCTTCCCGTTTCCGGTTGCAGGCATCGGCCTTCAGTTTCGCTTCGAGTGTCCGGCGCGTGTCCTCGTCCGGCAGATCGACCCTCTTCAGGATGCTGCGCCAGGTCCGGTCCTTGAAATGCAGCCCTCGCGCCGCCGCCTCGATCCGGTCGCAGAGATCCGGCGTGAGGCCGGTCCGCAGATCGGGCTGCGCGAGCGTTGCGAGGATATTGACCAGCGGCTCGCTCAGGCTTGCCCATCCAAGCTCCGCCGGCGCATGCAGCTGCGCGACATCGGCGTCATCCACCAGCACGCCATCGGCATAGGACTGCGCGATGGTGCCGATGCCGACCATTCCGAACACACGGCACTCGGCAGCCCGCAGCGCACCCATGCTCGCGGCACCGAACACCGCGACACCCGCGGACAGGGCATAGAGGATCTCCTTGTGCCAGACGGGCGCGGTATATTCGAACCCGCCATCCACCAGCCCGATCGCGGCGGCACCGTCGCGCACCGCGCGATAGACATCGCCCTGGATAGCCGGTGGCCGGATGTCGAGGCCCGCCGCGATCCGGGCCGCATCCGGCAACGTCGGCCCGACGAACAGAACTTTCCGACCGGTATCATCGTTTCCGGGGGACGTCATTGCGTGAGCGCCTGGCGCAGCGCGCGCGTCCCGTATCGCTGCCGACGCTTGCCCTCGGGGTTTTCAAGCGCAGGCGCGAGGACCTTGGCGACGGCGAAGGGAAGGTCCGGCCGGGAAAGCCGCGCCGCGATCATCAGGCCTGCCCCGCCTGCGTGGAGGGCATCGATCAGCGCCGCGCCGGACGAGGCGGGGAGGGTGGACGGGGTCCACGCGCGGGGCTCGGCCAGCATGGCCTGCCGCGTGCTGTCGGCGAGCGGCCTGTCATAGTCCTCGGGAAAAACGTCGTCGCGCGCACCGCTGATATAGGTCAGGCGCGACTGGGCGCTTTCGGTGATGGCCCGGAGGGCCGCCTGCCGCGGGACAGGGTGCGTGCCCGCGCCGAACGTCACGTCCACATGCTTCAGCGCTCCCGCAAGGCGGCTCGCCTCGGGACCGAGATAGGCGGAGAAGCAGGGAATGCCGAGATCGCTCGTGGCGTCGAACAGGCGCAGCACAAGCCCGGCCGCCGCGATCTGCCCTTCGAGCGCGCGGATGACGGGGCAGTCGAAATCGGATGGCGATACGCATGTCGCAAGGCGCGCGCCGAGAGCGCGCAACTGCCAGAGCGCATGGGCGTCGCGCTCCACGCGCTCCATCAGGCCATGAAAGATCGCCTCGTCCAGCGTATTGCCGGAGGCGAGCCCGTCGGAGGACTGCCAGTAGCGGCCATTCCGGATCGTGCGGTCGAGGGTGACGGCCTGCAAGGGCAGGAGGACGGGTTCGCCGGTGAGAAGATCCCGTCCCTCCACCCAGTCCGTCTCGTCGTCCGGGGCAAGCGGCTCGTGGCCCGATGCCACCAGTCCGGACAGCGGATGAAATGCCTGTCCGCGGGCCTTCAACGCCGCCAGGCTTGCGGTGAGCACCGCGACGGCGGGGTCGCACGCGACGGCCCGTTCGAGCGCTTCCATGACGGCCGAAGTCCGCGCGTCCGCGTCGGTTGCGCCCTTGCCCTGCGCCACGACGATGGATCTGGCATTGGGCGTATAGGCGCACCAGACAGGAATGCCGATCCGATCGAGCCCCGTGTGGCGGGCAACACGTGTGATGCCGAAGGCCGGAAGTAGAGGTGCAACGCGGTCGAAGGTCTCGGCCGCGGTGCAGGTCCGGTCGAAGGTCGTAAGGCGCAACGGTGTCAGTCGAAGAGACCGGAGAAAGCCTTGTCGGCCGGCGCGAGGGCGACGGCGAAATCGACGCCGCGAATGAAGGGCGCGCGGCTTGCGCGCAATTCGCCGGCCCGGCCATCGGTGTCTTCGAGCGGCTTCACTGTACCTGCCTCGACATCGGCGACATAGATCTGGCTATCCCCGGGGAAGCCGAAAACGACGGTTTTGGACATGCGATCCTCCTTTATGACAAAAATGACAAGGACAACCTTCTGCGATTTCCGGTTGTGATTGCCGATACGGGTAGGGCAGGTCGCGCAAACGAATCTGCCGCTAATATCCTGCCCGTGAAAGGCCTTCGCGGTAAAGCTCTTTCTGCCATGTTTCGCGGATGGGTAGAACGGCCAGCCAGCGGTCGAGATCGAAATGGGGGTTGGTCTCGCGGTCCTTGCGCCGGTAGCGGCGTGCTGACGCCATGTCGCCGAGCATGGCGAACGCGGCCGCTCTCAGCCGATCGGCCGAGGATTGATTGGTCATTCGGCCGATATAGTCGATGGCATCCTGGTATCGGCCGACGAAGTAGCTCGCACCAGCCGCGCTCCAGAAGTAATCGTCCGGGCTCAAGGGATTGAGGTCGATCGCCCGCTGGATCTTGCGCAGCCCCTCGTCGGGACGCGAGGCATGGACGAGCGAGTCGGCATAGCTGTAGATCGCGTCCGCATAATGGGGGCTCAGGGCCTCCGCACGTGCCAGAGCCTCGAGGCTTTCATCGAGATCGCCGAGATAGAGCTTGGCGACGCCCAGTTCCTTGTAGCCTGCGGCACTGGACGGGTCCTGCTGGATGGCAAGCCGCGCATGCTCTTCGGCCTTGTGCAGAAGGCCCTTGTCGCCGCGCGCCGTCAGCACCCATTCCAGCGAATAGGTGCGCGCCAGCCCGATGAAGCTCGGCGCGAAATCCCGTCTGTACTGAAGCGCCTCGCGAAAGCCGCGTCGTGCGCCGCGAATCGACGGGAGGGAAATGGTCTTCGTCTGGCGCGCGCCGGAGAGATAAGCCCGGTAGGCATCCGGATGATGCTCGTATTCGACCAGCGGATCGTAGTTGCGCTGCAGCTCCGTCGCGATGCTGTCGGCGATGATCTTGGCGATCACCCGCCTGTGCGAGGAAAACGGCGTGTCGAGCGAGAAGCGCTCCGCCCAGATGACCCGATCGAGCGGAACGAAGATGATCTGGACCAGAAGGCCTTCCGCACAAAGCGTGGTATCCACGAGATAGGAGATGGCATGCGTTTCCAGCATGGCGATCCGGTCATTGCTCTCCTGGATGCGCTTGGCGGTGTGCGGCGCGACGATCGAGATATTGCGCAGCGTGCACAGGCTGATGGCGATATCGTCGATCAGGGCTGCAACGGTGCCGGTGAGGGTCCGCGATGCTCCGAGGCGCAGGGCCGGCGGCAGCAGCGCCAGCCGCGGCAGCGACGCCGTCACGGTCAGCGCAAGCGAGGCCCGGGGCACGACCTGCGCATAGACGGGCAGGGGCGGATCGGAAGCAGCGCTCCCGGGCGCGGTCGAACGCCCCCCGGCGAACGGCAGGACCTTCGCCTCGGCGCTCGGGAAGCCCCTCTGCTGCGCCGACGGCGCGTTTTCCTCCAGCAGAGCCCGTACGGGTTCGTCGTGGACATTGCGTTCCAAGAGCAGGAAAGCCGCCTCCCGCAGGATCACGGTGTCCGGCAAGGCGGTGACCTCGCCGGCGACGGCAAACAGCCGCTCCCGCAGGCAGTGATACTGCACATCCATCTGCATCTCGCCCCAGCGCCGCAGGAAGCCGTCCGGCAGCTTGCCGAAGAGAAAGCGCTCCCGCAGCAGGGCCAGCATGGTTTCGAGCGAGGTATCGTCGCGGCGGAAGCAGGCGGCATCCACGACCAGTCGCTGCCCGTCGTCGCCAAGCGTGATGGAGGTCTCGCCGATGTCGAGGATCACGCTGTGATAGGCGAGTTGCGCCTTCCGGATGCGCGACACCATCTTGCGCAGATTGATGTGCTGCGCCTCACGGTCGGCTTCCGGCCAGAGCATGGCGGAGGCCTCGTCCCGCCGAAGCGCGGGGCGTTCGCCCAGGCGCAGGATGCAGACGAGCAGCAGGGCCTTTTGCGGAAAGGCGAGATCCTCGCCACTCCGGGTCTTCAGGGCCAGATTGCCGAATGTCTGCAGCCGCAGCGGACACATCAGGAGGGGTTGGCGGAAGCCTGCGCGACGGAAGCATCCGCCGGCTGCCGGGCGGACGTCTCTTCGCCCTGTGCCAGCGAGGTGACTAGGGCAACCACCGTCTTGCGAATGTCCGGGCTCTTGATGGACGAGAACGCCTTGTTCAGCGAGAGGCCTTCGCGCGTCGAGAGGAAAGCGTTGACGGCATCGAAGTCGGCGGCTTCCGGACGGGTCTGGTCGCTCGGATTGTCCTGGAAGAAGTAGCTGATCGGAACGCTCAGAATGTCGGCGGCGGCCTGCAGCCGGCTCGCGCCCATCCGGTTCACGCCCTTTTCGTACTTCTGGATCTGTTGGAAGGTGATGCCGAGGCGGTCGCCCAGCGCCGTCTGGCTCATCCCGAGGATAAGCCGGCGCGCACGAACACGACCTCCAACGTACACATCGATCGCATGGGGGGCTTTCGCGTTCATAGTCGCTCCTGCAGAAATACCGGCTGAATTCTCGTTGCGCGAGAATGTATGATTTTACAGAAAGAGCAATGAATTTCCTGCCGGATTGCAAGCAGCGGTCTCATGGCGCTTCTGGTTAGCAACCGATAACGTTTTCCAAACGCTTTTGCTACTCCTGTTGCTGAGAAAGAAGATCGTTATGTTCGAGGGTTGACAGTGACTTCGGCGAGCAATGTCAGAACCGTACGAAGCGTTCGGCATCCTCGAGGCGGCGGGACGGCGCTATCGGCGGTCTGGCTTTGGTAAGCGCGAAGGAGGATTTTTAAAAGGGTTAAAATTTGGTCAACTCGACCTGCTTATTTTGACCGGTATGCCCTGACTGCATAGCTGCACTGCAATATGAGAGCTTTCGGTTCTTCCGAAATTGCGTATGATCCTCTCATCGAACAGCGCACCTCCTCCCGCGCTCTTCGAGTTTCAGGGCTCCGATCCTCCTCCCCGGACCCCTGTAGGAATAGCGGCACTCCTCCTCCCAGCCGCTGTTCGGTTCTTTTGGAAAGCCTGCCGCACCTCCTCCCGCGGCAGGCTTTTCAGTTTCTGGAGGAGACGTCCCCGCATCTTTTTGCCGTCCGGAGCGTTGGCTGCCTGTTATCCGTCAGAAGGAGAAGGCAATGTCCAAGCGCGAATTGATCGATACCGGAACCGACAAGCGCTATGTGCGCCGCGATGAGAAGGGCCAGTTCATGGAAAGCGTGGATGTCGGCCGCTCGCTGTCGGCCGACGCCCGTCATGATGCCAAGACGAAAGCGCAACCCGGCGAAGGCGACAAGGGTGACCGGAAAGGTCACTGACGTCCTCCCATGCGGATCGCGACCTATAACGTCAACGGCATCAACGGCCGGCTCGACATTCTGCTTCGCTGGCTGAAGGAGAGCCGGCCCGATATCGTCTGCCTGCAGGAACTGAAGGCGCCGCAGGCGAAGTTTCCGAGAAAAGCGCTGGAGAAGGCGGGCTATGGCGCCGTCTGGCATGGGCAGAAAGCTTGGAACGGTGTTGCGATTCTGGAGCGGGATGCGATGCCAATTCTCACGCGCCGCGGCCTTCCCGGTGTGGAGGACGACGCGAGCCGCTATATCGAAGCCATCGCCGGCGGCATGATCGTCGGTGCGCTCTACGCCCCCAACGGCAATCCCTATCCGGGGCCGAAGTTTGCGCGAAAGCTCGACTGGTTCAAGGCCCTGACCGCCTATGGCGAGACGCTGCTGGCGTTCGGCATGCCCGCAGCCCTCGTCGGCGACTTCAACGTCATGCCGACGGACCTCGACGTCTATAATCCCGCCCGCTGGACCGACGATGCGCTCTTCCGCCCCGAGATCCGCAAAGCCTATCGCACGCTCGTCGATACCGGCTGGACCGACGCCGTCCGCGCGCTGCATCCCGACGAACAGATCTTCACCTTCTGGAAATATCTCCGCAACGCCTTTGCGCGCGACGCCGGCCTGCGCATCGACCATTGCCTCCTCAGTCCCGATCTCACCCCCCATCTCACCGCCTGCGGCGTCGACCGCCATGTCCGGGGATGGGAGAAAACCAGCGATCATGCGCCGGTCTGGATCGAACTGTCGTTGTGAAAAACGCAAGCTGATCGGAACGGAGCCTGCGGGAGAATTGAACTTCAAGGAGATTTGGTGGAGCTAAGCGGGATCGAACCGCTGACCTCTTGCATGCCATGCAAGCGCTCTCCCAGCTGAGCTATAGCCCCATAAAGGGTCCGGCAAGGCCGGTTCCGGGTACCGCCGGGCGCTTCGTCCCGGGCAGGTGCGGCTTATTACGTCCGCTTCCCGGAGATGGCAAGCCATAAAATCGATGGCATCGACATTTTGTTGAATTCGCGATGAAAACGCCTTGGTGGCGGCCAAAGAGCGGGGCGCGCCCAAACGAAAAGGCCTGCCTCTCGCGGGAAAGGCAGGCCTTCAGTAGAGGGAATGCGAAAGCGGATCAGACTTCGTCGTCGTCGTCGTTGACGCCGATCAGGTCGGACAGGCCGTCATTGTCGTCGTCTTCGTCTTCCTCGAGGAAGGTGTCGTCGTCGTCATTGTCGATCTCGACTTCGTCATCGCCCAGATCGGGGATGTCGTCGCCGTTCGCGCCCTCGTCGGCCTCTTCCAGGGAGACGAGTTCGACTTCCGGGTTCTCGGTGTCGACTTCCGCCACATCCTCTTCTTCCGCAGCCTTTTCCATGACCTTGGCGACGGACGTCTCTTCGAAGAAAGAGAGCGGGTAGGACTTGCCGGTGTACGGAGACACGATCGGGTCCTTGTTCAGGTCGTAGAACTTGCGGCCCGTTTCCGGGTCGATGCGCTTGGTTCCGAGTTCCGCTTTTGCCACTGTCGATGCCTCTTGAACGGCCGGACGAACCGGCGTCAGCCGGAATGCCGGCGGTAAACCTAAGATGAATTAGCCGGTCCCCTTAATCGGAAGGGCGCAGACTGTCAAAGCCAAAACGTGTGCGCGGACTGTTTCCCTGTCTGGAAGCGCACTGCCGGGCGCTTCTTGAGAGCCGGCGGATGCTCCGCTGGAAAAATCGTCCCGAAACGCCATCTTGCCAAAATGCAGGTTGTGGGGAATGAGACGTCCACGTCATCGGGAGACGGCATTGCCTGCCGCGATCATCGTGGTATCTCCCGGAGAGACGCATCCGGTGAAGCCTCTTATAGTCTAGGTGAAGCATGACGTTTATTATTGCCATCGACGGACCGGCTGCTGCGGGCAAGGGCACGCTGTCGCGTCGGCTCGCCGAAACCTACGGGTTTCACCACCTGGATACGGGGCTGACCTACCGCGCAACCGCGAAGGCGCTGCTCGATGCCGGTCTGCCCTTCGATGACGAGAGCCTTGCCGAAGCCATGGCGTTGAAGGTCGATCTCGCCGGGCTCGACCGTTCGGTGCTGTCCTCGCATGCGATCGGAGAAGCCGCGTCGAAGATCGCGGTCATGCCGGCGGTCCGGCGCGCGCTGGTTGAGGCGCAGAAGGCATTCTCGGCGCAGGCCCCGGGCACCGTGCTCGACGGGCGCGATATCGGAACGGTCGTCTGCCCGCAGGCCCAGGTGAAGCTATTCGTCACGGCCTCGCCCGAAGTGCGGGCCCGGCGCCGCTTCGACGAGATGACGGCGCACGGCGCACCGGCCGATTATCTCGCCGTCCTCGCCGATATCATCAGGCGGGACGAGCGCGACATGGGCCGCGCCGACAGCCCCTTGCGCCCGGCGTCAGACGCGCACTTGATCGATACCTCGGAAATGGGTATAGAGGCGGCGTTTTCAGCGGCGAAGTCAGTGATCGACGCCGCGTTAGCACACTAGCAGTCCGAACCGACCGTCCCCGCGCCGGAATTGTTCCCGATACGATGCCCTATGGGATCATCGGGAGCGGAGGGTCATCGGATATGATCAACGCAAACCCCCGGCGCCCGTGCCAATGGCACGACCAGGAGTATTCATGTCTGAAGCACAACCCACCCGCGACGATTTCGCAGCGTTGCTGCAGGAATCCTTCGCCCAGCAGGATCTGGCCGAAGGCTACGTCACAAAGGGTGTGATCACGGCCATCGAGAAGGACGTCGCCATCGTCGACGTCGGCCTCAAGGTCGAAGGCCGCGTCGCCCTGAAGGAATTCGGCGCGAAGGCCAAGGACGGCACGCTGAAGGTCGGCGATGAAGTCGAAGTCTATGTCGAGCGCATCGAAAACGCTCTGGGCGAAGCCGTTCTGTCGCGCGAGAAGGCTCGCCGCGAAGAAAGCTGGATGCGCCTGGAAGTGAAGTTCGAAGCCGGCGAACGCGTCGAAGGCGTCATCTTCAACCAGGTCAAGGGCGGTTTCACCGTCGATCTGGATGGTGCCGTTGCCTTCCTGCCGCGCAGCCAGGTCGATATCCGCCCGATCCGCGACGTCACCCCGCTGATGCACAACCCGCAGCCCTTCGAAATCCTCAAGATGGACAAGCGTCGCGGCAACATCGTGGTTTCGCGCCGGACCGTTCTGGAAGAATCCCGTGCCGAACAGCGTTCTGAAATCGTTCAGAACCTCGAAGAAGGCCAGGTCGTTGACGGCGTCGTCAAGAACATCACCGATTACGGTGCGTTCGTCGATCTCGGCGGCATCGACGGTCTGCTGCACGTGACGGACATGGCATGGCGCCGCGTCAACCATCCGTCCGAGATCCTGAACATCGGCCAGCAGGTCAAGGTTCAGATCATCCGCATCAACCAGGAAACCCACCGCATCTCGCTCGGCATGAAGCAGCTCGAGTCGGATCCGTGGGATGGCATCGGTGCGAAGTACCCGGTCGGCAAGAAGATCTCCGGTACCGTCACCAACATCACCGACTACGGTGCATTCGTCGAGCTGGAGCCGGGCATCGAAGGCCTGATCCACATCTCGGAAATGTCCTGGACCAAGAAGAACGTCCATCCCGGCAAGATCCTGTCCACGACGCAGGAAGTCGACGTTGTCGTTCTCGAAGTCGATCCGACCAAGCGCCGCATCTCGCTCGGCCTCAAGCAGACGCTCGAGAACCCGTGGCAGGCCTTCGCGCACAGCCATCCGGCTGGCACGGAAGTTGAAGGCGAAGTCAAGAACAAGACCGAATTCGGCCTGTTCATCGGCCTCGACGGCGACGTCGACGGCATGGTGCACCTGTCGGATCTCGACTGGAACCGTCCGGGCGAGCAGGTCATCGAGGAATACAACAAGGGCGACATGGTCAAGGCCGTCGTTCTCGATGTGGACGTCGACAAGGAGCGCATCTCGCTCGGCATCAAGCAGCTCGGCAAGGACTCGGTCGGCGAAGCCGCGACGTCCGGCGAACTGCGCAAGAACGCCGTCGTCTCGTGCGAAGTCACTGCCGTCAACGACGGTGGCCTCGAAGTTCGTCTCGTCAACCACGAGGACATCACCTCGTTCATCCGTCGTGCCGACCTGTCGCGCGACCGTGACGAGCAGCGTCCTGAGCGTTTCTCGGTCGGCCAGACCGTAGACGCCCGCGTCACGAACTTCTCCAAGAAGGACCGCAAGGTCATGCTTTCGATCAAGGCGCTGGAAATCGCTGAAGAAAAGGAAGCCGTCGCACAGTTCGGTTCGTCCGACTCGGGCGCATCGCTCGGCGACATCCTGGGCGCCGCCCTCAAGAACCGCGGCGGCAACGAGTAATCGTGGTCCGGTTCGACGGTCTGTCGGACAGCGTTTGAAACGAAAAGGCCCGCGGCGAGACATCGCCGCGGGCCTTTTCCTTTGTGGACTGTGTGTACCCTGCTCTGCGTTCGCTTGGTGCAGGATCAGGCGAGATCCGACAGGCGCTGGTAAAGATCGTAGGCATCATGGCGCGCGCCGTCGGCCGCCTCGGTAGTCTCTGGGTGCCCGGCTTCTGCCTGCCCGGCCTCCGCCTGCCCGGCCTCCGCCTGCCCGGCACCTGCTTGCCCGGCACCTGCTTGCAGAGCGGATCGAGGCGAAGCCTCGGCAGGCTCCGCTTCTTCCTCATCCCACGAAGAGCCGTCATCGTTCTCTCGGCTCTCGTCCTCTCCGCTCTGGGCGAAGCCGGCTTCGTCTTGCCCGCGATGGCGGCGCGGTTCGTCGTCTTCGATCTCGGTGCTGCCGGCTTCGGGGGCGTTGAGATAGGGCACGAAGGGGAAGCCGACCGCCTCCCGGAGGATGCTGGCCTCCAGTCCGCGCGGCGGGAGCGGCACGGCAACGACGTCTTCGCTTTGTGTCATCTGTGCAAGACCCAAGGTGGCACGGTCTTCGTCCATGACCGTCAGCAGATCCGCCTCGATGCTCGGGTGGCTTTGCGGGCGGGCGTTGGCAGACTCCGCCGACGGGTTTGCAGGGCCGCGTGCCTCCTGCGGCAGAAGCGCCTCGGATGTCTCGCCGAGGCTTCCCGACAGCATGTAGAACAGCGTCTCCCACTCATCGAGCTGTCCGATGGTATTGGCGACCTCGCGCAGGCCCGATGTCATCAGGGCGATTTCCACCTGGGGCAGAAGCGGCTCGAGCCGGCGCGCAGAGGGCTCCCCACTATCAGGCTCGCGGTGCGCGAGCGCGACGTCGCCCGACCTGCCGGGGCGCTGCGACGGCTGAAGGCCGCGGTCAGCCGGCGATACAGACACCGCATCGAGGGATGAGAGAGGCGCTGCAAGCGGGCGGGCCTGAAAGGTGATCGTCTCGGAAGGAGAGCGGGCGGCTCCCGGAAGCGATTCGCTCCCGGATCGTTCGGGGGCAGCCCGTTCGGGAGAAGATTGCGCGGGCAGGGGCTGAACCAGGGGCGCTGGAGCGCGCGGCGCCGGGGCATGATCGGGTGCTGTCCCCATCGAGGGCCGGCCGGCCAGTCGTCGTTCGGGGTGGTCCTCTTGGGAGAAGAGCGGATCGTTTCTGACGCCGCCGGTCGCCGCTTCGCCACCCGCTGTCGCACGCGTGACAGGGCTTGCAAGGGCGGTGGCGCCAGATCCAACGGAGACCTTGCCAGGCGTGGTCATCGCGGGCGTCCGTTCCGCAGGCCGACGCACGTCGTGCGGTTCGCCATATCGGTCCCCGCGGACGTCCCCCTCTCCTTCGCTCGGACCGCTTGCAACGTGGGCACCGGCCCCGACCCCGTCCCCGGCCCCGTCTGACGCGTCCGTACCGGCGTCTCGCGGCACGACAGGATCTGGTGGACCGTCAGAGAGGGTATCGAGCGCCTGTCCTCTGGCGATGGCCACAGCCTGCGCCAGCGCCTGTGCGTCTGACGCGAGGAAAGCGGTCGCGCTTCGCAAGGTCGGCACAGGGTCTTCCGCGGTCTGTATCGGACGGCCTGTGCTCTCCGGCGCGGGTGCCGCGGCGGCGGAACGTGCATCGGACGCCGGGTCCGGCCTTGCGAGCGGAGGCGTCGTTGCTTCCGGAGAAAAGGCCTGTCCGAGCGCCTGCTGCAGATGCGGCGCATTGGGCGCGACGCCCGGAGCCTGCGAGAAGGCCATGCGGGTCGGAAGCGGCGCCTGGATGGTCGGCTGGCGAAAAGCCGGCCGGTCGTCCTCGTCCGGAAAGAGGGCGGAGACGGCATCGGGATGCCAGAGGCCGTCGCGCGTCAGCGGCATGTCGATCCGCAGATCGATGGTCAGTGCCGGGCGCAGCGTTTCCACCAGCATTTTCAACGCGGCCAGAAGCGGCTGCTGGTTGAGCTGTTTTTCGATCAGCGCCCGCGCGGCAGGCGGCAGGACATCCATGTGGCCGGCCAGGCGGCGGGTGAAGTCGCGCAGGCTCTCCTGCGGCTGCGGCGGAAAATCGACGATCCGGGCCAGGGCTTCCGTCAGGCGGGCCAGCGCGACGCGCGTTGCCGGATCCGCATTCGGCATATCGCGCAGGACGATTTCGATGACGTGCAGGATGGCGTCGAACCGCTTCGTCGCCACCGAGGGAAGCACCTGCCGGTCCTTGGCCGTACCGCCATCGGTCAGCGCGGCTGCGGCACTCCGGGAGATGGCGGTCGATGTCTGCATGGCAGTCTCCGTCCATGTCCGGCCTCGGCCGGGTGCGATTGATGAGAAACGAACGCAGGGAGCGGGTGCCCTGCCGGCCGGCGGGTTCAGGCGCGCCAGGCGAAACCGGCGTCATGATGTCGATGGGCGCGTCATGCGCATGCCCGCCAGAATACACCTGGAGGCAGCATATGCCGGGGAAAGAGCCGGCGAGGCATGAATGTCTCCAGATTAGCGCAATATGGTTACGATATCGTTAGCGAAATGCGGATGCGTATCGCGCGATGGACGGAAGGCTGAACGACATGAACTGGGACAATCTCATCCTCAACACCGACAGCTACAAGCTCAGCCATTTCCTGCAATATCCGCCGGAGACGACGGCGATCTCCTCCTACATCGAGACGCGTGGCGGGACCGATCTCATCGATGTCGTGTTCTTCGGTCTCCAGATTTTCCTGAAGGACGTCCTGAGCCGGCCCGTGACGATGAGCGACGTGGCGGAGGCCGAGGACATCGTAAAGGCCCACGGCCTGCCGTTCGATCGTGCCGGCTGGACGCATATCGTCAACGCGCATGGCGGATACCTGCCGCTGCGGATCGAGGCGCTGCCGGAGGGCACGCTGACGCGCCGCGGCATACCGCTGGTTCAGGTCGTCAACACGGACCCCGCCTGCTGGTGGCTGACATCGCATATCGAAACGGCGCTGCTGCGCGCCGTCTGGTACCCGTCAGCGGTGGCCAGCAACGTCCGCAAGGTCAAGCTGGCTCTGCGCGACGCGTTGGAACGCACCGCCGACGAGCCCGAGCTTCTGCTGCCGTCGCGCCTGCTGGATTACGGCGCGCGCGGCGTCGGCGCCTTCGAGCAGGCCGGCATCGGCGGCGCGGCCCACCTCGTTCATTTCACGGGCACGGATACGCTGTCCGGCGTCCTCACCGCCCGTCGCTGCTATGGCGCTGCCATGGCGGGACGCTCCATGCCTGCCTCCGAGCATTCCACCATGACGGCCTGGGGCGGCGACCGCGAGGCGGATGCCTATGCCAACATGGTCGCCCGCTTCGCACCCTCCGGCGCCTTCGCCGTCGTCTCCGACAGCTACGACATCAACCAGGCGGTCTCGTTCATCTGGGGCAAGCAGCTGCGCGACACGGTCAAGGCAAGCGGCGCGACGGTCTATATCCGCCCCGACAGCGGCGATCCGATCGAGACGCCCGTGCAGGTCGTGCAGCAGCTCGACTATCGCTTCGGCGCCACACAGAACCGCAAGGGCTTCAAGGTTCTCGATCGCTGCGTCCGGGTGATCCAGGGCGACGGCATCACGCTGGCCGATATGAACCAGATCCTCAGCCGGCTGGAAGCCTTCGGCTATTCCGCCGAAAACATCACCTTTGCCATGGGCGGCGGCATCCTGCAGAAGGTGAACCGCGATACCTACGCCTTCGCCATGAAAGCCAATGCGCGCCAGGACACGAGCGGGCGCTGGCACGACGTCTGGAAACGCCCGGCCACGATGAACGTCAAGGCCTCCAAGGCCGGTCGCCAGGCCGTCGTGTCGGGTCTCGCGGGGCTTGAGGCGGCGCGGCTCGATGCGCTCGCCGGGCGCGAAAACCAGCTGCAGCCGGTCTGGCAGGATGGTCGCCTGCTGAAAGACTGGTCGTTCGAGGAGGTTCGCGCACGGGCCCGATAGGGTCGAGGATCAGAGTGGCCCGAGCGCGCCGATCACTTGCAGCCGGATGGCACGCGCCCCAGATTCGAGGGATCGCCCCGATTGTCCGTTTCGTCGGGGCGGCAGAGGAAGGATCTCGCCATGTCTGTCAGGCCGCCACAATCGTTCAGCAATCCCGGCGGCTCACGCCAGACCGGCCTCGACATCCTCGAATATGAATTGATGGCCGAACGCGCGGATGCGCTGGGGCGTCACGGGCTGAGAGTGGAACAGGCGATCGCGGCGCTGCAGGTGCTGGATGACCCGGAGACGACGCCGGCGCGGCGCGAGGACCTGCTGGATACGGCCGCCGACGTTGTCTGGTCGTTCTTCATCCAGCGCGAGATCTGTGGGCTCCGCTCCAACCGCGATGCCATCGAGCGTTACCGCATTCCCAGAGAGGTCGTCGCCCGCCTCGGCGTCGTGCGCAAGAAGGGCCAGACCTGACGGCGCAGTCACTGGCCGGTTCAACTATGCGAAAAAATGTCCGTGTCGTCCCAGCCGAGCAGGTCGAGCTTCGCGCGGGTGGGCAGAAACGAAAAGCAGGCCTCCGCATGGTCGATCCGTCCGTCCCGCATCAGGCGCTGGTTGAGCTTGTCGCGCAGGGCATGCAGGTGCAGGACGTCGGAGGCGGCATAGTCGAGCTGCGCCGGGGTCAGTATGGGGGCTGCCCAGTCGGAGGACTGCTGCTGCTTGGAGATGTCGACCTCCAGCATTTCCTTCAGATTGTCCTTCAGGCCGTGGCGGTCGGTATAGGTGCGCGACAGGCGCGAGGCGATCTTGGTGCAGAACACCGGCGTGGTGGTGACGCCGAAGGTGTGGAAGAGCACGGCGATATCGAAGCGCCCGTAGTGAAAGATCTTCTGTCGGGCAGGGTCGGCAAGCATGTGCACCAGATTGGGGGCCATCGTCTGCCCCGCCGCGATCTGCACGATATCGGCCGTTCCGTCCCCCGGCGACAATTGAACGAGGCACAGGCGATCGCGGCGCGGCACGAGGCCGAGCGTCTCCGTATCCACGGCAATCGCGCCGTTGTAACGCGCAGCGTCGTCCGCGGCGATATCACCTTCGTGAAACCGGATTGTATTCGGCATGGAGATCCCCACATCATCCTTTGACAGGCTGCGCCGGCGGTATAGCGCGGAACCGGTTCCGATGCGATAGGGTCGCTGGGGCTCCAGCGGCGGAACCGGTCAGCGGGCGACGGATGGGCGGAAAAGGGGCGTGAGCCATGGGACGAAAGATCTGCAACTGGGCCATGGCCGCATGCATCGGCATCGTGGCAGCCCTCGGCGCCGCAGCGACTGCGACTGCGGCCGAACCCCGGAAGCCGGCCTTGACCTTCGACAGCCTGCCCGGTGTCAAACCGGAGGATCCGTTGGGCATGACAAGCAATTTGCGCTGCGAACAGGTGCTCATCGATCGCGCGCTCGGCAACATCGTGCCGACGCGGGGCCCGCGATACCATACGGTCAATGTCTGCAGCCGGGATGGAGGCCCCGAATTCGTCTCGCCCCGCCTGCCGCCATCGAACTATCGGCAGCTTCGCGGCCTGAATTATTAACCCCCGCGCCGCGATTTCCCATCCGCTTTTCGTCTGCTACGGAAGAGTGCGTTCAGCCGCAAAGGCTGATGCACCACGCTCTTCGACGACGTGGCACCTGACGATGCGGGAGGAACGCGAATGTCCGAAAACGAAAAGCCGCTGGTGATCAGCGCACCCGAGCCGCGAACGCTCGATCTGATCTTCACAACGGAAGCCCTTGGCGCCCTTCACGACCGTTATCGGATCGTCGAGGTGGCGGCCGATACCGTCGCCAGTCTCGATGGTGATATACTGGGTGCGGCGCGCTACGTCCTCGGCCAGCCGCCGCTCGACGCCGCGACGCTGGCGCGGATGCCCAAACTGCGCTCCATCCTGAATGTGGAAAGCAACCTTATCAACAATATGCCCTATGACGTGCTGTTTGAGCGCGGCATCCATGTCGTCACCACGGGTCAGGTCTTTGCCGAGCCCGTGGCGGAACTGGGTCTCGCCATGGCGCTCGGCATCGCACGCGGCGTCGTCGATGCCGATCTCGATTTTCGCGAGGGGCGGGAGCTCTGGGGCGGAGACGGCAATCGGACGGCGCGGCTTCTCAGTGGCTCGGATGTCGGCATCATCGGCTTTGGCGATCTCGGCAAGGCACTGAACCGGGTCCTTACCGGTTTCCGGACGGTCACGCGGGTGTTCGATCCCTGGTTGCCGGCCTCGATTCTCAAGGACAACGGCGTCGTTCCGGCGGATCTGGACACCGTGTTGTCGGAAAGCGATTTCATTTTCGTCGTGGCCGCGGTGACGAGTGAGAACGAAGGCTTCCTCGACGCGCGCGCGTTCGCAAAGATGAAGAAGGGGGCGGCCTTCATTCTCCTGAGCCGCGCCAATGTCGTGGACTTCAAGGATCTGATGGCCGCCGTCGAGCAGGGTCACATCGTTGCGGCGAGCGACGTCTTCCCCGAAGAGCCCCTGCCGCTCGACCACAAGGTTCGCACCTTGCCCGGCTTTCTGCGCTCGGCGCACAGGGCCGGAGCGCTCGACAGCGCCTTCAAGAAAATGGGCGACATGGTGCTCGAAGACATGGACCTGATGGACCGCGGCCTGCCGCCCATGCGCTGCAAGCGCGCCGAGCGGGAAACCGTATCCCGCATGCGCTCGAAGCCCGTCACCAACAACTAAGGACGCGCGGGACTGGCGTTCTGGAGATCAGGTCTCGTCGGCGGTGATTCTGCGCATCGCCGCCAGCAGTGCCGCCTCGCTGGTATGGCCCGTCTTGTAGAGGCCGAGGAGCACGGTCGCGACATCGCGACCGTCCGCACTGTCGATCGGCGTGCCGATCTCCTGGCACCAGAGATCGAGTGCCCGGTAGACGACATCGATTTCCGTTTGCTCGAGCGCCATATCCGAGATGAACGACATGACGTCCTCCTTCTTCCCTGCAGGGACAGCCGACCTGACCTGGCGTCGATCTGTAAGGGCATCCTGCAGGTCGGGCAATCCCTACATCGACGGGCTTGCGTCATTCCGCATGGAGGAAGAGGCGGAGGCCTCCATCAGCGATGCAGCGATCGCCATGGCCAGAAGCTTGCCCTTCGCGCGAACCGCCCCCGTATTCGCGTCCCGCACCGATACGGCAAGGTCCATGCCTTCCCGCATCAGGATCTGCTGTGCCCGCAGCACAGCCCAATTTTCCACGTTCTCGTAGTTCCCCATCACGACACCCCTTCGCTTGATCATGAAGCTTACATGTCCCCTCCCTTGGAGCGCGAAACAGGCGCACCGCGAATCATCGGAACATGTTCAAGGAAATGCGAAAAGAGGCCGCCTGAGAAGCGTGACTTCTTCAGGATGAAAAGTAAGAGTTTTGCGACAGCGGTTCGGATGGGGGCCCGCGGCTGCATCCGTGGCAGGCCTCATGTTGCGGACTGATCACACCGTTGCCGCTGATGCTGTCGTCATGCGGTGGCTGGCCTGGTCTGACAGACGCCCAAAACGCCAAAAGCCCTGCTTAAGCAGGGCTTTATGGATCATCATCGGGAATTTGGTGCCCAGAAGAGGACTCGAACCTCCACACCCTTTCGGGTACCAGCACCTGAAGCTGGCGCGTCTACCAATTCCGCCATCTGGGCGACGAGCGGGGATGTAAAAGGCCGGGCGTCCGGTGTCAACAGCGTTTTTGAAGATTTCGCGACAGCGGGGATAAATAACGGAAATTCCTCGCTTTTCATTCCGAGGCGCGACCCGTCGTCCCGGCCTGTCCGAATTGGTCCGCCCAGTCACGGATGCGGGCGAGACCGTCGGCCAGCAGGGCCTGTGCCTTCTCCTCGGTGGCGCTTTCCACATAGCAGCGCATTTCCGGGGCGTTGCCGGATGGGCGGAGGTGGACGATGCTGTCGTCCATCAGCGTGATCCGCAGGCCGTCGATATCGCTGACGGCGGCGGGCGCGCCGAGCGGCTTCAGGAACGCGGCGAGTGCTTCAGGCGTGCTGCGCAACGCCGCCATCAGAGCCTGGCTCGTTTCCACCGGAAATCGCTCCAGGCGGTCGCTGAGCGCGACGGGCAGGCGGTAGCCTGCAACGATGGCCGAAAGCGGCTCACGGCGCTCTGCGGCCTGATAAAGCACGGCCAGCACCGGCAGGAAGCAGTCCCGTGTCGGCAGGGCGGCAAACCGGGTGCCGTTGACCGTCACATCGCTCCCCGTCAAGGTTCCGCCATTCGCCTCGAAACCGACCACGCAGGCATGGCCTGACGTGACCGCGTCCTGCATGCCGGCAATGACGAAGGGGGAACCGACGCGGGTCCGGAGCACCTCGGTCGTGCCGCGTCGCTCCAGCCCGGAATTCGAGGTGACGGGGGTGACCGCGACGGTCGCGCCGAGGAATTCGGCCGCGATCAGGCCGAGCAGATCGCCTCGGATCGGCTCGCCGGCTTCGTTGCTGACGAGCGGCCGGTCGCCGTCTCCATCTGCTGAAACGATCGCATCGAGCGCATGCTCGCCCGCCCAGCGGCGAAGAGCCGAAACGGTGTCCGCGGAGACCGCTTCGGTATCGACCGGAATGAAGGTGTCGGACCGGCCGAGCGGAACCACTTCTGCGCCGTAACGCGCGAGCACATCGACGAAGAGGTCGCGAGCGACCGTCGAGTGCTGGTAGACCCCGACTTTGAGGCCGGATAGCGCGCGCTCCGGCAGGAGGGCCATGTTGCGGGCGATGAAGAGGTCGCGCACGGTCGGCTCGATATTTGGCACCTCGGCGGGCGTCGCATCGATCGCGACGAGGCTCGCCTGAAGCGCATCCGCCGCCTGCGTGATCGCCAGTTCGTCGTCCTTCGCGATCTCTCCGTCCGGCCGGTAGAACTTGATACCGTTGCGGTCGGCGGGAATATGCGAGCCGGTGACCATCAGTGCGGCGGAGCGGGTGGTCAGCGCATAGAGCGCAAGCGCCGGCGTCGGTACGGTGCCGCAGTCGCGCACGGTCAGACCGGCGCGCAGGAGCGCACCTGCTGCGATGGCGGCGATCGCCGGACTGGACGCACGGAAGTCTCGCGCGATCAGAACCGTGTCGCCGGGCTTGGCCTGACCGGAGGCAAGCAGCGTGTGCGCGAAGGCGGTGGCATAAAGCGCGGCAGCCGGGCCTTCGAGATCGACGGACAGGCCACGCAGCCCGCTGGTTCCGAATTTCAGGCTCATGGGGATCTGGCTCCTGCGTCTTCCAAAGCGTGCCCGGTGGCGCGCGGCATGTCTGGCAGGAATAACGCAAAGCCGGGCCACGTCAAAGCCGCGGGACGAGCGGGGGCCACGAAAATAAGAAGGAAGTTACCGAAGCCGCCTCAACCGAAAACCCAGACCAGCAGGGCATAGCGGACGGCCTTGCCGATCGTGACATAGAGCACGAAGGCGGGCCACGGCATGCGCAGCAGCCCCGCAGCCAGCGTCAGCGGATCGCCGATGACGGGAAGCCAGGAGAGCAACAGAACCGGCTGCCCATACTTTCGGAAAATCGCCTCCGCCCGCGCGCGGCTCTTCTGCGAGACGGGAAACCACCGCCGTCCCTCGAACCGGAGGAAGAAGCGACCGAGGACGAAATTGACGACGGCACCCGATACGTTGCCAAAGGTGGCGACGATGAAGACGAGACCGCGCGGCAGATCCGGATCCTGAAGCGCCGAGATGACGACAGCTTCCGACAGCCCGAAAAGAAGCGTGGCGGACAAGAATGCCGCGGCGAAGACGCCGACGAGGGCTGCAAGGCTCAAGAGGCGGGCCGATCCGTATGCCCGAGATCGCGCTCCGGCGCGATAAGGTCCCGCACCCGCTGTTTCAGCTCCTTCGGTCCCGGAAACCCGCCATCTGCCTTGCGCTCCCAGATCAGCGTCTCATCGACCCGGATCTCGAACACGCCGCCAGTTCCCGGAACGAGGGCCACTTCGCCAAGCGCGTCTGAAAAGGTCTGAAGCAGCTCCTGCGCCATCCAGCCGGAGCGCAGGAGCCAGTTGCACTGCGTGCAATAGAGAATGCTGATGCGGGGCTTTCCCTGGCTCATGATCCTGCTCCTTCGGCGGTCCAGTCGTGACGGGGCCGGTTACATTGCTCGCGACATCGAAACGGCGACCGGACATGAAAATGGCGGCCGGAGCCGCCATTTCAAACCTTTTATCCGCGCTCGCCTTACAGCGTGCGGGTGATGTGCTCCACGCGGAAGCACTCGATCGTGTCGCCGGCGCGGATGTCTTCGTAGTTCTCGAAGGCCATGCCGCATTCCTGGCCGACTGGCACTTCGGACACTTCGTCCTTGAAGCGCTTGAGGGTCTTGAGCTTGCCTTCGTGGATGACGACGTTGTCGCGCACGAGGCGGACGCCCGCACCACGCTCGACCTTGCCTTCGACCACCCGGCAACCCGCGACCTTGCCGGTCTTGGTGATGTTGAACACTTCCAGGATTTCGGCATTGCCGAGGAAGGTTTCGCGACGCTCCGGCGAGAGCAGACCCGACATCGCCGCCTTCACGTCATCCACCAGGTCGTAGATGATGTTGTAGTAGCGGATCTCGATGCCCGAACGCTCGGACGCCTGACGTGCCTGCGTGTTGGCGCGCACGTTGAAGCCGATGATCGCCGCATCCGACGATTCCGCCAGCGCGATATCGGACTCGGTGATCGCACCGGCACCCGAATGGACGATGCGGGCCCGGACTTCGTCGGTTCCGAGACGATCGAGCGCACCGATGATGGCTTCGACCGAACCCTGCACGTCGCCCTTGATGACCAGCGGGAACTCCTTGAACCCGGTGTTCTGCAGCTTGCTCATCATCTGTTCGAGCGAACCGCGCTGACCGGACTGGCGGGCAACCGCCTTGTCGCGCGTCAGGCGCTGGCGATATTCGGAGATCTCGCGGGCACGGCTTTCGTTCTCGACGACGGCGAAGCGATCGCCGGCAGCGGGCGTTCCCGAAAGGCCGAGAACCTCGACCGGCGTGGCCGGGCCGGCTTCCTTGACATGGTCGCCCTTGTCGGTGACGAGCGCGCGCACGCGGCCCCACTGGTCGCCGGCAACGATGATCTGGCCGGGCTTCAGCGTACCCTTCTGGACGAGCACGGTGGCAACCGAACCGCGACCGCGATCGAGCTGGGCTTCGATGACGATGCCTTCCGCCGTCCGGCTCGGATCGGCCTTGAGGTCGAGGATTTCGGCCTGCAGCAGGATCGCCTCGAGCAGCTTGTCGAGGTTGAGCTTGTTCTTGGCCGAAACTTCGACGTCGAGAACCTCACCGCCGAGCGATTCCACGAACACTTCGTGCTGCAGCAGCTGCTGGCGCACCTTGTCCGGGTTGGCTTCATGCTTGTCGATCTTGTTGATCGCCACGATGATCGGAACGTCGGCAGCCTTGGCGTGGCTGATCGATTCGATCGTCTGCGGCATGACGCTGTCGTCGGCCGCGACCACGAGGATCGCGATGTCGGTGGCCTGCGCACCACGGGCACGCATGGCCGTGAAGGCCGCGTGACCGGGCGTGTCGATGAAGGTGATCTTCTGGCCGTTCTGCTCGACCTGGTAGGCGCCGATATGCTGCGTGATGCCGCCGGCTTCACCCGAGACGACGCTCGTCTGGCGAATGGCGTCGAGCAGCGAGGTCTTGCCGTGGTCGACGTGGCCCATGATGGTCACGACCGGAGGACGCGACACCATTTCGCCGGCATCGTCGGCCTGGTTGAAGATGCCTTCTTCGACGTCGGATTCCGAGACGCGCTTGACCGTGTGACCGAATTCGGCCGCGATGATTTCGGCCAGATCGGCGTCGATGACGTCGCCGGGCTTCATCATCTGGCCATCCTTCATCAGGTACTTGATGACATCGACGGCGCGCTCGGACATGCGCTGCGAAAGTTCCTGAATGGTGATGGTTTCCGGCAGGATAACTTCGCGCATGACCTTTTCGCGCGTTTCCTGCATCTGGCTGCGGCGGAACTTCTCCTGCCGGCGGCGCATGGCGGCAAGCGAGCGGCCACGGGCATTGCCGTCGTCGTCGAGAGCTGCGGTCAGCGTCAGCTTGCCCTTGCGGCGTTCTTCCTCGGTCTTCGGGCGCGCCGGAGCCTTGGCAGGCTCGGGGCGAACGGGCTTGCCGCGAACCGGCACGGCGCCGGGACGGGCAGGGCGGGTTTCCTCGGCCTCATTGGTGCGGCGCGTGCGCACGCCGTTCGCATCCGTCGTGATGATGGGAGCAGGGCGCTCGACGACCGGAGGAGCGGCAGCGGCGGCTGCGGCCGCAGCCTTTTCGGCTTCCGCGGCAGCGGCCAGCGCCACCTTCTCGGCTTCGCGTTCGGCCGCAGGACGGGCAGCTTCTTCCGCTTCGCGGCGTGCGGCTTCCTCGGCTTCGCGCTTCAGACGCTCGGCTTCCTCGATCTTGCGCTTTTCCTCGGCGGCGGCGCGGGCCTTGGCTTCCTCGGCATCGCGGATCTGCGCTTCGGCGAGCGCGCGACGGCGCGCGTCGATTTCACCGGCCGAAAGCTGGTTCAGAACGACGCCGGTGCGCGGACGTGCCGGATCCGGCCGCGGAGCCTGGGGCTGCGGGCGAACCGACGTCTGCTGCATGGGCCGGGTTTCCGGGGGGCGCGGCTGCGGCTGCGGCTGAGGCTGCGGCGCACGGACGGGAGCCGAGGCGATCGGTGTGACCGGCTTCTCGTCCTCGGGCCGTGTGGGGCGGCGTTTGCGGGTTTCGACCACGACAGCCTTCGTGCGGCCGCGGCCCATGTCCTGGCGGACTGTGCCCTGGCTCACGCCGGAGGGGCGCAGCGTCAGAGTCTTCTTGCCGGCTCCGCTCAGGGTCTTGTCGTCGTTGTTATCGGTCATTCCGTTCCGTTCCTAAGATCGAAGCCGGATGCGTATCACCAGACCCCGTCGTTCGATTGTCGTCTTACTGTATTGCGGTCGTCACGGCCGTGGCCGGTGTCCCGCGTCATGATGTCGGCTGGGAAGCGTCGCCGAAGGCACGGGGGGACATTTCGCCCCGGTATCGTTCCAGCATGTTTGCGCGCTTCACTACACCCTCACCCGCCTGCCCTGCAAGCGCTGCGGCATGGATAAAAGAATTACTTCCGAGCAACGTATCCAATTCCTCTCCGGTGAAGAAGCGGAAGGTGGGTATCTGCTCGCCGTCGTCGGTGGCAAAGCTTATGGCCTTGCGCGCCTGGTCAATTTTCCGCACGCCGTCGGGTGCGGCCGTGGAGGCGTGGAAGGTGGCGATGGCTGCCATGCCGCGCACCGCCTGTTCCACTTTCGACGCCCCGGTGATGAACTGCGCGGCCTTGCGCGCCATGTTCATCATGCCGATCAGCTGCTGCACCAGAAGCCTCTCGACCTCGTCCAGAAGCTCGGGGCCGGGCTTGGCCTCCGCCGTCTTCAGCGCCCGCGCAAACAGCTTGCGCTTGATCGCCGTCTCGAGAACCGCCCGCTCGGCGGTGACCCAGCAGCCGCGTCCCGGCAACTGGCGTTTCAGGTCCGCGACCACCCGGCCGTCCGGCCCCGCAACGAAGCGGATCAGGCCGTCGTCGGCCGGACCGCTCGTGCGGGTGACGATGCACATGCGCCCATTGAGCGGCAAGTCGTCGTCCTCCGCTTCGGGGACGTTGATGTCGTCCGGCGCCACAATCGGCTGGTCGGGTACGGAATTCATGAGGATCAGGACGCGGCTTCCGCCTCGTCCTCCTCGCTGCCTTCCACTATCTGGAGTGCCTCGGTCTCGCGTACAAGGTCTTCCTCCGTAATCCAGCCCGCAGCAAGGCGCGCTTCGAGGATCATGGTTTCCGCTTCGGTGCGCGAAACTTCGAGCTTCGAGAACAGGCCTTCGAAACGCTTGGTCTCGCCGTCCTTCCGCTCCGACCAGCCGACGAGATCGTCTGCGGCGCAACCTGCGAAGTCTTCCATCGTCTTGATGCCGTCCTGGCCGAGCGCCACCAGCATCTGGCCCGTCATGCCGTTGATGGAGCGCAATTCGTCGGACACGCCGAGTTCCTTGCGCTTTTCGTCCATCTCGGCTTCCAGCCGGTCGAGATATTCGCGGGCACGCGTCTGGATCTCGCTGGCGGTCTCCTCGTCGAAGCCTTCGATGGACGCGATCTCGTCCAGTTCGGCATAGGCGAGTTCCTCGACCTGCGCGAAGCCTTCGGAGGCCAGCACCTGGCCAACCATCTCGTCCACGTCGAGCGATTCCATGAAGAGGTTCGTGCGCTCGTTGAATTCCTTCTGGCGGCGCTCGGACTCTTCGGCCTCCGTCATGATGTCGATGTCCCAGCCGGTCAGCTGCGATGCCAGACGCACGTTCTGGCCGCGACGGCCGATGGCGAGCGACAGCTGCTCGTCGGGCACGACGACTTCGATGCGCTCCGCATCTTCGTCCAGAACGACCTTGGCGACTTCGGCCGGCTGCAGGGCGTTGACGATGAAGGATGCCGGATCCTGGCTCCACGGAATGATGTCGATCTTCTCGCCCTGAAGCTCGCCGACGACGGCCTGGACGCGGCTACCGCGCATACCGACGCAGGCGCCGACCGGATCGATCGACGAGTCGTTGGAAATGACCGCGATCTTGGCGCGCGAACCCGGGTCGCGGGCGACCGAGCGGATCTGGATGATGCCGTCGTAGATTTCGGGCACTTCCATGGTGAAGAGCTTGACCATGAACTGCGGGTGCGTGCGCGACAGAAAGATCTGCGGGCCGCGCTGTTCGCGGCGCACGTCGTAGACATAGGAGCGGACGCGGTCGCCGTAGCGCATGTTCTCGCGCGGGATCATCTCGTCGCGACGGATGATGCCTTCGCCGCGGCCGAGGTCAACGATGACGTTGCCGTATTCGACGCGCTTGACCGTACCGTTGACGATCTCGCCGATGCGATCCTTGTATTCGTCGAACTGGCGGTCACGCTCGGCTTCGCGAACCTTCTGAACGATGACCTGCTTGGCGGACTGGGCCGCGATGCGGCCGAAATCCATCGGCGGCAGCGGGTCGGCGATGAAGTCGCCGAGCTTTGCGTCCGGGTTGCGGTCGCGCGCCAGTTCCAGCGGGATCTGCGTACCGTAGTCCTCGGCGACCTCGACCACTTCCAGAAGACGCTGCAGGCGGATTTCGCCGGTCTTGGAATTGATGTCGGCGCGGATGTTGCTTTCCGAGCCGTAGCGCGAGCGCGCCGCCTTCTGGATCGCGTCGGCCATGGCGGCCAGCACGATTTCGCGGTCGATCACCTTTTCGCGCGCGACGGCATCCGCGATCTGCAGAAGTTCGAGCCGGTTAGCACTGACTGCCATGGGGTATGTCTCCGTAGGTCGAATAGTCCGGGTGGTGCCTCTCGGTCAGCGCTTCGAAGGCGAAGCACCGCCGGGCGCGTGTCATTCCTGCGAAGGGGTCTCGTCGTCGCCGTCGAGCTCTTCGAAATTCTCGTTGGCCGCTTCGCGGGCGGCCTTGGCCTTCTTGTCGGCCGTCAGGGCATCACGGATCAGGTCGTCGGTCAGGATCAGCTTGGCTTCCGCCAGCGCCGAAAACGGCACGGTGACGGTCGGCGCCTCGTCCGGGCCGGGCTGGTCGCGTTCGATCGTGAAGCCGTCCGCATCCGCGCTCAGGATGACGCCGCGGAAGCGCTTGCGGCTTTCGACCAGAACCGAGGTCTCGCATTTCACGAGATGGCCGGTCCAGCGCACGAAATCGCCCTTGCGCACCATCGGCCGGTCGATACCCGGCGAAGACACTTCGAGATGATACGCCTTGCCGATCGGATCGTCCACGTCGAGCACCGGCGAGATCGCGGTGGAAACGGTTTCGCAGTCTTCGACGGTCATGGTGCCGTCGGTCCGCTCCGCCATGATCTGCAGCGTCGCGCCGTTTTGGGCCGAAAGGCGCACGCGCACCAGCTGGTAGCCCATCGGCATCAGCACGGGTTCGATGATGTCGGCCACGCGGCGGTCGATCCCGGTCTCGGTGATCAGGCGCGGTTCCTGCTGGATGTCTGCCGTGTCGATGTCGGACAAGCACTGTCTCCCGTCATGCATGTTCTGTCATGATGGTAATAAAAAAGAGCGGGTCCTGACGGGCCCACTCTTCATCAACCGATCAAGAATTTGAGCGTCATATACGCCGCATCCGCCGCAATTGCAAGCGCCGCGCCGGCGGCGACCCTCGGGCGGATTTTCACGGGTCGCTGCGGGTTGCCGCGGCAAGCCTCCGGGCTACATTGCGTGACAGGACCTCAGACAGCCTGAAGATGCCGTCGCCCGCATCGCGCTCATACCCCTTCGTGCACAAGCGTGGTGCGCCGGACGGCATCTCCGCGGGGACGCGGGTGAACGAAGGAGATTGCCGTGCCGGATCGATCATCGCCCTTGGCGCCTTTCCGCCACGAGACCTTCCGCATCATCTGGATCGCCAGCCTTGCCTCGAACTTCGGCGGCCTGATCCAGTCCGTCGGCGCCGCCTGGATGATGACGTCCATCTCGACCTCGGTGAACATGGTCGCGCTG
This sequence comes from Rhizobium sp. Leaf371, assembly GCF_001424045.1. Lineage (GTDB taxonomy): Bacteria > Pseudomonadota > Alphaproteobacteria > Rhizobiales > Rhizobiaceae > Ferranicluibacter. Next base: position 424,228 of record NZ_LMQB01000023.1, on the reverse strand, counting down.
GTGCAGGCATCGGTCACGCTGCCGATCATGCTGTTCTCGCTGATCTCGGGGGCGCTCGCCGACAGTTTCGACCGGCGGCGGATCATGTTGGTCGCGCAAGTCTTCATGCTGGCCGTCTCCGCGCTGTTGACGGCGTTTGCCTGGTTCGGGCTGATCACGCCCTGGCTGCTGCTGACGTTCACCTTCCTCATCGGCTGCGGCACTGCGCTGAACAATCCGGCCTGGCAGGCCTCCGTCGGCGACATGGTTCCGCGAGAGGATCTGCCGGGCGCGGTGTCGCTGAACAGCATGGGCTTCAACATGACGCGCAGCGTCGGTCCGGCCATCGGCGGCGTCATCGTGGCGGCGGCCGGTGCGGCTGCGGCCTTCGCGGTCAATACGCTGACCTATTTCGCGCTGATCTATGCGCTTCTCCGCTGGAAGCGGACGCCGGCGCTGAACGCCCTGCCGCGCGAGCCTCTGGCGCGGGCCGTGGGCGCCGGCCTGCGCTATGTGGCGATGTCGCCGAACATCCTCAAGGTCATGCTGCGCGGCTTTCTCTTCGGCCTGTCGGCCAGCGCCATCCTCGCGCTTCTGCCGCTGGTCGCGCGCGACCTCGTGGCCGGCGGGCCTCTGACTTATGGCGTGCTCCTCGGCGCGTTCGGCATCGGGGCGATCGGCGGTGCGCTGCTCAGCGCCCGGATGCGCGAGCGTCTGGCCGGCGAAGCTGTGGTGCGCATCGCCTTTCTCGGCTTCGCCCTGTCCGCCGTCATCGCGGCCGTCAGCCGGTCGGAGATCCTCACCGGCCTTGCCATGCTTTTGTCGGGCGCCGGCTGGGTGCTGGCGCTGTCGCTGTTCAACACGACGGTGCAACTGTCCACGCCACGCTGGGTGGTCGCCCGGGCGCTCTCGCTCTACCAGACCACCACCTTCGGCGGCATGGCGCTCGGCAGCTGGGTCTGGGGCGTGGCCGCGGAAGACTACGGCCCCTCGACGGCCCTTATCGCCTCGGCGGTCGTCATGCTGGTCGGCGCGGCCGTCGGCCTGCGCTTTGCGCTGCCGGAGTTCAAGGCGCTCAACCTCGATCCCCTCGGCAGTTTCACCGAGCCGATGCTGAAGCTCGACTTGAAGCCGAGAAGCGGGCCGATCGTCGTGATGATCGACTACGAGATCGATCCGGCCGATGTCGAGGCGTTCCTGTCGATCATGACCGAGCGCCGCCGCGTCCGCATTCGCGACGGTGCCGGCCAGTGGACGCTGATGCGCGACCTGGAGCGACCGGAGATCTGGACCGAAACCTACCACGTGCCGACCTGGGTGGAGTATGTTCGCCACAACCAGCGGCGCACCAAGGACGATGCGGCGATCCACGAACGGCTCCGCACACTCCATCGCGGCGAAAGCGCGCCCTATGTGCATCGGATGATCGAGCGCCAGACGATCCTGCCGCACGAATACGAGCAGTTCAAACGACAGGTCGATCTCGACCATTGAGGCGATGTCTACCGCAACCTGGCTTTCAGACCGGCATCCGGAAAACAGGTTGCCGCAAGCCCGTTCTTCTCCTGCCACTGGCCGAGCGAGCGCCGGGTCTTGTAGCCGGCGAGACCGTCGGCCTTGCCGATGTCGTAGCCTTGAGCCTCCAGCCGCTTCTGCATGGTCAGTACGTCCGAGCGCAGCATCTTGCCGACATCGCCCCATGCGCCCTCGAACGCCCCGCCATTGCCGCCGATCCGGTCGGCGAGATTGCCGATGAAGAGGGCGTAGAGGTCGGAATTGTTGTATTCCTTGATGACGTAGAAATTCGGCGTCACCAGAAATTCCGGCCCGTGGCGGCCCGCCGGCACCAGCATCATGCCGCTGGCCTTCGCCTCGCTGCGCGGAAACGCCTTGCCGGAGATGCGGGTAATGCCGGTTGCGGCCCATTGCCCGAGCGGCTTTGCGAGATCCGGCCCTTCCTGCGCACAGGAGACGCCGTCCGGGATCGACACCTCGAAGCCCCAGTCGCGCCCGCGCTGCCAGCCTTTCTCAGACAGGTAATGCGCGATGGAGCCGAGCACGTCCGGCACGGAATTCCAGATGTCGCGCCGTCCGTCGCCGTCGAAATCGACGGCATAAGATAGGAAGCTCGACGGCAGGAACTGCGGCTGGCCCATGGCGCCGGCCCAGGAACCGCGCATATCGGCCTCCCGAACGTCGCCGCTCGCCAGAATATGCAATGCCGAGACGAGCTCGCGGGTAAAAAGCTCGCCGCGGGTCGACATGAAGGCCTTGGTGGCGAGCACGTCGAGCACCGGATGCGGGATCTTCGCCCGCCCGAAACCCGATTCGCGGCCCCAGATCGCCAGCACGATCGGGCCGGGCACGCCGTAGGTCTTCTCGATCCGCCGCAGCGTCGCGGCATGCGTGGCGGCAAGGCTCCGACCGGTCGCGGCCAGCCCCTGCAGACGCTTCTCGGAAAAATAGGCGCCGGGGGAAGCGAACTCCGCCTGGCTCTGCTTCTGGTCGCCCTGCGGTTTCGACCCCGGCGGCACGAGGTCCGGCAAGTCCCAGTCGAGCTTGACGGTGGCAAATGCCGTGTCGAACTCTGTCTTCGAAATGCCGCCCTTCTGCGCCTGCGGCCAGAGGTCCGTCTGCAGCCAGCGCCGAAACTGGGCTTCCGTCTCGGCCTTCGAAGCGGCCAGCGCCGGTAGGCCCGTGGAGGCGCAGAGGAGGGCGGCAAACCCGAGGCGGCGCAAATGTCGAAGGCCGAAATGTCTGGAAAATGTCATGTCAGATTGCCGTCCTCGCCCGCAAAGCCGCGGTCAGTGTACCGTCGTCGAGATAATCGAGCTCGCCCCCGACGGGGACGCCATGGGCAAGCCGGGTGATGCGCACGTCCAGCCCGTCGAGCTGGTCGGTGATGTAATGCGCCGTCGTCTGGCCCTCGACGGTGGCGTTGACGGCGATGATCAGCTCGCGCACCTCGCCCTTGACGACGCGGTCGACCAATCCGCGGATGTTGAGATCGTCCGGTCCGACGCCATCGAGCGGCGACAGCGTGCCGCCGAGCACGTGATAGGCCGTGTTCATCGCCCCGGTGCGCTCCAGCGCCCAGAGATCGGCGACGTCTTCCACCACGATGATGCACGTATGGTCGCGCCGCTCGTCGGTGCATACGCTGCAGGGGTCGCTCGTATCCACATTGCCGCAGCAGGAGCAGATGCGGACCTTGCGGTGCGCCTCGCTCATCGCGTCGGCGAGCGGCCCCAGCAGCTGATCCTTCTTCTTGACGAGATGGAGCGCTGCGCGACGAGCCGAGCGCGGTCCGAGGCCCGGCACCTTCGCCAGAAGCTGGATGAGTTTTTCGATTTCGGGGCCGGTGACTCGCTTTGCCATGAGGCGCGTTCTATCCCATATGCCGTCGGAGTGAAAATGCTTTGCACCGCGCAGACCTGCGATGGCGGGCGAAAAGGGTAAGCCATGAAGATTGCCGCCGTCTGCATCGGCCATGCCACCGTCATCGACGGCAAGACCGCAAAGACCGGGATCGTCAAGCACCCCCTCGGCGGTGCCGTCATCGTCGACGCTGCGGGACTGGCGGGCGACGCCGTTTGCAATCGAAAGCATCACGGCGGTCCGGATCAGGCCGTCTACGGTCTCGGTTCGCTGGATCTGGAGGCCTGGTCGGTCGAACTCGGCCATGCGGTCGCGCCCGGCCTGTTCGGCGAAAACCTCGTCGTCTCGGATGTCGACAGCCGGTCGATCGCGGTCGGCGACCGCTTCGAGACGGACACCGTCACGCTGGAGGTCACCTCCACCCGCATCCCCTGTTCGACGCTTGCGCTGCGGCTGGGCGATCCGGGTTTCGCCCGCAGGTTCCGCAGGGTGGCCCGGCCGGGCTTCTACTGCCGTGTGCTGCGCTCAGGCATGATGTGCGCCGGGGAGCGCGTGACCTATCGCGCTTTCGAAGGCCCGCGGATCACGATGCCGGAAATGCTCGCGACCTCGATGAAGTCCCTTTCGGAGGCGGAGCGCGCGCGTTACGGGGCCGCTCCGATCAGCGAGCGGGTGCGCGCCCAGCTCGAGGCGCGCACGCGCTAGACATTCCCGCCCCAACCGTTCCTTCCCGGCTTAACCATTCCTTCCCGCCTTAACCATTCCTTAAGGAACCGCTTCGCGCCGCCGTCCCGCCACGCTATGTCCGACACTTACCAAGGCTGACGGGGAAGAGTGCGATGGCGGGGACGTTGAGAATCAGACGGCTGGCTGCATGCCTCGCGCTCCTGTTCCTCGTCGCGGTTCCCGCAAGCCACAGCCTCGCCCGCACCTGCGCGGCGTCGGGCACCGAGGCGACACGTCTCCAGCGGCAGGTCGCCTCCAACAGTGTGATGGCGCGCAGGCATGGTTGCGATGTCGGAAACGGGGGCTTTGCCTGCCGCGAGGTCGCCGGTCGCATCGCACAGGCCCGCACGGCGCTCGCCGCCCTGCCGTCGGCCTGCAAGTCCGATCTGCGCGCGGTCCGTGAGACGGCGAGCCGGCCGAAGCCGAAGCGCATCGTCCGGCAGCCCGTCAAAGCCGAGGTCGCTGCCACGCGCGCCACCACAAGCCAGGCCACGCTCTGCGTTCGGCTTTCCGATGGCTATTATTTCCCGACACCCAATTCCGGATTTCAGGCGCTGCCCGCCTCGACCGAGAACCTCGCAGCCCAATGCAGGACCATCTGCGACACGGCGGATATGGATGTTTTCCGTCAGCCGAGAGAAAACGGCGAGCCGGCGGACATGATCTCGCTCACGAGCGGCACGCGCTATGGCGATCTCGATGTGGCAGGCCTTTACCGTAAGGCGGCTGAAGCCAGGGCCTGCGACATGAGCCGCATCGCGCCTGCGGCCTCGACGTCCAACGCCGCCGCGCGCACACTGCCGGACCCGATTCTCAAACAGGCGCCGACCGTTCTGGCAACCGCGCTTTTCCAGGACATCGGTCTGCGCGGCACGCGGACGGACATTCCGAAGCTGCCGCGCAAGGTCCGCATGGTCGGCCCGGCATTCCTGCCGGAACTCTAACCGTAACGGCTTTTTCGCGCCGTATCCGACGCCGAAGCGATCCCGCTTCAGCCGGGAATGCTTCTAGAAGGGCAGCTTCATGCCGGGCGGGATCGGCAGGCCGGCCGTCAGCTCGCGCGTCTTTTCCGCAGTAATCGCCTCGGCCTTGTCCTTGCCGTCCTTGTGCGCGGCGACGATCAGATCCTCGAGGATCTCGACATCGTCTTCCTTGAAGAGGGACGGGTCGATCTTGATGCTCTTCAGCGCGCCTTTTCCATCGAGCCGCACGGTGACGAGGCCGCCTCCGGAGGTGCCGTCCACTTCGAGAAGGGCAATCTCCTCCTGAAGCTTCTCCATCTTGGCCTGCATTTCCTTGACCTTGCCCATCATACCCATGATGTCGCGCATCGTCCGTCGTCTCCTCTTCTCAGATCCGGTTGGATCAGTGTTCTATGTCGTCGCCGGGAAGGATGTCACCTTCCTCGGATTCGGCCACGGCGGCGATCTCCGGCGTTTCGTCCGGTTCGACGTCCGTCACCTTGATGCGCACATCAACCATCTTTGCGCCGGGAAAGCGGGCGAGGATGGCGGCGACGTCGGGGTCCTGACGCGCATCGTTGAAGCGCTGCTCCTTGGCTGCCGCTTCGGTCTCCACCATCGTCGGCTGGCCGGGTTCCCGGCTCACGGTCACCATCCAGCGGATGCCGGTCCATTCTTCCAGCCGCCGCTGCAGATCGGTCACCAGCGTCTTCGGCGCGTCGTCCGGAACGTTCATCTCCAGTCGGCCGGGTTCGATCCGCACCAGCCGTACGAAATTGCGCACCAGCGTCTTCAGAAGAATGTCGCGGTTCTTCTGGCAGAGATCGACGATATCGGCGACCGAGCGCAGCGGCACGACCGGCTCGGCCGGCGCCGCTTCCGGCTTCAGATCGACCTGTCCGCGCGCCTGCGCTGCGGGAAGCTCGGCCTCGGGCACGGCGCGCAGCATGGCCGCACCATTGGCCGTCATCCGCGACGGCATCACCGGTTCGCCGGCGCGCGCCTGAATGCCGCCCTGGCTCGATGCATTTGCTTGCGCGGAAACGGCGGACGCCGATGCGCCATTGCTGCTCCCAGCACCACCGTTGCCCGATCCGGCACCGCGCGGTGCGGAGCGCGCGGCATCGCCGCCGGACATTTCGAGGAGCCGGCGTGCGGCCTCCTCCGGGGAGGGGAGGTGGGCCGCATGCGTCAGCCGGATCAGGACCATTTCGGCGGCCCCGGCCGGGCGGGCCGCATTCTCCGTTTCCGGGATGCCCTTGAGCAGCATCTGCCAGATCCGCGACAAGGTGGAGACGGCGACAGCGGTGGAGAACTCCGCGCCGCGCACCCGCTCGACCTCGCTCAGCGACTGGTCGTTGGCGGCCTCCGCCGAAAATTTGAGCTTGGTCACGAGATGCGTGAAATCGGCAAGATCGGTCAGCACGACTGCCGGGCTGGCGCCGGCTTCGTACTGCCAGGAAAATTCCTCCAGCGCCGCTTTCACGTCGCCGCGCACCACATAGCCGAACAGGTCCACGATACGGGCGCGATCGGCAAGGCCGAGCATGCTGCGCACCGCGTCTGCCGCAACGGCACCGCCGCCATGGGCGATCGCCTGGTCGAGCAGCGAAAGGCCGTCACGGGCCGAACCTTCGGCAGCCCGTGCGATCATCGCCAGCGCCTCGGCTTCGGCCGTGATGCCTTCCTTGCCGAGAATGGTGGAGAACAGGCCGACAAGATCGGTGGCGGCGATGCGCCTGAGATCGAACCGCTGGCAACGCGACAGCACGGTGATCGGCACCTTGCGGATTTCGGTCGTCGCGAAGATGAATTTCACATGCTCCGGCGGCTCTTCGAGCGTCTTCAGAAGCCCGTTGAAGGCCTGCGTCGAAAGCATGTGCACTTCGTCGATGATATAGACCTTGTAGCGCGCGGACACGGGCCGGTAGCGCACCTGCTCGATGATCTCGCGGATATCGTCGATACCGGTATGAGATGCGGCATCCATCTCGATCACATCGACATGCCGGCCTTCCATGATCGCCTGGCAGTGCTCGCCCGGCGTACGGAGGTCGATCGTCGGCTTGTCGATGTCGTCGGTCTTGTAATTCAGCGCACGGGCGAGGATGCGGGCCGTCGTCGTCTTGCCGACGCCGCGAACGCCCGTCAGCATGTAGGCCTGCGCGATGCGGCCGGTCTCAAACGCATTGGTCAGCGTGCGAACCATCGGCTCCTGCCCCACCATCAGGTCGGAGAAGTCCTTGGGCCGGTACTTGCGCGCGAGAACCCTGTAGGCCGCCGGCTTCTCCGCCGGGGCGGGCGCTGCGTCAGGAGATGTGGTGGTGATGTCGTTCATGCGCCCCGCCGCTCGTTCCGTCTGTCCGGACGGTCGGCAAGCTTGAGACGCGGCAGCGAGCTTGCGAACGGGCGGCCCTGGTCTGGTGGTTCAGGGACTTCCGTGAAGACCCTGAGGGTGGGAGGCTGGCACGATGACCCGTGCCGGGCTCGTTGGGGCTGCTTCCTTCCGGACCTGACCCGGTTGGCGAGTGGCTCGTCCACCACCAACCTCCCGATCTCCATATCGGCAATATCCAGACGGAATGCAAGTCGGCCCTTGGAAGAATCTGGCATCCCTGTCAGAACAGGACGCGCTCCTGAAGCCTGAAGCCGACCGTTCGAACGTCGACGGCACGGCTGCCGATGGAGACCGACAGGAGAAGCAGGAGGAACCCGTGACCCCGTTCGAACTCGACCCGCGTCTGGCACGCGACAGCGATCTCGTGGCCCGTCTCGATCTTTGCCAGCTGCGGCTGAGCCGGGATGCCCGCTGGCCCTGGCTCATCCTCATCCCCGAGCGGAATGCCGTCAGCGAAACCTTCGAGCTGTCGTCCGCCGAGCAGGCAACGCTGTCGCGCGAGACCAACCGCGTCGCCGAGGCTCTGAAGCGGGTGACCGGTGCGACCAAGATCAACATCGGGGCGCTGGGCAATATCGTCCGCCAGCTCCATGTCCACGTCGTCGCCCGCACCGAGGGGGATGCGAACTGGCCGGGGCCCATCTGGGGTTTCGCCACGGCGGAGGCTTGGGATACGGCAAAACGCGACGATTTCCTCAACAGATTGACGGAATCCCTGACATGACCCACGCCATTTTTGACCGCACGGGGCCGCATCCCGAGCCGAGCTCGCTGGTCGCCTTTGCCGGCAACCACCTCGTGCGCGACAGCGAACACCGAAGCGACGACTGCCTCGACGTGGCTCTGAAGACCGAGGGCGCGCATCTCTTCGCCTTTGCGGAGGGTAAACTGGTGGTCAAGCACGATGAGAACGTCATCGACCCGCTGTTTGCGCCCTACGAGATCGCCGTTCTCGAACCCGATCTGGAGGCCGCGATCCTGCTGGGAAGGCTGCCCTCCGGCGAGCCGCGCATCGCCGTTCCCGTCAATCGGACCGAGGCGACCTTGGAGGAGCCCTTCAAGCTTGCCGATGGCCGCAGCCTCTATCGGCAGGCGATGCTGCCGGACGAGCTTCTCGGACAATTCGCACAGGCCGCAAGCCTGATCGCCTGGAACGCCTCCAACCGATTCTGCGGCAAGTGCGGCAGCCCGATGGAGGCCAGGGGCGGCGGATACCGGCGGGTGTGCACGGCCTGCGGCCACCTGGCATTTCCGCGCACGGACCCCGTCGTCATCATGCTGACGATCGACGTGCAGCGCGATCTCTGCCTGCTCGGCCGCAGCCCGCATTTTCCGGAAGGCATGTATTCCTGTCTTGCGGGCTTTGTGGAGCCGGGCGAGACGATCGAAAATGCTGTGCGGCGCGAGACGATGGAAGAATCCGGCATCCGCACCGGCCGCGTGCGCTACCACGCCTCGCAGCCCTGGCCCATGCCGCACAGCCTGATGATCGGCTGCTTTGCAGAGGCGAAATCGAGCGAGATCCGGATGGACGATCTGGAGCTCGAGGATTGCCGCTGGTTCACCCGCGAGGAAACCCGCGCCATGCTCGCCCGCAATACCGGCCAGGAGGTCGGCCTTCAGACGACACCGCCGAAGGGCGCGATCGCCCACCAGTTGATGCGCGACTGGCTGGACTGGCCGGCCTGACGGAAACGCCGGAGCTGGAAATAGAAGAACCGGCGCGAGGCCGGTTCTTCGTCGCCTGATCGCAGAGAGGGCGTTCGATCAGAAATCGCGCTGGAAGCGGATGGTGCCGCCGAAAGCATCGCCATTGCCGCGCTCGCCGTCGAACTTGGTGTAGTTGAATTCCGGCTGAACCTTGAAGTTGTCGACGATCATGTATTCCATGTTGAGGGCGGTCGCGAGCGTGCCGTCTTCTTCATAGGCGACCTGGCCGTTGATCGAGGTCTTGTCGTTGACGGTCGCGGTGAAGCCGCCCCAGGCAGCCCAATCGCCATTCCACGGGCCGTAATAGTTACGCCGGCGCGTGTCGCCCGGGCCCTTGTCGTTGTCCCAGTCCGACTGGTAGCCGGCCATGATGAAGACCTTGAACACGTCGTTGAAGACGATATCGCCGCGGACCTTTCCGCCGAAGGCCTCGGCATCCGGGTCGTAGCCGCCGATGATGAACAGGCCGCCCCAGTCTTCCTGAATGCGGGCGCCGGCGAGCGGATGGGCGGCCCGGTAGTCTTCGGTCGGACGGCTGGCGAAGCCGGTGTCGTAGGTGCCGCCGCCTTCTTCCAGGCCGATGAAGGCCGAAAAGCCCTTATCGCCACCCCACTGGTAGCTGACCTGGTTGGTCCGGTCGCCGGTGTAGTCGATGACGTCGTCATTGATGATGTTGCCCGCCGAATTCAGGAAGAGATCGTAGCGGGAATCGTTGAAGCCGGCCATGAAGCCGCCGAGCGTGATGAAGGCCGAGTTGATGTAGGTGGGCGTTTCGCCGTCCGCGGCTTCCGCTCGCAATTCGATGAAGGAGCGGAGTTCGCCGTATTCCGTATCGCTGCGGGCATCGAGGGTCACGGTTCCCCGGGTAAACGGCGACCAGTCGAGGTTTTCGCCGCTATAGGCGCTTTCGCCGAGATTGTGGTCGGAGCGGACATAGCCGCCGATCTTCAGGCACGTTTCCGTGCCGGGAATGTAGAAGAAGCCTTCGCCGAAGGCATCGCAGACACGAACATATTCCATGGCTTCCGGCTCGGCGGCAACGATCGCATCGGCAGCCTGTGCACCTGCGGTCATGGAGAGTGCGGCCGTCGAGGCAAGGAGGAGAGTTCTGATGATCATCGTAGGCGTCCTTTGGATGCCGCCGTTGCGCGGCTGTCAAACGAAAGGCACCGGCGGCATTGCCGCAAATCAGTCGCCTCTCCGCCTTACGCAATCACTTTTGCGCCGTGAACTCTACCCCACAAGTCGGGCATGTCCGCCGGTGCGCAAAGGATTTCGGATCGGCGCGACTTTTATAACACGCGCCGCATGGGATGGGCCGGATAGGAGCCGAGAATCCGGACCTTCTCCGAAAAGAACCGAAGCTCTTCCAGCGCCCGCTTGACGTTCGCGTCGTCGGGATGCCCGTCGATGTCCGCATAGAACTGCGTCGCGATGAACTTTCCGCCGATCTGATAGCTCTCCAGCTTCGTCATGTTGATGCCGTTCGTGGCAAAGCCGCCGAGCGCCTTGTAGAGCGCTGCCGGAATGTTGCGGACATTGAAGACGAAGGTGGTCACGAGGTGGTCGGCCTCGGCGCCGCGCCGGATCGGCTTCTCGTCGCGCGAGAGCACGACGAAGCGCGTCACGTTGTTTTCGGTGTCCTCGACATTCTCGGCCACGATATCGAGTTTGTAGAGATCGGCCGCGAGCCGGGGGGCGAGAGCCGCCATCGAGCGGTCCCCCGTTTCCGCCACGAGCTTGGCGGCACCGGCGGTGTCGCCGGCCACGACGGGCTTCCAGCCATTGGCGCGGACGATCTTGCGGCATTGGCCGAGCGCATGGATGTGGCTGTGCACGGTGCGGATCTCGCTGCGCGACACGCCCGGCAGCACCATCAGCTGGAACCGGATCGGCATGAAGTATTCACCGATGATGTGCAGGCGCGATTCCGGCAGCAGATGATGGATGTCGGCGACGCGGCCGGCGATCGTATTCTCGATCGGGATCATCGCGAGATCCGCCTCGCCGTTCTCGACGGCCAGAAAGGCATCCTCGAAGGTCTGGCAGGGAAGCGGGTCCATCGTCGGGAACATGTCGCGCGACGCCATGTCGGAATTCGCGCCATAATCGCCCTGGAACGAGATGCGGTTGGTGACGGGCATCATGATGCAGCTCCGGGGCGCGTCGACAGCAGCCGCCGTGCCGCTTCCAGATCGGCCGGCGTGTCGACACCGAGCGGGATGGAGCTGACGATTTCCACGTCGATGCGCATGCCCGCCTCCAGCGCCCGCAGCTGCTCGAGCGATTCGCGCTTTTCGAGCGTCGAGGGCGGCAAGGCGACGAATCGTTCGAGCGCTGACCGGCGATAGGCGTAGAGGCCGATATGATGGTAGAGCGGCCCCGCACCGTGAGGAGCCGTCGCCCGGGTGAAGTAGAGCGCCCGCAGGCGGCTTTCGGACAGCGGCGCGCCGACCACCTTCACGACGTTCGGGTTGGTTTTCTCCGCCTCGTGCACGATCTCCACCGTCAGCGTCGCAATATCGACGGCGGGATCCTCGAGCGGCCGCAGCGCTGCGCGAATCGTCTCCGGCTCGATCGTCGGCAGATCGCCCTGCACGTTGATCACGGTCTCGATCCGGCCGTCCGGGTCGCAAAGGGTGAGCGCCTCGTAGATGCGGTCGGAGCCGGACTGATGGTCGATACGGGTCATGACGGCTTCGAAGCCGGCAGCCGTCACGGCATCGAACGTGTCCTGGTGATCGACGGCCACGACGATGCGCCCCGCGTCTGCATCGCGCGCCCGCAACGCGACCTGAACGATCATCGGCAGTCCGCAGATGTCGGCCAAAGGCTTGCCGGGAAGCCGCGTGGAGGCCATCCGCGCCGGGATCAGCACGAGTGTTTTTGCCAAATTGTCGCTTTTCATGCCGAGCCCTTCAAAACACCATTAAAAAGTGCCAGAAGTGGTTCGTCCGGCACGGATATCGCTGTTGCAACGCTTGGTCAAAAGACATAGCTTCCGCACGATTTCAAGGTGCCGCGGCAGATTGTTCATACCGGCGGCGCGTGCGTATGCCTGAGGCCGGACGCAAGGGGAGGTGTGTTGATGAACTCGCATGTAAATATGGCCGTGGGAGCCTTTCTCGGAACGGTCTTCGTGCTGATGTCCGTATCGATCGCCTCCGAAGGCATCTTTCATTCCGAAGCCCCGGAAAAGCCGGGCTTTGCGATCATCGCCGAGGAAACGACGGGCGAGGCCGGAGCGGGGGCTGCAGCCGAGGTCGAGGTCGACATCAAGCCGCTGCTGGCCAGCGCCGATGCAAGCGCGGGCGAAGCCGTGTTCAAGAAATGTGCCGCCTGTCACACCATCGAGAAGGGGGGACCGAACAAGGTCGGCCCCAATCTCTGGGGTGTCGTGGAACGCCCGATCGCCTCGCATGAAGGCTTTGCCTATTCGGCCGGCATGAAGACCTTTGCCGAAGCCAACAAGACCTGGACCTACGATCACCTGAGCTATTTCGTCGAGGCGCCGAAGAAGCACGTACCGGGCACGGCTATGGGATTTGCCGGCGTGAAGAAGCCGGATGAGCGTGCAAACCTCATCGCCTGGCTGCGCGGCCAGTCCGATGCGCCTGTCGCCCTTCCCGAGGCATCTGCCTCTGCCGCGCCCGCAGCGGCGCCGGCCGAAGGTGCGGCACCTGCTGCCCCGGCAGCCCCTGCTGCTCCCGTAGCGCCTGCGCCTGCTGCTCCGGCGGCACCCGCCAACTAAGCCGAAGCCTGTCGCTGAACCTGGATCAATCGAAGCCCGGCTTTCGCCGGGCTTTTTCGTGTCCGGGCAACTGGCGGACTTTGCGCTGGGACCGCTGCCCGAGATTGCGGATACGACGCCATGGCAAGGATGGCGGGGGCCACAAGCGTTAGAGAAGCACGTAGGCCCAGGCAGAGACCGTGAAGACGCCGAGGGCCGTGGTCAGCGTGATGGTCGAGGATGCCAGGCCGTGACCCACGTTGAAATGATTGGCGATCAGCCAGGCATTGACGCCTGTCGGCACGGCCGAGGTCAGCACCAGTGCCGCCGTCCAGTGACGATCGAGGCCGAGCAGGTGACTGGCTGCAAACACGCAGGCGGGCAGCACGACGAGCTTGAGCGCGCTGGTAAAGGCGGCAAGGCCGAGATTGCCCGACAGACCATATTTGTCGAGCGCCATCCCGATCGAGATCAGCGCGGCGGGACCGGCCACGGCCGCGGTCTGGTCGATGGCGATCTTGAGCGGTCCCGACAGCGGCAGGTTCGTCGCATGCATCAGGGCGCCGCAGACGAGCCCGATCACGAGAGGGTTGCGCACCAGGTTCCGCAGGATGCCGCGGGCAAGCGCCAGCGGGCTCTGCGCCACGCCGCCATTGGTCTTCCGCTCGGCTCGCTCCATCAGGATCGTGCCCGCGATCATCATCACCGGAAGATGCACGGAAATCAGGATCGACAGGGCCACGACGCCGGCATCGCCGACACTGCGCGAGACGAGCGGCAGGCCGATGAAGATCGTGTTGGCGAAGGCCGAGGACACGCCTGCGAGCACGCCGATGCGGCGGTCGCGCCCGAAGCCGAGCGTGGCGACGAGATGGCCGAGGGTCCAGACGACGGCGACGCCCGAGAAATAGGCGATCCAGAGCGGCCAGGGCGAGCCTTCCGTGAAGTCCGCGGTCGCAATGGTGCGAAACAGCAGAACGGGGACGGAAACCTTGAAGACGAAATCGCCGAGTGCGTCGCCGACCGCCGGTTTCAGATAGCCCGTCCGCACGATCAGCCAGCCGGCAAAGATAAGGACGAAGAGGGGAAGGACATTGATGAGGACGTCGGACATGAGGCTCTCCGTGCCTTTATCGCATAAACTGCTTCGTGCGCTCTCCGCAACCTTTCCGTTTGACACGCAATGTCTACGTAAGTTTCGCCTGTCATAAAGCGAGACGGCTATCGGCAGCGGAGGGATTCGGCATGGCGGTCAGTGACTACGCGGCGATCAATGAAAAATGGTGGCAGCAACCCGTCGTGCTCGAGCTTGGCGGTATCGGAGACTATCGCATCGTCCGCAACACACGGGAAGCGGCCGAAGTTCTACTCGAAAAATGGCCGACGCATGAAGGTGCGGCCTATGGGGCGGCGCTTCGGATGTGCCGCTACGTGCTGAACGGCGAGCAGCCGGCAGATTATGCCCGTGAGGACTTTATCGCCGCAGCGGTCGAGGCGTTCATCCATATCGATGAGGGGCGCCGCCGCTTCTGATTGTCCAGCGCGTGGCAAGCCGGCTCACAACCGAAACGGCGCAGCATGGAACATTCCGGACGGACCTCGCGTTGCAGTGCAGCTAAACGCTGATCCGCGACACGCCTGAACGGGCCCATCCTGTCTGCGGGGAGCGGGCAACAGGGGGCTCTAGCATGCCGATGGACAAGCAGATCTACTGCCGACGCGACGACGAACCCCATCTGCGGGACGACGACCTTGCGGGCAAGGTCTCCCGGTACATCCAGTATGTCGCCCTCGTGGATACAACCCACCTCGATGTCGTCGCCATCGGCAGAACCATCATCCTTTCGGGCTTCGTCGCGAACGAAGCCGAGATCGGCTGTATCGAGCAGGCGGCCGCTTCGGTGATCGGCGTCCATCTGGTGGAAAACAACGTCACCGTCCGACATCACTGAGAGTGTTGAGGTTTTTTGGCGCCGTTAGAACGCGCCGGGAATATGCACCGGCCAACGCCAGGGCCGGACGGCCATGATGTCGTAGCGAATGGACAGGCGGTCCGCATCCGGCTGCCTTTGCAGCCAGAGATCGCTCGCATTGCGGATTCTCGCTTCCGACATCGGGCTTACCGCAAAGATCGCCGCATCCACGCTTCCGCGTGCCTTCACCTCGACGCAGGCGACGAGCGTGCCGCGCTTGGCGATGATGTCGATTTCTCCAAGCTTTGTGCGGTAGCGAAAGGCGACGATGCGATAACCGCGCAGCATGAGAGCGAGCGCGGCGACATATTCCGCGACGGCGCCTTTGCGCACCGCCCGCAAACGTCGCCGGTCGGCCGTTCCCGTCACGGCTGTTCCTTGAGCGTCAGAAGCCGGTCGTACAGCGTTCGGCGGTTGAGGCCCGTTTGTTTCGCCGCTTCCGTTGCGGCCTTGCCGGCCGGCATCGCGGCGGAGAGCCGGGCCAGCAGGGCATCCACATCCTGCGCGTCCGGCGCCGCTTCTTCCGGCGGCGGGGCGATGACCAGCACGATTTCGCCCTTGACGACGACATCGCCACCATAATGATCGGCAAGCTCTCCGAGCGTTCCCCGCCGGAACTCTTCATAGGTCTTGGTCAGTTCGCGACAGACCACGGCCGCCCGCTCCCGGCCGAGCGTTTCCGCAGCGCCGATCAGGGTCGCAGCGATCCGGTGGGGGGACTCAAAGAAGATCAGCGTTGCCGGCACGCGGGCGAGTTCGGCCAACCGGTCGCGTCGCGCCTTGTCCCTGGACGGCAGAAAGCCCGCAAAGAGAAAGGCCTCGTTGGAAAGCCCCGAGCCGACGAGTGCCGCAAGCGGCGCCGAAGGCCCCGGCAGCGGCACCACCCGGTGCCCGGCCTCGATCGCCGTCTGGGCAAGCCGGTAGCCGGGATCGGAGACGAGGGGCGTGCCCGCATCCGACACCAGCGCGACCGATCGGCCTGCATCGAGCGCCGCGATCAGCCGGGGGCCGGCCTCGTTGGCATTGTGCTCGTGATAGGCGTAGGGGCGGTTGGCGATGCCATAGCGATCGAGAAGAACGCGGGTGACGCGGGTGTCCTCGCAGGCCAGCACATCCGCGCCGGCCAGGGTTTCCAGCGCCCGCAGGGTGATGTCGCCGAGATTGCCGATGGGCGTCGCCACCAGATAGAGCGCCGGCTCGATCGGCCGGGCCTCCACGACCGTGTCGTGGAGGCGATAGCTGCGCGACCTTGTGCCGGCATCCGGTGCCGCATCCCGTTCTGTCGTCTTGTCCTTCATGCGGTCTTTATGGGGGAGCCGGCCCCGTGCCGCAAGCCGGTGCACGAAACGATAACGGTGGGTAGTTCGGCATCGGATGGAGCTTGGCCCTTGCACTTCGTCCCGGTGTAGTGCCATTTTGCGCGTCCATATCCACGCCGCCCTTCGGCCGCCCGCGGCCCGGTGGCCGAGGCGTTCAAGAGTTCAAGCCGGGAGGCGTCTTCCGGTCCTGATGGAAAGCGACAGCATCTCATGCGCATTACGATCGAGCGGTCCAATCTCCTCAAATCGCTGAACCATGTCCACCGCGTCGTCGAGCGCCGGAACACCATTCCGATCCTGTCGAACGTTCTGCTGCGGGCCGACGGCGAAAGCCTCGACATGAAGGCGACCGACCTCGATCTCGAAATCACCGAGGCGACGCCCGCCCAGGTCGAGCAGCCGGGCGCGACGACCGTGCCTGCCCATCTGCTCTACGATATCGTCCGCAAGCTGTCGGACGGTTCGGAAGTCCGGCTATCGACCAATGCCGAGGGCACGGCGATGACCGTCGCCTCGGGCCGGTCCAAGTTTTCGCTTCAGTGCCTGCCGCAGTCGGATTTTCCGGATCTGAACGCCGGCACCTTCACGCACAAGTTCACGATGAAGGCGACCGATCTCAAGATGCTGATCGATCGGACGCAGTTCGCGATCTCCACGGAGGAGACGCGCTATTACCTGAACGGCATCTACATCCACACGATCGAAAGCAAGGGCGACCTGAAGCTGCGCGCCGTGGCGACCGACGGCCACCGGCTCGCGCGTGCCGATCTGGAAGCGCCCTCGGGCTCCGAAGGCATGCCGGGCATCATCATTCCCCGCAAGACGGTGGGCGAGTTGCAGAAGCTCGTGGACCAGCCGGATGCAACGGTGACGCTGGAGCTGTCCGACGCCAAGATCCGCATGAGCATTGGCTCGATCGTCATGACGTCGAAGCTGATCGACGGCACGTTTCCGGATTACCAGCGGGTCATTCCGGCCAACAACGAGAAGGAGCTGCGGATCGATTGCCAGTCCTTCGCGCAGGCCGTCGATCGCGTCTCCACGATTTCGTCCGAACGCGGTCGCGCCGTGAAGCTGGCGCTTGCCGACGGACAGCTGACGCTGACCGTCAACAATCCCGACAGCGGTAGTGCGACGGAAGAACTGCCGGTGGGCTACGACAACGACCCGCTCGAAATCGGCTTCAACGCCAAGTATCTGCTCGATATCACGGCCCAGCTTTCGGGCACCGAAGCCGTGTTCATGCTGGCCGATGCCGGCTCGCCGACCCTGGTGCGCGATCTCGCCGGTGAAGACGCGCTGTATGTGCTGATGCCGATGCGGGTTTAGTCCGCGACAGGGATACCGTGCCGCGTCATGTGAGGGGAGATGGAATTCTGTCCCCGCTCATCACCTCTGCCGGATGATCGTGCCGATCGCGTTGGCGACAATGCGCGACGCCGTCAGCGCGGAAAGGCCGGCAATGTCGGCCGGCGGGAAGAGTTCGACCAGATCGAACCCGACGATCGAACCGCGCGCGCCGATGCCGGCGATAATGTCGATGACCTGTGTGTAGGTCAGTCCGCCCGGGGAAGGCGCGGCCACGCCCGGCAGGATGCTTGGGTCTAGCCCGTCGCAATCCACCGTCAGGACGACCTTCGTTCCCTCCGGGATACGCCGAAGAACCGCTGCGGCGCCCTCGGCATGAATCTGCCGTGCTGTCACCAGCCGGCTGCCGAACCGCAGCGCATCGTCGACCTCTTCGCGACGCGCGCTGCCGATCCCGCGCAAGCCGCCTTGAACCATACCCGTGACGTGAGCCATCTCGCTCGCCCGTCGCATCGGGCTCGAATAGCCGTATCGCTCATCGTGCAGGGTATCTCGCCAGTCGATATGCGCATCGATCTGGACGATCCAGATCGGTCCCCTATCGGCAAAGCCCGACAGGAACGGGATTACCACGGAGTCGTCGCCACCCAGAAGAATGGGAACGGCGCCGGTCGCAAGAACCTCCCGTGTCACGGCTTCGATGCGCTCTCGATTGCCGGCATTGTCATCCATCCGTGTCGGCACGTTGCCAAGGTCGATGCAGCAATGTCTCCTTTCATCGAAGAGCGGCCCGCCGAGATCGAAATCCCAATGATCGATCAGGCCGGCGTCCTCGAGGCTTGCTGCCCGAATGGCGTCGGCGGCAGGCACGTAACCGCTGCTATCCTTGCCCGCATAGGTGCTCCCATGCCCGGCACCGAAGACGGCCGCCACGGGCTTGAGGTTCTCCGAAAGCCGGTCCGGAAATCCAAGAAAGGCTGGCATCGCACTCATTCGGGAGCCTTACGCTGTTCCGTTTCGAGGTCTAACACGTATACTGTCCCAGGCGACCTGACGCAGCAAGTCCGCATCAAGGGACAGAAATCAAATGACGCAAAAAGAACGCTTTTTGTCGCTTTGGATTTTTGAATGCGGTATGACAGCGAACGCTCAAGCAGCGAGTCGGAGTGGAGACGGGTATGAATTTGCGTTTGAAAGAGCGTTTCGGTAAAAAATTCGATGAGGAAATCCGGTTCTTCAAGGGCTGGCGCAGCAACATGAAGGCTGTGGGGGCGATCACGCCGACCTCTTCGATCGCCGCGCGGCGGATGGCGAGCGTCATCGATATCGGTTCGGGCCTTCCGGTCCTCGAGCTCGGACCCGGAACGGGCGTCATCACCAAGGCCATCCTCGATCGCGGCGTCGCGCCCGATCAGCTCGTGTCGGTGGAGTATTCGAGCGACTTCTACACCCAGCTCCTGGCGCGCTTTCCCGCGGTCGAGTTCATCAACGGCGATGCCTTCGATCTCGGCACCACGCTCGGCCGCCGTGCCGGCGACCAGTTCGATTGCGTCATTTCGGCTGTCCCGCTTTTGAACATGCCGATGCCGCGCCGTGTCGCGTTGATCGAGGATCTGCTGACCCGGGTGCCTGTCGGTCGCCCCGTGGTGCAGATCTCCTATGGTCCGCGTTCGCCCGTCGCCAACATGCCGGACCGGTTCCGCACCGAACAACTCGATTTCATCATGCGCAATATCCCCCCGGCACGGCTCTGGATCTATCGCAAGACGCATTGATCCCGTCTTCAGCGCACACGGTCACCGTCATGTTCGGTCTCTATATCAGCCATCCCGAGGTCTCGATCGATCCCGACGTGCCGATCCCGCGCTGGGGCCTTTCGGAGCGGGGTCGCGCGCGGGCCGGGAGCGCAGCGCATTCCGGCTGGGCACGGCGTCTCGGTCGGATCGTCTCGTCGGATGAGACGAAGGCGCTGGAGACGGCCGCAATCCTGGCTGCGGCATCGGGCGTAACCGTCGAGGTTCTGGAGAACACCGGCGAGAACGACCGCTCGGCGACCGGTTTCCTGCCGCCGGCAGAGTTCGAGGCGGCGGCCGACAGCTTTTTCGCCCAGCCTGCCGTGAGCTTTCGCGGATGGGAAACGGCAGATGACGCGCAGGCCCGCATCGTCCGCGCCGTCACGGCCGTGCTCGATGCGCACGATCCAAAGGTCCCGATCGCCTTTGTCGGCCATGGCGGCGTCGGCACGCTGCTTTATTGTCACCTCTCCGGCGTGCCCATTTCGCGGGTGCACGATCAGGGTCCCGGCGGTGGCGGCAATCTCTTTGCGTTTCCCCTCGGTCCAGTCCCTGCCAGCGTGAACGATCCCGGAGACATGGTTTTTTCCCTTGCCCGGCATCGCCCGGTGTGCAAGTGGACCCGCATCGAGGACTGGCAGGGGTGGACGGATGGCTGAGGCAGCGCGCGACAGGTTGATCATCGGTCTCGACGTGCCCACGATCGCCGAGGCGCAGGGCATCGTCGATGCCATCGGCGATGAAGGCCGGTTCTACAAGATCGGCTATCAGCTGGTTTTTGCCGGCGGTCTCGATTTTGCGCAAGACCTTGCCGCGTCGGGCAAGAAGATCTTCCTCGACATGAAGCTTCTCGATATCGACAATACGGTCGCCAAGGGCGTCGAGAACATCGCGCGCATGGGCATGACCATGCTGAC
The DNA here is from genome assembly GCF_001424045.1 of Rhizobium sp. Leaf371. Classification (GTDB taxonomy): domain Bacteria; phylum Pseudomonadota; class Alphaproteobacteria; order Rhizobiales; family Rhizobiaceae; genus Ferranicluibacter. The sequence goes on along the minus strand of NZ_LMQB01000023.1, from coordinate 404,035 downwards.
GCTGCACGCCTATCCGAAGGCCATGGCCGCCGCCGTCGAGGCCGCGAAAGGCTCCAGCCTCTGCCTTTTGGGCGTGACCGTGCTCACTTCGATGGATGCGGACGATCTGAAGGCCGCCGGCTATGCCGACGAGCCGCGCGCGCTCGTGCTGCGCCGCGCCGCCCAGGCAAGGGATGCGGGAATGGGTGGCATCGTGTGTTCGGCCGAAGAGGCTGCGATCGTGCGCGAGGTCGTGGGGCCGGATCTTGCCGTGGTCACGCCCGGCATCCGGCCGGCGGGCGCCGACAAGGGCGACCAGAAACGGGTCATGACCCCCTTCGATGCGATTTCGTCCGGTGCGAGCCATCTCGTCGTCGGTCGCCCGATCGTTCAGGCGGCCGATCCGCGCGCGGCGACGCGTGCCATTCTCGACGACATGCGCCGCGCCAGCTGGCCCAGCAACGACTGACCGCTTCGGCGTGACACATTTCAGAGGAGACCATCATGGCCAAGGGATACTGGATCGCGCGCGTCGATGTTCGCGATGCCGAGCGCTACAAGGATTACGTCGCGGCGGCCAAGCCGGCCTTCGAGACGTATGGCGCCGTCTTCCTCGCGCGCGGCGGGCCGGTGGAAAAGCTCGAGGGCACCATCCGGGCGCGCAACGTGATCATCGAATTCCCCTCGATGGAGGCCGCCACGGCCTGTTACCATTCGCCGGAATACCAGATCGCGGCGGCCATCCGCCAGGAGATCGCCGATGCCGACATGCTGGTGGTCGAAGGCGTCTGAGCGGCGCTGTCCCTCTGCGACATGTTGCACTGCCTGATATCTTTCCGTACGAGGCGGGTTAAGCTATATCGCATGACTGATCATGCCTGAAAAAACACCCCATGCCTGAAAACCACCGGAGCGCCGTTCCATGACCCTGTCCAATCTTCCCCCGCTCGTCACCGTCTTCGGCGGATCGGGCTTCGTCGGGAGGCACGTGGTGCGCGCGCTTGCTCGGCGCGGTTTTCGCATTCGCGTCGCCGTGCGCCGCCCGGATCTGGCAGGCTTCCTGCAGCCGCTCGGCAATGTCGGCCAGATCTCCTTCGTCCAGGCGAACCTGCGCTACCGCCAGTCGGTCGATGCCGCCGTGCAGGGCAGCGATCACGTCGTCAACTGCGTCGGCATCCTGTTCGAGGCCGGCCGGAATACGTTCGATGCGGTGCAGGATTTCGGCGCACGCGCCGTGGCTGAAGCCGCTCGCAGCGTTGGCGCCTCGCTCACCCATATCTCCGCCATCGGCGCCGATGCCGAAAGCGAGTCCGTCTACGCCCAGTCCAAGGCGAAGGCCGAGAAGGCCGTGATGGAGATCAAGCCGGATGCGGTCATCCTGCGTCCCTCGATCGTCTTCGGTCCGGAAGACGGCTTCTTCAACAAGTTCGCCCAGATGTCGCGCTTCTCGCCGGCTTTGCCGCTGGTCGGCGGCGGCAAGACCGCGTTCCAGCCGGTCTATGTCGCGGATCTGGCCGAAGCCGTCGCCAAGGCGGTCGAAGGCAAGGTCGAAAAGGGCCGGATCTACGAGCTCGGCGGTCCGGAAGTGCTGACTTTCCGCCAGTGTCTGGAGATCATGCTGAAGGCGATCGATCGCAAGCGTGCGCTCGTCACGCTGCCCTTCGGTGTCGCCTCCCTGATCGGCAGCGTCTCCTCCCTGATCCCGCTCATCACCCCGCCGCTCACCACCGACCAGGTGACGCTGCTCAAAAGCGACAATGTCGTCTCGCCGGCGGCCGAAGCCGAGGGCCGTACCTTCAAGGCGTTCGGAATCGAGCCGACCTTGGTCGAGGCGATCATCCCGAGCTACCTCGTTCGCTACCGGCCGCAGGGTCAGTATACGCGCTCCGGCAAGGCCGCCTGAGCCTGCATTGAAATGCTGGACCTAATCAGCCGCCGGTGATGAACCGGCGGCTTTTCTCTGTCCGGAAGGACCGGCGTTGCAGTTCTGCCGCACTGCACATTTGCCGTCGGCCTTTACCGGCGATTCAACATGTTGCGTTATTGCTTGTGCCGGTGCTGGAGCATAGACAGCAGCCGCGTGCCTTTGTCAGGATCAGGGCACGCCATTCCGACATCTCGAAAGGCTAGAGAGTAAATGGGTAAGTCGATCGCAATTTTCTTTGCGTGCGCGGCATTGGTCATCGTTGCCGGCTCGTTCGCCGCGCCGAAGACCGTGGCAGGCAGCCACGATAACTGTGCGCCGGCTTATGGCGTCGATCCTTGCACGACGTCGTCGATCGGTCTTGTATCCGGCCGCTGACGTCTGTTGCGGCAACGATGTTTCATCGGCTGCCGATAAGAATTCCAAGGGTATGGCGGGGGCCAGGAAACCGCATGCAGACCGTGATCGGCTGCATGCGGTTTTTTCTTGTCCGGTTCAGCCGTAGACGGTGAGGCCGATGAGGCCGACCGTGCCGACGATGATGCGCCAGATGGCGAACGGGGCAAAGCCGCGGCTGGACACGAAGGCGAGCAGCGAGCGCACGACGACGAGTGCGGAGACGAAGGCGGCAATGAAGCCGACGGCGATCAACGATGCGTCGTTGAAATCGAGCACGTCCCGGTTCTTGTAGAGATCGAGCACCGTGGCGCCGAGCATGGTGGGGATGGCGAGGAAGAACGAGAATTCCGCCGCCGAGCGCTTGTCCGTGCCCATCAGCAGCGAGCCGGCAATGGTCGCACCGGACCGGGACGTTCCGGGAATCATCGCCAGGCACTGGAACAGGCCGATCTTCAGCGCCAGCGCCGGCGTGAAGTCCATCATGTCGTGATAGCGCGGCTTCATCGGCATCCGGTCGATCGCGTAGAGAATGATGCCGCCGACGATCAGCATGATGCAGATCAGCTTCGGCGTTTCGAACAGAACGTTCTTGATGAAATCATGGGCGAGAAACCCGATGATCGCGGCCGGCAGGAACGCGAGCAGAATGAGGAGCACGAAGCGCCGGGCCCGGGGATCGCTGGGCAGGGCGACCAGGATCGACCAGAGACGCTGGAAATAGACGGTGAGGATGGCGAGGATCGCCCCGAGCTGGATGATGATCTCGAAGGTCTTTCCCTTCGACTCGAAGCCCAGGAAGTGGCCGACGAGAAGGATATGCGCGGTGGAGGAGACGGGAATGAACTCGGTCAGGCCCTCGATGAGGCCGAGAAGGAGCGCGCTGAAGATCGAATGTTCGGGCATCAGGTAAAGTTTCCTTTAAGCAAAGGAGTTTAAGGGTTCAGGAACCGGGGGAGGGCCGATTCGCTTGAGTTCGGCAAGGCTTGCTTCTATAGCTGCGACGAGCGCTGTCTTATAGCTGTCTTCCCTCTGCCATGGCCAGACGAAACCGCGCCCCGCGATCCGACCTTGAAAACCTGTTCCGAGACAGACGAAGCGATGCCCACACTCTATCATCACTCCATGTCCACAGCGTCCCGTTTCGTCCGGCTCATTCTGTCGGAATACGGCTATCAGACGGATCTGACGGAAGAGCAGCCCTGGGAAAAGCGGCGCGATTTTCTGGCGCTCAATCCGGCCGGCACGCTGCCGGTCTATGTCGACGACAGCATGCGTGCGCTCTGCGGCGCCGCCGTCATCTCCGAATATCTCGACGAGACCAATGGCGTGCTGAAGCGCGAGCGCCGGCTTCTGGCGGAAGACCCGTTCCAGCGCGCGGAAATTCGCCGCCTGACCGAGTGGTTCCTCCTCAAGATGGAAGCCGACGTGACCCGCCCTCTGGTGCGCGAGCGGATCTTCAAGCTGCAGATGACGGCGGACCAGGGCGGCGGCGCCCCGGACTCGAAAATGCTGCGTCTGTCGCGCGCCAACATCCGCCAGCATATGAAGTACCTGTCGTGGCTCGCGGGCTCGCGCACCTATCTGGCGGGCGACCGCCTGTCCTATGCCGACCTTGCCGCCGCCGCCGCCCTGTCCGTGCTCGACTACATGGGCGAGATCGACTGGACGGAGGCCCCTGCCGCAAAGGACTGGTATCAGCGGCTGAAATCGCGCCCCTCCTTCCGCCCGCTGCTGGCCGAGCGCGTGCGCGGCCTGACACCGGTATCGCATTATGCGGACCTCGACTTCTGATCCGCAAAGCCGCGCGGACGGCGCTCTTGCCCGTCGCCGCGCAGGCCTCACGTCCTTCCTGAAGGCCGAGGCGCGCGACAAGGGCTTCGATGTCTGTCGCATCACGATGCCGGACACCATACCGGATGCGCCGGCCCACCTGGCGGATTTCCTGGACAAGGGCTACCACGGCACCATGGACTGGATGGCCGAGACCGCCGAGCGCCGTGCCGATCCCCGGGCGCTGTGGAGCGAGGTGCGCTCCGTCGTGATGTTCGGCATGAATTACGGCCCGGACCATGACCCCCGCACCGTGCTGGACTTGAGGGATCGTGGCGCGATCTCGGTCTATGCGCAGAACCGGGATTATCACGACGTCATCAAGGGGCGGCTGAAGGAGGTCGCGACGCGGTTTGTCGCGCGCGCCGGCGCCGACGTCAAGGTGTTCGTGGACACGGCGCCGGTGATGGAAAAGCCGCTCGCCGAGCAGGCGGGTCTTGGCTGGCAGGGCAAGCACACCAACCTCGTCAGCCGGACCTACGGCTCCTGGCTGTTTCTCGGCAGCCTGTTTACGACGGAAGATCTCGAGATCGATACGCCCGAGCCGGATCATTGCGGCTCCTGTCGCGCCTGCATCGACGCCTGTCCGACGAATGCCTTCCCGGCGCCCTACAAGATCGACGCGCGCCGCTGCATTTCCTACCTCACGATCGAGCACAAGGGGCCGATCGATCCCGCCCTGCGCCCGGCCATCGGCAACCGCATCTATGGCTGCGACGACTGTCTTTCGGCCTGCCCCTGGAACAAATTCGCGGCCGTGGCGCGCGAGATGAAGCTGAGGGCGCGCGCCGATCTTGCGGCCCCCTCGCTGGCTCTTCTCATCGCGCTCGATGATGCCGGCTTTCGCACGCTGTTCTCCGGCTCCCCGGTCAAGCGCATCGGACGGGATCGCTTCGTGCGCAACTGCCTGATTGCGGCCGGCAATTCCGGCGATCCCGCGCTGGCGGCCCCGTGTCGCGCGCGCCTGACGGATGCTTCGCCTGCGGTGCGGGGAATGGCCGTCTGGGCATTGTCGCGGCTGTTGTCGCCGGACGCATTTCAGACGCTTGCCCGTGAGCGACCTCTGGACGATGACAGCGAGGTCTTGGACGAATGGATACGCGCAGGAGCCGCATGATGGACGTTCTCATTCTGGGTGCGGGTTTCTCCGGCGCCGCCATCGCGCGCCGTCTTCTGACGGAGGCACGCTCGGTCGCAGGCACCACCCGCTCGCCCGAGCGCCAGCAGGGGCTCGCCGATATCGGCCTTGAAGCGCTGATCTACTATGGCGAGACCATCTCTCCCGCGCTTCGCGCCGTGATGGCGCGCACCACGCACCTCGTCCAGTCGATCGCACCCGGCAAGGCCGGCGATCCGCTGATGCGGCCCGGCATGCCGGATGTATCGAGCCTCATGCCGAACCTGCGCTGGGTGGCCTATCTCTCCACGGTCGGCGTCTACGGCGATCATAAGGGCGCCTGGGTGACCGAAGACGCGCCGCTCGACCCGGTATCGACCCGCTCACGAGAACGCGTGGAGGCGGAAGAAGCGTGGCTCGAGACCGGCCGATCAACCGGCATTCCCGTGGCCGTTCTGCGCCTGTCCGGCATTTACGGACCCGGCCGAAACGGCTTCGTCAATCTTGCCAACGGCACGGCACGGCGTCTGGTGAAGCCGGGGCAGGTGTTCAACCGCATCCGCGTCGAGGATATCGCCGGCGCCGTGGCGTTCCTCAGCGAGAAAGGCATGGGCGGGGTCTTCAACGTCACGGACGACGAGCCGGCTCCGCCGCAAGATGTCGTGCTGGAGGCCGCGCGTCTGATGGGCGTGACGCCACCCCCGGAAATCGCCTTCGAGACGGCGGAACTCTCGCCGATGGCGCGAACCTTCTATGGTGAAAACAAGCGCGTCTCGAACGCAAAGCTGCGGGCTGCCGGATATACCTTCCTGCATCCCGACTACCGCCAGTCGCTGCATCAGATGTGGAACGAGGATTGCTGGAAAGTCTGAGCCTGACGGCTCGATATCCTTTGCCGGCGACACAACCTAATCGAGAAATCGTATCGCCGCAGTGACTTACAGATGATGGATTTCTGACGGTTTCAAAATTTTAATCTCATTTTATCTAGCCTGTGGAAAAACCATTCCAGAAAATACCGTATTTCTGAATCGTTTTGATTCCACGCAATTTTTTCCGGTCCAGACCGGTAATTCAAAATTTTAAGAAATTTCAACAAGCGTCAGGGTGAGTAAAACCTAACCGTTGCTTAACGGTTGAAGCTCTTTTTCGCCATTTTTGCCCCGGACAAGCCGTCTCGTTCGCTGAAGAGCAAGACGATACGACGAAGGGGTACCTGGTTGACGAGACGAAAACTTGCGAGTGTCGCACTGTCGGCATGCGTTGCTTTGGGGGCAACTTTTACATCCATCACACCATCACAAGCCGCAGGTGCCGGATGCGGCGGCGCTTCCTGGTACGCACTCTCATCCCGCACCGCTTCCGGCGAGCGGATGAATGCGAAATACCTCACCGCCGCACACCGCAGCTTGAAGTTCGGCACGCGGGTGGAAGTCACGAACAAGCGCAACGGCAAGAGCGTCGTCGTCCGCATCAACGACCGAGGCCCTTTCATCCGGGGACGTGTGCTTGATCTCTCGAAAGCGGCAGCGTCGCAGGTCGGCATGGTCAGCGCCGGTCACGCCAGCATCTGTTATCGCGTCGTCGGTTAAAGCCCGACAGTCGAAAAAGGTTCCGGACGAAATCCGGATCTGACGAAAAACGACCTCCGCGGCATGGGCCTGTGGAGGGAGGAGCAAGGTCGCAAAGGGCCTTCCCGCTTGCTCTTCGCTTTCATCGCCGGTACACGCGCCACGATAGACGATGGGTCTGTGCTGCCGAATGATGGAGTGTGAGCGATGCGACTGGGTGGACGACTTGCCGGTGCGATCGATGTCCTCTCCGACATCGAGACGCGAAAACGCCCGGTTGCGGATGCGCTGAAGGACTGGGGCCTTGCCCATCGGTTTGCCGGCTCCGGCGACCGCGCCGCCATCGGCAACATCGTCTATGATGCGCTCCGCCGCAAACTGTCTCACGCCTATCTGATGGACGACGATAGCGCGACTGCGCTTGGGCATGCCGTCATGCTGCGCCAGTGGGGCGAAACGCCGGAAACGCTGGCGGCAAGCCTGGAGGGCGACCGCTTTGCGCCGCCCCCGCTGCCGGAGGCGGCCCTGGCCGCGTTCCGCAGCCGCAACCTCGAGGATGCTCCCGTTTTTGTTCAGGGCGACATTCCGGAATGGGTCGTACCCTCCTTCCAGCTGGTTTTCGGCGATCGATGGCTGGAAGAAGCCGCGGCACTGGCCGAGCGCCCCGCACTCGACCTGCGCGTCAACACGCTGAAGGCCGATCGCGCGAAAGTGCTGAAAGCGCTCGATGAGGCTGGCGTGCGGCCGACCGAAACCGCGCGTCAGGGCCTTCGTGTCGCGCCCGGCGAAGGTCCGTCCCGTCTCCCCAACGTCACCGCCGAGCTTTCCTTCCAGAAGGGCTGGTTCGAAGTCCAGGACGAAGGCTCGCAGATTGTTGCCGATCTCGTCGGCGCGACCGGTGGCGAGCAGATCCTCGATTATTGCGCCGGCGGCGGCGGCAAGACCCTGGCTCTTTCGGCGACCATGGACAACAAGGGTCAGGTTCATGCCTTCGACACCGACCGCAAGCGCCTGGCGCCGATCATCGAGCGGCTGAAGCGGGCGGGCACCCGCAACGTTCAGGTTCACGACCGGCCGCAGGCGCTCGCCGGTCTGACGGAGCGCTGCGATGCCGTTCTGGTGGACGCGCCCTGCACCGGCACGGGCACATGGCGCCGTCGGCCCGATACCAAGTGGCGCCTGAACGACCGCAACATCGAGGAGCGCCAGGGTCAGCAACGCGAGGCGCTGGCGGAGGCTGCGCGCTACGTCCGGCCCGGCGGTCGCCTCGTTTATGTCACCTGTTCCGTGCTCGCCGAAGAGAACGACCAGCAGGTCGATCGCTTCCTGGCGGAAAACCCGGGCTTCAGCGCCCTGCCGGCGATCGACAGCTGGAACGCGCTGTTCGGCACCTCGGCTCGCCGCCCCGTCACGCGCGACGGGCGCACGCTGACGCTGTCCCCGGCATCCACCGCGACCGATGGCTTCTTCTTCGCCATGCTGCAGCGGCAGGGGTGACAGGTTCAAAGCATTCTAAACTATACACTTTGACACCAGTTTAATTTTCGTTCATGAGGATCGCACGGGGCAGGGGCATGCCGGAAGGCACGTCCGGTCCCGGATCCGTTTCACACGCGCGGTATTCCTGTCCGGCTCTGCGGGCGGGCTCCGCCGAGGAGAGGTCATGACCGTATCATTCCTTCGCGCCGCCGCCTTGGCGCTGGCCACTGCCACCTCCGTGCTGGCGCTTCAGCCGGCCCAGGCCGCCACCGATGCCGCAGCCGTGCTCAAGCATTACTCCGACGTCGCCCATGCCAAGTTCGAGGATGCCCTGACGACCGCGCAGGCGCTCGACAAGGCCGTCGATGCGCTGATCGCGACGCCGAGCGAGGCGACGCTGAAGGCCGCCCGCGAGGCCTGGCTGGCCGCACGCAACCCCTACCAGGAAACCGAGGTCTATCGTTTCGGCAATCCGATCGTCGATGAATGGGAAGGCAAGGTCAACGCCTGGCCGCTCGATGAGGGCCTGATCGACTACGTCGATCCGAGCTATGGCAACGAGAGCGACGAGAATGCGCTCTTTACCGCGAACGTCATCGCCAGCAAGATGATCTCGATCGACGGCAAGGAAATCGACGCCTCCAAGATCACGCCGGAATTCCTGTCGGGCACCCTGCAGGAAGCCGACGGCATCGAGGCGAACGTGGCGACCGGCTATCATGCCATCGAATTCCTGCTCTGGGGGCAGGACCTGAACGGCACCGGCCCGGGCGCCGGAAACCGTCCCTACACCGATTACGACACCAAGGCCTGCACCAACGGCAATTGCGATCGCCGCGCCGCCTATCTCAAGGCTGCGACCGATCTGCTCGTTTCCGACCTGAAGGAAATGGTCGCCAACTGGACGCCGGATGGTGCCGCCACGAAAAATGTCGAGGCTGATCCGAAGGCCGGGCTCACCGCCATTCTGACCGGCATGGGCTCGCTCTCCTATGGCGAGCTTGCCGGCGAGCGCATGAAGCTCGGCCTCCTGCTGCACGATCCGGAAGAGGAGCATGATTGCTTCTCGGATAACACCTACAACTCGCATCTGCATGACGCGATCGGCATCGAACAGGCCTATCTCGGCACCTACACCCGCACCGACGGCACGAAGCTGACCGGCCCCTCCTTGTCGGAACTCGTCGCGGCCAAGGATCCGGCCGTGGATGCGGAGATGAAGGAAAAGCTTGCGGCGACCGTGGCTGCGATGCAGGCCATGGCCAAGCGCGGCCAGACGGTCGAGGCCTACGACCAGATGATCGCGGAAGGCAATACCGAGGGCAACGCCGTCGTCCAGAAGGCGATCGACGGGCTGATCGCCCAGTCGAAGACCGTCGAGCGCGTGCTGACGGCACTCGATCTCGGCAAGATCGAGCTCGAAGGCTCCGACAGCCTCGACAACCCGAACGCCGTCTTCCAGTGAGAAGCGCGCCCGGACGCGCCGACGCCTGATCCGCGATGACCGCCCGGACCCTTCACCGTTTCATCACGCCTGTTGCCGCCGCGAGCCTCGCGGCGGCTTTCGTCGTGGCAGGGGAGGGGATATGGGCCGGCGCGGGGGCAGGCGGGCAGTCCGCCCGCCTGAAGACGCCGGTTTTCGCGTCGGAGCCGGCACTTCCGCTGTCGGGAGATGTCGACGGGCGGAGCGACCTGTCGGAAAAGGACAGGCGCCGCGTTGCCGATGTGACGAGGCCAACGCAAGACCTCTCCCGACCCGAGCCTTTCGAGGCCATGGCCGGTGGCGCGGGAACCTCGACCGCAAGGCCGGACCGGGCTGGGCTCACCCATCCCGCAGCCAATCTGGATGCGGAGGCGGAAGAACGGTTTCGCCTCGGCAGCGCGCTTTTCGAAAAACTCTGGGTGTCCTCGCCCTCCTCGACGCAGGCCTCGGATGGCCTCGGGCCGCTTTACAACGCCCGTTCCTGCGAAACCTGCCATGTCCGCGATGGGCGGGGACGGCCGCCGGCCGGTGGCGCCGGAAGCCCCTCCCTGGTCATGACGTTCGCGTTCCCCGACCCGTCCCGATCCGGTCGGCACGGCGATCCCGTCTACGGTCGTCAGTTGCAGGACAGCGGCGTGCCCGGCCTGCCGGCCGAGGGGCGTCTCGCGCTGCGCTACGACGAACTCTCGGTAACGCTTGCCGGTGGCGAGCGTGTCGGCCTGCGCCGCCCCGTCTGTGGGATCGAAGACCTCGCCTATGGTCCGCTGGACAGTGCCACTCGCCTGTCACCGCGTCTCGCGCCGCCGATGACCGGTCTCGGCCTGCTGGAGGCGATCGATGCGGGCGATATCCTTGCCCATGCGGACCCAAGGGATCGCGACGGCGATGGCATCAGCGGCCGGCCGTCCTGGCTTGCGCAGGGTGCGGACGATGCTCCGGTTCTCGGCCGGTTCGGCTGGAAGGCGCAGGCTCCGACCGTGCGGGCCCAGGCGGCGGATGCCTTTGCGACGGATATCGGGATCTCCACGCCCGACGACATGAGAAGCCATGGCGACTGCACCGCCCGACAGCCGCAATGCCTTGCCCTGCAGGACGGCGTGCAGGCCCGGCTGGGAACGAGCGAGGCGCCCGATCCCGTGCTTGATCTCGTCGCCTTCTACGCCCGCCATCTGGCCGTCCCGGCGCGACGCAACGTCGCGGCGCCAGCGGTGCTCACGGGCAAGCGGATCTTCTCCGAGGTGGGCTGCGCCTCCTGCCACGTTGCGAAATTCGTCACCCGCCGCGATCCGGCAGCGCCATCGACGGCTTTCCAGCTCATCTGGCCCTATTCCGACCTGCTCCTGCACGACATGGGCGAGGGCCTGTCCGACCCCGGCAGCAGGGCTGAACCCGAGGATGGCGCGACGCCGCTGCCGGGGGAATGGCGGACGCCGCCGCTTTGGGGTATCGGTCTTGCGCACACCGTCGATGCGAGGGCGGGCTTCCTGCATGACGGACGGGCGCGGACGCTGACCGAGGCCGTTCTCTGGCATGGCGGCGAAGCGCAGGCCGCGCGCGATCGTTTCGTATCCCTCGACGCCGCGGATCGCCGGGCGTTGCTCGCTTTTCTGGAGTCGCTCTGATGCGTCTATGGACAGCCTTTCTGCTCACCGTGGCGCTCGCCTCGGCCACCCCAGCCTTCGCGCAGGAGGCGGACGAGGATGTCGGATCGGCACCGTCGAGCGGCCTGGTGTCGGAAGCCGTGCCGAAGGTGATGGCGCGCGCCGTCGATGGCTTCATCCGGCCCGGCTACCGCGAACTGGTCGAGCGCACCGGTGCCCTTGCCGACCATCTGCGCCCGCTCTGCCACCGTCCGTCCGAGACATCGCTCGCCCGCGCCAAGCGCGCCTTCTCCGACGTCACCGCTGCCTGGTCCCGCATCGAGATCGTCCGCGTCGGGCCCGTTCTCGATGGCAACCGGTTCGAGCGCGTTCTGTTCTTTCCCGATCGCAAGAGCACGGGTCTGAAGCAGGTCCAGCGCATCCTGGTCGAAAGCGACGAGACCGCGACGATCGCAAGCGCGCTGCGTGGCAAGAGCGTTGCGGTCCAAGGGCTGGGCGCACTGGAATATGTCCTGTTCGGCACCGATGCCGACGAACTGCTCGACGCACCGGACGGGTTCCGGTGCCGCTATGCCCGCGCCATTGCCGACAATCTCACGAGCGTGGCCGCAGAACTGAGCGCCGCCTGGGAAAATCCACGCGGTGTCCAGGCCGCCTGGAAGGCGCCGGGGCCTGACAACCCGCTTTACCGGACGTCGGGCGAGGCGGCAACCGAGCTTCTCGGCATCCTCGTTCACGGGGTGGAAAGCCTGCGCGACCAGCGGCTGCGCCCCGTCTTTGCGGGCGCGATCACGCCTGCGCCGTCGCCCGGCCATCCGAAGCTTGCCGTCTACTGGCGCTCGGGCGAAACGATGGATTCGGTTGCCGGAAATGCGCGGGGTCTCAAAGCCCTCTTCGATGCCTCCGGTATGCGCGCGCTCCTCCCTGCCGACGAGCAGTCGATCGCCGCCTCGATCGATATCGTTTTCAACGAGCTCATCGCCTCGGCCGATGCCGTCGATCAACCGATCGACAAGGCTTTGATGGATACGGGGGAACGCCGGAAACTCCTTCTCGTTTTGCGCAATGCCAACGATCTGTTGCAGCGATTGAACATGGATTTCGGTGCCGCGATCGGGCTCGGTGCCGGCTTCTCCTTTGCCGACGGCGACTGACGGGGCGGCCATGACGCAATCCGCGATCACCCCGCGTCCGGTCCTTGTCGACCGACGCGCTTTCCTCTCGATGGCCGGCGCCGCCTGGGCCGTGTCGCTTTCGCCTGCGGCCGCCGCGGTCCTTTCCCGCACGGACGCCGTCTTCGCCTCCGCCTTCCGGGCGGGCGACGGCGCTTACGGCATTGCCACCGTTTCCGAGGAAGGCGAGGTCATCGACCGGCATGTCCTGCCGGATCGGGCCCATGGACTGGCGCATTCCGCCGTCTCCGGCCACACCGTCGCCTTCGCCCGGCGCCCCGGCACCTTCGCGATGATCCTCGATACCGCCGTGCGCGATGAGCCTGTCGTCATCACCGCCAGCGAGGGGCGACATTTTTTCGGTCACGGCTGCTTCTCGGCAGACGGTCGGCTGCTCTACGCCACGGAGAACGACTTTGCCGGCAATCGCGGCATGATCGGCTTCTATGACGGCACGGACGGCTATCGTCGCATGGGCGAGTTCCCGACCTACGGCATCGGCCCGCACGATATGACGCTGTCGCCGGATGGGCGTCTTCTGGTGGTCGCCAATGGCGGCATCGAGACGCATCCGGATTTCGGACGCACCAAGCTCAATCTCGATCACATGGAGCCCTCGCTCGTCCTCATCGAAACGGCGACCGGCCGGCTGGTCGAGCGTCACGTCATGCCGCCGCATCTGCGGCAACTCTCGACGCGTCACGTGGATATCGATGCCGGCGGCCGCATCTGGTTCGCCTGCCAGTACGAGGGTCCCCGCAATGCCCGTCCGCCGGTTGCCGGTGCCTTCGCACCGGGCGAGGACATAAAATTTCTCGATCTGCCGGAAGAAGCGGCGGCAGCGCTCGCCAATTATGTCGGCGCCATCGCCGTCCACCGGGCGGAGGGGCTGGTCGGCCTCGCCTCGCCGAAAGGCGGCGCCGTGGTCACCGTCGACGCGCGGACCGGCACATTCGTCAAGCTGGAAAGGCTCGCCGACGCCGCCGGCATCGCGCCCGCAAAACGCCCGGGATTTGCAGTGTCATCTTATGACGGGCGCTTTGCGGAACGAACCAGTCCGATCGCCTGGGACCAGCATATCATCCGCACCCGCCCGACGTGAGCGGGCAGCACGCCCTACACGCTCGCTCTGCACAAAAGCCGTCCGTTCTGCCGCTGCCTGTCAAAGGCGCGGCGCCGCCCTAAGTTTCGCTCCCTGCCTCGACCGAATTCGCCCTGATTGGACCCCCATGCGCCCTCCGCTGATCTACGCTCTCTTCATCGTCGCCGTGGTCGCCTGCGGCCTGCTGATCGGGATCAACAATATTCCCGGCGAATGGTACCAGTCGCTTCAGAAGCCGCCGTTCAACCCGCCGAACTGGATCTTTGCGCCCGTCTGGACGACGCTCTACGTGATCATCGGTTTTGTCGGTGCCCGCACCTTCCTGCAGCATCGCCACACACGCGCCATGCGGTTCTGGGGCGCGCAGATGCTGTTCAATTTTGCCTGGTCACCGCTGTTCTTCGGCCTTCACGAGATCGCTCTGGCGCTGATCGTCATCCTCGCATTGCTGATTTCGGTCTACGCTTTCATCGTCACATCCTGGCGGCAGGATCGCCTCTCGGCATGGCTCTTCGTGCCCTATGCCGCCTGGGTCTCGTTCGCGACGCTGCTGAACGGCTCTATTCTGCTCCTCAACTGAACGTGCTAAAGGGCAAGCCCTTGCAGGCGAGGGGACGTGCGTGCCAGTCTCCCGCCGTTCCGAGCGAGAAGCCGGCCGCAGACGTTGTCCGGAGCCGCCGATCCGGTGGCATTGGGGTGTTGGACATGGATGAGACGATCGACCACGACTTTCGCCTCCGTGTCCGCCGGAGTTTCGACCGGCAGGCCTTCATGCGGACGATCGGTGCCGAACTGACGCGCGTCGAGCAGGGCATGGTGGAGATCGAGCTGCCCTTCGACGAGATGATGACGCAGCAACACGGCATTCTCCACGCGGGCATCATTTCCTCTGCACTGGAAACCGCAAGCACCTATGCGGGCTATTCGGTGCTGGAACCGGACGCCGGTCTGCTCACCATCGAGTTCAAGGTCAACCTGCTGTCGCCCGGCCGCGGCGAGCGTTTTCTGTTTCGCGGCGAGATCACCAAGCCGGGCACGACGATCATCGTCTCCGACGGCCGCGCCTATGCGATGTCGCAGGACGCGCCGCCCAAGCTGATCGCCTCGATGACGGCCACAAAGATGGTCGTGCGCGACCGCGAAGGATTTGCAGAGTGAACGAATGGAACGATGACATGCCCGAACTTCTGCTGAAACAGGCGGGCGATCGAGCCGTCCTCTACGTCATGGCGGCAGAGGCGGAATATGGCCCCCACCTGAAGACACGGATGACGCCGTTGATGACGGGCGTCGGCCCGGTGGAGGCTGCGGTTTCTGTCACGCGCGCCCTGCAGCGACTATCCGCCGCAAATCGTCTTCCGGCACTTGTCGTCTCCCTCGGCTCGGCCGGCTCCGCCCGGCTCGAGCAGGCGGAGGTGTACCAGGCGACATCGGTTGCCTATCGCGACATGGATGCATCGCCGCTCGGTTTTGAAAAAGGCGCGACACCTTTCCTCGACCTTCCCGTCACCGTTCCGCTAGCCCTGCGCGTTCCCGGCCTCGCGGAAGCGAGCCTCTCCACCGGCGGCAATATCGTCTCGGGCGCGGCCTATGCCGATATCGCCGCCGACATGGTGGATATGGAAACCTTCGCCGTGCTGCGCGCCTGCCAAGCCTTCGGCGTGCCGCTGCTGGCGCTGCGCGGCATTTCCGATGGCAAGGCCGACCTGCGCCATGTCTCCGACTGGACGGCCTATCTCGACGTTATCGACGAGAAGCTCGCGGCCGTCCTGGACAGGCTCGAAACGGCGTTGGCGGAAGGTGCGCTCGGCCTTTGAGGCAGGCAGACGCGGGTTAGACGTTGCACTTGCCGGCCTGTTTATTTAAAGGCTCGGAATGATCCCGCGCGTGAAAAGGCCAGGCATGACCGAGATAGCCCATCCCGACAGCATCCTCATTATCGATTTCGGCAGCCAGGTGACCCAGCTCATCGCGCGCCGGGTTCGTGAAGCCGGCGTCTACTGCGAGATCCACCCGTTCAACAATGCCGACGAGGCCTTCGCCCGGATGGGTCCGAAAGGCGTCATCTTCTCCGGCGGCCCGGCCTCCGTCACGGCGGACGGCAGCCCACGGGCGCCGCAGGCCGTGTTCGACAGCGGCATTCCGCTGCTCGGCATCTGTTATGGCCAGCAGACGATGTGCACGCAGCTCGGCGGCACCGTCGAAGGTGGCCACGCCGCCGAATTCGGCCGCGCCGATGTCGAGATCAAGGCGGCAAGCCCGCTGTTCGACGGCCTGTGGGAGGTTGGCGGCCGCTATCCCGTCTGGATGAGCCATGGCGACCGCGTGACGCAGCTGCCGCAGGGCTTCGAGGTCATCGCCACGTCCGAAAACGCGCCGTTCGCGATCGCGGCCGATGAGAAGCGCCGCTACTACACCACCATGTTCCACCCGGAAGTGGTGCACACGCCGGATGGCGGCAAGCTCCTCTCCAACTTCGTGCACAAGATCGTCGGGCTGAAGTCCGACTGGACCATGGCCGCCTACCGCGCCGAAATGATCCGCAAGATCCGCGACGACGTGGGCGACGGCCGCGTCATCTGCGGCCTTTCCGGCGGTGTCGACAGCTCGGTTGCCGCCGTGCTGATCCACGAGGCGATCGGCGACCAGCTGACCTGCGTCTTCGTCGATCACGGCATGATGCGTCTTAACGAGGCGGACGAAGTGATCACGATGTTCCGCGACCACTACAATATCCCGCTCGTCCATGTGGATGCGTCGGACCTGTTCCTGACCGAGCTTGCCGGCGAGGTCGATCCCGAGGTCAAGCGCAAGATCATCGGCCGCCTCTTCATCGAGGTGTTCGAGGCGGAAGCCGCGAAGATCGCGGCCGACGGCAAGGGCGCCCCGGCCTTCCTCGCGCAGGGCACGCTCTATCCCGACGTGATCGAAAGCGTGTCCTTCTCGGGCGGCCCGTCCGTCACGATCAAGAGCCACCACAATGTCGGCGGCCTGCCGGCCCGCATGAACATGAAGCTGGTCGAGCCGCTGCGCGAGCTCTTCAAGGACGAAGTCCGCGTGCTCGGACGCGAGCTCGGTTTGCCCGAACGCTTCGTCGGCCGCCATCCCTTCCCGGGCCCGGGCCTTGCCATTCGTTGCCCCGGCGGCGTGACGCGCGAAAAGCTCGACATCCTGCGCAAGGCCGATGCCGTCTATCTCGACGAGATCCGCAAGGCCGGCCTCTACGACGTCATCTGGCAGGCCTTCGCCGTGCTGCTCCCGGTCCAGACCGTCGGCGTCATGGGCGACTACCGCACCTACGACTTCGTCTGCGCCCTGCGCGCCGTCACCTCGGTCGACGGCATGACGGCCGATTTCTACCCCTACGACATGACCTTCCTCGGCCGCACCGCAACCCGCATCATCAACGAAGTCCGCGGCATCAACCGCGTCGTCTACGACATAACGTCGAAGCCGCCAGGCACGATCGAGTGGGAATAAGACCAGGCAAGGAGCCGGTGCGCCACGCGATGTGACGCGCCGGCTTCTTCTCTATCGTCTTTCTCCCTATTCCAGGCTCTGCCAAGGCGTAATCGTTCACTTTTCGTTCTTGAACGATGCGGTGGTTCGGCTATAGAGGCGGAACAGGATGGAGGCCCAAGGTGAAGCAGAGCGCGATCGTCATTCCCGGAGATACGCCGGAGATCAGCTGGCACATTCCGGTCCTCGAATTTTCCGGGCCGCACGCCAACGCGGTACAGAAGGTCTATATTCAGGCCGCCCTGCACGCCAACGAACTCCCGGGTGTCGCTGCGCTTCACCTGCTGTGTGCACGGCTAGGCGAGGCGGAAGCTGCGGGTGCGATCCGGGGCGACATCACCATCGTGCCGCAGGCAAATCCCATCGGTGCGGCACAGGCGCATTTCGGCGAGATGCAAGGCCGCTTCGACCTGGGGTCGCGCGGCAATTACAATCGCGATTTTCCCCTGATCGCCTCGTCCGCACGGCACGAGTTGTTGCTGGGTCTCGATCGGCTCACTGCGCCGGAACGGCTGAAGCGGGAGCTGCTCAACCGCGCGCTCGGCGCGGATCTGGTGCTCGATCTCCACTGCGACGACGAATCGCTGCCCTATGCCTATATCGATAGCGCCTTCTGGCCCGAGGCTTCCGATCTTGCATCGGCCCTGCAGATGGACGCGGTCTTCCTGTCCGACGGAGAAAGCTCGGCCTTCGAGGAGGCCGTTTCCTATGCCTGGAAACAGGAGAGGGGCGGCAAGGACGTCTCGCTGCCGGGTCGTCTCTCGGTGACGGTGGAGTTGCGCGGGCGTCGCGACGTCGGCCCGAACGTGGCGCGTCGCGATGCCGACGGGCTCTGGGCGTTTCTTCAGGCCCGCGGCATCGTGGAGGGCGACGCACCCGCGCTTGAGCCCTATTCCGGCCCGGCCTTCGCTCTCGACACGATTGAAATGATCAAAGCGCCTGTTCCCGGCACCGTTCTCTTTCATCGCGACATCGGCGAACGCGTCGAGGCCGGCGACCTGCTGGCCGTCCTCGTCCCGCGACCCGGCTTTCCGGAGCACGATGTGGAGGTGCGCGCGCCGCAGGCCGGCCTGGTCGTCACGCGGTCGTCCGCCCGCTTCGCCCGCCGCCGCGACGACCTGATGAAGATCGGTTGTGCCGGAAACACCGAAGCCGGCCGCAAATCCGGCGCGTTGGAGGACTGATCATGGTGGCGACCCTTTACGGCATCCGCAACTGCGACACGATGAAGAAAGCCCGGACCTGGCTCGATGGCCGCGGCATCGCCTATCGGTTTCACGACTACAAGGTCGATGATATCGACCGTGAATCCCTCTCGGCTTGGTGCGCCGCGCTGGGCTGGGAGAGCGTCCTGAACAAAGCAGGGACAACGTTCCGCAAGCTTCCGGACGCGGACAAGCAGGATCTCGACGTGGAAAAGGCGATCGCCTTGATGCTGGCCAACCCGTCCATGATCAAGCGCCCGATCCTCGATCGTGAAGGCGCACTGACCGCCGGCTTCCGGCCGGAGGCCTACGAGAGACTTTTCGGAAACTGAGCCCCCAAAGGGAAACAGGCCATGTCGAAAACGACACGTGCAACGCAGGCGCTGGCAAAAGCCGGGATCGCCTTCACCACCCATAGCTATGACTACGACTCTTCCGTCGATCGGATCGGCATGGCGGCGGCCGAAGCCATGGGCGAGGCGCCACATCGCGTGCTGAAGACGCTGATGGCAGAGGTCGATGGCAAGCCGGTCTGCGTGGTCGTGCCATCCGACCGCGAGGTGAACATGAAGACGCTGGCTGCCGCCGCATCGGGCAAGTCCGCGGCCATGATGAAGCCGGCCGCTGCCGAGCGGCTCACCGGCTATCATGTCGGCGGTATCAGCCCGTTCGGGCAGAAAAAATTGGTGCCGACCTTCCTTGAGGAAACGGCACTCGCCGAGCCGCTGGTCTATATCAATGGCGGGCAGCGCGGCCTGCAGGTCCGTCTTGCACCGGCCGATGCGGTTGCGGTGCTTGGTGCTGCAGCCATGCCGCTCGTTACATAAGGGAACGCCGTCAAGGTGTTGGATACGAAGCGTTAACCAAAATCTCCTTACATCAGGGTGACAGAAGGAGAATCGGTGTGAACATGACGACAGGACACGACGCCCGGGGCGCGCAGAGCGGGATCATCGCATTTCCGCTGTCCGGACGGACAAACCTGATCCGCCGGTGCGCGGTCGAGCTCGAAGCCGTTCATGGCGAAGCGGCCGTGACCTACTGGCGCACGGCCTGCCGCAACCTTGCCGACGATCTCGTCACGTTGGGCTGTGACGAAAATGACATTCATCATCAGGTTATGGATTTCCAGACGGAAGTGCAGCTTGAAATGATGCGCCGCTACAGCGAGCGTCTCGAAGCAGGCGCCGATGCGGATCCGGAAGAAGGCCACCGCGCCCGCACCTGACGCTTCATTTCGGTGGAAAACGGGCCGCCGGCTCCCAGGGGCCCCCGGCATAGTGCCAGAGACGAAGTCCGGTGACCGCGAAATCCCACGGAGCGAAGTCTTCGGACAGCGATGCCTGAAGCGCACGTGCGGTGTCCGGGGAGACCTTGTTCTGCACCGTCACATGCGGTCGAAAACCCTGCTGGTCCTGTCGCGTCAGCCACGGGCTCCATCGCTGCACGAGTGCGGCTCGCAAACCCTCAAGGGCAGGGCTCGACAGCGCAAAGGCGACGCCGTTTCCAAGCAAGCGAACGGTCTCGACCGTTGCCGCGATGGGCCGCAACCCGGCCGTGGCCTCGTCAAGATGCTGCTCGATGGCCGCTCTTTCCGCACCCGGCAGAGCATGGAACAACGTGATATGCGCCGATAGCCAGTTTCGCTCCGGGGGGAAATGTCGGGCGCGCAGAAAATCGAAGTGCTCCTGAGCCGTTGCCTCCATCTCGGCTGTGAGGATCAGGGGCCGGTAGGAAACATGCGGCAAACGGCCATCATCGCCGTGTTGCGTCTCGTTGTCAGTCATCGTCTCGTGTCCTGTCATCAGCCGATTTTACGGCCGCGCGCCCGGCCCGGATGTAAAAATCGCTCATCCCGTCATTTTTAGCTTGTAGCTCTAGTCG
Organism: Rhizobium sp. Leaf371; assembly: GCF_001424045.1. Classification (GTDB taxonomy): domain Bacteria; phylum Pseudomonadota; class Alphaproteobacteria; order Rhizobiales; family Rhizobiaceae; genus Ferranicluibacter. The sequence goes on along the minus strand of NZ_LMQB01000023.1, from coordinate 383,770 downwards.
CTAGAGCCCTTACAACCACGCCTACACGAGAGGGAGTTGATGATGGGTGAGATGCGAAAGACGCGATTTGACGTTTCGGGCATGGACTGCGCTTCATGCGCGTCCAAGATCGACACCGCTGTCCGGCGCGTGGCCGGGGTCTCGGATGTCGCGGTCTCCGTCACGACGCAAGCCATGACCGTTCATCACGACGAGACGACCGACCTGGACGCACTGGCGCGCAAGGTTTCCGGTCTCGGCTACAAGACCGTGCCCGCGAACCGGGCGCCGGCGAATGCGGCACCTGCGCAGGCTTCTGCGTGTTGCAGCGGACACGCCCATCACGATCATGGCGACCATGACCATGACCATGACCATGACCATGACCATGACCATGACCATGACCATGACCGTGAGAAGCACGATCATGATCACGGTAACCATGCCCATTCCCACGATGCACAGCGTCCAACGTCCGAAAGCGCCGCCGCCTCCCTTCCGGCAGGTCTGCACGGCCATGATCATGGGCCCACGTCCGGACCCTGGTGGGCATCGGCCAAGGGCCGGTTGACGCTTCTCTGCGGCGGTGCGCTCGTGCTTGCCTACGCCGTCGGGCATCTGTTTCCCGAGTTTGCGTCCGAAGCCTTTCTCCTTGCGCTGCTGGTCGGCCTCGTGCCCATCGGCCGGCGCGCGATCATGGCGGCGCTGGCGGGAACGCCGTTCTCCATCGAGATGCTGATGACCATTGCCGCCATCGGCGCCGTCATCATCGATGCCGGAGAAGAGGCCGCAGCGGTCGTCTTCCTGTTTCTTGTCGGCGAACTGCTCGAAGGCGTGGCCGCCAGCCGCGCGCGGCGCAGCATCCAGGCCTTGTCGGACCTCGTGCCGAAGACGGCCTTCCTCGAAGACGGCGACGTCACGCGCGAGGTGCAGGCAGACGCGCTGGTGCCCGGCAACATCATTCGCATCCGCCCCGGCGACCGCATTCCTGCCGATGGCGAGATCCTTTCAGGCGAAAGTGCGATCGACGAAGCGCCGGTGACGGGCGAAAGCGTGCCCGTTCGCAAGGTTGCGAGCGAGCCGGTCTTTGCCGGTACCGTCAATGGCGAGGGCGTGCTGCGCGTGACGGTGACCGCGGCAGCGGCTGACAACACGATTGCCCGTGTGGTCCGCCTGGTGGAGGAAGCGCAGGAGGCGAAGGCGCCGACCGAGCGCTTCATCGATCGCTTCTCGCGCTACTACACCCCGGCCGTGGTCGTGGTTGCGGCGCTGGTCGCCATCCTGCCGCCGCTTCTGGCCGGCGGCTCCTGGTCGGAATGGGTCTACAAGGGTCTCGCCATTCTCCTCATCGGCTGCCCCTGCGCCCTGGTCATTTCGACGCCGGCCGCCATCGCGGCGTCCCTGTCGGCCGGCGCCCGTCGGGGGCTGCTGGTCAAGGGCGGTGCTGTTCTGGAAAAGCTCGGCACGGTCGATACCGTGGCCTTCGACAAGACGGGAACGCTCACCGAAGGACGCCCCGTGGTCACCGATATTCTCACCTTCATGGGCGAGGAGCGCGAGATCCTGCGCCTCTCGGCCGCGCTCGATGCCGGATCGAGCCATCCCTTGGCGCTCGCCATTCTCGCCCGGGCGGAGGCTGACGGCATCGCCTATCCCGCAGCCGAAGGTGCATCGGCACAGGGCGGCAAGGGCGTCGCGGGCAAGGTTGGTTCGCAGAGCCTCTTCCTCGGCTCGCCCAGGGCCGCAGGTGACATCGCGCCGCTGACCGCAGATCAGTCGAGCGCCATTCAGGCGCTGAACGACGACGGCAAGACGGTCTCGGTGCTCGTCATCGACGGACAGGCGGCGGGTGCCATCGCCATGCGCGACGAGCCGCGCAAGGACGCGCGGCAGGCGCTGGCCGCGCTCAAGGCGAACGGCATCCGCACGGTCATGCTCACCGGCGACAACCGCCGCGTGGCAGAGGCCGTCGGGCGTGATCTCGGCATCGACGTGCGCGCCGACCTCATGCCGCAGGACAAGCAGACCATCGTGCGTGAGCTGAAGGCGCAGGGCGCGACGGTGGCCAAGGTCGGAGACGGCATCAACGATGCGCCTGCACTCGCGGCGGCCGATATCGGCATCGCCATCGGTGGTGGCACGGATGTGGCGCTCGAAACCGCGGATGCCGCTATTCTTCACGGGCGCATCGCCGATGTCGCAGCGCTGATCGATCTGTCGAAGCGCTGCATGGCGAACATCCGCCAGAACATCGCCGTCGCGCTCGGTCTGAAGGCTATCTTCCTCGTGACGACCGTGGTGGGCATCACCGGCCTCTGGCCGGCGATTTTGGCGGATACCGGCGCAACGGTGCTCGTCACCATCAACGCCCTGCGCCTCCTGCGCGTCCGCGCCTGATCGTTCAACAACGACAAACGCCCGGCATCTCTGCCGGGCGTTTGTCTGCGCGGTCGCGCGGGAGGATCTGCGCGACGTGAGGGAAGCGAACTTACTTGGCGGTGTCGAGGCGATCGATCGCCTTGACGTTGTCGGCCGAGGAGCCGCTCGGATCGAACTCCGAGGCGAGCCAGGTATCGACGATCGCCTTGGCAAGTTCCGGACCGATGACGCGGGCGCCCATGGTGATGATCTGCGCATTGTTCGACTTGGCGGCGCGTTCTGCCGAATAGGTGTCGTGCGTCAGCGCCGCCCGGATGCCGGGCACCTTGTTGGCTGAGATGCTGACGCCGATGCCGGTGCCGCAGAAGAGGATGCCGCGCTCGTTCTCGCCGTCGACGATGGTCTGGGCAAGCTTCTGCGACAGGTCGGCATAAAAGCCCTGCTGGCTGAGATCCGTGACCTCGAGATCGTTGCGGGTCGCCAGATGCTTGGCGATGACGTCGAGAAGCGGCTTGCCGGCGCTGTCGGCTCCGATGGCGATTTTCATGGCTGTTTCCTTTCAGGCTTTTGTTGATTTGGGGCGTCATACGGGATCCGGTTGATCAGACCGGATCCCGTATTCCTTCCATTGAAAATCTGGCTTTCCGGCCAGGGATTTTCGATGGCTCTTGTTTCCGGTTCGCGGAACGCGATCCGCCGGAAACCGTATCAGAGAGCGGCTGAAACGCGGGCGAGGATGTCGAGATAGCCGGCGACATTCCAGGCGGAACGGCCGATGAACAGGCCGTCGATATGCGGCTTGGCGATCAGCTCCGCGCAATTGCCGGGATTGACGCTGCCGCCGTAGAGAACGGGCACGGAAACGCCGAGACAGGCCTTCGCCACCTCGGCAATGCGGGCATGGCGGTCGTCGGCATAGTCGGCGGATGCGGGAATGCCGTTGACGCCGATGGCCCAGACGGGCTCGTAGGCGAGAAGCACCGGCTTCTCCCGATCCACACCGCTCAGGCCGGAAAGCGCGCCTTCGACCTGCCGCTTCAACACGGCATCCGCCTCGCCGGCCTCGCGTTCGGACAGCGTTTCCCCGATGCAGATCAGCGGCGTCAGGCCATGACGAACGGCGGCGGCCGTCTTCAGGCCGACGGTCCGGTCGGTCTCGCCAAAATGCTCGCGTCGCTCGCTATGGCCGAGCTCCACGAGGTCGAGCCCGCAATCGGTGAGCATCGGTGCCGAGATCTCGCCCGTCCAGGCGCCGTCATCGTCCCAGTGCATGTTCTGCGCCCCCACCTTCACGCTGGTGCCGGACAGTCGCTGCTTGACCTCCCGCACGGCGGTAAACGGCGGAATGACGAAGCGCTGGATGCGGGGGCCGCGCGCGCCGTCGCTGGCCGCGAGATCCTCGGCGAAGGCCATGGCCTCGCTCAGCGTCTTGTTCATCTTCCAGCTCGTTCCCACCCAGATGCCGTTCGTCGTCACTGCATGCTCCTCGTTGTAACTGCGGTCGTCAGACCTTGATGATGGAAATCCCGGCGTCGCCCAGTGCGGCCTCGTGGCCGCCGTCGATGCGGTCGCTGGTAATGACGGCGCTGAAGCCGTCCAGTCCTGTCAGGAAATGCAAGGCCGGCTTGCCGAATTTTGCGTGATCCACCATGAGGTAGCTACGGCCTGCCGATCGCATCATCTGCCGCTTGGTCTTCACCACTTCCTGGTCCTGATGATACGCGGCCGCCCCCTGAATGGCGGAGGAAGAGAGAAAGGCGATATCGGCCCGCAGCGACGACAGTGTCTCCTCCGTCACGATGCCGAAGAAACCGTTGAACTTCCGGCTGTACTGGCCCCCGAGCGAGATGACCTCGATGCCGGGGACGGCGGTCAGCTTGACGATGACGGAGAGGTTGTTGGTGATCACCGTCAGCGGCCGGATGGTCGCGAGATGATCGGCAAGGCCGCCCGCCGTCGATCCGTCATCGATGATGATGATCTGCCCCGGTTCCACCAGCGTCGCCGCATGGGACGCGAGCTGCCGCTTTTCCTCGGCCGCCATCTTCTCGCGGTAGCGGAAGTCGCTTTCGAATTGCGCGCTGGACTGGATCGACGCGCCGCCGTGAACTTTTCGAAGAAGCCCGGCCTGCTCGAGGTCATCGAGATCGCGATGGACGGTCATTTTGCTGACGGAGAAGCGCAGGGCCAGATCCTCGACGGAGGCAGAGCCTGCTTCCATCAGGATATCCATGATCTCCTGCCGCCGATCGTCCGGTTTTAAAGCCACCACGGTCTCCATCCTCGATGGCTTTATAAACGTGATCTCAAAAAAATACAACATTTCTTATGAGATTATGTGATGATAGAATGTTATATTTCGGGCGGCTTTGGTGCTCTCCCGATGTTGCAGGCAACTGCACGGCATGGCATGAAGAGGCAGCACGCTGCGCCATCGAGGGCGCGGCACGGGAGGAATGTCCGCAGCGGCCCGGCCGTGGACGCGGATGCGAGGATACGGCATGACGAAGACGGATATTGCGCGGCGCGTCTACGACAATGCCTGGAAGCTCGACCCGGTGGTGCGCAGCCTTCTGGACACGGATTTTTACAAGCTTTTGATGTTGCAGATGATCTGGCGTCTTTACCCGGATGTCGACGCGACGTTCTCGCTGATCAACCGGACCAAGACGGTGCTCCTGACGGAGGAGATCGACGAGCAGGAACTGCGCGAGCAGCTGGATTACGTCCGCACGGTGCGCTTCACCAAGAAGGAGATGATCTGGCTTGCCGGTAACACCTTCTATGGCCGCAAGCAGATCTTCTCGCCGGATTTTCTGGCCTGGCTCGCCGATTTCCAGCTGCCGGATTACGAGCTCTCGCGCCGCCACGGCCAGTACGAGCTGACCTTCCCCGGCAAGTGGACGCATACGAGCATGTGGGAAATCCCCGCTCTCGCCATCGTCAACGAGCTGCGGTCGCGCACGGCGATGAAGGATATGGGGCCCTTCGCCCTCGATGTCCTCTATGCCCGCGCCAAGGCGAAGATGTGGTCGAAGGTGGAGCAGCTGAGGGCGGTTCCCGACCTGCGCATTTCGGACTTCGGCACGCGGCGTCGCCATTCCTTCCTGTGGCAGCGGTGGTGCGTCGAGGCGCTGAAGGAAGGGATCGGCGAGTCCTTTTCCGGCACCAGCAACGTGCTTCTCGCCATGGATACCGATCTCGAAGCGCTCGGCACCAATGCGCACGAACTGCCGATGGTGGCGGCGGCGCTCGCCAATACCGATGCCGAACTGGCGGATGCGCCCTACAAGGTTTTGCAGGACTGGAATCGTCTTTACGGCGGCAATCTGCTGATCGTCCTGCCGGATGCGTTCGGAACGGCGGCCTTCCTCAAGAACGCGCCCGACTGGGTCGCCGACTGGACGGGTTTCCGTCCCGACAGCGCTCCGCCGATCGAGGGCGGCGAGCGCATTCTCGACTGGTGGCGCGCCCATGGCCGCGACCCGAGGGAAAAGCTGCTGATCTTCTCCGACGGGCTCGATGTCGACATGATCATCAAGACCTACCGGCATTTCGAGGGGCGGGTGCGCATGAGCTTCGGCTGGGGCACCAACCTCACCAATGATTTCGCCGATTGCGCCCCGACGGAGGTCGGTGGGTTGAACCCCATCTCCATCGTCTGCAAGGTCATCGACGCCAATGGCCGTCCGGCCGTCAAGCTGTCCGACAATCCCCGCAAGGCCACCGGCGATCCGGCCGAGGTCGAGCGGTACCTGAAATTCTTCGGCACGCAGGATTTCGAGGAGCTCGCCGTTCGCGTCTGACGCGTTTGACGCGGACCGCAAGACGAAAAAACCCGACCGGAGGAGGCCTTCCGGTCGGGTTTTGGTGTGCCCGGGAACAGGGCGTCGCTCGGGCCGGCTCACGCGGAGCGAACCCGGGGATCGGGATGCGATCAGTAGCAGGCAGCGCAGGCGGAGCCCGTGCGCACCGCGAGCGGGTGCACCATCGCAAGCAGGCGCCGCTTCGGGGCGGCCAGAAGCTTGGCCGCATGGGTGCGGGCGCCGCCGGGTTCCGGCTTGGCGTTTTCCAGCGCGTTCGCTGCCGAATAGAGCAAGGTCCTGAATTGCGAGGAGGTCACGCCATCCGCCCGCATCACGGCGCGGATCATCGGATCGGTCAGCACCTCGTTCAGGGTCAGATCGTCATTCGCCATGTTCATGGCCTTCTCCTTCGTGTCGTCCACAGTCGAGGGCAGGCAGGGTTGGGCCTGTCCTTGACCGAAATGCTTTGGTGTGTTACCGGTAAGTAACAAGCCATTTGTTACCGAACGGTCACACCTATGTCAATCGCTGTCGTGAATAAAAACGCCAAACGTGGCTCTACTGTGAAGCCGGAAGCGGAATCGACGTCGGTGCCCAGCCCTTCGTCGGCAAAGGTCGCCCCGCGGGACCGGATCGTGACCACGGCCTGCGAATTGTTTCGCCAGCACGGCATTCGCGGCATCGGTGTCGATGCGATTGCCGAAGCGGCTTCGACCAACAAGATGACACTCTACCGGCATTTCGGCTCCAAGGACGATCTCGTTTGCGAGACCCTTCGCGTCACCTCCGAGAAGAGCGACGCGATGTGGGCAGACATCGAGACGCGGTTTCCCGATGACGCCAGGGCGCAACTTGGTGCCTGGGTGACGGCGCTGTCCGACTGTCTTCAACGCGAGTCTTTCGGCTGCGATATCGCCAACGCCGCGGTTGAGCTGAAGGAAGCCAACCATCCGGCCCACGCCGTCATCGAGAACTTCAAGATCCTGCAACGCGGCAAGCTCACCGGTCTTTGCCGGCGCACGGGCACGAAAGAGCCCGAGACGCTGGCCGACACCTTGTTGCTGCTGTTGGAAGGTGCTCGCGTCAGTCGTCAGGCGTCGGGTCTCGAAGGCCCTGCCCAGTGTTTCCAGCGCGCCTGCCGCAACACGCTCAATGCCTTCGGCATCGGCACGGCCTGACCTCTGGTCGGATCGTACCGCGCATCATCATAAAAAAAGAGCCATCGCGGCGCTGTCGCGATGGCTCTTTTGCTTCGGCATCACGCCGTTTTGAAATTACATCCCGTCGCGCTGCAGGAGCGCACGAACCTCTTCGAAGCGGCGCTTGTTGGCATCGTTGCGCTCATTCGGGCCATAACAGGTGCTGGACACGCAGAAGCGCTGCAGATTGAAGGGCGCCGACGTGTTCTGGAATTCGCATTCGATGGAATCCACCATGTCCTTCTTTTCCACGCCCTCGCGCGTCGAATAGGTCAGGCGCGCGCCCGGCGGCTTCAGTTCCGGAAAGGACTGCACGACGCCGGTCTGAAGCGTGTCGGCGAGAAGCAGGTGCTTTGCAACCTGAACGCAGACATCTTCGATCTTCGGCGTTTGCGCGGCGGCCGGCGACAGGCCGATGAAACCCGATGCAGCGGCAATGGCTAGAACAATCCGTTTTCTCATGACACACTCCGGAAGGCCGCCTCTGGCGGCAGTGACTTGGCGGAGTCTTCGCGTTGGCTGAAAGGGCCGGCGGCAAGACGATCCGTGAGCGCTAGATAGGGCGGTTTCGACCGCCATCCAGTTGCTTCGGCCACGCTTGCGCCGAGCAGTTGCTTTCTTTCGCAAAGTCTCGTCGCTCCTCATTCGGGAAGCGCCGGGAACAGGCAGTATATCGATCCTGCTCTGGAACCAAATCGGCGCTCCTTAATTTGGGAGTGGCGGTAATCCGATCATCAAAGGGAGAAGGCCATGACCGAGAAAGACGAAGACCTGATCAAGAAGCGGGCCTATGCCTTGTGGGAGTCCGAAGGTCGGCCGGAAGGTCGCCATGATGAGCATTGGAGCAAGGCGCATCAGGAACACGCAACGGCCGAGAACACGTCCGTGCTGGGCGAGCCGGACAGCCCTGAAGAGCCGCAGCGCTCTGAAAAGAATGCCGCGCCCGTCGACAAACCTGCAAAAGCCGAGCCGGCGAAGCCTCCGCTGTCCGTCGTGGAGGGTGGCGCTGCGGCAAATCCCGGCGCCAAGCGCAAGCGAAAAACGGTCTGAGACCGCACAGGCGCCGGGTTCGCCCGGTGCCTGATTTCCCCGTGTAACGGCACCCGCCGCCGATCGATCCGCCCGGTGGGTGTCTCTCCTCTCGCACCGCACAAGTTTCTCGCCTGCTCCGCAATATTTGTGCGGACAGGGGGATCGCTTTCCTCCATCATTGGAGCATGAGGGGTTTCGCTTTTCTCCCGACCTCCATTTCAGCCGGCAATCCCTCCGGATTGCCAAGAGGAACGTGGCCTTCGTGAACGTACTGTCTGTAACGTCGGAAATCTTCCCTTTGATCAAGACCGGCGGCCTCGCCGATGTGACAGGGGCTCTGCCGAAAGTGCTGGCCGCACGCGGCTATCGGACCCGAAGCCTAATCCCCGGCTATACCTCCGTTCTCGCCGAGATCAGCGATGCGCGGCCCGTGCATTTCTTTCCCGATCTCTTCGGAAATCCGGCCTGGCTGCTGGAGGCCGAATGCCAGGGTCTCGACCTCCTGGTGCTGAACGTACCGGCGCTCTATGACCGTCCGGGCGGGCCCTATGTCGGCGAGGATGGCATCGACCATCCCGACAATTGGAAGCGCTTCGCCGTGCTGTCATACGTGGCGTCGGCTGTCGCGGGCGGACTTCTGCCGGATTGGACACCCGATCTCGTCCATACGCATGACTGGCAGACGGCGCTGACCTCGGTCTACATGCGCTATTCCACCAATGCGCAGGCGATCCCCTCGGTTCTTACCATTCACAATCTCGCTTTTCAGGGTCAGTATTCGGCCGCGCACCTGAAGGATATCGGCCTCCCGCCCGAAGCCCTGTCGATCGATTGCCTCGAATATTACGGCGATATGAGCTATCTCAAGGGCGGCATCCGCACGGCAAGCGCGATCACCACCGTCAGCCCGACCTATGCCCGCGAAATCGTCTCACCGGAGCTCGGAATGGGCATGGAAGGCGCGCTTCTGTCGCGGCTCGATACGTTTACCGGGATCGTCAACGGCATCGACAGCGAAATCTGGGATCCGGCGACCGATCCCTACCTTCCGGCGCGATACGATGTCCGGCAGATCCGCAATCGCAGTCTCAACCGCACCCGCCTGCTTGAGACCTTCCGGCTCGATCCGACACCGGGACCTGTCTTTGCGGCCGTCACCCGGCTGACCTGGCAGAAGGGCGGCGATATGCTGGCCGAAGTCGCAGAAGAGATCGCGGCGCTGGGTGGAAAGCTGATCGTGCTCGGCAAGGGCTCGAAGGATATCGAAACGCAGCTCCTGCTTGCCGCAGGCCGTCATCCCGGCAGGATCGGCGTTCGGATCGGCTATGACGAGGAAACGGCGCATCTCGTGCATGGCGGCACCGATATCATCATCCAGCCATCCCGCTTCGAGCCTTGCGGCCTGACGCAGCTCTACGCGCTGCGCTACGGTGCCGTGCCGGTCGTGTCGCGCACCGGCGGCCTTTCGGAAACGATCATCGATGCGAATGATGCGGCCATGTCCGCACGCGTGGCCACCGGCTTTCAGTTTCACCCCGCCACGAGCGACAATCTGCGCCTTGCCATCCACCGGGCATTCCATGCCTATCGGGATCCGAAGAAGTGGGCCCGCTTGCAGAACCAGGGCATGAAGGCCAATTTCTCCTGGGAGCGAAGCGCCGAGCAATATGCCGAGCTCTACGGCCGGGTCATCGCCAAGGCGAGAAAAGCGGTCGCCTGATCGCTTTGAGATTGCTTCGTACCACCAATGAAGAAAAGCCGGCCTGACCGCGTGTCAGACCGGCTTTTTCGTGTGGCTATCCCCGCCGGCCCGCAGACGGCGTGCCGGCCGGAACCGGTCAGGCCGGGCGGAAGACCGCGAGGCTGCGGGCCTGCATGTCGAACGGCTCGGCCGCATCGACAGGCTGCGCCTCAACGTCCGGATCGTCCGTCGTCAGTTCGAGGACCCAGTTGCCGCCGGGGCATTCGGGAAGCACGAACGGTACGACGCCGTCATGCGGATTGAAGATCATCAGGATTTGTGACCAGACGCCGTCCTTTTCGACAAGGTCTTCGCGCGAGATCATGGCGCCGATCGTCGTGCCGCCGCCGTCCTGCCACTGCTCCTCGGTCTGCTCGCCGCCGCCAGCATTCAACCAGGTGATGACCATGCCGTCGCGCCAGTTCTCGCGGTGCAGAAGCGGCTGGTTGGCACGCAGCGTCGTCAGCCGGCGAACGAATTCGCGCAGGACCTCTGCGCTGGGCGGCAGGTTCTCCCAGTGGATCCAGCTGATATCGCTGTCCTGGCAGTAGCCATTGTTATTGCCCATCTGGCTGCGGCCGAACTCGTCGCCGCCCAGAATCATCGGCGTGCCGTGCGAGAGCAGCAATGTGGCGAGGAAGTTGCGCTTCTGGCGCTCGCGGGTCGCGTTGATGGTCTCGTCGTCGGTCGGACCTTCGGCGCCATAATTGAAGCTGCGATTGTCGCCGTGGCCGTCCTTGTTGTCCTCGCCATTCGCGTCGTTGTGCTTCTCGTTATAGGAAACGAGGTCGTTGATGGTGAAGCCATCATGCGCTGCGACGAAGTTGACGCTGGACCAGGGGCGGCGACCACGAAGATCGTAGATATCGCCGGAGCCGAAGAAGCGGGCTGCGAAGTCCGGTGCCGTTCCGTCCGTATCCATCCAGTAGTCGCGGACCGTGTCGCGATATTTGTCGTTCCATTCGGCCCAGCCGGGCGGGAAGCCGCCGACCTGATAGCCGCCCGGTCCGATATCCCACGGCTCGCCGACGAGCTTGACCTTGGAGAGGACCGGATCCTGCGTGACGGCGTCGAAGAAGCCGCCGCGCTCATCGAAGCCCTCGGGTTCGCGGCCGAGAATGGTGCCGAGGTCGAAGCGGAAGCCATCGACATGCATGTCCTCGACCCAGTAGCGGAGTGAATCCGTCACCATCTGCAGGACGCGGGGATGCGAGGTGTTGACCGTATTCCCGGTGCCGGTGTCGTTGATGTAATAGCGATGGTTATCCGGCAGGGTGCGATAGTAGGAGAAGTTGTCGATGCCCTTGAAGGAGAGCGTCGGTCCGAGTTCGTTGCCCTCGGCCGTATGGTTGTAGACCACGTCGAGAATGACCTCGATACCGCCATCGTGCAGCGCACGAACCATGTCGCGGAAGCCGTCGAGCGCGCGGGGACCGTAATAGCGCGTTGCCGGCGCGAAGAAACCGAGCGTGTTGTAGCCCCAGTAATTGTGCAGGCCCTTGTCGACCAGCATGCTGTCGTCGGGGAAGAAGTGCGTCGGCAGCAGCTCGACCGAGGTTATGCCAAGACTTTTCAGATAATCGACGGCGGCCTTGTGACCCATGCCGTCGAAGGTGCCGCGCAGGTTTTCCGGAATGGCAGGATGCAGCTTGGTGAAGCCTTTGACGTGCGTTTCGTAGAAGATGGTCTTCGACCATGGGACGATCGGTCCGCGGTCGCCCTTCCAGTCGTAGGTCTTCGGATCGATGACCCGCCCCTTCGGCGTGACAGACGCGCTGTCGAGCGTGTTGAAGGTGAGATCCTTGTCGTCTTCCGCGTCCATGTCATAGGCGAAATGCGCCTTGGACCATTGAACGTCACCCACGAGCTCGCGGGCATAGGGGTCCACCAGAAGCTTGTTCGGGTTGAAGCGATGACCACGCTCCGGATCGTAGGGCCCATGCACACGGTAGCCGTAAAGCGCACCGGGTTTCAGGCCGGGGATGTAGCCGTGCCAGATCTCGTTGGTATATTCCGGAAGTTCGATCCGGGCGACTTCGACGGCGCCGCTGTCGTCGAACAGGCAAAGCTCGATCCGCTCGGCGTGGGCGGAGAAGATCGCGAAATTGACGCCATCCTTGTCGGGCGTCGCTCCCAGCGTGTGCCAGAACCCCGGCTCGACTGCATATTGTTTGACTCTGGCGTCCATGACGGCATCCCCTGTTTCGGCCCGTTCAGAAATTGTGCGGCGCATCATTTTGTTCCCTTGCGCATCGGGAATCTTTTCATGGCATAGCCAATGGTTCCGCTCTTGCCGGGCCTCGCTGATCTACGCATCCGGGCTCTAACGGGCGTGGCCACAACAAGTTCAATCACCGATAAACATTGCGTGTCCGACATCGTCGTCCCTGGATGTGCGGCCGTCGCGACGCATATGCATTCGCAGTGCAGCATTCGCTTGATCGCACCCGGAACCTTTGCCCGGATCCGGTTGTTGAGGGGCGGATAAAAGCCGATGCGGGGCGCACGACGCACCACACCTCCGGGCCAAACCGGAGCCAGAACCGAGACGAGGACAGGATGGACTCCCTGATGACAACCGAGAGTGTTGACCCTTCCGCAAACCAGCAGACCACCGCTTGGGGGCCCGAGCTTCTGGACGGGGGAGGCGCGCGGTTCCGTCTCTGGGCGCCGGGCGAGGATCGGCTGACGCTTCGGCTGGACGGCGCGGATCACGAGATGGGCAAGGCAGGCGAGGGCTGGTTCGAGGCCGTCATTCCCGAGGCAAAACCCGGTGCGACCTATGCCTTCGTGCTGCCGGACGGCAAGGTCGTGCCGGACCCTGCAGCCCGCGCGCTCGCGGAGGACGTTCACGGTCCCGCAGTGCTGGTCGATCCCGACGCCTATGAATGGCGGAACACCGGCTGGAACGGCATGCCCTGGGCCGAAACGATCCTCTATGAACTTCATATCGGAACGTTTACGCCGGAAGGCACATTCCGGGCGGCAATCGACAAGCTTGCCGATCTGGCGGAAACCGGCATCACGGCCGTCGAGATCATGCCCGTCTCGCAGTTCGGCGGCACGCGAGGCTGGGGTTACGACGGTGTCTACCCCTACGCGCCGCACAATGCCTACGGGACGCCGGACGACCTCAAAGCCTTCATCGATGCCGCTCACGGCTTCGGCCTGATGGTCTACATGGATGTCGTCTACAATCACTTCGGCCCCGACGGGAACTACCTGGGTGCCTATGCGCCGGATTTCTTCCGCGAGGGCAAGAAGACGCCCTGGGGCGCGGCCATCGCCTACAGCAAGGATCCGGTGCGTGATTTCTTCGTCGGCAACGCACTGTACTGGCTCCGTGAATTCCGGATCGACGGCCTGCGCTTCGACGCGATCGACATGATCTTCGACGACGCGGAAACGCATGTCCTCATCGAGATCGCACGCCTGGCCCGCTCCGAGTTTCAAGGCCGCCATATCCACCTCGTCACCGAGGACCCCGCCAACCATATCGAACTGCGCCGCAGCGACGACAACGAAGCGCTGCTCTACGATGCCGACTGGAACGACGACTACCACCATGCGGCACATGTCGTCGCCACGGGCGAGAAGACGGGCTACTACGGCAAGTTCATCGACAAGCCGGTCGAGAACCTCGCGCGTGCACTGACCGAAGGCTATATCTTTCCCGGTCAGGAGCCGGTCGAGATGAGCGAGCCGATGCCGATGGAGGCCTTTGTCGGCTTCCTGCAGAACCATGACCAGATCGGCAATCGCGCGTTCGGCGATCGCCTGATCACGCTGACGTCGAAGGAAATGCTCAAGGCCCTGACCGTCGTCACCATGCTCGCGCCCCATATTCCCATGCTGTTCATGGGCGAGGAATATGGCGAGACGCGTCCCTTCCTGTTCTTTACCGATTACGACGGCGAACTCGGCAAGGCCGTGCGCGAGGGCCGGCGCACCGACATGGACAATTTCGGCGGTCTGCCGGAGGGCAAGTCCGTCGAGGATGTCGCAGACCCGAATGCCTTGGACACGATGGAGAACACCCGCCTCGACTGGTCGAAGGCCGAGACCGAGGAGGGGCAGGCTTGGCGTGCGCTCTATCGCGATCTGATCGCCATCCGCAAGCGTGCGATCGTGCCGCTGCTGCTCGCCGCGCCCAACACGCTCTCGGCTGGGACGATCCTCACCGCAGAGAGAAGATTGCTCGCCATCGATTGGCAGCTCGGCGACCGCCGCCTGCAGCTGCGCGCCAATTTCGGTGACATCCCCGCCGATCTGCCCCCGGCGACCGGGGAAACGCTTTACGGCGAGCACAGCACGCAGGGCATGAGGCCAAATTCGGTTCTCTTCGCCCTCGATCGCGCCTAGTCGAAGACGCGTTTCGGCGGCGGATACGGGATTCGCCGCCGGCTTCCGAGGTGTGAACAACGAAACCGGATTGTTCTCGAAATTGAGAACAATCCGTCCTGCATCGATCCTCTATCGCCAGCCGGCCTCCTGCACCATCTTGACCTCATCAGACGCCCGGCAGCCAAACGGCGGCAACACATCCGGGCAGGAAAGGATGAGATCATGATCGACCATATCAAGGGGCTCCATCACGTCACGTCGATGGCGGCCAATGCCCGCGTCAACAATGCGTTCTTCACCGATGTGCTCGGCCTTCGCCGGATCAAGAAGACGGTCAATTTCGACGCGCCCGACGTCTATCACCTCTATTACGGCGACGAGATCGGCACGCCCGGTACGGTCATGACCTACTTCCCGTTCCCGCATATCGCTCGCGGCCGTCCCGGCGCCGGGGAAGTCGGCACGACCGTCTTCGCGGTTCCCAAGGGCTCGCTTCCCTTCTGGGCGGATCGCCTGACCCAGAAAGGCGTGGCCGAGGTGACGCCGAGCGAGACTTTCGGCGAGAAGCGTCTGTCGTTCAAGGGTCCGGATGGCGATGGCTTCGCACTGGTCGAGACGGCCGACGATCCGCGCACGCCTTGGACGAATGGGGGCATCGGTGAGGATCACGCCATTCGCGGCTTCCACTCGGTGGCCATGCGGCTGAGGGATGCAGGCGCGACATCGGAGCTTCTCGGTTTCATGGGCTACGACACGCTGGAGACGCGAGACGGCGTCACGCGCCTTCTGGTGCCGGGCGCAAAGGCAGCGGGTGTCATCGACATCGAGACATTGCCGGACGCAGCCGGCAGCCGTCAGGGTGCAGGCTCGGTCCACCATGTCGCCTTCGCCGTCGACAATCGTGCAGCCCAGCTCGAGGTGCGCAAGGCTCTGATGGACACGGGCTATCAGGTCACCCCGGTGATTGATCGCGATTACTTCTGGGCGATCTACTTCCGCACGCCGGGCGGCGTGCTGTTCGAAATCGCCACCAACGAGCCGGGCTTCGAGCGTGACGAGGAACGGGCGCATCTCGGCGAAGCGCTGAAGCTGCCGCAGCAGCACAAGCACCTGCGGCCGATCCTCGAGCAGCAGCTGGAAAAGCTCGACTAAAGTGTGTCGCGCAAAGTGTGCCGCGGTTTCGCGACAACGGCATGCTTAGAACAGGGACTTGAAGCGCAAAGAGCGAATCGGAAAGATCGCGACGCGCTTCAAGCCACCACCGAAAACGGAACAGTCAGAATCCGGAGCCGTCGCAGACATGCGGTGGCCTCCGGCAGGAGCATTGTCATGACCGATAGGAACTACACGCACCTGATGAAGACGGGCGCACCGGGCGCACCGCTTCTCGTGACGCTGCATGGAACCGGCGGCGACGAAAACCAGTTCTTCACCTTCGCAAGCCAGCTGCGCCCGGACGCGACCATCCTGTCGCCGCGCGGTGACATCTCGGAACACGGTGCCGCCCGCTTCTTCCGCCGCACCGGCGAGGGCGTCTACGACATGGCGGATCTCGCCCGCGGGACGCAGAAGCTGGCCGCCTTTGTGCGCGAAAAGGCCGAAGCGGTCGGAGCATCCGAGATCTTCGGCCTCGGCTTTTCCAATGGCGCCAATATTCTCGCGAATATGCTGGTGGAGGCGCCCGATCTCTTCGACCGGGCCGCACTCCTGCATCCGCTGATCCCGTTTCAGCCGGCGCCGGCACCGGGCCTTGCCGGGCGCCGCATTCTCGTCACGGCAGGCGAGCGCGATCCCATCTGCCCGACGCCGCTGACCATCGCGCTCGCCGACTATTTCACGGCACAGGGTGCGACGACGCAGCTTTCCTGGCACAATGGTGGCCACGATATCCGCGACAACGAGATCGAGGCGATGCGCGCGCTGTTTGCGTGAGCGTTCAATAACCCCGCGCGGCACCCGATGCCGCGCGGCTGTCCATGGCCCCATAGTAGCGGGCGCCGCCTTTCGTTGCCGCTGCTTCCGCCGCCGTCTTGCCGCCGACGAGAATGCCGGCCGCCTGACCCCAGACGGGCCAGTTCTTGTCCGGCCCGATGTCATGGCCCATGCCCTGGAGGATCTTCAGCGTGTCGGCGGAAAGAGCGAAAGGCTCGATGGCCACCGAATCCGGCATCCATTGATGGTGCAGGCGCGGCGCATCGATCGCCTCCTGCAGCGTCATGCCATGGTCGATGACGTTCAGGATGGCCTCGAGCGTGATCGTGATGATGCGGGCGCCGCCCGGACTGCCGATGACCATGAACGGCTTGCCGTCCTTCGTCACGATGGTCGGGCTCATGGAGGACAGTGGGGTCTTCCCCGGCGCAATCGCATTGGCCTCCCCCTGCACGAGGCCATAGAGATTCGGCGCGCCGGGCTTGGACGTGAAGTCGTCCATCTCGTTGTTGAGCAGGATGCCGGTGCCGGGCGCGACGACGCCGGCGCCGAAGGAGCCGTTGAGCGTATAGGTGACGGAGACCGCGTTGCCCTTCTCGTCCATGATCGAGTAATGCGTCGTCTCGTGGCTCTCTCCCAGCCCCTTGGGGGTAAGCTCTGCGGAAACGCCGGCCTTCGCAAGGTCGATCTTGCCCCGGATCTCCTGCGCATAGACCTTGTCGAGCAGCTTCTCGACCGGGTTCTTGACGAAGTCGGGATCGCCGAGCGCCGAATTGCGATCGACATAGGCATAGCGCATGGCCTCGATCATGACATGCGCGGTGGCCGCCGAGCCGGCGCCAAGTTCGCCGAGCGGATAGCCTTCGAGGATGTTCAGGATTTCGCACAGGATGACGCCGCCCGAGCTTGGTGGCGGCGACGAGATGATCTCGTAGCCGCGATAGGTGCAGGTGACCGGCTTCAGTTCGCGAACCGTATAGCGCTGGAAATCCTCTTTCGTCAGGATGCCGCCCTTGTCGGTGCTGGCCTTGACGATATCGTCCGCGATCGCGCCCTTGTAGAACGCATCTGGCCCCGTTTTCGAGATGGCCGCAAGACTGCGCGCGAGGTCCGGCTGCACCAGCGTCGCGCCGATCTTCGGAGCCTGACCCTCAGGCGTCAGAAAGATCGCGGCCGCCGCCGGGTCCCGGCCGAGCTTCTTGACGCTGTTGCCGAGCGAGGCGACGTCGCCGCCATCGAGGGTGAAGCCCTGTTCCGCCAGCTTGATCGCGGGTGCGAGAAGCGCCTCGCGCGACAAGGTGCCGAAGCGGGTGCGCGCAGCCTCGAATCCGGCGACCGATCCGGGCACACCGACGGCGAGATAGCCATCCGTGCTGCGCCCTTTGGCGATCTCGCCCTTGTCGTCGAGATACATCGTCTTGGTGGCAGCCAGCGGCGCCCGCTCGCGAAAATCGAGAAAGCTCGTGCGACCATCGGCAAGGCGCACCGTCATGAAGCCGCCGCCGCCGATGTTTCCCGCCGTGGGATAGACGACCGCCAGTGCGTAGCCGACCGCAACCGCGGCATCCACCGCATTGCCGCCCTGTTTGAGGATTTCGACCCCGACATCCGAGGCCAGATGCTGGGCGGTCACGACCATGCCGTTTTCGCCGGCAACCGGCTGCGGCGAGGCTGCCTGCGCCGGTGAAACGGCAAGGCCGATCACGAGGGCGAGATGCACGAGAGGGGTGCGGATGAGGGTCATGCGTGGGGCTCCTCCGGATATGGCGACCAGGGCCGCAAGCAAAGAGGATAGCCCAAACGCCGATGCGCCGCTTCCGAAAAAATACCCGTTCAGAACACCGGCTCAGGCATCGATCCGCAGGACCCCGTAAGCGCCGAGCAGGATGTTTCCTTCACCGAGACGCTCGGCCTGCAACGCGCCGGCCGCAGCAACGACCATCGTTTCCGCATCGAGCCTGTAGACAGCGGCGTCGGCCGGGATGTCGAGCCCGGAGAGATCGAGCGCCTGCGGGATGGGCGTCAGGTTGACGAGGACGATCGTGTGGCCGGCCTTGCGCTCCACGCGCATTGCAAGAACCTGATCCGGTCGATCCGAGGCAAGAACGCTCGCCCTCGCGCCGGCGAGATCCGCAAGCAGGGCGACAGCATGAAACAAGGGTCGCCGTCCGCCCTTTGCGACGGGCTCGTCAGCGCCGGCGATCAGGCCGAACGGGCCCGTCAGCGCCGAAAGCGTCAGCTGGTCGAGCCCGGCGGGTGCGACGGAAATGGCGTAACCGATGGCATAGGCAGCGGCAAACAGGCCGTTCTGGCGCGGATCGCGGTTTGCCATCGGAATCCGGATGCCGTCCGGATTGTCCATCGTCCGGCTCCCATAGGGGTTTTGCCGCATGGGGAGGGTGGACGGGCCGATGCGATAGCGCCTGTCGCCATAGATTTCGCGCACCGAGCGGGTGATGAAGGGCAGCGCCTCCAGCGTCTGCATGACGCTGCGATCGTCCGCGGCATGCACGATCGGATTGGTGCAATGGCTGATGAAGTCCAGCGTATCGGCAGGCACGCGTTTGCGGTTGAGTTCGGTGAAATAGCTGAGCATGCCGCCGCCGAGCATGCCGGACGGAAAGGCATCCCTGGCCGCGGCATAGACGTCCTCCAGCGGCGGGCAGTCCGGCCAGGCGCTGCCGGGCGGTGTGGACTGCCGATCGACGGCGGGCGAGACCATCACGGCATCCGGTGTGAAGCCCGCAGCGTCCATCGCTGCGGCTATCGCGCGCAGTTCGGCATCGAGAGGCTCCCGGCAGGGCAGCGCGATTTCCAGCGTGGTCGATGTCCGATGCCGGGCCGCAAGAGCCGCAAAGGCAGGAAACGCAGCCGCATCATGGCCGGCGAGCGGATCGAAATGGAAGAGCAGAGCTTGAACCTTCGGGTCGAGGCCGGCGTCCAGCAGGAGAGCCGTTGCGTGAGCGTCCTTTGGCGTGACGATCAGCCCGATGGGCGGCAGCCTCCGTACCGGGCCGGCCTGCATCGTCAGTCGCAGAGGTGCATCGGATGGCGTCGCGCGGGAAGCGGCCTGGCGGGACCGCGTGTCCACGATCTGCAAGGTGACCTGCTGGGCGACATCGGTGCCCGGCTCGATTTGATAGGGCCAGGGGAGCGCGAGCGGCCGGACATAGGTCTTGTAGGAGGCGTCCGACCAGTTGCGCTGGTCTTCCATCTCGAACGTATCGCCCTCCATCCGGCATTCCGCCATCACGCCCGGCCGGGCCTGATGCGTGATGGCCCGCATGTCCTTGAAGGGCTGCCAGGGCTCGATGAGATCCGGCAGGACGGTCGCCTCGATGGTCCCGTCGATATGCTCGACCCGAACCGGCGTCCCCGCGATGCCGACGATCGGGTGAAGCACGCAGAAGCCGCAGCGGTTGGTCTCGAACCCCGTCTCGGACGTCGCCGTGCTGGAAAACCGCAATTGACCGCCGTTCTCACCGTCGATCCGGGCCTTCATATCGAGCCGCGTGCCGTCCGGGCCGTGGCATGTCGCGCGGTAGGATACGGTGAAGCCGTCCGCGCGCTGGTCCACCACGAGATCCTCGATCGCGGGATCGTAGGTGCCCCAGTCGCGATCGCGCACGAGGAAGGAGACGGCGCGAAGCACCTCGACACCGTCATAGCGGATGGTCCGCAAGGCGCCGCCGGACAGCTCGGCGGAAAGACCGCCGGCCGTCAGAACCAGACAGTCCGGCTCGGTCCGGAGCGTGCCGGTCAAGCGAAAGGCGAGCGCGTCCTCCGTCATGCGATCAGCGGGCCGATCGCGACCGGCTGAAGCGTCGCCGCACTTTCATAGGCCGCTTCCACCAGGGCGAAGGTCTTCAGATTGTCCGCCCCGGAAGTCGAGGTTTCCGCGCCCTCTGCCATTTTTTCCGTCCAGTGCTGCTGGATGGCAAGGACGCTCTCCTGGATATTGTGCCAGGGGCGCGATGCCCAGGGGAGGAGGGTCGGCGAGGCGTCGAGCGTATCGGTGCCCGCCGCATGGGTGATCTCCAGCCGATATCCCTGCATCAGCCGCAGCGAGCCTTCCGTTCCATCCAGCTCGATCAGGGTTTCGGGAAAAGTCTCGACGGCGGCCTTGGTGGCGTAGCTGACATCGACGACCGAGGTCGCGCCGGTCTCGTGATCGAGCAGGATCGTCGCCACGTCCTCGCCCTTGATGGCAGGATTGACGCGCTTGGTGCGGGCGGTGAGCGAGGTCACGTCACCCAGGATGTAACGGGCGATATCGAGCGTATGGATGCCCAGGTCTTCAATGATGAAGCGCGCACCTTCGGCCAGATAGGGCTGGCCGGAAAACACGTCATAGCCGGATCGGAAGGAAAAGCGACCCCAGAAGGGCGTGCCGATCTGCGCGGCGTCCAGTGCCTTGCGCACGGCCTGGATCGGCGTCTGCCAGCGAAAATTCTCGTGGATCATCAGCGGGACGCCCGCAGCGTTGCAGGCGGCGACCATGGCCTTGGCGTCGGCGAGTGTCGGCGCGAACGGCTTCTGGCAGATGACGGGCAGGCGGTGGGCGGCGGCCATCTCCACCAGCGCGCGATGGCTGTTGACGGTGGTGGCGATATCGACGAAATCGAAACCGCCATCGGCCATCATTTGCGCGGCATCGCTATAGCGACGCGCGATCCCGAACTGGTCGCCGACGATCCGCAGCCGATCCGGGTCGCGGTCGCAGATGGCGACGATCTCCGCACCCTCCACATCCTGCCAGGCATGCATCTGGTTGACGGCGAAGAAGCCGCAACCGATCAGCGCTCCCTTGAAATTCGGCATCGGCTGTATCCTTGAGAAGGTGTCATTGCGTGTCCGGCGGGCGCTCAGGTGATCCGCCGAATGCTCTCGGCGATTTCCTGCGGCTCGAAGACGTTCTTCCAGTCGTCGCGCATCAGCGCGGGGATGCCGAACTCGATTGCCTTGTTGCAGGCATCCGAGAACACGCCGTCCACTTCCTTGAAGATGACGGCGCCGAGCACGTTCATGTGGCCGAGCAGGAAGTCGCGCGCCGCCTGTTCCGGCACGCCGCGCTTCACGCATTCGTCCAGCGCCTGGCTCATGACGACGAGCAGCGAGGCGCAGACGGTTTCCGACAGGCCGGGCTCGAGGATCGCCATCTGCTCGACCGTCACCCGATGCGACCGCATCACCGGCGCCCAGATGGTTTTTGCCACCTCGGCGGCGATGCCGCCGAAATGATCCTTCTTCGCCGCCATCTCCGTTTCGTCGTTGAAGATCGGGGGATGGCAGGGATGGGTGACGAAATAGGTGATGTCGGCCCGTTCCGGCAGATGGCCGGCAAAGGGGGCGGCGGCATCGAGCACGACGACCATGGTGCCCGGCGCGAGCTTGTCGATGATCCCCGAGGCGACCTTGCCGATGGCCGTGTCGGGGACCGCGAGAACCACGACCTCGGCACCCTCGAGCGCCTCTTCCATGGGAAGGCAGGTGAGCCCGAGATCGGCTTGCAGCCGCGCCTGCCCGGCCTCGCTCACCTCCACGGGGCGGATGTCGAAGCGCGAGCCGATGAGGTTGCGGGCAAGCCGCGTGCCCATTTTGCCGCCGGCGCCGAAAAGTGCGATCGAGGATGTCGAAGCGCGAGCCGATGAGGTTGCGGGCAAGCCGCGTGCCCATTTTGCCGCCGGCGCCGAAAAGTGCGATCGATGTCATGTGTGTTGATCCCGTTTTGTCGGAGCATCTAACGATAACTGGTATAATGAGTCAACCAGTTGATGTCGCATGCCCATCGCGGATCTGGGCAAAATAGCCGTCGCGTCCGACCTGTCCGCCCTTCAAGGCGATCTGCAAGCCGTTGGTCGGGGCGTGGAGACCATGTGCGGTACAGAGCGGCGATCCCGGTGTTTCCGGCAAAGGCAGCAACGTCGTCAGCGCATCGACCTTGAGCGCACCGAGCGCATGGCTCGACGTGTCGCCGCCCGCGATCACGGCACGCCCCAGCCCCTGCGTCTCGATCAGCCGCAGCAGAATCCGGCCAAGCATCTGGCCGAGACGATGCCGGCTGCCGGCCACCCGATCGATTTCGCCACCCCGGTCGGCTTCGGGTCCAAGGGCGGTGTGCAGGATGACGCTGCGGCCGGCAGCAAGGCTTGCCTCGGCAGCCTCCACCGCGCGGCCCATCACATACTCGCCATTCTCCCCGAGAAGTTCAAGAGGGTCGAGCGGCACGCCGTCGAACCCGTCGGCACCTGTCGCCTGCCGGATCTGACGTTCCGTGGTCGGCGAGACGCTGCCGGAGACGACCGCGATCCTGTCCGCTCGGCCTGGTGAGGGAAACGCCCGCACGCCCTCGACAAGCCCTTCGGCCTGCCAGGCCTGAAGGAGCGCGTATTCGATGCCCGACGAGCCCGCCATGAACCGGGACCCGCGCTGGGCCAGCCGGAGAAGCTGTGCGCCCGCAGCCTTCTGTGTCTCCGGCCCGTCCACGTCCAGCATCAATATGCCCTTGCCGGCCATCGTCGCGACCCGCGCGTCCACACCGGCGTCTGTCAGCGCGGTCAGATCGGCCAAGGCGATCGGCAGCGCCGTCTGGCGCCCGAGATGCAGCGTCAGATCGGCCTCGTTCATCGGCGTTACCGGATGCCGGCTCATGACCGGATGGCGGTCGATGCGGAAGATATCCTTCTGGTAGCCGGCAAATAAATGGCCGAAAGCGGTGTATCGTCTCAGTTGCGGCGCGCCGACGACGAGAGGCGCGATGTCCTGCCGAAACACGTCGAGCCCGATCTCGATCGCCCGGCCGATATTGCCGACCGTCGGAGCAGAATCGAAGGTCGAGCAGACCTTGTAGTGGCAGATGGCTGCTTCCCTGGCTTCCAGCCATTCAAAGACCGGCTTCAGTTCATCGTCCATCCATCCCGGCGTCTCGCTGCGGCTGGTGCCGGCAAGGCCGATGGCGCGGCAATGGGCGAAGCGCTGCAACAGCGCGTCATCGGGTATGCGCAGGAAGAGAACGGTCTCTACGCCTCTGGAGGCCAAGGCCTCCATGACGTCGGTCGAGCCGGTGAAGTCGTCGCCGTAGTAGCTGAGAAGCAGGGGTGCGACCACGTCAGGCATCCTTTCCGCCAAAAGTCTTCAGGGATGCGGCAAGCTCGGGATGGTCGAGCGCGTAGGTCTCCAATGGGATATCGGCAACGGCCGCCTCCCAGGCCTGTTGAACGGCATGGACGCCGGCAGCGGGGCCGCCGGGATGGCTGACGATGCCGCCGCCGCAGAGGTAGAGAAGATCGGTCGTGCGTCCGGTGCGCCGGTAGGTCTCGGGCGCCTGCCCGCCCCATTGCCCCGATCCGGCCACGGGAAGCGGGCAATCCGCCGGCGAGAACAGCGGCGTGGACACGGCCTTGAAGGATTCCACGAAGCTCTCGTCCGGCTCCCAGTACTTGACGCCGATCCCGTTGATCTGGAACTGGTCCACGCCGAGCAGCCGCCAGAACTGCTGCCAGACCTTGAAGTCGAAACCGATGCCGGGATGCCGGGTGAGCACGTCCCAGCCATTGCGGTGGGCGTGCAGCACGAGGCCGGAGCGCTTGCGCAGGAAAGCCATGCCGCCCATGCCGATCGAGTTGATGTTGACGACCGCACAGTTGCCCCCGGCCGCCAGCACCATGTCGTGGTTGCGCATCATCTCGTCCGGGTCGGTGTGCGAAATGCCGAAGGCATACATGACCTTCTTGCCGGTCTTTTGCTCGTGATCGAGGATCAGCGGCATGATGGCGGCGACGCGCTCTTTCAGCGGCGAATAGGCCGGGCTCATCAGCTTCTCGTCGTCCTTGATGAAATCGACGCCCGAACCGATCAACTCCCCCACCAGCTCTGCCGTCTCCATCGGCCGAAGGCCGAGTGCCGGCTTGACGATCGTGCCGATGATCGGGCGGCCCTCGACGCCCGTGAGACGCCGGCTGCCCGGCAAGCCGAACTGGGGGCCCGGATAGGCCGCGCCATACTCCGGCGGCAGCTTGAGATCGACGACGCGGAGCCCCGTCATGCCCTTGATCGAGAAGATGCCGCCGATCGCGATCGTCATCAGCGCCGAGAGGTCGGTTCCCACGGCATCGAGAGGAAAGGCAATATCGACATCGGCCCGATGGATCGTCCCGTGGCCGGCCGGTGCCTCCGGCCAGCTCGGCGTTTTCGCGGGCTCGAGCGGCCGGATCGCGGTGACGCGCGCGGCAACGCGGGCCTTCAGCGCCTCGGTTTCACCCGGAACCGGCACGAATGTCCCGGTCGACTGATCGCTTGCGATCTTCGCAGCCATGGCGTCGACGCTGCCCGTCGTCTCGATGCGGTAGGTCACGGTGATCATCGGCTTGTCTTCCCCGGCTCGATCCACGCTTCGCAGGATCCCTGTTGATGAACTGGTATAATGAGTATAACAATCACGCAAGATATCGGGTCGGAGAAATTGGCGGGGATGACCCCCGCTCAATTCGGAACGAACTGCATATCGGGAGAAAGCATCGCGGCGCGCGCGTTCCGCTTTTCCCGGCGCCGTACGCATGCGAAGATGCAAGGGTTGAACAACCGACCGGGATTTCATGAGCCAGCCGACCGAGACCATCACGCGCCGAAAACTGTCCGACGAGGTTTTCTCCCGCCTGCAGGCGATGATCACGTCCGGCGAACTCAATCCCGGCGACGAAATGCCGTCCGAACGGGAGCTGATGGAGCGGTTCGGTGTCGGTCGACCGGCCATCCGCGAAGCGATGCAGGCTCTGGCCAATATGGGCCTCGTCGTCATCTCCCACGGCGAGCGGGCGCGCGTGCTGGAGCTCACGGCCCGCTCGATCCTGCGCCAGGTGGACACGACCGCCCAGATGATGCTGGCGAAATCCTCCGACACGCTGGAGCATCTGAAAAGCGCGCGCATTTTCTTCGAGCGGGGCATGGCGCGGGAGGCCGCAACCCGGGCGACGGACGCCGATATCGTGGATCTCAATCTCATCCTCGACCGCCAGGAAGCGGCACTGGAGGATGCCTCGGCCTTCATCGCTGCCGACATGGAGTTTCACAGCCGCATCGCCCGCATCTCCGGAAATCCGATCTATGTTGCCGTCAGCGAAGCCATGCTGGCCTGGTTGCGGGGCTATCACACGCATATGCTGATCTGGACCGGTAAGGAAACGATCACGCTCGCCGAGCACAGATCCATCATCGACTGTATCGTCGCCCGCGACGCCGATGCCACGGAGCAGGCCATGCTGCGCCACCTCGAACGCTCTCGCGCGCTCTACACGTCGAAGGACGCTTAAAGCCTCGGCGCTCCCTCGATGGTCATCGGCCTTTCCGAATTCGGGCTGAAAACGATTCCGGTTTGACGGAATATGCAGTAGAACCCGGCGCCCTCGGTTCCTTTTTTCGCCGTTCCGTTTCGATCACGAGCGACCGGGAACCGCGGCATCACGACGACGGCTACAGGGAGGGGCGGATATGGACGCAGGCGAAATCGCACGCATCTCCGCATGGTTGACGACACAGGGTCTCAAGGGTTCCGACGAGATGGAGATCATGCGCGGCTTCTGCGAGCATCTCCGCGCCGCCGGGCTGCCGATCGACCGGGGACTGGCGCTCATCGACACGCTTCACCCGGTCTATGAGGGGCGCGCGTTTCAGTGGGACAGTCGCGAGCCCGGCAAGGGCATGTTCGAATACGGCCCGACGAACGAGGGCGTTTCGGAAGAAAACTGGAAGCGGTCGTCCTTCCATCACCTGCGCGAGACCAACGGCAACGAGCTGCGCCGCCGCATCGGCTTCGGCGACCCGACCGATTTCTATGCGCTCGACACGCTGCTGGCGGAAGGTCATCGCGATTACATCGCCATGATCCAGCGCTTCTCGCCGGATAGCCATATCGGCGATATGGATTGCTTCTATTCGCACTGGACGACGGCCGACCAGGACGGCTTCACCGATGAGGGCGTGGAGGCCCTGCGGTCCCTTGTGCCCGTGCTGGCACTGGCCATCAAGGCGGGATCTCTGAACCGCGTCACCCGCACGATCGCGGAGGTCTATCTCGGCGAAGATGCGGCAAGCCACGTGCTGGAGGGGCGCATCACCCGGGGCAAGGCCGAGCGCATCTCGGCCGTGCTCTGGTTTTCCGACCTGCAGAACTATACCCGCATCACCGAGAGCCTCGCCCCGGACGAGATCATCCCGTTCCTCAACGATTACGCCGATGCGGTCATCACCTCCATCCACGAAGCCGGCGGTAACGTGCTGAAGCTGATCGGCGATGGCACGCTCGCGATCTTCAAGGCGGAAGAACGGGAGGATGCCTGCCGCCGGGCGCTCGATGCCGAGCGGCGCCTGCGCGGCAAACTTGCGGATCTCAATGCGCGCCGCACCATGGAAGGGCGCCCGACGACGGAAGTTTATCTCGGGCTGCATATCGGGGATGTGTTCTACGGCAATATCGGCAGCGCGGACCGCCTCGATTTCACGGTCATCGGTCCCGCCGTCAACGAGGTCAGCCGAATTGCGTCGCTCTGCCGCTTCGTCGATCGGACGGTCGTCATGTCCTCGCCCTTCGTCGCTGGCGCCCCGCCGCCGGGCGACAGGGAGGTCGTCTCGATCGGCCGCTACGCGCTGCGTGGCGTCAAGCTGGCGCAGGAACTCTTCACGCTGATGCCGATGCCGCAGGCGCAGGACTAGCAGAGGACGGCAAGCGAGCGTCGGGACGTCAGGCGGGAGAGGCCAAGGCGCCCAAGGCGTCTCGCGATCTTTCAGATCTCCTCCTTGCGCTTTCGGTCCTTGTTGACGCCTGTCATTACCGCACAACCGCTGCACACGTTTGCGCGACAGGCTTCAGGCGGCCTCTCGATCCGGACTGTCATCGAAAGGGTAGAGCAGCCGTCCGATGATGCGAAAGGCCCGCTCCGGTCGCTCGCGGAAGAAGTCGATCGGGTAGTGCCGATAGTAGTCCACATCCTCGGACGTTGCGACGCGCCTGACGGCCGCGGCGACGATCGGCGTGAGAGCATGGCGCCAACCCATCGCCCCGTAAGGGCCTGACAATGGCCATGCCGGCGGCTTCCGACGGGCGAAGGCCGGCGCGACAGGGCGACGGAGATCCCGGATGACGGCCTCCAATGTCGTGGTCGCTCCCGTATCCGGCTCGAAATAGCGTGGGTATAGAAGAAATGCCGCAGCAAAGACCTGCTCGACCGTCAGTTGGCGTGTCCGGCGCCCCACGCTCTGCCGATCGTCCGTCAGGCCCCATCCCGCATAGAAGGGCACGCCCAGGACGCTGACGGGTAACCGCCGCATGACCGCCTCGAATCCGGCGAGGGAGGTGATGGCATAGACATGGTCGATCGTCTCGAAAGCGCGCGACATCGGGATGCGCTCCGTCAGCACCGTACAGATCCGCGCGAGTTCGGACAGGTTTGCGGACGAACGGCGCACGCCGCTGAGGACATCGGGGTGCGGCTTGTAGATGACCTCCGCATCGGGATTCTCGGCCACCGACCGCCGGACCATCTCCTCGTTGGTCACGGGACTGGGGCAGCCGTAGCGGATCGACGCATCGCCATCCACCTGGCCGAGTGCGAGCACCCGGCGCCTGCCCTTGGCGCCATAGGGCAATGCGGCCCGATCGACGGGCGCGTTGTATTTGCTGATCCCCTGTAAGAGCAGCGCCTCCATTCCCCGACGCGCCCGTTCCATCAAAGCAGGGTCGGCGTCGAAGTCATAATGCTGCAGAATGTCTTCGAGGTCGGATGGCGTCCGGCTGTCGAAATAGGCGGTCCGGCTGTCCACGATCAGGGACAGGGGTGGGGTGCGACCGGCATGCGGAACGGCCGAGCGAATGAAGCCATCCTCGACGACATGGATCGGGATCGCATGCCGATGCGCAAATGCCGAAACCGTCTCCGGCAGGTTCAGGCTCCAGACGAAGATCTCGGGCGCAGCGGCAAGATCGATCCGATCGAGCCAATCCCGACGCAGCCGCGTTTCGCTGAGAAAGAAAGGGACGAAGACGAACGTTCTCTCGGGAAAATAGCGGCGCAGCACATCACGCTTCCAGGCGTGCATATGAAATGCGTAGGTCAATGTGGACGTCATGTCGGGTCGATCAGCGGCTCGTTGGTCATGCGGTCGTTTCATTCCGGACGAGGAGGCGTCTCCCGCCCGGCGGTCGTTGAAAAGACCCTATCGGAACGCGCGATCCCGGGGAACAGCAGAATGGACGTGCAAAGGCGGGAGCGTGACGTGTTCGAATTTGGGACGTTCCGCCGGGCTATCCCTCCATCTTCACGGTTTGGTCATAGCTGAAACTTACAACGGAACGTGCGTCTGGCTGCCGAGCGGCCTCGACCAGGCTGCAAGCCTGCCGTCCGGCGGTCGATAGCCGGTCGATGATGGCAGGCTCGACGTCGCCAGGGCGCCGATGGTAAGCCCATGCTGGCCATCGTCAGCCACGGCCGGAACCAAGGAGCAAAGCCGGTTTCATCGGCTTTCTCGATCGAAACGGGAAGGAACCGAACGCTGTCGAAGATGCGCCATCCAAGGCGCGTGCGCTTGACAAGGCCTTAAAATAAAAGGATTCCGTGCCGATCCGTCTGCATGACGATCCGGCTGCGGCCGACCTCAGACACTGTGCTCTTTTTGCAGTGGCCTGTTTGTTTTTCTTTGGTACGGCCTTGAAGTCATTGTTTACGAGTTGGTGTTGAGATAACCAAAACAACACCGCTATTTCGGGGGAGTGGATCAACTTCTCGTGAAGGATCCGCGCTTGAGGGTGCCCATGCCGTTCTTGACCAAGTTTACCAGTGTGTCGCTGGCTGTTATTTGTCTGACCACGACGTCCTGCACGGTCATGCCGAGTTCCGGACCAAGCTCCGCCCAGATTCTCGAAGAAGCCAAGGAAAGCTATTCTCCCTACACGGTGATCCCCGTCACCCCCGGCATCATCTCGCTTCTTTCCAGCGGCATGGAAACGCAGCTTGCCGCCAAGCTCGGCAACGCGCGCAAGCGCAGCTCGTCCATCATCGGTGTCGGCGACACGGTCGTCGTGTCCATCTGGGAAGCGTCGCCCGACGGCCTTTTCTCGGGCGGCTCCGTCAAGGGGGGAACGGAGATACCGGAACAGCCGGTCTCGGAATCCGGGACGATCTCGGTGCCTTACGCCGGCACTGTGCAGGCTGCCAATCGCACGCCGCAGCAGGTCAAGGCCGCGATCGAGAATGCGCTGGCACGTATCGCCATCCAGCCGCAGGTTCTTGTCAGCGTCGTCAAGAATGTATCCAACACCGTCACGGTCACGGGTGAAGTGGCCAGCAGCGGCCGCATCGCCCTGTCTCCGCGCGGCGAAAAGCTGCTCGACGTCATCGCCATGGCCGGCGGCCCCCGCATCGAGTCCCACCAGCTCTCCGTCCAGATCACGCGCGGTCAGCGCACGGAAACCATTCCGATGGAACGGCTGATCTCGGATCCGTCGGAAAACATCTATGTGCAGTCGGACGACGTGATCGCGCTGATCCGCCAGCCGCGGAGCTTCACCGTGTTCGGTGCGGCGACGAGCAATGCGTCCATCCAGTTCGACGAGTCGCAGCTGTTCCTCAACCAGGCACTGGCAAAAGTCGGCGGTCTGAACGACGATCGCGCCAATGCACGCGGCGTCTTCATCTATCGCACGGAACCGACGGCGCTCGTCCAGCGACTGGTGCCGGGCAGGGTCGCATCGGCCGGTCCGACGACCAACGTCATCTACCAGATCGACCTGAAGGACCCGAACGGCTTCTTCCTGCTGAAAAGCTTCAGCCTGCAGAACCGCGACCTGATCTTCATCGCCAATTCGTCGCTGGCAGAGGTGCGCAAGTTTGCAACGCTGGTAAGCTCGACAACGGCGCCGGTCGCACAGGCGGCAACTGTCGGACGAGCGGTCAACACCTTCCGGTAAAAGACGGACGTTGCCTCGTGGACGTCGGCTCGCGGAGGGCCGGCGCTCTGTCGTTTTCCCTTCAAATAGCCCGCATCCTATCCTAACGTCGAACCTCGTTTCCCTGGAGAAAGATGTTCGACATGCCAGTAGCTACACCCCACACGCCGCCAATCGATGCCCGCAAACTTGAGAAGCTGGCCGAAGTGGCGGTCAGGATCGGTCTTGGGCTCGAACGGGGACAGGATCTGGTGATCACGTCGCCGATCGCGGCGCTGCCCTTGGTGCGGCTCATCACCAAGCATGCCTATCTCGCCGGTGCCGGTCTGGTGACGACGTTCTATTCCGACGAGGAAAGCACGCTGGCGCGTTACGAGCACGCGCCGGACGAGAGCTTCGATCGGGCCAGCAACTGGCTCTATGAGGGCATGGCGAAGGCCTATGCGGGCAATGCGGCGCGTCTTGCGATCTCCGGCGACAATCCCATGCTGCTCGCATCCCAGGATCCGGCCAAGGTCGCGCGGGCGAACAAGGCCATGTCGATGGCCTATAAGCCGGCGCTGGAGAAGATTTCGAACTTCGATATCAACTGGAACATCGTCTCCTATCCCAATCCGTCCTGGGCCCGACAGATGTTTCCAGGAGACGCGGAAGACGTGGCCGTGGAGAAGCTGGCCAACGCGATCTTCGCGGCGTCCCGCGTCGATGTCGAGGATCCGGTTGCGGCCTGGAAGGAGCACAATGCCAACCTGCGCAAGCGGTCGACCTGGCTGAACGGCGAGCGCTTCTCGGCGCTCCACTTCACAGGCCCGGGGACCGATCTGACCGTGGGTCTTGCCGATGGCCACGAATGGCACGGCGGCGCCTCAACGGCGAAGAACGGGATCACCTGCAATCCGAACATCCCGACGGAAGAAGTCTTCACCACGCCGCATGCGCTGCGCGTGGAAGGCCATGTTTCCAGCACGAAGCCGCTGTCGCACCAGGGAACACTGATCGATGACATTCAGGTTCGTTTCGAAGGCGGGCGGATCGTCGAGGCCAAGGCGTCGAAGGGTGAAGCTGTGTTGAACAAGGTCCTGGATACGGACGAAGGTGCCCGGCGCCTGGGGGAGGTGGCCCTCGTTCCGCACTCCTCGCCGATCTCAGCCAGCGGCGTCCTGTTCTACAACACGCTGTTCGACGAGAATGCGTCGTGCCACATCGCGCTCGGCCAGTGCTATTCGAAGTGCTTCCTCGATGGCGCGTCGCTCAGTCAGGAACAGATCGCCGCACAGGGCGGCAACGCCAGCCTCATCCATATCGACTGGATGATCGGGTCCGACAAGGTCGATATCGACGGCCTTCGCGAGGATGGGACGAGCGTGCCCGTCATGCGCGGCGGCGAATGGGCCTGATCTCCCCGTGACCGGCCTGAAGGCCGGTCACCCCACATCCAGAAACCCTGGTGTTCAGCAGGCGAGATCCGCGACGACGGCATCGAGGATCAGCATGCCGGAGGGGGTGCAGCGCAGACGGGAATTGCCGATCCGCTCGATAAAGCCGTGCTCGATCAGGAAGCGTTCCTTTTCCGGATCGGGCGCGCGGCCGGACAGGGCCTCCCAGCGCACGAGGTCGATGCCCTCCTTCAGACGCAGCCCCATCAGCAGCAGCTCGTCGGACTGTTCGTCGTAGCCGAGCACCTCCTGGTCGATCATCCCGTGACCATTGGCCTCGACGAGGTCGAGCCAGGTCTCGGGCTTGCGCTCGGTCGCCGTCGCCAGCTTTTCGCGGCCGATCGTCAGGCGTCCATGGGCGCCGGGGCCGATACCGGCATAGTCGCCATAGCGCCAGTAGGTCAGGTTGTGGCGGCTTTCCGCTCCCGGGGCCGCATGGTTGGACACTTCATAGGCCGGCATGCCGATCGAGGCCGTGATGTCCTGCGTCGCCTCGTAGAGAAGCGCCGACTGGTCGCCATCGGGAACGATCAGCTTGCCGGCCTTGTGCAGGCCGAAGAACGGTGTGCCTTCCTCGATGGTCAGCTGATAGAGCGACAGGTGGTCGACGGCATAGGATACGGCCTGCTTAAGCTCCGCTTCCCAGTCCTCGACGGTCTGTTTCGGCCGCGCGTAGATCAGGTCGAACGACATGCGCGGAAAGATGTCGCGCGCAAGCCCGATCGCCTTCAGCGCGTCCTCGACATTGTGAAGGCGTCCGAGGAATTTCAGGTCACGGTCGTTCAGCGCCTGCACGCCGAGGGACACGCGATTGACGCCGGCCGAGCGATAGCCACGGAAGCGCGTTGCCTCCACGCTCGACGGGTTGGCCTCCAGCGTAATCTCGATGCCGTCCGGAACATGCCAGAAGCGCGAAATGCCGTTCATGATGGCATCCACCGTCGCCGGATCCATCAGCGAAGGCGTGCCGCCGCCAAGAAAGATGCTGGTCACGGTGCGCGGGCCCGACAGGCGGCGCGCTTCCTCCATCTCCTTCAGGAAGGCCGCGACATAGCGGGCCTGATCGACGCCCTGGTGGCGGACATGGCTGTTGAAGTCGCAATAGGGGCACTTGGCCGCGCAGAACGGCCAATGCACGTAGACGCCGAAGCCGGGATCGGTCTTGTCGCCGATGAAGGAGAAGTCAGCCATATCCGTCAGGCGCCGAGGCAGGTCTCGGCGAACACCTTGAAGGCGCGGGCGCGATGGGAAAGAGCATGGGCGTCGCCGGGCTTCCAGCCGTGCTTCTCGTCCGCGCTCATTTCGCCGAACGTGCGCTCATGGCCCTCCGGCTGGAAGACCGGATCGTAGCCGAAGCCCTGGCTGCCGCGCGGCGGCCAGACGACGGTGCCTTCCACTTCGCCGCGAAACAGCTCCACATGCCCGTCCGGCCAGGCCAGGCAGAGCACGGAGACGAAGCGCGCGGAGCGTGCCGCTGAAGTCGTTGCGCCGGCCTCCTGCAGGGCCGTCTCCACCTTGTGCATCGCCATGGCGAAGTCGCGCGTCCCGTCGGCCGTCTCCGCCCAGTTCGCGGTGTAGACGCCGGGATCGCCGTTCAGCGCATCCACCACCAGTCCGGAATCGTCGGACAGCGCCGGCAGGCCGGAGGCGCGCGCAGAGGCCAGTGCCTTGATGGTCGCATTTTCCTCGAAGGTCGTGCCCGTTTCGTCCGGCTCGATGAAATTGAGGTCGGCCGCGGATTTGGCGGAAAAGCCGAGCGGGCCGATCAGATCGCGAATTTCACGGATCTTGCCGGCATTGTGGCTGGCGACGATGAGGGTCTTGTCGTCAAGCGTGCGTGTCATGATGGGTCTCGAAAGGTAAACCGGAGGGCGTTGAGACGCCGCGGAGACGTGGGTCGGTAAAACCGGTCATCCGATCGCGCAAACGCAATCGGATGACCCGGCAGGGTGTCGAGGCGAACGGTTCAATCGATGGACCAGAGTCCCGGTTCGGCGCATTCCAGGCTGTTGCCGGCCGGATCGCGAAAATAGAAGGATCGCGAGCCGTTCGGCCAGGTGATCTCACTTTCGATCATCACGCCCGCCGCCGCAAGCCTGTCTCGCAGGAGAGCGAGATTGTCGGCCGACACGCGAAAGCAGGCATGGCCCGGGCCCGTCGTCCCGTGGGTCGGAACCGGCAATGCCGCGTCGGCGGCAGGCTTCAGGGTCTCGGTCGGGTTGAAGATCAGCAGCACGCCCTGTCCGCATCGAAAGAAGAGATGGCGGTCATCGAGTCGGGCAATGCGCTCCAGTCCGAGCACGTCGCCGTAGAAGCGATCGGCAGCGTCCAGATCCGACGCGTAGAGCGCCGTTTCCAGAATGGCTTCGAGTGTCGCCCTGACCATCTCCGTCTCCCGCTTTAGGCGATGATCTGCTTCTGCAGGGTCACGAGCTCCGAGATGCCGTTCTTGGCAAGGCCCATGAGGCTTGCGAATTCGGCTTCGGAGAAGGGCTTGCCTTCGGCCGTGCCCTGGATCTCGACGATGCCGCCGGAGCCGGTCATGACGAAATTGGCATCCGTCTCGGCCGCGCTGTCCTCGAGGTAGTCCAGATCGATCACGGCCTGATCGGCAAAGATGCCGCACGAAATCGCGGCCACATGGTCTTTCAGCACGCGCTCGACTTTCGTCATGTTGCGCGCTTCCATCCACTTCAGGCAGTCGTGCAGCGCGATCCAGGCGCCGGTGATCGACGCCGTGCGGGTGCCGCCATCGGCCTGGATCACATCGCAATCAAGGGAGATCTGGCGTTCGCCGAGCGCCTGCAGATCGACGACCGAGCGTAGCGAACGGCCGATGAGGCGCTGGATTTCCTGCGTGCGGCCGCTCTGCTTGCCGGTTGCAGCCTCGCGCTTCATGCGGTCGCCGGTCGCCCGCGGCAGCATGCCGTATTCCGCCGTCACCCAGCCCTTGCCGCTGTTGCGCAGCCATGGCGGGGTCTTTTCTTCAAGGCTTGCCGTGCAGAGCACATGCGTATCGCCGAACTTGACCAGGCAGGAGCCTTCGGCATGCTTGGACACGTTGCGCTCGAAGGTGACCTTGCGCATCTGATCTGTTTTTCTGCCGGACGGCCGCATCTTGGACTCCTTGGTCTGAAACTTGCGTGCCTTCTAGCCTATGTTGCCGCGCAAAGGAAAGCCGAGCAGCGAAATAGGCCCGTCAAAGACGCGTCGCAGGCCCGGCACGTCAATTTTCCCTTTGTCGATCGCCCGGCCTCTCACTATATTTCGAGCATGGCACAGAACGAACGATCTGCTGACAAGGCGGCGCTGACATCGGCAATGCGCGACAGGCTCTCGGCCCTCGACGAGCGCTCCGGCGAGGTGTTTCGCCGCATCGTCGAAAGCTATCTCGACAGCGGCGAGCCGCTTGGGTCCCGCAGTCTGTCGCGGCTCCTGCCGATGTCGCTGTCGCCGGCTTCGGTCCGCAATGTCATGAGCGATCTGGAAGATCTCGGCCTCATCTATTCTCCCCATGTCAGCGCCGGCCGCCTGCCGACGCAGATCGGGCTGCGGTTTTTCGTGGATGCCTTCATGCAGGTCGGCAATCTCTCGGCCGAAGACCGGGCCTCCATCGACAGGCAGGTCCGGCGGGGCGATCGCGACCGGCCGGTGGAGCAATTGTTCAACGAGGCAAGCCAGGTCCTCTCCGGCATGTCGCGGGGCGCCGGCCTGGTCATCACGGCGAAAAACGATCCGGTTCTCAAGCATGTCGAATTCATGCGCCTCGCCCCCACCAAGGCTTTGGCGGTGCTGGTCGGCGAGCACGATCAGGTTGAGAACCGCATCATCGAGCTTCCGGCAGGCGTCACGAGTTCGCAGTTGACCGAGGCGGCGAATTTTCTGAATGCGCATCTGGCGGGCCAGACGCTCGCGGAGGTTCGCGGACAGCTGCAGAAGGTCAAGGAAACCGTGCGCACGGAACTTGACGTTCTCTCCCAGGATCTGGTCGAGCGCGGCCTTGCCAGCTGGTCCGGCGGCGATGCCGAAGACAAGAACCCGACCCAGCTGATCGTTCGCGGGCGTGCCAATCTTCTCGAAGGTCTGGCCGGCGCCGAGGACATCGACCGGCTTCGCATGCTGTTCGATGATCTGGAAAAGAAGGACAGCATGATCGAACTGCTGAGCCTGGCGGAAACCGGGCCGGGCGTACGGATTTTCATCGGCTCGGAGAACAAGCTGTTCTCGCTGTCCGGCTCGTCCCTCATCGTTGCGCCCTACAGGGATGGAGACGACCGGATCATCGGCGCGGTCGGCGTCATCGGCCCGACGCGGCTGAACTACGCGCGGATCGTGCCGATGGTGGATTATACGGCCCAGCTCATGTCGCGCCTTTCACGTTAGCCAGAACAGATGATGCCCGGCAGCGGGCCGTCGGGCGCGACGACCCTTGATTTTTGGCGCCCGAACCTCGATATCGGCATCAAATCCCGAAACGATCCTGAATGCGGAGACGTCATGACCGACGAAACGACCAAACACGGTGCCGAAGCCAGCAAGCCGGCGGAAGAAATCGTCACGCCGGCCGAGGCTGATGTGCAAGACATGTTTGAGGACGCTGACGAGGCGACGCAGGCCGAATCCGGCGAACTGGAGGCCGCCCGCGCCGAGGCGGCCGACTTCCGGGATCGCTACCTTCGTCTGGCCGCCGACATGGACAATCTGCGCCGCCGCACGGAGCGCGAGGTCAAGGACGCCAAGTCCTATTCCGTCGCAGGCTTTGCACGCGACATGCTCGCCGTATCCGACAATCTTCGCCGCGCGCTCGATGCCATTCCCGCCGACGTGCGGGCCGGGGCCGACGCGGGCCTCAGCACGCTGATCGAAGGCGTCGAGTTGACCGAGCGCTCCATGCTCTCGGCGCTGGAGCGGCATGGCGTCCGCAAGCTCGAGCCGGAAGGGCAGAAGTTCGACCCGAACTTCCACCAGGCCATGTTCGAAGTTCCCAATCCCGACGTGCCGCACAACACGGTCGTCCAGGTCGTCCAGGCCGGCTTCACGATCGGCGAGCGCGTGCTGCGCCCCGCCATGGTCGGCGTTGCCAAGGGCGGGCCGAAGGCCGCGGCCGTCGAAGGCGAAGCCTCGGCCAGCTAAATGCTTCGATGAAGAGCCAAGGGCCGGGAAGAGGGAATCCTCTTCCCGGCCCTTTTTTTGAGACAACGCGCTCCGCGTGACGCAGGTTTTCTTTCGGTCGGACTACCCGAAGAGCTGCCGCAGATGGTCGTTGAGAAAGGCCCCGCCGGGATCGAGCTTCTCCCGCAGGGCGCGGAAGTCTCCGGCGCGGGGGTAAAGGGCCGTCACGTCGTCGCCGGTCAGGAAATGCAGCTTTCCCCAATGCGGCCGCGAGCCGAACGCCCGCAGGATCGCGTCGACATCCGATAGATAGGACCAGTAGTCGGTTCCCGGCTGCCCGGACACCGAGAGGGTGATCGAGTCCTGCTCGAAGAATGGGCTGATCCAGCCGGGATCGCCGGCCGTGAACCGGTATTCGATCGGGTAGATGCAGGTGGGATGCTTGGTGAGCATGAGCTCGCGCACCGCCCGGCAGGCCTCCTTGCCGTATCGCACGGGGACCGCATATTCCAGCTCGTGGAAATTCGGCACATATTCGATCGGGTAGATCTCCGAGGAATAGGCGATCTTTTCGAATCCCGCTTCCATCGGATCTGCGCCCGTGATGTCGATGATTTTCATCTCGCACACGTCGGAAAGGCTCGCGGTCGTGGAGACCGAGGCCGTGTCCGGCAGGCAGTAGCAGTGCCGGCTTTCCGGAACCGGGCACCAGAAGAACCCGAAGTGACGATGCCTGGCCGCAAGTTCGTCGTGTTGCTCCATGCATTCGTCAAAGCTGCAGCGCCAGAGCGTCTCGTGCAGGCGGTAGCTGTCCATCGCCTGCAGAGTGATCTCCGAGATCACGCCCAGCATGCCGATCGAAACGCGTGCGGCGTTCAGGAGGTCCGGATTGCTTTCATCCGCGATCAGGATGCTGCCGTCCGGCTGGACGATCCGCATTCCGACGATTTGCGACGCCATGTTGCCGAGCGTCGCGCCCGTGCCATGCGTCCCCGTGGTCAAGGCGCCGGCGAGTGCCTGACTGTCGATATCGCCCTGGTTGATCAGCGAGAGGCCGTTTTCCTTCAGCACCTTGCCGAGCGCGTTGATGGTCGTTCCCGCCGAGACGGAGACTCGCTTGCGCTCGCGGTCGATGCCCGTCACGCCCTGCATGCCCGACAGCGTCAGGTGCAGGCCACTGGTGAGGGCCACAGGCGTGAAGGAATGCCCGGAGCCGGCGCAACGAACCGCCATGCCTTCGGCGGTTGCCGCACGCACCATCTCTGCCAGCTCCGCCTCGCTGCCGGGGGCACCCCGGGCCCGCACGATGCAGGCCTGGTTTCCCACCCAGTTGCGCCAGAGGCCGCCGGCCTGTCGCGAAGTCCTGCTGTCCATGACGGTTCCTTTCACACGGCCGTAAAGCCATTATCCACAAACAGATGGGTGCCGTTGATGAAGCTCGCCTCGTCGCTGGCCAGAAACAGGGCCGCGCGCGCCACTTCGATCGGTTCACAGAGACGCCCCTGCTGCGCGGCGATGGCCGCGTCCGAGACGTCGATGCCGTATTTGGCCAGGCCCACCAGTTCGCGCTTGCCATGGTCGGTCGCGATGAAACCCGGGCAGACGGCGTTGGAGCGGATGTTACGATCGCGGAATTCCACCGCTATGGCGCGGGCGAACATGTGGCAGGCGCCTTTCGTCGTGTCGTAAAGCACCTCCATCGGCGTCGCGGCGACGGCCGAAATCGAGGAGGTCGAGACGATGCTGCCACCGCCCGCCGCGATCATGCCCGGCAGAACCGCCTTGGTCATCAGGAACATGGAGCGGACGTTGACAGCCATCAGCCGGTCCCATTCGTCCTCATCCGTTTCGAGAAACGGCCCGACGGCGAGAATGCCGGCATGATTGAACAGAACGGTGATGGGCCCGAACGCCGATTGCACGGCTTTGACGGCAGCGGTCACCTCGCCCGAGACAGACACGTCCGCAGGCGCGAACACCGCTTCGCCTCCGGCGGCGCGAATGCCGGCGGCAACCTCTTCGCCCCGGCTCGACGGCAGATCGACGATGCCGACCTTCGCGCCTTCCTGGGCGAAGAGTTCCGACGCGGCAAGGCCGCAGCCGCCGGCACCGCCGCTGATCAGGGCGATCTTGCCCGCCAATCGTCCCGAACCTGGTCCTGCCATGCCGTCTCATCTCCCGTTTGCTGAGCGGGAGTATTCACCGGGCGCCGGGTTCTGTCGATATCAACTTGGGAGGCAGGCGGAAAAGATCCGGTCGAACGGCGTGGCGCGTCACGCCGCGTTGGAGGTCTGGTCGTCGCTGAGGAAGGTATAGATCGCCGAGGCCGACTCGGTGCCGCGCAGGCGGGCGACCATGTCGGGATCGCGCAGCACGCGGGCGATGCGGGAGAGGGCCTTGAGGTGGTCGGCACCGGCCCCTTCCGGCGCGAGCAAAAGGAACACAAGATCGACCGGCTGGTCGTCGAGCGCCTCGAAATCCACGGGCGTTTCCAGCCGCGCGAAAATGCCGACGATGGCGGTCACGCCGGGCAGTTTGCCGTGCGGGATGGCGATGCCATTGCCGACGCCCGTCGAGCCCAGGCGCTCCCGCTGCAGGATGACGTCGAAGATCTCGCGCTCGGGCAGGCCGGTCAGCTTGGAAGCCTTGATGGCCAGTTCCTGAAGCAATTGCTTCTTGGACTGCACCCGAAGGGTCGGAAAAATCGCATCTTGCTGCAGCAGACCTGCCAAAGCCATTTTTTTGTACCTTGTTGACAGGGTCGCGTCGGACGGCACGACGTGCCGGCTCTGCGGCCCATTTCCCTCGATGCTCGCCAGGCTTCATCCCCGCGCCCGACGACCACCGTCTATCAACGAGGCGGCCGCTTGTCGCGCGCCGCCTCGCTTCTCTTGATCAGACACTGCGAAACGAAGGGTTCCGTCAGGCCTGTGTCTGTCTCATACGCCGGCCCGGACCGCCTCGTCGTGACGATCCGAACACGGGCGCTCCGTCCATCTTCGTCAGTTCTTCATGCTGGCCGTGTCGATCCAGCCGATATTTCCGTCCGTCCGGCGATAGACGATGTTCAGTTCCTCGTTGCCGGGGTTGCGGAACATCAGCACCGGATTGTCCGTCATATCGAGGGCCATGACGGCATTCGCCACCGACATGGTCCGGATCTGCTTGGAGCTTTCCGCAACGATCGTCGGTGCGTAATCCTCCGGCAGTTCGTCCTCTTCATCCGGCACGGAGTCCATGACCGTGTAGGCGACTTCCAGGCCTGCATGACCACTGCCGTTATGGTGGTCCTTCAGCCTGCGCTTGTAACGCCGAATGCGCTTTGCGATCCGTTCCGATGCCGCGTCGAATGCGGCTTGCGGCTCTGTGGCCTCGCCGTTCGCATGCAACGTAGCGCCCGTGTCCAGATGGATCATGCAGTCCGCGCTGAAACGCGGTCCCGACTTCACCACCGTGACCTGGCTCGAATACCCTCCGTCAAAATACTTGGTGACCGCCTGAGCGATCTGGTCCTCGATACGAAGACGAAAGCTCTCGCCGATTTCCATATGTTTACCGGATACACGCACACTCATGGAGTTTCCTCTCTTTCATGATTTGCGCACCCAGTTTATTCCAAGCGCCTTCCACCTCCAAGCCTTTCACGCAGCCGTTTTCACTTTGCGCGTGATCGACGATGTCCGGGAGAGGGGGAAAAGAAGCCTATCAATCATGACTGTCGGCGCGCCCTATAAGCTTGCCGCTAAAAAATGTCAATGAATGCTGAACAGCCTGCGCGTGTTTCCGTGCTGCACTGCACGCGGTCTCCGTCCGGCCTCTAGGCGGAAACCTTTGCCATGGCGCGCTTTTCGCGCCGCCGCTGCACCGAGGAGGGGATATTCATCGCTTCACGATATTTTGCGACCGTCCGGCGTGCGAGGTCGACGCCGCCCGTCTTCAGGATCTCCACGATGTCGTCGTCCGACAGCACGGCCTCCGGGCTTTCCAGCACGATCATGTTGCGGATGCGGTGGCGAACCGACTCTGCCGAATGGCCATCGCCGCCCTCCGCCGAACCGATCGACACGGTGAAAAAATACTTTAGCTCGAACAGGCCGCGCGGCGTCATCATATATTTGTTCGAGGTGACGCGGCTGACCGTCGACTCATGCATCTTGAT
Source organism: Rhizobium sp. Leaf371 (assembly GCF_001424045.1). GTDB lineage: Bacteria > Pseudomonadota > Alphaproteobacteria > Rhizobiales > Rhizobiaceae > Ferranicluibacter. Next base: position 342,715 of record NZ_LMQB01000023.1, on the reverse strand, counting down.
CGCATCGGCGATGGTCTTGAGATTGAGCGGACGCAGATGATCGACGCCGTTGACCAGAAAGGCATCCTGCTGGCGAACGATCTCGGTCGCCACCTTCATGATGGTCTTGGCGCGCTGGTCGAGGCTTCGCGTCAGCCAGTTGGCCGTCTGCAGGCACTCCGACAGGAAGGCATGGTCGCCGCTGTTCTTGGGCGCATGCCGCGACACCGTCGTGTAGTAGACCTGGTTGACGAGCACGCGCGGCAGTGTTTCCGGGTTCAGCTCCACCGCCCAGGTGCCATCGGGCGCGGCGCGAACGACGATATCCGGCACGATCGCCTCGCAGGGCGTCATCTCGAAGCTCGTGCCGGGTTTCGGATCGAGCTTGCGGATCTCGCCGAGCATATCGATCAGGTCCTCCTCATCGACGCCGCAGAGCTTCTTCAATGTCGCGAAATCCCGTCGCGCCAGCAGTTCGAGATTGCCGATCAGGGCCGACATGGCCGGGTCCAGCCGGTTCTTCTGGCGCAGCTGGATCGCCAGACATTCGCTGAGGCTGCGGGCGAAGACACCGGGCGGATCGAAGCGCTGCAGCGTGCCGAGCACGGCTTCGACGTCGGGCGCCGTGCAGCCGAGCCGCTCGGCGATCTCGGCCGTGTCCGCATGCAGATAGCCTGCATCGTCGAGCTGGTCGATCAATGTTTGGGCGATCATCCGGTCGCGGGCGCCGTGGATGCTGAGGATCAGCTGCTCGTTCAGCGCGTCGCGCAAGGTCAGCCGGTTGGCGACGAAATCCTCGAGGTCGTAGCCGTCGCTCGTCTCCCCGTCGCCCCCGCCGGACATGGATTTCCACTGGCTGAGCAGTTCCGGCGCATCGGCCCTTTGCGGTGCCGTGTCATCCGGGAAGACGTTTTCGAAATTGGCGTCGAGCGTCTCGCTCATGCGCAGCGCGTCGTCGCGCGTCGTGCCGTCATAGACGTCGGTCAGTCCGGAAAGATCTTCCGAGTCGCGATGGTCCGGCGACGTGTCGTCGCGGGCGCTGTCGCTCGGCTGTTCGGCTTCGGACACGAATTCGAGAAGCGGGTTCTTCTCGACCTCCTGCTCGATGAACTGGGTCAGTTCGAAATGCGTCATCTGCAGCAGCTGGATCGACTGCATCAGCTGCGGCGTCATGGCCAGGCTTTGGGACTGGCGCAGATACAGGCTGGCCGAAAGTGCCATGAACGCAAAACTCCCCTACGTCAGACATCGCGCGAACCGGAAGCGGCACGGCGACCTCTGCATCAGCTTAAAGCATGGAGCAAAGTCGAGATCGTGAAGATGACGCGCAACGCTCCGGATGTCCGGCACGATCTTCGCCTCGACGCGAAATCTCGCCTGACTTCGTCAACTGGCCCGAAAATTGCTTATTACGGAGGTTTGGTCAAGCGGCTGTAATAAAATTGATAAGATTGCCGCATGCGAAGCTTGGGTGCCGTCGCCAGCGGCAGGGACGTGCTTTGTCCGTATCCACGCGACGAGCGAGGCGTACCGGTACGCGGATGTCGCACGGGGTGAGCCGGCAACGTCAGGATCGAGCGTCGCGCAATCCAAAGGATGCGTCAAGGGCGATGCGGCGGACGATCCTGTGCCATGGGAAACAGGACCGTCGTCTCGCCGCTTTCTGGGGTCTACAGGCTGAAATTATCGCCGAGATAGAGGCGGCGCACGTCCGGATTGTTGACGATGTCGTTGGCGCGTCCATGCGTCAGCACCTCGCCGGCATGGATGATATAGGCGCGGTCGATCAGGCCCAGCGTCTCGCGAACATTGTGGTCGGTGATCAGCACCCCGATGCCGCGGGAGGTGAGATGGCGCACGAGCGCCTGGATATCGGCGACCGAAATGGGATCGACGCCCGCAAAGGGCTCGTCGAGCAGCATGAAGGTCGGGTCCGTCGCCAGCGCGCGCGCAATTTCCAGCCGCCGCCGCTCGCCGCCCGAGAGCGAAATCGCCGCCGCCTTGCGCAGATGCGCGATGTTGAACTCATCTAGCAACGCATTCAGCTTGGCATCCTGTGCCGCGCGCTTCGGTTGATGCAGCTCCAGCACGGCGCGAATGTTGTCTTCGACCGAGAGTCCGCGGAAGATCGACGCTTCCTGTGGAAGGTAGCCGACGCCGAGCCGCGCCCGTCGATACATCGGCATGGATGTGACGTCGTTGCCGTTGATCTCGATCGTGCCCTCATCGACAGGAACGAGGCCGGTGATCATGTAGAAGCACGTGGTCTTTCCGGCCCCGTTCGGGCCGAGCAGTCCGACCGCTTCGCCGCGGCGCACCACGAGCGACACGCCACCCACCACCTTGCGGTCGCGATAGCTCTTGGTCAGGCCCCGGGCGATCAGCGTGCCGTCGTACCGGGCCTTGTCCTCGGGCGTTCTGTCGTCGAATACGGCGGTGCCGAGGTCCTTGGCAAAGGACGGAACGGCGGGCTCGGCGCCGCGCTTGCGCTTGAAAGGAATGTTCACGGTCTGGGGCTGCGTCAGTTGGTCTTCTGGGATTTCGGATCGAGCTGGATCTGGACGCGGCCGCCGCAGGAATCCAGCTGTGCCTCTCCGGTTTCCATATGCACGTTGAGCTGACACCCGCTGAAGACGTTCTTGCCTTCCGACAGCACCACCTGCTTGCCCTTGAGCACCAGTGTCTGTGCCGCCATGTTGAACTGGCCGCTGTCGGCCGTCGCCTGCTGCGTTCCCGACTGCAGGAAGACCTTGTTGTCGACCTCGATCCGATCGATCTCGGCATTGCCGCCCGAAATCGAGCCGCCGCCGGACTTGTAGTAGACGACCATGTTGCCGGCCTGCAGCGTGGTTGCGCCCTGAACCACCTTCACATTGCCGGTGAAGATCGCCTTGCTTTCGGGATCCTTGATCTCCAGCTTGTCGCTCTCGATCTGGATCGGCTGATCGTTGGAGAGCTTCATGCCGCTCATCCGGCTCTTCTGCTGGGCCATGGCCGGCATGAAGGTCAGGCAGAGGCAGGCGAGAGACGAGGCGAGGAGGCCGGCGAGCGGAAGGCTGCGGCGGGGAAGGGAGGCATGGCGGAGAGGGGAGGCAGGGAGGGTCGACATGGGCTGCACCGGGTCCTAATTTGCGTTCTTGCGTATGGTGCTCGGCTCGACGACGACCTTCACCATGCCTTCAAAGGAGATTACCCGCCCTTTATCCGTCATTCTCATCTCTTGCGCAACAATCGACCCACCGGACATCCGAATGGCGATGGGCTTCTGGCTCCGCATCTCGCCGGCGTTGATATCCAGATAGGCGGCCTGGAAATCGGCGATGACCCCATTGTTCATGGAGATCGTAAAGGGCGCGTTCATGTCGAGCGTATTGCCGCCACGATCATAGAGCCCGCTCGTCGCATCCACGGTGGCGATCGTCTTGTCGTTGACCGGCATTTCCGCATGGATCCTCTCCAGCGTGATCAGGTCGGGATTGGCGATATCCTGCAGGGCCCGCTCGGCCTTCATCGAATAGCTGATGTCCTGCTTGTTGCGCCCTGAAATCGCAGGGTTCTGCATGACGATTTTGCCGTTCTCGATCGTCGCGTTCTCGATGTGCAGTTCCTCCGGCAGCATGGTGCGGATGATCGAAACGGCAGCGAAGATGATGGCGATGATGACGGCGACGATCGGCAGGACGATCTTCAGCCGCTTGACGCGACGCGAGTGTCTGGCCGCCCGTTCATAGGCGTCGTTGACCGTCGGCCCCGTATGCGGCAGGGCGCCGGGAAAATGCACATCGTTCGCCATGAGCGGTTCCGTAAGTCCAGGGGTCGGACGACGTCGGGGTCCAGACGTCGTCGGCCGATGGTGTCAAGATGCGTGAATATGGAGATTTTTATGTCGCCATACAATGGATACGTGGAATTCTTTGTCGATCGGGTCTGCAAGCGTTAGCGTGGCGTGTCGGAAACAGCACGCGCGCCCGTCCGTGGCGACGGATTTTTTCCCATACGCCGATACCGGTTCGCTTGAATATGCAGTAGGAGTCGTCGTCGGAAAATCCGGTGCCGGCTTTTGCTGCTGCGCGCTGAACAGGGAAATATGGAATGGATCCTCTCGCATTCGTCGATCGGCGACAGCTGCGTCGCAAGCTGGGCTTCTGGCGTCTCGTGGCCATCGGGCTCATCGTGCTCGTCGCCATCGGCGTCTATGTCGGCATCGCCCAGTCGCGCTCGGGCGTGCTCGGCGCAAGCCAGGTTGCGCGCATCACCGTGTCCGGCGTCATTCTGGATGATCGCGAGCTGCTCGAACGTCTCGACCGCATCGCCAAGGCCGACCAGGTCAAGGGCCTGATCGTCAGCATCAATTCACCCGGCGGCTCCACCTATGGCGGCGAGACGCTCTATGACGCGATCCGCAAGGTGGCGGAGAAGAAGCCTGTCGTGTCCGACGTCCGGACCCTGGCGGCGTCCGCGGGATACATGGTTGCGATTGCGGGCGACCGGATCGTTGCCGGCGATACGTCCATCACCGGTTCCATCGGCGTCCTGTTCCAGTATCCGCAGGTGAAGACGCTGCTCGACAAGCTCGGCGTCTCGCTCGAGGAGATCAAGTCCGCGCCGCTGAAGGCCGAGCCATCGCCGTTTCATCCGCCGAGCGATGCGGCAAAGGCCGTAATCCAGTCGATGATCGACGACAGCTACGCCTGGTTCGTGGATCTCGTCGCGGAACGTCGCAAGATTTCGCGTGAGGAAGCCCTGCGCCTCGGCGATGGCCGGATCTTCACCGGACGCCAGGCGGTCGATCTGAAACTGATCGACGAGCTCGGCGGCGAGCGGGAGATCCGCGACTATTTCAAGAGCCGGAACGTGGCCGATACCCTGCCGATCGTCGATTGGGAAAAGCCGGAGACCGGACTGCCGTTCGGGCTGGGTTCGCTGGCCGCGATCTTTGCCAAATCGTTGGGATTTGACGGTTTTCCGTTTTCGGGAAATCTGGCGCAGGACAAGTTGTTTCTTGACGGTCTCGTTTCCGTTTGGCAGGTTGGCCGCGATTGAGAGACGCCGAGCGCGGGGCAACCCGCGCTGGAGCGTGTCCGGTCCGCGAAAGGATCTCGATCGTTAGCCCGCGGATGACGGGCGTCTCGCGAAGAACGTCGTCAAGAGGGGGCAGAGGGTGATCAAGTCGGAACTGGTGCAGATTGTGGCGGCTCGAAACCCGCACCTCTATCACCGCGATGTCGAGAACATCGTCAACGCCGTTCTCGATGAGATTACGGATGCGCTGGCGGGGGGCAATCGCGTCGAGTTGCGCGGCTTCGGCGCCTTCTCCGTCAAGAACCGACCCTCCCGCTCGGGCCGCAATCCGCGCACGGGCGACAGCGTCTTCGTCGAGGAAAAATGGGTGCCGTTCTTCAAGACCGGTAAGGAGCTGCGCGAACGGCTGAATCCCGGTTCCGACGCGGATGTCGACGAGGAAGACGAAGACTGATTTCGCGATCGCTGTATCAGCACATGATCGCATGATCTTGACCCGGCGCGTTTGACGCCCATCTTGTCGTCAGGCCCTGATAGACGCGGAGACCGGCTCGCATGCTGCGTAAAATTCTGAACATCGTCGTTCTCGTTCCGCTCGGGATCGTGCTTATCGTGCTCTGTGTCGCAAACCGGCAGCAGGTCACGCTCGGCTTCAATCCGTTCGATCCGTCCGACACGGTTCTGGCGATCTCGGGGCCGTTCTTCGTCTTCCTGTTTCTCGCCGTCATTCTCGGTCTCGTGATCGGTGCCTGCGCCGTCTGGTTCAGTCAGGGCAAGTATCGCAAGCGCTCGCGCGTCGAGGCGAAGGAAGCGCTGAAATGGCACACGGAGGCCGAAAAGCGTCGCCAGCAGCAGGAAGCGATCGTTTCGGCGCAGGCCGCAAACGCGCCGATCGATCGCCCGGCATTTCAAGGCTCCAGCCCGACGATGATCGCAGCCCAGCAGAAGTAGGGCTCAGGCCTTTGCAGCCTTCGCATTGGCGGCGGACGTAAAGTCCGAAAAGAAGCGGCTCGCGATCCGGTTTGCGCCGGATTGCACGAGCTTCGATCCGAGCGCTGCGATCTTGCCCGAGACGTCGGCAACAATGGCGTAATGCAGGATCGTCTCCTCGCCATCCTCGACCAGCCGCACATCTGCTCCACCCTTCGCATATCCGGCAAGGCCGCCCTTGCCTTCACCGGAGATCGTATAGCTCTCGGGCGGGTTCATGTTCGTGAGCGTGATGACGCCCGAAAACGCCATGGACATGAAACCGAACTTGACCGTGACGACGGCATCCAATGTTGTGGGAGAGGTCCATTCGAGCCGCGTGCAGCCGGGAATACAGCCCTTCAGCACCTCGGGATCGTTGAGGGCAGCCCAGACGGCATCGCGCGGGGCGGAGATCCGCTCTTCACCGGTCATGTCCATGGATAGTCTCCTCGATCTCATGCCAAGCGGCGGCCATCCTGATTACGCCCGCCCGGCCGCGCCTTGCACCGAAATCTACGGGCGGAAACCGCTTTGCCAAGAGCAGTTGCGATGCTATTTGCACGCCACACGCTGAAGAAACGGGAAATGACGCCCCTTGAAGGACAAGCAGAGACGATCGCCCGGTAAGGCGCCTCCGAAATCCGGTCCGTTCCGCAAGGGTCCGCCGATCGCCGGCCCGGCGCGCTCGGACGCCGGTTCCAAACCGTCAAAGCAGGAGCCTTCGAGACAGGAACCGCACGGGAAGCGCTCGTCGAGCCGCCCGCAGCCGGCAACCTCGCGTCCGTCGCCGGCAGAGCCAACTTCGGATACATCCACGCCCGTCACCATGCGTCAGCGCGCCGGCACCAAGCCGGGGGAGCGCGTGCCTGTGATCCTGGAGACGGCGGGGGAGGCGGATTATCGCCTGATCGACAGCGGCGATGCGCTTAAGCTCGAGCAATACGGCCCCTACACGATCGTTCGTCCCGAGGCGCAGGCACTGTGGCCGAAGTCGCAAGGCCCGCTCTGGGAGCAGGCGGACGCGATCTTTACCGGTGACACCGACGAAGACGGCATGGGCCGTTGGCGTTTTCCGCGCGAAATGCTCGGCGAGACCTGGCCGATGCGTCTGCTCGACGCCGAATTCTTTGGCCGTTTCACCTCCTTCCGCCATGTCGGCGTCTTTCCCGAGCAGCTGGCGCACTGGCGGTGGATGAAGGCGCAGGTGGAGGAGGCCGGCCGGCCGCTGAAAGTGCTCAATCTTTTCGGCTACACCGGCGTCGCCTCGCTGATTGCGGCGAAGGCCGGCGCTGAGGTGACGCATGTCGACGCCTCGAAAAAGGCGATCGGCTGGGGTCGCGAGAACCAGGCGCTCGGCCGGGCCGAGGCGCTGCCGATCCGCTGGATCTGCGACGATGCGATGAAGTTCATCCAGCGCGAGGAGCGCCGCGGCAGCCGCTACGACATCATTCTCACAGACCCGCCCAAGTTCGGCCGTGGTCCGAACGGCGAAGTCTGGCACCTGTTCGATCACCTCGCCGGCATGCTCGACATCTGCCGCGAACTCCTCTCCGACGACGCACGCGGTCTCGTGCTGACCGCCTATTCCATCCGGGCGAGCTTCTATTCCATCCACGAGCTGATGCGCGAGATCATGCGCGGCCGTGGTGGCGTCGTCGAATCGGGCGAACTGATCCTGCGCGAAAACGCGGGATCCAAACAGGATGGTGACGCCGGCGTCGGCCGGGCGCTGTCCACGTCTCTCTTCAGCCGGTGGGTGCCGAAATGAGCAGCGATTACAGCAACGGCAATCCGCGCGGACAGGTGGGACGCGGCGAGGGCCGGGTCGGACAGGTGAAAGAGGTCACGAGCCTTGCCAATCCGATCATCAAGGATATCCGTGCGCTCACCCAGAAGAAGGCGCGCGACGAGAGCGGCACCTTCATCGCCGAGGGTCTGAAGCTCGTCATCGACGCGGTCGAGCTCGGCTGGACCATCCGCACGCTGGTCTATGCCAAGGCCGCCAAGGGCAAGAAGCCTGTGGACGACATCGCCGCACGCACCGTGGCGCGCGGCGGCCTCGTGCTGGAAGTCAGCGAAAAGGTGATCGCCACCGTCACCCGCCGCGACAATCCGCAGATGGTCGTCGGCGTGTTCGAGCAGCGCTACGGCATGCTGAAGGATATCAAGCCGCGGGCGAACGAGACCTATGTGGCGCTCGACAGGGTGCGCGATCCCGGCAATCTCGGTACGATCATCCGCACGGCGGATGCGGCCGGCGTCTCCGGCGTCATCCTGATCGGCGAGACGACGGATCCCTTCTCGCTCGAAACCGTGCGGGCGACCATGGGTTCGGTCTTCGCCGTGCCCGTATTCCGCGCGACGGTGGCCGAGTTTCTCGCATGGCAGAAATTGACCGGCGTCATGGTCGTCGGCACCCATCTGGCCGGGGCGGTCGATTACCGCACGATCGATTACCGCCCGCGCCCGGTCGTCGTCCTCATGGGCAACGAGCAGGCCGGGCTGCCGGACGAACTTGCGGCCAAGGCCGACAAGCTCGCCCGCATCCCCCAAGCCGGACGTGCGGACTCGCTCAATCTCGCCATCGCCACCGGCGTCATGCTGTTCGAGGCCCGGCGCCACCTGCTGACACTGGACGATCGCGGATGACCGACAGCCGGACACCTCTCGCCCCGACCGCGCCCGAAAGCCGGCCGACCCTGTTTTCGCGCCCCAGGCCCATCGCGATCTTCATCCTTCTCGCGCTTGTGCTCGATCAGGCGATCAAGCAGGCGGTGGAGGCCTATCTGCCGATGGAGGAGGCCGTTCACGTCATCCCCATGCTGGCGCTCTACCGGGTCTATAATTACGGCGTCGCCTTCTCCATGCTGTCCGGCATGGAAGGCTGGTTCATCGTGGGCATGCGCCTCGTGGTGGTTTGCTTCGTGCTCTGGCTCTGGCGCAAGACGCCGAAGGACCGCTTCTTCGCCCATCTCGGCTATGCCATGATCATCGCCGGTGCGCTCGGCAATCTCGTCGACCGGTTTCTCTACGGCTATGTGATCGACTATATCCTGTTCTACACCGAGACCTGGTCTTTCGCCGTCTTCAACCTCGCCGATGTCTTCATCTCCGTTGGGGCCGGCGCGATCGTGCTGGACGAGATTCTGCAGGCAAAAAAGCGCGATCGTTAAAATGCAATCGATCGGCTGAAATCATTTCCAACGGCTGCATGATAGGCAAAGCGCATGAGCGAGCCTTCGAGACTGCAGCGCACGATCGTCCAGCACCTGTCGCAGACCCCTGCTGAGGGGCACGACGCGCTGCCCGAATTGCTCCCTGCGCGCGCAGCGTTTCCCGAGCATGACGGCACGGACATCACGCCCGGCAGCGCCCGCCTTTTAGCCCTCCGCCCTGCCATTGCCGGCGTCGGCCTTCTCGCCTCGGGCGCCATTCTTGCCGAAGGCCTGCAGGCAAACCTGATCTTGTTGCCGCTTTGCCTCGCCATTGCGGGCTTGGCCGGCATTGCCCTTCTGTTCAGTGACGGGCGTCGCGGAGGCAGCGCTCTGTCCGAAGGCTCGGGCGATCGCGCCTGGGAAGCCCGCGAAGCCAGCACGGCGCGCTTCGCGATCCACGACGCGCTCGGCGACGTGGCGATGCTGCGCGACTCCGGAGGCCTTATTCTCGAAGCCAACGAGACCTTTCGCACGCTCACCGGCTCGCCGATGCCCGAGGGACAATTTTGTCAGGCCTTCGGGCTTGCGCTGCGTCCTGCCGGCACCTCCGGTCGCTATACGGTCGAATTCCCCACACCCGACGGTCCGCGCTGCTTCGACTGGCACGACGTGCTGACGCGCGAGGCCGGAACCGGCACGTTGCGCATCGTCAGCGTTGGTCGCGATATCACCGACAATGTCAGTGCGGCGCGCGACAACGCGGCGGCGCTGCGAAGAGCCGAGGCCGAAAGCCAGGCGAAATCGCATCTGCTGGCCACGGTCAGCCACGAGATCCGCACGCCGCTGTCGGGCATTCTCGGCATGAGCGACCTGCTCGACCAGACCCGGCTGACGCCGCAGCAGGCGAACTATCTTGCCGGCATGCGCCAGTCCGGTCACGACCTCGTGCAGCTCGTCGATGATCTGCTGGATTGTGCCTCGATGGAAGCAGGGCGGTTCGCTCTGCGCCCGACACGCCAGGCCCTTCGTCCGCTGGTCGAGAGCGTCGTGGAAATGCTGTCGCATCGTGCGCACGCCAAAGGCATCGAAATCGCCTCCACCATCGCGGCAGACGTGCCCGACACGCTGCAGATCGACGGTCCCCGCCTCAAGCAGGTCCTCTTCAACGTGGTGGGCAATGCCGTCAAGTTCACGACGACGGGCGGCGTTCTCGTCAGCTGCGCCGAGCAGATGGGCAGCCTCGTGCTGCGCGTCACGGACACCGGGCCGGGCATGACGACGGACGACCAGTCGCGCATTTTCGATGCGTTCGAACAGGCCGGCAGCACGGCCTCCCGGGCCGGCGGCACCGGCCTCGGCCTCGCCATCTCGCGGCGGATCGTCCGGGCCTTCGGCGGAGACATCACCGTCTCCAGCCGTCTCGGCGCCGGCAGCCTCTTCGAGATCCGCTTTCCCCTGCAGGCATCCGGCCCGTCGCTCGCCCCGGCCCGCAGCCGCACGCTTTCCAGCTCCCGGGTGCTGCTGGTCGCGCCGAAAGGTCCCGCGTCCGAGGCGCTGGCAGCGACGATCGAGACGCTGGGCGGTCGCTGCCGCCTCGTCTCCTCCTTGGGACAGGCGGAGCACCTGCTGCAGGCAACGACGGACACGGACGGCGCCGCGCGGCTGACCGATGTCATCGTCGATCATCGCTGTGCCGCCCTGTTCCGGAGGATCTGCGACGACAAGCCCGACCTCGATGCCTTGCCGCTGCGGCGGACCTATCTGGCCAATCCGGAAGAGCGCATCCAGCAGCCGCTGCACCAGACGGACGGCTTTCACGCCTGGCTCATTCGCCCGCTGCGGGAACGCTCGCTGGTGGCCGTGCTCAAAGGCCAGCTGAGGGGCATCGAGGTTCGCGACGCCATCAACGACAACCGCCCCGTCCTTCGGGATGAGATGCTCCTTCGGGACGAGATGGATACCGCATCCTCAGCCGTTGCGCTGGTCGAGCCGACCGTGCTGCTCGGGGAGGACGATCCGGTCAATGCGGCGATCCTGAAAAGCACGCTGGAGCGCGCGGGGCACGCCGTTCGCCATGTCGTGGACTTTGCCGCATTGGACGACCTGCTCGATCGCGAAGCACCGGAGGCTGCTGGCAAGGGGCCTGCGCCAAAAATCCTGATCACGGACCTCAACATGCCCTCGGGCGACGCTTTGACGACGCTGCGTCGGCTGCGTCTGTCCGAGCAATCGACGGACGCCGCGTCCCGGCTTCCCGTCATCGTGCAGACCTCCGACCGCCGACCGGAAACCCATCGCGCCTTGCTGGAGGCGGGTGCGGATGCGGTGCTGGCCAAGCCTGCCGACCCCAAGCTTCTGATCGATCTGGTCACGCGATTGATTGCCGGCTAAGGATCACCACTCAAGCCTTGTCACGGTCTTGTTGCAGTGACATGCTTAAAGGCCTGCAGGAAGCGGACTGCCACCGCAGCCCGGGCGTGATTCGGAAAATGTCGGGAAAATACCCGTTTTCTTCCCTCAGCGTTCGCGGTTTACGTGCAGGCGCATGCTCGCGATTAGGGGTAATCTGCGATGACGATCGAAATTCTGGAATCCATGACGGCTCTGCGCACCCTGTCCGTGCCCGTGGCGAGCCCGACCCTTGCTCGGGCCCGCCCGCCGCGCGATCTCGCGCCGGCCAGCGATGTGCTCGGCCGCATCGGGCCGCTCGAAACGCGGATCGCCCGCACGCCCTCTGAGATCGATGCCGCACAGGCCCTGCGCTACAAGGTGTTCGTCGAGGAAATGGGCGCCCGCGTCCCGGCTGGTGCCGCCCTGATCGGCCGCGATATCGATGGCTGGGATGCCGTCTGCGACCATCTCCTCGTGCTCGACACCTCGCTTCCCGGACAGTCGGAAGCCCAGATCGTCGGAACCTACCGCTTGCTGCGACAGGATGTAGCCGTCGCCGCCCAGGGTTTTTATTCGGCCTCGGAATTCCTGATCGACCCGATGATCGCCCGTCACCCCGGCAAGCGGTTCATGGAACTCGGCCGCTCCTGCGTCCTGCCGTCCTATCGCACCAAGCGGACCGTGGAGCTTTTGTGGCAGGGCAATTGGGCCTATGCGCTGAAGCATGGCATCGATGCGATGTTCGGCTGTGCCTCGTTCCCCGGCACCATTCCGGAACATCACGCGCTGGCTCTGTCCTTCCTGCATCACACGGTGCCGGCCAGCGGCGATTGGCAGGTGGAAGCGCGACCGGAACTTTACCGCGTCATGGACCTCATGCCGGTCGAGGCGATCCAGGCGCGTGCCGCCCTCTCCGCCATGCCGCCACTGATCAAGGGCTATCTGCGCATCGGCGCCATGGTCGGCGACGGCGCCGTGGTGGACGAGGCCTTCCGCACGACTGACATTCTCGTCGTCCTGCCCATCACCAACATCGCCGGCCGTTACCTGAATTACTACGGCGCCGACGCCACCCGCTTCGCGCTTTGAACAGCCGTTTCGCTCTCTGAAAAAGAGGCGTGATCGCGCGGGTTCCCGGATCTCATGCCCTTCCCAGACCGGGAAGGGCATTTTTCGTTGGGGTTCGGGAAGGCCCCCGCGTTACCCGGCGTTATAAGCGGCCAGCGCCGCCATGTTGACGATCTCGGAGTCCTTGGCCGTCAGGGAGACGATCTGCACGGGCTTGTCGAGGCCGACCAGCAGCGGGCCGATGATCGTGGCACCGCCCAGTTCCTGCAGCATCTTGGTCGAGATGGAGGCGGAATGGAACGCCGGCATCACGAGCACCGTGGCCGGGCCTGACAGACGGCAGAACGGATACTGCTCCATCGCTTTCATGTTCAGCGCGACATCGGCCGCCATTTCCCCGTCATACTCGAAATCGACGCGACGCCGGTCGAGGATCTTCACAGCCTCGCGGACCCGGTCCGAGCGCTCGCCATGCGGATGCCCGAAGGTGGAGTAGGCCAGCATCGCCACGCGCGGGACATAGCCGAGGCGTCTTGCGAGCCCTGCGGCCTCCACGGCGATATCCGCCAGTTCCTCGGAGGACGGCATGTCGTGCACCGCCGTATCCGCGACCAGAACCGTGCGGCCCCGGCAGAGCGCGATCGACACGCCGATCACCCGGTGCCCCGGCTTGGCATCGATACAGCGCCTGACATCGTCGAGGGCGGTCGAGTAGTTGCGGGTGATGCCTGTCACCATGCCGTCGGCGTCACCCAGCGCGACCATGCAGGCGGCGAAGTGGTTGCGGTCGTTGTTGATCAGCCGCTGCGCGTCGCGAAACAGGTAACCCTCCCGCTGCAGGCGGGCATAGAGATAGTCCGTGTAGGCGCCGGTGCGATCGGAAATGCGGGCATTGACGAGCTTGATGCCGGGGCGGTCGAGATCGATGCCCTCGCGCGCCGCCGTCTCGCGCATGCGGTCCTCGCGGCCGAGCAGCAGGGCCGTACCGAGCTTCTGATTGGCATAGGCGAGGGCCGAGCGCATCATCGGCACTTCCTCGCCCTCGGTAAAGACGATCCGCTTCGGCGCAAGCCGCACCCGCTCGTAGATCCGTGCGAGCGTCGAGGCGATGGGGTCGCGGCGCATCGAAAGCTGGTGGCCGTAGGCGGCGAGATCGGCGATCGGCTTCTGCGCCACGCCGCTTTCCATCGCGGCCTTGGCGACGGCGACCGGAATCGACGAGATCAGGCGCGGATCGAAGGGCACGGGAATGATGTACTGCGCGCCGAACCGGGGACGGTTGCCCTGATAGGCAGCCGCGACGTCGTCGGGCACATCCTCCTTGGCAAGGCTTGCGAGCGCCCGCGCCGCGGCGATCTTCATGTCCTCGTTGATCGTGGTCGCCCGCACGTCCAGCGCGCCGCGGAACATGTAGGGGAAGCAGAGAACGTTGTTGACCTGGTTCGGATAGTCGGAGCGCCCGGTCGCCATGATCGCGTCGTCACGGATGGAGGCAACCTCTTCCGGCGTGATTTCCGGATCGGGATTGGCCATGGCGAAAATGATCGGCTGCGGCGCCATCGAGCGGATCATGGCTTCGGAGAAAGCGCCCTTCTGCGACAGGCCGAGCACGACGTCCGCGCCGTCCATCGCCTCTTCCAGCGTCCGCCGGTCGGTCTTGACCGCATGGGCCGACTTCCACTGGTTCATGCCCTCGGTGCGGCCCTGGTAGATCACGCCCTTGGTGTCGCACATGATGATGTTCTCGGGCGCAAAGCCGAGCGACTTGATCAGTTCGACGCAGGCGATGGCCGCAGCACCCGCGCCGTTGCAGACGAGCCGGGTGGTCTTCAGGTCGCGGCCGGTCAGCTCCAGCGCGTTGATCAGGCCGGCCGTCGCGATGATCGCGGTGCCGTGCTGGTCGTCGTGAAACACCGGAATGTCCATGATCTCGCGCAGCTTCTGCTCGATGATGAAGCATTCCGGCGCCTTGATATCCTCGAGATTGATGCCACCGAAAGAGGGCCCGAGATAGCGCACGCAGTTGATGAAGGTGTCCGCATCTTCGGTATCGACTTCGAGGTCGATGGAATCGACGTCCGCAAACCGCTTGAAGAGAACCGACTTGCCTTCCATGACGGGCTTGGAGGCGAGGGCGCCGAGATTGCCGAGGCCGAGAATGGCGGTGCCGTTGGAGATGACGGCGACCATGTTGCCGCGCGTCGTATAATCATAGGCCGTTGCCGGATCGGCGGCGATCGCCTTCACGGGAACCGCGACGCCGGGCGAGTAGGCGAGCGACAGATCGCGCTGCGTTGCCATCGGCTTCGTCGGCGTGATCTCCAGCTTGCCGGGGCGTCCCTGCGCGTGAAAATCCAGCGCTTCCTGATCGGTGACGGCTGTACCGCCTGCACGGGCCTTGCGTTCGTTTGCCATGTCGATGCTCCCTCGGATCCCTCAAGCTTCTGTGGGCGGCCACCCCCGGCCGCGCTTTCTTGTTGTCTTCTATAGACGCCGTTCGCTAGGGTGACACTGTCTTTTTGGCCGGCTGGCGGCTTTTTTAGCGAAATCTGGTATATCTTGACGACACATTTCCCCTCGACGGCCGAAGCAACGGCTGCGTCATCCGCGGTGCCGCCCGAAGTGCGCGTGCAGGCGACGCCGATGATGGAACAGTATATCGAGATCAAGGCCAACAATCCCGGCTCCCTCCTGTTCTATCGCATGGGGGATTTTTACGAGCTGTTCTTCGACGATGCTCTGGAAGCCTCGCGCGCACTCGGGATCGTGTTGACGAAGCGTGGGCAGCACCTCGGTCAGGACATTCCCATGTGCGGCGTGCCGATCCACGCTGCCGATGATTACCTGCAGAAGCTGATCGGCCTCGGCTTCCGCGTCGCCGTTTGCGAACAGACGGAAGACCCGGCCGAGGCCCGCAAGCGCGGCTCCAAGTCGGTCGTCAAGCGGGACGTCGTGCGTCTGGTCACGCCGGGAACCATCACCGAGGAAAAGCTGCTCGTCGCGTCGGAGAGCAACTACCTGATGGCCATGGCGCGTCTGCGCGGCAGCGCCGAGCCGGCCTTTGCGCTTGCCTGGATCGATATTTCCACCGGCATCTTCCGTCTCTCCGAAACGACGGAAACGCGGCTTCTCGCCGATATCCTGCGCATCGAGCCGCGCGAACTCATCCTCGCCGACACGCTGTTCTACGATCCCGACATGCGCCCCGTGCTCGATGTCATCGGGCGCGTTGCCGTGCCGCAGCCGGCCATCCTGTTCGATAGCGCCACCGCCGAAAACCGTCTGGCCCGTTATTACGGCGTGAAGACGCTCGATGGTTTCGGCCAGTTTTCCCGCGCCGAGCTGGCCGCCGCCTCGGCCGCCGTCGGCTATGTCGAAAAAACCCAGCTCGCCGAACGCCCGCCGCTCGACATCCCCGAGCGCGAAAGCGCCGCCTCGACGCTCTTCATCGATCCCGCCACGCGCGCGAACCTGGAACTGGTCAAGACCCTCTCGGGCAGCCGGGACGGTTCCCTGCTGCGAGCCCTCGACCGCACCGTGACCGGCGGCGGCGGCCGTCTTCTCGCCGAGCGGCTGATGTCGCCTTTGACCGATCCGGACCGCATCCGCACGCGTCTCGACTCCATCGCCACGATCCTCGCGCAGCCGTCGCTCTCGGCCGATCTGCGGGCGGCGCTGAAGCATGTGCCGGACATGCCGCGCGCCCTGTCGCGCCTCTCGCTCGGCCGCGGTGGTCCGCGCGATCTCGGCGCGGTGCTGATCGGCATCCGGACCGGTTCCGAGATCGCCCGGCTGATCGGCCAGCCGGACCTGCCGCCGGAGCTGGAAGCGGCACGCACCTCGCTTGCCCGGTTGCCCTCCCAACTGTCCGAAAAACTGTCCGGCATGCTCGCCGACGACCTGCCGCTCCTGAAGCGCGACGGCGGCTTCCTGCGGGATGGCTGCCATGCCGAGCTCGACGAGATGCGCGCGCTGCGCGACCAGTCCCGCCGGGTCATCGCCGCGCTGCAGCTGAGCTATGCCGAGGAAACCGGCATCCGCTCGCTGAAGATCAAGTACAACAATGTGCTCGGCTATTTCATCGAGGTGACGGCAGGCAATGCCGGTCCCATGACGGACGGAGAGGGCGCCAAAGCCCGCTTCATCCACCGCCAGACCATGGCGAATTCGATGCGGTTCACCACCACCGAGCTTGCGGACCTCGAGACCAAGATCGCCAATGCCGCCGACCGGGCACTCGGGATCGAGCTTGCCGCCTTCGACAGCATGGTCGAAGCCGTCATTGCCGCAGCCGAGGAGATCAAGGCGGCGGCGTTGGCGCTTGCCATTCTCGACGTCTCCGCCGGGCTTGCCGTGCTTGCCGAAGAGCAGGATTACCGACGTCCGACGGTGGATGCCTCGAAGATGTTTGCGATCGACGGGGGCCGGCATCCGGTGGTCGAGCAGGCGCTGCGCCGCCAGGCATCCGCCGCCTTCGTCGCCAATACCTGCGATCTCTCGCCCCTGTCGCCAGAAGGCGATGGCGCCCTGTGGCTGCTGACCGGCCCCAACATGGGCGGTAAATCGACCTTTCTTCGCCAGAACGCGCTGATCGCCATCATGGCGCAGATGGGCTCCTATGTGCCTGCCGCCAGCGCCCATATCGGCGTGGTCGATCGCCTCTTCTCCCGTGTCGGCGCCTCCGACGATCTCGCGCGCGGGCGATCGACGTTCATGGTCGAGATGGTCGAGACGGCGGCCATCCTCAATCAGGCGACGGATCGCTCGCTCGTCATTCTCGACGAAATTGGCCGGGGCACGGCGACCTTCGACGGTCTGTCGATCGCCTGGGCGGCCGTCGAGCATCTGCACGAGGCCAATCGTTGCCGCGGCCTGTTCGCCACGCATTTCCACGAGCTGACCGTGCTTTCGGAGAAGCTCAAACGCCTGTCCAACGTCACCATGCGCGTCAAGGAATGGGACGGCGACGTGATCTTTCTGCACGAGGTGGGCCCGGGTTCGGCCGATCGCTCCTACGGCATCCAGGTCGCACGTCTGGCCGGCCTGCCGGCTGCCGTCGTCGCGCGCGCAAAGGACGTGCTGGCGAAACTCGAGGATGCCGACCGGAAAAACCCGGCGAGCCAGCTGATCGACGATCTTCCTCTGTTCCAGGTGGCCATCCGCCGCGAGGAGGTCGCGCGCGCCAAACCGTCCGCGGTCGAAGATGCGCTGAGGCGGCTCAACCCCGACGACATGACGCCGCGCGAGGCGATGGACGCGCTCTACGCCCTGAAGAAGCAGCTCTCCTGACGCCTGTAACGCCCGTGCCTGAGGCGGGGCCGCGCAGGATCCTGTCCGCCCCCGCTTGACCTTTCCGGCGCGCCGCGAGCATATCCAGCCCTGGGTCAGGCGGGCGGCTTAAAGACGCCTTTGAAAGGGCGCATTTGCCCGCTTGGAAGCAACGGATCGGCCCGGACGGAAACGTCTTGGCAATCGTTTGGCCCTATCGTCTTCAGGCCCCATGGGAATTCGGGGGTGGGGCGCAAGCGACGATCGAGCCGCGACCGGTGGCAGAGAGACGCCGGAAGGGCGGAAGGTTCGGAATGTGATGCCAAAAGAGCGGCTCGCAGCTATCGCGCGCCCGGAGTACATCCGGCCGGCGCCAAGGAGACAGGACATCGACTTCAGCGACATCCTGGACATCGCAGCCCTCAAGGCCAAGGTGGATTTCATCGCATCGGCGCATGCCGAGCAGCGCGATCCCATGCGGCAGGCCTTGCTCGCCACGCTCAAGGACGCCAATGTTCGTGGACGTGCCAAGGCCTACGAACTGCTCAAGCAGGACGGCGGCGGGCTTGCCTGTGCGGCGCGCATTTCCTGGCTGCAGGACCGGCTGATCGCCATCCTGCACGATTTCGTGCTGCACCACATCTTCAGCGCCTCGAGCGTGCCGCCCTCCATGCAGATCGCGGTGGCGGCCGTCGGCGGCTACGGCCGCGGCACGCTGGCGCCCGGTTCCGACATCGATCTCCTGTTTCTCCTGCCGTCCAAGAAGATGCCCTTCTGCGAGCCGGCGATCGAATACATGCTCTATCTTCTGTGGGACATGGGTTTCAAGGTCGGCCACGCCACCCGCACGGTCGAAGAGTGCATCCGTCTGTCGGAAGAGGATATGACGATCCGCACCGCCATTCTCGAAGCGCGCCTGATCTGCGGCTGCGCCGGACTGGTGGACGATCTGGAAGCCCGGTTCGACGACGAGATCGTGCGCAATACCGGCCCGCAATTCATCGCCGCCAAGCTCGCCGAGCGCAACGAGCGCCACCGCAAGGCCGGCGATACGCGCTATCTCGTAGAGCCGAACGTCAAGGAAGGCAAAGGCGGCCTGCGCGATCTGCACACGCTGTTCTGGATTGCGAAATATTATTACCGCGTCCGCGAATCGGCCGATTTGGTGAAGCTCGGCGTTCTCTCGCGCTCCGAATACCACCTGTTCCGCAAGTCCGACGATTTCCTCTGGGCCGTGCGCTGCCACATGCACTTCCTGACCGGAAAATCCGAGGAGCGCCTGTCGTTCGACATCCAGCGCGAGATCGCCGAGAGCCTCGGCTATCAGGATCATCCCGGCATGACTTCCGTCGAGCGCTTCATGAAGCACTATTTTCTGGTCGCCAAGAATGTCGGCGACCTCACGCGCATCTTCTGCGCGGCGCTGGAAGACCAGCAGGCCAAGGAACTGCCGGGCTTCTCCGCCGTCATCAACCGCTTCCGCCGCCGTGTGCGGAAAATTCCCGGTTCGCTCGAATTCGTCGACGATGGCGGCCGCATTGCGCTGGCGAGCCCCGACATCTTCCGGCGCGACCCGGTCAACCTCATCCGCTTCTTCCACATCGCCGATGTCAACGGATTGGAGTTCCACCCGGCCGCGCTCAAGCAGCTGACGCGCTCGCTCGGCCTCATCACGCCGGCCCTGCGGGAAAACGAGGAGGCGAACCGCCTCTTCATCTCCATCCTCACCTCGCGCCGCGACCCGGAACTCGTCTTGCGCCGCATGAACGAGGCCGGCGTGCTCGGACGCTTCATTCCCGAGTTCGGCCGCATCGTCTCGCTGATGCAGTTCAACATGTACCACCACTATACGGTGGACGAGCATCTGCTGCGGTCCGTGGACATGCTGTCGCGCATCGATCGCGGGCTCGACCAGGACATTCATCCGCTCGCCGGCAAGCTCATGCCGCAGGTCGAGGAGCGCACCGCGCTTTATGTCGCCGTGCTTCTGCACGATGTCGCCAAGGGGCGTCCGGAGGATCATTCCCAGGCCGGCGCGCGGCTCGCCCGCCGTCTCGGACCCCGCCTCCGACTGACGCACAAGCAGACGGAAACGGTGGCGTGGCTGATCGAGGAGCATCTGACGATGTCGATGGTCGCGCAGACGCGCGACCTCAACGACCGCAAGACGATCCTCGACTTCGCCGAACGCGTCCAGTCGCTCGACCGATTGAAGATGCTGATGATCCTGACGGTCTGCGACATCCGCGCCGTCGGCCCCGGCGTGTGGAACGGCTGGAAGGGCCAGCTGCTGCGCACGCTATACTATGAGACGGAGCTGCTGCTGTCCGGCGGATTTTCGGACGTGCCGCGCAAGGAGCGGGCTGCACATGCGGCCTCGCTGCTCTTCGATGCGCTGGCCGATTTCAGCC
This sequence comes from Rhizobium sp. Leaf371, assembly GCF_001424045.1. Lineage (GTDB taxonomy): Bacteria > Pseudomonadota > Alphaproteobacteria > Rhizobiales > Rhizobiaceae > Ferranicluibacter. The sequence continues at coordinate 322,449 of NZ_LMQB01000023.1, read as the reverse complement.
AGAAGGATCGCAAGACCTATTCGCGGCTGCACTACCAGCCCTATCTTCTATCGGTGTCGCTGGACGATCAAGTGCGGCATGCCCGTTTCATCCGGGAGACGGACAAGGCCGCGCGGACGCTGGCGACCATGGTGCGGACGCACCAGTTCCACGCCATTACCGAGATCACGGTGCTCGCACCCGACCATCCGCGCCTGCTGGCCATCATCGCCGGCGCCTGCGCGGCGGCGGGTGCCAACATCGTTGATGCGCAGATTTTCACGACGTCGGACGGGCGCGCGCTCGATACCATTCTCATCAACCGCGAATTCACGGTCGATGACGACGAAACGCGACGTGCTGCAAGCATCGGCCGCATGATCGAGGACGTTCTGTCCGGCAAGAAGGATCTGCCGGGCGTCATCGCCAGCCGCACCAAGGGGCGCAAGCGCAACAAGACCTTCACCGTGCCCCCGGCCGTCACGATCAGCAATTCGCTGTCGAACAAGTTCACGGTCATCGAGGTCGAGTGCCTCGACCGGACCGGTCTTCTGTCCGAAATCACGGCGGTGCTGGCGGACCTGTCGCTCGATATCCACTCCGCCCACATCACCACCTTCGGCGAAAAGGTCATCGACACCTTCTACGTCACCGATCTCGTGGGCGCGAAGATCACCAACGAGACGCGGCACGGCCACATCACCGCCCGCCTGAAGGCGGTGATGGCCGAACAGGCCGACGAGGTGCGCGACCGCATGCCGGCCGGCATCATCGCCCAGGGGATCGCACCCCTAGGCCATGTTCCCATGGGTAAGGAACCACCGGGCCAGGTTGCCCCGGGCAATGCCCCGCAGGGTCAACCGGCGCCGGGTGCCGCTGCACCGCCGCCGAACACGCGGCCTGCAGGACCCCGCAAAATGAAGGCCGAAGGATGAGTCTCGCGCGCAAGTTTGCAACCGTCGGCGGAGCCACGCTCGGCAGCCGACTGCTCGGCTTTGGCCGCGAAACGCTGATGGCTGCAGCGCTCGGCACCGGTCCCATGGCCGATGCCTTCTACGCCGCCTTCCGCTTCCCCAATCTCTTCCGCCGGCTCTTTGCCGAAGGTGCCTTCAACGCCGCTTTCGTGCCGCTGTTTGCCAAGGAGATCGAGGCGAACGGCATCGATGGCGCGAAGCGCTTCTCCGAGGAGGTCCTCGGCGTTCTCTTCACCGTGCTGCTCGTCATCACCATCGCGATGGAACTGGCCATGCCGCTGATCGTCTCGACGATCATTGCGCCCGGCTTCGTCGGCGATGCCGAGAAGTTCGACATCACGGTGAAGCTTGCCGTCGTCATGTTTCCCTATCTGATGTGCATGTCGCTGACGGCGATGCTGTCGGGCATGCTGAACTCGCTGCATCATTATTTCGCAGCCGCCATCGCCCCGGTCTTTCTCAATCTGACCCTGATCACGGCGCTCGCCTACGGCCTGTGGACCGGTGCCGATCCGCTGATGACGGCCTGGTATCTCTCCTGGGGCGTGCTCGTTGCGGGCATCCTTCAGATGGCTGTGCTCTATGCAGGCGTGCGCCATGCCGGCATGCGGTTCGGCCTTCGCCGCCCGCGCTATACGCCGAACGTTAAACGCCTGCTGGTGCTTGCCTTTCCCGCCGCAATCACCGGCGGCATCACCCAGATCAACCAGCTGATCGGGCAGATGATCGCCTCCACCAAGGACGGCGCCATCGCCGTGCTGCAATATGCCGACCGGGTGTACCAGTTGCCGCTCGGCGTCGTCGGCATCGCCGTCGGCGTCGTGCTCCTGCCCGAACTGTCGCGCGCGCTGCGCGGGGGTGCGATGAAGGAAGCGGCGAACCTGCAGAACCGCTCGCTCGAATTCGTCCTGTTTCTCACCCTGCCGGCCGCTGGCGCCATCTGGGTCATCTCCGACGAGATCGTGCGGGTGCTCTACGAGCGCGGCGCCTTTTCGCCGGCGACCACGGCAACCGTCGCCTCGACGCTCGCGATCTACGGCCTCGGTCTTCCCGCCTTCGTCATGATCAAGGCGCTCAATCCGGGCTTCTTCGCGCGCGAGGACACCAAGACGCCGATGCGGTTCACCGGCATTTCGGTCGCTTTCAACTGCCTGCTGGCCGTCTCCCTCTTTCCGCTCTACGGGGAACGCGGCATTGCCACCGCCGAAGCCGCCTCCGGCTGGCTGACGACGGTGCTGCTCTTCGTCACGCTCGTGCGCCGCGGTCACTGGGCGTGGGAGCCCGCGCTCTTCTCGCGCGTCCTGCGCCTTCTCGCGGCAACGGCCGTCATGGCGGTCGCGCTCCACTATGCCTCCGGCTACCTCGCCGACTGGCTGACCCCGCAGGCGCGTCTCCTGACGCAGCTGACCGCATTGATGCTGCTGATCGGGATGGCGATGATGGTCTATTTCGTGCTCGCCTTTGCGATCGGTGGCGCGGATGCCTCGATGCTCCGCCGCAACCTGAAGCGCAAGCCGCGCCCGCAAACCGCCAAGGAGGAGGCCGACACCAGCGTCCTGCCTCCACCGCAGATCTGACCGCGCTCAAGAGGAACAGATGGCCCAGACAATCGCCCGCATAACGCTCGTCGTGCCCGATTACGACGACGCGATCGCCTTCTACCGCGACGATATCGGCTTCGAGCTCCTGGAGGACGTCGATCTGGGAGACGGCAAGCGCTGGGTGGTCCTGCGGCCACCGGGCGCGCAGGAAACAGCGCTTCTGATCGCCAAGGCCGACGGCGTGGGCCAAGTGGCAGCCATCGGCAACCAGACTGGCGGACGGGTCTCGTTCTTCCTCTTCACCGACGATTTCGCCCGCGATCACGCTGCGATGCTTGCCAAAGGCGTCACGTTCAAGGAGGAGCCGCGGCACGAGCCCTATGGCACTGTCGCCGTCTTTTCCGACCCCTTCGGCAATCTCTGGGATCTCCTTCAACCAATCAACGGATAGTCTCGTGCGGCGGGAACGCGCGGCCGACGGAGAACCACCTTGATTGTCGGGCATCGCCCGTGCATAAGCCCGGAAAATTCCGCCGGCCGTTCCCGCGGCAGAACGCATGATTTCCCGCGCCTGATCGAGGTTTCCATGTCAAACTTTCCGCCGCTCGTCTTCTCCGGTGTCCAGCCGACAGGCAATCTTCACCTCGGCAACTATCTCGGTGCCATCCGCAAATTCGTGGCGCTGCAGGAGAAGAACGACTGCATCTACTGCGTGGTGGACCTCCACTCGATCACGGCGCAGCTCGTGCATGAGGACCTGCCGGGGCAGATCCGCTCGATCGCCGCCGCCTTCATCGCATCCGGCATCGATCCCAAGGCCCATATCGTCTTCAACCAGTCGGCCGTGCCGCAGCATGCCGAACTCGCCTGGATCTTCAACTGTGTCGCGCGCATCGGCTGGATGAACCGCATGACGCAGTTCAAGGACAAGGCCGGCAAGGATCGGGAAAATGCCTCGCTCGGCCTGCTCGCCTATCCGAGCCTGATGGCGGCCGACATTCTCGTCTATCGTGCAACGCATGTGCCGGTCGGCGACGACCAGAAGCAGCATCTGGAACTCGCGCGCGACATCGCCATGAAGTTCAACCTCGATTATCAGGCCCATATCCGCACCGGCGGCAAGGGCATCGACATCACCGTCGGCGAAGAGCCGGTGCATGCCTATTTCCCGATGGTCGAGCCGATGATCGACGGCCCCGCGCCGCGGGTCATGAGCCTGCGCGACGGTACGAAGAAGATGTCGAAATCCGATCCGTCGGATCTGTCGCGCATCAACCTCGTGGACGATGCCGAGATGATTTCGAAGAAGATCCGCAAGGCGAAGACCGATCCGGACGGCTTGCCCTCGGAGGTCGAAGGCCTTGCCGGCCGCCCGGAAGCCGACAATCTCGTCGGCATCTATGCGGCCCTTGCCGATCGCACCAAGGCCGAGATCCTGGCCGAGTTCGGCGGTCAGCAGTTCTCCGTCTTCAAGCCGGCGCTGGTCGATCTCGCGGTCAACGTGCTCGCCCCGATCACCGGCGAAATGTCGCGGCTGATGGCCGACACCAGCCATATCGACGCGATCCTGCGCGATGGCGGCGAGCGGGCACGGTCCCGCGCGGAAACGACGATGCGCGAGGTTCGCGACATCATCGGCTTCCTCCAATAGGCCATTCCCGTTCCCGAACGGGGACGGCATCAAAACGGTCTTGCGAAGGGCCGGCGCGAGTGTCAGAGTTCGCCCATGGTCTCGACACGTCTCTCTCGTATGGAAGGTCACCGCCGCAAGTTTCTGGCGGTGATCGACGGCACCCCGGAATGCGGCCGCGCCGTGCATTATGCCGGCATGCGCGCCAGGCACTCCTCCGGCGCCCTCGTTCTGCTCTATGTCATTCCCGATGGCGATTTCCAGCAATGGCTGGGCGTCGAGGGGATCATGCGGGCCGAGGCCCGTGCGGAAGCCGAAGCGACGCTTGCAAAGGTCGCCCATGACGTGCGCGAAAAGATCGGCATCGAGCCGGAGATGATCATCCGCGAGGGCATGCCCACCGAGCAGATCTACGGCCTGATCGAGGAGGATCGGGATATCGCCATTCTCGTCCTCGCCGCCGGCTCCTACAAGGACGGTCCCGGCCCGCTGGTGGCTTCGATCGCCGGCAAGACGGCCGTCTTCCCGATCCCGGTCACCGTCATACCGGATTTGCTGACGGACGAAGAGATCGATGCGCTGAGCTGACGAGGGTGAAGCCTCTCGGCGACGGATCTTTCTGTCGAACGACAGGCACCTCTGGTATGCAGGCCACGCAATCACCATTTTCCCGCAATCGCTATGCGACAGTCCGGGCGCAGGCTTGATGGCGAGGCGCCGTACGCTTATGCTCGATCGCATTCTTTCACCGTCGGCCTTTACCCGACAGGGAGCACCATCATGTTCATTCAGACCGAATCGACCCCGAACCCCGCAACGCTGAAGTTCCTGCCGGGCAAGGTCGTCCTGGAAAACGGCACGGCCGAGTTCCGCGACGAGACCGAGGCCCGCGCCAGCTCCTCGCTTGCCGCCCGCATCTTCGACATTCCCGGCGTCACCGGCGTGTATTTCGGCTACGACTTCATCACGGTCACCAAGGCCGATGCCGAGTGGCAGCACCTGAAGCCCGCCATTCTCGGCTCCATCATGGAGCACTTCATGTCCGGCCAGCCGATCATGGCGGGGCAGGGTCGAGCGGAAGAAGCCGATCAGGAAGGCGAGTTCTTCGAGAAGGGTGACGAAACCATCGTCGCGACCATCAAGGAACTGCTGGAAACCCGCGTCCGGCCGGCCGTCGCGCAGGATGGTGGCGATATCACCTTCAAGGGATTTCGCGACGGCACGGTCTTCCTCAATATGAAGGGCGCCTGTTCGGGCTGCCCATCCTCCACGGCAACCCTGAAGCACGGCGTGCAGAACCTGCTGCATCATTTCGTGCCCGAGGTTCAGGCCGTCGAAGCGGTCTGAGCCGAATTCATGAAACGGCTCTTCGGGCAGCGCCAGGGGCGGCGCGTCCAGAAGGGTGAGACGACCGCCCGGGGAGGTGAAACCTGCACGGGCATCCTGAGACGGGGCCATCCTTTCGCATGATCGTTCTTGCCATCGATACTGCCGGCACGGCCTGCAACGTCGCGCTCTATGAGTCGGCGCGGGACGCGACGCTCGGCATCGCCGGCGCCGACATCGGCCGCGGCCACGCCGAGCAATTGATGGGCTTCATCGACGAGGCCCTGGAGAAGGCCGGCGTCGGGATGGAGGCGATCGATCGCGTCGCCGTCACCATCGGTCCGGGCTCGTTCACCGGCATCCGCGTCGGCGTTGCCGCTGCCCGGGGCCTTGGCCTGGCTCTGGGCAAGCCGGTGGTCGGCGTCTCCATCCTGCAGGCGCTCGGCCTTTCCGTGCTTTCCGACAAGCCGGGCCATCCCGTCCTCATCGTCACCGACGCGAAGCGTGAGGAAGTCTATCTCCAGTCCTTCGATGCCGCAGGACAGCCCCTCGCGGACGCTGAAGCGCTCGACATCGCCGCCGCCCAGGCGCGGTTCGCCCGCTTTTCCGGCACCGTCAGCGGCTCCGGCGCAGGTTTGTTGCGCGGTGAAGGCGGTATCGATGGGAGCGAGCGTGTCTCCGATACGGCCGACATCGCCGTGGTGGCGAAGCTCGGTGCGGCTCTCGATCCGTCCGTCGCCCTGCCGAAGCCGCTGTATCTCAGGGGCCCTGATGTCCGCTCGCAGGCGGGCTTTGCCGTGGCGCGCGCCTGAGATGGCATTGATCGACTACTTCCTGCGCCGTCCCGAATTCGACATCTTCCAGATGACGGGCGACCACCTCCCGGATGTCGCCCGCATCCACGGCGTCCTTTTCAAGCCGGCCTGGAGCGCCAGCGCGTTCTACAGCCTGCTGTCGCAGGACAGCGTCTCCGGCTTCGTCGCCCGCCAGAACAATTCGAGCGGAGGATCGGCAATGGGCGGCTTCGTGCTGACGCGTTCGGCCGGCGGCGAGGCGGAGATTCTGACCGTCGGCGTTGACCCGCGTTATGGCAGGGCGGGGCTGGGTTGGCGCCTCATGCAGGCGGCGGTCGGCCGCGCCCGGCAGGATGGCGCAGAGACGATGTTCCTGGAGGTCGATCAGGCGAACGTCGCCGCTTTGGCGCTCTACCGTCGGCTGGGCTTCCGCAAGGTCGGCGAGCGCAAGGCCTACTACAAGCCGTCCGCGCAGGATGCGTCCCCCGGCGGTGCCGATATTCTCCGTCTCGATCTCTGACGCGCACGATGATCGTCTGGCTCCGGGTCCTCGTCTGCGTCTTGCTTCTGATCGTGGCGACACTTCTGCTCGCGCCGGTCCAGATGTTTCTGCTGTGGCGTGATTGGCCGGCACGGCGGACCCTTCCACGTCTCTGGCACGGCATCGCCTGCCGGATGATCGGGCTGCGGGTGCATGTCCACGGCGCTCCCGACACGCGCCGGCCTCTGATGCTCGTGTCCAACCACGTCAGCTGGAAGGACATTCTGGTCCTCGGCTCGGTCGCGGATGTCGTCTTCATTGCCAAGGCGGAGGTGAAGGCCTGGCCGGTCTTCGGCCTGCTCGCCCGGTTGCAGGCGACCATCTTCGTGGCACGCGAGCAGAAGCGCACGACCGGAAACCAGGTCAACGAGATCGGCGCGCGCCTTGCCGCGGGCGAAATCGTCGTGCTCTTTCCGGAGGGAACCACCTCCGACGGCAATCGGCTGCTGGAAATCAAGACCTCGCTCTTCGGTGCGGCGGCGGCAGCCGTTCCGCTTTCGCCGGCCGGCATCGTCCATGTCCAGCCGGTGGCGATTGCCTATACCCGCGTCCACGGCATGCCGATGGGCCGCTATCACCGGCCCATCGCCGCCTGGCCCGGCGATATCGCGCTCGTGCCGCATCTCATGGGGGTGCTCCGCGAGGGGGCCGTCGATGTCGATCTCGTCTTCGGCGAAACCATCGACTACCGTGCCGACAGCAATCGCAAGCAGGTGAGCCGGGACGTGGAGAAGCAGATGAAGACCATGCTTCTTGCGCGGCTTCGCGGGCGCTGAGCGCGGCGTCTCCCTCTCCGGCCTCGCCCGACCCACATCGCTTCATTTTCACCCCGAATTACGCTATGGAGCTGCCATGACCGACCCAACGCTCCTTGCTCCCGTTTCCCATCCCGCCGCGGCCCCTGTGAAGAAGGTCTTCGTAAAGACCTATGGCTGCCAGATGAACGTCTATGATTCCGACCGGATGACGGACGCTCTGGCAAAGGATGGCTACGTCGCGACGGACAATGCCGAGGATGCGGATCTGGTTCTTCTGAACACCTGCCATATTCGCGAAAAGGCCGCCGAAAAGGTCTATTCCGCCCTTGGCCGCCTGCGCGATCTGAAGAAGCGCAAGGCGGGTGAGGGGCGCGAGATGATGATCGGCGTGGCCGGCTGCGTTGCGCAGGCCGAAGGCGACGAAATCCTGCGCCGCGCGCCCGCGGTCGATCTCGTCATCGGGCCGCAGACCTATCACCGTCTGCCGGAGGCGCTGAAGCGCGTCGGCCGCGGCGAGCGCGTGCTGGAAACCGACTATGCGATCGAGGACAAGTTCGAACACCTGCCGGCGCCCGACAAGGCAAAGACCCGTGCCCGCGGCGTCACAGCCTTTCTGACCGTGCAGGAAGGCTGCGACAAGTTCTGCACCTTCTGCGTCGTCCCTTACACGCGTGGCTCGGAGGTCTCGCGGCCGATGGCGCAGATCGTCGCGGAAGCCGAAAAACTCGTCGCAGCCGGCGTTCGCGAGATCACGCTGCTCGGCCAGAACGTCAATGCCTGGCATGGCGTCGTCACCACGGGCGGCGAGGGCCTCGGTGCCTTGCTGCAGCGGCTGTCGGAAATCCCCGGTCTTGCCCGGCTGCGCTACACCACCAGCCATCCGCGCGACATGGACGACAGCCTGATCGAGGCCCATCGCACCCTGCCGGCGCTGATGCCCTATCTCCACCTGCCGGTTCAGTCCGGCTCGGACCGCATCCTCAAGGCCATGAACCGTCGCCACACGGCGGCCGAATATGTCGCACTGGTCGAGCGGATCCGCCGCGCCCAGCCGGACCTCGCTCTGTCCGGCGATTTCATCGTCGGCTTCCCCGGCGAAACCGACGCGGATTTCGAGGACACGCTCAATCTCGTGCGCACCATCGGTTATGCACAGGCATTTTCGTTCAAATATTCGACCCGTCCCGGCACGCCCGGCGCCGACCTGAAAGACCAGGTGCCCGAGGATATCAAGGCCAAGCGCTTGGAAACGCTGCAGGCTTTGCTCATCGAGCAGCAGCGTGCCTTCAACGAGAGCTGCATCGGTCGCACGATCGACCTGCTTCTGGAAAAGCCCGGCCGCATGCCCGGTCAGCTCATCGGCCGCTCGCCGTGGCTTCAATCGGTGAATGTTGATGCAAAGGGCGTGGAAATCGGTGACATTATCAAGGTACGAATCACCGCCGCAGGCCCCAACAGTTTGTTTGCCGACGTGGTCGACGACTGATACAATCAGGGCCTGACGTCATCCTCGGGAGCCCCGCCGCTTGAACGGACACGAATTGGTTTCAACCCCACCGCGCCAGTCACAGACAACGCCTACGACAGACGCCAATCACTTCGTGCTCACATTCGAGAACAACCGCTTTGCGAGCGAGCTGTTCGGACAATACGACCAGAACCTCAAGCTCATCGAACAGCGCCTGCATGTGGATGCCCGTCCGCGCGGCAACTCCGTGGCGATCTCGGGTGAGGTGACGGCCACCAACCAGGCGCGCCGGGCGCTGGATTATCTTTATGGTCGCCTGCAGAAGGGCAGCACGGTCGATGTCTCCGACGTCGAAGGCGCGATCCGCATGGCGGTTGCCGCCGACGACCAGTTGCAGCTTCCCACCATGGAGAAGAAGGCCAAGTTGAACCTCGCGCAGATCTCGACCCGCAAGAAGACGATTGCCGCCCGCACGCCGACGCAGGATGCCTATATCCGCGCGCTGGAACGCTCCGAACTCGTTTTCGGCGTCGGCCCGGCCGGTACCGGCAAGACCTATCTCGCGGTCGCCTATGCCGCCCAGCTTCTGGAGCGCGGCGCGGTCGATCGCATCATCCTGTCGCGTCCGGCCGTCGAGGCCGGCGAGCGTCTGGGCTTCCTGCCCGGCGACATGAAGGAGAAGGTCGATCCGTATCTGCGCCCGCTCTACGATGCGCTTTACGACATGATGCCCGGCGACAAGGTCGAACGGGCGATCACCGCCGGCGTCATCGAAATCGCGCCGCTCGCCTTCATGCGCGGACGGACGCTCGGCAATGCCGTCGTCATTCTCGACGAGGCACAGAACACGACGACCATGCAGATGAAGATGTTCCTGACGCGTCTCGGCGAAAACGGCCGCATGATCGTGACCGGCGATCCGAGCCAGGTCGACCTGCCCCGCGGCACCAAGTCGGGTCTGGTCGAAGCTCTGCAGATCCTGAAGGAGGTCGAGGGCGTCTCGGTCGTGCGCTTCAAGGATGTGGACGTCGTGCGTCACCCGATGGTCGCGCGCATCGTGCGGGCCTATGAGGCGCAGACGGCTGTGCCGGACGAAAGCCTGTAGAGCATGCCAGGTCCATCCCTGCTGGAACTTCAGGTCAGCGTCGAGGAAGGCGGCTGGCCGGAGGAAGCCGTGCTTGAGGCGTCGAGCACCCGCATCCTGGAACAGGCGGCAGCCTATCTCGTCCGCGAGGAAGGCCAGCCCTTTCCGAAGATGCCCCCGGAGCTTTCGCTCGTCTTCACCAGCGACGCCGAGATTCGCAGCATCAACGCCGAGTGGCGCGACCAGGACAAGCCGACCAACGTCCTGTCCTTCCCGGCCTTTCCCGTGGTGCCGGGCGGCATGCCCGGCCCGATGCTGGGCGATATCGTGCTGGCGTACGAGACGCTGGTGCGCGAATCAGACGAGCTGGGAAAGCCCTTCGACGATCACCTGACACATCTTCTGGTACACGGTTTCCTGCATCTCTTCGGCTACGACCACCTGGAAACGGCGGATGCGGAGCGAATGGAACAGCTGGAGACTCGCATTCTCTCGGGTCTTGGGATATCTGATCCCTATGGGGACAGCGATCCCGTTTGACAGTTTGGAACGATGAGCGACTTCAGATCACAGCCTGCCGCGGCTGGCAAAGACGACGCGGACGCCTCCAGTCAGGACGAACCGGGCAGTAGTCGCGCGGTGCAGGCCTATGAGGCCGAAGCCGCCGAGGCCCTGAAACCCGAGGCGCACAAGCCGGAAGGTCACAGGCACCATACCTCCTTCTGGGCCCGCGCCGCCCGCCTGTTCCGCAGCCCGAACGGCGCCACGATCCGTGAGGATCTCGCAGACGCCCTGATGGCGGACCCCGGCACCGACGAGGTCTTCTCACCGGCCGAGCGCGCCATGCTCAACAACATCCTGCGCTTCCGCGAAGTGCGCGTCGAAGACGTGATGGTGCCGCGTGCCGATATCGAGGCCGTGGACCAGAGCATCACCATCGGCGAACTGATGATCATCTTCGAGGAGTCCGGACGCTCGCGCATGCCGGTCTACAGCGAGAGCCTGGATGATCCGCGCGGCATGGTCCATATCCGCGACCTCCTGTCCTATGTGACGAAGCAGGCGCGCGCCCGCCGCCGCGGCCCGCCGCGCGTGGCGGCCTCGCCGGCCGTGGCGGCGATTGCGGCCGATCGTCCGCAAAAGGTTCAGCGCCAGCCGCGCGCCGGCATCGACCTTGCGCGCATCGATCTCGATAAAACGGTGGAGGAGGCCGGCATCGTCCGCCAGGTTCTGTTCGTGCCGCCATCCATGCACGCATCCGACCTGATGCAGCGCATGCAGGCCGCGCGCATCCAGATGGCGCTCGTCATCGACGAATATGGCGGCACCGACGGTCTCGCCTCGCTGGAAGATATCGTCGAAATGGTCGTTGGTGACATCGAGGACGAGCATGACGACAGCGAAGTCATGTTCTCCCGCACGTCGGACGACATCTTCGTGGCCGACGCCCGCGTCGAGCTCGAGGTGATCGCAGCCGCGATCGGTCCCGATTTCGACGTGCGCGAGCAGCTGGAAGAAGTGGATACGCTGGGCGGGCTGGTGTTTGCCTCCCTCGGCCGTATCCCCGCCCGCGGCGAAGTCGTGCAGGCGCTGCCGGGCTTCGAATTCCAGGTTCTGGATGCCGATCCCCGGCGCGTGAAGAAGGTCCGGATCGTGCGCAAGCGCCCGCCCGCCCGCCGGCGCACCGCGCTCAAGGGCGAGGACGACGCAGGCGTCGAGGCTTTCCGCCCGGAAACCGCCTCGACGGAAGAGCCTTCCGACCGCGCAGGTCGCTGACGGATCGACATGTCGTTCGAGCCCGAGGGGGCGGGCCGTGATTCGACGAGATCCCTGACAATGCTACCGGTGGGTCGTCGCGCGCGGTGACGCATGCTCTGGGCATGGCTGATGCGTCATGAACGGGCGAGGACATCGACAGACGCCGCGCGATCATCGCGGCGGGGGGTGCCGGGTGACCGGATCCCGGCGAGCGGAGTGGAATGCGCATGGAACGTTTGGCGGGCAGGGTCATGCTGTCGTCGGGTCTGCGACGGGCATCTCTCGGGTTTCTGGCCGGGCTGCTCACCGTCCTCGCCCTGCCGCCTTTCAACATCTTCGCTGTTCCGTTCCTCACATTTCCCGTTCTCGTCTGGTTGCTCGACGGCACATCCGGCCATCCCGGGCACGGGCCGCTTCGCCGGGCACTGCCGGCCTTCGCGCTCGGCTGGTGGTTCGGCTTCGGCTATTTCCTCGGCAGCCTCTGGTGGCTCGGCAACGCACTTCTGGTCGAGGCCGATACCTTCGCCTGGGCGCTGCCGCTCGCCGTCGTCGGGCTGCCCGCGGTGCTTGCGATCTATTACGGCCTGGCGGCCTTCGTCGCCCGCTTGATCTGGTCCGACGGGGCAGGCCGCATCGCTGCTCTGGCCGTCGCGTTTGCCGGCGCGGAATGGCTTCGGGGCGTCCTGCTCACCGGCTTTCCCTGGAACGCGATCGGCATGGCCGCCATGCCGGTGCCGCTTCTCATGCAGTCGGTTTCGCTGGTCGGCATGATCGGCATGAACCTGCTGGCCGTCTTCGTCTATGCCGCACCGGCCCTGATCGGCACCCGCAAGGGCATGGGCATCGGGCTGACGCTCGCCTTCGGTCTCGTTGCCGCGCATGTCGGCTACGGCGCCTATCGCCTGGCACAACCGGCGCCGCCCGTGGCCGAGCCGCAGCCGACGGTGAGGATCGTGCAGCCGGCGATCGACCAGTCCCGAAAACTCGACGATCGCGAACGCGCGTCCGTCTTCGAAGCGCATCTGGAGTTGAGCGCCGCATCGCCGGTCGGCGACGGCAAGAGACCGGACATCATCGTCTGGCCGGAAACGGCTGTGCCTTTCATTCTCACCGACAACCCCGATGCGCTCACGCGGATCGCCGACGTGCTGCAGGACGGGCAGATCTTGATCACCGGAGCCGTCCGCACGGAGGATGCGGGGGCCGGCCTGCCGCCGCGTTACTACAATTCCGTCTATGTGATCGACGATCGCGGTCAGATCATCGGCGCGGCCGACAAGGTCCATCTCGTGCCGTTCGGCGAGTATCTCCCGTTCGAGGAACTGCTGTCGCGCATGGGGCTGAACGCCATCGCCGCGTCGATGCCCGGCGGCTTCTCGTCTGCGGCAACCCGCACCATCCTGACGTTGCCGGGCGGGCGAACGCTCTATCCGTTGATCTGCTACGAGGCGATCTTTCCGAACGAGATCGGCAGCGACGCGCTATCCACCGCGGCACTGCTCAACATCACCAATGATGCCTGGTTCGGCGATACGCCCGGACCCCACCAGCATTTCCAGCAGGCCCGCCTGCGCGCGGTCGAGAATGGTCTTCCCATGATTCGGGCCGCCAACTCCGGCATTTCCGCCGTCATCGACGCGCGCGGAAACGTCGTCTCCGGCCTTTCTCTTGGTCAACGTGGCTTTTTCGACACAATTCTGCCTGCTCGTGCCGCTTTGGTCGCAGCGCCCGAGCAACAGCGGAGGCACGCTCTCGTTCTGGTGCTGTTTATGATGGTGTCCGCAATACTTTCTCGTTTTGGTTTTGTTTTTCGGCAGAATTGACCCAAAACGCGCGAAGTTGCATAGTGCCGCTGCCGTCGATCTCACCTATGCGCTGAGGGGAATGACCCGGATTGTGTGGCATGGCATATGGTCTGCTTTTTGCAACGGCCGAAGTACGGGCGGAAGTAACTTCGAATAATAGGAACCCGCTATGATTGAGAATAAAAAGAAGCCGAATCCGATCGACATCCATGTCGGAAGTCGGATCAGGCTTCGTCGGACAATGCTTGGAATGAGCCAGGAAAAGCTGGGGGAAGCACTTGGCATTACCTTCCAGCAGATCCAGAAATACGAAAAGGGCACGAACCGCGTCGGCGCGAGCCGGCTGCAGAACATCTCCGCTATTCTCAACGTTCCAGTCTCCTTCTTCTTCGAAGATGCACCGGGCGACGGCGGGTCGGGGAGCGGCGCCTCCGGCATGGCGGAAGCGTCGAGCTCGAACTATGTCGTCGATTTCCTGTCGTCCTCCGAAGGCCTCCAGTTGAACCGGGCCTTCGTCAAGATCGGCGACCCAAAGGTTCGCCGCAAGATCGTCGATCTGGTCAAGGCACTCGCAGCAGACGTCGAAGCCGAGTAGGCTCGAAATCTTGGTATCGAAAGAAGCGGCTTACGGGCCGCTTTTTTTATGTCGTCCGGAAGTCTCTCCGATGGGGTTTGTGATGCGTCGCCGGCACACATTCCGCAATAAATGACCTCATTTGCTGATATAAAGATATATTTATGTCCTTGTGCGCTTGTCTTTTACGGGCATACTTACTACACCGTCGAAGCCTGTTTTCACTGAGGGGACGTCCCGCATGCGCGCTAACTACTTGTTTACTTCCGAATCCGTGGCCGAGGGACATCCCGACAAGGTCTGCGACCGGATCTCGGACGAAATCGTCGATCTGGTCTATCGTGAAGCTGCAAAGACGGGTGTCGATCCCTGGGGCGTGCGCATCGCCTGCGAGACGCTGGCAACCACCAATCGCGTCGTGATCGCGGGCGAAGTTCGCCTGCCGCCGAGCCTGATGAAAAAGGACAAGAACGGCAAGGACGTCATCAATCCGGCCAAGTTCAAGACCGCCGCCCGCAAGGCGATCCGCGAGATCGGCTACGAGCAGGACGGCTTCCACTGGAAGACCGCGAAGATCGACGTGCTGCTGCATTCCCAGTCGGCCGATATCGCGCAGGGCGTCGACAGCGCCGCCGACAAGCAGGGCGACGAGGGTGCCGGCGACCAGGGCATCATGTTTGGCTATGCCTGCCGCGAAACGGCCGACCTGATGCCGGCCCCGATTTACTATTCCCACCGCATTCTTCATCTGCTCGCCGCCGCCCGCAAGAAGGGCGAAGGCGATGCCGGCAAGCTCGGCCCGGACGCCAAGAGCCAGGTCACCGTGCGCTACGTCGACGGTCAGCCGAAGGAGGTCGCCTCCATCGTTCTGTCGACCCAGCATCTGGACGAAAGCTGGGATTCGGCCAAGGTGCGCGACGTCGTCGAGCCATTCATCCGCGAAGCGCTGCACGACATCGAGATCGCCTCGGACTGCAACTGGTACATCAATCCGACCGGCAAGTTCGTCATCGGCGGGCCGGACGGCGATGCGGGTCTCACGGGCCGCAAGATCATCGTCGACACCTATGGCGGTGCCGCACCGCATGGCGGCGGCGCTTTCTCGGGCAAGGACACGACCAAGGTCGATCGCTCGGCCGCCTATGTCGCACGCTATCTCGCCAAGAACGTCGTGGCCGCCGGTCTTGCAGACCGCTGCACGATCCAGCTTTCCTACGCCATCGGCGTCGCGCAGCCGCTTTCGATCTATGTCGATCTGCACGGCACCGGCAAGATCAGTGAAGACGAGGTCGAGGCCGCGATCCGCAAGACGATCGACCTCTCGCCGTCCGGCATCCGCCGTCATCTCGATCTGAACAAGCCGATATATGCCAAGACATCGGCCTATGGCCATTTCGGTCGCAAGGCCGGCCGCGACGGCTCCTTCTCGTGGGAGCGTCTCGATCTGGTCAAGCCGCTGAAGGATGCGCTGAAAGTCGCCTGAGGCGTTTCGGTCGGCCGAATTTTGTGACAAGAGAACGGATGCCCTCGCCGGCATCCGTTTTTGGTTTGGAGACGTCAGCGCATGACAGACAAGCGCCCCTCAGGGTCCCCGACCCGGGCCACAGAGGCCTTTTTTGGTCGCCGCAAGGGAAAGCCGCTGCGGGCGAGCCAGGCAGCTCAGCTCGAGCACGGCCTGCCGACATTGCGTCTCGACCTCGATGCGCCAGCGCCTGACGATTTGAAGAGCCTTTTCCCGGATGACGTGACGCGCGTGCGGCTGGAGATCGGCTTTGGCGGGGGAGAGCATCTAATCCACCGCGCCGTCGAACAGCCCGGAACGGGCTTCATCGGCGTCGAGCCCTTCGTCAACTCCATGGCAAAGCTCGTCGGACGAATCGATGAAGTCGGGGCGCGCAGCATCCGGCTGCACGACGACGATGCGACGCAGGTTCTCGATTGGCTGCCGCCTGCAAGCATCGACCAGATCGATCTGCTCTATCCCGATCCCTGGCCCAAGCGGAAACACTGGAAGCGCCGCTTCGTCTCGTCGGTCAATCTCGACCGCTTCGCCCGCGTGCTGAAGCCGGGTGGCCTGTTCTGCTTTGCGTCCGACATCGATAGCTATGTGAACTGGACGCTGCTGCATTGCCGCGATCACGCCGCCTTCGACTGGCCCGCGCGCAATGCCAGCGACTGGCTGACGCCCTACGAGACGTGGCCGAGCACGCGCTACGAGGCGAAGGCGCGCCGCGAGGGACGCAGCTCCGCCTACCTCACCTTTCTGCGCAAAGACGCCTGAGGAACGAGGATCCCAAGGGGCTCAGGGGACGGGTTTGAGCTTCGGCTTCCGTCCGAAGGGCAGCAAACCCAGCACCAGCGCGCAGCCGGCGATGATGACCGCAGCGCCTGCGATCTGCACGGGCGTGATCGGCTCGTCGAGCACCAGGGCGCCGACGAGAACGGCGACAATCGTCACCGCGAATTCGACGCTGATGGTGCGCGTGGCGCCGATGGAGGCGACGAGCCGGAAATAGGTGACATAGGTGAGGGCGCTCATGACGCAGCCGAGCACGAGCAGCGCGCCCAAATCCGTCCACGAGGGCAGGCCGGGAACGGGCACGACGAGCAGCAGCGGCAAGGTCATCAGCCCGCCGGAAAGAAAGGCGCCGATCGTCACTTCCAGCGACCCGATACCCCGAAGGCGGTGGCTTGCGTAATTGCTGCCGAAGGCGGCGCAGAACGCGCTGAACAGCGAAGCGGCACAGCCGAGCAGGAAATCCGGCGTGATCGGCACGGCGGGAAAGCCGACCAGAAGCACGATGCCGATCGTGCCGGTGACGAGGCCGACCAGCCCCTGCGCCCGGATCCGCTCCAGCTTCCAGAGATGCGCGATGACCATGGAGAAGAGGGGAATGGCAGCCACGAGAATGGCAGCCATCGCCGTCCCGATACGCGGCGTCGCGTAGGAAAGTCCGATCAGCTGGCCGGCAACCGTGGTGGCGCCGACGATGACGAACGGCATTCGCCGCGGGCCGAAACGGAGCACGCGGCGGCCAAGAGCGGCAAACGCCAGAAGCGTGCCGCCGGCAACGAAACTTCGCAAAGTGACGGCACCGACCCAACCGAACGCATCGACCACGTGCAAGAGCACGAGGAAGGAGAGGCCCCAGGCAAAGGCGAGAAAGAGATAGGCGACGACGTCCCGCTGTTTCATGATCTCCCGGTTATCCCAAGGCGGCCACGACGGCAAAGACTTTTAACGAGAGAGGGTTTTGACGCCGCACTGGCGGGGTTCGGAGCGCGGGCGGCGTCGTTGAGCGGATGGTTTGCGGGCGGTGCGGCAGGCGCGTGCACGGGCAAACAGTCGCTCGGCGATCAGTGAAGGGTAACCGTCTTCAGGTCGTCTTCGGCAGCCTTGAAGAAGGTGCTCGAACGGTTGTCGGTGAGGAGAATGGGCGTGCCGTCGGCGCCGAACAGCGCCCAGAGATCGAGGCCGGGTTCCATGCTGGGAGCCTCGGGAAAGCAGCGCGAGACCTCATCAGACCGCATTTTGCGGATGTAACCGACTTCACCTGCACCAAGATGTGCCAGGTCGGTTTTCGACAAATGGCTGCTGACGTGCTTCAATCCCATGAACTCTCTCCTCGTTGCCGCACGAACCTTCCGCAAAGAAAGGCCACGCGACATAAGATTATGTTTTCATGCGAGGATTGGCGAAATTCGCAACCAGGGTCGCCAGCCTTGCAGCCGGCGAAGTCTCCCTTGCCGGTGAGATCACTCTGAGACCAAAATGTTAATTTTCTTTACCATGCGGACAGGTTCTGGACGAATGAGATCGACGGAAAGCAGTCCATTCCGCAATTCGGCCTTCATCACCTCCATGCCCTCGGCAAGCACGAACATGCGCTGGAACTGGCGCGCGGCAATGCCGCGATGGAGATAGTCGCGCGCCTCCGTCTCGGTCTGGCGGCCGCGAATGACGAGCTGGCTTTCCTCGATCGTCACGTCGAGATCGTCTTCGGCAAAACCGGCAACGGCGAGCGTGATCCGCAGGCGTTCCGGCTCGTCCGAGGCGCGGCTGCGCACGCGTTCGATGTTGTAGGGAGGATAGCCGTCATTGCCCTTGGCGACGCGTTCGAGCGTCTTCTCCATGGCGTCGAAGCCCAGCATCAGCGGGCTCGTGAAAGGCGTCAGGCGGCTCATATCTCGTCCTTGCAAACCTCAAGCGACCGATACGCGAACCCGCGAGGCGGCGTCCGCGCTGGATATATGGGGTGGGTGCCGCCGGCGCGCAAGCCGCCGTCCGCCTCTCTTCGCCCCAAACATCAAAGCATCGGCCGGATGCCTTACGGCGTGGCGGGAATCGTTCTATGCAGGACGAACGAGACAGCAGGATAAGGATATCGCCGTGGCCGCACCCGCCAAGATCATCATCGACACCGATCCCGGACAGGACGACGCTGCCGCGATCATGCTGGCGCTCGCAAGCCCTGAGGAGCTGGACGTCGTGGGGATCACGACTGTCGCCGGCAACGTGCCGCTCAGCCGCACCGCCCGCAATGCGCGCATCATCTGCGAGCTGTCGAACCGGCCGGATGTCAAGGTCTATGCCGGAGCCGACAAGCCGCTCGTGCGCACGCTGGTGACGGCCGAACACGTGCACGGCTCCACCGGCCTCGACGGGACGGTGCTCGCCGAACCGACCATGCCGCTGCAGGAGATGCACGCGGTCGATTTCATCATCGAGACCCTGCGCACCGAGCCCGCAAACACCGTCACCCTCTGCACGCTCGGCGCCCTCACGAACATCGCGCTGGCACTGCAGAAGGCGCCGGACATCGCAGGCCGCGTGAAGGAACTGGTGATGATGGGCGGGGGCTTTTTCGAGGGCGGCAACATCACGCCCGCCGCCGAGTTCAACATCTATGTCGATCCCGACGCGGCCGACATCGTCTTCAGGTCGGGCATGCCGATCGTCATGATGCCGCTCGACGTGACGCATAAGGTGCTGACCCTGAAAGCCCGCGTCGATCGCATCCGCGCCATCGGTCGTCCGGCCGCCGTCGCGATGGCGGAAATGCTCGATTTCTTCGAGCGCTTTGATATCGAGAAATACGGCAGCGACGGCGGTCCGCTGCACGACCCGACAGTCATTGCCTATCTTCTTCGCCCCGAGCTCTTTTCCGGCCGGGATTGCAACGTGGAGATCGAGACCCAGTCGGAGTTGACGGTGGGCATGACGGTGGTCGACTGGTGGCAGGTTACGGGCCGCCCGCACACCGCAAAGGTCATGAAGGATGTCGATGCGGATGGTTTCTTCGACCTGCTGACGGAGCGGCTTGCCCGCCTCTGAACCCGTCGCTTTCAACGAAAAAGCCGCACATCCTCCCGGATGCGCGGCTTTTCCATATGGTCGGTATGCCTTGGCCTTAACGCCACCAGGACCGCGGCTCCGGTTCGCTCGACGAGCCGAGAATATAGCCGACGGCGACGCCGATGGCTGTCGCGAGCACCACGACACTGGCGATTCCGGTCGGATGTTCGCGTGCCACGTCCGCAACGGCACGGCCTTCGGCCTTCACCTGGGAGACCGCCTTCTTCGCGTAAGGCGCGGCAGCCTCATAGGCTTCGGCCGCCTTATCGCGTGTGTCGCTGTAAGCGCGAGCACCCTGCGACGAGACGATCTTGGTCAGGCGGGCGACTTCGTCGCGCAGCGCGCGGACATCTTCATTGGAGGAATTCAAAGACATTTCGGGTTCTCCTTGTCTACCGGTCGCTAAACTCCATTGGACGAGGATTGGTTCCGGCCGGCCGCGCTGGGCTCCGATCACGGGAAGCCCGGCGAACCTCTCAGGGTCTCTCAGAGAGCCGCATCCACCATGCTTGCGAGCGGAATGGCCGGCTGGGCGCCCGGCTTCAGGCAGGCGAGCGATCCGGCAACCGCCGCACGCCGCAACGCCCGCTCGAACGGCAGCCCGGCATCGAGTCCGGCAGCGAGATAACCGCAGAACGTGTCTCCGGCGCCGACCGTATCGACCGGCTCGATGACGAGGCCTGCGGCCGTGTACATCTCGCCCTCATGCAGGGCGATGACGCCGTCGGCGCCCAGCGTCACGATGACCGTCTGACCCGTCTCGGCGCCGAGCGCCCGGATGGCGGATTGGCGCTCTTCGGGCGACAGCCGGTCTCGCCCGGCAAGCCGTTCGAATTCGGTTTCGTTGGCCACCACGATATCGGCCATGCGCCCGAGCACGGCGGCATGCTCGGTCAGCGGTGCGATGTTGATGATCGAACGGACGCCGCGCGCGCGGGCGGCAAGGAGTGCGCCTTCGACCGCCGCTGCCGGCACTTCGAGTTGCAGCACCAGCGTGTCCTGCGGCGTCATGGTTTCGATGGCGGCCAGCGCATCCGCTTCGTTGACGGTGCCGTTTGCGCTGGCGACGACGACGATCACGTTCTCGCCGTCTCCGCCCACCAGAATATGCGCGGTGCCCGTCGGTTCGCTCGCCGTCTTCACCAGCGAAAGATCGGTGCCGGCCTCTTTCATCAGGCCGAGCGCGGATTCGGCAAAGGCATCCCAGCCGACGGCGCCGGCCATGCGCACGGTGGCGCCGGCGCGCGTTGCGGCCAGTGCCTGGTTTGCACCCTTGCCGCCGGCGGCCGTGGTGAAGCTGTTGCCCGTCACCGTCTCGCCGGGCTTCGGCAGGCGCGCCGTGGTGGCGATAAGGTCCATGTTAATGGAGCCGAAAACGGTGATCATGCAATGCCTCCCGAATGCGCCGCGTCGGGCGGCGTGTGTAAGCCGGACACTGCCCGACGCTCTTAGTCCTCGTCAACCACCCGCAGCTTCAGCGAGCCGGCGCGGCTGCCAGGTGCCGGCGACGGCGTCGAGGGCGCGGCGCCGGTCCCGGCCTCGTCGGATGCCGTGCTTCGCGTGTCCTGCAGTTCCAGCGCTTCGATCTTCGCGCCCCGTCGCTTCAGCTTGTCGGAGGAGATCAGAATGTCGTCGACATCCTTCTGTGTGGTGGTGAAATGACCGTGCAGCTTGCGCACCCGTTCGTCGAGGCGCGACAGATCCTCCATCAGCCGCACGACTTCGGCCTGGATCAGATGGGCCTGTTCACGCATGCGGTGGTCGCGCAGGATCGCCTGGATCACCTGGATGGAGAGCAGCAGCAGCGAAGGCGAAACGATGACGACGCGCGATCGATGCGCCTTCTGGACGATGCTCTCGAAATGCTCGTGGATGTCGGCAAAGATCGATTCGGACGGCACGAACAGGAAGGCCGTGTCCTGCGTCTCGCCGGGGATCAGGTATTTTCCGGCGATATCCTTGATGTGCACATCCAGATCGCGCCGGAAGAGAAGCGATGCCTGCCGCTTCAGCTCGGGCGACTGCGCGGCCCGCATGGCGTTCCAGGCCTCGAGCGGAAACTTGGCGTCGATGGCCAGTCCCGGCTGGCCGTTCGGCATGTGGATGATGCAGTCCGGGCGCGAGGCGTTGGAAAGCGTCGCCTGAAACGCATAGGCCCCCTGCGGCAGGCCGTCGGCGATGATGGTTTCCATGCGGCCCTGCCCGAAGGCGCCACGCGTCTGCTTGTTGGCAAGGATCTGCTGCAGTCCGGCCATGTCCTTCGCCAGCGACTGGATGTTCGTCTGCGCCGTGTCGATGACGGCCAGCCGCTCCTGCAGCGTCCGCAGGTTCTCGTGCGTCTGGCGCGTCTGCTCGGTAATCGAGGCGCCGATGCGCTGCGTCATGCCGTCGATGCGCTGGTTGATCGACTGGTTCAGCTCGTATTGCCGCGTGCCGAAGATATCGGCGATGGCGGCGATCCGGCCCTGCATCTCGGTCTGCGCCTGGATCAGCGCCGCCATCTGCTCCTGCGCCGTATCGACCTTGCGGAGAGCGCGGCGGCGAAACCCTGCGAGAACAGCGAGGCTGACCGCGACGACCACGCCGACCAGAAGCCAGGCAATGAGGGTCGGCGAGAGGCCCGTCACATCGGAGGCTGCGAGCACGATATCCAGGGGCGAGGAAGGGGTCATGGCCGGACTGTAGCGAAATTTATCGCGAAGGCCAGATCAAATCGTGAACATCATCCGGATGTCAGGCAATTTCCGCTCGAAAATGCGCGCAAATCCGTCTCGCCCGAATTCCATCGTTCGAAAAGATCGGTTATCACCACGCCATGACGATCAAGCCTCTCATCATCCTGCCCGATCCCCTGCTTCGCCAGATCTCCGCGCCCATCGAGCGCGTCGACGACGAGGTGCGACGCATGGCCGACGACATGCTGGAAACCATGTACGACGCGCCGGGCATCGGGCTGGCCGCGATCCAGATCGGCCTTCCCCGCCGCATGCTGGTGATCGACATCGCCAAGGAGGGCGATGAGAAGGCGCCGCAGGTCTTCATCAATCCGGAGATCCTGACATCGACGGACGAGCGGTCGGTCTATGAGGAAGGCTGCCTGTCGATCCCCGACTATTACGCCGAAGTCGAGCGCCCCGCCGGCATTTCGGTGCGCTATCTCGATCGCGACGGTCGCCCGCAGGAAATCGCGGCGGATGGCCTTCTCGCCACTTGTCTGCAGCACGAGATCGACCACTTGAACGGTGTGTTGTTCATCGACCATATCTCCAAGCTGAAACGCGAGATGGTCGTGCGCAAATTCACCAAGGCCGCCAAGACCCGCGGTTCGAAGGCGATCTGATCGGGTCGGGCCGCGGTCAGCCGCAGGCCCCGCCGCCCTATCGAAGGAAGCCGTCATGTCGCTGCGCATCATTTTCATGGGAACGCCGGAGTTCTCCGTGCCGACGCTCGCCGCATTGGCACAGGCGGGACACAAGATCGTCGCCGTCTACACCCAGCCACCGCGTCCCGGTGGCCGGCGCGGGCTCGATCTGCAGAAGTCTCCCGTTCATCAGGCGGCAGAACTGCTCGGCATCGAGGTTCGCACGCCGCTGAATTTCAAGGCCGACGAGGATCGCGAAGCGTTTCGTGCGCTGGATGCCGATGTTGCCGTGGTCGTCGCCTATGGTCTGCTTCTGCCGGAAGCCATCCTGTCGGGCACACGCCTCGGCTGCTACAATGGGCATGCCTCTCTTTTGCCGCGCTGGCGCGGTGCGGCCCCCATCCAGCGGGCGATCATGGCGGGCGACCGGGAGACCGGCATGATGGTGATGAAGATGGAGAAGGGGCTGGATACCGGCCCCGTGGCCCTGACCAGCCTTGTCAGCATCGGGCCGGATATGACGGCCGGCGAGCTTCACGACACGCTCATGGTGCGCGGCGCAGCGCTGATGCGCGACGCGATGGAGAAGCTGGAGGCGGACGACCTGCCGCTGACCCCGCAGCGCGACGAGGGCGTTCTCTACGCGGCAAAGATCGCCAAGGGCGAAACGCACATCGATTTCACCAAGCCGGCGCAGGAGGTTCACGATCACGTTCGCGGCCTGTCGCCTTTTCCGGGCGCCTGGTTCGAGCTCGACATTGCCGGCAAGCGGGAGCGCGTCAAGGTGCTCGCCTCCATGGTGGAAACGGCCCGCGGCGAGACGGGCACGGCGCTCTTCGACGACCTGACGATTGCCTGCGGCGATCGGTCGATCCGCCTGACGCGGCTGCAGAAGGCCGGCGGCAAGGTGCTGCCCGCCGACGAATTCCGGCGCGGCACGCCGGTTCCCGCCGGCACGAGGCTCTTCTGAATGCCGCGCTTTCGCCTGCTGGTGGAATATGACGGGTCGTCCTATGTCGGCTGGCAGCGCCAGGACAACGGCCACTCGGTTCAGGGCGCCATCGAAGCCGCCGTTCTGCGGCTGACGGGCGAGGCCGTCTCGGTCCGCGGGGCGGGCCGGACCGATTCCGGTGTCCATGCCCGCGGGCAGGTGGCGCACACCGATCTCACCCGCGACTGGCCGCCGGAAACGCTGCGCAACGCGCTGAACGCCCATCTCGGCCAGCATGGCGAGCGGGTCGCGATCCTCGATGCGGAAGCCGTGCCGGACACGTTCGATGCGCGCTTTTCGGCCCTTCGCCGCCATTATCTCTACCGCATCATTTGCCGCCGCTCGCCTTTGGCGCTCGAGGCCAAGCGCGCTTGGTGGGTGGTAAAGCCGCTCGACGCAGGTCTCATGCACGCGGCGGCACAGACGCTTGTCGGCCGGCACGATTTCACCACGTTCCGCTCCGTCCACTGCCAGGCCAACAGCCCGGTGCGGACGCTCGACCGTCTCGACGTGACGCAGGATGGCGACGCGATCGAGATCCGCGCGACCGCCCAGAGTTTTCTCCACAATCAGATCCGCTCGCTGGCGGGAACGCTGAAGATGGTGGGTGAGGGCAAGTGGCCGGTCGAGCGCGTGCGCGCCGCCCTCGACGCGCGCGACCGCAAGGCCTGCGGCCCCGTCGCCCCGCCGGATGGGCTCTATTTCATGCAGGTGGATTACCGAGCGGACGCTTGAGAAGCCGCTCTACACCGGCAACAGGCCGAAGCTGCGCTGCATCGCCTCGCCGATCATCAGCGAAGGCAGAATGAAGAGGGCCGACAGCGTGACCGCGAGCAGCGTCTGATCGCCCCCGGTGATCACCTTCAGCACCCGGAAGATCGCGATGATGATGGCGATGAGCGCCATGAGCGAAAGCATCCCCGTCATTCCGTCGCTGTCGGGGATGACAAGCCGAATGGCGGCGGGAACGGCCATGCCGTAGAAGGTCGGGATCGACAGCCAGTTGGTGACGACGATGATCGCGCCCAGCGCCTGCGCATAGCCGAGCGGCCGGGCGAGAACGACGATCAGCAGGATCGGCAGGATCCACGTCGCGACATCCACGATGAAGAGCTTGGCGATGAAAGCAAGGCCCGCCGTCGTCCCCTGGGGCATGTTGATCAGATAGAACATCCGCCACGCCGACCAGCTGACGGCCATGGCCGGCAGGCACCAGAGGATGGCGGCAAAGGAGCGCCAGACGCCGGCGGGGCTGAGATCCAGCCAGTCGAAGCCCTCCGGCTTGCCGAGCACCAGAAGCCAGACGCCCTTGAGATAGGTGCCGATCTCCTCAAGCTGCGGCATCGTCGAACCAGCGCTCGAGAAAGGCGAGATAGATGCCGGTCAGGGTTTCCAGGTCCGCGACCGAAACCCGCTCGTCCACCATATGCATCGTCTGGCCGACCAGTCCGAATTCCACGACCGGGCAATGATCCTTGATGAAGCGGGCATCCGATGTGCCGCCCGTGGTCGAAAGAGCCGGCTGCCGGCCTGTCACCGCTTCGACGGCCGACGAGAGCGACGAGATGAGCTGGTTGCTGCGTGTGAGGAAGACATGGCTCGGCCGCTCGCTCCAGGCGAGATCGTAGCGGACGGGATCGCGACCCGGACGCAACGGACCGCCCGTCGCCGCCCGGTCGAGCCGCGCGACGATCTCCGCCTTGAGGCTGTCTGCGTCCCATGTGTCGTTGAAGCGGATGTTGAACCGGAACGTCGCGCGCGCCGGAATGACGTTGACGGCGGGATTGCCGACGTCGAGGCTGGTGACCTCGAGGTTCGAAGGCTGGAAGTTCTCGGTACCCGCGTCGAAGGGCGGGTCCATCAGCGCCGTCGCAAGCTGCAGCGCACCGCGCACAGGGCTGTCCGCCAGATGCGGATAGGCGGCATGGCCCTGCACCCCGTGGACGGTGACCGTGCCCGAGAGGGACCCGCGCCGGCCGATCTTGATCATGTCGCCGAGCTGGTCGGGATTGGTCGGTTCGCCGACGATGCAGGCGTCCCAGCGCTCGCCGCGGGCTTTCGCCCAGTCGAGCAGCTTCGTGGTGCCGTTGATGGCGGGACCTTCCTCGTCGCCCGTGATCAGCAGCGAGATCGCGCCGTTTGGCGCTCCGTGTCGGCCGATGTAACGGGCGACCGCGGCGATGAAGCAGGCAATGCCGCCCTTCATGTCGACCGCGCCGCGACCATACATCATGCCGTCGTCGATGGCGGCGGCAAAGGGCGGGTGAGTCCAGGCCGCTTCGTCGCCGACCGGAACCACGTCCGTATGCCCGGCAAAGAGCAGATGCGGCCCGCCGGGGACCGCGTCCGCGCCGCCGAGCCGTGCATAGAGGTTTTCGATATCGGGCGTTCCCGCTTCCTCGGCGAGAACACGATCGACCGAAAAGCCGAGCGGCGCCAGCAGGCCGTCGAGCACGCCGAGCGCTCCGCCTTCGGCCGGGGTGACCGAGGGGCAGCGGATGAGGGCGGCGAGGTTCGCCACCGGATCGCTGGAAGAGGGCAGGGCGGACGGGGCAGGGGAGGTGGGATCGGCAAGGGACATGAAGGCAGCCTGTTGATTCCGGAAAGATGTAGCCGATCACTCCCCGGCTGTCACGACGGTTCGCATGTGCAGCATGGATTGCCTCAGAGTTCCCTATAGGGTATCCCCCTATGCTATGTCGCATCTGTCGAAAAACAAAACCAAGCTGATCGCCCGCGTTCGCCGCCTCAAGGGGCAGCTGGAGGCGATCGAAAGGGCGCTGGAGGCGGATGAGCCTTGCGGCACCGTGCTCAACCAGGTCGCCTCCGTTCGCGGTGCCGTGACCGGACTGACGGCCGAACTGATCGAGGATCACATCCGCAACCATGTGAGCGATCCGGACCACGATGCCGATCCCGAGCGCGCCCGCGGTGCGGCGGAGCTGATCGAGGTGATGAGGACCTATCTAAAATGACCGAAAATCGCCTGTCGAACCCCCATCACCACGTCTTTCTCGGGCGCGACCATGCCCGCAACGAGCGCCGGACATGGATCGTCATCGCGCTGACGGCCGGCATGATGATCGCCGAGATCGTCGCCGGCAACGCCTTCGGCTCCATGGCGCTCGTGGCGGATGGCTGGCATATGTCGACCCACGCCGCCGCGATGCTCATCACGGCCCTTGCCTATGTCTATGCGCGCCGCAATGCCCGAAACCCGCGCTTCACCTTCGGTACAGGCAAGTTCGGCGATCTCGCCGGCTTCGCCAGCGCCATCGTTCTGGCGCTGGTCGCTTTGTTCATCGCCTGGGAGAGCGCGCTGCGGCTCTGGTCTCCGGTCACGATCGATTTCCAACAGGCCATCGCCGTCGCGGCCCTCGGCCTTGTCGTCAATCTGGTCTGCGCCTGGCTGCTCGGCGGTGATCACCACGGGCACCACGGGCACGGGCATGCCGACCATCATCACGATCACGCCAACGGCCATGATCACGCTGAGAGCCACGATCACCCGCATGCCGATCACAAGCCCGCCCGACATCAGGACAACAATCTGCGCGGCGCCTATCTGCACGTGCTCGCCGATGCCCTGACGTCGGTTCTGGCGATCGCTGCCCTCGTTCTCGGCAGTCTCTACGGCTGGCTCTGGCTCGATCCGGCCATCGGCATCGTCGGTGCGCTCGTCATCGCCCGCTGGTCCTTCGGCCTCCTGCGCGACAGCGGCGCGGTGCTGCTCGACTACGTCCCCGCCGGTGAGGATCTGCCCGATGAGATCCGCCATGCCATCGAGGGCGGCGATGTCCGAATCACGGACCTCCACGTCTGGCAGCTCGGTCCCGGCCATCACGGCGCGATCGTCGCGCTGACGGACGCAAGCCCGAAATCGCCGGCGTTCTATCGCGCGCAGCTGACGCATATCGCCGAACTGTCGCACGTGACGATCGAGGTGGAGCCGGCGGAAGCCCAGGCGGCCTGAGGATATGTCCGGCGCCGCTGGATCTACGCCCGGATTGCGCTAGCTTATCCGCCGAACCACACGGCTCGCACGGCTTCCGGGCGCGCGTCGATCCGAATTGACAGGATGGAACAGACCATGCGCTACAATCAGCTTGGCAATACCGGCCTCTTCGTCTCCGAACTCTGCCTGGGAACGATGACCTTCGGCTCGCCGGACGATCCGCGATGGGGTCCGATCGCGGATGTCGATCAGGACGCTGCCGATCGCATCGTCGAGCGTTCGCTTGCCGCCGGCATCAACGTCATCGACACGGCCGACGTCTATTCCTTCGGTCAGTCGGAGCGGCTGCTGGGCCAGGCGCTGAAGAACAACGCGGTCGCGCGCAAGGACGTGATCATCGCCACCAAGGTCTACGGCATCATGAGCGGCAAGCCCAACGATCGGGGCGCCTCGCGCGGCCATATCATGGATTCGGTGGAAGCAAGCCTCGAGCGTCTCCAGACCGACCATATCGACCTCTACCAGATCCATGCGACCGATCCCGTCACGCCGATCGACGAGACCCTGCGCGCTTTTGACGATCTCGTCTCCCGCGGGCTCGTGCGCTACATCGGGGTGTCGAACTGGCAGGCCTGGCGGATCGCCAAGGCGCTCGGCATTTCCGAGCGCAAGGGCTATGCCCGCTTCGACAGCCTTCAGGCCTATTACTCGATTGCCGGCCGCGATCTCGAACGGGAACTCGCACCCTTGCTGCTTGAGGAGAAGATGGGCCTCATGGTCTGGTCGCCGCTTGCCGGCGGGCTGCTCTCCGGCAAGTACGGTCCCGGTGCGCCCGGAAACGGCGACGGCCGCCGCGCCAGCTTCGACTTCCCGCCGGTCGACAAGGACCGTGCCTGGGCCTGCGTCGCTGCCATGCGCGAGGTCGGGGAGAAGCATGGGGTGAGCGTCGCCGAGGTCGCGCTTGCCTATATTCTGGCAAAGCCGTTCGTCAGCACCGTCATCATCGGGGCCAAGCGGCTGGAGCAGTTGGAGCAGAACCTGAAGGCCACCAAGGTTCGGCTCGATGCGGGCGATCTTGAAACGCTCGATGCGGTTAGCGCGCTCGCACCGGAATATCCCGGCTGGATGCTGGAGCGGCAGGCCACGAACCGGCGCCCGGACCCCTTCAAGCGTTAGATATCACGACATCGCTAAGGTGTCTGAAAAGCATTGGGCGTCGCTGCACCCATTGCTTGCGGGTTTGTGAAAGGCTACTTTCCGGATCTGTCTAACGTTCTGTTCCGAGAGTAACCCGTTGCCCGATCTGGCCGCCGAATCCGTCGAACTGGTCTCCAAGATCGATGCCGTTCCGAAAGTTCTCGATGTCGTCTCCCGCGTCACGGGGATGCGCTTTGTGGCCGTCGCCCGCGTGACGGAAAGTCGCTGGATCGCCTGCGGCGTGCTCGACAGGATCGACTTCGGGCTTTCTCCGGGCAAGGAACTCGCCATCGAGACGACCATCTGCAACGAGATCCGCGATCACCGCCAGGTCGTCATCATCGAGAACGTGGCCGAAGATCCGGCATTCTCCTGTCACCACACCCCGGCGCAATATGGCTTCCAGAGTTATATCTCTGCGCCGATCCTTCTTTCGGACGGCTCTTTCTTCGGCACGCTTTGCGCGATCGATCCCGCACCCAACAAGCTGAACACGCCCGAGATCGTCGATATGTTCCGGCTGTTCACGGAACTCATCGCCTTCCACGTCGATGCCCGGCGCAAGATGGAGCAGGACCGCCACGCCAACGAGTTGCGCGAGCAGTTCATCGCCGTTCTCGGCCATGATTTGCGCAATCCGCTCGCATCGATCGATGCCGGCACGCGCATGCTTGCCCGCACGGATCTCAGCGACAAGTCGAAGACAGTGGTGGACCTCATGCGCGCCAGCGTCGTGCGCATGTCGGGTCTCATCGACAATGTTCTGGATTTCGCGCGCGGACGTCTCGGTGGCGGGCTTGCGGTGGAGCAGGCCGAGCGCGTGCCGCTGCGCCCGGTTCTGGAGCATGTCGTCGCCGAGCTCAGCATCGCCAATCCGGGTCGGTCGATCGAGACGGACTTCGGCGATTGCCTCGTGCGCTGCGACGAAGGCCGCATGGGCCAGCTCGTCTCCAATCTCGTCGCAAACGCCCTGACGCATGGAAGTGCCGATAGCCCGATCCGGGTGAGAACCGCGCATATCGGACGCGAATTCGTCGTCACCGTCACGAATTCCGGCAAGCCGATCCCGCAGGCGGTGCAGCGGGACCTGTTCAAGCCCTTCGTGCGCGCAACGGTCGAGCACGGTCGCGAGGGTCTGGGGCTCGGGCTCTATATCGCCTCGGAAATCGTCAAGGCCCATCGCGGCACGATCGAGGTGACCTCGACCGAAGCGGAAACCTGCTTTACCTGCCGGATCCCGCTTCTTTAGCCACTATCTGGTATGTCGATCGGCGCTTAGTCGCGCAGCAGCTCGTTGATCCCGGTCTTCGAGCGGGTCTTCTCGTCCACGCGCTTGACGATCACGGCGCAGTACAGTGCCGGCGCCGGCTGGCCGTTGCCCATGACCTTGTCGGAGGCCAGAGCGCCGGCAACGACGACCGAGTAGGGCGGCACTTCGCCATAGGTGATCTCGCCGGTGGCGCGATCGACGATCCGGGTGGACTTGCCGATGAACACGCCCATGCCGAGAACCGAACCTTCGCGGACGATGCAGCCTTCCACGACTTCCGACCGCGCGCCGATGAAGCAATTGTCTTCGATGATCGTCGGCCCCGCCTGCATGGGCTCCAGCACGCCGCCGATGCCGACGCCGCCCGAGAGGTGCACGTGGGCGCCGATCTGCGCGCAGGATCCGACGGTCGCCCAGGTATCGACCATCGTGCCCTCGCCCACATAGGCACCGAGGTTGACGAAAGACGGCATCAGGATGGCGTTCGGCGCGATATAGGCCGAGCGGCGCACGATGCAGTTCGGCACGGCGCGGAAGCCGGCATTCTCGAATTCGTTCGCGCTCCAGCCGTCGAACTTGGAAGGCACCTTGTCCCACCAGGTCGATCCGCCCGGACCGCCCTTGACGACTTCCATCGGGTTGAGACGGAACGAGAGGAGAACCGCCTTCTTGAGCCATTGGTTGACCGTCCAGTTGCCGTCCGCGCCGCGCTCCGCCACCCGCACCTTGCCGCTATCCAGCAGGTTCAGCGCCGATTCCACGGCATCGCGAACCTCGCCTTTCGTACCGGTCGTCACCGTGTCGCGGTTGTCGAAGGCGGTTTCGATCGTGGAAGCGAGAAAGGCAAGATCGTGGGAGGTCATCGCAAATCCTAAAAGCCGGGCTGTTTCCAACGCTGTAGAGCATGATGCCCGAGATTTGAAGCGTTTTTCGGTTGCGGTGCGCCGGGAGGCGCGGTCTATGTCACGGGATCGTAAGTGATGAGATTCGCCGGCCGTTGCCGCGGCAAGCGTTGGAGACGAGACCCCCATGACACGGATGAAGAAGCGGAATTTGCGGCGCAAGGACGGGGTCTGGGATCCGCTTGCCGACAGCGCCCAGGCGCGGGCCCGTGCCGCCGGTGTCGAGAAGACGCCGCAGTCTCTCTCTCCGTC
This sequence comes from Rhizobium sp. Leaf371, assembly GCF_001424045.1. Taxonomy (GTDB): domain Bacteria; phylum Pseudomonadota; class Alphaproteobacteria; order Rhizobiales; family Rhizobiaceae; genus Ferranicluibacter. The sequence continues at coordinate 290,933 of NZ_LMQB01000023.1, read as the reverse complement.
CTACCGCCTGGCCTATGCCGACGAGGATTTCCTGTGCCGCGAGGAGTTGCGGCCGATCCGCCTGCAACTCGAACTGCTGAAGACGGAAATGATCCTTGCCGAGCGCGGCATCACCTCCACCGTCGTCATGTTCGGCGGCGCCCGCATTCCCGAACCCGGCAAGGATGCCTGGGCCGCAAAGAACGAGACGCAGCGCGAGAACCTGACGGCCGCCTCCGTCTATTACGACGAGGCCCGCAAATTCGCGCGGCTCTGCTCGGAGCATTCGGCGCAGTCGAATTTCAAGGAGTTCGTCGTCGTTACGGGCGGTGGGCCCGGTGTCATGGAAGCCGGCAATCGCGGGGCGGCCGATGTCGGCGCGCCGTCGATCGGGCTCAACATCGTGCTGCCGCACGAACAGGCGCCGAACCCCTACGTCACGCCGGATCTCAGCTTCAACTTCCACTATTTTGCGATCCGTAAGATGCACTTCCTGGTGCGCGCCAAGGCCGTGACGGTGTTTCCGGGCGGCTTCGGGACGCTCGATGAACTGTTCGAAACGATGACGTTGATGCAGACCGGGCGCATGGCGCTCGTTCCCCTCATCCTGTTCGGGGAAAAGTTCTGGCGCTCGATCGTCGATTTCGATGCGCTTGCCGCCTTCGGCACGATCGCGCCCGGCGATGTCGATCTGATCCGCTTCGTCGATACCGCCGAAGAGGCCTGGGACATCATTGCCCGCTTCTATGGCAGCGTCGATCCCGCCTCCCTGCCGCTTGCCTCCGGCGAACGATAGCGCCTGGCCGCGCCAGATCGAAGGGCGCTGCGAGGCAACAAGTTGGTCGGGACTGCGTTCTCCTCCGTCAGGAAGAGGAGACCATCCATGACCAACAGGACCCTATCCGATCTCGCCGAAAAGATGCGCGAGATCGACATCTGCATGCTCTCGACCCACACGGATGGCGGTGCGATCGCCGGTCGCCCGATGAGCAACAATCGCGAAGTCGCGTATGACGGCACGTCCTTCTATTTCACGCTCGAAGACACCCGCACGGTGGACGATATCAAGGCCGATCCGAAGGTCGCTCTGGCTTTCCAGGGTGCCAAGGCCTTTCTGGTTGCCGTCGAAGGCAAGGCCGATCTGATCCGCGACAAGCACGCTTTCAAGGAGCATTGGTCCGCCGATATCGACAAGTGGTTTGCCGACGGCATCGACACCGAAGGGCTCGTGCTCATCAAGGTCGCCGCCGAGCGCGCCCATTACTGGGATGGCGAAAACGAAGGCGAAGTCACGCTGTAGCTTTCCAAAGGGCAAGCGAAGCGTGAAAACGAAAAATGCCCCGTTGCCGGGGCATTTCTGTCTCGAGGGTAGGGATCGGTTCGGGATCAGATCTTCCGGGTGAGGTCGGCCGCGTCGATGAAACCGTCGCCATTGCTGTCGCGCGCCTTGAAGCGCTTATCCGCAGCCGCCGTGACTTCGGCAAGCGACAGCGAGCCGTTCTTGTTGGTATCGGCACGCTTGAACATGCGCGGGCCCATTGCGGGAAGCATGACCGGCCGCATATCCTGCAACTTGGCGCGCAGTTCCTGGCGCTCCGGACCCTTGTCCGCCTTGCGCATTTCGGCGCGCGCCGCCTTGAAAGCTTCGCGCTTGGCCTTCACCTCGTCCGGCGTCACCTGTCCGTTCTTGTCGGCGTCGAACGCGGCAAAGACGCGCGAAGCCGCGGCATCCGCCTCGGCACGGGAAACCTTGCCGTCCTTGTCGGTGTCCAGCTTCTTGATCGTCCAGGCGGCACGCTGCTCGCGCGTCGGGCCGTCATGCTTGGCGGCAAACGACGGCGTGGCAAGCGACGATGCGGCAATGGCGATGGCGGAGAGGCCGAGAATGAGGGTTTTCTTGGTCATGGGTGGTCCTTGTCTTGGTCTTGGCGCACGCGCTATCGTCCCGTCAGGCAGGATGTGGCCGCGTGCTCGTTCGGGGAAAGCGGTGCCGCTTTATCGCAGGGCTGACCGCAGCATGTTCGTCCCTGACCACAAGGATAGAGGAGACGCCGCAGGGCACCAGTTAAACTTCGGTAATGAAATTGAGAGGGTTAGGCCGACGGCACGAGCCGACGCAGGAAGCCGGCGAGATCTTCGGTGACGAAGTCGATATCCGTGTTCCCCTCCTCGCTCTGTTCCCAGGCTTCCGCGAACTGGTATTCGAAATTCTGCGGCACCAGCAGAACCGTCTTCATGCCGAGCGCCTTCGGCACCGCCAGATTGCGCGGGAGATCCTCGAACATGGCGGCATGACGCGTGTCGATGCGGTTGAGGCTCATGAACTTGTCGTAGGTCGCGCCCGCCGGCTTCGGCACGTAATCGGCCGCGACGATGTCGAAGATGTCGTCGAAGTGATCGAGAATACCGAGCGCCCGCGCCGCCATCTGCGCATGCACCACCGTACCGTTGGTGAAGATGAACTTGCGCCCTGGCAGAGCCTTGATGGCCTCGCCAAGCGCGGGATCGGGCGGGATGACATTGTAGTCGATCGCATGCGCCTTCTGCAGGAAGTCGTTCGGGTCGATGCCGTGATGGACCATCAGGCCTTTCAGCGTGGTCCCGTGATCGCGGTAGTACTGCTTCTGCAGCAGCTTGGCCTCGGCCGGTTCCATGTGCAGCAGTTCCGCGACGAAGGCCGTCATGTTGCGGTCTATCTGGGAGAACAGGTCGACGCGGTGCGGATAAAGCGTGTTGTCCATGTCGAACACCCATTCGGTGACATGGGCAAAGTCGTCGATGGTCGGCAGTCGGTCGATCGAGGTCATGAGGGCCTGTTCCAGGAATGCCAAGTCGGGCGGCAGGGAAGAATGATATGCACAAACTATGAGTGCGCAGCGAGAAGGAAACAGCCATGAGAACGATTTTCGTCGTCACGCACCCGGAATCCGCTCACCATGTCGAGAAGCGCGTCGGCGGATGGTTCGATACGGGCTTGACGAAACGCGGTCAGGCACAGGCGGGCGCCATTGCGCAGGCGCTGCTGGCGCGGATCGGCAGCCGGCCGGTGGAAATCGTCAGCTCCGATCTGCTGCGTGCGTCTGAGACGGCCGATACAATCGCCGATCTGTTCCGAACGGGCATCACGGTCAATCGCGACCTGCGGGACATCAGCTATGGTGCTGCCGAAGGGCGGCCGCAGGAATGGCTCGATCTCCGGCACGAGTCGATCCCCGACGACGATCGCCTCGACTATCGCAACAGCATGGTCGGCGGTGAGACCCGCCGGGAAGTGGCGACCCGGATCTATGGAGCGATGGATACGATCATGGCCCGCCCCTGCGACTGCCAGATCGTCGTGACGCACGGCTTTGCCCTGACCTTCGTCGTGGCGAAGTGGATCGGCATGCCGATCCCTGCTGCCGGCTGGGTCGCCTTCAGGGCGCCGTCGGGCAGCATCACCCATCTCGAGCAGGACGATCTGTGGCAGAGCCGGGCGCTCGTGTCGCTCGGCGATGTCGCCCACCTCGAGGCCGGTGCGGACTGATCGATCAGGGAACGATCAGCGTTCCCGCGCCGTGCTCGGTGAAGATCTCGAGCAGCACCGAATGGGCGGTCTTGCCGTTGAGGATGACGACGCCCTGTACGCCGGCCTTGATGGCCTCGATGCAGGTTTCGACCTTGGGGATCATGCCGCCGGAAATCGTGCCGTCGGCGATCAGCGCCAAGGCTTCTGCGACCGAAAGCTCCTTGATCAGCTCCTTGTTCTTGTCGAGCACGCCGGGAACGTCGGTCAGAAACAGGAGACGCGTCGCGTTGAGCGCACCGGCAATCGCGCCGGCGAAGGTGTCGGCATTGATATTGTAGGTCGCGCCGTCGCGGCCGGGAGCGACCGGGGCGATGACGGGGATCATCTCGGAACGGGCCAGAAGGTCCAGCAGCGTGCGATCGACTTCGACCACTTCGCCGACGAAACCGAGGTCGAGCACGCGCTCGATATTGCTGTCCGGGTCGATGATGGTCTTCTTGGCCTTTTCGGCAAAGACCATGTTGCCGTCCTTGCCGCAGAGGCCGATCGCCCATTCGCCGGTCTGGTTGATGAGCGCCACGATCTCCTTGTTGATCGAGCCGGCGAGAACCATCTCGACGATCTCGACGGTCTTTGCGTCCGTCACGCGCAGGCCGCCCTCGAATTTCGATTCGATGCCCATCTTGCTCAGCATGGCGCCGATCTGCGGACCGCCGCCGTGGACGACGATCGGGTTGACGCCCGACTGCTTGAGAAGCGCGATATCGGCGGCGAACGCCTTGCCGAGCTCCGGATCGCCCATGGCATGCCCGCCATATTTCACGACGATCGTCTTGTTCTCGTAACGCTGCATGTAGGGCAGGGCCTGCGCGAGAAGACGGGCCTGGATTTCGCTTTCGGATGGGGACATGTCGGAAACCTTCGGGATCGATGCGGATGCTGTTTAGCGCAAGTTTTTTCTCGGGGGAATGATCGGGAGGCAAGATAACGGCATGATGACAGCCGGAAAGTGCGGCGCGTCGCACCGCCTCGGGGCGAACATGCGCCATGCGGCGTAAAAGCCGTGGAAAATACGCCAAACCATGCGTATGATCCCGTCCATCATCCGCTTGGCATGGCCGCGGTTCTAGGCGAGCACATTGACATCATGACGACAGAAAATGCGAAGAGTGGCGATTCCCGCCTCGACCAGGTGATTGCCGGCGAATATGTGCTGGGCGTTCTCTCCCCGGAAGATCGCCAGAAGGTCGAGGCGCGCATGGCGCTCGACCGGAATTTCGCAGCCATGGTGGATCACTGGCGCAGCAACATGCTGACGGTCGACCAGACGCCGCGGCCGACCCGCCGCGCGCCGCGCCGGGCCTCTCCCTTTGCCGAGCCGGTGGCCGCGCGCGCCCGGCCGCAGCGCGAGCGCGTACCTGTCTTCAATGTTGCCATCTGGAACTCCGCGGCCTTCTGGCGCGGCGTCGCCTGCATCGCAACCATCGGTCTCATCGCAACGGGTGTCTCGCAGGCCGGCATGTTCGCGACATCGCCGCCGCGCGGCCTGACCACGAGCCTGCCGCTCGCCACTGGGTCCGATCTGGCCCTGACCGCCCGCTACGACAATGACAGCGGCCGCCTGCGACTGGCTCCCGTGGCCGCGGCCGCAACGGCTGCGGGCGTGGCGGATGCGAAGTCCATCGAGATCTGGCTGACGCCGGAAGGTTCCGCTCCCGTGTCTCTCGGCGTGCTCGCCACGAACAGCAATGGCGAGATCGTCGTGCCCAAGGCGGTGCGGACCCGTCTGCGCGAGGGCGCCCCGATCACGGTCAGCCTCGAGCCGGCCGGCGGCTCACCGACCGGCGCGCCCACGGGCAAGGTGCTTGCGACCGGTATTTCCGGTCGCTGAGATGTTCCGGGACATAGGCGTGGACAAGCGCGTGGACGTGGGCATGGGCCTGTGCGCGGCCATTCTCACGCGGGTTTGATCGGCGGCTGCTTTCTGAATGGTCCCGACAGGCGTAGAACACCGGCGCAGGCAGGATATGGCCTGCAAGGAGGTCCCATGCTCAGCCGTCGCTTCTTTCTCCTGACCGGCACGGCCGGTCTTGCCGCTCTTGCGTTGAAAAACGAATTTGCTCCAGTTGCCGCCGCCGAAACATTCGCGGTCACGAAAACGGATGCCGAATGGAAGGCGATGCTCGGCGACGAGCAATACCGCATCCTGCGGCACGAAGACACGGAGCGCCCCTTTACGAGCGCGCTCAACGAGGAGAAGCGCAAGGGCACATTCCAGTGCGCCGGTTGCGCCTTGCCGGTCTACTCCTCGGAAACGAAATTCGACAGCGGCACCGGATGGCCGAGCTTCTGGGAGGCGCTGCCGAAGGCCGTGGGTACGCGCACCGATACGTCGTTCATGATGGTGCGGACGGAATGTCACTGCAGTCGCTGCGGCGGACATCTTGGACACATCTTCGACGATGGCCCGAAGCCCACCGGCAAGCGACACTGCATCAACGGCCTGTCGATGACCTTCGTGCCCGGAGCGGCACCCGCCTGATAAGCATGCGGCAGAAACCGGGCGCGGCAAGCGGCCGCGCCGGGTATCGTCTTGGACAGTCTCAGTTGCGGATCGCGGTGAGGATCGCCGAGCGCAGTTCCTCGATGCCTTCGCCCTTTTCGGACGACGTCGCGACGATCTCCGGAAAAGCCGCCGGGCGCTTGCGGATCTTCTCCAGCGTCTCCGCCAGCAGATGCGGCACGGCACCCGCCTTGATCTTGTCCGTCTTTGTCAGCACCACCTGGTAGGACACGGCGGCCTTGTCGAGCAGCGACAGCACGTCGTCGTCGTTCTTCTTGATGCCGTGGCGACTGTCGATCAGCACATAGACCCGCTTCAGCGTCGCCCGGCCGCGCAGATAGTCGAACACCAGCTTCGTCCAGGCATCCACATGCGCCTTGGGTGCCTGCGCGTAGCCATAGCCCGGCATGTCGATCAGCGCCATCGGCGGCAGGTCGCCCGCGGCACCGGAATAGCCGTCCGGCACGAAGTAATTGAGTTCCTGCGTCCGTCCCGGCGTGTTGGATGTGCGTGCCAGCCCCTTCTGCCCGACGAGGGCGTTGATGAGCGAGGACTTGCCGACATTGGAGCGTCCGGCAAAGGCGATTTCCGTCGGCCCCTCGGGCGGCAGGAACTCCATGGAGGGAACGCCGCGAATGAAGATCCAGGGATTGCCGAACATCGGCTTTTCGTCGTTCAGGGCGGTGTCGGTCATCGGCAGGTCCCTCTGAGGCTGAAAAAGAAAACCCCGGGCTTGCGGCCCGGGGCGGGAAGGTCGGTCGCTATTCCGCAGGCTTCGGTTTTCGCGAGAACACGCCCTTGATGTTGTCGAACAGCTCGATCTTGACGCCGTGGCGCTTCATGATGAAGGCCTGCTGGATGACCGAAAGCGTGTTGTTCCAGGCCCAGTAGATCACGAGACCGGCCGGGAAGCTCGACAGCATGAAGGTGAAGACCACCGGCATCCAGGTGAAGAGCATGGCCTGCGTCGGATCCGGCGGTGTCGGGTTCATGCGCATCTGCAGGAACATCGTGACACCCATGATCAAAGGCCAGACGCCGATCATCAGCGCGTGCGGAACGCTGTAGGGCAGGAGGCCGAACAGGTTGAACAGCGAGGTCGGGTCCGGCGCGGACAGATCCTGGATCCAGCCGAAGAACGGCGCGTGCCGCATTTCGATCGTGACGTAGATGACCTTGTAGAGCGCGAAGAACACCGGGATCTGCAGGAGGATCGGCCAGCAGCCGGCGATCGGGTTGATCTTCTCTTCCTTGTACAGCGCCATCATGGCCTGCTGCATGCCCATCCGGTCGTCGCCGAACTTCTTCTTCATCTCCTCCATCTTCGGCTGGATCTTCTTCATGTTCGCCATGGAGGCATATTGCTTGCTGGCGAGCGGGAAGAAGAGCGCCTTGACGACGATGGTGGTGAGAAGGATGGCGACGCCGAAATTGCCGAAGAAGCGGAAGAAGAAGTCCATCAGCTTGAACATCGGCTTGGTGATGAAATAGAACCAGCCCCAGTCGATCAGAAGGTCGAACTTCGGAATATTGTAGCTTGCTTCATAGCCATCGACGAGCGGCACCTGCTTGGCGCCGGCAAAGACGAGGTTGTTCAGCGTGGTCGTCTGGCCGGGTGCCACGGTGATGGCATCCTGCTTGTAGTCGGCCTGGTAGCGCGGGCGGCCATCGGTGAAATGCGCAAAGCGCGTCTCGTAAGCGGTCGTCTGCGGCGGGATGATGGTCGCGGCCCAGTACTTGTCGGTAATGCCGAGCCAGCCGCCGGTCGTCTTGCCGGGCTGTGCCGGCGCGTTGTCCTCGACCTTGCTGTAGCTCACCTCTTCGAGGCCGTGCTCGCCGATGACGCCGATGAAGCCTTCATGCAGAACGTAGACGCTGGGGGTCGCCGGCTTGTTGAAGCGGGTGACGCGGCCATAGGTGGACAAAGCGATCGGGGCGCCGGTCGCGTTCTGGATCGTGTCGTCGATCTTGAACATGAAGTGTTCGTCGATCGAGATGACGCGCGTGAAGACCACGCCCTTTTCGTTCGTGTAGGTCAGCGTGACCGGCGTCGCCGTGGTCAGCTTCGCGCCTTCCGGCGCCGTCCAGACGGTGGACGGGCCGGGAACGGTGCCCGAGGAGGCATCGCCGACATAGCCGATTTCGGTAAAGTAGCCTTCCGGCGTCTCGGCCGGGCTGAAGAGGGTGATGATCGGGCTCTTGTCATCGACCGTTTCGTGATACTCGCGCAGCTTCAGGTCGTCGAGACGGGCGCCGGTGAGGTTGATCGAACCGGAAAGAGCCTGCGTGTCGATGACGACGCGGGCAGAGCGGGCGATGGCTTCGTCGCGCGAGGCACCCTGGGGCACCGCGCCGGGAACGGCGGTCGTCGCTGCACCGGGAATGGCGCCCGGGATCGAGCCGTTCGCGGCGGCGGCGGGAGCCTGCTGGGCCTGTTGCTGTGCCTGCTGGGCCTGCACGGCTTCCTGCGCGACGCGTTCGCGCTCCATCTTCGGATTGATGTAGAGAAACTGCCAGGCGATGAGGATCAGCACCGACAGGCCGATCGCGATGAAATAGTTGCGGTTCTTGTCCATCATTCTTTCCTGGAGCCGGCCGGCGGCCGTGCTTGTTTCTGCCTGCCTTCGAGTGGGCCTTCGATTCGGGCAGCGAGCATCTTTGCCAGTCGGTCGAAGGGGACGCCAAGCACCTCGCGGCGGGCGACAATCACATAATCGTGGCCGGGTTTCATTGCAAACGCGGCTTGTAGCCTGACGGCCTCGCGCAAGCGGCGGCGCATGCGGTTCCGTTCCACCGCATTGCCATGCTTCTTCGTCACCGTGAACCCGACGCGGGCAGGCTCGTCCGCCGTCTGTCTGTCGAGCACTTCGAGCAGGAAGACGGAGCCCTTCCGCTTCTCGCCTGCACGCACGGCAAGAAACTGCGGCCGGCTTTTCAGCCGCCCGACAGTCGATTTGGGATTACCTGACGTCATGCGTCTGGGATCTCTTTTCACCGGCAGCCTCCTGCAATGCAGGAGCGCCGGCTGTGGCAACGGCGCGGACGCCGTGTGCCATTAGGCCGAAAGACGCTTGCGGCCGCGAGCGCGACGGGCAACGATGACCTTGCGGCCGCCCTTGGTGGCAATGCGTGCACGGAAGCCGTGACGACGCTTGCGAACAAGCTTGGAGGGTTGGTAGGTACGCTTTGTCATTTATTTTAATACCGCGGTGTGCGGCCCTTCTTGGGTTGCTTCCTTAAGCAAGCAGCGTTTCTGTCAAGGCACGGCAGAGCAGGCGAGCACGGAGCTCACCCGCCATTTGGTTCCCAGACGTGCGGCGGCTTATAAGAATAAAAGCGTCAAAGTCAATTGCCGCCCCCGGTTTGCAGCGCTTTTCACGCGATAATGCGCGTCTCGCACGCCATGATCATCCCGCCGTCGCCCGCATGCCATCGACAGGCGACCCCCAAGGATTTTGCCGGCAGCGGTACTACGTTATTAACTACTTACCGATAATTTCCCCGATGAGTGCAGGGGCGGGGTGATCTCCTGCGGGTAAAGCCGTTGGAGGAACGCGGGCCATGCGCATACGCGGTAAGATTTCGTTGATCGTCATCGTCATGAGCGCAGTTACGCTCGTCGTCGCTGGAATGGCATTGGCCGTCGTGCACCGCTATGACAGCCAGCTCGAAGCCTTCAAGGCGGCCTCCGAGCGCGCCTATAATGGCGAGAAGCTCAATCGTCTTGTGACCGCCGTCGTCATGGATGCCCGCGGCATCTACGCGGCTCCCTCCATGGAAAAAGCCGATCCCTTCGCCGAAAGCCTCCTGAAGACGCTCGACAAGATCGATGTCCTGACGGCCGAATGGCGCCCGCTCGTGCTTCAGGCCGATCTCCCCGCTTTCGACGCTGTCGTCACGCGCGCCGCCGAATTCCGCACGTTCCGCACGGAAACGGCCCGCCTTGCCCGTGAGGTCTCGGTCCAGGCTGCCAACGAGCAGGGCAATAACGACAAGAACCGTGCCAACCGAAAGGCCTTCCAGGGCGAGATCGATGCGGTCGTCGCCAAGGACAAGGCCGATCTCGCGGCGATCGATACGGAAATCAACGGCATCGGCCGCCAGATGACCATCATGATCATCGGCACGGCCCTCATCGGTCTGGCCGCAGGCCTGCTGGTTGCCGTGTCCATCGCGCGCCGCGAGCTCAGCCGTCCCATTTCCGACCTGACCCGGTCGATGACGGCGCTTGCCGGCGGCGATCTCGACATCGATCTTCCCCAGTCGAAACGGTCCGACGAGATCGGAGAGATGGCGCGTGCCGTCGAGGTTTTCCGCAGCAACGGCCTGACGGCGCGCCGTGCAAGCACGGAAGACAGCGTTCTGCGCGAGAAGACCGCCGACCTGCAGGTCAGCATGGCGCATGTCGTCGAGGCCGCCGCTGCCGGTGATTTTTCCCGCCGCATCACGCGAACCTATGGCGAGCCGAGCCTCGACCGCTTCGCCGGCAACGTCAACGAACTGGTTGCGGGCGTCGATCGCGGCATCGGCGAGACCGGGCGCGTCATCGCAAGTCTTGCGCAGGGCGACCTGACCCAGCCCATGACAGGCAGCTTCCAGGGCGCCTTTGCCGATCTTCAGAGCAATGTGAACGAAGCGCTCGCCGTGCTCCAGAAGACGCTCGGCGAAGTTCGATCGACGACGCTCGAAATCAATGGCAATTCGGGCGAACTCCGCTCGGCCACGGACGATCTTGCCAAGCGCACGGAACAACAGGCTGCTTCGCTGGAGCAGACCTCGGCCTCGCTCGGCCAGATCACGGTGGCCGTGCAGACATCTACGGAGCGGGCGCACGAAGCCACCGTCATCGTCACCGAGGCGAAGGAAGCCGCGGCCCAGTCCGGTACCGTCGTGCGCAGCGCCGTCGATGCCATGGGCCGCATCGAGCAGGCTTCCAGCGAAATCGGCAAGATCACCAACGTCATCGACGAGATCGCCTTCCAGACCAATCTCCTCGCCTTGAACGCAGGCGTTGAGGCCGCGCGGGCAGGCGAGGCGGGCAAGGGCTTTGCCGTCGTTGCCCAGGAAGTGCGGGAACTCGCCCAGCGGGCGGCGAGCGCTGCCAAGGACATCAAGGTGCTCATCGCCAAGTCCGGCGCGGAAGTGTCCACCGGCGTGCAGCTGGTTCAGGAAACGGGACGGGTTCTCGGCGAGATCGAGAACCGGGTTCTGTCGATTACCGACCACATCCACTCCATCGCCACCGCGGCGCGCGAACAGGCCGGCAGCCTCGGCGAGGTCTCCACGGCCGTCAACCAGATGGACAAGGTGACCCAGCAGAATGCCGCGATGGTGCAGGAGGCGAATGCGGCCACGCACAGGCTCTCGACCGAGGCCGAAAACCTCGCGCAGATGATCGGGCATTTCCGGCTGGATCAGGCGCGCCCCGCCGCTGCCGCCGCGATGTCGCATGCGCGATCCGGTGGCCCCGTCATGGCTGCCCGCCCCACGCCGATAAAGACCGTGGCGTCGCGGGCGCCTGCGCTGAAGGCTGCGACCGCGACCGCCCGTCCGGTTGCCTCGCCGGCCCGCAAGATGATGGGATCTGTCGCCCGCGCCTTTTCCGCCGGCCCCGCCACGCACGCCGCACCGGCTCCGGCCGCCTCGCAGGACAACTGGGAGGAGTTCTGACCGAGGCCCGACAGCTCGACGGAGGGGTGCCGCCGCCCGGGCACTGTGCGACCGTCTGTCGGTAAGCCTTGAGGGCATCTGGTTGGATATTCGGCCTAAGTGACCTATAATCGGCAGCAAGCGTCGTCGATCGGTCGGTTGTGTCCGGTCGTCGGGCGCCATGGGAACGCTGAATGTCGATCGATGCCATGAAGGAAACGGCTCTGGACGAGCCGCAGCTGCGCTCGGGCTTCCTGCGCGGCCTTTCCGGCAAGCTCCTGCTGCTGACGATCCTGTTCGTCATGATCGCCGAAATCCTGATCTTCGTGCCGTCGGTCGCCAATATGCGGCTGCGCTGGATGCAGGACCGGCTGAACACCGCGGCGGCGGCGGCCGTCGTGGTCGATGGCCTGCAGAACATGCAGCTCTCGGGCCCGGTGCGCGAGGATACGCTGATGGCGACGGGGACGAAGGCGATCGCGCTTCGCCGCGCCGAGGAATCGCGCCTGATCGCGGCCACCGAAATGCCGCTCGAAGTGGACGCGAAGTTCGACGTTGCCAATACCGGTGCCGCAGGCGCCATTCGCGATGCGTTCGACACGCTGCTCTTCGGCGGCGATCGCACCATCCGCTTCTACGGGCCGATCGGCGAAAGCGACACCTTGATCGAACTCGTCATGGATGAACGCAGCCTGCGCAAGGCGATGCTCGTCTATGCCCGTTCCGTCTTTCTCGTCTCGATCGGCATCTCGCTCTTCACCGCAACCCTGATCTTCCTCGTCATCAACCGCGTGATGATCGCACCCATCCGTCGCATGACGGCGAGCATGCGCGACTTCGCCGCCGATCCTGCCGATCCCCGGCGCGTGATGGAGCCCCTGCCGGGTCATGACGAGCTCGCCCTGGCCGGGCGGCATCTCGCCGCCATGCAGATGCAGCTGCAGAAGACGCTCAAGCAGCAGAAGAACCTCGCCGATCTCGGTCTCGCCGTCTCGAAGATCAACCATGACATGCGCAACATCCTGTCCTCCGCCCAGCTCTTGTCCGACCGACTGGCGGACGTGGACGATCCCGTGGTCAAACGGTTCGCGCCGACCTTGCTGCGCACGATCGATCGGGCCGTTGGCTATACCAGCGAAGTGCTGGAATATGGCCGCACGACCGAACCGGAGCCCCGCCGCCGCTTTCTGCCCCTGCGCCCGCTGGTGGAGGATGTCGGCGAAGTGCTGGCGATCGATCCGAAGTCCGGCATCGGCTTCAGCATTGCGGTTCCCGACGATCTGGAAGTCGATGCGGATGGCGAGCAGCTGTTTCGCGTCGTGCACAACATCTGCCGCAACGCCGTCCAGGCTCTGATGAACGAGAACGATCCCGGCAATCCCACGCGCAACGTCACGGTCTCAGCGATGCGCACCGGCAGCGTCGTCAGCATCACGGTCGACGATACCGGCCCCGGCATGCCGCGAAAGGCGCGCGAGAACCTGTTTGCAGCGTTTCGCGGCTCTGCCCGCTCGGGCGGCACCGGGCTTGGACTGGCCATCGCACGGGAACTGGTGCTTGCCCATGGCGGCACCATCGCCCTGGTCGAGAAGGCAACACCGGGCACCCTGTTCCGTATCGAACTCCCCGACCGTCCGGTGCCCCTCGACGCATTCCGCACTCAGGGCCGGACGTGAAAACTTAACGTCGGCGCATTTGTCCATTCAGCGAAATATCAGCGATTTCAGGGAATTGTGAAATCCCGGCCGCAAAAATCCGGAAATTTTCCGAATTTGGCTTGCATTCATTTCCCCCAGGCTTTAGAGGATCGCCACGCACACAGCAGACGCTGTTGCACGCACCCGTAGCTCAGCTGGATAGAGCATCAGACTACGAATCTGAGGGTCGGACGTTCGAATCGTTCCGGGTGCGCCATTCTTCTCCTCATTAAATGATGACCATAGACGCGATCGCTAAGCGTTCGTCACCTCTTATCATAGAGATCCTCGACCCTCTCGGCCTGGCGCTCTCTTTCATCCCGCGACAATTTGCGTTGACTGGATAGCCCGAAGGCGAGTGCGAGGCCGAGGATGGCGGCGCCGCCAGCCGTGGCGAAGAGCCAGAGATAATTTTCCATGTTCGTCTCCTTGATGTGTCTGAACCACGTCCGTTCACCGCCCGCCCGTTGCGGCACGAAGGGGTGCAGGACGCGCAGAGGCGGGCTTGAGGCGCTCAAGCGTGCGCAGGTCCGGCTTGCCGGCGAAATACCGCTTCAGGGCCGTCTGGAACGGCATGGGGTTGCGTCCCGACTGCAGTGCCGCGTGAGAGAACAGCGTCATGGACGAGCGGAATTTGAGGTCGTCGGGACTGGAGAAGATAGCCCGCGCCGTCAGCGCATCGTCGAGCGTGTTGACCGTCGTCGTGGCCTCCAGCAAACGGCTGCCGAGAACCGGGTGATCGAGATAGGCTTGAGCTTCCGCCAGCCCCGAGATTGCAAAATGCCGTGCCGTCGGCGAGGAGCCCAGGCCCTCGATCTGTGGGAAGACGAACCACATCCAATGCGTCCGCTTCTCACCCAGGGAGAGTTCGTCCAGCGCCTGATGATAGACGCGCGACTGCGCTTCGATGAATCGGGCCAGGTGGAATGGATCTGTCATGGTCGTCTCCTGAATGTCAGGTGAGACTAACCAGTTCGCGACAGGTTTGTTCGGTTGCGTGACGCCCTGTCATCGGGACGTTAAAGCGAGCGATCGTCGTCGAAGATGAGGAACGAGTGTCCGCTGGTCACGTCGCGCGCCAGCAACTTTGCCTGGTCGCGTAAGCCTTCGGGCACATCCACCATCAGATCCGCGCCCGTTGCAATGAAGGCTTCCTCGACGATGATGGCGCCGAGGCTTGTCAAACGGGCCTTGATCCGTGCCAGCTCCGAGAAGGCGACGCGCACCGTTCCGCGCGTCATGGCGATATGCTCGACGCGCTCTGCCGCAACCAATGTCATGGCCGCCGTGCCGCCATAGGCGCGCATCAACCCGCCGCTGCCGAGCAGGATGCCGCCGAACCAGCGAATGACGAGAACCACGACATGATCGAGGCCTTGCCCGTCGATCGCCTGGAGGATCGGCTTGCCGGCCGTGCCGCCCGGCTCTCCATCATCGTTGAAGCGGTAGGTCTGCCCGATCCGCCAGGCCCAGCAATTGTGCGTGGCGGAGAGGTCGGACTGGGCAGCGATGAAGGCGCGCGCCTCCGCTTCGTCGGTCACAGGCGCGGCATGCGCCAGGAACCGGCTTTTCCGGATCTCCTGAGAAAGACTGTGGGATCGTGCAAGCGTGAGCATGCCGTTTCTTACGTCAAACGCGGAAGCGTTGAAATCCTCCCGAAAGCAGGGATCAAGCGCGCGCGGTACCGGGAGGACGCGTTGGCATCGTCCCGGCCTCGCAGACGCTGTCTCAGCCGATCGACATCAGGCTGGCATTGCCGCCGGCCGCAGCCGTGTTGACGCTGGTCGAAACTTCCTCCAGCAACCAGTTCAGACAATAGGCTTCGGAGCTGGCCGCGAGATCGTCGGTGGTTGCCGCCTGCACCAGCAGGAGAGGACCCGGCAGCTCGGCGATCACCCGGTTGACGTCCTTCACCCGGTCCGCGTCGCCTTCGACGAGCGCGCCGGAGAAGGGGCCGGCAGAGACCCAGTCGCGGGCAAACGACAGGCGCGCGGCAACGCTTGGCGGCAGCGCGGCAAATGCGTCTGCGAGGCCCGAACCCGCGTCGATGACGCCGCGATTGCCGGTCGCCAGCACGGCCGAAACCTGTTGAATCAGGCCTTCCATCGTCTGCGGCACCAGAAGAATGCTGCCGCGCGGATGCAGCGCATAAAGATTGCGCTCGCCGACCGGACCCGGCATCTCGCTGACGAGGCCAAGCGGCGACTGGCTGCCGGTGTCGCGCGCCGCCGACGCCTCAGCCTTCAGCCCCCGGCCGTCGAGCCATTTGGCGAAATCGAGCAGCGCCGGATCGGTGTGGACCGAGCTGACCTGCGGCGGGACCGGCGCCACGCGGACGAGGCGGCCGAGATAAAGCGGACCGCCGGCCTTCGGTCCCGTGCCCGAGAGCCCGCGCCCGCCGAAGGGCTGGACGCCGACGACCGCGCCGATGATGTTGCGGTTGACGTAGAGATTGCCGGCCTTCACCCGGCTCGTCACATGCGCGATGGTCTCGTCGAGGCGCGTGTGCAGGCCGAAGGTCAGGCCGTATCCGGTGGCGTTGATGTCGTCGATCAGCCGGTCGAGATCATCGCGCTCGTAGCGCAGGACATGGAGCACCGGGCCGAAGACTTCGCGGGCAAGGTCCGAGAGCTTTGCGATCTCGATGATCGTCGGCGCCACGAAGGTGCCGTGCGCGGTGGCGTCCGGCATGGCGATCTGCTCGACACGCGCGCCGATGCCGCGCATGGCGGCGATATGCGTCTCGATCGTCTGCTTCGCCTCGGCCGAGATCACCGGCCCGACATCGGCGGACAGCCTGTCCGTGCGCCCGATCTCCAGCTCGTGCAGGGCGCCCTTCAGCATGGTCAGCACGCGGTCCGCCACATCCGTTTGCAGGCAGAGAACGCGCAGCGCCGAGCAGCGCTGTCCGGCACTGTCGAAGGCCGAGGCGATGATGTCAGCCACCACCTGTTCGGCAAGGGCCGAGCTGTCGACGATCATGGCGTTCTGTCCGCCCGTCTCGGCGATCAGCGGGATCGGCTTGCCCTCGGGCGAAACCCGTGCCGCAAGCTGGGCCTGGATGAGCCGCGCAACCTCCGTCGATCCGGTGAACATGACGCCGGCAACGCCCTCAGCCCCGACCAGTGCCGCGCCCACACGCCCGTCGCCGGGCAGAAACTGCAGCACATCAAGGGGAATGCCGGCCTCGTGCAGCAGGCGCACGCCTTCGGCGGCGATCAGCGGCGTTTCCTCGGCCGGCTTGGCGAGAACAGGATTTCCGGCAACGAGGGCGGCGGCAATCTGTCCGGTGAAAATCGCCAGCGGAAAATTCCACGGGCTGATGCAGACGATCGGGCCGAGCGCGCCATGCGCCGGGCCGAGCGTGCGGCCCGCCTGTTCGGCATAATAGCGCAGGAAGTCGATCGCCTCGCGCACCTCGGCAATCGCGTTCGGCGCGGATTTGCCGGCCTCGCGGATGATGAGGCCGAGGAGATCCGGCATGCGCGCCTGCATCAGGTCTGCCGCCCGTGACAGGCAGGCGGCGCGCTCGGCCGGCGCCGTCGCGGCCCATCGGGTTGCCGCAGCGGCGGCCAGAGCCACAGCGCGCACCGCGTCGGCGTCTGATGCCTCGATCACGGTGCCGACGCGGTCGCGACGGTCGCCGGGGTTCTCCACAGGACGCGGCGGCCCGTGTGGCGTATCGCCGGCCAGCAGGGGCGCTGCTGTCCAGTCGGCGGTGGCGCCCGCGGCAAAGGTTTCGGCCAGCATCGCCAGCGTCGTTTCCGAAGAGAGATCGAGACCGGCCGAATTGCTGCGGCCGGGATAAAGCGCTGCCGGCAGGCGGATCTTGTCGTGCGACGCGCCGGGGGTGGCCATGCCGCGCACGATCTCCACCGGATCGGCGATCAGTTCGTCGATGGAAACGGCGGGATCGGCGATGCGGTTGACGAAGGACGAGTTGGCGCCATTTTCCAACAGGCGCCGGACGAGATAGGCGAGCAGCGTCTCGTGGGTTCCCACAGGTGCATAGATGCGGCAGGGCCGGTTGAGCTTGTCCGCACCGACGACCTCGTCATAGAGGGGCTCGCCCATGCCGTGCAGGCACTGGAACTCGTAATCCCCGACGGTGAAGTCCGGCCCGGCCATGGCATGGATGGTCGCAAGGCTCTGCGCGTTGTGGGTGGCGAACTGAGGGAAGATCACATCCTTGGCGGCCAGCAGCTTGCGCGCGCAGGCGATGTAGGAAACGTCGGTGTGGATCTTGCGGGTGAAGACCGGGAAATCGTCGAGCCCGTCCACCTGTGCCCGCTTGATCTCGGCATCCCAATAGGCGCCCTTGACGAGGCGCACCATCATCCGGTGGCCGGAGCGGCGGGCAAGGTCGATGACCACGTCGAGCACCATCGGGCAACGCTTGCCGTAAGCCTGGACGACGAAGCCGACGCCGTGCCAGCCTGCCAGATCCGGATCGAGCCGGAGGGCTTCGAGCAGGTCGAGCGACAATTCCAGCCGGTCGGCTTCCTCCGCGTCGATATTGAGCCCGATGTCGTAGTGCTTGGCGATCAACGCCAGCGCCTTCACGCGGGGCAGAAGTTCGCTCATCACGCGCGCCGCCTGCGCCCTGACATAGCGGGGATGCAGGGCCGAGAGCTTGATGGAGATGCCGGGTCCTTCATAGATCCCCCGGCCGGCCGCAGCCTTGCCGATCGCATGGATGGCGTTTTCATAGTCGGCGTAATAGCGCTTGGCGTCGGCCGCCGTCGTCGCGGCTTCGCCGAGCATGTCGTAGGAATAGCGGAAGCCACGGGCTTCGAGCGGTCGCGCGCGCTTCAGCGCTTCCTCGATCGTTTCGCCGGTGACGAACTGCTCGCCCATCATCCGCATGGCCATATCGACACCGCGGCGGATGACCGGCTCGCCGGCCCGCGCGATCAGGCGCGTAAGGGCTGCCGAGAGCCCGCGATCGTTGACGGTGGAGGTCAGCTTGCCGGTGACGACGAGACCCCAGGTGGCTGCGTTGACGAAGAGCGAGCGCCCCCCGCCGACATGCGAGCGCCAGTCGCCGGTGGCGATCTTGTCGCGGATCAGCGCATCGCGCGTGGCCGTGTCGGGAATGCGCAGCAGCGCTTCGGCAAGGCACATCAGCGCGACGCCTTCCTGGCTCGACAGGGAATACTCGTGCACCAGCCCTTCGACGCCGGAACCCTTGTGCTTGGCACGCAGCGCGGTGATGAGCCCGCGCGCGGTCGTTGCGGCCTGCAGGCGAACCGCGTCCGGCAACGTCGCCTGTTCGAGGAGCGCCGCGACGCAGGCAGTCTCTGGCAGGCGATAGGCGCGCGTGACGGCGGCCCGCAGCGGTGTCGGCGCTGCCAGTGGCGGCGCGAAGGCCTCAAAGGGAAGCGGCATCGTGTCGAGGGATGACTTCAGCGACGTCTGGCTCATCGGAGGGGCCTTTTCAGAAGCGAAAACAGAAGGGTACATGAGGGCGAAGCACTGGAGCGGAGAATACGGCCGGTCGCGCCGCATCTCCATCCGGAAAAATCGGGCCAACGCCTCACGATCCACGCCCTGAGGCGGTTTCGGGCGTGATAGATGCGGCATCTCGGCGAATGCACCGCGTGATCACCTGAGGTTCACCACGAAACGCGAGGTCGCCTAAAGCAGGACATGCGCCGACAATGCCTGCCGGGCCGTCAGGCACTCGTCGTCGCCCGGCATGCAGGTGCGGCAGACAATCGGCCGGACCGCGTAGATGCCGCAACCGACATGCTGCCCCAGCACGCCGGACAACGCAGCGCATCGGTCGTTTTCGCATCGCATGCCGCCGAGATCGGCGGAAACCAGCGCCTCCGGAATCCGGGCAAGCTCCTCCTCGCTCTCCATCGAGAAGCGCGGCCAGTCTTCAGAATAGGCGCAGCAGGCGCCACAGCTCTGGCAGTCGAAATCTTCGGTGGGAACGGCAGGCATCATGCTCGATCTCTACCACGCAAAACCCTCGCGCGCCATGTGCCCGTCACAAGGGGACGGTCCGACAGAGAGGGCGAGCGGAGATGAAGGAAGCCCTAGGCAAAGGCCGCGAACAGGCGTAAACGAGCCTGTACACATTTTGTCGCCAGCTGTTGAACCTGCGGCATGAGAGGATATTGCACCGATGAGATGGAAGCGCACGATCCAGCTGCTGGATGTTCATTGCGAAGGTGAGATCGGCAAGGTCGCGATCGGCGGCGTGCCGAAGATTCCGGGCAACACGATCGCCGAGCAGCTGCATCACATCAACACCGTGGACGACAGCCTGCGGCGGTTCCTCTGCCTGGAGCCGCGCGCGGCCTCCATCGGCTCGGTCAATCTGCTGGTGCCGGCCAAGCGTCCCGAAGCCGATGCCGGCTTCATCATCCTCCAGGCGGATCAGGCGCATGCCATGTCCGGTTCCAATTCCATCTGCGTCACCACGGCGCTGCTCGAATCCGGCATCGTCGAGATGAAGGAGCCGGAAACGGTCGTCATGCTCGATACCGCCGCCGGTCTCGTCAAGGCGACGGCGACCTGCCGCGATGGCCGCTGCGAGCGCGTCAAGCTGACCATGACCCCGTCCTTCGTCCAGGCGCTGGATGTCGAGGTGGAAACCCCGCAATGGGGCACGATCAAGGTCGATCTCTGCTATGGCGGCATCTTCTATGCGCTGGTGGACGTGCACCAGATCGGCACGACGATCGAGAAGGCCAATGCCCGCGCGATCGTGGAAGCCGGCATGATCATCAAGGACATCGTCAACCGCACCATCCCGACGGTCCATCCCGAGATCCCGGAGATCTCCGGCGTCGCCTATGTCATGTTCCGCAGCACGGAAGCCGACGGCACGGTGCGCACCTGCACGACGATGTGGCCGGGCCGTGTCGATCGCTCCCCCTGCGGCACCGGCAGTTCCGCCAACCTCGCGACCCTTCACGCCCGCGGCCTTGCAAAGCCCGGCGATGTGTTCAAATCCCGCTCGATCATCGGTTCGGAATTCGAAGTCGGGCTCGACAGCGTGACCGAGGTCGCCGGCCGCCCGGCCATCATCCCGACGATCTCCGGCCGTGGCTGGACCTTCGGCCTCCACCAGGTCGCGCTCGATCCCTTCGACCCGCTGGCCGACGGTTTCGCCCTCACCGACACCTGGGGCCCGCAGGCGGGCGAGATCCGCTAGGGTTTGACGGGTTCAGAACGAAGCCGACAGCGTCTCAGACGCCCCGTCGCCTGCAGACGGTTGCAGGTGATGGGCAGTTGACGATGCCGGGTTATCGTTCGCTAACCGTTGACGATGTGTCGTTGCGCCGCAGGCTATGTTCGGCGCTTATTGCTGCTAAAGCTTCCCTATCGCCTTCCTCAACGGAGCCCAACCTATGTCCAGCAGTGCCATCGTCCTCGTCGGACGCATCCTTCTCTCCATCATCTTCATCCTGGCCGGCTTCGGCAAGATCAGCAATCTGGAGGGGACGGCCGGTTATTTCGCCGGTTCGGGCCTGCCGGTGCCGATGGTCACGGCCGTCGTCGTCTCGCTTGTCGAACTCGTCGGCGGCATCTTCATTCTCGTCGGATTCCTCACGCGCCCGACGGCTTATGTCCTCGCCGCCTTCTGCATCGCCACGGCGTTCATCGCGCATTTCAATTTTGCCGACATGAACCAGATGATCAACTTCCAGAAGAATTTCGCCATGGCTGGCGGCTTCCTCGTGCTCGCAGCCTTCGGCCCCGGCGCGCTGTCGGTCGACGCACGCCGCGCCTGATCGTCTTTTTTCGCCCAAGAAAACCCGCCGGACCAACGTCCGGCGGGTTTTTTGCGTTTCTCGAAGGACGCATCACGCCGCGGGATAGATCACGCCCTTGCGCAGGATCATGTTGCCATAGAGGCGCGGCTCGCTGGTCTGCACCACGGTATGCGCCGCCTTGACGCGGGGATAGAAATCGGGCCCGAGCAAGGGAACCACGGCTCTTTCCGGTTCATGGCGGGCACAGCAGGCGATCAGGTCCTCATGGACGGGGTCGAGCGCATCGCGGTCCTGCTTCACCGTCGCGCGAAAGATCGCTTCTTCCACGAAATCGTCGATCGGCATGACGCTGAGGATGGCATCGACCACCGGCACCACGCCATGGCCGTCGAGACGGATCAGGCGGCGGGCATGTTCGAGCGCGGGGTAGTTGCCATCCACGATGGCGATCTCGTCGCCATGGCCCATGGCGCGCAGAGTGGCAAGCAGATCGGGGCTCAGGAGCGGAGAAAGACCTTTGAGCATCAGGCAGGTTCCTTGAAGAGAATATTGGTGTCGAGAAGATAGCGCGAAAACAGCGGCAGGCTCGCCCCGCCGATGGCGCGGGCCTCGGAGCCGACGGCGCCTTCGATGATATCGGGCACGATCACGCCTTGCAGGTCGAGGTCGTGGACGGCAGTGCGCGTGGCGGCAACGATGCGCGCGCGCACCCAGTCGGGAAATCCGCCATCGATGACGGCCGCGGCAAAATCGATGATCGACGCGGCCGAGATGATGGCCCGGGCGAGGGCTTCGGACGTCTGGACGATCCAGTCCTCCAGCGCCGGCCCGAAATCGATCCATTCCTCGGCGGAATACCAGAGCGGCCGCGCATCGATACCGCGCTCCCGCAGCATGTTTTCGAGCACGAAGATCGAGGCGACCTTGAGAAGCGGCTGCGTGCGCCCGTCCGGTCCCGGAACCTGCAGAGGTCCGAGCGCGCCCGCCGTTCCCGTGCGGCCCGAGAACAATGCGGAATTCAGCACGATGCCGCCGCCGATGAACGAGCCGATGTAGAAATAGATGAAATCCGGATAATTCGCGCCGACGCCGAACACCAGCTCCGCCCCACAGGCACTGGTTGCGTCGTTCTGCAGGTAGACCGGGTAGGCGGTGCGCTCCGACACGGCGGCCTGAAGGTCGAAATGCCGCCAGCTTTCCATGGCCTCGCTCGGCGCGCCCACTTCCGGCGCCCAGTTCCAGAGTTCGAATGGCGTGGCGATGCCGATGCCGGCAATGCGTGAGCGCTCGTCGGCGCCGAGCATGCGCTCAAGCTTCGCGACGCCATCCGTAACGAAGGCGAGGATCTCCTCCGGCATCGGGTAGCGGTAGGGCTGGTGCAGGTTCAGGCGGATCTTTCCCACGAAGTCCATCAGGATGAGGTCGGCGCTGCGCCGGCCGATCTTGACGCCGAAAGAGAAAACGGCCGACGGATTGAGATGCATGGGCACCGAGGGTTGGCCCACGCGTCCACGCGTCGGCTCGCCGCGGATCAGCAGTCCGTCCTTCTCCAGCGCCCGCATGATCACCGACACCGTCTGCGCCGACAGGCCCGACCGGCGGGCGATATCCGCCTTAGACAGTCCGTCGTGACGACGCACCAGCGACATGACCAGGCGCTCGTTATGCGCGCGCACCCGCGTCTGGTTCGCCCCGCCCGCCGGATCCACGACGTCGGGCATGACGGGCAGCGTCTCCTGCTCGCTAAAGTCGGTCATTCCTCGTCCTCCCATTCCGGCGCGATGCCGGAACCGTTCCCGCGCTTTTCTCTGCATGCGAGGCATGCGTTTGCACAGTCAACGGGCAGAGAATGCCACAGGATTTTAATAAATCAATTTGATTTAGTTATTGACAGGCAAATATGTTTGGTGTTTTCTGGCTAACGGAAGCGCGGTTTCATTGCGGAGGACGTAACGATCGCGAAGCCTGACGGGCCGGGAACCCGGCTCACCATTTGATCCTTGGGAGGATATCCATGAAGAACCTTGTAACCGCCGGTCTCGGCGCGCTGGCGCTTGGCGTCGTTTTCGCGGGCTCGGCGCAGGCTGCCGACGTGACCGCCTGCCTGATCACCAAGACGGATACGAACCCCTTCTTCGTCAAGATGAAGGAAGGCGCCGAAGCCAAGGCCAAGGAACTGGGCGTGACGCTCAAGGCCTATGCCGGCAAGATCGACGGCGATAGCGAAAGCCAGGTCGCAGCCATCGAAACCTGCATCGCCGATGGCGCCAAGGGTATCCTGATCGCCGCTTCCGATACCAAGGGCATCGTCCCCACCGTGAAGCAGGCGCGCGACGCCGGCCTTCTCGTCATCGCACTCGACACCCCGCTCGAGCCGGCCGACAGCGCCGATGCGACGTTCGCCACCGACAACCTGCTCGCCGGCAAGCTGATCGGTCAGTGGGCTGCCGCAACCCTCGGCGATGCTGCAAAGGATGCCAAGGTCGCCTTCCTCGACCTGACCCCGTCGCAGCCCTCCGTCGACGTCATGCGCGACCAGGGCTTCATGATGGGCTTCGGCATCGATCCGAAGGACCCCAACAAGATCGGTGACGAGGACGACGCCCGCATCGTCGGCCACGACATCACCAACGGCAATGAAGAAGGCGGCCGTACCGCCATGGAAAACCTTCTCCAGAAGGATCCGACCATCAACGTCGTCCACACGATCAACGAGCCGGCCGCTGCCGGTGCCTACGAAGCGCTCAAGGCCGTCGGCCGCGAGAAGGACGTGCTGATCGTGTCCGTCGACGGCGGCTGCCCGGGCATCAAGAACGTTGCGGACGGCGTCATCGGCGCGACCTCGCAGCAGTACCCGCTGCAGATGGCGGCCCTCGGCGTCGAGGCCATCAAGAAGTTCGCCGAAACCGGTGAGAAGCCGCAGCCGACCCCCGGCAAGGCCTTCTTCGACACGGGCGTCTCGCTCGTCACCGGCAAGCCTGCCACAGGCGTCGAATCGATCGACATCAAGGCCGGCACGGACAAGTGCTGGGGCTGAGCCCTGCCTTCGATGCGATAGGCGAGGGGCGGCTTCGGCCGCCCTTTTTCAAAACCGCCTTGTTTCAAACCAAGACAACTTGACCCGTCATCCCGACGAAGCGCCCGGCCTGTGGTAGCCTCCTCTTCGAGGTCGTCCGCATAGGCCGCCAAGCGGAGGATATATTGATGAGCGAGCCAACAGCCGCTGCGCGGCCCTCGCAGGACTTCGAGTCCGTCCTGTCCGGCAGTTCCAAGACGGTTGCGTCTTTCGACACGGACCGCAAGACACCTGTCCAGCACTTCCAGCACTTCCTGCATTCGCGGCCATCGGCCGTGCCCTTGATCGTGCTCGTGCTGTCGCTGGTCGTCTTCGGCTCGATCCTCGGATCCAAGTTCTTTTCCGCCTTCTCGCTGACGCTGATCCTGCAGCAGGTCGCCATCACCGGTATCATCGGTGCGGCCCAGACGCTGATCATCATGACGGCCGGTATCGATCTCTCGGTCGGCGCCATCATGGTGCTGTCGTCGGTCGTCATGGGTCAGTTCGTGTTCCGCTACGGTCTTCCGGCGGAACTCGCCATCCTCTGCGGCTTTGCCGTCGGCGCCGCCTGCGGCGCGATCAACGGCTGGTTGGTTGCCCGCATGAAGCTGCCGCCCTTCATCGTCACGCTCGGCATGTGGCAGATCATCCTTGCCTCCAACTTCCTCTATTCGGCCAACGAGACCATCCGCAGCCAGGATATCGAGGCGACCGCACCGCTTCTCAAGTTCTTCGCCGAACCCGTCCGCCTGGGCGGTGCCGTGTTCACCTATGGCGTCTTCGCCATGATCCTGCTCGTCATGCTGCTCTGGTACGTGCTGAACAAGACCGCCTGGGGCCGGCATCTCTACGCCGTGGGCGACGATCCGGTGGCGGCCGAGCTCGCCGGCGTCAACGTCAAGCGCATGCTGCTGTCCGTCTACACGATTTCCGGCGTCATCTGCGCGCTCGGCGGCTGGGCCCTCATCGGCCGCATCGGCTCCGTCTCCCCGACGGCCGGCCAGTTCGCCAACATCGAGTCCATCACGGCCGTCGTGATCGGCGGCATCTCGCTCTTCGGCGGACGCGGCTCCATCATGGGCATGCTCTTCGGGGCGCTCATCGTCGGCGTCTTCCAGCTGGGCCTGCGCCTCGTCGGCACGGATCCGCAATGGACCTATCTCATGATCGGCGTTCTCATCATCGCCGCCGTAGCAATCGACCAGTGGATCAGAAAGGTAGCCGGCTGATGAATGCGCCCTCCTATTCCGAAGCTCCCATCCTCACCGGCCGCGGCCTCGTCAAGCGCTATGGCCGGGTCACAGCCCTCGATCATGCGGATTTCGATCTGCACAAGGGCGAGATCCTCGCCGTCATCGGCGATAACGGTGCCGGCAAGTCCTCGCTGATCAAGGCGATCTCTGGCGCGATCAAGCCCGACGAGGGTGAAATCCGTCTCGACGGCCAGGTCATCAGCTTCAAGTCGCCGATCGAGGCGCAGAAGGCCGGCATCGAGACCGTCTACCAGAATCTCGCGGTCTCTCCGGCTTTGTCGATCGCCGACAACATGTTTCTCGGCCGCGAGATCCGCAAACCCGGCGTTCTCGGCTCGGTGTTCCGCATGCTCGACAAGAGCGCGATGGAAAAGTTCGCGCGCGACAAACTGTCCGAACTCGGCCTGATGACCATCCAGAACATCAACCAGGCCGTGGAAACACTCTCGGGCGGCCAGCGCCAGGGCGTTGCCGTGGCCCGTGCCGCGGCCTTCGGCTCCAAGCTCGTCATTCTCGACGAGCCGACCGCGGCCCTCGGCGTCAAGGAAAGCCGGCGCGTGTTGGAACTGATCCTCGACGTGCGCTCGCGCGGCATGCCGATCGTGCTCATCTCGCACAACATGCCGCATGTTTTCGAAGTCGCCGACCGGATCCACATCCACCGCCTCGGCAAGCGTCTCTGCGTCATCAATCCGAAGGACTATACGATGTCGGATGCCGTGGCCTTCATGACCGGCGCCAAGGAGCCCCCGCGCGAGGCGCTGGCGGCATGACGCGAACCGTCGGCGAGATCGCCGATCTCGTTCTCGATCGGGCGGCCGGTGCCGCCCGCTTCGTCGTCGCCATCGCCGGCCCTCCGGGGTCCGGCAAATCGACGCTCGCCGATGCGCTTCATGCCGAGCTTGCCGGGCGCGGCGAGACATCGGCCGTCCTGCCCATGGACGGCTTTCACATGGACAACGGAATTCTGGAGGAACGCGGCCTCCTGAAGCGCAAGGGCGCACCCGAAACCTTCGACGTGCGCGGCTTTCTTGATATCGTCACGGCCGTGCGCCGCGGCGGCGAGGAGGTGCTCGTGCCGGTCTTCGACCGCGCGCGCGAGATCGCCATCGCCTCCGCCCGCCCGATCTCGCCCGAGACGCGGTTCATTCTCGCCGAAGGCAATTATCTTCTGTTGGACGAGGCGCCGTGGACCCGGCTTGCACCGCTCTTCGATCTCACGATCTTCGTCGGCCCGACCTATGCCGTGCTCGAAGAGCGCCTGCGCCAGCGCTGGATCCATTACGGTCTCGACGAAGAGGCGATCCGCTGGAAACTCTACGGCAACGATCTGCCGAATGGAGAGCGTATCTGCAATGGCTCGAGGCCTGCCGATGTCATGCTGGAGGTTTTCGAGCAGCCGTGATCGCGGAGGCGATCAGGCCATTGTCATCGGCGGCCCGATGAAGCAAACGGGAACGGACAGCCCCGAGCCTTGCAGCAGGGCGCACGGCCACGGAAGCGATGCAGATCGTCCCGGCCCCCTTGAAGGGTCCGCGGATATCGGCAGGAAAAGAGGCAGACGATGAGCGACAACCGGACGACAACCCTCACCATCCGCCGGCCCGACGATTGGCATCTTCATCTGCGCGACGGCGACATGCTGAGGGGCGTCCTGCCCGACACCAGCCGCCACTTCGCCCGCGCCATCATCATGCCCAATCTGGTGCCCCCCGTGGTGACCACGGCCGATGCCGAGGCCTATCGCGCCCGCATTCTCGCGGTATTGCCTGCAGGCGACCGGTTCGAGCCGTTGATGACGCTTTACCTCACCGAGCAGACGGACGCGGCGGATGTCGCCCTGGGCAAGGCAAGCGGGCTGATCCATGCGGTCAAGCTCTATCCCGCCGGTGCCACGACGAACTCCCATGGCGGTGTTCGCGATCTCGAAAACGTCATGCCGGTGCTGGAAAAAATGGCCGAGATCGGCCTGCCGCTCTGCGTTCATGGCGAGGTGACGACCCCGGAGGTCGATATCTTCGACCGTGAGGCCGTGTTCATCGAAACCGTCCTCGACCCCTTGCGCCGCCGCCTTCCGGACCTGAAGGTGACGATGGAACACGTGACGACGCAGGACGGCGTCGATTACATCCAGGGCGCCGACAGGAACCTCGCCGGCTCGATCACCACGCACCACCTGATCATCAACCGCAACGCGCTTCTCGTCGGCGGCATCCGTCCGCATTATTACTGCCTGCCCGTCGCCAAGCGCGAAGTGCATCGCTTGGCTTTGCGCAAGGCCGCGACCTCGGGGGATGCGCGCTTCTTCCTCGGCACCGACAGCGCCCCGCACGTCGATCCGCTGAAGGAATGCGCCTGCGGCTGCGCCGGCGTCTACACCTCGGTCAACACGATGAGCTGCCTTGCCCATGTCTTCGAGCAGGAAAATGCGCTCGACAGGCTTGAAGCCTTCGCATCCCGCAATGGCCCCGCCTGGTACGGACTGCCGGTCAACGACGAGACGGTCACGCTCACCCGCCGTAGCGCGCCGGTGGAATACCCTGCAAAGATCGAGACGGGCGCAGGTCCCGTGACCGTGTTCGACCCGATGTTCCCGCTGCACTGGGCCGTGGAGGCGACGCATGGCTGACGCGCGCGCGCCCGTCGGGATCAAGCCGGCGATCCCGATCTTCCGGATCTTCTCGGTGGAGAAGGCGATGGAGTTCTATCTGGGCTTTCTCGGCTTCAAGCTGGATTGGGAACACCGTTTTTCCGAGGGAGCGCCGCTCTACGCCCAGATCTCCCGCGAAGGGCTGACCCTCCACCTCAGCGAACATGCAGGCGACACGACGCCCGGCACCCGCATCTTCGTGCCCATTGGCGATGCCAAGGCGCTGCAGGCCGAGCTTTCGGGCCGCAACTATGCCTATATGAACCCCGGCCTTGAGACCGCGCCGTGGGGCCTCGAAGTCACGGTCACCGACCCTTTCGCCAACCGTATCACCTTCTGCGAGCAGAGGTCCTGACACGGGATTGTCAGCCGCCTCGCTCTCAGCCTTCGATCAAGAGGAACCGCATCATGATCCCCGCATCCTTCCCCGATAAGGCCGTGATGGCCGAGCTGCTGGCGAAAATGCTGTGGGAGATCAAGGCGGTGCACTTCCGGGCCGATCAGCCTTACAAGCTTGCCTCCGGCATGGCGAGCCCGGTCTATATCGACTGCCGCAAGCTGATCTCCTATCCGCGCATCCGCTCCGCCGTGATGGATTTTGCGGCCGTCACGGTCATGCGCGAGGCGGGCTTCGAACGGTTCGACGTGATCGCCGGAGGCGAGACGGCGGGCATTCCCTTCGCCGCCATGCTGGCCGAGCGTCTGGCGCTGCCGATGATCTATGTGCGCAAGGCGCCGAAGGGCCATGGCCGCACCAACCAGATCGAGGGCCACATGCCCGAAGGCGCCCGCGTTCTCGTGATCGAGGACCTGACGACGGCGGGCGTCTCGATGTTCACCTTCATCGATGCCATTCGCGCGGCCGGTGGCGTGGTCGATCACGGCATGGCGCTGTTCTATTACGATATCTTTCCCGAAGGCCGGGCCAATATGGGCAAGAAGGGCATCACCCTCCACAACATCGCGACCTGGCGCAACGTGCTGGCCGTCGCCCGCGAGGACAAGCTTTTCGATCCGGAAACGCTGGCCAGCGTCGAGGCCTTCCTCGATGCGCCGCTCGAATGGTCGGGCCGCAACGGCGGCATTTCCGCATTGGCGGGCTGAGGCCCAACGACGACCGTTTTTGGCCGGCAAACAAATCTCGTAACGCTTACAGTCCGAAGAGGAAGCCCCATGATCATCTGCTGCGGCGAAGCCCTGATCGATATGCTGCCGCGCCAATCCACGCTCGGCGAACCCGCATTCGCGCCCTATGCCGGCGGCGCGATTTTCAACACGGCGATCGCGCTCGGGCGCCTCGGGATTCCCACAGGCTTCTTCACCGGTCTTTCGACCGACATGTTCGGCGATATCCTCCGCGACACGCTGAAAAGCAGCAATGTGGATTTCGCCCCGTCGGCCACGTCCGATCTGCACACGACGCTCGCCGTCGTGAAACTGGTCAACGGCTCGGCAACCTACGCCTTCTTCGACGAGAACAGCGCCGGCCGCATGATCACGGAAGCCGATCTGCCGGCGCTCGGCGATTTCTGCGAAGCCCTGCATTTCGGTGCCATCAGCCTCATCCCCGAGCCGTGCGGCTCGACCTATGAGGCGCTGATGACGCGCGAGCACAAGAAGCGCGTGATCTCCTTCGATCCGAACATCCGTCCCGGCTTCATCAAGGATGCCGAAGCCCATAAGGCGCGCATGCTGCGCATGGCCGCGATGTCGGATATCGTCAAGTTCTCGGACGAGGATCTCGACTGGTTTGGCGAAGAGGGCGATCACGAGACGCTGGTCGGCCATTGGCTCGCCCGTGGCCCGAAACTCGTCGTCATCACCAAGGGTGCCGAGGGCGCGGACGCCTATACGGTGCGCGGCAAGGTGTCGGTGCCCGGCGAAAAGGTGACGGTGGTCGATACGGTCGGTGCCGGCGATACGTTCGATGCCGGCATCCTTGCGTCGCTGAAGATGAACAATCTGCTGACGAAGGACGCCGTGGCGACCTTGAGCGACGATGCCATCAAGGCGGCGCTTGCACTCGGCGCAAAGGCCGCCTCCGTCACGGTCTCTCGTGCCGGTGCCAATCCGCCCTGGGCTTACGAGATCGGCCTTTAGGTAGACGTCGGACGGCGCGCCCACCCTTGCAGGCGCGCCGAGGCCGAACTTACTGATGCACGACGATGCGCGCGTGGTAGGGCACGCGGGCATAGAGGTCGATGATGTCCTGGTTGATCAGGCGGACGCAGCCGGACGAGACGGCCTTGCCGATCGAGCGCCATTCCGGGCTGCCATGCAGCCGATACAGCGTGTCCTGCCCGTTCTGGAAGATATAGAGCGCACGGGCGCCGAGCGGGTTCTTCAGGCCCGGCTCCATACCGCCATTCTCGATGGAGAAGCGGGCAAGCTCCGGCTGGCGCGCGACCATTTCGTTCGGCGGCTTCCAGCGCGGCCAGTGCTGGCGCCAGTGGATGATGCCTTCGCCCTGCCAGGCAAAGCCCTCGCGGCCGATGCCGACGCCATAGCGCATGGCCGTGCCGCCGGGCTCGGTGATGTACAGGAACCGGCCGGGCGTATCCACCACGACGGTATTGTCCGGCTCGCCGGTCGTGTTGGCGACGCGCTGGCGATAGAAGCGCGGATCGATCTCGCGATAGGGGATGGCAGGGATAAGGATGCCGTCATCTTCCACCGGGCCGTACATCACGGCGAGCTCTTCGTCCGTCGGCGGCAGGATCGGACGGCTGATCACGGGCGGGACCGGCGGAGTGCGCACGCCCGTCGAGGTCGTGCACCCCGCCAGCGTTGCGGCCGTGGAAAGCGCGCCGAGCAGGAAGGTGCGGCGCGAGAAGGGATCGGCGATATCGGTCGGTGTCATGAAAAGTGCCCCGGTGAGCCCTGATCTCTATTCCCCGACGGCACGGGCACAAGGCGTGATCCGATCACGTTTCCCGGAATGAAAGGTAAGTCCGCCGAAACCCGGCCAGTGTCGCCAAGCGGCAACAGTTTTCGCCTCGGGGCGGCTCATGACAATGCGATCTTCCCCCGTGGGGGAAGATCCTTCTCAAGCAAGACACATCCCGCTGTCGCGCGCGGTCTTAGTTCTTGGCGGCAAGCAGTGCCTTGACGAGGCCGACGGTCGAGCTGTCATGGCCTTCGGCACTTTCCTTGCCTTCCACGACGGGCAGCAGGCCGGTCGCCAGTTCCTTGCCGAGCTCCACGCCCCACTGGTCGAAGGAATTGATGTTGAAGAGTGCGCCTTCGACGAAGACCCGGTGCTCGTAGAGCGCGATCAGGCGACCGAGCGCAAACGGGGTCAGCTTATCATAGACGATCGTCAGCGAGGGGCGGTTGCCGGTGAAGACGCGGTGCGGCGCGATGTGATCGGCCTTGGCATCGTCCATGCCCTTGTCGGTCAGCTGGGCCTTCGCCTCTTCCAGCGTCCGCCCCTTCATCAGGGCTTCCGACTGCGCGAGGCAATTGGCGATCAAGAGGTCGTGCTGGTGGCGCAGGGTCGGCTCATGTGCGTTGGCCGCGATCATGAACTCGGCCGGTATCACCGTCGTGCCCTGGTGGATCAGCTGGTAGAACGCGTGCTGCCCGTTGGTGCCCGGCTCGCCCCAGACGACAGGTCCGGAATTGCCCTCGACCGGCGTCCCGTCGAGCGTCACGCCCTTGCCGTTCGATTCCATATCGAGCTGCTGCAGATAGGCCGGGAAGCGCGACAGGCGCTGGTCGTAGGGCAGGATGGCGCGGGAGGGATAGCCGAGCACGTTGCGATGATAGTAGCCGATGAGGCCGAGCAGCATCGGCAGGTTCTGCCGCAACGGCGCGGACTTGAAATGCTCGTCGATCGCATGGGCGCCGGCCAGGAACTCGCCGAACTTCTCCTTGCCGATGGCGATCATCAGCGGCAGGCCGATCGCCGACCAGATGGAATAGCGTCCGCCGACCCAATCCCAGAAGCCGAAGATGCGGTCGCTGGCGATGCCGAAGGCGGCGACCTTGTCGAGCGCCGTGGAGACCGCGCAGAAATGATGGCCGACGGCGTCTTCGCCAAGCGCCTTGGCGATAAAGGCGCGCGCCGTCTGGGCGTTGGTCATCGTCTCGATCGTCGTGAACGTCTTCGACGCGACGATGAACAGGGATGTTTCCGGATCGAGCAGTTTCAATGTGTCGGCAATGTGAGCGCCGTCGATGTTGGAGACGAAATGGGCGCGGGGGCCGTCATGCTCCGGCGCCAGCGCCAGCGTCGCCATCACCGGGCCGAGATCGGAGCCGCCGATGCCGATATTGACGACGTCGGTGATCTTCTTGCCGGTCGCGCCCGTCAGTTCGCCGCTGCGAACCTTGTCAGAGAAGGTGCCCATCGCGTCGAGCACGGCGTTGACATCCGGCATCACGTCCCGGCCATCGACCATGACAGGCGTGTTCGACCGGTTGCGCAGAGCCGTATGAAGAACGGCGCGGCCTTCGGTGAAATTGATCGGCTTGCCGGCAAACATCTCGTCGCGCTTCTCGGCGACACGGGCGGCCTTGGCGATCGCCTCCAGACCGTCCAGCACCCGCTCGTTGACGGCGCATTTCGAATAGTCGAACAGAATATCATCGAGCGTTACCGAGAAGCGCTGGAAGCGCTGCGGATCGCCGGCGAAGGCTGCACGAATATCGGTGGCGTCTGTTTCGGTGGCGGTGCTCTTCAGCTCTTCGACCAGCGCTTTCATCATCGGCTCCTCGGGCAGTTCCGGTGAAGGCCTCGGGCCGCTCGTCCGGACATGCTTTCAATGGGTTTTTATTAGCCGCGATAGCTAGTGCGTTTGGTCACCGCAAATCAAGCCTCGGCACCCGAATTTAACGGGCAGCCGGACATGGAAAGTCCCGATAGGCGTGACAGGGATCACGCCCTCCCGGCCTCGTCAGCTGCGCAAGTCCTTCCGCAGGATCTTCCCGACATTGGACTTCGGCAGGTCGTTGAGGAATTCGATGCTGCGCGGCCGCTTGTAGTTGGTCAGCTTGTCGCTGCAATAGGCGCGGATCTCGGCTTCGGTCAGATCGGGGTCGCGCCGGACGACGAACAGCTTCACCGCTTCGCCGGAATGCGCATCGGCAATGCCGATGGCCGCGCACTCCAGTACGCCGGGATGCGACATGACCACTTCCTCGATCTCGTTCGGGAAGACGTTGAAGCCGGAGACGAGGATCATGTCCTTCTTGCGGTCCACGATCTTGATCAGCCCCTCCGGGCTCATGCGGCCGATGTCGCCGGTCCGGAAGAAGCCGTCCTTCGAAATTGCCTGCGCGGTTTCCTCGGGCTTGTTCCAGTAGCCGGGCATGACCTGCGGCCCGCGAATGCAGATCTCGCCGACATCGCCGATCGGCACGTTTTCGTCAGCCTCGTTGCGGATCTCGATCTCGGTCGATGGCAAAGGCAGGCCGATGGTGCCGGTGAAGTCCGGCAGGTCGAGACGATTGGCGGTTGCGACGGGCGAGGTCTCCGACAGGCCGTAGCCTTCCTTGATCGGGCAGCCTGTCACCTTCTCCCACCGCTCGGCCACCGGCCGCTGGACGGACATGCCGCCGCCGAAGGTCAGCACGAGCGAGGAGAAGTCGAGCGCGCGGAACGGGGCATTGTTCAGGAGGGCGTTGAACAGCGTGTTGAGCCCGGGGAAGATGTTGACCTTGTGGCTCCCGAACTCTTTCACCAGCGACGGTATATCGCGTGGGTTGGGAATGAGGATGTTGTGCGCGCCGAGCACGAGGCCCATCAGCCCGTTCACGGTCAGCGCGAAGATGTGGTAGAGCGGCAGCGCGCAGAGGAAAACGATGGTCTCCGGCTTCGGCTTGTTGGTGAAGGCCAGTTCGAGCCAGAGGGTCATCTGCGCCGCATTCGCAAGCAGGTTCGCATGCGTCAGCACGGCTCCCTTGGAGATGCCGGTGGTGCCGCCGGTATATTGCAGGAACGCGACGTCCGCGGCCCTGGTCTCGCGCTTGGCAAGCGTCAGCCGCTTGCCCTTGGCGAGCGCGGTCTTGAACGGGACATGGCCGGGCAGCGACCATGCCGGCACCAGCTTCTTGACCGCGCGGACGATGAAATTGACGAGGAGGCCCTTGGCGCCGAGCAGATCGCCCATCGATGCGACGACGAGGTGCCTGAGCTCGGTCCTGGGCGCGACCTGCTCCACCGTATGGGCGAAGTTTTCAAGGACGACGATCGCCTTCGCGCCGCTGTCCTTCAGCTGGTACTCGAGTTCGCGGGGCGTGTAGAGCGGGTTGACGTTGACGACCACGAAGCCGGCCCGCAGGATCGCGAAGATGGCAACCGGGTTCTGCAGCACGTTCGGCATCATGACGGCCACGCGATCGCCCGGCTTCAGCCCCGTCGATTGCAGGTAGGCGGCGAACGCGTCTACCGTCCGAGAAAGCGCGGCGAACGTCATCGTCGTGCCCATGCAGGTATAGGCCGGCCGGTCGGCAAACCGTTCGCACTGGATCTCGAACAGGTGGCTGAGGGACGTGTAGGGGCTCGCCTCGATCTCGGCGGGCATGCCGGGCGGATAGGACGCAAGCCAAGGCCTTTGAGGTGACAGCGATTGTGTCCGGCTGGCCGTGTCGGGCATGTTCGTCCTCCCTGAGCTGGCGTCAAACCGCCGGCATTCCTCCAGATATCTCACTTCTCCCGAGTGAGCCTGCGTCGAAGTCTATGCTCTTCAGCACCAGCTTCAAGTCACTTCAAAATTATATGACCTACACGTAAGCGTCAACAAGTCATGTTGAAAAGGCATGGGAGCTTTTCCGTAAGCGCATGTCTACGGGGCAAAGCTTTGCGGATGTGCCCGATAAGGTTTACGCCCTCGTACAAAGGCTCACGCCCCGCCACGGGTGGCGCCGGCCGAACCGCTTTCCCACAGGGCCGACACGGTCTCGACGCAAGGTTACCTCATGTCCGAAACAGCGCTTCCGTCCCACACCATCGCCCGGTTCGGCGGGGTCTCCATGGCGGAAGTCGCCCTGGCCGTCGGCGGCTTCGGCATCGGCACGGGAGAGTTTGCGATTATGGGCCTGCTGCCGCAGGTCGCGCAGGATCTCGATGTCTCGGTGCCCCGCGCCGGGATCGTCATCAGCGCCTATGCGCTCGGAGTCGTTGTCGGGGCCCCTCTCATCGCTGTGGTCGCTGCCCGATACGCCCGCCACACCGTGCTTCTCACCCTCATGGCCCTGTTTGCGGCGGGCAATCTTGCCAGCGCACTGGTGCCGTCCTTCGGCCTGCTGGTCACGGCCCGCTTCCTTGCGGGCCTGCCGCATGGGGCCTATTTCGGCGTCGCCGCTCTCGTGGCGGCCGGCATGGTCGCGCCGCACCAGCGAGGCCGCGCTATCGGCCGGGTCATGATGGGCCTCACCATCGCGACGCTGCTCGGCACGCCGCTGACCGCATGGTTCGGCCAGACGCTCGGCTGGCGCGCCGCCTTCGCCATCGTCGGCGGCATCAGCCTGCTGACCATCGTGCTCACCCTGCTTTTCGTGCCGAGGGACAAGGGCAATCCCGCATCCTCGCCGCTGCGCGAACTCGGCGCCCTGCGCAAGCCCCAGGTCTGGCTGACGCTCGGTATCTGCGCCATCGGCTCCGGCGGCATGTTCGCCACGTTCAGCTATATCACGCCGGCGCTGACGGAGGTTGCGGGCCTGCCGCTCTCCCGCGTGCCGCTGATGCTGTCCGTCTTCGGCGCCGGCATGATCCTCGGCAACATCATCGGCGCGCGACTGGCCGACTGGTCGCTCCTGAAAGCGATCGGCATCGGCCTCGTCTTCAATCTGGCCGCTCTCCTGCTGTTCTACGCCACGATGAATTCCCCCATGATAGCGACGTTCAACATTCTCTCCATCGGCTTTGGCTTTCTCATGATCCCGGCCATGCAGACCCGTCTGATGGATGTGTCCGGCGACGCGCAGACCCTGGCCGCAGCGCTCATGCACTCCGCCTTCAACCTTGCCAACGCGCTGGGTGCCTGGCTCGGCGGCGTGTCCATCGCCGCAGGCTACGGCTGGACCTCGACCGGCCTCGTCGGGGCCGTCATGGCCGTGCTCGGCATCGGCATCTTTGCGGTGTCGGTGGCCGCGGAACGCCGTTCGCGTTCCGCCTGAGGGGGTGGCGGCCGGACCGTGAGCCGGTCGCCGCCATATTTTGGCGCCGATTTTGCAATTGTCATCCCGCGCGCGCCCTTCGGCTGTTATAGAGGGTGGACACGACAATTGCAGGCGGGAGCCTGACGGAGGTAGCGGGTGCGCCATCGCGAATTGGAAAACCAGTCGGCAGAGCCGCGGCTCTTCGGGCGTCCGGCCTATGATCGCTCGGCGCTGGTCGGCCCCGCATCCGCTGCGCGCTGGCTGCTGGTGTTCATCCTCCTTGCCGGGGCCTATTTCTTCCATGGCTTCCTCGTCCCGGTTCTCGCCGCGGTCGTCATCGGTTTTGCCAGCTGGCCGCTCTATCGACGCCTGCTGATCGCCGTGAATGGCAATCGCACCATCGGTGCCACGATCGCGATCATCCTCGTCGTCGCCTTCATCGTCACGCCTGTCACATTCGCCGCCATCTACGCCGTGGACGAGTTTCGCGGCTGGGTCGGCTGGGCCGTCGAGGCCAATTCCGTGGGGGCCGATGTGCCTGCCTGGGTCCTGCAACTGCCGCTGGGCGGCGTGTGGCTCGGGGAGCAATGGGCAAAACATGTCGGGCATCCCGGCGCGCTCGGCGAACTCGTGCAGCTGGTCAGCGGCTCCAACATCGGCAGCATCTATCGCGGTGCGCTCGTCGTCGGGGCAGGGGCTGCACGCTCGCTGCTGACCCTGCTGTTCATGCTCATCACCCTGTTCTTCGTCTACCGCGATGGCGAGAAGTTCGTGGCGCAACTGGACAAGCTTGGCGAGCGGATCCTGCCCATGCGGTGGGAGCGCGTGTCGCGCATCGTGCCGCTGACCATTTCTTCCACCGTCACCGGCATGGGCTTGATCGCCATCGGCGAGGGCATCGTTCTCGGCGTCGCCTACTGGGTCGCCGGCGTCCCGTCGCCGGTCACCCTCGGCATCATCACCGGCTTCATGGCCCTCATTCCCGGTGGCGCGCCGCTCTGCTTCACGCTCGTCTCGGTTTATCTGCTGGCGAGCGGTGCGCCGGTCGCGGGCTTTGCGCTGTTCGCCTGGGGCACGATCGAACTCTTCATCGTCGACAAGACGCTCCGTCCCCGCCTCGTCGGCGGCCCGATCAAGTTGCCGTTCCTGCCGACCTTCTTCGGCCTCGTGGGGGGCGTGAAGACCATGGGCTTCCTCGGCCTGTTCGTCGGTCCGGTGCTCATGGCCCTGATCGTCGCGATCTGGCGCGAATGGCTGCATGACGTGACGGTATCGGCGCAGACGCCGGCACAAGCCCAGACAGCCGCGCTGATCAAGCAGGCCTGACACGCCGCCGCTCAAGACAGATCGTCAAAGCGGGCGCGGAGCCTTTTCGCGAACGCCTGACTGCCTTAAGTATGCTGGCGACAGCGATCAACACGGGATGCGTGCCGGTGAATTTCTTTTCAGCCTATGATCAGGGTTTTGTGCGCGTTGCCGCCTGCACGCCACGTTGCGAGGTTGCCGATCCCGCCTTCAACGCCGATCAGGTCATCGCGCTCGCCCGCCAGGGCGACGCCCGGTCCGTCGGGCTGATGGTCTTTCCCGAACTCTGCATTTCGAGCTACACGCTCGACGACCTCCTGGGGCAAGCCGCGCTGCACGAGGCGGTGGACATGGCGCTGGCCCGCCTGGTGGAGGAAAGCCGCACGCTGTCGCCTGTCCTCCTCGTCGGTGCGCCCATTCCCAAGAACGGCCGACTCTACAACTGCGCGCTTGCCATTCATCGCGGTCGCATCCTCGGCGTCGTGCCGAAAAGCTACCTGCCGAACTATCGCGAATTCTACGAGAAGCGCTGGTGCGCGGCCGGGCGGGATATCCGCGGCGAGACCATTGCTGTCGCCGGGCAGGTGGCGCCGTTCGGCGTGGACCTCCTGTTCTCCGCAACCGACGTTCGCGGGTTCGTCTTCCATATCGAAATCTGCGAGGACGTCTGGATCGCGGCATCGCCGAGCGACTTCGGCGCGCTCGCCGGAGCGCTGATCCTCACCAATCTCTCGGCCAGCAACGTCACGGTCGGCAAGGCCGAGACCCGGCGCGTGCTTGCGGGCTCCCAGTCCAATCGCTGCTTTGCCGCCTATGTCTATGCCGCGGCCGGCCCGGGGGAATCCACCACCGATCTTGCGTGGGACGGCCAGGCCTGCATCTACGAACTCGGCACCTTCCTGGCAGAGACCGAGCGGTTTCCGAGCGGCCCGCAAATGTGCGTTGCCGACATCGACGTCGATCGCCTGCTGCTCGAGCGTCTGCGGACCGGCACCTTCAACGATGCCGCCAACCACCAGCACCGCGAGGATCGCACCTTCCGCACGGTCGATTTCCTGTTCGAGCCGAACCGGGGCGATATCGGGCTCGAGCGCGGCATCTCGCGCTATCCCTTCGTTCCCGCCGAAACCGCGCGGCTCGATCAGGATTGCTACGAGACCTACAATATTCAGGTCCAGGGTTTGATGAAGCGGCTGCA
The DNA here is from genome assembly GCF_001424045.1 of Rhizobium sp. Leaf371. Lineage (GTDB taxonomy): Bacteria > Pseudomonadota > Alphaproteobacteria > Rhizobiales > Rhizobiaceae > Ferranicluibacter. The sequence continues at coordinate 252,240 of NZ_LMQB01000023.1, read as the reverse complement.
GGCGACGGGCATCAAGAAGATCTGCATCGGCGTTTCCGGGGGCCTCGACAGCACCCATGCCCTCGTCGTGGCCGCCCGCGCCTTCGACCAGCTGGGCCTGCCGCGCTCCGGTATTCTCGGCTTCACCATGCCGGGATTTGCCACCGGGGACGAGACCAAGACGAACGCCTGGAAGCTGATGCGCTCGCTCGGCATCACCGCCGACGAGATCGACATCAAGCCGCTGGCCGAACAACTGCTGAGAGACCTGAAGCATCCCTATTCCGAGGGAAAACCGGTCTACGACATCACCTTCGAGAACGTGCAGGCAGGCCTGCGGACGGATTTCCTGTTCCGCGCGGCCAATCGCTATGATGCGCTGGTGCTGGGGACCGGTGACCTTTCGGAGATCGCACTCGGCTGGTCCACCTACGGCGTGGGCGACCATATGAGCCATTACAACGTCAACGCCTCCGTGCCGAAGACGCTGATCCAGCACTTGATCCGCTGGATCATCGCCAAGTCGCTGTTCGACACTGACACCAATGCGACGCTGGCCGACGTTCTCGACACGGTGATTTCGCCGGAACTGGTGCCGGCGGACGAGACGGGCGCGATCCAGAGTACCGAGGACAGGATCGGTCCCTATGCCTTGCATGATTTCGCGCTCTATTACATCACCCGCTTCGGCCTGAAGCCGTCCAAGGTCGCCTTCCTGGCCTGGCATGCCTGGCACGACGCGAAGGCCGGTGCCTGGCCGTCCGGTTTTCCCGAGGAGAGCCGTGGCGCCTACGATCTCGCGACCATCCGCAAATGGCTGGAGGCCTTTCTGTTCCGCTTCTTCACGACCAGCCAGTTCAAGCGCTCGGCGTCTCCGAACGGCCCGAAGGTTACCTCCGGCGGCTCGCTGTCACCCCGCGGCGACTGGCGCGCCCCGTCCGACGGCAATGCCCGTCTCTGGCTGGAGGAGCTGCGGCGCAACGTGCCGGAGACCGAGCCGGCCTGAACCGTCGACGCGGCATCCGGATGAGGCGCGATTGGCGAGACGATACCCAAGGTTTTGCTCCTCATTTCTGCGACTTGAGAATTGACCCGTTTCCGTCATCATGACGGCGGGTTAACTCTCTGGGGCGGAAGATGGGGCTGCGACTTGTTACCAGCGCTGCCGAGGATCGCGACGACGCGCCGGTCGGCATTGCCGATGTGAACGCCGAGGCACGTCGGCGATTGTCGGCGCTCGGCTATGATCGTCATCGTGCAAGGGTGCTTGCCACCGGCATCGACATGCCGCGCGACATCCATATCCGGCATCTGCAGATCATGGCCATCGCACTGGCGCTTGGCAGCCTTGAGACCATCCCGGACGACTATCGCTCGGATGCGTACTGGCCGACATGAGTGCGCCGGCCGCCAAACCGGAAAGATCGGCTCAGCGCGGCTCCACGGTCAGGCTGAGATACGTCGGATCGAAATCCGCAATGTCGCGCAATTCATCCCAGTCGAGGATCGTCACCGTGTGATTGATCCAGCTGATCAGCCCGTCCTTGCGCAGGTTCTGGATCGTGCGGTTCATGTGAACCAGCGACAGCCCGAGCACATCCGCCATCTCCCCCTGCGATAGGGGGAAGTGGAAGCTGAGATCCTTCGTCAGCCCCATCGCCTCCAGTCGCATATGCAGTTCGCAGAGGAGGTGGGCGAGATGCGCACGTTTCGAGCGGCGGCCCATCGCAACGATCCATTCCCGGTGGATCGCGCCATCGATGATCGTCTTCAGCCAGAGCAGGCGCGTCAGATGCGGAGCCTTCTGCGTGACGACTTCCAGGTCGGCGTGATCGATCTGCATCACGCGGCACGGGGAAAGCGCGATGATCCCATGGTCCATCGTCTTCAGGAGAAAGGCGTGCAGATCGACGAAATCACCGGGAACATGCAGCGCGGTGATCTGTCGCGTGCCATCCGGCGTCAGCTTGTAGCGCGCCGCAAAGCCGTCGACCAGCTGCGTGCTGTAGGTCGGTCGCGAATTTTCCGACACGAGATCCTCATCCACGTCGTACACGCGCTCGCGGGCGGTAAGGGACCTCAGAAGGCTCTTCTCATCCTCCGAGACGATGTCGTGGTTGGCGAGGTTCCGAATGAGAATGTCGATCACGATCAAGGCCTTCAATGATAAACCCGCACGGACACCCGCAAGGGTCTCGAATAAGCGACGGCTGAGCCGAGACCCCGATTGCAAAACGGCGTCGGTCCCGCATTCTAAACAGCGGCGCCTGAAAAACGGCAAGCGCAAAAACGAGATGCCGCCCGTCGCGCCCCGTTTTTACCAGAAGCATCCTCAGATGTCGGAACAAAAGCTTTATCTGCAACTTAGCAGCACGAACGCGCCTGAGCCGAGAATGTCGAGACCCCGTGATGAGCCGCTATTTCTTTGATCTTCACAATGGAGACGGTCCGGTTCTGGACGATGAGGGCCAGGAACTCGCCACGCGCGATTCCGTCGCCATGGAAGTCGGCCGCATCCTCGGCGATATCGCTCGCGACGAAATGCCCGAGACCCGCAACGGCACCATCGCCCTGACCGTCCGCGACGACACCGGCCGCACCATCACGGTCGCGCGCCTGACCTTCAGCAACGAGTGGATCGACTGAGACGTGTCGTGAATGCGATAGAGAGGCCAACGCGGCCCGACCGGACAGTGCCGGATCTGCCAAAGGCGTGAGAATTCCCGCAAGGTTCTAAACGACATATCGGTCGCGCGGCAGGGCCGGAGACCGGATCGCTTTGGAAATGAGAAATGGTGCCGCTTGCAGGACTCGAACCTGCGACCCCATCATTACGAATGATGTGCTCTACCACCTGAGCTAAAGCGGCTTATCCGGCGAACCCCAAGGTCAGCCTGTGATGTGAGGGGCTGATACCTGCAAAGCTCGGGGAATTCAAGCGGTCTCTTTGCCTGTTGTCGAAAAACTCGCGCGGGTGGCGGGGCAGGGCTCGCGGGAAATGCCTGGCCGCTTACAGCGACAGGCGCGTGCGGGCGTCGTTGTATTCCGTCTCCAGGCGATCGACCAGCGTGGCGACCGGGGTGACGGCTGTGACGGCGCCGATGCCCTGGCCCGAGCCCCAGATGTCGCGCCAGGCCTTCGCGCCGGTGCCGACGGCGAGCTCGAGATCCATCTCTGCGGCGTCTGCAGCCGGCAGGTTGTCGGCATCGAGACCGGCCGCAGCGATGGAGGGGCGCAGATAGTTGCCGTTGACGCCTGTGAAATGCGGCGTCTCCAGGATGTCCTTCGCCCGGCTGTCGACGATCATCTGCTTGTAGTCGTTGCTCGCCCGCGCCTCCTCGGTGGCGATGAAGGCCGAGCCGATATAGGCGAGATCCGCGCCCATGGCCTGCGCCGCCAGCACCGCGCCGCCGTTGGCGATGGCGCCGGAGAGAAGGAGCGGGCCGGAAAACCAGCTGCGGATTTCCTGAATGATGGCAAAGGGCGAGAGCGCGCCCGTATGGCCGCCGGCCCCCGCGGCAACGGCGATCAGCCCGTCCGCACCTTTGTTGATGGCGGAGCGGGCATGCTTGTCATGGATCACGTCGTGCAGAACGATGCCCCCATAGCCATGCACCGCCGCATTCACCTCCGGCACCGCGCCGAGCGAGGAAATAATGAGCGGCACCTTGTATTTGGCGCAGAGCATCAGGTCGTGCTCCAGCCTCTTGTTGGAACGGTGAACGATCTGGTTCACCGCAAACGGTGCGGACGGCCTATCCGGATTTGCCTTGTCATACGCGGCCAGTTCTTCCGTGATCATCGCCAGCCATTCGTCCAGTTGCGCTTCCGGTCGCGCATTGAGCGCGGGAAAAGAGCCGACCACGCCAGCCTTGCACTGGGCGATCGTGAGGGCGGGATGCGATATGATGAATAAGGGGGCCGCGACGACGGGGAGGCGGAGATTCGAAAGGATCGGCGGCAGGGCCATGGCGGTCTCTCTTCATTGACGTTCGCGTAAACGGAAGATAGCCGCGAGATGGCGGGTCTGACAAGAGGGTGAGATGAAGATGCGTCCGCCGACGCGTGCACCGTACCTGCCGCGGTCAGAGCGTTCAGACCGTCTTTGCGATGGAACGTTTCCAAGAGCTTCGGCTTTTGAAGGGGTTGGAGCCGAAGCCCTTAGGGCGCGGACAGCTCGGACCGGGGACATCGCCGTCCTTATCGTCTGCAGGTCGCTGCCTCATCGGCTTAAGTGCGTTCGGCAGACTTGCGCAACGGGACGGCAATCGTTACCGAAAAGTAAACGTGCTTCCTTCGTCTCGGCACCTGCATCCCTGAAGGGGTGTGCGACGCGAAGGCTCCAGGCAAGGGATTAGGGTGAGCGGACTGGAAACGGCCATCAAGCAGGCGCTGGAGCGCTCCGACCGGGCGAATGCGGAAACCCGTGCCCGGATCTACCAGTCGGCGCGCAATGCGCTCGAAGCCGGCCTGCGCAAGCAGAACGTCCACGACGAGACCGTCATCGCCCAGCAGCGGCACCGGCTGGAGGTCGCCATTCACGCGATCGAGCAGCAGGAGCGGGCGGCGCTGCGCGATCTTCCGGTCGTGACGCCTCCTGCGGCTCCACAGGGTCTAAATAGCAGGGTCGAGCCGGTCGTGCAGGATGTCGTTCGCGCAGAACCACCGGCCACCACGCGCGAGCATCGCCGCGAGGAACCCGGATTTGACGACGTCGTTCCGGATCGCCATCCGTCAGCGGCCTCGCGCCCGGCGCCCGCAGCACATGCTCCGCGCAGCCACCGCCCGACGGTGGAGATCGACGACCGCCCCAGAGACCGTACCCACGACCGTACCGACGACCGTGAGGACGCGTCCTTCACGCCGATGGTGGCGCCGGATCGCGATCCTCATCGGCCGGGTGCCCAGGCGCGCGATACCGTCAACGATCTCGGACTTCCCGGGGCAGAGCCTCTCGTGCCGCGCAGACGTCGCGGCCGTGGCGGGCGTATCGCCTCCATTCTCATGGTGACCGCCGTTCTCGTGGCCGCCATTGGAAGCGCCACCTGGTGGGTCATGAGCACGGGGCTTCTCGAACGGCCGCAGGGCCAGCCGGCCCCGCCGCCGACCGTCGCCGCCGAGGATTTCGATGGTGGCGCCGGCCTGCGCACACTCGGCGCCCAGGCCGGCTTCACCGCGGACTGGGTGGATCTCTATCTGCCGACCGCCTCCGGCGGCGTGACACCGGGAGCGCGCGTGCGCACCGAGGTCGTGCGCGACGAGGGCGGTGCGCGGCTGCGCATCACGTCCGGCGCGGGCGATGCGAGCGGAAATGTCGCCATCGAGGTTCCCGCCTCCGCGCTCCAGCGCATGGCGGGGCAGACCTCGACCCTGGCGCTCAGCGTCCAATCGGCAAACGGCAAGCCGACGCAGTTTTCCGTGGAATGCGATTTCGCGTCGCTGGGGGATTGCGGCCGGCATCGCTTCACGGTCAATGACGAGAAGAGCGACATGCTGTTCAAGATCGGCTTCGACCGCACGATGTCGCCGAACGGCCCGGGCCGCATTCTCATCAACAGCGACGTGACCGCCAATGGCGGCGGTCTCGATCTCTACGCCGTCCGGCTCCTGCCCGGGCAGTGATGCAGCGGCAGCGCCCTGAGGAGAGGCGCAGCGCCAGGCAGGAGGACCGTCGGAGCCCTGCCGGTCAGGACTTCCGGAAATGGTGTCCGGATGTGAGGATCTTGTCGTCGATCTCTCCGATCGCCTTCTCGTCCTTGCCCGTATAGTCGAGGCTCGTCAGGATGTGGCGGATAAGGTTGAGACGGGCGCGACGGCGATCGTTTCCGAGGATCACGGTCCAGGGCGCCTTGCCCTTATGCGTTTCCTTCAGCATCCGGTCGCGCTTTTCGGTGTAGTCGTTCCAGCGCGACAGCGCTTCGATATCCATCGGCGAGAGCTTCCACACCTTCAGCGGATCGTGGCGGCGCTGGTGGAATTGCGTCAGCTGCATTTCCTGTCCGATTTCCAGCCAGATCTTGAAGAGGACGATGCCCTCATCGACGATCAGTTTTTCAAACGGCGGCACCTGCTTGAGGAAATGTTCGTACTGCGCCGGCGTACAGAAACCCATGATCGGTTCGACGCCGGCCCGATTGTACCAGGACCGGTCGAACATCACGAATTCGCCGGCCGTCGGGAAATGCGAGACGTAGCGCTGAAAATACCATTGACCGCTTTCCGTCTCGGTCGGCTTGGTCAGGGCGACGATCCGGGCGGTGCGCGGGTTCATATAGGCGCGCGTCTCGTGGATCGCGCCGCCTTTGCCGGCCGCGTCGCGCCCTTCGAACAGCACGATCACGCGCTTGCCGCTCGCCTGCTGCCAGGCCTGCACCTTCACGAGCTCGATCTGCAGCTGCTCCAACTCGGCCTTGTAGGTGTCCTTGTTCAGCTTCTTCTCGTAGGGGTAGCCGCCGGAGGCCATGGCCGCCTTGGTGATCCAGTCCGGCAGATCGGGCGTGTCGACGTCGAACAGATGCGTCTTTCCGTCGATGACGATCTCGACCGGCTTGATGTCGTCCATGCTGTTCACTCCAATGCATGTCGGGCGGGCCGAGCTGAAACATCGGTTGCCGCATGGCGGGAGCAGGCCATAAGTCCATTGCGATTTCAAGCGCACCGTGAAAATCATGTCATGAAGCCGGGTTACGGTCTGAAGGTCGCTGCGTCGACCGATGCGCGTGACGGGAAGCGCCGGATATCCGGCCGGGCCCGGACGCGTGGATCGGCTCCGGCTCGTTCGGGCAGGCAGCAACAGTCGGGAGGACATGTGCAGGAAACGACATTCTGGAGGACGATCGGCACCCGCATCTGGGCGGAGAAGTGGCTGATCGGCCTGACTCTTGCCGGCTGCGTCGGAATGATCGTCACCAATGGCCACGCCGTGCTTGCCGGCGCATTGTGGTGCGTTCTCGTTCTGGCGCTGCTGCGGCAACCGGCCATGCCGGCACCGCCTGCTGCCATCGAGCCGTCGCCGTCGACCGGAGAGGCCGAACTGGCGACGCTCGAAACCGGCTTCGACGCGCTGGACATGCCGGTGCTCGTCATCGGGCCGGACGAGCGGGTGCTCTTCCAGAACCAGGCAGCCGAAAAGGCGTTCGGCGTCATCCCGGCCAATTCCGATCTCTCCGGTCGCGTCCGCTCGCCGGGCATCCTCGACATGGTGCGCGAGACCATCGCCACCGGCCGCATCTATCAGATCGAACACTCCGAACGACTGCCGTCCGAGGCCGTCTACATCGTCCGCGTGGCGCCGGCTGCCCTTTCTGGCGTCGGGTCGGAAAACGCGGATACCGTCTATGTCGTCTCCTATCGCGACATCTCGCAGGCCCGGCGGATCGACCGCATGCGCTCGGATTTCGTGGCCAATGCGAGCCATGAATTGCGCACGCCGCTTGCCTCCTTGCGCGGCTTCATCGAAACGTTGCAGGGGCCCGCGCGCAACGATGTGAAGGCACATGAGCGGTTCCTCGGCATCATGCTGGAGCAGGCGACGCGGATGAGCCGCCTTGTGGACGACCTCCTCTCCTTGTCGCGCCTCGAGCTCAAATCCCATATCGCACCCGAAGAGGATGTCGCCCTCGGTCCTCTGCTCGGTCATGTCTGCGATACGCTCGGGCCGCTTGCGCAGGAGCTGGGTGTCACCATCTCGCTCGATCTTCCGCCCACCGCGGTGATCGTCCAGGGCGATCGGGACGAACTGATCGAGGTGTTCGAGAACCTCGTGGAAAACGCCTGCAAATATGGTCAGGAGGGCGAGACCGTCGAGGTCAGCCTGTCCGGCGGCAGCGGCGATCCGGTCGAGGTCTCGGTGCGAGACCGCGGGCCGGGCATCCCCGCCGAGCATGTGCCGCGCATCACCGAGCGTTTCTACCGCGTGAATGTCGAGGCCAGCCGCTCGAAAAAGGGGACGGGACTGGGACTGGCGATCGTCAAGCACATCCTCACCCGGCATCGTGCCCGGCTGATCGTCCGCTCCGTGTTGGGCGAAGGGACCGTTTTCACCGTCAGATTCTGACGCGTTTCACAGAGATCCGGATGGGTAAAAGAAAAGGTCAGCAAATTCAATTATATGAGCTGTCATAAATCTTTCGTCAACTTGACATAAAAGCTGGTGGCATCGGCCGCTAATGAATGTCAGCCGATGAGATCGAAACGGCGAAAGCGAGCGCTGAGACCCTAGCGCACCCACACAAGCCCATCCGGGAGAATTCCATGAACGCCCTGAAACTCACTGCTGCAGCCCTGGTGGCATCCGTCGCCTTTGCCGGCGCCGCTGCCGCCCGCGACCAGATCCAGATCGCTGGTTCGTCCACCGTTCTTCCCTATGCCAAGATCGTTGCCGAAACCTTCGGCGAGACATTCCCCGACTTCAAGACGCCGGTCGTCGAATCCGGCGGCACGGGCGCCGGCCTCAAGGAATTCTGCAAGGGCGTCGGCCCCGACACCATCGACATCGCCAATGCGTCGCGCAAGATCAAGGACAGCGAACTGGCCGAGTGCAAGTCGGCCGGCGTCACCGAAGTGCAGGAAGTCAAGATCGGCTACGATGGCATCGTTTTTGCGACCGACAGCGGCAATGCCGACCTGAAGCTTGAGCCGAAGGACCTCTATCTCGGCCTCGCAGCCCAGGTCGTCGTCGATGGCAAGATCGTCGCCAACCCCTACACGAAGTGGTCGGAAGTCAACAAGGACCTGCCGGACGCCGAAATCGCCGCCTACATCCCGGGCGAAAAGCACGGCACGCGCGAAGTCTTCGAAGAGAAGATCCTTCATGCAGGCTGCAAGGCTTCCGGCGCTGAAGACGTCATCAAGGCTGCCGTTTCCGACGCCAAGGAACAGGCCCGCACCTGCGTCGCCGTTCGCAAGGACGGCAAGGCTGTCGACATCGACGGCGACTACACGGAAACGCTGGCCCGTATCGCTGCCAACAAGAACGGCATCGGTGTCTTCGGCCTCGCATTCTATGAAAACAACGCCGACAAGCTGAAGGTCGCGACCGTCAACGGCGTCGTTCCCTCCACGGAAACGATCGCTTCCGGCGAATATCCGGTTTCGCGCCCGCTGTTCTTCTACGTCAAGAAGGCCCATCTCGGCGTTATCCCCGGCCTGAAGGAGTTTGTTGAGTTCTTCCTCGACGACCAGATGGTCGGCCCGGAAAGCCCGCTGGCAGCCTACGGCCTCGTTGCCGCACCGGATGCCGAGCGCGAAGCTGACCGCAAGGCCTTCACCGACGGCACGATGCTGTAATCGACCTGGATCCGGAGACAAAATCTCCCAGGATCATCCGGCACGGCGCACAACAGGCGCCGTGCCGGAACCCCAACGTTCGAATGGCCGGCGTCCGATCTTGCAGCATGCGATGTCGTGAAACGACCGGGGGACCCAGACCATGAGCGCTTCTCTCCTCTTTTTTCTCGTTCTTCTCGTCGGCGCATCCGCCTTCGTGATGGGGCGTTCGCGGGCCATGGCCACGGCCGGTGGCAAGCTGTCCTCGCTGCACTCCCTTCCCGGATATCACGGAAGCTACGCCGCCATCTGGGCTCTGCTGCCTGCCCTCGTCGTTCTCGGGGTCTGGCTGGTCGCGGCCCCGCCGATGATCGATCGCAGCGTCCTCTTCCATCTGCCGACCGAAGTCCTCAACCAAGGCAGCGCGCCCGCGGAGCTTGCCCTCGGGCAGGTCAAGTCGGTCGCCCGCGGTCTGGCGCTTCTCTCGGACACTGAGCGCAGCGCGCTCGACAGCGGCGCCATCAATCTGCGCGACGCCATGGCCGCCAAGGGCATTCCGCTGGCCAGCGCCGGCGAAGCCTGGATGATCGAGTCGGCGACCGATTTCAACCGGATGACGGCAAACAGCCACCTGGCCATGGCCGGCGTCGTTCTGCTGCTCGCCATCGGCGGTGCCGTTCTGGCGCTTCGCGGCATCTCCCAGCGCTTCCGGGCGCGCAACCGCGTCGAGCAGGTCATTCTCGGCGGCCTGATCCTTGCCTCCTCCATCGCCATCCTCACGACGATCGGCATCATCGGCTCCATGCTGTCGGAAGCCCTGCGCTTCTTCGCGTCGGTCTCGCCGATGGAGTTCTTCTTCGGAACGGTGTGGGATCCGCGCTTCGCCGCAGCCGGCCAGGCGGGACAGGCGGGGCAGTTCGGCCTCCTGCCGCTTCTCGCCGGTACGCTCTACATCGCCTTCGTGGCCATGCTGTTTGCGGTGCCGATCGGCCTCTTCGCGGCGATCTACATGGCGGAATACGCCAACAACACCGTGCGGTCGGTCGCCAAGCCGCTGCTGGAAATTCTCGCCGGCATCCCGACCATCGTCTACGGCTTCTTCGCCCTCGTCACGGTCGGTCCCTTCCTGCGCGATATCTCGGGCCAGTTGAACGGTCTCGTCACCGGCAACTATCAGAGCTTCATCCAGGCGCAGAGCGTTCTCACGGCCGGCATCGTGATGGGCATCATGTTGATCCCCTTCGTGTCCTCGCTGTCCGACGACATCATCACGCAGGTGCCCCGGTCGCTGCGGGACGGATCGCTCGGGCTGGGCGCCACGCGATCGGAAACCATCAAGCGCGTCGTCCTGCCTGCCGCTCTTCCCGGCATCGTCGGCGCCCTTCTCTTGACGGCATCCCGCGCCGTGGGCGAGACGATGATCGTGGTGCTCGCAGCGGGCGTGGCGGCGCGCATGCAGCTCAATCCCTTCGAGCCGATGACCACGGTCACGGTGAAGATCGTCAACCAGCTGACGGGCGACCTGGAGTTCACCTCTCCGCAGACCCTCGTCGCCTTTGCGCTCGGCATCACGCTGTTCGCCATCACGCTCTGCCTCAACATTTACGCGCTCTACATCGTGCGCAAATACCGGGAACAGTACGAATGACCGACATGACCACATCTCTCGCCGGTTCATCGCCGCGTCCCGCCGTCAGCCGTCGCGATATCGGCATCAAGCGCCGCTACGCCGCAGAACGCCGCTTCCGGGCCTATGGCATCGGGGCGATCTCCATCGGCATCTTCTTTCTCGGACTCCTCCTCTGGACCGTCGTCTCCAAGGGCTATACCGCCTTCCTGCAGACCGAGATCGTCCTGCCGATCACGTTCAGCGAAAAGGTCATCGATCCGAAGAACGAACGGGCGACCAACCCCGCCAAGCTGATGACGGCGAACTATCCGCTGCTGGTGCGCGATGCGCTCGTGCAAAAGCTGGGCATCGATCCCAACAACCGCGCCGACGTCAAGCTGGCGACCGATATGGTCTCGGCCAGCGCCCGCACGCAGCTCCGCGACGTCGTCGTCGCCAATCCGGCCATCATCGGCCAGACGGTGCCGGTGGCGCTGCTCGCCGAAGGCAATATCGACTCGGCCAACAAGGGCCAGATCGACGTGACGGTCGATGAGGCCAACCGTAAAGTGAAGGACAAGCAGCTCGCCTGGATGCAGACGCTCGCGCAGGACGGGGCGATGACGAAGTCCTTCAACACGGGCCTCTTCACCTCGGGCGCCTCGTCGCGGCCGGAAGCCGCCGGCATCGGCGTCGCAGCGCTCGGCTCGCTCTACATGATGCTGATCGTTCTGGCGCTCGCGCTGCCGATCGGGGTCTCCGCCTCGATCTATCTCGAAGAGTTCGCGCCGAAGAACAAGCTGACCGACCTCATCGAGGTCAACATCAACAACCTCGCGGCCGTTCCTTCCATCGTCTACGGTCTGCTCGGCCTGTCGATCTTCATCAACTTCGCCGGCATGCCGCGCTCGGCGGCTCTCGTCGGTGGCCTCGTCCTCACGCTGATGACGCTGCCCACCATCATCATCGCCACGCGTGCCGCGCTGAAGGCGGTACCGCCGTCCATCCGGGCCGCAGCCCTGGGCCTCGGTGCCTCGAAGATGCAGACCATCTTCCACCATGTCCTGCCGCTTGCCATGCCGGGTATCCTCACGGGCACCATCATCGGCCTCGCGCATGCGCTCGGCGAGACCGCACCGCTGCTGCTCATCGGCATGGTGGCCTTCGTGGTCGATTTCCCGGGCTCGCCGCTCGAACCTTCGACGGCCTTGCCGGTCCAGATCTACATGTGGGCCAACGAAGCCGAACGTGCATTTGTCGAACGGACCTCCGGCGCGATCATCGTGCTCCTGATCTTCCTGGTGGTCATGAACCTGGGCGCAATCCTGTTGCGGCGCCGCTTTGAACGACGCTGGTAGTGAGGTAGAGAATTATGAACATGATGTCAGAAGCGACTCTCGAAAAGGCGGTCGATCAGAAGATGAATGCTGTCCCTCACAAGATGATCGGCAAGGATGTGTCGGTCTACTACGGCGAAAAGCGCGCGCTGTTCGACGTGAACCTCAACATCCGCGAAAACACGGTCACGGCCCTGATCGGCCCGTCCGGCTGCGGCAAGTCGACCTTCCTGCGGACGCTCAACCGCATGAACGACACGATCGATCACTGCCGGGTGACCGGCAAGATCACGCTCGATGACGGCGATATCTACGATCCCTCGATCGACGTCGTCGAACTTCGCGCCCGCGTCGGCATGGTCTTCCAGAAGCCGAACCCGTTCCCGAAATCGATCTATGAGAACGTGACCTATGGGCCGAAGATCCACGGTCTGGCCCGCAGCAAGGCCGAACTCGACGCCATCGTCGAGCAGAGCCTGCAGAAGGCCGGCCTCTGGAACGAGGTGAAGGATCGCCTGCACGAATCCGGCACCGGCCTCTCCGGCGGCCAGCAGCAGCGTCTCTGCATCGCACGCGCCGTTGCCGTCAGCCCCGAGGTCATCCTCATGGACGAGCCTTGCTCGGCGCTCGACCCGATCGCCACTGCCAAGGTCGAGGAACTGATCCACGAACTGCGCGCCAACTACACGATCGTGATCGTCACGCACTCCATGCAGCAGGCCGCCCGCGTTTCGCAGCGCACCGCCATGTTCCACCTCGGCAATCTCGTCGAGGAGAACGATACCGACAAGATGTTCACCAATCCGGATGACCAGCGCACCCAGGATTACATCATGGGACGCTTCGGCTGATCGGTCGCCCGACCGACAGCGAAGCGCCCGTGACCGAACTCCAAGGACAGGATCCATGGCAACCCATATCGTATCCGTCTATGACGAAGACCTGAAATATCTCAGCCGCCGCATCTCCGAGATGGGTGGCCTTGCCGAGCAGATGGTGGCGGAATCCGTGCGCGCTCTCGTCAATGCCGATCTGGGTCTTGCCCAGAAGGTCATTTCCGACGATGTCGTGCTCGACGATGCCGAACGCCAGATCGGCGAAAAGGCGATCGTGACGATCGCCAAGCGTCAGCCGATGGCGGCCGACCTGCGCGAGATCATGGGATCGATCCGCATCGCGGCCGATCTCGAGCGCGTGGGCGACCTCGGCAAGAACACGGCCAAGCGCGTCATCGCGGTGTCCAGCGCCAGCCTGCCGCGCCAGCTGTCCCGCGGGATCGAGCATCTGGCCGAGCTGACGTTGATGCAGCTGAAGGAAGTGCTGGATGTGTACGCATCCCGTTCGGCCGAAAAGGCCAAGGCCATCCGCGAGCGTGACGGCGAGATCGACGCGATCTACACCTCGCTGTTCCGCGAACTCCTGACCTACATGATGGAAGATCCGCGCAACATCACGCCCTGCACGCATCTCCTGTTCTGCGCCAAGAACATCGAGCGCATCGGCGACCACGCGACCAACATCGCCGAGACGATCTACTACATGACGACCGGCGCGCAGCCGCTCGGCGAACGCCCGAAAGACGACTCGTCGAACACCGTCGGCGCACTCGCCACCTGAGCGAACGGCGCAGGAGGGAAACGCTCCTGCGCCCATCGTCTCCGGTCTTGAACGCGGTCGATGCCTCGGCTGAGGGATCTGCGGCCGAAAGGGCGGTTTCCCGCCGCCATGTCTGAACAGTCAACGATGATCGCCGCCTTCGGGTTCTGGCGAAAGCCTCGTCACGCGACGAGGACACTACGGAGTCCAGAAATGCAGCCGAAAATTGCCGTCGTCGAAGATGAAGAAGCCCTGAGCGTTCTCCTGCGTTACAATCTTGAGGCGGAAGGCTTCGATGTCGATACCATCAACCGGGGCGACGAGGCGGAAGTCCGCTTGCAGGAACGGCTGCCGGATCTCCTGATCCTCGACTGGATGCTGCCCGGCGTGTCCGGCATCGAGCTCTGCCGGCGCCTGCGCCAGCGCAGCGAGACCGAGCGCCTGCCGATCATCATGCTGACGGCGCGCGGCGAAGAGAGCGAGCGGGTTCGCGGCCTTGCCACCGGCGCCGACGATTATGTCGTCAAGCCCTTCTCGACGCCCGAGCTGATCGCACGCGTGAAAGCCATGCTGCGCCGCGCGCGTCCCGAAGTGCTGTCCTCGCTGTTGAAGTGCGGCGACATCGAGCTCGATCGCGAGACGCACCGCGTCCATCGCAAGACCCGCGAAGTCCGCCTCGGCCCGACTGAGTTTCGCCTGCTCGAATTCTTCATGGCCTCGCCCGGCCGCGTCTTCTCGCGCTCGCAGCTCCTTGATGGCGTCTGGGGGCATGATATCTATGTGGACGAGCGCACCGTCGACGTCCATGTCGGTCGCCTGCGCAAGGCCCTCAATTTTTCCAACATGCAGGACGTCATCCGGACCGTCCGCGGCGCGGGTTACTCGCTGGAAAGCTGAAGAAGGCGACGGCTCAGCTAAAGGCTACCAGTTTTCGATCCGACGAACGCAATGATTGAAGCTGTTCCGACCAGAAAGCAGAATGCCGACGCCAAAAACGAGTAAGCCCGCCAGTATGGTAAGCGCTGAGCAAATTCCAATGTCAGGAGCACGCTCCGCCGTGCTTCCATCTGCGCCCACAACTTTTCCCACTCCGGCATAAAGTCGTCGGGAGTGGTAGGGTCATTTCGCACTTCGATCAGAAAGTCTCGTACGGACTGGCTCTGCTCGCGCTCACGCGTGTCACTGTTCACAAGTGAAATAATAGATTTTGAGACAAACGCAAAAATCAAGCCGAAGAAGTAGAACCACAACGGGTAGACAGGAAGGCTGAACTTTATATCTGAAATTATTCCTGCAATCGCCGCTAAGGCAGCTGTAAGGGCTGTCCCATTCGCACCAAAAAGAATGGCAGTGTCGTCTTCGATTATGAAGTACTTAACAGTTGCCATTCTCTTCGCAGCCCTCAGAGAACTCTTTCGCTATTTCTAGCCCCAGAGCTTCACCGCGCGCGACGGCGCTCGGCCGAGGGCTGGTAGGCGAGCTTGGCGTGGAAGGTGCAATAGGGCGAGCTATCCGGCGAGTCATTGCCGCAGAAGTGAAACTCGTCCTTCATCGGGTCGCCGATCGGCCACTTGCAGGTGCGGTCGGTAAGCTGCGTCAGAACCAGCTTGCGCGACATCGGCACGACGACATTGCTGCCCGTTGCGCCGGCGCCGCTACCGGTGACGGTCAGCGCGGTTTCCGGCGCGAAGACGCTTTCGGAATCTTCGATGACGTTCATCGCGTTGACCGGACGGGCCATCGGACGCTGGGGAACGGCGCGGGGAGCCGCGTTGGCAACGACGGTTTCCGGTGCTGCCGGGCGTGCGGCGACGATGGGGCGCTTCGGGCGGGTTGCGCTCGGCGAGGCTCCGCCTGCCTTTGCGCGGCCGGGGAGCGACAGGCGGTGAACCTTGCCGATGACGGCGTTTCGGCTGACGCCGCCGAGCTGCGCCGCGATCTGGCTCGCGCTCAGGCCTTCGGCCCACAGCTTCTTCAGTCTCTCTACCCGCTCGTCAGTCCAGTTCATTGTCGTCTCCATTCCAGGCATACGGAAGGACGAATCCCTCACCCCGCCCCGGATGGCTCCGAAGCTGCAACGCCTTGACTCTTCTGGTGACTAGGTCCGCCGCATGCGTCTAGCAATTCCTTGCTAACCTAGAGACGGGGTGACTCCGTGACAAGAGTCCGGGGAATCGACCCGAATCGATTTTTGGGTTTTCCCCAACTTGCTGCCGTTGCGTGATATATTTGCAAGGTCTTTTTGCCGGAAAGCATCGCGCCCGGAAAAGGCATGCCAGACCCCTATTTCCGGGACTTTTGTTGACAGCGGCACCTGAAAAACCGATAGTGCGCTCGCCGCCGTCAGGGCGGTATTTTTCATTTCGGGCCGGCACTGCCGGTCCCTGCGAAAACGGATCGAACCTTCCCCGCAAAGCGCGTGCGGACAGGACGAGGAGATAGGCACGATGGCCGAGGCAACCCCGCTTTACGAGACCTACATGCGTGCGCCGCTGCGCTTCGAGCGCGGCGAAGGTGTCTGGCTGGTGGCGGAAGATGGCGCGCGCTATCTCGATTTCGCCGCGGGCGTGGCCGTCAATTCGCTCGGCCATGCGCATCCGCATCTTGTTGCAGCGCTCAAGGACCAGGCCGAGAAGGTCTGGCATCTGTCGAACCTCTACGAGATCCCCGGCCAGGAAAAGCTTGCCAAGCGGCTGACGGACAACACCTTCGCCGACAAGGTCTTCTTCACCAATTCCGGTGCCGAAGCTCTGGAATGCGCCATCAAGACGGCGCGCCGCTACCAGTTCGCCAAGGGGCGGCCGGAGCGTTTCCACGTCATCACGTTCGAAGGTGCCTTCCATGGGCGCACGCTCGCGACGATTGCTGCCGGCGGCCAGGAAAAGTATCTCGAAGGCTTTGGCCCGAGGGCACCCGGCTTCGTCCAGGTGCCCTTCGCCGATCTCGACGCCGTCAAGGATGCGATCACCGAGGAGACCGCGGCGATCCTGATCGAGCCGATCCAGGGCGAGGGTGGTATTCGCCCAGCCTCCAAGGCCTTCCTTCAGGCGCTGCGCGCGCTTTGCGACGAACACGGCCTGATGCTGATCTTCGATGAAGTCCAGTGCGGCGTCGGGCGAACCGGCAAGCTGTTTGCCTATGAATGGTCCGGCATCGCGCCGGATATCCTCGCAGCTGCCAAGGGCATTGGCGGCGGCTTTCCGCTCGGCGCGTGCCTGGCGACGGAAGAGGCCGCGTCCGGCATGGTCGCGGGCACGCATGGGTCCACCTATGGCGGCAATCCGCTGGCCATGGCCGTCGGCAATGCCGTGCTCGACGTCGTTCTCGGCGACGGCTTTCTCGAACATGTGCGCGACGTCGCGCTGGTCTTCCGTCAGGGGCTCGCATCGCTTGCCGATCGGTTCCCCGATGTGATCGAGGAAATCCGCGGCGAAGGCCTCATGCTCGGTATCAAGGCCGCCGTGCCCTCCGCCGAATTGCTGAAGGCGATCCGGGCGGAGCGGATGCTGGCCGTTCCCGCAGGGGAAAACGTCATCCGTCTGCTGCCGCCGCTGATCACCAGCGCGGAAGAAGCCCGTGAAGGCCTTGCCCGCATCGAGCGCGCCAGCGAAACGCTGACGACGGTCAAGCAGCGCGCGACGGCGTAACGTCAAACCCCACCACCATACCTCGGCATCGACCGACACCCAGGCCCGGACAGGGAGCTGAAAGCCCCGACGGGACAAGGACAGGACACCGCATTTTCATGGCTGATACCCGGCACTTCCTCGATCTCTCCGCCATGTCGGCGGAGAACCTGCGCTCCATCATCGATGACGCCCGGGTGCGAAAGGCAGCGACCAAGGCCGGGACTGCGGAAAAGCCGCTGGCCGGCAAGATGCTCGCCATGATCTTCGAAAAACCTTCGACCCGGACCCGCGTGTCGTTCGATGTCGGCATGCGCCAGCTCGGCGGCGAGACGCTGTTCCTGTCGGGCACGGAAATGCAGCTCGGCCGTGCCGAGACCATCGGCGATACGGCCAAGGTTCTCTCGCGTTACGTCGATGCCATCATGATCCGCACGACGGATCACAGCCGTCTGCTCGAGCTTGCCGAACACGCGACCGTTCCCGTCATCAACGCTTTGACGGACACGACGCATCCCTGCCAGATCATGGCCGATATCATGACCTTCGAGGAGCACAGCGGTCCGGTGAAGGGCAAGACCATCGCCTGGACGGGGGACGGCAACAACGTGCTGCATTCCTTCATCGAGGGGTCGGCCCGCTTCGGCTACACGATGAAGATGGCCGTGCCGCTCGGCTCCGAGCCCGACGACAAGATCCTCAACTGGGCGCGCAACAATGGCGGCAACGTCGTGTTGTCGCATGATGCGGAAAAGACCGTCGCCGGTGCCGATTGCGTGGTGACGGACACCTGGGTGTCCATGAACCAGGAGCACCGCGCCCGCGGCCACAATGTCTTCCAGCCGTATCAGGTCAATTCTGCCCTGATGTCGAAGGCGGACGAGAACGCGCTCTTCATGCACTGCCTGCCGGCACACCGCGGCGAGGAAGTGACCGACGAGGTGATCGACGGTCGTCAATCGGTCGTGTTCGACGAGGCGGAGAACCGCCTTCATGCCCAGAAGTCGATTCTCGCCTGGTGCTTGGGCGCTCTCTGAGCGCCGGCGCTCGGCGCACAAGGCCGAAACCTTGAAAACCGGCATCCGGCCACCGATCTAGGTGCAAAGCGGAATGCCACGGTTTTTTGCTGGCATTTCATATCAATCCAATAGAATGGAGTTGCGGCTTGCGATTCCCGGACCTGTCCGGGGCGCCGTCATCTGCGTTCGGGCTCGCCGCGGCGGGTCTTGCATCAGGAGCATGGACATGGTGGACAAAGGACCAGATCTCGGCGAATTCGGTTATGCGGGCGATGACCGCGTCGTACCCTTCCAGGTGGAAGGTCTCGACGTGCGCGGTCGCGCGGTCCAGTTGGGCCCGATGCTGGACGCGATCCTCGAGCGGCACAACTATCCGCTCCCGGTCGCACGCCTCGTGGCGGAAACGGTGGTGCTGACCGTGCTGCTCGGAACCTCGCTCAAGTTCGACGGCAAGCTGATCATCCAGACGAAGAGCGATGGCCCGGTCGATCTCGTGGTCGCCGATTTCTCGACGCCGGATCGCGTGCGGGCCTATGCCCGCTACGACGAAGAGGCCTTGGCGAGCGCCATCGAAAAGGGCGAAACGGATCCGCAGGACCTTCTCGGCGAGGGCGTTCTGGCCTTTACCATCGATCAGGGCGAGTTCACCCAGCGCTACCAGGGGATCGTGCCGCTCGACGGCGCCTCGCTCGAGGAGATCGCCGGCGTCTATTTCCGCCAGTCGGAGCAGATCCCGACCAAGGTGCGCCTCGGCGTCGCCGAGCTTCTGGATCGCGACGAAAACGGCAAGCCGCGTCATCGCTGGCGTGCCGGCGGCATGGTCGCGCAGTTCCTGCCGGAAGCGCCAGACCGGATGCGCCAGCCGGACCTGCATGGTGGCGATGGTGCCGAGACCTTCGATGGCCGCGTGGACGACCTCTGGGACGAGGCGCGCGTCATGGTCGAGACGATCGATGCGGACGAACTGACCGACCCTACGGTCGGCACGGAGCGGCTGCTCTTTCGCCTGTTCCACGAGCGCGGTGTACGGGTCTATCCGCCGCAGGCGGTCTACGACCAGTGCGCCTGCTCGCGCGAAAAACTCCGCGATGTCCTCGCGAGCTTCAGCCAGGAGGAAATCGACAGCACGGTGGAGGATGGGGTCATCTCGGTGACCTGCGAGTTCTGCTCGACCACCTATACCTTCGAAGCAACCGAGGTCCGTCCGCAGTAAGGGCGTCTTGAAAGATCGAAGACGCTCCCCGGCTGTCGCGGCCGGGGATCAGTTCAGCGTGCGGTTGAGGCCCGGCAGGTCCAGCGAAAACGCGGGAATATCGACCGTGAAGGTCTCGCCTTCGGGCGTCTCCATCGAGTAATGGCCGAACATCACGCCGGAGGGCGTGTCGAGCGGGCAGCCCGAGGAATATTCGAACGTGTCGCCCGGATTGAGAATGGGCTGCTCGCCGATGACGCCCGGGCCATTCACCTCGTCCACCTGTCCGCTTTCGTCGGTGATATGCCAATACCGCGTCATCAGCCGCACGGTCTTCGTGGAGCGGTTTGAAATCAGGATGCGGTAGCCCCACACGTAGCGCCCATCTTCGGGATCGGACTGATCCTCCAGATAATAAGGCTCTACGGTGACTTCGATGTCCCGTGTCAGCGCGCGATACATGATGCAAACCCTTCCAGTCGGTATCCTTATTCTAGGGGCAGATGGTTTCCCGAAGAATAACGCCCGCGAAAAGTGTGTTGCAGCGTGGCACGAAGACAAATCGCGCCGATGGGGCGCGATTTGACGTTATTTCGATCGGTGGGGCGAGGTGTCTCAGGCGGTGACGGTTCTCAGGGCCCGCGCGAAATCCTCGACGAGATCGGCGCTGTCCTCGATCCCGGCGGAGAGGCGCACGGTGCCGTCGGAAATGCCGAGTTCGGCGCGGGCCTCTTCGGCCAGGTTCTTGTGCGTCGTCGTCGCCGGATGCGTGATCAGGCTCTTGCTGTCGCCGAGATTGTTGGAGATCTTGACGATCTCCAGCGCGTTCTGCAGCGCGAATGCCGCCTTCTTGCCGCCCTTCATCTCGAAACAGACGAGCGTCGATCCGCCCGTCATCTGCTTGGCGATGATATCCGCCTGCGGGTGATCCTTGCGGCCGGGATAGATCACGCGCGCAATCTGGCTCTGCTCTGCCAGAAAGTCGGCAACCTTCGCCGCATTCTCGCTCTGCTGGCGCACCCGCAGCGGCAGGGTTTCGATACCCTTGAGCAGCGTCCAGGCATTGAACGGCGACAGGGCCGGGCCGGTGTGGCGGAAATAGTCGTGCAGATGCTCGTCGATCCAGTCCTTGGACGACAGAACGACCCCACCGAGGCAGCGGCCCTGGCCGTCGATATGCTTGGTGGCGGAGTAGACGACGACATGCGCGCCGAGTTCGAGCGGCTTCTGCAGGAGTGGCGTCGCAAAGACGTTGTCCACCACGAGCTTTGCGCCCGCTGCATCGGCAAGCTTCGCCACGGCCGCGATATCGACGACTTCCAGCGTCGGGTTGGTCGGGCTTTCCAGGAAGAAGACCTTGGTGTTCGGGCGGATCGCCTTTTCCCAGTTCTCGATGAAGCGGCCATCGACCAGCGTGCATTCGATGCCATAGGACGGCGCCAGCGTTTCCACGACCCAGCGGCACGAGCCGAAGAGCGCGCGGGCAGCGACGATGTGATCGCCGGTCTTCAGCTGGCAGAGAATGGCGGCGGCAACGGCGGCCATGCCGGACGCCGTCGCGCGCGCATCCTCGGCGCCTTCCAGCAGGCACATGCGCTTTTCGAACATCTCGTTGGTGGGGCTGCCATAGCGGGCATAGATAAAGCCGTCCGTCTCACCCTTGAAGCGCGCTTCGGCCGCTTCCGAGCTCTCGTAGACGAAGCCCTGCGTCAGGAAGATCGCCTCGGAGGTTTCGCCGTGATTGGAGCGGGTGGTGCCGCCGTGAACGAGCTGTGTCGCCGGGCGCCAGGTCTTGTTTGCCGTGCTCATCGATTGTCTCCTTCCAGAAACAAAAAAACCGGTCGCGTAAAGCAGACCGGTTCGAGCCCGGTCTTTTTAGCCATTTGTTTAACGTGGCTGCAAGCCGACCGGCCAAATCACCACGGGATAAGTTCCCATACGTCTTCGCCCCGCTTGCGTCAATCGGCCGTTTTTGGTTTTGTCGGCGGCGAAAAAAGGATGAAGGCATGGCGCGCGACACGGGCATTCTGGCGGATAGCGCAATCGCTTCGCTGTTCGACGACGGCCGCCTTCTCAGCGAAGGGCCGCTGGACGAGGACCAGATCCAGCCGGCGAGCCTCGACCTGCGGCTCGGTGCCCGGGCCTTCCGCGTGCGCGCGAGCTTCATGCCCGGCCCCGGACATCTCGTCGCCGACAAGCTGGATCGCCTCAAGCTGCATGTCATCGACCTCAGCGAAGGCGCGGTTCTCGAAACCGGGTGCGTCTACATCGTGCCCCTGATGGAAAGCCTCGACCTGCCGGCCGCCATGTCGGCCTCCGCCAATCCGAAAAGCTCGACCGGCCGGCTCGATATCTTCACCCGTGTCATCACCGACCGCGCGCAGGAGTTCGACAAGATCCCCGCCGGCTATCGTGGTCCGCTCTATCTGGAAATCAGCCCGCGTACCTTCCCGGTCATCGTGCGTCGCGGCTCGCGCCTGTCGCAGATCCGCTTCCGCATCGGCCATGCGCTGCTGACCGAGAGCGAGGTTCTGGACCTTCACCGCACGGACACGCTGGTCGCCAGCGATACGCCGAACGTGTCGGGCGCCGGCATCGCGCTGTCGATCGATCTGAAGGGAACCGGCGCCGATGGCCTGATCGGCTACCGCGGCAAGCATCACACCGCCGTGGTGGATGTCGATCGCAAGAACGCGCACGGGATATATGATTTCTGGGAGCCGCTCTACAGCCGCGGCGCCGATGAGCTCATTCTCGATCCCGACGAATTCTATATCCTCGTCTCCCGCGAGGCGGTCCACGTGCCGCCGCTGTTTGCCGCGGAGATGACGCCCTTCGATCCCCTGGTCGGCGAATTCCGCGTCCATTATGCCGGTTTCTTCGATCCCGGCTTCGGCCATGCGCAATCCGGCGGCACCGGCAGCCGTGCCGTGCTGGAGGTGCGAAGCCATGAGGTGCCCTTCATCCTCGAACATGGCCAGATCGTCGGGCGTCTCGTCTACGAGCACATGATGGAGCGACCGAAGGGCCTCTATGGTCTGGGCGTCGGATCGAACTATCAGGCGCAGGGCCTGAAGCTGTCCAAGCATTTTCGCGGCTGAGACGCGCCTTTCGCCGCCCCTGAGCCTTGCTGAAGGATTGACACGCGGCCGCTTCTGTTGGAAGTCTGGCGCATCGGCGGGTGTAGCTCAATGGTAGAGCAGCAGCTTCCCAAGCTGAATACGAGGGTTCGATTCCCTTCACCCGCTCCAGCAAATTCGATGTTCCCAATACGTCGGCGGCTCACGCGAGCCGATTGAGGCCGTCGTGCGACGGCAGCAAATCGGGCGCGGAACAGATTGTGCCTGCTGACCGGACGAACTTTGCCATCGCGTTATAGCAGGCTGCGAGAAGGCAGAGCCTTTCGGATAATCTCAGAACAACATGCATGCCGCGCCGCAGCATTCGCGTGCCGAAATCTCTGCGGATCGTGGAGAGCCAATCATCAATGCTTGTTCGACGAAGATGAATTGCGAACGCCTTGGGCAAGCTACTCCGTTTACGTCATCTGACATAGAGCTCTAGCACACGTGCCACGAAAGGCCAGGACTTCGATGGATAAGGCGACATTGGAAAACCCGGAATTCATGCAATTCCTGCTTCTGGTCTATGATCACGCTCTGGCAAATCCGCGAGGAGATGCTTTTGATCTCGATAAGGTCGCGAAACTGTCCGCCGCTGTGTCCTCGTCGCAATATCTCTACTCGCACATGCTGGGCGCCAAGCGCTTCGAGACCTCGGGCGACGTCCTCGATTACGCGGTTTCCTGCGCGACGGTCGAAGGCCTCTCGCTCGAATTTGGCGTCTTCTCCGGCCGCTCGATCAACCGGACGGCCGCAGCACGGCCGGCCGACACGATTTACGGATTCGACAGCTTCGAGGGTCTGCCGGAAAGCTGGCGCGACGGCTACGACAAGAGCGCCTTTGCGCGGGACGATCTTCCGGCGGTGGCCGACAATGTCGAGCTGGTCGTCGGCTGGTTCGACCGGACGCTGCCCGGCTTTCTGGATGCCCATCCCGGCCCGGTCTCGTTCCTGCACGTCGATTGCGATCTCTACAGCTCGACGCAGACAGTGCTGACGCAGCTGCGAGAACGCCTCGTGCCTGGAACGATCATCCTCTTCGACGAATATTTCAACTATCCCGGCTGGGAGATGCACGAGTTCAAGGCGTTTCGGGAGTTCGTGGAAAGCACCGGCCTGCAGTACGAATACATTGCCCTGCACCCCAAGCACCAGCAGGTCGCCGTCCGGGTGACGGGCATCTACAATCGACGGCACCACGTCTGAGATGTTCCGTTGAGCCGATATCGGCGCAGAATGATTTCTCAAAAGAAATGCGGCTTCGACTTGAAGCCGTCACATTCGGCTCCTATATCTCTCTCATCGGCAACCGGTCGAGCCTGTCTGAAAAGATAAGTTCTCGGGTCCGATACAAGCTTTCGTCGATTTGACCACGGATGTACTGGCAAACTGATAAAAGCGAATGAGGAAGGTCGGTGCGGTTTCGCCCCGGCCTTTTTTATGTCTTGGCTGACGGGCACGGCGTGCGCCGCGAACCCGGCGACTACACCAGGGTCACGCCATGCAGACGCGAAAGCTCGTCGCGCACGTTTGCGATTTCCCGTTCGATCGTCTCCTCGGTCCAGCCGAGCGCCTGTCCGGCAATCTCCGAGATGCGACGCAGAAGGCGCACCGTCAGCGTTCCCGTCACGGCAAGAGCGGTGCGGCGAAGCACGATATCCCCCAGCCGCCCGACCTGCTCGTTGCGAACGAGATAATCGATTTCGCCTTCAAAATAGTCCGGCGCATCGGGAAGCGGGGCGGTGCTCGTTGCGCCGATGTGGCGCGCGACGGCGCGCGCCGTCGTTCCATAGCGGGCAAGCAGGCTTGCCGCCTGCGCCTCGGCAAGTCCTGATGTCGCGGCAAGGTCGGCCACCAGCCGCAGGCGGCCGGCCTCATCGCCGGGATAGTCCCGGCCACCGCCGATCGGCATCGCCACCGTCGACACCTTGCGGGACTGGCCGAGACGCGTGAGAACCGTCTCGGCGACCTCTTCCGCATAGCCGCGAAACGTCGTCCATTTGCCGCCGACCAGCGACAAGACGGGGAAGGGGCGGTCCACCGTCGGTTCAAGAACCGGCGTCACGTGGTCGCGGCTGATCAGGCCGGGATCGCTGGCATTGTTAGCCGGCAAAGGACGAATGCCGCTATAGGTATAGACGATCTGGCTGCGGTCGAACTGCATCTTCGGCAGGAGCTTGCTGAGGCTGTCCAGAAGATAGTCGATTTCATCGTCCTCGCAGCGCACGCTGTCCGGCTGGTCGGCCTTGATGTCGGTGGAGCCGACCATGGCGCGGCCGAGATAGTCGAAGACGAGGCAGATGCGCCCGTCGTCCGCCTCGAAGTAGATCATCCGACCATCGAGTTCCCGCAACAGCGCATCGTGGCGCAGCAGGATATGCGAGCCTTTGGTGCCGCCGATCATGCGCGACGTCTCGCCAAGCGTCGCGTTCACCGTATCGATCCACGGACCGCCGGCATTCACCACCAGGCGCGGCTTGACGCGCAACGTCGCCCCATTGAGCAGGCTGGAGACGACGAGCGTATCGCCGTCGCGGCCTTCGAGGCGGACATGGTTGACGGCGGCCGAGGCCGGGCTTGTCGCAAGGCCGTCCCAAACGAGTTCGGCCACCAGCCGCTCGGGATGCGTCACGGTTGCGTCGTAATAAGTGCCGGTCGCAACGATGCGCGGCGTCAGCGCCGGCAGGCTGCGCAGCGATGCGGCCTTGCCGGCCATCGTGTGACGCGGCATCACCCGCTGGCGCGCACCATAGGCATCATACATCGAAAGCCCGGTCTTGATCAGCAGCGCACCCCGGCTGCGCGGCGTTCCCTTGGCGCCGAACAGCGTGCGCACGGCCGAGAAGACCCCCTTCGTCCAGGAAAAGATGGGAATGACCGTTGCCAGCGGCTTCACATAATGCGGCGCGTTGCGCAGCAGCAGGTTCCGCTCGTAGGTCGATTGCGCCACCAGCCGAAGCTCGCCCGTTTCCAGATATTTCAGACCTCCATGGATCAGGCGCGAGGGGGCGGCACTGGTACCGGAGCCGTAATCCGACTTGTCGAGGATGAGGCAGGTCAGCCCCTGTGCGCAGAGATCGCGAAACAGCCCGGCACCGTTGACGCCCGCGCCGATAATGACGACATCGACGGTCTCGGTTCTGGCGATCGCATCCATGCGCTCCGCCATATCGCCCGGCCACTGCATCTCGTTGACGGTCTCGCTCATGATGTCCTGCCTGTTCTGGTGATGCTGAGGGGAACGCCGCGCGCCAGAAGATCCGCGCGGACGGTGTCGGCCAGCCGGTCCGTGGCTAGGACGGCATCGAAGGCCGTGAGGTCGGCAAAAACGTTCAACGCCACCTTGCCGAACTTGGAAGCGTCGAGCAGCAGGATACGGCGCGAGGATGCGGCCATCATCGCCTGCTTGACCTTGGTCACCTGCGCATCCTGAATGAACGCGGTGCCGCCCTCGACAGCAGAGGCCGAACAGAAGAAGACATTGGCCCGCAAGGCCGTAACGGCGCGCTCGGTCGTCAGCCCGATAAAGGCATTGAACGTGCGATGATAGGTGCCGCCGAGGCAGAGCACCTCGATCTCGTCGATGTCGATCAGCCTGTTCGTGGAAACCAGCCCGTTGGTGATCACCGTCAGCGGTCGGACCCCGGCCAGGAGGTCGGCAAGGGCAGCGCCGGTCGTACTGTCGTCCAGCATGACGGCCTGTCCCGGTTCCACATGGGCAAGGGCTGCGCGCGCCAGTGCCGCCTTTTCCGCCTTGCCCACGGTCTCGCGGTAGCGGAAGGCGCTTTCGTAAAGGCCGGACGGCTGAACCGTCACAGTACCGTGCAGCTTGCGCAGCACGCCCTGGTGGGCGAGCCGATCGACATGGCGGTGGATGGTCATGCGCGACACGCCGAAATGCGCGACGAGATCCTCGATGCGCGCCTGTCCGGCCTGCATGATGTAGTCGGCGATCTCGTCCCGGCGCGCGTCGCCCTTCATGGGGAGATCGCCCCTCGAGACCCTTCCGCCAGCCGCTCGATCGCCTGCCAATGCGGCTGCATCGCCTCGGCCATGTCGCGGTAGAGCGTGTAGCGCGCCGCAAGCGCCGCTTTCCGCTCCGGGTCCGGCACGTGGCTGCGCAGGATCGTCGTGGTTTCCCGGGCGCCGGCCTGCGGGCTCTCGTAGAGACCGATCGCGGCCCCGGCCGTCAGCGCCGCGCCCCAGGCGGCGGCCTCGTCCGCCGAGGTCACATGCACCGGCAGGTCCAGCGCGTCGGCAAACATCTGCGACAGCGCGGGATTTCGCGCGCCGCCGCCCGAAATCCGCGCCTCGGTCACCGGCATCACGCTTCGCAGATCGTCCACATGGGCCTTGTGGTTGAAGACGATGCCTTCCAGCACGGCCTTCAGCATATCGCCGCGATCGTGCCATCCGTGAACGCCGAAGAAGCCGGCGCTGGCCGAACTGCCATAGGGAGAGCCGAACAGATAGGGGTGAAAGAGAATGTCGGACGGCCGGCTGAATGCGGCATCGAGCTCCGGCTTCAGAAGCTCATGGACGCCCGTGCCGCTTCTCGCGGCTTCGGCCTGCTCGGCGCGGCAGAACTGGTCGAGAAACCAATCGTAATTCGCCGTCGATGCCGGGGACACCGCCATGTTGTTCCAGTGTCCGGGCGCGATGCCGCTGCGGCAGTGCCATCGCGGATCGGTGACGGGCTTGTCCGTCACCACCTCGTTGATCGAATAGGTACCGGCAACGATCGACAGCAAGCCGGTCTCATGTCCACCGATTCCCAAAGCGGAGGCTGTCACGTCGTGCAGGCCGGCCGCAACCGGCGTTCCCTCCAGAAGGCCGGTGAGCGCCGAGGCCGACGCGGTAACACCACCAACGATCGCGGCGGAAGCGGCCATGTCGGGGAGCGCGTCCCACAAGGACTCCAGGCCGAAAAGCGCCAGTGCGTCGCGGTCGAAGGCCTGTGTCGCGACATTCGTGAAAGAGATGCTCGCTTCGGTCCGGTCGGTGCCGATCGTGCCCGTCAGGCAGAACCGGAGCCAATCCTTGCAGGCGATCACATGGCCGATGCGGGCAAACCGCTCCGGCTGATGGTCGCGCATCCAGGCGAGGATGGCCGATGGTGCCGAGGCGTGGGGGGACTGTCCGGTGAGCGCCAGCGCCTTCGCGGCAATATCGGTCGCGTTCCACGCATCGGACAGGGCGCCTGCGCGGCTGTCGAGCGACAAGATCCCGGGTCCGAGCGGCCGGCCACCGCGGTCGAGCACGTACACGCCGTCGCCATGAGCCGTCGCAGCGACGGCCTTGATGTCGGAAGGGCGACAGCCGGCCGTCGTGATCGCTTCCCGAATGGCCTCGGCCGTCGCCGTCCAGAGGCCGTCCATATCACGCTCCACCCATCGCGGGTGTGGAAGGGATTGTGCCACCCGGCGACGCGCCACCGAGATCGGCGTTCCATCGCGCCGGAAGACCACGGCCTTGGTCACCGTCAGCCCATTGTCGATGCCGAGCAGGCAATCCATCGGTTCGTCCTCCCATCCTCGCGCCGAAGGCCTGCGGCTATCGGTTGGTCGGTAACGTACCGTTGTGTGATATTCCCGTCAATCGGTGGGACGAATGGGGATGGCAGTGTCGTTGCGCCGGGCTCAGCAGGCCGTCGGCATGTGCGGCGTCTTGTTCCAGGCGAAAGGCTTGCGGTAGAGCTCGATGATGGCCGCCCAGGCGGCAGCCGAGATCATCAACCAGTAGAGAGGCACGGCGCGCCACTTGCTGCCCACGGCACGCCGCTCATCAGCCTGCATCGGCTTGCAGCCGAGCTGGATCATGATCGCGTAGCTGCCGACGAGGTTGAGGACGTCGAGAAGCAGAAGGCCGGAAGCGAGGGCCGTATCCCCGGTCGAAAGGTCTCCCGCTGTCAGTGTCCAGCCGAGATAGGCGAGGAAGGCGATGATCAGCGGATGGCTGAGCGCCGACAGGATCAGGCCGGCCACGAGGATCTGGACGGTCGCGAAAGCCTTCCATCCCATCTGCCGCGCGAGACGCGACGGTTCGCGCATCAGCACGAGCCAGGTCTGCATCCAGCCCTTGTACCATCGCGTCCGTTGCGCAAACCAGACGCGCGTCTCCGTCGGCGCATCCTCGAAGGTCGGCCGGTGGATCATCTGCGACAGGTAGCCGAGGCGCGCGAGCCGCATGCCGAGATCCGCATCCTCCGTCGTGTTGTAAGGATCCCAGCCGCCGACGGCTTTCAGGACATCGACGCGAAAATGGTTCGAGGTGCCGCCGAGCGGCAGTGGCAGGCCGCGCGATGCGAGATAGGGCAGGAGGCCACGGAACAGGCTGGAATATTCGAGTGCGAACATCGTGCTTAGCCATCCCGCACCGGCATTGGTGACGACGAGCGGCGCCTGAAGGCAGGCGACGCGCGGGTCTGCTGTCAGGAAGGCGGCATGGGCCTCGCGCAACTGGCCGGGGTCCGGCCGGTCTTCCGCGTCATAGATCGTGAGGAACCTGCCGCGCGCGCCGGGAAGTGCGTAGCTCAACGCCTTGGGCTTGGTGCGCGGTAAGGCGGCGGGAACGCGCACGATCTCGTATTCGGATGAGAGCGGCAGCGCTTCCAGCGCCGCGAGCGTCTCCCCGTCGTCTTCCTCGCAGATGAGCTTGATGTCGAGGCGCGACCGGGGCCAGTCAAGTCGATCGAGGGCATGGATCAGTTGCGAAACGACCTCCGCCTCCCGGTAGAGCGCGACGAAGACCGAATAGACCGGTAAAGGCGCGGACGGGTCTGCGGCACGCGGTGGAGGCAGGGCCGGTGCGATCGCCGGTCTCTTCAAGCGCAGGAGCGCGCGTGCGCGCAGAAACAGCTGGCAGAAATAGAGGCCGGTCAGGAGGAGATGCGTGACGAGAAGCCAGGCGAAGGGTGCGAGGAGGGCGGAGGTCACGAAGAGGGACACGCCAAGGCCGGTATAAAACCCTTGCTTGCCCCAGAAGACGATGCGGGCACTGTGTATCGGCGCCGCGTCGAAGAGACGCGCGAGGGTGTCGCGCACCCGCCGTTGCCGGCCGGCGGCCCAGGTCGCCTTTCGCACGGCCGCCGGCGTCGAAACAGCGAGCATCTGGCGAAGTGCGGGCCGTTGATCGAGCGTCGATGCGATGTCGCCAAGGCGCTCGAGCGTCGGGACGATGACTGTGATCGGCGAACGGCTGGAGTGGTAGAGGCGCAGCATCTGCGGGAACACCAGCTGCGTATCCAGCCTCTCGGCATCATGGACCTGATCCGCGTCGATCTCGGCCTGAAACGGGAGCCCGAGAAGGTCGGCCATCGCTTCGAAATAGAGGCGATCGACGATTTCACCGGATGCGAGCAGTTCCTCCTCGACCGTCGTTCCGTTTTCGTCCGCCTGCAGCATCATCCGTGCGATCGTCGGTTTGCCGATGCCGAGCTTCAGAAGCAGGCGGCCTTCCCGCAACAGATCGACGGAAAAGGCTGGCAAAGGCGATTTTTCCGAAACGGTCCGCTCGTGTCGAGTAGCCAATCCGGGTGGTGACAGATAGTCTGGCTGGCGCATCAACACCTCGTCGCAAACAGCGTCGGCCCTTGCAGACCGGAACTCGAAATCTGATGAGAACGATACGGATGTTTTCGATCCAGCCGATCATTAGGAATATCTTAAGCATCTTTGCGGTGGCTTGGATAGGTGGTTCTTCGGTGCAGGCGGCAGAGCCCGTGCGGGAGCTTCCGCTTGCCTTCGATGTGCGCGAGCGCATTGCAAAGCCGGACCTTGGCGGTCTCGCACGGCTGCGATTTCTGACGACGGTGGACTTTCCGCCCTTCAACTTCATCGACCAGTCGCAAAAGCTCTCCGGCTTTCATATCGATCTCGCCCGCGAGATCTGCCGAATTCTGGACATCGAGGCGAAGTGCCAGATCCAGGCCGTGACGTTCGAGGAATTGCAGCCGGCATTGGAGGACGGGCAGGGCGAGGCCGTCATCGCAGGCGTCGCGATGACCGACGAGCTTCGCCAGCGTTTTGCTTTCACGCGGCCCTTCCTGCGCCTTCCAGCCCGCTTTGCCACGAGACTATCGCCGGGTGTAGGCGGTGGCGCCGGCGGGAAGGCAGAACTGTCAGCCGTCCTCGCAAAACCGATCGGCGTCGTCGCGGGCACAACCCATGAAGCCATGCTGAAGGCGTTCTTCCCGGCGACGACAGCGCAGGTCTTTCCCGCTCGCGCGGCGATGCTTCAGGCGTTGAAGGCCGGCGAGGTGAACGCGGTGTTCTCCGACGGCCTGCAGCTTTCCTTCTGGGCTGCTTCCCCCGATGCGGCGGCGTGCTGCAGGCTGGTCGATGGCGCCTATGTCTCCGAACATTTTCTCGGCGAAGGCTTGGCGATCATGAACCGGAAAGGCGATCCGGCGCTGACGCAGGCTCTGGATCACGCCCTGCTGGAGTTGACCCGCAGCGGGCGCCTGAATGAAATTTACCTCCGATATTTCCCGACCGGGATCTACTGAGCCGACCTTCTGGCGCCCTTCAGTGGCGCATGCGGGCCTGAGCACCGCGCTCGATGGCGGCGCAGACAAGCTTGTCAAGGCCGAGCCGGTCGCGCAGCAGGGCAAGGAGCCTCAGTTCTTCGGTTCGGACGCTGCGGTCGACCGCGGCGATATCGACGGCCAGCGCATAGGCGGTCTCGAACAAGCGCTGTGGCAGGGCCTCGCGCACCAGTTCCAACAGGATGTCGAGCCCTTCCGGCGCCGAGAGCAAGGTCGCGCTGCTGCGTGCCACGGGCACGAGGCTCTCCGGATCGAAATCGTCGAAAACGGGCAGAATGCGGGAAAGCTTGCCGATCCGCTCCATCTCCTCGTCGCTCATGGCACGGTCCACGGCCGACATCATCACCATCACATGGATCAGGGCTTCCTGGTGGGTCAAAGCTTTGGGCATACGTTCTCCGGGGTTCATCCGTCCCGCAGGTATGGTCTCAGGCGCATCGTTGCAAGGCACCGGCTCAAGCTGCCGCGACCGAAAGAGAGGAGCCCTGCCGGCGCGTCAGATCAAGGTGCCGGACCGGGCGAGGGTGGAGTGGCCTCGGAGCCGGCGCGGTAAAAACCCTTGGCCGTCGCCTTGGCCGCTTCCAGTGCTGCGGTCAGGTCGGGATCGTTTCCATCCACCTCCGCCCATCCGTTGCGGGCAAGCCAGAGCGCAGGATCGTCGGTGCCGACCCTGCAGCTTGCCGTCACCGTGTCGTTCGCGTCACCTGCCGGCACCTGACAGGTAAAGGCGCGTGCGCGGATGAAATTGCGGAAGGCGGTGCGGGCGACGGTGCCGCACGGCCAGTCGCCTCTTGTCGATGTGCAGATCCGGTCGGCCGATTGCGGCTTGATGCCCGCAAGCTGGATCGTCCGTCCGTCGAACTGGATCAGGCCTGCCGACAGCGCCACGGGATGCCGAAGAATAGCCTCCGTGAGAGGTGCTGGGGAAGGCGCCGGATCGGCTGGCGCAGCACTTGGCGGCGCAAGCGGTGCGGTATCGACGGCGGGCGGTTCCGGAGCGACCTTAGGGCTCACGCCACCATTCGCCGTCGGCGCATCGGGCGAAAACGGCATCGCCTCCATGCCGGGATCGGCGGGCACGTCTGCGCTCCCGGCGGGCTCTTCGCCGATCGTGGGAACGTCGCTGAGGTCGGGCGTTTCCAGCGCCATGTCGGGCACGGCCGCACTCTCCACGCCCGTGATGGCCGATTTGCCGGCCAGAAGCAGGCCGATGGTCAGGATGACGCAGAGCGTAGGGCCGCCGATGCGGAGCAGGGAAGCGTGCATGAGGAAAACGGTCCTACTGGCTCGCCCAGATGATCCGGGCGATCCACTCCACCTCGGAAAGGTCGAAGCTGCGGTTCGGATGCTCGGGGTTGAGGGAGTGAAGATCGATGCTGCGCGCGCTCTGGCGCATCAGCACCTTGGCCATGACCTCGCCTTCGGTGGTCTTGACCACGACACGGTCTCCGCGACGGACCTGCGCGCCAGGCTCCACGATCAGAACGTCGCCGTCCCGATAAAGCGGCTGCATGCTGTCGCCCTGGATTTCCAGCGCATAGACGCCCGCCTTCGTGCCGGCTGCAGGAAAATCGACCACATCCCAGCCCTGGCCTGCGGGAAAGCCGCCATCGTCGAAAAAGCCGCCGGCACCCGCCTGGGCAAAGCCGAGAAGCGGAATGGCGCTCGACGGCGCCAGCGTCTCCACGCCGTTTACTCTCTTGTCGCCCTCCGGGCGCAGGAATTCCATGAACTGACTGATCGTCGAGCCGGTGGCGTCGAGAACCTTGGCAATGGATTCGGTGGACGGCCAGCGCTCGCGTCCATCGGCGGACTGGCGCTTGGATTTGTTGAACGATGTCGGATCAAGGCCGGCACGGCGGGCAAGTCCCGAGGGCGACATCTGGTGCCGCTCCGCCAAGGCGTCTATCGCATGCCAGATACGCTCATGTGACAGCATCGACCCGATGTCCTGGTGGAAGGTCCGGATGCTCGATCCGGGGAAGCGGAACCTCTCCTCTATCCGGAAGGACACTAGCCAAAAATCAGCATCAAGTAAAGAATGCGAGGAAAATAATCCTTGATCGCTGCGCAGGGTGGTTTCGTTGAAATGCCGGTCGTGGCACCTATACTTGCATTTTCAGACCATTGAAGGCCGTTCGGGCCGCATCAGCATCCAGACGAGCGAGGCGCCGTGCTTTCCACCCTCATCCGCTCAGAGCGGCTTATTCTCGTTGCGATCGCGGCCGGTATCGCCGGATTTTCGGCCGAACACAGCCTGATCGGCATGGGGCAGGCCGCTTCTCTCGCCGGTGCCGTGTTCCTCATCGCCGCCATCATCCTTGCATCGATGCGGGTCGCGCACCATGCGGAACGGCTGGCGACCAAGGTCGGAGATCCCTATGGCACGATGATCCTGACACTGTCGGCGGTGCTGGTCGAAGTGGTCATTCTCGCGATCATGATGAGCTCGTCGGAAAGCTCGCCGACGCTGGTGCGCGACACGATCTATTCCGCCGTCATGCTCGACATCAACGGCATTCTCGGCATCGCAGCGCTCCTCGGTGGACTGAAGCATGGCGAACAGCCCTATAACGACGACTCCAGCCGCACCTATTGCGTGATGATCCTCACGGCCATGGGCATTTCCATGATCGTGCCCGAGTTCATTCCGCAGGCGAAATGGCACTTCTATTCCGCCTTCACCATCGTCGCCATGATCATGCTCTACACCGTGTTCCTGCGCATGCAGGTCGGCGCGCACAGCTATTTCTTCAGTTACAGCTATCCGAAGACACGCCGCGAAAGTGCTGCCGGTCATGTCGATGAGCCCCAGAGCACGACGCTCTCGATCGGCATTCTCGTCTTCGGCATCGTCGTCATCGGCGTCCTCGCCGAAATCATGTCGACGCTGTTGAATACCGGGCTGGAGGGAACGGGCGCGCCGCCGGTGCTCGCCGCCATCGTCGTTGCCGCCATTTCGGCCGCGCCCGAGATCATGACGGCCATGCGCTCGGCGCTTGCCAATCACATGCAGTCGGTGGTCAACATCGCCCTCGGCGCCTCGCTCTCCACGGTCATCCTCACCGTTCCGGTCATGGAGGCGATCGCCCTCTATACCGGCCAGCCCTTCATTATGGCGATGACCCCGGTGCAGACGGTGATGATCACCATCACGCTGATCGTCGCCGCGATCAATCTCAACGACGGCGAGACCAATGCCATCGAGGGCATGACGCATTTCGTGCTGTTCGCCACCTTCATCATGCTGTCCTGCCTGGGGCTCTAGAGCCTTCCAGCCGAAGCGGGATCGCTTCGGCGTCGGACCATGCGGCAAAAACAAAGATCGCGGAAATGTCCTAGGACCGGTCGGCGATCAGCCGGCGAAAGGCGGCGAGCGTCTCGTCGCTGACATGGTGCTCGATGCCTTCGGCATCCACGCGGGCCGTTTCCGGGCTGACCCCGAGACAACGCAGAAACTGTTCCACGGTCTGGTGCCGCTCGCGGCTTTCGGCGGCCATCTTCTGCCCGGCCTCCGTCAGGAAGACACCGCGATAGGGCTTTCGCGAGACGAGACCATCGGCCGCGAGCCGCGCCAGCATCTTGGCGACGGTCGGCTGCGCCACGCCGAGGCGGGCGGCGATATCGACCTGCCGGGCTTCGTTGCCGTCATCGATCAGGTCGGCAATCAGCTCGACATAATCCTCGACAAGGGCGCCGCGCAGCGCCTGCCGCGTCTGGCGGAAGCCTTCGGAGTGCGTGTCCGCGTCGGGAAGGGGATCCGCGCGGGGAATGGTTCTGCGCGCCACGTATTCCTGATCCTTCGAGTTCGCATGTCAAACGTCACATGCATCCGGTTTTCGCGTGTCTAGCATGCAAGCCGGGATTTGCCGAATGGGTTTCTGCGCGCCTCCACAATCGGGCGAGGGTCTGCCGTGCGAGGGGCAACAGAGATTGACGCTGCACTGCGGAAAAAAGCAAGGTCGATGAAATATAGCCTATTGCATAATGTTGGGGCCTGCCCTAGTTTTGGCCTATTGACGCCGATCCGCATCCGGAGACTGCCCCGATGGCCACCCCCGAAATTCTTCTGAACCAGCGCGAAACCCGCCCCAGCTGGCGTTTCAATCATTCGGAAGAAGAGGGGCGGCAGAGCCTCGCCGACGTGCATTCGACCATAGCGGTGCCGACAGGCGGTACGTGGTTCCGGCGGTTCCTTGCCTTCGTCGGCCCGGGCTACATGGTGTCCGTCGGCTATATGGACCCGGGCAACTGGGCGACCGACATCGCCGGTGGCGCCCAGTTCGGCTACACGCTGCTCACGGTCATTCTTCTCTCCAATCTCATGGCCATCCTGCTGCAGGCGCTGGCCGCGCGTCTCGGCATCGCCACCGGCCGCGATCTGGCACAGGCCTGTCGCGATGCCTATCCGAAGCCCGTCGGCTTCGTCCTCTGGATCGCCTGCGAACTCGCCATCATCGCCTGCGATCTTGCCGAGGTCATCGGCACGGCGATCGCGCTGAAGCTACTGTTCGGCATACCCCTGATCGCCGGCGCGCTGATCACCGCTCTCGACGCGATCCTGCTTCTCTATCTGATGCAGAAGGGCTTTCGCTTCCTGGAAGCCTTCGTCATGGCACTGCTCGGCATCATCGCCCTCTGCTTCGTCGTCCAGATCGCAGCGGCGGCACCGCCGGTCGCGGCCGTTCTCCAGGGCTTCCTGCCGTCGACGGAGGTCGTCACCAATCCGGCCATGCTCTACATCGCCATCGGCATCATCGGCGCGACCGTCATGCCGCACAATCTCTACCTCCACTCGTCCATCGTCCAGACGCGCAAGTTCGAGCGCACCGAACCGGGCAAGCGCGAGGCTATCAAGTGGGCAACGCTCGACAGCACGATCGCCCTCATGCTGGCACTGTTCATCAATGCCGCCATTCTCATCGTCGCGGCCTCCGTCTTTCATGCCAACGGCCGCACCGATGTCGCGGAAATCGAGCAGGCCTATGAGCTTCTCTCGCCGCTGCTCGGTCTCGGCATCGCCTCGACGCTCTTTGCCGTGGCACTTCTCGCCTCCGGCCTCAACTCGACGGTGACCGCAACGCTCGCCGGCCAGATCGTCATGGAAGGGTTTCTGCGGCTGACCATCCCCAATTGGGCCCGCCGTCTGATCACCCGCGGCATCGCGATCGTGCCGGTCGTCGTCATCACCTATCTCTATGGTGAAAGCGGCACGGCAGAGCTGCTGGTGCTGAGCCAGGTCGTGCTTTCCATGCAACTGCCCTTCGCCGTCATCCCGCTCGTCAGCTTCGTCACCGACCGCGAGAAGATGGGCACCTTCGTCGTCTCTCGCTGGGTCGGCGCGCTCGCCTGGATCGTCGCCAGCATCATCGTCGTGCTCAATCTCAAGCTGCTCTACGAGACGTTTCTCGCCTGAATCGGGTCTCGCCCGAATAAGGTCTCGCCTGAATCCGAGCCGCGACTGACGGGGATGTGACGGAACGCCGTGCGGCTGCGCGGCGTTCCGTGTTTAAAGGAGATCACCGATGATCCGCATTCTGAAGGCAACAGCCCTTGCCATTCTCGTTGCCGGTGGCCCGTTCCCCGCCGTCGCTGCCGGTCTGGATGCCTTCGGCTGGAAGAACCGTGTCCTGATCGTCTTCGCAAACCCCGGAAATTCCGATGCCGCCGAGCAGAGACGCCTGCTCCTCAAGGATCGACCCGCCCTCTCGGAACGTGACATGGTCATCATCGAGGTCAGCGGCGACGCGGTGAAGCCCATCTTCGGCGCAGCCGGCACCGCGACGGCGGCAGAGCTGCGCAAGGACGCCGGCATCGAGGAGGACACCCGCTTCGCCGCGATCCTCATCGGCAAGGACGGCGGCATCAAGCTCCGCGCCGACAGACCAGTGGCCCCGGACCAGCTGTTCGGCCTGATCGACAGCATGCCGATGCGGGCAAACGAGGCGTCCCGATAGACTGAGGCCAAAGCGCGGTCTGCAGCAACCCGGCAGACTTCATGCTCCCGTCATCGCAGCTTCACGGCGCTGTCACGGCCGGATTCTAAGCCCAGCGGACCCGCAACCGTCCAAAGGGCTTGCACGATGCGCTGGACCGGTGTCCTTCTTTCCGCAGTCGCCTGCTGCGTCGCCGTCGTCGCCACCTGGCCAGCTCGGGCGGTCGATAATACGCGGACCATCCAGATCCTCGACCGGCTGCAGAATGCCAACGCTTGGCGCAGCCATATCCTGGTGGTCGCGCACCGGACGGGCTGGAAGGAAAACGGCCGCATGATCCGGGCGGAGAATTCGCTTGATGCGATTCGCAACGCCATCGCGCTCGGTGCCGAGATGATCGAACTCGACATTCGCAAGTCATCCGACGGCACGCTCGTTCTCATGCATGACGACTTTCTCGATCGCACGACGACCTGTCGCGGCGAAACCCGCAAGACGCCGCTGGCGACGCTCCGGACCTGCCGCCTCGTGGTCGAAGCCGATGGTCGCGCGACGGAGGAGACGGTCCCGACCCTGGAGGAGGCCCTGCTGGCGACCCGCGGCCGCATCCTTGTCAACATCGACAACAAGCTGACGCCGGACATCCTGCCCGAGGTCGCCATGCTCGCCCGTAAGCTGGGCATGGCGGAGCAGATCCTCGTCAAGGAAAACCTCTGGAACGACAAGCGGATCGCCGAGGCAAAAGCGGTGATGACCGCGATCGGTCCCGATGTGACCTTCCTGCCGATCCTGGCGGACGACGCCGTGCACGATGCGGATTTCATGGCGAAGGCAACGGCGAGCTTTGGCGCGCCGGCGGCGGAACTGGTCAACTGGCACGCCGACGACGCACCGCAGACGACCGATGGCGGCGTTCTCTTCTCCGCAAAGGCCCGCGCCGCCGCGATCCGGGGAAACTGGCACCAATGGGTCAACACCTATACGATCATCAACCGGGCGCCGGGCATGCAGGCGGGCGGCCGCGGCGACGAGCGGGCCGTGATTGAGGGCAAGCCGTTGGAAAGCTGGGGCTTCTGGATCGACCGCGGCGCCACCATCATTCAGACGGATGAGCCGAAAGCCCTGATCGCCTGGCTGGAGACGAACGGCTACCGCGTTCCTTACGACCTCACGAACTGACAACGGCGTGGAGGGACGGAAGGCGCAGCCCGCGTGCGAACGCCGGGATCGTGACGGGAAACCCTCTCACGGGCGATGCCGTTTTCGTGAACGCGGCGCAAAACCCTTTCAAGACGCCGTGCTTATGCCCATATATCCAGCATGCGGGTCTCTCGACCCGGTTGAACGATAATGGGGATGAGGCATGTCAGGATTGAAGAAGTTTGCGGTTTTGTCGGCGGTTGCGATGACGCTCGTCATCACGGCGACGGATTTCGCCGAAGCGCGCCGAGCAGGTGGCGGCTTTGGTAGCCGCGGCACGCGCACCTTCTCTGCACCGCCCGTCACCCGCACGGCGCCGAATACCACGGCGCCGATCGACCGCACCATGACGCCGCAGGCAACGCGCCCGAATGCTGCCCAGAACCAGCCGGGTGCTGCCCAGACTGCGCCGGCGCGTCGTCCCGGCGGCTTCTTCGGCGGCTTCGGTGGTTCGCTGCTCGGCGGTCTCGCGCTCGGCGGTCTGCTCGGCATGATGATGGGCAACGGCTTTGGCGGTGCGGCTGGCTTCCTCGGCATGCTGCTGCAGCTGGCGCTGATCGCCGGTGCCGCGATGCTGCTGATGCGTTTCCTGCGCAATCGCCAGCAGCAGCCCGCGACCGGTCGTGCCGGTGCCGGTGCTGGCGCTGCCGGCGGCAATCCGAACAACAACGGCTATAACGGCTATGCCCGCGAGGCGGCAAACGATCCGCAGCGCGGCAATGCACAGGCCGCGCGCGGTCCCGGTTTTGCCATCCCGCGGATCGGCGGCGGTGCCGTACCGCAGGCGCAGCCGGCCCGCTCCGCCGCCGTCTCGGACGAACTCGGCATCGGTCAGGCCGATTTGGAACGTTTCGAGACCATGCTCAAGGATGTTCAGACAGCCTATGGCGCGGAAGACTATGGTGCGCTGCGCCGCCTGACGACACCGGAAGCCATGTCCTGGCTCGCGGAAGAACTGAGCGAGAATGCCACGAAGGGTCTGCGCAACGAGGTTCGCGATGTCCGTCTTCTCCAGGGCGATCTGTCCGAATCCTGGAGAGAGGACGCCGGCGAGTTCGCAACGGTTGCGATGCGCTACGAGAGCATCGACGTGACCCGCGACCGCGACACCGGCAAGGTCGTCGAAGGCGACCCGGATCGCCCGACCGAAGCTACGGAAGTCTGGACCTTCTTCCGCCGCCCCAACACGCAGTGGCAGGTCTCGGCCATCCAGGCAGCTTGAAACTGATCGACTGAATAACTGAATAACGGAAAAGCCGGCGCAGGTGATGCGCCGGCTTTTTCATGCGGTCGGGTGTTGGGAGGCGTCGGCGGCGCAGGCAGCGAAACGATGAAACCCCAGGTAATGATGCCTGGGGTTCGATAGCGTTGCGAGCGATGCGAAGGGTCGCTGTCAGCCCGATCAGGCTGCCGCCGCGATCTTCACATAGGGATCGAAGCGGCCGTAGAACGTCTCGCCCTTGGCCGCCATGTCCTTGAGCAGGGCTGTGGGCGCGAAGTGGTCGCCATAGTTTGCGGCAAGCTTTTCGCAGAGCGCGACGAAGGCTTTGGCGCCCATGCCGTCGATGTAGGACAGCGTTCCCCCGGTATAGGGCGCAAAGCCGAAGCCGAGGATGGAGCCGACATCGGCTTCCCGCGGATCGGTGACGATGCCTTCTTCGACGGTACGAGCGGCTTCGAGCGCGATGGTCACGAGGAAGCGGTCTTTCAGTGTCTGCACGTCGATACCGTCCGCCGGCTTCTGCGGATAGAGATCCTTCAGCCCGGCCCAGATGTGCTTCTTTGCCGGCTTTGCGGGATAATCGTAAAAACCTCTGCCGTTCTTGCGTCCGCGCCGGTCGAGATCGTCGACCAGTTTGTTGACGAGCGACAGATGCGCCGGATCGACGGCCTGCTCGCCGAGATCGGCAACGGTCGCCTTCAGGATCTTCTGCGACAGGTCGATCGCCACCTCGTCGTTGAGCGACAGCGGGCCGACCGGCATGCCGGCCATCTTGGCAACGTTCTCGATCATCACGGCCGGAACGCCTTCGATCAGCATGTCATAGGCTTCGTGGATATAGCGGAAGACGCAGCGGTTGACGTAGAAGCCGCGCGTGTCGTTGACGACGATTGGGGTCTTCTTGATCGCCGCGACGTAATCGAGTGCCCGGGCAAGCGCCGCATCGCCGGTTTCCTTGCCCAGAATGACCTCGGTCAGCATCATCTTCTCGACCGGCGAGAAGAAGTGGACGCCGATGAACTGGGCGGGACGCTTGGAATTGCCGGCCAGACCTGTGATCGGCAGCGTCGAGGTGTTGGATGCGAAGATCGCATCGGGCGACAGCACGGCTTCGACGGCTTCGATCACGTCCTTCTTGACCTTGCGGTCTTCGAACACGGCCTCGACCACGAAGTCGGCGGTCTTCAGGTCCGCGTAATCGGCCGACGGGGTGATCAGCGCCAGAAGCTGCTCGCCCTTTTCCTGCGTCATCCGGCCCTTGGCCACGCCGTCCTTCACGAGACCTTCGGAATGCGCCTTGCCCTTGGTGGCCGCTTCGATATCGCGGTCGATCAGCGTGACGGGAATGCCGGCAGCGGCCGTGACATAGGCGATGGAGGCGCCCATGAACCCTGCGCCGACGACACCCACATGCTTGAAATCCGCTTTCGGAACGCCGATCGGCCGGCGTGCGCCCTTGCCGAGTTCCTGCGTGGAAATGAACAGCGAGCGGATCATCGAGAAGGCCTCGGTGGTCTGCAGGATCTGCGTGAAGTAGCGCTGCTCGATCCTCAGGCCCGTGTCGAAGGGAACCTGGAGGCCTTCATAGACGCATTTCACGATGGCGAGCGCGCCTGGGTAGTTGCCGGAGGTCTCGCGGCGCAGAATGCCGGAGGCCGCAGGCCAGAGCTGCGCACCCGCCGGGCTCCAGATGGAGCCGCCCGGCGCCTTGAAGCCTTTTTCGTCCCAGGGTTGGACCGGCTTCAATCCGTTCTTGATCATCGCTTTGGCGGCATCGATCAGCGCCTGCGGGTCCGCAAGCTCGTGCACCAGGCCCATCGCCTTGGCACGTTGCGGTGTCAGCGTCTGCCCGGTCGTCATCATCTGCAGCGCATCCTGCGCATTCGTCAGGCGCGGCACACGCTGCGTGCCGCCGGCGCCGGGAAAGATCCCGACCTTGACCTCGGGCAGGGCGATCTTCACCGCCTTGGAATTGGACGCGACGCGACCGTGGCAGGCGAGTGCCAGCTCGAAGGCACCGCCCATGCAGGTGCCATTGATGGCAGCAACCCATGGCTTGCCCGAGGTTTCGATCGTGCGGAACAGGCCGGACATCTCGCCGCAGAGGTCGAACAGCTTCCGGGCCGCCGCGTCGGGGTCCTTCTTTCTCTCTTCCGCCTGAAAGGTGAACATGCCTTTGATCATCGAGAGATCGGCGCCGCCCGAAAAGGCCGACTTGCCCGAGGTGAAGACGACGCCCTTCACGGCCTCGTCCTTGACGATCTCCGCGTTGACGGCAGTGAGTTCCCTGAGGACGTCGGGGGTAAAGACGTTCATCGACTTGTCGGGCATGTTCCAGGTGACGAGAGCAATGCCGTCGGCGTCCGTTTCGATGGTGAAATTGGTGTAAGTCATGATTGTCTCCCCCTCAGACGCGTTCGATGATCGTGGCGGTGCCCATGCCCGCGCCGATGCAGAGCGTGACGAGGGCTGTGTTGAGGTCGCGGCGCTCCAGTTCGTCGAGCACCGTACCGAGGATCATTGCGCCGGTCGCGCCAAGCGGGTGGCCGAGCGCGATCGCGCCGCCGTTGACGTTGATCGTGTCGTGCGAAATGTCGAAGGCCTGCATGTAGCGCAGCACGACGGCGGCAAAGGCCTCGTTCAGCTCGAACAGGTCGATATCGCCGATGCTCATGCCGGCCCGCTTCAGGAGCTTTTCCGTCACGTCCACGGGGCCGGTCAGCATCAGTGCCGGGTCGGAACCGATATTCGCGAAGGCCTTGATGCGCGCGCGGGGCTTGGCGCCCATGCTGTCGCCGCCGGCTTTGGAGCCGAGCAGGACGAGGCCGGCGCCATCCACGATGCCCGAGGAGTTGCCGGCATGGTGGACATAGTTGATCTTCTCGATTTCCGGATGCGCCTGGATGCCGACGGCTTCGAAGCCGCCCATCTCTCCGGGCATCTGGAAGGAGGGATTGAGCCCTGCCAGGTTCTGCATCGTCGTCGTCGGACGCATATGCTCGTCCTTGGCGAGGATGACGATACCGTTCTGGTCCTTCACCGGAACGACGGACCGGTCGAAGTAACCCTTCTCCCATGCGACACCGGCGCGGCGCTGGCTCTCGACGGCATAGGCATCGACATCGTCGCGCGAGAAACCGTATTTCGTTGCGATCAGATCGGCGGAAACGCCCTGCGGCATGAAATAGCCGGGGAAATTAACGGACGGGTCCATGTACCAGGCGCCGCCCGACATGCCCATGCCGACGCGCGACATGCTCTCGACCCCGCCGGCGATGACGATGTCGTCCGCGCCTTGCGAGATCTTGCCGGCGGCGAGATTGACGGCATCGAGACCGGACGCGCAGAAACGCGAGATCTGCATCCCGGGCGCCCGGGTCGAATAGCCCGCTTCGAAGGCCGCAGCCTTGGGGATGACGGCACCGGCTTCGTACACCGGATCGACGCAACCCATGATGATGTCGTCGACGGTGCTGGTGTCGATGCCGTTGCGATCGCGCAGCGCCTCCAGCATGCGGGCGGCAAGGCGCGGCGTCGGCACCTCATGCAGGGCACCGTCCTTCTTGCCGCGACCCCGTGGCGTGCGCACATGGTCGTAAATGAATACGTCAGTCATGATCCCGTTCTCCCAGTCGGCCCGAAGCCGTCGATGTCTTCGTCGAGGCAATGAAATGTGAGGTTGCGGCAGCGTATCAGAATGCAGCGGCGTCGAGCGCCATCAGCGTATCCGATCCCGCCTCGATGCGCGAGCGGCGCAGAGCCGTCTCGGGCAGGATGCGGTCCATGTAGAACGTCGCCGTCACCAGCTTGTTCTTCAGGTAGGCCTCGCGGTCGCCGGCACCCGAAGCCAGGAGGCCCTGTGCCGTTTTCGCCATCTTCGCCCACATATAGCCGAGGATGACGAGGCCGCTGAGGTGCATGAAGTCGGTCGAGCCGGCGCCGGCATTGTCGGGCTTCGCCATCGCGTTGGACATGAACCACATGGAGGCCGACTGCAGGTCGTTGAGGCTCTTCTTGAGCGCCTTGGTGTAGGCGGTCATCTGCTCGTCGCTGCGGTTCTCGTCGCAGAAGTCGCCGATTTCCTTGAACAGCGTCATGATGGCGCGTCCGCCGTTCAGGCCAAGCTTGCGGCCGACGAGGTCGAGCGCCTGGATACCGTT
The DNA here is from genome assembly GCF_001424045.1 of Rhizobium sp. Leaf371. Classification (GTDB taxonomy): domain Bacteria; phylum Pseudomonadota; class Alphaproteobacteria; order Rhizobiales; family Rhizobiaceae; genus Ferranicluibacter. The sequence continues at coordinate 208,430 of NZ_LMQB01000023.1, read as the reverse complement.
TGCGCCCTCGTAGATCATGGCGATACGCGCATCGCGCACATACTGGCTCATGCCGTGCTCTTCGATATAGCCGTGCCCGCCATAGACCTGCTGCGCCATGACGGCATGGTCGAAGCCGCGATCCGTCAGCACGCCTTTCAGGATGGGCGTCACGAGGCCGAGCAGATCGTCCGCCGTCTGGCGTTCCGCCTCGTCCTGCGAGCGATGCGCAATGTCCGACTTCAGCGCGGTCCACAGCGTGAACGCTCGGCTTGCCTCGTTGAAGGCGCGGATCGTCATCAGCACGCGACGAATGTCGGGGTGGACGATCAGCGGATCGGCCTTCTTGTCCGGCGCCTTGATGCCCGACAGCGAGCGGCCCTGAAGGCGCTCGCGCGCATAGGCGACGGCATTCTGGTAGGCGACTTCCGAGACGGAGAGACCCTGCAGGCCGACGCCGAGACGGGCTTCGTTCATCATCACGAACATGGCGTTCAGGCCGCGGTTGGCGGCGCCGATCAGGTAGCCCGTCGCGTCGTCATAGTTCATGACGCAGGTCGAATTGCCGTGGATGCCCATCTTGTGCTCGATGGCGCCACAGGTCGCGCCGTTGCGCGCGCCGGGCGTGCCGTCTGTTCCCACAAGGAATTTTGGGACGATGAAGAGCGAGATGCCCTTGATTCCCTCGGGCGCACCTTCGATGCGGGCGAGAACGAGATGGATGATGTTGTCCGCGAGGTCGTGTTCGCCGGCGGAGATGAAGATCTTCTGGCCGGAAATCTTGTAGCTGCCATCTGCCTGCGGCACGGCCTTGGTGCGCAGAAGCCCGAGATCAGTGCCGCAATGCGGCTCCGTCAGGTTCATCGTTCCCGTCCAGTCGCCGGCGATCATCTTCGGCAGATAGGTGGCCCGCTGCTCGTCCGTGCCATGCTCGATGATGGCGGCGATGGCGCCCTGCGTCAGGCCCGGATACATGATGAGCGACATGTTGGCCGAGGACATATATTCGCCGATGGCCGTATGGAGCGTATAGGGCAGGCCCTGGCCGCCGAATTCTTCAGGCGCGGCCAAGCCCAGCCAGCCGCTTTCGCGGTAGAGATCATAGGCGTGCTTGAAGCCTTTGGGCGTGGTGACCGAGCCGTCGGGATGGCGGACACAGCCTTCCTGGTCGCCCGAGAGGTTCAGCGGAAACAGTACTTCCTCGGCAAGCTTGGCCGCTTCGCCGGCAATGGCGTCCAGCATGTCCGGCGTCACGTCCGAGAAGCCGGGGAGGTTATTGTAGCGCTCGATGCCGAGCACGTCGTTGAGAATGAAAAGCGTATCCTCGACCGGAGCCTTGTAGATGGGCATCGACTGTCTTCCTCCCTGCGGACCTCATAAAGGCCATTCATGAGGGCACTCTATTAAAAACTGACGTGCGCGTAAACGTCAAATTTAACGGCCCTGATATTTTGGCCGAGAAATCGGACGATAACCGATCCCGTAACGTTGGTAGACGCTAACCTTTTTGCGGCTCACTCCGGAAATCGGGTCAGAGGTTAACGGCTTGTTTACCACGTTCCGTGAAAGTGGCGCGAGAGGTCAATGCTGCTTGTTCCGTTCTGAGTCGTCCGCAGCCTTGTCCACCGGCTCAAGGGGCCTGACCCTTCGGCCGCGTTCGGGGAATGCCAGGCAAGAGGCGAAAGCACACATGAACGGATCGCGATCAACTCCTCCCCGGATGGGCACCCCGGCCGATGACCGCCTCGACGGTCGCCACGGCGAGCGCTCCTCGCTGGAAGCCCTGAACCGCACGATCGAAGGGCTGGAAGCCCGCATCGAAGGCCTGATCGCGCCGGCCAAGCGCGAAACCCGCCCGCCGGAAGCCGCCCGTATCGAAGCCGGTCCCGCGGCCGAACGCCCGGTCTCCCGGGCCGACGCCATTTCCGAGATCCTGCAGCGCCAGCGCGCCCTGAGCGCCACCCGCCTCGAAAAGGCGACCGAGCGCCATCGCATCCAGACCCGTGCGCCGTCTGCGGATGCACCTGCCTATTCCGAACCGGCTCCTTTCCTGGTGCCGCCGTCGAGCCCCGCCGTCTCGCGCACTGTCGACCGCAATGTCATGCCGGCCTATGACGACGACGCGTCCCTGCGGAGCGCCCGCGAGCCTGCCCGCGCCGCGCCGCGCCCCGTTCCACAGCCCGCACCCTCCGCCATGCCGGATGCAGCCGTCCGCGATATCGCCACGGCTCTGGTCGGCCTTCGCCAGGACCTGAAGCGCGACATCGAGCAGGGTCTTTCGCGCGAAATGTCGTCGCTGCGCAACGAGATGCACGGCATCGCGGCTGCCGCCACCCAGGGCGATGCGCTGGCGCAGGATATCCGGAAGGACCTGCAGCGCCTGTCGCTCTCGCTCGGCAATCTCGGTCGCCAGCCCACGACGTCCGAGAGCCACGCCCTGCGGGCCGATCTCGACGAGATGCGCGCGATGATCGACGGTCTCGCCCGCGAGGACAGCGTCCGCCGGATGGAGAGCCGCTGGACCGGCGTCGAGGACCGGCTGAACGTGTTCGATGCCGCCCGCGACGACGAACTCGTGGCGCTCGCCTACCGTTTGGATGAGATCAAGTCGCAGCTCGGCACCATGAACAACGGCCCGGCGCTTTACGCGCTGGAAGACAAGCTCGTGGCCGTTGCCCAGGCGATCGACCTCATCGGCCGGCACATGCAGCCGGACGACCGACGCTTCCAGGAACAGTTCGCCGATCTCGATGCGCGTCTCGACGAGATCAGCCGCGCGATCGTCGCGAGCGGCCGCACGGCCTCGGCCTCCGACAGCCCGGGCGTCACCCGCGTCGAGACCCGGCTCGTCGACCTGTCGCGCCAGATCGAAGATCTTGCCTATCCCGCCGATCACGGCCTTGCCGCGCGCATCGAGGCGCTGTCCGCGCGTGTGGAAGACCTCGTCACCGCGGAAGCCGCCGCCCGCCTCGAAGAGCGGCTCGATCATCTCTCCGCCATGATGGAACGCGCCGAGCGCGCCTCCGCCCAGCCCGACCTCACCGGCCACCTGGCCGATATCTCCGCCAAGATCGACGCGCTCGACACCGGCGATGTCAGCGATACGCTCGCCCGCCGCTTCGACGATCTCGCGCGCCGGATCGACAATCTCGATGGCCCCGCGCCCCTGTCGGACGATCGCTTCCTGCGGCTCGAAGGCCAGCTGTCGGGCATCGCGCAGCGTCTCGACGAGACCCATGCGGCGCCTTACGACGATGGCGAGGTGCTGCGCAGCCTGCAGGACCAGATCGCCAATCTCTCCTTCCTCATCAGCCAGCCCCGCGAGACGGCACCCGCCGTGCCCGCAGAGGTCGAGGGGCGCATGAATGCGCTGGAGGATTATCTCGCCTCCAGCGACGAATACATCATCGAAGCGGCCCGTCAGGCGGCCGAAGCCGTGATGGAAGCCTATACGCGCAACGGCATGACGCAGTCGGCGTCCCCGGCCATCGCCGATATCGCCGCCATCTCGGCGCTTGCCGATGACCTGAAGACGCTCGAAGACCTGAGCCGCTCCAGCGACGAGCGCACCGCCCGCACCTTCGAAGCCCTGCACGAAACGCTCGTGCACATCGCCGACAAGCTGGAGCGCATCGAGGAGCGCGCCTTGGCGACGGCGCTCCGCGACGAGCCTGCGCCCGCCTTCGGTCGCCGCGACACGGGTGCCCCGATGCCGCGCGCCGAAACGCCGGCCTTTCTGGAGCGCGACGAGGGTGACGACAGCTACGCCGACCTGACGCGCACCATGCGCGCCACCGTCGCGATGCCCGCCGACATGTCGGCGCGGATGCCGATGGACCTTCGCGACCACGACCCGCGCGTCTCCGAAAATGCTGGCGCGGAAGCCCCGCATTTCGGCGTTGCCGAGTTGCGCGAGCCCGCAGATCTGGTGCCGGCCGACGCCCCCCACGCCGATGCGCCTGCTGCGCGCACCGGCCTTCTCTCCGGTCTCACCAGCCGCTTTTCGGCCAAGCGTGCCAAGCAGGCAGCTCCCGTCGAGCGCCGCTTCGTCGACCCGACGCCGTCGATCGATGCGCTTGAGACCATCAATCCCGATGCCGCCAATCAGCTCCTGGAGCCGGGCTCCGGCACGCCGGATGTCAAGAAAATCCTGGAGCGCGTGCGCGCGGGCCAGGCGGTGCGCCCGCCTGTCGCAAGCGAAAGCGACAAGTCGGATTTCATCGCGGCAGCCCGGCGCGCGGCCCAGCAGGCAGCCCAGGAAGTCGATACCGGCAATCGCACGGCGGCGCGTCCGGGGGCGGCTCCGAGCGCTCTTGCCCGTCATCGTCGTCCGATCCTCATGGCCGTCGGCGCCGTGCTGCTCGCCATCCTTTCCTATCCGCTCGTCAGCACGCTGATGAAGAACGAGCAGGCCGCAGCGCCGGTCACCGCCATCGAAACGCTGGCTGATCGCGATGCGGCTTCCGCTGAACAGGCCCCTATCGAACAAGCACCAGCCGAGCCGTCACCGAACGGCGCCTCCGAAACGGCGCCGGCGCTCGCCGCGCCCACGAACGATGCCGCTCCCGAGGCCAGGGATGAAGGCGTCGCGCCGCTCAGTTCGTTGCAGCCGCAGGGCGAAGCGTCGGAGGACGCAGCCTCCATGACCGCGCAGCCCGAGACTGAGGCGATGGCACCGGCCGCAGAAGCCTCAACTCCCGGAGCCTCTTCGACGGAGGCACCCGCGGCAGCAACCAGCATCGACGTCCCCGCCGAGATCGTACCGGCAGCACTCGCCGATGCGGCCCGCGCCGGTGATCCCAAGGCCTATTTCGAAATCGGCGCGGTCTATACCGAAGGCCGCGGCGTCAAGGCCGACTTCGCCAAGGCTGCGGAATGGTACCAGCGCGCGGCGGATGCCGGCGTGATTCCCGCGCAGTATCGCCTCGGCAGCCTTTACGAAAAGGGCACCGGCGTTCCCCGCGATCCCGCCAAGGCCCGCGCGCTCTATCAGCAGGCGGCCGAAAGCGGCAACGCGAATGCCATGCACAATCTCGCAGTCATGCTGGCCAGCGGCAACGGGACCAATCCGGACTTCACGCTTGCCAGCATGTGGTTTGCAAAGGCCGCCGATCTCGGCGTGCGCGACAGCCAGTTCAACCTCGCCATCCTCTACGCCCGTGGCAATGGCGTCGCCAAGGACCTCGTGGAATCCTACAAATGGTTTGCGGTCGCGGCTGCCGATGGCGATACGGACGCGGCGCAGAAGCGCGATCAGGTCGAAAAGGAACTGTCGCCCGACCAGATGACGGCCGCCAAGGCCAAGGTCGCCGCCTGGAAGCCCGCCGCGCTCGATCCGAAGGGCAACGATACGACCGTTCCCGATACCTGGGTTGGCAAGGGCACCAAGACGTCCTCGGTCGATATGAAGAAGGCCGTCCGCAACATCCAGGCGATCCTCAACAATAACGGCTTCGATGCCGGCACGCCGGACGGGGCGCTCGGCGCCAAGACGGTCACCGCCATCAAGGCGTTCCAGACATCGATCGGCCAGGAGCCGAACGGCCGCATCACCGACGCGCTCGTCAAGGAACTGTTGAAGCGCAACGGCTGAAGCAAAGTCTGAAAATCGGCCGTCGTTTAGACATTATCCAGCAGCCCGGTGCATAGTGAGGCAAACGGCGCGACCTCTGAGCGGTCGCGCTGCCGCGTTTGCGAACTGTTTGATGCTTGAGGTCCGGCCGTGACGATCTACCTGCCCATTGCGGAACTGTCGGTGAACGTGCTGATCATCCTCGGCATGGGGGCGGCCGTCGGCTTTCTCTCCGGCATGTTCGGCGTCGGCGGCGGATTTCTGATCACGCCTCTCCTGATCTTCTACAATATACCGCCGGTCGTTGCCGTCGCCACCGGCGCAAACCAGGTCGTCGCCTCCTCCATCTCCGGCGCCATCACCCATTTCCGCCGCGGCACCATCGATATCAAGCTCGGGACCGTTCTCCTGCTCGGGGGTCTGGCTGGCGCCACCCTCGGCATCTGGATCTTCGCCGCATTGCGTCGTATCGGTCAGCTCGATCTGGTGATCTCGCTTGCCTATGTGCTGCTGCTCGGCTCCGTCGGCTCGCTGATGCTGGCCGAAAGCATCAATGCGCTGCGGCGCGCCAAGCGCAACGAGGCCATGCCGCTCCGCCGTCCCGGCCACCACGGCTGGATCCACCGGCTGCCGCTCAAGGTCCGGTTCAAGAAATCGAAGATCTATCTCAGCATCATTCCGGTGGCCGGTCTCGGCTTCTGCATCGGCATCCTCACCTCCGTGATGGGGGTCGGCGGCGGCTTCATCATGGTGCCCGCCATGATCTATCTCCTGCGCATTCCGACCAACGTCGTCGTGGGGACGTCGCTGTTCCAGATCATCTTCGTCTCTGCCTACACCGTCATCGTCCAGGCGACGGCCAACTACACGGTCGATATCGTGCTCGCGTTCGTGCTGATGATCGCCGGGGTCATCGGGGCGCAATATGGCGTACGCGTCGGCCAGAAGCTGCGCGGCGAACAGCTGCGCGCGCTTCTCGCCCTGCTGGTCCTTGCCGTCGGTATCCGCCTTGCGGTCGAACTCGTCCTGCCGCCCGCCGATATCTATTCGGTCATCTCGTCGGGGACCGGCTTCTGATGCGCCCCCTTCTCGCAGGCCTTTTCGCAATCCTCATGCTCTCAGTCCCCGCAGCGGCGCAAACCGGTGCCGAGGAATTCGCGGAAAAGCTCGATATCGGTATCTCCACCGACGAGATCGCCATCACCTCCGACTTCCGCGGTGCCGACCTGACCATCTTCGGGGCGATCGACGGTTTCGCACCCGATCTCCTGGCGCAGGGGAAATACAATATCGTCGTCTCGCTGGAGGGGCCCAAGGAGAGCGCGACCGTCCGCAAGAAACGCCGCGTCTTCGGCATCTGGGTCAACACGCAGTCGATGACCTTCGAACTCGTGCCGGAGTCCTATTCCCTGTCGAGCACGCGCGACATCGATGCCATCGCCCCCGCCAATGAGATGAACAATATGGGCATCGGCGTCTCGCACATGACGCTGAGCCCGATCGGCTATATCGGCGATGGCAGCAGCGTCACCGAGTTTCGCAGCGCCTTCCGCCGCCTGCGCGAAACGAGCGGCGTCTATCAGCGCGATCCCGGCGGTGTGCAGTTCATCTCCGCCAGCCTGTTCAAGGCCTCCGTGCGCCTGCCGGCCGACGTGCCCAACGGCGTTCACGTCGTGCGCGCCTACCTGTTTCGCGATGGCGTGTTCGTGGCCGCCAAGGCCCTGCCGCTTCGGGTCGTCAAGACCGGTCTCGAAGCCGCGATCACCGAAGCCGCCCACAAGCAGCCCTTCTTCTACGGTCTTTTCGCCGTCCTCCTCGCCGTCGTCACCGGCTGGGCCGCCAGCGTGGCGTTCCGGCGCGATTGAGACGAGACGGTTGTCTCTTCTCCTGCGGGCCGGATGCTTCAGGCATGAGGCACGGTTCCATAGGCCGCGATTCTGCCCTATGTCGTCCGAAACATCTCAAGGACCAGCCACCATGAAGCCGATCTTCGTTCAGCTGCAATGCGCCCCCGGCAAGACCTACGAGGTCGCCGACGCGATCTACCGCAAGGAAATCGTCTCGGAAATGTACTCCACATCCGGCGACTACGATTTGATCATCAAGGTCTATATCGAGGAGGGCCAGGACATCGGCAAATTCATCAACGACAACATCGCCACCGTCCCCGGCATCACCCGCTCGCTGACGACGCTGACGTTCAATGCCTTCTAGGTTCGTAAACGGCGGAAGCCCCTCTGCCGCACATCCCTTCGCCCCGCCTGGCGGGGAAAAGGTCGCGGCAACGGGATGAGAGGCGTCCGCGCCCGCTGCCTTCGCCGAACTTACCCCCGCAAATTCGCAAACCGCACCGAATAGATCCGGTCGCGGCCGAGCATATGCGCGGTCAGTCTCGTCTGGTCGAACAGGCCGCAGATATTGGGGTGGGCGAGGTCCATGCCGCCGGTGGTGACGCCGAAGGCGGGCATGACGAGGCGGGTGCCGTCGGTGGCGAAACAGGCGCGGCGCACGGATTTCTCGCGGCGGCGGACGATGGCGGCGGGGTGAAGATGTCCGGCGATCTCGCCCGGCACCGCATCGGGGCTCGGCTCGTGCCGGAAGGTGAGCCCACCCAGCCGCAGCTCGTCGAGGGATGCGCCCGGCAGGGTCGCGGCACCGTCCGGATCGTGGTTGCCGTTGATCCAGATCCATTCCCGACCGCGCGCCATGTCCACGATCATCTGGCGAAACATTTCCGGCATCAGTGCCGAGCCGACGCGATCGTGAAAATTGTCGCCGAGGCTGATCACGGTCTTCGGATTGTGGCGCGCGATGATCGCCTGCAGGATCCTGAGTGTCGAGAGCGTGTCATAGGGCGGCAGCATCATGCCGCGCCGGGCGAAGGCCGAGCCTTTTTCCAGGTGCAGGTCGGAAACGACGAGCACGTCGTCGTCGGGCAGGTGCAGGCCGCCGAGCGGATCGCAGACGGCGGCAACGCCGTTGATGGCGATGCGCTCGGACAGGGCAGGATAGGCATCGGCCGCGGTGCGGCCGGCATGGTAAAGGCGGTGCATCAGTGCGTCGTTCCCACCGGTCAAGATCCCGGCTTGTCAGAGTCGTCCGAAAGAGCCGGCATGCCGAGCCCCCGCGAGAGGCCCTGGATATCGGCATGTTCGCCCATCGCCTCGGAGATCAGCTCGTCTGCGGCTTCCGCCAGCAGCGCATCCGGTGCCTGGCCCGGCACGGATTCCCGGCCGATTTCCAGCATGATCGGAACGGCGAGCGGGGAGACCTTTTCGAGCGGCCTGTGAACGATGTGGCTCTTGATTCGCACCAGCATATCGCCAAGCCGCCCGATATCCAAAAGCCCTGTTGCCGCATCGTTGCGGGTCGCTTCCAAAAGAATGTGATCCGGCTCGTGGCTGCGCAGCACGTCGTAGATCAGGTCGCTGGATACGGTCACCTGCCGGCCGGTCTTCTCCTTGCCGGGGTGGCGGGGTTCGATCAGCCCGGCGATGATGGCGCAGTTGCGGAACGTGCGCTTCAGCAGATAGCTCTCGTCCAGCCAGGCCTCCAGGTCGTCGCCCAGCATGTCCTCGTCGAACAGGTCGGCAAGCGACGGATGACCCGCCTGAAACGCCTGCGTCATATCCTCCATGCCCCAGATCGCCAGCGAATAATCCGTCGCGACGAAGCCCATCGGGTTCAGCCCCGCCCGGTCGAGCCGGCGCGTCAGCAGCATGCCGAGCGTCTGGTGCGCGAGCCGTCCCTCGAAGGCATAGGCGACCATGAAGTAGCGGTTGCCATAGGGGAAGGTCTCGATCAGCAGCTCGTCCTCGCGCGGCAGCATGGAGAGGTCGCGCTGGATCGCCAGCCAGTCGCGCACCTGCTCCGGCAGGTCGGCATGGGCTTCGGGGTCGGCGAGCATCCGGCGAACCTGGGCCGCGAGATAGGTCGAGAGCGGGAATTTGCCGCCGGCATAGGAGGGGATCTTGGGGTCGAGCTTGTAGCCCTGCGTCACAAGGCACTCGTTTTCATGAATGCCCTCGAAGCGGATGACCTTGCCGCCGAACAGAAACGTGTCGCCGGGCGAGAGCATCTCCAGGAAGAATTCCTCGACCTTGCCGAGCGACAGGCCGCCGCGTCCCAGGCGCGCCTTGCTCGCCATCTTGCCGACCAGCCGCACGTTCAGCATCGGCGATTCGATGATGGTGCCGATGTTCAGCCGGTATTGCTGCGCGACCTTGCCGTTCGAGACCCGCCACAGCCCGTCCTCCGTCTTGCGAATGCGGGCATAGCGCTCATAGGTGCGCAGCGCATAGCCGCCGGTCGCCACGAAATCGATGATGCGCTCGAAGGTTTCCCATGGGAGTTCGGCATAGGGCGAGGCGCTGGTGATCTCGTCATAGAGTTCGAGCGGATCGAACGGCGCGGCGCAGGCCATGCCGAGCACATGCTGGGCCAGCACATCGAGCGCTCCCTGGCCGACCGGCGGCGTGTCCTGCGCGCCCAGATAATTGGCGTCGAGCGCCGCCTGGCACTCCATCACCTCGAAACGATTGGCCGGCACGAGGATCGCCTGGCTCGGCTCGTCCATGCGGTGGTTGGAGCGGCCGATCCGCTGGGCGAGGCGGCTCGCCCCCTTCGGCGCGCCCACATGGATGACGAGATCGACATCGCCCCAGTCGATGCCGAGATCGAGCGTCGAGGTGGCGACCACGGCGCGCAGGCGGTTCTCCGCCATGGCCGCCTCCACCTTGCGCCGCTGACCGACATCGAGCGAGCCGTGGTGCAGGGCGATCGGCAGGTTGTCGTCGTTGATGGTCCAGAGCGCCTGGAAAAGACGCTCCGCCTGATTGCGCGTGTTGACGAAGAGGAGGGCGGTGCGGTGCCGCTTGATCGCCTCGTAGACCTCCGGCATGGCATAGCTCGCCGTATGCCCGGACCACGGCACGCGCACCTCGCTTGCGAGGATGGAGATGTCGGGTTTCGCTCCGCCCGCAACGGTGATCAGACCCGCGGCCGCCTGCTCATCGGGGGATTGCGCCACGAGCCAGCGCTGGAGGTCCATCGGGTCGGCCACCGTTGCAGACAGGCCGATCGTCTTCAGCGCCGGGGCAAGCCGTCTCAGCCGCGCGAGACCGAGCGCCAGAAGATGGCCGCGCTTGGAGGTCACCAGCGAATGCAGCTCGTCGAAGATGACATATTCGAGGTTCTTGAAGAACCGCTCGGCCTCGCCATTGGCGATCAGGAGCGCCAGCTGCTCGGGCGTCGTCAGGAGGATATCCGGCGGATCGAGCTTCTGGCGCTGGCGCTTGGATTGAGGCGTATCGCCGGTCCGGTTCTCGACCCGGATCGGCAGGCCCATCTCGCCCACGGGCGTCATCAGGTTGCGCTCGATATCGACGGCCAGCGCCTTCAGCGGTGAAATATAGAGCGTGTGGATGCCGTGAAACCCGGAGCCGGGTGGGATGCGGCCGCGTTCGGTGAGCGACACGAGCGAGGGCAGAAAGCCCGCAAGCGTCTTGCCGGCCCCGGTCGGCGCGATCAGCAGCATGCTCTCGCCACCGCGCATCCGCGCGAGCAGATCGAGCTGATGCGCACGGGGCTGCCATCCCTTGCGCGAGAACCAGCGCAGGAACGGTTCGGGCAGGGCAAAGGCCGGCGATGCGGACTGGACGGACGGGATCTGTTTCACGGGTACGAATGTAGAACGCAGGCACCGCTCTTTCCAGACAGGCGTTCAGCTTTGCATGGGAAAGGGACGGTCCGAAACCGTTCAAGGAACCATCGAATTCACCGCTCGTTTCTCTTGGTCGCCAGAAAACTGGTGGGGAGACGTGGAGAGGACGGCATCATGGACCAGAGAGACAAGACACCGACCGACGACAAGATCCTTCAGGAGCCGGCGGAAGGCGACCGCGCCACGATCGATCGCGAACTGGCGCGCAAGGATGGCGGCAATGCGGCGCATCACGATGGCGAGACGGATCCTGAAAAGGACGCCGACATTCATGAGACGGTGCGCAAGGCCATGGACGAAGCGGCGCCGCAGACAGGCGTTCGGCCCGGTCCTTGAAATGCAGAAACATATTTCACGAATATATGATAGAAGAGGGCAACCTGAACATTAACCGAAAAGGAGAGAGCCGATGACATTCGTTGTGTCAGGCAGTGTGCCGGAATCGCGCGCAGACGCGACCCTCCCGCGGATCGACGAAAAGCGGGCGCCGCCCGTTCTGGCGACCTTGCGCAGGATCGAGGCGAAACTGAAGGAAGGCCTGCCGAAGCCGGACGATACGGCAGACGTCGAGCCGACGCTGACGCCGGACGATGCGGCCCGTCTGCGATGCGAGGGGCGCAATGCGGCATTTGCTGGGCTGTCGGCGCGCTCATGCCCCTATGCCACGTCCAGCCGCGCAAAGCGCGAGGCCTGGCTGGAGGGCTACCACACGTCGAAATGAAGCCGTACGGCGTTTCCCGCCGGCTTCGATCCTCATGGCATCTTACAAGGCGATGTAGCGGTCGGCCCGGTGATTGATCGTGAGGAACAGATTGAGCGCGACGGCGCCAAGCACGGAGTAGAACACCACCGAGGGCAGGGTGACGAAAAAGGCAGCGGTGAGGACGCAGAGATCGATGGCAAGCTGGACCAGCCCGGCGCGGATGCCGAAACGTTCCTGCAGGTAGATCCCGAGAATGCCGACGCCGCCGAGACTGGCGCGGTGGCGATAAAGCGCCAGCAGCCCGTAGCCGAGCAGGAGCCCGCCGAGGAGGGCGGCCCAGGCCGGATGAATGCTTGAAATCACGAAGAAGCGCGACTGCATGTCGGCGATGACCGACGTCAGGCCGATGGCGATGAAGGTCTTGATGGTGAAGGCCCAGCCCAGCCGCTTGAGCGAGAGATAGAAGAACGGCAGGTTGAGCAGGAAGAAGGCGACACCGAAGTTCACGTCCAGCGCATAATGCAACAGGAAGGCGATGCCTGCCGTGCTGCCTGTCAGAAGCCCGGCGCTGGCGAGGATGTAAAGCCCGAGCGCCGAGATCAGGCTGCCGGTAAATACCCCCTGCACATCCTCGATCGGCGTATGGCGTGCTGCATTGGTATTCCAGAACCCGAGGGCGGAAATCAAGGACATGGCATTCGCTCCGAAAAGGCATTGAGGTCGATGTCGACAGGCTTTGTGCCTGATCCGGGGTCAGAAATGCTTGTCGTTTCGACGGGACAGCCACTGTGCTCCGTGTCCTGGAAACACCGATATCATCGGCCTTTCCAAAGACTTTGCAAGGCAAATACGTAAGGGATACTGACCTATCTCAACTTCGCAACAAAGCGTCGTTCAGAGGCCCCTGCGCGAAAGAAACAGGATGCCGGCGACATCTTGCGCGCCATCTTTGCGAATGACGGCGCGCGCCATGTCCAGCACCTCCAGGCCGGCAGTCCGGCAGAGGTTGCGGACGTAGCCTTCGGAATGGGCGTAGCGGAGCGAGGGACGCAGCACGAAGCCCTCGGACGCACCACCGGGTACGACCTCCGGCACGGATGCCTCCGCATCCTCGACGGAGAAGGCAAAAAGCCCGTCTGCCTTCAAAAGAGCCGGCACGATGGCAAAGACCGCCAGGAGATCGCCGAGATACATCAGCACGTCGGCAGCGACAGCCAGATCCGCGCGACCTTCCGGGAAGTCCGGGGTGACCAGACCGGAGGTGTCGAGAGGCCGGGAAAGGTCGGCGTCTCCGAGATGGTCGTAGAGATGTTTCTCCGCCGCCTTGGCCAGCATGTTGGAGGAGAGGTCGTAACCCTCCAGCATGCCCACGCGATGCCGGATTTCCGCACCGAACAGGCCGGTGCCGCAGCCAAGATCGATCGCTCGCTCCAGCGTCGCGCCGCCTGTGAAGCGCTCGACCATGGCGGCCAGCCGGCCGGGAACCGTATAGTCCAGCCGCTCGACGAGGGCGGCATCGAACCGGTCGGCATAGTCGTCGAAAAGCCTTGCCACATAGGCGCTTGGGGCCTGTCCGGGCACCGCGTCGGCACCCAGCACGGCGCGTTTCAGGCGGGCGCCGAACATGTCCTCCGGATTGAGCTCGAGAACGCGGGCGAGCGAGGAGGCCGCCGCCTCGCGCTCTCCGGCCTTCTCCTCGTGTTCGGCAAGCCGGAACCAGCCGGCGGCCCAGTCGGGCACCCGCTCCAGCGCCTGGCGCATGAGATCGGCGGCCTCCGCATGGTCGCCGCTTGCCGCCAGCATTTGGGCATATTCGGCGCGCCGGTCGGCGAGAAGATCGCCGGAGGACAATTGATGCGGGTTCATGGGCGGGCTCCAGCGCGAGAGGGCGCGCGATCACATAGGCTCTCGCCGAAAGACTGAAAAGCGATTTCGCGTCCTGGCGCGCAGACGCCGCGATTCCGCCCACAATGCTTGCGACAGGAGGCCTTGGCCGCTACATGCGGATGAAGGCCGTGAGCACGGCGCTGGAACATGTCGCGCGAGACCGCCCGAGGAGACGCTTGAGTATGGCTGATGGATTGAACAGGTTTCTCGGCGATTCGCCCGGTCGGGTGATCGTGAAGCTCTTGGTCCTGTCGCTGGTCGTCGGCTTCGTGATGACCGTGTTCGGCTGGACGCCCTATGGCATCTTCCGCAGCATCCGCGATTTCTTCCTCGAGCTCTGGTATACCGGCTTCGATGCGCTGGGCGATGTCGGCGAGTATCTGCTGATCGGCGCGGCGGTGGTCATTCCAATCTTCATCGTGCTTCGGCTCCTGAGTTTCCGTCGATAGAGATGCCGTTTCCCTCACCGCAGAACCGCCGCACGTTTCTGACGGCCGCGAGCCTCCTCGCGCTTGGCGGGCTCGCCGGCTGCAATACGACCTCCGTGCTCTCACCGCCCGGCGACGGCAGCGACGAAACCGAAGCGACGCTCGGCCTCATCAATAGTCTGCGCAAGGCGCGCGGGTTGAGCCCCCTGTCGCGTGACCCGGCAGCCGCAAGTGCCGCCCTTTCGCAGGCCGGGCGCATGGCGAAAGCCGGCAAGATGGCTCATCTGATCGGCATCACCGACAGTTTTGGCGCACGCATGAAAAGCCAGTCGGTCAGCCTGCCCGCGGCCGAGAATATCGCGGTCGGTCAGGCGGACGCGCAGAAGGCTTATCTTGCCTGGCTGAACTCGCCGAAACATCTCGAAAACATGCTCGGACCCGGCTATTCAGGTCTGGGCGTTGCCGTCATGCGCAATCCCGCCTCCGGCAACCGGCCCTATTGGGCCATGGTGCTCTCCTCCGGCACCTGAGCGGCCGGAGATGTCGCTGCGTGACGTCGGGAGAGGATGGACATGCAGGCAGAAATTCCCGGGCATGACGGTGTGGCCATCGGCGAAGCCGCAGGCCCGTTCCGGGTCACCCACCGGCTCATTCTCTCCATCGCCGTTCCCATGACGCTCGGCTTTCTCACGACGCCGCTCCTCGGTCTCGTCGATACCGCCGTCGTCGGGCGCCTCGGCGATGCGACGCTGCTGGCGGGGCTCGCGGTCGGGGCCGTCGTCTTCGACCTCATCTTCGTCACCTTCAACTTCCTGCGGTCGGCAACCACGGGACTGGTGGCGCAGGCTTTCGGGCGCGGCGACCGGCGGGAGGAGCAGACCGTCTTCTGGCGCTCGATGATCATCGCGCTCACGGCGGGTTTCGCGACCATCGCCCTGTCGCCGCTTCTTCTCTGGGCGGGGCTGGCCTTGCTCGACCCCGGCCAGGCGGTGGCCGATGTCACGCGGACGTACTTCCTCTGGCGCATCCTCGCCGCCCCGGCATCGCTCGCCAATTACGCCATCCTCGGCTACGTCCTCGGGCGCGGGCAGGCGACGCTCGGCCTTCTGCTGCAGACGCTGATCAATGGCGTCAACATCGTGCTGTCGATCACGCTCGGGCTTTATGTCGGCTGGGGCGTGGCCGGCGTCGCCATCGCGACGCTGACCGGCGAAGGGGTCGGCGCCCTCGTCGGCTTTGCGATCGTCGTGTCCCGCTTCGACCCGATGGCGAAGCCCACCTGGCGCGCGATCGCCGAGCGCAGCGGGCTGACACGCCTCTTCGCGCTGAACCGCGATATCATGATTCGGTCCTTCGTCCTCCTTGCCGTCTTTCTGGTGATCACGCGGGTCGGCACGTCCTTCGGGCCGGTGACCCTTGCGGCCAATGCCGTGCTGATGACGATCTTCCTCGTCGCCGGCTACTACCTCGACGGCCTGGCCAATGCGGCCGAACAGTTGACCGGTCGCGCCATCGGTGCGGGCTATCGCCCTGCCTTCGACCGCGCCTTGAAGATGACGGCGCTCTGGTCCTTCGCGCTCGCCGCGCTGACGACGCTCGCCTTCTTCGTGTTCGGAGACGACATCGTCGATCTCCTGACCACGGCGCCCGACGTGCGCAGCGTCGCCCATGCCTATACGCCGTGGGCGGCCCTGACCGCGATGACGGGCGCGCTCGCCTTTCTCATGGATGGCGTCTTCATCGGCGCGACGTGGTCGCGCGACATGCGCAACATGATGCTGGCCGCCTTCGTGATCTATATCGCAGCGCTCCTCGCCTTCGTGCCGGTCTTCGGCAATCACGGCCTTTGGGCGGCGCTGAACCTGTTCCTGCTCTGCCGCGGCCTGCTGCTCTTGTCGCGCGTGCCCCGGCGGTCGGCTCAGACCTTCGCGGCCCAGTAGGCGGTGCGCGAATTCCGGATGTCGCGGATCGAGCTCAGGCCCTCGCGGTCGCAGAGGCGCGAGAGGCCGCTCACGATACGGCTCGGCAGCCCGGGCCCCTCGAAGATCATGCCGGAATAGAGTTGGACCAGATCGGCCCCCGCCCGGATCTTCTCGGCCGCCGTCTCGGCCGAATGGATGCCGCCGACACCGATGATCGGCAGATCGGGACCGACGCGCTGGCGCATTTTCGCCAGAACCACCGTGGAGGCATCGAACAGCGGCTTGCCGGAAAGACCGCCGGCCTCCGCCGCCTGTCGCGTGTCGGTCAACCCGGCTCGCGAGAGCGTCGTGTTGGAGACGATCAGCCCGTCGAGCGGGTGGGCCAGCGCTTCCGCGGCGATATCGTCCAGACCCTCCTCGCTGAGATCGGGCGCGATCTTCAGGAACACCGGCAGCTTGCGTTTCAGCTTGCGCGCCTCGATGTCGCGCGCCTCCAGCACCGCCGTCAGCAGAGCGGACAGGCTGCCGCGGGCCTGCAGGTCGCGCAGGCCGGGTGTGTTGGGCGAGGAGATATTGGCGGTAAAATACCGGGCGACCGGCGCAAAGCAGCGAATGCCGAGCACATAGTCGTTCACCCGGTCGGTGCTGTCCTTGTTGGCGCCGATGTTCACGCCGATCAGCGGATCGGCCCGGCAGGCTTTCAGGCGATCGAGAGCCGCGGCATGCCCCTCATTGTTGAAGCCCAGCCGGTTAATGACGGCCTCGTCGCGGACCAGCCGGAAGATGCGCGGCCGGTCGTTGCCCGCCTGCGGGCGGGGGGTGACGGTGCCGATCTCGGTAAAGCCGAAGCCGAGGCGCAGAAGCGATTCCGGCACCTCGGCGTTCTTGTCGTATCCGGCGGCCATGCCCAGCGGATTGGGAAAGCGGATGCCGGCGACCGACTGGTGCAGCCGTGCATCCGCGGGTGCCGCATGCGACGGCACGAGGCCCGAGCGCAGGGCCTTGATGGAAAGCCCATGCGCCATTTCCGGATCGGTGAGAAACAGTGCGCGCCGCGCGAGGGCTTCGAGATGCGCTTTCATGCTTCGAGCTCCGGAAAGAGGTGGCGGCCATCCGGCGACAGCGGCAAAGCCTGCTCGAACAGGACGGCGGTCATGGGAAGCGGACCGTAGAGATGCGGAAACAGCGCGCCGCCGCGGGAGGTCTCGTAGACCAGCGCTTCGCCCAGCCTGTCTCCGTCGATGCCGACCAGCAGCAGGTCGTCCTGTCCGGCAAAGTGCCGCCGTGCGGTCTCCGCGACCTGGTCCGCCGTCGAGAAGTGGATGAAGCCGTCGGCAAGATCGACCGGCGCGCCTTCGAACGTTCCGGCAGCCTGTGCGTTTCGCCACAGAGACGTTGGTACGATTTTGTAGATGATGCCGGACATGGTGCTTGCTCCTCGTCGCTCTGATACACTGCAACGCTGGGCGGAGAGATGATCCGCAACATGCGTGCAGCGCTTCGGGTCCCGTCCTTGGGGCCGGTCTCGGGTCGCAAGGCTCTCGTCGATGGACCGACCGGCGCTGCGACGAGACGGGCCCGGGAACCGGTCGCCTCCGATGTCGTGGACTTGCCGCAAAGCGCCGTAAAAGTCCACCACTCGTGCGACACGCGTCTCACATGACGTGTCCGAACGCCAACCGCGCCCGACGATGACCGATCAAGGAGCCTGCCGCCATGTCCAACCCCGTACCCATCCGTCGCCTTACGCCGCAGGGTCTGCCGCTTGCCGTCGTCGCACTTTTGATCGGCGTTACCCCGGCCCTGTCGCAGGCGCCGGCGCCCGGTCGCTACAGCATGCAGAAGACCGATACCGGCATCGCGCGACTGGACACGCAGACGGGCGAGGTCACGCTCTGCCAGGAAAAAGCCGGCGATCTCGTCTGCCGGATGGCCGCCGACGAGCGGACGGCCTACGATCTGGAGCTCGATCTGCTCGAAAAGCGCGTCGAAACGCTGGAAAAAGCCGTGAAGGATGCGCCGGAAGGCTTCTCGCCGCGGCTCCCGACGCAGGAAGAGATTGACCAGACCATGGGCATTATGGATAGAATGTTGCGCAGCTTCATGGGGATCGCCCGGGACTTCGGACGCGAATGGCAGGGTGAGGAGAAAACCCCGCCGGCGCCTGACCCTGACGGCGACCTGCGAAAGACGTGATCCGGGCGACTGCCGGAACGGCAAGGACGGCCGGAAGGTTTGCGGGAAAGACGAGACATGACGCCGGCTGACGGGTTGGAGGACCTGACGGCCGGTCGCTCGAGGAGGGAGCATCATGGCACAGGGTATGACCATCATCGTTGCGGACGACCATCCGCTCTTTCGCGGGGCGATGCGGCAGGCGCTGGCGGCCATGCCGGGGGCGCCGGATATCGTGGAAGCCGGCGACTTCGGTGCCGTGCGCGTTGCGGCGGCACTGCATCCCGATGCCGATCTCCTGATGCTCGATCTCACCATGCCCGGCGTCAGCGGCTTTTCCGGCCTGATGGTCCTTCGGACCGAGTTTCCCTCGCTGCCGATCCTGATCGTCTCCGCCCATGACGAGCCGGCCACCATCACCCGCGCGATTGATCTCGGCGCCTGCGGCTTCCTGTCGAAATCGGCCGGAATCGAGGATATCCGCGGCGCGATCGATACGGTGATCGCCGGCAATCTCTATACGCCGGCGGGTTTCCGGCGCGGCATGAGTCATGAGCCCGACGTGGCCGACCTCATCCAGCGGCTGAACACGCTGACACCGCAGCAGTCGCGCGTTCTCGCCATGCTGGCCGAGGGCCTGCTCAACAAGCAGATCGCCTATGAGCTCGGCGTCTCCGAGGCGACCATCAAGGCGCACGTCTCGGCGATTCTCCTGAAGCTCAATGTCGACAGCCGCACGCAGGCGGTCATCCAGCTCGGCAAGGTCATGGCCGTCGCGGCGTGATCTCACGCCGCCGCCGCGTGAGGATCACGCCACCGCAACCTGATCATTCGGCTGCCGCCTTCGGCATGGCCGCCGAGCGGGTCAGCCAGGCCCGCAGCGCTGCCGGCCGCACCGGCTTGTTCTGAAGCGCGATGCCGTCGCGCTCCGCGGCGGCCCGAACCTCGACCGATCGATCCGCCGTGATCAAAAGCGCCGGCACGTCGCGGCCACAGGCTGCGCGGATGTCGCGGATCGCATCGATCCCCGTGGTGTGATCGAGATGGTAATCGGCGATGATGGTATCCGGCATGTCGCGGATCTTGGCCGACAGCCAGAGTTCGGCCGAGGCCGCCGTCATCACGCGGCATCCCCAATTCTCCAGAAGGCTGCGCATGCCTTCGAGAATCCGCGGCTCATTGTCGATGCAGAGAACGGCGAGCCCGTTCATCGGCATTGCAGGTCCGGCATTGGCGATATCCCCCACGGAAGCAGGCTTCGCAAGCGCCCCCGCCTCGATCGGCAGCGTGACCCGAAACCGGGTGCCCTTGCCCGGTCGCGACTGAAGATCGACGGCATGGTGCAGGACGCGCGAGATCCGGTCGACGATCGAGAGGCCCAGCCCGAGCCCGGAGGCCGTTCGCGCACCTTCCTCCAGCCGCGCGAATTCCTTGAAGACGGTGCGGAATTTCGAGGCGGGAATGCCGATACCGGAATCGATCACCTCGATCACGGCCTCCGCCCCCCGGCGCCTGACCCCCACGAGCACGCGCCCATGCGGCGTGTATTTCACCGCATTCGACACGAGGTTCTGCACCAGGCGTCTGAGCAGGTTCGGATCGGTGCGGACATGGAGCGAGGTCGGCATGACGGTCAGCTTCAGGCCGCTCGCCTTGGCGACGGGCGCAAAATCGGTCTCGATGCGCCGCAGGAAATCGTCGAGCGGAACGGTCTGCAGTCGTGCCTTCATGGCGCCTGTGTCCAGCCGGGAGATATCGAGCACTGCGCCGAGAATGGCCTCGACGGACTCGAGCGAGGAATCGATGTTCTGGACCAGAAGCCGGTTTTCGGATGCCCCCAGACGCTCGACCAGGGATGAGGAATAGAGCCGCGCCGCATTCAGCGGCTGCAGGATGTCATGGCCGGCCGCGGCGAAGAAGCGTGTCTTCCCGTTGTTGGCCTCCTCGGCCGCGGCGCGCGCCTCCGCCACCTCGCGGTTGACCCGCGTCAGTTCGGCCGTGCGCTCGGCCACGCGGGCCTCCAGCGTCTCGTTGGCCTGCAGCAGCGCGATATCGGCCGCCACCCGCTGGGTGATGTCGGTATAGGTCGTGACCAGGCCCTTGTCCGGCATGGCATTGCTGCGCACCTCGATGATTCGCTCGCCGCCCGACAGCACCAGCTGGAACGGCTTGTCGAGGGCGAGGAAGCTCGTGAGCAAGGCCGGTTCGCCGTCGCGCACCCGGTCGCCGCGCTGCGTCAGGATCGCGACGATCTCCGACAGGGGAAAGCCGACCTGCCCGGACGCCTCGGGCAGATCGAGCAATTGCCGGAAACGGCGGTTCCAGATGATCAGATGGTTGGAACTGTCGAAGACGGCGATGCCCTGGTCCATCTGCGACAAGGCGGTCTGCAGCATATCCTGATTGTATTGCAGCGCTTCGCTGGCCTGATCGAGCAGGATGGCCGTATCCGGCGAGGTATCATCGAGCCGCTGCAGCACCAGCGACAGCACGAGCCGCGCCGAAGACGAGCCAATGGCGCTGCCGAGGATCTGTTCGGAGAAATGGATGAGCGCCATGTCGGCCGGCTGCCCGTCCTCGAGCCGTCGTCCGCTTTTCTTCGCATAGGTCTCGAACGACCGTTGCATTCGCTCTTCGCCGAGATAGCGGGCGATGGTGCTCTTCAGGTCGAGCACGGTAATCTTGGTCTTGCGGCCACGAAAGGCGCGCTCCGTGCGCGATGCCCGGCGGATGAACAGCCCGGCCTGCAGCCGTTCCAGCGGTTTTGGCGCGCGCGACAGGGAGAAGACCACATAGGCTATGGTGTTGAACAGGAGGCTGAGCGCCGTTGCATTCACGAGGGGATCGGCGGTCTCGGCCGTGAACATGTTGGCAAAGGGAAACAGGAAGCCGAGAATGGTCGCCGCCACCTGCGAATTGTCGGGGCCGCCGAGGCTCGGCAGGAACAGCAGATAGGCCCAGACGAAGAAACCGATGGTCATGCCGGCGATGGCGCCGCGCGCATTCGCCTGCCGCCAGACGAGCCCCCCGAACATGGCCGGCGCCATCTGGGCGATCGCGGCAAAGGACAAGAGCCCGAGCGATGCGAGCCCTGCGGTGATGTCGGCCGCCCGATAATAGCCGTAGCCGAGCAGCAGCACCGCGAAGATCGCCATGCGGCGAACGTTCAGAAGCGTGGCGCCGACATCCTTGGAGCGGCCTCGACCCGTCAGGTTTCGCCGCAGGAAGATCGGCATGACGATGTCGTTCGACAGCATGATCGACAGGGCGACGGAGGCGACGATGACCATGGCGGTCGCAGCCGAGAAGCCGCCGATGAAGGCGACGAGAGTGAGGATCGGCAGGTCGTGCGACAGCGGCAGCGTCAGGAGATAGAGATCCGCGACGCCGTTTCCCTGAAATGTCAGCATGCCGGCGATTGCGACCGGCAGCACGAAGAGATTGATGCCGATGAGATAGAGCGGAAAGAGAATGCCCGCCGTCCGCAGTTCGCCGGCCGTGCGATTTTCCACCACCGTCACATGAAACTGGCGCGGCAGCAGGATGATGGAAACGGCCGAGAGAACGGTCAGCACGATCCAGCGCGCCATGGGCGTCTGGTAGGTCAGGGCGTCCATGACGGCGCTGTTGTCCCGGGCGCGGGTCAGCATGTCGGTCGGGCCGTCGAACAGGAAGAAGACGACGTAGAGCCCGACGGTGACGAGCGCCACGAGCTTGACGACCGATTCCATGGCGATGGCGAGGATCAGCCCGTCCTGATGCTCGGTCGCATCCGTGTGGCGGGTGCCGAACACGATGGCGAAGCAGGCGAGAAACAGCGTGACCAGCAGGGGAAGATCGATGAAGGCCGCTCCGCCGTCGAGCCCATAGGGCCGGGTATCGACCAGCACGGCCATCGAACTCGACACGGCCTTGAGCTGCAAAGCGATGTAGGGAATGGCCCCCACCAGCGAAATCAGCGCCACGATGCCGGCAACCGTCGGGTTCTTGCCGTAACGTGCCGCGATGAAATCGGCCACCGATGTGAGCTTCTGCGATTTGGCGAGCGTCGTGATGCGGCGGATGATCGGCAGTCCCAGCGTGAACATGAGGATCGGGCCGATATAGATTCCGGTAAACTCCAGCCCGCGTTCTGCGGCAAGGCCGACGCCGCCGAAATAGGTCCAGCTGGTGCAGTAGATCGCGAGGCTGAACGCATAGACGACGGGGCGGCCACGCGCAGCCACGCCGCTCGACGCCGCCTTGCGCGCCGCCCGGTCGCCATAGCTGGCAACGGCGAAAAGCAGCAGCAGGTAGGTGAAAGCGGCCGCAAACACGACCGTGCCGGATAGCATGGTTTCCTCCTCCACCCTGCGCTCGATCCGGATCATAGGTGAAAGACGCGACCAAGAGAATTGCCTTGGGTTTGGTCTTAAGTCGAAGCCGCCCCTGCATGAGAAAGCGCCGGATCACGAAAGCGTATCGTTGCGGCTTTCCTTTCTACCGAAAGGCGATAGGTTCCAGTCGGGGATCGGCGCGTCTGGCGCACGTCAAAGGAGAGTTGGGATGTTGAACGAGTTCAAGCAATTTATCGCCCGCGGCAATGTGATGGATCTGGCCGTCGGTGTGATCATCGGTGCCGCCTTCAGCAAGATCGTCGATTCCGTCGTGAACGATCTCGTCATGCCGGTCGTCGGCGCGCTGACGGGCGGCGGCTTCGATTTCTCCAACTACTTCTTCGTGCTCAGTGGCAACGTGACAGCCACGACGCTCGCCCAGGCCCGCGAGCAGGGCGCCATCTTCGCCTATGGCAATTTCATCACCGTCTTCATCAACTTCCTCATCCTCGCCTGGATCATCTTCATGATGATCAAGGGCGTGAACAAGCTGCGGGCATCCGTCGAGCGCGACAAGCGCGAGGGCAAGGAAGAAGAGGCTCCGCCGCCGGCAGACGTTCAGCTGCTGACCGAAATCCGCGATCTGCTGCGCGCACCGCGCGTCTGAGGCGACACATCACGAAAATCGATCGGACGGCCAGCGATTATCGCGTGATCATCCGGTCGAAAGGCGTTAGGAGGTCGGTGTCGCCAACCGGACCCTAGCCAGCCATGTCGTCATCCTCGTCGCAGTCCCCATCTGACACCTCCGCATCGACAGGCCCAGCATCATCTGGCCCCATGGCCGGCTCCATGCCTGGCCTCAGCGCCCGCGCGCTTGCCGCGCCGCAGAGCGGCATCGTCGAGGTCGTGAACTATGCGCGGGGTCGCGAAGGGCTCATTCCGCTCTGGGTGGGCGAGGGCGACCTGCCGACGCCGGATTTCATTTCGCGGGCGGCGCGGGACTCCCTGACGGCGGGCGAGACCTTCTACACCTGGCAGCGCGGCATTCCGCAGCTTCGCCAGGCGATCGTCCGCTATTACGACCGGCATTTCCACAAGACGCTCGGCATCGACAACGTCTTCGTCACCGGCTCCGGCATGCAGTCGATCAAGCTGTCGGTCGAAGCGGTGGCGTCCCCGGGCGACGAACTTCTCTTCCTCACGCCGGCCT
Source organism: Rhizobium sp. Leaf371 (assembly GCF_001424045.1). Classification (GTDB taxonomy): domain Bacteria; phylum Pseudomonadota; class Alphaproteobacteria; order Rhizobiales; family Rhizobiaceae; genus Ferranicluibacter. Next base: position 184,513 of record NZ_LMQB01000023.1, on the reverse strand, counting down.
GGCCGAACTTCGCGGCCTCCGCGGAGCTTTCGGGCGCGCGCGCCGTGGGCGTGCCCCTGTCGTTTACGGATGGAAAATGGCAGCTCGATCTCGACCGGATCGCGGCGGCGATCACCCCGCGGACCAAGGCGATCTTCGTCAACACGCCGTCGAACCCGACCGGCTGGACGGCGACGCAGTCCGATCTCGTCGCCCTTCTCGATCTCGCCCGCCGCCATGGGCTCTGGATCATCGCCGACGAAATCTATGCGCTCTATTTCTACGCCGATGCGCGCGCGCCGTCCTTCCTCGACGTCATGGAGGATGAGGACCGGATCATTTTCGTCAACTCCTTTTCCAAGAACTGGTCGATGACCGGCTGGCGGGCGGGCTGGATCGTTGCCCCGGCCGAAATCGGGCAAGCGCTCGAGAATCTCATCCAGTACTCGACCTCGGGCGTGGCACCGTTCATTCAGGCCGGCGCCTGTGCGGCGCTCGACCATGGCGATGAATTCGCCCGCCAGAACGTCGTCAAGGCGACCATGTCGCGCGATATCCTCTGCGACGCGCTGATTGCGACGAACCGGGTCGAGACGCTGCGCCCTGATGGCGCCATCTACGCCTTCCTGAAGATCGACGGCATCACCGACGTGCGCGCGGCAGCGCTCGACATCGTCGATCGGACGCTGGTCGGTCTTGCGCCCGGCACGGCGTTCGGACAGGGCGGTGCGGGCTTCATGCGGGCCTGCTTCCTGCGCGACCCGCTCCACATCCGCACGGCGGCGGACCGGCTGGCGAGTTACATCGCGGCCCTGCTTCCTGCGCGACCCGCTCCACATCCGCACGGCGGCGGACCGGCTGGCGAGTTACATCGCGGCCCTCTGATATTTGACCGCATCGCACCGCGCTCTACCTCCCATCTCACAATGACGGAGGTCGGAAGACGATGCGTTCGATAAGAGATGCCGCACACGGTGCGAAGCGCGCCGCGCCATTGGCCGGAGGTGTCCGGTGAAGGCCGTGATCCTGGCGGATGGCCCGGACCTTCGTTTTCCCGGCCCTGGCAATATCTCGAAATCCATGGTGGAGATCGGCGGGCGACCGCTGATCTGGCACATCATGAAGATCTATGCGGCGCACGGCATCAGCGACTTCGTCCTATGCTGCGGCGCGAACGCGGCTGAGATCAAGACCTTCTTCGCCGGCTATGCACTGCACACCGCCGACGTGACCTTCGACCTGTCGCTCAAAAGCACCGACATCCATCTTGCCAGCGTCGAAGACTGGCGGGTGACCGTGATCGACACGGGCGACGCGGTCTCGAGCGACCAGAGACGGCAAAAGATTGCGGCTCACCTCGAGGGCGAGGAGGCCTTCTGCCTCGCCTATGGCGATAGTCTCGCAAGCATCGACATCGGCGCAAGCCTCGCTTTTCATCGCGCGCACGGCCAAGGAATGACGGTTGCGGCCGTTTATCCCCCGGCACGCTACGGTGCGCTTCACCTGGAAGGTGTCGAGGTGCGCGCACTTTCTGCCAAGCCGGAATCCGGCTTTGTCAACGGCGGCTTCCTCGTTCTGTCGCCGTCGTCTCTGAGCGCGATCGCGGACGTGTTCCTCTCGGATCGCACAGCGGAGCTGGACGCACTTGCCCAGACGGGTCAGTTGCGCGCCTACCTGCATGAGGGTTTCTGGCAACCTGTCGATACGCGCCACGATGTTGTTCGCCTCGAAAGCCTCTGGAAAGAGGGTATGCCGCCCTGGAAGGTCTGGTAGAGCCCGGCCGCCTCAGGCGGTCCGGCCTGTCTCCTGCGGCCCGAGAATTTCTTCTTCCCGCACGATGCTGTGGCGGATCAGTTGCGCCCAGACAGAATCGTAGAACGCGGGGTCGAGGCCGAGATCGGCCGCATGACGTCGGATATTGGCGCGAACCTCATCGACGCGGCTCGGGATATCGGCCGGCAGGCCGGCTTCCGTCTTGATCTCCGCCGCACGGCCGATATAGCTCCAGCGCTCAGCCAGAAGCCGCATGATCGTCTCGTCCAGCCGGTCTATCTCCGTCCGGATATCCGCCATCGATTGGCATTCCGCCGCCGTTTTCATTGCTGCCATCCTTCCCGCCATCCGGGCAAGCGTCCGCCGCGCCTTATGCCGTGGTCGCGCTCTGTCATTTCAGACTGCAGTAGCGCATGTCGCGCGACACTTGAACCGTGATGCCGGGAAAATGATCGCTGGAGGGCAGGCGATGGGGGGAGATGCCGGCGGGCGGATCGGGTATCCGCATGGTGCGGACATGCTGGACGCCCGATGCCCGCCGGCATGCGAGGAAAGCTATCGTCGCAATCTTGAGCCAGGCTGCAGCGGTCGGCGTGAAAGCCCGCACTCGATAAAATTGTCCCGATCCGCTTAAAGTTCCGCACACGGGCGGTCGTTAAAGTGCGGCGATCGATGCCGTACCCCCGGTGTCGATTGATAGACTGTCCCGATTTTTTGAGCCGCAGGAACGTCCCGTCCTGCGGCTTTTTTTTCGAGGTCTTGCCGCCGTCCGGATCCTGCCTATGATCGCCGCCGCGCCGCCGGGCGCTTTGATCGGCAAGGAGTGACCATGGCGGAATTCGGCGTTCGAGATATGTCGTCCCCTCTCAAACAGGCTCTGATGCGCCGCCCGGGAAAGAGCCTGATGGCTGCCGACGCCGCGGCCTGGCACTATGGCGCGGGGTTCGATGCCGAAAAGGCGATCGGGCAATATTCCGGTTTTACATCGCTCATTGAGCAATCCGGCACCGAGATCCTCTGGATCGAGGATAAGGGGGATGGTCTTGCGGATGCGATGTTCACGCAGGATCCGCTGCTGATGACGCCGCAGGGGGCCGTGCTTTTGCGGCCGGGCAAGGACGGGCGGCGCAAGGAAGTGGCGCTGCATGAAGCCGCCTGCAAGAAGGCGGGCATTCCGATACTCGGTCGGATCGACGGCTTCGGCGCCGTCGAGGGTGGCGACACCATCTGGCTGGATGCCGAAACGCTGCTGATCGGCCGCGGACTGCGCACCAATGACGAGGGTATCGCACAGCTCGCGACCATTCTCGCTGCCCAGGGGGTCGATGTTCTCAGCTACGACCTGCCGCTCTGGAACGGGGACGACGCCTGCTTCCACCTGTCCTCGATCGTCAGTCCCGTGCGGCGTGATCTGGCCCTGGTCTACGCGCCGCTTCTGCCCGTGGCGCTCTACCAGATCCTGCAGGAATGGGGCATCAGCCTCATCGAGGCGCCGGCCGACGAGTTCCATGCAAGCAACGGTGCCAGTCTGCAGGTTCTCGCGCTGAAGCCCGGCCAGATCGTGATGATCTCGGGGTATCCGAAGACGCAGGCAGCTCTCGAAGCGGCCGGCTGCACGGTTCAGACGTTCGACGGCGACGCGCTCTGCGTGGCCTGCGAAGGCGGTCCGACGGGCCTGATCTGCGCGCTGCGTCGCAGCGCCGGCTGACGCTGGCGCAATGGCTGCTCGGGCCTCGCCCTGCAGCGGGAGGCAGCGTGATTTGACTTTGCCGGCCGGGAATGATTGTAAGGCCCGCAGGAACGGATCGCCGGGACGCGACCCGCAGGGAAGGACATCCCCGTGAACGACGGGTTCGGCAGAACGAAGCGCCGCCGGCAATGGGACCGGGCCGTGTGGGGAGCCTCGACCAGGCTTCTGGCGCTGCTTTGGCTGTTTGCCGCGGTGCTTGCGATGCCGCTCGTCGCCTCTGCCCAGCTCGTCGCGTCCGGAACCGGCGCGTTCTTGCGACCGGGTGACGTTTCGGGTCGGGAAAACCGGGATGGCCGCGCGGCCGAACCGGCACTCTCGCGGCAAGCGCTGCGCGCCGCCCAGCCGGCCGATGTGCGGTTCACGGCCGAGCGGATCGATGCGAAACCCGTGCCCGGCGGCCCCGATCCCTTGTCTCTCGCGGTGTTCCGTGCACCCGATCTGCTGCGCCCGGCAGCCTTCATCGCGACCGCCGGCCGCAGCCACCGGCTGGACGGCGGCGTCTCCGAGGCGGCGGAAGCCCGCGCGCCGCCGGCTCTTGCGCCATCCCGCCGCTGACGCGCCGGCGCTCTTCGCGTCACATCCTTTCGGCCTTCACGACCCGCCGAGCCCTTTGAGGTTCAGGGCGGACGATATTGGAAAATCTTCATGCGCACATCGAAATGGGCCATTCTGGCCTATGTCGCGATCACCCTCTTCGGGATCATCGCGGCGCTTCCCAACGTTCTCTCGGTGGAAACGCAGCAGCGTTACGCCGCCTATCTCCCGGTCAAGCCGGTCACTCTCGGTCTCGACCTCAAGGGCGGCTCCCACCTCGTGCTCGAGGTGGATGCCGCCGGCCTGCGACAGGCCCGGCTGAACACGCTGCTCGATGACATCCGTGGCGTGCTGCGCACGGAGCGCGTCCCCGTCTCGTCCGCCCGGATTGCAGGCGACGCCATCGTCGTGACGATTGCGGACGCCGCCGCGCGGGATCGCGTTCTTCCCAAGATCAATGCGCTCGCCGCGCCGGCAAGCCCGCTCGGCTTCGGCACGGCCGCATCCGACATCGACATCACCAGTGCCGATGCCGCCATCACGGTTCGCCTGACACAGGCCGGCCTTGACGAGCGCATGACCGCTGCCGTCGACCAGAGCCTCGAGATCATCCGTCGACGCGTCGACCAGGTCGGTGTTGCCGAACCGCTGATCCAGCGCGTCGGCTCGGACCGCATCCTCGTCCAGCTGCCCGGCCTGCAGGATCCGACGCGCCTGCGTCAGCTTCTCGGCTCTACCGCCCAGATGAGCTTCCACATGGTCGATCAGACGGTCGATCCGAACGGTGTCGCGCCGCGCGGCGTCGATATTCTCGTCGGCGCCAACGACCCGGCCAAATATGCGGTGGAGACCCGCGTCGCCATTTCCGGCGAGCGTCTCGCCGACGCCAAGGCCGGTTTCAACCAGCAGACCAACGAGCCGATCGTCTCTTTCTCCTTCGACGCACAGGGCGCCCGCCAGTTTGCCGAAATCACGCGTGACAATGTCGGCAAGCCTTTCGCCATCGTGCTGGACGGCAAGGTCCTGACCGCGCCGGTCATCCGCGAGCCGATCCTCGGCGGACAGGGCCAGATTTCAGGCAACTTCACCGCCCAGGAAGCGACCGTGCTCTCCGCGCTGCTGCGCTCCGGCGCGCTGCCGGCACCGCTCACTATCATCGAGGAACGCTCCGTCGGCCCCAATCTCGGCTCCGACTCGATCCGGATGGGCATCTATACGGGCCTCGCCGGCTTCATCCTCGTCGTCACGCTCATGGTCGTTCTCTACGGCTCCTGGGGCATGATCGCCAATATCGGCCTGCTGCTGCACACGATCCTGACGATCGGCGTGCTCGGCATGCTCGGCTCCACGCTGACGCTGCCCGGCATCGCCGGTATCATTCTCGGCATAGGCATGGCCGTCGATGCCAACATCCTCATCAACGCCCGTATCCGGGAAGAAACCGCAGCCGGCGTCGGCGCCATGAAGGCGCTCGATATCGGCTTCAACAAGGCCTATGCGACCATCATCGACAGCAACGTCACGACGCTTTCGGGCACCGTGCTGCTGTTTGCCTTCGGCTCCGGCCCCGTTCGCGGCTTCGCCGTGACCATGATGCTCGGCATCGTCATCTCCATGTTCACCTCCATCACCGTCGTCCGCCTGATGATGCGGGAAATGGTCGTGCGCCGGAAGATGAAGAAGCTCGACATTCCCTCGCTGTTCGGCAAGGTCCGGCATCTTCCTGCCTTCTCGTTCATGCGCGGCCGCTACATCGCCATCGCGACGTCAGCTTTCCTGTCGATTAGCTCGATCATCCTGTTCTTCACGCCTGGCCTCAATTATGGCATCGACTTCGTCGGCGGCATCCAGGTGGAAACCACGTCCCAGACGAAACTCGACCTGCCGAAGCTGCGGGAAAACCTCGAAGGCCTGAACCTCGGCGAAGTCGCGCTGCAGGAATTCGGCCAGGGCACGTCCGTTCTCATCCGCGTCCAGCGCCAGCCGGGCGGCGAGCAGGAGCAGACGGTCGCGCTGAATGCGATCAAGGGCGCCGTTGCCAGCACGATTCCCGATGCCTCGTTCGAGCGGACCGAAGTGGTGGGTCCGACGATCAGTGCCGAACTCGCACGCTCCGGCTTCCTCGCCGTGTCGCTCGCCATGATCGCGATCCTGATCTACATCTGGTGGCGGTTCGAATGGCACTTCGCGGTGGGCGCCATCGCGGTTCTGCTGCTCGACATCACCAAGACCATCGGCTTCTTCGCGCTGACCGGAATCGACTTCAACCTCACGGCCATCGCCGCCGTGCTGACGATGATCGGCTACTCCGTCAACGACAAGGTCGTGGTCTACGACCGCATGCGAGAGAACATGCGGAAGTACAAGTCGATGCCGTTCTCCGAACTGATCGACATGTCGATCAATCAGGTCCTTGCGCGATGCATCTTCACCTCCATGGCAACGGCCCTGTCTCTGGTGCCCATGGCGATCTGGGGTGGCGATGCCGTGAAAAGCTTCGCCTGGCCGATGATCTTCGGCGTCATCGTCGCGACGACGTCCTCGATCTACATCGGCGGCCCGATCCTGCTGTTCCTCAGCCGCTGGTGGAAGGATCGCGAAACGGCCCGCGGCGCCGGCGCACCCGGCGAACCGGTCAAGGGCTGATGGAATCGGGCTTTCGATCCCGAATCTGAAACGTCATGAAAATTTCATGGGGCGGCCTTACGGGTCGCCCTTTTTTCATGCGAGAAGCACACTAGATCTGCCGCATGCGCCTGACTCGTGGCACTTGGTTGAATCAGCATAATTTTTCGAAAAGTGGCAAAAATCGGAATGAGACGTTCGATAGGGGCGGCATATTGAGTTTTTTTGGAATGAAATTGCGCCGTGATTTAATTTGTATTTGACTTCGGAACTAGACTGCACTAGTTTGAGACCATCCGCAGAGACAGTGTCAGCGGTGTGTTTCAGATCCGCTCCCTTCGGGCGGTTTCAGCCAGAGGAGAAGGCATGTTGCAATTTGACCGTACCGCCTTCCTCTGCGCCTCGCGTTCCCTGTGTCGTGAAGCAGTGGCAGACCGGTGGATGTGTTCGCTTTCGCGAATGTGACCTCGGATTAAACCTCCCCTATTTGCGAAACTGACAGACACTCCCGCCTTCGGCGTGGAAGGAGCGTTGACTATGGAAACCGAAAAGAACAACGCGAATGCGACGCACAAGCAGGTCATCGAGATCAATGGCGAAGCCGTTGGCGTCGTCGTACCCGATGCCGGCACGTTGAAGTTCGTTGCCGTGAAGTATCATGTCTGGGAACTCGACGCACAGCGCTTCGCCAGCGCGGACGCTGCGCGGCACGCTGTCCTGGCGCATCTCGGCGGCGCTTCCGTGCCGCGTGGGCGTCTGTCGGGCCTGGCTGCCTGAAGCCTGTTGCTCGTCCCGAACGGCATTTTGCAGCTGTTCCGGTAAAAACCTCGCTACGAGGTTGCTCACCTATGTCTGAAAGGCATCAAACGTGCTAGGCTGCGACGGCAGCGTGCCTGAATAGGCGGGCATGGTGCCTCTCAGGACGAGCAAGCGGAATGTTGACGAAAAAAGGGAAGTACGGATTGAAGGCGCTGGTCGATCTGGCGCACCTGGATCCGGGTGAGACGGCTTTTATCACCGAGATTGCGACCCGCAACAACATTCCGAAGAAGTTCCTCGACGCCATTCTGCTCGAATTGCGCAATGCCGGCTTCCTGAAATCCAAGAAGGGGCCGGGCGGCGGCTATTCCTTGTCGCGCCCCGCGTCCCAGATCCGCATCGGCCAGGTCGTGCGAACGCTCGACGGCCCTCTCGCGCCCATCCGCTGCGCCAGCCGCACCGCCTATGAGGTCTGCGATGATTGCAACGATCCGGAAACCTGCGAGGTGCGGCGGTCCATGACCATCGTGCGCGACGCCATGGCCGATATCCTCGATTCCATGACGCTCGAGGATTTCATCGCCAATCCCGAAAAACAGCGCGCGGCACTGCCGGACGAAACCATCGTCAAGCGCGTCAGTTGAGCCGCCGCCGGTCTCCGATCTTGCCTGAGGGCCTTGCTCCAGCGACAGCCTCGCTTGGGCCTGTCCGTTTCATGCGTTGATCTTTCTGTGCGCAGGGAGTAACCCGCGGGAAGATTGCCGGGAGAGACAGAATGAGCCTCAGATCCATCGACGCCAGCCTGACCGAGCACAGCGCCGTTCTCGATTCCATCGGGCGGTCGCTTGCCACCACGGTCGACGGCGTAAACGCGCTCGCCACCAGCTTTGCCAATGATGCCGTCTTCGCCCGCAATCTGGCCGATGCCGTCGCGCTGATCGCCGACCGAAACGGCCGCGTGGTCGTCTCCGGCGTCGGCAAGAGCGGGCATATCGGCCGCAAGATCGCGGCTACCATGGCCTCCACGGGAACGTCGGCCTATTTCGTCCATCCGACGGAAGCCAGCCATGGCGACCTCGGCATGATCACGTCGGACGATCTGGTCATCCTCCTGTCGTGGTCGGGCGAAACGGTCGAACTCGGCAATATGCTGGCCTATGCGCAGCGCTTCAAGGTGCCGGTGATCTCGCTGACGTCCAACCGCGACAGTCTTCTCGCCCGTCATTCCACCGTGCCGATCGTCATACCCAAGGTCAACGAGGCCTGCCCGCATGGCTTGGCGCCGACCACATCGGCTTTGCTGCAACTGGCCGTCGGTGATGCTCTCGCGATCGCGCTGCTCGAGCGCCGCGGTTTCTCCGCCGAGGACTTCAAGACGTTCCATCCGGGCGGCAAGCTCGGCGCCCAGCTGCTGCGCGTCGGCGAACTCGCCCATCACGGCGGCGCCCTGCCGCTTCTCCCCGTAGGTGCCCCGATGGGGCAGGCGCTGATCGAGATGTCGTCCAAGGGTTTTGGCGTTGTCGGCGTGGTCGACACGGACGGTCGGCTTGCCGGCGTCATCACCGATGGCGACCTGCGCCGGCACATGTCGGATAATCTTCTGCAGGAGACGGTCGAGGCGATCATGTCGCTCAAGCCGCGGGTCATCTCTCCCCAACTGCTCGCCAGCGCCGCGATGCAGGTCATGCAGTCGAGCAAGGTGACGGTGCTCTTCCTCGTCGATGACACCGAAATGCCGGTCGGCATCCTCCACATTCACGACCTGCTGCGCGCCGGCGTCGCCTGAAGCGCGCCGCGATCTTTCCGCTCAGCGCGTTGCGCTTCGGGTCCGTGACGACCGCATATCGGGCGTCGCAAAAGCGCTGCATACGTTTGCGCGACAGGCACAAGGGCTTGGCTCACCTGCGTGCCCGCTTCTCCGGACGCTTGCGCGGTGGCGGATCGATGAAGGCATCGGGTTCGTTGACGGTGCGCGCATGGAGACGCGCGGCGATCGCATCCGCGCCTGCATCCGTTCCGACCTTCGAGTAGAAATTGCCGCGAACCTGAATGGCAGCGGCCACCAGCCGGAAGAAGGCATCGCAGACGTCCGCATCGGGCAGACGCGGCGCCCGCCAGAACAGATCCAGCGGCTGCCTATCCGTCAGCCTTTCCACATCGAACATCGCGACTCCCAGCACCTTGACAGGCTTGCGCTGCTGCAGCGCATGCAGTCCGACGGTGGAATTGACGGTGACGATCCCTGCGCTCAGGCGGATCAGAGCCGTCAGGTTTCCACCGTCGAGAAACGAGACGCGCGGGCCAATGCCGAGCCGTGTCGCTGTCTCGGCGATCGTGCCGGCCCAGTCGATGAGACCATTGTCGAGCGGATGGACCTTCACCACGAGCCGCGCATCGCGTGGCGCAAAGCGGGAGAACGAGGTCAGCACCTCCTCGATCGCCTGCTGCTGGTCGTGAAAGGGCGAATGGGCCCGAAGCTGGAAGTCCGTCTGCAACTGGAGAGGAAAGATGAACAGCGGCCCCGGGCCCTCTTCCAGCCTGGCGATCGTGGCACGCGCCTCATGACCGCGACGCTTCTCCCGCAGGAGCCGCGGGATCCAGCCGGCATATTCCACCAGCGGATGGTAAAGCGCATGGCGGCGATAATGCGGATAGAGAAACCAGAGGAAGGCGTTGGGCAGATTGTAGAGGAGATCGTAAGCCGCCTCTGCCTGAAACGTCTGAAAATACCGGCGCGTCCAGTCCGGCTCCGGCAGATCGCGGGCAGCCTTCAGGATGTGGTCGGGATCATCCGGAAAATGTGAATTCGTCGACATGCCGTCGCGCTCAAGCGTCAGCCAATCCGGGCGCAGATATCCCATCTCGACCACATAGACGTCGACCGACCGTCGCTTTGCAGCCTCCGTCGCAAGGCGGTGATAGGGACGCTCCTCGCCGAGAAGCACGAGATCGGTCACCTCGTGCCGGGTCAGAAAGTCGCCGATCCAGCGGGGCCAGGCCTCGGGCCGGCCCCGAAACGCGTATCCACCGCGCCGACGCCAGAATATGCTGTCGCCGATGTTGAGGTTGACCCGCAGGCAGACATGCCCCATCGCCTCCAGCCGATCGGCGATCTTCATGAAGAGCGGTGACGAGGGACCTTCGAGAAACAGGAACACCCGTCGTGCTGTTCCGGATGCGGGCGGGCGGGCGCCGGTCATCCCGTCTATTTCAACTCGTCCTTGTGAAGGTTCGCATGCTTCAGCATGGCCTTCAGCAGGTTCCAGGGCTCTTCGTTGCGCGGAAACACCGGCGCCTGCTGCGGGGTGCGGGCGGCACCCAGCGGCGTGATGAAATAGTCGGTTCTCGGGTCGGGAAAGGGATCGGCAAAGGACTTCAACAGGGGCGCATGGTCGCCGTAGAAGACGAGCCAGACCGGCCGGTCAAGCTTGTTCAGATGGTCGATCAGCTGGCCGAGCGCCTTGTCCGATTGTTGCAGGATTTCGAGATATATGCTGACGGGATCGATGTGGCCGGGAACCCGCCCCGGTTCCCACGGGCCGTGATTGGCCATCGACGCGACGAAGATGAAGCTGCCCTTGTCGTCCTTCTGACGATCCACTGCCTCGATCACCTTGCGCGTCAGCGCGGCATCGGAGACATAGGGCCCGTCCCGCGCAGGGTCGTGATCGAACGCGTCCAGCATCGTCATCTCTTCGAAGCCGAGCAGCGGCATCGCCTTGTGGCGCAGAAAGAACGTCCGGTCGTAGGGATGGATGAAATGCGTGCGCCAGCCCGCCTTCTTCAGCTTCGTCGGCCACACCACATCGGTATAGTGCCGCGCACGGAGGTATGGATAGCTCGCATCGACATGGATATCGTCGGGCTGCAGCCCGCTGAGGACCGCGAACTCGGTGCGCAACGTGTAACCGCCTTCAAACACGGTCGCGATGCGTCCCCACTGCGTGGAGAGCTTCTGCAGGCGGTCGATATTGGGGAGGCGGACGGCGTTGACGCCGTAATGCCGCATGTCGAGGAAGGACTCGGACTGCCAGACGACCACCAGCGGGGCCTTGTTTTCGGCATTGTGGCCGATGAGATCGTTGACCGCGGCAAAGAAGGCGCCGGAAAGCTCGCTGACGATCTTCTCCCGCCGGACACCCAGCCAGATGATGAAATGAAAGACGACCGATGAGAAGGTGCCGAACCGGACCGTGCTGATCTTCGCGTTCGGTTTGCCGACGAGCCTCTGCACGAGATCTGCGGTCGGCGCGTTGACCGGACCCCAGAAGAGCGAGATCCAGGGGAAGGCGGCCGCAAAGACCATCAGCACGATGTAGAACGCTTCGGCATGGTCCGGCAGCACGTCCGGCTCGAAATACATATAAAGGCCGGTCACGCCGAAGACATAGCCGAAGGCGACGATCCAAAAGACGATGTTCAGCGAGTTCGCGTAGAAGATCGATTTGTATTTGAACACGTCGGCGACCAGCGCGATGTCGGAAAACACCAGCGGCTCGCGGATGAAGCGAAACTTGGCGCGCGAGATCGCCGTGAAGATGATGAAGAAGCTCATGCAACCGGCAGCACCATAGAGCGGGCGCCAGGAGATCGCGAAGAAGAAGGCATAGATGATGGCGACGACGGGCAGACGGGCCAAGCCGTCGCGCAGGCTGTGCCACAGCGTCCGGCCCTTGGGCATGTTGCGGCGACGCTCGCGCGCCGGCAGCGCGAACCTGTCGGTGAACCACGCGACGAAGAATGAGAGCGCGAAGCAGACGAGGATCAACGAGAGCGGGTAGTCGTGAAGCTGGAGTGATGTCGACGGCAAACGAAACCCTTTGAATCCGCGGCGTGAGCGCCGCCACGTCGCGCCCGAGTTCTAGTGACATTCCCGTGAGGTGACAAGCTGTGTCACGTCGACGTTACCTCTGTACACCCCGAATAAGGCGATCGAAGTACCGATCGACGAACGGCCGGACGAGCGGCGCGAGCCTGCCGAGGGCAAGAAGCGTGAGGCCGAAATAGACCTCGAAACGTCCCTGGTCGAGCGCCCGGACCATCTGGCGCGCCACGGCTTCCGCTTTCCAGGGCTTGACCTGTCCCATGATCACCTCGGCTTCTGCCGGGCGTGCCGCGCGTTCGCGTTCCAGTTGCGGTGTCTGTGTGTCGGGCGGAAAGCAGATGGAGACGACGACTCCTCTCGGCTTTGCTTCCGAGCGCAAGGCCTCGGCAAAGCCGCGAAGCGCGAATTTTGAGGCGCAGTAAGCGGCATAACCGGGAATGCCCATCAGGCCGGCACCGGAGGAGACCAGCATGATGCGCCCCTGGTGACGGGCGAGCATGGACGCATAGACGGCGCGGACGGAATGCATGGAGCCCGAGAGATTGACGGCCACCTGCCGGTCCGCGTCCGCTGCCGTCTGGTCTTCGAACCGGGCAGGCGCGACGATGCCAGCCGAGCAGATCAGGATATCGCAGGGGCCGAACACCGTCTCGCAGGCCCGGATCGCTGCCTGAACGGCGTCCGCATCCGCGACATCGGCCGCGGCAACCTGCACCTGGCCTCCGCCTTCGGTTTCCAGAGAGACCTTCGCCGCGTCGAGAGCCGCCAAACCCCGCGCGATCAGCGAGACCCGATGGCCGCGGCCGACATAGATGCGCGCCACCTCAAGGCCGATGCCGCTCGATCCGCCGGTGATCAAGACATGCGTCATGACGCGGCGCGCCACGTCGCTATGCGCCGGACGAAAAACCGTTGCGCCGGTGTCACCGGGCCGCCAGCATTTTCATCATCTGCTGAAGATCGATGGAGGCCAGCCCGAAGTTCCGGTCGGTCAGATCCTTGAGCTTTGCGGCCGTCAGCGTCACCGTCTTGCGGATCTGCTCTTCCGTATGCTCGCTGGTGATGAAGAAGCGCAGGCGGGCAAGGCCCTCGGGCACGGCGGGATGGATGATCGGCAGGGCATTGACGCCGGCGGCCAGAAGGTCGTTCGACAGCTGCACCGCGCGCAGGCTGTCGCCGACGAGAACCGGCACGACGGAGAAGCCGGCGCTGAGCCCGGTGTCGAGCCCGGCCTCCTGTGCAAGCTTCAGGAACAGCGTACCATTGTGGCGAAGGGCTGCGGCGCGCTCGGGTTCCGCTTCCAATATATCGAGGCTGCCAAGGGCGGCGGCCGTCAGCGCCGGCGCAAGACCGACGCTATAGACGAACCCGCCGGCGGTCGCCTTCAGCACGGATGCGAGGGCCGCATTGCCGGCAATATAGCCGCCACAGCTCGCAGTCGTCTTCGACAGCGTGCCCATCCAGATATCGACCTCCTTCGGATCGACGCCGTAATGCTCGAACGTGCCGCGCCCCCGGCGCCCGAGGATGCCGAGGGAATGGGCCTCGTCCACCATCAGCCAGAACCCGTATTCGGCCTTGAGCTTGAGGATCGCGGGCAGGTTCGCCACGTCGCCATCCATCGAATAGATGCCTTCGACGATCACGAGGATGCGCCGATAGTCGCCGGAGACGGTCCGCAGAACCGTTTCGAGGTCGTGCGCGTCATTGTGCTTGAACAGCCGGCGCGTGGCGCCCGAAAGCTTGATGCCGGCAAGGGCGCTGTTGTGGATGAACTCGTCATGGACGACGAGATCCTTCGGGCCGAGCAGGCAGCTGATCGCCGCGACGTTGGTCAGGTAGCCGCTGACGAAACAGACGGCAGCTTCCACACCGTAGAAATGGGCGATCCGCTCTTCCAGCTCCCCATGAACCGGACGCTCACCGGCCACGAGGCGGCTCGCGGACGCCGAAATGCCATAGGTGCCGATGGCGTCCGCCGCCTTTTCCAGGACATGCGGATGCCGGTTGAGGCCGAGATAGTCGTAGGATGCGAAATTGATCAGCTCGCGACCATTGATGATGGTCGTGGCCCCGGCGGCCGTCGCATGTGCGCGGTAGAACGGATTTTCGATGCCGAGCTGGGCGCTTGCGGCCTCCTGCGTCTGGACCTGCTTGTATTCCGGCAGATCCTCGAACCGCATCTGCGTCCGGCGAACCGGCGTCGGCACATCGCGTTCCGACCGCGCCATCCGGTTGCGTTCGGACGATTGATGCGTGTTGCGCATCCGGTCGAGCAGGTTCTCCCGGATGCTGCTGTTCATTTTCGTCGCGGCGGGCTGCCGGTCGTCACTCATTGGCTTGCAACCTTTTCCGGAGACGTTGCCTTATGGCGCTGTGTCAGTTCGGCCAGGATCTTGTCTTCGGTCGGCGGTTCGTCCTCGCTGCTTCCCTGATCGCGCTTGCTGACCTTTTCGTACAGCTTGTGCGCAACGTCGCCGACGGTCGTATTGTCGGCGACACCGGAGAGCGGCATGTCGAAGCCCGTGTTCTGCTGGAAGCTGATGCCGAGTTCGACCGCCATCAGACTGTCCAGACCGATTTCCTTCAAGACCTTGCTTCGCGAGATCGTATCCTTGGAAACCCGCAGAATTGCGGCGATTTCACTGGCGACAAGCTCATAAAGCAGGTCTTCGCCCTCCTGCGGCGATTTGCCCTCGATCATGGCGACGAGATCGAGCATGCTGCCATCGCTGCTGCCGGTATGCTGGTCGGCCGTGCGCATCACGACCTCGAACAGCGGCTGCCGAACGACAGGAAGGTTGCGCGCGGCAGACCAGTCGAATTCCGCAATCATCGCGGTCGCCGCATTCACCGTGCCGGGGTCGGCCGCGATATAGGCTTCCACCTGGTCGAGCGCGGCCTGCGCCTTCAACGCCGTCTTGCCGATGCGCTTCGACAGGATGTCGTTGACATCGGTGTTTTCGGCGAGATAGCCGGTGTCGGCGATGGCGCCGAAGCCGATCGCAAGCCCTTTCAGGCCCGCTGCCCGGCGTGCCCGTGCGAGCCCTTCCAGATAGCCGTTGGCCGCGACGTAGTTGCCCTGTCCGGGGTTGCCGACCAGCGTCGTTGCCGAGGAGAACAACAGGAAGAGGTTGAGATCGTCGCTCCGGGTCAGGCTGTCGAGCACGGCGGCACCCTTCGCCTTCGTGTCGATGACGGGGCGGTTGCGGGCGCGATCGAGATTGGCGATCAGCGCGTCGTCCAGCACCATTGCAGCATGCACGACGCCCTTCAACGGGCCGTCGGCCCGAAGCGTTGCGAGCATTGCGGCCGTTGCCTTGGCGTCGGTCACGTCGCAGGCATGCAGGCTGGTCACGACCCCCCTGGCGTCCCAGCGCTTGATCGCGTTCAGCGTGTCTTCGCCGGCGATACCGCGACGGGTGACGAGCGCCAGTCTGCGCGCACCCTTCTCGACCAGCCAGTTGGCAGCGGCAAGGCCGAAGCCGCCGATGCCGCCGACCACGATATGCACGCCGTCTTCGGAGATCGTCATGCGCGCGGGCGCGGCGGCCGAGACGGAGTGGCGACCGGAAACCGGCGGCAACACGATGATCTTGCCGATATGCCCGGCATTCTGCATCAGCCGGAAGGCGTTGCCGATCTCGTCATGGGCAAAGGCGCGGTAGGGAAGGGGCACGAACTTGCCCTCTTCGAACAATTGACCGACTTCCGTGAAGATGCGCTTGGTGAGGTCCGGCTGGTTGACGAGCAGCTGGTCGGCATCGATGCCGAAATAGCTGATGTTCCGGCGGAACGGACGAAGTCCGATCTTGCTGTCGGCGAAATAGTCGCGCTTGCCGAGTTCGAGGAACCGGCCGAACGGCTTCACCAGCGACAGGCTCTGTTCCATTGCCTCGGCAAAGAGCGAGTTCAGCACGAGATCGACGCCCTCGCCGTTCGTCACCGCACGGATATCCTCGACGAAGGACAGAGTGCGCGAGTCGAAGACGTGGTCTGCACCGAGCATCGTCAGGAAGTGACGCTTCTCGCGGGTGCCCGCGGTGGCGATCACCTTGGCACCGGCATATTTTGCCACCTGCAATGCGGCAAGGCCGACGCCGCCGGCCGCGCCGTGGATGAGGATGGTTTCACCGGCCCGGATGCGGCCAAGTTCGATCATCGCATAATAGGCCGTCAGGAACGCGACCGGGACCGTTGCGGCGGCAACCGGGCTCACCGTTTCCGGCAGCCTGGCGATGCCGGCACGGGCAACGACGGCATGCGTGGAGAAAGCGGCCGAGGCCATGGCCATGACCGGATCGCCGATCGACAGATCGGTGATCTCGCTGCCGAGGGCGACCACGTGGCCCGAGAGTTCCATGCCGATCGTGGCGCCGGCAAAGCCGTCTTCCAGCGCTTCCTCGGGAAGGAGGCCCATGGCCCACATCACGTCACGGAAGTTGAGGCCGGTGGCGGCGACTTCGACGACGACGTCTGTCGGGCCCGGCTTCGGCAGGCTGGTTGCTTCCCAGGCGATGCTGCCGACCTGCGAGGCGACCCGCTGGCGGATGGTGGCCGCTTCGAAAGACTGCGTCTGGCGGAGCGTGCCTTCGACCGGACCGGGCACGGCCCGGATTTCCTGGGCGAGACCGTCGATCACCGCCCACTCGCGATTGTCAAATCCGCGATCGATCAGCGTTGCGGCGAGGCTCAGAGCGCTTTCCACCTCGGACGCGGTCGATGCCGGAGCATCGATCGCCTGCAGATCGATCAGGTCGTATTCGTTCTGCAGGACGCGGCAGAAGGTCCACACGCCGCTGTTGAGCGCCGAGGTGGCGGAAACCGGTGAGCCGCCCGGGGCGACCAGTGCCAGCCGCGGGCGCTCGTCACCCGAAGGCTCGCGATCCGCATGATGCTCCCGCACCGCTTCGCCGAAGGCGCTGAGCGCGAGGACGATGGTCTGGAGCGTGTCGGAATCGTCGAGCCGGTCTTCAGACGCGGCCGGTGACAGGCAGACGGCGCGAATGGCGCGGTTCTGGAAGGACGTGAAGGCCTTGAGGAGTTCTGCCTTGTCGGAAGGCTCGCCTGTCAGCGTCAGGCCGACGATCGGGCATTCGCCGATGGACGATGGCAGGACGGACGCCGACGCGGATGCCTGGAGCACGAGGATCGGGTGATGCGACACGAGCGCTGCATTGTCCTGGAGCGGTGCGTCGGCCGCGGACCGGGCGGCTCTTGCTTCCAGAGCGACCAGAGCGCCGAACGCGCCTTCGCGGTCTTCCACCACGATATCGGCAAGCCGGAGATCGGCAAGACACTTTTCCCACTGCGACGCGGTTGCAAACCGTCCGACGGGGAATTCCGGCGACTGGCTGCGGGCAAACCAGCCATCCGTCAGACCATAGGCGAAATCGCTGAAGACGGTCGGTGCCGTCGTCGCGGCGATGAAAGCGCCACCCGGGCGCAAAGCATGGCCGAGAATGCCGCGGACGGCGGGATCTTCGTCCACGAGGGCAAACAGCATGTCGGACGCGCTGACGACGATATCGATCGTCGTGACCGACTTGAACGCGTCCTTCTTCAGGACGGAGACGCGGGCATCTTCCTCGAAGGCGATCTCGAGGTTGCGCTGCGCGTTGTCGCGCGGCTCGATGACGGCAAGGCTGGCGCCGTGGCGGATCGCAAGGGTAGCGAGGCGCCGTGTGAAGCTCGCCGATACCGTGCCGAGTTCGATGATGCGGAGGCCGGTTCCGCCCGACGAAAGGGCCTGCTCCAGCGCCTCATAGACCATCTCGGTCCGCTGGCGGGTGGCGAGCGAATGCACGGCCTGGTGATCGAGCGTCGCTTCGCTGATGAGGCCCGGGCTCCGAACCGGGGCGTCGTCACCGATCTTGCCGGACAGTTCCGCGGCATAGAGCGCCGACAGGCGGTCGAGTGCCTCGGTATAGGCGTTGTTGATCAGCACGGCCTCGACGGCGCGGGCGGCATTCTCGGCGTAGATCTCCTTGAGGATCTCGCTGACCGGAGGCAGCGCGAATTCCGCATTGACGGTCCAGCGATTGTCGGTGTGCTCGGCAAGGCCTGCATCCTCGAGAACGACGAGGCAGTTGCTGAGGAAGCAGCGGAACCCGACATCGCCGGGGACCAGCCGCATATCGACCTGGTTGCCGCCGCGCGCGAGTTTCAGCGCGATTTCGTGGCAGGCCCGATAGACCGCGGCGTTGAAGAGCAGCGTCGTGTTGTCGATCCCGTCGCCGCGATCGGCCGGCAGAAGCACGGTCGGCAGTGCGTTCGACGCCGCAGGCCGCAGGTCCGCAAGTGCATCCGAGGGAACGGATTCATAGTGATAGGACAGCATGTCCAGCGTCTTGTGCTGGCGCAAATAGGTGCGGCGGAAGCGGCAGTCGTCGAAGGCCGCGACGAGCTTGCCGTCGTCTCCGTAGAAACGGAACTTGGCCTTGATGGAATTGGCGCTGACCCGCTCAACCTCTGCGATCGCCCGGGTGATCACCTGACCGGAGGCCGCCAGCCGGACGGAGCCGAAGCGGACGGGAATGTAGGGTGCGCCGCCCGCCTCGCCGGTAAACCGGCCGAACAGGGCCACCATGCCGTGGAAGGTCGCATCGACCGAAATCGGGTTGAGGCTGTAGGAGACGAAGGGATGCCCGGCTTCGGCCGGCGTTTTCAACGTGACGTCGATGAACTTGTCGCCGAAGGCAACGGCCTTCGACATCAGCTGGAACCGCGGACCATAATCGAGGCCGAACTGGCGCGCCGTCTCGTAGGCTTTCGCGGAGAGAACGGTTTCCGTCTGTTCGAGCCCCTTGAAGTCCGGCCGGATATGGTCGTTGCGCGCGATGGGCTTGCGGCAGCGGGCCACGGCGTGCACGGCCCAGTCGTCTTCGGTCAGGCGTTCGCGGGAGCGGATTTCGATGTCGCCGGTCTCCGGGGAGAGAATGGTCGACAGCTCCATGATCCTGCTGTCGCCCAGTTCGAGCGGCCGCACGATTTCGAGATTGGTAATCTCGACCTCGCTGGTGCCGTAGAACTGCTGCGCGGCAGAGATCGCGATCTCGATGAATCCGCTGCCGGGCAAGATCGGCTTGCCATCGACGATATGCTCGGCGAGGTCCGGGAAGAGATGCCCGTCGATATGGTTCTTCCAGCTGCTGCCGTTGAGATCGGCGCGCCAGCCGGCGAGGGTATAAGGCACGCGCGAGCCGCGGCCGAAAAGGTCGGCACTGTCGCTGGTCACGGTCGGACGGAGTTCGGTCGGCTCGAACGGCAGGATGGGCAGGCGGACCGAGGCGTTGCGCTTGCCGAAGAGCCGGGCCGAATTGAAGGCGGCTCCATGCGCGATCGCACGCGCCATGGAACGCGAGACCGGATCGATGCCCTTGGCAGACGGGTCCTTGAGCAGGGTGGGAACGACCACGCCCGGCGCGGTAGCCGCTTTGATCGTTTCCTTGAGGTAGGACGACAGGATCGGCCGGGGCGAGACCTCGATGAACAGCGTGCAGCCGAGTTCAATGGCGGCTTCGGTCGCGGCCTGGAAGCGAACCGGTTCGCGCACGTTCTTCCACCAATAGTCAACGTCCAGCTGCGCCCCGTCGAGGCGCTCGCCGGTGACGGTGGAGAGATAGGCGATGTCGGTGGTCCGCGGCGACAGGTCCGGAATGTCGCCCATGAAGGCCGTCTTTGCCTGATCGATGATCGGGTGGTGGAACGGGTAGTTGATGTCGAGGATCTGGACGGGGATCTTCGCCTTGCGGGCGGCATCGCGGAATGCGGTCACCTCGGCTGCCGGACCGGAGATGGTCACCGAATTGCGCGCATTGACGGCGGCAACGCAGACATTGGCGATTCCGTGCTTCTCGGCGAACGTCCGTGCGGCCTCTTCGCCCAGCATGACCGCCGCCATGATGCCTTTGCCGGCCAGAAGGTCCTGATGCAGCGACCGTTTGGCGACGATGGCCACCGCATCGACCAGCGACAAGGCGCCGGCCGCATAAGCTGCCGCGATCTCGCCGACGGAATGTCCGAAGACGGCCGTCGGAGTGATGCCCATGGCGACCAGAGAATCGGACAGCGCCGCCTGAACCGCAAACAGCATCGGCTGGGCGATCTTGGTGTCGGCAAGCTTCTCCGCGAGGTTCGGATCCGTCAGCAAAGCGGCGAGGTCGAGATCCGCATGGAACCGGAACAGGGCGCTGATCGACGTGAAGCACTGGCGGAAATGCAGGTTTTCGCGAAACGCATCCGCACCCATGCCGGCCCATTGCGAGCCGTTGCCGGAAAAGACGAAGGCGACCTTCGCGTCCCGGGTCGCGGCCTCGCCGGTCTCTCCGAGGTCGGAGGCCGGCTTTTCGATATGGCTCGAGATCGCCCGGATGATATCTTCGGGGTTCTCGCTGCGCGCCGCAAACCGGTGACGCATGGGCGTGCGGTTGGCGCCGGACGCGGCAATGATCGCGCGCGCTTCCTCGCGCGAGGCCTTGGCGAACGAGGACTTGTAGGCGCGCAGAAGGTCTTCGAGGCTGCTGGCCGTGTGTGCGCTGGCGATGAACATATGACCGGCGGCTGTATTGCGCTGGCGGTCCTCGGTCACGGGTTCGGGATCCGAAATCACGACATGGGCATTGGCGCCGCCAAAGCCGAAGGAGTTGATGCCGGCCAGGCGCGCACGCTTGCCACGCAGAAGCTCGATCGGATTGGCTGTGACGCGAACGTTCAGCCCATCGAAATCGATATTCTCGTTCGGCGTATCGAAATGCAGCGAGGCGGGGAGATAATTGTTCTCGAGCGCCATGACGGCCTTGAGCATGCCGAAGAGGCCGGAAGCCGGCTCGGTGTGCCCGATGTTCGACTTGATGGAGCCGATCGGCACGGGCGCGCGACGGTTGGTGCCGATGACGGTCCCGATCGACCAGACTTCCGCCGGATCGCCGACCTTGGTGCCGGTTCCATGGCCTTCGACGAAGGCCACCTGGTTGGCGTCGATATTGTTGCCTTCGTAGATCGACCGCAGCAAGGCCGCCTGGGACTCGCGCGATGGCAGCGAGATGCCGTTCGTGCGGCCGGCCGAGTTCGTGCCCGTCGCGACGATGCGTGCGTAGCTGCGATCCTTTTCCTGGCGGGCGCGGTCGGAGCGACGCAGGACGAACACGACGCCGCCTTCGGCGCGCACATAGCCGGCGCCGTCATTGTCATAGGCGCGGCAGAGGCCTTCGGGAGATAGCATGCGCGCCTGCGCAAAACCGACGAAGGGAAGGGGGTGGGCCAGGATGTTGATGCCGCCGACGATCGCGGTGTCGATCTCGCCTGCGTTCAGAGCCCGCATGGCCTGATCGAGAGCGACGATCGAGGACGAACAGGCCGTGTCGATGGTCATCGACGGGCCGCTGAGCCCGAAGATATGGGAGATCCGGTTGGAGATGACGGAAAGCGTGTTGCCGGTCATGAAGTAGGGGCCGGCGGCCGCGGGGTCTTCGACCGTCAGATTGGCATGGTCGAGGCTCGATGCGCCGACATAGACGCCGACATTCTCGCCCTGAAGCGAGGTCAAAGAGATATTGGCATCCTCGATCGCGCGCCAGGCCAGCTGCAGAAGGACGCGCTGCTGCGGATCCATATACATGGCTTCGCGCTGCGACATGCCGAAGGCCGCGGGATCGAAGTCATAGATGTCGTCGATGACGCCGGCCGCGAACGAATAGGTCTTGCCCGGGTTGCCCATTTCCGGGTGCCAGAAGCGCGCAAGATCCCACCGATCCGAAGGAATCCGCGTTACCGCACTTTTGCCTTGGCGCAGGAGCCGGAACAGCGCTTGAGGCGAGTCAGCTCCCGGAGCGACGCAAGCGCGCCCAATTATCTCTGCTGTCATCTTTTATCGCACGCTCTGGAATGTCTGCAATGTGATCTGCTGATTGCATTTGAGGTCCGAAAAATCAATCGGAACTTCTCGCGACCCGCAATCTGTGGTCAAGAAACGGAACGCTACAATGACGAATATGAAAGACGGAGCTAAACCATAATGGAGGAATATAGAACGTGCCGAGCGTTTCGCTTTTCGCATGACACGAAACGAGATTCGCGGGTTGGCATCAGGTTTCCTCGTCTACCGCGCGTCGTCTCTCTCTTCAGTCGTCATGCGCGAAAAGATACAGTTCTGTCATGAACGGAGCCTGAATGTATTCGGGGCCGGTGATCGTCATCGCGAAAGATCGCTGTTTTCTAAGTCTTCCAGAAGCGCCTCAATGGAGCCAATCCTTCGAAGAAAATCCGAGCAGAACGTCGTGCAGCTACAGATTTTCGATCCGAAAACCAACGACAATCGATCGGAATGCGATCATCGGCCATCCTGGATACACCGTTAAAGCGCTTGGGTGCCCCGGTCGTACTGTCCTTAAGAGCGAAAAACCCGGTGATAATCTTTGCGATCAGATCGTCACCTGTTCGCCCAGCTCCACGACACGGTTGGCTGGCAGGCGGAAATAGTCCGAGGGATCGATGCCAATGCCGGCAAGCGCAATGTAGAGGCGGTCCTGCCAGCGGGGCAGTCCCGAATTCGGATCGCTGATCAGGTTGCGCCGACCGACGTAGAACGAGGTCTGCATGATCTCGAACTTGAAGCCTGCCTTCTTGCAGAGCGCCAGTGCCTTGGACACGTTCTGGTCGTCCATGAATCCGAATGTGATCTGGATGCGCAGGAAGCGCTCGGAAATTCGGACCAGTTCGATTCGCGCGGAAGGTGGCACATAGGGCGTATCGGACGTCCGCACGGTCAGGATGACGTTCTGCTCGTGCAGGACATGGTTGTGCTTGATGTTGTGCAGCAATACGGCCGGCGTCTTGTCGGGCACGCTGGTCAGAAACACGGCGGTGCCGGGCACCGCGACCGGGGCGTGATCCGACTTCTTCTCGATGGAGCGGATAAAGGTTTCGAGCGGGATGTCGTTGCGCGCGGTCTTTTCGCGCAGGATCATCGAGCCTTTTCGCCATGTCCACATGATGACCATGATGGTGGCCGCCAGCAGCACCGGCACCCATCCCCCATCGTGGATCTTCAAAAGGTTGGCCGCCAGGAAGACCGTTTCCAGAAGCAGCAGCGGCAGCAGGATGGCGCCGGCCGCAACGGCACTCCACTTCCAGACCGAGCGCAGGAACTGGAACGCCATCAGCGTCGTCACCACCATGGCGCCCGTCACGGAGATGCCATAGGCGGTCGCCAGCGACTCCGAGTCCCCGAAGGTGAAGATGAGCACGAGAACGCCGACGAAGAGGAGCGTGTTGACGGCCGGCACGTAGATCTGTCCGGTATTGGTCTCCGAGGTGAACGTGATCTGCAGGCGCGGGAGGAAGCCGAGATGGACCGCTTGGCGCGCGAGCGAGAAGGCGCCCGTGATGACGGCCTGGCTGGCGATGATGGTGGCGGCTGTCGCCAGAAGCACGATCGGCAGCAGGGCCCAGTCCGGATACATCAGATAGAACGGATTTTCCGCCGCTTCCGGGTTTGCGAGGACGAAGGCGCCCTGGCCGAGATAGTTCAGCGCCAGCGACGGGAAGACGAGGATGAACCAGGCGACCTGGATCGGTTTGCGCCCGAAATGGCCGAGGTCGGCATAGAGCGCTTCGGCACCCGTCACGGTCAGGAACACGGCGCCGAGCACGATGAGCCCGACGAACCCTGCATGGGTGATGAACCACACGGCGTTGACCGGGTTCAGCGCTTCGAGGATCGTGTAATCGTCGCCGATATGCAGGAGGCCGCCCCAGGCCATCGCCAGGAACCAGAGAACCGTGATCGGGCCGAAGAAATTGGAGACGGCCGCGGTGCCGCGCGACTGGACGGCGAAGAGGCCGACCATCATGGCGGCCGAGATTGGCAGGACATAGCCGCCGAGAGCCGGCGTCACGAGCTTCAAACCTTCGACGGCCGACATGACCGACAACGCCGGCGTGATCATGGCGTCCCCAATGAACAGGGCAGCGCCGATGATGCCGGCGAAGAACAGCACGGGCATGTACCGTCCGGTCTTCTTCATCAGCAAGGCGAGAAGCGACAGCGTCCCGCCTTCGCCGTCATTGTCGGCGCGCAGGAGAAAGAGGACATATTTGAAGGTGACGATGATCGTCAGCGTCCACACCATCAACGAGATCAGGCCGATGACCTCGTTATGACTGATTCCGTCATGCGAGAAGGGGCGCAGCGCTTCGCGAAATGCATAAAGCGGACTGGTTCCGATGTCGCCATAGACGACGCCGATGGATCCCATGAGCAGAACGAGGAATTTCTTCGTGCCTGCGGTGTCCTGCGGGGCAGGGCCGTCGGATGCGGTCATGGAATGTCAGACTTTCTTTCACGTCTCGCAGCGGGCGAGACACTATTACACGCTCGAAACCGCCCACTTCGCGGGCGGCGTCCTGCAGCCTCGTGCCCTTCAACGGCGATCTTCCGCTGACACGCATGAGGCAAACACCGAAGGCAACCATCGTGCGGCGGATACGATACGGGCCGTTTCGAACACACCGTTACAATTTTTGCCCGGTCGCGAGCAAGCGCGAAGACGGGGCCGCCGCCGATGGCCTGAAATGTTGCTGCTCCAGTGCTTGCACATTCTGTTGCGCTGCACAAGAATAGGTGAATGCGCCACGCCGATCTCACGATCCTCGTCATTGATGAAAACGCCATCCGCTCCTCGATCATCGAGGAGGGGCTGCGAGAGGCCGGACATCTGAAGGTGACCGTCATCCACGAGGTCAACGGCGTCGCCCGCATCATCGAGACGCTTAAGCCGGATGTCATCATCATCGACCTCGAAAACCCGAACCGGGACATGATGGAGCATCTGTTTCAGCTGACCCGCACCGTCAGCCGTCCCATTGCCATGTTCGTTGATCGGTCGGACACGGCCTCGATTGAGGCGGCCGTCGATGCCGGCGTCTCCGCCTATATCGTCGATGGTCTGCGCAAGGAGCGGGTGAAACCGATCCTCGACATGGCCGTCAGCCGGTTCAATGCCTTTTCCAGACTGCAGCGGGAGTTGGCGGAAGCCAAATCCGCCTTGGAGGAGCGCAAGGTCGTGGAGCGCGCCAAGGGCATCATGATGAAGATGCGCGGTCTTTCTGAGGAGGAAGCGTTCGCTCTTCTGCGGCAGACCGCCATGAACGAGAAGAAGAAGATCGCCGATATCGCGCAGAGCGTCGTGACGGCGGCGGGACTGCTGACATGAGCGAGTCCCTGCGCCGCCACGTCGCCCACCGGAGGAGATGCCGATGACCTCAACGCTTGTGGCGCCTGCCCCCGCGCTCAACGCACCGGCGCAGGGCGCAAGGAGCGAGGGCGCCCGCGTTCTCAGGGCCGGCTTCATTCCGCTGGTCGATGCCTCCGTGCTGATCGTGGCCGCCGAGTGCGGTTTTGCCGCCCGCGAAGGGCTGACGCTCGATCTCGTGCGCGACGTGTCCTGGGCCAATGTGCGCGACCGACTGGCGTTTCGCCAGTTCGACATCGCCCATATGCTCTCGCCGATGCCCGTCGCCTCGATGCTGGGGCTCGGCTCGAACCCGTCCCCGACGATCACGCCGTTTTCGCTCGGGCGCGGCGGCAATGCGATCACGCTGTCCACCCGTCTCTTTGCCCGCATGCGCGATGCGGGCGCCCCGGAGGTCGGCGATGCGTTGACGAATGCCCGGGTGCTCCGCCGCGTCCTCGACGACATGCGCGAGGCCGGCGAAGCGCCACCGACATTCGGCGTGACCTATCCGTTCTCATCACACAATTACGAGTTCCGCTATTGGCTGGCCGCCGGCGGCATCGATCCGGATCGGGACGTCAAGCTGGTCGTCGTCCCCCCGCCCATGACCTCGGACGCGCTGGCCGCGGGTGCCATCGACGGCTTCTGCGTCGGTGCGCCCTGGAATATGGTCGCGTCGGAGCGCGGCGTCGGGCGCATCGTCGCCGCCAAGCAGGACATCTGGCCCTCGGCGCCTGAAAAGGTCGTCGGCATGCGGCCGGATTGGGCGGAAAGCCATCCGGAAACCGTCTCCCGCCTGCTCGTCGCGCTGGATGCGGCCGCACGCTGGTGCGACGGAAGCGAAAATCACGACGACCTCGCAGCGCTTCTCGCGCAGCCGAATTATCTGTCCGCTCCGGTCGATATCATCCGCCGGGTTCTTGCCGGCGAGTTCAGCCTCGACGACACGGGCGAGCGTCGCGTCATTCCCGACTATTTCACCTTCCATGGCGGATTTTCGAACTACCCCCGGCCAAGCCATGCACTCTGGACCTACAGCCAGATGCTCCGCTGGGGGCAGGTCGAGTGGTCGCAGGCGTCTGCGGAGAAAGCCCTGTCGGCTTACCGGCCCGATCTCTATCGCGCGGCACTCGGCACGGGTCCCGAAGATGCCGACCTCCGGACGGAAGGCGTGGTTTACGGCGATCGCTTTATGGATGGCTTCACCTTCGATCCGCGGGCGATTCCGGATTATGTCGCTGCCTTTCCCGTTCGTTACGAGCAGGTTTCAGGTCCGGTCAACGACGATGCCTGACGGCAGCCATGCCGTTTTGCGATGCACGCTTCACGCTGCGCTGCAGGCATGTGGCTAGAAGATAAGCATTCTGGGTGCTGATCGTTTCTGAGGCATTCGAGATTTTATCTCATTAAAACAAGTTCTTGAGACTCCTCAATCCAACTGGCACGCCGTTTGCTTATAAGAAATTGCTCAGTCAACGGCGATTGAAGCGAAAGAGCGCAAGACGCGCTCACCCATGACACCGACGTCGCAAGGTTTTTGCTCCAGAGCTCCAGGCTCTTCGAGATGCATTTTCCGAGCGGCGTTTTTTTGTGCCCGAATTTCTAGCTTCCGCCCGCTTCACCAGAGGATATCTCCGATGACCCGCATTTTGACCCAGTCCCTCAACCGCCGTTCGATCCTGAAGGCCACCGCGACCGCAGCACTCCTCACGGCCGTCAAGTCTGCCTTCCCCGGCGGCGCTTTTGCGCAAGGTGCAGGGCCGGAAACCACCAAGGCGACCCTCGGATTCATCGCGCTGACCGACAGCTCGCCGCTGATCGTCGCCAAGGAAAAGGGCTTCTTCGACAAGCATGGCATGACCGAGGTCAATGTCGTGAAGCAGGCGTCGTGGGGCACGACGCGCGACAATCTGGTGCTCGGCTCGGCCGGCAACGGCATCGACGGCGCGCATATCCTCACCCCCATGCCGTACCTCATCTCGGCCGGCAAGGTGACCCAGAACAACCAGCCGCTGCCCATGTCGATCCTCGCCCGCCTCAATCTCGATGCCCAGGCGATTTCGGTCGGCTCGGCCTATGCGGACCTGAAGGTCGGCCTCGACTCCGGCGTGCTGAAGGAAGCCTTCGCCAAGAAGAAGGCGGACGGCGCGCCGGCCAAGGTGGCGATGACCTTCCCCGGCGGCACACATGATCTCTGGATCCGCTATTGGCTTGCGGCCGGCGGCATCGATCCGGACACGGACGTCGAAACCATCGTCGTTCCCCCGCCGCAGATGGTCGCCAACATGAAGGTCGGCACCATGGACTGTTTCTGCGTCGGCGAGCCTTGGAATGCGCAGCTGGTCAACCAGGGCATCGGCTATACCGCGGTCAACACCGCCGAGATCTGGGACAAGCATCCCGAAAAATCCTTCGCGATGCGCAGCGACTGGGTGGAAGCCAATCCGAACGCCGCAAAGGCGCTCACCATGGCCATCATGGAAGCCCAGCAGTGGTGCGACGAGATGGGCAACAAGGAAGAACTCGCCGCTATCATCGGCAAGCGCGCCTGGTTCAACGTGCCGGCCAAGGACATCGTCGGCCGCCTCAAGGGCGAGTACGACTACGGCAATGGCAAGGTCGTCGTTCAGAGCCCGCACCTCATGAAGTTCTGGGCCGACCACGCCTCCTACCCCTACCAGAGCCACGACACCTGGTTCCTGACCGAAGACATGCGCTGGGGCAAATATGCGGCCGGCACGGACATCAAGGCGCTGGTCTCCAAGGTCAACCGTGAGGATATCTGGCGCGCCGCCGCCAAGGATCTCGGCATCACCGACGTGCCCGCCTCCACGTCGCGCGGCATCGAAACCTTCTTCGACGGCAAGACCTTCGATCCGGCAAACCCGGAAGCCTACCTGCAGAGCCTCTCGATCAAGCGCTTCGCCTGACCGGACCCGATCGGCCGGCGCCGCGCGCTCCGGCCGCAACCCTTAGTTTCAGGAGACCGGCATGTCCGTCACCAATCTCAATACGGCCCCTGCAAAGGCGAAGCCGAGCGCCCAGGTCGTCACCTTCTCAGGCACGGTCAAGCGCCCGGCGCCCACGCCCTTCATGCGCCGCCTGTCCGCCATCGCAAGCGATCTCGTGCCGCCGCTCGTCACGCTGCTCGTGCTGCTCGCCGCCTGGGAGCTGATCTGTTCCTCCCCGACATCCAGCCTGCCATCGCCCACACGGGTCATGGCCGAGAGCTGGGACCTGATCGTCAATCCGTTCTACATCGGCCAGGGCACCGACCAGGGCATGGCCTGGCA
Source organism: Rhizobium sp. Leaf371 (assembly GCF_001424045.1). Taxonomy (GTDB): domain Bacteria; phylum Pseudomonadota; class Alphaproteobacteria; order Rhizobiales; family Rhizobiaceae; genus Ferranicluibacter. The sequence goes on along the minus strand of NZ_LMQB01000023.1, from coordinate 155,740 downwards.
CATCATGGCGAGCCTCCAGCGTGTCGCGGTCGGCTATGCCATCGCGGCCGTCGTCGGCATCGCGATGGGCGTGCTCGTCGGTCAGAGCCAGTGGGCGATGAAGGGTCTCGACCCGATCTTCCAGATCCTGCGCACCGTACCGCCGCTCGCCTGGCTGCCCCTGTCGCTCGCCGCCTTCCGGGACGGCAATCCCTCGGCCATCTTCGTGATCTTCATCACCGCGGTCTGGCCGATCATCATCAACACCGCCGTCGGCATCCGCAACATCCCGCAGGATTACCAGAACGTCGCCAAGGTGCTGCGTCTCAACCAGCTCGAATACTTCGCCAAGATCATGCTGCCCGCCGCCGCCCCCTACATCTTCACCGGCCTGCGCATCGGCATCGGCCTCTCCTGGCTCGCCATCGTTGCGGCTGAAATGCTCATCGGTGGCGTCGGCATCGGTTTCTTCATCTGGGATGCGTGGAATTCCTCGCTCATCAGCGACATCATCGTCGCCCTCATCTACGTCGGCGTCGTCGGCTTCTTCCTCGATCGTCTCATCGCATTCATTGGCCGCGCGGTCACCCGCGGCACCGCAACGGCCTGAAGGAGGACGTTCCCATGGCAAAAGCCTATCTCTCCATCGAAATGGTCGACAAGTCGTTCGAGCGTAACGGCCAGGTCTCCGAAGTCCTCAAGCAGGTCTCGCTCGGCGTCGAAAAGGGCGAGTTCATCTCGATCATCGGCCATTCCGGCTGCGGCAAGTCCACGCTGCTCAACCTCGTCGCCGGCCTGACCAAGGTCACCAGCGGCGCGGTGCTGCTCGAGAACAAGGAAGTCTCCGAGCCCGGCCCGGAACGCGCCGTGGTGTTCCAGAACCATTCGCTGCTTCCCTGGCTCACCGTCTATGAGAACGTGTCGCTGGCCGTCGACAAGGTGTTCTCCCGCAAGAAAACGAAGGCGGAACGCCACGACTGGGTCATGCGCAATCTCGATCTCGTGCAGATGACGCATGCCAAGGACAAGAAGCCCTCCGAAGTCTCCGGCGGCATGAAGCAGCGCGTCGGCATCGCCCGTGCGCTCGCCATGGAACCCAAGGTCCTGCTGCTCGACGAGCCCTTCGGCGCGCTCGATGCGCTCACCCGCGCCCATCTGCAGGACCAGGTCATGCAGATCCACCAGAAGCTCGGCAACACCGTGCTGATGATTACTCACGACGTGGACGAGGCCGTGCTGCTTTCGGACCGCATCGTCATGATGACCAACGGTCCGGCGGCCCGCATCGGCGAAATTCTCGACGTGCCGATCGCCCGTCCGCGCAACCGCATCGAGCTGGCCACAGACCGCACCTACCTGAAGTGCCGGGAAGCGGTCCTGAAGTTCCTCTACGAGCGCCACCGCCTCGTGGAAGCCGCATAAGGAGAGGATGACATGAAACAGAAACTCGTCATCATCGGCAACGGCATGGCGCCCGGCCGGATGCTGGAAGAGCTCTTCGAGCAGGCCCCCGGTCTCTACGACGTCGTGATCTTCAACGCCGAGCCGCGCGTCAACTACGACCGCATCATGCTGTCGCCCGTTCTCTCGGGCGAGAAGCTCTACGAAGACATCGTCATCCACGGCGATGACTGGTACGCCCGCCACGGCGTGACGCTGCACAAGGGCGCGAAGGTCACCGGCATCGACCGCGCGGCCAAGACCGTGACCTCTGCAAGCGGCGTGACGGAAAGCTACGACAAGCTCGTCATCGCCACGGGCTCGCTGCCCTTCATCATCCCGGTCCCCGGTCACACGCTGCCCGGCGTGCTGGCCTACCGCGATCTCGACGACGTCGAGAAGATGCTGGATGCCACCAAGCGCGGCGGCCGGGCCATCGTCATCGGCGCCGGCCTGCTCGGGCTCGAGGCCGCCTATGGCCTCAAGCGCCAGGGGATGGACGTCACCGTCATCCACATCATGCCGACGATCATGGAGCGCCAGCTCGATCCGCCGGCCGCCTACCTGCTTGAAAAAGCCCTGAACGATCGCGGCATCGAGATCATCACCAAGGCGAACACCAAGCGGATCGTCGGTGAGGACAAGGTCGAGGGCATCGAGCTCGAAGATGGCCGGGTCATCGAGGGCACCATCGTCGTGATGGCCGTCGGCATCCGTCCCGCAGCCCAGCTGGCCAAGGATGCGGGCGTCGTCACCAACCGCGGCATCGTCGTGGACGACGGCATGATGACGTCGGACGGGTCGATCTACGCTCTCGGCGAATGCGCCGAACACCGCGGCGTCTGCTACGGTCTTGTCGCGCCGCTCTACGAAAGCGCAAAGACGCTCGCCGATCGCCTGATCGGCGGCGCCTCGGAATATCGCGGCTCGGTCGTCAATACCAAGCTGAAGGTGACCGGCATCAACCTGTTCTCGGCCGGCGACTTCGCCGAAGGCGAGGATCGCGAGGAGATCGTGCTGCGCGACGCCACCGCCGGCGTCTACAAGCGCCTCGTGCTCAGGGACAACCGCATTGTCGGTGCCGTGCTCTACGGCGAAACGGCAGACGGTGCCTGGTTCTTCGACATGATCAAACGGGGCACCGACATCTCCGAGATGCGCGATACCCTCATTTTCGGCCAGGCCTATCAGGGGGGCAGCCCGCTGGACCCTACGGCGGCCGTTGCAGCCTTGCCGGATGATGCGGAAATCTGCGGCTGCAACGGCGTCTGCAAGAGCAAGATCGTCGGCACGATCACGGCCAAGGGCCTGACATCGCTCGATGATGTGCGCGCCCACACCAAGGCCTCCGCCTCCTGCGGCTCCTGCACCGGCCTTGTCGAGCAGCTGATGGTGCTGACGCTCGGCGACAGCTACAATCCGGCCGCCGTCCAGCCCATGTGCACGTGCACAGAACTCGGCCATGACGACGTGCGCCGCCTGATCGTCGCCAAAGGCCTGAAGACCATTCCCGCCGTCATGCAGGAACTGGAGTGGAAGACCTCCTGCGGCTGCGCCAAGTGCCGCCCGGCGCTCAACTATTACCTCGTCTGCGACTGGCCGGACGAATATGCCGACGACTACCAGTCGCGCTTCATCAACGAGCGCGTCCACGCCAACATCCAGAAGGACGGCACCTATTCCGTCGTTCCCCGGATGTGGGGTGGCGTGACCAATGCCGGCGAGCTGCGGGCCATCGCAGACGTGGTCGACAAGTTCGAAATTCCCATGGTCAAGGTGACCGGCGGCCAGCGCATCGACCTGCTCGGCATCCACAAGGAAGACCTGCCCGCCGTCTGGGCGGATCTCGGCAAGGCCGGCTTCGTCTCGGGTCAGGCGTATGCCAAGGGCCTGCGCACGGTGAAGACCTGCGTCGGCACCGACTGGTGCCGGTTCGGCACGCAGGATTCCACCGGCCTCGGAATCCGGCTCGAGAAGTTCATGTGGGGCTCCTGGACGCCGGCCAAGCTGAAGCTTGCCGTTTCCGGCTGTCCGCGCAATTGCGCGGAAGCGACCTGCAAGGACATCGGCGTCATCTGCGTCGACAGCGGCTACGAGATCCACTTCGCAGGCGCGGCCGGCCTCGACATCAAGGGCACCGAAGTGCTGGGGCTCGTGGCCACGGAAGAGGAGGCGCTCGAACACATCGTGGCGCTGGCGCAGATGTACCGCGAGCAGGGCCGCTATCTCGAACGCATCTACAAATGGGCAAAGCGCGTCGGGCTCGATGAGATCCGCCGCCAGATCATGGGCGATGCCGAGAAGCGCAAGGGCTATTTCGATCGCTTCGTCTTCTCCCAGAAGTTCGCACAGGTCGATCCCTGGTCGGAGCGCGTCTCCGGCAAGGACAAGCACGAGTTCAAGCCCATGGCCGTCGTCGGCATGGCGGAAGCGGCGGAGTGATGGCGTTGGAAACGAAGATCATGAGCAGGAGCGATGCGGACGCCGTCACGAGCGGCTTCGACAGGGACTGGGTGGATATCGGCGTCATCCATGAGATTCCCGTGCGAGGGGCGCGCTGCGTCCGCACACCGCAGGGCCGGATTGCCGTGTTCCGCACGGCGGACGATCAGGTGTTTGCGATCGAGGACCGCTGCCCCCACAAGGCCGGTCCGCTTTCCCAGGGCATCGTCCACGGAACATCGGTCACCTGCCCGCTGCACAACATGGTGTTCTCGCTGGAAACCGGACAGGCGCAGGGTGCCGACGAAGGCGAGGTCCGCACCATCCCGATCCGCAATCGCGACGGCCGACTGTCGATCGCGGTCGACAAGCTCAGCCTGCTGGTCGCCGCCGAATAGCGGCGACCGGTCGCGGGACTGTCCTCACGTCAACCTTGGGAAAAATGCCGATGCCCGTTGAGATCAAGACGACCTGTCCCTATTGCGGCGTCGGCTGCGGCGTCATCGCTCGCGTCGAGGAGGCCGGGGCCGTCTCGGTACGCGGCGATCCCGACCATCCGGCGAACTTTGGCCGGCTCTGCTCGAAGGGCTCGGCGCTGGCCGAAACCATCGATCTCGACGGTCGCCTGCTGGTGCCCCACATCGCCGGCGCGCCGGCGTCCTGGGATACGGCCCTCGATCTCGTGGCCACGACGTTTGCCGACACGATCCGGCAACATGGACCGGATTCGGTGGCCTTCTACGTCTCGGGCCAGCTTCTTACCGAGGACTATTACGTCGCCAACAAGCTGATGAAGGGCTTCATCGGCTCGGCGAACATCGACACCAATTCCCGTCTCTGCATGTCGTCCTCGGTTGCCGGCCATCGGCGCGCCTTCGGGTCGGATACGGTGCCGGGCACCTATGCCGATATCGAGCTTGCCGATCTCGTCGTCCTCACCGGTTCAAACCTCGCCTGGTGCCACCCGGTCATCTATCAGCGCCTCGCCGCGGCCAAGGCTGCCCGACCGCAGATGAAGGTCGTCGTCATCGATCCGCGCCGCACCGCGACGAGCGATATCGCCGACCTCCACCTCTCGATCCTGCCCGACGGAGACACGGCCCTGTTCGGCGGCCTGCTCGCCGATCTCGCCGCGAAAGGCATGCTCGACCGGACCTTTATCGAGGCGCACACGCAAGGCTTCGATGCGGCCCTGTCCCGCGTCGCAAATCTCGGCCTTGCCGAGGTGGCGGAGGCGACCGGCCTCGATAGCGCTGACATCGAGGATTTCTATGCGCTGTTTGCGACCAGCGAGCGCGTCGTCACCTGCTACAGCCAGGGTGTCAACCAGTCCTCCTCCGGCAGCGACAAGGTCAATGCCATCATCAACTGTCATCTCGCCACCGGCCGCATCGGCAGGCCCGGCATGGGCCCGTTCTCGCTGACCGGCCAGCCGAATGCCATGGGCGGACGCGAGGTCGGCGGTCTCGCCAACATGCTCGCGGCCCATATGGCGATCGAGGATGCGCAGGATCGCGACACGGTCCAGCGGTTCTGGCAGTCGCCGGTTATCGCCGGCAAGCCCGGTCTGAAGGCCGTGGATCTCTTCCGCGCGGTCGCCGATGGCCGCGTCAAGGCGATCTGGATCATGGCGACCAACCCGGTCGTCTCGATGCCCGAAGCCGATCTCGTGCGCGCAGCACTTGCCGCCTGTCCCTTCGTCGTCGTCTCCGACGTCATGGCCGAAACCGACACGACGGCGCTTGCCCATGTGCTGCTGCCATCGGTCGGCTGGGGTGAAAAGCAGGGAACGGTGACGAATTCCGAACGCCGCATCTCCCGCCAGCGGACGTTTCTCGACGTGCCGGGCGAGGCAAAAGCCGACTGGTGGCAGATGGCGCAGGTCGCCCGGCGCATGGGCTTTGACGCGGCATTTACCTTCACCGACGCAGCCGCGGTTTTTGCCGAACACGCCGCGCTCTCCGCTTTCGAAAACGACGGTTGCCGCGATTTCGATATCGGCGCGCATGCCGACATGTCTACGGACGCCTATGAAGCGCTCGCGCCCTTCCAGTGGCCGCAGCCGGCCGGCATGGCCCCGCGTGAAACAGACAGCCGGTTCTTCGCGGATGGTCGCTTCTATCATGCGGATGGCCGGGCGCGCTTCGTGCCCGTTACTCCCGCGCGCGATCGCCGGACGACGGAGGCGCATCCCTTCGCGCTCAACACAGGCCGTATCCGCGACCAGTGGCACACGATGACGCGGACGGGCAAGACCGCGCGGCTGACCGCGCACTTCGCCGAACCTTTCGTGGAGATCCACCCGGACGACGCGCGGGCGCTCGATCTGACGCCGGCCGATCTCGTGGTGCTGGAAAGCCCGCAGGGACGCGTCGTGCTGCGCGCCCTCGTCACCCCGCGCCAGAACCCCGGCCACCTCTTTGCGCCCATGCACTGGAACGACCAGTTCGCTTCTGCTGCCCGCATCGATGCGCTGGTGCCGGGGCTGGTGGACCCGGTGTCCGGCCAGCCCGCCTCCAAGCATGTGGCTGTCGCGGCGGCCAAGCTGGACGTCGGGCTTTACGGCTTTGCCATCTCGGTGGAAAAGCCGAAGGTTTCTGGATTGTCCTCCCATCCGCTCGCCTACCATGCGCTGGCACGCGCGTCCGGTGGCTGGCGCATGGAGTTTGCGGCTGCACCCCTGTCTCTTGAGGAGGAGGGTGGGGTGCAGGATCGCGACTGGACCGGGTGGAGTGTCGAGACGCTCGGCATTCCCCCGGGCCTTGAACCCCTCGGCTACCGCGATGCCGTCACCGGCCAGATCCGGATGGCCTTCTTCGACGGCGAGCGTCTGCTCGGCGCCGTCTTCCTCAGCCCGCGCCCGGTCGCGGTCGCCCGAAACTGGGCCATCTCCCAGCTGGGTGACGTCCATTCCGATCTGCGGCGTCGCTTCGCCGTGGTTGCCGGCCGTCCGGGTGCAGAATCGATCGACCCCGGCGCCACGGTCTGTTCCTGCTTCAATGTCGGCATCAACCAGATCGTCACTGCGGCGGCCGGCGGTTGCTGCACGGTCGAGGCCATCGGCAAGGCGCTGAACGCCGGCACCAATTGCGGCTCCTGCCGCGCAGAGATCAGGGAGATCCTCAATGGAACGCGTATCGCTGCTGCGGAGTGACGACAACACGTCCCGCGAGGGATCGACATCGAAGGCGACGGCCCGCGTCGAGGCCCTGGCCAAGCTCCCCGTCTTCTGGGGCCTTGACGGCAAGCGCGTCATCCTTGCCGGCGGCACGGAAGGAGCGTGCTGGAAGGCCGAGCTTCTCGCCGCCTGCGGTGCCGAGGTTCACGTCTATGCGCCCGACGACACGCTCTGCGACGTCTTCGCCGACATGCTCGCGCGCCATGCGGATGAGCGCGCGGCGGGCAGGGCGCGCGGTGCCTTCGTGCAGCATGCACGGGCGTGGTCAGCCGATGTCCTGCTCGGTGCAGCCCTCGCCATTGCCGATTGCGAAGAGGAAGACGAGGCGCGCGCGTTCTACGATGCCGCGATCGCGGCGGGCGTGCCGGTCAACGTCATCGACAAGCCGGCCTTCTGCCAGTTCCAGTTCGGCTCGATCGTCAACCGCTCGCCGGTCGTCGTCGCCATCTCCACCGATGGCGCCGCGCCGATCCTGGCGCAGGCGATCCGCCGCCGCATCGAGACGCTGCTGCCGCAGAGCATCAAGGGTTGGTCGATGCTCGCCCAATCGTTGCGCGATGCGGTCGCCGCGCGGCTGCATCCGGGGCCGGAGCGGCGCGCCTTCTGGGAGCGTTTCGTGGACCGGGCTTTCACCAGCCTGCCGACGCCCGAAAGCGGCGCCGACCTCATCGCCGAGGCCGATCGCCTGGCCGCCGGACGCAAAGGCACGCGGGAGGGGCCCGGCATCGGCAAGGTCACGCTGGTCGGCGCCGGTCCGGGCGATGCGGAACTGCTGACCTTGAAGGCCGTCCGCGCGCTTCAGGCGGCCGACGTCATCCTGTTCGACGACCTCGTTTCCACCGATGTGCTGGAGCTGGCCCGCCGGGAAGCCAAGCGCATGCTGGTCGGCAAGCGCGGTGGGCGGACGAGCTGCAAGCAGGAGGATATCAACGCGATGATGGTCACCTTCGCCAAGGCGGGCAAGACCGTGGTGCGGCTGAAGAGCGGCGATCCCATGGTGTTCGGCCGGGCAGGGGAGGAGATCGCCTGCCTGGAAGCGCATGGCATTCCGGTGGATGTCGTGCCCGGCATCACCGCGGCCAGCGCGCTCGCCTCGCGGCTCGGCGTGTCCCTCACCCATCGCGATCATACCCATGCCGTCCGCTTCATCACCGGCCACTCGCGCAACGGCTGCCTGCCGACCGATATCGACTGGCGCGCCTGCGCCGACCCGCGCACGACCACCGTCTTCTACATGGGCGGACGCACGGCGCCTGCCATCGCCGAGCGCCTGATGGCCGAGGGCATGAGCGGCGATATGCCGGTCGTCATCGCCTCCAACATCAGCCGCGCGGAAGAACGGCGCTGGCATGGCACGCTCTCGACCCTGCATGTCGGGATCGCCGACATCGGCTACGACAATCCCGTTCTGATCGCCGTCGGCAGCGTCTTCCCCGGAGCGGCCATGGAGACCGCATGTTTTCCGCAGGACGCGGAGGCCGCGCTGCCGCGCATGGCTATTTAGCCGGCAACATATCCGGTTCAACAGCCACGGCCAGGCCCTCGCCGCGTGGATCGTGCGCCCCTTCGAGCGTGCCGTCCGCATTTATCCGGATCACGCCCGCCTGTCCGGCAATCGGGCTGAGTGCGGGCAGGGGCGACAGCAGATGGCCCCGGCCGGCCAGCGTTTCGAACACGGTCTCGCCGGCATCCGCCTCAAGCTTCAGGCTGTCGCGGCTGTCGGAAAACGTCTTGCCGAGCAGGAAGCGCGGCCCGACAAGCGCTTGCGCGGGATCCTCGCCGAAATCGATCAGCCGGGTGAGAAGCATCGCCAGCGTCTGCGGCTGCCCATCGGCGCCTTGCGTGCCATAGATCAGTTCCGGACGCCCGTCGCGCAGGCCCATGCCCGGATTGAGCGTGTAGAACGGCCGCTTGCCCGGCGCCAGCACGTTGGGATGGTCGGGTTCGAGCGAGAAGGCCGCGCCCCGGTTCTGCCAGAGAATGCCGGTATCGCCGACGACGACCCCGCTTCCCCAATCGAAATAGGTGCTCTGGAGCACGCTGACGCTGCGCCCTGCCGCATCCGTTGCCCCGAAAAACACGGTATCGCCAGTGCGAAACACATGCGGCCAGGCTTTTGCCTGCGTCCGATCGATGCCCTTTGCCCGGGCGGCGAGGTGCACGACATCGAGAAGCGCGTCGACCGGCTGGGCGCGCGCATCGGGATCGGCAAGCCCGTGCCGATCGAGAAAGGCCTGTTTCACCGCCTCCACGCAGAGATGGAGATGATCGGCGCCTCCGGCCTCAAGCGCGGAGAGATCGAAATGCGAGAGAATCCCCATGATCGCGAGCGTCGTCACGCCCTGCGTCGGCGGGGGCGGCGCCAGCAGTTCCAGACCGCGATAGACGAGGCTCGCCGGCGCCTCTTCCCGCGTTCGCGTTGCCGCCAGATCCGATGCCGTCAGCGGAGATCCGGCCGCGCGCAGACCATCGGCGATCACCTGTGCCAACGGGCCCTCGTAGAACGCACGTGGCCCCTCCGCCGCCAGATGTTCGAGCGTTCGGGCAAGCTGCGGCTGCCGGAAGATCGCGCCGACCTCCGGGGCGACGCCGCCGGGCATGAACAGCGCGGCAAAGCCCGGCCAGCGCACCGCCTCGGCCTTGCGGAAGTCGAGCCAGAAGGCTTGGGACGCCGTCACCGGAAATCCATCGCGCGCAAAGCCGATCGCATCGCCGAGCAAGCTTGAGAAGCTGCGCGTGCCGCCCCAGTGCTTCTCCGAATAGGCGAGCGCATGCCCCCAGCTGTCGACCCCGCAGGCGCTGGTCAGGATCGAGCCGGCGCCACGAAGGGGAATAGCGGTTTCGCCCGCCGCTCGCTCCGGCAACCGACGCGCCGCCTGCCCGATCCCGAGAAAGCAGCGTCGCCGCCCATCCGGATCGGCGACGATCCAGACGGCATCGCCGCCGAGACCGCAGAAATGCGGATAGAGCACGGCAATGGCAGCGCCAGTGGCAATGCAGGCCTCGAGCGCGTTGCCGCCCTCGCGCAGCACACGGGCGCCCGCGTCGCTCGCCAGCGGGTGCGGACTTGTCACCATGCCGCCGCGCCCGCGCGAAAGGCTTGGCCGCGCCGCGCCCGACGTTTCCGTGGATTGCCGTCTGCTCATCGCACCATCGCCATCTCCGGCCTTGCGTTCCCGCAAGAACCCGTTTCAACTTCGCCGACCCCCTGTCCCAGGACTTTAAACCCGCAGGACTGTAAACCCGCAGGGCGGATCAGGGCTCCAGCGATCGCGAGGCAACAATGACCATCGATTTCGTGATCCGCAATGCCCGCCTGCAGGGAAGGGAAGGCCTCGACGACATCGCCTTTGCAGGCGGCCTCATTGCCGGCATCGCCGAAAGTGCGGCAGGCTCCTTCGTCTGCGATGCGCCGGAGCGCGACGCACTGGGCAATCTCCTCTGTCGCGGCCTCGTCGAAACCCATCTCCACCTCGACAAGGCGGGCATTATCGGCCGGTGCACGCTCTGCACCGGCACGCTGGCCGAAGCCGTCGCCGAGACCTCGCGCGCCAAGGCCGCGTTCACGCAGGCCGATGTCTATCAACGGGCCGCCCACGTCGTGGAGCAGGCGATCGTCAATGGCACGAACCGCCTGCGCACCTTCGTGGAGATCGACGGACGCGCCGGCTTCCGCTCCTTCGAGGCGATCAAGCGCTTGCGCGCGGATTATCGAGCCCTGATCGACATCGAAATCTGCGCCTTTGCCCAGGAGGGGCTGACCAACGATCCGGGCACGCTGGAAATGCTGGATGCGGCCTTGCAGTCCGGCGCGGATATGGTCGGCGGTTGCCCCTATACCGATCCCGATCCGCAGGCGCATATTGCCGCCATCTTCGACCTTGCGGAGCGCCACGGCGTCCCGGTCGATTTCCACCTGGATTTCGATCTTGATCCCGAGGGGTCCAATCTCCCGACCGTCATCGCAGAGACCGTGCGGCGCGGCTACCAGGGCCGCGTCTCCATCGGCCACGTCACCAAGCTCTCGGCACTCCCGCTTGAAGCCTTCGCGGTGACCGCCCGAGAGATCGCGGACGCCGGCATCGCCGTCACCGTCCTGCCGGCCACCGACCTTTTCCTCACCGGCCGGGATGCCACGCACCTTGTTCCCCGCGGCGTGGCACCGGCCCACCGGCTCGCAAGCCACGGCGTGCTGACGACGATTTCCACCAACAATGTTCTCAACCCCTTCACGCCCTTCGGCGACATGTCGCTGCTCCGCATGGCAAATCTCTATGCCAACATCGCGCAACTCGGCACGGATCAGGCGCTTGCAGGCGTCTTCGATATGATCACGGTCAATGCAGATCGGCTGCTGGGGCGAAGCGCCCTGCCGCCCGCGATCGGCGATCCCGCCACGCTCGTCCTCCTCTCGGCACCGTCCGCCGCAAACGCCGTCGCAGGCCCGGCAACGGCAACCGCCGCCTGGAAGAACGGCCACCAGACATTCGACCGCCCCCCGCCCCGTCTCTTCCGCAACGAGCCGCCAGGCTGAAACGCAGGCTCAGCCATCAAGGAGAACGCCAAGACAAGGTGACGTACACACCCCTGCGCGCCATGCGTAGCAGCTGAACACGACGCCACCGTCGTCACTGCCTGTGGGTCTGTAAGAGTAACGACTTGTGGAAAAATGGTGCCCGGAGGCGGATTTGAACCACCGACACGCGGATTTTCAATCCGCTGCTCTACCAACTGAGCTATCCGGGCATACCGGCTTCGAAGGCCTTGTGAGGCCGTGGGGCTTTGGTTTTCCCCGGGAAGCGAGCGGGGTTATAACATCTTGTTCGGAGGTGTCCAGCGCCAGATGGCGTTTTTCTGACAGAAAGTTCGTTTGCGGAACAAGCTGTTGATAGAGCTCAGCTTCTCAAGAGGACCGAGAGGCTGGGGAGGGACGGAGTGCCCGATTACGGTCTCCACGAGGCGCCTGCGAGGGCTGCGAGAGGCTTGGAGGTCGTCCGGAGGGATCGAGGACGGGACAGCCTTTGGCGCTGCTGCACGTCTCGCTGTGCGGCGGCCGGCCCTCTCTCCTTCAGTGGTCCCTAGTCGTCGTCGCGCGTGCCGTTCTGGAGCGTGTCGTCGGGGTTGTCCTCGTCCTGGGAGACGGGGATGGCATAGGCGCCGGTGAGCCAGCGGCTGAGGTCGAGGTCGCGGCAGCGATTGGAGCAGAAGGGATAGTGCTCGCGGTGGGACGGGCGGCCGCATTCCGGGCAGGGCACGGTCTTGCGCAGCGGAGCGACGTTCGAGGCGGGCTTGGCCTGTGCGGCGGGGCTGTCGTTCGCAGGATCGTTCGGGGTCTTGCGGCCGCTTGTGGCTTTCGGGGTGTCGTTGCTCATGGTGTCATCCTTCGAGCCAGGCATCGTGCACGTTGAAGCCTTCGCCGGAGAGCAGGGCGACGGTTTCGGTCAGGGGTAGGCCCACGACATTGGTGTAGGAACCGACGAGCTTGACGACGAAGCTTCCGGCAATGCCCTGGATGGCATAGCCGCCCGCCTTGCCGCGCCACTGGCCGGAGGCGAGATAGCTCTCGATATCGTGGGAGGTCAGGCGGCGAAAGCGGACCTTCGTGTCGATCACCTTCTGTCGAACGGAGCCGTCCGGCGTGATGAGGCAGATGCCGGTATAGACCCGGTGGCTGCGGCCGGAGAGAAGCGTCAGGGCGGCCGTGGCCTCTCCAAGGCTTTCCGGTTTTTGCAGGATGCGGCGACCGACGCTGACGACGGTATCGGCTGCCAGAAGATAGGCGCCGCGCGCCTCGTCCATGCCTTTCAGCGTCGCTGCCGCCGCTCGCGCCTTTTCGGCGGAAAGCCGCCAGGCGAGCGAGCGCGGATGCTCCGTGCGCCGCGGGGTCTCGTCGAGATCCATCGGCATCAATCGCCTCGGCTCGATGCCGACCTGCGCGAGGAGCTCGACGCGGCGGGGCGAGCCGGATGCCAGGATAAGCGTCTGATCGTTTGCCATCGTCTGTCGTTCCCGGATCTCTGCGCAAGGATCTCCCGACCGGAACCGGTTTGACGGAACGGGCGCATGCGGCAGCTTGCATGGCGGAGCGGTGTCGGTTCTGGCCATGCCCGCTTGCGCTGCCTTCATGCCGTCCCCGAGCCGAAACGGGTACGATCTCGCAGCGCTGTGATGTGCGGCGGCGCATGACAGGATGCGATGCGTCTCGGCGCGCCGGCCCGGCTTCACCCCGTGCCTGTCTTCGCGCGCCTTACTTGAAGCGGTAGGTGATGCGGCCCTTGGTCAGGTCGTACGGGGTCATTTCCACCAGCACCTTGTCGCCGGCAAGAACGCGGATGCGGTTCTTGCGCATGCGGCCGGCGGTGTGGGCGATGATTTCGTGTTCGTTTTCCAGCTTGACGCGGAACGTCGCATTGGGGAGCAGTTCGGTTACGACGCCCGGGAATTCGAGGACTTCTTCTTTCGCCATTGACGATTTGTCTTTCCGAGTTTCATGAAGGCCCTGGGCCTCTTTAAAAAATTTGCCGGAAACTACACAATCACCGTCCGTTTGTGAACAGCGGCGTTCCGGTTTTCGATCTTTCCGTCAGCGGCCGGGGGTTCGGCAACGGCAAAACGGCGTCTTTCGACGCTGCAGGCCGGGCACGAGGGCGTCGACGAGGGTCCGTGCGGCCACCGGAGAACGCCTGTCCTCGCATGCGCGGCTGCGCGTAACCCGCTCTATGGCATCTTGTTCGGCGATTGTCCAAGCAAACGATGCCGGATGAGACTTTCCAGATGGTCGCGCACATCGCGATAGGCCCCGACGATCTGGTCGCGCGTGCCGATGGCGGCCGTCGGATCTGCCGTCGGCCAATATTCCACATCCACGGCCATCGAGCGGGTCAGCTCCAGCGCGCGGTGATGCGCCTCCGGGGCAAGGGTGACGATCATGTCGAAATAGTCGTCCTCGAGCTGGTCCAGCGTGTGCGGCTCATGGCGTCCGGCGGTCAGGCCCAGCTCGTCCAGCACGACATCGACGAAGGGGTCGCGCTCGCCGGTCTTGACGCCCGCCGAGGCGATGTAGGTCCCGGCCGGCAGCAGCGCCTTTGCCAGCACCTCGGCCATGGGAGAGCGGATGGCATTCATGCCGCACATGAACAGCACCGACCGCGGAGGTCCGGTGCCGTCGTCTCGCGGTTCAAGCCCCGGCGCCATCGCCTACCCCCGCCAGTAGAGCACGCAGACGAGGGTGAAGAGTCGGCGTGCCGTGTCGAAGTCGAGCTTGATCTTGCCGGAAAGGCGATCCATCAGCGTCTGCGAACCCTCGTTGTGAATGCCGCGCCGTCCCATGTCGATCGCTTCGATCTGGCTCGGCGTCGAGCTGCGGATTGCCTCGTAATAGCTCTCGCAGATCATGAAATAATCGCGCACGATGCGGCGGAACGGCGTCAGCGAGAGAATATGGGTGATGACGTCGCCGCCCGCCTCGGTGGTCACGTTGAGCACGAGCTTGCTGTCCATCAGCGACAGTTTCAGCCGGTAGGGGCCACCGTCATGGCCGATCGGCTCGAAGCTGTTTTCCTCGATCAGGTCGAAGATGGCGACGGCCCGCTCATGCTCCACATCGGGCGTCGAGCGGCCGATCGTCTCGTCCAGCACCACGTCGCAGAGGCGAAAAGCGGGCGCCTGGCTCATCCCGTCTCTCCAAGGTTGAGGCGGATCGCCACCGAGCGCGCATGGGCCTCCAGACCCTCCGCACGGGCGAGCGCGATGGCGGCGGGGCCAAGATCGCGCAGCTGTTCGGTGCCGAGCCTGAGGATCGAGGTGCGCTTCACATAGTCGAGCACGCCGAGTCCGGAAGAGAAGCGGGCCGAGCGCGCCGTCGGCAGCACATGGTTGGAGCCGCCGACATAGTCGCCGATGACCTCGGGCGTGTAGCGTCCGATGAAGATCGCCCCCGCATTGCGGATCTTGGGGATCATCGCATCCGGATCGGCCAGGGCCAGTTCCAGGTGCTCGGCTGCGATCCGGTTGGCAAGGTCCGGTGCGCTGGCAAGATCCTCGACGAGAATGATAGCGCCGAAATCGCGCCAGCTGCTGCGCGCCGTCTCCGCGCGGGGAAGCGTGGCGAGCTGCCGCTCGACCGCCCGTTCGACCGCATCGGCAAACGCGGCATCGTCGGTGATGAGGATCGACTGCGAATTGATATCGTGCTCGGCCTGCGCCAGAAGGTCGGCGGCGATCCAGTCCGGGTCGTTGTCCTTGTCGGCGATCACGAGAACTTCGGATGGGCCGGCGATCATGTCGATGCCGACCGTGCCGAACACCTGGCGCTTGGCGGCGGCCACATAGGCGTTGCCCGGACCCATGATCTTGGCGACCGGTGCGATCGTGGCCGTGCCATAGGCAAGGGCCGCGATGGCCTGCGCGCCGCCGATCCGGTAGATCTCGGACACGCCGGCCATGCGGGCTGCGGCGAGAACGGCGGGATTGATGTTGCCGGCCAGCGCCGGCACGACCATGACCACGCGCGGAACGCCGGCGACCTTCGCCGGCAAGGCGTTCATCAGCACGGAGCTGGGATAGCTCGCCGTGCCCCCGGGAACGTAGAGGCCGACCGCATCGATCGGCGTCCATCGCGAGCCGAGGCCGACGCCCATGGCATCGGTATAGATGTCGTCTTTCGGCAGCTGGCGGGCATGGTGCGCCTCGATCCGCACGGCGGCGACCTTCAGGGCGCCCAGCACTTCGGACGGCACGGCTTCGATCGCGGCATCCACCTCCTCGGCCGAGACGGCCATGGCGGTCGTGGCGTGGTCGAGCTTGTCCCATTTCAGCGTATATTCGGACAGGGCGGCGTCACCCCGCTCGCGCACGTCGGCGATGATCCGGCGCACGGTCAGGTCGACATCCTCGGAGACCTCCCGCTTGGTGGTGAGAAAGGCCGCGAATGCGGCCTCGAAATCGGAAGCGCGGTGGTCGAGGCGAATGGCCACTGTGTCGGGATCCTTCGTGTCGGCGGACGTCATAGGGAATTCGGGCATGCCAGACGGAACAGCGCCGTTGGGGTCGCCGGCGTCATTGGCCTCTCCCCGTCAAGCGCCGGCCGGCACCGTCTCAGCTTTCCGGATGGTGAGGCCTGAAAGCGGTTTCCCACGCCCCGCCCGTATCCGCAAGCTGTACCTCGATACATTCCACATTCAGCGCGATCGTCGCATCGCCGGCCAGCACCAGTTCCAGCACGCCGTCCGGGCCCTCGCCCTTGGGCTCGAACCGCAGGGCCAGCAGCGACAGCACGGCGTCCGTGTCCGTCCTCGAAAAGCCGATGGAGCGCACGGACGTCACGCGGTGGAAGCCGATCACGGCGCGGCGGCGCTCATTGGTCTTCTTCTTGGCGGCGGCCGCATCGCCGCCCACCGTCTTTTCCCAGACGAAGCGGTTGACCACCAGCGCGAAGCTGCCGGTCCGGGGCGTGTAGGAGATGCCCTCGACCTTGAAGACCGCATCCTGCACATGTGCGGAGATGATCTCCAGGTCCTGCGCGTCCAGCGCCATGAGCTTCAATGTGTCCATGAGGTCCTGCCTGTGAGATCTGGCCCTTCGGGTTCCGGGGTCCGGAGCAGAGATAGGTCGCGGCGGCGGCTTGCGCAACGGGCCGCGACCCGCCGCGCATCAGTCGGTCACGCGCTCGACGATCGCGCCGCAGCGCGTCAGCTTCTCTTCCAGCCGCTCGAAGCCGCGATCCAGATGATAGACGCGCGACACCATCGTATCGCCTTCGGCCACCAGGCCGGCGATGACCAGCGATACGGAGGCGCGAAGGTCTGTCGCCATGACCGGCGCACCTTTCAGGCGCGGCACGCCCTCGATCTTCGCCGTCTGCCCGGACAGGGTGATGCGCGCGCCGAGCCGGGCGAGCTCCTGCACGTGCATGAAGCGGTTTTCGAAGATCGTCTCGGTGATGTGCGAAACGCCGCTGGAACGCGTCATCAGGCCCATGAACTGCGCCTGCAGGTCGGTCGGGAAGCCCGGAAAGGGGTCGGTGACCACATCGACCGGCTTGATGCCGCCGCCATTGCGATAGACCCGGATGCCGGTTTCCGTCGGCGTGATCTCGGCGCCCGCACGGCGGATCGCTTCGAGCGCCGTGTCGAGCAGGCTCGCATCGGTGCCTTCGAGGATGACATCGCCGCCGGTCATGGCCACGGCCATGGCATAGGTGCCGGTTTCGATGCGATCGGGCAGGACGCGGTGGCGCGCGCCCGAAAGCGAGGTGACGCCCTCGATGGTGATGGTGGAGGTGCCGGCGCCGGTGACCTTCGCGCCCATGGCGTTGAGGCAGTTCGCGAGATCGACCACTTCCGGCTCGCGCGCGGCATTGCCGATCGTGGTCGTGCCATTGGCCAGCGTCGCCGCCATCATCATGACATGCGTCGCCCCGACGGAGACTTTCGGAAACACGTAGCGTGCGCCGATCAGCCCGCCTGCGGGGGCCGTCGCATTGATGTAGCCGCTGTCGATCTCGATATTCGCGCCGAGCGCCGCAAGGCCCTCGATGAAGAGATCGACCGGCCGCGTCCCGATGGCGCAGCCGCCGGGCAGCGACACGCGCGCCTTGCCCTCGCGCGCCAGAAGCGGTCCGATGACCCAGAAGCTGGCGCGCATCTTCGAGACCAGCTCATAGGGCGCCGTGGTATCGACGATGTTGCGGCAGGTGAAGTGGATCGTGCGCGCATAGCTTTCGCCCTGCCGCTCGCGCCGGCCGTTGACCGAGATGTCGGCGCCGTGATTGCCGAGGATGCGGATGAGCTGCTCGACATCGGCGAGATGCGGCACGTTTTCCAGCGTCAGCGTGTCGTCTGTGAGGAGCGATGCGATCATCAGCGGCAGGGCGGCGTTCTTGGCGCCGGAAATCGGGATGATCCCGTGAAGCTCGTTGCCACCGGTAATTCTGATGCGATCCATGATCAGTCCTCGTCGGGGCTGAAACGCCCCTGCATGATAGATATGCCGTTCGTCGGCAGGAAAGCGGCTTCCATAAAGCAAGCCAGGGCAAATGAGAAGCGATCCGCAGGACGCGGCGGCGCGAGCGGTTTGCGTGGGCGATGCTGGCACCCGGAAAGAGGGGCGCCGCGCCGCATTATCTTGAGGATTGGTCCGGATTTGCGGCAGGATGCCGATCGACACCGCCTGCGGGATCGATCTCGCCATCGCTGCGATGCGCGCGCTCGTCGTCCGCAGCCGATTCGGCCTCGGCAGGTTCGGGGTCCGCGGGAAGAGGCGTATCGCCACCGACGTCGACAAGCGCCTCGCCGCTGGCCGCCGGCAATCCCACGGCCTCGTCGGCATCGCCGGCCCGTCGCGCGCGTCCCTGCTGCTTGCGCCGCTGGAGGTTCTCCCGCAACGTCCGCGCCGCCCGTTCCCGCCGCGCCTGTGCCTGCCGTTCCGCCTCGCTCATTTGCCGCTCCCGTCCCTTTAGACCATGGCCGCATCCGAACGATCGCGTGCATCCGACCGTCCGCACCGCACCGCCACGCCGCCTTCCTACAAAATCGCCGCGCCGCGCGAAACCCAAGCCGTGCCCTCGGGCCGCCTCCAAATGCTCCAAACACAAGAAAACCGCTTCCCCTGCCTTGCGCTCCCCGAAAACCTATGGCAATAGGCCCTCGCTCCGACACGGTCGCCTCTGCGCCGCCGCTGTCTTCAGTGCTGCTATAGCTCAGGGGTAGAGCACTCCCTTGGTAAGGGAGAGGCCGAGAGTTCAAATCTCTCTAGCAGCACCATTCTTCTCTCCCTTTTTTCGAAGATTATCCGGGAAAACCGTGATCTCGACCGCGTCCATCGGACTGTCTCGCGCGTGCGATGGACGACCCGTGTTTTCCGCCATCGGCCATCACGAAAAAGAGCCGGCTTTTGGCCGACTCTCGCTTTTCGTTCGATGCTTCGGGCGATCAGAAATCCATATCGCCCATATCGTCGCCACCCATGTCGTCGGCGCCCGTGTCTTCTGCCGGAGCTTCGGCGGGCGTTTCCGCCGCGTTGGCTTCGCCGCCGGAGAACATGCTGCCGATGGCGCTGCCGAGGAGCATGCCGCCGGCGACGCCCATGGCGGTCTGGGCCGCACCTTGCAGAAAGCCGCCACCAGCCCGTTGCCCTTGCTGAACACCGCCCTGGTTACCCCAGGGGCTGTTGGATGGGCTGTTGGGCTGGGCGCCCGGCTGGCCTGCCGGCTGTTGGCCCATGGCGGGGCTGGCCTGAGCATAGCCGCCTTGCGGGGGCTGCTGCCCATAGCTGTTCGCCGGTGCTGCATGGCGGGCAGGGGAGGCCTGGCTTCCGCCACCGAACAGGCTGGAGAACAGCCCGCCGGAAGAGCGACCGGACGACTGGCGCTCCAGTTCCTGGATCCGCTGCTCGGCCGCCGCCAGAGCCTGGTCCTGGACGACGATGGTCTGCGCCATCAGGTAGGCGGCCGTCGGCTGGGCGGCGATTTTCTGGCCGATGAAGGCATTGGCCTCCTGATCGAGCGGGCCGGATTGGCGCTCGACCTCGGCAATGCGGGAAAAGAGCCCGTCGATCGCCTGGCGGTCATTGCTGTCCATGGTGATGTGTCTCCGTGATCTCATGCGCAACGCGACTGTTGCAGGAACGGCTTGAAGGGATCCCCCCGGCCCGCGGGCCGGAAGGAGAAAGACGGGACGTCGGACGCGACTATTCGCGCTCGCCGGTGAAGTTCAGCAGGAGCTGGAAGATGTTGACGAAGTTCAGGTACAGCGACAGGGCGCCGAAGACGGCAAGCTTCTGCTGCGATTCCTGGTCCATGTTCTCGGCAAACTGTTCCTTGATGTTCTGCGTGTCGTAAGCCGTCAGGCCGACGAACACGACGATGCCGATGACCGAGATGGCGAACTGCAGGGCGGACGAGCCGAGGAAGATGTTGACGACCGAGGCGATGACCACGCCGATCAGGCCCATCATCAGGAACGAGCCCATCTTCGACAGGTCGGCCTTGGTCACGTAGCCGTAAAGGCTGGTCGCGCCGAACATGGTCGCGGCGATGAAGAAGGTGCGCGCGATGCTCGTTCCGGTGAACACGAGGAAGACGGAGGCGAGCGACAGGCCCATCACGGCGCAGAACGCCCAGAACATGGCCTGTGCCATGCCCGCCGACATGGTCTGCAGGCGGAACGACATGAACAGCACGAAGCCGACCGGCGCGAGCATGACGACCCACTTCAGCGGCGACTGGAAGATCGGAACGTAGAGCGCCGGCGTCGTGCCGACGATGAAGGCGACGAGGCCGGTGACCACGAGGCCGAGACCCATATAGTTGTAGACGCGCAGCATGTGCTGGCGCAGCGCCTGGTCGAGGAAGGCGCCGCTCTGTGCCGTTGCGCCGTAGCGGGGGCCGGGATTGCTGAAACTCATCGGGGGTCTCCTTTTGGATGAGAAAGTGGGGATGGTTGGATCAGAAACTGTGAAGGACGTCGGCACCGGAAGGCCCAGGGGCCGGTCCGGGGTCAGTCCGGTCCGGGGTCAGTAAAGGGTTTTGGAGAGGCGCTCCGCCGTCTGGGTCAGCTTCGCCTCGCCGGTCGCGGAAACCAGCGCATAGGCGACGTCGCCGATCTGCCAGTCCGCCGCCTCGATGCCGTCGATCGCGTAGGTCTTCACCGGCCGCACCGAAAAAGCGCCCGGTCGAACGGCGAAGAGCGACATCTGCGCCTTGTCCGGCGTGCGGATGGCGAGTTCGACGCTTGGGCCGAAGCGCGAGGGGAACACCTGCACATCGACCACGGTCCAGCTGTCCGGCAGCGCCGGCATGACGATCGCGGTCGCGGCGCGGATGTCCTCGCGGTCGTAGGTGTGCACCTCCGGCTGCGACGACATGGTTTCGCGGATCTCCGCCGTGCGGTGTGCCCGGACGGCTTCCTCGACATGGGCCGGCGGCGGCTCGGAGGCCACGACCTCCGTCACCTGAAAGGGGCCGAAGCTCGTGCTGGCGACCCAGCCGGCACCGACGAGCAGGCTGACGGCGGCCACGCGTTGCAGTTGCTGGCCGAACCGGGGAAAACGCAGACCGCTTTCCAGCCGCCGCGCCGCATCGCGGGTCTGGCGCGTGCCGCCGGGATCGACGGTCGCCTGCAGCGACAGGCGCAGTTCGCCGCGCATGTGCAGATCGCCCATGACGCGGGCGGCGGCCTCCGGGTTCTGCGCCAGATGCGCTTCGACCTGCAGGCGCCGCTTCGGCGTCAGCTGGTTGTCGACATAGGCATCGAGGTCGCTGTCGAGAATCGGGTCAGCCACGGTCATTGTCGGTACCTCCAACGATCTTGAGGTGCGGCGGCGCACGGCCTTCCTCGAAGGCGCGCAGGCGAGCCCGCGCGCGGGAAAGGCGCGACATCAGCGTCCCCACGGGAATATCGAGGACGCGCGCGGCATCCTGGTAGGACATGTCGTCGATGGCGACGAGATGAAGCGCTGCACGTTGCTCTTCCGGAAGGCTGAAGAAGGCTTCGCGCAGCTGTGCGAGACGAACCACATCTTCCGCGTCGCCATGATGCAGCCCTTCCGACAGCAGCGCTGCCTCCTCCACGCGCCGCGCCTGCGAGCGCTTGCGGCGCAGGCTGTCGATATGCGTGTTGTGAAGGACGGACATCAGCCATGTCCGCAGGTTCGCACCCTGGCGAAAGGTCGGCCGGCGTTCGTAGGCGCGCATCAGCGCGTCCTGCACCAGATCCTCCGCATCGTGCGGATTGCGCACGAGCGATCGGGCATAGCGCCGAAGAGCGCCAAGCTGGCCGATGACATCGAAAGGGCTTTTCCTGTCGTCCATGCCTCATATACGCACGGCGACGAAGGTTTATTCCCATACCCCGGAAAAGAATCTTTCTTCACACGAGCGCTTTAAAATTGATATTAGGAATACCTAATATGTGCTAATCCGGTGCAGGTGCCGCGAACTGTTAACGGATGGACGATATGCTCGTTAACGCAAGGGTGAAGACCCCTGACGACGGACCGGCCTTGGAGGAGGCGATCCGCAGATGAGGGGTGATCGGGAACGACGGAACCGTCCGGTGCCGATACCGGACGCACGCGGGGAGGATGTTGATATGGCCGCACACATGATGCGCACGCTGCTGACCACCATGGCATTCCTGACGGTCTCGATGGGTCTCGTGCTCTGGGCTGCCAATTAGGCGGGTCAGCCGGCTTTCGCGTGACCCTCGAAAGATCCTGCGTCAGGGATAGAGATAATGCCGTTCCCAGGCGTCATGCGGGATCTGGCTGCCAATCTCGTATTTGAAGGATTCCACATCGATGTGATCCGGGCCGGTCGTGCAGCGGAATTTCAGCCGATACCACTCGCCTTGGCTCCGAAACACCGCCCCCGGTGCCGTGATCGTGTTCGTGCCCGTCACCGGATCGCCGAAGGCATAGGCGATCACCTTGTCGGGACGGTAATGGTTCTTGTCCTTGTTGATGCGTTCCATCGCTTCGGTATCGCAGCGCTGCTCCAGCCTCGTGGCCGGGTCGAGTTTCTCGAACTGGCGAACGAGCCTCTGATCCATGGCGGCCGTCGAGGTGGCGGCGCCTGCCGCCAGCAAAGCCGACAAGGCTATCCTGTTCATGCGTTGATTCTTTCACTATCGGTCGAAGATCTGCTTCAAGGCGATTTTCTTGTCCATTCAATGGCTGAAAAGAGGCGAGGGCGCCTGAGGCCGAAAAAGTGCGTGTAAACTTACGCCTTCGTTCCGGTCTATCGCCTTGAAAAGAAAGATCGTTTTGAAAAGGCAGCCGATCAGCGGATTTATGACGCTGCCGCCACGTCGATCCACGTCGCACCGGTGATCTCCGCCATGCGCTCGGGCGAAATCCGCACCGCCGCGTTGATCGCTCCGGCTGCGGGCACCACGATGTCGAAGGCGCGCAGCGACACGTCGCAATAGACCGCGATCGGCCGCGGCAGGCCGAAGGGGCAGACTCCGCCGACCGGGTGGCTCGTCTCGGTTTCGACATCGGCAAGGTCGAGCATCCGGGCCTTGGTGCCGAACTGCGCCTTGAACTTCTTGTTGTCGAGGCGCGCTTCGCCGCCGGTGACGATCAGGATCACCTCCTCGCCCGCCCGCAGCGCCAGGGTCTTGGCGATCTGCGCCGGCGCGACGCCATGGGCTGCCGCCGCCATCGCGACGGTCGCCGTGCTCTCGTCGAGAACGATCACGTGAAGATCGGGCGCCGTCTCGGCAAGGAAGGCGGTCACGGAGGAGAGGCTCATCAGGCTATCCGCTTTTCCAATGTTGGTTCGACCCGCGTGCCGACCCCAAGGCCGGTCCATGCAGACATGAAAGGCGGATCGTTCGACCCGCCTTCACACGTCCGGATACCGCGTGGTTCAATCGTCGTTCGTGGCGTCGAGATCTTCGGGACGCGTGCCCGTCTGGCCGTGCGGCAGGTAGCCATGGCTCGTGAACCAGTTCTCGAGAATGGCGGCAATCGCCGCGTCCCGGCTGTCGATCTCCGGATGGTCGGAGATGAACGAGGCGAGTGCGGCTTCGATTTTGGGATCTGTCGTGCGGGTCATGGATGTCGCGTCCTCAGGCTCGCTTGATCACGCGAATGAGCACGAGCAGAATGATCGCGCCGAGGGTGGCATGGATGATCGCGGCGAGAATGCCGCCGCCGATCACGAAGCCGAGACGAGGAAACAGCCAGCCCGCGATGAAGGCGCCGAGAATGCCGACGATGATGTTGCCGAACAGGCCGAAGCCGAAGCCCGAGACGATGAGCCCGGCAAGCCAGCCGGCGACGGCCCCGATCAGCAGAAAGATGAGGATGCTTTCGATACCCATGGATGGTTCCTTTCCGAATGGATGAACCATGAGATAGGGCGGAGCGGGCCCGGGGTTAGATCTTCAGCGACACGAAATATGCCGGAAAGGATCGGTCCCGCAGGACGTCAGAGCACCCGGGATGGGAGCGTGACGCGGCCGTCCTCGATATTGAGAAGAACGGAGACGGCAACGAGCGTCAGGCATGCGATGAGGGTGGCGCTCAGTCCGAGAACAATCATTGCCCGTTTCCTTTTCGCGTCATCGTCATGATGCCCGCTGGATCCTTCCCGTAAGACACGCGACGGTGCCGGAACGACCGGATTGCGTCTCTCATGACGCGGGTCGCTCGGGGCCGGACGTCGTGCCGGAAGCGTCCTCTTTCTATGCGCGCGTGACCACCGCCACAATTGCAAGGATTGGGGGGTGAAAACCTGTATTCACAGGCGTTTGCGGCTTTTGTCCCAGGATCGTTCAGCATTCTGTGGAATAGGGGTCGGCCGTTAACCTTCAAGCAACGAATTAACCATAAACATGGTCCCTACACGTCGAAGTGGGGACCCTTGTCCTCTCCCGGGCATGATGCCGATCCGACGAGCCGGTTCCAACCCGGTATGGGACGTTAACGGGCTTTGTACCGTTTTCGGCCAAATTGGCATCATCGTGCGCCACAGGCGCACATTCTCATATCGTTCGGCAGGCGGTGATGGTCACCGATCCTGACGGGAGACCTACGGGACCGGGGACAAGCGTGGCACAGGAAGCGGTGGCGGACCAGAATCGGAGGGCGCAGGCGGGAAGCCTGGTCGAGCGCCTGCGGTTTGCCGGGCTGGATTCCGGCGAAACGGATATCCTGCGTCGTCACCGTCAGGCCCTTCAGCCCCAGGTCGATCTCGCTTTGCGCGATCTTTTCCAGCGCCTTCAGACTTTCCCGGAAGCCTCGCGCCATTTTTCCAGCGACCGCCAGATCGATCGCCTGCATGACCTCCATGCCTCCCATTGGGGCGTGTTGACGGATGCGCGGTTCGACAGTCTCTATGCCGAGCGCGTCAAGGTTCTGGCCGATGCGGAAAGCCGCATGGGCCTTGATCCCCGCTGGCAGATCGCCGGCCACGGCGTCATTCTCGAACGGCTCATCGTCGCTGCCGTCGAGGCCTTCTGGCCGAAATCCATGCTGTCGACCGGCAAGGGCAAACAGCAGGAATTGACGGAGCTCGTCTCCGCCTTGGTGCGAACCGTGTTCGTCGATACCGAAATCGGCGTCACGCTGCGCTTCAACGAACAGCGCCAGGCCCATCAGCGGCAGATTGCGGAAACGCGCACCGCGTCCGAAACCGAACTTCTCGCAGCCTTCGCCGGCATTGCCGATGCCTTGTCGCTGGGCGATGTCTCGGCCCGCACGCCGGCCGATGTTCCGGATGCCGCCGTTCCGCTCGCCCGCTCGCTGGATGCGGCTCTCGACACGATCGAGGCGAATCTTCGCACGCTCGATGCGGGCATATCCTCCTCCGCCACGGCCGGTGCCGCGCTGGCCGAAGGCACCGAACGCCTGGGATCGTCCGCGCAATCCGAGGCGGCGGCTCTGGACTCGGTTGCGCAACGGCTCGAGGCCCTGGTCGCCCGCGTTCGCGAAAGCGCGCGCGAGAGTGCCGAGGCCGAAAAAGCCGTCGCAGCCACCGGCCATTCGGTCGAGCGCAGCGGCGAGATCGCCGGCCTTGCCATCGCGGCGATGGCCGACATCGAGACCTCCGCCGAAAAGATCGGCCAGATCATCGGCGTCATCGACGAAATCGCCTTCCAGACCAATCTTCTCGCCTTGAATGCCGGGATCGAGGCCGCGCGTGCAGGCGAAAGCGGTCGCGGTTTCGCGGTCGTCGCCCAGGAAGTGCGGGCACTCGCCCAGCGCTCCGGCGATGCGGCCCGGGAAATCAAGCAGCTGGTCACGGGCACCAAGGCCCAGGTCGATGCCGGCGTCGAACGCGTCGGCCGCACCCAGGCCGCGATCGGCAGCATCGTCGAACAGGTCCACGGCATCCAGTCCGCCATCACCGGCATCGCCCGGCAGTCGGGCGAGGATCTGTCGAGCCTTGAGGATCTGCGCACCGAGATCGGCCGTTCCGGCCGCGCGCTTGCCGGCCTCACCAGCGACGCGGAGCGCACCAGCGACGCCGGCCGGACGGCCCGGCTGGTGACGATCGAGCTCGGTGAGACCATTCGCCGCTTCACGCTGCGCCCCGAAGGCACGGGCGCACGTGCGGCAGCCAATACGATGGCCGCCGCCACGCAACCGCGACAGGCCCTGGCCGCGCCGGTGACGAAGGCGGAGGCCTTTCTCGATGACGAGGACGACATGGCCTTCGGGCGTGTGTCGGCATGGGGGCGATCATGATGATGCTCCCGGCTCTGCGTCCATGCCCGTGCCGCCTGCGTGACACCGCCCTTGCGGGCGTTGGCAGACGGGACGGTTTCGTTCGACAGGTCAATCTCCTCCAGGTGACACAAGGAAAGGCGCCGTGATGGCCCCAAAGAAAGCCGCATCGAAGACGCTCAATCTCGCGCCGGTCCTCGACCTCAATGAGGCAAGCGCCCTTCACAGCAAGCTGACGGAGATGCGTGGCAGCAACATCGTCATCGATGCATCGGCCGTCGAGCGGGTCGGAGCGCTCTGCGTGCAGGTCCTGATGGCCGGTGCCAAGAGCTGGGAACAGGACAAACACGCCTTCACCATTTCCAAGGTGTCGGACGCTTTTACCAAAACGACGCAGCTCATCGGGGTCAATGTCGACCACCTGATGGCCAAGGAGATCTGAAAATGAAGAAGAAGGTTCTCACAGTGGACGATAGCCGGACCATCCGGAATATGCTCCTCGTGACGCTCAACAATGCCGGTTTCGAAACCATTCAGGCCGAAGATGGCATCGAAGGTCTCGAAGTCCTCGAAGACTGTAACCCCGACGTCATCGTCACCGACATCAACATGCCCCGCCTCGATGGCTTTGGCTTTATCGAAGGCGTCCGTCGCAACGAGAAGTACCGCGCCATTCCGATCCTGGTCCTGACCACGGAGAGCGACGCGGAAAAGAAGAACCGCGCCCGCCAGGCCGGAGCGACAGGCTGGATCGTCAAGCCCTTCGATCCGACCAAGCTGATCGACGCCATCGAGCGCGTAACCGCTTAAAAAACACCCTCGCCAGGATTCCAGCTATGGATATGAATGAAATCAAAGAGATCTTCTTCCAGGAATGTGAAGAACAGCTCGCAGAACTGGAATCCGGTCTCCTCCGTTTGAATGACGGGGATCGTGATCCGGAAACGGTCAATGCGGTCTTCCGGGCCGTTCACTCCATCAAGGGCGGTGCAGGCGCCTTCGGACTGGATGATCTGGTCTCGTTCGCCCACGTGTTCGAAACGACACTGGATTGCGTGCGCTCCAACAAGCTGGAACCGACGCAGGAGGTTCTGAAGGTCATGCTCAAGTCGGCCGACGTCCTGGCCGACCTGACCAACTGTGCCCGCGACGGCGGCAGCGTGGACGAAGCGCGTTCCAAGCAGCTGATCCGCGAACTCGAAGCTCTGGCGCACGGCACGCCGCTCCCGGGTGCTGCCGAAGCGCCGGCTGCAAAGGCTGCCCCGGCCAAGCCCGCGGCGCCCGCCAAGCCGGCTGCTCCGGCACCCGTCGCTGCGGCGCCGAACGATCAGGGCTTCGTCCCCGTCGCCTTCTCCTTCGACGACTTCGGTGGCGACGCCGCCGCCGAGACGTCCGCGATGCCGACCTTCGAAATCTCCTTCAAGCCGAATGCGGACCTCTACCGCAAGGGCAACGAGGCGACGCTGCTTCTGCGCGACCTCTCGCGCCTCGGTGAGATGAGCATCCTCTGCGACATGGACAGCCTGCCGTCGCTGGAGGCCCTGAACCCGGAAGACGCCTACTTCTCCTGGAAGATCTCGCTGCGCACCGACAAGGGCGAAGATGCGATCCGCGGCGTGTTCGAATTTGCCGAGTGGGATTGCGAACTTGAGATCGCCGAGCTTGCAGAGGGCGAGCAGCCCGTTGCCGTCGACGGCGAAGCCCCGATGCAGGCCGTTCCCTTCGATCTCTCCATTCTCGACGATGAACCAGCGCAGGCCCTCGGCGTGGTCGAGGAAGAGGAACAGATCGCGGCTGCCACCGCTTTGGAAACCGCCAGCAACGTTCTCAATCTCGCCAGCGCCGCTGCCAAGGCAGCGGAAGCAAAGCAGGCGCCGGCCAGTGCCGCCAATGCCGCCAGCGCGCAGCAGGCCGCAGCAGCAGGCCAGACGATCCGTGTCGATCTCGACCGCGTCGACCGCCTGATCAACCTCGTCGGCGAGCTCGTCATCAACCAGGCGATGCTCTCCCAGAGCGTCATCGAAAACGACACCAACGGCACGTCGTCGATCAATATGGGCCTCGAGGAGCTGCAGCAGCTCACCCGCGAGATCCAGGATTCGGTCATGGCCATCCGCGCCCAGCCGGTGAAGCCCGTCTTCCAGCGCATGGCCCGCACGGTGCGCGAAATCGCCGATATCACCGGCAAGTCGGTTCGCCTCATCACCGAGGGTGAAAACACCGAAGTCGACAAGACCGTCATCGACAAGCTCGCCGAGCCGCTGACCCACATGATTCGCAACGCGGTCGATCACGGCCTCGAAATGCCGGAAAAGCGCATCGCCCTCGGCAAGAACCCGGAAGGCACGGTCCGCCTGACCGCCAAGCACCGCTCGGGCCGCATCATCATCGAACTTGCGGACGACGGCGCCGGCATCAACCGCGAGCGCGTTCGCCAGAAGGCGATCGACAACGACCTGATCGCTGCCGATGCCAACCTGTCGGACGAGGAAATCGACAACCTGATCTTCCATGCCGGCTTCTCGACAGCTGAGAAGGTCTCCGACCTTTCCGGCCGCGGCGTGGGCATGGACGTGGTCAAGCGCTCCATCCAGGCGCTCGGCGGACGCATCAACATCTCCTCGAAGCCCGGCCAGGGCTCCGTCTTCACCATGAGCCTGCCGCTGACGCTCGCCGTCCTCGACGGCATGGTCGTCACGGTGGCCAGCCAGACGCTGGTGGTGCCGCTGACCGCCATCGTCGAAACCCTGCAGCCGGATGCCGCCTCGATCCATTCCTTCGGTGCGACGCAGCGCCTGATCTCGATCCGCAACTCCTTCTGCCCGCTGGTCGATGTCGGACGGATCCTCAACTTCCGCGCCACCCAGGCCAATCCGGTCGAAGGCGTTGCCCTGCTGGTGGAATCCGAAGGCGGCGGTCAGCGCGCGCTGATGGTCGATGCGATCCAGGGCCAGCGCCAGGTGGTCATCAAGAGCCTCGAGGCCAACTACACCCATGTGCCCGGCATCGCCGCGGCGACCATTCTGGGTGACGGCCGCGTGGCGCTCATCCTGGATGTCGACGCCGTCGTTGCCGCCTCCCGCGGCCAGCCCCTCAGGCTGGAATCAGCTCTGGCCGCTGTGGGATAAGCCATGACGACGCTCGCAAACACCATGACCAGCGGTGCCCGCGAACTGATCGCCTTCAGGATCGGCGACCAGGAGTTCTGCGTCGATATCATGTCCGTCCGCGAGATCCGCGGGTGGACGCCTGCGACGCAAATGCCACACACGCCGAGCTACATGCTCGGCGTCATTAACCTGCGGGGCGCCGTCCTGCCGATCGTCGATCTGGCCGCGCGCCTCGGAATGAACCCGGCCGAACCCACCGTTCGGCATGTCATCATCGTCGCACAGTCCGGACACACGATCGTCGGACTGCTGGTCGAGGCGGTGTCCGACATATTGAGCGTGACGAACGACAACATACAGCCGACGCCCGATGTCAGTTCCGATTTCGAGCGAACCTTTGCCCGCGGCGTCCTTGCCATCGAGAAGCGCATGATCTGCCTGATCGAACTGGACGCCGTCTTTCCTCATACCGAAAGCGAAGCCGCATGAGCAGAATGGCCGCATTCGACACGAAAGCGTCGCCCGACGAGTGCCTGGCCAGCGGCGAATACCCGCTGACGCGCCGCGATCTTTCCGAGATCGCAGCGATGATCTACGCCGATGCCGGCATCTACCTGAACGAGTCCAAGGCCTCGCTCGTCTATTCGCGCCTGTCGAAACACATCCGCAATCTCGGCCTCGGGGGCTTCCGCGAGTACTGCAGTCTCGTCTCGTCTCCGGCCGGTGCCGCCGAGCGCCGGGACATGCTGTCGCATCTCACGACCAATTTCACGCGCTTCTTCCGCGAGAACCACCATTTCGAGCACCTGCGCGATGCGGTCCTGCCGGGCCTGATCGCCCGTGCCAAGGCCGGCGGTCGCGTCCGCATCTGGTCCGCCGCCTGTTCCGACGGGCAGGAGCCCTATTCGATCGCGCTGACCATTCTGTCGGTCCTGCCCAATGCGGCCGATTTCGACATCCGGATCCTCGCGACCGATATCGATCCGAAGATCCTCGCGATCGCCCGCGCCGGCGCCTATGACGTCAACGCGCTGGAAACGGTGACGCCGCAGATGCGCAAGCAGCATTTCCAGCAGACCTCGATCAACGGTCGCGAGAAGTGGCAGATCGACGACAAGGTCAAGCGTCTGATCACCTTCAACGAGCTGAACCTCATGGCGCAGTGGCCGTTCAAGGGGCCGTTCGACGTGATCTTCTGCCGCAACGTCGTCATCTATTTCGACGAGCCGACCCAGATGAAGATCTGGTCGCGCTTCGCCACGATGCTGGACGGCGGCGGGCACCTCTATATCGGTCACTCCGAGCGCGTGTCCGGCGATGCGAAGGCCGTGTTCGACAATATCGGCATTACCGCCTATCGCTATACCGGCAAGCACGGGGGAGGCCGCTGATGACCGCGCCCGCTCGCGTCCTCGTCGTCGATGACAGCGCCACGATGCGCGGTCTCATCACGGCCATTCTGAATGCCGATCCCGCCGTCAGCGTGGTCGGTCAGGCGGCCGATGCGCTGCAGGCGCGCCAGGCGATCAAGGATCTCGATCCCGACGTCATCACGCTCGACATCGAGATGCCCAACATGAACGGTCTCGATTTTCTCGAGAAGATCATGCGGCTGCGCCCGATGCCCGTCATCATGGTCTCGACGCTGACGCACAAGGGTGCCGAGGCCTCGGTGGCGGCGCTCGAGATCGGCGCGTTCGATTGCGTCGGCAAGCCTCTGCCGGGCGATCCGCACCCCTTCAGCGATCTCGCCGAAAAGGTGAAGGCCGCGGCGCGCTCGCAGCGCAAGTTCATCCTGTCCGGCAACAAGGTTGCGGCACCCAGCGCTGCCAACACCAATGCCACGGCCGTCGACTACCGGGCGGCCCGCCGGATCATCGCCATCGGGTCCTCCACCGGGGGGGTGGAGGCCCTGATCAACGTCTTGCAGAAGTTTCCGAAGAACTGCCCGCCGACGGTGATCACCCAGCACATGCCGGTCACTTTCACGAAAAGCTTCTCGGAGCGTCTCAACCGGCTTTGCGCCCCAACGGTCGAAGAGGCCTTCGACGGGGCAAAGCTCGAGATCGGCAAGATCTATCTCGCCCCCGGGGGAGATCGTCACCTCCAGATCGTCAATCCGTCCGCACCCACGTGCCGGCTGATCGATCGGGAGCCCGTCAACGGACATCGCCCGTCCGTGGACGTTCTGTTCGACTCTGTTGCCGAACTCGCCGGCCGCAATGGTATTGGCGTCATCCTGACGGGCATGGGGCGCGATGGCGCCTCCGGCCTTCTGCGGATGCGTCAGGCCGGAGCCCGGACGTTCGGCCAGAATGAAAAGACCTGCGTGGTCTATGGAATGCCGAGGGTGGCCTACGAGATAGGCGCCGTCGAAATGCAACTGCCCCTCAACTCCATCGGGGAAGAAGTTCTGAAATGCGCTGCGACCCGAAGGGAAGGATCTGAATAATGTCTATCGCCGAAAAAATCAAAGTGCTGATCGTCGACGATCAGGTTACCAGCCGGCTTTTGCTGGGCGAAGCTCTGCAGCAGCTGGGCTTCAAGCAGATCACCGTTGCCGCCGATGGCGAGCAGGGGGCCAAGATCATGGCACAGCAGCCGCATCACCTCGTGATCTCCGACTTCAACATGCCGAAGATGGACGGTCTCGGTCTGCTGCAGGCCGTTCGCACCAACCCGGCAACCAAGAAGGCCGCCTTCATCATGTTGACGGCCCAGGGCGACCGGGCACTCGTCACCAAAGCGGCAGCGCTGGGCGCCAACAACGTCCTGGCAAAGCCCTTCACCATCGAAAAGATGCGGGCGGCGATCGAAGCCGTGTTCGGAGCGCTCAAATGACCTTAGACGCTGCGGTTAAGCGCGTGCATGTTATCCAGGGCGAGTACAAGGTCGTAACGGACCCGGACGTGGTTCTCTCGACCATTCTCGGCTCCTGCGTTGCTGCCTGCATGCGTGATCCCGTGGCAGGCGTGGGCGGCATCAACCATTTCCTGCTGCCCGGTTCCGCCGAAGCGATGTCATCGGGAGGGGACGCCACACGTTATGGCGTCCATCTCATGGAATTGCTGATCAACGGTCTTCTCAAGAAAGGCGCGCGGCGCGATCGGCTCGAGGCCAAGATCTTCGGCGGCGCCAAGACCATTGCGCGCTTTTCCAATGTCGGCGAGCAGAATGCCCTGTTCGCCCGCCGGTTTCTGCAGGACGAAGGCATCCCGATCGTCGGCGAGAGCACCGGCGGCGAGCATGGCCGCAAGCTGGAATACTGGCCGGTGACCGGCCGGGCACGTCAATACGCCCTGACCGGCGTCGAGACGCAGAAGACCGTGGCCCAGGAGCAGCGCCCGGTTCCGGCTCCCAAGCCCGCAGACAATTCGATCGAGTTCTTTTAATCAGCAACCGCGCCGTCCGGCGCGCGGTCAGGGGACACCATATGCAGAGCGAGCGAAAAGAGATCCCCCGGGATATGGACGAGGCCCTTCCGGACGTCATGATGCGTGTCGTTTCGGAATTGCATGACGTCGCCTACCTGATCGAGCGGATCGAGCCGATGCTGGGCGAGCTTGCGGGCGAACCTCAGGCCAATTCGGCCCACCGCATCCAGGTTCTGCAGGGCATCGACCTTGCGGTCCAGAAGACGCGCGGGCTCGCCGAGTTCATCGACACGATCACGGCAGCGCTGCCGGAATCGTGGCTGGTGGATATCTCCACCGCCCTGAACCTCGTGAAGCTGGCGGACATGCAGAAGTCGCTCGCAAACGGCCTGCGCCATGGCCATTCGCAGCCTCTGACCGAAGCCGCCGGCGACTTCGAGGCCTTCTAGCCCACGTCCGTCTTCGAAGGCAGGAATGTACCCCAAAAAACGCACCTCCGGTTTCAGCCGCAGGTGCGTTTTCGCGTGTCGCGACTGGGATCGAGACCGGAGCCCGGCGGGAAACGACAAGTTCGCGCAAGCTTCGCATCCTATTCTCCAAACGGGTCAGATGGATCTGTGCCCGCATGTGCGAAGGTTTTCGCCCAGAGCGGCCGGATCGGACCCTGATGTTGGGACTGCGCAATGAAGCTTTGTCCGTGCAATCTCGCGCGGTGAAGTGCGCTACTGGGTGCGAAACAGAATGAATCTGTTAGATCAACTTTCGTCGGTCACGAAAAATTTGACGAGCCTGGGGCAGGGCAAGCTGATCGCCATGGCGGCGGCGGCCCTCGTAACCATCGGGCTCGTTCTGGCAGCCGGGTTCTATGTCAACAAGCCGGCCTTCGAGACCCTGTACGTCAATCTGGAGTCGGGAGACCTCAACCAGGTCACCATGGCGCTGGCCGAGGGCGGTATCGCCTTCGAGGTCGGCACCGACGGGAAGAGCGTTCAGGTCCCGGTCGGCAATACGAGCAAGGCACGCCTGTTCCTCGCCGAGCGCGGCCTCCCCAACAGCGCCAATGCCGGCTATGAGCTCTTCGACAATGTCGGCTCGCTCGGCCTGACCTCCTTCATGCAGGAAGTCACGCGGGTCCGCGCTCTGGAAGGCGAAATCGCCCGCACCATCCAGCAGATTTCCGGCATCACCTCCGCCCGCGTCCACATCGTCATGGCCGACCGCGGAAGCTTCCGCAAAACGGAGCAGAAGCCGACCGCATCCGTCATGATCCGCGCCAGCTCGACCATCGGTCGCGGTGCTGCCGCCTCGATCCGCCATCTCGTCGGCTCCTCCGTTCCGGGCCTGTCCATCGACGACGTGACCATTCTCGATAGCGCCGGCCAGCTCCTGGCCTCGGGCGACGATCCGCAGAACGGCGCGATGAACCAGTCGCTCTCCATCGTCCAGTCCGTCCAGGGCGAAATCGAAAAGAACATCGACAAGGCCCTCTCGCCCTTCCTCGGCGTCGACAACTTCCGCTCCAGCGTCACCGCGCAGCTCAACACCGACACGCAGCAGGTTCAGGAAACCACCTACGATCCGGAATCGCGCGTCGAACGCTCGACGCGGGTCACCAAGGAAGAACAGAAGTCGAGCCAGCAGCAGGCCGACAACGCGACGACCGTTCAGCAGAACGTGCCCCAGGCCGCCCCCAAGAGCGGTGGCGCCGGTCCGCAGTCGAACGACCAGGCCGAGAAGAAGGAAGAGCAGACCAACTACGAGATCAACTCGAAGACGATCGCGACCACCAAGAACAGCTTCAAGGTCGAGAAACTCTCCGTCGCCGTCGTCGTCAACCGCGGCCGGGTTGCCGCCATGATCGGCGAAGGCGCCGATCAGGCCAAGATCGACACCTATCTCGCCGAGATGCAGAAGATCGTCGCCTCCGCCGTCGGCATCGACGCTGCCCGGGGAGACGTGGTGACGCTGACCGCCATGGACTTCGTCAACACCGAGCTGCTCGATGCGCCGGTAGAAGGCCCAGGCATCATGGAGACGCTGACGCGCAATCTCGGTGGCATCATCAATGCACTCGCCTTCATCACGGTGGCCGTCCTCGTCGTCTGGATGGGCCTGCGTCCCCTGGCACGGTCCATGGGCTTCGGCGGCCCGGGCACCCTGACGGAGACCGAGGCTGTCGGCCTCGAACTGCCGGACTTCTCGCCGGCCCCTGCAGGTGCCGCGGGTGGTGCCCTGATGGAAGGTTTCGGTTCGGATTTCGGCTTCGACAGCACCGACGACCTCCTCAGCCTCGGCGAAGACGGCGGCGATTTCAACCGCCGCGTCAAGGAAGGTCCGGAGCGGCGCCTGGCCCGCATGGTCGAGATCAACGAGGAACGCGCGGCCAAGATCCTGCGCAAATGGGTCGCAGAAAAAGCCGCCTGACCTCGAAAGACGCCGCCAGCGAAAAAATCCGCCCCTCCGGCGGATTTTTTTTGTGCAAGCCTTCCGACCGCGCGCGGCAGAGCGATCAAGAAACGGTGCCTGACGGGGTGGGTTCTTTCAGGCTTGGAGAGGTCACGGACGGCACCGAGCGGAGTCTTCGTGTCATTTGGCACAGTCCTCTCCGTATCGCGACGGTCGACGCGACACGTGCACGATTCCTCTATTTAACCAATTGGTCACTTTTTTATGTGGAAAGGTCGATTTGCTTGCTTGCGGATGCGGCTCGACTCCGGGTGCGTCAAAAATGATTGTATCAGCCCAAGAAAATATCTTTCGAAAACTGGTATAGTTCTTCGTTTAATCAAAAGTGTGCTTCACAACGAACGCTATTGTGCTCGAAACCATTCTGATGCAATTGCGCAACATGGACTTCGCAAATACAAATCCGATTCGAAACATGACTCAGGCAGGCGTCGATTTTCGTATGGTTGCAACGCCGGAAAACGCGATTCACCGCCATTATCGCCCGCGACGGCCAATATGGTTGCTAGAAAAATGGATAATTATCAATGATTTAAAAGGATGGTTCCCGTTTGTTCACGGTGAACGACAGATTTGTAATGTCTTTTGTCCGAATCACTTCAGGTTATTAACAAAAAGTAAATCCCGATAAGCCGGCAGTAGTTTTTTGAGTTCGGGCCTGTATAGTTTTGATAGTGATTCGCATGGTGATGTGTGCTCGTCGGGGAAAGCGGATCCCCGGCCGCGTTTGCTGCCCTTGGCGGCGCGCGTGCACAGGTTGCATGACCGGATCCGTCACGGGGAAAATGTCATGGAAGCTCTTCATACGGAGATTGCGGGACGACCGATGCCGGTCGCCTCGATGCGAGCAGCGCTGGCGGGTTCGAGCCCGGCAGTTCACGCAGGCCCAGCAGTTCACGCAGGCCAGTCGGTTCCGATCAGTCCGGTCGGCCATCCCGCAGCCAAGCGCCAGCTTCTGGAGAAGCTCGGAGATTGCGCTGCGCGCGGTCAGCTCAACAAGGCGCTTGCGGCGCTGACGGATTATGTCGGTGCCAGTCACTATCTGCTGGCGCGCTACGACCTGTCGCAGGACAGCGGCCTCGACTTCGTCATGGTCTCGGATTGGCCCTTCGATGTGGTCAAGCGGCTGGGCCAGGTCATGCAGGGCCTCCACGCCAAGACCAACGAGCAGGAAAAGTGCCTCTCGCTGTTGCACCCTGTCTTCATGCGCCTTCCCGAAGAGGTCGTCCTCGGTCGCGGCATCAGCCGCGAATATTGCGCCATCACCTTCTCGATCGGCCGGCTTCGCCTGTCGCTGATGCTGCTCTTTCCGCAGGACCTGATCCTGTCGCGGGAAGGCCTGCGCGACGTCGGCCTCCTCACGGGCTATTTCGCCAGCCTCGCGCGGGACGTCTCGCTGCGCTCGGAGCGCGATTTCGACCTGACGGAACGCGAACTCGAATGCCTTTCCTGGATCGCGGAAGGCAAGACGAGCGAGGAGATCGCCCTTATCCTCGGCATCTCGCGCAATACCATCAACAACTACATCACCAGTGTCATGCGTAAGACGGCGACCAAGACGCGCTCGGAAGCGATTGCCTGCGCGGTTCGAAACAACCTGGTATAGGAACGCGGATGGTCATCTATATTCCAGGAGGACGGAGCGGCGATGAGAGCCGCAACGGCCGCCAGACACGGGCCTCGCGCACGGCCCTGCTCGTTGCCCGCCTGCAGGTGATGCAGAAGGATATCGAGGCTCGAAACTTCGCCGTCTTCCGAATGAACGGAAACGGTCTGCCCGCTTCGCGCAAACTGACCTGCGTCCTCGACAACTGGGGAACCTCAGCGGAAGAGATGACGCAGGACGTGGTCTCGACCTATGGCGACGAGATGAAGCAGCATCTCGACACGTCGCTCCTGCCGCTCCTCTGGAACGGCGCGGACAACCGGCAGACGGCGGAGACGATCGATTTCGATCGCTTCGTTCTCCGCATGAAGCCGCGGACGCTGTCCTATGCGGGGATCGCCTTCCCCGTCCGCCTCGGTGCGCAGGGAAATGGCTATGTCGCCTTCATGGCGCCGTCGCTCGACCTGACAAGCGAGATCATTCTCGATCTCCACGGCCGAAGCTGCCACCTGATGACGGACCTGTTTGCCGCCGATGAGCGACGGCTGCAGCCCGCCGAAGCGCTCAGCGAACGCGAGATCGGTTGCCTGCAGATGGCGGGCGATGGTTACATCAGCGAAGAGATTGCCGAAAAGATGGGTCTCTCGGTGCACACCGTGAACGCCTATCTGGGCGCGGCCACCGCCAAGCTCGACTCCGTCAACCGAATCCAGGCGATCGCCAAGGCGATCCGCCTTGGCTATATCAGCTGAAAAGCCTTCTTAACTGGCGAGTGCCGTCGGAAAGGTTTTCATGAATTTGGCCGCATTCAAGCTGCGGGCGAGAAACGCCGTGTTCTCGTCCGGATCGACCGACGGCTTCTTGAAGGCGATATGGTTGATCTCGATCGCCGCGGAATCGTCCCGCAGGGCAAGCTGCGCATAGACGGTCACGCCGTCGGGCTTCAGCTCCAGGTCGAGAACGATTTCCGGGCTGCGGTTCCAGTCGAGCATGTAGTTGCCGCCAATGCCGAAATTCACCGTACCCGGAACGAAATAGAGCTCGGCCGCCGACGACACGAGGTCGGCCAGGCTGCCATGCGATTCATAGCGCAGCAGCGCGATGAAGTCCGCGGCATCGATGAGACGGAGTTCGGTTGCGACCGGACGGATGGCATCCGCAACGATCTTTTCGCGCTGTTCGGAATATTCGCATTTTTTCATCGCAATCAGTTCATCCGTGTCGGGTTCGATTTCGTTGCGTAGACCCGGTGGATGAGTTCGGCGACCGCCTTGTAAAACACCGGTGGAATGACACTATCCACCGAGACTTGCGCAAACATTGAGCGAGCGAGGGGCGGGTCCTCGAAGACCGGAATGTTGTTTTCCTCCGCAAGGGCGCGAATGCGCAACGCAACGAGGTCCTGCCCCTTGGCCACCACGACCGGGGCGTCGCCTTCTTCCCGCACATAGCGCAGCGCCACGGCAAAGTGGGTGGGGTTCGCGATGACTAGCGTTGCGCGCGGAACCGACGAAATCATCCGGCGCCGCGCACGGTCGCGAGCGATGGAGCGTAAGCGTGCCTTGACGATGGGGTCGCCCTGCGTCTGCTTCATTTCCTCCTTCACTTCCTGCTTGGTCATGCGCAGCTCGCTGTACCAGTGGTGCCGCGTCCAGAAGAAGTCGGCAATGGCGATGACGGCCGTGGAGAACAGGACGACGTTCATGATCTTGTTGAAGTCGCGGCCGATGATCTCGAAGATCGTGAACGGATCGGAGAACATGGCATCGAGCGTCGCGTAGAAGTCGTCCGACAGGGTGAGCGCGACGATGCCGGAGATGACGGCGATCTTGAAGAACGACTTTGCGAACTCGACAAGGCCGGGAACGCTGTAGATCCGCGATACGCCGGCAATCGGCGAGATCCGGTTGAGCTTCGGCGCGATCCGGTCGAGTACGGGGCTCGGAAGGTTCTGTAGGATTGATGAGCCCACGCCGAACGCGATCATCAGCACGAAGATCGGCACGACCAGGGAGCCCGACGCCCAGAGGAGTTTCGAGATCAGCGCCGACGCATCGTTCGACGTCGTGATTCGCCAGGCATCCGGTTGCTCGAAAACATCCTTCAGCGCTTCGGCCATGCTCCGAAATCCATCCGGCAGGAAGAAGACCACATAGATGTAGATGGCGAGCGTGGAAGCGAACATCGTGACTTCGCGGGAGAAGGGAACATTGCCCTTCTCCACGGCATCGCTGAGCTTTTTCTCGGACGGCGATTCGGTTTTGCTGTCTTTATCCTGATCGTCCGACATGGAAACGGTCCTTCACGACGGCGCGCCTGCCGGGTCGGATCATCCCGGGCCGGCGGGCGCTGTTCGCCATGTTGTGGGCCGACGGGCCGCATCTGGCAAGGGCCTCGTCCGGGTCGGCCGGGGATGGGTTCAGCCCCGTTGAACGCGAAAAGCCCGCCGCGACGCAGGTCGCAGGCGGACTTCCGATGTCTTGGCGCTGAAAGGCTCGACAGCCTTAAGCGGCGACCGATTCCTTCGGCTTCAGTTCGATCTGGCCGCTGGCGGCGAGCCGGATGGCTTCCTGCGTGACGGAGCGGCGGGCAACGGCGATGTCGCGCGGATTGATGCCGGTATCGCCGGAGCCCAGATCCGACTCGATCATGCGGCGCTGGCGGGCGCCGATCGAGGCGAGCACGCATTCGCGCAGTTCCATGCTCGATCCACGCAGCGCCATCGTGATGATGTCGCCCGAGATGTCGTTGAAGAGCGCGACGCGGCTCCTCTGCGGCATGAGGAGGATGTCGTCGAAGAGGAAGATCTTCGGCCGGACTTTCTTGACCGATTCGGTGCTGATCGATTCGAGCGAGGCAAGCAGCGTGTCGACGTCGTTCTTCTCCATCTCGTTCATGACTTCGGCAATCTTGACCGAACCGGCGGAGTTGCGGTCGGCATCCATCTCGCGCAGCAGTTCCACGACCCGCGTCTCGATGATCGCGGCGGCCTTCGGCGCCACGTTCTTCATGTTGACGGTCCGGTTGATGATGTCGGCGCGCCCGTTTTCCGGCAGCTGCAGCAGAACCTTGGCGCCGAAGGTCGAGGGCATCATGGAGAGGATATAGGCGATGGTCTGGGGGTGTTCGCGCGAAAGATGCTGCGAGACGAAGGTCGGATCGGCATCCTGCAGCCTGTCCCAGATGCTGGTCTCGTAGGACTGGAATGCGGTGCGGCGACCGAGCAGGCCATCGACCTCGTCGGGCGTCAGGCCTTCTTCCAGAATGGCCTCGATGGCCTTGGCATTGTCCATCAGGCCCGCACCTTCGGTGAACAGGTCTTCGAACTCGTTGACGAGGATTTCCAGCTCGTGCGGCGGAATGGACCGCAGCGTCTGCGCGGAGGCGATGATGCCCTGCAGCTCGCTCTGCGTGAAGAACTTCAACAGTTTCCCGGCAATCGGCTTGCCCATGCTCAGGAGCACGGCGGCAGCCTTGTCCATCTGGGTCAGGGGGCGCGTCAGCGCCGATGCTTCGAAATCATCGTAATCCATCATGGATCCTTCCTTGACGGCGTCGCGCTCAGTCGCGACGTCGAAACGCTCTCACTCGGCTGCCGTGGTCTCCGGGCCCTGATGGTCCGGACGGCGTGCAGTCGCCCTTGCAGGATCTGAAAGCCGGCCGTCATGACCGCCTTTCACACGTTCTCAAGGCCCTCAGGCCTTCTTTCCGCTGTTCACCTCGATCAGCCTGACGCCGAACCGGGTGTCGTCTTCTTCCAGGACCGTGATCTCGCCACGGCCGATCACCCGGCCGTTGACCATGATCTCGACCGGCTCGCCGATCTTGCGGTCGAGCGCGATGGTCGCGCCTTCCGTCAGACCCATCAGGCCGGAAACCTGCATGCGGCTGGAGCCGAGCACGATCTGGACGTCGATCGGGATGTCCATGATCAGGTCGAGATTGCCGTGCATCGTCGCGCCGGCGGTGGCCGAGGGCGTCGCAAAGCTGTCCTCGAACGCATCGTCACCGCCGCCGAAAGCCGTGTCGGCAAAGGCCGTCGGCTCGGAGAAGGTGCCCGCGAAAGGATCTTCGTCCTGCGAGACCGCGCCGAAGTCGCTCATGAAATCGGGTTCTGCCGCAGGGGCCGCGCCGAAATCCATGTCGAAGCCGGTATCGGGAAGTCCGCCCTCGGCATCCGTCTTCAGAACGCCGCGCAGGTCATCGATCGCCTGGTCGAGCTCAGCATCGCCCGCTCCCGCGCTCATGTCTTCTGTAATGGGTGCTTTTCTGGGTGCCATGTCGAGAGTATTCCAGTTGAAACTTGCCCCAAGCCTGTCGCGGGCCGGGGGAGCGGCGGATTAGCGCGTGAGATGCTCGAGCAACTCGTCTTCGGACCCGTAGGTGTCCTTGACCCGCACGGTGTAGCGTGTGCCGGAGCGTCCGAATTCGCAGACATAGAGATCGCGGCCGTTCGCCTTCACGTCGACGCGCACGTCCTTCGGGTCGTGGAAGGGAATGACGTCGCCCGGCTTCAGCTTTGTAATCGCGGCAAGCGTCAGCTCCTCGAGCCTGATATGCGCCTGCAGCTCGACCATGGAGCGGCGAACCTGCTGTTCGACCTGTTCGGCCCAGGCCGACTTCTGGCGGCGGGCCTGCCCGATACCCTTGGGAAACACGATCGTCGTCTTCAGCAGCGTCTGCTGCGGCACGAGGATCGAGAAGGTCGAGAGCACGGGTCCGACGCCGAGCGAAATGTTGACGCAGGCGGCAAAGACGTCCTCGGCCTCCTTGTCGGCCGCCGGGCGGTTCTCGGCATTATAGGCCTTGCCGACATTCGGCTCGAAGCCGCCAGCCGCGTTCACGGCGGACTTCAGAACCCCCGCCACCTTTTCGAACACGATGGCCGCGACATCGAGCTCGATGCCCGACAGATTGCGCGGCCGCGGTTCCTCGATCGATTCGGCCGGAGACCCCAGCAGCATTTCCATCATGGCGATGATCGCCGGGCTGTCGCAGCTGATGGTGAAATCGTTGCACCAGTTGCGCAGCAGACAATCCGACAGCGCGACCCCGTCGCCGAGCTTGCGGATCAGCTCGCTCTTCAGGCCGGTGTCGAAGCCGGCATAGCCGATGGTCAGGTCGAGCCCGGTTTCGCTCTGCAGCAGGTCGGGCAGGAACTCGCCGAACACCTGGCCGAGATCGGCGCAGATCTTGCCGATCGTCTTGTCGTCGCCCAGCGCACCCGTCATGCGGGCCAGCAGTCTGCGATCGAAGGAGTAGATGTTTTCGCTGGTCATGGATCAGGCCGCCTTGCTCTCGCCGCCACCGCCCGGGTTCATCATTTCCTGCTCCACGGCGTCGATCGACGGACGCTCGTAGGAGGAGATCGTCTTGCGGCCGTATTCGAGCGCCACCTGCGGCACGGAGCCGTTCATGTAGGCGAGCAGCGTCTGCTTGACGATGATGTAGAGGCGGTTCTGCTTTTCGCGCACATGCTTCACGTTGGCGATCAGCGGGCTGACGATGCAGTAGGACAGGAAGATGCCGAGCATGGTGCCGACGAGCGCGGCTGCGATCTTGCCGCCGAGAACTTCCGGGCTTTCCGTGATGGCGCCCATGGCCTTGATGACCCCGAGAACGGCCGCGACGATGCCGATGGCGGGGAAGGCGTCGCCCATCGTCGCCAGCGAGTTGTAGGAGTGCATCTTGTCGTGGGTGATCGTGTTGATCTCCTCGTCCATCAGCGCCTCGATCTCGTGGCTGCGGGCATTGCCGATGATGATGAGGCGGACATAGTCGCAGATGAAGGCCGTCAGGTCCTTGTTCTTCAGGACGGTCGGGGCCTGCTGGAAGATCGCGGATTC
Organism: Rhizobium sp. Leaf371; assembly: GCF_001424045.1. Classification (GTDB taxonomy): domain Bacteria; phylum Pseudomonadota; class Alphaproteobacteria; order Rhizobiales; family Rhizobiaceae; genus Ferranicluibacter. The sequence goes on along the minus strand of NZ_LMQB01000023.1, from coordinate 113,126 downwards.
GTCGGGATTGTCGATATGGCTTTCGATCTCGTTGCGCGACTTGGTGCGCAGGTCGCGCATCAGGCTGTAGAGAACGCCAAGCGTATCGAGATATTCCCGCTGCTTGGGCACCTTGTGCTTGAAGGCCTCGACGAGCGCCTTTCCGGCGTCCTTCACGGTCTTCATGGAGTTGCCCATAATGAAGCCGCCGATACCCGCGCCGCCGATGATGACAAGCTCGAAAGGCTGGTTGAGAACGGCCATGTGTCCGCCCATCGCAATGAAGCCGCCGAGAATACAGCCCATTGTCATGACGAGCCCGATGATGATGTTCATGTCTCTACCTGCCGCAGTGGTGGATTGTGGTGTCCATCCCTAGGGTTCGTTGCTTGCGTGAGGCTGGCTGCAACCCCGGCAAAGGGCGGGCGAAAGCAAGATGGAAAAGTGCAGGTCGCCCCATCAGGTTCGCGCAAGCCGTAAGGTCCAGCTTGTCGAGCGAACAGGAGCCGGGCCCGAGCCATGCGCTTCGCCATCGAGGACATGCCTTGACCACCACCTTCACCAGCTACAGGCAGATCACCGCGGACCTCACGACGTCGCTGAAGCGCGTCACGGAGAAGCCCGATGTCGCCCGGGAAACCGAGTATTATCTCGCCCATATCGGCAATGTGAAATCGATCGACGACTTCTTCGCCGACAGCCGTCTCTATGACTACGCGCTGAAGGCGCACGGGCTGGAGGACATGGGTTACGCCAAGGCCTTCATGCGCAAGGTGCTGACCGAAGGCGTGGCCAGCGACGACGCGTTCGCCAACAAGCTGTCCGACAGCCGCTACACGGACCTCGTCAAGTCGCTCAACTTCGCCGCGGACGGCGCTGCCGCCACCGCGTCCGACAAGGCCCGCAAGGGCGTGACGGACAAATATGCGCGCCAGACGCTGGAGCAGGATGCGGGCGAGGACAATGCCGGCGTCCGCCTGGCGCTCTATTTCGAACGCATGGCGCCCGGCGTCAGCAATGCCTACGGGCTCCTGGCCGACGAGGCCATGGGGCAGGTTGTTCGCACGCTCATGCAGGTGCCCGAGGCCTTCGCGGCGGCCGACATCGACAAGCAGGCCGATGCCGTTTCCAAGGCGATCGACCTCAAGGATCTGAAGGATCCGCAGAAGCTGTCGAAGCTGATGGAGCGCTTCACCGCGCTCTGGGAGCTGGACAATGCCACGAGCAGCTACGACCCCCTCGCGCTGTTCGGCACGCAGAGCGGCTTCGGCATCTCGTCCGACCTGCTCCTGTCCATCAACACCCTGAAGCTCGGAGGTCGATGAGCATGCAAACCGGTCTGTACGTCGGCGTTTCCTCGCAGATTGCGCTCGAAAAGCGCATGAACACTCTGGCCGACAATGTCGCCAATTCCACCACCGTCGGCTTTCGCGCCACGGAAGTGAAGTTCAACACGGTGCTCGGCGACACAAAGCCGAACAAGGTCGCCTTCGTCGGCGAGGGCGCGGAGTTTCTGAACACCAAGTCGGGTGGTCTCTCCCACACGGGCAACACGCTCGACGTCGCCATCAAGGGCGATGCCTGGCTGTCCATCGAGACGCCCGCCGGTCCCGCTTTGACGCGGGACGGACGCTTCTCGCTGACGGAGACCGGCGATCTCGTCACCCTGCGCGGCTATCCGGTTCTCGATGCCGGCGGCGCGCCCATCCAGCTGAACGCCAATGCCGGCGAGATCTCCATCGCCAATGACGGCGCCATTCGCCAGAACGGCAACCAGGTCGCCGCGCTCGGCCTCTATGAGGCCAATTTCGCCAATGGCTTCAGCCGCTACGACAATTCCGCCATTCTTCCCAATGCCGCCTCGGAGCCGGTCGTCGACCGCATGGATGTCGGCGTGATGCAGGGTTATGTCGAGGAATCCAACGTCAATCCCGTTCAGGAAATGTCGCAGCTGATCACCGTCTCGCGCGCCTTCGAGAGCATCGCCTCCCTGCTGCGCGACAGCGAGACCTCGCTGGATGAGGCGATCAAGACGCTCGGTGGCAGCAAGTGACGGTCATCAACGATCAGCCGCTGGATGTCCGGCAGGCCTCGACCGCGCTGTCGGCGCTCGCCGGTCTCGTCGATCGGTATTCCCGGCCCGAGCATGCCGTGGCGCCCGGCGGCCATGTCCAGACCATCTCGCCCGGCCACTACACGGTCAGCGGCCTGTCCCGCCATGTTCGCCTCGGCGAGTTCGTCGCCCACAAGAGCGCGACCGGCATCCATCTCGGCGAGGTCGTCAAGGTCGAGCCCGAAACCGTCGTCGTCTGCCCGATCGAGCCGGGCGAGCCGATCGGCATTCACGACACGGTCATCCGCAAGGGCGCCTTCCGCGTCGCGCCCACCGCCAGCTGGTGCGGCCGCACCATCAATTCGCTCGGCGAGCCGATCGACGGCCGCGGGCCGATGATGCAGGGCGACGTCCGCCGGGCGATCTCCACCGCCGCGCCGCCCTCCATGACGCGCCAGCGCGTCGAGCACGGCTTTCGCACCGGCGTCCGCGCGGTCGATATCTTCTCGCCGCTCTGCCTCGGCCAGCGTCTCGGCGTCTTCGCCGGCTCCGGCGTCGGCAAATCGACGCTTCTGTCCATGCTCGCGCGCGCCGACGCCTTCGACCGGGTGGTCATCGCGCTCGTGGGCGAACGCGGTCGCGAAGTGCGCGAATTCATCGAGGATACCCTCGGCGACAATCTGAAGAAGTCGGTCGCCGTGGTCGCGACCAGCGACGAGAGCCCGATGCTGCGCAAGATGGCGCCGCTGACGGCCATCACCATTGCCGAGCATTTCCGCGACCAGGGCGACAACGTCCTCCTCATCATCGACAGCGTGACCCGCTTCGCACACGCCATCCGCGAAGTCGCGACCGCATCCGGCGAGCCGCCAATCGCGCGCGGCTATCCCGCGTCCGTCTTTACGGAGCTGCCGCGCCTTCTGGAACGCGCCGGCCCCGGTCCCGAGGGAACGGGCACGATCACCGCCATCATCTCGATCCTCGTCGATGGCGACAATCACAACGACCCGATCGCGGACTCGACGCGCGGCATTCTCGACGGCCACATCGTCATGGACCGCAGCCTTGCCGAAGAGGGGCGTTATCCCCCCATCAACCCGCTGTCCTCCGTCTCGCGTCTCGCGCGCAAGGCCTGGACGCCGGATCAGGAAATGCTGGTATCGCGGCTGAAGTCGCTGATCCATCGTTTCGAGGAGACCCGCGATCTGCGCCTCATCGGCGGCTATCGTCCAGGCTCCGATCCGGATCTCGACATGGCCATCAAGCAGGTGCCGGTCATCTACGACATCCTGAAACAGACACCGGGCGAACGCCCTGCCTTCGACGCCTTCACCGACCTCGCCAATGCGCTGAAGGCCGGAGCGGGCGCGCAGCAGGCGCGTCGCTGACGAGGAGAGGGGCCGCTATGAACGACACGGACGCAGACGAAATCGTCCGGCAGCGCAAGCTCGCCGATCGCATGCCCGTCATCGACAAGGCTTTGGCCGGCACGGGCATCGCCCTTGCGGGTCTCGCCATGTTCTTTCCGTGGTACGCCTTCCTGCACCAGGAAAAATTCGCGCTTCCCGCCCTTTGGACCGGTGCCACCCGCGATCTGCCGCAAAAGATCGGCACGCCGGGCATGGCGTCCGCTCCCCAGGCCTCCCCGTTGGAGCCGGCAGGTTCGCTGACGGCGGAAACCCAGGCTGCCGTTGATCGGCTCACCACGGCAACCGTCCCCGCACCGCCGTCGAAACCGGGCGAAGCCGACGCGCCGATGCTCGACCAGCCTTTCCCGGGATCGAGCACCTTCAAGCTCATCCACGTCGCCGGCGGTCGCGCCCTGATCGAGGACGTCAGCGGCATGTATATCGTCCGGGTTGGCTCGCCCCTGCCGGACAACAGTCGGCTCGCCACGCTCGAAGAGCGTGACGGCAACTGGGTGATGATCACGTCAAAGGGAGACGTCTTCAAGGCGGAATGACACGTTCCGCCTGTCCCTTTCTTCCGCTTGCATGATGCTTGCGCGGGCTCGCCATCTCCAGGGATGGCCGCGGCACCCTTCGCGTTCTCGTGACGCCGGGTCCGCCACGCCCCGGAGGCCAGCCCCGAGTTTCGCCCCCGCTCCCCGCCATGACGGCCCGCCCACATCTTGGTCGAAGGCCGATTTTCGCGCGTTTTTCACGCGCCGAAAGCCTGCAAATCTGCGCCAGTCCCACGCAAGTTTACGCGCCTAGTGTCTCCATCAACAAGCATGGAGTCGCATGATGCAACCTATTCAGCTGTTCGAACTGGCATCGAGGCAAGCACAGTGGCTCGCCGTCCGCCAGAATGTCGTCGCAGGCAACATCGCCAACGCCAATACGCCGCACTACGCATCGAAGGACATCAAGCCGTTCGATAGCGTCATGAAGGAAACCGGCTTCCAGCTGGCGGCCACCAATCCCGCGCACTTCACCAGCGGCCCCTTGAGCAACCAGGTCACGGAGACGTCGCTGGTCGAGGATGGCGAGGTCCAGCAGTCGGGCAACAGCGTCGAGATCGAGAAAGAGCTCATGAAGTCCGGCGAGGTGAAGCGGGATTACGAACTCAACACCGGTCTGGTGAAGTCCTTCCATCGCATGATGCTGATGGTCGTCAGGAAGTAATGGTCATGGATCCTCTCGTCTCCGCTCTCAAAGTCGCAGCCTCCGGTCTCGAAGCCGAGTCCACGCGCCTGCGCATCGTGTCCGAAAACATCGCCAACGCCCGTTCGACCGGCGATACCGCCGGTGCCGACCCCTACCGTCGCAAGACGGTCAGCTTCTCCGCCGAGGTGGATCGCGTCAGCGGCGCGTCGAGCGTCGAGGTCCAGAAACTGGGCGTCGATCAGTCCGACTTCACCGTCGAGTTCGATCCGGGCAATCCGGCCGCCGACTCCAAGGGCATGGTCAAGCTGCCCAATGTCAACGTGCTGATCGAAATGGCAGACATGCGCGAAGCCAACCGTTCCTACGAGGCCAACCTGCAGACCACCAAGCAGGCCCGCGACCTCATTTCCCAGACAATCGACCTCCTGAGGGCCTCGCAATAATGATCGACGCAATCAAGACCATCGGTGCGGCACTCTCCACCGCCACCGAAAGCACCACCAACGCCACGGGCTCCGCGGCTTCTATCGCCTCCCAGGCTCTGGGCGGCGCAGCGCCGGCCGGGCAGAGCTTCTCGGACGTCTTCAGCGGCATGGCATCGGAGATGACCAATTCGCTGCGCTCTGCGGAAACCTCGTCCATCCAGGGGATCAGCGGCAAGGCCAACACCCGCGAAGTCATCGATGCCGTCATGAGCGCCGAACAGTCGCTCCAGACCGCCATCGCCATCCGCGACAAGATCGTCACGGCCTATCTCGAAATTGCCCGTACACCGATCTGAGGCGCGGATCTAAAGGAATAGTACCATGAAGGCTCTCTCCATTGCCGCCACCGGCATGAACGCCCAGCAGCTGAACCTCGAAGTGATCGCGAACAATATCGCGAACATCAACACGACGGGCTACAAGCGGGCACGCGCCGAGTTCTCCGACCTTCTCTATCAGACCGAGCGCGCGGCCGGCGTCGCCAACCGGTCCAACCAGGCGATCGTGCCCGAAGGCGCCAAGGTCGGCCTCGGTGTCCAGACGTCCGCCGTGCGCAACCTGCACATTCAGGGCAGCCCCGTTCAGACGGGCAACGACCTCGACGTGATGCTGATGGGCAAGGGCTGGTTTCAGATCGAAATGCCCGATGGGGAGATGGCCTATACCCGGGCTGGTGCCTTCAACACCAACGAGACGGGACAGCTCGTCACCATCGACGGGTATACCGTCTCTCCCGGCGTCACCATTCCGCAAGGCTCGACCGATATCACCATTTCCGGGTCCGGCCAGATCATGGCCCGTCTGAACGGCGCCTCCATCCCCGCCCAGGTCGGCCAGCTGACCATCGCGAACTTCATCAACGAGACGGGTCTCGATCCCCAGGGCGACAACCTCTTTAAGGAAAGCCCTGCATCCGGCCCTCCGGTCGTCGGCACGCCGGCCGATCCGGGCTACGCCTCCATCAAGCAGAAATATCTCGAGGCGTCGAACGTCGATCCGGTCAAGGAAATCACCGACCTCATCTCGGCGCAGCGTGCCTATGAGATGAACTCCAAGATCATCCAGGCCGCCGACGAGATGGCCTCCACCGTCAGCAAGAACCTGAGATAAGCGGCCAGAGCCCGGAAGACACGGAAGGAGCGGCAGACATGATGTTTCGCCCGATGAACAGGTTGAGAACGGTGAGGTCGGCGGCGCGCTTCGTGCAGCCCGCACTCCGGCGCCTGATGGCCACGATGCTGTGCGCTGCCGCCCTTTCGACGATGACGATCACCGGTGCCAACGGCCAGGCCGGCAGCCAGACGGGTGTCCGGGACGGGGCACAGCCCGCATCGAAGACGGCTGTCATCCCCACGGAAACCATCTATCCCGGCCAGACCATCGAGGAAGGCCACCTGCAGGTGGTCGCCGTGACCAATCCGGACCTGTCCGGCGATTACGCCTCCGGGCTTGAGGAAGTCGTCGGCAAGATCACGAACCGGACGCTTCTCGCCGGCCGCGTCATCTTCGTCGCCGGACTGCGCGAACCCTATGCCGTGGAACGCGGCAAGGCCGTGCGGATCGTCTATTCGAACGGCTCGCTGACGATCAGTGCCGGCGGCTCGCCGCTCGACAATGCCGCCGTCGGCGACCTCATTCGCATTCGCAACACCGATTCCGGCATGATCGTATCGGGCACCGTCATGGCAGACGGAACAGTTCACGTGGTGGCAAAATGATCGTTTCCATGGCACGGCGCCTCATTGCAGTGGTTGCGGCGCTCGCTCTCAGCCTGCCGCTCAACCTGACCCTAGGCGTCGAAACCGCATCCGCGGCCGCCCGCATCAAGGATGTGGCCTCGCTGCAGTCGGGTCGCGACAACCAGTTGATCGGCTACGGCCTCGTCGTCGGCCTGCAGGGAACGGGCGACAGCCTGCGCTCCTCGCCCTTCACCGAGCAGTCGCTGCGCGCCATGCTGCAGAACCTCGGCATCTCGACGCAGGGCGGCGAGTCGCGGTCGAAGAATATTGCGGCCGTGCTCGTCACCGCCAACCTTCCCCCTTTCGCCAGTCCCGGCAGCCGCATCGACGTCACCGTCGGGTCGCTCGGCGACAGCACGTCGCTGCGCGGCGGCACGCTGGTCATGACCTCGCTCTCGGGCGCGGACGGACAGATCTATGCGGTGGCCCAGGGCTCCGTCGTCGTGACCGGCTTCAGTGCCCAGGGCGACGCGGCAACTCTTCAGCAGGGCATCACGACGGCCGGCCGCGTGCCGAACGGCGCGATCATCGAGCGCGAGCTGCCGGCGAAGTTCAAGGATGCGATCAATCTCGTCCTGCAGCTTCGCAACCCCGACTTCTCCACCGCCGTCGGCATGGCCGCGGCCATCAACCGCTATGGGCGCGAGCAATTCGGCGGCCAGATCGCCGAGGCCCGCGACAGCCAGACCGTCATCATCGACAAGCCGAAGATGGCCGATCTCGCACGCCTGATGGCCGATATCGAAAACCTCGTCATCGAAACGGACGTCCCCGCCCGCGTCGTCGTCAACGAGCGCACCGGCACGATCGTCATCGGGCAGGATGTGCAGATCTCGCCTGTCGCGGTCAGCTTCGGCACGCTGACGGTGCAGGTCACCGAAACGCCGACGGTCGTCCAGCCCGAACCCTTCTCTCGTGGCGAGACCGCCATCGAGCCGAACACGCAGATCGATGCCAGCCAGGCAGGCGGCAAGGTCGCGATCCTCAACGGGTCCAATCTGCGCACGCTCGTCTCGGGCCTGAATTCGATCGGCGTGAAGCCGGACGGCATCATTTCCATTCTCCAGGGCATCAAATCGGCCGGTGCCCTCCAGGCGGAGCTCGTTCTGCAATGATCGCGAAACATATGTCTTCCGCGCGCCTGCGCCAGCTGCTTATCGGCGCCGCAACCAGCCTCGTCCTGACGATCCCGGGCGCATTCGCCCAGGAGGTCGCATCCCCGTCCGGCACGGGCGCCCCCGAGGGCGGCGAGATCCAGCAGTTCTGCACCAATATTGCGGATGCCGCCCGCGACCAGCGCTATCTCCTGCAGAAGCAGCAGATCGAGCAGCTGCAGGCCGGCGTCGACGAGCGCATCGCCCTTTTGGAAAAGCGGCGCGCGGAATACGAGGACTGGCGCAAGCGCCGCGACGAATTCCTGAAGCAAGCCGAGCTCAACCTCGTCGACATCTACAAGACCATGAAGCCGGATGCGGCGGCGAGCAAGCTGTCGCTGGTGCGCGCCGAAATCGCTGCCGCGGTCATCATGAAGCTGCCGCCCCGCCAGTCCAGCCTCATCCTCAGCGAGATGAGCGACGAGAAGGCGGCCGTCCTGACCAACATCATCTCCAGTGCCGCCGATCCGAACACATCGAAGGAACCGTCATGAAAATTCGCCTTTCGGCCGCCCTGGCCGCAAGTCTTCTGACCGGTTGCCAGTCGTCCCTGCACGATGTCGGCCGCGCCCCCGCCATGAGCCCCATCGGCAGCGGCCTGCAATACACGCAGACGCCGCAGCTCGCGATGTACCCCAAGGAGCCGCATCAGGTGGCGAGCGGCTATTCGCTGTGGAGCGACCAGCAGTCGGCGCTCTTCAAGGACGCCCGCGCCATGAAGATCGGCGACATCATCACCGTCGATATCCGCATCGACGACAAGGCGAGCTTCGACAACAAGACCGACCGCAAGCGGACCAACGACAGCGGCTACAATCTCGGCGCGGCCGGCAATTCCCAGACGAGCGATTTCGCCTGGAAGGGCAATCTCGATTACGGCTCCAACACCTCGACGAAGGGGGAGGGGACGACGGAGCGATCCGAAAAGCTCGTCCTTCTCGTCGCCGCCGTGGTCACGGGCGTGCTGGAAAACGGCAACCTCTTGATCAGCGGCTCGCAGGAGGTTCGCGTCAATCACGAGCTCCGGATCCTCAATGTCGCGGGTATCGTGCGGCCGCAGGACGTCGATGCGAAGAACATGATCTCCTACGACAAGATCGCCGAGGCCCGCATCTCCTATGGCGGCCGTGGCCGCCTGACCGAAGTGCAGCAGCCGCCCTGGGGTCAGCAGGTCATGGACATCATATCGCCGCTCTGATCGCGCTTCGACCGGCAGGTGCCGGCGGACGGAACGGAACGGACATCGGGAAGGCTTGAGCGAGGCGAGATGGACGAGATCGAAAACGGCACACCGCCGAAAAAGAAAAGCGGCATGGTCATGACCATCGCGGCGGTCGCCATCGTCTCCGTGCTCGGTGCCGGCGGCGGCTGGTTCCTCGGCAGCATGCTGGCGCCGGAGCCGCTGACCTCCGACGAGGCCCGCGTGCTTGAGGAAGCCAAGGCGACCATCAGGACGCGGGAAGCCGCAGAAGCCGCCAACGAGGCCGCGCCTCCGGGCGGCGGGCACGGCGAGGCCAGTAAGGAAGACAAGGACGGCCTGCCGAAGGCCTCGACCGAAGCCAACGGCGTCCTGCAGCTCGACCCGATCACCACCAACCTGTCCTATCCCACGGAGAACTGGATCCGCCTGGAGCTGGCGCTTCTTTTCAAGGGCACGCCGGACGTCGCCATGGCCCAGCAGATCCACGAGGATATCGCAACCTACCTGCGGACCGTGTCGCTGCAGCAGATCCAGGGCCCCCGCGGCTTCCAGTATCTGAAGGACGATATTCAGGAACGGGTTGACCTGCGCTCCGAAGGGCGCGTAACGAATGTGATCTTCAGAACATTCGTGGTCCAATGATTCGTCTGGTCGCATTCATAGCCGCCATGGTCGCCATGACGGGGATCGCAGGGGCGCAGGGCTTCCCCTCGCAGATCTTCAACCAGCCGATCGACGGCTCCGCGGCCTCGTGGATCATTCGCACGTTCGGGCTTCTGACGATCCTGTCGGTCGCGCCCGGCATCCTCATCATGGTCACGAGCTTCCCGCGCTTCGTCATCGCCTTTGCGATCCTGCGCACAGGCATGGGTCTCGCCACCACCCCCTCGAACATGATCATGGTCAGCCTCGCGCTGTTCATGACCTTCTACGTCATGGCACCCACATTCGACCGGGCGTGGCGGGAGGGCGTCGATCCGCTCATCCAGAACCAGATCACCGAGACCGAGGCGCTCACGCGCATCAGCGAGCCCTTCCGCGAGTTCATGCTCGCCAACACGCGCGACCGGGATCTCCAGCTCTTCGTCGAGATCGCCCAGGAGAAGAACCAGACCGTCGTCGTGGATGGTCGCGTCGACCTGCGTGCGGTCATCCCCGCCTTCATGATCTCCGAGATCCGGCGCGGCTTCGAGATCGGCTTCCTGATCATGCTGCCCTTCCTCGTCATCGACCTGATCGTGGCGACCATCACGATGGCGATGGGCATGATGATGCTGCCGCCGACCTCCATCTCGCTGCCGTTCAAGATTCTCTTCTTCGTGCTGATCGACGGCTGGAACCTGCTCGTCGGCAGTTTGGTGCGCTCGTTCAACTGACCTTGCGGGCGTGGTTAACCAAGTACTGTTCGGCACGGTATATTTAGTCTTAATCCGTTTTCTAAGTTATTGTTATAAAACGAATATTCTGCGGCGAGATGGGAATCCGCCGCGGACGGAGCTGCCCTGCGCCAAAGGTCGATTTAAGCAAATCGCAAGCTTTGAATGCGATATTACGCTTACATGACGGGTTTGGTTCTCCTGAGGAATAGCAGGCACCGAGTGGCATGATGCCGAACCGTTATCACCGGTAAGTTAGTCCGGTATGTCCCTAAGTTTTTTGTTTTGTGTACCTTAGAGGGACAGTCTAAATGTCAAGCATCAATACCAACGTTTCCGCAATGGCGGCACTCTCCACGCTGCGCACCATCAGCAACGAAATGGAGACCACCCAGTCGCGCATCTCCTCCGGCCTCAAGGTCGGTTCGGCTTCCGACAACGCCGCCTACTGGTCGATCTCCACGACCATGAAGTCGGACAACAAGGCTCTGGCCACGGTTCAGGACGCCCTCGGCCTCGGCGCTGCAAAGACCGACGTCGCCTACACGGCGGTCGATGCCTCCATCAAGGTCGTCGATGAAATCAAGGCCAAGCTGGTTGCCGCCAGCGAGCCAGGCGTCGATAAGGGTAAGGTGCAGAAGGACATCACGGAACTTCAGAACCAGCTTAAGTCGATTGCAAAGTCGGCATCTTTCTCCGGCGAGAACTGGGTTCAGGGCGCCGCAGGCGGCGCAGTCAAGAACGTTGTCGGCGGCTTCAACCGTGACTCCAGCAATGCCGTCAGCCTGACGACTCTGGATTTCGACACGAACAAGAGCCTTCTGATCGCGGTCGACGGCACGGGTGCCGCGGTTACGGGCGGAAAGCTAACGACCGACCTTACCGGCGCAAACATGACCGGCAAGACGGTTCTGAACCTTGATATCACAAGCCTGTCCAATGTCGATCTTGCCACGGCCCTCTCCGGCGTTGACGCCGTCCTGCAGAGCATGACGGATGCCGGCGCTGATCTTGGTGCACTCAACAAACGGATCACGCTCCAGACCGATTTCGTCAGCGATCTGACGGCTTCGTTTTCGAAGGGCATCGGCCGTCTGGTGGACGCCGACATGAACGAGGAATCGACCCGCCTCAAGGCTCTGCAGACGCAGCAGCAGCTCGGCATCCAGGCGCTTTCGATCGCCAACTCGGACTCGCAGAACATTCTGTCGCTCTTCCGTTAATCGCGGCGGGCTCAGCCCGACACGAACGAACTCGACCAAAGGCCGCGTCTCGCAAGAGACGCGGCCTTTTCTCGTCTGATCGAAAATGTTTTCTGGCCTTAGCTGTTCTTTAACTCTGATAGTGTTTTCTATGGTTATCGAGACAGCGGGTTAACCAAGAGAATTAACACGTTAGCAGGCATGAAGCTGGCCGCTGTCTCCCGGTATAGGCCGGAATGTCCCTTCCATTTTTCCTGTTCAAGAGGGGCAGATCACGATGACGAGCATTCTGACGAATTCTTCCGCAATGGCGGCACTCTCCACGCTGCGCCAGATCGGCGCTGACATGGAAACCACCCAGGGCCGCGTGTCCTCGGGCCTCAAGGTTGGCGTTGCCGCCGATAACGCCGCCTACTGGTCGATCGCAACGACCATGAAGTCGGACAACAAGGCGCTCGGCACGGTCCAGGACGCCCTCGGCCTCGGCGCTGCAAAGACCGACGTCGCCTACACCGCCATGGACTCTTCCATCAGCGTCGTTGACGAAATCAAGGCAAAGCTCGTTGCCGCCAGCGAGCCGGGTGTCGACAAGGGCAAAGTCCAGAAGGAAATCGACGAACTTCAGAACCAGTTGGTCTCGATCGCCAAATCGGCTTCTTTCTCGGGCGAAAACTGGGTTCAGGGTACGGCTGGTGCCTTAAAGAACATCGTCGGCGGCTTCAACCGCGATTCCGCCAACGCCGTCAGCCTGACAACGCTGGATTTCGATACGTCGAAGAGCATGCTGATCGAAGTCGATGCCTCGGGCAATCCTGCGGCAGGCGGTACCGCCGGAAAGCTGACGACCGATCTGGCTGGCCTGACCAACATGAGCGTTCTGACTCTTGATATCTCCGCCCTGACACCCGCTCTGCTGTCAGCCGCTATTTCGGGCGTCGATGGCGTTCTGCAGACCATGACCGACGCCGGTGCAGACCTCGGTGCCCTCAACAAGCGCATCGATATGCAGGCCGACTTCGTCAAAGACCTCAGCTCGTCCTTCGAAAAGGGTATCGGCCGTCTGGTGGATGCCGACATGAACGAAGAATCGACCCGCCTCAAGGCTCTGCAGACGCAGCAGCAGCTCGGCGTCCAGTCGCTCTCGATCGCCAACTCCAACTCCGAAAACATCCTGTCGCTCTTCCGTTAAGAGAAGCAGGAACGCGGGACAGCGTTTCATGCTCCCCGAACAAAGGACCGTCTCGCAAGAGGCGGTCTTTTTTTGTTTGTATTCAACATATTAATCCGCTGGTAATATGGATTGAGATCTGTTCATAAAGATTGACGGCCAAGCGCCGCGCTTAAATCTTTGTTAACCATAACACGATTAAATCATCCTTAAGACGAAGCGCTGCCGATCGGGTAAATCGGGTAGCTGCATGACGCTCCTTCGTCGTCGCGGGCCATCGGCCGCATGCTTTCGATCTTCCAAAAAAGGGTGAACCCCAATGACCAGCATCATGACCAATGCCGCAGCTATGGCTGCGCTGCAGACGCTCCGCACGATCAGTACTGCCATGGAAGAGACCCAGGCGCGCGTTTCCTCCGGCTACCGTGTCGAAACGGCGTCCGACAACGCGGCCTACTGGTCGATCGCAACGACCATGCGCTCCGACAACATGGCGCTCTCCACGGTCCAGGACGCGCTTGGTCTGGGTGCCGCCAAGGTGGACACGTCCTATTCCGCCATGAGCTCCTCGATCGACGTCATCACCGAGATCCAGTCCAAGCTCGTTGCGGCCAGCGAGCCGGGCGTCGACAAGTCCAAGATCAACAAGGAACTCTCCGAGCTGAAGAACCAGCTCGCCGCCGCCGCACAGTCGGCCTCCTTCTCCGGTGAAAACTGGCTCTACAATGCGGGCTCGACCGCTGTCGGCGTCAAGTCGATCGTCGGCTCCTTCAACCGTTCGTCGGACGGTTCCGTTTCGGTGACGACGCTGGATTACGACACGTCCACCTCGATCATGATCGATCTTCAGGACCCGACCCGCGGTCAGCTGACCAAGGACATCACGGTCGATCAGCCCGACGGCACAGGCGGCACCGTTCCGACCGAATACCACTTGATCAACGCGCAAGGGGGCACGAGTGCCGCCGGGTCGGTGATCGAACTGTCGCAGGCGACGACGCCGCAGCAGATTGCCGGCATGCTGTCCGCCGTCAACGAGATCCTGTCCGGCCTGACGGATGCAGCCTCCACGCTCGGCGCCATCACCAAGCGCATCGACCTGCAGGAAGGCTTCGTCGCCAACCTGATCGACGTGATCGACAAGGGCGTCGGCCGTCTGGTCGATGCCGACATGAACGAGGAATCGACCCGCCTGAAGGCTCTGCAGACGCAGCAGCAGCTCGGCGTGCAGTCGCTCTCCATCGCCAACACCAACTCCGAAAATATCCTGCGCCTCTTCCAGCAGTAAGGCCGGACAAGGCCTTGCCTCCGCCGTCGTCGGGGGACGAGGCCGTCATTCGCCGGAGCCGCGGTCATCGGCTTCGGTGGATCGGTTGGACCGCGTTATTGCCCGAGCGCGGTCCAACACCCTTCAACCCTCGCACAAGTTTGACCCGCTAGTCTCCTCTCGCAGCCCCGTCTCCGGCCCGTGCTCGCCTCCCAGGCGCGCCGTCCGGACCAAAGATCCCGCACAGTGCGGGGCAGGGCCGCCGGTGCATCCTGTCCTTGTACCGCCGCTTGCAGCCTTCCGGATCCCGTTCCGCCTGTCTGCTCAACGAGATGTCCGGGCTCTGCCGACACGGCACGGGCCCAGAAGGAGACGGTCGGACGTGCCCATGACCCGTTGTTTCGGCCCCGAAAGCCTGTTGTCCCCAGCCCGCAAACCCTGTGTCCGCAACGATGCGGGACGGGCGATGCCGGAGATGCAACGATGACGGCGCCACTCTCCCGATATCTCAAGGATTTCAGCGCGCCGAAGGTGGACCTGACGCGCGTGCCGAAAACCTATTTTCCCGACATCGAAGAACCCGTCTCGCGCGACACGCGCCCGGTCGTCAAGGCACCGCCGGAGCCGGTCATCGATATCGAGGCCGAACGCCAGAGCGCCTACGGGCGCGGCCGCGAACATGCCGAAATGGAGATGCGCGCCCGCCACCAGGCGGAGATCGCCGCCTTGCGCGCACAACACGAAGCCGAGTGCGAAACCATCCGCGAGCGCCTCGAGAACCAGGCCGCCGCGATGATCCATCAGCGCTTCAGCGAGATCGGTTCGCTGCTCGCCGGCATGATCTGCGAGCAGACGGCCCAGGTTCTCGCGCCGATCCTGCAGGAAACGCTGACCGAAAAAGCCGTGGAGTCGCTTGCGGCCGCCATCCGCCATTCCATCGATGGCGACGCGGTGAAGATCACCGTGCGCGGCCCGGCCCGGATGTTCCAGGCGCTCGAGACGCGTCTTTCGGACACGGAAGTGACCTTCCGCCATGTCGAAACCGATGACATCGACCTCTCCGCCGAATTCGGCGATTCGATCCTGATGACCCGGCTGTCGGCCTGGGCTGACACCGTACGGAAAGTGATAGCATGAGCGAGAGCAACAGCCATCACGGCAAGAACGAAATCATCATCATCAAGCGACATGCGGCCGCCCATGGCGGCAGCCATGGCGGCGCGTGGAAGATCGCCTATGCCGACTTCATGACCGCCATGATGGCCTTCTTCCTGGTCATGTGGCTGATCAATGCGTCAAACCCGAAGACCAAGGCCGCCATCGCCTCCTATTTCAATCCGGTCCAGCTGACGCAGCAGGAGCCTTCGGAAAAGGGTGTGAAGGAGCCGGCCAAGGACGCCCAGGGCGAAGAGACGCAGGCGCGGTCCAAGGTCGATGGCAACCAGCCGAAGAGCGGCGGATCGGCGAAATCCGGCGAGGACGAATCCGCGACCTCCGGCGAGGAAACGAAGTATTCCGACGCCGACTTTTTCGAAAACCCCTATTCCGTGCTCTCCGAAATCGCCAGCGAAGTCGGGCGCGAAACCAATATCAGCTCCAAGGGCGATGGCGGTGCCTCCACATCGGGTCCGGCCACCGGCGCCTCCGGCGGCGAAGCCTATCGCGACCCGTTCGATCCCGATTTCTGGGCGAAGCAGGTTGAGCTGAAGAAGGTCGCCGAGACCGGATCGGCGGCCGGCGACAAGACCGGCAACGGTGCGGCTGACAATGTCGGGGACGGCAAGAGCGAAGCCAAGGGCGATGCGATGGTCGCCGCCAACGACCCGGCAACGCCGAAACCCGCGCCGTCGGTCGCCGAGACCAAGGCGGCATCCGAACTGAAGGAAGCGATCGAGAAGGAAATCGGCGGGGCGGCCGGCAAGCTTGCCGAGGGCCTCCTGGTCACGCCGACCGAAGGTGGATTGCTGGTCTCGATCAGCGAGCAGAGCAATACCCCGATGTTCGGCCTCGGCTCGGCCGTTCCGGAGCGCGAGACGGTTCTTGCCATGGAGAAGATCGGCAAGCTGCTCTCGACCCGGTCCGGCGCCATTGCCATCCGCGGTCATACCGATGCACGTCCGTTCAAGGCCGGCGGCTACGACAATTGGCGCCTGTCGGCTGATCGGGCGCAGAGCGCCTATTACATGCTGATCCATGGCGGCCTTGCGGAAGACCGCGTCAGCCAGATCAGCGGCTTTGCCGACCGGCGCCTGCAGGTTCCCGAGGATCCGAACGCCGCCGCCAACCGGCGTATCGAAATCCTCATCCAGTCGAATCAGGGCTGAGCCATGACGAAGGCCCTCCGTTTCCTCTTTCTCGGTGCCTGCGCATCGGCCGCGTGGCTCGCAACGCTGTCGAGCGTCCGTGCGGCCGGGGAACAGGACGAAAATCTCCCGCCCTACAAGATGATCCGCTCGCTGCAGCTGGTGCAGGACGGCATTGTGCATGGCGATCTCTCCGCCGCCGATATGCAGCAGTTCATGCTGGGCGCCATCGACAAGCGCCTGATGGCGGCCGACCGCAGCGTCTTTGCTGATCCCCGCAACGTCGATGCGGCGCTGATCTACGCGATGAGCGGCGGCAATCCGAAGACGCTCGCCTATCTCGCAAGGCGCGACATCGACGGCAACTTCGACAATCGCATCACAGATTCTCTCGGCCAGTACCTGAACGGCAAGGGCGGTCTGGTCGTGGAAACGCTGTCGAAGACCATCGACGAGTACAAGAACGCGCCGATCGGTCCCTATCTCTTTCTCGTCTATGGCAATGCGGTGTCCCAGCAGGATCCGCGCAAGGCCGTGAAGGCCTATGACTGGGCCCGGCTGGTCGCGCCAGGCACGAATATCGAGGAAGCAGCTCTCCGCCGATCCCTCATGCTCAGCACGCGCGCCGGCAAGATCGACGAGGCGTTGCGCTATTCGCTTTCCTACACGCGCCGTTTCATGACATCGCCCTATGCCGGCCAGTTCGCCGATATCTTCGTGGAACTTGCGGTTGCGAGCTATGGCGATCGCACGCGGGAGAGGATTGAGGAGATCCTGTCCTTCATGGACAGGCCGCGCCAGCGCGAAGTCTTTCTGCGCCTCGCGCGCAATGCGGCGATCGCGGGTCTGAAACCGTTGACGAAGCTTGCCTCCGAGCGGGCCGCGGCCCTGTCCGCGCCGGCGGATACCGAGCCGAACGCGCTTGCAAGCTTCTATTCGAACCTTGTGGACGTGCCGACGACCGGCATTCTCGACGCGGTCAAGGACATCGAGTCCATCCCCGATGCCGAACTCTCGGCGCGTGACCGCAGCCTGAAAGAGGCCGCCCAGACGGTCGCGCGGGAGGTCCTGCGCGCTCCGGTTCCAAAGGTCGAGGCGTCGATCGACAGTTCAGCACAAGCTCAGGCTGATACACCGTCGTCACAAACATTGTCTCCCGAAGTCCTTTCGGGATCCGGCAGCAACGACAGCCCCTTTGCAGCCCCGGCGGTGCCCACGGCGTCCCAGACGGCGCAAGCCGAAGCCGGGCCATCGGTTGCGGCGGATGCCGATCCGGCGCTGGCGACATTTCTGACGAGCGGAAAGAACAAGCTGGGCGAGATCGACGCCTTGCTTCGGGAGGATATGTAGAATGAATTCCCTTGATGAAGCGCTGCCGGCAGCAAGAACGCCACGCGCCAGCGTTTCCGCCGTCAAGAGCCGCCAGGGCGATGCCGAAGGCGGCGCGGCTTTTCAGAAGGCCTTTGCCGATCTCGAGAACGGACGCGAGACGACTGCAACGACAGACACATCCGCAAACCAGATCGCGGACACACGGGATGAGCCCCTGAAGGAGACGTCCGCCGAAAGCGCCGGCAGCCGGAAAGGGCTGCTGACGGAAGCATCGACCGCAAATGTCTTCGGGAACGCCGAGGGCGCCGATCGGAAGAGGCCGCAGGCAGCCTCCGCACCGTCGGTGCGGCTGTCGGCCGCGGCCACACTCTCTGCCACCCTCGCTTTGAAGGCCATCAAAAACGAGACGGCTTCGAATGCCGCTGCAACGTCCGTCGATGATGCGAAAGCGCCGAGCGCCGACACGGCTGCAGCACCAGAGCGTCTTGCCGAGAAGGCCGATCGCCTGCAGGCTGCCGCTTCCCGAACGGCGAAAGCATTGCTGGCTGCGAACGAGGCGGCATCGATCGTCACAGTGAAAGACGCCACGCCGGAGCCGGACTCCCAGCTGAAGGACGCCGCACTCTCGGCGATCAAAACCGCAGAGGCAACGTCCGTCGTAACGCCTCTGCCGACCGGGCCAGCGCAGACGGCGGTCGACACGTCCGGCGAGACCGCCGACGCGACCACCGACATCGATCGGGAAACGGCTCACGAATCGAAGGCCTCGGGCACCGATCAGCGTGCGGTGAATGAGACCAAGCCGGAGGCTATGACCATGGCGGCGGATGCCGCAGCGGCGACGCCGGCGGCAGAGGCCGATATTCGCAGCCTCATGGCCATTCTCGGTCCGGTCACGACGCCGCCTGCGCAGACTACGCCGGTCGAGAAAACAACCCTGGCGTCGGAGACCGGCCCGAGAAGCGCGAAGCTCGCGGGCGAGAAGACGAACCAGGCGATGCCGGCGGCATCAGCGCATGCCACAACCCTGCCGACATCGACGGAGGGCGCCGACCAGGTGTTCCGGTTCGCGCGTGCGGATGGCAAGGTCGTACCGATGTCGCTGCGGCCGGATGCCGAACGGACGGTGTCCACCCCGGCAAATGAACAGGCAAGCGCCAAGGCCGATACCGTCACCGTGCTGGATGCCCGCCGCTATCTCGGCATCGCGCCGACGCTCGGCAGCTCCCTGCCGATGACCGCCAATGCCCAGGCCGTTGCCGCGGCCATTACCGGCAATGGCGACCCCACGCAGTCGCTCCAGGCCAATACGAGCCTTCCGGGTGCCGATGGCGCAACAGGCAAGGTGGTCAACACCCTCAAGATCCAGATGCATCCGATCGACCTCGGACTCGTCACGGCGACGCTGCGTCTCCGAGACGACGAGCTGCAGATCGATCTTCGCGTCCAGACGGGCGAGGCCTACCGCCAGCTCACCGACGACCAGGATGCGATGATCAAGGCGCTGCGCGCACAAGGCTTCCAGGTCGATCAGGTCAACGTCATCTTCACGCCATCCGACAGCGCGAGCGGCAATGACGGCTCTTCCCAGCCGCAGGGCAACCAGCAGCAGCCATCACAGAACGGACGCGACACCCAGGGCGGCCTTGCGGCCGGCAATGGCGGAGAAGGCCGGAATGGCACGGGACAACGGAATGCGGATGACGGGCGGACAAGACAAGACGCGCTTCGCGAAGCCTCTGCTGCGCCTCAGCCTGGCCCTTCTGACGAGCTTTATTTCTAGCGCTCCAGTCTCCGCGCAGGCGGCATCCGGCTCCGGGGCGGGTTCGGGCGCGGGCTCGGATGCCGGCTTGTGCGAAGGCCAGATCATCGCGGCGGCGGCCAAGTACGGAATTCCCGAGGGCATCCTCTATTCGGTGGGGCTGACGGAGACGGGCCGCAAGGGGTCGCTGCAGCCTTATGCCATGAACATCGACGGCAAGGCGGTGTTCGCCTCCAGCGCGGCCGAGGTGCTGCAACGGTTCCAGACGGCGAGGGCGGAGGGCGCAAAGCTCATCGATCTCGGTTGCATGCAGATCAATTATCGCTACCACGGAGAGAATTTTGCGTCGCCCGAGGCGATGCTCGACCCTCGCTCGAACGTCGAATATGCGGCCCGCTTTCTGGCAAACCTGCATGCGCGACACGAGACATGGACCATGGCTGTCGCCCGATATCACGCCGGGCCCAACAACGATCCCGCGCAGAAGCGATATGTCTGCCGGGTGATCGCCAATCTGGTCGCGACAGGCTATGGGAAATGGACCCCCAACGCGGCGTCGTTCTGTCAGTAGCGTGCTTCATAGAACAACCTATGCGATTTCAAACCTGTCATTTCTTGGCGTGCTTCGGCGCAGATTTTTTGGCGCAATTGCGGCGCGTGCAATGGCTGACATTAACACGCGTTAACCTTTCCACAGGATTTCTAGTCGTTGTGCCGAAATGAGCCACTATATCTTGATCAAATCGGTGTGAGACCCCGCAGCTAGTACCATTTCTACCCACCCAAACCCTCTAATTGTGACAAGACGCCACGATTCGTACCAATGACGTATTGGAAAACACCATACTGATTCGGAGCGGACGAATGATCGTAGTGGTTGATGAACGTGAACTTGTAAAAGACGGATATACCTCTCTCTTCGGACGGGAAGGTGTACCCTCCACCGGGTTTGATCCCAAGGAATTCGGCGACTGGGTTTCCACCGCCGCCGACAGCGATATCGACGCTGTCGAAGCGTTCCTGATCGGTCAGGGCGAACGGGCCATGACCCTTCCCCGGGCGATCCGCGATCGGTCCACGGCACCGGTCATCGCCATCAGCGACACCCCGTCGCTGGAAGCCACGCTCGCCTTCTTCGACTGCGGTGTCGATGATGTCGTGCGCAAGCCGGTCCATCCCCGCGAGATCCTCGCCCGTGCAGCGGCGATCCGCCGCCGCCTGAAGTCCCTCTCCAACTTCACCGATATCGGTGCGATCCGCGTCTTCTCCGACGGTCGTGATCCCGAAATCGAAGGCGACACCTTCGCCTTGCCGCGCCGCGAGCGCCGCATCCTGGAATATCTGGTCGCAAACCGCGGCCGTCGCGTCTCGAAGTCGCAGATCTTCAACGCGATCTACGGCATCTTCGACGAGGACGTCGAAGAGAACGTCGTCGAAAGCCACATCAGCAAGCTGCGCAAGAAGCTGCGCAAGAAGCTCGGCTTCGACCCGATCGATAGCAAGCGCTTCCTGGGCTACTGCATCGACTGGAGCTGAGCCTCCAAACTCTGCCCGGTTTCCAAAGGGAGCCATGGCATCTTTCGAAAGCGAACGACGAGGGTTCGCAATCGGAGGACGCCATGGCTCCCTTTCCGTTTCAAGATCTTGTTTCTGTTTGAAAAAAATAAGCGCAAACCGTCGCTCGACGGCCCGGACGGACAGCCTGAACAGGTTCACGCAAGGCTTGCTTCCTAGTGTCACCAGGACGAACGAAACGAGGATTGGACATGAGTCTCTACGGAATGATGCGGACCGGCGGATCCGGCATGAATGCACAGGCTAACCGCCTGAGCACCGTCGCGGAGAACATCGCGAATGCCAGCACCACCGGCTACAAGCGCACCTCGACGGAATTCTCCTCGTTGATCCTGCCGACCACCGGCGGGAGCTACAATTCGGGCGGTGTCGAGACCAAGATACGTCGCAGCATCGACGACGAAGGCGCAACGACGGCCACCACCTCCGGCTCCGACATGCGCATCAAGGGCGAGGGCTTCTTCGTCGTCGCCGATGCAACCGGCAAGAATTTCATGACCCGCGCCGGCGCCTTCACCAAGGACGATGCCGGCAATCTGGTCAACGCGGCCGGCTACAAGCTGCAGGGCTATGCCTATGAGAACGGTCAGGCGCCGACCGCCGTTGCCAACGGTTTTGGCGGTCTGACCGACATCAACCTCCAGGCGGGTGGGCTCGTGGCCACGGGCACGACCAAGGTCGCTCTGGGGGCGAACCTCGACATGCGGACGCTCGACAATGCTCCGGCATCGGCGACGTCCATCGAAGTCTTCGACACGCAGGGCAACAAGCGGATCCTCGATGTCGCCTACACGAAGACGGCGACCAACACCTGGCGGGCCGACGTGACGGATCGCGTCTTAGGCACGCAGATCGGCACGACGGCGTTGACCTTCGATGACCGCGGGACCCTGACCTCGACGCCCCTTACCGTGGCGACCACATCGATACCGGTCGGCGGCGCCACGCTGGAGTCGATCGAGATCGACCTGTCCAACACGACGCAGCTCGGCGCCAACTTCACGCCGGTGCCCGGGAATAAGAACGGCAACGCGCCGAGCGCCGTCGCCGGCTTCGAGATCGACGACGAAGGCATCGTCTACGTCCGCTACGCAAACAACGATCTGGACCCGCGCTATCGCCTCGCGCTCGCGACGGTTCAGAGCGTCAACAATCTCGAGCCGCAGGCGGGCAACGTCTATCTGGCGGGTTCCGCATCCGGTGAGGTTTCCCTCGGTTATGCAGGCACGGGCCAGTTCGGCGGCGTCCAGACCAATGCCCTTGAAAGCTCCAACGTCGATATCGCCGACGAACTGACGTCGATGATCGAATCCCAGCGCAGCTACACAGCCAATTCCAAGGTGTTCCAGACGGGTGCAGACCTCCTGGACGTCCTGGTCAACCTCAAGCGCTGATCTAGAAAAGGACGGGCTCCGTCATGTCTCTTGCTTCCGCCATCACCACGGCTCAGACGATCTTCAGCAATACCGGCAAGCAGACGGCCATCGTATCGCAGAACATCGCGAATGTCGGCAATGCCGACTACTCGCGTCGTCTCGCCATGATGGGCGTAGACAACGACGGCCAGCCTTTCCTGAAGGTGCAGCGCGCCCAGAACGAGGCGCTGTCGAAGCAGAACATCGCCAGCATCTCGGACAATTCGGGCCAGTCGCGATTGCTCTACGGCCTGCAGCAGATTCAGTCTGCCTTCGGCGGCGCGGATTATCCGACCGCGCCGGCGACCTACATGACCTCTTTTCGCAGCAGCCTTCAGACGCTTGCGTCATCCCCGAGCAGCATCACCATTGCCCGATCCGCCGTTTCGGAAGCGCGGGACGTGGCGAACGCGTTGAACTCCGCCACCACGGTGCTCAACGATGTGAAGGCGACGACGGACAAGGAAATCGGCGAGCAGGTCACCGAGCTCAACGAATATCTCGCAGCCTTCGAAAAGACCAACAACACCGTCGTCAGCCTGGTCGCCAATGGCAAGGATGCAGGCGACGCGCTCGACAAGCGGGATTCGCTCCTGAAGTCGATCGCCGCAATCGTCGGGATCTCCACCACCACCCGTGCCAGCATGGATACCGTCATCTACACGAGCGACGGAAGCGTGCTGTTTGAATCCTCGGCGCGCAAGGTCGAACTGGTCGGCGAGGATGGCAGTTCTTCTCCGCCCTTCCATGTCGAGGTCGACAACGAAGTGCTGAAGGCCGGCACCGGCGGCAACACGACGGCGCAGGGAACGCTCGCCGCTCTCTTCCAGCTTCGCGACGAGGTCGCGCCGATGATGCAGAAGCAGCTGGACGAGATCGCGCGCGGCCTCATCGTCGCCTTCCGCGAAACGGACCAGACGCTTCCCGTTGCAGACCGGGAACCGGGATTGCCGGGTCTCTTCCTGGACGGGACCAGCACGGACATGCCCACAGCGGCAACGATTTCGCCCGGTCTCGCCGGACGCATCTCGCTCAACGCGGCAATCGACGATAACCCGATGATGCTGCGCGACGGCGGTTTCAACAATACGGGAACCGCGACGAACTACACCTACAACACGGAAAATGTCGCAGCGTTTACCGGTCGCCTCAACGGCCTCATCGAGGAAATGGGGAAGCCGCAGGCTTTCGACGCGACAGCCGAAATCGGCAGCACTGCAACGCTCATGGGCTATTCCTCGAGCTCGATCGGCTGGATCGAGCAGCTGCGCAAGGCAGCGACGTCTGCCGACGAAATCAAGAGCGCCATGCTGGCGCAGACGTCGCAGACGCTCAGCAACGAGACCGGTGTCAGTCTCGACGAGGAGCTGTCGCTCATGCTCGACCTCGAGCAGTCCTACAAGGCGTCGGCAAAGCTGATGACCACCGTGGACGAAATGCTCAAATCCCTGCTGGACATGGTGAGATAATATGAAGACGTCGTTCATTTCCAACCTGGCGGTGCAGAACGCCATGCGGCTCAGCGTCCAGCGCGGCCAGCAGGAAGTCGTGAAGCTTCAGCAGGAAGCGACGACCGGCGTTCATGCCGATCCCGGCGCCTCGCTCGGCTCGAGCGCAGCGCGCCTGGTCAGCCTCAAGGACGAGCTGCAGCGTCTCGCCAACATCAAGGATACCAACGCTCTCGTCACGCAGCGCCTGTCGACGTCGCAGCTGGCCGTCGAATCGATGCGCAAGGCAGGCGAAGAGATGAACACGACGCTGGTCGGCGCCATGGGCGTGGAAGATGCGTCCCGCCTCGGAAACACCAAGACGGCGGTGATCTCGACATTCAACGCCTTCTTCGTGGCGGCGAACTCGCAGTCGAACGGTGAGTACCTTCTCTCGGGCGTCAATTCCGACGCCCGTCCGCTGCTGCCCTATGCCGAGAACGAGGCCGCCAAGAAGACGTTCTACGATGCGTTCGAAAGCTTCAAGCTGGAAAACAACGGCGACCCGGCCAATACCCCGATTGCGACCCTCAAGGATCTGTCGGCCGCACAGATGCGGGACTTCATCGATCGCAAGATCGTGCCGCTCTATGTCGGCGATACGAGTGCCGGCGAAAAGGCCGTTCCCGATCAGTGGATGACGGACTGGTCGAAGGCCTCGGACAGCAATGTCCAGAGCCGCATTTCCGGATCCGAAGTCGTCGCGTCGAACACGAATGCCAACGAGGCGGGCGTGCGCAAGATGGTGCTGGCCTCCGTGCTGGCCACCGAACTCATCGCGGCGGACCTCACCAGCGAGGCGCGCCTGGTCGCCAACCAGAAGGCGCAGAATTACACCCAGCAGGCCATTTCCGGCATGATCAGCATGGGCAGCGATCTCGGCACCTCCGAAGGTCGCGTCTCCAAGGCCAATACGCTGCTGGATTCCCAGACGAAGCTGCTCATCACCCATGTCAGCGATCTCGAGGGGGTCGATCCCTACGAGGCCACCACGCGGATGAAGGCGCTGATGACGCAGATCGAGACGTCCTACACACTCACGTCGCGGATGCAGCAACTGAGCTTGATCAATTTCCTCTGATGCGAAGAGGCTTAGACAAACATGAGGGATGTCTGAATGTATCAGTTTTCGTATGCCGAGATCATGGAGGATGGCGTTGTCGACTCCAAGGATCGTGAGCGACAGGTCCTCGACCGTTCGATAGCGCTTCTCGCATCTGCCGGCCGGCAGAAGGGATATTCCCGGGAAGCGATCGAGGCGGTCTACTACACGCGGCGCCTCTGGATCCGTTTTATCGAGGACCTGCGCGCGCCCGACAACCAGCTGGACGAGTCGCTGCGCGCCAACCTCATCTCCATCGCCATCTGGATTTTGAGCGAGACCGAGAAGATCCGCAAACGCGAATCCTCGAACTTCCAGGGCATCATCGACATCACAACCATCATCAGGGATGGACTGAAATGAAAAGCACACTGCGCATCTCGCTGAAGTCGGGCGAACGGATCTTTGTGAATGGCGCCGTTCTGCGGGTCGATCGCAAGGTTGCCGTCGAGTTCCTGAACGATGTCACCTTCCTGCTCGAAAATCACGTCCTCCAGCCGGAGGAGGCGACCACCCCGCTGCGTCAGCTCTATTTCATCGCCCAGATGATCCTGATCAATCCGGAAGGGGCCGAGCAGTCGACGATCATGTTCCGCAAGTCGATCGTCATGCTCCTCAACTGCTTCAAGAACGACGAGATCCTTTCCGAGCTGAAGCGCGTCGACGGTCTCGTCATGCAGGGCCGCGCCTTCGACGCCCTGAAGGCGATCCGCGGTCTCTATCCCATCGAGGACAAGATCCTCAACGCACAGGAAATGGCACCCGCCATGATCGAACATATCCGCAAGGAGATCGCACCATGGCGGTAGGCAGTCTGATCGGCGCGACAGCCGCCACGAGCACGACCACCACGACGACGTCGACGGCGAAGGACGCGGCCGCCGCGTCCTCCAAGGCCAACCTCAACTATGACAGCTTCCTGAAGCTGCTCGTCGCCCAGATGAAGAATCAGGATCCGACGCAGCCGATGGACAGCACGCAGCAGATCGCCCAGCTCGCGACCTTCTCCCAGGTCGAGCAGACCATCCAGACGAACACCAATCTGGAAAGCCTGCTGCAGCGCACCTCGCTCTCGGAAGCCAATGCCGTCATCGGCAAGACGGTGACGAGCGCGGACGGCAAGACGACTGGCGTGGTGAAAGAGGTCACGCTATACTCCGACGGAATCGTTGCGCTTCTGGAAAACGGCACCAAGCTTGCCATCGGTCCCGGCGTTTCGGTAAAGTAAACGTTTAGGCACAATAGCCGCGTCGGGCGGAACACCGCCCGATCCTCCGTCGCGAAGTGACAGTGCAAATGAATGAGGCCGACGCTCTCGACATGGTTCAGACGGCGATGTGGACGGTCGTCGTGGCGTCCGGTCCGCCCGTTCTCGCCGCCATGATCGTCGGTCTTGTCGTCGCCCTGATCCAGGCGCTGACGCAGGTGCAGGAAATGACCCTGACCTTCGTCCCGAAGATTCTGGCGGTTCTCGTGACCGTCGCCATCGCCGCGCCGTTCATCGGCTCGCAGGTGTCGATCTTCACGGACATCGTTTTTTCCCGCATCCAGACCGGCTTCTGATCTCTCGGTAACGCGCTGACGCGGCTCGTCGCGCATCGGCCGAACCGGATCGCCAGCCATCCCCGCGCAAGCTTGAGCGCCTAGAACGGTCGTCACAGGGGCGACAGGTATGAATGTCGCCCGCCTCTCATGACGAGACGGACATTCCGATGGCGCAACCTCCTGCAATTGTCATTCCCAAGATCGCCCCGAAAGGGCGCGATATCGGCTTCGCGCTCGGTATCGTCGCGATCCTGTCGATCCTCTTCCTGCCGATTCCGCCCTTCCTGATCGACATGGGCCTGGCCTTCTCCATCGCCTTTTCCATCCTCATCCTGATGGTATCGCTCTGGATCCAGCGGCCGCTCGATTTCTCGTCCTTCCCGGTCATTCTGCTGATCTCCACCATGATCCGCCTCGCGCTGAACATCGCGACGACGCGCGTGATCCTGTCGCACGGCCACCAGGGGCACGACGCGGCCGGCAGCGTCATCGCGGGCTTTGCCAGCCTCGTGATGTCGGGCGATTTCGTCATCGGTCTGATCGTCTTCCTCATCCTGATCACGGTGAACTTCATCGTCATCACCAAGGGCGCCACGCGTATCGCGGAAGTCGGCGCCCGCTTCACCCTCGATGCCATTCCCGGCAAGCAGATGTCGATCGACGCCGATCTGTCGGCCGGCCTGATCAACGAGAAGGAAGCGCAGCATCGCCGGCGCGAGCTGGAGGAGGAAAGCTCCTTCTTCGGCTCCATGGACGGTGCCTCGAAATTCGTGCGCGGCGATGCGGTCGCGGGCCTGCTCATCACCGGCATCAACGTGTTCGGCGGCATCATCATCGGCTATTTCCGCCACGGCATGTCGATCGGCGAAGCGGCCGACGTGTTCGTCAAGCTTTCGGTCGGCGACGGCCTCGTCTCGCAGATCCCGGCCCTGATCGTCTCGCTCGCGGCCGGCCTTCTCGTGTCGCGCGGCGGCACCTCCGGCTCGACCGACCAGGCGGTCGTCGGCCAGCTCAGCAACTATCCCCGCGCCCTGATGGTCGCCGCAGGCCTGCTCGGCATGCTGGCCATCATTCCCGGTCTGCCCTTCATTCCCTTCGCCACGCTCGCCGTCGGCATGGCCGCCATGGCCTATATCATTCCGCGCCGTGCCGCCGCCGCCAGCCAGCTGAAGCGCGAGCAGGACCTGCAGACGGCAGCCCAGGTGAAGGACAGCGAGAAGGACAGCGTCAAGTCGGTCCTGAAGACCGCGGAAATCGAGCTGCTGCTCGGCAAGCAGGTCTCGACCCGACTGCTCGGCGCCCACCAGGAACTCGCCTTCCGCGTCGGCAAGATGCGCCGCAAATTCGCCAGCCAGTACGGCCTCATCGTGCCCGAGATCAAGGTCTCCGACGATATCGCCGTGCCGGACAAGGCCTACCATATCCGCGTCCACGGCACGACGATCGCCTCGAACACGGTCCGTGTCGGCGAAGTCATCGTTGTCACCGGCGGCGGCCGGCGCCCGACGGTTCCCGGCGACGACATCCGCGAACCCGCCTTCGGCATGCCCGCCGTGTCGATCCTCGAAACCTTTACCGAAGACCTGAAGCGCGAAGGCTTCCACCCGATCGACAACGTGTCCGTCGTTCTCACGCACCTGTCGGAAGTCATCCGCAACAACCTGCCGCAGCTTCTGTCCTACAAGGACGTGAAGATCCTCATCGAGCGTCTCGATCCGGAATATCGCAAGCTGGCCGACGAGATCTGCACGTCGCACATGTCCTATTCGGGCCTGCAGGCCGTCTTGAAGCTGCTGCTCGCCGAGCGCGTCTCCATCCGCAACCTGCACCTGATCCTCGAAGCGGTGGCCGAACTCGCCCCGCATGTCCGCAAGACCGAGCATATCGTCGAGCATGTCCGCGTGCGCATGTCGCAGCAGCTCTGCGGCGATCTGTCCGACAACGGCACGCTGCGCGTCCTGCGCCTCGGCAACAAATGGGACATGGTGTTCCACCAGGCGCTCAAGCGCGATGCGAAGGGCGATATCGTCGAGTTCGACATCGATCCGCGCCACCTCGAAGAGTTCAGCGAGGAGGCGACGCGGGTCATCCGCGAGCATCTCGACCGCGGCATGCCGTTCGTGCTGGTATCTTCGCCCGAATCCCGCTCTTATGTCCGCATGATCATCGAACGCCTGTTTGCCACGCTGCCGGTCCTCAGCCATGTCGAGCTTGCAAAGGGGCTCGAGATCAAGATCATCGGCTCCATCTCATGATAACGGACCCGGAGGGCACGGTGCTCGCGCTGTTTGCGGCATTCTGCCGGATCGGCGCCTGCATCATGGTCATGCCGGGTTTTTCCTCGGCGCGCGTCTCCGTTCAGATCCGCCTCTTTACCGCGGTCGCGATCTCGATGGCGATCCTGCCGATCATGTGGAACGACATCTACCCGCAGATCGCCGGCAAGGGGCACACCTATATCTACATCATCACCACCGAGATCGTCATCGGCAGCGTGATCGGCCTGATCGCGCGCTACTACGCGCTCGGCCTGCAATTCGTCGGCTCGGTGCTCACGATGATGATCGGCTTCACGGCACCACCCGCCAGCGACGTTCTCGAAGACACCGCGGAAAACCAGGTGACCAACCTGATCTCGTTCGGCGGGCTGATGGTGCTCTTCATGCTGGATTTCCATCACGTGATCTTCGAGTCGATCTTCGACAGCTACAAGGCCATGCCGCTCGGCGTGGGCTTCGATCCGCAGGGCATCCTGATCACGATGACCAATGCGCTCGAAATGACCTTCATGATCATGCTGCGCCTGTCGAGCCCGTTCATCATCTACGGCCTGCTGTTCAACGTCGCCCTCGGCATGGTCAACAAGCTGGCGCCGCAGATGCCGCTCTACTTCATCTCGGCGCCCTACCTCATCATGGGCGGCATGTTCCTTCTCTATCTGGGCATCGCTGCCATGCTGCGGCTCTTCGCCGACGGGTTTGCCGTCGTCATGCAGGGAATCTAGCCATGGCCGGAAACCGTTCCGACAAGCTGAAGCGCCTCGTCGCCGTCCAGCGTCATCTCGAGCAGATGGCGGAAAACGAGCTTTCCGAAACCGCGCGGCAGCGCCGGGAGCTTGCGACCACGATCGACGTCGTGGCGGATGCCATGGGCTCGGCCAAGCCTCTTCACGCGATGTTTTCGGGTCATTACGCCTCGCAGCTCGGACGGCTCGCCCAGAAGGACCAGATGCTCGAAGGCATCCAGCAGGTGCACGAGGCGCGCGTGCTGAAGGAGCGGGCCAAGGGCGACCGGCTGGCCGAGCACATGAAGGATGCCCGCGCGCTCGAAGAGCGGGCCGCCGCGGACGATGCGATCTATGATCTTATCGACCAGCACGTCATGCAGGGCGCGCCAGCTTCCGGTAAGCTTGACCACTCATAGTGGCCGTATCGACTGGACGCGGCTTTCATCGCTCCGTTCACCCAAATACGGATTTTCATTGCAGATTTCGCGCCCATGTCAGGGATTGCGGACGGCATGACGAAGGAAGCAACCGGATGGCCATTTCTCCTCCGACCGATCTGGTGATGGATGTCCTGCGGGCGGCCGATCCGACGCAGGTCAAGGAAGCGCAGGCGCGTCTGCAGTCCAACCGGGCCGCCTTCCGCGCCTCGAGCCTTGCGGAAACGGGCAACGGCTTTTCCAACACGGTTGCCATTCTCAACCAGAACCAGGGCGGCTCCGGCCTCGGGGATATCAACAATCGCGCCGAGCCGAAAAAGGTGCCGGAAACCTACCGCAAGTTCGAGGCCATGGTGCTGCAGAACTTCGTCAAGTCGATGATGCCGAGCAACAGCGAGGACGTCTATGGCAAGGGTACGGCCGGCGACATCTGGAAGAGCATGATGGCCGAGCAGATCGGCAACGTCATGGCAAAGGGCAACGGCGTCGGCATTGCCGCCAGCATGGTTGCCGATGGTGCCGGCGGCACGAGCATGACCAATCGCGTCAGCGCTCAACTCGACGGCAACAGCGCCAACATGGCCCAGAGCATGGTGCAGGAATATCAGCGCAAGGCGCTGGAAGGCTTCCGGGCAGGCGACGCTCTGTCGGCCACGGACAGCAAGGACTGAATGGACGCCCGGCCCTGAAGGGGCGGGCGCTAAAATTCGGCGACCGGCATCATCGGATGTTCGGGCGCCGGCAGAGGTTCATGTTCCGCACGCGACGGCAGGGGGCTGGCCCCCAGGCGGTGAGACGCGCGGACAATCAGGAATGCAGGCGGCAGGGTGAGCGGCGATGTTCACGCGAGCGCCATGCCAAGACGGGAGACGTTCTATGGAAATTCATGCTTCGGGCGACGTGCGGATCCGCAATATTCTGGGTCGGCTCGAGATGATTCTCGACAATGAGAACGCCCGCATCGGCGTCGATCCGACCTTCGACCTCAAGGCCTCCAACCTGCGCAAGAGCCGGTGCCTCTACGAGCTGACCATGCTCAACCGCAAGGAGACGCCGGCCGACGCGACGCCGTCCTACGTGTCGCAGGCAAAGCATATCCGCAACAAGCTCGCGACCAATTCCGAAAAGGTCGAGGCGCATCTCGACGCGTGCCGTTCCGTGGTCGAGCTTCTGAAGACCGCTGCGCAGGATGCGGATGCCGATGGCATCTACTCCGAAGAGCAGTTCCGTTACGGCGCGATGTAATGATCAAGCTTCTCCTCGTCGGCGTCTGGGTCGCAGGCATCACGCTCGGATCGGTCTATGCCTCGATGCGCTACACATCCGCACCGGTGGAATCCAGTGAGGAGCAGGCGCGGCTGGCCGTGCAGGAATATCTTCCCGGCGAGATGATCACGGTTCCCGTCCTGCGCGATGGCGGCGTTCAGGGGTACTTCCTGACGAAGCTCTCGTTTGCCGTCGACAAGACGAAGGTGAAGACGTTGCAGGTTCCCTTCAAGGAAACCGTCACCAATGCGCTGTTCGACATTCTCGTCGGCAAGCAGCTGATCAATGTCGAGGACAGCAAGTCCTTCGATCTTGCGAACTTCAAGTCCGCCGTGAAGGCGGGCCTGAACGAGCAGATGAAGAATGAGGTCGTCTTCGAGGTTCTGGTCGAGCAGCTCGAATATCTCTCCAAGGCGGACGTCGCGCGTGTCGCCAACCCCGACACCCGTAAGCAGCCCGAGCCCGTCGCCCTCGTCGATCGCAACGGCAACACCGCGCACGACGTCATTCCCGGCGCCAAGGAGAAGATCGCCGCAGGTCACTGAATCCCGTTTCTTTCGCTTAATGTTCGTAAGCAAAGTCTTAACGCGCGAAAACGCTTTTGATTGAATGGTTTAAACGCGATTTCAGACCGCTTTGCTAGTGTGCCGTCATTGATCTGAGGATCGTGACCGCACTTGCACCGGGGAATGTTCGTATTCGCTGGCCACGTCGATATCGCGCAAAGCGATGTCACGAAGGCCGTGAAAGACGAATGAGGGACGATGCTGTGTGCGTGCGTGATGCTCCTTGATGGAGGATTGCCTGCATGAAGTATTTTCCGCCTGTCTCGCTGCAGCCGTCCCATCGCGATATCCTCGACCTTGCGGTCTGCGATTTCGGATGGGAGGAAGCCTTCACCTTCGTGGACGAAGTCGCTTCGCTGCCGATCGGGCAGACGATCATTTCCTTCCTGAATGCCAACAATGCGAACTACATGATGACGGATCCGGATTATCGTTCGATCCTCGACCGGCACGTCGTCCTGCCGGACGGCCATGGCATCGACATCGCCTCCAA
This sequence comes from Rhizobium sp. Leaf371, assembly GCF_001424045.1. Classification (GTDB taxonomy): domain Bacteria; phylum Pseudomonadota; class Alphaproteobacteria; order Rhizobiales; family Rhizobiaceae; genus Ferranicluibacter. Next base: position 80,603 of record NZ_LMQB01000023.1, on the reverse strand, counting down.
GATCTTTCACGGCAAGCCGTTCCCCGCCAATCTGAACGGCACCGATTTCGTGCCGGCGATGCTCACCTACATGCGCACGCCGCGACGGGTGGCCATGATCGGCGCGCGATCCGACGTCCTGCAGCGGGCGGCCGAGAATTTTGCCAGGCACACGCCCTGGCACACCTTCCTTCCGGTCTCGGATGGCTATTTCGATGTATCGGAATCGGACGCCGTGATGGCGAGGGTGCGCGAGGCGAAGCCGGACATCCTGCTGATCGCCATGGGCACGCCGCGCCAGGAAAAATGGATCGACCGCTATGTCGGCCCGGGGCACGCCCGGCTGGTGCTGGGCGTCGGCGCCCTGTTCGATTTCGTCGCTGGCGAGGTGCCGCGCGCGCCCGAATCGATCCGCCGCATGCGCCTTGAATGGCTCTACCGCATGACGATCGAGCCGCACCGCCTGTGGAAGCGTTACGTCATCGGCATTCCGCTCTTCCTGCGCTATGTTCTCTGGCGCAAGTTTGCCGGCCCGCAGACGGCGCGGTCCCAGCCGGTGCATCGGCTGACATCGCATTAGGGCGCGTCCCGGCCCTGCGCGTTGCACCGAAAACGGTGCACCGGGGAGCGATCTTCCGGCGCAGCCGGCATGTCGGCCTTGAAATCCCCGCGAAGAACAGCTTAGGACGCATTGAGGCGATCTGCCGGCGTCCCCGCCCTGTATGTCCCTCAGCTTGAACCAGATGCGCGAGGGCCCGATGAGCACCGTTATTGATGGAAAGACTGTAGCCGCGTCCGTTCTCGAGCGGGTCAAGACATCGGCGCGCGCGCTGGAAGAGCGCCAGGGCGTCAAGACGGGTCTGGCCGTCGTCATCGTCGGCAACGACCCGGCCAGCCACACCTATGTCTCGTCCAAGAGCCGCATGGCCAAGGAATGCGGATTTCTCTCGGTGCAGCACACGCTGCCGGAGGAAACGACCCAGGAAGACCTCGCCGCCATCGTCGATCGCCTCAATGCCGATCCGTCGATCCACGGCATTCTCGTGCAACTGCCGCTGCCCGAACATTTCGATGCCGATGCCATCATCCAGTCGATCAAGCCGGAGAAGGACGTGGATGGCCTCAACGTCGTCAATGCCGGCAAGCTCGCGACGGGCGACCTGAACGGCGGTCTCGTTTCCTGCACGCCGGCCGGCGCCATGGTTTTCGTTCGTCAGACGCACGGCGCCGATCTCTCGGGCCTGAATGCGGTCGTCATCGGGCGCTCGAACCTGTTCGGCAAGCCGATGGCGGCGCTGCTGCTGGCCGCCAACGCCACCGTCACGGTCGCGCATTCGCGCACCCGCGACCTGCCCGCCGTCTGCCGCAACGCGGATATTCTGGTCGCCGCCGTCGGTCGGCCGGAAATGGTGAAAGCCGCGTGGGTCAAGCCGGGCGCGACCGTCATCGACGTCGGCATCAACCGCATCGCGGCACCGGAACGCGGGGAGGGCAAGACCCGCCTCGTCGGCGACGTGGCCTTTGCCGAATGCAAGGATGTCGCCGCGACCATCACCCCGGTTCCCGGCGGCGTCGGGCCGATGACCATCGCCATGCTGATGGCCAACACCGTCATCGCCGCCCACCGCACGGCCGGCGTGGAAGCCCCGTCGTTCTAACAATGACGTTCTAGCAATATCGACAGGAACTCGCCCGAGGCACAAAACGAGACGATCTCAGCGCCGCGGTGCCGGCTTGGTCGAGTCGCGCAGGATCAGCTCCGCCTGCCAGATCTCGCGTTCCAGCGCGTCCTCCGGATTGAGCACATGGGTGATCAAGCGCTCGGCGACCCGTGCGCCCGCCGCCCGAAGCGACGATTGCGTCGTCGTCAGCGGCACGTTGAAATGCTCGGGTTTGAGCAGCGGCAGCACGTCGTCATGCGCAATCAATGAGACGTCGTCGCCGACCTTCAGCCCGGCGCGGTTCAGCGCCCGGACGACGCCAAGCGCCATGACCGTGCTCGAGCAGAGAATGGCGGTCGGCGGCCGAGCATCGGCCAGGAAGCCGGTCGTCGCCCGAAACCCGTATTCGTCCGTCATGAAGTCATGGGCGATCAGCACGTCGCGCGTCTCCAGCCCGGCCTCTTTCAGCGCAGCCAGCATGCCGGCCTTCCGGCGCATGGCGAAGGTCAGGTGCTCCTGCCCGTTGATGAGCGCGATGCGGCGATGCCCGAGCGAGATCAGCAATTGCGTCGCCTCATAGAAGGCGCCCTCGTTGTCGATGTCGAGAAAGGGGTAGTCCTCGGTCTGGCCGATGGCCCGGCCGTGCACGAGATAGGGGATCGGCAGCGACCGCAGCATGTCGATCCGCGGATCGTCCCGGCGGACGGAGGCGATGAACAGCGCATCGACATTGCCGCTGGCGGCCAGTCGGCGAAAGGTCGTCTCTTCCTCCTCCGGCGCGCTCGGGTTGATGACGAAATGAAAATCATGGCGAACCGAGGCCTCGCCCAGACCCGTCAGGAAGGCGCTGAAATGCACGTCCGCGTCGATATCGGGAGCAACCGTCATGACCAGCCCGATCGAGGCGGCGCGGCCCGTCGCAAGCCTCTGGGCCGCCCGGTTCGGCCGGTAGCCGGTGTCGCGGACCGCCTGCAGCACGCGCTCGCGTGTTTCCGCGTTCACTTCGGGATAGCCGTTCAGCGCCCGGCTGACCGTCGTCTGCGAAAGCCCCAGCATTTCGGCAAGCTGCTTGAGATTGACGACCATCCTCCAAACTCCTGCCAAAGCGCTTTGATCTCCTCCTCAAAGCGGTGTGATTGCTCAGTATCACCAAAGACTTGTCCGTGCAAAAGAGTTTCCCCATGCGGCATTGCAAACCTGTGCTGCACTGCGAGTTAACAACTTGCGATGGACGGTGACGCAAATTCTCTTGACTTGCAGCCTCGACCAATGATTTCCTACGCTTCTCAAAGCGCTTTGAAAGCGGGTGTCGATGGAGGATGCCGGCAGAGTGCAGCGGATTTTCGGGAGGAATCACGTGAAGACCAAATTGATCCTGGGCGCAGCCGCGCTTGCTCTGATTGCAGGAACGGCCTCGGCCGCGGAACTGAAGTTCAAGCCGGGCGAAGACGCCAAGTTCAACTGGAAGAGCTATGAGGACTTCAAGTCCGGGCACGACCTCAAGGGTCAGTCGCTGACCATCTTCGGCCCCTGGCGCGGCGAAGACCAGGTACTGTTCGAAAGCGTGCTCGACTATTTCCGCGACGTCACCGGCGCCGACGTGAAATACTCGTCGTCTGAGAACTACGAACAGCAGATCGTCATCGACACGCAGGCAGGCTCGCCGCCGGACGTGGCGATCCTGCCCCAGCCGGGCCTGATCGCCGATCTCGCCTCGAAGGGCTATCTGTCGCCCTTGAGCGAAGGCACCGACAAGTGGCTGCTCGACAATTACGCTGCCGGCCAGTCCTGGGTGGATCTCTCCACCTATGCCGGCAAGGATGGCCAGAAGGCGCTCTATGCCTTCCCCTACAAGATCGACGTCAAGTCGCTCGTCTGGTACGTGCCCGAAAACTTCGAGGATGCGGGCTATGAAGTGCCCAAGACCATGGAAGAGCTGAAGGCGCTCACCGACAAGATCGTCGCCGATGGAGGCACGCCCTGGTGCATCGGCCTCGGTTCGGGCGGCGCGACCGGCTGGCCGGCGACCGACTGGGTCGAGGACATGATGCTGCGCACGCAGCCGGCCGACACCTATGACAAGTGGGTCACCAACGCCATTCCGTTCACCGATCCCGCCGTCGTCGGTGCGATCGACGAATTCGGCTTCTTTGCCAAGAACCCGAAATATGTCGATGGCGGCACGCAGGCCGTCTCGTCCACCGACTTCCGCGACAGCCCGAAGGGTCTCTTCGCCTCTCCGCCGAAGTGCTACCTGCACCACCAGGCCTCCTTCATCCCGTCTTTCTTCCCGGAGGGCACGAAGGTCGGCGAAGACGCGGACTTCTTCTACATGCCGCCTTATGCCAGCAAGCCGGATCTCGGCAACCCGGTTCTCGGTGCCGGCACGCTCGCCATGATCACCAAGGACACGCCGGCATCGCGCGCCTTCCTCGACTTCCTGAAGACGCCGATCGCACACGAGGTCTGGATGGCCCAGTCGAGCTTCCTCACCCCCTACAAGGGTGTGAACCTCGACACCTATGCCAATGCGCCGATGAAGAAGCAGGGTGACATTCTCCTCAACGCGACCACCTTCCGCTTCGACGGCTCCGACCTGATGCCCGGCAAGATCGGCGCCGGCGCCTTCTGGACCGGTATGATCGACTATGTCGGCGGCAAGCCGGCAGCCGACGTGGCGGCCGACATCCAGAAGTCCTGGGACAGCATCAAGTAAACACCGTTTCGCAACGTCGCGCGCCGCCCGTCATCATGGCAGGCGGCGCGCACGGGTTGGATCTTGTGGGTGGAAGCCTGTCGGCCGCGACGCGGCTCCTGCATAAATCCTTGAATCGGAATCGATTTCAGGATGAAATTATGCAGCCGGTATAGAGCGTTACAGCGAACCTGAGGGCGCTGTAAAAGGGGGGAACATGCAGCAATTGTTGATGGCCGTCGTAACGATGGTGGCCGGCGTTCTCGCCTGCGCCGCTTACTTCTACGGAACGAACTTCCTCCTCGACCTCATCTTCCCGTCGAAGGGTCGATCCGGCGCCAAGGCATCGCGCAACCTGCGGATCAGCAACGCCATCCGCCCCTGGCTCTTCCTGTTTCCCGCACTCTTCGCCATGACGATCTACCTGATCTATCCGGTCATCGAATCCGTCTGGCTCTCGTTCCATGACCGTGCCGGGCAGAATTTCGTCGGCGGCGCCAATTATGCCTGGATGATCAATGACGGCGAATTCCGCCAGTCGATCTTCAACAATTTCCTCTGGCTGCTGGTCGTCCCGGCGCTCGCCACCTTCTTCGGCCTGATCATCGCCGCACTGACCGATCGCATCTGGTGGGGCAATATCGCCAAGACTCTGATCTTCATGCCGATGGCGATCTCCTTCGTCGGTGCATCCGTCATCTGGAAGTTCATCTACGACTATCGTGCCGCGGGCACCGAGCAGATCGGCCTTCTCAACGCGATCGTCACGGCATTCGGCTTCGAGCCGCAGGCCTGGGTGACCATTCCGCTCTGGAACAACTTCTTTCTGATGGCGATCCTCGTCTGGATCCAGACCGGCTTTGCGATGGTCATCCTGTCGGCGGCGCTGCGCGGGATCCCTGAGGAAACCGTGGAGGCGGCGGTGATCGACGGCGCCAACGGCTTCCAGATCTTCTTCAAGATCATGATCCCGCAGATCTGGGGCACCATTGCCGTCGTCTGGACCACCATCACCATTCTCGTTCTCAAGGTGTTCGATATCGTCCTCGCCATGACCAACGGGCAGTGGCAGACGCAGGTTCTGGCCAATCTCATGTTCGACTGGATGTTCCGGGGCGGCGGCGACTTCGGCCGTGGCGCGGCGATTGCCGTCGTCATCATGCTCCTCGTCGTGCCGATCATGATCTGGAACATCCGCAATGCCGCCAAAGAGATGAAGGGACACTGAGATGATCGCATCGAAACGCTCCCCGCTCGTTCTTCTCGTCCATCTCTCCGTCCTGCTGCTGGTCGTCCTCTGGACGATCCCGACGGCCGGCCTCCTCATCTCGTCGCTGCGCGACAAGGATCAGCTGGCCGTGTCCGGCTGGTGGACGGCGCTGTCCACCTCCAGCCAGAACCTGACGGTGCGCGCGCCCGGCCCCGAAACGCAGCAGCAGCGCGACGGCAAGTTCGTCATTTCAGGCAACGTGCTCGAAAATGCCGGCGCCAAGGTCTCCGCCTTCGGCTTCCGCACCCAGGAGCCCGCGGCCTTCGCGCCCGGTCAGACCGCGACGCTGAACGATGGCGAGCGCCTGACGGTGCAGGAAGACGGCACGTTCGAGATCGTTTCCGACGTCGCCATGGAAGGCTCGCGCGGCCAGCGTATCTTCGTGCAGGCCGCCGTTCCCTCGCGCTTCACCTTCGACAATTACCGGGAAGTCCTGAATGCGGAAGGCATCGGCGCGTCTTTCATCAACTCGCTCACCGTCTCCATTCCCTCGACCATCATCCCGATCTTGGTTGCGGCCTTTGCGGCCTATGCGCTCGCCTGGATGCCGTTTCCCGGACGCACCGTGCTCATCGCCATCGTCGTCGGCCTGCTGGTCGTGCCGCTGCAGATGTCGCTCATCCCGCTCCTGAAGCTCTATAACGGCGTCGGTGCGTTCCTCGGCGTGCCCGCCAAGACCTATGTCGGCATCTGGCTGGCACATATGGGCTTCGGCCTGCCGCTCGCCATCTATCTGCTGCGCAACTACATGGCCGGCCTGCCGCGCGAGATCATGGAATCCGCCCGGGTCGACGGCGCGAGCGATTTCGATATCTTCGTCAAGATCATCCTGCCGCTGTCCTTCCCGGCGCTCGCCTCCTTCGCCATCTTCCAGTTCCTCTGGACCTGGAACGACCTTCTCGTCGCCATGGTCTTCCTCGGCACCGGCAATAACGAGCTCGTGCTCACCGGCCGCCTCGTCAACCTGCTCGGCTCGCGCGGCGGCAATTGGGAGATCCTGACGGCCTCGGCCTTCATCACCATCATCATTCCGCTGATCGTGTTCTTCAGCCTGCAGCGCTATCTCGTGCGCGGTCTGCTGGCCGGATCCGTCAAAGGCGGCTGATGGCCGGACGGACGGCCGAACCCCGTCCTCCCAAACCCACGCGTCTTCCCGAACCCATCCGTCCCCGAACGACCCGTCCCCGAACTCCCGGTCCAAGGACTTGCCCCTTCCCATGAGCCTGCCCCTTTCCAAGAGCCAGACCGAACAGACGTCCACATTGCCGGCCGCCGATCGCGACTGGTGGCGTGGCGCGGTGATCTACCAGATCTATCCGCGCTCCTATCAGGACAGCAACGACGACGGCATCGGCGACCTCAAGGGCATCACGCGCCGGCTTCCCTATATCGCTTCGCTGAATGTCGATGCCATCTGGATCTCGCCCTTCTTCACCTCGCCGATGAAGGATTTCGGCTACGACGTCTCCAACTACAACGGCGTCGATCCGATCTTCGGCCTGCTGTCGGATTTCGACGACCTGATCGCCGAGGCGCATCGCCTGGGGATCCGGGTCATGATCGACCTGGTGCTGTCCCACACCTCCGATCAGCATCCCTGGTTTGCCGAAAGCCGCTCCAGCCGCTTCAACCCGAAGGCGGACTGGTATGTCTGGTCGGACTCCAAGCCCGACGGCACGCCGCCCAACAACTGGATGTCGATCTTCGGCGGCTCCGCCTGGGCCTGGGATCCGACGCGCCTGCAATATTACATGCACAACTTCCTGACCTCGCAGCCGGACCTGAACCTGCACAATCCCGAGGTTCAGGACGCGCTGATCGCCGTCGAGCGCTTCTGGCTGGAGCGCGGTGTCGATGGCTTCCGGCTGGACACGATCAACTTCTACTTCCACGACCCGCAACTGCGCGACAATCCGGCGCTGGCGCCGGAGCGGCGCAACGCCAACACGGCCCCGGCGGTCAACCCCTACAATTATCAGGAACATATCTACGACAAGAACCGACCGGAAAACATTGCCTTCCTTCAGCGGTTTCGCGCCGTCATGGACGAGTACCCGGCGATCGCCGCGGTGGGCGAAGTCGGCGACAGCCAGATCGGTCTCGAAATCGCCGGCGAGTACACGTCGGGCGGTGACAAGATGCATATGTGCTACGCCTTCGAATTCCTGGCGCCCGATCCCCTGACCCCGGCCCGCGTCGCCGAAGTGCAGCATGCCTTCGAGCGGGCGGCACCCGAAGGCTGGGCCTGCTGGGCGTTCTCCAACCATGACGTCGTGCGCCATATCTCCCGCTGGGGGCAGGGCGTCGCGGATCACGATGCGCACGCGAAATTTCTGGCCAGCATGCTGATGTCGCTGCGCGGCTCGCTCTGCATCTACCAGGGCGAGGAACTGGCGCTGACCGAGGCGGACCTCGCCTTCGAGGACCTGCAGGACCCCTATGGCATCCAGTTCTGGCCCGACTTCAAGGGCCGCGACGGCTGCCGCACGCCGATGGTCTGGGAGGCCGAGGCGCTGAATGGCGGCTTCGGCGACGGCCGCCCCTGGCTGCCGGTGCCACCCGAGCATCTGCCCCGCGCCGTCTCGGTGCAGGAGCAGGACATGCGCTCCGTCCTTCATCACTATCGCCGCTTCCTCGCCTTCCGCCGTCAATACACGGCGCTGTCGAAGGGCGAGATCGCCTTCAAGGCCTATGCCGCGCCGGTCCTTGGCTTCGAACGCAGCCATGGCAACGAAACGCTGCTCTGCCTCTTCAACATGAGCGGCGAAACGGCTTCGGTCGAACGGCCGGCCGAGCGCCTCGAGGTTCTCGCCGGTCACGGCTTTGCCTCGGAACTGGGCGACAACAGCATTACACTGCCCGCCTGGAGCGGATTTTTCGCGCGGATCGTCTGACGATCATCATTCGAGTGAACGGGGAGGGACCCATGTCCGGACTGGAACTACGCAAGATCCGCAAATCCTATGGTGCCGTCGATGTCATCCACGGCATCGATCTCACGATCGAGAAGGGCGAGTTCATCGTCTTCGTCGGCCCGTCCGGCTGCGGAAAATCGACGCTGCTGCGCATGATCGCCGGGCTCGAGGAGATCACCGGCGGCGAGATGTTCATCGAGGGGGAGAAGGTCAACGACACCCCGCCGTCGAAACGCGGCATCGCCATGGTGTTTCAGTCCTATGCGCTCTACCCGCATATGACGGTCTACGACAACATGGCCTTCGGCATGCGCATCGCCAAGGAAAGCAAGGAGGAGATCGATCGCCGCGTGCGCGCCGCGGCCGACATCCTGCAGCTCACCCAATATCTCGACCGCCTGCCGAAGGCCCTTTCGGGTGGCCAGCGCCAGCGCGTCGCCATCGGCCGCGCCATCTGCCGCGACCCCAAGGTCTTCCTGTTCGACGAACCTTTGTCGAACCTCGATGCGGCCCTGCGCGTCGCCACCCGCATCGAGATCGCCCGCCTGAACGAGCAGATGGCCGACACGACCATGATCTACGTCACCCACGACCAGGTGGAGGCGATGACGCTCGCTGACCGGATCGTCGTTCTCTCCGGCGGCCATATCGAGCAGGTCGGTCCGCCGCTCGAACTCTACGAGCGCCCCGCCAACCTCTTCGTCGCCCAGTTCATCGGCTCGCCCGCCATGAACATCATCCCCGCCAAGATCGTCGCCACCGGCGTCCAGACGACGGTCGAACTCGTCGGCGGCAAGCGCGACATCCTCGACATCCCGACGCCCGAGACAGAAATGGGGCGACAGGCAAGTTTTGGCGTCCGCCCGGAAGATCTCCAGATCACCACCGGCGACAGCTTCCTCTTCGAAGGCACCGTCTCCATCGTCGAGGCGCTCGGCGAAGTCACCCTCCTCTACATCGAAGGCCTCGTTCCCGACGAACCCATCATCGCCAAACTCGCCGGCATCCAGCCGATCAAACGCGGCGACCGCGTCCGCTTCACCGCCGACCGCGCAAAGCTGCATCTGTTCGACGGGGAGGGGAAGACGTATCGGCGGTAAGTCGCCGCGACATCGGACCTCCAGCGCGTCTCCCGGAACCAAACCCTGTCTCCCGGAATTGGGTGAGGCGAGACAGAAAAGGAGTTCCGCATGGCGTATATCGACGCAAAAGACGGCACGAAACTACATGTCAAGGATATGGGGCAGGGCCGTCCCGTCGTCTTGATCCATGGCTGGCCCCTGACCGGCGATATGTTCGAGTATCAGACCGTGGCGTTGCTGGAAGCGGGCTATCGCGTGATCACCTACGACCGCCGCGGCTTCGGCCAGTCGGGCCACCCGGCGACCGGCTATACCTACGATACCTTCGCCGACGATCTGGCGAGCGTCATCGAGGGCCTGGACCTCCGTGATGTTTCGCTCGTCGGCTTCTCCATGGGCGGTGGCGAAATCGCGCGCTATCTCTCCCGTCACGGCGCGTCGCGCATTTCCAAGGCCGTGCTCGTCGCCTCCGTCGCCCCCTATCTCTTGAAGGACGAGAGCAACCCGGATGGCGTCGACGGCAGCGTGTTCGAGGACATGAAGAAACAGATCCGCGAGGATCGCTTCGCCTTCCTGCAGAGCTTCGCGAAGACGTTCTACGGCGTCGGCCTGGTCAGCCGCCCGGTCAGCCAGGGCGTGCTCGACTGGTCCTTCGTGCTCGGCGTCATGGCAAGCCCCAAGGCGACGATCGATTGCGTGACGGCCTTCGGCACGACCGACTTCCGCCCCGACCTCGCAGCCTTCACCATCCCCACGCTCGTCGTTCACGGAACGGCCGACAAGACGGTTCCCATCGACCCCTCAGGTCGTGCTGCTGCCAAGGGCATCGCCGGGGCAAAACTGATCGAGTACGACAGCGAGCCCCACGGCCTGTTCGCCACCGTTCCGGACCGGCTGAACAAGGATCTGCTGGAGTTTCTGGCCTAAACGAAAAGAGCGCGCGTCGGTATGTCGGCGCGCTCTCACGCTGCGTCTCGAACCAAAAGGTCGACGTGCAGCCCGGCGCGTGCGAGCAGCGTCACGAGTGCGTCGATTGAAAACAAAGTGATTTTTCCCTGCAAAAGCTCGGAGATACGCGTTCGGGGAACGGCCAGTCGGTCTGCAGCCTCGGCCTCGGTCCAGCCTTCGGAACGGATATGTTGCTCAAGAGCGCTCATCAGTTTCGATCGAAGCTTCAGATTTTCCGCTTCGGCGGGCTGGTCCTCGATGGCATCCCAGACGCTGGCGAATGTTTCGTTCATCATGGGTCGAGTTCCCTGAACAGATCGCGATAGCGCTGCGTCGCCATGTCCAGATCCGTTTTGCCTGTTTGCTGCGTCTTTTTCTGAAAACAATGTCGCACGTAAACCGCATCCGAAAACCGGGCGACAATGATCACACGGAAAGCGCCGGATTCGTCCCGGACTCTGATTTCCTGTGCGCCCTTGCCGATGGACGGCATCGGTTTCCAGTCAGAAGGCTGTTGTGCGTTCTGCACTTTCTCGAGTTGGTAGCCGACCACACGCCGGACTGTATCGGGGAAGGCCCGCAGATCTCGGAGACTGTTGCCGCAGAACGTGAGAACCTTCATTCCTGAAATATACAAGGCCTGCATATTTTAGGAAGTTGCATCAGGGAAACCTAATGGAAAAACACGCTCGCCCCGTGGTCCGCGGCACCCGTCAACGCCCGGAACGGTGCGAACAACTCGCGGCCCATACCGAATTCATTGCCGTCCAGATCGGCTTCGGCCGGCGGACGGGCGGCCAACTCCACGTCGGAGACGAGCACATTGATCTCCCCCGTCGTCGCATCCAGGCGAATGATGTCGCCTTCGCGGATCTTGGAGATCGGGCCGCCGTCCTTGGCTTCGGGCGTCATGTGGATGGCGGACGGCACCTTGCCGGAGGCGCCGGACATGCGGCCGTCGGTGATGAGCGCCACCATCTGGCCCCGGTCCTGCAGGATGCCGAGCACCGTCGTCAATTTGTGGAGTTCCGGCATGCCGTTCGCCTTCGGGCCCTGGAACCGGACCACGGCAACGAAATTGCCTTCGAGCTTGCCTTCCTTGAAAGCGTCGTTGAGGCTGGCCTGATCGTGGAAGATCTTGGCCGGGGCCTCGATGATGTGGCGCTCCGGCTTGACGGCCGAAATCTTGATGACGGCCTTGCCGAGATTGCCGGTAAGCATCTTGAGCCCACCCGTCGCCTGGAAGGGCTTGTCGATGGTGGCCAGCACCTTCGGGTCGTGGCTGACCTCGGGTGCGCGCTCGCGGGCGACCGTGCCCTTCTCGCCGAGCTTGACGTCGATCGCATAGGCCTGAAGCCCGTGGCCGAAGACGGTGCGGACATCCTCGTGGATCATGCCGGTCTTCAGCAGCTGGCCGATGAGATAGCCGATGCCGCCGGCCGCGTGAAAATGGTTCACGTCGGCAAGGCCGTTCGGGTAGACGCGGGCGAGCAGCGGAATGATGTCCGAAAGCTCGGAAATATCCTGCCATGTCAGCTGGATGCCGGCCGCGCGGGCCATGGCGACGAGGTGCATCGTGTGGTTGGTCGAGCCGCCGGTCGCGTGCAGGCCGATGACGCCGTTGACGATCGAGCGTTCGTCGATCATCTCGCCGGCCGGGGTGAACTCGTTGCCGAGCGCGGTGATCGCCAGTGCCCGCTTCGTCGCCTCGCGCGTCAGCGCGTCGCGCAGCGGCGTGCCGGGGTTGACGAAGGACGCGCCGGGCATGTGGAAGCCCATGATCTCCATGACCATCTGGTTGGAGTTGGCCGTGCCGTAGAAGGTGCAGGTGCCAGGGCCGTGATAGGATTTGGACTCCGCTTCGAGCAGCTCGTCGCGGCCGATCTTGCCTTCGGCATAGAGCTGGCGCACGCGGGCCTTTTCGTCGTTCGGCAGGCCTGTGGTCATGGGACCGGCGGGAACGAACACGGCCGGCAGGTGACCGAATGTCATGGCGGCGATCATCAGGCCGGGCACGATCTTGTCGCAGACGCCGAGATAGACCGTGCTGTCGAACATGTTGTGCGACAGGCCGATGCCGGCGGCCATGGCGATGAGGTCGCGCGAAAACAGCGACAGCTCCATGCCGGGCTGGCCCTGCGTCACGCCATCGCACATGGCGGGCACGCCGCCGGCGACCTGCGCGATCCCGCCGGCTTCCGCCGCCGCTTCCCGGATCATCGCCGGATAGGTTTCGAACGGCTGATGCGCCGAGAGCATATCGTTGTAGGAGGTGATGATCCCGAGATTGGGCACGGTGTCTCCCGACAGCGCCACCTTCTCGGAGGGGGAACAGACCGCAAAGCCATGGGCGAGGTTGCCGCAGCCGAGCACGGAACGATGCACGCCCTTGGCGGCGGCGTTGCGCACGCGGTGCAGATACAGGTCGCGCGAGGGCTTGGAGCGCTCGACGATGCGGGCGGTGATGGCTGCGATGCGGGGATCGACGGTCATGGCCTATCCTTCCGGGGCCCTCCGGGCCCCTGTCTCAGATGTGGATCATCGGTATCGGCGCTGGTCTAAGCGCCGGTTGTGTCAGGTTTCGCGCCACAGGCCGGTGACCGGAACGGCGCACCTCATTTACGAGGCCCAGTAGATCTCGACCGGCGAGGCGGCGCGGCGCAGGATGGCGCGCACCGGCATGTCCGTCTCCGGCCCGCCGCCTTGCGCCGTTTCCAGCACCGTCTTCTTGGCGTCGCCCTCGATATGCAGCACCAGAAGCCGCGCATCCGCAAGGCTCGTAAAGGTATAGGTCAGCCGCGGCTCGCCGGCGCCGTCCGCCTGCATGGTCATCACGCCGCGCGGCGTCTGCGGGTCGAGCGCTTCAGCAAGGCGCGATCCGCCGGGAAAGAACGAGGCCGTGTGCCCGTCGCCGCCCATGCCCAGCACCACGACGTCGAAGGGGCGGCCGATCCGGGCCGTCTCCTTGGTTGCGGTGGCAGCGGCTTCCTCGGCCGTGGCCGTGGGGTAGTAGAGCGGTTGGAAGGCGGCAGCGACGGCAGCACCCGTGAGCAGATTGTCGCGCACCAGCTTCTCGTTGGAGCGGTCGCTCTCCGGCGGCACGAACCGCTCGTCCACCAGCGTCACCGTCACCTTGCTCCAGTCGAGCGCGGCGTTGGACAGCGCCTTGAAGAACGCCTTGGGCGTCGAGCCGCCGGAAACGGCGATGGAAGCGGACCCCGTCGCGGCGATGCTGGTGGCAAGGGCGTCGGCAACGGCCGCCGCCAGCTTTTCGGCAAGGATGGCCGGTGTCTCGAACGTGTGGAGCTGGACCGTCATGGCTCAGACCACTTCGTGCCAGGTGCGGCCGTCCCGCTCGATGAGCGCGATGGCCTGGCTCGGGCCCCAGGTGCCGGCCGTGTAGGATTGCGGCTTCTGGCCCACTTCGTCCCAGGCCTTGAGGATCGGATCGACCCAGCGCCATGCGGCTTCCACCTCGTCGCGGCGCATGAACAGGGTCTGGTTGTTGCGGATCACGTCGAGCAGCAGGCGCTCATAGGCATCGGCGCTGCGCGCCTTGAACGATTCGGCAAAGGTCATGTCCAGCGACACGTTGCGCAGGCGCATGCCGCCCGGGCCCGGATCCTTGATCATCAGCGACTGCTTGACGCCCTCGTCCGGCTGCAGGCGGATGATCAGCTGGTTGGCCTCCACGCGCCCGGCCGCCTCGTCGAAGATCGAATGCGGGATCGGCTTGAAGGAAATGACGATTTCCGACATGCGGGTGGCCATGCGCTTGCCGGTGCGGATGTAGAACGGCACGCCCGCCCAGCGCCAGTTGTTGATCTCGGCCTTGATGCCGACGAAGGTCTCGGTGTTCGACACGCCGCCTTCGAGCTCTTCGAGATAGCCCTTGACCGGCCCTCCGGCCGATGCCCCGGCCTTGTACTGGCCGCGCACGGTCATCTTCTCGACATTGGCGGCGGTGATCGGCTTCAGCGCCCGCAGCACCTTGAGCTTTTCGTCGCGCACAGCCTCCGCGTTCATCGACGGCGGAACTTCCATGGCGACGAGGCAGAGCAGCTGGAGGATGTGGTTCTGCACCATATCGCGCAGCGCACCGGCCGTGTCGTAATAGCCGGCCCGGCTTTCGAGCCCGACGGCTTCCGCCACCGTGATCTGGATATGGTCGATATAGGACGCGTTCCACAGCGGTTCGTACAGCGTGTTGGCAAAGCGTAGCGCCATCAGGTTCTGCACGGTTTCCTTGCCGAGATAATGGTCGATGCGGAAGATCTGCTCTTCCTTGAACACCTTGCCGATCGTGTCGTTCAGCTCCAGCGCAGAGGCGAGGTCGCGACCGATCGGCTTTTCCACCACGATGCGGGTGGTCCTGGTGATCAGCTTGTGGTCGCGGATCTTTTCGGAAATGGCGCCGAAGATGCCGGGGGCGACGGCGAGATAGAAGGCGCGCACGCGCTCCTTGGCCTCGTCCAGGAGCGCCTTGAGCTTGTCCCAGCCCTGGTCGGTCTTGGCGTCCACGGAAATGTAGAACAGGCGGTCGGTGAAGGTCTTGACCTGCGCCTCGTCGTATTCGCCGGCCTTCAGATGTTCCTTGAGCGCATCGCGGCCGAACTGGCGGTATTCCTCATGCGTCATCGCGGTGCGCGAGGCACCGATGATGCGGGTCGGGTCGGTCAGCTGGCCATCGAGCTGGCGGTGATAGAGGGCTGGAAGGAGCTTCCGCTCGGCAAGATCGCCGGTGCCGCCGAAGACGACGTAGTCAAAGGGTTCGACGGGAATGATCTGGCTGCTCATGGGATATCGATCTCTCTCAGGTCGGGCGTTTTATAATCTAATCGATTTAAAGGCGCTAGTGCTGCGTTGCAAAAAATGCGCCGGGGGAGGGTCAGAGCTTGTCGCGGAGAGCATACCAAGTGAGCGCCAGGAACAAAAGCGGCGATCGAAACCGGCGCCCGCCGGGGAAGGCGGGGATGCGCAGCGCCTTCAACAGGTCGAGATCCGAACCGCGTCCGAGGACGAGATCGGCATAGAGCTTGCCGCAATGGTTGGACAGCATGACGCCGTGGCCGGAAAACCCGCCAATGGTGGTGACGCCGGGCATGACCTCGCGCACGAAGGGCTGTCGCGGCAGGGTGATGCCGACCGATCCGCCCCAGGCATGCGTCATCTCGACGTCGGCAAGGTCCGGATAGATCTCGGCGATCTGCCGCCGGATATGCGTGGATATGTCGCGCGGATTGTCCGCCGTATAGGCCTCGCGACCGCCGAAGAGCAGCCGCCCGTCCCGCGACCGGCGAAAGTAGCGCACCACGAAGCGGCTGTCGGCAACGGACTCGCCACCCGGAAGGACAGGAGAGGTCTCCCTGAGCGGCGCCGTCGCGCCGATGAAGGAGCGGATCGGCATGACATGCGAGGCGGTCACCGGCTCGAGACTGCCGATATGGGCATTGCAGGCGATGAGGGCCCGATCGGCGCGGATGGTGCCGCGCGCGGTCTCCACCAACACCTTGCCCTGGGAGATCCGGATATCCGTCGCATTGGTGTTCTCGAACAGCTGCGCACCGGCCGCCTGTGCGGCGCGGGCAAGCCCCACCAGCAGCTTCATCGGCTGGATATGGCCGGTGCCGGTGTCGCGGATGCCGAGCACGTAGTGCCGGGACCCGAGCCGTTCCGCCGTCTCCGCTGCATTCATCACCTGCATGTGCGGATAGTCGTAATCGCGGGCCATGCTGTCGACATAGGCCCGATAGTCCGTCTCGGACGATGCCTTGTGCGTCACCGAGAGGTGGCCCGGTCGGTACTCCATATCGATATCGTGACGCGCGGCAAAATCGAGGAGGCCGCGCTTGGCATTCTCCGCCATGTCGAAGAGGGCCTTCGCCCGCTCCCGGCCGTATTGCTTTTCGAGTTCGTCCACCTCGGCGCGCTGCCCGGTGCCGAACTGGCCACCATTGCGCCCCGATGCCCCGTCTCCGAAGCGGCAGGCGTCGATCAGCACGACCCGCACGCCGCCGGCGGCAAGGTTATAGGCCGCCTGCAGGCCGGTGAAGCCGCCGCCGATCACGGCGACATCCGCGATCATGTCGCCGTCGAGCGTTGGATAGGCAGGTCGCTCGCCGACGGCATCTTCGTACCACGAGATCCCGGGCGAGATCGGGCTCTGCCACTTTTCCGGAGAGGTCATGTCCCGGCTCACACGTTGAGAAGCAGATATTCCCGCTCCCAGGGGCTGATCACCTGCATGAACGTCTCGAACTCGCCGCGCTTCACGCCGGCATAGATGGCGATGAACTCGGCCGAGAACACGTCATGGAAGGCGGGTTCCGCTTCCAGTGCCGCGACCGCTTCCAGAAGACCGCGCGGAAGCTCGATCGCCTTGGTGTTGACGCTGTCGTCGGCCGGTGCCGTCGGCTCCAGGCCCTGTGTCAGGCCGAGATAGCCGCAGCCGAGCGAGGCCGCGAGGGCGAGATAGGGGTTGGCATCCGAACTCGGCAACCGGTTTTCCACCCGCCGCGCGGCCGGCTCGGAATCCGGCACACGAAAGGCCGTCGTCCGGTTGTCGTAGCCCCAGGCATTGTTGACCGGTGCCGACATGTCGGGCGTCAGCCGGCGATAGGAGTTGACGTAGGGCGCCATCATCGACAGCGCCTTCGGAATGTAGGTCTGCATGCCTCCGATGAAGTGGAAGAACTCCTTGGAGGCCGTGCCGTCCGCATTCGAAAACAGGTTGCGGCCGGTGTTCACCTCGACGATCGACTGGTGAATGTGCATGGCCGAGCCCGCCTGGCTCTGCATCGGCTTCGCCATGAAGGTCGCGTAGATCCCGTGCTTCAGCGCGGCTTCGCGGATCGTGCGCTTGAACAGAAACACCTGGTCGGCCAGCTCGATCGGGTCGCCGTGCCGCAGGTTGATCTCGAGCTGCGCCGGTCCCTCTTCGTGGATCAGCGTATCGATCTCCAGGCCCTGCTTTTCGGAGAAGTGATAGATGTCGTCGATCAGTTCGTCGAACTCGTTGACGCCGGCGATCGAATAGGCCTGTCCCCCCTGGATCGAGCGGCCGGAGCGGCCTTTCGGCGGATGCAGCGGATAGTCGGGATCGTCGTTCTTGGCGACGAGGTAGAACTCGATCTCGGGTGCGACCACCGGCTTCCAGCCTTTCAGCCGGTAAAGCTCCAACACGTGTTTCAGCACGTTGCGCGGCGTATAGGGCACGTTCTCGCCTTTGGAACCGGCGATGTCGCAGATCACCTGCGCGGTCGGGTCGGTCTCCCAGGGCACGATCGAAAGTGTGGAGAGGTCCGGCACGAGCTTGATGTCGCTGTCGCGGCTGTCATAGCGGAAATCGCCGGTCTCCTCGGGATACTCGCCCGAAATCGTGTGCCGGTAGATGGCGGAGGGCAGAGCGAGCGAGGTGTTGGAGGTGAACTTCGAAGACGGCATCATCTTGCCGCGGGGAACACCGGCGATATCGGGGGTGATGCACTCCACGTCCTCGATGCCGCGAACCTTCAGCCAGTCGGCGGCCTCCTTCCAGGTCTTCACGCCGCGCGGCGCCTGGAGGGCGGATGGGATCTTGTTGCTTTTGCTGGATTTCGTCGTCGTGTTGGCGATGGTTTTCTTCGCAGGCATAAATCACCGGGGTTCTTTCGGATATCTCTATCATAGACGGTGTTTAAGGATTGGCCAGCTTGCACGCGCCGAAATCGCTGGCGACGACGTCGCATTGCCGTTATCCGGACGTGAAAGACGAAAAGGAGACGCGACGTGGCGAAAAGCTTCGACGTGGTGATCATCGGCGCAGGCGCTGCGGGAATGATGTGCGCAGCGGAAGCCGGTCGCCGGGGCCGCAGCGTGCTCGTCCTCGATCATGCCAAAGCGCCGGGCGAAAAGATCCGCATCTCCGGCGGCGGCCGGTGCAACTTTACCAACCTTCACACGGCGCCCGCCCATTTCCTCTCGCAGAACCCGCATTTCGCCAAATCGGCACTCGCCCGCTACACGCCGCGCGATTTTGTCGCTCTGGTCGAGCGGCACGGCATCGCCTGGCATGAAAAGACGCTCGGTCAGCTGTTTTGCGACGACACGGCCCGCGACATCGTCCGCATGCTTCTGGAGGAGATGCGGGCCGTCGGCGCGGTGCTCCGGCTGGAAACCGAGATTACCGGTGTCGAAGCCGCCGCCACCGGCTTTCGCGTCGTCCTTGCCGAGGAGACGATCGACGCCCGTGCGCTCGTCATCGCCACCGGCGGCAAATCGATCCCGAAGATGGGCGCGACCGGTTTTGCCTATCGTGTCGCCGAGCAGTTCGGCCTCGGCCTGGTCGAGACGCGCCCCGGCCTCGTGCCGCTGACGGTGGCCGATGCCGTGAAGGAAAGCCTCGGCGCGCTCGCGGGTCTCGCCGTCGATGTGCGCGCCGCCTGCGGCAAGACGACGTTTGATGAGGCGATGCTCTTCACCCATCGCGGCCTCAGCGGGCCGGCGATCCTGCAGATCTCGTCCTACTGGCGCGAGGGTGATGAAATCCGCTTGGCCTTCGAGCCCACAACGGACCTCGGCGGCGCGATGAAAGCGGCCCGCCACACGCAAGGCCGGCAGGCGGTGCAGACCGTGCTCGGCGAACATCTGCCGAAACGCCTCGCCCAGCATCTCGCTTTGGAGGCCGGACTGCTCGACAAGCCGGTGGCCGACCTCTCCGACAAGACGATCGACCGGCTCGTGGCCCTCGTCTCCGGCTGGTCGCTGAAGCCGGCGGGGTCGGAAGGCTACCGGACGGCGGAGGTGACGCTGGGCGGCGTGGATACCCGCCATCTGGAGTCCCGCACCCTGATGGCGAAAGCCGTTCCCGGTCTTTTCTTCATCGGCGAATGCGTCGATGTCACCGGTTGGCTCGGCGGCTATAACTTTCAATGGGCCTGGGCCTCCGGCTTCTGCTGCGGACAGGCCGTCTGAACGGCATGCATGACGATCACATTTCCGTGATCGTCATTCGGCGATCACGATGACGCGACGACGGTGGGCCAGGACAGGCCGGGTCTGCCGGATATCGGGATGCAGCATTGTCGCGCCCGCCCGGACACGCGCACGCCTCTCTGCTGGCTATCCCCTTGTTTTTATCAGGATAAATCGCTGATGCGATATGGCTCCCACCCGGGAGAATGCGGAATGCCGAAAGCGTGAGGGAGCGTCAGGTCTTGTTAACGAAACGCTCCGACCCTACCTGACGACTGGGAACGGATTGTCCCCGCAGTGGCGCGATTCTCGCATTTTTAACGGGTGCGGCAGAAAGTGTCTGGTGGATCGTCTCAACCGGGTCTATTCTCTTCGGACGGAAGGACATGATATCATGAACCAGCATAGCCGACGCAATGCCCGTGCCATCGCCATCGCAAAGGCCGATGACAGCCGTACACAGCGGATTCTCGCGCTGACCTATACGGCCGCCGCCATTCTGACCGCGGTTGCCATTCTCGGTCTCGCGACGCTCGGCTCGTTCTGAGCCAACACGCAGCGGCGATTTTCCTCTGGGCTGCATCGTGTCTGCAGCCCGATATCGCTCGACGTTCTCAAGTCGTGTCGAGAGCAGTCACGGTCTGCCTCAAGCATACGCGCAATTCTCCGACGACGTGGCCCCTCGCGGGCCTTTTTCTTTGACGTCCATCCGCCTCGCACGTGCAGGGCCGAAGAGCGCGTTGCTGCCTTCTGCCACGCCGACATGGCAGCGGCATGACAGGGTCAATTCCCGCTTACATGAAATTAACGCATCTGGTTCAAGCTGGCGCCATTGAGGAGCAGGCTTGGACGACGCGACCGGAGGGGCGCGGCGTCCTGCAATGATTGCGAAGCGGCTGGCGGCATCCCCGCATTCTTTCAGACCATGATGACGGCCTGACATGAAGCGCACCGATGAAGCCGATGACGGCCCTGGGGAGGCGTATGCAGGCCTGAAAGCCAGGACGCGCCCATGTTCATCGACAAGATCCTTGCCCGCTTCAAGATTCAGACGAAGGTTCTCTTCTTTATCCTGCCTTTCGTTGTCAGCATCTGCGCCGTCGGGCTGACGGGGCTCTACGCGTCCGGCCTGCTGCAGGGGCGCATGGAAATTTCCAACAGCGTGCTCCAGTCGCTGTCCGGCTTCCGCGACGTCTATGCCGGCATGAACGCCTTCCTCACGGATGCGAGCGAAAAGACCCGGGAAGACGTCGTCCTGAAAATCACCAATCAGGAGCAGGTGCTGAACGCGACGCGCGCCCAAATGGAGAACAGCGAGGGTGCGAGCCAGCTCGACAATGCGATTGCCGGTACAGCCAAGATCCGCGAGCGCGTCGGCGAACTCTGGAAGCTGCATGAAGGGGAAGTCGCGCTTCGCACATCGATCACCAAGAGCATCCGCCTTCTCCTCTCGACGCAGGGCAAGCTGGTCGAGGAGGCGACCTCCGTCGAACAGCGCGTGCGCGACGACGAGACGAAGGCGAAGTCGCTGCTGCGCGAGGCCGAGCGCCTGACGGCATCCAGCGATCTTCTCACCGGCATCACCTCCGATTTTGCCCGCGCCGCGACGCCGGAAGCCAAGATCAAGGTGGCGCGTGACGGCCAGGCAGCCCTCGAACAGGTGCTCGTCCAGATCGGCACGGCGCTGCCGGCCAACCAGAAAGCCGTGGCCGATACGTTCAAGGCGACGATCGGCGAAATCCGCACGCTCGCCAGCAACGGTGACGTCAGCGACGAGAACGCCAAGGCGATCGGACGGCTGCTCGCACGCTTCCGCCAGGCCAGCATCCAGTTCCAGACGGCCGCCACCGCCACGATGCGCAACGCGACGGCAACCTTCGGCAAGCTCGATGCACCGCTGATCAAGGCCAACAAGATCCTCGAAAACGCGCGCGCCATCGTCAATGCCGTCTCCGGCATAAGGCTTGCGGCCAGCAGCTTCCTCGAAACGTCCCAGCAGACCGACCAGGCGCGGCTGGCCCGCGAGATCAACGTCCTCAACCAGGAAGTCCTCAAAATCGCCTATACCGCGCCGGAAATGCCGTTCTTCGCGGGCCTCGCCGCAAAGGTTCAGCCTGTCGCCGACAAGATCAAGGCCGACAGCATGTCGCTGATCGGTGTCAGCGCGGCGCGCCACAAGGAATTCGCCGATGCCGCTGCCGATATCGACCAGATCTGGCAGCAGCTCGTCGGCTTTGCCGAGGAGCAGAAGACCAATGCCGCCATCGAGCGCGAAAAGGCCAATCAGGTCTCGGTCTTCGCGACCGGCGGCGGTGTCGTCATCGCCCTTCTCGCCGGCATCGCTCTGGTGCTGACGCTGAAGGGCCCGATCGGCCAGATCACCGCGGCCATGCGGAGGCTGGCCGACGGCGCGCTCGACACGCGCATCGACGGCGATGCCCGGCAGGACGAGATCGGCGACATGGCCCGTGCGCTCGGCATCTTCAAGGAGAACGCCCTGTCCAAGGTGCGCATCGAGGCGGAGAGCGAGGAGCAGCGGCTGCAGGCCGATGCGGAGCGCAGCCGCAACGATGCCGAGAAGCGCGCGATGGACAGCCAGATCGATTTCGCGGTGAGCCAGCTTGCCGCCGGTCTCGGGCGGCTTGCCCAGGGCGACCTGTCGCAGCAGATCGAGACACCCTTCAACGGTCGCCTCGAACAGCTGCGGGTCGATTTCAACGGCTCGCTCATCCGCCTGCAGGATACGCTCCTGCAGATCCGCAACAACGCCGTCCATATCCAGCGCAGCGGCAACGACCTGCACGCCTCCGCCGACAGCCTCTCGCGCCGCACCGAGGCCCAGGCCGCGTCGCTCGAGGAAACCGCCGCCGCCGTCGATCAGATCACGGTGACCGTCCGCTCCTCGGCCGAGCGCGCGCATGAAGCCAACGTCGCCGTCTCGCACACGAAGAAGAGCGCCGACAGCTCGGGTATCGTGGTCAGCAATGCGATCTCGGCCATGAGCCGCATCGAGGAGGCCTCGCGCCAGATCGAGCAGATCATCGAGGTCATCGACGAAATCGCCTTCCAGACCAATCTTCTCGCACTCAATGCCGGCATCGAGGCCGCGCGGGCGGGCGAAGCGGGACGGGGATTTGCGGTCGTGGCGCAGGAAGTGCGCGAACTCGCCCAGCGCTCGGCCGGTGCCGCCCGCGAGATCAAGGGTCTCATCAACAAATCCACGCTCGAAGTGACCGCAGGGTCTCAGGCCGTCCGGGAGACCGGCGCCGTGCTCGCCTCCATCAGCCAGCAGATCGTCACCGTCAGCAATCATGTCGACATGATCGCCACGGCCAGCCGCGACCAGGCCTCTGCGCTCCACGAGGTCAACGGCTCCGTCAACCAGATGGACCAGATGACTCAGCAGAACGCGACCATGGTCGACGAAGCGACCACCGCCAGCCGCAACCTCGCGGAACAGGCCGACACGCTGATGCAACTGGTCGAACAGTTCCGCCTGGAACCCGCAACCGGCCACCGGATGGGCCGCGCGGCGTGAGGGATCTGATGGCCGCGAGATCACGAACGCCGGGCTTTGTCCCGGCGTTCTGCATTATGGCAGCGGAACGAGCCCGGACCCATCAACACCGCACCTTAACCCGGCGCGAGAAAGGCCCCGCTCACCCCCCGGCAAACGCCGCGCGTTCGTCGCGTTCCCGCTGGATCTGCTGGCGGCGGGAGACGACGGAGGCGATGAGGACGCCGGTGGCGACGATGCCGATGAGGATGGTGCAGGCGGCGTTGATCTCGGGCGTGACGCCGAGGCGCACCTGGCTGTAGATCTTCATCGGCAGCGTCGTCGCACCGGGGCCGGAGGTGAAGCTCGAGATCACCAGGTCATCGAGCGACAGGGTGAAGGCGAGCACCCAGCCGGAGAAGACGGCGGGCGCGATGACCGGCAGCGTCACCTGAAAGAAGGTGGCGGTGGGCGTGGCGCCGAGGTCGAGCGCCGCCTCCTCGATCGACCGGTCGAAGCTCGCCAGCCGCGACTGGATGACGACGGCGACGAAGCACATGGTGAAAGTGATATGCGCGATCGTCAGCGTCCAGAAGCCGCGATCGAAGCCGATGGCGACGAAGAGCAGCAGCATCGACAGGCCGGTGATGACCTCGGGCATGACGAGCGGCGCGTAGATCATGCCCGAAAACAGAACGCGGCCGTGAAAGCGCTGATAGCGCGTCATCGCGAGCGCGGCCAGCGTGCCGAGAACGGTGGCGACCGTGGCGGAGAGCAGGCCGACGCGCACCGTCACCCAGGCGGCATCCATCAGAGCCTGGTTGCGGAAGAGCTGCGCGTACCATTGCGTCGAGAATCCGGCCCAGACAGTGACGAGCTTGGAGGCGTTGAAGGAGAAGACGACCAAAAGCACGATCGGCAGATAAAGGAAGGCAAAGCCGATGACGATGGAGGCGATGTTGAAGCGGGACCAGCGGTTCATGTCATCGTCCCTCGCGGTCGAGGCGCGACTGCGCGTTCTGGAAGAACATGATCGGCACCACCAGGATCATCAGCAGGATGGCGGCAACGGCCGAAGAAACGGGCCAGTCGCGATTGGCATTGAACTCGTTCCAGAGCGTCTTGCCGATCATCAGCGTTTCCGAACCGCCGAGAAGATCGGGAATGACGAACTCGCCGACCGCGGGAATGAACACCAGCAGGCAGCCGGCGACGACGCCGGGCAGCGACAGCGGAAAGGTGATGCGCCAGAAGGCCGAAATCGGCGTGCAGCCGAGATCCTGCGCGGCCTCCGTCAGGCTGTGATCCATCTTTTCGAGCGCGGAATATAGCGGCAGCACCATGAAGGGCAGGTAGGAATAGACGATGCCGATATAGATCGCCGTATTGGTGTTGAGGATGATCAGCGGCTCGCTGATGATCCCCGTCGAGAGAAGCAGCTGGTTGAGCAGGCCTTCCGGCTTCAGGATGGCGATCCAGGCATAGACGCGGATGAGAAAGCTCGTCCAGAACGGCAGGATCACCAGCATCAGCAGGGTCGGCCGCAGCGTGGCCGGCGCCTTCGCCATGCCATAGGCGATGGGATAGGCGATGAGGAGCGTCAGGACGGTCGAGATCAGCGCGATGGTGAGGCTCGAGAGATAGGCGTTGGTGTAGAGCGCGTCTTCCGTCAGCCAGACATAATTGTCGAAGGAGAACTGCCGGATGTTGTCGATGAAGCCCGAAAGGCCGTCCGCCCAGGCAAAGACCGGCAGATAGGGCGGCATGGCAACGGCGGCTTCCGACAGCGAGATGCGGAGCACGATGAAGAAGGGAACGAGGAAGAAGACCAGCAGCCACGCATAGGGGATGATGATCACGAGGCGGTTGACGAGGGCGGGGAGCAGCCTGTTCATCGGCTCAATCCTTCAGCACGACGCCGGCATCCCGGTCGAAGGAGATCCAGACCTTCTGGTCGTAGCCGAGCGGGTCCTCGACCGCGCGCACCGCGTTCAGCGACGAGGCCTTGACGATCTTCCCGCCGTTCAGCTTGACGTGGTAGACGGTCATGTCGCCGAGATAGGCGATATCCCAGAGCTCGCCCTCGGCCGCATTGACGGGGCCGCCGGCCGGCACCTGCCGCCCGACGCGGATCTTTTCGGGCCGGATGGCAAAGCCTGCCTTGGCGCCCTCGCTTGGATGTTCGCTGCTGGCCGCCTCGATGGCAAAGCCCGCATCCGCCTCGATGCGGATCTCGGAGGCCTGCGCCCGCGTGACGGTGCCGTCGAAAATGTTCACGTCGCCGATGAAGTCGGCCACGAAGCGGGAATTGGGCGCCTCATAGATCTCGGCCGGCGTCGCCACCTGGATGACCTTGCCATGCGCCATCACGGCGATGCGGTCGGCCATGGTCATCGCCTCTTCCTGGTCGTGCGTCACGACGACGAAGGTGAGGCCGAGATCCTGCTGCAGGTCCATCAGTTCGAACTGGGTTTCCTCGCGCAGCTTCTTGTCGAGCGCGCCGAGCGGTTCGTCGAGCAGCAGCACCTTCGGCTGCTTGGCCAGCGACCGGGCGAGCGCCACGCGCTGGCGCTGGCCGCCGGAGAGCTGGTGCGGCTTGCGCTTGGCGAACTGCTCCATCTTCACCAGTTTCAGCATCTGCGTCACACGTTCGGCAATCGCCGGCTTCGGCATGCCGTCCTGTTTCAGGCCGAAGGCGATGTTGGTCTCCACCGTCATATGCGGAAACAGGGCGTAGGACTGGAACATCATGTTGACGGGGCGGCGATAGGGCGGAATGCCCGCCAGGTTCTGCCCGTCGAGGATGATCTCGCCCGAGGTCGGTTGTTCGAAGCCGGCGAGCATGCGCAGCAGCGTCGATTTTCCGCAGCCGGACGCGCCGAGCAGAGCGTGGAACTCGCGCGTGTAGATGTCGAGCGAGAGATCGTCCACCGCGACGAAATCGCCGAACCGTTTGGTGACGTTGCGAAACGAGATGAAGGGTTTGGACGAGGGGTCCGTCCAGGGCGAGAAGGAGCGGCGAATGCTGCCAAGTGACTTCATGAAGGGTTCCCGATGGGCCGAGGCCGCGTGAGCTGAAGGAAGGACGCCGCAGGATGGAAAATGCCCGGAACTGAGAAGAACCGGGCATTGGAAGAGAAGGCTTACTGGCCGGTGAGGACCCGGGTCCAGAGCCGTGTCGCCACGCGCTGGGTTTTCGGGTCCCAGGGTGAGATGGTGTAGAGCTTGGCCATGGTCGCCTCGTCCGGATAGACCGCCGGGTCCTCGCGAACCTCCTTGGACACGAACGGCTGCGAAGCCTTGTTGCCGTTGGCGTAGAAGACGAAATCGGACGCTTTCGCGATCACCTCGGGCTTCATCATGTAGTTGATGAAGGCGTGGGCCTCTTCGACATGCGGCGCATCGGCGGGGATCGCCATCATGTCGAACCACATCTGAGCGCCCTGGGACGGGATGGAATAATTGACCTCGACGCCGGCCTTGGCTTCCTCGGCGCGCGAGCGGGCCTGCAGCAGGTCGCCGGAATAGCCGAAGGCCAGGCAGATATCGCCATTGGCCAGCGCGTTGATGTACTCCGAGGAGTGGAACTTGCGGATGAAGGGACGCGCCTTCAGCATCAGTTCGCCCGCCTTGTCGAGATCCGCCTGTTCGTGGCTGTCAGGGTTCAGCCCGAGATAGGTGAGGGCTGCCGGCAGCACGTCCTTCGGCGCGTCGAGCACGTAGATGCCGCAATCCTTGAACTTCGCGGCGATCGCCGGATCGAACAGGACTTCGAGGCCGGGACGCGCGTCGGAACCGAGGATTTCCTTGGTCTTGGCGACATTATAGCCGATGCCGTTGGTGCCCCACATGTAGTCCACGGCATATTCGTTGCCGGGATCGTACTTGGCGGTGCGCTGCATCACCATGTCCCACATATTGGCGATGTTCGGCAGCTTCGATTTGTCGAGCTTCTGGAACACGCCCGCCTTGATCTGGCGCTGCAGGAAGTCGGCCGTGGGCACCACGACATCGTAGCCGGTGCCGCCGGCCAGAAGCTTCGTCTCCACGATCTCGTTGGAATCGAACACGTCGTAGACGACCTTGATGCCGGTTTCCTTGGTAAAGTCCTCCAGAATGCTGGCATCGATATAGTCGGACCAGTTGTAGACATTGACGACGCGCTCCTGCGCGCTCGCAAACCCTGCGGATCCTGCCAGGACAAGGCTGGTGACCAGGCCGACGATCTTCAACGACATGCTATTCCCCTTTATTGTTCGCGACCTGCGCCGCGATTGTTCGCGCCCTCGGGCGCGTAACGAAAGGTTAAGCAGCTTTCAGGCGAAGCTCAAGGCCTTTCGCACCTGCGAAGGTCACGCTGGAGCACCATCCAAGCCAAGCCGGTGGTGCCATGGTTCGCCTCGCCTTCACTGGAAGTCGAAGACGCTCAGTCCGGCCACCATCTCGTCCAGCCCGAGCGGCCGCGTAACCGGCGGTTCGGCCCGCGCGAGACAGCCCTGGCGTTCGCAGAGGCGACAGGCGGTGCCGATGGCAAGCGGGGGCTCACAGACCGCGGCATAGGCCGTCTCGGCGGCTTGGGCGCCCTCGCAGCCGAGCAGAAGTGCGGTGCGCCGCACCCGCTCGTTGAAACCCGAACGCGGCCCGTCCGTGGTGCGCGCGACGAGCAGGAAGCCGACGCCGCCCGGCATCTCGGCCCGCTCGACCAGGATCTGCCCCGGCTGGGCAAAGGTCGCGTGCACGTTCAGCTTCACGCATCCGCCGCCGAAGGCCCGGTGCGGAAAGCCGGTCGCGCCCCGCGCGCGCAGCCGGTTGCCGGCATGGTCGATTTCCATGAGGAAGAAGGGAGGCCCGAGCGCACCGCTCCGCTGCAGCGTCACCATGCGGCTGGCCGCCTGCTCGAAGCTCACCCGCATCCGAACCCGCACGAGGTCGATGTCGAACCGGACGCGCCGACAGAGGTCGAGAAAGGTCGCATACGGCATCATCAGCGCCAGAGCCGCATAGCGGGCAAGCTCGAACCGGGCGATGCGCCGCGCCTCGCCGGAGGTGAGCGGCAGCCCCTCGAGCTCTTCGGCCAGTGCCTCCGGCATGGCGAAATGCGCGGCTTCCATGGCGATCTCGCAGAGCTGGTCCTCGGCCGAAAGCCGCTCCGACAGGAACAGGCGCAACGAATGCCGATCGAACCGGCGGCGAAGATCCGGCATGACATGGATCGGCAGAGTGCGCACGACGAGGCCATGGTCACGCCGCAACCAGTCCTTCAGCACCGTCTGCAGATCGTCGCCGGGGCTCAGTCGCTGATGGAACGCCTCGGCCGCGGCATCGATCTGCGGGAAATGATAGGGCCGGTTCTCGAAGATCTCGCGCACCTCGTCCATCGGCAGGCGGGCGCCGCTGAGCGCTGCGGCCTGGTCCTGCCCGGAGAGCAGGCGCGTCAGGTCCTTCAGCCGGGAACCCTGCTCCTGATAGGCCCGGTAGAGCTTGATCAACCCCATGGCCGCATTCGGCGCTGCTTCCGCGATCTCGATCAGCTCCTGATCGCCCGGCAGCTCGCCCGACAGCAGCGGATCTGAAAACACGGCACGAAGCTCGCCGAGACTGTCGCCAGCCTGTCCGCGCAACTCGGCAAGGTCGATCTGGTAGACGGCGGCGAGCTTCAGGAGGAGCTGAACCGTCAGCGGCCGCTGGTTTCGCTCGATCAGGTTGAGATAGGACGGCGAAATGCCGAGCGCCTCGGCCATCGCCGTCTGCGTCAGCGAGAGCCCGTTGCGGATACGGCGGACCCGCGGCCCGGCAAAGATCTTGTTTTCGGCCATTACACCTTTGACACCGCGCTGACCCTCAGGGCTTTGACTATTTTTACAATATTACAGAGCCGTGATGTAAAAGACAAGACAGCATAACCTCTTTCGCTATCTCAAACCTATGAAACCATTGGCGAAAGAAACCGCGCTCCGCTACATCTCCGAATATGGAACGTGAGTGGGATGGAGACATCCTTCGCAGCGTTCCAGAAGAGAGGAGGATCCCATGACCGAATTTGACACGACGATGCCATCCGCCTTGAGCAGGAATGTCGGCGCCATCGTGAAACGCTTTCCGGTGAAAGATATGGCGCGCCTTTTTGGCCTGGTCGCCGATCGCTTCCTGCCGGCCTTCAACGGCGCGAACCGCCTCTGGAAGGACCTCCGCCAGAGAGATTTCGTCCCTGCCTTGGTTGCAAGGTCCGGCGATCAGGCAACGAAGCCGGTTCGCGCCCGCCTTCGCGTCAATGGCCACACGACGACCATCCATGCCCGGCCCATCACCTGAAACGCTTCAAAACGCCGATAAGAAACGCCAATAAGAAAGGACGACGACGATGACGATCCAGACCCGCGTCAAGGAACGCGCAGACGAACAGGCATCCAGCATGACCACCGATCAGCAGGCTGCGATCCGCATGGTCGCCAACGATCTGCACCGCCTGAACCACACCATCATGAAGGCCGTCGAGGCCGGCGTTTCGGTCGAGCTCGTCCGTTCCGCCCGCCACCACGCCGGCGAAGGCAACTGGGGCGACCTGATGATCCCTGTCATCGTGACCCAGGGCCGCGGCTGATCCAGCCGCCGGTCGTGATCGAAAGCCCGGCAAGACCTCTGCCGGGCTTTCGTCATGTGGAGAGAAGAGACAGGCGCGACACCGCCGCACAGTTCCACAGAGGTCGATGGAGGATAATCCGCGCCGTGTGCGCTTTCGAGGCGCGCGAAGCGTCATTTTGCCGGCTACCGTTTCCGTCCGCTCTGCATTCTCTCTTCCGCGGGCATCACGGGCGTACCGAAATGCATGGCGCATTCGGCCGATGGCACGTCCGTCCAGTATCTGAAGGGCCATGTCCTGCATTGCGGCCTGACGACCGGCGAACGGCTGTTCGACTCCACCACCGTGGCTGGATTGATCGGAACTGGCTGGCGTCGGGCCTCCCGCGAGATCGTGCACGGGCGTCTCGTGAAGAATAGGGAGGCGCTCGGCAATCCGGAGGTGCTGGACCTCTAAGATCTCAAGACATCTAGCCTGTCACGCAAATGTGTCCGACGGCCTTGCGGGACGTGGGGAAGGTCCAAGGACCGCGCAAGGCCCGGTCCTGTCGGATTGCGACACGCTCTGGATGTTTCGGATCGTGTTTCAATCACACGATTGCAGGGAGCCGGCGTTAAGACTTCGTTATGCCGCCATGCGCATTGTCGGGCTCTCGCGTGGCCATGATGCGCCATGTGCCGGCAAGGCCGGATCTCCGACATGATGTCGTCTGTACGTGTTCGAAAGCATTCAACTTGAGGCAGCCTTTCATGGCTGCCTCCCTTTCGAAATGCCTCCCTTGCGGAATACCTGCCTTAGCGAAGGCTTCGCAATCAGTTGGCCAGCACCCGCTGCGACGGGAAGGTGATCTCCACAAGCGTTCCCTCGTTCGGCGCCGAGTTGATGGAAAACAGAGCGCGGTTGGCTTCGGCCATGGCCTTCGTCAGCGGCAGGCCGAGTCCGGTTCCTTCGCCCCGCTTGCGGGCGCCGGTCGTGACCTGGCGGAATGGCTTCATCGCCTGTTCAAGCTCGGTCCGCGTCATGCCGACCCCGGTATCGCGGATGCGCAGCATCACGCTCCCATTCGCCTCATAAGCGGTGGACACCACGATCTGCCCGCCGGCCGGCGTGAAGCGGATGGCGTTGGCGAGAATGTTGAGCGCGATCTGCTTGATCGACCGGTTGTCGGCAACGACGCTGGGGACCGAGGTCGACAGCGAGGTGCGGATGATGACACGCTGCGCATTGGCCTGCGGCTGCACCAGCGATACGGCTTCGGAAACCGCCTCGTTGATCTCGACGGCGGCAAAGTCCAGCTCCATTTCGCCGGCTTCGATCTTCGAGATATCCAGGAGATCGTTGACGATATCAAGCACATGGCGACCCGAGCGACCGATGTCGCTCGCATATTCGATGTAGCGGGCGCTGCCGATCGGGCCGAAATGCTCGCTCGCCATCATGTCGGAAAAGCCGATGATCGCATTCAGTGGCGTGCGGATCTCATGGCTGACGCGCGCCAGAAAATCGGTCTTGTGCGCATTGGCCGTTTCCGCCGCGCGCTTGGCGCTGCGCAGTTCTTCCTCTGTGCGCTTCCACTGCGTGATGTCGCGAATGACGGCGCAGTAGCCATTGGAAGAGGAGAGGCGGCCCATGGTCATGAACAGCGGTATGAACCCGCCGGAGGCCTCCCGGCCGATCACTTCGCGTCCGTCGTTGAGCACGCTGGCAACCCCATGGCCGGCGAGGCCCGCGAGATAATCCATCACCGCACGCTGGCTTTCATGGGCAAACAATGTAGCAAATGGCTTACCAATGACATCCGCATCATTGTAGTTGAACAGCGCGTTGGCCGAGCGGTTCAACGAGCGGATATCGCCCTCCGCGCCCATCACGACCACGCCGTCCGTCGCCGTTTCCAGAATGGCGCGAAGCTCCTCGGTCTCGATCCGAAGCGCCTCGGCCCGCGCCTCCGCCGCCACGATGGCGTCGTTATTGGTAAGTATTGTCGAACCTAAAGCGGTCGCCTCAACGGTCTCGGCCGTGCTTGCCTCAGGCTCGGCAAAAGCCAATTCCTCGATCGGCGTTTCGCCCGCATCGGGAGTCGTCTCCGCCGGCGTTTCCGCCACGGCCAGCGACATCATCAGCGCAACGCCCTTGTCGTCGAACCGCATGGCCTGCAGCCGCGCCGTCACCGGCACGAGGCGTCCGTCGTTGCGGATCATCATCATGGCACCCGGGGGCACGTCGAGAATGCCTTCATCCTCGCCGACGAACAGCGCGTCGATGCCGCCCTCAACGCGCAGATCCTGCAGCGTCTGATAGCCGGTCAGCGCGAGAAAAGCAGCGTTCGCATGATAGAGTTCGTCGCCGCTATGGATCAGCACCGCGCTCTCCATGCGGTCGATCATCGCCGGGCTCAGCGCCACATCCCGATCATCCGTGGCGCCGGCCGCGGCGGCATCCCCGTCGATTGCTTCGTCGGCTACCGTCGTGTCGTCGGGCTCAGGCTCGGCCGCAGCTCCAGCCTCCTGGAGGGGCGCGGCATCGGCCTCCTCGTCGGACATCGATCTTGCATTGTCGTCGGCAATCTCGGCGCCGACCGCATCTCCCGATGTCGCCGCGTCACGGATTTCCAGCTCCGCCGCCACGGGCGCGTCCTCACCTTCCGTCGCCGCAGCCTCGTCCGTCAGCGCATCCTCACTCTGCGTTTCGTCGCGAAGGCGCGTGCTGTCGTCGGCCCCGACATCCGGCGCGCCAGCGTCCGTCCCGTCCTCGACCGGCGGCTCCGTCCGCTTGCCGAAGGTCGTCGTCAATTGCCGCGCGATCTCGCGGAAGGCGGCCTGCTCGCTCCGCGTCAGGGTCTCGCTGCCCGCCAGGCGGGCGTTGTCGATCGGCACGACCTTGTCGGAATGCCGCCGCAAGGGCGTTTCCACCAGCTTGAGGGCCGGGCGTTCGCCCATGAAGGGATCGCGCGGCAGCCCGTCCTCGGCAGGGTCGGGGCCATCCGTCTCGGACGCGGCGGCATTGGCCTCTTCGGCCGACGACGTCGCATCGTCCGTCGCAAGGAAGAAAGATCCGTCATCCTCAAGCGTCTCGCGCCGCGCATCGCCTCCGGCATGTTCGTCCGGCACGGGCGCAGTCTCGTCCGTGCGCGTCAATTCTGCGTCTTCAGCGGCAAGCGCCGGATGAGCGATGGCGGGCAGCGCGGCAAGGTTGAGCCCACGGGCCGAGGGGTCTGCGACAGCGTCGGAAACCCGCACGATGCCGAAGCCGCGGAAACCGTCGAACTCCCGGTTGCGCGAGTATGTCGGCAGAGCCGCGAGGTCGACGGGAACGCACAGCGCTTCGCCCTCGACCGGCCACAGCACGGTCTTGCCCGACCAGGTATCGCGCCGGTTCAACAGATCGACGATGGTCCTGTCGGGGTCGAGCGCGAAGCGCGCGGCGAGATCCGCAAAACTCTGCCCCAGAACATCCGCGGCCTGCGGGCCGACGGCGAGCGCGAACTCGCGCGAAATTTCGCTGAAGCGCCCGTCGGCCCCGATCTTCCAGACAAACCGGATGGAGCGCATGGCCGGATCGAACACGAAGCCCGCGGGCTCAAGACCGGCGACCTCGTCACTTTCGTCCGCGCCGTCCGTCGGAATCTCCGCCGTGTCGGCGACCGCGCCCTCGGCACTCAGCGCGTCATTCGTCGCGGCGACCTCGACAGGCTCGTCGGCACGTTCATCATCCTGCGCGTCGGCATCGGCCGTGTCGATGCGCGCATGTTCCGCGTCATCGCTTTGGGTGGCAGTGCCGAGCGGTACGACATCCGCAGGCTCTTCCACCGGCAGACGGTCGTCAACCGTCTCCGTCACCGCATCGCCGGGCACCTCTTCCTCGGAGCCGTCAGCGATGCTTTCGTCCTCATTCCCATGGATGGCGTCTGCCGGCGCGTCCGCACCGTCCTCGTCCGCATCCTCATCGTGCAAGGGCGCGATCGGCTCGACCAGATCGGCGACCGCCGTGTCGGGTTCAACATCGGTCTCGGTCGGCGCTGGCGCCGCAATCGTTTCCGGCAGTTCCTTCTCGCGCGGCTCTGCGATCGTATCCGGCACCAAAACCGCCTCCGGCGCAGCCACGGCTTGCGCCGGCGCGCCAATGTCGGTCGTCGCATCCATATGCCCGAGGATCGTCTCCACCGCGAAGAGCAGGTGCAGCGCCGGATCGGCCGAAACCTTGCCGATGGCTGCCGGCAGCGTACCCTTGCCGGTCAGAACGGGACGCTTCAGCAACCAGTCGCTATCGCGGCCGACGGCTTCGACCAGCGACAGAAGCGTCTGCTGCGTCATGCCGAGTGCCTGAAACTGCGGCGAGGCGGCAAGCACGGCCCCGTCGCCATCGAGCACCGCCATATGCGTGTCCGGGTCGTCGAAGCCGGAAATCATCCGCGCGGCGGTGTCCGAAACAGAGGCGGGGAGGCCGCCCCGTGTGGGGGCTGCGCGCGGCGCGGTAAAGAGGATCGCCCGTTCGCCCGCCCGCACATGGATCAGCGCCAGCGCGGCGTTCACGGTCGTGCTCCGGAAGCCTGAGGACAGGCGCATTATAAAGCGGCGCGTTTCCCCGATCTCCCGCAGCTGGCGCGCGGTCGCCTGCAACTGCCGGAAGGCGACGCCCGCCACGCCGGCCCCGCCGTCCAGTCCGCTATCGAGGAAATCATAGATAGACCCCAGCCCGAACAGCGCGGCACCTTCGCCATTCGACCACAGCACGCGCGAAAGATCCGGCGCAAACAGAATGGCCGCGTCGCCCCGCGCAAAATGCTCCCGCACGCGGTCATGCACGGCGATGTCGATGAAGGGGTAGGATTTCACGGGCATACTTCTATCCGGCTCTTGCGGAGGTCTCGGGTCTCCGGATGCGTTAATAGACTATTAATACCCGCGACCCCCGGAAGGGTCCAGTTTGCACGACGCTTTCGCAGTGAAAACCGGCCTCTTTCCTAATGCAAGGTTAATGTACCGAAATGGCGCATGGTGCGATGCAAAATTATGTTGCACTGCAACATAAACGATGCTAGAGAGAGTGCAGAGACGAAAAACCGTTGTCGCTCGACAGCGGGCAGCCACACCAGCCAGCCAAACCAGCCAGGACAAGCCGATGACCCAGGACATCTTCTCCACCGCGAATTTCGACCCGAACAAGGTCACCGAAACCTTCCGCGACTTCGCCGAAAAGGGCGCGACCCAGTCCCGCGAAGCCTATGCGAAGATGAAGACGGCGGCGGAAGAAGCCGGCAAGACGCTGGAAGCCACGGTCG
Source organism: Rhizobium sp. Leaf371 (assembly GCF_001424045.1). Classification (GTDB taxonomy): domain Bacteria; phylum Pseudomonadota; class Alphaproteobacteria; order Rhizobiales; family Rhizobiaceae; genus Ferranicluibacter. The sequence goes on along the minus strand of NZ_LMQB01000023.1, from coordinate 45,744 downwards.
AGAGCGCCCAGTCCGGTACGGTCGAGCTGAGCCTGAAGGCCATCGACGCGCTGCGCACCAATGCCGAAACGTCGCTCTCCCACATGGAAGCGCTGATCGCCTGCAAGTCGCTGTCGGAAGTCTTCGAACTGCAGACGGCCTTCATCCGCAAGCAGGCCGAGCTTGCCATGGAGCAGGCCCGCGCCATGCAGGAAACCACCCGCAAGGTTGCCGAAAACCTCGTCAAGCCGACCAAGGACGCCGCCGAAAAGGCCATGTCGGGCATCACCCGCACCTGATCGAGCCGCCTTGAACGCTGTCTGAATCCAGAACCGGACGGGAAACCGCCCGGTTTTTTGGCGAATAATCGAAGTTCGGACTTGCCAAACCGAACCCATGGCCGTAATGACGCGGCCAAGCGACATGCTTGTTCGTGCGGTTGTAGCTCAGTTGGTTAGAGCGCAGGTTTGTGGCACCTGAGGTCGGAGGTTCGAGACCCCCCAACCGTACCATTTTTCCACAATAAAATCAGAGACTTGAAAATCTGAATAGTTCTCGCGGCGGGGAGTGTCGTACCGTTTGTGATACGAAGGCAATAGAATGTAGTGAGAGTACGTACTACGAACCTGCTGCTGCCATGACAATCTGCACGAACGCCATTAAAAGCCCAGCAATTCCAGTTATTCCGGAAAGCGTCGGAGAGCGTAGGAGACGCATGATTTCGGGCCATAGAGGGTCGGGGGTCTCAACCAACTTCTCGGCCGACTCTATCAGTGCCATCGCATTTGCGGTACGAGCATTTGACAGCCTAGATGTTTCGATGATTACTCGCATTTCTCTAAGAATGCGTCGTATCTCAGATTTTTGATTTTCCGAAAGATCAAAACGGCCAGTCCACGCTGCACTGTCTAACCGGACTGTAATATTTCCGTTCTCAACTGCATCAAACCCTGCAGCAGTGATCTGAAATAGTCTGCCGCCGGACATTTGGTATGCCTGACGAGTGATAACCAAACCCGCGGATTCTAAGTCATCCGTAAGGGCTAGTAGGTATTGGTTCGAATTCTCAAGCCCCGTATTTTTCTTGATTGTCGCTATCGTGCAGTACCGCGAATCTCCGTTAGCTAAACGCTGATGCAGATACCTGAGAATAGCCAATTGGTCACTCGTGGCGCTCACTAGAATTCCTCTGTATTTAGATGGCACTCTGGCATCGAATAAATCGTTGTTATCACGCTTGGCTAGATGCGCCATCGGTGAGAATGAAACTACAACTTCGTTGCTCTGACTGCGGCAAGCCGATCAGTGTCGTTAGTTTCTTCCAGCAGCCGCGCCACCCATTCGTCCGAGTATGTGTAATCTTTATGAGCAGGGTGGTAGATGCAGTATCGCTTGTCTGTGTTGCCTGGTTGCCCCGCGCCATTCTTCGGCCTAACCTTGAAGAGCTTCCAAGCCTTGATGTGGTCATTCGAGGTAAATGGGACACCCGCCTGCGCGGCAACTAAGGAAACAACGACAGAGGGCTTATGCGGGAAAAGCTCGTCAGCCGCGACCTTCTTCGCAAGAACGTTGTGGATTTCCTTACCTGCCTGTGATTCCGGGTTCACGAACTGGAAATGCGCGTGCGACTTCGAAGCGGCATCCAGCGTGTAGATGACCCGGAACTGAAATTCTATGCTATTAATTTGATCTGGTGTCATGCCTTCCCTAACGTTCGCATCAATAGCGTCGATGTGACCCGGTAGTTCGTATTGGTTGAGCTTGGATGCCTGCTCAAGGTTCATCTTCGCGAAATGAAGCGCGAAGGAGAGTTCGGCGGCGAGGCTCAAATGCTCGCCAAACAGCTCACAAATTGTCTTATTGAAATTCAGGCAGCATGCCTGAAAGATCCCAATCCACTTTATATCTGCCTTACCGAGGAGCTTGTGCTCCACCTCATCGCGCAAAATTTTCAACGCTCGGAGGTTCTGCTTGATACCCTCGCTCGTCGGAAAGTCATTGCGGCTACAGAGCTCCGAAAGTGCCATGGTCTTGCCATCGGGCTTTACGATGTTCACCGCCTGACGCGTGTAGTGTTCGTGTATGAGGTATGTCCAGGCAACATTCGCCAGCATGCAAAAGACTTCGGTTTTAAACTTTAAGCCCGCGCTGTTGAAGACTTGGACGGCTAGTATCGTCGCTTCGCGTGCGCGAATGAGGTGTTCATGGTCGTACCGATTTAGCCCAGTCTGAGGGTCGATGGCTTTTTTCCATTTAAGCCAATACTCCACCTCTCCTGGTGTGGCAGCTTCCTGTTGTGTGTCCGTTTTGACAGCCGAGATGCGCGCTCCGTTCACGGTTCCGTTGCGGCCTTCGTTAACGCGGGCTTGAATGTCTTGGTTGCGCCAGTTTTGGGCCAAAAGGCCTTTAACAATTCGCTTTTCAGCCGCAGTAAGCGCGCCTTCCTTTTTTTTCTGAGCCACCGCTTCATCCTTTACAGACGATTTTCAGTATCGATCTTTGTTCTGTAAAGCATACGTATTGAGGGTTGCGAACTGTTTATTTTGGGGTTGTGGTTGGATTGAGCACTATTTGCATTCAATCTGCCGAAGAAGTAATAGCGAGACTAATTCACTAGATGACAACTACGCGATTGCCTCGTTGTCAGCGGTAACAATCAGGCCCCGCCGGGTCTCTAAGAAATGGCCGATGCTTAGAACGCAGTGATAAGCTGTATTCGGTCTATACAGTTCACTTTCTGTTGCCCTGGTCTCCGCCGGTAGGCACCATTCGGGTATTCGTTTGAGTATCCCCATTTGGCCTACCAATTCGCGCGCATCGAGCTCTACAGCCGTTCCGGCAAGGACGGGCGGACAACGGATTACATCTTTGACGAGGTCACCCGGGTTCCTCGGCGTCTGTTCATGTGCCGTTGCCGAAACCTCCCGTCAAACTGACCAACACGCGCCACAATGGAAAACGCCACCCGCGATGTCTCGCGGATGGCGTCGTCATGCTGTCGACCTTCCGTCCAGTGGATCAGAAGTCTTCCCAGGTCTGCTGCACGGCGGCGTTGCCGGCGAAGGAGCGGGCGATCTGGGTGTTCATCTTGCGGGCCGGGGAGGGGGCGGGGCGGTGGCTGGCATTGGCGGCGGCGACGGGCTCCCGGGAGGGGGCGCGTTTGATGTCGCCGAACTGGAAGCGGCTGATGAGGTCGCGCAGGCGTTCGGCTTCGCCGGCAAGCGTGGCGCTCGCCGCATTGCTTTCCTCCACCATGGCCGCGTTCTGCTGCGTCACCTGGTCCATCTGGTTGACCGCCGTGTTGACCTCCGAAAGGCCGACCGACTGCTCGCGGGCCGATGTGGCAATCGCGTCCATATGCTGGTTGATGGTGACGATGTAGCCTTCGATGGTCTTCAGCGCCTCGCCCGTTTCGCTGACGAGCTTCACGCCGCCCTGCACCTCGACCGAGGAAATGCGGATCAGGTCCTTGATTTCCTTGGCAGCCTTGGCCGAGCGCTGGGCGAGTTCGCGCACTTCCTGGGCGACGACGGCAAAGCCCTTGCCGGCTTCTCCGGCGCGTGCCGCTTCGACGCCGGCGTTGAGCGCGAGCAGATTGGTCTGGAAGGCGATCTCGTCGATGACGCTGATGATGTTGGCGACCTGGCTCGAGGACTGCTCGATCTTCTGCATGGCATCGACCGCGTCCGCCACGACCCGTCCGGAATGTCCGGCGCTCGTGTTCGCCTGCACGGCGACCGAGCGGGCCTCTTCGGCGCGTTTCGAGGAGTTCGTGACGTTGACGGTGATTTCATCGAGCGCCGCGGCGGTTTCTTCCAGCGATGCGGCCTGCTGCTCCGTCCGGCGGGAGAGATCGTCGGTGCTCTGGCTGATCTCGCGCGTGCCGTTGTCGATCTGCGTCGTCGCCTGGGCAACGGAGAGAAGCGTGGCGGACAGCTGGGCGATGGCGCCGTTCAGGTCGTGGCGAAGCGCCTCGAAATCCTGTGCGAAGGCCTGATCGAGCTGGAAGCCGAGATCGCCGCTCGCAAGACGGCGCAGGCCGGTGGCGAGGCCCGACGTCGCCTGCTGCATGCGCTCGCGGGCAGAGGCCTCGGCTTCGGCCGTCAGGCGCTCGCGTTCGGCTTCGGCGTGGGCGCGGGCGGCTTCCGCTTCCTGCTCCAGCCGCTTGTTGCTGATGGCGGACTGGCGGAACACCTCGACGGCGTCGGCCATCTCGCCGATCTCATCCTTGCGCGCGGTGTGGCCGAGCACGATGTCGGTCTGGCCGGCCGCCAGCTGGCGCATGGCCTGCGTCATCAGGCGGATCGGGCGACCGACGCTGCGCACCAGAACGATGGCGGATGCGATGAGAAGGAGAATGATCGCCGCGTTGATGGCCAGCGAGATGGTGCGGGCCTGCGCGACCATCGCCTGCAGCGATGCCTTCGCTGCGGCGGTGATCTCGGTCGCGGTCTTCACGGCGTCGTTGATGAGCTGGTTTGCGGTTTCCGCAACCTTCGTGTTGTCGGTCGCGGTGGTGGCGACGGCGGCCGCCATCTCCTCGAGCGTCAGCTTTCGGCCGCCAACCTTTTGAAACGCCGCCAGAATATCGCCGGTGCGCTTCTGCGAAATCGTCTGGTAATCCGTCAGCCGTGCGGCGATCTGCTTCAGCGTGTCGCGCTCCGGCGCCACCTCGAGCGGCTTCTGCAGCCCGGCGATCCCGTTGTCGAAATAGGTCTTGACGTCGGCCATCGCCTTTTGCGCTTCGGCGTCGCTGTTGACGAGACGCAGCCCGCGCGAGGCAAACCGCATATTGCTCAAGGCGAGCTTGGCATTGACGACTCCGTCGAGAACGATCTGCTCGCGCTCCAGGAGAGCATTGCCCTCGGCCGTTTTCGCATCGCTGATCGTCTGGTTCGAGATCATGCCGATCACGAGAAGAATGCTCACGCCGGACGTGATCATCAACTTGGTGCCGACCTTGGCATTTTCAAAAAGGGACATGGGCTCTCTCGATGCGCGTTGCGGGCAAATTCGGGGCGTGGGGGCATAAGGGGGATGCAAGAGGGGGCATGGGGAATGATGGCCGCACGAAGGCTTTGCCGGCCCCCGGCAGGGCGGCAGCAGAATCCAGTGCGTCATGGGATGCTGTCGGACCTGCCGGCATCATGCCTGCAGCCCGTTCGCTAAAACTTACAGCGACAAGCTAAAGAAAGTTTGAATTTTTTAGTACAACGTTAGGCAGTGAGAACCTTGCCGATTGTCTGCCGAAATGGCGCCCGCTCACTGTCTTGCGCTGATGGGGCTCCGCCTTTTGGGGTGCCCGCTGACATGGCACTCGCAGACATGGCACCCGCAGACACGGCATCGGCGTGCGAGGAGCCGCCGATCGGGCGCAAGCGTCCGGCCGGCGAACCGTCGGTCCGTGCTGTCAGGCGCGGATCGGGAGAAATCTAGAGGGATCTGGCTGTGCGCGCCCCGGCACCTCGAGGAAACGGCGCCACGAGGAAACGGCGCGCGCGGCGCCGTTTCGTTTTCGTCGCGTCCTGCCGTTATCGGCGGCGGGGATCAGCGGATGCAGGGATATTCGCAGATATCCACGGGGCGGCGGGGCACGCGGCGATCGTCGTCGCGGTCGCGGCGGTAGCCATTGTCACCGGCGTCGCGGTCTGCCGCTTCCCGGCGCACGCGGCGGTCGCTGCTGTAGCGGTCGCGGTTGTCGTCCCGTGTACGGTCAGATCGGTCGGAGCGGTCATACCGGTCATAGTTGGGACGGCGGTCGCGCTCGACATAGACGGGCGTGCGATAGGTGTCGTAGCGCGACTGGCGGATGTAGACGCCGCTCGACGAATAGCGCGGGCCGCTATCGTAGCGAACGCCGTTGCCGACGGAGCCGTCATCGACGCAGCCGGCGAGAAGCGCGGTGGAGGAGAGAAGAAGGACAGAGAGCACGGCACGCATGGGATCAACCTTTCAAGGTGGCAATCGGCAAGACAACGAGCGCAAAACGGAACGTCCCCTGTTGCCGCCTTCGGCAGAGAGATGTCGTCGTCCTGTGTGCGCCCTCGAATATGAACGGCAGCCGAACATCATCCTTGTCAGGACGGGGCAGGATTGCCAAACCCTCCAGGCTGATGCATGGAGCGTCTGAAGACGGATATGCATCACACCTTAAAAAGAGCAAGTCCGGTGACGAAGCGGCGGCATGCTTTGGCCGCACCACATTCCGCTCGGTAACCGCGGGGGCGCAGTCCGGTCTCCGGAAGAACGATGAGAGTGGGTTTATGATCCAAGGCGACGCATCCATCGTCCGCAGGCGGATCGTCCTGCATTTCCCGGGCTTCGAGCCGCTGAACGCGCAGGCGCATCGGGCGCGCTATGCCCGGGCCGCAGCCCAGAGCGCGCGCGTCTGGGACCTGTCGTTCGACGTCGGGCCTCTCGTGGACGGCGCACATGTCCCCTTCTTCGATGTCACCGGCGCATTGCCGGGCGCCACGGGGACGGGCGCCACGGGGATGGCCGGTACGGAAAGCCGCGTCCACATCTTCGATCATCACCGGCTGGTCGCCCTGCTGGCGGAGAAGCCGTTTCATCGGCGGCTGCTCGCAGGTTATGCCAGTGCGGCGCGGGTGGTCCGGCAGGGCGGGCTCAGCGGCTATTTCCGCCATGCCTGGCGCTTCGGTCTCTTCTTCGTCTTCCCGTTTCTGCTGGTCGCGCTGGCAGTCCTCGCGTCCCTCGGCGTGGCACTCGCTCCGCTGGTCCTCGGTTTCCCCGCGTGGAACCTCGTCTGGAGCGTGCCGGCCGCCGCCGCGCTGTTCCGCTACGGTCTCATGCCCCCCGCCGAGCGGCTGCACACGCTCCATCTCTTTGCCGATTGGGAGCTTGCCGTCGCCATGGCGTCGCTCGATCGTCCGGATGTCGACCGCTGGCTGGAAACAGCCATCGCGTCCGCGCGCGCGGTGCTTGTCGAGGCACGCGACACGGGCTGCGACGAGGTGTTGGTCACGTCGCACAGCATGGGCTCCACCGTCGCCGCCCATGTCATCGGCGCTCTGCTGGAGCGCGAGCCGGCTTTGATGCGCGGGCACCGCATCACCTTCGTCACGCTCGGCGGCGCCATCCTGCAATGCGCGCTGCTTCGCCCGGCCACCCGCCTGCGCGCCCGTGTCGGCCTACTCGCACGCGCGCCCGGGCTCGACTGGCTGGAGGTCCAATGCCTGACGGACTCGATCCATTTCTACAAGGCGCAGGTGGTCGCAGCCTCCGGCCATCCCGATGCACCGCCGGCGCGCATCGTGACGATCCGGCTGAAACACATCCTGACGGCCGAGCGCTACAAGCGCATCAAGCTCGATTTCCTGCGGGTGCACCGGCAATACGTGCTCGGCCCGGACCGCAGAGCCTCGTTCGATTTCACCCTCATGACGGCCGGCCCGCTGCCGGCCTTCGATTTCGCGACGTTCTCGCAGGCGACTTTGCCGCCGATCCCCGCCGTCGAGAGCCCCGCATCTTGAAGCCTGGCGCTGGCCACCAGACGCGATTATCGCTGAAAAATTTCCCTCTCGCGCCCTGCGCCGCGATATGGTTTATCCCTCTCTGCAGAGCGTGACGGGCCGTTGACGACCGGCATGCCATGACGCACAAGCCGACGACCGGAAGGATTTCCCCATGACTGCCCGCTTCGATGTCGCCATTGTCGGTCTCGGTGCCATGGGCAGCGCGGCCGCGGCCCATCTGGCCGCCCGCGGCGTCTCGGTCATCGGGTTCGATGCCTCTTATCCCGCCCATGGGCTCGGCTCCTCCCATGGCGATAGCCGGCTCATTCGCCTCGGCTATTTCGAAGATCCCTCCTACGTGCCGCTGCTGCAGCGCGCCTATGCCAATTGGCGGGCGATGGAGGGCCGGCTGCGCGAGGATATCTTGACGATCACCGGCGTGCTGCAGATCGGCCTGCCCGACAGCAAGATCGTCAGCGGCACCCGCAAGAGCAGCGAAATCTACGGCCTGTCTGCCGAAACGCTGGACGCGGCGACCCTGCGCGCGCGCCATCCCGCCTTTGCGATCGATGACGACGAGATCGCGGTGCTCGATCCGCAGGGCGGCTATCTCCGGCCGGAAGCCGCCGTCATGGGCTATGTGAAGCTCGCCGCGAGCGATGGCGCGGCCCTGCATTTCGGAGAGAAGGTCATCGCCATCCACCCGGAAACCGATGGCATCGCGATCGAAACCGCCACCGGGCGCATCAGCGCCGGCAAGGTCATCGTCGCCACGGGATCGTGGATCGCCGACCTCGTTCCGGATCTCGCCGGCAAGGCCGTGCCGATCAAGCAGGTCGTCGCCTGGTACCAGCCGAAGGACGGCTTCGTCACCACCCCGCAGCGCATGCCCGCCTTCATTCGCGACGAGGGCGAGGGGGGCTCCTATTTCGGCTTCCCGGCCATCGGCGTCGATGGCATCAAGGTCGGGCGCCACGCGCATTTCATGGAGGAAATCGACCCGCATGCGCCCAATCCGCCGGTCGATGCGCGCGACACGGACCTGCTCGACGCGTTCGTCCGCCACCGGCTGCCGGTTGCGGCCGGCCTGCGCGTCCGCGCGACGACCTGCCGTTACACCATGCTGCCGAGCGAGGACTTCCTGATCGACCTCCTGCCGTCCGACCCGCGCATCGTCGTGGCGTCCCCCTGTTCCGGCCACGGCTTCAAGTTCACCAGCGTCGTCGGCGAAATCCTCGCCGACCTCGCCCTCGACGGCGGCACGCCCCTGCCCATCGAAGCGTTTTCGTTCGAAGCCATGAACCGCTTCATCGCCGCAAAGGGCACGCAAGCGGACCTCGAAAATCCGTCGCTCTGAGCGGCGAGACGGACCCATTCTCCTCCCGTCTTTCGGACGTGATCCGGAACCCGGCCATCTCACCTCCTCGAGATGGAAAGATTGCTAAACCAGCCGCCGAAGCGCGCGGGATCAAACAGCCCACGGGAAATGACAGGGACGGGGCCACCCGTCAGAACCCCTCCGCCGTATCGATCCGCACGAGAAAAACCGCCACCGGCTCAGCGGCCGCAACGGTGACGTCGCCCTCCAGCAGCATGGCATCGAGACGACCGAGCCGCACCGAACCCACGCGGATCTCACCCATCGACAGCAGCATCAGCGTCCCGCCCCGATGCGTCACCGCCGTCGCGCCGTCGATGATGCGCCGCTCGACGGTATGCCCGAACGCCCCGCGCCGTGTCATCACGTTGAGATCGGTGATCGCGCCATCCACCAATGTCGCGTCGGTCGCGGCATCGGCGGGAAAGGCCAGCGGCGCATCCTGCACCGTCAGTGTTACGGGTTCGCGCCCCGCGATCTCCAGCACCATGCCCCGACCGTCCAGGATCGACAGGGTCCGGTCCACACCCGAAAAGATCGAGAACGGCCCATCCGTCGCGACCGAAGCCATGCTGATCCGCCAGCCGAACGTCTCCAGCGAGGCGCTCGGCGGAAAGACGGCGATTTCCACGGTCTCGCCGCCGCCGTTCTTCCACGGCATGCGGCGATGGTCCCTGTTGCGAAGGACCTTCATGTGGAACCGTGTCCCGTCATCAGTTGCCGAGAATGCCCGGCAGGCGCAGGCCCTTGTCGCGAGCGCAATCGAGCGCGATGTCGTATCCGGCATCCGCATGGCGCATGACGCCGGTCGCCGGGTCGTTCCACAGCACCCGCTCGATGCGGCGGTCGGCATCCTCGGAGCCGTCGCAGCAGATAACGACGCCGGAATGCTGGCTGAAGCCCATGCCGACGCCGCCGCCGTGATGCAGCGACACCCAGGTCGCGCCCGAGGCGGTGTTGAGCAGCGCGTTGAGGAGCGGCCAGTCCGACACGGCATCCGAGCCGTCCTTCATCGCCTCGGTCTCGCGGTTGGGCGAGGCGACGGAGCCGCTGTCGAGATGGTCGCGGCCGATGACGATGGGGGCGGAAAGCTCGCCGGTGCGCACCATCTCGTTGAAGGCGAGGCCCAGCCGGTGGCGATCGCCAAGGCCCACCCAGCAGATGCGCGCAGGCAGGCCCTGGAAGGCGATGCGCTCGCCGGCCATGTCGAGCCAGTTGTGCAGATGCTTGTTGTCGGGCAGCAGTTCCTTCACCTTCGCGTCGGTCTTGCGGATATCCTCGGGATCGCCGGAGAGCGCCGCCCAGCGGAACGGGCCGATGCCGCGGCAGAACAGCGGACGGATATAGGCCGGTACGAAACCGGGGAAGTCGAAGGCGTTTTCGAGGCCCTCGTCCTTGGCGACCTGCCGGATATTGTTGCCGTAGTCGAAGGTCGGAATGCCCCTCTGCTGAAACGCGATCATCGCTTCCACATGGTCGCGCATCGAGGCACGGGCGGCCTTTTCCACGGCTTTCGGATCGCTTTCGCGCGTCTCGCGCCATTGCGCCATGGTCCAGCCCTTCGGCAGATAGCCGTTGATCGGATCGTGGGCGGAGGTCTGGTCGGTCACCATGTCGGGCCGGATGCCGCGACGGACCATCTCGGGGAAGATATCCGCCGCATTGCCGAGCAGGCCGACGGATTTCGCCTCGCCGGCAGCCGTCCAGCGCTGGATCATCTCCATCGCCTCGTCCAGCGTCTCGGCGCGGGCATCGACATAGCGGGTGCGAATGCGGAAATCGATGCTGTCGGGGTTGCACTCCACTGCGAGGCAGCAGGCGCCGGCCATGACGGCCGCCAGCGGCTGCGCGCCGCCCATGCCGCCGAGCCCGCCGGTCAGCACCCAGCGCCCGGTCAGATTGCCGTCATAATGCTGGCGCCCGGCTTCCACGAAGGTCTCGTAGGTGCCCTGCACGATGCCCTGGCTGCCGATATAGATCCACGAGCCCGCGGTCATCTGGCCGTACATGGCCAGGCCCTTCTTATCCAGCTCGTTGAAGTGATCCCAGGTCGCCCAATGCGGCACGAGGTTGGAATTGGCGATCAGCACGCGCGGTGCGTCCTTGTGCGTGCGGAAGATGCCGACCGGCTTGCCGGACTGCACCATCAGCGTCTCGTCTTCCTCCAGATCGCGTAGCGACGCGACGATCTGGTCGAAATCCGCCCAGGTGCGCGCCGCCCGGCCGATGCCGCCATAGACGACCAGCTCGTGCGGGTTCTCGGCGACATCGGGGTCGAGATTGTTCATCAGCATGCGCAGCGGCGCTTCGGTCATCCAGGATTTCGCGGTCAGCTCGGTGCCGCGGGCAGCGCGGATCTCGCGGATATTGTGGCGCGGGTTCGTCATCGGTTTTCCCCTTTTATGAGTGTGCGAGCGTGGGCGCGATGCGCGCGATGCGCTCGAGAATGTCTTTCAAATGGCGGCGAAGCGGCTCGGCCTTTTGCGGGTCATAGGCAAAGGGTGGCGCTTCGGTCGCCAGATGCGTGGATTGCGCCAGCTCCATCTGGATCGCATGGACGCCTTCGGTCGGCCGGCCGTAATGTCGCGTCGTCCAGCCGCCCTTGAAGCGGCCGTTGAGCACGCTGTCATAGCCTGTCGCCGCCTTGGCGATCTCGACCGTGGCCGTCTCTATCTCCGGCGCGCAGGTCCGGCCGTTGTCGGTGCCGATGTTGAAGTCCGGCAGCTTGCCGGAAAACAGGAAGGGAATATGCGACCGGATCGAGTGGCAGTCATAGAGGATCGCCACGCCATGCAGCGCCTTCACCCGCGCGATTTCGGCGGCGAGCGCCGCGTGATAGGGCTGGTGGAAGGCGTGCAGGCGCGCTGCGATGTCGTCGATTGTCGGCTCCGAACCTTGCTGCCAGATCGGCGCGCCGTCGAAGTCCGTTTCCGGCACCAGCCCCGTCGTGTTCTGTCCGGGATAGAGGCTGCCCCCGTCCGGATCGCGATTGGCGTCGATCACGTAGCGGTGGAAGGTGGCGCGCACGGTGGTGACGTCGGCAAGCAAGCCGTCATAGAGCCTGTGGATATGCCAGTCGGTATCGGCAAGGATCCGGCCATTGTCGTTCAGCCGCGCGGCGATGTCGGCCGGCACGTCCGTTCCCGTATGCGGAAAGGCGAGAATAACGGGCGAGGTGCCGCGGTCGATCTCGAAAACGGCCATCTCAGACCTCCAGAACCGGCAGCAGACCATCGGACACGGCGGCGTTCAGCCGGCCGTCGGCGACGATGTCGCGCGCGGCCTTGAGGTCGGTCGCCATATAGCGGTCGGTCTCGAGCGTCGGCACCACGGTGCGGATCGCGGCGATGACGTTCGACAGTTCGGGGCTGGACACCAGCGGCGCGCGGAAATCGATGCCCTGTGCGGCCGTCAGCGCCTCGATGCCGATGATGGAGAACAGATTGTCCGTCATCTGCAACAGCCGCCGCGCGCCGTGGCAGGCCATGGAGACGTGGTCTTCCTGATTGGCGGAGGTCGGCGTCGAATCGACCGAGGCCGGATGCGACATCTGCTTGTTCTCGCTCATCAGCGCCGCGGATGTCACCTCGGCGATCATCAGCCCGGAATTCAACCCCGGCGTCTTCGCGAGAAAGGCCGGCAGGCCGTAGGAGAGGGCGGGATCGACCAGAAGCGCGATGCGCCGCTGGGCGATCGCCCCGATCTCGCAGACCGCCAGAGCGATCTGGTCGGCGGCAAAGGCCACCGGCTCGGCATGGAAGTTGCCGCCGGAAACGACCGAATTGTCGGAGAGCACCAGCGGATTGTCGGTCACCGCATTGGCCTCGATCTCCAGCGTGCGGGCGACGGAGCGCAGCAGGTCGAGGCAGGCGCCGTCCACCTGCGGCTGGCAGCGGATGCAATAGGGGTCCTGCACGCGCTCGTCGCCCTCGATATGGCTTTCGCGGATCACCGAACCCTTGAGCAGGCTGCGAAGGGCGGCGGCCGCGTCAATCTGGCCCTGATGGCCGCGCAGCGTGTGGATATCCGGATGGAACGGCGCCGAAGAGCCCATGGCCGCATCGGTCGACAGCGCGCCGGTGATTAGCGCCGATTGCGCCGCGCGATGCGCCCGGAACAGCCCGGCCAGTGCCAGCGCGGTCGAAACCTGCGTGCCGTTGATCAGCGCCAGCCCCTCCTTGGCGGCAAGGACCACGGGCGCAAGGCCCGCCCGTTCCAGCGCGGTGCGCCCATCGAGCCGTGCGCCGTCGAAGAAGGCCTCGCCTTCGCCCATCATGACCGCGGCCATATGCGCGAGCGGCGCGAGATCGCCGGATGCGCCGACGGAGCCTTTTTCCGGGATGACGGGAATGACGCCCCGCTCCAGCATGGCCTCGATCAGCCGCACGAGTTCCAGCCGCACGCCGGAGGCGCCGCGCCCGAGCGAGACGAGCTTGAGCGCCATGATCAGCCGCACGATGGTGTCGGCCAGCGGCTCGCCGACGCCGCAGCAATGCGACAGGATGAGATTGCGCTGCAGCGTCGCGACATCGGCCGCATCGATGCGGATGCTCGCCAGTTTGCCGAAGCCGGTATTGATACCGTAGACCGGGGCATTGCCGCCGGCGATCTCGGCGATCCGCGCCGCAGCCTTTTCGATGCCGGCATCAAACGACGGATCGAGCCGGGCGGGCTCGCCGGTCCAGTAGAGCGTTTCGAGGGTGGAGAGGGGCACGGAGCCCGGCTGCAGAACAAGCGTCATGGCGAAGTCCTAAAGGTCTGGCGGGACGGGGCCCACGCGATCAATGTCCGTTGCGGATTCGGGCATGGAGCGGGTTGAACCCCATGCGGTAGACGAGTTCGGCCGGGCGGGTCACCGACCAGATCGCGAGATCGGCCCGCTTGCCCACCTCCAGCGTTCCCACCTCGTCGACGAGCCCCAGCGCCCGAGCCGCCTCGCGCGTCACCCCGGCGATGCACTCCGTCACGGTCATGCCGAAGAGCGTTGCGGCCATGTTCAGGGTGAGGAGAAGCGAGGTCAACGGCGACGTGCCCGGATTGTTGTCGGTCGCGATCGCCATCGCGACGCCCGCCTGCCGGAAGAGATCGATCGGCGGCTTCTTCGTCTCGCGGATGAAGTAGAAGGCGCCGGGAAGGATGACGGCCACGGTGCCGCTTGCGGCCATGGCCTCCGCGCCGGCGGCATCGGTATATTCCAGATGATCGGCCGACAGCGCGCCATAGTCGGCGGCAAGGGCCGCGCCATGCAGGTTGGAAAGCTGGTCCGCATGCAGCTTGACCGGGATACCCAAGGCCTTGGCGGCATCGAACACGCGCCGCATCTCGGCGGGCGAGAAGGCGATCCCCTCGCAGAACCCATCGACCGCATCCGCGAGCCCCTCGGCGACGAGCGCCGGCAGCATCTCGTCGGCCACTTTGGCGATATAGCCCGTGCTGTCGCCCTTGAACTCCGGCGGCAAAGCATGCGCGCCGAGAAAGGTCGTGCGCACGGTAACGTCGCGAAGTTCGCCGAGCCGGCGCGCGGCCCGCAGCGTCTTGCGTTCATGGGGAAGGTCGAGCCCGTAGCCCGACTTGATCTCGACGGTGGTCACGCCCTCGGCCATCAGCGCGTCGAGCCGGGGCAGGGACTGCGCGACGAGATCGTCTTCGCTGGCCTCCCGGAGCGCCCGAACGGAGGAAACGATGCCGCCGCCGGCCCGCGCGACCTCTTCGTACGTTGCGCCGGCGAGCCGCATCTCGAACTCGTTCGCCCGGTCGCCGGCATGCACCAGATGCGTATGGCAATCGATCAGCCCCGGCGTGATCAGCCGCCCGCCGCAATCGACGACACGCCCGGCGGCCTCACGTGCAAAAGGAAGGTCCGCTTCCGGCCCGGCATAGACGATCCGCCCGTTTAAAACGGCGATCGCGCCCTGTTCGACAAGGCCGAGGCCGGGCAAGGTGGGGTCGAGCGTGGCGAGCTGGGCATTGTGCCAGAGCGTGTCGCAGGCCGAGGCGCCCGACGCTGCCGATGGGGACTTCATGGAAGACATCGCTTTTCCCGCCTTTCCTTCGCTCATCATTATGTATATACAAATGATCACGGAGCGCAAGCCTCATTCTGGAGCTGCCGCGCGGTCGGGACCGGGAGCAGGACGATGGGAAGCCAGGCAATGGGACGGAAGGAAACGGGTCAGCTGAGAGACGGGGCGGCAGGAGAGACGACCACGATTTTCGCGGAATCCGCCCTTTTGCCGAATGGCTGGCATGACAATGTCAGGATCTCCTTTGCCGACGGCCGCATCGTTTCCGTCGAGGCAGAGGCAAAACCCGATGCCGGGTTGGAGGCTCGCGAGGAGCGCCACGCCGTCCTCGTCCCCGGCATGCCGAACCTCCACAGCCATGCCTTCCAGCGCGGCATGGCGGGCCTTGCCGAGGTGCGCGGCCCCGGCGCCGACAGTTTCTGGAGCTGGCGCACCGTCATGTACCGCTTCGCCCTGACGATGACGCCGGACCAGGTGGAGGCGGTCGCGGCCCAGCTCTACATGGAAATGCTCGAACAGGGCTTTTCCCGCGTCGGCGAATTCCACTATCTGCACCACGCCATCGACGGCCGCCCCTATGACGACAGCGCGGAAATGGCCGTCCGCATCGCCGCCGCCGCCTCCGACACCGGGATCGGCCTGACGCTCCTGCCGGTGTTCTACGCCCATTCCACCTTCGGCGGTGCCGCGCCGAGCGACGGCCAGCGGCGGTTCATCAACACGCTCGATGGTTTTGCCCGCCTGCTGGAGGGCTGCCGCACGGTCGTGGCCGGCCTGCCGGCCGCCCGCGTCGGCGTTGCCCCGCACAGCCTGCGCGCCGCGACGCCGGAGGAGATCGCGGCCGTCGTCTCGATGGCCGGGCAGGGGCCGATCCACATCCATGTCGCCGAACAGGTGAAGGAGGTCGAGGACTGCATCGCCTGGTCCGGCGCCCGCCCGGTCGAATGGCTGCTCGATCATGTCGGGCTCGATCCGCGCTGGTGCCTCATCCACGCGACCCACATGACCGATGACGAAACGGTGCGCATGGCCGCAAGCGGCGCGATCGCCGGCCTTTGCCCGATCACCGAGGCCAATCTCGGAGACGGAACGTTCAACGCCACCCTGTTCACGAAGGCCGGCGGGCGGTTCGGCATCGGCTCGGACAGCAACATCCTGATCGGCCTGCCGGACGAACTGCGCCAGCTCGAATATTCGCAGCGCTTGGCGCACCGCTCGCGCAATGTCCTGGCGGCTGCCGGGCAGTCGACCGGGCGGGCGCTCTTCGATGCTGCGGGGGCCGGCGGCGCCATCGCGCTCGGTGCCGATCCGGCCGCACCTTCAGGCCTTGCGGTCGGTGCTGCGGCCGATCTCGTCGCCCTCATGATGCCCGAGAGCGGCGCGCGACAGGACGCCGTGCTCGATGCCTGGCTGTTTGCCAACGGGACGCGGCCCGACAGCGTGTGGGTGGCCGGCAAACGACAGGTGACCGCCGGCCGGCATCATGCCCGCGCCCGCATCCTTGATCGCTTTTCGCGGGTGATGCGGGCTCTTGCGGCGCAACACGATCAGGTCTTGCCGGCAACCACCTAGAAATCAGTGCGCTGGCTTTACCGCGTATTAACCTTTCTGCCCGCACCGCGTGCCGGATAAGGGCATTTGTAAGGTCTCGTTAACGCCTTGCCGGCTAGACTTCGGCTGTTCGATGGAGAACCGAGGCGCATGATGCGCAGCTCGAAAACAATGGTGGATGATGTGCATGACGTGCAAAACGGGTCTGGCAATTCCGGCCGGCAAGGCCGGGATTGCCTGATAGACCGCCGTCTTCCCTGATCTCCAGACCCTCTCTCCTCACACGAAGATCGCCGTCTCCGCGGTCACCAGCTCCTGCAGAAAATCCACGACCGTGCGCACCCGCAGCAGGTCCCGCGCGCTCTCGTGATAGGTCGTCCAATAGGCGCGCCGGATGGTCGCCTCGGGCAGGATGCGGCGCAGCTCGCCGTGCTGGCGGGCGATGTAATTGTGCAGGATGCCGATGCCGGCACCGGACCGTACGGCCTCCGTCTGCCCGGTGGCGCTCGAAATCTCGAAGCCCGCATCCCAGTTGCGCATTACCTCGCCGGTAAAATCGAGCGAGGCCGTCCAGAGAAGATCCTCGACATAGCCGATCCGCCGATGCCGCTTCAGCGCCTCGATGCTGTCGGGCGTGCCGTGCTCGCGCAGATAGGCGTCGGAAGCATAGATACCGAGCGTGTAGTCGGTGAGCTTGGAGGAAACGAGGCGTCCCTGCTCGGGCCGCTCGAGCGTGATGGCGATATCCGCCTCGCGTTGCGACAGCGAGAAGGAGCGGGGAACCGGCACGAGCTGAATGCGCAGGGCCGGAAAACGAGCTGTCAGCCGGCCGAGCCGCGGTGCCAGAAAGGATACGCCGAAACCGTCCGGCGCCCCGATCCGCACCGTCCCGGCGACGGCGGTATCGACCCGGCCGACATGCGCCTGCGCCGCCAGCATCTCCGTCTCCATCCGCTCGGCGGCGTGAAAGAACACTTCGCCCTCCGCCGTCAGCTCGCAGCCATTGGTCCGCCGCACCAGAAGCCGGGTCTTCAGCGCCTCCTCCAACGCCGTCACCCGCCGGCTGAGCGTTGCATGGTTGACGCCGACGCGCTTCGACGCAGCCAGGATCTGCCCGGTGCGCGCGACCGCGAGAAACATCCGCACATCGTCCCAATTCACGCGACGAGACCTCCGTGTGTCGATTTCTGCACAACCGTTCCGGGTTTTCGCATGTTGATTTGTGCAGACTGTAGTGCGATCTTCCCGACAACAGCAACGACAATCTGGAGGAGACAGCCATGTACGAGATCGGTCATTTCATCGGCGGCGCGAAAGTTGCCGGCACCAGCGGCCGCACGAGCAACATCTTCAATCCGGCAACGGGCGAAGTCCAGGGCAAGGTGGCGCTCGCCAGCGACGCCGAACTCGCAGCAGCGGTCGAAAACGCCAAGGCGGCACAGCCGAAATGGGCGGCCACCAATCCGCAGCGCCGTGCCCGCGTCTTCATGAAGTTCGTGCAGCTCCTCAACGACAACATGGACGACCTCGCCGAAATGCTCTCGCGCGAGCACGGCAAGACCATCGACGACGCCAAGGGCGATATCGTCCGCGGTCTCGAAGTCTGCGAATTCGTCATCGGTATTCCGCATCTGTCGAAGAGCGAGTTCACCGAAGGCGCCGGCCCGAACATCGACATGTATTCGATCCGCCAGCCGGTCGGCATCGGCGCCGGCATCACGCCGTTCAACTTCCCGGGCATGATCCCGATGTGGATGTTCGCCCCGGCCATCGCCTGCGGCAATGCCTTCATCCTGAAGCCGTCCGAGCGCGATCCGTCCGTGCCGATCCGCCTGGCCGAACTGATGATCGAAGCGGGCCTGCCCGCCGGCATCCTCAACGTCGTCAATGGCGACAAGGGCGCGGTCGATGCGATCCTGACGCATCCCGACATTTCCGCCGTCTCCTTCGTCGGTTCCACGCCGATCGCCCGCTATGTCTATGGCACCGCGGCGATGAACGGCAAGCGCGCCCAGTGCTTCGGCGGCGCCAAGAACCACATGATCATCATGCCGGATGCCGACCTCGACCAGGCCGCCAACGCCCTGATGGGCGCGGGCTATGGCTCAGCCGGCGAGCGCTGCATGGCGATCTCGGTGGCCGTGCCCGTCGGCGAGGAAACCGCCAACCGCCTGATCGAGAAGCTGACGCCGATGGTCGAATCCTTGCGCATCGGCCCCTATACCGACGACAAGGCCGATCTCGGCCCCGTCGTCACCCGGGAAGCGCGCGACCGCATTCTCGGCCTGATCGACAAGGGCGTGGAAGCCGGCGCCGATCTCGTGGTCGATGGCCGCGGCTTCAAGCTGCAGGGCTATGAGGACGGATATTTCGTCGGCGGCTGCCTGTTCGACAATGTCACGCCGGACATGGACATCTACAAGACCGAAATCTTCGGCCCCGTCCTCTCCGTCGTCCGCGCCAAGACCTATGAGGAAGCGCTCGACCTGCCGATGAAGCACGAATACGGCAACGGCGTCGCGATCTACACCCGCGACGGCGATGCGGCCCGCGACTTCGCCTCGCGCATCAACATCGGCATGGTCGGCGTCAACGTTCCGATCCCCGTTCCGCTCGCCTACCACTCCTTCGGCGGCTGGAAGTCCTCGTCCTTCGGCGATCTCAACCAGCATGGCACGGACTCGATCAGGTTCTGGACCCGCACCAAGACCATCACCAGCCGCTGGCCCTCGGGCATCAAGGACGGTGCCGAGTTCGTCATGCCGACGATGAAGTAGACGCAAGCCTTTTACGCGGGCCGCACCGACCTTCGTAGCGGCTTTAAGAAAGCGACAGGCTTAAGTCCAAGGCCCTGAAGCGCAACGAGCGGATCTGAAAGACCGCGACGCGCTTCAGGCGATTTCGAGAAAAGGGCCTCGCAAGGGGCCCTTTTTTTCATGAGCATCTTTCTCGACATTCCGTCGTTTTGGAATTGTTCCAAACTGGCTGCCGTTCTATATGTAGCGGCGACAGGGAGTGGCGATCGATGGATTCGCCGGCGTCCGAGCATCGGAGTGAAGAATGCGCCTGACCAAGCAGACCAATTATGCCGTTCGCATGCTGATGTATTGTGCCGCAAACGAAGGCCGTCTGAGCCGCATTCCCGAGATTGCGCGCGCCTATGGCGTGTCCGAACTGTTTCTGTTCAAAATTCTCCAGCCGCTCAACAAGGCGGGTCTCGTGGAAACGGTCCGCGGCCGCAATGGCGGCGTCCGCCTGCCGAAGCCCGCCTCGCAGATCACGCTGTTCGATGTCGTCAAGGTGACGGAAGACAGCTTCTCGATGGCCGAATGCTTCGATGCGGGCGAAGTGGATTGCCCGCTGGTCGACAGCTGCGGCCTGAACACCGCGCTGCGCAAGGCGCTCAACGCCTTCTTCGACGTGCTCTCGCAATATTCGATCGACGATCTGGTCAAGTCCCGCCCGCAGATCAACTTCCTGCTGGGCCTTGATCCGCTTCCCTACGTCGCGCCGCCGGCCCAGCCCCAGACAGCTGCCTGAGCCTGCGCTCCAGACGATCGACATCCCGGAAAGAAGAGCGACGCGCCTGAAAAGACGCGTCGTTTTCGTGTCAGGATTTGACCAGATATTCCTGCAGCAGGAATTCGATGGCGGTCGGGTCCAGCTCGGCCTTGTCGAGCCGGAAATCGACGCCGTATTCCTGGAACGACTGAAAATAGGCGTCATCGAGCGAACCGGAGATCACGCCGACGGGGCCGATAAACCCTTTCTGGCGGATCAGGGGAACCGTCTCGCGAAAATCGCCATGCGGCGGCAGCCGATTGTCCACCAGCACCATGGCAATCGGGGTGCCGGAGCCGATGACATCGACCGCGGCTTCGATCGTATCGGAGTAGTGCAGCTGGATGGTGAAGGACTGAACCTTCGTCATCAATCGCCGCAGGATGACATGTTCGGACGGCTCGTCATCGATCAAAAGGATATGCAATATCGTCATCGGCTCAAATATTCCGGTTTCTAAAATGCCTAGTATAAGGTCGGATATGGAGGTTCAGGCGATCGGGCTTTCAAAGACATTCATTGGATGATTTGTTCCCTGATAGCCTTGGCGACCATTTGCGTTCGATTGACGACATCGAGTTTTTTCAGGATCGTCGCCGTATGAGAGTTGATCGTGTGTTCCGACACCGAAACGATCAGCGCAATCTCGCTGGCCGTCTTCCCATGGGAGATCCATCTGAGAATCTCGGTTTCGCGGGCCGTCAGGCCCATGCCGACCCGCGTCGCCAGGACGAACCGGTAGAAATAGTCGAACGCCGTGATGGAATTGTAGCAGAGCTCGACATGGCTCGTGCGGTCGATGTCGTCATTGTCCCCGAAATAGAGCACGACATAGCGCGTACCGACGATGCTGTGAACCGGCACGCAGGCCACGAGGTCGAAGCCGATCTGTGCGAGAAAGTCCGTTCCCGCCTTTGACGGCGCGGCATCCTCGGATGCGGCCGACCAGACGGAGGGCACGGTGGAGGCGTGGAGGCTTTTGAGAAGCAGGCAATCGGAAAACCGGTATCGCCGGTCATATTCCTCGGTCAGCCCGCTCGGCAGGTCGTGCAGAACCAGACGCGTGGAGAGCAGGGCGGGCTCCGCCTCCTGGCCGAGCTGCAACACGCCGAAGTGATCGAACCCGGCGCCCAGAGCCAGCATGTGGAAAACGCGGAAGAAATCGACGCGGTTCAGCGCTTTTTCGAGATCCTTCTGGAAATCGTAGCGTCTATAAGTATCCAGCAACGCTCCCACGTCGATGTTGCCCCTCTGACTGCCGGAATACTAGTTTAGCGGGCATTTGCGGCTTGGCAACTCCCCTAAAAAAGGTAAGTCGCGCCCGAAACAGCGCGCCGCCGCCCTTCCGCGGGCATCCTGCGCCCTCGATAACAGGAGCTTTCAGCCGACGACCGCGCCGCTGCGGTGGCTGTCTCGCTGCGGTCAGCGGCCTGCGCCGGCGCCAGGCGGTTGCGCTCGCAGAGCTGCAATCCGGAATGATATCGCTGTAATGTCTTATATATTGGATAAATTTTCCAACTGGACAAAAGAATGGAGCGGGTTATTGCAATGCCGCAGCAAATGTCGTTCCTTTCCGGTCTGACCGGTTGCGGCTGCGATCCGGATCATTTGCAGATAAGAATGTTTCAAGAGAACACAAGAAAACTGGGAAAAACGGTGATGAAAAAGCTCTCTACTCTTCTCGCGGCGACGGCTGTCGTAACGCTGATGGCTGGCAGCGCCTGGTCGAAGACGCTGGTTTATTGCTCCGAGGGCTCGCCCGAAGGTTTCGACTCCGCGCTCTACACGGCCGGCACCACGTTCGATGCCTCCTCGCGCACGGTTTACAACCGCCTCGTCGAATTCAAGAAAGGCAGCACGGAAATCGAGCCGGGCCTGGCCGAGAGCTGGGAAATGTCGGCTGACGGCACGCAATATACGTTCAAGCTGCGTCCGGGCGTCAAATTCCAGACCACCGACTTCTTCACGCCCACCCGCGAGCTGAACGCCGACGACGTGATCTTCTCGTTCGAGCGCCAGTACAAGGCCGACAATCCCTGGAACAAGTATGTCGCCGGTGCGAGCTACGAATATTTCAGCGGCATGGGCTTTCCCGAGCTGATCAAGTCGATCGAGAAGGTCGATGACCTCACCGTCAAGTTCGTTCTCAACAAGTCCGAAGCGCCGTTCCTCGCCAATCTCGGCATGGACTTTGCCTCCATCTATTCGAAAGAATATGCCGACAAGCTGCAGGCCGACGGCAAGATGGAGATGATGAACCAGCAGCCGCTCGGCACCGGTCCCTACACCTTCGTCGCCTACCAGGCCGACGCTGCCATCCGCTACAAGGCCAACCCGGATTATTGGGGCGGCAAGCAGAAGGTCGACGACCTCGTCTTCGCCATCACGACCGACGCGGCCGTGCGGGCGCAGAAGCTGAAGGCCGGCGAATGCCACATCATGCCCTATCCGAACGCGGCCGATGTCGCCGAGCTGCAGAAGGATGAGAACCTGACGGTCCTCAAGGAAGAAGGCCTGAACGTCTCCTACCTCGCCTACAACACGCTGGTTGCCCCGTTCGACAAGCCGGAAGTGCGCAAGGCGCTGAACATGGCCGTCAACAAGCAGGCGATCGTCGATGCCGTCTTCCAGGGTGCGGCGACCGTCGCCAAGAACCCGATCCCGCCGACGATGTGGTCCTATAACGACGCCGTCGAGGACGACAAGTACGATCCGGACGCGGCCAAGAAGATGCTGGAAGCGGCCGGCGTCTCCAACCTCAAGATGAAGATCTGGGCCATGCCCGTATCGCGTCCCTACATGCTGAACGCCCGCCGCGCGGCCGAACTCATGCAGGCCGACCTGGCCAAGATCGGCGTCGAGGTCGAGATCGTCTCCTACGAATGGGCCGAATACCTGAAGCTCTCCTCCGACAAGGCCCGCGACGGCGCGGTCATCCTCGGCTGGACCGGCGACAATGGCGATCCGGACAACTTCCTCGACACGCTGCTCGGCTGCACCGCGGTCGGCGGCAACAACCGCGCGCAATGGTGCAACAAGGAGTTCGACGATCTCGTCAAGAAGGCCAAGCTGACGCCGGACCAGGCAGAGCGCACCAAGCTCTACCAGCAGGCCCAGCTCGTCTTCAAGAAAGAGGCGCCGTGGAACACCATCGACCATTCCCTGGTCTTCATGCCGATGAGCAAGAAGGTCTCGGGCTACGTGCAGGATCCGCTCGGCATCCACCGCTTCGACGGCGTTGATATCGCCGAGTAATATCGCCACCTCTGCCGCTGTCGCGGTGTCTCCGGCGGTCCGATCGTTTCGGGCCGCCGGTTTTGCAATCTTACGGAACGCTCATGCTGCGCTTCATTTTCGGGCGGCTCGCCGTCCTCATCCCGACCTTCGTCGGGGTTTCCATCATCGCCTTCTCCTTCATCCGCCTGCTTCCCGGCGATCCCGTCATGCTGCTCTCCGGCGAGCGCGTCATGGCGCCGGAGCGGCATGCGCAGATCATGGCCGAGCTGGGTCTCGACCGGCCGATGTACGTCCAGTATTTCGACTATCTGGTCGGTCTGCTGCAGGGCGATTTCGGACGCTCCATCATTTCCAAGCGCCCGGTCATCGATGATTTCATGACGCTGTTTCCGGCGACCATGGAGCTTGCGATCTGTGCCATCATCCTCGCGGTCTGTCTCGGGATCCCGGCCGGCGTGGTGGCGGCGGTCAAGCGCGGCACCTGGCTCGACCAGACCATCATGGGCACGGCGCTCGTCGGCTATTCCATGCCGATCTTCTGGTGGGGCCTGCTGCTGATCATCTTCTTTTCGGGCACGCTCGGCTGGACGCCGGTCTCCGGCCGCATCTCGTTCCTCTATTTCTTCCCGCCCGTGACCGGCTTCATGCTGATCGACAGCCTGCTCTCCGGCCAGAAGGGCGCCTTCGCCTCGGCGGTCAGCCATATGATCCTGCCGACCATCGTGCTGGCGACCATTCCGCTCGCCGTCATCGCCCGCCAGACCCGGTCCGCCATGCTCGAGGTGCTGAGCGAGGATTATGTGCGCACGGCCCGCTCCAAGGGCATGTCGCCCTTCCGCATCATCGGCGTCCACGCGCTGCGCAATGCCATGATCCCGGTCATCACCACGATCGGCCTGCAGATCGGCGTGCTGCTCGGCGGCGCGATCCTCACCGAAAGCATCTTCTCCTGGCCGGGCATCGGCAAGTGGATGGTCGATAGCGTCTTCAAGCGCGATTACGCCGTCGTCCAGGGCGGCCTCATGATGATCACGCTCGTGATCATGTTCGTCAATCTGATCGTCGACCTTCTCTACGGTTGGGCGAACCCCCGCATCCGGCGATAGGAGACGCGACCGATGTCATCTGTCGAAACCAAATCCGTATCACCCGCGGCAGCCGCTGCCGCCACCCCGTCCGCGCCGCCATCCGGCTTTGCCGAGTTCTGGTTCTATTTTTCCGCCAATCGCGGCGCCGTTCTCGGGCTCGTCGTCTTCGTCGCCATCCTGTTGATGGCGATCTTCGCGCCGCTGCTCACTGCGCATGATCCGATCATCCAGAATCGCGACGTGCTGCTGCTGCCGCCGGCCTTTGCCGAAGGCGGACGCGCCGAATATCTGCTCGGCACCGATCCGGTCGGGCGCGATATCCTGACCCGCCTGATGTACGGCGCACGCTTCTCGCTGTTCGTCGGCCTCATCGTCGTCACGCTGTCCGTCGTTTCGGGCGTGCTCATCGGCCTTCTCGCCGGCTTCTTCCGCGGCACGGTCGATACGATCATCATGCGGCTGATGGACATCATCCTCGCATTCCCGTCGCTGCTTCTGGCGCTCGTCCTCGTCGCCGTGCTCGGCCCGGGCCTCGTCAATGCGATGATCGCCATCGCCCTCGTCAACCTGCCGCATTTCGTGCGGCTGACGCGCGCCTCCGTCATGACGGAGCGCAACAAGGACTATGTCATCGGCAGCCAGGTTGCCGGCGCCGGCACGCTGCGCATCATGTTCGTCACCATCCTGCCGAACTGTCTGGCGCCGCTGATCGTGCAGGCGACGCTTGCCTTCTCCGCGGCCATCCTCGATGCCGCGGCGCTCGGCTTCCTCGGCATGGGCGCCCAGCCGCCGACGCCGGAATGGGGCACGATGCTGGCCGAAGCGCGCGAATTCATCCAGCGCGCCTGGTGGGTCGTCACCTTCCCCGGCCTTGCCATTCTCATCACCGTGCTCGCCATCAACCTGATGGGCGACGGCCTGCGCGATGCGCTCGATCCCAAACTGAAGAGGTCCTGATGCCGCTTCTCGATATCCAGAACCTCACCGTCGAGTTCCAGACCTCGACCGGCACCTTCCGCGCGGTCGATGGCGTCTCGCTCACCTGCGACACCGGCGAAATCCTGTCGATCGTCGGCGAAAGCGGCTCCGGCAAGTCGGTCTCCATGCTCGCCGTCATGGGCCTTCTGCCCTGGACGGTGAAGATCACCGCCGACCGCATGGCCTTCAACGGCCAGGACCTTTTGAAACTCTCGCCCCGCAACCGGCGCAAGATCATCGGCAAGGACATGGCGATGATCTTCCAGGAGCCGATGTCGAGCCTCAACCCGTGCTTCACGGTCGGCTTCCAGCTCGGCGAGAGCCTGCGCATCCACATGGGCCTCGACCGTGCCGCGCGTCGCGCCCGCTCGATCGAACTCCTGCAGCTTGTCGGCATTCCCTCGCCGGAAGACCGGCTGTCGAACTTTCCGCACCAGATGTCCGGCGGCATGAGCCAGCGCGTCATGATCGCCATGGCGCTGTCCTGCAATCCGAAGCTCCTCATCGCCGACGAGCCGACGACGGCGCTCGACGTCACCATCCAGGCCCAGATCCTCGACCTGCTCGTCCGCCTGCAGAAGGAAAACGGCATGGCGCTGGTGCTCATCACCCATGATATGGGCGTGGTGGCGGAAACCGCCGAGCGTGTTCAGGTGCAGTATGCCGGCCAGAAGGTCGAGGAACAGCCGGTCAAGGCGCTCTTTCGCGATCCGCATCATCCCTACACCGCGGCCCTGCTGGCATCCCTGCCGGAGCGCGCCCGGATCGGCGAGCGTCTGCCGTCGATCCTCGGCGTCGTGCCGGGGCAGCATGATCGGCCGCAAGGCTGTCTGTTCTCGCCGCGCTGCGCTTTTGCCACCGACCTCTGTTCGCGCTCCGTCGTGCGCCAGGGGCCGGAGCTCGGTCGCGCGCTGTGCAATTACCCGCTGATCGAGGGTATTCCCCAGAACCACCCGACGATGACCGTCGAGCTTGCAGGAGAGGGCACGCGATGAGCGAGACCGAACTCAGCGAAACCTCGAACAAGGAAGCGCCGCCCGCATCGCGACCGGTGCTCGAAGGCCACGGCCTCCAGCGCTTCTATTCCGTCTCCCGCGGCATGTTCAAGCCGGCGGCCACCGTGCGTGCGCTGAACGGCGTGTCCTTCTCGCTCCACTCCGGCCGCACGCTGGCCGTGGTAGGCGAAAGCGGCTGCGGCAAGTCCACGCTCGCCCGCCTCGTCACCATGATCGAGGATCCGAGCGGCGGCGAATTGCTGATCGACGGCAAGCCGGCCCGCGTCGGCGACGCCTCGTTGCGCAGCCTCGTGCAGATCGTCTTCCAGAACCCTTACGGCTCGCTCAACCCGCGCCAGAAGGTCGGGTCTCTGCTGGAAGAGCCGCTGAAGATCAACACCACCGACGATGCCGCGACACGGAGGACCAAGGTCGAGGAGATGATGCGCAAGGTCGGCTTGCGGCCCGAGCATTACGACCGCTACCCGCATATGTTCTCCGGCGGCCAGCGCCAGCGCATCGCCATTGCCCGCGCCCTCATGCTGCGGCCGAAAGTGCTGGTGCTGGACGAGCCCGTGTCGGCGCTCGACCTGTCGATCCAGGCGCAGGTGCTCAACCTCCTGATGGACCTGCAGAAGGAGATGGGGCTCGCCTATCTCTTCATCTCGCACGGCCTGTCCGTCGTGCGGCACATCGCCGACGATATCATGGTCATGTATCTCGGCCGGCCGGTGGAAACCGGCACGGCGGAAAGCGTGTTCACCAATCCGCAGCACCCCTATACCGCGGCCCTCCTGTCGGCGACCCCGGTTGCCAATCCGGAAGGCAAGCGCCAGCGCATCCAGCTCCAGGGCGAGCTGCCGTCGCCGCTGAAGCCGCCGAGCGGCTGTCCGTTCAACCCGCGCTGCTGGCGCGCGACGGATCTCTGCCGCGAAAAGATGCCGGCGCTCGACGGTCCGGCGGACCATCTGTTCGCCTGCTATCATCCGCTCGACGACGCCGCGCCATCCGCACCCGCGGACTGAGGTCCCGCAGCCGACGATTTTGCAACGCTTCGAGCAGTGTCCGACAGCCATATGACGGCTAGGGATCGGCATATGCCCAGGGTCCGGCTCTGGAGATTGCTGATGCGCCGCCTGTTCTGTCTCGTCGTTCTCGTCTCGCCTCTGGCACTGCCGGCCGGCCTGGTTTTCGCCGGCGATCGCACGGCGGATTGCACGCAGGAGCCGCAGGCGCGCTGGATGAGCCCCGCGGCCATTTCGCAGAAGGCGGTGGCTGCGGGCTATCCCGATATCCGCCATGTGGTGATCATCGGCTCCTGCTATGAGATCGAGGCGCTGACTGCCCGCCGACGGCGGGCCGATGTCGTCATGGATCCGATCACCGGCGACGTCGTCGCGGCCTCCATGGGCAGCGATCCCGAATGATCGGGAAGAGGCGCTGTCGCGCCGCGCGAAACCTGCTAGGTTCGCGTCGGTTCCGACGTTCCAACGTGTGAGACGAGATGCATGCGGCTGCTGCTGGTTGAAGACAGTCCCCGGCTCGCCGAGCTTCTGGGCGAAACCGTCCGGGAGGCCGGCTGGCGGCTCGATGTCGTGACGACGATCGCCGATGCCACGGTGACGCTGACCCTGCGGGAGCATGATCTGGTGCTTCTCGATCTCGGCCTGCCGGATGGCAACGGGCTCGAACTCCTGCGCCAGATCCGCAAGACCTACAAGGACCTGCCGGTCCTCGTCATCACGGCCCGCGGGTCGATCGAGGAGCGGATCGAGGGACTGGATGCCGGCGCGGACGACTATCTCGTCAAACCGTTCCATCACCGAGAGTTTCTCGCCCGCTGTCGCGCCATGCTGCGGCGCAGCCCGACCTCGCTGCAGCCGGTGCTCGAATGCGGGCACCTGCGTTACGATCCCGCCACGGCGGAACTCTCCTGCGACGGCAGCATCGTGGCGCTGCCGCCGCGCGAGCGCGCTCTGGCCGAGCTTCTGATGCGCGACGCGGGCCGGGTGGTGCAGAAGCGCAAGCTCGAACTGGCGCTGTCGGAATTCGGCGAGGAGATGACCGCCAACGCGCTGGAGCTGGCCGTCTCGCGCCTGCGCAAGAAGCTGCTGCCGTTCGAAACCGGCGCAGATCTCGTCACCGTGCGGGGCGTCGGCTACATGCTGCAGGCCGCATCATGAAAGCCGCCCGGGATCGCTCGCTGATCGGCATCGTCTCGCTGCGCATCGTCACCTTCACGGTGCTCGCCATGATGCTCGAATTCGGCATCGTGCTCACCGAATACTGGTCGAACGATGCGGATCTCGGCGGCTTCCTGATCGGGCAGGAGGCGGAGACGCTGGCCGAAGGCATCCACGTTTCAAAAGACCGCATCTCCTTCCAGATGCCGCCGGCGCTCGCCGAACGCTATACGATGCGCGACGACGAGCGCGATGGCGACATCTTCGTCCGGGTTCGCACCTCCACGGGCGAAGTGCTGTTTTCCAATTGCGAGGCGCTCTGCCAGCGCCATTTCCTGCCGATCGAGATCAACCCGCCCACCTTCTGGCAGCGCGAGATCGCGCCCGGCAAGCCGCTCAGCGTCGCGGGCGGGCGCTCCTTCCGCTTCGGCACGCAGGAGGTTTTCGTCGAGCTTGCCGTCCTGCGCGATCCCCATGGTTTCGTCACCAGCGTGCTTCTGCACGAGCTGCGCGACCATTTGATCATCCCCATGCCGCTGATGTTCGGCCTCGTTGCCGGCGCCACGATCCTCTCCGTCCGGCGCGCACTGAAGCCAGTGGTCGAGGCCGGCAAGGCGGCGGATGCCATCGATCCGCGCGCGGCCTTCAGCCCGCTCTCGACCGAGGGCATGCCGCGCGAGATCGCCAATTTCGCCAATGCGGTCAACCGGCTGCTGGTTCGCGTCGCCGACCTGATCCAGGCGCAGAAGATCTTCTCCACCTCGATCGCCCACGAGATCCGCACGCCCGTCGCCGTCGTGCGCATGGAGCTTGAGCGGATCGACGATCCCCGCGCGCGCAAGGCCGAGAAGGATCTGGAGGCGCTGACCCATATGCTGGAGCAATTGACCTCGCTCGCCAAGCTCGACGTGGTGGATGCCGCCTCGTTCAGGCCGGTCTCGCTGGCAGGGCTGGCCAGCGACGTCGTCGCCCAGCTCGCGCCCTTCGTCTTCAACAGCGGCCGGACGCTCGAATTCGTGGAGGAGGGCGGCGGCGAGATCCGTGCCGTGCCGGCGCTGGTCGAAAACACGATCAGCAATCTCGTCGAAAACGCCGTGAAGCACACGCCGAAGGGAACGCGCATCTCCGTCCGCACGGCGGAAACCGGCCTGCTCGAGGTTGCCGACGACGGCCCCGGCTTCGGCCGGTCGCCGAGCCATATTCTCGACGGCGGGCGGATCAAGAGTTCGGACGCGCTCGGCGTCGGCCTGAAGATCGTGGAGCGCATCGCCGAACTGCACGATGCCGCGCTGACCGTGGACTCGCAGCCCGGGGAGGGAACGCGCGTGCGCCTCGAATTCCCGCCCCTGCCGGAAGCGGCCTGAGACGGCGGTGATGACGTCTCGAACGGTGGAGTTTTCAGGCCGGCGGTTTTCCTCGGCAGCGTTCTCCTGTAAGCCCGCGGTGGTCTGCGCTTCGGCGCCACCCTATCCGAGCAAGAGGAACTTCACGATGGACATCACACGCTTCGAGACCGGCCCGCGCATGAGCCAGGCCGTCGTTCACAACGGCACCGTCTATCTCGCCGGCCAGGTCGGCAATGCCGGCGACGACGTCGCCACGCAGACGGCCCAGGCTCTGGCTTCGGTCGATCGCCTACTGGAACAGGCCGGCACCGACAAGACGCGCATCCTCAACGCCACGATCTGGCTTGCCGACATGGCCGACTTCCCGAAGATGAACGCCGTCTGGGACAAGTGGGCACCGCAGGGCAATACGCCGGCGCGCGCGACGGGCGAAGCCAAGCTCGCGACCCCGGACTATCTGGTCGAAGTCATCGTCATCGCCGCCCTCTGAGGGCGCGAGCACCGGGCGGCGATGCCGTCGCCCGGTCGCATCTCTCAAGAGCAGAAGCCTGTCAGCCGAAACACCCCTGACGGGACGTCAGTTGCCGATCCGCGCGACGCCGGTCTCGCCATTGTCGCGCACCCATTTCACCTTGTCGGCGCCGGTCGGCGTCAGGTCGAAGCACATCTTCGCGCCCTTGTACCAGGTGTTGAACTGCTGGCAGAGCTTGTCGTCGGCGATCCACCATTTGCCGGTATCGCTCGGCTGGATCAGCTTGCCGATCCCGAGCGCCTTGCCATCCCCATCGACCACGCCGGATGTCCGATAGTTCAGCGGAAATTCGCCGCCCATCGGCGCCGCGAGAAAGATCGTGCGCCCGATGATTTTTTCGCGAATCTCCGCCTCGGTCATCCCGGCCGCAAGGGCCGCGCTGCTGGCGGAGACGAGAAAGACGCTGCCGATGGCCAGCAAGAGGCGAGTGGAGGCAAGTCTGGTCATGGCGCGGGTTCTCTGTTGCGTTTGCAGAGACGTACGGCGCGCGAAATGCGCCGGATCACATGTCCATTGATCGGCATATCGCAAGCTTCGCGAAAGCTTGGGAACAAATCGGCAAATCGCGCCGTTGTTAGGCCAGAATTAACACTTCCGAACATCGAAGGACGCTCCCATGCTTTACTGGCTGCCCAGGCTCGGCCTGATCCTGCTCGTCTGCGCCGCACTTGCCGTGGGCGTTGTCTCCGCAACATCCGACGACGTCGCCAACACGCTTCTGGTCGTTCTCCTCGGTCTCGGCCTGTTCTCGCTGACCCTGCGGATTTTCCCGCCCGAGAAGTACTGATCCGCGCGGACATCGTCGTTCGGCGTTGAAAAACACCATTTTTGGTGGAAACGTAAGCGCTTCCTGCCGCTCACGGGAACTTTTCGTCCCGAAATCGATTGAGCGGCGTCCCGGTTATCACACTCCGCAACCATGTGTCTGCAGGGTGTGAGATCGAGGGACGTCATGCAGGACATCGCGGCAGCTTCTGGCCCGCGCTCATTGCGAGTGGAGGTCGGACGTGAACGCTGCCATACCGGAGCGAGCCTTGTTCAAGGCGAAGAAGAAAGCGCAGATCGAGAACCCGCCCGTCTCGGAGGCGACCGCCTTGGTCGATCCGAAAAGCGGCCTCGATCTCGTCGTTGCCTGGAGTATCGTCGGAACCTTCGTCATTCTGATGTCCGGCGTGATCTATGCGCTCGAATCCATCCTGATGCCCGTCACGCTGGCGATCGTCGTCGGCATGGTTCTGGGCGTCGCCGCCGACAGATTGTCCCGCTTCGGCCTGCCGCCCGTGCTCGGAGGCCTGTTCTTCGGCCTCGTCTTCGTCGTGCTGGTTTTCTTCCTCGTCAACGCGCTCATCGAGCCGGTCTCGATGCTGACAGAAAAGGCGCCGGCCCTGATCGAGGGTGCGACCGAACGGTTTCTGCCGTTTTTCGAGCGGTTCGAGTGGGTCAAGAGAGCCATCAACGGCGCCAACGAGAAGGCGATCTCGGACATGGTCATGGCCAATGCCGGCGCCATGCTGGGCATCGTCGCCACGGGCCTGACGCCTGCTTTCGTCCAGACATTGATCTTTCTGGCTGCACTGGGGCTCTTTCTCATCGGGCGCACGCATCTGCGCAAGACCATCATCCTCGCCTTTGCCACGCACGAGCGCCGCCTCACCGCCATCCGCGTCATGAACGCGACCGAGAATGCGGTCGGCTTCTATTTCTCGACCGCCAGCCTGATCTACATCTCGCTCGGCACGATCACGGCACTGATCGCCTTTGCCGGCGGCTTGTCGGGCGCCATCCTCTGGGGCCTCTTCGCCTTCGTGTCGAGCTTCATCCCCTATCTCGGCGTCACCGCCATGACGATCGCTCTCACCTGTGCCGGCCTGATGACGCATGACAGCATGATCATGGCGCTGCTGCCGGCGATCTGCTTCTTCCTGCTACATCTGGTCATGGAAAATCTGGTGACGCCGGCGATCCTCGGCCATCGCCTCGAGATCAACCCGTTCCTGATCTTCATCGCCATCATCTTCTGGACATGGATGTGGGGCGCGGTGGGCGCGATGCTCGCCATGCCGCTCGCGCTGATCGGGCTCACCATCTTCAACGAGGTGCGCACCCGGCCGCCGGAACGCCAGCTGCCGGGCTGAACCGATCGCTTGGCTGAAGCCTCACGCCTCTCCGGCGTGAGCGTTCTCGTCAAAGAACAGCGCCTGGCTGATCAGGGCCTTGACCATATCCGGATTGAACGGCTTGGTCACGAGGAAGGCGGGCTCCGGCTTTTCGCCCGTCAGCAGGCGCTCGGGGAACGCCGTGATGAAGATCACCGGCACCGTCGCCGTCGACAGGATCTCGTTCACCGCGTCGATGCCGGAGCTGCCGTCCGCAAGCTGGATGTCGGCCAGCACCATTTTCGGCGAGGTCCGTTTGAATAGATCGACCGCCTCGCTATGCGTGCGCGCGATGCCCGCGACGCCATGGCCGAGGCTGCGCACCATGTCCTCGATATCCATGGCGATCAGCGGTTCATCCTCGATGATCAGGATGTCGGTGACGACCTGGCGGGCGATGTCCTGCGAGGCCTGCTGGATCAGCCCGGCAACCGCCTCGGGCGTCACGTCGAGAATCTCGGCCGTCTCGTCCTGCGAAAACCCTTCGACGGAAACGAGCAGGAAGGCCTTGCGCGCGTCGGGCGAGATCCGTGCGAGGTTCGCGGCAGCCTTCTTTTCCCAGGCATAGGGCGAATTGACCGCGTCTTCGTCGATCTTGATGGTGACCTTGTCGAACTGGGAGCAATAGAGCTTGAAGACGCTGACCCGATCGCTGGACGCCTTGGGGAAAAGCTCGATATTGGCGATCAGCGCTTCGAGAACGGCCGCGACATAGGCATCGCCCGATGTCTGCGATCCCGTGATGGCGCGGGAGAAGCGGCGCACATAGGGAAGGTGAGCGGCAATCCGCATGGAAAGTGACATGAAAGACGTCCTTCGATATATTGGCGCCGAAACCGGACAGAGTGTGATCGTTCGACGAGTCGAGACAGGGACGTTTGACCATGTTTCCCGCCGCGTGGAAAGTTTGATCGGTAAGAATTGCAAAGCATGAGGTCGATGTGATCGCCTTGAGGATGCTGAACGCGCGGACTGGCCTGGCCGCCGCCGGAATTGGGACGAAGCGGACCTGAACGCATGGCGGATATGACAGACCCCAAACCCCGCTCGGCCCCCAAGCCTGGGAATGCCACCCACCACAAGAGCTTGGACCGGAACAGCCAGATCGTCTCGAAACTGCGCGCGCTCTACAGCGCCGTGGAAGAAGAGCCGTTGCCGGACGCCTTTGTCGATCTGCTCCAGCAGCTCGACAGCGTCGAAAAGGCGCGCAAGGGCTGACGCACAGAAACCGAGACACAAAAAAACGGGCCGAGGCCCGTTTTTCCGTTTTCGTTCGTAACCGATCGGCTGATCAGCAAGCAGCCGTGTAGCGGCGGCCATAGCGGTCGCGATAGATGCAGCGGCCCGGCTCGTTGGCACGGCCGATCAGCGCGCCTGCAACGCCACCGACGGCTGCGCCGACAGCGGCACCGCGGACGTTGCCGGTTGCCACGCCGCCGATGATGGCGCCCGACGCTGCGCCGATGCCGGCGCCACGTTCGGTCTGCGTGCAGGCTGCGAGCGGCATGATCAGGGCGACGGCGAGAATTGCTTTTTTCATGGTGATATCCTCCGGTTCAAGATGTGTTGATGGCCCTCTGGGAAAGCCTTTGGTCTTACTTAGATGCGTCCCATGAGGACCAAGACAAGAAGGATAACAACCACAAGGCCCAATCCGCCGGACGGCCCATAACCCCAGCTACGGCTGTGGCCCCACGTCGGCAGAGCGCCGATGAGCAGGAGAACAAGGACGATCACGAGAATTGTGCCGAGCATGGCGGTTCCTCTTTGGGTTCATTCGGAATGCGGAGCGTAAACGTGCCGTTTGCGAAATTGTTCCAGAACGCGATCACGCGATTTTGAGGTGTCTGTTGATCGCCGCTTGCGGTGGCGTCCTCTCTCCCACGCACTTACCTGCTTCTCAACTGACTGACGTGCTCCTCTAAAGGACCCAACCGGGTAGGGTTGCGGCGCGGGCGTCGCGCCTCGACGGCGGCAAAGACATCCGCGGGAACGCCGGAACATTTTCGGCCTCCACCGCGTTTACGGCGCTGTGTGGATGTGAGGATAGTAGGATGTGGCTGACCGGCTTGCGACCGCCGACATGTCCGACGTCGGCGAAAGTCTGATGGTCTGACCCGCGACACGAAGTCGGCCATGATGGCCGCCGGAACACGCCTGAGACGCTGTTCCGCCTCCCACATGTTTCCCTTCATGCGTGACAGAGCCCGGCGAACGCACCACCCCGTCGCGTCGCTGTGTCTCGCAACTTAAGCCTTTCGTTGCCTTTTGACCCGTCGCTTAAACCAATTACCTGTGTAAGGAGCAATCCGATGCTGAAGACCCTTCTGGCAAGCACCGTTCTTGCCGCAACGCTCGCCGGAACGGCCTTGGCGCAGCAGACGCCCGCGGCACCGGCAGCCCCTGCGGCTCCTGCCGCCTCGGACGCAACCGCGCCCGCCGGCGCTGCGGCGACATCTCCCGGCGACGACATGCTGGCCTCCAACGTCATCGGCAAGACCGTCTATACCGGCGTCGATGAGGAGGGCGAGGCGATCGGCGAGGTCAAGGACGTCGTGATCAATGCGGCCGGCGCAACGGAAGCACTGGTGATCGGCGTCGGTGGCTTTCTCGGCATCGGTGAAAAGGATGTCGCCGTCAATTTCGATCGGGCGTCCTGGTCGGATCGGGACGGAACGAAGATTCTCGTCGTCTCCATGACCAAGCAGGACCTCGAAAAAGCACCGGCTTTCCAGCGCAAGGCGGTGATGGATGGTGCGGTGACCAAGGACACGGCCGCCGCCACGCCTGCCGCACCTTCGACGTCGACCGCCGCGACGCCTGCGACCCCGGCCGATGGCGCCGCGACGCCGCTTGCGACACCTGAGAACACCGAGGTCCCTCTGGACGCTGCCGGTGCCGACCCGGCCCTGCCGCAGACGGGGACGACGCCGCAGATGACCGATCCGGATCTCGCACCCGATGCCGCGACCACGGCCGAGCCGACAGAAGAACTGAAGCCCGTCGATGCCGCCATGCTGTCGGCCGACAAGCTGATCGGCACGCCGGTCAAGGTGGCGGACGATACCAAGATCGGCGAAGTCGGCGATGTGATCCTCGGCAAGGAGGGCAAGCTC
Source organism: Rhizobium sp. Leaf371 (assembly GCF_001424045.1). Lineage (GTDB taxonomy): Bacteria > Pseudomonadota > Alphaproteobacteria > Rhizobiales > Rhizobiaceae > Ferranicluibacter. Next base: position 10,146 of record NZ_LMQB01000023.1, on the reverse strand, counting down.
GAAGCCTATATCATCGATGTCGGCGGCTTCCTCGGCATCGCGCAGAAGCCGGTCGCCATGAGTGCCGCCAACATTCAGGTGATGGCCGACGCGAAGGGCGCGATGACGATCTATTCGCCCTACACCAAGGAACAGCTGGAAGCCCAGCCCGCCTATGATGCCGCCGCCTACAAGGCCAATCCGGGCAGCATCGTCCTATCGAACCCGAAGCCGTGACGGCAGGACAGACGCGCGAGGCACGCCGTCGCTCGGCGGTCTCGCTCTCGACCTGAACAGACGACAAAAAAAGGCGGCCCGATGGACCGCCTTTTTCTCGATGTGATGAAGACCGATCAATGGCGCTCGCGGCCGCCTTCGGAGGAATCGAGCTGCTCCAGCAATTGCTCGAATCGTCCATCCGTGGCCGGCATGTTGCCGTTGAAGTAGAGGTCCTTCAGCGTCTGCCCGATATGCAGGTTCTTTTCGTTCGATCGCGATGCAGGCCGCGCCGAGGCCGCAACGGACTTCCAGATATGTGCGTTCGATACAGTCATGATGATGTCTCGCCTCAATCAATTGTGAACTCAACGCCGCTTGCACGGTGAAGTTCCGCATTTGCTGTGGCGGGCGCGTGTCAAAATGAACCAGTGTTGCCGGTATGGTAAACGAAGACTGAATGGCGGCTGTCCGAACGCGATGCTAAAGGCTGATCGACCTTTTCGGAACCTTCATCGTCCGGACCCCGGCGGAACAATAAGACACGTCATGCGTTAATCGGCATGTTCTAATTGGAGGAGCGTGTCATGCTTTATTACGCACTTGTCTTTCTCGTCGTGGCCATCATCGCAGGTGTCCTTGGCTTTGGCGGTATTGCCGGCGCATCGGCCGGTATCGCGCAGATCCTGTTCTTCCTGTTCCTGGCCTTCCTCGTCATTTCGCTGGTTGCAAGCTTCATGCGTCGCCACACTTAAGCGCGGCCCAAGACCTACGAACAGGAATTCATTGCAGAAGGGAGCGGTTCGCCGCTCCCTTTTTCGTTGTGCGAAGGCGTCGGTGACGGTGTCGATTTGCACCGCGCCCTGTTGCGGAACGCCGGGAAAATGCTGACAGTGGCAGACAGACGCAAAGCGCGCCGGGAGCAGGAGTTGATCAGCATGAAGACGGATGTGGCGGTTCTGGGTGCGGGGATTGTCGGCCTTTCCACGGCCATTCATCTGGCGCGGCGCGGAAAATCGGTCCTGCTCGTCGATCGCCGCGGGGCAGGGGAAGAGACGTCCTTCGGCAATGCCGGGCTCATCCAGCGCGAAGGCGTCGTGCCCTATGGCTTCCCGCATGATTTCGGCGCCCTGTTTCGCTATGCGCTCAACAACACGATCGATGCCCATTACCATCTGAAGGCCCTGCCGGGTCTCGTGCCCTTTCTGGTGCGCTACTGGTGGAATTCCGGTTTTACCCAACACCAGCACATCGCCCGGCTCTATGCGCCGCTGATCGAGAATTCGATCACCGAACATGCCGATCTCATCAAGGCGTCCGGCGCGGACAACCTGATCCAGCGGGATGGCTGGATGAAGGTGTTCCGCACCGATGCCGCCCGCGATGCCGCCTACAAGGAAGCCGAGCGCCTGTCGGCCGGCTTCGGCGTCAACCATCAGAAACTGTCGCCCAGTGACATCAAGGCACTGGAACCTTCCATCCGCATCGATCTCGCCGGCGGTCTCCGCTGGACGGACCCCTGGTCGATCCGCGATCCCCACAGCCTCAACAAGGCCTATCTCGCCTACTTCCAGTCGCTCGGCGGGCGTCTGGTTGCGGGCGATGCGGCAACGCTGGAGCATGTTCTGGAAGGCCCGGGCTGGCGGATCGCCTCGCCCGACGGGCCGATCGAGGCCGCGGAGGTGGTCGTGGCGCTCGGCCCCTGGGCGGATACCGTCACCCGCAAGCTCGGCTACCGCTTCCCGCTCGCGGTCAAGCGGGGCTATCACATGCATTACGGCACGCAGGAAGGCGAACGGCTGAACAACTGGGTGCTCGACGCGGAGAAGGGCTATTTCCTCGCGCCCATGCTGCGCGGAATCCGGCTGACGACCGGGGCGGAATTCGCCACCCGCGATGCGCCGAAGACGCCGGTGCAGCTTGCCCGTGCCGAGCGCGTGGCGCGGGAGTTCTTCCCCCTGGCCGAACGTCGCGACGAGGAGCCCTGGATGGGCGCGCGACCCTGCACGCCGGACATGATGCCCATCATCGGCAAGGCGCCGCGACACGAGGGCCTGTGGTTCGCTTTCGGTCATGCCCATCACGGCATGACGCTCGGTCCGGTGACCGGCCGCGCTTTGGCCGAGAAGATGACGGGTGAGCGAACCACCATCGTGGATCTCGGCCCCTACCGTCCGGAACGCTTCGTCGCCTGAGGCGGCGAAACACCTGGACGCGATCCGATCAAACCTGCCGGGAATGCGGACAAGTTTGTTTGATTTCGGACACGGAACGATGGGTCGCGCCTGCCGTTTCCCCGTCGCCGCACACGACACAATGGCGTGCCTGCGACGGGATAGGGCTGCCGGATGATGGCGGCAGGAGATACGCATGCAGAAACACATCGTTGAGATATCAGGCGAAGCCGTGGGCACCCTGATGCCGCACGCTCGCGGCCTGCGTTTCATGGCCGTGAAGTTCCATGTCTGGCCGCTCGACGGGGAAGTCTATGCCGATCCCGCAACCGCGCATCAGGCGGTCTGCGACCATATCGCGGCGACCCGCAAGGCCATGGCGGAGCGGATGCATTAAGCCTTCACAAGCCACGGAGAGCAGACGTCTCAAGGATCGCTATAGCCGGATGCCCGGACATCGAGCCGGGAGGCGCCGGGATCGGCGGAAAACAGCAGGGCACCCTCCACCTGGGACTGGGCGGGAACGTAGTCGATCGTGACTTCCCGGGTCTCCACCGGCTGTTGCCCGTCGTTCAGAAGACGCCCGGTCACGGGCACCCCGGCCGCTGTCTTCTTGCCTGTATTGGAAACGATGAACGACACCTCGAAACCTTGCGCCGTCGGCCGCTGCGCCGTCACCGTGACGGCAAGCTCCGGTGCGGCGTCCTTCGCCGTAAAGCCGTGATAGAGGATCATGCCGGTCATCGTGGCGACCAGAGCGGTCGAGAGGAGGCCTGTGGTCCACTCGATCCAGTGCGGATGGCGGCGGACGATCTTGCGGCGGGACGACGCCATTCAGCACCTCACAGGATGAGCCGGGCGGCGGCGGCGCCGATGGCACCGGGGAAGCCGAGCACGATGGTGGACATCAGCGCCGGCATGGAGCCGGATCCGTCGAGCCTGCCGAAACTCCAGAGACAATAGAGGCTGACCAGCAGCGCGATCACATAGCCCGGCAGGGTGAAGCGGATCAGCGCATGCCAGCCCGGCGTATCCTCCAGCTCGTGCCCGCCCTCGAACGAGACGGCATAGACGAAGGCGTGCATGACGAGGATGGAAAGGACGATGGTCGCCAGCGCGTGCCACGGCGTCATCTTGTAGGAGATCAGGATCATCTCCTCGGTCGGCGCCATGTTGAGATTGAGGAACAGCGCGCCGACGGCCATCATGAAAAGTTCGGCACCATAGCCGCTGTCCGGATCATCCTCGGCATCATCCGGATCGGCGCCAAGCTGGCTGCGGCCGAGAAGCGCGCCGATCCCCGCGGGAACGGCCTGAAGCGCGATCTTGCCCAGAAAATCCTGCTCCGACGTTTCCGGTGTCAGAAGCTTGAACAGCGTCAGGATCATCGCGCTGGCGAGGATACCGATCGCATAGGCGATCATCGCGTCGCGGATATCCTCGCGCCAGGACACCGTTTTCTCGAAGCCGATGCGATGGGCGATGCCGATCAGCAGCGGCACGGTGAGAATGAGCAGCAGAGCGAGACGAAAGCGATCCATGGCAAAGCCCAGATCCCACATTTCCATCGTCATCTGCATCGGCAGGGCAAACAACAGGGCGCCGGCGATGCCGCGCGCAAGTCCCGTGACGAAATCCGTCGTGCGAAACGCGGTCTCACCTGCCGCCGCGCGTGTCTCCCCAGATCCCCCCATGATCACTCCAGACATTTGACGCAGGAACAGCGCGGAAAACAGGAACTGCACGCTAAACAGAAACTGCGCAGTCTTGTAGACCGCGCAGATATTGTAACCGATGACTGACATTTTGGAAACGCGACCGGCGGCCGGGACGCACGACGCATTCTCCGACGAACCGCCTGTGCCGCTTGGCCACGGTTCAGTCGTTCAGGCCGCTCGGCAAATTCGCATCGACCGCGATGGTCGTCAGCGCGTTGCGGACCTTGGAGATGCCGGGAATGCGATAGGCGAGCTCCTCGATTGCCCGTCGATCGGCTGCGGTCTCGACCTCACCGGAGAGTTCCGCCACGCCCCGCAGGACCTTGATCTCGACGGATGACGTGTCGATCTCATGCTCTTCGAGTGCATTGGACAGCGCTTCTTCCATGCCGTCGTCATCGGTATCGGCCTCCGGATCGTCGCGCAGGATATCCGGGCCACCATGACCGACCCGCGCCGTCTCGTCCGACGTCTCGAAGCCGGGATTGCCGGACTCGTCGAAGCTTTCATCCGTCTCGCCGTAAGAGCGATTGGCAACGTCGGTCGGCGAACCCGAAACGTCATCGGCATAGGGCCAGCCGTCCTTCAGGTCGCGGTCTTCATAATCACGGTAGTCTTCTTCGCGGCGTGTGGTCTTCTCGATCATCGTCTGATCCTCGATCTTGTCGTTTCACGAGGGATAACCGCTGAGCCGCGCTTTGGTTCGACCGGGCAGGCGATAATGTCTGACCGAACCACTCGGAGCGATCGTCATTCAAGACGCACGGAACCACGAGGCAACAAAAAAGCGGGACCATCTGGCCCCGCTTTTCTCAACAATGTCTGGCGGTCTTTCAGCCGAAACCGGCTTACGGAGCCGTGCCGGTTGCCGGAGCCGTGCCGGTTGCCGGAGCGGCGCCCGTTGCCGGAGCCGGAGTTGCCGGAGCCGTATCGGTGGCAGCCGGCGGTGTTGCCGGGGTGACCGGAGCTGTTTCAGCCGGTGCCGTTGCGGCAGGCGCGGTGGTGGACGGCGCGGTTGCGGCAGGCGCCTCGGCGGCCGGCGGCGTTGCCGTCTGGCTTGCCGGAGCCGGCTGCGTTGCCGTGTCGGACGCGTCGTTCGACATTTCTGCGGGCAGCCAGACCAGAAGCGCCAGAACCAGGCCCGCAAGGAGAATGATCAGCACAGGCCAGTTGCTGCGGCGGGTCCGCGCCACCGGCGCTGTCGGATCCAGCGGACGCTGCGCCAGGGGATCCCCGAGCGGCGCCCCGGTCACCGGATCGATGCCGGCCGTTGGCCGCATCGTTGCCGGGTCGGTGCGGGCTGCCTGCTCGGCGCGCGCGGCGTCGTCTGCAGGCCAGGACGTGGGATTGGCGGGGCGATTTTCGTTCGGATCAAAACGCTGGTTCATGGTGTGCTTCCTCCTTCTTGTTTCGCCGAATATCGGCACATGAAGAGCAAACGCACCGCTTGGCCTTAAGTTCCGGGATCATCTTGGGCCCGCATATAGACGCCGAACGCGAGAAAGCGGATGGGGTTCAACCACCATCCGCTTTCTGCCAAACGCCTTTCGGCGAACGGGCTAACCCTGCTTGCGCAGGAAGGATCAGTCCTGCTCGCGCATGCCGGGCGTTGCCTCGCGCTGGTCTGCGTCCTCGAGATCGGAGCGCACCAGGAAAACGTCGCCCTTCAGGCGAGCGGCCTCACGACGTGCGGCACCCGACATCATGTCGTCCGGCTCCACCTCGTCCGCATCCTTGCCCTTCAGCTCCGCCTCGCTCCCGATCGGCGTCACGTCCTCGTCACGAATATCGAGAGCCCCGTCGGTTTCGGTCCTCGGTGCGGATGTCTTGGTGTCGGCCATGTCGCTTCTCCTTGAATTCGCAAATCAACGTCCGCCACCGGCCAATGTTCCGGGCGTCGAGCATCGAAGCAGCGTCGCCTCGACCGTGCAAAGAGAGGTCGCTCGTTCTCAGGAATTCGATTTGAGAATTAGAAAAATCTTTAACAGATTTTCCTTTTGTCTTATTCCCATGTTGAGCAAGCAGGAAGAGGTTTGTCATGATGATCGATGTATGCGTTGTCGCCGGTCGCAGGCCGGACCTGCTGGAAGCGACCTTGACCGACTTTCAGGAGAGGTGCTTCCGCCACCTCGACGTCTCCCGCTGCCTCGTCAATATCGATCCGATCTTCGGCGATGCAGACGATGCGGCGGCCTGCCTGTCCATCGTTCATCATCTTTTTCCGCAAGCGACCGTCTTTCAGCCGGAGACGCCGAATTTCTGTTCGGCCGTCAGGCGCTTGTGGTCGAACACCTCGGCCGATTACGTCTTTCACCTCGAGGACGACTGGCGCACGCTGACCGAGCTCGATCAGGCCATCCTGGCGCCCTTCGCAGATCCGTCCATCCAGCAGGTTTCGCTGCACACGATCAATCAGAACTGGGACATCCGGCGAAAAGGGCATCTCTATCAGAAACGTAGCTTCAAGCTCTTCGGCGTAAAGCTTCCCAGACTCCGCACGAAGCCCCTGTTCTCGACCTCCCCCTCCGTCCTGCGCGGCGATTTCGCCCGCCTCGCCGCAGGTCTCCTCGATCCGGCCCTGGATCCTGAAAAGCAGTTCTACTCCAACACAAACATGGCCCTTGAGGCCAGCGTCGCACGATACAGGACCTATATCTACTCGCCGCGCCTGACCCCGGTCATCGAAGACACCGGCCGCAACTGGCGCGACGAGCGCCGGATCAGAAAGGATTTTGCCAACGGGCAATCCATCTGGACAAGCGAGGGCGAGGGGGAGAGTGTCGGCTGAACGCCGGCTATTTGAGTGTATGTGTTGAGAAGCATGGTTTCGCCGGCTCGGAAGTACGCATCTATGCCAAGGGTCAGCAGACTTGCGAGCGCCTCGCACTGGCAATTGAAGAAGGCGGCGAAACTCAGCCCGGCTTTATCCGCTATCTCAATGCTCTTCACGGCCTTGATACAAATCAGTTGGAGGCATTCGGCTACTCACTATCTCGCAGATCTGACGATGTTAATTTTCGCCCTTGAGGCAATCGACAACCCCGAGTGTTTATCAGGCGTCGGGGCAGGGTTTTCGCCGCGTCATAAGAGATCGGAAGGTCGCGTAATGTCCTTACCCATCATCGCCTTCCTTACCTTAAAGTCATCCTCAAAGGCGTCGTGCCGAGGCGCACCAGTCGTGGTAGAGCGGATACACGTCAGTATCCCAAGCATGCACGTAGGCATCATCAATGCGGCTACCTAGCTGTTCTTTGGAGCTCATATACCTTCCTTAGTTGCGTCTCTGAATTTAGAACAGAGATTGAGCCGTTCGCACGAATGATCGTGGGGTAAGTGCTACCCGCTCTTCGAGCCATTGAGGACCCTCGGCAAATGCGTCGAGCGGCTCGACCACCACGCGCTTACGATTATCGCCTTCTCTCAGGTGGACAATCAGCGTGTTTGTTTCGTCATCTGGGCACTCGATAACGACTGCCTTGACCGTGATCGTTTCCATCAAGCGAGCGCTGTTTTCGATAGCGCGCAAAACCTTTCTGACATTGTCCGACGGAGTATGTGGATCGAGCCAGTCGGAGATATCTTCAACGATAGAAGTGTGACTGGCTGGCGGTCTCTGGCTCGCGCGGTCGCCAACATGACGCCGAGCCAGCACGGAGGCTTGGGCCAAGTCCTCAGCGCCAAACACATAGTCCGTGTTGCAGGGCCGTCTGTGAGTTGCATCACCTCGGACGATAAACAATCCTGTTTCTAAGAATATCCTAAAATACTGCATAAGCCCCTCTGTCACGTAGAGTTTTGTGAGCGCAACGAAAGGTACAATTGATCCTTGAGTCTGCTACCTCGCATCCGCGATATCCACAGCGAGGCGAGCTACGGCAGCATGCGCCGGAAGAGTGTTACGGTTAGCGTATTCTGATCAACGCTAAGACACTGTAATGTAATGGAAAAAAATCGATGGCTGGGGAACCTGGATTCTCACTGACTTCTCAAGGGCTTAGCAGAGACCCTGAATTCGCTGTGTTTCTCCGGCCGCGAACGACCTTGGATGCCGCCTTTGTGCCCTGGCTGTGGGCATCAGTCAACCGGTAGAGCGCACGGCAATAATTTCCGCTCTTCGACTTTGCGCAACCAGCCTGTCGACAGGGCTTCCTCGGGTACAGCAAATGCAACTGTCAAATATCCGCGCGGCGTAGCTGTCACTTGCAGGCATTGGCGCGGACGGCTTGGCCTTCACTTGCCGCGTTATGAGCGCCAGAGCGCCGCGCTTCATCGAATGACTTATAAGGGGCCGCTTCCCGACCGTCCGGTTTTGGGCGTTGAGGATGAATAGCTGCCAGGTTCCGAGCAGCTTCGCCGTGACGTCGAACCGGATAACGCTGATGACCGAACGTCGCATGCCCAGCTTCGATTGAATTCAGCCGGCAAACGACGAAATTGCATAGACAACGTGGTATCTAACGTACAACTTCCTAACTCCTGACGCGCCGCCTCCTCCTACCAACCGACCGCACTCGACCTTCATTTGAGGAACTGAATGAACCCGAAGCGCCGAACCGCACTTATCAGCCGGCTGGCGAATGGGATAGGCTACATAGCTACCGATTTCGAGAGGTTTGGCGGCCTGTTCGTCCAGGCCCTGCTTGAGCTGCCGTTGGACCACCGGGGACTGAATTTGCTCGGCTATCCTGTCGCAGGCGTTGTAGACACCACGAACGGCGACGGAAAAGTCGCGGTCGAGTACTCCGACCGCAAGGATTATTTTAGCGGGGACATGGATAAGGCGCGCGGCGACCTCGCCCACGCTCTGGCCGGCGCGCCCAGTGCCGAAAAGATATTCCTCCTATCCGGACAGCCGAGCCGACCGCAGGTCGCTCAGGAGTTTGAGCGTTCGATGCTCGATCTGCCCGAGATGAAAGGCAAAACCCTCTATCTCTGGGGCGCGGTGGAAATCGCGACGCACTTGGTCGACCATCTAATCCTGAGCGATTCGGTGGTACGCAGGCTCTCTCCATACCTTCCGGATCTGGAGCGGATTCGAGAGGAGGAAGCGGCGGGCCGAATGATGCCAGAGCCACTGCCGAGCTGGTTGCCTCGAGACGATATTGACAGGGCGATCGTTGAGCGACTGCGACAGAAGCCTGTTTTGGCCATCGGCGGAGTGGGTGGAATTGGGAAGACCGCGACCCTCCAGGCTTTCGCCCATCGGCATCAGGACGATTACGAAGTCCGCATCTGGCTAGACGGCGATGAAATTCGCAGAGCGGATGATCTGCAAGCGGTCCCGCTCTTACGCGCGGGCGAAAGCCGCAACATCGTAGGATTGATGCAAACGTTGCGATGCCTGCTTGTGATCGATGACGCTCCGGCAAATCTGGATATGACGGCGTTGGAGAGAATCTGCGGCAAGGGCACCCACGTACTGTTGACCCAACGCTCGACCGACACGCAATCGTTCAACCTGCCCATGCTGGATCGACTACAATCCTCGGCGCTTCTAGGGCTTGCCCCAGTGAAGTGCCCGGAGTCGGTGTTCGACAAGGTCTGGGGAACGGTGAAAGGTCATCCGCTGACGCTTTCGCTCATCCTTGCTGCGGTGCGCGAAGGAGCGACGTGGGATGACATCCTTGAAGATTGCGATGTCATCGGCGATATGGAATTCGGCGGGCGGCGATTAACCGATGTCCTTCTCGAGCGGTTGCGGCCATCGCTGACCAAGGAATTATCGGTGTTCGCCTGGTCGGGCCTTCCTGTTTGCGACGAGGATTTCCTCAGTTTCGCTATCAAGCCGCTGGGCATTCGAAAGTTGAAAGGGAACAGCCTCACGGCCCCGGATCGCAACAGGGCCGTCCGCCTGCACGACGTGGTCCAAGCCTCCCTCGACGGAAGCTGGTGCACTAACGAACGCGCCGTCGAACTGGAGCATCTGCTGGACACCTATTTTGTCGAAGCTGTTGATTTCCACTGAGAGCTGACCCGGCGCAGCGTTATATTTCCATTGAGAATTGACCCATGTTTCAACCGTCCCCTGCATGTTTTCAGCGGGGGCTCTGGAGTGATCG
>NZ_LMQB01000022.1 GCF_001424045.1 Rhizobium sp. Leaf371 | reverse complement strand
CACCCGCTATGACCGCTGTGCACATACCTTCTTCTCGAGCATCTGCATCGCGGCCGCTGTTATCTTCTGGCTGTGAATTTTATGAGTCCTGAGCCTAGCACCATTTGAGGATGGCCATGCTGGTCATCTCCGTGCCGTTGTCCGAGACGATCGTTCTCGGTTTTCCGCGTTTGGCGATGAGACCACCGAGCTCGCGGGCAAGCCTCGCCCCAGACAGGGATGTATCGGCGACGAGGCACAGGCATTCGCGGGTGAAGTCATCGACGACTGCCAGCACCCGAAAGCGGCGACCGTCGGTGAAGGCATCGCTGACGAAGTCCAGGCTCCAGCGCTCGCCCGGACGCGACGGCAAAGCCAGAGGACGTCTCGTGCCCAGGGCCCGCTTTCGGCCGCCACGCTTGCGCACCGTCAGCTTCTCCTCCCGATGGAGACGTCGAAGCTTCTTCAGGTTCATGACGATCCCCTGCCGGTCGAGCATGACGTGGATACGGCGATAACCGAAGCGCCGCCGCTCGGATGCCACCTTCTTCATCGCCTCCCGAATGGCCGCATCGTCGGGCCGCACGCTGCGATATCGCATGCTCGACCGATCCACTGATAGAACCTCGCACGCCCGACGCTGGCTCACTCCATGCTGCGCACAGACGTGAGCCACCGCATCCCGCTTCACATCGAGCGTCATCATTTTTTTGCAGCGACATCCTTCAGGATCGCATTGTCCAACATGGCCTCGGCGAGCAGCTTCTTCAGCTTGGCGTTCTCGTCCTCAAGCGCCTTCAGCTTGCGCGCATCCGAAACCTCCATGCCGCCATACTTCGCCTTGTATTTGTAGAAGGTTGCATCCGAGATGCCGTGCTTGCGGCAGACATCAACCGTCTTCGCGCCCGCCTCCTGCTCCTTCAATATTCCGATGATCTGTTCTTCCGTAAACCGTGAACGCTTCATTCGTCCGTCTCCTTGATGTGACGGACTCTACCAAATGCTGGAGGAAGTTCAGGGGCTCAGGTCAGTGCCCCTACCGTCCGAGCCTGCGGTGCTGCACCGAGCCAAATGGCACGCCATCCCCTCCCCCGCGTCACGCATCCCAGAAACGCCAAAACCCCCGGCCATTACGGCGCGGGGGTATTGGTGAGTTTGTTTTTTATCTGTGGTGTGTTTTGGTTGCGGGGGCAG
>NZ_LMQB01000021.1 GCF_001424045.1 Rhizobium sp. Leaf371 | reverse complement strand
AAAGACCTCAATAGGGGAAATGATTGTAGCGCATGACATAAGGCATGGACTTAAAGCCAATCACCAAATCAGGGCAGACGGCCTTCGGCGGAGGCATACTCATAAGCCATACTTCAAGAAGGATCACTTTTCAGGGGGCAGACCAACAAGAGCCTTTCAACGTTGTCATTGTTGCTAATAAAAGCACCCAGGGATTGCATAAGATGCTTATGGAATACGGTCGGCCAGATCGCTACCCTGTTCGAGCCGCAAGAATGCGCCAACTGCTCAAATCGTGCGGATATGACCCCGAGTAAAGTGGATGTGCTATAATTAGGAGGCCGGATAAGCGGAAAGACGATGACGGTGCTGTCACTTTCTAAATCAACTAAGCAAGGGATTGTGCCGATACTCTTGCTACCATCAATGTTGTCTGCGTGCTCTCGGCGGTTTCGATCAGCGATCGGACAAGACTGTGCATGTCGGCACTGATGGAACAATATCTCGATGTCATCTCTCGCTTCTGAACCATCAGGCCATTTCGCTTGAATAATGCAAGGTGCTGGGAAGTCGCCGATTGCGAGAGGCCAACCCTCTCCGCAAGCGTCCCGACCGATACCTCTTCGTCTAACATGATCTTCAACATATGCAGTCGTTTTGGATTGGCGAAAGTTGATAGTAGTTTTGCGCGTTCAACAGCATCGACTAAATCCATATTGCACCCCCTTGTTATTGATACTGATATTCGACCACAAGAATGCAGCGAACGTTGGCACAGATCCTGGCACCACTGGAGAACGTCTCCCAAACGCAGTTGGCTCGACAGGCCATTGGCCAAAGATACGAACGCTCGTCTTCGATGAAGACCTGCATCATGGGGCAACGAAATCGGGTTGCCGTCACACTGTCGCCGCCAGTGGCACGTGACAGCGACAGCATAGGTTCCTAGAGCGCGATGCATGCTCTCTCCTGGAACCCCGCTGCGTTCATCACGCCTGGACCTGTCATGCTTAAAATGAGCCAGGATAGCCCGATATGCCGCGCGACGGCGGTCGGAAGCGTTGGAAGGGAACGCGTCGCCGACCGGCGGACACGAGCCGGCATAGGCCTTTGCTCCCGCCGGTCGCACGCTGGAAACCCAAGGTCCGGCTTTAAAAAGCCGGGAGCTCTGTTTTGTGTCCTAGTAGCCGAGGCCCTTCTTGGCTTCGTACACCTTCTGCGGCTCGTCGGCCTGGGTGTAGAGCTTGGATTCCGTCTGGATCCACTTCGGCGGCTCCTTGCCGTCCTTCTTGAAAGCGGCGAGAGCGTCGAAGGCGGGGCCGGCCATGTTCGGGGTCAGCTCGACCGTCGCATTGGCTTCGCCGGCCGCCATGGCCTGGAAGATATCCGGCACGGCGTCGATGGAGACGACGAGAATGTCGGTGCCCGGCTTCAGGCCGGCTTCCTTGATGGCCTGGATCGCGCCGACGGCCATGTCGTCATTGTGGGCGTAGAGGGCGCAGATGTCCTTGCCACCGTTCTCGGCTTTCAGGAAGCTTTCCATGACTTCCTTGCCCTTGGTGCGGGTGAAGTCGCCGGTCTGCGAGCGGACGATCTTGAGATTGTCGTGGCCCTTCAGCGCCTCTTCGAAGCCCTTCTTGCGGTCGATGGCCGGCGAGGAGCCGGTCGTGCCCTGAAGCTCGACGACGTTGCACGGCTTGCCGGCCGTGTTATCGACCAGCCACTTGCCGGCGACATTGCCTTCATGCACGAGGTCCGACGTGACGGCGGTCATG
>NZ_LMQB01000020.1 GCF_001424045.1 Rhizobium sp. Leaf371 | reverse complement strand
AAACAACCAAGGAGAAACGCAGGAACTTGACCACTACGACCAACACGAACGATACCTAAGGCGGGTCACTTCTCGGTGGAAATGCCGGGTCAGCTCTCAGTGGAAATCAACAATCGATGCGCAAGACGGCGGCTACAACATGCTGCGCTTCAGCGGCGGGACCATGGAAACGCTTGCCTGGTACGAGAACATGATGGCGATGATCATGGCGGGACGGGCGGCCGAATTGCTTTTGCTAAGGTCGGCCTCCACGGGATCGGCGGGTGCCGATCATTCCGATCTGGCCAAGGCGACCGATCTTGGACTGGGAATGGAAACGAAGCTTGGCTTCGCCGGCGTTCGGCCGCTCTTGTATCTGTCGCATGCCGTGCCCGCACAGGCGCTGATTACCGATTGCGATCTGGCCGACCGCGTTCACGCGCGCATCGAGACAGGGCTGGAGCTGGCAACGGAGGTCATCAAGCTCAATCGACCGCCAATGGACGCCCTGGTGCGAGCCTTGTTCGACGCCCAGGCGCTGGACGGTCCGGCAGTCATGGCGATCCTGCGGAGGTCCTATGACTAGCGGTGCATCAGGATAGCAGCTTCAAAGCTCATTGCTCTGATACAGATGTCTTGGAGCAATGGGGGCGCAGACGTATGACCGTATCAGTGATCGCGCACTATGACTGGAGCATCGACAGGTCCAAACGTTGCATGGCGGTCGCGATCGTGGCGCCGCAGCGCGGCTGGGTCATCGGCAGGCCTGAGCCTGTGGGCGACACTGCGTCACTGATTGATCGCCTGCAACGTCGTGCTGTCATCACAGGCTCAGTGTTGATTGGCTTCGACTTTCCAATCGGCTTGCCGCGATCCTACGGGCAGAAAACTGGGTTCAAGTCTTTCCGGGATGCGTTGGCAGGCTTCGGCAAGGGAGCTTGGTCAGATTGGTACAACGTCGCAGAACACCGCGGCGAGATTTCGGTCCACCGTCCTTTCTATCCGATGCGTCCGGGCGGAACGAAACGCGCGCATTTGCTTGAGGGACTAAGGGTCAACGAGACCGCGGATCTGTTGCGGCGATGCGAGCGTTCGACGGCTGATCGCCAGGCGGCGTGTTCACTGTTCTGGACACTCGGCGGCAATCAGGTCGGCAAGGCAGCTCTAACCGGCTGGCGCGAAGTCATCCTGCCGCGCCTAGACAACGTTGGCCTCTGGCCGTTCGATGGCAGCTTGCTGGAATTGACCGCCATGCATCCCGTGGTCCTAGCTGAGACCTACCCAGGCGATGTCTACGGCCAGCTCGGCATCCCGCGCCGACCGGTGTGGAGCAAGCGGCAGCAGTTCGGCCGTCGCGCTGTCGGCAACCACCTCGAACGCTGGATCACGCGGCGAGCGCATGTGGATGCCTCAGCCATCCTCGAACTCATCGAAGATGGATTCGGTTCGGATAAGACCGGCGAAGACAGATTCGACGCGTCAGTCGGACTCTTGGGCATGATCGATGTCGTCACTGGAGCAAGGCCTGAAGGCGCCCCGACCGACGATGCCGTGAAAACATGGGAAGGCTGGATTTTGGGGCAGGCCAGCTCTCGCGGCGACCTGACGTGAAGCGAGTCGACTTTTGGCAAACTCAGGCTGATGTGCCTGCAACTTGAAACACGTTGCGATCATTCGATTCTAAACTGCGGATTTCCGATTCAAGCTTTTGCGCAAGCGATTCCGCAAACGCCCTTTGCAGCCGCTCGGAGCCGCATAACTCTCCATGACGTGCAGGCACGTTGACTCAAATTGCGATCATTCGATTCAAAACTCGGCTGAACCGATTCCAAGTTCCGGAATTTCGATTCAGGCGGAAACGCCTTGCGCCGGTGGGGCGGTCCTCTGACCATTGGTAGGAGCCAACAACGCAGGAGGACATATGACCCGGAAATCAGAAGCGGTGCGGAATCGTGAGCAGAAGGAGCGACAGCGCATACTGAGGGCGAAGCAGAAAGCAGAGAAGCGACCGGGCCGTGATGATGTGGCGCGCGTTCTCCTGCATTGGTTCATCCGCGGTGCAACGGTGAAAGGTCGCGAGCATGAACTCGACCGCACCGGAGAGATCATCGTCAAGAGATTGGTCGAACAGGGGTTCGACGAGGCCGCGTCCTCCGCCGTCTTCGATGCCCTCGTTGAGAAGTACGGAGGCAATGCCTGGGCTTTCGCAGGAAGCCGCATCTTCTCTATCCGCCAGAGGTCAATCAGGATGAGTGATTGCCAGGCCGCTTTAGCTTACCTGTTTCTCCCGTAAGTCGCCCCGACTGGTGCAAACGGCGTTCAAGTGACACGACTGTCTTCCCCCCATTACTTCTTAAAACGCCGTTTGATTCTGAGTATCCATCCGGCGAAGGCCGCAGAGCTTATGATTTAGGCTGGTCCGCCATGATGCGTTCGATCCTTTCCGGATCACATTGCTCGTCGATAAGGAACTG
>NZ_LMQB01000019.1 GCF_001424045.1 Rhizobium sp. Leaf371 | reverse complement strand
GCCGGCTCCAACGGATGAAGCGATTGTAGATGGTCTTGTGCGGCCCGTATTCACGCGGCACGTCGCGCCACCGCAGGCCGTTGCGCAAGACGAAAATGACGCCGCTCAACACCAGGCGGTCATCAACACGCGGCACGCCATGTGACAGCGGGAAGAAAGGTTCAATCCGGCGCATCTGCGCCTCCGACAACAGCATCAGGTCACTCATGGAAGCGTCTCCTTCCGATCCCAGTGAATCAAAACGCAGAGCGCACCGCAAGAGATTAATAGGTCCTGAGCCTAGGAGACCAAGGTCGAATGGCACTACATCGCACCAGGCAAGCCGATGCAGAACGGCTTCGTCGAAAGCTTCAACGGCAGCTTCCGCGACGAATGCCTGAACGAGACACTGTTCTCGTCGCTCGCTCAGGCCCGCGCCGTAATCACAGCATAGAAGGAGGATTACAACAGGAACAGACCGCACTCGTCGCTGGGCAATCTCACACCCAGCGAGCTCGCAATGAAAATGGCACTGGAAAAACAGGCCGCATGAGCCCAGATTGAAAACCCAAGACTCTCCCGAAAATTCGAGGGAAGTCGGGTCTCAGGTCACCCTCTGCACAGTTATCGAGAATTTGCGTCACAGCTTACTGCATCTGCTTGAACCCGGCGCATCGCTTCGACCACAAGGACAAGCATCATGATCGCTACCGCGACCGTTCCAGTAAATCGCGATGGTGAGATCCCGCCGACCCGCAGCTTCGCTTCACTTGCTACATCTTCCTGCGCTGGAAACGACAGGGGGAGTTGAAGAACGGGCGGGACAAGCGCAATTCGATGATGACAGAAGCTATGAGGCGTCCTCGCTTTCAACCGTGAAGCCAACACGTAAGTTGGCAACTGTTGGCAGGATCCGACCGTCAGCTTGAAAATCAGTAACAGGGCGTCTTTCTCAAAGGCGCTCTGTTCTGTGAGCGTGAACGGCGGTCAGTACTTCGGCCATGGCAAGGCGAGCCTATATTGGCAAGAAATCTCCACGCCAGCTTCAGGCAGGTAGGAGGCGTTTCGGGCTAGAACGGCTCAATTAGATGGTCCAGTAATGCGCGAACGGCGGGGTTGGTGCGGCGGCTCTCGGGCCAGACTGCCGTGATGTTGTGCCGCTCCACGGCGAAGTGGGACAGGATAGCGACCAACTCTCCTCGCTTGAGCCAGGGAGCGGCCATGAAGGCCGTTGCCATTCTCCGATGCAAGCGTCTGCGGCGATCGTCGTTAAGTTAGCCTCGCTCGCATCCGCGATCACGCCCGAGGACGGCACTATTTAGATCTCACGATCGCCAATCCGGAAAGGCCAGAGAAACACCTGGCCGGTGCTTTGGTAACGCAGATTTACCGTCTCGTGCGCTTCCAGTTCATCGGAGTGCTTTGGTGTGCCTTGCAAAGCCAGAGACGCGGGCGAAGCGTAGCAACAGAGCCGATGGGGCGAAAGCCGTCGCGAGATAAAGCGCCGTCTGATCACCCCAAGACCCGGATCGACTGAAGTCGGCGATCCGGGCCAAAGCCGAAAGAACGTCATCATGCTGATCGTAACGGGGCACATGTACGTCGATCATCTTGAACTCGCCCAGTTCCTCCCCGATCTGGAAGTGCTTGCGGCAGCAATGCGACACCGTCGCGGCAACATCGCGTATGACCTCGCGGTGGCCGACCCGTTGGCCGGACGATTGCTCGTTCGGAGCGTTGGTCAGATCAATCCGCGCTCAGCGCTCACCTCGATGCCGTCGACACCGTGGCACTCGTCAGCCGATGGCAAGGTCGGATACGCGGAGACGTTCTCAACTACGATGTCTTGAACGAACGCGATGTCACGGAAACATAAGTTGTATTGAATCTGCTATTGGCCGAATTTAGAAAACTGCACCTCATGCCCATGTCTGCTCTCGCGTTTGCGCAACCCACTTCAGACTGTCCGCTGTCGGCCCCATACCGGCCATCGCTGAGCGAAACTTCCCTGCATTAAAAATTCTTTGCACTTGATCGGCGGGGTCAGCGGTTCGTACACATCCAAGGCGTCGGAGCCCGGAGCGGCTGTTTTACGGAAGTAATCTCCGCTCATCACAGGCGCCAAACATTCAAATTCTATCAGAGCGCTGGCGTAGGTGACGCACCACTATCGAAATTATTCTGAACCCGACCGCGCGCATGCTTCGGATTCACTCTGCCGCTGTTTGCGATGCCGACTTGAGACCAAGAGCTTAGGAAGTCGCACCACTCTTACTCTAGCTCACCCGATCGCAATCCTCTCTTTGATACAGGCTTTTCGCTTTCATTCCCGTACGCCCTGCACCGCACGTTGGTGCATGTGGGAAAGTTACCATCAGGCGCATGTAAGCCCTTGTAAGCAATCTCATTTGACGTATTTCAGTTTCTCCTTCGGGAATTTTTGCGCGCCGGAATGTCATGCCTCGACGCTGCTAATGATTGCAATGCGAGTGTGTTGATTTCCACTGAGAGCTGACCCGGCATTTCCACCGAGAAGTGACCCGCCTTAGGTATCGTTTGTGTTGGTCGTAGTGGTCAAGTTCCTGCGTTT
>NZ_LMQB01000018.1 GCF_001424045.1 Rhizobium sp. Leaf371 | reverse complement strand
TGCGCTCCGCAGGTACCGGACGAACTGAGCCGACACCGCTGCATCTGCTACCGCTATACCTCCGCGGGGACGATGCACGTCTGGGAGTTCGTGTCGGGAGAGAGCATCTTCCAACTGCCCGTTGCCGGATCGTTTGTCACAAACGACATCGACGTCATGAGGGACGCCGCCGCCTCCGGGGTGGGCGTGGCTTGCCTGCCTGCCCCGCATGTCGAGGAGCATCTCAAGTCCGGTGCACTGGTCGAAGTTTTGCGCGGTTGGGCGCCAATCTTGCCCCCCAACCACCTATACTATCCCCATCGTCGACAGCCAAGTGCCGCTTTCCAAGCTTTCATCGGGGCGATGCGAGTCCCGAGCGAAGGCCTGAAGGCGTTGCAGACACAGTCGGGACTGACCACCACACCGGCTTCGAAGTCAGGCTGGCTTGTCGGCTGCGAAAGCAATGCCCTTCTGCGCGCGAATTGCTTCGAGGCGGCGAATGAGCGCGGCCTCTATGTTCTCGTAAGCCGTGCTGCCGAGCGCGAGCCGCAATGGCGGATGTTCCGAGTCCCCTGCCTCGATCATTGTGTCGACTGTGAGCCTGGCATCGCCCTTGATGGCGAAACTGCCCGTGACCACGCCGCGGCGCATGTCGCCCGACGGCGTCGCGTCATAGACCTCCGTCGCCTCGGCTTGGTCGAGGCCCTCGCCGAAGTTCGTGGCGGTCGGCCCTGGCTCGACGAGCACACAGTCGATACCGAACGGAGCGACCTCCTGCGCGACGGCCTCGATGAACCCTTCGATGCCCCACTTTGTGGCGTGGTAGAGGCCGAAGGCCGGATAGGCGACCTGACCTCCCTCCGAGGACACCTGCATAATGCGTCCGCCGCCTTGCGCTCGTAGATGAGGAAGGCTGGCCCGGATCAGCTGTATTGATCCGACGAGGTTCGTCGCGATCTGCCGCTCGATCTGCTCGTCACTGACCTCCTCAGCTGCGCCGAACAGTCCGTAGCCTGCGTTGCTGACGACGACGTCGATCCGCACCTGCGAGGTGAAGGCATCATCGACTACCCTGCGAACAGCATGTGTGTCAGTGACGTCGAGTACCAACACCCTCAGATGTTCCCCGTACCTTGTTGCCAGATCGTCTAGTGCGTCCGAACGGCGGACTGTCGCGACAACGCGGTCGCCGCGCTCAAGCAGCTTCTCCGTCATGATGCGACCGAGGCCGGACGAGCCGCCTGTGATTAGCCATGTCTTCATCTTCATCTCCATCTGTGTCGACCAGGCCAATCTAGCGATTACCGAAAGATGAGATAAGCTCACCGAATGAGCATGACCCGGTGAAGGAACTACACCAATGCGCAAGCCTAGTTTCGTTGAGCTTTCGGCTTTTGCCGCCGTCGCCCGCCACCGGAGTTTCCGGCAGGCGGCCGACACGCTTGGCACGTCCCGCTCGGCGCTCAGCCACACCTTGATCGGTCTTGAGCAGACGCTGGGAGTTCGTCTCCTCAATCGCACGACAAGGAGTGTGTCGCCGACCGAGGCAGGAGATGAGCTCCTGCGCCGGATCATCCCGGTGCTTCGGGACCTTGACGAGGCTCTCGATGCTGTAACGGGAGAGGCTGGCGCCATCGCAGGCACCTTGCGGATCAATTGTGGAACAGCATCTGCGGAGCTGCTCCTGAGAACCGCCGTTCCGATCTTTACCGAGCGTTGTCCCGGGGTCACCCTTGATCTTATCACCGACGGCCGATTGATTGACATCGTTGAAGGAGGATTCGACGCGGGCGTTCGCCTCCGCGAGACTGTGCCGCAGGACATGATCGCCGTTTCGTTCGGCGGCGACGTTCGCTTCCTGGCGGTCGCGGCCCCCGATTATCTCAAGCGTCGTGGAAACCCACTCGTTCCGGACGACTTGCGGGGACACCGCTGTATCCGCCACCGGATGCCGAGCGGAAAACTCTACCGATGGGAGTTCGAAAGACAAGGAGAGGAGATCGTCATCGACGTACCCGGTTCGCTGACGCTCGACGATAACCGTTTAATGGTCGGGGCGGCGGTGGACGGACTTGGGATCGCGTTCGTGGCCGAGTCTTTCGCCCTGGCCGAGCTACGAGCGGGCCGTCTTGTCGCGCTGCTGGAGGATTGGTGCCCTGCCTACCCGGGGCTCTGCCTTTACTATCCCGGGCGTCGTCACGTGCCAGCCGCGCTAAGGGCGTTCATTGATGTGCTGAAAGATGGCGGCTGAGAAGTAAGTCGTCGATGGCGCCTGTCTCACACCGCGCCGTCAAACGGCAGGGAAAGATCGACCTTCTACGAAGGCCTACCATGCGGGCGCACTTGTGGGGTGTTTCGAGACGGTCGAGATGAACGCAGGAAACCGGCGAAGACGTCGTAGGTCCCGGTGATATCGTGGCGCAACTGGTAACGAGTATGGTTGCCGGTCAAGCGACTCCTCCTAGTTTGGAGGCGTACCGCTCTATCATGCGCAACACTCCGCATGTCGCATGGATTCGCTCGTGTCGCCGGCCGCCCGCAGAAAACATCCCTTGCCTGCTTGTGCGCCCTCAACACCTAACCGAGCCTGTCTAACGCAGCTTCGATGCTGGCACGCTTGTCAGCCGGGCAGGCTTCGATACGCACGCTGGCGCCAGTTCGGTTCTGAGTTGGTTGCTTCGCGATCTCACGCTCAGACAAAACGCACGCGATCCAGCCCGTCTTTGGCGTAAAGCCATAGGTAGCTTTTACTTCTTGCTGAATTGCTCTGTACGTTGCCATGTGACCCTCCCAAGTCTGACGATGCGCCGAAAGCGCACGAGTAGTCGGGCAAANCATAGGTAGCTTTTACTTCTTGCTGAATTGCTCTGTACGTTGCCATGTGACCCTCCCAAGTCTGACGATGCGCCGAAAGCGCACGAGTAGTCGGGCAAACGGTAACGACGAGTTGTGCTGCAAGTCCGATTTTTGGTAGATCAGCACCGGGTCACAGCGTGTGCGGCGGTATTCCGAACGACAGTCCCCGCTTTCGCCAAGCCATATTGAGCTTGTCGACGATTTCGATGACCGGCGTTTCCGGGAATTCATCACGAAGCTCATGCGCCAGCTTCATGCGGTCGAGCATTTTGGTCGGATTTTTCGCTGCATGATCAGCTTGATTGTTGACTTCTGCCATCAGGTCATGGGTCATATTGGGTCCAGACTCAAAAGGAACGCGCTGGCCAAGGAATCTCAGTCAGTCTGTTGTGGGGTGTTCGGTTGATGAAAGCCGGCTGCCATAATGGGATGAACCTCTATCGGAACCTTGTCCAATCACGTGRAGAAACCCGGCGCTCTCCGCCGGGCTTCAAGCTCACCCGACCCAAGCTGAACCCCTCCAGCCAAGCCGTGCGCATTTCCAGCTGATTGTGTAGAAATGGGAAGTCGCTGACGAATGAGGTCATCTTCCGGCCCGCGACTTCTCCAAGTCGCAGGGCTTCGTCTCGATCTTCACCAACAAAGCTCATTTGTCCCTCCTCGTTGCGCGTGGGGGAACTATGTGATGNGCCGGCCCGCGACTTCTCCAAGTCGCAGGGCTTCGTCTCGATCTTCACCAACAAAGCTCATTTGTCCCTCCTCGTTGCGCGTGGGGGAACTATGTGATGGCACCGATYGCGACAAGTGCTCTGAGCGAACTAGCCRGCAGATGATGGGACGTCGCTTCATCTAATGATGGGTAACGTTGTTGCGCAAGTAGACCTGCAGCTTGATCGGGTCATAWCCGAATTCTTTGCTGTAGGTCTGAATGAGGCGCGCCAGGAATACCTGCGATTCTCCGGCAGCAGCATGCATCTGCAAGTGCCGAACACAGTCTGCGAATGTCGGTTTCATTGCGCACCTAGTTCCGGATGGAGGACTGGGAAAGAAGCCGTCATGGTGCTGATTACCCGCTTTAGATCACGGCCAGAAGCAGGGCGATCGCCAAGCCGACGAGCATGAGGCACTGACGAGCATGAGGCACTCCACCACGACGAGCAGCACGCGGCGCATCTTGAAGGAACGCCGCCCTGCCAGTGGCGAGAGAGTATGATCGAACGCTTTATGACTTCTAAAGCATTTTGCATTTATTCGGCCTCATATCCTGCTGCTTTGAAGAAGTTGCGGCATTCTGTGATGGAGAAGAGATCGCAGATGTCGCCAAGCGCATTTGAGATTGCATCGAAAGAACGGGCTGCGCGTTTCCGCAACAGGGTCTTAAGCTTTGAAAAGGCCATTTCGATGGGATTGAGGTCCGGAGAATAAGGTGGGAGGAAGAGAAGCCATGCACCTCGTGCCCTGACCAATTCTTCTGCTCGCGGACTTTTGTGAAAGGCGACATTGTCGAGGATCAGCACGTCGCCTAGCGACAAGGTCGGGGCGAGTTGAGTTTCGATCCACGTTTCGAAGATGCGGCCGTTCATTGGCGCATTGACGATCCAGGGTGCCGTCAAGCCATGACAGCGCAGACCGGCGATGAAGGTCTGGGTTTTCCAGGAGCCGAACGGCGCTTGGGTGCGATAGCGCTTCCCCCTTGGCGACCAGCCCCTTCGTTTCGTCAGCTTGGTATTGGTCGAGGTCTCATCGATAAAGATCAGTCGCGCCAATGCCTTGTTGAAGAATGGCTTTCGCCGGTCGATCCACATGTCACGCGCTTGGGCGATCTCCGGCCGCAACTGCTCGGCGGCCTGCAGGCTTTTTTTTATGGCTCAGCCCAAGCCGATGCAGACATCGGCTGGCCGTC
>NZ_LMQB01000017.1 GCF_001424045.1 Rhizobium sp. Leaf371 | reverse complement strand
ACTGGTTTCGCGCTGCCCTGGCCGAGCGCAAGATCGAAGCCTGCATCCCGTCACGGTCCAACCGGAAAGTCCCCATCCCGCACGATCCTGTTCTCTACAGGAAGCGCCACAAAATCGAGAACATGTTCGGCAGGCTCAAGGACTGGCGGCGCATTCACACCCGCTATGACCGCTGTGCACATACCTTCTTCTCGAGCATCTGCATCGCGGCCGCTGTTATCTTCTGGCTGTGAATTTTATGAGTCCTGAGCCTAGNGGCGCATTCACACCCGCTATGACCGCTGTGCACATACCTTCTTCTCGAGCATCTGCATCGCGGCCGCTGTTATCTTCTGGCTGTGAATTTTATGAGTCCTGAGCCTAGGTTGTCGGCAGAACCGTATGCACTGTCGGCCGCGAGGTAATCGGGCCGCAAGCCGAAGCGGTTCTCTGTCCTGTCGAGCATTGTGCGGGATGCACCGACCTCGGCCTGGCGGATTGCCCGTGTCGCCTCCACATCCAGAATGACGCCGTGCTGTGTATCGATCAGATAGTTGGTCGCATAGGCGAAGAAGGCGTGGCCTTTATGGGCACCAGTCCATTGGGCGGCCGGATCGGACGGGGAGATGAACTTCGGCGTGACTGGTGAGGCCGCGCCGAAAGCAGCATCGTCGAGAACTGCCAGATATTCCTGTACCGAGCGACCAGCATCCTCTTTGGCTTCCCATTTCGATCCTGGTACCGAGCGCTGCTTGTTTGCATCCGCTGCGATCAAGCTGGCATCAACTGCAAATCCTTCCGCACCAACCAGTCCTTGAGCGAGGCAGCGTTCCACTACCATCTCGAACATATGCCGTAGGATGTCGCTTTGCCGGAACCGGCCATGGCGGTTCTTCGAGAAGCTAGAGTGATTGGGGACCTTGTTGTCCAGACCGAGGCGGCAGAACCAGCGATAGGCGAGATTGAGGTGGACCTCCTCGCACAGTCGGCGCTCCGAGCGGATACCAATGGAATAGCCGATGATTAGCATTCGCATCATAAGCTCGGGATCAATCGAGGGGCGGCCCGTGGCACTGTAGAAAGGCTTCAACTGCGCTCGGACGCTGTCGAGTTCGAGATGGCGGTCGATGCCGCGCAGCATATGGTCGGCAGGAACGTGATCATCAAGGCAGAAGTCGTAGAAGAGCTGCGCCGGAGCTACCTGACATCCCATCATCGCTCAATCCTCCGCAAATCAATGCGACGATTGAATCACGCCATGATCTTAACGGCAATAATAAAGCAAAGCACGGTGGATAAGACCATTGCTGCGATGGCCACCACAACGCGTTCAGTATTTCTCCAAAAGCCCGTTTCAGGTCCGCCACCGCCCAATGCCCCAAAAATATCGATCACGAAATCGATGGCTTGCACAAGCCTCTCCATAGCGTTCCCCTCTTCCGCGCAACCTCGTTAAAAGTGGATGTTTGAGAGCCGACGATCAATAAGTGTTTTTCAACGGTATCCGCCACAAGCAGTCATAAACCTATCCTCCGATGGTGAGCGATGGCAGGATACGAAACCAATTCTGGAGGACACACATCATGATGACACCAGGCACTCCGGTTTCCCTTGGCAACGGCTGCGCGGTATCCGAGAGATTCCTCATTATTGTCGGCTTTCCAGATGAGACATTGGGCTCCGATACACCGGTCAGCCGGATTTTCTATCTCAACCTCGACAGCCAAACGCTCTTCACTTACCAAGACTGGGTCGGTCAAACGATTGCTTCCGTCTGTCTCCGTCGTCCTCTCGGCTCGGTCCTGCGTGCCGGTTGCTTTTTGTGCGAGGAGGGCAGGATCGAAATCGTCAACTCAAGCGAGCATCTGAGCGAAGCGGTGGATGACCGAGCTAGTCCCCATGGCTCTCTCCGAAGCATTCATGAGGCCGGGCAGACCCTGTTTGCTTGTGGTTTCGGTGGTCAGTTGTACAGGCGCTCTTCCGGCGGGTGGGAGGCCGTCGATGGGGGGTTGCGCGACAAAGCGGAGCGGAACATTCGGAAGGAACTTGGGCTCGGCGAATTTGAGAGTGACGCGCCGCTCGGTATCGAGGAACGACTTGCACTCGGCAACCAGAGCCCGGACTTCACGCGTGTCGAGGGATTGTCGGAACGGGATGTCTATGTGTGCGGCCTGAGAGGGATGATCGGACATTGGGACGGATCACGCCTGGCGCTGATCTCATCTCCAACGGATGAACATCTGCTCGACATTCACTGCGTAAGCGCGGACAGGGTATTGATCGTCGGCTACGACCAGACGCTCCTTGTTGGGAGTGCCAGGGACGGCTTCGCCACCGTTCATGAGTCCGACACGGCGATTACCTTCTATTCGGTCCGGCAGTTTCGTGGCGAGATCTATGCCGGGACCACGTCGGGCCTCAGGAAGTTCGACGGCAGGAGCTTCGAGGTCATTCGGGCTCCGTCCGCAGGATTGGATGAAACAACTGTAATCCAGCAGATAGACAGCGTTTCTGATGACTGCCTTTGGATCATCGGGGATCGCCACGTCTTCCGGTATGACGGTTTCGAATTCGAGAGGGTAGAACTTCCATGAAGGCGCAAGTGCCGCCCCAATATTATTGCTTGCGCCACTTCGTGACGCAAGCAATATTCAGACACGTTTATTCGCTTCGGGGGAGATTAAGATTAGCCTTCTAGCAATCCTGCGTGAACGAGGTGAGCCTTTGGCAAGTCAACGTTCTCGGCTTATCGACATCAAGCCAATCAGTACCCTATTCTGACGTCATCATCGGTCAAAGAATTCCACAACGCCGGTGTCGAGGCGGTAATAGGCGCCAACGACCTTGATACGGCCCTCCGCCAGAGGTTTGAGCAGTAGCGGGTCGCTTTCTTCCCGCAAGGTACGTACCACACGGCGAACGTTCTGACGCACAGCATTCTCAGTCGGGTCACCCATCTGTCCTCGTGCTTCGAGGACGGCTGGGATGATTGGCTCGATCATGTTATCGATCTGCCCAGGAAAGCGGGCATTACTGTCAACGACAGCCATTGCTGCCTTCACTGCGCCGCAACTCTCATGTCCCATGATGACGATGAGAGGGACCCCAAGCTCGGCAACGGCATACTCGATCGATCCCATCGCAACGGTATCGACCGTATTGCCGGCATTGCGGATGATAAAAAGCTCACCCAAGCCTCGCCCAAACAGCAGTTCAGGAGGAACACGGCTGTCGGAACACGAGACATAGGCGCAGAACGGGGCTTGTCCCTTAGCCAGTTCGAGACGGCGCATCTCTGTCCTGTTGGGATAAACCAGTTCGTTTCGCAGAAAGGCCTCGTTCCCCCGTTTCAGCAGATCCAGTGCCTCATCGGGCGTCAGCGTAGACCTTCCATCTTTGACGGGCGCCGGTGCCAAGGGCACAGAGGAGGAGCCAGCCTCCTCGGCATAAAGTGCCTTAGGCAGTGCAACGGCGGCAGAAGCAGCCGTGCTTGTCAGAAAAACGCGACGAGAAACGTTACACATAACAAAACTCTCCAAAATGACGCGAGCTGCGTCTAGTTCACGACATCGAACATGATCGGGGAGCTTACGACTTGGCCACAAACTCGCACCGAGCACGCTCGATGCGGTCCGACATCATAGAGGCGTTTGCCTTAATCAGAGGGGCCCGGTCCGCAGAACGTATTTGGGTAAGAACAAACTCAATACAAGGATCAATCGCAAGAATGCTCCTCTGTCATTGAAGTCTGCTCATGGCACTGATGTTACGATCGGAACCGAAGAACCTAGTTGGCGGAGGCCAGCAAGGGGTCCGCTCCTAGATTGGAATTTAAATTATTACGGACGATTTCCAGAGGCAGACGGTAATTGCTAGTGGACCGATCTGTTCGTGTGGGTTGCTCTCTCGGGCGTCAATGTCACGTGATAGGTGACCGTCCCTTTGGCATCCAGCGTGAACCGCGGGCGCTAGGTGGCGTCGGCTATAGCCGCCAACCAGCTTTCGAAATCTGCAAGTTCGAGATGTCCAGTCACCTTTAGCAGCAGATGCAGGTCGGCCCGCTCCATCGTATGCCTCCGCCGAAGGCCGTCTGCCCTGATTTGGTGATTGGCTTTATGTCCATGCCTTATGTCATGCGCTACAATCATTTCCCCTATTGAGGTC
>NZ_LMQB01000016.1 GCF_001424045.1 Rhizobium sp. Leaf371 | reverse complement strand
CAGTTCCTTATCGACGAGCAATGTGATCCGGAAAGGATCGAACGCATCATGGCGGACCAGCCTAAATCATAAGCTCTGCGGCCTTCGCCGGATGGATACGGTCGGGGTCTTCCTCGTAGGCGATAGCTTCCGCGGCAGCGAGTTTCGCAAGGGCCTTGAAGATCGTCCGCGTATCCCATGCGGCTCGAACCGCGTCTTCGATTAGCTCCTGCACATGAAGGTCTAAGGCCTCTTCGCATTCCAGCGCATAGTCCGGGTGATCCATGGAAAACTTCGGGCTGAATATCTCTTGCATGGCGTGTCTCCTATCGGGTGGACAACCATAATCATGACGAGTCGTTACTTTCAGGCCTCGACCGACATAGAACCGACTACACGGGCAACGACGGTTCGTATAGCCGCCGCCTGAGTGCCTGACAGTTGCCGGCTGTCATGATGAGCAATCAGGCTCTTATGATCGCTGACGAGCTTCTGTGCGACCTTCAGCGTTGTTTCCTCGATACCGAAGATGACAGGCGTCGTGCTGTCGATGTCCGCGAGCCTGTCGGGCAGGGTCTCGATTTCGATGGACAGGACAAGGACGACGCTCGTCAGCGTGCTTCTGTCTAACTTTCAGCGGAGATTCTTTTTGGTTCAGCGGTGTCGTCTGCTGGGTAGACAGCTAATTATGTCAGCTTGGCGAATAAGTCGTCCAAATGGGTTTGGCAATTAGCGTGTTTCATGATCTTGAATGTTGAAAGATGCGGCAGCGCAATGAGCTTCTGGCGTCCGTTTGTACCGAAAATTGCCTCATACTCACCCCATCCCACTCTGTGCCTTACGTCGGTGGCGATATTCAAAATCTTCGCAATTCTTTCGCCTGTGGAGATGCCAACAGCAATAATGATCGAAGGTCGAACTTTTTCTAAAACATGACCCCATATCGCAGCGCCGAATGATACTGCACTGCGTCTGTCGATCAACGCTTTGTCTTTTCGTGAGCGCCACAGAATTAGATTGCCTGCCAAAACTTCTCGCGGCTCGACAGAGAGTCGTTCACAGACAGCCCGGACTTGAAGCTGATAAGGCGCATTGCCTTGTCCATAGTAGGTGCCGTTGCCCTTCTTCCAGTCCTCATCCGCATACGCGGACGTACCGATAGGCATATCAAATTGCCCGTGTCCTTCGACCTCTTCGATCCCACCCGGATTCCAGCCGATAATAGCAACCGATGCTGTTTCGAGCACCGATCGGTTGCTGTAGAGGAAGCGCCAGCCTTGGCTATTTCCCGAGGCCTGGTAGGCAGCTTCGATTTCGTCATGCAGTTTTGCGATGTCGATCATCTTGTACCCCTTAGGTCGTGTTCGAGCATGCCCTTCACGAAGGGTCGATGACTTTCTCCAACGACGCGTCTTGCCAGTCCTTCAGGGACTGCCCGGAGTTTGCGAGCTTCCAAGAAGTCCGTCCGTTTGTGTTACGATTTTTGATGACCGCCGCCGCCGCGCTCGGACTGGCGAAAGCTACATCTTCGGCAAACTCCACAAATCTCGGGTCATCAGTAATTACCAAACGTCCTTCTTTAAGCAGTTGTTGTCGGAGTGCTCCGTAGATGTTTGTGCTGAAGGTTGCGGTACTGCCACGTGATCCCTTAAGCACGGTAATTTCCCCATCGACCTCAACAGCTTTTGCCGCAAATCCATACTTCTCGCTGTTCATGACGAGATCCAAGCGATTTGAGGTAGATGCATAGGCTTCTGTCAAAGCGGAAACTAACTGTGCTGTGACGCGCGGTCGCAGAAAGTCAAAGCCGACCACAGGCAAAACGACCTGCACCTGTTCGATGAAGAACTCCATGTCGGTAATGTCGCTTTCGGGTAAGTTTTTCAGCGCCGGTTCATTCCCGTTGGCTACGTTGGCGCGATCAGCGGATCTGATAAGCTGGACAAAACGACTTTCCAAATAGCGCACGTGGGCCTTAGTGAGGTTGAAGTCTTTCGATGTGACCAGACATGCCCGGGTCCAAAAGTCCTTTGACACGTCTTTAGAATGCGACTTCAAACGGTCAATCACGCTATCGCCTTCACCCACATACACCCGATCTTTTGTTGGCTGATCAGGGTCATCCCCTACCAGAAAATATAGGCCTGTTCGGGTTGCCTCCGGACGCTGCAGAGCATTCGGAAGTTTTGATCGGGGTGTAACCAACACATGCCCGGTCCAATTCATGATCTCCGCAGTCAAGATACCTGTAGGTGTGCCATCGACCAAATAGAGGCGAACGCTGCGTCCATGAGTCATTCTGAGGTTTTATCCCGAGTTGCGCATATCGACGGACCTTATGTCGTTGAGCATCACACTGTCGAGACCGGATGCCGTAGCTTAAAACGCCGAGCTATCCCACTCGATGCGCCAGTCGATCACTGGTTCGGCTGTTTCGAGCACCAAGGCTATCTCAAACCATGCTGCCTCATCGTCGCCTCGGCGACCCGCCAACATGCTCACCGGGAAGTAAGCACGCAGCGGATCTGCTGTCGCTTCAAATGGTGGGATGTCGAGGCGTTTTTCCGCTTCCATTCCGTCGGATGCCGCGACGGATACAATGAGGATTGTTCTCCATGAGCCAAATCCGTTCCAATTCATGCGCATTGCCCAATGATAGACGGCTGAGTCTTCGTTTGATTGTAGGGCTGGCTCTGCCACTAATTTTGAGCTGGTATTCTCAATTACCTTTTCCTATGGTTGCATTCAGGACGGGCTCTTTCTAAAATACGCTTCAACGGGATGACATGAACATACAAAACGCACTTGAAGTCCTCAAAAAATCAACATTCGGGCATAGGACTGCCGAGGAAGAGAAAGATAACATTAAGCAGTATTTCGTTGAAACTGAGGACTGGAACTCAGTATTCAGCGGCAAGGCAGATATAATATATGGCGCTAAAGGAAGTGGGAAGAGCGCAATCTACAGTCTCATCATTGAAAATCAAAGCGAATTGTTTGATAGAAACATACTGGTCATCCCGGGAGAAAATCCACAGGGAACACCGGCTTTTCAATCGCTTTCGCAAAACCCGCCAGAAAGCGAATTTGCATTTGTAAGTTTGTGGAAGCTATATTTTCTGACTTTGTGCGGAAAAGCTTTTCGCGACTATGAGATATCAAACCCATTAGCGGTAGAGATTATTGGAGCTTTGGAAGAAGCAAATTTATTGCCACGCTCCTTTACGTTATCCCGCGCTCTAACATATGCCTTGCACTATGTCCGTGACTGGACAGCCCGAATTGAGGCTGTAGAGGGCACAGTGACCATCGATCCTACTACATCGATACCTATGGGTGCCGGTAAAATTTCGCTCAGGGAACCAAGTTCCGCTCGTGCAAAGCTCGGACATATTTCAGTTGATGAATTGCTGAGTAAAGCAAACGCTGCGTTTGCAAAAGAAGAACTCACTGTTTGGGTTGTTTTAGACCGCCTCGACGTGGCGTTTTCTGATAATTCCGCGCTCGAAGCGCTTGCATTGCGAGCATTGTTTAAGGCTTACCTTGATATTAAAAATTTAAATAGCATACGGACGAAAATCTTCTTAAGAACTGACATTTGGAAGAGCATCGTCAAGGATGGATTTCGTGAAGCGAGCCATCTCGAGAGAACGCTGACAATCAGGTGGCGCGAAGATGATATTCTAAACGTACTCGTGAGAAGAATGCTTTCAAACGACTCAATTGCAAAATACTACGGCGTCGATAGGATAGAAATTCTCGGTGACGCAACTAAGCAGAGAGATATATTTTTTCGAATGATGCCTGCACAGGTTGAATCCGGTCCAAACAAATCGAACACTTTGAAGTGGATGATTACTCGGACAAGTGATGCCTCGAAAGAGCCTGCGCCTCGTGAGTTGATACACATGATGAACGAGCTCCGAACTGAGCAGATCAAAAGGCTGGAGCGTGGGCAGAAGGGACTTGTTCCAGAAAAGGCATTATTCGAGCAAGTTTCATTCAAAGACGCGCTCCCTGCTGTGTCGCGCGCACGTTTGGAGCAAACGCTCTACGCAGAGTACGCGCGTTTAAAACCTTACGTGGAAAAAATGAGGCAGCAGCGTGCATCGCAAACTGTAGAATCGCTGGCAACACTATGGGGAATTCCGCAATCGGAGACCCAGCTCGTCGTAAACGAGCTTGAGGATGCCGGCTTTTTTGAAAAGTTTGCTGGAACTAAAGCTCCTACCGTCAGGGTCCCCTTTTTATACCGACCAGCATTAGAACTTGTTCAAGGTACAGTAGAACTTGATCAAGGTACAACAGAGCGTGCATTCGAAGCTGAATAGATTTATGCCAGCGCTAAAGACTGCAGCGGGCCTAAAAAAAACGGGTCGCGGATGTGTGAGAAGGGCAAAGATCGTCACAATTGGGTAGAGGCGATCCGGCTTAGTGGATCGCCTCTGAGGGTGTTGGTCGTGTCGCGAGGGCTCCGCAGAAAAAAGTTCTCATAAAGCGATGTCTTTATTCGCCTTGTAGTTTTTCAACGACGCGACAACGCTTCGGACAGATCGGTTTTCGGACGTGCCGAACCAACCGGCGTCCACGTAGGGTTGCAGAACGGTTTCCAGCGCATCGAGCGGTACTCTCCCACCGTAATGAAGGTCTTTCCCGCAGGCGAACAGGGCACCGTGACCGCCGCTCTGCCCGGGCATGATCGCATGTTTGGAGACAAACGCTTCCGGATCGATTTCACTTGTGAATGATCGCAGGGCGTTTGCCCGCTTCACCTTCTTTTCGCTCTTCCCATCGTCAGCACCCTTCGTCATCTTCAGCCATTCGACCGCGTCGAGCAGATTAGCCGTATGTTCGATGAAGAGGTCAGCGCCATGTGGGGAAACGTTCGGTACGAACATCGGAACCTTGATGCTATGGGAATGCTTGTCGAAAGCGATTGCCTCTGCACCCATCTCCGTCCCTGCTCGTGCTTTTAGGACGCGAAGAATATGCTTGTATTCCTTGTCCATGACACTGTGCGACATGGGAACTACGACGCGGACCCGTGGTGTGCTGGCAGTCATTCTGTTCGTGTGATGGATGACGTGGGTCAGTCCAAGCGACTTTAGCCAATCTGAGATGTCGGCAGGCATGACCGTCATTTCATCGATATCAAGAATGATCATTTTGGTTTGCTTGAATTCACCGTTCTCATAAATGCCTTCCCGCCAAGCCGCGTTGTACTCTTTCTTCTTACCCACCTTTTCGGACTCACGGCGCAAGGCGTCAACGACATCTTCCCAAGAGACGACATCCCCCCGCCATTCTTCTCGGTTGTGCAGGGACTCCCAATATTTGAGAGCGAAGCCGTCGTATTGCTCAATGGATGCCAAACTCTCAGCGCGTTTTCCCGCACGGCTTTTTGACTGCCGCTCGTTGTTCGTCTGTGCCTCTTCGCTAAGAAGTTCCTCAATTCCTGTTGATTTCCACTGAGAGCTGACCCGGCATTTCCACCGAGAAGTGACCCGCCTTAGGTATCGTTTGTGTTGGTCGTAGTGGTCAAGTTCCTGCGTTTC
>NZ_LMQB01000015.1 GCF_001424045.1 Rhizobium sp. Leaf371 | reverse complement strand
CGATCACTCCAGAGCCCCCGCTGAAAACATGCAGGGGACGGTTGAAACATGGGTCAATTCTCAATGGAAATATAACGCTGCGCCGGGTCAGCTCTCAGTGGAAATCAACAGCCTATCGATCAGACGACTCTCCGGGGCCGGCAGGGCGATGGCTAATCGAGCGTTTGACAGCCCGTTCTGTTGATAGGGCGGCGTAGATCTCTGCGCGTGTCTGCCTGAACGAGGCTCCGCTCGTCATCGGCCGATATACGCGGCCAGTTCGTCAGGTGTCCCGTTCGGGAAAGCTTGCTTTAGAAAATCCAGAAACGCAGACATGCGCGCGCTGAGCAACCGGCGAGACGGGTAGAGCGTCCACAACGCGATTTCGGGGCCGTCGATATCGCCCCAACTCACCAGCGTTCCTTCCGCGAGGTCATAGGCCACCAATGAGATGGGAAGACGGGCGGCACCAACCCCGACGCGCACCGCATCCCGGACCATGATGAGAGACGCTAGACCCAGCACCGGCTCTATCGAAATCGTCGAGGGTCCGCCTGTTGTCGTCACGCGCCATGTTTGCCGCTCTCCCTTGCCCCGCACAACGCCGGGAGTGGGGCCATCTTTCTTCGGACGGGGGAGAGTCGGGTTTGCCACGACCACAAGCCTGTCGCGGAGAAACGCGCGCCCGATCAGGCTTTCGTCAGGATCGGGATTGACCCGAATGACCAGATCGTAGCCTTCCTCGATCATGTCCACAGACCGGTCCTCCGCTGTGATCTCCAGCCTGACCTCCGGATATTTCAGTGTAAACTCCGCGGCGATCTTACCCATGGCGCTCTGGGAGAACAGCACCGGCGCGCTGATGCGCAACTTACCCCTTGGAGTTTGGCCACCGGTTGCGATCGCCGATGCCGTCTCATCGAGTTCGGCAAGCAATCGCGCCGTCCGCTCAAAGAGTGCCCGGCCCTCCTGCGTCAGCTTCAGGGTCCGCACACCCCGCTCGAACAGCCGAAGGTCAAGGCCGTTTTCCAATTCCGCAACCCGCCGGGACAGCGTCGCCTTTGGCCTGCCGGTCGCTCTTGCAGCTTTGCCAAACCCGCCATGGCGCGCGACGAGGTTGAAATCCGAGAGAGCGAGAAGATCCATATGTGTTCCACCAGTGAGACAGGTTGTTCTAAATCTCCGCCTATCGGACGGGAAGTGAGCCACTCATACTGAGCGTGTCAAACAACACAACAGGAGACCAACATGACCATCCTCGTTACCGGTGCCACGGGCAATATTGGCCGTCAGATTGTTGAACATCTCGTAAAAGGCGGTGCAGATGTCCGGGCGCTCGCCCGCGATCCGTCGAAATCCGCCTTTCCGGACGGTGTTTCCGTCGTGCAGGGTGACTTTCTCGACGTCGATTCTTTGCGCAACGCCATGTCCGGCGTGTCCACCCTGTTCCTCTTAAATGCCGTCGTCCCGGATGAGTTCACCCAGGCTTTGATCGCCCTCAACGTCGCACGCTCGGCTGGCATCGAGCGGATCGTCTACCTGTCGGTCATCCATGCCGATGTCTACGTGAACGTGCCGCATTTCGCCGGCAAGTATAGCGTCGAGCGGATGATCGAGCAGATGGATTTCAAGGCCACCATCCTGCGGCCGGCTTACTTCATGCAGAACGATCTGATGGTCAAGGACGTCATCACCGGCTACGGCGCCTACACGATGCCGGTCGGACCGAAGGGTCTCGCCATGATCGATGTCCGTGATATTGCCGAGATCGCCGCCCTTGAACTTCTGCGCCGTGAACGGGCTTCGGAGCCGCTCCCGATCGACCGGATCAATCTGGTCGGGCCAGACGTGCTGACGGGCACGGATATCGCTGCCATCTGGTCGGATGTGCTGGACCGCACGATCAGCTACGGTGGCGACAATACCGAAGGTTTCGAGCAGAATCTCAAGCAGTTCGTACCCGCCTGGATGGCCTACGACATGCGTCTGATGGGTGAACGTTTCATGACCGACGGCATGCTTCCCGCCGACGGAGACGTCGAGCGCCTGACCATGCTTCTTGGTCGCCCTCTGCGCCGGTATCGCGATTTCGCGCAGGAAACAGCTGCTTCCGCCTGACGAGAGCAGCGATCTCGAAAGGACGGTCATTGCGATGTATTCGACCGCCATTGTTCCGGTGAACCCGGACGGCGAATCCCGGTTGACGCGCGCTCAGGCGTTGAAGGTCTTGAACTCAAGGCACGGGACGCCCGCCCGTTCTTCGCAGCAGGTGTCTGCACCCGTTGCGAGGTCGTAGAGGAGAGCGCACGCATTTCCTACGGAAGGCGACGATCAGAGGCAGCGAACTACGAGAAATCGTCACAATCGAGCATGAGAGCAAGATCGCCTTCTTCCAGACGATGGGTCCCTACGAGGGAGCCATCATCAACGAATTGTTCGAAGACGAAGACGGCGCGCTGCAGCTTTGCTTCTACTGGTACATGGGCCGCGTGACAAAGATCCGAATACTCTTCAGGCACAAGCCCAGCAAGCGCGGCTCGGCAGTGACACCGGCTACAAGGCCGCCCTGCTGGCGACGCTAAAGCGAACACGAGAGATTCTTGCACCAGGAGAGCTCTGATCATTCCAAAACATCGCTCGACAGAGCGGGCCGCGTTTCGCGGTCGCTTTTCAATTGCCCGTATACGTTCTTCGAATGGAAAAACCGATGAACTCGCTATTCTTATTGGCTCGCCAGGCCGCTACACACTTTCCACCGCCTGGTCATGCCGCCCACAACCCGCAGCCGCGCAACCTTCGAGGGCACGCCCAGTGATCCGGCTTCCGAATACTGCGCCCGCGGACTTATATCGGGCTGGTCGTCACAGAGGGCACACAGCCTTCGACGATGGCAGGGGTATCTGAGCACTCCGGCATCTATACGTCCGCACATATCGCGGGCTGGAAAAAAATCATCTCGGCCTTGCACATTAATAGCGTCACTTCTTCATCCCGCTGATGCACGCAGGTCGCAGCTCCTACCCTGACAACTCGCCGCATTACCGTCCAGGCGTCGCTCCCTAGGCGATCGCGCCGGGTAGGGAGAATGTTTACGGCGACCAGGATGCAGGATACTCCTGCGTCTCGTGCGTTAGGCTCAGGACTCATAAATGTCAGAGCCAGAAGATAATAGCGGCCGCGATGCGCCGCCATTCAGCCTGTCTTACAAGTCGGTTCCACCAATAACCTTAGCGGGCAGGGTTATTCGGCGGCTCCCAGCGCGGCGGCGAGCTTGCTGCCTTTATGTGCTCCCTGATCGTCAGGGCTAAGATGAACGATATTGATCCGCAAGCCTGGCTGCCGGATATCCTCGCCCGCATGCCCGTCCGTCGCTGATCACGGGTGCCAGAACTGTTGCCCTCAAACTGGTCTGCCACTTGCGCCACCCAACAGAGAGCGGCCTGATGGTGCGCCCGACGCATGTATACACGATCGGCTACTTCGCCACGCTGATCCGCGAGAATATCGAACCTATCCGGAAATCGCCAGCAACTCGGACAACATCGACTTGGGCGTCACTCTCTTCCGTAGCCGGTAAGATCGGCCGCATGGCGCTTACGCTCAATGAATGGGTAAGGAAGGCCGGGGTGAAATGCGGCAAACGTGCGGGTTTGCCGAGCGACGTTGCGGAGAAGATGAAAGCTCCGGAGCGGGAGAACCGCGAGCTTCGTCAGTCCAACGATATTTGCGCAGGGCCTTTGCATATTTCCCTGGGCCCCTTTCAGCGAATGCATGCGTTCGCTGAAAGGGGCCCAGGGACCTCGACCGCCCACTGAGGCGATGATTTTCTGGTTGATGCCCATCGCTCGGTGCTCGGGGTCGAGCTGAACTGCAGACTTCTGTCGATTGCCCCGCCCACTTATGATGAAGTCATCGCCAAGCGCATGGATGTTGTGCGCACAAAAAAACCCTGATCGTGCAGCCGGAAGGCAATGATTTCAAGCATCTCGCCTGTCGCCGCTGCGTGATGTAAGGGGGATATTAGAAGTCCTCCCATGTTTCTTTAACGGCTGCGTTTCCGGAGAAGGCATTCATGACCTTGCCAGCCAGCTTTCGGACAGGGGATTGGACCGGGCGATGCGCAGCGCTGGCCGACATCACTGCTGCCGTTTGACGTAGGGCGTGTCCAAGCTGAAACTGTGAAATCAGTTCCCGCAATCTGCCACTTTCGTTTGCGAGCGTGGCACCGGCTGCGCTGGTCTCCTCGACCATGGCCGCGTTTTGCTGAGTGACCTGGTCCATCTGGTTGACGGCAGTGTTAACCTCGGCAAGACCAACAGACTGCTCCCTCGCCGATGTTGCGATGGAATCCATGTGCTGGTTCACCGTGACGATATAGCCCTCGATCGTCCTGAGAGCCTCACCCGTTTCACTCACCAGCTTAACGCCACTTTGCACCTCAACGGAAGAATTGCGGATCAGATCTTTGATCTCCTTAGCTGCCTGGGCCGATCGCTGGGCCAATTCCCGGACTTCCTGCGCAACGACCGCAAAACCCTTGCCGGCATCGCCGGCGCGCGCTGCCTCGACCCCGGCGTTCAGTGCCAGCAGATTGGTCTGGAAGGCAATCTCATCGATGACACCGATGATGTTCGAGACCTGATTAGAGGAGGCCTCTATCTTCTGCATGGCATCCACCGCGTTGGCCACCACACGACCGGATTGCGCAGCACTTTCGTTAGCCTGCACCGCAACCTTGCGTGCCTCTTCCGCTCGTTTGGACGAGTTTGCAACATTGACTGTTATCTGGTCGAGCGCAGCAGCGGTTTCTTCAAGCGCCGCAGCCTGCTGTTCGGTGCGTTTCGACAAATCGTCGGCGCTAGCGCTTACCTCGCGGCTGCCATTGTCGATAGCGCCAGTCGCATCGGCCACAGCCCGCAGGGTTTCGGAGAGTTGTGCAACCGCAGCATTGAAGTCCGCACGCAAGGTTTCGAAGTCGGGCGCGAAGGCATCGATCAGCTGGAACGTCAGGTCGCCGCCTGCCAGATGTCTCAGTCCATCGCCCAAGCCAGCCGTCGCCTGCGCCATCTCTTCGGCACGAACACGGTCACCTTCAGCCTTACGCTGGCGTTCTTCTTCCGAAAGGCTGCGACTAGCGGCGGCTTCCTGTTCGAGGCGAATATTAGCGACCGCATTGGCGCGGAAGACTTCCACAGCCGCAGCCATATCGCCGATCTCGTCGGCGCGTCCTTCATAGGGGATGGGCGACGCGCTATCGCCATCAGCGAGCTTCTTCATGGCGGTCGTGATTGTCTGGATCGGCCGGGCGATACCGGACAGGGCAAACCAGATTGATGCCACAATGACAGAAAGGCAGAGCGCAACAATCAAATATGTGAGCCTCATCGTCGAGTTGTAGGTCGCGCTGCTTGCTATCTGCGAAGCTGTGGCGCCTTCCGTATTAAGGGTGACGATCTCCTCAAGTAATTTGTCGATGTCGTTCGCCAACGGCCTCATCTGCAGCTGTTGAAGTTTCGTTGCTTCCTCGTTTTTTTGCTCGCGCGACAACAGGATCATGGAGTTCCCAAGATTGCCAAACTCCTCGAACAAAGACTTGATCTTTGCGATCCGTTGCCTTCCATTTTCGTCGAGCACCAAAACTTCGTATTTTGCGACGGTGTCCAGAAATTGCAACTTCGCAGCAGAAATGCTGTCCTCCGCTGTTTTCAATGCTGCAGCGTCCAATGCAATAACGTGATTGAGATAGCCACGTCTGGCGCTCGAGAGATCAACGCTCATGTCTTTCGACAGGCTGACTTTCGGTAACCATCGCGAAGAGATCTCAATCGTGCTGTTATTCAGAGCGCTCATGCTGTTAATTGCTACGGCAGCAAATCCCACAACCGTTACGGCAATGAGGATCAAGGCGCCTGATAGCGCTGTTTTGATTTTTGGGCGTTTCATCGAGATCTCCCAGTGGGTTGTCCCACTTGCAATGGACAAAAATTGCCGGAAGCAAATTCATTCTGCCGAAGGCATGAGGAGACGAATGCAACTCCGTCTTACGTACAAGCGCTGACGCGCGGAAGTGCGTTGAGGTGCTAGTTGGCATGGCGCGAAAACCATGGGCCGCCTCACCGTTAGTTGACACTTACTACGAATTCCATGAACCAACAGGGAATACACTCGTTGGCCATAGACCTATCCCAAAGTATAACTTTTGATTGCCTAACCTGCCAGAAAGGAATTGTATCGTAGATACAATACGATTTCTAAGTGTGGGAAAACATTTTCTCAAACCTATTCTTGTAATTGAGAAGTCTGTCCATTCCGGAACATTCGATTTGTCAACTTTCATTAGCATTCCTGTATGCGAATATTACAGATTGGCATTGCTTTGGCGTTAAGATATCTATTATGTTCGAATTCTCAGATAGAGGGTTGCGAGCAAAAATCGTTCCGTACCGATTTCAGCGGAAAAATTTCCGGTCGAACTGGGTAAAAAACACTCTGGTTTCGCAGTTCGCGCCACGGGAATAAAAGGGGCTACAATGCCGACAACACGGCTCATGCAATTTTCAACAACCGGGAGGAGCGAGGAAACGATTAATGAGGATGGTGCTCGGACCACTCGGACACTTCTGGGAGTATCCTCAGCTCATTTTCTTCGCTTGATCGAAGAGCGAGGGCAGCTTGGCTTCTGGACATTGGAGTTTAGCACCAATCACATGACTATATCGGTTGGGCTGTATCGTTTGCTTGGCATTAATCCCTCGATGCCATTCAACTGGCCGGATCTCGAAGCGATCATCCATCCTGATGACCATCCCGTTCACGCCCACATGGACCAAGCCATGCGGTCTGGTCATGTTATCGACCGCGAGTTCAAGATTGTTCGCCCCGATGGAACGATGCGTTGGCTTCAGAACAAGGCCGAGGTGATCGTTGACACAAACGGCAGCGTTGCTCGTGCCATCGGCGTCATGATCGATATTTCTGATCAACACGCAGCGCGTCGGTCAGTCGAAGATGGCTG
Organism: Rhizobium sp. Leaf371; assembly: GCF_001424045.1. GTDB lineage: Bacteria > Pseudomonadota > Alphaproteobacteria > Rhizobiales > Rhizobiaceae > Ferranicluibacter. The sequence continues at coordinate 817 of NZ_LMQB01000015.1, read as the reverse complement.
GTATCGCTACAAAGCTCTTGTTTCGTCGATGGCGGTAACGGAGTACGGACTGCAGCCAGACGGTGATTTCGTCTATTCAACCGGTTGGCACGAGTTGACCGGCCAGACAAAAGACGAGGCGTCTGGTATGGGATGCCTCAATGCCATTCACCCCGACGATCGCGATTTGGTCAAATCGAACTGGATTTCATCTCTAACCAACGGCAGTCTGTATGCGTTTGACCCTAGAATCAGGGATAAGGAAGGGCGATACCGCCGCTTTCTCAGCCGTGCGACGCCTGTCCGCAATTCAGACGGAACGATAAGAGAGTGGTTCGGGGCTCTTATCGAGGTAGCTGATAAGGGCGTTACGGTAGTTGATGAAAATCAAACTACGGCGCCCTTGAAGGCATCCCACCTGCGTGCCGCCCGGGCACTACTTGACTGGACGGTCGAAGAACTAGCAGTTGAAGCTGGCGTTTCTGTTTCTTCCATTCGTCGCATCGAGACAGACGCAGGCCACACAGTGCGCGTTCATATCCGCCAGTTGATCCGACAGACACTGGAAAGAAATGGAATATCTTTTCAGGCCGGTCCGAACGCGAGCGACATATCTATAGGTTACACCGCGCTGCAAACGCCGTGAGCCCTACGGTATAGCCGCACTTACTGTTCTGTTTCTAGGCTCGGGACCTATTAACCTCTTGCGGCGCGCTCTGCGTTTTGATTCACTGGGATCGAAAGGAGACGCTGCCATGAGTGACCTGATGCTGTTGTCGGAGGCGCAGATGCGCCGGATTGAACCTTTCTTCCCGCTGTCACATGGCGTGCCGCGTGT
>NZ_LMQB01000014.1 GCF_001424045.1 Rhizobium sp. Leaf371 | reverse complement strand
GTGATTTTGGTCCAGGCCATCGTGAACTCCATCGAATCTCGCAAATCCGAAGGAATCATAACCTGTTGAAATCACCCACCTCTTTATGAGGCAGCCTTTCAGACAAGCTTTCGCGCCAGTCGCCGTCAAGTGCGAAGTCAGGGGCCGGTACTTGTTCAACTTACTAGAAGGGCGCCAAAGAGATAAAATCCGGCGGATAGAACCAGTGCGCTTCGCCGCTTTCTACAGCCCACCATTTTGCGTTTCTTGGTGCCCGGCTACAATCGATCTCGAACCGACTCGAGGGGTATGTCGTTTGCATCTATGCCATGTGGTTCAGGGTACGCAAGACTCATGAACCCGCCCTGAAATGGGCTGTTCACCTGCAACTGATCAGTGGCTCGCCGCTCACCTCAGCAGAGTTGACGGCGTTGCAATGTCAGCTTCTGGCGGATACCGGTGGTAGATGTACTGTGGAAGCAAACCCTGCAAGTGAAGTCCGTGAATCGTCAAGCGCTCCTGAGAGCGCCTGACCGTAGGGTTGCGGCAGATGTTTAAGTTTTGGCGCTACTTCACAGCGGAGTTTCCACCGTCGGCAAACAGAGCAGATCCCGCGACAAAACTGGACATGGAGCTGGCGAGGAACAGGGCGGCTTGGGCAATCTCTTCCGGTTGCGCTATTCGTTTCATGGCATGCAGACCTGCAGCCCATTCCTTCTGCGCTTCGTCGCCAGCCATCGCTGTATCAGAGCCGCCGGGCATGAGCGCATTTGCCCTGATGCCCCTGTTGGCATAGTCGGCGGTGATCCCTTTCACGAGCCCCATCAACCCAGCCTTGGACGCTGCGTAAACCCCCATGCCCGGAAGGCCGACACTGGTGCCGACAAAACTAGATGTAAATATAATTGAGCCACCGCCTCTCTCCAGCATAGCGGGGATTTGGCTACGACTTGCTACGAAGGCTGAAGTCAGGTTGGTCGCAAGTGTCTCTTGCCATTCGGAAAAAGTGACCTCTGCGAGTGGTTTTATCGGTCCGACCGTCGCTGCATTGTTGAATGCAATGTCCAAGCCTCCGAAAACACGCGCGGCATCAACAACCAGTTCATCGTGAGTGTCCAGTTGGCCCACATCGCCCACCACCAGATGAACTCTCCCGCCCTTACCCCGGATAGCCTCAGCCACTTTTTCCAAGCCCAATTTGCCACGCGCGTTCAAAACCAGGGCAGCACCTTCGGCGGCAAACAGCATCGCTGTGGCACGGCCGATCCCTGATGATGCACCAGTTATAATTGCGACTTTGTCTTCCAGCATTCCCATGATCAACTCCTTGTTGGGAGCTCAGTCATAGGCAAAGGGCCAAGCACGCTGCCACCCGATTCCTGCAAAACTCTCATGCCCGGCATCAGCGTACGCCAGCCCGGCATCAACGTACACCGAGGCATGTCGGTCGCGCCTGAGGTTTGCTGGTTTTCAAAGCGGATTCAGCAGTGATCGAAGCTGACGTTTGTCGCTAATACCGAACTGAAACCAGTCGATCAGCGATCTGGCTTTAAGCTGAGCATCCTCGGTGGAGCCGTCTACGTCTAGATCCCGACACCAGTCCTCCCACACCTCACGCAGAAGCTCGAGATCGTCCGATGTAAGCGAAACATGCGATGCGAAAGCGGATCCGGTCATGTGACACCTCGCCATTTGATGGACGATTGTGCCATCTGACGAAACGCACGCAAGTGCGGCAAAACCACATGGGCGGCAAATTCGGCTGGTTCTTCCTCGACGCGCACGATCATTGCTGGGAGCTTCATCTGTTCAGCATGTTTCACCGCTCTGAAGTGAGGTAGGATGGAACGGTTCCGGTTGCATTCGAGACCGGTGGAACATCAACGAGGCACATGGATGACATTGAAGATGCGGCCCGGCCTGCCCCCATTTATCAGGGACGAGAACGGTCACATTCCGACCACGGACGAGACAGCCAACTGGCTTGTCATCGTCACGCGCGAGGCTCTGGAAGGGGTAGCAAGTCCTCCTGACCCGTCATTGGAACGCCTGATGCAGTATGCCGATACTTTCGCAGCCGCGGCGACTTACAAACTCGAACTAGGACGTGCCGGAGCCGAAGAAACGATCTGGCTCCAGCGCGAGGACCTCGTCGAATATCAGGCGACCATCGGCCCTGCCTGATCGCCGGTTCCATTCCATGAATTGTTCCCGTTGACGAGCTTGAGATTTCGAACACGAATGAAAGGAAGGCAAGCCGGCAGGCCTTGCGCTGGAGCTCAGCTCGACAGCCGACCGCAGTCGATCCTCAGAGACACCAAGGCGCCGCCTGTGGTCCAGTCGACCGCTATAGTGCCTCCGAGGTGGCCCGACATCGTGCGTTCCAGCATCTTGCTGCCGTATCCGGTATTCCTCGGCACGACGACCTCAGGGCCGCCCTGCTCGGTCCATGCCAGGACGAGGAAGTCGCCGTCGATCGTTCCGGACACATCCAGCGTCCCGCTGGCAACCGATAGGGAACCGTACTTGAGCGAGTTCGTCGCCAGTTCGTGGATAACCAAAGCGAGCCCAGTCGCGGCGCTTTCGCCGACGCCTATCCGGGGAACGGCGACCCGGATGCGTCTGGAGAACGCGGCCGTCTCATCGTAAGGCGCGAGCAGGACCGTAATCAAATCGCCGAGAAGTGCTGCGCTTCCCTGTCCTCCCGGCAACGGCCTGACGAGGTCGTGCGCCCGCCCAAGGGCCGTCAGTCGCTCCGTGAGCTGTGCGGTCATCTCTTCGATGGAACCTGAGGACCGAGATGTGATCCGAGTCAGCCCGGTAGCGATCGCAAGGAGGTTCTTCACGCGATGGCTCATCTCGCCTGCGAGAAGCTCGTGGCCTTCTTCAGCCTGCTTTCGGCCTGTGACATCAAGGAAGATGCCCGTCATCAACCGCGCCTTGATGTCTTCGTCACTCCCCTGCCCGCGGGCGGACACCCACCGGACGTCAAGACCACTCAGAATCCTGAAGTCGATTTCGTAAGGGCCGACCACAGCGCGCGTCGCCGAGAAGGAGTCTCTGACGCGGGTCCGGTCGGCAGGGTGTATCTTTTCCGACAGATGCTCGAACGTGAGGATTTCCTGGGTCGAGATGTCCCAGAGTTCGTACCCACGCCGATCCATCAGGAACGCATCAGTATCGACGTTCCACGTCCACAGCGCCACTCCCGCAGCCTTGATGGCTCGTCGTAGCTGGTCGGAATTCCATTCCGCCTTTTGTGCTTGGTCGGTCACGTCGACACCTTTCCAGATCAAGTCTTGCGAGCGCGCTTCGCGATCAGATTGGTCGAGGCGGTAGCGATAATCTGCGCTTCTTTCGCCAGCCGGGCTTCGCGCAGACGCAACGTCTTCTCTTCCCGTGTCCTGACGATGGACTCCATTTCTTCCACGGCATGTCCACGGGCGAAGAACTGCGACTGCGTATGACCGAATGCGATCTCGGCCTGCTGTCTCGACTTGGAGTGTGTTTCTGTCATGGTAAATCCCACTTTGAGCCCGCCTCATGCGGGCATGAAAAAGGCCAGGCTATTTGCCCGGCCTCAAATTACTCGGTGACGTCAGTGCCAGTACATCCGTGGTCAAGGACGGAACCAGTTTTCGATCAGGCGGCCTGGAGATTGCAGGCCGACATCTTGCCCGACTTCTTGTCGCGCTCGAGTTCGTAGCCAACCTTCTGGCCTTCGACGATTTCGCGCATGCCCGCGCGTTCGACGGCCGAGATGTGGACGAAGGCGTCTTCGCCACCATTGTCAGGCTGGATGAAGCCGAAGCCCTTGGTGGAATTAAACCATTTAACTGTGCCTGTGGTCATGATGAACCCTTTCAAAGCAATGTTGATAGACCACGTCGCCGAGGCTACGCAGATAGTGAAAGCGATGTTTCTGAAAGGAAGGTTCGTTCGAAGCGCGGTGCCAGTCGCGCGATAATCAAAGCTCAGCAAGCAAAATATCGATAAACCATCAATAGCGGGAATGGAGGTCAAAGTCAACTTCAGGTTTTCGAGCCGGCTATACCGCATGCCCTACGAAGTTCATGATCGCGAGGATGATAAAATAGCGCTGCCTCGGCTTCGAGGGGCGAACGGATGCCGCATCGGCTCTCAACTCTGCTCTGTGTCGGTTTCCTGCTCTATCGCTGACAAGCCGTCGTTAGCGGCATCCATGACGGCGGTCAGAAACTCGACACGCTGCCACCCGACGAGATGCGCTTCTTCGATAAGCAACTGGACGGCGTAGTCGACTGCCAGCTTGAGCTCCTGCTGACGTTCCGGGTCTCCGACGGGGCGTGCTGGCGGATCGATCATGGTATGCTTTCTGAATGGAGAGAGACCGCGGCGGACGTGTCGGGCGCTCGGCTGCCGTTTCGTTGGCCGCAGGCAGAAACCGGAAAAACTCCTGCGTTCACCATCCCCATCGTGTCCGGTTGACACACCGCGGTCTCAGGGAAACAAGTATCCTGTGCGAGCTTGGTTCCCGTCGCTTTTGATGAGGGTCCTAGCTAAGGCACGAAAGATTCAGTGGTCGCGGACAACAAACGGCATCCGCGTCATCGCCGCTGGCCAAGACCTAAGAGATCGTATCGTGATCCTTAATCCGGGCTGATCGCCGAGGGTGGCTTGATGTCGATGGCTGATCTGTCTGCGTCATTACCTCCCGCAAAATCTTGGTCGGCTTCCTGATTTGTCTTGGTGACATCCTCGGATTCCTGGTCCGACACATCTTGCTCGCCTGCCTGTGTCCAGTGATTGTCGTGACGCCCTTCCGGCCGGCCTTCGTTCTCCCATAGCCAATAGGCTCTCTCGCGCCGTTGTTTGTCATCGTCAGACATGATGCTCTCCTTATCGTTTGTTGCGACCGACAACTTCCCCTCAGGTGACTGGTTCCCTTCGCAGGTATCACGGGTGGGAGATGAAGGGCACTTCATTCAGGATCAGCAGATCGACTGAAGGCTTTCGCTACGCCTTACGGTATTCGCAGGTTGACGAACCGACGCGAAGCGCCGAAGCAGAAGCTCCTATCGCGGACACTCTGGCGGCATGAACTCACTCGGACATAGACTCTTTGCTCTAAGCGACCGCGTTCGCTCCACGCCCGTGCTGGCATGGGGCATCGCATCTGCTGCGTTCGCCGTCGCGCTCCAAACCAGGTTCCTGTTCGACCATCTTCTGCCGCCAGGCTTTCCCTATCTTACCTTCTTCCCGGCGGTCATCGTAACCGCTTTTCTTGCAGGTATTCTGCCTGGAGCGGTCTGTGCCCTCGCCTGCGGCATTGCCGCCTGGTACTGGTTTATTCCGCCGTTCGGCACGTTCTCGATGGACACTTCGGTGCTCGTGGCACTGGCGTTTTATGTAGGCGTTGTCGGTGTCGACATCCTCCTGATCCAGGTCATGCACAGAGCTGTCGATGGCCTGCGCGAAGAGCGGGCACGGAGCCGTGAACTCGCTCGCGAACAGCAACGGTTGCTCGGAGAGCAAAGGGATCGTGAACGACAGCAACGCATCCTGCAGCGCGAGCTATCGCATCGCATGAAGAACACGCTGGCCATGGTTCAAGCCGTTGTTTCGCAGAGCCTGCGGAATACAACAGATCCTAAACTCGCTGCCGGGCTTGCGTCGGCTCGTATTCAGGCGCTCGCCCGCGCACAGGACGCACTGACCGCGACCGATTGGTCTGCAGCCGATGTGGAAACGCTCGTCAGGACGGCTGTCTCTGCTCACGATGATGGCACCGGACGTTTCCAGATAAGCGGTCCCTCGCTTGCTCTGGAAGCACAGCGTTCTCTTGGGCTCGCGCTGGCGATCCATGAGTTGGCAACGAACGCTACCAAGTACGGCGCACTGTCATGCGATGGCGGCACCGTTACCATTTGTTGGAATTCGTCACAGGTCAATGGCTTCAGGTTTAGCTGGATCGAAGCAGGCGGACCGGAAGTTGCGGAACCTTTAAGGCGCGGGTTCGGTTCACGTCTTACCGAACGCGTGGTGCCTGCCTATTTCGAGGGAAGCGCGAAGACACGATACACATCGGGTGGAATCGAATACGAACTGGAAGGTACGCTGCGACCGGATGACACCGATCTCGCACGGGATTGATCATGGGACAAAGCTACGACCGCCGCCGCATCGCGGTCCTCGTCGTCGAGGACGAGCCGCTTCTCCTTATGGATGCGATGGACATGATAGAGGATGCTGGCTTCACCGTTTACGGGGCGGCGAACGCGGCAGAAGCGATCAGCCTCATGGAGAAGCACGACGCGATCCGCGTCCTCTTCACCGATGTCGACATGCCGGGATCAATGGACGGTCTGAAGCTGGCTCATGCCGTTCGCGATCGTTGGCCTCCCGTCTCCATCATTATCGCGTCAGGGCATGTAAACGTAGCCCACGAGAGGCTACCGGAAAATGGCATCTTCTTTTCGAAGCCTTACCCGCCCGCCTCTATCGTAACCGCACTCGACGGAATTGCCGCGCGGATCGTACAGGGATGATCGAACTGGCACGCTACATCGAAAGCTGATCCTGCTTCCTCGGCTCACCTCGTTCAGAGGCCTCCAACGTGCCTGCGGTTGCTATTGCGGCAGAGCATGAGGTTCAATGTCCGGAGTTGAAGCATCCGACGTCGGAAAGGGCAACGCCCTTGGCACGGTCGACAGCCGTAGCTCTTCGACTTCCGCCTCCTTCAGACCTGTCTCTTCTGATCACAGCCGTGTAACTCACAAAGCAAGTCGATCCAGCCTGATACGTATCGAGATGAGCGCGCCGCTCGTTGGCCATGCATACGTTATTGACCCTCCGAGCGTCCCGGACATGGTCCGCTCCATGAGCTTGCTTCCGTAGCCGGCAGGACCCTGAGGTGGCGCGACTTCGGGACCGCCTTGCTCGCTCCAGGTAATCTCTACATTGTCTCCGACGATGGTTCCGGCCACGTCCAAAGTTCCGTTGGCGCTTGATAGAGATCCGTACTTCAGCGAGTTCGTTGCAAGCTCATGAACGACCAGAGCCAGACCAGTCGCAGCCTGCACGCCAACCCCCATTCTTGGAACAGCGACCCGGACTCGGCCGGAAAAAGGCGAGATGCTGTCATAAGGGGCAAGCAGAACGGTGAAGAGATCGCCGAGTAGGGCCGCCTCGCCCTGCCCGTCCGGCAGCGGCCGCACGAGATCGTGGGCGCGACCGAGCGCCGTCAGCCGTCCCATGAGCTGTTCGGTCATCTCTTCCTTGGAGGACGAAGACCGGGACGTGATCTGGGTCAGGCCACTTGCGATGGCCAGGAGGTTCTTGACGCGGTGGCTCATCTCTCCGGCGAGGAGTTCATGTCCCTCTTCGGCCTGCTTGCGACCAGTGACGTCGAGAAAGATGCCCGTCATGATGCGCTCGACGATGCCTTCGTCATTGCCCTGGCCACGTGCGGACACCCAGCGGACGTTCGGCCCGACGATGATCCGGAAGTCGATCTCGTAGGGGCCGACGATCACCCTGGTCGCCGTGAAGGCGGCTCTAACGCGCTCTCTGTCGGCAGGATGGATCTTCTCGGAAAGTCATTCGAATGTCACGACACCATCGGCGCCGATGTCCCAGAGCCTGTAGCCGTGCGGATCCATCAGGAAGACATCCGTATCGACGTGCCACGACCACAGGGACACCCCTGCGGCCTGAATGGCACGGCGAAGATGTTCGGGTCCCCAATCGGGCTGGTTAGCAACATTGGTATTCATCGGTGCCCACTCATCTTCGTCAAGATATGCAACATTACCGATGACTATAGATGCTTGAGGATGTGCACAACTAGCCGTGCATCGCGTCCCTTCGACACATCACGCGACGGCTTCGTCATGGGAGAAGGAGCAGGAATGCTCGTCATCGAAGCCTTGAGCCATGCGCTTGCCCGCGGCGCCAAGCCACTCGCCGAGCTCGTCGGATATGGCACGACAGCCGACGCCCATCACATCACCTCCGGACCCGAAGACGGAAACGGCGCGCGCCGAGCCATGGAGATCGCTATCGCGCAGGCGGGCATTTCCGCACGGGAGATCGGTCAATTGAACGCGCACGCAACTTCCACTCCGGTCGGGGATCTCGGAGAAATCAGGGCTATCAAGACTGTGTTCGGCTCCGACAACACCGTCGCGGTTAGCGGAACCAAATCGGCCACAGGGCACCTCCTCGGTGCGGCAGGGGGGCTTGAGGCTATCTTCACCATTCTGGCGCTGAGAAGTCCGATCGCACCGCCAACCTTAAACCTCAGTGCGCCGGATCCAGAGGCAAAGGGTGTCGACTTCGTCGCCCATACCGCGCGATCAATTGCAACAGAATACGCCATATCGAATGGCTTTGGTTTCGGCGGCGTCAATGCGAGCGCAGTCTTTAGACGTTGGACATAATGAGATTTGGTAGGCGAGAAACGGGCCGAGCGGCAGAACTGCGTGGCCGTGCGCACCGAGCTGCGTGCCGTTTGTCGCCTGCCGCGTCCCGCGATGAGATCAAACAGAGTCTCGTAGGATTAATCGTATCCATCCGGCGAAGGCCGCAGAGCTTATGATTTAGGCTGGTCCGCCATGATGCGTTCGATCCTTTCCGGATCACATTGCTCGTCGATAAGGAACTG
>NZ_LMQB01000013.1 GCF_001424045.1 Rhizobium sp. Leaf371 | reverse complement strand
GTCTGCTCCGGTGAGATCGGCAGGGCATGGGCGATCCTGTTTCCATCCTCGCGCGTCGTCGTCGATGGGCCATGGCAAGGATCGTTTCTGACGGACAGCGACATCGCCGATCTGATCCGCCGCGATACCGGCCTGCCGCTCGGCCTGACGACAGGTGGCGGCCGGATGGTACGTTATGCCAAGGACGACGAACGCGGCTGGATCGGTGGCCACCATGCCGTCATATCCGGGACAAGAGGCGGCAAGGGCGTCTCCACGATCATGCCCGCGATCTTCGACCATGACGGGCCTGTCGTCGCGCTCGATATCAAGGGCGAGCTGGTCGATACCACCGTGACCGCCCGCACGGCCAAGGGCCAGCGTGTGGTCGCACTCGATCCGTTCCGGACTAGCAAAGCCAGCCGGGTAGAAGGTCAGAAGCCCATCGGCTTCAATCCGCTGGCCTTCATCCGGCCTTTGCATCGCAGCCGCGATGCGGCCGTCCTAGCGGATGGCATGATCGTACCGGAACAGGGAAGTGGCGCCCATTTCTCGGATCGGGCGCGGGCCTGCCTGCAGGTGACCATCGAAGTGGTTCACGAGCTGAGCGAGGCACCCACGCTGCACGAGGTTCGCGGCCTGATCCTCAATGCCGGATTCCTCGACACGCTGACGGCATGGGCCGACACGCCGACGCTCGCCGGAGGCCGCGCGGCCGAGCTGGCGGGATCGTTCCTTGGCATGGGGGACAAGGAACGCGGCTCGATCATCTCGACCGTGGCGAAATCACTGGAATGGACAGCCACAGACGCGATGCGCGGTTTCCTCGGCGTGAAGACCGGCATCAACCTCGAATCCCTGCTGCAGGGCAACGTCGATCTGTTCATCGTCATCCCGCTCGACCAGGTGACGGCGCAGGCCGGGTTTATGCGGCTGATGACAAACCTGCTGCTGGCGCTCATGGTCCAGCAGAACGAGCGCCATCCGGCGAAAAAGCAGGTCCTGTTCGTCGCCGACGAGTTCACCCGCCTCGGCCGCCTGGATCGCATCGTCGATGTCGCCACTGTCGCGGCGGGCATCAACCTCGAAGCCCTGTTCATTCTGCAGGACAAGGGCAGTCTCGAAGCGGTCTATGGCAATGCCGCCGACACCATCCTCGGCTCCTGCGCCACCGTCAGAATCTTCAACCTCGGGCGCGGCGACAGCCGCACCGCCGAATGGTCATCCAAGCTCGCCGGATACCGTACGATCCGCACGCAATCGACCTCGACGGCCGCAGGATCGAAGGCGGCAAGTACCAGCTCGGCCGAAGTCCGCGAACCGTTGCTGACACCATCCGATATCCTCGAACTGCCGACCCACGAAATGCTCTGCTTCATTCGGGGAAGAAAACCACTCCGGCTGGAGCGGATTCTCTGGTACAAGGATCGTCGCTACAAGGGCTATCTCTGACCCGAAACGGCCGTCGAAAACGACGTCCACGCCCCCTTCGGTGGAAACATTCCGTATCTTCTGAGCACCTGAAGAGTACGCAGGCACGTCTCAGCCTTCGGAATCAGGGCTTCAATCTCGGCATCGCTCAGGGGATTAAGCTCTCCACCGGCGCGGACATCGAGCCCAAAAATTTCCGTGATTATTTGAGCAGGGCTGAGTCCTTCCCTTCCAGCATCCATCCACGGCTGCTGCAGGATTTCATCGATAGCAGCAGTCGGATGCCCCAGCTTTTCACGCGCTTTTACGCGGTCACTGTCGTAAGGCATTGAGTTCTCCTCAGAAGTCGAACGTCTGTTTTTTGTTGGTTTTCGCGCCGAACTCCCGCTCCATATCGGACACGGCGCTCCTGAGCGCCTTGACGATCTTCGCGACGTCTTTTTCGTCCCACGCATACGTTTTTTTGTTGCTCAACCCGCCGATTTTTTGGATGGATTCTATCGCATTTATGGTGCGTTTTTTTGCCAATTCCTTGAATTTTTCTTGCTTATCTGTGGTGTTTTCCATGGCCAAAATCCTTCTGTCTTTGCCTACACCAATGCTGCACAGAGAACTTTTTTCACGTCAATAGCATTGTTGGGGTTGACGCGATTTTTCTCTCGAACAATCCTTGTATCAGGGCATTGAAACCCAGCCATACCGGCGAAAATAGCGATTAATTGTGCACATAAATGCACCATTATTCCTATGAAAATTCAACCAATGGAGAACTGAAAATGGGATATGCAGACGAACTAAAAAGCATGATTTCTTCGCTTAAAGAGCGGCCTAAATTCGCGGAAAGCCCGAACCAGGATCAGCTTGCAGCCAACAGGCAGACAGCCGCTCTCATGCGATCGGCGCTGACGGCGATCGCGGGGAGCCTTTACTGGCAACACGTTTTCCAGGCAGCGCGAATGCCTGATGGCGTTGGCAACTGGGAAACCTCGCCTCGCGAGACTGCGAGAGCGTACCAGCGAGTTTTGTCGGCTATGGTGACGACCCAGGACATGGGAAAGCTCATCGAGCTCCTGAAGATTGAAGTCCCGATCAGGTAAGTAGGAAATAGACCCTTACCCTGTTCCCTGTTCGATCCTCGCCGGAGGCGGGGTTCGAACCCGCGCGGAGCGCGGCACTACTGATGTTCCCCGTCCCGATACATATCACGCACCGGCACGCACAGCGGAAGTCACCCGCAGGGCCGGAGCGTAGCGGAGGACAGCCTTTCGGCTGTTGACGGAGCGAGCATGACGGTATGCTGGCGTTCGGGATGAGGAAAACTTGTCGGCCTATGGCCGACTCCGCTTTCATTTTCTCATATGTATAGAGTTAGAATGGGATTCAGACCGTCTGGCGGATTCACGTTGTTTGTCGATGCCGGCACCCAGACGTGCCAACGCTCGCGCAAGCGGACCGTCTTCCATGTCGAACAGCGGCCGCTCTGCCAGTGTCAGACTTTGACGGTGCGTCTCGATCTCGGCGGCGCGGCTTTGCCGCGCCTGATCGGCATCCTCCGGCTTGGGAGCTGGCTGACCGTATCGGCCGAGGAGCTGCAGCGCGCGGGCTGGGAGCGATAGACGGTACGCATTGCTGGTCTGCTGAACCTGCGGCCCCCTGCCCTCGTTTCCGGTCGAGACATAGCGACGGAGCCAATCGATGAAGCCATGCGCCCGCAGCGCCTTCAGCGCACGGCTGATCGCGTCCCGCGACCGCTTCAGCATCCGCATGAGTGTATCGAGCGATGGTTCGAGGCGACCTGTCCTGAAATCCACCAGATTGGCGAACAGCTCCACGAGTTCGATGGCAACCGAACCCAGCGCGCCGTTACGTGCGCCTGGCTGTCGTGTCGCCAGTTCGTAGCGCCTTGCCGCCATCACGATCCGGCGTACCTCCTGCCGATCCGTTCGCCGCCAGAATACGCCCTCACAGCGGCCGGCAGCACGCGAATGGCGGCGCACAGGTTCGACCGTCCGCAGGGGTTTTAGACCGTGTTGTGCGGTCAAAATATCACCTAATGGTGCAAACATATCTCGTCCTCTCGGTTGGAAAGACCGACAAGGGAGAGGCTCCACGCGGAAAAGCGGAACCTAACGAAGGCAAAGCATTCCCGTGGCAAGAATCCTCTTGCAATGTTCCGCTGATTTTGTGAGAATTCGACCACCACAGAAGAAATCTCACCGCCTCGGCGGATTATCAGAAGCCCGCCCTTGGCGGGTTTTTGTGTTTTGGGCCTAAGCCCTCCTGTCTCGTATTGCCCGCCAGAATCAGCGGAATTCTAGTTCAATGGTGCCTGCTGAATGGCATGGCAGCAAGGAAAAGCGCAATACGGTGTAAAGATGTATATTTGTCTACACCTTTACACCGTAGCGTACGAAAAGCATTTGCAATGCTTCCTCGAAAAGGTCGCGCTGCGATTTCTCCACATCCACAGCAAGGCGCTTCATAGCCTTCGCGTAGTGCGTTGGAAGATGCGCCCCCACAAGTGCCGTTCCCTCGCGTGATGGGATCGGTGCAGCCTTCGCAGGCGGCTCCGACTGGGTGGCTACTCGCGCGGGTGCGGCAGGTGACGGGGTTACGTCATCAAGCGCGTTTGCGAGATTGGCCCGTTTTGCTGCCATGTTTCTTTTCTCCGAAAAGCTGTAGACGTGTATAGATGTAGACTTCTTGAACTTCTTGTGCAGCCTTGCCCCCTGGTTCATATTCTTGCGGGGCAAGCCCCTGCATCTGCGCCCGCCCATAGGCCTTACGCTGATGTAGAGCTACCGGCACCAATGCTGCCCCCTGCTTATCAACGATCTGGCGCGCCTGATCGACCTCGGGACCAGATGGTGGGCAAAAGGTCATTACGACAGCACACGGTTTGCCGATTTGCTGCGCGGCTTGCACTGTCTGTTGCATGGCCCGAATATCGAAAACTTCGGGTTTGGTCGGGATCAAGATTAGATCGGCAACGCTCGCTGCATCGTGGGCTATATCCCGATGCACAGGCGGACAATCGAGAATGACAAGGTCAGCGCCAGCTTCCCGCATACGGTCGAGGTAATAGGGAAGACGTGCCGTCTGGATATCGCGAACCGTGGGTGTCTGACCGCTCTCGCCAAGTTCCTTTTGCCGACGGTCAGCCCAAAAGCAGGCCGACGCCTGCGGATCAAGATCGAACAGGGCAACACTTTTGCCGTCCTGCTCGGCTGCGACAGCCAAAGCTGTTGCGAGGGTCGTTTTACCAACCCCGCCTTTTTGGGATGTGATCGCCAGAATCTTCATAATCTCAAGGTGTAGATGTGTAGATTAATATATGGTTAACGAAGCGCTACACGCAGAACATTCATATGTAGACATGCCTACATATATACAGATCAAGACTGCTGAGATTCGCCTCATCCGTCAAGCAACGCCTCATGCTGCACCGCACCATTTAGCGGCGCTTATACTACGTCCGGAACTACAGAATCCGGCGTTCGGCGCGGGCGCCCGTTTGAGCTTTCCGGTTGTTTCCGGGTTGCTTGGAAGCCGGTTCCATAATCAGGAATTATGCAATCAACAATTCAGCACTGAAGCCAAAAGTAAATCACGGCATCCCCAAAAATCACTTTCTGCATATCAGTCGAAAATGCAGCTTTTACCCGTGCATTCGCAATTTTCGCAGATTTGGAGGTTTCTTAGCACCAAAGCAGAAATAATGGGTGCCATAGCGGTGCCACTGTGGTAATGTCCAGACACTTAGGAGTTTCCTATGAATCCGACTGACCCGAATGCTTCAGCCGTGACTGACAGACAGGCGCTTGTTTCGCCTGTGAGCGCTGTTGATTTGGGTGGGGCAAGCGGCTACACAACCGTTATAGAGGTAATTTTTAGCATCCACACGCATGAATTGGTCGATGTAGACATTCTTGCTCCCGAGGTAGCGACATGCCAAATCATGACGGTTCCGACATTGTAAATGCCCCAAGCCTCGGTTCCCCGGAACTTGTGGGATCAAATTACATTCTGCATAAGCAAAGGTTTCAGCTAATATACATAGTGCTGATACCATATCTGCTTTTATGTGCGGCGCTTTTATATATGATTCTTTTCAGCGAGCTTTCGCAAGAACGAATAACGCTGGGCGCGTCAGTCGTTCTTGCGCCTATTGGTGCTCTAGCTGGGGGCATAATAGGGTATTACTTCAAGTCTCCATCATGACTTAAATATAACCTGCTTTAGATTGTCTTCTCCTGGCATCTGAACAAAAATTTTTGCTTTTTTGCTTCGGAGATCCAAGAAAAATTTCTCGGTTCCTATTGCTTGCCTGATCGCCTCAACCTGAGATACCTCCAGATATTCGGCAATTGCATCTAAAGCTCTACCAGCACTAGGAGATAACCTTACATTAAGGCGCCGCTCTTCTTCAGCTGTTTTTGTCGGCGGAGAGGTGGATGTATCTGACAGAATGGGCTGTCCCAATTCCAATGCGGAATCCATAGCCATTGGATATCTCCCTAAGTCAGCATTGACACGTAGGTGCCAAGGTGCGCAAAATCTGGTGCCATTAATGTGCCAATTAAATCTTAAAGAAATTAGCCTTAGAGTAGTTTGGAATAGCTAAAAAGGGCTTCAAACATCTTGAAATGCATGATATCCTGTGTATAATTTACGTCGACCTTTCATACGGAAGCGATGCCACACGTGCTGCTGCCTCTTGATTTTATAACTATCGAAAAAGAAGAGACGCCGCCGCCTTTCTGGGAAGAGATTTTCGGCCCTTACCCATGGTTTGTCGTGCCTTTTTTAGGCGACCTATTAAAAATTACGGGATTGCGGGTAGCGCAATTGTGGGAAAATTACCGCTACGATGCCGTTATGAATATTCCTCCAGAATGGAGGAAATTTAGTACTTGGGGAGATTGGGAGAATTTATCTCAGGTGCAATTTAAATCTTGTATTTCGCAAGGTTTGGTGAGGCTAGATAAGTCTGCATTTTCGATAATATTGACTGGCGTTGCAAATTTTCATTTAAATAATAATAGCTTACCAAAATTTCCATTAATTGGATATCCGCCTTACTCAAGCTACCAAACGATACTTCCATCTTGCTTTACTATTGAATCTCAATCACGGATCAATATACGAGATGATCATCTTGTTGAAGAGATTTCGAAATTATCTATGCAAAGTAGACTTGTAATCCAAGAAGCATTTCGAGGGTATGGGCTAATTGAAAGTGTGGCACATGACATTGTCGATGCATTCCGCGAACTATCTGGTATAAAGCTGGATGTTAGGCTTATGCTTACCCGGAAGGGTTTCGATGGAAATCAATTAAAGAAACCCGTATTATCTCAGAGAATTCATAGAGAGAGAATCTGTAAATTTCATAATATAGAACTCGAATGAATCTATGATTTTAGAAAATATTATCCTTATTTACATTATAAATGATCTCATGATTTGCCAGCGGGCCATGGTAACGACTGATAAAATTTTTGAACTAGCTTAAACGAACCCTCAAAATCAGGAAGCTTACCCCCAATTTCTAGCTTCATTGTATCCCACTCTTTTGAGGAGCGCTCTTTGACTTCCTCATTATCAAAAGATTCAACTGTAGGGACGATGTCTCTGTCTTCCGATTTTTCCAGTAGGGTTTCCAGGATGATTGTCCGAGCGGCCACGTCAGGAGCATACTTCTCTACAAGCCATCTAATATCAAAAACGTCCTGTCGCCTATTTCGCTTACGCTTTACCTGCTGAAGAGTTGCCCGCAATTTTTCAGCAATTATTTCCTCAAAGCTATACGCCTGGATGGTGACATCGGGCTCTTCAATGGTGATCTCAGACGTGTTCACCACCTTCTCTTTGAAAGAAATATCAACCTGAAGAATACGGGTCGATTTTCCTTCTTTGAGCCGCGCTTCATCACTCGTACCCTTTTGGGCATAGCCAATATTCAATTTGAGGGCAGGCGCAGTAAAATCTGCAAATCCCTCTTTTTTCGGCTGGTAATCAAAGCGTTGGACTGCGCATGATATATCGGTGAAACCCAAATCTGCTGCAGCTCGTGGTAATGCGCGATTAAGAGTGGCTTTCAAGAGTTCCGCATATGGCTCTGGGTCTACAATAGCTGTAAAATCAACATCGCCTGTTTGCCTGTAGCTTCCATGGACCAGAGACATAAGGACACCGCCTTTTAGGACAAGGGCCTCATTCAACGCCTCGGTAATACCAACAGCATGCAACAATATCTCCGTAACCTGACGCTCTTGATATTTGATGGCGTCGGCTTTGGCTTCTTCAACCCAGGCGGATATCGCTACATTGCGTGGAACTACAATTCCGTCAGACATTTAGTGACAGCATCCATTTTTCGGAAAAATTCGAAACGTATTCTGCACTCGGGTCCAATTTTCGGCTTCCGCCTCTTTGTGCAAAATCAGCCCAATCGGAAACCCGAGAGTCCAGCAAACCTAGTCGCTCTTCGAGCAAATAGCCGGCACGCACTTTGATTATCGATTCCTCGGCTGAATCGACAGCTCGAATGATGTCATCAAGGTATGTTTCGGCAGACTGATCCCAAACCTCGATGACGTGGCTCATGCCACCACACAATTCGGGTCGGTCCAACATTTGAACGAAGACCTCTCCCACTGCTGCTATGCGGCCAAATCCACCGCGAATTTGCTTTACGACTGGCGAACGGACGGTTTTGTGTAACGAAACAAGTCGTTTTCTAAGAGAGTCCGGCCACGTTAACTGCTTCAATGGAGCAATGTACTCGCCTTCACGAACTACCGCGTAGTCGATAGCAAGCTTTTGATCACGGTGAATATTCCATTTTTTGGGCGTCGAAAGGCTCAAAGCTTCAGGGATACGATTGGTCAAGCTGTAACGCTGCATCGCAGAAAGGTGCGAGATATAGCAGAAGGGATCCAACAAGGCGGAAATGTCCTCGGCTGTTCCATCTGGAACATCTGAGACGCGAAAAACAAAAGCATAGCTATAGCTACGATCGTGCCGGCGCCACTCATCATCAGATTCCGGGTAGAAATCCGGATCAGGACGCAAATATCGATCTGCTAATAGCTTTGCGACAATGTTTCGGTAACGCGTTCTATCAGGGGCATACTTTGTAAGACGCAGCTTTTTCCCGTCAAATTCGCCAGCAAAATGCAATTCTCGTATAATCCGGAATAATTCATATTCCGTGACGACGGGAGTTCCGCGCGCCCTTAATACCTCGATAGCTGCATCTTGAAGTTTCAATATTCGGATACCCTAATGTCCTTAGGACATTAGGGTATCCGAACTCAATGTGTCAAGACAAAATAGCAAAGTTACATTTATGTATTAAAATCAAAGGTTTAAACGAAAAAAACAAGTCTGGAAGTGCTTTTGTCCTTAGGACAAAAGCACTTCCAGACCGTTACGCGTAAAATGCATTTGTCCAGAAGTTTTGTCAAGGCTGGATTTATTCGACTGCAAAATAGCAAGCCATATCTAGCTGGAAGCTGGATGTTATCGCTCTCGATCCTCTTTATCGCGCAGTCGTGTTCCTGGAGACTGTATAGTTCGACCCAACAATCTATCACGCTGTTCGAGAGTAAATTGCTTTGGAGTAATCCGCTCACTTTCATTGTCGGATCGCCCCCCTTCAGAGCGGTTTAGTTGCTCATTTTGTCGCGAGCTGAAATTTTCCAGACGCTCCCATAACGCATCAACCCTAGCCCTCTGTAGGGCAATCCATCTGCTAAAGCGGTCAAGGTTGCGGGCGACGACCTCGCGCCAGAGATTGCCGCGCTCAGTCTCCTCGCCGCGCCGTTCGAGCGCCATGGCGATAGCACCGATCTTCGGCTCCGGATCGCGATCAAGCCGGATGGCGGCAAGATCGAACACGCGAGCCTGTACGTTGTCGTTGGCGGCACGGGCCTGATCGGCCTTCTCCTGCGCCTCGATGCGCTGTTCCTCCAAGGTGCGGTGATCGACGCGGCCGGCATGGCCGGCGCGCTCAAGCGCGTGGTTGACTGCCTCCTGCCATGTCTCCCGCCAATACTCGATCAGCGATGTCTCGTTCCAGGTGCGATCCTTCTTCCCGAAACCGTCGCCAGCGATCTCCCGCATGGTCAGCATGACATGCGCATGATGATTCCGGTCGTCGCCCTGCCGATGCGGCGCATGGATAGCGATGTCGGCAACCATGCCCCGCGCCACGAAGGCCTGCCGCACGTAATCCCGCACCAGGGAAAGCCGCTGGGTGGCATCCAGCTCGTGCGGCAGGGCAAGCTGCACTTCTCGGCTCAACTGCGCGTCACGGCGCTTCTCCGCGATCTCCACTGCATTCCAGAGTGCCGTCCGCTCCGTCATCCATGCCGGGGTGGACTCTGGCGCCATGATCTCAGCATGGACGACACCGGAACGGCGGTCGTAGTCATGCACCTGGCCCGTGCGGCGGTCCTCGATGAGAACGCCGGCACGATAGGCGGCGGCGGCCGTCGCGCTGCGTCCAGCCGACCGGGAGATGACCTGAGCTGAGAAGCGATAGATCGCGATATCCGTCTCCTTCCATCATCCATGCGGTTCGGGTAACTGCGGGGAAGCCGTCCGGCCGGGCAACGCCCCTTGAGGACCGCGACATTACGCAGTAATGTATAAGCGCGCACTTTTCTTTTCAAACGAAATCACATCCGCCATGGCCGACCGCAGGAAACCATTGCCATCCGAACCTGATTTGAAGGCCGACCAGGCCGAAGCCGTCGCCGCCCTGAAGCAGGCCCGCAGCGATCATGCCCGGCGCAAGGAGGATGATCGGCGTAACGTCCTGTTAGGGCAGTTCTTCGCTGAGCACGTCCAGCGCAACCGCAAATTAAGGGACTATCTGGAAAAGCACGTCTTCAGCTTCCACACGCGGGAACGGGACCGGCAGTTTCTGCGCACCTGGCTCGACGGGATCGACAAGAAGACGGAATAGCGAATGACCAGCCTCATCCATGCCCTGCCGTCTGTCCTCGTCCTGATTGCCGCCTTCGGCCTCTATGGGTGGAGCAGACAAGGCCGGGAGCGTCGGAGGGCATGGGGAGCGGTCCTGTTCGCCGTCCTGCTGATCGGCGCAGCCCTGCTGGCGGCCGGAACGATTGTCACGGCCGGATGGGCCAGCGTTGCGCCTGTCCGTGTCGGCCTGCTGGACAGGCTGGCCGCCAGCCTCGACGCCATAATGGCGATCATCCTGTCCGGCGCGCCTGCCGCCATGATCCTCGTCGGCGTGATCGTCGTTGCGGCGGTGGCGTGGATCGTCTGCTCCGGTGAGATCGGCAGGGCATGGGCGATCCTGTTTCCATCCTCGCGCGTCGTCGTCGATGGGCCATGGCAAGGATCGTTTCTGACGGACAGC
>NZ_LMQB01000012.1 GCF_001424045.1 Rhizobium sp. Leaf371 | reverse complement strand
CCTGGCAAGGCGGCGGCAAGCCGCGCCGTGACTGCCGGACGCGCTCTCGGGTGAAGCCGAGGGAATCCTCTTCGAGACGGCCGGGCTGCGGGAAAAACCACCGAACGAGGCGCTGGAAGATGTCATCTTCCAACTTCTACTCCACGCGGCAGCTTCCAGCGCCTCGTCCGAACTGTTTTCCCCCACGGCGCGTCCCGCGTGCGTGGTTCTCCGCGCGTCGGGGCGGATCGCTTTACTGGATTAACTGGGACGACACGCCGCACCGGCGCGATTTTGCCTCGCTCTGCGGCCATGCTAGAAGACGCGCCACAACCGGAGGGCTCCCGGGTGATGTTGCGGATTGAACGGCGCGCCTGAACGGTCCCGCCGTTTCGGATTCTCAGAAACCGCCGCCCATTCCCTGCCCCACCACCCGCCCTTTGTCTCAGGGCCGCAAGCATTGGAAAGATCCCTCTCATGACCGACAAGACCGACATCGTGGACCTCGTCACCGGACATCGCCGCATGCGCCGCAATCGCAAGGCGGACTGGACGCGGCGGATGGTGCGGGAGAACCAGGTGACGGTGGACGACCTGATATGGCCGATCTTCCTCGTGCCCGGCACCAATGTCGTGGAGCCGATCGCCGCCATGCCGGGCGTCATGCGCCTCAGCGTCGACAAGGCGGTGGAGGCGGCGCGCGAGGCGGCCGATCTCGGCATACCCGCGCTCGCCACCTTCCCCAATGTCGAGATGGCGCTGCGCGACGACACCGGCTCCAACAGCCTCGAGGCCAACAATCTGATCAACCTGGCGACGAGGGCCATCAAGGCGGCGGTGCCCGGCATCGGTCTCATCACCGACGTGGCGCTCGATCCCTTCACCAGCCACGGCCATGACGGCATTCTGCGCCAGGGCGAGATCGTCAACGACGAGACCGTGTCCCAGATCGCCCGCGCGGCGGTGATGCAGGCCGATGCCGGCGCGGATATCATCGCGCCCTCCGACATGATGGACGGCCGCATCGGCGTCATCCGCCAGGCGCTCGATGCGGCCGGCCACCAGAATGTCGGCATCATGGCCTATGCCACCAAGTTCGCCTCGGCCTTTTACGGTCCCTACCGCGAAGCCATCGGCACCAGCGGGCTCCTGAAGGGCGACAAGAAGACCTATTACATCGACCCCGCCAACGGCACCGAAGCCCTGCGCGATGCCGCCCTCGACGTGGAGGAAGGCGCCGACATGATGATGGTCAAGCCCGGCCTGCCCTATATCGACATCTGCTGGCGCATGAAGGAGGCCTTCGGGCTGCCGGTCTTTGCCTATCAGGTCTCCGGCGAGTATGCGATGATCAAGGCCGCCGGCGCCAATGGCTGGATCGACGAGGAGCGCGTCATGATGGAAACCCTGCTCGCCTTCAAACGCGCCGGCTGCGACGGCATCCTGAGCTATTTCGCGCTCGACGTGGCCCGATTGCTGGCCCGCAAGGGATAGGCCCCATGACGGACGCGACCGACCCCACCCTGTCCTTTTACGACCGCGAAGCCGAAGCCTATGCCGAATGGTCGGGCCGGGATCGCGACGGCGAGGCTCTGGAGAGCTTCATGGGGCTGCTCGGCAAGGGCGCCCGGGTGCTGGAGCTCGGCTGCGGCGGCGGCCATGACAGCCGTCGGCTCCTCGATCGCGGCTTCGATGTCCTGCCGACGGACGGCGCGCCGGAGATGGCGCGGCAGGCGGAGCGACGCCTCGGACGGCCGGTCCGGGTCATGCGGTTCCTGGAGCTCGACGCGGTCGATGCCTTCGACGGCGTCTGGGCCTGCGCCTGCCTGCTGCATGCGCCGCGGGCCGACCTGGCGCCGATCCTGCAGCGCATTCACCGCGCGCTCAGGCCCGGCGGCGTGCTTTATGCAAGCTTCAAGGAAGGCATCGCGGAAGGCGCGGACAGCCTGGGGCGCCATTTCAACTTCCCCTCGATCGACTGGCTGCGCGCTGCGTTCGAGCAGGTGCCCTGGACCCGTCTCGACATGGATCGCCGATCCTCGAACGGCTATGACGGGGTCGACGTTTCGCTGATCACCGTCTGGGCGCACAAATAGGCTGGGCGCACAGATCGGCTGGCATTCCCATTGCAGAGAGAAACGCTCATTCCCATATTCGGGATATCGAATTGGAGACCGAGATGACCATAAGCCATGATGACGTTCGCTTTCCCAGTACCGACTGGCGCGCCTATCGCGGCGTTCTCAGCCGTCGGGTCATTGCGTTCTGCGTCGATTATCTGTTCGTCGCCCTGCTCTGGATCCCTGCGGCCGTGGTCGTCTTCTTCCTCGGCATCCTGACGCTCGGCTTCGGCTTCCTGCTCTATCCCGCGCTGTTTGCCATCGTCGCCATGCTCTATTTCGGCATCACCGTCGGCGGCCGCTCTCAGGCCTCGCCCGGCATGGCCATGATGGGGCTCGCCATCGCGCGCACCGACGGTCGGCCGATGGATTTCATGACCGCCATCGTCCATCTGGTGATCTTCTGGATCGCCAATGCGTTCCTGACGCCGTTCATCGTGCTGATCGGCCTGTTCACCGATCGCGGCCGCCTGCTGCATGACTTTCTGATCGGCACCGTGACCGTGCGCCGCGACAGCTATCCCCTGCGCTGAAGACCCGCGGCGCTGAGATGGCGCCGACAGCGCTCTTGCGGACACACCGCAGCACATTCCGAGATGTTTTCGACCGGCCGCGTTAACGGCCGGTTGACCTTTTCCATTCTTGAGCCATGCTACTGCATGGTCCCTCAAATCGGAGTCGATTTCAGGATGAGGTTACGCCGCAGGTCTAAAAGTGCTATAGCGAACCGGAGTGCGTCATACAGGACGCGCGGCGCTGTCGCGCGATCCTATGGTCATGAAGTGTGATCGCCGCCCCAGATGAACATGAACACCCACACCGCCCCGTCTCCGCAGTTCTACCTCACGGCACCGGCGGCTTGCCCCTACCTGCCGCATGAGATGGAGCGGAAGGTGTTCACCCATATGGTGGGCGAGCGGGCGCCGGAACTGAACGACCTCCTGACCCAGGGCGGCTTCCGCCGCTCGCAGAACATCGCCTATCGCCCCGCCTGCGAAAGCTGCCGGGCCTGCGTTTCCGTGCGGATCGTCGCCGGCGAGTTCAAGCCGACGCGCTCGATGAAGCGCGTGCTGGCCGAGAACACCGATATCGTCTCCACCGAATATCCGGCCGAGCCGTCGAGCGAGCAATATGCCCTCTTCCGCCGCTATCTCGACCACCGCCACCAGAAGGGCGGCATGTCGGACATGTCGGTGCTCGACTATGCGATGATGGTCGAGGACACCCATGTGAACACCAAGATCATCGAATATCGCCTGCGCGTCGAAGGCGACGGCATTGCCGGACGGGCAAACGGCCCGCTGATCGGCGCCGCCCTGACCGACAAGATGGGCGACGGCCTGTCGATGGTCTATTCCTATTTCGACCCCGCCTTTTCCGACCGCTCCCTCGGCACCTTCATGATCCTCGATCACATCCGCAAGGCCCAGGACCGCGGCCTGCCGCACGTCTATCTCGGCTACTGGGTCAAGGGCTCGCGCAAGATGGACTACAAGACCAAGTTCCTGCCGCAGGAGCACCTGATGGCCCGCGGCTGGGAACGCTATGCCGGGCTGGACGGCGAGGACGCGGCGGGCTAAGGCGCCTCAGCATCCGACGGCGGATCGCCGACGGCCTCTCGTCCTGCTTCTTGTATGTGATCCTGCTTTTTGTTATAACGATTGTTATAACAAGGAGGCCCCATGAACGTCACCATTCGCAAGATCGGAAATTCCGAAGGCGTCATCCTGCCGAAAGACGTGCTGGATCGCATGGGCGTGAAGGCCGGAGACACGCTGACCATCCGCGTGACGAATAACAAACTGGAGCTCACTCCGGAAACGGCGTCCTTTTCGGAGCAGTTGAAAGCGGCTCGGATCGGCATGGAAAAATACAGGAATGCGCTCAGAGAACTGGCCAAGTGACGGACTACAAATGGCTCTCCCGCGAGGGTATCGAGGCCATACACGACGAACAAATCGCCGAACATGGCGGGTTGGCCGGCTTGAAGGATGAAAACGCCCTGGAAGCCGCGCTGGCGCGTCCGCTGCATAAGCACGCCTATGGCGAAGACGATATCTTCGTCCTCGCCGCTGCCTATCTGTATGGCGTTACCCGGAACCACCCCTTTTCGGACGGCAACAAGAGAACGGGCTTCCTGGCTGCCTTTACGTTCCTGTTCATCAATGGACAGCTGTTGAACACCGAGGAAGCCATGGCCGTAGAACTCGTCCTCGGTGTCGCCTCAGGAGATATCGCGGAAGATGGGGCCGCAAGGTTCCTCAAGGATTATTGCGAGACCCTCCCCGCCTGACCGATCAGGTTGGAAGCGCTTCGCCCCCATCACACCCCTCACCCCCCGAACTTCCCGCTCCGCGGAAAGCCCTTGGGAACCACCCGGCCGGCCGTGCCGCGGTCGGCGATCCATTCGGCGAGTTCGGCCGGCGTCTTGGTGAAGCTGCGGCCGGCGCTGTCGCTCCAGGTGAGGCCGTCGGCGAGCGTGAAGCAGCGGATGTCGGACACGCCGCCGTCCTTGTAGCGCTGCAGGCGCACGCCCTTGCCGCGCGTCATTTCCGGGATCTGCGTGAGCGGGAAGACGAGCATCTTGCGGTTTTCGCCGATGATCGCGACCTGGTCGCCCTTCGCGGTCACGACCATCTTGGCCTCGTCCGGCATGGCGACGTTGAGGATCTGCTTGCCCTTGCGGGTATTGGCGACCATCTCGCTCTCGGCGATGACGAAGCCGTTGCCGGCGGCCGAGGCGAGAAGCACCTTGCGGGCGGGATCGTGGACGAAGGCCGTCAGCACGTCCTGATCGTTTTCCATATCCACCATGATGCGCAGCGGCTCGCCATGGCCGCGCCCGCCGGGCAGCTTGTCGCCGCCGAGCGTATAGGCCTTGCCCCCCGTCGTCACGATCAGGATCCGGTCCGTGGTCGAGGCCGGGAAGGCGAATTTCAGCGCATCGCCCTCCTTGAACTGCAGCGTGGCGGTATCGGAAATGTGCCCTTTGAGCGCCCGGATCCAGCCCTTCTGCGAGAGAACGACCGTGATCGGCTCCTTCTCGATCATCGCCTGCTGGATGGCCTCGTCGTCGGTGTCCGGCGCATCGGCAAACAGCGTGCGGCGGCGGCCGAGCGCGGTCGCCTTGGCGAATTTTTTCTTCACCTCGCCGATTTCCCAGGCCACCGTCTGCCACTGCTTTTCGTCGGAGGCGAGCAGCGCGTCGATCTCGGCCTTTTCCGCCGTCAGGCCGGCGAACTCGGTGCGGATCTCGAATTCCTCGAGCTTGCGCAGCGAGCGCAGGCGCATGTTGAGGATCGATTCGGCCTGAAGATCGGTCAGCGTGAAGCGCGTCATCAGAGCCGGCTTCGGCTCGTCCTCCTCGCGGATGATGCGGATCACCTCGTCGAGATTGAGATAGGCGATCAGATAGCCGCCGAGAATTTCCAGCCGCCGCTCGATGGCCGCAAGCCGGAAGCGCGACCGGCGCTGCAGAACCTCGCGGCGGTGCTGCAGCCACTCGGTCAGGATATCGAAGATCGACATGACGCGGGGCACGCGGCCCATGGACAGGACGTTCATGTTCAGCGGAAAGCGGTTTTCGAGATCCGTCAGCCGGAACAGCGATTCCATCATGATGGTGGGATCGACGCTGCGGCTCTTCGGCACCAGCACGACGCGCACGTCCTCGGCCGATTCGTCGCGCACGTCTTCCAGCAGCGGCAGCTTGCGGGCGATCAGCAGTTCGGCGATCTTTTCGATCAGCCGCGATTTCTGCACCTGATAGGGGATTTCCGTGACGACGATCTGCCAGACGCCGCGGCCGAGATCCTCGACCGCCCATTTGGCCCGCACGCGAAAACCGCCGCGTCCGGTCCGGTAGGCCTCGGTGATGCTTGCCGTGTTGTCGATGATGATGCCGCCGGTCGGGAAATCCGGGCCGGGCACCAGTTCCACCAGCTCCTCGATCGACGCGTCCGGCTTGCGGATCAGCAGCAGCGCCGCGTCGCACAGCTCGTGCGCGTTGTGCGGCGGAATGGAGGTGGCCATGCCGACCGCGATGCCGGACGAACCGTTGGCGAGCAGGTTGGGGAAGGCGCCCGGCATGACCACCGGTTCCTCGTCCTCCTCGTTATAGGTGGCGCGGAAATCGACGGCATCCTGGTCGATGCCTTCCAGAAGCAGCGCCGCGACCTCGGTCATGCGGGCTTCGGTATAGCGGTAGGCGGCGGCATTATCGCCGTCGATATTGCCGAAATTGCCCTGCCCGTCGACCAGCGGATAGCGCTGCGAGAAATCCTGGGCGAGCCGCACCAGCGCGTCGTAGACCGACTGGTCGCCATGCGGGTGGAACTTACCGATGACGTCGCCGACGATGCGGGCGCATTTCTTGAAGGCGGTGTTGGGGCGAATGCCCATCTCGCTCATCGCATGGATGATGCGGCGATGCACCGGCTTCAGGCCGTCGCGGACGTCCGGAAGGGCGCGGTGCATGATGGTGGACAGCGCATAGGCAAGGTAGCGCTCTTCCAGCGCCGCCTTGAGATCGACGGGTTGAATGTGATCGTCCCCGCCCGACGGCGGCAAAAGGCTCTGTCCCATGGGTCGTAGCTACCTCAACAAACCGTGAACATCAAGTTGTCTCGCCGGCGCTATCCCCAGCAATCCGCCGATGAGCGGGCGAAGGACCGAATTAAGCCTGCCGCGAAATAATGCGGGGTACCGACCTGACATTTCCCTGACGCCCGCATATATTTCCGCCCCAATCGCCCTGGAGACATCGACCCCGATATCACAGGCTTTGCAAGGACCCAATGATGATGCAGTTTCCACGACTTCGCTTTCTGCTGGCAGGCGTCGCCTTTACCGCCCTCGCCTCTCCCGCCTTCGCGCTCGACGGCACGGATTTCGCTGCCAAGCTGAATGCGGCCTATGCGATCAACGGCGCGACGCTTGCCTATGAAGCGGTCGATGTCAACGACGACAGCGTGGTCCTGAAGGGCGCCAGCATCAAGAGCACGATGGAGAAGGCGGACGAGCTGAAGATCGGCGACCTCACCTTCGATGGCGTCGAGGAACTGTCGGATGGCGGCTACACGGTCGAGACCGTGGCCTTCCCCGATATCGACAGGACGGCCGACGGCGCCCGGCTCACCGCCAAGGACATCTCGATTGCCGGCCTGCGCATTCCCGCCAAGGCGGGAACCGGCGGCATCGACGACCTGCTTTATTACGAATCGGCCGGCACCGGCCCCGTGACGGTGGAGATGGGCGGCAAGACCGTGTTCTCGATCGAAAAGTCAGAAAGCAATCTGAGCCGCCAGGATGGCGACAAGGGCATCGATTTCGACGGCATCGTCAGCGGCGTCAAGGCGGACCTGTCCGAGGTCAAGGACGCCAAGGCGAAGATGGCGATCGACAAGCTCGGCCTGCAGAACCCGACCGGCGAGTTCACCATGGAAGGCAGCTGGGATCTGGCCTCGGGCGTCTTCGACATTCGCGACAACTCGTTCAATGTCGACAATGTCGGCCGCCTGTCGATCGGCCTCAATGTTTCGGGCTACACGCTCCAGCTCCTGAATTCCTTCCAGGAGGCCTTCAAGGCCGCCGAGGCCAATCCGAACAAGGAGGCCGCCAACCAGGCGCTCGGCCTGTCGGCCATGGGCCTCATGCAGCAGCTCAGCTTCACCTCGGCCTCGATCCGCTTCGAGGATGCCTCGATCACCAAGCGCCTGCTCGACTATTTCGGTGCGGAGCAGGGCGTGACCGGCGAGCAGCTGGCGCAGTCGATCAAGGGCCTCGCCCCGATCATGATCGCGCAGCTCAACCTTCCCGACCTGCAGAACGAGCTGACGGCGGCGATCAACACCTACCTCGACGCGCCGAAGAACCTGACGATCACGGCCGAGCCGGAAAAGCCCGTCCCCTTCCCGATGATCATGGGTGCCGGCATGGGCGCGCCGAACACGCTGCCGAGCGTGCTGGGCGTCAAGGTCACCGCCAACGACTAAGGCCATCCTCGGTCATCTGAAACACCAAGCCCGCCGTTCCCCTTGCGAGACGTCTCCTCGCGAGACGACCTCTTGCAAGACGGCCGGCGGGCTTTTTCATGTCCGAAGCCGGATGCCTCCCGAAGCCGCGCGGCGGTCGGGAAGCACCCGCTGCGAGGCCGCGATCAGTGCGAGACGTGCGGCAGCGCCGGTGCGTCCGGCTTGTCGTGCACGGCGAAGCGGTCGAGCATCGTCGCACTTGCGGCGTTGAGGCCGATCACCTCGACAGGCACGCCGGAGCGGCGGAATTTGAGCACCACCTTGTCGAGTGCGCCGACGGCGGTGATGTCCCAGAAATGCGCGGCGGAGACGTCGATCGTCACGCTTGCGGGCGTTTCGGCGAAGTCGAAGGCGGCGATGAAGCTGTCGGCCGAGGCGAAGAACAGCTGTCCCTCGACGCGGTAGATCCGCCCGCTCGCATCGCCTAAGGGCACCACGCGGAAGAGCTTTGCCACCTTGCCGGCGAAGAATACGCCCGACAGCAGCACGCCGACGATGACGCCCTTGGCGAGATCGTGGGTCGCAACCACGGTCACGACCGTCGCCAGCATGACGACGGAAGATGGCAGCGGGTTCGTGCGCAGATCGAGGATCGAGCGCCAGGAGAAGGTGCCGATCGAGACCATGATCATCACCGCGACCAGCGCCGCCATCGGGATGATGCGCACGATATCGTCGAGAACGAGGATGAGGAACAGGAGGAAGGCGCCGGCCACGAAGGTGGAAAGGCGCCCGCGGCCGCCGGAGGAGACGTTGATGACCGACTGGCCGATCATGGCGCAGCCGCCCATGCCGCCGATCAGCGCCGAGGCGATGTTGCCGGCGCCCTGGCCGACGCATTCCTGGCTCTTGTTGCTCGGCGTGTCCGTCATGTCGTCGACGATCTGCGCCGTCAGCAGCGATTCGAGCAGACCGACCGCCGCCAGCGTCACGGAATAGGGAAAGATGATCCGCAGCGTTTCCCAGGTCAGCGGCACGTCCGGCAGGCCGAAGACCGGCAGGCTGGAGGGCAGCTCGCCGAGATCGCCGACGGTGCGCAGGTCGAGCCCGCCGAAGACGGCGACCGCGGTCAGCACCGCGATGGCGACGAGCGGCGACGGGATGGCCTTGGTCACGTAGGGAAAGAGGTA
The DNA here is from genome assembly GCF_001424045.1 of Rhizobium sp. Leaf371. Taxonomy (GTDB): domain Bacteria; phylum Pseudomonadota; class Alphaproteobacteria; order Rhizobiales; family Rhizobiaceae; genus Ferranicluibacter. Next base: position 533,400 of record NZ_LMQB01000012.1, on the reverse strand, counting down.
GATGATGCCGAGCCCGATCGCGATCATCCCATAGGTCAGGGCGGGCACGCCGATGAGTTCGGGCAGCTGCGCCATGAAGATGAGGATCGCCAGCGCATTGACGAAGCCGGTGATGACCGAGCGCGACACGAAGCGCATCAGCCGCCCGAGCTTCAGGAAGCCGCCCGCGATCTGCAGGATGCCCATGAGGATGGTGGCGGCAAAGAGATACTGCAGCCCGTGGTCGCGCACGAGGCTGACCATGACGACGGCGGTGGCGGCGGTTGCCGCCGAGATCATGCCGGGTCGGCCGCCGGTGAAGGCGGCGACGCAAGCGATGGCAAAGGAGGCGAACAGCCCCACCTTCGGATCGACGCCGGCGATGACCGAAAAGCCGATGGCCTCGGGAATGAGCGCCAGCGCCACGACGATGCCGGACAGAATGTCGCCGCGAATGTTGGAAAACCATTCGTGACGATAGGTGGACAGTGAGATCATGGAGGGTACGTTTCGCAAACAGGAACGCACCAGCCGGGACGAGGTCCGAAGCGGTTATCAGGGCTGATGCTGTGCGTTGTCCGGCGGATCGGCGGCCGGAAGAGCCACCCGGGGATCACACCCGGGTCCGTTGTGATGGCGTTTCTTAGCCCGCAAAGGCCCGCAACGCAATGCCGAACTCCCCCGCGTCCTTGAAACCGGCGAGGGTGAAGGCTGCGGCAGCGAACGGAGAAGGGCGGCACATGGCCGCCCTTCATCGTCTCAGATCCCGATCCGCCTGACGCGGCTCAATCCTTTTTCGGCTGCGGCACGACGCGGAGGGCGAGTTCGCGCAGCTGCGTCGGGGAGGCTTCGCTGGGGGCGTTCATCAGGAGGTCCTGAGCCTGCTGGTTCATCGGGAACAGCGAGATCTCGCGCAGGTTCTTGGCGCCGACGAGCAGCATGACCACGCGGTCGACGCCGAAGGCGCAGCCGCCATGCGGGGGGGCGCCGTACTGGAAGGCGCGGTACATGCCGCCGAAGCGGTCTTCCACGTCCTGCTTGGACAGGCCGACCAGCTCGAACGCCTTGACCATCAGCTCCGGCGACTGGTTCCGGATGGAGCCCGACGCGATCTCGAAGCCGTTGCAGACGGCGTCGTACTGATAGGCCTTGATCGTCAGCGGATCCTGGGTTTCCAGCGCCTCGAGCCCGCCCTGCGGCATGGAGAAGGGATTGTGGGCGAAGTCGACCTTTTTCTCTTCCTCGCTCCATTCGTAGAAGGGGAAGTCCACGATCCAGCAGAGCTCGAACCGGTCGCGATCGACGAGGTTCAGCTCCTCGCCGGCCCGCGTGCGGGCTTCGCCGGCGAACTTGTAGAACTTGGCGGGATCGCCGGCCACGAAGAAGCAGGCATCGCCCGCCTCGAGACCGAGCTGGACGCGCAGCGCCTCGGTGCGCTCGGGGCCGATGTTCTTGGCCAGCGGGCCGGAGCCTTCGACCGTCTCGCCTTCGGCGCGCCAGAAAATATAGCCGAGGCCCGGCTGGCCGGTGGACTGCGCCCAGGCGTTCATCCGGTCGCAGAAGGCGCGGCTGCCGCCGGTCTTGGCCGGGATCGCCCAGACCTCGACCTTGGGGTTGGAGGCGATCATGTTGGCGAAGACCTTGAAGCCGGAACCGGCGAAATGCTCGGTCACGGCCTGCATCTCGATCGGGTTGCGCAGGTCCGGCTTGTCGGAGCCGTATTTGCGGATCGCGACGTCATAGGGAATGCGCGGCCAGTCCTTCGTGACCGGCTTGCCCTCGGCGAACTTTTCGAACACGCCTGATATGACCGGCGCCATCGTGTCCCAGACGTCTTCCTGCTCGACGAAGCTCATTTCCATGTCGAGCTGGTAGAATTCGCCCGGCAGGCGGTCGGCGCGCGGGTCTTCGTCGCGGAAGCAGGGCGCGATCTGGAAATAGCGGTCGAAGCCGGCGACCATCAGCAGCTGCTTGTACTGCTGCGGTGCCTGCGGCAGCGCGAAGAAGGTGCCGGGATGGATGCGCGACGGCACGAGGAAGTCGCGCGCGCCTTCCGGCGAGGACGCGGTGAGAATCGGCGTCGTGTATTCGGCGAAGCCCTCGGCGTTCATGCGGTTGCGCATGTCGGCGACGATCTGCGTGCGCTTGACGATGTTGCGGTGAAGCGTCTCGCGGCGCAGGTCGAGGAAGCGGTATTTGAGGCGCACGTCCTCGGGATAATCCGGCTCGCCGAAGATCGGCAGCGGCAGTTCCTTGGCGGCGGAGAGCACCTCGATGCCTTCGGCATAGAGCTCGATCTCGCCGGTCGGCATGGTCTTGTTGACCGTCTCGGCGGTGCGGGCCTTGACCCGGCCGTCGATGCAGATGACCCATTCGCCGCGCACGGCTTCCGCCGCCTTGAAAGCCGGGCTGTCGGGATCGACCACGACCTGGGTCAGGCCGTAATGGTCGCGCAGGTCGATGAACAGCACGCCGCCATGGTCGCGGACACGATGCACCCAGCCGGAAAGACGGACGTTCTGGCCGACATCGGTCTGGCGAAGGGCGGCGCAAGTGTGACTGCGGTAACGGTGCATGGGCGTGTCCTGGAACTGGCAAATGCCGCACACGGGAGAACGTTTCCTTGTCCCGGCGGCGTCGAAATCGCGCGGAAAAGCGCATGACGGGTCCGATTTGTCAAGGCGGAGCCTGCCCGGAAGGCCCGATCTTGCACCGCGACCGGACCTGCGACACCCCCCGACGGCTCGCAAAGCAGGCGGGAAAGATGGACGCCGCAATTGCTGAACGGGCCGATCAAGTTTATGGAGGGGTCCTCCTCGCTTCCGGACGAAATCATGCCCGCCCTCACCCGCCGAACGCTCCTCAAAGCCAGTGCCGCAACGGCGGCCTCCTTCGCGCTCGGCGCCGGCCTTGCCGCGCGTCCGGGCACCGCCGCACCTTTGACGCTCGACGCCCGATTCGGTGCCGCAAGGCTTGTCGAAGGCGGCGCGGAGACGCGGGTCATGACCTGGGCGCTCAGCGACGCGCCTTCGGCATCCGGCGACGCGCCTTCGGCATCCGGCGCACCGCCGATCCTGCGGATGAAACAGGGCCAGCCGTTCGCGGCAAAGCTTTTGAACAGCCTCGACGAGCCGACCACCGTGCACTGGCACGGGCTGCGCATTCCCAATGCCATGGACGGCGTGCCGGAGATGACGCAGGCTTACGTCTATCCCGGCGACAGCTTCGACTATGCCTTCACCCCGCCCGATGCCGGCACGTTCTGGTATCATCCCCATTGCAACACGCTGACCCAGATGGGCCACGGCATGACCGGCGTCATCGTCGTGGAAAACCCGTCCGATCCGGTCTTCGATGCCGAGATCGTGCTGAACCTGCGCGACTGGCGGCTCGGCGCCGACGGCGGCTTCATCGCGCCGTTCAAGCCGCGCGATGCGGCCCGTGGCGGCACCTATGGCACGGTGCGTACCGCCAACTGGCAGCGCGCCCCGCAGTTCGAGGCCCCGGCCGGCGGGCTGGTGCGGCTGCGGATCGCGGCGACCGACGTCACGCGCATCTATACGGTCGGCATCGACGCGCCCGCCGCAGTCCTCGCGCTCGATTCGAATGCGCTCACGCTTCCCTCGGTGCTGGAGACGCTCGATCTCGGGCCGGGGCAGCGGGCCGACATCGTGGTGCGGATGCCGGATGGCGAGGGCGCGATCGTCACGCTCGGCAATCTGCGCGGCTCCAATCCCTGGACCATCGCGACGCTGGTCGCGCGCGGTTCCTCGCTGAAACGCGACCTGCGCGAGGCCGGGGCGCTCGCCGCCAATCCGATCGCGCGGCCGGATATCGCGGGCGCCCGGCGCATCCCGCTCGATGTCACGGCCACGGCCGAGCATAAGGCGGGGACAAGTCTCTGCGGCTCGCTCGGCTATACGTTCTGGGCGATCAACAAGGTGCCATGGCCGGGCGACACGCCGGACCCGATCGCGCCGCTGGCGGAGCTGAAGCTCGGGCAGAGCTACGTGTTCCAGATCGCCAACCGCACCCCGCATGCGCATCCGATCCACCTGCACGGGCTGACGTTCCACGTCCTCTCGTCCAACAAGCGCAGCGTGCTGCCGCCGCCGACGGATACGATCCTGCTGCAGCCGGACGAGCAGGCGGAACTCGCGCTCGTCGCCGACAATCCCGGCGACTGGATGCTCCACTGCCACATCATCGAGCACCAGAAAACGGGCATGTCCTCCTATCTCAGGGTCGTCTGAGACGGATCGGGGCCGGTGCGGAATCGCGGCTTTTTCATGTCGCTCGGTTGACATCCCCGCACCAAAAGAGAAGAGAAAGAAAACCCGCCTCCATATCCCCGGAGATCCGATGGACATTATCGATACGACTGCGGCGCTGCAGGCAGCCTGCGACACGCTGGCGACGGCACCTTATCTGACGATCGACACCGAGTTTCTGCGCGAGACGACGTTCTGGCCGCAGCTCTGCCTGATCCAGATGGCCGGCCCCGACATCGCCGTGATCGTCGATCCGCTCGCCAAGGGCCTCGACCTCGCCCCCTTCTTCGCGCTGATGGCCAATCCCGACATCATCAAGGTCTTCCATGCCGCGCGGCAGGACATCGAAATCATCTTCCATCTCGGCGGCCTCATCCCGCACCCGATCTTCGACACGCAGGTCGCGGCGATGGTCTGCGGCTTCGGCGACAGCGTCTCCTACGACCAGCTCGTCAGCCGCATCAAGGGCGAGCATATCGACAAGTCCTCGCGCTTCACCGACTGGAGCCGCCGGCCGCTGACGGACAAGCAGCTCGATTATGCGCTGGCCGACGTCACCCATCTGCGCGACGTCTACCACCACCTGAAGGCCGAGCTGGAGCGCGAAGGCCGCTCGCTGTGGCTGACGGAGGAGATGGCGGTGCTCGAATCGCGCGAGACCTACGACATGCATCCGGACGATGCCTGGCAGCGGCTGAAGATGCGGTTGAAGAAGCCGATCGAGCTTGCCGTGCTGCAGCGGATCGCCGCCTGGCGCGAACGCGAGGCACGGTCCCGCAACGTGCCGCGCGGCCGGGTGCTGAAGGACGACGCCCTCTACGAGATCGCTCAGCAGCAGCCGAAGGACGCCGAGGCCATGTCGCGGCTGCGCACGGTGCCCAAGGGCTGGGAACGCTCCAGCGCCGGCGGCGCCATCATCGAGGCGGTCAACGAGGCGCTGGCTCTGCCCAAGGCCGACATGCCCCGCCTGCCCCGCCAGAACCAGACGAGCGAAGGTGCCGCCGCGGCGATCGAACTGCTCAAGGTCCTTTTGAAACTCGTCGCCGAGAAACAGGGCGTCGCCGCCAAGATCATCGCCAACAGCGAGGACATCGAACGCATCGCGTCCGAAGGCGAGAAGGCCGATGTCGGCGCGCTGAAGGGCTGGCGGCGCGAACTGTTCGGCGAGATCGCGCTGAAGCTGATCAATGGCGCCGTGGCGCTGCGCTTCGTGGACCGCAAGATCGAGACCGTGGAACTCTGATCGCAGCCGCCCGCGCCGGGCAGACCGGCCTTACGAATGCAGCTTTGCGCCCTTGATGATCTTGTCGGCGATCTTCTTGTCGGCATTTAAAGCGAGACCGACGATATTGGCGGTATCCGGTGCGAAATCCGCAAACACCGCCCGGTTGGCGGCGTCGTGCCCGGTCGCAAACATCTCCTCGATATAGAGCGATGTGCGGACCTCGCGTTGCAGCGTGCGGGCGAGAATCGTGCGCAGCAGGTCCGGCCCCGCCGACAGGACGATGACGGGCTGGACGCTCAACGCGTTGTAGACGTTGCCGGTCGCATCGCGGTAGGCTTCGCCGATCAGATCGGGCTTTGCGCCGACGATGCCGCTTGTCAGAAACGCGGTCACGTTCAGCTTCTGCCAGACGGCGAGATCCTCGCGCAACACGATGACGAATTTGGTATCGAACATGACGGCGAACTCCATTCTCGGCTACAGGGCGCCGGATGCGCCCGATGCGTCTCTAGCCGATCGCGCGGGCGACGATCTTGAACGTTCGTGCGGATCGCCGGTGACCGACCGCATCCGGATCGCGGAGGGCACCGGGATCGAGCGCATCGAGGCCGCCTTTCGCGGCAATGCCTTTGCGCCGCACCGGCACGACACCTATGCGCTGGGCCTGACGCTGCACGGCGTCCAGACGTTCCGCTATCGCGGCGAGGTGCGCTACAGCGCGCCGGGCAACATCATCGTGCTGCATCCCGACGAGGTGCATGATGGCGGGGCGGCGACGGAGGACGGGCTGCGCTACCGGATGCTGTATCTGCCGCCGGAACGGCTGATCGATGCGCTCGGCAGCCGGGACCTTCCCTTCGTGGCCTCGCCCGTGTTGTCCGACCCGTCGCTTGCGGCAAGCCTTGCGGATGCGATGCGCGATCTCGATGGCGAACTCGACGACCTCCACTGCGCCGAACTGCTCAGCGCGGTCGCCGACGGCCTGTCGCGGCATGCGCGACGGGGGACCGCCGCGGGCGTGCGGATCGACGCGGCGGCCGTGCGGCGGGCTTGCGACTTTCTCCACGGCGCGCACGACCGGCCGGTCACCTCGGCGGATCTGGAAGCCGTGACCGGGCTCGACCGCTTCGCCCTCGCCCGCCAGTTCCGCGCCTGTCTCGGCACGAGCCCGCATCGCTACCTGATCATGCGCCGGCTGGAGCAGGCGCGCGCGCTCATCCGAAAGGGGCGTCCGCTCGCCGACATCGCGCTTGCGACCGGCTTTGCCGATCAGGCGCATTTCACCCGGCACTTCAAGACGGCGCATGGACTGACGCCCGGCCGCTGGGCCGCCCTGTCGCGGGGGTGAGGCCTCGATCGCCGCGATGGCGAAGTGCGTCCCTACGCTTGCCCTGCGCTTGCCCGGATCGGGGCGTCACGCATCTGTCACCAAACCGTCGCGCCAACATCATCCGGCCCACGTACTCGCTGTCCCGTTGATTTCATGACCGAGGGCACCACGATGCGTTACCTAGCCACCGCGACACTGGCACTCCTGCTGGCCTCCACGGCCCAGATGACGACGGCCCGGGCGGACGACCGTCCATTCCCGGCTAAGCTTGCCGGACAGGCCGTGCTGCCGGCCGACACCATCATCAAGGCGCCGGCCGATGCGCCGGAGCATCTGCAGACCTCCGGCAAGTTCACCACCGCGGATCGCAAGCGCGCCACGGCGCTCGCAACGGTTCCCGGCAAGGACGGCGTTCGGCCGACCGGGCTGTCGCTGCCGTTCGACGGCCAGCCGATGCAGGGCTTTTCCGGCATCAAGTCGGTCGGCGACGGCACGTTCTGGACGCTGTCGGACAACGGCTTCGGCTCCAAGCTCAATTCGAGCGACGCCATGCTGATGCTCCACCATATCCGCATCGACTGGGCCGACGGCACGGTCACGCCGCTCGAAACGGTGTTCCTGTCCGATCCCGACCGGAAGGCCCCTTTTCCGATCGTCCTGGAGGGCGCCGCGAAGCGCTATCTCACCGGTGCCGATTTCGACATCGAATCGATCCAGCCGGTGGCCGACGGATTCGTCATCGGCGAGGAATTCGGCCCCTGGGTGCTGAAATTCACCCGCGACGGACACCTGACCGACGTGGTGCCAACGGTCTCCGAGGCGACGCCGGTGACGTCGCCGGACAATCCGGTCCTGACCGTGCAGGCCGATCCGTCGAAGCCGATGCCCGCCTTCAACCTCAAGCGCTCCGGCGGCTTCGAGGGCCTCGCCCTGTCGCCGGACGGCACGAAGCTCTACGGCCTGCTCGAAGGCCCGATCTGGACCGACAAGGCGACCGTCGAGCAGGCGGACGGCCATCCGGCCCTGCGCATCCTGGAACTCGACGCCGCCAGCAAGGCCTGGACGGGTCGCAGCTGGCTCTATCCGCTCGCCGCCGGCGGCGAGGCGATCGGCGATTTCAACATGCTGGACGACAAGACCGCGCTGGTGATCGAGCGCGACAATGGCGCGGGCACGCCCGACAAGGCCTGCGCCGACCCCAAGGCGCCGAAGCCCGACTGCTTTGCCACCCCGGCCAAGGTGAAGCGCGTCTACAAGATCGAGATGAGCGCGGCGAATGTCGGCAAGGCCGTGCGCAAGATCGGCTATATCGATCTGTTGAACATCGCCGATCCCGACGGCAAGAACCGGCAGGGCGGCACCAAGGGCGTCTACGGCATGCCGTTCGTCACGATCGAGAATGTCGACCGGATCGACGAGACCCATATCATCGTCGGCAACGACAACAACCTGCCCTTCTCGGCCGGTCGCGCGCTCGACAAGGCCGACGACAACGAGTTCGTGCTGCTCGACGTGGCCGAATTCCTCAAGGCCGAATAGGGTCCCCATCGGTCTCGAAAACAAGGGGAGGACGGTGCTGCACCGTCCTCCCCCTTTTTGTCTGAGACGATCCCCTATTCGAACCGGAACGCGATCCGCTTGCCGGTCTGCTTGGCCAGCTGCTGCAGGCGGCCTTCCAGGCGTTCGCCGGCAAATTCGCTATAGGCCGCGGGCACCACGAAATCGAGATCGGTATTTGCAGCGGCGGACGGCTTGATGGTGAGGTTGCGGACGACGCCCGGCATGGAGGCGGAGAAGAGATAGGCGACGCGCAGCAGCGCGCCGAGGATCTTCGCCAGTTCCAACATGCGCGCCGGGGTGATGGCCGACAGCGGGCTGGTGGCGCCAGTGTCGTTGAGGCCGTCGTGCCGGTAGTAGTTGGCGAGCGCGATATAGGCGCGGCCGGCATGGGTGATGCCGGAAAAGGTGGAATGGGCGATGATATTGAGCGCCTGCAGGCCGCGATAATCGGGATGCGCGCGCCAGGAAATGTCGGCGAGCAGGCAGGCGGCCTGCCGGTAGCGGGCCTCTTCCTCGGTCTCCTCGACGCCGAAGGCCGGCAGCACCCGGCCCGTCCACTGTGCCAGCTCGCGGGCATGTTCGGGCGAACGGGCGCGCAGGATCGCGAGTTCGGAGGCGGCGGTGAGCAGCGGATCGGCATTGCGGGCCTGTTCGGACAGCAGCGAGAACAGGTAGCCTTCGCGCACGCCGAGCGCGGAGAACGAGATGCGGGCGGGCTTCAGCAGCGCGATCGTCTCCTGCAGCGCGATCGCGCCATAGGGCAGAAGATTGCGGCGGCTGCGGGAAATCGCGGCGAAGGCCGGGATCTTGATGTCCTTCGGCTCGATGACCTCCGGCAGGAAGCTCATCGCCTCGTCATAGCTCATCTCGTAGCCCTGCATCATGTGCAGCGGATAGTCGCTGAGTTCCATATGCAGCTTGGCGATGGAGCGCCATGTGCCGCCGACGGCGTAGAAATTGCGCCCGGCGCCGCGTTTCAGCACCTCGACGTTCTTCACCGTCTTGCGGACATAGGCACGGGCCCGCTCCAGCGAGCCCCCGGCATGTTCCGACAGGCGGATGCCGCCGAGCGGCAGGGTGATGCCGGTGCCGATGGTGCGGCCGACGACATCGACCAGCTCCAGCGAGCCGCCGCCGAGATCGCCGACGACGCCGTCCGGATCATGATAGCCGCTGACGATGCCGAGCGCGGAGAAATAGGCCTCTTCCTCACCGGAGAGGACGCGGATCTTCTGGCCGAGGATCAGCTCGGCGCGGCGGATGAAATCGGGACCGTTGGAGGCATCGCGGGCCGCCGCCGTCGCCAGCACGAAGCCGGTGGAGGCGCGCGCCTGGGTCGCCAGCGCCTTGAAGCGATGCAGCGCCTTCAGCGCCCGCTCGACGCTTTCGGCATCCATCTGGCCGGTGGCATCGATGCCCTTGCCAAGACCGCACATGACCTTTTCGTTGAAGAGCACGGCCGGCGAACGGTTGAGCCCCTCATAGATCACGAGCCGGATCGAGTTGGAGCCGATATCGACGACGGAAACAGGAGCGATGCCAGGCAAGCGCCCCTGAGCTTCGGATTCTACCATACGGGTCCAGCTTTACTTTCTGCGGTCGCTGTCCCAGCCGGCGATAACCTTGGGCGCACTCGACTTCAGGGCCTCGCCCCGGCCCGACAGGCTGGGATTGGTCATGAAATAGACTTGCGCATTGAACGGCTCGCTGTCCTTGGACACCGAGATCCGTCGCGAGGTGCCGTCCTCGAGAATTTCGTAGCTCTGCTGGTTATCGATGAGATTTGCCAGCATGATCTGCGACAGGACCTGTTCGTGCACGGTCCGGTTGACGAGAGGTACGAGGGTCTCGACACGCCGGTCCAGGTTGCGCGGCATCATGTCCGCCGAGCCGATATACACAAGCGCATGCTCGGAGGGAAGAGCGTGGCCGTTGCCGAAACAGAAGATGCGGCTGTGCTCCAGAAACCGTCCGACGATCGACTTGACGCGGATATTGTCCGACAGGCCGGGCACCTGCGGACGCAGGCAGCAGATGCCGCGCACGATCAGCTCGACCTCGACGCCGGCGCGGCTTGCCCGGTAGAGCGCATCGATGATCTCGGGATCGACCAGCGAATTCATCTTCATCCAGATCGACGCCGGGCGACCGGCACCGGCATGGACGATCTCCTCCTCGATATGCTGGAGGATGCGCGGACGCAGCGTGTGCGGCGAGATCGCCAGCTTCATGCCGGCCTCGGGCTCGCCATAGCCGGTGATGAAGTTGAAGATGTTCGCCATGTCGTGGCCGATCACGGGCGAGCAGGTGAAGAAGGACAGGTCGGTATAGATCTTGGCGGTGACGGGGTGGTAGTTGCCGGTGCCGAGGTGGCAATAGGTGCGCAGCTTGCCCTCCTCGCGCCGCACGACCATCGACATCTTGGCATGGGTCTTCAGCTCGATGAAGCCGAAGACGACCTGCACGCCGGCGCGCTCAAGGTCCCGCGCCCAGCGGATGTTGGCCTCCTCGTCGAAGCGGGCCTTGAGCTCGACCAGCGCCGTCACCGACTTGCCGGCGTCGGCCGCGTCGATCAGCGCACGCACGATCGGGCTGTCGTTGGAGGTGCGGTAGAGCGTCTGCTTTATCGCAAGGACGTCAGGATCGCGCGCAGCCTGATGGAGGAACTGGACAACGACGTCGAAGCTCTCATAGGGGTGGTGAACCACCATGTCTTTTTCGCGGATGGCGGCGAAGCAGTCTCCCATGTGCTCTCGGACTCGCTCGGGAAATCGCGCATTGTAGGGCGCGAAGCGCAGGTCCTCGCGCGGCGCCTTGGTGATTTCCGACAGCGTGTTCAGCGCCAGCAGGCCGGGCAGAACGGCCACGCGGTTTTCCGGCACGGCAAGTTCCGAGATGACGAAGCGGCGCAGCTCCAGCGGCATTTCCGAATCGATTTCGATGCGGATGACCGAGCCGCGACGGCGGCGCTTCAGCGCGGTCTCGAAGAAGCGCACCAGATCTTCCGCCTCTTCCTCGACCTCGATATCGCTGTCGCGGATGATGCGGAACGTGCCGGCGCCCTTGACGTCGTAGCCGGGGAACAGACGGCTGATGAACATGCCCACCACGTCTTCCAGCGTGATGTAGCGAATGGTCGAATGCACGTCCGGCAGGCGCACGAAACGATCGAGCGCCACGGGCAGGCGCAAAAGCGCCGTCATCGGCTCGCGGCCGGAGCGGCTGACGAGCTGCAGGCCCATGGTGAAGCCGAGATTGGGAATGAAGGGGAACGGATGCGCCGGATCGATGGAGAGCGGGGTGAGGACCGGGAACATCGACTGGTCGAAGGTCGTCTCCAGCCAGGCCCGGTCGTCGGCCGATAGCGAGACCGGCCGCACGATGAGGATGTCCTCCTTGGCGAGATACTGCTGCAGCACGGCGAGCGAGGCCTGCTGCTCCATCTGCAGCGTGTTGATCTCTTTCAGGATGTCGCCCAGCTGTTCGGCCGGCGTCTTGCCGTCCGGACTGCGCACGACGACGCTCTGGCGCACCTGCGCCTCGAGACCGGCGACGCGGACCATGAAGAACTCGTCGAGGTTGGCGGCCGAAATCGACAGGAAGCGGACGCGTTCGAGCAGCGGATGGGCGGTGTTGAGGGTTTCCTCCAGCACGCGGCGATTGAACTGCAGCCAGGAGAATTCGCGGTTGATGAAGCGTTCCGGGCTGTTCAGGAGGTCGATGCCGTCCTCGACGCCGTCCTTCGCCGTCGCGCTTTTCGAGGCGCCCGCTTTTTCGGCCGAAGTTTTGTCGGCATGCGCTTTGGCGGTCTTGTCGTTCGGGTTGGCCGGCGCGGTGCTCGTCTTTGCCGCAGCTGTCGTCGTGTCCATGTCCCGCTCCCTCATACGCTTTTCTCAAAAGCTGCTAGACGAGTTTGACGACAGAACTGTGACAGTCAATCGTCCGCGTCCGGGATTTCCTGAGTATCCCCTGCATTACCAATTTTTTCAAGCACTTCGGCAGCCAGTGCGCGGTTGATCCGCGTCTGGCGGGCGAGCGCCAGCCGGTCCATCTCGGCCACCGCGCGATGGGCGGTTTCGAGCGAGCGCTCCATGCGGGCGACGAGATAGGCGATGAGCCTTTCGTCGGGGAAGAGCTGGCGATCGGCAAAGAGCTTCATCAGAACCTGGCCGAGAAGATCGTCGTCCGGCTCGCTGGTCTCCACGACCGTGACCGCCTTGAGGCGCGAGGCGAGATCCGGCAGGCGCACGCCCCAGGCGGCGGGCCGGCTGCGGGCGGTGACCATCAGAAAGGTGCCGTTTTCGCGTACGCTGTTGATGACGTGGAACAGGGCCGTCTCGTCGAAGCCGTGCCGGTCGGCGTCCTCGAAGAGCACGGGGCCCTTGGCGGCGATCCCGGGCGCCTCGGTTCCGGGCTGGAGATCGATCGCGGTGGCGCCGCTCGTGCCGGCCCAGATGGCGGCGAGATGCGACTTGCCGGACCCCGGCGGCCCGACCAGCACCACCACGGGCGACGGCCATTGCGGCCAATGATCGACGATCGCCACCGCCGCCTCCAGCGAGGGCGAGACGAGCAGGTCGTCGCGGCTGATCTGCGGCGCATGCCCCAGAGGCAGCGGCAACTGGTCGTCGCGGCGGTTCATGTCAGGCTGTGCGGCACGTTCGGCTGGGCCTCGATGGTCGTGTGCGTCGGCGGGCTGTGGTAGACGTCGCTTTCAAGGTAGCGCGCCAGAGCGAAGCGCACGAGGACGCCGAGCGCGGCAGCCGCGGGCACGGCCACGAGCAGCCCGACGAAGCCGAACAGCGAGCCGAAGGCGAGCAGCGCGAACATCAGCCAGACCGGGTGCAGGCCAACGCTGCTGCCGACGAGTTTCGGCTGCAGAATGTTGCCTTCGAGGAACTGCCCCGAGAAGAAGATGCAGGCGACGACGATGACCCAGAAGTAATCCGGCCAGAACTGCACCAGCGCCACGCCGACCGCCAGCACCAGGCCGACCATGGAGCCGACATAGGGAATGAAGCTGATGATGCCCGCGAAGAAGCCGATGAGCAGGCCGAAGTTGAGGCCGGCGACGGTCAGCAGGATGCCGTAATAGAGGCCGAGAATGATGCAGAGCGAGCCCTGCCCGCGCACGAAGCCGGCGATCGAGCTGTCCATGTCGGACGCGATCTGGCGGACGGTGGAGAGCTGGCCGCGCGGGATCCAGCTGTCGACCTTGGCGACCATGCGATCCCAGTCGAGCAGCAGGTAGAAGGCGACGACGGGGGTGACGACGAACAGCGAGATGATGTCGAGCAGCGCAACGCCGGAGTTCCAGAGTTGCTGCACCAGCGTGCCGAGGAAACTTGCGCCCTGGGCCAGCAGGCGCGCCGAATTCTGACGGATCGCCGGCAGCTGGCTCTGCAGCCAGTCCGGCAGGATTTCGGCATGGGGACTTGCCAGAAAGTCCTGGAAGCTCGCGACATAGTCCGGGATCTTGGCGATGAATTCGGAGGCCTGCGTGAAGATGATCGGGATGATCAGCACCAGCGAAAGCGCGAAGATGACGATGAAGCCGACGAGAATGACGATGGTCGCCATCATCCGGCTCAGGCCCCATTTCTCCAGCCGATCGGCGATCGGATCGAGGAAATAGGCGAGCGCCATGCCGGCCAGGAACGGCAGGAGGATGGAGGAGAACACGAACAGGAAGGCGATGAAGAGGACGAAGAAGGCCGCCCAGAAGACGGCCTGGCGGCGAAGTCCCTTGCCGCTGAAAATGGTGGCCATCTGACGCTCCGATCCTGTTGACACCGCGGTGGCCCCGCGGGGGTCCGGGGCTCGCTTCACCCGGGTTCGCATGGGGCCCGGGGTCTTCCTGCAATGAGATAGGCTGGAGATAGGACGGTGCAAGGCAGCCGGTCAAGCGCCCGCGATTGGCTATCCCCGCGGCGTGAACGCGAGACGACCGGTGCGTGAGGCCGCATCGGGACGCGATCCGTGCGGGAAAAAGCCCCGTGGCGCCCCTTGTGCGCTTGCACTTGGCCGCACCACATGCCAATCGCAGGGCTTGAACGGGTGCGTGGAGAGCCAAACATGAGCCAGTCGGGAAAGAACGGTCTGACCTACAGCGATGCGGGCGTCGATATCGATGCCGGAAACCTGATGGTCGAGAAGATCAAGCCGCATGTCCGCTCCACCCGCAGGCCGGGCGCCGATGGCGAAATCGGCGGCTTCGGCGGCCTGTTCGACCTGAAGGCCGCAGGCTTCACCGATCCGGTTCTCGTCGCGGCCAATGACGGCGTCGGCACGAAGCTGAAGATCGCCATCGACGCCGACAAGCACGACACCGTCGGCATCGATCTCGTGGCCATGTGCGTCAACGACCTCGTGGTGCAGGGCGCCGAGCCGCTGTTCTTCCTCGACTATTTCGCGACCGGCAAGCTCGACCCCGACCAGGGCGCGGCGATCGTCGCGGGCATTGCCGCGGGCTGCCGGGATGCCGGCTGCGCGCTGATCGGCGGCGAGACGGCGGAAATGCCGGGCATGTATTCGGGCGGCGACTACGACCTCGCGGGCTTTGCCGTGGGCGCTGCCGAGCGCGGACGGCTGCTGCCGGCGGGCGATATCGCGGAAGGCGACGTCATCCTCGGCCTCGCCTCCTCCGGCGTCCATTCCAACGGCTATTCGCTGGTGCGCAAGATCGTCGGGCTCTCGGGCCTCGCCTGGGACGCGCCCGCCCCCTTCGACGCCGGCACGCATGGTGCGACGCTTGCCGACGTGCTGATGACGCCGACGCGCATCTATGTGAAGTCGTTGCTGAAGGTCATTCGCGAGACCGGCGGCATCAAGGCGCTCGCCCACATCACCGGCGGCGGCTTTCCGGAAAACATCCCGCGCGTGCTGCCCAAGCATCTCGCGGCCGAGATCGATCTTTCCGCCGTCAAGGCGCCGCCCGTGTTCGCCTGGCTGGCCCGCACCGGCGGCGTGGCGGCGACCGAAATGCTGCGCACCTTCAACTGCGGCGTCGGCATGATCGCCGTCGTCCCGGCCGATGTCGCCGACAGCGTGGCGGCGGCGCTGTCCGCCGAGGGCGAGACGGTGTTCCGCCTCGGCCGGATGATCGCCCGCGACGAGGGCGCACCGGGCGTGGTCTACCAGGGAACGCTGGCGCTGTGAGCGAGACGCTCGTGAGCGGAACGGCGCCGCGCAAACGCGTCGTCGTGTTCATCTCCGGCGGCGGCTCCAATATGCTGGCGCTGAGCCACGCCTGCGCCGCGGACGATTATCCCGCCGAGATCGTCGGCGTGGTGTCGGATCGCGCGAGCGCCGGCGGACTGGCAAAGGCCGAGGCCCGCGGCATTCCCACGGCCGCCTTCGAGCGGCGCGACTACGCCGACAAGGCCGCGCACGAAGCCGCCATTCTCGATCATGTGGAAACGCTGAAGCCCGATCTCCTGTGCCTGGCCGGCTATATGCGGCTTCTGAGCGGCGCCTTCATCAGCCGCTACGAGGGCCGCATCCTCAACATCCACCCCTCCCTCCTGCCCGATTTCCCCGGCCTCGACACGCATCGGCGCGCGCTCGACGCCGGCCGAACAGAGGCCGGCTGCACCGTGCATTTCGTCACCGAGGGCATGGACGAAGGCCCCGTGATCCTGCAGACGCGCGTGCCCGTGCTTGACGGCGATACCGCGGAAACGCTGGCGGCCCGCGTGCTGACGGTGGAGCATCGCACCTATGCGCAGGCCCTGCGGATGGTCGCGGGCGGCGCGGTCAGGATGGGCGACTGAAGGGTCGCCCGACACTGGCGGCACGTCCGTTGCGGCTCTTGGTCGTTCCTGTTGTCAAAGCCTGTTTTTCGCTTGCCCTCGCCGCAACCCAAACGTTAATGACTATCATCTGATATGTTCATCTGGGCGGGCGATTCATGACCATCGGGCGTGTTGCGGTACTGGCGATCCTCGGCGTTTTCGCCGCCCTTTCCTCGACGCGCGCGGCCGAGCCGATCACGCAATCGGCAGACGGCTCCATCCGCCTGTCGGGCGGCATCGGTCTCCTCGATCTCAAGGCGCACGAATTCGTCTACGACGGCGCGAGCAAGCTCAGTCAGCTCGACTGGGAAAGCCGGGCGGTGACGCTCTACACCGTATCGGTCGGCGCCGACCTCGATCCCGACTGGACCCTGCAGGCGTCGCTGCGCTACGGCGACGGCGGCGACGGCGGGATGACCGACTACGACTGGATCGAACCCTTCAATAACGGCACGTCGAAAGACGGCTGGAGCGACCGCTCGATCCACCCGGATACACGGCTGAAATACTATATCGACGGGGATGTCTCCCTCGCCCGCTCCGTCTACCGGACCGATACGGCCACGCTCGGGCTGACCGGCGGCTTTCGCTACACCGATGTCCGCTGGGATGCCTATGGCGGATCCTACATCTACAGCGTCCTTTCTCCACGCGACTCGATCGGAAATTTCGACGACGACGAGCGCGGCGTCAGCTATCGCCAGCGCATCCCGGTTTTCTTCACGGGCATCACCGGCGCTGCGACGGTCGATCGCTTTGGCTTTTCCGGCAGCGCGAAGGTGGGGCTCACGCCGGGGATCAACGATATCGACTATCACTGGATTCGCGATCTCAGGTTCGATGATCGGATGAACCCCGCCCCGGTCGCCCTCCTCTCGGCCGAAGTGACCTACGCCCTCACCGGCGAGGCCGGCCTGTATCTCGGCGCGAGCTTCGAGAACGTGTTCCGCAAGAGGGGCGATGTCCAGATGCGCGACCGCGTGATCGGCGATAGCGCCTTTTTCGAGAACGAAGCCGGTGCCTCGTTCCGCAGCATCGCGGTGTCGTTCGGGGTCAAAGGGGCGTTTTAGCTTGTCACGGGGCCGAGCGGGAGACCGGATGGGGTCGCCCGCACCGCATCCGGCGATGCGGCATCAGGCCCCATGACGCTCATGGAGCGGCTGACGTCGCAGCCTTCAGGCTCTCCCGGTTCATCACCGCCCATTGCAGCAGCATGATCGTCTTGCCGTCGCAGATCTCGCCGGAGGCGATCATGGCCATGGCGGCGTCGAGGCCGAGTTCCACGACCTCGATGTCCTCGTCTTCGGAGGCGAGACCGCCGCCCTCTTCCACGCGATCCTCGATGTCGATGACGGCGGCGAAGCAGTGGACGATTTCGGTGACGGCGCCGGGCGACATATAGGCCTTGAACAGCGAGCGGACGGCACCGACGCGGTAGCCGGTTTCCTCCATCGCCTCGCGGCGGATCGCATCCTCGGGCGCATCGCCGTCGAGCAACCCGGCCGGCGTTTCCAGCATCCAGCCAGTGCCGCCATTGACATAGGTCGGCACGCGGAACTGGCGCACGAGCACCACGAGATCGCGCCGCGGATCGTAGAGCAGGATCGTCGCGCCATTGCCGCGATCATAGGTCTCGCGCTTCAGCACCTTGGCGCGGCCCTCCGCGTCCGTGTAGCGGAAGGTGATGTTGCGCAGGTGGTACCAGTTTTTAGAAAGCGTCTCGTCCTTGAGGATCTCGATCTGCGCGGTCTCGAACTTGGTCATGCAGGCTTTCTCGTCAGCGTGGTCGTGCTCTCAATCGCGGTCACGTCTCGCTTCAGCCAGATGCGGTTGTCGTGGAAGGCGGCGCCGCCATAGGGCGCGACGCTGTCGGCACCGGTAAGCACGTTGATGCCCTCGCCGTCGAGATGGGCGCCGTTCGGCCAGAGGCCCTCGGCGATCACGACGCCGGGACGCGTTCCCCCGCCAAGGCGGGCGTGGAGACGGATCTCGCCCCTGACATTGCCGATCCGGACGATATCGCCCTCGAGAATGGCAAGCCGGGTGGCGTCCTCGGCATGGATCATGACCTCGGGACGGCCTTCCTTCTGCACCGAGCCCGGCGTTTCGGCAAAGCTCGAATTGAGGAAGGAGCGCGCGGGCGAGGTCGCGAGGCGGAACGGGTGATCGGCGTCGGTGGCCTCGATCAGGTCGGCATGGTCGGGGTAGACCGGCAGGCCTTCGACCGGGCCGAGCATGCCCATGGCGGCCGGCGGGCGATTGGGCGCCGGCGTGCCGGTCCAGTCGGCGCGGAAGCGGAAGCGGCCGTCGGCGTGGCCAAAGCCTTCGATGAAATGGGCGGTGGCGAAATCCGGCTGGACATCGAGCCACTTCGCCGCCTTCAGGTGACGATAGCCGCTGTCGTAGTTGACGAGGATGCGGTCGATATGATCGCGTTCGCTGCGGCCGAAGCCGGGGCGATCGGCGATGCCGAGGCGTTTTGCCAGTTCCTCGATGACGAAGAGATTGGTGCGCACCGTCGATGGCGGCTCGACGAGCTTCGGCCCGAGCAGGATGTGCTGGTGCCCGCCGCCACGGTAGAGGTCGTCATGCTCCAGAAACATGGTGGCCGGCAGCACGATATCGGCAAGCTTGGCCGTGTCGGTCATGAACTGCTCGTGCACCGCGACGAAGAGGTCGTCGCGCAGGAAGCCGCGTTTCACCAGCCGCTGCTCCGGCGCGACATTGACCGGATTGGTGTTCTGGATCAGGAGCGCCGTCACGGGTCCGCGATGGCGCAGGGCCTCGGCATCGCCGGTCAAGACGCGGCCGATCTGCGACTGGTCGAGCATGCGGATGTCCGGGTCCACCATGGCGGTGCCCGTCAGTTCGCGCTTGTCGAAGCGGAAGATATCGTTGTTGGAGTGGAACGCGCCGCCGCCCTCGTGCTTCCAGGCGCCGAGCACCGTCGCGATGCTCGCCGCGGCGTGGATCGCCACCGCGCCGTTGCGCTGGCGGGTGAAACCGTAGCCGAGGCGGAAATAGCTCTTCGGCGTCGTGCCGACCAGACGGGCGAAGGCCTCGATCTCCTCGACGGAGAGGCCCGTGATCGCGGACGCCCAGGCCGGGTCGCGGCTTTTCAGGTGGGCTTCCAGACCTTCGGGATCGTCGGAATGGGTGGCGAGATAGGCGCGGTCTGCATAGCCGTCGCGAAAGGCGATGTGCATGACGGCGCAGGCGAGCGCCGCATCCGTGCCGGGGCGCACGGTCAGCGCCATGTCGGCCTGTTTCATGGTCGGGTTGTCGTAGATGTCGATGACGACGATCTTCGCCTTGCGCTCCTTGCGGGCGCGGATGGCGTGGGTCATCACGTTGACCTGGGTCGAGACCGCATTGGTGCCCCAGATGACGACGCAATCCGAAAGCGCCATTTCGCGCGGATCGGGACCGCGCAAGGCACCGGTTCCCATGGTGAAGCCGGTCCAGGCGGGATTGGTGCAGATCGAGCCGAAGAAGCCGGAATAGCGCTTGGCGTGGCGCAGACGCTCGATGCTGTCGCGCTGCACCTGCCCCATCGTGCCGGCATAGAAATATGGCCAGACGGCCTCCGAGCCGTGCCGTGCTTCCGCTTTCAGGAAGGCTTCGGCGATCTCGTCGAGTGCGGCCTCCCAGGCGATCTCCTGAAAACCGCCCTCGCCCTTGCCGCCCACGCGGCGCTGCGGCACCAGCAGGCGGCCGGGATGGTAGATGCGCTCGGAATAGCGCGCCACCTTGGCGCAGATGACGCCGGCGGTGTAGCTATTGGCGGACGCGCCGCGCAGCCGGCCGATCCGGCCGTCCGGCGTCAGGTCCACCTCCAGCGCGCAGGCCGAGGGACAGTCATGCGGACAGACGGAATGTCCGATGGTGTTTTCCGCCTGGACGGGGTTTTCCGCTTTGATGGGGGTCGCAAGGTTCATGGGTTTTCTATAGGACATCGCCAAAGCGGCACAAAGCGCTTTGCCCGTCGCATCTCAACATTTCATCAAGGCGATCACCAGAGATCATGAATTATCGGCACATCTATCATGCGGGCAATTTTGCCGACGTGCTGAAGCATGCGGTGCTCGCCCGTCTCGTTACGTATCTCAAGCAGAAGGACAAGGCGTTCCGCGTGCTGGACACCCATGCCGGCATCGGGCTCTACGACCTGTCCAGCGAGGAAGCGCAGAAGACCGGCGAGTGGCGCGACGGCATCGGCCGGCTGCTGGCAGACCCGGTGCCGCCCGCCGTCCAGCCGATTCTCGCGCCCTATCTGGAGGCGATCGCGGCGCTCAACCCGGAGGGCGGGCTTGCACAGTATCCGGGCTCGCCGAAGCTGACGCGTCTCCTGATGCGGCCGCAGGACCGGCTGTCGGCGATGGAGCTGCACCCCGACGACTACGAGACGCTGCACCGCCTGTTCGACGGCGACTATCAGAGCCGCATCACCGAACTCGACGGCTGGCTGGCGCTCGGCGCGCATCTGCCGCCGAAGGAAAAGCGCGGGCTGGTGCTGGTCGATCCGCCGTTCGAGGAGGTGGGTGAATACGAGCGGCTGGAAAAGGGTCTCGCCAAGGCCTATCGCCGCTTTCCCGGCGGCACCTTCTGCCTCTGGTATCCGCTGAAGCAGGGCGCGCCGATCGCCGAATTCCACGAAAGGCTGGCGGCGCTGAACATTCCGAAGATGCTCTGCTGCGAGCTCACGGTGAAGAGCGACCGCGGCACGACCGGGCTGACCGGCACCGGCCTCATCATCGTCAATCCGCCCTTCACGCTGAAGGGCGAGCTGGACGTGCTGCTACCCTTCCTGAAAGACCGCCTGAAGCAGGACCGCTTCGCCTCCGCCCGCGCCCTCTGGCTTCGCGGCGAGGAACGCGACGTGGTGGCCGACGACGACCTCTGAGCCGAGTGGAGGCGGCGAAAAATTTCGCGCGGCGGCGAAAAATTTCGCGCGGCGGCGAAAAATTTCGCGCGGCGGCGAAAAATTTCGCCGCGGGTTGACGCGATGCACCTCGGCGACGCAATCTCCCGCGGCGCAACGAAGCGCCCGGTGGCCGAGACGGGAGACGACGATGACGAAGGTTCTCCCTCTCCGCAGCCGTCACGTGCCCTGCGGTTCGGCTTGCGGGTTTGCGGTGTGACAGGCCGGCCGTTTCCCCTTTTGACGATGGCGGCGCTCCTCGCCACGCTCCTCGTGTCCGGCTGCGGCGACGAGCCTTCGGCAGAGCAGACGCGCGGCCCGGCGACGGCGACGCCCCCCATCCTGCAGACGGTGCCCGAGCGTTCGGCAGAACCGTCTTCCCGCCCTGCGTCGCCGATGCCGGACAGGCGGGCCCCTGAAGAGAGAGCGCCGACAAAAAAACGTCCCGATGTCGCCCGAAAGGTTCCGATGGGCAGCGGCTTCGATTTCTACGTCCTCTCGCTCTCTTGGTCGCCGAGCTGGTGCGCGGAAAACGACCGGGCGGGCAAGACGGCGCAGTGCAATGGCCAGCGCGATTATCGCTTCATCGTCCACGGCCTCTGGCCGCAGAACGAGCGCGGCTTTCCCGCCTTCTGCCCGTCGCGCGACGGCGACCGGGTGCCCGACGCGCTCGGGCGCGGCCTGTTCGACATCATTCCCTCCATGGGTCTGATCGGCCATCAGTGGCGCAAGCACGGCACCTGCTCGGGCCTCGGCCAGCGCGATTACTTCGCCGTGCTGCGGGCGGCCCGCGAGCGGGTGCGCATTCCCTCGACCCTCGAGACTGCCGACGCGCGCCGGCGGATGAGCCCGGCCGCCATCGAGACGGCGATGGCCGAGGCCAATCCCGGCATGAGCCCGCAGGGCGTCGCGGTGACCTGCGGCGACGACCGGCTGGACGAGATCCGCATCTGCCTGACCCGCGACCTTGCCTTCCGGGCCTGCACGGAGGTGGATCGCGGCGGCTGCCGGGCGCGCGACCTGACCATTCCCTCCGCGTCGCGCCGATGACGGGCGCGACCACCATCATCTCCCCAATCCTCCTCAGAAGACCCATGGTGCACAGATGAAGATCCTCTATTCCCCCGCCTCCCCCTATTCCACCAAGGTGCGCATGGCCGCGCATTATGCCGGCCTGCCGGCCGAGAGCGTGCTCACCGACACCAATTCGAACCCGCCGGACCTGATCGCCAGCAACCCGCTCGGCAAGATCCCGACGCTGGTGCTGGACAGCGGCCAGGCCATTTTCGACAGCAGCGTCATCATGCACTTCATCGACCGCGAGACGAAGGGCACGCTCTATCCGCGCAATCCGGAAAAGCGGGTGCAGGCCGAGGTGCTGGAAGCGCTCTGCGACGGGATCTGCGACAGCCTGCTCGCCATCGTCTACGAAAAGCGCTTCCACCCGCCGGAGAAGGTTCACGAGCCCTGGATCGAACGCCAGTGGGAGAAGGTCGAGCGGGCGCTGGACCATCTGGACGCCAACCTGCCGAAGACCGGCGCGAAACTCCATGCCGGCCATTTCGCGCTCGCCGCCACGCTGCGCTACATCGAACTGCGCTTTGCCGGGGAATGGCAGAAGGGCCGCCCGAAGCTCAAAAGCTGGCCGGAGAAATTCGAGAAGCATTTTCCGGACTACAAGCTCTTCAAGGCCTGAGACTCGCGTTCGACGCGCCGGGCAACTGCGCCGGGCAATTGCGCCGGGCAGACCTCCGGCACTTCCCCTTCTGTCCAGACCGACCGACCCGGCCCGCATCTGCGGGCCGTTGTTTTATGATGTGATGCGAAAAATTTGTAACGCACGCGGCGATTTACGGGAATTTAATCGTCCACGGATATTTATTTCAAGCCCTACCTAATTTAGCTGGAAATATCACGGTGTCGGAAGCGGTCGATCTCAGGATTGTCGGGAGCGTATTCCTTACGTTTCTCGTTCTGATGCTTGCGGGCATCGCGATCCCCAAGGGGAATACCGTTCTCGTTGTGGGATATCCGGGGACCTCCGAAGCGCGGATGATGCAGATCGTCGCTGCCGCGAATGGCAGTTTCGTCGAGCGCGGCGGCCAGAGCTGGCTCGCCGTCGTCTATTCCGACGCTCCGGGTCTTTCCTCAAGGCTGATGACCGAAGGCGCCATGCTTGTTCTCGACCACGCGCTCGCCGTGGGATGCTCAAAAGAAAATTGAATGAACGCGCTAGACAGTCTTCGCATCAGGGCATCCTACGGGACGACGGCTCTGCTGTGGCTCAATGTGGTTCTGATCGGGCTCGGGAGCAGCTTGAGCGCCGGCGGTCTCTCGACCGGAAGCCTTGCCGCCGCCGCCCTGATCGCCGCCGTTTCCACCGGTTTCTGGCTCGGCAGCAAGGCAGGGCCGACCACCCGCGTGGTGAACGCGATGGCGCTGGCCGCCCAGGTGGGCATGCTCGTCTTCGTCTCGGCCGGCTCGGCCTACCAGATCGACATGCACATGTATTTCTTCGCGACGCTTGCCATGTGCGCCGTGTGGATCGACTGGCGCGCGATCGTCGCCTATGCCGCCGTGGTGGCCGTCCATCACCTCTCGCTCTACGTCGTCATGCCGACGGCCGTGTTCCCCGGTCAATCCGATTTCAGCCGCGTCGTCCTGCACGCCGTTATCCTCGTTCTCCAGGCCGGGGCGCTGATCGGTCTGACCAGTGCGGTCGTGCGGTCCTTCACCGCTGCCGCAGCGGCGTCCGCCGAATCGATCGCGGCGCATGAAGAAGCGGCCGCCCTGTCCGCCGAGGCGCACAAGGCCAGCGAGACCGCGGCACGCCAGCGCGCCGGCTTCGAAGCCGAGCGGCAGTGTGTCGCCCGCGAGACCGAAAAAGCCGTGCGCGTGATTGCCGGCGCGCTGCGGGCGCTGTCGTCCGGGGACCTGCACTTCCGGATCGAGGAGCAGCTCCATGAAGAGGTGGACGAACTGCGCGTGTCCTTCAACGAATCGGTCAGCAAGCTGGAAACGGCGATGACCCATGTCGGCGTCGTCGCATCCGCGGTCCGGGGCGACGCCGTCGCGCTCGGCGGATCGAACGACGAGCTGTCGCGGCGCACCGAGCGCCAGGCCGCTTCCGTCGAGGAGACCTCGGGGGCTCTCGCCGAAGCGCTCTCCGCCGTCGAGAGCACGGCCACGCTCGCCGCCGATGTCGGCCGGCTGGTCGACACGGCGAAATCCGGTGCCGAGAAATCCGCCGCCGCGGTGACCGAGGCCGTTTCCGCCATGGGCCGGATCGAGGAATCGTCGCAGCAGATCAGCCAGATCATCGGCGTCATCGACGAGATCGCCTTCCAGACCAACCTGCTTGCGCTCAATGCCGGCATCGAAGCCGCCCGCGCCGGCGAGGCCGGCAAGGGCTTTGCAGTCGTGGCGCAGGAGGTGCGCGAACTCGCCCAGCGGTCCGCCAACGCCGCCAAGGAGATCAAGGGCCTGATCGGCACCTCGGCGGCCCAGGTCCAGCACGGCGTCCTCCTCGTCGGCGAAACGGGCAAGGCGCTGCGCACGATCGAAGAAGAGGTCCGCCACATCGCCGACCAGATCGGCCTCATCTCCAACGCGGCCTCCGACCAGTCGGCCGGCCTCGGCCACATCAACTCGGCGATCAATACGATCGACCAGGAAACGCAGCGCAATGCCGCGATGGTCGAGGAGGCCACGGCCGCCGTCCACTCGCTGGCCGGCGAGGCCTCCAAGCTGGAGGACCTGCTGTCGCAGTTCCATCTCGGCAAGGCCCCCGGAAACGTCGCGACGATGGTCGGCCGCCGCGCCGCCTAGCGTTCGGCTGACGGGGTCGTCGGGTCCGCCGTCTCCGAACAGGCTTCAACGAAAAAGGCGCCACCCGCGAGGATGGCGCCTTTTTCTGTGTCGACACGGCCTGTTTCGAGGCGCAACGGGCGCGGATCAGCTTTCCTCCTGGAACACCGCTTCGCGCTTGGCCTTGATGCTGGGCAGGAAGACGACGACGAGGACGGCGGCGGCCAGCAGCAGGAGGCCGGCGCTGATCGGCCGCGTGACGAAGGTGGAGGGATCGCCGCGCGAGAGGATCATGGCGCGCCGCAGGTTTTCCTCGAGCAGCGGGCCGAGCACGAAGCCGAGCAGCAAGGGTGCCGGTTCGCAGCGCAGCTTGACGAGGAGATAGCCGGCGATGCCGAAGAAGGCGACGGCATAGAGGTCGAAGACGTTGGCGTTGACGCTGTAGACCCCGATGGCGCAGAAGGCCATGATGATCGGGAACAGCACGTAGTAGGGCACCGTCAGCAGCTTCACCCAGAGGCCGATCAGCGGCAGATTGAGCACCACCAGCATCAGATTGCCGATCCACATGGAGGCGATGATGCCCCAGAACAGCGCCGGCTGCTCGACCGCGACGTTCGGACCGGGGACGATGCCCTGGATGATCATCGCGCCGACCATCAGCGCCATGACCGGATTGGCCGGAATGCCCAGGGTCAGGAGCGGGATGAACGAGGTCTGGGCACCGGCATTGTTGGCCGATTCCGGACCGGCGACGCCGGCGATGGCGCCCTTGCCGAACTCTTCCGGATGCTTGGAGAGGCGCTTTTCCACCGTGTAGGAGGCGAAGGCCGCAAGGATGGCGCCGCCGCCGGGCAGGATGCCGAGCGCCGAGCCGATGCCGGTGCCGCGCAGGACCGGGCCGACCATCTGGCGGAAATCGTCCTTCGTCGGCAGCAGGCCGGTGACCTTGCTGATCAGCACGGTGCGCGTCATCTCGCCTTCGAGATTGCGCAGGATTTCGGCGACGCCGAAGACGCCGACCGCGACGGCCACGAAGTTCAGCCCGTCGGCATATTCGCGGATGCCGAGCGTGAAGCGCGGCGTTCCGGTGTAGATGTCCGTGCCGACGAGGCCGAGCAGCAGGCCGAGCGAGACCATCGCCAGCGCCTTGACGATCGAGCCGTGGGCGAGCGCGATCGAGGAGACGAGGCCGACCACCATCAGCGAGAAATATTCAGCCGCGCCGAACTGCAGCGCGACGGCCGTCAGCGGCGGGGCGAAGATGGCGACGAGGAAGGTGGACACGGTGCCGGCGAAGAAGGAGCCGAGCGCCGCGATGGCGAGCGCCGCACCCGCCCTGCCCTTGCGCGCCATCTGGTAGCCGTCGATGGCGGTGACGGCGGAGGAGGATTCGCCCGGCATGTTGATGAGGATGGCGGTGGTCGAGCCGCCATATTGGGCGCCGTAATAGATGCCAGCCAGCATGATCAGCGACGAGACCGGCTCGAGCTGGAAGGTGATCGGCAGCAGCATGGCGATGGTGGCGGTGGCGCCGATGCCCGGGAGAACGCCGATCAGCGTGCCGAGGAGAACGCCGATGAGGCAGAAGAGCAGGTTTTCCGGCGTGCCGGCGGTCGCGAAACCCAGCGCGAGATTGCTGAAGAGATCCATGGTCGAAGATCCTTAAAACCGCAGCCAGGGGCCGAAGCGTTCAAACGGAAGGCCCAGCGCGTAGCTGAAGACGGCGACGGAAAAGAGCGTGATGGCGATCGACAGGACGATCGCGCCGACCGGCTTCATGCGCTGCGAGGCGAAGCAGGCGATGAAGGCGGCGAGGAACAGCGAGGGCACGAAACCGAGCCCCCGGACCGTGAGGCCGAAGACGATGGGTGCCGAGAGAATGAAGAGCATGCCGCGCCAGGCCAGCGGCTCGATCGGATCGCTCTGCGTGCGGGTCGCCTGCACGAGGATGACGAGGCCGAGCGCGGTCAGGAACAGCGCGAGGACCAGCGGGAAATAGCCCGGGCCCATGCGGAACGTCGTTCCGAGGTCGAGCGACAGCGACTGCGCCACGAAGAAGAGGCCGAGGGCGATGAACAGAATGCCGCAAAGGGCATTCGTCCGGTCGAGACTGAGTGGTTTCATGATCGTTCCCCAATGAGCCGAACCGCGGACGGCCTTGCGGCGGGATGCGGCAGGCGATGCTTGTGTTGGCTGGCGATGCTCGTGTTGGCTGGCGATGCTTGGTGCTGGCGATGCCTTAGTGCTGGCTGGGCGCGCGATCCCCTCGACGCCCCCTGCCATCTCCCGGATGCCGCGGCCTCCCGACGGGCCCCTGAGAGAGCCGTCCCCGCTGCCTGCCCGGGCTTCCTGCCTGAGCAGGTGCCTGCCGCCACGCCCTGCCTGTTGATGGCGGAGCGTGGCGGCAGGCGGGTGTTGGGCTGCCGGCAAAGGCAGCGTGCATTCGGTCGAAAACGGCCGCTGAGAATCAGTCGGCGTACTGGCCGGCCTTCTCGATGATCGGCTTCCAGCGGGCGATTTCGCTTTCGAGCTTGGCCTTGAGGGCCGCCGGCGTCGCGTCGGCGTCCGACGAGGGCTTGGTGCCGAGTTCGGCGAAGCGGGCAACGACGTTCTCGTCCTTCAGGGCCTTCTGCAGCGAGCCCTCAAGCTTGGCGATGGCTTCCGGCGGCGTGCCCTTGGGGGTGTAGACGCCGTGCCAGATGCCGACTTCGAAGCCCGGCAGACCGCCTTCGACGGCGGTCGGAATGTCCGGGAAGATGTCGAGGCGGGCCGGCGAGGTCACGGCATAGGCCTTGATCGTGCCGCCTTGGATCTGCTTCGTCGTGTTGGTCGTCTGGTCGCACATGATATCGACCTGGCCGCCCAGAAGATCGGTCATCGCCGGGCCGGTGCCCTTGTAGGGCACGGTGACGAGCGGCGTCTCGATGGCGCTCATGAACAGCATGCCGCAGAGGTGGGAGGCCGCGCCGATGCCGGCATTGGCGACCGTGACCGTGTCCTTGTTGGCCTTGGCATAATCCACGAGACCCTTGAGGTCGGTCGCTTCCAGATCCTTGCGCGCGACGATGGTCATCGGCACTTCGGTGACGAGGCCGACATAGTCGAAGGCGTTCAGCGTGTCATAGGCGAGCTTGCGGTAGAGCGTGGCGCTGGTGGCCATGCCGATATGGTGCAGCAGCACCGTGTAGCCGTCGGCCTCGGCACTCGCCACGCGGCCGGCACCGAGCGTGCCGCCGGCCCCACCGACATTTTCCACGATGACCTGCTGGCCGAGATCCTTCGACATCGATTCGGCCACGAGGCGCGCCACGGTGTCCGTCGGTCCGCCGGCCGAGAACGGCACGACCATGGTGATGGTGCGTTCCGGATACTCCGCCTGTGCGGCGCCGGCAAAAACGGTTGCGGCAAGCGCTGTGGCTGCCAGAAGCGACGTGAAACGCGTCATGAAGTCCTCCCGAGTATGATCGTCATGCCGGCAGGGCTCCTCCCCCACCGGTCATGGAATGAGCGTCAGTCTCGCGTTCGCGGGCAGGCGTGCAACCGGATAGTGCGGCCTTTACCGGACTCGATGACGCTTTTGCGGTGCATCATGGGTGGAAACGGCCCCCTCACCCCTGTCGATGGGTGGAAACATACCCAAAGCGGGCTCACTCCGGGAAGGGCGGCCCGTCGTCGAAGGTCGCACGCTTGTCGAGGCCGTATTTCTGCATCTTCTCGTACAGCGTCTTGCGGGAGATTCCGAGCTCCTCATAGACCGGACGGAGCGCGCCGCCATAAGCGGCCAGCGTGCGGGCGATCAGGCCGCGCTCGAAGGCGGCGACGCGGGGCGCGAGCCGGCTTTCCTCCTCGCGGTCTTCCCCCACCGTATCGAGGCCGCGGGCGTCGAGCCCGAGCACGAGCCGGTCGGCGGCATTGCGCAGTTCGCGGACATTGCCCGGCCAGCGCCGGTGCGCGACTTCGGAGACCACGGCGGGCGGCACGTCCATGTCGTCGCGGCCGTAACGGGCCGACGCCTCGCGCACGAGCTGGAGAAAGAGCAGCGGAATATCGGCCGCGCGCTGGGCGAGCGACGGCACATGCAGCGTCACGACATTCAAGCGATAGAACAGATCCGCCCGAAAGCGGCCGGCCGAGACTTCCGCCTCCAGATCGACCTTGCTGGTGGCGATGAAGCGGACATCGAGCGGCACCGTCTCGTTGGAGCCGAGGCGGGTGATGGTGCGCTCCTGCAGGACGCGCAGGAACTTCGCCTGGAGCTCGACCGGCATGGAGCCGATTTCGTCGAGCAGGATGGTGCCGCCGCGGGCATGCTCGAACTTGCCGTAGCGGGCGCGGATCGCGCCGGGAAAGGCGCCTGCCTCATGGCCGAAGAGCTCGCTCTCGATCAGCGTTTCGGGCAGAGCGGCGCAGTTGATGGCGATGAAGGGCCGGTTGGCCCGGGCGCTGATATCGTGCAGGGCGCGGGCGGCGACCTCCTTGCCGACGCC
This sequence comes from Rhizobium sp. Leaf371, assembly GCF_001424045.1. GTDB lineage: Bacteria > Pseudomonadota > Alphaproteobacteria > Rhizobiales > Rhizobiaceae > Ferranicluibacter. Next base: position 504,024 of record NZ_LMQB01000012.1, on the reverse strand, counting down.
GGTCTCGCCGATGATCAGAGTGTCCGCATCGGTGGCGCCGATGGCGCGCAACCGGTAGCGCAGATCGACCATGACGGGCGTGCGCCCGGGCATGCGGGCCTCGATGTCGTCGCGCTTGCCGGCCACCGCGCGCAGGCGCCGGTTTTCGAGCACGAGGCCGCGCCGGTCGTGGGCGCGGCGGATGATCCCGGCCAGCGCCTGCACGCCGAACGGCTTCTCCAGGAAGTCGTAGGCCCCTTCCCGCATGGCTTTCACGGCGAGCTGGACGTCGCCATGGCCGGTGACGAGAATCACGGGAATCTCATGGTCGATCTCGCGGATGCGCTGCAGCAGCGTCATGCCGTCCATGCCGCGCATGCGGATATCGCTGACGACAACGCCGGCAAAGCCGTAGCCGACGCGGGCGAGCACGTCCTCGGCGGCGGCAAAGGTTTCCACCGTCAGGTCCTGAAGCTCCAGCGCCTGCGCCGTCGAGCGGCGCAGCTCCTCCTCGTCATCGACCAGGAGAACGGTGGCGACGTCACTCATCACTCTGCTGCCTCGCGTCTGTCGTCCATGCGGTCGAGCTCGATGCGGAAGGTCGCACCGCCGCCGGTGTGATTGTCCGCCGAAAGGCGACCGCCGAAATCCTTGACGATGTTGTAGGAAATCGAGAGCCCCAGACCAAGCCCCTTTCCCACGCCCTTGGTGGTGAAGAACGGATCGAAGATGCGCTCGGCGATGGCGTTGGGAATGCCCGGCCCGGCATCGCGCACGGTGATCGCGACGCGGTCGCCGGTCGTCGTCGCGGTCAGGAAAATACGCCGGTCTTCGAGGCCTTCCACGGCGTCGGCCGCATTGGAGATGATGTTGACCAGCACCTGTTGCAGGCGGACGGAGCCGGCGCGCACGAGCGGTGCGGGATCGCCGAGCGCGACGACCAGCTCGGCATCCGCGGAGGCAAGCCGGGCCGAGACGATCTCCAGCGTGTCGCGCAGCACGTCGTCCAGCGCCACCGGGCCGAGCTTCTCGTTGGGCTTGCGCGCGAAATTGCGCAGATGGCGGCTGATCGACGCCATGCGGTCGATCAGCTTGGCGATCCGCTGGAGATTGTCCTTGGCCTCGTCGATCCGGTTGCGCTCGATCAGCAGCGAGGCGCTCTCGGCATAGGTCCGGGCAGCGGCGAGCGGCTGGTTGAATTCGTGGCTGAGGGCGGCCGACATCTGCCCGAGGCCGGCCAGCTTGCCCGCCTGCACGAGATCGGCCTGCGTGCTGCGCAGCTGGGCGTTGAGATCGGCAAGGTCGGCCGTGCGCTCCTCGACGCGCCGTTCCAGCTCGGCCTTCGCCTCGACCTGCATCTGCATGCGCTCGTTGCGGCGCTCGTGCCGCTGCAGGAGCACGGCGAGGATCAGACCGGCAAGGCAGAGGAACAGGAACACGGCGGCGACCGCGACATGGGTCTGGGAGCGCACCCAGCTCATGTCCATGAGCACCCGGACCGTCCAGTCGGCATCGCTGACATATTCGGAGAGAACGAGGTAATCGCGCGTGACGCCGTTCGTCGGGATCGCCATCAGGGTGTGTTCGCCGAGCCGGGACCTGACGACGCCGAGGTCCTTCAGGTCCGCCTCGGCATAGCGGCGCGAGGCTTCGGTGCGGCGCAGGCGCTCGGGCGTCAGCGGCAGGATGCTGGAGAACAGCCATTCCGGATTGCTGGTCATGAAGATCACGCCTTCCGGGTCGGAGACGAAGATCTCGTACTCGCCGCCGCGCCAGGAGGACTCGATCATGTCGATATCGACCTTGAAGACGATGACGCCGGCGACCCTGCCATCGATGTCGATCGGGGCCGCGAAGAAGTAGCCGCGCTTGAACGATGTCGTGCCGCGGGCATAGAAGCGCGAGCGCTTGCCCTCCGCCGCCTGCCGGAAATAAGGCCGATAGCTGAAATTCTCGCCGACGAAGCTCGTCGCCCGGTCGTAATTGCTGGCGGCGATGGTCGCCCCGTCGCGGGTCATGACATAGATGTCGGAGGAGCGCAGCAGGCCGTTGATCGCCTTCAGATAGCGGTTGGCGCTGTCGCGGAGCGCCTGATCCCGCGGATTGGCGACGAGCCGGCGGATATCGTCGTGATCGGCAATCAGGGCCGGCAGGGCCTCGTAGCGCCGGAGATGGCCGGAGAGCGCGGACACGGCAAGGCGCAGCGCCGTTCCCGCCTGCAGCGATGCCTCGGCCATGAAGCGGCGGGTGGCATAGGCATTGCTCCAGACGGCAAGACCCGTGGCCGCCACGACGACCAGGATAACCGGAACGAGCAGACCGCGGCGCAGGCTCCTCAGCATCTCCTCGCAGTCCTCCCCAATGCGGCTCCCCTCACCTTGGCCGACCGGAGAGGTTCAAAGCTCCTGCGCAGGCCCTCTCCCTGTCATGGGCAGCCTATAGACCCGGGGGCGGGTTTCCAAGGGGTTGCTCACGGTGCGGCTCGCGCGAGGCGACGCGCACGTCGCGAAAACCGCCCGCCGCGATGCCGTCGCAGAGGCTTTTCCATTCGCAGCCCGCACAGGCCGTTCGAATGCTGCCGGTGGCGAACTGTGTCCGCAGACGCGTGATCTCGGTCGTGTCGAGCAGCAGGGTCACGCCGGCCCCGATCGTCCGGCCGAGCAGCGTCGCCACGTCCGCTGCCGCCTGTCGGTCGCGTTCAACGACGCTGTCGTTGTAACAATGCGGGTTCGGCGTTGCCAGCAGCGGCTGACAGATATCGTCGGGACCGTCCACCACCTCGAGCGCCTCGCCCGCGCCGATCCGCGCGGCGATGGCGTCGTAGTTGCGGGTGAAATCGGGGCTGTAGCCCTTGCCGATATAGGTCAGCATGCAGAGGAGATGATGCGGTCGCAGGCGGATGGTCATCGGGCGGCTCCCCACCGGCGGACGGCACCGCCTCACCGGAGGCGGCACGTCGCCAAAGGCTCCTACGAAAAAACCGCCTGCAGCGAAAGCTGCAAGCGGTCTCGATCGTCCCGAATTCGACCTTGCGGCCGGATCGGTCGATCAGAACTTCACGCCCATACCAACCTTGACGCTGTGTTCGTCATAGCCGGAGGAGAAGTTGTTGCCGGGAACGTCGAAGCTTTCCTTGCCGTAGTCGGTGTAGCGATATTCGACGCGGGCCGTGACGTTGTCGGTGACGAAGGCTTCGGCACCGGCACCGGCCGTCCAGCCGATGGCGGTCTTCTTGTCGGAGCCGCCGAGCTGGTTGGCCTTCAGGCTCGACGCGGCAACACCGGCCGTGCCGTAGAGGAGGACGGGGTTCAGATCGTAGCCGAGACGGCCGCGGATCGAGCCGTTGACGCCCTGTTCCATGCTGCGGCCCGGACGGCTCGCATCGTTGTCGCCGTAGTTGACGTCGGCTTCAGCACCGTAGACGATCGGGCCGTCCTGCATGTTGTAGCCGCCGTAGAGACCGCCGCCGAAGCCGGCTGCACTGCGATCGCCGGTGCCGTTGAACTTGCCGTGGCCCCAGTTCGCGGTCCCACCGACATAGGCGCCTGCCCAGTTCTTGACGGCCGGAGCCGTGTAGTCTGCAGCAGGTGCTGCGGGAACTTCGTCGATGGCGTCGGCTGCGTTGACGGCCGAGAAAGCGACGAGAGACATGGCGGACGCCATGAGAGTGGTGATGAGAGTACGCATACTAGATCTCCTTATCAGACCGGCGCTGGACCGATTTCCTGTGTCCGATGCGGCGCCGGTAATTTCGTTCAACCCCGCTCGGTTGAGGTGAAATTGATGTCCAAATGCGGAATTCCAAGAGCCGAATTGTGAAATGATTGAGGCAACGGCGTGGCTGAAAAACGATGTTGTTTGAATGCAACAGGGATTTGATTAACCATGTGCGCACTATACTACTGCGACTACTTTGTTCCGTGTAATTTTCATCGAAATCACCCTTTTTCGTTCACCTTGGATTAACGAATGATCCGGCGGTTTTGGCGTGCGTAAGCTGTTCTTTTATGATCTGGCTCCGACGCCGATCAGAATCGTGAAGGACCGACACGCGTGAGAGATTCCCCGGAAATGGCTCTGGCTCCGAAAAAGGCTCTGGCCCTGAAGACGGCACTGGTGACGGGTGGGGCAAAGCGGATCGGGCGCGCGATCGTCGAGGATCTGGCGCGGCACGGCTTTGCCGTCGCCATCCATGCCAATGGCTCGCTCGACGAGGCGCATGCGCTCCGCGCAAGCCTTGCGGCCGAGGGCGCGACGGCGGCGGTCGTCCAGGCCGATCTCACGGATGCCTCCGATCTCGGCCGGCTGGTGCGGGAGGCGTCCGCGGCCATCGGCCCGCTCGGCCTCCTCGTCAACAATGCGTCGGTCTTTGCCAAGGACACGCTGGAGACCTTCGACGAGGCCGTCTGGGACCAGCACTTCGCGCTGCACGTCAAGGCCCCCTCGGTTCTCGCCGGCCATTTCGCCGCCCAGATGCCGGCGGAGGCGACCGGGCTGATCGTCAACATGATCGACCAGCGCGTCTGGTCTCCCAACCCGCGATTTTATTCCTATATGTTGTCGAAGTCGGCGCTCTTGACGGCGACGGTGACGATGGCGCAATCGCTGGCGCCGGCCATCCGCGTCAACGGCATCGGGCCGGGCCCGACCCTGCCGAACGACCGGCAGAACGAGGCCGACTTCCGGGCGCAGGTGGACTCGGTGATGCTGAAGGTCGGCCCTGGGCTGGAAGATTTCGGGCGCACCATCCGGTATATGTTCGACACGCCGTCGATGACCGGGCAAATGATCGCGCTCGACGGCGGCCAGCATCTGGCCTGGCAGACGCCGGATCAAATGGAGATCGTGGAATGAACGGACGGACGCCGCAGGATGGCGGCATCTTGTACGACGAGACGGCAAACGACGATGACGAGGATGCGATCGAAACGGTCGAGGCGCCCTCGCCCGTCGCCGATATCGACTGGGCGGAAACCTCCGCCGTGCCCGACGGCCTGCGCGGGGCCGAGCTGATCCAGGCCTTCGTCAAGCTCTTGCCCAACAGCCCCGGCGTCTACCGCATGTTCAACGAGGCCGGCGACGTTCTCTATGTCGGCAAGGCGCGCAGCCTGAAGAAGCGCGTGAGCAACTATGCCCAGGGGCGCGGCCATTCCAACCGGATCTCCCAGATGATCCGCCAGACGGCGAACATGGAGTTCGTGACGACACGCACCGAGATCGAGGCGCTGCTGCTCGAAGCCAACCTGATCAAGCGGCTGCGGCCGCGCTACAACGTGCTTCTGCGCGACGACAAGTCGTTCCCCTATATTCTCGTGACCGGCGACAGCCGGGCGCCGGCGCTCTACAAGCATCGCGGCGCGCGCAGCCGCAAGGGCCAGTACTTTGGCCCCTTCGCCTCGGCCGGTGCGGTGGGGCGCACGATCAATTCGCTGCAGCGTGCCTTTCTGCTGCGCACCTGCACCGACAGCGTGTTCGAAAGCCGGACGCGGCCCTGCCTGCTGCACCAGATCAAGCGCTGTTCCGGCCCCTGCACCCGCGAGGTCAGCGACGAGGACTATGCGGAGCTGGTCACGGAAGCCAAGGACTTCCTGTCGGGCAAGAGCCAGGCGGTGAAGGCGACGATCGCCTCGGCCATGAGCGAGGCCTCCGACAATCTCGACTTCGAACGCGCCGCGCTCTACCGCGACCGGCTGGCGGCACTGTCGCATGTCCAGAGCCATCAGGGCATCAACCCCTCGGGCGTCGAGGAAGCGGACGTTTTCGCCATCCACCACGAAGGCGGCGTCTCCTGCATCCAGGTGTTCTTCTTCCGCACCGGGCAGAACTGGGGCAACCGCGCCTATTTCCCCAAGGCGGACCCGTCGCTCGCTCCCGCCGAGGTGCTGGCGGCGTTCCTGGCGCAGTTCTACGACGACAAGCCCTGCCCGAAGCAGATCCTGCTCTGCGAGATCGTGGCCGAACAGGAACTGCTCGGCCAGGCGTTGTCGGAGAAATCCGGATTCAAGGTGACGATACTCGCGCCGCAGCGGGGCGAGAAGAAGGATCTGGTCGATCACGCCATGACCAATGCGCGCGAAGCGCATGGCCGCAAGCTGGCGGAGACGGCTTCGCAGGGGCGGCTGCTCGAAGGCTTCATGCAGACCTTCAAGCTCGACCGCGTGCCGCGGCGCATCGAGATCTACGACAACTCGCACATCATGGGCACCAATGCCGTGGGCGGCATGGTGGTGGCGGGGCCGGAAGGCTTCGTGAAGGGCCAGTATCGCAAGTTCAACATCAAATCGACCGACATCACCCCCGGCGACGACTTCGGCATGATGCGCGAGGTGATGACGCGGCGCTTTACCCGACTGCTGAAGGAAGAGGGCAAGCCGGACCGGAGCGTGGAGCCCGGCGAGGATGCCGGCTTTCCCGCCTGGCCGGACGTGATCCTGATCGACGGCGGACAGGGACAGATGACGGCGGTGCGGACCATCCTGAAGGAGCTCGACATCGAGGACTGCGTCATCGCGATCGGCGTCGCCAAGGGCGTCGATCGAGAAGCGGGCCGCGAGCGGTTCTTTCCGCCGGTCAAGACGGAGGGTGGCCTGACGGTCGGGCGGGACGGGTTCACCCTGCCGCCGCGCGATCCCGTGCTCTACTTCGTCCAGCGGCTGCGGGACGAGGCGCACCGTTTCGCGATCGGTAGCCACAGGGCGCGGCGCAAGCGCGAGATGGTGAAGAACCCGCTCGATGAAATCGCCGGCATTGGCCCGACGCGCAAGCGGGCTCTGCTTCACCATTTCGGCACGGCCAAGGCCGTCTCGCGCGCCGGCATGACCGATCTCGTCGCCGTCGACGGCATTTCGGAAGCCGTGGCGAAGCTCGTCTACGACCATTTCCACGAGGACAGCGCGGCTGCGTCGCGCGGTTAGAGCTTCACCCGTCGTTTACCCCGCTACGACGTCGTCGCCCTCTTCCTTGGCGGCATCGAAGCGGGCCTCGAACTCGCGCCGCAGGGTGCGTCGGATGTCGGCGGCCTTCTGGCGGCGCCGGCCGGCGGCATCGCGCGGCGCGAGCGAGGGGATGGCGGCCGGACGACCGTCCTCGTCCACCGCGACCATGGTGAAATAACAGGAATTCGTATGCCGGCGGACGCCGGAGCGGATGTCCTCGGCCTCGACGCGAATGCCGACCTCCATGGAGGTGCGGCCGGTCTGGTTGACCGAGGCGCGGAAGGTCACGAGTTCGCCGACGAGAATCGGCTGGCGAAACACGACCTGATCGACCGACAGCGTCACGGCATAGCGCTGCGAATAGCGCGAGGCGCAGGAAAAGGCGACGCGGTCGAGAAGGTTGAGCAAGGCGCCGCCATGGACCTTGCCGGAGAAATTCGCCATGTCGGGCGTCATCAGTACGACCATCTCCAGTTCGCCCTTCTCATGCGTCTCCTGCGTTCCGTCCATCGCGCGTCCTTTCCCCGATTGCCAGGCGAGTGCTCTGCCTATTAGAGACAGACACTACAGCGCCCGGAAGCTTCCGCAACACGTGATCCGCGGTCATCCGTCATCACTGGCACGCGGTTTTCCGGGGAAAGGTCGCAGATCAGGGTGGGCATGTCGCGGTGGTTCACGGCCTGTTCAGAGGAATTCCGCCACAATTGCCGCTCAATCATCAAAAACCGGTTGACCTCCGGGTCACGACGTCTTTCATCCCGCCTGTACGAATTGCGTACGAAGTCCAGAGACCGAGTTGACATGCGAACCGTGCCCGTCGCCTACAATATTCCCAATCTCCTCACCTACGGGCGCATTCTCGCGGTTCCGCTGATCGTTCTCTGCTTCTTTATCGAGGGCAAGCTGCAAAGCTCCGATATCGCCCGCTGGACGGCGCTCGGCCTGTTCGCGGTGGCCTCGATCACCGACTTCTTCGACGGCTATCTCGCGCGGATCTGGAAGCAGACCTCCAATATCGGCCGGATGCTCGACCCGATCGCCGACAAGCTGCTGGTCGCCTCGGTGCTGCTGCTGGTGGCGGCCGACGGCACCATTGCCGGCTGGTCGATCTGGGCTGCGATCATCATCCTCTGCCGCGAGATCCTGGTGTCCGGACTGCGCGAATATCTGGCGGCGCTGAAGGTCAGCGTGCCCGTGACGCGAATCGCCAAGTGGAAGACGACGATCCAGATGGTGGCGATCGCCTTTCTGCTGGCGGGTCCGGCGGGCGACAAGGTTCTGCCCTATACGACCGAGATGGGCATCGCCTTGCTGTGGATCGCCGCCGCCATCACGCTCTACACCGGTTACGACTATTTCCGCGCCGGGCTGAAGCATCTGGTGGACGAATGAGAGAGGTCCGCCTCGTCTACTTCGCCTGGGTGCGCGAGCGGATCGGCCTTGGCGACGAAATCGTCTCCCTGCCGGACGACGTGGTCACGGCCGGCGATCTCATCGCGTTTCTGAAAAACCGTGGCGAGGACTACGCCGCGGCGCTGGAGCACGAGAACGTCATTCGCGTCGCCATCGACCAGGAGCATGTCGAGCATGACGAGCCGCTCGGTTCGCCGCGCGAGATCGCCCTCTTTCCGCCGATGACCGGCGGCTGAGGGCATGGCGTCCGTTACCGTTCGCGTGCAGGCCGAGGATTTCGACACGGCGGCCGAGATCGAGGCGCTTTCGGCCGGACGCACCGATATCGGTGCGGTGGTCACCTTCTCCGGTCTCTGCCGGGAGGAAAAGGGCCTGCTCTCCGCGCTGGAGCTGGAGCATTATCCGGGCATGGCCGAGGCCGAAATCCGGCGGATCTGCGAGGAGGCCGTTGCGCGTTTCGACCTGCAGGGGGCGACCGCCATCCACCGGTTCGGCCGGATCGATCCCGGCGGCCGCATCGTCCTCGTGATCGCGGCCTCCACGCACCGTCAGGCGGCCTTTGACGGCGCGTCCTTCATCATGGACTATCTGAAGACCGCCGCGCCCTTCTGGAAGAAGGAACACCTGAAGGACGGCACCGCCCGCGGCTGGGTCTCGGCGAAAGACGCAGACGACACGGCGCGGGATCGCTGGTCTTGACGATCTGCGACGGCCATCCTTTCAGGGAACGGGCCGATCTCCCCGGCCGGCGACGACGATGATGACGATCAGCAGTGTCAACACGAAAGGATCGCGCCAGGCCATGGGCCCGAAGGCGCTCCAGAGCGTTTCCGCCAGCCCGAGCAGCGCAGCACCCGCCGCCGCGCGGAGCGGATGCCCGGCGCCGCCGATGCCGGCGATCATCACCACCTTCAGCCCGAACAGCAGGCCCGCGCCGAAATCCATGTTGCCGTAATAGGACGTGGCGAGAATGCCGCTGACAGCGGCGATCAGGGTGGCCACGAGATAGGCGCCGAGGAAGACGCTGCGGGCATCGACCCCGCAGAGTTCGGCGGCGCGCGGATCGTCGTGGACGGCGCGCCACAGGCGGCCGGCCCTTCCGAAGCGCAGAACAAGCGCGCCAAGGCCGACGATCGCCAGCATCACCGCGATATTGCCGAGCTGGATCAGCGTAAGGCTGACATCGGCAGCCCGCTCCGACCAGAGCGTGACCGGCGCGTTGAGGAACGGCGGCAGCCAGAGGCTGCGCGTCTTCGCGGCAAGCCGTGCCGTCTCCATCAGCACGAGCGACACGCCGAGGCCGGCGACGATGACGGCGTTGGGCGATGCGCTCAGCAGCCGCGCCATCACGACGCGGCCGACGAGGAGGCCGGCACCGGCGGTGTAGGCGAGAGAACAGGCAGCCCCGAGCGCAAGACAGGCCGGCAGCACCAGCCAGAGGCGGTTCCAGCCGACATCGGCAAACAGCACGAAGATCTGCCCCGCAAAGGCGAACAGCGCGCCATAGGTCAGGTCCACACGCCTGGTGACGCCGAAGGCAATCGCGTAGCCGAAGGCGAGGACGGCATAGAGGGCTGCGACCGGCAGGGCATTGGCAAGCTGTTGCAGCAGATACATGCGCCGCCCTCCTCCCGATAAAATATAACTGGTGAAATGGCTTTTACCAGTTATATTTGATCATGGACTTCCTCTGGACCCCGCATCGCTTTTCCGGCGGCCTCCTCGCCCTCGACGTGGCCAACAGCGTCATTTTGCGTGCGACGCCGGAGCGATCGATCGACCGGTTTGAACACGCCGATGGGCTCGCGGCCTTTGCGTCCGCGGCGACGACGCTCTGCGCCGAGCCGCTGCCGACGCGCCTCCTGATGCCACCGGCAGACCGGGCAGCGTTCCTCGCCTTGCGCGAGGCGATCGACCGGTATTTCCGGCAACGGGTCGAGGGTGCGGATGACGCCGGCCTGCTGGCCGACCTGCTCGACGCGGCGGCGCGGACGCTGCGGCTGTCGCCGAACGGGGCCGATCTCGGCGCATCGACGGCACGCTCCGCGCTTCGGCTTGCCGCGCGCGCGGATGACGGGCGGCTGAAGATCTGCGCGAATTGCGGCTGGCTGTTCTTCGACCGAAGCAAGAACCGGAGCCGGGCCTGGTGCGACATGACCGTGTGCGGCAACCGGCGCAAGGCCAGCCGGCACTATCGCCGTGCGAAGGATGGGGGCGCGGCGTGAATAGTCCTCGATGCGCCATCGTCGTGCTCGGCCTGCTTGCCGCAGCTCTTTCGGCCGGATGCCAGCGCGAGACCGGATCGGGACCGACGGAGGTATCCGGGCGCCTCTTCGTCTTCAACTACCGCATCGCCCGGGCGCACTACATGATCACCCTGCGCCGCACCGGCGTCCTGCCCGACCCGGCCCTGGCCGTCGCGACCTTCGAGGACCCGCGCGGCGGAGCGCCGCTGGTGACGCGGACGAAGATCTTCCCGTTCTGGGACACGATCGTGCTGGAAAGCCCGCCGATCCACTGCGTCCGGAAGGACCGACCCTACACGGTCGGCATCCGCATCCTCGACGGTGCGGGCAAGGTCGTGCAATCGATCGAGACCACCGCGATCTCGACGGTCGACCAGACCGTCCTCACGGCAAAGCCGCTGGTGGTCGGCCCCGGCTACGCCATTAACCCGGATATCCTGCGGGAAGACGGCAGCGTGGACTATGCGCCGGAAACGGGGTGTCCGATCTGATTGCCGCGCCGCGTCTGCCGAGATACCGCAAGCCAGACCGGCGACAACACAAAAGGCCGGAGCATCGCTGCTCCGGCCTTTTATGTTGTCAGTTCGTTGACGCGGTATCAGCCGACGATTTCGGTGGCCGAGAACCAGTAGGTGATTTCTTCGGCAGCGGTTTCCGGGGCGTCGGAGCCGTGGACGGAGTTTTCGCCGATCGACAAAGCGTGCGTTTTGCGGATCGTGCCTTCGTCGGCATTGGCCGGGTTGGTGGCGCCCATGATTTCGCGATTCTTCAGGATGGCGTTCTCGCCTTCGAGAACCTGAACGATCGTCGGGCCGGAGGTCATGCCCTGAACCAGTTCGCCGAAGAAGGGGCGATCCTTGTGAACGGCGTAAAAGCCTTCGGCTTCGCGCTGGCTCATCCAGACGCGCTTGGAGGCGATGACGCGCAGGCCGGCGTCTTCGATCATCTTGGTGATCGCGCCGGTCAGGTTGCGCTTCGTTGCGTCCGGCTTGATCATCGAAAAGGTGCGTTCAATCGCCATGGTGTCAAATCCCTAGGAGTTGCGTTCGTTTGGACGGTTCCTTAGCGAGACGCCGCACGCAAGACAAGGGGAATGCGCCGCATGGCCCGATTTCGAAAACGGCAGAGCCGCGATCAGGCCGCCTCGGCGGTTCCGGCGGAGGGGATCGCGCGGCCGAGACCGTCGTGAAGATCGAGGCAGCGCTCGAACCAGCCGGAGACGGCATCGTCCGGCTCCAGCAGCGGCTGCGGCGAGACGATGCGGGCCCATTGCAGGGCGCCGAAGACGATGTAGTCGGCAAAGAGCGGCGTCTCCCCGCCGATGAAGGGCTGCTTTTTGAGCAGGTAGCGCAGCGGATTGAGCTTGTCGGCGAAGCCCGCCCGCTCCGCCGGGGCGGCAGCCGCGACATCTTCGAGGCTCTTGCCGAACGCGGCCTCGCGGCTTTTGCGGAAATAGGCGCGATCCTCCGGGCCGAGCCGGTCGTGGATATCGAGGAGGATCATCCGGGTGATGGCCGGATGCAGAACCGTCTGCGAGAAGGCTTCGACAAAGCGTGCCGTGGCGCGTCCGCCCTCGCCTGCAAAGAGCGTCGGCCGGTCCGGATAGGTCGCATCCAGATACTGGGCGATGGCGAAGCTGTCGACGACTGCCTGATCGCCATCGATGAGATACGGCACCATCTTCGTCGCGCCGCCTTCCACCTTGGGAATGTCCGTGAAGCCGAGCGGCACCACGCGACAATCGAGCCCCTTATGGGCAAGCGCCATCTCGACCTTCCAGACATGCGGCGAAAAACGCCGCGCCCGGTCTTCGCCGCACAGCCCGTAGAGCAGTCTCGTCATCGCAGGTCTCCCGTATCCGGTGTCGCGGTCATCTCAGCCGGGCCATCTGAGCGCGGGAAAGGCGGGAAAGCAAATCAGCAAATTTCATGGATGGCATCATGCCTGTTGAACTCATGGCGAGATAAGATCGGGCCTTCCAATGCGCAGGAGCCGCCATGATCGACCATTTCCGCATGTTTGCCGCCTATAACAGCTGGGCCAACGGTCGCATCTATGCCGCGGCGCAGGCGCTCGGCACGGAGGGTCGCCACCGGGAGACGGGTGCGGCCTTCGGCTCGCTGCACGCAACCCTGAACCACCTGCTGGCCACCGACCGGATCTGGATGAAACGCTTTACCGGACAGGGCGAGGCACCGACCACGCTCGACGCCGTGCTGTTCGATGATTTCGCGGACCTGACGGAAGCGCGGGTGGCGGAGGACCGGAGGATCGCCGGCTGGATCGACAGCCTCACCCCGGACGATCTCGCCGGCGTCTTCACCTACACGCCGATCAGCATTCCCGAGCCGATCAGCCAGAGGCTCAGCCCCTGCCTCGCGCACCTCTTCAACCACCAAACCCATCATCGCGGCCAGTGCCACATGATCCTGACCAGCCTCGGGCAGCCGAGCGTGGTGCTGGATCTGGCCTTCTTCTTCCGCAGCGATCGGGCCTGATGCGTCAGAGCGTGTAGATGTGCAGCTGGGTGTGGCGGGCATCGTCGACATCGAGGATGCGGTCGGCTGCACGGCCGGGCACGGTGAAACTGTTGCTGACGAAGAGCGTGCCCGGGCGCATCTCGCGCCGGGCCTTTTCGAACAGGCGGGCCATCGGCACCGGCGAGAGGAAGCAATAGACGACGTCATAGGTGCCGAGATCCGCATCCCACAGGCTGCGATAGACGATGCGGGCATTGGGAAGGCGGCTGAAGGCGATGCGGAGCTTGGAGGCGGCCACGACCAGCGGCGCCGTTTCCAGGCCGCTCACCTCGACGGCCGGATGGGCGCGGGCGAGGAAGGTGACGACGCCGCCCATGCCGCTGCCGAGATCGACCACGCGCCTGGCCTGCGAGGCGGCGACGAGGTCGGCCAGTGCCTGCCAGGTCCGCCGGTTGGTGAGGTAGAGCGGCACCTGCTCGGAGGCGCTGTTCCAGTAGACGAGCGCGCAGAGCACGAAGGCCACAAGATAGGCCCAGGCCGGCACCGCATCGCCATAGACGACCGCAACCGGCAGCAGAAACTGGACCAGAAGCCAGATGCGCGGCATCCGCAGGAGCAGCCCGAGGCCGGCAGCGGCTGCACCCTGCCCGAGCAGAACGGGAAGCGTGCCCGGCGTGAGAGAGCCCGGCGTGAGAGAGCCCGACAGCGAAAGAACGATCGCGAGAACCAGCGCCTGGCAGGCGAGAACCTTGATCCAGGGCACGATCTGGTTGCGCAGGACGCTCATGGCGGAGTTCCTTTCCTCTCGGTCGGCACAGATCCCCGCGCGCGGCGCCGTTGCGGCACCTGATTCGCAGGAGAACGGCCTGTCGGACCAGCTATCGCAGGTTCTTGGGTTTTCACGAGGGGGGATCGCTGGATTTACACGGAGAGCGGATCACGGAGAGCACCGACGGCCACGAAAACTGTCAGGATCGGACAAACATCCAGAGGTTGAATGCCACTTAAGCATTTTTGAATGTTTTCGCTATTATGTGTGTCGGGTATGGCAACGCAGGAGGGGGTGGGGCTCGGCGATGAAAGAACAGATGAGTTACAGCGGCATGGCGTCGAAACTTGAGAGACATTTCTCCGAACAGCCCCACGGCACGGCCCAGCGGATTGCGCAGGCCATGGCGCAACGTGGCGTCGAGCCCTTGCCGCGCAATTACGAGCTGTTTCACGCCGCGTTCTCGGGAAGTCCCGCCACGCTTTCCAGCGATCTCGCGGCGCTCGGCAACGCCCCCTCGCAAAAGGCGCTCGATGCGATCGGCCTCAAGCGCAAGCTGCCGGGATATCTGGCTCAGGAGTTGGGCGCGGCCCAGCAGATGGCCATCGCGGCGATCCAGACCATGACGTCGGCGATCTCGCGGGAAAGCCGGCCGATGACGGACGCACTCGCCACGCTGGACGCTTTCCTCCAGAGGCTCGACACGGACCCGGTGATGTCGATGTCGGATTTCGCCGCCGAGGCACGGACGCTTCAACAGACGCTGGCGCATCTGCGCACCTGCGAAAAGCGTCTGGCGGACGCCGTCAAGACGACGGCGGCGACGCTCGGCGATGCGCAGACGCAGATCGCAGCCGACCAGCGGGCCGCTCTTCGCGACGGCCTGTCCGGGTTGCCGAACGGCGCCGCGCTGTCGATGACGATCGCCGCCTTGTTCGACGAGCAGGACGTGAGGACGAAGCCCGCCGCACTGGTTCTCGTCAGCGTCGAGCATTTGCGGGCGCTGGCCGAGCGGCATGGGCCGGAGGTCGGCGCCAAGGCCGTGAAGAAATGCGCCGCCATCTTCCGCAAGTCGGTGAAGAAGAGCGATGTCGTCGCCCGGATCGGCTACGACGCGTTCGGCTTCCTGCTGCACGATGTCAGCGAGCAGAACGCACAGTCTATCGCCACACGCATCCGCGATGCCATTCAGTCGCTGCAGATCCGTCTTCCCAGCCGCGAATTCGCCGGCCAGACGCTGTCGCTTTCGGCCGGCATCGCGACGACCGCCACCGTCGGCGGGCCGCGGGACCTCATGCGTCATGCGGAGATGGCCTTGACCATGGTGCGGACGGACGGGCGGCAGGGCATCCTGCGCTGCACGCCGATGATGTGCGCGCAGATCGCCGGTCTGCAGGAGGCGTAACGGCCCCCTGCCCGGCCGGCATATCCGGCCGGCGGCTTCTCTTGCCTTCCGGCCCCACATCGGCCAAAACGCCGGCATGATTACGATATCCAATCTCTCGGCCCGCATCGCCGGACGCCTCCTGATCGACCACGCCAATATTTCGCTGCCCGAGGGCACGAAGGCCGGCCTCGTGGGGCGCAACGGTGCCGGCAAATCGACGCTGTTTCGCATCCTCACCGGGCAGATGGAAAGCGAGAGCGGATCGATCTCCATTCCCAAGAATGCCCGCATGGGCCAGGTGGCGCAGGAAGCCCCGGGCACCGAAGAGCCGCTGATCGAGATCGTGCTGAAGGCCGACAAGGAGCGCGAGGCGCTGCTCGCCGAAGCCGAGACGGCGACCGACCCCCACCGGATCGCCGATATCCAGATGCGGCTCGCCGATATCCAAGCGCATTCGGCCGAAGCGCGCGCCGCGTCGATCCTCGCCGGCCTCGGCTTCGACCACGAGGCGCAATTGCGCCCGGCCTCGTCCTTTTCGGGCGGGTGGCGCATGCGCGTGGCGCTGGCCGCCGTGCTGTTCTCGGAGCCGGACCTGCTGCTGCTCGACGAGCCGACCAACTATCTCGACCTCGAAGGCACGCTGTGGCTGGAGGATTATATCCGCCGCTATCCCCACACCGTCATCATCATCAGCCACGACCGCGACCTGCTGAACACCGCCGTCAACGCCATCATCCATCTCGACCAGCAGAAGCTGACCTTCTATCGCGGTTCCTACGACCAGTTCGAGCGCCAGCGCGCCGAGGCGAACGAGTTGCAGGCGAAGGCCAAGGTGAAGAACGATGCGGCGCGCAAGCACCTGCAATCCTTCATCGACCGCTTCAAGGCCAAGGCGTCGAAGGCCCGGCAGGCGCAGAGCCGCGTCAAGGCGCTGGAGCGCATGGGCACCGTCGCCTCCGTGATCGAGGACCATGTCCAGCCGATCACCTTTCCGGTTCCCGAGAAGCAGCCGGCCTCGCCGATCATCCAGCTGCAGAACGCCTCCGTCGGCTACGTCACGGGCAAGCCGATCCTGAAGAACATCACACTGCGGATCGACAATGACGACCGCATCGCGCTGCTCGGCTCGAACGGCAACGGCAAATCGACCTTCGCGAAGTTCGTCTCCGGCCGGCTCGATGCGGATGGCGGCGAGATCAAGCTGGCGCCGAACCTGAAGATCGGCTTCTTCGCGCAGCACCAGATGGACGATCTCGTGCCGGCGGACTCGCCGGTCGAGCATGTCCGCCGGCTGATGCCGGGCATTGCCGAGGCGAAGGTCCGTGCCCGCGTGGCGCAGATGGGCCTTGCGACCGAGAAGATGTCGACGGCGGCCAAGGACCTTTCCGGCGGCGAGAAGGCGCGCCTGCTGATGGGGCTTGCGGCCTTTCATCACCCCAACCTCCTGATCCTCGACGAGCCGACCAACCATCTCGACATCGACAGCCGCCGCGCGCTGATCGAGGCGCTGAACGATTACGACGGCGCCGTCATCCTGATCTCGCACGACCGGCACCTGATCGAGGCGACCGTCGACCGGCTGTGGCTGGTCAACAACGGCACGGTGACCAATTTCGACGGCGATATGGAGGAATATCGCGGCCTCATCGTCTCCTCGGGCAAAAAAAAAGACGAAAAACCTGAGGTGATCGAGGACGCGACGTCGAAGGCGGAGCAGCGCAAGGCGAATGCGGAGAAGCGGGCAACGCTCGCGCCGCTGCGCAAGAAGATCAATGATCTCGAGTCCTTGACGGCAAAGCTTGAGAAACAGATTCAGGCGCTTGATGCAGAACTTGCGGACCCGGTGCTCTACGAGAAGTTTCCCGCCAAGGCCGCCGAGAAGGTGAAGCAGCGCGGCGAGACGGCGGCGAAGCTGGGCTCGGCCGAAGAGCAATGGCTGGACCTGTCCGCACAATATGAGGAGGCGATGGCCGGCTGACGGTCCGCCTTCTTTTCATATCCTAAGACCGGCTTCCACGGAAAGGCAGACCCCCATGCACCTTTACCTCGAGACCGACGACGATGCCCGCACGCTCGACTTCGTGGCGCGCGAGAACGCACGCTCGGACGCGGCTTTGAAGACCGAGGCCTTTGCGGCCGATGCCGCGGCCTTCAAGGCGATGATGGAGCGGGAAGACAAGCTGATCCACTTCACCCGGCGCGGCGACTGGCTGACGACGTTTCGCAAGACCGCACGCAACCCGATGGGCGTCTGGCAGAGGCTGCCGGCAGACCAGGCCCCCGTGCCGGAAGCGGCGTGGGAGACAATGTTCGATCTCGACGCCTATAACGCCACGACTGGGCGAACCTGGATCTGGCGCGGCGCCGTCACCTGCCCGTGGGAGCCCTCGCGCGTTCTCCTGTCGCTCTCGGACGGCGGATCGGACCTGCGCCTCTTTCGCGAATTCGACTGCAAGAGCCTCTCCTTCGTCGCGGGTGGGTTCGAGACCCCGCTTGCGCGTTCGCACGCCAGCTGGGAAAGCCTCGACAGCATCCTCTATTTCGGCTCGATCGACCGGGCGTCGGCCACGCAGTCGAGCTGGCCGCGGGTCGGCCGTCGCGTGGCGCGGGGGCAGGATGTGGCGTCGGCCGAGCCGGTCTTTGCCGCCGATGACAGCGACGTGACCGCTTATGCGACGGTCTACGGCTCCGAGATGGCCGGGCAGAGCGATGGCCTCTCGGCAGACGACCGGTTGGCGATCTTCACGGCGGTCCACACGATCGGCACGGCGAGCCATGTGATCTCGAAAAACGCCGCACCGCCGGTGCCGGTCGATATCCCGCGCGAGAGCGATGCCGGCTTCAACCATCGCTTCTGCCTGTGGCGGGCAAAGACGGACGAGCGCGTTCCGAGCGGCTCGCTGGTACTGCAGGAATTGCCCGTTCGCCTCGGCAGCGACCGTCCGCCATCCCCGGCGCGCGTGCTGTTCACGCCGTCGGACCGCCGGTTCTGCACCGATTTCGCGCTGCTGCGCGACTGGTGCGTCTTCACCATCGCCGACAACATGACGCCGCGCCTGTTTCTGATCGATCTCGGCAATGCGGAGGCCGAGCCGTTCGAGCTCACGCTGCCCGACGGCGTGGAGACGCTGTCCTATTATCCGCTCTATTCCGACCTGCATCTGGGCGACGACACGCTGATCGTGTCCGGACAGGGCTTCCTTCGTCCGCCGACGCTCTACAGGCTCGCGCTTTCCGACCGGACGAGGCCGCTGGTGCTTCAGCCCATCGCGGCCTCGCCCAGCTATTTCGATGCGAGCGGCATGTCGAGCCTGCTGCTGGAAGCGACGTCCGAGGACGGGACGGCGGTGCCGTATCGGCTCGTCTTGCCCGCAAAGTTCGAGATGGGCGCCCTCCCCGTGCTCCTCTATGGCTATGGCGGCTTCGAAGTGCCGCTGCAGCCCTATTACTCCGGCGTGACCGGGCGCTGGCTGGACCAGGGCGGCGCCTATGTGCAGGCCTATATCCGCGGCGGCGGCGAATTCGGGGCGGAATGGCACCGCGCGGCCAAGCGCGAAGGGCGGCACCGGGCCTTTGCGGATTTTGCGGCGATCGCCAAGGATCTCGTCGCCCGCGGCTACAGCAAGCCCCGGCACATCGCCTGCAATGGCGGCAGCAATGGCGGGCTTCTGACCGGGGTCATGCTGACGCGGTACCCTGCGCTTTTCGGCGCGGTCTGGTGCCAGGTGCCGGTGCTCGACCTGCTGCGCTTCCACACGTTTCCGGCCGGGCGCGCCTGGATGGACGAATACGGCGATCCCGACAATGCGCAGGACCGCGAGGCGATGCTGGCCTATTCGCCGCTGCAGGCGGTGCGCCCGGCCGCGGAGGTTGCCTATCCCCCAATCTATATCGAGAGCTCCAGCAATGACGACCGGGTGCATCCCTCGCATGCCCGCCGCTTTGCCGCGCAGCTTCGAGAGCTCGGCCACGATCCCGTCTTCCACGAGTTCACCTCCGGCGGCCATGGCGGCGAAGGCGACACGGCGGCCTCCGCCGCCCGCGTCGCGACCGGCTACAGCTTCCTGCGGCAGACCATCATGACGCCGGAGGCGTGACGCAGCCTATCCGAGTTCGAAGGTCGTGATGCCGAAGATGCGGGCGAGCGGCAGATCGGGCACTGCGCCGCGATACATCCGGGCCGTCTCGAACACGGGTTTGAGATTGTAGCGGTCGCAGAGCGCCTTTGCGGCCCCGTTCGGCTCGGGTATATCGAGGAAGATCTGACCGTCGCCGCCCATCTCCAGGCCGGTCGCGACCAGCTTCCGGAAGAGCAGATCGGCGCCGGTCTCCGTATCGGCAAAGAGCGGGCCGATCTTCTGGCCCTCGCGGCAGGTGCGAATCGTCCCATAGCCCTGGATCTCGGTGCCGCGCAGCAGCGCCACGCTCTGGCGGGTCGGCTGCGCCTTCAGCCACTGGGCGAGGAAGACGTTGCGACGCGCGGGCGAAAAGCGGGCGTCGTACGCGACCAACAGCGGCAGATGCACCGGCGCGACCTCGACCAGATCCGTGCCGGGCGGCGGGGTGACCTGCGGCGTGCCGCCATAGCGCATGTTGGCATGCGCATAGACGAAGCCCGAACGCTGGTAGCTCGCCTGCTGGGCGACGACGCCGTCGAGGCCGACGATGCGCGACCCCTGCGCGGACAAGGCCGCCTGCCACAGAGCATAGCCGAGCCCCTGGCCGCGAAAGTCGGGATGGGCCATGTAGAAGCCGAGGAAGGCGTAATCGAGCCCGAATCGAACGACCGAAATCGCGGCGGCCAGCGCACCGCCCTCCTCCGCCACCCAGAAACCGTCCGGATCGGCCGCGTGGAAGGCGCTCGCATCGTCGAGACCGGGGTTCCAGCCTTCGCGCGCGGCCCATTCGATGATCTGGTCGATCTCTGGTCGGGTGGCGGTGCGTATCGTCGGGGCCATGCGATCTCCTCTGTCTGTTTCCGCAAGCGTTGATCGGGCCGGTCCGGTCCGGCGTCGCCTTTCGGGACGTGGCGCGAAAAGCGTCCCTATCGGACAGCCGGAGCGCCTTGCCCGCCCCGGCCTTTCTGGTACAAAGCCGGACATAAGTCATACAATCTGGCGGAACACCATGAACCCCATCTCTATTGCTGTCGTCGGCGTTGGCAAGATCGCACGCGATCAGCATCTGCCGTCCATTCACAACAATCCCGGATACCGGCTGGTTGCCGCTGCAAGCCGGCACGGCAGCGTCGATGGCGTCGAGAATTTCACGTCGATCGAAGACATGCTGGCGGCCATGCCGGAGATCGAGGCGGTTTCGCTCTGCATGCCGCCGCGGGTCCGGTTCGATGCCGCGCACAAGGCGCTGGATGCGGGCAAGCACGTGTTCCTGGAAAAGCCACCGGGTGCGACGCTGAGCGAGGTCGCGATTCTCGAAGCGCTGGCGAAGGAGAAGAACGTCACGCTGTTTACCAGCTGGCATTCGCGCTTCGGACCCGCGGTCGAGCCGGCCCGGGCGTTTCTCGCCGACAAGACCATCTCGCGCGTCGATATCCTCTGGAACGAGGACGTGCGGCGCTGGCACCCGAACCAGGACTGGATCTGGGAAGCCGGCGGCCTCGGCGTGTTCGATCCCGGCATCAATGCCCTCTCGATCATGACGCATATCCTGCCGATGCCGGTCTTCGTCACCCGCTCGACGCTCGAAATTCCCGAAAACCGCGATGCGCCGATCGCCGCCCAGATCGATTTCCAGAGCGCCTCCGGCATTCCCGTGACCGCCGACATGGACTGGCGCCGCCAGTCGAGCGACGATCGCTGGGACATCATCGTCGAGACCGATGCGGGAACGATGATTCTCGGCAATGGCGGCGCGCGGCTTTCGGTCGATGGCGTCATGCGCGCCGATGAGCAGGAGACGGAATATCCGACGCTCTATGCCCGCTTCCACGATCTTGTCCGCTCGGGTCGCTCCGAGGTCGATGTCGCGCCGCTGCGCCATATCGCCGACATCTTCATGCTCGGCAGCCGCAAGACGGTCGAAGCGTTTCACGATTGAGATCGGCCGGGCGACGCGGCCGGTCGATTGCGATCAACCGGCCGCCCTCGCCCTGCGCTCAATCCGTCAGGCGGATGTCGAAGGCGGCATCGCCCCGCAACGTGTTGCTGACGGTGCAGATCTCCTCTGCGGCGTCCGCCAGTCGATGGCGGGTGGCTGCATCCAGATCGCCCGAAAACGTGAACACCACGTCGAAGCGGGCGATGCGGCTTGGCTCGTCCTTCGTCTTTTCGCCCGTGACCTCCGCCCGGATATCGGTGATCGCACCGAGAATGCCCATGCGGCTCGCGGCGATGCGGGCGCTCAGCACGAGGCAGGCGGAGAGCGAGGCGTAGAGAAGATCGATGGGATTGAAGCCGGGCTGGGAGGCGCCGGTGACGATATCGAGCGTACCGCCGGTCATGCTGGTCAGATGCGGAAAGCCGGTGCGGCCGACGCTTGCGGTGACGCCCGTCGGGCGGATGCGGGCCTTGAGCGGCGGCGTTTCCGGCGCGTCGCTCACGCCTTCTTCTCCCACCGTCCCTCGCTCGTCTGCTGCCAGTAGGTCAGCGCGTGGCCTTCGCCCTTCAGCCGTTTCCACTGCGCGCGCGCGCCTTCCAGCTGCGGCTGGTCGTAGCCGTCGAACATGAAGACGACGCGGTCGTAGGCGGTAAGATCCGGGGGCACGGCGCCGTCCACCAGAAAGCGGACGGTCGCCTTGTTGGCATTGCCGTCGCCGGTCGTCAGCAGCACCGGCTGGTCTGCCGGCGATACGGCGGCATGCGGGCCCTCATCGGTGGCATGCGGGAGAAAGCTGTCCTCCCGAAAGGTCCAGAGCTGTTCGTCCAGCCTGTCGCGCCGTTCCTCGTCCGCCGTCTGGACGACGACCCGCCAGCCGCGCTCGACACTCTTGTCGACCAGCGGCGGCAGGGCATCTTCCAGCTTCGATTCGGTCAGGTGATAGAACAGGATGTCCGTCACGTCGGGGCCATGCCTTCCAGGGTTGCTCAGCTCTCGTAGTTCGCGCGCACCAGTTCGTTCAGCAGGCGCACGCCGTAACCGGAGGCCCAGGACTGGTTGATCTCGTCGTTCGGCGAGCCCATGGCCGTGCCGGCGATATCGAGATGCGCCCAGGGCGTATCCTTGACGAAGCGCTTGAGGAACTGCGCTGCGGTGATCGAGCCGCCATAGCGCCCGCCGGTGTTCTTCATATCGGCAAACTTGCTGTCGATCATCTTGTCGTATTCCGGGCCGAGCGGCATGCGCCAGACCCGCTCCTGCGTCGCGAGCCCCGCCTGCGTGATCTCGGCGGCCAGCGCGTCGTCGTTGCAGAAGAGGCCGGCATGATGGCTGCCGAGCGCGACCATGATGGCGCCCGTCAGCGTGGCGAGATTGATCATGAAGCGCGGCTGGAAGCGCTCGTTGCAGTACCAGAGCGCATCGCAGAGCACGAGCCGGCCTTCGGCATCGGTGTTGATGATCTCGATGGTCTGCCCCGACATCGAGGTGACGATATCGCCCGGGCGCTGCGCGTTGCCGTCCGGCATGTTTTCGACCAGGCCGATGATGCCGACGACGTTCGCCTTCGCCTTGCGGGCGGCCAGCACGTGCATGAGGCCGGTGACGGCGGCGGCCCCGCCCATGTCACCCTTCATGTCCTCCATGCCGGCACCCGGCTTGATGGAGATGCCGCCCGAATCGAACACGACGCCCTTGCCGATGAAGGCGACCGGCTTTTCCTTTTTCGTGCCGCCGTTCCAGCGCATGACGACGAGCCGCGGCGGACGCACGGAGCCCTGCGCGACGCCGAGAAGAGCGCCCATGCCGAGATGTTTCATCTCGCTTTCGCCGAGGATCTCCACCTCGACGCCGAGGTCCTCGAGCGTCTTGGCCTTGGCGGCGAACTCGATCGGGCCGAGCGCATTCGGCGGCTCGTTGACGAGGTCGCGGGCGATGAAGACGCCGTCCGAGACGGCCTCGGACAGGGACAGGCCCTTCTTGGCCACGTCGGCGATCGCGGTGACGATCGTTACCTTCGTGCGCTGCGGCGTCGGTTCCTCGTCGGGCTTCTTCGTCGTCTTGTAGCTGTCGAAGCGATAGGCGTTCAACTCCATGCCGAGCGCGAAGTCGGCGGCCGCCTTCGGCGTGATCTCGACGCCGGGCGCATCCAGGAACACCGTGGCCTCGCCCGCGCCGCGCAGCTTGGAGGACGCCGTGCCGCCGAGTTTCAGCCAGTCGTGCGCCGTCTGCTTCTGCGGATCGCCAAGCCCGAGCAGCAGGATCCGGTCGGCCGGCGAGCCTTCGGGTGCGAGAATGTCGAGCGTGGAGAGAGCGCGCGCCTTGAACTTCCCGGCCTTGGCGGCGCGCGGGATGATGCCGGCGGGATCGACGGTCGCGGCACCCGCCGCCTCGTGCTCGGCAGCGACGAGGCACAGGACCGTGCCTTCCGTCTTCTTGCGCTGCTCCTTGAAGACAATCTCGAACATTCCGGCCATTTTCGCTCCGATTCTCCCGCAGCCCGGACGTTCAGCCGGGCACCGTCCCAAAGGTAAGATTTTCCACAGGCACGACGTCGGCAACCGTTCATCGCGTCTTCGCTACCGACGTAGCGTGACGGAACGCAAAGGCCAAGCGAAACCCGCAGACCGTTTGCCTCCGCCGTTGCCAGCGCCCCGAAACGCGCCCGTTCGACAGCGTCGCCGGCGCGGATCGAGGCGTCACCAAAAAGACACCAAATGGGAAAATCTAGACGCCGATGACGGTGTGAGCGTTGCGGGCCCTCAGTAACTTGGCTACTGCGATATCGATGATGATCAAAGCCCAACAGCGCTCATGCGCCAGAGCAGCCCGCCGGACGGACCCGTCCGCGCCGGCCTGCGCCCGGAACAGGCTGCGATGACCATTCTCCAAAGCTATATCTTCCGCCGTGTCGTGCAGATGTTCCTGTCGGCATTGCTGCCGGTTCTCGGCATCATCTGGACCACGCAGGCGCTGCAGCGCATCAATCTGGTGACCGATACCGGCCAGTCGATCGGTGCGTTCGTCCAGCTCGCGACCCTCATTCTTCCGACCGTCATTCCGCTCGTCCTCCCCTTCGCGCTCGCCATCGGCATCACCCAGGCGCTCGCGACGATGAACAGCGATTCGGAACTGACGGTGATCGAATCAGCCGGCGGCAGCCGCGGCATCATCCTGCGACCGATTCTCGGCCTGGCTCTTGCCGTGAGCGCGATCTCCTTCACCGTCGACAACTTCCTGGAGCCGGTGGTGCGCCAGGAGGTGCGCCAGATGATCGCGAGCGCCAATGCCGACCTGCTCTCGTCGGTGGTGCAGGAAAACACGTTCCGCAAGATCGCGGACGGCCTTTACATCCAGATCGGCGGGCGGCGCGGCGGCGGCGTTCTCACCGGCATCTTCGTCGGCGATGCGCGCGACCCCAATGTCGAGTTCGTCTATTATGCCCGCGAGGGCGCCATCGACGAGGCGAGTTCCGCCCTGGTCATGAAGGACGGCGAAGTTCACCGGAAGCTGCCGGACGGCGGCGTTTCCATCATCAAGTTCGACAGCTACGCCTTCGACCTGACCGAGATGACCCGCAAGGTCGGCGCGGCCACCCTGCGCGCCCAGGACCAGGATCTCTTCACGCTTCTGCATCCCGACCCCGCCGACAGCAACTATCAGCGCCGTCCGCAGACCTATGTCGCCGAGCTGCACCGCCGGCTGACGGAGTGGACCTTCCCGATCATCTTCGCGCTGATCGCCCTCGTCGTCAGCAGCGACGCGCGCTCGCACCGCGAGGCCCGCCTGCACCCGACGGCGACCGCTTTGCTGCTGATGCTGCTGTTCCGCTGGATGACCTTCTATGCGGCAAACGGGGCAGAGGATACCGGACTGTTCGTGCCGTTGATGTACATCATCCCCGCGATCACCACGATCCTGTGCATTCGCCAGCTCTCCAGCAACAAGCGGCTTGTGATTCCCAAGACCTTCCAGGAGAAGTTTGCCGACCTGACCGGCCGGATTCGCCTGCTGCGTTTCGGCAATTCCGACCGGGAGGCGCGCTGATCCGATGAGCACGCTCAAGATCTACTTCTTTCGCCGCTTCATGGTGACGATCGGCTGGTTCCTCATCGGCGTGTTCTCGCTCGTCTTCATCATCGATTTCAGCGAGCTTTCCAACCGCATGTCCAACCTGCCGGGCTATTCGCTCGCCGGCGCGCTGCTCATGACGGCCATGCGCATTCCCATGATCATGCAGCAGACGGTGCCCTTCATCGCGCTGTTTGCCGGCATGGTGACGCTGATCGCGCTGAACCGGCGCTACGAGCTGGTGGTGACGCGGGCGGCGGGCATTTCCGCCTGGCAGTTCCTGCAGCCCTTCGTGATCGGCGCCCTGCTCTTCGGCGCGCTCTCGGTCGCGATCCTCAACCCCATCGCCGCCTGGGGCTCGCGCAGTGCCGAGCTTCTGGAAACGAACTGGGGCAGCTCGTCCTCCCGCGGGTCGAAGACCATCCCGTGGCTGCGCCAGATCTATGGCGACGACGACAGCATCATCGGCGCGCGGGCCGTCGAGGACCAGGGCCGGACGCTCGTGACGGTCACGGTGATCCATCTCGACAAGCAGGGCCGCATCGTCTTCCGGCAGGATGCGCGCACGGCAAAACTCGAAGACGGTTACTGGTTGCTTAACGGCGTGACCGAAACGCGCAACGGTGTGCTGCCGAAGCGTTACGAAACGGCACGACTGCCGACCAATCTGAAGGCGGAATTCGTTCAGGAATCGCTTGATAAAGTTGAATCCATTCCGTTTTTCGAATTGCCACATAAAATTTCGATCGCGAAATCCTTCGGGTTTCCGACCTATGGCATGCAGACCCAGCTTCACTCGCTGCTGTCGCTGCCGCTCCTTCTCGTCGCCATGACGCTGATCGCTGCAAGCGTGTCGCTGAAATTCAGCCGCTTCCACCAGTCGCGTTCGGTAATTCTCGGTGGAATCCTGGCAGGCTTCGTGCTTTATGTCGTGACCGTACTGGTCAGAGCATTTGGGAGCAGCGGCATCTTGCCTCCGTTCGTTGCAGCCTGGTTGCCGGTTGTTGTCGCGATGGCGCTGGGGTCCACGATTTTGTTGCATCAGGAGGATGGCTAGTGGCGGGCTGTGACCGCAATCATACAAGGCTACTGGCGGCCGTACTGCTTTCCAGCGTTGCATGCCTTTCCGTATCCCCCGTCGCATCCGGCTCGGCCTGGGCCCAGTCCGCGCCGACGACGCTTGCACCCAAGCTGCCCGACGATGCCAAGATGGTGCTGTCGGCAAACGAGCTCGTATACAATCGCGATGCCGAGCGCGTCATCGTGCGCGGCGGCGTGCAGATCAACTATGGCGGCTACCAGATGGTCGCCCAGCAGGTCGAATACAGCCAGAAGACCGGCCGTATCGTCGCGACCGGACAAATCGAGCTGATCGAGCCGAGCGGCAACAAGATCTATGCCGAGAAGATGGACGTCACGGACAATTTCGCCGATGGCTTCATCGAGACCATGCGCGTCGAGACGACCGACCTGACCAAGCTTGCCGCCGTGAACGGCGAGCGACGCAATGGCGACGAGATCATCCTCAACCAGGCGGTCTACACCGCCTGCACGCCCTGCGCGACCAATCCGGACTATCGCTCGCTCTGGCACATCAAGGCGCAGCGCATCATCCAGAACGGCAAGACGCACACGGTGCGGCTGGAAAACGCGCGCTTCGAGCTGTTCGGGAAGCCAATTCTTTATCTGCCGGTTCTGGAGGTTCCCGACGGCACGGTGAAGCGCAAGAGCGGCTTCCTGTTCCCGAAATTCCGCTACACCCAGAAGCTCGGCGCCGGCGTCAGCGTTCCCTATTACTGGGCGATCTCGCCCACCATGGACGCGACCGTGACGGCGACGGGCCTTTCGCGGCAGGGTTTTCTGCTGGAAGGTGAGTTCCGCCAGCAGTTCGAAACCGGCCAGCATGTGCTCCGCATGGCGGGCATCAGCCAGATGAACCGCGGCTCGTTCACGGAAGGAACCGTGGATGCGCTGGAAACGGAGCGCGGTCTCGTCGGCTCGCGCGGCGATTTCAAGATCAATCCGCGCTGGTCGTTCGGCTGGGACGTGCTCGTCCAGACCGACAACAATTTTGCCAAGACCTACGAGCTCTCGACCTTCGACGGCACGACGCATACGAACCAGGCCTATCTGACCGGCCTCGGCGCGCGCAATTACTTCGACCTGCGCGCCTTCTATTTCGACATCCAGGATGCCGATCCGGACAGCGTGGCCGAGCGGGAGCAGGCCTATGCCCAGGTTCTCGATTACGACTACACGGCGCCTCAGGCGGTTGCCGGCGGCGAACTCTCGGCCACGGTCAATCTGACGAACGTCAATCGCAACCGGGAAGACTCCGTCGACGTGTTCGGCGTCGACCGGTTCCGCGGTCTCGAAGGCACGGCGCATCGCCTGTCGGCGGAAGCCGAGTGGAAGAAGACCTTCATCGTGCCCGGCGGCCTGTCGCTGACGCCGCTTCTGGCGGCGCGGGGCGATATCCTCGGCCTGACGATGAACAATCCCGGCCCGACCTATACCGGCGACTACAATGGTGACGACGCCTCGACGCGCGGCATGGTGACGGCCGGGCTGGAGGCGCGCTATCCGATCCTGATGGCGACCGCCAACAGCAGCCACATCTTCGAGCCGATCGCGCAGGTCTATGTCCGTCCGGACGAGAGCAATCCGGGCAGCCTTCCGAACGAGGACGCGCAGAGCTTCGTGTTCGACGCGACCAACCTGTTCGAGCGCGACAAGTTCTCGGGCTTCGACCGCATCGAGGGCGGCTCGCGCGCCAATCTCGGCATGCGCTACACGGGAACGCTCGGCAATGGCTACGGCGTTCGCAGCATCGTCGGCCAGTCCTTCCACCTCGGCGGCGTCAACTCGTTTGCGACCGACGATCTGGTGAAGGTGGGGGCTGATAGCGGCCTCGAGACGGACCGGTCCGACTATGTCGGCATGTTCGGCATCGACGCGCCCTCCGGCTTCACGGCAAGCCTGAGCGGACGGCTGGACGAGAAGAGCCTCGATCTGCGCCGGACGGACTTTGCCGTCGGCTACGAGGGCATCTCCTGGCAGTCGGCCATCACCTATACCAGCATCAAGGCACAGCCGACCTACGGCTCGCCCTTCGACCAGGATGAAATCCAGACGGCGGCCGCCTGGCGCTTCCGCGAATACTGGTCGGTGTTCGGCTCGGTCACCTACGACATCAACAACAGCCTCGTCACCCGCAACGGCCTCGGCATCACCTATGACGACCAGGACACGCTGTTCTCGCTCGTCTACAAGAACGAGCGCGACCCGGACCAGGCGCTGGCCAATGACTGGTCGATCGGTGCGCGGATCTCGTTCCGCACGCTCGGCGACATCAATGTGGGCGACAGCTCGTTCAACGCGCTGGACTGACGGCAGCGGGCATGCGACGTCAACGGGGATGCGGCCGCCATGGCGGCTGCATTCCCGCCATATTGCGGGCTTGTCATCATTCGGCCGCATGGTTTATGCATCCAGCGGGAAACAAGCGCGGCCGCTGGCAGGGCGCTTCATGGAGCGTTGCGAGTCCCCTCACCGTGCGGCTCGCTCTGAAGGGGATGTCTGATGGGCAACAGAACCGTCGAAAAGCGATCGTCAGTGCGAATGGTGGCCGGTATCCTGCGGGCGGGTCTGCTTGCCGGTGCGCTCTGCCTTCCGACCACCCTGCCCGCTGCCGCAGCGGGTTCGGGCACGGCGGTGGCCGTCGTCGTCAACGGAACCGTGATCACGACCGGGGATATCGCCAAGCGCGCGGCCTTCCTGAAGCTGCAGCGGCAGAACCCGAGCACGGCGCGCGAGCAGATGATCGACGAAGCTCTGAAGCGCGCCGAAGTGCTGCGTCTCCAGCAGTCCGTCAGCACCGATGAAGTCGATGCCGCGGTTCAGCGATTTGCCGCGGGCAACAAGCTGACCATCGCCCAGCTGTCCCAGGTTCTCTCGCAGGCCGGCGTCGGCCTCGACCATTTCAAGGGTTTCGTTGCGGTGTCCATGAGCTGGCCGCGCGCGGTCCGCGTGCGCTTCGGCAGCGGCGGCGGACGCCTGTCGAACGAGGAACTGGTGCGCCGCATGCAGGAAAATGGCGGCACCAAGCCGGTGACCACCGAATACTTCCTGCAGCAGGTGATCTTCGTGGTGCCCGCCGCCAAGCGCAACGCCATCATCGGCAAGCGGCAGGCCGAGGCCAATGCCTCGCGCGCGTCCTATCCGGGCTGCGACGATGCAAAAACCTTCGCCGCGACGATGCGCGACGTCTCCATCCGCAATCTCGGCCGCATGATGGTGCAGGAAATTCCCGAGGACTGGCGTCCGCTGGTCGAGAAGGCCGGCGACGGCAAGACGACCACGACCCGCGTCACCGAAAAGGGCGTCGAATATCTCGGCATCTGCAAGAAGCGCCAGGTCTCCGACGATCTGGCTGCCGAAGTCGTCTTCCGCGCCGAGGATCTCGGCAAGCAGAAGGGCGGCGAAGACCCCAATAGCGTGAAATACATGGAAGAACTGCGCAAGCGCGCGCAGATCGTCACGAAGTAACCGGACCATCATGACCGACGAGACCCGGGCGCCGCTTGCCCTGACCATGGGCGATCCGGCGGGCATCGGGCTCGATGTGACGCTGGACGCCTGGGCACGCCGCGAGGACCTCGGGCTTGCCCCCTTCCTGTTCATCGGCGACCCCGAGGCGCTGGCCGCACGCGCGCGCCTGCTCGGCATCGACGTGTCGTTGTCGGAGGCGGACCACCGCTCGGCCGCGGATCTCTTCGCCCACAGCCTTCCCGTGTTCCCGATACGCTGCCCGGCGCCCGTGATCGCCGGTGCGGCCGACAGCGCCAATGCGCCGGCCATCATCGGTGCCATCGAGGCGGCGGTGCAGATGACGCTGGCGTCGCAGACCGCCGCCGTCGTCACCAATCCGATCGCCAAATCCGTGCTCTATGCCGCAGGCTTCCGCTTTCCGGGACACACGGAGTTTCTGGCCGAGCTTGGCAGCGTCGCGCGCAACAGGCCGCTGCTGCCGATCATGATGCTGGCGGGGCCGAAGCTGAAGGCCGTGCCCGTCACGATTCATATCCCGCTCAAGGACGTGCCCGCGCTTCTCACGGGCGACCTCATCTACCGCACGGCCATCATCACCGCCGCCGATCTGAAGGCCCGCTTCGGCATCGCCGCGCCGCGCCTTGCGATCGCCGGGCTGAACCCGCATGCCGGCGAGAACGGTGCGCTGGGGCTCGAGGACGATGCGGTGATCCGGCCGGTCGTCGAGCGGCTGCGGGCGGAGGGAATCGATGCCGTCGGCCCGCTGCCGGCCGACACGATGTTCCACGACCGGGCGCGCGCGACCTACGACGTCGCACTCTGCATGTATCACGATCAGGCGCTGATCCCGGCGAAGGCGCTGGGCTTCGACGACAGCGTCAATGTAACGCTCGGCCTGCCTTTCATCCGCACCTCGCCGGACCACGGTACGGCCTTCGGCATTGCCGGACAAAGGGCGGACGGGCGCACCGTCGCGCGGGCGGACAGTCTGGTCGCGGCGCTTCGCATGGCGCGGGAACTCGCCGATACCGAGCGCGCCGCGCTCGAGAGCGCCTCCTGATGGCCGCCATCGACGGACTGCCGCCGCTGCGCGACGTCATCCAGCGCCATGGGCTGGATGCCAAGAAAGCACTCGGCCAGAACTTCCTTCTCGATCTCAACCTGACGCAGAAGATCGCCCGCACGGCCGGCTCCCTCGAAGACGCGACGGTGATCGAGGTGGGCCCCGGACCCGGCGGCCTGACACGCGCGATCCTGTCGCTCGGCGCGCGCAAGCTGATCGCCATCGAGCGCGACAGTCGCTGCCTGCCGGCGCTCGCCGATATTTCCGACCATTATCCCGGCCGCCTCGAGGTGATCGAGGGCGATGCGCTGAAAGTGGATTTCGCGGAACTGGCGCGCCAGTCCGGCGCGAAAGGACCGATCCGCATCATCGCCAACCTGCCCTACAATGTCGGCACGCAGCTTCTGGTCAACTGGCTGACGACCGAGACGTGGCCGCCCTTCTACGCCTCGATGACGCTGATGTTCCAGCGCGAGGTGGGCCTGCGCATCGTGGCCGACGAAACGAACGACCATTACGGCCGGCTCGGCGTTCTCGCAGGCTGGCGCACCGAGGCGCGCATGGCCTTCGACGTGCCCCCGCAGGCCTTCACGCCGCCCCCCAAGGTCACCTCGACCGTGGTGCATCTGGAGCCGCGCGAAAACCCGATCCCCTGCTCCCTGTCCGCCCTGGAACGCGTGACGCAGGCCGCCTTCGGCCAGAGGCGCAAGATGCTGCGCCAGAGCGTCAAATCGCTCGGCGGCGAGACCCTTCTCGCCAAAGCGGAGATCGACCCGCAGCGCCGGGCGGAAACGTTGTCGGTGGAAGAGTTCTGCCGCTTGGCGAACTGCCTCTAGAGTTTCGGCGTTTCCGTGAGCAAATCCTTGACGAATTCGAACAGGCCCGGGCGGCGGTCGCGGCGCAGGCGCTCGGCTTCGACGATCGCGCGGACAGCGGCAAAGGCCGTGTCCAGATCCTCGTTCACGACGATATAGTCGTATTCGACCCAGTGCTCGATCTCGGCGCGGGAATTGGCGAGGCGGGTGGCGATGACCTCCTCGGTGTCCTCGGCCCGGCGGTGCAGCCGCGACTGGAGTTCGCCCATGGTCGGCGGCAGGATGAAGATCGAGACGACGTCGCCCCCCATCTTCTCCTGCAACTGCTGGGCGCCCTGCCAGTCGATGTCGAACAGCATGTCGCGGCCGGCCGACATCGCCTCCTCCACCGCATCGCGCGGCGTGCCGTAGAAATTGCCGTGCACCTCGGCCCATTCGAGCAGGGCATCCGTCTGGCGCAGGCCTTCGAATTCGCGGATCGTCTTGAAATGATAGTGACGACCGTCGATCTCGCTCGGACGACGCTTGCGCGTGGTGACGCTGACGGAGATGCTCATCTCCGGATCGGCTTCCAGCAGATTGCGCGCGATCGTGGACTTGCCTGCGCCCGACGGCGAGGAAATGACGAGCATCAAGCCACGGCGGGAAATGTCGGAGGCCTTTTTCGGTGTTTCGGCGGGGCGCATCATTACTCCAGATTCTGGACCTGTTCGCGGAACTGGTCGATGACGACCTTGAGATCGACGCCTGCGGCCGTCACGGCGGCGGAGGTCGATTTCGAGCAGATCGTGTTGGTTTCGCGGTTGAATTCCTGGCAGAGGAAGTCGAGCTTGCGGCCGATCGGCCCGCCCTTCGACAGAAGCGCGCGGGCGGCGACGATATGGGCCCGCAGCCGGTCGATCTCCTCGCGCACATCGGCCTTTGCCGCCAGAAGCGCCGTTTCCGCATGAAGGCGATCACGGTCGAGCGTGGCGGCATGGCTCGTCAGCCAATCGATCTGCTGCACCAGCCTTGCCGCAATCGCTGACGGCGTGCGCGACGGGTCGGCCTCGATCGTCGTCAGCAGCATCTCCATCTCGTCGATCTGACGGAGCAGCACCTGTTCAAGGGCCGCCCCTTCGCTCTCGCGCATGGCGGCGAGATCGGCGAGTGCGAGATCGAGGCCGGTGAGAACAGCCGTCTCGCGCGCCGCTTTGTCGGCCTCGCTCTCTTCCGGCTCCTTGAAATCGATGACGCCGCGGATGGCGAGCAGGGTATCGAGCTTCAGCGGCGCGGGATCGATCACGTCCGACAGCTGCTCGCGCAACGACAGGACGGAGGCGAGTGCCGTCTGGTTGATCGTCGTCTGGATCTGGGTTTCCCCGGCATTGAGGCTGAGACCGACCTGCATGTTGCCGCGCGAGAAACAGGCGGCGATCCGCCGGCGCACCTCGGCATCGAGCGCCTCCAGCCCGCCGGGCAGGCGCAGCTTGACGTCGAGGCCCTTGCCGTTGACCGAGCGCAATTCCCAGGCCCAGCGGCTTTTCCCGGACGTACCCTCCCGGCGGGCAAATCCGGTCATGGACTGCAAGGGCATGGGAACTCCTCGGGGAAATGCCGCAGGGACGAGCGAGCATCCTGTTTAAGGCCGCAACGACTGTGCCTGCAAGGCCTATTGCACCGGCCGGCCCGGCCCCGGCGCGTCATCCACAAGGCGACGGGCCGCAACAGGCCGGCGACGGCCTCTGCCTGTCCTCGCCCGCGCCGCTGCTCAATTCTGGACAGGCGTTTCCTCGGCGTCCACCTGCGGACCGGTTGCGCCGGCCGCCTTGGCGGCGCTCGCCTTCTCCGCCTCGTGCTTGCGCCAGCGGCGGACATTGGCATTGTGATCGTCGAGCGTGGTCGCGAACACATGGCCGCCCGTGCCGTCCGCCACGAAATAGAGATCGGCGGTGCGCGACGGATTGGCCACGGCTTCCAGCGCCGCACGCCCGGGATTGGCGATCGGCGTCGGAGGCAGGCCCTTGATGACGTAGGTGTTGTAGGGCGTCTTCTTCTCGAGATCGGAGCGCAGGATCGGGCGATCCGCCGGCTTCCCCTCGCCGCCGAAGATCCCGTAGATGATCGTGGGATCGGACTGGAGACGCATGCCCTTGTCGAGGCGATTGAGGAAGACGGAGGCGACACGCGAGCGCTCGTCGGCAATGCCGGTTTCCTTCTCGACGATGGAGGCGAGCGTGACGAACTCGTCGCGCGTCTTGATCGGAAGTTTCGGATCGCGCTTCGCCCAGATCTGGTCGACGATCGTCTTCTGCGCGCCCATGGCCTGGGCGACGATCTCGGCACGCTTGGTGCCGCGCGAGAACTTGTAGGTATCCGGCCGCAGCGTGCCTTCGGCGGGAAGGGTCGCGGGCAGATCGCCTTCGAGAACGGCGTCGTCCTGTAGCTTGCGGAACATCTGCTTGACGGTCAGGCCTTCGGGAAGCGAGGCCGAATAGAGGATCGACTTGCCCGACTTCAGGAGTTCCATGATCTCCTGCATCGAGGCGCCGGCCTTGATCTCGTACTCGCCGGCCTTCAGTGTCTCGTCATCGAGATAGGCTTCGGACATGAAGCGGAAGACGCGGCCGTCGGAGACGATCTGGTTGCGCTCCAGGCTCGAGGCAATCTCGGCGATGCCGGCGCCGTTGCGGACGATGAAGTTGGAATTGGCCGACAGGGGCCCGCGCGCCTCGTAGGCCGTCATGGCGTAATAGGCCATGCCGGCTGCGGCCAGCGTCAGCACGACGATCACCGTCATCAGGAAGTTGAGGAAGATCACGACCTGGCTGCGCGCCTTGCGGGAGCGCTTGGGCGGCTGCGGAACCTTTTCGGGGCGCAAGGCCTCGATCGGCGATTTCGGAATGATCGGCCCCTTGGTGCCGCCGTCTTTCCGGCCGCTCGGAGCCGTGCTGTTTTCTTGTCCGTCGCTCACGCCTGTCCTGCATCCGGAGTTCGCATCTTGCACGCCCCGCTTCCCCGATGCGAACTCCGGAAGAGGTTCGGGACAGCGAAAAATTGAACGAGACAGCCTGCCTCAACGAAGGCGCCGCCCGCGTGAAGGGATCGCCATGCGCAAGCGCGGCAACCCCGACGACACCAGCCCTGGCCGAACGGCGCACGCACGTGCGGCTCAGCGCTCTGACCAGGTTCCTGTCCCCGGATCGTCTCCGACGTCGGGACGTCTGCAGTAGCATGTCTTTCGCCGAAAGACGACACCGACCGGCGGCGACGGGATTCCCGCAATCTCACGCTGCCGACATCGCGTTTGAACACTCGACGGCGATGGATCAGACAGCTGTTTTGTAACGAGCAATGCGGCGAAAACAGGATCGGATGCGGCGCACCGGACATTATCGCCCGATGCCGTGCACCGGGCGCGCGCGCCTGCGCGCGACGCCTCAGGCGTAGCGCTGGATGATCAGCGTCGCATTGGTGCCGCCGAAGCCAAAGGAGTTCGACAGGGCAACGTCGATCGTCTTCTTGCGGGCCGTGTGCGGCACGAGATCGATCGCGGTTTCGACCGAGGGATTGTCGAGATTGAGCGTCGGCGGCGCGATGTTGTCGCGAATGGCGAGCGCGCAGAAGATCGTCTCGACGGAACCGGCAGCCCCCAAAAGGTGGCCGATCGCCGACTTGGTCGAGGACATGGCGATGCTGGACGCGTGCTCGCCGACGACGCGCTCGACCGCACCGAGCTCGATCGTGTCGGCCATGGTCGATGTGCCATGGGCGTTGATATAGTCGATGTCGGAGGGCTGCAGGCCGGCACGCTTCAGTGCCATCTTCATGCAGCGATAGGCACCGTCTCCGTCCTCGGACGGCGCGGTGATGTGGAAGGCATCGCCCGAAAGGCCGTAGCCGACGATTTCCGCGTATATCTTCGCGCCGCGGGCCTTGGCATGCTCCAGCTCTTCCACGACGACGATGCCGGCGCCCTCGCCCATGACGAAGCCGTCGCGGTCCTTGTCATAGGGGCGCGAGGCCTTGGTCGGATCGTCGTTGTGCTGTGTCGAGAGCGCCTTGCAGGCGGCAAAGCCGGCCAGCGCGATGCGCGAGATCGGCGATTCCGTGCCGCCGGCCACCATGACGTCGGCATCGCCCAGCGCGATCAGCCGGGCGGCATCGCCGATGGCATGCGCGCCGGTCGAACAGGCGGTCACGACGGAGTGATTGGGGCCGCGCAGCTTGTGACGGATGGAGACCTGGCCCGACGCAAGGTTGATCAACCGGCCGGGAATGAAGAAGGGGGAAACGCGGCGGGGGCCCTTGTCGCGCAGCGTATAGCCGCCTTCGACGATGCCTTCGAGGCCACCGATGCCGGATCCGATCATCACGCCGGTGGCGATCTGGTCCTCGTCGGTCTTCGGGTGCCAGCCCGCGTCGTTCAGCGCCATTTCGGCCGCGGCCATGGCATAGATGATGAAGGGATCGACCTTGCGCTGTTCCTTCGGCTCCATCCAGTCATCGGCATTGAACGTGCCGTTGGAACCATCGCCGAAGGGGATGCGACAGGCAATCTTGGCCGGGAGATCGGAAACGTCGAATTCCGTAACGGTGCGGGCTGCGTTGTCGCCGGCGATCAGTCTCGCCCAGCTGGCTTCCGTTCCGCAACCGAGCGGCGATACCATGCCGGTACCGGTGATAACGACACGTCTCATGAACCGCGATCCATCCTCGTAAGTCTCGATATGCTCCGGCGCGGAGGATCGCGGCCGGTCGATGGAGCCGGTCCCGTGGCGGGACCTCGTCGCATCTACCCTCGGCTATCGCGGTCCGGATGGCGCCGCTGGAGAGCGTTTCCGAGCCCGGATGATGCGGCCGGCCCTGCGGACAGGGCGAGAAGCGGCATCACGGGGCGTGAGTGGGCGGGCTGCTTTTGCGCCCGCCGCAACCCGTTCGATCGTGCCTGGCGATTAAGCCTGGGCCTTTTCGATAAACTTGACGGCATCGCCGACGGTCAGGATCGAATCTGCAGCGTCGTCAGGAATTTCAACGCCGAATTCTTCTTCGAAGGCCATGACCAGTTCGACCGTGTCGAGCGAATCCGCGCCGAGATCGTCGATGAAGCTTGCGCCTTCAGTTACCTTTTCGGCATCGACGCCAAGATGATCAATGACAATTTTCTTTACGCGTTCTGCGATGTCGCTCATGTCGGATTCCTCGACCTTCGTTTTCTCTTTATCAGGAACGCCCGAAGGCGCTCCCTTGCCAAAGCCTGTTAAACCACTGCGGTTCAACCGGCAATCCTTCAAACCGGGAGAGCCCCGCCTTCAAACCTGAAGCAAGACCGGGCGCCAGCGTGCCGGCATCCGCATCGTCTCCGTGATCCGTTCGGACCGTCCGGCAGGGGAAAAGACCCCGCACCGTCCGGACCACCACGGCCCGATTAACACGGTTTAACGGCGGCGCAAAGTCCGAATTTGGGACGCCAATCCTTGCTCAACAAGCATTTACGGGCAATTCGAGCGCCCGGGATCGACCCGTCCCGCACCCGACTCAGATCATCGCCATGCCGCCGTTGACGTGGATCGTCTGGCCCGTGACATAGGCCGCCTCGTTGGAGGCGAGATAGGCGACGGCGCTTGCCACCTCGGCACCGGTGCCCATGCGCTTCATCGGGATCGCGCCCATGATCGCGTCCTTCTGCTTGTCGTTGAGCTTGCCGGTCATGGCGCTTTCGATGAAGCCCGGCGCGACGCAGTTGACCGTGACGTTGCGGGTGGCGATCTCCTGGGCGAGCGACTTGGAGAAGCCGATCATGCCGGCCTTGGCGGCGCAGTAGTTCGCCTGGCCCGGATTGCCGGTGACGCCGACGATGGAGGTGATGTTGATGATGCGGCCATGGCGGCGGCGCATCATCGGATGTGTCAGTTCGCGGGTCAGGCGGAAGACGGCGGTCAGGTTGACCTCGAGCACCGCGTCCCAGTCGGCGTCGCTCATGCGGACAAACAGGCCGTCCTTGGTGATACCGGCATTGTTGACGAGGATGTCGACGCCGCCCAGCTCGCTCTCGGCCTTTTCGCCGAGCGCCTTCACCGCGTCGCGATCCGAAAGATTGGCCGGGAACAGATGCACGCGCTCGCCGAGCGCATTGCCGAGTTCTTCCAGCTTCTCGACGCGGGTGCCATGCAGCCCGACGGTCGCGCCCTGGGCGTGGAGGATACGGGCAATCTCTTCGCCGATGCCGCCGGAGGCACCGGTTACCAGGGCTTTGCGGCCTGTCAGGTCGAGCATGATCATCTTCCTTTATCTTCGTTTCCCGAGCCGGCACCCGGCCGGTCCTCGGGATCTGGTGTCTGCACCGCAGGGGTCTAGAGCAGAGCGGCGAGGACGGCCTCGATATCGGCCGGCGCATTGACCGCAAGTCCCGTCACGGATTTGTCGATGCGGCGGGCCAGTCCGGTCAGCACCTTGCCGGAACCGACCTCATAAAGCGTCGTCACCCCGTTTGCGCCGAACCATTCCACGGTTTCGCGCCAGCGGACCTGACCCGTCACCTGCTCGACCAGGAGATCGACGATCTCGTCGGCCGAGGTGACCGGCGTCGCGCGGACATTGGCAATAAGCGGCACGACCGGATCGCGACGCTTAACCGTCGCCAGCGCCTCGCGCATGGCGTCGGCCGCCGGCGCCATCAGGGCGGAGTGGAACGGCGCGGAGACGGGCAGGATGATGGCGCGCTTGGCGCCGCTGTCGCTCGCCTGCTTGGCGGCTTTCTCCACGGCTTGCCTGTCGCCGGAAATGACGAGCTGTCCGCCGCCATTGTCGTTGGCGATCTGGCACGGGCCGATCTCCGACATTTCGGCGCAGAGAGCCTGCACGGCCTCGTGATCGAGCCCGATGATCGCCGCCATCGCGCCCTTGCCGACGGGCACGGCCGCCTGCATGGCATTGCCACGGATGCGCAGAAGCCGCGCGGTGTCGGCGAGCGAAAACGTGCCGGCAGCGCAGAGCGCCGAATATTCCCCGAGCGAGTGGCCGGCCACGAAATCGACATGCTTCAAGAGATTGAGGCCGCGCGCTTCCAGAACCCGGATCGCCGCGAGAGAGACGGCCATCAGCGCCGGCTGCGCATTCGCCGTCAGCGTCAGCCGATCTTCCGGTCCGTTCCACATGACGTCGGACAGCTTTTCGCCGAGCGCATCGTCCACCTCGGCAAAAACGGCGGAGGCTTCCGGAAAGGCTTCCGCCAGATCCCGCCCCATGCCAACAGCCTGGCTACCCTGCCCCGGAAACGTAAACGCGATCGCCATGAAGCATCTCCTCTGTTTTGGCATCTCCATTCACACTCGGGCCGGGTAAGTCAAGGCGCGAAGGGAAATGGGCTGGCGAGAAACCGTGGCCGGATAATCCTCACGGCCTTCGATGGCGGCAAATCCCAAGCGCTTGACCTTGTCCCCATGCCGATTATGTTGCGTCGCAGCAGGGACGCCCGTCTCTTTTCGCGGATCACAGGGGCCGGGTCTCCGGTCTCGTACGACAAGGTCAATCCTTCATGCAGTACAAACAACTCGGCCGCACCGGCATCGAGGTCTCCACCATTTGCCTGGGGACCATGACCTGGGGATCGCAGAACACGCAGGACGAGGCTTTCGCCCAGCTCGACGCCTCGGTCGAGGCGGGGGTCAATTTCCTCGACACGGCGGAACTCTATCCGACGACGCCGCTGTCGGAGGCGACCTATGGCGGAACCGAGCGGATCATCGGCAACTGGATGGCCGAGCGCGGCAACCGCGACCGGATCGTGCTCGCGACCAAGATCGCCGGCTCCGGCCGCAACTATATTCGCGGCGGCGGGCCGATGACGGCCGACAGCATCGTGATGGCGCTCGACGCCAGCCTCGCGCGGCTCCAGACGGACCATGTTGACCTCTACCAGCTGCATTGGCCGAACCGCGGGCATTATCACTTCCGCAATGCCTGGAGCTACGACCCGACCAAGCAGGACAGCGACAAGGTGGTCGAGGATCTCGGCGCGCTGCTGCATGCGCTGGATACCCAGGTGAAGGCCGGCAAGATCCGCGCCATCGGCCTCTCCAACGACACGGTGTGGGGCACGCAGAAGCTGATCGATCTTGCCGATCGTCACGGCCTGACGCGCGTGGCCTCGGTCCAGAACGAGTACAATCTTCTCTATCGCCCGCACGATCTCGACTTTGCCGAGCTTTCGCATCACGAATCGGTCGGGCTTCTCGCCTATTCGCCGCTTGCGGCCGGGCTTCTCTCCGGCAAATATATCGGCGGCGCGCGGCCGGATGGCAGCCGTCTGTCGATCAACGGCGATCTCGGCGGTCGTTTCACGCCGCATCAGGAGCCGGCGGTCGAAGCCTATGTCGCGCTGGCGCGCGATCACGGCATCGACCCATCGCAGCTCGCGCTCGCCTTCGTGCTGTCGCGCCCCTTCACCACGTCGGCCATCATCGGCGCGACGACGACGGAGCAGCTCGACATCAATCTCGGCGCTGCCGACCTCGTGCTGACGCCGGAACTGCTCAACGGCATCCGCCGGATCCACCGCCTCTATCCGATGCCGATCTGAACGATATCGCGCGCGCGCCGATCCAACACTTGGGAAACCCGCTTTTCGCACGGGCTGAAAGCGGGTTTCGCGGTCCGGCGTTGTTTCACCCCCCCCCGCGGTCTTGCAATCCGGGTCTTGCATTCTCCGGGAATCCGCGTATAAGCCGCCGTGTTCGAAACACCCGGTCTTCTGGCTGGTGGCTGAACGGAGGGCCGGCGCTCTTGTGGTGCCTGTCGGGATCCTGAAGGGATCCAGCCTCCCGTGTCTCCGCTCTCGACCGTCTCGAAACAACACTTTCTTGCCGATGCCATGCGCGTCCTTAAGAACAGTCGTTGAGGCTTAGCGCCGTTGCCGGGTGACGTTAAACGCAAGAAAGGTAAGCCAATCATGGCTCTCTATGAACATGTGTTCCTGGCCCGCCAGGACGTGTCCGCACAGCAGGTCGAAGCCCTCGTCGAACAGTACAAGGGTGTGATCGAAGCCAATGGCGGCAAGGTCGGCCGGGTGGAAAACTGGGGCCTCAAGTCCCTCACCTACCGCATCGCCAAGAACCGCAAGGCTCACTACGTCCTCATGGACATCGATGCTCCGGCACCGGCCGTCCACGAAGTCGAGCGCCAGATGCGCATCAACGAAGACGTTCTTCGCTACATGACCATCGCTGTCGAAAAGCATGAAGACGGCCCGTCCGCCATGATGCAGAAGCGCGACCGCGACGACCGTCCGCGCCGTGACGGCGACCGTCCGGACCGTGGCTTCGGCGACCGTCCTCGCCGCGATGGCGACCGTGAAGATCGCCCGCGCCGTCCGCGCGAAGACCGCGCTTGAAGTTTGAAGGGATTATAGACAATGGCTGACATCTCCTCCGCTCCGGCACGCCGCCCCTTCCATCGCCGCCGCAAGACCTGCCCCTTCTCGGGCGCAAACGCTCCGCGGATCGATTACAAGGACGTCCGTCTCCTGCAGCGCTACATTTCCGAGCGCGGCAAGATCGTACCCTCGCGCATCACCGCCGTTTCCCAGAAGAAGCAGCGCGAACTGGCCCAGGCCATCAAGCGCGCCCGCTTCCTCGGCCTCCTGCCCTACGTTCTGTCGTAAGTCAGGGTTTCGTTGCCAGGCTTTGATTGCCAGGCTTTGATCGAGGGGGGCGGCCGGTTTTTGATCGGCCGCCTTCTCCCTTCCACGATGGGCGTGGATCGGAACGGTCGCTTTTCAGCGATCAAACCCATGTTGGGGACGGCTTCGATCGTCCTCTAACTGCCAGTGAGCAGGACAGCGACACGTGACAGCCATCAACAGGACATCGATGCTGACCGGCATTCTGGCCGGCGTGACCGCCGCGTTCCTGTCGTTCGGCGCCACCACGCCGTCTTCTCTCGCCATCGTTCTTTATGCCGCCTCCGCGCTGCCGGTCCTGATTGCAGGGCTCGGCTGGGGCAACCGGGCTGCCATCGTCGCCGTGGTCGTTGCGGGCTTTCTCGCCGCCGTTGCCGTCTCGCCCTATTTCGCGCTGCTGATCCTCGTCGTCACGCTCATCCCCGCCGCCTGGCTGTCGCACCTGGCCAATCTGGCGCGTCCGGCGAGCGAAATCGGCGGGCCGGACGATGCCATGGCCTGGTATCCGCTGTCCGACATCCTCACGCATCTTGCAGGCCTCGTGACCGCGGGCATGCTGATCATCGGCGTGGTGCTCGGCTACAGCACGGAAACCGCCGCCGGCATGGTCGACATCGTCATCGAAGCGCTGAAGAGCCAGGAGCCGACCTACAATCCGGATCCCGCCGCGCTCGCGCAGATCAAGGCCGTGTTCAGCGTGGCGCTGCCGAT
This sequence comes from Rhizobium sp. Leaf371, assembly GCF_001424045.1. GTDB lineage: Bacteria > Pseudomonadota > Alphaproteobacteria > Rhizobiales > Rhizobiaceae > Ferranicluibacter. The sequence goes on along the minus strand of NZ_LMQB01000012.1, from coordinate 461,892 downwards.
GGTCCAGGGCGCGCTGTGGGTGCTGATGCTGTTTGCGGCCTATTACACGGCCACCCGGATCGTCCAGATGTCCGGCCGCAGCCTGCGTCCGCGCGAGGATATTCCCTCGACGCTGCGGATGCATCGCTTCGCCATCTTCGCCTTTCTCGGCGGGCTGGTGCTGACCTTTGCGGGCGGCGCTGCGGGCGCCGTCGGCGCGCTCGTCTGCGGCACGTTCGGCGCCGGCTTCCTGCTTTCGGGCTTTGCCGTCTTCCACTTCCGCACCCGCGGCAAATCCTGGCGGCTTCCGGTGCTGTGGCTCGGCTACCTCTCGGTGCTGCTCTTCACCATCCCCGCCTTCTTCTTCCTCCTGTCGGGCCTCATGGATACACGCCGAGCGATCGCGCTGTCTCCGACCCAGAAAAAAACGGGCGAGACGCCGACGGGAAAGACGCCTGACTAAACCATTCCAGACACAGACACCTGAAAGGATACTACCATGAATGTCATTCTTCTCGAACGCGTCGCCAAGCTCGGCCAGATGGGCGAAACGGTCAAGGTCAAGGACGGCTTTGCCCGTAACTACCTGCTGCCGCTCGGCAAGGCGCTGCGCGCCAACGCCGCCAACAAGGCCCGTTTCGAAAGCGAGCGCGCAACGCTCGAAGCCCGCAACCTCGAGCGCAAGTCGGAAGCCCAGACGGTTGCCGAACAGCTCGACGGCAAGAGCTTCAACGTCGTCCGCTCCGCCGGCGAAACCGGCCAGCTCTACGGTTCGGTCGCAGCCCGCGACGTTGCCGAAGTGCTTGCTGCCGAAGGCTTCAACGTCGGCCGCAACCAGGTCGACCTCAACAACCCGATCAAGTCCATCGGCCTGCACGCGGTGAAGATCCACCTGCATGCCGAAGTCGAGATCACGGTCACGATGAACGTCGCCCGTTCGGCCGACGAAGCCGAACGTCAGGCCAAGGGTGAAAACCTCAACTCCGCCGATGCCATCTACGGCGTCGACGAAGATGCCCTGCGTCCGGAAGACTTCTTCAACCCGGAAGCCGAATTCGAAAACGAAGACGAATAAGCCTTCGCGATCAATCGCAAAAGGGCCCCGGAGCGTTCGCCGCTCCGGGGCCCTTTTCGTTTCAACCCCGCCGTCTCAGCCCAGCCATTTCTGGCTGTCATTCCGCATCGGCGATCTTCGCATCGGGATCGAGCGATTTGTCGATGCGCACCACGACGGATAAGCCCGGCGCCAGCCGTTCGGCCGCCGCCTGTCCAGGATCGATCGAGATCCGGACGCCGACGCGCTGGGCGATCTTGGTGAAATTCCCCGTGGCATTGTCGGGGCGGATGACGCTGAATTCGGAGCCGGCGGCCGGCGAGAAGCGCTGGACATGGCCGGTCAGTTTCTGGTGCTCCAGGGCATCCACCGTGAAGGTGACGGGCTGGCCGACCTTCATGCCGTCGAGCTGGGTTTCCTTGTAGTTGGCGACCACCCAGAGTTCGCTCGGGACGACCGACATCAGCTGCGTGCCGGCCGTGACATATTGCCCGAGGCGAACGCCGACTTCGCCGAGATGCCCATCGCGCGGCGCGCGGATCGCCGTGTTGGCGAGATCGATTTCGGCAAGCTCCACAGCGGCCTCGGCGCCGGCCACGGCGGCCTGCAACGAGCCACGGTTGACGATGATGGTGGCGAGCGCCTGCCGGTTGACCTCGACGGCGGCTTCGGCCTGCGCCTCTGCGGCCTTGGCCTGCTCGAAGGTCGCCTGTGCCGCCTCGACCTCGCTGGTGGAGGCGACGCTTCGGGCGGCGAGCTGGCTGACGCGCTCGGAGGCCAGTTCCGCCCGGCGAAGGGCAGCCTTGGCGCCGAGCACCTGCGCGTCGCTGGAGGCGATGCTGGCCTTGGCGGAGGCTTCCTGCTGGCGGGAATTGTCGAGCGCGGCCTTCTGTCCCGCGAGCGTCGCCCGCGCCTGCGCCACCTTCTGCTGGTAGATGCGCTCGTCGATACGGGCGAGCACGTCGCCTTCCTTCACCGCCTGATAGTCGCGGACCGGCACCTCCACCACATAGCCCGCCACCTGCGGGCTCATGATGGTGACATAGCCTTTGACATAGGCATTGTCGGTGGTTTCCACGGCGGTGACGAAGGGCGGCAGGCGCCAGGCGTAGAGCACGAGCAGGACGCCGACGGCGCCGGCGATGAGGACGAGGATGGTGACGGGAGAGCGGGTGAGCTTGGACATGGCGGACTCTGCTGGAAGACGGCTTCAGTGAAGGGTTGGCGACATCAGGCCGGGACGGCTGCCGGGTCGGGAGGCGCCACCAGCCGGCGCCAGATCAGGTGGCCGACAAGGATGGCGAGCGAGACCGCGCAGCCGATGAAGATGACGAAGAAAGCATCATTATAGGCAAGGACATAGGACTCGCGGCTGACCTGCTGCGTCAGGAGCTGCAGCCCCTCCGCATTGAGGAGCGTCTTGTCGGTGATAACCTTGCCGTAGGAGCCTGCGAGCTGGGTCACGCGGTTTGCGACCAGCGGGTCCGACAGCATGATCTGTTCGGCGAGCAGGTTGGAGTGGAATTTCTCGCGGATGGTGACGAAGGTGCCGAGGGCGGCCGAGGCCATCAGGCTGCCGAGGCTCTGGGTAAAGAGGAAGATGACGATGAAATTGACCACGTAGATCGGCCCCTTGGCGAGCGCTGCGCCGAAGCCGGTCGTCATGACCGGCGGCAGGAACATCGCGGCGCCCGCCCCCACCAGGGCCTGGCTCAGAAACATCTGTTCCGGCCGCGTGAGGTTGGTCGACTGGCTGTCGAGCCAGGCGCCGGCACCGATCAGGATCAGCGCGATGACATGGGCGAGATCGAGCTGCTTCTTGACCATGAGGAAGGTGCAGAACAGCCCGCCGGCGATCGAGGCGGCAAGCACGATCGCGTAGAGCGTCATCGTCTGGTCGTTCTGAAGGCCGATCTGCTGGTAGAAGCCGGACACGGTCGCCGACTGCTCGGACGAAACTGTGCGGAACAGGATGAGGACGCCGGCCATGTGGATGTTCGGCCAGGAAAAGATCCAGCGCAGGTCGAGCATCGGCTGGGAGCGGTTGATCTCGATGGCGACGAAGACCGAGAGAAGGCCGACCGCGCAGGCCAGCAGCACGCCGAGCCATGGCGCTTCGAACCACCAGTAGAAGCGGCCGAGCGACAGGATGATCGCGAGACAGCCGAAGCCGCCGGCGAGGATGAGATAGCTGAAGATGTCGAGCGTCTGGATGACCTTGGCGCGGGGCGGCGCGGTGACCGGCAGGAGGTAGATGAAGGGCAGCGCGATCAGCGCCAGCGCCACTTCGAACGTGTAGAGCGCGCGCCAGCCGCCAAATTCCATCAGCGCCGGCGAAAGGATGCGGGCGAGCGGCGCCGACAGCAGCGTGTTGGTGACGGCAAGGCTGAGGCCCATCGACAGCTTCTTTTCCGGCGGAAACGCTTCCAGCATGTAGAGGATGCCGATGGTGGAAAGCGGTGCGGCGGCGACGCCGTTGACGAAGCGGATGATCAGCGCGGAATGCAGGTCGGAGACGAAGAGATTGGCGAAGGCGGCGAAGACGAAGCAGAGAATGCCGAGTTCGGCGAACCGGCGCAGGCCATATTGCGTGCGGATCTTGAAGAGCGCCACCGACAGGCTGGCATAGGGCGCCATATAGGCGGCCGACAGCCAGGCCAACTCGTTGACGGTGGCTGAAAACGCTCCCTGTAGCTGGTAGAGATTGGCGTTCAGCAGGTTCATGCCGAGGCCCTGCGTCAGGAACATCAGCACCGAGGTGAACATATAGAGCGAGGCGCGCCCGCGCGAGATATGGACGGCCGGCTGGGGCACGGTTGCCGGTAGGGTCGGCACCGATTCTGGCAACCGGGGCTCGGACGCCGTCTGCTCTTCGATCGATCGCGTGAAGCTGTTTGTCACGAGACGCTCTCCCGGCCGATCTGCATCATGTTGTCCGCCATCGTCGTCATGACCGACAGCGCGGTTTCCTTGTCGGCAAGGCTGACGCCGGACAAAAGGTCGGCGCGGATGCCGGTCGCAATGACCTCGATCTCGCGCGCGAGCGCCCGCCCCTTCGGCGTCAGGTGGATCTGCTTGGCGCGCCGGTCGGACTTTTCCACCCGACGCTCGATGAAGCCCTGTGCCTCCATGCCGTCGAGAAGCCGGACGATCGTCGGCGTCTCGATCGCCAGCTCCTCGGCAAGCTCGCGCTGGTTCTGGCCGTCCCGGCGCGACAGGGCGAAGAGCGCCCGGGCCCGCGACAGCGTGAGGCCGCGTTCCTTGACCTTGGCATCGAAGACGGCGCGCAGCTTCCGGTTGACGGATTGCAGGGCGTCGAACAGGGCCCGATTTGCGAGATCGCTCAACTGCTACTCTTTTCATAATAGTAGTATGCTAACTATATGTGTTCGACGTAATACAGATCGTCGGTCATTTCAAGCCGTCGCTTCGACTTCGCGCGCGTTTCATGCCGCCGGTGTTTCGCGTATCCTGGCAAAACGATTCGCTGCCGTGACAGATCCGGTGGCCGGTCAAGCAGAGATGGCGCAGACGGGGCGGATTTCCACCGGACCGTACCCGCGGCTGTGGAGAGCGGTAACAGGCCGCTCCATCGCTTGACTCGGTGCCTCGGTCAGCCAATCACAGGACCCTCAAGCGGCCAAGACGAGAGATGACGATGAATGAAGCAGCGCGCAGAGTGGCGGCGATGAGCCAGCAGCCGATGGAACCCCAGTACCGGGAGGCTCCGAGCAATATCGAGGCGGAACAGGCCCTGCTCGGCGCGATCCTCGTCAACAACGATGCCTTCTACCGCGTCTCGGACTTCCTGAAGCCGGTTCACCTGCACGAGCCGCTGCACCGCAAGATCTACGAGGTCGCGGGCGACATCATCCGCATGGGCAAGACCGCCCATCCCGTGACTGTCAAGACGTTCCTCGCGCCCGACCAGAAGGTCGGCGACATGACGATCTCGCAATATCTGGCGCAGCTTGCAGCCAATGCCGTGACCATCATCAATGCCGAGGATTACGGCCGGGCGATCTACGATCTGGCCCTGCGCCGCTCGCTAATCACCATCGGCGAGGACATGGTCAACATCGCCTTCGACGCGCCGCTCGACATGCCGCCGCAAGGGCAGATCGAGGACGCCGAACGGCGCCTGTTCGAACTGGCCGAAACCGGCCGCTACGACGGCGGCTTCCAGGCGTTCAACGATGCCGTGGCGCTGGCGATCGACATGGCCGGCCAGGCCTTCGAGCGCGACGGTCACCTCTCCGGCATCTCGACCGGCATCCACTCGCTCGACGGCAAGATGGGCGGCCTGCAGCGCTCCGACCTGATCGTGCTTGCCGGACGCCCGGGCATGGGCAAGACCTCGCTTGCCACCAACATCGCCTACAACATCGCGGCGTCTTACGAGCCCGAGATCCAGGCGGACGGCTCCTACAAGGCCAAGAACGGCGGTGTCGTCGGGTTCTACTCGCTCGAAATGTCCTCCGAGCAGCTGGCGACGCGTATCATTTCCGAGCAGACGGAAGTCTCCTCCTCCAAGATCCGCCGTGGCGAGATCACCGAGCACGACTTCGAAAAGCTCGTCGCCTGCGCCCAGATGATGCAGAAGGTGCCGCTCTATATCGACCAGACCGGTGGTATCTCCATCGCCCAGCTTTCCGCCCGCGCCCGTCGCCTGAAGCGCCAGCGGGGGCTCGACTGCCTGGTGGTGGACTATATCCAGCTAATGACCGGCGCCGGAAAATCCGGCGAGAACCGCGTGCAGGAAATCACCCAGATCACCACGGGCCTCAAAGCGCTCGGCAAGGAGCTGAACGTCCCGATCATCGCGCTGTCGCAGCTTTCGCGTGCGGTGGAAAGCCGCGAGGACAAGCGCCCGCAGCTCTCCGACCTTCGCGAATCCGGCTCGATCGAGCAGGACGCCGACGTGGTGCTCTTCGTGTTCCGCGAGGAATATTACGTGAAGAACATGGAGCCGCGCGACGAGTTCGATCCGAAATACGAGGAATGGAAGCAGACCTTCGAAAAGGTGAAGGGCACCGCCGACGTGATCATCGCCAAGCAGCGCCACGGACCCACGGGCACCGTGAAGCTCGCCTTCCAGTCGGAATATACCCGCTTCACCGACCTCGCCGACCCCTCGTTCACGCAGTACGAGGAGCATTGATCGGGCCGGCTCTCTAGATCCCAGCCGCCCGCAGAAGGGCGACGGTCAGGACGCCGGCTGCGACCGCGGCCAGAAGCGGTAGCCGGGTCGCGGCAAGGGCGGTGACCATGGTTGCCGCCGTTTCCGCGGGGCCCGTCGCCAGCGCCGTCGGCGCGATCACCGCCATGAGAACGGCCGGCGGGATGGCATTGAGGGCGCGCCGCATGCGGGGACCAATCGCGACGTGGCGGATCAGGACGAGGCCCGCCAGTCGCGTCAGCACGGTGGCGACCGCCATGGCGGCGATGGCGAGAAGCGTGGGCGCACTGAGCGCAAAGAAGGGCACGGTCTCGAGCGCGGGCGTCATGATGCCAGGGCCTCCTCGCCTGTCGTCTGAAAAGCCGAGACGACCAGACCGGCCGCAGCACCGGCCGCGATGTACCAGACGCCGGGAACGAACTTCTGCACGACCAAAGCGGCGACGGCACTCGCCGCGAGCACGACGCCGGTCTGGCGGTCTTTCCAGAACCCCATGACCAGAACGACGAAGACGGCGGGAAACGCGAAGTCGAGCCCGAATGCTTTCGGATCGCCGAGAAACGCGCCGAGCGTCGCACCCAGCAGCGTGGACAGCACCCAGGCGGCATAGAAGGGAACGACAAGGCCTGCAAACCAGCGCACGGTCAGCGGCGCAAGCCGGCTGCGGGCCTCGGCCATCGCCCAGATCTCGTCGGCCAGGAACAGCATGGCGACCCCGCGGGCGGTGGGCGAAAACGGCTGCAACCGCCGGCCGAGGGATGCGCTCATCAGCACATGCCGGATATTGACGAGCAACGCCGCAAGCCCGACCGCGCTCCATGATGCAGGATGGGTCCAGATATCCATGGCGACGAATTGCGACCCGCCGGCAAAGACGAAAGCGCTCATCAATGTCGCCTCGAGCGGCGACAGGCCCTTGGTGGCGGCCACCGATCCGAACACCATGCCGATCGGCAGGACGGCGACGATCAGCGGCGTGATCGTCCGCATGCCGTCCAGAAAGCCGTCGTCGTCTCGTGGTCTCGTCGCGCGCATCGTCTGGGCACCTCCATCATCGTGGACGCGTCTTAGGGTGCCGGGCGCGGCGTCGTCTTGAACGAAAGTGACATGGCGAGCGAGCGGGCGGTTGGGCGGGCGGCAGGACGAGGCATCAGCGGGCGCGGAACTGCCCCGGCGTCAGGCCGCTGCGCGCCTTGAAGTGCCGCGTGAAATGCGCCTGGTCGGCAAAGCCGCAATCGAAGGCGACAGCCGACGGCGTGACCCCGAGGCGGAGCAGCCGGCGCGCTTCCCGGATGCGGCAATCGGTGAGATAGGCATGCGGCGTGACGTGATAGGCCCGACGAAAGGCGCGGATGAGATGGGCCCGGCTGAGACCGGCGATCCGCGCCAGCTCGACCAGCCCGACATCCTGCCGGAAATGCGCCCTGAGATAATCGCGCGCCCGGGCGACGGCCGTCGCCTCCTGCGTGTCGATCGGCTGAAGAATGAGGCTTCCATGGCGCAGGAACATGGCGGCGAGCACCGTATAGATGCTCTCGTCGGCCTCCAGCGCGCCGACGCGCCTTTCGAGCGTGCGGTGCGCGTGGTGAAAGGCTGCAGCCAGCGGCGCATCGTGGAGGATCTGTCGCGAAAAGGCGGGGGACGGGTGAAGCGCACGGCCGGTCACGTCCTCGAGGATTTCGTGCAGCAGGCCCGCGTCGGGATAGATCATCCGGTATCGATAGCCCTCGCTGCCCGGCACGCCGTCGTGAAACTCGCCGGGGTTGATCAGATAGAGGTCGCCCGGACCGGAGGCTTCGCGCGTTCCGCGGATCGTCGCGATCTGGCTGCCGTTCTCGATCGCGCCGATGCTGAACGTGTCATGCGCGTGCGGCGCGAAGGCATGCGTCACGAAGGTCGCGCTGAGGCATTCCATGCCCATGAGGCTCGGCTCGCGCCAGAAGACGGTCCGCTCGACCTGCGAAAGCGGCATCACCTCCGCGGCCTGTTCCTGAGAAACGTTCTGCATGGGCAGAGACTAGCGCAGGATCGGCGCCCGATCTTGAACAAAAGTGACGCGCCGGCACTTCTGCTTGCCCTGTCCTTCCGATTGCCTGGCCTTCCGCTTGCGATGGCCTTCCGCTTGCCATTTCCTTCCGCTTGCCCTGGCACGTTGTCGGGACTATCTGGTTTGCAGCGCCAACATGACGACCGAGGCACCATGGACGACGTCTTTTCCGCGGCGGCGAACCGCCTGACCATCGATCTGCAGGCTCTGGCCGACAACTGGCGCCAGATGAAGGCCGGTTCCGGACGCGCGCGCGCGGCGGCGGTGCTGAAGGCGGACGCCTATGGGATCGGCATCGAGGCGGCGGCCGAGACGCTCTACCGGGCCGGCGCGCGCGATTTCTTCGTGGCAAATGCCGAGGAAGGCGTGAACCTGCGGCCGCTGGTGCCCGAGGGCCGCATCTATGTGCTCGCCGGCCTCTGGCCCGGCATCGAGCCACTGTTCTTCGAGAACGGGCTGGTGCCGGTCATCAATTCCGAAGAGCAGCTCGCCTTCTTCATGGCGGCGCTGTCCGAGCATGGCGAACACCCCTGCGTGCTGCATGTGGACACCGGCATGAACCGGCTCGGCCTGTCCCTGGACGAGGCGATGGCGCTGGCCTCCGATCCGGCGCGCCCGGCAAGCTTTTCGCCCATGCTGGTGATGAGCCACCTCGCCTGCGCCGACGACCCCGCCCATCCGCTCAACCTTCGGCAACTCGAAGCCTTCCGCGCGGTCAGCGCCGCGTTCGACGGCGTCGAGGCGAGCCTTGCGAATTCCGCGGGCGTGCATCTCGGGCCGGACTATCATTTCGACCTCACCCGCCCCGGCATCGCCACCTATGGCGGCGAGGCGGTCAACGGCGTGGCCAATCCGATGACGCCGGTGGTGACCGCAGAAGCCCGGATCATTCAGGTGCGCTCGGTTCAAAAGGGCGGATCGGCGAGCTACGGCGCCACGGCCACCTTCGCCCGCGACAGTCGCATCGCCATCGCCTCGGTCGGCTATGCCGATGGCTACCACCGTTCGGTCTCAGGCAGCGGCGTGACGCTGCGGCAGGCGCAGCCCTCGGGTGCCTATGGATTCCTGCACGGCCGCAAGGTGCCGCATGTCGGCCGCGTCACCATGGATCTCAGCCTGTTCGACGTGACGGACCTGCCGGAAAATGCGGTGCGGGCCGGCGATTACATCGAGCTTTTCGGCCGCAACATCGCGCTCGACGATGTCGCGCGGGCCGGCGGGACGATCGGCTACGAGCTGCTGACGAGCCTCGGCCACCGCTATGATCGCGCCTATATCGAGGCTGACGCGGAAGTTTGATCCGGCATCTTGGAAAGCCGGAAGAGATGGGGTAAACGAGAACAAAACAAGATCACAATACCCTTTATCGAAAGCGATACTGTCTGAATGGCCAAGGCCAGAACCAATTTCATCTGCCAGAACTGCGGCACCGTCACCTCCCGCTGGGTGGGAAAATGCGAGGGCTGCGGACAGTGGAACACCATTGTCGAGGAGGACCCGCTCGGCGGCATCGGCGGCGGGCCGGGCAAGACGCCGAAGAAGGGGCGTCCGGTGGCGCTCACCACGCTGTCCGGCGATACGGAGGATGCGCCGCGCATCACCACCGGCATTTCGGAATTCGACAGGGCGCTGGGCGGCGGCTTCGTGCGCGGCTCGGCCGTGCTGATCGGCGGCGATCCCGGCATCGGAAAATCCACGGTGCTCATGCAGGCGGCGGCCGCCCTCTCGCGCAACGGCCACCGCATCATCTACGTTTCGGGCGAAGAGGCCGTGGCGCAGGTGCGGCTGCGCGCCCAGCGGCTGGGTGCGGCCGATACCGACGTGCTGCTGGCGGCGGAAACCAATGTCGAGGACATCCTCGCCACGGTGTCGGAGGGCAAGCGGCCGGATCTCTTCATCATCGATTCCATCCAGACGCTCTGGAGCGACGTGGTCGATTCGGCGCCGGGCACCGTGACGCAGGTGCGCACCGGCGTGCAGGCGATGATCCGTTTCGCCAAGCAGACCGGCGCCACCGTCGTCCTCGTCGGCCATGTCACCAAGGAGGGCCAGATCGCCGGCCCCCGCGTGGTGGAGCACATGGTCGATGCCGTGCTCTATTTCGAGGGCGACCGCGGGCATCATTACCGCATCCTGCGCACCGTCAAGAATCGCTTCGGCCCGACCGACGAGATCGGCGTGTTCGAGATGTCGGACAAGGGCCTGCGCGAGGTGACCAATCCGTCGGAGCTTTTCCTCGGCGAGCGGAACGCGAAATCTCCGGGCGCCGCCGTCTTTGCCGGCATGGAGGGCACCCGACCCGTGCTGGTGGAAGTTCAGGCGCTGGTGGCGCCGACCTCGCTCGGCACGCCGCGCCGGGCCGTCGTCGGCTGGGATTCGGCGCGCCTGTCAATGATCCTTGCGGTGCTGGAAGCGCATTGCGGCGTGCGGCTCGGGCAGCACGATGTCTATCTCAACGTGGCCGGTGGCTACCGCATCGCGGAGCCTGCGGCCGATCTTGCTGTGGCTTCCGCACTGGTTTCGTCGCTTGCCGGTCTTGCCCTTCCCACCGATTGCGTTTATTTCGGCGAAATCAGCCTGTCCGGGGCCATCCGGCCGGTTGCGCATACGTCCCAGCGCCTGAAGGAATCCGAGAAACTCGGCTTCTCGCAAGCTGTCCTGCCGTCCGCCTCTCCCGACCTGCCCAAGGGCTCGGGCATGGCGTGGGGCGAAATGGAGAGCCTGCCGGATCTGGTCGCGCGCATCGCCGGCTCCAAGGGTGCCCTGCGGCAGGCGGACGTGGACGAATGACCTGAAGGCGGGACACTGCGGACAGGTCGGGCGCCCCATTCCCGAGCATTTCGGGCCAAAGCATATCGGGACACGACCGCCGTTTCGGTATACATGCTCCCACCGGTCTCGCGAGAGACCGCAAGGCTGCGCAACGTGCGGTGACTGCAGATGCCCCGGTGCGGATCCCGCCTGGCGCTTGTACGGAGTAGGACGACCATGCCCATAACCATTCTCGACGGGATCGTGATCGGTGTCGCGCTGTTCTCGGCCGTCCTTGCCATGGTCCGCGGCTTCTCGCGCGAAGTGCTTTCGGTCGCAAGCTGGCTCGGCGCCGCCGCGGCCGCCTATTTCCTCTACCCGTACCTCAAGCCCTATGCGGCGCAGTATACCACGAGCGACGCCATCGCCACGGCCGGTTCGGCCGGCGTCATTTTCCTCGTCGCGCTCATCATCATCTCCTTCATCACGATGCGGATCGCCGATTTCATCATCGACAGCCGCATCGGCGCGCTCGACCGCACGCTCGGCTTCCTGTTCGGCGCGGCGCGCGGCGTCCTGCTCATCGTCGTCGCCATGCTGTTCTTCAACTGGATCGTGAAGCCCGAGCAGCAGCCGAGCTGGGTCATCCAGGCGAAATCGAAGCCGCTGCTCGACAATCTCGGCACCAAGCTGGTGGCGCTGCTGCCGGAGGATGTCGGAACGACCGTGGTCAACCGCCTGACCGGCAAGCCGACGCCCGAGGGCGAACTGGACGGCACGACGCCACCGAGCGAACCGGTCCCCTCCGACGACGCGCCGGCGCTGCCGCCTGCTGCGCCGACGACCAACAACTGACGCAGCCGCGCCAGACCGATGACAGCGCCGTACGTTCCAGAGGACGCCCGGCGCTGTAGCGCTTATATCTGCTGCATAGCACTGCAAATCGATTCCGATTTCCATCGCTGTGCAGTTGCCCGCTTTGCGGGTTGTTGTCGTTTCATCGATCTTTCCGCCGGTATTGCTGGTTGAAGCCGCGATGACGCGCTACGATATGCCAACCGCACCCGCCGAGACAAAGGTGATACCGCGATGACCCTGCCCCAGTCCCCAGCATCTGCCGCCACCCTGCGCGCGCGTGAGATTCATGACGAGATCGACGGCGACACCCTGCACGAAGAGTGCGGCGTGTTCGGCATTCTCGGGCATGAGGACGCCGCCACGCTGACGGCGCTCGGCCTGCATGCGCTCCAGCATCGCGGACAGGAAGCGGCCGGCATCGTCACCTTCGACGGCCGCCAGTTCTACACCGAAAAACGGATGGGCCTCGTCGGCGATCACTACACGGACCCGGCAACGCTCGCCAAGCTTCCCGGCTTCATCGGCATCGGCCACACGCGCTATTCGACCACCGGCGAAGTGGCGCTGCGCAACGTGCAGCCGCTGTTTGCCGAGCTCGAGGTCGGCGGCATCGCGATCGCGCACAACGGCAACCTCACCAACGGTCTGACGCTGCGCCGGCAGCTGATTGCCGACGGCGCCATCTGTCAGTCGACATCGGATACCGAAGTCGTGCTGCATCTGATCGCCCGTTCCAAGCATGCCGGTTCCGGCGAGCGGTTCGTCGATGCGATCCGCCAGGTCGAGGGCGGCTACTCCATGCTCGCCGTGACCCGCACCAAGCTGATGGCGGCGCGCGACCCCTACGGCATCCGCCCGCTCGTGATGGGCGAGCTCGACGGCAAACCGATCTTCGCGTCGGAAACCTGCGCGCTCGACATCATCGGCGCGAAATTTGTTCGCGATGTCGAGAACGGCGAGGTCGTGATCTGCGAGATCCAGCCCGACGGATCGATCAGCATCGAATCGCGCAAGGCGGAAACGCCGATGCCGGAACGGCTTTGCCTGTTCGAATATGTCTATTTCGCCCGGCCCGATTCGGTCGTCGGCGGCCGCAACGTCTATGTCGCCCGCAAGAACATGGGCATTAACCTGGCGAAGGAAGCCCCTGTCGAGGCCGATGTCGTCGTTCCCGTTCCCGATGGCGGCACGCCGGCGGCGATCGGCTTTGCCCAGGCGAGCGGCATCCCGTTCGAACTCGGCATCATCCGCAACCATTATGTCGGGCGCACCTTCATCGAGCCGACGCAGTCGATCCGCGCCTTCGGCGTGAAGCTGAAGCATTCCGCCAACCGGGCGATGATCGAAGGCAAGCGCGTCGTTCTCATCGACGATTCGATCGTGCGCGGCACGACGTCGCTGAAGATCGTCCAGATGATCCGCGAGGCCGGTGCGCTCGAAGTGCATATCCGCGTCGCCAGCCCGATGATCTACCATCCCGATTTCTACGGCATCGACACGCCGGACGCCGACAAGCTTCTGGCCAACCAGCATGCCGACCTCGCTTCGATGTGCGCCTTCATCGGCGCGGATTCGCTCGAATTCCTGTCGATCGACGGCCTCTACCGGGCCGTGGGCGGCGAGCCGCGCAATCCGAAGGCGCCGCAGTTTACCGACCATTACTTCACCGGCGATTACCCGACCCGCCTTCTCGACCGCGAGGGGACCAGCAATGTCCGCAAGCTGTCCGTCATGGCGAGCAACGGCTGAAGCATGAATGCGATCGATCTGAAGGGGCGCATCGCGCTCGTCACCGGCGCCTCGCGGGGCATCGGGTATTTCACCGCTCTCGAACTGGCGCGCGCCGGCGCGCAGGTGATTGCCTGCGCCCGCACCGTCGGCGGTCTCGAGGAGCTGGATGATGCGGTGAAGGCCGCGGGCGGGCTTCCGGTCACGCTCGTGCCGTTCGACCTTGCCGATATGGAGGCGATCGACCGGCTGGGTGCGGCGATCCACGAGCGCTGGGGCCGGCTCGACATCCTCGTCGCCAATGCCGGCATTCTCGGCACGATCTCGCCGATCGGCCATGTCGAGGCCAAGGTGTTCGAAAAAGTGATGACCATCAACGTCACCGCGACATGGCGGCTGATCCGCACCGTCGAGCCGCTGCTGGTCCGCTCGGAGGCCGGGCGCGCGCTGATCCTGTCCTCCTCGGCTGCCCATAAGTGCAAGCCCTTCTGGGGCCCCTATTCCGCCTCCAAGGCGGCGGTCGAGGCCCTGGCGCGCACATGGGCCGGGGAAACCCAGCGCCTGCCGCTGCGCATCCTCTCGGTCGATCCGGGCGGCACGCGCACGGCGATGCGGGCGCTGGCCATGCCGGGCGAAGACCCGGAAAGCGTGCCGCATCCGTCCGCGGTCGCAAAGGCGCTCCTGCCGCTCGTCGGCCCGGAGCAGCGCGAAACCGGCAAGCTGTTTCAGGTTCGCGAAGACCGGCTCGTGGATTACCGCCTGCCGGAATAGCCTCTACAGTCCCATCACGAGCCTGAGCGCGATCGAAAACATCACCACGCCGATGAGCGCTTCGAGGACACGCCAGGCGGCCGGCTTTTCGAACAGCGGCCGCAGGCGCCGGGCGCCGTAGCCGAGCGAGAAGAAGAACAGGAACGAGGCGCACATCGCACCGGCTGCAAAAGCCGCCTGCGCACCGGGAAACCGCGTCGAGATGGTGCCGAGCAGAACCACCGTGTCGAGATAGACATGCGGATTGAGCCAGGTCAGCGCAAGGCAGGTGGCGAGCGTGACGCCGAGACCACGGCCCGTTTGTCCCGAGATGTCGAGTGCGCCCGACGCCCTGATGGCCGACCAGAGGCTGCGCGCACCATAGACGAACAGGAAGGCAGCGCCGCCATAGCGCATGACCGGATCGATCCCCGGCAGGATCTCGGCGATCTGGCGGAAGCTCGTGACGCCAAGGGCGATCAAAGCCGCATCGGACGAAGCGCAGGCGAGGCAGACGGCGAAGATATGCTCGTTGCGCAGGCCCTGGCGCAGCACGAAGGCGTTCTGCGCGCCGATCGCGACGATGAGCGTCAAGCCCATCGCGAGACCGGTCGTGAAGGCGCTGAGCGTCATGTCGTCAAGCATGGAGGCAGGTGGCATCGAACTCTCCCGAAGCGGATGCGCTTCGATAGCGAGCGGTCGAGGATTAGGATAGTTAAAGATCCTAATCGCGATGAAGGATAACTAATGGCACTCGACTATGTGTCGCTGCGGGCGGTCTCGACCGTCGTGCAGACGGGGAGTTTCGAGAAGGCGGCGCGCGTGCTGAACGTCACGCCATCCGCCGTATCCCAGCGCGTGAAACTCCTGGAGGAGCGTCTGGGAACGGCGCTCGTCATCCGCGGTTCGCCCTGCATCGCAACCGAGAAGGGCGCGTGGCTCTGCCGGCATGTGGAGACGGTCGGCATGCTGGAAAGCGAGCTTTTGACCCACCTGCCCGCCCTTGTCGATCCGCTGTCACCCGGCGCCCGTGTCACGCTTCACATCGCGACCAATGCCGACAGTCTCGCCACATGGTTCCTGACGGCGGCTGCGGCCTTCTCGCACGACGCGCCGCATCTCCTCGGCATTGCGGTGGACGATCAGGATCACACGGCCGAATGGCTGCAACAGGGGCGCGTGCTGGCGGCGGTCACATCGCTCGAATCGCCGATTTCCGGCTGTCGCCGCACGCCCCTCGGCGCCTTGCGATACCGGGCGACCGCCAGCCCGGATTTCGTCGCGCGATATTTTGCCGACGGCATGACGCCGTCCGCCTTTACCCAGGCGCCGTCGCTGACCTTCAACCAGAAAGACCGGCTTCAGAGCCGGTGGCTTCGCCAGACGCTCGGCGAGGACCCCGTGTGCCCGACCCACTGGTTGCCCGCGACGCAGAGTTTTGTGGAGGCGAGCCTTTTGGGAATGGGTTGGGGCATGAACCCGGAGATCCTTGTCGCCGAGCATCTGGCGAGCGGCCGGCTGGTCGAACTCGTTGCGGACACGCCGCTGGATATCCCGTTGTTCTGGCAGATCAACCGGCTTGCGGGAGATCAGTTGACTGCCCTGACGCGGGCCGTGGTCGATGCGGCCCACAAGGCCTTGCACGGGCACGCTTAGACGGAACGGAGTTGATATCCCGTCCCCGTCAGGCCGCCCCGATCCTGGCCGTGAACGGGATCTACTGACCCGGCAGACCGTCGTCCCGCACGCCCTCGGGATGCTCCGGCCACTTGGCGCCGTACTTCTTTTTCCAGGCGCGGGCGCCGAAGGGCAGCGAGGCGAGATAGGCGATGGCGGTGATGACCATGGTTTCCCAGGTAAAGCTCATCAGGGTCGCGACATAGATGACGACGGCAAGGATGACCGGGAGGACGAGATCGCGGCGGACGCGGTTTTCCGACTTGCCGGACCAGACCGGCAGGCGGCTGACGAGCAGAAAAGCGATCAGCAGCGTATAGGCCGAGAAGATCAGGCCCATGGTGCGGCTGGGCTCGATGCCGATGAGGCCGAGATAGACCGGAAGAAGCACCAGCATGGCGCCGGCCGGCGCGGGCACGCCGACGAAATATTCCGACTGCCACTTGGCCTTGATGTCCCGCTCCGCCATCACGTTGAAGCGCGCCAGCCGCAGGCCGGCGGCAATCACATAGATCAAAGCGGCGATCCAGCCGATCGACTTGGCCTCGTCCAGCACATAGGCGAAGAGGACCAGCGCCGGGGCGACGCCGAAATTGACGATGTCTGCGAGCGAGTCCATCTGGACGCCGAATTTCGAGGTGGCCTTGAGCAGTCGGGCGATGCGCCCATCCACGCCATCGAGAAAGGCCGCCACCAGAACCATGGCCACCGCCAGCTCGAACCGGCCTTCGAACGCCAGACGCACGCCGGTGAGGCCTGCGCAGATCGCGAGAACCGTGATCAGGTTGGGGATCAGCAGCCGCAGCGGGATCTCCCGCAGGCGCGGCCCGCGCGCCTCGTCATCATGGGGCCCATTCGGCTCATAGGGGGGAAACGGCGTCGTATCCATGGCGCTTGGGTCCTCGGGGCACAGGCGGGACGTTGCGTCCCTGCGGGGGTATCTTCAGGTCGATATAGCGCTGCGGCGGACGGGTTCCAGCGCAGCCGCGCAGCCTCGGGATCATACCAGCTCGATCGCGATCAGGCCGGCTCGATCGCGATCGAGCCGGTGTCTGGCGCGTCAGTCGCGGCGGCCGAGGGTCGGTCCCTTGTCGGAGCCGAACTCCGCCAGCACCGTTTCGCCGGCGATCGCAAGCTGCCCGAGGCTGACGCGCGGCTCGGCACCGGCCGGCAGAAACACGTCGAGGCGCGAGCCGAAGCGGATGAGACCGAAGCGCTGACCGGCCTGCAGCTGCTCGCCTTGCGACGACCAGCAGATGATGCGCCGGGCCACGAGACCGGCGATCTGCACCGTGCCGATGGCGCCATGCGCCGTCTCGATGACCAGGCCGTTGCGCTCGTTCTCGCTGCTGGCCTTGTCGAGTTCGGCATTGACGAACTGTCCGGCGCGATAGGCGATGCGGGTGATGGTGCCGCGCATGGGGGCGCGGTTCACGTGGCAATTGAAGACGTTCATGAAGACGGAGATGCGCAGCATCGGCTCGAAGCCGAGGCCGAGCTCTTCCGGGGGAACGATGTGCGCGATCGACGAGACGCGGCCATCGGCGGGGCTGATGACGAGATCGTCATCGACCGGCGTCACGCGTTCGGGGTCGCGGAAGAAATAGGCGCACCAGGCCGTGAGAAGGAAGCCGATCCAGAGCAGCGGCTCCCACAGAAAGCCGAGAAGAAGAGAGACGACGAAGAACCCGGCAATAAACGGGTAGCCGGCCTTGTTGATCGGCACCAGCGTGTTGCGAACGGACGTAATCAGGCTCATGAGGGCAGCGTCTCCATTAAACTCCGGTCCTGCACCTATAGGGAATCATCTCTGGCGGCAACAAGAGCGGTCTGCAGGGGATATGGGACGCCGTTCACAAAACGCGAGGGCGGCACGGCGCAAAACGCACCGCATCGGACACGCGCTCCCTGCCATTGACCGCGGAAGAACGACACGTATAACAGTTCTTCCTTAAGTTCAGAGGGACTGACATGCTGGCGTGTTGCATCGACCGGAACTATGCGGAGCTTGCGGCCGTCATGCTGAGGTCTGCGCATCTCAACGGCAATATTCCCGATGTCGAATTCTGCATTCTCGGCGATGGCCTCAGAGCATCCGACAAGGAGAAGATCCGGACATCCGTCGGACGGCCGATTACCTTCATCGACATCGACGAAGCGATGCTCGGCGAAATTCGCTACCTGAAGACGACGAACGCCTGGAGTCGCGTGATCTATGCTCGGCTGCTCTTGCCGGACTGTGTCGGCGAAAACCATTCACGCATCGTCTATCTCGATGCGGATACGCTTGTCGTCGGCGATATGTCCTATCTCTTCAACGTGCCGCTCGAAGGCAATCTGATTGCCGGTGTTCGAGCCCGTGGGATACGAAAGCTCGCCGACATGAACAGGGAAATCGGGCGAAGCGACGGAGCATTCTACTTCAACTCCGGCGTCCTCGTCATTGATGCCGCCAAATGGCGGAGCGAGAAGATGAGCGAGAAAAGCTTCGAGCTGCTCAACGCCAGACCCTTCTCCTTCCCGGACCAGGATGTTCTCAATCTTCTCGCCGATGGCCGGACGCTGCAGCTGGATGGGCGGTGGAACGCGCAGATGATGGAAGAACGTGCGGATACGGTCATCGTGCACTTCACCAAGGCGAAGCCGAACTCCGAAGAATGCCGCCATCCGCAGCAAAGTGCATACCTTGCGTTGCGTGCGGATACGGCCTGGGCGGACGCGCCTTTGCGCACGAAACGCCAGCGACGCTGGAAGCGCATCGGTCATTCGATCCGGAAAAGGTGGCTGGCGATCCGGAAAAGGTGGCTGGCTGTCCGGAAAAGGTGGCTGGCTGTCTGACGCCGCTTCGAAGCGGCGCGCTCCCGGCCCTGAGCGGTGCCCGGGCTGGAGCGTGCCCTCGACTGCACGCCCGGCCGGTCAGCCCGCCTCAAACCGCTGGCGGGCGGCGGGTGACGATGCCGAGATCGTCTTCGTCCTGAACCTTCTTCAGCTGCTCGGCGGCCTGCGTCGCCTCGCGCTGGCGGCTCCACATCGAGGCGTAGAGGCCCTCGCGGTCGATAAGTTCGCCATGCGTGCCGCGTTCGGCGATGACGCCGTCCTTCAGCACGATGATCTCGTCGGCCTGGATCACGGTCGAGAGGCGGTGGGCGATGACGAGGGTCGTGCGGTTGCGCGAGACGATGTCGAGGGCTGCCTGGATCTCCTGCTCGGTGCGGGTGTCGAGCGCCGAGGTCGCCTCGTCGAGGATCAGGATCGGCGGGCTTTTCAGCACCGTACGGGCGATGGCGACGCGCTGCTTTTCGCCGCCCGACAGTTTTAGTCCGCGTTCGCCGACCATGGCGTCGTAGCCCTCCGGCAGCGTCTTGATGAAGCTGCCGATCTGGGCGATCTCGGCCGCCGCCTCGACCTCGGCCTGCGAGGCGGAGATGCGGCCGTAGCGGATGTTGTAGGCGATCGTGTCGTTGAACAGCACCGTATCCTGCGGCACCATGCCGATCGCCGCGCGCAGGCTCTTCTGCGTCAGGCTGCGGACATCCTGACCGTCGATGGTGATCGACCCCTGCTGGACGTCGTAGAACCTGTAGAGCAGCCGCGACAGGGTGGACTTGCCGGCACCCGACGGGCCGACGACGGCGACGGTCTTGCCGGCGGGCACCTCGAAGCTGATGCCCTTGAGAATCGGCCGCGCGGGATCATAGGCGAAATGCACGTCCTTGAAGACGATGGCGCCCTTGTCGATCGACAGGGCTTTGGCGTCGGGCGCGTCGACCACCTCCGCCTGGACTTCGAGCAGATCGAACATCTGCTCGATATCGGTGAGGCCCTGTCGGATTTCGCGATAGACGAAGCCGATGAAGTTGAGCGGGATCGACAGCTGCATCAGCATGGCGTTGATGAAGACGAAATCGCCGATCGTCTGCTCGCCGCGCTGCACCGCGAGCGCCGACATCACCATCATGATCGCCGTACCCAGTCCGAAGATCACCGCCTGGCCAAAGTTCAGCCAGCCGAGCGAGGTCCAGACCTGCGTCGCCGCCTTCTCGTAGCGCGCCATCGACTGGTCGAAGCGCGTCGCCTCCATCTGCTCGTTGCCGAAATATTTGACGGTTTCGAAGTTCAGGAGCGAATCGATCGCCTTGGTGTTGGCGTCCGTGTCGCTGTCGTTCATCGAGCGGCGGATGGCGATGCGCCAGTCGCTCGCCTTCACCGTGAACCAGATATAGACCGCGACCGTGACGGCGGTGACCAGGAGATAGGAGAAGCCGTAGCCCCACCAGAAGATCGCGGCGGTCAGCAGGAATTCGATCAGCGTCGGCACGGTGTTGAGGATGGTGAAGCGGACGATCGTCTCGATGCCTTTGGTGCCGCGCTCGATGATGCGCGACAGGCCGCCGGTGCGGCGCTCCAGGTGAAAGCGCAGCGACAGCTGATGCATGTGGACGAAGGTGCGATAGGCGAGCTGGCGGACCGCATGCTGGCCGACGCTCGCAAAGAGCGCATCGCGCAGCTGGTTGAGGCCGGCCTGCAGCAGCCGCGCCAGATTATAGGCGACGACCAGCATCAGGGCGCCGGTCATGACCGCCGGGAGAATGCCGGTCATGTCGGCACGGCCGTTCAGCGCGTCCGTCGCCCATTTGAAGAAATAGGGCACGAGCAGCAGCACGACCTTGGCGACGAGCAGGATCACCGTCGCCCAGACCACGCGCATCTTCAGGTCGGCGCGGTCGCTCGGCCACATATAGGGCCACAGGTTGAGGATGGTCTGCAGCGGATTGCCGGCATCGGCCGACACGGTCTTCTTCTGGTCCGTCATGTCTCTTCGATTTCCAGCCGGCGGGGCCTGCGGCCGACAAAAGCGTGCCGGTCAAACGTGCAAACGGCGCCCCCTGCGGGAGGCGCCGTTTGCGTCGATCATCACATAGGCTTCCCCGGCTGTCGCGGCAATGGCTTGGCGCCATGCCTTTCTGCGCCGTGTGCCCGAACTGCCGCCGTCAGGGCACCTGGCGCATATGCCGGCGGTGGATTTCCTCCGACTGCGCATCCGGCATGGCCTTGTCCGGCACGCCGAAGACCTGACCCGGCAGGATGCGGTCGGGATCGAGGATCTGGTCTTCGTTGGCGACGTAGATCGTGGTGTAGCGTACCCCTGCGCCATAGACGCGGCGCGAGATCTGCCACAGCGTATCGCCGCGGCGGATGATCACCGAGCTCTTGCTCTGCTGCAACGGCGCCTGCTGCACCGTCTGCGGCTCGCTGCCGGCCGTCTGCGAGGACGGCGCGACGGAGCGCTCGGCTGTCGTGGGATCAGACGGCGCGGCGGGTGCCCCGCCGGCGACGGGTTGATCGGCTCCGGCCGGAGCGGTGGTCGTCGTTTCGCTCGTCGTCGCCTGAGACGGGGTCGCCTGAGACGTGGCCGGCTGAGAGGCCGTTGGCTGAGCAGGTGTCGCCTGACCTGCCGGTGCGGGCGTCGTCGCGTCGGCCGGGGTGTTTGCCAACACCGCAGGCGCCGTTTCCAGCACGCGGGTCATCGCGGTTTCGAGGCGGCCGAGAACGGCGCCGACGGCGGCGGCATCCCGCGGCAGCGGCTTCAGGATCGCCAGCGCATCGGCCGCCGCCTTGGTGGTGGCGTTGACGCGATCGGCAAGGCTTGCCTGCATGCCGGCCACCGGCTTGACGTTCGCCAGCGACGTCAGGGCGATTTCCGTGGCGGAGCGGGCCGCTGCGAGCTGGTCGAGGCCGGGCAGCTTGCCATCGGCATAGAGGCCCTTCAGCAGCGCGAAGGCCTTGGCGGCTTCCATGCGCGAGGCATCGAAGATGGCACCGTCGAAGGCGGGATCGGAGCCGCTGGCCGGCGTCTGGGCGACGGCGGAAATCTGATCGCCTTCCGGACGCTCGAAGGGAACGGCGGCGCGCATCTGCACCTTGCCGTCGGCACCGAGCATATCGACCCGGATGACGTGCTGGCCGACGGACAGCGCGCGATTGCCGTCGATCACGAAGCGGCCCTGTGCATCCGCCTTGCCCTCGCCGACCAGCTGGTCGTCGGCATAGATGCGCACGGTCGCGCCCGGACGCGCCGTGCCGGCAATGAAGAGCCTGCCACCCTCGATCTCGACGGCGGACACCGCAACCGGCGAGGCCGGCGCCCCCTCGGATGTCGAGGTCGTCGTGCCGTTGGCGTCGGGAGCGGAGGCGGCCGGTGCCTGCAATGCGGCCTGATCGCCCGTTGTCGGCGCCGCGGCGGACGGCGTGCTTTCGGCCGATGCTCCGGTTTGGCCCGTTGCTGGCTGGCCCGTTGTTGGCTGACTTGTCGCCAGCTCGCTCGGAGCGGTCAGGATGCGGCTTGCCTCGCCGGGCTTCGTCACCATGGCGAGAAGCTGGCCGTTATCGACCTTGGGAATGGAAACGGTGGCGACCTCGTCGGAGGCGGTGACGGTGCCCGACGGCGTCGTGCTGCGCAGCGTCAGCTGGTAATCGCCGGGGGGAAGCGGCTTGTCGAACACCGCCGCGAAATCGCCCGTTCCGCCCACATCGGCCGTACCGACGACGGTATTGCCGTTGACGATCTCCAGCTTGCTGTTCGGCGCGGCGCGGCCGGCAATCACGGTCGAGCCGTCCGGCTCGACGCGCAGCACGTCGAAGCTCGGCGCATCGGTGCCCGCGGCGGTGCCGGCCGGCGCGGCTGCGGTGGAGGTTGCCGCAGGTGTCGTGGTCGGGGCCGCGGCGGTCTCGCCCGAGGGCACCGGCTGGGCGGAGGCGTCCGGCTGACCGGCTGCTGCCTGATCTGCGCCCGGCGCAGGCGTCGGTGCGGGCTGGCTTGTGGCATCCGCCGGCTTTGCGACATCGCCGGCGCCGGGGCGATCGCCCTTGCCGTCGGCCGTCGTGGTGGCGCCAGAACCCGAGAGCGCGCCCGGTGTGCCCGGCGCTCCATCTGCGGGGCTCGAGCTTCCGGCACCCGCACTCTTGGCGCCCGCACTCTCGCCACCATCGGAGGCTGCCTTGTCACCGACATTGGGCAGCACGACGAAGATCATCAAAAGCGTGGCGATTGCCAGCACGACGAGCGCAACCAGACCTGCCGTATTCTTCCTCATGCACCTCTCCACCACGGACGTTTCGACTGACCGTGTTCAACGAAAACGCTTACCGTGTCTTTCGGCCTCGCCGGGAGGCCTTATCGTCTTGCGCGCTTGCATCTCCGCACAACGCGCATCTCTTGAAATTGCTAGCGATATCCAGCCCTCTCCACAAGCAGCGATGCATGTTCTGACGACTTTGAAAGCGCCTTTTTACAGATTTTACCTGATGCGTACCTTGACGCGGTGCAGGACCGGATGTCTGCTTCGCCCATGAGCGATCAACCTGTTCCGATTCGATCCATCTGCGTCTATTGCGGGTCCCAGCCCGGACGTGAGCCCGACTTCATGGATGCGGGGCGCAGGCTCGGCAAATCCATCGCCGAGCATCATCTGCATCTCGTCTATGGCGGCGGCACGAAGGGCATCATGGGGGCCGTGGCCAGCGGCGTGCTTTCCAATGGCGGCCGCGTCACCGGGATCATACCAGAGTTCCTGATGGACATGGAGGCCACCCGGCATTCGCTCGGTCAGCTGAGCGAACTGGTCGTCACCGCCGATATGCACGAGCGCAAGCACAAGATGTTCGAGCGGGCGGATGCTTTCGTGACGCTGCCGGGCGGCATCGGCACGCTGGAGGAGATCGTCGAGATCATGACGTGGGCGCAGCTCGGGCGGCACCGCAAGCCGATCGTGCTCGTCAACATCAACGGTTTCTGGAACCCGCTGATGAAGCTGATCCACCACATGGCCGATAGCGGCTTCATCCACACGGCGCATCTCGTGCAGCCACTCGTCATCGACAATCCGGACGAGGTGGTGCCGGCGCTCAAGGACCATTGGGCCGGCACGGTCGATCGCGACGGCGAGAGCGGCATCATCGACAAGATGTAGGCTCAGTCCGCGACCGCATCTTGCGCAGCCGCCGTGGGTGGCCGCTTCGGATCAGGGAGTGCGGAGCGCTGCCGCCTGCCGGGCGTTGCGGCTCTCCACGAGCATCGAGCCGGTATAGATCACCAGCGCCATCCAGATCAGCCCGAAGGCCATCAGCTTCACCATGCCGAACGGTTCATGGAAAACGAAGACCGCGATGAGAAACACCATGCTCGGCGCGATATACTGCATGATGCCGATGGTGGAGAGACGCAGCAGCTTGGCGCCATTGGCATAGAACAACAGCGGCACGGCGGTGACGACACCGGACGAGACGAGCCAGGCCACGTCGGTCATGCCGGTATCGGTAAAATGCCCCTGCCCCGATGCCTCGAGATAGACGATATAGGCGAGCGACGGGACCGAGAGCAGCATGACCTCCAGAAAGAAGCCCTGGTTCGGGCCGACCGGCAGCGTCTTGCGAAAGAACGCGTAAAACCCCCAGGAGATGCAGAGTCCAAGCGACACCCAGGGCAGACCGCCGGCATCCACCGCGATGATGGCGACGGCTGTGACAGCAAAGCCGATGGCGACCAGTTGCGCCCGGTTCAGCTTTTCCTTGAGGAGCACGGCGCCGAGGAAGATCGAAAAGAGCGGGTTGATATAATAGCCGAGCGCCGCCTCGAGCGTCCGCCCGACGCTGATCGCCCAGACGTAGACGCCCCAGTTGAAGGTGACGAGCGTCGCCGTGAGCGACGCCATGATCAGCATGCGGGGCGAGCGCAAGGCCAGTTTCAGATCGGCGGTGCGGCCGAGCCACAGGATGAAGCCGCCGACGAGCGGCACCGACCAGACGATGCGATGCGCCACGACTTCGGCTGCCGGAATATGCCCGATGCCCTTCATGAAGAGCGGCAGAACGCCCCAGAAAAGATAGGCGATGGTGGCAAGCAGGAACCCGCGGGGGCTGTCGCCATTGCCGGGCACGGCGGCTGCAGCCATCGGCTTGGGTGTCACGTCGGCCATATCGCGGCCCTCCTCCGGCCTTTTGTCCTGCTGACGGGCGCGCGTTTCCCCGCGTCACGTCATGGCTGCGGCTTACGCGAAAAGGCAGGACCACTCCAATTCATTTCCCTGAACGATCAACGAATTCTGGTGACACACGACGGTCGCTTTTGCCTGCAAGGTTCGCTGCCGAGAGGAAGCCGGCATCCTGCGTGCCCCAAGGGTCGCAAGGATCCGCGTCTGGTGTAGGATACCGGCTTCAGAAGATCCGGCACGAAAGGAACGTCATGTCCACCCCCTCAGCGCCCGTCCTCCCGTCCCAGCGCCCTTCCGCCCTGACCGTCTCCCGGCGCGCCTTTCTCGGCGGCCTCGCCTCGGCCTCCGGGCTGGTGATGCTGCATCCGTTTGCCGCCCGCGCGGGCGCCAATCAGGCCCATCTGCGCATCATGGAAACGACCGACATCCACGTCCACGTCTACCCCTACGATTATTACGGCGACAAGCCGAACGAGACGCTGGGCCTGTCGCGCACGGCCTCGATCATCGACGCGATCCGCGCCGAAGCGGGCAACACCTTCCTGGTCGACAATGGCGACTTTCTGCAGGGCAACCCGATGGGCGACTTCATGGCTTACCAGAAAGGCCTGAAGGACGGCGACGTGCACCCGGTCATCAAGGCGATGAACCTGCTCGGCTACGAGGCGGGCACGCTCGGCAATCACGAGTTCAACTACGGGCTCGACTTCATGGCGAAGGCGCTGGCCGGCGCGAACTTTCCTTACGTCTGCGCCAACCTGACGACGGGAACGCTGGCCACGGACCCGACCAGGGACGCGCTGTTCTTCAAACCCTATACGATCATCGAAAAGACCGTGACGGACGGAAGCGGCGCGGCGAGCCCGCTCAGGATCGGGCTGATCGGCTTCGTGCCGCCGCAGATCATGCTCTGGGACGTGAAGAACCTCGAAGGCAAGGCTCAGACGCGCGACATCGTGGAAGCCGCACGCGCCTGGGTGCCGGTGATGAAGGAAGACGGCGCCGACATCATCGTCGCCCTGTCGCACTCCGGCATCGACGGCACAGGCCAGACCGATCGCATGGAAAATGCCTCGCTCTATCTCGCCGGCGTCGAGGGCATCGACGCGGTGCTGACCGGGCACCAGCATCTGGTCTTCCCCGGCCCCAAAAGCTTCGACGGAATTGCGGGCGTGGATCCGGTCAAGGGCACGCTGCAAGGAAAGCCGGCGGTCATGGCGGGTTTCTGGGGCTCGCATCTCGGGCTGATCGATCTGCTGCTGGAAAAGGACGGCAAGCGCTGGAAGATCGTCGATTTCACCACCGAGGCGCGGCCGATCTACCACCGCGAGGACAAGAAGGTCGTGGCCGACGTCAACGATCGGGCCGACATCCTGACCGCCGCCAAGGACGAGCACGAGGCGACGCTCGCCTATGTCCGCACCCCCGTCGGCAAGACCTCGGCGCCGCTCTACTCCTACTTCGCGCTGGTGGCCGACGATCCCTCCGTGCAGATCGTCTCCCAGGCGCAGACCTGGTACATCAAAGGCATGCTGAAGGAGACGGCGTGGAAGGACCTGCCTGTGCTCTCCGCCGCAGCGCCCTTCAAGGCGGGCGGGCGCGGCGGCGCGGATTACTACACCGACGTTCCCGCGGGCGACATCGCCATCAAGAACGTGGCCGATCTCTACCTCTATCCCAATACCGTGCAGGCCGTGGTCATCACCGGCGCGCAGGTGAAGAACTGGCTGGAAATGTCGGCCGGCATGTTCAACCGGCTGACGCCGGGCGGCAAAGACCAGCCGCTGCTCAGCGCCGGTTTCCCATCCTACAATTTCGACGTGATCGACGGCGTGACCTACGAGATCGACCTTTCCCAGCCGCCGCGTTTCGACACGGACGGGAAGCTCGCCGATGAAACCGCCCACCGGATCACGGATCTGACGTTCGACGGCCAACCCATCGATCCCGCACGGACATTCGTGGTCGCCACCAACAATTACCGCGCCGGCGGCGGCGGCAAATTCCCCGATATCGCCAGCGACAAGGTCGTCTTCGCCGCCCCCGATACCAACCGCGACGTCATCGTCCGCTACATCCACGCGGAGGGCACGATCAACCCCGCGGCCGATGCCAACTGGCGCTTCAAGCCGACGCCCGGAACGACGGCGCTGTTCGAGACGGGGCCGAAGGCGCGGCCGCTGCTCGGCGAGGTCAAGGCCGCAAAGATCGAGGATGCCGGCGATGGCGCCGACGGGTTTGCGACATTCCGATTGGTGCTGTGAGGCCAAATCCATCCGAGACCTCGTCAGCCGCGAAACCAATTCCGGTTCGAGATGACATGCGATAGAGTATCATCGGAACATCAGGAGGCCGAGAACATGCAGGCATTTCGCATCACGCTTCCGGACGACATGGCGACCCTGGTGAAGGAGAAGGTTGCCTCAGGCGAATTTGCGAGCGAAAGCGATGTCGTCCGCGAGGGCCTGATGACCATCGCCTTACAAGATGCGGCATTCGAAACATGGCTGCAGGACGAGGTTCTGCCGACCGTCGATGCTCTTGAGCGGAATCCAGATCGCGCGCTGACTGCAGACGACTCCTGGGCGGCAATCAAGGACCACATCGCCCGGTCCAGTTTTAACGACGAGCCATGACAGATCGGCCTGTCCGGTTTACTCCGGAAGCCAACGCCGATCTGACGGAGCTTTTCGACTATCTCGCACCGCGCGCCGGGTCTACCATCGCCCTCAAATACGTTCGTGACATTCACGGCTATTGCCTCGGCTTTGCCCTCTTCCCCAAGCGCGGTTTCGCACGGGGAGATCTACGGCCAGGGCTCCGTGTGGTCGGCTTTCGCCGCCGGGCCAGCATCGTCTTTCAGGTGAAGGACGAGCAGGTAACCATCATTCGCATCTTTCATCACGGCCGCGATGTTCGCATCTCCGACGAAAGCCCTACTCCGCCGCCGCGGCCACCGCGCCGTCGCGGTTCTTCAGGAGCTTGAACACGATACTGTCCATCAGAGCCTGGAAGGAGGCGTCGATGATGTTGTCGGAGACGCCGACGGTCCACCAGCGGGCGCCGGTGGCGTCTGTGGATTCGATGAGGACGCGGGTGATGGCCTCGGTGCCGCCGTTGAGGATGCGGACCTTGTAGTCCGCGAGTTCGAGATCAACAATCTCGTGCTGGTACTTGCCGAGATCCTTGCGCAAAGCGAGATCGAGCGCGTTGACCGGGCCGTGGCCTTCCGCGACGGACAGGGTCTCTTCGCCGTCGATCGTCACGCGGACGACGGCTTCCGACACGGTCTTCAATTGGCCGTTGGCGTCGAACCGGCGCTCCACCATGACCCGGAAGCTTTCGACATGGAAGAAATCGGGCACGTGGCCGAGCGTGCGGCGGGCGAGGATGGCGAAGCTCGCATCCGCGCCTTCATAGGCATAGCCGGTCGCCTCGCGCTCCTTGACGATGGAGATCAGCTTGTCGAGCCGCGGATCGTCCTTGCCGACGACGATGCCGCGACGCTTCAGGGCGTTGATGAAATTGGCCTTGCCGCCCTGGTCGGAGACCATGACCTTGCGCAGGTTGCCGACGCTTTCCGGCGTGACATGCTCGTAGGTCCGCGGGTCCTTGAGAAGCGCGGAGGCGTGGATGCCGGCCTTGGTGGCAAAGGCAGAGACGCCGACATAGGGCATCTGGTGGTCGGGCGAGCGGTTAAGCAGCTCGTCGAAGGCGTGGGACAGCTTGGTCAGCTCCTGCAGGCGGTCCAGGTCGATGGCCGTCTCGAAGCGGCTGGAATAGACGTCCTTCAGCGCGAGCGTCGGGATGAGGGTGACGAGATTGGCGTTGCCGCAACGCTCGCCGATGCCGTTGAGCGTGCCCTGGATCTGGCGCACGCCCGCCTCGACCGCGGCCAGCGAATTGGCGACCGCCTGCCCCGTATCGTTGTGCGCGTGGATGCCGAGGCGGTCGCCGGGGATGCCGGCAGCGATGACGGAGGCGACGATGGCGCGGATCTCCTCCGGCTGCGTGCCGCCATTGGTATCGCAGAGCACGATCCAGCGCGCGCCGGCCTCATGCGCGCTCGTGGCGCAGGCGAGCGCGTAGTCGGGGTTCGCCTTGTAGCCGTCGAAGAAGTGCTCGCAATCGACCATGGCCTCGCGGCCGCTCGCCACGACGGCGTCCACGGAGGCCGTGATATTGTCGAGGTTCTCCTCGTTGGTGCAGCCGAGCGCGACGGCGACGTGATAGTCCCAGCTCTTCGCCACGAGACAGACCGTGTCGCTTGCCGACTGCAGAAGTGCGGCCAGCCCCGGATCGTTGGCGGCGGAGACGCCGGTGCGCTTGGTCATGCCGAAGGCGACGAAACGGGCGTTGCGGGTGCGGCGCTTGGCAAAGAAGGCGGTGTCGGTCGGGTTTGCGCCGGGATAGCCGCCCTCGACGTAATCGATGCCGAAATCATCGAGCATCGATGCGATGGCGATCTTGTCCTCGACGGAAAAATCGACGCCGGGCGTCTGCTGGCCGTCGCGCAGCGTGGTGTCGAACAGGTAGATGCGCTCGCGCTTCATGGCTCAGGCGTCCTTGCCGGCGAAGGTGTCTGTGGCGCGGATCAGCCGGTCGAGGATGCCGGGCTCGCTCATCGCGTGGCCGGCGCCTTCGACCAGATGGAATTCCGCCTGCGGCCATGCCTTGTGCAGGGCATAGGCGTATTTTGCCGGGCACGGCATGTCGTAGCGGCCCTGGATGATGACGCCGGGAATGCCGTGGAGCCGATGCGCATCGCGCACGAGCTGGCCCTCGTCCATCCAGCCGGCATGCACGAAATAGTGCGTTTCCAGCCGGGCGAAAGCGTCGGCGAAATCGTCTTCGGCGAACTTGCTGCTGGTGTCGGGCTGCGGCAGGAGGGTGATGGTCTCGCCCTCCCATCTGCTCCAGACCTTGGCCACCTCGCGGCGCAGCGCCATGTCGTCGCCCGTCAGGCGGCGATAATAGGCCTGCATCATCTCGTGGCGTTCTTCGGGCGGAATCGGCGCGACGAAGCGCTCGTATTTCTCCGGGAACATTTCTGAGACGCCGAACTGGTAGTACCAGTCGAGCTCGGCTTTCGTCAGGGTGTAGATGCCGCGCAGGACGAGTTCCGAGACGCGCTCGGGATGGGTTTCGGCATAGGCGAGCGCCAGCGTCGAGCCCCAGGAGCCGCCATTGACGAGCCATGTGTCGACGCCGACCATCTCGCGCAGGCGCTCGATATCGGCTACCAGATGCCAGGTCGTATTTGCCTCGAGACACGCATGCGGCGTGGACTTGCCGCAGCCGCGCTGATCGAAGAGAAGCACGTCGTAGAGCGCGGGATCGAACAGGCGGCGATGATTGGGGCCGCTGGTGCCACCCGGCCCGCCATGCAGGAACACGGCGGGTTTTGCGCCGGGCGTGCCGGAACGCTCCCAGTAGATCGCATGCCCGTCGCCGACATCCAGATGACCGGACGCATAGGCCTCGATCGGCGGATAGAGGCCGCGAAGGGTGGTGTCCGTATCGTGATCGAGGGTCATAGGTTCAGTCCGTGGGTGGGCCAGTCGGCCGTATCGTGATCGGGATGCTGGAAGGAAATGACGGCTTCCTGCTGTGCGTAGTAATCCGGGTCGGCATGAACCGGCTGATCGAAGATCGTGTGGACCCAGGGGATACGGGCCTCGACATTCACCTGGATCTGCGGCGCGAGATCCGTGCGGTCGTCGAACGCGCCGATGGCGATTTCAAGCCCGCCCGGATGGCGATAGGCAAGCGGCGTGCCGCAGGAGGCGCAGAAGCCGCGGGCGATATTGATGGACGACTGGAACCAGGCCGGCTCGCCGCGGCTCCAGGTGAAGCCATCCTCCGACACGGTGACCAGAGGCCCGAAAAAGCCGCCGAACGCCTTCTGGCACATGCGGCAATGGCAGATCGACGGGCGGCCGAGCGTGCCCTTGAAACGGAAGCGCACGGCGCCGCACTGGCAGCCGCCTGTTCTCTCAGCTTCGTTCATCGCGGTCTCTCCTGCGGCGGCCATTGATCCGTCTCGTGGTCGGGATGCTGGTAGGACACGAGACCATCGAGGAACGGTGCATCATCGAGGTCTTCTTCGGTCGGATGACCCGGCAGATCCTGCAGACGATCGACGAATGCGATCTTCGCCTCGGTGCCGAACTGGGTGACGGGCGCAAAGGCGGAGGGATCATCGAAGGCTCCACTCGCAATCGCCATGCCGTCCGGAGCCTCGTATGTCAGCGGCGTCCCGCAATCGCCGCAAAAGCCACGCGTCACGACATTGCTGGAGCGGAACGTTTTCCGTTCGCCGCGCGTCCATTCGAAGGTCGCTCCGCGCACGGAGACGAGCGGCGCGTAATAGGCGCCGAATGCCTTCTGGCACATGCGGCAATGGCAGATGGAGGCGTCGGTCAGCCTGCCTTCCGCCCGGAAGCGCACGGCACCGCACTGGCAACCGCCGAAGTGTACGTCCGTCGTCATGAACCGGTCCTCTTCTGATGCGCGAGACGGGAAAAGCCTGCTGCGTCAGCGGTATATCGCCGGCCGCTCACAGTCTGAATCGTCAAGCGCGCGTATTGCATGAACGGCCAGATCATCGCACTTTCCTCCCGCATTCACCCTGCAGTGCCGCGTTTCGCCGGCCGATCCGGCGCTCCTGCTGCCCTTCATTCCATGCCGATCAACGCCAGAAAGCAAGGCCGCTTCTCCTCGCGCGGCCTTCTAGCGCTTGATCTCCCAGGTCGTCACCCGCTCTCCCGTCTCCGCGTCCTTGCCGTCCTTCAGCTGGATGCCGTCGGTCAGAAGCGCGTCGCGGATGCGATCGGCTTCCGTGAAGTTCTTGGCCTTGAGAAGTGCCAACCGCTCCTCGATCCGCTGGTTGACGTCGGCCCACCGGTCCTCGTCGGCAAGGCCGAGGTCGAGATCGCTCGCCTGCTGGCTCAGACGCTCGATCGCCTCGAAACCCATCAGGTCGAGGTGCCCGAGGAAGGCGGCGGCAGAGGCCAGATCGCCTTTCGCGGCGTCGGTCGCGAGCTGGTTCATGCCGGTGATGACCGGATAGAGATTGAGATCGTCGAGAACGGAGCTTTCCGGCGGCAGCGTCCAGTTCGGCGCGTCCGGCTGTTCGGCCAGAAGGGCCGCGACCCGCACCTTGGCGTCCGCCCAGCGATGGACGATGCCCTGCGCCTCCTCCAGCCGCTTGAGGCTGAAATCGATCGGCTGGCGATATTGGGTCATCAGCATGGCAAGACGCAGGACCTCGCCCGGCCATTGCCGGCCGCCGAAGTTTTCCGTGTGCAGAAGATCGTGGATCGTGACGAAATTGCCGTCCGACTTCGACATCTTGCGGCCTTCGATCTGCACGAAGCCGTTGTGCATCCAGACGTTCGCCATGGCGCTCGTGCCGTGCGCGCAGCGCGACTGGGCGATCTCGTTCTCGTGGTGCGGGAAGATGAGATCGAGGCCGCCGCCATGAATGTCGAAGGTTTCGCCGAGATAGCGGTGGCTCATGGCGGAGCACTCGATATGCCAGCCGGGACGGCCGCGACCCCAGGGGCTTTCCCAGCCGGGCTCGTTGTCGGAGGAGAGCTTCCACAGGACGAAATCGCCGGGGCTCTTCTTGTGCGCATCGACCGCAATGCGGGCACCGGCCTGCTGTTCGTCGAGGTTGCGATGCGAAAGCGCGCCGTAATCGGCCATCGAGGTCGTGTCGAACAGCACCTCGCCGGCCGCGACATAGGCATGCCCGCGTGCGATCAGCGCGTCGATGATCGTGATCATCTCCGCGATGTTCTCGGTGGCGCGTGGCTGGACGGTCGGCTCCAGCGACCCGAGGGCGCGGGCGTCCTCCAGGAACTGCGTTTCGGTCTTCTCGGTCACGGCCCGTATGGCAGCGTTGAGCGGCAGCTCCGGAAAATCGCGGAGCGCACGCGCGTTGATCTTGTCGTCGACGTCGGTGATGTTGCGGACATAGGTCACGTTCGCCTCGCCATAGAGATGGCGCAGCAGGCGGAACAGGACGTCGAAGACAATGACCGGGCGGGCATTGCCGATATGCGCGAAGTCGTAGACGGTCGGGCCGCAGACATAGAGACGGACATTGTCGGCATCGATCGGCGCAAACACGGCCTTTTCGCGCGTCAGCGTGTTGTAGAGCCTCAGTGCCGGCACGTCCGTCATGCGTATCGTCTCCCCGTCTTCCTGTCGTTTGTCTTTACGTCGTCGTCGTCACGTTGTTCCAGAGCGGCGGATGGCCGCCGCAGAGTGCGCACATCACGCGCGCTGGCCGGCCGGCCTTCGCGTTGTCATCTTGGTCTTGGGTAAGGAGACGAAACGGAAGAGGCCAGCGCGAAGCGCTAGCGAATGATCGAGCCGCAGAGAATGCAGGTTTCCGTTTTCATGGCGGCTTTATCGCCGTTCTCGTCCTTTGGGTCAAGGCCCCGCACCGGACGGCACAGGTGGCCGGCGCGGCGCCCCGTCCGGTTGCATTGCAGCATGAATCTCGTGGCGTTGCAGCATGCTTTTCCGCGCAAAAAGCTCGCAGGAAGGTCATTAATTTGTCATGATTGAACCGCTTGAAAACCACAGATTTCCAGGAGAGTCGGGCTTGCGGGGACAACGCAAGAGAAGCTCGAATCTCCCGGAACGAACGAGGTCCTGCAGGTTGCATGTTCGGCCAAGCGGGACCCGATCCGGGACGGAAATGATTTTAAGGAGAGAGTGACATGACGGAACGCAAGACGGACACGGCCGAGACCGCTGCCAAGAACGAGACGCTGATCGACCGCTATCGCCCGCTCGGCCTGAAGGCCGTGGCCGCCGCGGCCCTGCATCAGAAGCCCAAGGCAGCGGCGGAGACGGCGAAGGTTTCGGATCGCGCCCGCGACTGGCGCGAGCACTGATCGCGCGCAGCGGCAAAGCCGATCCGGTCGCTGCGGCCGGACAGTCAGAACATTGACAGCTGAGGACCGTCGCCCTTGTCGGGCGACGGTTCCGGATCCGCCTTATGACCACCGGGCTTTCCGGCTGTTTTGGATGCCGCGTCGGTCGGGGCGACGACCGGCGCCTGGATATCCGGCGTCGTGTTGGCGACCTTGTTGACGGCATCGGACACCGGCACGAACTCGAAGAGATCGTCGTCGGCCGGCACCATCAGGTCGGCGACGTCGCGCGGTTCCTGCGTCTTGCAATCGAGCCAGCGCTCGAAATTTTCCGGGCGGATGATCACGGGCATGCGATCGTGGATGAAGGACATCGCCGCATTGGCGCGCGTCGTCAGGATCGCCCCCGTATCCATCTCGGAGCCATCGGCCGACGCCCAGGTTTCCATCAATCCGCCAAACGAGACGATGCCGCCGGCTTTCGGCCGGATCCAGTAGGCTTGCGACGGCAGGCCGCTTTCCTTCGGATGACGCCGCCATTCGTAAAAGCCCGAGGCGGGCACGAGGACGCGGCGGTGACGCATGGCGGCGCGGAACGAGGCCTTCTCGATCGCCGTCTCGGCGCGGGCGTTCAGGAGAAGCGGAAAATCGTTAGGATCCTTGACCCAGCCCGGCAGGAAGCCCCAGCGCACCAGCGCGACGCGGCGCGGCGGCGCATTGCTGCGGGGGTCCGTGCGGTCGGCGGCGGTGACGACGAGGATCGGCTGCGTCGGCGCGATATTGTAGCGCGGCGGGAAATCGCCGGCCTCGATGACGGCGAGCGCCTCCTCGAGTTCCTCGGGCGTGACCGTCAGGGCAAAACGTCCGCACATGGTTTGGTTCTCCCCGTGATGGGCGACCGAAACAGCCCTCATCCACTGCCGGCGACGATGCGTTCCGCATCGGATCGCACCGACCCCGCTCGCTGATGTAGGATCGATTCGCACACAACGCCAGAACGGAACCACCATGACTGCCTCTCCACCGCCCGCCCCGTCCCCCACGCCCTCTCCCGCCCTTGCTTCGTCGGCGATCGTCGTACGCGACGGGCGCTACCTGCTCGTGCGCCGCTCCAAGCCGCCGTCTGCGGAGATGTACGCCTTTCCCGGCGGAAGGGCGGAGCCGGGAGAGACGCCGGCGGAGACAGCCGTGCGGGAATTGCTGGAGGAGACCGGCCTTTCCGGCTCGGCACCGCAGCTTTTTGCCACCTACGACCTGCCGGCCGACAGGGCGGATGGCGCGGGCGGCCGGCACTTCTTCCTCTCGGTGTTCCGCGTCGAGGCGGATAGCGACGCGGAGGCCGTGGCGGGAGACGATGCGGCGAGCCTCGGCTGGTTCACTGCGGACGAGATCGCCGCGCTGCCGGCCCCGCCGAGCGTGCGCGACTGCATCGCGAGGCTGGAAGCGTTGCGGACCTCATGAGGCGGCCGGGGCTTGCGAAATCGACGAAATCCGGCATTTTCGCCGGCATGACTCTCGCTCATCCCTCGCGCTTCGTTCTTCGTTTGCGCTCTGTCGTCCCCTCGCGCGCCGCCCTTGCAGGCCTCCTGCTTCTCGGCTTGCCGATGCCCTTTGCGCTCGCCCAAACCGCGCCGTTGCCTGCCCCGGAAGCCCCGGCGGCAAAGCCTGCGCCCTATGATGCGCGGTTGTTGCGCATGGCGGAGATCGTCGGTTCCGTCACCTATCTGCGGACGCTGTGTGCCGATGCAGGCGCTGCGGACTGGCGATCCGACATGCAGGCGCTGATCGACCGGGAGGCCGGCGCGGAGGCCGATCGCAAAGCGCGCCTTACCGCCGCCTTCAACAGGGGTTACCGTAGTTTTGCTGCGGTCTACACAAGCTGCACGCCGAGTGCTGTGCTGGCCGACAAACGCTACCGTGACGAAGGGGCAACACTGGCCGCCGAAATCGTCTCGCGCTTTGGAAATTAGGTGTCCGTTAACCTTTTTTCGAACGGGCCGTGTCGTTTCGGTAAAAGACTGCTAGTCTTGTTAAGACCATGGTAACAAGTACCGCCGCGATTCCGAACCGGCGTGATGTGAAAGCGTAAATTGCATGGAACGATCGATGGAGCAGAGCCTCAACGAGATAGACGATATGATCGTCCACGAGAAGATGCAGGCGGCCCTGGAACATCAGAACGAGGCCTGGGCAGACGGCATGGCGGACGGCATCGAGCCGGAGATCATCGCCGACGCTGCGATCGCGCTCGCCATGCGCGAGACGATCCGCCTTCACGGCGAGGACGGGGCCGAGGCCATGCTGAATTCGTTGCGCGAGCGCATGCTTGCCGGCGAGTTTTCTCCGCAGCGCTCGCTTCAATAGCCGCTGCCCGATACGGTCACGTCCTCTTCGCGGACGGCCCGAGCAGTCACGAGCCGGCAGTCGCGCCAGAGCGGCAGCGCCCCAGCAGTAGCGAGAATGCCATGACACGTTCGTCGGACAGCCGGAGTTCCTCCGCTCTTCTGGGTGCGCTTGCATTCGCCGCCCTCATCGCCTCGACATGCCTCATTCCCCCGGCACCCGCCTTCGCGCTCAGCCAGTTGCGGACGATCCCGGGCGACGCGGCGGCGGACGAGCCGGATGCGGCGCCGAAAGACGACGAGATCGCGCCACGTGCGCCAAGTGCGCCGGGCGGCATTCCCATGCCCGATCCGCTGGTGAACAAGCAGACCGCCCCGGCACGGCCCGGCAAGGCCGAGAGCCAACCCGGCAAGGCGCCTGCCCCGGAGACACCTGCGGCCGAGACGCGTGACGGCCCTGTCGAAGTGCTGACGGACGTCTCCAAGATCCCGAAACCGGTCGCCCGCATGCGCGAACTGATCGTCGAGGCCGCCGCCTCCGGCGACATCGAGCGTCTGCGCCCGCTGCTCGGCAAGGGCGAGACGGCAACGGCCATCGGCGACAGCGAGGAGGAAACCGATCCGGTCGCCGCGGTGAAGAGCCTCTCCGGCGATGCCGACGGCCTCGAAATTCTCGCCATCATGCTCGACGTGCTGTCCACGGGCTTTACCGTGATCGACAAGGGCACGCCGGATGAAATGTATGTCTGGCCCTATTTCGCGGCCAAGCCGCTCGACAGCCTGACGCCGCCGGAAAAGGTCGATCTCATGCGCCTCGTCACCGCCGGTGACGTCGCAGCGATGCAGGAATTCGGCAGCTATAATTTCTACCGCATCGGCATTACGCCGGACGGGCAATGGAAGTTCTTCATCGGCGGCGATTGATCGCCCGGCCATGTCGGTGATTGCCATGTTAGAGATTGCGATGTCGGGGGATTGCGATGTCGGGGATTGCGGTGTCGGACCGGGCTGGACGCTTGCAGGGCCGCCGTCGAAAGCCTACCTCTGGAGGACGCGCGCGTCTCACCATTCCGCCGATGGTTTGCGAGGCGCGCGGGCGCCGTCCATCCCAGGTTTGACGCTTGCAGGCTGCGCTCGACCGATTTCCATTCCCTGGGCAGTCCAGCCCTTTCAGGATCGACCATGTCCCTTCTCGCTGTCCCCGATCGCGCTCTCGTCACGGTTTCCGGAGAGCCGGCCGTCGCGTTTCTCCAGGCGCTGATCACCACCGACCTCGTGCTGCTGGCCGCGGATGAGGTTCGTCCCGGCGCGCTGCTGACGCCGCAGGGCAAGATCCTGTTCGACTTCCTCGTGAGCCGGACGGAAAGCGGCCTGCGGCTGGAGACGGACGCGGACCAGGCGCCCGCGCTCCTCAAGCGGCTGACGCTCTACAAGCTTCGCGCGCCGATCACGCTGTCTCTCGACGCCGACACCGATGTCGCCGTGTCGTTCGAGCCGGTCGAGGGCGCATTGCGCGACGTGCGGTTTGCGACATCGGGCGCGCCGATCTTCCGGATTTACGGCGTCAAGGGCGTCGATGACGTCGAGGGGCGGATCGACGCCGCGCGCATTGCGGCCGGCATCGCCGTCTCCGGCGCAGACTATGTGCTGCAGGACGCCTTTCCCCACGACATTCTTCTCGACAAGAACGGTGGCCTTTCCTTCCGCAAGGGCTGCTATGTCGGGCAGGAGGTCGTCTCCCGCATGCAGCACCGGGGCACGGCGCGGCGGCGGGTGGTGACGGTCGAGGGTGTCTCCGATCTGCCCGCCTCCGGCACGGCGATCACGGTCGGCGGCAAGGCGATCGGCACGCTCGGCAGCGTCGCCGGCCACACGGGCCTTGCCATCGTGCGGATCGACAAGGTGGGCGAGGCGCTGGCGCGGGGCACGGACATTCTCGCAGGCGAAGTCAAGGTGGCGCTGGCGCTGCCCGCCTGGACCGGGCTTGCCTTCCCCGTGCCATTGCCGGACGCGACGCCTGAAACTTCCGAGGCCGGCGCCTGATGTCGCCACGGGCCTGGCAGCGCATGCTCTCCGGTCGGCGGCTGGATCTGCTCGATCCATCGCCGCTCGACGTCGAGCTTTCCGACATCGCGCACGGACTGGCGCGCGTGGCGCGGTGGAACGGGCAGACGCACGGGCCGCATGCCTTTTCGGTCGCGCAGCATTCGCTGATCGTCGAGGAGATCTTTCGCCGCAACGGCCGCGCGAGTGCGGCGGAATGCCAGATGGCGCTACTGCACGATGCGCCCGAATATGTCATCGGCGACATGATCTCGCCGTTCAAGGCGGTGGTCGGCGGCGGCTACAAGGTGGTGGAAAAGCGGCTTGAAGGCGCGATCCACCTGCGGTTCGGCCTGCCGCCGATCACGCCCGACACGGTCAAGGACCGGATCAAGAAGGCCGACCAGATCGCCGCCTATTTCGAAGCGACCGTGCTTGCCGGCTTCACGCTGGAAGAAGCCCGGCGCATCTTCGGCCAGCCGCGCGGCATCACCCGCGACATGCTGGCGATGGAGCCCCTGCCCGCGCTCGATGCGCAGCGGCTGTTCGTGGCGCGGTTCGAGGCGATCGAGGCCGAGCGGGCGACGGATCGCGGATCGGAGAGGGCGGAACCATGAGCGTGATCGTCGTCTCGCCGCTTGCCCGGATCGGGGAAATGGCCGTCCGGCACGGCTGCCGCGACATGCTGAGCCTGATGGCCGTGGGGCACACGTTCCACCGACCGGGGGTGATCGCCGCCGAGAGGCACCTGACGCTCGGACTGAACGACATCACCTTTGCCGGCAATGACAGGCTGATTGCGCCCGCCGAGACACACGTGGAGGCGATCGTCACTTTTGCCCGCGCCTGGCAGCGCGAGACGCCGCTGCTGGTCCACTGCTGGATGGGCGTGTCGCGCTCGCCGGCGGCAGCCGCCATCGTCGCGCTGGCAATCGCGCCCGACCAGGACGACGAGGCCCTGGCGGACCGGCTGCGCGCGGCCTCGCCCTTTGCCACGCCCAATGCCCGGCTGATCGCGATCGGCGATGCCATGCTCGGCCGCGGCGGCCGGCTGGTGGCCGCCATGAAGCGCATCGGGCGCGGCAGGGACGCGGACGGCAACACGCCGTTCGTGTTCGACCCCCTGCCTTTTTCCGTCACCCCGCCGATGGTGCCCGCCGATGCCGAATAAAGATGCTGGAGGCGAAATGACCGTGGAAATCGGTCTGAACGCGGCCATCGTCGCGATGGTCGACAGATCGCCGCGCATTCTCGTCGTCAGCGAGGGCGGCGATGGGGGGCTGGATGCCCTGCCCTTCGGCCCCTTCGACCCGGCCATGCACCGCACCTTCGAAACAAGCCTGCGGGCACGCGTCGAGGAGCAGACGGCGCTCGATCTCGGCTATATCGAGCAGCTCTACACGTTTGGCGACCATGGCCGGCAACGGCTGGCGAACGAGGATCGCCTGCACATGGTCTCCGTCGGCTATCTCGCGCTGACGCGGAGCGACCCGGAGACCACCTTGCGCCTGGCAGAGGTCGGAGCGCAGTGGCGTGACTGGTATGCGTATCTGCCGTGGGAAGACTGGCGGCGCGGACGCCCCGCGGTGCTCGATCGCGTCATCCTGCCGGCCCTGGCCGCCTGGGAACGGGACGACCCCGCCAACCGACGCAGCCGCCTGCGCCTCGCCTTCGGCCTCG
Organism: Rhizobium sp. Leaf371; assembly: GCF_001424045.1. Lineage (GTDB taxonomy): Bacteria > Pseudomonadota > Alphaproteobacteria > Rhizobiales > Rhizobiaceae > Ferranicluibacter. Next base: position 421,923 of record NZ_LMQB01000012.1, on the reverse strand, counting down.
ACGATTTCCCGTTCGACGAGGAACGCGTGCTGGAGCGCTACGAGTTGCTCTACGAGGCGGGGCTCGTTGCGGAAAGCCGCAGCGATGCCGAGGGGCACGGCTTGGAAACACGCCCCGATGGCGTGGGTCAGGGCGTCGGTTTGGCCATGCGACACGATCACCGCCGGATCGTCGCCACGGCCGTCGCGCGGCTGCGCGGAAAAATCAAATACCGGCCCGTCATCTTCGAACTCATGCCGCCGGAATTTTCGCTGACGCGCCTGCAGGAAGCGGTCGAGGCCATTTCCGGACGGCACCTGCACAAGCAGAATTTCCGCAGGCTCGTGGAGGGTGCGTCGCTGGTGGAGCCGACGGGCATGACCACTGGGGCGACCGGCGGGCGACCGGCCGCGCTCTTCCGCTTTCGACGGCAGATCCTTGACGAGCGACCGGCGCCGGGCCTCAAACTCGGCAGTCGCTGAACCGTACCAAGATGCGGCGTGCGGTTGACCCGCGGGCCTCCCGCCCCATGTCCCCTCCTTCCAACGAAGAGGGCCTTTCATGGAATCACAACAGCCAGACGTCATCCTTGCGACCCGCACGGCGCTCAGCCAGGCGTCCGCTCTGGCCGTGCAATACTCGTTCTCGATCGTCGGCGCACTGGTGCTGCTCTGTGCCGGCTGGCTTATTGCCCGGCTGCTGCACAACTGGGCCTATGCCGGCCTGAAGCGGGTGCACGGGATCGACGAGACGCTGGCCCGGTTCTTCTCCAACATCATCCGCTACGCCCTGCTGGTGCTGGTCTTCGTCACCGTGCTCGGCCAGTTCGGGGTGCAGACGGCCTCGATCATCGCCGCACTCGGTGCTGCCGGCCTCGCCGTCGGCCTCGCTCTGCAGGGCACGCTGCAGAATATCGCGGCCGGGATCATGCTCCTCGTCCTCCGGCCGTTCAGGGTCGGCGAATCCATCGAGACATCGAGCGTGACGGGCACCATTCGCGAGATCGGGTTGTTTGCGACGGAGCTGGTGGATTCCGACGGGGTCTATCGGCTCGCTCCGAATTCGACGCTCTGGAACACGCCGGTGCGCAATTTCAGCCGCCTGCCAACGCGCAAGCACGACCTGACGATTTCCGTCGGCGCCGCCGAAGACCTCGACGCGGCGATGCGGCGGCTGCTGGATATCGCCAAGGGCACTGACACCGTTCTTGCGACACCGGCACCGTCCGTGTTCATCTCGGAACTTGCGGGCGATGCGGCCAGCGTCACGCTGCGCTACTGGGTCTCGACGTCGAACTGGTGGGCGACGACGCGCAGCATGCTGAAGCAGGTGAAGGACGAGTTTGCGGTGAAGCCCGAGCCGGAAGACAAGACAGAAGCCCAGACGGACGAAGACCGGGGCGATGACCCCGGCCCTCTCGGTCCCTGATCAGCAGCCGCCAGGTTTACTGGATGACGGCGCAGGCGAGACGCTCGCCCGCGTCGCCGGACGGCTGGCTGCGATTGTCGTCGGGCTTGGCGTGGATCATCAGGGCGCGCCCTCGGATGCCGTTGGCCTTATCGTCCAGCGTCACCATGCTGTTGAACACCTGCGCGCGCAGCGTGCCGTCTGCACCGACATACTGGTTGGGCATATCGCCTGCATGCGGGCCGTTGGCCGCAAGGAAGCCGTGTTCCGTCTTGTCCGGGTTGAAGTGGCCGCCTGCGGACTCGTGCTTATGGGCCGGATCGCATTTTCCGGTTTCATGCACGTGGAATGCGACCCAGGTACCCGCCGGCAGGCCGGTCACCTCGACCTCCATGAACACGCCATTCTTGCCGGCGGTCAGGAGCGCACGGCCGGTCTCCTTGTCGTCCTTGCCGACAAAGCTAGCCTTGGCCGTCTGGGACTGCATTTGCGCGGCGGCGGGGCCCGCTGCGACGGTGGCAGCCAGCGTGGCTGCCGTGAGAGTGATCAATGCCGATCTCATGATGTTCCTTCCCTGATGCTCCCGATCCCACGGGAAACGGTGTCGCGTCGTCGCACGACCGCAGAACTGCAACGCCGGGCAACCCCGGGCGGTTCCCCACACAAGCGCGTGAGGAGCATGCGAAGGCACGACGGTCAGATGAAACGGATGACGGATGTCACGATGATGATGAGGGAGACGGCCACCATCAGCGGGCGGACCGGAAGGTGCTTGACGATATAGGCCCCGATGGGCGCGGCCAGCACACCGCCGATGATGAGGCCGACCGCCGCATCGAGTTGCGACCAGCCGAGCGTGACGATGAAGGTGGCGGAAATCGTCAGCGTCACGGCGAACTCGGTGAGGCTCGTGGAGCCGATCACTTTCTTCGGGTTGTGGCCGCGACCGATGAGCGAGGTCGTGACGATCGGACCCCAGCCGCCGCCGCCGGCCGCATCGAGGCCGCCGCCGGCAAAGCCGATAACGGGCACCAACCCGTCATGCACATCGCGCCGGGACGTCGGCCGGAACGCCTTGAACAGGATATAGAGGCCGATGAGGATGAGGTAGACCGACACGAACGGCTCGATGACCTTGCCGTCGATGTTGGAGAGGATGTAGGCGCCGAGAATGCCGCCGATCATGCCGGCCGGCGCGAGACGCGCCACGAGCTTCCAATCGACGTTCCGCTGCCAGACATGCGAGGCGCCGGAGGCCGCCGTGGTGAAGACCTCCGTGATGTGCGTCATCGCGCTGGCGACCGCCGGCGGCATGCCGAAGGCGAGAAGAGCGGTGGTACACAGGACCCCGAAGGCCATGCCGAGCGCGCCATCGACCAGTTGCGCGAAAAAGCCGATGAGGATGAACATCCAGATATCGCTCAAATGCCGTCTCCGTTGTCGTCTCCAACGGGCTTGTCCCGTCAGGGGGCGCCGATCCCGATGTCGAGACCGATATCGAGCGTCGGCGCCGCCATGGTGATCTTGGAGGTGGAGATATAGTCCACGCCCGTCTCGGCAATGGCGGCGATGGTCTTAAGATCGACGTTTCCCGAAGCCTCGAGCCGCGTGCGCCGCCGGTCCGTCGCGTACGGATCGGCCGGGAGCCCCCAATGCGCGGCATTCAGCGCCACGGCCTCGCGCAGCAGGTCCGGTCCCATATTGTCGAGCAGGATCGCGTCGGGCGTGGCGGTCAGCGCCTCCCGCATCTGCTCCAGCCCGTCCACCTCGACCTCCACCTTGACCAGGTGGCCGGCATAGGCCTGGGCCGCGCGGATGGCCGGCGCGACGCCGCCGGACACCGCGATGTGGTTGTCCTTGATGAGAATGGCATCGTCGAGGCCATAGCGGTGGTTCGACCCGCCGCCGAGCCGCACCGCATATTTCTCGACCGCGCGAAGGCCGGGCAGCGTCTTGCGCGTGCAGCAGACGTTTGCGCCCGTGTGGGCGATGGCGTCGGCATAGCGGGCGGTCAGGGTGGCGACGCCGCTCAGATGCATGAGGAAGTTCAGCGCCACCCGCTCCGCCGAGAGGAGACCGCGGGCCGGGCCGGAGATGCGCGCGATGGCCGTGCCGGCGACGACGCGATCGCCATCCTTTGCCAGCGCCTCGAAGGCCAGCGCGGGATCCACCAGGCGGAAGGCGGCGCGGGCAAGATCGAGGCCGACGACGACCCCGGCCTCCCGGACGTTCAGGATGGCCGTCGCCTCGAGATGCGGCGCGATGGTGGCCGCCGTGGTGATATCGCCGGCGCGGCCGAGATCCTCGAGCAGGGCGGCGCGGACGATGTCCTCGACCATGAGGGTGGGCATGTAAGGTGGAAGAGCGGTCATCGCGGGTCTCTCGAAAGGAAGCTTTAGCATCAGGCAAGTGCGGTTTCCGTCGCGTCGGCGACGATCCGGTCGGCCTCGTCGAGCGTCAGGAAGGTCCGGTGCTGCCAGCGGGTGTTCGGCTCGGGGAAATCGGAGCGGAAATGACCGCCGCGACTTTCCTCGCGCGCAAGCGCGCCGGCCACGATCAGTTTGGCGGTCGTGACGATGTTGGCAAAGCGCAGCCGCGGCGTGTCGCGCTCCAGCGTTGCGATGGCGCGGGCGGCGGTGAGCAGGCCCGCCCGATCGCGGATGACGCCGGCATGGGCGGACATGATGCGGCGGAGTTTTCGGAGTTGCGGGCTGTCCTCGACCGTCACGAGATCGTCGCTCTCGCCGGCATTGCCGGCCCAGTTGCCCTGGCGCGGCGCCGGCAGCATGCCCTGGATGTTCTCGGCGATGCGGGCGGCGAAGACGACGGCCTCCAGCAGGGAGTTCGAGGCAAGCCGGTTGGCGCCATGGACGCCGGTGGACGTTACCTCGCCCGCCGCCCAAAGCCCGTCGATCGAGGTGCGACCCTCTGCGTCGGTGAGGATGCCGCCCATGTGATAGTGGACGGCCGGCACGACCGGGATCGGCTGCGTCACCGGGTCGATGCCGGCCGCCTTGCAGGAGGCATAGACCGTGGGGAAGGCCTGCGGGAAATGGTCGCCGATGGCCTCGCGGCAATCGAGGAAGGCGCCACGGCCCGCGGAGACTTCGGCAAACACCCCGCGCGAGACGATGTCGCGCGGCGCAAGCTCGCCGTCGGGGTGGATGGCGCGCATGAAGCGGTGGCCGGCGCCGTTGACGAGATGCGCCCCGTCGCCGCGAAGGGCTTCGGTTGCGAGCGGCGCGGGGTCGCGGCCGATGTCGATCGCGGTCGGGTGGAACTGGACGAATTCGGGATCGGCGATGATCGCGCCGGCGCGGGCCGCCATGCCGACGCCCTGCCCGCTCGCCTCGCGCGGGTTGGTGGTGACCGCAAAGAGATGACCGACGCCGCCCGAGCAGAGGACGACGGCGCGCGCCGGGAAGGAGACGCGGGTTCGCGACTGTCCGGCATCCGGCCGGGCGATGACGCCGGCGACGAAGCGGCCCTCGCGGATCAGATCCTCCACGACATAGCCTTCCATGACGCGGATCGAGGGCGTTGCCCGGACGGTGGCGATCAGCGCCTCCATGATGGCGCGCCCGGCCATGTCGCCCTTGACGCGGACGATGCGCCGCTCCGAATGCGCGGCCTCGCGCGAGAGCAGCAGATGCCCTTCCAGATCGCGATCGAAGGGCACGCCATAGGCGAGGAGATCGTGGATGCGGGCCGGACCTTCCGCGACCATGCCACGGGCCATCTTCTCGTCGACAATGCCGGCCCCGGCCGCCAGCGTATCGGCCACGTGGCTGTCGATCGAATCGCCCGGGCTCATGGCCGCGGCGATCCCGCCCTGCGCCCAGGCCGAGGAGGCGCCATGGCCGATGGGTGCGGCCGCCAGCACCGTGACCGGGCGCGGACTGAGCTTCAGCGCGCAGAACAGGCCGGCCAGCCCGGCGCCGACGATGACGATGTCATCGATGCCGTTGAAGGACTGGGGACGAAAATGATCGGTCAGCATGGCAGTCTCCTCCGCCGCCTCCGTGAGGCCATCTCGCGTCTCGCAGGCCTCCGCCATCCCTCTTGTCCGAGACGACGGATGGCCTGGAGCGCTACTGCTTGAGGTTGATCATCCGTTCGACGGCCAGCCGCGCGCGGTCGGCGATCTCGGGATCGATCAGCACCTCGTCCGTCATGGTCAACAGGCTGTCGAGGATCTTCGGCAGGGTGATGCGCTTCATGTGCGGACAGAGGTTGCACGGCTTGACGAACTCGACGCCCTCGACCTCCGCCTGGATGTTGGAGGCCATGGAGCATTCGGTGACCAGCAGAACCTTCGGCGGGCGCTTGTCCTTGACGTAGGAGATCATGCCGGCGGTGGAGCCCGCGAAATCGCAGACCGCGATCACGTCCGGATGGCATTCGGGGTGGCCGATGATCTCGATGCCGGGATGCGCGGCCTTGTAGGCAAGCAGTTCGGCGGCCGTGAAGCGCTCGTGCACCTCGCAATGCCCCTTCCAGGTGAGGATCGTCTTTTTGGTCTGCCTGGCGACGTTCATCGCCAGGTATTCGTCGGGGATGCAGAGGACGGTGTCGCTCTCCAGGCTTTCCACGATGGCCAGCACGTTGGACGAGGTGCAGCAGATGTCGGTCTCGGCCTTCACGTCGGCGGAGGTGTTGACGTAGGTCACGACCGGCACGCCGGGATAGCGCTGCTTCAACAGGCGGACATCGGCGCCAGTGATCGATTCCGACAGGGAGCAGCCGGCGCGGGAATCGGGAATGAGCACCGTCTTCTGCGGGTTGAGGAGTTTCGACGTCTCGGCCATGAAGTGCACGCCGCACTGAACGATGATCTCGGCATCCACCCGCGTCGCGTCGCGGGCAAGCTGAAGGGAATCCCCGACGATATCGGCCACGCAGTGGAAGATCTCGGGCGTCTGGTAGTTGTGGGCGAGGATAACGGCACCTCGCTCCCGCTTCAGCCGGTTGATGGCGGCGACATAGGGCGCATAGACCGGCCATTCGAAGGCGGGGATGAAATCGCTGACCTTGCGGTAGAGATGCTCCGTCTCGCGGGCAATCTCGGGCGTGAAGGCGAGGTCCGGCATCGGGCGCACGCCGAAGCGCTCGGCAGCCGTCGGCAGGTGCCGCGGCGCTCCATCGTCCCTTGAATGAACTGCCTGCGTCATGCCGTCCTCCCTCTCCGCCGCTCCACCACGACATCGCATATACTCATAATGAGCATAAACGGGCCAAAACAAAACCGGCATTGCCGGTTCTGCTGAATTAGAAAGTTTTGTGACGGATATCAAGACGGCCGGACAGGCTTTTTATCAGGTCGAGCATAAGCGACCGCCTCGGGCGGGTGCGTCACGCCATCGCCGGCCGGGTGACGGCTTTTTCCTCGATGGGCCAGTTGACGACGGCGGCGGCGAGCCCAAGGGCGACGCCGATCCACCAGACCGGATCATAGGATCCGAAATGATCGTAGAGATAGCCGCCCATCCACACGCCGAGGAACGAGCCGAGCTGGTGCGACAGGAAGACGATGCCGCCGAGCAGGCCGAGATGGCGCGTGCCGAACATGATGGCCACCAGGGCATTCGTCGGCGGCACGGTCGATAGCCAGAGCAGACCCATGGCGATGGCGAAGAGGATGACGCTCAGCGGCGATTGCGGCAGCAGGAGGAAAGCCGCGACGATGATCGAACGGCCGATATAGATCAGAGAGAGAAGATAGGGCTTGGAATATCGCTGCCCGATGACGCCCGCCGACAGCGAGCCGATGACGTTGAAGAAGCCGATGAGCGCGAGCGCGATGACGGCGTAGCGCGCATCGATGCCGATGTCGCCGATATAGGCGGGAAAGTGCGCGGTGATGAAGGCGATCTGATAGCCGCAGACGAAGAAGCCGGACACGAGCAGAAGGTAACTCTTGTGGCCGAGCGCCTCCTTCAACGCCTCGCCGATCGACTGTTTGTAGACCGACTGTTTCTGCGAGCCGGACGTGGCGTTGCCGCGCAGGGGAATGGCGACGAGCGGCACGACCAGCATCATGAGGCCGAGATAGACAAGGCTGTCGGACCAGCCGAAGGCCGAGACGAGGCCCTGGCTCAGCGGCGCGAACAGGAACATGCCGGCGGAGCCCGCGGCTGTGCCGATGCCGAACGCCATGGAGCGCTGCTCCGGCGTGACGTTGCGGGCAAAGGCCGAGAGGACCGTGCCGAAAGACCCTGCGCCGACGGCCAGCCCGACCAGCACGCCGCCCCCGACATGCAGCCAGACCGGCGCCGTGGCGAAGGCCATGACGATCAGGCCTGTCGCGTACAGCGCGCCCGACAGCGCCAGCACCCGCCACGTGCCGTATTTGTCGGCCATCGCGCCGAAGAAGGGCTGGCTCAGGCCCCAGCAGAGGTTCTGCAGGGCCATGGCGAGGCCAAAGGTCGTGCGGTCCCAGCCGAGATCCGCCAGCATGGGCAGTTGGAAGAAGCCCATGGCCGAGCGCGGCCCGAAGGTGAGCATCGCCACCAGCGAACCCGAAACGAGGATGAGCCATGGCAAGCCTCGGCGGGGGGTGGTACCGGGCGGGACGGCAACGGACGGGATGGCGGCGGACATGGTCGGGCTCCGGAGGGTGTGCCGTGCAGGCAAGGCAAGCTATGAAGATTAGGCGAGCGAAAGCAGGATCGAAAGTGAATTCGCGTGACGAACGGATCAATCGGATTGATCGGATGACGTCAAGGACACCATTTCGTTCATGCTGCAACAGCGAACACGCCAGTGTGCATTGCAACATAGGCCCGCAGGCTCTATGACGGTCCGATGACACTGCGCTCCCTGTTTCGTGCAGCCGCCTGGGCTGCCCTCCTCGTCCTGGTCTTCGTCACGGTCTCGCCCATCGGCTGGCGACCGCATACCGTCACGGAGGTCGGTATCGACCGGGCTGCGGCCTTTGCTCTGGCGGGAGCGATCTTCGCGATCGCCTATCCGCGCCGCTGGCTCTCCCTCGCCGTGTTCCTCATCGCCGCCGCCTTCTTCATCGAGATGCTGCAATGGATCTCGCCGACCCGGCATGCAGAGGTCTCCGACGCGGTGGTGAAATCGATCGGGAGCGTGGTCGGCCTCGCGCTCGGCAAGCTGGCGCTGGTCGCCCGCCGGCGGTGGTTTTCCTCCGACGACCGGGCGCCGGACCCCGCCGGGCGAAAGATCAGCCGCGACGCTTCATAGGCCAGCGCTCGCTGCGGGTCGCAAGAATGCGGACGGGCGCCCCCACGGCGATGGGCCCCGTGCCGCGCGGCACCGCATTCCAGCCGAACAAGACGCCGGCAATCCGGCGGTCGGCCGACATGCGCTCCACGCGCAAGGCCTCGATCGGATTTCCACCCGTCCGCTCGCCTGTCTTCTGATCCTGCGTCGTCATGATGCAGCGGGTGCAGGGTTTGACGAGATCGAAGCGGATGCCGCCGATCTCGATCGCTTCCCAAAGGTCCTCGTCCCATGGCCCGTCGTGATCGATGAGGATGTTGGTGCGGAATCTGTCCATGCCGACGCTTGGCTGGTTCAGCGACGCAAGCGTCCGGTTGAGAGCATCGAGCGAACCGGTCGTCGTGATCAGGATTGGGAACCCGTCAGCAAAACCGACGGACGCGGGCGCGCCCGCCCATTCCGCACCGACCGCGCGCTCGGCCTTGTCGTCCATGTGAACGAGGCGGACGGGGCGACCGAGCCAGGAGGACAGGGTCTCGTTTGCGGCATCGTCGGCGCAGGCCGCATCGACGCTGCTCGACCAGACGCGGACCATCATGCGCCGGTCGCCGGCAAACCGCACCGACAGGCTGGCAGCGCCCTTCTTCAGATCGACACCGCCCGCCTGCGGCACGGCCGAAATCTGCGCCAGTGTCTGGCATTCCCGCTGGGTGATGAACGTGCCGTCCGGATCGACCAGCATGAAGCGGCGGTCACCGGCAAGACCGTCATACCCGACATCGGCCTCATCGACAGGCATCGCCCGACCGCTCTTCAGCGGATGGATGTTGAGAGCTGTGACACGGGCGTCCAGGGGTATCTGGGAACTTTGCGGCATCTGGGCGGTCCTCCGACGGCGGCTTGGTGCATCCTTCTAACCGCCGAAGGATCACGCCGTCGATGGCATTCTTCCATTCGGGTTTCTTGATTGCGCATCTCTGGGGTGCGCGTCTCTCGTGTGGGCCTCCCTGGCCTGCGTCTCGCTGGGCCGGGCCAGACCATCGACCTGGCCGGCGCGATGCCGTTTCCAGCCCTCCACCAGCCAGCGGCGGGCCGGGTCCTCGACCAGATGATAGGAGAAGGTGGCAAAGACGACGGCGATGCCGACGGCCAGCACGACCGAGACGGCACCGGGCAGGAACATGCCGAGGGTCTTCATCGACAGGAACATGACCGGCACGTGGAAGAGGTAGAGCGAGAAGCTGATCTTGCCGAGGAACCGCAAAGGCGGGCTCGCGAGCACGGCTCTCGACAGGGTGTGTTCCTGCGCCGTCAGGAAGACGATGACGCCCGCCGTGACGGCCATGACCAGCCCCCAGCCGTCATGCTGGTCGCGCCACATCAGCATCTTCGACAGGAAGACGAAGCCGAGCAGAGCCAGGGTCGCGATGCCGACGGCCGGGCCCGTCGGCCGCAGGCGCCCGGATGCGAAGAGAAGGCCGGCGGCGACACCCGACAGGAAGAAATGAATCTTGGAGGGCAGCAGGATGCCCGGCCCGGGGAAATCGAAGACGGCATCCAGCATCAGGCACACGGTCAGGAACAGGGCGAGAAACCGGTACTTCCTCGGATTGGACAGGCACAGCCAGACCAGCAGGAAGAAGAAGTAGAACTGGATTTCCGGCGGCACCGACCAGAAGACGCCGGACGAGCCGAGCAGGACGACATGCCTGAGGATCTCCACCGGACCCTCGATCGGATGGATGTAATCGAGGCCCGGGACGGACGACAGAAACACCACGAACAGCACGGCGACGAGATAGACCGGATAGATACGGGCGAAGCGGTGCACGAGATAATCGGTGGCGGCCACCCGATCGATCGGGCGCGCCGCGTAGAGGCTAGCCATGAGGAAACCGCTGAGCGCGAAGAAGATCTCCACCGCCTCCGCGCCGATATTCAGCGAGAACCATCCCGGCAGATGCGGATACAGAAGAGCGACGTGCGAGACGACCACCAGAAAGGCGGCGATGCCTCTCAGGCCATCGAGGCTCGCAATGTGTCTGGTGGCGCGCATGGACATCCCGCTGGCAGCCGTTTCCGGTCACGTCGTGAAAGGTGACGCTCCCGGACACAACATCATCGCGATGACACCAAGTCAAATATTCGCGTCTCCTTTCAGAAGTCGCGGTTAACGCTTGAACAGGCGACGACGCTGGACACGGCGCTTGTCCGGATCAGCCGATTTCCTGCATCAGCATGTCGACGACGGTGCGCAGACGCTGCTGCCGTTCCCCGGCCATGCGCCGGCCGCTCCCGGTCTGGAAATTGGCGGCGAGTTTGAAGAGCTTGACCTCGAAATGATCGAGCGCGAAGGCCTTGTCGTCGAGCGGACGGTGCTGGGCAAGGGGATCGACCGGATCGTAGAGACCGCTGCCGAGACGCCCGGCGATGTAGAAGCAGCGGGCGGCACCGATCATGCCGATCGCATCGAGCCTGTCCGCATCCTGAAGAATTTTTGCCTCCAGCGTTTCCGGCGGAATGCCGGCCGAGAAGCTGTGCGTGAGGACGGCGTGGGCGACCGCATCGATATCAGACGCGCTCCAGCGAAGGCCTGCCAGAAGCCCGCGGGCCTTCTCCGCCGACAGCCGGGAGGCGTTTGCGCGGTTGGGCGCGTTCTTCTCCACCGCCACCCCGTCATGCAGCAGCACCGCCGCGCACAGCAGACGCAGGTCGCCGCCCTCCTCCGCCTGCAGGCGGCAGACATTGCGCCAGACGCGGATCAGATGCGCCGCATCGTGCGAGCCGTCATCGCCCGCCGCCCCTTCGGCAAGCAGTGCTCCGGCCAAATCCTCGAAAGGGGCGAAGGCGGCGGTGAGGCCGGGTGAGGCCACGACCTCGGACTGTCTCCCGGTGGGCGTCATGGGTCTGTTCCCGCCGGCGCATCGTCGGCCTGTTTCGGCCGCGATGTGAGGACCTTCTGATAGAACAGCCCGATGCCGATGAGCACGAGGCCGAGGCCGATGAAGGACAGGGCCCGGAGCAGTCCTTCCAGATTGGCCATGTCGAACAGGAAGACCTTGAGCACCGTCACGAAGACGAGCACGCCGGACACGATGCGCATGACGCGGCTGTGGAAGCGAAGGCTGGCGACGAGCAGAACCACGCCGAGGACGAGCCAGACGACCGAATAGGTATAGGTCTCGCCCGCCAGGAAGCCCTTCCAGTCGGCAATCCCCGGCCCCTGCCAGGCACGGCGCACCGACAGCGTGGCCCAGGCGAAGGCCAGCAGAGCCGCAGCCGTCGCGAGGGCCGCGACGAAGACCGGCGGGCGCCGGCCGACCGCCACGCGCGCGAGACCGGCATAGGCAAGACCCGGCAGGAGATAGCCGATCAGCAGGAGATCGAACAGCGGATAGGGGCCGAGCATCTCGCCGGTCAGATAGGGGTTGAGGACAAAGAGATGGGCCGACAACGTCATCAGCAACGAGAGGACGCCGAGGCCGATGCTTCCATAGCGCAGGAACGAGCCGGGACGACTGAGATCGAGCCGCATCAGGATGGCCGAACCGCCGATGACCAGCAGCGTGTAGATCGACTGTTCGGCGAGCGACGGTGCCCCGCCCTGCAACTGGCCGCCATTCATGGCGTGACGCACGAGGATGGCGAGCGTCAGCAGGGCGAACAGGCTGGCGATGGCCTGCAGCGCGTTCCGCAGCCGGTCGGACGGCCAGTCGCGCAGCGCATAGGCCGACCCGAGCGCGAGCAGCGCGGGAACGCCGTAACCCGGCAGCAGCGCGTTGAACACGGGCGTGCGGCCAAGGGCGAGCGGTCCGACGATGGTCGGCTCCCAGCCGATGCGCGCGAGCACCAGAACGAAGCCGAGAGCGCCGACCCAGGGCAGCGCCACCCAGTTGCGAACCTTCGTGGCCGCGATGAAGGCAGCGGCGAAGACCGCCATTGCGAGCACCGTTCCCAATCCGTCCGACAGCGCGTGCGCGGCAATGACGAGATGGCCGAGCGCGCCGGCCAGCAGCAACCCCTGCGCCACCGGCGGCAGGCGTGCATCGCGGCGAAAGAACAGCTCCGCCAGCGTGAGGAAGGCGACCGCGGCGACCGTCGCGGCCAGGCCATGCAGCGGATCGAACGCATAGGTGCCGAGAATCAGGAAGGAGAGCCCGACACAGGCGACCGACGTGACGGCCGCCAGCCCTGCCCACAGCATGGCGAAGCGCGCTCTTCCGGAATGACGGTGCAGCGCGAAGGCGCAGAGCGCGATGAAGATGGTCGCAAGGCTGAGCGCCGCAAAGGACGACGTCGAAAACGGCCGGTCGGCGACGACGCCGATGCTGGAGAGTTCCAGAAGCTGCGGCAAGGTGGCGAGCGTGGAGACACCGAGCACGGCCATGAGACCCGCTGCCAGTGCGGCCGAAACGGCGCGCACGCGCAAGGCGCCGAGGAGGCCGAGGGCGGCGGTGACCGCCAGGAATTCATAGGTCGGATTGCCGATGGTCTCCGTCAGCGGCCCGATGAGCGAGAGGCCGGTCATCAAGACGGCAAAGGCGCCGGTGAGAATGATGGGCGCGTGGCGTGGCAGCAGCAGGCGGCGCCAGGGCGCGGCGCGGCGCGGCGGCACGGCGACGGGGCCTTCGGCTGGGACCTCGGCGACCTCGCCGGTCGGTTCGGTTGGCTCCGGGACAGGATGGTCGTCTTCGACGGTCTCGGGCTCCGCATCGTCGGCGCCGGCCGGCCACACGAAAGCATGACCGAAGATGAGGACGAGCAGCGAGAGGGAGACCGGCAGGGTGACGGCCGGATCTGCCGCGATCAGATAGACCGTGCCCCAGAGCGCGAGGCCGATATTGGCGAGAGCCGGCACGATGCGCCAGCGACCGATCCGTGCGGTGGCCATGGAGGCGAGCCACACCAGCGACAGGAAGGCAAAGAGGCTCCAGGGAGAAGGATCGTCGGCATCGATCAACAGCGGCGTAACGAGCGAGGCGGCGAGACCCAACCCCGCCAGCGCCTGTCCGTGGCGCAGCGACAGGAAGAGCACGAAGAACGAGACCAGCCCCATGAGAACGAAGGCGGTCGTCGGTCCGATGAACGCGTAGACCGCATGCGCCGCAAAGATCGCGCCGAGGATCGTCACCGCGCCGGCCGCGGTCAGGATGCCTGGGATCATGGCATTGCCGAACCGCCGCGCCCCTTCGACGGAGCCGCGCCTCAGGATCATCTCGCCGCCCGCCATCAGGCCCGCGCCGAACAGCGCGGCCAGCACGAGCCGCACGGCCGGGCTCAACAGCCCGGCATCGATCGAGACCTTGACCAGGAAAATACCGCCCAGCGCCAGAGCGATGCCGCCGACCCAGACGGCCCAACGCGCGCCGAGCCAGCTTTCGAAGGATTCGCGCGGCTTTTGCGGCTCGGTTTCCGGCGGCGGCGCGGGCGGCTCCCCGGCCTCCAGCGTCTCGGGCTCGATCACGGCCTCGCTTGCCGTTGCGCCATCGACCTCGTTGTTCTCATCCACCACCACGACCTCCATTGCCGCGCCTGCCGCAAGTGCGGCTTGCGGGCGGTCGGCGGAGAGACGCGCGACCTCGGACTGGAGGAAGGCGATGTCGCGGGTGAAGCGCTCATGGGCCTGGCGCGTCCGGGCAAAGGCCAGAAACGAAAAGACGAAGGCGGCGAGGACAAGGAGGTCGGTCATGGGTACCCGTCATACAGACCCCTGCGGCAGCGGCCGACGGAGGCGATAAGGAAAGACGGCAATTTATCGTCATTGCCGCGGAAACCAAGACGGGCGCGGCGTTAATCTCGCGATCGGAGGCTAATCGTTTGAAAGAGAGGGGATGCCACGCGGCTTATCCCCTGCCGCGGCGCCCGTCTCCGAAGCATCCGGCGCGGGGGGCAGCGGGGCGAGCGCCTTCAGCGCGGCTTGTACGAAGCCGTTTCTGGCAGCGGACACGTCGATGCCACGCGGCTCGTAGACATGCCGGTGCAGGAAATAGCCGGTCATGCGCAGCGCATCCTCCAGGCTCTGCCGATCGGCCGCCCTCCCCTCGAGCGACAGAAAGGGCGGCAGCGCGAACATGCGGTCGGCATAGGGCAGTCCCGCCGTGCGACTGACGGCGCGGCCGGATTTCGGCGAAACGAAGGCGAGATCCTCAAGCGTTCCCGTCGCCGCGCAGCGGGCGAGATCGAGCCCGAAGCCGAGATCTTCGAGCACGGCGATTTCGAACCGGACGAACAGCTCGCCGGCATCGCGCGGATCATGCAGATGATCGAGGATGACGGACAGGGACGTGAAGAGGTGCGGATGCGGATCGCGCTCGGGCAGAAGGCGCAGCAGCGCCGCCATCGCCTGTACGCCATAGACGGCGGCCGCCGTTTCCATGAGGCGGGCCGCACGCAGTTCGAGCGGCTCCATCCGGAACTCGCCCAGATGCTCGTCCAGGCGGGCGCGCCATGTGACCTCCACCGCATTGCCCGGCTGCAGCACCGGTTGCAGCGCGCGCGACCGCCCGCCCCGGACCAGACCGAGATGGCGCCCCCGCGCCCGCGTCATCACCTCGGCGACGACGGACGTCTCGCCGTGACGTCTCACGCCCAGGATTATAGCCTCATCGGTCCATTGCATGGCCGGGTTCTACCCGCGTTCTGCTGATTTTTCAATCGTGCGTCGGCGCGTCCCCAGGGCGACCGAGAGAAAAACGGGGTCGCGATTCCGAAAACGAAGCACCGTTCAAATTTTAAGCATCCGGGAAAGCGGCCCGTAAAATCTCGCTGCTAGGGTGATCGCACAGGAAACGAAAAGCGCCAGACACGGCGCCGGTTGGAAACGCCGAGATGCGCTTCATCGAGGCGCCAGAAATGGAGAACAGTATGATCAGACATCTCATCTTGGCCTTCTCCGTAACGGCATCCATGATGGTCCCTTTGCAGGCGGTCGCTGCACCGCTCGGCGAACTCTCCCGCGGGGTCGGCTTCGTGAACCCTGCCCTCTATCTCCAGCAGAAGGGCCCGACGCTGGCGCCTTTCGCGCAGATCCGCTTCTGCTTGCAGAACCCCGGCGACTGCGAGGTCGGCTCCAGTGCGGCCATCGTCACGCTGACCTCGGAAAAGAATGCGGAGCTGCAGCGCGTCAACCGCGCCGTCAACGGCGCGATCATCCCCGTCAACGACCGGAGCGGCACGATGGGCGATGTCTGGCAGGCCGATGTCTCGGCCGGCGACTGCGAGGACTTCGCGCTCACCAAGAGACGCAAGCTGATGTCGCTCGGCTGGCCCGCCACGGCACTGCGCATCGCCGTCGCCCGCACCCGTGAAGGCGAAGGTCACGCTGTCCTCGTCGTCAAGACATCCGATGGCGATCTCGTCCTCGACAATCGCACCAGCCGGATCCGGCCTTTCCGTCAGGCGGGCCTCTCCTGGATCAAGATCCAGTCCGGCGAGAATCCCCGCCTCTGGTTTGCTCTGTAAGGCCGGGACCGGATAGGCGGTTGACAATCTTCGCTGCAGCGCACAATTTAACCATGAATCGGTGGCATTTTACCGGTTCACGTGAATTTGCTCGCAGCGGTGGTCCTTATGGAAACAATGAATCTGACATCGAAGATGATTTCGTCGGCGTCTTATGACGTGGCGGCAAGTGCTCTGCTGATCAAGTTGAACGACGGCTCCGTCCGGCGCATCAAGGCGCCGCGGATCATGTACGAGAACCTGATCTCGGCCGAGTCTCCCGGCTGGTACTATATGCGCCATATCCGGCCGCTTAAGTAACACGGATACGGTTCTCACGCGAAGCGATGGCGTCGGCTCTGACAGGACCGACGCCATTATGCGTTCTGGGACATGTTTCCTGTGTCCGCTCGGCGCCTCGGTCGGTTGCCGCCCCTGAACGGACGCTCCGCTCGCCCCGGTCCGCGGAAACCACGTCCCGCAGCATCGACCCGACCTCTCCTCAAGGCGTCCGTCAGATCCATTCCGGATCAGAAAAACGGTGGATATCTCTGCTTTCGCTCGTCTTCGGGGGATTGCGTCTCGTCTTCCCCAGACAACAGCCGCGTCTCCGGCAACCGATCAGTTCAGGAGATCGGGACGCCGATAAAGCTTTGCCTTGGCCATGTTGACCTTGCTCAGGATCGCCCCGACGCATTTGTCGATCACCATTGGTGCGCGATCGAACGCCTGAAGCACGGCCTTTTCCGAAATGCCGCCCCATTCCACGACAAAGACGAACCGGTCGATCAGATGCTCCATCGCGCGCGCATCGACCAGCGCTTCCAGCGGCGGAAGGTCGATGACGATGTAGTCCACCTCCCGCTTCATGCCTTCGAGGAGCGCCTGCATCCGATCGGACGACAGGAGATCGGCGGAATGCGAGACGCGGTGCTGGATGACGGCCGGCAGAAATTTCAGTCCGGTTCTCTGGTCCTCGATGAGGGTCGATTGCAGGGCACCTTCCTCCATCAGCGCCTGCAACAGACCGCGGGTCGCGGCCGGGGCGAGCGCGCGGGTCGCACCGGGATTGCGCAAGTCTCCGTCGATCAGAACGACGCGCTTGCCCTGGTCCGCCAAAAGCTTTGCGAAGTTGATGGCAATCGTCGATTTCCCTTCGCCGGGCGCCGTGGAGACGATGCCGATCACGGCTGCCCCGGATCTGCTCTTCGCGATGTCGATGGCGATCTTCGTGCTGCGCAAGGTCTCCGCGAAATCCGAAAACGGATTGTCGAGAACATAGCTTGCGAAAGCGGCCTGCGACCCGAGCAGCGGATTCGGCTCGAGACTCTTCGTTGCGTCCGTTTTGACGATTGCGGGAACCGTACCCAGAAAGGTCAGCCCGAGACGCTCCTGCACCTGCGCACCATTGCGGAAAAACTTCTCCCGGTTTTCGCGGCGCACGGCGACACTGCCGCCGCCGATCATTCCGATCATGAAGAAGAGCGCCATGATCAAGGACTTGCTCGGATAGTTCGGCGCTTCGGGCGGACGACCGCTACTGACGACGCGCGATCGGGAAACCGGAATGTTCTGCTGCTGGAGCGCCTGCTGATAACTCGCGAGAAATGCGCCATAGAGCCGGCGATAGGTTTCGGCCGTTCGCTCGAGTTCCCGCATCTGGACCTTGTCCTGTGATGCCAGGGTTGTCACTTCGGTGGCCTTCTTCACGCGATCGGTGATATTGGCCAATCGAGCCTCCGCGACGGTCAACTCGCTGAGATAGGTCTGGGCGACACGCTGAAGTTCCTCGAACATCAATTTGCGATAGCCGTCGATCGTCACGCGCTCACGGACGGCCTGAATATGGTTCGGACCGAAACGGCGGCTGAGATCGGCCTCGATGCGGACCGCGTCGAGATAGCGCTGGCGCAGATCATTTGACAGGTAGTTTCGGATCGTCCCCGTCACCTCGGAATCGGTTCGTCCGGAATCGACGATGCGCTTGATCTGATCATACTGCGCACGGAGATAGGACACGTCCGAGGTTGCGGCCGAAAGGCTCCTGTTGAGCTCCTGCAACTGCTGATCGGAGATGAGAGAGTCTTCCTCGGTCTCCTTGTCGGTCGTGGTCAACAAATCATGCTCGGTCCGAAAGGCCTGAACCGCCATGTCGCTATCCAGGGCCTGCTGACGCAGTTCCCCGATTTTTGCCTGTAGCCAGCTGCCTGTCTGCCGCGTCGCGTCGTAGCGCGCACTGAGAAGATCGGTCGCGTAGGCGTCGCCGATCGCGTTTACGATCCGGGCAGACATGTCGCCGTCCGTCGAGACGTACCGGACGCGCACGACGCTCGATTCCCCGATCCGGGTGACGCGCAGAGCCGACAGAAGCCCCGCTCGCGCAGATTCGCGCGCGACGTCCGCATCCGCAGTGACACGGCCGTCCGAGGCTATTCCCAGAAAGATCAATATCTTCGTCCGCACGTTCAGAAGAGATTCCTGAAGCGACCGGTTGGAATCCTGAAACAGCGGATCCTTGAGGAGGCCAAGACTGTCGATAACCCTGTCGAGCACCGCGTTGGAGGTGAAGAGCTGCATCTGGGTGAGGATGTAGGGACTGTTGCGCATCGGGTCGATCTTGGCCCAATCGCGCGCAGACTCCGACCGCCGCTCACTGGCGAGGTCGCCATCTTCATCGAGAAGGACAAGAATATCCGCGCTGTAGAACGGTTTGGCCACGGAAAGATACGCGCCGCCGACACACAGGGACACCAGCAGGATGATGAGAAAAATCCTCACCTGCCTCCTGATCACCGCAATGCACTCGTCAAAATCGATGAACTCGGCCCTGCTGCCAGGCGGTCCGATCGGAACGTCGATGCTATCCGTTTTATAGAGCTTCAAGACCACCTCTTTGCCGGCCGTCACCCTCCGGTGGGGTGCTTGCCGAGCCGTGTTATCGCGCTGCGATCAGTCGCATAAATTAGCGGGGCCAACAAGCGTCGATCAAGGGCTCCCGGCCAAGCTGACTGTGACGTTCACCGTCTCCGCCTTCGGCAGATCGATGACGACGGGCTCGCCGCCGATGGGCAGCCGACCGTCTTTCCACACCGCCCCGGACCCGCAAAGCGCCCGTGCCGGTGCGCCTTCCGACGTCCCGAGGGAAAGACTGCCCGTCTTGCCGGCCCCTGTGGTCCAGGCGACGAGACGTTGACCGTCGTCGCCCGTGACATGCAGCACGAACATGTCGGGAAATGGGCGCTCCAGCCGGAAGGCCTTCCCACCCTTGATAAGACGCGTCGCTTCGCGCACGGCGCAGGCGGCGGCCTTCGGTTTGTAGTCATAGTCGTACAAGCCGAAATTGAACTCCATCTCGTCCGGACTACGGCCCTGATCCTTCAACTGATAGACCCACGCCCCCTTCATCCAAGGGGTGGCGGCCGACCAGAGGAGAAACTGGGAGACATTGTCGGCAGCCGTTTGCTGGCTGATCACACAGGGCTTGCGCGCCGTCGGCCAGCCGAACTCCGTCACGTAGATCGGCTTCGGCACGCCATTGCCGGACAAACGCTCCTGCAGCAGGGAAAGCCTGTCGATCATTTCCGTCGCGGTGCGCTTGGTCTCGTCGGGGTCGCAGTGATTGTAGAGGTGAACGGACAAGGCACTCGCATCGCGGATCGCACCGCCATCGATGATCGCCTTCGTCCATTGCCAGTCCTGATCCGCCCCCACGGCCCCGGACAGAACGGTCGAACGGGGGGCAACCTTGCGAACAGCGGGCACGGCAACCTTCGCCAGGGCGGCATAATAGGCAGCGGCGCGTTTGTCGGACGGCACGCCCGCGCCAATCAACCAAGGCGGATTGAAGCCTTGCTGAACATTCCACTCGTTCCAGATCTCGTAGATCGGGTCGAAACCCTGCGTCGCTGCCGCCGCCCGCGCGGCGAAATCGGCAAAGGCCTGCCGCCCGTTCTTGGTCAAGGGCGGATTGCCCTCCTTCACCTGCTCGTTTCCATGGCCGAGAATGAGAAGCGGGCGAAGACCGGCAACCGCCATGAAATCGAACAGCTGGCGCGGCTGATAGGCGCCGGCCACGCTCCCCGGCTGGTCGAAGATCGGCCACACCAGATCGTCACGGTAGGAATCGACGCCGAGTTCCTTCAGGCGCGCGGCAGAAGGCTCGGCAACATAGTTCATGTCGCCGCCGATGCCGAAGTGAACACCGATGCCGATGATGAGCGGCTCGGGCCGCGAGACCAACGTCCGGGCATCGAAGGCGATCGTCTTCTCAGGGCCTTGAGACAAAGCCGCCGAGGGCGAGATCGCAACGGCTGAAAGAGCCAACAAAGCCGCAAACAGGTGTCTCACATCGCATCTCCACAGCCCGGCCCGACGCCGATGGCAATCTGTCGCCTATGCGTAATGCGTCCGATACCATTCGGCAAACTTTTCGACACCGACGTCCAGACCGATGTCCGGACGGAAGTTCGTCAGGGCGACCAGCAGATCCGGCGACGCATAGGTTCTGGGGACATCGCCCGGCTGCATGGGCAGCATGTTGCGCACCGCCGCCTTGCCCATCGCCGCCTCGATCGTCTCGACGAAGCGGAGAAGCTCGACCGGCTGACCTCCACCGATGTTCACGACACGGAAAGGCGCATGCTTCGACAGGGTGTCGTTGACACCCTCCGTCGTCACCCGATTGGACTCATTCGGCGGGATATCGGCCAGACGGACGATGCCCTCGACCAGATCGTCGATATAGGTGAAATCCCGGCTCATCAGGCCTTCGCCGTAGATGTCGATCGGGCGGTCGTTGCGGATCGCCTCGACAAACTTGAACAGCGCCATATCCGGGCGACCCCATGGGCCATAAACGGTGAAGAACCGGAATGCCGTGGTCGGAACATGGAAGAGATGGGCGTAGCTGTGCGCCATCAGTTCCATCGACTTCTTCGTGGCCGCGTAGATGGTCATCTGCTCGTCGGCCTTGTCGCTTTCGGCGAAAGGCACCTTCTCATTGGACCCATAGACCGACGAGGTCGATGCCAGCAGCAGATGCCGCGGCTTCAGGTTTCTGGCGATTTCCAGAATATTGAACGAGCCGACCACGTTGGATTCCACGTAGGAGCGCGGGTTTTCCAGGCTGTAGCGAACGCCCGCCTGAGCGGCGAGGTGAATGATGACATCCGGCTCGGCCAGATCGGCCGCGTGATCGATGGCCGCTTTGTCTTCCAGCATGCCGATGACCGGCTTGAAACCGTTCGACCGCTCCAGAATGGCATGCCGCTTCTTTTTCAGCTCGATGTCGTAATAGGCCGTCATCCCGTCGAAACCGACGACGAAGTGGCCTGCGTCCAGAAGCCGTCTTGCGAGGTGAAAGCCGATGAAGCCGGCCGTTCCAGTGATGAGAAAGCGCATGTTGACTTCTTTATACAATTTAAAGCTGATCTCAAACCCTGCCATTACCAAGAATATCTTTTCAGTCTTTCATACTTTAGAAGATATCGAAAAGCAGAGCCTCGTGTCACCATGCCCAATTTTCGCCTCTACCGCAATGCAACATCGTGGAATTACAACCGGATAGGGTGAGATGCTCTGCATTGCACCACTCTCCGGCCCTCTGTTGGCAGCGTTGAGCGGAGAGACGATCGACAATGCAGAGACTTGCTGGTGGACGTTTCGCCTTCCTGAGGAGCGTGGAAGACTTATGCTCTCCGCGCCTTTGCAACCGTTGCGCGAGCATCACCAAGCCTCCCCGCAACGGCTCCATGATACGTGGAGGCCGTTCCGTGACAGCCAGGATACAGGCCATCGATCTGCGCCTGATCCCTCTGAAAGATTGAATCTCCTCGAAGCAAAAAGGAAAGCCGATCGGGTCCCGAAAAACAACCGGGATATCCCTTCCCAAAATTCCGTTCTTCTCAGCACGTCAGAGTCCAGAAGAACCGGCAAAATTGAAATGGTCACGACATGCGCATCCTCGTTTTCTCGGCAATGTTTCCTCCCAATATACTGGGAGGCGCAGAGATATCCGCCTTTAATCTTGCATCCTGGCTTTTGAAACAGGGCCACGACATCGGGGTCGTCATGGCCGCAAAGACCCAGGAGGAACAGCGGTTCGGAGAGATGGTCGATGGCATGAAGATCTGGAGCCTGTACATGCCCAGGCCCTACCCGATCTTCAAGCAGGGGCGCGTCGAGAAGACATATTCCAAGCCGCTCTGGCATTTGCAGGATCATTTCGATCCCCGGAACCCGTCGCTTGTTGCGCCCATCCTCGACGCTTTCAAGCCGGACTTCTGCAATGTCCACTACCTGACCGGGCTGGGGCATAATGTTCTGGAAGAGATCGGGAAACGCGACATTCCGGTCATGTACGTCATGCCGGACATGGCCTTGTCCTGCAGCAAGCTGACGATGTTCGTGGACGGGAAGACCTGCGAGAAACAGTGTCTGACGTGCAAGCTCTCGGCGCGTTCGAAGCGCAAAGGCATCCGCGCCACCCGCCGGATCGGATTCTGCGCACCGTCCCGCGCCAATCTCGAGCGAAATGCACGCTTCCAGCCGCTCGCCGATTACCCCATGGCGCACATCCTCAACGCCAACAAGTACCCTGCCCCCACGATGGCGCGCAGCCCATCCGAAACCGTCCGCTTCATCTATGCCGGGCGGCTGGAGTCGGCCAAGGGCGTGGATGTCCTGCTCTCCGCAGCCGAGATGCTCAAAGCGGACTTCGATTTTACCTTCAAGGTGGTCGGGAGCGGAGCGGCCGAACCGGACTTGCGCGCCCGGTTCGATCATCATGACTGGATCGAATTCACGGGTCACGTTCCGCTCCAGCAGGCGATCGACACTATCGCCGGAAGCGACATGCTGTGCATTCCGTCGATCTGGATGGAAAACTCCCCCGGCGTCGTCATACAGGCGCTCGGCATGAGCGTGCCGGTCATCGGCAGCGATGTCGGCGGCATTCCCGAACTGGTCCGCCACGACGAAAACGGCCTTCTGGCGCAACCGGGCGACGTCGAGTCCTGGCGCGAGGCGCTGCATGCGGTTCTCTCGGACCGCGCACGCCTGACGCGCTTTCAGACGAACGCTGCCAACCGCGCCAGCGAATTCGACCAGGATCATCTCGGCGCGAAATATCTCGCGTTTATGGACGAAATTCGCAATTTCACGCCGGCATCAAGCGCCCAAGGCAATCTCGCCGACACATCGCGCAACGCAGCATCAACGGCTCACGCGAGCTGACACGCCGAGCCGCTTGAGCCGCCACGCCGCCCGGGCCGTTGACGCTTGATGGATGCGCGCACGCTCTGACGCTTGCGGCCCCGCTGCGCGCGTTGCGCTTCCGCCCACCGAAACGACATCGCGAAATTTAGTGCGCTGCAGCGAGCCCCATCATTGCCCTGCAGCATTTTTCTGATATAAAAGCAACCGCTGCACACTATACTTCGAACGCTGCGGAGCTTTCAATGTTACTGAATATTCACGAACGGCGTTTCGGAAACCGGAAGCTTTTTGAGACGTGCGACTTTGGTCGTTCTTATCTGATTCCCTGTGAAAAACTGGCTTCCGCTGCACACGATCGGGAATTTGGGTCCGTTCAACATGAGAGCGGACTGTAATGCGGATTCTTGTCGTATCAGCAATGTTCCCGCCGCATATTCTTGGCGGCGCCGAGATCTCGGCTTCCAACCTGGCTTCATGGCTCCTGAAGCAGGGACACGAAATCGGTGTGCTCACGGCTGCTCCCTCACCGGACGAGGAAAAATCCGGCGAGATGGTCGATGGCATGAAGGTGTGGGCGCGTTTCTTTCCGCGGCCCTACCCGATCCACAAGCAGGGGAATGTCAAGCAGACCTATCTCAAGCCACTCTGGCACCTGCAAGATCATATCGACCCGCGCAACCCGCGCATTCTCGGTGAGGTTCTCGACGCGTTCAAGCCGGATTTCTGCAACGTCCACTACATGACGGGGATCGGGCACAATGCCCTTGCCGAAATCGGCAAGCGGGATATCCCGATGATGTATGTCATGCACGACATGGGCCTGTCGTGCGTCCGTATGACGATGTTCTCCAAGGGGAAAACCTGCGAAACCCAGTGCACCGTCTGCAAGGTCTCGGCCTGGTCGAAGCGCAAGGGCATCACGGCGGCGCGGCGTATCGGCTTTGCCTCTCCATCGCGCGCCAATCTGGAACTGAACGCACGGCACCAGCCGCTCAACGACTATCCGACGGCGGCCATTCCGAACGCCAATAAATATCCGCCCCCAACGATCGCACGTCAGCCATCCGATGTTGTCCGCTTCGTCTATGCCGGACGCCTGGAAGAGAGCAAAGGCGTCGATGTCCTTCTGACGGCAGCTGAAGCCGCAAGGAAGGACTGGAATTTCACGTTCAAGGTGGTCGGCAAGGGATCCGCCGAAGCGGACCTCAAGGCGCGCTATGGGCATCATGACTGGATCGAGTTTACCGGCCACGTCCCGATGCAAGAGGCCATCGACCATATCGCCGGCAGCGATGTCCTGTGCATCCCATCCCTATGGTTCGAGGTTCTGGGCGGTGTCGTGGTGCAGGCGCTGCAGAACAGCGTGCCTGTCATCGCGAGCAAGATCGGCGGCATCCCCGAGTTCGTGGAGCATGACTACAACGGATTGCTGGTACAACCGGGTGATGTTGACGCATGGCGTCGGGCGCTGGAGACCCTTCTGTCCCAGCCTGAAAAGCTGGCACATCTCCGCTCCAATGCCGCAGCACGCGCCAGCGAATACGATCCGGATTATCTGGGTTCGAGATTTCTGGCGTTCATGGAGAAAATTCGCGATTCCGGGCCTGTCGGAAAGCGGGCGTAATGTCTATACAGACCGCCAGAAGGATCGCGCCCCTCTGACGAAGCATGGGCGTAAGGCAAGTGTGGGAAGGTTCGTGCGTCGCCATCGTCGCACAAATGTCGCTCTGGGGGGCCATCATCTCGTCTGAAAAGACGGAAGGAGTTACAGCCCTGTTTTCAAGATTGTCGTCTCTGCTTCGATGGGCAGCGTCCATCACTGCCGCCACGATCGCTTTGAGCGCATCCGCACTGGCAGAAACACGCTCCGTGACGTTCGATCCGATCGCGTCACACGCGCCCAGTTTCGAGCCGCCCATCATCGGCGTCAACGTCTATTACGGTCCGTCTCGCGTGCTCGGCTATATCAATCCCGATACGGGATTGCGCCAGTTGCACGACCTCGGAGCCACATCCACCCGTGACTATCTGATCTGGCAGTCCTTCAAGTTTCCGCCGGCGGGCGGCGTCGTGCTTGCCGGTGCAGGGCGCATGATGCGCTTCCTGCCGAAGTCCGATCTCCAGCCGCTGATCAACCTTGGGCACACCAATACGCTGACCGTGCCCGGCGGCGTACCGCCGCTCACCGACGAGGGGCTGCGTTACTTCGGAGCCTATCTCAGGAAAGCCGTCGAGATCACCGCCCCGTTCAATCCAATCTATGAGATCTGGAACGAGTGGAACATGACGATCGGCTTTGGCGCACGGGAAAAGACGCTTGACGGCGCAGGACCGCCGGACGATCCGCGGGCCGCAGTCCACTATGTCCGCGTGGCCAAGTTCGCCGTCCAGACGATCAAGGCGAAAATGCCGAGCGCGCGCATTCTCGTCGGCACTGTCGGTGACGACGCGAATTGGGAGTGGGCTCAGGCGGTGGTTCGGGGCGGCGTGCTCGACAATGCCCTCGGCCTGTCCGTTCACCTCTACAACCAGTGCCGCGCGGAACCGTCGAAACGCACGGCAGCGGAAATGATCGAACGTGTCGAGGATCTTCAGACCAAGCTGAAGACCATTCGCGGCGGCGTCGAGACGCCGATCTACATCACGGAGTACGGCTGGCCGACATCGAACGGCAATTGCGGGATGCCTTATGACCTCACGGCCTATAATTTTGCACAGTTTATCCTGCAGAGTACAACGATCCCGTGGATCAAGGGCATCTGGATACACGCGCTGAAGAACATCAGCCCGGATCCGGTCGATCGCGAAAGCAATTACGGTCTTTTCACCTATGACGACAAGCCGAAGATGGCCGTTTGTTTCGTCCGCACGGCAACCGATCTCGTCAAGTCGGCTGACGCCATCGAGGTCCAGCAGCCCCTCAAGGATATCTTCGTTGCCCGCATAACATCCGGAACGAGCCAGAAAATCGTCCTCTGGACGTCCTACGAACAGAGAAAAGCGACCTTCACGCTGCCCTTCGGGACCCCGACCGGGACGATGATGTGCGGCGATAATAATGTTGCAACGCAAAATGTTGCTCTCGGTCCGGCGCCCATCATGTATGATGTGGATGCAGCCAAGCCGTTCTCGATCGATATCACCGACTGATTCGCTCCACACACCTGACCGTCGGCCGTCCTGAAACCGATTGTTCTGAAACGGGTACCCATGCTGAAGTTCCTGATATTGCTGATGAACAGGGCCCGCGCGGCGCGAGCCGAGACGCATCCGCGCCCGCGCATCTGGATGATCGGCCCGATGCCGCAGCCATTGAATGGCCAGTCCAACTACAATGCCACCATCACCCGATTCTTCGAATCACAGGCCCCCACGACCATTCTGCCGACGGGCGGCACCGGGGCGGAGAAGATCGCAGCGGGCCTTCTGCTGCCCTTCATCATCCTGTTCTTCCTTCGTCGGGACGATCACGTCTACACGTCTCCTCCCGGCCAGAACGGCGTCTGGCTGTTTCTTCCCACCATCGCCGCGCTGCGTCTGCGCAAACTCGACCACATCGTCCATCACCATTCCTTCCGACCGATCAATCTCGGTCCGACGCGCGCAAGTCGTGTCCTGTGCCGTTTGGGCGGTCCGTTCCAGCGTCACGTCTTCCTGTCCGCCAGGATGCGCGACGGGTACGCGGCGCTCTACCTCACCGATCAACAGAAGAGCCGGAGCTTCGTGCTGCCGAATGCCTTTTTCTTCTACGACGAGAAGGGGCGCACGGCGGAGCGTCATGGCCCGGTCACGATCGGCCATCTGAGCGTGATCACGCGGGAGAAGGGCGTCGATTACCTTCTGCAGATGATCGAGAAACTCGCCGCGATCCGGAGCGATTTCCGTTTCTGCCTTGCCGGCCCCGTGGCCGACGCCGCGCTCAAGCAGGAGATCGTTGCGTTCTGCGAGCGGCACCCGACGATTTCGACCTATCTCGGCTCCGTGCAAGGCGACGCAAAGGCGCGTTTCTACGAAGACGTCGACATTTTCATTCTTCCCACACGGCTGGTAGACGAAGCGGACCCGCTGGTGATACTGGAAGCTTACAGCTATGGAAGCGAGATTCTCGCTTCTTCAACCGGATGCATCCCCGAGCGGATGCGTCTTCCGAGCATGCTCATCACCTTTGACCTTGAACAGGACGTACGGCTTCTCGACCGCGTAATCACGGAGGTTGCCGAGCAGCGGACCGTTATTTCGCAAGCTTGCGTCCTGCACGTCAAATCCATGCATGAAACATCCCGGTCGGATGCAAGGACATTCTTTGCAGCTTTGGGACTTTCCGTTCCCGACCCAAGAGAAACATCGTTGTGAGGTTCTCATGTCACACCGCCCCAGTCTGAATGTCATCATCGTCAACTACAGGACGGTCGATCTGACGCTGCGATGCATCGCATCCATCGTCGAGCAGAAGATCTGCGACCCGGAAGACATCATCGTCGTCGACAATCTCTCTCCCGATGATTCCGCAGAGCGCCTGAAGCGCGAGCTTCCGCCGTCGATCAAGCTCGTCCTCTCGCCGACGAACGAGGGATTCGGATCCGGTGTGAATATCGGCGCCACCAATGCCACGGCCGACTTTCTGCTCGTGCTCAATCCGGACACCTACTTCGAATTCGACAGCGTATCGCGCGTGCTCGACTACATGGCGGAGAACCAGGATGTGGGGCTGGTCGGCCTCGATCTGATCAACCCCGATGGGAGCCGGCAGTTTTCCGCACGGCGCTTCTATTCCGCGCTCGACGTGGTCGCACGCCGGGTGGCGCAACTGAAGCCGCTTCTGCAAAAGCATCTCGACCGGCACCTGATGCTGGATGCCTGGCCGCGTGAGGAGCCCTTCGATGCGGAATGGGTCATGGGAACGGGCTTCCTGATCCCCCGGGCGCTTTACAAGAAGCTCAACGGAATGGACACGCGATACTTCCTCTACATGGAAGACGTGGATCTTTGCGCGCGTGTCTGGTGCTACGGATACAAGGTCAAGTGCTTCCCCGGGGCAGAACTCGTGCACGACCACCAGCGCTCCAGCGCCAGCGGCCCGATGACGTTTGCAGGACGCGCACATCTGAAAAGCATGATGCTGTTTCGAAAGCGCTTCGTCCTTCCGCTCCTCAAGCCACCCGGCGTCCCCAGGATCATCAAATCCTGCACCGGAGTCCCAGGGCTTCCCCGCGCCAACGCGCAGGCCTTGGCAGAGTCTCTGGCGAATAGCCGGCGGGAGGCCAGCTCTACTCCTATCGGACAACAAGGCAGTTAGCCAACCCAAACGTTAGCGATTGACGACAAGACGGCTTGATTATAACAGTAAAACCGAAAGAGCCGGTCCATTTTGGAGTTGAAAGAAACGTTTTTTTATGAAGATTTTGCACGTTTGTGAAACAATCATTGGAGGGACGGGATCATATCTTGCCGAACTCGTCCCTCATCAGGTCAAAAAATACGGCGTAGAGAATGTTTCTCTCCTAGTCCCTGAATCCCACTTAAAGTATATCGATCCAAAAATACTCTCGACCGGCATTGCGATTACGACATTCCGCCGGCCCAAGAGACTTTATGGCGCATTTTTGCTTGCGAGACGGTATCTTGAAGTATTGAAATCCGTGAAACCGGATATTGTTCATGCGCATTCATCGATCGCGGGTGCGGTGGTGCGCGTCGCACGGGCTTTTACCAAAGCCCGTCTTATTTTCTGTGCGCATGGCTGGTCTATGGACATGACCGGCAACCCGAGAACCCGTAAGCTTGCCGAACTTGTGGAGCGCGGCCTCGCCGTGTTTCCGGATCAGATCATCGTCATTTCCAGCCATGAACTCGGCCGGGCGCTCAAACTGGGCATCCCGTTCAATCGTCTCAGTCTCGTTCCGAACGGCATCGCCACGACCGCACCCGCCGTTGAACCGGCCGTCTGGAACGACGATCGGATCAAGGTTCTGTACGCGGGACGCTTCGATTATCAAAAAGGCGTAGATGTTCTGATCAAGGCCGTGAAGGGTCTCGAGGACAAGCTGAGCGTGCGCCTCGTGGGCGATGTCGCCGTCAGCCGGAATGTCCTGCCCGAGGCACTGCCCGACTGTATCGTCAAGCTGGGCTGGCTCAGCAGAGAAGACGTGACGGCCCAGATGAAGAGCTGCGACGTTCTCGTCGTCCCCTCGCGCTGGGAAGGCTTCGGCCTCGTGGCCATCGAAGCGATGCGGCTGTCGAAGCCGGTGATCGTTTCCGCCGTCGGCGGATTGCAGGAAATCGTCGATCACGGAAAATACGGCTATATCGTCGAAGCCGAGAATATCGAGCAGTTGCACGAGACGCTTCGGACCCTCGACAAGGCAAGTTTGAAAGAGATGGGCGCGATCGGATATCAGCGGTTCGCCTCGACCTACACGGCCGATCGCATGGTCCGGCAAATCGATGCCGTCTATGCCGGGAAGTCCTTGCCCGACACGGATGTCACGTAACGACGATCGGCGGTCGCCAAATGAGAAACAGGCCCCGATCCCATACGGTGGGATCGGGGCCTGTTCTATCGTCAGGCAACCAATGTCGAGATCACATTCAGCTGCGGCATATTGAGCCGCACCGTGCCGGTGCCCGGCGCGCCGCAGAGCAGGTTGAGCGCCCGGAAGCTGAGATAGGCGCGCGCGCTATAGGCGGGAACCTGGATCTGCTCCGTAGCATGCTCGAACGCGTAGCCTTCCGTCGAGGGCAGAAGTCCGCTGGCCAGATCGCCCAGCAGCGCGTGCGTGGTCAGGGTCGTATTGTTGCCGTTCAGCGTACCGTTCATGTCGAGGCTCGTCTGCACGGACGCAATGCCCGTCGATCCCGCTGCGACCGAGATCTTGGAAAACCCCTGCAGAACCGTGTCCGGCACCCAATAGTCGCCATTCGGACTGGTGCCCGCCAGATCCTGAGCGACCCGAACACCGCCGCCGGCCGTGGTCACATTGTAGGTGATGACGACGTCGTTGCCATTGCCGTCCGCATTCGGCTCGACACCCACCGTAAACGTCGTGGTCGTGTCGCCGCTCGCCCGGTTGAACAGCCATTCGCGCGGAACTGCCGACGTTCCCGCCGCGAGCGACCCGCCTGCCCCGAGGGTGCCGGCATTGCCGGTCGTCGCGTTGAAGAACGGGTTGTTCATCAGCTGCTGGCCGTTGACGCGCTGGTTCGAGCCATCGACGGAATTCCGGGGAAGAAGCCGCATGACCTCGCTCAGGATCCTCGCGAAGGCCTTGCCCACGAAGTAGGCGCCGGTCGTCGCCTCATGAACGATCGTCGCCTCGCCGAGCCGCATATAGCCCGTGCGGAAGACGAGGCTCGTCGGAGACGTGGCGGGATCGTGGAGAATGGCTGGAGCATCCAGGAGCCAGACGTTCTGACGCAGTTCCGCCAGGCGCCGCAGAGCCGCATTGTAAATGACGAGCTGCTTGATCTGCGCGGCCGTGCAGTTCGTCGCGCCGTGGCAAAGCACGACGATGACGCGCAAGCCCAGGGCCAGCGCCGCATCGACCTTCGTTTGCGTATCGGCAAAGGCCGATGCTCCGACGGTTGCCGCCGAAACGGTCAGGCCGCTGACGGCATGGGTGTAGGGTGCCTGGGCGATCGAGTTGACGCCTTCGCTGATGTAGAGGACCCCGGCATCGGTTGCGAGCGCCGCCGGGAGACGCGCCAGCGTCTGGTCGGTGCGCTCGCCCGAAACACCGAAATTGTAGGCGCGGGCGATGCGGTTGCCGGACAGTGCATTGCCGATGAAGAAGTGATTGTAGGTCGCACGGTTCCGGACCGTCGAGTCCAGGTGCATCTGCTGCACCGTGCTGTCGCCAAGGGCTGCGACGATATTGAAGGATCGCGGCGCAGCGATCTTGCCGATCGGCGCCCGGCCGAAAAGGCCTTGCGCGTCATGACCGAGGACATGCGTCAGGGTACGGATGTCGGAGAGTTCGATTTCACCAGCCATTATGATTTCTTTCCAATGAGAGCCATTCTGGACCCGCCAGGCAAAAGGCCCGACAGGTCCACGTCGCCACCCGACGTCACTTTCCCCTTCAGCTGGACGTATGCGGCGGCGGTGACAGCCAAGGCGGTCGAGGGCGCTGAGAGCGATATGCCGATACCTGTCCAGATCATGGGAACCTCGTTTCAGATGACGGGCCGACTATCCCACCGCAGAGGCATGCGGGGACAAAGCGGGAACGATTTTTCGACGAAGGACAATTATCCCCGGAAAAAAACGGCCATCGCCGCGCCCGTGACAAGCGCGTTCGTCAAGGGGAAACAACGATCTAAGCTGTGGGACGGATTGTAACCCGGTTCAGACCGCGTTAAAGTTGGCCAACCCGTATTCCCCGGCATGATGCTTCATGCCTGTGCCGCCTCCAAACCATGACAGGATTCGACATGGCTGCCCGATATGTCGTGAACGTGCAGATCCTGCGGTTCTGCGCGGCCATCCTGGTGGTTTTTGCGCATGTGGGTGTGGAGATCGAGAACAAGGCCCGCGCGACGGGTCAGGCGTTCACGATGTGGCATCCGCTCGATTGGGGGCTCGGTGTCGACATCTTCTTCGTGATCAGCGGTTTCATCATGTATTACCTGATGCATGATCGTTTCGGCGTGCCCGGCACCGCCAGACTGTTCCTGATGCGCCGCCTGATCCGGATCGTGCCGCTCTACTGGATCTGCACGACCTTGATGCTGGCCTCGATTCTCGCAGCGGGCAGCATGATCAACAATAACGGGATCGATCCCGTGCATATCGTTGCGTCCTACGCCTTCCTGCCATGGCCTCGAGCCGATGGCGAGCTGTTCCCCCTGCTGTCGCTCGGCTGGACTTTGAACTTCGAAATGTTCTTCTATTTCGTTTTCGCAGTCGCGCTTCTCCTGCCGAAACGTCTGGGCCTCGGCCTGCTCGTTGCTGCCTTCGCGCTGCTCATGATCGTCGCGCTCGCCGTTCCGCCGACCGTGTGGCCTCTCCGCTTCTGGGGCAATTCGATCATCGGGGAGTTCCTGCTCGGCATTCTTGTGGCCGCCCTGTTCCTGCGGAAGACACGGATCTCGCGGCCCGTCTCGGCCCTTCTCGTCGGCGTGGGCCTCATGCTTGCCGTCCTGTTTTTTCAGACCGGAAGCTACGAATACCTGCCACGATTGATCACCGGCGGCATTCCCGCGGTGCTGATCACGGCGGCCGTGGTGCTCGGCAATCCCGCGCCTGACGGTCGCGTCTCGCGCTTTCTGGCACTCGGCGGCGATGCGTCCTATGCGCTCTATCTCACGCATCCGTTCACGATCAAGATCTTTGCCGCCATCGGCGTCAAGGCCGGCCTGCCGCTGCATGCGCTTTACTGGTTGGGCATGTTGGCGACCATTGCCGGGTCGCTGGCCGTGCATCTCTGGGTCGAAAAGCCCATCGGGGCCGCGCTGAGCCGCCGTCTGAACGCCGGTCGGGCACGCGCTCCCGTATGACCCCGCGCTCCGGCACGGGCGTCCGGCATGCCAACACGCAATGGATGCGCGTCTTCTGACGACACTCTCTCGCTCTCGCTCGGCATTTTCATTGACGCTTATGTAGTTTCTTCTAAAACAGTGGCTCACGTTAAAACGGGGTGCCACGATGAGAGAAAAGCCGGTCAGGTTCGATGCGCTGGATTCCTGGCGTGGCATTGCCGCGTTGCTGGTTGCACTGTTTCATTTCCAGGCCGCAGGCTATTTCTACGCCGTCCCCTTCGTGCGGAACGGCAATCTGGCGGTTCCCTTTTTCTTCGTTCTCAGCGGCTTCGTCATCACGCATGCCTATCGCGCCAGCCTCGATGGCCCGCAGGAGGGCCTGCGGTTCATGATCCGACGGTTCGGCCGGCTCTATCCGCTGCACATCGTGACGCTGGGCATCCTCATCCTCTTGGAAACGGCGAAACTCTACCTGTCGTCGCGCGGGTATCACGGATCCGAAGCGCCCTTTGCCGGGACGAACGATGTCCCGTCGCTGGTCGCGAACATCTTTCTTCTGCAAGCCATCATTCCGTTTCCAGAACTGACCTGGAATGCTCCGAGTTGGTCGATCAGCACCGAGTTCTATACCTATCTGATCTTCGTCGCGGTCGTTCTCGGGTTTGGAACCTACCGCCAGTGGGGGGCCGTGATCATGTTCGCCGCGTCGGGCCTGCTGCTTTTCTGGCTCGATTATATCCAGACGACGCTGAATCTCGCATCGGGCCTCGGTCTGGTGCAGTGCGTTTTCGGCTTCTTCACCGGCAACCTGACCTACGACCTCTATCTTCGACTGCGGGACAAGCCCTACCTCAAGGGAACGGCACCGGAGCTCGTGGCAACGACGATCATGGTGCTGCTGTTCTGGTTCAAGCCCCGCTACGTCGCGGCCGACATCATTGCGTTCGGCGTGGCCATCCTGCTTTTTTCCTTCGAGCGGGGCCAGATTTCCCGGCTGCTGCGCGTGCGGCCGCTCCTGTTACTCGGTACGCTGTCCTACTCGATCTATCTGGTTCACTTCATCGTCTTCACGATCCTGTTCGCGGCGGCTCGGATCGCACAGGGGCGGCTCGGCATCGAACTCATCCGGTTCGACGGCCTTCATGACCGTCTGGATTTCGGCCCGGCCGGACTGATGGATCTTGTCGCCCTCGCCTATATCGGCGTGGTCCTCGTGTTCGCGACGATCACCTACCGCTTCGTGGAAGAGCCCGGCCGGCGATTCTTCAATCGGGTCTCCTCCGGTCTCACCACAGGAAGGGGCGCGTCCCCCTCGATCATTTGAGAGGCAAGACCGCTGCCGTGCCGGGCGAGTTCGATCGGCCCCGCAGGAGAGAGCTGTAGATCGACTGATAGTCGTCGACGACGTCGGAGAAAGCGCGTCGGGCATGACGCTTCTCAGCCAGGGCCTCGTGCGCCGCCACGACAAGCCGTGGCTCCGCGACGAGGCGGGATATGGCGGCGGACATGCCCTGCGGCGTCGCCTCCGCAATCCAGCCGGTCACCCCGTCTTCGATGATCTCGGGTATTCCGCCGAACGGCGTGCCGATGACGGGTCTGCCCGCCGCGAGAGCATCGACCAGGGCCAGCGACCCCGGCTCGTGCCAGATCGACGGCATGACGACCACCTGAACCTGCCGGTAGAAATCGGATGGCGATACGAAGCCCACGAAATCGACATCGGCTTCCGGCGCCAGAGCTTTCAGCGTTTCCTTCTCCGCGTCGGACACGCGGCCGGCCAGGAGCAGGCGCACGCTGCCCGGACGCAGACACGCAACGGCCTCCAGCAAAAGCCGGACACCCTTCTCCTCCGAGAAACGGCCGAGGTAGCCGATCGTCAGCGGCCCCGGGCCGTGCGTCAACTCGGAGAAGACGATGGCAGGGTTGGGCACGTTGCGGACGACATAGGTCGGCTTCGACCCGTCGAACACGCCATTCTCGCGGTGAATATCGAGGGTGCGCTGGCTGACGCTGACAACCGCATCGACGAGAGCCGTCCGGCGACGCCGGTTGTCCGACAGCACCCGACAGGATCCGCAGGTCGCCTGACAGGACGCGCCGGACTTGAAACGGGAGCATTTGGGACAGATGAGATAATAATCATGCATCGTGTGCAGGATCGGCAGCTCCAGCCGCTTGGCCATCCGCCAGACATCCGTGCTCAAGCCGTTCAATGTGTGCGAATGCAGCAGGTCTGGTGCAAAAGCGTCCAGAATGCGCTGGATCTCGCCGCTGGCATGGATCCTGTCATCGATCGCGTGCCAGGCAAGCCGGACGAGCGGATTCTTCCGCTCTTCGAAGGGTGGAAAGAGATTGCGCACCGGGATGAACTCCACGGTGACGCCGTTGACGTTTTCCGTCGAGCGCCTGCCCTTCAGCGATGCGCGCAACACGGTCACCGTGTCGCCACGCTGGACCAGCTCTTCCGCAAACTGGCGCACGAAGACTTCTGCACCGCCAAAGATCAGGGGATCGTCGGGTGTGGGATAAAGGGCATTGCAAATGGCGATCCGCACGATGTTCGATCAACCTTTTCATTGGCGCGAGGGCTTTTCCACACCTAGCTGGAAAACATTGTTTATCCAAGAGCGCCGCGCAGAGAGAGAAACGGGATCGATCGCGGTTTGCCCCGCGAGGCAAGCACGCAGACAGGAAAGAAGGTGTCCTTTTCGCCACGCCGGCCATTCAACGATTGCCGTGTCCAGCCGACATTGCGAGACTTGTTTGTGCGCCGCACAATTCCATGCCAACACAGGCGGACACTGTTTGCCTGCTTGCGGGCCTGCACCCGGTAGCCATAATGAATGATCGCGTGATGCCGTCTGGGACCCCACCCCACCAGATCCCGATTTATGTAAACGGTCGCTTCCTCGGACGTCCGCTTACGGGCGTCGAGCGTTTCGCGGGCGGGATCCTGCACGCGATCGACGACCTGCTGGACGACGAGCAGGCAAAGGCCTGGACGATCCTCGTGCCGAAAGGCGTTTCGCTCGATCAGGGTTTTCGGAAGATCGCGGTCAAAACCGCTGGGCGGTTGACGGGCCATGCCTGGGAACAGATCGACCTCCTCGCTGCCAGCCGCGACGGCATTCTCGTCAACCCCTGCAATTCGGCACCGGTTCTGCACGGACGGCAGTTGACCGTCATCCATGACGCGCTGGTCTACCGCTTCCCCCAGGGTTTTTCCCGCTCATATCGCCTTCTCCACCAGACGCTGGGCCGCCTGCTGGCGCGCCGCTCGCGTCTCGCGACGGTCTCGGATTTCTCCCGAAAAGAACTGTCCGACGTCCTGAAGGTGCCGGTCGAGACGATTTCGGTCATCTCGAATGCGGTGGATCACATGGTCGACGTGACGGCAGACGAGACCGTCCTCGATCGGCTGGGACTGAGGGATCGCCGGTATTTTCTCTTCATCGGTTCCCCTGCCCCGAACAAGAATCTGGCACGGGCGATCCAGGCTTTCGGCGCGCTTGACCGCAGCGACGTCTCCTTCGTTCTGGTCGGAAAAGCAGCAAAAGCGTTTTCCAAAGGCGAAGCGACCGTACGCCCGGCCCATCTCCTCGAAACCGGGAGATTGTCGGACGCCGAGATCCTCTCGCTCTACGCGCATGCGCAGGCTCTCGTGTTTCCAAGCCTCTACGAGGGCTTCGGCATTCCGCCGCTCGAGGCGATGCGCGAGAACTGTCCTGTCCTCGCCTCCGATATTCCCGTTCTGCGGGAGGTCTGCGGCGATGCCGCTGCCTATTTCGACCCGCTGGACACCGGCTCGATGTCCCGCGCGATGCTCGCCGTCCTGGACGGCCAGGCCGACCTCCAGGCTTTGCGACAAGCGGGACGATTGCGATCGGCAGAGTTTTCGTGGAAGAACAGCGCGACCGAGCTGCTGCGTGTGGTGACGACCATCGCGTCGTCGTCCAGATGAAAGATCACTGCTGATGCGCCACTTTCGTAAATTGTCGAGCTTGATCAACCTGACATTTCGGGGCTCGACGCTGGTCTTTCGGTTCCTGCTGTCCTTTTACATCATCAAGTACCTCGGCTTCGAGGCAACCGGCATTTACGGTCTGGCGCTCGGAGCGATCGGCATTCTGCCGGCGATGCTCGGATGGGGTCTGAACTATCGGACATCTCGCGAAGTCATCGGCCGGGATGCAGCCTTCGCTGCCGCCATCGTCAAAAACCGGTTGTTCGTCACGACGGTCACGCTGGTCCTCGCCACCATCATCGGTGTGATCGTGGCCTTTGCGATGGGGTACCAGATCACGTTCCTCTACGGACTGATCATCGCCCTTATCTGGCTTGAGACCTACGGGCTCGACATTCATATGCCGCTGATCGGACAGAGCATGGCGACGGAAGCCAATCTGCTGGTTTTCGTCCGCTCGGCCCTCTGGGTGCCGGTCGTTGTCGGTCTCGGCGTCGCATTTCCCGTCTTCCGGACGCTGGAGGCTGTCTTCATCGGCTGGATCGCCAGCTACGTGCTTGCGGCGGCACTGCTCGCCTATCTGCTGCGCAGCTGGCCGCTTCGCCAGACGGCGGCAACACCCGTCGATTTCGGCTGGATCAAGGAGCGGCTGCGCCACTCCTGGCACATTTACATCAGCGATCTCAGCATCGTCGGCTTGATCTATGCCGACCGCTACATCGTGAACTATATGCTGAACCTCACGCTCACCGGCATCTATACGTTCTTCTGGTCGCTGACCAATGCGCTGCAGACGCTGATGCAGACCGCCGTGGTCCAACTCGCCCTGCCGGTCCTGTTCCAGGCCCGGCAAAAGGGCTCGATTGCGGAGTGGAAGCAGGTTTTCCGCAAGCAGATCGTCAAGACCGCCATCATCGCGACCGTTCTTGCCGCCGGCGTTCTCGGCGGAAGCGAATTGCTGATCCGCTTCCTGTCGATGACGGAAATCAGCGAACATCGTGGACTGTTCATCCTGCTGCTGCTCGCAGCCATCGTGCGCTCGTGCTCCGACCTGCTCAATGTCGGCCTGACCAGCCTGAACAAGGACAGCCACTACGCAACGATCAACATGTTTGGCGTCTGCCTGTCGGTCACGATGACGGCCGCCATGATTTCCTGGCTGGGCTTCAATGGAACCGGCGTCGCCGCGCTGATCACGGCCTTGGTCGTGACGGGGATCCGAGGCGCCTATCTCCTGAGCTTTTCCCGTCAGGCCGATACCGCGCCCTGAGGGCCGCGCACGGCAATACGTGCCCGCCCCGCGCGGAGGACGGGACCGACCGATCTGAGAGGCGGACTTGAAAAGTCGCGACAGGACGCCCCGGGCTCTTACGGAGAGTTGGGCGTCGCGGAGCGTTGGGCGTCGCGTCGATGGGGCGCATCTCCACCCGAAGCGGAATCGCTTCGGCGTCGGTCACTGCGGTAAAACGCTCTAAACCGGCAGGGCGACCGCATTTTCCGGTTGGCCCACCCGCAGGACCTTTGCCGACGTACCGACCACCACGCCGTCCGCCGGCACGCTTTTCAACACGACGGATCCCGCACCGACGATGGCGCGGTCGCCGAGCGTGAGAGGGCCGATGACGAGGGAATTGGGGTAGAGGACACATCCGGCGCCAATGACCGGATACTGCGGAGACGCCGTCTTGCCGATCGTCACCGACTGGTAGATCGTGGTTCCCGGACCGATCCTGGCACCCGAACCGATGACGATACCCGTGGGATGCGGGAGGAAGAGCCCTGGAGCGATATCACTGTCGAGATTGATATGACACGCCGAACGGCCAACGTTCCAACGCCAGACGAGAAGCCCCAGCCGACGCCGGACCACGCCGCCCTGCCGCAATTTGCAGGCGACACGATGCAGGAATATGGCCGAGAATCCGGGATTGAAAATGAAGGTCGGGAGGAGCTTGAGCATGTTCGCATGACTGGCGTTTGCCCGCATATCAGCTTTGACGACATCCCAAAATTTCATCACGTCTCCTTTTCCAGAACTCTCATTTCGACGGGCGAATTCGGATCCGGATGACATGTATGTAAGGCAGAACGGAGGCTGGGCGAATTCAACCAGGTTGCGCGGCGATCGTCTGCAGGCCCGGATTGCCCTCAGGGGCTCGCTTCAGAGAGCGGATCGACGAGCGACGGACGGAGACCCGCCCGAAGACCTCGCTGATGGCGTAGCCATAGAGGAGCGTCGCATAGGACGGGCCGTACAGCTGCACGGTGACCGAATATACGTTCCAAAGCATGAGGATCGACAGCTTGATCGGGTCCCGCATCACGGGAACTTTGGCAACCAGAAGAGCGACGAACAGGAGAAACGGATACCCCATCATCAGGAACGTCGTCATGTAGAAGTTATCGAGCGGCAGGTTGTATTTCGCCAAGTCGGTGTAGGACATGGGGTAGCTGTAGCAGCCGATTCCGCATCCCGTGAACATGCCGCCGGGAAACAGTTCGGAAACCCAGATGAATGGTCCGTTCCACGTGTTGTTGATACGGTCTGCGAGGCTTTCCAGCTTCGGGTCGATGGCGCCGAGATCGACCCCCCCGAGCGTGATCATGAGGATTGGAGGAACGATCAGGCATATGAACGACAACTGCGTGAAGGTGCGGATGACGCGAACCCGGTAGTCTCGGGGAATGACGTTCATGTAAAGGTAGAGAACGGCGTAGATCGAAAAGAGACCGATCGCGGTCTTGCTGTTGGTGAGATAGAGCGCCGTGACGATCAAGGGCCAGCAGGCGACATTGAAGATGATCCCGCGATAAGGGGAGACCAGCAAGTACGTGAACAACGTCATGAAGCCGGCCATGGTGCTGTCGCCAGCAAAACCGCCATACCGTGGTACACCACCCGTCCACCAGAGCTTGGACGCTTCTCTGGCCCCGCCGAACGTCTCCAGAACTTGACCGACCCAAGGATATTCCACGTACGGATTGAGAATGATGCCGATAGAAGAGGTGAAAAAAACAATAACTAGTACAATTTGAAGCCAGCGGATATCGGTGACAGTTCTCTTGTAAAAACAAAAACCGACGAACATCGGTATGAACATCTTGATCGAAGAAAATAGAGTAAAAAGCGTATCGTTCATAAAAATTGTGCTGATATAGACGGACCAGCAGAACGATATGATGAAAAATATACCGACCGGATTTCTTTCTTTGAAAATCTGCAGATACGAGAAAATCAGGACGCAGCCGAATGCCATGATATCGGGGATGAACCACAATATGCTGAGATTGACCATTTGCAGATAGTAGCGAGCTGAACCTGTGTAACCATCCCGCAGGCAGAAAAGCAGAAAGGCTATAACACAATAATTGAAGATATATCTTTCAAGACGCTCGTGCTTCTGCTCGTCGTTTACCATGAAACTCTCATCCGAAATTTTTGTCTCGCGTCGTCATGGCGCACGAATGCGCATATCATAAGACACGTGACATGAACAGCGATCCGGCTGTCCAGCGATAAGACCCAATTTCACACGGCTTCCGCAACGGGCGGTCTTCTCCACATCGATGAAGCCATGGCAATCGCCGGTTTTTCCAGCCAGCGGTGAAAGGCCCATGCAGCACAGTAACAAGTAACAATGATGATCAGGAAGCACAGATAAGGATTCAACTCTATCTTTCCCGACAGTCGCTTATTCAGCTTCAACAGCATCGAGATGAGTGGGTAATGGATCAGGTAAAGAGCGTAGGAAGACGCGCCGGCTGCGTCCATCCACGCAACAGGCCTGTTGAGGCGCTTAAGCGCTGCCAAACCGTAGATGATACCGCTCGCCCCTGCTCCGAACATGAGGATGGATAGATCCGCATCGAGCGGCATCTTGAGACTGAGGGCGTAGCTCGCCGCGAACACCGTCAATCCAGCGGCAAGAACAGGCACGCCTGCAGGCAAATCCCCGCGCAAGTACACCCAAGCAATGCCCATTCCGGACAGGAACAGGAGGTGATTGGGGCTGAGCAGAAACTCGATCAGCCAATGCTGGTCCGAGAAGACTGCGACGGCAGATCCCACGACAGCCCACGCGAGCAGGATAGCAAGACCCAAGCGACGATCCCAAAGAAACAACGCAAAAAGAAGATAGAAAAGAATCTCATGGCGGAGCGTCCATTCGGTTCCGAGGATCACCTCGTTCTGCACGGGCAGTATCAAGAATGCACCGACGACATCGTAGGTCGTGGGAATAGTCGCACCGATACCGGCTACCAACATCACCGTCAGCGGCAGAAGCACGATCCACAAAGGCGGGTAAATCCTGCGGAAACGCTTGAACGCAAACATGGAGAGAACATTCCAGTCTCTTTCGCGGTCACGACTATGCGCGAGGAAAACGACAAAACCACTCAAGACAAAGAAAAGCTGAACGCCGGTGTGCCCCGACTTGAAAAATGGAAGCACACCAAAGCCGAAATATGTCGGGAGAGCCATGGTGATCTCGCAGTGATAGCCAACCACAAGAAACGCGGCGATGGCCCGAACCCAGTTGAGTTGCGATAGCTTTTCGTTGCTTGAAATCGTCATTTTTTATTCATCCCCGTGGGATCTACGAACGAAACTGCCGTTCTCTGAAAAGGCTGGGAACGTTGGAAATCTCGGCATTCGGTTCAGCGGCACGTGATCCATGCCCGTCCAGATCCGCAGTCGTTCGTCACGTTCCCGCAGGCGCCAAGCTGGCGGCGCGGCTGAGCATCACGTCGTGGCACAGCGTAATCGACCTCTTACCCGATCGCCCCTTGATTTAGAAGTGCCTAAATAATACAACGCTTATGCCTGCCTAAATTAATAGATTCTCAGGTATAAGTCCATCCGGAATTTTGGAGAATATTTTATGCCGTCATCTGTTTCTGTTTCAGCAAAGTCAGCCAATTCAAGTACATTTATTAACTCTATTGGTATAAATACTAACGGCGGCTACTATATGGACGCCTATAAGAACTCCAGCCAGACGATTTCGAGCCTCAAATACCTTGGCATCGATACGGTGCGGGATTCTCTGGCCGCCTATGGCGAAGCCAAGCCGGTGCTCGACGCCATGGCGGCTGCCGGCATCAAGTTCGACTTCCTGACCTCGGGCGGCCTGGTTGCCGGAGGCGCGAACAGCCTCTCAGCCTACGTCGAAGTCCTACAAGCGTTTCAGGCGGCGCATCCGGGCAGCATCATTTCCGTCGAGGGTTTGAACGAGGCCAATATCCCTGGCGCCTATATCGGCGCCTTTACGATGGAAGCGGCGGCCGCTTTCCAGAGGGCGCTCTACACGGCAGTCAAAGGCGCAACCGGCCTCAGCGACGTCGCCGTTCTCAACCTCAGCATCAGCCATGACAGCCTGGAAGCCTACACTGCGCTGGGCGATCTCGGGCAATATTCCGACTATGCCAACGCCCATGCCTATCCCAACACGGGCTCGGTCATCGACAGGAGCATGCAGAATTCGATGGATCTCGCAGGCGCGGCTTCCAGGGGTGATCCGATCATCATCACCGAAACGGGTTACACCACCTACACACCGGCCAGAGGCATCGGCGCGAGCGAAACGGCACAGGCCAAGCTGATCCTCAACAACCTGCTCAACGCCTACGACAACGGCTCGCAGCAGACTTACATCTATACTCTGTTCGATACGCCTTCGAGCGCTTTCCGGGGGCCCATGGAAGTGCAGTTCGGCGTCTTCCATGCCGATGGCAGCCCGAAACTCGCCGCCAGCGCGATCCACAATTTCACCACCATCCTGACAGCCGGCGACGACGGTTCGGCAGCGCCCGGAACCACCATCAATTACAGCCTGAGCAACGCGCCGTCCGAAACCCATGCGATAGCGATGCTGAAGTCCGGCGGCGTCTACGATCTCGTGGTCTGGACCGACAAGATCGTCTGGAACGCAACGACCGGGGAAGACATCGTCACGGCTGCCACCGAGGTGACCGTCGATCTGGGCAAGGTCGAGGCGCTGGTCTATGTCTATGATCCGCTGACAGGCCTCGAGCCGATCGCCGTCTACCGCAATGTTCAGTCGATCAAGATCCCGCTCAGCGACCACGCGCTGATCATCGAGGTCGGCGCCAGCGGTCCGGTGACGGAGCCGGTGACGACCGTTGCGCCCAACCTGACGATGACGGCGGCCGAGCTGGTCGCCAGGATCGATACACTTGCCGGCGCCACCGGCCTCCAGTCGATCGCGCTGTCGGACAGCGCCGTTCTCAAGGTCTCTTCCATCGAGACGATGAAGCACATGATCGCGACCTACGGCGCCCTTCTGTCGAAAGTGCAGGGCGACGTCACCTTCTCGGTCAGCTTCGAACAGCAGACCTGGCGAAAGGTCCAGACCTTCGACGAGGCGGGCAATCTTCTGACCCGGACCGAATACGGCCTGTCGAGCGGCACGGTGGTCAGCGAAAACAAGATCTTCGCCGATGGCGGCTTCGAATACACGGCCTTCGGCATCAAGGGCAAAAGCTACGTCACCGAAACGCAGGTCGTGAACGCCGGGGGCAAACTGATCGACCTCATCCGCAAGCATGCCGACGGAACGCTCGACTTCCGCCAGACCGTCAACGCCGACGGCAGCAAGGTGTATCTCTCCTACGATGCCAAGGGCGCGCTGGTGAGTGACGTGACGGTCGGGGTCAATGGATCGCGCTTGGCTCTGACCTACGACCCGGCGACGTCGAAACTTACGCAGAGCAAAATCGAGTACAGCGACGGAACGTTCGACGTCAAAAATTTCGTCAATGGTGTCCTCGCCAACGAGACGATCAAGCATGCGGACGGAACCATCGACTACACGAGTTTCAACAAGACCGGATTGTCCTATACGACCGAACACCAGATCATCGGCGCAGCCGGCAACATCCTGCTGATCGAGCGTCTGCATGCGGACGGAACCTTTGATTACAAGGAAGTCCGCCATCTCGATGGCTCAAAGGAAATCTCGTCCTACGATGCCGCGGGCAAGATCTCGACCCATGTCACGCTGGCGAGTGACGGCTCCCGCACGGTCGAGACGTTTCTGAAGGATGGCACCGGCAACGTCCGCACCGACGCCTATGACAGCGCCGTCAAGCTGTTGCTGGCGGATATCCGCCATCAGGACGGCTCGCACGCGATTACGGTCGCTGCAAACGAGCAGACCTTCCATGGCGGCACCGGCAACGACACGATTCAGTTCGGCAACACGATCAAGGGCGTCTTCGACTTTGACGGCGGCAACGACACACTCTCGAGCTTTAACGTCACGCCGGGCACGCAGGACCGGATCCTTCTCGACGCCAACTGGGCGACGGCGATGAGCGACCTGCACCTACAGCAAAGCGGCAACGACACCGTCATCTCCTTCGATAACGGCCACAGCATTACACTCCTCGGCATTTCCGTCGGCAGCGTGGGCGCCGGAAACTTCCTGTTCGTCTGAGGAACAGACATGTGAACGCGCCGGGCGATGGCCGGATACCGGTCGCAAAGGGTCAACGGTACGGGCTTTGGAGGAGCCCGACCGATATCGCCGCCGCGATCGAAGGCGATTTTTCGCAACATGCCGAAGGGGTTTCCCGATGGACCGATGGCGAATCGTCCGATCGATAAAAGTTGAACTATCCGCCTAAACCTTTCTTTCTGGCGGTCGGGTACCGTCTCCTCAAACGACGATGGAGACAGTCCCAACATGGCATCCACCCCGATCATCACCACGAAAACCGTCAGCGCCAACGCCTTTGTCGGCTCCATTGGCATCAATACCAGCGGCGGCTATTATATGGATGCCTACAAGAACTCCAGCCAGACCATATCGAGCCTCAAATATCTCGGCATCGATACGGTGCGGGATTCTCTGTCCGCCTATGGCCAGGCCAAGCCGGTTCTCGACGCCATGGCGGCTGCCGGCATCAAGTTCGACTTCATGACGCCGGGCGAGCTCGTCGCCCGCGGTTCGGCCGGGCTTGCAGCCTATGTCGATGTCCTCAAGGCGTTTCAGGCGGCGCATCCGGGCAGCATCATTTCCGTCGAGGGACTGAACGAAGCCAATATCGCCGGCGCGCATATCGGCGCCTTCACGATGGAAGCGGCAGCCGCCTTCCAGAAAGCGCTCTACACGGCGGTCAAGGGCGCATCCGGCCTCAGCGACGTCGCGGTTCTCAACCTCAGCATCAGCCATGAC
This sequence comes from Rhizobium sp. Leaf371, assembly GCF_001424045.1. Classification (GTDB taxonomy): domain Bacteria; phylum Pseudomonadota; class Alphaproteobacteria; order Rhizobiales; family Rhizobiaceae; genus Ferranicluibacter. The sequence goes on along the minus strand of NZ_LMQB01000012.1, from coordinate 377,052 downwards.
AGCCTGGAAGCCTACAAGGCGCTGGGCGATCTCGGCAAATATTCCGACTACGCCAATGCCCATGCCTATCCGCACACGGGCTCGGTCATCGACGATAGCATGCAGAATTCGATGGATCTGGCGGGCGGAGCCTCCAAGGGCGATCCGATCGTCGTCACCGAAACGGGTTACACCACCTACACAGGGGCCGGCGGCATCGGCGCGAGCGAAACGGCACAGGCCAAGCTGATCCTCAACAACCTGCTCAACGCCTACGAGAACGGGTCGCAGCAGACCTATATCTACATGCTGTTCGACGTGCCGTCGGCTGCCTTCCGGGGCCTGAAGGAAGTCGAGTTCGGCGTCTTCAATGCCGATGGCAGCCCGAAGCTCGCCGCCAACGCGATCCACAATTTCACCACCATTCTTCAGTCCGGCGACGACGGTTCGGCAGCGGCCGGGACCACCATCAACTACAGCCTGAGCAACGCGCCGTCCGAAACCCATGCGATGGCGATGCAGAAGTCCGGCGGCGTCTACGATATCGTGGTCTGGACGGACAAGATCGTCTGGAACGAAACCACGGGCAAGGACGTCGTCACGCCCACGACCGACGTCACGGTCAATCTGGGCAAGGTCGAGGCGCTGGTCTACGTCTATGATCCGCTGAAGGGCATCGAGCCGATCGCCGTCTACCGCAATGTCCAGTCGATCAAGATCCCGCTCAGCGACCACGCGCTGATCATCGAGGTCGGCGCCAAGGGTCCGGTGACGGAGCCGGTGACGACCGTTGCGCCCAACCTGACGATGACGGCGGCCGAGCTGGTTGCCAGCATCGATACGCTTGCCGTTTCCAACGGGCTCCAGTCGATCACGCTGTCGGACAGCGCCGTTCTCAAGGTGTCGTCGCTCGAGACGATGAAGCATATGGTCGCCACCTACGGCGCCGTCCTGTCGAAGGTGAAAGGCGACTTTACCTTCTCGGTCAGCTTCGAACAGCAGACCTGGCGAAAGGTCCAGACCTTCGACGAGGCGGGCAAGCTTCTGACCCGGACCGACTATGGCCTTTCGGGCGGCAAGGTGGTCAGCGAATGCAAGGTGGCCGCCGACGGCGGCTTTGAGTACACCGCTTTCGGCGTGAAAGGGAAAAGCTTCACCGTCGAAACGCAGGTGGTCAACGCAAAAGGCCAGATCGTCGATCTCATCCGGAAGCATGCCGACAACACGATGGACTCCCGCGAAACGCTGAACGCAGACGGCACGAAGAAGTACCTCTACTTCGACGCAAAGGGCGTGCTGCGCGACGATGTCACGACCGGGACCGATGGTTCCAAGGTCTCCCTCAGTTATGATACGGCCACGGGGAAACTTGCCCGAAACATCGTGCTCGACAAGGACGGCAGCCTGACCACGACCACCTACAAGGCCGGCATCAAATCCAAAGTCGAGTCCGTGACGAAAGCCGGCGTCAAGGAAGTCGTCACCTTCGACACGGCCACCGGCAAAATGCTGACGGACTCGATCAAGAACGTCGATGGAAGCTCGGTGATCAAGGTTTACGTCAACGGTGCCCTCTCCGCCCAGTATGATCTGAACCGCGACGGTAGCCAGAAGAACTGGCTCTACGACATCAAGGGCCGGAACTGGACGAGCGAAATCCAGGTGACCGACACGAAGGGTAAAGTGATCGATCTCATCCGCAAGCATGCCGACGGGACGCTCGACTCCCGCGAAACGCTGAACGCTGACGGCACCAAGAAGTATCTGTACTATGATGCCAAGGGTGTTCTCCGCGACGACGTCACCGTCGGCGCCAATGGTTCGAACGTCACGCTCAGCTACGATACCGCGACAGGCAAGATCGCCCGCAACATCACGTTGGACAAGGATGGCAACCTCGTCACGACCAAGTACATTGCCGGCATCAAGTCCACTGTCGAGACCACGCTTAAATCCGGCTTGCGGGAAACGGTCACCTTCGACACGGCCACCGGCAAGATGGTGACGGACGCGATCAAGAACGTCGATGGAAGCTCCGTGCTCAAGGTCTTCGTCAATGGCATCCAGTCGGCCATGTACGAACGGGGTCCCGACGGAAGCCAGACCAACACGCTTTCCAACATCGCCGGCAAGTCCTGGACGACGGAAATCCAGGTCGTCAATCCGAAGGGCCAGATCGTCGATCTCATCCGCAAGCATGCGGACGGGACGTTCGACTCCCGCGAAACGCTCGGCGCGGACGGTACCAAGAAATATCTGTACTACGACGCCAAGGGCGTGCTGCGCGACGATGTGACGGTTGCAACCGACGGTTCGCGGGTTACCCTGAACTACGATACGGCGACGAAGATGATCGCCTATAACTTCACGCTCGACAAGGACGGCAACCTGACCACGACAGGCTACAAGGCCGGTATCAAGGCCACGGTCGATACCGTCCTGAAGTCGGGATGGAAGGAAACCGTCACGTTCGACACCAAGACCGGAAAGATGCTCACGGACTCGGTCCGGAATGTCGATGGCAGCTCCGTCGTCAAGGTCTATGTCAACGGCGCCCTGTCCGCCCAGTACGAGGTGAACCGCGACGGAAGTCAGACCAACACGCTGTCCAACATCACAGGCAAGTCCTGGACGACGGAAATCCAGGTCGTCAATGCGAAGGGCCAGATCGTCGATCTTATCCGCAAGCATGCCGATGGAACGTTCGATTCCCGCGAGACAGTCAATTCCGACGGCACCAAGGACTATCTCTACTACAATGCGAAGGGCGTGTTGCTGAACGACGTGACGGTTGGCACCAACGGCTCGCGCACCACCCTGACCTATGATGCAGCGACATCGAAACTCGCACAGAGCATGATCGAGAACGGTGACGGCACCCTGGAGGTCAAGAAATTCGTCAATGGCGTCCTGACCAACCAGACCGTCAAGAATGCAGACGGAACCATCGATTATACGAGTTTCAACAAGACCGGACTGTCCTACACGACCGAGCATCAGACCATCGACAAGGGCGGGAACATCCTGCTGATCGAGCGCCTGCATGCGGATGGGTCCTATGACTACAAGGAGGTTCGCCACCTCGACGGCTCCAAGGAGATCTCGTCCTACGATGCCGCAGGCCAGATCTCGACCCGCGTCTCACTGGCCGCCGACGCGTCCCGCACGGTCGAAACCTTCCTGAAGGACGGGACGGGCAATGTGCGCACCGACGCCTACGACAGTGCCATCAAATTGCTGCTGGCGGATATCCGCCACCAGGACGGCTCGCACGCCCTCACCGTCTACGCGAACGGGCAGTCGTTCCATGGTGGCGCCGGCAACGATACCATCCAGTTCCGTGACACGATCAAGGGCAACTTTGCGTTCGACGGCGGCCGCGACACGCTGACCAGCTTCAACGTGACGGCGGGCTCGCAGGACCAGATCGTCCTGGACGATCACTGGGCGGCGTCCATGGCAGACCTGCACATGAGCCAGAGCGGCAAGGATACCGTCATTTCCTTCGACAACGGCCACAGCATCACGCTCGAAGGCATCGCCGTCGGGAGTGTGACCTCCGGCAACTTCCTGTTCGTCTGAGCGGCGGCGACACGAGGACGCGGCGGGTAATCCCTGGCACGGGGCCCTGCCCGCACCACTTCGGCGTCACGGTATCGTGGCGCCGGGGCGGCGTCTCCTGCCGGTCTTCCGTCCGTCGGCTCAACTATCCGTCGGCTCAACTATCCAGGGGCTGCTGTGGCAAGGTTGCGGGCAGTGCCTGCGCCGCGACCTCATCCACGGCCTGCTCGGCCTTCTTGATCAGGATTCTGGCGGGAACCCCGATGGCCGTCGCACCGTCCGGCACATCCTTCAGGACGACGGAGTTGGCGCCGACCAGGGAATTTCTGCCAAGCGTAATAGCGCCCAGAACAGCGGCGCCGGCGAAGATCTTCGCCCGGTCTCCCACGACCGCATCCCGCAGGCTCGCAGGCGACGTCCGGCCGATCGTCACGTTCTGCAGGATCGTGACATTCCGCCCGATCTCCGCTGCGCCGATGACGATGCCGAACGGATGCGGCGTGTAGAGACCGCCGCCGACCTTGGCCGCCATGGCCAGTTCGGAACTGAAGCACAGGCATGTCGCCCACCACAGAATACGGCGAAGCAAGCGGCCGATCAGCGGGATCCGCACGACGATTTCCTGAAGGCGTCTCGAAAAGACGAACTGAAATCCGGGGGTCAGGAGGAACATGCGCAAGGCGAAGCCTGCCGTGACCCCGCGCTTTTCGCCCTCCGCGAAGATGCGCAAGTCGGCCTTTATCTTCTGGAATGGCGTTTCATGAGCATCCATCAAGGGTCTCCACACGGCTCGCGTTCGGTTTTGACGTCGCGGTACGACGTGTCGGACAATACAACGGTCATTCGGGAATGTGATGTGACCACCGACCCGATGATATTATGCAGTTTGCAGTGCAACATAAACCTGATATCAAATCCGCAGGACGTTTCAAGCGGGGATGGACTTATTCTGGACACGCCAGACGTTCAGCGATAGGCCGCGGCCCTCGCACAGAGACACTGAATTTAGAGAATGCTAGCACCTGATGGAATGAGCTGCTTTTTGTAGGCCTCCAGGGCTTGGAAAAGCCATAAACTGTCTTATTCCCGGGTTAGTGTGATTTGTTACGGCCAGCAATCTGGCTTCGGTTTCCCCCGGCTTGGCGCGGTAGCTCCGTTTCCGATGCCCGGATCGGGAAACGACAGCAACGAGGTACGACATTGCAAGTCCACAATAGTGATTTCGTCGGGCATTTCCAGAACGAGAAGACCGGCGGCAATCAGTTCGATGTGCTCGATATCGAATGGATGCTGGGCATTGCCCGGCGCCAATGGCGCGTGGTCGCCGCTGCCGCGTTTTTGGCTGCGCTTGCAGGCTTGCTCTATGTCATGACGGCTGTGCCGCTTTACACGGCCGACATCAGCGTTCTTCTCGACGCCGAGAAGAACCAGTTGGTCGAAGAGCTTTCGATGTCGGGCGCCGGCCTCGAGGATGAAACGGCGCTCCTCAGCCAGATCGAAGTCCTGACGTCGGAGACGATCGGCCTTGCTGTCGTCGACAAGCTGAAACTGGGCGAAGATCCGATCTTCATGGCCGAGCCACGCTCGATCCTCGGCACGGTTCTGGCCCCCGTCCGCGCCTTGATGAATATCCCGAAGTGGTTCGCCTCCAATCAGGTCGAAGACGACGCCCAGGCGCGACGCGCTCAGGCACAGCTGATTCTCTCCCGCAACATGTCGGTCGACCGGGTGGGCAAAACCTATGTGCTGCGTATCGGCTATACCTCTCCCTCGCCGCAGATGGCCGCGAGGATCGCCAACGCGATCGGCGACGCCTATGTCGTCGACAAGCTGAACTCCAAATACGAGTCGACCCGCCGCGCCAGCGCCTGGCTTCAGGAGCGTATCGTCGAACTTCGCCAGAAGGCGCTGGAGACCGACCTTGCCGTTCAGAAGTTCCGCACCGCGAACGGACTGGTCTCCACGGGCTCCCAGCTGGTTTCCGATCAGCAGCTCTCCGAGCTCAACACCGCGCTGATCACCGCCCAGGCCGAAACGGCCAAGGCCAGGGCACGTCTCGACCGTATCCAGAGCATCGTCTCCTCCGGCCAGTCCGACGCCATCGTGACGGACGTGCTCGACAGCTCGGTCTCGACGGAACTGCGCAAGAAATATCTGGACTCGGCCAAGCTCGAAGGCGAGATTTCCAAGAAGCTCGGTCCCAACCACGTCCAGGCCGTCCGTCTTCGTGCCGAGATGGCGGAATACAAGCGTTTGATGTTTGAAGAAGTGAACCGCATCGCCGAGAGCTATCGAAGCGAGGTCGACGTGGCAGCCGCGCGCGAGAAGAGCCTGCAGGACAGCGTGTCCAAGGCGACCAATATCAGCGCGACGGCCAATGAGACCCAGGTGCAGCTGCGCGAACTTGAACGGGAATCCGACACGTATCGCACCTTGTACCAGACTTTCCTGCAGCGCTATCAGGAAGCCGTCCAGCAGCAGTCCTTCCCCGTGACGGAAGCGCGCATCATTTCCAGCGCCTCTGCGCCGGAGAAGGCAAGCTTTCCTCGCAAGCCATTGGTTCTCGCGCTCTTCGTCGTCATGGGTGCGGCAGCAGGCACGGGTGTCGGCGCCTTCCGCGAATTCCGCGATCGGTTCTTCCGCACGGGGGATCAGGTGCGCGATATTCTGAAACAGGAATATCTCGGCGCAGCGCCGCTCGTGATCGAGTCGAAGCAGCCGCGCAACGCACTGCAGGTCGGCGAGGTCAATCCCAGGCTGATCAACAAGCAGAGTTCAATTTCGGACTATGTCCTCGACAATCCCCTCTCCGCTTTCGCCGAAACGTTGCGGAGCGCGAAAATCGCTGCGGATCTGTCGATCCTGAGCAACAAATGCAAGGTCATCGGGATCGTGTCGACCCTGCCGGGAGAAGGCAAGTCCACCGTATCGACGAATTTTGCCGAGCTTCTGGCGAGCCAGGGCAACCGGACGGTGCTGATCGACGCCGACCTTCGAAACCCGGGAACGACCCGCATGCTGGCCCGTCATGCCCAGGCTGGCATTCTGGAGATCCTTCTGGACGACAAGGCCCCTCAGGACGTCCTGCTGTCGAACCCGCGGACCAAGCTTGCGTTCCTTCCGGCCGTCATTAAGCATCGCGTGCCCCATTCCTCGGAGTTGCTGATCTCGCCGGCGATGCGCGGCCTCATCGCGAAACTGTCCCAGCATTTCGACTACATCATCGTCGATCTTCCGCCGATCGGACCGGTCGTCGATGCCCGCGCCATGGCCAGCACGATCATCGACGGCTTCATCTATGTGGTGGAATGGGGCCAGACCGCGCGTCGGGTCGTTCGTCATACGTTGAACACCGAGCCGCAAATCGCCTCGAAATGCCTCGGCGTGATCCTCAACAAGGTCGATAACGAAAAGATGAAGCTCTACCGCTCCTACGGATCGAGCGAGTATTATCATTCGCGCTATTCGCAGTACTATCAGGAAGGCTGACCGAGCGTCCGCACCCACACCGGAGGCGCTCGAAGCCCCTCCGGTGGTGCTTGGTCGGTATCGACCTTATGTCCCTCCGTCCTTGCAGGTTTCCGAAGCTCGAACGTTCGTGAGCCCATCGTTTATCGTCGATCGGGCAGACCTGCGGACACCGGCTCCCACGTCTCCCGGACCGGCGCTGAAACGTCCTCCGCGTCACGGGTTGACGGAAACGTTCAGCCGCCGGCGCGCTCAGGCGCCTCTCAGCCCTTCATTTTCCAGGATGCCATTGTCTGATGGCAAGCGCAGTGGGTTCTCGCTCGCGCTCGTTTGCACCGGCCCGTTCTTCTTCAGGCAAATCGTCGTGACGGGACCCAAGACGGCAGCAAAGAACGTTGCGAAGCCAGGGATCTGGAGCGAAAAATCGAAGGCGGCATGAGTTGCAACGAGCAGGGTTGCACAGAACCCGGCCGCGACGAGATAGGAGCGGCTTTTCCTCCCCGCAAAGCCTTTCCAGAATATTCGCCCGATCACCCCTGCCGACGCGATCAGCGCGATCGGAAAGAAGATCCCGAGCGCAAGCAGACCTTCAAGATAGAAGTTATGGGCCTTGTCCCAGATCCCGTGAACGCCGCAGGCAGGTTCACGGTAGGCGGGGTAGACTTCCTGAAAACTCGTCAAGCCGGCGCCTTTCGGCCAATGATCCGCCGTCGCCGACCAGATGGCATGGATGGCACAAAAGCGTGGATCGACGGCGCCGCTTTCCTCAAAACGCTGCTGCACCCGGCTGCTGAGCACCGAGAACACCAGAAGCGGGATCCAGACGAGAACGGCAGCAATGCCAATTCTCCGGGCGGTCCTCTTCCACCCGGCCCGGCGTCGGCGCCTCGGGGGGCGATAGCGAGGGCCGAAGGTGAGCAGCAGGATCAAGCAGACGAGCGAGACGAAGGTTATGACGGTCGCTGCGCGGGAATTCGTCAGGAACTCGGCGGCCAGCGCAACGAGAAAGAGACCACCAAACGCGCCCGCCGCGGCAACTTCCTTCGGCTGTTCCAGCCGACCGCCGACATTGAGGAGACTCAACAGCCTGTATCGGTCAATCTTGGTTGCCGCATGCACGGCCAGCGCGAGCAGCATGATCGAGGCGACACCGAAGAACGTCCCCGCCGTGTTGCGGTTGACGAAGGGGCCCGTCAGACTGTCGCGATAGAAGAGCTTCGGCTGCAAGAGAAGGACGTCGGGCGTCATCGCAAACTGGAGCACGCCGATGATCGCCACGACGCCGCCGAGGGTCGCGACGACCTTGAAGGCGCGCACGGCCCTTTCCTCCCGATCGAACAGAACGAGAGAGGCCATGAACACGGAAATCGGCAAGGCCGCCTTGAGCAGGCCGAGCATGGTGTCTCCCGACGAGACGGAACCCGAGGCTTGCGTCTCCGGCGCCAGGGTTCGGACAGGCTGCCAAAGCCCTTGCTCCACCGGGCTTGCTGGCCAGGGCAAGGTCTGCACCCAGGACCAGACCGACAGCGCAAGCAGCAGGCCGAGCGCGAACCAGAAGGGTTTGCGCCCGGTCGATGGTTCGCCCTGTGTCAGAAAGGCGAGAATGAGGACCACGCAGGCCAGAGCACTGGCAAGGCTGAGGGAAAGCGCGGCATTCGCACCGTAGGACATCACCGCAAACACGAGGACGCACCAATAGCCGAGCGTAACCGCCTGTCGTGAAAAGCGCAGCAGGCCGTTATCCGCCCGAGCCGGCTCCAAGCCATTCCGTCTCGCCGACGGCCGTCGATCCATTCTTCGCTGCACGTCAGAGCACCTCGCAGACATCGTTGAAAATCCGCACCGCACTCAACCTTCCCGTCATGTAGGCGCCGGTGTCGATTCCGATGCGCTTGTTACCAAACACCGGTTCCATCGTCATCGTGTGGCCATGCACCACGGTCAGCGGGCTTCCCGACCCTTCCGACAGAAAGGGTTCGCGTATCCACATCAGATCGTGATCCGTCTGCTGCTGGATCGGCAATCCCGGCTTGATCCCGGCATGGACGAACAGGAATTTGCCGACTTTGAGGGAAATGTAGAGTTTATCGAGAAACGCCAGATGTTGTTCAGGAATGCGCTCCTTCATGATTGCGCGCAGTCCGGCCATGTCCTTCCTTCGGCCGAGGTAGCGCCCGATATCGATGGAGTAGGATTTCAGCGTTTCCTCTCCCCCCATCTCTAGCCAATTAAGATGTCTTGCGGGATTGCGAAAAAATCTCAAGAACATGTCGTCATGATTTCCACAGAGCGGCAGCCGTCGGAATTCGTTCGGCGGCGCTTGGCAAAGATGATCGAGTACCGCCGCAGACTGCGGGCCGCGATCAACGTAATCTCCAAGGTAGATAATAATCCCAAACCGTTGCCGAACCCGAACATCCTCGCGAATTTGAGCTTCGATCGCGTGCAACTCTCTGAGACAACCATGCACGTCGCCCACTGCATAAAGAGAATATCGCTTTTCGATCCCATCCAGGTTCAGACGTCCCCTTTTCTGCCGTGAAAGCGCCGGGTTCGATTTGCGAAAACCGAATGTATGTAATAAAGACTTCATCGAAAGTGTATTCTCTCTGCGGACTCGTGAGACCTAAGGTAAGTTTATTCTAAAGGGCTCTGGCGATGTGGATTCTTAAAGCCCACAAATCAAACGTAATCGGGGCAATGTTTTGAGATATGTCATCATCTGGTAATAGGAATCCCGTGAAGGCCGTCCTTATCCCTATACTTGTTGCAGCTCGGCAACACTTGCGACGGTATTTCACTTCTCCACATCCATCCTTGCTGTGTGTAATAGCTTATTAATGCACAATTCGTAATGGTCTGTTATGGTCCGTCTATCTACGGAGAATGAAATTGCCCTATCGAAACACGTATATTTTATCAATGATGGCATCTGTAGCGTTGACGGGGTGCACGTCCACGCCCAGCTCCGGACCTTCCGAACGGGATATCACCTCGCAGGCCGCCATTCGGGTCAGTGCGGCGCCCAAGCAGGGGCACAAGCGCGTCGCCAATGTCGACTACGCGCTGGTCGACATCACAACCGCGGTCATCGCCAATGTTGCGACGGCGGTCAATTCGTCGCTTCAGGGAAGCTTCGGCGGAGGCAGGGGCGGTGCACCGTCGCTGCCGCTCGGTGTGGGCGACGTCGTGCGCGTTTCGATTTTTGAATCCCAGGCCGGCGGATTGTTCATTCCGGCGGATGCCGGTGCGCGTTCCGGGAACTTCGTGAACCTGCCGGACCAGACGATCGACCGGAACGGCACGATCAGCGTTCCCTATGCGGGACGCGTCCAGGCTGCCGGTCGCTCGGTCGATGCCGTGCAGGCCGATCTGGAGAATGCGCTCGCCAACCGCGCGATCGAGCCTCAGGTCGTCATCACGAAGGTCACCAGCATTTCGGCACAGGCCGCCGTCCTCGGCGACGTCAAGGATCCTGCGAAGATCGAGCTGACGGAAGCCGGCGACCGCATCCTCGACGTCCTCTCCCGCGCAGGCGGCTTGAGCACGCCGGGTGAAGAAACCTATGTGACGCTGCAGCGCCGCGGTCGTACCGCCACCATTCTTTACAACCACCTGATCAACACGCCGAGCGAGAACATTTTCATCGCGCCCGGCGATACCGTCATCGTCGACCGCGAGCGGCGGACCTTCCTGGCATTCGGCGCGTCCGGCGAAAACGGTCGCTTCGACTTCGAGGAATCGAACCTCACCATGGGTGAAGCCCTCGGCAAGGCCGGCGGTCTCCTGGACGGCCGCGCGAACCCGGGCCAGGTTCTCCTCTACCGCGTCGTCGGCAAGGAGTTCCTGAGAAGTCTCGGCGCCGATGTCTCGCGCTATCCGAGCGATAAGGTTCCCGTCATCTTCCGGGCCAATCTGCGTGATCCCTCGTCCTTCTTCCTCATCCAGAAGTTCCCGATGCAGGACAAGGATATCCTGTACGTCACGAACGCGGACTCGGTCGAGGTCATCAAGTTCCTCGACATCCTGAATTCTGTGACGTCGACGGCTTCAGGTGTTAGCTCCGATGTCGTCAATACGCGCGATGCAGGAAAGGCGCTCTAATCGGTTAAAACGGGAGCCGGCTTAACGATGTTGAATGCTTTCTAAAAAGTTAACAACAAACAGTTGCATCAGCTGGCGTTCCGTGAGATCAAAAAGACAACGTTTCTTGTGAGGAGCTTGCTATGGCCGCTTATATTTCGACTTACAAAAGCAGGTACTTTCTTTCGGTCGCTGTGATCGCAAGCCTCTCAGCCGGCAGCGCTTTTGCGCAGGATGCTGCAGCAGGCGCGACAGCGCCGCCGGTACCTGCACCGGCCGTCACGTCTTCGCAACCGAGTGTTGCACCAACGGGTTCAGACGCAGCTCCGGTCGTGCCTGTGGCACAGCCGGCTGCACCTGCGGCACCGACGGCGACACCTCCCGTGACCGTGGCGGCGACGACACCGGAAGCACCGGAGACCGTTTCCTGCCTCCTGCCTCCGGCCAAGTTGACGGACGAGAAGGTTTCGGAGTTCACCGACGACCCGTCAGCGCTTCTGCAGGGCACCGAATCCGGCGGCATGGTCCTGTCCAGTCGCGTCAACGGTCTTGTGGGATCCAGCTCGACAACGCTCGACAAAGTCGTGGCTCTGTCGGCAGCGGCAAATAAGGCACAGGTTCTGGCCATCGGCCAGGGACTGGCCCGCGCTGCGACCATCTGCGCCAAAGCAAGCCCGCCTTATGCAGCCATGATCCAGGCGAAGGTTGCCGAGATGAACAGCGAAGCGCTCAGCCTTGCCTTCGTCGCGGGTCTCTCCGAAGTTCAGACGGCTTCGGTGAGCAATGGTGCCGGCGGCGCTTCGAGCGGCGCTTCGGGTATCGGCGGCAATGGCGCGGCTGGCGGTGGCGCCGGCGCATCCGGTGACGACTCCATCCCGACGACCTCGGGATCATTCGACGGCAACGGTCAGGGCTCGCCCTTCAGCTCTTCCTCGAGCAGGACGACCCGGCTTCTGACAAGCCCGAACTGATTTCTCAAGAGTCTTGAAATATGAGAACGCCGGACGTTTTTTCAAACGTGCGGCGTTTTTTATTTTGAACAAGCATTTTTAAGCAGGGCGTTTTCAATAGCCCTTTTGCAAAACGGGTATTCAGGCATGACGACGAGGACGCCGAGGGCAAGAATGGGCTTTCCGCTCAGGATGCTCTTGTTTGTCCCCGTGCCATTGCTGTTTCTGGCTGGCTCCATTGCGCAATTGCAGACCACGGTTCGCTCCTACGACCTGCTCTACGCCGCGCAACTCATCGAGGACGGCAAGCCGGTGAGCGCCGACTATATCGAGACCTTGCTGGACAAGATGGACGCTGTGGACATCCCCTGTCGCTATGACGTCGTCACGGCCGTGATGACGACGCGGTTCTACACGCTGGACCGGCTGAACACCGCATCGACAGACCCCGCCAAATGGCAGAAGGCGCTTGTCCAGGCCGGCGCGTTTGCGACGCGTGGGTTGACCTGTTTTCCCACAGACGGCGGCCTGTGGCTTCGTCTGGCGATCGTCCGTTGGGCCAGTGATGCCTCCACGGCCGATATTGCCACGGCGATGATGCGGTCGCAGCAGCTCTCGCCGGTGGAAACCACGACGCTGATCGGCCGCATCGATATGTGGAACAGGATGTCGCGCGTTGCGATCAAGGCGGCCGAGCCGGCGGCAAGAGCCGACATCGTCGCCTACGACGCCTATTTCAAAGCCATGAAGCCCAAGGTCCTGCTCTCGCCCAGTCCCGCCCTGCAGGAGCTGATCGCCTCGACCGGGATCGACCTTCCGAAGAACTGAGACGCGGAACGCTCCCCGCCACGCCAAGCGGGGCGTGCGCTTGCGGTTTCACGCGAGGTCCGCGGAGAGGGTGCACCACGACCGTCGCCTCCCCTTCCTGCGCCTCCCCTTCCTGCGCCAGTGACGCAGACGTCTCGGCCCCTCGACTCCGAAAACAGAAAAACCGCAGCCGATCCTTCGATCGCTGCGGTTCGTCAAATTCGGATCGACCGGATGAGGTCGATGAGTGGGGGTCGATCAGAAGCCCGTGCCGCCGCGCAGTTCGGACCATGCCGTCTTCACAATGATGTTCACATCCATCCAGAAGGTGAAGTTGTGAACATAATAGATGTCGCAGGCGATGCGCGCACGGGCCTTGACCGGGTCCGTTGTCGGGCCGCGGAGGCCGCGAACCTGTGCGAGGCCGGTCAGGCCGGGCTTGACCATGTGGCGGTTATGGTAGTGCGGCACCAGATCCTCATAGAGACGATCCGCAGCCAGCATGCCGATGGCGTGGCAACGCGGGCCAACCAGAGACATCTGGCCGAGAAGAACGTTCAGGAGCTGCGGCAGCTCATCGATGCTCGTCTTGCGCAGAATGGCGCCGAGGCGCGTGATCCGGGGGTCGTTCTTGGTGGTCTGTGCGACGCCGGTGGTGTCGCAGAGGTCCGTCCGCATGCTCCGGAACTTGTAGATCCGGATCCGCTTGCCGTTCACGCCCCAGCGAACCTGGGAGAAGATCGGCGAACCCGGGCTTTCCAGCCGGATCGCAATGCACACAAGCAGGAAGAGCGGGAGCAGGAGCGTCAGCGCCGTCAAGGATACCGCGATGTCCAGCGCCCGCTTGGCAGCGAAGTGCGCTGCCTTACCGCTCTGCACGTCCGCGACCGAGCCCTTGTTCAGGGCAGCGCGGGAAATCGTTGCTGCATCGGCATAGGTCATCGTACCATAGTCCTTCATGCAGGCCTCCAAAATGTTGCCATCTCATGTTGCATCGCAATATGCCTCATAATCAACCATCTGTCATCGCCAATTAGACATTCTATTAACTACGGGCAGCTGCCATGCGTCTGGCGCATAGCTCGGTCCTGGCTTTCCAGGTTTTCCGGCGATGTGCGCCCACTCAATCGATCAAAAACATGGTGACCGTGAGGACGATATGCGGCGAATGCATGGAAAGACGCGTTTGAGGCGTGAGATGCGTAAAATCTTCTCGTTTTGCTTCAGGCAGATTTCACCAAGCCCTTGAGAAGATTGACGGACAGTTGGCGGATTAACGGCTCCGTAGGGTCGAAACCGTAGCCTCGGCTCAACACAGGAGGCACATATGTCCTTGCGATTTAAGAGCTTGTCCGCCGCATTCGGTATTTCGATCGCCCTCTGGGCCGTCCTCATTCAGGGTGGACTCGCCCTCTACCAGACCGCAACAGCGGGAAGCCTGAGCGAAACGGCCATGATGGATTCGACGGCGAAATGGCCGGACGGACCGTCGGATGCGGCCCGATTCTGACCGCATTCGAAGGCCTGCCGAGAGGGCCGGCGCCTGGTCGGCCCCGCTCGGCTTGAGATCGACGCCGACGGTCGAAACCGTCGGCCATCGGCCATCAGTCGTTAGTCCGCCCCGAAGAGATCGCGCGTGTAGACCTTCTCCGCGACATCGGCGAGATCGGCCGTGTTGCGGTTGGCGACGATCACGTCGCAGGTCGACTTGAAGACCGAGAGGTCCGAGATCAGAGGCGACTTGAAGAACTCCGTGCCCGGCAGGGAGGGCTCATAGACGACGACCTCGATGCCCTTGGCCTTCAGGCGCTTCATGATGCCCTGAATGGACGAATCGCGAAAATTGTCGGATCCCGTCTTCATCACGAGGCGATAGATGCCGACCCGCTTGGGATCGCGCCGCAGGATGCTGTCGGCAATGAAGTCCTTGCGGACCGTGTTGGCCGTGACGATGGCACCGATCAGCGATTGCGGAACGGCATCGTAGTTCGCCAGAAGCTGCTTGGTGTCCTTGGGCAGGCAGTAGCCGCCATAGCCGAAGGACGGATTATTGTAGTGCGTTCCGATGCGCGGATCGAGCCCGACGCCGTCGATGATCTGGCGGGCATCCAGGCCGTGCATCTCGGAATAGGTGTCCAGCTCGTTGAAATAGGCAACGCGCATGGCGAGGTAGGTGTTGGAAAACAGCTTGATCGCCTCTGCCTCGCTGGAATCGGTCAGAAGGATCTTCACATCCTTCTTGATCGCGCCCTGCAGGAGCAGCTCGGCAAAGATCCGGGCGCGTTCCGACCGCTCGCCGACCACGATGCGCGACGGGTGGAGATTGTCGTAGAGCGCCTTGCCTTCGCGCAGGAACTCCGGCGAGAAGATGACGCTCTCGCGTCCGAGCGATTCCTGCAGCCGCTTCGTGTATCCGACCGGGATCGTCGACTTGATGACGATGACGGCATCCGGATTGACCGACAGCACATCCGCAATCGCAGCTTCGACCGAGCGCGTGTCGAAGTGATTGGTCGACGTGTCGTAGTTGGTCGGGGTTGCGACCACGACGTAATCGGCGCCGGCATAGGCGTCCGTCTTGTCGCCCGTCGCCCGGAAATTCAGTCCGCGACCCAGATAGTCCGAGACTTCCGCATCAACGATCGGAGACTTCCCGGCATTCAAAAGATTGACCTTGTCGATATTGGTATCGTAGGCAACGACCTCATTGTGCTGCGCCAGCAGCATGGCGTTGGAAATCCCGACGTAGCCGAGACCGGCGACCGCTATTTTCATTGTGAAACCTTCTCTACACAGGAGGAACGAGAGCTCGCCCGACACATTCGCCGTGTCGTAAAGTATCCGGCAGCCAAAATGCTGCAGCGCAGCAAGCCCTAACGCGAAGACGGCCGTTCAACAAGTCACTCGGTCGCGTTTCTGCGCGAGAGACGATCCTCCCAGTTGAGCGCATCCCGAACGATCACGTCGAGATCGTCATATTGCGGCGTCCAGCCGAGTTCCTGCATTGCGAGCGCCGGATTGGCGACGATCATGGCGGGGTCCCCTGCCCGCCGGCCGGCAAATTCGACCGAAAAGTCGGAGCCGTGAACACGTTTGACCGTGTCGAGCACCTCCAGAACGGAGAATCCGTGCCCATAGCCGCAATTGGCAACAAGCGATCCGCCGCCTGCGCGCATCCGCTGCAGCGCTTTCAAATGCGCCTGGACGAGATCCCACACATGGATGTAATCACGCACGCAGGTGCCGTCGGGCGTCGGATAGTCCGTTCCGAAGACGTTCATGGAGGCGCGCTTGCCGAGCGCCACGGCGCAGGCGATCTTGATCAGATGCGTCGATGTCTTGGAGGATTGACCCGACCGGCCTTTCGGATCGGCACCGGCGACGTTGAAATAGCGCAGCACGGTATAGGTGAGATCATGGGCCGCGGCGGCATCGCGCAGCATGATCTCCGTCATCAGCTTGGACGAGCCATAGGGCGATTCCGGGCGCAGCGGCATCGTTTCGGTCACGGGCTCCAGCACATCCGGCGTGCCGTAGACGGCCGCGGTCGAGGAAAAGACGAAGTGCGGAATGCCGGCCTTCACGACGCTCTCGATCAGGGCACGCGACTTGACGGTGTTGTTCTCGTAATAGCCGAGCGGGTCGCTGACGCTGTCGGGCACGACGATCGAGCCGGCGAAGTGGATCACGGCATCGACGGCGTTTTCAGAGAAAATTCGCGCCAGCAGCGCAGCGTCGGCGATGTCGCCTTCATAAAAGCGCGCTTCGGGCGAGATCGCCCAGCGAAACCCCGTCGAAAGCCGGTCGATGACGACCACCTCCTCGCCCGCTTCCTGCAGAGCCCAGACCATATGGCTGCCGATGTAGCCGCCACCACCCGTTACAAGTACCGCCATGCCATGCCTCTCCGTTGATCTTTGCCGCAGGTATGCAGCGCGCGCCGCCTGCTGACAAGACATCCCGCGAAGGATGACCCGTCCGGCGAACGGCGGATCGCCTTGCCTATTTGCGTTTCGTGGCGCGCAGCAGCGCCTCGCCCAGTGCGCCGGTGGCCGGAGCCTGCAGCTTCTCCTGCTTCATCGGGCGGTGGTCCGCCCGCGGCGCCGGAGAGGACGCCGGCCGGCCGCTCGCCTCGCCGCCATCCTTGCGCATGGTGAGCCCGATGCGCTTGCGCAGCACGTCCACCTCCGTCACGCGGACCTTCACCACGTCGCCCGCCTTCACCACCTCATGCGGATCCTTGACGAAGCGGTCGGCGAGTTGCGACACGTGGACCAGCCCGTCCTGATGGACGCCGATATCCACGAAAGCGCCGAAGGCCGCGACATTGGTCACCGTGCCCTCCAGCAGCATTCCGGGTTTCAGGTCCTTGATGTCGTCGATGCCGTCGGCAAACGTCGCCGTCTTGAAGCTCGGGCGAGGGTCGCGGCCGGGCTTCTCCAGTTCCGACAGGATGTCGCGGATGGTCGGCAGGCCGAAGCGGTCGTCCACGAAGACCTTGGGGTCGAGCGACTTCAGGAGCTGCGAGTCGCCCATCACCGTGCGGACATCGCGGCCGCAGGCGGAGATGATCTTTTTCGCGATTCCATAGGCTTCCGGATGGACCGAGGACGCGTCGAGCGGCTCCTTGCCACCGGGGATGCGCAGGAAGCCGGCGCATTGCTCGAAGGTGCGCGCGCCGAGGCGCGGCACGGTCTTCAGTTCCGTGCGGGTCTTGAAGGGGCCGATCGCATCGCGGTGCGCGACGATCGCCTCGGCCGTCGAACGGCTGAGGCCGGAGACGCGCGACAGGAGCGGCGCGGATGCCGTGTTCAGATCGACACCGACGGCGTTCACCGCATCTTCCACCACGGCATCCAGCGACCGGCTCAGGCGACCCTGATCGACATCGTGCTGGTACTGCCCGACGCCGATCGACTTCGGCTCGATCTTGACGAGTTCGGCCAGCGGGTCCTGCAGCCGGCGGGCGATGGAGACGGCACCGCGCAGGGAAACGTCGAGCGAGGGAAACTCGTCGGCTGCCGCCTGCGAGGCCGAGTAGATCGAGGCGCCGGCCTCGGACACGATGACCTTGGTGGGCTTTGGCCCGCTCAGCGTCGCCAGCATGTCGGCCACCAGCCGCTCGGTCTCCCGACTGCCGGTGCCGTTGCCGATGGAGATCAGCTCCACCTTGTGGCGGGCGACAAGCCTTGCCATCTCGACTTGCGCGCCGCGCACGTCGTTCTTCGGCGGAAACGGATAGACCGTCGTGGTTTCCAGCAGCTTGCCGGTGCCATCGACCACGGCAACCTTGACGCCCGTGCGGATGCCGGGGTCGAGACCCATCGTCGCGCGGGAGCCGGCGGGGGCCGCCAGCAGCAGGTCTTTCAGGTTGCGCGCGAAGACGTGGATCGCTTCCTCCTCCGCCCGCTCGCGCAGTTCGCGCATCAGGTCGAGCGACAGCGACGTCGAAAGCTTGACGCGCCAGGTCCAGCGGATGACCTCCATCAGCCATTGGTCACCGGGCAGGCTGCCGAGCTGGAGGGCGGCGGCCATGATGCTTTCGACCGGCTTGACGGGAGACGGATCGGCCTCGTCCACGACGATCTCGACCGAGAGAATCTCCTCGTTCCAGCCGCGCAGCATGGCGAGCGCCCGGTGACCGGGGGCCGTTGCCCAGCGTTCGGAATGGTCGAAATAGTCGGAGAATTTCGCGCCCGCCGCTTCCTTGCCGGCCACGACCTTCGCCCGGAGAAAAGCGCCGCTGCGCATATGGCCGCGCAGCCGGCCGAGCAGGTCGGCATTCTCCACGATGCCTTCGGCAACGATGTCGCGCGCGCCTTCGAGCGCCGCCTTCACATCCGGCACATCCGCAGAGAGAAACGAAGCGGCACGGTCTGCGGGCGGGATGCGACGATCGAGCAGAATGGCGTCGGCCAGCGGTCCGAGCCCCTTCTCGCGGGCGATCTCGGCCTTGGTCCGGCGCTTCGGCTTGTAGGGAAGGTAGATATCCTCAAGCTCCGCCTTGGTCGTGACCGCGGCAATCTTGCGTTCGAGCTCGTCGGTCAACTTGTCCTGGCCGCGGATCGATTCGACGATGGAATTTCGGCGGGCCTCCAGCTCGCGCAGATAGACCAGCCGTTCGGCGAGCGTGCGCAGCTGCGTGTCGTCGAGGCCGCCGGTGACTTCCTTGCGGTAGCGGGCGATGAACGGCACGGTCGCGCCGCCATCCAGCAGCTCCACGGCGGAGACGACCTGGGCCTGCGTCGCCTTGATCTCCTGCGCGATCAGCAGTGCAATCGGCGGAGCCGTCCGCGGGGTCGTCTGTGCGGGCTGGGACATGAGGCGCGATCTCCTGTTTGCGAGTCGCGCGGACCATAGAGAGATCGGACGGGAACGCCAAGACGCCGAGAGCCAAGACGCCAAGCCAAGACGGGGGGAGGACGCGCTGAGACTTCAGCCGTGCCCGGCGATCCCTGCGCTCGGCAATCCGTCCCGCCCGTGGGGGCTTGCGAAATCGAGATCGGGCCCGAGAGGGACGACGCCCGTGGGGTTGATGTGGGCGATGGAATAATAGCCGCGCTTGATGTGATCGACCCGCACCGTCTCCGCCACGCCCGGCCACTGGTAGATGTCGCGGAGATAGGCCTGGAGATGCGCATAGTCCGCGATGCGGCGCAGATTGCATTTGAACGCGCCGTGATAGGCGGCGTCGAAGCGCACCAGCGTCACGAAGAGACGAATATCGGCCTCTGTCAGGTGTTGCCCGGCAATGTAGCGATTACGGGCGAGATGCGCGTCGAGCCGATCCAGGGTCGCGAAGACGGAGGTGACGGCGTCCTCATAGGCGGATTGCGTCCGGGCGAAGCCGGCGCGGTAGACGCCGTTGTTGAGCGTGTCGTAGATGGCAGCGTTCCAGCGATCGATCTCGGGCCTGAGATGCGCCGGATAGAGATCGCGTCGGTCGCCGGTGATGCCGTCGAAGGCGCCGTTGAGAATGCGCAGGATATCGGCGGATTCATTGTTGACGATCCGCCCCTCTTTCCGGTCCCAGAGAACGGGTACCGAAACCTTGCCGGTAAAGCGCGCGTCGGACGCGGTATAGAGTTCGTGCTGATGGCGGACCGGGCCGACGCGCGGACCGGCGTCTGCGGGTGGGTCATAGGTCCAGCCGTTTTCGCCGAGTTCCGGCTCGGAAATGGCGACGGGGATGATGTCGGTCAGCCCCTTGATGCTGCGCATCATCAGGGTGCGCGACGCCCAGGGACAGATATAGGCGACGAAGAGCTGGAAGCGGCCGGGCTCGGCCGCGAGCGCCGGCTGGCCGTCCGGTCCGGGGCTGCCGTCGGGCGTGATCCAGGTGCGGAAGCTGGTCGGCTCGCGGTGAAAGGCGCCGCCCTTCATCTCGCTGGCGGCGACGTCGCCCTTTTCCCAAACACCGTTCACAAGCTGCGGCATCGCCGTCTCCCTGTCCCTGATTGCTCACAGCAGGTGGCATGGGCGTTCCGGCGGGGCAAGCGGCGCGGGACTGGACGGAGCGTTCACCGATCGGTGCCGGCGCTCCGCCTTTGCCGATCAGCGGGGGAATTCGAGGCCCATCTCGCGGAAGCGCTCGGGGTCGTCGCCCCAGTTTTCCCGCACCTTCACGAAGAGGAAGAGGTGGACGGGCTGTTCGAGAATCTGGGAGATTTCCTTGCGGGCGGCCATGGATATCGCCTTGATCGCGTCGCCATTCTTGCCGAGGGCGATCTTCTTCTGGCTCTCGCGCTCGACATAGATGACCTGCTCGATCCGCACCGAACCGTCCTTCTTTTCCTCCCAGCCCTCCGTTTCCACATGCGAGGAATAGGGGAGCTCCTGATGCAGGCGCAGAAACAGCTTTTCGCGGGTGATCTCGGCGGCGAGCTGGCGCATCGGCAGGTCGGAAATCTGGTCTTCCGGATAGTACCAGGGACCTTCCGGCAGGGTTGTCGCCAGATAGTCCATGACATCCTCGCAGCCGGATCCGGTCAGCGCCGAGATCATGAAGGTCCGCTCGAAGGACACGACCTCGTTAGCGGCGGCGGCCAGCTGCAGCAACACGTCGCGGGACACCTGGTCGATCTTGTTCAAGACCAGGATCTTCGGCTGGTGGACCTCCTTCAATCCCTCCAGAATCATCTGCGCATCGCCCTTCAGGCCGCGTTCGCTATCGACCAGCAGCATGATGAAATCCGCGTCCTTGGCACCGCCCCATGCCGTGGTGACCATAGCGCGATCGAGGCGGCGGCGCGGCTTGAAGATGCCGGGCGTATCCATGAACACGATCTGCGCGCGATCGTGGATGGCGATGCCGCGCACGATGGCGCGCGTCGTCTGCACCTTGTGGCTGACGATCGACACCTTGGCCCCGACGAGCCGGTTGACCAGCGTCGACTTTCCGGCATTCGTGGCGCCGATCATGGCGACGAAACCGGAATGCGTCGGTCCGCTGTCCTGAGCATCCGTTGCGCCATCGGTGTCGACTGTTGCGTCCTGCGCCGTTTCGGCAGGATCCGTGTGATCTTCGGTCATCATATCCGTCAATTCGTTGAGGGCCGGCATGTCTGTCGGCGTGAGTATGAACCGCAATCGCTTCCGCGACCAGAGGTTTGGAAAAGGTTCGTTCTGCGCGGGATCAGGCGCCTATCGTCGGGTGCCCATGATCACGTGTTGGGAGCGGCCCAGACCCGTTCCCGCTCCAGAATGCGGGTCGCGGCCGTCTGTTCGGCAGCGCGCTTCGAGCGGTCGATGCCGGTTTCGGGCGCAACGCCGGGGATGATCACCGTCACCGTGAAGCGCGGATCGTGATCGGGACCGGAACGATCGTCCACGCGATATTGCGGCGCGACGCCGAATTTCGCATGCGACCATTCCTGCAACTCGGTCTTGGCGTCCCTGCGGGCGCCATCGGCGCGCGTCGCGCGTGCCTTCCAGTGCTTGAGCACGAAGCCCCGCGCGGCTTCCAGCCCGCCATCGAGATAGATCGCGGCGATCAGGGCCTCGACCACATCGGCGCGGATGTTCAGCACATGCTTGCCGGACAGTTTCTGGACGTCGGCCCCGGCGCGGATGAAGCGATGAAGCTCGATCTCGTCGGAGATGGCGGCACAGCTTTCGGCACTGACGAGCTGATTCAGCCGTACCGACAATTCGCCTTCGTTCGCGGTCTTGAAGGTCTGGAACAGAAGCTCCGCGACGCAGAGACCGAGGACCCGATCGCCGAGGAATTCCAGCCGCTCATAATCCGAGCCGCCGGAATTGCGCGCGCTCGAATGCGTCAGCGCGCGGTCGAGCCTGACCTTGTCAATAAAGACGTAGCCGAGCGTTTCCTCCAGGCGTTCGCGCTCCTGCGGCCCGAGATCGCGCGGCTTCATTACTTCAGGACCTTGAACAGTCGGTCGTAGCGCAGGTTTGCCGGCCACTTCCAGATTTCCAGGAAGGACGTGTCGTGACCGAGCGAGAAGAAGATGAGGCTGGCGCGGCCCACGAGATTTTCCGCGGGCACGTAGCCGACGTCGAAGCGGCTGTCGGCGGAATTGTCGCGGTTGTCGCCCATCATGAAGTAGTGACCCTCGGGCACCACGAACTCGCGCGTGTTGTCGCCTCGCGTATCGGGGAACTGGTCCAGCGTGTTGAAGCTGACACCGTTGTCGAGCGTTTCCCGGTAGACCGGCACGTCGGCGCCGGTGTCGTACTGGTCATCGGCCCGGAAGACGCCGGCGGGCGAGCGGGCGACTTCCGTGTCGTTGACGTAGAGAATGGAGTTGCGCACCTGCACCCGGTCGCCGGGCAGGCCGATGACGCGCTTGATGTAGTCGATCTCGGGATTAGGCGGGAAACGGAAGACGGCGATGTCGCCGCGCTTCGGGTCACTGCCGAAAATGCGACCGCTGAACAGGTCGGGCGAGCGCGGCAGCGAGTATTTCGAATAGCCGTAGGCGAACTTGTTGACGAAGATGTAGTCGCCCACGAGCAGCGTCGGCATCATCGAGCCGGAGGGGATGGTGAAGGGCTGGAAGAGCACGGTGCGGATCACCAGGGCCAGAAGCAGGGCCTGGATGATGACCTTCACATTCTCCCAGAGGCCGCTGTCCTTCTTTGCGATTTTTTCTTCCACGCCCGTCCATCCTTGTTTGCCGCTGACCGGCGCCTGTTGTCGTCCGAATGCCGTTGGTCTGCAGGGGTCCGTCAAGCGCGTGCCGCCAAGCTTGCGCCATCTGGCTCAGGCGCCCACGCGAAAGCGCGCAGCGTCATGCGCAGCCGGACCTCGACTGCGCATTCCTCTAGCTGCTAACGTCTTCCGGAGCAACGGGCAGCGCTTCTATTATGACGAAGGCCTGCGCCAGCGGGTCATCATCGGTGATCGTCAGATGGATCACGGCGCGGTGGCCCTGCGGCAGCATGCTGGCCAGGCGCAGCGCGGCCCCGCCGGTCAGCACCATGGTCGGCTTGCCGCCCGGCAGGTTGACGACGCCCATGTCCTTCCAAAGAACCCCCTGCCCGATCCCGGTTCCCAAGGCCTTGGAACAGGCCTCCTTGGCCGCGAAGCGCTTGGCATAAGAGGCCGACCGGTTCTTGCGCCCCTCGGACTTGGCGATCTCCACATCGGTGAAGCAGCGCTGAATGAAACGCTCGCCGAAACGGGTCAGCGAATTGTCGATACGCCGGATGTCGATGAGGTCGCTGCCGAGGCCGATGATCATGGAAACCTGATGAGTTCGATAGGTTGAGGTTTACGCCTGCGACTCTTTCAGTCTGTCGGCGAGACGCGACACGCGCCGAGACTGGAACAGCCGCGCGGCGGCATAGGCGCCGATGTAGAACACCACGGCGCTGCCGACGACCAGCGGCAGGCTGCCGACCAGAAGCGGCTTCAGCACGGGACCCCAGAGTTCCGAAAGCTGCAGATGCGTCAGCTTGTGCAGCATGTCCTCGCCGCCCAGCGGCGCCTGGCCGCCGGCTCCGAGAATGGATGTGCCGATCTCGTAGCTGGTCGCGAGAATGACGGGAATGGTCAGCGGATTGGCGAGCGCGGTCGCGATGCCGGCCGCAATCATATTGCCGGAAAAGAGATAGGCGGCGGCAACCGCGATGAGAATGTGGAGACCGACGAAAGGCGTCGCGGAGGACGCTGCACCCGCGGCAACGCCGACGGCGATGGAGTGCGGCGAGGATGACAGGCGAAGAACGCGCAATGCAAGATACCGCAGCCCGCGCGTAAACCCCTTGCGCGGCCATACGAGCTCGCGGAGCCGGGCCGAAAGAGATGCGGGCTGACGACGTCTGAAAATCATGGTGCCGTGATAGACGACGGCCATGTGGCCGTACAATGGCAATCTGATGCAATCCGGCGCAAAGACCGCGCCACGGCATCATTTCGCGGGTAGGACCGCCCTACCCTCAGACAGGGTTCGGATTTCGATTGCCGGTTCCCACCAACACGTCGTCTCGGCAGTCTCGCTTGACGGTCGCGCGGGAGGTAGGATGCGACGGTCGATCCGGTTCTGCCATGCCCCTCTCAAGGGCCGTGTCTGTCAAAGGCGCATTTCGCGCGGGGTCGAGGACCGAAAGACGGCCCGGGTGGTGCACGGAGAGCACGGAGAGCGCGGCGGCCGTGGGGCGCAGGCCGCGACGACCCCGCCTGCCCGCCGATATCGGCCCGTCATGGGCAGATATGCGACGAACACTTCCGGCCGTGGGCCATCATGGCCCGCTCCGACAGGAGGGTCAAAGTCACTGTTAACGGTTGCGCAGGCCAAAGTCGTTGCGCACACCAGCCCTGCATCAAACGCAGGGCTTTGATTTTCAATCCGCTCGAACGTGGCTCGCTCAGAAGCCGCTGCGGAAGAGGCCGCGGTCGATCTGACGCTGGCGATATTCGAGGTCGATGCGATCGGACGAGCCATTGAGGTAGCTCAGTTCGCGTTCGGCTGCCGACAGAGGGCGCAGGGCGCCGGAGAGCTTCTTGATCTGCTTGAACATTTGGTAAACCTTTCTTCGTTTACCTCCCGAGGCAGAACATAAGGGTCTGAAGACCGTTTCACCAGCGTTGGGTTCGGCGGGCAGCCATGCGGAGCGCGCATATCGCTGCCGCCCGCAGCCTATCCCGCAGGCAGGACAGTCTAGAGGAAAACCCGCTTCACCGTGGAGACGACCGGCAGTTCCTTCAGCTGCGTCAGCATATGGTTCAGCTGACGCAGATCCCAGACCTCGATATCGATCAGCAGTTCGCTGAAATCGGCCGCGATCGGACCCATGGTGATCGCACGGATATTGATGTCGCCGGTTGCCAGGGATTGCGCGATATCGGCGAGCGTTCCTGGCTCGTTCAGCGCGTTGACCTGCACGCGCACCATGAAGCGGGTGTTGTTGGCCTGGTCGAGATCCCAGCGCACATCGATCCAGCGTTCCGACTCGTCATCGAACTGCTGCAGGCTTGGCGACTGGATCGGGTAGATGGTGATCCCCTTGTCCTTCTCCATGATGCCGACGATGCGGTCGCCCGGCACGGCGCCGGATGCGCTGAAATGAACGAAGGCGTTGCCCGACAGACCGCGGATCGGCAGGTCTTCCGGCCCGCCGGCGTCGATGGCCGTCGCACTGTCCTTGGAATGACCCGGGATCTTGAAGGCCATGCCGGCCGCCGAGCGCATGGCGAACCAACCGTCGTCGGTCGAGGGCTTCGGCGTCACCCGCTCGTCCTGATGGTCGGGATGCATGGCGCGCAACACGTCGAGCGAGGACAGCTCGCCGCGTCCGACGGCGGCGATGGCATCCTCGACCTCCTTCTGGCCGAGGCGATGCAGGATCGGCTTCATCGCCTCGCGCGAGAAGGGCTTGCCGGCGCGCTCGAAGGTGCGCTCCAGAATGCGGAAGCCGAGCCCGGAATACTGCTTGCGGATGGCGGCCTTGGTCGCGCGGCGGATGGCGGCGCGGGCCTTGCCGGTGACGACGATTTCCTCCCAGGCGGCCGGCGGAACCTGGATGCCCGACCGGACGATCTCGACCTCGTCGCCATTGGCCAGTCGTGTGACCAGCGGCATGATGCGGCCGTTGATCTTCGCCCCCACACAGGTGTCGCCGATATTGGTGTGGACCGCATAGGCGAAATCGATGGGGGTGGCACCCCGCGGCAGGGCGATCAGCTGCCCTTTGGGCGTGAAACAGAAGACCTGATCCTGGAACAGCTCGAGCTTGGTATGCTCCAGGAACTCCTCCGGATTGTCGCCTTCCGCCAGCGCCTCGATCGTGCGGCGGAGCCAGGAATAGGCATTGGAGGTCGGGGACAGCTTGACGTCGCCCTGGGCCTCGGCCCCGTCCTTGTAGAGCGTATGCGCGGCAATGCCGTATTCCGCGATCTCGTGCATGCGCCGCGTGCGGATCTGCAGTTCGATGCGCTGGCGCGACGGGCCGACGATGGTGGTGTGGATCGACTGGTAGTCGTTCTGCTTCGGCGTCGAAATGTAATCCTTGAACCGGCCGGGAACGACGCGCCAACGGGTGTGGACGATGCCGAGCGCGCGGTAGCAGGCCGGGATGTCCTCGACGATCACCCGGAAGCCCCAGACATCCGAGAGCTGTTCGAAGGAGAGCGACTTCGACTGCATCTTGCGAAAGACGGAATAGGGCTTCTTCTGACGACCCTTGACGCTGATGCCCGTCAGCCCTTTGGCCGCGAGCAGGTCGCCCAGCTCATCCTCGATCTTCTTGATCAGGCCTTCATTGCGCGCGGACAGCTCGTCGAGCCGCTGCGTGACGGTCTCGAAGGCATCGGGATTGATGTGGCGGAAAGACAGGTTCTCCAGCTCTTCGCGCATGTCGTGCATGCCCATGCGTCCGGCGAGCGGCGCGTAGATCTCCATCGTCTCCTCGGAGATCCGGGCGCGCTTTTCCGCCGACATGTGGTCGAGCGTGCGCATATTGTGCAGCCGGTCCGCCAGCTTGACGAGGAGAACGCGCACATCGTCGGAAATGGCGAGCAGGAGCTTGCGCAGGTTTTCCGCCTGCTTGGCCTTGCGGCTGACGAGATCGAGCTTCTTGATCTTGGTCAGGCCCTCGACCAGCGCGCCGATATCCTCGCCGAAGAGATCGTCGATCTCCGCCCGCGTCGCCGTCGTGTCCTCGATGGTGTCGTGCAGCAACGCGACCGCGATCGTCGCCTCGTCGAGGTGCATTTCCGTGAGGATGGCCGCGACTTCCAGCGGATGCGAAATATAGGGATCGCCGCTGGCACGCTTCTGCTGGCCATGTTTCTGCATGGCGTAGACATACGCCTTGTTGAGCAGTGCCTCGTTGACGTCGGGCTTGTATTTCTGAACCCGTTCCACGAGTTCATATTGGCGCATCATGCGTGTGCGGCTCCGCGGGGGCTGTGTATCTGCAGCGTCACTCCTTCAATGGAATTCCATTTAAATCATGACGTGGCGACAACGAAAAGCGCGTCCGGTGGAAACCCGGACGATTCTGACGATATGACACAGTGCTACGGCAGATTTGCCACCATGGAAATCGATGCTCCTGCAAATCATCGCGCTTTCTTGCGGCGACTGCCCGAAAACAAAAAAAGCGCCGGACAACGCCGGCGCTTCTCAAAGATACGATCGAAAGGGGACGATCAGTAGTCGTCGCTCTTTTCCGGGGGAACCAGGCCCTCGATGCCGGCGAGAAGCTCTTCTTCCGTCATGCGGTCGAAGGTCACGGCTTCCGGCTGGTCGTCGTCTTCCGAGGCGTCGGCAAAGTTCGACGCGCTGCCGCCGGTGATGGATGCAGGATCCGCTTCAGGCTCGTCGACCTCGACATGCTTCTGCAGCGAATGGATCAGGTCTTCCTTGAGGTCGCCCGGAGACAGCGTCTCGTCGGCGATCTCGCGCAAGGCGACGACGGGGTTCTTGTCGTTGTCGCGATCGATCGTGATCGCCGCGCCCTGGGAGATCAGGCGTGCACGGTGACTGGCAAGCAGCACGAGTTCAAAACGGTTATCGACCTTGTCGATGCAATCTTCGACCGTAACGCGGGCCATTGCGTATCCTTCGATGGTTTCAAGCGCCGGACGCGGCCAAAAGCGGCCCTGCCTGCGCAGTCATTGACGATGAGAGCGACCAAGCGCTGGCGCAGCTTTCCGGCTCTCGGGAACGGATTGGTTGCCGGATACATCCATTGGCCCGAAAATTCAAGTTTTTCATGATGCGTGACGCGAGAAAGCGACGGTTCGCGCGGTAGTATTGTTTCCCCGGCGTATCATCGAAATTGCAGATACAGACCAACAACTTTAGGTTTGTATGAAAGAAAGACAATTGCCGACATGTTTAAGAGTTCGTTTAACATGTTGATGTGCGCCTGAGAATGGAGACTAGAGAGCCTCGAAAAACTGTGCTCGAACGACATTTGTTCTCTACCGAACTTTTCTCTCGATCGGTCGTGAGATAAGGACAATGATCATGATGCTCCGGCATGCACTTGCTTCGTGTTCGAAAACGGACACGGAGGAAATGCAAATCTCGCCGGTTTGAAGGAATGCCAATGTTCGATCCGCGTGAAAAAATTGCTCTCTTTATCGACGGCGCGAACCTCTACGCGGCGTCGAAAAGTCTCGGCTTCGACATCGATTATCGTAAGCTTTTGAAAGCATTCCAGAAGCGCGGCTATCTTCTGCGGGCCTATTATTACACGGCGCTGATCGAGGACCAGGAGTACTCCTCCATCCGGCCGCTGATCGACTGGCTGGACTACAACGGTTACAAGGTCGTGACCAAGCCTGCCAAGGAATTTACCGATTCGCTCGGCCGGCGAAAAATCAAGGGCAACATGGACATCGAGCTGGCCATCGATGCCATGGAGCAGTCGGAAACGGTCGATCATCTCGTGATCTTTTCGGGCGACGGCGATTTTACGACGCTGGTCGAGGCTCTGCAGCGCAAGGGCCGCAAGGTCTCGGTGGTTTCCACCATGTCGACCCAGCCGCCGATGATCGCCGACGACCTGCGTCGCCAATCCGATCATTTCATCGATCTTCTCAGTCTCAAGGCCGAAATCGGACGCGATCCCTCCGAGCGGTCGTCGCGCAACGTCGAACCCGTCCATCAGGACGATCTTACCTGATTCTGACAGGCGGATCGGCCTGGCCCGCGCGCCGAACGTTGGCTTTCACGTCAGGGCACGGCGCGAGCGGGGCGAAACGGATGATCCCATGCGCGCGGCAGGTCAGCCGTCCTTCAGCAGACGGCTCTTCTGCCGGTTCCAGTCGCGCTCTTTTTCGCTTTCCCGCTTGTCGTGCAGCTTCTTGCCCTTGCCGAGCGCCAGTTCCAGCTTGGCCCGGCCCTGGTCGTTGAAATAGATCTTCAACGGGATCAGGGACATGCCTTCGCGGTTGACCGCGCCCTGCAGCCGGTTGACCTCGCGCTTCGACAGAAGAAGCTTGCGGCGCCGGCGCGGCTCGTGGTTGAAGCGGTTGGCCTGTAGATATTCCGGCAGATAGGAATTGATCAGCCACATCTCGCCGCCCTCGTCCGTCGCGTAGGATTCGGCGATATTGGCCTTCCCCTCGCGCAGCGACTTGACCTCGGTGCCGGTCAGCACGAGGCCCGCCTCATAGGTGTCGAGGATCTCGTAATTGTAGCGCGCCTTGCGGTTTTCGGCGACGATCTTGCGAACGGTGCGCTCGCTGCCTTTCGGGGCCATCAGTTCAACAGCCCTGCATGAACGAGCGCCGATTCGATCGCGCTTTCGGTTGCCGGCTCGAGCGACGACATCAGCGGCGAACGAACGTGACGGCTCATGCCGCGCAGCCGGTTCAGCGCGAACTTCGAGCCGCACACGCCAGGCTCCATGAAGATCGCCTTGTGCAGCGGCATCAACTGGTCCTGATAGTCGAGCGCCTTCGCAAAATCGCCGGCGAGCGTCGCCTCCTGGAACGCAGCACTCAGGCGCGGCGCGACATTGGCGGTGACGGAGATGCAGCCGACGCCGCCATGGGCGTTGAAGCCCAGCGCCGTCGCGTCCTCGCCCGAAAGCTGGACGAAATCCGCACCGCAGGTGATGCGCTGCTCGGACACGCGCTCGATCTTGCCCGTTGCATCCTTGACGCCGACGATCGACGGATAGGCCTTGCGGAGCGCACCCATGGTCTCCGGCGACATATCGATGACCGAGCGGCCGGGAATATTGTAGATCACGATCGGCAGTTTGACCGCTTCGGCGATCGCCGAGAAATGAGCAAAGAGGCCCTTCTGCGTCGGCTTGTTATAATAAGGTGTCACGACGAGGATGCCGTCGGCCCCGGCCTTCTCCGCATGCTGGGCAAGCTCGATGGCCTCGCGCGTGTTGTTCGACCCGGCTCCGGCAATGACGGGCACACGGCGGCCGGCGGCCTCGATGCAGAGTTCGACCACCCGCTTGTGCTCGGCATGCGACAGCGTCGGGGATTCGCCGGTCGTCCCGACGGGAACGACCCCATGGCTGCCCTCGGAAATAACCCACTGGACGTGATTGACGAATGCGTCCTCATCCACGGCTCCCGCCGGCGTGAACGGGGTGACGAGAGCGGGAATGGATCCCTTGAACATGCACGACTCCTGACGGCGCACGGGCATTGGAGACCCATGCTTCGGCCGCATTTCACGGTTAGAAAATCGCCGGCACCTTAATCGTCCCGATCTCCGGCGGCAAGCATTGACTGGCGGCACGGCAGAGACGGAAACGGATGAGACCGCCGGGGGTTCAAGCGCTTTGCGCTGATTTTTCGGGATGCTCGGCGATCACCTTTCGTCGCATGCGCGGCATCGCGGGCAAGCTTAACCTTTCGTTAGCGTCTCGATTGCCAAATGAGGTAGGATTGAAAAGCGGCGTACGGTTGATCAGGGGCGGGAAAGTTTTCATGCGGGGTGCCATTCATCGAACACTGGTCGCCGCGGTCAGCGTGTCCGCGTTCGGCCTCGGAACGTTGAGCGCTCCGGTCGCCTCGAAGGCGGAAGACGCCAGCGTGCCCCTCCCCCTTTCGCGGCCGGCCACGGTCGCGTCGGCGGCAGAAGCGTTTGCGCCCGTCCCCCGCGCGCCTGCCGCCTTCACCGGCATGACCGACGGCGGCATCACCGGCGCCATTCCCCGCAGCACCGTTCCGGCGTCCGTCGAAGCTTTGAAAAGCGGCCTCGACGCATTGACGAACCGTGACCCGGTCCGCGCCATTTCCGTGCGGGACGCCATGGGTGAAGATACGCTCGACCGGCACATCCTCACCTGGGCCATCGCGCAATCGACGCAGAAGGGTATTCCGTCCTACGAGATCGCGCGGGCGCAACAGGAACTGAAGGGCTGGCCGGGCCTCGGCGGTCTGCGCGCCAGCTCGGAACGAGCGCTTTACCGCGAAAACCCGCCCTCCCGCGACGTGCTTGCCGCGTTCGGCACGAGCACGCCGGAGACATCGGAAGGCACGCTGATTCTTGCGCGGGCGCTGGTTGCCAAGGGCGACACGCGACAGGCTGCCGGCCTGATCCACACGCTCTGGGCGACGAAAGCGCTGGAAGCCGCCACCGAAACGAAGATCCTTGCAGAATTTCCAAGCCTGCTGACGACCGCCGACCATAAGCGGCGCATGGAAATGCTGCTCTATCGCGGGCGCTTCGAGCAGGCGACCCGCTTCAGCGATCTGGGCAAGGCGCAGTCGCTCTATCGCGCCTGGATCGCGACATCGAAGAAGGCTGCGAATGCCGACGCCCTGATCGCGGCCGTCGATCCCTCCTGGCGCGGCGATCCGGCCTATCTGTTCGTGCGGATCGAGCAGTTGCGCAAACAGGAAAAATACGACGCGGCGGCAAAGCTTCTGCAGCAGCTGCCCAAGGACCCCGACCGCCTTGTCGATACCGGCGAATGGTGGGTCGAGCAGCGCATCATCAGCCGCGGACTTGCGGATGACGGCGATTTTCGCGGCGCCTACCGGGTTGCGGCCGCGCATGTGGCCACGGATGCCGCAGATGTCGTGGATGCGGAGTTCCATGCCGGCTGGTACGCGCTGCGCGGTCTTCAGGACGGCCAGACGGCTTCCACGCATTTCCAGCGCATTCTGAAAGCCTCCAACCGGCCGATTTCGGTTTCGCGCGCCTATTACTGGCTTGGCCGTGCCGCCGAAAAGGGCGGCCCCGGTCAGGCGAAGACCTATTATGCCAAGGCCGCAGCGCTTTCGGGCACGTTCTACGGGCAGCTTGCCGGCGCGAGGCTCGGCCGCAAGACGCTGAACGTCACCTATCCCAGCCCGACGGCCGATGACCGGACGCAGTTCGAAAGCCGGGAAGCGGTGCGTGCCATCGCCCGGCTGGAGGCTGCAGGCCATGGCTGGCGGGCGGACGGGCTCTATCTGGCGCTTGCCGACAACCTGAACAGTCCCGGCGAACTCGCCATCCTGTCCGCCCGGGCGGAAAAGACGCGCACGCATAGCCTCGCGCTGCAGGTGGGCAAGCTCGCCTTCGGCCGCGGCGTCGATGTCGCGGCGCTGGCCTTCCCGCTGGGCGTCATTCCGGGCACGGCCAATATTTCGGGCTCCGGCAAGGCGCTGGCCTATGCCATCGCGCGTCAGGAAAGTGCGTTCAACCCCGCCGCCGTGTCTCCGGCCAATGCCCGCGGTCTGCTGCAGATCCTGCCGACGACGGCCAAGCTCGTCGCGGGTCGGCATGGCATTCCCTATTCCAAGGAACGGCTGACGACCGATGCGGGATATAATGCGACCCTCGGCGCGCATTATCTCGGCGAACAGATCAATGATTTCGGCGGCTCCTATATCCTCACCTTCATCGCCTACAATGCCGGCCCGCGCCGCGTGCCGGAATGGATCGGGCGCTATGGCGATCCCCGCGGCAAATCGATCGACGAGGTGGTGGACTGGATCGAGCGCATTCCTTTCGCCGAGACGCGCAACTATGTGCAGCGGGTGATGGAAAACTACCAGGTCTATAAGTCGCGGCTCGGCCAGAACGCCGATATCGTCGAGGATCTGAGAATGGGCCGCCAGTCTTCCTGACGCTTGGTCCTCCTGACGCCTTGTCCTGCTGATCCGGCGTCTCCCTCTCGCCTTCCGGCCTCCCCTCGCTATAAACTCCCTTCTTTATAAAGAAGAGCAGAGCGGACAGCGGAGCAACGCCTGCGTTCGCATCAGGAGGGATTATGGACAGAAACGGGATCGTCGAACATTTCATCCGCGTTCGGGACGGACTGACGGTGTTTGCTGCGGAGTATCCGGCCGTGGGACCGCAGACGGGGGGCGACCCACTCCTGCCCGTCATCTGCCTGCCCGGGCTCAGCCGCAATTCACGCGATTTTCACCGCTTCGCGCAGGCAATCTCCACTGACCAGGCAAAGCCGCGGCGGGTCATCGCCATCGATTATCGTGGGCGGGGTCGATCCGATTGGGACTCGGACCCCAGCCGTTACCAGCTGTCCGTCGAGGCCGGCGATGTCCTGGAAATCTGCAACGCACTCGATATCGACGCCGCCATTTTCGTCGGAACCTCGCGCGGCGGATTGATCCTCCATCTCCTGCCGGGCATGGCGCCGGATCTCTCCCGCGGCAATATCCTGAACGACATCGGCCCCGTGATCGAGATCGACGGCCTTTTGGCCATCGCCCGCTATCTGAACAATGAAGGCCGCTATCCTTCATGGCGGGCCGCGGCGACGGCGCTGAAGATGCTGCATGGACCGGCCTTCCCCGCATTGGAGGCCGCGGACTGGGACGAGATGGCGCTGAGCCTTTACCGCCAAGCCGACAGCGTCATCCTGCCGGACTTCGATCCGGCGCTGGTAGCACCGCTGCTCGAACTCTCGGCTGCAACGCCGCTGGCCGATCTCTGGCCGCTCTTCGAGCGCCTGCGGGATCGTCCGCTCATGGTCATCCGTGGCGAGACGTCGACATTGCTGTCCCAAGAGACGGTCGATGCCATGGCCGGGAGACATCCCGCCCTGCAGTCCCTGACCGTTGCCGGTCAGGGCCACGCCCCCCTCCTCCATCTCCCCGGCGTCATCGCGCCGATCAAGGCATTTCTCGCGACGCTCGATTGAACGGCGGCTGGGGCCGAGCGATCGAAGGCGGCACGCACAGTCCCCGGCGCTTTCGGATACGTCTCATCTCAACAACGAAAAAACCCGGCATCGCTGCCGGGTTTTCCATCAATGACCGTGAGGTCAAGTGATATTAGAAGTCGCGCTGCAGACGGAGGAAGCCCGTCCAGTCCTTCTGGTCGCCCGGAAGGCCATCGTCGCTGTCCGTGTAGTTGACAGTTGCGAGCGTACGCAGGCCAGTCGTGATCTGGTAGCCGGCGGTTACACCGACGCGCCATGCATCTTCGCTGGAGAATTCGCTGCCTACGCGAACATTACCGAAGTACTGTGCGGCCGGGGTGATCGTGAACTTCTCAGTTGCCTTGATTGCGTATTCAGCAGCAACCGTCCATTCCGAACGATCGTAGTAGTAGTTCGGGTCGGTGGCGTACGAGCCAGCGATGCCGAGCGTGCCCGGGCCGAGTTCAGCCGTTGCGAGGATGCGGAAAGCAGCTTCTTCGGCGTCGAAGTCGTATGCAGCGAGGCCGTAGATGTTGAAGCCAGCGATCGTTGCGCCGAGCTTGCCGGAAACGCCGAGGCTGTCGTTCGGGTCGTTGTTGGTCGGGTAGGAGCCGCCTTCGATTTCGTCAACCGAAACGCCAGCGAGGAAAGAGCCGCCGTCGTAGGTGTAACGAGCCGAGTTCTGCAGAGCGCCGAACGAAGAGTCGAGCGAGTCCGTTTCGCCAGACAGGCCGTCGTCCCACCAGCTGTAGAAGTAACCGACGTCGAAGCCAGCGATGTTGATCCATGCGCCGTCGAGGAAGGTGTCGCCGTCAGCGTCGGCCTGGATGTTGATGTAGGAAGACAGAGCGCCGAATTCGGTGTCGTTCTTCGCTTCGATCGTCAGGTAACCACGGCTGTAGGCGTTAACGTCGCCGTTGTCGCGGATGCCGTACGAGTCATCGTTGTACTCGAGCTGGGTACGAACGTAGCCGCCGATCTTGAGGCAGGTTTCCGTGCCGGGGATGTAGAACGATAGCGTCGGCAGCGTGTGCGCCGGATACTGCTGCGAGAGCGGCAGCGGAGCCGAGAAGAAGGCTCTTAATGTTCATTTCTGACCTCCAGTCAAAAGTTTAAAACGGGTCTGGGTATTTTGCTGAAGGACA
The DNA here is from genome assembly GCF_001424045.1 of Rhizobium sp. Leaf371. GTDB lineage: Bacteria > Pseudomonadota > Alphaproteobacteria > Rhizobiales > Rhizobiaceae > Ferranicluibacter. The sequence goes on along the minus strand of NZ_LMQB01000012.1, from coordinate 342,017 downwards.
GCGTTCCCTGCCCCATCCCCAACACTTCAGAAGTTGGCGATCAACCGCCCTTGCTTCTGGATTTGAAAATACCTGACCCGGCCGATGGCGCAATCACCAACTTGCTATCGCGCACCCTTTCGTCCGCCCTTCCGCATGTCCTGTTGCTGAAACGACACAAAATGGCCATCCGGGCGCTCAACTCTTAACAAGGCCTTAAGAAAATTGTTTGTTGAGAATGGCTTAGGTCGGCCGAAGCTTGCCTGAAACTGGTGAAAACCGTGGCAAAACGGGGGCTGGGCGCCGGTACTGCGGCATTCTCCCCTGCGGTCCTGGTCGCAGCTGTCAGCCGATGACGTGTTCGCAGCGGCTGCGAGGCGGAGGCGAGAATCGTTTGCGGCGGATGATTCCTGCCGAGAATCGGTGTCACGACTCTTCGAGGCGGTAAATGAGCCGCAGGGCGCGTGGCGCTCAGCGGTGGGCAGGGCGCGCTCCAGGAGCTTCATTTCGACAGAGATGCCCTCCGAGCCCTGTCAGCCGGGAGTTTCGTAGCCTTCTTCTCGGCTCCGCTGCCGCTCTCGCAGCAGTATCCGGCGCACACGCTGCCGACGCTATCGTCGCTGCTGAACCGGAAGCAATGGAATACGTCCGCGTCTGCGACGCTTTCGGCACGGGCTACTTCTACATCCCCGGCACGGAAACCTGCCTCAAGATCGGCGGCTACGTTCGTACGCAGATCGAGTACAATAAGAACTACACGCGTGCCGGCGCTGACTGGGATCCGTTGACGCGTGGTTACCTCACGTTCGAAGCCAAGAGCGATACCGAATTCGGCGCGCTGACGGGCTTCATCAACCTTGAAACCAACGATGACGGCAGAACCCATCTCGATGGTGCCTGGATCAACATCGCAGGCTTCGACGTCGGTTACCTGTACAACTGGTGGGACGATGGCCTCTCCGGCGAAACGGATAGCATTGGCTCGGATACGACGCTCGCAAACGAAGCTCGCTACACCTACGACGCTGGTTCTTTCCGGGTTGGCGCTGCCGTTACCGAATTGAATAGCACGGATGACGGCTACCAGCTGGTTGATGTCGGCACGAATGACGATGTCGGTGTTTCGGGCCTCGTCGGCTTTACGCTGGGCGGCGTCACGGGCCAGTTCATCGGCTCGTATGATGCAGACGCTGAAGAAGGTGCGGTCCGCGCTATCCTGACGGCCGACGTTGGTCCCGGTACGCTCGGCTTTGCGGCCGTCTACTCGACCGATCCGAACTACTTCTACGACAATGCTGAATGGGCTGTTGCTGCCGAGTACAAGATCCAGGCAACTGAAAAGTTCTTCATCACGCCGGCTGCCCAGTTCTACGGCGATTACAACTTCGAAAGTGGCCGGAACGATTGGAAGGTTGGCGTGACTGCTGGCTACCAGATCACCGAAGGTCTGCGCACGGTCGCCACGGTCAACTATCGCGATCGTGACGTAAGAAATGCAGACGATGTCTGGACCGGCTTCCTTCGCCTGCAGCGCGACTTCTAAGTCACGCTACCGCAACGTCGTCAGACCTTCGATCTGAAGGTCTGACATCAAATTCATAAAGCCTGCAGTTCTCTCGAACTGCGGGCCTTGTGGTTTTGGAATTTTGAAAATAAGTATGGCCTGTATAAGGCATATTCCATACGCTGGATCCGGTGCATCGCGCATCGGTCCGGCTTTCGAAACACCTGAAGCGACCACGCTTCCCACGTTCGTACGGTCTGCGTCGTATCTCGATGCCGATATCGCGAACCTGTGCGCATCGTTCTGTGCGGCTTTTCGGCCGTGCAGAGAGCATTTGCATCGGCGTCCGTCACAGGACGCATCATTGGAGACGGCATTCATGGATATCAGCGGCAAGCCCTTCACGGCGGAGACTTACGGCGCCGGTTCGTTTTCCGGGCTGTCCTATACATTGCGCGCCGGGCGCGATTTCGAGCCGCCGGCCACCCATACGCTCGTCACGCTTCTCGATCGGTACGGCGATACGCTGTGGGAGGGCGGCAAGCACAAGGCCAATGTCGTCGCCTTCATCCACGATCTCTACGAGATGATGGTGGAGAAGGAATTTGCCGGCTTCTCCCAGGATATGCTCGACCGTCTGGTCAATGCACTGCGCAAGCGCGGCAACAGTAATGCGACGATCAACCGCAAAATGTCGGCGCTGAGCAAGCTCCTGCGCAAGGCGCACAAGATGGGCGACATCTCCGTCCTGCCGGATTTCACCCGACAGAAAGAACGCGCCGGGCGCGTCCGTTTCCTGGAGCACGACGAGGAGGCGCGCCTCTTCGCCGCGATCGGCGCGCGCAACGAGCTCTATCGACGGCTCTGCATCTTCCTGGTGGATAGCGGTGCGCGTCTCGGAGAAGCGCTCGGCCTGCGCTGGAACGACCTGCAGGGCTCCATGGCAACCTTCTGGATCACCAAATCCGGCCGCAGCCGCTCCGTTCCGCTGACAACCCGAGCCCGCAAGGCTATCGGTCACGCCACGTCGCGCGGCCTCGGACCTTTTTCCAGCATCGATCAGCAGCAGTTCCGCACGGTGTGGAAGCTTGCCAAGCAGGATTCAGGCTTTCTCGACGATCCCGATCTCGTGCCGCATGTGCTGCGTCATACCTGCGCGTCGCGGCTCGTGCGCGGCGGCATCGATATCCGCCGTGTCCAGATGTGGCTCGGCCACCAGACGCTGCAGATGACGATGCGCTATGCCCACCTCGCCTCGCACGATCTCGATCTCTGCGTGCCGGTGCTGGAGCGCGCCAACAAGACCTTCGCCGCGGCGGCGAAAGCCAAGCGCATGCCGCAACAGGCGCCCTCGGCGCCGGCCTGCTGAGGTCGCAGAGCACCGGCGAAGCGCGTTCGAGAACCGATAAGCCTTCCCCGGACGGGCCGCGACATCGGCACCGTCCGGACTTGTCCCGCGAGCGAGCTACTGCCCGCCCTCCTGCGGTATTTCGTCCGTCACCACGTCGAAACGCACCAGCGTTGCCGGACCGAAAGCGGTGGAGAGCGCGACGTCGGTCGCATCCCGTCCGGTCGCCATCAGGATGCGACCGATCCGGGGCTTGTTGTGCCGGGCGTCGGCCGTATGCCAGTGGCCGCCGAGATAGACCTCGAACCAGGCGCTGAAATCCATCGGATTGACATCGATCGGCACGCCGATATCGCCGAGATAGCCGGTGCAGTAGCGCGCCGGGATATTCATCGCCCGGCAGAGCGTGATGGCGAGATGCGCGAAATCGCGACAGACGCCCACCCGGTCCGTAAAGCCGCCAAAGGCCGATCGCGTCGAATCGGCCTTCATATAGTCGAAGCGGATATGATTGTGGGCGAAGGAGAGGATCGCCGCCACGCGGGGCCAGCCCGGGGGCGTGTGGGAAAAAGTCTGCCATGCGAAGTTCGAGAGGCGGTCGGTGTCGCAATAGCGGCTGCCGAGCAGGAAGACCAGAACGTCGTCGGGCAGATCCTTGATCGAGTGCTGGACGGCATCATAGGGGATCAGATCGGGTTGGCCGCTGTCGTAGATCTCGAACGTGGTCGATAGCGTCGTGATGCCGGCCGGGGCGACGATCCGGCTGCAACTGTTGCCGAAGCCATCGACATATTCCCAGGCCTCGATCGGCCGGTCGAACTGCAAAACCTGGTCCGTCAGCAGGTCCACGCGCCTGGAAGGATGAATGTTGAGCACCAGCAGCATCGCGGTGTCGTGTTGGCATTCATAGCTGATGTGGAACCCGGCTTTGATCTTCAAATGCTCTATCCTTCGGTGCGGCGTGGCGGGAGGTCATGCTGGACGGGAAACGGCGTGTGAGACGGATGGTTGCGCATGCGCGCGCTCCGAGGCGTCGATGACGTCGGATTTCTGGCCTTCGGGATGCGCATTGACGTTTGCGGGCTGCGCGACGCTGCCGGCCTGCAACGCTTCGCTGATGACGTTGACCTGCACGGTCATGCTGTCGAAGTCGCCCTTCTTGCCGTCATAGCTTCCCGAGAGCGGCACCGCCTGCCGGGGCGTGCGGGCCACGCCGACGCGAATCAGGTCCCGGTTGCCGACGATGCCGTTGGTCGGATCGAACTCCACCCAGCCTGCTCCCGGCAGATAGACCTGGCACCAGGCATGGGTCGATCCGCCACCGAGCGTCACCTGTCCATCCCGACTCGGCACATAGATATAGCCGGTGACGAAGCGGGCCGCGAGGCCCAGGGCGCGGGCGGCCTCCATCATCAGCAGCGCGAAATCGCGGCACGTTCCCTTGCGCAGACGCAAGGTTTCCAAAGGTTGCTGCGTCCCATGTTCCTGCCGGCGCGCATAGACGAAGCCTTCGCGGATCGCGAAGCAGAGCGTCATCAGCAAATGCCCGGTCTCCGTCGGCCGGCCGACGCGCACGAACTGGCGTGCCCATTTCCCCACCTGATCTTCGGGGTCCGGACAATGGCGTTTCATCGTCTGCTCGAGGTCGAAAGCCTCTTCCGGATCGTAGGCGAAAGGATAGGTTCGCGCCTCTTCATCGATCTCGAAGTCGATCGGCACATGCGGCGTGTGTTCCAGCCGGATCAGCGTCTCGAAGGCCAAGTCCCGCGCGGGCTTCTCGAACCCGACCAGAGCCACGCAATTGCCGAAGACGTCATGAATCCAGCGGATATAGCTCGGCTCCGGCGACACATGAAGCGATGCCTCCAGCAGCGTCTGGTCGAAACTGTCGCGCGGTCGAAACATCAGCCGGTGCTCGCCGAAGCCGACCGGCCGCTTGTAACGATAGGACGTCTTGTGGTGAACCGAGAAGAGAACCATTAGCCGACGTTAGCACCTCGCCTGCCGCCCGTCGCTGGGAAAGCTCATAAAATAGGGGGAAATTCAGGCTCGCCGCAGCGGACCGGCATGCGAAAGAGGTCGGACAAACGCCTGCCCGCTGTCCATGGCCGCGACACGGGACACGCGCGCCTGACCCTGCTTCGGACGGCAGGCACGGCGGCGGCCATCCCGGTCTCCACCCGGGGCCCGTCCAGCCTCGTGCCGCGCCTCGCTCACAAATCCTTCGCCAGACGCAGCGCATCGTAGATCGCGGCATGGGTATTGCGCGCCGCGACGGCGTCGCCGATGCGGAAAAGGCGATAGGTGCCGGCGGGGTTGTGGACGAGGGTCTGGGGTTCTCCCGACAAAAGGGCATCGTAAGAGACTTCGCCGAGGTTGCGAGAAGCGGGGCGAAGCTCGAAATAGAGATCGTCGAGCGGGATCGTGCCGTGATTGACGACGATCTGGTCGACGATGCGCTCCTTCGCGCCGGCGCTGAGGTTGCCGCCGTAATCGCTGCCGACGCGGGCGACGATGGCGTTGCCGCGGCGCTCGGCGGAGTGAAGCCGGTAGGTGACCGTGAAGGTGGCGTCGAGCGCCTGCAGCGTGCGCATGTAGGGCACGAGATTCATCGCCATCACCTCCGGTGCGAAGGCGCGGTCCGGCGTCATGATCTCGACCTTCGCGCCCGATTTCGCAATGATTTCGGCGGCCTGCAGGCCGGCATGGTCGCCGGCATCGTCGAACACCAGCACGTTGGTGCCGGGTTTCACGTCGCCCGACAGGATGTCCCAGGCAGACACGACGAGATCGTTTCCGGTGGAGAGAACATCCGTGTGCGGCAGGCCGCCGGTGGCGATGATCACGACGTCGGGTTGTTCGGCCGCGATCGTCTCGGCATCCGCCCAGCTGTTGAAGTGGAAGGTGACACCCTGTTTTTCGCACTGGGCCATACGCCAGGCGATGATGCTCATCATCTCCCGCCGGCGCTCGCTCTGCGCGGTCAGGCGAATCTGGCCGCCGGGCTGGTTGGCCGCCTCGAAGACGACGACGTGGTGGCCGCGCTCGGCCGAAACACGGGCGGCCTCCAGCCCCGCCGGTCCCGCGCCGACGATGACGATCCGGCGCAGGACGTCGGCTTTGGCGATCGTGTGCGGCATGGTCTCCTCACGGCCGGTCGCCGCATTGTGGATGCAGAAGGCCATGCCGCCCTGATAGATGCGGTCGAGACAATAGTTAGCCCCGACGCAGGGGCGGATGTCCTCTTCGCGCTTCTCGATGATCTTGCGCACGATATGCGGGTCGGTCATATGCGCCCGCGTCATGCCGACCATGTCCACCTTGCCGCTCGCGATCGCATGGCGGGCCGTGGCGACGTCGGGGATCTTGGCCGCGTGGAAGGTCGGGAAATTGGTCGCGGCGCGGATCTCGCCGGCAAAGTCGAGATGCGGGGAATTGGCCATGCCCTGGATGGGGATGACGTCGGTGAGGCCGGGATCGGTATCGATATGGCCGCGGATGACGTTGAGATAGTCGATCAGACCGCTGTCGCGCAGGCGGCGCGAGATCTCCAGACCCTCGGCCTGCCCCGTGCCGCCGGGCAGACATTCGTCCGCCGTGTAGCGCACGCCGAGAATGAAATCCTCGCCCACGCGGGCGCGCATCGCCCTGAACACGTCGAGACAGAAGCGCAGGCGCGTGTCGAGCGAGGCGCCGCCATAGGGGCCGTCGAGTTCGTTGGTGGCCGGCGAGGTGAACTGGTCGATCAGGTGGCCATAGGCTTCGAGCTCGACACCATCCATGCCGCCGGCCTTCATGCGCTCGGCCGCGTCGGCAAAATCCTTGATGATCCGGGCGATGTCCCAGTCTTCGAGCTTCTTCGGAAAGGCCCGGTGTGCGGCCTCCCGCTGGTGCGACGGGGCAACCACGGGCAACCAGTCGCCCTTGTCCCAGCGGGTGCGCCGGCCGAGATGGGTCAGCTGGATCATGATCGCCGCGCCCTCTTCATGCACGGCATCCGTCATCTCGCGGATATAGGGAACGATCTCGTCCTTGTAGGCGAGCAGATTGTTGAACACCGGCGGGCTGTCTTTCGACACGGCGGCCGAGCCCGCCGTCATCGTTAGCGCAACGCCGCCCCTCGCCCGCTCCACCGTATAGGCCCTGTAGCGCGCCTTGGGCATGCCGTCTTCCGGATAGGCCGGCTCGTGCGACGTCACGATGATGCGGTTGCGCAGGGTCAGATGCTTCAGCCGGTAGGGCTGCAGGAGGGGATCGCTGGACATGCCTTGGCTCCGATTGATGCGTCGGGGGTCGATGCGTCGGGGCCGAGGCTAACGAGAAATGTACACATGTGTCAATCCGCAAAACAGGCGTGTACATTCACCTTGTTCACGCGGCCGGGATTTGGTAGGCATGAGGGTATGGAGCAAGCGGTGAGCGACAGCGGCTGGCGGGGGTCTTACGAGGGGTGGTTCGATGCCGCCTACACCTCGCTGCTGGAATCCGGTGTGGATTCGGTCAAGATCCTGCCGCTCGCCAAGCAGCTTGGCCTGTCGCGCACCAGCTTCTACTGGTTCTTCAAGGATCGCGAGGCGCTGCTCGATGCGCTGATCGACCGCTGGCGCGACACGAATACCGGCAACATCATCCGGCAGTCGGAGGCCTATGCGGAGACGCTCGTCGAGGCGATGCTGAACGTGTTCGACTGCTGGCTCGACACCGCGCTGTTCGATGCCCGCTTCGAATTTGCGGTGCGCAGCTGGGCGCTGCAATCGCCCGAGATCGAGGCGGAGGTGCAGCGCGCCGATGCGGCGCGCATGGCGGCGCTCGCCCGCATGTTCGCACGCTTCGGCCATGACGACGTGGCGGCGGATGTCCGGGCGCGCACCACCTATCTCGTGCAGATCGGCTATATCTCCATGCAGGCCCGCGAGGACGTGGCGCTGCGGATGAAGCGCATTCCGCAGTACATCGCCATCTTCACCGGTCAGGAACCGCAACAGCGGGAGCTCGACCGTTTCCATGCCCGCCACGGCTACCGGCAGGGATAGCGGAAATGGCGGTCGCGGCGATATCGAACACCGGCCCGATGGCCACCGCGCAGCGACCAATCCTCATGCCGACACGTCCATCGACCCACCTGTTCCGCCCGTTCGATCGCGCCGCGGCCTGTCTAATCGCGCCCTGGAATGGCGCGGCAGGACTGTCGGTCGCCCGGTCCATCCGCCACACTCCCTGCATCACGCGAGGGCCCTGGCCTTTCACGAAAGGAGACCTGCGGGCCGCAGATGCGGTCTGCGCCGAAGATTGGAATAAGGAGACTGTCCTTCAGGACCCATGAATCTCCAAGCCTATGAAGCGGATGTCTGCGGCGTCCCGCTTTTTCTGCCTTGCCGCTCATCCATAAAAGGGGAACGATAATGAAGAAACTACTCGCCTCCACCTGCCTCACCATGGGCCTGTTTGCCGGCCTGTCCGGGGCCAGCGCGGCCGAATGCGGCAGCGTCACCATTGCCAGCATGAACTGGCAGAGCGCGGAGGTCATCTCCAATCTCGACAAGCTGATCCTCAACGAAGGCTATGGCTGTCAGGCGGAAATCACCGTCGGCGACACCGTTCCCACCATCACCTCCATGGCCGAGAAGGGCCAGCCGGACATCGCGCCCGAAGCCTGGGTGGATCTGCTGCCGGACGTCGTCGCCAAGGGCACGGAAGAAGGCCGCATCGTCAAGGTCGGCTCGCCTTTGCCGGATGGCGGCAACCAGGGCTGGTGGATCCCGAAATATCTCGCCGACAAGCATCCCGACATCAAGACCATTCCCGACCTGCTGAAGCATCCTGACCTGTTTCCGAGCGAGGAAGACCCGAGCAAGGGCGCCGTGCTCAACGGCCCGCAGGGCTGGGGCGGCACCGTGGTGACGACGCAGCTCTTCAAGGCCTATGACGGCGAGAAGGCGAACTTCACGCTGGTCGATACCGGCTCTGCCGCCGGCCTCGACGGCGCGATCGCCAAGGCCTATGAGCGCGAGAAGGGCTTTGCCGCCTATTACTGGGCACCGACCGCCCTGCTCGGCAAATACCCGATGGTCAAGCTCGACGCCGGCGCACCGGCGGATGCGGCCGAATGGAAGCGCTGCAACACGGTTGCCGATTGCCCGGACCCCAAGCCCAATGCCTGGCCGGTCGATACCATCGTGACGCTGGTCGCCAAGCCCTTCTCCGAGAAGGCCGGGCCAGAGGTCATGGCCTATCTCGAAAAGCGCTCCTGGAGCAACGAGACCATCGGCAAGCTGATGGCCTGGATGACCGACAACCAGGCGAGCGGCGAAGACGGCGCCAAGCACTTCCTGAAGGAAAACAAGGACATCTGGACCAAGTGGGTTTCGGCCGACGCGGCCGCGAAGATCGAAGCGGCGCTCTGAGCTCCGTCCTTTGAGGCGGCGTGCGCCGGCGCTTGAGCCTATCTGGGCCCGGCGCCGGCGCACGCCGCTTCCCGCTTGCCGTCAGAAGAAGAAAAAGACGTCGCACGGCTCCTTCCAGAGAAAGGGACCCGCATGGAATGGTTTTACACATTTCCACACATGGATGACGACGCGCTTCGCAACCTGAAAAAGACCATCGACGAGGGATTTCGGGCCTTCACCCGGACCTATGGCGACGCGATCGAAAGCCTGTTCTCGCCGCTCCAGACCTTCCTGCTCGCGACCGATCGCTTCATGACGCAGACGCCCTGGCCGATCATCACCGCGATCATCCTGACGATCGCCTGGTTTGCCAGTCGCAGCGTGAAGATCGTGCTCGGCTGTCTCGTGACGCTGCTGCTCATCGGCTATTTCGACATGTGGACCGACACGATGCGGACGGTCGCGATGATCTTCGTCTGCACGGTGCTGTCGATCGCGGTCGGCCTGCCGATCGGCATTCTCATGGCGCGCTCCGATACGTTCCGGCGGATCGTCAATCCGATCCTCGATGTGATGCAGACCATGCCGAGCTTCGTCTATCTCATTCCCGTGGTCATGCTGCTCGGCATCGGTCGCGTGCCCGGCCTCATCGCCGTCGTCATCTACGCCATTCCCCCGATGATCCGGCTGACCGACCTCGGCATCCGGCTCGTGGACAAGGACGTGCTGGAGGCGGCCGATGCCTTCGGCACGTCGGATCGCCAAAAACTCTTCAAGGTGCAGCTCCCCCTCGCCCTTCCCACCATCATGGCCGGCATCAACCAGACGATCATGATGGCGCTCGCCATGGTCGTGGTGGCCTCGATGATCGGCGTTCAGGGCCTCGGCCAGCCGGTGCTCAAAGCCATCGCCAACCAGTATTTCACGCTCGGCATGTTCAACGGGCTCGCCATCGTGGGCATCGCCATCATCTTCGACCGCGTCAGCCAGGCCTATGGCAAGCGCCTGCAGAAACACCGGGAGATCGTCCATGGCTGACCCCCTTGCGTCCAAGGCTTTCGGCGGCATCGCCGTGCGCAATCTCTACAAGATCTTCGGCCCCAATGCGGCAGCCCATGTCGAGGCGGTGCGCAACGGCATGACGAAGACCGAGCTCAACGCCTTGCACGGCCATGTGCTGGGGCTTCGCGATATCAATATCGAGATCGCCTCCGGCTCGATCCAGGTGATTATGGGCCTGTCGGGCTCCGGCAAGTCCACGCTGATCCGTCATATCAACCGGCTGATCGACCCGACCGCCGGCGAGGTGCTGGTGGATGGCGTCGACGTCGTGAAGATGGGACCGGCCGAGCTGCGCAATTTCCGGCGCCACCAGACGGCCATGGTGTTCCAGAAGTTCGCCCTGCTGCCGCATCGCAGCGTGCTCGACAACACCATGTTCGGCCTGGAGATCCAAGGCATCGAGCGCACGACGTCGCGCGACATCGCCATGCGCTGGCTGGAGCGGGTGGGGCTGAAAGGCTTCGAGAGCAAATATCCGAACCAGCTTTCGGGCGGCATGCAGCAGCGCGTGGGGCTCGCCCGTGCACTGTCGAACGATGCGCCCGTGCTGCTGATGGACGAGGCCTATTCCGCGCTCGACCCGCTGATCCGCATGGACATGCAGTCGGTGCTCCTCGACATCCAGGCGGAGATCCGCAAGACCATCGTCTTCATCACCCACGATCTCGACGAGGCGCTGCGGCTCGGCGACCAGATCGCCATCCTGCGCGATGGCGAGGTGATCCAGCAGGGCACGAGCCAGGATATCGTGCTGCGCCCCGCCGACGACTATGTCGCAAGCTTCGTGCGCGAGGTGAACCGCGGTCGCGTCGTGCATGTCGAGGCGGTGATGACGCCGCTGCGCGGACCGGCGTCCGGTGGCACGGCATCCGGTGGCCGCACCATGGCCTCGACCGTCACGATCGAGGAGGCGCTTCGCCTGCTGGTCGGCGTGCCCGAGGACGAGGCTACAGTGGTGGACGCGAGCGGGCAGCCCGTGGGCACGGTCAGTTTCCGCCAGCTTGCGGGCGCCATGGTGAATGCTCACGAAATCGGGGCTCACGGTATTGGGGAACCCGAAATCGGCCGGCCGATGCCGGAGGGCCGCTCCCACGTCGCCTGAGCCGGCCTCAGGTGAACCGGCCTCAAGTGAACCGGCCTCAAGGCAGGCTCCGAACCGGACGTCTGCCCGCCGCCGCGGGCGGGCTCTCGAACCTGGCCCTGCCGGCCGTCGGCGAGACCTCGGGCGTCATCGACGAAGCGCGAATCGTCCGAGCCAATGAACAGCGCCGCCCCGGCGATCTCCTCGGCCTCCCCCTGCGACGGAGCGGACTGCGCGCGCAGAAGCGCGTGGCGGAACCCCCGCGCGCGCGATTACAGCGTCTTGCCCACGGGGAGTGTTTTCGTGCCCAGATTGCCGGAGAATGACGTCGCGCAGACGTCGAGCGCCTCGACCACCGACCGAAGGTAGATGCCGCGCCGGCTGTCGCCTGCCCGTATCGCCTCGGCGGACAAAGCCTCCCGGATCCGGTCGATGAAGCCCTGATGATCGAACGCATCCGACCGCACGTTGACCTTCACCTCGTCGACATAATGCGACACCAGCGGCTCCAGATCGAGGTTCCCGTCGGCCTGATACATGACCGCCATCTGCTGGGCGAGTTTGACCATCTGGACATAGGGCCCGAACGCGGCGCTCATGAACGTCTCCTTTGAAGGCTTGCTATCCCCGCCACCACGACACGGCAACGCGCGTGACGAAGACGGTATCGAATTGCCCTGAAGATGGGGATCCCCGCCCGCAACGCCATCAACCCCCAAGATAAACTTTCCGTCAGACGCGCGCCAGCGAAGATGCGTCGGACGTGAGAGGGAAGCGAACGGGAGATTGGCCGAGACTCGGCTGAAGACGTTTCGGGATCCGGCGGTGAAACGATAGGCGTTCCCGCAAAGCGTCAGACTTGCGCGAACGTGCAGTTCCAATCACCGATTGGACCGTCGAAAAACCGGGTGAATGAAGAAGATAAAATGGCGGGCCACGCCCGACGATGATGAGAACGACGTCTACGCTATTGCACTCTAACACTGCACGGCGCTACTTTCAGTGCCAATTGGCGCAGTTCATCAGCGGTTTTGGCCATTCTCGATGGGCGGGTGGCTTGTAGCATCGCTGGAACAGCAGGCCGCCTTGTCCTTGCTTCGCCCCGCAACGCATGAAGAGGAGATCGCCCATGTCTTTCTACCCTCCCTTCGTCATAGAACCGGGCGAGCCGAGCACCGCGACGTTCTTCCGTGGAGAGCCTCACTGGTCTAACCCGCCCCATGCCGACGCCGCGCTAATCCGCGCGACAGAGGAGCGGCTGAACATCGTGATGCCAAATTTGCTCCGAACCCTTTACCTGGAGCAGAATGGCGGCGGTTCAGACTTCATCTACTCGGCGATCGAGCCCGGCGCACCGCTTGCTCCGGCCGAAGCCGATTTCGACAGGTGGTGGCGCGGGAGCTTGCCTGGCGAGGCGCTGCTGCCGCTCGGCGATCTCACGAGCATGGAAGCGCTACAGGAGACAGTCGTCTACGACCCGGACTATTCTTGGCGCGAGCACCTTCCCGAAGCCGGCCGATTGATCCGGATAGCCGGATGGGACGAGTTTCTCTGCCTCGACTATGGGAACGGACGTACCGAGCCGCGCGTGGTTTTGTTTGACGACGTGCACTGGACCCCCGGCAACAATGCACCTTTCGAAGCCGTATGGCCGGATTTCACGACCTTTTTCACAGGACTACGCCGCCCTACGCTGACCTTTGACGAGGGGCGGCCCTACCGTGGATTGATGCCAGCTGGCCCTCGCGATCAAAGCATGACGGAAGGCTGAATGAGCAGGGTCGAGAGGCGCTCATCCTTTGTCGCTACAGATAGGGACAAGTCGGACGCCCATGCAGAATTCGGCGGTGATTGAGTAACCATCGAGCGGAATATCGCGCCATAGCGTAAAATCGGCGGGAATGGCGGAGAAGATGGGATTCGAACCCACGATACCCTTCCGGGTATACTCCCTTAGCAGGGGAGCGCCTTCGACCACTCGGCCACCTCTCCGTCGAGGCCCCTGATAGGATCAATCCACGTGGGGATCAAGGGCTATTTGGTCTTTCTGGCGATGATCTCGCAAAACGGTCATGAAGATGCGGGTGTCTTCCGCACGGGAAGGTGCTCGGGGGCCGGGTGCTGTGGCGTATGGCGATCGCTCGGCGGCATGGCGCGCGCCGGGTTGGATGGACCGTTGGCCGCATGGGCCCTCACGCCCGCAACGACAAGGTTGAAACAAGGCTCGCGGCCTAAGGATCAGGGCGAGAGCGAGCGACCCTTGACCGGAGCAATCCCATGTCCATGATCATGCACAGGGCGGAGGCCCGTCCGGGGCAGACGAGTGCAACCTACAAGCACTTCTTCCTCGAGCGCCCCTGCCGCATTCTCGTGGTCGGTCAGCATCTGAAACCGAAGACGAAATATAACGGGCTCTTGCGGCATATCTCGATCGGCGGCGCGATGATCGATTTCAACCCGGCCGTCTCCCTGCCGCAGCATTTCTTCGTGGAGATCATCGGCTTTCCCGAGGAGATCGGCAGCACCGTCGTTCACCGCAGCGGCTCGGAACTCGGCGTGCGCTTCAATATGCAGCTGACGCCGGAATTCATCCGCCAGCTGATCCGCATGGATTTCGCCCAGAACAGCATCGCCACGCGTTAGGCACGGGCCGTTGATGGCCGGATTGCGTCGCCTCGCGCTTCTTTGGGGCGTCTCTAATGACGCAACAAACGGTAATCCGGTTGTGGTCGCGCTCCGTAGACGTGCAAAACAGGAGCGCGACGATGAAGACCTATCTGATTGCCTATGCCGGTACCCTCCTTTCCTTCCTCGTCGTCGATGCCGTGTGGCTGGGCGTCGTGGCGCGGACGTTCTACCGCGACCAGCTCGGCGACCTGATGTCGCCGCAGCCGAACCTTGCCGTTGCCGCCGTCTTCTACCTGTTCTTTGCCGTGGCCATCGTCATCCTCGCCGTGCTTCCGGGGCTCCGGGCGGGGTCGCTGATGACGACGATCGGCTATGGTGCGGTGCTCGGCCTTGCCGCCTACGGCACCTATGACATCACCAACCTCTCCACCCTGCGCAACTGGCCGGCCATGCTGAGCGTGGTGGATATGATCTGGGGCACCTTCCTCACGGCGCTGGGCGCTGCCTGCGGTTTCTTTGCCGTGCGCTGGCTGGGCGACGCCGCCGTCTGAGAGCGGTCCTTCGAGATTGGAGGGGCGGACGGTTTCCGGCGCGGCGGTTTCTGCTAGGGTGGCGAAAAGTCGTCACCATCGGACCTTATCATGTCAGCTTTCGCCCGCTTCACGCCGCTTGCCCGTTCCCTCCCCGCAACCGTCCCTTTCGTCGGGCCGGAAGCCATCGAACGGCAGCGACATGCCCGGCTGACGGCGCGAATCGGGGCGAACGAGAGCGGCTTCGGCCCTGCCGCGAGCGTGGTCGCCGCCATGACATCCGCACTGTCGGGCGTCTGGAAATACAATGATCCCGAAAATTTCGACCTGAAGCAGGCGCTCGCCCGTCACCTCGGCGTGCAGCCGAACAATCTGGCGATCGGCGAAGGCATCGATGGGCTTCTCGGGCAGATCGTGCGCCTGGTCATCGAGCCGGGCATGCCGGTGGTCACCTCGCTCGGCGGCTATCCCACGTTCAATTTCCATGTCGCCGGCCATGGCGGGCGACTGATCACCGTACCCTATGACGGCGACGACCGGGAAAACCTGGCGGGCCTGCGGGAGGCCGTTATCCGCGAGGATGCACCGCTGGTCTATCTTGCCAATCCCGACAATCCGATGGGGAGCTGGTGGGACGCCGACAGCGTGCTGGATTTTGCACGGGCCCTGCCGGAAACGACCCTGCTGGTGCTGGACGAAGCCTATGGCGAGACGGCACCGACCGGCACCCTGCCCGCGCTCTCCGCCCTCATCGACCGGCCGAACATCATCCGGACTCGGACGTTCTCGAAGGCTTACGGCCTTGCCGGCGCGCGGATCGGCTATGCGATCTCCACGCCCGGCACGGCCGCGGCCTTCGACAAGATCCGCAATCATTTCGGTATGAACCGCATCGGCACGGCGGCGGCGGAGGCCGCGCTGCAGGATCAGGCCCATCTTCAGACCGTGATCGCCCAGATCGCCGCCGCGCGCGCGACCATCGCCCGGATTGCGGACGAGGCCGGGCTGAAGCCGTTGCCGTCCGCGACGAATTTCGTGGCGATCGATTGCGGCGCGGATGCGACCTTCGCGCGCGCCATCGTCGATGGGCTGATGGACGATGCCGGTGTGTTCATCCGCATGCCGGGTGCGGCCCCGCTCAACCGGTGCATTCGCGTCAGCGCCGGTCCACAGGCCGAGATGGATGCCTTCGCGCAGGCGCTGCCGCGTGTTCTGGAGCGTCTTCGCCGGGCGTGAGCGCGGGAACGGGACATGAAAAGAGCGCGTGGCGGGGGCCACGCGCTCTTTTCGTCATTCAAGTCTCGTCAATCGAGGCTTCAGGCGATCAGTTGACCGACGTCAGCGTCATCGAGGTGCCCGCGGCGGCGACGTTGAGACCGATCTGACCCTGAAGGCTCAGGAGCTGAAGGTGGATCGAGCCCGACGTGCCGCCGGTCAGAATGTTGGCACCGACGCCGAGACCGACCGTGGCTTCGGCCGATGCGCCCTGGTAGAGGCCGGCCAGCGAACCATGGTGATAGCCGGCCGTGGGCGCGAGAACGGCCCAGATCAGGCGGCCTTCGGTGGTGAAGCCGAGGTCGATGCCGAGCTTGCGCATGGCGCCCGAGTAGTCATCGACGGGTTCGCCATCGATGGTCGACTTGAAGGCGCAATTGACCTCCTTGGACGAGCCGAGGACATAGCCGGCGCCGCCGGCGATCGTGCAATCGAGATAACCGATCTTCACGCCGTTGCGGGCGCCGGAATCGGAATAGGATTGTGCGGGAGCGAGGTCGGCGGCCATGGCCGGAAGGGTGCCGGACGCGATGGCTGCAGCGCAGACGATGCTGGCGAGGGACTGGTTCATGATATTCTCCTGTCAGAACGAGATACGGACATCGACCCGAGATAGGGCGGAAATGCGTTTGGCCGTTCATAACGCACGAAGAGCCGAAACGATCCGGCAAACCCTGTGACCGGGATGTCACAAACCATGACAGGATGTCACGATTCCCCGACGCACGCCGGATGCCAGCGCAAGGCCACAGCGCGGGCGACAACGCAAGGTGGCGCGTCTTTACCAGGCGTTAACCATAATTCCGGCATTTTGAGCGCTCCAGAGTCATCCACTTGGGGCTTGTTCATGTCCATTTCCCGCCGCGGCCTGCTGCTCGGTTTCTCCGCTCTTCTCGCCGGCTGCGCCGACACGGGATCGGTTGCCCGCCTCAACTATGCGGCCCTGCCCGACGAACGCTTCCCCCTGCCCGCGGTGCCTCTGGACCAGATCGAGCCGGACCTGCGACGCCAAGACGTGGCCTATCCCGCAAGCTATGCGGCCGGCACCATCGTGGTCGACACGCCGGCGCGGCGGCTCTACTATATTCTCGGCAATGGCCGCGCGATGCGGTACGGCATCGGCGTCGGGCGCGAAGGCTATGCGCTGGCCGGCAATGCCTATATCGGCCGCAAGGCGGAATGGCCGAGCTGGACGCCGACGCCGAACATGATTCGTCGCGACCCCGACCGGAACCTCAAATATGCCGGCGGCCTGCCGGGCGGCCCGAACAATCCGCTCGGCGCGCGCGCGATCTATCTCTATCGCGGCGGCAACGACACATTGTTCCGCATTCACGGCACCAACCAGCCGCGATCGATCGGGCACGCGATGTCGAGCGGCTGCGTCCGCATGCTCAATCACGATGTCGTCGATCTCTACGATCGCGTGAAGGCCGGCGATCAGGTCGTGGTTCTGCAAGCCGCAGCGTGAGGGCTCTGCCCGTCCATTCGACGGCAGAGCGCGTCTCGTCAGCGGACCGCTGTCGCCTTCATGCGCGAATGCGAAATAAGCAGGGATTCACCGGCGGGGCTCATCTTGAAGCCTGTGATAAACGCCGCATATACGATCCGGCAGGAGGGACCGGCCGGGACCTGCCCGGTCTGCCCATGCCTTGCGCTCAGACACAGCCGGGATCCGCATGAAGCTCAAAGCGATACTGAACAGCGACGGCGGCACCTTTCGCACCACCGATATGGCTGCCTATTCCCAAGCGATGGAGGGCGCCTTCCGCTCTGCCGGCCATGAGATCGAGATCGCCGTGGTGTCGGGCAGCGACATGGAAGCGGAACTCAAGAAAGCAGCCAACCGCGACGACCTCGATGCGATGATTGCCGGCGGGGGCGACGGCACGATTTCCGCGGCCGCCGGCGTCGCCTGGAAAAGCGGGCTGCCGCTCGGCGTCGTGCCCGCGGGGACGATGAACCTCTTTGCCCGCTCGCTGAAGCTGCCGCTCGATATCTGGAAGGTGCTGGACGTGCTCGCCCATGGCGAGGTGATCGAGGGCGACATCGGCAGCGCCAATGGTCGCGCCTTCGTGCACCAGTTTTCCATGGGCCTGCATGCGCGCATGGTGCGCTACCGCGAATCCTACAGCTTCGCCTCGCGCCTCGGCAAGATTTCGGCCAGCACCCGGGCCGCGATCGGCGTGGTCTTCAACCCGCCGCAGTTCAAGATCGAGTTTCGCGCCGACGGCGTGACGGAACGGCGCAAGGTGTCCGCCCTGTCCGTCTCCAACAATCATTTCGGCGCCAATTCGCTGATGTATGCGGACGACCTGACCGGCGGCCATCTCGGCTTCTACACCGCGCCGCCCCTCACCCCGCCGGGCGTCGGACGCCTCGTCTTCGATATTCTCAGGGGAAAATTCCGCGAGAGCACGCTGATCACCGAGATGAGCGTGAAGCAGGTGGAGCTCTATTTCCCGCACGCCCGCCGGCACAAGATCAATTGCGTCATCGACGGCGAATTGCTGCCGTTGCGCGGCGACGTCGATATCCGGATTCATGCGGGCGAACTGAAGCTGCTCGTGGGACGATCGGTGGCGCCGCAGGCTGCGGCCGTCGCCCCGGCGCCGGAACAGACGGCCTGACCGAGGCGGCGCGCCCGCCTGCGGTCATCCTTCGAAGCCTCTACTGAAACGCCGTCTCGAAGAAGCTGCGAAGCTTGCGGGAATGCAGCTTTTCCGGCGGCATCGCGGCCAGCTTTTCCAGAGCGCGAATGCCGATCTGCAGATGCTGGCTGACCTGATTCTTGTAAAAAGCCGTTGCCATGCCCGGCAGTTTCAGCTCGCCATGCAGCGGCTTGTCGGAGACGCAGAGCAGCGTTCCATAAGGAACCCGGAACCGGAAGCCGTTGGCGGCGATGGTGGCGGATTCCATGTCGAGCGCAATCGCCCGTGACTGCGACAGCCGCTTGACCGGGCCGCGCTGGTCGCGAAGCTCCCAGTTGCGGTTGTCGATGGTCGCGACCGTGCCGGTGCGCATGATGCGCTTGAGGTCGTAGCCCTCGTAGCCGGTGGTTTCCGCCACGGCTTCCTGCAAGGCCATTTGCACTTCGGCAAGCGCCGGGATCGGCACCCAGACCGGCAGATCGTCGTCCAGCACATGGTCCTCGCGCACATAGGCATGCGCCAGAACATAATCGCCGAGCGCCTGGCTGTTGCGCAGGCCGGCGCAGTGACCGAGCATCAGCCAGGCATGCGGGCGCAGCACGGCGATATGGTCGGTGATGGTCTTCGCATTGGACGGACCGACGCCGATATTGACGACGGTGATGCCGCCATGCCCCTTCTTCTTCAGGTGATAGGCCGGCATCTGCGGCAGGCGGGCGAGCGTCAGGTCGCTGTCCGGCTCGTCGGAGCCGGCCTGCGTCACGATGTTTCCCGGCTCGACGAAGGCCGTGTAGCCATTGCCGCCCTCGGACATCTGCTTGCGCGCCCAGACGCAGAATTCATCGATGTAGAACTGGTAATTGGTGAAGAGCACGAAGTTCTGGAAATGCGCCGCGCTGGTCGCTGTGTAATGGCTGAGGCGTGCCAGCGAATAATCGATGCGCTGTGCGGTGAACGGGGCCAGCGGAAAGGGTTCGCCTGGGCCCGGCTCATAGGCACCGTTGGCGATCTCGTCGTCGGTGGTCGAGAGGTCGGGCGTATCGAACAGGTCGCGCAGGGGCACATCGATATTCTCGGCCAGCGACGCCTCGACATGCGCGCCCTCGCCGAACGCGAAGTGCAGCGGGATGGGCGTCGCGGATTCCGACACCGTGATGCCCGTGCCGTGATTGCGAATCAACAGGCCGAGCTGTTCCTTGAGATAGTGCCGGAACAGTTTGGGGCGGGTGACCGTGGTCGTGTAGACGCCGGGCGCGGTGACATGGCCGTAGGACAGGCGCGAATCGACATGGCCGAAGCTGGAGGTTTCCATGCTGACCTGCGGGTAGCAGGCGCGGAACCGGCTGGCGGCGACGCCCTTGCCGAGCGCCGTGAACCCGTCCACGAGGAAATTGGTGTTGCGCTCATAGAGCGCGGTCAGCGCATCCACCGCCTGGACGGGATCGTCGTAGGTCTGGGGCTCGAAGGCCTCGGGCATGGCGATGGGAAGGACGGGGACGGAAGAGATTCGTGCGCTCATACGGCATTATAGGATGCCGTAATTGACAAGCAAACGACAAGTGACGCCGCCGCGCTGCAATTCCTTCCCGCACGTCTTCAGCCGCGCGAAGGCGCGATGATGACGAGCGTTCCGGCGAGCGCCAGCAGCACGCCGGCGAGATCGAAGCGATCGGGCCGCACGCCCTCCGCAAGCCACATCCAGAGAACCGATGCCGCGATGTAGATGCCGCCATAGGCCGCGAAACTCCGGCCGGCCGCCGGCTGCGGGCTGAATGTCAGGAGCCAGGCAAAGGCCACCAGACTGGCGATGCCGGGGATGAGCCAGAGCGCGGAGCGTCCGAGCCGGAGCCAGGCCCACAGGCTGAAACAGCCGGCGATCTCGAACAGGGCTGCGAGCGCATAGAGGAGGATGGTGGAGACAGGAAGGCCGAACATGGGGCGATGATGATCGCAGGCGCGGCGTGGACACAAGCGGATTTCATCCGGTCTTCTGCAATGCCGGAGAAAGAGAAGAGGCCCGGAACCCGCCCGGAAGTGGCGGGTTCGACAGGGTGAGCGTGCCGGATCGGGCGGCGGTCAAGCCGGCGCGCAACAGGTTCGCGTCAGAGCTTTGCCTGGCAGAACTGCGCGGTATGCGCGGTGCAGTCGGCCAGCGTCGTGGTGTAATCATGCTGGCGGCGGCGCTCGGTGTCGGCGCTGACGGCGGCCGCCAGGCTCATGGCGAAGACGACCATGAGGGCGCTGATGATCGTGAGGCGGCGAGCAATGATATCCATGACAGTCGATCCGTTCGAGCGATTTGGGTGGGTGTGGGTTCGATGATCGTCTTTTCGCACAGCCAAACTGAATTCTAGCTGAGAGGCCGGTTCATGTGCCGTTCAGGTTGAATGCTGCATTGCACAGAGTCTCCTCCACTCGTCCTCGCGACACCCGCCGATCCGGCCTGCCCGACCCGCGCGGCAGGACCGATCATCCTGCGCAAACGGTTCCGGTTCGATGCTTTCTGCGCTAGGCTGGCGTCGAACCCGATGCAAGCGAGAGACCGGAGCCAAACATGTCCGCACCGATAGACCTCTATTACTGGCCGACACCCAATGGCTGGAAGATCACCATCCTGCTGGAAGAACTCGGCCTTCCCTACGCGGTCAAGTACATCAACATTTCCAAGGGCGAGCAGTTCGCACCCGACTTCCTGAAGATCGCCCCCAACAACCGCATGCCGGCCATTATCGATCCCGACGGCCCGGGCGGCGCACCGATTTCGGTGTTCGAGTCCGGCGCCATCCTGCAATATCTCGGCCGCAAGACCGGGCGTTTCTACCCGAGCGACGAGCGGGCGCGCGTCGATGTCGATCAATGGCTGTTCTGGCAGATGGGCGGGCTCGGCCCGATGGCGGGACAGGCCAATCATTTTCGGCACTATGCGCCGGAAAAGATCGCCTACGGCATCGAGCGCTACACCAACGAGGTCAATCGCCTCTACGGCGTCATGAACCGGCGCCTGGCCGACCGGGACTATCTGGCCGGAGACTATTCGATCGCCGACATGGCCTGCCTCGGCTGGGTGCGCCAGTATGAAAGCGGCGGGCAGGATCTCAACGACTTCCCGCACCTGAAGCGCTGGTTCGAGGCGCTGGCCGCCCGCCCCGCCGTCATCGCCGGCTTCGATGTCGGTCGCGAGGAGCGCGAGCGGCAAAAACATCTGTCGGAAGACAAGGACGCGCAGAAGATCCTGTTCGGCCAGCGCGCGCAGTAGATCGCTTTCAAAAGCGGAGCCCTTCTGCCGGAGGGCTCCGTTATCCTTCCGGCATCCATCCGTCATCCTTCCGGCCGCCATGGCGCCGGCGACGGTCGAAGGAGCGAAGGCTCAGAGCCGGCTCCAGGTCTGGCTCTTGCAAAGCACCTTCAGCACGCAACCCTTGAGTTTCAGCTGTTTGCCCGTGACGGCGGCGGAACCGCTATAGGTCTTGTCGTTGTCGGGGTCGGTCACTTCGCCGGTGTAACTTTCCCCAGCACCCGACAGGGTGCCGATCTTCTTTCCCGCATTCTTGCCGGTCTTCACCGTGATGCAGAAGCTGCCGCCGCAGGACGCGATCGCTGCGGTCTCGCCACTTGCCGTCTTCCAGTTGCCGACGATGGGCTCCGCCGCCAATGCGGG
Organism: Rhizobium sp. Leaf371; assembly: GCF_001424045.1. Taxonomy (GTDB): domain Bacteria; phylum Pseudomonadota; class Alphaproteobacteria; order Rhizobiales; family Rhizobiaceae; genus Ferranicluibacter. Next base: position 319,915 of record NZ_LMQB01000012.1, on the reverse strand, counting down.
CAAGGCAAGAAGAGCCGAACCCAGAACGGCTGCAGACACAATCGATGTGATCTTCATGAAATCTCCTCCCAAAAGGCGCCTCCCCAGCGCCGCATTCAAAAATTACGTGAACGTAAAAGGAATGTCAAAAGCGCATTGGAAGAATCTCGTGCCGCACGGATTTTCCAGGGACGAAGAGCGCCCATGCGTTTCGTGGTGAACGAAGCGTTGAAATCCAGACGTGAAAGATGCGTAAAATTTGACGCGAAAGCCAGGCAATACAGGGCCTGCGATGTTTAACGAAAACCCAAGTTTACCAATCGTTTGAACTTCGTTTGCCGCGAATTAATCATGCATTTTAAGCGCGCATTGAAGGCCGTGCGGCATACTTCAATCCATAAGACGAGCGGAGACGAAACACTCCGCCGACAGCCTCCGGAAGATCAAGAGCCCCGCAGAGGGCCGGGCTTCCAGAGGTCGAAACAGGGACTGCACGAAGAAACGTTCAACGCAACAGGGACAACGACAATGGCACGCTTCGACCTCCAGAATTTCACCTATGCCACGATCGCCGGCGAAAACCGCGCGGAAGCCTTCTGCAACATGGGCCTGATGTACGCCACCGGCCGCGGCTGCGACGTCGATGTGGTCGCCGCGCACAAATGGCTGAACATCGCCGCCATCAAGGGCTCCGAGCGGGCCGCCGAGCTGCGCGCCGAACTGGCCGCCACCATGTCGAAAGCCGACCTCGCCATCGCGCTGCGTTCGGCCCGCGAATGGATGACCGTGCATTGATCGATCCACGCATAGAAAAACCCTCCCTCTCCGCACCCCGTTTCTTCAGGCCGACCTGACAGGACGTGGACGGAGAGCGGAGGGCTTTCGGCGTTTTTGTGAAACGGGCCTCCAGCGACGCGCCTTACATGTTCGGATAGACCGGCCCCTCGCCGCCCTGCGGCGGAACCCAGGTGATGTTGCCGTTCGGATCCTTGATGTCGCAGGTCTTGCAGTGCACGCAGTTCTGCGCGTTGATCACGAAGACCTCGTCGCCATCCTTCTCCACCCATTCATAGACGCCGGCCGGACAGTAGCGTGTGGACGGACCCGCATAGATGTCGTGCTCGGAGCGCTTCTGCAGCGCCATGTCCTTCACCTTGAGATGGACCGGCTGGTCTTCCTCATGGTTGGTGTTGGAGAGAAACACCGAGGACAGGCGATCGAAGGTCAGGACGCCATCCGGTTTCGGATAGGCGATGCGCTTGTGCTTGGCCGCCGGCTCCAGGCTTTGGGCATCGGTCTTGCCGTGCTTCAGCGTGCCGAAGAAGGAGAAGCCGAGGAGCTGGTTGGTCCACATGTCGAGACCGCCGAGCGCCACGCCGGCCACCGTGCCGAGCTTCGACCAGAGCGGCTTGACGTTGCGCACGCGCTTGAGGTCCGTGCCGATCGGGCCGGCGCGCCATTCGTTTTCAATCTCGACCACTTCATCGTTCGCCCGGCCGGCCGCAATGGCCGCGGCGATCTTCTCGGCGGCCATCTTGCCCGACAGCACGGCGTTGTGGCTGCCCTTGATGCGGGGCACGTTGACGAGACCGGCGGAACAGCCGATCAGAGCGCCGCCCGGGAAGGTCAGCTTCGGCACCGACTGATAGCCGCCCTCGGTGATGGCGCGCGCGCCGTAGGAGAGGCGCTTGCCCCCCTCGAACGTGCCGCGGATCGCCGGGTGCGTCTTGAAGCGCTGGAATTCCTCGAACGGGTAGAGATAGGGGTTCTTGTAGTTGAGATGCACCACGAAGCCGACGGCCACCGTGTTGTCCTCGAGATGATAGAGGAACGAGCCGCCGCCGGTGCTGAGGCCGAGCGGCCAGCCGAAGGAGTGCTGTACGAGACCCTGCTTGTGGTTCTCCGGCTTCACCTGCCAGAGTTCCTTGATCCCCAGACCGTATTTCTGCGGCTCGCGGTCTTTCTGCAGGTCGTATCTTGCGATCAGCTGCTTGGCGAGCGAACCGCGCACGCCTTCGCCGATCAGCACGTATTTGCCGCGCAGCTCCATGCCGCGGGCGAAGTTCGGGCCGGGTTCGCCGTTCTTCTCGATGCCCATGTCGCCGGTGGCGACGCCGACCACCGCGCCCTGCTCGTCGTAGAGCACCTCGGTCGCGGCAAAGCCCGGATAGATTTCGACGCCGAGTTCTTCGGCCTTGCCCGCCAGCCAACGACAGACATTGCCGAGCGAGACGATGTAGTTGCCGTGATTGTTCATGAGCGGCGGCATGGCGAAGTTCGGCAGGCGCAGCGAGCCGGCCGGGCCGAGCAGCAGGAACTGGTCCTCGGTCACCTGCGTCTTGAAGGGATGATCCGCCTCTTCGCGCCAGCCGGGCAGGAGCGCGTCCATGCCGCAGGGATCGACGACGGCGCCCGACAGGATATGGGCGCCGACCTCCGCGCCCTTCTCCAGCACGACGACGGTCAGCTCCGGGTCGATCTGCTTCAGCCGGATCGCAGCGGAAAGGCCGGCCGGGCCGGCGCCGACCACGACGACGTCGAAATCCATGCTCTCGCGCTCAGGCAAGGCGCGCTCAGGCAATTCTTGTGCTTCGCTCATGATCACCCCGCCTCCCAGCGACTGCTACCGGACCCGTCTTCATCGTTTCGTCATGTCAAATCCGCGCCGGCTTGTCGAGCCGATGTGCGCCATCGACCATGCCGATCCGGCCATTCGCTCTTGTTTTTCGCACGGGCCCATGCGAGGGAGCGCCCTTCCCAAAGCCGCCAGTGGCGAGATTTCTTTTCCCAGGGTCCTTTCACAGGGTCCTTTCACAGAGCCTTTTCGCAGGGGCCTTTTCGCAGGGCCCTTTCCGCAAGCCCGTCCCGCCGGACCGGCCCATGCCCGCATCGCACCGCCCGCGACACCTCGCCGACCCGGCGCCGGAGCTCCGGCGCGACGGCCTTGCGTCGCGGCGATCCGCACCAGGAGACAGATCATGACCGCGTCGCTCGGCTTCGATTTCGGCACCACCAACTCCGTCCTCGCCACCGTCGGCAGCGGCGGCACGCAGGCCATCGGTTTCGACAGCCCTGCCGGCCGCTACGACACGATGCGCACCGCCCTGTCCTTCATGAAGCATCCGAATCTCGGCGCGCAGGCCCTGCAGATCGAGGCGGGACAGGCCGCCATCCGCACCTTCATCGACAATCCCGGCGACGCGCGCTTCCTGCAGTCGATCAAGACCTTCGCGGCCAGCCCGCTGTTCCAGGGCACGCTGATCTTTGCGCGCCGCAACGGGTTCGAGGACCTGATGCGCGCTTTCGTCGCACGCCTGCGCGACTATGCCGGCGACGCCTGGCCGGTCGAAGGCACCCGCATCGTCGTCGGCCGGCCGGTGCGCTATGCCGGGGCGAACCCGGACGACAATCTGGCGCTGGAGCGCTACCAGACGGCGCTCGGCACCTTCGGCTTCTCGGACATCCGCTATGTCTACGAGCCGGTGGCGGCCGCCTTCTACTTCGCCCAGACCTTGAGGCAGGATGCGACGGTGCTGGTCGCCGATTTCGGCGGCGGCACCACCGACTACTCGCTGATCCGCTTCGAGACCCATGCCGGCGTGCTGTCGGCAACGCCCATCGGCCATTCCGGCGTGGGCGTCGCCGGCGATCATTTCGACTTCCGCATCATCGACAACCTCGTCTCGCCGCTGATCGGCAAGGGCACCCAGTTCCGCTCCTTCGACAAGGTGCTCGACGTGCCCTCGGGCTACTACGCCAATTTCGGCCGCTGGAACCAGCTGTCGATCTTCAAGACACTGAAGGACTTCGCCGACCTGAAGCAGCTCGTCCGCTCCTCGCTGGAGCCGGAAAAGCTCGAAGCCTTCATCGACCTGATCGAGCATGACGAAGGCTATCCGCTCTACCAGGCGGTCTCGGCCACCAAGATGCGGCTTTCGGCCGAGGACGAGACCGAATTTTACTTCGCACCGCTCGGCGAACGCAGCCGCAAGATCGTGCGTCGGTCCGATTTCGAGCAATGGATCGCCCCGGAACTCGGCCGAATCGAGAGCGCGCTGGACGAGGTGCTGGAAAAGACGAGCACGACGGCGGGTGGCGTGGACAAGGTGTTCCTGACGGGCGGCACCTCCTTCGTGCCGGCCGTGCGGCGCCTGTTCGAGCGGCGGTTCGATGCGGGAAAGATCGAGAGCGGCGGCGAACTTCTCTCCATCGCCCATGGCCTGGCCCTGATCGGCGCCCGCGACGACATCGATCTGTGGACGGCGGAGGCGAACTGAGGCTTCCGGGCGTCACGCGGCGGCCTTTCGGCCAATTGCCGCTTTCATGCACGGCGGCGCTTCTGTAAACCTTGTCCCATGACCTCCCCCGACGAGACACGGTTTGCCGACGGACCGATCCTGGATGCGATGTCGCCGCACGAGCTTGCGGCGCTTCTCGCGTTCCATGCGGATTCCGGCGTGGACTGGCTCCTGGAGGACGACCCGATCGACCGGATCGCCGCCTTTGCCGCCAGTCAGGCGACACGCGGCGGCGCTGGATCCGGCGTCCGCGACGAAGCTCTGCGGGATTCGCAAGGCTCGTCCAGAACGACGCCCAAAAATGAGGCTGGCGGGCGCGCGCAACCGCCCGCTGTGGAAAAGCAGCAGGGCCGCGGCAAGTCCGACCCCGCACCCCGCCCGGTCTCGACGCGGGTCGCCATTCCCGACGAGCAGGCCGTGGCAGAGGCGCGGATCGCCGCAGGCTCGGCGCAGACGCTCGCCGATCTCAAGAGCGCGCTTGACGGCTTTACCGGCTGCAACCTGCGCAACAGCGCCCGCAATCTGGTCTTTGCCGAGGGCGATCCGGCCGCCGGGCTGATGATCGTCGGGCCGGGACCGAATGGCGACGACGACCGCGACGGGCGGCCTTTCGCCGGTCGGCAGGGCGATCTGCTCGACAAGATGCTGGCCGCGATCGGCCTCGAGCGTGCGGGCGTGCTGGTCACGAACGTCATTCCCTGGCGGCCGCCGGGCAACCGCATGCCGTCGGCGCGCGAACTGGAGATCTGCCGGCCCTTTCTCGACCGGCAGTTTGCGCTCGCCCGGCCCCGGCGTGTCCTGGTGCTCGGCAATTTCGCGGCGCGGTTCTTCTTCGGCGGCAGCGACACGATCCACGAAATGCGCGGCGACTGGCGGACGATCACCACCGGCGGCGAGACGTTTCGGGCACTGGCAACGCTGCATCCGCAGGACCTGATGTCGGCCCCGATCTGCAAGCGCCTCGCCTGGCAGGACCTGCAGATGTTCGCCGCACCGGACAATGCCTGACACGTCGGCATGGGCAGGCGTTTCTGCGCGCGATTCGCAATCTTGAAGAAACTGTGAAGGATGCATGCAAAAAGCCATGCAAGTTGCGCATGGCAGCAACCCGACTTCACGGCTTGTGAAAAGCATGGTGCGGCGCAATATAGCATCACGGGAGGAACGGAATTTAAGGAACTGACAATGAACACCCGTCCGCGCCCCCTGCATTGCGGCTTCGAAACGCTCCGCCGCAGTGGCTCTGCCCTCCGCACGCCGTTCAGCGGCTTCGGCTCGGCAGCAAACGAGCAGATGACCGCCGCCGGCTATGCCCGTGCCGCACGTCCTGCCACCATCTACGCCGAATTCATCCAGCGCTAAGCCGTCTCAGCGACGATCGCTGAGCCCGTCCGGCGCTTTGTCGGTCATCACGAGACTGACGAACGTCGATCCGGGCGGTCTCCGGACGCAACTGAAAGACTGCCCCATGCCCATTCGCGCGCTCAACGCTTTTATCTCCGACATCCGGATCGCCGTGCGCGCCTCGCAGACCTTTTCCGACCTCAGTCGCGATCTCCGCGCGTCTTCGGATGTGAACCGAGGCACCTTCGGCCTGCTGCCGCGTTAAGGCGCGATCTTCCAGATCAGCGTGTTGCGCTTTCGCTCGTCGTTTTGCGCATGTCGTTATTGCAAAACCGCTGCGCAGTCTTGCGCCTCAGGCGTGAGGCGCCTCGGCATTGCCTCTTCGCCGCACCAACCCGTTTGGGAAGACGGCCGTTTGAGAGGGCAACTGCGTCGCGAACGCTGCCCCTTCATCTCTTCGGTCGATTCGCGTGAGCCCTAGGGTCTTCACCCGACGCCACCCGCATGGCCCCTTTCCTCCCTGACCCTCCTCACGCAACCGCGACCGTGTCATCCTTGCGGCGTCACATGCTTGCGCGCGGCTCGTCGTTCCAGACCCAGCCTGTGTTCGCGCAGGATGATGAAGATGCCGGCACCGATGACGATGGCGGTGCCGATCAGCATGGTGATGGTGGGCACGTCGTCGAACAGCCAGTAGCCGATCACCAGGCCGAGCACGATCGACGTGTATTCGAACGGCGCGATGGTCGACATATCCGCATAGCGATAGCTCTGCGTCAGCAGCAATTGCGCGACGCCGCCGCAAAAGCCTGCCGCCATCAGGAACAGGAAGGCGCGCCAGCTGAGCGGCTCCCAGCCGAAGGGCAAGGTCAGCAGCGAGAACAGCGAGGCCGACAGCGAGAAATAGAGCACGATCGTGTGCGTCCGCTCGTTCATCACGAGCTTGCGCACCAGCACCATCGCGGTTGCGCCGAGCGCTGCCGATATCAGCACCGCAAGCGCGCCATAGGCCGCGCCGGCCTCGCCACCGCCACCGGCAAACAGCGTCAGCCGCGGATAGGTGATGATCATCACCCCGACAAGACCGACCATGACGGCCGACCAGCGATAGATGCGCACGACCTCTTTCAAGAACACGGCGGCGAAGACGACGGCGAGCAGCGGCATGGCATAGCCGATGGCGATCGCCTCGGGCAGCGGCAGATGCGTCAGGCCGTAGAAGCCGCAGCTCATGGCGAGAATGCCGATGAAGCCGCGAATGAGATGCCCGAACGGATCGCGCGTCCTGAAGGCGGTGCCGAGATCGCCCTTGATCGCGAGATAGCCGAGAATCGGCACCATGGCGAAAGCGGAGCGGTAGAAGGTGATCTGCCCCGTGGCGATACCGTCGCCCGCCGATTTGATGAAGGTCGACATCGCCACGAAAACGAGAACGGACGATACTTTGAGAGCAATACCCAGAAGCGGGTTGGGCTCGTCGCGATCCATAAGATCGGTCCTGCATGCACGAGAAGGGAAAGGGAGCCTGAGGCGGCGCGGAGAATCGCAAGCCTACTGCATAAATCCGCAAACCGGAATCGCCTTGGGCGGAAAGTTGCAGATATCCGCGCGCGATCGTGCAGCGTGCGGCCCCCCGGCGCGGGGCACCTAAGAAATAGTGATTCGAAAAGGATGATGTCCGCCTGAAAATGGCTTATTGCTTAAAATCTTGTTAGGCCGAAACGCGTAATTGTTCAGGTCTTTGATCGGCACTGGCCCTCGCACCCTTGCGAGCGGCTTCTCAGGCTGCCTCGGGAGCAAAACGAAACATGCGGACGGACACGGGCCAGATTATCCACCTCGAAGATTATCAACCGACGGATTTCGTGCTCGAGCGCGTCGATCTGACATTCGAACTGGATCCGCTGGAAACCAAGGTCGAAGCCCGGCTGATCTTCCATCGCCGCGAAGGCGTTGCTGCCGATCGTCCGCTGGTGCTGGATGGCGACGAGCTGAAGATGACCGGGCTGGCGCTCGATCAGGAGCCGATCGCCGCAAAAGACTACACCGAGACCGCGGCGACGCTGACCATTCGCGGTCTGCCGGAAAGCGCGCCGTTCGAAATCACCGTCACGACAGAGCTTTCGCCTCAGACCAACACCAAGCTGATGGGCCTCTACCGGACGAACGACGTCTACTGCACGCAGTGCGAGGCCGAGGGTTTCCGCCGCATCACCTTCTTCCCCGACAGGCCCGACGTTCTCGCCGTCTACACGGTCAACATCATCGCCGACAAGGCGACGGTGCCGCTGCTGCTCTCGAACGGGAATTTCCTCGGCGGTGCGGGCATGGGCGACGGGCGGCATTTCGCCGCCTGGTTCGATCCGCATCCCAAGCCCAGCTACCTCTTCGCGCTGGTCGCCGGCGATCTCGGCGTCATCGAGGACAGCTTCACCACCCTGTCCGGCCGCGAGGTCGTTCTGAAGATCTATGTCGAGCACGGCAAGGAGCCGCGCGCGGCCTACGCCATGGACGCACTGAAGCGCTCCATGCGCTGGGACGAAGAGGCGTTCGGCCGCGAATACGATCTCGACATCTTCATGATCGTCGCCGTGTCCGATTTCAACATGGGCGCCATGGAGAACAAGGGGCTCAACGTCTTCAACGACAAATACGTGCTGGCCGATCCGGAAACCGCCACCGACCAGGACTACGCCAATATCGAGGCGATCATCGCGCACGAATATTTTCACAACTGGACCGGCAACCGCATCACCTGCCGCGACTGGTTCCAGCTGTGCCTGAAGGAAGGCCTGACGGTCTATCGCGACCACCAGTTTTCCGCCGACCAGCGGTCGCGCGCCGTCAAGCGCATCGCGGAAGTCCGTCATCTGAAGGCCGAGCAGTTCCCGGAAGACGGCGGCCCGCTGGCGCATCCGGTCCGGCCGACGCACTTTCGCGAGATCAACAATTTCTACACGACGACCGTCTACGAAAAGGGCTCGGAAGTCACCGGCATGATCGCGACCCTGCTCGGGCCCGATCTGTTCAAGGCCGGCATGGACCTCTATTTCGAGCGCCATGACGGGCAGGCCGTGACCATCGAGGATTTCGTGCGCTGCTTCGAGGATGCGAGCGGTCGCGATCTCGCGCAATTCGCACTCTGGTACCACCAGGCAGGCACACCGCTCGTCAGCGCATCGGGCACCTTCGACGCGAACCGGCAGACCTTCACGCTGGCGCTGGAGCAGACCGTGCCGCCGACGCCCGGCCAGAGCACGAAGCAGCCGATGCACATCCCGCTTCGCTTCGCGCTGATCTCGGAAGACGGCACGATCGCGCAGCCGTCGGGCGTGACCGGCGCCGAGGTCACCGGCGACGTGCTGCATCTCGTCGAGCGCAGCCAGACCGTGACGTTCGAGGGCATCGCTTCGCGGCCGGTCGTCTCGCTCAATCGCGGCTTCTCCGCCCCGATCAACCTGCATTTCGAAAAATCGCTGGCCGACCGCGCCCATATCGCCCGGTTCGAGACGGATCTTTTCTCGCGCTGGCAGGCGCTGAACGACATGGCGCTCGACGCGCTGGTGGCCGCGACCGCCAGCGTCCGCGCCGGCACGCCGGTCGTGTGCGACGCGTCGCTCATCGACGCGCTGATGGCGACGGTTTCGGACGACGCGCTGGAGCCGGCCTTCCGCGCCCAGGCGCTGGCCCTGCCGAGCGAGTCGGATATTGCGCGGGAGATCGGCCGTGACAACAACCCGGACGCCATCTTCGCCGCCCGGCGCGAGATCATGACGGCCATTGCGGTTTCTGCGCGGGAGACGTTCGCCCGCCTGTTCGACACCATGGGCTCGTCGGAAGCATTCTCTCCGGATGCCGCGAGCGCCGGTCGCCGCGCCTTGCGCAATGGCGCCCTGTCCTACCTCGTGCTCGCCGAAAACATCCCGGCCAGAGCCGTCGAGGCCTTCGCCGCCGCCGACAACATGACCGATCTCGTCCAGGCGCTGACCATCCTCGTGCACCGCTTCCCGGATACGCCGGACGCCGCCCAGGCGCTCGAGAGCTTCCAGACGCGTTTCGCGGACAATGCGCTCGTTCTCGACAAGTGGTTCACCGTCCAGGCGACCATTCCCGGCGCCGCGACGCTGGAGCGCGTCGAGGCGCTGATGACGCATCCGCTCTTCAACGGTCTCAACCCGAACCGCGTCCGCGCGCTCGTCGGCACCTTCGCCTTCTCCAATCCGACCGGCTTCAACCGGGCGGACGGCAAGGGTTTCCGGTTCCTCGCCCGCCAGATCCTGGAGATCGATCCGCGCAACCCGCAGCTCGCCGCGCGCATTCTCACCGCGATGCGCTCCTGGCGTTCGCTCGAGGCCGGACGGGCCGAACAGGCCCGTGCGGCGCTCGGTGAGATCGCAGCTGGCGCGAAGCTTTCGCCCGATGTCAGCGACATCGTCGAGCGCACCCTAAACGGCTGACGTTCCGGATCGGGCGCGTCCAATGCCTGATTCTTTTCAACGGCTTACCGGAAAAACCGGATTCGCGGCGCGGCAAGCTGCGAATTCGTACCGGTGAGAACTGGTTAACCTCTCGTTAGCCTTTTCGCTGGACAAGAAGAATCCGAATTGATTCATTGAGCCAGATTCGGGCGAGCGGCGCGTCGAATCAAACGAGGTTCAAAGATTTGACGAAGATGGCGGAAGCGCAACAGATGCGCGCGGCCGGGGATGGGCTGCGCCCACGATTCCCGGGCCTTGCGAGCCTTGAACAGGCTTTCCTGCGGCATGTGCGCGGTCTGGCCGCGCCGGCCTCGATCCGGCTCAACAAGGCGGAGCCGCTGCTGAAGCGCTCCATTCCCGTGCTGATCACGGCGTTCCTCATCGTGGTCGCCATCTCCCGCATCAGCGGCATCGTCAACGAATATGCCCGGATGGAAAACAGCGCCCGCCAGACGACGGTCATGGCGGCCACCGCAGCCGAAGCGATCCTCGCCCCGCAGGCGCACCTCCTCTTCGATCAGGCGCAGCGCGCGCCGGTGGAACAGGCGCTCAACGATCTTCTCACGCCCGACATGCTCGCCCCCGGCGCTTTCGCGCTCGGCGTTCGCAATGACGGCCGCATCTTCGCCTCCTCGTCGGAGGGCAAGGCCTTTACCGGACGCGCGCTGTCGGCGATCTCGCCGGAAATCGCCGCCTTCCAGTATTTCGGCGAACGCTCGACGGTCATGAACGCCTTCATTGGCGGTAGCGAATATGTCGTCGCACTGATGCAGGTGGGCGACAAGGCCGGCACGCTGATGGTGGCAACGCCGCTCGCGCATATGGACCGGCTCTGGCGCGACGAGGTCTCGCTCAACGTCACGCTGTTTGCCGGCATTTCGGCCATCCTGCTCGTCGTGCTCTATGCCTATTACATCCAGGCCAAGCGCGCGCGCGACGCCGACCAGATCTTTGCCGAATCCAACCTGCGCGTCGAAACCGCGCTGTCGCGCGGCCGGTGCGGGCTGTGGGATTTCGACATGCCGAACCGGCGGCTTTTCTGGTCACGCTCCATGTACGAGATGCTGGGCATGACGCCGCAGGGCAGCGTGCTCTCCTTCGGCGATGCCGCCCGGCTGATGCATCCCGACGATACCGGCCTCTACAAGGTTGCCCGCTCGATCGCCCGCGGCGACATCCGCCACATCGACCACGTGTTCCGCATGCGCCATGCCGACGGACATTATGTCTGGCTGCGCGCCCGCGCGCAGGTAATCCGCACCAGCGGCGACCGCGTGCACCTCATCGGCATCGCCATGGACGTGACCGAGCAGCACCGCCTCGCCCAGCGCTATGCCGAAGCCGACCAGCGGCTGGCCGACGCCATCGAGTGTACCTCGGAAGCCTTCGTGCTCTGGGACAAGAACGACCGTCTCGTGATGTGCAACACGCATTACCAGCAGGCCTACCAGCTTCCCGATACCGTGCTCGTGCCCGGCACCGAGCGCTCGGCCGTCAATGCCGCCTCGGCCCGCCCGATCATCGAACGACGCATCGCCGATCCGGATCGCTCCAATCATTCCTCGACCTCGGAGGTCCAGCTGGCCGACCAGCGCTGGCTGCAGATCAACGATCGCCGCACGCGCGATGGCGGTCTCGTGTCCGTCGGCACCGACATCACGCTTCTGAAGCGCCACCAAGTGCGCCTGCGCGAGTCCGAGCGCCGGCTGATGGCGACCATCGGCGATCTCTCGACCTCGCGCATGACGCTCGAACATCAGAAGTCGGAACTGTCGATCGCCAACGCCAACTACCTTGCCGAAAAGCAGCGCGCGGAAGCGGCCAACCGGGCGAAATCCGAGTTCCTCGCCAACATGTCGCACGAGCTGCGGACGCCGCTGAACGCGATCCTCGGCTTCTCGGAAATCCTCAAGAACCGCATGTTCGGCCCGCTCGGCTCCGACAAATACGGCGAGTATGCGCTCGATATCCACGACAGCGGTAAGCATCTCCTCAACGTCATCAACGATATTCTCGACATGTCGAAGATCGAGGCCGGGCAGATGCGGATCGACCGCGAGCGGATCGATCTCGCACCGCTGATCGAGGAAACGCTGCGGCTGACCACCGTGCCGGCCACGCAGAAGAACATCAGCGTCATGCATCAGGTGTCTTCGGGCCTGACCATGGTCGCGGACCGCCGGGCGATGAAGCAGGTTCTGCTCAACCTCCTGTCGAATGCCGTGAAGTTCACCAATGACGGCGGGCGCATCTCGCTGCGGGCCCGCAAGGTTTCCGGCGCGGTCATGCTGACCATCGCCGATACCGGCATCGGCATCCCGCGCTCGGCGATGCGCAAGATCGGCCTGCCGTTCGAGCAGGTGCAGAGCCAGTATGCCAAGAGCAAGGGCGGCTCGGGCCTTGGGCTCGCCATCTCCCGCTCGCTGACCACCCTGCATGGCGGCCGCATGAAGATCCATTCGGCCGAGAACGTCGGCACGATCATCTCGGTGCGTATCCCGGATTCTGTCTAGGACGGCTCTGTCTAGGATAGCTCCGGCTAAGATGTCTCCGGCTGGGGTTCAACCGCTCACGAGCGCGAGAAAAATGCGGCGCACGGCCTTTGTCAGTCGCCGCAGTTCGCTCTCCAGCACCTTGATGTCGGGCGCGTCGCCGGCCCGGCACAGCCGCTCGACCAGCCCGGCCGGCGCCTGTTGCGGATCGAACGGCCCGTCGATGCAGAGGCGGATGATCTGCGACAGCTCCGTCATCAGGGCGAGCGCCTGCGTCAGCAGCGCAAGATCCGGAGGTGCCAGGAAGCCCGGGCCGAGCTGTTCCAGCACCTCCATCGTCGGCAGGCCGCAGACCGGCAAAGCCTGCCCCTGCGCCGAGGCGAGGAGAAACATGGCCTGCGCCGAAAACTCGATATCCACGAGACCGCCGGGGATGAGTTTCAGGTCCCACGCATTCTCCGGCGGCTTCTCCGCTTCGACGAGGACGCGCATCTCGCGCACATCCTTTCGCACCACCGCCGCGTCGCTCGGCTCCCGGATCACGGCCTGGATCGCATCGGCCGTCGTGCTCATCATGTCCGGATCGCCGGCGATCGGGCGGGCACGGGTCAGCGCCATGTGCTCCCAGGTCCAGGCGTCCTCACGCTGATACTTGACGAAAGCCGGCAGACGGGTGGCGACAGGCCCCTTGTTGCCGGACGGGCGCAAGCGCATGTCCACCTCGTAGAGCACGCCCTCGGCCGTCGGCGCCGAGAGAGCGGCGATCAGCCTCTGCGTCAGGCGGGCGTGGTAGCGCGCAGCGTCCAGCGGGCGCGGCCCGTCCGAATCCGCCGCATCGCCATCATGGTCGTAGATGAGGATCAGGTCGATGTCGGAGCCCGCCGTCAGTTCGCGGCTGCCGGCCTTGCCCATCGCCACGAGCGCGACCCGGCTGCCGGCGATCTCGCCATGCGCCTCGGCAATCTCATGTCGGACAGCCTTGAAGGTGGCGGCAACGACGATCTCGGCAAGGTCGGTCAGGGCCCTGCCCGTCCTGGAACCGTCGATGACCCCGGTCAGAAGCCGGATTCCGATCAGGAAACGCTGTTCGGATGCGAAGATGCGCAGCCGGTCGAGCCGATCCTCGTAATGGCGCGCCGTGGAGAGAAAGTCGTCCAGCCGGCCGGCCAGATCGTCCCGCTCGGGCATTTCGTTGAGCACCCGCCGGTCGAGCATGCCGTCGAAGACATGGGGCTTGGCCGCGATGATGTCGGCCAGCCGGGGCGCTGCCGACATGATGGTGACGATGAGCGAGAGCAGCGCGGGATTGTTGCCGAGCAGCGAGAACAGCTGGATGCCGGCCGGCAGCTTGGCGAGGAAGCCATCGAAGCGCAGCAGTGCCTCGTCGGCCCGCCGGCTCTCGCCGAAGACTTTCAACAGCCGGGGGGTGAGCTCCGTCAGCCGCTCGCGCGCCTCGACGGATTGCGTCGCCCGGTAACGGCCATTGTGCCAGGTGCGCATCACGCGGGCGATGTCCTGCGGCCGCTCGAAACCGAGGCCGCGAATGGTTTCCAGCGTGTCGGGGTCGTCCTTCTGTCCGGTAAAGACGAGGTTGCCGAGGTCCGAGGACAATTCGGCCTCGCGCTCGAACAGCTGGATATAGCGCCGCTCCACCGTGCGCATGGCCCGTGACAGCGCCTCGCCGAACGCCTTCGTGTCGGCAAAACCGGCCATCAGCGCGATGCGCTTCAGCTCGGCCTCCGTCGTCGGCAGCGTGTGGCTCTGCTCGTCGCGGACCATCTGGATACGGTGCTCGACATCGCGCAGGAACCAGTAGGCCTGCGTCAGCTCGTCCCGCGTGCGCCCGTCGATCCAGCCGGCCTCGGCGAGCGCCGCCAGCATCGTCTCCGTCTCGCGTCCGCGCAGGGCGGCGGAGCGCCCGCCTGCGATCAGCTGCTGGGTCTGCACGAAGAATTCGATCTCGCGGATGCCGCCGCGGCCGAGCTTGACATTGTGCCCCTTCACCGCGATCTCGCCATGCCCCTTATGCGCATGGATCTGCCGCTTGATGGAGTGGATGTCGGCAATGGCGGCGTAGTCGAGATACTTTCGGAAGACGAAGGGCCGCAGCGCCTTCAGGAACCGCTCGCCGGCCTCCAGATCGCCGGCCACGGGACGCGCCTTGATATAGGCCGCCCGTTCCCAGTTCTGCCCGCGCCCTTCATAATAGATCAGCGCAGCCTCGACCGGGATCGCCAGCGGCGTCGCGCCGGGGTCGGGCCGCAGGCGCAGGTCGGTGCGAAACACATAGCCGTCGCCCGTGCGCTCCTGCAGGATCCGCACCAGCCGGCGCAGCAGCCGCGCAAAGATGTCGGACGCGTCGAGGATATCGGCAAAGCCAAGCATTTCCGGCTCGTAGAACACGACGAGATCGATGTCGGAGGAATAGTTCAGCTCGTCGGCACCGAGCTTGCCCATGCCGAGCACGATGACGCCCGAGCCGTCACTCGGCCGGTCCTCGTCCTGAAGCCGGATCTTGCCCCCGCGATGCGCGCCGAGCAACAAATGATCGATCGTGGCGGACGTGGCGGCGGACGCGAACCGGCTCAGCAGTCGTGCGCTGTCGCGCGCGTCCGTCAACCGCGCGAGATCGTGGAGCGCGAGCGCGAAGGCTGCGGTTCGCTTGGCTCTGCGCAACCGCTCCATCAGCAGGGTGTCGCTGACCTCGGCACCGCGCCAGCTCTCGCGCGCCTCGAAAATCGTGTCTTCGAGGAGGGCTCCGAGCGGCTGACCGATCACCCGCAGAAGCAGGGCCGGATGGGCGACCGCGATATCGCGCAGATAGGGCGAAAGGGAAAAGGCTGCGACGAGAAACGCCCGCAGCACGGGGGCCGCCTCCAGACGCGGCTGCAGCGCAGGCTCCGCCTTCGTCATTGCCTTCAGATCGGCACTGACGCTGCGCGCCTCCGTCTGGCTGATGGGCTTGAGCGCGCATGTCGCCAGCGCCGCCAGCCCGGCCGGCGTCTCCTGCCCCATCGTGTGCCTTGCCGTGTGCCCTGTCGTGTGCCCCGCGTTGAAACCGCCCGATGTCATGAAACCTCCCGATCACGACGTTTTCCGACGACTCATACAGCATCTCTGCCGAATTCGTGCATCGGTTTGGAGACAAGGCCGGATCGACGGGGGTTTTCAGGTCGGGCTCTGGGGAAAGATCATATCGACCGTCAGCCCCTTGGCGCCGTCGGCCTCCGGCATCGTGCCGCGCAGCGCGAGACGACCATGGTGCAGTTCCATGACCGCTTCCACCAGCGACAGGCCGAGGCCGGTTCCGGGCTTCGACCGGCTCTGGTCGAGCCGCACGAACCGCTGCACCACGACCTCGCGCTTGTCGTCGGGCACGCCGGGGCCGAAATCGGCGACCGACACGACCGCGCCGCCCTCGCGCCGCGACAGCCGCACGAGGATGCGCGCGTCCGCCGCGCCCTCCGAATATTTGACCGCATTGTCGATGAGGTTGCCGAGCGCCTGCCCGATCAGCTCGCGGTTGCCGGTGACGGAAATGCCCGGCTCGACCTCGGCCTCCAGCGACAGCGCATGTTCGTCCGCCAGCGGCTCGTAAAGCTCGACGCAGTCGGCCACGCTCTGCGACAGATCGACATCGCTCATCTCCGCGGCCGAAGATCCGGCCTCGACGCGGGAGATCATCAACAGCGCGTTGAAGGTGCGGATCAGCTGGTCGGATTCGTTGATGATCTCGTCCAGCGAGCCGCGATACCCGTCGATCGAGGTGTTGTGGGCGAGCGCCGCTTCCGCCTTGTTGCGCAGGCGGGTCAGCGGCGTCTTCAGGTCGTGGGCGATGTTGTCGGAGACCTGACGCAGGCCCTCGTTCAGCTTCTCGATGCGGCCGAGCATGGCGTTCAGCGATTCCGACAGGCGATCGAACTCGTCGCCAGAGCCGCTCATCGGCAGGCGCTGCGACAGGTCGCCCGCCATGATGCGCGTGCTCGCATCCGACATGCGGTCGATGCGCTTCAGGGCATTGCGGCCGATGGCAAACCAGATGATCAGGGCGCCGACGCCCATCACCCCGAGCGCCACCATCAGCGCCTGGCGGACGAGGACACGGAATTTCTCCGGCTCCTGCAGGTCGCGGCCGACGAGGACGCGCAGCCCGTTGTCGAGGAAGAGCACCTGGGCGAGCGCCACGTGTCGGTCCTTGCGCGTTTCGTCCGTGTAGCGCTGATAGGCGAAGGCTTCGTCGGTCCAGCCTTCCTTGTCGAGCAGGCCCGGCTGCAGCGAGGCGACATTGCCCGCGAGGATCTCCCCCGTCGGGCCGGCGATGACATAGAGGGCGGCCCCCGGCTGGCGCGCGCGTCGCTCCAGCGTCCGCAAAAGCCCGTTGACCCCGGCACGCCCGTAGATCGCCTCGATCTGCGTCGCCTCGGCGCTCACGGCATCCTTGGTCTGCTGGTCGAGCAGCCGCTGTGACATGCCGGTGACGTAAAAGACGAGGAAGGCGGCACAGAGCGAAAACAGCACGAGATAGAGCGCCGACAGGCGCACGGCCGTCGTGCGCATCAGAATGCCGACACGGCTCATGCCTCGGCGCGCCCTTCGATCCTGGGTTCGTCCTTGATCATATAGCCGGCACCGCGCACGGTCCGCAGCAGCGGCTGGTCGAAGTCCTTCTCGATCTTGGCCCGCAGGCGCGACACATGCACGTCGATGACGTTGGTCTGCGGATCGAAATGATAGTCCCAGACATTTTCGAGCAGCATGGTGCGCGTCACCACCTGCCCCGCATTCTTCATCAGATATTCGAGCAGGCGGAACTCGCGCGGCTGGAGAAGAAGCTCCCGGCCCTGGCGCTTGACGGTGTGGGACAGCCGGTCGAGTTCGAGATCGCCGACGCGGTAGATCATGTCCTGTTCCGGCGCGCCCTTGCGGCGGCCGAGCACCTCGATCCGGGCCAGAAGCTCGTTGAAGGCATAGGGTTTTGGCAGATAGTCGTCGCCGCCTGCGCGCAGGCCCGTCACCCGGTCGTCCACCTGGCCGAGCGCGGAGAGAATGAGCACCGGCGTGTGGATGCCGCGGGCGCGCAGCTCGGTGATGACGGAAAGGCCGTCACGGCGCGGCAGCATGCGGTCGATCACCAGAACGTCGTAGCTGTTCTCGCTCGCCATGAACAAGCCGCTCTCGCCGTCGCTCGCTTGATCGCTGACGATGCCCGCCTCGCGGAAGGCCTTGGAGAGATAGGCTGCAGCTTCGAGGTCGTCCTCGACGATCAATATCTTCATGTGGCTGACCATAATGCCGGTCCCGTCACTTTCACAGTGTTTCCCTGACAACAGAGGGGCTTTGTTGGAACATCCGGCCCCTGAAAACGGCAACGCCGCGAAACCTCGTCGATTTCGCGGCGCGCCATCCGTCTATCGAGGCCCGATCAGCCCTGGTCGATCGGCAGCGCGATGAAGCGGCTGGCATTGTCGGCCTGGATCTGGAACAGCGCCTTGGAGCGGCCATCCTTCTTCGCCTGGCTGATCACCTTCAGGATGTCGTCCGCGGACTTCACTTCCTGATTGTTGACCGAGACGATCTTCTCGCCTTCCTTCAGGCCGCGATCGCTCGCGTCGCTATCGGGATCGACCTGCGAGATCGTCACGCCCTGGCCGTCCTCGGAGGGCGCAACCGTCACGCCGAGATCCGCCAGCGCCTTCTCGCTTGCGGGCTGCGACGGCTCTTCCGGCTGCGTCGGGTCGGCGGCGGCTTCCTGCTTGTCGTCCGGCAGCGTGCCGATGACCAGCTTGACGCTCTGCGACTTGCCGTCGCGCCACAGCGAGACATCCACCGAGCTGCCCGGCTTCATCGCGCCGATCTTGCGGGCGAGTTCGCGCGGTCCCTTGATCGGATCGCCATCGACGGCGGTCACGACGTCGCCCTTCTTGATGCCGGCCTTTTCGCCCGGGGAACCCGGCTGCGGCTCGACCACCAGCGCGCCGCTGGCTTCCGCCAGGCCGAGGCTGTCGGCGATGTCCTTGTTGACGGGCTGGATCTGCACGCCGAGCCAGCCGCGCGAAACGCTGCCGTCCTTCATCAGGTCCTCGACCACGTCTTTCGCCACCGAAGCCGGAATGGCGAAGGCGATGCCGACATTGCCGCCCGACGGCGAGAAGATCGCGGTGTTGATGCCGACGACTTGGCCTTCGAGGTTGAAGGTCGGGCCACCGGAGTTGCCGCGGTTCACCGCCGCATCCACCTGCAGATAATCGTCATACGGGCCGGAGCCGATGTCGCGGCCGCGGGCCGAGACGATGCCGGAGGTCACCGTGCCGCCGAGGCCGAACGGGTTGCCGACCGCCACGACCCAGTCGCCGACGCGAACCTTGCTGTCGTCGGCGAAGCTCACATAGGTGAACTTGCGCTTGTCATCGACCTTGAGCACCGCGAGATCGGTGCGGCTGTCCTTGCCGACGAGCTTGGCATCGAGTTCGGTGCCGTCGTTCAGCACGACCGTGAAGGCCGAGCCGTCGCTGACGACGTGGTTGTTGGTGACGAGGTAGCCGTCTTCGGTGATGAAGAAGCCCGAGCCCTGCGAAGTCGGGCGCAGGCGGCCTTCGCCACCCTTGCCATGCGGGCCGCGTTCGGCATGCGGGCCGTTCGGGCCGTGCTGGGGCCCACTGTTCGGGCCCCCGTTCTGGCCACCAAATTCGCGGAAGAGACGCTTCAGCGGGTGATCGTCCGGCAGGTCGTCGAACCCGCGACCGTTGAAGTCGAACGAAAAGCCGTTGGTCGCATCTTCCGACACCGGGTTCGCACGGCTCTGGACGCGAACGGAGACGACGGCCGGGGAGACGGCGTCGACCACGTTGGCAAAGCTCGGAACCTGCTGCGGCGCCGTGATGCGGACGGGTTCGGCAAAGGAACTGGTGATGGCGGCGGGGATGCCCGTGGAGAGCATGACGGCCGCGAGACCGGCGACGCTGGACGTCTTCAGGACGGTCTTCAAGGAGGGGCGGAAAGAACGTGTCGTTGTCATCCTGATATGCCTTTTCTTCTCTGCTCGGGCTGTGACTGGAGGAAACAGCTGATGACCACAGAGATAGGCTCGCCCACCTTACGAGGGAATGTCTTGGGCATGAACATTTGGTAATGTTGGAGAAAACGCACTCCGTCAGGCGGACGTCACTTCCCAGTTCCGCTTCAGATATTCAGCAAACAGCGGCACGGTAAAGTCGATATCACCGTGCGACGGGCTGTAAATCATGCCTTTGCGGATGATGCTCGATCGAGTCGGCCCAAGACTTGTGACTTTTTCCTGCATTTCCGCGGCAACGTCGCCAGATCGGTAGGGTCCGTTGCCCAATCTTGCCATGCAGATCACATATCGGCGTTCCTTTGTGGTCAATCGATCGAAACGCACACGGAAAAACCCTTCGTCCAGTCTCTGGATTGCATCAATCGAAGCGCGGTCAACGTCACCCTCGGAGATCGGCGACACCGCGGCCATATTCCAAACCTGATAACCCCATTCCTGCAGAAAATATGGGTATCCCTGTGTTTTGGCTACGATGTTGCGGATGGCGGCATCGCTAATGCTTTCATTTTCTTGTTCGATAGGGTTTCTGATAGCCGCACGGGCATCCATGTCGTTGAGGGGGCCAACCGAGGGATAGCTGAAAATGCGCTCGGCATAGGACTTTGCATCACCAGAAAGCGCTGCGGCCTGGGGGAGACCGGCACCGAAAAAGAGAACAGGCAGCGCTTTCTGGTTTGCACGGTGAAGAGCGACAATCAATGCTGAGAGATCGTCGGCTGCAAGATATTGCACCTCATCGATCAGCAGCGTCCAACCGCAGTTCGCGGCCTTCGCTGCCGCACCAATCTTCAGAAACAGGTCCGACAGATCATACTCCAAATTTCCGCTATCCGCCGTCCCACTTTCCGGATCGACTGAAATCGAGATATCGCCGATCTCGACTTTGAACGCACCCGCAAAACCACGTAGTGCCCGCAGTCCCGAATGAGCCGATGCCTTTGCCTTTTCCGTTAGGGAAAGCTTGCGAAGAACCTGAACGAGCTTCGGATAGAGCAGATCTACAATTCGGTTTCCTTCCGGCGCCTCGATGAACGATGTCAGATGACCTTCATCTTCAGCCATTTCCTGAATACGGTTGAGAAGAACAGTCTTGCCGACGCCACGCAGGCCCAGCAGCATCTGGGATCGACTGTTGCGACCGAGAACGGCGCGTTGCAACGCGATGCGCACGTCTTTGATGATACCGTCACGTCCGGCAAGCTCGGGTGGCTGCGTCCCTGCACCGGGCGCAAACGGATTTCGGACTTCGTCCATGATATACCGACTTTACAAAGTTTATCGCTGATATGCCGATTTCTGAAAATGACGCTATAACCGCATATAATGCTATATAATTCGATAAACTTCCTACAGATCCTTGGTCACTTCAGGAGCTGATCTAGCCGCCCCTCTTCCTCCGCCGACAGCGGGTCGGGGGCAGGAGGCCGTTCGCGGCGGCGGCGGACGGCCAGCAGCATGGCGGTGCCGCCGGCGAGCAGGAGCATGACGGGCGTTCCCCAGAGGATCAGCGTCTTGCCCTCGAAGCGGGGTTTGAGCAGCACGAATTCGCCGTAGCGCGAGACGACGTAGTCGATCACCGCCGCATCGGTGTCGCCGCGGGCGAGCCGCTCGCGCACGATCAGGCGCAGGTCCTTGGCAAGCTCGGCATTGCTGTCGTCGATCGACTGGTTCTGGCAGACCATGCAGCGCAGTTGCCCCGAGAGGGCCCGCGCCCGCCCCTCCAGCGCCGGATCGGCCAGCACCTCGTCCGGATTGACCGCCAGCGCCGGCCCGATCGTCATCAGCCCGAGCATCAGGGCGACGAGCATCGTCGCCGCCATACCGGCGCCTTTGCGCGCCAGGGGGCCGAGCACCGTCATTCCGCTGCCTCGGCGATGGGCCGGACCGGCTTTCGCGCCCGCGACGGGGCGCCGATGCGCAGGCGCCGGTCGCTGAGCGACACCGCCCCGCCGAGCATCATCAGCACCGTACCGCCCCAGATGCAGAGGATCAGCGGCTTCCACCAGATGCGCACGACGACGCCGCCATTCGCCTGGTCGTCGCCGAGCGAGACGTAGAGCTGGCTCATGCCGAAGGTCAGGATGCCCGCTTCCGTCGTCGGCATCCGCCGCGCGGTGTAGAGCCGGCGCGCCGACCAGACGTCGGCAACGACGAGGCCGGCGCGGCTGATCGTGAAATGCCCGCGTTCCTCGCTGTAATTCGGCCCCTGCCCGGCCTTCAGGCCGTCGAAGCGCAGCGCATATCCGCCGGCCTCGGTCGATTGCCCCGGCGTCATCGCCAGAATATGCTCGCTCTGGAACGCCGTCACCGCGACGATGCCGATCATCGTCACGCCGACGCCGGCATGCGCCAGCGCCGTGCCGAAGCTTGAGCGCGGCAGGCCGGACAGCCGCCGCCGGGCGGTGGCGAGCGGCACCTTGCCGAGGCCGGAGCGCAGCACGAGATCGGTCACCGCGCCGCCGATCATATAGGCGCCGAGCGCGATCCCGAGCAGCGCCAGAACCGGCCCGCCGCCTTGTGCATAGGCAATTCCCGCGCCGACGACGAGGCCGAAGGCGACGGCGGCAAACAGCCGCTGGCCGGCTGCGAGAATGTCGCCGCGCTTCCAGGCCAGCAGCGGCCCGAAAGGCACCGCGCAGAGCAGCGGCAGCATCAGGAGGCCGAAGGTCATGTTGAAGAAGGGCGGCCCGACGGAGATCTTGTCGCCGGTCAGGGCTTCGAGCGCCAGCGGATAGAGCGTGCCGGTCAGCACGGTCGCCGCCGCGGTGGTCAGGATCAGGTTGTTGAAGACCAGCGCGCCCTCGCGCGAGATCGGCGCAAACAGCCCGCCCGCCTTCAGCCGCGCGGCCCTGAGCGCAAACAAGGTCAGCGCCCCGCCGATGAAGAGGATGAGAATCACGAGAATGAAGATGCCGCGCCGGGGATCGGTCGCGAAGGCATGCACCGAGGTGAGCACCCCGGAGCGCACGAGGAAGGTGCCGAGCAGCGACAGCGAGAAGGTCATCAGCGCCAGCAGCACCGTCCAGATCTTCAGCGCCTCGCGCTTTTCCATGACCAGTGCCGAATGCAGCAGTGCGGTTCCGGCAAGCCAGGGCATGAAGGAGGCGTTTTCGACCGGATCCCAGAACCACCAGCCGCCCCAGCCGAGTTCGTAATAGGCCCAGTAGGAGCCCATGGCGATGCCCGCCGTCAGAAAGCTCCAGGCGGCGAGCGTCCAGGGCCGCACCCAGCGTGCCCAGGCCGCATCCAGCCGCCCCTCGATCAGCGCCGCCACGGCGAAGGAGAAACAGACGGAGAAGCCGACATAGCCGAGATAGAGCAGCGGCGGATGGATCGCGAGCCCGATATCCTGCAGCACGGGGTTCAGGTCCTGCCCCTCGCCCGGTGCCGGCACCAGCCGCGCGAACGGGTTGGAGGTCAGGAGCACGAAGAGCGCGAAGGCTGTGGCGATCAGCGCCTGGATCGACAGGACATGCGCCTTGAGCGTGGCCGGCAGGTTGCCGCCGAAGAAGGCGACGAGCGCCGAGAAGAAGGTGAGGATCAGCATCCACAGGAGCATGGAGCCCTCGTGATTGCCCCAAACGCCCGAAAACTTGTAGATCAGCGGGATGGCCGAATGCGAATTCGCCCAGACATTCTCGACGGAGAAGTCGGACGTCACATGCGCATGGGTCAGCGCGGCAAACGACAGGGCCACGAGGATGAACGTCGCATAGGCGGCCGAGGTACCGCTCGCCATCAGGGCCGTGTCGCGTCGCCACGCGCCGATCGCCGGCAGCGCCGCCTGCAACAGGCTGGTCGCCAGCGCCAGCACCAGCGCGTAGTGCCCGAGTTCCGCAATCATCGGATCACCTCTTGCCCGCCGAGCGAAACGCCCTGCGCCTTCAGCCGGTCGGCCACGTCCTTCGGCATATAGGTTTCGTCATGCTTGGCCAGCACCGT
Source organism: Rhizobium sp. Leaf371 (assembly GCF_001424045.1). Classification (GTDB taxonomy): domain Bacteria; phylum Pseudomonadota; class Alphaproteobacteria; order Rhizobiales; family Rhizobiaceae; genus Ferranicluibacter. The sequence continues at coordinate 296,307 of NZ_LMQB01000012.1, read as the reverse complement.
ATCGGCCACGAACACGCCGGCATCGTTCATCGCGCCCTCCGCCACCACGCCCTGGCCCTCGCGAAACAGGTCGGGCAGCATGCCGGTATAGGTCACCGGAACCTTGGCCAGCGTGTCGGTCACGGTAAAGGTCACCGTCGTGCCCGCGCTCCGCTCCACGGAACCTGCGGCCACGAGCCCGCCGAGCCGGATGCGGGTTCCCGGCGCGACATGCGCCTTTTCGAGATCGGCCGGCACGTAGAAATAGGCCACCGCCTGGCTGAAGGCGAAAAGCACGAGCAGCACGGCAAGCGTCAGGAAACCGACGCCGCCGGCGATCAGGCCCAGCCGCTTCCGCCTGCGCGCCGACCCTCTCGTCGTGCCACCTGTGACCATACTCGTCATGGTGCTCTCCCCGTGTCGATGCCCAGTTCCGCGGCCAGCGCCAGCAGTTGCCGTCCGCCCTCGCCGTCTCCCGGGAACGCGGCGAGCCCGTCGCGCAGCGCACCTTCCGCCTTGGCCGTCTCGCCCAGGACCGCATAGGAGCGGATGATCCGCTGCCAGCCCTCGAGGTTGGCGGGTTCCTCCTTCAGCTTGGCGGCGAGGCTTGCCACCATGCCTTCGATCATCTGCCGCCGGTCGCCGGTGCTCATCGCCTCGGCGCTGGCGATCGCGGCCGCATCCGGCCCGCCGAGCGTCGCCGGCGCTGCGGGCGCTTTGTCGGCCAGCGCTTTGTCGGAAGCTGCGAGCGCGGCGACATGCTGGTTGACGAGCGGCAGCCAGGGCGCGCCGGCCGGCGAGGTCGCGACGATCGCGCGGAAGGCCGTCAGTGCCTCGGTCGCCTTGCCGTCCTGCTCCAGCCCCAGCGCGAGGTAGAAGCGCGCGCGCGGATCTTCGGGCTGCAGCACCAGCGACTGTTCCAGCGCCTTGCGCGCCTCCGCCGCCACCAGACCGCCGGAGCGCGCGATCAGGCTTTCGGCATAGCCGCCCAGCCGTTGCGGCGAGGGTCCGTTGAGGCGGATCGCGTTGGAAAAGGCGGAGATGGCATCGTCGAAACGGCCGCTGCGATAATAGATCGGCGCGAGCACGTCGTAACCGGCGCCGTCGTCCGGACGGGCGGCGAGCTGCCGCTCGGCCTGGGCGATGAGGATTTCGACGTCGTCGCCGGGATTGGCGATCCGCGCCGACAGCGGCGCATCGGGCAGCTCCGGGCTGCCGGTGTTGAGATAGAGACAGAGCCCGACCAGAGGCAGCACGACGATGACGGCCGCCTGCGCCAGCCGGTTGGTGCGGCCATGGGCCGACATGCCCCCCACCGCCCGGGTCCGCTCCGCCCGGGTCCGCTCCGCCTTGGCGCTCGCGGCCAGCAGCCGCCGGGCGATCTCGGCGCGGGCCAGCTCGGCCTCTTCGGGCGCGATCAGCCCCGTCCGGGCGTCGCGTTTCAGCTCTTCCAGCTGGTCGCGATAGACCTCGGCGTCATAGTCGCCCGCCACGGCCTCCGCCCTGCCGGCCCGCAAGAGCGGCAGGAGAAGCAGCGCCGCGACGGCGGCGGTCATCACGGCAACGATGATCCAGAACAGCATGTCCAGTCTTTCAAGCCCATCTTCGGCACGAGGATGCGGCACCTCCGCCATCCCCCTGTCCGCGCTGCAAAAACGCAGGACGAGCCGTCCTGCGCCGCAGCCGTCCTATGCTGCCATACTATGCAGGCAGCCGGGTTCCAATCGCCAAAGCGAGCATGACGAAAAATTGAGGCGCGAAACGGGCGGGCGCGCTCCGGCGAAAGGTCGCACTCGGCCGGGAGACGACGCTCAGATCAGCGGCGTCCAGCTGCCGTCGGCATTGCGGCAGGCGACGCCGCGCGCCACGCTGTCGGTCGCTCCCACCGTCACCGTATGGCTGTACTGCCGGCAGTTCTGAGAGCCCACCTGATAGGGGGCGGCGCCGACGACCGAGCCGCGGATGCCGCTGCCCTGCCAGACGACGGGCTGGCCGCCCGGTGCGGCCTCCAGGGCGCGATATTCCGCTTCGAGCGCTCTCTGGCGGTCGGCCCCCGAGAGCTTGATGCCGGCGATCTGGCCGATGATGCCGTTTCCGAGCGCCGCGATGAAGGAGGAAGAGGCGCCGCTGCGTGTCGCCACGCCGCCCAGCGCGGCCGCCTTGCCGCCGGTGGCGCGGGAGGCGCAGCCGCCGGCCACCCCGAGCGCGACCAGAAGCCCTGCGGTTGCCAGTGTCCGGATCGTGCGGGAAAAGCGGTGTCTGTCTGTCATGCGCAATGCGGATCCGGCTTCATCGGGAACGGTCGAAGCGCTTATTTTGCACCGCCGCAAAATGCGGGCAACAGCGCATCGCGAAATAAGCGCGGGCGTCCGTGCATTTCCGCCCGAGCGGTGTCGAAAAAGCACGCCGGACCGTCAGCGTGTCTGCTCAGGAGGCCGCGGGCAGCACCAGCGTCGCCTTGAGACCGCCGATCTCGGCCCGGTCCATGGCCAGCGTCCCGTGATATTCGCCGGCGATCTCCCGCACGATCGAGAGGCCGAGGCCGGTGCCCGGCTTGCTCTCGTCCAGCCGTCGGCCGCGCTTCATCGCCATGGCGATCTGTTCCGGCTCGATGCCCGGCCCGTCATCCTCGACATCGACCGTGATCCAGGCGCGCCGTCCGGGATCGAGCCCCTGCACGCCTTCGGCCGAGAGATGCGCCGTGATCCGGACCTCCGTCCGCGCATAGCGCGCGGCATTGTCGAGCAGGTTGCCGACCGTCTCCTCCACATCCTGCTGCTCCATCGCCAGAACCAGGTTCGGCGGCGAGATCGTCAGGTGGAAGGTCTTTTCCGCATGCAGGCGGCGCATCACCCGCACCAGCCGCTCCAGCGCCTGCTCGACCTCGGTGCGGGCCAGCACCGATTCGCGCTGGGCGGCGATCCGCGCGCGGTTGAGATAGGATTGCACCTGCACCTGCATGGCGTCGGCCTGGCTGCGCACCAGCTCGCCATGCGGCGGCTCCAGCACGCGCGCCTCGTTGATCAGCACGGCAAGCGGCGTCTTCAGCGAATGGGCGAGGTTGCCCACCTGCATGCGCGCCCGCTCGATGATGCGCCGGTTGCTGTCGATCAGCGCGTTGACCTCGCTTGCCAGCGGCTGGATCTCGCGCGGAAACTCCCCGTCCAGCCGTTCGCTCTCGCCCGCCCGGATCTTTTCGAGCGACCGGCGCGCCTGGTCCAGCGGGCGCAGGCCGAACAGGATGGCGAGCGCGTTCATGCCGAGCCCGCCGAAGCCGAAGATCGCCAGGGCCAGATAGAGGTTGCGGTTGAAATCGTTGATATCGGCTTCCAGCACATCGCGGTTGCCGGCGATGCGGAACCGCGCGGTGCGGCCCTGAATGTCGAGCACCACCTCGGTCTCGGCCACCTCGACCTCGTTGCCAAAGCTGTCGAGCGTCGTGTAGAATCGCTCGTAGCGGATGTCGAACGGCACCTCGTCGACGCTGACGATCGGCAGCTTTCCGGAGCCGAGCGAGGTCGAGACGAGCGGCGGCGTGTTGAACTCGCCGATCGGCTCGACGATCCAGTACCAGCCCGTCTGCGGCTGCGAGAACCGGAGGTCGCCGAGCTGCGGACTGCCGGCGAGCACCCCCTTGTCGTTGACGACGATCGAGTTGATGACGTTGTAGAGCTGCGCCCGCAGCAGATCCTGAAAGCCGCGCTCGGAGCCCTGCCGGTAAAGCGTCGAGATCACGACGCCGATCACCACGAGCGCCGCCGCCGCCCAGATGGTGGAGACGAGCAGAACGCGCGCGGTGAGGGATTGCAGCCGCAGCATCAGCCGTGCCGGCGTTTGTTGGGCAGCGTCTGCCTCAAGACTTTTCCGCCATGCCTTTTTCAGCGACACCCGGCGCCTGCATCCGGTAGCCGAGCCCGCGCACGGTCTCGATCAGGTCGTTGCCGATCTTCTTGCGCAGCCGGCCGACGAAGACCTCGATCGTGTTGGAATCGCGGTCGAAATCCTGGTCGTACATGTGCTCGACCAGTTCGGTGCGCGAGACCACCTGGCCCATATGGTGCATCAGGTAGGAGAGCAGCCGGAATTCGTGCGAGGTGAGTTTCAGCGCGACGCCGTTGACCGTCGCCTTAGAGCCCTTGGTGTCGAGCCGCACCGGGCCGCAGACGATCTCGGACGTCGCGTGGCCGGCCGCGCGACGGATCAGCGCGCGGATGCGGGCCAGCACCTCCTCGACGTGGAAGGGTTTCGTCACGTAGTCGTCGGCCCCGGCATCGATGCCGGCGACCTTGTCGCTCCAACGGTCGCGGGCCGTGAGGATCAGCACCGGCATGCGGCGTCCGGCGGCGCGCCATTTTTCCAGCACCGTGATGCCGTCCATTTCGGGCAGGCCGATGTCGAGGATGATCGCGTCGTAGGGCTCGCCCTCGCCGAGATAGTGCCCCTCTTCGCCATCGAAGGCCTGGTCCACGACATAGCCCGCTTCCTTCAGCGTGTCGGCCAGCTGCCGGTTGAGGTTGACGTCGTCTTCGACCACCAGAATGCGCATCCGATATCACTCTCCGTCTGTCCGTCGTCACGGACCCTACCGGGCAAGCCCGGCTGCATTGCGTTCATAGCCGCTCTCCGCCCCCGGAGGGAAGCGGCACGGCCGGCGCGCGGCGCCGATCTACATCGGCACCCGCATCGTCACCTTCTTCGGCCGTCCGCCATTGCCGGGAATGAGCACGGTCACCACGCATTGCCCGTCGGAGGTCAGCTGCACCGACAGGAGATCGCCGCCGGTCTTCTCGACGACCTCCGAGGCCGCCGAACTGCAATCGCCGGAAACGGGCGCGGCCTCCAGGGCCTCGACGGTGCCGATGGCGGGCGTGACCGCGAACGGTGCTGCCGCCGTCGGCAGCGACAGCAGCATCAGGCTTCCGGCCAGGCTTCCGGCGAGCATCGCGATGATCAGCGGTGACGGCATGAACGCACTTTCGCATTTCCGAGGTGTTGCGTGTCTATTAGGTGTCCCTGCCTGAATGGCGAATGAATGCGCGACTCACGCCATTCTCTCCGCTCCGGATCAAGCCCTGATACCCCCTGATCTGCGCGCCCGCCAGCGGTTTCGCCCTCGCGGTCCGCCACGGTCGGCAAAGGCCGCCTCAGACGGCCAGCAGCGCCTCGGCGGCAAGCCCGAGCGCCACCACCTGCCCCCTCTGGCGCACCCGCACGGAAAGCTGGCTCTGCCGCGACCCGAAATCCGCGATTTCCTGCGCCAGCGGATAGGCGAATTCGGCCGCGGTCGTCTCGCCCCGGCGCAGGACCTGCGTCCCCGAGAGGATCTCGATCCGGTAGGCCTCGACGGGCTCGTCCAGCGGCGTTTCCCCGTCGAGCCAGGCGTCGGCCGAGGCGCGGGCGCAGCGGATCCAGCGGAGCGTGAGGTTGCCGCCCGCATCCCGCCGCGCGCGGATATGCACCGGCGCCAGCGGCGTTTCCGCCCGCAGGCCGCCGGCAAAGGCGTAGGTCTGCGCCGCGCCGGCCGGACGGCCCTGCGCCTCGACGATCCAGTTGAGGGCCTGCCCCGCTTCCGCACTGCTCAAGCCCAGCGGCTGCACGGCCGCGTCGAGCATCACGATCGCGGCACCGGCCGCCGCACCCGCCGCCTGCGCATCCGTGGAACCGCCCAGCCCGCGCAGGAGCCGCGACAATCGCCAGCGTCCGGGCGCGATCTCGTCGGCGAGACCGAAGCCCAGAATTTCCAAGGCCCCGTTGCGCGACAGCACGGCCATGCGGTTCTCGCCGCCGAACAGCGCCAGGTCGCTCAGCGCGGTCAGTTCGCCCGCAAGAAGGTCGAGGACCAGGCTGTTCGCACGGTCGAACCGCCCGGAGACGCCGGGGCCGAGAGCCTCGGCCAGCGTCCCGGTGCGCGCCGGCCGCGCGAGCGACAGGCGCGCGGCAAAACCCTCGCGCGTCGGCGAGGCCGAGAGCGTCACGGCCGTCCAGGGCCGCGCGAAGACCGCCGCCCGCGCAAAGCCGGCGGCCTCGCCGTCCGTGTAGCGCGGCAGGTCCATCAGGTGAACGAGCGGCGAGAAGGCGGAGGCGGCGCTGTGGCCGACGGTCGGCGTGCGCGTCTCCGGCACGAAGCGGCTGGCGCCGCCGGTGACGATGCCGCGCGCCTCCACCCGGCGCACGTCGCCATCGTCGATCCGCTCGATGAGGAAGGTCCCGGCCGGCCCCTGTTCGAACGTCGCGACATCCCCCGGCACGGGGCCGATCGCGGTCGGCGACAGCGCAAAGCTTACCCGCCGTCGCCCGGCCTGGTGGTCGCGCAGGGCCGCCTCCACGGCATCGGTCGCCGCCGCCTCGTGCAGCGCGCCCGCCAGCGACAGCCGCAGCAGCCGCTCGTTGCCGGGTGCGGCCCGGCGCGAGCGCGCCGTCGTCCGGCCATAGTCGTTCATGGGGTCGAGATGGTCGAGGATCGCCTCGCGGGCGAAGTCGCCGGCATCACCGCGCAGGTCCTCCAGCAAGGCCGCGTCCTTCCCCTCCGCCAGCGTGTCGAGCCGCACCGGCGGGCCGGCCTGCAGCAGGCGCGAGCGGAAGACCAGCCGCCCGTCCCGCTCCACCGCATCGATGCTGCCGGCCGCCATCAGCGGCTCCAGCAGGTCGCGCGCCGACATCTGTTCGGCCTGCACATAGCCGCCGAGATCGCCGCAGACGAGGCGCGTATCGCCCTCGGCAAAGTGGTGATCGGACAGGATGGCCGCGATCGTGTCGGCCATCGTCGCCGTGCCCAGCCGGCCGTTCAGCCAGTGGCCGGTCTGCCAGTTGCGGCCATCCGCCCAGGTATCGAGATCGCCCGGAAAGGCCGGCTGCGGCCGCGCATCCCAGGTCCAGACGAACATGTGGTCGGGATCGACGCCCGCGGGCGCGTCCGCGGCCTGCCAGAAGGCGTGGCTTGCCTCCAGAACCCGGCGCTGCAGCGCGTCGCTGCGGCCGCCGGCCGAAAAATACGGCACCGCGCTCTCGGAGGATTTCGGATCGGAAAAGACATTCGGCTGGTTGGCGCCCTTGTCGATCGCCGGGCATCCGGTCTCGGTAAACCAGACCGGCTTCATGCGCGGCACCCAGGCCGTCGGCGCGGCCTGCTCGATACCGCCGATGCGCGGGTGATGCGCGTTCGCCCACCAGGCGCCGATGTCCTTGGCGCGAAACACCCAGGGCTTGCCGGCCTGCCCGTCGCTGATCGGCGTGCGCCGCCGGGCCTCGCGATCGGCAGCGCTCGCATAATACCAGTCGAAGCCCTCGCCACCGGCATGCATCGCCTGCAGCGCGTCGCCGTCCTCCGGCGTCCGCTGACCGTCCGGATTGCCCCCGGCGATATCGCCGTCCCGCCAGTCCGACAGCGGCAGGTAACTGTCGATGCCGACCGCGTCGATCGCGGGCGAGGCCCAGAGCGGATCGAGATGGAAGTGAACGTCGCCCGATCCGTCGTCCGGGTGATAGCCGAAATATTCGCTCCAGTCGGCGCCGTAGGTCAGCCGTGTTGCCGGTCCCACCACGCCGCGCACGTCCTGAGCCAGCGCCGTCAGCGCCTCGACGAAGGGAAAGCCGCCGGTCCCGTCGCGCAGCGTCGTCAGGCCGCGCAGCTCCGAGCCGATGATGAAGCCGTGGACGCCGCCCGCGTCCCGCGCCAGCCGCGCATGGTGCAGCACGAAGGCCCGGTACCGCTCGTCAGCCGTGCCGTTCCCGCAAAAGGCGGCGATCTCGCCCCGCACGGCCGGCGTGTTGTCGCTGCTGCCGGGCCGTCCGGGCGCCACCGCGGCCGTGATCCGCCCACGCCAGGGATAGGCCGCCTGCCGCGCGCCGCCATAGGGGTCGGCCAGCGCATTGTCTGTGGGAATGTCCATCATCACGAAGGGATAGAGGAACACCTCCAGCCCCCGTGCCTTCAGATCGGCGATGGCGGCGGCCACGCTCGCGTCCGAGGGTGTGCCGCCATAGGCCGGTCCGCCCCCGTTGCGGCTGACGAGATGCGCCGCGCCCCGCGCCACGCCGGCCACCGACCAGACCCGCGTCTCCTGCCCGCCCGCGCGCGTCTCCACGCCGGGCACGATCCGGCAGGCCCCGGCGCGGAGATCCGTGCCGAACCAGGAGACGACCAGCGCCACGCGCTTGAGGTTCGGGCAGAGCGCCTGCAGCTCGTCGAGCGAGGCCTGCCAGTCCGTCTCGCCATGGAAGACATGACGGTTGAGGATGCGGGCCTCGCCCGGCCGCGTCTTTTCCTCGACCGGCGCCGGGTCGTAGCCATGCTCCGTCGCACCGGGAATGATCGTCACGGCGCGGATCTGCCTCTCGAGGCGTCCGACCGGGCGGACGACCTCGACATGCAGCAGCGGAATCCGGTTGCCGTAGCTGCCGAGCGGCAGCCGCTCGAAGACGAGATAGGCAAGGCCGCGATAGGCCGGGGTTTCGCCGGCGGCCTGCTTGGCCGCGATCAGCGGATCGGGCGCCTGGGTCTCGGTTCCGGTGTAGAGCCGCATCTCCACGGTGGAGAGATCGAGCTCGCGCCCGTCCGCCCAGACGCGGCGGATGCCGGCGATCGGCCCCTCGCAGAGGCCGAGCGCGACATTCGCGAAATAGCGGAACGTCTCGACGCGCGGCCCGCTCGCCTTGCCGCCCTGCCGCTCGCGATGCACCTCTTCCTCGAAACGCGTCGCCCAGATCAGCGTGCCGCCGATCCGCAGCGTGCCGTAGACGCGCGGAACGGCCGTGCCTTCCTCGGCGCCGGGCACGCGGGCATCACCCAGCCGCGCGCCGGTCACGGTCGTCATGCCGTTGAGGATGGAGCGGTCGATGGCGGAGCCCGCGAGCGCGCCTGCCGCCCGCCCGACGATCGCGCCCAGCGGCCCGAACACGCTGCCGATCGCGGCCCCCGCCGCCTGCAGAAGAATCGTCGCCATGGCTAAAAGACCTCGGGAAAGCGGAAGACGCCGGCAATCCGCCGTCGCCAGGCGGGCACCAGCGCCGATTCCACGACGCTTGCCTGTTCATAGGCATGAATGAAACGCGCACCGCCGGATGCCGGCGGCGCCTCGTCCCGGCTGAGGATGCCTGCGTGCTTGGCCGGCATGCCGAGCCGCCAGCGAAAGAGGAGAAGGTCGCCCGGCCGCATCGCGCCAAGGTCGATCGGCGCCCCCATCACGCGGGTCGCGGCGTCCCACAGCCGGTCCTCGCCGCTGCGCTCGGCCCAGTCCGGCCGGTAGGGCGGCGGCGTCTCGGGCTCCCGCCCGTGGATCTCGCGCCAGATGCCGCGGATGAGCCCGAGGCAGTCGCAGCCCACCCCCTTCAGGCTCGCCTGATGCCGGTAGGGCGTGCCGATCCAGTCCCGCGCCGAAGCCAGCACCCGAAGGCGCATCGGTTCCTCACGCAAACAGCGGTCGTCCGTCATGCACCGTCTCCCCATCCGCATAGCCATAAGAAAAGTCGCTGCCCGGCATATGCGGGAAGCCGCGAAAATTGCGCGTGTTGGCAAAGCGGTCGCGGCAGGTGGCAAAGCTCTTGTCGCAGCCCATCGTCACCGTGAAGGTCTCGCCCGCCGACAGGGCCACCGGCGGCGGCAGCCAGAGGCTGAGCACCGCCGAAGCGCCCCCCGTCCCGACGGCGTGGTCCTCGACATCGCAGCTCCAGCCGGCATTCGCCCCGCTCGTCATCCGCAGCAGCCCGTAGCGATAGGCCCCGGCTGCGGCCGAAAGCCCGGAGACACGCAGTCCCACATCGCCGGTGACCGCAAGGATCACCCCCGCCTCGCTGCGCCCGGCAAGGCTCGCGCCGCAGCGCGCATCCCCGAAGGCCGCGTCGCAGCGGCGTCCATAGCTGCGGCCCTGCACCTCGGACAACCGATGCGTCAGGCTGCGCAGCTCGGCGCGAAAGGCTCCGCCCGCCTGCGTCACCTCGCCGATGTCCTGCACGGTCAGGAGCACATGCTGCTGGGGCGCCTGCCAGTTGACCAGAAACTGCTCGACGCGGGCGCCGTCGTAGCGCCCCGCCGCCACATCCGTCTCGCTGATCGCGACGCTCGAAAAACCGCCCGCCACCTCGCCGGCATCCGCCGCCAGCCCTGCTGCCGCCTCCGTTTCGCTCGCCCGAAAGCCGCTTGCCGCCAGAAAGGTCATGCCGGCAAAGACGAGGTCGCGGTCATGCTCGGTAAAGCCGATCACGACGCCGTCGCGCCGCATCACCCGCCAGCCATGGCAGACCGTCGTCGCATCGCCGGAGAGATGTGCCGCCAGCGCTTCGGGAATGTCTCTCATGGCCGGATCTCCACCAGCGGAATGGTCGGGATGCGCCCGGCCCGGAACTGCGCCAGATCGACGTCGATCCGGTCGGTGTCGAAGCGCACCGGCACGTCGAAGTCGAAGCCCGCCCGCACCACGGCGCCGACGGCGGGCACATGGCCGGGCGCAAAGGTCACGATCCCCGTCGCCGTATCGAACGTCACCTGCCCGGCGGTAACCGCGATGCCGTTGACGGAGACCAGCAGCGTTCCCGCCACCGGCTTGGCGATCTCGCGCACCGTGGCGCCGCCTGCATCGCCATAGGTCTTGGTCAGTTGGAAGCGCGCCGTCTGCCCGTCGCCGGTGCCGATCGCCTGGTCGCCTGCCGTCGCCGCCCGGCCCGGCGGACCGGAGCGGAAATCGAGCGGATCGCGGAAGCGAAACCCGTGCAGCTGGCCGGAGCGCGCCTCGAAAAACGCGATCACCGCGTAGAGATCGTCGATCCCGCGGATGCCGGACCCCGCATCGTAATGCCGGCGCGCATCCCGCCAGCGGCTGTTGCGGGTCTCCCGCCCGTTCGACAGGCTGACGATATCGGTGCGCCGCACCGGCCCGCCGCTGGTGCCGAGCGCCAGCCGCATCGGAAACCGCACCTCGTGAAATCCCTGATCCATGGTGAAACCTTTTTAACCGCCCCTCGTCAGACGCCGCGCCGCCCGCGCCCGACGGTGCGGGTCAGCATGGCGGCGATCTGCCCTTCCGAGCGGCGAAAACTCTCGGCATCGCTCGCCGTCACGTTGAAGACGACGGTCGGGCCTGCGCCTGCCGTCCCGCCCGCGCCCGGCATGCCTCCCGCCGCGGTGCCGGCGCCGGACGCGTCCCCGCCGCCCGCCGTCCCGCCCTCGGAAACCCCGGCGAGAAACCGCGGCGTCGCAAGGCGTCCATCGCCCGAGAACGGCGCAACGCCCCTTTCGGCCGACGCGCCGCCGATCCCGGCGACCCCTCCGCCGAACACAGCCCCGATCCCGGTCGACACCGCGTCCTGCAGCGGCTTCAGCCCGGCCGACAGCGCGATATCGACCAGCCGCAGACCGGCGCTCTTCAGGATGTCGTCGAGCCCCTTTCCGCCGCGCACCGCGCTCGACAGCGCGCTCGTCATCGCCGCGCCGAAACGCCCGGCGCTCTGCTCCAGATCGGAGAGCACCGTGTCCAGCGCCTTTCCCTGCGCGATCATCTCCGGAAAATCGCGACCCTTGCCCGCCCCGTCCGCCCCGTCCGCCCCATTCGTCATGCCTGCCTCCATCGGTTTCTTCGGCCGTCACGCCGCATCGTCAGGAAATTGCCGCATCATCCGGGCGAGCCCCGCCCGGTCGGGCGCGCCCCCTCTGCCGGCCGAAAGGCCGAGCGCTGCCGCGAGCTCGCGCGGGGTCATCCGCCAGAAGTCGCGGGCCGGAAGCCGCAGGCGCGAAAGACCGGCCGCCATGACCGCCTCCCAGGGAAAGGGCGCCGGTGCCGCGCTTTCCTCGCCGCCTGCGGCCGTCAGGGGTCCGTTCCCGTCGGCGCCTCCGCCGCATCGCTGCCGAAGGCCGCGGACAGGAGGTCGCCCACCAGCCGCGCCAGTCCGCCCAGCCCGCCCTCGACGCTCATGCCGGCGACGTCCTCGTCGGAGACGAGGTTACCGCCGCCGCGCAGGCCCGCCCCGAGGAGGACGATCAGGTCCTCCGCCTTCAGCCCGCCCGCGGAAAAGCGCCGCGCCAGCCCCATGAGGCTGTCGGCGGCAAAGGCCGTCTCAAGCTCGGCCAAGCTGCCGAGCGTCAGGCAGAGGATGCGGCGTTCGCCGTCGATGACGGCCTCCACCTCGCCTCGGTGCCGGTTCGCGCGCCCGGCAGCGCCCCTGTCGCGCGGCCGCATCAGGCGACCGTGAAGGTCAGGGGGCCGGCCGATACCAGCGCCGCCTCGAATTGCACCTCGCCATTATACTGGCCGGTATAGGCGAGCGTCGTCAGCTGAAAGAGGCCGCTGACCGTGCCGAAATCCGGGATGATCACCTGCCAGGTGACGATCGCGCCGGAAAAGAACGTCGCGCGCACCAGCGCGTCGGAGGCCTGGTCCTTGAACAGGCCGGCGCCGGCGATCGAGGCCCGCTGCACGCCCGCCCCGCCCAGAAGCTCGCGCCAGCGTCCGCTGGACTCCGCGTCGGTCACGTCGACCGTTTCCGCATCGAATGCCAGCCGCTTGGACCGCAGCCCGGCCACGGTTACAAAGCCGCCGCCGGTCTCGATCTTCAACAGAATGTCCTTGCCCTTCTGCGCCACCATCGGCCGATCCCTTTCCCGTTTATTCTCTCGGTTGTTTCCCGTCCCACACGGCCCAGCCGCTCAGGCTCCAAGCTCCAGGCTCAGGCCACCGGCTCCGTCACGGCGCGAAACCGCATCGCCGCCACATGCCCCCGCGCCGCGCCGTCGCGCGCCGTGCGCGTGCCCTCGTGCCGCAGGTTCACCAGATGCTGGCCGGCCAGCGACAGGCCCGCATCGTGCAGCAGCGCCAGCACCCGCGCGGCGATCTCCTGCACCACGCGGTTGCCGCCCTCCGGCCCGCGCACCTCGATGGCAAGGTCGTGTTCCTCGCCCGGCTCGCTCGCCGTCGACCAGTCGCGGCTCTCGATACCGGCAAGGCGCAGATAGGGATGCGCCGGGCTTTCCAGCAGCCGGTCATGGATGCCGCCCGGCCCGAGCAGCGTCGAAAGCGCTGAATCCCCCGACAGCCTGGCGAAGACCGCGGTCTGCAGGGCATTGGCCGCGCTCATGACCGCGCCTCCCGGCAGCGGCAGACGAGGTAGCGTCGCGTCTCGTCCGGATCGAAGGCCGAGAGGATCGCGAACAGCCGCGTTCCCTTGCGAAAGCGCATGCCGGGCGCAATATCGGCACGGTGGCGGATCCAGACGTCGTGCTCGACATCCACCACCGTCTCGTCGCGCCGCTCCGCGATCAGCGCCACTCGCGGCTCGATCAGCGTCCAGAGCGCGCCGGCCGCCGCAAACGCGCGCGACGTGCCGCCCTGCCCGTCCGGCATGTCCACCGGCATTTCCAGTTCCATCCGCGCCGTCATGCGGCCGGGGTCGATCGTGTCTGTGCGCATGGTCAGAGCCTCATCCGGCGAAAGGGCGCGACCAGCCGGTCGTAGCCGGCCGGCACGTCGGCCGGCTGGTCGTCCGGCGCAACCGCGCCGCGATAGGCGTGCAGCAGTGCCAGATGCAGCAGCAGCGCCCGCTTTAGCGAGGCCGGCACCTCCGCCCCCGTCGTGCCGAAGCCCGCGGTGAAATCGATCTCGATGCCGTTCACCGCCCGCGCCGTCTCGGGTGCCGCCGGCAGGAACAGGCGCGGCGGAGATGCCCCGCCATCCAGCACGAAGCCGGTCATATCCGCCTCGAACGGCGCCCCCAGCGCGTCGTAACCCGTGATCGTCTCGATGCTGCGGATCGGCCCGCGCCCGATCTCCAGCACGCGGCCCTGCGGCCAGCGGTCGAGATAGAGCCGGAAGCTGCGGGCGATCAGCACGAGCCCGGTCGTGCGCTCCAGATGTTCGCGCACGGTGGTGATGAGGTCGGCGATCACAGGATCGTCGGCGGTATCGTCGATGCGCAGATGCGCCCGCGCTTCGGCAAGCGTCAACGGCTCGCCCACCGGCGGCGCCAGTTCGGCAATGGTCATGGATGTCTCCGGTCTCAAAAGGAAAGGGTGCCCAGAGCACGCCCCGACGAAGCCCCTTCGCTCCGCCTTGGGGGACAATGCTGCGATAAAAAGCCGTGCGTTCGAAGGGGTGTGCGCGACAGCGCCGTCGTCGCCACCCAGGCCCGCCGTCATTCCGGCATCGAGCCCCGAAAACGTCCGCCGACGGCCGGGCACGCACCCCGCCCGCCAATGCTACGTTCAACCGGTCAGTTGACCGCGAACTTCACCAGCTTGATCGCCTCGAAGTTCTGCACCCCGCCGCCGACGCGCTTGGTGGTGTAGAACAGCACGTAGGGCTTGGCGGAATAGGGATCGCGCAGGATGCGCACGCCCGTGCGGTCCACCACGAGATAGCCCGCCTGGAAATCGCCGAAGGCGATGGCCGTGCTGCCGGCGACCACATCCGGCATGTCCTCGGCCTCGGCCACGGGGAAGCCGAGCAGCGAGGCGGCCTGGCCGACCGTGGCCGGCGGCTGCCAGAGATAGTTGCCGTCGGCATCCTTGAACTTGCGGATATCGGCCTGCGTCCTGCGGTTCATCACGAAGCTCGCCTTCTGCCGGTGGCCGGCCTTCAGCGCGTAGATCGTGTCGATCAGCACGTCGGCGGGGCCGCTCGAGCGGAAGCCGTTGGCCGCGCCGGTGGCGATATAGCCGAGGCTGCCCCAGGCCCAGCCGGCTTCGGCGACCGACCCGTAGCTCAAAAATCCCCTCGGCTTGTTGATGCCGTCGCCGGTGACGAAGGCGGTGCCCTCCTGCTCGCTGAAGGCGATGTCCACCTCGTCGGCGATCCAGCCCTCGACGTCCACCGCCGCATCGTCCAGAAGCGCTGCGGTCGCCGCCGGCATGGCGTAGAGTTCCATGGTCGGAAAGGTCAGCTCGGAGAGCTGCGGCGTCGCGGTCTGCGGCCGCGCCGCGGTTTCCGAGACCCAGCCGGAGGCGAGACCCGAGACCGCGAACGGCTTCTTCAGCACGCTGCCCGAGACCTGCCGCACGGTCGACAGCGCGCGGATCGGCGAGATCACCTGCAGCCGGCGGCCGATTTCCGTGTCGGTCTGCGCCGGCACGAGGTAGCCGCCGTCGCTGGCCGAGCCGATCGAAAACGCTTTCTCCTCCAGCGCCCGCAGCGCGCCCTCGTCGCCCCGGCGGATATAGCTGTCGAAGGCCGCCTTGTGCTCGGCCGCCTCGAAGCTCATCGCCTCGGCCTTGCCGCCCAGCGCCGGGCGCGCCTTCGTGAGCAGCATCCGGTCGAGCGCCCGCTTCTGCTCGTCCATGCCGCGCGAGATCCGGTCCACCTTGTCGCGCGTGATCACGTCGGCGGAGAGCTTGCTCTCGATCTCGCCCAGCCGCTGGTCGTTGGCTTCCTTGAACACCTCGAAGGCGCCCATGAAGTCCTCGAAGGCCGAGGCCATCGTGTCCGGGATCGTCTTGATCTCGGGTGCCGTCTTCGACGGATTGGCTGTCTGTGTCTGGGTCATCTCAAGAAATCCTTTCGTTCCACCATCATCCGGGCCGCCCGCCGCATCGTGCGCACGAGCTCCGTTTCCCTGTCGCGGAAGAACCGCGCATGCTTGACGTTCGAGACCCGCGCCGATGGCAGCATCGGAAAGGTCACGACCGAAATTTCCCAAAGGTCGGCTTCGAGCACGCGGCGGATGCCGCTCTTGGCGTCGGTGCGCGCCTTCACCGTCTGGAAGCCGATGGACAGCCCGTCGAGCGCGCCGCCCTTCATCAGCTGATGCACCTCGCGGGCCCGCGCCACACCCTGGGAGAGCCGCCCCTCGACGAACAGCCCGCGCCCGTCCTCCCGGATCGTCGTCCAGGTGCCGATCGGCTCGTTCGGATCGTGCTGGAACAGCATCCGCACGCCGCCCGCGCCACGCTTTGCCAGCGAGTGCAGGAAGGCGCCGCGCTCGATCGTGTCCTTGCCGAGATCGATCTCGCCGAACACGCTGGCATAGCCCGAAAACCGCCCCTCTCCCGTCATCCCCGCCAGCGTCAACCCGGCAACCGCCGTCGTCCGCCGTACCGCATACCGGTCAGTCGCCATGGAATTCTCCCGATGCTGTGATGTGTTGAACCGACGTTCCGACCGGACCTCCGACCAGAAAACGACCGAAAATGCCCGCGTCCGCTATTTCTGCCCGTAGCGCCGCGAAATCCGCACGGCGGCGCCCAGGGCCCACCAGGCCAGAAGGCTCGCCGCCGCCGATCCGGTCAGGAGCACCTCGGCCCCGGAGACGCGCCCCGCAATCCCCAGCCGCTCGACCGCCCACAATCCCGTCGGCCCGCCGAACACCAGCCCGCAGACCGTCCCGGTCAGAAACCGCGACGCCGCCTCGTGCCGGCTTTTGGGCAGCAGATAGATGAGCGAAACGGCAGCCCCCGCCACCGCCCCGATTCCGCGCGCGATCCACAGTCCCGGATCTTCCGCCATCGCCATATCCTTCACCTCGTCCCGTTTCGCCCGCCAGTGTGCCAGCTTGCCCGCCGGTGCCCGACCGGCCGCCTCAATACCCCACCGCCGCCCGCTTCTCCGCGTCCGTCAGAAACCCGGCCGCCCCGACGCGGGACCAGAGTTCGCTGCGCTCGCCGGCCAGGCCGCTCACCTGGTCGAGATCGGCCGCCAGTTGCAGCGGCGTGTCGAAGCGGTCGGAGAGGAAGGCGGAGAGCGCCGTTGCCGTGCGGTTGATCAGCGGCAGCACGGTCAGGCGGTAGAAGGCCCGGTGGGCCTCCTGATAGTTCGCATAGGTGTTGTCGCCGGGAATGCCGAGCAGCATGGGCGGCACGCCGAAGGCGAGCGCGATGTCGCGCGCCGCGCCGTTCTTCGCCTCCACGAAATCCATGTCCTTCGGCGAAAGGCCCATCGCCTTCCAGTCGAGCCCGCCTTCCAGAAGCAGCGGCCGCCCGGCCCGCATCGGGCCGCTATAGCCCTCGTCCAGCTCGCTCTTCAGCCGGTCGTACTGGTCGGGCGAAAGGTTGCCGCCCTCCTTCGGCTGGTAGACCAGCGCGCCGGAGGGCCGGGCCGAATTGTCGAGCAGCGCCTTGTTCCAGGTCGCCGCCGCATTGGACAGGTCGAGCGCCGTCTGGGCGGCCGCCAGCGGCGGGAACCCCAGATGATCGTCGAGCGGGTGAAACAGCTTCAGGTGCAGCAGCCCGGAGCCTGCGGGATAGCGCCGCACCGCGCCGCCGGCACGATATTCATAGCCCTCCGGCCATCCGTCCCGCCCTTCGAGCACGCGCACCCGGTCGGGCCGCAACAGATGCAGCTCGCGCGTTTCCGCGCCGATCGCCACCGCCTCGATAAAGGCATTGCCCGAGAGCAGCAGGTGGCCATAGAGCGTCTCGAGAAAATCCGCCGCCGCCATCTGGGCGTTCGGCCGCGCCAGCAGGTGCCGCACCGGATGGTCGGTCACCTCGCGCCCGTCGCGATAGACGAGCAACGGCACGGCGGCGGAGGCTTCCGCGATCATCCGCACGGTGCGATAGGCCACCGGATTGCGCAGAAACCCCTCCCGCGCCAGCGCGGCATAGGATCGCCCCGTCCAGTGCGCCCGCCCCTCCTGCGCGATCGCCACGAACCCGGCCGCCTTGTTTTCGCGCCCGGGCTCTCTCGTCTCAGGCTCTCTCGTCTCCCGCTTTTCCAAGGACGTCCCGGCGGCGAACCCGGGCATTTTCAGGCCAAACGGCATCTTCATGACAGGACGATCCTTCTGATGGAGGAGAAACCCGCGGCGTCCAGCGCCGCATGATAGGCCCGGCCATAGGCCGCGATCTCCACGGCCCGGTCCCGGCCGTTGATGATCTTTCGCGCCCCGACCCAGTCGGTGCGGCCGGTGCCGAACACATCGGCCAGCGACACGCCGGTAAAGGCGCCCGTCTCCATGCCGACGAACAGGATCTCGACGGCCGTCGCACCGTCCATGGCGCGGTCGGGATCGGCGATAAGGTCGATGCCGACGAGACCGGACAGGTTTTCGTAGTTGCGCCGGTGCGTCAGCTGCACCAGCCCGCGGCCGAGCCAGGACTTGCCCTCCGCATCGCGCCGCCAATAGGGCGTGCGCACCGACGGCAGCTGCCCGCGGGCAAAGGCCCGGTCCAGCCGGGCGATAGCCTGTCCGTCGCTCATTGCCAGGGTCTCGCGCACAGGCTGCATTTTCTGCCCGGTTTCGTGGTGCGCGGTCGCCAGGAGATAGGCGAGCCAGCGCGGATCATACGGTGCTGCACGCGCCTGCGCGCTCGTCCCGGCCCGCTCCGCCTGGTCGAGGATCGCGCCGATCCCCGCCACCTGCCCGCTCGTCAGCCGCCCGGAAAAGAGCGTCCTGCGGATCCTGTCGAAGAACATCGCCCGGTCCATGCGGTCACCTCCTCGTGCTGCGGCGCACACGGACGCCCGGTTGTCATAAAAATGTCGAGATTCAATCGATTTAGAAGAATTAAATCGTTTAAATCCCTTAAACCACTGATTTACTTTTCGTTTAGCATCTGCCAGCGTAAGCCCATCGGGCGGGACCGGCCACTTATGGTCGCATTTTAAACAATCGAACCAGTTTCAAACCTTCGGGATGGAGAGACGGCATGACCTCGACAGAGAAGACGCAGACCACCGTTCGCGAAACCATCCCGCCGCATCTCTTCAGCCGGATCGAAAACGAGTGGCAGCAGATGCGCTCCGTCGCCGTGGCCACGCCGCGCACGGACGACCGCTCCGCCGCCGCAGAGGTGTCCATCGCCCGCGGCTGACGCAGCCTCGCGCTGCAGATATCTGCGGAACCATTCCGACCCATGTGCGTTTTTGTCGCACTCAACCGTCGCGTTAAGGAGAGACCATGACCGTGAAGACGATTTCCCAGAGCCTTTTCGACCGCTTCGAAAACGAATGGCGCCAGATCCGCACCTCCAGCACCACCCCCGCCAAGCCGGCACCGGCCAGCGCGAAGTAGTCGACCGAGGTCGATCACAAGGTTTGAAGAAGGCGCACAGGTTGCGCCTTTTTCCGTTGACGCACCTGTCACCTCCGTCCACCCCTCATCCGGCGTGGCCCTGCCTCGTCCCTCACCTGCAATAATCCCATCCGCCCTGCATCCGGCTGTCGGCACCGCCTCCCCGCACGCGGGACGAAAGGAGATGTGGCAAAGCGCTCGCTCCAGGTCCCTTCTCCCCGCCGGCGGGGAGAAGGTCGCGGCAGCGGGATGAGGGGCCGCCACAGAGAACAACCGCGCCGTCATCGCCAGCACCACGCGCCACGCGTAACCACCCGCACCCCCATCACACCATCCGCAGCCGCGGCTCTCCGCCGCCCTCCAGCATCAGGGCCGTCAGCGCCCAGACGAGCGCGTCCAGCCGGTCCGGCGAGCGGCCCGAGGACAGTCCGTCGGCGCCGAAATCGCACATCTGGTCCTCGAGTGCGGGAAAGGTCCCCGCATGCACCACGCGGCCCTGCTCGTAGAGTGCGGCCACCGGTTCGGCGCGCAGCCATTTGCCGCGGCTGGCGCGAACATTGGTGATCGGCAGGCGCGCGTCGATGCCGCGCAGCACGGCGGCCACCATGTCGCCGCCCTGGTTGATCTCGGCGACGATCCGGTCGGCGTCGAAGCGGCGGAAGGCGCGCACCACGGCGGCGGCCCAGGTGGCCGGGCTTGCGCCCTCCACCGAGCAATCCGCCAGCACCACGGCCCGGCCGCGCCCGTCGAGGCCGGCCACCACGATGCCGCAGCAGCTGTCGGCACCGGCGCCGGCCGGCGGATCGACCGCCACGACGATGCGGCCGAGCGGCCCCGTCTCCCGGAGCGAACCGGTATCGCGCAGCGTCAGCGCCTCGATGGCCGCCCGGTTCCACAGCGCGTCTTCCCGGTCGGCGATCATCTCGCCGTCGAGTTCCTGCCGCCCGAGCCGCGTGCCGCCATAGCGGCCGTCCATCGCCTTCAGGAAGCCCGGCGCCAGATTGCCGGCATTGTCGGCCGTGCGGATGCGGCGCAGCACCGTTGCCGGGTCGGCGGCCAGCGCCTTCAGCATGGGGATCGGCCGCGGCGTCGTCGTCACCAGAATGCGCGGGTCGGCCCCCAGCCGCAGCGCGAACTGCAGCATGTCGAAGGTCGCCTGGGCATGCTTCCATTTTCCCAGCTCGTCGCACCAGGCATAGTCGAATTGCGGCCCGCGCAGGCTTTCGGGATCTTCCGAGGAGAAGATCTGGGCGATCGTGCCGTTCGGCCAGACCAACCGCCGGCGCGAGACCTCGAACTCCGGGCGATGCCGCGTCGCCACCCGGCAGATGCCGGAGACGCCGTCGATCATCACCTCGCGCGCGTCACCCAGCGTTTCCGCCACCAGCGCGATCCGGAGACCCGGCCGGGCGCCGGGGGCGGTCGCCAGATCGTGCACCCAGTGCGATCCCGCCCGCGTCTTGCCGGAGCCGCGGCCGCCCATCAGCAGCCAGACACGCCAGTCGCCGGGCGGCGGCCGCTGCTCGGCCCGTCCCGTCAGCCGCCAATCGGAGGCGAGCCGCGAGAGAAGCACCGGCGAGAGATCCCCGGCGGTGGCCGCGAGCCAGGCCGCAAACCCCTCGGGCTGCGGCCGGCCGTCGCCGTCCGTCATCGTCTCCGTTCGCGCATCCGCCACGGGACGCACGCGCCGCGCCGCGATATCCGCGCGCACCGCATCCCGCACCGCGTCGCGCACCGCATCGGCGGACCGGATAACCGGGGCTGACATCGCTGGCCTGTCCCCATCCGAAGCGGCAGCGCCGTGCGCCATTCTCTGCCCCATGCCGCCCAGTCGTCCCAGAGAGCCCGTCAATCGTTCCTCGACCCGCGCCACGCCCACCTCAAGATCCGCAACGATCATCTCAAACAGCGCTGCGTGCGCCGCGTCGATCCGACGCCGCCGCATGGCGGCCGCGACAGAACGCTCATCCGTAGGGTGCGAGGGGATTGCCAGCTCGGCAGACGGCGGGCACGGAACCGTCGCCAGCCAGAGCGGCAGCGCCTGCGACAGATCCGCCCTCAAGCCGCCCATCTCGGCCAGTTCCATCTCGGCCAGCCCCCTCTCGGCCAGTTCCGTCTCCGGCCTCCCGGCCGCGCGCGCCATCGGCCTGCGCCGGAATGCTGTCCCGCTCCCGGAAACGCTCGACAGCGCGCTGCTCGATGACAGCCTCCAGTTTGACGAGAAGAGAGTGATAGCCGGCATCGTCCAGTGTCTCCGCGTCCCGCCGTTCCCGGTCCTGCGCCAGCGTCCGCTGCAGGCTGTCGATCTTTTCGAGCGTGCGCACGATCAGCGACATCGCCTCGATCGAGGCCTTGGCATCGGCCTGGGCGACCTTGCGGTCGATCTCCTCGCCGGCTTCCGCCGTCTGGCGCTCGGCCTGCCGGCGCAGCATCTGGAACATCTGCATCTGCTCGCGCAGTTCCCGCGTCATGCCGTTCAGCATGTCCACCAGCGCCTCGCCGGCGGGAATATCGGCGGCCTTCCGGTCGAGAATCAGCCGGATCTCGTCATCGGACGGGTCCGCATCCACAGTCAGCGCCCCGTCATAGACGCAGCGCGCCGGCCACGCGCCAAACAGCGCCGGATCTGCCTGTCCGTCGATCATCGCATCGTCCTGTCGTCAGATCGTTTGGAGAAGAGGGAGGTTCAGAAATGCAAAAAGCCGGCTGCGCCCCGGCGGCCCCGCCGCACCCGCACATCTCCGACCATACACAAAACCTACCCGAGGACCGTCACGCCGTCAAGGACTATTTTCCTATATCGGGAAAATAATCAGCTCTTCTCGCCGGAATTGCCATCCATCGGCCAGTCGGCCAGGTAATCCTCGAAATCGTCGATATCGACATCGTCCTCGCTGACGGTGCGGCCGCGGGCGGAGATGCCGGCGGCGTGCACGGTTTCCGGGTCGCCGGACACCAGCGGGTGCCACCAGTAGAGGTCCTCGCCGTCGCGCACGAGTCGATAGCCGCAGGTGGGGGGCAGCCAGGGGAGGTCGCGCACCTGCTGCGGCGTCAGCTGAATACAGTCCGGCACCGTCGCCTGCCGGTTGGGATAGTCGCGACAGCGGCAGGTGTCGCCGTCGAGCAGGGTGCAGCGGATCGAGGTCCAGGCGATCTCGCCCGTGTCCCAGTCCTCGAGCTTGTTGAGACAACAGAGGCCGCAGCCGTCGCAGAGGCTTTCCCACTCCGCGCCGTCCATCGTCTCCAGTGTCTTGGTCTTCCAGAAAGGCACGTCGCCCATCGATCCGTCCTGCCGTTCTGTCCTGCCTTCGTTACACCGTCCGTCTATACCCGGGGGCCTCCCGGCGCTAGGCCTGCCGGTGTCCACATGTAAGCGGACATTTCCAGATTTTTAAGGCTGTTCCGACATATCCTCATTTCCGTGAAGGCTGCCCCGTGGCAGTATGGCGCCATCCCGCGCGAAAAAAGCCTGCTTTGCCCGGCAGCCTGTGCGATATCGAAACATCGCGCGAGATTGAGGACGGTCCGAAGCGTTGACAAGCCCGAGCGACGACATTCCCGACACGGCCCCGCGCCCGGCCTCCCCGGACGACGCCCCGCCCGTTTCGCCGTCAGAAGCCCTCTCTAGCGCCGCCGCGCCCTCTCCGCCGGACCGTCCGAAGAAGCGCCATATCCTGCTGCGCATCGATGCCTTCATCGATTCGACCGTCTGGCATGCCGGTTTCCGCCTTGCGGAATGGTGGGAGGACGTCACCATCTTCTTCCGCCGTTTCCGCGTGCGCGGCTGGAAGCGCGTCGTGTTCGAACTGATGGGCGAAGGCATGACCTGGGGCACGGTCGGGGCGGTCCTGCTTCTGGCGCTCGCCCTTCCCGCCTTCCAAGAAACCAAGGGCAACTGGCTGGCGCAGAGCGATTTCGCCGTCACCTTCCTCGATCGCTACGGCAACGAGATCGGCCATCGCGGCATCATCCACGAGGACAGCGTTCCCGTGGACGAGCTGCCGGACACGCTGGTCAAAGCCGTGCTCGCCACCGAGGACCGGCGCTTCTTCGATCATTGGGGCATCGATTTTCTCGGCCTCGCCCGGGCGATGACCGTGAACGCGCGCGCCGGCGGCGTCGTCCAGGGCGGCTCGACGCTGACGCAGCAGCTTGCCAAGAATCTGTTCCTCTCGAACGAGCGCACTTTCGAGCGCAAGATCAAGGAAGCCTTCCTGTCCGTCTGGCTGGAGTGCAACCTGTCGAAGAAGGAAATCCTGCGCCTCTACCTCGACCGCGCCTATATGGGCGGCGGCACGTTTGGCGCGGCGGCGGCGTCGCAATTCTATTTCGGCAAGGCCATCACCGACATCAATCTGGCGGAAAGCGCCATGCTCGCCGGCCTGTTCAAGGCCCCGGCCCGCTATGCGCCGCATGTCAACCTGCCCGCCGCCCGCGCGCGGGCGAACGAAGTGCTGACCAATCTCGTCCAGGGCGGGCTGATGACCGAGGGCCAGGTGGTCGCCGCCCGTCTGCACCCGGCATCCGTGGTCGATCGCGCCGAGGTCACCGCGCCCGATTTCTTCCTCGACTGGGCCTTCGACGAGGTCCAGCGCATCGCCGCCCCCTTCGCGCAACACTCGCTCATCGTGCGCACCACCATCGACATGAGCCTGCAGCAGGCGGCGGAAGATGCGATCGAATCGAGCCTGCGCCAGTATGGCGAAAGCTACCGCGTCGCCCAGGGCGCGCTGGTGATGATCGAGAACGGCGGCGCCGTGCGCGCCATGGTCGGCGGGCGCGATTACGGCGAGAGCCAGTTCAACCGCGCCACCAAGGCGCTCCGCCAGCCGGGCTCCTCCTTCAAGGCCTATACCTATGCCGCCGCCATGGAAAAGGGCATGACGCCGGAGACCGTGATCAGCGATGCGCCGATCACCTGGGGCCGCTGGTCGCCGCAGAATTACGGCCGCAGCTTCTCCGGCAAGGTCACGCTGCTCAATGCCATCGCCCGCTCCATCAACACGGTGCCGGTGCGGCTGGCCAAGGACACGCTCGGCATTCCGCGCATCGTCGCGCTCGCCAAGGCCTTCGGCGTGGAAACGCCGATCCGGCCCGACAAGACCATTCCGCTCGGCACCTCCGAACTCACCGTCATGGACCAGGCGACCGGCTATGCCGTCTTCCCGGCCGGCGGCCTGCAGGCGCGCCGCCACGGCCTCAGCCAGATCCTGAACTATGACGGCGACGTGCTCTATGATTTCAACCGCGACGCCCCGCCGGCAGAGCGCGTGCTCAGCGAAAAGGCCACGGCCTCGATGAACTACATGCTGACGCAGATCCCGATCATCGGCACGGCGCGCAAGGCCGCCCTCGACAACGGCGTCGTGGCCGGCGGCAAGACGGGCACCACCCAGTCCTATCGCGATGCCTGGTTCGTCGGCTTCACCGGCGATTATACCGCCGCCGTCTGGTTTGGAAACGACGACTATACCTCGACCAACAACATGACCGGCGGCTCCCTGCCCGCCATGGCCTTCAAGCGGCTGATGGATTACGCCGAACAGGGCATCGACCACCGCGCGATCCCCGGCATCGCCCCGCCGCCGGCCCCCTCCAAAAACGACAAGCCGGCCGCCGCCGTCGCCAAGACCGACGAAAACGCCCTGCCGCCCCTCGTGCGCCCCCGCATGCTCTCCGGCGACGTCACCCGCCTCCTGAAGGCGCTCGGCACCCGCTTCGAAACCACCCCGCCCCTCGACATCCCCCCCGCCACCCCCGGAAAAGTCGCGAGCGCCACCCCCAAACCCGCTGCCGCCGCCAGCAATTGATGCGGGGCCGATGTCGAGACGTCGGCCTTCCCGACGGTGCCGCGCATCTCCACGCCCGTTGTCGGTCCATGGCCGATCGGCTATATAGAAACGGTGTATGTCTATAGGAGCGTGCGGTGTCCTCCACGGTTTCGGCAAATGTCGACGGCAGAACGGCCACGAAATTGAAGCGGGTGGCATTGATGGAAAACAGGTCCGTCTCGAATGCGGTGTCCAGCGCGATCACCGTCTTCGTCGGGCTTCCCAAGGGCGTGCGGGATTTCCTGCTCGAGCTGAACGCCGAGAACGATGAGGACACCATCGTCCGGCTCGGCCGCGAAATGATGGCCGCCGCGGCGCGGCTCCGGCTCGAGAAGGCCACGGACGCCCTTGCCTCCGAGCACCGGTTCGGCGGACCGGACGACGCGTCCAGCGAGATCGACATCATGGAGGAGGCAACGGTTCTCGCCCGTGCTGCGACACACCGGACGTAATCGTGAACCGTCCCGTCCGCGTCGTCCTGGATGTCAACATTCTCGTGGGCAACATCATGGCCCACGACCGTGGCCGCAGGGGCACGGCAACGCAGACCCTGGTGTCGATGGTCGCCGGCCAGACCTGGGGCCTTACTTGGGGCATGGGTGGCAGGGCGCAGCTGGTCATCTCGCTCGATATGATCGAAACTTTGGAAACGGTGCTGCGCCGCCTGCAGTTTGCCGACGACAAGATCAAGGCATATTCCGGATCCCTGATCGACATCATGCACTACGGCCCGGACGCGCTGGATCCCTATCTCGTTCTGGGCGGAGAAGAGCGCTTCGCCATGCCGGATGCGGAGGATGCCGGCGTGCTGGCGACCGCCATCGCCGCGAAAGCCGATCTTCTCGTGACCGACAACCTGCGCGACTTCGCAACCAAGGATGCCGCCATCATCGACACGCAGGTGATCGAGACAACCGCGTCGGGCCAGAGAACTCTTCAGGCGCTGCGGTATCGGATCGGCGGCGCGGATCTCATCGTCGCGCATCCGTTCGATATCATGCACTGGATGCGCCTTGGCTATGATTTTACCCCGGAGATCCTGTGGAACGCCCTTCGCACACATGGAAGCGGAAGCGTGCGATGACGGTTGACAACAGCCCGATGTCGCGGCTTCGGTGCCACCTGCGCGGCACGTCCGCGCAAACCGCCCCACCCGCACCCCTTATGCCCGAAAGCCGCCAGTCCTGATGTTTCGCGTGCCCTTTCTCGTTGCACTCACCCTCTGCGTCGCCTTTGGCGGCGGCATTGCCGTGAGCAATTTCGCGCTGAAGGCGTCCACCGGTTTCGGGTCGATCCAGCTCGGGCCCTGGGTCGCCTATCCCAATGCCCAGACCGCCGATACCGACCCCTATGCCAAGGCCCACCGGGCGCGCGCCGGGCGGCTGCTCTATGGCAAGGCCGAGGGCATGCGGTTTACCGCCGACACCGACGATGCCGGCCGGCCGCTGTCGGGCACCTGCCGCTACGATATCGTCGGCAACACCCCGCCTGCCCGTTTCTGGACCCTGTTTGCGACCGACCGGTCCGACCGGCCGCTGACCGCGTCGGAAACGCTGCCGGTCGCGCTCAATGCCTGGACCGTGCTGCGCGAGGCCGATACCTCCTTCGTCATCCATGTCGCGCCGGATGCCCAGCCGGACAACTGGCTGGCGATCACGCCGCCGGACGATCCGCGCCGCGCCGCCTCCACCGCCGCCGCCTATGATGCCGCCAGCGCGCTGAACGGCACCAATACGCCCGCCATCAAGCCCGCCACAACGCTTGCCGGCCCTCCCGCCGTCCCGCCGGTCGGCCGGTTCCGCCTTGTGCTGACGCTTCTCGATGCGCCGACCGCCAATTCCTCGGGCGCCATCGAGCTGGTCATGCCGGCCATCGTCCAGCGGGGATGCGGCGATGCGTAGCCTTCTCTATGCGCTTCTCGTGGGTGTGATCGGTGCCGCCCTGCTGCACATCGTCATCATTCTGGCTCTGCCGCGCTTCACGGCGGAGGATGCCTATAGCCGGGTGCTCGGGCTCTATGAAATGGACAGCTTTTTCCCGCTCACCTCGGCGCCGGGGCCGACCGGCCTGTCGAACGACGACCCCTATCTGCGCGTCGCGGTCTGCGGTTTTTCGGTGCTGGGCGGACCGGTGCGCTTCACCGCGGCGGGCGACGTGCCGTTCTGGTCGCTGGCGATCTATGATTCCGGCTCGAACGAGATCTTCAGCATGAGCAATGCCACCGCGGTCGACAACCGCGTCGATGTCGTCGCGGCGACGCCGCTGCAGCTCGTGGAGCTGCGCAAGCAGCCGGCCGACACGATCGGGCAGACCATCACGGTGGAGATGCCGGACGACGAAGGCTATGCCGTGCTGCGGGCGCTCGCCCCGCTCGGCAGCTACGAGGCCGCCGCCAGCCGCTTCCTCGCGGAAGCCGGGTGCGAACCCCTGTCGCGGTGAGGCGACTGTCGCAGTGCGGCAACTATGAAGATCAGGCGAGACCGTTCCGCGCGATGGTGACATCGACCGCGCAAACGCCATCGCAAATCATCAATGTTTGTGGGTCGAACCGTTCAGCGGCTTGACGGCCGAGGCTTTGGGGTGGGGGCCGGTCGTGGCCGGGGCGCCGTCCATGCGCTCGTAGCGAATGCCGGTGAAGAGCAGGATCGTTGCGTCCTGCCGGGCCCCGTCCGGGGTCATCTTGCGGCCGCCGCGATGCTGGCGGTCCTGAAGTCTGATAACATCTGCCATTCTCGTCTCCAATGATCTGGATGAGACGGATGAACTTGAAACAGATCTCATCCTGCCCTCGTCGGGCTGACGCTTCACCACACCTTCGGGGTTCCCTTTCGGGACACCTTTTGGGGTGGACATGAGCGCCGTTCTCGTTGCTCCTTCTTCCGGATGATCCCGGATGTATTTCGGCTCGAATTGCAGGGCCGGCTCGGCATTTTCGACGCGTCGTCCCGCGTGATGATTGGGCCATAGCTTCGTTAACATGGCCTTAACCGTGGAAGCCCCAAACCTAGCGATGGAAAACATCAGAGAAACCTGCCGCTTACCCGTTGAAACCCGTGATTCGCATGAAATGAAGTGAAAGCCTGTCGCCATGGCAGCGGAAAACACCGCTGTTTTCCAGTCGCAGACAGCCGCAGCGCCCTTTCGGACGATGCGGCTGCAGGCTTTATAGGTTTTATGACGGACGATCGCGTCAGCGGCGGGCGAGAAGGCCCAGCACGAACGAGACGCCGGCAATGGTCAGAAGCGTGGTCACCGGCTCTTCGCGAACGCGGTCGCGCAGGCGCTCGGTCAGCACTTCGGCTTCCGACTGCACCACGGCCTTCGCGCCGCTGCCGATCGCCGAGACCGAGTCGGTCAGACGGGCGATTTCGGCGCGCAGATCGGAAATCTGGCTGTCGAGTTCGCTCTTGGCGACGCTGGCTTCGACTTCGGCTTCTGCGCTGGAAACGGTGGCGAATTTCTTATCGATCATTGTCCGGGGCTCCTGTTCGAACTGCCCCGTAAACGGCCGACCCGCGCTTTTGTTCCCGCCCGTGTTCCTGCACGCCAGCGCCACCCCGATATCGAGGGCCGATCCTTTTTCCCGTCCGCCATCGTTCAGGAACCGTTCAGGCCGGCGGACCTAGGAACAAAACAGGCGGAAAATCTTTTCTGCTTCGCCCGACGCTCGCGTGGCGGTGCGCATTCGTGACGTGATCTGGTTTGCAGGCGCAGGAAGAATACGCGTTTGGCGGTCTTTTCCGCGCGACGTTGCCCACCTCCTCTCCTTGGCGATTGCCAACGGAGAAGAGCGGGGCCAACGGAGAAGCGCGGAGGGAGACCGCCGCAAACCTTGGACCGCGGACGGAGCCGCCATCATACGGACGCGTTTCGAACATGTTACTTGCCTATCGCCGCCGGCCTGATCTGCCCTTTTTCCGGTGCAGACCGCGCGCCGGAGAGCTCACTGGAGGACCCTGAAGTGTATTCCGTCAAATCCATCCTGTCCGGCATCGCGCTGGCCGCCACGCTGCTGACGCCGGTCGCGGCCAGCGCTGCGGAGGGCTTCGCCACCGCCAATGTCAACATGCGCTCCGGCCCGAGCACCCGTTACCCCGCCGTCGTGGTCATCCCCGTCGGCGCGCCCATCGAAATCCACGGCTGCCTGGCCGATGCCAACTGGTGCGACGTGTCCTTCGCCCGCGGCCGCGGCTGGGTCTCCGGCACCTATGTGCAGGCCGAGTATCAGAGCAACCGCGTCTATGTGGCGCCGCGCTACTACCGCCCGCTCGGCATTCCCACCGTCACCTTCGAACTCGGCAATTACTGGGATCGCAACTACCGCAACCGCGACTTCTACCGCGACCGCGAATACTGGCGCGGCGGCCAGGGCCGCTACGATCGCGACCGGGATCGGGATCGGGATCGCCCGCGTTTCGACCGGGATCGTGACCAGGACCGGGATCGGGATCGCAACCGGGACCAGGTCGAACGCGAACGCGACCGCGTCGAGCGGGATCGGTTCCGCATCGAGCAGGACCGCAACCAGATCGAGCGCGATCGGAACCGGGATCGCGACCGGGAACGTTTCGAGCGCCAGCGCGAACGCGACCGTCAGCGCTTCGACGACAACAACAACGGTGCCTCCGACAGGGACCGGGACCGCGAACGCGACCGTCGCCGCTTCGATCGGGATGGCGACGGCAACCGCGATCGCCCGCAGTTCGAGCGTCGGGACAATGACCGTCGGGACAATGATCGTCGCGACAACGAGCGCCGGGACAACGAGCGTCGGGACAATGATCGCCGGGATAACCAGCGGCAGGAAAACCAGCGGCAGGACAACGACCGGCGCGACAACGACCGGCAGAACATGGAACGCCGGGACAACGACCGCCGCGGCACCAACGGCCTCAACGAGGACCGCCGCAACGATCGCCGCGAGCGTCGCGCCTGCGACGTCAACGATCCCAGCTGCGTGCTCTAAGCGCGCGGTCCGAGCGAGCTGACAGAGACGTGAGAGAGACGGGCGGCGCCTGACACAGGCGCCGCCCGAACTGTTTCGACGGTTCCCGGCAGGCGGTCGCCTCCGACATCAGCCGCAACGCGCGTCGCCCGCCTCATCTCCGCCTGCAACCGCCACGACAGGGCGGTCCCGCCTTGCGCGCGGCCTGCCCCGATCCGGGGCGCCCTTAAGCCGATGTTAACCACGTCGTCATAATCTCCCTCTCATGGCGCGCTCCTTGCCATCGCTGCGACACCTGTCTCCGTCATTCCGAGAGACTTCAACGCTTTGTTCGGAGACGTTCGGAAGATGCGTGAGCGGAAACCGGCGGCGGGAGGGTGCGATCGAGACGTCCGGTGGGGATTGCCCTGCTTCAGGATTGCGTCAGTGTTTTGCGTATGAGGTGGACGTGTGGCGGACCGTTTTCGTGAATTGGAAAGACCTCGGAATGGCCGCGTCAAAGACGCGGTGCTGATGGCCACGGTGTCGAGCTTCGAGGGGCTTCGCCAGCCGCGCGCCTCCGACCTCAAGCAGTTCTGCGAGCTGTTCGAGCCGCTGTTTGCCGCCTCCAGCGACGAGGCGCGCCGCCAGGCCGCTGCCGCGCTCGCCAGAAGCCCCAATGTCCCCCCGTCCGTCGCGCTGCAGATCGGCAGCGCGCCTATCGCCATCGCCGCGCTGTTCCTCACGCGCGCCATGGCGATCGACGAGCGCGTTCTCCTCGACATCATCCGCAACCAGAGCCCCGCACACGCCAACACCATCGCCCGCCGCGACAAGCTGAGCGTGCGCGTCGTCGATGCCCTTGTCGAACGGCGCGACAGTGCGCCCGGCCGCGACGCGTCCGCCAGACAGGCCGAAACGCCGGAAACAGACGTCACCGGAACCGAAACCCTTTCGATCCAAACCCTTGCGACCGACGCTCGGGCCGAGGCTGCGGCCACCGCGACGCGGGAGCGCGAGGAGCGGCTGCGGGCCGAGCTGAAAGCGCTTACCCGGACCGTCGGCCAGCCCTTGCAGGCGCCGGCCGCCCCGCCCCGCCGTCCGCTCCTGTCGCTCGATGCCACGCATGAGGCGCTGCTCGTGCGCTTCTCGCGCTCGGGCGAGGTCAATCTTTTCGCCGCCACCCTGTCGCATGCGCTCGACTGCTCCGCCGTGTTCGGGGAGCGCCTCGTGCTCGACGTCTCCGGCTGGCAGCTGGCCGTCACCCTGTCGGCGCTCGGCACCGAGCGGGCGGAGATGGTGCGCATGCTGACCAGGCTCTATCCCTATCTGTCCGAAAGAAGCGGTGCGGCAACGCGCTGCGACGCGCTGCTCGACGGCATCGATCCGATTGAAGCGCGCAACCGCGTCGAAGGCTGGATCGCCGCGGACGCCGCGCGCCGCGACGGTGGACAGCGCCATGCCCCGGTGCTCGGCCCGGAGCGCGCCGAAGACCCGCGCCAGCCCACGAGTTACCCCACGAGTTACCCGGCCCCCGCCAACCAGACGCAGCAGGTCGTCTCCACCTTCTACCGCCGCACTCTCCATCGCGGCGCGCGCTGACGCCCGGCGTCAGGGCTCAGGGATCTGGCTTAAGGGATTGGGCTCAGGAATCGGGCTGGCTCGTTTCGAAGAGATCGGAGACATCGGACGTCTCCAGCTCCACCACCCAGCAGTCGGGATCGAACCGGATCTCGCGGGCGAGGGCGGCGTCGATGGCCTCCGGATCGGCCGAGGACAGCCGGCGCTCGAACAGCCGGCCGCCCTCCTCCTGCGCCGTCACGAGGCTTTGCGGTGCCGGGCCGAACAGGGTCTCGACCCCGTCGCGGGCGCGCTGGCGGAGGAAGATCGCGCCGGCCGCCTCGGCCCCCTTGCGCAGCACGGCCGCGGTGTCGCCGCGCGAAAACACGCGGCGGGTGATGGCGGAAACGAAGACGTCGGAGCGAAGGCGCATGGCCCTTCCTACAGCGGTCGCGCAACGGCGTCTATCGCTGCCGTCTCAGGCGCTTGAGGCCGGTCTCTTCACGGGACACGCGAAGTCCCTGCCGGGTTGAGTCCGGAAGCCCCGGCAAACCGCGGCAATCCCTGCCTTTTTCGAAAGAGTCCGCGGCTCAGATCGCCCCGATTTCCTTCATCTTCAGCAGAAGCGCCTGGCTCGGCTCGCCGGTCTCCGGCAGGCGATAGTGCTTTTCGAAATGGCGGATCGCGAGACGCGTCTGGTCGCCCACCACGCCGTCGATCGAGACGTCGGTATAAGCGAGATTGGCAAGCCCCCGCTGGATCGCCATGACCATGCCGGAGCCCTGCCCCGCGGTCGGCGCGGTGCGCACCGGCGCCGGCTCGGCGGAGGCCGTTTCTGTGTCTTTGACGGGGGCTTTGACGGGGGCCGGCTTCGGCTTCGCTTCCGCGCCGCCTTCCGCCGCCCGGATCGCGGCGGCGATCGGGTCGATCTCGACCGTTCCGCCGTCTGCCGATTTTTGCGCGGGCGGAATGGCCGTCGGGCGCGGTGCGGGCGTGATGGTGGCGATATCCGATCCCGATCCCGATCCTGATCCGCGCAGCGCGGCCAGCAGGCCCGCGCTGACGACGCCGGTCTGCGGGCGGCCCTTGGCCTGCTCGAAGCGGCGGATGGCGGCCGTGGTCTTCGGGCCGAGACGGCCGTCGGCCTCGCCGTCGTAAAAGCCGTGGCGGGCAAGCTCCGCCTGCACGGCGCGCACGAGGCTCGCCGGGTCGAGGTCAGGCTGGGACTGGGACTGGGACTGGGGCTCCGGCTCGCCGGGCAGGGTCGCCAGCGTATCGTGCGCGGGGACGCTCGCGGTGCGCTCGCCGGTCGGAGCCGTCTCGGCCGGCATCTGCCCCGGTTCGGCCGCGGCCGTCTGCGGATCGCCCGCGCCACCCTCGCCTTCCCGTCGGATGACGAAGGTCGTGACCTTGCTCGGGTCCGGCACATCCTGCGGGTCGCTCAGCGAAACGCGCGCGGGGTCCGGATGGGTGAAGGGCAGCCGGGTGCGCAGCAGCGGCGACGGGTGGTGGCTCGGCTGGTACCAGAGCGCATTGGCGGCGACGAAACCGAACACGACGGCAAAGGCCGCGCCGCCGCCGAAGATGGCGGGATTGCGCAGCGCAAGGCCGAGCAGGCCGGAGGCCGCCCGCAGCACGATGTTGGGCCGCGACGAGCCCTTGCGCTTCAGCGCGGTCGCGCCTTTGGCACCCGTCCTGGCCTTGGTGGTGGGGGTTTTGCGCCGGTCAGGCTGTTTTCGCGTAGGCTTCGCCATCGGTCGCACCTCCTTTCTCGACGCCGCGCGTCTCGGCATCGGTGGTCCCGGGCGTTGCGCCCGCCTCTGTCCGGCGCGGGTCCTGGGCCTTCAGGCGCGGCGGAAATTCGGCGATGGCCTCGCCACCGTCGGCCTGATCGACATCGCGGATGCCGGAGCCGTCGAGCGGCAGGCTGATCCGGATCGCCGTGCCTTCGCGCACGCGGCTCGAAATGTCGAAACCGCCGCCATGCAGCGCCACCAGCCCCTTGACGAGCGCCAGCCCGAGGCCGGTGCCTTCATAGGCGCGGGTATATTCGTTCTCGACCTGCATGAAGGCCTGGCCGAGATGCGCGAGCTTCTCGGCGGGAATGCCGATGCCGGTGTCGCTGACGGTCAGCCGCAGATCGGCGCCCACCACCTCGGCATCGATGGTGACGATGCCGCCGGCGTCGGTGAACTTGATGGCGTTGCCGACGAGGTTGATGAGGATCTGCTGCACGGCGCGGCGGTCGGCATGGACCTCGCCGACGCCGCGCAGGATGCGGCTTGCCAGCTTCACGCCCTTGGCCTCGGCCTGCAGGCCCAGCATCGCCTCGCAGGCGGAGACGGCATCGGCCACGACGAAGGGCTCGGCGATCAGCTCGTAACGGCCGGCCTCGATCTTGCTCATGTCCAGCATCGTGTTGACGACGGAGAGCAGATGCGCGCCCGACTGGTTGATCAGGGCGACATATTCGCGCTGGCGATCGTTTTCCAGCCGGCCGAAATATTCGCCGGAAAGGATATCGGAAAAGCCGAGAATGGCATTGAGCGGCGTGCGCAGCTCGTGGCTGACGGCGGCAAGGAACCGGCTTTTCGCCTCGTTGGCGCTTTCCGCGGCCTGCGCCTTGGAGGCGGCATCGGCCTTCAGCGCGACTTCGGCCGAGATATCGCGCGACTGGACGAGAATGCCCGACAGGACGCCGTTGTCGACGATGGCCGCCAGTTCGCAGCGGACATGCAGCAGCTGTGCGCCGCCTTCGGTCATCGAGCCGCGCTCGAGCCGCAGCTCGACCGTTTCGCTGCCGGCGCCGAGCCGGATGGCGTCGATGGCGCGCAGGAAGCCGATGCGGTCGGAGACGTGGATCTGCTCGATGAAGCCGCGGCCCGCGGGGTCGCGCATCCAGGCGAGGAAGGCGGACGCATCGCGGCCGTGCACGGCGGTGACCGAGCCGCGCAGATCGTGCAGCGTCACGAGGCCGGCGAAGAGATCATAGGCGGGCGCGGCATCCGCCGTCGGCAGAGGTGCCGGCAAAACGGTCGCAGGGGCGCGGCCGGCAAGGCCGACGGCGCAGAGACCGCCGACCAGCGTCAGCGCGCCGACGAGACCGGCACCGACCGGCAGCGCCAGCGACAGCGGCAGAACGGCGGCCAGCGCCAGCGGCGCGACGGGAAAGGCGATGAGGGCGGAGGCGGCGACGGTGCGCAGCGCCGAGAGTTCGCGGGCCGTCGGTGCCGGACGCGGCAACCAGAGCCTGGCGGCATCGTCCACGCGGGACGCAAACCTTCCAGCGATGTTCCGCACAATTGTCACGCCCGACCCTGCATTTTTTGTTGCCCGGAACATCCTGCCCCGGTCTCATGAGGTGCCGCGGCGATCGTTTCGCGTCGCTCCCGAAGGGGCGCTGGCGATCGCTGTCGGCATGGGGCGAATGTCTCACCGGCGGCTTAATGAAACTCTAAGTGAGACGGCTCGACGTGTTGCAAAACGGCTTCACCGGCCTTCCGGAGCCCGAATCGGACGCCCTTCGTTTGTTGTGGTTAACGTCGCGTAACCGTTGAAATATTGGTGTTTTTCGAGTTAATTTAACGCCTGTGGCAGGAGACGACGCTGCGGGAGGCCGCATTTGCAGGGGCTTTGGACCAGGCCCCGCCTTGACCCTTAACGGAATTGGCTCAAATGCCCCTCAAATGCGTGTCAAAAGCAGATCGATCGAATTTTATGAAACATCGCTTCAAATACAGGTCTCGTTTTCAAGGCCGTGTTGGAAGAGGCGCACTAGATTGATGTTCAGCCGCCCTGCACCCTGTCATCGGGCATCCTGTCATCGGAACCGTCGAAAGACAACGGTGAGGGAAGCGAACAGGGCGCGCGGGACAGGTGCGTGAACGTCAAGAACGGGGTCGACCATGTGGTTTCTGATCAAGGCAGCATTCTGGTTTTCGCTGGTGCTCGTGCTGCTGCCGATCTTCGGCACGGAGGACGCGGCGCAGACGACGCCGCAGACGACCGCCGGCGTCGATATCGGCGACACGGTGTCGGCCGCCAGCCAGGCGATCGGCTATATCAGCGCCATCTGCTCCGAGAAGCCGGATGTCTGCGTCAAGGGTGCCGAGACCTTCAACGCGCTCGGCCACCGCGCCAAGGATGGCGCCCGCATCGCCTATCAGCTGCTCGAAACCCAGTTTGCCGATGAGACGACCGCGCAGGCCGGCGCCGCTTCGGGCGACGCCGTGACCACCGGAACCGTGCCGGCCGCCCGCAAAGGCGCATCGGAACAGGCGCTTCCCGTTGCCGCCGCGCCGGCTGCGTCCGCGCCGCAGACGCCGGAAGAGGTCATTCGCGCCAGCGAGCAGGCGAATGAGCAGGCTGGCGAGCAGACTAATGAGGATCTTGGCTTCACCCGCATTCCCGTTCCGGAAAAGCGCATTCCGCCGAAGCCGCATCGCGCGTCGTGAGCAGAGGCGCGAAGCCCGCAAAAGAGGCTTTCCAAGGAGGCCGCAAAGGCCGTTTCGCGCGCCGCGTCCCGGCTTCTCAAGCCGCTTGCGATCCCTTATAGAGACGGCATGACCGATGCCGCCGCCTTCACGCCGACGCCCCTTTCCGACATTCTCGAGAATTGCGCCTATCTCGACGACTGGCAGGACAGGATGAGCTATGTCATCGAACTCGGCCGCACCCTGCCCGTCCTGCCGGAGGACAAGCGCACGGCGGAGAACAAGGTGCAGGGCTGCGCGAGCCAGGTCTGGCTCGTGACCCACGCGGCAGACGGCGGCGATCCGGTGCTGACCTTCGAGGGGGAGTCCGACGCCCATATCGTGCGCGGCCTCGTCGCCATCGTGCTCTCGATCTTCTCCGGCAAGACGGCCTCCGAGATCGTCAGGACCGATGCGCTCGACCTCTTCGGAAAGATGGGCCTCATCGAATTCCTTACCGCCCAGCGCGCCAACGGCCTGCGCTCGATGGTCAAACGCATCCAGGACCAGGCGGCGCTTCGCCTGAGGGGTTGACCGGGGTCTGTCGGTAAATTTGTCGGTGACTGTCTCTCTGGGCTGCGGACGGGTCACGTTTCCTGACCTGACGGACGGTCGGTCGCCGGCGCCCGGCGCAAGGCCGGAATGACGGAGGGTTGGGGCCTGTTCTCCGCCTTGCCGCTCTCGGCTCTCGGGTGTCGCCTCGCGCATCACAGCGTCCGGCTCACCGCTCACAACTCACAACTCACAACTCACTCCTCACCCCTTCCCCCCATGTCCGGGCGAAACCCTTCCGCGCCCCAGGCGCGGGTGCGGCGGGTCGGCGGGGGCGGTGGGGCGTAGTGGCGGGCAAGGGCCATGAGGGCGGCGCGGAGCAGGAGCTTGGCCGAGCGCGCCGGCCACTGGCGTTCCCGCTCCACCGTTTCCAGCCCCTTTTCGAAGCCGCAGACGTCGATGGCGACGCCGCAGAGTTCCGGGCCGATGGCTTCCATGGCGCGGGCCACACGGGTGCGCGCGGCGATCGCGCTGTCGGCGATCTCGCCGCCGCCGCTGCTGCCCTTCGTGCGCGTCGACAGGCGCGGCTCGTAGGCCATGGTCAGGCGTGGCTGGAGCTGCGCGCGGGTGAAGTCGCGGTGCAGGCGCTGTCCGGCCTCCAGCGCTTCCGGCGGCAAGAAGGGCCGGCCGGATTTGTCCCTCAGCCGGCCGATGGGCGCGAGCGGCGATTCGGCGAGATTGATGTGCACCGTCTGCCGGCCGGCCGCGGTCTCCAGCGTGGCGGAAGCGATCTGCCGGTGCTGGCCGGCATAGGCGTCGTCCGGATCCGACAGCGCCCGCTTGAGAAAGCCGACGGCGGGGGGCAGGAGCCGGTAGAGGCCGGCCGCATCCGGGCCCGAGACGAGACCGAGGGACACGGCGCTGCGCAAGACGGCCGGCGGCACCGTGCGTTTCGCGCCGTCCGCTCGGGTGACGACGCTCTCGGCGCCCTCCTCCGCGACGGAGAAAGACACGCTCACCGGATCGGCCGCGTCCGGAGCGCCCGCCTGCTCCGGGCTGCCCCGACGGCCGCCGAGGAGATGCCGGACGAGCCGGACGAGGCCGGCGCGGGTGGCAAGGGTGGCAAGGGTGGCAAAGGCCTCGCGATCCTGCGCAGAGGCGGGATGGCCGCGCGTCATGGTGCGACACCCTGCTCGACGGCTGCGGCCGGCGGGAAGACGGCGCCGATGATGCGCTCGATGGTGGAGACGAAGTCGTCGAAATCGGCCGCGTCGCGCCGGTCCTCGACCACATGGCAGGAATAGCTGACGGTTGAGCGATCCCGACCGAAGGCGATGCCGATATCGGTGAGCGTCACCTGCAGCACGACATGGCTGACATACATGGCGATCTGGCGGACATGCACCATCATGCGCCGGCGGTCGCGGCGCAATTGCGGGCGGTCGCCGACCATCATGGTCAGCTCCTCGACCACCTCCGCCACCATGCGGCAGCGGGCCTGCGCCAGCGGATCGGGCGCGCCGAGATCGGGAACCTCGGAAATGCGGGAGGTCTGGACCAGAGGCTCCGACGTTTCCGGCGCGACATCCGACGCGACATCCTGCCCACCGGCAAAGATCGACTTGCATTCGGGCGCGCGGGCCGGCGGGAGCGTGCGGCAAGAGACCGCGCGGAGCGACACGATCGGCGCGGGCGGGAGACTCGCTGGGAAGCCGGGCGGGAAATCAAGCCGGAAGCCGGGCCCGAGGGTGGGCGGGAGGCTCGCGAGGACGAACGGCTTGAAATCAAGGCCTTGGGCAGCATGAGGCATGGTCATCGCAGGTCTCCGTTATAGGAATAGTTTCACATATCCTATGTCGAAGATGAAACGAGCGCTACAACCCGGCCGCAACTTTCTGTTGAATTACAGAGACTTTCCGATAGGTCTCTGAATCATATAGGCATTTTTTCCTTATTCAAGGACGCGAATATTCTTGACTTCGAATGAACATGAAAAAGCCGGGTCGGAAAGGATCCGGCCCGGCATGCATAAGAGACGTGACGGCAATTCCCGTCCGTCTTCCGGCCCTGAGGGAGGCCTTATTTGGCGGCGCGCTTGCGGCGCTGGCCGAGGCCCATTTCGCGGGCGAGGCGCGAGCGCGCTTCGGCATAGGCCGGGGCGACCATCGGATAATCCTGCGGCAGTTCCCACTTCTCGCGATAGTCTTCCGGCGACAGCGCGTGATGGGTCATCAGGTGGCGCTTCAGCGACTTGAAGTTTCCACCGCATTCCAGGCAGGTGATCTGCCCGTCCTGCACCGACTTGCGCACGGAAACGGCCGGCTTCGGCTTTTCGACGGCAGCGGCGACCGGAGCCGGCGCGCCGGTGTTGTTCAGCGCATTGTGCACGTCGCCGATGAGGGTCGACAGTTCCGAAACCGGAACGACATGATTGCTGACATAGGCGGCGACGATTTCGGCGGTCAGTTCCACCAGCAGCTCGTTGCCGTGTCCTGCAGAGCCCTGACCGGCGTGGCTTGTGTGACTATGGCCGGCGTGGCTGTTTGCCGTCGCGCTCTGTCCTGCCATCTGTTCGCTCATTTTGTTCTCCTTTCGGGCGATATCTCGTTTCGCCCACGGATCCGCAGGCACTGGCTGAAAGCATCAATGCTCCATGGAGACGCCATCGATTCCGGCGCAAGCCGGGGCGATGGCATCAGAAGGGAACGACCGAGTTACTTGCTTGAAGCTTTTGCATTCCCCGTCGCGTAACTTGACAAAACCTCGGAATGACAACCCAATTCTGTCGATTTATTGTCGCGGCGGTACCGTGCAGTATTTTCAGTCTCAGACACTTTGCTGATACTCGAATAACATTCACCCCAAAAATGTCAAACACGTTTTTCAATAGTCGCAAGACTTGACGACAGAAATCCGTCCCGGCATCGCAGTTACCGGAAGCAATCACCGTATATCTGTACGCTTTTATCTATCAAGGCGGGCAAGCTGCGGTCAGTTCTGCCCGTCCACCTTGAGCAAGGGCGGAAATTTTCTGCAACCAGGGATTCCCGCAGCGATTCGTCGGCTGCATATAAGCAGCGGATACTATGCAGGGTCGTGGTCTGCCGTTGGAATGCCGGCTTTGTTTGGCCGATCGGCGTTCCTATATGAAGTGCAGTGTGAAGATGAGGAGCACGATATGAGCGAACATCACCCGAATGCCGCCGCCGAGCCTGCGAACCCCGGGCTGAAGGTCGTGAAGAGCGATGCGGAATGGCGCGAACAGCTGACGCCGGACCAGTATCGCGTCACGCGCCAGCACGGAACGGAGCGCGCATTTTCCAGCCCGGACTTCGCGCTCGGCAAGCCCGGCACCTATCGCTGCGTGTGTTGCGGCAAGGCGCTTTACGATGCCCGCACGAAGTTCGATTCCGGCACCGGCTGGCCGAGCTTCTTCCAGCCGCTGGAGCCGGACGCCGTGACGCAGGTGACGGACCGCTCCTACGGCATGACGCGGACGGAGGTGAAATGCGCCGATTGCGACGCGCATCTCGGCCATGTCTTCCCCGACGGCCCGGCCCCGACCGGCCTGCGCTACTGCATGAACGGCGTGGCGCTGACCTTCGAGCCGGCCTGAGACCCGGCCAGAGAGCTGGCCTGAGACCCGGCTGAGCGGAAAAACGGGGCGGCGCCTTAAAGGGCGCCGTTGCCGATGACGGAAAAGACGGCCGAGAAATGCACCGCCGCCGCGGTGACGACGAAACCGTGCCAGATGGCGTTCTGGAAGCGCAGCCGCTCCCATACATGGAAGATGACCCCGGCGGAATAGATCACGCCGCCTGCCAGGATGAGCAGCATGGTGGCACCGTCGAGCGTGGCGAGCAGCGGCCCGACGGCGAGCACGCCGCTCCAGCCCATGGCAAGGTAGAGCACGATCGCCAGCCTGTCATAGCGGCCGGGGAAAACGCATTTCAGCGCGACGCCCAAAGCGGCGATCATCCAGATGCCGACGAGCATGACGGCCAGAAACGGATCGTTCCAGCCGCTCTGCAGGAAGGGCGTGTAGGTGGCGGCGATCAGGATGAAGATCGAGGAATGATCGAACCGGCGCAGCAGCCATTTGGTGCGCGAGACCGGCCACATATTGTAGACGAAGGAGATCGACAGGGTGGCGACGAGGCCGGCGCCGTAGATCGCGGCGGCCGCGATCTGTCCGGCGGTGCTGGCCGCGCTGGCATGGACCAGCAGGATGGTAACACCGACGAGCGCGCAGGCAAGTCCGATGCCATGGACGATGCCGTCCGCGATCATCTCGCTGCGGTCGTAGTTCCACTTGATGCCTTGGATCTCCACGCGTGCTTCGTCTCCAGATCGTTTCGAGTATCAGGCTACGCAACCGCTGCCCGTTTGGCGAGCCCCTGCGCGGTGCGCGGCCGTCACTTTCGGTGACGGCTCGACTATCGGTGCCGATGCGGGCGGGAGCATGGCGGAGACCGTGTCCGGTAGCGATATCGGGACGAGATTGTCAACGGAGCCGAGACGATCCATCGCCGTTCCCGAGGATTTCGCGCGGCGGGCAAGAGGTGCATAGTCGGCCCGACCGAACGGGAACCCTGCCATGGACACTCTGCGCCGACGCCGCCTGCTGCACATGACGGGGCTCGCGCTCACCCTGCCCGGCGCCTTTTCCCCATTTCCCGCTGGAGCGACCGAGATGACCCCTTCCATGACTGCGCGCGGCTCTTCCGCCGACCATCCCCTTGGGCCCGAACATCCGCTCTCCATGCCGGCCTTCGTCGATCATGCCCGGCTGGTGGTGCGCGACCTGCCGCTCGTTTCCTCCTGGTATCAAAGGGTCATGGGGCTGAGCGTGATCGAGCGGCAGCCGAGCGGCGAGACGCTCGGCGTCGGCGGCCGGCCGCTGCTCACGCTCACCACGTCGGGCCAGGCGGCCATCGCGCCGCGCAATGCGCCGGGCCTGTTCCACACGGCCTTTCTCGTGCCGGACCGGGCAGCGCTCGCCCGCTGGCTCGCCCATGCCGCGGGCCAACAGGTGGCATTGCAGGGCGCGTCCGACCATCTGGTCTCCGAGGCGATCTATCTCGCCGATCCCGAGGGCAACGGCATCGAGGTCTATCGCGACCGGCCCCGTGCCGACTGGACCACCCTGCCCGATGGCATGGTGCAGATGGCGACACTGCCGCTCGACCTGCAGACGCTCTACGACGAGGGCGTGAGCCTTTCCCGGGGAGAGACCGCCTGGGGCGGAATGGATGCGGGAACGGCGCTCGGCCATCTCCATCTGCAGGTCTCGGACCTGCCGCAGGCAAACGGCTTCTTCCGCGATGTGCTGGGCCTCGACATCGTCTCGACCTATCCCGGCGCGAGCTTCTTTTCGACCGGCCGCTATCACCATCACCTCGCCGCCAATATCTGGAACACGCGCAACGCGCCGCGCCGCGCTGCGGATATGACCGGGCTCGGCACCTATGCGCTGCGCTTCAACGACGCCTCCGCGCTTGAGACGGCCCTCGCCGCCCTCGACCGGCTGGAAATCCCCACCCGCCGCGATGGCGACACCGTCTCGCTCACCGACCCCTTCGGCATCGGCCTGACGCTGTCGCTTTAAGCTCTCGTCATCCGGCGCGCCGGATGACGAGGGATGTCAGGCGGAGCGCGATCGGGCGGACGAGGAGCACGCTGACGAAGGCGGCGGGCATGGCGATGATGTAGGCTGCGAGAACGCG
Organism: Rhizobium sp. Leaf371; assembly: GCF_001424045.1. Lineage (GTDB taxonomy): Bacteria > Pseudomonadota > Alphaproteobacteria > Rhizobiales > Rhizobiaceae > Ferranicluibacter. The sequence continues at coordinate 254,396 of NZ_LMQB01000012.1, read as the reverse complement.
GCGCGGCAGACCGCCATCGATGCCGCTATTGGCGGCGACGATGATCCAGCACATGATGAAGGCCATGATGCCCGCCATGAAGAAGGCGAAGACATAGGGCGTCAGGGTCGGCGACAATCCGGCTCTTGGCCCGGCTCTTGACGACGAGAGCTGCGATTTGGGGGGTGTTGCGGTGGGCATGATGGCTCCTGTCCTTGCGGTTGTTCGAAACGGTGTTGCCCTTTCCTACGCTTGAAGACGATGCTTGATTAGTGGCTTGCACGCACGAATAATCTGAAGCAAAACTTTCGAATGGCCGGGATCGAAGGAGCGCTCAGCTATGGATAGCCTTCGCGGCATCGAGAGTTTCGTGCGCAGCGTCGAGATGGGCAGCATCGCCGCCGCCGCCCGGCTGCTCGGCATCAGCCCTGCCGCCGCCAGCCAGAACATCGCCCGGCTGGAGCGCGATCTCGGCGTGCGCCTGCTGCAGCGCACGACCCGCCGGCTGGGGCTGACGGACAGCGGCGAGGTCTATTTCGAGCGGGTGCGCCATGTGGTGCACGAACTGGAGGCGGCCGCCACCGCCGTCTCCGCGCTCAACGACCTGCCGCGCGGCCGGCTCACCATCTCCGCCTCCGTCGCCTTCGGGCGCCATGTCATCGCGCCGCTCATTCCCGGCTTTGCCAGCCTCTACCCGCAGCTCTCCGTCGAGCTCGTCATCACCGACCGGGCGATCGATCACATTGCGGAAGGCATCGACATCAGCGTGCGGTTCGCCGAGCAGCTGGAGCCGTCGCTGATCGCCCGCCGGCTCGTCACCGTGCCGATGATCATCTGTGCCGCGCCCGACTATCTCGCCCGGCGCGGCCATCCGCAGAGGCCGGAGGATCTGGTGCATCATGATTGCCTGCTCTACCGGCTGGCCACCGATGGCCGCCTGTTCCGCTGGACGTTCCTGCGCGACGGCACGCTCTACGAGCCCGACATCCAGGCGCGGATCATCAGCAACGATATCGACACGCTGACCACGATGGTGCTGGCCGGCGCCGGCATCGCCCGCCTCGGCGCCTTCATCGCCGACGATCTCATCGACAAGGGGCTGGTGGTGCCGCTGTTCGGAAACGACGCGGCGCATACGCCGTTCACCTTCTATGCCTGCATGCTCGACCGCCACAGCGCCACGCCGAAAATCCGCGCCTTCATCGATTATGCAGTGGCGGCCCTGTCGTCGCGCTGGCGCGCGGCTGCCTGAGGCGACGTGTCCCGCGCTTTGCCGCTTGAATGCACCGGCTGCGGCATCTATGTCCGGAGCACCCCCGAGCCTGTTCGGGTGAGCATGTCCGGGGCGGAGCGTGTCGCTTTGCCACGGACGATGCGGCCAATCGAAACGATGGCGCTGGTCCCCGAACCGGACAGCGCTCTGCCCCCCGGAGATCGCATTGTCCGACAAGACCCCCGTCTTTTCCGCCCTGCCCGCCGCACCCGTCGCGGCTAGAAAGCCGCTGAGCGACACCCGCCACGGCATCACGCGCACCGACGACTATGCCTGGCTGCGCGCCGACAACTGGCAGCAGATGTTCCGGGACACCTCTATTCTCGATCCCGAAATCCGCGCGCATCTGGAGGCAGAGAACGCCTATATGAAGGCGGCGATGGCGGATACCGAGGCGCTGCAGAAGACGCTGTTTGCCGAGATGAAGGGCCGCATCAAGGAGGACGACAGCTCCGTGCCGATGAAGGACGGACCGTTCGCCTATGGCACGTCCTTCGTCACCGGCGGCGAGCAGCCGCGCTATTTCCGCGAGCCGCGCGCGGGCGGCGACCGCGTCGTGCTGCTCGACGGCGACAGGGAGGCCGCCGGCAAGGACTATTTCCGCCTGTCCGGCATCGACCACTGCACCGACCATTCGCTCGGCATCTGGGGCTATGACGACAAGGGGTCGGAATATTTCACGCTGCGCATCCGCGATCTCTCGACCGGGGCCGACCTCGAAGACGTGATCGACAACACCGGCGGCGGCGGCGCCTGGGCGCCGGACGGCCGCAGCTTCTTCTACACCGTGCTCGACGAGAACCATCGCCCGTCAAAAATCTTCCACCATGTCGTCGGCACGCCGCAGGCGGACGACCGGCTGGTCTACGAGGAAGAGGATGCCGGCTTCTTCATGGGCGTCGGCGCCTCCATGCTGGACGACGTCATCTATATCGACATCCACGACCACGAGACGAGCGAATATCTGCTGATCCCGACCTCGGACCTTCATGCCGAACCCAGGCTGGTCGCCGCGCGCGAGACCGGGCTCGAATATTCCCTGACCGAAGGCGGCGACGTCTTCTACATCCTGACGAATGCCGACGGCGCCAAAGATTTCAAGATCATGGAAACGCCGGTCGACACGCCGGAGCGGGAAAACTGGCGCGAGGTGGTGCCCCATACGCCGGGCCGGCTGATCCTCAACCACATGGCCTTTGCCCGCCACCTCGTCTGGCTGGAGCGCGAAAACGGCCTGCCGCAGATCAAGATCCGCGACCGGCGCACAGGCGAGGAACACGCGATTGCCTTTGCCGAAGAGGCCTTCTCGCTCGGCCTGTCCGGGGCCGGCGAATACGACACCGACGTCATCCGCTTTTCCTATTCCTCGATGACGACGCCGAGCCAGCTTTACGACTACGACATGACGACGCGCGAGCGCACGCTTCTGAAGACGCAGGAGGTGCCCTCCGGTCACGATCCGGACGACTATGTGACGCGCCGGGTGTTTGCGCCCTCGCATGACGGCGCCTCCGTGCCGGTGACGCTGCTCTACCGCCGCGACACCCCGCTCGACGGCTCCGCGCCCTGCCTGCTCTATGGCTACGGCGCCTATGGCATTTCCATTCCCGCCTCGTTCAACACCAATTGCCTGTCGCTGGTCGATCGCGGTTTCGTCTATGCCATCGCCCATATCCGCGGCGGCAAGGACAAGGGCTTTGCCTGGTACGAAGACGGCAAGATGGAGAAGAAGACCAACACGTTCAAGGACTTCATCGCCGCGGCCGATTATCTGAGTCAGGAGCGCTTCACGTCTTACGCGAACATCGTCGCCGAGGGCGGATCGGCCGGCGGCATGCTGATGGGCGCGATCGCCAACATGGCGCCGGAAAAGTTCGGCGGCATCATCGCGGCCGTGCCCTTCGTGGACGTGCTCAACACCATGCTCGACGACACCCTGCCGCTGACCCCGCCGGAATGGCCGGAATGGGGCAACCCGATCGATGACGAAGCGGCCTACCACCACATCGCCGGCTATTCGCCCTATGACAATGTGGACGCGAAGCCCTATCCCGCGCTGCTGGCCCTCTCCGGCCTCACCGACCCGCGCGTGACCTATTGGGAACCGACCAAATGGGTGGCGAAGCTGCGCGAAAAGGCCACCGGCGACCAGCCGATCCTGCTGAAGACCAATATGGGCGCCGGCCACGGCGGCGCCTCCGGCCGCTTCCAGCGACTGGAAGAGATCGCCTTCGAATATGCCTTCGCGATCAAGGTGGCGCGGAAGATGTGAGGGGACGCGGAAGACGGGCCTCGCCCCGCCTTCTGACGCCTGCCTCCCGAATCTCGCCTTATCATGAACATGGGCCGTCTCGAAAACAGGCCGTCGCGCCCTATCCTTAGGGCTGCGGCGGCGATCATTCCGGTCGGTCCGGTTCGGGGGGTCTCATGCTCAGGTCGAAACGTCTCTGGCAGGTGGTGCGGCTGTCGCGGCGGCTTTGGGTGCGGGCGACGCTCTATTGCCTGGCCGGGGTTGCGACCGCGCTTGTCGCCATCCTGCTCGGGCCGTTCATTCCGGAAGAGATGACGAAGGCGTTCGGGGCGGATGCGGTCGATCCGATCCTCAGCATCATCGCCTCCAGCATGCTCGCCGTGACCACCTTCTCGCTCTCGACGCTGGTGGCCGCGACCTCGGCGGCCGCGAGCAGCGCGACGCCGCGGGCGACCAGCCTGCTGCTCGAGGACACCACCGCGCAGCGGGCGCTCTCGACCTTTCTCGGCACCTTCCTGTTTTCGCTGGTCGGGCTGATCGCGCTGCATGCCGGTCTCTATGGCGGCGGCGGGCGGCTGGTGCTGTTCATCGTCACGCTCGGCGTCATCGCCGTGATCGTGCTGACGCTGCTGCGCTGGATCGACCATCTTTCGACGCTCGGCCGGGTCGGCGAGACCATCGACCGGGTAAAAACGGCGGCGATGACCGGCATGCGCGACCATCTGGAAGATCCGCTTCTCGGCGGCGCCCCCGCAGGCGTCACGCCGCCCGGCGCCGTGCCGGTCTCGCCCATCAAGGTCGGCTATCTCCAGCATATCGACATGCCGCACTTGCAGGCGCTTGGCGAGGCGCGCGATCTCGACCTCTATCTCACCGCGCGGGCCGGCGCCTTCTGCGCGCCGGGCACGCCGATGCTGTTCGTGCGGGCCCGCGCGGGCGGCGGTCCGGACGAGACGATAACGCAGGCCATTCTCGACGCGCTGACCATCGGCCCGCGCCGCACCTTCGAGCAGGATCCGCGCTTCGGGCTGATCGTGCTGGCCGAGATCGCCTCGCGCGCCCTCTCGCCGGCCGTCAACGATCCGGGGACGGCGATCGACGTGATGACGACGATGGTCGAGGTGCTGGCCGTGGAACCGCGCGCCGACCATCTGCGCGCGACGCCGGACTTCCCGCGCGTGCACGTCTCCCCGATCACGCTGCGGGATATGTTCGAGGATGCCTTCCTGCCGATTGCCCGCGACGGCGCCGAGAACCCCGACATCGCCATCCGCCTGCAGAAGAGCCTGCGCGCGCTCGCCAACCTGCCCGGCGGACGCCTGCACACCATTGCCCGCGAGATGGCGGAGGCATGCCTGGCGCGCGCGCTGGAAAGCCTATCCTTCGAGCCGGATCGCGCACGGCTGAAGCGGGAGGCTTTCGTGGCGGTTTGACCCGCGTTCCCGCCCGGCCATAGCGCCGGACCCGAACCGCCTCTGCAAGCCTCGCGCAGGTCCTGTCCTTTAGGTCATCCTCATACGCAGGAAGGATCGCGCCATGAAGATCGCCGACAGCCGCATCACGCCCTACAGGACCCCTTCGAACCGGCCGAGCGCGGGTTTCGACCCGCGCCAGATCGACGCCTCCTTTTCCGGCGGGCAACCGGGTGCGCTGAACCGCGATGCGGCCGGCGGCGCGGGCCGCTCCGGCGCCGGCGACGACATCGGGGCCGTCGTTGCCACCGATCCCACGGTCAGCCTCTCCGCCGCCTTCTGGGCGATCAATGCGGAGAAGCGGACAGCGCGTGCCGAAGACGACAGGAAGGCCGTGCAGGCGGTCGCCGATCGCGCCGCGGACAAGGCCGAAACGCGAAACGCCTTCCTGGACTGGGCGGGAAAATCGCTTGCCGAGACGATCCGGGCGCAGGTTCTGGAAAAGCACGGACAGACGGAGGGGACCCTCGCCCAGATGGATCCCGAGGCGCGCAAGGCGATCGAGCAGGAGATTGCGGACGCCATCAAGCAGCAGGCCGGTCTTGACGTCGACGAGACCAGCGTCCTGGCGCAGGTGGCATTGCCGGCCGAATTCCAAGCTGTAACCCGGCCTGTAACCCGGCCTATCCGCGCGGACTGACCGCCCTTTCATGCCGCCGCCCCGCACCCTATCTAGAGGTCCCGGTCCTGCGACGGGACGATCAGGATTGCGGAACACAGTGGAGGCGACGATGGAGGCGACGAACAGGACCGAGGCCGGCACGCCGCCCATACCCTTCGACAACAGCTATGCCCGGCTGCCGGAGAGTTTCTTCACCGCCGTCGATCCGACGCCGGTCGAGGCACCGGTGCTGATCCGCTTCAACCGGGCGCTGGCGCAGGAGCTCGGGCTCGATGTCGCGGCGCTGGAGGCCGAGGGTGCGGCGATCTTTTCGGGCAATACGCATCTACCCGGCGCGCAGCCGCTGGCCATGGCCTATTCCGGCCACCAGTTCGGCGGCTTCAACCCGCAGCTCGGCGATGGCCGGGCCATTCTGCTCGGCGAGGTCGTGGACATCCACGGCCGCCGCCGCGATATCCAGCTGAAGGGGGCGGGCCCCACCCCCTATTCGCGCCGGGGCGACGGGCGCGCGGCGCTCGGGCCGGTGCTGCGGGAATATATCGTCAGCGAGGCCATGCATGCGCTCGGACTGCCGACCACGCGGGCGCTCGCCGCCGTCGTCACCGGCGAGCCGGTCTATCGCGAGACCGTGCAGCCCGGCGCCGTGCTGACGCGGGTGGCGGCCAGCCATATCCGGGTGGGCACCTTCCAGTTTCACGCCGCGCGCGACGATCAGGCCGGGGTGAAGCGGCTCGCCGATTATGCCATCGCGCGGCATTATCCCGACATTGCGGACGATCCGCAGCCCTATCTCGCCTTTCTCACCGCCTTTGCCGACCGTCAGGCCCTGCTCATCGCCCGCTGGCTGTCGATCGGCTTCATCCATGGCGTGATGAACACCGACAATGTCGCGATCTCCGGCGAGACGATCGATTTCGGCCCCTGCGCCTTTCTCGATGCCTACGATCCGGCCAAGGTGTTCTCCTCCATCGACCGCAACGGCCGCTACGCCTATGCCGCCCAGCCCGGCATCGGCCAATGGAACCTCGCGCGGCTGGCCGAAACCCTGCTGCCGCTGCTCGACACCGACGCGGAGGCCGCCGTGACCGCCGCAAACGGCGTGCTGAAGCTCTATGGCGAGCGGTTCCAGCACCACTGGCTCGCCGCCATGCGCGCCAAGCTCGGGCTTTCCGCCAGCGCAGACGGCGATCTCGATCTCGTGCAGGACCTGCTGACGCTGATGCATCAGGAAGAGGCCGATTTCACGCTGACCTTCCGGAGGCTCGCGGATGTCGCGGCCGACCCGTCGACGGAGGACGGGTTCACCGCGCAGTTCCGCACCCCCGCCAGCACCAGCCTCTGGCTCGACCGCTGGCGCCGCCGCGTGGAGACGGACGGGCGCAGCGGAGCCGACACCGCCGCCGCCATGCGCAGCGTCAACCCCGCCTTCATCCCCCGCAACCACCGGATCGAACAGGCGATCACGGCCGCCCGGACGGACGCCGATTTCTCCGCCTTCGACGCCCTGATGCAGGTCCTCGCCCGCCCCTATGACGACCAGCCCGCCCTCGCCCCCTTCGCCGCCCCCCCGGCGCCGGGCGAAGAGGTGCTGAAAACGTTCTGCGGGACGTGAGGGGTGCGCTTGCCGCAAAACCCGCGACATGATATGCATATCTGCTGATATGAGGTGCCGACATGGCGACGAAAACTCTGCCGAAGCCTGCCCGAATGCAGGAAACACAGATCGACCGCCTGACCCGCATCGCCACGGAGGCGAAAAGGGAAAAGGGCGAGGAACTGCCGACGATGACGCGCGAGGAAGCGCGCGCGTTCTTTTTCAAGACGCAACCCGACATCGAGACATGATGCGACGGCCAGACATGATGCGACCGGCCACCGCGTCGTCCGCTTCCTGACGGCTTCCGGATGCTGCACGCGAAGACGGATGCGCGAAGTGCCTAACAGGGTCCACTTCTTCGCGTATCCTGACCCGGTTGAGGAAATGCGGCGAACGTTGACGTGACGGGTGCGAGCGTGCGGCTTTCAGGGCCACCGCCGAGCCTGCGGCTGCCCCTCATCCTCTCCCCGCTTGCGGGGTTCCCTCACCTTCACTCTCTCCTTGCATGCGGGGCCCCTCACCCTAACCCTCTCCCCGCTTGCGGGGCGAGGGGACGCGGCCTGCGCGGCGTTTCGATGTGGGGCGAAAGCCGTGCCACACGTCCCTTCGCCCCGCTTGGCGGGGAGAAGGTCGCGGCAGCGGGATGAGGGGCGGACGGGAGCGCCAGTGTTCGCGGCGATACCCACGCCCCTTCCCCGCCCTTTGTGCATTGCGGCATTGACCCCGCATCACCTCGCCCTAATTTCGCCATGACGGGGTCCGGATCGCCACCAGGCCCCCGCTGTCGAAATTGACGAGGTGCCCGATGCGGTGCCGGGAGTCCCTTCCATGATCATGTTTACGTCTGTCCTCTTTGCGCTGATAGGACTGGGGCTTGCCGGCTTCGGGGCCTGGCTCGCCGTTCTCGGCGGCAGCTGGTATTATGTGCTGGCGGGTCTCGCCTTTCTGGCGACCGCCATCCTGCTCTCGCGCCACAGATCCTCGGCGCTCACCGTCTATGCGGTGTTCATCGTCGCCACGCTCGGCTGGGCGCTGTGGGAGGTCGGGTTCGACTGGTGGCAGCTCGGCCCGCGCGGCGGCGTCGTCATCCTGCTCGGCCTCTGGCTGCTGCTGCCGTCGATCCGCAAGCCGCTCGGCTTTACGAGCCCGACGGGCCACGTCTACCGCGCCAGCGGCTGGCCGCTCGGGATCGCCGTCGTTCTGTCGATCGCGGTCGCGCTCTATTCGATGACGCAGGACCCGCTGGATATGGCCGGCACGCTGCCGACCACGGTCGCCAATGCGACGCCGGCGCTCGGCGGCAATGTGCCGGACGGCGAATGGCACCAGTATGGCCGCACGCAATATGGCCAGCGCTATTCGCCGCTGGCGCAGATCACCACCGCCAACGTGTCGGACCTGAAGGAAGCCTGGCGCTACCAGACCGGCGACGTGAAGCTGCCGGAGGACGTGGGCGAGACGACCTATCAGGTGACGCCGCTCAAGATCGGCGAGACGCTCTATGTCTGCACGCCGCACAATTGGGCGATCGCCATCGATGCCGCAACCGGCAAGGAAAAGTGGAAGTTCGACAGCAATTCCGGCATGAACCCGGACCGGCAGCATCAGACCTGCCGCGGCGTCAGCTATTACAAGGACGCGGCCGCCGCACCGGGCAGCGCCTGCGCCTCCCGCGTCTACCTGCCGACCTCGGACGCCCGGCTGATCGCGCTCGACGCCGAGAACGGCCAGGTCTGCACCGGCTTTGCCGATCAGGGCACGCTGCATCTGGAAAGCGGCATGCGCTACCAGCCGGCCGGCTACTACTATTCGACCTCGCCGCCGGTCATCACCGGCAACAAGATCATCATCGGCGGTGCCGTCAACGACAACTATTCGACGCAGGAACAGTCGGGCGTCATCCGCGCCTTCGACGTCAACACCGGCGCGCTGATCTGGAACTGGGACAGCGGCAATCCCGACGTCACCACGCCGCTGCCGGAAGGTCAGCACTATACGACCAACTCGCCGAACAGCTGGTCGGTGTTCTCCTATGACGAAGCCCTCGGCCTCGTCTACATCCCGCTCGGCAACCAGGTGCCCGACCAGCTCGGCATGGGCCGCAGCGAGAACGTGGAAAAGTTCTCCTCCTCCATCGTCGCGCTCGACATCAACAGCGGGCAGCTGCGCTGGGTCCGCCAGACCGTGCATCACGACCTCTGGGACATGGACGTTCCCGCCCAGCCCGTGCTGCTCGACATCGACGGCCGTCCGGCGCTGGTGGGCCCGACCAAGCAGGGCGATCTCTACGTGCTCGACCGGCGCACCGGCGAGGCGATCATCCCCGTGAAGGAAATCCCCGCGCCCTCCGGCGCGATCCCGGAAGACTTTACCGCGCCGACCCAGCCGATCTCCGACCTCACCTTCTCGCCGCCGCCGCTGACGGACAAGAACATGTGGGGGGTCAGCATGTTCGACCAGCTCGCCTGCCGCATCGCCTTCGAGCGGCTGCGCTATGAAGGCCGCTACACGCCGCCCTCGCTCGAGGGGTCGCTGATCTATCCCGGCAATTTCGGCACCTTCAACTGGGGCTCCGTCGCGGTCGATCCGGAAAAGCAGCTGATGTTCGGCATGCCGACCTATCTCGCCTTCACCTCGCAGCTCGTGCCGCGCGACCAGATCCCGCCGAAGGGGCAGGACCAGAAGGGCAGCGAACAGGGCCTGAACCGCAATGACGGCGCACCCTATGGCGTGCTGATGGGGCCGTTCCTCGGCCCGCTCGGCATTCCCTGCCAGGCGCCGCCCTGGGGCTATGTCGCGGGCGTGGACCTGAAGACCGGCGAGACCGCCTACAAGCACCGCAACGGCACGGTCTACGACATGACGCCGCTGCCCCTGCCCTTCAAGGTCGGCGTTCCCGGCATCGGCGGCCCGATGATCACCAAGGGCGGCGTCGCCTTCCTGGGCGCGGCGGTCGACAACTACCTGCGCGCCTACGATCTCGCCACCGGCCGCGAACTCTGGAAGGGTCGCCTGCCCGCCGGCGGCCAGTCCACGCCGATGACCTACAGCACGCAGGACGGCACCCAATACGTCGTCATCGTCGCCGGCGGCCACGGCTCGGTCGGCACGAAACCCGGCGACTCCATCATCGCCTACACGCTGCCGAAATAAGGCGGCGGGAACGGACAGGACGAAGCCCGGCCGCGAAAGCACGCCGGGCTTTTTCGTGTCGGGGGTGTGGGGGGACCTATCGCCCAAGCCCCCTCAAGAAAGCCCCCCTCAAGACAGCCAGTGCGCAATCTGGGGGGCGGTGAGATTGCCGCCGCAGAGGGGGGTGGCGAGGCGCTGGCCGGCGAGGCTTTCGGCCTCTGCCAGGATGGCGGCGAGGCCGGCGGCGCCGGCGGGTTCGATGCGGCGGCCCCAGGTGCGGTGTGCAAAACGCATCGCCTCGATGATCTGCGCGTCGTCGACGAGAACGACATCGTCGATCGTGCCCTGCAGCCAGTCGACGGCCGAGGGCACGGGGATGCGCACGGCGATGCCGTCGGCGATCGTGTTGCCTTCGGGGCTCGAGATCGGCCGGCCTTCCCGAAACGACAAAGCCATGCAGGGTGCGCCCTTTGCGGCGACCGCGACGATGCGAGTTTGTGGCGAACGCGCCTTGAGCCAGCACCCCATGCCGGCGGCAAGAGCGCCATTGCCGAGGGGGACATAGACGGCGTCGATCGCCGCGACCGCCTCGGTGAGTTCGGCCGCGATGGTTCCCGCGCCTTCGGCGATGGCGGCGCTTGCGCCGTCCTCCACGAAGGTGAGCGCGCGCTCCTGGGCGTAAAGCCGCGCCGCATCCTTGGCCGCGTCGAAATCCTCGCCGGCGAGACGAACCTCCGCCCCCAGCCGGCGCATGGCCGCAATCTTCAGCGGATTGGCGTTGACGCTGGCAAAAACGACGAGCGATCGCCCGCGCCGCGCGGCATGATAGGCAAGGCCCTGCCCGAAATTGCCGGCGGATGCCGTGACGAGCGGGTCCCGGCCGGCAGTGCCGCCTTCGCCGGTGTCCTGCGCGAGAAAATACCCCGTGCCGCGGCCCTTGAAGCTGCGGATCGGATTGTCGGTTTCGTCCTTGGCAAAAAGCGACAGGCCCGCCGTCTCCGAGACAAGCACGGGGCTGTCCAGAAAGACCGGATCGATGATCCGTCGGGCGGCGATGATATTCTGATGGGACAGTGCGGGTTCTTTTGTCATGGGCTTATGATACTGCTTTGAGATGCGGCAATGCGGCAGACTTCGATGTTTTGGCGCCGCTTTTCCGCTCGATCGAGGGGTTCGACGCCATGGACGATGTGGACAGAGTGCTTCTGGCGGCCCTGCAGGAGAATGCCGACATGCCGGCGAAAAGGCTGGCGGAGCGGGTCGCTCTCTCGACCTCGGCCGTCGAGCGGCGGATCGCCCGGCTGAAGCAGGACGGCGTCATCGAGAAAATCGTCGCCGTGGTCGATCCCAAGGCGATCGGCCGGCCGCTTTCGATCCTGGTGGAGCTGGAGATCCAGAACGAGCATCGCCACACGCTCGACCAGTTCCAGAGATGGCTCGACCGCGCGCCGGAAATCCAGTCCTGCTGGTACGTCACGGGCGATATGGACTATGTCCTCCTCGTCGCCGTGCGCGACCTTGCCGAGTACAACGCCTTCATCGAGCGGCTGATGACCGAGCAGCAGGCGCTCGTGCGGAAATACAAGAGCATCATCGCCCTGAAGACGATCAAGCACGGACTGGCGCTTTCGGTCGAGGCGTGAGGCTTGAGGCTTGAGGCGGGGATCGCGCGGGAGAGATCCGGATATCGGCGGAGCCGGCCCGGTCTTCGCCCTGCGCTCAGTGCTGGACGGCCAGATCCCCGCGGATTGCGTTTGCGAGGATTGAGCGCTTTCAAGCGGCCGCGGGAGCACCTATCTTGACAGGACAAGCGGCCGTGTTTGCCGCGCGGAGAACGGGCCCATGTATTCGATCGGCGATCTGTCGCGGCGCACCGGCGTGAAGGTGCCGACCATCCGGTATTATGAGCAGGCGGGGCTGATCGTGCCGGCCGAGCGGACAGAGGGCAACCAGCGGCGCTATGAGCGAAAGGCGCTCGACCGGCTGGCCTTCATTCGCCACGGGCGCGACCTCGGCCTGTCGATCGAGGCGATCCGCGACCTGATCGAGCTCAGCGACCACCCGGAAAAGCCCTGCGGCCGGGCGGATGGCATCGCGCTCGAGCATCTGGCCGCCGTGCGCGCGAAGATCGCGCAGCTGCAGCGGCTGGAGCAGGAGCTGGAGCGGATCGTCTCCCATTGCGCCGGCCATACGGTGGAGGATTGCTATGTCCTGCGTGCGCTGTCCGACCACGGGCTCTGCGACGGCGAGCATGCCGAGCTGCCGGCCAAGGCGGTCGGGCGGGAGGGTGTCTGAGAGGCTGGCTGAGAGGCCGGACGGGATGCGGGCCCCGCGCGCCGGGCCCCGTTGACATGGCGGGGAAAAGGGCTCATGACGGATGCATGATCACGACCGCAACCCGTGCCCGCTGGTATTTTACGCTGCATTCATAGATGCGGCTGTGTGATCACGTTCAACAAGCCGCCGCCAGGCGGCTTTTGTTTTGACGGGTGCCTGGGGCGGATCAGCTTCAGGAAACCACGATGCCGACCTTGTCTTCCCCACCTCTGCCAAAACCGCCTCTACCAATTCCGCATGCCCATTCCCATCCGGCCGCCCACCTGACCGCCTTGCCGAACGGGCTGGACCTGCAGGCTGCCGCCGCGCCCAAGCGCGCGCCGCTGGTGACCATCCGGTCCGCCCGCGCCGAGGATATCCCCGCGCTCTGCGCGATGATCGCCGAGCTGGCCGCACATCATGGCGACACGGCCCCGCTCGATGCGGAGACGCTGGAGCGCGACCTGTTCGGCCCGGTGCCGTGGATCACCGCGCTCGTGGCCGAAGCGGCCGGCACGCTGATCGGCTACGCCATTCTCGTGCCCCTCTACCGGGCGCAGCTCGGCGTGCGCGGCATGGACCTGCACCATCTCTTCGTGCGCGATGCCCATCGCGGCACCGGCATCGGCCGCCATCTCGTGGCAAAGGCCCGCGAACAGGCCCGCCGCGCCGGCTGCACCTACCTCTCGGTCAGCGCCGCCACCGGCAACTTCCAGGCGCACCGGTTCTATGAGAGCCAGGATTTCACGCCCGGCCCGGTGACCGGGATGCGGTATGTGCAGGCTTTGCGGTAGGCGTCTTCAGAGCGCGGGACGCACGGCGCAGGACGCGTCGTTCACGCGTGCCACTCCGCGGAGCGTGATGCTCAGTCCCGTTAAGACGGCTGGCATCCTTTCGGAGATCGGAAGCGTCTTCAGGAAGGATGCAGCCGTCGCATCTGGTCCGGCAAAACAGAAGGGGGCCAAGCGGAGGTCGTCAATCGTCGTCGCGCGCGTCGGCCGCAGCTTCGGCCCGGCGTTCGGAGATCCGTTCGTCGGAGACCAGGCCGGGGCCCGGATCGAGCCCCCTGCACGCTTCCCGCAACGCCCGAACAGCCTGCATTTGGGATAGGCCGGGCCCTGCGTCCCGGTCGGGAGCAGCCGTCCGTTCGACGTCATCGGTTCCTGTCAGCGTTTTCCCCTCACGCCTCTTCCGTCGCGGCCTCCGCCAGAACCTCGGCCGCCCATTGGTTGAGGCTCTTGCCGGCGAGTGCTGCCGCGCGGGCGGCCTTGGCGTGGATTTCCGGATCGACGCGGAACATCATCCGGCCGGAATAGGGTTTCTGCGGATCCTTGCCGGCCTTGGCGCAGGTCTCGATATAGTCGTCCACCGCCTCGTGAAAGGCGGTCTTCAGGTCCGATACCGTGTCCGCATGGAAGCCGACGCCGTCCGTGATGCCGGCGAGACGGCCGAAGAAGATCTCGTCCTCGGCATCATAGTCTATCCGGGCGAAATAGCCTTTGTACGACATGACGTTCACGGTTGACCTCCCATACGCCTGATAAAATCCCGTGCGGCGCGAACCTGATAACGCTTGGCTTCTTTCGCCGGATGCGGGCGGTGGAAGCTTTCGATCTCCGACCCGTTGACGAACCGCACGCGCGACCCCGAGCCTTCGACGACGTCGCATCCCAGCGCGATCAGAAGCGCCTCGATATCCGCCCAGGCGACGGTGCCGGAGACGGGGTCCGCGAAAATGGCCATCAGGATCTTGCGATGCCGATTGTTCATGGCCGATCCTACGTCATGCTTGCAGTTTCTGCAAGCACTACCGCGCCGGCACCGCCTTCAGATAGGCGGCGATCGCTTCGCGGTCGGCGGCGGGGAGTTTGGCAATGTTTTGCTGGACCTCGACCATGGAGCCGCCGGCGCTGTCGAAATCGGGGGTAAAGCCGGTTTCGAGGTAGTTGGCGATGTCGGCTTCGCTCCAGCTGCCGATGGATTTGGAGCCGGGGGTGATGTTGGGGATCTGGCCCTCGCCTTCCGGGTTCGGCGCGCCGGCAAGCCAGAGGTCGGCCTTGAAGCCGCCCAGCGCATTGCGCGGCGTGTGGCATTCGCCGCAATGGCCGGGGCCTTCGACCAGATACTGGCCGCGCACCAGCTTGGCATTCGCCTGGTCGATCGGCACGCGCGGCTTGTCGCTGTAGAACAGCAGCTTCCAGCCGCCAAGCGATGCCCGGATGTCGAAGGGGAACGGCAGTTCGTGCGGCGGCGCGACATTGGCGCTCTTCGGCAGCGTCTTGATATAGCCGAAGAGGTCGTTGACGTCCTTCTGGGTCAGCCGGGCATAGGAGCCGTAGGGAAACGAGGGGTAGAGGTGCTCGCCATCCGGGCCGACGCCGCGCGTCATGGCATCGCCGAACTGGGCGAGCGTCCAGCCGCCGATGCCGGCGGTCTCATCGGGCGAGATATTGGGCACGTGGAAGGTGCCGAACGGGCTTTTCAGCGGCAGCCCGCCGGTCAGCACCAGCTTGGCATCGCCTTCCGATCCCGGCGCCGCGTGACAGCTCGTGCAGCCCCCGGCCCAGAACACCTGCTCGCCATGACCGAGGTCCGGTTCGCCGAGGCCGTCCCAATGCGCGGCGGGCCAGGGCTCGGGCTTGGTGACGAACCAGGCGCCGCCGGCCACCACCACCCCCAGAAACAGCATGGTCGAGACGAATTTCCGAGCGCGACGGGCCATGCGGCAGATCCTTGTTGTCGGGGCGCCGGGGTTTCAGGAGGGAACCGCAGCGCCGTTACGGTCGGACGATGATCCGCAGGGAGATAGGGCGGGCGGTCTTTGGGGAAAGCCGTCCGCTGGGGGGAAAGCCGTCCGCCGGCGCGCGTTGGCGGTCATCGGATGCGGCCGCGACGGGCCGCACGGTCCTCGCGCGGCACGCCGCCACACGGCCAGGATGGAACGCGCGTGGGACGGCAGGCGGGCGGGACGGCACGGCCGGAGCTGCGCCGCCTCGATGGCGATCGGAAAAAAGCCCGTCTCCGGTCTACCGCTTACTTCTTGACGCGGTAGACCTGGTGACAGTCGCCGCAATGGGGGCCGAGCTTGCCGATGGCAAGGCTGAGGGCGGCCGGGTCGGCGGGCAGCTGCGCCAGAACCAGGTCGGCATCCTTGGCGAGGCTCGCAGCCTTGGCGTCGAAATCGGCCTTGTTTTCCCAGATCTTCGGGCTTGCCTCGGAGTTGGCTTCCGATCCCGCCGGGAACTGATCCGGGAAGGCCTTGATGCTGGTGCTGATCGTCGTCAGCGACGTCTTGACCACCTCGGCATCATAAGGCTTCTGGCCCTTGGCGATGGCCGACAGCGCGCCCATGGAGCCGCCGATCTTCTTCATCAGGCCTTCGCGCACCTCTTGCGGCTCTGCCGCCGTGACCGCGCCTGCAGCAAGCCCCGTCAGGGCCGCGGCGAGAAACATGGTTCTCAGTTTCATGGGAGTCCTCTCTGGTATCGACGCGCGTTGCGGGCGTCTCTCCGTCATTCATGGCCGAGCGAGACGACCGAATCCTGCCCGCAGGCACGGTCATTTCGTCGCAGGCATCTTGGCATCTTCTGATCGCGTTGAAAGTAAAATCTTTGCGACATCGCAGATACATAACGGCGGGCCGACAGGCGGCAAGGCGGGTCCGGCGTCAGCGGCCAAACGTGCGCGACAGGTGCGGCCATTCGGCCAGAAGCGCGTCGCGCGTCAGCACGCCGGGCGAGGTCTCGGTCTTTTCGCGCGTGCGGATCAGCCGGGCGAAGACCACGGGCCGGTCGTTTGCCGCTTTCTCTTCGGCCCAGCCGACATACCAGCCCCAGCCATGGGCATAATCGAAGCTGCGATCCGCCCGGCGCGGAAAGGCCGCTCCCGTCTTGCCGTGCAGCGTCCAGCCGCCGATCGCGCGCGTTTCCACGATCCGCCGGGTCTTCTCGATCGCCTCGGCACCGACTGGCAGGGTGCCGTTGACGAGGCCGCGCAGGAAGGCGACCTGCTCGCGCGGCGAGATCTGCAGCGAGGAGGCGATCCAGGCGCGCTCCAGGCCGTTGTCGAAACCGGGATCGCCGGAAAAATCGGCATTGCCGTAATTCAGCTCGCGCGCGTAGCGCTCCAGCCTGTCGCGGCCGAGATCGCGGGTGATGCGCTGGGAATACCAGACGACGGAATAGCGCAGCCAGTCGGTCGGGTTGGTGTCGCGCAGCCAGTTGGCCCCGCCCCAGTCCGGATCGCCCTTCTGGTAGGACAGCACCGGCGTCGTCTCGTCTTTCAGGACATGCGTGTCGTAGCCGATCAGCGCCAGCGGGATCTTGAAGGTGGAGGCCGGCGTGGTGCGCGTGGCGCAGTCGCCCTCCTCGATCAGCACACTGCCCGTGGCCGCATCGAGCATGATGGTGCAGGTGACGTCGATGTCATCCGCAGCCCAAGCGGTGGAGGCGAAAGCTGCGAACAGGGCGAAGGCGAGAGCGGGACGATGCAAGCGGAATGTCCTTTCGGGAGAGGAGGATGCCCCGGCAGGATGCGGCAAAAGGCGGCATGAATGCGGCGCCTGCCGCACGGGCTCCGGCCGTTCTTCGAAACTCAGAACTTACACACAGCTTTGCAGGACGCGGCTTTCCTCCCGGCCGAACCCTTCGATTTCCAGCCGGTCTTCGTAGAGGCTGAGAACGGCGAAGGCATTGCGGTCCGGCGTGTCGACCATGCCGCGGAACGTGACGAAATGGGTGCCGTCCCGCGTGACGGCATTGCCGGCGTGATTGTGACCGCAGAGATAGGCGCGGACATTCTCATAGGGCGCGAGGAGATCGAGCAGGCGCTGGGCGTCCCAGAGATCATGCGCGTTTTCGGGCGCGACCGGATAATGGCAGAGAAGCACGACCGGCTCGTCCTCCTCGCGGGCCTGCTCCAGCACCTCGCCGAGCCAGGCGAACTGCGCCTCGCCGAGGCCGCCGTTCCAGCGCTGCGCATTGGCGGCGCCGGCAGCCGTCAGCGCTTTCAGCCGGGCTTTCGCCTGTTCGCGCCGCGGATGGCCGTCCGGCACGGCAAACAGGCTGACCTCGCTGCCGTCGAGCACGACGATCCGGTGGCCGGCGATCAGCAGGTCATGATAATGCGCGGGCATGCCGAGGCGTCGGTGCACGTCGCCCAGATGCTCCGGCGCGACCGCGAAATCATGATTGCCGGGCAGGAAGATCGCCCGATGCCGCAGACGCCGATAGACCGCCAGCGCCGGATCGAAGCTCGCCCAGTCGCGATCGATCAGATCGCCGAGCGTGACCACGGCATCGAGCGCGCGCCCGTTGAACAGCGCGATCGCCTCCTCCAGCCTGCCGAGGGACTGGCGAAAATGCCGGTCGAGCGCAAGATTGGGGTCGAGATCGGCATATTGCGGATCGGCGATGATGCCGAGGCGCAGGAGGGGCGTTTCACGTCTGCTGTGTTCCATGGCGCGCGACGTAGCGATGATGGGTGACGGGAGCATGACAGGGTGTGGACAAGGCCGGATCGGCCTCCGTTCAAATTATCCCTTGATCGTGCCCTGATGGAACAGCATTTGCCAATGTATTCCGTCGTTTTTCCAGACGGAGCTCCTCAGGACACGACGCATCGAACAATCTCCATACGACTGCTCAGTCTCGTAGGTGAGAAGCACGGCATCGCTCGATATGGGCGTCAAAACGTAGTTCGACGTTCGGAGATCACCGTCATCGCCGCCGCTCTCCTGTGCGAGAAGCGCGATCACGGTCGGACGATCGTAAACCTTGCCGGATGCGCCAAACTCCACAAAGCCTGCTGCAAGCAGCGGTTCCACGGCCTCTCTGGAACGCCTGATCTCAGGCTTGTGAAGCGCCTCTTCAAGCGCTCGTATCTGATGAAGGTTCGGCACTTCGGTCACGGTTCTCACCTCCATGAGACCTCGACAGGATGTCGAGGCAGGCCGCTCGACGTGTGAGGGTGCGAAGGCTGCGGGCATGAAAAAAGCGGGACCCGAGGGCCCCGCTTTTCCGATTCTCAGGGCCTGATCAGGCGGCCTTTTCGTAAAGCTCCAAGACGTAGTCCCAGTTGATCAGGTTGTCGATGAAGGCTTCCAGGTACTTCGGGCGGGCGTTGCGGTAGTCGATGTAATAGGAATGTTCCCAGACATCGACGCCAAGCACCGGCGTGGCACCGTGGACCAGCGGGTTTTCGCCGTTCGGGGTCTTGGCGATCTGCAGCTTGCCGTCCTTGACGGCGAGCCAGGCCCAGCCCGAGCCGAACTGGCCGACGCCGGCCGCGATGAAATCGGCCTTGAACTTGTCGTAGCCGCCGAGGTCGGACTTGATCGCCGCGTCGAGCTTGCCCGGCAGCGAGGTGCCGCCGCCGCCCTTCTTCATCCACTTCCAGAAGTGCAGATGGTTGTAGTGCTGGCCGGCATTGTTGAACAGCGGCTGGTTGGTGCCGTAGGACTTCTTGACGATCTCCTCGAGCGAGAGATCGGCAAGGCCGGCCTCTTCCGCCAGCTTGTTGCCGGCCGTCACATAGGCCTGGTGGTGCTTGTCGTGATGATATTCCAGCGTCTCGCGCGACATGTAGGGCGCAAGCGCATCGTAATCATAGGGCAGCGGGGGAAGTTCGAAAGCCATGGCGGTTCTCCTCTTGGCATCGGAATTCATTCGCGAAATCGTCAGGGGAACATAGGCACCCCCCTCGCCGGAGGCAACCGGCGCCGCCGCTAAATTCACCGCACCGCGCGGAATGGTTTTCTCCGGGCGAGGCTGGGCGGCGGCGGCGACCCGCGTTCGGGGTGGCGACGGCCATGATGGAACGGGCCCTCACCCTTGCGTCCTTCCGGGCTCGACCCGGTTTCTAGCGACCCGACGTCCGTCCGGTCGGAAAGCCTGCCCTCCCTCCCGCAGTTGTGACTGGCGGGCCTTCATTTCGCCCGTTTCTTAAGCCTCTGTTAAGACTTTCGAAACCCGGGGGAATGCTCCATGGCGCTAGGCGCTTCGCATCGATTGCAGGACGGCATCGAGGCCGTCGAGACCATGACGCGGTTTGCGCTGGCCGTGCTGGCGCTCGCCTCGGGCGTCTATACCTATCTCGGCGTCCGCTCGATCCTCGACGGGTCGGCCACCGCCGTGTTCTTCGCCGCCCTGATCTATTCCTCCGCCGTCTCCGTCGCGATCTATGCGTTCTGGAGCTACATGGCGCGGTTCTATCCGCATGTCACCGGCACCGCCGGGCGCGGCGCGATGATCGGCGTGATGGCGCTCGGCTGCGCCATGATCATCGCCATGTCGAGCTGGCTGAACGCGGCAGCGCTTGCCGGATCGGCCGCCCTCGAGCAGCATCTGGCCGAAACCCTGGAGGACTATACGGCCGATCTCGACAAGGCGCACCAGAATGCGCTGGCCGCCCAGAGCCTGCTGCCGGACATCCAGCGGACGCAGGAGCGCTTCCAGAGGCTGGCCGACCAGGAGCGCGAGACCGGCGCGCTGACCGGCACCACCGGCGCGGGCAGCGTCGTGCAGCTGCTGTCGCAGATGGCCGCGCAGTTGACCGAGCTCGAAAACGGCATCACCGCCTCGCGCGAGCGCGTCACCACGCTGTTCGACGACGGTCGCAAGCGTCTGGAGACCATGCGCACGCTGGTCTCGGCCCCGGGCGCGATCGACCCGCGCGCCGACCAGTTCTCGGCCGAAGTCGTGGCGCTGTCCGGCGTCATCACGTCGCTGCAGCAGACCTCCATCGCGCCCTCCGTCAAGCGCGCGGCGGAAGACCTTTCCCTCGGCTTCATCGCCCCGATCGCGGATGGCGATGCGCCGGACCTTGCCAACCGGCAGGACCGGGTGATGGAGACGATCCGCTCCTCTGTCGCTGCGCAATCCAAGGTGCTGTCGACGGCGGCGGACGAGATTCTCGCGCGCGAGCCCGTGGCCGACCGGCGCTTCGTGCCGCTGTCCTCCGCCGAGGCGGTGCTGCGCTATGCCTCGGACTTCATTCCGAGCTGGGCCGGCGCGATCTCGATCGACCTGCTCCCCGCCGTCCTCGTCTTCATGCTGTCCATCGTCCATGCGGCGCTGCGCCGGCAGGAGGAGACCCTGCCGTTCGCGCAGCGCATCACCGCGGCCGAGCTTCTCGACGCCATGGCGGTGCAGCAGGCGCTGGCCCGCAGCGGGGTCGATATCGAGGCGATCGTGCGGGCCGAGGTTTTGGCGGACCGCAGCGGCGACGCGGTGGATCTCAACGAGGCGGGAGCGACGGAGCCGACCAATATCACGAGCCTCGACATCGCCTCGAAGGGCCCGCCCCGGGCGCCGCGCGCCGGAACGCCCGCATGAGCCTGACCGCGGACGACGGCACACCCGCCGGCGGCGAGAGACCGGCACGCCCGGAGAGAGCGAGCGTGCTGCAGGATCGGCGCAGGCCCGCCGGAGAAAACGCCGACCAGAGCGCGGGCCAAACCTTTGCCGCCACCGCGCGGCGGACGCTGCGACGTCTCGCCCGGCTGGACGACGGGCAGATGATGCGCGCCTTCTTCTACGGCCTGCTGGCAACCGCGGTCGTCTTCGTGCTGATCGACTGGCGCACGATCAGCACGCAGGCCGCTCTCGTGCCCGCCACCGATCCGGCGAGCCCGGCCAGCGATCCGGTTCTGCCACCGGCGCTCACCACCGGCGAGCCGGAGGATGCGCCCGGCGAGGTCAAAACCGATCCGGACGTCCTCCGGCAGGCGATCCGCTTCGAGCTGCAGCCGGGCGGCGTGCTGCTCGCCAAAGGCGCGATCGACCCCGGCGCGGCGGCGCGGTTCGCCACGGAAATCGAGGCGCGCGGCGAATATGTGAAGGTGGTGAGCCTCGATTCGCCCGGCGGCTCCGTCGGCGATGCGCTCGCCATGTCGAAGCTGATCCGCGAGCGGCAGTTGAACACGCTGGTCGACAAAGGCGCGCTCTGCGCCTCCTCCTGCCCGATCGTGCTGTCGGGCGGGGTGGAGCGGACCGCGGCGGAGGGCGCCGTCGTCGGCGTGCACCAGGTCTTCAACGGCTCGCGCGAAAAGCTCTCGCCGGAAATGGCCATGTCCGAAGCCCAGCGCACCACCGCCACCGTCACCCGCCACCTCGACGCCATGGGCATCAAGCCCGGCCTCTGGCAACGTGCCATGGAAACGGCGCCCGACCGGCTGGCCTATCTCAGCGTCAAGGAGATGCGGGACTTTGCACTGACGACCGGTGCGGAGGCGGCTGCGGCGGCGCCCTGAGCGGGGTGTTTTCGGCGAAGCGGCCCCTCATCCGGCAGCTAAAGCCCGCGCTGCCCCTCATCCCGCTGCCGCGACCTTCTCCCCGCCGGCGGGGAGAAGGGAGATGTGGCAAACGCCCGCTCCACGTTCCCCCCGCGAGACCGGGGCTGAGAGAGAAGTGGGGCGGCCGTTCGGGGGTCCTTCTCCCCGTGAGAACGGGGAGAAGGTCGCGGCAGCGGGATGAGGGGCCGCCTCCCCGCTCTATTGACCGCTCAGAAATCCAACCCGTTGCCATGGGCATCAGGCCCGGCCTCTGGCAACGCGCCATGGAAACAGCGCCCGACCGGCTGGCCTATCTCAGCGTCAAGGAGATGCGGGACTTTGCCTTGACGACCGGTGCGGAGGCGGCGGCGGAGGCGCCCTGAGCGGGGTGTTTTGGGCGATGCCGCCCCTCATCCAGCAGCTAAAGCCCGCGCCGCCCCTCATCCCGCTGCCGCGACCGTCTCCCCGCCTGCGGGGCGAAGGGAGATGTGGCCAACGCCCGCTCCAAGGTCCCCCGCGAGACTGGGGCGGAGAGAGATGAGGCGGCCGTTCGGGGGTCCTTCTCCCCGTGAGAACGGGGAGAAGGTCGCGGCAGCGGGATGAGGGGCCGCCTCCCCGCTCTATCGACCGCTCAGAAATCCGACCCGTTGCCATGGACATCAAGCCCGGCCTCTGGCAACGCGCCATGGAAACGGCGGCCGACCGGCTGGCCTATCTCAGCGTCAAGGAAATGCGGGACTTTGCCTTGACGACCGGTGCGGAGGCGGCTGCGGCGGCGCCCTGAGGGGGTGTTTTCGGCGAAGCGGCCCCTCATCCCGCTGCCGCGACCTTCTCCCCGCCTGCGGGGMGAAGGGAGATGTGGCCAACGCCCGCTCCAAGTCCCCCCGCGAGACCGGGACTGAGAGAGATGGGCGGCCGTTCTGGGCTCCTTCTCCCCGTGAGAACGGGGAGAAGGTCGCGGCAGCGGGATGAGGGGCCGTCTCCCCCCGCTTTGCCGACCGCTCAGAAATCCGACCCGTTGCCATGGGCCCAGTCCATGTAGACTTCGAGCGCCTTTTTCCCCACCGGGCCCTCCTGGAAATGCCGGTCGTCGAGCCTGACGACGGGGACGATCTTGGAGAAGTTGCCGGAGGTGAAGATCTCGTCGGCGGCGAGGAAATCCTCGACCGTCAGCGTCGTCTCGCGCACGTCGAGACCGGCGCGGCGCAACAGGGTGAGGACGCGGGAGCGGGTGATGCCGGCGAGGAAGGTGCCGTTGGCGAGCGGGGTGAAGACGATGCCGTCCTTGACCATGAAGATGTTGGACGAGGCGGTTTCCGCGACATTGCCGTTCATGTCCTTTGCCAGCGCGTTGTCGAAGCCGCGCGAGCGGGCCTCCAGGATCATGCGGCCGGAATTGGGGTAGAGGCTGCCGGTCTTGGCCGTGGTCACCGCGACTTCGGGGCTCGGGCGGCGGAAGGGCGAGACGGTGAGCGAGGACGGCTGGGCCGTGTTCATCGGCGCTTCGAACAGGCAGAGCGCGAAGCGCGTGGATGCGGGATCGGCCGCCACAACCGAGCCCGGCATGCCGTGTTCGGCCCAGTACATCGGCTTGATGTAGATCGCGGTGCGGCCGTCGAACTTCTTGACGCCCTCCCAGGCGAGGCCTTCGATATCCTCGGCGGCGACGAGCGCATCGAGGCCGAGCGCCAGCGCCGAACGGTTGACGCGCTGGCAGTGGAGATCGAGATCCGGCGCGATGCCGTCGAACCAGCGGGCGCCGTCGAACACGGTCGAGCCGAGCCACATGGCATGCGAGGTCGGCCCGATCAGCGGCGGGTTGCCCGTCACCCATTCGCCATCGACGAAGGTCCATGTGGTGCTGCGCGGTGACGTGTCGACGGCCATGATGGTCTCCTTGTTCTCGTTCTCGTTGTCATTCTCGAATGCTCGCGTCGGGATCGATGCCGGGCCGGCACGGGTCGCTCGCCCTGCAATCTCGATCCGTCTTGTCGCATAGCCCGAAATCGGAGAACAGGGGTGAATGGATCGATCAAAACTTCTGATCGTCCGGACTTACCGGCTTTGCCCGCCGGCGTCGTTTGCGCTAGGCACGTGCAACGCTCTCAAACCCCAAACCTGCGGAGACCGCCATGCGCGCCATGTATTTCGACACGTTCGGCAAGACGCCGGAGATCCGCGACGTGCCGGATCCGACGCCCACGGACGGTGGCGTGGTCATCCAGGTGGAGGCGACGGGCCTCTGCCGCAGCGACTGGCACGGCTGGATGGGCCACGATCCCGATATCCGCCTGCCGCACGTGCCCGGCCACGAGCTTGCCGGCACGGTCGTCGCCACCGGCCGCGGCGTGATGCGCTACACGGTCGGCGACCGGGTGACGGTGCCGTTCGTGTCCGGCTGCGGCCGCTGCGCGGAGTGCCATTCCGGCAATCAGCAGGTCTGCCCCGACCAGTTCCAGCCGGGCTTCACCCATTGGGGCTCGTTCGCCGACTATGTCGCGATCGACTTTGCCGACGAGAACCTCGTGCGGCTGCCCGACGACATCGATGCGGCGACGGCGGCAAGCCTCGGCTGCCGGTTTGCCACCGCCTTCCGGGCGATCGTCGACCAGGGCCGGGTGCGCGGCGGCGAATGGGTGGCCGTGCACGGTGCCGGCGGCGTGGGGCTGTCGGCCGTCATGATCGCCTCGGCCATGGGCGCGAACGTGATCGCCATCGACATTGCCGACACGAAACTGTCCTTTGCCCGCGAGATCGGGGCGGTGCAGACCATCAATGCCACGCAGACCGGCGATATCGCCGAGGCCGTGCGCGAGATCACCGGCGGCGGCGCGCATCTGTCGATCGACGCGCTCGGCTCGCCCGTCACCTGCTTCAATTCCATCCGCAACCTGCGCCGGCGCGGCCGGCATGTGCAGGTGGGGCTGATGCTCGGCGACCACGCGGCGCCGCAGATCCCGATGGCGCAGGTGATCGGCCAGGAGCTGGAGATCTATGGCAGCCACGGCATGCAGGCCTGGCGCTACGAGGCGATGCTGGCGCTGGTGGCGTCGGGCAAGCTCGCGCCGCAGAAGCTGATCGGCCGGCATCTCTCGCTGGAAGAGGCCGTGCCCGCGCTCGTCACGATGGACACGTCCACCGATCTCGGCATCAGCGTCGTCACGACGTTCTGACGCGCGCGCGCCGGAGCGCCGACCGGAATTTCCGCCGGGGACCCTTGGCTCGGTCCCGTTCCCGCTGCTAATTTACCCACCGGGGCAGACAGAGAATCACGAGGTGGATCATGGCACGCGCAGCGCAGACACCGGATGAGGACGTTCTTTTTTCGCCGGTGCTGCTTCCCAATCCCGAACACCGGAACGGCTGGCCGCTGTCGATGATGGTGAGTTCGCAGACCGAGGCGCGGCACAATCGCGCGCTCTGGGCGCCGACGCATCTCATCTCCATCCGGGCGCCGGACACCAAGCTCCTGTCGATGATCGACCTTCCCGAAGACCGGCATCTGCAACTGATCTTCGGCGACACGATGGACCCGGAGGAGCGGGACGCGGCGCGACTGCCCGCCATCACGCAGGCCTTCGCCTTCATCGACGGACTGCCGGCGGATGCGCGGCTGCTGATCCACTGCCTGCGCGGGATCGGCCGCTCGACGGCGCTGACGCTCGGCATTCTCGCGCGCTACATGGACCCCGAATCGGCCGCCGCCGCGCTGCATGCGCTGCGGCCGGATGCCAAGCCGAACCGGCATGTCGTCGGCCTTTGCGATACCGCGCTCGGGCTGAAGGGCAAGCTCGCCAGGCAGGCGCTGCGCTTTCCGGCAAAAGCCTGGAAACCGGCAAAGGGCTGAGCATGGCCTGGTCGGCGGCGCAATATCTGGCCTTCGAGGACGAGCGGACGCGGCCGGCGCGGGATCTGCTGGCGCAGGTTCCGGACCTGCCGGACGGTCCGATCTTCGACATCGGCTGCGGGCCGGGCAATTCGACGGCGCTGCTCGCCGCGCGGTTTCCGGCCGCGCCCCTCACCGGCATCGACAGCGACGCGGACATGCTGGCCGCCGCGCGGCAACGGCTGGCCGATATCCCGTTCCGGCACGCCGACCTCAACGACTGGCAGGCGCCCGCCCCGCCGGCGCTGATCTTCGCCAATGCCGTGCTGCAATGGCTGCCGGACCCTCTCTTCGCCATCGACAGGCTCGCCCGGATGCTCGCGCCGGGCGGGGTGCTTGCGGTGCAGATGCCGGACAATCTGGAGGAGCCGACGCACCGGGCCATGCGCGAGATCGCCGCTGAGCCGCTCTTTGCCGAGGCCTATGGCGCGACGCGGCCGAACCGGAGCGGCCTGCCTGCGCCGGGGCGGCTGGTCGATCTTCTGTCGCCCGTCTGCGGCCGCGTCGATGTGTGGCACACGATCTATTATCACCGGCTGGCGGGCCCGGAGGCCATCGTGGACTGGGTGAAGGGCACCGGCCTGCGCCCCTATCTCGCGCCGCTTTCCGAGGATCTCCGCCCGACATTCCTTGCGCGCTACCTCCAGCGCGTGGCCGCCGACTATCCGCCGCTTGCCGACGGGCGCGTGCTTCTGCGCTTCCCCCGGTTGTTTCTGATCGCGCAGCGCAACGGCCACGCGCCGGCGTGATGCGGGGCGGAACACGCGGTCGTTCCGGTGCGTTTTGCCGGCTTCATACAGAGCCATGATGTGAAAAACGCCGTTCATCTGCGAAATTGCTTGCCTGCCTCGCCGCCCCGCTTCAAAACAGAGCATTCGCTTTCCGCTCAAGACATCGTGATCCATGATCGCACGCTTCGATTTTCCCCTCGTCCCGCACGGTGCCACCGCACCGCTCGCGCCCGTGTGCCGGGGGGTTTGAGATCATGGGACAGTCCAAGGCGCCGATGCCGGTCGTGCTGGTGGTGGAAGACGAGCCGCTGCTGCGGATGATGGCGGTGGACCTGATCGAGGAGGCCGGATTCTCCGTCGTGGAAGCCAGCAATGCCGACGAGGCCGTGCATCTGCTGGAAACCCGGCTCGACATCCGCATCGTCTTTACCGATATCGACATGCCCGGCAGCATGGACGGGCTGAAGCTCGCCGCCGCCATTCGCGACCGCTGGCCGCCGATCGAGATCATCATCACCTCCGGCGCCGTCACCAATGCCGCGGCGCAACTGCCGGACCGGGCCGTGTTCTTCCCGAAACCCTACGACCACACCCGCCTGCTCTCCACCCTCCAGGGCTTCGCCGCGCTGCCGCAGCTGCCGGGGCTTTAAAAAGCTTCGTCGTCTTTGGGACGTCGGCTCAGACCGGATCGCAGGCCTTTTCGGCACCGACCTTGATGGCGGTCGTTGCCTGCAGCGCGGCTTTCGCCTGTCCCGTCAGGGGTGTCGACGCACCATCCTGCGCGTAGAGGCTGCGGATCTCCCCGGCGACCAGGGTGTCGTTTGGCACTGAATGGTAAGAATGCGGCCCTTCATCCAAGGTGACCCCACTCGTTATGATGAAGCGATAGACCAGATGATGCGTTACGCATTGTGCTTGAGAGAAAACGGTATCATTCCATAGAGAGACGTTGGAGACGAACTTGGATCAAGAATGGACGCTTGTACCCAAAGATGGGCTGACGCAGCTAAAATTTGGGATGTTGGTGAGCGACGTTGCCAAATTAAGCGAAATCTATGGCGCTGTTGAAGCCGCATCCACGAACCCGATAACTCCCGGCGTGGCTGATGACAACGATGATTTTCTTAGCAAGTATTTTTCAGATGATGAGCTCGCCAAGGATAAAGATCACGTTGATGAATCTACAGATGAAGCCACGGTTATTACGCAAAGGCTGACGGGAAGTTCTCTGGTACTCGATTATTTGAATGGCAGACTTCAATCGATTATTGCGTCGGAGCAGGCTGACCAAATCAATTTGAGCGGTGAACGTATCTTTCAGATGGAAAGCGATAAATTGCTGAGGCTCTTGGAGTCAGCAAACGGTTCGCCAGGGCGATATGACTCTACAGGCGCTGCGTTCGACAATATCGCACTTTACCTGGACGGCTTTACGGAAACCAATTCCGACGGAAAAATTATCATCCTGACGAGATCAGATGATCGATTTGAGTCTCGAACCATAACCGCTCGGCATGAGCGGTACCAGATCAACGATTTTCTACCTGAGGGAAAGATACAATCTTTCCTTTGATTATTACGAGGTTGCTACACTGCGTCAGACAAGTTGGAGATAGATGATCGATGGGACCTTTTGTTTATTGAAACTGTTGAAGCGGAATCTCACGATTAAGTGCAAAACGAGATGGTGAGATATTCCGCGCCTGAGCCGACATGGCCGCAGGCGCGGGCGAGGATGCGGGCGACCTCCTCCAGCGGCAGGCGGGCGACGGCGTTGTGGCCGCTGCCGGGGCTTTAAAAAGCGTCGTCGTCGGGACGTCGGCTCAGACCGGATCGCAGGCCTTTTCGGCACCGACCTTGATGGCGGGCGTTGCCTGCAGCGCGGCTTTCGCCTGTCCCGTCAGGGGTGTCGATGCACCATCCTGCGCGTAGAGGCTGCGGATCTCCTCGGCGACCAGGGCCTGCAGGCGCCAGAGGTTGCGGTCGTGGATGCCGGCGGCTTCGAGGTGGAGCACGGTGTTGTAGAGATATTCCGCGCCTGAGCCGACATGGCCGCAGGCGCGGGCGAGGATGCGGGCGACCTCCTCCAGCGGCAGGCGGGCGACGGCGTCGTGGCCGGTCGATCCGAGCCAGAAGCCGAGCACGTTCACATTCGTATTCGCCGGGCCTTCGGACACTGGGCCTTCGGGCGTGCGGACCGGCATCCAGCGGACGGTGGAGACCGTTTCGCGCGAGGAAAGTTCGCGGCGCAGCAGGCGCTCGATCTGGGCGATGCGGTCGCCATCCGCAAGCCGGTAGATCACGCCGTCGCAGCGCCCGCCCCGCTCCAGCGCCATCATCAGCCCGGGTGCGGCGCGCGAGCCGCGCCAGCGGTCGATCTTCAGCGAAAAGGCGCGGTGCCAGCCATAGGCGGTGGCGCGGCGGCTTTCGACCGGGTCGAATTCCGGCTTCCAGATCAGCGAGCCATAGGCAAAGACCCAGAGCGGCGCGCCGCCCGACTGCGCGTCCAGATCGCGCGCCAGCGCCCGGTAATCCTCGTCCTCCATCGGCGTCAGCCGCGCATCGAGACCGGGATCGGGCTCGTCGCGATAGCAGAGCGCGACCAGTTCCGGCGTCAGCGACATCTGCCGTTGCCTGGCGCCCGAGCGGGTCTGAAGCGATATTGGCGCGGCGGCGGGGGTTTCGGACATGGAAGCACGTTTCCTTGCGGACATCGGGGCCTCCTCCTCGCCCTATCGGAGGGGGAAGCGGCGGTTTTGTCAAGTTGGCTCGTGCGGTTGGCCTTTCAAGGTGTCGTTCACTATGACGACTGGGCGGGGCCGATGTGGGCTGGGTCGATGCGGGCAACGAGGAAATCGATGAAGGCGCGGATGCGGGCGGCGAGATGCTCGTGGCTGGCAAAGACGGCATGGATGGTTTCCCGGTCGGCCGGGCGGTGCGCCTGCAACAGCGGCACAAGACGCCCGGCATCGACATCCCGCTGGATGTGAAAGGCGCCGATGCGGCCGATGCCGACGCCGTCGAGGCAGAGCGTCCGCATGACGAAGCCGGCATTGACGAGGACCGCCGGCTCGAACGGCCGCTGGATCGTCGCGCCGCTGAGCGGATCGATAAACGGCCATTCGCTGCGCATGCCGGGAATGTTGAAGCCGAGGCAGGCATGGCGCGCGAGATCCGCCGGCACCTGCGGCGTGCCGTGGCGGGCGAGATAGGCAGGCGATGCCACCAGCAGGCGGTGGCTGTCGAGCAGCTTTCGCGTCTTCAGCGAGCTGTCGCGGAGCGCGCCGGACGACCGGATGGCGATGTCCGTGCGGTCGCCCACAAGATCCACCACGTCGTCGCTCAGCGACAGATCGATCAGCACATGCGGGTAGAGGCTGCGGAATTCGCCGATCAGCGGCAGGATATGGCGCTCGGCAAAGGCCATCAGCGCGCTGACCCGCAACACGCCGCGCGGCACGGCCTGCGTGCCGCTCGTGATCAGGCGTTCCGTCTCGTTGATCTCGGCAAGGATGGCGCGGGCGCGGGCGAGATAGAGCTCGCCTTCCGGCGTCGGCTGCAGCGTGCGGGTGGTGCGCACCAGAAGCCGCGCCCCCAGCCGGTCCTCCAGCCGCGCGACGAGCTTGCTGACGGCCGACGGCGACAGGCCGAGCCTGCGACCCGCCGCCGAAAAGCCGCCGCCGTCCACGGCCGCCACGAAAACCTCCATCTCGCCGGCCCGGTTGTCCATTCTCGTCCGCCCCTCTCATGAACTGAAATCACAGGTGATTGTCCGATATACCGGATTATCGCACAAGCGGGCACCGGCTATATCTCCCCCATCCCCGCACCGGCCAAACCCGACGCGGCTGCCGCGCAACCCTTTTGACCATCCCGGAGGCTGCCATGCCCCTTGCCCTGCTTGCTCTGACGATCGCCGCCTATGCGATCGGAACCACCGAATTCGTCATTGTCGGCCTGTTGCCGACGGTCGCCCGCGATCTCGACATCACGCTGCCGATGGCGGGCCTGATCGTGTCGATCTATGCGCTCGGCGTCACCTTCGGCGCCCCCATCCTCACCGCGCTCACGGGCCGCATCGCGCGCAAGCCGCTGCTTCTCGGGCTGATGGCGCTGTTCATCCTCGGCAATACGCTCGCGGCACTCTCGCCCGGCTATGGTCTGCTGCTCGTCGCCCGCGTGCTCTCGGCCTTTGCCCATGGCGTGTTCTTCTCGGTCGGCGCGACGATCGCCGCGGGGCTGGTGCCCGAGAACCGGCGGGCGTCGGCCATTGCGATGATGTTCATGGGCCTGACGGTCGCCATCGTCACCGGCGTTCCCCTCGGCACGCTGATCGGCCAGACCTTTGGCTGGCGGGCCACTTTTGCCGCCGTGGCCGGGCTCGGTGCCGTCGCCTTCGCCGCCATCGCGCTGCTGCTGCCGGCCGATCTGCCGTCGAGCCCGCCCGCCCGGCTCTTCGACCAGGTCAAGGTTCTCGGCAGCGGCCGCCTGCTCCTCGTCTTCGGCATGACCGCGCTCGGCTATGGCGGCACCTTCGTCACCTTCACCTATCTGGCGCCGCTTCTGGAAGAGATCACCGGCCTCTCCGCCTCGGCCGTCAGCCTCGTGCTGGTGCTCTACGGGCTGGCGATCGCGGCCGGAAACCTCGTCGGCGGGCGTCTCGCCAACCGCAATCCGGTGCGGGCGCTCGCCGCCCTGTTCACGGCGCAGGCGCTCGTTCTCTTCCTGCTCACCTTTACGGCGAGCGCCACCATCCCCGCCCTCGTCACGCTGACCGCGCTCGGCTTTCTCTCCTTCGCCACGGTGCCGGGCCTGCAACTCTATGTCGTGGAACTCGCAAAACAGCATCGCCCGGCGGCCGTCGATGTCGCCTCGGCGCTCAACATCGCCGCCTTCAACCTCGGCATCGCCGCCGGCGCCTGGATCGGGGGCCTCACCGTCGCCTCCTCGCTCGGCCTCGGCGCCACGCCCTGGGTGGGCGCGCTGATCGTGCTCGGTGCGCTGGGGCTGACGCTGGTCAGCGGCCATCTCGATCGCCGGCCGGCAGCCGCACCCCCGGTCTGCGCCTGACCGGTTTTGCGGAACCTTCGGCAGCCCGGCACCATTACGGTCTCTTCGGTGCGGCGTGTTTGCTCGCGGGCCGGAAAAACAGCTTCTAGAATCCCTTACCGGCATTTCAGAATCCTCTTGTGGAGGATCAGTGCCGCCCCTTCCCGCCCCTGCCGACCCATGGCCGGGGCCATTCGACTGAGGAAACATCGTCATGCAACATGTCAAAGCCAATGGTGCCGAGATCCCCGCTCTCGGCTTCGGAACCTTCCGCATGCCCGGACCCGAGGTTCTCGAAATCGTGCCGAAAGCCATCCAGCGCGGTTTCCGCCACGTGGATACGGCGCAGATCTACGGCAACGAGGCGGAGGTGGGGACGGCGATCCAGCAATCCGGCGTCTCCCGCAACGAGATCTTCCTGACCACCAAGGTCTGGCCGGAGCGCTACGCCCGGTCGAGCTTCGCGCAATCGGTGGACGAGAGCCTGCGCAAGCTGAAGACCGACCATGTCGACCTGCTGCTCCTGCACTGGCCGCGCGGAAGCACCGTGCCGCTCGAAGAGCAGATCGAGGGCTTGAACGCCGCCGTGAAGGCCGGCAAGACGCGGCATATCGGCATCAGCAATTTCAACACGGAGGCGATGCGCGCGGCGAGCCGCCTGTCGGATGCGCCGATCTCGACCAACCAGATCGAGTATCATCCCTATATCGATCAACGGACGGTGCTGGAGACGGCGCGCGACCTCGGACAGTCGATCACCGCCTATTACGCCATGGCCGACGGGCAGGTGCCGAAGGACGCCGTGCTCAACGACATCGGCAGCCGCCACGGCAAGACGGCGGCGCAGGTCGTGCTGCGCTGGCTGATCCAGCAGGACGGCGTCGTCGCGCTGTCGAAGACCTCGACGGAAGCGCGGCTGACCGAGAATCTCGGCATCTTCGAATTCGTGCTTTCACCCGAAGAGATGCAGGCCATCCACGCCCTCGCCCGCCCCGACGGCCGCATCGTCAACCCCGGCCACCTCGCGCCGAAATGGGACGAGGCGGCGTAAAAGGGCGGCCCTAGAGATGGCGCCGCGGGTCTTTCGATCCGCGGCTACGCCGTGAGCCTCAGACGAACTGGCGCAGGCCCGGGACCGAGTTGATGACCGCATCGACCGTTTCGTCGCCGGCGTGCTCGCGGGCATAGGCGAGGATTTCCTTGGCGAGGCCGGTGATCTCGCCCATGGAGAGGCCTTCGCCCATCAATTGCTGGCCGAGCGCCATGACGCCGCCACCGACCGCGCCCATGACCTTGCCGAGCAGACCGGGCTTGGCGCCTTCGCCGTTGAAGCGGGCGACGAGTTCCGGCGCGCCGGGCACGGCCTCGATCATGCGGGCCACGGGACCGGCATCGGCTTCGCGCTGCAGGAAGCCCAGCATCATGCCGATCGCCTTTTCCGCCTTGTCCGGCTCGATGCCGACATTGTCGGATACGCGGGTGACCAGTTCGCTCATGCTCTTCTCCTCGGCAAGAGATTTTACGTTCACGTCTACGTAAAGATCCCGGCGGAGAAATCAAGCCGTCCGGCGGGGTTTTCCGGGATGCCTCGCCCGACGCGAAGCGAGCATCCGGGACCGGGCAAACAGCGTGCTTGTCTGCTTGCGGACAACGTATAGTATCCCGGCCAAACAAGCGAATGGATCCCGACATGGCACTGCTGCAGCCCGGAATGCTCTACCTCGGCACGAGCCGCAAGCCGGACGACACGTTGAACAAGCCCGAATATCTCACGCTCAAATACGGCAACCGCCACGGGCTGGTGACGGGCGCGACGGGCACGGGCAAGACCGTGACGCTGCAGGTGCTGGCCGAAGGCTTTGCGGCCGCCGGCGTGCCGGTGTTCTGCGCCGACATCAAGGGCGACCTTTCGGGCATCGCCGCCCGGGGCGAGCCGAAGGATTTCCTTCTCAAGCGCGCCGCCGAGATCGGGCTCGATCCCTATGACTTCACCCAATATCCGGTGATCTTCTGGGATCTCTACGGCGAAAAGGGCCACCGCGTGCGCACCACCATGTCGGAGATGGGGCCGCTGCTGCTCTCCCGCCTGATGAATGCGACGGACGCGCAGGAAGGCGTGCTCAACATCGCCTTCAAGATCGCCGACGAAGGCGGCCTGCCGCTGCTCGACCTCAAGGATCTGCGGGCGCTGCTGACCTATATGAGCGAGAATGCGAGCGCGCTTTCGGCCACCGTCGGGCTGATCTCCAAGGCTTCCGTCGGCTCGATCCAGCGCGAGCTTCTCATTCTCGAGCAGCAGGGCGCCGAGCAATTCTTCGGCGAGCCGGCGCTGAAGGTGACCGACATCATGCGGGTGACGCCCGAGGGGCGCGGCACGATCTCCGTGCTGGCTGCCGACAAGCTGATGATGAACCCGCGGCTCTACGGCACCTTTCTCCTCTGGCTGCTGTCGGAGCTGTTCGAGGAACTGCCGGAAGTGGGCGACCCGGACAAGCCGCGGCTGGTGTTCTTCTTCGACGAGGCGCACCTCTTGTTCAAGGACGCGCCAAAAGTGCTTCTGGAGCGGATCGAGCAGGTGGTCCGCCTGATCCGGTCCAAGGGCGTCGGCGTCTATTTCGTGACGCAGAACCCGCTCGACGTGCCGGAAAGCGTGCTGGCGCAGCTCGGCAACCGGGTGCAGCATGCGCTGCGCGCCTATACGCCGCGCGAGCAGAAGGCGGTGAAGACGGCCGCCGACACGTTCCGCCCCAATCCGGCCTTCGACTGCGCCGCGGTGATCACCCAGCTTTCGACCGGCGAGGCGCTGGTCTCGACGCTGGAGGGCAAGGGCTCGCCCGCCATGGTGGAGCGCACGCTGGTCCGCCCGCCTTCGGCCCGCGTCGGCCCGCTCACCGATGCGGAACGGGCGCAGGTGATGGCACAGAGCCCGGTTGCCGGCCTCTACGACCGGGATATCGATCGCGAATCAGCCTACGAGATCCTCGCCGCCCGCGCCGCCAAGGCCGCGCAGGCGGACGCTGCGCGCGAGGCGGAGACGTCTGACGGGCAGGAATCCACCACAGGCGGCAGCCGCTGGACGCTGCCGGGCTTCGGCGACGATGCCGCACCGGCCCCCAAGCCGACGCGCGCGGGCACGGCCGACAGACCGCGCGCCACGGGCTACCAGCGGGAAACCGTGGTGGAGGCCGCCATGAAGACGGTGGCGCGAACCGTCGCCTCCTCGCTCGGCCGGGCGCTGGTGCGCGGCATTCTCGGCAGTTTGAAGCGCTAGGCGCGACTTGGCGGGTCGCATCAAAGTCTTTGCGGCCGGCATTGCCCGGGTTTTCCCCATGGTTCCAAGACGTTGCCACATGGGGGTCGCTGGCCGGGGTCGCCGGGCGCTTCCGCAAATTATTGCCGACGTCTTGCAATTGTCGGGGGGATCGTCTATCTCATGTCTATCGATCTTGCATTTTGAGCTTTGCTCCCGCGCAACGCGCCGTTCAATCTTCTCTTTCAACGTCGATCTATCACCGCCCGCACACTGCGAGCGAAACTTCATCACGATTGAAAAGGAATCACGTCGTGGCAACAGGTACCGTAAAGTTCTTCAACGCAACCAAGGGCTTCGGCTTCATCGCTCCGGACAACGGCGCAAGCGACGTTTTCGTGCACATCTCGGCCGTTGAGCGCGCCGGCATGCGTTCGCTGAACGAAGGCCAGAAGGTCAACTTCGAAATCGTTCAGGACCGTCGCAGCGGCAAGAGCGCTGCCGACAACCTGTCCGCAGCCTAAGACACAGAATTTCGTTTCCGGCGCCTGACCACGGATGTACTGGCAGAAACCGTCGAGACGATATCGAGAAGGTCGGGAATTTCCCGGCCTTTTTTTGTGCCTTTCGGTGTCTGCCGGCGTGGTTGTGCGGTCCTGATGCGCGGCCGTGATGCCTGGCCTATGGCAAGGCTGTCTGGCGATCCTGTATCTCGGGGTGTATGTCGGGACGGACGCTTCCGGTTTGGCCCGGAATGCGGTAAGCTCCTCATAACATTGCGGATGCCGCGCCTGCCGCAGAGACGCGCACCCGCTTCCTTAAGCCCCGCACGACCCGCCGCCCCGCCAGCCGCGTCAGAGAGAGCGGCGGCTGTGGGGCGCGACGACACGCCCGACACCGACGACAGACTGCGCGATCGTGGCCGACCGGCCTTCGACGCCCCCCGATCCTTTCAAAGGAGAACGCCTTGGTTCCCGCCGATCGCCTGTTCAAGACCGAAGCCCGTCCCGCCAACGCCAAGGCGACCCAGACCGATTCGGCCTCCCGCTCCATCATCGAGGTCGAGGCCGCCCAGCGCCGCGCCAAGACCGAGCGCCTCAAGCAGGCCCGCATCGCGCAGGAAGCCAGCCAGCCCGCGCCCGAAGCGCCGGTGAAGAAGGCCGCCAAATCCCGCAAGAAGGACTGACGCCGCTTCGCGCCGGCTCGGGCCTTCAGGCGCCCTCCGCGCCCTCCCCGTTTCCCGTCGCGGGACATGCGCGCGGATCGGTCCGTGCGGTGGCAGAGCCGCGTCCGGCGAGATGGGCCCTCAGAGAGGCCACCGGCGCGCCGATCGGACGCCCGTGCCTTGTATCCGCGTCATGTCTAACCATCTATGATCTCCAGACAGGAGACCAGGATTGTCCGACTTCATCAGCACCCTCTTTGCCATTTTCGTCGTCACGCCGCTGCAGGCGGATCTGACGGACCGCCTGCAAGGCCTGCCCTCGGCGGACCTCCTCCAGGCCGGCCGCGCCTGCATCGCGGCGGAAGGCCCTCGCCTGCTGCAGATGGCACAGGAAAACTGGGGCTGGGCCGCCGCCCAGGCCATCGGCGTCAGCACCGGCTTCGTCGATCCGGTGACGTTGCTGTCGACCCAGAACGGCGATTGCGGCGTGGTCCGCAACGCCCTGCTCAACCGCTCCGGCGAAGACGCGTAAACGCGCCGTCGCGACACGGGGCATCCCCCGGGATTGCGGGGCTTTGTCCCGAGAATGACACGACATTCCGCCACCGCTTCGCCCGCTGGCAGGCGCCGACGACGCGCCGGGCCGGGTGTCCGGCAGGCCCGACGGTCGGTCCCCACCGGCGTCCGGCAGAACCATATCGTCGGCGTTGACGGGGCCCGAGGTTTTACGCCGCCACCGCCCGCATCGTCTCCGCCGTCTCGAACATGCGTTCCAGACTGAGACAACAGATCCTTCCCTTCGGTTGGGCGATGATGCCGTCGGCATCGTGCCTGCCGGGGGATATGCTGATCTCGGGGACCGGCTGCAGCAGGCTTTCCGGGACCTTGAGGATGTCGGAGACGCCGTCGACGAGGAGGCGATCGTCCTGTCGTCGATCTCGGCCACGACGATGGCGCTGCGCGGGGTCGGCGTCGTGCTGTTCCTGCCGGGCCGGGTGGCCATGCCGAGCCTGGTGGCCAGATCGATGACCGGGATCACCGTGCCGCGCAGGTCATCACGCCGGACACATCTGCCGGGGCAAACGGGATCGGGGTGGCCGGCCCCCATCCGCGACTATCGCGGATGGTCGTCGTGTGGAGGCAGAACGCCTGCCCGTGCAGCCTGAAGGCGACGATCTGGAGCGTGCCGCCGGTCCCGGCTGTCGACGGGTTTGGACCGCTCGTCAGAACTCCTCCCAGCTTTCCTTCACCGCAGCATTGCCGGAGAAGGCCTTCGCGACCTTGCCCGCCAGTCGCTTCGCCGGCGAGGCGACGGGGCGATGAGCCGGGCTTGCGGCCATGGCTGCGCTCTGGCGCGGCGCTCCGCCCAGCTGGAACTGCGCAATCAGCTCGCGCAGGCGTTGGGCTTCCGAGGCCAGCGTGGCGCTGGCGGCATTGCTTTCCTCGACCATGGCGGCATTCTGCTGGGTCACCTGGTCCATCTGGTTGACGGCCGTGTTGACCTCGGCAAGGCCGACGGATTGTTCGCGGGCGGAGGTGGCGATGGCGTCCATGTGCTGGTTGACGGTGACGATATAGCCTTCGATCGTCTTCAGCGCATCGCCGGTCTCGCTGACCAGCCGGACGCCGTTCTGCACCTCGACCGAGGAATTGCGGATCAGCTCCTTGATCTCCTTGGCCGCCTTGGCCGAGCGCTGGGCCAGCTCGCGAACCTCCTGCGCGACGACGGCAAAGCCCTTGCCGGCATCGCCCGCGCGGGCCGCCTCGACGCCGGCATTCAGCGCCAGCAGATTGGTCTGGAAGGCGATTTCGTCGATGACGCCGATGATGTTGGAGATTTCATTGGAGGACTGCTCGATCTTCTGCATGGCATCCACCGCATTGGCAACGACCGCGCCGGACTGCGCCGCGCTTTCGTTGGCAAGCAGGGCCGTCTTGCGGGCTTCCTCGGCGCGCTTGGAGGAGTTGGTGACATTGACGGTGATCTCGTCGAGCGCGGCGGCCGTCTCTTCGAGCGATGCGGCCTGCTGTTCGGTCCGCTTGGAGAGATCCTCGGTGCTGGCGCTGATCTCCCGCGTGCCGGTGTCGATCTGGGTGCTGGCACCCGCCACGGCCCGCATGGTTTCGGCAAGCTGTGCGATCGCCCCGTTCAGATCGTGACGCAGAGCCTCGAAATCGGACGAAAAGGCCTCGTTGAGCTGGAACCCGAGATCGCCCGACGCAAGGCGGCGAAGACCGGTGGCGAGGCCCGACGTCGCGTCCTGGAGGAGCGACCTTGCAGCGGCTTCCGCTTCGGTGGTCATGCGAAGGCGATCCTGTTCCGCCTGGATGCGGGCCGCTTCGGATTCCTGCTCGAGGCGCTTGTTGTTGATCGCCGCCTGGCGAAACACCTCGACGGCACCGGCCATCTCGCCGATCTCGTCCTTCCTGCCCGTCTGGGCGAGATCGATATCCGTATCGCCGTCGGCGAGCTTTCGCATGGCCGTCGTCATGGCGCGAATGGGCTGACCGACACTTTTGATCAGAACGAAGGCGGAGAGAACCAGAACCAGCACGATCGCAAGACCGATGCCGAGCGCGACCGAATCCGCCCGTGCGACCGTGGCGCCGAGCGCTTCCTTCGCGCCGGCCGTGAAGCGGGTGGCGTTCTTCTTCGCCGTGTCGATGGCGGTCGCCGTGGCGTCGGCGACCTTGCCGCTATCGGCGGCAGACCCGACGAGCGCCTGGCTCAGCTCCTCCGCCGTGATCTGACCGTCCGCCTTTTTCTGGAACGAGGCCACGACGAAGGCCGCCCGTTTTTCCGACGTGTCCGTGTAGTCCTTCAGGCCGTTCCGGATCTGAACCAGCACGTCCGGGATCATCGCCAGCGCGATGGGTTGCTCAAGACCGTTCCAGCCGGCTTCGAAGTGCGATCTGACCGTCGCAAGGGCCGTGTCCGCATCCTCTTTGGTCTGTGCCAGGTTCATGCGGGTCGCGGCATAGCGCATCCGGGCGAGCGCGAGCTCTGCGTTGACGACGCCGTTGAGGATCGTCTGTTCGCGTCCGACGACGGCGTTTGCCTCGTCGACCTGACGACTGCTGATCTGCTGGTTGGCGATCATTCCGGCGATCAGCAGGATGGCGATCCCCGACGAGACGAGCAGCTTGGTTCCGACCTTGGCATTCTGGAATAGTGACATGAACCTCTCCAATGAGATGCGAGTTTGGCGTGGTGTCCGATGGAGGACGGCCGGAAGCAAAGTCATTCTGCCGCAGGCTTGGGGAGGAAGACGGAGATCATCTCCGCAGCGGGCTTTGAGGCCAGAAAGGCGCTCGTCCGTCGGCCGGGCTGCCGAGGGTTGCGTTGACAACGCGGTTTCCCCCGGACGTCCGGCATCGACGGCCATTCGGACCGGTCCCGCGACGTCTCCCGCGACGTCTCCCGCACGGGGGAGATGCGAGACAGACGGTTGCGCGCTCGATTCTGATCTCGGATGCGACCGCTGAGCTGAAAGGTTTCAGGGCCGCGCGATCACCGACCGAATATCGGCTACATTCATTGTCGTTTAGATAATAACTCGCTTAATTATGATCTTCGCGGTAATCTTTTCGCGTGTAAAAAGCGATCATATCCGGGAAGGCGTTCTGGGCTTGCGCAAAGGGTGAGCGAAAATCGTTCAGGCCCCGCGCGTTCGGATCGCATGCAAGGAGAGGGAAGAGATGCCGAAACGGCGCCTTTCGGGGCATGACGCGACCGGCCAGGCCCCGCACGAGGAGATGGCCGGAAACCCTCGCATGATGGGCATTTCATCGCGGCATTTCCTGAAGCTCGTCGAAGACCGGGGCGTGATCGGTTTCTGGTCGATGGATTTCGAGACGGGCCACATCAACGGGTCCGTGGGCATGTACAGGCTCCTCGGCCTGCCGCCGTCGACCCGGCTGACCTTCACGGAACTGCTGACGATGATGCATCCCGGAGATCGGACGCTGAACGTCGATATGCTCGCGGTCATCCGCTCCGGCCAACCGCTCGACCGGGACTTCAGACTGATCCGGCACGACAGGACCCTGCGCTGGATCGAGAGCAAGGCGGAGGTTCTCGTCGACAGCGAGGGCATTCCCAGACGCGCGCTCGGGCTCTTCATCGATGTCACCGAGCGCCACGAGGCCCGCGTCATCGTCGAGGAAGGGTGGCGGAGCTATCGCAGCCTCGTCTCGGCGATTGCCGCCGTGGAATGGCGGATGTCGCCGGAAGGCCGGATCACGTCCCTTGAGACATGGGACGCGCTGACCGGGCAGACGCTGGCCGAAGCCGACAACTGGGGATGGGTGGAGATGGTCCATCCGGACGAGCGCGACGCCGCCCTTTCCCTCTGGGCGGAATGCGCGGCAACACGCCGCCCTTACGCCCTCGACCTCCGCATCCGATGCGTGGACGGACCCTATCGGACCTATCTCGTCCGTGGCGCCCCGCTCTACAATGCGGACGAGACGTTGCGGGAATGGATTTGCGTCCTCGTCGAACCGGCGGCGATCGGCGGCGCGAACGAGGCGCCGCCTTTGGAGGATTTCGAGGGCCTGGGTGTCGCGCATATCCGCGCCGCCCGGGCGATCCTGAACTGGAGCATCGAAAATCTGTCGACCGAGTCCGGCGTGTCCGTCTCGACGATCCGGCGCATCGAACAGAGCGCCGCGATGAAGACGCGACTGCCGCATATGAGGGCGCTGCTGAAGGCGCTGGAAAACGGCGGCGTTCGGTTCGGACACGGCCCGAACCGCGAACTGACCATCAGCTGCTGATCCCGCAACGGTCGCCGCCTGCCCCCCAAGCGTGACTGGAGGACGGCTTTGCTCCGACCGGAGTGACCGATATCATGCCTCGACCTGTGCTGATGCCGAACCAATGTGGTGTCGTCAGAAAAGATCGGTCTTTCAGGAAGCAGTGTGGGACTGTCCCAAAGTAGATGCACGGGGCCAAGACATGCGCGCGATCAGAAGAAGAAGATCAATATTAGATCGTCTTCATGTTCTCTTCCGGGCGATGGTTTTACACGGGAAATTCGAGGTTGAGTACACGCAGGACTAGACACCTGTCATCGTTTATCTCATCAAATACAATGGGTGGACGGAGGGACAGGGCATGGACGAGCGAAGCATGGACGGGTCGAATGCGGTCGAGGCGTCCGTTTTTGCGAGCAGCCTGTCGGTCGAGGCCAAGATCGAGCGCGCGCGGATGGAGCTGCTCGATCTCTCGGCCCGCAACCGGCTTCTCAACGTCCCCCGCTTTTCCAAGAGCGCGAAAACCATCGACATTGTCGAAGAACGCGCGTCCGAGGTGTTTCGTATCCTCGTGACGGAAGGCAAGGCGATGACGTTTCTCGCCGGGGCGAAGGGGCGCGAGGTCAAGGGTGAGGATGGCGCGCAGGAAGAGCTGATCGAACTGGCGCTGCCCGACGACGACGATCGCGACGAGAGCGGCCGCCTCGTGCGGCATGCGGATACGAAGCTCCAGACGCGCATGACGCCGGCGGCGTTGCAGAAGAGGCTGCTCGATCTCTACTTCGACGCCCGGACGCTCGAGGAGGAACAGGGCGTCAATATCCTCTTCCTCGGTCTCGGAACGCTGAAATGGATCGATCCGAAGAACCCGGACAATATCCGCTATGCGCCGCTGGTTCTGGTTCCGGTGTCGCTGGAGCGCGGGACGGCGGCCGAGCGGTTCCGGCTCAAGGCGCGGGCCGAAGACTTTTCGTCCAACCTCTCGCTCCAGGCCTATCTCGACCGCGAACATACGATCAAGATGCCGGACTTCGAGCCGTCCGACGACTTCTCGCTGGAAGACTATGCGGCCAAGGTCGCCACCAGCATCGCGATCAAGCCGACATGGTCGGTGCAAACGGACGATATCGTTCTCGGCTTCTTCTCCTTCGCCAAGTTCCTGATGTACCGAGACCTCGACCCGGCTCTCTGGCCTGCCCATGCGAAGTTTACGGATCGACCGCTGATCACGTCGCTCGTGTCGAACGGGTTTTCCCGGTCCGAGGCGCTTCTGGCAGAGGATGCCAAGATCGACCCTCATATCTCGCCGGCCGAGATGACGCACATCGTCGATGCCGACAGCTCGCAGACGGTGGCCATTCACGAGGTCCGCAAGGGCCGCGATCTGGTGATCCAGGGGCCGCCCGGAACAGGCAAGTCGCAGACGATCGCCAACATCATCGCCGCGGCCGTCGCGGATGGAAAGACCGTGCTGTTCGTGGCCGAGAAGATGGCGGCGCTCGAGGTGGTCAAACGGCGCCTCGATCAGGCCGGCGTCGGGGATGCGTGCCTGGAACTCCACAGCAACAAGGCCAACAAGCGCGCGGTTCTCGCCGAACTGCGCCATACCTGGGAGCTGGGCGCACCGAAGGGCGATCGCAGCGCCATCCTGCTCGAACGGCTGACCGAGGTGCGCGACAGGCTGAACGCCCATCCCGAGAGGCTTCATCTCGTCCACCAGCCCTATAATCTTTCGCCTTATCAGGTAACGGGGCATCTTGCGCGCCTTCGACGTGCCGGCCTTCCGCCCTCCGATATCGCGCTGCCGGTCGCCACGACCTGGTCGCCCGAAACGCACACACGCATCGCCGCCCTGCTCCTCGAACTGGGCGAGCGGATCAAGGATATCGGACGGCCCATCGACCATCCGTGGCATGGCATCGGCCTGACAGGCATCAGCCCGCTCGATCTCGAACGGCTGATGACGCGGATCGACGGTGCCGTGGCGAGTGTGGCGCGGTTCACGGTCGCCGCCTCCGACCTGACCGGTCGTCTCCGCAGGTCCGAGGTTTCCTCTATCGCCGCGCTTCTGCGCGAGGCGGAGCTTGCGGACCGGATCGCCACATGCCCCCACACCTTTTCAGCCGAGGCGCTGGCCAATCCGATCTGGGACACGGACAGCGCCGGCGTCGCCCGTCTCGTCGAGGACGGCGGAGCGTACAAGGCGCTGACGGACAGGCTTGGCGACAGCGTGACGCCGCTGGCATGGACAGCGGAGACGGAGCCGCTGAGGCTTGCCTTCTCGCGACTGCCGGAAAGCTTTCCGCAGGAGGCGTTCGCCCATCTCCACGCCCTGGATGCCGCCCTTCCCCGGTTTCTCCACGCGGCTCAGGCGCTGCGCAGCCTGCTCGGCGTCAACGCCTCGCCGACCCTCGGCTCGATCGACCGGCTGATCGTGATCGGCCAGCGCGTTGCCGAAGCCCCCGATGCCAGCCCGGACGCCTTCGTCGCCGCCATCTGGGAGCGCGGGCTCGAACAGGCAAGCGATCTGGCCGAAGCTGTCACCACGCTTCGGCGGATCAGGGCGGAGCTTTCCGGCAAGATCGCCGATCAGGCCTGGGACACCGATCTCGCGCCGGCCCGCATGGCCATAGCGGTGCACGGCAAGCGTTTGCTCCGGTTCACGAGCGGCGACTGGCGGACAGCTCGCGCGCTGCTGAAGACCGTGCTTCCGGGCGAGACCACGCCGGAAGAAACCGTTCGGCTGCTCGATCTCCTGCAGAAGGGCAAGGATGCCCGGACGATCGTGCGCGATGGCGACGGACTTGGGCGGTCGGCATTCGGCGCGGACTGGCGCGGCGAGCGTTCGGACCCCAAGCCGTTGGAGAACCTGGTTCTCTGGATGCGCAGCCTGCGGGGCGTCGGTGCCGAGGCGCGGGTGATCGCCAGCCGCCTCTCCGACAAAGCCGCGGTGTCGTCGCGCTGCGAGCAGCTGAAAGATCAGCTGGACGAGGCGCGCCGGCTGCTTCAGGCGTTCTGGGCAGACATCGGCCACGAGGCGACCCGGCTGTTCCCCGATGCCATCGGGGTGGACGAGGTCAGCCTCATCGCCGCCGCCAAAGCGGTCCACGACCTGACCGACGCAGACAAGGCCTTTGCTCCGCTCGTCAAACGGGCGCTGGACACCGCCGGGGCCAGAGTCCGGCTGCTGGACGTGCTGGTCTCAGCCCGACGTTTGCGGGTCGCGCTGACGGAACGCGCACCCGTCGGGCAAGCGGCATTCGGTTCCCTCTGGCAGGATGCCGCTTCCGACTGGGCCGCTCTTGCGGGCGCTGTCGACTGGACGCGCGAGAATGTCGATATCCGGGTTGCCGCCTCTCAGGTCGAAGACAGGCAGGGCGCTGCGGACAGGGCCGCCAGGGGCCGCGCGCTGGCCGCAAGCCTGACCGCCGATCTCGACACGCTTTTCGAGGCACTGGTGGTGGCCCGGCCGACCGTGTTCGGCACCGACGATCTTGCCACTGTCGCCCTACCGACCCTGTCCGAGCGCCTGTCCGTCTGGCGTGCCGCAGAGGAGCAACTGTCGAAATGGGCCGCCTATAAAGGCCGCGCCGAGGAGGCGTCCAAGGCCGGGCTCGGCGATATCGTGGCACGGCTTGACGACGGCCGGGTCCCGCCGGACGCTGTCATTCCGTATTTCGAGATGGCCTTTTACGAGGCCCTGCTCCGCCACCAGACCAATGCCGATCCTGAGATCGGCCGCTTCGACGGCGAGGTGCATGGACGGCTGGTTAGCGAGTTCGCGCAGCTGGACCGCGACCGCATGGCCCTCTCGCGGCTGGAGGTCGTTCGCGCGCACCACAAGCGGCTGCCGGCGATCAGCGGCATCGGCCCGGTCGGCGTGCTGCGCGGTGAGATGGCCAAGCGCAGCAAGCATATGCCGATCCGCCAGCTCATGCAGAGGGCCTCCCCTGCGATACAGGCGCTCAAACCCGTCTTCATGATGAGCCCGCTGTCCATCGCCCAGTTCCTGCCGCAGGGTCTCTTTCAGTTCGATCTCCTCGTTATGGACGAGGCCAGCCAAATTCAGCCGATCGACGCGCTGGGCGCCGTCGCCCGCGCCAATCAGG
Source organism: Rhizobium sp. Leaf371 (assembly GCF_001424045.1). Lineage (GTDB taxonomy): Bacteria > Pseudomonadota > Alphaproteobacteria > Rhizobiales > Rhizobiaceae > Ferranicluibacter. The sequence goes on along the minus strand of NZ_LMQB01000012.1, from coordinate 209,535 downwards.
TCGTCGTCGTCGGCGACGAACGGCAGCTGCCGCCGACCAAGTTCTTCTCGAAGATGACGTCGGGCGCGTCCGAGGACGACGACGATGCCGATGGCGCGCAGGTGTCCGATATCGAAAGCATTCTCGGCCTCTTTTCCGCGCGCGGCCTGCCCGAGCGCATGTTGCGCTGGCATTATCGCAGCCGCCACCAGTCGCTGATCGCGGTTTCCAACAGCCAGTTCTACGAGAGCAAGCTCTTCATCGTTCCCAGCCCCTACACCCAGGAAGCGGGCATGGGGCTGCGCTTCCACCATGTGCCGGGCGGCGTGTTCGAAGAGAGCGTCAACAAGGTCGAGGCGAAGGTGGTCGCCGAGGCGATCATCCGGCATGCCAAGCAGTTTCCCGCGCTGTCGCTTGGCGTCGCCGCTTTCTCGATCAAGCAGCGTCGCGAAATTCAGGACCAACTCGAGCTGCTGCGCCGGCTGAACCCGGAGACCGAAGACTTCTTCCATGCGCATCCGAACGAGCCGTTCTTCATCAAGAACCTCGAAAACGTGCAGGGCGACGAGCGCGACGTGATCCTCATTTCGGTTGCCTATGCCCGCAATGCGCAAGGATACATGGGCATGCGCTTCGGGCCTCTGGGTGCCGAGGGCGGCGAGCGGCGTCTGAACGTGCTGATCAGCCGGGCGAAGCGTCGCTGCGAGGTTTTCGCATCGATTACCGATGAGGACATCGATCTGGAACGCGGCAAGGGCAAGGGCATCTTCGCCTTCAAGCTCTTCCTCCACTATGCCCGGACCGGCCGTCTCTCGATGGCGGAGCGGAGCGGACGCGACATGGACAGCGTGTTCGAGGAGCAGGTAGCGGCAGCCCTTTTGGAGAAGGGATATCAGGTTCACCCGCAGGTCGGCATCGCCGGCTTCTTCATCGACCTCGCCGTTGCCGACGCCGAAGTGCCCGGCCGCTATCTCATCGGCATCGAATGCGACGGCGCCTCCTATCACAGTTCGCGCTCGGCGCGGGATCGCGACAGGCTGCGGCAGGCGGTGCTGGAGGACCACGGCTGGACCATTCACCGCATCTGGAGCGGTGACTGGTTTCAGCGCCCGAAAGCGGAGCTCGAACGGCTCGTCGCCGCCATCGAGCGCGCCAAGGCGGACGCCCAGTCCGGCGCAGCCGATCACGCCCTTTCGGCGCGAGCCGTGCCGGTCGAGATCGTGACGGTCGAGCGGACCGACGTGACGGAGATCGGACTGGAGCACAGCACTGCCCCGAAGGTGGATCGCACTTACAAACAGGCGGACCTTCGCCCCGTGATCGAGGGTGAGCTCCACGAGCTCCCCACGGGAAAGATGGTGAAGCTCGTGACGGAGACCGTGCAAGTCGAAAGCCCGGTTCATCGCGACGAGGTCGTCACGCGGATCAGGACGGCCTGGGGCCTGCAACGCTCTGGACATCGCATCGATACCCATGTCGGCAACGCCATCACCGTCGCCGTCACCTCCGGTATGATCCAGCGTGACGGAGACTTCCTGCTTTGGCCGGACGCTGCCGTTCCTTTCCGAGACCGCTCCTATGTCACATCCCTCAGCCTGCGCCGGATCGAGATGCTGCCGCCGATGGAGATCGACGAAGGCCTGAAGGTCATCCTTCGCCAGAGCTTCGGTGCGACGACCGAAGAAGCCATCAGTGCAGTCTCCAGAGCGCTCGGCTTCAAGTCGACCAGCGGACAGCTGCGGGAGCTCATTCTCTCGCGGATCAGCCAGCTTCGAGCGGATGAGGTTCTGGTGGAGGGCAACGGCGTGTTGACCGTTCGCGAGACTTAGCGCCCGTCTGCCGCCCTCGGAGGCATCGACTGGATGCCTCTGCCTGTCTACCCTCCACGACCACCGGATTAGGTCCGGCACGCCACCCGGAGACGTCCTTGTCTCGACAACATGCCGCGCCCGTTATCCTCAGGGATGGCTCCACCACCACGCTCCGTCCGCTGAGCCTCACCGCAGTATTGGACGGCGTCAGCGAAGCGCAGATTCAGGACCTCGTTCACAGGGATCCGGGATCATTGCCGATCGACGAGGTAGACCCCTCTTTCGGAAATCCCATTGCCATCTGCCGTGAACTCGGAACACCGGCGGGTGCCATCGACAACCGTCTCGTGACGGCGTCCGGTCTGCCGATCCTGGTGGAATGCAAGCTCTGGCGAAACCCGGAAAGCCGCCGCGAAGTCGTGGGGCAGATCATCGACGATGCCAAGGAACTCAGCCGCTGGAAGTCATCAGACCTTCAGCGTGAAGTGAGCCGACGCCTCGGCGTTTCCAGGAACGCAATGCTCGACCTCTCGTGCGAGCCGTCGACCCTTTCGTCGATGAAATCGCCTTCAACGACGCGCTCAGCCTCAATCCCCGTCGCGGACGGTTCCTGCTCCTGATCCTCGGCGACGGTATCCGCGAAGGCGTCGAAGCGATCGCCGAATATCTGCAACGCCACATTCCGTCTGATGTGGGGCCGATGCCAGACCGTCCGTTATTGGACAGATGTATCCAGAAGCGGACGTATCAGCTCCGAGGTGTTTGATCCCAGGTTTTGATGGTGCAATCAGCTCTCTCGACCCAAGCTGATGGCCTCGCACAAGGTCCCTTCGCCATTATCCCGGCATCGATAAAAGGCGGGTAAGACGCTATGACGGGACGATTGGCAAACGCCAACAAGGCTTACGAGAGCAGCGATTACATCGGCGCTCTCACGCTGTTGAGCAGCATGATTGATGACGGCGCAGATTCAGAGGTGCTGACGCTTCTTGGTCTGACCTTTCAAAAGCTCGGCCTGGAAAAAGACGCGCTCGACATATTTGCCCGTGCCGTCGATCTGGATCCGACACCCGAGGTCCTGAAGCGCGCGGCCGACTCGGCCGTAGCGGTCGGCGACGACGAGCGCGCCCTTCTCTTTGGGATGCGCCTCTTCGTGCTGCAGCCTGAAAATCCAGACGTCGCTGCCCTCGTCGCCTCGACCTTTCTTCGCAAAGGCGACACCAAGTCGGCGCATCTTGTTCGGGCCGCACTGGTCGACAGCAACGACCCCGCCCATATCCATCTCGCTGCAACGCTGTATAACGGCGAAGGCCGGGATCCTGCTGCGCTGACAGTCTTCCGGAAACTGGCGGACCTGGAAACCGAAAATCCCTATCCGCAGGCCTGCTATATGGCAGTTGCGCGGGAATTCTGCGACTACAAAGCCCTGGCCGAACTGGAAAGCCGTTGGGAAGTGGCAAGTTGGGACACCGCGACCTCGACGCCGCGGCTCCTTAAGGGCGAAATGTCCTTCGCCAACCTGCTCCACTGCGGCAACGAGCGGCTGAACCGGCTTGCGACCAACAGCGCACCGGTCCGCAACCGGTCGAAACCCGCCCGTCCCCGCATGAGCCGGAAACGCGGCACGCAACCCTTGCGCATCGGCTACCTCTCCAGCGACTTCTGGAGCGGCCACGCCACCATGCGCCTGCTGCAAACCGTTCTCACCCTGCACGACCGCGATCGATTCGACATCACGCTCTACTGCCACACGAGCGAAAGGTATTTAAAAGCCGAAACGGCCGACCGCTCGCTCTTGGGCCGCATCGTCCCTATTCATGCGATGACCGACGCGGAAGCCGCCCGGACGATCCGCGCCGACGGCATCGACATTCTGGTCGATCTCAAGGGCGCGACCGCCGACACCCGATACATCATCCTCAACGAAAACGTGGCGCCGGTGCAGGTCTCCTGGCTCGGCTTTCCCGGAAGCAACATCGGTATCGACTGCGATTACGTCATCGGCGACCCGATCGTGACGCCGCGGGCGTCGGCACGCTTCTACCACGAGCAAATCTGCCGCCTTCCCGAGACATACCAGCCGAACGACCCGCTCTATCGCGCTCTTCCACCGCCGACGTCCCGCTCCGAGCTTGGCCTTCCAGAAGGCCGCTTCATCTTCGCGGCCTTCAACGCAACTCGCAAGATGACGATCGAGACCATCGACATCTGGGCTGATATCCTGCGAGGAGCGCCAGAGGCCCTCCTCTGGGTTCTTGTCGACAGCCCTACCGCGCGCAACAATTTCATGCGCGCCATGACGGAAAGGGGCGTAGGCGAGACGCAGATCGTCTTTGCCGGGACAGCCCGCTATGATGCTCATATCGCCCGGCTGCAGGCGGCCGATATCGGCCTCGACACCTTTCCCTATAACGGACACACGACAACCTCCGACAAGCTTTGGGCGGGTCTCCCTGTCGTCTCCAAGCGGGGAAACAATTTTGCCTCACGCGTTTCGGAAAGCCTGTTGACAGCGGCTGGCATGCCCGATCTCGTCATGCCTGACAGTCGAGCCTTGGTCGAACGAGCCGTGGCGCTTGCAAAGAATGGCGACGAAGTGGCCAGCCTGAAACAACGGCTCGTCAAAAGCCGCGACTCAGCGCCGCTGTTCGATGCCGAGAGATTTTGTCGCCACCTCGAGGCAGCCTATGAAAAAATGGCGGATCGAGCGCGTTTGAGGCTGCCGCCAGCATCTTTCGATGTGCCGCCGCTTGCCGAACGGAAAGGGCGCTTTCGAGTGAATGAAACCGCAGCCTCCTATGAGGGGCCTTCGATGTGAGCGCATAGACATGCATCTCGTCTAAACTTCCCGATAAGGAAGAAAATTCGTCTTTAGACGATTTCTTCCCGATCGGTAAACTAGCCGATGCTTGGCCAATAACGCTTGGCGGCTATCAGGCTTGGCGGCTCTTCCTCGCCTGCCTCGCCTCGTGACCGGCGACGCTTTCCAGAACGCGAACGGCTGCCATGCTGAAGCCTTTGTGAAAAGTGAGCGGGATTTTCGGCCTTCCTGTGAGGCACCCGTGTCAGACAGCCTTGTCAGACAGTCCTGTGAGACACTGCGTCCCATTCGATTCCCAGCTCAGCATAAGCGCTGGAAAACGTGGATTTCCGGGCTGAAAAAAAGCTGCTGGCTGGGGCGCCAGGATTCGAACCTGGGAATGCCGGTACCAAAAACCGGTGCCTTACCGCTTGGCGACGCCCCATTGCCGGCCCGGGTGCGGTGATGTCCGGGTGTTGGGCTGATAGCAAAGCGTGAGGGCGGGGACAACGGGTAAGTTCGTCGGGTCTCAAGATTATCCGGGCGCTGGTTTCGCGGTTCCGTGGTTCGGGTCCCGTGGTTCGGGTCCCATGGTCCGGGTTCTGTGTTTCGGGTTCTGCGTTTCGGGTTCCGGCTTTCGGCACCGTCGTTTCGGTTGGCGGCGAATTGGGCTAGGGTCGGCTTTCGGGCGCGCTCTTGCAGCGGGCAGGATGCGGGCCGGGTCGGCGCGGTGTGAGGAGACGGGAATGGCGGGATATCGGGCTCGGATGCCGGCGCGGCCGACGGTGGTCAGCGACGATGGTTTCATGCGCGTCACGCAGTGGGATTTCGCGCCCGGGGCCGAGACCGGGCATCATGTCCACGGGCTTTCCTATATCGTCGTGCCGATGACGGATTGCCGCTTCCGGATCGAGGATGGCGGAGGCGCGCGGGAATTCGATGTCGCCAAGGGTGCGGTCTATCGGCGGGAGGCCGGCGTGGAGCACAATGTGGTCAATGCCGGGGACGCGCCCATGTGCTTCATCGAGATCGAACTGAAATGAGCGGCGCGTCCCTTGCAAGCGAGGAGGAGCCGCAGTTCGAGCGGGCCTTCGCGCCGGCCTATGGGCAGGCGGTTGCGGTCGCGGACGGCGTGCGGCGGGTGACGGTCGAAAATCCCTCGCCGTTCACCTTTCACGGCACCAACAGCTATCTCGTCGGGGAGGAGACGCTGGCGATCATCGATCCCGGTCCGCTCGACGATGCGCATCTGGCCGCGCTGCTGCGCGCGATCGAAGGGCGGCCGGTCAGCCATATTCTCGTGAGCCACACGCACCGCGATCACGCGCCGCTGGCGCGCGTTCTCCAGGCCCGTGTGGGTGGGGTGATCGCGGCGGAGGGGCCGCACCGGCCCTCCCGGCCGCTGCATGCGGGCGAGGTCAACCCGTTTTCGGAAAGCGCCGACCTGGATTTCGTGCCCGATCTCGCGCTCGGCCATGGTGCGACGATCGCCGGCGACGGCTGGGCGCTGACGGCGCTTTCGACGCCCGGCCATACGGCGAACCATCTGTCGTTCGCGCTGGAGGGAACGGGCATCGTCTTCTCGGCCGATCACGTGATGGCCTGGGCGACCAGCATCGTCGCGCCGCCGGATGGGTCGATGCGCGACTATATGGCCTCGCTCGAGACGATGCTCGCGCGCGACGACCGGCTCTATCTGCCCGGACATGGCGGGCCGGTGACGGAGCCCCACAAGTTTCTGCGCGGGCTGCGGGCACATCGGCGCATGCGCGAGCGCGGCGTGGTGGAGCGCATCCGCCGCGGCGACGGTGCGATTTCCGAGATCGTGCGGGCGCTCTATGCCTCGACGGACCCGCGGCTGCATGGTGCCGCCGCTCTCTCCGTGCTCGCCCATCTGGAAGATCTGGTGGAGCGCGGGATCGTCGTGACCGAGGGGCCGCCGGCGCTTAACGGACGCTACCGGCTGACCTGAGCCGGCGGTCTGTCGCGGCGCGCGGGTCCGGCCGTCCGACAACATGCCCGGCGATGCCGGGGGAAGATCAAGCCTCAGTATCCGGCCTCAGTCGCCGGCGATGCCCAGAAGCTCGGCGTCGAGCGCGTGCAGGAAGCGCTCGGCCACGGCGGCATCGAGGCCGAGATCGTGATGGCCGAGCCTGGAGGCGACGCGGATATCGACGAAGGTGGTTTCGGACTCTTCGCGAAGACGGATGACGAGATCGAAACGGAAACCGGCCAGGAAACTGCGGCTTTCCCCCTGCAGCAGGATATCGCCGGCCTTTCGGCCGGGCGGCAAGGGACCGAGATCCGGCTTCGGGCGCGAGAGCGGAATGGGCACCGGGCCCGGATCGTCGCCCAAGGGGTCGCTGCGGCCGGCTTTTGCCGTTTTGCCCTTGGTCTTTCCCTTGGCGCCGCTTTGGCCGTCGGTGGGCGGCGGCTCGGTTTTCTGGGCGAGATCCTCGAAATCGGGCTCGGCGTTTTCGAGGCCCTCTTCCGCGACGATGGCGATGCCGGATTGTTCGGCCACTATGCGCACGCCGGTCAGCACGCGGTCGAGCGCGCCGTCGTAGCGACGCCCGGTGAGCGCGGGAAAAGCCTGCGCCTGCGCCTGCCGGTCGGCCGCGGCGGGCGGCGTCGGGGTCAGCCAGCCGGCCTCGACCGGGCGTTCGCGGATGAAGGGCGGCGGCGTGACGAGATCGGTGGACACATCGGTGAGCGCCGGCTTTTCGACCACCTGAAACAGCGCGAGGCCGGCGACGCCGAGCGGCAGGGCCGCATAGACCAGCGCCATGGTGGAGGCGATGCCGCCGACGGCCGCGACCTGCCACAGCCGCACGAAGCCGACGACCGACAGGAGAACGGCCACCAGCGCCAGCGCCGCACTGGCGAGCGCCAGCGTGACGAACAGCGTGCTCGACAGGGAGCCGAAGCGGTGGGCGGCAAGCGACAGGACGAAGATGGCGAAGGCGAGCCGCGCGACATGGCGCGCCGCGCGGGCGGCGTAGGATATCGGGCGCTCATAGGTGATCATTGCCGGCCGAACCCCCGTCTCGTTCCACGTCCTGTCCCACGTCGTCGCACGTCTGCGCTCTCACCCGGCGCTTGGCCCAGGGATCGCACGTCGCTCTGTCCTTACACCATCCTGCGCATCATCCAAGGCGGCAATCGCGAGGCGAAGGCGGCAATCGCAAGGCGCCTGCGGGTGTTGCCGAACGGCATCGACGGTCGATCCTTTCCGGGTGCGACACGGGCGTCGGTTGTCCGGACCTGCGGGCCTTGCCTGAGAGCCGACGCTGGAACCTTTGCGCGGCTGCGACGTTAATCCCCGCTTCACGATCTTCCGCAACCGGGAGACGCGTTGCCACGGAATTGCCATTCTTGTTAACGATTTTATCGAAGACCTTTGGCCTGCTGCCCCGCAGTCGGCTATCCTGACCGGGTCGGACCGGTTGCAAAAGGGGGATGACGACCATGCGTTCTGCCGAAATCGAAACCCCGGCCATCCAGAGCGGCGCTCCAGAGGGTGGCGACTTTGAATTCACGATGGAAATGCTGGAGCTCGAGCTGTCGCTGGACGGCATCGTGCTCGACGGCATGGTGGGCGACGGGCTGGTCGGCAGCGGCGACGCGTTTGCCGATCGCGTGCGCGCGGCGGCGACCGACCTCAAGGGCGCCTTCCTGTTCGACCTCCCCGCCTCCGGTCTCGTCGAAAACTGCCTGCGGATCGCCGTGCTGCGCATCCCGCGCGACACTGGGGCTGGCGCCGAGACGATCTTTGCCTGCCTGGAGGCCGACGGCACCTCGATCCGCATCGAGAAGCCGGATGAGCGCACGCTTGGCCTCGCGAGTTTCGCCCAGGCCTTCGTGGATGTTTTTCAGCGGATCTAGACGCGCCGGCAAACGCTTGCCGGGCCCCGACCCCAGCCGGCCCTAGCCAGCCAGAGCGCGCAGCGGGGACACCTCGACCGGAGTGGTGCGCTTCGAGTTCGTCTCGCCGAACAGGCGCCAGGTGTTGCGGCCGCTGCGCTTGGCCTCGTAGAGGGCGATGTCGGCTTCTCCACAGAGCTTTGCAAAACTCTCCGTCTCCCCTGCGTCTCCTCCGCCTGCCATCAGGGCCATGCCGATGCTCGCACCCACGCGGATCGGCAGGCCGCCGATGTCGGTCGGCTTGTTGAACTGGAGAAGCACGCGGCCTGCAAAGGCTTCGAGCCCGGCGGCGTCCAGACCGCTGGTGCAGATGGCGAATTCGTCGCCGCCGAGGCGCGCGAGCAGGCCGTCGGCGCCGGCAACGCCCGCTCCCACGACATTCGAGAGACGGGAGGCGATCTCCCGCAGCAGCTGGTCGCCGGCGAAATGGCCATGCGTGTCGTTCACGGCCTTGAAGCCGTCGAGATCAATATAGAGCACGCCGACGCGGTTTTCCGACATCTGGCACTCCCGATCGGCCGTCTCCGTCCCGGTCCGCAGGGCGGCGGCGAACCGGTCGTCGCCGAGGCTTGCGAAACGGGTCCGGTTCAAAAGGCCGGTCAGAGGATCGGTTTCCGCCTGGAAGCGCAGCCGCTCGGTCAGGTCGCGGCGTTCCGACAGTTGCCGTTCCAGCCGGGCGATGGCCTCGAAGAGATCGTTGAGTTCGCGCGTGTCGGCCTTGGTCGCCACGCGCTCGACCGGTTGTTCCTCCGCCAGCCCGACGATCATCTCGTGCGCCGTCAAGAGCGGGCGCAGGACCGAAAGGAACAGGCGCCGCAGGACGACGACCAGCAGCACGAGGAGAAGCGCCGTTGCCGCGGCCATGCCGACGAGCTTCAGCAAAGCGAGATCGCGGCCGTGGCCGATATCGGTCACCATCTGGTGGATTGCGGCCTTGCGCAGGTTTTCGAGCGGCAGGAGCGTCGGAACGTAGAGGCCGGTGAGGTCGGCGGGGGCGACGCTGTAAGGTGCGCCGCTGCGCCCTTCCTGCGTCAGCCTTTCGATCAGCCGGACGCCCTCGCCGATGAAGAGCCGGCGCACCTCGCCCATCTGCTGGCGCAGGCCGGCGTCCGAGGCGTCGATGCGCGCGCCGAGTATCCACACGAGCTGCTCGATCTTGCCCGCGGTGCGGTTGACCTTGTCGACGGCCTGCGGCGAGAGCGCCAGGCCGCGCGAGACGCTCGGGACGACATAGCTTCCGAGCCGCCCCGCCTGCTCGCGCAGATCCGTGGCGATCAGCGCCGTGAAGACGCTGCGGGACAGACCGGGATGGCGCATCTGCAGCGTTGCGGCGGCGCGGGCAACGGAGGGCTGGATCGCATCGGCGATCGCAAACATCCGGGCGATCGCCTCCGTCAGCATCTCGAGGGACCGTTCCGCCTGCGGCAGCAGCGCGATGGCGTCGATGCTGGCACGGGCGTTCTTCAGATCGTCCTCGAGACTGCGCAGGATGCCCGGCGCCAGCGGCAGGGTCCGGGTCCGGTCGACCACGGACAAGGCCGCATCCGTCAGGCGGCGCGCCTCCCGCAGCTTGGCGACGGCCGCGGGATCGGCGCCGGCCTCGATCGACATCAGGACGTTGGAGGGTCCGCGCTCGGCCGACAGCGCGCGCGTCGCCACCAGCAGCGCCTCGTATTCATGGACGCCGGCAAGGCTTTGTTCGGCATCAAGGAAGGCCCTGGCCGACGGTGCGACGATCCAGAGCGCCATGCCGAGGACGGCTGCCGACAGGAGAAGGCAGGCGCTGCGCCATTGGCCATACAAGGATCGCGCATGCCGCTTCGCCTGTTTCATCTGGGTCGTCCTTAAGCCTCGTCTCCTCAAACCGATACTGATGAACCTTTAAGCGGGGGTGAATACCCTAAAATTCAGGCCCCCGAAATCTTGCCGTTGATGGCCGCCTGGGCGGCGGCCAGACGGGCGATCGGCACGCGGAACGGCGAGCAGGAGACATAATCGAGGCCGGTCTCCTCGCAGAAGCGGATCGAGGCGGGATCGCCGCCATGTTCGCCGCAAATGCCGAGCTTCAGGCCGTTCTTGGTCCGCCGGCCGCGCTCGGCGGCGATCTGGATCAGCTCGCCGACGCCGTCATAGTCGATGGAGACGAAGGGATCGCGGTCGATGATGCCCTTCATGCGGTAGGTGTTGAGAAACTGCGCGGCATCGTCGCGCGAAATGCCGAAGGTGGTCTGCGTCAGGTCGTTGGTGCCGAAGGAGAAGAAATCGGCAGATTCGGCGATGACATGGGCCCGAAGGGCGGCGCGCGGCAGCTCGATCATGGTGCCCACGAGATAATCGATGCCGACGCCGGCTTCGGCAAGGATCTCCGCGGCGACCGCGTCGATGCGCGCCTTGACGTAGTCGAGCTCGGCCTTGAGACCGACCAGCGGCACCATGATTTCCGGCACGACCGGCGCGCCCGTCTCGCGGGCGGCGATGACGGCCGCCTCGAAGATGGCGCGGGCCTGCATTTCCACGATTTCGGGATAGGAGATGGCGAGGCGGCAGCCGCGATGGCCAAGCATGGGGTTGAACTCGTGCAGCGCATCCACCCGCTGGCGCAGTTCCAGCGGCCTCATGCCGAGCGCCGTGGCGACGTCGGCGATCTCCTCGTCGCTTTTCGGCAGGAACTCGTGCAGCGGCGGATCGAGCAGGCGGATCGTCACCGGCAGGCCGTGCATGATGGAGAAGAGCTCGGTGAAATCGGCCCGCTGCATCGGCAGGAGCTTGGAGAGAGCCGCGCGCCGTCCGGCCTCGTCGGCGGCGAGGATCATCTCGCGCATGACGTTGATGCGCTCGCCCTCGAAGAACATGTGCTCGGTGCGGCAGAGGCCGATGCCCTCGGCCCCGAAGGAGCGCGCGGCGCGCGCATCGGCCGGCGTATCCGCATTGGTGCGCACGGTCATGCGGCGGCTTGCATCCGCCCATTCCATGATGCGGCCGAAATCGCCGGAAAGCTCCGGCTGGACCATGGAGACGCGGCCCTTGAGCACCTGTCCCGAGGAACCGTCGATGGTGATGATATCGCCCCGGACAAAGGTCGCGCCGGCGGCCGTCAGCCGTTCGTTGCGCAGGTCGACCCTGATGGAGCCGGCGCCGGAGACGCAGGGGATGCCCATGCCGCGGGCGACCACGGCGGCGTGGCTGGTCATGCCGCCGCGCGTCGTCAGGATGCCTTCGGCCGCATGCATGCCGTGAATGTCTTCCGGGCTCGTCTCGACCCGCACCAGAATGACGGAGCGGCCCTCCTTCTTGGCCGAAACCGCCTCCTCCGAGGTGAAGACGATCTCTCCAGTCGCCGCCCCCGGCGAGGCGGGCAGGCCGGCGCCGATGATATCGCGGCGGGCGGCGGGATCGATGGTCGGGTGCAGCAGCTGGTCGAGCGCGGCGGGATCGATGCGGGCCACGGCCTCCTCGCGCGAGATCAGCCGTTCGTCGGCCATATCCACCGCGACCTTCATCGCCGCGCGTGCCGTGCGCTTGGCCGAGCGGGTCTGCAGCATCCAGAGCTTGCCCTGCTCGATGGTGAATTCGATGTCCTGCATGTCGCGATAATGGGCTTCCAGCCGGTCGCAGATGGCGCAGAGATCGGCGAAGGCTTCCGGCATGACCTTTTCGAGCGAGGGCCGGTCGGAACCGGAGGCGATGCGGGCGCTCTCGGTGATGTTCTGCGGCGTGCGGATGCCGGCGACCACGTCCTCGCCCTGCGCATTGACCAGGAACTCGCCATAGAGCGCCTTTTCGCCGGTCGAGGGATTGCGCGTGAAGGCGACGCCGGTGGCGGAGTCATTGCCGAGATTGCCGAACACCATGGTCTGGACGTTGACGGCGGTGCCCCAGTCGGCGGGAATATCGTGGAGATGGCGATAGGTCACGGCCCGCGGGTTCATCCAGCTGGCAAAGACCGCGCCGATGGCGCCCCAGAGCTGCACGGCCGGATCCTGCGGGAACCCCTCGCCCGTCTCCTCCTCGATCACGTCCTTGTAGCGGGTGACGAGGCGGCGCCATTCGCCGACGGTGAAATCGGTCTCCTGCTCCTTGCCGATCCGGCCCTTCTCGTCCTCCAGAAGCTCGGCGAAGACCTCGTGGTCGATGCCCATGACGACGTCGCCATACATCTGGATGAAGCGGCGATAGCTGTCCCAGGCAAAGCGGGCATCGCCGCTGTCGCGCGAGAGCGCCTCGACCGTCTCGTCGTTGAGGCCGAGATTGAGCACCGTATCCATCATGCCGGGCATGGAGGCGCGGGCGCCGGAGCGCACCGACAGGAGCAGCGGCCGTTCCCCGTCGCCAAACCGCCGGCCGGCCATGTCCTCGACGAGGGCGATGCCGGCGAGCACCTCGGTCTTCAGGCTGTCGGGAAGGGCGCGGCCGTTTTCGGAATAGAGCGCGCAGGCGCGCGTGACGATGGTGAGGCCCGGCGGCACCGGCAGGCCGAGGCTGCACATTTCCGCGAGGTTGGCACCCTTGCCGCCCAGGAGATCGTGATCCAGCGCCCGCCCCTCGGCCTTGCCTCCGCCGAAGGTGTATACCCACTTCACCATGTCCGTCTCCACCCTGAGACGCCCGCGCCAGGCGTCGCATTCCCGCAACCCCGGCCCGTCCCGCCTCTTCTCCCATTTCACGCTACAGCATCCGCAACCGATTAGGAATGCTGCAAGTGCGGCTATAGTGTTGCATTGCAGCAAAATTGTTGCGGGGCGCGGGTGCGGTGGCCTCCGGACATCGTGTGGCCTTCAGTCTTTTTTGATTTTTCCACCCTGTGCCGATAGAGTTGGGACAGGCCGCAGCGTTTTGCACATCAGATCATACCGGCGCAATTTCCCGAGCTGCGAAACCTCGTCTGGAACAGGGACCCCGCGCGCCCGATCGATGCGGACGACGTCTTTGCCCTTTACGAGCGCAACTGGCGATTTGTCGATCGCGAACGCCTGTCGGACGAGGAAGCGCTGCTGATCCGCGAACTGACCGAGACCTTCGGTCACGGCCATATGCTGGTGTGATGGGATATCTCCGCGCCGAGCACCGGGCCATCGCCGAGGTGTTGTCTTCGATGAACCATGACGCTCTTCGTTCTGCCGAATGCTGGTTCGGCAGGGGAACGGCGATCGGCCGGTGTTCGGGCATTTCCGCAGGCTAGCATTCGGGCGGACGGCGGCGCCTTCGACTGATCGCTCCCTCCCGCCCTCACACCGCCTCGCGCAATTGCTCCGCCGTCTGCAGATCCACCGAGACCAGCTGGCTCACGCCCTGCTCGGCCATGGTGACGCCGAAGAGGCGGTTCATGCGGGCCATGGTGATGGGGTTGTGGGTGATGATGACGAAGCGGGTTTCGGTGGAGGCGGCCATTTCGTCCATGAGGTTGCAGTAGCGCTCGACATTGTGGTCGTCGAGCGGCGCGTCGACCTCGTCCAGCACGCAGATGGGCGCGGGATTGGTGAGGAAGACGGCGAAGATCAGGGCCATGGCGGTCAAAGCCTGCTCGCCGCCGGACAGCAGTGTCATGGTTTGCGGCTTCTTGCCCGGCGGGCGGGCGAGGATTTCGAGGCCGGCATCAAGCGGGTCCTCGCTTTCGATCAGTTGCAGCTCCGCCGTTCCCCCGCCGAAGAGGTGGCTGAACAAGCGCTGGAACTGGGCGTTGACGATGTCGAAGGCGGCGAGCAGCCGTTCGCGGCCCTCGCGGTTGAGGTTCTGGATGGCGCTGCGCAGCTTGCGGATCGCGTCGATCACGTCCTCGCGCTCCTTGAGCAGCGCCGCGAGCCGGCCCGCCAGTTCCGCCTGCTCCTCCTCGGCGCGCAAGTTGACGGCGCCGAGGCGCTCGCGCTCGATCTTCAGGCGTTCGAGGTCGCGCTCTACGCCGCGCGGATCGGCCGGCAGGGCATCGGCTGTGCGGCCGGTCAGGCGCAGCACGTCGTGCGGGGCGACGGACAGGGCCTGGCGGATCGCCGCTTCCACCTCGATGCGTTTTTCGCGCGCCGACATCAGCCGCTCCTCGGCGCGGCCGCGCTTTTCGCGGGTCTCGGCCAGATCGGAGAGGGCGGTCGTGGCAAGGCGATCGGCGTCGCGCTGGCGGGTTTCCGCCTCGACCAGCCGGTCGGCCGCCGCGCGCCGGGCCGCTTCCATGTCCGAGAGGGCGCTCATCAGGGCGCGCCGCTTCTCGTCGAATTCGTCGGGCGCATCGAGGATGGCCTCGATCTCGTCGCGGGCTTCCGCCTCGCGGTCGCGCAGCGTGGCGATATGGTCGTCGGCGCTCACGGCGCGGGCGGCCCATGTCGCGCGCTCGGCGTCGATCGCCCGGAGCCGCCGCGCACGCGCATCCGTCTCGCGCGTGAGGCCATCGGACAAAGCGCGGGCTTCGGCGAGCGCCGAGCGGTCGGCGGCGACCTCCGTGCCCTGCACGGCGAGGCGCTGGTCGAGGCCGGCCATGTCGGGAGCGTCCTCGAGCGCCGCGATGGCGTCCTCGAGCGCGGTCGCCGTTTCCGCGCGCTGTTCCTCGATGCGGGCGGCGGCTTCGGCCAGAACCGCACGGCGGCGGGCGAGATCGCCCTGGGCGCGCTCGGCGGCCGTCAGCGCGTCGCGCGCCTCCGACAGGCGGCGGATCGCCTGCCGCTCGGCCTCGCGCGTCATCCGCACCGCCTCGTCGGCCGCGCGGACCGCGTCCGTCGCTTGGCTCAGAGCGCGCTCGCACTGCTCCAGAGCGTCGGAGGCCTCCCCGATCTCGGCGTCCAGTTCGCCCAGCCGATTGCGGTTTTCGAGCCGCAGGGTGGCCGCACTCGGCGCATCGGCACCGGTGACATGACCATCCCAGCGCCAGAGCGCGCCGGACCGCGTCACGAGGCGCTGGCCGGGGTGGAGCGCGGGCAGCAGCCGTTCGGCCGCGGCATCGTCCGCAACGATGCCGACCTGCGACAGGCCGCGCCGCAGGGCGTCCGGCGCGGTGACATGATCGATCAGCGGGGCGGCGCCCGGCGGCAGGGCCGGATCGGCATCGCCGCCGCCGGGATCGCGCCAGTGGACGGGCGCCGACGCATCGAGCGGGGATTCGAGATCGTCGCCGAGGGCAGCCCCCAGAAGCGCCTCGAAACCGCGCTCGACGGCGATGGCATCGACCACGGGGCTGGCGCCGCCCGACAGGGTTGCGGCTTCCAGAAGGCGGCGCAGGGTGCGCGCCTCGGTGTCCGCCGCACTCAGCCGCGCCCGCGCGGCCTCCAGCGGCCCGCGGGCCTCCGCTTCGCGGGCGCGGGCGTCGCCGAGCGCGTCTTCAGCCTCGATGATCGCCTCGGTCCGCGCCTCGATCTCGGCGTCCGCCATCTCCACGGCTTCGCGATGCGCTTCCGGGTCTTCGAGGCCTGCCATATCTAGGTCGAGCGTGGCGATCTCGCCGGCCTGCTCGGATATCTGGCGCGCGAGGCGCATCTGCCGGTCGCCGAAGTCGCGGATGACGCGTTCCAGCTGACCCCGGGCGGCGGAGGCTTCGGCGCGTTCGGCGGTCAGCGCCGCCAGCGCCCGCTCGCTGGTCTCCAGCCGGTCCTGCGCCTCGACCAGGCGCTCGCGCGCCTCTTCCGCCCGCTCGCCGGCCTCCTCGGCATCGGCCTGCAGCGCCTCGGCCTCCTCTTCCAGACGGGCGACGGCACCGGCATTTTCGAGCGCCAGCCGTTCCTCGCGGGCAATGTCCTCGCCGAGCTGGGTCAGGCGGCGCTGCAGTTCGTCGCGCCTGCGCAACGTGCGGCTCATATCCTCGTCGAGCTGGGTGCGGGCGATCTGCAGCCGCTGGAGACCGGCGGCCGCGCGGGCCTCCGCCTCGCGCAGCTCGGGCAGCTTGAGGCTCGATATCGCCTGGTTTTTCGCCGCCTCCATCTGGGCCTGCGCCTTTTCGGCCACCAGCGAGGTCGCCTGGTTGAGCAGGCTGTCCGCCTCGCCCTCGGCCTCCTTGGCCTGCACCCAGCGGATGTGGAACAGCATGGCCTCGTGGGCGCGGATCTCGGCCGAGAGCATCTTGAAACGGTTGGCCTGACGCGACTGGCGCTTAAGGCTCTCGATGCGGCTTTCGAGCTCGGCCGTGACCTCGTCCAGCCGGTCGAGATTGGTTTCGGCGCCGCGCAGGCGAAGCTCCGCCTCGTGGCGGCGGGAATGGAGACCGGAAATGCCGGCGGCCTCTTCCAGCAATTGCCGGCGGGCCTGGGGTTTGGCGGCGATCAGCTCGCCGATGCGGCCCTGCCCGACCATGGAGGGCGAGCGGGCGCCGGTCGAGGCATCCGCAAACAGCAGCTGGACGTCCTTGGCGCGCGCCTCACGGCCGTTGATTCGGTAGACCGAGCCGTTCTCGCGCTCGATGCGGCGCGTCACCTGGATCTCGTCGCTGTCGTTGAAGGCGGCAGGTGCGGTGCGGTCGCTGTTGTCGAGATAGAGGCCGACTTCGGCCGTGTTGCGGGCCGGACGCTTGCCCGAGCCGGAGAAGATGACGTCGTCCATGCCGGACGCGCGCATGTTCTTGTAGGAATTCTCGCCCATCACCCAGCGCAGGGCCTCGACGAGGTTCGACTTGCCGCAGCCGTTCGGGCCGACCACGCCGGTCAGACCGCGCTCGATGACGAATTCGGACGGCTCCACGAAGGACTTGAAGCCGACCAGACGCAGCTTGGTGAACTTCATGACGGCCGGCCCGTCTCAAACGGGAACGCGGTCATGACCGGACACGGGACGAACGGGAAAAACGGCACGGTTTCCCGTGCCGCATCGGAGCGCGACTTAAAGCAGAGGGTCGATAAGGGCCGACATGGTGTCAACCGACATGTCTCCGGAATAGCGCTTGCCGTTGATGAAGAAGGTCGGCGTCGAAGCAACCTGGTACTCCTTCATGCCCTTCTGCATCACGGCATTCACATCATCCAGAAGCTTCTGGTTCGTCAAGCAGGCCTCGAAGCTCTCCTGTGAAAAACCGGCGAGCTTGGACATCTGCAGCAGGGCATCGCGGCCGTTCTGGGCCGCGGCCCACTGTTCCTGCTGCTTGAAGAGCATGGAGACCATCGGGAAATACTGGCCTTCCGGGGCGCAACGCGCCAGCATGAAGGCGGCCGCCGCGCGCGGATCGAACGGGAATTCGCGCAGCACGAAGCGCACCTTGCCGGTCTCGACATATTTCGTCTTGATGGTGTCGAAGGTCTGATTGTGGAAGTTGGCGCAATGCGGGCAGGTCATCGACATATATTCGACGATCGTGACCGGGGCATCGGCCTTGCCGATCGCCATTTCCGGCAGAGCGCCGGGTTCCATCAGCTTGGAAACTTCGACCTCGCCATCGGCCTGGGGCAGTTCGGGTGCCGCCGTGGGCGCTGCGGCCGGGGCGGCCGCCTGGGCCATCTGGGTCTGCGACGTCGCGGGCGTTGTTGCGGTGGACGATGTCGTCATCGTATCCGCGGGCTTCATCTCGGTCTTGGTCGCGGTATCCACGGTTTCGACCGGAGCCGCCGCATTCGCCGTCTCCTTCTTCTCGTCGCTGCAGGCGACGAGCGCGAGCGCCAGCGTGGCGATGGCCACACCGCTCGAAAGGCGTTTCAGCAAGGTCATTTCGGAAAGGGACATGGTTCACCTGTTCAAGCGGAGACGGGCCTTTGCGATATCGCGCCGGCCGGGACCGGACAAGGGGTCCCCTTAGCGCATCGTTCAAAGAATTGTGAGGCATTTGTGGCGCGAGGGCCTTCCTTTCCCGATATCGCACGTGCGTGATGGTCGCACGTGTTGATTAGGGCGGCACGCTACTGATACAATCGAACGCGCAGGCAGCCCTTCAGGACCGGAGGCGAGGCAGACGATGACGGCCATTACGATCCGAAATCTCCCCGAAGACACCCATCAGGCTGTGGAAGCCCGTGCGCGCCGAAACGGACGCACGACGGAAGCGGAGATCAACGCCATTCTGCAGAGGGTCGCGGAGAGCGAAGTGCCGGGTGGCATCGGCTCCTCTCTGCGCGCCGTCGGACGATCGATCGGCGGGGTCGACCTCGAAGACGGGCGAGACCGGAAAACCTACGAACCCCCCTCCTTCACAGGATGATCCTCGACACGAATGTCGTGTCCGAGCCTTTGCGAAAATCGCCGAACGCGCGCGTGCTGGCCTGGCTCGACGCACAACCGGCAGGTTCGTTGTTCCTGACGACCATCACCGTCGCTGAGATCTTGTCCGGCGCGGCGATCCTGCCGGCGGGGCGGCGGAAAGACGCGCTGCAACACGCGCTCGACCATCTCGTGACGACCCTGTTTCACGATCGAATCCTGCCATTCGACCTGGCGGCGGCACGGGAATTTGCCGTGATCCTGCAAAGGGCGCGGCAGAACGGGATCGGACTGGCGGACGCACAGATCGCGGCGATCGCTGTCGCGAGAAACGGCTCCGTGGCGACGCGCGATGTCACGCCGTTTGCCGCGAGCGGCCTGAGCAAGATCGATCCCTGGAGGGACTGACGCCCCCTACCGCGTCTTCCCCAGCACCGCCGTGCCCAGCCGCGTCAGCGCCGCCTTCAGGCCTTCGTCCTCGATCTCGGCGGTGAGCGCCGCGAGGTGGCGGGCGGGTTGGCCGGTGAGCGGGCGCGGTGGACGGCGGGTGCGGTTCTGCGGCGTGACGGGCTTCTGGACGATGCGGACGCGGTCGATGGCGGGGAAGCCGAAGAAGCCGTTGATGCGCTGGACGAGTTCGCCCTCGGCATGGGCGAGGAACAGCGCCCGGCCGCCGTCGCAGGCGATGGTGAGAACG
The DNA here is from genome assembly GCF_001424045.1 of Rhizobium sp. Leaf371. Lineage (GTDB taxonomy): Bacteria > Pseudomonadota > Alphaproteobacteria > Rhizobiales > Rhizobiaceae > Ferranicluibacter. Next base: position 190,232 of record NZ_LMQB01000012.1, on the reverse strand, counting down.
CCCGGCTGGTGGCGGCTTTCGCCGGTCATTTCCGAGACGCGCCGCGGCCAGGCGATCTTCTCCGGCCGGGTGCAATCGGCAAAGGCCTCGCCGGCGATCTCGTCCCAGGAGCCGAGCAGCAGCGTGCTGATGCCGGCGCGTTTCGCCAGAACCGGATCGAGGAGACCGTTGGCGACCTCGCTGATCTGGCGGACGCCTTTCGGTGTATAGGGCTTGGAAGGCGCCATGCGGTGGTTCCCGTCGGTGGTGAATGCTGTCGCAGCCCTTACCCGCCGATGCCGTTTCGGCTATGACGCTCGGGGCGGCATGGCGCGCGGCAAGACGGCTCGGCTCGGCTGCTTGGCGATGATCTATAGGGCAAGTCGGCCGCAAGGACCATGATGCAACGTTTTCCGTCCACCGCAGAGGCCCTGCCCTTCGACACGTCCCGGCCGGCGCCGATGCCGCAGGCGGGCTCCCCCACCGCGCTGCTGCTCGACTGGTACGACCGCAGCCACCGCGTGCTGCCCTGGCGCATCACGCCGGCGATGGCGGCGGACGGGCTGCGGCCCGACCCCTATCATATCTGGCTGTCGGAAGTGATGCTGCAGCAGACGACGGTGCAGGCGGTCAAAGCCTATTTCGAAAAGTTCCGGGCGCTGTGGCCGACCGTGACCGATCTTGCCGCGGCCGACACCGAGGACGTGATGAAGGCCTGGGCGGGGCTTGGCTATTACGCCCGCGCGCGCAACCTCAAGGCCTGCGCCGAACAGGTCGCAAGCCGGCATGGCGGGCGCTTTCCCGATACCGAAGAGGGTTTGAAGGCGCTTCCGGGCATCGGCGACTATACCGCCGCCGCGATTGCCGCCATCGCCTTCGGCCGGCAGAGCGCGGTTCTCGACGGCAATGTCGAGCGGGTGATCTCCCGGCTCTACCGCGTGGAGACGCCGGTGCCGGCGGCGCGGCCCGACATGCGCCGGCTGGTCGCGGCCATGACGCCCGCCGGGCGGCCGGGCGATTTCGCGCAGGCCATGATGGATCTCGGCGCGACCCTCTGCACGCCGCGCCGGCCGGTCTGCGCGCTCTGTCCGATCAACGCGGATTGCCGCGCCTTCAAGGCCGGCGACCCCGAGCGCTTTCCGGTGAAGCTGGCGAAGAAGGCAAAGCCGGTGCGCTATGGCACGGCCTATGTCGCGACCGACGCGACCGGCGCCGTCTATCTCAGCAAGCGCGGCGACAAAGGCCTGCTGGGCGGCATGACCGAGGTTCCCGGCACCGAGTGGACGGCCGACGGGACGGCCGCGCCGGCGCCGCCTTTTGCTGCCGCCCGCGAAATCGCCTGGCGCGACTGCGGCAGCATCGTGCATGTCTTCACCCATTTCGAGCTGCGGCTCGGCGTTCTCAAGGCCGAGGTCGAGCGGGCGGCGATTGCGGCCAATGGCTGGTGGGAACCGCGCGCTTCGCTCGCCGAGCAGGCCTTGCCGACGGTGATGAAGAAGGCGATCGAGAAAGCCCTGCCCGGAAGTTTCGAACCCAAGGATCTCAAGAAGGAGAAACGCCCATGACCGACGCGACGACGCCCATCCGCCATATCGTTTTCGACATCGGCAAGGTGCTGATCCATTACGATCCGAATATTCCGTTCAGCCGCCTCATTCCCGACGAGGCCGAGCGCACCGCTTTCTTTGCGACCGTGTGCACGCATGAATGGAACCTGGAACAGGACCGCGGCCGCAGCTGGAGCGATGCGGAGGCGCATCTGATCGCGCAGTTTCCCGAGCAGGAGGCGCATATCCGCGCCTTCCGCCTGCATTGGGGCGAGATGGTGCCGCATGCCTATGAGGAGAGCGTCGCGATCCTCGAAAGCCTTGTCGAGAAGGGCTACGACGTGACGATGCTGACCAATTTCGCGGCCGACACCTTTGCCGAGGCACGGGCCCGCTTCGCTTTTCTCAACCTGCCGCGCGGCGTGACGGTTTCCGGCGAAAAGCGCCAGATCAAGCCCGACCGCGAGATCTACGAGACGCACCAGGCGGCCTTCGACCTCGAACCCGCAGCCACCCTGTTCATCGACGACAGCCTCGCCAATGTCGAGGGCGCGCGGGCGGCGGGCTGGCAGGCGGTGCAGTTCATCGACGGGCCCCGGCTGAAGGCCGATCTCGCACGGCTCGGGCTGCCCGTGTAGCATCTCGATCGTCCGGCGGGCCCGGCGCGCAACGACCTGACCGGGCCTGCCTTTTTCATATCACTGAAAAGCCATGTTTGGTTCAGCCGACGTTCACTTGATCGGTGTAGTCTCGGCCCGTCATCTTGACCGATCATTCTGCGAGGACGCTTTCATGGCGAAATATTACGGCACCAACGGCAACGACATCCTGACCCAGAACAACCTGTCCGAAGTGTCGATCTACGGTTACGGCGGGAACGACACGATCTATCTCAACCGCACCGACAGCCGGGGCGGCTTCAATTTTGTGGATGCGGGCTCCGGCAGCGACCGGGTCGTCAACTATTACGAAGGCGGCAACGACATTTTCCTCGGCACCGGCAACGATCTCTACGTCGCCGACATTCGCGCCGGCGATTCGAAGGCCTATGACATCGTCTCGGGCGGCGACGGCAACGATCGTTTCGAGGTCAATTCCGAATCCAGCGTCTACAAGGGCGATGCCGGCAACGACACCTTCGTGTCGGTCGGCTACAACAACAGCTTCAATGGCGGCTCGGGCGTCGACACGATCAGCTACGCCATGCAGGACAACTACGCCTCGCAGCGCGGCAAGGGCGTCGACATCGATCTCGGCAAGGGCACGGCGATCATCGACAACGATCAGGCCGAGGATCTGATCAGCATCGAAAACGCCATCGGCACGAATGCGGCCGACGACATCACCGGTTCCTCGGTTCGCAACGTGATCAAGGGCCAGGGCGGTGCCGACGACATTTACGGCCTCGGCGGCAATGACAGCCTCTATGGCGGCAGCGGCAACGACTACATCTATGGCGGCGCGGGCGCAGACGACATCACCGGCGGCACCGGCACCGACTATCTGAACGGCGGCTCGGGCGCGGATATCTTCTTCTTCGACAGCGTCAGCGAAAGCCGGGTCGGCAGCGGCCGCGACCTCATCGCCGATTTCCGCCCGGGTGAAGGCGACCTCATCGACCTCGGCACGATCGATGCGAATTCGCGCTCCGGCGGCAATCAGTCGTTCGACTATATCGGCAGCCATGGCTTCACCCAGCATGCCGGCGAACTGCGCTTCTCGAACGGCATCCTCTCGGGCGACGTCAACGGCGACGGCCGCGCCGACTTCGAAATCCGCGTCAACGGCGTCACCAAGATGTATGCCGACGACTTCATTCTCTAACGGGCTTTTCAGGCTCTAAAGGGCTTTTCAGGCTTCAGGAGCGCCGCGCGTCGATCGTGATGTGCGGCGCTTCCATGCTTTAAACCGGCATATCCTATCGAAGGACGTCCAGCCCCTTGCGCTCGATCAGGTCGAGAATCTTGATGGCCGTACCGTTCGGCTTCTTGTTCCCCTGCTCCCATGCCGCGACCGTCACTTTCTTAACGTTGATGAAGCTGGCGAAGACTGCCTGACTGGCCTTGCTATCAGCCCTGATCTTCCTGATCTCATCGGGCGAATAGTCCCGCAGAGGAGGCAGGCAGAGCGCGTCGAATTCTCTCATCGTCACGTCATCGACGAAACCTGCATCCTGCAGTCGCTCGGCAGATTTATGGACGTTCTTCAGTATGCGACTCATTGCACGCGATCTCCCGTATCGTGGTCTTTGCGATCATCTCGGCAAGCGTGCTGTCATCCGCGGACATGTAGATCTCGCACAGTTTCCGAAGGGCTGCCTTTTCGTTTTTCGTGATGTTGTCCGTCTCGTTCTTCGCAAAGCCGTGCACGAAAATGAGCCTATCGGCTTGTCGATAGCCAACGAGCATCCGGTAGCTTCCCGACTTGCCTCGACCCGGTGCCGCCACCCGCTTCTTCAAGAGGAACCCGCCAAGCCGGGCATCGACGAGACCCGCCTCGATCTCCTTTGCGGCCGTGCACAGCATCGCATCTGACACGCCGTATTCGATCGCCCAGTTGTGAAATTCAACGTCCTTCAAGACTCTCAACGACAATTTCTATATCACTCCGTAATACAAGCAACAAGAGCGATCATCTAGAGGCAATCATCAGGATACGGGATCGACCCTTATCGAAATCATGTGGCAACCGCCGCATGATGCCACAATTCCGGCCTGAAGCAGATATTATTTTAGAAATCGCTGCATGAAAAACAGCAACGCCCGGCGGCTTTTTCAAGCGGCCGGGCGTTTCTGATTCCTCCGGGACTGAAGGTACGAAACCGGAGGAAAGACGACTGTCGGCGGGCTTTCCCGTCGATAGATCGCACTCCCGCTTCGTCTTGGGACGGAGCCCCGGCAATCGCCGGAACCCTGTCCGCATCGCGGTCTGCCGGTGGTTGATCAACGGCGGTATCGCAGATGCGAGACTAGCGGCGGAGAGGTTAAATTCTCTTAAACAATGCGGAGAGAATCTGGCGGAGATGGCGACATTTGGGCGTGGCCTCCCCTCACCCTGGCCCTCCCCCTGGCCCTCTCCCCGCTTGCGGGGCGAGGGGCAATGTGGCGGCGGCCGGATGAAGGGCTGACGCGGGCGTTGACCCCTTGGCTTACAGCATCACCCCAGCCGTGCCATATCGGCCCGGATGACGCTGCGCAGGTCGTCGATCGGCTTCAGCACGCCGCCATCCTCGTAGTGCCAGAAGGTCCAGCCGTTGCAGGCGTCAAAGCCCTGCACCTTGGCACCGAGGCGGTGGATGGAGCCGGCCTCGCCGCCGCTGGCGAGCGTGCCGTCGGCGCGCACGATGGCGCTGTGACGGCGGCGCGCGTCGGTGAGGATGGCGCCGGGCTTGATGAGGCCGCTTTCCACCAGCACGTTGAAGGCGACGCGGGGTTCGGCGCGCTTGCCGGTCATCACCGACAATGTGGCACCGCCGAGCGGCTCGACCGCCTCGATGCGGGCACGGGCCGCGTCGATATAGGTCTGTTCGCGCTCGACGCCGACATAATGGCGGCCGAGGCGCTTGGCGACGGCGCCGGTGGTGCCCGAGCCGAAGAACGGATCCAGCACGACATCGCCCGGCCGGGTGGAAGCCATCATGACGCGGGCGAGCAGGGCTTCCGGCTTCTGGGTCGGGTGGACCTTGTCGCCGTTCTCGTCCTTCAGGCGCTCTCCGCCCGAGCAGATCGGGAAGACCCAGTCGGACCGCATCTGCACGTCGTCGTTTGCCGCCTTCAGGGCGTCGTAGTTGAAGGTGTAGCCCTTGCCCTTGGCGCTCGGGCTCGCCCAGATCAGCGTTTCATGCGCGTTCTGGAACCGGCGGCCCTTGAAATTGGGCATCGGGTTGGTCTTGCGCCAGACGATGTCGTTGAGGATCCAGAAATTCAGGTCCTGCAGGATGGCGCCGACGCGGAAGATGTTGTGGTAGGAGCCGATGACCCAGAGCGTGCCGGTGGGCTTCAGCACGCGGCGGCAGGCCAGAAGCCAGGCGCGGGTGAAGGCATCATAGGCTTCGAACGAGGCGAACTGGTCCCAGGCGTCATCGACGGCATCGACCAGCGACTGGTCCGGCCGGTGCAGGGCGCCGCCGAGCTGCAGGTTGTAGGGCGGATCGGCGAAGACGACATCGACCGAATTGTCGGGCAGCTTCTCGAGGGCGGAGACGCAATCGCCCTTGATGATGGTGTCGAGCCACCCGGATTCCCGGGCGGAACCGGCGGCGGGGGAGGTTTCAGCAGACAAAACGACGGAAGACTTCAGGGACACCATGACTACTCGCTGATACGCTGACTCTGGGACACATATTCTGCTGCTATGGTTACCGAGTTTGGTTACCAAAGGCTGAAGAGCCGCAAAACTTGCGCGAAAAACCGACGAATGGATCGATTGCGTGTTTTGCGCTAAGCGCGATCGCATGACAGCGCACCTCGATCGAAGACAGGTCATCGAGCGTCTCCGTGGCCAGGCGGAGGCGGTGCGCTCCTGTGGCGCGACATCGCTCTCCGTCTACGGTTCGGTGGCGCGCGACGAAGCCGGGGTAACGAGCGACATCGACCTCTTCATCGACGACGATCCTGCCAGCCGCTTCAATGCCTTCGATCTCATCGGCATCAAGCTGATGCTGGAAGAGCGCCTGGATTCGACCGTCGATATCACAACCCGGGATGGGCTCCACCCCATGCTGAAGGCGGATATCGAAGCCTCGGCCCTGCAGGTTTTCTCGTGGCACGCGATTTCCGACATGCGCTTTCAGACATGAACGACGCGATCCTCGGGATTCAGGCGGCGGCGGACGGAAACATCATCCGGCACGCATATCACGGGCTCTCCGACACGATCCTCCGGGGCGTCATCGTCGACGAAATCCCCGCTCTCGAACGCGCGGTTGCCGGGCTGCCGGCGCAGCATCCCCCGGCATAGGCATGGGCGCGTCCCTGCCGTCGTCCTGACATGGAAATTCGCTTTCCGTCGTTCGCGCATTGTCCCGCGCCGTCCCCTCGTGTAAAGCGCGGGGCATCCCCCATTCGTCCCCCATGCATCAGAGATTTTCCCATGTCCGGTATCGACCTCATCATCTTCGATTGCGACGGCGTGCTCGTCGATAGCGAGATCATCGCCTCCGAAGTCGAGGCGGCGCTCTTGACGGAGGCGGGCTATCCGATCTCCACCGAGGAGATGGCCGAGCGCTATGCCGGCATGACCTGGCAGAACACGCTGCTGGCGATCGAGCGCGAGGCGACCATCCCCCTCTCGGCGCGCCTGTTGTCGCGCCACAGCGAGATCCTCGAACAGCGGCTGAAGGACGATGTGCAGATCATCGACGGGGTCAAGGCGGCGCTGTCGCAGATCCGGCTGAAGACGTGCGTCTGCTCCAACTCCACCTCCGAGCGGCTGGCGATGATGCTCGGCAAGGTCGGGCTGAAGGACCTGTTCGGCCGCAACATCTTTTCCGCCCGCGACCTCGGCGAGGACCGCGTGAAGCCGAAGCCCGACATCTTCCTGCATGGCGCGGCGCAGATGGGCATCGACCCGTCGCGGGTGATCGTGGTGGAGGACTCGGTGCACGGCGTCCACGGCGCCCGCTCGGCCGGCATGCGCGTCATCGGCTTCACCGGGGCCTCCCACAGCTACCCCTCGCATGCCGACGCCCTGACCGAAGCCGGCGCCGAAACCGTCATCTCCCGCATGACCGCCCTGCCCGCCACCATCGAGGCGCTGGCCGAATGGTCGGAGGAGCTGGGAGCCTGATCGGGCCGTCGGAGGTTTCCGGCACGAAAAACGCGGCGACCGTTGGAACAGCCGCCGCGCACATTCGGTCTGACAATGCTGAGGCGATCGGGCCTTACACGATCAGGAAATCGGCCGCCGTCATCTTGAGATTGGCCGAGACTGTGGCAAACAGCACCGCAGCGGTGCCGTTCGCGCCGTCGGCATCGTAATAGATGTTGCCGGAGCTTGCCTGGTAGATGATGTGATCGTTGCTGTCGACGGCCTTGCCGGACGCGTTGATGACGAATTCTCCCGCGGCGAGAACGCCCGTCTTGGTGAACACCTTGAAGACCGCGTTTTCAAGCCGGATCGTATCGTCGGCGACGATGAAATCCTGGATGACATCGCGATTGGAGCCGCCATTCGGTGCGACATCGAACAGGAAGCTGTCCCTGCCGGCGCCGCCGAGCAACGTGTCGTTGCCGCCGCGTCCGGAGAGGAGATCGTTGCCCTCGTCGCCGCGCAGGAAATTGTCGCTCGCGCTGCCCAGAAGCGTGTCCGCCAATTCGGAGCCGCGCGCGCCTTCGATGCTGGTCAGCTTGTCCGCCTTGCCGAAGCCGTCGATCGCCGTGCCCTTGGTCAGGTCCACGGTCACGCCGCTTTCAGCACCACGGCGCACGTCGCGGTGATAGGTCACCATGTCGAAGCCGCCCTTGCCGTCGATCGTGTCCTTGCCGCCGAGCCCCATGAAGGTCTCGTCCCGCGAGGAGCCTGTCATCACGTCGGCGAAAATGGTGCCTCGGAACCCCTCGATGTTCTTGAAGGTTTCCTTGTTGCCGTACTGGTCGGTCACGGTGCCGGCGGCCGCGTCGAGCACGATACCGCGGAGACTGTCGCGATTGTAGTAGCTGTCCTGGAAGCTGATCGTGTCCCAGCCGGTGCCGCCGTCATAGCTGTCCTTGCCGCTCCCGCCTTCCATGAAGTCGTCGCCGGCGCCGCCCCGCATGACGTCATTGCCGTTGAAGCCGTACATGTCATCGCCGCCGGCCGAACCGGTGATCGTGTCGTTGCCCTTCATCAGCCATTCCTGGAAACCCCAGCTGTCATAGGCCTGCGTCGCATCGCTCAGGTCGGCAAACGACAGGCTGAGGCCCGAAATCGTCTGGAAAACCGTGCCGCTCTTGGTTTGCAGCTGAAGGCTCGTGACCGTGCCGGAGATCGGATCCTTCTGGCTGTCGAAGGAGAAGCCGGAGCCCAGAACCTTCAATTGAAGGCCGTTGTCGAGATCGTAGATCGCCTGTTTCGTCGTGCTCGAATTGTAGGTCACGCCGGATTCGTCGATATAGTCGGCCAAGGAAAAATTGTAGTCGCCGTTGAGCGGCGACTGATTTTTCGGAAAGAAATACGTCCAGACTGCCATGGTTGAAGCCCCCTTAACCCTTGCTTAAGGAAGTCTTAACATGCCCTGAAAAAAGGGAAAGCCCCATCATGAAAGCTTGGTTACCGGCCCCGAGAAAAAGCGCGTCACCCGCGCGTTCGCAGACGCGCCGGCAGCCGGGCTGCCGGCGAACGCCGTGGTCCGAACCCTACTTTTTTCTCTTGGCGGCAGGCTTGGCCGGGGCCGTGTCGAAGCCGACATAGACCTTGGCGAAGTCGCCGGCGCCGCCGTTGATGGGGGCGGATTTGGTGAAGATGAACTGCTGGGCGCCGGCGCCGGCCGCCACCGTGACCGGAAGCTGCGTCACCTCGGAGAACAGCGTGTTGTCGGCGTCGCTGGCGGTGACGCGGATGGGCAGGTTGATCGTGCCGGGGCCGCCGGCGGGACCGGTGGTGACGCGGCCCTGCACCACGACGGTGACGGTGAGCGTCGTATCGCTCTGCACGCACTGGCGGGTCGAGTCGGCGAGCGAGGCCTGGTAGACGATCTGCGTCGGATCGTCCTTGGCGCCCTTGGCATAGGTGCGATAGACCGAGGTCGCATCGCGCATCACGATCTGCGGGCACTTGGCCTGAATGACGGCGGGCGTGGCCGATGCCGCGCTGCCGCCGGCCTCGATCGCGCCGCCCGTATCCGGCGTGTTGCAACCACCGAGCGCCAAGAGACCGACACATGCCGCGATGCGGCTGACTGTTTGACCCACCATTCGAACTCGACCCCCTGTCGCTGCCCGCGCTCTCACGGCGCGTGTCTGTCGCTGTCCGCAGAGCCGGTCCCGTCTGCCGAAAGGCAGGCTTTCCAGTGCTGCGGCGATGGTCTATAGCAGCGGCGCGCCGGAAAATCGATTGGACAAGCGCGCCTTCCGGTCGATTTTTGCAAGGCCTGCCTCCGCCCCTGGCGTCCCGTCTCAGGGCTGGCGCCCGGGTTCTTCGGCAGCGTCGCCGGCCGGCACGAGACGAGGATGACGACCGTGAAGTATGTTTCGACCCGGGGCGAGGCCCCTGCGCTCGGTTTCAGCGATGCCCTGATGGCGGGCCTTGCCCGCGACGGCGGGCTCTATGTTCCGGAGACGTGGCCGACCCTGTCGAAGCGCGAGATCCGGGCGTTGCGCGGTCTCTCCTATCAGGACGTCGCCTTCCGCATCCTGCAGCTGTTCGTGGATGGCGAGATCGAGGATGCAACGCTGCGCGGCATGATCGACGAGGCCTATGCGACGTTTCGGCATCCGGCCGTGGTGCCGATCGTGCAGACCGGGCCGAACGCCTTCGTCATGGAGCTCTTCCACGGCTCGACGCTCGCCTTCAAGGACGTGGCGATGCAGCTGCTCGCGCGGCTGATGGACCATGTGCTGGCCACCCGCAACACGCGCGCCACCATCGTCGGCGCGACCTCGGGCGATACCGGCGGTGCCGCGATCGACGCCTTTGCCGGGCGCGACCGCACCGATATCTTCATCCTGTTTCCGCACGGCAAGGTCTCGCCGGTGCAGCAGCACCAGATGACGACGTCGAAGGCGTCAAACGTCCATGCGATCGCGATCCGCGGCAATTTCGACGATTGCCAGACGCTGGTCAAAGACATGTTCAACGACACGGCGTTCCGCGACCACGTGCACCTGTCGGGCGTCAATTCGATCAACTGGGCGCGCATCATGTCCCAGATCGTCTATTACTTCACGACGGCGGTAGCGCTGGGCGGGCCCGATCGCAAGATCGCCTTCACCGTTCCCACGGGCAATTTCGGCGACATCTTCGCGGGTTACGTGGCGATGAAGATGGGGCTGCCGATCGCGCGCCTCGTGGTGGCGACCAACGAGAACGACATTCTCGCCCGCACGCTGAAGACCGGGCGCTACGAAATGCGCGACGTGCGCGCGACCACCTCGCCCTCGATGGACATCCAGATCTCCTCCAATTTCGAACGGCTGCTGTTCGAGGCCTTCGACCGGGACGCGGGCAAGGTGCGCGCGGCCATGGGCGGGCTGAAGCAGTCGGGCGCCTTCGAGATCGAGGAGAAGGCGCTGAAGAGGATCCGCGGCCTGTTCCGCGCCGGACGGGCGACCGAGAAACAGGTCGCCGACACCATCGCGAAGACGCTCGAAGAGACCGGCTATCTGTTCGATCCGCACAGCGCCATCGGCGCCTTCGTTGCCGCCAAGCATATGAAACCCAACGCACCTATGGTGACGCTGGCCACCGCGCATCCGGCCAAATTCCCCGCCGCAGTAAAATCGGCCAGCGGTATTGACCCGGCGCTTCCGACGTGGCTTGCTGACCTGATGGACAGGGAGGAGCGCTTCGACATTCTGGATCCCGAGCTGAAAGCCGTCGAGGCCTATATCGGCGAGCACGCGCGTATCCGGAACTAGTGCGCAGAAAGACCGATGATGAAAGTTGAGTGCACCCGGCTTGCCTCCGGGCTGACGGTCGTTACCGAAACCATGCCGCACCTGGAAAGCGTCGCGCTCGGCACGTGGATCAAGTCCGGCTCCCGCGACGAGACCATGTCGGAGCATGGCATCGCCCATCTGCTGGAGCACATGGCCTTCAAGGGAACGGCCTCGCGCTCGGCGCGCGACATCGCCGAGCAGATCGAGAATGTCGGCGGCGAGGTGAACGCCGCGACATCGACCGAGACGACCTCCTATTACGCCCGCGTGCTGAAGGACGACACGACGCTCGCCATCGACATCCTCGCCGACATCCTGACCGAGTCGTCCTTCGACGAGGACGAGCTGGAGCGCGAGAAGAACGTCATCCTGCAGGAAATCGGCGCGGCGAACGACATGCCCGACGACGTGGTGTTCGACCGTTTCGCCGAAACCGCCTTTGCCGACCAGATCGTCGGCCGGCCGATCCTCGGCACGCCGGACACGGTGATGTCGTTCTCCTCCGACCAGATCCGCAGCTATCTCGGCCGCAACTACACGACCGACCGCATGTTCGTGGTGGGTGCCGGCGCCGTCGATCACGATGCCTTCGTGGCGCAGGTCGAGGCGCGCTTCGCCGCCCTGCCGCAGCAGCCGGCGGAGGCGCCGATCCTCGAAAAGGCCCGCTATACCGGCGGCGACACGCGCGAGGACCGCGACCTGATGGACGCGCAGGTGCTGCTCGGCTTCGAGGGCAAGGCCTATCATGCGCGCGACTTCTACTGTTCGCAGATCCTCGCCAATATTCTCGGCGGCGGCATGTCCTCGCGGCTCTTCCAGGAAGTGCGCGAGCATCGCGGCCTCTGCTATTCGGTCTATGCGTTCCACTGGGGCTTTTCCGACACCGGCATCTTCGGCGTCCACGCCGCGACCGGCGGCGAGAACCTGCCGGAACTGATGCCGGTCATCATCGAGGAGCTGCGCAAGTCGGCCGACCGCATCGAGCAGCAGGAAATCGACCGCGCCCGCGCGCAGATCCGCGCCCAGCTGCTGATGGGCCAGGAGAGCCCGGCCGCCCGCGCCGGCCAGATCGCCCGGCAGATGATGCTCTACGGCCGGCCCATTCCCAACGAGGAACTGATGGAGCGGCTGTCCGGCATCACCGTCGAGCGGCTGACCGACCTTGCCGGCCGGCTGTTCTTCGAGACCGTGCCGACGCTTTCGGCCATCGGCCCCGTCGACAAGCTGGCGCCCATGGCGGACATTCTCGGCGGACTGACCAAGGCCCCGGCCCTGCCGCGCGCGGCCAACGGCTGAACTCATCCCGGCGCACCCGCGCCGGCACCTTCGCCTTCATCATCCCGGCGCGCCCGCGCCGGGCCCTTCCCTTTCCTCATCCCGGCCGTGCGGAGGCGTTCATGACACGATCGGTGTTTCGGTTCCTGTCACGACAGCCGGACCCGGTCAGGATCGAGAGCGACGCCCATCTGTTGCGCCTGCCGCGCGGCTCCGACTATCGGCAATGGTTCGCGCTGCGCCGGGAAAGCCGGCCGTTTCTGGAGCCCTGGGAGCCGACCTGGCGGGCGGAGGAGATGACCGAGAGCGCCTTTCGCGCCCGGGCGGTGCGCAGCGAGCAGGAGTTCCAGTCCGGCCAGGCCGTGCCCCTGTTCGTCTTCGCGCGCGAGACCGACACGCTGCTCGGCGGTCTCACAATCGGCTATATAAGGCGCGGCGCGGCGCAGTGCTGCATGATCGGCTACTGGATGGGCGAGCGTTTCGCCGGCCAGGGACATATGTCCGCGGCGGTCAGGCTCTCCATCCCCTACATCTTTTCGACCCTTCAGTTGCACCGTATCGAGGCAGCCTGTATTCCGGAAAACGACAGGAGCATCCGGCTCCTTGAAAAGGCCGGCTTTCATCGCGAAGGCTACCTGCGTGAGTATCTCAAGATCAATGGGCAGTGGCGCGACCACCTGATCTTCTCCCTTCTTTCGCGTGACATCGCGCCCAACAGGACTGCTAGCGAGTGACCTACCCCTTCCGTCCGACGCGTCTGCCGTCGATCCGCAGGCTGCCCGGGCTGATGCTGGCCCTGGTGCTGGCGATGACGTGGCTCGGTGCGGGTCTGGCCCATGCCATCGAGCCCGTGAAGATCTCGCGCGAGGACACAGCGCTCGATCTCACCGCGACCACCGAGATCTAYACCGGCCGCGGCGAGGCCTTTCAGGTATCGACCGCGCCCGGCACTGACGGCATCGTGCGGCGCATCGAGGTGCGCTCCAGCGCCGAGAACCACCAGGGCGACTGGGCGGTGTTCGCGCTTGCCAACGTGTCCGAAGAGCAGCTCGACCGGGTGATCGTCGCGCCGCATTTCCGGCTGGTGAACTCGAAGATCTTCTGGCCGGACCTCGGCTCGAAGCGCATCCTCTCCATCACCCCGTCGGAAGGCTTCGCGCTCGACCGGCAGCCGAGCGAGGAAGCCGACGTCTTCCGCATCACGCTCAATCCGGGCTCAGTCATCACCTTCGTCGCGGAGCTGGCGACGCCCGACCTGCCGCAGATGTATCTCTGGGAGCCGGACGCCTACAAGGACACGGTCAACGCCTTCACGCTCTATCGCGGCATCGTGCTCGGCATTGCCGGCCTGCTCGCCGTGTTCCTGACCATTCTCTTCGTCGTCAAGGGCACCTCCATGCTGCCGGCGACGGCCGCGCTGGCCTGGGCGGTGCTCGCCTATATCTGCGTCGATTTCGGCTTCCTGTCGAAGCTGATCGCGATCACGGCCGGGGACGAGCGCATCTGGCGGGCGGGCACCGAGGTGTTTCTCGCCGCGGGGCTCGTGATCTTCCTCTTCACCTATCTGAACCTCAACCGCTGGCACCAGCATCTGTCCTATGCGACGCTCGCCTGGGTCCTCGGTCTCGGCCTGCTCTTCGGCGTGGCGATCTACGATCCGGCGATCGCGGCGGGCATCGCGCGCATCTCGTTTGCGCTGACCGGCACGGCCGGCATCTTCCTCATCGCCTATCTCGGGCTCAACCGCTACGACCGCGCCATCCTGCTCGTTCCCGCCTGGCTGCTGACGCTGGTCTGGCTGTTCGGCGCATGGCTGACGGTCACCGGCAGGCTTTCCAACGACATCGTCCAGCCGGCGCTCGGCGGCGGGCTCGTGCTGATCGTGCTGCTCATCGGCTTCACCGTCATGCAGCACGCCTTTGCCGGCGGCGCCTATAGCCAGGGGCTGTTCTCGGACCTCGAACGCCAGTCGCTGGCCCTGACGGGCTCGGGCGACACCGTGTGGGACTGGGACGTGGCGCGCGACCGGGTGGTGACCATTCCCGACGTGTCGCAGCAGCTCGGCCTGACCCCCGGCGCCATGCACGGCCCTGCCCGCAACTGGCTGCCGCGGCTGCACCCCGACGACCGCGACCGTTTCCGGGCGACGCTCGACATCCTGCTCGAGCACCGCCGCGGCCGCCTCAACCACGATTTCCGCATTCGCGCCGAAGACGGGCATTACCACTGGCTGTCGATCCGCGCGCGGCCGGTGCTGGGCGCCAACGGCGAGATCATCCGCTGCGTCGGCACGCTGGTGGATATCACCGAGCAGCGCAATTCGCTCGACCGCCTGCTGCACGATGCGCTGCACGACAACCTGACCGGCCTGCCCAACCGCCAGATCTTCCTCGACCGGCTGCAATCGATTCTGGCGCTGGCGCCGGGTTCCAACGGCGTGCGCCCGACGGTGATCGCCATCGACATCGACCGCTACAAGCAGAACGTCAACGACGTGCTGGGGATCGCGGCCGGCGACAACATCCTGATCGCGCTGACGCGGCGGCTGCGGCGGCTGTTGAAGCCGCAGGATACGCTGGCGCGGCTCGGCGGCGACCAGTTCGGCCTGATCCTCATTTCGGAGCGCGACCCGGCCAAGGTGGCGGATTTCGCCGAGGCGATCAGCCGGGCGATCATGGTGCCGATCAGCTTCGGCAATCGCGAGATCAGCCTGACCGCCTCCGTCGGCCTCGTCTCCTGGGTGGACCAGAGCCAGAGCGCCGCCGGCCTGCTGGACGACGCGGAGCTGGCCATGTTCCGCGCCAAGAAGGCGGGCGGCAATCGCGTCGAGCCCTATCGGCCGGCCTTCCGCACCTCGGGCACGGACCGGCTGCAGCTCGAAACCGACCTGCGCCGCGCCATCGAGCGCAACGAGCTTTCCCTCGTCTACCAGCCGATCGTGCGGCTGAACGATGCGGAGATCGCCGGCTTCGAGGCGCTGATGCGCTGGGACCACCCGAAGCGCGGCAGCATTCCGCCGTCCGAATTCATTCCGATCGCCGAGAGTTCCGAGGTCATCAACCAGCTCGGCCTGTTCGCCTTCGAGCGGGCGACGAGCGATCTGGGCGAATGGCAGATCCAGACGGGGCAACTGCCGATCTTCGTCTCGGTCAACCTGTCGAGCGGCCAGCTGCTCAACAACGACCTGCACGACGACATCCGCGCGATCCTGCACAAGAATCGCTGCGATCCCGCGCAGATCATGGTCGAGCTGACCGAATCGCTGATGATGGAAAACCCGGAACAGGCGCGCCTCGTGCTGCAGAAGCTGCGCGACAGCGGGCTGAAGCTGGCGCTGGACGATTTCGGCACAGGCCACTCGTCGCTCGCCTATCTTACGCGCTTCCCGTTCGACACGATCAAGATGGACAAGGCGCTGGTGAAGGACGAGAGCGACAAGCGCACCATCCTGCTGCGCTCGGTCATCAACATGGCGCGCGAGCTGGACATGCAGGTGGTGGCCGAAGGCATCGAATCCGAGGAGGATGCGATCCAGCTCGGACAGATGGGCTGCCACTTCGGTCAAAGCTTCCTCTTCGGCCCGCCGATCGCCTCGGATCTGATCCAGCGGCTGCTGAAGGAGCGGTTTCCGTTGATGAAAAGGGCATGAGGGGTGAGTAGTGAGTAGTGAGTAGTGAGTAGTGAGTAGTGAGTAGTGAGTAGTGAGTAGTGAGTAGTGAGTAGTGAGTAGTGAGTAGTGAGAAATCATCGCAAATGACAACTCACAATATGATATTTACGACTTACCGATCACTGCTCACTACTTACTAATTCTGCTCACTACTCACCAATTCTGATCACGGCTTACTACTCACTGATCACCGATCACCACCTTACGCTGCTTCCGGCGCCTGCACCGGCGGGGCGACCATGGCGAGGTTTCCCTGGCCGGCCTTGTGGATCAGGCGGTTGAGGAATTCGAGTTTCTGGACGACCGGGATCGAGAGGACGAAGGGGTAGCTGTCGGTCTGGCCCATCGAGCGCTGGATGCTGTTGAGCGCCACGCTCAAGGGGACCCAGGCATCGACCAGCGTCTGCGCGTCGCGGACGTTGTAGGGGTCGAAATCGACTTCGGCGGCCATTTCCTCGTGGCGGCGCGGGTCGGTGGAGAGACCGAAGGCGCGGGCGGTTTCGAGCGTATCCACGATATGGAAGAAGTGCGCCCAGCACTCGGCGAAATCTTCCGAGGGGTGGCAGCTGGCATAGGTGGAGATGAAGCGGTTCTGCCAGTCGATCGGCGGTCCCTGCTCGTAATTGCGCTGAAGCGCTGCGGCGTAGTCCTCGCGTTCATCGCCGAACAGGGCGCGGGCTTCGGCCAGCGTTTCTTCATCGCGGCAGAGCTGCGCAAAGTAGAAATGGCCGATCTCGTGGCGGAAATGGCCGAGCAGCGTGCGATAGGGCTCGCCCATGGAAACGCGGATGCTTTCGCGCGTGGCATCGTCGGCTTCCGCGGCGCGCAGGCTGATCAGGCCATCCTCATGGCCGGTCATCGCGGCCTGGATGATGTTGCCATTGGCATCGACCTCGTCGGCGAGGAAATCGAACACCAGTCCGCCCTGCGGATCGGCATCGCGGCCGGGACGCGGCAGGTTCCAGCGCAGGATCGAATAGAACAAATGCCGCTGCGCCTGGCCGATCTTCTGCCAGCGCTGCACGCCTTCCGGATTGTCGGTGACGGGAACGATGTGGTTGTAGCTGCAGGCGACGCAATAGGTGTTCTGGCTACCGGCGGGGACGAGCCAGTTGCAGATGTCGTTCATGGCATTGGCGCAGAAGCGCACGGCCGTGTCGGTGTTGCCGATGACGCTCCACTGGTCGCCGCCGGCCGGGGCCAGCGCCCGCATGCTCAGCGTCCCGCTGTCGAAGCCGAGGCGCGATCCGCAATTCACACAGGTTCGATTGTCGAAATGGACGGAATTTCCGCAATTGCTGCACGTAAAGAGCTTCATGGTGGTTTCGTCCCTGCGCCGTCCCTCAAAGGATGGCCCTTGTTTGATGTGGCTTGGCAGCGCGGCCTTTTGCATGCCCCGTCTTCGCTGCCCTCTCAATAGTGTCTGCTGAAATAATGTCGGTGTATGCCGTGGCGAAAGAGCCATCGGCTGATGAAGACGACCGCCTGACGAGGAAATGCCCGCCGGCGCGAAGCACAGCGGGCATTCGGCGCACGTCGCCATCCAGTTGAACCCGTCAGGACGGCGACGGTTGCGCACCTCGGTGCTACGGGATCGACCGTAGCGAAACTTTGTTACAGGCGATCGACGGCACCCTTGACGGTGTCCTTGGCCTTGCCGGATGCCTGCTGGACTTCGCCCTTGACTTCCTGTGCCTTGCCTTCGGCCTGCAGGCGCTCATTGTCGGTCATCTTGCCGACGCCCTGCTTGATGTTGCCTGCTGCCTCGTTGGCGAGACCGGATACCTTGTCGGACATGCTACCCATGTGCATAACTCCCTGTCTTGGCGGCGCCGCTTGATTGCTGTGCCGCTTGCCCTGAAAACGGGGCGTCGGACAAAATGTTCCGCGATTAGTTCATGAGAAAGTCGGAAAGTCTTCGCTTTCTTAGACAGGTGATGGGCGCGTGAAGCGACCGCGCCCACGCGCGCGCCGACACGCCGTCAGGCGTGGCCGGCGGTCATGGAGAGCATGGCGGGGGCGACGCCCATGGCGGCGAGCGTGCGGTCGTATTTGTCGCCGAGGTCGCGATCGAAGATCAGGTCCTCATTGGCCGGGCAGGTCAGCCAGCCATTGTTGGCGATCTCGGCTTCCAATTGTCCTGCGCCCCAGCCGGCATAGCCGAGCATCATCATGGCGCGGGCGGGGCCGGCGCCGCGGGAGATCGCGCGCACGATGTCGAGCGTCGCCGTCAGGCAGATGTCGTCATTGACCGGAATGCTCGATTCGCTGAGATAATCGTCGGAGTGGAGGACGAAGCCGCGGCCGGTCTCGACCGGGCCGCCGGTCTGGATCTGGAACTCGCGCGTGCGCTCCGGCAGGCGGATCGCCTGCAGGCGATCGACGATTTCGAGATGCAGGAGCACGTCGGGGAAGGTCAGTTGCTGCGGGCGGTTGAGAATGAAGCCCATCGCGCCATCGTCGGAATGCGCGCAGACGAAGATCACCGTGCGCGCGAAATTGGTGTCGGGCATGCCGGGCATGGCAATCAGGAATTGCCCATCCAACATGCCCCGTTCGCGGTTCTTCTGGAATGTCGCCATCATGGTGCCCGTACCCTTGTTTTCGGTTGAGATCTGTCCCGCCTTCTCGCTGCCGACTGTTACCTGTTTCCTGCTTCTCTGTTTCCTGCTTCCCTGGTCGCCGTCTCGCCCATGCCCCGGCGATGCCCCGGCGGCGGAACCGTCTTCGCCTTTGACGAATCCGGTTTCCCGACCTTCGTTCCGCGCCTCATTCCCTGAAGGCGAGAAAAAGCAGTGATGCCGCTCTCGCGTCTTCAAGAAAAAGTGCGTGACTTTGCCGTGGTCCCGCACGCTGCCGATCTTCTCCGAACCCGGCAAAAGCGCTATGGCTCTGTCGATGATCGCACGCCGTATCGCGCAGAGTTTGACGGATTCAGCCCGTGTGGCAACCCTTTCCGCCGTCTTTTTTTTCAGCTGTGCGGCCTTCGCCGGCACGGCCTTTGCGGCGCGCAGCGCCTGGGTGGAAACGGTCGGCGGCGGCATCCGGCTGGTGACCGGCGCCCGCCTCGACGACGGCACGCTGCCGGCCATGCTGGAGATCCGGCTGGAGCCGGGCTGGCGCACCTATTGGAGCGATCCGGGATCGAGCGGCATTCCCCCGGAGGTGACGATCACCGCGACGGGACCGGGTTCCGAAAGCTTCGTCTCGTCCGGCCTGCGGCTTCCGGCGCCCAAGCGCTTCGCGGAAGGCGATCTCGACTATGCCGGCTACGACCAGCCGGTCGCCTTTCCGCTGTTCCTGAAGACCGCGCCTGGCGCGCCCGAGGCGCTGACGCTGGAGGCATCGGTGTTTCTCGGCATCTGCAAGAGCATCTGCATTCCCGTGCAGGCGACGCTCGATGTGCGACTTTCCGGCGATGCGTCCGACAATCCGCTGGACACGGCGCGCGTGCGCTCGGCCTTCGCCGCCCTGCCCGCCGCGCCGAGGCCGGATTTCGCCGTGGCCGAGGCGCGTTTCGATGAGGCGGGTAGCGAGATCGCGCTGGCGCTGACGCTGCCGCACGGGGCGACGCTGTCGGATGTTTTCCTGGCCGCGCCGTCGGGCTATGTCTTCAGGCGGGCGACGAGCCGGGTCGATGCGGCGGGGCTGACGCAGGTGCGGATCGCCGCCAAGCGGCCGGCCAAGGCCTCGGGCCTCCCGGCCGGGGGCGCAATCCGCGCGACGATCAGCGTGAAGGGGCCGAGCGGGATGAGCGCCATCGAAACGCCGCTTGTCTTCAAGCCCTGACAATCTATATCCTCGCTCTGCGCCTGTCCGGCGCACGGATTTTCCACGGAGCCCGACCGCGCTCCGCGCCGTCATTCGAGCCCCTTCCCCAGACACAAGTGAGGACCTGCCTTTGACCATTTCGATCGGCGACAAGATTCCATCCGCGACCTTCAAGGAAAAAACCGTCGACGGCCCGGTGGAGGTGACCACCGATGCGCTGTTTTCCGGCAAACGCGTCGTGATCTTCGGCGTCCCCGGCGCCTTCACGCCGACCTGCTCGCTCAACCATCTGCCCGGCTATCTTGAAAACCGCGACGCGATCCTCGCCCGCGGGATCGACGACATCGCCGTCGTCGCCGTCAACGACATCCACGTGATGGGCGCCTGGGCCACCGCTTCGGGCGGCATGGACAAGATCCACTTCCTCTCCGACTGGGACGCAGGCTTCACCAAGGCGCTCGGCCTCGACATCGACCTGTCGGCCGGCACGCTCGGCCTGCGCTCCAAGCGCTATTCGATGCTGGTGGACGATGGCGTGGTGAAGACGCTGAACATCGAGGAGAGCCCGGGACAGGCGACCGTGTCCTCGGCAGCGACCATGCTGGAGCAGATCTGAGGGTTTGCGACAATCGGCAGCGGCAGCCCCTCATCCGGCTGCCGCCACCTTCTCCCCGCTTGGCGGGGAGAAGGGACTTGGGGTGCCTGCTTTGCCCCCCTCGGAAACCGTTCGACCCTCTCGAAAACCTGCAAGAGGTGAGCGAGCGTATGCGGCTTGCCCCCTTCTCCCCGCTTGGCGGGGAGAAGGTCGCGGCAGCGGGATGAGGGGCGGGCCGCGCGTTCGACGGCCGCGACACCCGACATCTCACCCCAGCTTGACCGCCCGCTTCGTCTTGAACGGCTCCATGCCCTTGCGGGCCAGTTCGTCGGCGCGTTCGTTTTCCGGGTGGCCGGCGTGGCCCTTGACCCAGTGCCAGGTGACCTTGTGGGTGCGGTTGGCGGCGTCGAGCGCCTGCCAGAGTTCGCCGTTCTTCACCGGCTTGCGGTCGGCGGTCTTCCAGCCGTTCTTCTTCCAGCCGTGGATCCATTTCATGATCCCGTCCATGACGTATTTGCTGTCGGTGTGCAGGTCCACCTCGCAGGGCTCCTTCAGCGAGGTGAGCGCGGTGATGGCGGCGAGCAGTTCCATGCGGTTGTTGGTGGTTTCCGCCTCGCCGCCGCACAGGTCCTTTTCGGTCTCGCCATAGCGCAGCACGGCGCCCCAGCCGCCGGGACCCGGATTGCCCGAGCAGGCGCCGTCGGTGAAGATGTCGATGTGTTTCATGCGTCGGGTTCCGAAATCGTCAGGCCATATTCGAGCGCCGAGGTCACCGAGCGGTGAAACTGCAGCTTGCGGAGATATTCGAGCGGATCCTTCTTGACCACCAGCGCGCCGGCCGGCGTCGTCAGCCAGTCGTAGAGCCGCGTCAGGAAGAAGCGCAGGGCCGAGCCGCGGGCCAGCAGCGGCAAGGCCGCGATCTCGCCGGGCGTGAGCGGGCGCACCGACTGGTAGCCGGACAGCAGCGCCATGCCCTTGGTCATGTTGAAGGACCCGTCCTTCTCGAAGCACCAGGCATTGAGGCAGATCGAGACGTCGTAGGCGAGAAGATCGTTGCAGGCGAAGTAGAAGTCGATCAGGCCCGAGAGGTTCTCGCCGAGGAAGAACACGTTGTCCGGGAAGAGATCCGCATGGATGACGCCGGCCGGCAGATCGGACGGCCAGTTCGCTTCGAGATGGTCGAGTTCGGCAGCGATCTCGGTGGCGATACCCGTCTGCACCGCGTCGGCGCGATCCCGGGCCTTGTCCCAGAGCGGCCGCCAACCCGAGACCGACAACGCGTTTTTCCGCGACAGGGCAAAGCCCTCGCCCGCGACATGCATCTCGGCCAGCGCCCGGCCGACCTCGCGGCAATGGGCCGCTTCCGGCTTGCGCAGCCACATGCCTTCGAGGAAGGTGATCATGGCGGCGGGGCGGCCCGACAGCGTGCCGAGCAGGGCGCCGTCGCCACGCGCCAGCGGCAGCGGGCAGTTCAGCCCGCGATCGGCGAGATGCTGCATCAGGCCGAGGAAGAAGGGGAGATCGCCTGCATCGACGCGCTTCTCGTAGAGCGTGAGAATATAGGCGCCGGTGGTGGTGTGCAGCAGGAAGTTGCTGTTCTCGACGCCTTCGGCGATGCCCTTGTAGGAGGTGAGTTCGCCCACCGCGTAGGGTCCGAGAAACTGCTTGAGGTCGTCCTCGGAGATATCGGTATAGACGGCCATGTCGGGGAGCCTTCAGGAATGGAGGGTGGGACGGAAGGCCCTCTCTGCCCTGCCGGGAGAGGACGCGCGGAGCGACCGCCGGATTTCAGTCGCCGTTGACGAAGGCCATGTCGGCCTGGGTCAGCGGCACGTGGCGCAGCTCGCGGTTGACGAGGAAATTCTCGGTTTCCTCGACCGTATCGGCCAGCTCCACCACCGCATCGTAGCGCGCGCGAAAGGCCTCGATGATCTCGTTGACGATGACCTCCGGCGCGGAGGCCCCGGCCGAAAGCCCGACCGTGCGGATGTCGCCGAGCGTGTCCCAGTCGATCTCCGCCGCGCGCTGCACCAGCACCGACTGGCGGGCGCCGGAGCGCAGGGCGACCTCGACCAGCCGCTTGGAATTGGAGGAATTGGGCGCGCCGACGATGAGGAACAGGTCGCAGCCGGGGGCGGCCTGCTTCACGGCCTCCTGCCGGTTGGTGGTGGCGTAGCAGATGCTGTCGGCGGCGGGCGCGGTGAGATGGGGGAAGCGCTCGTGCAGGCGCTTGATGACGCCGGCGGTGTCATCGACGGACAGCGTCGTCTGGGTGACGAAGCCGAGATTGTCGGGATCGGGCGGCGTGTAGGTATCGACGTCGTCGATGGTTTCGACCAGCGAGACGCTGCCCTCGGGCAGCTGCCCCATGGTGCCGATGACCTCCGGGTGGCCGGCATGGCCGATGAGCACGACATGGCGGCCCATGCGGTTGTGGCGCATGGCCTGCTTGTGCACCTTGGAGACCAGCGGGCAGGTCGCATCGAGATAGAAGAGATTGCGCTGGTCGGCATCGGCGGGCACGGATTTGGGCACGCCGTGCGCAGAGAAGACCACCGGCTGCTTGCGGTGCTCCGGCGGGATCTCATCCAGCTCTTCCACGAAGATCGCGCCCTTGGCCTCGAGCCCTTCCACGACATAGCGATTGTGGACGATCTCGTGCCGGACATAGACCGGGGCGCCGAATTCCTTGAGCGCCAGCACGACGATCTGGATGGCGCGATCGACCCCGGCGCAGAAGCCGCGCGGGCCGCAGAGACGGATGGTCAGCGCGGACTTTGAAGGTGCGGGCGCCTGCGAAGCGGGCGTTTCAGCGGGACGAAATTCCATGGGATCAGGCGCCAAGGCTTGTGAACGGGAGTGCGAGCATCACCGGACCGCCCGGCACCCGACAGGATGCGCGCATGGACCGGCCACGGTTCTATATAGCGGCGATGACGGCGCACACAAGAAAGAACAGCCGGAGATCAACGGATGTCGGGCGGCACCTCTGCCCGGGCCTTCCGCTCCTCGGCGCGCCTGCGGACGACGAACAGGCCGCTGACGACCACCAGCGCTGCGGCAAGGCCGTACCAGGTCAGGGCATATTGGAGGTGGCTGTTCGGCAGGTCGAACTGCGTGACGCCGCCGATCGGCAATCGGGCTGCACTCGCGCCGCCGGGATGGGGCGTCGCATCGGCATCGATGAAGAAGGGCAGCGTGCGCTCCGGAGACAGGCCCGACGCCGCCACCATGGCGCTCCAGTCCTTCCAGTAGAAAATATTCTTGGCGAGATCATTGTCCGGCACGACCCAGGAGGGTTTCGCATCCAGCCGGGCGCGGGCAAGGCCGGTGATGGTGACGGGACCCTCGGGCTGGCTCTCCGGCCGGGTGGCGGGCTCCTTCTGGTCATAGGGCACGAAGCCGCGATTGACGAGGACGGCGCGACCATCCCCAAGCATCAGCGGCGTATAGACGTAAAAGCCGGTCTGCCCGTCATAGGTCGCGAAGAAATGGCGTTCGCCGTCCTTGTCGAAAATGCCGGAGACGCGGACCGTGCGATATTCGATATCGGTGCCGGCTGCGGCCATCGCGGCGATGGCATCGATCTCGACGGGCGGGGCATGGCGGCGTTCGGCGATGGCCGCGAGCAGGCCCTCCTTCCACTGGAGACGCTGCATCTGCCAGGTGCCGAGCGAAACGAGCGCCGCAAACAGACCGAGCAGAAGCACGGCCGAGAGGACGCGGGCGACGGGCCCGTCCCGGCGACGGGTGGTGCCCGGCGATGCCAGGGGCAAGGGCTCAGCCACGGTCGATTTCGCCGGGCCGGGCATTGTTGCGATACTGCAGATCGATCAGGACGCCCTTCAGCATGCGCGTCAGCGCCAGCGAGAGCACGATGGCAAGCGGGATCCAGAGCAGGAAATGCAGCCAGAGCGGCGGGCTGTAATTGACCTCGGCCCAGAGCGCAGCGCCGACCGTGATGAAGCCGATGATGAGGATGACGAAGACCACGGGACCATCGCCCGCATCGGCGAAATCATAGTCCAGCCCGCAGGCGGCGCAGCGGGGGCGTAGCGCCAGATATCCGGCAAACAGCTTGCCCTCGCCGCAGCGCGGGCACCGGCCGCGCAGGCCCGCCTTGATCGGATCGACCGGCGGATAATGGGCGGTATCGTGACGGTCCGGTTCTACGCTCATGCCTCGCCCCTCTCGGCTTTTCGTGTGAAAGCCGGTTTACAACGGACGGCCGGCCGGGGATATCCCCTCGAGCGATGGACGGGTCGAAGACATGCACGATACTTTAGAAAAGCGCTGATCAGGGCTTTCACGCGATCACGCCGCCCGCGATTGCGGACGCCATTGTCGCACTGGGGACATCAGCGTCTCGCGATCGTCAAGACACAAGGCGCTTTGCGGGTCTTCTCGATGACCCATGCGGCACGGGGTCCGCGCCAAGCGCATTTCGCTTTGCACCCTGCAGCGCCGGCCGATCGTTTCAGGATCATCGGCGGCATTGCTGCGCTTCCGCCGGGTCGCGTCGATGGTTCGGCGCGCCGTTTCCGACGCGCCGACGTGGTGCTTAACCGGCGAGCGGCGCGCCCCAGCCGCCCCAGATGTAGATGGAGAAGAACAGGAAGAGCCAGACGACGTCCACGAAGTGCCAGTACCAGGCGGCGGCCTCGAAACCGAAATGCTGCTGGGGCGTGAAGTCGCCCTTCAGCGCCCGGATGAGGCAGACCGCGAGGAAGATGGTGCCGACCAGAACGTGGAAGCCGTGGAAGCCGGTCGCCATGAAGAAGGTGGCGCCGTAGATCGAGTCCTTGAAGGCGAAGGGGGCGTGGGCGTATTCGTAGCCCTGCACGAAGGAGAACAGCACGCCGAGGACGACGGTGAGCGTCAGGCCGCTGATAAGGCCCTTGCGGTCGCCGTGCAGCAGCGCATGGTGCGCCCAGGTGACGGTGGTGCCCGACAGCAGCAGGATGACCGTGTTGTAGAGCGGCAGGTGCCAGGGATCGAGAACCTCGATGCCCTTCGGCGGCCACTGGCCACCGGTGAAGGCCGTGCGGGTCGCCTGGATGGCCTCGCCCGGAAACAGGCTGGCATCGAAATAGGCCCAGAACCAGGCGACGAAGAACATCACTTCCGACGCGATGAACATGATCATGCCGTAGCGCAGATGCAGCGAGACGACGCGGGTGTGGTGGCCCTCATGGGCTTCCTTCACCGTATCCGCCCACCAGGCGTACATGGTGTAGAGCACGATCGCGAGACCGATGAAGAGGATCCAGGGATTGGCCCATTCGAGCCCGAACATCTTGAACGAGCCGCCGGAGAGATAGCGCATATAGGCGACGCCGCCGAAGGCCATGACGAAGGCGCCGATGGAGGCGAGCAGCGGCCAGGGGCTGGGATCGATGATGTGATAGTCGTGGTTCTTCTGATGCGTGTCGGCCATGTCGTTCTCCCCGTCGTCCCCTCGCCTGAAGCGGTGCGGTCTTGCCGCGCCACTCTTCCCGAACGCCCGCAAGATTACAAGTCTGCGTCCGGTCTCATGATCTGTTGCCGACCCGCCGTCGGCGGGTCTTTCGGTTTCCTGCCAGCGGCAGGTTCGGCCTGGCACCCGTCTGGGGCGCCGGCCGCTTAAAGCTTCCGGTCCGCCGTCGCGCCGTCCTGCGGCTTCAAGGCTGCGACCGGCTTTGACGGCTGGCGCGCATAGAAGGTGTAGGACAGGGTCAGCGTTCCGATGTCTTTCGTTTCCGCCGCCTTGACGATCTCGGGATCGACGAAGAAGACGACGGGCATTTCCAGTTCCTCGCCCGGCTGCAGCGTCGTCTCGGTGAAGCAGAAGCACTGGACCTTGTTGAAATAGGCGCCGCCCTGCATGGGCGTGACGTTGAAGACGGCCTGTCCGGTCGTGGGGACATCGGCGATGTTCTTCGCCTTGAACTCGACCTGCACCGTCTCGCCGATCTTCGGCGAGATCTCGCGCACGACCGGCGTGAACCGCCAGGGCAGATCGCCCGAGACATTGGCATCGAAGGTGACGCGGATGGTCTTGTCGAGAATGGTGTCGGAGGCCTGATCGACGCGCTTCGTCGTGCCGTTATAGCCGGTGACCTTGCAGAACATGTCGTAGAGCGGCACCGCGGCATAGGCCATGCCGACCATGCCCACCACGAAAGCGACGCAGGCACCGACGATCACGCCGTTGCGACGTTCGGGCTGGCCTGTCTTTGCCATGGGTGCTGTCGGTTGCCGTGTCATGGGCACCCTCTCCTACTGCGCGAGGCCGTTGGAAAATTTCACGAGCGTGACGACGTAGAACAGCGCCACCAGGCCGAAGAGCACGAGGCCGAGCGCGATGTTGCGGCCGCGGCGGGCGCGTTTCTGGGCGGGCGTGAGCGTGACGAGATCCATCAGAAGCCCTTTCCGAAGGCGGCGAGCAGCGCGACAACCGCGCGGTCGGCGAGCAGCGCCGAGAAGATCGCAAAGAGATAGACGAGCGAGAAGGCAAACAGCTTCTTGGCCGGCAGCATTTTCTCGTCCGTCTCGGGCATGGACTGCACCTTGATCGCGTACCAGACGAAGCCGAGGCCGAGCGCCAGCGCGACGGCGCCATAGCCGAGGCTCGCAAAGCCGAGCAGGGTCGGACAGATGCCGGCAACCGCGGTCAGCACGGCATAGACGAGGATGTGCACCTTGGTGGTGGGGATGCCGCGGACGTTCGGCAGCATCGGCACGCCGACCGCGCCGTATTCGCCCATCTTGAACAGCGCCAGCGCCCAGAAATGCGCCGGCGTCCAGAGGAAGATGATGAGGAACAGGACGACGCTCTCGACGGAAACGCCGCCGGTGACGCAGGCCCAGCCGATCATCGGCGGAAAGGCGCCGGCCGCACCGCCGATGACGATGTTCTGCGGCGTCGCCCGCTTCAGCCACATCGTATAGACGACGGCATAGAAGAAGATGGTGAAGGCCAGAAAGCCGGCGGCGAACCAGCCGACGACGAGGCCGAGGATACAGACCGAAAAGGCCGAGAGCGTGAGGCCGAAGCCGAGCGCTTCCTGGCCGGTGATGCGGCCCGACGGAATGGGGCGCGTCGCCGTGCGCTTCATCACGGCATCGATATCGGCATCGTACCACATGTTGAGCGCACCGGAGGCGCCGGCACCGACCGCGATGCAGAGGATGGCGACGAAGCCGATGAACGGATTGATCGCGCCCGGCGCGAGCACCATGCCGGCAAAGGCCGTAAACACCACGAGCGACATGACGCGGGGTTTCAGGAGCGCCCAGAAATCGCGCGCCGAGGCCTCCGACAGGCGGAGATCGCCGTGGTCGAGGTTTCCGGTGGTGTCGATGACGGTCATTCCGGTTTCTTTCTTCCAGCGTTTTCGGGTGGGGCTTTTGGGCCCGGCCCCGGTGAGGCATGCGGCCTGTGACGGCCCCTCACCTTAAGCCCTCTCCCCGCTTGCGGGGCGAGGGGACGTGCGCCCCAAGATTTGGGATGCGTCCCGATAGGTCACTATAGCACGAGCGGTTGCCGCATGCCCCTTCGCCCCGCGCGCGGGGAGAAGGTGCCGGCCAAGCGGATGAGGGGCAAGCCACAACCGCCCCTCCCCCAAAACCCTACCGAATGCGGGGCAGCTGCTCCCACTGGTGGAACGGCGGCGGCGAAGAGAGCTGCCATTCGAGCGTGTTGGCACCCTCGCCCCACGGATTGTCGCCGGCGAGGCGCTTCTTGGCGAAGGCTTCCCAGACGCCGTAGAGGAAGATCAGCACGCCGAAGGCCGAGATGTAGGAGCCGATCGACGAGACGTAGTTCCAGCCCGCGAACGCATCGGGATAGTCGATATAGCGGCGCGGCATGCCGGCGAGGCCGAGGAAATGCTGCGGGAAGAACACGAGGTTCACCCCGATGAACATGACCCAGAAGTGCAGCTTGCCGATGAACTCGTTGTACATGTAGCCGCTCATCTTCGGGAACCAGTAGTACCAGCCGGCGAAAATGGCGAAGACGGCGCCCAGCGAGAGGACGTAGTGGAAGTGGGCGACGACGTAATAGGTGTCGTGCAGGGCGCGGTCGAGACCGGCATTCGCCAGCTGGACGCCGGTGACGCCGCCGACCGTGAACAGGAAGATGAAGCCGATCGCCCAGACCATCGGCGTCGCGAAGCGGATGGACCCGCCCCACATCGTCGCGATCCAGGAGAAGATCTTCACGCCCGTGGGAATGGCGATGACCATGGTGGCGAACACGAAGTAGCGCTGCGTGTCGAGCGACATGCCGACCGTGTACATGTGGTGCGCCCAGACGATGAAGCCGACGGCGCCGATCGCCACCATCGCATAGGCCATGCCGAGATAGCCGAAGATCGGCTTGCGCGAGAAGGTCGACACGATGTGGCTGACGATGCCGAAGCCGGGCAGGATCAGAATGTAGACTTCCGGGTGACCGAAGAACCAGAACAGGTGCTGGAACAGGATCGGGTCGCCGCCGCCTTCGGGTGCGAAGAAGGACGTGCCGAAATTGCGGTCGGTCAGCAGCATGGTGATGCCGCCGGCGAGAACGGGCAGCGACAGGAGCAGCAGGAAGGCGGTGATCAGCACCGACCAGGCAAACAGCGGCATCTTGTGCAGCGTCATGCCCGGTGCGCGCATGTTGAGGATGGTGGTGATGAAGTTGATCGCGCCGAGGATCGAGGAGGCGCCGGCGATGTGCAGGCCGAGGATCACGAGATCCATGGCGGGCCCCGGTTGTCCCGATGTCGAGAACGGCGGATAGATCGTCCAGCCCCCGCCCGCGCCATAGCCGCCGGCCGGACCTTCCACGAACATGGAGAGGAGGACGAGAAGGAAGGCCGGAATGATCAGCCAGAAGGAGATGTTGTTCATGCGCGGGAAGGCCATGTCCGGCGCGCCGATCATGATCGGCACCATCCAGTTGGCGAAACCGCCGATCATCGCCGGCATGACCATGAAGAAGATCATGATCAGCGCATGCGCGGTCGTGAACACGTTGTACATATGCTTGCCGCCGTCGATGGCGGCGTCGCCCTCGAAGCCGTAGACCATGGAGGCCAGACCGTGGAAGATCTGGATGCCCGGCTCCTGCAGCTCGGCGCGCATGAACACCGACAGCGTGCCGCCGATGATGCCCGCGAAGATCGCGAAGATCAGGTAGAGCGTGCCGATGTCCTTGTGGTTGGTGGACAGGAACCAGCGCTGGAAGAAGGTCAGCGGCTTGTGGGCGTGGTCATCATGCGCGTGGTCGAGCGAATGATCGTGAAGGTGATCGGTATGCGCGGTTGTTCCGGCCATTGTTTCCAGCTCCCCGAATTACTGTGCTGCGGCGGCGGCGACGTCGGTCGTCTTCACCGCATCGACGGAGGCCATCAGGGCCTTGTTGGCGTCGCCGATATTGGCGGCAGCGGCGGTCAGCCAGGTGTCGTATTGCTGCTGGCTGACGACGCGGATGGCGATCGGCATGAAGGCGTGGTCCTTGCCGCAGAGCTCGGAACACTGGCCGTAATAGAGACCCTCGCGATCGGCCTTGAACCAGGTCTCGTTGAGACGGCCGGGCACGGCATCGATCTTGACGCCGAAGGCCGGCATGGCGAAGGCGTGGATGACGTCGGCGGCGGTCACGAGCACGCGCACCGTCTTGCCGACGGGCACGACGACCTCGTTGTCGACGGCGAGCAGACGCGGATAGGCGTCCTTGTCTTCCTTGCCGAGCGCCGCGCGGTCCTCTTCCTTCATCAGCAGGCTGTCGAAGGAGAGCGGGGTTTGCCCGACTTCATATTCGTAGGACCAGTACCACTGGTTGCCCGTCGCCTTGAGCGTCAGGTCCGGATTGGCCGGCGGGGTCAGCTGCGCGGTCAGGAGCTGGAAGGAGGGAATGGCCAGGAACAGCAGGACCACGACGGGGCCGACGGTCCAGGCGATCTCGATCGCCGTGTTGTGGCTGGTGCGCGAGGGAACCGGGTTCACCTTCTCGCGGAACTTCACGACCACGACGACCAGCAGCGCCAGCACGAACAGCGTGATCGGGATGATGAACCACAGCGTGTAATGCTCGAACCAGGTGACCTCTTCCATGATGCCGGTCGCGGCCGCCTGGAAGTTGGTCTGCCATGCAACCGGCTTGTCCGCGAGCGCCGTGCCCGCGGAAAGCAGACAGCTTGCCGCCGTCACACATGCCGCGAGACCCGCAAAAGCCTTGTTTCTCACCATTCGTAATTCCCCTCTCCATCCCGCTTTCGCCGGATCGAACGATCTCCGCCCTTTACAGCGCTTCAAACCACAGTTTGACCAGAGCCGCAACATCTGTCCATGCACCGCGGGCAACGGTCTCGTCCTCGTGCGCAGAATGCCACAGAACGACCGCTGCCGCCACCGGGAGACGCGGCTTGTCCATGCGGCATTTTGCGCAGGCCTCCGGGCTGGCACGCGATCCGGGCCGGGGACCTTTGAGCGATCCGGGCCGGGGACCCTCGAGCGATTCGGGCCGGCATGGCGGCAGAGGTGGACAGGGCGGGCCCCTGCGGGATAGAAGACGGGGAGATAGCGGAACAGAGGATGCCGGAGACGTGATGTGGGGGCGCGTGCATCGTGAGAACGCGGGTCGTATTTCCGCCACACCGCGCTCTGATAGAACGTCGCCTGGAACGTCATTTGAACCTATCGGGCCATCGACGCCTTTTCTCGTGTCTTCGACGGGACAGGGAAGACGTCGGACGGCACAAGACGCGCCTCGCCCCCACAGGGGTTTCATTCGGCCCCTCCGGGGGTTTTCATTTCCGGGCCGGCCCTTCAAGAATAGCCGGACTGATTCGGTATTTTGAGGTTTTCATGGGCCTGTCCCCGCTTTTTCGCCCGTCGATCATCGGAGCTGCCCTCGCTCTGGCGTTGCCTCTGGTCTTCCTGCCCGTGAGCGCCATGGCGCAGCAGACGCCGGCCGCCCCCGGCACGGTCAAGTCGAACCACGGCGCCTGGTCGATCGTCTGCGACCAGCCGGCCGGCGCGTCTGCCGAACAATGCGCGCTGATGCAGAACGTGATCGCCGAGGACCGGCCGGAAGTCGGCCTGTCGGTGGTGGTGCTGAAGACGGCCGACCGCAAGGCGAAGATCCTGCGCGTGCTCGCGCCGCTCGGCGTGCTGCTGCCGAACGGTCTCGGTCTGAACGTCGACGGCAAGGATATCGGCCGCGCCTATTTCGTCCGTTGCTTCTCCGATGGCTGCTATGCCGAGGTGGTGCTGGAGGAAGAGCTGCTGAAGACCTTCCGGTCCGGCGCGACCGCGACCTTCATCGTCTTCCAGTCGCCCGAGGAAGGCATCGGCATTCCCGTCGATCTCAAGGGCTTCGGCGAAGGCTACGACGCGCTGCCGTAAGAGGCGCGCCCTGCCCGCTCCACTTGGGCCCCTCCGCTTGGGCCCCTCCGTTCGGCCCCCCGCTCGGCTCCTCCGCCTTGCCTCTCCCCCGGCGCGTGCCTACATAGCGGCTTCACACTGTCTGACGGAGATGCTCCATGAACACCGATCTCATCACCCTGTTCGATGGCGACGAGGCGGCGGTGCGGCGCATTCTGGCCGAGACGCTGCAGGGCGCCGACGACGGCGAGCTGTTTCTCGAGCACATCCAGTCCGAATCGCTCTCCTTCGACAATGGCCGCTTGAAGGGCGGTAGCTTCAACACCGACCAGGGTTTTGGCCTGCGCGCGGTGGCGGGCGAGGCGGTCGGATATGCGCATTCCGGCGATCTCTCCGTGGCTGCGCTGAAGCGCGCCTCGGATGCCGTCTCCGCCGTCACGCGCGGCTATAGCGGCACCTATGCCGCCGCACCGCAGAAGACCAACCGCAAGCTTTATGGCGACGAGAACCCGATCGGCGAGCCGAGCTTCGAGGCGAAGGTCGCGCTTCTTTCGAACATCGACGCCTATGTCAGGGCGAAAGACCCGAAGGTGCGGCAGGTCACCGCCTCGATCGCCGCCAGCTGGCAGGTGGTCGATATCCTGCGCGCCGATGGCGAGCATGTTCAGGATATCCGGCCGATGACGCGGGTCAACGTCTCCGTCGTCGTCGGCGACGGCGACAAGCAGGAGGCCGGCTCCTACGGCTTTGGCGGGCGGCGCGGTTTCGGCGATCTGATCGCCGGCGAGACCTGGCGCTATGGGGCCGACGAGGCGCTGCGGCAGGCGCTGGTCAATCTCGAGGCGATCGACACGCCGGCCGGCACCATGGACGTGGTGCTGTCGTCGGGCTGGCCGGGCGTCATGCTGCATGAAGCGGTCGGCCATGGGCTCGAAGGCGATTTCAACCGCAAGAAGACCTCCGCCTTTGCCGGCCTGATCGGCGAGCAGGTGGCGGCCAAGGGCGTGACCGTGGTGGACGACGGCACAATCGAATCCCGCCGGGGTTCGCTGACCGTCGACGACGAAGGCACGCCTTCCGCCTACAACGTGCTGATCGACGACGGAAAACTGGTCGGCTACATGCAGGACCGGCAGAATGCCCGCCTGATGGGCATGCAGGCCACCGGCAACGGCCGGCGCGAATCCTATTCCCACGTGCCGATGCCGCGTATGACCAACACCTATATGCTGGCCGGCGACAAGACGCCGGAAGAGATCATCGCCTCGGTGAAGAAGGGCATCTATGCCGTGTCCTTCGGCGGCGGTCAGGTGGACATCACCTCCGGCAAGTTCGTGTTCGGCTGCACCGAGGCCTATCTGATCGAGAACGGCAAGGTCGGCGCGCCGGTCAAGGGCGCCATGCTGATCGGCAACGGGCCGGATGCGATGAAGCGCATCACCATGATCGGCAACGACATGCAGCTCGACACCGGCATGGGCAATTGCGGCAAGGGCGGACAATGGGTGCCCGTCGGCGTCGGCCAGCCGCATCTGCGCATGAACGACATGACCGTCGGCGGCACGCAGGCCTGATCGGCCTCGCGCTTCCGGCCTCAGTCCTCGAACCTCTGGCATGCTCCCGCTAAAAAAGCGTTTTATTTCAGGCGGAAGGCATGATGCTTCCGCCTGACGTCTCTCCTCCCCCCACGGAACTTTCCCGCGTCGTTTCAGTTGACGATGGTCAAATCCGGACAGTGCGTCCGGGCAGCAAGGAGAGACATCATGGGACGCGGCATTCTGCTCTGGCTTCTGGGGATTCCGATCCCGATCATCATCCTGATCATGCTGTTCGTGCGCTAGGAGGCGGAGATGGCAAAGCCTCTCACCGCCGTCCTTCCCGCGGCGGCCGCTTCCGTGTCGTCGGCGGAATCCGCCAAGTCCGCCGTCAGCTGGGGTGCGATCTTCGCAGGCGCCGTCGCGGCGTCGGCCCTGACCCTGCTTCTCACTCTGCTCGGCTCGGGCCTCGGCCTCAGCGTTGCCTCCCCGTTCGGCAATGACGGCCCGTCGGTCACGACCTTCGCCGTCTCCGCTGCCGTCTGGATCGTCATCGTGCAATGGCTGTCCTCGGCCTTCGGCGGCTACATGACCGGACGTCTGCGCACCAAATGGAGCGGCATCCACAATGACGAGGCGTTCTTCCGCGACACCGCGCACGGCATTCTCGCCTGGGCGATCGCGACGCTGGTCGCCGCCGGCCTGCTCGGCTCGGTCGTGTCGTCCACCATCGGCACCGGCGTGCAGGCTGCGGCCTCGCTGACCGGCACCGCGGCCGCGACCACGATGGGTGCAGCGGCAACCTCCGACAGCGCCGGCAATGCGACGTCCTATTTCGTGGACACGCTGCTGCGCCCGGCCGATCCGCGCACGGGCCAGGGGGGCCCGAACGGCACCGACGCGACGTCCGAAGTCTCCCGCATCCTGATGAACGGCGCGACGACCGGCACGATCCCGGAAGGTGACCGCACCTATCTGTCGCAGCTGATCGCCGCACGCACAGGCCTTTCGGAGGCCGATGCCAATAGCCGCGTCGACAGCGTGCTGAAGAGCATCGAGGATGCGAAGACGGCGGCGGCGGATGCGGCGGAAACGGCCCGCAAGGCCAGCGCCACCACCGCCCTCATCGGCGCCGTGTCGCTCTTGATCGGCGCCATCTGCGCTGGCATCGGGGCTGCTCTCGGCGGTCGCCAGCGCGACGACGACAATCTCTATATCCGTCGCTAACACCCTGGAATGAAACGACGATCAGGCGGGCCGCGACTGCGGCCCGTTTGCGTATCCGGCATTTGCCGCCCCGCCGTTCAGGGAGCCTTTACCCCATGGGCCCTACACTCGCCGGCGTCACCAGCGGGAGTGTCGGCGGTCGTGAAGCGGTTGATCAAAAGAGGCGTCATTGCCGGCGGGCTGGCGGTTGCGCGCGGGCTTTCGGCAGGGGGGCTGATGCGCGGTGCGCGCGGGCGCGGGGCGATCTTTACGCTGCATCATGTGCGGCCGTTCGTTCCCGCGGTGTTTTCACCGAATGCGCATCTCGAGATCACGCCGCAATCGCTCGACGCGGCCCTCTCGCGGCTGAAACGGGACGGCTACAGGTTCATCGCGCTCGCCGATCTTCCCGCGCATCTCGCGAGCGACGACCGGAGGCCGGTTGCCGTCTTCACGCTCGACGATGCCTATCGCGACAATCTCGACCATGCCGCCCCGGTCTTCGTCCATCATGGCGCGCCCTTCACGGTATTTGCGACGGAGGGCTTCGTCAAACGCACGCACAGCCTCTGGTGGGAGACGCTGGCGGCGCTGCTGCAGGAAAAGCCCTGGCTGATCTTCGAATTCGAGGACTGGCCGGAGCGCATCCATCTTCAGACGCCGCAGCAGATGCAGACGGCGTTCGCGCGCTTTGCCGATTTCGTGCAGTCCGGCGACGAGGCGGCGGCCGTTGCCGAAATCGACCGCGTCGCCCGTGCCGAAGGGCTCGATCCGCTGGCGCTGACCGACCGGCTGACGCTGGATGCGGCGGGGCTGGAGGCGCTCGCCCGCCTGCCGGGCGCCTCCATCGGGGCGCACACGGTCAGCCACCGGGCGCTGGCGCGCTTGTCCGACGCGGATGCCGAGGCCGAGATCGTGCGGTCGGTCGAGGCCGTCGAGGCCATCACGGGCATTCGCCCCTCGAGCTTCGCCTATCCCTATGGCGACAGGCGGGCCGTCTCGGCGCGCGACATGCGGCTGGCCGGCGGCCACGGGCTCGTCGCGGTCACGACCCGGCCCGGCACGCTCGCGACCGATGCCGACCTGACCGCCCTTCCCCGCATCTCGATCAACGGCCATTTCCAGGCGCCGGGCGATGTCGCGGCG
Organism: Rhizobium sp. Leaf371; assembly: GCF_001424045.1. Taxonomy (GTDB): domain Bacteria; phylum Pseudomonadota; class Alphaproteobacteria; order Rhizobiales; family Rhizobiaceae; genus Ferranicluibacter. The sequence continues at coordinate 154,578 of NZ_LMQB01000012.1, read as the reverse complement.
CTTGCCTCGGGCATTCCGTTTCGCCTGATGAAAGCTCGCTGACGCCTCAAGGGTACATGCGCACCTTGGACCAGTCGCCGGCCGTCTCGGGGCGGCGGAACTCGATGCGGTCGTGGAGGCGGAAGGCGCCGTCCTTCCAGAACTCGATGGAGACCGGGCGGATGCGGAACCCGGACCAATAGGCCGGGCGCGCGATCTCGCCGATCGGGTGGCGCGCGGTGAACTCGGCAACCGCCTTTTCCAGCGCGAACCGGCTTTCGAGCGGGCGCGACTGTTTCGACGCCCAGGCGCCGATGCGGCTGCCGCGGGCGCGCGACTGAAAGTAAGCGTCTGCTTCCTCATCACCGACGATCTCGACCGTCCCGCGCAGGCGCACCTGCCGGCGCAGGCTCTTCCAGTGAAAACACATGGCGGCCTTGCGGGTCGCCAGGATCTCGCGGCCCTTCTGGCTTTCGAAATTGGTGTAGAAGACGAAGCCGTCGGCGTCGAAATCCTTCAAAAGCACCATGCGCACGTTGGGAAGGCCATCCGGATCGACGGTGGCGAGCGCGACCGCGTTGGGATCGTTGATCTCGCTCTTCTTCGCCTCCTCCAGCCAGCTGCCAAAGAGCGTAAATGGTTCATTTTCCTCGGTGAAGTCACCAGTTGTTAACCGGGTTTCCGTCATAATTCAGTTTCCAATGCAGGCTGCCGATGCTGACTTCGAACGTAAGCCCCGGACATGCCGTTTCGAGCGACACCGCATTCATTTCGAGTTCGACAGGGTGACCGTGAAAGACATAGCAAAACGCGTCTGCGACACCAAGCTCTTCTCCCGATCCGCCGGCGCGCTTTTTGGCCGCATCGCCGGGGCGGCGACGCTTGGTCTCTGCGTCGTCGGGCTTTCCGGCTGCATGGGCAACGGCATCGGGCTCGGTGACGCGGCCGGCGTCGACAGTGTGCGCACGGGCTCCGTCCCCGCACCGGCCAGCCCGGCCATGGTCGATGCGGCCGCCGTACAGACGGCAGTCTCGACGGCCGACGTGACCGAGGTCACCCAGAACCCCATTCCCTGGGCCAATGCGCAATCCGGCAGCGCCGGCGTGATTTCCAGCATCGAGGAACAGACCGTCGGGGCGATGGTGTGCCGCCGCTTCACCACGACGCGCCACTCCTATCAGGGCATTGCCAAGTTCGACGGCAATACCTGCCGGACGGGCGACGGCGACTGGACGCTGACCAGCTTCGGGCCCCGGAGCTGAATCACCGAACGGCCCTTCCTCCGCAAACGCTTTCTTAACCCTGTGCGGATGTAAACGGCCGCGTTTCCAAGGGATAAACCTGTCCTTAAGGGCCTTCTTTTCATGATCGCTGCCGGCAATGGCGAACCCGCCGTCGCTGGAGGATCATGATGAAAATGTCGATGCAGGACCCCTATACCGTCCTCGGCGTCCGCCGCAATGCAGGCCCCGACGAGATCAAGGCCGCCTGGCGCGCCGTGGCCAAGGCCGTTCATCCCGACCAGAATCGCGAAGATCCGCACGCCACCGCCCGCTTTGCCGAGGCCGGCCGCGCCTATGAGGTCCTGAAGGACCCGCAGATGCGCAATCGCTACGACCAGGCGCGCCGCGACGCCGATCTGCGCCGCATGGAAGACATGAAGCGCCGCGCCGACCGTTCGCGCGCGCCCGAACAGCCCGTGGGTCCGGAGACGGCCGAAGAGGCGGTCTCGCGCATCTTCGGCACCGAGGACGGCAAGCCCGAGGCGGCCCGCGCCCAGCCACCGCGGCCGGCAGCCCCCCGCCCGGCCGCCCCGCCACGCAGCGAGGCCCCGGCAACCGAGGCGAAAGCTGCGGACGAGGCGACGACGCCCGCCGAGACGACAGCGGATGCCGCTGCACCCGGCGCGCCCGCCGGTCCCGGCATTCTTGCCCGCGCGGCGGCGCCGGCCGCCGAGATCGTCTCCAGCCTTTTCCGCCGGATTCTGCCGCTCACGGGCGAAACCGTCGAGAAGGCCGGGGAACGAACCGGCGAAAAGAGCGCCGAGAAGCCGGCCGCCGATCGCGTGCCCGATCTCGTCTGCGAGGCCGTCGCGACCATCGAGGACATTCTGCAACGCAAGCGCGTGACCGCCACGCTGCCCGACGGGCAGGTGCTGAAGGTGGCGCTGCCGCCCGGCACCACCGATGGCAGCCTGATCCGCCTGCGCGAACAGGGCTACCGCCAGGGCGCGGCCCGCGGCGACGCGCTGGTCGGCATCCGCATCGCGCGGCACGAGCGGTTCCGCGTCGAGGGCACGGACCTGCGCACCACGCTGTTCCTGTCGCTGCACGATGCCGTGCTCGGCTGCACCGCGACGGTGGCGACCGCGACGGGACAGGCGCCGGTCGTCGTTCCCCCTTGGTCCGGCCCCGACAGCCCCATCCGCATCGCCGGCCAGGGCCTTCCGACCGCGGACGGCCGGCGCGGCGACCTGATCGTCGAGCTCAGCCTGACGCTCGGCAAGCGTCCCGACCGGCAACTGATGGACCTGATGCGCAGCCAGCGCGACGGGCTGGTGCTCTGATCCGGTTTCTCCCCGATCAGACCGGATCCCGTCGGACATCCGCCCAACCGCACTGTCGGAGGCGTTCGGCGGAGATATCGCGCGCTGTGTGACAGATGTGTGAGATTCGCGGTGGACACTGACCGTTTGTTACCGCTCCTAACAGTTCCTGATCCTCCCCAAGCTTGAACGCCTTGTAAGCCTATGCCATAGCGAGGCCTCGCAAACCGGACCGACCCTCGCTTACGAGCGGGTGCGGACGCGTTCCGGCACTGTATTTTCAAGCAAGATTTCGACTGGCGCCTGCCGGTCCGATCCAGAGGCATTCGGGGGCAGACACGATGGCGCAGACATCCGGTTTGATGAGTGGAAAGCGCGGCGTGATCATGGGCGTCGCCAACAACAGGTCGATCGCCTGGGGCATCGCCAAGGCGATCCATGCGCAGGGTGCCGAGATCGCCTTCACCTATCAGGGCGATGCGCTGAAGAAGCGCGTCGAGCCGCTCGCGGCCGAACTCGGCGGCATTCTCGCCGGCCATTGCGACGTGTCGGACGAATCGACCATCGACGCCGTGTTCGACCATATCGAGAAGACCTGGGGCAAGATCGACTTCGTCGTCCACGCCATCGGCTTTTCCGACAAGGACGAGCTGACCGGCCGTTACGTCGATACCTCGGCCGACAATTTCGCCAAGACCATGCAGATCTCCGTCTATTCCTTCACCTCGGTTGCGCGCCGCGCGGAAAAGCTGATGACGGACGGCGGCTCGATGCTGACCATGACCTATTACGGCGCCGAGAAGGTCATGCCGAACTACAATGTCATGGGCGTCGCCAAGGCCGCGCTGGAAGCCAGCGTGAAGTATCTCGCGGTCGATCTCGGCCCGAAGAACATCCGCGTCAACGCCATCTCGGCCGGCCCGATCAAGACGCTGGCCGCCTCCGGCATCGGCGACTTCCGCTACATCCTCAAGTGGAACGAATACAATGCGCCGCTGCGCCGCACCGTGACGATCGAAGAGGTCGGCGATGTCGGTCTCTACATGCTGTCCGACCTGTCGCGCTCGGTGACCGGCGAAGTGCATCACGCCGATAGCGGCTATCACGTCGTCGGCATGAAGGCGGTGGACGCGCCGGATATCGCCGTCGTCAAGGACTGACGTTTTCTCCCGATCGGGCAGATCCTGAAGGCCGCCGGCAGGTCCGGCCCATCCGGACGCCCGATCCGCCCTCCCCTGCAGCAGGCATTTCCCGATGTTGATCTACATGATCCGCCACGGCCAGACCGATTGGAACGCGGAAATCCGCCTCCAGGGCCAGAAGGACATTCCGCTGAACGACACCGGCCGTGCGCAGGCGCGCGGCAATGGCCGGGCGCTGGCCGCGATCCTCGGCACCGAGGCGACCGCCTTCGACTATGTGGCAAGCCCGCTCGGGCGGACGCGCGAGACGATGGAACTGCTGCGCGGCGCGATGGGCCTCGACCCCGGCGCCTACCGGACCGACGAGCGCCTGAAGGAGGTTTCCTTCGGCGACTGGGAGGGGTTTACGCTGGAGGAGCTGGAAGCGAGCGTGCCGGAAAAGGTCGCCGAGCGCGAGGCCTCGAAATGGGACTTCATCCCGCCGGGCAGCGATGCCGAGAGCTACGAGATCCTGTCCTGGCGCATCGCCTCCTGGATGAAGGACGTTGCGGTGCCCACCGTCTGCGTCAGCCATGGCGGCGTCATCCGCAGCGTGTTCAAGCTTCTGGGCGCGCTGGCGCCGGAAGAGGCCTCGATGGGCGCGATCCCGCAGGACCGTATCCTGAAGATCGAGAACGGGACGGTCGGCTGGGTCTAGACAGCGGTCCTACTGGACGACTTCGAGATCGTTGATCACGCGCTTGCCATCGACTTCCGTGTAGAACACGACCACCTTGACGCCGGCCTTCAGGCCTTCGAAGTTGAATTCTTCCGGCGCCTGATAGCTCTTTCCGTCATCCAGCGAGAGGCTCAGCCGATCCGTATCGATGCTCGTGATCGTGGCCTCGATATCGGCGCTGTCGGCAAAGGCTGCCAGAGGGGCGAAGAAACTGGCGGTCGCCATCAATGTCGCAACGACGAAACGCATCTGTGTCTCCCTCTTGGCGGTTTGATTCACTGTTCGAATATGATGCAGTTTTTGGGCGTCGATTGTGGCAAAAATTCACCAACCTTGTGACAATCCGATGAGCATGTGACGGCGGAGCCGGTTCCCGAAAACATGGTTAACGAAGGGTTGACGCGATCCGCCCGCCGAACCGGCGCCCGCTTGTGGACATCCAGCTTTCATAAGAAGTTTTTAATCTTCGAGCACTACCCTTGGGCGAGTTCAAAGGGAAGCTGTCTGCATGACGTGGTTTGGGGACAGTGTTCGCGCCAAGGCGGCGATCGCAGGGCGTTTCACGCGCTCCTCGATCGTCCCGTCTCTGTTCGCGATCCTCGCCCTGCTCGCCATCGGCTATGTCTACCAGACGCAGAACAGCGCCAATTTTCGCCAAGCCCTGAAGAGCGACGTGGAAAGCACGCTGAGCCTCGTCGCGGCCCAGATCCAGGCGAACATCGAGAGCAATACCGCCGCCCTCTCCGGTCTCGCCAACGACGTTTCCCTCGACGGCAGCATCTCGCCGGCACGGTTCGAGGCGATCGCCACGCGGATCATGCGGCGCAATCCCGGCATCCGGCGGATCGGCCTGGCGCCGGGCGGGGTGCTCACCCGCGTCATGCCCGCCTGGGAACAGGCGCGGATCGTCGGCACGCGGCTCGACACGTTCTACTCGCAGCGCACGGCATCGCGCCGGGCGCAGACCCATGGCCGCGCCGCGCTCGGCAGCCGGATCATTCTCCCCGACGGCACCGCCGGCTTCGACGTCTATCTTCCCGTCTTCTCCGGTCGCGGCGGCTCGTCCGGCCTCTGGGGTTTCGTCGAGGCGGTGATCGACGAGGAGGCCATCCAGCTCGGCACGACGCTGACGGCGCTGAGCCAACGCGGTAACGCCGCCAGCCGCGTTTCTGCCGGCCCCGTTTCTACCGGCCGCAACACGCCGATCATGCTCGCGATCCGCGACATTTCCGACCCCGACAATATCGGCGACGCCTTCGTCGGGCGGAATGCGACGTTCCAGGCCGAACCCGTACTTCAGGACGTCGCCCTGCCCGGCGGCGCGTGGCAGATCGCCGGCGTGCCCGTCGGCGGCTTCGACCAGACGCCCGACAACGCGCACCGGATCGGCCTGATCCTTCTTCTCTGCGGCATCGTCGTGATCGTCCCGATCGTGCTGACCTTCGGCATGATGGGGGAGCGCCGGCGGGCCGTCGCCGCGCTCGACCGCCGCAACCGCGAATTCGTCGCCATGTCGCAACGGCTCAACCTGGCGCTGGAATGCTCCCGGTTCGGCGTGTGGGAAATCGATCTCGCCACGCGGCAGCGGAGCTGGGACGACCGGATGTACCATCTTCACGGCCTTGCCACGGGCGGCGGGGCGCCCGGGTCCGACGGCTGGAAGGTGCATGTCCATCCCGACGATCTCGACGAGGCCGAGGACGCGCTGACCGAGACGGTGATGTTTCTCGGCCGCTACCAGAGCGACTATCGCGTCGTGCTGCCGACGGGCATCCGCCATATCCGCCACATCGGCGCCGTCAATCTCGGGCCGGATCACCGCAAGACCGTGACGGGCATCAGCTGGGACATCACCGAGGACGTGCACCTGACGGCGGCGCTGCGGGAGGCGAAGGCGCTTGCCGAGGCGCGGACGGCGGAGCTTGCCGCGGCCAAGGACCGGATCGAGCACAATGCGCTGCACGACCCGCTGACCGGGCTCGGCAACCGGCGCATGCTCGACGCCGCCCTCGCCGCCCTGTCCGAGCGCGATCCCACCGCGGCGACCGACGTGGCGCTGCTGCATCTCGATCTCGACCGCTTCAAGCAGATCAACGACACGCTCGGCCATGCCGCGGGCGACGCCATGCTGGTGCATGCCTCGCAGGTGCTGCAGAGCGAGGCCGGCGAAGGCGATCTGGTCGCCCGCATCGGCGGCGACGAATTCATCGTGCTGGTCGAAAATCCCGCATCCGGAGAGCTGGAGGCCCTCTCCGAGCGGATTATCGCACGGATGCGGCAGCCGGTCGATTTCGAGGGCTTTGCCTGCCGCTTCGGCGTCAGCATCGGCATTGCCGTCAGCGACGGGGCGGACGCCGATCTCCGCCGCCTGCTCGTCAATGCCGATATCGCGCTCTACCGCGCCAAGGAAAAGGGCCGCAACCGCTTCGAATTCTTCAGCGAGGCGCTGCAATGCGAGATCGTCAACAACAAGCGCATCGCCGACGAGATTCTCGAGGGCATCGAGAACGACGAGTTCACCGCCTGGTACCAGCCGCAGTTCGATGCGGAAACGCTGACGCTCTGCGGGGTCGAGGCGCTGATCCGCTGGAACCACCCGCGCGAGGGCGTTCTGACGCCGGACAGGTTCCTGTCGATCGCGGAGGACCTGAACGTGGTGGCGACGCTCGACAAGATCGTCATGGAGCGCGCCCTGATCGACCTGATGACGTGGACCGCCGCCGGCATTTCCATGCCCCGGATCTCGGTCAACGTCTCGGCGCGACGGCTGAGCGACGAAACGCTGCTCGCCACCCTTGCCGGCCTCTCGTTCCGGCCGGGGCAGCTCTGCTTCGAACTGGTGGAGGCGATTTTCCTCGATGGCGACGACGAGATGATCACGGCGAACATCGCCGGCATCCTCGCCCTCGGCATCGATATCGAACTGGACGATTTCGGCACCGGCCACACCTCGATCGTCAGCCTGCTGAAGATCAAGCCGAAGCGCCTGAAGATCGACCGGCAGCTCGTCTCGCCCATCATCAACTCGCCGCGCGAACAGGCGCTGGTGCGCGCCATCATCGATATCGGCCGGTCGCTCGGCATCGGCATCGTGGCGGAGGGCGTGGAGACGCTGGCGCATGCGGAAATGCTGGCCGTGCTCGGCTGCGATATCCTGCAGGGCTATGCCTTCTCCAAGCCCGTGACGGCCGAGGACCTGAAGCGCGCCGCCGTCCTGCAATGGGAGCTTGCCTCGTGAAAAGCCGGCCTGGGCGGCCGTGTTTTTCTGCGCAAAGCGTTTCCGCCCGGCAACTTATGCAGTAAGAGTGTCGGCCGAAGAACGGGTGCCGCCAGTTTCGGCCGCCCGCAGCAGACAATGGTTGCCGCAGCATGTCGCATAATACGTTCGGTCATCTCTTTCGCGTCACCACCTGGGGCGAAAGCCACGGCACGGCGCTCGGCTGCGTCGTGGACGGCTGCCCTCCGGGCATCCGCTTCACGCTGCCTGAACTGCAGGCCTGGATGGACAAGCGCAAGCCCGGTCAGTCGCGCTTCGTGACCCAGCGGCGCGAGGACGATCTGGTGCGTGTGCTCTCCGGCGTGATGCCGGATGCCGACGGCGAAACGCTGATCACCACGGGCACGCCGATCTCCATGCTGATCGAGAACACCGACCAGCGCTCCAAGGACTATGGCGAGATCGCGCGGCGCTACCGCCCGGGCCATGCGGACTACACCTACGACGTGAAATACGGCATTCGCGACTATCGCGGCGGCGGGCGCTCGTCCGCCCGCGAAACGGCGGCGCGCGTGGCGGCCGGCGGGCTCGCACGGCGCGTGGTGCCGGGCCTCACCGTGCGCGCGGCGCTCGTGCAGATCGGCCGGCACAAGATCGACCGGGCGAACTGGGACTGGTCGGAGGTCGGCAACAACCCGTTCTTTGCGCCGGACCCGGCCATCGTCCCGGTCTGGGAAGAATATCTCGACGGCATCCGCAAGGCGGGCTCCTCGGTCGGCGCGATCATCGAGGTCGTGGCCGAGGGCGTGCCCGCCGGCATCGGCGCGCCGATCTATGCCAAGCTCGACCAGGACATCGCCTCCAACCTGATGTCGATCAACGCCGTGAAGGGCGTCGAGATCGGCAACGGCTTCGAGGCGGCCGGCATCACCGGCGAGGAAAACGCCGACGAGATGCGGATCGGGCCGGACGGCCAGCCGGTGTTCCTCTCCAATCACGCCGGCGGCATTCTCGGCGGCATTTCCACGGGACAGCCGGTCGTCGCCCGTTTCGCCATCAAGCCGACCTCCTCCATTCTCACCGAGCGCCGCTCGATCGATGCGGACGGCCAGGAGGTGGACGTGCGCACCAAGGGCCGCCACGACCCCTGCGTCGGCATTCGCGCCGTGCCGATCGGCGAGGCCATGGTCGCCTGCGCGATCGCCGATCACTATTTGCGGGACCGCGGCCAGACCGGCCGCCTGAAGTAAGAGGATCTCACTCATGTCCTTCGACCAGAAGCGCGTCGTCGATGCGATCCGGGCCTTCGAGGCCGGCGAAATCGTCGTCGTCACCGATGATGACGGCCGCGAGAACGAGGGCGACCTGATCGTTGCCGCCGTCCACTGCACGGCCGAGAAGATGGCCTTCATCGTGCGCCACACCTCCGGCATCGTCTGCGCCCCCATGCCCAAGGAAGAGGCCAAGCGGCTGAACCTCAACGCGATGGTGGCCGACAATGACAGCGCCCACACCACGGCCTTCACCGTGAGCGTCGATTTCAAGCACGGCACGACGACCGGCATCTCGGCCGACGACCGGACGCTGACCGTGCGCAACCTCGCCAACCCCAATGCGGGCGCGACCGATTTTCTCCGGCCGGGCCATATCTTCCCGCTGGTCTCGCGCGAGGGCGGCGTGCTGATGCGCTCCGGCCATACGGAGGCGGCCGTCGATCTCTGCCGGCTCGCCAGCCTGCCGCTGATCGGCGTCATCTCCGAACTCGTCAACGACAACGGCACCGTGATGCGCGGTCCCGAGGTTTCGGCCTTTGCCGAGGTTCATGGCCTGAAGCAGCTGTCCGTCGCCGATCTCATCGCCTATCGCCAGCGCAAGGAAACGCTGATCAACCGCGGCGACGTCTTCGATATCGAGACGGGCTTCGGCATGGCCAAGGGCCACGCCTTCTCGCTGCCCTGCGATCCGATGCAGCACCTCGCGGTCGTCTTCGGCGATATCCGCGACGGCGTCGATATTCCGGTGCGGCTGCATCTGGAAAATGTCGGGGCGGACGTCTTCGGCCAGGCGCGCCAGCTCGACCGCATCCTGCAGCGCATGTCGGACTATGGCCGCGGCGTCGTCGTCTACCTGCGCGAAGGCTCCGTCGGCGTCGGCGCGTCGCAGACCGCGCGCAAGGGCATGCAGGACCGCGAAGGCCACAGCGAAGCCCAGGCCCGCGACAGCGAATGGCTCGAAATCGGCCTCGGCGCCCAGATTTTGAAGGACCTCGGCATCTCCTCGATCAAACTCCTCTCCACCCGCGAGCGACATTATGTCGGACTGGAAGGGTTCGGGATCGAGATTTCGGAGACGGTGATTTTGTGAGTGAGTGATGGGGCGGCTTCAGAGATCGTTTTCGTATCTGATGGCTGCTTCGATCGCTGCCGGAAGAATCGAGATCACATTCGGTAGAAACTGATCGAGCGTTGCCCAGATCGTTTCAAGATTCAATGTGGAGAAGCCATGCGCAATATGGTTTCTCATCCCCTTCATATCTCGATAGGGGATATGCGGGAACACGTCGGCGAAGGCCGGCTGTTCCTTCAGTATCCGAGCCGAGCACTCCCCCATGATGAGCAGATTGAGAATACAGGCCTGCTGTGTTTTCCTGTCCGCCAAAAATTGCGCATCGTCGAAATCTGCACAAAACTCCTCAGCATCGTGAGCCATTTCCTGCATCAGCAGGAGATGCTCAACCAGACTTGTATCGTTCATACAGGTAGAGCTTCGTTCAAAACCTTTGCGCGTCGCTTTTCCGGTAGCCCTCCCGGCGTCAGCACATGCACTTCCACGCCAAAAAGATCCTCCAGTTCGACTTGCAGGCCGCCCAAATCGAGAAGGGTGGTGCCGGGGCGATCATCGACCAGGAACTCGAGCTCGTCGCTCTCGGCCTCGCTGTTCTCTCCCGCAGCGCCGACAAGACGAGGATTGGACAGGTGGAAGCGGCGCACGAGCGCGTGAATGGCTTCGCGGTGTTTCTCGACGGCGGCGGACGGCTTCATCTTCGATCCTCGGCTTGGACCCATCATACGCGCTCCTCAATATCGCACAACAGATGCCGCTGACATGACGCGGCCCTACCCTCTCGCCCCCTCCAGCCACACGACCTGCTCCACGCCGGCGAAGCGGGCGATGCGGATGAGCTCGGCGTCGAGGCGCGCGTCGCGGCCGGACGAGGCGCGGATGCCCGGTTCCCACCACAGGCGCTTGACCTCCAGCAGGCCCGCCTTGCGGTTGGCCTTCATGTCGATGCGGCCGACGAGGCGGTCGCCTTCGAGCAACGGAAAAACATAGTAGCCGTATTGGCGCTTCGGCTCCGGCACGAAAATCTCGATGCGATAGGAGAAGCCGAACAGGCGCTCGGTGCGGGCGCGATCCCGCAGCAGCGGATCGAACGGGCTGAGGACGCGCAGGCGCGCCGGCGGATCTTCCAGTTCGCCGAGCGTGCCGGGAAAGCCGGCCAGCGCATGGGCGGCGCGCGGGCGGCTGCCGTCGGCGGGCTCGATGACCACGGATTGCAGATCGTGCGCATGGGCGAGCACCCATTGCCGCGCGTCTTCCGGCGAGATCAGCGCGAAGAAGGCGGCGAGCTCGCCATGGGTGGCAAAGCCGAGACGCTCGAGCGCTGCCCGGCAGCACCAGTCGATGAAGGCCTCGCGGTCCACCTCGGCCGCGCGATAGGCCTCGGGGATGACGCGTTCGGTGAGGTCGTAGATCTTCTGGAAACTGTCGCGGCCGGCAATCGCCAGCGTGCCGGTGCGCCAGAGATATTCGAGCGCGGTCTTGGAGGGATGCCAGTTCCACCAGCCGCCGGAGCTGCGGTCCTCGTATTTGAAATCGCGCGCGAGCACGCGCCCGGTCTCGGTGATCTGCCGCAGCGTCTCGTCGAAGACATCCTCGAACCCCGCTTCCCGCCATTTGCGCCAGCGCTCGACCAGCGTCTCCCGTTCGCGGGCGAAGCGGTGCTTCCAGTAGACGAAGAAAGCGCTCGGGATGATCGAGGCGTCGTGGGTCCAGTGCTCGAACAGCGCGCCGTCCGTTTCCAGAAGCGCGGTCAGATGCTCCGGCCTGTAGGTCTGGTTGCGGGCGTGGAGGATCATGTGGTGGGCGCGCTCCACCGTGGAGATGCTGTCGACCTGCACGAAGCCGATCCTGGTGACGAGATCGAGCAGGCCGGCCTTGGTCAGCGCCCGGTTCGGCGCCGAGGCCAAGCCCTGGCGGTTGAGGAAGATGCGGCGGGCATCGCGGTTGGATACGAGAATCGTCATGGGTTTGATCATGCTTTGTTCTGACAAATAATCAACTGCCGGCTGCGACGATACGTCGTTTCCGCACACGCCGTCTTGCCGTGCTGCCGCGTCGCACGCTTGCCTTTCCCCCGGGTTCGCCTATGAACCGGCCATCCGCTGTCAGATCCGAGGAGACGGGATTGGAGATCCGCTTTGCCGATTGCAGTGTCCGCTATGGCGAGACCGTCGCGCTGCAGCCGCTCGACCTGACGCTGACCGAACGGCGGATCGGGGTGATCGGGCTCAACGGATCGGGCAAGACGAGCTTTGCGCGGGCGATCAACGGGCTGGTGAAGCCGAGCCAGGGCCGCGTCACCGTGAACGGGCTCGACACCGTCGCGGATGGCCCGGCCGTGCTCGGCACCGTCGGCTTCATCTTCCAGAACCCGCAGAACCAGCTGATCCTGCCGATCGTCGCCGACGATATCGCACTCGGGCTGAAGAGCCGCGGCGTCGGCAAGGCCGAGGTCGCCGACCGGGTCGCGGCCATTCTTGCGCGCTTCGGCATCGCGCATCTGGCGCGGCGGCGGGTGCATGCGCTGTCGGGCGGCGAGACGCAGCTGGTCGCGATGGCAAGCGTGCTCGTGAGCGCACCCGACATCCTGATCCTCGACGAGCCGACCAACCAGCTGGACCTGAAGAACCGCAAGCGGGTGATCGACACGCTGGAAGGCCTTGAGGAAGCCGCCATCGTCGTCAGCCACGACCTGTCGCTGATCGAGCGTTTCGGCCGCGTGCTCCTCTTCCACGAGGGTCGCCTGATCGCCGACGGGGCGCCGGGCGACGTGGTCAAGGCCTATGAGGCGGTCGCGCTGTGCTGAGGAGCCTGCATATCGACGGCGCGACGCCGCTTCACCGGCTGTCCGTACGCATCAAGCTCGCCGGCCTGTTTCTCGCGAGCCTTGCGATCTTCCTGACCGGCAGTCCGCTGCTTCTCGGCGGCGCCGCCGTGCTGTCGGCGCTGGTCCTTGCCAGCGTCGGGATGTCGTTTTCCGAGGCGGGGTCGCGGCTTTTCTGGCCGTTCGTCTCCATCGCGATCGTGGCCGTCGCCACGGGCGTCTTCGAAGCGCCGCTTCAGGGTCTCGTCGTCCTCCTGCGCTTCGCCACGCTCATTCTGCTCGCCGCGGCCGTCACCGCCTCGACGGAGGTGGGGGATTTCATGGAGGAGATCACCGTCCTGATGCTGCCGTTCGAGCGGCTGGGCCTCGTGAATGCCGCCGATATCGGGCTGGCGCTCGGCCTCGTGCTGCGCTTCGTGCCGGAGATCGCGACGCGCTACGAGAGCCTGCGGGACGCGCATGCGGCGCGCGGCCTGCCCGTGCGGCCGTTGAAGATGCTGGCGCCCTTGATCATCCTGACGCTGAAAGATGCGGACATGATCGCCATGGCCATTGACGCGCGCGGCCTGCGCCGTCAGTAATTCGCGTCCATCAGCAATTCGTGAAAGGAGGGACGATGTCCACACGCGATCTGGTTCTCACTGCCCTGTTTACCGCCATCGTCATCGTCCTCGGCATCATTCCGCCGATCACGCTCGGCTTCATCCCGGTGCCGATCACCGCGCAGTCGATGGGCGTCATGCTGGCCGGCTGCATCATCGGCGCCAAGCGCGGCGCGCTTGCCTATCTCCTCCTCATCCTCATGGTCGCGGTCGGCCTGCCCGTCCTTTCGGGCGGGCGCGGCGGTCTTGCCATTCTCGCCGGCCCGACGGCCGGCTACATCGCGGGCTGGGTCGTCGGCACGTTCGTCACCGGCCTCATCGCCGAGCGGATGGTTCGCGAAAGCCAGAGCGGCGGGCGGCAGATCGCCGGCTTCCTGCTTGCCTCGGTCGTGGGCGGCATCGGCGTCGTCTATCTCATGGGCACGATCTGGCTTTCCATCAACACCGGCATGGGCTTCTTCGCCGCGCTGACAGGCAATGCGGTCTTCCTTCCCGGCGACGCCCTGAAGGCGGGCATCGCGGCACTTGCCGCCCGCGCCGTGCTGGTCGGCTACCCGCTGCTGCCGCAGCGGACGTGAACGCGCAAGGCGGAACAGGCGGCGGGCGCGCACCGCTGCCGCCTGCCCGCCGGACGTCACGCTAACCCGCTCAATACGCTTGTCTATTTTATCCTGAAACCGGTTCCGGTTCGCAGCGTTTTGCGGTAGCTTGCCGCGCATGACAACGATCCTCTTCGAACATCCCATCTTCCTCGAGCATCAGGTGCCCGAGGGTCATCCCGAGCGGCCGGACCGGCTGCGGGCGCTCAATCTGGCGCTGGAGCACGATCGCTTCTCCGACCTCGTCCGGCAAAAGGCACCGCAGGGCAACGAGGATCTCGTCCTGCTCGCCCATCCGGAGGAGCATCTGCGCGCCGTGATGTCGGTGATCCCCGAAGAGGGCATCAACAGCTTCGAGGCCGATACGCATGCAAGCCCCGCCAGCCTGCAGGCGGCCCTGACCGGGATCGGCGGCGCGGTGGCGGCGGTGGATGCCGTCTTCACCGGCAAGGCCGACAATGTCTTCGTCGCCTCGCGGCCGCCCGGCCACCATGCCGAGACGAAGAAGGCCATGGGCTTCTGCTTCTTCAACAATGCCGCCATCGCCGCGCGCCACGCCCAGCGCGTGCACGGCGCCGAGCGCGTGGCGATCGTCGATTGGGACGTGCACCACGGCAACGGCACGCAGGACATCTTCTATGACGATGCCTCCGTGCTCTTCTGCTCGACCCACCAGATGCCGCTCTATCCCGGCACCGGGGCGAAGGACGAGACGGGCACGCACAACACGATCGTCAACGCGCCGCTGTCGCCCGATACGGGCAGCGATCATTTCCGCGAGGCGTTCAAGTCGCGCGTGCTGCCGGCGCTCGAGCGTTTCCGGCCGGATCTCGTCATCATCTCGGCCGGCTTCGACGCCCATCACCGCGATCCGCTGGCGCAGATCAATCTGGTCGGCGACGATTTCGACTGGGCGACCGGGCGGCTGCTCGATATCGCCGGCAAGCATGCCGGCAACCGCATCGTCAGCCTGCTCGAAGGCGGCTATGACCTCGTGGGGCTCGCCGAATCGGCCGGCCTGCATATCCAGCGCCTGATGAGGGGATGACCGACATGGCAAACGACGCACGCACGCAATCGCCGGCCGGCGGATCGGCCAATCCCGCCGCTGCCGCCGCGCCTGCCGATGTGGCCGCCCTCTCTTTCGAGCGGGCGGTGGAGGAGCTGGAATCGATCGTCTCGGCGCTGGAGCGCGGCGATGTCGCGCTCGACCGGTCGATCGAATTCTACGAGCGCGGGGAAGCGTTGAAGAAGCATTGCGAGGCCCTGCTCAACGCGGCGGAAAACCGCATCGAGAAGATCCGTCTCGACCGCACCGGCAAGCCGCAGGGCGTGGAACCGCTCGACGGCGACTGACGCCGGTCAGGCGGCGGCACTTTCCTCACCCGAAGACGGCCGACGGTCGGGCTGAACCTGCGTCGGGGCAGCCGCATCGCGCAGAGACCGGTCCATCAGGGCGGCGAGGTTTTTTCCGTTCCTGGCGACGATCATGCTGAGGTGATTGCCCGAGACGGTGATCCATTCGGCCTGCGGCAGATAGGGCTTCCAGATGCGCGGGGCATCGCAATCGATCGGCGAGCCGGATGTCGAGCCGAAGAAGACGAGCGGCCCGTCATAGAGGCTCGGACGATAGAGACCCTTCATCTGCAGCAGCTGGCGCGCGCGGGCATCGTAGGCGGGCGTGTAGCCGCCTGCCCATTGCGGCGCCTTCAGCGGATAGTCTGGCCGGCGTGGGCTCAGGAAGCGGAAGACGAGCTGATGGCCCCGCCGGGGCGGACTGTGACGGAAGGCGGCCGCCGCAAGATCCTCGCGCAGGGACTGGCCGTCGTTTTCGCCGGGGGCACGCCCCGACCGTCTGTCGCGACGGCGTGTCCGGCCCGCCAGCTTGCCCAGCACCGATTTCGCCTGGCGGGTCACGGTCCTGCGCATCAGCCGGGCCCAGAGGGGCAGCGGCCAGCTGTGATCGTTCTGCGGCGGATCGAGCAGCATCAGCGCCGCGATCGCATCACCCTCAGCCCTTGCCCGCCGCGCAAGCTCCAGCGCCAGCAGGCCTCCGAAGGAGTAGCCCGCGATCCGGTACGGCCCGGTCGGCTGGATGTCCTTGATGGCGCGATAGGCGAGCGCGATCTCGTCCGCGACCGCGGGCGGATCGTTCGCCGGCCGGCCGAAATCGGTGAGCGTGACGCCGTAGATCGCCCCGTCATAGCTCATCGCATCCACGAGATCCTGCGTTTCGAGGAAACAATTGACGCCGCCGGCAAAGAGGAAAAGCGGGCGGGTGTGGTCGCCATCGCGCAACAGCAGGATCTTCTCGCCCGGCTGCACGCGATTGTCCGCGATCGCCTCGACGATGGCACGCGGCGTGCGGGCGCGGTAGAAGAGGTTGACGTCGAGTTCGATGCCGGTGCGCATCCAGAACAGCTTGATCAAAGCCAGCGCCCTGTTGGCGTTCAGGCCCTTGGCCACCAGATCGTCATCCTCGGCAATGGCGCTTCGCATCGTCTGCCCGCAGAGCGCCGTCAGCGTCGTGAGCATCCCGTTTCGCTCCCTGTTCGAACACCGGACATCCGGCCAATATGCGCACCTGTCGCCGCGTCACGCGCGCAAATTACCCGAAAAGACCTACCAAAACCTTGAGCGAAGACGTCAGGATGCGTGTGGTTTCGGCACAGCGGGACCGGCAACATGTCACAACCCGTGCTGGAAATCGTGCCGTCGCGCGGCGTGGCGGATGCATCTTTCCTTCACCGCCTGCTGAACTATGTCTTTTGGAAGACGATCCGTGGGAGAAGGGGATTTCCGATGACGGTTGAGGACAGACAGGCGACGCAACCCGAGCTGAAGCGCGTGATGGGGCCGGCGCTGCTGCTGCTCTTCATCATCGGCGACATTCTCGGCACCGGGATCTATGCGCTGACCGGACAGGTCGCGGGCAAGGTCGGCGGTGTCGTCTGGCTTCCCTTCCTCATCGCCTTTGCCGTCGCGCTGCTCACCGCCTTCAGCTATCTCGAGCTGGTGACGAAATATCCGAAGGCGGCCGGTGCGGCGCTCTATACCCACAAGGCCTTCGGCATTCATTTCCTCACCTTCATCGTCGCCTTCGCGGTGATGTCGTCGGGCATCACCTCGGCTTCCACGGCCGCGCGGGCCTTTTCCGCCAATTTCACCGCGGCGCTCGGGCTCGAGGTCGGCAATGCGATGGTCGTTCTGATCGCGATCCTGTTTCTCGGGCTCGTGGCCGCCATCAACTTTCGCGGCGTCGGGGAGAGCGTGAAGCTCAATGTCGGGCTGACGATGATCGAACTCACCGGCCTGCTGATCATCATCGGCATCGGCTTCTGGGCGATCTTCCACGGCCAGGGCGACGTGTCGCGCATCACGACGTTCACGCCGGCCGGCGACAGCGGCGTGTTCTGGTCGGTCATCGCCGCCACCACGCTCGCCTTCTTCGCCATGGTGGGGTTCGAGGATTCGGTCAACATGGCCGAGGAATGCAAGGATCCGAGCCGGATCTTTCCAAAGGTTCTGCTGACCGGCCTGCTCATCACCGGCGTCATCTACGTGCTCGTCTCCATCGCCGCCATCACGCTGGTGCCGGCCGCCGAACTCAGCGAAGGCGAGACGCCGCTTCTGAAGGTCATCCAGGCCGGGGCGCCCGGATTTCCGATCAGCATCTTCGGCGTGATCACCATGCTCGCGGTCGCCAATTCCGCCCTGATCAACATGATGATGGCAAGCCGGCTGCTCTACGGCATGGCGCGGGAAGACGTCATTCCCGCCGTTCTCGGCCGCGTGCATCACGGGCGCCAGACGCCCTACATCGCCATCGGCTTCACGACGCTGCTGGCCGTCGGCCTCCTCGTCTTCGCCGGGGGCGTCCCCCAGCTCGGCGGCACGACGGCGCTGCTGCTGCTCGGCGTCTTCGCCATCGTCAACATCGCCGTGCTCGTGCTGCGCAAGGATACGGTGGAGCACAAGCACTTCCGCATTCCCACGGTGTTTCCGGTGCTCGGCGCGCTGACCTGCACCTTTCTGGCCGGCCCCTGGACCGGGCGCGACCCGGTTCAATATCTCATCGCCGGCGTGCTTCTCGCCATCGGCGTCGTGCTCTGGTTTGCAACCGTCGGCATCATGCGCCGGACGCAGGCCGCCAGGGCATAAGGCGTAGGGCGTGAGGCGTGGGGCAGGATGCGTGAGGTGCCGAACTTTCGGAGCCGAAGTTTGTTGTAGGATCGAGACGGGGGTTCCGGTATCCTACCCGGCACCCCTGAAGCAGATTCGGAGCGGGGCCGATCCGGTCTGCCGCACGGTTTTTGCGACGATGGTCTGACAGGGCTCCAACGTGGAGATGTCGCTGCGACGGGCTTTTGCAATTTCCGCAAATTGCGATTAAGAGGCCTTTTTGCGAATGATTTCGATCGCGGCCCATCAATGACCGCGGGTATGAGGACAGCGTGACCCAACCGATTTCCCAGCCGTCGACGCCGCTTCTGGACAAGGTCAACCTGCCCCGGGATCTCAAGGCCATCGACGACAAGGACCTGCCGCAGCTGGCCGGAGAACTGCGCGCCGAGATGATCGATGCCGTCTCGCGCACCGGCGGCCATCTCGGCGCCGGCCTTGGCGTGGTCGAGCTGACGATCGCCATCCACAAGGTGTTCGACACGCCGCACGACCGGCTGATCTTCGACGTCGGCCACCAGTGCTACCCCCACAAAATCCTGACCGGACGCCGCGACCGCATCCGCACGCTGCGCCAGGAAAACGGCCTGTCCGGATTTACCCGCCGGGCGGAGAGCGAATACGATCCCTTCGGCGCCGCGCATTCCTCCACCTCCATTTCCGCCGGTCTCGGCATGGCGGTCGCCTCCGAACTGCAGGGCGTGAAGCGAAACGTCATCTCCGTCATCGGCGACGGCGCGATGTCGGCCGGCATGGCCTACGAGGCGCTGAACAATGCCGGCGCGCTGGACGCCCGGCTGATCGTCATTCTCAACGACAACGACATGTCGATCGCGCCGCCGACCGGCGCCATGAGCGCCTATCTGGCGCGGCTCGCCTCCGGCCGGACCTATATGGGCTTCCGCGAGCTCGGCAAGAAGCTGACCGCCTATCTCGGCAAGTCCGTCGATCGCGCCATCACCCGTGCGGTGGAGCACGCCCGCGGCTACGTGACCGGCGGCACGCTGTTCGAGGAGATGGGTTTCTACCATATCGGGCCGATCGACGGGCACGCGTTCGAGCATCTGCTGCCGGTGCTGCGCAACGTGCGCGACAATGCGCACGGACCGGTGCTGATCCACGTGGTGACGCAGAAGGGCAAGGGCTATGCCCCGGCGGAAGCCGCCGCCGACAAATATCACGGCGTCAACACCTTCGACGTCATCACCGGCGCGCAGGCGAAGGCCAAGCCGAACGCGCCCTCCTACACGGCCGTGTTTGCCGAAGCGCTGGTGCAGGAGGCGAATGAGGACGAGCGGATCGTCGCGGTGACCGCCGCCATGCCGAACGGCACCGGGCTCGACAAGTTCGCGCTGGCGCATCCCTCTCGCATCTTCGATGTGGGGATTGCCGAGCAGCACGCCGTGACCTTTGCGGCCGGACTGGCGACCGAAGGGTTGAAGCCGTTTGCCGCGCTCTATTCCACCTTCCTACAGCGCGGCTACGACCAGGTGGTCCACGACGTGGCGATCCAGGGCCTGCCGGTGCGCTTCCCGATCGATCGCGCCGGTTTCGTCGGTGCCGACGGCCCGACGCATGCGGGCTCCTTCGACACGACCTATCTTGCCGCCCTGCCCGGCTTCGTGGTGATGGCCGCGGCCGACGAGGCGGAGCTGAAGCATATGGTGCGCACGGCTGCGGCCTATGACGAAGGTCCGATTTCCTTCCGCTACCCGCGCGGCGAAGGCGTGGGCATCGACATGCCGGTGCGGGGCGAGATTCTGGAGATCGGCCGGGGCCGCATCGTCAAGGAAGGCACCAAGGTCGCGCTGCTCTCCTTCGGGACGCGGCTTGCCGATTGTCTGCTGGCCGCCGAGGATCTCGATGCCGCCGGGCTTTCGACGACGGTGGCGGACGCGCGTTTCGCCAAGCCGCTCGACCACGACCTCATCCGCCGGCTTGCCCGCGAGCACGAGGTTCTGATCACCATCGAGGAAGGGTCGGTCGGCGGCTTCGGCAGCCATGTCCTGCAGTTCCTCGCGCTCGAAGGCCTGATGGATTCCGGGCTGAAGGTGCGCCCGATGGTGCTGCCGGATCTCTGGATGGAACAGAGCAAGCAGGAGGCCATGTATGCCCAGGCGGGTCTCGACCGCGCCGGCATCGTTTCCACCGTGTTCCGCGCTCTGGGACAAAAGCGCGTCGGCCGCGGCGCGGCGAGCTGACCGCCGAGGGACAGGCATAAGCTCGCATATCGCGCAAAAGGCTTGTCAGCCGGGCCTCGACACGCCATGACAGGCGCCATGTCAAACGAACCGAAAACCACCGTCCGCCTCGACCAGCTCGTTCTCAACCTCGGGCTCGTCGCCAGCCGGTCTCGCGCACGCGATGCCGTGCAGCGGGGAACCGTGCGGGTCAACGGCCGCGTCGTCACCAAGCCGAGCTCCACCTTTCCCGAGGATGTGACGATCGAGATCGACGATCCGGTCCAGGCCTATGTCTCGCGCGCGGCGCTGAAGCTGAAAGCCGGGCTCGACCATTTCGCGCTGTCGCCCGAGGGGCTGGACTGTCTGGATATCGGCGCCTCCACCGGCGGCTTTACCGAAGTGCTGCTGCATGCGGGCGCTGCCCATGTCATTTCCGTGGATGTCGGCCACGGCCAGTTCCACCCCCGGCTCGAAGCCGATCCGCGCGTCACCAACATAGAGGGGCTGAACGCCCGCGTGCTCGACGAGGAGCATCTGGAAGACCGCGAGATCGGCATGGTCGTCTCCGACGTGTCCTTCATCTCGCTGAAGCTCGCTCTGCCCCCGGCGCTCGACCTCGCGGTGCCCGGCGCGCTCTGCATCCTGCTGGTCAAGCCGCAGTTCGAGGCCGGCCGTGATTTCGTCAGCAAGGCGGGACTGTTGAAAGATCCCTCGACCGCACCCGAGGTGGCCGCCGAACTGGAGCGCTGGCTCGTGGAGGAGATGGGCTGGGAAAGCCTCGGGATGATCCCCTCCCCGATTGCCGGCGGCGACGGAAACGAGGAGTTCCTGCTCGCCGGCCGCAAGCCTCTCGATGACGATGCCGAGGCGGACGCAGAGACGGACGAGGACAGAGCATGAGCGCGGAAACCGCGACGATCGAACGGCTGGGCCTGCAGGGCGACGGCATCGTTACCTCCGACGCCGGGCCCATCTTCGTGCCCTTCACGCTTCCCGGCGAACGGGTGACGCTCGCCGTCAACAAGCAGCAGGGCACGGTGATGTCGCTGCTCGCGCCTTCGCCCGACCGCGTCGCGCCCGCCTGCCGGCATTTCGGGCCGGAGGGCGAGAACGGCACCTGCGGCGGCTGCACGCTGCAGCATGCCGGCGACGACCTCTACCACGCGTTCAAGCGGCAGATCGTGATCGATGCCCTGCGCGCGCGCGGCATCGAAACGGAGGTGGCACCGCTGGTCATTGCCCGCCCCGGCGAACGCAGGCGGACGGTCTTCACCGCGCGGCGCACCGAAAAGGAGCTGCTGCTCGGCTATAACCAGGCGGAAAGCCATCATATCGTTTCCATTGCGGAATGTCCGATCGCGAGCCCTGGCATCGTCTCCCGGCTCGCCGCCATCCGCATCGTTGCGGCCGCGCTTGCCGCCAGTGCCGAGCCGTTTCGCATCACCGTTCTGGAGACCTCGGCCGGGCTCGATCTCGCCGCCGAAGGCATCAAGGCGCTGTCGGACCGGCACCGGCAACAGGCGATCGAGGCCGTGCTGACGCTGCGCGGCATCGCCCGGCTCGCGGTCAATGGCGAGACGATCGTCGAGCCGATGAAGCCGCTCATCACCTTCGACGGCATCGCCGTCTCGCCGCCGCCCGGCGGCTTTGCGCAGGCGAGCGCGGTTGCCGAAGCGGCGATGGCGGAGCTGGTCCTCGCGCATCTGGGCAAGGCCAAGCGGATCGCCGATCTCTTCGCGGGGACCGGCACCTTCGCGCTGCGCATGGCGCGAAAAGGCCGCGTGCATGCGGTGGAGAGCGAGGAGAAGGCGCTGAAGGCCCTCGACCTCGCCGCCCGCAACACGCAGGGGCTGAAGCCCGTCACCATCGAAAAGCGCGACCTCTTCCGCCGGCCGATGATGACCTCCGAGCTGAAGGTCTTCGACGCCGTCGTCTTCGATCCGCCCCGCGCCGGCGCCGAGGCGCAATGCCGCGAGCTGGCCCGCTCGACGGTCAAGACCATCGTCGCCGTGTCCTGCAACCCGCAGACCCTCGCGCGCGATCTTTCGATCCTCATCGAAGGCGGCTACCGCGTCACCGCGGTCACCCCCGTCGATCAATTCCTCTGGTCGTCCCATGTCGAAGCCGTGGCAATGCTGACGCGCTGACATCATATCTGAATTTTCTAATATTTAGAAATGGCCCGTGCTACGCTCATGCCGTTCGCGGTAGAAGCAGAAAGCGCTGTGCCAGCCAGCGCGTCGGGGACGATGAGCCTCCCCGACCTCGGCAAAGGCTTTGCTGTCGAACAGGAGTGACGCGAATGGGATATCTACCCGTGAGCATCACGCTTGAGATAAGGAAAACCCGCACGGGCTGGCAACTGCACGTGCGGGTCATATTCCTAGTCTGAGCGACAGGCAGCCGGAGTTCACCCTCCGGCTGCCACTCCGCTAATATACAGCGTTGTCTGCCGTGTGCAAGACAACGGAACAGACAACGCCCGACAAACCCGACATCTGCAGGCACGCCTGATCGCCTGCAGGGCAGCGCGACACGCTCCCGAAAAAACCTTAAAAAAGAAAATCCTTATATTCCCGGACCGGTCTGCTACGCTCGCTCCGTTCGCGGCAGAAGCAGAAAGCGCTGTGCCAGCCAGCGCGTCGGGGATGATGAGCCTCCCCGACCTCGGCAAAGGGCTTTGCTGTCGAACAGGAGTGACGCGAATGGGATATTTGCCCGTGAGCATCACGCTTGAGATAAGGAAAACCCGCACGGGCTGGCAACTCCACGTGCGGGTAACATTCCTCGTCTAAGCGAAACGACAGCCGGAGTTAGCGCTTCGGCTGTCACTCCGCTAATATACAACGATGCGGTTTCCGCTGCAAGGCGTGTTGAATGGCGTGGTGCGCGTCAGCGCCTGGAGAGGAAGGCCGTGAAGGCGGCCTGGGCTTCGGTGCTTTTCAGGCGGGTGGCGAAATGCTCCGCTTCGATGTCGATGCGGGCGAGGATGTCCGCGGTGTCGCCGCGCAGGAGTTGACGGGCGATGCGCAGCGCCTGGGGCGGCTTGGCGGCGAGCATGGCGGCGGCGGCAAGGGTTTCCTGTTCCAGCACCTCGGGTGCGACGGCCTTCCAGACGAGGCCGGCGGCCACGGCCTCGTCGGCTGCGATCGGCAGGCCGGCGGCGAGCAGCGCAAAGGCGCGCTGGTGGCCGATGATGCGGGGGACGATGAGGCTGGAGGCGGCTTCGGGCACCAGAGCGAGATCCACGAAGGGCGTCCGCAGCTGGGTGCGGGTCGAGATGACGGTGAGGTCGCAATGCAGGTTGAGCGTCGTGCCGATGCCGATCGCGAGACCGTCGACGCCGGACACGAGCGGCTTGGTGACGGTCGCCAGAGCGTGCAGGAAGCCGAAAACCTCCGTTCCCCGGGTTTCGCCCATGGCCATTCGCGCGAAGTCCGCCATGTCGTTGCCGGCGGAAAAACAGCCGGGCGATCCGAGAAAGACCACGACGCGAACGTCGTCGTCCGCCTCGGCCGCTGCGAGCGCCGCGGTCATCGCCTGATACATGGCTCCGGTGATGGCGTTCTTCTTTTGCGGACGGTTGAAGCGAATGACGCGGATGGCGGCATCCGGGCGTTCGATGAGGATGGTCTCGTCGGTCATATCGGGATCTCAGTTCAGCGCGATGCGCGCAGCCTCGAGGCTGGCTGCGCCGTGGAGAATGGCGTCGGCAAGGGACGCGGTTTCGCCGATGAGGTTTTCGGCAAAGAAGCGCGCCAGCGCGACGCGCTGCGCCTGTCGGCCATCGTCGGCTTCGCTTGTCGCCCCCTTGGCGAGAAGCGCACCGGAGAGGACGAGGCCGAAGAGGCGTTGATAGGCGGTGGCACCGGCCAGCGCCGTAGACAGCCTGCCGGCCGCGACTTCGGATTGGAGCCATTCGGTGGCCGTGGACAAGGCGCCGATCGCATCCTCAAGACGCGAAGCGGTCGTGCCCCAGGCGTCGGCATCCGATCTCGCAACGGTCTTAGCGATGGCGAGCAGGTCGGCAATCAGGCCGCGGACATGGGCGCCGTCGCCGAGCGGCAGCTTGCGGGTGACGAGATCGATCGCCTGGATGCCGTTGGTGCCTTCGTAGATCGGGGCGATGCGCGCATCGCGCAACAGGCGCGCGGCACCGGTCTCCTCGACGAACCCCATGCCGCCATGGACCTGGATGCCGAGCGAGGCAACCTCGACACCGACATCGGTCGGGAAGGATTTGGCGATCGGGGTCAGGAGCGCCGCGCGATCCTGCCAGTGGCGTTTCTCGTCGCCCTCCGCCTCGTGGGCGCGATCGACCGCTTCGGCGCAAAGATAGGTGATCGCACGTGCGCCCTGCGTCAGCGCCTTCATGGTCAGCAGCGTGCGGGCGATATCGGGATGGTCGATGATCGGGCTCGATGTCGTGGCGCCCGCATTTTTACCGGGTGCCTTGCCCTGACGCCGTTCGCGCGCATAGGCGAGCGCGCCCTGCGTTGCGGCCTCCGCCATGGCGACGCCCTGGACGCCCACCGCGAGGCGGGCGTTGTTCATCATGGTGAACATGCAGGCGAGCCCGCGGTTTTCCTCGCCGATCAGATAGCCGACGGCCCCGGCCTCCGCACCGAAGCGGCCGTCGCCATAGATCATGGTGCAGGTCGGCGAGGCATGAATACCGAGCTTCTCCTCGATCGAGTGGCAGAAGAGATCGTTGCGCGCGCCGAGGCTCTCGTCGTCGTTGACGAGAAATTTCGGCACCAGGAACAGCGAGATGCCGCGCGTGCCCTCGGGCGCGTCAGTGAGACGCGCCAGAACGAGATGGACGATGTTGTCGGTGAGGTCGTGCTCGCCCCAGGTGATGTAGATCTTCTGACCGAAAATCCGGTAGGTGCCGTCATCGCGGCGTTCGGCCCGCGTGCGCAGCGTCGAGAGGTCCGAGCCGGCATGGGGTTCGGTGAGGTTCATCGTGCCGGTCCACGCGCCGGACACCATCTTTGGCAGGAACCGGGCCTTCAGCGCGTCCGAACCGTGCGCGGCCAGCGCCTCGGCGGCACCGCCCGTCAGCATCGGCGCGAGCGCGAAGGCCATCGAGCCGCCGTTCCAGATTTCCATGGCGGCGATCTGCAGCCGGTGCGGCAGGCCCTGCCCGCCGACATCCATCGGCGCGGCGAGGCCGTTCCAGCCGGCCGCCGCCCAGGCGCGGTAGATCTCGGGCCAGCCGGAGGGCGAGCGGACCTCGCCATTGGCAAGCCGGGAGCCCTCCTTGTCGCCGCGTGCCGCAGCCGGCGCGATCGTCGCGTCGCAGAAACGGCCCGCCTCCGAAATCACGGCATCCACGATATCGGTATCGACCGAGGCGTCGTTGTCGAGCCCGGCGATATGCTTGAGCGTGAACAGAATGTCGTCCACGGGCGATGTGTACATGAGGTCCTCCTGCCTTTGCCGGCGCCCATCCGTCTTTCCCGCGCCGTCGCTTAAATTATTGATTTTGACGTAAACGTCAACTGCCGATCTCCGACCGCTCCGCGGGGGCCGTTCGGCCCTTGCAACGGCGTCTGGCCTCGCAACCAAAATCTGGGCCTCGAAACGAAGTCTTGCCTTGCAACGAAACTGTCATAGAAGATCGATACAGCACGATCCCGGCCGCCGGATATTCCGTCATGAACCTTGTTTCGCCTGAAATTCCCGGCCTCGTCTGGGCCTATCGCTTTCCTCCGGGCCAGAGCCGTGGCGAGCGCATCTCCGCCGATGCGCCGCTTGCGGCCCTGAGCGAGGGCGATGGCTGGCTCTGGCTGCACCTGGCGCTGAGCGATGCGCGCACGCCGGCGCTGATCCAGAAGATCTGTGACCTGCCGCCGGATGCGCTGGCCACGCTGTCGAGCCACGACACGCAGGCCGCGATCACCACCGACGAGGCCATGGTGCACGGCACGCTGGTCGATTTCGAACGCACGTTCGACGAGATGACGAAGACGATCGGCTGGCTGCATTTCGTCGTCACGGACAAGGTGATCGTGACGACGCGGCTGCACCCGTTGCGCAGCATCGACCGGGTCAAGACAGCAATCGAGAAGAACCCGCGCTGCCTGCGTCCGATCGACCTGTTCGAGATGATGGTGATCGAGTTCCAGCGCACGCTGATCGGCCTTGTGCTCGAACTGACGGAAGAGCTGAACGTCATCGAGGACGAGGTCTATGGCGAGGCCGGACACAACGACCAGCCGCGGCTGGCGCCGCTGCGCCGCACCGCCGTGCGGCTGCACCGGCATCTGCGCACGCTGCTTGCGCTTCTGCGCCGTGCGGCGGCATCCGACGACGACGAGGTTCCCACCGGTTTCATCGACGTTGCCGAACGCCTGACCGACAAGTTGGAGACGGTGGACCGCGACGTCTTCGCGCTGCAGGAGCGGGCGCGGCTGCTGCATGAGGAGATTGACAGCAAGCTCTCCTCGGAGACCAATCGCCATCTCTACATCCTGTCGCTGATGACGGCCTTTTTGCTGCCGCCGACGCTCGTCACCGGCTTTTTCGGCATGAACACCAGCGACCTGCCGCTCTCCGGCGGCGTCCATGGCACGCTGTTTGCCGGCGTCTTCATCGTTATGTCCATGGCATTCGCCTGGACGATCCTGAAGCGCATCGGGATTCTCTGAGACCTTGCTGAACCGTGAGGCCAAAATGCTAAAAGGCACCGGTGAACCGGTGCCTTTTCGTCAATCATGTATAAACTCAGCAGATCAATAAGGCGAGTTGCACTGGCGGCGCGGGCCGTTGTTCGGCTGATACGTATTGTCGTAGGCACGATACGAACGGTAGCGGTTCTGGCACCAGGCGACATGGCTGCCGCCGACGCGGACCGGCCGGTCATTGTTGACGGCACCGCCGATGATGGCGCCTGTCGCGAAGGCTGCGAGCGGGAACCACATGCCGTTATATTCGCGGTAGCCACGACGGCGTTCGCGATAACCGCGGTGGCCGTTGTAGTAATAGGCATTGTTGCGGCGGTGATAGCCGCGGCGGCGCCAGTCGTCGCGATCGCGATTGCGGTACTGGACGGGCTCGGCTGCATTCGCCGTCTGGACCGGCTTCTGGACCGGGATCGGCACCATGGCCTGGACCGGCACGAACGAGGTGATGAAGAGCGCTGCGGAAAGGCCGGCGGCCGACAGGAGCTTTGCGTTGAAGAGACCCATTGTTTCCTCCGAGAATTTTTATTGAAATTCTGATCGAACGACCGCGCGGGGGCACGGTATCCGCTGGTCTGACAACGGGCGACGGACCTGTTGGTTCCCCCGGCGGGCACGCGGCGCGCGCCATTTCGCGCGGGTTAACGGCGCGTTAACCATGTGAGCGCAGCATTGCGCCCATGTCCACCACCGCCAGAATCATTGCCGGCGCGTTACAGCCTTCCTCAGGAGGGCCCATCGGCGTGGTCGTCAGGCCCCTCGTCGCTCTCGTCGCGGGCCTCGCTTTCTCGCTCGGCAGCCTGTTTCTGCCGCAGACGGCGCGCGCGGTCGATCAGGAACCGTGGAAGAAGCCGGAGCCGGCGCTGGTCATCGACGCCTACGAGCTCAACATCGTCGACTGGCAGGAGATGCTGAAGAACAAGCGCATCGCCGGCTTCGTTTCCAAGGCCTCGGACGGAATGCCGGAGAGTTTTTCCTGCACAGGCGACCACAAGGGCGACAGTTTTGCGCACTGTAAGACGATGTGGCGGAAGTATGCGGTCAGCCGCGAGCTTTATCAGACCCGCCGCATGGTGGCGCGAGCGAGCGGCTTGCTCTGGGGCGCCTATCATCTGGCGCGGCCGGGCAACCCGATCGAGCAGGCCAACCACTTTCTCGACTATGCCGAACCCGCGGCCGACGAGTTGATGGTGCTCGATATCGAGGGCATCGATCCGGAAAACTTCATGTCGCTCGCCGACGGCGAGATCTTCGCGCAGCATATCAAGACCCGCACCGGGCGCTATCCGATGCTCTACACCAACCACACGACCGCCCGCCATATCGCCGAAAACCGGGCGCTCTACCCGATCCTCTCGCGCCTGCCGCTCTGGTATGCGCGCTACAAGCCGGGCATCCGCGACGTCTTTCCGATGGGCAACTGGGACAGCTACGCGCTGTGGCAGTTCTCCTCCGGCGCCAATTGCAACAAGCGCCGCTGC
Organism: Rhizobium sp. Leaf371; assembly: GCF_001424045.1. GTDB lineage: Bacteria > Pseudomonadota > Alphaproteobacteria > Rhizobiales > Rhizobiaceae > Ferranicluibacter. The sequence goes on along the minus strand of NZ_LMQB01000012.1, from coordinate 126,077 downwards.
CCCTATCGCATCGGCGGAACCCTGCCGGACATCGACGTCAACGTCGCCCCGATGGATGCGGCACGGCTGAAGGTGGAATGGGCCAAGGGCGCGCTGCTGCCGGAAAAACCCCTGCCTTCAGACCCTGCGCCAGCTCAGCCGGTGCCTGCCATACCGACGCTCGACCCGCCCGTGGTGACGCTGGTTGCCGCCAACGGCGCACGCCCCGTCTGCATCGGCACGCGGGCAGCGCTTAGCCAGGCCGCGCTTAGCCCGGCAGAGCTGGGCGTGGACGGCATGACGACCTCCTCGATCGCCACGCGCGGCCCGCGGATCGCCTCGCGCTAGGCGCATGTCCGGCCTCTGGCAGGTCTGCCTCACCTCGACAGACGCGGCTGCCCCTATCCCTGCCCGGCCCCTCAAGCCTCGATCTGCACGTCCGTCAGGGGGCGGGAGCAGCAGGCGAGGATATAGCCTTCCTCGACTTCCTCATCGAGAATGCCGCCATTGTGGTTCATCTCCACCTCGCCGGAAATCTTCATGACGCGGCAGGTGCCGCAGAGGCCGCCTTCGCAAGCGGCACCGATGCGAACGCCGGCGGCGCGGGCGGTCTGGAGCACCGTCTGGCCGGGAACGCATTTGGCTTCCTTGCCGGCCATGGTGAAGGTCACGATGGGCGCGACGACCGGCTGGTCGCCGTCCGTCTCGCCGGCCCCCTCGCCCGCACCGGCGCGAACGGCGAGCTCATCGATATTGGGTGCCGCGGCGGGCTGGAAGCTTTCCTCGTGGTAGCGCGCCATGTCGAAACCGGACGCCTGCAGCATCTCGCGCACGCCGCGCATGAACGGCTCCGGGCCGCAGCAGAACACGGTGCGGCTCAGGAAATCGGGCGCGAGCAGCGCCACCTTGGCGGCATCGATGCGGCCGCGCAGGCCGTGCCAGCCATGGCGGGGCTCATGGCCTTCCACGACGAAGCCGAGCGACAGGTTCGGCATGCCGGGGCTGAGCGTTTCCAGTTCGCGCCGGAAGAGCAGATCGTCCGGGCGGCGGGCGCAGGAGATGAACGCGACGTCGGTCTGCGGCGCGCAATCGGAAAACCAGCGCGTCATCGACATCATCGGCGTGATGCCCGAGCCGGCCGAGACGAAGAGGTATTTTTCGCCGGGATAGCGCACGAAGGAGAAATCGCCGAGCGGGCCGAAGGCCTTCAGCGTCATGCCCGGGCGCAGGTTTTCAAACATCCAGCGCGTGCCGATCGAGGTCGCCTGCGCCTTGACGGTGACGGCGATCGAGAACGGGCGCGACGGGGTCGAGGACAGCGTATAGGTCCGCATCACCGGATCGTCCGCCGTCACCGGGATTTCGAGCGTGACGAACTGGCCCGGCAGATAGCGGAACCAGCCATCGCGATCGGACTTGAACACGAAGGTCATGACATCCGGCGCTTCCGTCGTCACGGCGATGCATTCGAGCAGGTGCTGGCGGTCGTTCCAGGGCTGAAGCTCGTCGAAATGGCGGAACGGCGATGCGGAGGTCCTGCCCTGATCCATGCTCGTCCCCGTCGCTTGACCCTGCTTGTCGCTCATCTCAGGCCACGCGCACGAGCGGCGCGTGGACGCCGTTCAGGCGGTTCTGCATGAACTGGGTGTACCATTCGACGAACTGCATGACGCCGCCTTCGTGCTCGGGCGAGTACGGGCCGGGCTCGTAGGCCGGCGAGCGGATGCCGAAGGCGTTTTCCTCGACGATCCGCCGATCCTGGTCGTTGGTCTCGGTCCAGACATGCGTCAGCTCTTCGAGATTGTAGTCGACGCCTTCGACCGCATCCTTGTGCACCAGCCACTTGGTGGTGACCTGCGTCAGTTCCGGCCCGAGCGGCAGCACGCGGAAGGTGATGGCGTGGTCGGCCAGCACGTGATTCCAGGTGCTCGGATAATGGAACATCAAAAGCGTGCCGATATGGCTCTGGGTGACGTCGTCGGAGAGGCGGCGCTTGACGGCGCGGGCGCCGGACATGGTGTAGCTCTCGGCATCCTCGATGAGCGGCATGCGGGCGACGCGGAACTGGCCGGTCGGATCGATGCGGAATTCGCTCGGCAGGCCGGAGGCTTCGCAGCGGCTCCAGTGCTCGGAAATGACCGGATCGTCCTTGGCGCCCTGCACGCCGGTGGCCGAAGGGGCTTCCGGATAGGTGCGGCAAAGCTCCGGGTGATTGCTGGCGCAGTGGTAGCACTCGCGGTTGTTTTCCCAGACGAGCTTCCAGTTGCCCTTTTCCACGATGGTGCTTTCGAAGGCGACCTTCGTGTCCTTGAGATTGTGCGGCGCGATGTAGGACGTGACCATGTCGCGCACGGGCGCAAAGTCCAGCGGCTCGGCGGCCAGGCTGATGAAGATGTAGCCGCCGATGGTTTCGCAGGCGACCGGCTTCAGGCCGTGGGCCGACTTGTCGAAATCCTCGCCCATCTGGCGGGCGAACATCAGCTTGCCGTCCAGCTCATAGGTCCAGTTGTGATAGGGACAGACGAGCTTGGCCGAGGCGCCCTTGGCCTGCGTGCAGACGCGCGAGCCGCGGTGGCGGCAGGCATTGTGCAGCGCATGGATCGCGCCCTGGCGGTCGCGGGTGACGACGACGGGGTAATCGCCGACCTGCACAGTGAAATAGTTGCCGGCCTTGGGGATCTCGCAGTCATGGCCGATGAAGAGCCAGTCCTTGTACCAGATCTCCTCCAGATCGATCTTGTAGAGATCGGGATCCGTATAAAACGCCTGCTCGAGGCTGTGGGTCTCGCGCCGGTTCCGGAGCGTGCGGAGCACTTCGCTGCGAAAATCCATCTTCCCGTTCCTTTAAACGACGGACCCCGCGGCGGGGCCGTATTCAGGGCTGGTCCGCTCGGGCGAGCTTTTCGCGCTCGACCCTCAAGACCCCGCCGCACCAAGACATTCCACATCATCGATCGTCACAGTATGGGCAGTCGCAGTATAAACCGTCTCAGGAGAACAGTCATACTGGCACCAAGACAGGTGTCCGGGCTCAGGGGCCTTGGCCGTGCCGATCTCCCGAGGGGTGCACCCTCAAGACGGATCTGCCGGCTCATGCTCCACCACCGTTGCGGGCGCAGCGCCGGGTTTCGACCGGCTTCCCAAACTGTCCGGATCCTTTGGGAACCGGCGCCTTGAGCCTCTCTATCTAACGCCGCGTCGCCCGATTTCAGAGGCCAAGAAGCGACACGCGATTTGAGAAAGACGACACGCGCATTCGCCGGCTTTTTCCAGGTCTTTGAAAGCCGATCCGTGAAGATAAACAAGGCAATGCGCGAAACTTAGACAGATGTGGATTGTCCGGTCGGCCGGCAGGCAGCGCGCCGGATGCCCGTTTGCGACATGAACGGGTTCAGGCGTGACATTCCGGACCCGTGCCGCCCCCAAGACGGCATATCAGCGATCACGCAAGCCTCGCGCCATGGCGGGACCGTAAAAGCGATGAAAAGGAAGATCACCGATGCTGGACCAGACCATGGCCAAACTGCGCTACTTCGATGATGCCAAGACGCCGCCCGCGGACCAACGCGGGGGCATCTACACCGATTACCTTCGCACCGGGCGCATCAACCGCGGGACGACGGAGGCGCGCACGGCCAAGCGCTACCTGACGCACCAGCAGGTGGCCGAGCGCACGGGGCGCAAGCTGGAAACCGCCGGCACGCTCGCCTACGACCGCATCAACGGCTTCCACGCCTCCATCCGCTTTCCCAAGATGATCTTCCACCGCACGCTCGACGACAGCCCGCACCTCGGCTACTGCCACGTGACGGCGGCGCGGTCCAAGTTCGCGGACTATGACGATGTCCGCTGGTCGTTCTACATGGCCAATTTCTTCTGCGAGATCGGCAAGGACGAGCATTTCTTCGACGACGTCCGCCGGGGATATTCGCGCATGTACTTCGCCGTCGCGATGGACCTCGACCGAGAACAGGGCAAGCTCGTGATCAACCGGACCGTCCGCGATGGCGGCCTTCTCTTCCGCACGCAGGACCCGAAGACGGCCTTGAAGAACGTGCTGATGCTGGGTGCCCGCAACGACGCGCTGCGCACGATCATCCGCGCGCTCTGAGGTTCGACGTCTTTCTGCTTTTTCGACTTTGCGCTTTTCGCCTGTCGTTCCCGCAAAAGCGCTGCACAGTTCGCGCGACATGCTTTAAGACGTCCCCCTCATCGGACGGAAGCGTGAAAGCGGCATGGCAGAGATCATCGACACGACCCTGGACCCGGCGCGGGCGCTGGACCGCGCGGTGGCGGTGCTCGGCCAAGGCCGGCCGATCGCCCTGCCGACCGAGACCGTCTACGGGCTTGCGGCCGATGCGACGCGGGCCGATGCGATCGCCTCGATCTACGAGGTCAAGGGTCGCCCGCGTTTCAACCCGCTGATTTCCCACGTGTCCGACATGGCGATGGCCGAGCGCCATGGCGCGTTCGATCCCGTCTCCCGCCGGCTGGCCGAGGCCTTCTGGCCGGGACCGCTGACGCTGGTCGTCGCGCGGGCGCCCGGCAGTGCCGTGCATGCGCTGGCGACGGCCGGGCTCGATACGCTGGGGCTGCGCATGCCGGCCGGCTTTGCGCGCGAGGTCATTGCAGCCTTCGGCCAGCCGCTGGCGGCGCCGAGCGCCAACACGTCGGGGCGCATCAGCCCGACGACGGCCGCACATGTGGCCGACGATCTCGGCGGCGCCATCGACCTCATCCTCGACGCCGGGCCGGCGGGCATCGGGCTCGAATCGACCATCGTCAAGATGGAGAACGGGCAGCTTCGCCTGTTGCGGCCGGGCGGGCTGGAGGCCGACGAGATCGAGGCCGTGGCCGGGCAGCGGCTGCTGCGGCCGGCGGCGGCGGGGGCAGCGATGACGGCGGCGGGGGCCGCCCTGGAAGCGCCCGGCATGCTCGCCTCGCATTATGCGCCCGCAGCCTCGGTTCGGCTGGACGCGACCGAGGTGCGGCCGGGCGAGGCCCTGATCCGCTTCGGCGGCAGGGCGCTTCCGGGCGAAGACAGGGCCGCGCTCGTGCTCGACCTCAGCCCGTCGGGAAGCCTCAGGGAAGCCGCCGCCCATCTCTTTTCCTATATGAAGCAGGCGGACGCGACCGGCGCCCGGACGATCGCCTTTTCCGCCATGCCCGCGGACGGCCTCGGCGAGGCCATTCGCGACCGGCTGGAACGGGCGGCAGCGCCCCGCTGAGACCGAGACCGCGACCGAAACGGACACAATGAAAGCGCCCGACATGACGAACGACCCGACGAACACCGTTCCATCGCCCGACCTCGTCCGGCGCTTCGTCGATCTCGTCGGCGGCCATGCCGAGGTGGGCGCCGATGTCGCGGATCGCTATCTGGTGGAGACGCGCGGGCTCTATCGCGGCACGACGCCGGCGGTGCTGAAGCCCGGCAGCGTGGCGGAGGTTTCGGCGATCCTGACGCTTGCCAGCGAAACCGGCGTCGCCATCGTGCCGCAGGCGGGCAATACCGGCCATGTGGCCGGGCAGATCCCCCGCACGGGGGCGGCCGACATGCTGCTGTCGCTGGAGCGGATGAACCGCATCCGCGACGTCGATCCGGTCGGCAATGTGATCGTGGCGGATGCCGGCTGCATCCTCGCGGATATCCAGGCGGCGGCCGAGCGGGTGGACCGGCTGTTTCCGCTGTCGCTCGGCTCGGAGGGCTCCTGCCGGATCGGCGGCAATCTCTCGACCAATGCCGGGGGAACGGCCGTGCTGGCCTATGGCAATATGCGCCAGCTCTGCCTCGGGCTGGAGGTGGTGCTGCCGACCGGCGAGATCTGGGACGGGCTGCGGCGCTTGAAGAAGGACAATACGGGCTACGACCTGCGCGACCTGTTCATCGGCGCGGAAGGCACGCTCGGCGTCATCACCGGGGCGGTGCTGCGGCTGTTTCCAAAGCCGCTCGGGCACGAGGTGGCGCTTGTGGGCCTGCGCACCGTCGAGGCTGCGCTGGCGCTGTTCGAGCGGGCGTCCACGCTCTGCGGGCAGACGCTGACCGGATTCGAGCTGATGCCGCGCATCGGCATCGCGTTTTCGATGCGCAACATTCCGGGCGTCACCGATCCGATGGCGACGGTCCATCCCTGGTACGTGCTGATCGATATCTCGAGCGCCGACAGCGCCGAGAGCGCGCAGCGGACGATGGAAACGCTGTTATCGGGCGCGCTTGAGGACGGTCTTGCGGACGACGCCATCGTCGCCTCCAGCGAGGCCCAGCGCAAGGCACTCTGGCATATGCGCGAAAGCCTGTCGCTCGCCCAGCGTCCCGAGGGGGGCTCGATCAAGCATGACGTGTCGGTGCCCATCGCCAGCATCCCCGCTTTCATGGCCGAGGCCGACGCCGCGGTGATGGCGGCGATCCCCGGCGCGCGGATCTGCTCCTTCGGCCATATGGGCGACGGCAATATCCACTACAACATCTCGCAGCCGGTCGGCGCGGACAAGCAGGAATTTCTCGGGCGCTGGCGGGAGATGAACGCCATCGTGCATGGCATCGTGCTCGCGCATTCCGGCTCGATTTCCGCCGAGCACGGCATCGGCCAGCTGAAGCGCGACGAGCTGGCGGAGGTCAGGCACGGCATCGAGATCGAGCTGATGCAGCGGATCAAGCATGCCTTCGACCCCGCCGGCATCATGAACCCCGGCAAGGTGCTGCAGATCAGACCCTGAGGCGATTGCCTCGCTCAGCCTGAAGAGGGCGCGTCAGCCGCCCCGGCGCAACTGCGCGATGGCGAGCAGCGAGTCGCCGCTGATCCCCGCACTCCCGGCCGACGAATTGAAGATCGCCAGCGCCGGAGAGGTGTCCGTGTCGTTTTCCAGGTCGTAGAGCGCGGTGAACCGCTTCATCAGCTTTTCGAGCTTTTCCGGATCGTGGAGATCCTTCACATCGAGAACGCGCTTGATGTAGTCGGCCTGAACGTCGACATCGGCGCTGCTCATCTCCTCCGGGATGCTGAAGGTGGTGCGCACGACCTGCATCAGCGGGGTATCGGCGAGGATATCGTAGACGGAGCCGATGCCGGAGGCCATGCGGCGGAAATAGAGCGCCAGGCGCACGCCTTCATTGTCCGCGCCCGTCTGCTCTTCCAGCGTCTGGTTGAAATAGAGGTCCTCCGTTTCCAGAAGCCCGCGGCGGGTCTGGATCTGGTTTTCCTGCGGGCGCACCGTCTTGCCGGTCGCATCGAAATTGAAGGAGGCGACGAGTTCGCGGTAGCGCGGGTCGGCCTCCGTGTTGATCAGGCTCTCCGGGTCGGAGAGATCGGAGGTGAAGACCGTCTTCAGATAGTCCTTCGGCACGGTCTTCGGATCGATGCCGGTGGCGACCAGGATGAAATCCGTCATGCGCGTGTTCTTCAGGAGATCGTCGAGCGTGCCGATCTTCTCCATCTCGGCGGCATAATATTTCGCCTCGGTCGTGGCGTCCGTCTTGTCCTTCTCGGTGCCGAACTGGCTCTTGGTCAGCACATAGGCCTTGGAGATCTGCAGGATTTCCGACTGCGACTGCGCGAGCTTCGGCGCGCCGATCTTGCCGTCGGTCTTGAAGTTGAAGGCATTGGTCAGCTTGACGTAGCGGTCGTCCTTCAACGAATTCACGTAGCTCTTCGGGTCGTTGACGTCGCTGGTCAGGATCAGGCGCAGTTCGCGCACGGTCTTGCCCTCGTTCTCCACGCCGAAGGCCGAGAGCGCGAGCTTCAGGGCCTGCGGATTGGACAGGAATGTATCGACCGTGTCGACCTTGCCGATCAGCGCCTTGTAGGACGAGATCAGGGTTTCGTCGGCCGCATCCGCCACGTCGTTGTAGCGGTTCATGTAGTTCGACGAGGCTTCCGCCGTCTGGGACGCGGTCTGAGCCGTCTCGCCCGAGGCCAGCGTTCCATCCGGCAGGAAGTTGAAGCCGGCGGCGAGCGTCTTGTAGGCGGCGTTGTTTTCGGCGCCCGTCGTGTTGGCATAGCTTGCGGGATCGTTGAGATCGCTCGTGATGATGGCCTTGAGCACCGTGGAAGACGTCGCGCGCGGAATGCCGTAGGCCGTGACGATAAAGGCGCGCATGCGGCTGTCGGCGAGCAGGTCGGTCGCGGTCGCGAAATCGTTGACGTGCGCCTCGAAGTAATCCTTGTTGATCAGCGCCCCGGTGCCGGTCAGACGCGGCGCGGAGGCAAAATGGAGCTCGCGCATCGACGCCTTGTCGCTGTCGCCGACGAGCGGGCCCGAGGCCGGCGCCGTGCCGTCGGTGTTGAATTTGAAGGCCGTCGCCATCGCCTTCAGATTGGTGGCAAGCGAGGCTGTGTAGTCCAGCTGCGCATATTCGCTCGACAGCGCCGACACATTGGCGGCAGTTTGCGATTCCGGCGGGAGTTCGGCATTGCGAGCGTCGTAGATCGCCTGCTGCTCGCTGATCTTTGCCTGGATGGCCGGCTGGTCGGCGCCGGGCTGGGACAGGCTCGCGGTCAGAGACGTGATCTGTGCTGCGGCCGAGGAACGCTCGTCATATTTCGCGACCAGTGCCTCGATCTCGGCACCGCGACCGGTGAGAGAACCTCCCGCGCTCTGCTGCAGCGTGTTGATATAGCTTGCGGGATCGTTGAGATCGCTCGTCAGGGCATCGCGGACCTGCGTGAAATTGTAACTGTCCGGATTGAGGTTGAAGAGCGGGAAGGCATAATCACGCAGCCGGTCGTTCTGGAGGAACTGGTCGACCGTCTTGATATTGCCGTCCTTGGTCATTGCGTCGAAATAGTTCACCTCGGTGTTCATCGCGCTGTCGGCATTGGCGATGTTGGTGTTGTAGAGACCGATCACCGCATCTTCCTGCGCGGTGGTCTGTGCCACCGTTGCCGACTTGTCGAAGCTGAAGGCCATCGCGAAATTGCGGTAACGATCGTCGGACAGCTGATTGGCGTAGCTCTTCTCGTCGGTGAGGTCGCTTTCCAGCACCTTCTTCATGAAGGCCTTGGCGTAGGTCATGTCCTCGAGGCCATGCGCCTTCATGGCATAGGAATAGAGACGGTAGTCGTCGAGGAAGGCCTCGACCGTGGTGACCTTGCCGATGTTGTCCTTGTAATACTGGGTATCGCGCTCGACGACCTTCTGCTGGGAGACGCGGTTGATGCTCTCCCGCATGTCCCGAACGATGAGATTGTAGTCGAGATAGGTCGATGCCATCTGCCGCCCTGTCGCTGCCGAATCCGCAGGCGCAGCGCGCGCCGCAAGGCACGCACCGGCACGCTGCGGCCATGTCGCGCCACCATGACGTCTGCTGCTTGCGCGAGGCTTTTTTGCGGAGAATGCGCGGGACCGCGTTGACGTCTTTTAAACCGTAAAGGCTCGACTTTTGCTAACCATCGGAGAATGCAAAGTTTTTTAACCGCGAATTTTAAGCGCTCTCAAACAGCCGCCGCCTATGTTGAGGTCATAGAAGACGAAAACGTCTCACTGAGAAAAGACCGGAAACCGGCTCTCATCGGTAAAACAAGGGCGAAATGACCATGCTGAAAACCGTTTCTCAACCTGCCTGGGTCGACACTGCACTGCGGCTCGACCCGAAGCGTTTCCCGCAACATGCAAGCTATGCACTGCCGGGCACACGGAGCAATGTGACGATCAGCCTCGACGAACGCGGCGCCGTCATGCGCAAGGTTCTGCCGTCGAGCGGCCTGCCGCTCTCCATCGCGCTGCCGGCGCGGGCCTTCAAGGGCGTTGCCGCCCGCGCCATCGATCATGGCGACGGCGACGTCACGGTCACGCTCGAACTGCATCATGACGATCCGGACCTGTGCGTTCCCCTGCTCGTCGCCCACGACCTTTCCGATATCGCCGCCGACTGGCGCGCCTGGTCGGAAGCCTATCGCATTCCCATGCTGATGGTGGAAGCCGACGGGGTTGCCCGGCCGCTCGACAATCATCTCGGCGAGGTGAAGACCCATGCGATCGTGCCGCGTCGTCGCCATTCGCTGCACGCCAAGCGCCGTCCGCGTTTCCTGATGCGCCGGACCACCGGCAGCCTCGGCGTGGTCATGAAGATCGACGGATCCGAGATCATCGCGCGCAGCTGATCTCTCCCGACCGGTTCTCCGGTGCTCCCTTCTCCAGTGCAGAAAGTCGGCCGTTCCCTGCGGCCGGCTTTTTGTTTGTGGAGAGAGGCCGTTCCGCTTTCCCGTTTCGGAACAATCCGGTCCTCGTTCCTGTTGGTCGTCGTGATAACGAGGATCCTCCCATGCCAGACGACAAGCAGACACCCGACACCGCTCCGAGCAAGCCGAAGACCGACGCCGAGCGCGAAGAGCTTCTGAAAGAAGCCGACCAGAACCGGGTCGACAGCGACGATGGCGAAGACGCGGTCGTGCCCGATCCGGCCAATGACTGGCCGGCCGCCTGAGGCCGATCGGAAAGTCGTTTTGCCGCAGTGTCCGTCAGCCGAAGCGATGCCGCTTCGGCTGACGGATCTAGATCAGCCGCACCAGGAAGGCGACCATGAGGCCTGCGAAGATAATCAGCCCGACCATGCCGTTGAAGCGGAAAAGGGTCATGCACTGCCCCGCATCGTGGATGTCGAGGACGAGGATCTGGTAGACCAGCATGACGGCAGCGGCCGCGAGCGCGAGATAGGCGAGCGCGCCGGCACCGGCGAGCGCGAAGGATAGGGCGAGCAGAACGACGGTGAGGCCGTAGAGCGCCACCAGCCACGGTTTTGGCCGTTCGCCGAAGCGACGCGCGGTCGAGCGGACGCCGACCAGCGCGTCGTCCTCCCGGTCCTGATAGGCATAGATGGTATCGTAGCCGACCGTCCAGGCGATGGCGGCGAGGTAGAGCACCAAGGGCGCTGCCGAGAGCTGGCCGAATTCCGCCGCCCAGCCCATGACCGCGCCCCAGGAAAAGGCCATGCCGAGGAAGAACTGCGGCCAGTCGGTGAAGCGCTTGGCAAAGGGATAGATGGCAACGAAGCCGAGCGAGAAAATGCCGAGCACGATGGCAAAGGCATTGAACTGCAGGAGGACGACGAGGCCGACCAGTGCCTGCAGCGCCATGAAGATCTTCGCATTCCGGCGCGACACCCGGCCGGACGGCAGCGGGCGCGAGCGCGTGCGGGCGACCGCGCCATCGATCGTCTCGTCGACGATGTCGTTATAGGTGCATCCCGCCCCGCGCATCGCGATCGATCCGATCAGAAACAGCACGAGATGCCAGAAGAGGCGCCCGACGGACACCGTTCCCGGAAGCATGGCCGCGTTGGCGGCGAGCGCGACCGCCCAGAAGCACGGCCACATCAGAAGCTGCCAGCCGATCGGCCGGTCCCACCGGGCAAGCTGGGCGTAAGGCCAGAGCGCGCGCGGCAGGATGCGATAGACCCAGTTGGTCGATGGCGCATCGAAGACGCGGCCGCTGTCGGAAGGCAGAGTGTTCATGCCCTCCTGTTTGCCGTCTCGCCCCGGCCCGGTCAACCCGCCTCGACATCCGATCAAAACGGCTGGAACGGTCCGATCAAAACGGCTTGACGATGACCAGGAGCACGATGAGCAACATGACCACGAGCACGATCGCGCCGGCATGGCGGGCGTAGGCCGGCGGGCTGCGGTTCGGGTCGGCCGCGGTGCGGCGCAGGGCGCCCGACAGCATGCCGTGCAGCGCCGAGAGGGCGACGACCAGCAGCAGCTTGGCATGGAGCCACGGCGCGGAGAACCAGTCTCCCTGCCAGGCGGCGATGATGCCGAACAGCCAGGTCAGACCCATGGCCGGCGATGTGACGCGTCCGTCCCAGCGCTTGACCGAGGCGATGACCGCGGTCTCGCGCTCGGTACGCGGACATTGCGCCCGCGCCAGCCAGAGATGGATCGCCGACAGGAGAACCATGCCGCCCATCCAGGCGACCATGCTGGCCACGTGAAGGGATTTGATCAGAAGATAACTCAAGGCGATGTCTCCTCGCTGGCGCCGTCGAGACCCGGATCGGTTCGACGGCCTGAATGATGGTTTCGACACGTCCGGGCAAGCGCCCGGCCGTTTGTCGTCCCGCAGGTTCTACAGGGAAAACCGCTGCGGTCGAACAGGCATTCGATGTCGCGCCCTTTGCAATTGCGCCCACCCGACCCGGTCGAGACCGGCCCGGTGCCCGACAGGGCCGCGATGGTCATTGCCTTGCGGACGCAAACACTTGACGTTGCTTGCCTCTTTCCCGCTTAAGGGTGTGGCAGCGTAAAGTTTCGGCAAGCTTTAGCGTCTATTCTCACGTACGACCATGGAAGGGACGCCGGATGCGACAGGGACTTGCAGCGACAACGCTTTTGCTCGGCCTTTTCGGCTGCACGACGCTGGCGCGGGCGGAAACGCTGAACCTTCTCATCTGGGAAGCCTATATCGACCAGGCCATTCTCGACGCCTGGACCGCCTCGACCGGCATTGCGGTGCGGCAGATTTATTTCGACAGCGGCGATGCACGCGACGAGATCCTCGCCGATCCCAACAGCAATATCGACCTCAGCGTCGTCGGCGAGAACGGCAGCGCCCTCTTCGGCAAGCGCGGCATCCTCGCGCCGATCGGCGAAGACAGCGTGCCGTCGCTGAAAGATTACAAGACGCAATGGACGGCGCGCTGCGGCGGATACGGGGCGCCCTACCTCTGGGGCACGATGGGAATCGTCTATCGCTCCGACAAGGTCACGACGACGCCCACCTCCTGGAAGGACCTCATGCAGCCGGCGCCGGCGCTGAAGAAGCACATCGCCATGTACGACGATCACAACGAGGCTTTCATCGCGCCCCTGATCATGCTCGGCAAGTCGATCAATGCCAATGACAGCGAGACGCTGAAGCTGGCCTTCGAACTGATGAAGGCGCAGGCGCCGTCGGTTCTGACCTACGACTACGTCATCACCTCCATCGACAATCCCGATTACGGGCGCGAGATCTACATGGCGCTCGCCTATAGCGGCGACCAGAAGGTGCTGAACGAGAAGATGGGAACGTCCGGCGTCTGGCGCTATGCCGTGCCGCAGGAGGGCACGCTCTCCTGGCTCGACTGCCTGGCCGTCACCGCTTCCTCGCCCCGCAAGGCGCAGGCGATGAAGCTGCTCGACTATATCCTTTCCGCCAAGAGCGCCGCCCTGAACGCGCAGACGCTCGGCATGCCCGCGTCCAGCACCGCAGCGCTCGCGCTCATTCCCGATACGATCAAGGCCGACCCGGCGATCTACACGCCCGAGGACATCCTCAAGAAAAGCCAGTACCAGACGGAGCTTTCGGTTTCCTCGATCCAGACCCGACGCCGGATCATCAGCGCCATGGCCAACTTCCAGTGACACTCGGCAAGCGCGCAGTCTTCCTGATTTTTCCGATCGTCCTCGCCGGATATCTCCTGGCGGCAAGCCTCGTCTATGTCGTCGAGAGCAAGGCGCTGCTGTCGCTCGAAAAGGCACGCCTCTCCCAGCAGCTCGACCATGCCGAGGCGCTGTTCCGCACCGACGCGAACCAGAGCCGCAGCTTCCTCTATTCGCTACTGGAGGGAAATGCCGTTCGCCTGTTCGTGTCCGAGCCGGACGACAGCTATCGCAACAATGCGCTGTCGCTGCGCATCCAGGCGTCGATCCGGTCTCTGTCGGACGATCCGCGCGCCTATGTCTCCTTCTCGATCCTGCAGCCGGACCTCTCGATCGGCTACTACTTCGAGAACAGCGACGATCCCTTCGCCGAGGTCAGCCCGGCACAGATGCAGCTGGCGCAGGCGCTGGCAAAGAGCGAGGTCCTGCGCAACTGGACGTTCCTCGACGGGGGCACGGGCGCGAGCGCTGGGGAAAAGCGGCCGCTGCTCGTCTATTCCGAATATATCGATCCCACGACCTTCAGCCGGGCGCTGCCGAGCAACCGGACCCGGGCGCTTCTCGTCCAGGTCGCCATCCAGCCGGACCAGTTCCTGGCAATGCTGCAATCGCTGAAAACCGAATACGGCGCCGAGCCGCTGCTGACGACGCAGGTTCTGACCGAGACGGATGCGGATGCGCTCTCCGCCTCGGTCGAGCTGATCCCGCAATTGCACCTGACGCTGCGCATTTCCGACGCCTATGCCTCGAGCGCGATGGGGCAGCTGAAGCTGGTGCTGGGGATCGGCACCATCGGCATGAGCCTTCTTTCCATCGGCCTGATGATCGCGCTCATCCGCCGCTTCATCACCGATCCGATCGCCGCGCTCGACCAGCAGGTGACGGCGGTGATGGACGAGCGGACCGAGCAGATCGTCGATGTCGGCGGCGACGGCGAGATCGGCCGGTTGACCGGCAATATCAAGAAGCTGCACGACCAGTCGTCGAGCGCGCTGCGCCGCGTGCAGGAGGCCTCCTGGACGGACGCGCTGACGGGTATGCTGAACCGTGGCCGCTTCAACATGCTCGCCGGCCGCATCGTGCAGCACGCGGTCGATGGCCATGGCAGTGCCGCCCTCCTCTTCATCGACATCGACCACTTCAAGTTCGTCAACGACAAGTACGGCCACGAGGTCGGCGACGCGCTGCTGCGCATTTTCGCGGCGCGGGTGCGCGACGCCATCGCGCCGATCATGACGCGTCGCGGGCTGCCGGGCGCTATCCTGGCCCGCCTGTCGGGCGACGAGTTCGCCGTTCTCATCCAGGCGGAGCCCGGCACCGGCGCGATCCGCGAGACCTGCGACGCGATCCTTTCCCTGTTTGCCCAAGGCTTCGAGGTGCAGGACAAGGTGCATCCCGTCACCGCCAGCATCGGCGTCGCCATCTGCCCGCTGGATGCGGAAAGCGTTGCCGAACTGATCTCCAATGCCGATGCGGCGATGTACCAGGCCAAGACCAGCGGCAAGAACCGCTCGTCGCGCTTCTCGCGCGCGCTGCAGGACAAGCGCGACCGGGTGCGCCAGATCCAGGACGAGCTGCGCGTGCTCGACCCGGACGAGCAGTTCCACCTCGTCTATATGCCGATCGTGGACCAGAGGGGCACCGTCACCGGCTGCGAGGCGCTGCTGCGCTGGACCTCGCCGACGCTCGGCCGCGTGACGCCCGACGAGTTCGTGCCGATCGCGGAAAGCTCCGGCCAGTTCACCAAGATCGACTGGTGGGTGGTCTCCCGCGCCATGGCCGATTACGACAAGATCCGCGCCATGTTCGGGCCGCAGGCGGTGCTGGCGATCAACATCTCCTCGGCCGAGCTGCATTCGCGCAGCATCGGCGACCATTTTACCCGCGAAGCCGCCCGCCATGGCATCGCGCCCGACCGGATCGAGATCGAGCTGACCGAGACCTTCGCCGTCAAGCTCGGCGACCAGCTGCATCGCAACATCGAAGCGCTGCGCAGCCGCGGCTTCCGCATTTCGATCGACGATTTCGGCGCGGGCTACACCTCCGTGCAGCAGATCATCGAATACACCGCCGACACGATCAAGCTCGACCGGGCGATCGTCGAGACCATGGCGACGGCAGACCTCTCCCCCGCCCTGACGGCGCTGATCGCGCTCTGCCATGCGCGCGGCATGTCGGTCATCGGCGAGGGGGTCGACAGCGTCGAGAAGGTCGATTTCCTCACCCGTGCCGGCTGCGACCACTTCCAGGGCTACCTCATCTCCAAGCCGCTGGCGCTGGACGAGCTCGGCATCTGGGCGCTGCAGCAGGTGCGCGAGACAGGGATGGGGCTGCCGGACGAGCGTCCGCTGACCTACGTCCCGCGCGCCCGCGGCACGCTGCGTCTCCTCTAGCTTCAGACGCAGCGCGACAAGCCTGAGCGGGTGCAGAAACCATTTTTCCTTGACCCGGCGGGAGCGCCGCTCTAACCGCAACAGCAAGGTTTGCTTCCCCGGTTGCTTCCCGCGTTTGCTTTAAGGACGAGATACGATGAAGGTATTGCTGATCGGTTCGGGCGGGCGCGAACATGCCCTGGCTTGGAAGCTTGCCCAGTCGCCCCGCCTCACCCAGCTTTTCGCCGCCCCCGGAAATCCGGGCATTGCCGATGTGGCGACGCTGATCGAGATCGACGTGGAGAACCACGAGGCCGTTCTCTCCTTCTGCCTCAGCGCCGGGATCGAGTTCGTCGTGGTCGGCCCCGAGGCGCCGCTGGTGGCCGGCCTTGCCGACATGCTGCGGGCGGAAAACATCCTCGTCTTCGGCCCCTCGCAGGCGGCAGCCCAGCTCGAGGGCTCCAAGGGGTTCACCAAGGATATCTGCGCCCGCTACGACATTCCGACCGGTGCCTATCGCCGGTTTACGGAGGCCGCCCCGGCCATCGCCTATATTCACGAGCAGGGTGCGCCGATCGTCATCAAGGCGGACGGGCTTGCAGCCGGCAAGGGCGTCACGGTCGCCATGACCGTCGCGGAGGCCGTCGATGCGGTCGAGGCCTGCTTCTCCGGCTCGTTCGGAGCGGCCGGTGCCGAGGTCGTGGTCGAGGCCTTTCTGGACGGCGAGGAGGCGAGTTTCTTCTGCCTCTGCGACGGCAAGACCGCGCTGCCGCTCGGCTCCGCGCAGGACCACAAGCGCGTCGGCGAAGGCGATACGGGCCCGAACACCGGCGGCATGGGCGCCTACTCCCCCGCCCCGGTGATGAGCGACGACATGGTCGAGCGCACGATGCGCGAGATCATCGCGCCGACGCTCGCCGGCATGGCCGAGAGCGGGCATCCGTTCGAAGGCGTGCTGTTTGCCGGGCTGATGATCACCGAAAAGGGTCCGGAACTGATCGAGTACAATGTGCGCTTCGGCGATCCGGAATGCCAGGTGCTGATGATGCGGCTGAAGAGCGACCTGCTGCCGCTGCTGCTCGCATCCGCGACCGGCGGGCTGGCCGGCCTTGAGGCGGACTGGCGCGAGGAGACGGCGCTGACCGTGGTGATGGCCTCCAAGGGCTATCCCGCAGCCTATGACAAGGGCACACCCATCGCCGCGCTGCCGCCGGAAGAGGCGGCGATGAAGGTGTTTCACGCGGGCACGGCGCTGAAGGACGGCGCGCTGGTCGCGACCGGCGGACGCGTGCTCAACGTGACCGCCATCGGCGACACGGTGGAAGCGGCGCGGGATGCGGCCTATGCCGCCGTCGACAAGGTTTCCTGGGACAACGGCTTCTGCCGGCGGGACATCGGCTGGCGCGCGATCGGCCGCACCGCCTGAACGCGGTTCCCGTCGAGGGCCGCATTTTCGCGCCGTTCATTCAAATTTTACCAATTCTCCTGACGGGACCGTAA
This sequence comes from Rhizobium sp. Leaf371, assembly GCF_001424045.1. Classification (GTDB taxonomy): domain Bacteria; phylum Pseudomonadota; class Alphaproteobacteria; order Rhizobiales; family Rhizobiaceae; genus Ferranicluibacter. Next base: position 108,868 of record NZ_LMQB01000012.1, on the reverse strand, counting down.
CCGCGGACCTTTATCGTGCTCCCAGATATGTGGGAGACACTGATGCGCGGATTTCTGCTGGCGAGCATCGCCTTTGCCTCGGCCATCCCGGCCCTGACCGCTTTTTCGGCCACGGCCTCGTCGCTCGAATACCTGCACGCGCCGCCGACCTCGACGCCGAGCGTGACGATGATGCCGTGCACCGCGTGTCCGGCCCTCAAGCCCGATGCGCGTGAGGTGACCTATGTCGTGCCCGCGCTCGAGCCCGGCACGGATCGAAGCGAACTCAAGGAAATCAACGGCGAAATGAAGATCGTCCGGGCGGAAGCCTGGCTCGGCGGCTCGCCCGTGACCTTCGTCAGCAAGGCATCGGACGCGGATATCAAGCTTGCGCGCGGCGAGCCGGCTCAGCCTGCCCTTGCAATCCATACAGTGGCGATCAATGCGACGGCGATCGGTGCGGTCGGCGGCAGCGCGGCGGCGGAAACCGGCATGAACGTCGCGGTGGACACGGCGATGACCACGGCGTCGCTCAGCCCGAAGACGGCGATCTCGATCGCTTCGGCCTCGGTGGCCTCGGCCTCAAGCGTTTCCGCAGAGCCGAGCAGCCCTCCGCCGGCCGCCGAATCGTCTTCACACGATTTTGATGGGCAAAGCCTTCAGCTTCGGTTAAACTGATTGCGACTTCCAGTCCCTGCCCTCGCCGGCCTCCAGGCCTCACGGGCAAGCGCCTTGTCAAAAGGCAGAAAATTGCGTCCCTGAGAGAAGCAGGGGCGCAATTTTTTTTGTCGGCTATGGCCGTTCCCGATCGAAACGATCGATGTCGGCCGCCATCAATCTCCGCCGCCATCAATCTCGGCCGCCATCAATCTCTGCAACAAGGGTGTCGATCTCGTGATCGGCAAAGACCCGGATGCCGTTGCGGCGCAGAAGTGCTGCGGCCACGCCCTCGCCGGCCTGCTTTCGGCCAGCAAAGCCGCCATCGTAAATGCTGCGCGACCCGCAAGACGGGCTGCCGTCGATCAGCAGCGCGTGGGTGCAGCCGGTCGCGCGCGCCAGGGCCAGCGCATTTTCCGCCGCCTGCCGGAAGCCGTCGGTGATATCGGCGCCGGTCGCCTCGATGACGTGGGCCTCGCCCGCGAGCACATCCGCGCCGCTGCGGCCATCCGCGATTTCGGCGGGCGGGCGCGGCACGGGCATGCCGGCCGACATTTCCGGACAGATCGTCACCAGACGGCCTTCGGCCTGCCAGCGATCGAGCGCGGCATGGCGCAGCGGCTTCGCCTTGCCGTCATAGCGGACGGCATGACCCATGAGGCAGGCGCTGACGAGAATCTTTGACCCCGCGCCCACTGCTCCGCTCAGCCTGCAATGCGCGAGAAATCCGCAACCGTGCCGGTGGCGGCGCGGATGCGGCCGAGCAATGCCAGGCGGTTCGCCCGGATTGCGGGGTTCTCGTCATTGACGAGGACATCGGCGAAGAACCGGTCGATCGGCGCCCGCAGCGTCGAGAGCGCTTCCATGGCGGCGCGGAAATCCTCGCGCGCGACCGCTTCGGCCGCAGTCGATGTCGCGGTGCCGACCGCGGCATAGAGCTCGCCTTCCGCCGGCAAAGCGAACAGAGCGGGATCGACCATGTCCATGATCACGGCGCCCTTCTTCTCTTCGGCCGCCAGAAGCTGCGTCGCGCGCTTGGTGCCGGCGAGCAGGTTCAGCCCCTCCTCCGACGTCACGAACGCCGTCAGCGCCTCGACCCGGCGAGCGACCATCAGAAGGTCGTCGTTGGCGGATGCGGCCTGCCCCTCATCCGCCCTCCGGGCACCTTCTCCCCGCAGGCGGGGAGAAGGGGAGGAGAACGCAGAGGCTGCCGCTTCCTTCTCCCCGCCTGCGGGGAGACGGTGGCCCGAAGGGACGGATGAGGGGCCAGCCGCAAGCACGGCATCGATCAGGTCATGCCGCGCGCCGAGGTCGCGGAGATAGACTTTCAGGCGGTCGTGGAAGAAGGAAAGGAGGTCGGATGACTCTTCAAAATCAAACTTGAACGAATGGAGTGTCAGGCGAATGCCTTCCTTCGCTTTTTCAACCGCCTGCGATTGCCAGTGTGGCTTTAACGTTCTCAGAGGCCCCTTGAGATCAATGCCGCCATTGCTGTTATCCTGAATGGTCGCAAGCGAATCCTGTATCACACGGGGACCATGCGAACTGAAAACGTGCGAAAGGCTCAAGCGGATTTTCCGCTCGAAGATGATTCTGAGCACACCCAAAGCGTGACGGCGCAGTTGATAGGGGTCCTTGGAACCGGTCGGCTTCTCCTCGATAGCCCAGAAACCAACAAGCGTATCCAGCTTGTCCGCCAAGGCAAGAGTTGATGCAACCGCATCCGTCGGCACGACATCCGTCGGGCCCTGGGGCTTGCGGTGTTCGGCGATTGCGGTGGCCACGGTTTCGGTTTCGCCCTGCAGCAGCGCATATTTGCGGCCCATGATGCCCTGGAGTTCGGGGAACTCGCCGACGGCTTCGGTGCGCAGGTCGGCTTTCGCGAGCACCACGGCGCGATCGACCAGCGCCGGGTCCGCGCCGGTGACGGCGCAGAGATCGGCGGCGAGTGCGCGGATGCGCTGCACCCGTTCGCCCTCGGTGCCGAGCTTGGCGTGGAACGTCACGTTGAGCGCGTCGAGCTTGGCCATCCGCTGGTCGAGCGGCTTTGAAAGGTCGAGGTCGAATTTTTCGGCCGAGGGGCGCAGGGTTTCGAGATCCGGCAGGTCGCCCTGGTCGCGGGTCCAGAAATGGCGGGCGTCGGAGAGGCGGGCGCGGACGACCTTGCCGTTGCCGTGGACGATCTCCTTGCCGCCGTCCTTCGCCTCGATGTTGGAGACGAGGATGAAGTGGTTGGAGAGGGTCTCCTCGCCCGGGCGCCGCGTGACGAAGCACTTCTGGTTGGTCTTGATGGTGAGGCGGATGATCTCGGAGGGGATCGACAGGTCGCCTTCGTCGAAGGTGCCCATCAGCACGACCGGCCATTCGACCAGGCCCGAGACCTCTTCGAGCAGGCCGGCGTCCTCGACCAGTTCCAGGCCGCTTGCGAAAGCCAGATTGCCGGCGTCGGCGGCGATGATCTCCTTGCGGCGCTCGGCATCGAGCACGACCTTGGCCTTGTCCAGCTTCTCGACATAATCGGAGAAGCGGCGCACCGTGAACGCATCCGGCGCGTGGAAGCGGTGGCCATAGGTGACGTTGCCGGCGACCAGACCGTCGACCTCGAAGGCGATGACCTGGGTCTCCTCGTTTTCAGGGCCGAAGGTGCAGACGATCGACTGCAGCGGGCGCACCCAGCGCAGCGCGCCGGGACGGGTGGAGGCGACGCCCGAGCGCATGGAGCGCGGCCAGGGGAAATTGCGGATGATGCCCGGCATGACGTCGGCGACGATCTCCTCGGCGCCGCGGCCGGGCTTCACCAGATGCGCGACGTAGAAATCGCCCTTCTTCGGATCGGAATGCACATGCGCCTCCGCGATCGAGCCGAGGCCTGCGGCGCGCAGAAAGCCTTCGATGGCCTTTTCGTTGGCGTCGGTGCGCGGGCCCTTCTTCTCCTCGCGCACATCGGCCGAGCGGGCGGTGACGCCGCGAATGTCGAGCGTCAGGCGGCGCGGCGTCCAGTATTCGCGGGCGCCCTCATAGGTCAGCCCGGCCTCGACCATGGCGTCCGTCAAGAGCTTCTTCAGGTCGCCGGCAGCCTTGCGCTGCATGCCGGCAGGGATTTCCTCGGAGCGAAGTTCAAGCAGAAGATCGGGCATGGCACTCAGACTTTTCGATGAAGCGAACGGATGCCCGTCGCCTTAGCAATCCCGGCCGGAAAAGTCACCAGGAGAGGCGCGGTTTGGCCGCCTTGTTTGCCAGCCCCATTTGCCCGGTATCACGACCGCCTACCAGCCGCCGCCGCCGCCGCCGCCGCCACCGCCGCCGGAAAAGCCGCCGCCGGAGGAGAAGCCCGAGCTGGAACTTTTCGGCGACGGGGGAAGCGAGGACTGCATGGCGCCGGCCATGGAGCCGGCAAAGCCGCCCATGCGATCGCCGAAGCCGCCATAACCGCCCTGGCCGGAATACCAGACGGGCGTGTAGGCGGCGGCACCGGCCGCGGCGGTCGCGAGCCAGGCGTCGAAGGTCTTCGACCAGGGTTTTTCCACCCCCAGCGCCACGGCATAGGGCAACAGGGTTTCATAATGCTTCGGCGACATGGTGGGCGCGCCGGCCATGTTCATGCGCTCCTGCTCGGCCAGCGTCAGATATTGCCTCAGGCCGGCGATATGGGCCGACAGGCGGGCGCCGACCGGCGTCGGGGCGCCCATGAGAAACAGGAAGACGAGATTGACGAGCACGATGCCGCCGATGCCGGCGAGCAGCGGGAGCTGGTGCGTTTCCACCGCATCGAAGGCGATGGAGGCGACGAGGCCGCCGAAGACGGTCACCCCGACGAAGCCGATGACCGTCAGCACGACGATGCCGGCGATGCGCCCGGCAAAGCTCGATTTGCGGCGGATGGAACGGCCGAAGACGGCAATGAAGATGGCGACGAAGACCGCGATGATCACGGGCACGATGACGATGGCCGCACCCGCATCGTCGAGCGTTCCGAGCACGAGGATCGCCAGGATGAAGACGATGGACAGCGCGATGCCCGCAATGATCGCGCCGATATTCGCCTTGTAGTATTTGCCGCGATGCTCGCTTTCCATCGCCTTGCGGAAGGCGTCTCCGGCTTTCTGCACGGCGGGGCCGTTCTCCCGGTCGATGACCAGCCGGCCGCCGGCCGCCTCCACGGCGCGCATCAGGGCGGCCTCGCCGGTCGGCAGCGTGTCGGTTGCCGCTTTTCCCGTGGGCGTCTTGCCGGTGGCGGCGATGACGAGCGCGCTCTTCAGATCCTCCAGAACCACGCGGCCGGTGACGGCGAGGTTGAGGGCTGCGGCCGAGATCGCGGTCCAGCCGCCATCGGCAAAGCCGCGATTATCGATATAGTTGACGAGCGCCGGCGAGGCGTTTTCGGGCGGGTCCCAGCGCGGCACGACGACGCCGCCATCCGGATCGCGCCCGGCACGCCGCCAGATCCAGCCATAATAGACCGCGACGACCAGAAGGCCGACGCCGGCCAGGATCGCGGCCATGTTTTCCTGCCACCAGGCCGCGCGCAGCTGCGCCTCGCTCGGCGGTGCGATCACACCCTTCTTGAGGCGCATGACAATGGTCAGGCCCTCGTTCGGACCGAGCGGCTGCGTGGTGCGAAACGTCGCGCCATTGCCGGCCGGAGACCCGCGCGCGTTCTTTTCCTTGGAGCCATAGGCGCCGGTAAAGACATTCAGCGCCTGCGGCCGCGCGCCGCCCGGCAGCAGCACCGTGGCGCTCGCCTCGTCGATCGGGAAGGCCCAGCCGGTTCCCGTGACGTTCCAGAAAAGCTCGTCGTGATCCTCGAAATAGCGGATCTGGCGGTCGGTGGTGTAGGTCAGCGCGAAGGTGTGGACGCCCGGCTCCAGGAAGACATCCTTGTCGCCGGTGTAGATGCGGATGCCGCCGTCGATGTTTTCGGTGCGCGAGGGCTCGGACTGCCCGTCGCGCTCGACCGAAACGAGATTGAAGCCGACGCGGTGCGTGCGGCCATCGTCAGTTGCGTAGGTCAGCGGGAAATCGCGGTAGATGCCGCGCTTGATGAGGTTGCCATCGGCGATCGCGCGGATGGTCTCGGTGACGGTGAGCGTGCCGTCGCGGGCGACCTCGATCTGCGCGTCGTAGGAGAGGATGCGCTCTTCGGCCGCGGCCGGACCGGCGGTGAGACCCGCGAGCAGGAGAAGGGCGAGCAGGAGAAGGGCGACGCCGAGCCCTGCGACGAAGCGCGACAGGCGCGATGCGGTCTCCCGCGCCTGCGCCATGCGTGCCACCAACCCCGTCCGGACCGTGTCTCCCGCGTGCCGCATCGGATCAGGCCGACCGCAGGGTCATGTCGACGCCGAGCGAGGCGAGCGCGTCCCAATAATCCGGATAGGTCTTGCCGACGCAATCCGGATCGAGAATGGCGATGCCGCCGATCTTCAGGCCCGCCAGCGCGAAGCTCATGGCGATGCGGTGATCGGCGAAGGTGTCGATCTCGGCCGGCAGGATCTGCCCGGCAAGGCCCGGATCGGAGGCGACCAGCAGGTCGTCGCCCTCTTCGGTCGCCAGGCCCGCGCGGATGTTCGACAGGCCGAGCGACAGCGCGCGCACGCGGTCGCATTCCTTGACGCGCAGATTGGCGATGCCGGTGAAGCGCACCGGGGTTTCGTTGAAGGCGGCGAGCACGGCGAGCGTCGGCACCGCATCCTGCATCTGCGACCCGTCGATGACGGCAGGGAGATGGGGGAACCGGGCGATGACGTCATGCGCGCGGGCATCCGGCTGCGAGAACTCCGCCGTGGGCACGCCGAGATCGATGCGGCCGCCGGTAAGCTTTTCCATCGCCCAGAGATAGGTGGCGGCCGAGGCGTCGGGCTCGATGCGGAAATCGGCTGCGGTGTAGCCCGTGGGCCAGACGCGCCAGACGGAGGACGAGGCCTGCTCGACGCGGGCGCCGAAGGCCCGCATGGCGGCAAGCGTCAGGTCGATATAGCCCCGCGCGCCGATCTCGTCGCCGGCGAGCACGATTTCGAGCGGCTCTCCGGTGTCGCCCGACGAGGCCGCACCGGCTGCGGCCATCAGCAGGGCGGAGACGTACTGGCTCGACAGGCCGGCATCGATTTCGACGCGGCGGCCGGGGATGCGGCCCTTGCCGGTGACGGTGACGGGCGGGCAGCCGGTCTCGGCCGAGATCTCGACGCCGAGCGAGCGCAGCGCATCGACCAGAGGCGCGATCGGCCGCTTGCGCATGTGCGGGTCGCCATCGACGATCACGGTGCCGTCGACCAGGGCGGCGGCGGCGGTGAGAAATCGGGTCGCCGTGCCGGCATTGCCGAGGAAGAGCGGTGCGGGAGGCGCCGCAAGGCGGCCGGTGCCGGTGACGACGAAGGTGGTGGGATCGGGCTCGCGGACCTCGACGCCCATGGCGCGCAAGGCCTCGGCCATGTAGCGCGTATCGTCGCTGCGCAGGGCCCCCGTCAGCCTGCTCGTGCCATGGGCAAGGCCCGCCAGCAGCAGCGCGCGATTGGTGATCGATTTCGAACCGGGCGGGCTGACGGCACCGACCAGCGGATGGGTCGGCGGCGTGATGGTCAGGGCTTTCTGCATCGCGGTCTTGTGCGCCGGCTTCTCGGCCGGCTTCTGGGCTGTCGTCTGGGATATGGGAGCATTGCTCATGCGGACGGTCTCTTGTGATCTTTCTGCGCGCCGGGCCTTTCAAGCACGGCCCGGCATCGATGGAACTCCGGGATCGGGCGGGTCAGAACTTGATCGTCGGCACGGCGCGATCGGTCTCGTTGGTGATCTCAAAATAGGGTGCCTTGGAAAAGCCGAGCGGCCCGGCCACGAGGTTGGACGGGAAGCTCTCGACCTTGACGTTCAGGTCGCGCGCGGCGCCGTTATAGTAGCGGCGCGACATCTGGATCTCGTCTTCGGTGCCTTCGATCGAGGCCTGCAGCTCGGAGAAATTCTGGTTGGCCTTGAGGTCGGGATAGGCTTCGGCGAGGGCAAACAGCTTGCCGAGCGCCTGGCCGAGCAGGCCTTCCGCCTGCGCCCGCCCCGCGACATCGCCGGCCGGCACGGCCTGGGCGCGATTGCGCAGGTTGACGATCTCCTCCAGCGTGCCGCGCTCGTGGGCGGCATAGCCCTTGACCGTTTCGAGCAGGTTGGGGATCAGGTCGGCGCGGCGCTTCAGCTGCACGTCGATGCCCGACCAGGCCTCTTCCTTGACGTTCCGCGCCTTGACCAGCCCGTTATAGACGAGGACGAGATAGCCGGCGACGACGACCAGAATGACGAGACCTGCAATCATTTTCTCTCTCCCCCGATGCCCCTGCGGGCTGCCCGCATCTCCATAGCGCGCTTTTACCCCGCTGCCCACCGTCTTGCAGTCCTGGCGCACGCTTCGACGGCGTCCTTTCACTGGAAATGAGTCACGATTTGTCGGGATTGGCGTCAGCCTCGATCCGGCTTACGCTGTCATAATCGAATTCACGATGACGACGCACCGGCGCACTTCAGGACGCGCGACATCCCCTGATTTCCGATGGTGGACATGGCGGCACCTCTCTGCGCGAGACACCGCCGGTCCGGACGACGACCGACGTCGCAGCGGTGTTCGCGCTGCCGGGTGTCATGGATGCATCGCCTGGTGCATCGGCACCGTCCCGTCGGCAATGACGGCCTGACAACCTTATTCGGAAGCCGTGGCTTCCCCCAGATTAGGAGACCGTGAACATGACGCTTCTTGCCATCATCGCCCTGTCTGCCGTGATGCTCACCGGCATCAGCCATCTCGTCGCGCTGCGCGGCGAACGCCATCGCTTCACGCCGCCCATGCTCGACAGCGCGCCGGTCAACATTCACCGCCCCGTCCAGCGCTCCTGGCACAGCTGAGCCGCCTGGTCGCTTTATTTGCGTTTGTCTTGCCGGGAAAAACGGTTCTAACCGTTCCCGGACAAACGCTCGGCGGCCCAGCCTTCAGGCCGCCGCAGCCGCCGAAAGATTGACGCCGCCGGCGTCCGTCATCAGGAAGGCTTCGCCGCAGGCCTTGGCGAGCGTTCGCACCCGCAGAATATAGCTCTGGCGCTCCGTCACGGAGATGACGCCGCGGGCATCGAGCAGGTTGAAGACGTGGCTGGCCTTGATGCACTGGTCATAGGCCGGGAACACGCATTTGTGCAGAGCGCGGTTGGCGCTGTCCCCCGGCGCGCCGGCTTTCAGCAGAGCCAGGCATTCGCCTTCCGCATCGATGAAGTGCTGGTGCAGCATCGCCGTATTGGCGTATTCGAAATTGTGCCGCGAATATTCCTGCTCGGCCTGCAGGAAGACGTCGCCGTAGCTGATCTTTTCCGCGCCTTCGCGGCCGTTGAAGTTGAGGTCGTAGACATTGTCGACGCCCTGGACATACATGGCCAGCCGCTCCAGACCATAGGTCAGTTCGCCGGAGACAGGCGAGCACTCGATGCCGCAGACCTGCTGGAAGTAGGTGAACTGCGAGACCTCCATGCCGTCGCACCAGCACTCCCAGCCAAGCCCCCAGGCGCCCAGCGTCGGGCTTTCCCAGTCGTCCTCGACAAATCGGATATCGTGCAGCAGCGGATCGAGCCCGATGGCGGCGAGCGAGCCGAGATAGAGCTCCTGCAGGTTCGACGGGTTCGGCTTCAGGATGACCTGATACTGGTAGTAATGCTGCAGCCGGTTGGGGTTCTCGCCGTAGCGCCCGTCGGTCGGTCGGCGCGAGGGCTGCACATAGGCGGCCCGCCAAGGTTTCGGACCCAGCGCCCGCAAGGTGGTCGCCGGATGGAACGTGCCCGCGCCCACTTCCATGTCGTAGGGCTGCAGCACCGCGCAGCCCTTGTCGGCCCAATAGGCGTGCAGGGTCAGGATCAGAGCCTGAAACGAGCGCTTCGGGTTCATATGGTCGGGCAAATCGGGCAAGGCAGACAGGGCAGACATGGCAGATCAATCGCTGGTGACGGAAAGACGAGACCGGACGAGTGCCACGGGCGGCGACAGGGGTCAATGTTTAAGCTATCCTGGGCGCAGATTTGCGATGGAGCCGCCGATGAATGTCAAGACGACCGTCACCTTGCCGGAAGATCTGATGCGATATGCGGAGAAGATGGTCGAAGACGGACAGTTCCCATCCGTCGATACGGTGCTTGCTGCGAGCCTCGAACATATGATGATCCGCCAGGATCAGGCGGCTGTCGATGAGGTCCTCCACCTCAATGCGGAAGAGTTGCGTCGGCGGTTGGACACGCCCATCGAAGAGACAATCGCGATGGATGAAGACGACCTCTTCGACCGCGTTCGCGCGCGCATCGCTGCCCGCGAAAGGCAATGAACACACGCTACCGGGTGCGCTATCATCGGGAAGCCGAGCAGGATCTCGTCGAGATCTACGACCTCGTTGCAAACTACGCCGGAAAACAGGCCGCCTAACGAAAATTGCGCGACATCGAATCCGTGGTGAGGGCCTTGGCTGCTTTTCCCTATCGCGGCTCGATCCGCGCCGACTTTCCCGACAATTTTCGCGTCGTACCGGCAGCCGAGAAGGCGGTTATCTGCATCACCGTTCACGAAGATATCAAGACCGTCGTCGTGCGCCACGTCGGTTATGCGGGCTCAGACTGGATGGTCTCCGTGCAAGGGCGCCTGACGTGATAGCGCGACCTCGTTCCGCTGCGATCAATCCTGCTTCACCCGATATTCTCCCGTGGCGGGGTCCTGCACCAGCGTGCCTTGCGACCCCGTCTGCTGCTGCTTGCGCACGCGTTCGCGCTGGCGGGCGAGGCGTTCGGCGTCGAGCACGAATTTGCGGTAGCCGAACCAGGCGATGGCGGCGACGATCAGGAGGAGGATGAGTTGCGGCATCTTGGGTTCCAGAGGGAGACGGGGTGCGGCCTGTCCCTAGAGACCGAACCGGCCCCATAATGCCTTTTCTTCTGCCGCTTCGGCAAGACCGGCGACGGCGGAAAGCGCAAGCCCGCTTGCGCCCGTCGCAAGCCCGCCTGCGATGGCGACACCCGGCTGGCGGCGTCCGAGCAGGCCGCGCGAGGCGCTGACCAGCCGCAGCTCCGTCTTTTCGCCGTAGCGGCGCTTGAGTTCGCCGCGCATGTCGCCGAGACCGTCGATCAGGCCGAGCGCGCGGGCGCGCTCGCCGGTCCAGAACAGGCCGGAGAAGATTTCGCCGTCATCGGTGAGGAGGTGACCGCGTCGTGCCTTCACCATGCCGGTGAAGACGCCGTGGATCTCCTGCTGCAGGCTTTTCAGATAGGCGACGTCCTTTTCCTTTTCCGGCTGGAAGGGATCGAGCATCACCTTGTTTTCGCCGGCCGTGTAGATGCGGCGTTCGATGCCGACCTTGTCGAGCAGCTCGGTGAAGCCGAAGCCGCCGGAGACGACGCCGATGGAGCCGACGATGGAGGTGGGATCGGCGATGATCTCGTCACCGGCGAGCGCGATCATGTAGCCGCCCGACGCCGCGACATCCTCCACGAAGACGAGGACGCGCTTGTTCTTTTCCACCGCGAGATCGCGGATGCGCTGGTAGATCAGCCGGGACTGGACCGGCGAGCCGCCCGGCGAATTGATGGCGATGGCGACGGCCGGCGCGTCCTTGTCGGCAAAGGCGCGTTCGAGAAGCGGCGCGACAGCCGCAATGTTGAGCATCGGCCGGAAGGCGCTGCCGCCGGCCATGATCGCTCCGTGCAGGCGAACGACCGGGATCGTCACACCCTGCTTGCGAAAGCGCTTCGGCAGCAACCTCTTGATGAAACCGGCCAAATCCGTCTCCTTTTCCTCGTGTCATCTCTTCCGGATGTAGGCACTGGCCCGGCCGGCGCAATGGCACGGCCCACGGGATCACGGGAAATTCAGCGGCGGGCGTAGAAGGCGCGCCCATTGTTGAGATTGTCCACCTCGGCCAGGAAGGCATGGGAGCCCTCGCCATGCATGACGAGCGGCGCGCGCAAAGAGAGGCGCGCGCGGGACTGCTTGATGCCGGTGGCGAGGATGCGCACCGCGTTTTCGCCGGCCCGCGGCAGGAGCGGCGTGATCTCCAGGCCACCGAAGCGGCGTCCGCAGGCGGCCACGATCTCGCCGATCGATTCCGGCCGCGCGATCAGCGACACCTGCCCGCCGGGACGCAGGATCGCGCCGGCCGTGCGGAGCCAGGCGTCGAACAGCCCGTCGTTCATCGCGTGGGCCGCAGCCTTCAGGGCGTCCGGCGTCCGGCGGTCGGCGCCATTGTTGAAGGGCGGGTTCATGACGACATGGTCGAAGACATCGCTCGGCAGACCGGCCTCGACCCGCGCACGCCCGGACAGGGCCACATCGGCCTCCAGCACTTGGAGACGGTTGGCGAAGGCGGCATTTCCCGCAAGGGCGAGGCTGCGGCGGGCAAAGGTGGCCATCTCGGCCGCCCGCTCCACGAGGAGCACCTGCGCCGAGGCCACCCGGACGGCCACCGCCATGCCGGCCGCACCCGCGCCGGCCCCGAGATCGGCGACCTTGATCGGCGTCGAACCCGGATCGGGCACGAGGGCTGCGAGCAGCATCGCATCCATGCCGGCACGATGGCCGCGGCCGAGCGGCTGAACCAGGTGAAACCGACCGCGGTGAAAGCTGTCCACCGTCTCCCCGGCCGTTGCGGCCGGCTCGGCCGTCAGGGCCGTTGCTGCGGGATCAACGGACGTGCGATCGGGAGATTTCTCAAGCGTCATGAGCGGCTCCGCGCCTCATTGATCCCGGAGTTCTGCGGCGAGGCCCGCATCCGAGAGGATGGTCCTTGCCTCGTCGGCGCGCTCGCCCTGAACCATCAGGCGGCGCGGCAGGAGGCCGAGCGAACCGTCGAGAATGCTCATGCCCTGATCGGCGATGAAGCAGATGATGCCCGCGTCGCGCATCAGGCTTTCGGCGAAGGAGAGGACGACGGCGTCGTTGGTACGGATCAATTCTTTCATCTGGCTCGCTTTTTTCCCATTCGTCGGTGCCCTGGGGCAAATCGCCACTTGCCGCGAAAGCCCCCCCTTTCTATTCTCAGAAGAATAGCTTGAACAGGAGTGCTTCGCCTTGGGCGTCGTGATACCGCTGGAAGACGGCAAGAACAAACAGGCCTCGGTGCAGCCGCTGGTCAATCTGACCAAAGCCGACATGGAGCGGGTCAACCAGCTGATCCTGGCCAAGGCGGGTTCGGATGTCGAGATGATTCCCGAGGTTGCCAACCACCTGATCTCGTCGGGCGGAAAGCGGCTTCGTCCCATGCTGACGCTGGCCTCCGCTGCCATGTTCGACTTCAAGGGCGATGCGCATGTCAAGCTCGCGACCAGCGTCGAGTTCATGCACACGGCAACCCTGCTGCACGACGACGTGGTGGACGAGAGCGACTTGCGGCGCGGCAAGTCCACGGCACGGATGATCTGGGGCAACCAGGCCAGCGTGCTCGTCGGCGACTTCCTGCTCGGCCAGGCGTTCCGGATGATGGTCGAGGTCGGCTCGCTCGATGCGCTCGACGTTCTCTCGACGGCCGCCTCGGTGATCGCCGAAGGCGAAGTGCTGCAGCTCTCCGTCGCCAAGAACATGGAAACGACGGAGGACGACTATCTCGCCGTCATTCGCGCCAAGACCGCCGCGCTCTTTGCCGCCGCCGCCGAAGTCGGCCCGATCGTCGCCAAGACCGACCGCTCGGCCCGCAACGCGCTGAAATCCTATGGCATGAACCTCGGCCTTGCCTTTCAGCTGGTCGATGACGTTCTCGATTACGGCGGCAAATCGGTCGATCTCGGCAAGAATGTCGGCGACGATTTTCGCGAGGGGAAGATCACCCTGCCGGTCATCCTCTCCTACCGGCGCGGAACGGCGGAGGAGCGTGCGTTCTGGAAGGACGCGATCGAGGGCGGCAATGCCAGCGACGCGAACCTGGAACACGCCATGGGGCTGATCACGCGCTATGGCGGGCTGACCGACACGATCGCAAGGGCCAAGCACTACGGCATGATCGCGCGCGATGCGCTCGCCCCCCTTCCCGCCTCGCCGTGGAAGGATGCGCTGCTGGAGGTCATCGACTTCTGCATCGACCGGGTGAACTGACGCTGGTGATGCGGGTCGAGCAGGACGGGCGATTTCTGGCGGCGTGCGCCAAAAAAGCCATTCTGTCTTGCCAAGCCTGCCGCAACCAAGGGTGATGCTCTCGAAGGGGAGCTGACCCCGGCTGGACGCAATTCCGGTTCTGCGCCGGGCGCAATTCCGGTTCTGCGCGGACTGCGTTATCACTACAGAACTGATTCCGGTTAGGCGCTTGCGCGGCGCATCCGAAACGAAAGGCTTGTCATGCGGCAAAAACATATTCTTCGGATGCTCACCAGCGTGGCGTTTCTGACGCTTGCCGGCTTCGTCTCCGGCCCGGCGCTCGCGGAAGAGGCGAAGGCCCCGGCGACGGAAGCCGCCGCCAAGCCCTTCGACGTGAACTCCGTCAACAGCTTTTCCGGATCGTTCCTCGCGGCCCGCACGGCCGACGTCGATCACGATCTGGACACCGCGACCAAGCTCTACCGCACGGCGCTGGAATTCGAGCCCGACAATGTCGAGGTGAAGCAGCGCCTGATGATCACCTCGTTGATGAACGGCAACTTCGCCGAAGGAGTGAAGATCGCAAACGAGCTGAAGACCGATGACTCGGTCGAGCGGATCACCACCGTCGTGCGCGGCGTCGACGCGATCAGCCGACGGGAATTCCGCAACGCGGAGAAGATCCTGAAATATTCCGGGCCGAACGATCTTGACCGGATGATGAACGGGCTGCTTCTGGCCTGGGCGAAGGCCGGACAGGGCAAGCCCAAGGACGCCATCGCCATGATCCAGGACATGAAGGGCCCGGACTGGTTCGCCATCTTCAAGAACTACCAGCAGGGCGCGATCGCGCTGGCGGCCGGCGACAAGCAGACCGCGCGCACCAAGTTCAACGAGGCCGTGACCGACCGCAATGGCGGCGGTGCGGCGCCGGACACGTTCATCCGCTCGATCATCGCGCTCGCACGGCTGGAAGCGACCGACGGCAACAAGCAGAAGGCGCTCGACACGATCTCGCTCGGGCAGAACTTCGTCAACAACTACGCTCCGCTCGATGCGCTGCGCAAAAGCATCGAGGACGGCAAGCCGCAGGAACAGCAGGTCCGCAACGCCAGCCAGGGCGCCGCCGCCGTGCTGTTCTCCGTCGGTGCCGCGCTCAATCGCGAAGGGGCGGAAGACATCGTCTCGCTCTACCTGCAGACGGCACGCGCGCTCGATCCCGACAGTGCCGACATCCTCGTGATGCTCGGCGGCATTGCCGAGACGCTGAAAAAGCCGGAGCGGGCCATCGCGCTCTATCAACAGGTGCCGCAGGGCTCGCCGATGCGCCGCCTGTCGGAAATGCAGCTGGGTCTGGCGCTTGCCGAAGTCGGCAAGGTGGACGATGCCAAGAAGCATCTGCGCGAACTGATCGACCTCGATCCGAAGGACATCCGCAGCTACGTCGCCTATGGCAGCGTGCTTTCGGACGCCAAGGACTACAAGGAGATGGCCGTCACCTACGACAAGGCTGTCGAGATCGTCGGCCCGGTGCCCAAGCGCAGCGACTGGTCGATCTATTTTCAGCGCGGCATCGCCTATGAGCGCCTGAAGGAATGGGAAAAAGCCGAGCCTAGCTTCAAGAAAGCGCTGGAGCTGAACCCCGACCAGCCGCAGGTGCTGAACTATCTCGGCTATTCCTGGGTGGACAAGAACATCAACCTCGAAGAGGGGCTGAACATGATCCGCCGCGCCGTCGACCTGAAGCCGGATGACGGCTACATCGTCGATTCGCTCGGCTGGGCCTATTTCCGCCTGGGGCAGTTCGACGAGGCCGTGGCCGAGCTGGAGCGCGCCGCCGAGCTGATGGCCGGCGACCCCACCATCAACGACCATCTGGGCGATGCCTACTGGCGCGTCGGCCGCAAGCTGGAAGCCGTGTTCCAGTGGAACCAGACGCTGGAGCTGAAGCCGGAAGACGACGAGATCGCCAAGATCAAGGCGAAGATCGAGAACGGCCTGCCGCCGGTGGAGGCCAAGGTTCCCGCCGCCGCCGAGGCCGAGGGCAAGCCGAAGCCGCCGGAAGTGACGGTTCCCGGCAAGAAGTCCTGATACCGGCCCGTGGCTGACACGCCTCGCATGCCAGCCGCTTCCGATGCGTCGGCCATCCTTGCGTCCGCGGCACACGTCTTTGCCGCGGAACGGGGTGCCGGCGTGCCGCTGGTGCTTGCGGCGCCGGCAAAGATCAATCTCGCGCTGCATGTCGTCGGCCAGCGTGCCGACGGTCATCACCTGCTCGAAAGCCTGGTGACCTTTACGGATACCGGCGACCGCCTGTCTCTGGCCGTAGCGGAGGCCGACAGCTTTACCGTGTCCGGCCCGTTTGCCGGCGATGTGCCGGTGGAGGCCGAGGGCCAAAGCGGCAATCTCGTGCTGAAGGCGCGCGACCTTCTGCGCCTGCGGCTGACCGCACTCGGCCTGCCCTGCGGGCCGGTCGCGCTGCATCTCGAAAAGAACCTTCCGGTCGCGTCGGGCATCGGCGGCGGCTCGGCGGATGCGGCGGCGGCGCTGACCGGGCTCCGGCGGATCTGGGGACAGGTGCCGGAGAGCGATCCGGATTCTGCTGCACTGGATCTGGCCGCGCTGGGGCTGTCGCTCGGGGCCGACCTGCCCATGTGTCTGACCGGCCGGCCGCTGATCGCGCGGGGAATCGGCGAGGCGATCGCGCCCGTTTCCGGCCTGCCCGAATTTCCGGCTCTGCTGGTCAATCCGGGTGTCGCGGTCTCCACGCCCGCCGTCTTCCTCGCCCTGACCGAAAAGACCCATCCGCCGCTGGCGCTGCCCGAGCGTCTCGCCACGCGCGCGGACTGGATTTCGGCGCTTGCGAAAACGCGCAACGATCTGGAGCCGCCGGCCCAGTCTCTAACGCCGCTGATCGGGCGCGCGCGGGCGGCACTTTGGGACGCGGGCGCGGCCCTTGCCCGCATGTCCGGCTCCGGCGCCACCTGTTTCGGGCTGTTTCTCGACAGGGAAACGCGCGATCTCGCCGCGGAGCGCATCCGCAACGCCCATCCGGACTGGTATCTCCTGCCCTGCACCACGCGGGGCTCGGACCCGGCCGCCGCCGAGAGGACCACGACACCATGACGATCGACACCGCCCGCAGCTTCGTGCCCGTTTCCATTGCGGTCCTCACCGTGTCCGACACGCGGACGCCGGACACCGACACATCCGGCGATACGCTGGTCGCGCGCCTGACCGAGGCCGGCCACACGCTTGCCGCCCGCGGCATCGTGCCGGACGACCGCGATGCCATCGCCGGGCAGGTGACCGCCTGGAGCCTCGATCCCGGCATCGACGTCGTGATCACCACCGGCGGCACCGGCTTTACCGGCCGCGACGTGACGCCGGAGGCGCTGGAGCCGCTGTTCGACAAGAGGATGGACGGCTTCTCCGCCATCTTCCATCGCATTTCCTATGAAAAGATCGGCACGTCGACCATCCAGTCGCGGGCGACCGGCGGCGTGCTGAACGCCACCTTCATCTTCGTGCTGCCGGGTTCGCCCGGGGCCTGCCGGGACGCGTGGGACGGGATTCTCAGCCAGCAGCTCGACCTGCGCCACCGCCCCTGTAACTTCGTGGAGATCATGCCGCGGCTGGACGAACACCTGAAGCGGTGACGGCGCGCGCCGCTTTCTAACGACCCGAGGCCCAGGCGGGCATGAGTTCGCTCGACAGACGATGGACGCCGCGGCGGGTGACGAAATCGGCAATCGTCATGCCGGGTCTCGCCATGCCGGCAGCCTGCGCGCGTTTGATGAGAAAGCCCTGCTCGAGCGGCGGGCGGCGCGACGCCAGCCGCGCCAGAAGCGGCCGCCGATGCCGGCGGGAGGCGGAAAAGCGTGCGGGACCGCGGCCGATCGCCATGTGCTCGGCGATCTCGTCCACCCAGCGACCGAGCGGCCAGGCGCCCGGCTCGATCAGCAGCAGCCACTCGCCGCGCGCCGAGCCGATCACGTCCGCCATGTCCCAATCGGTCAGAAAGCGCGCGCCGGCGGCGTCGGCCACCCGCTGCGAGGCATCGCGCGAGCCGTGATCGAGGATGATGACGTCGCTGACGAGACCTTCCACCGCACCAGCCACCAGCGCGGCCAGGGACTGGGCCAGCCTCGTCTCGCTATCGTGGGTTTCCATCAGGATCGTGAGCATGGCCGTTCCTACCGCATTGCACACACGATTGCCATGAAAGCGGAGGATCGACCGGCAGATTCCCTTCGTTCATCATGAATCGCCGGGCGGCAGGCGGCTGCGACGAGAGCCGAGAGCGGCATCCCCTCCGTTTTGTTCTTGCATTGTTCTCATTTTGGCGATAGCAATAAAACCAGAGAGAACGACATGGCGATTTGGCGAAAGTCGGGTCGCCCATGTTCCCCGGAGTGTCCCATGAACGATCTGTCCCATGTAAGGCAGGGCGCCTTTGCGCCCGGCAATCGGGCCGATGTGGCCGACGCACTGATGGTCGAGAGCGGCCTTCGCATCGACGTGGATCGTCGCCGCGGGCGTGGCGCGGGCGTCAACACCTCCGGCCGTTTCGAGCCGGTGAGCCGCAGCGCCGAGGATGACGGCTGGAACTCGCTCGAGGATCTGCCGCCGTTCAAGACCGAGGTGCAGGTGGAGAAGCCGCGCACGATCATTTCGCGCAACGAGTCGCCGGATATCCCGTTCGACCGCTCGGTCAATCCCTATCGCGGCTGCGAGCATGGCTGCATCTACTGCTTTGCCCGGCCGACCCATGCCTATATGGGCCTGTCGGCCGGCATCGATTTCGAGGCGCGGCTGTTTGCCAAGCCCGATGCGGCAAAACTGCTGGAGCGGGAACTCGCCAAGCCCGGCTACAAGGTAAAGCCGATCGCCATCGGCACAAATACCGACCCTTATCAGCCGATCGAGAAGGAATGGCGGATCATGCGCCAGATCCTGGAGGTGCTGAAGGCGGCGGACCACCCGGTGATGATCGTCACGAAATCGGCGATGGTGCTGCGCGACCTCGATATCCTCGCGCCGATGGCGGAGAAGGGTCTCGCCCGCGTCGGCCTGTCGGTGACGACGCTCGACCGCAAACTCGCCCGGCTGATGGAGCCCCGCGCCTCGACGCCGGAAAAGCGGCTGGATGCGATCCGCAAGCTGTCGGAGGCGGGGATACCGGCCAGCGTGCTGATGGCGCCGGTCATTCCCGCGCTCAACGATCACGAGATCGAGCGGGTGCTCGATTCCGCCAAGGCGGCGGGTGCCACCGAGGCGAGCTATGTTCTCCTGCGCCTGCCGCTGGAGGTGAGCCCGCTCTTCCGCGACTGGCTGCTGCAGCATTATCCGGATCGCTACCGCCATGTCATGTCGCTGGTGCGCTCGATGCGCGACGGCAAGGATTACGACGCCGACTTCACCAAGCGGATGAAGGGTGCCGGCCCCTATGCCTGGCAGATCGGCCGCCGCTTCGACCTCGCGGCCAAGCGGCTGGAGCTGAACACCAACCGGCGGGCGCTGAACTGCGACATCTTCGTGCCGCCGCTCGGAACGGGCGTGCAGCTCTCGCTGCTCTGAGAACCCGTCCTCCTCGTCCGGCACGCGCCGGATGCTGAATGGGACCGCATGTCCCTCGTACCATGCGGTCACTCGAGACCGGCGGCGTCCGCAACGTTGCCGGTCTTCCGCCCCCAGGCGCCGCCGCATCTCCTGGGGGCCTTGCGGGGAATCGGCCTCTCGTGCGACCCTGCCGCCATGGCACGCCGCACCACCACGACCGATTCCCCGCTTCTCTTCGACATCCGCCTCACGCCGGATTTCAGCCTGGAGACGGCCGCGAAGCGGGAAGGCCTGTGGCCGGTCGCCGGCACGGACGAGGCCGGGCGGGGGCCGCTTGCCGGACCCGTGGTCGCCGCCGCCGTCATCCTCGACCCGAAACGCATTCCGGACGGGCTGAACGACAGCAAGCAACTGACCGCGCAGCGGCGCGAAGTCCTGTTTGCGGAAATCCTTGCGACCTCCACCGTCTCCATCGCCTCCTCGGGTGCGGCCCGCATCGACGGCACCGACATCCGCAAGGCGAGCCTCGACGCCATGCGGCGCGCGGTCTGCGGCCTGCATCGGCGGCCGGCCCTGGTTCTTGCCGACGGGCGCGACGTGCCGCCGGGGCTCGCCTGCGAGGGCCGCGCCGTCGTCAAGGGCGATGCCCGCTCGCTCTCCATCGCCGCAGCCTCGATCGTCGCCAAGGTCGCGCGCGACCGGATGATGACCCGGGCCGACGGTGTGTTTCCCGGCTATGGCTTTGCCTTGCATGCCGGCTATGCCACCGCGCGTCATCGCAGCGCCATCACGCTGCACGGCCCGTGCCGCCTGCATCGCATGACCTTTCGGCCGCTGCGACCCGACGACAGCGCTGCGGAGATCGTGCTGGTCGAACTGCCCTAGCCCGGAAGACCATGCGTCGCGGGATTTAAACCGGAGCGAATGAGCGGGCGCGCGTCGTTCAGCCAATGCCTACCCCCGCGAGCGTCTCGGCTTTCGCATGAGCGCCGTTTGGCCGGCGGAGGCCGCCGGTCCGGCCATCCCGTCGCCATTCTGCCGGGCTCCGTCATCGTCATGACCGCAGAACCTCTGCATCTTCTCATTGCAGGGAAAGCTCTTTCTGCCTAGCCTCGGTCCCGCGGCAGTCCCGCCGCCCGAGGAGATCGACATGGATGCCGTCACGCTTTCCGCTTTCGCCCTGACCTTCTTCGTTTTCGCGGCCAGCCCCGGACCGGACAATATGACGATCGTGCTCCGGACGATCTCCCACGGTCCCGCCTCGGGCCTTGCCTATGGCGCGGGCACCGTCGCGGGCATCCTCGTCTTCCTGTCGCTGGCCGGCTTCGGGCTCTCGGTGCTCGCAACCGAGATGGGCACGCTGATGACGGTGCTGCGGTTTGCAGGCGCCGCCTATCTCGTCTGGATGGGTTTCCGCCTCTGGACCGCGCCGCCGGAGCTCCCGCAGATGCAGGCGGTCTCCGAACGCGGCAGCCTCGCCGCCGTCTTCTGCACGGGCATTGCCCTCAACCTCGGCAATCCGAAGATGCCGCTGTTCTATCTCGCGCTGCTGCCGAACGTGGTGGGGACGACGTTCACGGCGGCGACGCTGCTCGAACTCGCGGCGATCATCCTTGCGGTCGAAGCGGTCGTCATCGGCGGCCATGTGCTGCTCGCCACCCGGGCGCGTCGTCTGTTGCGCACCCAAAAGGTCATCCGCCGGGTCAATCGCACAGCGGGCGGGCTGATGATCGGTACGGGCCTCGGGATCGTCGCCGCGCGGTGAGGTTTTTGGTTGGGAAATGGGCTGATCGGAGCTGGCGCTTCGGTGGGTGGCCCGCCCCTCATCCGGCTGCCGCCACCTTCTCCCCGCAGGCGGGGCGAAGGGACTCGGGGCATCGCTTCCGCTCCCCCCCCTCGAACCGTCAAGCGGGCCACGTCCCCTCTCCCCGCCCGCGGGGAGAGGGTTAGGGTGAGGGGCAGCCTCGGAACAGGCCCTCGATGGTCAGGCCACCAATTTTCACCGTCCCAACCACGCACAAGACAACAGTCCGGAACAGACATCCGTCGAAGGAATGCGTCTGCATCCCCAACCCGGCCCAAACGAAAAAAGGCCGGCACATGGCCAGCCTTTCGTTCATGTCGTGTCGCTCTCAGAGTCCGTGTCGTCTCGGACAATTCAAGCCGCGACGCCCGCTCCGGCGCCGGAGAAAGCCTAGTTCAGCCGTGCCTTCACGTCGCCGATCGCGTTGGCGAACAGGGACTGCTGGGTCGCGGCGTCGGCCTTGGCGGTGATGACGCGTTCGGCGGCGGCGATGGCGATATCGACGGCCGTGGCGCGCACGGCGTTGATTGCGTCGGTTTCGGCCTGGCGGATCTTCTGCTCGGACAGCGTGGTGCGGCGGGTGACGAATTCTTCCGTCTTCAGCTTGGCATCGGCGGTCAGGGCTTCGGCTTCGCGCTCCGCGGCGGCCACGATGTTGGCGGCTTCCGCTTCGGCTTCCTTGCGCTTCCTCTGGTATTCCACCAGCAGAGCCTGGGCTTCCTCGCGCAGGCGCATGGCTTCGTCAAGCTCGTTGCGAATGCGCGCGGCGCGTTCGTCCAGCTGCTTGCCCATCATGCCGGGTACCTTGAGGTACACGATGAGAGCGAGGAAGAGCACCAGGCCGACGGTGGCCCAGAATGTGGCCAGAGAGGTCAAATCCATCTGTCTTCTCCCTTACTCTGCCGCAGCCTTGACGGCGGATGCGATTTCGGTGCGCGGCACCTCGCGGCCGAGCAGCTGCTCGACAACGGCGGACGCGGTTTCCTCGGCGATCGCGCCGACATCGGCCAGCGCGCTGGCCTTGATCTCGGCGATCCGGCTTTCGGCGGCCGCGATCTTGTCGTTGAGGGCGGCTTCGACGGCGGCGCGGTCGGCGGCGGCCTTCACCTTGGCGGCCTCGCGGGCGCTGGCGGCGATGGCATTGCCCTTGGCGCGGGCGGCGGCCAGTTCCTGCTCGTAGGATGCGATGGCGGCATCGGCTTCGGCCTTGGAACGCGCTGCGGCGTCGAGATCGCGGGCGATGGCATCATGGCGGGTCGCGAGGATGGTCGCGATCCGCGGCATGATCACCTTCTGCATCAGCAGATAGAACAGGCCGAACGTGATCGCCAGCCACACGAGCTGCGATGCGAATGTTGATTGGTCGAAAGGCGGAAACACGCCGGAGCCGTGGCCGCCTTCAGATGCGACACCGGTCTCGGTGTGCACGTCGCCAGGCGCGGCATGGGGTGTCTCGCCCTCGGGAGGTGTGGTTGACTGGGCATAGGCCGCGGTCACGAACATGCTCATCTCCAGGGGCAACTCAAAAGGCCACGCTCATGTCCCCCTCGAAAGCCGAGACGGAATGGCGGCACTGTAAAAGGATGACGGGCCGCGACGGAATCGCGGACCTGTCAAAATCGAACGGGCCGCGACGGAATCGCGGCCCGGCAAGCTCGACCGTCTTAGACGGCGAACAGGAGGAGCAGAGCTACGAGCAGCGAGAAGATGCCCAGAGCTTCCGTAACGGCGAAGCCGAATACGAGGCGGCCGAACTGGCTGTCGGCTGCCGACGGGTTGCGAAGCGCGCCCGAGAGGTAGCTGCCGAAGATGTTGCCGAGGCCGAGAGCCGTGCCGGCCATGCCGAGGCATGCCAGACCCGCGCCGATGTACTTTGCTGCTTCCGCTTCCATGTTGATCTCCTTGAGAAGGGTTGTTGCGGCTTTTCTTGGCAGGCGCGGCGATTGTTTGCCGGCCTGCGTGACTTATTCCTCAGTGACCGCCCGGATGGACCGCGTCGTTCAGGTACATGCAGGTGAGTACCGCGAAGACATAGGCCTGAAGGAAGGCGACGAGGAATTCGAGACCCGTGAGCGCCACGGTCATGATGAGAGGCAGGATGGCGCCGCCGATGCCCAGCGCACCCATGGTGCCGAGCGATGCGACGAAACCTGCAAAGACCTTCAGCGTGATGTGGCCGGCCAGCATGTTGGCGAAGAGACGGACCGAAAGGCTGATGGGGCGCGACAGGAACGAGATGATTTCGATGGTCACGACGAGCGGCAGCAGGATGCCGGGAACGCCGGAGGGCACGAAGACCTTCAGGAAGCCGAAGCCGTGCTTGTAGAAACCATAGACCAGGACCGTGCCGATGACGAACAGCGCCAGCGCGAAGGTGACGATGATCTGGCTGGTGATGGTGAAGAAGTAGGGCACCATGCCGAGCAGGTTCGCCGTCAGGATGAACATGAACAGCGAGAAGACCATCGGGAAGAAGTGCATGCCGTGGCTGCCGGCGCCTTCGCGCAGCATCGAGGCGATGAATTCGTAGGAGAGTTCCGACACCGACTGCATGCGACCTGGAACGACCGCGCGCGAGGTGGTGGTGAAATAGAGGAAGCCGATGGCCAGGACCAGCGTCGCGACCATGAACAGGGAGGCATTGGTGAAAGAGAGATTCAAGCCGCCGATGTGAATCGGGACGATCTCGTTGATCATAAACTGGTGGGTCGGATCTACCTTATCGCCTGCCACTGTCGTTCTCTTTCGCTCTCAGCCGCGCGAAGCGGTTGTTTCCCGTTGCCGCACCTTATGGGGCGCCGCCATCCTTGTTGTCGTCGCCGACGTCACCCTGCCGCTCTCCGACCCGATCGGCCGGATGGGGCGATGCCACCATGCCTGCAGACCGCATGACGTTCAGCACGCCGGCGCAGAAGCCGAGGAGGAGAAGGACGATCATCCCCCAGGGCCCTGTACCCGCAAAAGTATCCAGAAGATAGCCCAGAAGCGCCCCGACAATGACGGCCGCCACGAATTCGCTCGAAAGCTTGATCGCGACTTGGTAGCCCTTGCGGTTGCCCGCCGCCCTCGCCTCGTCCGCCGCGTCGCGGCTTTCGTTGCCGCGCCGTTCCGACAGCTGGGCATCGAGGCGCCGGCGCCGTTCCTCCAGACCTTCGTTCTGGTTGTCCGTCATGTGGCCCCTCCCCTGCGTCTCCGTCCCCGTGATAAACCATGGGAGCGGCCTCACAAAGGCCTGATTTGAAGCCACTCTCGGCCCGTTTGAAGTCGGCCGCACCATAGTTTTGGCGTCGCGCATAGTCAAGGCGAAGCCATGCCTTGGCGAGCGACAATATTCGACTGACAAATCAACGTGTTGTGATCGAAAAGTGCGGGCTCGGCGGAATCTGTCCCCAGCTGTTGCGGGCAAAGCGCGGCGACCCTTGCGCGGTGCGGGTGCGTGGGCGCGCGGGAAAGCCCTCCGGACCTGTGATGGACGGGAGGGCCTTAGGACATCTGGTGGGACCTGTCGGGTGATTCCCGCCGGGACCGTCGCTCAGCTCCAGCCGCCGCCATAGGTGCGGTAGAAGATGTGTTTGCCGATCTGCGTCAGCCGCTTCATGGTCGGCCCCCAGTCGGGGCGGACATAGGTCGCGTGATAATGCGTGGCCGAGCCGACTTCGGGCAGCCAGATCTTGCCGGCGGTGACCGCGAGCGCGATCTCCTTGGCGGTCTGCCAGTGCGACGGCGACCAGACGATGTCGGGGATGCGGTCGCAGGCGAACGAGAACTGGCAGCGGTTGTAGAGCGCCTTGTTCTGGTAGACGACGCCGCAGATCGAGCCGGGATAGGTGGGATTGCGCACGCGGTTGAGAATGACCTGCGCGACGGCCGCCTGGCCCTTCGCCGATTCTCCGCGCGATTCGAAATAGATGCCCGCCGTCAGGCATTTCTGCTCGGCCTCGCTGAAGGCATCGGCCGGCAGCGGATTGGCGGCCCAGGCGTGATCCTCGGGCGAGATGTCCGGAATGAAGCGGCCGCCGCCGGCGTCATCTTTGAGGATCGAGTCGAAGGGCGATTCGCGGGCATAATCGGGTGCTGCAGGCGCATAGGCGGTCGCCAGGATATCGGCGCGCTGGTTGGTGACGAGGCTCGCGATCATCGGCGACATCGCTTCGTCGCGCTTCGGCGCCAGTTTCTTATAGAAGGCCGTGGCGATTTCGATTTCCTGGCCGCGGATCTTCGGGCGGGCGAAGACCATGCGTTCCTGCGTGTCGAACAGCGGTATGGTCAGCCCGCTGGTGCGCTGGAGGATGGAGCCGGCGGAAAAATCCTTCGGCGGCGTGACCGGGGCGACAGTGACGATGCGGCCCTTTTTCTCCCGGCGGTTGACGCGCTCCTCGTCGGTGCGCGGGTCCGACTGCTTGTCGGCGGAGGCGAGCGAGACCTTGCCGCCATCCGGCAGCGTCATGCCGGCGCCGTCGCCGATGGCCGCCGTGGTGATCGGATCGTTGAAGACCATCTCAGCCTCGTGCAGCGAGCCGGCCGGCGACGTCGTCATGTGCATCCGCCAGCGCTCGCCGCCGCGATTGATGCCGGAGAGGAAGGTGGCGAGATCGGCATGGGCCGAGACGCTGGGACAGCCGACGAAGAGGCCGAGGGCGATCAGGAGCGGCGCGGACCAGCGCCGTGCCGGGGGGATGGGAGACGCGGTTGCCGGCGACCGGCGCTTCGAACCAACTCTCTGACGCATAATCTGACGCACAGGCAACTCCACGCCCACTTGGGGAAGGCACACGCGCAGGAGCCCTCGCCCGGCCGAGCGGATCGGCCGGAACGCGTTTTCCGCGAACATCCAACGAAAATGCAGGTCCGGCCCGATCATCCGAAGCGCCGCCAGGGGCCTGCTCTGGGGACGACAATGAAGCATTAACCTTAATGCGGGGTAAATGCGGGATGACGGACGGGGACACGAAGGCGGGTGCTTCCAGCCCCCTCGTTCAGCCCCTTTCAGTCCACTTTGAGCCCTCTTTTAGCCTTGGGGCCTCAGATGATTACGTGCGATCCCAGTTCCACCACCCGGTTGGTCGGCAGGCGGAAATAGTCGGAGGGGTCGATGGCGGCGTTGGCCATGGCGATGAAGAGGCGGTCCTGCCATTCCGGCATGCCGGATTGCGCGTCCGGCACCAGCTTGCGCCGGCCGAGATAGAAGGAGGTCGACATGATGTCGAACTTCAGGCCGGTCTTGCGGAACAGGCCGAGCGTCTGCGAGACGTTCTGGGTTTCCATGAAGCCGAAGCGCATTTCGAGCAGGCTGAACCGGTCGGAGAGCTTCGTTGCGCTGACGCGGTGATGCTTGGGCACCACCGGCGTGTTCGTCGTGCGGATGGTCAGGATGAAGTTCTGCGCATGCAGGACGTGGTTGTGCTTGATGTTGTGCAGCAGGGCGGCGGGGGCGGAGTCCGGGTCGCTGGTCAGGAAGATCGCGGTGCCGGGAACCTCGACCGGCGCGTGCTCGCTCTTGCGCTCGATGGACTTGATGAAGGCGGCAAGCGGGATATTGGTGTGGTGCGTCTTGTCCTGCAGGATCTTGGTGCCACGCCGCCAGGTCCACATCACCAGCACGAAGCTGGCGGCGATCAGCACGGGCACGTAGCCGCCATCGTGGATCTTCAGCAGGTTCGCGCCGAGGAAGATCGATTCCAGGGCGAGCAACGGCATCAAGAGGCCGATGGCGAGCGCCAGCGGCCAGCGCCACCGCATGCGCACGAACTGGAAGGCGAGCAGCGTATCCACCACCATGGCGCCGGTGACCGAGATGCCATAGGCGGTGGCGAGCGATTCCGACGAGCCGAAGATGAAGACCAGTGCCATGACGCCGAACATCAGGATGATGTTGACGTTCGGCACGTAGATCTGCCCGGTATTGGTTTCCGAGGTGTGGAGGATCGCCATGCGCGGCAGGAAGCCGAGGTTGATGGCTTGCCGGGTCAGCGAAAAGGCGCCGGTGATGACCGCCTGGGCGGCGATGATGGTGGCGGCGGTCGCCAGGATGACGATCGGCAGCAGCGCCCATTCCGGAAACATCAGGTAGAACGGGTCCGACATCGCCTCCGGGTTTTTCAGCACCATGGCGCCCTGCCCCAGATAGTTCAGCGCCAAGGCCGGGAAGACGAGACACATCCACGCACCCTGGATCGGGCGACGGCCGAAATGGCCGAGATCGGCATAGAGCGCCTCGGCCCCGGTGACGGTGAGGAAGACGGCGCCGAGCACGACGATGCCGACGAAGCCCGCATGGATGAGGAAGCGCACTGCATGGTAGGGATTGAAGGCGGCGAGGATGCCGTAATCGTCCTGGATATGGCTGAAGCCGATGACGGCGAGCACGACGAACCAGACCACCATGATCGGCCCGAAGAACTTCGACACCGCCTCCGTGCCGCGCGACTGGACCGCGAAGAGCGCGAGCAGGATGACGACCGAGATCGGCACGACATAATCGCTGAAGGAGGGCGCGACGAGCTTCAGGCCTTCGACGGCCGAGAGGACGGAAAGCGCCGGCGCGATGATCGCATCGCCCATGAACAGCGCGGCGCCGGCAATGCCCATGAAGAACAGATAGGCCGAATGCCCGCGCGTGAACTTCATCAGCAGCGCCAGCAGCGACAGCGTGCCGCCCTCGCCGTTATTGTCGGCGCGCAGCAGGAAGATGACGTATTTCAGCGTGACGATGATCGTCAGCGTCCAGATCATCAGCGACACGAGGCCGATGATCTCGCCACGCGTCACGCCGTCGGCCGCCACCGGGCGCAGCGCCTCGCGGAAGGCATAGAGCGGGCTCGTGCCGATATCGCCATAGACGACGCCGATCGAACCGATGGCGAGGCCGAGATAGCCGTGCTTGCCGCCATGATCCCCATGGGCGTCGTCGCCACCATGGCCCTGGGCCGGCCCATGACCCGACCCGTGGGTCGGCTCTTTGGCTTGCCCGGCATCGACCGCCGTTCCCAAGCTCTCGGGAGCCTTGATATCCTTGTGCGCCATGCGAGATGATCCGGCTCGTCAGAGCCAGCCTTTCCAGCGGAAGATATAGAACGGGACGATGGCCGAGACCACCATGGCGACGAGGGCCATCGGATAGCCGTAGGTCCAGTGCAGTTCCGGCATCACCTCGAAGTTCATGCCGTAGAGCGAGGCGACCAGGGTCGGCGGCAGGAAGACCACGGAGGCGATGGAAAAGATCTTGATGATCGCGTTCTGCTCCACGCTGATGAGGCCGAGCGAGGCATCGAGCAGAAAGGTGATGTTGCCGAAGATGAAGGAGGCATGCTCCGTCAGCGACTGCACGTCGCGGGTCACGGTGCGGCACAGCTCCTTGGCTTCGCGCGTCTCCTGCAGAGCCGGCACGGTGTAGAGGAAGGTCAGCACGCGCGACAGCGAGGCGAGGCTGTCGCGGGTCTTGGCCACCAGCCGGTGATGCGAGGCGACGTCGAGCAGGCGTGCCTCCAGATAATGCGGCGGGCGGCGCTTGCTCTGGGTGCGGTCGCCGAAGACCTGCTGCGACAGCTTGTCGAGGCTGGCGACGGCCTGTTCCAGAATTTCGGCGGTCCTGTCGGAAATCGTCTCGAACAGGCGGGCGAGCATCAAGGCGCCGTTGGAGCAGCCGCCGACGATGCGCGGCAGGCCGGCACGAAAGAGGTCGAAGGCCTTCGGTTCGTCGTAGCGCACGGTGATCAGCTTGCCACGCGCCAGCACGAAGGCGACATCGGTGATATCGGGGTGGCCGCTATCGGCGCGACAGACGAGCGACGCCGTCATGAACACGGCATCCGGCGTCGTGTACATGCGGCTCGACGGCTCGATGTCCTTCAGGTCCTCGCGGGTGGGGATCTCGATCTGCAGATACCGCTCGATCATGTGATCCTCGGCCCGGTCCGGACGCAGCATGTCGATCCAGACGATATCCTCGGGAATCGTTGCCGGCGCCGAGGCGGCATCGATGACCATCGCCTCGCCGCGGGCGTCGTAGACAGTGATCATGCTGTGAACCTCGTGCCGCGGGCCGTGGTGACCGAAAGTCACGACAGCGTGCGGATATATCCCTGGGAGTGACCGGCGAAAGGCAGTGCGGAACGTTGGACCCTGACGAGCGGATGTGTGACGGGCGGACGTGTAACGGGCAGACGTGTGACGGGCGGACACGAGACCCTGCCATTGCGGCTGGCGACCGCGTCCTGCGCGCGACCGATCCGCAACGGGATCGCGACCGACCGGCGTGCGGAGAGGCATATGACGCATGGCCCTTGCAAAATCAACCGTCATCCGGTCCCCGTGCCATCCTTTAGCCACAGGACTTAACGGCCGTCGGCGCGGTAAAGTCAACCGGGATGTTAAAGACCGGCAGGCCGGGCGCCCCGGTCTATTCGAAGACGATCGACGGCATGTCGCGCGAGGTGTCGGCCTTGGCGGCGGAGACCTGTTCCCAGACCTTCGTGGCGATCTCGCGGTAGACGGCGGCGACCGGACCGTCCGGTTCCAGCGCCACCAGCGGCGTTCCCGCGTCCGACGTCTCGCGGATGGCGATGGTCAGCGGGACTTCGCCGAGGAAGGGCACGCCGATGCGCTCCGCCTCGTTGCGGGCGCCGCCATGGCCGAAGATGTCGTAGCGGGCGCCGGTATCGGGCGCGATGAAATAGCTCATGTTCTCGACGATCCCGAGCACCGGAACCTCGACCTTGCGGAACATGGCGAGCCCCTTGCGCGCATCGATCAGGGCCAGATCCTGCGGCGTCGAGACGATGACGGCGCCGGCCAGCGGCACCTGCTGCGCCATCGTCAGCTGGGCATCGCCGGTGCCGGGCGGCATGTCGACCACGAGCACGTCGAGCTCGCCCCAGGCGACTTCGCGCAGCATCTGCAGCAGGGCCGACTGGATCATCGGGCCGCGCCAGATCATCGCCACCTCCTCGTCCACGAGAAAGCCCATCGACATGACCTTGAGGCCGTAATTCTCCATCGGCTTGATGGTCTTGCCGCCGATCTGCTCCGGCCGGCCGGAGATTTTCAGGAGACGCGGCATGGAGGGACCGTAGATATCGGCATCGAGAATGCCGACCCGCAGGCCGTTGGCATGCAGCGCCAGCGCCAGGTTGGCCGAGGTGGTGGACTTGCCGACGCCACCCTTGCCGGAGGCGACCGCGATGATGGCGCCGACGCCGGGAATGCCGGCCTTGACCGGCCCGCGCGGCGCGGCATTGGCACTGGCATTGGAATTGGGATGGGGATGGGGATGGTGCGAATGGCCGCCGGCCGCCGGCGGGCGACCGGGTGCCGTGTCTGAAGCCGGGGCGACGGGCGCGGAGGTGCGGGGTGCGGGGGCGCCGGCCTTGCGGTCGGCGGTCAGCGCGACCATGGCCCCCTTGACGCCGGGAATGTCCTTGACGACGCGTTCGGCGGCGGCGCGCAGCGGATCGAGTTCGCGGGCGCGTTCGGCCGGCACCGTGATCGAAAAATAGACCTTGGCATCAGAGATGAAGACGTCGGAGACGAGGCCGAGATCGACGATATTGCCTTCGAGCTCCGGCCCGCGCACGGCCCTCAGGGCGTCGAGGACCTTGTCCTTGCTCAGCTCGGCATTGTCTGCGGCCATTCTCGTCTTCCTTGCGCGACGACGCGCGAGAAGCGCATCTCCTGCCGGTTAGATAATCGAGCCGGGCCGCTTCGCCAATGGATCGGCTTGGGAAAAGACGCAATGACGGAAGCGGGATGTGGCAGGCCGCCTCCGAGGCTCTGACATGACAAAGGCCGCCTTTTGCATCCGTGTCCGTTCATCCGGGATCACGTCAGCGAAAGACGGCCTTGTTCGCGACCTTCTGGGGCGCAGTTTTTATCGTATGGTCCCCTCTGGACCTTGCTGAAGATGATGCAGGAAGCGTGCCAGTTTCAAACAGGCGGCTTTCACGGCGGAAGCGCTGAAATCCTTTGGCATTTGCTCGATTCGAGAGCAAATTTTCATGCGCCTGCATCTTATTCAGACGCTCACACCGATGATGGCGCTGCGGCGCTCAGCTGATCAGGCCAAGGCGCATGGCCTTGACCACCGCCTGGATGCGGTTCACGGCCTCGAGCTTCTTGGCGACATGGTTGAGGTAGTGATTGACGGTGTGTTCGGAGAGGCCGAGAATCTCGGCGATTTCCGAGCTGGTCTTGCCGGCCGCCGTCCAGTTCAGGCACTGGATCTCGCGGTCCGACAGGTCGATCTTCTGCCGTTCCTTCATCGTACCGCGAATGTTGACCATGCGATTGTAGACATGCAGGCAGATCATGTGCAGATCGGTCATGACCTCGACGGCCAGATCGGTCTGGCCGCTCAGAAGGATGAAGACGGCGCGTCCGCCGGCGGCATCGTGCACCGGGAAAAAGAAGGCTTCGCGAAAGCCCATTTCCTCGATCACCGCCTCGCGTTCGGGATGGGACACGCCATTGATCATCGTGGCACATTCGCTCGGCACCATCCGGAAGGGCGTGGTGGTCGTCCGCAAGGCGAGGAAGGCCTGGTCCTCGAGAAGCGAGGCGGTCGAGTCGTATCGCCGCAAGACATCTTCGGGGATGTTGGAGAGAATGGTGATGTGCGCGAAATTCGTCTCGTCGATCGTCGGAAGCGTGCAGAGGAGATAGAAGGGGAAGCCGCGCTCTGCGGTCATGCGCGTCATGAAGGCGACGATGTCGTCGCGCGTTTCCAGCCGGGCGATCTCCGCAAGGTGGCTTCCAGCCACGCCGCCCTGCTTTACCGCAGCCGAGATCTCGGGATCGGGGATCGTACCGCTCACGTCAGCCATGAAGTGCCCCTACCCTTCCTCCATAGGTCACATCCCCATGGCGGGTCACATCCTCCATAGGGGTCGTATCGTCCATAAGGGCCCTGTTCCCCATGGGGGCATGGTCTCCATGGCTCAGGCGCTCGGGCAACGCGGCAGACCGAGCCGCGCGCGTCCCTCCTCCAGCCTGCAGATGCACCGCATTCACGCGATCAACCCGGCCCTTAGAGCCTTGGCGATGGTCTGGACGCGGTTGACGCTGTCGAGCTTCCGGGTCGCCCGGTTGAGGTAATGATTGACGGTATATTCCGAAAGGCTCAGCAAACGGGCCATTTCCACGGTGGTCTTGCCACCAGCCGCCAGCCGGAGGCACTCGATCTCCCGACGGGACAGTGAGCCCGGCGCGCGGCGGGAGGCCGACCAGATCTCGCTCAGGCGATTGAAGGCGTGGCCGGCCACGAAGGTCACGGCATTGAGTTCCTGCTGGCTGAGTTCCGGCCGGTCGCCGCCGAAGGCCACCGCGCTGCGACGCCCGTCGGCATCATGCACCGGGATGAACACCATGCGGCCGAAGCCGGACCGCGCGAACAGGCCTCTGGCGCTCTGAACCGCTATTCTGGCGAAGGCCAGCGGCGAGCTGTTGTCGACCGTGAACGGCACGGTGCTGACCCGAAGCTGTTCGAAAACCGGGCTCGTCTTCAGAAGGCCGAGATCGTCATACTGCCTGACGATCTCCATCGACCAGTTCGTCATCATCACCAGTTTGCGGAGCATCGGAACCGACCGTGACGGCAGGGCAATCACGGCGAAGCCCTGGAACGCGTAATGCGCGCAGATGCTCTCGAATACGCGGCGGACGTCGCTCTCCTCCTCCAGATTGCCGATCGTCCAGCTGTTGCCGGCCACGACAATCTCGGGCGAGACAAATCTCGAACCCATGAAAATTCCTCTGAATGCTTTCGCTAAAGACCGCCACCAATTACAGAATGAGCCCCGAGTTCCATCATCTGCAACGATACCGGTATACTTTTTCGCACCTTGCGGCGGTTGTCCTAGTATAATTGAAGTCTGTCAGACGTCTACCGTCACGTCCCAATTTGTCTGATAAATACACAAGGTTGATCACAAAAATTTTTCTTACATATCCCCGATTGAAACCGGCCCCAAGCCAACAGCCGCATCGTGTGCGATGGCGTTCGCAACGTCCTTGACAAGCCCCGACCAGGCCTCCAATTGCCCCAGCGTGACACGGTAAGCGGGTCCCGTGACAGAGATGCCACCGATTACGCCTCTCTGATAGGCCCTGTTCCCTGTCGCGGCGCTGTCGCCGCCGTCTCCCGTGGTGACGGGTGCGGCCACGCAGCGGATTTCCACCTCATGTTCTTCCGCGTCTATGGCATAGCCTTTCTCACGGATCCGGTCCAGATCGGCAACCAGAGAGCCTTTCGACCGGTGCGTGTTCGCCGTAAAAGGGTGATAAGACATCGCTGCAAGACTGGCTTCGAGGCGGGCCGGTGACAGCGCCGACAGGGCGGCCTTCCCCAGGCCCGTGCAGTAGGCCGGCGAAACGCGGCCGATCTGGCTCTCCATCCGCACGGTCTGGCGGCTCTCCACCTTGTCCAGATAGATAATCTCCGTCTTACGAAGGACGCCCAGATGGACTGTTTCGCCGGTTTCCGCATGCAACCGATCGAGATGCGGCCGGGCGATCCGTCTCAGATCGTTGCGCGACCAGGCCCGATGCGCGAAGGCGAGAAGGCGCAGGCCCGGCTCGTAGGCAAGATCGGCGCGCTGGAACAAAAGGCCTTCCTGAACCAGATGCGAGAGATGGCGATGCAGGGTGCCGCGCGGCTGGCGCGAGAGCGCATGAATGTCGGTGAAGCGAAGCGGCACATCGGCATTGACGACCAGATCGAGCACGGCCAGGGCCTTGCCCAGCGTTCCCGTATCCTGCGCCGCCGCGCGGCTTTCGCCGCTTTCTCCGCTTTCGCCCTTTTCGACCCTGGCACCCCTGTCGCTTCCACCGCCGATGTCGCCGATCGCTGTCATTCGGACTCCCGTCTTCCAGCCCCTCTTTTCAAGCTGCGCAGAAGCGTGCTTCGCGCGGAAAAGCCTGCGTGCGCCGCAGCTTTCCGCCTTGACACTCGCAGGTGAACTAGCCGATATTCCACATAGTAAACGCTTGTTCCGAATATTGGAACGCCTTTTTGCAATGGCTGCCTGGAGGGAGGGCGTCGACAGCATGCCCGGCCCCTCTGCAGTGTTTTCGGATCTGGTCGATCGCGGCATTCTCGTCACAGGCGGAGCCTCGGGTATCGGTGCGGCCCTGGTCGAGGGCTTCCTGCGTCAGGGCGCAAGAGTCGCTTATATCGACAATGACGCAGATACGGGACGGGAAGTTTCACGACAGCTAAAGAATGTCGGGCCGCACGCGCCGCTGTTCATCGAGGCCGATCTTCGCGACATCGCCGCCATCCCGGCGCTCGTCGAGCGCGCAGCCGCGGCGCTGGGCGGTCTCAAGGTGCTCGTCAACAATGCCGCCCGCGACGACCGCCAGCGCTTCGGCGCCATCACCGAGGCCGACTGGGACGGCAATCTCGCCATCAACCTGAAGCCGTTCTTCTTCATGAGCCAGGCCGCAGCACCGCATCTCGCGGCCGGCGGCGGCGGCGCCATCGTCAATTTTTCCTCGATTGCCTATCTCCTCAATATGGGCGAGGTTCCCGCCTATGCGACCGCCAAGGCCGGGATCGTCGGCCTGACGAAATCGCTTGCCGGCGCGCTCGGCCCCTCGGGCGTCCGGGTCAACGCGCTGCTGCCGGGCATGGTGGTGACCGAGCGGCAGAAGGCGCTGTGGCTGACGGACGAGACGATCGAGGCGATGCGCCGGCGACAGTGCATTCCCGAAACGCTTGATGCCGACGACCTCGTCGGCCCCTGCCTGTTCCTCGCCTCCGACTGTTCGGCGCGGATGACGGCCCAGACGATGATCATCGACGGAGGTGTCTTGTGACGACAACGGCAAGCTATGCGGCGGCAGACTGGGGAACGTCGAGTTTCCGGATCTGGCTGATCGGCGAAACGGGGGAGGCCCTGTCCGAGCGCCGCAGTGCCGAGGGCATGACGACGGCCGCAAAGACCGGCTTTTCCGCCGTGCTGGAACAGCATCTGGAGGCGATGGGCGCCAGCCGAAGCCTGCCGGTGGTGATCTGCGGCATGGCCGGGGCGCGGCAGGGCTGGGTTGAGGCGGGCTATCTCGACACGCCGGCCGCCCTGTCCGAGATCGTCCGGCATGCGGTCGTGGTGCCCGATGCGGCGCGCGACATCCGTATCCTGCCGGGGCTCGCCCAGCGCGATGCCGCCATGCCCGATGTCATGCGCGGCGAGGAGACGCAACTGCTCGGCAGCGTCGGCGCGCTCGCCGGCACGCGGCTCGTCTGCATGCCGGGCACGCACAGCAAATGGGTGCGCGTGGCCGACGGCACGGTCGAGCGGTTCTCGACCTTCATGAGCGGCGAACTGTTCGACGTCGTGTCGCGACAGTCGATCCTCAGCCACGCGGTGGCGGAGGCCGGCGCCTTCGACGGCACGCATCCGGCCTTCGTGGCAGCGGTTGCCGAGGCCATGGCCAATCCCGGCATGGCGACGAACCTGCTCTTCACCGTTCGCTCCGGCCAGTTGCTGCACGGGCACGGCCCGACGGAGGCAAAGGCGCGGCTGTCGGGCCTGATGATCGGCCTGGAGATCGCGGGCGCGACGACGCTCGCGGCCGATGCGCAAGGGGCGATCAGGGGGGCGGTCAGGGCGCCGGTCAGCCTCGTCGCCTCCGGCCCGCTCGCCGGGCTCTATACGCAGGCGCTGACGGCCGCCGGCCTCACGAGCGAGCTGATCGACGCCGACGAGGCCGTCCGCGACGGGCTGGCGGCGGCGGCACGCGCGCTGTGGCCGGCGTGACCGGCCCCCGCCCCTGCGGTTTCAAGCCATTTCGAGATCTTTCCAGAAAGACGACATCATGACACGCGTTCCCTTTCCCACCATGAAATATCCGCTGATCGCCATCCTGCGCGGGCTGAAGCCCGAGGAAACGGAAGCCGCGATTGCGGAACTCGTCGAGGCCGAGTTCACGGCCATCGAGATCCCGCTGAACTCGCCGGACCCGTTCCGCTCGATCGAGATCGCCGTGAAGACGGCGCCGGCCAACTGCCTCATCGGTGCCGGTACCGTGCTGACGAAGGATCAGGTCGAGCAACTGGAGCAGGCCGGCGGCCGGCTGTTCGTCAGCCCCAACGTCGATGTGGACGTCATTGCGCATGCGGCCTCCAAGGGCATGGTGACCATGCCCGGCGTGTTCACGCCGACGGAAGCGCTGGCGGCGGCGGGCGCCGGTGCGACGGGGCTCAAATTCTTCCCGGCCAGCGTGCTCGGCGCGTCCGGCATTTCGGCCATCCGCGCGGTGCTGCCGACCGATCTGGAAATCGCGGCCGTCGGCGGCGTGTCGGAGACGAATTTCGCGGAATATGCCAAGATCGGCATCAAGAGTTTTGGCCTCGGGTCGAGCATCTACAAGGTCGGCATGAGTGCGGCGGAGATCGGCGCCCGCGCCCGCATCACCACCAAGGCCTACGACGCCGTTTATGGAACATCGGGCTATGGAGCATCCGCATGAGCGCCTCTGCAAAGATCGTCAGCGACAATCCGTCGGAACTGGGCGAAGGTCCGGTCTACGACCCCTCCACCGGCACGGTCTGGTGGTTCAACATCGTCGGGCGAGAGCTGCACGGGCTGCATCTCGACAGCGGCGCGAAGAGTGTCCAGCCGCTGAATTTCCTTGCCAGCGTCATGGCGCTGGTCGATGGCGAGCGTCAGCTGATCGCCAGCGATCAGGGCCTGTTCCTGCGCGATGCCGAGACGGGCGCGTTCGAGACATATGCCGACATCGAGGACAAGCCCGGCAACCGCTCCAATGACGGCCGCGTGCATGCCTCGGGCGCGCTGTGGATCAGCACGATGGGCCGGAACGCCGAAAAGAACGCCGGCGCGATCTATCACGTCGCCAAGGGCACCGTGACGCGCATCGTCGGCGACGTCACCATCCCGAACGGCATCTGCTTTTCGCCGGACGGCCGCACCGGCTATTACTCCGACACGGGCCTCAACCGTTTCATGCGCGTCGCGCTCGATCCGGCAACCGGCCTGCCGACGAGCGCGCCCGTGCTGATGGCCGAGGAGCCGGAAAGCGAAGGCGGGTT
The DNA here is from genome assembly GCF_001424045.1 of Rhizobium sp. Leaf371. Classification (GTDB taxonomy): domain Bacteria; phylum Pseudomonadota; class Alphaproteobacteria; order Rhizobiales; family Rhizobiaceae; genus Ferranicluibacter. The sequence goes on along the minus strand of NZ_LMQB01000012.1, from coordinate 71,768 downwards.
CGACGGCGCGGTGTGCGATGCCGAAGGCCTGATCTGGGTCGCGCGCTGGGGGGCCTCCGCCATCGACGTCTATTCGCCCGAGGGCAAGCGCGTGGCGCGGCACAGCGTGCCCGTGACGCAGCCGAGCTGCCCGGCCTTCGTCGGGCGCAGCGCCGACCGCGTGCTCTTCACCTCGGCCTGGCAGGGAATGGACGCGGCGGCCCGCTCCACGGATGCGGATGCCGGCAAGACCTTCCTGCTCGACGTCGCGGTCAAGGGCCGGTTCGAGCCCGTCTACAAGCTCTGACCGCTTCCGGCATGCGCGCCTCTCGACAGAGAGCGCGTCATCGCCGATTTACAGTCGAGACGACAAAAAGTAGGACAATTTGGGAACGGCCGAAGCGCCGCGCCAAAGGGAGGCTTCCATGAGCGACGAGAAGAAACGGGAACTGAGAAGCCGCCACTGGTATGGCGGCACCGACAAGGACGGGTTCATCCACCGCTCCTGGATGAAGAACCAGGGCTTTCCGGACCATGCCTTCGACGGACGTCCGATCATCGGCATCTGCAACACCTGGTCGGAACTGACGCCCTGCAACAGCCATCTGCGGATTCTCGCCGAAGGCGTGAAGCGCGGCGTCTGGGAGGCCGGCGGCTTCCCGGTCGAATTCCCTGTCTCCTCGCTCGGCGAAACCCAGATGCGGCCGACGGCCATGCTGTTCCGCAACCTGCTGGCCATGGACGTGGAAGAGGCCATCCGCGCCTATGGCATCGACGGCGTCGTGCTGCTCGGCGGCTGCGACAAGACCACGCCCGGCCAGCTGATGGGCGCCGCCTCGGTCGACCTGCCGACCATCGTCGTCTCCTCCGGCCCCATGCTGAACGGCAAATGGCGCGGCAAGGATATCGGCTCCGGCACCGACGTCTGGAAATTCTCCGAGGATGTGCGCGCCGGCAAGATGAGTCTGGCGGAGTTCATGGCGGCGGAAAGCGGCATGTCGCGTTCGCCCGGCGTCTGCATGACGATGGGCACGGCCACGACCATGGCCTCGGTGGTGGAAGCCATGGGTCTGTCGCTGCCGCTGAACGCGGCGCTGCCCGCCGTCGACGCGCGCCGCATGGCGCTGAGCCACATGACCGGCAAGCGGATCGTCGACATGGTGCACGAAGACCTGCGCCTGTCGAAGATCCTCACCAAGAAGAATTTCGAGAACGGCATCGTCGCCAATGCGGCCGTCGGCGGCTCGACCAATGCGGTCGTGCATCTGCTGGCGATCGCCGGACGTGCCGGCGTCGATCTGACGCTCGACGATTTCGACCGCGTCGGCGCGCAGGTTCCCTGCATCGTCAACTGCATGCCCTCCGGCCAGTACCTGATCGAGGATCTGGCCTATGCCGGCGGCCTGCCCGCCGTGATGAACCGCATCCAGGATATGCTGCATGCCGATGCGCCGACCGTCTACGGCTGTCCCATCTCGGATTATTACAAGGATGCCGAAGTCTTCAACGACGACGTCATCCGGCCGCTCGACAATCCGCTGCGCAAGGCCGGCGGCATCCGCATCCTGCGCGGCAACCTGTCGCCCAACGGCGCCGTCATCAAGCCGTCGGCCGCCAGCGAGCACCTGCTGGTGCACGAGGGCCCGGCGCATGTGTTCGAGACGATCGAGGACATGAAGGCGCAGATCGACGATCCCGACCTCGACGTCACCGAAGACACGATCCTCGTGCTGAAGGGCTGCGGCCCGAAGGGCTATCCCGGCATGGCGGAAGTCGGCAACATGCCGATCCCGCGACGGCTGGTGGAAAAGGGCGTGCGCGACATGGTGCGCATCTCCGACGCCCGCATGTCCGGCACGGCGTTCGGCACCGTGGTGCTGCATGTCAGCCCGGAAGCCCATGCGGGCGGGCCGCTCGCCATCGTCAAGACCGGCGACCGCATCCGTCTCGACACGCTGAAGGGCGAATTGAACCTGATGATCCCGGACGAGGAATTCGCCGCGCGCATGGCCGCCTGGGTGGCGCCCGAGCCGAAATGGACGCGCGGCTATTACAAGCTCTACCAGGATACGGTTCTGCAGGCCGACAAGGGCGCGGATCTCGATTTCCTCGTCGGCGGCAGCGGCAGCGAGGTGTTCCGCGAGAGCCACTGATCGATCGCTTGAGGGCGCTTGAGGGCGCTGGACGGCCGGCCACAGCATTTGGCCGGTCGATATTGACGAGATGGCCTGCCGAAAGTTCCGCTTTCCGCAGGCCATTTTTTTTCGGAACCACTTTCCGGGACGAGCCGTTCTCTCAGCATCACCGGTGCGGCGTGTTTGAACCCCGCGCCACGATCCGAGAAGAAACCGAATAGGAAGGTTACATCATGACCAACAAGCTCGTTACTTCCGTCGCCGCCGGCGCCCTCTTTGCCGGCATCGTCGCCTTCGCACCGTTCGCCTCCGCGCAGGATGCCGCACAGCCGGCACCGGCCGCACCGATGGCAACCGACAAGGCACCGGCCGCAGCCGCACCGATGGGCACGCAGGCCTCCTCCGGTGACTACATCACCGAACAGGGTGCAGACCAGATCGCTGCCAGCACCTATCTCGGCCAGTCGGTCTACAACTCCTCGGATGAAAGCATCGGCGAAATCAACGATGTGATCTTCTCCAAGGACGGCTCCGTCGAAGCAGCCGTGATCGGCGTCGGCGGCTTCCTCGGCATCGGCGAAAAGAACGTCGCCGTACCGCTCGACAAGGTGACGGTCGCCGAAGTCCCGAACTCCGACGATCTGAAGCTGACCACGACCGAAACGGCCGACACGCTGAAGTCCGCACCGGAGTTCAAGACGAAGGCCGCCCAGGTGGCCGAGCAGAATTCGGCAACCCCAGTCGACGGCTCCACCACCTCGTCGACGACGCCGATGGCGCCGGCCGGCAACAACACGATGGCGCCCGCCGGTGGCGCTGCCCCTGCCGGCCAGCCGGCCACGACGAACCCGTAATCCGCTTCAGTTGGATTATCGAGCGGCGGTGCGAAAGCACCGCCGTTTTCGTTTGTTCGGCTGAGAGACGAGACGCGTTCAGATCGCGATTGGACGCTTGGCGTCCGTGGGAAGGTAGCGCTCGCGCAGATAGCGCAGGGTCGCAGTGGCATCGGCGGGCTTCCCGTAGAAATAGCCCTGCCCCATGCCACAGCCGAGACCCTTGAGCTTCAGCGCCTCGGCGAAATCCTCGATGCCTTCCGCCACAACCTCGAGGCCGAGACCGTCGCACATGGTGACGATCGCCTTGATGATGTGCTCGGAGGCCCGATCGTTGACGATGCGGCAGACGAAGGACCGGTCGATCTTCACCTTGTCGAAGGTGAAGTCGCGCAGCCGCCCGAGGCTCGACTGGCCGGTGCCGAAATCGTCCAGCGAGATGCGCACACCGGCGTCCCGCAGTTCCTTGACGATCTTCTGCGCCATATCGGCATCGCTCATCATCGCCGTCTCGGTGATCTCGAGTTCCAGGCGACGCGGATCGAGGCCGACGCGGTGGATGATGGCGAGCACGGTGCTGCTGGTCGACAGGTCCATGAGCTGCGCGGAGGAGAGGTTGAAGGAGAGGAACAGCTCCTTCGGCCAGAGCAGTGCGGCTTCCGCCGCCTTGCGCAGCAGGGTTTCCGAAAGGGCATCGATGAAGCCGCGCTCTTCGGCCAGCGGCACGAACACGGCGGGCGAGACATAGCCGAGATCCCTGTCGCACCAGCGCGCCAAGGCTTCGAACCCGACCACCATGTCCGTATCGAGACTGACGATCGGCTGGAAATGCACGTCGATCTCGTCGGCGATGATGGCGTTGCGCAGGGCCTGCTCCAGCTGCGTCGCGCGCCGCATCTCCTGGGCGATTTCCTGCGAATAGACGGTGATCTGCCCGCGCCCGCGGCGCTTCGACCGATAGAGGGCGGTATCGGCGCTCTTCAGCAGATCGTCATAGGCCTCGCCGGCAAAGGGATAGACCGCAAAGCCGAAGGAGGCGGAGAGACGGACCGTGCGCTCGGCCAGATCGAAGGGCGCCTGCAGCACTTCCTTCAGCATATGGCCGATCCGCTCGGCGCCCTTGCGCTCGAAGACCAGCGGCAGCACGAAGGCGAATTCGTCATTGCCCATGCGGATGACCGTCGAGCCATCCGGCATGCAGGCTTCCAGGCGCCGGGCGACCTGGCAGAGGATCTCGTTGCCGGCATCGTGGCCGAAGAGATCGTTGAGCGGCTTGAAACCGTCGAGATTGGCAAGGCCGATGGTGAAGGGTGCGGGATCGGCGGCGCGTTCCGTCGCGATCTCGCGCACCGTCTCGCGCAGGCGGTTGGCATTGCCGAGCCCCGTCAGCGGATCGACGAAGGCCAGGGCATGAAGATCGGTGGGATAGCGTGATCGCGCGGCGGGGTCGTGCAGGGCGGACGGATGATACTCCGCAGGCACGTCGCCGGCGCGCGGGGACATGGCCGCATAGACCGCCGGCCGGCTCTGCGGGGCAACCCGTGACCGCTCCTTCTGGCGCGAAGTCTTTTCGTCCTGATCCATCGCGGAGGTCCTGCACATCTCAGTCGGCACGCTGACCGCTTGGACCATGGTGGCAGACCATTAAGAAATTGCAACAGCCGGGATCCCTAATTCTCGTGAGACTTGCATAAAGGCAAATAAATCCGGAGACTAAGTACTTGTGGGTGCAGTATATCTTCAACTATCGTGAAAAGCGTATCAGCGCTGCTGGCGATAGTCAGCGCCGTTTTTCAAATACTGGTTGCGGACGCGCTCGATCATGTCGGGGCTGATCGGCTTGACGATGTGATCGTCCATGCCGGCGGCACGTGCCTGTTCCAGATCGATGTCGAGCGCCTGCGTCGTCACCGCGACGATCGGCGTGCGGACGGACAGGCGCGCTTCCGCCGCCCGGATCGTGCGGGCCGCATCGAAACCGTTCATGACCGGCATCGAGACATCCATGAGGATGAGCTGCGGGTGATACTGCTGCCAGAACCGCACGGCCTCTTCGCCGTTGGCGGCAATCCGATAGGACAGGCCGAGCCCTTCGAGGATCTGGGAGAAGACGAACTGGTTGATGTCGTTGTCCTCGGCAACGAGGACATCGATGTCGGAGGTCGAGCGTCCGGCTTCCGGCAGGACGATTTCCCAGTCGGCGGGCGACTGCAACAGGTCGGCGGGCTCGTTGTTTTCGATCGCACGTGCCGCCTGTGCCGGACCGGCCTGCAGGGCCTGAAAGACGGCCTCTTCCAGCGCCTCGTCGGTCCAGGCCGGATCGAGAACGAGAGCCGACGGGCCTGAATCGGCGCCGGTGCCCTTGCCGGGCGCGACCCTATCGGCGAGCGCCGCGAAGGCGGGATGGAGGAGCACGAGATCGAGGCCGAGTTTCTCCGTGCGGATTTCATCGAGAAAGGCCGTGACTTCGGACGCGGACCGCAGGGCGCAGACCTCGTGGCCGAGACCCGAGAGAAGCACGACGAGATGCGCCTCGCGGAAGACGTCCGGCGTCACCACGAGAATGCGACCGCAGGTCTCCGCGCTTGCAGCCTTCGGCGGCTCGGCCGGCAGTACGAGCGTTTCGGGCGCGGCCCGCGCCGGATGGGCGAGGACGTGCAGGTCGAGCGCCCGGTAGGGATCATGACAGTTCTGCGCCGGTTCGAACGCGCCATAATGCTTGACGGCGAGGCTCCGTGCCAGCTCCGACGAAATCGCGCCGTCCTCGAAACCGACGACGACGTCGGTGACGTCGTTCATGCAGGTGACGAGCAGGCCGCGCTGCGCGTCGCCAACGCGGTATTTGTGCGTGACCACCCAGCAATCGTCGCCGTTCGCGCGAACGATCTGCTCCGGCAGGCTGTAGTCGCGGCCGGTCTCCAGCACCATGCGATCGGATTTCTCGAACTTTTCGGCCAGATCCGGCTCGATGAAATCCCAGACGGAACGCCCGAGAATCTGATCGGCGGTCATGCCGTGCAGGTCGCAGAAGGCCTTGTTGACGCCGATATATTTCAGGCTGCGGTCTTTCACGCAGATCGGATTGGGCAGGCCGTCGAGAATGCCCTCCGTCATTTCCGCCCGTTCCAGATCGAGCGCGAGCCGCTCCTCCTTCTTCTTCAGTTCGGAAACATCGGTCATCGAAACGACGCAGAGGCCGCTTGCCAACCGGCGCTTGCGCACGCTGATCCAGCGCTGCTGGGCGATGCGCTCGACCACGTCGTAGCGCTCGCGCCAGTGCAGGGAGACGCGTTCGGAAATCCATTCCTCGCGATTGACGCGCCGGCGGCTGCTTTGCGTCACCGTGCCGGCGCGGACGCCGAGATCGAACACGGCACCGAGAAAGTCGCGCAGCCGCGTGCCGCGGGCAAGAAGCCTGTCCTCGACGGGGTAGAACTGCTGTATCGGCTTGCTGGCAAAGATCAATTCATCGTTGCGGTCGCAGATGAAGATCGCCAGGCCCAGCGCATCCGTGACCGCTTCCAGCAGAGCGTGCTGGACAGGTGCGCCAGATGACGCGACATCATTCATTCACGGCCTCACAGTCCTTGACGGGCATTGACGGGAACATGCCGACGTCACGACCCTGACCGGGCGTGGCGTTTGTTCCGGATGCGCGCGGTCAGCATCGCGATCGCTCCGGCGCAGCGACGGCCGACGAGCGGGCGGGGCTGCGACATCTTTTCGTCCAGTGCGTCAGGTCCGTGTTCGCCGGCAGTGCCGGTGCGGCAAGTCCCCTTCGACATCGGCACCCCGCCCCTGATTCGACGGTGCGGCTGCCATGATCCGACACAGAATGTCATAGCCGGCTTAATGCACCCTTAACCCTCCATAATATGAAACCGTGAAGGCACAAGCGCGGATCGCGCGGGGGATATCGTTGCGACGCGGGCATCCGGTCCTTGGCGGGACGCTGCGAATGACGGAGAATGCGCCATGGCCATTACCCTTCTGTCCGAAACGCTCATCAACCAGATCGCTGCCGGCGAAGTCATCGAACGGCCGGCGAGCGCCGCCAAGGAGCTGATCGAGAATGCGCTCGATGCCGGAGCGACCCGCATCGAGATCGCCACCGCCGGCGGCGGCAAGACGCTGTTGCGCGTCGTCGACAATGGCTGCGGCATGGGCGCGGACGATCTGGCGCTCGCCGTGCGCCGGCACTGCACCTCCAAGCTCGGCGGCGGCCTGTTCGACATCCGCACGCTCGGCTTTCGCGGCGAGGCGCTGCCTTCGATCGGGTCCGTCGCGCGGCTGACGATCGCGAGCCGCCCAAGCGGCAGCGACCACGGCGCCGAAATCGCCGTGCATGGCGGCGTGGTGCAGGCCGTGCGGCCGACGCCGGCAAACCACGGCACGGTGGTGGAGGTGCGCGACCTGTTCTTCGCGACCCCTGCCCGGCTCAAATTCATGAAGACGGAGCGCGCCGAGGCGGCGGCGATTTCCGAGGTGGTCCGGCGCATGGCGATCGCCTTTCCGGGGGTGCGCTTCCTGCTGTCGGGCCCGGACCGCACGACGCTCGAATTTCCCGCGACCGGCGACGATCGGCTGGAGCGCATCGCCCAGGTGCTCGGCCGGGATTTCCGCGACAACGCCATCGAGATCGATGCGGAACGCGACGAGGTGCGCCTGACCGGATTTGCCGGCGTGCCCACCTTCAACCGGGGCAATTCGCTGCAGCAATATGTGTTCGTCAACGGGCGGCCGGTGCAGGACAAGCTGATCTTCTCGGCCCTGCGCGGCGCCTATGCCGAGACCATTCCGCAAGGGCGCTATCCGATCGCCGTCCTGTCGATCGCGATCGATCCGGCGCTGGTGGACGTCAACGTGCATCCGGCGAAGTCGGACGTCCGCTTCCGCGACCCCGGTCTCGTGCGCGGCCTCATCGTCGGGGCCATCCGCCAGGCGCTCGCGGCAGAGGGCGACCGGTCCTCGACGCTCGGGGCGCGCGGCCTGGTGAACGCCTTCCGTCCGGAGGGGGCCGGCGGCATGGGATTGGCATCCGGCGCCGGGCGCGGTTTCCCCGGCCCTGGTGGCCAAAGCGGGTATGGCAACGCGGCCGCCGCGCCATGGGCCGCGGAGCGCTCGCCGTATCGCCCGCTGGAGACGGACCGCCGCGGCTTCGGCGAGGCGGCACAGGCGGCCTTCACCGCGTTTGCGCCGTCCGCGCGGATGGCATCGGAGCCGGTGGAGCCCGAGACGGGCGGCACGGAGAGCCCTTCGCCGAGCCATCCGCTGGGCGCGGCGCGGGCGCAGCTGCACGAGAACTACATCGTCGCGCAGACGGACGACGGGCTCGTCATCGTCGATCAGCATGCCGCCCATGAACGGCTGGTCTACGAGAACCTGCGCAAGGGCCTTTCGACCAAGGCGCTTCCGGCGCAGGCGCTGCTGATCCCCGATATCGTCGATCTCGCGGAGGACGATTGCGACCGGCTGATGGTGCATGCGCAGGAACTGTCGCGGCTGGGGCTGACCATCGAGCGCTTCGGTCCGGGTGCCGTCGCGGTGCGGGAAACCCCCGCCATGCTCGGGGAAATCGATGCCGCGGGGCTCATCCGGCAATTGGCCGACGAGCTGGCGGAATGGGACACGGCCAGTGGCCTCGCCGGCCGGCTGGAGGCACTTGCGGCCACCATGGCCTGCCACGGCTCGGTGCGCTCCGGTCGTCGCCTGCGGCCCGAGGAAATGAATGCGCTGTTGCGCCAGATGGAGGCGACGCCCGGCTCCGGCCAGTGCAATCACGGGCGCCCCACCTATATCGAGATCAAGCTCGCCGATATCGAGCGCCTGTTCGGGCGCAGCGGATGAGATCGACGGGCAAGGGCCGGCCGGTGCAAGAGCGCTGGCAAAACGGCTGGCGAAGGTTTACAGCGGCGCATTGCGGGTTGGACCACCCCAGGATGCAGCGAGCAAGGGATCAGAGACGATGAACCGGTATGAAGGCAGCGGCAACAGGCTCGCAAAGATCCGATATCTGGATGGCGACTTCAACGTCATCCTGCCGGGCTCCTTCGTCATCTGCGCCATCACCGGGCGGGAGATCCCGGTCGAGGAACTGCGCTACTGGAGCGTGGCGCGGCAGGAACCCTATATCGATGCGCAGGCGGCCTTCGATGCCGACAAGCGCGCGGGCATCCTCCCCGGCCAGACGGCCGGCGCACAGGTGTCCGTTACACCCTGACCGATCCGTTGGAAAGGACGCCCGGCTTCAGCCGCCGCTGCGGCGGAGCAGCCGTTTGCGGGCAGCGGCCAGGGCGGCGTCGATCATCTTGTCGGGGGCCGCGGGATCGTCGAAGACGATCTCGACGTCGATGACGCGGACCGCGCGCGCGAGGTCGCCGACGCGGCTTGCCGGATGGCCGGCACCATGGCCCGTGTCCAGACGGCCCGTGTCCAGACGCACCCGGTCCTTGGCCGTCGTCACCAGAGTGAGCCCGGCGGCTTCGGCCTCGTCCAGCAGGGCTGCGATTTCGTCTTCGTCCAGATGATGATGATCCGGGAAATCCCGGCTCGTCACGATCTCCGCCCCGGTCGCGCGGACCGTGCGGTAGAATTTCTGGGGATCGGCGATGCCGGCGAAGGCGAGCACGCGCCGGCCGTTCAGCGAGCCGTCGTCCTCGTGCACGATATCGGCCACGAACACCGCCTTGCCGGCCCGCGCCGCGGTTCGGACCACCGGGTCGGCGGCCGCGTCCCGGCCGATCTTCAGGAGCGCGGACGCATGGCGCAGCTGGTGGCCGAGCGGCGCGCGCACCGGGCCTGCCGGCACGAGATGGCCGTTGCCGATGCCGCGCCGGCTGTCGATGACGAGCAGCGCATAATCGAACACGAGGCGCGCGCTCTGGAAGCCGTCGTCCATGATGATGAGATCGACGCCGGCCGCCGCCAGCCGCTGCGCGCCCTCGACGCGCTTGCGCGAGATCACGGTGGGCGCGGCGCGGGCGAGCAGCAGCGGCTCGTCGCCCACCTCCTGCGCCCGGTGATGATCGGGATCGACCAGCGTCGTCACATCCAGCGACCCGCCATAGCCGCGGCTGAGGAAGCCGGGCCTGAGGCCGCGGGCGATGGCGGCCCGGGCGATCGCGATCGCGGTCGGCGTCTTGCCGGCGCCGCCGACGGTGAAGTTTCCGACGCAGAGGACGGGAACGGGCGCGGCCCAGCGGCGGGCGCGGTCCATGCGGCGGCCCGCGATGCGGCCATAGACCCAGCCGACAGGGCTCAGCGCCCGCGCGGCCCAGCCGGGCTTTTCCCACCAGAAGGGCGGCGCTTCCGAGACCATCAGACTGCGGCTTCGTTCAACGGCTCGCCCTCGCCCGCCTCGGCAGGCGGATGCCGGTCGAGGAGCGCGAGAAGCTCGGTGATATCGGCAAGGCAATGGTCGCTGGCCGCAGCGAGCGACTGGCGCGAGCCGGTGCCGGTGAGGACCGCGACGGTGAGGCCGGCGCCCGCGCTTCGCCCCATATGCATATCGTGATTGTTGTCGCCGACGACGACCACCTCGTCGGGAATGAGCCCGGTGGCGGCGCAGAAGCCGTAGACCATGCCGGGTTCCGGCTTGACGCCATAGCCGCTGTCATAGCCCGCGACATAATCGAGGCAGTCCGCGAAGCCGAAACGCTCGGCCGTGCGGCGGATGGAGGCCTCGTTGTCGCTGGAGGCGACGCCGAGCTTGTAGCCGCGCGCGCGCAGCGTCGCAAACAGCGCGGCGAGATCGGTGACCGGCACGGCGTAGGCGGCGGAGCGGGAGAAAAGCTCGTCGAGGGCCGAGGTCAGGGCCTCGCGCGTCCAGGCCGCGCCAGCCTCCACCATGCCCTCGGCAATCTCGACGGTATTGCCCGCGGCAAGCAGGCTGTCGGCGGTGACGACGCCGGTCTCCGGGTCCATGCCGGTGGCACGCAGCAGCGTCGCGCCGAGGTCTGCGTCATCCCGCGAGGCGATGCGGGCGATCTCATAGTTCACCGGCACCCAGCTCTTGGCATAGTCGAGCAGCGTCCCGTCCTTGTCGAAGAGGATGCCGGTGATGGGTATCGGATGCGGTGCCTTGATCATCTCGGCGGTCTTCCCCAGGATTTGAAACGCGCAGGCTTCGAAACGCGGATGACGGCAACGTCCGGGCTAGACATCGTCGCGCGGCAACAGGCGCGCCTTCACCGTCAGCGGGTTGATGTAGGGCTCCAGCCCGCGGATGGTTGCCGACAGCGCGCCGCGCATTTCGTGCACGGCCTCCTGGCCGGCCTCGATCATCTTGCGGCGGACCTCGTCATTGGTCAGAAGATAGTGCACGCCCTTGGCCAGCATCTCGGGATCGCGGACGATCTTGGCGCTGCCGTTCTTGGCCAGCGCCTGGTAGGTCTCGCGGAAATTCTGGACATTGCCGCCCGACAGGATGGCGCAGCCGAGCATGGCCGGCTCGATCGGGTTCTGTCCGCCCTCGCCGAACAGCGACCGGCCGACGAAAGCGACATCGGTGAGGCGGAGATAGAGGCCCATTTCGCCGACGGTATCGCCAAGCAGAACGTCGGTTTCCGCCGTCACCGGATCGTTGCGGGTGCGGCGCGCGACGGTCAGCCCCTTGCCGACCAGCATGGCCTCGATCGCTTCGCAGCGCTCGGGATGGCGGGGCACGATGATGGTCAGAAGCGCGTTGCGCTCCTTCAGCGCCAGATGCACGGAGCCGGCCGCAGCCTCCTCGCCCTCGAAGGTGGAGATCGCCGCCCAGGTCTTGCGGCCCTCGATCTGCTGGCGATACTGGCGCAGCACGGCCGTGTCGACCGGCGGCGCGTCCGTATCGACCTTGAGGTTGCCGGAGACCATCACGGGCAAGGCGCCGAGCGTGCTGAACCGCTCGGCATCGGCCTCGGACTGGGCGATCACGAGCGCGAGGTTCTCGAAGATGGCGTCGGCAAGGTTCGGCCGCTTCTTCCAGCGCGCGAAGCTGCGATCCGACAGGCGGCCATTGACGAGAATTTGCGGAATGTGGCGCTTGCCGAGTTCCATGATGGTCATCGGCCAGATCTCGCTCTCGGCGATGATGGCGAGGTCCGGCTCCCAGTAGTCGAGAAAGCGGGAGACGGACGGCTTGAAATCGAGCGGCACGTATTGGTGGATGGCGATATCGCCCAGCCGCTCGGTCACGACGCGGGCCGAGGTGGTGGTGCCGCTCGTCAGCACGACGGCGATGCCGCGGCGGTGGATTTCCTTGATCAACGGCACGACGGAAACGGTTTCGCCGACGCTTGCCGCATGAAACCAGACGAGCGGGCCTTGCGGCCGGGCCGCGCTGGGAAAGCCGTAGCGCTCCTGACGGCGCGCCCGGTCTTCCTTGCCGCGCGCGGCGCGCAGAGCGAGATACGACCAGACGAGCGGATAGACGGCCGTTCCGACCCAGCGATAGCCCGAGAGAGCCATGCGCGCGAAGACGCGCGTCATGGGGCGCAATCCACAGGGAACCAGGCCATCCTACGATCGTCATGCCCGGCCGGACTGGCGACGCGGTTTCTGGCGGCGCGGTTTCTGCCGGCCGGACCCCGACGGGCGGGACGCGACGGCCCGGACACGCGCATGCCGCGTCCGCCCGAAACCATCAGAGCTGGCCTGGGTCGAGCAGGCGGTGCATGTGGACGATGAAGTAGCGCATATGCGCGTTGTCGACCGTCGCCTGTGCCTTGCCGCGCCATGCAAGCAGTGCGCTCTCGTAGTTCGGGAAAATGCCGACCACGTCGAGCTTGTCGAGATCGCGGAACTCCACGTCCTTCAGCGTCTTTAGCTCGCCACCGAAAACCAGGTGCAACAGCTGCTTCTTGTCCGTCATGTTTGCCTCTTTGTGTCTAAGTCTTCGTCTTGTCGCGCGCTCATCGACTGGTGATGTGCGGCATCCCGCCGGAAAGGTCAATGCCCGTGCAGACCGGCCGAGGCCTCCAGAAGGGCCGGCAGAGCGGGCAGCGCGGCGGCGCAGAGAACCTCGTGGCGCACGCTCGGGCGGTTGTAGGTCAGAGGCTGGCCATCGAGGCCCGCAAGCACGCCGCCGGCCTGTTGCAGGATCAGGTCGGCTGCGGCAAGATCCCAGTCGTGGGCGTTCTTCTTGACCACCGTCCCGTCGATCCGGCCATCGGCGATCATCGCGATGCGATAGGCCAGCGAAGGAACGTGGGACACCCGCGCGACATCCTTGCCATAGCCGGCCTTGAGCTTGGGCAGCAGGTCCTCGGCGATGGCGAAGCGCAGCGGCTGGCCGGCAACCGGCCTGGAAACCCGGATCGCGACGCCGTTGCGGCGGGCCTCCACGCCGTCCCTTGCCTGATAGAGCTCGATGAGGGCCGGCGCGTAGAGGACGCCGGCGACCGGCCGGCCCTTGTGGACGACGGCGACGCTGACGCACCAGACGTCCTTGCCCGCGATGAACCCGCGCGTCCCGTCGATCGGATCGACCACGAACACCGTGTCGCAGCCGAGCCGCGCCTCGTCGTCGTCCGTCTCCTCCGACAGCCAGCCGTAATTGGGCCGGGCCGAGAGCAGGCGCTCCTTCAGGATGTCGTTTGCCGCGTAATCCGCCTCGCTCACCGGCGAGCGGTCCTCGTTCTTGTAGCGGACGTCGGGATTCTTGCGGAAATAGGTCAGGGCCTTCTCGCCGGCGGCCATCGCTGCCGTTGTGATCAGGTCCAGATCCCTGGTCCACTGATCCGGCGGGTGATGGTCGGCGTTCATGGGCTTCCTTTCGGTGTGGTTTTGCTGCGCGTCAGCCATGCTGCATCAAACGGGCCGCATCAAACGGGCCGCATCAGACAGCCCGCGTCAAACAGGCGAAGTGCGGCCAAAACATGGTGGCCGCACGGTCATCCCGCGCTTTCGGTTTTCGCCGTCGGCTGTCGCCGGGACGACCCTATTTTCCGGCGAGCGTCATGCCTTCCACGGCGATCGTCGGAGCGGCGACCGAGTAGGTGCGGTCGATGTCGTCTGCCAGCGTCAGGGCCATGAACATCTGCTTGAGGTTCGAGGCGATGGTGACCTCGGAGACGGGAAAGGCGATCTCGCCGTTCTCGATCCAGTAGCCCGAGGCGCCGCGGGAATATTCGCCCGTCAGCATGTTGACGCCGTGGCCGATGAGTTCGGTGACGTAGAAACCGGTGCCGACGCTGCGGATGAGCTCCTCGCGCGAGATGTCGCCCGGCTCCAGCGCGAAATTTGTGGACGACGGGTTGACCGCCGTGCCGCTGCGCGCGCCGCGGCCGTTCGTCTCCAGCCCGAGTTCGCGGGCCGTGGCGGTGGAGAGGAACCAGTTTCTGAGGACCCCGTCCTCGATCATCGTCATCTTCTGCCCGGTCACGCCTTCGCCGTCGAAGGGCCGCGAGCCGGAGCCGCGCACGATCAGCGGATCGTCGGTGAGGTTGATGCCGGGCTTCAGGATGCGCTCGCCCATCTTGTCCCGCAGGAAGGTGGTCTTGCGCGCGACCGAGGCGCCGTTGATGGCACCGGCGATATGGCCGGCAAAGCCGCGGGACACGCGCGGATCGAAGACGACGGTGACGTTCTTCTGCGTCTCGACCTGGCGCGGATTGACGCGGGCCGCAGCCCGTTCCCCGGCATGACGGCCGATATCGGCGGCGCCCCGCAGGTCTGCGAGGAACAGGGCGCTGTCGAAGTCGTAGTCGCGCTCCATTTTCGTGCCCTCGCCGGCAATGGCGCTGACCGACAGGCTGAAGCGGGTGCCCATATAGGCGCCGGAAAAGCCGTTGGAGGTGACGAGCACGAGGCCGCCCATGCCGGTGGAGCCGCCGGCCCCGCTGGTCTTGGTGACGCCGGGCACGGCAAGGGCTGCGGCTTCCGCCTCGAGCGCCCGTTCGGTCAGCTCTTCCGTGGAGATTTCGCTCGGGTCGAACAGGTCGAGATCGGGATAATCGCGGGCGATGCGGGCATCGTCGGCGAGCGTGGCAAAGGGATCTTCCGGGGAGGCCTTGGCCATGGCGACCGCGCGCTCGGCCAGAACCTTCAGGTCGAAGCCGGGATTGGCGGAAACGCTGGCGACGCGGCGGCCGACGAAGACGCGCAGCGAGAAATCGTCGCTCTCGGAACTGTCGGTCGCTTCCACCTTGCCGAGGCGCACCGACACGGAGCGCGAGCGCCCGCGCAGCACGACGGCGTCGGCCTGATCGGCTCCCGCCTTTCTCGCAAGGTCCACGAGCTCGGCGGCTCGCGTTTCGAGTGCGGCGGAATCAATCGTCTGGGGCATGAATTGGCCTTTCCTTCCCGTCCCATTTATTGTGCACTGGCCCGGGCATCAAGGGCGTGGCACGATTCTCACGGCAAGCACGCCTTATTTCCGTCTCGCCGGCCGGGAAGAAAGCCTTTCTGCAGAACGCCTTCGATCGAAGGTGGCCCGGATCCGCTGCGCCCGCGCGGAATACGGCCAAGGTTGAGGATACCGTGCCGATGTCGACAACGCCTGTCCTGACCTCCCAGGCGCTCCTGCTGCTCGGCGGCGCCGTGGTGGCAGCCCCTATCTTCAAGAAGCTCGGGCTCGGGACCGTGCTCGGCTATCTCGCCGCCGGCGTCATCATCGGCCCGGTGTTTCACCAGATCACCGACGGAGAAGAAATCCTCGGCTTTGCCGAACTTGGCGTCGTCTTCCTCCTGTTCGTGATCGGGCTGGAGCTGAAGATGTCGCGGCTGTGGGCCATGCGCCGGGACATCTTCGGGCTGGGCTCCGCGCAGGTGCTGGTGACGGGCGGGCTGCTGTTCCTCATCATCTACGAACTCGGCCTGCTCGACGCCTCCGGCAGCCTCATCGCCGGCTTCGGGCTGGCCCTGTCCTCGACCGCCTTCGCGCTGCAGATCCTCGACGAGAAGGGCGACACCAATACGCGCACCGGCCAGCGCGCCTTTTCGATACTCCTGCTTCAGGATCTCGCGATTGTGCCGCTGCTGGCGCTGATCCCGCTGCTCGCGCTGCAGGCGCCGGAGGACACCACGCCGCCGATCGAGGATTTCTCGGTGGCGCTGGGCGCGATCCTCGTGATGGTGCTGGCAGGGCGGTATCTGATCAACCCGTTCTTCCGCATCCTTGCGCGTACCGGCGCGCGCGAGATCATGATCGCCGCGGCGCTGCTGATCGTGCTCGGTGCGGCGACGCTGATGCAGATGGCGCAGCTGTCCATGGCGATGGGTGCCTTTCTCGCCGGCGTGCTGCTCGCGGAATCGACCTACCGGCATGAGCTGGAAGCCGACATCGAGCCGTTTCGCGGCCTGCTGCTGGCGCTGTTCTTCATGGCGGTCGGCCTGTCGCTGCAGATCGACGTGATCTTTTCCAACTGGCTCACGGTGCTGATCGCCGTTCCCCTGCTGGTCGTCATCAAGGCAGTCAGCCTCTATGCCGTCTGCCGGCTGTTCGGCTCGGGCCACAACGAAGCGGTGCGCATCGCGCTTCTGTTGCCGCAGGGCGGCGAGTTCGGCTTCGTGCTCTTCAGCGCGGCGGCGGCGGCCGGCGTGTTTGCGGACGCGACCGGATCGCTGCTCGTGGTCATCGTCACGCTCTCCATGGCGCTCACGCCGGTGGCCTCCGCCCTGTCGCGCTACCTCGTGCGGGACGAGGAGGAAGAGGCCGAGGACGAAATGGAGGAGGATTTCGAGGGCGCCGGTGCCGACGTGCTGATGATCGGCTTCTCGCGCTTCGGGCAGATCGCCGCGCAGATCCTGCTGGCCGGCGGCCGCGACGTCACCATCATCGATCATTCCGCCGCCCGCGTGGAACAGGCCTCGACCTTCGGCTTCCGCATCTATTTCGGCGACGGCATGCGGCTCGACGTGTTGCGGGCCGCGGGCATCGAACGGGCGAAGATCGTCGCGATCTGCACGCATCGCAAAGAGATCACCGACCGGATCGTCGATCTCGTCCAGTCGGAATTTCCCAATGCCCGCATTTTCGCACGCTCCTACGACCGGCAGCATACCCTGCAGCTGCGGGCGCGCGGCGTCGATTACGAAGTGCGCGAAACGCTCGAGTCCGGCCTGCTGTTCGGCCAGCGCACGCTGGAGGGTCTTGGCGTGCCGGATGCGCAGGCGATCGCGATCACCACGGACATCCGCCGACGCGACGAGGCGCGGCTGGAGGTGCAGGCCGTGGACGGGCTGACCGCCGGTCGCGACATGCTGCATTTCCGCCCGGTCAAGCCCGAGCCGCTGATGAAGCCGAAGCGCGAACCGGCGGCGTCGCTCGGACCGGACGAGGAAATCGCCGCGGCGGACCGGGCGCAGGTGGCGAAGTAGAAACGATCGAGAGACTTACACCGAGAGAAGACGGTCAAGCTGTGCCTTGACCTCGTCCTTGACGCCGGCGCTCATGGCGAGCACCTCGTGTGCGCGCAGGAAATCCATGACGCGGGTGCGGCCGACAGCGGGGCGCACGAGAAGATCCGGCGCACGCGCCTTCATCTTCATGGCGGTGATGGTCTGCATCATCAGCTGGCTTGCGCCGAACATCGCATCCATCCGCGTCGGCAGCGCAGTGCCGTCGCCCTCCGGGCCGCCGACGACATCGACGGCGAGAACGAGATCGGCCAGGCCGTGGAGATGATCGAAGGGGACCGGATTGACGAAGCCGCCATCGATCATGACCCGCCCGCCGAGCCGAACCGGCTGGAACATGCCGGGAAGCGCGGCGGAGGCGGCGATGGCCGCGCGCAGGTCCCCGGTTTCCAGCACCGTCTCGCCCTGTGCGTAGTAGTCGGTGGCGATCACCTTGAGGGGAATGGACAGCGCCTCGAACGCCTCGGGAATGGCCTCCGGCAGGAAGGCGGACAGCACGCGTTCGAGATTGAACGGGCCGAAGCGCAGGCTGCCGCCGATCGCCTGCAGGGTCGAGGGCCGCAGCCGCCAGAGGCGGTTGGCGATCTCCTTGCGCTGCCCGACCGTGGACAGGGCGAAATCGCGGATATCGCTGCCGCGCATGCCCGCCGCCATGCCGGCGCCCATGATGGCGCCGATGGAAGTGCCGGCGATCACCCGCGGGCGGATCCCGAGTTCGTCGAGCGCCTCGATGACATGGATATGGGCAAGACCGCGCGCCCCGCCGCCGCCGAGCGCCAAAGCGACCGAAGGGCCGCTCGATCCGGTGCGCGTGGAGAGTATCTCCGACATCGCCGGGTCAGCCGCGTTTGCGGAAGCGGTAGACATGCATGCGGGTATCGCCGAACTGGCGGATATCGAGCGGCTCGAAATCGGGACCGGGCATCGGCGTCACATCGGCGCGTTCTTCGAGGATGACGAGCGCATCGGGCAGGATCCAGCCACCGTTCGACGCCGCAGCCATGGCCCGCTCGCCGAGGCCCTTGCCATAGGGCGGATCGGCAAAGACGAGATGAAAGGGCTCGACGGTGCCGACGGGGCCGAGATCGGTGGCGTCGCGCCGGAAAATCTTGGCGCGACCTGTCAGCCCCAGCGTCTCGATATTGGTGCGCAGCAGGCCCCTGCCCTCCGCGCTGTTTTCGACGAACAGCGCCTGCCGGCAACCGCGCGACAGCGCCTCGAGCCCGACGGCACCGGTTCCGGCGAAGAGATCGAGGATGCGGGTCTCCGCCAGCTTGTCCGGATAGGCATGGGCGAGGATGTTAAACAGGCTTTCGCGCGTCCTGTCGGAGGTCGGCCTGATATCGGCCGTTGCCGGGCTCGCCAGAGCCCGGCCGCGAAACTCTCCACCGACGATGCGCACCGGGCGTTACTTCCCGCCGCGCGGCTTGGAACCGCCCGGTTTGCCGCCAGCCGGACGACCGCCCGAAGGCTTGCCGCCGAAAGCGGGCTTGCCACCGAACTTCGCACCGGCGGGCTTGGCGAAGGATTTGCCCGCCGGACGATCGCCGCCAAAACTCTTCTTTTCGCCGAAGCTTTTGGCGCCGAAGCTCTTGCCGTCACGGGGTGCACGATCGCCGCGATCGCTACGATCGCCACCGTCGCGCGCCTTGAAGCCGCCGCGTTCCTCGCGGACCGGGGGTTCGCTCGCCTTGATCCAGTCGCGATCGTCCTTGTCGCGCTCGACGATGACGCGCGGTCCGGTATCGGGCCTTGAAAAGCCTGCGCCCGCGCTCTTGCGATCGGGATCGAAGCGCTGCTTGCCGGCGATCGCCTGCCCGTCCTTGGTCCGGCCGTAGCGCTTGACCTTGGGCGCGCCTTCCGGACGCTCGCGACGCACCGGCTTTTCGGCAGCCGCCGCCTCGGGTCCGGTCCTCTTCTCGGCGATGGGACGGGCGCCGGGCGCCATCCAGACATTGGCCTTGCGGGGCCGTCCGACCTGCTCGCGCTTCGGACGATCGTCGCTCCGCGCGGCCGGCGCGCTCTCGCGGCCGCCCCGCTTGGCGTTGTCGGCCGGGCGCGTATCGAGACGACCGCGCAGGCGCTCGTTGCGGTCTGCGGCCTTCTCGCGGAAGGCCGGCTTTTCGTAGGCAGCCTGCCCACGTTCACCCGCGCGATCGTGGCTGCGTTCCGCGCCGCGATCGGTGGAGACCAGCGGCCCCTCGTCGTCGGCATCCGGATTGTTGAAGAGCGGCGCGTCGAAATTGGCTTTCGCATCCTCGATGAGGCGCGGGCCGAGCTGGTCGCGCAGCGTGCGGCCGCGAATTTCCTGGGCCGCACCCTCCGGCAGTTCGCCGAGCTGGAACGGGCCGTAGGAGATGCGGATCAGGCGGTTCACGTCGAGGCCGAGCGCGCCGAGCACGTTCTTGATCTCGCGGTTCTTGCCTTCGCGCAGGCCCATGGTGATCCAGACATTGGCGCCCTGAACCTTGTCGAGCGTCGCATCGATCGCGCCATAGAGCACGCCGTCGACCGCGATGCCGTCCTTCAGCTTGTCGAGATCGGCCTGTTCGATCTTGCCATGCGCGCGAACGCGGTAGCGCCGCAGCCAGCCGGTGGCCGGCAGCTCCAGCACGCGGGCGAGACCGCCGTCATTGGTGAGGAGCAGCAGGCCCTCGGTGTTGATGTCGAGGCGGCCGATGGAAAGCACGCGCGGCAGATCCTCCGGCAGGCGGTCGAACACGGTCGGCCGGCCTTCCGGATCGTTGTTCGTGGTCACCAGGCCCGTCGGCTTGTGGTAGAGCCAGAGGCGCGTGCGCTCGATGCCGCGGATCGGCTGGCCGTCGACCTCGATCTTGTCGGACAGCGTGACGTTGACGACCGGCGTCTCAAGCTTGGTGCCGTTGACGCTGACCCGGCCCTCCATGATCATCCGCTCGATATCGCGACGCGAGGCGATGCCGGCGCGCGCGAGGATCTTGGAGATGCGCTGGGGGGCCTCGTCGGAGACCGCGGTGGCCGCGACGGCGCGTGCGCGGGCCGGACGATCCTCGGTGGAGCGACCCTCCTGGCGATCACCGCGCGGCTTGTCGAATTTCGGTTTGTCGAATTTGGGCTTGTCGAACCCGGGCTTGTCGAATCTGGGCTTGTCGGAACGGGCCGTTTCGGCACCGGACGTCTCGAAGCGTGGCTTCTCCGAACGCGGCCTGTCCGAACGTGGTTTGTCCGAACGCGGCCTGTCTGAACGCGGTTTGTCGAACCGGGGTTGTTCGCCCCAGGGCTTGTCCGAGCGCTTGTCGGAGCGTGCCTGATCGCTGCGGGGCTTGTCGAAGGCGGGGCGCTCGGTCGCGCGCGTTTCGCCGGGCGTGCCGTCGTCGCGCTTGGCGAAGGCGGGCTTGCCGCGCGGCGGGCCGCTGGTCTTTCCGAAGGCTGGCTTGCCGAAGGCAGGTTTGCCGAACGCGGGCTTGCCGAACGCGGGCTTGCCGAACGCGGGTTTGCCGCCGTCCCTCTTCTCGAAGGGCTTCTTGTCGCCAGCCTTGGTATCGAACGGCTTCTTGCCGAATTTCGGCTTGCCGTCGGCTGCCGCTCCGCGCGGCGCCCGGTCGGTCGTCTTGCCGCCGCTTGCGGGCTTGCCGCGCGGCCGCTGGGGCTTGTCATTGGATGTCATTTGTGTTGCCTGCCTTTTCAGGCTCTCCTATCAGGTCGGAGCCGATGGGTTAAGAGAAATAATGACGCGAATGGCCGCATCACCGGGCTTCATGGATCTGGCACTGGCCGAGGCACGGGCCGCGGAGGCCCGCGGCGAGGTGCCGATCGGCGCCGTGGTCGTGCTCGAGGGCACCGTCATCGGCACCGGCGGCAACCGGACGCGCGAGCGCCGCGACGTGACGGCCCATGCCGAGATCGAGGCGATCCGCGACGCATCCCGGTTGCTGGACGCCGAACGCCTCACCGGCGCCGACCTCTATGTGACGCTCGAACCCTGCGCCATGTGCGCCGCCGCCATCTCGTTTGCCCGCATCCGCCGGCTCTATTACGGCGCCGCCGACCCGAAGGGCGGCGGGGTGGAGCATGGCGGACGTTTTTACGCCCAACCGACCTGCCACCACGCCCCCGACGTCTATCCGGGGCTCGGGGAAACGGAAGCGGCGGACCTGTTGCGCACCTTCTTCGAGGCACGGCGGTAGGGGCGCCAGCCTCCAGCGAGCGGACGTCTGCAGGGTCAGGGGCGCCTCTTCATCTCACGGACGTGAGATGAAAATATTCCGGGTCAGGCCCGGAAAGACGAGGAGACGGAGGGGCCGCGACTGACATCGCGCGTCTGCGGAAGCCGCGTTCGCCGACCCGGAAAGCTCGCAACCGGCGACACCGTCAGCCGGCGGCGAAATCCTGCAGGGCGTCGCCGGTGAGGCGGTAGCGGGTCCAGCCGGCCATGGGTTCGGCACCGATGGCGCGATAGGCGCGGATGGCGGGTTCGTTCCAGTCGAGGACGCTCCATTCGAAGCGGCCGCAGTTCGCCGCAACCGCGATCCGGGCCAGGTGGCGCAGAAGGCTGCGGCCGGCGCCGGTGCCGCGGGCGTCCGGGGTGACGTAGAGATCTTCGAGGTAGATGCCGTTGCGGGCCTGCCAGGTGGAATAGATCAGGAACCAGACGGCAAAGCCGATGGGGGCGCCGTCGCGCTCGCAGATGACCGCTTTGGAGACGCTTTCAGGGCCGAACAGGGCCTGCGCGGTGGTGTCCACCGTCGCTTCGACTTCGTGTTCCAGCTTCTCATAGGCCGCCAGTTCGCGCACGAAGCGCAGGATGATGGCGGCATCCTCGATGGTTGCCTCGCGGATCGTGACGGTCATGACCGGCTCAGAACACCTGCCACCACTTCTTGCCGGTGCCCTGCACCTGCGCTTCCTTCTTGCGGCGACGTTCCTTGACGCTTTCCTCCTCGCCCAGATCGGTCAGCGATGCCTCGGGCGCCCGGCGATATTCGAGCGGCGGATCGCTGAGCGTGCGGCGCTTGTCGGAATAGGCGCCCATCTGCATCCGGCGGGCTTCGCGGTAGGCTTCCTGCTGTTCTTTTGCGGTCAGCTTGCGGCCGTTCGCAGATGCCTTGGCGAGCGGCGAGACATAGCCCGGCCGGTCCGCATTCTCGTCGGCTTCCTCGCGCAGGCGCTGGCGCGTTTCCTCGGGGCTTTCGACCCAGGCCGGATTGTCCTTGTTGGCCAGCGAAGCCTGCGGCTGGACCAAAGCGGTGCGTTCGCCGGTCGGCGGCAGCACGAGGCCCGGGCGCGGCTGATACTTGACGTTGGCGGCCTTATCGCCGCCCATGCTGACCGCGCTGCCGAGGTCATCCATCAGGTGCTCGCCGGCGGTCTTGTCCGTCCCGTAGGTCGGGCCGCCGATGCAACCGGTGAGCACGAGGCTTGCGGCCATGATCGAGAGCACGCCGGCGCTCGCACCATACTGTCGCGTCATTGTCATTCAAACCCTTCCAGCGCGTGCGGCCTGCCCCGCGGCCCTCCGGCGCTCCCGGACCCCCCGGAGGCGCTTCGGCCGATCTGCCCGCCAATTCCTGCCCCATGACGGATGAATCCGCCCATTTTCAGGCAGGGTTCTACCGGATGAACCGCGCAAGCGCAATTCACCCGGTGGTCACGACGTGACGACCCCGTCAGAGAGAAACGCCGAGCTCCCGCAGGGCCGCCGCATCGCGGGCGGTGACATCGGGATAATCGGCGTCGGAGCCGACATCGGTCGTGACCTTCCACGAGCGGGCGCATTTGCGGCCCTTGGCCAGCTGCGGCTCGACGGAGATGCGGCTCTCGCCGTCCAGGCGGAACGCGTTTTCCGGGCCCTTTCCGACGACGATCTCGATGGCCGAGGTGATGCAGATCTCGGCGAAATCCTCGTCGCTCAGCGCGTCCGCCGTTGCGGCATCGGCGATGTGGACGATGGGGGCGGCCTCCAGCGAGGATCCGATGCGCTTTTCGCGGCGCTCGACCTCCAGCGCGCCGGTGACGACGCGGCGGATATCGCGGATCAGGCGCCACTTCTCGGCAACGGCCTCGTCGCGCCAGTCGGCCGGAAGTTCCGGAAACTGCTCCAGATGGATCGAGACCGCATCGGGCTTCAGCGACAGCCAGGCCTCCTCGGTGGTGAAGGGCAGCATGGGCGCCAGCCAGGTGACGAGGCACTCGAAGATGCGGCGGATGACGCAGAGGCTGGCGCGGCGGCGCAGGCTCGACGGCGCGTCGCAATAGAGCGCGTCCTTGCGGATGTCGAAGTAGAAGGCCGACAGCTCGACATTGGAGAAATCGATCAGCGCGCGCGTCACCCGCTTGAAGTCGAACGCGTCGTAGCCGCTGCGCACGACCTCGTCGAGCTCGCTCAGCCGGTGCAGCATCAGCCGCTCCAGCGACGGCATGTCGGCCAGCGCGACGTCTTCGCCGGTGTCGTGCGCGAGCGTGCCCAGCATCCAGCGGATGGTGTTGCGCAGCTTGCGATAGGCATCGATATTGGTCTGGATGATCGCCTTGCCGACGCGCAGGTCGTCGGCATAATCGGACGTCATGACCCAGAGGCGCAGGATATCGGCGCCGGCATCCTTCATCACTTCCTGGGGGGCGGTGACGTTGCCCTTCGACTTCGACATCTTCTCCCCCTTCTCATCCATGATGAAGCCGTGGGTGACGACGGTGTCGTAAGGCGCGCGGCCGCGTGTCGCCGCACTTTCGAGCAGCGACGAATGGAACCAGCCGCGATGCTGGTCGGAGCCTTCGAGATAGACGTCGGCCGGCCATTTGAGATCCGGCCGGTCTTCCAGCGTGAAGACATGGGTGGAGCCGCTGTCGAACCAGACGTCGAGGATGTCCATGACCTGGTGCCATTCGGCCGAGTCTTTATCGTTGCCGAGGAAGCGCTCCTTGGCGCCGGCCGCAAACCAGGCGTCCGCCCCCTCGGCCTCGAAGGCTTCGAGGATGCGGGCATTGACGGCCTCGTCGTTCAGGATCGTGCCGTCTTCGCGGGCGAAGACGCAGATGGGCACGCCCCAGGCGCGCTGGCGCGACAGAACCCAGTCCGGACGGCCTTCGATCATGGCGCGCAGACGATTCTGGCCGGCCGCCGGCACGAAGCGCGTGTCGTCGATGGCGGTGAGCGCGCGGGTGCGCAGCGTCGTGCCGTCGGCGAGGTCCTTGTCCATGTAGACGAACCATTGCGGCGTGTTGCGGAAGATGACCGGCTTCTTGGAGCGCCAGGAATGCGGATAGGAATGCTTCAGGCGACCACGGGCAAAGAGCGTGTTGGTCGCGATCAGCGCCTTGATGACGCGCTCGTTGGCATCGCCCTTTTTGCCGTTGTCGTCCATGACGCGCGCGGCGCCACCCTCGGCCTCCGGGCCGAAGCCCGGCGCGTCCTTGGTGTAGTAGCCGGCATCGTCCACCGGAAACGGAATGGCGGTATCGATGCCACGGGCGTCCAGCGCGCGCACGTTTTCCATCCAGACGTCGAAGTCCTCGCGGCCGTGGCTGGGCGCGGTGTGCACGAAGCCCGTGCCGGCCTCGTCGGTGACGTGGTCGCCGGCGATCAGGGGGACATCGAAGATGTAGCCGAGATCGGCCAGCGGGTGGGCGCAGGTGATGGCGGCGAGTTCGTCGGAGGCGATGGTGCGCAGACGCTTGAATTGCAGCTTGGCCTTGGCGAAGGAGTCCTCGGCGAGTTTGTCGGCGAAGATCAGCTTCTCGCCGGGACGCGGGCCGAAATCGTTGGCGGCTTCGGTGACTTCATAAAGACCGTAGGCGACGCGGTTCGAGAAGGCGATGGCCCGGTTGCCGGGGATCGTCCAGGGGGTCGTGGTCCAGATAACGACGAAAGAGTTCAGAAGCTGCGCTTCTTTCTCATTTCTTCCCATCGGGAGATTGCCGTCATCGTTCCTCTTCACAAGGGACGACTTGGGAGTAACAGGAAACTTCACCCAGATCATATCGCTATCGACGTCGTGATACTCCACCTCCGCTTCGGCCAGCGCCGTGCGCTCCACCACCGACCACATGATCGGCTTCGAGCCGCGATAGAGCTGGCCGCTTTTTGCGATCTTCAGGAGTTCGCCGGCGATGCGGGCTTCGGCGTGAAAGTTCATCGTCAGATAGGGATTGTCGAAATCGCCGGTGATGCCGAGGCGCTTGAACTCGTCGGCCTGCACCTTGATCCACTTTTCGGCATAGGCGCGGCATTCGCGGCGGAACTCGATCATGGCGTCGGGTTCGGAGAGGTCCGGCTTGCCCTTGCCCTTGGCGCGATAGTTCTCCTCCTCGATCTTCCACTCGATCGGCAGGCCGTGGCAATCCCAGCCGGGCACGTAGTTGCTGTCGAAGCCGCGCATCTGGAACGACCGGGTGATGACGTCCTTCAGGATCTTGTTGAGCGCATGGCCGATATGGATATTGCCGTTGGCATAGGGCGGGCCGTCATGCAGCACGAATTTTTCGCGGCCGGCGGCGGAAGCGCGCAATTGTCTGTAGAGGTCCATCTGCTGCCAGCGGGCCACCATCTCCGGCTCCTTCTGCGGCAGGCCGGCGCGCATGGGAAATTCGGTTTCGGGCAGATAGAGGGTCTTGGAATAGTCAAACGCTGCTGGCGTATCGGAAGGCTGGGTGGTTTCGGTCATATCGGCCATCATTCTCTGGCGCGCTCAAAGCGCGATGTCGGGGCAGGAAACAGACGCGCGAGGCTGCAAGCCCCGCGGCGGCGCAAATGCTTGAAACCCGGACCTTCCGGCCGCTTAGCGCGCGCGGAAGGCCGGGCCGATAATTCGCAGGAAGGATGCAAGCCGCCTCGGTGTCATGATGGCCCGTTGTCTAAGGGGTTTTGCAGCGGAATGGAAGGGGGCGCACGCATGCGGCGAATGGACTTTCCGGGTTGGCGCGACTATGCTGACCATCTGACCAGATGGAAGGTTTTCCATGCCCAACAATCTCGCGAAACCCCCGACCTGGAAACTTGAGGACGCAAAAGCGCGCTTCAGCGAAGTCGTCCGGCGGGCACGAAGCGAAGGTCCGCAACGCGTGACCGTGCGGGGGCGCGACAGCGTCGTCATCATCAGCGTCGAGGAGCACGAGCGGCTGACGGGATCTCAACCCCGGCAAAGCTTCGTGGAATTCATGGAAGGACTTGGTCTTCACGGGGCCGACCTCGATCTTGAGCGGGAAGACGACCGGGGACGGGACGTCGAGCTGTGATCGGCTGGCTTCTGGATACCAACGTCATCGCCTCTCTCCTCAGCCCCAACGGCGCTCTCTCCGTCCAGACCTGGGCCGACACACAGAAAGAGGACTTCCTCTATATCAGCATCCTGACGCTTGCCGAATACGACAAAGGCATCGAAAACCTCCCTGACGATAATATGAACCGGCATCGTTACACTGCTGCCCGCAACGAATTGGAGATGCGCTTTTCAGGCAGAGTTCTTTCGCTTGATGATGCAACCATACGCCGCTGGGGAGCCATCTCGGGGCGCGTAAAACAGATAACCGGCCATACGCCACCGGTCATCGACACAATGCTTGCAGCCCAGGCTCAAGAGAAAAATCTCTATCTCGTGACACGCAATGTCAGGGATGTCGAAAGAAGCGGTGCGGCGGTCTTCAACCCCTGGAAGGATGACATCGCGCAATTTCCTCTTCGCAGCCGCTGAGGCTTGATCAGAAACACAGCCCCAGATCGATCGGCGTGATGCCCGAGAGGGTGCGCGCTTGCGCCTTTAACGGGCAGTCGTTTGGATGTAGACAAGAGATCGAGCTGCAATGAGGATCATCGGCATGAAACGTACGTTCTTCGTGAGAGCCGTCTGGGATGCGGAGGCCGGGGTTTTCGTGTCCGAGAGCGACATCGAGGGCCTGCATATCGAAGCGGACGATCTCGACGCCTTTCAGGCCATCATGGCAGACACCGCGATCGAGTTGATCGTCAACAACCACATGTCCCTGCCCGAACTGGCGACGACGCCGCTGAAGGACCTGATCCCCGCGATCGTCTGGCAGGCACCGGTCCTGCCGGTCGCGGCCTGATGCCGGACGGGTTCTACAAGGATGTGCGCGACATTCTCGTGACGCTTGGTTTCGAGTATCAGACGAACGCCAAGGGCTCGCACGAAAAATGGAGATCCCGGGAAACCGGCAAGATGCTGCTGGTTCCGCACAACCTAAAGAGCCGTCATACGGCCAACGCCATTCTGAAAGACGCGGGCTACGACGGCAAACTCTGATCATCCGTTTGGCTGATCACCCCCTAGAAACACAGCCCCAGATCGAGCGGCCCGAGCGGCGTGACGCCCGAGAGGAGGGCGCGGGCTTCGGCGTCGTCCTGTTTCATCTGGACGATCAGCGGGTCGAGGCCGTCGAATTTCAGCTCGTCGCGCAGGTGGCCGAAGAAGGAGACCGAGGCCACTTCGCCGTAGAGATCGCCGGAGAAATCGAACAGGAAGGTTTCGAGCAGCGCTTCGCCGTCGCTGGTGACCGTGGGGCGCCGGCCGAAGCTTGCGACGGCGTCGTGCAGGGAACCGTCGGCGCGGCGGAAACGGACGGCGTAGATGCCGTTTTTCAGGCAGACGCCGGGGTCGAGACGCATGTTGGCCGTGGGATAGCCGAGCGTGCGGCCGAGCCGCTTGCCGCCGATAACCTCGGCCTCCACCGTGTAGCGATAGCCGAGCAGGGCGGCGGCCTGCGCCACGTCGCCTTCGACGAGAAGGCTGCGCACGCGGCTCGACGAGACGACGTCGGCGTTTTCGTCGCGGAAGGCATCGACCAGGGTCACGCCAAAGCCGTTGTCGGCGCCGGCCTTCATCAGGAAGGCGGGGCCGCCTTCCCGTCCCTTGCCGAAATGGAAATCGAAGCCGGTGACGACATGGCCGGCCTTCAGCCAGTCCATCAGCACGTCGCGAATGAAATCATGGGCCGACATCTGCGAAAAGCTGCGATCGAACGGATATTCGATGACGGCGGCAAAGCCCATGCCTTCGAGGATGCGCGCCTTGAGCGGCGCCGGCGTCAGGCGGAAGACGGGCTCGTCCGGCCGGAACACGGCGCGAGGGTGCGGCTCGAAGGTCAGAACGAGCGCGGGCACGCCGAGCGTGCGGGCCTCGGCCAGCGCGCGATCGAGCACCGACTGGTGACCGCGATGGACGCCATCGAAATTTCCAATGGCGATGACGCCGCCGTGGAGAGTGGCAGGGAGAGGATTCCTGGTCTCGTTGCGGTGAAAGACTGTCATGTCACGCGAGCCGCGGCATCCACCATTTCGGCGTCGCGCCCTCCTTTTTCAGGAAGGCGGCGAGCTTCGCTTCATCGGTCTTTTCGCCGGTCATGTATTCGGCATTGTGGATGCCGGCGCCGATATAGAGCACGTCGATGCCGCTATCCTGCGCGCCGCGAACGTCGGTCGGCATGCCGTCGCCGATGGCGATGACGCGGGCGCCGTCGAGCGCGCCGCGCACGGCCCTGGCTTCGCCGAGCGCTGCGCGATAGATCGGCTTGTGCGGCTTGCCGGCGATCCGCGCCTCGCCGCCCAGTTCCTCGTAAAGCTTGGCGATGGCGCCGGCGCAGGGGATCAGCCGCTCACCGCGCTCGACCACGAGATCCGGATTGGCGCAGATGAAGGGCAGGTTGCGCTTGACGAGGGCCGAGAGCGTGGCGCGGTAATCGTCCGGCGTCTCGGTCTCGTCGTCGAAGAAGCCGGCGCAGACGATGATCTCGGCATCTTCGGAGGCGACGATATCGACGCCCAGGCCCGCCAGCAGCGGAAAGTCGCGGTCGGAGCCGATGAAGTAGATCTTTTTCGGGCCGGCCGCGATCAGCGCGCGGGTGACGTCGCCGGAGGTGACGATGCGGTCATAGGCAGCATCGGGCACGCCAAGGCCGCGGATCTGGACGATGACGCCGGGATGCGGGCGCGGCGAATTGGTGACAAGCACGACGGTCAGGCCGCGACTGCGGGCGTCGGTCAGGGCTTCGCAGGCTGAGCGAAAGGCCGCGACGCCGTTGTGGAGCACGCCCCAGACGTCGCATAGCACCACGTCATAGCGGTTTGCGATGTCGCGAAAGCTGTTGATGCGAACGGCCATGCAGGCTTCCCATTGAGACTTCTGTCGGCTGACATCGCAAGGACGTCACCAAAAGACAAGCCTAAACGCGGCAATCGCCTCTCTTATCCGTCGCATTCCTGCGGAAATACCCTCTTCTGCCGCCTCACAGCAGCGAGACGAGCAGGCCGCCGGCAGCGCAGACGCTCAGCGTGGCGACCACGCCCAGGCGCGCGACGAATAGCAGGCCGGCTGCCAGCAGTGCGAGAAGGGCCGCCCAGGGATCGAAGGAGGCAAGGTCGGGCACGGACAGGACCAGGGGTCCGAGCCGGACCGGCTGCACGCGCGCAAACAGCACATGCAGGGCGAACCAGACCGCGAGGTTGAGGATGACGCCCACCACGGCTGCCGAGATCGCCGCCATGGCCGCGACCGCCATCCGGTTGCCGCGCAACCGCTCGACCGAGGGGGCGCCGAGAAAGATGAGGGCAAAGCAGGGCACGAAGGTGACCCAGGTGGCGACCAGTCCGCCGATGAGGCCGGAGACCACGGGATCGAGGCCTGTGGGCGGCACGCGGAAGGCGGCCATGAAACCGACGAAGGTGAGCACCAGCACCAGCGGTCCCGGCGTGGTTTCCGCCAGCGCCAGGCCGTCCAGCATTTCGCCCGGACGCAGCCAGTGATGCGTTTCCACCGCCTGCTGGGCGACATAGGCAAGCACCGCATAGGCCCCGCCGAAGGTGACGACCGCCATCTTGGAAAAGAAGATATGAAGGGCGGCAAAGACGCTCTCTCCACCCCAGAGAAGAACGATGAGACCGAGCGGCGCGACCCAGAGCCCGGCCCAGACGGCGACGAGCGCCAGCGTCTGCGGCCAGGTGCGGGCCGGACCTGCCACCTCTGCCATTGATGCACTCGCCGCCTGGCGACCGGCCGTCAGGAGACCGAACAGGCCGGCCGCGAGAATGACCAGCGGGAACGGCACGGAGAAGACGAACAGACAGACGAAGGCGAGCGCCGCGATCGCGCGCGCCACGGTCGTCTTCAGTGCCCTTCGGGCCAGACGCAGCAGGGCTTCGACAACGATGGCGAGGACCGCGGCTTTCAGGCCGAAGAAGACGGCCGACAGCATGCCCGTCTGGTGGTAGAGCGCGTAGAGCGTCGAAAGGCCGAGGAGAACGCAAAGGCCGGGCAGCACGAAGAAGAGGCCGGCCACGAGGCCACCGCGCGTGCCGTGCAGCAGCCAGCCGATATAGATGGCGAGCTGCTGCGCCTCCGGGCCCGGCAGCAGCATGCAATAGTTCAGGGCATGGAGGAAACGGTCCTCATCCACCCAGCGCCGGGTCTCCACCACCTCGCGGTGCATCAGGGCGATCTGCCCGGCGGGACCGCCGAAACTGAGACAGCCGATGCGCGCCCAGACGCGCGCGGCTTCCGCGAAAGCGGGGCGAATGGCCACCTCCCCCTCTGTGGAAACATAGTTTTGACCATCGCTTGAATCCGCGCTTGAACCATCGCGGGACGGGCCGAAATTCCGGGCTGTCGCATTCGTGCCGTGTTGATCGTTCATGTTGCCCCAGCGATTCCCGATCCACGCGCCGACCGTTGCGTGCGACGCGCATCCGGCCCCGTGTCGCGCACCGTTCGTACGACGGTCTCATGACAGGCTGCCGACAGAAATGACGGCCTCAACCTTGACTCCGGCAGAAACCACCCTTATCTCAGCCTTGCTAGCACTCGACATACCGGAGTGCTAACAGATCGATGGATCCCGAGAGATCCCAGCGTCATTTGATCGAGGGAAAAGACAATGACAAGCACTACATTCCGCCCCCTGCACGACCGCGTCGTCGTACGTCGCGTCGAATCCGAAGCCAAGACCAAGGGCGGCATCATCATTCCCGACACCGCCAAGGAAAAGCCGCAGGAAGGCGAAATCGTCGCCGTCGGCTCCGGCGCGCGTGACGATAGCGGCAAGGTCGTTCCTTTGGACGTCAAGGCCGGCGACCGCATCCTGTTCGGCAAGTGGTCGGGCACCGAAGTCAAGCTTAACGGCGAAGACCTGCTGATCATGAAGGAATCCGACATCATGGGCGTTATCGCCTGATATCGGCTCTGCCTCCGGCAGTCTCTTCGTACAATCCGACGACACTTAAAATTTGGGCTTTTGCCCGGGAGTTTTCAAAATGGCAGCTAAAGAAGTAAAATTCGGCCGCACCGCGCGCGAAAAGATGCTGCGCGGCGTCGATGTCCTCGCTGATGCCGTCAAGGTCACGCTGGGCCCCAAGGGCCGCAACGTCGTCATCGACAAGTCCTTCGGCGCACCGCGCATCACCAAGGACGGCGTTTCCGTCGCCAAGGAAATCGAACTGGAAGACAAGTTCGAGAACATGGGCGCACAGCTCGTTCGCGAAGTCGCATCCAAGACCAACGACATCGCCGGTGACGGCACCACGACCGCAACCGTTCTGGCCCAGGCGATCGTTCGCGAAGGCAACAAGGCCGTTGCAGCCGGCATGAACCCGATGGACCTGAAGCGCGGCATCGACCTCGCCGTTCTCGCCGTCGTCAAGGACCTGCAGGCCAAGGCAAAGCCGATCTCCACGTCGGAAGAAGTCGCACAGGTCGGCACGATCTCGGCAAACGGCGACAAGCAGGTCGGCGCCGATATCGCCGAAGCCATGCAGAAGGTCGGCAACGAGGGTGTCATCACCGTCGAGGAAGCCAAGACCGCGGAAACCGAACTCGAAGTCGTCGAAGGCATGCAGTTCGACCGCGGCTACCTCAGCCCCTACTTCGTGACCAACCCGGAAAAGATGCTGGCCGAGCTTGAGGACGTCTACGTTCTCCTGCACGAAAAGAAGCTTTCGAACCTGCAGGCCATGCTTCCGGTTCTCGAAGCTGTCGTCCAGACCGGCAAGCCGCTCCTGATCATCGCTGAAGACGTCGAAGGCGAAGCTCTTGCAACGCTCGTCGTCAACAAGCTGCGTGGCGGCCTCAAGATCGCTGCCGTCAAGGCTCCGGGCTTCGGCGACCGCCGCAAGGCCATGCTGGAAGACATCGCCGTCCTGACGGGTGGCACGGTCATCTCCGAAGACATCGGCATCAAGCTCGAGAACGTCACGCTCGAAATGCTCGGCCGTACCAAGAAGGTCTCGATCTCCAAGGAGAACACGACCATCGTCGACGGTGCCGGCGCCAAGAACGAGATCGAAGGCCGCGTTGCCCAGATCAAGGCGCAGATCGAAGAGACCTCTTCGGACTACGACCGCGAAAAGCTGCAGGAACGTCTGGCCAAGCTCGCCGGTGGCGTTGCCGTCATCCGCGTCGGCGGCTCGACGGAAATCGAAGTCAAGGAACGCAAGGACCGCATCGACGACGCGCTGAACGCAACGCGTGCAGCCGTTCAGGAAGGCATCGTCCCCGGCGGCGGCGTCGCCCTGCTGCGTTGCTCCGCTGTTCTCAACGTCAAGGGCGAGAATGCCGACCAGGACGCCGGCGTCGCCATCGTTCGTCGTGCGCTCCAGTCGCTCGTTCGCCAGATCGCCGACAATGCCGGTGACGAAGCCTCGATCGTGGTCGGCAAGATCCTCGAGAAGAACGACGACAACTACGGCTACAACGCCCAGACGTCCGAATATGGCGACATGATCGCCATGGGCATCGTTGACCCGGTCAAGGTCGTGCGCACGGCGCTGCAGAACGCAGCCTCGGTCGCCTCGCTCCTGATCACCACCGAAGCCATGATCGCCGAGCTCCCCAAGAAGGACGCCCAGATGGGCGGCGGCATGCCCGACATGGGCGGCATGGGCGGCATGATGTAATCCATCCGGAAACGGATCGATGGAATGAGGGGCGGTCCGCGAGGGCCGCCCTTTTTTCGTCGATGGGTATTCGTCTTTCGCTTCTTTTGCTCATATTCGCTACCCCATCGACCCGCGCGCGCGCCATCGAAAGGTTGCCATGATGCCGATGCCATCCGGACTGTTCATCGCCGGCACGTCTCATGTCGGAAAGTCGTCTCTCGCGGCGCGGCTCGGGGGCAGCCTCGGCTGGACGGTCATCTCGACCGACGATCTCGGGCGTCACCCCGGGCGACCCTGGCCAGAGGTGAAGCCTCAGGTCGCAGAGTTCTACACCGGCCTCTCGCCCGAGACCGCCCACTGGTTCCTGAAGGTCCATCACGAAAACATGTGGCCGCGCCTGCTTCAGGCCATCGAATGGCAGGAGACCCTGGAGGAGCCTTTCATCATGGAAGGTGCCGCCCTTCGGCCGGACTATCTCTCGACGCTTGACCTCGCCCGATACAGGATCGTCTTCCTGCAGGCGCCCGATGCCGTCTTGCGACAGCGCGTGGAAGCAGCCTCCGATTACGACCACGCAACGGCCGAACGCAAGCACCTCATCGATCGCTTCATCGAACGATCGATTCTGGACAATCATGCCTTGAGCGCCGGTTTCGACGCACTCGGCGTGACGGCGACGGATGCGGACGCATCGACCATCGACGCCCTGGCAGCCGACATTACCGCGCTTCTCCGGCAATAGCTGTCGCCCCGGGGGAACCTCCTCCCCGCGTGAACGTTTAGCGAACATAACGTTCACAGGAGCAGTCCATGTCCGACAAGACCATTGCCAACGACACGTCTTCCAACACCGAGAAAAACCCCGACGATTGGGTCAGCGGCGACGAGCCGATGACGGGAGCGCAGCGGTCCTATCTGCAGACGCTGTCGGAGCAGGCGCACCAGCCGGACCAGTTTGCCGAGGACATCACCAAGGCGGAGGCGTCCAAGCGGATCGACGCCTTGCGCAGCAAGCTCGATCTCGGCGAATAAGACGGGATCAGGCGACGAGCAGCGCCTTAAGGTCGGTGGCGGGGTTTTCGATGGCGGCCTTGTCCGGCGTCGCCCCCATCTCGATCAGTTTCTTCCCCACGACATACGCCTTGGCATCGTTGATCGCATCCACCGCGATCAGCCTGCCCTGGCGGTAATACCAGACGGAGGCGCTGCCCTGCCTTTGCCCGGCGCGCGTGATCGTTTCGTCATGCCCGAGGCCGAAGCCGGCGATCTGCAGCTTGACGTCGTATTGATCCGACCAGAACCAGGGCTTTGGATGATAGGGCGTCGGTGTGCCGCCGATGGTCGCGGCAATCGCTTCCGCCTGATCCACCGCATTCTGCACCGATTCCAGGCGGATCAGCATGTCGGCAAAGGGCAACACGGCGCAATCGCCCATCGCGAAGACGGAGGGGTCGCTCGAGCGGCCGTGGATATCCACGATAACGCCGTTTGCCGTCTCGATGCCGGCGTCATGGGCGATGCGATCGTTGGCGGACACGCCGATGCCGACGATGACGAGATCGACGTCGATGGTCGTGCCGTCCGAAAGTTCGGCGCCGGCGACGCGGCCGCCTTTTTCCACGAGATGCGTCAGGCCGGTGCCCTCCCGCAGATCCACACCGCGCGAGAGGTGCAGCGCGCGCAAAATGTCCGACGTTGCCGAGGCCGCGACGCGCTGGACGATGCGGTCGGCCATTTCGATCAGCGTGACCTCGAGCCCGAGCGTGCGGGCAACAGCCGCCGCCTCCAGCCCGATATAACCGCCGCCGATGATCAGCACGCGACGACCGGGGCGCATCGCCTCGGCCAGCCGGTCGGCATCGCCGAAATCGCGCAGGGTGAAGACGCCATCGAGAGCGCCGCCGACGCTGTCGGCCAGGTGGCGGGGCGTGGCGCCGGTCGCAAGCGCCAGCGTGTGGTAAGGAAGCCTCGTGCCGTCGCTCAGGACCACGGATTTCGCCGCGCGGTCGATGGCGGTCACGCGGGTGGCGAGCCGGAGGTCGATCGCCTGCTCGGCATACCAGCTTTCCGGCCGGTATTGCAGCCGGTCGAGCGTCATCTCACGAAGCAGATATTTCTTCGACAGCGGCGGGCGCTGGTAGGGCAGGCTCGGCTCGTCCGAAATCAGCGTGATCGGACGGCTATCCTTCAGCGCCCGAAGCCGCGCGATCAGCGCGAAGGCCGCCTGCCCGCCGCCGACCACGACGAGCCGGTCGTCCTGCACTCCGATCCCGCCAAGCTCTTCCGCCACGCTGTCCTCCCTTCGCATCGTTCCGCCCGTGACCTATCCCGTCACGCGCGGAAGCGTCAATGCGGGAGAGAAAGCGCTTCTGATCAATCCCGCTTGGGGATCTCCATGCCCTTCTGGACGGCCGGGCGCTGCAGCGCGCGATCGACCCAGGCGACGACGTTCGGGAAGCTCGCATAGTCGAGCACCTGATCGCCGCCATAGAACTTGCGGGCGCCGTCGATCCAGGGGAAGGTCGAGATATCGGCAATGGTGTAGTCATCGCCCATCAGCCATTGGCGGCCTTCGAGGCGCGCTTCGAGCACCGACAGCAGCCGCTTGGATTCGTCGCGGTAGCGCTCCATCGGATAGGAGTTGTTGGCGACCTTGTCGGCGGCGAACTTGTAGAAATGACCAAACTGGCCGAACATCGGCCCGACGCCGCCCATCTGGAACATGACCCAGGCCAGCGTCTCGTAACGCCCGGCAGCAGACGCCGGGAAAAGTTTTCCGGTCTTCTCGGCTAGATAGATGAGGATGGCCCCCGACTCGAACAGGCCGATCGGCTTTCCCTCGGGGCCGTTCGGATCGATGATCGCGGGGATGCGGCCGTTCGGGTTCAGCGACAGGAATTCCGACGACTTCTGGTCGTTGGTGCCGAAGGAAACGAGGTGAGGCTCATAGTCCAGCCCAAGTTCTTCGAGCGCGATCGAGACCTTCACGCCATTCGGTGTCGGCAGCGAATAGAGCTGGATGGCGTCTGGACGGGTGGCGGGCCAGCGGGTGGTGATGGGGAAGGAAGAGAAATCGGCCATATGAGACGGGTTCCTTGGAAACGGTTGCGGTTTCACATAGGTGTGATGGGACGGGATGTCAGCGGGCGGTGCTGTGATTTTCGTTCATCGCAGCAACAGCAATGACCAGGAGTTCCGCCACAGATGAAAATTTCCAACCTTAAGCACCAGCCGGGTTTTGCAAGCATCATCGCAGACCGCGCGTGGAATGCGTGGTGGACGGAAAGCGGTGTCACGTTGGAGGACTATCGGGCCCATCTCGACCCGATGATCGGCGGGACCGGCGTTCCTTTCGCGCTCGTCGCGCACCGGGGCGACACCTATGCGGGATCCGTGCTGGTCATCGAGCACGATCATGACGCTCGTCCCCAATATTCGCCTTGGATCGCTGCACTTTGGGTCGAGCCCGAATTCAGACGCCAAGGCTTGGCTGCGCGTTTGTTGACCGCAGCCCGTTCAGAAGCGGCCACAGATACCGTCTCCTGCTGCTATCTATGCGCAGCGCCGGACAAGCAGGCCTATTATCTGAAACAGGGTTTCAGACTGATCGAGAGCAACGTGAATGGGCTCGATATTTTCGTTATCGGAGAACCGCTCTCGCGCGAACGCTAACCCCGCAAAGCCCCCTGCACCCGCTCCACGATCTCCCTGATCCGCGCGTCCCCATCATGCTCCGGCTTGCGGGCGCGGACGAGGCAGGCTTGGGAGCGCAGGATGATGCCGTCGGAGAGGATTTTGAGGTGGTTGGCCTTCAAGGTCGAGCCGGTGGAGGTAATATCGACGATGATATCGGCGGAGCCGGACGCCGGCGCGCCTTCGGTGGCACCGAGGCTTTCGACGATGCGATAAAGCTGGATGCCGTGGCTGCCGGAAAAGTGCTGCTGGGTCAGGCGCCAGTATTTGGTGGCGATGGCAAGCCGGCGGCCGTGGCGGGTTCGGAACTCGGCCGCGACATCGCCGAGATCGGCCATGGTGTCGACGTCGAGCCAGATATCCGGCACGGCGACGACGACATCGGCATGGCCGAAGCCGAGCCGGGCGCAGAAATCGACGCGCTCGTCGGCGTCCGCAAGGCCCTCGCGCACGAGGTCTTCGCCCGTCACGCCGAAATCCACGGCACCGGCGCCGATCTCGCGGGAGATCTCCGACGCCGACAGGAAAGCGATCTCGACATCGTCCATGCCCTCGACGCGGCCGCGATAGGAGCGGTCGTTGCCGACGGTGGATATTTTTAGCCCGGCGCGCTCGAAGATGGCGGAGGCCTCGTCCTTCATGCGGCCCTTGGAGGGGAGCGCGATGGTGATGGTCATGCCGGCTCTCCCGATCTGCGCGTGCGCAGCGTGTCGATGCGATCGAGCCACAGCGAGAAGCCGACGGCCGGGATGTGGCTCTCAGCGCCCAGCAACGTCATCAGCCGGTCGAAGCGCCCGCCGCCGGCAAGCACCTCGCCGCCGGCGGCGGTGATTTCGAAGACCATGCCGGTGTAGTAATCGAGCGGGCGGCCGAAGGCGGCGCGGTAGGTCATGGCGGAGAGATCCGCACCGGCATTGGCGAGCGCGGCGAGACGCGCGTCGAAAGCGGCGATCGCCGGGCCGAGTTTCAGGTCCGCGGCATCGGCAAAGCCGGCGAGTGCGGCGGACGCCTCGGCGAGCGGCAGGCGCAACGTCAGGAATTCGCGCAGCAGCAGCAGGGCCGAACCGTCGAGGCGCGTCTCGGCCAGCGCGCGCTTTTCCTTGAGCCGCCGGGCAATCTCGGCCGGCGAGCGGCTGGCATTGGTGGAGTATCCGGTCTCCTCCATCCGGCTTTCGAGACGGGCGATCAGATCGTCCTCCCGGTCTGCCGACAGCAGGGCTTCGATCTCGGGATCGAGGCCGGCCACGGGCTGCGGGCGGGCCAGCCGGTCGAGCAGCGCTTCGAGATGCGCGGCGTCGCCAAAGGCGTGGATCAGCCGTTTCTGCCAGCCGACCGGCAGGCCGAGGGCGGCGACCACGGCCTCGAACACGGCCTGATCGCCGAGTGTCAGGGAAAGGTTTCTGCCTTTCAGAACGAGGCGCAGGATCTCCATTGCGTCGACAATGGCGCGCGCATCGGCACTGGCCACGTCCCGCTCCCCGAGATCCTCGATGCCGGCCTGATAGAATTCCTCCGCGCCGCCGCGGCGCTGGCGGAAGACCTCACCGAGATAGGCATAGCGCTTCGGCGTGCCGGTGGCCGTGGCGATGTGGCGCAGGCAGACGGGAATGGTGAACTCCGGCCGCAGGCAAAGGCTCGTCCCGGTCTCGCTCGCGGTGAGAAAGATCCGCCGACGCAAGTCCTCGCCCGCCATGTCGAGAAAGGGATCGGCCGGCTGGATGACCGGCGTATGCACCCGCTCGGCCCGCCGGGCCGTGAAGGCTGCGAGAAGGTCCGGGGCGAAATCGGGCATGTCGGAGAGGGTCATGGATGTGCGGTTCCCGGGGGCGTGCGGGCGGGGTTGAAGGGCTGGAAGCCCGGTGCCGTCGTGGGGATGCTGCCCCTCATCCGCCTGCCGGCACCTTCTCCCCGCAAGCGGGGAGAAGGAAGGCTCGGGCGGGCTCCCCGCAAGCAGAGAGAAGGGAGGCTCGGGCGGGCTCCCCGCAAGCAGAGAGAAGGGAGGCTCGGGCGGGCTCCCCGCAGGCGGAGAGAAGATAGGGTGTGATGGGCCCCCTGCTTTCGAGGTGAAGAGCCGGTGTGGCTGACCTCTTCGGCGATCATGGCGGGTGCGTGTGCCGCGTCCCCTCGCCCCGCTTGCGGGGAGAGGGTTAGGGTGAGGGGCTGTGCGGTCGAGGCGATCGGAGACACGCGGGTCAGCCTGCCGCCCGGTCGCGGTCCTGCTTCTGGGCCTCCAGCATCTCGCGGACTTTTTCGACAAGCTCGGCTTCCGGCACCGAGACCTGGGCGACGCGGGCCTCGCGCCAGGTGGCGTTGTCCTCGATCTCGCCGGAAAGGCGCTTGCCCTCGATCAGGTCCTTGATCTGGACGACGCCCTGTTCGCGCTCGTCGCCGCCCTGGATGATGGCCAGAGGCGCGCCGCGGCGGTCGGCATATTTCAGCTGGTCGCCGAAATTCTTCTTGTTGCCCTGATACATTTCGGCGCGGATGCCGGCGTGACGCAGCGCCTGTGTGAAGCGCTGGTAGCGGCCGAGGCTGTCGGTGTCGCGATCCATGACGCAGACGACGACCGGGGCGAGGATCTCGTCTCCCCCCAGCTTGCCGAGGTTCTTCAGCGCCGTCATCAGGCGGGAGACGCCGATGGAGAAGCCGGTGGCCGGCACGGGCTGGCCCATGAAGCGGGAGACGAGGCCATCATAACGACCGCCGCCGCCGACCGAGCCGAAGACGACGGTTTCGCCCTTTTCGTTGGTGACGGGGAAGGTCAGTTCGGCTTCGAAGACGGGACCGGTGTAGTATTCGAGGCCGCGCACGACGGAGGGGTCGATGCGGATGCGATCGCTCTGATAACCTGCAGCCTGCACGAGATCATAGATTTCCCGTAGCTCCTTGAAACCCGCTACAAATGTCGCGTTGATGCTTAGCTCTGACAGTGCTGCAGTTTTAAACGTTAAGGTCTGTTTGTAGTCGAGTAGCTCATCAAGCTCATGCGCTTCAAGAAGTTCGATAATCGCGTCGATGGCACGATCTGGAAGCTGCGCGCCTTTCGTTACATCTCCACTCTCATCTTTGCGACCAGAACCGAGGAGTAAGCGTACTCCGTCCCTCCCAAATTTATCGAACTTATCCATTGCCCGCAGCACTGTAAGGCGCCGCTCCGCAGTCTCAGGACCAACAAGCCCGATGGCCTCCAATAGTCCGTCGAGAACCTTGCGGCTATTCA
The DNA here is from genome assembly GCF_001424045.1 of Rhizobium sp. Leaf371. GTDB lineage: Bacteria > Pseudomonadota > Alphaproteobacteria > Rhizobiales > Rhizobiaceae > Ferranicluibacter. The sequence continues at coordinate 31,718 of NZ_LMQB01000012.1, read as the reverse complement.
CGCGCACGACGTACTGATCTTTTAGGCCCAGCGCCTCCATCGTATCCGCCATCATCATGCACATCTCGGCATCGGCCTGCACGCCGGCGGCGCCGACCGTGTCGGCGTCGAACTGCATGAACTGGCGGAAGCGGCCGGGGCCGGGCTTTTCGTTGCGGAAGACCCAGCCGGCGCGGAAGGTGCGGTAGGGCAGCTGGATCTCGTTGAAATTCTCCGCGACATGGCGGGCGAGCGGCGCGGTGAGGTCGTAGCGCAGCGACATCCACTGCTCGTCGTCGTCCTTCAGCGAGAAGACGCCTTCGTTGGGGCGGTCGCTGTCGGGCAGGAACTTGCCGAGCGCATCGGTATATTCGAACAGCGGTGTTTCCACGGGATCGAAGCCGTAGCGCTCGTAGACCTCGCGGATTTTGGCGACCATGCCATCGACGGCGCGGATGTCGGCGGCGGAGCGATCGACGAAGCCGCGCGGCAGGCGGGCCTTGAGCTTCTGAGGCTTCTTCTTCATGGCGTTCGACCGTCTCGTTTGCAGTTGGAAAGTCCATTCATTGGCTTGGCGCCTTCCCTAACCGATCACGGGCAGAGCGGCAAGGCTGGGCGGGCGGCCCGAAGACGACCCGAAGACGGCGCGAAGGCAGACGAGGCGGGCTTCCCTTCGGGCAGATCCTGCTTATGTTGAGGCGATGCGCGCCTTCGTCCTCGCCCTTTCCGTGCTTTGCGCCATCCTGTCGGGATGGACCTCCGCCATGGCGCAGGCGCAGGGGCTCGCCCATGGGGACGGCATCGCCGGGTCTCACGCCGTTCACGACGACGGCAACCGGCATTCGGGATCGCCCGATTGCCCGAGCGGCTGTCACGCCTCGACCAAGGGCACGCATCCCATGCTCTGTTCGGCCTGTTTCGCGCTGGAGGTCGAGGCCGGCGATATCGGCCGGCTTGCCCTGGCGCCGCAGCGCCTGCGCCCGGCCGTCGAGCTTCCGCTGATCGCCCTATCGCCGGAGCCCGCGGCGCCACCACCCAGATCCGCCCTTTCGACCTGATCGGCATATTCATCCTATCGAAAGGACAGACCATGTTTCAAAAGATGACCGTCGGCGCCGCCACGATCGCGCTTCTCTCGCTCGCCCCTGCCCTCGCCTTCGCGCAGGACGCGGCCAAACCCATGGATCACAGCCAGATGAACCATGATGCCAAGTCGGGGGCCATGTCGGGCGACAAGACGACGCCCAAGGGCGACCAGGGGCCTTCGAGCCAGGCCTTTGCCAAGGCGAATGCCCGGATGCACGAGGGCATGGCCATCGCCTATACGGGCAAGGCCGATGTCGATTTTGCCAAGGGCATGATCGCGCATCACCAGGGCGCCATCGACATGGCGAAGGTGGAGCTGGAATTCGGCACCGATCCCGATCTGCGCGCGCTGGCGCAGGAGGTGATCGCGGCGCAGGAAACCGAGATCGCCCGGATGAAGACCTGGGCCGGCAATGCCTGGCCCCACGCCGCGCGGCGCACCATGGGGGACGCCGCTTGAGGAGGAGACGGGAATGAAGCGTTTCAAGACGATCGCCGGCGTGCTCTGCCTGCTGGTGGGACTGATCTGGATTTTGCAGGGCGCCAATCTGATGGGCGGAAGCTTCATGACCGGCCAGACGCAGTGGCTCGTCATCGGCATCGTCGTCGCCCTTGTCGGCATCGTGCTTCTGGCAAGCGGGCGGCGGGGCCGCACGCTCTGACATCCGTTAGGGCCGGACGAAGCTGGCCCGCAGCTCCTCGATCGGCTGCCGGCAGATGCAGCCTTCGATATGGTCGTTGACGAGGCCCATGGCCTGCATGAAGGCATAGACCGTGGTCGGGCCGACGAAGGTCCAGCCGCGTTTCTTCAGGTCCTTGGAGATCCGCACCGACACCGGCGTCGTCGGGTTGGCGGCGATTTCGGCGTGGGTGACGCTTGAGGGCCGCTCGTGCAGGGCAGGCTCGAAACGCCAGAAATAGCGGGCGAGCGTGCCGAATTCGGCGCGCATGTCCTGTGCGCGGCGGGCATTGTTGATCGTCGAGACGATCTTGCCGCGATGGCGCACGATGCCGGCATCCGCGACGCAGCGGGCGATGTCCTCCTCGCCGAAATCGGCCACGGCATCGATGTCGAAGCCGGCAAAGGCGGCGCGGAAGGATTGGCGCTTCCTGAGGATCGTCAGCCAGGACAGGCCGGACTGGAAGCCCTCGAGGCAGATCTTTTCGAACAGCCTGATATCATCCGTCACCGGGCGGCCCCATTCCTCGTCGTGGTAGCGCAGATAATCCGGAAGATTGCCATGCCAGGCGCAGCGGGTCCGTCCGTCCGGGCCGGCGATCAGGCCCTTGGGTGTCTCGATCTCGGTCATCGCATTCGCCCCTCTTCTGTCCGCAATCGGCACGCTTCACGCTTCGTCAACCATTTTTCGAAAGCACGCAATAACCCTACCGAAGACTTTCACGGGCCGGCCACCCGTTCTGCAATGTCCGTTTACGCTTCCTATCCCGCTCCGGTGTCAGGCTCTCCCCCACAAGCCGGATGGACCGGCCGAGCCTTCGCCGCGCGCCAGAACGAGAGCCACCCCGTCATGAAGACATTGCTGATCCTCACCACTCTCCTTTCCGTTGCCGTCACCGATATCGGCGCCGGCTTCGCACAGGCCGCCGAGCGCTACGGCAACCGCCCGCCGGTCATCGTCAGCCCGGACCTGACGGCCCCCTGGCTGATGCAGCTCGGGGCCGGGCCGCGGGCCGCGCCCCGGACCGCGCCCCCGACCGAGCAGGGCCGTGTGGACGAGCGGCGCGTTCTGCGCCAGCGCGCCGTCGGCGACCAGCCGCGCGTCGTCTACCGCGAACGCTCCGGGATCTTCGCGCCGCGCCAGCAGGTGATCTACCAGCGACCCGCCGTCCAGCGGGCCGCGCCGCTGGTGCGCTCCGCCGGCATGGTGGCGCCGCAGCGCCCCGTGCGGCCGATCGATCCGCAGTTCCTGCCGCAGACCGTCGCCTACGAGACCCGCGAGCGTCCCGGCACGATCGTCATCGATACCAACAGCCGCTTCCTCTATCTCGTCACCGGCAAGGGCGAGGCCCGGCGCTATGGCGTCGGCGTCGGCAAGCCGGGCTTCGAATGGGCGGGGGCGCACAAGGTGACGCGCAAGGCGGAATGGCCGACCTGGCGCCCGCCATCCGAAATGATCGCCCGCGAAGCCGCCAAGGGCCACTATCTCCCCGCCAGCATGGAGGGCGGCCCGGCAAATCCGCTCGGCGCGCGCGCCATGTATCTCGGCTCCACCCTCTACCGCATTCACGGCACCAACGCGCCCTGGACGATCGGCTATGCCGTGTCCTCCGGCTGCATCCGCATGCGCAACGAGGACGTGACCGACCTCTACGAGCGCGTCGACGTGGGAACGCGGGTCATCGTCCAGTAAGGCAGGCCAGATGCGGGGACCACGGGCGTAAGCCGGTTTCGACGCCGCATCGTGCTTTTTCAGCAACAATCGTCCTCGACATGACCTCGGGGACGATCACATTCGATCCATGTCGCACGGTCCGATCTTGCGGGATGCGTGCGATCGAATAGCGTTTCCCCGATGCGTTGCGCGTCTGCCGGCCCTTCGAGAGGGTCCGGCGGCGCGACCGGCGGGCTTGAGAGGGAGAGACATTCATGACGACGAAACGGGGACGTGCGGCAGGTGCGGCACTTGCGGCAGCGCTGCTCTTCGGCGGCGCGGGCGCGGCATCGGCAACGATGATCGAGCGGCCGGCGGCAACCATCGGGCAGAGCGACGTGACGACGATCGCCGCATCGCAGCGCAAGCCGGCGCGCGAATTCTGGCGCACCAAGGTGCGGCTGCGCACCGACGAGGCCCCCGGCACCATCATCGTCGATACCAACCACAAATATCTCTACTACGTCGAAGGCAACAACAAGGCGACCCGCTACGGCATCGGCGTCGGCCGCGAAGGCTTCGGCTGGTCGGGCGTGGTGAAGGTCCAGCGCAAGGCCGAATGGCCCGGCTGGACGCCGCCGGCGGAAATGATCGCCCGCGAGCGCAAGAACGGCCATATCCTGCCGGCCTTTATGGAAGGCGGCGTCAACAACCCGCTCGGCGCCCGCGCCCTCTATCTCTACAAGGGCCGGAACGACAGCGGCTTCCGCATTCACGGCACCAACCAGCCCTGGACCATCGGCCAGAACATGTCCTCCGGCTGTATCCGCATGATGAACCAGGACGTCGAGCATCTCTACGACCGCGCCTCGATCGGCGCCAAGGTGATCGTGGTCGGCCCCGGCAACAAGCAGGGCGAAGTCTCCTACGACGACCGCGGCATCGACCTGCTGCGCACCATCTTCGGCGGCTGATCGGCCGACCGGACATCATCGGGACCGGCCGGCAGGACGCCGGTCGGTTCCGTTTCGTTTTGTTCCGTCGCCGTGTCCGACGCCAAAACGGGACGTTTTGGCTGGACATGCTCGATGAGGAGAAACGCGTGGCGGACGAGCCGGTCGAAATGTTCTCCGCCATTCACCAGAGCCGGGCGGCCGACGAGATCGTCCAGCGCATCGAGACGCTGATCCTCGACGGCGTGCTGCGCGACGGCGACCGGCTGCCGGGCGAGCGCGACCTTGCCGCCCGCTTCGACGTCTCGCGACCGATCCTGCGGGAGGCCCTGAAGACGCTCGAGACGCGCGGCCTGCTCGTCAGTCGGCACGGCGGCGGCACCTTCGTCGCCGATATCATCGGCGAGATCTTTTCGCAGCCCATGCGCGCCCTGATCGTGCGCCATGAAAAGGCGGCGCGCGACTATCTCGACTACCGGCGCGAAATCGAAGGCCTGACCGCCGAGCGCGCCGCGCGCCATGCGACGGAGGCCGACCGGGAGAGCCTGACCCGGATCGTGACGCGCATGCGGGCGGCACGCGATGCCGACGACCGCGACAGCGGCCTGCGCGCCGATATCGATTTTCACATGACGGTCGGCGAAAGCGCCCACAACGTCATTCTGCTACACACGCTCAGGTCGTGCTACCGACTTTTGGAGCAGGATATTTTCTTTAGTCGGACAACGGTTTTCCAGGCCCCCGGAGCCGCCGATCGGCTGCTGGAGCAGCATGCGGCGATCCATGCGGCCATTCTGGCGGCGGACCCTGCCGGCGCGCGCCGCGCTGCAGAGCAGCATATCGATTTCGTGATATCGGCAAGCCTGGATGCGCATCGTGCCGAGGATCGGGCGAGAATTTCAAGGCTGCGCCTGCTGGAAAGGCCTCGGGATTGAAATGCGCCATTTGACGTCGCATATGTGATAGTAAATGCCGGTGTGCGACCATGTCGGCGCAAGATTGCAGGCATAGTGTTCCTTATCGACTTGCACCAGTTTGCGATGGACTGTGACAACGTCCGCGTTCATTTATATTTCTGACGTGCCGAGAAGGGTGCGAATCGAAATTTCCCCCTGCGTCCGGATCAATCTCCCCGCGTCAGGGTTAGACCGAGCGCCGGCAGGCCTCACATGCCGTTTTCGGCAAGCGCAATTCCTGACGAGACCGCTTCCGACGAAAGAGCTACAGATCATTGACCATACTCGATAGCATCGTATCCGAAGTCCGCCTGATGTTCCGCCGACCCGAGCGCATACAGTTTGCTGCGCTGTGCTATCGGTTCCGGAAGAAAAGTGCCGTGCCGGAAATGCTGCTGATCACGAGCCGGGATACCGGCCGCTGGGTCATTCCAAAGGGCTGGCCGATGGAGGGCAAGGCGTCCCACGAGGTTGCGGCGCGCGAGGCCTGGGAAGAGGCCGGCGTGAAGGGCGAGCCTTCGGCCGACCCCGTCGGCAGCTTCACCTACGAGAAGGGCATGAGCAAAGGCCTGAAGATCCAGTGCCGCGTGCATGTCTATCCGGTCGTGGTGTTCGACATGGCGAAGCGTTTTCCCGAAAAAGGTTCGCGCACGCTGGAATGGGTGACCTTTACGGAGGCCGCCGGCCGCGTCGCGGAACCGGGCCTGCGCAAGCTCATCCTCGATTACCAGACCCAGCTTCTCGCCACCCTGCAGCCGCCGCTCGAAGCGGCCCGCAGCGCCGCGCAATAAGGCATCGCCGCGTGTCCGGTATCGTCGCGGCTTCCCGGCCGTTGGCAAGCGTCGCGCGAGCCTTACTTTCTACGGATAGCTGAACGAAAGAGATGCGCTTGCCGCGGCGCGGCTTTCCTGCGTCGTCCCCGAGATCGGATTAGACTTCGGGACGAAACGATGATGCAGGTAGAAACGCTGGAGCGACGCGGGACCGGGCGGCGGCGGGCGATGAGGACTGATGATGGGGAAGACGGCACCGTCGCTTGAGAAATCGACACTCGACAAGGACCTCGACAAGCTGACGCTGAACGAGGAGGCGTCGCAATTCGTCCTGAAGGGCTCAGTCGGCCTCGGGCTCGGCTTCATCTTTCTCGTCTTCGTCATGATCGTCGCGGCGAGCGCGGTGTCGCAGGCGCCCGGCGCTATCATCGTCATCGCGGCGGCCGCCATTGCCGGCTACATGGCGATGAACATCGGCGCGAACGACGTGACAAACAATGTGGGTGCCGCCGTCGGCGCCCGGGCGATGACCATGACCGGCGCCCTGGTGATCGCCGCGATCTTTGAGATTGCCGGCGCGCTCTTTGCCGGCGGGCGGGTGGTCTCGACCATCGAGGGCGGGCTGGTCGATGCCGCGGCCTTTACCGACAGCCAGACGCTGGTCTGGGTCATGATGTCGGCGCTGATCTCCGCTGCGGTCTGGATCAACATCGCGACCTGGTGCAGCGCGCCGATTTCCACCACGCATGCCATCGTCGGCAGCATTCTGGGCGCCGGCGTTGCCGCCGTCGGATTTTCGTCGGTGCAATGGCTCTCGCTCGGCGGCATCACGCTCAGCTGGATGCTGTCGCCCTTTCTCGGCGGCGGCGTGGCGGCCGGCCTACTGCTCTTCATCAAGACGTTCATCATCTACCGGGAAGACAAGATCGCCGGGGCGGTGTTCTGGATCCCGATCCTGCTGGCCTTCATGGGCGGCATCTTCACCGTCTATTTCGCGCTGATCGGCCTCGACCGGGTCTATGAGGTGACTCTCGTTGACGGCCTCGGCGCGGGCCTGGCCGTCGGCGTGCTCGTCTATCTCGTCACACGCCGCACGGTCGCGCGCCGGGCGGTAGGGCTCGAAAACCGCAACCAGTCGCTCCGGCCGCTGTTTCACCTGCCGCTTGTGGTCTCGGCCGCGCTGCTCTCCTTCGCGCATGGCTCCAACGACGTCTCCAACGCGGTCGGGCCGCTCTCGGCCATCGTCGCCAATGTCGGCAGGTCGGTGCCGGGGGAAACCGCGGCCGTCGCCTTCTGGGTGTTGCTGATCGGCGCGCTCGGCATTTCGGCCGGGCTGCTGCTCTATGGGCCGAAGCTCATCCGCGTGGTCGGCGAGGAAATCACCAAGCTCAATCCGGTGCGCGCCTTCTGCGTGGCGCTCGCCACCGCCATCACCGTCATCCTCGCCTCGACCCTCGGCCTGCCGGTCAGCACGACCCACATCGCCGTCGGCGCCGTGTTCGGCATCGGCTTCTTCCGCGAATGGTACACCCGCAATTCCAAGCTGCGGCTGGACTATGTCCGGCGGAAGACCGGCCAGTCGGACTTCCAGCTGCGGGCCGAGCATGGCGCGGACGAGACACGGCGGCGGCAGCTCGTGCGGCGTTCGCATTTCCTGACGATCGTCGGCGCCTGGATCATCACGGTTCCCGCCTCCGCCCTGCTCTCCGCGCTCCTCTACATTCTCTTCTCCGCGATCTTTCTGTAGAAGCGTGTCATGAGAGCCAATTTTCGCATGCAGCGCCTGTTCATCGCGCCGGATCTTGCACCCGGCATCGCGGTGGAGACGACCAAGGACCAGTTCAATTACCTCGCCAATGTGTTGCGCATGGAGGAGGGTCGCGACCTCCTGCTGTTCAACGGGCGCGACGGCGAATGGCGGGCGGAAATTACCATGCCGACCCGCAAGCGCATGGCGCTGATCCCACGGGAGCAGACCCGGCCGCAGTTCCCCCTGCCCGATCTCCATTATCTCTTCGCCCCGCTGAAGGTGGGCAGGCTCGACTATCTCGTGCAGAAGGCGGTGGAGATGGGCGCGGGGCTCTTGCAGCCGGTGATGACGCAGCATGTGCAGGGGCGCATCTCGAGCCTCGAACGGCTGCAGGCCAATGTGATCGAGGCGGCCGAGCAATGCGGCGTGCTGGCGGTGCCCGAGGTGCGCGAGCCGGTGCGGCTGGACGCCTTGCTGGACGCCTGGCCGGGCGACCGGCGCATTCTCTTCTGCGACGAGGGGGATGCGGGCGACAATCCGCTGCCCGTGCTGCAGGGGCTGACCGACGCCCGCTATGCGCTGCTGGTCGGGCCGGAGGGCGGTTTTTCGGACGCGGAGCGGGCTCGCCTGCGGGGTCTCGACATCGTGACGGCCATCCCGCTCGGGCCGCGCATACTGCGCGCCGACACGGCCGCCGTCGCCGCCATGGCGATCATCCAGGCGACGCTGGGCGACTGGCGCTGAAAGGCCACAGCGGCCACGAAATTTTGGAACATAGGTTGAAATATTTTTGCTTGCACCGCATCTGAAAGCGGTTCAATCAGCCTCATATCAGCTGATCTCATGCCCTGCTCGACGGCCGGGTTTCTCCGTTATCGAGACGATGCCCATGGCCCGCGACACCACCGACCAGACCCCGGTGACCTCCGTTTCCGAGTTGACCGAATATCTGGCGGACGGCAACAAGCCGAAAGAGGCCTTTCGCATCGGCACGGAGCACGAAAAATTCGTGTTCTACACCGCCGACAACAGCCCCGTGCCCTATGCGGGCGATGCCGGAATCCTGAAGCTTCTGGAGGGCATGCAGCAGAAGACCGGCTGGGAGCCGATCATCGATGCCGGGCATCTGATCGGCCTCGTCGAGCCCACGGGCCGCGGCGCGATTTCGCTGGAGCCGGGCGGGCAGTTCGAGCTGTCGGGTGCGCCGGTCGAGACGCTGCACGAGACCTGCAAGGAATCCAACACGCATCTGGCGGTGCTGCGCGACATCGCCGAGCCGCTCGGCATCCGTTTCCTCGGCATCGGCGGCAGCCCGAAATGGACGCTGGCCGAAACCCCGCGCATGCCGAAGTCGCGCTACGACATCATGACCCGCTACATGCCGAAGGTCGGCAGCCAGGGCCTCGACATGATGTACCGCACCTGCACGATCCAGGTGAACCTCGACTTCTCGTCGGAAGCCGACATGGCGGCGAAGATGCAGGTCTCGCTGAAGCTGCAGCCGCTGGCGACCGCGCTCTTTGCAAGCTCGCCGTTTACCGAGGGCAAGCCGAACGGGCTGCAGTCCTGGCGCGGCGAGATCTGGCGCGACACCGACAACCAGCGCGCCGGCGTGTTGCCCGAAGCGCTGACCGGCCATTTCCGCTTCGAGCAATATGTGGAATGGGCGCTGGATGCGCCGATGTATTTCGTGGTGCGCGACGGGCGCTACCACGACTGCACGCATGTGACCTTCCGCCAGTTCATGGGCGGCGCGCTGAAGGGCACGCTGGCCGACTGGGAGCCGAACATGGGCGACTGGACCAACCATCTCTCGACGCTGTTTCCCGATGTGCGGCTGAAGCGGTTTCTCGAAATGCGCGGCGCGGACGGTGGCCCCTGGCGGCGCATCTGTGCCCTGCCGGCCTTCTGGGTCGGCCTGCTCTACGACGATGCCGCGCTGGCGAGCGCTGGCGAACTGGTGCGCGACTGGACCTATGAGGACGTGATCGCGCTGCGCGATTCCGTGCCGGCCGAAGGGCTGGATGCCACGGTTCGCGGCCGCAAGCTCGGCGAGGTCGCCCGCGACGTGCTCGCGATTTCGCGCGCGGGCCTGAAGGCGCGCAACCGGCTGAACGGCGACGGCGTGGACGAAAGCCACTTCCTTGCGCCGCTCGACGAGGTGGTTGCCCGCGGCACGACGCTGGCACAGGAACTGCTGTCGCTTTACAAGGGCCGCTGGAACGGCTCGGTCGAGCCGGTCTTCAAGGACTATGCCTATTGAGGCGTCCTCGTCAGAGGTGCGTCTCCCCGGTGACACGCGCTAAAAAGCGATATGCCAACGTCTTTTTCCCGTTATAGTGCAGCCTGACGTGCTGTCTGCAACAAGGATAAGACGATGATGCCCCTATTCGACATGATGATGCAGGCACAGAACGGCCGCGCCATGGATGTGATGGCACAGCAGTTCGGGCTGGCGCAGGAGCAGATGGCGAAGGCCACGGCCGCCCTCATGCCGGCCTTTTCGGCCGGGCTGAAGACCAATGCGGCCAACCCTTACGATTTCGGCACGTTTCTCGCGTCGATGAGCAGCGGCGGCTACGCCAAATATTTCGAGGACATGACCAAGGCCTTCACCCCGCAGGGGCTTGCCGACGGTCAGGCGGCCCTCGGGCAGATCTTCGGGTCGCGCGATATGTCGGGCGCGGTGGCGGCGCAGGCCGCGCAGCTGACGGGGATCGGGCAGGACATCTACCGGCAGATGCTGCCGGTGGTGGCGAGCGCCATCATGGGCGGGCTGTTCAAGCAGGCGACCGGCCAGATGCACGCACCGCCGTCTTTTGCGGACAATCCGTTCGGCCCGGCGATGCAGACCTGGCTGGAGGCCGTCGGCCTTGCCCGCAAGAAGGAGCCGCCGGCCATGCCGAACCCCTTCGACAATCCGTTCACGCAGACCATGCAGGCCCTCTTCACCCCGCCGAAAACCCCGGAGAAGCCGCAGGCCGCACCGGACATGTTTGCCGGCAATCCCTTCATGAAGGCCTTTCAGGACATGATGGCCATGGGCTCGCCGCAGGCCAAGCCCGCCGAAGCCCCGCCCGCGCCGAAAGCGCCAGTCGTCGACATGTTCAACACCATGTTCGACAGCGGCATCGAGGCGCAGAAGGAATATCAGAAGGCCATCGACGGGCTTTTCGCACAGTTCCAGCCCAAGGGCTGAGAGGGCACCCCCTCATAAAACGCATAAAAAAGCCCGGCGCCGAACGGATCGGAGCGCCGGGCAAGCGGCAGGGTCGTTGGCTATGACCCTGCGGGGAACGCGGATGATGCGAGCGGTCGCACCATCCGGGCGTCGCAGGCCCGGGGAGAGCCTGGGAGCGCCAAGGGAATTGCCCCGCTTTCCGAGACGTCGAGACGTCGAGACGGAAAGCGGCGGCATCGGATGTCAGCGGCTGCGGGCATCCCGGTAATAGCGATTGGCGCGCTCGCGCGCGGCGCGCGTCAGGTGCCGGCTCGGATCCTCGAAGAAGGGCGACGTGGTGGCGTCGCGCACATCGGTGCGGCTGAGGCCGATATCGGCGAGCTGGCGGTCGTCCAGATCATGCAGATGGCCCGCGGCGCGGCGGTTGTTCAGGAGGCGCCATACCATCACGAGACCCTGGACCCGCGCGATCAGGCGCAGTGCTGCCGGTTTGCCGGCGAAGGTGACATCAAGGGCGGTATCGGGCGTGCGCATGGGCTTAGCTCCTGAAAAGGCACGGGTCGGACATCCCACGCCCAGTGGGCGCAGGTTGGGCGGGGTTTGACCGAGGCATTGGCGCAGCGGAGGTTGGGAAGACGTTGTTTGCAGCCCGACAGTCGCAAATCGATATTGATCAGTCCAACGAATGTTTCTAATGGTATTGATCAAACAAACTTATAGGCACCCCGATGGCCTCTCCCCTCGACCTCGACCAGCTCCAGACTTTCGTCGCAATTGCCGATACGGGGAGCTTTACCCGTGCCGCCGAGCGGGTGTTCAAGACGCAATCGGCCGTGTCGATGCAGATGCGGCGGCTGGAGGAGCGGATCGGCAAGGCGCTGTTTGCCAAGGACGGGCGCGGCAACCGGCTGACGACCGAAGGCGAAAAGCTGCTCAACTATGCGCGCCGCATGATTCGCCTCAACAACGAGGCGGTCGCCGCCTTCGACGACAACCGGCTGGAGGGAACGCTGCGCATCGGCACGCCCGACGACTATGCCGACCGCTATATGCCGGAGATCATCGTCCGGTTTGCCAAGACCCATCCGAATGTCGAGCTTTTCATCGTCTGCGAGCCTTCGGTGGACCTTGCGGAGAAGATGGCGCGCGGCGAACTCGATATCGCGCTCGTCACCCACAATCCGCGCGCGCGCGCCTCGGATGTCGTCCGGACGGAGCCGCTCTGCTGGGTCAGCTCCATCAACCATCCCCTGCCCGAGAACGCGCCCGTACCGCTCGCCGTCGGCAAGCGCGATTGCCAGTGGCGGCAGGCCGCCTGCTCGGCGCTGGATGCGACGGGCAAGGACTACAACATCCTCTTCACCAGCTGGTCCTCGACGGTGGTTGCGGCCGCCGTGCTCGCCGGCATGGCGGTGTCCGTGCTGCCGGAATCGGCGCTGCGCAGCGGCATGAAGGTGCTGACCCAGGCCGACGGCTTTCCCGCGCTCGCCCCCGTGCAGATCGGCATTATGAAGCGGCCGGGCCTTTCCCCCTCGCTCTCCACCGCCATCAGCAACCACATCACCGCCTGCCTCGACAACATCACGCCGCAGGTCGCGGGCGACGATATCGATGGCGACCTCAAGGGTCTCTCGCGCCTCGCGCGGCAGAGACAGGGGCAGTTGCTGGCGGGGTGGTAGGCTAACTTCGCTCGCTCCCTCACCTTACGGGTTTGGGTGTCGCTGAACGCGTTTTTCGATCGCGTGAAGTGCGCGGCTGAGGAGCATGCCTGAGGAAGTCAGAGGTCCCGGCGAAAAAAGCACCCTCCCCCAGACGCAAAAAAACCGGAAGCATCGCTGCTCCCGGTTTCTTCCCATTCCGATGCCTGACGTCGATTATTCGGCGGCGGCGGGCTGGTCGGCGCTGATGGTGTCGGCCTGGTAGCCGTGCGCCTTGTTCAGCGCGGCGCGGACGCCGGCTTCGTAGTCGGGATGAACCAGCTTGAAGTGGGCGAGCTGGCGCTCGACGATCTCGCCGGGGACGCCGCCCATCGCGGCTGCGATGTTGGAGAACAGGCGCGCCTTCTGGTCGGCATCGAACAGGTTGAACAGCGCCATCACCTGGACGTAGTCGTTGTTGCCGTCACGATGGTTGAAGCGGGCCATGTCGCCATCGATCCGCAGCGGCGGCTCGAGGGCTGCGGGCTGCTCGACCGGGCCGTTGAACGAGTTGGGCTCGTAATAGGCATCCGGGTTACCGGTGCGAATGCCGCCGAATGTGTTCATCTGGCCATCGCGATGATAGTGATGGACCGGGTTCTTCGGCTGGTTGACCGGGATGTGCTCGTAATGCGTGCCGAGGCGATGACGGTGCGCATCGGCATAGGAGAACACGCGGGCCTGCAGCATCTTGTCCGGCGAGAACGCGATGCCGGGGACGATGTTCGACGGCGAGAACGCCGCGTTCTCGACTTCCGCGAAGTAGTTTTCCGGATTGCGGTTCAGCTCCATCGTGCCGATCTCGATCGGCGGATATTCGCTGTGCGGCCAGACCTTGGTGAGGTCGAACGGGTTGTAGGAGGTCTTCTCGGCATCCAGTTCCGGCATGATCTGCACCTGAACGGTCCAGCGCGGATAATTGCCTTCCTCGATCGAGCCGAACAGCGCTTCCTGGTAGGATTCGCGCGTCTTGCCGATGACCTGCTCGGACTCTTCGTTGGTGTAGAACTTGTGGCCGTGCTGGGTCTTGAAGTGGAATTTCACCCAGTAACGCTCGCCGGCATCGTTCCAGAACGAGAAGGTGTGCGAGCCGTAGCCGTTCATGTGCAACGGCGACGTCGGACAGCCGCGGTCGGACATCAGGATGGTGACCTGGTGCAGGCTTTCCGGCGAGAGCGACCAGAAGTCCCACATGGCCGTTGCCGACCGCAGGTTGGTCTTTGGGTGGCGCTTCTGCGTGTGGATGAAGTCGGGGAACTTGTAGGGGTCGCGGACGAAGAACACGGGCGTGTTGTTGCCGACGAGGTCCCAGTTGCCTTCGGAGGTGTAGAACTTCAGCGCGAAGCCGCGCACGTCGCGCTCGGCATCGGCTGCCCCCTGCTCACCGGCAACGGTGGAGAAGCGGGCGAGCATCGGCGTTTCCGCACCCGGCTGCAGCACAGCGGCCTTGGTGTATTTGGAAATGTCGCCGGTGATTTTCAGCGTGCCGAAAGCACCCCAGCCCTTGGCGTGGACGGCGCGCTCCGGAATACGCTCGCGGTTCTGGTGGGCCAGCTTTTCGATCAGCTGGTAATCCTGCAGCATGATGCCGCCCTTGGGGCCGGCCGTCAGCGAGTTCTGGTTGTCCGGCACGGGCGCGCCGGCGGTCGTCGTCATTGTCGGGCGATCAGTCATTTCGTCCTCCTGTCTCACCTTGTCGGTTCCGGCCGTGCCGGTCCGCTTGTTCATTGCCGGGCGCGCGCCTGCGCTCCGGCACGTTCGGTGCGCATGTCTCTCCATCGAGATTTTGCCCACCCAATTCCGCTTGCAAGGCCGCAAGGGCCTATCCAGCCCTTAGGGCCTCCGCGCATCTTCCACGTCCATCATGCCGAAAATGCGACACAGGTGAAATACGCGTGTCCGACCCTCTTTTCGCACTCCCCGTCGATAATTTCCAATTGTATTTCTTGTGATGTTCGATAGGAAAAACCGATCATGCTTACCATTCGACAGATGCGCTATTTCGATGCCCTCGCCACCACGCGGCATTTCGGCCGGGCGGCGGAGATGGTCAATGTCAGCCAGCCGGCGCTCTCCGCGCAGATCGCCGAAATGGAGAAGGATCTCGGCGTCGCCCTGTTCGAGCGCAATCGCGCGGGGGCGCTTCTGACGCGGCAGGGCGAGGCCCTGCTGCCGGAGGTGCGGGCGATCCTGCAGGCGGTCGATGCGCTCTACGATCGGGCCCGGCAGGTCACCGGCATTCTCGAAGGCCGGCTGCGGCTGGGCGTCATCCCCACGGTGGCGCCCTATCTGGTGCCGGTGCTCATTCCGATGCTGCGCGCGCGGTTTCCCAAGCTGGAGATCGAGCTGCGCGAGCTTCTGACCTCGGGCTGCGTCGAGGACGTGAAGGCCGGGCGGCTCGACTGCGCCATCGTGGCGCTGCCGCAGAGCGAGGAGACGCTGGAGGGTCTGCCGCTGTTTCAGGACCGCTTCCTGATCGCGATGGCCGAGGACGAAAGCACCGTGCTGCTGTCGCCGATGACGGAGGCGCAGGTGGATGTCGACCGGTTGCTGCTGCTCGAGGAGGGACACTGCCTGCGCGATCAGGCGCTCGCCGTCTGCGGCGCGTCTGCCGGGCGGCGCGTCGCCAATTATGGCGCGACGTCCATGGCGACGCTTCTGCAGATGGTGAGCCACGGCATGGGCATCACGCTCATTCCCGAAATCGCCGTGAAGGAGGAGCGCGGCCGCAGCCGCATGTGCATCGTGCCATTCGCCGATCCGCAGCCCTCGCGGCAGATCGGGCTCGTATGGCGGGGACGGTCGCGCCGGACGGCGGATCACCGGGCGCTTGCCGAGGTCGTCATCGACGCCTCGGCAAAATTGCTCGCGGAAACCGATAGCGTGGCTACCGCATCGCCCATCCGTGGCTGACCATCAGCGACTGGCCGGTCAGGGCATTGGTCTCGAACCCGGCGAGAAACAGCGCGACGTTCGCCACATCCTCGATGGTGGTGAACTCGGTGTCGACCGTGCCGCCCAGCATGACGCGCTTGACCACGTCCTCCTCCGAAATGCCCAGCGCCTTTGCCTGTTCGGGGATCTGCTTTTCCACGAGCGGCGTCTTGACGAAGCCGGGGCAGATGACGTTGGAGCGCACGCCATGCGGGCCGCCTTCCTTGGCCGCGACGCGGGCAAGGCCGAGAAGGCCATGCTTGGCCGTGACGTAAGCGGATTTCAGCGGCGAGGCCTCGTGGGAATGGACCGAGCCCATATAGATCAGCGCGCCGCCGCCCTGGCGCTTCATGTGCGGCATGCAGGCCTTGGTGGTGAGGAACGCGCCGTCGAGATGGATCGACAGCATCTTCTTCCAGTCCTCGAAGGGAAAGTCTTCGATCTTGTGGACGATCTGGACGCCGGCATTGGAGACGAGCACATCGACGCGGCCCCATTTTTCCACGACGGTTGCGACACCCGCATTGACCGCATCCTCGGAGGTCACGTCCATCGCAAGGCCGATGGCTTCGCCGGGACCGGCGGCGGTGAGATCCGCGGCCGTGGCTTGCGAGGCGTCCAGCTTGAGGTCGGCGATGGCGACGCGCGCGCCTTCGGCAACATAGCTAGCGGCAATCGCCCGGCCGATGCCGCTGGCAGCGCCGGTGACGATGCAGACCTTGTCTTTCAGTTTCATGATGCTCTCCGTTGTCTCAGGCTGGCGTGTCTTCGCTTGGCGTGTCTCGGGTCTTGGCGGCAACTGTGCGGACGATAACCGCTTCGCGTCCGCGGTAAAGCCGGCGGGCGTCGGAATCTTGCGCTGCCGATCAGAGAATATGGATGGCGAGCAGCAGCCAGAGCAGCGCATTGATGAAGAAGCCGGCGACGAACAGCCGGTGACGCAGCATCAGCCGGTTGGAGGTCATATGCACGAAGGCATGACCATAGCGGGAGAGAACGAAGAGCCAGGCCGCAGAGACCGCCAGGATCGAGACGCCGTCGGTGACGGCCAGCAGCGTGCAGACCGTGTAGAAAAGGACGGGAAGCTCGAACTGGTTGGTCAGGTTGCGGGCAACGGTGGCGCTCGCTTCCGGCTCGACCGAGGGGATGAGAAAGTCGCGCGCGCGGGCCGTTCCCTCCCGCACGGCGCCGAACCGCCGTTTCCCCATCACGCCATAGACGATGGTGACGAGCAGGACCTGTGCGATCACGGGCCAGATGATGGCGGTCTGGGTCATGCGTCCTCACCCGAAGACAAGAGAGCCGCGCGGCGGGTGGCGGCTCTCCTGAAAGCTTCGTTCCGATAGATTTTGGTCCGATCCGCGATCACGCCCCCGGATAGTTCGGGCTTTCGCGCGTGATCGTGACGTCGTGGGCGTGGCTTTCGCGCAGGCCGGCACCGGAGATGCGCACGAAGGTGGCCCGCTCCTGGAAATCTTTCAGCGTCTTGCCGCCGACATAGCCCATGGAGGCTTTCAGACCGCCGGCCAGCTGGTGGAGGACGCCGGAAACTGGACCCTTGTACGGCACCTGACCCTCGATGCCTTCCGGCACGAGCTTCAGCGTGTCGCGCACTTCCGCCTGGAAGTAGCGATCCGCCGAGCCGCGCGCCATGGCGCCGACCGAGCCCATGCCGCGATAGGCCTTGAAGGAACGGCCCTGGTGCAGGAACACCTCGCCCGGGCTTTCGTCCGTGCCGGCGAGCAGCGAGCCGATCATGACGGCGGAGGCGCCGGCCGCGATGGCTTTCGCAAGGTCGCCCGAGAACTTGATGCCGCCATCGGCGATGACGGGGATATCGGCGGCGCGCGCGGCCTCGACGGCCGACATGATGGCCGCCAGCTGCGGCACGCCGACGCCGGCGACGATGCGCGTGGTGCAGATGGAGCCCGGACCGATGCCGACCTTGACGGCATCGGCGCCCGCGTCGATCAGCGCCCTGGTGCCCTCGGCGGTCGCGACGTTGCCGGCCATGATGCGGACCGAATTCGACATGGTCTTGACGCGGGTGACGGCGTCGAGAACGCGCTGCGAGTGGCCATGCGCCGTGTCGATGACGATGAGGTCGATGCCCGCGTCGATCAGGCGCTCGGCACGCTCGATGCCGTCATCGCCGACCGAGATGGCGGCGGCGGCGCGCAGACGACCCTGCGCATCCTTGGAGGCATTGGGGTTCAGCTGCGACTTCTCGATGTCCTTGACCGTGATCAGGCCGACGCAGCGGCCGTCGCCATCCACCACCAGCAGCTTCTCGATGCGGTGCGTGTGCAGAAGGCGCTTGGCTTCCTGCTGATCGACGTTTTCCTTCACCGTGATCAGGTTTTCGCGCGTCATGAGTTCGTAAATGCGCTGGCTGGGATCGGAGGCGAAGCGGACGTCGCGGTTGGTGACGATGCCGACGAGGCGGCCGGGCGTCTTGCCGTTGCCGGCATTCTCGACCACCGGAATGCCCGAAATGCCATAGGTCTTCATGAGGCCGAGCGCGTCGGCCAGGGTCGCGTCCGGACCGATCGTCACGGGATTGACGACCATGCCGCTTTCGAACTTCTTGACCTGGCGGACCTGCTCGGCCTGCTCGACCGGGGAGAGATTGCGGTGGATGACGCCGATGCCGCCGGCCTGGGCCATGGCGATGGCGAGACGGCCTTCCGTGACCGTATCCATGGCAGACGAGAGGATCGGCAGGTTGAGCTCGATATCCTGGGCGATGCGGGTGGCGATGTTGGTCTGGCCCGGCATGACCTCGGAGTGACCGGGCTGCAGGAGGACGTCGTCGAAGGTCAGAGCCTCCAGACCGGTAGCCGTTTCGATAATGCGCGCCATGGGCCAATTCCTTTAAAAATGTGCAAGGCGCCCGGACGGACGGGGTTCCGGCGGGAGCGTCGCCTGCCGGGCATCCTGGGAGGGGAATGGCGGCAAGTGTTTCATGGAAGTTGGCGAGGGCACGTAACACGGATGTGACGGGATGGGAACAGAAAAAGCCGACCGACCGCAGCCGTCCCACGGGAACCGCGGGAACACGCATTTTTAGGTTTTATTAGGCGTCCCTTTTCGAACGGAATTAAGCGACGTCCGCTAGAACCGCTTCTCACGGGGCTCCGGAAGAAGGGCGACCGGCGATACAGGCAGAAACCGAGAGAACAGGGACCGAAACCATGACCGCACTGCGCAAAAACGCCCAAGCCGAGGAAACGCGGTTCGTCCGCCAGGAGGAACTGACCTTTCGCGCGGAGGCGCGCCGCAATGCGCTGATCGGCCTCTGGGCCGCGGCCCTGATCGACCGGCCGGACGCCGAATCCTATGCGCGGGACATCGTGGATGCCGGCGTCACCCATCCGGACGGCGTGATCGACCGGCTGCACAGCGATTTCGAAGCCGCCGGCGTCATCTTTCTCGAAGACGACATTCGCGAGCGCATGACGACCATGCTCCGCGCGCTGCGCGACGAGATGTACGCAGCCTGAGTGTCGCCCGCGCCATCCGGCGCAGGCAACATGATCCGTCTCAGAGATAGAGCTGATACGATGCCGGCACGAAGCGGTAGCCGGCATCCTGCTTCTCGACATAGCCGACGGCCGGAAACGGCATGTGGTAGCCGATGAAGGGCAGCCGTTCGGTGGCGATCATGTCGAACACCTTCCGGCGCGACGCCGCGGCCTTTTCCTTGTCCATATCGAACTTCACCTGCCAATCCGGCTGCTGGAGGGAGAGGACATAGTGGTTGGCGGTATCGGCCGTGAGCATGAGATCCTTGCCCTGCGAGGAGATGCGGAACACCATGTGGCCGGGCGAATGACCGAATGCGGCCATCGCCGTGATGCCGGACGCGACATCGGCTCCGTCGCCGATCAGCTTCGCTTTTTCGACCAGCGGCACGACGTTCTTCAGCACGGCCTTGTGGCCGCCCTCGGCGGGCGTTCCCATCCGTGCCGGATCCTTCCAGAAGGCGAGTTCCGTCTCGCCCATGACATAGCGCGCATTGGGGAAGGCCGGCTTGCCGCCTTCCATGAGGCCATTGATGTGATCGCCATGCATATGCGTGAGCACCACGAGCGTGATGGTTTCGGGCGGATAGCCGGCGGCCCGCAGGCCTTCGAGCAAATAGCCGGTGCCGGCCGGACGACCCGCCTCGCCATTTCCCGTATCGAACAGCACGACCTCCGACCCCGTATCGACGACGACCGGTGAAAAGCCGTTGGCGAAACGATCGGTCGGCAGGAAGTTCTTCTCAAGGAGCGCTTTGACGGCCTCGGGCGGCTGGTCGGTCCCGAAGGTTTCGTTCGGTTTGTCGGCGATCCGCAGACCGTCGCTGACGACGGTGACGGTGACATCGCCGAGCTTGACGGTGGCGCTCTTGCCGCCGGTCGAGGCTTTCGGAGTTTCCTTCCCGGCCGCACCCGCTGCACCCTGCGCAAAAGCGGCGCGCTTCATGATCAGGGGCGCCGCCAGCGCGCCAAGGGCTGTCGCGGCGAAGAGGGCGCGTCGGCCGAGAGTGAATCCGTGCATCGATCGTTTCCTTGTGTCTTCGAAGTATGTTCGAAACTGCAGCGCAAGGCCGCAGGGTCGCAAGCGGGAGCGCCGGCAAGAGGCCCTGAGGTAGCGCGAGATCGATGCCTTGACAGACGAGGCGCGCACCCTTCACAGGAAATTGACTGTTGCGTGAGACGGGACGCGGGACTTTCGCCGCTGCGTGTCTATCTCCTGTTCGATACACCAAGACCGACGGCTTGCCCTGCGCATCTGCCCCGCGCACGGACATCCGCCTCCCACCTCAGCCGACCATCCCGGGCGTCTCCCCGGAGCCCAAGAGGCCGTCGAAAAGGCTTGCCTTCGCATGAACCGCATCGTTCCCCTGATCCTTGCCGTCGCGCTCTTCATGGAGCAGATGGACTCCACCGTCATCGCCACCTCGCTGCCTGCGATCGCCCGCGACCTCGGCGTCGGACCGATCACGCTCAAGCTGGCGCTGACCTCCTACATGGTGTCGCTCGCCATCTTCATTCCCTTGAGCGGCTGGATGGCCGACCGGTTCGGCGCCAAGCGCATCTTCCGCTCGGCGATCCTTGTCTTCGTCGTCGGCTCGATCCTCTGCGCCATCTCCGGGGACCTCGTTTCCTTCGTCGGCGCCCGCTTCCTGCAGGGCATGGGCGGCGCCATGATGACGCCGGTGGCGCGGCTGGTGCTGGTGCGCAGCACGCAGCGCAGCGACCTCGTGAGCGCGATGGCGCTGCTCAGCATTCCCGCGCTGACCGGGCCTCTGGCCGGCCCGCCGCTCGGCGGCTTCATCACCACCTATTTTTCCTGGCACTGGATCTTCATCATCAACGTGCCCGTCGGCATTCTCGGCTACATCCTGTCCGGCATCTACCTGCCCGAGGTCATCAGCGACCGGCCGCCGCCGATCGACGTCACCGGCTTCTTTCTCAGCGCCATCGCCGCTTCCGGCACGATGTTCGGCCTGTCGGTGATGAGCCTGCCGGCCCTGCCGCCGAGCATCGGCGCGATCGCGGCCGGCATCGGCATTCTCTGCGGCATCCTCTATGTACGCCACGCCCGGCACCATCCGGCGCCGCTGCTCGATCTCGCTTTGTTCAAAGACAGCGCCTTTCGTGCCGCGGCCGTCGGCGGCACGCTGTTCCGCATCTCGATCGGCGCCATTCCCTTCCTCATGCCGCTGATGCTGCAGGTCGGGTTCGGGCTTTCGCCCTTCCAGTCGGGCATGATCACCTTCGTCGGCGCCATCGGCGCGCTGACGACGAAATTCTTCGCCAAACGGGTGCTCGTTCTCGCCGGCTTCCGCACCACGCTGATCATCGCGGCGCTGATCGCCACCGTGCTGACCTTCGTCAACGGGCTTTTCACGCCGGCGACGCCCTACATCGTCATGTGCCTCGTGCTGCTGCTGGCCGGGTTCGCCCGCTCGTTCTTCTTCACCAGCATCAACGCCCTCTCCTTCGCCGATATTCCCGACGCGATGGCCAGCAAGGCGACCGCGATGAGCGCCGTGCTGCAGCAGATGAGCCTTGCGATGGGCGTCGCGGTGGCCGGTGCCATTCTCGAGGTGGAAAACCGCTGGACCGGCACGCAGCTCGAACTCGCCGACTTCCAGCTCGCCTTCATGCTGATCTCCGCCATCACCCTCGTCTCGGTCATCCCCTTCCTCGGCATGGCGAAAACCGCCGGCGCCGCGGTCTCGGGACACGGCGCCGCGCCGCGGGAGAAGGGCGAGGCGCAGCTGGAGCAGCTGGCGGGGAAGTGATGCCGGCCGAGCGCTGCCTGCAAAAAGCAGCAACGTCGAAGTCTATCTGCCGGGTGCGTTTCTGGCGGATGCGTTTTCGAAGGACGGGCCCCTCCGTCATTCCGGGCTCGCCCCGGACTCTATCCAGCCCACGTCCCTGAGCCGAAGAAACGCATTGAGTCGAGAAGCGGTCTTTGACCCGACGGACGTCAGGTCGCTCGATTCCGGGTCAAGCCCGGAATGACGGAGCTTGGGGGTGCTTCGTCACGTCATCGAACGCGTCTCGAAATTCGGGCCGCCGCCCGGAAATAGGCATCATGAAGCCGGCGGCATCGTACCCTGCAACGGGATCATGCGCGTTCGCAGACGGCGGCAATCTTGTTGCCATCGGGATCGCGCAGGAAGGCTGCGTAGAACGCGGCATGGAACGGTCGAAGGCCGGGTGCGCCTTCGCATGTCCCACCCATCCGGAGACCTTCCGCGTGAAACGCGTCCACGGCGGCTCGGCTGGCAGCGTCCAGTGCAATCGTCACGCCGTTTCCGACGGTCGCCGGCCGCCCGTCGTAAGGCGCGACGACCCAGACGCGGCAGCGGCTGTCATCAGGATGTGCATAGCCGATATCCGAGCCGCTTTCCTGCCGGCGGACGAGGCCGAGCGGCGCCAGCGCAGCATCGTAGAACGGGCCCGCGCGGGCCGGATCGTTCGAACCGACGGTGACGTAAAGCAGCATCCGCTCAATCCTCGTCGTGTTCGGTCACATCCTCGCGCTCGTCGCGGAAATCCTGGCCTTCCGCCCGGAGATCGGCATGGTCCGAGATGCCGTCGCGCCGGCCTTTGAAGTCCTTGGCGAGCAGAAACATCTCGACCGATTCCGCACGCGACGACGCCGGCTTGATGTGCAGGACCTGGCGGAAATTCTGTTTCAGCAGGTTGAGAAGCTCGCGCTCCGTTCCGCCCTGGAAGGTCTTGGCCAGGAAGTGGCCGCCGGGGCCGAGAACGTCGATCGCGAAGTGCGCCGCGACCTCGCAGAGGTGCATGGTGCGGATGTGGTCCGTCTGGCGGTGGCCCGTGGTGGGGGCCGCCATGTCGGAGAGCACGAGATCCGGCGTACCGCCGAGCGCATCCATCAGCGCGTCGGGCGCGGAGGGATCGAGGAAATCGAGCTTGAGGATGACGACGCCGGGCAGCGGATCGACATCGAGGAAATCGATCGCCACGACGCGCGGGTCCGTATCCGTCGAGCTCGTGACCTTGGCCGCGATCTGCGACCAGCTGCCGGGGGCGGCTCCCAGATCGATGATGCGCTTGGCGCCGGCCAGGATCTTGTGCTTTTCGTCGATCTCCAGGAGCTTGAAGGCCGCGCGGGCGCGATAGCCTTCCAGCTGGGCGCGCTGCACATAGGGGTCGTTGATGTGGCGCTCGATCCAGCGCCGCGAGGACGCCTTGAGCTTGCCCTTCTTCACCTTCTGTCCGAGCTTGCGTCCGGTCCGATTTCCGCCGATGGGAGGCTTGGTCATGAGCTTCGGCCCTCCTCGGAGCCGGTTTGCGGGCCGGACCGCGACGGGCGGCGGCCACGGCCGCGACGCCAGACGCCGTCATCGGCCATCATATCGGTCAAAAGACCTTCGCGCAGCCCGCGATCGGCGACCCGCATGCGGGTCGACGGCCAGCGGCGGCGGATGGCCTCCAGAATGGCGCAGCCGGCGAGAACGAGATCCGCCCGATCCGGCCCGATGCAGGGATTAGCCGCACGCGCGGCGAAATCCCAGGACAGAAGACGCGCCTGCATCGCGGACACCTCGTCATCCGACAGCCACAGGCCATCCACCCGGCGGCGATCGTAACGCGGCAGATCCAGATGCACGCCGGCCAGCGTCGTGACCGTGCCGGAGGTGCCGATGAGGTGGAAATCCTCGGCCGCCCGAACCTCCTCGATATCCGGGCAATCGAAGCGATCGAGCATGCCGGAGACTTCGCGGATCATGCCCTCGAAGCTTTCCGGCGTGACATCGCGGCCGCCATGCCGCTCCGACAGGGTGACGACGCCGACCGGCAGCGAGGTCCAGTGGGTGATATGGTTGGCAAGCCGGCTCGACCTGTTGTCGCCGATGCGCAGCACGGCGATTTCCGACGAGCCGCCGCCGATATCGAACAGGACCACCGAGCGCGCCTCGCGCCCGACCAGCGACGCACAACCGGACACGGCGAGCCGCGCCTCGGTTTCACGGTCGATGATCTCCAGTTCGAGGCCGGTTTCGGCCGACACGCGCTCCATGAAGACCACGCCGTTTTCGGCGGCGCGGGCCGCCTCGGTCGCGATCAGCCGGGCGCGCCGGATATTGCGATGCCCGAGCTTTGCGGCGCAGATCTTGAGCGCCTCGACCGAGCGGTTCATGGCATCCTCGGACAGGCGGCCGCTCGCCGCCAGGCCCTCGCCCAGCCGAACGATCCGCGAAAAGCCATCCACGACCCGGAACTGCCCTGGCCGCGTCGGCTGCGCGATCAGAAGCCGGCAATTGTTGGTGCCGAGATCGAGCGCCGCATAGAGCGGCATCGGACCGGCATCATCCCCCTCGAAGGCATCCGCACGTCGGCCGGCACTCGAAGCGGCATAACCGGCATTGCTTCCGGCTACGCCGCGGGCGGCCGACCCCGCCTGCGGACCATGGCCATGGCCATGGTTTTGCGCGGGGTGTGAAGAATTCCCGGACGGCCCGGATACCCGGCCAGCCGGATTGCCCGGTTGCGCGCCGCCCTGCTCGAAACGCTGATGTCCGGAATGGCCGCTCTGTTGCGATGCCGCCCGCCCGGGGGCTCCGCCGATCGGGGCAGAATGGGCCCCCGTCGGCAGACCCGCAGCCGAGGAGGACGCAGACGCGGATGCGCCGTGCGCGCCGGCGCCACGGCCCGGCCGCTGGCCCGCCGAGGGGCGTCCGCCGGCCGGCTCGTTTGCTCGCTTCGTCGGGCCGGCATGGGCTGGCTCTGCGCGGTCGCGCCCGGACCGGACGACATCCGTGCCCTGAAGCGGACGCGCCTGCGCCGACCGGCGATGACGATGCCGGTGGTTTCGGTGACCCTTGCCGGCCGGTTCTGCGGCATGCCCCTGTCCGCGGCCTTGTCCACTGCCCCGCCCGTCTCCATTGGCGCGTCCTTGTCCACCACCCTGCGTCGGGCCCGGCCTGGAACCCGAATTCCCCGGACCGGCCCCATCGGCCCGACCATCGGACGGGCCATTGCGACCCGAAAGGCCATGGCTGTCCGTCTCGTCCGCACCCTCACCCGCCTGCCGGCCGGATGGAGAGCTTGATGCCGCAGCACTTGCGCGCCCGTCAGGGGCCCCACCATGAGCGGACCCGCTTTGCCAGACCCCACTGGGCGAGACCCCATCGTGCGAGACCCCATTGGGCGAGATCACGTCACGGCGATCCCGTCCCGATCCGTCGCGAGAGGTCAGGGCGCTGGCGTGCGCATCATAAGACGCGACATTCCGGCCCTTGCCGTCACGCGCCCTGCCGTCGCTGTGCTCGCGGTTGCCGGATACGGACGCGCCGCCGTCGACGCCAGACGCCGTGCCTTGCCCACGCGCAGGATGGCCGCGCACCGGATCGGCATGCGCAGGCTCTGCGTCGGGATGGTCGTCGCGGGGATGATCGTTTGGTGCGGAAACACGGCCGTGCGGAAAGCCTGACGATCCAGACTTCGTACGGCGCCGCCGCTTGCGTTTGCGCACGGGTTCACCGTCCAGAATAGTCTGTGCGGAATGGCCTCCTCCAGATGCGGAGAGGTCTTGGGAGCTGGCATGCGCGGCGCCATTGCGCGCCGTCTTGCGACGCCTGCGCTTGGCTTTGCCGGACCCGGGGATAGCGTGCCCCTGGTTTCCTGCCGCTGCCGAAGCCCCGCTCTCATACGGCGTATCGCCGTGCTCGGGGTCTTTCACTGATCTTACCACCGCGTCGCGCGAAGCCTTGTCGGTCGCTCAAGACGCTCTTTCGATTTTCGTTGCCCCAACTCTACCAGCGCGCCCGCCTTTCGCCAACTGCTTTTTCCAGAACGACAATCCATGCTTTGCACCAACAAGCGCACCCCGCACACGCGCCCGGCCAGACACCCAACCCCGGCCTCGCCAAAGTTTTTCAAAAACCCCCTTTGCATCCCGCCCCGTTTTGTCTATAAGCCCGGCACACCGACGGGCACAGCCCGCGCGTTGGGGAATAGGTTAACGGTAGACCCACGGACTCTGACTCCGTTAGTCCTGGTTCGAATCCAGGTTCCCCAGCCAGCTCTCTCGATTTTTCCTGAATTCCTTGTTTCTTCGACCTTTTTGGATCTCGTTCTGGCATTAACCGCGACCTGATGCCCAGAACTGATGCCCAAAGGTGGTGTCCATTGCTTCGCGCGAGGGCAACACGGAGGGCCGTTCAAAGGGCTTGAGCCACATGACGGTTCGTCACCACGTCGAGAACCTCATCCGTCGAGGAAATGTCTTTTATTGGCGGCCGCGGGTCCCACGCAGTTTTCATCTCTGCCCAGCAGGCAGCCGGCTTTCACTCTCTCTTCAGGCCTCCGATCATAGAAAGGCACAGATGATGGCGAGGCGGCTCAACACCCTTCTGGCAGACTTGAAGTTAGGAACAATGGCAGGGACGACGACGAAGGATCAGTTGGCAAGATTGTGTGCGGCCGAACGAGACCAGATGATGGATCACCTCGACGGCATCGCCTTTGCAGCCCGTCGTCGCGGAAGACCCCACGACATCACAGACGTAGAGATGGACCTGGAGAACGGTTGGGCATACCGGCTGCTTGAGAACTTCGGGTCCCATACTCTGCTTACTCTGGACGATGGATGCCCAGGGCGAGCCCTGCTGGACAGGAACGGGATACCCGACGCACATATCGCCAACATTAAGGCAGACTACGCTTCGGCCAGATCTCAGTTTCTGCATAGGGGACACGAGAATCGCCTCCGTGCCGTCATGAAGGAGTTCGAGATTCCGGACAGCGCGCTCAACCAAGAGCGGACAGCTATGAATATTTTCCGTGGTCGAGCAGATGCATTGATGGCCACGGACGAGCGCTACCCGTTAGCGGACAGCAGCCTCAGCGAACTCACGGGCGGATCACCGCCTCGAGAAACTGCAGACCAGTCATCGGACCAACCCCATCAAACGAAAGCCTCGGCGTCGTCTGCAGACTCAGAGGCAGTGCCTTTTCGGCTCACTCATACTGCACCCGACCTCACACTTCTCTCTACGCCACCTGAGGAGGAGCTCGGCAACGTAGATTTCGGAGAGGTTGCGCGTTCTACGCTTGTCGACCTGCCCATCTCAGCTTTCACCCAAGAGTGCGAGAACCTGGTCAAGAACAAGAAGGACGAGTGGGAGGCCGCGACAGCAAATGACGCGCGCGCTCTTGTGCGTATATTCACCGGCGTCCTTCAGGAACACAATGTCGCGCATTCTGGACAGATCACGCAATATCACATCGGCCGTTTGCGGCAGCACTTCAACGACATACCGACACGATGGGGGCAAAGCTCACAGCTCCGAGCTCTGTCAACTGCCGATCTACGCAAGCAAGGTCTACAGATGAGAGCGGACGCTGAAGCATCGGGAGCAAAATCCCCGGTGGGATTGAGTGCCCAGACCATCCGAAAGCATTTTGCCAATCTTCAGACATTCCTCCAGCATCTTCGAGGTAACGGGTTCAATATTCTCGACTAGACGTTCGAAGGCGTTCGACCAAAGAAGCCAAAGCCCGGTTCAATCAGAACCCAACAGTACAAGCCTACACCCGCGGATATCAAACCGATTTTCTCTGCCCCTATATTCACAGGATGCGCTGGCTGGGAGGAGCGGGAAAAATCTGGCGACGTCGTGTATCACGACAGCCTTTTCTATATGCCGCTGCTTTTCGTTTACCTCGGTGCGCGCCGTAAGGAGCTCGCCGGCCTGGGGGTAAATGATGTGTATGAGACAGAAAACGGCTGGGTTGTCGATGTCCGGGCTAATGAGCTTCGTCGTATCAAGACCATCCAATCACACAGGCTGCTCCCGCTGCCGGATGAACTCATCCGATTGAATTTTCTCCAATACAGGACCGAGATCAAGAAGCTTGGATATGACGCGCTCTTCCCAGATCTATTCTCACATTTGACGGAGAATGATCCAGGCGATCGCTTTTACGATCAATTCATACCGGTGATGCAGCAGTCACTCGGTGAGGCTCTTTGGCAGCGCTCGCTTCACGCGCTCCGGCACGGCCTTTCCAACACTTTGAAACAGAGGGGCGTTCCTCCCGCGATCATCGATGACCTTTCCGGACGACTGAGTGACGGTGAAACCAACAATCGATATACCGATGTCGCCGGTCTTTCGTTGATGCGCGATGCCTTAGCAAAGTTTCCGATCATTACGGACGATATCCAGCCTCGAGACATCAAACTGCTGCCTTGGGTTAAGGAGAAGCAACCGCCGCCGTGGGCACGACCTGGTCGTAAATAACCAGCAAGACGGCCGGAAATCATTTCCTCGGCAGTGCTCACTGTGCCCCTGCGTACATCGTGCGCCGCAGCTCGTCCCATAGCTGCTCAAGACCGTTGATGTCTCATACCTCTGCGCCGTCGGAGGAAGCTTTCGGCGGGTTGCGCTACAGGCTGGACAATCCGGTCGGACGTAGCGTGTCGCCGAGCCAGTCAGCTATCTCTTGAAAAAACCGATTCAGAATCGTATGCCTCCGCCGAAGGCCGTCTGCCCTGATTTGGTGATTGGCTTTATGTCCATGCCTTATGTCATGCGCTACAATCATTTCCCCTATTGAGGTCTTTNGTATGCCTCCGCCGAAGGCCGTCTGCCCTGATTTGGTGATTGGCTTTAWGTCCATGCCTTATGTCATGCGCTACAATCATTTCCCCTATTGAGGTCTTTTCCGCGGACGATCTTGGCCGTCGACGGGAYTGGTCGGACGAAGAGAAGGTTCGGATCGTCGAAGAGAGCTTGCAAGGCTTTCGGCAGGGTTCAGTGACGGCGCGGCGATATGGATTGTCTCGGTCGTTNCCGTGCCGCGCGGAGTAATCTTGGCCGTCGACGGGATTGGTCGGACGAAGAGAAGGTTCGGATCGTCGAAGAGAGCTTGCAAGGCTTTCGGCAGGGTTCAGTGACGGCGCGGCGATATGGATTGTCTCGGTCGTTGTTGACCCGTTGGCGTCGGGAATACCGGAGCGGGCWTCTGAGCGTTACCGCATCAACAAGCTTCGTGCCGCTTTCGATTTTGCCGCCACCGGCATCTTCCGAGATGGCCGGTCCGCTCCGGTCGGACGGCGACAAGACGATCGAGATCGGCCTGCCGAACGGTCGTCGCCTRACGATCCCGGCCTCGCTTGATCCGAACATCCTTGCCGGCCTTTTGCCGGTCCTGGATGCGTCATGATCGCCTTTCCGGCCGGGGTGAAGGTCTGGATCGCGGGCGGCGTGACGGACATGCGTTGCGGCATGAACAGCCTGGCGCTGAAGGTGCAACAGGGTCTTGGCCGCGATCCTCATGGCGGTGAGGTCTTCTGCTTCCGGGGTCGCAAGGGTGATCTGATCAAGGTTTTGTGGCACGACGGGATCGGCATGTCGCTTTACCTGAAGCGGCTTGAGGCCGGAAAGTTCATCTGGCCGGTCAGCCAGAATAGCTCCGCCGTGCCAGTGTCGGCGGCGCAACTCGGCTATCTTCTGGAAGGGATCGACTGGCGCAATCCACGCTGGACGCAGCGACCTGCAACGGCAGGATAGTCGCCAACCGTTCCACTGTTTTTGTTGGGCTTTCTGTGGTTCCATGGTAGCTTTCGGCCATGGATGATGCTGCTTSGGAGATAGCCAGATTGCGCGCCGCGCTTGCGGTATCGGAAGCGCGTGCCGCCTCCGCCGAGGCCGATCTCGCGCAGGTGCGCGCCGTCGTGACGACKTCGGAGGCGATGATCCGGCACCTCAAGCTCGAGATCGCAAAGCTGCGCCGTGAGCAGTATGGCCAGAGCTCGGAACGGCGCGCCCGGCTGATCGACCAGATGGAACTGCAGCTCGAAGAACTCGAAGCCGACGCCACCGAAGACGAGATCGCGGCTGAACGCGTGGCAGCGAAGATCACAAATGTCTCCGCCTTCGAACGCCGCCGGCCGGCCCGTAAGCCGTTTCCCGAGCACCTGCCACGTGAGCGCCTGATCATCGAAGCTCCGTCGACCTGCACCTGCTGCGGCTCGACCAGGATCGTGAAGATGGGCGAAGACATCACTGAGACGCTGGAGGCGATCCCGCGGCAGTGGAAAGTGATCCAGACGGTGCGAGAGAAGTTCACCTGCCGGGATTGCGAGAAGATCAGCCAGTCACCGGCCCCRTTCCATGCGACACCGCGGGGATGGGCAGGTCCCAACTTGCTCGCTACGATCCTGTTCGAGAAGTTCGGCCAGCATCAGCCATTGAATCGCCAAGCCGAGCGCTACGCCAGGGAAGGCGTCGATCTCAGCCTCTCCACGTTGGCCGACCAGGTCGGAGCCTGCGCGACYGCCCTGCAGCCGATCCATGACCTGATCCGCGCCCATGTACTGGCAGCCGAACGGCTGCATGGTGACGACACCACCGTGCCACTCCTCGCCAGGGGCGCAACACGGCAGGCAAGGTTATGGACCTACGTGCGCGATGATCGTCCGTTTGCGGGCGGCGCACCGCCCGCAGCGCTCTTCTACTTCTCACCCGATCGCGAGAAGACCCATCCCAATCGGCATCTCGCCGGGTGGCATGGCACCCTTCAAGCCGATGCATACGGCGGCTACAACGATCTCTATCGTGCGGATCGCCGCCCCGAACCGGTCAAGAGCGCGCTCTGCTGGAGCCATGCACGGCGCAAGTTCTTCGAACTGGCCGATATCGCCGGCAATGTGCGCAATGGCAAACCTGCCCACGAGATATCGCCTGTCGCGCTTGAGGCCGTTGCCCGCATTGACGCGCTCTTCGACATCGAGCGGGGCATAAACGGGAAGTCCGACGAAGAGAGACTGGTAGCGAGGCGGCAGCATGCGCGTCCGATCGCCGAGGAACTGCACGACTGGCTCATGGCCMAGCGTTCCCAGATGTCGAAGCACAATCCCGTCGCCAAGGCGATCAACTACATGTTCGAGAAGGAGGGACGCTGGGAGGCCTTCACCCGGTTCCTCGATGACGGCAGGCTATGTCTGACCAACAATGCGGCCGAGCGGGCCCTGCGCGGGATCGCTCTCGGAAGAAAATCCTGGCTATTCGCCGGCTCCCAGCGCGGAGGCGAGCGTGCCGCCTTCATGTATTCTCTGATCGTCACCGCCAAGATGAACGACATCGATCCGCAGGCTTGGCTGGCGGACGTGCTCGCTCGCATGCCTGGCATCCCCGTGTCGCGGCTGCCGGAACTGTTGCCGTGGAACTGGTCTTCCGCAGGCCACGTCCACCAGAAAGCAGCCTGATGACGCGCCCGACGCATGTCTACACGATCGACTATGTCGCCTCGCTGATCGGCGAGAACATTGAACTTCTCCAGAAAATCGCCAACAATTCCGACAACATCGACTACGGCGAGATGATCCATGTCCATGACGGCAGCGAAGAGGGCATCACCACCTTCACGGACCGGGGGATCGAAAGCTTGCAGGAATTCCTCGCCGATATCCGCACCTGGGACGGAGGTGTGAGRCAGTTCCTTATCGACGAGCAATGTGATCCGGAAAGGATCGAACGCATCATGGCGGACCAGCCTAAATCATAAGCTCTGCGGCCTTCGCCGGATGGATAC
>NZ_LMQB01000011.1 GCF_001424045.1 Rhizobium sp. Leaf371 | reverse complement strand
AAACAACCAAGGAGAAACGCAGGAACTTGACCACTACGACCAACACGAACGATACCTAAGGCGGGTCACTTCTCGGTGGAAATGCCGGGTCAGCTCTCAGTGGAAATCAACAATGTTGCCCTCATTGACAAAAGCAACGACACGCTCACGCAACTCGATCGGATGCGGTTTGCCCATGGCGTTTCTCCTTCCATGGGCAAAGGGAATCACAGATCGCGCAAACCGGATATACCGAATCCGGTTACCCGCGACACGCTTTAGGACGACGTGTCGATTCTCCAGAACGTGACCCTTGGCGGAACGGGCAAGGAAACCGGAGACCGCCATCCTAACATCCGGCGCGGCGCGCTGATAAGCGCAGGGGCCAACATACTCGGCAATATCGAGATTGGGATCGGCGCCGGCAGTGTCGTGATAGCACCAGTTGCATCCTACACCTCTGTGGTCGGCGTACCTGCCCGCTCGATTGGAAAGCGCCACACCGCCCTGCCGGGCGTCACCATGGATCAGGCCATGCCGGAACCGGACTACATGATCTGCCGCGTCGACATTCGGCAGGAATGCTAACGCCGTGCAACGCGGTTCAATGCCCTCAGCGCCCAATAGCCTCTCTGATATCGCTGTCGCTACATGCCGGGCCTGGAGGCGGATAGTCCCATCCTTGCTTGGCCACAACGGAGCTGGGCGGGCCGGCGGAACGGGCGACCGGCCCGTTTGCACGTCAGCTCCACGCATGCAGCGGCGGTTTCTCGCCATTCAGGAAATATTTGCCGAGGATGGCGTATTTCCAGCGGACCGGGTCGTGCAAGGTGTGGGTCCTGGCGTTACGCCAATGGCGGTCAAGGCCGTGTTCGGCGAGCGTCGAACGCGTGCCGGCTAGTTCGAAAAGCTTGTTGGTGGCAAGAAGCGCGATTTCCGTCGAGAGGATTTTCGCCTCAGCAGTGACGATCTGGGCCTCGGCGACGGTTTCGGCATTCGGATCGACGATTGCCCGGTCGATAGCGTATCCTGCCTTTTCCAGCAAGGCTTGCGCGGCGTGCAGGCGCAAGGTGAGATCACCAATCGCCTGGATCGTGTAGGGATCGTCCCAGGCATTGTCGACGCCGGAATCCACCCAGGCGCGGCTCTTGGTGCGCACGAAACTCACCGTTTCATCGATCGCCGCCTGCGCAATACCGGTATCGACGGCCACCTGGATGATCTGGAAGATCGCCCCGTCCGCCGTCGGTACCTCATAGCCCTTGTAGCCGGGCACGAGATGCGTCTTCGGCACCTTGACGTTGTTGAGCAATACGGTTCCAGAAAGCGTTGTGCGCTGCCCGAACGACGACCAGTCGTCGATGACCGTCAGTCCTTCTGCACCGCGTTCGGCGATCGCGTACCAGGCCCTGCCCTCATCATCGAGGGCGACGATCGGCACCAGATGCGCAAGCAGCGCGCCCGAGGAATAGAACTTTTGGCCATTGACGACGACATGATCGCCAGCATCGACGAATTTCGTTTCGAAATCCACCGCCCGCTTGGAGCCGAATTCCGAAAACGCATTGCCGAACCGCGTGCCCTTCAGCACTTCCGCAAACAAAAGCTTCTGCTGCTCTTCATCCGAAACGGTGCGGATCGCCGCCACGACGCCCAGATGGTTCTGCGCCACCTGTCCGATCGAGCTATCGGAAGCCGAGATGATCTCGATGACCTTGGCAAGGGTCGCATAGGAGACTTCCGGACCGCCGAATGTCTTCGGCACATTGATCGACCACAACCCGCTTTGCGAGAAGGCATCGAGTTCTTCGACCGGCCAGATCCGGTCGCGGTCTCTCGCCAACGAGCCCTTGACGAATTCGGCTGCAAGCGTCCTGGCAACGGCGATCGCTTCGGCATCGGTCTTGATGATATGCGCGGGCGCGGCGGGGAGCGCTACCGGTGGTACTGCCTTTGCTGCATTCTCGGTATTGACGTTGGATAGGGTCATGGACGTTTCTCCTCTTGGATTGGGGTTAGCTTGCAAGAGCTGGAATGGCTGGGGCCATCGCCTTCTTGCCGAGATAGAAGGATTTGATGTCGTCGCGTTCGCGCAGATCGCGGGCTTTGCCGGACAGCACCGCCACGCCGTTTTCGAGAATGGTCGCGCGATCGGCGTAATTCAGCGCGACGGCGGAGTTTTGCTCGGCAACCAGAATGGAAAGCCCCTCCTCGCGGTTAAGCCGGCGCAATGTCCGGAAAATGTCTTGGACGATGATCGGCGCGAGGCCCATGGATGGCTCATCGAGCACCAGCAGACGCGGCCGCGACATCAGCGCCCGGGCAATCGCCGTCATCTGCTGCTCGCCGCCCGATGTCAGACCCGACAGGGCACGCCGCTTCTCCTTCAACCGCGGAAAGTGCGTGTAGACCTTGTCGAGATCTTCGGCGATCTCTGCACGGCTACTGCTTCGGCCAATCCCGCCGGATACGAGATTTTCCTCGACCGTCAGACTGCGGAAGCAGTGGCGGCCTTCAAGAACCTGTACAAGCCCTGCGCGCACCAGATTGCCCGGGCTCGTCCTTGTGACATCAAGGCCCTCGAACCGGATGCTGCCGGAGACGATCTGCCCGCGTTCGGCAGGCAGGAGATTGGAGACCGCCTTGAGCACCGTCGTCTTGCCGGCACCGTTGGCCCCAAGCAGCGCCAGGATTTCGCCGCGCGCCAGGGTAAAGCTGACGCCGTCGAGCGCCGTGATGGCGTGGTTGTAGGTCGCCCTCACATCGGCAACCGTCAGCAGGATGTGCTCTTGAGCCATGATCGTGTTCCTGTCTGCGTGCAAAACGCCGCATGAAAAGGGAGGCACGAGGCTGGTTGTGAGGGAGGAGACAACCAGCCTCGTGCCGGGACCTCGAAGACGCGCCTTGAGGCGCGGCCCCTGGGCATAAGCCAAGGGATCAGTTGGTTGCTGTCTCTGCATCTTCCGCGGTGCGCAGCTTGATACCCTTTTCAGCGGCATAGGCTTCGGACGACTTCTCGATGATCGGACGCAGCAGAGCCCAGTCGGGTGCGATCCAGTTGGAGACAACGTTCCACTTGGCACCGTCCCACTGCTGGAAGGTCACGTAGCCATTGCCCTCGTGATTGTCCCAGGTGACGTTGATCGAGTGGAACAGCCCCTTGGCGCCAAGCGCTTCTACGCGGGCCGGATCAAGCTGCAGGTGCTCGAAGCCCCAGCGGACTTCATCGCCGGTCAGCGAGCGTTTGCCGAATTTTTCCTGCGCGATGCGGATCGCCTCGACGTTGAGGATTCCATTGACGATACCGAGATTGTGGTAGACCGAGCCGATGCGCTTCTTGTCTTCCAGATTGCCCTTGCCGGCATCGTAGATCGTCTTGACGATCTCCTGGACCACCGGATATTCGGCGCCCGATGCCTGGGTGGTGATCGCCGTGTAGCCCTTGGCGGCGTCGCCGGCCGGGATCGCATCTTCTTCGGAGTTCGACCACACATTGCCGATGATGTGATCGACCGGGAAGCCGGTCTTTG
This sequence comes from Rhizobium sp. Leaf371, assembly GCF_001424045.1. Taxonomy (GTDB): domain Bacteria; phylum Pseudomonadota; class Alphaproteobacteria; order Rhizobiales; family Rhizobiaceae; genus Ferranicluibacter. The sequence goes on along the minus strand of NZ_LMQB01000011.1, from coordinate 11,791 downwards.
CGGCGGTCTTCAGCGCCACCGGGTTCATCACACCCCAGCCGCGCAGAACGACGTAATCCGGCTTGGCGCGGCGGATCGCCAGCCATTGTGACTGCTGCTCGTTGCCCGGATGCGGAACTTCGATCTGCTGCAGTTCGAAGCCGTACTTTTCGGCCAGCAGTTCGTAGATCGGAATGGTTTCCTTGCCATAGGGCGAACCGTGATAGAGCACGGCAATCTTCTTGCCCTTGAGGCTTTCCAGACCGCCTTCCTTCGAGGCGATGTAATTCACGATGCCGGACGTCTCGCTGTAGGGGTTGAGCAGCAGTGGGAAGACATAAGGGAAGACACGACCGTCGGTCGAATCGGTGCGGCCATGATTGATTGTGATCAGCGGGACCTTGTCGGTCGTGATGCGGTCGATCATGGCATAGGCGATGCCGACGGAGAGCGGGTTCCAGGCAGCGACGTTTGGATTGCTCTTCAACCGTTCGTAGGCTTCGACACCGCGCTCGACTTCGTACTGGGTTTCGGCCTCCGACCAGGTCAGCTTGACGCCATTGACGCCACCGTCGCGGGTGTTGATCAGGTTGAGATAGTCAATAAAGCCACCGAAGAAGCCGGTGCCGCCGGCGGCATAGGGGCCGACACGATAACTCTGCAGCGGGAAATACTGCTCGTCAGCATGGGCGGCTGGCAGGGCGATGGTGAAAGCGATGCCGGCGGCAAGCGCCGCAATCTTGAATTTGCTGAGGATCGTCATTTGGACAAACTCCGGGTATCGACCGGGCAAAGCACCGGTTCTGGGTTGATCAAATAAAGGCTGATGCGGGATTTGGAGCGGTTCGGCTCCGGATCGCTTAGGTCCGCCGGACAGCGGAACCGATGCGTCTTCGGACCCGGTCCCAGAGGGCGACAAGGCCATCCGGTTCGAGGATCAGAAACAGGATGATGAGCACGCCCATCACGATGCGCTGGCTCATGTCAAGCACGCCGGAATCAAACACGTCGCCAAGCAGGAAAGACCCGAGCCGCGACAGCAGCAGGGGGAATACGACGATCAGCGCTGCGCCGAAGAATGCGCCGCGGATCGAGGCTAGACCACCGATGATGACGATGAACAGGATCTGGAACGAGCGATCGAGATTGAAACCGGCCGGCTCGACGGTGCGCAGATAGGCGAAGGCCCAAAGAACTCCGGCGACGCCGATGATGAAAGACGAGACGGCGAACGCCAGGAGTTTGGTCTTGAGAACCGGCACGCCGATGATCCGCGCGGCCGTCTCGTTGTCGCGCACGGCGATGAAGTTGCGCCCCGTCTGGGAACTCACCAGCCGGTAGGCCAGAAAGGTCAGCACCGAAACGACGCTCAATGCGAAATAATAGCGCCCGACCGGACCTTCGAAGACGAAGCCTGCGACGGAGAGCGCCGGCGCATCGATGACACCGGAGGCGGAATCGTTTGAGAACCAACTGAACTTGGTGAGCGCCCATTGCACGAAAAACTGCGCCGCAAGGGTCGATACCGCGAGATAAAAACCCTTGAGGCGGAGGCTTGGGAGGCCAAACACCAGGCCGATGGCGGCAGCGGCAAACCCGGCCAGCACGATGCTGGCGATCAGCGGCAATCCATCGACCCTGAGATTGAAGTTGAAGGCGGCAAAGGCACCGACCGCCATGAAGGCAGCACTTCCGAGCGACACCTGACCGGCATAGCCGGTGAGGATATTCAGCCCGACGCTGGCGAGGCTGAGCGCCAGGAATGGCAGAAGGATGGCCTCGAACAGATAGCTGGAGCCGAAGATCGGCACCCCGACATAAGCGATCGACAGCAATACCAGCGGCAAGGCCCATTTCGCGGGGAAATGATAATGCGGGAGATCGGATGTGATCACGGACATATCTCAGACCCTTTCCACAAGCTTCTGGCCGAAAAGACCGGAGGGACGGACGAGGAGAAAGGCGAGCGCGATCACATAAGCAAACCAGCCTTCTATGCCGCCACTGAAATATTCGCCGATATAGACCTCGGCGAGTTTTTCCGATGCGCCGATCAAAAGTCCGCCGACGATCGCGCCGAGGATCGAGTCGAAACCGCCGAGAACGAGAACCGGCAAAGCCTTGAGCACAATCAGCGACAGCGAGAACTGCACGCCGACCCGCGCACCCCACAAGAGCCCCGCGACCAGCGCCACAAGGCCGGCAGCGGCCCAGACGGTCGCCCAGATCCAGGGCAGTCGCAGGCCGACCGCAAGTGCTGCAAACTGATCGTCGGCAACAGCGCGAAAACCCAGACCGATGCGGGTGTAGCGGAAGAAAACGGAGAGCAGCGCCACCATGCCGGCGGCAACGACGGCGGCAAAGATGTCGAACTGACTGATATAGACGCCGCCAACGTCGAAAGGCACGTCCTCTATGCCAAGATCCAGACCATGGACCTGTGTGCCCCAGAGAAGTTGGGCGGCACCCTCGATTACATAGGAAAGGCCCAGCGTCGCCATGAACAGCGTGATCGGCGGCTTGTTGGTCAGCGGCCGCAGAACCGTGCGCTCGATGGCGACGCCAAGCACGACCATGATGGCGAAGGTGATCATGAAGGCGAGCGGGAAGGAAATGCCGCGTTCCGTTAGGCTGACGAAGGTCAGCGCTGCGAACAGAAGCATTGCTCCCTGGGCGAAATTGAGCACGCCGGAGGTCTTGTAGATCAGCACGAAACCGATCGCGACCAGCGAATACATGACGCCGGACAAAAGACCGCCGACGAGAACTTCGGTGAAGAACAGCCAGTCGAAATCGGCCATCAGATGCCCTCCTCGTCCTCGTTTTCGGGGGCGACACCCAGATAGGCGTCGATGACCCTCTGATTGGTCTGCACCTCATCGGGCGTGCCATCGGCAATCTTGCGGCCGTAGTCGAGCACGGCAACTCGGTCGGACAATCCCATCACGACACCAATGTCGTGTTCGATCAGCACCACCGTCGTTCCAAGCGTGTCGCGCGCGGCGCGCACGAAACCAGCCATTTCGTTCTTCTCCGTCACCGTCATTCCGGCCATCGGCTCGTCCAGAAGCAGGATATCCGGCTCGGCAACCAACGCGCGCGCAAGTTCGACCCGCTTCTGCAAGCCGTAAGGCAGCGTGCCCGCCAGCCTGTCGCCGACATATGAAAGATGCAGGAAGTCGAGTATGTCCCTGGCGCGGCGGCGCGCATCTAACTGTTCCGTTCTTGCCCGGCCGATGCCGACGATCTGCTCGATGAAGCTGGAGCGCGTCTTGTAGGCGCGACCGGCAACGACATTGTCAAGGACGCTCAGGCCCTTGAACAGGGCCAGGTTCTGGAAGGTGCGCGCAACGCCATGGCGGGCCAGTGCCTGTGTCGGAACCTGCACATAATCCCGCCCGGCCAAGCGCACTCGGCCGCGATTAGGCCTGTAGACGCCGCTGATGATGTTGATGATCGAACTCTTGCCCGCGCCATTCGGTCCGATGATCGCCAGGATCTCGCCGCGCCTGAGCGACAGATCGATATCCGTCAGGGCAACGACGCCGCCGAAGGACAGGCTGACACCGGACAGTTCGAGAACCGGCTTTTCCGTGTCAACGGCCCGGTTCGCCGAAGCGTTACCGGACTGCGACTGCCTGTCGAGGCCGGCCAGATGCTCCTGCACTTCCGGCGGAAACGGCGCCGATCCCAAGCCTCCGAAGGCGAATGTCAATGCGTGCATGCCCCTTATCTCCGTCTTGTATGCGATCCCGGCGGTTGTTCCGCAGGCACGCAAATCCCCCACCGCGCGCCGTCAAGGGCGCGCGGTCTGTCATCGATAGCGGCAGCGGGAACCAGCCGGCCGCCGATTGCACGCTTCAATTATTCGGCGGCGACGGCTGTCTCGCCCTCTTGGGCCTCAAGCTCCCGGATCAGCGGAATGACGTGCTTGCCGAAATACTCCACCTCTTCCTGGAAATGCAGGAAACCAAGCAGAATGAGGTCAGCGCCGGCGCGCTTGAGGTCGATGACGCGCTCGGCGATCTGCCGCGGCGTGCCGATCAGGTTGGAACGGAAGCCGTCATTGTACTGGACCAGATCCTCGAACGAGGATTTCGCCCAGTTGCCCTCGCCCTCGGGCGACGACTTGCCGGCGTTCTTGACCTCGTGGCCAAAGGCATTGACGGCATCCGGATTGGCCTTTTCGATGATCTCGGCCAGAACGGAGCGGGCCTCTTCCTCGGTCTCGCGTACGATCGCGAAGGCATTGACGCCGACACGGACGGAGTGGCCGTTGGCCTTCGCCTTGCCCTGGATGTCATCGACTTGCTTTTGGATTTCCGCCGGCGTGTTGCCGTTGGTGAAATACCAGTCCGAAACCCTCGAAGCCATGTCGCGGGCCGCGCGCGAGGAGCCGCCCTGGAAGATCTCCGGTTGCGGATCGATCGGTTTGGGCTTCAGCGAATAATTGTTGAAGCGATAGAAATCACCGCTGAACGAGAAATTGTCCTCAGTCCAGATACCGCGCAGCGCCCGGATAAACTCTTCGGAGCGGCGGTAGCGCTCGTCGTGATCCAGCCAGTGCTCGCCGATCGCATGGAACTCGCCGCGGAACCAGCCGCTGACGACATTGACGGAGACGCGGCCATTGGTCAGGTGGTTGATCGTTGCGATCTGCTTGGCGGCCAGCGTCGGATTCCAAGGGCCGGGCAGAATGGCGGCAATGACCTTGAGCGTCGTCGTCGATTCCAGCAGCGCATGGCTGAAAGAAACGGATTCATGCTGGAACTCTGCGCCATAGCCTGCCGTGAAACGGATCTGGCTCAGCGCATAGTCAAAACCGCTGGCCTCGGCGATTTGCGCCAGCTTCCTGTTGTACTCGATCGTCCAGCTTGTGCGCTGCTCGATGTTCGAAATGACCAGACCGCCCGAGACATTGGGAACCCAATAGGCGAATTTGACCGGCTCTCTGCTTGCATAAGACATGATATTCTCCCTCTTTGAAAACGTTAGGCAGACGCAGCGACGAGTGTCTGACGATGACCGGAACCACCGGCAGGTGAGCTTCGATCTGCGGCGGGCAGAACCTGCGCCAGCTCAGCTACGGCGCGCTCGATGCGCTCGCGCACTGCGGGGTTACTGATGTCGTAATCGGTAAAGTCGGCTTCGGTGGCATAGATCGCGGTCGGCAAGGTGAGCGCATTGAAAAAGCCGAACAGCGGCCGTAGCTGATGCTCGGTCATCAATCCGTGGAGCGGGGTCCCGCCTGTCGCTGCGAGAATGACGCGCTTGCCGGTCAACGCCCGGTAATCGACGAGATCGAAGAGATGTTTCAAGGCGCCGGTGTAAGACGCGCGGTAGACGGGCGAGCCGACAACGATGACATCAGCCGCCTCGACGGCGTCAATGATCGCACGGCCCTCGGCGTCGAGCTGGTCGGCGCGTAGCGCTCTGAAAAGAACGGGGGCAGCGTCTACTAACTCGATCAGCCGACCATTGCCGGCCAGCCGCTCCGCAGCCAAGGAGACGACAGCATCGACAAGCGCGGCTGTGCGTGAAGGGCGTTTAACGTTCCCGGATAGACCGAGGATGGTTGGACGTATCATCTGAAGTTCCTATTCCTATATAATTGATAGATTAGATAGAAAATAACGACTGAACAGGAATGGATTTTCAAATGACGCGGAAGATTTGGAAAACGACGCTTTCTTGAGGCGCAGGGCGAAACCGGAGCTCAGCCAGCGCTGGCCGCCTCAACGCCCGGATGATCGGTTGGGCGCTCGCGCTGACCTCGACCTTCCTCCTCGCAGAGGTCGTGGCGGGCCTCTACTTCAACAGCCTGGCACTGCTGTCCGACGCGGCGCACATGATGACCGACGTGATCGCACTGGCGATCGCGCTGCTTGCCATCCGGCTCGGAAGCCGCGATGCGGATAGCAGGCGAACCTTCGGCTACCGACGGTTCGAGGTTCTCGCCGCAGCGTTCAACGCGCTCCTTCTGTTTGCGGTCGCCATCTACGTCTTCGTGGAGGCTATCGAGCGCTTCCGAAATCCGGAACCGATCGGATCGATCGGCATGCTCATCGTGGCGATCCTCGGGCTCCTCGTGAACCTTGCCTCGATAGGGGATTCTTTCGGCAGGACGGAAGGAGAGCTTCAATGTGAAGGGCGCTTATCTGGAGGTCTGGGCGGATATGCTCGGATCCGTCGGCGTGATCGCCGGGGCCGTCGCCATTTACCTGACGGGTTGGTCCTGGCTCGACCCGATCGTCGCGGTTCTCATTGCCGTCTGGGTCCTTCCCCGCACCTGGATCCTGCTTCGCGATACGTCCAACGTGCTTCTCGAAGGTGTCCCGAAGGGCATGAGCCTGGACGACGTTCGAGCCGCCGTTCTAGGTCTCGCCGGCGTCGTGGAGGTGCATGACGTCCATCTCTGGTCGATGTCCGGCGAGGACGCCAGCTTCTCGGCCCATGTCGTTCTAACCGCCGGCGAGGACCCCTTGGCCGTACGACGGGACATCGAACGGATGCTTCTCGACCGCTTCGAGACTAGCCACACGACCCTCCAGATCGATAGCGTGGGCGGAAGCCGTGACGACCACATCTATCACGCATAGCGGGAGTCGTGAGCCTAGAATGGAATTTGCATTATAGCCTATAAAATAGATAAACTTTGTTCCATATTTCGATTCCCACTTGCTAGCTTAGCGGCAACAAGGGGAAGTTTCCGGTATGGTCAATCGAGCCTCCAATGTCGGCGGAGCAGGATTTACGTCGCGCTCAACAGAATGGCCGACCGTCTTTCTCGCGACCGTCATCTACGGCGGCTTTCTTGGCGTGACGTTCTGGTGGCAATCTCTGCCACTGGTCCTGGTCGTGCTTTCCGGGGGATGGCTCGTCGCATGGCACGGCTCGCTTCAGCATGAGGTCATGCATGGGCATCCCACGCGCAGCCAGCGGATCAATGACGCGATCGGCTCGATCCCCTTGTCGCTCTGGCTCCCCTATCCGATCTACAAGGACAGCCATCTGAAACATCATCACGATGAGCACCTGACCGACCCGATCGAGGATCCCGAGTCGTCCTATTTGACGAGGAACGCGTGGGAACAGCTCGGTGAAGTGGGTCGGGTCCTGGCGCACTGGAACACCACCTTGCTCGGCCGGTTGACCATCGGTCCTGCCGTGATGATCCTGAGTTTTCTCGCGCAGGAAGGGCGGTTGTTGAGGGCGAATGAACCCGGGCGGCGGCAGATATGGGCCGCGCAACTGGCTGGTGTCGCCGTGCTGCTGTTCTGGGTCACGGTCATCTGCGGCATGCCGATCTGGCTGTACCTTATCGGCTTCGTCTATATCGGCGCGGCGATGACGCGGCTAAGGTCCTATGCCGAGCACCGATACGCCGAGAGCCATGAAGAACGCACGGCGATCGTCGAGAACAGTCACGTCTTCGGATTGCTGTTCCTCTACAACAACCTTCACGTTCTTCATCATCGTCGCCCCGGCATCTCCTGGTATCAGCTGCCGACGGTGTATCGCCATCACCGCGAGACGCTCATTCGCTCGAACGGCGGTTTGGTCTACAACAGCTATTGGGAGGTCGCGCGCCGGTTTTTCTTCAAGCCGCACGACGACCCGACGCACCCCCGCCACTCATGATTCTGCCCCCGCGGACACCGCGTGCTGCTCCATTGACGACGAAGGCACGAGAGGCGACGGGCTTGCCGCCGCCTCTCGTGCCTTCGTCATTGCGCTCCCGGCGATGCTGTGGCGAAATCGTCGAGAGGCTCCCGCCCCTTCCACCGTTTTGGCCGCGAGCGGCAGGCCCCACACGTTCGCACAGACGTCACATGGGGCGTTCCGCCGCTGACCCGATGTTCACCTCGAAGGATTTCTTGATTGCTTGCAAGCCTTGCCATGTACGTCACCCCGCCGCCGCTGGCTGCGGGAACTGCCGTGTTCTGGAGCTTCCTGCGGGACAGGTTGCGGGAAGAAGGCCTTGCCGGCGTTCCCGATACGCTGCAGCAGACCCTCCGCTACGATGAAGCTTGGGTTCATCCGGATCTTCTGCTCGCCCAGACCTGCGGCTACCCTTACGTGAAGCGACTGCGCGGCAAGGTGCGGCTTGTCGCAACGCCGGTCTATTCTCTTCCGGGCTGCGACGGACCGAACACGTGCAGCTTCATTGTCGTGCGCAACGATACGCAGGCGTTTTCCCTCGAGGACCTGCGCGGCACCCGGGCCGCGATCAACGATCCGAACAGCAATTCGGGCGTCAATCTGTTTCGTGCGGCCATCGCGCCGCTTGCCAAAGACGGTCGCTTCTTCTCCTCGGTCGTCGAGACCGGCGGACATGGCAACAGTATCGACGCGGTGACCGCGGGCAGAGCGGATGTGGCCGCGATCGACTGCATCACCTATGGCAACACGCTTCGTTTCGATCCGGAGCGGCTTTCGGGGATCAGGGTGCTTGCCGAAACCGTCAAAGGGCCAGGGCTTCCCTTCATCACGCGGGCGGATGCTTCCGATGCCGAGGTTGCGATTCTCAGGCAGGCGCTTCGACAGGCGATCGCCGACCCATCGCTTGCGGAAACGCGCGAGACGCTGTCCCTTAAGGACGTCGCTTTCCTCTCGGATGCCGACTACGAACCTCTGGCGGAGCTTGAGCGCAATGCACGCCGCCTGGACTATCCCGTTATCGGCTAAAGCGTGTTGCGCCAAAGGGTGCAGCGTTTTGCGACAGTGACATGCGCGAGACTAAGGACCTAGAGTATCCGTTCAGGACGATTGGAAAAGATGGGGGCGATCAAACTCTAGCTCGGCCCGGCATTCGCAAGAATGGCAGCCTCGCATTTCACGATCCGCCCCCCATCGCCGGAAGAGTATGGCCGTCCTCTCCGGCGCTTATTTATCTCACGACGAAGCAAGAAATTTATAAGACAAGCAGCTACCTCGTCTGTAGCAAATCCAGATACAATTCCTCGTCAGGGGCACCACCAGACTKTCGAAACCTCTTTGATCTCAAACCCGTCTTCACCTTGCCATCGTGTCGATGGCTTTTCCCAATGAGCTAAGATTTTAGCCGCCGCCCCCCAAAAAAGGGCGGCGGCATCACTCTCCGGCAAGATGGTGCTTGGCCGCTTCACGTCAGGGCTTGTGCGAACAGGGCTTCAACAGACGGCAAAAATAATGTAGAGGCTACGCCTTTGAAACTACAGGGACGGTGAAAGAAATTCGCGCGTTACTCAAGCGTTTCGAATAAAGACATTCGCATCGCAGCGGCAGCAAGAAACGCACTGCGCGCCTCTCCGGCGGACGCTCTTCCATCAGGACAAACATCATCACCTCCTTGGCCCGCTGGTGCGCCTTTGTCCCTCGAACTGGTCAGTCCATAAGCAATAGCCTTGCCGCCTCTTCTGTGCTTGCAGTTGTCCTGAAACCGCCGCGACTGTTTTCCTCGAGGGTATCGAGGCTATTTCAGTTTTTCGGATCCATAACGCAATACTCCGAGCGCTCTACTTTCGACCTAACGAGCAGAAGCGCGACTCGTTCCATTTGTGCTTATTCACACGAACGCTCAGCTCTGGTCTGTCTTCGATCGTCATAGTCATTGCAAACAGCCAACCTTCAGCGCAGGGTAAATCTTCTGCAGCAGATTTCGCGGGCGCTGCCGCTTAAGGGCTAAACGCCTTGGCCTCAAATCGAGGAGGACGCCATGTCTTCCAAAAAGCCATCCATCAAGCATTCACATGTCTTCGCCANGGGCGCTGCCGCTTAAGGGCTAAACGCCTTGGCCTCAAATCGAGGAGGACGCCATGTCTTCCAAAAAGCCATCCATCAAGCATTCACATGTCTTCGCCATCGACGAATGGGGAGGCAAAGCTGCATATCGAAGCCTGTCCCCTAGAGCGTGTTGCGTTTTTCCTGATTCAGGATTTTCCAAGTGGCTGATTTGTGATTCACTGGCGCCATGGAAGGAGAACGACCATGGGCAAGCCGCATCNTAGAGCGTGTTGCGTTTTTCCTGATTCAGGATTTTCCAAGTGGCTGATTTGTGATTCACTGGCGCCATGGAAGGAGAACGACCATGGGCAAGCCGCATCCAATTGAGTTGCGYGCGCGTGTTGTTGCGTTTGTCGAGGAAGGCAATAGTCACCGGGAAGCWGCCCGGCATTTCCGGGTTTCTCCCAGATTTGTAAACAATATGATGATCCTGAAGCGAGCATCCGGCGGACTTGCGCCGGCCAGGCAGGGGCATCTGGGCGGCGGAAAGCTCACGGGACATGAAGAATGGGTTCGTTCACGCATGGCAGAGAACGGCGACCTGACGCTGGACGAATTGTGCGTCGAACTGGCAGGGCGTGGTGTCTCGGTCGTCCGCTCGACGGCCAGCCGATGTCTGCATCGGCTTGGGCTGAGCCATAAAAAAAAGCCTGCAGGCCGCCGAGCAGTTGCGGCCGGAGATCGCCCAAGCGCGTGACCGTTTTTCCTGATTCAGGATTTTCCAAGTGGCTGATTTGTGATTCACTGGCGCCATGGAAGGAGAACGACCATGGGCAAGCCGCATCCAATTGAGTTGCGYGCGCGTGTTGTTGCGTTTGTCGAGGAAGGCAATAGTCACCGGGAAGCWGCCCGGCATTTCCGGGTTTCTCCCAGATTTGTAAACAATATGATGATCCTGAAGCGAGCATCCGGCGGACTTGCGCCGGCCAGGCAGGGGCATCTGGGCGGCGGCAAGCTCACGGGACACGAGGAATGGGTTCGTTCACGCATGGCAGAGAACGGCGACCTGACGCTGGACGAATTGTGCGTCGAACTGGCAGGGCGTGGYGTCTCGGTCGTCCGCTCGACGGCCAGCCGATGTCTGCATCGGCTTGGGCTGAGCCATAAAAAAAAGCCTGCAGGCCGCCGAGCAGTTGCGGCCGGAGATCGCCCAAGCGCGTGACMTGTGGATCGACCGGCGAAAGCCATTCTTCAACAAGGCATTGGCGCGACTGATCTTTATCGATGAGACCTCGACCAATACCAAGCTGACGAAGCGAAGGGGCTGGTCGCCAAGGGGGAAGCGCTATCGCACCCACGCGCCGTTCGGCTCCTGGAAAACCCAGACCTTCATCGCCGGTCTGCGCTGTCATGGCTTGACGGCACCCTGGATCGTCAATGCGCCAATGAACGGCCACCTCTTCGAAACGTGGATCGAAACTCAACTCGCCCCGACCTTGTCGCTAGGCGACGTGCTGATCCTCGACAATGTCGCCTTTCACAAAAGTCCGAGAGCAGAAGAATTGGTCAGGGCACGAGGGGCATGGCTTCTCTTCCTCCCACCTTATTCCCCGGACCTCAATCCCATCGAAATGGCCTTTTCAAAGCTTAAGACCCTGTTGCGGAAACGCGCAGCCCGTTCTTTCGATGCAATCTCAAATGCGCTGGGCGACATCTGCGATCTCTTCTCCATCACAGAATGCCGCAACTTCTTCAAAGCAGCAGGATATGAGGCCGAATAAATGCAAAATGCTTTAGTGCCGAGGGTGAGAGGCCCATCCTCGCTGCCGCTTTCGCAAAGCTCCCAGCCTCTACGATCTCGGCGAAGACGGCAAGGCCAGCCCAAAGGTCGCGATCCATTCATGAAATTCCTTCAGCAACCCATACGCCGAGTGTAGCCTAATCGAATGCCGATGTTCGTGCCATCTTCATGATCCATCACGATCAGTCTCAGAAAGAGCGCTCAGCCTATGGATCTCCAAACCTATCGTCCTCTCGGTGCCTCCGGGCTCCTCGTCAGCCCGCTAGCACTCGGCACGATGACCTTCGGCACGCCCCGCTGGGGCAT
>NZ_LMQB01000010.1 GCF_001424045.1 Rhizobium sp. Leaf371 | reverse complement strand
TCGACGGCAACGGTGACGTTGTCGCCCGGCATGACCATTTCCGTGCCTTCCGGAAGCGTGACGATCCCGGTCACGTCCGTCGTGCGGAAGTAGAACTGCGGACGGTAGTTCGTRAAGAACGGCGTATGACGGCCGCCTTCTTCCTTCGTCAGGATGTAGGCTTCGGCCATGAACTTCTTGTGCGGCTTGACCGAACCCGGCTTGCACAGGATCTGGCCACGCTCGACGCCGTCACGGGTGACGCCGCGAACGAGTGCGCCGATGTTGTCGCCGGCCTGGCCCTGGTCGAGCAGCTTGCGGAACATTTCAACGCCGGTGACCGTGGTCTTCGACGTCGCGCGGATGCCGACGATCTCGACTTCTTCACCGACCTTGACGATGCCGCGCTCGACGCGACCGGTCACGACCGTACCGCGACCCGAGATCGAGAACACGTCTTCGATCGGCATCAGGAACGGCATGTTGATCGGACGCTCGGGCGTCGGGATGTAGGCATCGACAGCGGCCATCAGCTCGCGGATCGCGTCTTCGCCGATCTTCTTGTCCGAATCTTCRAGAGCGGCCAGAGCCGAACCCTTGACGATCGGAATGTCGTCGCCGGGGAAGTCGTAGGACGACAGAAGTTCGCGAACTTCCAGCTCGACGAGCTCGAGAAGCTCGGCGTCATCGACCTGGTCGACCTTGTTGAGGAACACGACGATCGCGGGAACGCCGACCTGACGGGCGAGCAGAATGTGCTCGCGGGTCTGGGGCATCGGGCCGTCGGCCGCCGAGCAGACCAGGATCGCGCCGTCCATCTGGGCAGCACCGGTGATCATGTTCTTGACGTAGTCGGCGTGGCCGGGGCAATCGACGTGGGCGTAGTGGCGCGCCGGCGTCTCGTATTCGACGTGGGCTGTCGAGATGGTGATGCCGCGGGCCTTTTCTTCCGGAGCGGCGTCGATCTGGTCGTAGGCCTTGTATTCGCCGAAGTACTTCGTGATCGCTGCCGTCAGCGACGTCTTGCCATGGTCGACGTGACCGATCGTTCCGATGTTCACGTGCGGCTTGTTGCGTTCAAACTTGCTCTTTGCCATGTTCGGCTCTCCATCTGTGGCCCCTTGCGGGGTTCANCGTGATCGCTGCCGTCAGCGACGTCTTGCCATGGTCGACGTGACCGATCGTTCCGATGTTCACGTGCGGCTTGTTGCGTTCAAACTTGCTCTTTGCCATTTTCGGCTCTCCATCTGTGGCCCCTTGCGGGGTTCAATTCTGTTTAACGGGCGTCAGTCAGGCTCCGGTCACTTCTGACCGGAGTACTTCGCCTGGATTTCGGTTGCGACGTTCGACGGAACCGGTGCGTAGTGATCGAAGACCATCGAGTACTGCGCGCGGCCCTGGCTCATGGAGCGCAGGTTGTCGACGTACTTGAACATGTTGGCCAGCGGCACGTTGGCAGCGATCACCACGGCGATACCGCGGCTTTCCTGGCCCTGGATCTGGCCACGACGGGAGTTCAGGTCGCCGATGACGTCGCCGACGTAATCTTCCGGGGTGACGACTTCGACCTTCATCATCGGCTCGAGCAGCTGCGCGCCGGCCTTGCGCGATGCTTCACGGAAGCAGGCACGCGATGCGATTTCGAAGGCGAGGACCGAGGAGTCGACGTCGTGGAAGGCACCGTCGATGAGCGTCGCCTTGACGCCGAGCATCGGGAAGCCAGCCAGCGGGCCGGAGGACAGCACGCTTTCGATGCCCTTCTGAACGCCCGGGATGTATTCCTTCGGAATGGAACCACCAACGATCTTGGACTCGAACTTGAACTCGTCACCATCCGGGTTGGGTTCGAAGACGATCTTGACGCGCGCGAACTGGCCGGTACCACCGGACTGCTTCTTGTGCGTGTAATCTTCTTCGTGCTTCTTCGTGATCGTCTCACGATAAGCAACCTGCGGCGCACCGACGTTGGCTTCGACCTTGAACTCGCGACGCATGCGGTCCACGAGGATGTCGAGGTGAAGCTCGCCCATGCCGGCGATGATCGTCTGGCCGGACTCTTCGTCCGTCTTGACGCGGAACGACGGGTCTTCGGCTGCCAGGCGGTTGAGCGCGAGGCCCATCTTTTCCTGGTCGCCCTTGGACTTCGGCTCGATCGCGATCTGGATGACCGGCTCGGGGAATTCCATCCGCTCGAGGATGACCTGCTTCAGGGGATCGCAAAGCGTGTCGCCCGTCGTGGTTTCCTTGAGGCCCGCGAGAGCGACGATGTCGCCTGCAAAGGCTTCTTCGATGTCTTCACGCGAGTTGGAATGCATCTGAAGCATGCGGCCGACGCGCTCGCGCTTTTCCTTGACCGTGTTCATGACCGACGTGCCCTTTTCGAGCTTGCCGGAGTAGATGCGGGCGAAGGTCAGCGAACCGACGAAGGGGTCGTTCATGATCTTGAACGCGAGCATGGACAGCGGCTCTTCGTCCGTTGCGTGACGCTCGATTTCGGCTTCCGTCTTGACGTCGATACCCTTGATGGCGGGAATGTCGGCCGGGGACGGCAGGTAGTCGCAGACGGCGTCGAGCAGGGGCTGAACGCCCTTGTTCTTGAAGGCCGTGCCGCAGAACATCGGGTGGAACTTGACGTCAATGGTGCCGCGGCGAACGAGCGCACGGATCTGATCGTTGTCGGGCATGACACCGTTCAGGTAGTTTTCCATCGCTTGTTCGTCGATATCGACGACAGTCTCGATCAGGAGCTCACGATATTCCTGAGCCTGGTCCTTCATATCATCGGGGATTTCGACGACGTCCCACTGGGCGCCGAGCGACTCGTCGCGCCAGACGAGAGCGTTCATCTCGATCAGATCGATAACGCCCTTGAATTCGGTTTCCGCACCGATCGGGAGCTGCATGACGACCGGTATAGCACCGAGACGCGACTTGATCATGGACACCGAGCGATAAAAGTCGGCGCCCGTCTTGTCCATCTTGTTGCAGAAGATCATGCGGGGAACGTTGTACTTCTCAGCCTGGCGCCAGACGGTTTCCGTCTGCGGCTCGACGCCGGCATTGGCGTCGAGAAGCGCGATCGCACCGTCGAGAACGCGCAGCGAACGCTCGACTTCGATCGTGAAGTCGACGTGGCCGGGGGTGTCGATGATGTTGAAGCGACGCATCTTGCCGTCGCGACCCTTCCAGTAGGTCGTCGTCGCAGCGGAGGTGATGGTGATGCCGCGTTCCTGCTCCTGCTCCATCCAGTCCATGGTGGCAGCGCCGTCGTGCACTTCGCCGATCTTGTGCGACTTGCCGGTGTAGTAAAGAATCCGCTCGGTGGTCGTGGTCTTGCCGGCGTCGATATGCGCCATGATCCCGAAATTGCGGTAGTCTTCGATTTTATATTCGCGAGCCATGATGGACTGCCTTTCGAAAATGGACGTCGATTACCAGCGATAATGCGAGAAAGCGCGGTTGGCGTCGGCCATCTTGTGCGTGTCTTCGCGCTTCTTCACTGCGCTGCCGCGATTGTTTGCGGCATCCATGAGTTCGCCGCAGAGGCGATCGATCATGGTGGTTTCGTTGCGCTTGCGAGCTGCGGCGATGAGCCAGCGGATGGCGAGAGCCTGACGGCGCTCCGGACGGACATCGACCGGAACCTGGTACGTCGCACCACCAACGCGGCGCGAACGGACTTCTACGTGCGGAGCGATGTTGTCGAGAGCCGAGTGGAACACGGCGACCGGCTCCTGCTTCAGCTTGCCCTGAACGGCATCGAAAGCACCGTAGACGATGTTTTCAGCAACCGACTTCTTTCCATGAAGCATGATGGCGTTCATGAACTTGGTGACAACGAGATCGCCGAACTTGGGGTCCGGGTTGATCTCACGCTTTTCTGCACTATGGCGACGGGACATATGTTTCGTCTCTCAACTTTATCTTTGTTTACCCAGCGAAATGGCGCTGGTGATCGATTACTTCGGACGCTTCGCGCCGTACTTGGAGCGGCGCTGCTTACGGTTCTTGACACCCTGGGTATCGAGAACACCACGGATGATGTGGTAGCGAACGCCCGGCAAGTCCTTCACGCGGCCGCCGCGGATCATCACGACGGAGTGTTCCTGGAGGTTGTGGCCTTCGCCCGGGATGTAGCCGATGACTTCGAAGCCATTCGTCAGACGGATCTTGGCAACCTTACGAAGTGCCGAGTTCGGCTTCTTCGGGGTCGTCGTGTAGACGCGTGTGCACACGCCACGCTTCTGCGGATTTTCCTGAAGCGCCGGTACCTTGTTGCGCTTGACCTGTGCCTGACGCGGCTTGCGGAT
Source organism: Rhizobium sp. Leaf371 (assembly GCF_001424045.1). Lineage (GTDB taxonomy): Bacteria > Pseudomonadota > Alphaproteobacteria > Rhizobiales > Rhizobiaceae > Ferranicluibacter. Next base: position 15,900 of record NZ_LMQB01000010.1, on the reverse strand, counting down.
CAGCTGGTTTACGGTAGGCATATAACCATCCCTTGCAAAATCTTCGTTACCCTTTCGGGCGGATCAATGCCGTCTCCGGCTTTGCGTACGCGTGGAAATGCGCGAACAAGGGCCGATCCGCGTTTCAGCAGATGCCCCATGAAAAGCAGAGGACGCCATTTCGGGCGTCTTGCGTGCAGCATTCTTGGTCTTCAGCGTGCGTTTGAACCTTGTTTGAGGCGAACTCCAGAACGTGTCGTTCCGAACCAGCCAGCCTCACATGGGCTCCGATGAGGCGGGGTGTACTGTTTTACCCCCCGCCCGTCAAGGGCAAATCCTAAAGATTCTCCCCTGCCCCGCGCTGGAAACCCCGCAATTGCGGGGTTTGTGACGGCTTGCCGCGGGCTGCAGGGCGGGACCGCCGAGGACCGTGCGGCGGCAATCGAGAGAATCGGCAACAGCCTGGCGAAAGAATCGCATCCGCGGAAAGAAGCTGCGGGAACGAATTGTCGCGGCTGCGGCTTTTGATATAGATCACGTCATCGGCGCTTGGTGCCGCATTTTCAAAGACCCGACAAGAGGAGTCTCCATGACGGTCCTGCCCGACAACGACAACAATTCCGACGATCCTATGGTCTTCATCATCATCGGCAAGGCCTTCGAACAGGACGGCGACGGGGACGGTGTCGACATTCACGTGGTCCTGCGCGCCGCCGACGACGACAGTGCGGTTCGCGAGGCTTTAAACGCCCTGGCCGAGGAAGGATTTCTCGAGGCGGACCTCGACCAGATCGGCATGCTGGAAGGCGTGCCCGAAGACGAGCCGCATGCCTCGGCCTACAAGGGCGCCCTGGAAGGCGAGGTCGCGATCATCCGGTTCAACTGATCGAAGGCCGAGATTAAGACCCAGGCATTTTTTCTCACAGAACGTCAAAAAGCCGCCCGGATCGCTCCGGGCGGCTTTTTTCATAGTCATGCGTCTGCTCGTTATTCGGCGGCAGCGTTTTCGGAGGCCATGTCTGCGAGCATCGGGGTTGCCGTGTCGGCACCCGTCGACTTGCGGCGTTCCTCGAGGATCATCTCGTCGCGTGCCGTGGCGATGCGACGGATCTGCGTCATGGTTCCACCGGTACCGGCCGGGATGAGACGGCCGACGATGACGTTTTCCTTGAGCCCCTGGAGGCCGTCGGTCTTGCCGGCGATCGCAGCTTCCGTCAGCACCTTGGTCGTTTCCTGGAAGGACGCGGCCGAGATGAAGGACGGGGTCTGCAGCGACGCCTTGGTGATGCCGAGCAGGACTGGGTCGCCATAGGCCGGCTTCTTGCCCTGTTCGATCAGCTGGTCGTTGACGTCTTCCAGTTCGATCCGGTCCACGCTGTCGCCCACGATATAGGTGGAGTCGCCGGCGTCGGTGACTTCGACCTTCTGCAGCATCTGGCGAACGATCACCTCGATGTGCTTGTCGTTGATGACAACGCCCTGCAGACGGTAGACTTCCTGGATTTCGTTGACGAGATAGGAAGCGAGTGCTTCCACGCCCTTGATCGCCAGGATGTCATGCGGCGCCGGGTTACCGTCGAGGATGTAGTCACCCTTTTCGATATAGTCGCCGTCCTGAAGGTGGAAGGGCTTGCCCTTCGGGATCAGGTATTCGACCGGCTCGACACCGTCTTCCGCCGGCTCGATCAGCACGCGACGCTTGTTCTTGTAGTCGCGACCGAAACGGATCGTGCCGTCGATCTCCGCGATGATCGCATGGTCCTTCGGACGACGCGCTTCGAAGAGTTCGGCAACACGCGGCAGACCACCGGTGATGTCCTTGGTCTTGGCGCTTTCCAGCGGCGAACGTGCCAGCACGTCACCCTGGGACACCTTCGTACCAGGCTCGACCGACAGGATCGCATCGACCGAGAGCAGGAACCGGGCCTCGCCGCCACGCGACAGCTTGGCAACGACGCCATTCTTGTCCTTGATGACGATCGCCGGCTTCAGGTCGATACCCCTTGGCGTCGAACGCCAGTCGATAACCTGACGCTTGGTGATGCCGGTGGCTTCGTCGGTCGCTTCGAGAACCGAGATACCATCGACGATATCCTCGAAGTGAACCGTTCCTTCGACTTCCGTCATCATCGGACGCGTGTAGGGGTCCCACTCCGCAAAACGCTGACCGCGACGAACCTTGTCGCCGTCATCGACGAAGATCTTCGAGCCGTAGGCGACCCGCTGCGAGGAGCGTTCCACGCCGCGTTCGTCCAGGATCTGGATCGCCATGTTACGACCCATGGCAATGAGAATGCCATCGGAGTTGCGCAGCATGTTGCGGTTCTTGATCTGGATCGTGCCTTCATAGGACGCTTCCAGGAACGACTGGTCAACCACGTTGGCCGTGCCACCCAAGTGGAACGTCCGCATGGTCAGCTGCGTGCCCGGCTCGCCGATCGACTGAGCCGCGATGACGCCGACCGCTTCACCCATGTTGACAGGGGTACCGCGGGCAAGGTCGCGACCGTAGCAGACGCCGCAGACGCCGGTCTGGATTTCGCAGGTCAGGGCCGAACGGATCCGGATCGACTGAATGCCGGCCTTCTCGATTTCGACCACGTCCGCTTCCAGGATCATCAGGCCGGCATCGACGATGCGCTCACCCGTGACCGGATGATCGATGTTGTCGAGAGCCGTACGACCGAGAACGCGGGCGCCGATGGAGGCAACGACCTGACCGGCATCGACGATGGCGGTCATGGTGAGGCCGTTTTCGGTGCCGCAATCGACCGAGTTGACGATGCAATCCTGCGCAACGTCAACCAGACGACGCGTCAGGTAACCGGAGTTTGCCGTCTTCAGGGCGGTGTCTGCAAGACCCTTACGGGCACCGTGCGTCGAGTTGAAGTACTCGTTCACGGTCAGGCCTTCCTTGAAGTTCGAGATGATCGGGGTCTCGATGATCTCGCCCGAAGGCTTGGCCATCAGACCACGCATCCCGCCCAGCTGGCGCATCTGGTTCGGAGAACCACGGGCACCGGAGTGCGACATCATGTAGATCGCGTTCATCGGCTTCTGACGGCCGTTGTCGTCGAACTCGACGGCCTTAATGCGGGCCATCATGTCCTCGGCGACCTTTTCGGTGGCCTTGCCCCAGGCGTCTACGACCTTGTTGTACTTTTCGCCCTGCGTGATCAGGCCGTCATTGTACTGCTGTTCGTATTCCTTCACCAGCGACTCGGTGTCGCCGACGATCTTCGCCTTGGTTTCCGGAATGACCATGTCGTCCTTGCCGAACGAGATGCCGGCACGGCACGCATGCGCGAAGCCGAGCTGCATGATCCGGTCGCAGAAGATGACCGTGTCCTTCTGGCCGCAATGACGGTAGACCGTGTCGATCATCTTGGAGATGTTCTTCTTGGTCAGTTCCTGATTGCAGACGTCGAACGGAACGTTGACGTTCTTCGGCAGAAGTTCGCCGATGAGCATGCGGCCGGGCGTGGTTTCGAAGATCTTGGAGACCGGCTTGCCGTTCTCGTCAACCGACTTGAAGCGACCACGGATCTTCGCATGCAGCGTGACCGACTTGTTGTCGAGCGCGTGATGCAGTTCCCCGATGTCGGAGAAGGCCATGCCCTCGCCCGGCTCGTTCTGGTTCATGATCGACAGGTAGTAGAGCCCGAGAACCATGTCCTGCGAGGGAACGATGATCGGTGCGCCGTTGGCCGGATGCAGGATGTTGTTGGTCGACATCATCAGCACGCGGGCTTCCAGCTGCGCTTCAAGCGACAGCGGCACGTGAACGGCCATCTGGTCACCGTCGAAGTCGGCATTGAACGCCGTGCAGACGAGCGGGTGCAGCTGGATCGCCTTGCCTTCGACCAGCGTGGGCTCGAAGGCCTGGATGCCGAGGCGGTGCAGCGTCGGTGCGCGGTTGAGCAGAACCGGATGTTCGCGGATGACCTCGTCGAGGATATCCCAGACTTCCGGCTTTTCCTTCTCGACCAGCTTCTTGGCCTGCTTGACGGTGGACGAGAAGCCCTTGGCGTCGAGACGGGCGTAGATGAACGGCTTGAAGAGCTCGAGCGCCATCTTCTTGGGCAGGCCGCACTGGTGCAGCTTCAGTTCCGGACCCGTCACGATGACCGAACGACCGGAATAGTCGACGCGCTTGCCGAGCAGGTTCTGGCGGAACCGGCCCTGCTTGCCCTTCAGCATGTCGGACAGCGACTTCAGCGGACGCTTGTTGGCACCCGTGATGACGCGACCGCGACGGCCGTTGTCGAACAGCGCATCGACGGATTCCTGCAGCATGCGCTTTTCATTGCGGATGATGATGCCCGGCGCCCGCAGTTCGATCAGCCGCTTCAGGCGGTTGTTGCGGTTGATGACGCGGCGGTAGAGATCGTTGAGGTCGGACGTCGCGAAACGGCCGCCGTCCAGGGGGACGAGCGGACGCAGGTCCGGCGGGATGACCGGAACGACCTTCATGATCATCCATTCCGGCCGGTTGCCGGACTCCATGAAGTTCTCGACGATCTTCAGGCGCTTCATCAGCTTCTTCTGCTTCAGCTCGGACGTGGTGTCAGCCATGTCCTGGCGGAGATCGCCGGCGATCTTCTCGAGGTTCATCGAGGCGAGCATCTCGTAGATGGCTTCCGCACCGATCATCGCCGTGAACTGGTCTTCGCCGAATTCATCGACGGCGATCATGTACTCTTCTTCCGAGAGAAGCTGGTTCTCCTTCAGAGAGGTCAGGCCGGGCTCGGTGACGATGTAGTTTTCGAAGTAGAGAACGCGCTCGATATCCTTCAGAGTCATGTCGAGCAGAGTCGCGATGCGGCTCGGCAGGGACTTCAGGAACCAGATGTGGGCAACCGGGGCTGCAAGCTCGATGTGGCCCATACGCTCGCGCCGTACGCGCGACAGCGTGACTTCGACGCCGCACTTTTCGCAGATGATGCCCTTGTACTTCATGCGCTTGTACTTGCCGCACAGGCACTCATAGTCCTTGATGGGCCCGAAGATGCGCGCGCAGAACAGGCCGTCGCGTTCCGGCTTGAACGTGCGGTAGTTGATGGTTTCCGGCTTCTTGATCTCGCCGAACGACCACGAGAGGATCTTCTCCGGCGACGCGATCGAGATGCGGATCGAATCGAAGGTCTGTGCAGGCATCTGCGGATTGAAAAGGTTCATGACCTCTTGGTTCATGCCTATCTCCTTTGGGGCATAGCCCCTTATCTTGAGCGAGTGTGGCCGGCATTTCCCGGGGCGCCGGCCCCTCTGCTCGTCAAACGGATAAAACCGCATCGGGTGCGGCTCAGCGCCCTGCCCCGTCGTCTCTCGGATGAAGACGACCGGCAGGACCTGCGCGCGCCTTGGTGAGGCGCGCGCGTCAATCGCGTTTTATTCAGCGGCGTCCGGCAGCTGCGTCGGCTGGAGATCCTCAAGCTTCGAATTCTCGAGCTCGACGGACAGGCCGAGAGAGCGCATTTCCTTGACGAGAACGTTGAAGCTCTCCGGAATGCCCGCCTCGAACGTGTCGTCGCCGCGCACAATCGCCTCATAGACCTTGGTTCGTCCGGCCACGTCGTCCGACTTCACCGTCAGCATTTCCTGCAGCGTGTAGGCGGCGCCGTAGGCTTCGAGCGCCCAGACTTCCATTTCCCCGAAGCGCTGACCGCCGAACTGGGCCTTGCCGCCGAGCGGCTGCTGGGTGACCAGCGAGTAGGGACCGATCGAACGCGCATGGATCTTGTCGTCCACGAGGTGGTTCAGCTTCAGCATGTAGATGTAGCCGACCGTGACCTGACGGTCGAACTGGTCGCCCGTACGGCCATCATACAGCGTCGACTGACCGGAGATCTTCAGGCCTGCCTGCTCCAGCATCTCGTTGACGTCGGCTTCCACCGCACCGTCGAAGACCGGCGTTGCGATCGACACGCCGCGGCGTGTCTGCTCGGCCAGACGGACGATGCTGTCGTCGTCGTAGTCCTTGATCGGCTCGCCCTTGGGACCGGACCCGATGACGCTGTCGATGGTGTCGCGCAGCGGCTTGATGTCGGCGCCCGCCTTGTAGGCGTCGAGCATGTCACCGATCTTGCGACCCATGCCGGCGCAAGCCCAGCCGAGGTGCGTCTCGAGGATCTGTCCGACGTTCATGCGCGACGGCACGCCCAGCGGGTTCAGAACCACGTCCACATGCGTGCCGTCTTCCAGGAACGGCATGTCCTCGATCGGAACGATGCGCGACACGACACCCTTGTTGCCGTGACGGCCGGCCATCTTGTCGCCCGGCTGGATCTTGCGCTTCACAGCGACGAAGACCTTGACCATCTTCATGACGCCCGGAGGCATTTCATCGCCGCGCTGGACCTTTTCGACCTTGTCCATGAAGCGATGCTCGAGCAGCGACTTCGACTCGTCGTACTGGCCACGCAGAGCTTCGATTTCGCCCTGAGCCTTCTCGTCCTCGACGGCGAACATCCACCACTGCGAGCGGGGATATTCGGAGACGATCGCGTTGGTCAGCTCCGTGCCCTTCTTGAAGCCCTTCGGACCTGCGACGGCAGAATGGCTGCGCAGCATCTCGATCAGGCGGGCATAGACGTTGCGGTCGAGGATCGCCTGTTCGTCGTCGCGGTCCTTTGCGAGACGTTCGATTTCCTCGCGCTCGATCGCCATCGCACGCTCGTCCTTTTCAACGCCGTGGCGATTGAAAACACGGACTTCGACGATGGTCCCGAACGTGCCCGGGGGCATGCGCATGGAGGTGTCGCGGACGTCGGACGCCTTTTCACCGAAGATGGCGCGCAGAAGCTTTTCTTCCGGCGTCATCGGGCTTTCGCCCTTCGGCGTGATCTTGCCGACGAGGATGTCGCCCGGCTGCACTTCCGCACCGATGTAGACGATGCCGGCTTCGTCGAGGTTCTTCAGCGCTTCTTCCGACACGTTCGGAATGTCGCGCGTGATTTCTTCCGGACCGAGCTTCGTGTCGCGCGCCATCACTTCGAATTCTTCGATGTGGATGGAGGTAAACACGTCATCGCGCACGATGCGCTCGGACAGGAGGATCGAGTCCTCGTAGTTGTAGCCGTTCCAGGGCATGAACGCGACCAGCGCGTTGCGGCCGAGCGCGAGATCGCCGAGATCGGTCGAGGGACCGTCCGCGATGATGTCGCCCTTGTTTAGGATGTCACCGACGGTGACCAGCGGGCGCTGGTTGACGCAGGTGTTCTGGTTGGAGCGCTGGAACTTCTGCAGGCGGTAGATATCGACGCCGGACTTGCCGGCCTCGAGCTCTTCGGTCGCGCGGATAACGATACGTGTCGCATCGACCTGGTCGACGACACCGCCGCGGCGCGCCGCGATGGCAGCGCCGGAGTCGCGGGCCACGACCGGCTCCATGCCGGTGCCGACGAACGGCGCTTCGGCGCGCAGCAGAGGCACGGCCTGACGCTGCATGTTCGAGCCCATGAGCGCGCGGTTCGCATCGTCGTTCTCAAGGAACGGGATGAGAGCGGCGGCAACGGACACGAGCTGCTTCGGCGAGACGTCCATCAGGTTGATCTGGTCGCGCGGCGTCAGCATGACTTCGCCCGAGTGACGGCAGACGACGAACTCTTCTTCGAATTCATTGTCGGCATTCAGCACGGAGTTCGCCTGGGCAACGTGGTACTTGGCCTCTTCCATGGCGGAGAGGTAGACCACTTCGCGGGTGACCTTGCCGTCGACGATCTTGCGGTACGGGCTTTCGATGAAGCCGTACTTGTTGACGCGGGCAAAGGTGGCGAGCGAGTTGATCAGACCGATGTTCGGGCCTTCCGGCGTCTCGATCGGGCAGATACGGCCGTAATGGGTCGGGTGAACGTCGCGGACTTCGAAGCCTGCGCGCTCGCGGGTCAGACCACCCGGTCCAAGAGCCGAAAGACGGCGCTTGTGGGTGATTTCCGAAAGCGGGTTCACCTGGTCCATGAACTGCGACAGCTGCGAGGAACCGAAGAACTCGCGCACGGCGGCAGCCGCCGGCTTCGCGTTGATCAGGTCCTGCGGCATGACGGTGTCGATCTCAATCGACGACATGCGTTCCTTGATGGCGCGCTCCATGCGGAGCAGGCCGAGACGATACTGATTTTCCATCAGTTCGCCGACGGAACGAACGCGGCGATTGCCGAGGTTGTCGATGTCGTCGATCTCGCCCTTGCCGTCACGCAGCTCGACCAGCATCTTGACGACCGCCAGGATGTCTTCCTTGCGCAGAACACGAACCGTGTCCGGGCAATCGAGATCGAGACGCATGTTCATCTTGACGCGACCGACGGCCGAAAGGTCGTAGCGCTCGGCATCGAAGAACAGCGTGTTGAACATGGCTTCGGCCGAATCCATGGTCGGCGGCTCGCCCGGGCGCATGACGCGGTAGATATCGAACAGAGCGTCCTGACGGTTCTCGTTCTTATCAACGGCAATCGTGTTGCGGATGTAGGCGCCGACATTGATGTGGTCGATGTCGAGAACGGGGATCTCTTCGAAGCCCGCAGCGAGGATGACGCCGAGCGTCTTCTCGTCGATCTCGTCGCCGGCTTCCAGGAAGATTTCGCCGGTTCCCATGTTGACGAGGTCTTCGGCAAGATAGTTGCCATAGAGATCGTCATCGGATGCCTTGATGGCCTTGAGGCCCTTCTCGGTCAGCGAACGAAGCAGACGCGGGGTCAGCTTCTTGCCGCTTTCCACGACGACTTCGCCGGTGTCGGCGTCGATCATCTCGGTAATGGCCTTCTGGCCCTTCAGGACCTCCGGCTGGAACGGTATCCGCCAGCCCTTGCCGTCACGCTTGTAGAAGGACTTGGTGTAGAACGTCTCGAGGATCTCCTCGCCGTCCATGCCGAGTGCCATCAGCAGAGAGGAGACGGGGATCTTGCGGCGACGGTCGATACGCGCATGGACGATGTCCTTGGCGTCGAATTCGATGTCGAGCCAGGAACCGCGATAGGGAATGACGCGCGCGGCAAACAGCAGCTTGCCCGACGAGTGGCTCTTGCCCTTGTCATGGTCGAAGAACACGCCGGGCGAACGGTGCATCTGCGAGACGATGACGCGCTCGGTGCCGTTGACGATGAACGTACCGTTGTTCGTCATGAGCGGCATGTCGCCCATGTAGACGTTCTGTTCCTTGATGTCCTTGATGGACTTCGCGCCCGTATCCTCGTCGATATCGAACACGATGAGGCGCAGCGTTACCTTGAGCGGCGCTGCGTAGGTCAGGTCGCGCTGACGGCATTCGTCGACGTCGAACTTCGGGGACTCGAACTCATAGGAGACGAACTCCAGCATGGAGGCGCCGGAAAAGTCGCTGATCGGAAAGACCGACTTGAAAACCGACTGCAGTCCCTCGTCAGGACGGCCGCCAGCCGGCTCCTTGACCATCAGGAACTGATCGTAAGACGCCTTCTGAACCTCGATGAGGTTCGGCATTTCTGCGACTTCAGGGATTTTGCCGAAAAACTTGCGTACGCGCCTGCGACCGTTAAACGAAAGGGTCTGAGCCATCGTCGCTCCTTCAATATGTGCATCCGGGCCTGCAACGGACGGGGATCGATGGCCAGTCGACCCCGTCTAAGATGGATTGCTCAATCTCGTCTCGCGGCCCAGGACACAAAGCGCGGAATGCCGTGTCGTCCAGGTGCCGGGACCATCCTCTTGAAGAACCCATTACCAAAAAGCCGAATCTGTGGGGGGCTTTTGGGTAATACGTTCGAAAAACGGTCAAAGAGAGGCAGCCCTTTCGGGCCGCCTCTCTCCGTCATAAAGCCAGATTACTTGACGTCAACCTTGGCGCCAGCGTCTTCGAGCTTCTTCTTGAGGTCAGCAGCTTCAGCCTTGGAAACGCCTTCCTTGACGGCCTTCGGAGCAGCTTCGACCAGGTCCTTGGCTTCCTTGAGGCCGAGGCCGGTGATCGCGCGGACTTCCTTGATGACGTTGATCTTGTTAGCGCCGGCTTCAGCCAGGATAACGTCGAACTCGGTCTTTTCTTCTTCGACGGGAGCAGCAGCGCCAGCGCCGCCGGCAGCAGCAACGGCTACCGGTGCAGCAGCGGAAACGCCCCACTTTTCTTCGAGAAGCTTCGACAGTTCTGCAGCTTCCAGAACGGTCAGCGAGGAGAGGTCTTCAACGATCTTAGAGAGATCAGCCATTGTCATAGTTCCTTTTGTTCAATTCGAACCGATGTTGATATAAACAGCGAAAAACCGCCTTATGCGGCTTCTTCGTCCTTCTTGGCATAGGCCGCGAACACGCGGGCAAGCTGGCTTGCCGGTGCTGCAACAACGCCTGCGATACGGGTGGCCGGGGTCTGGATCATGCCCAGCAGCCTTCCGCGCAGTTCATCCAGCGAAGGCAGGGTCGCAAGCGACTTGACGCCTTCCGCATTCAGCGTTGTGGTGCCCATGGAACCACCGAGAACAACGACCTTGTCGTTGGTCTTGGCGAAATCCACGACGACCTTGGGAGCCACGATCGGGTCATTGCTATATGCAATGAGTGTCTGACCCTTGAAGAGATCGATGATCCCTTCGGACTCCGTACCCTGAAGGGCAATCTTGGCCAGGCGGTTCTTCGCGACTTTGACGGTGCCGCCAGCTGCGCGCATCTTCGAACGAAAATCGTTCATTTGCGCAACGGTGACGCCGGCATAGTGGGCCACGACAACCGAACCGGAAGCCTTGAAGACTTCGTTCAGCTCCGTGACGAATTCGCGTTTTTCCGCTCTTTCCACTGCCTATCTCCAGTTGGCAGACCGCAATCCTGCAGGCCTGCCGGGTTTGCCTTTGCCGCGCGGGATCTTGACGATCCCGGGCGACGCTCGAGGATCCTGTCCCCTGCGAAGCGCCGGAAGGCGCTCACAAGGCAAGCCGAGGTTCGAACCGATGTTTCCCTTGGGCCTTGGCCTCGGGGACAAATTCGGGTCTCACCCGTCTCATGCAGGCATCAGTGATTAAGGGATAACCACCTGCAATCTCGGACAGGAGTTCCAGGCCGAAGCCTGGATATCCGGTCCCGAAGGACCGGAATTGGTGACCGGCAGGACCTGCGCCCCACCGATAAGATCAGGCGACGCTGAGCGTCGACAGATCGATCTTGACGCCCGGACCCATGGTCGAGGAAATCGCGATGCGCTTGACGTAGTTGCCCTTGGCACCTGCCGGCTTCGCCTTCACGACGGCGTCCGCGAAGGCACGGATGTTTTCTTCCAGAGCGCCCGGTGCGAACGAGGCCTTGCCGATGCCGGCATGGATGATACCAGCCTTCTCGACGCGGAACTCCACGGCACCACCCTTGGAAGCCTTGACGGCGCCGGTGACGTCCATGGTCACTGTGCCGACCTTCGGGTTCGGCATCATGCCGCGGGGGCCGAGAACCTTGCCGAGACGGCCGACGAGCGGCATCATGTCCGGGGTCGCGATGCAGCGATCGAAGTCGATCTTGCCGCCCTGGACGATCTCGACGAGATCTTCGGCGCCGACCACGTCCGCACCGGCAGCGCGGGCTTCGTCAGCCTTTGCGCCACGTGCGAAGACGGCGACGCGAACGTCGCGGCCGGTGCCGTTCGGCAGGTTGACGACGCCGCGGACCATCTGGTCTGCGTGGCGCGGGTCAACGCCGAGGTTCATGGCGACTTCGATGGTCTCGTCGAACTTGGCGATCGCCCGTTCCTTGACCATGCCGATGGCGTCCGAAAGGCTGTAGATCTTGGTGGGATCGACGCCTTCGCGGGTCTTCTGTACGCGCTTTGCAAGCTTTACCATCTTACGCCACCACTTCCAGACCCATGGCGCGGGCGGAGCCCTCGATCATGGTCATTGCGCCTTCGATATCGGCTGCATTGAGGTCCTTCATCTTGGCTTCGGCGATCGACTTGATCTGAGCCTTGGTGAGGGTATCGGCAACGCCGCCCTTGCCCGGGGTCTTGGAGCCCGAGGTGATCTTTGCTTCCTTCTTGAGGAAGTAGCTGACCGGCGGCTTCTTCATCGCGAAGGTGAAGGACTTGTCCTGGAAGTAGGTGATGACGACCGGGATCGGCATGCCCTTTTCCATTTCCTGCGTGGCAGCGTTGAACGCCTTGCAGAATTCCATGATGTTGATGCCGCGCTGACCAAGTGCAGGACCGATCGGCGGGGACGGATTGGCCGACCCTGCCTTTACCTGCAGCTTGAGGTGGCCCATAACTTTCTTAGCCATTACTCTCTGCCTTTTCTCTGTCCGATCCCGGGATGAACCTGAAAGGCGCATCGTGAACCAGACGTTCGATCGGTTTCCCGATCACGGATGCCGTATCTCGTTGCGATGCGGCGGCTGCGGTTGCGTGGTGCGGTTACCGGGTCCGGCTAAGAGCCCTTCCCCTTCCACGCGGGTGGCGGCGAAACGCCGCCTGAGAGCCCGCCTTGAAGGCAGGCCGTCATGACGTCAGCTCAGACCTTCTCGACCTGAGCGAATTCGAGATCGACCGGCGTCGCGCGACCGAAGATCGAGACCTCGACCTTCAGGCGGGCGCGCTCCTCGTCGACATCCTGAACGATGCCGTTGAACGAGGCGAAGGGACCATCGGAGACCCGGACCTGCTCGCCGACCTCGAACGAGATCGAAGGCTTCGGGCGATCCACGCCGTCCTGGACCTGACCGAGAATGCGCTCGGCTTCGTGGTCTGGGATCGGAACAGGCTTGTTGTCGGAACCGAGGAACCCGGTGACCTTCGGCGTGTTCTTGATGAGGTGATAGGCCTCATCCGTCAGGTTGGCGCGAACCATCACGTAACCCGGAAAAAACTTGCGCTCGGCATCGACCTTGCGGCCGCGACGGACTTCAACGACTTTTTCGGTCGGAACCAGGATCTTTTCAAACAGATGGCTCAAGCCCTTCTGCTTGGCCTTCTCTTCGATCGACTCGGCGACCTTCTTTTCGAAGTTCGAATAGGCGTGAACGATATACCAACGCGGAGCCATGTTCATTCCCACTCGATTAGATGCCGACATTGAGGACGAGGCCAATGAGCCAGCCCATCAACTGATCCGCCGCAAAGAAGAACGCTGCAGAAATGATGACCATGATGAACACCATCAGCGTGGAGATCACGGTTTCCCGGCGCGAGGGCCAAGTCACTTTTGCCGTCTCGGAGCGGACCTGCTTCAGAAACGTAACGGGATTAGTCTTCGCTGCCATTGAATGCTCACGCCTTGACGGCCCGTAAAGCTGAATGCTCAGCCCCACGCGCCGCGTGTCTGTTGGACCCTACATAAAGACCGATTCTGAAAATCACAAGGACTTTCCGATCTTTTAAACGAATTATGCCTTCGGTTCCACGCCGTGCCGAGTCATGTTTTCGCACGCTTCGAGGCTGCCAAAGTCCCTCATATAACGGCTTGCATCGCGATGGACCGGAGACACCTGTCGAAGGAAATGGCAGGGGCAGCCGGGCTTGAACCGACGACCTGCGGTTTTGGAGACCGCCGCTCTACCAACTGAGCTATACCCCTACACGGCACAACGGAACAGCTCCGGGGAGCGTATCGTCGTCGTGTCGACCGTGCGCTCCTTTAAGACGCGCGCGCCGGATTGGCAAGGGCCCTTTTCATCTTTTCGCCCGACGCCTCGCCCTCTTCCCCGTTCATCCCCACCCTCATGCTCCGTGTCGCGTTCTACCAGGTGAAAGCGTAGGAGAAGCCGATGCTCGCCTGCCTGTCATTCTTGAAAGGTGCTGCGAGCGCTGCCGTGACATTCATCTTCCGCGTGATCTGCTGTTCGACGCGGACGATGTTGGAGACGTCGAGCTTGGCCGGGGCGTAACGGCCTTCCGCCACCACGGCCGTTCCGGTCGCAACCGCCGTCAGCCGAGCCGACTGACGAAAGACGATATTGTCGCACCGTTTGAGATGGTCAGAGCAGACAAGATTGACACCGCGGCTGCGCTCCAGATCCAGGCTTGCGTTGAGGATCCGTTTTCGGTTCATGCTGACATCCAGATGGCCGGTGCCGCCGCGTGGATCGAACACCCCGTCGATGGACCGGCTGGTGGCGACCGCGGTGCGCGTCCCGTTGCGGGTGGCGACCCGCGCCCAGATGTCGACCGGCGTGTCCTCGACGCGGCCGGACCGCGTGGCTGCGACCGCCACATCCGCACCTGCACTCGCCTCACCCGCGATCGGCAGCTTGACGCCCATGCGCAGATGCAGGCCGTTATCGCCCAGCTTCGTCGGCTGCCAGATCAGGCGGTCACCCGCCTGCGCCAGTGGAGAGAGGCCGAGGCCCGCAAATGCAAAGCAGACGGCGGTGAGCGCCGTCCTGGACATCGTGTTCATTGAAGGGTTCCACCGTTCCGGGCAAGCGGTCGAATTCATCGACGCGAAGGCCCTGCCGAAAATCCGTTGCCTGGAACGCGGACCGCACAGGCAACGCTCATGCCGCTCATCCGACCTTTGCGGAGGCGAAGGTTCACCGGCACCAGCGTCCGTCAAACCTGCCTTACGATAGTCCCGGCATGATCGGAACGGAACCCCTAAAACTTGCGGGTCATTCTCAGGATTGACGCGGCGCGCCCTGACACGCGCCGCGAACAGGTCGGAACGGCGGTGTTATGCCGGGAGCGTCACATATTTCCGCCAGTCGTGCTCCTCGCGGAACCCGAGAACGTCGCGGATCTTGCGATTCGACAGCAGGCTCTCATATGTCCCGAGCTCGCGGGACACCGGCACGTTGGGAAAGTGATCGCGGAGCAGATCGGCGGTCGGCGTATTGGCAGAGGTGGTATCGTTGGCGGCGTTGAAGATCTGGAAGCCGAGGCCGTCCTTCTCGATGCCGAGTTTGCAGATCTGCCCGAGGTCGCGTGCGTCGATGTAGCTCCAGGCAATGCGTTTGCGGATGGTCGGGTCGGCAAACCAGGTCGGGAACATCGCATATTCATGCGGCTCGATGACGTTGCCGATGCGGATGGCGTAGATATCGATTCCGAACCGCTCGGCAAAGGCCCTCGCCGTCTTCTCGTTCAGCACCTTCGACAGACCGTAGCTGTCCATCGGGCTCACATCGGCGTCTTCCTCCAGCGGGAAGCGGGCGACGTCGCGGTGCCCCTCGGCAAAGCAGATGCCGTAGGTGGTCTCGCTGGAGGCGACGAGGATCTTGCGAACGCCGAATTTTGCGGCAGCCTCGATGACGTTGTAGGTGCCGATGGTGTTGATGCGGAAGGTTTCGTTGTCCGGCTTGATCAGGATGCGGGGAATGGCCGCGAAATGCACCACGGCATCATAAGGCCGCATGTCCCTGCCCTTACCGATCGGCGCGCGATCGAGATCCGGCATGTCGGCATGCATCGACAAGGCGTTGAAGACCTGCCCGCTATCGGTGATATCGACGATGAGATTGGTCACGCCGGGATGTTCCAGCGGCACGAGGTCGAGATTGTGCACCTCGTAGCCGGCCTCCACCAGATATGGCACGACATGGCGGCCGGCCTTGCCGGCGCCGCCGGTAAACAGAATGCGTTTCTTCACGTGAGATCCTCCAGAATGGCAAGGCGGATCTACCGCATTGGCGGCAAAGGACAAGCCGTTCCGATGTTCGGCATCGGCCCAAGCATCCGCATCCACCGTCCTGCACCCCTGAAACGACAAAAGCGCCACCCGAAGGCGGCGCTCTCATGATGTCTTGGGAACCACGGCACGGCGCTCGAGCGCCATGCCGTCGATGGATCCCTGATTACTCGACGATCGAAGCCACGATGCCGGCGCCGACGGTCCGGCCGCCTTCGCGGATTGCGAAGCGCAGCTTTTCTTCCATCGCGATCGGAACGATCAGTTCGACGGCAACGGTGACGTTGTCGCCCGGCATGACCATTTCCGTGCCTTCCGGAAGCGTGACGATCCCGGTCACGTCCGTCGTGCGGAAGTAGAACTG
>NZ_LMQB01000009.1:20608-20929 GCF_001424045.1 Rhizobium sp. Leaf371 | reverse complement strand
ATGCAGATGCTCGAGAAGAAGGTATGTGCACAGCGGTCRTAGCGGGTGTGAATGCGCCGCCAGTCCTTGAGCCTGCCGAACATGTTCTCGATTTTGTGGYGCTTCYTGTAGAGAACAGGATCGTGCGGGATGGGGACTTTCCGGTTGGACCGTGACGGGATGCAGGCTTCGATCTTGCGCTCGGCCAGGGCAGCGCGAAACCAGTCGGCGTCATAGCCCTTGTCCGCCAGCAAGGTTCTGGCCTCCGGCAGGACATGCAGCATATGTGCCGCTCCCTTATAGTCGCTCATTTGGCCTTCGCTCAAAAGCAGGACCAGAGGC
>NZ_LMQB01000009.1:0-20584 GCF_001424045.1 Rhizobium sp. Leaf371 | reverse complement strand
GATACGTCGGGGAACATCCCCTTTTTTAGCAGGCTGGCTGCAGTGCGGTGGGCTTTGAGGTGGGTCGCATCGATCATCAAGGTGTCGGATTTGCTGCGTTTTTCCGTCAATTCTGCCAGGATCCGGTTGAAGACGCCGAGCCGGCTCCAACGGATGAAGCGATTGTAGATGGTCTTGTGCGGCCCGTATTCACGCGGCACGTCGCGCCACCGCAGGCCGTTGCGCAAGACGAAAATGAYGCCGCTCAACACCAGGCGGTCATCAACACGCGGCACGCCATGTGACAGCGGGAAGAAAGGTTCAATCCGGCGCATCTGCGCCTCCGACAACAGCATCAGGTCACTCATGGMAGCGTCTCCTTTCGATCCCAGTGAATCAAAACGNACACGCGGCACGCCATGTGACAGCGGGAAGAAAGGTTCAATCCGGCGCATCTGCGCCTCCGACAACAGCATCAGGTCACTCATGGCAGCGTCTCCTTTCGATCCCAGTGAATCAAAACGCAGAGCGCGCCGCAAGAGRTTAATAGGTCCTGAGCCTAACCCAACATCGCGACAAGCTTGTCCAGCCACCCGGCATATTCTCCGTGCTGAAGAAGATCACGCCTGAGAAATAGCTTGTGTTTCTTGATGGGAAAAAAGTACAAATATAGTGCAATCCATGTGCATATTGCTCGCGTTGTTTGACCTCGAAATCCGCCACGGAGCTAGACCTCGATGACGTCGGAAAATGAAATATCGGAAGATCGCAAGGGTTTGTTTCCTCTCCAGCGTATCATCAAATTGTCTCGTGAGATTGCCCCCGCGCAGACGGCGGTCGCGGTAGGTGCACTGGTCATACTGTCGGTCTCAGTATTCCTCGTTCAGCAGCGAGCCCCGTTCGTTTCAGTGCTTGCGATGGGGGCTGCTGTCCTTGTGTTCGGCGTCGTGGCCACTTTGGTTTCCGCATTCGCGTTGAAGTTAAGTCGATCAAATAGCGTGCTGCCGCATTTAGTTGCTTGGGCTTTTGTCGGCATTTTCATCCTCGTGCAGGTGCTACTCATTACCTCGGTATTTTTTTCGGTGCCGCAGAGCGGCGCCCTGTTCGTCGCACGAATGTTGAACGCTCCAGGAATTCTCAACTTTAAATCGCAAGATGGCTTGGTCATTCGGGGCAACACTTCATACTCGTCATTGCCACAGGACATTCGGACCGAGGTAGAGGGCGATCTAGTGGGCAGGACAGCGGCCTTGACTCAAATGCCGCCGCTAACACTAGAAAACGCTATCCTGACAATAGATGCCGGCGAGGCCCGGGTCATTTCGACGTCGGAGCTTCGACTGAGCAATTCTAAGATCATTACTAATGGCAGCCAATTGACTATAGAGGCGCTACGCGTGGTCTCCGACAACGGCGCAATCGTAGCATTTCAAGAGGTGCGACCGTTCGCTGCGGGCGAAACGTTCATGAACGTACGCGCGGTTACAGTGAGGATTCACCGGTCGATCGTCGGCGATCTTGCAGTCGATTTGTCGGGTAGACCAGGCCAAGCCGGGCTGCGAGGCGCGCCGGGGGCGCGGGGAGCGAATGGCGCGCAAGGGGATAATGCCGCATCAGGATTGTTCGATTGCCGCCGTGGGCCCGGACGCGGGCGAGACGGCCTTCCTGGCGAACCCGGACAACCGGGCAAAGATGGCGCGGATGGCGGCGATGCAGGCTCGCTTATTGTCGAGACTGAATTGCCAGAAGCGGTGAAGCATTTTCGATTTCTTGCTCTTGGCGGGGAGGGGGGACCGGGAGGTTCAGGCGGAAATGGTGGGCTCGGCGGGCTTGGCGGGCCGGGAGGCCAGTCCTCGGGCCTGTGCGGCGGAGTCGGACCAAGTGGCTCCAATGGTCCTGTCGGTGTGAACGGTCCTGCTGGTCGTGCTGGTCGTGAGGGGCAGCGTGGGCAACTGCTTACCCAACGCATCGTGCTGGAGCAGTGATATGCCGACGTCCGACCTAAGTAAAGCGACGCTTGAGTTCATGCTGAAAGGCGTAAGCGGCTACAGCGACCTGATCGACAAAAGTCTTGGGGATACTCCAGACACCGCTCGCATTCGGGTGGCTTTAAAAGTCATGCCATTGCTGGTGCTGCTGGGAATATTGATCCTTTCAATGCTTACGCTGTCGAGCGTCGGACTCTGGAGCGTTGTTCTAGCCAATGCCGTGATCTTTTACTGCTACGTCGTCTTCGTAAGCGCGAATGCGATGCTACCTGGCAACACGGTCGGCAATCGGCGGATTGGCCGCTGGTGCCTGTTCATGTTCGTCGCGTGCCCCCTTATCCTCATAGCTGTCAGGTTTTTCGTACCCATTGGCGATGCGGCCACTGACATCATCTACCGTGCACGGGTCCAATTCTACGCTTACAACAAGCAGGCTTGGCAAACCTTCCTGACCCCAACTGTGGCAGGACAGGAGCGATTAATGGTTAGTGCCACCGACTTCATAGGGCCCCCGCCGACCGTTCAGGCGATCACGCAAATCCTGCCAACCCGGTCCAATGCAACGCTCGACACACAGTCAACCCTGTTGGGCCTCATCGCAAGCAAGGATAGCGTCTCAATTTCCAGCACTTTTCCCTTGGCTGACAATAGTAGTCCGGGCGAGACGTGGATATACGCAAAGCGTGTGAAACTCACCAAGACCGCTGACCTGACGATCGGGGCCCGCAACCTGGTGATTGCCGCGTACGACCTCGAGATCGAAGACGGTGCGAAAATCACTGCGTTTACTAACGATGGGAAGGGGCCTGCGCCAGATGGAGCCGTGGCGAATGGTGCAGGGGCAGGGGATGTTACGATAATTGCGCTTGGGTCGGTGAAGGGTGGAAAACTCTACGTCGATCTTGCGGGAGAAAATGGTCGACGGGGGCAGCAAGGTGCCCCTGGAAAGGGCCATACGCCCGTGACCGATGTCACGTCACCGGCACCTGGCGTTTCCATGGTCGTCACAAAGAAAGAGAAGTCGGATTTTACGGCGGCAATTGATGCAGCCGTAGCCGGCCTTTCAAGCTTCCCGGCGACAGATAGGAGGGAGTTGCTATCGACCATAGAGCGATGCAAGGCGGCATCGGATTGTATCTTGTTACGCTGTGTATCCCCGCCAGGCGACGGACGCGATGGCGCTGCAGGTGTCCGCGGATCTCCAGGATGGTCTGGTGGAAAAGGCGGAAATGGGGGGGTCCTGAGGCTTTTTGCGACTGAGGAGACACAGAAGACGCTGAACGAGAAGATTTTCCTTGTCGGGCGGGACGTGGCCTCTGGAGCGCTCCAGGGTTCTCGAAGCTTGGCTGGCGAAGGTGGGGCTGGCGGTCGGGGGAGCGCTGGTGGTGAAGGTCAGGCAGCTGGGGCACCGGACGCGCGGGGGATATGCGTAAAGGGTCGATCGGGCCGGCGCGGAGAGTTCGGTCCCGATGCGCCAGACGGCAAAGACGGCCAAGAAGGCGAGCCGTCGATTCTGGAGACGCAATTAATCTGGCCGATTGGATCACCCCCTCGATAACATCCGGCAACGTCATGACGCTAAACCCGGGGGAGATTAGATCGCCGCGTCCATCGCTTGGTCGGCGTGGCGATGTGAACGCATTCCGTGGCCGCAAGGCACCAGGCTGTTGATTATGGGATGGCCCGCCCTTCCGAGAACATCGAGTATGATGTCTCTCTTGTGAAGGGAAAGGAGCCGAGCCATGCAGATTTCAATATTGGGTGTCGACATTGGGACGAACAGCTTCAGTGTCGTTGGTGTTGACGGCCAGGGTGCCGTGATTTTGCGTCGAACGATGCGGCGACAGACATTGATTGATTTTGTCGAGAAGCTGCCACGCTGCGTCATCGCGATGGAGGCCTGCAGCGGCGCACATCATCTTGGTCGGCTCTTTGCCGCTGCTGGTCATGAAGTGCGGCTTATGTCGCCGGAATATGTCAGGCCTTACGTAAAGGCACAGAAGAATGATGATCGAGATGCAGAGGGAATTGCCGAGGCGGCGTCTCGCCCGACGATGCGGTTCGTGGACCTGAAGAGCCAGGAGCAACTTGATATCCAGACGCTGCATCGGGTTCGGTCACGCCTGGTTGCTGAGCGCACGACCTTGATCAATCAGCACCGCGCAATTCTTCTGGAAAGAGGTGTGGTGTTCCCTGCCGGGCGCGTGAAGTTCGAAAGCGCTTTTGATGAGCTTATTGCCGGAGGCAACGACGTTTTGTCGCCGCACATCCGAAGCCTGATTTTGGAATTGCGGGATGAATGGCGAATGCTCGACAAGAAGATCGAGGCTTTGAACGGAGAGTTTGTATCTCTAGCCAAGCATAACAGCGCAATGCGTCGTCTGACTTCAATACCTGGGATCGGTGTCTTGAATGCGACCGCGCTCGTTGCAGCGATCGGAGATGCCAGCAGCTTCCAGCACGCCCGAGATCTTGGAGCATGGTTGGGACTTGTGCCTCGTCAGTTCACGACCGGCGGCAAGGCGCGGCTGCTTGGCATAACCAAGCGCGGCAATACATATCTGCGAACCTTGCTCGTTCATGGTGCTCGAGCAGCGATGCACACGCTCAGTAAGAGCGACACGTCGATCGGCCAATGGCTCAGAGCGATGTTGTCCAGAGGCGTGGCACGCAATGTCGTCATCGTGGCCTTGGCGAACAAACTGGCGCGTATCGCGTGGGCGGTGTTGCGCAAAGGTCTGCCATACGAGCGGTCTTTTGGCGTCGCGGTAAATTAGGTAATTGGCTGCTCTAATGCGCAGCCTACGATGTTTGCGAGTGGAATGGAGATGGCCTGACAGTTGATCGGCGTTCGGATAGCCCAGCAGTGGAAATGGTTCTTGGAAACCGTGTTGATTATCGTGGCTCTGAACGTGCGGATATCCATCTTGGCCACGGCACGACCGTGAGACCGAATACGTTGAAGCAGACTGTTCAGGTATCAAAAAATCACTTGCAAGCAGGGCGGGCCATACGTTTCCACTGAGAGCTGATGGAGTGGATGCCCCTCCCGACGGCATCGCAATGTGCCAAAGTGATGTTCGCCAGAACGTCGCTGAGAGGAGAGAGCCTCCATGAGGGTAGTTAGTATCGTCGGCCTGGACCCAGCAAAGCGAGTGTTTCAGGGTAAGCGTCCGGTGAGGCAGTGTTGGAGATCATCTGCGAACGCCTGAAGTTACGTCACTAATTCCGTCATTAGAGACGCCATCAGGGATGAACTATGGGCCGCATGGAGATTTTGACCGGCGTCGAGCGTCGGCGCGATTGGTCCGACGACGAGAAGCTTTCAATACTGCAAGAGGCTGCCGAGCCGGATGCCAGGATTGCCGACGTCGCGCGGCGGCACGATGTCAAACCGCAGCAGATTTATACCTGGCGGCGCAAGTTCGCGGCCGAGCAGTCCGAGCCGGTGGTCTCCTTTTTGCCGGTCGCATTGATTGCCACGGAGACGAGCGACGAAGCCGAGCGAACCAGCCCAGTCGACAAGCCTGCGGCAAAGCGGTCGGCACGTCCCATGCGGATCGAGATTGGTTGCAAGGGCGGCCGCGTTTTGAAGGTCGAGGCCAACATTGCGCCTGACGTGCTGAAAGCACTGATCCGCTCGGTTGAAGACGCATGATCGCGCCCGGCGCAAATGTGCGCGTCTATCTCGCCTGCGGTGTGACGGATATGCGCAAGGGGATCGATGGCCTGACGGCGCTGGTGCAGTCGTCACTTCGCCAGAAGCCCGCGTCGGGTTCGGTCTTCGCATTCCGGGGCCGTCGGATCGTATCAAGCTGCTGTTCTGGGATGGACAGGGGTTCTGCCTCTACTACAAAGTCCTGGAGAAGGGCCGCTTTCCCTGGCCATCCGCGACCGACGGCACGGCCCGACTGACGGCAGCACAGTTGTCGATGCTATGGGAAGATATCGACTGGCGTCGTCCTGCCTGGACCTCTGCACCGACTCGGGTTGCGTAAGATAGATGCCAATCTTTACAGATAGATAAGTGGAAATCTGACGCCAAATCGGCTATAGAATTTGGCATGGAAACGAGCCCTCCGATCCTGCCTGACGATGTCGATGCGTTGCGAGCCATTATCGCCGCGCAGGCTGATCAACTGGCTGAACAGGCTCGAAAGCTTCAATCCCGCGATACGCTGATCGACAAATTGAAGGCGCAGCTCGCAGTTCTCAAACGGGCACGGTTCGGCTCGTCCTCCGAGAAAATGGACCGCACCATTGAACAACTCGAACTGGCCCTGGAAGATATCGAGGCGGTCGAGGCGGAAGTGTTGATCCCGGCACTGTCGTCGGCATCAGGTGCGGCAAGGGCCAAGCCCAGCCGTCAGCCGCTGCCAGACCATCTGCCACGTCATGACGTGACACACCAGGCAACTTGCGCATGCCCGGTCTGTGGCGGCTCAGACTTCATCCGCGCAGGCGAGAGCGTCAGCGAGGTTCTCGACTATGTCCCGGCCTCGTTTCGTGTCGTGCGCCATATCCAGCCGCGCTTCACCTGCAAAGGCTGCGATACGCAGGTCAAGGCCGAGATGCCGTCGCTGCCCATCGAACGCGGCAAGCCGGGGCCCGGTCTGGTCGCCCATATCCTGATCGCCAAATACTGCTATCACCTGCCGCTCTATCGCCAGTCCGAGATTTACGCACGGGAAGGCGTCGACCTTTCCCGCTCGACCATGGCGGACTGGATCGGCAAGGCCAGCACATTGCTGGAGCCGCTTCGGGTGAAGATCAGCGAGCATGTGTTTGCAGGCCATCGCCTTCATGGTGACGACACGCCCGTCCCGGTGCTGGAGCCAGGCAGAGGCAAGACCAGGACCGGCCGATTATGGACTTACGTTCGCGACGGCCGTCCCTGGGGTGACACGATCCAACCGGCCATCTGCTACTTCTTCAGTCCGGATCGCAAGGGACTGCATCCCAGGCAGCATCTGGACACCTTCTCGGGCGCGCTGCATGCCGACGGCTATGCGGGCTTCCGCGACCTCTACGAACCAAACAAGCCAGGCAGCCTGCCGGTCATACTGGAAGCAGCCTGCTGGGCGCATGCAAGACGCAAGTTCTTCGATCTGACGACGTCGGGCAAAGCGCCGATTGCCGAGGAAGCCCTGCGCCGGATCGGTGAGCTCTACGATATCGAGAAGGCCGTTCGAGGGGAGCCGCCAGACGTGCGGAAAGCCGCGCGGCAACATAGCAGCACTCCCAGGGTAGAAGGCCTGCGGTCATTGCTAGACGACAATCTCAAACGCCTGCCGCATAAATCCGGAACGGCTGAGGCAATCCGATATGCGCTCTCCCGTTGGAAATCGCTTTGCCGCTTTCTCGACGATGGCAGTATCGAGATCGACAACAATGCCGCTGAGCGGGCAATCCGACCGATCGCGCTCGGCCGTAAGAACTGGTTGTTCGCTGGGTCGGACAAAGGCGGCGAACGCGCCGCTGCAATCCTGTCGTTGATCGAAACCGCAAAGCTCAACGGCCTCGATCCGGAAGCTTACCTGCGACATGTCCTTACCCGCATCGCCGATCACCCCATAAACCGGATCGACGAGCTCTTGCCGTGGAACCTGCAAACACCTTTGGAAATGGCCTGACCGGACGCTTACGCTTCTCGCGCAGCGCCATCCGACGGATGATGTTTAAAAGTCCCATGTGGATCACTCCGTCGCCCCCGTCGCTCACCGCGTTGGAGGGAAGGTTCACATGGCTCAATTCTCAATGGAAATTATGCGCCTAACCGGCTCAGTTCTGCGTGGAAACCAACACAGTGTGAACAGCTAACTGAAGGCGGGCGAGTTCGGCCGAAAGCGATGAATCCGCCCATTGTCGTTCAATGTTTCTAAGATCAATGCGGCTTCTGCGGCGGATTTGCCAAAGTCCGAGCGTAGAACCGACGAAATGACCGCATACTCGTTCCGGATGTTTGTGCAGAAAATTCCAGGATCGTCACTTCCGATCACTACGGTCGGTCTGTTTTTCAGCACCGGTCCCGTTAATCCCAGCCATCTGAAGATGTGGTGTTCAGCCATCGTTTGATAGACGCTTATCCTCATGTTACTTGTCGGGAGTGCTTCAAGCGCGATGCCTCGTCGCGTTATCTCAGCGAGAACAATGTCCTGAAGGGCACAGAGCGCGGGTATTGACACGAGGTCGGTCACGCTTTCGCAAAGTGGCCTCTTTGTTTCGTCAAGCAGATGCCGCTTTCTGTAGAAAGCGTATCCAGATGCGGCATGTTCGACCCGGTCGGCAACCAGATCGAGCTCCCGGGCACGGAGTTTGTCCATTACTTCCTGTGCCAGCACACGGGCCTCTTTAACAACATTGGCCGCCGTCACAGGTAGCAAGCGCTGCGCAAGACGGTGCTCGATCCGCCTGATTTCGCGGATATCAAGATCTCTGAGTTGCCAGGCTTGCGACAGGACGACCGGGCTCACGTCCAGACTGTAGATATCGCGCGAAAGTCGCGTGATCATATCCGTCAATCTCCCGACATCTTCTGCAAAGCCGTCGAGCTGAACCAGATTCTGCTGCGCGAAAACAGCGTCATCCAGAAGGTCGTGCCGATTGAGCATTATCCGGTTGGGGGTCCGCGCACGCCAGAGGGTGGGATCAACGCCAAGTGCGATCGCGTGACCGATGCGATCGCCCGCGCGGAGGTCAAGATATGCTATGGCCTCCGCGACAGAGCGTATCCCCGAAACCAGATGGCGGAAATCTTCGCCTACATGAAAAGTTGCTCTACCGACACCCGCCTGTCGCATGATCCGAAAAGCCGGGGCGAACGGTTCCGGCGGCGCGTGCAGTTCGTTCGAAGCTGCGTCAATCCCGACAAGAACGGTTCTGATTAAGTCCCTTCGTGTAATCAGTTCACGAAGATGACGCGCTTGTCTATCTAGATCTGCACGCAGGTCACTGTCCAAATATCCTCTGGAGTTATCTTTCTGACTACTGGGCGGCTTCTTGATGAAATGCGCAACCAGCGAAAGTTCTGCGTCGGGACGACCGCGTCTTGCGCACCGGTCGCCGTCACACGGCCGCGAAACTAGACATGGTGGCACCTTGCCATGCAGCTTGCGCAAGTGCCCACGATAACTGCAGCCGCGAAACGCAAGATAGTCTTCAGTAATCTGAAGCACGAGATTTTCGGTTTCGGTAATGCTGCTTTTGGCGGCAAACCGACCCTCCAGATGTGACAGCAAAGTGTGAGGTGAGGCGATGTTGAGCTGACGGAAGCGTGCTTCGTAATGCCGCTCAAGTTTTTCGCGTGTTCCGAGCAGGGTATATTTCTGGAACTGGTCGAACCCGGACTCTTCCGGCTGCTGGACCGCCAGGCGCGTTACCTGATTGAGGAGCAAAAAGTTGAAATAAAGACCTGTCCCGATGATCGTGTCTGAGCGATTATGACGAAGGTGCGCTAGGCAACGATAGAGCCATGCCGCTTCGTTGATGAGCCGGCTGTATCGACGCCGACCGTAGAGCTTTGAACTCGGATGTTCGGACAGCGATGACTGTCGCTCATAGTTCCATTCGCCATCGCTGAGATTGGCTGTCATCGCCTCAGTCAACTTGGAAAGACCACGCAAACGCGAACCATAGTCTGGTGCCGCACCAAGTATATCGGCCATGTAGTGACGTACGCGTCTTAAAGCACGCATGCGTTCGTAGAGCTTGTAAGGCGTCAGTCCAAACTCCAGTTGCTCATAAAGCTCTGCTACTGGAAGCTTGCTCTTTTGGGAAGCTGCCAAAAGCTCTCCGTAGAATCCGTCAGGATCGGTGCAGGCGTCGGCCCAGACGATATCCAGTTCGGTGCTGCCGTTCAGATGCATATGCAGTTCGTTCAAACCCTTTCGCTCGATAAGATCGTCAAGCGCGAGGTCATGCGGACCCAGGACAGCCGTGTCGCCAATCTGGCGTTCGAGATCTACGCGCGGATCAAGCGTGGAATTGCTGGTCGCCCGGTCTTCGTTCACGAGAAAGGCGATAAGAACGGCGAGCGGTGAAATGAATGGCAGGAGCTCGTGCCATTCGGAAAACCGGTCGAGGCGCACGACGATCTTTCCGTCCCGGCGCTCCAGATAACGCTCTGCAAGCCTGGTGAGCGTGTGATACGGCAGCTCACCAACCGCACCCACGTCATCCAGACGATCGGCAAGATACCCCTTGTAGAAATGATCCGGAAAACCGAAATTGGTTCGACGTTCTGTAATAAAGATCCTGCGTTTTGTCTCGGTGATTGGCGGAATAACTCCACGGCAAAGTTCTGCCAATCCGTGGCTGTCGCTAAAGGCACGCCGATCAATCAGGGCAGCCATCAGGATTTGTCCGCGTTGCCACCGCCGGACCTATTAAGCCCGCTTCGAACGACCGGGCGACGTATAGCCGGCTTCGGCTCGGCTGTACGTGCAGCCTTGTGGCCTTGCAAATAGACGCTGTTCAGGAGGAAAAACAAGCCGTCGAACTGTGCTGTTCGCCCATCATTCGGCTGGCGAAAAGTCACGCTGTAATCGAGTTCGAGACCGGTGGAAGCGCGTGATTGTTGCCGGTAAAGATCAAAAATCTCGCCCGCTACGTCGCGGCCTTTCGATCCTGTGAGATCCTCCTCGTGTCTCGCCAGAAAGTAGCCCCAGAGGGGGCAGGCAAAAATCCAGCGAAAGAAACCGACCTCCTCGTCGTCGTCAGAATCATCGTCTTCGTCTTTGTTGGCATTGGCGTCGACTTCTCTGATGTCCAGCTCCTGAAGCATAGCCAGAAATGGTTCGTTCGAACGGACCGGATTATCTGCCACCTTCGGCCCGATGGTATTGCCTTCAGCGCGATAGGTCTCGACCGCCAGCGCGTGCAGAAAAGCGATAATAGAGCGATGCATTAGCACGCCAAGATAACGTGTTTTCGCATGACGAAGTTCATCACGAATGGAGTCAAACGCATAGGAAAACCGCGTCCATACGCGCGCCAGCGTTATCGGCGCCAGGGACAGCGTTTTCGCATTCAGCGCATCAAGCCATTTTATCAAAGCATTGACAGCCTCGTCGTTCGAAGTCCCGTAATCAGCGCCCAGTTCCTCTCTTTCGCCCGCAAGATTAGCTGGGATCTCACTGTCTTCGTCAATATTGCTCCCGGCCGTGCTGGTCGCCGCCCCGCCAGGGGTGGGATAGCTCCGCGGCATCCCCGAAGTAACTAAAAACTGATCAAGGCGGCGGTGAAGTGCGCGGGCCGTGAGGCTGCCACGGCTGAGCCCAAGTGTGCCACTTATAAATCCCAGCATCCGAAGCAGGGAATAGCTGCCATTGTCGGATTGCTGCCCGCTTGTGATCCGACTTGCCGGAATCATTGCAATCGACGCAACTTGGCCACCTAATCCCGCGCGCAGGCTTTCCAGAGTGTTGCCGAAAACAGGAACGAAGCCTGCTTCTCCCTTGCCACTGTAGGAGTAGTCCCAACTAGACCGGGCCAGTCGCAAATGGAAGCCGCGAAGCGGTGCTGGTAGCTTCTGAAGTGCACGGTTGATAGAGTTCTCGCTCTTTGCCCCCAATTCTCGCCTGAAGCTTTCAAAATCGAAATCGCCATACAGTTCTGAAGAGGCTGCTCCAGTTTCCCTAATGCGTGGGCCGGCTGGCACAGCAGCACCGCTGATGCGTATTCCCCGGGCGATTTGCTGTCCTTCAGCGGCCTCCCATGCAGCCAGGCGGCTGACAGTCTGTAGCGCTTCCTCTTTACTGCGGATGTTGAGATGATCCAGAAGCTCTTTAAGTCGCTCAGACGATGTGATGTCCCCACGAGCAATCTTTTCGCGGATTGTACAAACCTTCAGCCAGTAATCGATTATCGCCCTTGGCTGGCGACGAAAGAGGTCCACGAGTGTTGCGCCAACCGACATCGCAGCAAGATCGCTACTCTCTTCAAGGCCCTCGGGATAGAACCGCGCCATCGGGCGCCAAAGATCCTTTTTCGTCATCCAGCCCGCAAAAACTCCGAAAATCCGGTCAGGATCGGGATTGCGCAACTCGTTTTCATCGAAATCAAGTACCATAAGACCGGTCGATGCGACATGACGGAGCGTGTCCAACGCTATCTCGTACTGTTGCGACTGGTCGTCGCGGCTTCCATTAGACAAAAGAGGCCATACTGACGAATACAGCTGCAGACTACTACGCATAGGCAAGCGAAGCATGATCGACTGTATCGTTGCGACATCCTCCGGGGCGCCAAGCCCTAGCAGGAGTTTTGCGTAGCGCCGCGACACCATCCGCTCTGTGACGGCTTTCGTATTGCCAATTGTGAAGGAGATGGACGCGCGCTCGGCGTAATAAGTCAGGGGCTGCAGATCGATCCTGTTTTCGGGGCGGACAATTTTCACAAGATACTGATCCTGGAGCACGTCAATCATCGGTGCAATTTGATCACTGTAGGACTGATTTCGTGGAACCTGCCGCTCTGCATTGATGAAGTCCGAAGTCATCTGCTTCCATTGCTGCTGTCGGACAAGCAGATTGTAGAGTTTCATGTCACCAGCGAGCAAAAGCTTCAATCGGGGTGTCGCAAGATATTTTCGGATCGCCTCGAGTACCGGCCAGCCGCGCTCAAACGAGGTATCGACGTCATCCACTGCCAGTACAAAGGCATCTACGGTCAGGAAACGACAAGCCTCGCTGACATAGCGATAAAACGAGCGTTCGAATGCCGCCGCTGCGCTCGCGCGGTCCAGCCCTTTGTCCAGCACATAGTCAGGATCGACCCATTCCTTGCCGTGAAGCGATTCATCACCGATGCCGTCGAGGAGCGTCAAGCCGGCCGCGAGTTCACGCAACCGCTGCTTGAATACGCGATAGTGGTCTTCGGCCGCAGGTCTGTCGGCTCTTTTCGCCTGGTCTACCGCTGCTTTGATCTTTTCAATGATCATTACAACGATGTTCTGTTTGGTCTCTATCAGGGTAGGATCGACAACGCCAAGGCTGTAGAGTGATGCCGGACCACGCTCCATTTCCATGTTTTCAAACAGCTCATTGGGAGCCTCACCGGCCTGCCTCTTCTCGATGAACCGCAAAATATCCGTCAGGAATGTCGTTTTTCCATCACCTCGTCGCGCGCTGATCATGACTGTCTCATGGCGACGGGACTTCATCACATTGAGAGATGATGGGCGATACCCCGAATTTCTCTCCAGAGGTTCGTCATCTTCCGGTCGGCGATAGAGCTTTTCTATCACGCGTTTAAAGGCATCGCGGCGGACTATTTTGTCGAGCTTGAATTCGCCGTACATCGAGGCGAGATCTATCGTAATCTTGTCGGGCATCTGGAGCCAATAATGCGAGGGGTTGAGGGTAAGCAGTCACGGAAACGAACTGATTCCTGGTAGCTGCAAACCTACTAAGACGAATCGGTCGAGTTCAAAATGATGATCAGAGATTGCATAGTTTCACGAAACTTCAACTGAAATTTTCGCTTGGCTGGTGAAGTGGTTTTTTGGCTTGCCTATCCAGGTCACTGGAAGGGTGAAAGCACTGGAATTAATTGACCAAAATCGGCGCCAAAGACTTATTTATCAACAGCCTAATACTGAACGGACTACGAGGCGAAGGTTCGATTCCTGTCAAGAGCACCGACCCCGAGTGGTTGTTCGGCGGAATTAGATTCAAATAGAGCGCTCTAGCCGCTACGTCAGGTCGTGGAGGTCTTTCCCCAAGGCCCGCCCCAATTGCCACTCACTAAATCTTACCTCCAAGCCTGCACGTTCGGGAGTGCAGCACATAGGGCCGACAAAATAATTGTCCGCCCTTGAGAAAGGGCATAGGCGGACCAGTGGCCAAGTCTGCCCATCGTCTGACGCTTGTATTCGGAGAACGCCGCTCTGGACGGTCACCCTTATCCAAAAATCTGATGGGTCGCCGTCATATCGTCCCGTTGCCCAGTCGGAGACTTCATCCGTCAGCACACTGCCAAGCAAGCCATATCCATCCGAGAACTCAATCCCGGTCTTGACCCACCGTCTTTCGTCGAGCCTGACCATGAGGCCAGCCTGGTCGTAGAGATGTCCAAAATTCGCCTGGACTCGAACCTGGGCGGTGAAATCGCCTTCGGTTTGGAATGCGTAGAAGTGGCCGCTGTCGCGGACAAAGCCATAGTGTGTTTCTCGCCAAAAATCGGTGTAGGCGTCAGTTGTTACGAAAAGTTCGGTATCAGAAGCATCTGCCTTTGTGGGATCATTGAGCCACAGTCCGTTTTTAAGACTCTGCAATGGCGTCTCCTATGCCAACGAGCGGCCTTGCTCAGCTGCATCTCTCGTAAAGCGATAGTTCCTAGAGAGCCCAATTGCTAGCAACAGGCAAGGTCTGACAGGCGTCTTAAGCTTGGAGCCTGCATTGCTGACACCCAGGCCAATCCGGAAAATCAGAAAAGCGGACGGACCGCTCGGCCTCAAATCAGATCATACGTATCCCAACGCTAATGTCCGCTGTTGGCGCGAAGCCGCCAAGGTCGCTCGTCTGCCGTCCGCCCGAAGCCGGCATTCACCGTGAGCTTGACACCAAAGCGCCCTCGCCGGATCTTCCGGCCTTGGAGGATACTCATGGACATAGTAACGCTGGACTACTTCCGAGAACCGGGCCCGCATTCCACGGCGAAGAAGAATAAGGTCGGGCTGGCAGGCGCTCCAACGGACATCGCCGACCTAGCCACATGGATTCAGGGAAGAATGCTTCACGAGCACTGGGCGTCGAGATATGGCGAAGAGCTGACCCCGGAGCGCCGTGAACTCTCGCAAAGGAGATCGGTGGACGCGGTGCTGGACGGCCTCCTTGCGGGAGGCAATTTACCACTTCCTGTTGCGGGTCGCGCGGTTGGTGTCTGCAGCCATTTCTCGCTGCTCGCGGTGGCGGCCTTGCGAGCGAACGGGCGTGCGGCTAGGTCGCGGTGCGGTTTCGGCACTTATTTCGCTCCCGACAAGGCGATCGACCACTGGGTGGTGGAGGTCTGGAATGGTGATCGTTGGCGGATGGTCGATTTTCAGATCGATGAATTTCAGCGTGCAGAACTGGGGCTTGTCTTCGACACTCTCGACTTGCCGTCGGGCGAGTTCCTACTGGCCGCCCAGGCCTGGCAACTCTGCCGGCGTGGCGAGGACAACCCCAATCGCTTTGGCATCTTCGATGAAGGCGGCTTCTGGTTCATCGCCTCAAATTTGATCCGTGACCTCGCCAGCCTAAATAAGGTTGAGATGCTGCCATGGGACGACTGGGGGGCGATGCCATCCCCAGACGCGGAGATCAGCGCCGAGGAACTGCGACGCTTCGATCATTTGGCGGAGGTCCTGCTCGAACCCGACCGTCATTGGGAAGAACTCCGTTTACTCTATTGCGCTCCAGGGTTCGGCATGCCTGGAGAGGTCTTCAATGCTGTCAGGCAAGTTCGTGAAACGGTTTCGGTTGTGCAGTAGGTTCAAAGCTCGTCGGCTGAAGTTTTGCATGCTCGTGTACTATGCGACCGCAAAAAAAGTGACGCTGTTGCCCCATTGTTGCCATCAAGATTGTCGCGGCATTTTTCCGAACGGCCAATGGAGCTTGGCCAATGTGCGGGGAAAACACCGTTTACTCTGCACTCCTTGTACTGCCGCGGTTCACTTTCAGCTAAGCACCTGCGTTATTGCACGCGACAATTCGTTCGGGCCGAATGGTTTCGCAAGCAGAGATGTGCGCCGTGAATCGCTGAGCACAGGCGCGGTGTCCCGCCCTGTGGCGAAGACGATCGCGATCGCAGGCCACCTCTGGCGCACCATATTGGAGAGCTGCTCACCACTCATACCAGGGAGACCAAGATCCGTAAGGACGATGTCCACGCTCTGCTGCTCGAGCAGCAGGAGTGCCTTCTCACCTGACGCGGCCTCAAAGACTTCATGACCAAGCTCTTCGAGCATGTCCGCGGTAGCAGCCCTGATCAGGGCCTCATCTTCCACGAGCAGAATGGTGAGCTTGGCAGTGGAGTGGGGGATAGCGTCTGCGCTGACAGCCGGCAAGGCGGCCGGGGGCGTGAGCGATTGTTGTTCTGCCTTCACATCCGTGTTCCGGGTCAGCACCTGCCTGATCTTCCGAGCGAGTGCTTCGCGGGCATACGGCTTTGAGAGAAGTTGAACACCAGCGTCAAGCCGTCCACCGTGGACAATGGAGTTCTCTGTGTAGCCTGAGGTGAAGAGCACGGCGATATCAGGCAGACGTTCTTTGGCTTTTTGCGCGAGATCAGCGCTCTTGAGCGGACCCGGCATGACGACGTCCGTGAACAGCAGGTCGATCGGCACACCGCTTTCGATGATTGAAAGCGCAGCGCTGGCATCCGGTGCCTTCAGGACACGGTACCCAAACCCTTGCAAGGTCTCGACGACGGTTGCGCGCACGCCTTCGTCGTCTTCCGCCACGAGAATCGTTTCGGAGCCTCCCTCGACCGGACCGTCACGCCGGATTGATGTCCGCTCTTCATCCTCCCGCGAACGCGGAAGGTACATTCGGATCGTCGTGCCCAATCCCACCTCGCTATAGATCCGGACATGGCCGCCAGTCTGTTTCACAAATCCGTAGACCATCGACAGCCCAAGGCCTGTGCCCTTGCCCTCAGGCTTGGTCGAAAAGAACGGATCGAACACCTTGTCGATAATGTCGCTCGTTATCCCGGCACCTGTGTCGGTGACCGAGAGCATGACGTATTCGCCAGCCACAACATCGTCATGCTCGCGCGCATAGGCATCGTCCAGCATGGCATTGCCGACCTCGATCGTCAGCTTGCCGAAGCCGTCCATGGCATCGCGTGCGTTGATGGCGAGATTCAGAAGCGCGTTTTCTGTCTGCATCGGGTCGATGAGCGTATTCCATAGGCCCCCTGACACGACAGTTTCCACCTCAATACCTTCTCCGATCGTTCGGCGAAGCATCTCGTCCATGTTGCGCACCAGCCGCCCTGCATTAACGACTTTTGGGTCAAGAGCCTGTCTTCGACCGAAGGCCAAAAGCTGAGCCGCAAGCTTTGCACCGCGCTCAACGCCTGCCAGTGCATTGGTGACCCTCTTCTGTGCCTTGTCGTTTCCGGCGATGTCCCGCGCAAGGAGCTGAAGATTTCCGGCAACCACCTGCAGCAGATTATTGAAGTCATGTGCGACCCCGCCCGTTAGGTTGCCAATTGCTTCCATTTTTTGCGCCTGCTGAAGGGCGAGTTCAGTTCTGCGAAGGGCTGCGGATGCTTCACGTTCCTGCGTGACATCACGCCCTAAAGCATGAATAAAGGTGTCGTCGGGCACTGCAGTCCACGAGATCGTTCGATACGTGCCATCCTTCGTGCGATATCTGTTCTCGAAGGAAAAGGTTGTCACACCTTCACTCAGTTTCCCGACCTCCGCCAACGTTGCCGCAAGATCGTCCGGATGAATGAGGTCCATGAAGGAGCGCCCTACGAGTTCGCCCTCGTCCCAACGGAAGACCGTTCGCCAGGCTGGATTGACAGCGGTAATTGTTGCCTCGAAGTCCGCAACGAGCATGATATCGGTCGACAAGCGCCACATGCGGTCCCGGTCGGCAGTGCGTTCGGTAACCCTGTCTTCAAGGGTCCTGTTCGCTGTCTCCAGCCGTGCCTGAGCTTCTCGCTGATCCTCTATATCCGTGTTTGTGCCGATCCACCTGACGACCTTCCCATCATCATCCCTCATCGGGACGGCTCTTGCGATGAACCAGCGGTACCAGCCAGTTGCTGCCTTCAGGCGAAACTCCGACTCGTAGGTTTCACCAGCCCTCACAGCAGAAAGCCACTTGGCAGCGGCCTCCGGCAGGTCGTCGGGATGAACCATCTGCGTCCAGCCGTTTCCGACGAGATCGTCAAATGTAAGACCTGAGAATGCATAGACGCGATCGTTGAACCAGTCGAGCTGTCCCTGTGGCCCCGCTGTCCAGACATGGTTGGGGAGCGCCTGTGTCAGAGCCTGAAAGCGGGCGTCACTTTCGCGCAGTTGCTGCTGGGCGCGCCGCGTGTCGGTGATGTCCTGAACCACGCCGACGAAGCGGATCGGTGTGCCGCTCGCGTCGCGCTCGAATTCACCCTTGCGGGCGATGAAGCGCTTCTGTCCGTTGTCAGCACGTCTGATCCCATACTCGACATTCAGAAGAGATGCCCCGATCTTTCGGGTTTGGGGATTAGAGGCGGTGCTGCGATCTTCTGGCAGAACAAGCGCTTCGATCTGCTCGATGGAAACGTCGTCGATCTCCGGCAGTCCGTAGATTTTGCAGAACTCGGGGGTAGGGCTAAGGATGTTGGTGATGAGGTCTAGCGAGAACACTCCGACCCCACCTGCCTCCTGGGCTCGACGCAACCGTGCTTCAGCATCATGAAGAGCTTGTGCTGCGAGATGCTCTTTAGTCCGGTCTCGAAGAACCTTTACGAAACCAACGACGTCTCCTTGCTCGTCAACAAGAGTACTGATCTCACCGTTCGCCCAGAACCGTTCGCCGGATTTGCGGATGTGCCAACGCTCGTGATGTGCTGTGCCCGATGCAAGTGCGGCGCTCATCGCCTCACGTGCAGCACCCGCCTCGCGGTCTTCGGGCGTCAGGATCAGATCCCAGTGCTGCTCGGTGACCTCGTCCTTGTTCCAGCCGAAAATGCGGCGCGCGCCCTCGTTCCAACGAGTAATCTTCCCATCAAGGTCCAAAGCCATGATGGCATAGTCGACCGCGCCATCCAGGATCTGGCGGCTATACTGTTCGGTTGCTCTCAGTTCGCCATCGGTCACGTTCGTCACAGCCTGTCATGCAGTAAAACCCTGCACGCAGCCATACGCCTCATCTTGCAGATGTCGAGTGGTATTCAGCTGCAAACGCAAGCAACGGTCAATCACATGCATAGGGGAGGCGTGGGTTCCTTACGAAGTTGCCGGAGATACCGCCTGCCTGTCCTCGTAAGCCGGTATCGCGCTTTGGAGCAGGATGTCCTCGAATCCCTGTTCAGCCCTGTTGAGCATCCCGTGGCGGAAGGGAGTTCGCGTGAGCAGCCGCTTCGCCGGAATAAGGAAAGTCGTCCCCTAGCTGACGGCTGCCGTCGTAGACCTTGAAGGCCGGCCCTTCGGCTTCAATAATTTTGTATCCGTTCACGTATTCGATCTTTGGGGTTTTCCAACCCATGAGGAGCCCTCCCATTAAGGTCCGGTTTAATTGCTTGAAAACAGATGTTGATCGTCAGAGCGTATATTTTTCCTGCAGCACGCGGTGTGGTAGCTGGCACAGTTGTCTATCAGTTCGCTGCACAAAAGACGAATTACCGAATGGGCAGCTAGCGGGTCGGCCACGCGCGCATCTTTGGGGGTCTTAAAAAAATTCAGCTGCCGGCACGATCACGCCATCCACTGTGCACATACGGCCAGAGCCTCGGTGCCTACAATGTCTCCGGTGTCTATCCAGACAATCGGGTGACGCCACGCTTCGACACTGTTGTCCTTGAGAGCGGCTACCTATAGATGGCTTCCAAACGCCTGGAAATGGCCGCGGTACGGCGGCGGTTTCTTTAGTTGAGACAGCCCAAGCCACCAGATCCTGTCGCTGCCTCTCGCCGCCTCAAGATTCTGTGCGCGCTCGTTACGAATAGGCAAGACAATGAACGATAAAATAATGGACAACCTCAGTGGCATGTACTTCACCGTCGACGATGGCGATGGAAGCTATGCAACGGGGCAGGTCATTCGGATAGCTACTGAGGGTGCATACTTCGTCAGGTTTGAAGGCGAAGAAATTTCCTTACCCATGGAGCTTGTTTCAGTCGGAGAAATGCTAGAGGCAACAGATGATGACTACAAGCTATGGCGCTTCTTCGATACGATCGAGGAAAGAGAGAAATGGACGAAGTGGCTGGACACACCTTCAACGCCTCGCGTGATTTCCCTGGTTAGGCCGCCCAGATAACCCGATTTGATCGCATTGGCCTGCAGCTCCTTCTGATCCCAGTGGATCAAAACGCAGAGCGCGCCGCAAGAGGTTAATAGGTCCTGAGCCTAGTTCCGTACGTCAGCGCCTCCAAAAACAACCTGGTTGCGGACGGACGGCTTGAAGAGGCCGTAGAGGAAGCCCTCGGTTCCGCCGCTTGCTGCGTCCAGCATCGATACGTGTTCCGGCGAGAGAGTTACATCGAGCGCACCGACATTATCGCCCACCTGTTCGGGACGGCTGACGCCCATAAGGGTACTGGCGACGCCCGGGCGTCCGACGACCCAGGCAAGCGCGATGCGGGCCGCGGACTCTCCGGCCTCGTCGGCGATGCGCTTCAGGACATCGACGATGTGCCAGTTGCGATCGGTGAAGAGAGTATCTCCGAACGGGTTGTCCCCGTCGAGGCGTTTGTCGCCATCGTCACGCGTGCTCGTTCCGGCGCCGCCCTGGTTGGGAACACCACCCTTGCGGGAGCCGCTGGCCTCGACCGTGGCCCGGTCGTACTTCCCGGTCAGCAGACCATAGGCAAGGGGACTCCACGGGACGAGCCCCATGCCCGCCGATTGACCGAGGGGTAGATGCTCAGCTTCAACGCCGCGCTCGACGAGCGAGTAGAAGTACTGAAGGCCTATG
>NZ_LMQB01000008.1 GCF_001424045.1 Rhizobium sp. Leaf371 | reverse complement strand
AACGACCGAGACAATCCATATCGCCGCGCCGTCACTGAACCCTGCCGAAAGCCTTGCAAGCTCTCTTCGACGATCCGAACCTTCTCTTCGTCCGACCAATCCCGTCGACGGCCAAGATCGTCCGCGGAAAAGACCTCAATAGGGGAAATGATTGTAGCGCATGACATAAGGCATGGACTTAAAGCCAATCACCAAATCAGGGCAGACGGCCTTCGGCGGAGGCATACNAAAGACCTCAATAGGGGAAATGATTGTAGCGCATGACATAAGGCATGGACTTAAAGCCAATCACCAAATCAGGGCAGACGGCCTTCGGCGGAGGCATACGATTAATCAGGGAATTTTATTGGCTATTTGAGGTGCAGGCCGCTCGCCTTGATGGGATTCGAATCGATGGCCCGCGGCATGGATTTGAAATAAGTGAAAACTCTAGCGACCATGACTGTGCATAAGAACGAACTGCTGGGAATTAAGTGGCTGACGTGTGGCGAACGGTTACCGTCACGCTCGCCTTCAAGTCAAAGACAGACGGACGGCATCTTTCAAGCCTCGGGCGGGCATGGACCGAGGTCGCCAGTTGCCCGAAGCTCGCCGTCAGTTCATTTGCACGGAATGGTTTCGTCAAACGTCGAATGTATGGCTCAACGCCTCGCTCTGGGCATAGCAACGAGAGTATGAAGCCGGAGAGTTTTGCTGCTCCGGTTCCCCAGGGCGGGTCAGGCCATTGGTCGTCGTCGGCGGGAACCGTCGCATTACGCATCCGTCAGCAGCCCGATGGCCTCATAGGGTCTTAGGACCATCTCAGTCTCGACTCTATCCACGGCTTCATAGTTCCAGATGAGGCACTTGCCCACGGCTAAAAGCTCCATTGGCATGGTGAGGCAGACCTCGCTGGGCCTGAAACTGGCGACGACGATAAGCCGAACCTCCTCAAGCGTGCGGGTATATACGAACACATCCGGATGATGGTCGAGCCATGGCTGGTAGTCACCGTAAACGACGACCGGGTGCATTTTGCGAAGGGCTATAAGTTTGCGGTAATGGTTCCAGATCGACCCCTCGTCGGTCATTGCCGCCTCGGCGTTGACGGTCGCGTAATTGGGGTTCACTTCGATCCAAGGCGTGCCCGAAGAAAAGCCACCATGCTGGGTGGCGTTCCACTGCATCGGCGTGCGCGCGTTGTCGCGCCCGCTTTCATTGGCACCGCGAATGAACTCTTCAGGTGACAGCCCGGCCTCCATTTGCAGTCGGTGCATGTTCAATGTCTCGATGTCGCGATACTGGTTGATCGACGTAAAGGGCATGTTCGTCATGCCGATCTCCTCGCCCTGATAAACGAAAGGCGTTCCCTTCAACAGGTGCAGCACCGTCGCCAGCATCTTTGCGGATTGGCTGTGGAAGCCGGTGGCATCGCCGTAGCGGGAAACAGCGCGGGGAAGGTCGTGATTGCCCCAGAACAGCGCGTTCCAGCCGTCCCTTGCCAGCGCCAGCTGCCACTTGCCAAACACGGTCTTCAGCCCCGCGAGGTCGAACGGCTTCGGGCGCCATTTGCCGTAGACCGCATCCCATTGCTGGGTCACATGTTCGAACTGAAAGACCATGGACAGTTCCTTGCGGTCTCGCCCGGAATAGAGAAGGGCAGATCCCGGCGTGGCGCTCCACGTCTCGCCAACCGTCAGGATGTCACGGTCGCCGAAGGTGCTGGCATTCATTTCCTTGAGATAGTCGTGCAGGTGTGGTCCGTCCGTGACCACCTCCCGGTCGACCTCCTTGCCGATATAATCGATGACGTCCATGCGGAAACCGGCAATTCCCCGATCCAGCCACCAGTTCATCATCTCGTAGATTTCGGCGCGGACCTTCGGGTTCTCCCAGTTAAGATCGGGCTGCCGACGCGAGAACAGGTGCAGATAATATTCGCCGGTCGTCGGGTCCAGCGTCCAGGCCGGCCCGCCGAACGAGGATTGCAGGTCATTGGGCGGCCCGCCGTCATCGGCCGGCTTGCGCCAGACGTAGAAATCGCGGAACGGGTTGTCGGTAGCCTGGCGCGACAGCAGGAACCACGGGTGCTCATCCGATGTGTGGTTGACCACGAGATCCAGAATGATCCCGATCCCCCGCGCTCTTGCTTCGGACACCAGGCGATCGAAATGCCCGAGCGTCCCGAATTCCGGCGCGACCGCGCGATAGTCAGAAATATCGTAGCCGTTGCCGTCCATCGGCGACTGGTAGATTGGAGAGAGCCAGATGATGTCTATGCCCAGCCGCTGCAGGTAATCCAGCCGCGACGTGATGCCGGGGATGTCGCCGATGCCATCGCCATCTGAGTCGCAGAAGCTGCGAGGGTAGACCTGGTACACGGTCGCTGTGTGCCACCACTTGATATCGTGAACCGGATTGTCGGGAGCAACTAAAGGCATTGCGGATCTCGCTCGTTTGGGCAAGCTGGCGGAATGACGGACGGCAAGATCAGCCTCTTTGCCTGATCGGGCAACGGGTTAAGCAAAGCCGAGGTTCCTGTGCGAGATCAGATGTCGCTTCTCTTGAGCAGGTAATCGAGCCCGCCGGCGCGGTACCAGCGATAACCGAATGGCTCAAGCATCATGTTATGCCGGTCTTTCTCGGCCGCACGGCTGTCGCTGCCGTCGGCGATGTCGATCAGGACGCGTCCACTCTCTCCTATGCCGGGATCAAAGGTGATCTCGACGGGCTTGTCGTGGAGATTGTGGATGATGACGACGGCATTGTTGCGCCAGTCGTAGCGCATCGCCAGGACGCCCGTATCGCCGCAATCCAGAACGCTGAAGGACCCCCAACCGATTTCCGGCACTTCCTTTCGCATGCGGATCATCCGCTCGGTCCAGTTCAGCATCGATTCTGCATCTCGTCGCTGCGCCGCGACATTGACTTGTTCAAACCCGTAGGGACCTCCTTCGATGACGGGCAGGACGGGCTTTTCCGCCTTGGTGAAGCCGCCATGCGGCTCGGTCGACCACTGCATCGGCGTGCGGGCACAGTTGCGCTCTTCCAAGGTAAGATCGTCACCCATCCCGATCTCGTCGCCATACCTCAGGACGGGCGTGCCCGGTAGCGAGTACATCAGGCTGTAGGCAAGCTTGAGACGCCTGGTATCGCCGCCCAGCATCGGCGCCAGGCGACGCCGTATCCCGCGGTCGTAGAGCTGCATGTCCTTGTCGGGGCCGAAGGCTGAAAACACGGCTTGCCGCTGTTTTTCCGTCAGCCGGCCAAGATCGAGTTCGTCGTGGTTGCGTAGGAATATTCCCCACTGCCCCGTTTGCGGTCGCTCCCGGGTCTCATTCATCGCCTTGGCGAGGGGGCGGGTATCGGCGCTTGCAAGCGCATAGAACAGAGCCTGATTGACGTGGAAGTTAAACATCATCTGCATGCGATCGCCATCGCCGCCGAAATACTGCAGGTTCTCCTTGGGCACGACATTGGCTTCGGCCAAGATGATGCTGTCACCCTTGCGCCACTGCAGGAACTCACGGAACGTGCGCAGCAGATCGAATTGCGGCTTCGATGCTTTCACATCTGCGCCCTTTTCGGCGATCACGAAGGGAACGGCGTCCATGCGAAAACCCGATACGCCGAGCTGTATCCAGAAACCCATGATCTTGAGAATTTCCGCCTGGACATGCGGATTGCCAGTGTTGAGATCCGGCTGGAATTTGAAGAAGCGGTGAAAATAGTATTCGCCGGACTTCTCGTCCCGCGTCCATGTGGACTTCTGTACACCGGGAAAGACCATGCCCTCGTCGGCATTTTCCGGCTTCTTCTCGGACCACACGTACCAGTCCCTGTATGGGGAATTCTTGTCGGCGCAGGCCTGTTTGAACCAGGGATGCTGATCGGACGTATGGTTGACGACAAGGTCGATCAGCACCCGAATGCCGCGTTGCTTGGCGCTATGGGTGAATTCGACAAAGTCGCCGAGGGTGCCGTATCGGGGATCGATGTTGTAATAGTCGGAGACGTCGTAGCCATCATCGAGACCCGGCGAGGCCTGAAACGGCATTAGCCAGATGGCATTGACGCCCAGACCGGCCAGATAATCCAGCCGCCGTTGCAGCCCCTGAAAGTCGCCCACTCCATCGCCGTTGGCATCCATGAAGGTCTCGACGGACAGGCAGTAGACGACAGCGTTCTTGTACCAGAGGTCGTTGATCAAGCTGCGTTCCTTTTCAATAACCACACTCAGGCGCTCAGCGCGACGATGCTTCGTGCATGTCAGGTTTCGGATACGCGCAGTGCTGGGAGGACCTGACGTTTCATGAAATTGATAAAACCGATCTGGTCACGAGAGACGTTATGGATGAACACCTCCTCAAATCCGCAGTCTTTCGCCACGAGGATTAGTTCGATTAGCCTATCCGGAACCGTGACAAGCGGGATGACCTCATCGATGTCGTCGGGCTTGATGTGCCGCGTTGCCCTTTCGAAATCCTCGGGCATCGGAAGATCCGCCAAGAAAGCAGGCGGCAAAGTTGCGTTACGCCACTGTTCAAAAGCCGCGGCTCTCGCGGCGGCCTCGGTTTCCGCCCATGAAACTTGTACCTGCAATGCAAGCGGTTTACCCTGCCCGCCACCATGGCGGTAAACGTCCCTCATCTCAACCAGCTTCTGCTTCGGTTTGTTGACCGTAACCAGTCCATCGGACCATCCGCCCGCCCATTGTGCTGTGTCGTTGGACAATGCCGCGGCAAACAGGGCTGGTGGGGTCGCTGGCAGTGACCAGAGCCGCGCCTTGTCGACTGTAAACCAGCGATCACGCCGGTCCACCTCTTCTCCGCGCAGAAGGGCGCGGATGATTTCGGTGCCCGCAAGAAGGCGCGCATTGCGTTCTGGCTTTGCGGGCCACTCGCTGCCGACGACATGTTTGTTGAGAGCCTCGCCGCTCCCCATCGCGATCCAGCGTAATCGGCCGGGAAACATTTCGCTGATCGTTCCGACAATATGTGCAAGGACCGCCGGGTGATAGCGCCAGCCGCCTGGGATCGCCAGACTGCCGAACGGGAGCGACGTTTTGGCCATGGCTGCACCAAGCCACGCCCAGTTGTTCCCGGAATGACCCTGATGGCTCAACCATGGGGAGATGTGATCGGAAGTCATGATGGCCTGAAAACCAGCATCCTCCGCAGCTTGCACGCATGATAATAGATCGCTCGGCGCAAACTGCTCGTGAGATGCGTGGTATCCGATCATCATACGCAGCTTCCTGTCATTCTCGCTCTCCGTGGAATTTAGCCATATACTGCGGAGGTTACGAGCACCGGCAAGTCATCCGGCCAGAGGCGAGAACGCTCAGTGTTATTTGATGGTTCCCTATCAACAGGACCAGTGTGGCCTTGGGCCTGCTGAGCGAGATGCACGTTAGCATGCGGATTTTCTTTCCATTGTGGGTCCGGTCCTCGCCAAATCGGAGGACCAGACATGGTTAGGGTACTCCGGCTGAAGCCGGATGCATGAGCTTTCGTTCAGCCAGAGCCGCCCGCGCCTGGGCTGCTTGGATGGAACCTTCAGCCCCTTCCGTCGCCATATTCGCTCAACCCGTTTGACGTTCACGATCCAACCCGCCTGGTGCAGCATCGCTGTTATGCGACGCCTTACGCCAATTGAAGACAATTGGCTGTCGGCCAGCGGGACAGCCATAGCAGCTATACTGGAGAGCGAGTGCCGTGGTGTCGGCGGTCAATGCCGCCTCGTCATCCGGTGTCTTTGCGATCTTGCGGCTCACGTAGAACGATGCTGGCCGAGAACCCGGCATGCCCGTCGTTCGGACACGCCCAATTCTGAAGTGATATGATCCACGCAGGCACGGCGGCGGGGGGCTTAGAAGTTTCCCGGAGCGGCCTCCGCCAGGATCATCTTGTCCAGGGTCAGATCGGAAACTGCACGACGGAGCCGGGCGTTCTCCGCTTCCAGTTCCTTCAGGCGCTTCACCCGATCGCCCTTCAGGCCACCGTATTCAGCCCGCCAGCGGCAATATGTGACTTCCATAACGCCTATCGAACGGATCGCCTCCGCCATCGATTTGCCCTGAGCATTCAGCACGTCAACCTGACGAAGCTTCGTGACGATCTCTTCTGCCTTGTGTCTTTTCGCTGCCATTCCAATGTTCTTCTTCGGCTCATAAGCTTTATTTCAAGAAGGATCACTTTTCAGGGAGCAGACCGACGCGTGTTCCGGAGTAGGCGGGTTCCTCGTTGACGACTTTCATCATGTGGATCTTCCCTCCGTCGCGGCGTTGGGATCGGAAGACAGCGCATGCACACGGGTGCATTGATCATTCGACGCGACCGGCCTAGAGGTTCTGGCAGTGATGACAGAAAGTTGAATCCGATGGCCAAGAGCTTTGTAACGTCGATCGATGTCGCGGAAAGGGCCGGCGTTTCACGGTCGGCCGTCTCGCGCACGTTCACCGCCGGCGCCAGCGTGTCTCCCGACGTGCGGCAACGCGTGTTGAAGGCGGCGCAGGAGCTGGGCTACCGGGTGAACCGCCTAGCGCAGACGCTGAACACCTCGAGCTCGAACCTCGTCGGGGTCGTCGGCGCCAACCTGTCCTCGCCATTCATCGCCAAGCAGCTTGATATGCTCAGCCTCGGGCTCCTGCGTCGGGGGCAACAGTGCCTGCTGCTCAACGCCGCCGATGCCCGGAGCGACATCGCGCCCTTGATCGAGTTGATCTTCGAATTCCGCGCCCGTGCAATCGTGGTGCTCTCGGGAGAGCCTCCGGCATCGATCGTCGATGAATGTCTCGCAAACGGCGTGAAGCTGATCGTCATCAACCGCCTCATGACGCGGCCCGACACAGATGTGATCCTCAGCGATGACATTCTCGGCGCAAGGCTCGCGGCCGAACGTTTGCTGGCAGCAAGATGCCGCAAGGTGGCGGTCGTCTGCAGCGGCAGCCTGACGCCGACGCAGGTCCGGCGCGCCACGACATTTTCGGATGTCGTCAGGGAGCATGGTGGCGCGGTCGTGCGCTGGAGCGAAGGGCCGACGGCCTACGAGACGGGCGTTGCCGCGGCGCATGCCCTGCTCGCGGATGAGCAGATAGACGGGGCATTCTGTGTGACGGATCTGATGGCCCTCGGCTTCCTTGATGCCGCGCGGCATGATCTCCAACGCTCCGTGCCCGACGATCTGTCCGTCATCGGCTTCGACGACATCCCGCAGTCTGCCTGGAAGGCCTATGATCTGACGACGGTCGGACAGTCCTTTTCCGTCTTGACCGACGCTGTCCTTGCAGCCCTCGACCATGACGATGGAGAGGTGTCGACACAGATGGTTCCCGTCACGCTGATAGAGCGCGGTACCGTTCACAAATAGCCCAAGCGTGGAAGTGAGCAGACAGGCCATAAAATT
Source organism: Rhizobium sp. Leaf371 (assembly GCF_001424045.1). GTDB lineage: Bacteria > Pseudomonadota > Alphaproteobacteria > Rhizobiales > Rhizobiaceae > Ferranicluibacter. The sequence goes on along the minus strand of NZ_LMQB01000008.1, from coordinate 13,737 downwards.
CCCATTGCCAGGCTTGAACACGTGTGCAACATTGAACACGTGTGCAACGGAGTTCGGAAGCATGTCGACGAGTGAGACTTTCAGCAACGACATCGAAGGGCGGGCCATGCTCTGCCAGGCCGTCATCCGGTCAGCGGGCGCTCTGGCGCTCCGGGGGTTTCGCGATATTGCCCAAGCCGGCTTTACGATGAAGGGGCCGCAGGATTTCCTGACCGAGACGGATGCTGCATCCGAGGCGCATATTCGCGGCAGGATCGCAGCTGCCTTTCCAGACGACGGGTTCTTCGGCGAGGAAGGTGGCGGCGAGATCCGGGATCGTGTCTGGGTCGTGGACCCGATTGACGGCACCGCAAACTTCGCGCGCGGCATCCCGCACTTCTGCATTTCCATCGGCTACATCGAAAACGGCGTCGCCCAGTTCGGCGCCATCTACAATCCGGCGCTCGACGAGTTGCATTTCGCAAGGCTCGGTCGCGGCGCAACGCGCAACGGTTCGAAAATTTCCGTCGCCGGAACGAGCCGCTTCGACACAGCGTCCGTGGAACTCGGCTGGTCGACACGCGTGCCCAACGCGACCTATCTCGGCGTTGCCGCCGCGCTCCTCGGCAAGGGCGCTAATGTTCGCCGCTGCGGCTCGGGCGCTCTGGGCCTCGCCTATGTCGCCGACGGCCGTTCCGACGGTTACGTCGAACTGCACATGAATTCCTGGGACTGCGTTCCCGGCCTGCTGATCGTCGAGGAAGCCGGCGGGCGCGTCTGCCCCTTCATGGAGCTTGGCTCATTGCGCGAGGGCGGCCCCGTTCTGGCGGCCGCTGCCGGCATTGCGTCGGGCATCAGCGAAGCCAGCGGGATCCCGTTGGCGGCGGAAAACAACACCCCAGACGCGGGAACACAACAAGCGGGAATACAGGCCGCCTGAAGACGTCGGTGGGCGCTTCGGGCGCCCGAGGAAATGACATGCGGCCTGGAGAGCCGTTCGGGAGGGACTATGGCAACGGTAGCGGATATCGGAACGACACGAACGGCCGGGCGAGGAGGGCGGATGTCGCGGCGCGTCGGGCGCTTCTTCACCGCGCCTGAGCGCCTGATCGCGCTTCTCCTGGCGATCGTGCTTTGTCTCCTGGTCATCGTCCCCCTGTTCCAGCTGATCCGGGAAACCGTGACCGTACAGCCCTATGATGCCGCATACCTGCCTGGCCGCGCGCCGGGCGAACTGACGACCTTCCACTATGAGCGCGTGTTTACCGGGCGCATGTCCTGGGCGCTGTTCTACAAGCCGTTCATGAACTCGCTCGTGACCGCGTTCGGGGCGACGGCGATCTGCCTTGCGCTGGGTGCGATGCTGGCCTGGGTCGTCGTGCGCACCAATGTGCCGTTCCGCGAGTTCGTCAACACGGCCGTCGTGCTGCCTTACATGCTGCCGTCCTGGGTCATGGCGCTTGCCTGGGTCACGTTTTTCAAGAACGACCGGGTCGCCGGCGCATCGGGTGTCTTTGCCTACCTCTTCGGCATTCAGCCTCCCGACTGGATTGCCTTCGGCGGCATCCCCATCATCATCTGCCTCTCGCTCCACTACTATGTCTACGGCTTCCTGATTATCTCGGGTTCGCTCTCGACGGTGGACAGTCAGCTCGAAGAAGCGGGCGCCATTGCCGGCATGTCGCGTCTGCGCCAGTTCGTCTCCATCACCGTGCCGCTCGTTCTTCCGGCCGTCGGATCCGCTGTCGTCATGACCTTTATCCGCGTCATCGGATCCTTCGGAACGCCGGCCGTGCTCGGCATGCCCATCCGCTACTTCGTTCTCCCGACGCAGATCTACGCAGCCATTGGTTCGCGCAATGTCGGCGACGGCTATCTCTTGGCCCTCGTTCTCGTGTTTCTCGCCGTCCTGTTCATCTGGATCAACCAGCGCATGATCGGCGTCAGGAAAAGCTTCGTCACCATGTCCGGCAAGGGATTTCGCCGGCGGGAGATCGATCTCGGCCGCGCGCGCTGGCTGGTGTTCGCGCTCGTCATGCTCCTGATGTGCATCACGGTCGTGCTTCCGCTGGGCCTTCTCGTCCTTCAGTCCCTGTCGCGCACCGCCGGCAATTACGATCTTTCGAACCTGACCTTGCACTACTGGATCGGCGAGCGCGGCGGCGTCAATGCGCTCTATGCCGGCGTCTTCCAGAACCCTCAGATCCTGCATGCGGCCTGGAACAGCCTGCGGCTCGCCTTTCTCACGGCTCTGGCGACGGCCGTTCTCGGCTTTCTCATAGGCTACGTGGTCGTGCGCACCCGCGGCAGCCTGTCGTCCCGGGCGCTCGAGACGGCCGCCTTCCTGCCCTACATCTTCCCGGCGGTCGCCTTCGGCGCCATCTATATCGGCATGTTCTCCCAGCCGGTCGGGCCGATCCCGGCCCTCTACGGCACGTTCGCGCTGCTGGTGCTGATCGCTGCGGTGAAGAACCTGCCCTACACCTCGCGCACGGGTATCGCCGCCATGCTGCAGATCGACAAGTCGCTGGAAGAGTCCGCGCGCGTCCAGGGCATCGGCTGGTTCGGCCGCATGCGCCGCATCGTCGCGCCCCTCGCCGCATCGGGCCTCATTTCCGGCATGCTGCTCAGCTTCATCGGGACGATGCGCGAGCTTTCGCTAATCATCCTGCTCGTCACGCCGTCGACGGCGGTGCTCGCAAGCGTGATCTACACCTACCAGACGGATGACGTGCCCCAGCTGATCGGCGCAGCAACGCTGCTGCTGGTCGCGTTGGTCGTCGGATGCAACCTGCTGTTCCGGCTGGTTTTCCGCAATACGAAGATGGGTTTTGCTTGAGGAGGCGACCCGAAGGAGGAGGACGACGATGCAGAAAATGACCAAGGGCATGACGATTACGGGACTGATGACCCGGGGATTGGCGGCTGCCGCCATGAGCTTGATGATCGGATCGACGGCGTTCGCGCAGGACGCATTCGACACCTGGCTGAAGACGGCCGAACTCGGCGCGAACCAGCCGGCGGAAGAGAACTGGGAAGAGATCACCCGCAAGGCAAAGGAGGAAGGCGAGGTCACGATCTATGCGTCCTCCTCCAGCGTCAGCGCATCCGCTGAGGATTTCATGAAGCTCTATCCGGAGATCAAGGTGAACGCCTACGACCTCGGATCAGAGAAGACCATTGAGAAGGTGGTGCGCGAGCAGCAGGCCGGCATTTTCGCCGTCGACGTGGTCAACACCGCGGGCACGGCCCAGATGTTCTTCGACCTCCTGCCCAACAAGCGCATCGTGAACTACGTGCCGCGCTACCTGGTCGACAAGATCCCGGTGGAGCTGCGCGAGCCTCTCCTCACCCAGGTGATCGAGGCAACGGTGCTGATGTACAATGCCGACACCTACAAGGACGGCCCGCCGGTCAAGAACGTGTGGCAGCTGACGGAGCCGGAATGGAACAAGCGCTTTGCCATGAAGAGCCCGTTGGGATCGCTGACCTCGCTTGCGCTGCTGGCCTCGATCGTCGAGCACTCCGACAGTTTCGCCAAAGCCTATGAGGCACATGCCGGCAAGCCAATCGAGCTTTCGGAGGGAACGGAGAATGCCGGTTACGAGTTCCTGCACCGCCTCTTAAAGAACGACCTCGTGATCTACGATTCCGGATCGAAGCTCGCCACCGCATCCGGTCTGAAGGGGCAGGACAAGCCGCCGGTCACCTTCTCCAGCATGCACTACATCAACAAGAACGGCAGCGACGACTACGCCAATGCCATTCTGTACGATGTCGATCCGGCCGGCGTGTTCGCCTATTCGACCTACACGGCGGTGGCGGGCCAGGCGCCTCACCCCAATGCCGCCAAGCTCTTCATCGCCTTCCAGATGGGCTCGAAGGACCTGACGCCGGAAACGAAGGTCGAGAAGCCGTATCGCGAGGGCGAGAGCCTGAAGACGCTGCAGGGAATGGCCGCCTACTTCAAGGTCGGCACCTTCTCGCCGCGCACCGACGTGCCCTTGCCCAAGGGTGGCGAGAATTGGCCGAACGTGAAGAAGATCTTCGGTTCCGCCGAATTCCAGCGCGACAATGTCGCCGCCGTCAACGACTTCTGGGTCGTCGAGACGAGCCAGTAAAAGCTGCAGTAAACGGATCGGCGTGTCAGCGCATGCCGGTCCGGACCTGTTGATCCCGGGAGGAAAATCATGAACGAAGTGTCCCTGAAAGGCATCACCAAATCCTATGGCGCCCATCTCGCCATTCCACCCCTCGATCTCGACATTCCCAAGGGAAAGTTCGTGACGCTGCTGGGGCCCTCCGGTTGCGGCAAGACGACGACCCTCAGGATCATCGCGGGTCTCGAACAGCCTTCCGACGGGGAGCTGACGCTTGCCGGGAAGACCGTCTTTTCCGGGCGCGACAGTCACTTCGTGCCGCCGGAAAAACGCGGCCTCGGCTTCATCTTCCAGAGCTACGCGCTCTGGCCGAACATGAAGGTCGATCGCAACGTCACGCTGGCGCTGCAGCAGGCGCGAAAGCCGAAGCAAGAGATCGCGGAGCGGCTTGCCGAGGCTCTGAAGAAGGTCCAGCTCGAAGGCTATCAGGAACGCTTTCCCTCAGAACTCTCCGGCGGGCAGCAGCAGCGCGTCGCGGTGGCGCGGCTGATCGCGGCGCGGAACTCGATCCTGCTGATGGACGAGCCGCTCTCCAACCTCGATGCGGTTCTCCGGACGGAAATGCGCACGGAGCTGAAGCGGCTGTCTCGTGATCTCGGGGCGACGACGATCTACGTCACGCACGACCAGGTCGAGGCCCTGACCATGTCGGATATCATCGTCGTCATGAAGGACGGCGTGATCCAGCAGATGGGCAGCCCCTACGAGATCTATCACCAGCCGAGCAATCTCTTCGTCGCCGAGTTCATCGGCGATCCGCGCATCAACCTGTTCGACGGGCATCTCGACCAGCGGGACGGCCGCAGCGTGTTGCGGATCGACGAGACGGAGATCGTTCTGCCCTACACCGTGGCGCGGCCCTCGGGCGCGGTGCGGCTGGCCATCCGGCCCGAGCGGCTGACGCTGCACGACGGACCCGCGCCCAACAGCCTCCCCGCCGAAGTGGACGTCGTGCAACCCACGGGATCGCAAACGATCCTGTCGCTGACATCCCGTGGACATGCGGTGACCGCCCTCATTCCGCGCTTCGTCGAGCGCTGGCCGACCCGCAAGGTCTGGCTGGAGCTCGACCCGGCACACATCATGGTCTTCGATCCGCAGTCCGGGCGCCTCTCGGAAACGACGAATGGCGCTGTCCGGCAGGTGGATGCGGCCTAGAGCTTTTCCAGTCGGAGCGAAGTCGCTCCCGCGCCGGACATGCTCGAACTCAACCCGATCAGGACGATCGGCGCGGTCGCGGATCGCGCCTTGAAAGGACGGAACATGGATGCTCCCGTATATGCACGACCATCGATCAGCGCGATCACGGAAGGGCTGAAACCGCACAATTCGACGCTCTATATCGGCGGGCTCGAAGGCGCACGCGATTTCGGGCTTCTGAAACGGCACGGGATCAGCATCGTCGTGAACTGCGCGGTCAATCTCGACATCAATGTCGTGCGAGATCCGGCAAACCCGCAGGACGGCGACCTCAGCGCGACCGGCTATTCCACGATCCGCTACTACAAGCTCGGCATGATCGACGGCGGCGGAAGTCCGGATACAATGATGCTCGGCGGATACTACATCCTGCATGGCGCGCTGCACCAGACACTGCCGAAGCGGGAAACCTATCCCTTCGAAGATGGCGGCAACGTGCTCGTCAACTGCCGCAGCGGCCGCAGCCGGTCGGTTTCGCTGGTCGGCCTCTATCTCCACAAGCAGCAGCCCGATCTCTTCCCGACGCTCGATGCCGCGATCGCCCATATTCGGGAAAAGCGCCTCCTGCGGCCGGACGAATGGTTCGAGACGCCGAAGCCGATGCTCTACGATGCGGCACGCCGCGCCTCCGACTGGATCGACCTGATCGAAGCGCAGAGGGCGCGTGATGGCGTTGCGTGAGCATTCGCCGGTCGCCGTGATCGCCGACGCTCATTTCCACGATCTCGAAGGCGATTTCGGGCAGGACCGGATGACGGGCGATCACCGCCTAACGGCGCGAAGCTGGTCGGAAACCCGATGCTCGACGCGCGTCTTCAACGAGAGTTTCGCGGCCCTTCCCGCAGCGCTCGACAGGATCGCCGCGCGTGGCATCCGCCACGTCGTCCTGCTCGGCGACTACAGCGATGATGGGCAGAAGGCGACCGTGGCAGCCGTCGCGGCACTCCTTGAGCGCTACGCCGCCCGCTTTTCCATGTCCTTCTACATCCTGCCCGGCAATCACGACGGCTATGCCCGGGCCGGGCGGCATCAGACGAAGGAGTTCCTGGCAGACGACGGCCGCGCCCTGAATATCACAAGCGACCCGGATGTCGCGGCCACGGATCCGCATGCGATCCTGACGGAGACGATGTACTGTGCGGGCTACCCCGAGGCCCTGACACCTCTTGCCCGGCATGGCCTCACGCCCTGTCCCGGCGACTTTCACTGGGAAACCCCGTTCGGATCGTCCGGTGCCTTCGAGGACCGGCACTACAGGCTGACATCCGCGGACGGGAAACGTCAGGCCGATCTGGTTGATGCGTCCTATCTCGTCGAGCCGGAAGAGGGTCTCTGGCTGCTGATGATCGATGCCAACGTCTTCCAGCCTGCCGACGATGCGACCGGTCTCTGCCGGGCGAGCGACTTCATCGACAGCACCGGCGCCGGCTGGAATGCCGTGATCCGGCAGCGGCGGTATCTCATCGACTGGATCGCCAACGTGCATCGCCGTGCGGCCTGCGATAGCAAGAACCTGCTGTGCTTTTCTCATTATCCGGTGGTGGATGTCTTCGCGGACAATCTGGAAAGCGAACTGGCCCTGTTCGGGCAGACCAATGTGGCGAGGCGCACGCCGCGCGAGGATGTGGCGGAGACGCTTTTGCAGGCCGGCATGACCCGGCACTTCAGCGGCCATAGCCATGTCTACGGATCGAGCGAACGAAAGACCGGTGACCGCACGCTGACCAACATCGCCGTTCCCTCGCTGGTCGCATTTCCACCGGCTTTCCGCATCGTTCATGGCGCAGCCGACGGGCCGACATGCGAGACCGTCAGCCTGGCCGACCTGCCGGTCGACGGGCGTGTCGTGCATCTCTATCGCCGGGAGTGCGATCGTCTCGGCGAACCCGCGCACCCCGCCTTCGACGCGCTGAGCTATGGTGATTTCCTCTATGCGCATCAGGAGGCGCTGGTCACTCACCGCTTCTTCCCGCGCGAGTGGCCGCAGGAGATGGCTGCTCTCTTTTCAGGCTCGACGCTCCGACGCCTGCTTGCGCAACTCGACCTGCCGCCCTCCACCCTTTCCGATCTGGCGCGAGCGGGCGGCGTGCGCACGGACGCCCTCGCGGCGCTTCCGTTGCTGCGGCTCGTCACCGACTGGTACGCGCTGCGCCAGGCGCAGGACATGGCGCTGCCCTTCATTCCGTCCGACCGCCTGTCGATCTACAAGGCTCTGGCCGACCACGGCGGAATTTGGCCGATGGAGGGAGCGTCGGCAGCGACGGCTTCGGGCAGGCAGTTTCTGAAGACCTTTCTGAGCGTGCTGCGGCTCTCCCTCGATCGTGCCTGCATCTCCCGATGACCTCCACCGTCATCATGATCAACCTGTTCGGGGCCGTCGCGCTTCTCATGTTCGGGCTCGCACAGGTCAAGGACGGGGTCACGCGGGCCTTCGGCGCGCGTCTGCGCACCGGCCTTGCTGCCGGTACGAAGCGCGGCTGGCGGTCCTTCCTGTCCGGCTTCGTCGCGACCGTCGCGCTTCAGAGTTCGACGGCCACCGCGCTGATGGTTTCATCCTTCGTCGAGCGCGGCATGATCAAACCGCGCATGGCGCAGATCGCGCTGCTCGGCGCCAACATAGGAACGGCGGTCACGGCCTGGATCGTTTCGACGGGCATCGAATGGCTGTCGCCGCTCCTCATCCTCATCGGCATCGTCCTGTTGCGGGCCGCATCGACAGCGCGCAGAGGTCTTGGAACGGCGCTGGTCGGCATCGGTCTGATGCTGCTTTCGCTCCACCTTCTCGGTCTGGCGACCGAGCCCCTTCGCACCTCGCCGGCACTTCGGGCCTTCATCGGCCTTCTCGACGGCGCATGGCCGGTGGCCCTGATCTTCGCGGCGGTCCTTGCCTTCCTGTCCTCATCGAGCCTTGCCATCGTCGTGCTGATCCTGTCGCTCGGATCGACGGGCATCCTGTCGCCCGGCCTGATGGTCGTTCTCGTCCTCGGCGCCAATCTCGGCGGCGCCGTTCCCCCGTTCATGGCGAGCCTGGGTGCCGGACCGGCCGCACGGCGCGTGACGCTCGGCAACCTCATCGTCAGAGGCTGCGGCTGCCTCATCGTCCTGCCGATGGCGGGGACGATTGCGGATGGATTGTCTGGGCTGCCCCTGTCGGCGGCAAAGCTTCCGGTCGATATCCACCTTCTCTTCAATGTCCTCCTGGGTCTTGCCGCATGGCCGCTTTCCCGAAGGCTTTCCGCCATCATGCAGCACCTCGTTCCCGACGCGCCGGCCGGCGAGAGCGGGCCGCGATATCTGGACGCCCAGGAATTCTCCACGCCAGCCATAGCCCTGACTAGCGCAACGCGAGAGGTCCTCGGCATCGGCGATCTGATCGAGCGGATGCTGCTCCTCTCACTCGAGGCCTTTCGCCTCCACAAGGCCGAGCGACTCCAGCCTCTCCCGGCGCTGGAGCAGGTCGTGGACGGGTTGCAGCAAGCGGTGAAGGTCTATCTCTCGCGGCTCGCGGGGCAAGGGCTGGACGATGAGGGGAAACGTCGATCGATTATGATCATCGACTATGCGATCAATCTTGAGCACATCGGTGATCTCATCGAGAAAGGCCTGATGGCGCAGGTGGGCAGGAAGATCGTTGAGGGCATGCGCTTGTCGGATGCTGGCAACAACGAGCTTCTGCAACTGTTCGAGATGACCATCGAGAACCTTCGCCTTGCCCAGACCGTCTTTGTCACCCGTGATCCCGGCCTTGCGCGGCGGATGATGGAGATCAAGGTGGAGGTACGCAACATGGAGCGCCGGTCCGCCGAACTGCATTTCCAGCGCCTGCGCGATGGTCAAGCGGAAAGTTTGCAGACAAGCTCGCTGCATCTCGACATGCTGCGTGACCTGAAGCGCATTAACGCTCATATCACATCCGTAGCCCACCCGATCATCAATGCCAGCGGGCTCCTCCGCGAAAGCAGGTTACGCAAATCCGCAAGTTCGGTAGCAACGTGATTGAGGCGTCCAGGCACCACGTCTCAGTCTTGATGGTATGTGTACCTACGGCAACCGTAGCAAGCGGAGATGATTTCTGCGCATAGCCATTCAAGCTCCGACGCCTTGAAGTGATCTGAACCTCCGGCCCGTTGTTCAAGGGTCAGAGCGATGATGTTCGAGAACATTCAGTTTTTTAAGGCACCTGCTCCGTGACCCTCTGCAGCGAAAAGCCCGACTTGAGATGACCTTGCGAACTGCACTCATGATAGGATGCTTGATTCCGTCTTCGGCCAACTCTGCAACAAAGGCATCAGCCTCGCTCCCAGTCCCTTGCGCCATCTTGGCGAGATGGCGAACGGGGATGCGCTGAGAAGATCTGGTTTCGGCACCAACGTCTTCCAATGTTTCAACTGAGTCGTGTCGGGCACATTGCGACCGCCAATCTTCATGGTGACCCTTCCAACGTTGCAGAAGTTATCTGGGCTGTAGTCAGTGATATAATCTGGAGGACGTCGCTTCCCGACCGGACCAGATGCGGTCGAGTTGGCACGTATTGGCGAAATTATCTGACACCCACGCCAACGCACATGACGGTAGATCCCCTACTTTGCCGCTTGATGTCTTTCGCCTGAGAAGGAACGGGGGTTTCCGAGGAAGAATTCGAAAACCTGTTCCGGCTCTCCTCGGGCGCTTTTGCGTAGTGCCGGCATGGTATCCGCCGTTGCTTCAGCGAGTTCGGCAAGCCTGGCTGGCAACATGCCGAGGGTGCATGCAAACTGGTCATGCGAAGCCGTTGTCAACTGTCGTAGCAGCCCGCCAGCACGACCAGCATGACGCATCGCCGGTGCCCTTTTGCCTTCCCGTATTTTTACCCCGGATGCAGATAACAGGATCAATGCCTTGAGCAAGGCGCGCAGCGGGCTTCCACGATCAGAAACGTGCCAAAGTCCTTCCCACGCTTCATGGGCTTCCCAGTAATAGCCGTGGTTGAAGAGGTCCTGTCCCCAAGCAAATTCCTCGGAATCCAGCGACGCAACACCCCGGATCGGTTGGGCACGGTAGCTGTGCCCACTGGGATCCCGGACGGGATGCGGACCCTTACCCGGCAGGTAGGCATAGGCTGGGAAGGATCGGTCTGGAAGGAAGCGAGGACGTCCCACTGATCCAACAGTCCTTGACGTTGCGATATTGATCAGCATGCTCCTATCTCATCCGTTAGACAACCCAAACAACTCACATGTCGGCGTAAAGCGAGCGGTGGCGACAAAGGCCACTGCGCCGCGCAGGATTGCGGCAAATGCCGTTAGTGTCAGTGGAAGTCATCCGGGTGGATCGCAACACTGACTTTGCAGACGAGATCATCGCGATGCGTTGTACCGGCGGTCGTCGGAGCTGACCACTAGCGCACTAGACAATGCAGTGCTAGACGTTTCATTCTTGCGTCGCTCAGAGTTACGTTATGTCTCATCGTTTAGGTACCCAACTTTCATTCGCTATCTACGGTGTGGCAGGCCGGGTGGCGCGTATGCATAAGCCTTTTCTGGAGCCGCTGGGACTTACCTTCCCGCAGTACCTAGTGATGCTGGAGCTCTATGCCGGAACACCTCGCTACGTCGGCGACCTTGGTGCCAGCCTTGGAATGGATACCGGAACGATCACGCCTCTGCTCAAGCGCCTCGAAGTCTCAGGGATGATCACGCGGATGCGTGATCCAAAGGACGAACGGTGCGTGCTGATCAACCTCACGGCAGCCGCCCAGGCCATCAAGGACGAAGTCTGGAGCATCTCCGGCAAAATCAAGAGCGCTTGTAAGATCGATGAGGCTGGCATGATCGCGCTGCGCGATACGCTGAACGATTTTGCCCGCCCTCCCGTGGAATAGAAAGGACACATCATGAACATCGGAATCATCGGCTCCGGCAATATCGGCGCGGAGCTGGCCAGGAAGTTGTCGGCAGCCGGGCATATGGTCAAACTCGCCAACTCCAGGGGGCCGGACACCCTGAAGGACATTGTTGACGGAACATCGATTTCCGCCGTCGCCAAGGAAGATGTGGCCACTGACGCGGATGTCGTGATCCTGTCGATACCCTTCGCCCGCAACGCGGAAGCAGCCGCTCTGTTAGCCAATGCTCCTGCCAATGCGATTTTCGTCGATACCTCAAACTACTACCCCCAGCGCGACGGGCGGATCGCCGAGGTCGAAATCGGAAAACCGGAAACGGTTTGGGCCAGTGAACAGGTCAGCCGACCGTTGATTAAGGCGTGGAACGCCATCCTTTCTCAGACGCTCATCGAGGCGGGGACTGCTCCTGGAACACAAGGCCGGATTGCCATTCCGTTCGCGGGCGACGATCTTGCAGCCAAGCACGTCGTAGCCGAGCTGGTCAGCGCAACCGGTTTCGATACGGTAGACGCGGGTGACCTTGCGGGCTCTTGGCGCTTTCAACCCGGCTCTCCGGCGTACTGCACCGAACTGACAATCCAGGAGCTCGAAGCGGCCCTCTCGAACGCAAACAGGGACCGTTCTCCGTCCAATCGTGATGCCATCATGAAGGCGATCTCCGACGGGACGGTGGCGATGACACGCGCCGCCATGGCCGCAAACAACCGGGTCATGTCCAACTGAGCATCTGATAGCTTTGTCTGGGGCATCTTCTTAACACCAAACTCTCGTGTACTAGAAAATAGGAAACTAGGCTATGCCGGCTATCGCCGCCTCTCTTGAGGATAACGCGCAGAACATGGCGGCCAGCGACAAGCTGTCCCCCGAATCCAAGATCGCAATCAGCGTGCTGTTTGCCTCTACGTTTACGGTGATCCTCAACGAGATGCTGATGGGTGTCGCCCTGCCGACCGTGATGAGCGATCTGGGGATCACGGCTTCCACCGGGCAGTGGCTTACGACCGCCTATATGCTGACGATGGCGGTGGTCATCCCCGCGACAGGCTTCCTCACCGAACGGTACAGCATGCGCACAGTCTACACGCTGGCCATGGCCCTGTTTGCCTTCGGGACGTTGATCGCCATCATAGCTCCGGGCTTCGAAGTCCTGCTGATCGCCCGGATCATCCAGGCAGTCGGCACGGCGATTGCCACGCCGCTGGCGTTTACGGCGGTGACCGCACTGGTGCCACCGTCCAGAGCTGGCCGCATGATGGCGCTGCTCACGGTATCGGTATCGACCGCGCCAGCATTCGGCCCGGCAATGGCTGGCGCAATCCTGTCCGTCGCCGGCTGGCGCTGGTTGTTCGTCTTCATCCTGCCGATCGCCGTGATATCCCTCGCCGTCGGCAACATGATGATCCGAGTGCCGAGTACCCCTCGCAAGACCAAGGTTGACGGTCTGTCCGTGCTGCTTTCGGCCATTGGCTTTGCCAGCCTCGTCTACGGACTGGCATCGTTCGGCGAGGTCTCGGGAGGCCACACAATCGTATCGCCTTGGACAGCGCTGGCGGTTGGTGTGATCGTGGTTGCGTTGTTCGTCGCGCGCCAGTTGTTCCTGCAGAAGTCCGATCGCGCCCTTCTGGACATGCGGCCGTTCGCGGTGCGCAGCTTTGCCGTTCCGGCGTTACTTGCCGTGTTCTTCATGACCGCCGCAACCGGCATGATGACGCTGATGCCGGTCATCCTGCAGGCCTCATATGCCTTAACCCCGTTGCAGACCGGGCTGTTCATGCTGCCGGGAGGACTGACCATCACCGTCATTTCTGTGATTGTCGGCCGCGTCTATGACCGTCTCGGCGCGCGTCCGCTCATGGTGGCGGGCGCGCTCTTTGATGCTGCTGGTCTCTGGTTCCTGTCGACACTTGCACCCGGCACACCCATCTGGCTTTTGCTTGCCACCTATATGTTCATCATCGTTGGGCAGGCCTTCCTGTGGACCCCAACATACGCGGCCTCGCTCGGCGCTCTCAGCAAGCACCTTCTCCCCCATGGCAGCGCCATCATGAATACGATCCAGCAGCTCTCGGGTGCGGCCGGTATCGCCATCGCCTTTTCGATCATGACGGCGACCAGTGCTGCGCTCATCTCACGCGGGGAAGAGGTACAGCCCGCAATGGCGCAGGGTGCCCAGCAGTCCCATCTGGTTGCCTTTGGAATGGTTGTGTTGGGTCTGGTGGTAGCCTTGATGATGCCAAAGACAAAGGCGGATGGGACAGCGCTGGTTCAGGTTCACTAGGTGCCGTCGACTTCTAGTGTCGCAGTCCAGATGCATGAATGCAGCCGTGCGCTCGCGGCTCTACTAGGACCTGGGCTTCTCCGGCAGACAGAGTTGGGAGCAGGCGATGCGCATCGCTTTTAGCGATGTCTGCTTTAAGAGTCGGACTCGAAAAGCCCTCATGGATATCGATACCTTGCGAGGCGTCTGGTGATGAGACGAATGTGGGCGATCATGATCCACGCCTCGGCTGATGC
>NZ_LMQB01000007.1:41272-44617 GCF_001424045.1 Rhizobium sp. Leaf371 | reverse complement strand
GCAGGGGTGATGCCGTCCCAGATGTGGATCCAGTAAAGGTCGATGAAGTCCGTCTGGAGACGCTTCAGCGAAGCCTCGACTGAGGCATGGACGTGCCGGGAACCGTTTCCGCCCGCGTGGGAGCCGCGACCCGTAGAGAAGCCYGACTTCGTTGCGATCACCATCTGCTCACGTAAGCTCCCTTTTGCAACGAATTGACCGACCATCTCTTCAGAACGCCCCCCGGAGTAGGCGTCGGCTGTGTCGATGAAGTTGCCGCCGAGCTCGACATAGCGGTCGAAGACAGCCCGGCTTCCGTCTTCGTTCATGCCCCAGCGGGGCGTGCCGAAGGTCATCGTGCCGAGTGCTAGCGGGCTGACGAGGAGCCCGGAGGCACCGAGAGGACGATAGGTTTGGAGATCCATNCATGCCCCAGCGGGGCGTGCCGAAGGTCATCGTGCCGAGTGCTAGCGGGCTGACGAGGAGCCCGGAGGCACCGAGAGGACGATAGGTTTGGAGATCCATRGGCTGAGCGCTCTTTCTGAGACTGATCGTGATGGATCATGAAGATGGCACGAACATCGGCATTCGATTAGGCTAYACTCGGCGTATGGGTTGCTGAAGGAAKTTCATGAATGGATCGCGACCTTTGGGCTGGCCTTGCCGTCTTCGCCGAGATCGTAGAGGCTGGGAGCTTTGCGAARGCGGCAGCGAGGATGGGCCTCTCACCCTCGGCGCTAAGCCACGCGATGCGCACCCTTGAGGCCAAGGTCGGCATTCGCCTTCTTGATCGGACGACTCGTTCGCTGGCCCCGACCGATGCGGGTGAGAACCTACTCCGGCAACTTCGACCCGCGATGGCCTCGGTCGAAGGGGCGCTGGGGACGCTCGACGCCGGACGCACGCGGCCGGCGGGGCGCATTCGGATCAACGCCCACCGCATGGCAGCCGTCCACGTCGTGCTTCCGCGGCTGGCGGCCTTCGCCAAGACGTGTCCGGATGTTCCTTGAGGCCAAGGTCGGCATTCGCCTTCTTGATCGGACGACTCGTTCGCTGGCCCCGACCGATGCGGGTGAGAACCTACTCCGGCAACTTCGACCCGCGATGGCCTCGGTCGAAGGGGCGCTGGGGACGCTCGACGCCGGACGCACCCGGCCGGCGGGGCGCATTCGGATCAACGCCCACCGCATGGCAGCCGTCCACGTCGTGCTTCCGCGGCTGGCGGCCTTCGCCAAGACGTGTCCGGATGTTGCGGTCGAGCTCATCGTCAATGACGGGCTCGTGGACATCGTCGCCGAGCGCTTCGATTGCGGCGTGCGTCACCAAGGTCAACTCCAGCTGGACATGATCTCGGTACGCATCAGCCCTCCAGTGCCGCTCGTCTTCGTCGCCGCTCCCTCATACCTGGCGTCGTGCTGCGCTCCGCAGGTACCGGACGAACTGAGCCGACACCGCTGCATCTGCTACCGCTATACCTCCGCGGGGACGATGCACGTCTGGGAGTTCGTGTCGGGNCTGCGCTCCGCAGGTACCGGACGAACTGAGCCGACACCGCTGCATCTGCTACCGCTATACCTCCGCGGGGACGATGCACGTCTGGGAGTTCGTGTCGGGGGAGAGCATCATCCAGCGACCGGTTACCGGATCGTTTGTCACGAACGACATCGACGTCATGCGCGACGCCGCCGCCTCCGGGGTGGGCGTAGCTTGCTTGCCTGCCCCGCATGTCGAGGAGCATCTCAAGTCCGGTGTATTGGTCGAGGTTTTGCGCGGCTGGGCGCCAATCCTGCCCCCCAACCACCTTTACTATCCCCATCGTCGACAGCCAAGCGCCGCTTTCCAAGCTTTCATCGGGGCGATGCGAGTCCCGAGCAAGGCCTGAAGGCGTTGCAGACACAGCCGGGATTGACCACCACACCGGCTTCGAAGTCAGGCTGGCTTGTCGGCTGCGAAAGCAATGCCCTTCTGCGCGCGAATTGCTTCGAGGCGGCGAATGTTGCCGCGGTGATCAATCAACTTCGCGGCCATTTCCATTTCAACGCGATGGGAATTTTCCATGAGTATCGTGACCTCATCGCTCAATGTGTCGTCCCCTTCCGCCGGTTGATGTATTAGAGGTTCAGCAGATCGATGCGGGCGTCGGGCATCTTCAGGTTGAGCCCACCTTGCGGGATGCCATTTACCTCGGCGGTCTGCCCGGTAAAGATGTCTTCGACGGCCCAGGTGTCGTCGGGATCGTGGCGCAATTGGTAACGAGTATGGTTGCCGGTCAAGCGACGCCTCCTAGTTTGGAGGCGTACCGCTCTATTATGGGCAACCCTCCGCATGTCGCATGGACTCGCCAGTGTCGCCGGTCGCCCGCAGAAAACTACCATTGCCTGCTTGTGGGCCCTCGACACCTAACGGAGCTTGTCTAACGCAGCTTCGATGCTGGCACGCTTGTCAGCCGGGCAGGCTTCGATACGCACGCTGGCGCCAGTTCGGTTCTGAGCTGGTTGCTTCGCGATCCCACGCTCAGACAAAACGCACGCGATCCAGCCCGTCTTTGGCGTAAAGCCATAGGTAGCTTTTACTTCTTGCTGAATTGCTCTGTACGTTGCCATGTGACCCTCCCAAGTCTGACGATGCGCCGAAAGCGCACGAGTAGTCGGGCAAANCATAGGTAGCTTTTACTTCTTGCTGAATTGCTCTGTACGTTGCCATGTGACCCTCCCAAGTCTGACGATGCGCCGAAAGCGCACGAGTAGTCGGGCAAATGGTAACGATGAGTTGTGCTGCAAGTCCGATTTTTGGTAGATCAGCACCGGGTCATCGCGTGTGCGGCGGTATTCCGAACGACAGGCCCCGCTTTCGCCAAGCCATATTGAGCTTATCGACGATTTCGATGACCGGCGTTTCAGGGAATTCATCACGAAGCTCATGCGCCAGCTTCAAGCGGTCGAGCATTTTGGTCGGATTTTTCGCTGCATGATCAGCTTGATTGTTGACTTCGGCCATCAGGTCGCGGGTCATATTGGGTCCAGTCTCAAAAGGAACGCGCTGGCCAAGGGATCTCAGTCAGTCTGTTGTGGGGTGTTCGGTTGATGAGAGCTGGCTCCCATAGTGGGATGAACCTCTATCGGAACCTTGTCCAATCACGTGAAGAAACCCGGCGCTCTCCGCCGGGCTTCAAGCTCACCCGACCCAAGCTGAACCCCTCCAGCCAAGCCGTGCGCATTTCCAGCTGACAGTGTAGAAATGGGCAGTCGCTGACGAATGAGGTCATCTGCCGGCCCGCGACTTCTCCAAGTCGCAGGGCTTCGTCTCGATCTTCACCAACAAAGCTCATTTGTCCCTCCTCGTTGCGCGTGGGGGAACTATGTGATG
>NZ_LMQB01000007.1:0-41214 GCF_001424045.1 Rhizobium sp. Leaf371 | reverse complement strand
GATGGAGGACTGGGAAAGAAGCCGTCATGGTGCTGATTACCCGCTTTAGATCACGGCCAGAAGCAGGGCGATCGCCAAGCCGACGAGCATGAGGCACTTCACCAACATGACCAGGACGCGGCGCATCCTGAAGGAACGTCGCCCTGCCAGTGGCGAGAGAGTATGATCGAACGCTTCATGGCTTCTCGGAGACAGGCTTCGATATGCAGCTTTGCCTCCCCATTCGTCGGTGGCGAAGACATGTGAATGCTTGATGGATGGCTTTTTGGAAGACATGGCGTCCTCCTCGATTTGAGGCCAAGGCGTTTAGCCCTTAAGCGGCAGCGCCCGCGAAATCTGCTGCAGAAGATCTAAAGCCCATTTCCTCGATCACCGCCTCGCGTTCGGGANTGGCGAAGACATGTGAATGCTTGATGGATGGCTTTTTGGAAGACATGGCGTCCTCCTCGATTTGAGGCCAAGGCGTTTAGCCCTTAAGCGGCAGCGCCCGCGAAATCTGCTGCAGAAGATCTACCCTGCGCTGAAGGCAAGCCGTTTGCAATGACTATGACGATCGAGGACTAGCCAGAGCGGAGGGTTCGTGTGAATAAGCACAACTAAAACGAGTCGCGTTTCTGCTCGTTGGGTCGAAAGTAGAGCGCTGGGAGTATTGCGTTATGGACCCGAAAAAATGGGATAGCCCTGTTACCTTTGAGGAAAACAGTCGCGGCGGCTTCAGGACAATTGCAAGCACAGAAGAGGCGGCAAGGGTATTGCTCATGGACTGGCCAGTTCGAGGGACAAAGGCGCACCAGCGGGCCAAGGAGGTGATGATGTTTGTTCTGATGGGAGAGCGTCCGCCGGAGGAGGCGCGCAGTGCATTCCTTGCTGCCGCTGCCGATGCAAATGTCTTTATTCGAAACGCTTAAGTAACGCGCGAATTTTCTTCCGCCTTCCCTGAAGTTTTAAAGGCGTAGCTTCTACATTATTCTTTGCCGTCTGTTGAAGCCCTGTTCGCACAAAGTCTGACGTGAAGCGGCCAAGCACGGGGGCGGCGGCTAAAATCTTAGCTCATTGGGAAAAGCCATCGACACGATGGCAAGGTGAAGACGGGTTTGAGATCAAAGAGGTTTCGACAGCAGTCTGATTTCTTTCAGAGAGGTCAGCTGAAAGTCTGGTGGTGCCCCTGCCGAGGAATTGAACCTGGATCTGCTACAGACGAGGTAGCTGCTCTGGCGTTGAGCTACGAGGGGCATGTTCTCCATACGCCGCCATTCGGCCCGCCTTGCAAGTCGGTTCCGCCAGTAACGTTAGCGGGTAGGGGGTTGCGCACATCGGCTCGCATATGGGGCGCAAACCCGGATCTGCCAGGTGGCACGCTTTGTCTTCTGATCGCCGCTGCATTCGCGACGACGGCTACGTCAGTTGCTGCCTCAAACCGATGCATCGGATCAGTGTGCATGTAGCGCTTTGCCCTCGTCGGTCTTCGGCTTTCGGATGAAGAAGGCCGCCGCAACTGCGCCAAGCGAGATGATGGCTCCGCAGGAAAAGGCAGCGCGGACACCTGCTGCTATGGCCTCGCCCGATACGGCGCCGGAAAGCGTGGCTGCTTTGCCCTGTATGGTCATGATCGCGACGAAAAGCGCGGTCCCGGCGGCGCCCGCCACCTGCTGCGTCGTGCCGATCATCGCGCTCCCGTGCGAATAGAGGCCGGGGGGCAGTGAGCCAAGACTGGCGGTGAACAAGGGCGTAAACATCAGTGCAAGACCGATGCTCAGCACCACATGCGCGACCATTACCAACAAGATCGGCGTGTCGGACTGGATGAGTGTCAGTGCCCACATCACCATGCTGAAGAGGATCGAGCCAGGTACGACGAGCCACCGTGGCCCATGCATATCGTAGAGGCTCCCCACCTTAGGCGCACATAGTCCCATGATCAGGCCACCGGGTAGAAGCAGAAGGCCAGTCTGGAGCGTCGTTAGTTTCACCACATTTTGGAGAAAGATCGGTAGGAGGATGAAAACGCCGAACATCGACATCATCAAGATGGCCATCATGACAGCAGGAATGGTGAAAGCCGGTATGGCGAGCGTGCGCATGTCCAGAAGCGCCCTTTCCTGCCTCTGCAGGTGAGGCTGGCGGAGCACGAAGACCAGGATGATCACGGCACCCGCAACGAGCGGCACCCATGGCGAAATCGCCGGAGGATGGATCGCCGCTTCTCCCAAACCGCTAAGACCATAGACAAAGCTACCGAAACCCACCGCGGCCAGGGGTACGGAGGGGATGTCTATGGGCGCGCTCGAAGGCTGCGTGACATTGCAGATCTTCCATGCGCCGAGCGCCAGCGCGCCGAGTGCGATCGGGAGGACAAGCAGGAACATCCAGCGCCAGTCTAGAACAGAGAGAATGAGCCCGGAGATCGTCGGGCCAATGGCCGGTGCCACGGAGATCACGATCGAGATATTACCCATGATCTTGCCCCTTGTTTGCGGCGGCACCAGGTGCATGACCGTGGTCATCAGAAGCGGCATCATAATCGCCGTTCCGCTGGCATGCACGATGCGGCCAATGACCAGCACGGGAAAGCCTGGCGCCAGGGCGGAAACGAGGGTGCCTATCGAGAACAGCGACATGGCGAGCAGGAAGACCGGCCGCGTGTTCAGGCGTTGCAGCAGGTAACCGGTCACGGGGATGACGACTGCCATGGTCAGCATGAAGGCCGTTGAAAGCCACTGCGCCTGGCTCGCGGTAATCTCGAGATCCTAAATCAGCCGCGGCAGAGCGACAACCATGATCGTCTCGTTCAAAATCACCACGAAGGCCGAGATCAGGAGGAGACCGATGACCATCCGATTTCGGTCGGTGTGCTCCTCTGGCTCGGATCCATGACGAGATCCGGAAATGTTCTCGAAATCAGCGGTCATGACTGGCCTTCGCAGGGGTTAGAGAAATTGAAGCTGTTTGCTTGAAAGTGCCGATCTGCAATTGCATTGCCGCATTACACACGCTGATTCCGATGTTTCGTGCTTGGCTCGTTGCAAAGCCGTTGCCAGCCTGGCGTAACGATCTCCTCTGTGGCGCTGCGGCATAGGCCGTCGAAGAAGCGGGTGGTAGCAAATCGCTTTGGTGACGATCCCCATCGCGACAGGTTTTTCGAAAAAGCCAGTTTATGCGAGGTGTGCAACCGATTTCGTGCCTCTGTGAAAACAAACGTGAATGCCCCCCGGGTTGGTCCGGCTGACGTCCGGCTTCTGACAAGCAATGTTACCTCAGTCCCAGTCGGGAGCGCCGGCAGGAAAATAGGCACGATAGGGTCGCGCATCGTCAATGCGACGCGCGACGGAACGGCGGGTGAGCAAGCGCGCACGATAGGCTTTGAGCGTAACGAATTGATCTGCGATCGGGTTGACCCAATATGCACAGAAGAGTGCGGGGGCCGCAGCGCAGTCGGCAAGGGTGAGGTCCGCGCCGCGCGCCCAGTCGCGGCCTGCGAGTTCGCTGTTTCTCGTAGAGCGCGATCTGCGCCTTCCAAGTATAGGGCGAAAACGGATGACCGAAGAGCCAGATTACCAGGTGCCGTTCCTTATCTTCGCTTGACGTTCCTCTTCACGCGCACTTTCGATCGCGCCAAAAGACCCTGTTTCGACGGCACCTGCGGGTTCGTAAGTTGCAATGACGGTCCCGCCAGAGGATATTCGGTGTTCCACCAATCTGAGCGTGCCCGACGACGTGCCGTCATTGAACAGCCGCTTGCCACTGCCGAGCACGATCGGAAAGGTGTACAACACCAACTGGTCGAGCAGGCCTGCTGCTAGCAGTGCAGGATAGATCGTGCTTGATCCCTGGATCAACAGATCAGGACCATCGCCCTGTTTGAGCATCGTGACGTCGTCGATCCCGCGCACTCGATGGCTGTTTTCCCATGGCAGCGGTTGCTCACCCTTTGTCAGGACGTATTTGTTCGCCAAAGTGAAGGCCTTGCCCATCTCTTCGCCATCGGCGTAAGGCCAGTAGGCGGCGAAAATGTCATAGGTGCGCCGGCCCAGCAGGAGGTCATAGGGCCGCGAGAAAAACGCGCCAATCGCGGCGCCGACCTCTTCGTCGGCGACGGGAAACATCCAGCCGCCCTGGACAAATCCGCCGGTCGGGTCTTCTGTCGGTCCACCCGGCGCTTGTACGACGCCATCGAGTGATACGAACATGCCACCGATGATCTTACGCATCGCGCGTCTCCCCTGCGCGCGCCGCCTCGATTTTGGCGATGTCGATTTTGCGCATCTTCATCATCGCCTCCATCACGCGCTTGGCCGCTGCGGGGTTTGGGTCGGACATTCCGGCCATCAGCGCGCGGGGCACGATCTGCCACGAAAAGCCCCAGCGGTCCTTGCACCAGCTGCACATGCTCTCTGTACCGCCGTTGCCGACGATCGCATCCCAGTAGCGATCGGTTTCCTCCTGACTGTCGGTGAAGACCTGGAAACTGACCGCCTCGTTCGGGACGAAGCGCGAACCGCCATTCAGCCCGACGAACGATTGGCCGAGCACAGTGAACTCGACAGTGATCTCCTCGCCACGCTTGGTCGAGGGATTGTCCGCGGGGGAGTCTTGCCCCGCGCCGACATAGCTATCGGGGAACACGCTCGCGTAGAATTCGGCAGCCTCGCGGGCCTTGCCGTGGTCGAACCATAGACAGGTGGTTATCTTTGCCATTGTGTCACTCCCTATTTGCCACCGACCAGCGCAAAGGCAGCGCCTTGAGGATCATTACCCATGATGATGTGCATGCCGCCCGGCACCTCGTGCGGCCCCATTGTCACCGTGCCACCGCTCCGTTCGATCCGGCCCTTGAGGAAAGTGCGATCGAAATGCCTTGCACGGTCTTTGACCGTGTCTTCGACGGACAGGTCGAGCGGATGAACCGAACGATCAAGAGAGCTACCATCAAAGCATCAGCTACATCTCGATTTTCATAGACCCGATCACCGCTTCTCTCGACGCCAGGCTTGTCATGGCGCGATCGCCCATCTGGCGGGCCACGAGATTGAGGAGGCCTTCGCAGAAGACGATATAGGCACCCATGCTGTTGCTGAAGAAGCTGCTGGCATGGGGCACGAAAAATGCGTGTCGGGAGGGACTGACGAGGGGGGAGGCGCGTGTGTCCGTCACCGCGATGACAACAAGGCCGAGCTTGGCCGCGATTTCAGCCACGTTCGCGACGCTTCGGGTATAGGGCGCGCAACTTGCGACGACGACGACGTCCCCCTTCTCCAGCTGTGCCATTGCCTCCGCCACGCCGAGGCGAGGCGCGTCCAGCAGCGCGACGTCGCTGCGCAACATCCCCAGGCCATAGGTGAGGAAGCTCGCAAAGGCGTGAAACTGGCGCACGCCATGGACCCTGACGCGGCGGGCGTTGCCCAGGAGATCGGCGGCTTCCAGCAGTGCGGCCGGATCGAGCTGCGTCAGGAATCCATCGATATTGTTGCTCGTCTCGCGGCCGAGACGCTCAAAGATGTGCCGCTCTTCTTCGCTCTCCTCCTTCGTCGAGAAGAGGCGCCCGGCCTGCTGGCTGTAGAAATGCCGATCGTCCGCAGAAAACGCCTGGCGAAAAACCTTCTGAAAATCGCTGAACCCGGCAAAGCCGAGTTTCTGCGACAGCCGGGTTAGGGTCGATGCGTTTACCCCGAGAGCGGACGCCAGCTCGGAAATCGTTCGAACCGCCGTCTGCTCGGGTGTCTCGACCAGCTTTGCCAGCACGTCGAGCGCCTTGTTTCCGAGCGAAATATCGGCTTTCTCGCGATTGATGCTCACCGTGAGATTGCGGAGTTCCTCGATCGTCGCCGGTTTCGTAAAAGCCGTCACCTTATCCGTCAAAGCCATTCAACCGCCTGCCGTCACATTGCCCTGATCGTCAGATCCACGTTCTCGAAACGAGCTGCTGATCCCTCGCCATCATAAACGGCCCAATCGACGCTGTCCCTGCCGATTTTGAAGACCGCCGTGGCGAGCGTATTTTCGCCATCGGGATCATCTGGCTGCGTGCGGTAGATCGGCAAGGCACGCCGTTGCCTGTCCCGCAGAACGGACAGCGGCTCGGGCGATCGATCGCTTGTAGCGAGGATCGCCTCTCCACGTTCCTGCCGGGAGGCGGACGACCCCGTTATGATCTGTGGCTGCGACACCATGTCGGCATGCATGAGATGGTTAGCATGAACGGATGCGCCGGCAATATTGACGATCGAGCAATCCGTGTGCGTGAACTCGACGCTGGCCAGGCGCGACTGGCCCGCTTGCGCCAGTGTCAGGTGGAAAGCGCCGGCACGCGGCGCTTCGGGCAGCAGAGATAGCGCGGCATCGATCGTCGGGCAATCGAGAATCGCGCGGGTCAGCACCATGCGCGGCAGGCCGCTCCCGCCAAGCGTCGAGCGAATGTTGTTGACGGTCATCACGAGGCCGCGTCCATTGATCGCGAATGTATGCCCGGGTAACGAGCCCGGATAGATGAAGGCTGTAAACGACAGACCGTGTTCGGGTGCAATGGTCGCCAGTGCGCAGCCGGGTCTCAAGCCGGGATCGCCATCCTCGTTGTGCGCAACGACCGGGTCGGCGCCCGGGGTCCGGCCCGAAATTTGGCCCGGTATCTGGCCCGGTATCTGGCCCGGAATTTGAATAGTCGTGCAACCGTCCGGCGCCATTGCCCAGAGGTCCCCTCGGCAATTCCAGGCAAAAACCTCGTCGAAGGGAAGCCCCAGCCCGTCCGCGAGGCCTGAGAGCTCCTGCCAATAGTGCGGGTAGTGTTGCTCGACCAGCGATCTGGCAATGTGTATCCGCGCGTCGTCCTTCAGTTCCATCACCGTTGCCCAGGCATATGTTCTGACCAGATGGCGGTGGACCTGCGCTGCCCCATGGCGCCCGAGACCCCGGCCGACGTCGTAGTGGCTTCCCTCCAGGGTTATGCTGGGAAGGCGATGGCTGGCTTCAATGGACATGCTGCAGGAACTCGCGGAGGCGGGGATTTTCAGGGTTGTCGAGCAGGACGGCGGGATCGCCGTCCACGGCGATATTGCCGTTTTCCATGAAGATCAGCCGTGTTCCGACCTGGCGGGCAAAAGCGATCTCGTGCGTCACCACGATCATCGTCATGCCTTCCTCGGCGAGCGACTGCATGACGCGCAACACTTCATGACGCAGTTCCGGGTCAAGTGCCGACGTCGGCTCGTCGAACAGCATCAATTTCGGCTTCACGGCCAAGGCGCGTGCGATGGCGACACGTTGCTGCTGGCCGCCGGATAACTCTGACGGATAATGGTGGCCGCGATCGGCGAGGCCGACTTTCGCGAGCAAGGCGGTTGCCTGCTCGGTCGCTTCCGCCTTGCCGAGATTGCGGACCCTTCGCGGGCCGAAGGCGACATTTTCGAGCGCCGTCATCTGCGGAAACAGGTTGAACTGCTGGAATACCATCCCGGCTTCCTGGCGGATGAGCCGGACTTTCGCGCGACTTTCCCGAACGCTGATCCCGTCGACGACGAGATCGCCGCCGTTGATGTCCTCGAGAGCGTTGATGCACCGCAGCAGGGTGGACTTCCCTGATCCGGACGGGCCGATCAGGACGACGACCTCGCCGATGCCGATGTTGAGATCGACGTCCTTCAAGACGGAGATCGGTCCGAAATTCTTGGTAACATTTTTGAATTCTACGAGGCTCATAGGATCGGCATCCTTTTCTCGGTGATCCGCAGGACAAGGGTCAGCGTTCCCGTCATGACCAAATAGAATACGGCGACGGCCGACCAGATTTCGACGGCGCGAAAATTCGCCGCCATAATTTCCTGCCCCTGACGGGTCAGTTCACCGACGCCGATGACGATGAACAGCGACGTGTCTTTCAGACTGACGATGAACTGGTTGCCCAGCGCCGGAATCATGCGCCGGAAAGCCAGTGGTCCGATAACGTAGACGAGCACCTTCCAGAGAGGCAGGCCAAGCGCTAGGCCGGCTTCCTTCAGCCCCTTGTGAATGGACAGGAACGATCCCCGGACGATTTCCGCGATATAGGCGCCGGCATTGAAGACGATCGACACGATCGCGGCCATCAAGGGATTGATGCGAATGTCAGCCATGAGCGGCAGCGCGAAATAGATGAACATCACCTGCACGATGATCGGCGTACCGCGAATGATCTCGATGTAGAGAAAGGCAACGGAGTTGAGGGCGGCATTGCCATAGGCGCGCATCAGGCCGGCACCGATGCCGATCAGCAAGCCGCCGGCAAGGCCGGCAAGCGCGATCAGGACGGTCAGCCGCGCGCCCTTGAAGAGTTCCGGCAGGGCCTGCCAGACGACGGACCAATCGAATTCCATGAAAAAGCATCTCCAGGCGGGAAAGGAGCGCCGGCGTCGCCGGCGCTGGTAACGTCTTTGGAGATCAGCTCTTCGGCGGTTCCGTGCCGAACCACTTCTTGTAGATGGTCGTATAGGTGCCGTCGGCCTTCAGCTTGGCGAGCGAAGCATTGACCTTTGCGACAAGCTCGCTGCCTTTGGGAAACGCCATGCCGTATTGCTGTGCCATCATCTGGGCGCCGACCGTCTTCACTTTGCCCTGGCCATTGGTCTTGATGTAGTAGAGCACGTTCGGCGTATCGTGCATGGCGGCGTCGGCGCGGCCGGTGGCCACTTCGAGGTAGGCGTTGTCGCTGTTGGGGAACAGGCGGAGCTCCGAGTCCTTGAAGTGTTCCTTCGCATAGTCGGTCGCGGAGGTTCCGGTCTTTACCGCAAGCGTCTTGCCCTTCAAATCGTCCGGCCCCTTGATGACGCTGTCGGCGGGGACCATCAGCAGAAAGCCGCTGTCATAATAGCCGTCGGAGAAGTCGATGACCTTCTTGCGCTCGTCCTTGATGGTGATGCCGGCGAGACCGACATCGACCTGCTTTGTCTGCAACGCCGGGATGATCCCGTTGAAGTCCATCGGCTGAAGCGTGTAGGTGACACCAATATCCTTGGCTACGGCATCCCAGAGATCGATGTCGAAGCCGACATATTTGTCGCCTTCCTTGAATTCGAACGGCACGAAGGCCGTATCGGTGGCAACGACAAGGTCAGCCGCGCGTGCGGGCGACGACAACGCGATCGCCGTCGCGACGGCGGCACCCAGCAGGTATGCAAATCCCGATTTCATGTGAGTTCCCCTTCTTGGCAAAGCATGCGGCGTTTGCCTTCTGTCTACGAACGCAAATATAAAATGCTTTTATTGAGTTGTCGCATTGAAAATTTGCGCACCGATGCAGCGGCGAGCCGCGAAGGAAGAAAACTGCCCATGTGGTCGTGAAAAGGAAAAACGGCCCTCCGGAAATGGTTGAGAGCAATTACAACTGCTTAGCGTAAGCTCCATTGCGGTGGGCAGACTCCTGTCCGGCCCGATTGCCTTGGAAACATCCAGCATGATGAAAATCGATCCACATGGATCATAATTTTTCATCAGGAAACGAATGGATCACGAATTGTTTCAGTCGCAGATTGAGACCGATCATCGCGTCACGGTCCGTCATCAAATAGAAAACGGCCATGATGGTGGTCATCATGGCCGTTCCAGGATCGAGCGTCGGCCCAAGTGCGCAAGCCTGCGCGCAACATCACTCCATGGACGCGATGGCCGCATCCACGGCATCGCCGAGGCGCTCGACGATTTGATCGATGTCCTGCTTGCAGACAATGAAGGGCGGCGCCATCAGCACGTGATCGCCGATCTTTCCGTCGATCGTTCCGCCCATGGGATAGACCATCAGCCCGCGCGCCATGGCTTCCCTCTTGATGCGCGCATTGAGCTTCAGCGCAGGGTCGAAGGGAGACTTCGTGGTCCGGTCCCGCACGAGTTCGATAGCCTGGAACAGGCCACGCCCTCGGATATCCCCCACATTGTCGTGGCTGCCGAAACGCTCGCCCAGCCGTGTCTCCAGATGGTGCCCCATGTCGGTGACATTGGCGAGCAAGCCATCCCGCTTGAGGATCTCCTGCACGGCAAGGCCAGCCGCCGCCGCCATCGGATGCCCCATATAGGTGTGGCCGTGCTGGAAGAAGCCGGAGCCTTTGGAAAACGCGTCGAAGATCGCGCCGGAGAGAAGCACGGCCCCGACAGGCTGATACCCGCCTCCAAGCCCTTTGGCGATGGTCATCAGGTCCGGTGAGATGCCGTCCTGCTCGCAGGCATGCAATGTGCCGGTTCGGCCCATGCCGCACATGACCTCGTCCAGGATCAGCAGAACCCCGTATTTGTCGCAGATCGCCCGGATGCGCTTGAAATAGTCGGCAACCGCCGGGGCGGCGCCGATCGTGGCCCCGACGACGGTTTCGGCGACGAAGGCGATCACCTCGTCGCTGCCAAGCTCCAGGATCTTGTCTTCAAGCTCTTGTGCGGCGCGGGCCGCATAGGCCGCGTCGCTTTCGCCTTCGCTCTGGAAGCGGTAGGCATAGCAAGGGTCGATATGGTGCGTCTCGATCAACAGTGGCTTGAACTGCGACCGGCGCCATTCATTGCCGCCGGTCGCAAGCGCGCCGAGCGTGTTGCCATGATAGCTCTGACGGCGCGCGATAACGTGACGCCGGCGCGACTCGCCCTTCTCCACGAAATACTGCCGCGCCATCTTGAGGGCTGCTTCGACGGCCTCAGATCCGCCGCTGACGAGATAGACGCGATCGAGCCCCGCCGGTGCATCCTCGATCAGGCGATCCGCCAGCCGTTCCGCGATATCCGTGGTGAAGAAGCCTGTATGCGCATAGGCCATCGTGTCCAACTGCGCATGGAGCGCACGGATCACATCCGGATGCCCATGCCCGAGGCACGAGACGGCAGCGCCGCCGGACGCGTCGATATAGGCTTTCCCATCGGAATCGAAAAGTTCGATCCCCTTGCCGCCAGCGGCAATGGGCAACGGGGCGTGAATGGCCCGGTGGAGAAGGTGCGTCATGGCTGTCTCTTGGTGTTTCTGGGCTGGAGATGAACGTTGAAAGCGGCCAATTGCTCGTCGAAACGGCGAAGGGCCTGAACCGCCCCGTCTCCGCCATGGCCCGCGAGCAGGGTGCCGAGAACTTCCGCCACGGCGAAGGCGGGCGACATGGTGTGAAAGAAGGACGGGCCGTCAGTGGAGACCACGATCGTGGCTGTCGCGAACTGCGCGAGTGGCGAGACGTCGCTGTCGGTGATGGCGACGATCTTGATGCCGCGGCCATGGGCATATTCGGCGATCTCGATCGTCGCACGGGTGTAAGGCAGGACGCTGACGACGAGCAGAACGTCGTCCGGCGTCGCCGTCCCGAGCGCATCTGCGCCCGTTCCCGCGATGCCGTCGAGCATCGTCGTTTTATCGCCAATGAGCGTCAGGATGTAGTGGAGGTGCCAGGCGGCAGAATGGCTGGCGCGCAGTCCGAGGCAGGAGACACGGCGCGCCTTGGCCAAGGTCGCCGCGGCCTGCACGATGCGATCGAGGGACCGCGGCTCGGTCAGCCGGGCGATCTGTCCTCCGATCGATTGCAGCATTTCCGCCGCAAGAGCGTGGTCGCCCTTCAGCTTCTGGCTCAACGCCTGAACTCCGGCCTTGCCCGCAAAGCCGGCGTCGCCGCTGCGCATCGCTTCGGCATAGAGCGTGCGGATGTCGTCATAGCCATCCAGCCCCAGATGCTTGGCCAAGCGCGTCATCGTTGCCGGCTGCACCTTGGCCTGACGGGCCTGCTCCCGCATGGACAGGAGCGCGACATCGCTTGGATGATCGAGCACATAGCGTGCAGCCGCCTGCAATTGTACCGACATGCCGTCGAATGCCGTGATGATCGCGTCTGTCAGAGGCCCTTGATGCATGATCCCGATGTATATGTTTTCGGCGTCTTTTGCAACGTTCGTTTCAATGCTAGATGATAAGATCTATTTGGATCATTCGAGGTCGACCTTTCGATGACAGCAGAACTCGCCCTTCCATCAATTGCCATCGCCGTCGCGCCAAACGGCGGTCGCCGCACCAAGGTGGATCATCCGGCCATTCCCCTGACGGCGGCGGAACTGGCGCGAACGGCAGCGGAGTGTCTCGAAGCTGGCGCCGCGATGATCCATGTGCATGTGCGTACGCCCGACGGCCGGCACCTGATTGACGCCGACGCCTATCGCGCCGTCATTGCCGCGATAAGAGCGGAGGTAAGCGATCGGCTCCTCGTTCAGATCACCAGCGAAGCACTGGGACGATATCGGCCGCAAGAGCAGATAGCGGTGGTCAAAATGGTGAAGCCGGAAGCGGTATCCCTCGCGCTCCGCGAGCTTGTTCCCGACGGAACATATGAACCGATGTTCGCCGATCTGTTATCATGGATGAAAACCGAGAGGGTCTTTCCCCAGATCATCCTCTATGATCCGGCAGAGGCTGTCCGCCTCGCGGACATGATGCGCCGGGGCCTGGTTCCCTGGAACGACCTACCGGTTCTGTTCGTGCTTGGCCGCTACACCGTCCATCAGGTTTCGCGACCAACGGAGATCCTGTCATTCTTGGGAAGCGAGATGCCGCGGTTCGGCCACTGGAGTCTGTGCGCCTTCGGACATCAGGAAGCCGCCTGCGTCACAGCGGGAGCGCTGCTCGGTGGACATGCCCGCGTGGGTTTCGAGAACAACATCTCGATGCCGGATGGCACGCTTGCGAGCACGAACGCGGATCTCGTTGGTGTCGTCAGAGACGCTCTGGAGAAGCTTGGCGTTGACACCCAAGATGGCAATGCTCTTCGTCAGAGTCTTGATAAGATCTTGGTCTAAAGAGCAGATCCGGGCTCAACAGTGCGGTCGATTGATCCCTGGCGATAGTTAACGGAACATTAGCAGAACGTCACCGCGCAACTAAAGCGAGCATTTTCTCTGCCGCAGACTGTGTGGCATTTGCCCTAATTCCGGGAAGTCCGCGGTCGACTCCCAAGAACGCGGACTAATGACTTAGACTGTGATCTGGCCTTCGTCGTTATCGTCCCAATAACGCATCGATTTGGCATGGACCTTGATTGTCGCGACGCCGGATGTGTCGACCCCATCTCGGAAACAGCGGTCGAGGTCTCTGGTCCAGTGATCGGCGTACGCATCTTTGTCGTCGATCAACGATGCCGTTCATCAGATCAATTCCTAGAATGAATAGTTTCGGGATTTCACAAGTGCGATCAATGCTGTTCGCGGAGATTTTCTGTTTCCAATCGGAGTCGGTGTAGTGGCTGCTCGATTACGAGTGTAAATCTCAAAAATTATTGCGACGATTACTTGGAAAATAGGCTTCTACCCTATATTTTGCGGGAAGAATTTCGAGCTATCAGATAGAATGTTAGCTGATTTCGCTCGCCCGCCACCTGCCTCGCAGGCCGCTGCAACTAGCGCAGGTATCCGCGACAGCGCATGATCTAAGCTAGGAAAGCCAAGCAACTGAGTCAATCTGAGATTACAAAGACAGACAAGGTGTCGAGAGTTCGAATCCGCTCAAGGCGTAGGAGGCCAAAAGCGGCCTCCCGTCGGACAGAGCTGAAGCGGACGAGCGCTGTCATTTGTCAGCAGCGAAGTCAGTCGACACCGACACGAAGCGCCATTCTGAGAGGATCGCAGCGTCTTGCGCGTGTTTCTTCTCGATCGCGGCGACGGTGTCGCTTCCGAGCGGCAGGCGTACCGGAGGGTTTGGGGCTTCGGTAAACGCGATCAGAGCGTCCGCCAGCTTATCCGGGTCGCCGGGCTGGTTATGGCTGAGACCAGCGGCGATGGCGCGCACCTTTCCGACGGTTTCTGAATAATCGCCGATGATGTTGCCGCTGATCGACAGCGAGGTGGCATCGAGGAAATCGGTTCGGAAATAACCGGGCTCGATGACTGTGACGTGGATGCCGAGTGGCGCCAGTTCGTCGTGTAAGGCTTCGCTTAGACCCTCGACGGCAAATTTCGTCGAGGAATAGACGCCGAAGCCCGCCGCGCCGCGATAGCCCCCGATCGAGGAGATATTCAGGATCCGGCCGGAGCGCGCTTGGCGCATGAATGGCAAGACGGCGCGGGTCACGTTGAGAAGGCCGAAGACGTTGGTGTGATAGACGGCCTCGATTTCAGCGACGGTTGCTTCTTCGACTGCACCCATCAAGCCGAAGCCGGCATTGTTGAGGAGGATATCGATGCGACCGAAGCGATCGATGGCGGCTTTCGCTGCGGCGATCGCTTGGCTGTCATCGGTCACGTCAAGGGCGACCGGTAACAGGTTGGGATGTTCGCCGAACCGCTCCGTGATTGCTTTAGGATTGCGGGCGGTGGCGACGACGGCGTCTCCCTGCGCAAGTGCACGCGTGGTGATGAGCGCGCCAAAGCCACGTGAGGCGCCTGTGATGAACCAGATTTTCATGATGATGTTCCTTGATGTCGGGTGATAGTGAAAATGCTGTGCGTGCCTGATAGGTCGGCCGGGTGGCCGAGCTATTAGGGAAAGAGTCACGGCAGGACTTCTGCCAGCTCGATCAGATTG
This sequence comes from Rhizobium sp. Leaf371, assembly GCF_001424045.1. GTDB lineage: Bacteria > Pseudomonadota > Alphaproteobacteria > Rhizobiales > Rhizobiaceae > Ferranicluibacter. Next base: position 26,729 of record NZ_LMQB01000007.1, on the reverse strand, counting down.
CCGAAGGGATCGCAGAAGAAGGCGAGGCGGCGGCTGATCGCCGGAAGCTCGAACGGCTCGGTGACGATGGTGACGCCTCGGGATCGCAGTTCCTCGACGGTGGCATCGACGCTTGCGACATTGAGACAGAAATGATGGTAGCCGGCATATTTGAGGCTATCGCCGAGATCCGTGTACGGGCGGACGTCTGCTGGCGATGGGTCTCCGCCACCAAGGATTTCCACGTAAAAATGGTCGTCCGTGGCCGGGGCAAGATAGGCGAGTTGCTCGTCGGCATAGTCCCATTCAGCCACGACACGGAAGTCGAGCTTCTCGACATACCAGCGCTTGGCGGTTTCGAGGTCCGGCGTGCGGACCGCGATGTGGTGACCGCGCATGTCGGCGAAGGGCGATGCAGTGTTGCGGGTGGGAGAGATGAAATCGGCCATTGTCTTGTCTCCTGTGTGGTCCGGCACCAGCGCCGGTTTGCAGGGAGAAATCTGGACCTTTTTGACAATTAGGATTAGAGAGATAATCTTCTTCTCAATGATGAGTGAGATTTGACAATGCGCAGCACGGATCTCTCGGAACTAGCCGCCTTCGACGCGGTTGCGCGTCACCGCAATTTTCGCCGGGCCGGCGAAGAGCGTGGGGTGACGGCCTCCGCGATCAGCCATGCAGTGGGCAATCTCGAGGCACGCGTGGGCATCCGCCTGCTCAATAGAACGACCCGCAGCGTGTCGCTCACCGATGCGGGAGCAATGCTGCTCGCGCAACTATCACCGGCATTCGGGGATATTGGATCGGCGCTGGATGCGCTCAACCAGTTCCGAGATACGCCGTTCGGCAAGGTGCGTATCAACGCGCCGAATTCCGTAGCGCCATTTGTCTTCCGATCCGTCATCGGCCCGCTGATCGCGGAAAATCCTGGACTACAGCTGGAAATCGTCGCGACCGACCGTCTCGTCGATATCGTGGAGGAGGGGTTTGATGCCGGCATCCGTCTCGGCGAGAGCCTTCGCGATGGGATGACGGCCGTGAAGATCGAACCACGGCTGCGGTTTGCCGTTGTGGGCTCAGTACGGTATTTCGAGCGTCATTCTGTGCCTAGGACACCTGAGGATCTCCGCAACCATGTCTGCATCCGCAACATCTATCCAAGTGGCAAACCCTACGCCTGGGAGTTCAACCGCGCCGGCAAGATCATCGAATTCGAGCCGACCGGATCGCTATCGCTGGATGATCACGAACTGATGGTCGAGGCAGCTCTGTCGGGCGTCGGGCTTGCCTATGTCTGGGAAGAGCGTGCGCGCCGATACGTCGCGGAGGGCACTCTAGTAGAATGTCTTGCCTCCTGGAGTGCGCCCGAGGACTGGCTTTATCTCTACTACCCAACCCGCAAGTATCTATCGGGCGGCCTGCGCGCGGTCATCGATGCGCTTCGGGTTTGAGTGGCCGTTGCACGGGAACCAAGTGAAGGATTAGCCATCCCCTGCGAAAGACGGCCCCGCCCGTTAAGGTGAGGGTATCACCAATCGTCAGACCGTCGCGTTCACGTGCCGCCTCTACGAGCATCGCGATTTCCGCTGAGGCGACACCACGAGCGTTGAATGTGTCGCAATTCTCCTGCCCCACGGTCAGGCTTTGCCATCCCGGCCATTCCCAGTTTGGAGAATAGCGCACAAGTGTGGAGCAGTTCGGATTGCGTGCGTTCAAAAGCTCCACAGGTGAGTTCCATCCGAAATCTCGCTATTTGACGCGATGATTGAGAGCTACCGCACAGTAGGGCTGCTGCCAGCTTGATCTGGCAGCTCAGAACCACAGCGAGAAGGGCCCTTCGCACACACCAAGGTGCCTGGCTTCTTTCGAAAAAGAAGCCGCCCGTTGGTCCGGATGCATCCTGACCTGCAAGCCAGACGATCGTGTCTGCGGCCTGCTCGACGGTGCGGGAGTGATTGTTAAAGTCCGTCTTCGTGTAACCGGGATCGGCGGCGTTCACCTTGATGCCGTCCTCCGCAAGATCCTTGGCTAGGGACAGAGCGATCGCATTCAGCGCAGTCTTCGAACTGTTGTACGCTAGATATTGACGGCATGGTATGGGTGCGCGGGGTCGGAAAGCCAAGTCAGTGAGCCCAGGCCGCTGCTGACCATAATCACGTTGGCCCGACCAGAAGCTCGAAGAAGGGGCCGGAACGCCTGCGTCACCCGGATTGGGCCGAAAACACGTCGGTCTGGTAAACCGTTTCGATCTGGCTCAGGTTCTGTTCGCCCGGGGCGGCACAACCGTTCCCGGCCAGTATGCCTATTTCTGTCAAAGTGGAAAACGCAGAAGCGGCCTTCGGTCCCCAGCACGTAAGTATCTGCCTGGATTAAAAAAATCGATGCCAATATACTCGCCGAACGACGGGCCCGCGGCTCTGATCCCTTCAAGGCGCTAGTAATGGCCGCAATGTACGCCGGTCCTAAGTAAGTGATCTCGCGCACGGTGCCACAAAACAGCGACGCTATCCCGCATTTGCAAAATCGCGGGCAGCCTGAATGAACGCACTGAAGGCAGCCGGCGGGTTCTTCCTGCCAGGGTAGTACAGCGCTAGCGGCGCCAATGAGGGTGTCCAGTCCCTGAGGACGCGTACCAGTCTCCCCGCCGCAATGTCATCACGCACATCCGCTTCCATGACGTATCCGAGCCCAACCCCATTCTGAGCCGCTATCTTGACCAAGCTTGACTCGTCGAGGGTGATCGAGCCCTGCACATCGATCTGGACAGCGTTCCCATCCTTTTCAAATTTCCATCGAAACAGGGCGTTGTTGGGCAGACGGGCGCGAATGCAGCGAAACCGGTACAGGTCGGTTGGTACGGTTGGCATGCCATGAATGCGCAGGAAGTCTGGTGATGCAACAACCGCATTACTTCGCTTTGTACCGAGTGGCACAGCGATCATGTCGGTGGGTACCAAATCGGCCGGCCTCAAGCCCAGGTCGAAGCCCGCCGCAACGATGTCAACGATCCGTCCCTCCGTGACCAGATCGATATGTACTTGAGGGTAGCGCTGCATGAACGACAATATGAGCGGTTCCATCACCTCGCGGGCTGCCGTCGCGAAGGCATTGATGCGCAATGTGCCTGCCGGAGTTTCCTGAAGAGATTGGACGGTGAGCATTGCATCGTGGATGTCCATCATTGCCGGTCCAACCCGCTCGGCAAAGGTTTTTCCCGCGTCGGTGAGCGAGACGCTACGCGTTGTACGGTTGAACAGGCGAACGCCGAGACGCTGCTCAAGCTTTGCAACGGCATTGCTTAATGCTGTGGCGGACATGCCGAGCTCGAGCGCGGCAGCCCGAAACGAGCCGAGGCGCGCGATGCTGAGAACGGCGTCCAAATCGACAAGTACAGAGCGTGTCATTATCCCTCTTTTCACAATTCCACATCCCCTTTTATCCCAGTTATCGTGGCAGACAATACGTCTTAGATTACCGTCATCGACCTCGTACGGGGGTGGTGCCCCCAGCTGGCAGAGGCTGGACTAGGATTGGAGGAACCCATGACGATCAATCTTCCCAAGGCGATCGAAGCGTATTTCGAGGCCGACCGGACAGGCCGCCCGGATGCGATCGCTGCTACATTTACCGAGAACGGCATCGTGAAAGATAAAGGCCACACGCACCAAGGCCGTGATGCCATCCGCGCATGGATGGCTAATGAAGCTCAGCAATACAGCTACACGGTCGAACCCTTCCTCATCGGTACAGCAAACGGGAAAACCCAGGTGACTGCCCATGCCGTTGGCGACTTCCCGGGCAGCCCCATTGATCTGCGCTTCTTTTTCGTCCTCGCGGGCGACAAAGTCGCCGAACTGGAGCTCACCGTATGACACAGTTCCTCACCTTGCAGGGTCATCGCGCCCTGATCACCGGCGGCACTTCGGGTGCCGGAGCCGCAACCGTAGCGCTGTTCAAAGAGCTTGGAGCACGTGTGCTGACCACCGCTCGCACCAAGCCGGCGGATTTCTCCGGTGCGGCATTCATCGAAGCCGACCTGACCACCCCGATGGGGGTACAGACCGTCGTTGAGGCGGTGCATCGGGAGCTCGGCGGCCTCGACATCCTGGTGAATGTGCTCGGCGGCTCTTCTGCCCCATCAGGTGGCTTTGCTGCGCTCACCGACGAGGAATGGGAGAAAGAGTTTAACCTCAACTTCTTTCCGGCCGTCAGGCTGGATCGCGCTCTCATTCCCGGAATGATCGCGCAGGGAAGCGGTGTCGTCATCCACGTCACCTCAATCCAAAGAAACCTTCCGCTACCCGAGGCGACTACTGGCTACGCTTCGGCCAAGGGTGCCCTTAACACCTACAGCAAAAGCCTCTCCAAGGAGGTTTCTCCAAAGGGCGTGCGGGTGGTGCGTGTCTCTCCCGGCTGGATCGCCGATCCGGGTGCCAACGGTCTTGCCCTGCGTATCGCCAAGGAAGCTGGTATCGATTACGATGCAGCAGTGCAGGTGATCATGAACTCGCTCGGCGGCATACCGCTCGGACGACCGGCAAAACCGGAAGAAGTCGCCGATCTCATAGCTTTCCTGGCATCGGATCGAGCAGCATCCATCACCGGGACCGAGCATGTGATCGACGGCGGGACGGTTCCGACCGCGTAAGCACTCACACTATTGCAGATCAGGCGGGTGGCTCCCACCCTCCGATTTGGGAGTAGATCGCGTCCCGCAGGTGCCGCACATCGCGGTTCAAGGCAGCGAGTTCCGGCGGTGTCTGGGTCGAGGCTTCGAGCAGGGTATCGCTTAGGCAGCCTGCCTTGTGCTGCAAGGCACGGCCCTGATCTGTCAAAGCCACGAGAACCTGACGCTCGTTATTAGCGTTGCGCATCCGACGCACAAATCCAGCGGCCTCTAGGCGTTTCAACAAAGGTGTCAGCGTGCTGGATTCGAGAGCAAGCTGGTCGGCAATGGACACCACCGTCTGCTCGTCCCTCGCCCAGAGAACGTTCAGGACGAGATACTGCGGATAGGTGAGCCCTAGCTCGTCGAGCAAGGGTTTGTATGCGCGCTGGATCGCGATGCCGGCGGTATAAATCGCATAGCAGAGCTGGTTCCGCAGGGGCGGGGGATCGTTGTGGTCTTGGATCATTTTAAACTCCTGTCGACCTCCATATAATCGAAATTATCACGAAAACCAATATCGCGATAAGAAAGATGTTGACGCACATAACAGGATATGAGACTACATAGATATCGCAATAACAATTATCGCAATTAAGAAGAGGTGAAAGCCATGCCAAGCAAGATCACTACCACTCTGTCTGCAATCGCAGCAGCAACTTCCCTTTCGACCGCTTTGCCGGCTCAGGCCGCTGAGGTATTGCCCCAGAGCCAATCCGTTAAAAACGTCGTCCTGGTTCATGGTGCGTTTGCCGACGGTTCTGGCTGGAAGGGTGTTTACGACAATCTGACGAAGCGCGGCTATCGCGTCACCATCGTGCAGAATCCGCTGACGTCGCTTGCAGACGATGTCGCCGCAACGAAGCGTGCGCTTGAGCGTCAGGACGGGCCAGTCATCCTCGTCGGACACTCCTGGGGCGGTACCGTCATCACGGAAGCTGGTATCGATCCGCAGGTTGCCGGCCTCGTCTATGTCTCTGCTCTTTCTCCAGATGCCGGCGAGACAACGGCCCAGCAATATGAGGGATTTGCGCCGGCATCCGAGTTCGTCATCGAAACCACAAAAGACGGTTTTGGCTATGTCAGCCCGGCAAAGTTTAAGGTGGGTTTTGCGCATGACGTGAGCGATGCCGAGGCTGCGTTCATGAGCGGTTCGCAGGTGCCGATCAACATGTCGGCGTTCGGCACCAAGCTCAAAAACGCCGCCTGGCGCAGCAAGCCCAGTTGGGCCGTTATCGCTAATGAGGACAAGGCTTTCGACCAGGCCATGCTGATCCATATGGCTGAGCGCATTGGTGCCAGGATCACTAAGGTATCGGCAAGCCACGCCCTGTTCATGACGCAGCCGGCGGTCATCTCCGATACTATCGATCAGGCCGCAAAGGCCGCCTCTGCAAAGAAGCAATGATCGATTTCGGGCTATCGGGACTGTCAACAGCTGTCCCGATAGCGCCGATACGAGCGCGTTAAACGGCTCGGCGCTACCGAAGCGACTTGCCGTGAATGTGAAAGACACGCGATCTGGACGCATTTCCATATCCTCGCCTGTCGCGACCCGGATTCCCACAACACGATCTGAACCAATTCACGGAGGACCCCACGTGAAACTGCCTATCCATGACAAGAATGCACCTGAGATTTCATCTTTTTCGCATGATGCCGCCTGCAATGTCTTCGACTTCATTGTCTGCGGCGCCGGATCCAGCGGCTCGGTTGTCGCAGCAAGACTGGCGGAGGATATCAACGCCAGTGTTCTCCTGTTAGAAGCAGGTGGCGATGATCAGTCTGAAACTGTGTCGGACCCTGCGCAATGGCCGCTCAATCTTGGATCGAGCCGGGACTGGGGCTTCGTCGGACAGCCGACGGCAGGTCTGGATGGCCGGCGGCTTCCCCTCAGCATGGGGAAAGGGCTCGGTGGCGGTTCGAGTATCAATGTCATGGTTTGGGCAAGAGGTCACAAGGCGGATTGGGACTATTTCGCCGCCGAGGCTGGCGATGACGCGTGGGAGTATGAGTCCGTCCTTGGCTATTATCGGCGGGTAGAAAATTGGCAGGGTGCTACGGACGTGCTTCGTCGCGGAACAGGCGGCCCTGTCCATGTGGCGCAGCCTTTGTCTCCCCAGCCCATAGCGCAAGCCCTGCTCAGCGCTGCATCGGCTATGGGCGTTCCAATCTTCGACTCAACCAACGGCGAGATGATGGAAGCGCCAGGAGGCGCATCCATCGCTGAACTTCGCATCCGGGATGGCAAGCGGGAATCTGTATTCGGCTCCTATGTTCGTCCGCTGCTGTCGCGCCCGAACCTGACCGTAATCACCGATGCGCTGGTCACGCGTCTCATTCTCGATGGCAAGCGGGTGAGGGGAGTTGAAGCTTTGATCGACGGTCGGCGGCGCCAGTTCCTGGCGTATTGCGAAACGGTGCTCTCCCTCGGAGCGATTAATACGCCGAAGGTCTTGATGCAGTCTGGTATCGGTCCGGAAGACGAGCTGCGATCGCATGGCGTTCCGGTCTTGCAACATCTGCCGGGCGTCGGCCGCAATCATCAGGACCATATCGCCTTCGGATGCACCTGGGCCTACCGCAAGCCGGAGGCAATCGGCGGTAGCGGTTGCGAGGCAAACATCTACTGGAAGAGTGACGCGCGTCTGGCCAGCCCGGACATTCTTCAGTGTCAGTTGGAGTTTGCGGTGCCTTCTCCGGCCGAAGCAGGACTTGACACGCCGGAGCATGGCTGGACGATGTTCAACGGTCTTGCTCAGCCGAAGAGCCGTGGTTGGCTCCGGCTCTCTGGTCCCGGCGTCAACGATCCCGTCCTGATCGAGCCGAATTCGCTCAGCGAACCGGAAGACATGGCAGCGGCTTTGGCGGCAGTTGAGTTATGTCGCGATCTCGGGAACAGTGACGGCTTCACGCCGCTGGTGTCACACGAGACTGCGCCGGGCCCACGTCACAGGTCAGGCATGATAGAATTCATCCGACGCTCGGCCGTGACCTACTGGCATCAATCTGGCACTGCCAAAATGGGGCGTGATAGCATGTCCGTGGTCGATAGTGAGCTCAAAGTCTATGGCATCGAGGGACTTCGCATCGCGGATTCGTCTATTATGCCCCGGATCACTACTGGTAACACGATGGCGCCCTGTGTTGTTATCGGAGAACGGGCGTCGGATCTAATGCGGAAAAAACACGGTCTCAATTCCGTGGTGGTCAACCAGACCCAGGCTCGCTGAAGGAAACCATAAAGATCTGGCGCCCGGCCCGGACCGGTCGCCAAGTCGTAAATTACCGGGTCAGCGGTGCGTAATGGTTCAAGAGCCAGATTCTTCACGCATCCGATAATCGAGACCACGCCTAGCCAATCGGCTTTTCCGCCACGATCGCATAACGATGCTGGAGACCGCGGGCAACGGCTTTGAAGAAGCCGAAATGGGATGCCTGTGCCTTGTGGATCTGCCTCAAGTCGGTGTCGCAGGTGACGGATGAGAAGCCGGCTTGGGTCAGCAGGTGGGAGACGGCATCCACCCTTGCGCCGCCGGAGAAATGGACTCGTGAAAGGATGCTTCCATGAGTCCCGGCCATGGCGGCGGAAGTATGAGGCGCTTCCGTCTTGACGAGGCCGAAGCGCTCAACGAGGGTGGCCAGGCGTTTCACCATTCGCTCGGCAAGACCGGTATTGACGAAGTCGCCGTCGATGATCAGCAGCTTGCCGCCGGGTTTCAGCACGCGCATCCATTCGCGAAAGCAGGCCTGGGGATCGACGAGCGTCCAGACGAGATGTCGCGTGACGATCACGTCGTAGCTGTCATCGGCCTCGACCGTGTTTTCCGCGTCTCCGAGATGAAAGTTTATGGCGCGTCCGCGTGTTGCCGCCTTGGCGCGCGCCTGTTCAAGCATTGGTTCCGCCCAATCGATGCCCGTTACCCTGTAGCCAAGATCGTCCATGAGATGGGAGATGACGCCTGTGCCGCTGGCGAGGTCCAGCGCCTTGCGGCCGTTACCGCTGCCCAGATGTTGTGTAATCAGCGCATGCCAGGCGGCGCGTTCTTCCTCGGAAAAGATTTCATGGCCTGGCGAGAGATCGAACGTGGCGGCGCGGGTCGACCAATAGGCCTTGATTTCATCCCGCAAGGTAAAATTGGCGCCCTCGGCCGTGCGATCGCCCTGCATGCTTCATTCCCCATTCCAGCTTCGAATACTTCTAAAAGATAAAACTTGACTGTGAAAGTCATCAAAAATAAGTGCAGCACAGTTCCACCGGAGATAAATCTCATGTGCCTTTCTGGCAAGTTGGCGATCGCAGCCCTTGGCCTTCTGGTTTCCACCGTTCTGCCCGCGATGGCCGATCCCGTCGTCATCAAGGATGTCACCGGTCGCGATGTCGAGGTCAACGTGCCCGTTAAGAACGTGATTCTCGGCGAAGGCCGCCAGATCTATTTCCTTGCGGCGCTCGACAAGGAAAACCCGTTTGAGCATGTCGCGGGCTGGCGCGATGACCTGCCGAAGGCTGATCCGGAAAGCTATGAGGCCTATCTCGCCAAGTATCCGGATATCGCCAAACTGCCGACCTTCGGCGGCATGAAGGATGGTACGTTCAACATCGAGCAGGCCGTCGCCCTGAAGCCGGATGTCATCCTGATGAACGTCGATGCCAAGACAGCGACGGAAGAGGCCGGCTATATCGAAAAGCTCGGCAAGGTCGGCATTCCGCTCGTCTATGTCGATTTCCGCGAAAAGCCCATGGAAAATACAGAGCCGAGCATGCGCATCATGGGCACGCTGATGGGCAAGGAAAAGGTCGCCGAAGACTTCATCACCTTCCGCGCCGATGCCATCAAGCGTGTTACCGAAGTTCTCGCCAAGAGCGATGCCAAGAAGCCGCTGGTCTTCGTCGAGCGCGCCGGCGGTTATTCGGATGATTGCTGCATGTCCTTCGGCAACGAGAATTTCGGCAAGATGGTCGAGCTTGCCGGTGGCACGAACATGGCCAAGGACATCATTCCCGGCACCTTCGGTACGGTGAACCCCGAGCAGATCATCGCTTCCAATCCCGATCAGATCATCATCACTGGCGGCAAGTGGGAAGCCTACGTGCCCGGCGGCAATTGGGTCGGCGTCGGTTATGGCGCGGATCTGACGGAGGCGCGCCGCAAGCTGGAAAACCTGACTAAGCGCCCGGCCTTCACCGGCGTTGAGGCGGTCAAGCAGGGGAACGTTCACGCCATCTGGCACCAGTTCTACAACAACCCCTACCAGTTCGTCGCCATCCAGGAGATTGCCAAGTGGCTGCATCCGGAGCTGTTCCAGGATCTCGATCCGGAAGCAACGTTCAAGGAACTGCACGTGAAGTTCCTGCCGCTGGACTACAAGCCCGGCTATTTCGTCTCGCTGAAAGATAAGTGAGCCATGAGTTTGGCTTCAATCGAAACCAGGGCATCGGGGCGCGATCAGTATCGCGCCCTTGCCTTTCGTCGTATTGTGATCCTGGCTGTACTGACGGCGGCGCTCGCATTGAGCATTGCCGTCGACATGGCGCTGGGACCGGCGAACTATACGCTGTCTGAGGTCCTTTCTGCTCTTGCCGATCCCGCCGCCGCAGGCGACCAGTTGCGTGTCGTTATCTGGGATATTCGCATGCCGATCGCGCTGATGGCGGTGACGGTCGGCGCATCGCTCTCGGTTGCCGGTGCGCAGATGCAGACGATCCTGTCCAATCCGCTGGCCAGTCCGTTTACGCTCGGGATTTCCGCCGCCGCCAGCTTCGGCGCTGCTTTGGGTCTCGTCGCGGGAGTTGCGATCTTTCCGGGCGCGGTTCAGTATATGGTGCCGATTAATGCCTTCATCATGGCGATGGTGGCAGCCATGTTCATCCATTTTGCCTCGACGATGCGTGGAGTGACGGTCGAGACGATCGTGCTCCTCGGCATTGCTCTGGTCTTCACCTTCAACGCGGCGCTGTCGCTGCTGGAATATCTCGCCTCCGAACAGGCACTGGCCGCCGTGGTGTTCTGGACGATGGGCAGCCTGACCAAGGCGACCTGGGACAAGGTCTATATCACCGCCGCCATTCTCGCCGTGACCCTGCCGTTGTTCATGCGCAACGCCTGGGCACTGACGGCGCTGCGCCTCGGTGACGACAAGGCGGCAAGCATGGGCGTCAATGTCCGTGGATTGCGCCTGCGCACCATGCTGACGGTGAGCCTGCTGGCGGCAATCCCGGTTTCCTTCGTCGGAACCATAGGTTTCGTTGGCCTCGTCGGTCCCCATATCGCCCGCATGCTCGTGGGCGAAGACCAGCGCTTCTTCCTGCCCGGTGCTGTCATCTGCGGTGCGCTGCTGCTGTCGGCAACATCGGTGGTGAGCAAGGTGCTGATCCCCGGCGCGATCCTGCCGATCGGCGTGATCACGGCGCTTGTCGGCGTGCCCTTCTTCTTCGTTCTGATTTTCTCCAACAGGAGACGCGCATGGTAGCCCTGGCGCTCAAGGATGTCGGTGCATCCTATGGCCGAACGATGGTTCTTTCCAATGTCGGTATCGATGTGCTGCAGCCGGGTACGGTGACTGCTGTCATCGGCCCGAATGCGGCTGGAAAATCGACGCTGTTCAAGCGGATCGCGGGGCTGATCTCCGGTCCGGGTGTGGTGCAGGTTTCCGACGCGACCCGTGGCGACCGGGCGATCTGTTACATGCCGCAGGACACCGGCGCCAATGCGGTGCTGACCGTCTATGAATCACTGCTGCTTTCAGCCAAACAAGGCGGCGGCTGGCGTGTTCACGATGATGAACTGTTCGAGATCGACGCGATTCTCAAGGCCTTGCGCATCGAGGACCTTGCTTTCCGCGGCCTTGAAGCCCTGTCGGGCGGCCAGAGGCAGCTTGTCTCGCTCGGTCAGGCTCTGGTGCGAAAGCCCGAAGTCCTGATGATGGACGAACCGACATCGGCGCTCGACCTGCATCGCCAGATCGACGTCCTGGAATTCGTGTCGGACCTTACCACGCGCGCAGGCATGATCGTGCTGATCGCGCTTCACGATCTCAACCATGCGCTCCGCTATTGCGCCAACACCATCGTCATCGCGGATGGAACGATGGCGTCCAGCGGCGCCACGGGGAATGTCATCACGCCGGACATGCTGCGGGACATCTATCGTATTGAGGCCCGCATCGAAGCCTGCTCACGCGGCCGGCCGATGGTCATCGTGGATGGGGCGCTTTGACTAGGTGTTTGATCCCAGTCGTTGGCCGGATCATTCGCCTTTGAGGAGGTGAGGTTCGTACGGTTAAGGCCGACGGATTTTGGGTTGCGGAGTTCTCGCCGGCACGATGCGACATGCGGATGCCTTCCGGCCGACCGCCTCGTGACGACGGTCTTGGAGCATCCTGGAGGGAAAGTTTCGGGCGATCGTCTCCATCGGCCTTCGCCCGTGTTCGGGCGCCCTGATCGTCCTGGTCTTTGCGCTGTCCCCTCATCTTGCGCTTGCCGGGACGACGTGCGTTTAAGCCATGGCGTCGGGACCGCCTGACCCCCAACTTCTTGGCTGCCCTGTCAAGCGTGGGCGAATGCACCGTTTCGCCATGGCTTTCGAGTTCGCTGGGACCCGTGCGGTGTTCCTGTTTTGCGTGACGGTGCCATGCGAAATGTTCGTCTCGGAAGGGATGTCGTAGCTTCGACGTCACGGATTGCGATCTGGCGACTGTTGTGCGCGGTGCGCGGGGCGATCCTGTCTATTCCATAGTGACGGGCGCGGGCTTACGCGCTGACTGGATCATTGCCGCTGTTTTCCCGCAAGCCCATGCGCAAAGCGGCTTCACTTCGCTGGAAATTCTCTATGGCACCGAAAGCTCCGGTGCCAATATTGGGAAAGCCGGCTTGGCGAGCATCATTTATGCCGCAGCAGCGCGCTTATCACGAACAGCGCGCCGATCGAGCTGGTCACCACACCGACAGGTAGCTCCTATGGCGGCAGCAGAGTGCGGGCGATAAGGTCACTGCCGAGCAGAAGGACTGCGCCGAACAAGGCACAGGTGAGGGAAAGGCGTCCGTGGAGCGGACCGGCAATTGGTCGCGCGACATGCGGAATCATCAGGCGGATGAAGCCGATAACGCCGGCGATGGAGACGAGGAGCGCGGTCGAGAAGCTGGCGACAAGGAAGGTGGCGGTGCGCAGGCGTGCGACCCGAACGCCAAGGCTTTCGGCCGTTTCCTCTCCGCCGAGCAGCGCATCGAGATGGCGGTGACGGACGAGCGCGTAGCAGAGCACCAGAGCCGCGCCCGCGATGCCGATGGCGATATTGCGCCAGCTCGCCAGCCCCAACCCACCCATCGTCCAGAACAGGACGGAATGTCTTCTCGAATCCTCAAGCCGGTGTCGAGCCGATGCGTCGCAAAGCCATTCTCAGAGATGGAGCTTGGCGAAGCGACGGTGTGATCCTGCCGTTGCCGGGGGAGTGGCAGCTGAGGATCGACGTGCTTATTGCTCTGGGACAAAACTTTGGACCGCCGGGAACTAGAGTTTTCCGGCTCTGATCACGATGGCTGGCTGGTTGCGCCACCGGGATTATGCAGGTCAATCGGGACGTTATATCCGATCGCCGAGTGAGGACGTTCCTCGTTGTCGTATCGACGCCAAGTCTCCAACTTTTCGCGCGAATCCGCAAGTGTCAGAAACCAATGAGCGTTCAGGCACTCCGCCCGGAGCTTGCTGTTGAACGCCTCGATGAAGCCGTTATCTGTCGGCTTGCCAGGCCGTGAGAAGTCCAGGGTGACGTTGTTGGCATAGGCCCACAGGTCGAGATCGCGGGAGATGAACTCGCTGCCGTTGTCCACCCTGATCGTCTTGGGATAGCCGGTCTTCCGGCGGATGCCTTCCAGTATCTGGACGACATCCTTGCCCCGGTAAGTGAAGCGGGCGTCGGCGGCCGGGCAGTAGCGCGAGTGCGTGTCGACCACGGTCAGGATACGCAGCTTCTTGCCGGTCGCGAGCTGATCCTGAACGAAGTCCATCGCCCAGACGTCGTTCGGCCCGACAGCCTCCTTGCGATCATCTCTGAGCTTTGCCTTCACCCGGCGCTTCGGATGTTTGTTGCGCAGCTGAAGCCCTAACTCGCTGTAATCCTGCGTGTCTTCTTCATGTTGATCTTCCATCCATCGCGGCGCAAGTGAACATGGACACGCCGGTAGCCATACCGCACGCGTGTCTCACAAATCTCCTTGATGCGTCGTTCGAGTGGGGCCTGTCCGGTGCGGCGGGACTTGTAGTGGTATGTCGAGGTGTCGAACCTCAGGACCTTGCAGGCCCGTCGGATTGATATGCCCCAGTCCACCAGCATCCCGTCGATCAGCTTGCGCTGCCGGGCAGGCCTCAGAGCTTTCGGCGGATGACGTCCTGCAGCATCTCGCGGTCCAGTGTCAGATCGGCGACGATCTTCTTCAGTCTGGAATTCTCATCCTTCAGAGCCTTCAATCGACGCATCTCGTCGGGCAGCAGACCTGCATACTTCTTGCGCCAATTGAAATACGTCGCCTGGCTGATCCCCGCCTTCCGGCAGATCTCGGCCACCGGCACGCCGTCGTCGCCCTGCTTCAAGATAAACGCCTTCTGGGCGTCCGAAAACTTCGATGCCTTCATGCTTCCGCTCCTTTTCCCAGCCAGAAAATTACCGCGGAAAACTCCAATTATGAACGGTCCAGTTTATGGGGATCAGAGCATTTCGGCCCGTCGATCACCAGCGGCGCGACCATTGCAGTGATGCGCAAGCCCGCGACCAGCGTGGTGGCTGTGAGAAAGCCCAAGCCGCGGGTCTTGCGCTCCGATCTCGCTGCCGTCAGGTGATGAGGTCGAAGTCCGCCACTGTCAGGGTGAGGCCCTTGTCGAGCAGCGCAAACTGGATGGCCGCACCCATGCCCGAGCCATCGGCATCGTAAAAGAGCTTGCCGCTCGCCTTGTCCCAGATCACCCGGTCGCTGGCATCATGCGCCGCAGTGCCGATGTAGAAGGCATCGACGGAAAGGTCACCGACCTTGCCGATCTGGGTGAAGATATCGTCGTCGAGCCAGATCGTGTCGTCCTTGGCCGAAAAATCGTCTATCCTGTCGATATTGCCCGTGCCAAGCTTGGTGTTGAAGATAAATGTATCCTTGCCTGCGCCGCCAATCAGCACATCCATTCCCAGCCCGCCAAAAAGCCGGTCATTGCCGGCGCTACCATCCAGCGTGTTGTTGCCTGCATTGCCGGTGATCGTGTTGGCAAGGCTGTTGCCGGTGCCGTTGATGGCGGAGGTGCCGGTCAAGGTGAGGTTCTCGATCGTGGCATAGGCTGCAAGCGAGCGCGAGACCGTCGAGGTGATCGTGTCGGTGCCAGCCGAATCCGAGATGCTGTCGCTGTCGGCGCCGAGCACATAGGTATCATTGCCGGCCCCGCCGATCAGCGCGTCCGTGCCGGTGCCACCATCCAGCATGTTGTTGCCTGCATTGCCGGTGATCGTGTTGGCAAGGCTGTTGCCGGTGCCGTTGATGGCGGAGGTGCCGGTCAAGGTGAGGTTCTCGATCGTGGCATAGGCTGCAAGCGAGCGCGAGACTGTCGAGGTGATCGTGTCGGTNGTGTCGGTGCCAGCCGAATCCGAGATGCTGTCGCTGTCGGCGCCGAGCACATAGGTATCATTGCCGGCCCCGCCGATCAGCGCGTCCGTGCCGGTGCCACCATCCAGCATGTTGTTGCCTGCATTGCCGGTGATCGTGTTGGCAAGGCTGTTACCGGTGCCGTTGATGGCGGAGGTGCCGGTCAAGGTGAGGTTCTCGATCGTGGCATAGGCTGCAAGCGAGCGCGAGACTGTCGAGGTGATCGTGTCGGTGCCAGCCGAATCCGAGATGCTGTCGCTGTCGGCGCCGAGCACATAGGTATCATTGCCGGCCCCGCCGATCAGCGCGTCNTGTCGAGGTGATCGTGTCGGTGCCAGCCGAATCCGAGAYGCTGTCGCTGTCGGCGCCGAGCACATAGGTATCATTGCCGGCCCCGCCGATCAGCGCGTCCGTGCCGGTGCCGCCATCCAGCGTGTTTTTGCCGGAGTTTCCGGTGATCGTGTTGGCAAGGGCGTTGCCGGTGCCGTTGATSGCGGCGGTGCCGGTGAGGGTCAGGTTCTCGATCGTGGCATAGGCTGCAAGCGAGCGCGAGACCGTCGAGGTGATCGTGTCTATGCCAGCCGAATCCGAGATGCTGTCGCTGTCGGCGCCRAGCACATAGGTATCATTGCCGGCCCCGCCGATCAGCGCATCCGTGCCGGCGCCGCCATCCAGCGTGTTGTTGCCGGAGTTTCCGGTGATCGTGTTGGCAAGGGCGTTGCCGGTGCCGTTGATGGCGGCAGTGCCGGTGAGGGTCAGGTTCTCGATCGTSGCRTAGSCTGCAAGCGAGCGCGAGMCCGTCGAGGTGATCGTGTCGGTGCCGGAGGAGTCCGAGACGCTGTCGCTGTCGGCGCCGAGCACATAGGTATCATTGCCGGCCCCGCCGATCAGCGCATCAGTGCCGGCGCCGCCATCCAGCATGTTGTTGCCTGCATTGCCGGTGATCGTGTTGGCAATGGCGTTGCCGGTGCCGTTGATGGCGGCGGTGCCGGTCAAGGTGAGGTTCTCGATCGTGGCATAGGCTGCAAGCGAGCGCGAGACCGTCGAGGTGATCGTGTCGGTGCCAGCCGAATCCGAGACGCTGTCGCTGTCGGCGCCAAGCACATAGGTATCATTGCCGGCGCCGCCGATCAGCGCATCCGTGCCGGTGCCACCATCCAGCGTGTTATTGCCGGCATTGCCGGTGATCGTATTGGCGAGGCTGTTGCCGGTGCCGTTGATGTTGTCCGTACCGGTCAGGGTGAGGTTTTCGAGGTTACTGTCAAGCCCGAAGCTGACCGACGATTTGATGAGATCGGTGCCTTTATCAGCATCTTCGTACACATCGTCGTTGGTGGCATTTACGATATAAGTGTCATCACCGTCGCCACCTTGTTGAAAATCGTCGCCGACGCCGCCATCCAGCGTGTCATCGCCAGCGCCACCGTAAAGGTAATCAACACCCTCGCCGCCATTCAGCCTGTCGTTATCATCTAGGCCGTAAAGAAAATCGTCGCCGCCATCGCCATTCAGGGTGTCGTTGCCATCGTAACCGAAAAGAAAATCGTTGCCGTCGTTGCCATCAAGCGTGTCGTCGCCGGCAGCGGCATAAATGGTATTGTTCCCCGAATTTCCCGTGATGACATTGTCGAGATTATTGCCGTCGCCACTGATGTCGTCCGTACCGGTCAAGGTGAGGTTTTCGACATTGCTGTCAAGCCCGAAGCTGACAGAGGCCTCGATCGTATCGGTGCCTTCGGCAGCATTTTCCGTCACTGTGTCGTTGGCGTCATCAACAATATAGGTATCGTCGCCCGCCCCACCCGACATCGCGTCAGCACCCGTGCCGCCATCCAGCGTGTTGTTGCCGGAATTGCCGGTTAGGATATTCGCAAGGCCGTTGCCGGTGGCATTGATGGCGGAAGTACCAGTGAGGGTGAGGTCTTCGAGATTGCTGCCAAGCGAGAAACTGATCGACGATTTGACAAGGTCGGTGCCTACTTCAGCATATTCGGCTATAGTGTTAGCGCTGTTATCGACGATGTAGGTGTCATTACCGAGGCCGCCATACATGTTGCCGCCGCCTGCGCCGTCAATCAGCGTGTCGTCGCCCTCGCCACCATAAAGATGGTCGTCGCCACCACCGCCATTCAGCGTGTCAGCCCCGTTGCCACCGACAAGGACATCATTCCCGTCACCGCCATTCAGGGTGTCGTTGCCATCCTCACCGTAAAGAGCGTCTTCGCCTTCGTTGCCATCAAGCGTGTCATCGCCGGCACTGGCTAAGATGTAATTACTCCCCGAATTTCCTGACATGACGTTGTCGAGATCGTTGCCCAAGCCGATGATGTCGTCCGTACCGGTCAGGGTGAGGTTTTCGACATTGGTGCCGAGCGTGAAACGGACAGAGGATTCGACCGTGTCGGTGCCTTCGTCGGCATTTTCGGTCACCGTGTCGCTGATGTCATCGACGATATAGGTTTCGTCGCCCGCGCCGCCAAGCAGGGAGTCCGCACCCGCGCCGCCGTCCAGCGTATTGTTGCCGGCGTTGCCGGTGATGGTATTGTCAAGGCTGTTGCCGGTGCCGTCGATGTCGGACGTGCCGGTGAGGATGAGGTTCTCGACATTGTCCGTCAAGGTGTAACCTAAAGAGGCACTGACCGTGTCCAAGCCGTCATCCGCATTCTCCGTTACCGTGTCGCCGGCATTGTCTACGATGTAGGTGTCGTCACCTGCACCGCCGACCATTAAGTCTATACCCGCACCGCCATCCAGCGTGTCGTTACCGTCCACCATGTCGGTGCCGTCATCACCGTAGAGGACGTCATAGCCGTCACCACCGCTAATCGTGTCATCACCGTACCCGCCGAAGAGAGTGTTATTTCCAGAATTGCCGGTGATGGTATTGTTGAGGCTGTTGCCTATGCCGAAGAGGCTGGCCGTACCGGTCAGTGTGAGGTTTTCGAAATTGTCCTGCAGGCTGTAGTTAACCGAGGCCGTGACCACCGTGTCGGTGCCTGCATCCGCGTATTCCGCGATTACGTCGCTGGCATTGTCGACGGTGTAGGTGTCGTCACCCGTACCGCCGTACATTTGGTCCGCACCCGCGCCGCCATCCAGCGTGTCGTCACCCGCGCCGCCATCCAGCGTGTCGTTGCCTTCGCCACCGCTGATCGTGTCGTTACCGCCGTAACCGGAGAGGACGTTAGCTCCCGAATTGCCCGTGATCGTGTTGTCGAGGTCGTTGCCGAAGGCGTTGATGCCCGCCGTGCCGGTGAGGGTGAGGTTCTCGACATTTTCCGACAGGGTGTAGCCGACCGACGCCCTGACCGTGTCGAGGCCCTCATCCGCAATTTCCGTTATCATGTCGCCGGTATCGTCGACGATATAGGTGTCGTCTCCCGCACCTCCGGACATTTGGTCCACACCCGCGCCGCCATCCAGCATGTCGTTGCCTGCGTCGCCGGAGATGGTGTCGTTTCCGCCAAGCCCGTAGATGATTTCAGCATCGCCAGAGCCGTTGATGACATCCGCATTCTCGGTGCCGAAGATTTCGGACAGTGCGGAAAGCTGTTCTATCGGGGAACCGGACATGCTTGCTTCCTAATCTCTACAAAAACGACAATGACGACGGTGACCGCTGCTGACGTTGCCGTCCCCTGAGCTTGTGTTTTGCTACCAGAGGTGGTTCAAGCATGCTTGACTTTTTCTGGGGAGATTTCGGCCGGGAAGGGCAAGGTGGCCAGGTCCTTGTGTGTCGCGAGGGCTGCGAAGGCGTGGTCGATGATCGACAGCTTGACGGCCTGGGCCTCGTCATATTCGCGGCGGAAGGTCCGCGACACCCAGAGCCCGGAGCGTCCGCGGCGGCCGTCCCATCCCATCGAGCCGAGGTCTTCGGCCTGTTTCAGCTTGCGGGATAGATGCGTGCGGGAAAGGCCGAACATTGCGGCCATGTCGGTTATATCAACGGTGCCGACGGGAACGCGTTCGGCTTCGGCCGGCATGTCCGGCATGGCGGCGATCAGCCAGTCCATCACCGCACCGCCATTATCGAGCCAGGTAAACAGTGAGAATGTGCCGGCCGGTACGCGCACTGCGCGGCTTGCCAGCAGGCCCTTCGCAATGGCGGGCTGGATATGGGCAATCATATCGGGACTGCGCAGGTAGATGTTCAGCCGTTCGCCCCCGGCCATCGCGTCGAGAGTGGCGAAATGGATTTGCAGCCAGCCTGAAATCGCATCGAGCGCAACAGGCGCGATGATCAGGCGCTGCCGTCGGCGGTCAGCGGGGTCTGCAGTCTGCTGCACGAAACTGTAGCGGATCAGTTCGTTGATACAGGCCTCTGCCGTGTTGCGGCTGGCGACACCGCTGCCATGCACTGCATCCAGCGCCTGCGTCTTCCCGAAACCGGGAGGCCTGCCGGCCGCAATCAGGTTGAAATGCATGGCGAGGACGATATGCGACATCAGCCAGCGCTGTTGCGTGGCAAACAGTGCCGAGAGGCGCGGTTGTTGCGCAAACATGGAAAGCAGTCTCTGCGACTGAACACGAATCAGCGCATGCAGACCACCCGTGTCCAGAATGTCGCGTGGTGTTAGCGCCAACAGTGCCCTGCCTTGCCGAAGCGACTGCCGTATCGAAAGGTTCGTGAATAGCATCTAGGCGTGAAGATCACTGGCGGCAATATGTACATAATAGTGCAGGCGCCTATACTGCGCAGTCACGTGGATCATATTACTTTCCGATGGATCGCACAGATATGCTTTCATTGCAAGCTATAGATAAGCAATAGATAAATTATCACGGAGACACAGGTTATGGTAGTCTTTGCGCAGTGGGCGTTCATTAGCGCTGGCCGACAATCCCGTTTCGCCTGGCCGGTGAATTGAAACGTCATTGACTTCCCCTTTGACGAGAAAAGGCGCGGCACGCTTCAATATTTCCTGTTCTTGCCGAAGGATTTCGTTGCCAGCGTAACCGTTTAAGCTCGGCCGCCATGTCTTCGGTAGCGGATCCTGCCGGCGCATCAATCGCTCTATCACGACTACAACCGATCCAACCCACCAGCGTCGTTAGGTCGACGCCCAGGTCCCGTACGATCTCGCGCTGGGTCCTGCCGCTCGCCTGCGCCAAGCCCACCGCCTCGGTCTCAAATTCCTCGTTAGAATTCTTCTGCTTAGTCGTCCTCAAGATTCCGACATTTGCTCCCGAGGGTCTGCAAACGGCGTTGTCACGTAAACCGGCTTGCAGTTGCTTGCATTTCGGGTTGGGCATAGATTTCGGCGATGCAAACACCCGATATCAGTTTCAAGCGTCACCGTTTTCCGCCGCGGATAGTCGTTCACGCAGTTTGGCTAAACCTGCGGTTTAACCTGAGCCTGCGTGAAGTTGAGGAAATGCTTCTTGAGCGCGGTGTCGACGTTTCCTATGAGACGGTCCGCCGTTGGATTGCCAAGTTCGGACCCCAGATCGCCCACAACTTGAGGCGACGAAAGGCGCGCCCTGGCGATATTTGGTATCTGGACGAGGTCGTTGTGAAATGCGCTGGAGAAAAGTTCTGGCTCTGGCGCGCAGTGGATCAGTATGGCACCGTTCGATGAAATCTTGCAGAAGCGACGCGATAAAAGGGCGGCAAGGCGATTGCTGGTGGCATTGATGAAGCGCTATGGCTTTGTTCCAAAGCGGATCATAACCGATAAACTGCGCTCCTACGGCGCGGCAAAGGCGGACGTGGCACCCAGCCTCGACCATTGGTCCCAGAAGGGTCTCAACAATAGGGCTGAGAATAGCCACCTGCCGTTTCGGAAGCGAGAACGTATCAAGCAAGGCCACCGGTCACCGGGAGCATTGCAACGGTTCGTCTCTATGCATTCCGCTACCCGCAATTGCTTTTCAGTTCCATCCCGTCGCCGCGCAGCACAAACAATCCGCTACCATCGGCTCGAAGCGTTCGATGCATGGAAAGCTGCAGCATGCATCGCCTAAAAATTCTGGAGCCGCGGCTGTCCTTCTCGGCTTGGCAAACTTAATGTGAAAACCCCCTTTGCGTGTCCCGGCTATCCGCGGCAGTTTCCTATCACGCCGCCATTGCCAGAGCTGGGTCTCGATAATCTTCCTGCTTCGTCAGAATGGCCGATATTGTTCGAGCCATCTTGTTCGCCAGTGCGATCGCCACCAGCATGCGCGGCTTCTTCGCGAGCATCCGCGAAAGCCACGAGCCCTGTACGGGTGGTTTTCGACCCGCCCAACTCAGGCGCGCCATTGCCCCGATGATTAGGAGCCTGCGGATGTCGGCCTGACCAGCCTTCGACACCCGGCCAAGCCTTTCTTTTCATGAGCCAAGCAGCCAACCGCCACCGCGGTCGATATATGCGTCGCGGCGGCGGACCTCGTCGGGTATCGCGAGGGTGAAAGCAGTTAGGATCTCGTCGATGTTGTGGCCGATGAGATCCGCGAAACGCTTCATTCCGGTTCGGTCCATTCTATGAAGTTGCTCGACCAGCCTTCGTGATATGCCTGCCGTCAGGCCTACCGTCAGGCGTCGCTGCGCGCCGGGCGCGTCAATGCCGAATGCTTGGAGGAAGAGGAAGAAGTCCTCCTCCGTTATTTCCGCGAGCTTCGTTGCTTCGCCGATCGCATAGGGCAGGAGATCCGTCAGGTTCGGATCGAGCCGCGTCGGCATCAGGTCGTATCTTGGTGCAACGCGGACGCCACCAGTGGGTTCGTAGAGGAGGGCGAAATTCTTGGCGTGGGCATCGACATTGCCGATCATCAGGTCGAACAAGGTCGCCGAGATGAACCGTCGCTTCTCAGCCGTGGGCTCGTTCGTTGCACCGAGCACGCGATTGATGGCGGCGGCATCGAACCTGCGGTCCTCTGTACCGTTTCGCTCGTATTTCAGGGACGGTGGCAGGCCTAGCGCCTGCGCGAAGTCTTCTTGATGGATGCGAACAACCCGATCGTTGCCATCGAGGGCCCGATCGAAGCGACGAATTATGAGGGCATTGACGCCCTCGAACTCCCGGACGATCGCTTCGGCGGTCTCAAATCCGAGCTCCGCAGATAGCCGCAAAGCCTCCAGTTCAAGTTGCGGATCGCTCGGGTGTCCCTGGTCTGGAACCTTTACGATGTGTGTGGTCGGCGCGCCGGTTCCTGGCAATGGCTCTGCGAACGATCCGTCCGGCAGGATCGTCAATGCGATCTTGCTCTGGACGCCGGCAAGCGGCGAGGGATCTTCGGTCTCGTCCGGCAGGCGCTGGCGCCGGTATAGGGAATGGACAATCCTCGTCATCCGGGCTTCGTCCAGCCGACGGTAATCGGTCTGGAAATTTCCCGGCACCTTGGCCGCGGGCGCTCCCAGCGGCAACACCGAGATCGATCCCGGGCAGTCCCGTCCAAGATGGAAAAGCAGCCCCGCGACATCGCTTCTTGCCAGTCCTTCGCGATCCATGACCCGTTGGAGCGGGCCATCGCGCTCCTGCAGGAGATTGTCGAAGAACGGCCGCGCATTCGGGTCGACAAAGGTGGCGTCGGTGAGCGGAAGCGATAGCGAAAGTGGAATGGCGTTGGGATTGTCCAGGTATTGCGATCGGTAGGCGAATGCCAGTGCGCCCTCTTCATCGCGAACTAGGTTGCCGATCGGGTCATCGAAGCCATCCAGGCGGACATCGAGCGCGATTATGTCCATCAGCGCTGCCGTCCCTGGAGCGAAATGCCGGCGCCAAGGGCGACCTTCAGCGCCTTGCCGAATTCGACCGTCGGCTTGCCGTTCTCGAGTTCCGAGACGAAGCGCCGGCCAACCCCCGTCAAGTCAGCGAATTCCTGCTGTGTCAGACCCTTCTCCTCGCGAGCTTTCTTTACCAGTCGACCGAGGTCCGCAGTCGTGTGTATGTCCTGTGCTATGTGGGTCGCGGCAATCGACGAGGATTGCAGGACCGTTGCGGTGGGGTGGGGGAATTCTCCGTATTTCGATGGTGCGATGTGCTTGCTGTCGATGACGGCCGACATCGGCAGTGACCCGGAGTTGAAAGCTCCCTTGATGCGCATCGACATGGATGGAATGGAAACAGTTGGCCCCTCCTTGTTCGAAGGCTCTTTTTCCGTAATTGCCTCGCGCAGTCCCTGCCCGCTCGGAGATCGGGCCAAGAGCCTTGCGAGTGTCGCGGCGTCTTTTTGGGGGCGTTTGCTGGGTTGGTTGCTCAATTTTTTGCTCCTGTACGGGAGCATATAGCAATCTTGGTGTCGCTTCAATACCGCGTGCTCCCGAACGGGAGCGATATGATATTGTCATGATACCGAACGGGAGCTTGAGGCCGAAAGACGAAGAGGCGAAAAGGAAATGCTCCCGTTCGGGAGCGGGATTTCCAATGAATAAGATCTGTCTGGGATAATCGTTCACGCAGCCTTGTAAATATATGTCTGCAATCTACGCGCATAGGAGGTTTTTGAGCGACTTGCGAAATGCACTGTCAGAACCCCAATATGGGCTGCTCCTTTGTGCTGCTGCAAGTTCTCGGCTTTGTCGGGCAAAGCTACGCAGAGTGAGCGGCCGCTGCACTCTCTGGGTGCGTTTGTCGAAACAGAATGTCCTGGAGCCGATCCGCGAAATCGTGCCTACGAGATACATCGATTGAGGCGATGGTGACTATGGCATCGCCTCCGTTTATTCCGTGATGGCTCAAGGCTCGTTCGTCACCGTCAAGGCCTGCATGGTGAGGATACACGCGCATATCCCACAAGACGTAGGGGAGGCGCGGTTTTGTTCATGACTTATGTTCAGTGCAAGAGCTTGTTTTGACAAGCATTCAATTCCTGAGCATAACCCTTGAATTATGATTTTGGTTTTAGTCGGCCTTGGTTGCGTTCGACGTTTCTTGCGACTTCCTTGTCCGTTAAAAAGGGTTTTCTGGTTTCAGCTTCCGGAAATAGCAGTAGTTGTCCATTAACGGCTCGGTCCAAGATTGAATGGGCGAAATTAATAGCCACCATCATGTATCTTTTCTCAGATTCTGTTTCCACACCTGCTCCGCGATCATGTTCTATCATTCGAATAAAAGAGACCGGCGATGTATGTGTATGTTGAGAAAAAAACCTATAATGAAATCTGAAAACGTCTTTGTCTTCTCCCATCTTCTCGATAAATTCATCTTGGGTAAAAGGTGTTTTGTGCCCTTTTAGCGCTTCTCTGCGTGCCTTTTCATCCAGTTTACTGAGGTAAGTATTGGCATCAAACCGCGCTTTTAGATCGTTGACCACAGCTTCTCAAGGTTCGGATTCTGGAAAAAGGCGGCCTCGCGACCCATTGTCGTGACAATACAATAATATAAAGCGCGCTTGCCGTTCTTGATCATCAATTATATCTTCACACAGCCAGAAAAACCATAAATATACTTCAAACAAGTTTCTTGATATGGACGCAACAGAGCTGAAATCCCAGTGCTGCTTGGGTTTACAATCAGGCAGCATCTTCTCAAGAGTTTTTGCTATGACTACAATTCGTGTGAAAAGCATAGATGCGTAGGCAAGACGATTACCATCAACATATATACCTCCGCTACCACGAGATATCTTCATAGCTTTGCTTAGAATTTCTCTATATAGACTTCGTGTAATTAAGTATCTTTCGGTCAACTGCCGTGGACTTAGTAAATTAAAATCTTCGGTGTCCATCTGATCCCCGTTTTTTATTATAATTAACAGTCAAACTTAATTCACGAATTATGCAACATCCGGAATGCTGAATTTTTTAATATTTTGATAACTAATTTTAACTGCATTTCATGTGCTAGGAAATAGGTTCTCTGTCGGAATGGCACAATGAATGTCATGGGCGCGTCACGCTCATAATTCGTGATTTTTGAACACGTTGGGCTATGGAAGCTGCGGCTGACAATCGCCCCTGAATTCGCCAAAACGACCGTCGCTTCCGTCAAGCGCTTCCGCCACAAAGCAATAATTCTAACTAAATTCTTGGAGACCAATGTATTATCATTGATTTAGCTAGTTTTTTCCAATTATATATACTGAATTAATCCGAATAATACCAAAGAAATTTCTACAGTCGAGCTACAGTATTATTTGCGCGGTCCCGTCCTTGATGGCGAGTTTTGATCCGAAAGAAATGGATTGCTCCTGAAACCGCTTCAAGATCCTATCTGCATCGGCGCCTTGGGCGAGATGCGGCATGAGTCGTTCTTCCAACATGGTGTGCTGCCCGCTGGAACTTGCGCCGATGACGACAGGATGGAAATCTATAGCGGTAAGCTCTCCGGCTTCATTGAAGGCGCATAACCCGATGACGCTCTCCCAGATCTCCGCTGCCGTCCACTGCGACTTCTCAGATTTTACATGAAATATGAAGTTGCCAAGGCTGTAGAAGATCGGTCGGTTTCGATAGATCTCCACCGGCTGGAGAACGGGGGCGCCGTGGCTGACGAACATCGCTGCGCCCGCAGCGATGCAGGCTTTCGCGACATCCCCAACCCAGCTCGACACCTCATACCAGTCTGAAGCCCAATGGTGGTGATGAAGGTAGGCGATGACGAGGTAGCCGTCCTTGGCTGCACTGCGGATCTCCGACAAATGTCTGGTTAGACTGGCCTGATCGATCTTGATACGTCTTCCGAAATGCTCCGCGCGCCTGAAGATTGCCCGAGAAATGCAAATTTCGCTCTCGGCATCGACAGGGGGCGATCGTCCGGCTGGCTGTCATTGCCGAGGTCCATGTCGGTGTAGCCGATGCGGTCGCGGATCAGGCGAAGGTATTCGAATGCCTCGGCATCGACGTCAACGACCTTCGTCAGGTGTAACCGGTTCACGCCTGGACGCTCCGGTCGCTCACCTGCGGCGTCCCCGGCATACATGAAGTCTGGACCGGGTCCAGCATCCATGGCCACCAGCGCAACCTTTCGGCCGTTGAACGACCCCGTGCCTGCCCGAGCGGCCATGGTCTGGTTGCGCCCGATGCCGGCATGCAGGAACCCGCGCTTCTCCACCTCTTCCAGCGTTGAAAGGATCCCCGAGGGCCCAAGGTCGAAAGCGTGATTGTTCGATAGCGAGAGACCGTGGAAACCGAGGTCCTTCAAACTGTCGAGAACGATAGGCTGACTGCAGCCGAAGAAGGACCCCTTCAGCGGCCATCCCCCATGCTGCCCATCGATCGTGCTCTCGAAGTTCGTGAAGGCAAAATCGGCCTTCTCAAGAAAATCCCGTACACTCTGGAATGCCAGGTCATCGGTGTTGCGAATGTCGTGCTTGATCAAGGACTGGCCAGTCACGGCAATCGTGAATGTCTTTGTCATGGGAATGCTCCTGCGCTCCGAAAGGTGCTCAGCTGACTGTGGAAAACGAGGGGGTAGAAGGCGCTGTTGAAATACGCTGCCCTCAGATTGTTGATTTCCACTGAGAGCTGACCCGGCATTTCCACCGAGAAGTGACCCGCCTTAGGTATCGTTTGTGTTGGTCGTAGTGGTCAAGTTCCTGCGTTTC
>NZ_LMQB01000006.1 GCF_001424045.1 Rhizobium sp. Leaf371 | reverse complement strand
CGATCACTCCAGAGCCCCCGCTGAAAACATGCAGGGGACGGTTGAAACATGGGTCAATTCTCAATGGAAATATAACGCTGCGCCGGGTCAGCTCTCAGTGGAAATCAACACGCGGCCGCCATGACGAAATGGAAGTCGCGATCCGCCTCAAGGCGGTCACCTTTGGCGATCACCGCCTCCAGCGCAGTAGCAGCCTGTTCGAAGGCGGTGCGCGCCTGTGCAGCATCGCCGCCAAGCTCACGAAGGCGAAGGCCGAGCCCGAGAAGCCCATAGCCATAAGAATGCAAGTCGTAGCTGAGTTGCGGCGCAAAGCCCGGTGCATCGGGCGGGAGCGTGCCGTTTCGCCAGATGATCGCTCGCGCCTGGCCTCTCGCGATAAGACTGCCCCGAAAGCCGGCGGTGGCCGCCTCTGCAATGTCGGCCGCGATTGCTTCAGGGGTAGTTGGCATCGGCGATCACTCGATCATAGACCGCGCCGATGAAGGCGGCGTGTCCCTCCACTCGCAGGCCAACACCCCATTGGTTTATAGGTCCGGGGTAAGCCTGTAGCGAAGCGGTTAGCAGGGCGTCCGGCGCGTTGCCGGAAAACGTGAAAAGCAAGTGCCTGACGTTTTGCACGGGAACGCCGTGCTTGAGCAGCGCATCGTCGATCGCGTCGGCGAGCGGCAGATTGTCCAGTTCTAGCAGGCGTGCCGATATGAAGGACAGCGCGTGAGCGGACGGCAGTCCGCCATCCTTGTCCAGGCCCGCGCGGGCGTCGGTGAGAACCTGACCGGTCAGCGCCACGCGGCTCTTCGCCTCAGTTTTCAGAAAGAGCAAGCGCTGGTTGGCGGCATCTTGAAGGATGCCGATGACATCATCACCGCGCATCGCCATGTTCCGATGATCCTTCCACCGCAGGCGTTTGATCGGCGCGCGGTATCCACCGCTGTGTGTGTCGATCCACTCCGTTGCATAGATTTCGCCGAGATCGCCCGATCGGATATTCTTCGTTGTTGGAAGCTTGCCCTCGATAAGGGCGGCCGCAGCCGGCTTGCCGAGGCGGCTGAGCGCCCGAGCAACGGATTCTTCCGACGCATAATGCCCGGGCACAATGGCGGCCGTCGCCTGGATCCCTGTAGCCAGGCCCGCGGCTTGTCCGGTCATGACCCGGCGAAAGTGGTTGCCGACGGGTTCGTCCACCGAAAGGCACCAATCATTGAACTGCGTCATATCCTTCCTCCCCGGTCACTGAGGAAAGAGATCGCGGACGCGAACAAAGGCTGAGCCGGTTTCAGCGGCGCGGCGAACCTTACGTTCGAGAACGTGGATGAGCGATATTTCTCGTTCCAGCATCTCGTAAAGGTCGAGACCGTCCATGCAGATGACGCGCTTGCCCCGTCCGAAGGCGACGAGGCCGTCATCGGTGAATCCGCTGTTACTGACGAAAAGGCCTCGGGTCCAGGCCGCCTTCTGCTCGATCTTGCCATGGAAGGTGTGGAGCTCGGCGACACCGATGGGCTGGCCGTGCCATTTGGCCTCTAGTAAATAGGTGTCGCTTCCCAGCAAAAAGCTCCCATCGATCTGTTCGCCTCGGAGCCGGAAAGGCTCTTGGGCGGCTAGACCAAACGCGCTGAACAGGTCCTTAAGAAAGCCTTCGAACGCATAGCCGCGGGCATGCGGGGCAAGCGACGTGACCTGCAAGAGGTCCAACTTAATCTTGGCAATCTTCTGCCGGTCTATTGTGCCGGCCGATGCGCTATGCGCAGCTGGCAGCGGAGCGGCCCCGCCCAACAGTCGGTTAATCAGCCCTTGATAGCGGGTTTCGGCGTTGACGACGGGATCCTTGCTGCCAGAACGCGCAAGATATTCCGAACGGTGCTCCCAGAGCGCCGTAAGGGTGCAGATCGCAGTGGCGTCGTCGCAGTTTTGCAGGAAGTAACGGAGGCGTTTACCCTTTGACCCCCCGTTCACCGCATATCTCGGATCGCCGATACTGACCTTGAGCTCGGAGGCAAAAAATTCCGAGAAGCTGGCGTCGGAAAAGTCCAGCACGAAGCCGGGGCCTCGCACGAAGTCAAAAAGGTCGTCCACGAGACGCAGATCGATGGACCGTATCGAGCTAATAACTTCCCTCCCCAGCCTATAGAATCGGGCTATGTATTGATTGTTTCTTGCAGCTTCTCGATTTTAGCAAGTATTTCGTCAAAAGATGGCGGTTTCTCATCGAACATCATCGGTCCCATGGCGCGATAGTCGGCCCGCAGGTCCTTGATCCGCGGTTCGCTTGGCATCAAGCGCAAGGTGCCCGGCCGCGCGGTATCGTAGCTGGCCCAGCCCGACCGGAAGAAGGTCGCCTTGTGCTTCGCCACGGTTGCCAGGAGTTTGAAATCCGGGACGGCTGCCTTGCCCTCATCGGTGTCGAGAAGCATGGCCAGATCGTAATAGTGGCGGGAGAAATATTGTGGTGTCGCCGTTTCTGCAGGGCGATGTGCCTCGGCGTGCAAGGCTGTGGCTTTCTCCCAAAAGGTCCGTTGCGCGGAGAGAACGGTCACCGCGCTATCAGGGTCTTCGAAGAAGTCGGGGTAGTCCTCCGCTGCGTAGGAACGGATGACCCTCACCTCGGTGGGCCACGGATCGCCACGTGCGCCGAGCTCGAGTTTTACCCGCGGGGTGATGTAGGCCATGCCTTCATAGTCGGCGACAGGCAGAACAGTTGGATAGTGGAAGGTCACCGTCTGCGCGTCGTCGGGGTCGATCTCCAGCGACCACTCGCCTTTGGTCGGCTCGCCAAGTTGATCGACGATCTCGGACCGAAGAGCCGGGAGCAGTTTCTCGGCTATATGCCGCTCAACATCGCTTACCAGGGCTTCGATGAGTTTATCGGCCTTTTTCTTGCTGATGCCCTCCTTCTCGGGATCCCGGTCACCCGTGTAGCCGAGGTCCGCCCGATCGAAAGAGAGGTCTATATCTTCGGAGAAGCGACGGATGGCGCCGAATGCCTTGGAGAGGGAAGTGCCACCCTTGAACACAAGGGTTGCAGTATCCTTATGCTGCAGGCCGAAAAGTCGCTTCAAGGTCCAGCAGACCCAGAAGTCCTTTTCTATGATCGTATTAGCGACACCTCGGCCAGCGCCCGTCTCGCCAAAGAGGGCTGCCCTATCGCCGGCTGGAAGAAGAGCGACCTTATCCATCGATCTCACCCGATGCTGCGTTGGCGATCGAGACGAGCGTCGGCCGCATCCAAGCGGGGGCCTGGATCGCATTGGATGCAAGTGTCTTCTTGTCGCTGGCCGACAGCCGACGCGAGGCGACGTGCGCAACGTCGGCGGCACGTATTGCTCCGACGTGACGAAGGGCCTGGACGACGGTGCCTGCAGCACTGCCCGGAGCAATAAGATGCTTGGGTGAAGCGTGGCGCAGATCAACGACGCGCTTACCGAGTACGACACGGCGGGAGGGGCCATCGGTCAGATAGGTGCTCTTAGCCGGCACCTGTGTCGACAGGCCAAGGGCGTTCGCCGCGCGGGCACCGGCGACCTGCACCTGAGACCCGGTCTCCCGCGCCAAGGCTCGCGCGACATCGTCAGGGGCCGGCGAAAGCGGACCAAGTTGCGGATGAACCTTTGGGAAGTCGTACAGGCCCCGCGCGAGGCGCCGGAGCTTTCCATTCTTGGTTAACCTGGAAAGGGCCTGGTCGACCGTCGCCCGCGCGGCCACATCCAAAAAATCACTGGGCGTGAAGACGCCGCCCCGCCCATTGGCGCGGGCGCGCTTCATGATTTGGTCTGGAACTGATGCAGTGGGCGTTTTCATGTGTCAGAAAATAGGCTATATTTTTCTGACATTCAACCCCTCAGATAATCGTCGAGATGCTAACCGTCATAGTGTTTAAACGCGAACGAACAAAACTCTGCGAAGGTTAATCGAGCGTCACGATGGAGACGGGAGACTTTCGATGAAAGCTGGTGGATCCGCCCCTTCATCGACCGGACCACCCGCCGCGGAGTCTTCCCCGACAGTCATGGCCGCATGAACCATTTTGTAGCCGTCTCGGTAGCTCTCATATGGACCGGTATAGCCGACCTCGTGGAACATGATGTGTGAGACAAGTTCGCGGACGAACACGATATTTGGCCAAAAGTCACCACTCGCAGCGGTCCCGGTGTGGACGATATCATTCCGCAGCTTGATCATGGCAGCGATGCTGGCGTTGTCGAACATCTTGGCGGAAAGCCCATAATAGTCCCGCAAGGCTTCGATCTTTTGCGACAGCGACCGTCCGTTCAGCCCTTTGATCCTTCCCTTAAGGATCTCGCGTGCCGTTTCCGCCAGCGATGACGACTCCACGACGTCGAGAAGCTGATCGCGAACGACGGAAAATTCCGGCTTGGGGACGATCGTCGTCAGCGTCTTCGGGATGAGATGTTCGACGATCGCCTCCAAAGCAGTCATCGATGTCAGGAAGCGGCCTTCATCAAAAGCCGTATCGCTCTGTAGCCAACCGATTGCAGTCCAGAGCATATCGGGAAATGGCTTCTCGTCGTCATAACGCGCGGCGAACGCCTTTAGGAACGGACCATGGTTGAGGTGATGGATCGGTGGCAGCCCTGGGCCAAAGGCATTGCCATCATAGAACGTCGCCTCGCAACAATCCTCGAAATGGATATCCAAACGCGGCGTCTGCAGGAGGCTTCCGTGGGCGAACGCCAGCCCCCGATGCATGAATGTCAGGAAGTCATCCGCTCTTGCCCGCCAGTATGACCGGTCGGTAGTCTCGTCCGCTTGAATGGCGATACTGCCGAAAACCTCGTCCTTCGGCACTTTATTGTGATTGCCCCAGACCTCCATTTTTCCGAGCGACGTCGGCACAATAGGATTTCGGTGGGATTTGAAACTGCGAAGCCACAGTCGCATCACTGGACGTAAGATTGGACCGGATCGTAAGACAGTCACCGTTGCCTTCAGCGCTGAAACGGTAATGTCGTTTCCGCTTGATCCGAATTTTGCGGCTCGTACCTCCACCCGCTCAGAAAAAAACATTGCGCCATCTGAGGCCTCCCCTTCTAGCAAGAGACTTTGCGCATAGGAGCCGGGATCCCCCATGGCGCTTTGGAGACGGAAGAGTGTCTGGTTCGGAAGTGGATCGACTTCAATCTTCAGGCGGAAATCCGCCCCAGCCGAGCCATGGAAATCGACGGCGAATGCTTCGTCGCCCCTCGCAATCCTTCCAGAAAATGTCTTTCTCTCGAGAGTCATATCCACCCTACGCCATCCCGCCACCCGCTAGTCACGCAAAAAGCACCTCAGTGAATTCTCCGGCGGTGACCAGAGTCCGGTTTTGGCCTCATCCGACCCTCTGGAGAATGTAGCCGGCGAATATTTCCTCGTGGCAATCCATCGAGCTGGTGATTTGGCGAAGGCTTTCCAAATCTTCGCTGGTTGAAAATATCACTTGCTGCCCCCGATCACGCGCCTTCGATGCTCTTCTGAGCAAGCTTTCGAAGCTGACCTTCGACGAAGATTGCTGGCGAGGCTCATCGAAAATCAGCAACTCTGGATGATTGGTGCGGAAACTGGATGCGAGCTCGAGCAGACTTAGCTGATAGGCCCACTTTAAACGGATGGCATCGCTTGCAGACGTCTCGAAGCCGATCTCGAAGCCTTCTTTTTCCGGTCGGTAGCTGTCAGCGGAAATCTCCAGTTCGCCTGCCGAAAAGGTGCTGAATCCAAATTCGCCGGCTTGCGACTGAAGCAGCGCTGTCAGGCGATTGAGTTTGGATTGGTCGGTCGCGGAAAGTTTGTCCTTTGGGAGCGTTGCTTGTTCGAGTAATAGTGAGGCATAAATCTTTTGGATCAAAGTCAACCTGTCGATCGCGTCTTCGAAGACCGCTTGGAGTGCCTCCAGATCACGAACCTTCGCCTCGGCACGGATACGATCTTCGATCGCGGCGGCCGACGGATTTGATCCAGGAGCAATAAGCTCCGAACGAAGTGATCTAATCTGCGCGTAGAGATCAGCGAGTTCGCGATTGATCGCGCTGAGTTGATCGGCTCTGCCGTCGTCGTCGGCTGCCTCACGCCCCAGGATATCCTCGAACATTTTCTTTTGCGAACGAATGTACTCAATATTGTCGGCAATCGGCATCACGGCGGACAGCGCGTCTTGGGAAAGCAGCGTGTCGATCAGGGCCTGCTCACATGTTGGGCAACGATCGGGCGTGAGGACTGCCGATACCCCGGAGTACCGTTGCAGCTTCTGTACGTCCAAGTTTTTCGCGAGGTCGTCCGCCAGCGTATCGATCCGCCTTTGAAGCGAGAGCATATCCGCCGATTTCAACTGTCTGATACCATGAACTCGAATTCTCTCGGCGTTAAGCCGGTCAACCTCCTCTATTCGCTGGTGCAGACGACGGGAAACCTCCGTTGACTGTTCGCTAACCTCTGGAACGGACACAGCGCCTAATTGCGCAGCGACCGCGCGATACCGTGCCACCATCGACGACATCGGGATCCAGTTGACGCCCTCAGCCATCTCCAAATGAGCACGATCCAGGATCCCGTCATCCGCAACAGGTTTTTCCATAAGTGCAACGACCCGCCCGCCGCTCCGAGACGCGAAGCGATTTGTTTCCTCATGCACCGCTGACCATTCTTTAGCGTTCGCCGCCATCCGCTCCGACAGTCGCTCGCGCTGCATCTCCAATTTATGGACATCCAGATCAAGAAGAAACTCAACCGCCCTCTTATGAACTTCACGGATTCGCATGTAGGTCGGTATTGCGGCCGGAATCGTAGACCATCCATATTTCTGTTCGACCCAAAAAAGCGGGAACACCGTCTCAAGGTAGAGTTTTGTCTCCGGCGAGTCGTAGCGGCGTACTTGTGGCAGCTCCCATCCCAGAAACTGCTCGAGAAAAAAATGAAACCCATCTTCGCGTTGGGCTGCGCCGCCATCAAGAACAAAGAAGTTTTGGGTTCGAAGTGGTTTGGACCTATCCGTAAGAGCAGCCCCAAAATCGACTGTTATCAATCTGCTGTCTGTAGGTGCTTTGACAGCCCTATGCACTGTTATGACTTCCCCTTGGCCATTTGCAATTTCGAGCGACACCCGGGATTCCACCACGTCGACACGCTGCCCGTCGTCGCGGTTCAAGTAAGACGTCATTGCGTGCGGCAAAGGAACCTCTCTGCGTGGACTCAACATCTTTTCTAAGCCAAGTGCGTACAACATCCCCTGCATGCAGGTTGATTTTCCCTTGGTATTATCAGCCCATAATACGGTCAGACCATCGCCAAATTTGACGTCGGCTCCATACGTCCCATCAGACGTCACGGCTCGCAGGCGGAGGTGCCTAAACCTCATCGTCATATCAGGTCCTCCAACCGCCATACGCGCTTCATGAGAATATCGGTCACTCGCGGGGCCACTTCACGTAAAAACTTGAGTTCCTCTTCAAGCAAATCGCCGGCCTTGGCGATTGCCTCCGCTGTGGTCTTCCCGCTATCTGTCAACGTCACGGAAACTCCACGTTCAATCTTCACCAGCTTGAGTCCATAGGCCAAAGACACGGCTCGATTGAGAGACGGTTCGACTCGAACCGATACCTCAGAGGGTCGATATTGCCCTGCAAGTAAACCTCTAACCTCTTCTCTTCCTTCCGGAAGACGCACCGAGTGGGCGAGAAACTGAAGCTTTTGAAAGTTCGATTTCTTGCCCTTGCTGTAGAGGAGCGCAAGCAGGAGAACCGCAAGGCCCCACGACATTCTCAAATCAGCGGGCACGGGATCTGGTCTCGGCGTGTACGTAAATGTGCCGCTAAGAACTGCATTTCGGAAGGCGGATCCGTTAGACATCCGGGAAATCCAATGGGCATCGCATAATCCACTCCGAGATTGCACCGTACGCGATCTGCTCGGCATTTTCATTTGAAAGGTTCGGCGCCGCCGATTGGACAGCTGAAATCAACGACTCCAATTCTGCGTGCAAAATGCCGTTCGCACTTTGTCCTCCTTGCGGACCAGCGAACTGAATTCGTCGTGCTCGGCTTTTGATGGCAACAGTGACTTTCTCATGAAGGTCCGGTGACCCGCTGCGCAGTGCGTCAAGCAAAGCATTTCCCTGCAGGAATGCCGACGTTGCATCTGCAACGGCGTCGCCGATATTCTCGTGGGACGTGCGCTTTAGAAGTTTATGATGAGCGTTAGCCAGCAAATTGGACGAACCTACGGTCCAAGCCGCCACCTCCTCCGTTGAAGGGGCAGGCACGGAAAGCTTCACACTCGATATCGAGGTGAGGCCGGTGGCTATGACCGCAGTTGGAAAGAGCGTCAAATCATGAATAGCAACTTCGAACGCGTCATCTAACACACCACATCGCTTATCGCGCATATCCTTGGTCTTTTTTGAGCAGTGGAGGTTGACCTCTTTGCTGTCATGCAAAGGCGAAAGAAGAATCCAGTGTTTGATCCTAACGTCGTTAAATAGCTTTTTTATCTCTATTTCATTGGCAAGGATCTTGGCCAAATCTCGGGTGATTTTCGTCTTTTGCCTATCAGCTCGGGTCGAGATGTCTATTGGCTCTTCCACTGCGTAGCACTGATAGGCGACGGCCTCCTTTGTGCAATAGAAATCAATCCCGAAGTCGCCTTGGTGAGCGGCTGGAATTTTGTGCACATTCAAAGCGCCATGCCGATGCTGAAGAAGATTTAGAGAGAATAATTCCCAGTCATCAGCGTTCCAGACCTGAACTGCGCTTATTGCCAATTATGAAGTCCCCCACGATTAAGTTGGCCATTCTTACATCTGACGACGGTACAATCAATTGGTTATCAGAGTATCCAGGAGTACAACCAATGTTTATGACGACCGACTACAGCACGCCCCACGCCCGAAACCTCCCCCTCCCCGTCATCTCGCGCAGGCCCAGCTCCAAAACAATCCGCCGCGCCGCCTGCGGCGTCACATCGAGCGTCTTCGCCACCATTTTTGCCGACACCAACGGTTTGGCCATCACCAACTCAACCAGCTCCGGCAGTTTTGAAGATGTCCGGCGCCCGTCCAGCTTTCGCTCCATCAGTGTTCGAGCCAGCGCCAGCCTGTCATGCTCCTTGAGCCCGATCTCCGCGGCCGCGATCAGTCCGTGGGTAATTGCCAGCATCCGTGTTTCCCGGTCGCGATTTCGGCGTCGATCGACGGGAATGGTCTTGAGGCCGAGATTGATGGCGGCAAGATGCGCGCCTGACGTGATACCGGCCTGACGCAGGATCGAGGCGGCCAACAGCCGGCCGAGCCAGGGCGCGTGCTGCAGGACGGAGAGCTCGTTCCAGGCATCAAGAGCAACGATGGCATGTAGCACCGCGGGCAGGTTTTCAGCTTGGCGCAACACGCCCCGCCATTCATCGAGCCGCGCGTCTTCGTCCCAGTCGAGATCGTAGATCATCGGATCTTTCTCTTGGTCGTCCCTCCGGCCCGGCCGAGTTGCGTTCTCGATTGCCGCCTCCGATCGGGCGAGAACCGCATCGATGGCGGCATAATCGATGCCGGGGAGATGTTCGATGTCGTCGGCGTCTTCCCCCTCGACTTCCGCGTCGATCGCGACCGTCGGCCGAACAACTCCAGCCATCGTCGCCTCGTCCCCGCACCCGACCCGATCTCCGAGGTTTTCCGCAGCGAGCGGATGCCGTCGAAAGAGAGCGCCCAGTCCGGGGATTGGGCGGCAATGCGCCGACGCGTGCGCAAGACGTCGCGGGCGATTGTCAGCTCATGCGTGGGGGTGCGAATGTCGCGGGTGGCGTCGTGGAGGACGAGGTCTTCGAGGTGAACCAGTTCGCCGTCGATCCACAGCGAGGCGCACGCATCGGCGAATTGCATGCGTTCAAGCATGCCGCTTCCGACCGCTGAGCGGGCGATACGCTCGTCGAGACGCGCCAGTTCGACACCAGCGCGAAAAGCCGGCTCCATCAGGGCTGTCATGCTGATTTTCGCAAGATCGTAAGCCATTGAAATCATGGTAAATGATTTACTATAGGAACGCTATATGAATATTATGGTTCCTTACATAGTATGGTTGGCGGTTATGCGGCTAACCATCGATAAGTATCCCTTATCGAATCTTAGCCATCTGTTGCGGGTTTCTTGCTATCTTAGGCGGATAACGCTATTCTGCGGCCTCAATCCGATGAGGAAAAACCCATGTCCGAACCACAGCTTTCCATCCGTAGCACCAAGGCAAGAGATCTGGCGCATGCGCTGGCGCGGCGCACCGGACAGCCGATCAACAGACTCGTGGAACTGGCGCTTGAACGCTACGATGTCGAATTGAGGCAGCAGGATAAAAAGCACCCGCTGGATGCCGTCTGGGAGCTTGCCGCCGAAGGCCGTCGCAATGTTCCGGCTGGCACCACCTCTGCGCATGATGATCTTTATGACGAAAACGGCTTGCCAATATGATTGCCATCGATACCTCGGTCATTATCGCGATCGTCCTCGAGGAGCCGGAGGCTGACGCCTTCAAATCGGTCCTGCAGCAGGAAGAGATTGTTATCGGTTGGCCGACACTGTTCGAGACGCGAACGGTTCTCACAGCCAAAGGGTTTTCCAATCCCGCCGACATCGTCTCCCGGTTCGTTGACACACCCAACATCATGCCGCTTGCCTTCAATGAGAGGCATTATCGCCAAGCGGAAGCCGCGCTTGACCGATACGGCAGGGGACGCCACCCGGCCAGCCTGAATATGGGTGATTGTTTCTCCTATGCTGTCGCTGCTGTTGCCAAGGCGCCCCTGCTCTTCAAGGGGCGTGATTTCAGCCAGACGGATCTGAAACTCCATCCCACGTCGTCGATGGGATGACAGGTATCGGCACGAATGCTGTTACTCGTCGGGCAAAAGAGCTCGATACGATCGCGGCTGTCCTTCCGTTCGAACGGCGCGACGAGCTCGCCGAGCTCCTGACCGACCAGGACATCGAGACGCTCCGACACCTTGTCAACGAAGGGATGGGCGAGAATACGCTGCGCGCGCTCACCTCCGATCTCGCCTATCTCCAGGCCTGGTCGCTGGCCGCAACGGGGGCTTCCCTGCCCTGGCCCGCACCGGAAGCCCTGGCTCTCAAATTCGTCGCCCATCACCTCTGGCAACCGCGGCAACGCGAGATCGATCCCCACCACGGCATGCCGGCCGATGTCGAGCAGAGCCTGCGCGAGCAGGGGTTCCTGAAGACCATCGGACCCCACGCCCCCGATACGGTGCGCCGCCGTCTTGCCACCTGGTCGACGCTGACGAAATGGCGCGGCTTCCCCGGCGTCTTTTCTTCTCCTGCCCTGAAATCCGCCATCCGGCTGGCCGTTCGCGCAACGCCGCGACCGCGCAAACCGAAGAGTGCCAAAGCGGTCACCGGCGATATCCTCGCCAAGATGCTGGCCATCTGCGACAGCGGCGGCCTGACCGATCTGCGGGACCGGGCGATCCTCATGGTCGCCTTTGCCTCTGGCGGTCGTCGGCGCAGCGAGGTCGCCGGACTGCGGGTCGAGCAACTCAACGCCGAGCCCCCCGTTCCCGTCGAGAACGGCCCTCCCCTGCCCTCGCTTGCCATCCATCTCGGCCGCACGAAGACCTCGGGCGCCGATCACGACGATGTCGTCTATCTCACCGGTCGGCCGGTCGAAGCACTCAATGCCTGGCTTGCAGCGAGCCGCATCGAGACGGGAAGCATTTTTCGCAAGATCGATCGCTGGGGCAATCTCTCGCAGCGGGCGCTGGAGCCGGGTGCGATCAATCAAATCGTCAAGCTGAGAGCAGCGCAGGCCGGGCTCGATCCCAAGGCGTTTTCCGCTCATGGACTGCGGTCGGGGTATCTCACCGAGGCTGCCAATCGTGGTGTCCCGCTGCAGGAGGCCATGGAGCAATCACGGCATCGGTCCGTCCAGCAGGCGTCGAGCTACTACAACAATGCGACCCGGCGCAGCGGCCGTGCAGCTCGCCTCATATCTTGAACCTGGAAAACATATGAAGGCGCATCACTCGCTTTTCTACGCGGAAACAATTTCTGTTTCCTATCCTGATTGCCCCAAGCTGGCATCACACAAAGCCTGTAGACCCCCGTGATTTCATGAGGGAGCCATGAAGCCGAATGGGGCTTCAACTGGGGCCGCCATTGCCAGAAGATACTGAAGCCTAAACAAGACACGATACAGATCTCTACTGCAGATAGATCCCGGCCGATCATCAGCAGCAAGCCTCAAAAGACAAAACGCAAAACGGTCATCCCTGTCATCAGCCAGCATTCTGCCCCAAGGGACCGTTCGCCCGCAGCAGAGCCATCAGCATTGGTCCCAGTGCGAACTCCCCGTTCTCGGTGCGGCGTGTTAGATCGCGGAGATAGCCTCCGGCCGAATTGATGTGTCCAGCTTTCTCAAGGATACAGGCAATCACGGTCGCCGCGTTCTCGGGTCCCATGGCGGCGCAGGCAGCCTCGTAGGCGGACGGGCTGACGCCCAGCATGGATCTTACAACAACAGCTGCGGTCATCAGGCCTCGCCAGGTGGTGACCTGTCCACCAGGGCCGTAATCGGCGATATCCGGGCAGGCCTGCAAAACCATTCCCAGCGGGAAGGATTTCATCCCACTGCCCTCGTTCCGCAAAGCCTTCGCTGTTTCGGTGCGCCAATCGCCTTTCTGCTGGTCAGCAGCGGATGTGGGGATCTCGTTCTGTGTGGCTATCGGTGCTCGTCTGGCTCTGATGGGATCTGCCAAGTTTGCCCCCTGCTTCGTTTCGAAGCGTGGTTCAGATTCATACAGGGATTCGGAATTTGAATTCTGTATGTGACGCTCACTTTGGGATTCATTGGCGTGCACTTTCGTTGTTTTGCAACATGTTTCCAAGCTGTTGGCGATCTCCGCGCGAAGCAACAACATTTCGTCTAATGCCGAAAGCAGGCACACGATGCCTGCCGTTCGAGGAGTGCGCTCGACGATCGACCGAAACGTGAAGGTGATCATTTCCCAATCGCATCCGATCTCCTCCTCTACGCCAGCAGCGATCAGCTTCGCTATGTCGCGACGGCAGATTGTCAGTTGCTCCTTCGTAATGCGCAGACGTTCACGATCGGCAACCACTTGAGCAGCCAATGCTTCAATCTCCGTCGCCCGCGCCAACAACGGGGCAAGCGAGAAGCCGTAAGCCTCTTCGACCTCCCCTCCCCTGCTGCGGCGCGCGTAGCGTTTCCCGTTGGCGCTATCCTTTCGAAGAATCAATCCAGCGTCTACCAGGCCAGCCAAGTGCCGCCGCAGAGTCGCCGGGGTCATTCCTCGAGCGCGGATCGACAGTTGGGCGTTGGATGGGAAGACAATCAGCCCGCGCTCTTCGGTAATCTCGTTGTCTGGATAGAAGGTCAGCAGAGCGTCGAGAACTGTCAGAGCGCGATCAGACACCCCAAGCGAAGGTCGCGCCTCGCAGACCGCTCTAAACAGTTTCCATTTGTTTCTCGTTGTTCCCGGTTCGATGGTCTCGGCCAACTGTTGGCTTGCCAACATGCCGAGCGACATCGGCCGCCGCCCGAAGGGCGTCGTCACATACCTGTTTTCCATGTTCTTCCACCCACGTTGAGGCAAAAGAAATCCGCTCACCAAAACGGTGCCAAAGACTCTTGACTGGGATTCGAGGAAATGCGATTCTCATTCTTGCTTAGGGAATACGAGAAGGGCTTCCACGACTTGGTCGTTTGGGGGCCTTTTTCTTTTTGCCGTCTACTCTCCTTGTTGATCCAATTTGTTCCGGTAAGCCTGATACAGATGGCCTAAGTTGTCGGAGATGTACTCACCAAAGCCTGCTGCATCCTTCGCCTTCAGGGCAAGCGTGTAAGACCTGCCGTCCACTCTGATGTCGGCCGCCACGGCTTTATCGTCTGATGACCACTTATGGGTTCTCGTCATTCTGGAGCTCGTCTGTTTCCCGACGCTCTTCAAGAATGTCATCAAGGCGTTAAAGCGGTCGTCGCCTCCCTTTGCTTTGAATTCGGCGGTCTCGATGAACTCCATTGCCTTCCCGAGTGTAGATGGACGCTCCAGTAAGCTTCTGAGTTCGTACCAGCGGTCCCTGCCGATGCCTTTGGCAGCACCAACGGCATCCAGCACTAACTTGGGAATGGTTGAGACGGCTAGCATCTTCGACAAAGTTGCTCGGTCTATAGACAGGGCAGAAAGCACAATAGCGTTGTCGCCATCGAACTGACGGCGGGCAATTTCGGCAGCGAACATCGCTTTCTCAATGAAGGACAGGTTGGCCCGCGCGGAGTTCTCTTGGCCTTGCGCGACGAGGTGATCGCTATCTTTCAGGTCCTTAACGACCGTGCGGACCTTTCGCTTGAGCACCCTAGCCGCCCGGAGGCGTCTGTGTCCGAATACCACCATATATCGACCCGTGGCGGACGGGTGCGGCCTGACAAGAATAGGTGTGTCCTGCCCGCGATCTCGGATTGCCGACAGAAGCTCATCGAAATCTGCCTTGTCGTCTTCGAGTCGGTCGCGAACAAACGAGCCATCTATGATCTCGGGATCGAGTTCGACAACGGTTTCGCCTTCGAGAAATCGATCTGCTTGTGCGGCCATCTCATCCAAGGAATGAATAAGCGACTTCGAGGCACCCTTATTCGTGTACTCGCGAATAGCCTCGGAATTATCCGCGACTTCCTCGCTCATAACGTTCATGAATGGATTCTTTCGAGCCATCTCACGACCCTCGAGTTGTCAAACAGTTGATTTCGTGGAAATCTTTTTCGGTTTTGACGGCGGTCAACATTTTACATTCTCCCCCATGCTCGATGGATGAGACCTTGAATCTCGAAGTTCACCGCATCCATGCACTCGATGGCGCGGTCGTAAGTCCCCCGCGTGAAGTTCGAGCGATCCAACTCGTAGAGGCTCCGCTTGGTCAATCCAGCGTCGGAGATTGCAGTCGTCTTCACCATGGGTGTCTTCAAGATTTCCTCGGCAAGCATTGACTGCATGAAGCCGAGCATTTGCACCTGGGGCACATCTTGCGGCTCAAATCGAGTAATCAGGTAGCGTAGCCAATCAAGCCTCACATCAGCGCCAGCCGCCTTGATAGTTTTCGTGATGTTTCCGAGCATGAGCAAAAACTGGCTCATGGACATCAAGTCCAGCATCTGTGGGTGTACGGTAATCAATACCGACGTCGAGGCGGTGAGGGCCTGCAGGAACAGCTTCGACTGGTTGAACCAGAAGGCGTTCTGCAGGGCCGCAATACATCGGGGACCCACGGCTATTACGGCCCGAAGCCGCCAGTCGGCGATCCCGCCCATCGCTATCATATCCAAATCCTTGCCTTGGATGCGATGATCGATCTTCCGCCGACAGCCGATCGGGATGCGCTGCTGGAGGCCGCTTCCGGACACGTCCTTGCAAAGGGCGAGCTCGTTGGTCGCTACGCGCAAGACGTCAAGCCGCCGAAGCGGTGATGCCCGGCGACAAAAAAAATACGAGAAAAGGATCGAATATGACCACAACGATCTCGGCACTTCGCAACGCAAGCTTTGCTTTCGCTCTTTTCGCATCTCCCGCCGCCTTCGCGCAGCAGGCCACACCGGATCCGCAGATGCAGGCCGTTCTCGACGCTTTGAAGGACTTGCAGGCGAAACCGTTTCACACCATCGGCGTACCGGAAGCCCGCACACAGGCAAGCGGTGCGGATGCCGCCCGAACCGTTCAGCGGGATCGCAAGATCTCGTCCAACCCGGAGGCAAAGGTCGCGACACGCGACATCGCCATTCCCAGCCCTGCAGGTGCGCTGCCCGCGCGCATCTACACACCCGAAGGCAAGGGACCGTTTCCCGTCGTCCTCTATTTCCATGGAGGTGGGTGGGTCGTTGCAGATCTCAACACCTATGACGCAACGCCTTGAGCGCTCGCACTCGGATCGAAGGCGATTGTCGTGTCGGTCGACTACCGTCACGCGCCCGAAAGCAAGTTTCCGGCACAGCATGACGACGCCTGGGCGGCCTATATCTGGACCGTGGAAAACATCCACCAGATGAACGGCGATGCCAAACGCATCGCCGTTGCCGGCGAGAGCGCCGGTGGCAACCTTGCTGCGAACGTTGCCCTGATGGCCAAGGAAAAAAAGACCACCCAGCCGGTTCACCAGCTCCTAGTCTATCCGATCGCCGGAAACGATCTCGACACGCCGTCCTATCGCGAAAATGCAGAGGCTGCTCCGCTCGGAAAGGCCGACATGGCGTGGTTCATTTCCCATGTCTTCACCGCGAAAGAGCAGACTTCCGACCCGCGCATCAACCTCGTCGGTCGAAGGGACTTTGCCGGACTGCCGCCGGCAACGGTGATCACGGCTCAGATCGACCCGCTACGCTCAGAGGGACAGATGCTTGCCGAGAAGATGAAAGCGGCGGGCGTGACCGTAGACCTGGTCGATGTCGCGGGCGTCACGCATGAGTTCTTTGGAATGGCCAAGGTCGTGGACAAGGCCAAGGCCGCAGTCGATGCGGCGAATGCCAACCTCGTCAAAGCCTTCGGCAAGTAAGCTTAAGAGGAGCAAGATCATGACACGAACATTCTGGACAAGATTGGCGCTCGTTCGCCCGCTCGCAGCGCAAACGTTTTGCGCGGCATCGCTGCAAGCGCA
The DNA here is from genome assembly GCF_001424045.1 of Rhizobium sp. Leaf371. Classification (GTDB taxonomy): domain Bacteria; phylum Pseudomonadota; class Alphaproteobacteria; order Rhizobiales; family Rhizobiaceae; genus Ferranicluibacter. Next base: position 33,698 of record NZ_LMQB01000006.1, on the reverse strand, counting down.
GGAGCTGAAGCCAATGCCCGCCGGCGACGCCGCTCCAATGATGATCATCGATCGGGCCACCTTCGTCCCCGTCGTCGCAGGCGCAAATGCATTCGAGGTACAGTCAAGCACTTTAGCTCGGGATCACGCCTTGAACAAAGACATTAAGGAGGTTGCCGAGATGATCATTGCCGATCATACGAAAGCCGGCGAGAAACTGAAGGTAACGCTCGAAGGCAAAGGCGTGCCGCTACCGGAAACCCAACTGGCACCCAAGCATCGAAAGATGATCGAACAGCTTCAGGCCGCGAAGGGCAATGATTTCGACACGCTGTATCTCGATATGCAGGCCGAGGCCCATATGGAAGCCGTTGCCCTCTTCCGCACCTATGCAAGCTCAGGTGACGATCAGGCGCTCGTCGGGTTCGCAAAAGAAACGCTACCCAACCTCGAGACGCATCTTGCGCATGTGAAAATGCTGATCGAGAAGAAGTAGTTGCGTCTCCAGTTTGACAAGCGGATAAAGAGTCGCCTGGACAGCCCACGCCGGACGATCTACGGGTCGCGGATCGGCGGCATTTCGTTAGATCGGCTCTTGCTGAAATTGCGTCCGCGTAAAATCGTTGAACCATAAATCTGCCTATGCAGCATCTCGAATTGTCGCCCTTTCCAATTCTGCCGACAGCCACGGATCGACAGACAGATCTTTTCGGATCAGGCCATGGCTCCAACGGCTACGCGACTGAGGCGCGTGCCATGGAGGACAATCGACGATAGGATACCAGCATATGCCAACGATGTTGGCCCCATGAAACCTGGCGATATCGACCTGCTCGATGACATGCCGCAACCATGTGCCCTTGTTCAGTCCCGGATGCCGACGGTGATGGATGGGATGGCCGTCGTGCCAGCTCGTTTCTGACACCATGATCGGCTTGCGATAACGTTGCCACGTCGCCATCAGCACCTTCACGAGCGATGTTCTTGCGGTATGCGGATAATAGTTGGTCCCGATTACATCGACATGGATGGCAGAGACGATCGCATCGGTCGCCTCAAACTGACGGTCGCCCACGCCGGTAATCGGATCAATCGTGAGGATACCGATATCGGGATGATGATCGCGCGCGACGCGGGCCATGGTGATCGCCATCTCGATGGCCTCATGTCGAGGCACTCCAGCAATTCGAGGATAGAGGGAAGGTTCGTTGACGGGGCAGAGCCACAGCCTGTCCGAGCCGTTGACAGCGATTGATGCCTCGGCAGCGATTCTGGCACAGCGGATCGGATCCTGATTGCGATGGTAATGCGACAGATCCCAAATGGCTTCGATCGATGCCTCCTTTGCAGCGGCAAGTCGCTCGACGACGTGGTGACCGGGCACGAGCCCGTCGCGTATCGTCGCTATCCGATGGTCACGAACAATTCGGTAATGGTCGAGCATGCGGGATTGGGCGGTGTGTCTGGTCGTAACTAAAAGATCGTGACGGCCGCCGTGAACCAGACCGCACTCGAAACCCGCTATCGCGAAGCTTCGAAAGACCGGCTTGGCAGGAAAAAGAAGGGAATGCTGCAGTGGCATGACACCTTTCGCGACCTCGTTTCTCGATGTAGAGGCCGTCAATATTCGAACATGCCTTCATCGCTCTTCGAACAGACTGACGCCACTCAAGAGGACGATGCCTCACAGATAGAGACGTGCAAAGTCAATCCTGTCCGACGTCGTCAACGCCGCGATATTGTGGCGGTGGATCTTGATCGGGAACAATGCAAGTGTGGCCCGGTTGGAAAAGACCTCAAACGGAAGGAACTTCCATGTTTATGAGAGTCGACCAGCTGCAGGCTAACCTGCCGGCACCCAAGCGCGCGGACCCGAATGCCGCCGCGGCCTTACAGGAACTGCTTGGAGGCAAATACGGTGAGATGTCAACGCTTGGGAACTATATGTTCCAGAGCTTCAATTTCCGATCGAAAGAGAAACTGAAGCCGTTTTACAGCCTCGTGGCGGCGATCACGGCCGAGGAACTCGGTCACGTCGAACTCGTCAGCAACGGCATTGCGATGCTGAACAATGGCCCGGATGTTCCGGACGGCGACGCTGGCGATGGCGGCGACATCTCAGGGGCCCCGTTTGAAGATATGAAGGACATGCGACTTGCAGCGGCCTTCCTGTCAGGGGGTGGCGGGGCGATGCCGGTAAACAGCAACGGCGTCTCCTGGAACAACGACTTCATCACCACGACCGGAAATGTCGTGCTCGATTTGCTACACAACTTTCATCTTGAATGCGGCGCACGGCTTCACAAGCTACGCGTTTACGAGACACTCAGCGATCCAACGGGCCGACAGGTCTGCGGTTATCTTCTCGTGCGGGGATCGGTGCATGCACACGCCTACGCTCTCGCATTGCAGAAGGTGACAGGTGTTGATGTAAAGAAGTTTCTGCCAACCCCAAACATCCCGCTCGACAAAATCCCGGAATGCCAGAAATACCTAGACGAGGGCTCCCATCGCCGCCTCTACACTTTCAGTCCCAATGACTACAAGGAGATGTCCGGCATCTGGGGTAACGGCGAAGTAGCGCTCCCTACCGATCCGCCAGGGGAGCTCGAAGTGGTGGATGGGATGCCCGAAGGCGGCAAGATCCACCAGCTTGTCGGTGTGCCGTCCGCGTTCACGCCCGATTACGCGCCCGAGGAAATGTTCGAGATCGCCGAAAAGCTCTATAAGAAGTCTCGGTAACTAGCTTGGGGAGCATTGTTTTGGTGCTCCCCCGTTATGTCGATGAAAGGGTCGTGCTCTATAGGTCGTAGGGAGCTCGATCTCAGGAAGGGGTAATGACTGGGTTATCTCAATGCCCATACCCCTTTTTCCACTGATCGGCGTTCGTGTCCTACAGTCGCCCGAACGAGTGAGTGAAGCGACCTCCATATCCCACACGTCCGCGGCGGTCGTAGTTCCAAAAATCACTGGCAAACCTAGCGCGTTTCACGTGTATTATCCAAGTCGCCGCCGGAATCTGACACAGTCGCTTTCCTGAAGCTCGACGGATACGATCTGATCGCCCGCTTGCGCCCCAACACTTGCGCTGTTGGAAGCTATCCAAACCTATATCTGCCGCAGGGGAAGCTTCACGTCTACTCAGGTGTGACGGGCGAACTTCTTTGCTGACGCGACTGAGACAACAAGGTTGCCGGACCAGCCCAGGACCCGGCCGTAAGCCGGTTAGTTACAGCCATTGCAGAGCGTTCTTAGAATCGCGATACCGTGGTATGTCGTCGCGCGTTGGAGCGCCGCATGGTGTCCACGGGATGGAGTGCAACGGCGTCCCGCGCAGAATCGGGTCGGTCGATCGCTTGCATTCGATGACCCGAGTTATGAGCCGAACCCGCAGCGTTTCTACGGCCGTTCGGATGTTGGAGGGCTTAAAAGACGCAGGTGCTTCACTACGAAATCGTGGTCGTCGACGTCTGGAAGGCCGCTAATTGTTGCCGTGCCGATCAGGTTGCCGTCCGTTTGAAAGATCGGTACCGAACCGCCGAAGGCTGCAAATAGGTCGGGAGAAAGTCCGTAGCGGTGGTGGAATTCGTACCCCTCTTCCTGCGTGAGAAGCCGCATGTAGAGCGAACTGTGGTGGAACCGTTCCACCACGCGCCGCTTGCGTTCCGCCCAGTGCCGGTTGTCTTCGGAGGCCATGGCAAGGCGGGTGAAGAACACCGGCTCGCGCGCGATGGTGACCTCGATTGCGACCGGCAGGCGGGCGGCCACCGCCGCTTGCCGCATGAGCGTTCCAAGCGCCCAAGCGTCCTCTGCAGTGAAGCGGGCGACGAATCCCTCGCGCTCTTGCACGAGAAGGTCAGCGGATGTCCTGTTGTCCGGCGGGGTCACAATGGCGTCCTTGAAAGGGGAGGTGGGTTGGGGACCGAAATGTCAGATATTTGAAAGTTTAAAATAGCAGAAAGGCCCTGAAGTCGTTGACGTTCGTGCCGGTCGGCCCCGTGTCGAACAGATCGTCTGAAAGGTAAAACGCGGACCAGGCGTCGTGTCGCGCGAGGTGGGCGTGCGGCTCGCCGCCAGTCGCCCGGATACGCGCGGCAGTTCCGCCATCGCAGAAGGCGCCGGAATTGGTCTCCGAGCCGTCGATCCCGTCCGTATCGGCCGCAAGCGCGGTGATGCCTGTGGTGCCGTCGAGGTCGATGGCGGCGGCCAGCAGCAGTTCGGTGTTTCGCCCGCCTTTGCCCGCACCCTCGGGTCCGATCGTGACGGTCGTTTCCCCGCCCGAGAGCAGAACCATCGGGCCGGTGTTTCGCCCGCCTTTGCCCGCACCCTCGGGTCCGATCGTGACGGTCGTTTCCCCGCCCGAGAGCAGAACCATCGGGCCCTCCTGCGGCGGACGGCTCACCTGAAACTCCATCGCCAGCGCCGCATGCATGCGGCCGATATCGCGCGCTTCCCCCTCGATCCGGTCGGACAGGATCAACGGCGTCACACCGGCCTCGAGGCTCAAGCGCGCCGCTGCCTGCAACGAGACACGGGCGGACGCGATGACATGGGCCTCGTGCCCAGCAAAGGCCGGATCGTCGGGGCGCAGCGTCTCCGCCGTGGCGATATACTGGAGACTGCGGGGCGGAAGGTTCATCCGGTAGTCCCGGATCGCCCGCAGCGCATCTTCGCGGCCGGCGGCATCGGTAATGGTCGGGCCGGAGGCGACGAAGGCCGGGTTGTCGCCGGGAACGTCGGAGACGACGAGGCTGACGACGCGCGCCGGAAAGGCGAGCGCTGCGAGCCGCCCGCCCTTGATCATCGAGACATGCTTGCGCACCACGTTCATCGCCGAGATCGGCGCGCCGGAGGCGAGCAGGGCCTCGTTCAGCGCCACCTCGTCGGCAAGCGCGAAGCCCGGCGGCGGTGACGGCAGGAGCGCGGAGCCGCCGCCGGAGATCAGTGCGATGACGAGATCGTCCGCCGTCAGGCCGCGCACCGCCGCCATCAGAGCCTGCGCCCCGGCGATGCCCGCCTCATCGGGAACCGGGTGCGCCGCCTGCAGCACCCGGATGCGTGAGCACGCCGCAACCGGGCCGTGCCGCGCAACGACCACGCCTTCCAGCGGACCATCCCACACGCTTTCCAGCGCCTGCGCCATCTGGCTCGCCGCCTTGCCCGCACCGATGACGACGGTCCGGCCTTTCGGTCGCGCTGGGAGATGGGCACGGATCGCTTCCAGCGGATCGGCCGCGCGAACGGCGGCGTGGAAGAGCGAGGCGAGGAATGCGCGCGGGTTCTCAAGTGGCATCAGGGTCCGACCTTCCTAGGCATGGCGACGCCTTTTTGTGGCAAAGCCGGTGACGGAATGCAAAGCAGCCGCGTCGCCTCAGCGCACATGAGCGCGAGTCCGGGGCCGCTGGTCGTTGCGCTCGTCGGCGAAGATCGTTGCCGGCAGGGGATCGAGGCCGCGGATGATGTCGGCGCCTTTTTCGCCGACCATGATCGTCGGGGCGTTGGTGTTGCAGGAGGGCACGCGCGGCATGACGGAGCTGTCGCAGACGCGCAAACCCTGCAGCCCCCGCACGCGCAGATCGAGTCCGACGACCGCATCCGCGCCGGTGCCCATCCGGCAGGTGCCGACCGGGTGGTGGTCGGTTTTGGCGTTCGCGCAGCCATAGTCGAAGAGCTCGACTTCCGTGTGTACCTTCGGTCCAGGCAGGCGCTCGGCCAGAATATAGGGCTTCAATGCCGCTTGTTCGAAGATCTCGCGGGCGATCCGCAGCCCCTCAAGCGACATTTTCCGGTCATGCGGGTCCGACCAATAGTTGGGGTCGATGAGCGGGGCGGCGGCGGATTCCGACGCGGAGAGCCGCACTGTGCCGCGCGACCGCGGATGCAGATAGGCCGAATTCAGCGTCACCCCGGCATTCTTCAGTTTTTCTACGCCCGCCTCGATGCCCGAGCCGAGGCCCAGATGGAACTGGATATCAGGCGAGCGCGCATTCGGGTCCGCATACCAGAAACCGCCGGTCTCAAAGAGTGATGAGGCGACCGGGCCCGAGCGGAACAACACATATTCGAGGCCCGCCCAGAGCGTGCGATGCAGTTTCGCGACGCCGTCATAGGTGTGATCGCCGGTGCATTCGGCGATGACGAACAGGTCGAGATGGTCCTGAAGATTGCCGCCGACGCCGGGCAGGTCGTGCGCGACGGGAACACCGACCGACGTCAGGTGATCGGCCGGGCCGATGCCCGACTGCAGCAGGAGCTTCGGGGAGCCGATGGCACCCGACGTCACCAGCACCTCGCGCTCGCAGCGCACGATCTCGCTGCCCCGGCTGGTGGCGATCTCGACGCCGACAGCCGTCTTACCCTCCACCACGATGCGCGACACGCGGGCACCCATGCGGATCGTCAGGTTTTTCCGGTGCTTGATCGGCGAAATATAGGCGAGAGACGCAGACGAGCGGCGGCGGTTACGCTGCGTCAGCTGGTAGAAGCCGACTCCTGCCTGCTGGCGCCCGTTAAAATCTGGATTGTAAGGAATGCCCAGCTCCTGCCCCGCCCGGATATAGGCGTCGCAGATCGGCAGCGCCGACACCGGCATGGATACGCCGAGCGGCCCGCCATAGGCATGATAGTCGTCGGCAAAGCGCTGATTGTCCTCCGCCCGCTTGAAATAGGGCAGCACTGAACGGTAGTCCCAGCCCTCGCAGCCGTCTTCGCTTGCCCAGAGATCGTAGTCGGCGGCGTTCCCACGGGTATAGAGCTGCGCGTTGATGGAGGAGCCGCCGCCGATGACCTTGGCCTGCGTGTAGCGCAGGACACGACCGTTCATGTGCTTCTGCGGCACGGTCTCCCAGCCCCAGCTGGCCACGCCCTTCGTCATCTTGGCAAAGCCGGCCGGCATGTGGAAGAGCGGGTTCCAGTCTCCGCCGCCGGCTTCCAGAAGCAGCACGGTGACATCGGGATCTTCGCTCAGCCTGTTGGCGAGAACGCATCCGGCGGGGCCTGCCCCAGTGATGATATAGTCGAAGCGCATGATATCCATTCCTGTCAAAGACGCGGGATCGACAGCCCGCCATCGGCATCGATCACGGTCCCGGTTGCAAAGGCGAAGCTGCCCGAAGCGAGCGCTGCGCAGATGGCGCCGATATCGCCTGCCTCTCCCCAGCGCCGCATGGGTACCAGTCCCCCGGCGATCAGGGCATCGTATTTGGAGGTGACGCCGGCCGTCATGTCGGTCCGCACGATGCCGGGCCGCACCTCGAACACAGCAATTCCCTCGGCCGCAAGCCGCAAAGCGAGCCCCTGCGAGAAGGCGGCAAGACCGGCCTTACTGATGCAGTAGTCGAGGCGCTCGGGCGAACTTGCCTCCGCCGAGACCGAGGTGATGTTGACGATCGACCGGGGATGGTCGGGCGCGGTCGCCAGCATCGCTTTCACCACGGCCTGCGTGAAGAACACCGTGCCCTTGAGGTTGGTTGCCAGGATCAGGTCGTAATTGTCGGGCGAAAGGTCGAGGAAATCGCCACGCACCACGGAGGCCATGCCCGCATTGTTGACGAGGCAGTCGATGCGGCCGAACCGGGTCAAGATGGCATCGACGGTCGCTCCGTGCCCGGCGACATCGCAGATGTCCGCCTTGAGGTAGAGGCCGTCGATCTTCCCACCCGCGCGCAGCTCCGCCAGCGCGTCCTCGGCCGTTTCGGGGCCGCCGATGCCCGTGACGACGATGTCGTAGCCAGCAGCAGCCAGGTGCGAAGCGATACCGAAGCCGATCCCCCGTCGCCCGCCCGTCACCACCGCTACCGGTCTTTGTCCTCGCTCGCTCATCGTTGCAGGTCCTTCGAGACGATATGATCCGCCACCCGCAAGGCCTGGGCCGCGACCGTCAGCGCCGGATTGACGGCAGCCGAGGTCGGCAGGCAGCTCGCATCGACGACGAACAGGTTGTCGTGGTCATAGGCGCGGCAGAAGGGGTCGAGCGGCGCGGTCGCGGGGTCGTTGCCGATGCGCACCGTGCCGCACTGATGGGACGGGGTGCGCTTGTCGAATGGCTTGGAGAGCACGATCGGAAAACCGATCGAGCGGAGAACGACCTTGAGCTTTGCGACCAGGGCCAGATGGGCGTTCCAGTTGGTACGGTGCCATTTGAGCACGATCCGCTCGCCATCGACCATGACCCGGCTTTCGGGATGCGGGATATCCTCGCTCATGGCGTAGAAATCGATTGCATGCGCCGACATCCGGTCGAGCAATCGCTCGGGGATGAGCGGAAGGCTGCTTTTGAGGATCGCGCCGGACACCCGGCCGAGAAGCTGAACATTGCCAAGCGGCGGCCCGCCCGCGCCGTCCGACAGGTAGAAGTCGTTGAAGGCGAACGTCTTCTGATAAACCGACGTGTTGCGGTAGCGCGGCGACAGTGCCAACACGGCGGAAGAATTGTGGTTCATGAAGTTGCGCCCGACCTGGTCCGAGCTGTTGGCAAGACCCGTTGGAAAACGCGCATTGGCCGAGCGCAGCAGGAGGACGGCCGACTGAACCGCACCGGCTGCAAGCACCACGAGCTTCGGCGAGACGCTGCGTGTGTCATCAGCCGTGGAGTAGACGACACGCTCGATGCGGCTGCCGGAGGCATTCGTTTCGAGCAGCTTTACGATCGCACCCGTCTGCAGCGTGACATTGGGAAAGGCGAGCGCGACCGCAAGGGCTGCACTTTCGGCATCCATCTTGCCATCGTCGGAATCCGGATGGGCATCCCATGGCGTTCGCCCCTTGGCAAGCCAGCGGTCGATATCGATGCCGAGCGGCAGGGAAAACGGGTGGAGTCCTCTCTGCTTCAGCCGCGACCGGACGTCGGCAATAGCCGGTTCGTCCGGCACCGGGGGAAAGGCGTACGGCGTGGAATGTGCGGGTTCCGTCGGGTCGTCCCCGAGCGTGCCCCGGACCCGATACATCCGCTCCGCCGCCCCATACCAGGGCTCCAATTCGGCATAGGGAAACGGCCAGGCGGGGGAGACCCCTTCCTGATGCCGCATCTCTTCGAAATCCTCGCGTCGATAGCGCGAGAGCACCGCCCCGTAGAATTTCGAGTTGCCGCCGACATTGTAGTAATTGCCCGGGTTGAATCCCCTGTGCTCCCTCTGGCCTTGGCCCTGCCATTCGTACCATGTCTCCTTCGGGCGGAAATGCCCCCGCTGGAAGATCGCGCGCTGGTCGCGGTTCACAGGCGTGTCGGCAATGTGCTCGCCGGCCTCCAGGATCAGGATCTCGCTGCCCGAGGCGGCAAGCCCGGCGGCCAGCGTCGCTCCGCCGATGCCGGAGCCGATGATGACGATATCAGGGGTTCTGCTCATCTCGCTCCCCCGCTCACGCGATGCGCTGCTGGCTTTGGGGGTCGAAATAGACGGCCTTGTCGAGGTTGAAGGCGAGCCTTGCCGTCTGACCTGCATGGATACGGGCATCGGCACGCAGGCGCGCGACCACTTCCTTGCCGCCGAGCCTCGTGACGGCGAAGGTGTCGGCACCGGCCGGCTCGACGACCTCGATCAGGCAGTCGCCCTCCGCGACCGTGCGCGCATTGCGGTCGGCGCCGTCGATGTCGGTCAGCGCTTCGGGCCGGATGCCAAAGACGATCTGGCGGCCGAGATGGGCCTCCAGCTGCTCCTGCCCTGCCGCCACCGGCAGTTTCACCAGTGCGCCGTTCGGACGGGCGAGCGAGACGGAAAGGCCGGCCGCATCCTTCTCCACGGTTGCCGAGAGCAGATTCATGGCGGGAGAGCCCATGAAGTCGGCGACGAACATATTGGCCGGATTGTTGTAGATCTCGGCCGGCGAGCCGAACTGCTGCAACACGCCGTCCTTCAGCACCGCGATCTTGGTGGCCAGCGTCATCGCCTCGATCTGATCGTGGGTAACGTAGACGATGGTGGTTTTCAGGCGCTGGTGCAGCCGCTTGATCTCGGTGCGCATATCGACGCGCAGCTTGGCGTCGAGGTTGGACAATGGCTCGTCGAACAGGAAGACCTGCGGATTGCGCACGAGGGCGCGCCCCATCGCGACACGCTGGCGCTGGCCACCGGAGAGCTGGCTCGGCTTGCGATCGAGCAGATGGCCGATCTGGAGGATATCGGAGACCTCCTTGATCGCCTTCTCGCGCACGTCCTTCGGCACCTTGCGGATCTCCATGCCGAAGGCGATGTTGCCCGCCACCGTCATGTTTGGATAGAGCGCGTAGCTCTGGAACACCATGGCGATGTCGCGCTGCGACGGCGGCAGACCCGCAATCGAGCGGCCCTTGATGGCGATCTCGCCGGAGGTGATCGGCTCCAGTCCGGCGATCGTGTTCAGCAGCGTTGACTTACCGCAGCCGGATGGGCCGACCAGCACGAGAAAGCCGCCTTCCTCGATCTCGATATTGATGTCCTTCAGGATTTCCAGCGCGCCATAAGATTTGCGCAGATGCGAGATTTTGAGAAACGACATGACGATCAGCCTTTCACGGCGCCGGACATCAGGCCACGCACGAAGTAGCGACCCGAAACGATGTAGACGATGAGGGTGGGCAGGGCGGCGAGGATCGCGCCGGCAAAGTGAACGTTGTATTCCTTCACGCCCGTGGACGACTGCACGAGGTTGTTGAGCGCGACCGTCATCGGCGTCGAATTGGCGCCGGCGAACGAGGCGCCGAACAGGAAGTCGTTCCAGATATTGGTGAACTGCCAGATGACGGAGACGACGATGATCGGCCCGGACGACGGCAGCAGGATGCGGCGGAAGATCTGAAAGAACGTCGCGCCGTCGATCTGCGCCGCCCGCACGAGTTCGGTCGGAAAGGCCTCGTAGTAATTGCGGAAGTAGAGCGTGGTGAAGCCGAGGCCGTAGACGACATGCACCAGCACGAGCCCGGGAATGGAGCCGGCAAGGCCCAGCATGCCAAGAATGCGGGCGGTGGGGATGAGCACGATCTGGAACGGGATGAAGCAGGACAGAAGCAGCATGCCGAAGACGATGTTCGACCCGCGGAAGTGCCATTTGGTCAGCACATAGCCATTGAGCGCCCCGACAACGGTGGAGATGGCGACGGCAGGAATGACCATGAGGATGGAGTTGATGAAAAAGGGCTTGAGCCCCGTCGGCTGGATGCCGATCTGAGCGGTCGACCAGGCCGACAGCCATGGCTCCACGGTCCAGACCTCGGGCAGGTTGACCATCCCGCCTTGGCGGATTTCCTCCAGCGGCTTCAGCGAGTTCACCACCATGACGTAGAGCGGCATGAGGTAGAACATCGCAAAGAAGATCAGCGCGGTATAGATCAGGGCCCGGGTGAGAAGGCTGTGCGACATCGCGTTCTGCGGATTGGCTGCGCCGCTCATCAGCGTTTTCCTCCACGGATTTCGGAATAGAGATAGGGAACGATGATCGAGAAGATCATGACCAGCATGATAATGGCGGAGGACGCGCCGATGCCCATCTGATTGCGGGTGAAGGTGTAGGAATACATGAAGGTGGCCGGCAGTTCGGTCGCCTGCCCCGGCCCCCCGCCGGTCAGCGCGACGATCAGGTCGTAGGCCTTGATGGCGAGATGGGCGAGCACGACGAAGGCCGACAGGAAGACCGGCCGCATCAGGGGAATGATGATCCGGCGATAGATCGTCACCGTGCCCGCGCCGTCGATCTGAGCGGCCTTGATCATCTCGTTGTCGACACCACGCAGGCCGGCGAGGAACATCGCCATGATGAAGCCCGAGGACTGCCAGACGGCGGCGAGCACGACGCAGTAGATCGCCATCTTGCTGTCCTTGATCCAGGTGAAGGCAAAGGTCTCCCAGCCCCAGAGATGCATGGTGTTCTCGATGCCGATGCCGGGATCGAGGATCCACTTCCAGGCGGTGCCCGTGACGATGAAGGAGAGCGCCATCGGGTACAGGTAGATCGGCCGCAGGAAACCTTCGCCGCGGATCTTCTGGTCGAGCATGATCGCCAGGAACAGGCCGAGCACCGAGCAGATGAGGATGTAGAGCGAGGCGAAGATCGCCAGATTGGTGATAGCCCGCCACCAGTGCGGCAGGGCCCAGAGCTTGCTGTAGTTCGACAGGCCCACGATGTTGGTGGACGGCAGCATCTTGCTGTCGGTGATCGACAGGAACCCGGTATAGGCGATGAAGCCGTAGACGAAAATGACGATGACCAGGAAACTCGGCGCGAGCACGATTTTCGGCAACTGGTCCTGTAGGAAGCTGCGGCTCTGCATGGCTTCGTTCCCCTCGCCGTGACGACAGGAGGCACAAGCCCTGGCCCCACCATCATGGCAGGCCCTCTGGCGCCCCCGGTCTCCCGGCCGTTTTCATATATCGGATGTTGCGAAGGCCGGAGCTGCGGACAAAGGCCCGCAGCTCCTCAAGCCCTTACTTCGCGGCTTCGACCGCGCTCACCAGCTCGGCGACCGCTTCGTCGGCCGTCAGGTCGCCGTTGAACTGACGGGTCACGACGTCGTAGATCGCGTTCTTCACGGCTGCAGGATTGGCATGGCCATGGGCCATGGAGCCGAGAAGCGTGCCCTTTTTGTCGGCTTCGGCCGCATCCTTGATGGCCTTCTTGCCGCAATCGTCGAAGGCTGCGTCCGACACGTCGGTGCGCACCGGTGCCGAACCCTTGACGACGTTGAAGGCCGACTGGAATTCAGGACTTTCGATGGCCATGGCCATCTCCATCTGTGCCGGCACCTCGGCCTCGGCGACCTTGAACATGACAAACTGGTCGGTGTTGAAGGTGACGGCACCCTGCGTGCCGGGGAAGCGCATGCAGACATAGTCCTTGCCCGGCGTCTTGCCGGCCTTGGAAAATTCGCCCTTCGCCCAGTCGCCCATGAACTGCACGCCGGCCTTGCCGTCGATGACCATGGCGGAGGCGAGGTTCCAGTCGCGGCCCGAGAAGTTGGGATCGACATAGGCGCGCAGAGTCGTCATGCGGTTGAAGGCTTCCTTCATCTTGTCGCCGCCGAGCGCCTTCGGGTCGAGATCGATGAAAGCGGACGTGTAGAAATCGACGCCGAGCGACAGCACGACGGCGTCGAAGACGGTCGCGTCCTGCCAGGGCTGGCCGCCGGCCGCAACGGGGATGATGCCCTGCGCCTTGAACTTGTCGAGGAGGGCGATCAGCTCTTCCCAGCTCTCCGGCTCCTTGCCGCCGGCCTTGTCGAGCGCCGCCTTGTTGATCCACATCCAGTTCGTCGAATGCAGGTTGACGGGTGCCGCGATCCAGTGGCCGTCATATTTCGAGAACTTCTGGAGCGCCTTGGGGATGACCTTGTCCCAGTTTTCCTTCGCGGCGACCGCATCGAGATTGCCGAGCGATCCTTCCTTCGCCCAGTCGAGAATGTCGAAGCCGAGCATCTGCACGGCGGTCGGCGCGTTGCCGGCCGTAACGCGGGCGCGCAGTACCGTCATGGCTTCCGTGCCGCCGCCGCCGGCGACCGGCATGTCCGTCCAGGAGATGTCTTTGGCCTCAAGATCCTTCTTGAGGACCTCGAGCGCCGAGGCCTCGCCGCCGGATGTCCACCAGTGAAGCACCTCGACGTTTTCGGCAGCCTGCACGGCGCCGGCCATCAAAGCGAGACCCAATGCAGTCGATGTCAGAAACTTGCGCACGATGTTTTCCTCCCATGAGCACAGTGAAGAGCGGAACCCATTTCCGCTCTCGTGCCGCCGCCCTCCTCGAGCGCCGGCGTCAGCCGGCTAGGCCAGCTTTTCCGTCTGCGGCATCCACCAGTTCGTGCGGCCGCCGATATGCATGTTGAGCGTCTTGGTCTCGGTGTAATCCTCCACCGCATGGCGACCGAGTTCGCGGCCGAGGCCCGATTGCTTGTAGCCGCCGAAGGGCAGTTCGCAGGCGCCGTCCATGAAGGTGTTCATCCACACGGTTCCCGCCCGCACACGCCTGCCGATCGTCAGGCAGGTGTCGAAATCCTTGCTCCACACACCGGCCGACAGACCGTAATCGACCGCGTTGGCGATCTCGATCGCCTGCGCCGTCGTCTCGAAGGTGAGCACCGAGAGAACCGGGCCGAACACCTCCTCGCGCGCGACCGGCATGTCCGGCGTCACATTGGCGAGAATCGTCGGCGCCATGAACTGACCACGGCCGAGATCGAGCGCCTCACCGCCATGGGCAATGTCGGCACCGCCGTTTGCAGCCCCTGAGATATATCCGGCGATCTTCTCCAGATGCTGCGGGGTGATGATCGCGCCCACCTGCGTCTGCGGATCGAGCGGATCGCCGACCCGCACCTTTTCCGACAGGGCTGCCACGCGCTTCACCACCTCGTCGGCGATGCTCTTGTGCAGGATCAGCCGCGAGCCGGCATTGCAGCACTCGCCGGCGTTGAAATAGGCGCCGAACACGGCGGCATCGATGAAGCCGTCGAGATCGGCATCGGGAAAGACGATCTGCGGGTTCTTGCCGCCAAGCTCCAGCGACACCTTCTTCAGCGTCTGCGCGGCATTCGCCATGGTCAGCTTGCCGACGCCGGTGGAGCCCGTGAACGAGACCATGTCGACGTCGGGATGCGACGTCATGACCGCTCCTACTTCGGCGCCCGTGCCCGTGACGATGTTGACGACGCCCTTGGGGACGCCGGCTTCCTCGAGGATCTCGCCGAGCACGACGGTCGATCCGGACGAGAGTTCCGACGGCTTGACGACCGTGGTGCAACCGGCGGCAAGTGCGAAGGGCAGCTTCTGACCGACGATCAGGAAGGGGAAGTTCCACGGCGTGATGATCGAGACGACGCCGATCGCCTCGCGCAGGACCACACCCAGCGTGCCGTCGCCCAGCGTATTGTAGCTCTCGCCGTGAAGATCGCGGGCAAGGGCCACGGCATAGCGCCAGATATCGACCGAGCCGGCGATTTCGCCGCGCACCTGAGAGATCGGCTTGCCGGCTTCCACCGCGTCCAGAAAAGCGAGTTCCTCGGCGCGCGCGGCAATGAGATCGGCGGCTTTCAGCAGGATGCCTGAGCGCTCCGAGGCCGTCATGCGCGGCCAGGGGCCTGTGTCGAAGGCCTTGCGGGCAGCCGCGATAGCGCGTTCGGCATCGGCGCGGGTTCCCGCCTGGAACCGGCTGACCACGACGCCGTGGCCGGGCGCGACCCGCTCGATCGGATCGGCGGTGCCCTCGCTCCACCGGCCGTCGATCAGCATCTTGAAGTCGCGTGGAGCATGATCCGCGAGCGCCTTCGGGTTTACCAGAACCGTCATTACCATTCTCCCTTGAACTGTGCGGCGCGCTTCTCCTTGAAAGCGGAAACGCCCTCCTTCAGGTCGCCCGTCTTGGCGGCGAGGATCGACCCCAGCGCTTCCACGGCCGTCCCGTTATCCTCTCCGTTGGCGCTCGCGATCATCAGCTTGACGATTTCCAGCGCCGCCGGCCCCCGCGCGGCGATGCCTGTCGCCATGTCTTTTGCAGTGGCAAGCGCCTGTCCGGTCGCGATGACCCGATCCACCAGCCCCAGCGACAGGGCCTGTTCCGCCGTGAAGATCTCCCCGCCGAGCGCCATCCGGCGCACGGGCTGGGCGCCGAAGCGCTTAACCAGCCGCTGCGTGCCCGACCAGCCCGGCACCATGCCGAGGCCCGTTTCCGGCAGCCCGATCTGGATCTGTTCTTCTGCGATGCGGATGTCGGCGATGCCAGCAAGCTCGAGACCGCCGCCGAGCGCGTGCCCGTTCAGCGCCGCAATCAGCGGCATGCGCAGGGTTGCCAGCCGCTCGAACACGCGGTGCCCGTAGCGCACCCAGCCATGACCGAATTCCTCCGGCCGTATGCCACTCCAGGCGGTGATGTCGCCACCGGCCGAAAATCCTGAACCCTCGCCGGTGAGGATGGCGACGCGAACGCGCGCGTCCGCCTCCACCGTATCGGCCACGGACATCAGTGCGTTGAGCATGTCGAGATCGAGCGCATTGCGCTTTTCCGGCCGGGAGACGGTGAGGATGGCGACGGGGCCTTCGATGTCGAGGCGTACCTCTCCCTTAGACATGGGCACCCTCCAGGACCCGCGGCGCCTTGGCCGGCAGCGAAAGGCCGATGCGCGGCTCGCCAAACAGTGCGGCATCCATCAGCTTCAGGTCCGGCGAGACGATCAGGGGAAACTCGGACTGATCGAGCACCTGCGTCTGGAGATCGACGCCGGGCGCGATTTCAGTCAGCACCAGCCCCTGCGGCGTCAGCTTGAGCACGCAACGCTCGGTGACATAGGTGATGTCCTGCCCCTGCGCGATGGCGCAGCTGCCGGAGAAGGTCACGTGCTCGACCGCCTCGACCAGCTTCTTCAGCTTGCCCTCCTTCTCGATCACCAGCTTGCCGTCACTGATCGACAGTTTGGCGCCGGCATTGAACATGCCGGAGAACACGATCTTGCGAGCGCGCGCCGTGATGTCGACGAAGCCGCCGGCACCGGCCGTCACGTGCGGACGGAACGAAAGGCGGGAAACGTTGACCGAGCCATCGCGACCGATTTCGAGGAAGGACAGCAACGAGGCATCGAAGCCGCCGCCCTGAAAATAGGTGAACTGGTAGGGAGAAGGCATGTAGGCATCCGCGTTGGACGCGCAGCCGAAGGCGAAGTCGAGCAGCGGCACACCGCCGACGGCCCCCTGCTCGATGACCCAGGTGACCGCGCCATGCAGGCCCTCCTCCAGAAGGATACGCGGCACGTTGGCCGAGATGCCGAAGCCGAGATTGACGCAACTGCCGGCCTGGAGCTCCTGCGCGACCCGGCGCGCAATGACCTTCTGGATGTTGAAATCGGGCACGGAGAAGCTTTTGAGCGGCCGGAAGATCTCGCCCGATATCGCCGGGTCGTAGTCCGTCAGCGTCGTCTGCTTCTGGTCCGGATCGACGATGACGTAATCGACCAGCATGCCGGGAACCCGCACGTCGTGCGGCTTCAGCGCGCCCTGCTTGGTGATGCGCTTGACCTGCGCGATGACGATGCCGCCATTGTTGCGCGCCGCCAGCGCCTGGTCGAGCCCGCCGAGCGTCGCGCCCTCGTGTTCATAGGTCAGGTTGCCGTGCTCGTCGGCCGTCGTTGCGCGGATGATGGCGACCTGGGGCACGATGGCGGGGAAATACAGCCAGTCTTCGTTCTCGAATGAGACCCGCTTGACGACCGGTGTCTCCGCCGCCAGCGCATTCATGGCACAGCCCTGCCGCTTGGGATCCACGAAGGTTTCGAGCCCGATCTTGGTGATCACGCCGGGACGCTTGGCGGCGGCTTCGCGGTGCATGTCGAAGAGGATGCCGGAGGGGATGTTGTAGGCCGGGATTTCGTTGCCCGTGATCATCTGCCAAATCCGCGGCGGCTCGGATGTCGAAGGGCCTGACGGATAGGAGCCGGCGAGGATCCGCTTGAGGAGGCCTTTGCGGGCAATATGGTCCACGCCCTTGATGCCGCTCATGTCGCCGGCGGCGATCGGGTGCAGGGTGGTGATCTCGCGCGGATGGCCTGTCGCCTCGAAGCGATCGCCGATCGCCTTCAACATCAGGTCCGGGCAGCCGAGCCCGCTGGAAGACGAGACAGAGACGACGGCGCCGTCTGGGATCATGGCCGCCGCTTCGGCCGGTGTGATGTGCTTGCTCATGATCCGTCTCAAAGCCCCGTCTGAATTGTGACGGCTCGGCCGGACAGGGCCGCCTCGACGACGGCAAGCCCTGTCGCCAGCGACCAGATGCCGTCTTCGGCGGTCGCCGAAGGAGATCCCGTGCCGGCTATTGCCGCATGGAAAGCCGCAAGGCCGGTTTCATAGAGATTTCGCCCGTCGAGCGGCAGCGACTGCTCGCCCTCGCCGGTGCGCAGGATCACCGTGCCGACGGGCCGCTGCGTCATCACATTGCGGGCGATGAGCGATCCCTCGGTTCCGTGAACCTCGAAACCAGTCTCGGCATACTTCGTGGTAAAACCGTCGTGAAACTGGGCGATCAGCCCGTCTTCAAACCGCATGACCCCCATCACCGCATCTTCAAGCCCCGCTTTGCCGAGGCCACCGGATTGCGAAAAAGCCGTGACCTCCACCGGGTCCTGTCCCAGCACGAAGCGCAGAGTATCCGTGTCGTGCACGGTGATATCCAGAATGACGCCGCCACCGGCCGCGGGATTATCGAGCCGCCAGCCCTGCAAATGCGGCGGCAGGTAGACCGCGTGGAACACTCGTGCCGAGAGCGGCTTGCCAATCCGTCCGGTTGCGACCGCAGCCCGCATGGCGACATGACTGGCCGCATTGCGCAGGTGATGGTTCGTCGCTAGCACCACGCCGGCCGACCGTGCCGCGTCCCGCATGCGGTGGGCATCCTCCAGAGTCATCGCCAGCGGCTTTTCGCAGAGAATATGCTTGCCGGCCCTGGCGGCGGCGATCGCCTGATCGCGGTGCAGCTCGTTCGTGGTCGAGATATAGACCGCGTCGATATCGGGATCTGCGAGCAGGGTATCGAGATTCGAGACGGCCTTGCCGATCCCGTTTTCGGACGCATAGGTCGCAGCGCGTTCCGGGCTGGAACTCATCACGGAGAGGACCTCCCCGCCCGTCGCGCGGATCGCGCCGATCACCCATTCCCGTGCGATCGTGCTCGCGCCGATCAATCCCCAACGGTTCGTCATGCAGTCCGCCTCCCCGGCTTCATTCTGTTCACGCCGCAGCTTTCCCGCACGACCAGCCGTACGGGCGTCACCACGGCCTCCGCCTCCGCCTTGCCGGCATTGATCTGCTTGAGCAGCAGCTGGGCGGCACGCCGGCCCATGCCTTGCGGATCCACCGCGATGGTTGTGAGCGCGGGCACGGACGTACCCGCCTCGATGACGTCGTCGAAGCCGACGATGGCGAAATCGACGCCCGGCTCAAGCCGCCGCGCCCGCAATCCGTCATAGACGCCGAAGGCGACGGCATCGTTGAAGCAGACCCCGCCCGTCGGCCGGTCGCCGGCCGCCATCGCCCGCGCCACGGCCTTCGCCCCTTCCGCCCGCGAGGGAGCGCAGGCAAAGACAAGGCCTTCGTCATAGCCAAACCCCGCCGCCGCGAGCCCGTCGCGATAGCCGGCCAGCCGCTCCTGAAAGATCGCCGTATCCTCAAAACCACCGAAGAAGGCGATGCGCGTGTGGCCGAGCTTTGCCAGATGTTCGACGGCTGAAAAAAGTCCGGTGTGATTGTCCGACATCAGCGAGGACACCTTGGCACCCGGCACAGGGCGCACCACGGCGACGACCGGCATGCCGGCCGAGACCAGCGCCTTGAAGTCGATGGCCCGCGAGCCGCGGGCGGGCGACACGACGAGGCCGGAAATGCCGTGCTCGCGCATGGAGGCAATGACCTCCGTCTGCCGGTCGAGGCTCTCGCTGGTATTGGCGAGGAACTGCACGAAGCCCGCATCCTGCACGACGAGATCGATGCCGACCGCAAGCTCGGCAAAGAAGCTGTTGGTCAGATCGTTGACGACGACGCCGATGATCTTCGACTTGGCGCTGGACTGGCGGAGATTGGCCGCGCCGCGATTATAGACATAGCCGAGATCCCGCATGACGGCATTGACCTTGGTCCGCGTGCCCTCGTTGACGAGCGGCGAACCCTGCAGGACGAGCGAGACCGTGGATTTCGACACCCCCGCCGCCTTTGCAATATCGATGACCGTGACCCGTCCGTTCGCCATGAACTCTTCTGCGCCTCCACCTTGTCCCCTTCAGTATTTGGATCGTTCCAAAATATCAAGCACCATTTTCTGGGTGTTTGCAGATTTTTTGACGGGCCTGTTTCAATTGCATACAGGCTTATCAGGCTGCGTATTGCCGTATCTGCAGCGCATTGCGCGCATGACGGCTTGCACACCTGATGATCATTCGTCGCAAAATAGAGTCTTGCTATTTAGACCGATCCAAATTATCCGGTTGACATTCCGAGGAGGCATCATGACCCAGGTTCTCAATCTGCCGACATCCGCAGACACGGTCGAAGCGTATCGTCTTGTGGGCACGCCGATCGCGCGGCCGGCAACCACCCCCGTCTTCAACCGCATCGCTTATGCCGCCGCGCATGTCGTTTCCGCGCCGGAGCGCGACACCGATCCGTGGAACCGCCCGGCGATCGACTGGGACACGACGCTTGCCTTCCGGCATCATCTCTGGAGCCTTGGCTTCAGGATCGCCGAGGCAATGGACACGTCGCAGCGCGGCATGGGTCTCGACTGGGCCGGTGCTCAGGAACTGATTGCCCGCTCGCTTGCCGAAGCGCGCACGGTGGATGGTGCCGACCTTGCCTGCGGTGCCGGCACGGATCATCTCGACCCAAACGATGCCCGCTCGCTGGACGACATCATCGCAGCCTACGAGATACAGATCGAGCATATCGAGAAGCATGGCGGTCGCGCGATCCTGATGGCGAGCCGGGCGCTTGCCCGCATCGCCCGCTCAGCGGAAGATTACGCCAAGGTCTATGGCCGCATTCTCTCGCAGACGAAGGACAAGGTGGTGCTGCACTGGCTGGGCGATATGTTCGACCCGCAGCTACTCGGCTACTGGGGAAGCACCGACTTCGAGCCGGCGCTCGATTGCGCACTGCGGATCATCACGGAGAATGCCGGCAAGGTCGAGGGTATCAAGATCTCGCTGCTCGAACATGAGAAGGAAATCGCGCTCCGTGACCGTCTGCCGGAAGCCGTGCTCTGCTTCACGGGCGACGATTTCAACTATGCCGGCCTGATCGAGGGCGACGGGCGGCGCCACAGCCATGCGCTGCTCGGCATTTTCGACGCCGTCGCGCCGGCCGCCTCCAAGGCGCTGGCAGCGCTTGCCGCAGACGACACAGCAACTTTCCGTGCGGTGATCGATCCAACGGTCCCGCTCTCACGCAAGATCTTCGAGGTGCCGACGCAATATTACAAGGCCGGCGTCGTCTTCCTCGCCTGGCTGAACGGACACCAGTCGCATTTCAGCCTTCCGGCCGGCATGCAGTCGGCGCGCGGCATTAACCACTACGCCGATATCTTCCGCCTCGCCGACCAGGCCAACATCTTCGACCGCCCGGACCTCGCCATTCAGCGCATGCGCCATCTCGCTGGCGTTTACGGCATTCAATGACATTGCTAATTAACAGGGGATTGCGCGGCCGGTAGCGGGTATCTTTCGTTCAAACCTCTTTTGCAAGTCGCTTATCTTGAGCCCTCTCTTCACCCACAAGATCGACGAATGCCCTGAGAGGCGCCGACATCAGCCTGCTTGAAAAGTAGAGCCGAGGGCCCTCGAACCTGGTCCACCATTCCGGAAGAATCGGCGTGAGAGCGCCGGTCTTCAGCACCGGGTCAAGCCAGTTCTCAAATGTGCAAATCATTCCGCGACCCGTGCAAGCCAGTTCAATGGCCGCAGGTGCAGCATCCACACTAATGGTAAGACGTCCTGGGGGATCAACCGTGACGGACGTGTCACCGCATTCGAACTCCCAAGCAGTGAGCGCGCCGCTTGAGAAGCGAAGCCGGATGCAGTCATGGGTCAGAAGATCACTTGGATGCATAGGCACACCCCGCGCGTCCAGGTAGCTCGGCGACGCTGCAAGTGCCAATCGCTGGAATGGGGGCCCGATAGGGACAGCGATCATGTCCTGCGCCAGATGCTCGCCGTAGCGGATCCCAGCGTCGCAGCCAACGGCGATGATATCGACGAGCCTGTCTTCCACCACAAGCTCGACCCTGACCTCTGGAAAGCGGTTGAGGAAGCGATCGATCAGCGGCGGTAGGATGTCAACCATGACGGCGCCAGTGACATTCAGCTTTAGCTGACCTCTGACCTTGTCCTTTGAACTTGCGACATCCTGCAGTGCGGCCCGTGTCTCTCGCATCAATGGTGACAGGCGGGAAGCCAGCGCCCGACCTGCTTCTGTCACGTTCACACTTCGAGTGGTGCGGATGAGAAGTGGCACGCCCAACCCCGTCTCTAGCGAGGCGATCTTTTCACTGACGGTCGATGGCGACAAGCCAAGCTGCTTGGCTGTGGTCCGAAATCCACCTGTCTCGCAGACCGAAAGAAATATGGACAGGTAGTCCAAAGGGAGATCATCGTTGTTCGCCATGGCGATCAGACTATGCGGTTTTGGACCGCTTATCAAACAATCCAAGAGTGATAGATTGATGGCAACAGAACCTGGCCAACACACTTGCGACGAAACAACGGCCGGAAGTTCAGACTAGGAGAGATCACATGACAGGCAAGACCGTTCTTATCACCGGTGCAAACAAGAGCATCGGCTACGAGACCGCCCGCCAACTGGGCCGGCTCGGATATCGCATCTGGCTCGGCAGCCGAGACGCCGGTCGCGGCGAGCTTGCCGCCGAAACCCTGTCATCGGAGGGCATCGATGTTCGGGCAATTGCGATCGACGTGACGGATGACGACAGCGTGCAAAACGCAGTGGCAACTGTCGAGGCTGCCGACGGCAAACTCGACGTCTTGATCAACAATGCCGGCATTCCCGGAAGCTATGCCGCGCCAAGTGATCAGACCCTGAGCGAGATCGAAACGGTGTACCAGACCAATGTCTTCGGCCCGATCCGGGTGACGCAGGCATTCCTGCCCCTTCTTCGAGCTTCCGGTCAGGCCAACGTGATCATGGTCAGCAGCGGCCTGGGCTCGCTGACTTGGCTTTCCGATCCCGCGCACCCATACCATGCCGTTAATATTCTGGGGTACAACAGTTCGAAGACGGCGCTGAACGCGATTACCCTGTCCCTGGCCAAGGATCTTGCGAAGGACGGCATCAAGGTGAACGCCGCCGATCCCGGTTACACGAAGACGGACTTTAACAATCACTCCGGATATCGCACCGTCGAGCAGGCCGCAGACACGATCGTCTGGCTTGCAGGTCAGGATGCTTCTGGGCCAACGGGCGGCTTCTTTTTCGAAAGAAGCCGGGCACCTTGGTGAGTGCGCAGGGCCATTCTCGCTGTGGTTCTGAGCTGCCAGATCAAGCTGGCAGCAGCCCTACTGTGCGGTAGCTCTCAATCATCGCGTCAAATAGCGAGATGTCGGAACGGCTGCGGGCCAAAAGCCGGGCTCCCGCAACGGCGGCAAAGATCGCCCGTGCCCGCTGCTTAGAATCCTCCTTGTTAGCAGGATCGGCCTCAACAAGCCGCGCTTACAGCCACGCGACGTTGACGTCCGCGAAGACCGGTACCTGCTTGCGCACCGGCTCGGGCAGATCGTCGTACTCAGCCCCGACAAAACTTCCGAGGCAGAGACGAGTGCCGTTCTCAAGCGACATCCGGAACGTCTCCGGGTACCTGCGAAGACGCCCGTTCGCATCGCTTTCTCTGCTAGCCACCTCTTCCAGCCAAACCTTGGTATCCGGCCAGTAGCGCTCGGCAATGGCGGCAGCATGGTCCGCCGTACTGGGGAAGTGGTGATCGATGCTCTCCACCTTTAACATAGCTTCCTCCAGGTGAAGGCTATGTTAGCTCGCAAGGCAGGCCTTAATAAACGAAGCCTGTCTGTGTGATAGGTCGATAATTATGCCATTATCGCTCGCCCAGATGGCACGAACCATCGCCTTGCGTCGTGCCCGGAAATTCTTTCCGCAGAACAGCCACTCCCGGCTTAGACGCCTTGGGCGGAATCGAACTGCAGTGGTGTCATGTGCACCGAGCCAAGGTGCTCAAAATCACGAAATATAGTCTGATAGCTCTAGGAGCCGGTATCGCTCATTGCGGTACAGCTAGATTTTTTACTAACGCTAATGCCCATTAAATTGGTTCATGAGAAATTAAACTTCGTCTCCCGCCGAGTGGTGTAGCGGGGTGATAGCGAAGCCGCTCGCGAGCGGATCCTCCGATGTGCTGTAGTGAGCAGGCGGCGTAGCGGTGGTCACCAGTGTCATCCGGTAGGAACAGGTTACTTAAAGCCAACCTGAGGGACACCACCGATGACCGATACTATGATGAACCTGCGCTCACTTCTTGAGAAAAGCGCCGACGCCGATTTGCTGCGCGAGATGATCAGCTTTGCTGCCAAAAAGCTTATGGCGCTGGCGGTGGGGACGAAGACCGGCGCAGGCTATGGTGAGAAGAATGATTTCCGGCTTGCCCAGCGTAATGTTTATCGCGACCGGGACTGGGAGACGCCGGCAGGCACCGTCGAACTACGCATTCCCGAACTTCGCACAGGCAGTTATTTCGCGAGCTTCCTTGAGCCGCGCCGGATGGCCGAGAACGCTCTGACGGCGGTCATCCAGGAGGCCTATATACAGGCATCTCGGCCCGGTCCGTCGATGACCTGGTCAAGGCCATGGGCATGTCAGGCATCTCCAAGAGCCAAGTATCCCGACTCTCCCCCCTTTGGGCAATGCAGACATTGCCTGTCGGGCAAGGGTAGATTGATGAAAAGGTGAAGGCCTTCCTCGACAGGCCCATCGAAGGCCAATGGCCGTATCTCTGGATTGATGCCACCTATCTGGAGGTCCGACGCGGCAGGCGCATCGTCTCTGTCGCTGTCATCATCGCGGTGGGTGTGAACACAGATGGCCGACGCGAGGTGCTCGGCATGGAACTTGGCACGTCTGAGGCTGAGGCGATCTGGACAGAATTCCAGCGGAAGCTGACAAGACGAGGCTTGCGCGGCATCAAGCTCGTCGTCTCCGATGCGCATGAGGGCATCATGGCCGCCGTGTCGAAGGTTTTTTCTGGCAGTGCTCCAGGGTCCACTTCATGCGCAACGCGTTCGCCCATGCCGGAAGAGCGGACGACGTGTCGTGTCCGCCTTCCTCGCCATGGCGTTTGACCAGGACACGCCAGAGGCCGCAAGTGCCCAATGGCGCAATGGCGCAGATCAAAACAGCCGAAGGTGCCCAAGCTCGCTAGTCTTATGGACAGCGCCGAGCAGGACGTGCTCGCCTACATTACCTTTCGCGAGGCGCTCTGGACAAAGCTGTACAGGACAAACTCCATCGAACGGCTCAACGGCGAGATCAAGCGACGGACAGAGGCGTCGGCACCTTTCCTAACGACGATGCCATCGTCAGACTGGTCCGCGCCTTGCTAATTGAGCAGAATGACAAGTGGGCAGTCCAGCGGTCCCGCTACATGACACTTGAGACAATCGCCACGATGAGCGATGGATCTGCTCATCGGCCTGCCAGCCGCAAGCTGATCCATCCCCGGCTCTGTCCAGAAAGCACGGGGACTGCTGAAGCTACACCACCCCCTGGGACACGATCGGGTCACGCAAGCCGACCAAGAGCTAAATCACCACATTATTGGGAGTTGTCATTGAGGACGTTGGGTTTCTGAATGCCGTATGTTCTATTTTGAGCCGTTTTCTCAAGTAAACCACAGATAGAAAGGTCCAAAATCGTACCAGAACTCGGGATTGTCGCGTTAATACCCCGTTAGGAAATTGAGCGCAACCTTATGGTGCACCGAGGAGGCTCGGTCAATAATAGACCGGAGTTCGGCGATGCATATCCTGTCACGCTTTTCACGCAACGCAGACGGCGTCGCCGCGATCGAGTTCGCAATGCTTGCTCCACTTTTCATCTGCATGTTATTTAGCATGATCGGATGGGGAGTTTACCTGAGCGCCTGTCACTCTCTTCAGCAGATCGCAGCTGATACCGCCCGATCTGCTGTTGCTGGACTTTCAGCAACGGAGCGAACGACCCTTGCTACGGGGTACGCGACTTCCCAGGCGACTGCGGGATACGCTCTGATCAACCAGGCACGGCTGACAGTCCAGGTTGCAGACGATGCGGCTGTCGCCAATCAGTTTACCGTCAAGCTCACGTACGACGCGAGTGACCTTCCGATCTGGAACCTGATGACGTTCGCGATGCCGAGTCCGACGATCGTCCGGAGCACCACCATTCGCATCGGTGGGGTGTGATGGCAGAGTCCTTGACAAAGCGCGTTTCCGGCCTCGTTTCATGCAGGGAGGGCAACATCGCCGTCATGTCTGCACTGGCGCTCCCGGCCTGCCTTGGCATCGTCGCCCTCGCGGTCGACTACGGCCAGCTCACGCTCGAGCGCCGGCAGCTCCAGACGGTGGCAGACCTTGCCGCGATCGCGGTCGCGTCCGACATGGCGCATTCGGACGATGCCGTCCTGGCTCATCTGGACAACAACGGTCTCAAGATGGTGCTCAGGACTCCGCAGGGATGGAAGACGGTGAAAGGCGCCCTGCTTCCGGAGGCGTCCGTCGCTGCATCCACCGGACGCGTCACGGTCGAAAAGGGACGCTATGCGCCCGATCCCGCGCGTTCGCCCAATGAGCGCTTCAAGCCTTCCGCTCAACTGGCGGATGCCGTTCGCGTCCATGTCCAGCAGTCGGGAACGCTGTTCTTCGCGGGCATGTTCACCACACCACCAATGCTGTCGGCGACGGGGACCGCCGCTGTATCGAAGACAGCCGCGTTTTCTATCGGATCGCGGCTGGCAAGTCTTGAGGGCGGCGTCCTCAATGCCATCCTCGGCAAGATGCTCGGCGCGAAGCTCACGTTCAGCGCTGTGGACTACCGCTCGCTGGCGGCGGCCGACATCGACCTCTTCCGACTGGCGAAGGGCTTGGCGACCGACCTCAACCTGACCGCCGCTACCTACGACGACGTCCTGAAGGCCGAAATCACGATGCCTCAGCTCCTGTCCGCCGTGGCCAGATACGGCGGTGTCGCGGCAGGAGCCTCGGGCATTGTCAGCGAACTGCGCAGGATCGTGCCGCCTGGTGGTGAGACGTTTACGCTGGGCGGCTTCGTCGACCTTGACCAGAAGTCGCGCCTGAGGGTCGACGCGAAATCCGGCATCTCGATGAAAGTGGGGCTGCTCGATCTCCTGCAGTCGAGCGCGTCGCTGGCGAACGGTTCCAATCTCGTTTCCGTCCAGACGCAGGCCGCTCTCCCAGGTCTCGGAACGGTCGACCTCAACCTCGCCGTCGGCGAACCGTCTGTCAGCGCGCCTCCATACCGCATCGGAGAACCCGGCCAGGCGGTCAGAACGGCGCAGGTACGCCTCTCCGCCACGGTCCGAATCGACGGGCTTGCCGAACTTCTCGGAACGAAAATCACCCTGCCCCTCTATGTCGAGGTCGCCCATGCCGAAGCAAAGCTCGCAGACATCCAGTGCCACGGCGGCAAGGCTGACAACGCCACCGTCGCGATCGATGCCGCTCCCGGTGTCGCCGAGGTGTCGATAGGCGCCGTCGATCCGTCGGCTCTGAAGAATTTCGGATCGAAGCCAAGGGTGACAAGGGCGCGTCTGGTCGACACGCCAGCGCTTGCCATCGACGGCATGTCGTCGACTACGGTTGGCGGCACGCAGATTAAGAGGGTCTCCTTCACTCCTTCCAACATCGCGAGCGGTTTGACAAAGTCGGTTTCGAGCACGGGCCTCACCACCTCGGCGACCCAGTCGCTGATCGGCAATCTCGATCTGGCAGTCGAGGTCAAGCTGCTTCTCGGCCTGTCCCTGTCGCCTCCGAAGGTTCTGCAGACCGCTCTGGCAAAGACGCTCGGGGCCGTCACCCCGGCCGTCGACACCTTGCTCGACAGCGTGCTCGCCGCAGCAGGAGTGCGCGTCGGCGAGGCCGATATCCAGGTCACGGGCGTGGACTGCGCCAACCCCGTGCTGGTGCAGTAGGGCGGCGGAGAGGAGAAACAGGATGTTCACGGTTCTGGAATGCGTCACCGACCGCCACGACACCGCGATAACGGCAATCTCGGCCGTCATCGCCTCAGTTGGAATGCTCGCCTTCTTCCATCTTCTCATGCGGTCGGAGGAAAGCACGCTCGCGCGCCGACGCAACTGGCGTATCGTCGCAGCCTTTTCCGCCGGTCTCAGCGTCTGGGCGACCCATTTCGTCGCGATGCTGGCCTACGAGGGCACCGTGTCGCTGCGCTTCGATTTCCTCTTCACCACGCTGTCTGCCCTGATTGCCATCGCAGGTTTCTGGATCGCGATCAGAGAGGGGTTCAAAAGCCGGCAGCCCGTGGCGATGTCAGCCATGCTCGTCACGCTTGCGGTCGCCGCGATGCACTTCGTCGGCATGGCAGGTCTTGACGCGGCCGCCCAGCTCAATTTCGGCTGGGCTGAGATCGCCGCTGGAGCGGCCGTCGCGTTCGCCCTTTTCTGCATGTCGCTTCTCGCCTTCACACAACTGCGAGGGCGGATACGCATTCTACCCGCCGCCATTGCCGCGGTGCTCGGCATTTGCGCACTTCACTTCACATCGATGTCGGCCACAATCATCACACCCGATCTGTCCCTGCCCTCCCTCGTCACGGGGAGTGAGGATGCGATGTGGCTGACCATTGCGATCGCCGTGATCACGCTCTTGATCCTTGCCACCTCGATCGTCGCTGTCGTGATAGACAGGCACCTCGTCGACCTGAAGGGCTTTGCCAACTCGACGCTCGACGGCCTTGCGATCGTCCGGGACGGTGTGATCATCGAGGCAAACGGCCGCTTCGCCCATCTCCTCGAGCGGGAGGCCTCGGACCTCGTCGGCATCCGGCCCGACAGTCTGATGACGGTTTCGGACGGTGACCGGGTCGACACACCGCGCGAGGCCGCACTGGAGGCCTTTCCGCTCGTCGGTAATCAGGCCCGCATCTTCGAGATCGCCGTGCACACCATCGAATATGGCGGACGCCCCTCACAGGTTGTGGCGCTCCGCGACCTTACAGAACGGCGAACCGTGCAGAAGAAGGTCGAATACCTCGCCCGCCACGACATCCTGACAGGACTGACCAACCGATCGACCTTCCAGGACACCCTCGATATGCAGTTGGCGCGCGGTTCCGGGACAGGAAAACCGTTTGCGCTCTTAGCGCTTGATCTCGACCGCTTCAAAGCCGTGAACGATCTATTCGGGCATGCCGAGGGTGATCGCGTCCTTCGCGATGTCGCCGAGATTCTCAGGACCTGCTGCCGTGGAGGCGACACGGTCGCCCGGATCGGCGGCGACGAGTTCGTGATCCTTACGGCGGAAGGCGTGGGCAGCGACGGGGCCGGAGCGCTGGCGGAGCGTGTGCGAGCAACCTTCCGCGACAGGATGAACGTCTCCGTCGATCCGACCGCGGTCGGCGTCAGCATCGGTATCGCCGTCTATCCGAAGGACGGACTGGATGCCGACGCACTGACGCAGGCGGCCGACGTCGCTCTGTATCGCGCAAAGGCAGGCGGCCGGGGGACCCATGCCTTCTATGACCTGGCGATGGACCTCGAGCGGCGGGATCGCAGGCAGCTCGAGAACGACCTTCGCCAGGCTATCGTCCGGAACGAGCTGCACCTGCAGTTCCAGCCCATCGAAGCCATCGGATCAAAGGCGACGGTCGGATACGAGGCGCTCCTCCGATGGACGCATCCCACGCGGGGTAACGTGTCCCCCGACATCTTCATACCCATCGCCGAAGAAAGCGGCGTCATCCTGTCGATCGGGGAATGGGTTCTGATGGAAGCCTGCAGGCAGGCGGTCGAATGGAACCCGGCACTTAAGGTGGCCGTCAACGTATCAGCCATCCAGTTCCGGCTCGCCAGCCTCGCGTTCGTCGTCGGCAGCATCCTGGACGCCACAGGTCTCTCGCCCGAGCGCCTGGAGCTGGAGGTCACGGAGACGGCGCTCCTGAAGGACCGTGCGATGACGCTCGACATCCTTACGCAGATCAAGGCGCTCGGGGTCAAGGTGGTCATGGACGACTTTGGAACAGGCTATTCCTCGCTCAGCAATCTCCAGTCTTTTCCGTTCGATGGACTGAAGATCGACCGCAGCTTTATCGCCGGCATGGCGACCGACCCGAGCGCGCGGGCCATCGTTCGTTCGGTGGTCAGCCTCGGCCGCTCCCTTGGACTGCCGGTCACCGCGGAGGGAATCGAGACTTCCGCGCAGTACAAGATCATCACCGACGAAGGCTGCGCGCATGCGCAGGGGTATCTGGTCGGCAGACCCGCCGCAGGCCCGCAGAAATACGTGCGAAAGGTATCCAGCCGGATCGCCGCGGGAAAGAGATAAGGGGATAATACAATGTTCGGATGGAAGACGGGTGCGCACGGCCGGGCTGCTGGACACGGAACGGACATCGCGGACGCGCTGTCACGGTCGCAGGCGGTCATCGAATTGGACCTCAAAGGCATGGTCATCACCGCCAATGAGAACTTCTGCAGGACGCTCGGCTACGACCTCGCAGAGATCGTCGGCCGGCATCACAGCATGTTCTGCGATGCGCAGACCGTTGAGTCCGCGGACTATGCGGCGTTCTGGAAACGGCTGGCGGGGGGCATTTTCGATGCCGGGGCGTACAGACGGATCGGCAAGGGCGGGCGCGAAGTCTGGATACAGGCCACGTACAATCCCGTTATGAAGGGTGGTCGCCCCTACAAGGTTGTCAAGTTCGCAGCAGACATCACCGCGGCGAAGGAGAAGGCGGTCGAGGACGCGGGCAAGCTGTCCGCCCTATCCCGATCCCAGGCCGTCATCGAGTTCAAGCCCACGGGCGAGATCATCACGGCGAACGAGAACTTCTGCAGGACGCTTGGCTATGAACTCGCCGAGATCGTCGGACGGCACCATAGCCTGTTCTGCAGCAGGGACTATGCGGCCACGGCGGAGTACCGGACATTCTGGGATCGTCTCGCTGCAGGCGAGTTCATCGCGAACGAGTTCGTGCGGATCGGAAAGGGCGGGAGAGTAGTTTGGATCCAGGCGGCTTACAACCCGATCCTCGATGCAGGCGGAAAGGTCTGCAAGGTCGTCAAGTTCGCAACCGACGTCACGGAGAGGATGAGCGCCATCGCCGAGATCGGAACGGCGATGAAGGCGATGTCGGACGGCGATCTCACACGGACGCTCGACCGCGCCTTCGTTCCTTCGATGGAGGAGCTCAGACATCACTTTAACGCGACGCTGGCACAGCTTCGGACGACGATGAGCGGCATCGGTGACAGCGTGACAGCCATTGCCGATGGCTCCCGCGAGATCAGTGAGAATGCTGGCAGCCTTTCGTGCAGAACCGAGCAGAATGCAACCAGCCTTGAGGAGACAGCCGCAGCGCTGGAAGAGATCACGACGACCGTCAACGACACGAGCGCCCGCGCCCAGGAAGCCGGCCGTCTCGTGTCCGAGACGCGGGTAGGAGCCAAACGGTCCGGGGAGGTCGTCGGGGAGGCCGTGGCTGCCATGGCAGAGATAGCCGATGCCTCCCAAGCGATCAGTGGCATCATAGACGCGATCGACGAGATCGCCTTCCAGACCAACCTGCTGGCGCTCAATGCAGGCATCGAGGCGGCGCGGGCCGGCGAGGCCGGGCGCGGGTTCGCGGTGGTTGCACAGGAAGTGAGGGAACTGGCGCAACGATCCGCGAGGGCCGCCAAGGAAATCGGCACGCTCATTTCGACGTCACAGGCAGTCGTGAAGAAGGGTGTGGCGCTCGTTGGAGAAACAGGCCGAACGCTCGATGAGATCGTCGGCAAGGTCACGAGCATCGATGTCAACATCACCGCCATCGTCCAGGCCGGCCGGGAACAGGCGGTGGGCCTGCGGGAGATCAACGTCGCCGTGAATGCGATGGACCAAGCAACCCAGAAAAATGCCGCGATGGCCGAGGAAAGCACGGCTGCAAGTATCGAGCTTGCTGCTCAGACCGTGGAGCTACGGAAACTTCTCGGTACATTCATTTACACAGATGTTAAACGTTTGCGAATTGTTGCTTGAAGTACATTTTCAGATAATCATTTTCCATTAGCGGATTTACAATGTATGAATGCAACTGGCAGTTTCCAATTAAAACACGCTAATGAGCAGCGTTCTGCGGGAATATGAGGCAATTAAAATAGTCAAAGGACACAAAGAGAAGCCCTAAGCCTGCGAAAAAACGACTGTATACTTGGCTATTCGTTACTGAGGCTTCGGAGATCGAGGCTGTATGCTTGGCCATTTACCTCCCGAAAGAGGCCAAGCGAAACCCGCTCCTCACGCGATGACGTAGGACGGCGAAACACAGTCCGCTTTAAATGGACGAAGTAAGACCTGTTATGTTATACAATGATGATGTGCAAATCTCCCTCTCCAATTTTTATCAAGCAAGAAAGAAGCATCATAAGGTCTGGATCCAGCAAAGAATTGGAACGCTTTCAAACAATTTAATTATCTCTGTCATTCCTGTATTATCTGTAACAGAGCTTATACTTTGAAGTAATTTGCCTACTGCTTGTATAATGGCGTTGCGCTAAGAGAAGCTATGCGTCTTAAAGGCAACGGGCGTGTCTCCAGCGCAGATACAGGGAGGCCTTGCTATACCCTATGTGCATTTATTTCGTCAAGCGCACCGCCAGCATCGACGCGTCTCTGCCGATCGAGGCAAATGCCGCAATCAGCGCGTCCGCATCTTCAGCCTGGAAAAAATTAGCCGCACTTGTCGCGCAGGATGACAGCAGAGACTTGCCCTTTGCCGGCGCCATGAAGGCCACCGTGTAGACTGTCGTTTGCGTTAATCGGGCCTTGTCGCAAATAGCTTTCGTGTCCGTATCGTTCTTGACGGCCGTGTTGTCACCATCCGTCATCAGCACCAAGAACCGTTTTGGCGTCAAACCAGTCATAGCGACGTGAACAGCTGTTTCGGAAGGATCGGTCAACGCAGCATATGCCGTCTTCATCGCGCCGCTGGAGTCTGTCGAACCGCCTGACGCCAATTTCTTTACGTAGGCCAAGGTAACACCTTCGTCCCAGCTTAACCCACTCGGTGCGTCTGCTTTGTCGTTGTAAGCAACTGCAGAGGTCCGCACGTACTTTCCGTTTGGATCGGCCTTCGAAAGCTGCGCCAGCAAACCCTCGACTGCAAGCTTCAGAGACTGAAGCTTGTTGACGCCCTTCTTGTTTGTTGCCTCGTTCATTGATCCGGACTTGTCGAGAACGAGGAACATTGAAAGCGAACTCTCGGTCGCTGTCTGCCCCTTAGACTGGCTTTCAGCATGGACGCTTATGCTGGACGCACCGAGCAGGCGCGTCATCGGAGTCAGCGGAACGGTAAACTCGGATTTGACCGAAACGACAAATCGCTTGCCGGTTCCAACCCCCGTTGCTGCCGTATCAATATCAACATCAGGCGAGCTGAGCGTTGCATCATCGCCTGTCGATGACAAAGAATCTATTGGGCTCGCCATTCGAGCCAGCAGGAACGCCCTCGCCTGCTTTTTTGCCTCGTCCACCGACATCTGCTCGTTCGCGAGCCCGGATGCCGCGGCGAGTGCTGCCGCGTCGGTCGCATTTTGCAAAGTGCTTTTCGCCCACATAATATTGGAAGCATCGACGGACACACCGCCCGCACCAAGGAGGACCGGCATTATCATTGCTGCCATGATGCCGATATTGCCGGATATTGCATATTGAAAGGAATGAATGGCTGTTGAAAAAAGCTTGCGCATAATCGAATACCACTAATGTTTTGCTTAGCGGCAACATAATCGTGATCCATGTCGGAACAGTTGAGACAGAATGTAAATTTTCTCTGAAAGCAGAACTATCAGATCTGCCAGCCAAGACTGCTTGCTGCAGACCAGAATCCCATCAGCTTTGGTGATGCGGATTGCGTCGATTTCAAGACGATGCCCCGCTTTAAGTGTTGATTTCCACTGAGAGCTGACCCGGCGCAGCGTTATATTTCCATTGAGAATTGACCCATGTTTCAACCGTCCCCTGCATGTTTTCAGCGGGGGCTCTGGAGTGATCG
>NZ_LMQB01000005.1 GCF_001424045.1 Rhizobium sp. Leaf371 | reverse complement strand
CCAGCCGAAGCCGAGGAACGCTACTACGCCATGCTGGACGAACCAGCCATGGCCGCATAACTTAACCGAAATGGCCTCCGGCAAACCCGGCGCGGTTCATTCATCTTCCCAAGCGGGTGTTTGAAGCGGGTGGTCAATCAAGCCTACCGATGTAGGATTCGGCGAATGCGGTGTTTCGAAAGCGGTAATCCTGAAGTCCCCGTAGCTGAACGTGTCACCGTCTTTGATGATCCGGACGCGCTCCTTTGGTAGACCGGCTCCCTCAACTGCATTGGCCGTTGAAGATGTGCCAAGGACGGTTGCACCTGTTTTAGAGCGTTTCCCTATCATGTTGGATCATCTCCGCAGGAATTGAAGTAGTTCTGAGCTTCTTGCGGTTCGACCATATCAATCAGCTTGCCGATGCGATCCCATAGTCCGGTGACGGTTCTCTCCGCAGCTTTTCGTAGGAGAGCCTTGAGCTTGGAGAAGGCCTTCTCAATTGGGTTGAAGTCCGGGCTGTAGGGCGGAAGAAACATCATTGTCGCGCCGACCGCCTCGATCAGTTCCCTTGCTGCCGGTCGTTTGTGGCTGGACAGATTGTCGAGGATGACAACGTCCCCTGGTTTCAATGTCGGAACCAGAACCTGAGCCACATACGCCTCGAACCACTCACCGTTGATCGGTCCGTCTATGACAAGTGGCGCGACCATTCCCGTGTTGCGGAGGCCCGCAACCAATGTGGTCGTCTTGCGATGACCGTGAGGGAAACCCATCCGCAACCGCTCGCCCTTGCGGCATCGCCCGTGAGTACGAGCCATATTGGTCGCGGTCCAGGTTTCGTCGATGAACACGAGCCGCTCTGGATCGAGATCGAGTTGCGCCTCGAACCAGCATTGCCGCTTTTCCAGCACGTCCGGACGGCTTTGCTCTACCGCATGGCCAGTCTTTTTTTGCGCGTTTGTTCGTGCCGGACAAGAAAGCGATGCAGCGCCGACTTGCTGATGGAAATGCCTTGATCACCCAAGGCTTTGCGAAGCTCGAAAAGGGTGCCGTCCCGGTGCTCGACGAGCCAGATCATGATCAGATCGGCATGCGCTTCTGTCTTGTGGGAATTGCGGTCGCCGCCGAGTGGACCGGGTCGAACATTTCCCTGCTGGATTTGCAAGTGACGCCAACGGCTCACGCTGGCTGCGCTCACGCCGAAACGCTCGGCAGCCTCTCTATGCGATGCGCCGCCGTTCACGGCAGCGAGCACACGTATGCGAAGATCAACGGAAAGGGCTCTCGACATATCTGCCGACCTCCATCGGCAGATGGTTTGAATCAGAAGGAGACTGATTTGCAAAGCAATCCGATTCAATCAGTCAGGGAAACGCTCTAATATGGAACTTAGGGGCGAGCACCGCAGTCCATGTAGACCGCGGTGCCAAGCGGCGAAGGCGAGGCTCGCTTAATCGTGAAGCTATCGGCAACGCGGCAGCCCAGTTCGTCACGACTGTTATTCGAAGCGCTCACCGATTATTTCTTCACTCTTGATCCAGAGGGCCTTGGCTCTCTCAGGATCGAGCGCATAGGCGCAGACATCCTCGCTGATGCGGCTTGCTGGTTTCTCCGTTACGGTCGCGACGCGGCAATTGTGGCAATAGAGCCCACCGACCTCCTCAGCAGCGGCAACAAAACCGGCCCATACCGAGGTGGCAGCACCCTGCGGGATGGACTTCAATTCGAAAGGCGACTTACCTTGGGCTGCGAGTTCTTCGTTGACCTTGTCAATCATCGCCTCGAACGCTCCGTCCCCTAGATGACGCGTGAGCTCTGTGCGGATACCGCCTGGATGTACCGCCGTTGCGCGGATCCCCCGCGCCTTGTGCCTCCGGTCGAATTCAACCGTGAACAGAATATTGGCCGTTTTGGAGCGCCCGTAAGCAACCCAGGGGTCGTAAGCCGTCTGCTCAAAGTTCGGGTCTTCGATATCGACATCGGCTAAGCGGTGACCAGATGACGCCAAGTTCACCAACCGCCCGCCGGGTGCAATGAGGGACGCGATGCGATTGACCAAGGTAAAATGGCCGAGATGATTGGTGCCGAACTGCGTCTCGAAGCCATCGACCGTGCGACTAAAGGGGGGCGCCATGACACCGGCATTGGCAATGACAACATCGAAAAGCCGACCATCCACGAGCAGCGCATCTGCGCCTGCGCGAACGCTTGCCAGCGATGCTAGGTCGATCCGGAGAAGATTAAGGCTACCGCCATTGGCCGTCTCGGCGCGAACGGTCGCCAAGGCACCTTCCGCCTTGGCCAGATCACGGGCAGTACCGACCACATCGGCACCGTGGGTTACCAACGCCCGCGCGGTTTCGACGCCAAGGCCAGCGGATACGCCGGTAACAAGCACGCGTTTGCCACTGAGGTCGATCCCGGAGAGCACCTCTTCAGTAGTGGATTTTGCTCCAAACACATTTGTCATCAGATCTCCTGGTACTTCGCACCTCTGAGCAGCGGTGCTGGACAGACGCACTGATTTCGTTTGGATACGTTGGTGCGCTGTCGGTCGCGGATGGGTGTCGGAAAACGCACAATGCGGCGGCGTCGCGCAGGCGGCTCGTCGGTGCCTGCCCTGCGATGGTGCGGGATCACCGATGTTTTCAGGGAGCTCCCGCCTGCCAGCACCGTGCCGGCCTTACGGGAACTGTGGCAACTCGTCTCGTATCTCATACCACTCGGCCTTCGAGGCGACGAAATAATGTGCTGTCGGCGACGCCGGCAGCGGCGTATCGAGCGTCCCCAGCCGCAAGCGAACAACATCCGGCATGTTATCGCGGCGACTTATGATCGATGACCCACAATTGGAACAGAAAAAGCGGTGAACGCCCGGCGAGGAATCGAATGCCTTCAGCGCGGCCTCGCCTTCGATAATGACGAAGTCGCTGACCGCAACGGCTGCGTTGGTCGCAAACGCGGTTGCGGTTGCTTTGCGACATCGCGAACAATGACAATAGATTGCGGCACCAAGCTCGCCACGAACCTCGTATTTTACCGTACTGCAGAGGCAACTGCCTTTATACATAATAGCTCCTGTGGCCGACGTATGTATTGGCTATATTTGGCGGGATGAAAGTCCATGGCGTTCTGACTGGGCGGTCGCCATGAGTTCGTCGCGAACTTGCCGGGTAATTTTGCCGATGTGTGCTTTTTCGCGACGACGATATCTCGAGGTCAGGCAATTTCCAGCATCATGTGCTTGCCGAACTTGCCGCTCACGAGCGTTACCTTGTTGCTCATACTTCTTCCCAATACTTTTGGAGAATCGGGAAGAGGTACGCAGCTATGTCTATCTATGAGCCTGCGTATACATTCGATGGGGTGGCATGGGAACGGGCGGCACAAAGCCATTGTACGATTTCCAGGATGTCCGGCAGAATGCCTCAATCCTGCTCCGATTTCGACGCCACAGCCGCCACCTCGCTCTCTAACAACAACCGGGCGGCATCGCGGTTGGCTTCGACAATTCCCTCGCTTGGCATGGATTGAGCGATGACGAACGCTCCCTGAACCAGCGACAGGATTTGGATGACGGCTCGCTCGGGGTTCTTCAAACCGAGCGGCTTCATGAGCGATGTTACGAGTTCATGTAATTCGCGATAATAGTCGGCAATGGTCGCCTGTACTTCTGGCGTGTTTGCCTCAGGTCCAAATTCTGCCAGCCCTCTTGCAAACGAACAGCCCCGGAATGTAGGCGCACGAAGAGGTTCATCAATTGCGTCAAAGATCGTGAGCACACGCTCTACCGCTGACAGGCCAGGCTTCTCCGCCGCCGCTGCAAACATCTCGAACCCAATGGTTTTCTTATCTCGGAGATAGGTCGCGATCAGGGAGGCCTTCGACGGGAAGTGCTTGTAAAACGTCATCTTTGCCACCCCGCTCTCTGCAATGATGCGATCTATCCCGACAGAATGAACGCTTAGCCGGTAAAACAGATCTGAGGCGGTCTGCAAAATTCGGTCTCTCGGGGGAAGGCCCTTGAGCGAGTGACGCTCCACCCCGACGATTTCTGGCATGCTGCGCTGCTGCATTCCCTTACCTCCTATCCGTCGTTTCGCTGTGAACAGACTATTCTGTATTTTTCCCTATTGCAAGGACATACAGGTCTGTATATAGATGCGATTGCCAGTTCTAATAAAGGAGATTTTGCGATGAGCAGAAAAGTTGTGGTTGTCACTGGTGCCAGCAGTGGCTTCGGGAACCTTACGGTGCTGGAGTTGGCAAGACGAGGACATACGGTGGTTGCGACCATGCGAGACGTGGAGGGGAGGAACGCTCAGGTTCGCAAGGATCTCTTCGACGCTGCGACAGCCGAAGGACATGTGCTGCACGTTCGTGAAATGGACGTCGCCGACGAGGTTTCCGTCAATTCAACGATCGACAAGGTCGTGAAAGAGCACGGAAAGATCGATGTGCTTGTCAACAATGCCGGATTGATGCCGGTTGGAATCACGGAAGCCTATACGGTTGCAGACATCGAACGGCTGTTTGCAGTCAATTTCTTTGGCGCCGTGCGAGCGGACCGGGCCGTTCTACCGCATATGCGCGCTGCCGGCAGCGGGCTCCTTGTCCACGTAACATCGCTGATGGGTCGTGTGGTCTTCCCCTTTTTCGGAACTTACTCGGCGAGCAAGTTCGCCCTGGAGGCACTTGCCGAGGCATATCGTTACGAGCTGAAGGGCTTTGGTATTGACTCGATCATCGTCGAGCCCGGACCATTCCCGAGCAACCTTATCTCGTCGAGCCCCGAGCCATCCGACCAAGCTGTTCTTGCATCCTATGGCGAGGTTGCGGCAATCCCGGGCCAAATCAAAGCGCACGCTAACGATGGAGACGGCACCAATCCCCCGCGTCCTCAGAGCGTTGCCGTCTCCATTGCAGATTTAATCGGATCTACGGAGCGACGTCCGTTGCGGACGGTCGTTATGCCTGAGGGCCTGGACTTCGGTATCCATCAATTGAATGAGGCGGTCCGCCCCATTCAGAACAGTATGCTCACCTCGTTCGGCATGTCCGACATGCTCTGACCACGTGGCCGATGCGGCTCCCGCCGCGTTTCGGAACACCCTTCAAAATTTCGCAAATCCCGCGAATGAACATGAAAAAAGGAAAAATCATGAAAATCGGAATCATCGGAGCAGGAATGGTCGGCGCAAATCTGGCGCGGATCCTGGTAAAGGCCGGCCATGACGTGAAGCTGGCCAACTCGAAAGGTCCGGAAACCCTCAAGGACATCGTTGACGGCACGGCAATTGCTGCCGTTACGCGTGACGAAGCGGTCAGGGATGTGGAGGTCATCATCCTTTCCGTACCCTTTGCTCGAAATCCGGAACTGGCACCGGTGCTTGCCGCTGTTCCCGCAGGCGTTATCGTCGTCGATACGTCCAACTACTATCCGATGCGGGACGGCGCGATTGAAGAGGTACAAGAGGGAAAGCTGGAAACCATCTGGGCCAGCGAGCAGATCGGGAAGCCTCTGGTCAAAGCCTGGAACGCGCTCCTGTCTTTCACTCTCGCCGACTGCGGCGCGAAACGTGGCGCGGCTTCCAGACTGGCCATCCCGATCGCTGGAGATGATGCCGCTGCTAAAGCTGTGGTATCGGGTCTCGTTAATGACACTGGCTTCGATGTCGTGGATGTTGGCCCGCTCTCGGATTCCTGGCGTTTCCAGCCGGGAAGCCCCGCCTATTGCACGGAACTCGATGCAGCCGGTATGACGAAAGCACTTTCGTCTGTCGACAAGACCCGCCTTCCTCACAACCTTGAACTCATCACGCAAGAGATTGTCGATGGAAGCGTTGCATTCGAACGCGAAGCCATGGTCGCCAGCATTCGCAAAATCACAAGCTGAACGTAAGCCATAGAACCGAGCGTTCTATAACGGCAAACAACATATAAGACCGCAGAGGCGGCAGAGTGTTTCCGCCTCTGCTTAGGCGCCATACGAGAGGTAGGTCGGAAACATGGGGTCGCATGTTAACGGTCGTTTCATGACACCCATTTCGTCCCTGACTACATCCCATTCTCGGCAGGGAGCTGTCGATCTTTCAAATGGGCCAAGGAAACTTGATGAGGCGGCACGACAATTGTGGGTCGCCTCATGGCACATGGAGGGGTGCCCAGCCGATCCGCGCGCATGCCGCATGTCATCGATAATTGCTTGCGGCGCTCGATCGGAAAATGCGGGGAGCGGCATGCCTTCCTCGCATAAACTCCGTTACTTGGCGAGTTCGCGCATGACCTTGATCAGGTCGGATTTGCCTTCAAACCCGATGCCCGGCAGTTCCGGCATTGTGATGTGGCCGTCGATGACCTTCACGCCGTCCGGGAAGCCGCCATAGGGCTGGAAGAGATCTGGATAGCTCTCGTTACCGCCGAGGCCGAGACCGGCGGCGATGTTGAGCGACATCTGGTGACCGCCATGCGGGATGCAGCGCGACGGCGACCAGCCGAACTGGCGCAGAACCTCGAGCGTGCGCAGGTATTCGACTAGACCGTAAGAAAGAGCGCAGTCGAACTGGAGGAAGTCCCGGTCAGGGCGCATGCCGCCGTGGCGCAACAGATTGCGGGCATCCTGGTGGGAAAAGAGGTTCTCGCCAGTTGCCATCGGAGCGTCGTAGAACTCGGAGATCGCGGCCTGCAGCGAATAGTCGAGCGGGTCCCCAATTTCCTCGTACCAAAACAGCGGGTAGTCGCGCAGCATCTTGGCGTAGGCGATGCCGGTCTCCAGATCGAAGCGACCGTTCGCGTCCACCGCGAGCTTCGCCTCGGAACCGATTTCCTCCAGCACAGATTCGATGCGGGCGCGGTCTTCGTCGATGGAGGCGCCGCCGATCTTCATCTTGACCACATTGTAGCCGCGATCGAGATAGCCGCGCATTTCCTTGCGCAGCGCGCTGTTGTCCTTGCCGGGGTAGTAGTAGCCGCCAGCGGCGTAGACGAAGACCTTCGGGTTGGCCTCACGGCCCTTCATATCGGCCAACATGCGGAACAGAGGTTTGCCTTCAATCTTCGCGACCGCATCCCAGATCGCCATGTCGAGCGTTCCGACGGCGACCGAGCGCTCTCCATGACCGCCGGGCTTTTCATTCATCATCATAGTCGACCAGATCTTGTGCGGATCGAGGTTGGTGCCCTCATCGTTGATCAGGCTGTTCGGGTCTGCCTGCAGGATGCGGTCCTTGAACCGCTCGCGGATCAAGCCGCCCTGGCCATAACGGCCGTTCGAGTTGAAACCATAGCCAACGACCCGACGGCCGTCCTTCACAACATCGGTGACAACGGCGACGAGGCTCGCCGTCATCTTCGAGAAGTCGATATAGGCGTTGCGGATGGGCGAAGCGATTGGTTTGGTGACTTCGCAGACGTCGATGATACGCATTTTAACCTCTGTTTTAGTTTAAAATAGATAGCGAATGGTGGCGCTCCGCCGCAACTTCGTAGCGATCAGACGACCGGACTGTTGCCTCCTTGGTAGCCAGCCGCAGCTGCAAATTCCAATGCTCTGACGATTTCTATTGATGCCATTTCGGCATTGCCATTTGCAACGAGGCGGCCGAAGACTTTGCTGAGAACTCCAGATTACTCGAGGTTAATGGCCTTGTTCACCTTCACAAAATCGCATATTCCAATGCAAATTCAGCTTCATGGCTCTGTTGCTGGCACATTCACTGCTGCAGCAATGCATATTACCCGAGACTGTCCGCAACGGCCTTTCCGCACGTTACGGTGTCCGCCTTGCCGCCCAGGTCGCGTGTCCGCAGCCTCTCATCGGCGAGAACCGTTTCGATGCCTGCCATGACGGCCGCGCTTGCTTCATGCTCTCCGAGATGATCCAGCATCATCGCTGCCGACCATATCTGTCCGATCGGATTTGCAATGCCCTGCCCCGCGATGTCCGGCGCCGTCCCGTGGACGGGTTCGAAGAGCGAGGGGAATTTCCGCTCCGGGTTGATGTTTCCCGATGGCGCGATGCCTATCGTGCCCGTGCAAGCCGGTCCCAGATCCGACAGGATGTCGCCGAAGAGGTTCGAAGCGACAACGACATCGAAGCGGTCCGGGTTGAGCACGAAATGGGCGCACAGAATGTCGATATGATACTTGTCCCAGGTGATATCGGGATAGGACTTGGCCATCTCCTCGACCCGCTCGTCCCAATAGGGCATCGAGATCGAGATGCCGTTAGACTTGGTGGCGGATGTCAGCCGCTTGCGGGGGCGGGTCTGGGCGAGATCGAAGGCGAACTTGAGGATCCGATCGACGCCGATGCGCGTCATCACCGTTTCCTGCAAAACAGTTTCCCGTTCGGTTCCCGGAAAGATGCGCCCGCCGACGGATGAATATTCACCTTCCGTGTTCTCGCGCACAACATAGAAGTCGATATCGCCGGGTCCTCTGCCGGCGAGCGGCGAGGTCACACCCGGCATCAGCCGCACTGGCCGCAGGCTGACATACTGGTCGAACTCGCGCCGGAACTGAATGAGCGAACCCCACAGCGAAATATGATCGGGCACGATCTCCGGCCAGCCGACAGCGCCGAAGAAGATGGAGTCGTGGCTGCCGATCTGCGCCTTCCAGTCTTCTGGCATCATCTGCCCATGCTTCACGTAGTAATCGCAGGAGGCGAAGTCGAAGGTGTCGATTTGTAGATTGAAGCCAAACCTCTTCGAGGCCGCTTCAAGGACTCGCAGGCCCTCTGGTACGACTTCCTTGCCGATTCCGTCTCCGGCGATGGAGGCGATCTTGTGTATGCGGTTAGTTCTGTTTTCCAAAGTCATGCTCCAATTCGATCAGTCTTCCTCGACGAAGACCTGGTTGCGACGTCTCGCGATATTGGGGAGAAAGGCGACGATCAGCACGATGAGGGCAACCGTCAGAAGCCCTGCGCTGATGGGTCGGGTAAAGAAGACGGAAACGTCGCCGTGCGAAATCGTCATCGCCCTGCGCAGATGCTCCTCCAGCAGGGGGCCGAGCACAAAGCCCAGCAGCATGGGCGCAGGCTCGAAATCAAGTTTCGACAAGGCATAGCCGAAGATACCGAACGCCGCCATCACATAGAGATCGAAGGTGTTGGAGTTCACGCTATAGACACCAATCGACGCGAAGGCGAGGATTGCCGGAAACAGCACCGTGTAGGGAACGGTCAGAAGCTTAACCCACAGGCCGATCAATGGCAGATTGAGGATGACGAGCAGCAGATTGCCGATCCACATCGAAGCGATCAATCCCCAGAAAAGGACGGGTTGCTCGGTTGCCACCTGCGGGCCTGGCACGATGCCCTGGATGATCATCGCGCCGATCATCAGCGCCATGACCGGATTGGCAGGTACGCCGAGGGTCAGCATCGGAATGAAGGATGTCTGAGCCCCGGCATTGTTGGCGGCCTCCGGTCCGGCGACGCCCTCGATCGCGCCATTGCCGAAGCGTTCCGGCGTTTTGGAGATTTCCTTCTCCAGCGCGTAGGAAGCGAAGGACGCAAGGATCGCGCCGCCACCCGGAAGGACGCCGAGGGCAGACCCGAGCATCGTTCCGCGCAATGCCGGCCCGATCATGGCCTTCAGATCCGCGCGGCTGGGCCAGAGACCCGCTACGCGTTTGACGACGGCGGTTCGCTCCATCGTCGCTTCCAGGTTCCGCAGGATTTCGGCAATGCCGAACAGACCCACGGCAACGGCGACAAAATTCAGGCCATCCGCCAGTTCCGGCCGCCCCAGTGTGAAACGCATTGCGCCGGTGTTGATGTCTGTTCCCACAAGCCCGAAGACGAGGCCCATCGAGACCATGGCAATCGTCTTCAGCACCGAGCCGCGAGCAAGAACGATGGAGGCAGCGAGCCCGAGCACCATCAGACCGAAATACTCCGGCGACCCGAACTTCAACGCGATCGTTGTCAAGGGCGGCGCAAGAGCGGCCACGACGACGGTCGCGATGGTGCCGGCAAAGAAGGAACTGAGAGCCGCAGCTGCAAGCGCCGGCCCTGCCCTGCCCTGCCGGGCCATCTGGTATCCATCCAGAGCTGTCACGGCCGACGAGGATTCGCCCGGCAGATTGATCAGGATCGCGGTCGTCGAGCCGCCATACTGCGCGCCGTAATATATGCCAGCAAGCATGATCAGGGATGTCTCGGGCGAAAGAGACAAGGTGATCGGCAGCAGCATGGCAATCGTCGCCGTTGGGCCGATTCCCGGGAGAACACCGACCAGCGTTCCGAGCAGTGTGCCAACGAAACAGAAGAGAATATTGTAGGGCGTCAGAGCCGCGCTTAGGCCCATCCCTAGATTTCCGATAAGGTCCATCATAGCTTAAGCTCCCAACCAAGGGCCGATAAGACGGACGGGAAGCCCGAGGCCATAATAGAACACAGCCAGACAGAAGACGGTGATGCCGAGCGTGATGGCGAGAACGACGAGCGGTCTCTGCCCGGTCGCCGCGGTTGCCGCAGACAATGAAGTGAGCGTCACTGCCGGCACAAACCCCAGTCCTCTAACAGTCAGGCCGAACAGGATCGGCGCGATGATGATGGCCGCCAGAGCCCTCAAGGGTGCGATCTGCGGGTGAAAGGCTTCAGTGTCCCTCAGAGCCTTGATTCCGATAACGACGCCGATCACGGTAATGACGATCGACAGGATCAGAGGGAAATAGCCGGGGCCCATTCTGAGCGCGGATCCGACATCCATTGTAAATATGGATGAAATGCCGAACCCGATCCCGACAGCCAGCAGCGTGCCGGAGGCGGCAATATTCTTGATATCCATAGAAGCCCTCCGTTCGGCTGCGGGCTTTACCCCGCAGCCGAACCATCATCGTTAATCTGCGAACTGTCCGGCAGCCTTGATGATGGGATCCCATCGCTTGATTTCGCTATCGAGCTTGGTACGGAGCGCCTCCTGGGTCGCCTGGTCCTTCGTCGCAGGCATAGTAGCGATCTGCGCGAAGCGTTCCTTCAGGACGGCGTCGTCCATTGCGGCCTGGAGTGCCGACGTCAGCTTGTCAAGGACGTCCTTCGGAGTGCCCTTGGGCGCATACACGCCATGCCAGACGCCGACTTTAAATTCGGGCAATCCGGCCTCTGTGGTCGTTGGCACATCTGGCAGCGTTTCAGCGCGTGCGTCACTGGTGATCGCGTATGCCTTCACCTGTTTCTGCGTGATCGGACCGACAGTGTTCGTCGCCTGGTCGCAGGTCATATCGATCTGGCCGCCAAGCAGGTCGGTCATGATCGGACCATTACCCTTGTAGGGAACGGTCGTCATTTGC
The DNA here is from genome assembly GCF_001424045.1 of Rhizobium sp. Leaf371. Taxonomy (GTDB): domain Bacteria; phylum Pseudomonadota; class Alphaproteobacteria; order Rhizobiales; family Rhizobiaceae; genus Ferranicluibacter. The sequence continues at coordinate 38,625 of NZ_LMQB01000005.1, read as the reverse complement.
GTGCCGACGGTTGACATGAACAACGTGCCGCAAAGGTGGGACGCGGCTCCGATCCCGGCATGGGCATAGGTTACCTTGTTTCCGTTCTGCTTGATGTAGACGACGAGTTCCTGAAACGTCGAAGCCGGGAACTCATTGCGCGCAATCACCGTCATAGCAGCGTCGCTGACAAGGCCAATCGGCTCAAACGCTTCCGTCGGCTTATAGGGCAACTGCCGATAAAGTGCGGGAGCGGTCGCCATTCCGATATGATGAACGAGTATCGTATAGCCGTCCGGATCCGCGTCTGCCACACGCCGGGCACCGATCGTTCCACCGGCACCCGCAACGTTCTCCACGACGATCTGCTTGCCGAGAGACTTTGACATGGCGTCTGCAGTCAGTCGGGCGATGGTATCGGTCGGCCCGCCCGCTGCGTACGGGACCACCATGAATATGTTGCGTTCCGGGTAGTCTGCGGCAAAAACCGGGGTGACGGATAGTGTAAATGCAGCTATGATCGGTAGTAACTTCATTGTCTTCCTCCCATTTGCCGTCGTCTCCAACAACGGCACTCCTCAATGCAACACACTCGCGAACAAGCGATTGACGGTCCAATGCCGTTTCGGCTTCAATTGATGCCGTAAGTGATGAGGATGAGATGGATACTGCCTGGCTTCACGATTTGCGCGCTCTCGCCGACACCCACAATTTCTCAAGGGCAGCGGAGGTGCGCAACATTACCCAGCCCGCTTTTGGTCGACGGATAAAGGCCCTTGAAGATTGGAGCGGATCAGTTCTGGTCGACCGTTCGACGCACCGCATCAGGATTACGCCCGCGGGCGAAATCATGCTGGATGCCGCAAACGATATTCTCCAAAGGATCGAGAGGGCAACCCAGGACCTGAACCAGGAACGGTCCGCCACTGCGACCCTGACATTTGCGGCGACGCACGCTTTGTCGTTCACCTTTTTTCCCAGTTGGGTCCAGAGTCTGGGTTCTTCGGTGGCGACTGTTCCGATCCGGCTTCTGTCGGATAATATGAACGAGTGTGAAAGGATGATGGCGGAAGGCCGAGCGCAGTTTCTCCTTTGCCATTTCCATCCAAACAGCGAAATCCGCTTGCATGAATCGGATTTCAAGCACGTGGAACTCGCCAAGGACGTTCTTCTTCCAGTCGCGAGCAAAGGTGAGGATGGCTTGCCGATCCATAGATTACCCGGCACGTCTGAGGCTCCCGTTCCTCACGTGTCATTCGACGAGAAGTCAGGCATGGGTCGGATACTTGCCGCCAACCTGCCACACACCGAATTGCATCTCGTTCGCGTGTTCACATCTCATTTGGCCATGGTCTTGAAAGCGCTGGCACTCGAAGGAAAAGGTGTCGCCTGGATACCACGCAGCCTTGCCAATTCCGAATTGGAGCCACAAGGAAAGCTTGCGATCGCGGGTGACGAGAAGTGGGTGGTCCCGGTCAAGATCGTGCTGATCCGACCCAGGAACCGGATGACTGAATTGGCCGAGATATTCTGGACAACGGTCGAAAGCGCGTCGAAACGAAAGCCAGTTTGATAAAGGACGCTGCGCTCGAAGTTGGGACGATCCGCAAGTCTTTGGGCGAGTAGGACGATCTGGAGACTCGAAGTCCTTTCGAAGATTGCGTCGCGATCAAATTACATATCGTTAATTTTACGCCTTGCCGAAATTCAGTTAGGGGAGGAACGATTAGCGCCGAGCTTCGTGCATCCCAAACAGCGCGAGCCGCAATAAGCGGCCCTCGCGGCGCGAGGATCAAGAGCATTGTTCCTTCCTGTGTTTTGAACTTTGAGAAATCCAGCACTTATTTAAGGAGAAATTTACATGAAGCCTGTCCCCCTACTCATCGGCACATTAATGTTAGGAGTATCGATGCTGACGACCAGCCTTGCCCAAGCTGATAATAAAACGTCGCTTCCCGGCTACGCAGAGGGTGCGCAGGTCGTTGTCGTCGAGAAAACACAAGGCCAGATCGATCAAATCAGTGGTGTAGTCTATACGCAGATCAAGCAGGTTCGTGCCGTTACTCAGCTTGAAATGTCGCTGCTTGTGCCTCGGACGAAAGATCTGAAACCGGCGATCGTCTATTTTCCGGGCGGCGGCTTTATCTCAGCCGATCATGAGAAGTTCATCGACCTTCGCATGGCGCTCGCCAAGGCGGGGTTCGTGGTCGCAGCCGCGCAATACCGCACGGTCCCCAACAAGTATCCGGCGCTTGTCGAGGACGGCAAGGCGGCGATCCGCTACCTCCGTGAACATGCCGACGAATATGGTATCGACCCGACCCGCATCGGTGTGCTCGGCGATTCCGCCGGCGGATACGTGTCGCAGATGATGGGCATGACGAGCGGCGAAAAGGGCTTCGACAAGGGTCAGTTTCTCGACAAATCTTCCGACGTTCAGGCAGCTGTGACGATGTACGGGATCTCCAATCTTCTGGAGATCGGAGACGGTTTTCCGGACGCGATCGCGAAAGTGCATCAATCGCCGGCAGTAACGGAGGCCCTGCTTGTCAACGGCACGGCGTTTGCGGATTTTCCAGGCGCCTCGATTTCCAGCAATCCTGAGAAGGCCTTACAGGCAAGTCCGATGGGCCATGTCGACGGTAGTAAACCGCCCTTTCTCATCATGCACGGAAGTGCCGATACGCTGGTGTCACCAAAGCAAAGCGTACAGCTGTTTGAGACCTTGAAAAAGAAGGGCGACAAGGTGGAATACGTGCTCGTAGAGGGTGCCGGCCATGGTGATCTTACCTGGTATCAGCCACCGATCATTGATCGGGTGGTCGAGTGGTTCACGGCTACATTGGGTGGTCCGATCAAAAGTAGTAAAAGCGAACCGGCTTCCAACGCTGGCAATCTTTAGAGGTCTCACCACAGCGGCCTTAAGTTTGCGGTCGCGCATGGACAGCCTTTGATCAGCCGTTGATCCAGCATTTACGGCGCGTGCGCGACTCGAGCAATCATCCGACATTTTAAGCTGACATGGAGCACCCGGCGTCATGTCGACCCCGTGACGCAGCGCTTGAAGCGTCATGTCAGGTTCTCAACGGCCGCTTCGGCCAACGCGAATAGAAAGTTGCTCCAAACTGCCAGTTGCTACTTTGGTTGTAGCCAGCCGTCTCGCAGGACGTCGCGAAGCACGTGTCGTGTATCCGCCTTCGCGACCATAGACCCGCTTGCCCAGGCGATCGCCAGTGCGCCCAGAAAGACGTCCCTGCCGGTTACTGTTCTTCGTGCTGATCCGTCTTGCTGTGCAGCATTGAGTACTCGTTCGGTCGTCGCAATGACCGTGTCGCAAGTCGGGGTAAGGGGAGAGTCTTTACTGCAAGCAGCCCGGAGTGGCTCGGCCAAGCCTTCATAAGCCACCATCCAGTCTCCCAATGCATCAATCCAGCGCTCCAATACGCGCGCTGGATTCGACTCCTGTTCTTCGATCTCGACGCGACGAATGTCCAGTGCCTCATAGTGATCGACGAGCAGCGCGGCCAGTAAAGCGTCCTTGTTGGGAAAGTGGCGATAAAGCGTACCCGGCCCAACGCCTGCCAGCTTCGCCACAGCATCCATGGAAACATCAACACCATCGCTACCGAAGGCCTGTCGCGCCACATCGAGAATATGCGCTCTGTTCTGCTGTACGTCTCTCCCGCGCCGCGGCGGTTTTGGCAAATCTTGCATTCTGACTTTCGACCCTTGAACATCGGAGAGTCTCTCCGTATATGCAGATCATATCGGAGATACTCTCCACATATATGTTCTGTCGGGCGCTTTAACAGATGGTTCCTGTCAGGGAAAAAAGAATACGATGAGCAAACAGATGATAATTGGCATGCATCTGGGCAATGGATACGGGAACCTGCCGGGAGCCTGGCGTGCCTCGACGGTCGATCCCAGGAGTTACACCAGTTTCGATGCGAAGGTACGGCACGCCCAGGCGGCCGAACGCGGAAAGCTTCAGTTCCTCTTCCTGCCGGATGGTCCGACACATGTCGGCGATATCGAGAACGAGCCACCCAATTTCAATCTCGACGTCATGGTCACCCTGGCGGCTGTTGCGCGCGAGACCAACCGGATCGGCCTTGTCGCGACCGGATCAACCACGTTTAACGAACCCTTCAACCTCGCACGCCAGTTTAAGGCGCTGGACGTCTTGAGCCATGGACGGACGGGTTGGAACGCCGTCACGTCCAGTGGAGAAGACGTCGCAGCAAATTACGGTAGGCGCCTGCCTTCCAGCTCGGACCGGTACGGGAGGGCGCATGAAGCAGTGCAACTGGTGCAAGCGCTCTGGGGCAGCTGGGGTCATGATGCATGGTTACACGATCAGGCAACCGGGCGTTTCGCGAAAGCCGAAAAGATCGCTCCTATCAATATGGGCGGCTCGTTCGTTGCCTCGCGCGGGCCTTTGTACATCCCCCCGTCCGAGCAGGGACAACCGGTCATCTTCCACGCTGGCGGCAGTCCGAACGCCCTTGAGCTCGCCGGTCGTTATGCCAATGGCGTCATTGGTGCCACATTCACAATCGACGACGCACGTCGGCAGCGCACAGCGTTTCGTGACGCGGCTGAACGTGCTGGGCGCAACCCGGACGAGATCAAATTTTTTGCCGGCCTCATGACGACGATCGCCAGCGATCAACGGGAAGGGCTCGATCGCCGGATCGCGTTAAGCGAGAGGACTTTTCCTCAACGCGCGGCATATCTCGGGCAGATGCTTGGCCTGCGCCTCGATCCTTCCCGGCTCGACGTGCCGTTATCGCCGGACCAACTCGCCAAAGCTCGCCCATCGCCGGGTGATCCGCGCTCAGAGCACGCGCTTAAAATCGTACGCGAAGGCTGGACACTTCGCGACGTGCTTGCCCACGGCGTGATCGATTATCACCCTGTTATTGTCGGCCCCGCAGTTGAGGCCGCCGACCATATGCAGGAGTGGTTCGAGGCAGACGCCGTCGATGGATTCTGGGTTTCGCCGGACATCTACGAGGATGGAGTTGACGCCTTCGTCGATGGCGTCGTGCCGATCCTCCAGGAGCGCGGGCTGTTTCACCGGGACTATGAAGGTGCCACCCTACGCGATCATCTCGGCGCTCCCGCCCAGTACGGGGTCGATCCACGCGTAATTCAATGACCTCCAATCCATCATCGAACGGCAAACAACTACTGAAAGGAAATAATATGAAAATCGGAATCATCGGCGCAGGAAATATCGGTGGCACCATCGCACGAAAGCTGGCTGCATCCGGTCACACCGTCAAGCTGGCGGGTTCCAAGGGACCAGACGACATTGGGGAAAAGGCGGCAGAAGTGGGTGCTGTGGCGGTTGCCGCGCAGGACGCTGTCAAGGACGTCGAGGCGATCATCCTCTCGATCCCGTTTGCGGAGATCCCCAAGGTAGCTGGCATCTTCGCGGACGTGCCGTCGGACGTGGTCGTGATCGACACCGGCAACTATTATCCCTTCCGCGACGGGAACATCGCAGAGGTCGATGGCGGCAAGCCGGAAAGCGTCTGGTCGAGCGAGCAAGTGGGCCGACCTGTGGTCAAGGCGTTCAATGCGCTTCTCGCCGAAACGCTGGCGAATGGCGGCACTGCGGCGGGCACGACAGGCCGGATTGCGATCCCCGTCGCGGGCGACGACGCGCAGGCAAAGGCGATCGCGCGGCAACTGGTCGACGAGGCCGGTTTCGACACGCTGGATGCCGGCGGTCTCGCTGCCTCTTGGCGTCAGCAGCCGGGCACGCCGGCCTACTGCACGGAAATGACGTTGCCCGAACTCACAGACGCACTGTCCAAAGCCGACAAGGCGCGTGCTCCGAAGGACCGTGATGCGCTTATCAAGAGCTTCATGGCAGAGACGTCACCCCTCAGCCACGAGCAGATCGTCACCCGCAATCGCGAAGTCACTGCTCCAAAATGATCCTCAACGCGGATCGGGGTGCAGCCAGCACTGCTGCCTCCAGATTGTGCTCAAAAGGAAAAAAGAGACATGAAAATCGGAATTCTAGGCTCCGGCCACATCGGCAGAACTCTTGCTCGAAAGCTGGCCGCAGCCGGCCATGAGGTAAAAGTCGCCAACTCGCGCGGACCCGACACGGTCGATGCAGATGCGCTCTCCACAGGCGCCCAGGCGGTCACCAGGGAGGAGGCCATCATCGGCGTCGAGGTTTTAATCCTCTCGATCCCCTTCATCGGCATCCCCGCGATCGCGCCGCTGGTCGCCGACCTTCCCGCCGAAACGGTTGTGATCGACACGTCGAACTATATCCCAGCGCGCGACGACAGGATCGCTGAGATCGAGAACGGGATGGCCGACAGCGTCTGGGTGACGGCACAACTCGGCCGTCCGATCGCCAAGGCGTGGAACTCAATCTATTCGGTTACGCTGGCGGAAAAGGGCAGGCCCGCCGGCGACCCCGACCGGATCGCGGCCCCGGTCGCGGCCGATCGCCCCCGCGACCGTGACGTGACGATGGCGCTGGTCGAGGACACTGGCTTCGACGGCTATGATGCCGGGCCGATCGCGGAATCGTGGCGGCAGCAAACCGGCTCGCCATCCTATTGCACCGAGGTCACGCTCGCCGAACTGCCGCAGGCTTTGGCATCGGCTGATCTCGCCCGATCGCGTAGGCGGTCGGACTTGGCCTCCAAGGTTTACCTCGAGCGCTTCGAAGCCGGTCAAAATCCCGCCGGGGACTTCATCGTCCAGCTCTCGCGGCTTCTTTACGCGGTTTGAGTAGCTCCGGGACGCACGGCAGGACGATGGGATCAATACTGCGACGACGATGCCGCACCCTCACGCGTGATCGAAAAGGAGAAAGACGAATGAACGGAATTATGGAAGGTAAGGTCGCCCTTATCACGGGCGCAGGCTCCGGGATCGCTGCGGCAGCGGCAAGGCTCTTTCACAAGGAAGGAGCACGTGTCGTGCTTGCGGATGTCAGCGGAAAAGAGGCCGATCTCGCCGCCGAACTTGGTGAGCGCGCGGTGGCTTGCTCGGCCGACGTCAGCAAAAGTAACGATGTCCAGGCGATGATCGACATGGCCATCACCGAGTTCGGGCAACTGGACATTCTGTGTAACGTCGCAGGTATTACAGGCCCACAGGGTTCGCTGGAAGATGCGCGCGAGGAAGACTTCGACAAAGTCATTGCGGTCAACATCCGCAGCTTGCTGCTTTCCATGAAATACGCTTCCCCATCTCGTTGCGGGGAATGGCGGTGTCATCGTCAACATCTCGTCAGCCACGGCGCTCGTTGGAATGCCGGGCCTTGCCGTCTATTCAGCGACGAAGGGCGCTATTATCGCTACAACCCGCGTCATTGCCGCCGAATATGCGAGCAAGGGCGTTCGCGCCAATGTAATCTGCCCAGGTGGGATTGAAACTCCGATCTATCTGGAGCATCTGGCCAAGGATCCGGCGTCGGTGAACAAGACCGTAAGCCTCATCCCGGCGGGACGTGTCGGGAAGCCCGAGGATATCGCACAGGCCATGCTGTTCCTCGCGTCAGACGCATCCTCCTACATGACCGGTGCAGTCGTTCCCGTTGATGGCGGCCAGACGGCCGTCTGAACACCGGGCCAATCTGACGCCTGCCCATACATCTCGTGTTTACCGAGACGCCCCGCCGAGACCGCTCGCTCGCAGTGCGAGCGTTCTCGGATGCAGGAACATGCAGAATTACGAATCACCACTCTCGAAGGAAAGGAAAGATTTATGAAAATCGGCATCATCGGAACTGGATTGATCGGAGCCAATCTCGCAAAGAAATGGGTGGCCGCAGGTCACTCTATCCGGATCTCCAACGACTTCGATCCCAGTGCTCTTGACAATCTGGCCCGCGAGACCGGCGCGCAGGCCGTGCCAGTAGCGGACGCCGTCAAGGACGTCGAGGTGATCGTCACCACGATCCCGCTCCACGCCATACCATCGCTGCCCGACGGCCTGTTCGACGCCGTTCCCGACGATGTCATTCTCGTCGATACCTCGAATTATTTCCCGGGGCGTGACCAAACGATCCCCGCCATCGAGGAAGGCATGGTGGAAAGCCAGTGGGTTGAGCAGCAGATCGGGCGTCCGGTCATTAAGGCGTTTAACAATCAGCTGGCCTACACCCAGGCGCACGAGGGAAAGCCGGCGGGCACACCCGGCCGGATCGCCATGTCGGTTTACGGCGACGATAAGACAGCTAAAACGAAGGTCGTCGGCTTGATCAACGATCTGGGCTTCGACGGGACTGACGCTGGTCCGTTGGCGCAATCCTGGCGGCAGCAGCCAGGCACGCCTGCTTACCGCACCGAACTGACGGCACCAGAATTGGAGGCGGCGCTAGGCAGGGCTGTCAAGAGCAGATCACCCAAACTGCGGGATCTCTCGCTTAAGCATCTTGAGGCCTTTGGCGATGGGTTTCTAGCATCCCTTGGAAAGGGCGAACATACCCTAGGGTATACAAGCAAAGACGTCGTTGAGATGTATCGCAGGCTCGAGTCGCAAGACATCTGAAATAGGATTTGGAAGTGGCGCCGTTTCTATGCCTTAGCAGAGTCGGCGACTTTACGGTCGAAGTAGCGCGACGGCGTCGTTCCCAGGGCCTTCCGGAACATTGTAATAAAAGAGGTCGCAGACTCGTAGCCAAGCGCATCGGAGACTTGCTGTACGGGCACTCCGTCTGACAGCTTGGACAGCGCGACAAGCAAATGAAGCTGATGCCGCCATCGGCCGAACGTCATCCCCGTTTCCCGGAAGACCAAGCGGGCCAGGGTCCGCTCGCTGGTCGCGGTGCGGCCGGACCATTCGGCAAGCGTGGTGCGGTCCCTCTGACCTGGAATCAGACGAAAACTCGTCATTGGCTGGTTCCTAAAGCGTTTCAGCTTTGGCCCGTCGAACCAGCTCATCCACAACGACACGGACCCTGGGAAGTATCGCACGGGTCGCGGGCCAGACGGCGTTGAATGGCGACTGCACCTGACACCGCTCCGGTAGCACCTCGACCAGTTCTTTTCGATCGATGTAAGGCTGCACGAGAGACTGCGGCATTTGACACAGGCCAAAACCCGCAACCGCCATATCGATGACCACTGACCTGCCACTGAGAATTTCCTCCAGACTTGATTAGAGTTCGGCCTGACGAAGGACGGACGAATGAAGAAGCAGAGATTTACGGAAGAGCAGATCATCGGTGTGCTGCGTGAGCAGGAGGCTGGCTCGAAGGCCGCTGACCTGTGCCGCAAACACGGAATATCGGAAGCGACCTTTTATAACTGGAAAGCCAAATACGGCGGTATGGAAGTGTCGGAGGCCAAACGTCTGAAGGCGCTTGAGGACGAGAATGCCAAGCTGAAGAAGTTGTTGGCCGAGCAGATGCTGGATGTTGCCGCTCTTCGTGAGCTTCTCGGAAAAAAATGGTAGGGCCTGCCGCCAAGCGTGAAGCTGTCACGCATCTGAAGGTCACAATGGGCTTTCGGAGCGGCGGGCCTGCCAGATCATATCTACCGACCGCACGACGGTCCGTTATCGGTCCAGTCGACCGCCAGAGGTCGAACTTCGGACGAAGCTGCGCGATCTCGCCAATGAGCGACGACGGTTCGGCTATCGACGGCTGTTCATCTTGCTTCGGCGAGATGGAGAGCCTTCCGGGGTCAATCGCATCTACCGGCTCTATCGCGAGGAAGGTCTTTCCGTGCGCAAGCGGAAAGCCAGACGTCGTGCGGTTGGCACGCGTGCTCCGATCCTCGTCGAAGCAAAAGCCAATGCCCGCTGGTCGCTGGATTTCGTCCACGATCAGTTCGCCTGCGGCAGACGCTTCCGCGTGCTCAACATTGTCGACGACGTTACGCGCGAATGCTTGGCGGCGATCCCGGACACGTCGATCTCTGGCCGTCGTGTGGCGCGAGAACTGACGACACTCGTCGAAAGACGCGGCAAACCCGGCATGATCGTCTCCGACAATGGCACCGAGTTCACCTCGAATGCGATCCTGGCCTGGTCCAGGGACCACAAGGTCGAATGGCACTACATTGCGCCGGGAAGGCCGATGCAGAATGGCTATGTTGAGAGTTTCAACGGCCGCATGCGTGACGAATTGCTCAATGAGAGCCTGTTCTTCGGCCTCGACCACGCCCGCAGCGCCATTGCCGAATGGGCTGAGGACTACAACACCTTCCGGCCGCACTCGTCGCTCGGATACCAGACCCCGGCAGCCTATGCCGGGACAATCGCGGCAACCGGCTCCAACGCTTCACAATGTGGAAGCTTCGCGTTTCCGCCGGTTGCTCCCACCCCGCCATTTGGCGTATCAAAAACCGCCCAGGCTCTAATCGCAGCCGGATGAAACTTCAGTGGCAGGTCACGAGACATATAAATGGCATCACCGACCATGCCCCCGGCCACTTGGGGGATGCCTAGAAACCCAAGCGTCCTAATGCTTTTCGCTCCGGATATGTCTCGTCAACTGCGAGCCAAACCCTAGGCACGCGGGAACTAAAGTTGCAAATGGATGCACCCGCTTCTCGTTTCATTTCGAAGACAATCACGAATATGTTAGTCGCTCGACCAGTTGAGTTTGATAGTGCGCCAGGTTCGACGCAGAAACAGCTTGAAAGACCAGCGGCGGAAGGTAAGTCATTCCGGCGTGTAGAGCGCTTGCTTTCATCGGGGTAAAGACGTCTTCTAGTCGAATTCCGATGCGGCCCGTTTCGCCGTAGGTGCTGCTCCCGCCACCGGCAGTACTCACCACCAGCATTTCTTTGCCCTGCCACAATCCGGGCCCGACATTTCCCCAAATTTCGTTCAGATAGGCTTTTATCATGGGAGTGATGTTGAACCAGTGCGTCGGGAACAGAAACACGATGCGGTCGTACAGTCGAGTAATCTCGCGCTCCCTTTGTCCATCAATATCCCGCGTGTCGAAACCATAGGTGGTTTCCAGATTGCGCACCTCGACGCCCTGGATGGTTTCCGCCGCCTGCTGCAGCCCTTTGATCATGACAGAACGTTCTGGATAAGGGTGAGAGGCAATCAGCAGCGTTTTGATTTGCGTTTGATGAATCTTTTCGGCGGCCGACGCCGGGATCGCGGACAGCAACCATTTCCTAGCGAAACCGCAAGAACAAGATCGGCCTTCAGAAAATCGCGCCTGTTCATCGTGAAACCTTTCTTTTGTTTTGCATCATCGATTGAGAGGCTCTTCAAGATCAACAGGAAGACAGGCGTAGTTCGAGCGCCCAACCTCGTCCGCGGGCACGAACCGGTAAGTGGTCAACGGCGAAAACAGCAGTCTTACCCCTAAGCTCGCTGATCAAAGTAATCCTGCAAGGTTATCTCGACCGCCCAGCCGCGACACGGTGGTTGAAAACCTTCCCTGACCCCATGTCGATAACACCGCATGACGGTTAGCGCTGCACGCAAAACCCATGGCGACGAGGGTTGTTAGAATGAGGTAGACAGTAAATTGGAATCACGAAAAGATCATCATACAGCTCCATAGCAAGATTGGTGTTAGCGGGTGCTAAAGGCAAACTACACGTTTCCACGCGGTTCGACTATCTGCTAAATGCTGCATATACTTATGCCGCTGACTAATAAGTCATTCGGTTGGGATTCTTGAACGCGGCGATTTCCTTTGATCAACAACTCATCGCAGCTTCCCGAAGATGGCCCTCAGCACGGTTTCTAAGAACCAGCCGCCCGCGCCGCAGGCGGTCGAGAAAGAGGACGCTGGAGCAAAGGCGATCTCGTGGTATCGTTGAATTTGAACTGATCGAGAAGTTCGAACAGTGCGGCGGCCTCGCGAGCGAGGCCATGGCTGGCGGCAGTCTGCTCCTCGACCATTGCCGCATTCTGCTGCGTTCCTTGATCCACAGTGTTGACCGCCTGATTGATTTCGCCAAGCGCCGTGGCCTGCTCACGGGCCGCTGCAACAATCGCTACGATGTTGGCGTCGATGTCGTGAACTTGAGTTGCTATCTCCTGGAGAGCTGAACCGGCTTTCGTCACCAGAGACACACCATTCTGTACTTGAGTACCTGAAGCTGTGATCAGCGTTTTGATCTCTTTCGCTGCCTTGGCAGACCTCTGCGCCAGTTCCCGTACTTCCTGCGCAACGACCGCGAAACCCTTGCCGGCCTCACCAGCACGCGCCGCCTCGACCCCCGCATTGAGGGCCAAGAGGTTGGTCTGGAATGCGATTTCATCGATGACGCCGATGATGTTTGAGATCTCGCGAGCTGACGTCTCGATCTGGTCCATGGCACCGATAGCATCACGCACCACTTGGCCGGAATGTTTCGCGTGGTCACGGGTTCGGGATACCTGATGTCCAGCTTCTTCCGCACGGCGGCTGGAATCTTTGACCGTGGTAGTGATTTCCTCAAGGGCCGCAGCGGTCTCCTCGACGGACGCTGCCTGCTGTTCAGTCCGCTTCGCCAGATCGTCTGCGGCACTGCGCATTTCATTTGATCCGGCCGAGATGGCCCGGGCATTGTCGGCAACCGTCACCATCGCTCGCTTCAGCTTCCCGGACGCCGAATTGAAATCCGTTCTCAGCCGCTCGAGTGAGGGGATGAAGGGCTTTTCTATCGATTGGGACAGATCGCCTTCGGCCAGTCTGGTGAGACAACCGGCGAGTTGGTCGACGTTTTCCACGCGGTCCGTTACGTCGGTCGCGAATTTTACGACCTTGAAGACATTCCCGTTCATGTCAAAAATTGGATTGTAGGAGGCCTGGATATAAACCTTGCGCCCATCCTTGCCAATACGCATGAATTCGTCGGCGACCAGTTGCCCGTTGGCGAGCTTAGTCCAAAAATCTCTGTAAGCTCCTGATGCTGCATAGGAAGGCTCGCAGAACATCGAATGTAGCTTGCCCTTAATTTCTGCAAGCGAGTACCCGAGAGACGATAGGAAGTTCTCGTTGGCGGTCAGCACCTCACCCGTGGGCGTAAACTCGATGATAGCCTGTGCCCGCGATAGGGCATCGATCTTGCCGTTATCTTCCGCCGCCTTTAGTTTTTGGGCCGTAATATCTGTGGCTATCTTGATGACCTTCACCGGCTTGCCGCGACGGATGACGGGGTTATAGGATGCCTCGATCCAGACTTCCTTACCGTTTTTGCCGATCCGCTTGTACTGCTGCTGGTCAAAGTCCCCTGCAGTAAGCCTCGCCCAAAATGCCTTGTAGTCTGGAGATGAGGCGAAAGCCGGCTCTACAAACATGCTGTGGTATTTGCCGACGATTTCGGAGAGCTCATATCCGAGAGCCCGACAAAAATTTTCATTAGCGGTCAGGATTTTGCCGGTCAGATCGAATTCGATCATAGCTTGCGATCTGGAAAGCGCGGCAACTACCGCGACAGCATTGGAACCACGGTCGAGAAAAGTCATGGGTGAATTCTCCGAAGGATCCTATTGACCTCAAGATAAAGCCGTTCGCATATATTTGCATAATATCGTTAAGCGACGTTTAATGTTTTCTTCACTTGAAGTGCAAGGAAAGTAAACTCCTTTGTTCTTCCCGAAATCTGCATGCACGGAAACCATAGTGGCTTCCACTCGATTCGCAGCTGTCCGGTGCTCCGTGCGCGATGACGCGGAGCACGTTGCAATCAACCTGCCAGCCCAATAACGGCGCAGCCGTAAGGTCCGAGCACTAGATTTCTCGAGACAGTATCCCCCGACAAGAGGTCAGTCCCTTCGGGGATGTTTGTCAGTTCTCTTGTTGCATCGTCCGCATTCATAAGAAACAGGAGCTTGCGGTCGTCTGCTTCGCGAAGCGTGACCTCAACGGTTGACGGCAAGTTCGGCACAAGAGGATGGATGCCGGCGTTTCCGAAGAGATGTTCGGCGAGCGCTCCGACGAGAACGTCAGTCAGATAGGTGCCGATATAGATCGCCTGGCCGCTTCCCACGCTGCGGCGGGAAATAGCGGTCCGCCCGCCCAGAAAGCGGTTGCTCCACTGCCCAAGCGTTTCGACATCTTCGTCGATCTCGAAAAGTTCGTAGAGATGCGCAGCGTCATATTCGGCGTTGCCGATCGCCAACCGATAGCCACGCTGCGACGAACTGGCGGGCAGACGCCGAGCCGGTACGTTCAGCCCGAGTTCCGGACCCGGCATGCCGAAGAGACCGTCGGCGCCGGGTTCTGCGACACGTCCAAATTCTTCCACGCGAACGCCACAGAGTGCCGAGAGGCCAGGTCCCGGCGCAAGGGTGCGCGGGATGTGATTGTTCTCGTCCCGCGTTCCGGTCATCGCGCCGACCACCAGCGTGCCGCCATTGCGCACGATGGCCTCGACATTCGCATCCCACTCGCTTTTCCACATGACCCAGTGCGGGATGTAGAGGAGCTTGATGCGCGAGAGATCGTCAGCCGGGTGAATGAAACCGCATGCGATGCCGTTGTCGTAGCAATAGCGGTGCAGCCGCGTCCCATCCTCGAGCGGGCTTGGCAGGCCCATGGGATAGGTTTTGTACGCTTCCTGATTGTCGAAATCTGCACCCGCGATGGCGACGTCCATGCGGACGGTCTTGCCGAGAAGGTCGTCTTTGATCCGGGCGATGTCTCCGGCAAACTGCGCTGCCTCATGGTAGCGCCGACGGGGAACGTCATCATGGTCGATGACGCCCATCCAGTAGATTTCAGCACCGAAATGCGCCGGCCTCCAGCGGAAGAACAAAAGACCATCCGCGCCGCGCGCAACGGAACTGAGTGCCATCCGCCGCATCTCGCCCGGCTCCGGGGTCATCGTGGAAAAACCGGGCTGACTGCCTAAACCGGAAGCCTGTTCCGGCACGATGAAGTTGCCGCTAAAGGCCCGGCAGATGTCGAGGTGTAGCGCGTGTGTGGCGGCGTGGCCACCCGTGCGCCGCATCTCGGCGCTTTTTGCCCGCTTCGAGGAACTCCTTCGACCAGCTATAATACAGGCTTTCGGCAATCCCTTCACGGCGGCAGATCGCGGCGATGCTGTCTTCGCCACGCAGGCCCTCCAGGACGACCCGGATTTGTCCTCGGCTGAATGGTGCTTGCGCGTGGCGCGGCGGATGTCCTTGATCGTCTTCTCGGCCGCTGATGTCTGGGGCCCGGATTTTCGTCTCATCTTCGCTTCCTTTGAATGAGCTACGATGTGCCGAAAATCCTCTCTTCTCAATTAAGCCATTTCTGTCTCATGGGCGCTGATCGGGGACATAAGCCTCCTGGATCACAGCAGTCAGGGCCTTCTCGGCCATGCGGCGCGGCTCCAGAAAGCTCGGGAAATAGCTGCCGGTGCGAAGCTTGGGAATGCGAAGCTCGACTGTGCCAGCCCGCGTCTCCCAGTCCCGGTCGCGATAGCCGTTGCGCTGGGCAAGTCGAAAGCCATTCTTCTCGCCGTAGCCCGCGCCGGTCTTCGCCCCGACTTCCAGCGCCATCAGCTTCTCGGCAGCAAAGCCGATCATCTCGCGTAGCAAATCGGCGTCGGCGCTCTTCTCAACGAGTGAGCGCAGGTTCATCATGTCGTCGGTCATCGATGGTGTCCTTCAGGTTGGATCTAAGCAATCCGACCCTACCGGAAATCACCGATGGCTATGAAATCCAGCTACACCAGGCGCTGGGACACGGTTGTCGACTGTCGCTTTCTAACCTTTTTAATAAACTCAAGTCGTAATATGTCTTGAGCAAGCCGCGGACGTTTATCCACCAATTTGATGGCGGTTCATATTCGGAGCTCTTCGATTGCCGTCCTCACGCGCATCATCTTCCAGCGACGTTCTCGACGGAGCGGTCGATCTTCGTTCTTTGCCACAGCGCAGACATGTCACTGCACATCCTTTTGTCGAAAAGCTTCGCATCGCGGTTCATTTTGATTTCTATGCGGTATCCGGTTTGGATCTTGATGGATATCATTTCGGGAGCGGTCAATCGATCGACACAGACATACCACCGGCGTTCCTGGATGCCTATTATGGAGACAATCTCCTCGACATTGATCCGTTCGTGCAAGCGTCAAAATCCGCGTCCGGCGTTGTCATTGAGAAAAATGTCTATGCGCAAACACCGCCGCCGCGGCGCCTTCAATACCTGACGGAAACGTTTGGCGTTTTGAACCGCACCCTATTTCCCGTCAGGCGCGGAGACAACGTCTTTGGAGCTGTCGCTTTCGCACGCAAGACTGCTTTTGCAGACCACGAACTGGACTTCTTGGTAGATGTGGCTGACGTCATGCACCGCGTGATCACGCGACCCATCATGGACAAATTCTCGGCTCCAACGCTAAGACTTATCGACGGCGAGATTGCTTGCCTGCGGTCTGCGAGCTTTGGCAAGACGACGGACGAGATCGCAGAGGTGACCGGTTACACAGCCGACACTGTGAACAGTTACATCAAAACTGCTATCCGTAAACTTAGTGCCAACAATCGCGTCCATGCGATTGCGGAGGCAATCCGGCGTGGTCTCATCTACTAATTTGACATGGCGGTTGACGTATAAGGATTGGGGTAGACTTGGCGTTCACGCCGCCATTTGATCATTTGGCGCGGCTAAAACGCGAACCATCATTCATGAGTGCACTCATTGAGGGAAAGCTGAAATATCTTTCGTAAGTTTAACACTTCATTTGCAGTTCACTCCTAGAACTGGGGGTATCAAACGAGGTGAGAGCATATTGAAATGCAATCCTCGGCTTGATCCAGTGCAGTACAGATAGACCTGCGACGGACGGCAACGTCCTGAAGCGGCGCCTCCCGCAGACATGGAGCTTATCTTGAGAATGACGTCGTTTGGTTTCTCGTCGGATGCCCGTGCGGTCCTCGCCGCAATGAGCAAGTCTCAAGCGATGATCGAGTTCGATCTTGGAGGAAGAATTCTGACAGCCAATCAGAATTTTTGCACGGCACTCGGCTATGAGCTTCATGAAATTGTCGGCAAGCATCACCAAATATTTGTCGATCCGACCGAAGCCGCCGGTGCTGACTATAAAGAGTTCTGGAATTGCTTGGCGGATGGTAAGTCTGACCAACGCCAGTACAAGCGCTTTGGTAAGACCGGCAGAGAGATCTGGATTGAAGCATCGTACAATCCCGTGTTTCGCGGCAGCAAGCCGTACAAGATCGTCAAGTTCGCCACGGATATCACAGTCCAAAAACTGAAGGCGGTCGAAGACGCTGGCAAGATCAATGCGCTGTCGCGCGCGCAGGCTGTCATCGAGTTCACGCCATCTGGCGAGATCCTGACCGCGAATGAAAATTTCCTGACGACGCTCGGATATCAGCTCGGAGACATTCAAGGCAAACATCACTCAATGTTCTGCGAAGGCAGCTATACCGGCAGCGAGGACTACGGTCGCTTCTGGAGCCGCCTCGCCGCAGGTGAGTTCATCGCGGACGAGTTCCTGCGTATTGGTAAAGGCGGCAGGAAGGTTCACATTCAGGCATCCTACAACCCGATCTTCGACATGAGCGGGAAGGTCTTCAAAGTTGTCAAGTTCGCAACGGATGTCACTACTCGCGTTGAGAACGTCGACAGCCTCGCGAGCGTCCTGCAAGGGCTTGCCGACGGCGACCTGACACAACAGCTGACGAGCCCTTTCCTGCCGACGCTCGAAAAACTTCGGCTCGATTTCAACAGCGCG
Organism: Rhizobium sp. Leaf371; assembly: GCF_001424045.1. Taxonomy (GTDB): domain Bacteria; phylum Pseudomonadota; class Alphaproteobacteria; order Rhizobiales; family Rhizobiaceae; genus Ferranicluibacter. Next base: position 21,010 of record NZ_LMQB01000005.1, on the reverse strand, counting down.
GCATCGGGGCTTTGCGGCGCGATGGAAGCAGTGGGCCAGAACGCCGCCGCTATCGCCGCTGCATCTCAGGAGATCCGTTCGGCCTCCGACGATCTATCGCGCAGAACGGAACAGCAGGCAGCATCTGTAGAGGAAACGGCGGCGGCTCTTGAGGAAATCACAACAACGGTATCCGACTCCAGCCATCGCGCTCAGGAGGCCGGCCAGCTCGTGCGCAAAACCAAGGAAAACGCCGAGCGCTCTGGTTCTGTGGTGCGCCAAGCGGTCAATGCTATGGGCCAGATCGAGACATCCGCTGACGAAATCTCCAGCATCATCAGCGTGATTGACGAGATCGCCTTCCAGACCAACCTGCTCGCGTTGAATGCGGGCATTGAAGCCGCGCGTGCGGGCGATGCGGGAAAAGGATTTGCTGTTGTCGCACAGGAGGTTCGGGAGCTCGCGCAGCGTTCGGCCAAAGCTGCAGGCGAAATCAAGGATCTGATCAGCACCTCTAACGGCCATGTAAAGCAGGGCGTCGCGCTCGTTGGTGAGACGGGTAAGGCCCTCGAAGAGATCGTTGGGCAGGTCATCCATGTCGACAGCAATGTCAGCGCCATTGTCGAAGCGGCGCGCGAGCAAGCAACGGGTTTGAAAGAGATCAATACGGCCGTCAATACGATGGACCAGGGCACACAGCAGAACGCGGCCATGGTCGAGGAAACGTCCGCCGCGTCGCACGGGCTCGCGAGGGAAGCTGAGGAATTGTTTCAGCTACTCTCACGTTTCAAAGTTCGTTCTGGGTCGGCTACGCGCCCATTGCAGCCGGCATCGAGCATGACCGCGACCCGGTCATCTGTCGCTCCTATGAGGCAGATGACGGCAAAGGTCGCCCGCGCCTCCTGGGGGAATGCTGCCGTAAAGTTGGAAAGTTGGGAAGAGTTTTGATGTCGCAGATTGGGTTCATTCGTTCGTGTCGATAACAGACTATACGCAGGACAAGCAAGAGTTGTGCGTCCGCGCCGTTACCATTCGTGAAATCCGGTGATCAGCGCCAGCAACCTCTATTCCGCAAGCGCCGCGAGAAGTTTTTGGAGTGATGAACCTCCGCGGGACAGTGATCCCTGTCATCAACCCGGCCCTGAAACTCGGAATGCGAAGAGCGGAACCTACAGAGCGGAGTGCGATCGTGGTAACCGAGGTGCACGGGACGGTCATGCGTCTCCTGGTTGATTAAGTCTCAAACATACTGATGGCCAAAGCAAATCAGTCGCAGCCGGTTCCCGACATGACATCCTCGGGTACCAGGATTTCGCAGACGGTATCATCGCCCAGCCGGCCGGCATGATCTGCTTTCTCAACCTCGAACGAAGTTCGGTGTTCAGGATCCAGCATTGTCAGCAGCTTAGGCACTCGCTGCCTCATCAACGTACCGCGAACTTCTCTCCAAGCGAGCAATATCATGCACGCTGGTGCGTTGCGGGGCGGGAGACTTCCTTTCAATGAAGCATTGCCGGCAAGGTCCCGTGTCAACGACCTGACTGGTCATTACTTTCAATGCCATCTTTAATGACATCTAAAGTCAGCCCGCCTTCAACAAGAGGCGGGACGAAAGCGGACGCAGTGTATGCGAACAATTCTCGGCGCGCGTATACTGTTAAGGACCTTGAGGACGACAACTGTGGTAAAGCGCATAGAAAAACTCGAGGCCCGAGTTGGCATGTTCATCGAGTCGCTCGAGGGTGCATGGCAAGACAATCCCTTCGGCCAGCGCCGTTTCCTTTTGCGTTCGGAGACCGAGGTCGACCTGATCAAGAACAGCCGGATCACCGGTATCTATATCAACCTTGCAAAGGGTATCGATGTCGATGGCTCCAGCCGGAGTTTCGCCAAAAATCCGCCATCGCGCGTTGCCCCTCCCCGAAAGCCTGTCCCGGATAGCCGCCGCGCGACGGTCAGGGTCGTCCAGGCTTCAGTCAAGCGGCTCGAAACCGCGTTCAGGCAGAGCCAAAACGGCGAACCGATCGACATCGCGAGCGTATCCGGGATCGTCGGCGATATCTCGACCCAGATCGGCGACAGCCCGGCCATTCTTCTCGACATCACCCGGCTGAAATCGAAGGACAAGGTCACTTTCGTCCATTCTGTCGCCGTGTCGGCTCTGCTCGTGCATTTCGCGCGCCATCTGCAGTTCGAGGAACCGCTGGCGCATCTGCTCGGCTTTGCAGGGCTGGTGCACGACATCGGGAAATTGTCGATCCCGACCGAAGTTCTCACTAAGACGGGCATATTGACCGTAGAAGAGCGCGAGATCATCATGCAGCATCCCGCCATTGGCCACGATGTTCTCAAGCGGCAAGGTAACCTGCCCGGCGTCGTGCTCGACATCTGCCGCCATCACCATGAGCGCATGGACGGCAAAGGATATCCGGATGGTGTCTTCGCTGGCGAACTCTCGCTCTATGTCCGGATGAGCGCGATCTGCGACGTGTACGATGCACTAACCTCGGTGCGCCCCTACAAGAAGCCATGGTCGTCTGCGATGGCCTTGTCTTGGATGCTGCAGCATGGCGACCACTTCGATATCCCGCTGCTCTGGAAATTTATCATCAGCCTGGATAAGGAGTTGACCAGAGGGGTGGCGTAGTCATTGAGCTTGGCAAGAATATTGCTGTCTTCGGCCATGTCAGATAGCGCATCATAACCTCAACCTTGAGTGATATTTCTTTAGGGCGTCGCATTGCCTGCTGTATGGTTGCTACAGTCTTGTTCGTCATACTCTAGTGGATTGATTCCAACGCTTGGTGCCCCCGTTTGACGGCTGCAATGATCTCGTCTGGATCTGCTCTCCAGATGAACGGCTTTGGTTCCTGATTAGGCTCTCTCACGAAGCGGTTGATGGTGGCCTGGAGGTCAACGACGGAATGAAAGACGCCGTACTTGAGACGCCGACGTGTCAGTTTGGCGAAGAAACCTTCGACGGCGTTCAGCCATGAGCAGGATGTCGGCACGACGTGGAAGGTCAGCGCGGATGCCTTGCCAGCCAGGCGCGGACCTTCGGCTGCTTATGGGTCGCATAGTTGTCGAGAATGACGTGGACGGCCTTATCCTTTGGCAACTCCGCCTCGATGGCGTTGAGGAAACGGATGAACTCCTGATGCCGGTGACGCTGCATGTTTCGGCCGATCACCGAGCCGTCGAGGATGTTGAGGGCGGCAAACAGGGTGGTCGTGCCGTGGCGCTTGTAATCGTGGGTCATCGTGCCAGCGCGGCCTTTCTTTAGGGGAAGACCCGGTTGCGTCCGGTCGAGTGCTCGGATCTGGCTCTTCTCATCGACGGACGGGACGATGGCATGGGCCGGCGGCGAGACGTAGAGGCCAACCACATCATGCAGTTTCTCGGCGAAAGCCTTGTCGTTGGAGAGTTTGAAGCTGCGCCAGCGATGCGGTGCCAGCCCATGCTCATGCCAGATCTTGACGACCGAAGAGGCTGCAATCCCAACGACCTTGGCCATCGCACGAACCGTCCAGTGCGTTGCTTCCTGTTGAGGCGTCTCAAGCGTCAGTGCGACGACACGCTCAACGAGTTCGCCATCCAGCGGCGCAATGCCGGGCGGTCTGCTCTTGTCGCGCAAAAGACCATCGACGCCCTCGGTCATGAAGCGCTCCTGCAAGCGCCAGACGCAGGTTTTCGATTTGTCGGTTGCCTCCATGATCGCGACCGTTCCCGAACCGTCGCCACTCATCAAGATGATCTTCGCGCGGCACACGTGCTTCTGAGCAGAGGTCGGCGCTGCAACAATCGCTTCCAAGCGGGCTCGGTCCGCCACAGCGACGTCAAATGTGATACCTGTACGCATACGATATCGTTGCACGATGAAGACCGAAGGGGAATCCCAACTCGGACTCCTTTGTTTCAATCAATCCACTAGAATTTAGTTATCGATATTTTATAAGTAATAAGAATGAAGCGCTTCAGGAAATATAGTTTATTACACTATCCAAGTCATCCTGGTTAGAAGTAAGCAATCGCCAACCTGTATAACGTCTGAAAAACCACATGGAAGATTACAGTATTTTTGCGATTTACTATGGGGCTGAGCGATAAACATGAACTCTTGGAAACTCAGTACAAAGGTATATGCGGCATTCATAATTCTATTCGTAACTATGTTATCTACAGCGACCTTCAACTGGATCCAAGTTGGCAAAGCTGATGCGTGACCGAAGATGCGCTTAAGCGCGCTCGGGTGTTGCGCGGCGTAGATACTCTCATGTCATCCATGATCGATCAGGAGACGGGTGTCCGTGGTTACCCCATCACTATCACTGGGAGTGGCATGGATATGAAGCGCGGTTGAGATCTCGCAGGCGACCGAGGCTTGGCTCAAAGTCGCTCCTCAAAACGCAAATCGCGCACGGCACAGGTTCAGACCATGATTGGCATCGTTTGCAGAAGATGCTCCATGGCCTCAATGTCATTGGGCGGTCACGTCTGACGTGGCATGGCTCAAGCCATCAGAGGAACCAAGTCGCCGATACTCTTCTTCGCATCTCCGTAGAACATCCGAGTGTTCTCCTTAAAAAAGAGCGAGTTATCGATGCCGGAATAGCCGGTGCCCTGGCCGCGCTTGGAGACGAAGACCTGTTTAGCCTTCCACACCTGCAGTACTGGCATTCCGGCGATCGGCGAATTCGGATCTTCTTCTGCAGCCGGATTGACGATGTCGTTGGAGCCGATGACGATGACGACGTCCGTGGTCGGAAAGTCATCGTTGATCTCGTCCATTTCCATGACGATGTCGTAGGGTACCTTGGCTTCGGCGAGCAGCACGTTCATGTGGCCCGGCAGACGGCCGGCCACCGGATGGATAGCAAAACGCACGGTCTTGCCAGCTGCCCTGAGCTTGCGCGTCAACTCCGAGACAGCCTGCTGCGCCTGGGCAACCGCCATGCCGTAACCCGGCACGATGATGATGCTGTCAGCATCGTTCAGCGCCGCGGCAACACCTTCCGCATCGACGGCGATCTGTTCGCCCTCGATCTTCATCGCCGGTCCCGTCGTACCGCCGAAGCCGCCGAGAATGACCGAGACGAAGGAGCGGTTCATCGCCTTGCACATGATGTAGGAGAGGATTGCACCAGAGGAGCCGACCAAGGCGCCGGTGACGATCAAGAGGTCGTTGCCGAGCGAAAAGCCGATGGCAGCGGCAGCCCAGCCGGAGTAGCTGTTCAGCATCGAGACGACAACCGGCATGTCGGCGCCGCCGATGCCCACGATCAGGTGGCAGCCGATGAAGAAGGCGAGCAGCGTCATCAGCACCAGTGTCCAGACGCCCGCACCATTGAAGAATATGACCAGCAGGATGATCGAGCCCAGCGCCGCACCTGCATTGAGAGAATGCCCGCCCGGAAGCTTCTTCGCCTTGCCGTCGACCTTGCCGGCAAGCTTGCCGAAGGCGATGACCGAGCCGGTGAAGGTGACCGCACCGATGAACACGCCGAGGAAAACCTCGACCTTGAGGATGGCGATTTCCACCAGATCCTTATGGGCGAGCTTCTCGGCAAAACCGGCCAGTGTCGACAGGTCACCGCCCACCGCCTTCAGCGCCAGAACGGTGCCGACTTCCAGTTCGGCATTGTAGCCGATGAACACTGCGGCCAGACCGACGAAGGAGTGAAGCGCCGCCACAAGCTGCGGCATTTCCGTCATCTGCACGCGGGCAGCGACGTAGTAGCCCATGACCGAGCCGCCGGCGATCATCACCAGGATGATGAACCAGTTGCCGACGCCCGGGCCGAAGACGGTGGCTGCTACCGCCAGCGCCATGCCGACAATGCCGTACCAGACGGCGCGCTTTGCGCTTTCCTGGCCGGACAGACCGCCGAGCGATAGGATGAAGAGAACAGCAGCGGCGATATAGGCCGCAGATACAATACCGATTGTCATAGTCTTTTCCCCTCCCCGATCACGACTTCTGGAACAAGGCGAGCATGCGCCGTGTCACAAGGAAGCCACCGACGATGTTGATCGTCGCGATCAGTACCGACAAAGCCGCCAAAATCACCACCAGCCAGTTGCTGGAGCCGACCTGCAGCAGCGCACCCACAATGACGATGCCGGAAATAGCATTGGTCACCGCCATCAGCGGGGTATGCAGCGAGTGACTGACATTCCAGATCACCGAGAAGCCGATGAAGCAGGAGAGAACGAAAACGATGAAATGGCCCATGAAGCTTTCCGGTGCATAGGCACCGATAAGCAGCAGCAGGAGAGTGGATACCACCAGCAGGCCGACCTGGTTGCGCGTCTGCGTCTTGAACGCGGCAGTTTCCCGGGCCCGTTTTTCCGCAAGTGGCAGTTCCTTGAACTTCTCCTTCGGCTTGGCAGCCGCGATCGCCTGGACCTTCGGCGGTGGCGGTGGATAAGTGATCTCGCCCTGGAAGGCAATGGTCGCACCACGTATGACATCGTCTTCCATGTTGTGCACGATCGCGCCGTCCTTCGCCGGCGTCAGGTCGGTCATCATATGGCGGATATTGGTCGAATAGAGCGTCGAGGCCTGGGCGGCCATGCGGCTCGGAAAGTCAGTGTAACCGACGATCGTCACGCCGTTCTCCGACACGATCTTCTGGTCAGCAACCGTCAGGTCGCAATTGCCGCCACGCTCGGCGGCAAGGTCGATGACGACCGAACCCGACTTCATTGCAGCCACCATGTCGGCCAGCCACAGCTTGGGCGCATCACGGCCCGGGATCAGCGCGGTGGTTATGACGATGTCGATCTCTTGCGCCAGTTCGCGGAACTTGGCGAGTTGCTTTTCGCGGAATTCCGGCGAGGACGGCGTGGCATAGCCGCCGGTCGCGGCACCATCCTGCGCGTTTTCAAAATTCAGATAGACGAACTGTGCGCCCATGGACTCGATCTGCTCGGCCACTTCTGGGCGCACGTCGAAGGCATAGGTGATCGCACCCAGCGAGGTCGCCGTGCCGATCGCCGCAAGACCCGCAACGCCCGCGCCGATCACAAGAACCTTGGCGGGCGGCACCTTGCCGGCAGCCGTGACCTGGCCGGTAAAAAAGCGGCCAAAATTATTGCCCGCCTCGATCACCGCACGGTAACCGGCGATATTGGCCATCGATGACAGCGCGTCCATCTTCTGGGCGCGACTGATGCGAGGCACCATGTCCATTGCGATGACATTCGCGCCGGTTGACATCGCCAGATCGAGCAGGTCCTTGCTCTGCGCCGGGTAAAAGAGCGAAATCAGCGTCTTGCCGGGAGCTAACCGGCCGATTTCCACGCTCTGTGGCGGGCGCACTTTTACTATTACGTTGGATGTCGAGTAAAGCTCCTCGGCATCTTTGACAACGGTAACGCCAACGTCGCGATAGTCACTGTCTGAAAAGCCGGCGGCTTTACCCGCACTAGGCTCAGGACCTATTAATCTGATTTGAGATGTGATTCACAGTCTCCATTGAGGAGGCGGTGATGAGTGATTTGTTTTTGCTGAGCGAGCGTCAGATGTCTCGGATCTCGCCGTTCTTTCCCTTGGCGCATGGTGTGCCGCGGGTCGATGACCGGCGGGTGGTGAGCGGGATCGTCTATGTGATCCGCAACGGGTTGCAGTGGAAGGATGCGCCGAAGGACTATGGCCCGCACAAGACACTCTACAATCGCTTCATCCGTTGGAGTCGGCTCAGCGTGTTCAACCGGATCTTTGCGGCTTTGGCGGGCGAAGGTCCCAAGCCCGAGCGCATCATGATCGACGCGACACACCTGAAGGCCCACCGCACGGCGGCGAGCCTGCTTAAAAAGGGGATGTTCCCCGACGTATCGGACGCACCAAGGGCGGCCTGAACTCCAAGCTCCACACCGTCTGCGACGACAAAGGCCGTCCCGTCGTCATGCTGCTATCGGAAGGTCAGATGAGTGACCACAAAGGCGCCCGTCTCGTGCTGAATGCCCTCCCGCCAGCCAACGTCCTTATCGCCGATCGCGGCTACGACAGCACCTGGTTTCGGCAGGCGCTCGTCACCAAGGGCATCGAACCCTGTATTCCGTCGAGCCGAAGCCGGAAAATTCCTTATCCCTACGACAAGGTACTCTATCGCCAGCGCCACAAGGTCGAGAACCTCTTCGCCAAGCTCAAGGACTCTTATCCCTACGACAAGGTACTCTATCGCCAGCGCCACAAGGTCGAGAACCTCTTCGCCAAGCTCAAGGACTGGCGACGCATCGCTACACGATACGACAGATGCGCCCACACGTTCATCTCAGCCATCTGCATCGCTGCAACCGTCATCTTCTGGATTTGAAACAATGAGTCCTGAGCCTAGCTTCCAGCGTACAGTCATAGCCTAGTTTCATCAAATGAACCGCGCTTTCGGGAGTCATCGCAACGCGCGCTTCTCCAGAGAACATCTCTTTCGGCGCTCCAATATTTATCTTCATCTACTGCGCGGCGAAAGCCGTCCCTTCTTGTGCAAGTTCTCTTCGATTTTAGGCCACTGACGCAGTTCAAGGCACGTCATTACGACGTAAAACGTTGTATATGGCCATATTTCTAATAATATTTGGCTTAATGTATTCCTTTATTTAATTAAAAGGTTTTTATTGTTTAATATTATATAAAGTGATTATTTATAAAAAGATGAAGAGATAAAGAAAAAAAACGAATTATATCATATTTTTATTGCGCACATTAGCAATTTGTAAGCAATTTCCGCCGATTTTATTAGTGGATAATAAGGTCTGTCGACAAAAAATTCCGCATGAGCATATCAATAACTTGCCAAAATGAAATCTGCCGCCTTTTCCGCGATCATGATGACAGGCGAATTGGTGTTGCCCGAGACGATCGACGGCATGATCGATGCATCCACGACCCTCAGGCTCTGAAGTCCGCGGACCCGTAGCTCCGCATCGACGACGGCCCTAGTGTCGCTCCCCATCTTGCAGGTTCCGACAGGGTGAAAGATCGTCGTCGCGATGTCGCCGATACGTTCGAGAAGGTCGGAATCGCTTTCGCACGCCGAACCTGGCTGAATTTCCACCGGATTGTATTTCCGGATGGCCTCTGCCCCCATCAGCCGGCGCACATGACGGATCGAATTGACCGCGACGATCCGGTCTCCGTGTGTCGAGAGATATGTCGGCCGGATTTCAGGTGCTGCGGAGGCATCCTTTCCCATCACATGCACCGTGCCACGGCTTTCCGGCCGCAAGTTGCAGACGGAAACGGTAACGGCGGGGTAGCGATGCAGCGGCTCGCCGAGACGGTCAGTGCTGAGCGGTTGGACGTGATATTCGAGGTCGGCCGTCGCGACCGACGGATCGCTCTTTGCGAAGATGCCGAGCTGGCTCGGGGCCATCGACAGGGGCCCGGACCGTCGCAAGGCATATTCGATGCCCATGCCGGCGCGCGTGAAAAGGTTGTGATAGAGCTGGTTCAGGGTTTTTGTGCCCTCTATGCGAAAGACGGTGCGGATCTGCAAGTGATCCTGCAGGTTTTCGCCGACCCCTGGCAGCTCATGCACGGCCTCTATACCGGCGGCGGACAGAACTTCGGGGCGACCGATGCCCGAGAGTTCGAGGATTTTTGGCGAATTGATCGCCCCGGCCGACAGGATCACCTCGCGGCGGGCTTGGGCGACGTGCATCTGGCCTTGCATGCGGAAACGGACCCCCGCCGCACGCTGTCCGTCAAGCTCTAGGCGATCCGTCTCCGCGCCGGTCAGCACGCGCAGGTTCGGCCGCTTCATCGCGGGGCGCAGGAAGGCCTTCGTCGTGTTCCAGCGCAGTCCGCCGCGCTGGTTGACCTCGAAATAGCCGGAGCCTTCGTTATCGCCCGTGTTGAAATCGTCGGTCTTGGGGATGCCGAGCTCTTCGGCTGCATCCCGGAACGAGTCGAGGATCGGCCATGACAGCCGCTGCTTTTCCACACGCCACTCGCCTCCGCTGCCATGGGCTTCGGACTTGCCGCGATAATTGTCTTCCGACTTCAGGAAATATGGCAGTACATCGTCCCACCCCCAGCCGGCATTGCCGGCCTGGCGCCAGGTGTCGTAGTCGGATGCCTGGCCGCGCATGTAGATCATGCCGTTGATCGAGGAGCAGCCGCCAAGTACTTTTCCGCGCGGATAGGCAAGCGAGCGGCCATTCAGCCCCGCCTCCGTCGCCGTTCGCATCATCCAGTCAGTGCGCGGATTGCCCATGCAGTAGAGATATCCGATTGGCACATGCACCCAGTGATACCGGTCGCTGCCGCCGGCTTCGAGAAGCAGAACCCGCGTCAGCCCGTCCGCCGTCAGACGATTGGCAAGGACGCAGCCGGCCGACCCCGCGCCGACGATGATGAAATCATAGGTGCCCGCATCGATTGCTGGATCTGTGACATGCCGGTTCACGCCGCTACTCCCGCGACCGTGGCTTGGGCCGCTGTGGCACCGAGACGCCGCCAGAGGGGTGCCATGGCCTCCGACATATCCTGATACAGCGCGTAACGGCGTGCATAATGCCCTGCCAGCGCGGCATCGGGCGTATAATGACGGTCAGACTGAACCATTGCCATGGCACCTTGCCCGAAGTCCGGGAAAAGCCCGACGCCGGTGCCGGCCGCAATTGCCGCGCCAAGCGCGCCGGTTTCCCGCGATCGGGCGACGGATACGGGAATGCCGAGGACGTCCGCGAAGATCTGGGGCCAGAGCAGACTGCGCGACCCGCCGCCGGACAAGACCGCCTCGTTGAATGTCGCGCCGGCATCACGCAGCGTGTCGATATGCTGGCGATGACCGAAGGCCACGCCTTCAAGGAGCGCGCGGACGAGATGTCCCTTCGTATGCCAACCGGCCATCCCGTAAAAGCCGGCGCGGGCGTGGCCATCCTGCTGCGCGCCGTAGAGATAGGGATGATAGAGCGGATCGTCCGGAGCGACATCGATTAGACCGGCCAGCGCGCAGCAGGCGTCGAAAGGCGAGACGTCGGCTTCGTGGTCGCCTTCGAAGAATTCGCGCACGAGCCATTCGAGGTTGGCGGCCGAGGTGGCGCTGTTGTCCATCGCGAGATAGCGCGTGCGATCAAAGGTCGAGGCCATGAAGACCGGCTTGTCGAGATCGGGCCGATCAACGATCACCTGATTGACGCTCCAGGTTCCTGCGATGATCGAGGCGCTACCGGTGCGCGTGACGCCCGAACCGAGCGCCGAGGCGACGACATCGAACAGGCCGCCGACGACAGGCGTTCCCGCAGCAAGGCCGGTCTCGCGCGCCACGTCCGCGCTCACATGACCGGCGATGTCGGCGCTTTCGATCAGCGTCGGCAGGAGGTCCATGCAGTCACCGAGCCCATAGGCGTCCATCAGCGCGGCGTCGTAGCGGCGGGTCGCCAGATCGAGCAGCCCGGCGCCGGACATGTCCGAGACCTCACTCACACGGCTGCCTGTCAGGCGGTTGACGATGAAGTCCTTGGAGAAAAACACCGTGCCGATGCGGGCGAACATGTCCGGCCTGTAGCGCTTTAGCCAAGCCAGCAGGGTCGGCGTCTGCGAGGGCCAGGGATGCTGGCGGGCGATGGGCTGGACGCGCGCTCCGATCCCCTGCGCGCGCCACTCATCCACGAGGCCGGTTGCCCGTGTGTCCAGCGACTGGATGCCGAGAAGCGGCGCGCCGTCGCGGTCGAGCGCATAGAGGCCGTTGCCATGGCCGGCACAGCCGATTGCAGCGATATTCTCCGGCCGGATCTTCGCCTTTGCCAGGCAGGCGCGAATCACCTGCCGGGCGTTCGCCCAAAGCTCTTCCAGTCCGCGCTCGACCTGGCCCGGAAACGGCATCCGGCTATGCCCCTCCTCGGCTGCGGTGGCGATCTCCCTGCCATTCAGGTCGAAGATGACGGCCTTGATGACGGTGTTGCCGGCATCGAGCCCCAAAAGATATGTGTCCATTTGATCCCCTCCCGCGCGTCCAAGCCCCACCATCAGCCTTGCTGATAGCGCGCAAACGCCGCCTCTCCGCTCGCGTCCTCATGAATAATGGCCATCAAAGCGCGCACGACGCTACCCGGATTGGCATGCTGATAGATATTGCGTCCGTAGACCATTCCCTGTGCACCCTGCCGCATCAGCGCAGAAGACTTGTCGAGAACGGTCTGCAGGTCTTCTTTGCCGCCGCCTCGTACGAGAACCGGGCAGCGTGCCGCTTCCACAACCCTATGAAAATCCTCGGCATCGTCGGTCGGATCGGCCTTAACGATATCAGCGCCCATTTCGCGGGCGAGCCGCGTCAGCGTCACGATCTTCTGCGTGTCGCCGTCGACCATGTAGCCGCCCCTCTCGGTCACGGGCTGCATCGCCAGCGGCTCGATCATCAGCGGCATGCCGTATTTCTCACAGTCGGCGCGCACGCGGGCGATATTCCGGACGCATTGGCGAAAGAGATCCGGCTCGTCCGGCAGCATGAACAGGTTGACCACCACGCAGGCGGCGTCCATCTCGATCGCGCCGATTAGGGGCTCGGCCTCGTTTTGAAGCACCGCCCACATATCCCGGTGGCGGATGCGGTTGTACGGATTGCCCATGTCGATGCGCATGACGAGCGCCGGCTTGTCCTTGCCGGACACGGTCTGGAGAAGATCTGCCTGCCCGTAGTTCATCTGGATCGCATCCGGTCGAGCGGCCACCAGCGCCTCCACGACGACCTCCATATCCTCCAGTCCGTCGAGGAAGGAGGGCTCGTTGCAGACGCCGTGATCGATCGCCACGTCGAGGCAACGGCCGCCGCCGAAAAGCCGGTTCATCCGAACTTTATGGTTGTTTTGCATTCTGTGTTCCTTTGTTCGTTCCGTGCGGAAAGCATGTGTTCGTCAACGCCATGACGGTCGGCGAGGAGGGTGAGAAAGCGGCGGCGCTCGTCCATGCGCCCGGCGGCGCTCCACCGCTTTTCCCGCGCCATGAGGTCGAGGACCGCATCGACCATGGCGAGCGATACGTCCCCGGTGATCGCCAGCGTCGTGCGCCGCAAAAGCAAATCGTCGAGATGCTCGACGCTCTCGGTCCGGATCAGGAAGAGCAGTTCCCGTTCGGAATAATCGGGATGGGGCATCGCCGCGTCCGGGCTGCTCGCGATGAACCCGGCGACACGTCCGGCATCCGTGCCGTAGCGCTCGAACAGCGCCCGCGCCCGGTCGCGCGCGATCCCCGACGTCCGCGCAAGCGTCGAGATCCAGGCGTTCCGGTCGGCGGGAAAGCTGCGTCCCCCGCCGATCGCGCGATCTTCCGTGCCCGTGCGGCGCGTGGCTCCGAGCCGCTCCAGCGTCATATCGGCGGCAAGCGCACCGAAGGATCGGAATGTCGTCCATTTGCCGCCGATCATGCAGAGCACCGCCGGCCCCGCGTCGACGGCCTCCAGCATCGTGCAGTGGTGGTTGCGCGGAATCCGGCCCGTAAAGCTGTCGTTGCTCGCCGGCAAAGGCCGCACGCCCGAGAACTGGAAGACGATCTCGTGCGGCTGGATACGGATTTCCGGCAGGACGAAGGCGAGCGACTGCAGGATATACTCCCGTTCATCGGCCTCGCAGCGGATATTCTCGGGGCTGTCGACCCGCAGGTCCGTCGAGCCGACGAGAACCCGGCCGAGATAGGGAAACAGAATGCAGATCCGCCCTTCCTCGTTTTCATAGAAGATCATGTGGCCGGCCAGCGCCGCGTAGAGTGCCGCATTGTCGATGATCAGGTGCGATCCCTTGGTGCCGCCCATCATGGGCGCCGGCGCTTTGGCGGGCGAAAAAAGCGTCGTATTGGCGATGTCGATCCAGCCGCCCGTGGCGTTGACGATCAGCGCCGGTTCGATAGGCGCAACGCCGCCTCTGATCGTGTCCACGATCTCGAAGTCGCCCTGCGCCGTTCGACGAAGCTGCGCGTAATTCAGACCGGCTGCCTTCGCGTTGGCCGACAGGCCATCCTGAAGCAGCTCGATCCCCAGACGCTCGGGGTGGCTGACCCAGGCGTCGAAATAGATCGCGGAACTCCTGATGGCCGGGTTGAGCGCAGGCCAGGTCCGCAGCGCTCTGCGTCGGCCGAAAAACCGGTGACGCGGCATCAGCGCGCGGCTGCGGGTGAGGACGTCGTAGATGCCGAGCCCGGCCTTGATGACGATGGCGCCGCGCCGGCTCGGGCGCCGGGTAAGCCCCAGAAACCGCGCGATCCCGTTGCTAAGTCCGGAAAACACGTCGAAGATCGGCACCGCCGTCGGTAGCGGCGCGACATAGTGCGGGGCGTTGCGCAACAGCCGATCACGCTCAGCGAGCGACTCCTGCACCAGCTTGAATTCGCCGTTCTCCAGATACCGCAAGCCGCCATGCACCATGCGCGACAGTGCCGAACTAGCGCCGGAGCAGTAGTCGGCCTTTTCGACGAGGACCACGCGCAAACCCTGTAAGGCCAGCTCGCGGAACACGCTGAGGCCGTTGATGCCGCCGCCAATGACACACACGTCCACCTTCGGGCTTTGGCGGAGCCCGTCCAATATCTCTTCGCGTTTCATGTTGGCTTCCGCTACCTGTCCATGTCGGTCAGTTCGGTGGAAATGGAGGCATCGATCGCCGCCACGTCATCCGTCTCCAGCCTCAGCCTGCCCGCCTGTGCATTGTCGAGCGCCTGCGCCGGATTGCGCGCGCCGCAGAGCGCGAAGGTCACGCCGAGCTGCGAAAGCGTCCAGGCAATGACGGTCTGGGCGATGCTTGCGCCATGCTTCTCGGCAATCGGCTGGATGGCCTTGGTAAAAGCCATCGCCTTCTCCCTGTTGGCAGGGGAAAAGCGCGGATTGTCACGGCGCTGGTCATCGCCTGAGAATACGCGATCCGGCCCGACAGTACCCGACAGCAGGCCAAGCGCCAGCGACGAATAGCTGAGCGTCGCGATGCCGTTCGCCGTCGTAAGCGGCAGCAGATCGGTCTCGATCTCGCGGTCCATCATACTGAACCGCTCCTGGATCGCATCCAGACCGCCGATGGCGATATAAGCGTCAAGCTCGGCCGCGCTCACATTGCTGGCACCGATCGCCCGGATTTTTCCGGCACTCTTTAGGTCCTCGAGCGCGCGCATCGTCTCCTCGATCGGCGTCGTCGGGTCCTGCCAATGGGTGATGTAGAGGTCGATGTAATCCGTGTTCAGCCGCTTCAAGCTCTCTTCGACCTCGTGCAGGATCGCGTCGCGTCCGAGATAGCGGTGCACCGGCGTGGCGTCCTGATCGAAGAAATGCCGGCCTTTCTGCGTATGCCAGACAAGCCCGCATTTCGTGGCGATCACCGCCTTGTCGCGCCGCCCGGCCAAGGCCTTACCGACGATCTCCTCCGAGCGCCCGAGCCCGTAGGCCGGCGCGGTGTCGATCAGGGTCACGCCGGCATCGAGCGATGCCTGGATCGCGGCAATGGATTCGTTTTCGTCCGTCCCGCCCCACATCCAGCCGCCGATGGCCCAGGTGCCGAGCCCCACCGCCGAGGCGGAAACGCCGGACTTGCCGATCTCACGTGTCAACTGCTGCTCGCTCATGCCCATTTTCCTTCGCCATTCGCCAGTGCAAGTACCCGCGCACCCGTCGCTTCGTCGGTCACCAGCGTATCCAGATGATTGCCTCGGAGAACACTGAGGATCGGCCCCGCCTTGTTCGGCCCGCTTGCCACACCAATCTTGGTGCGGATCGAGGCGAATTCGGGAAGGGTCAGCGAAACCAGCGACCGGTTGAGGCTGTAGTCGCAGACCTGACCCTGGTTATCGAGCAGATGCGCCAGCAGTTCGCAGGATGCGCCCGAGCGCTCGATGGCCGCGCGGTCGGTGCTCGAAGACGGGTGCAGGTCGTAATAGCTAGAGTCATCCGACAGGATCGAACCGATGCCAACCACCGCGATTTGTGCCTCGCGCGCCCGTTTGAACACGTCGGCGACGGAGCGCATGTTGATCAGCATGTCGCGCTCGGCCGCACTATCGGCAAACAGCGGCGCATGGATCTGATAAGAGCGGCCGCCGAGCCGGTCGGCCATCAATGTCGAAACATGGTTCACGTCTGTATAGTGCTTGCCCTGGACGCAGCCTGTCGCCGGGATCACTTCGATATCGAAGCGGCGCGGCGCATGCATGCCGGCAACTACGGCGCTGACGCCCTTGCCCCCAGTGACGCAGATCGTATCGCCGTCGATGATCTCTTCAAGCAACAGCCTGGCCGCTGCTTCGCCGACCGCCTGAAGCGCTGTCTGGGGATTGTCGGACACGGTCGGAACCACGACAGTGCGGCTAATGCCGCCGAGCGCCAGAAGCTGTTCTTCCATATCGACCAGCGGCTCGACCGGTGACTTGATCTTGATTTCGACCAAGCCCAGCTGGCGGCCGCGCTTGATCAGCCGGTTGACGGTGGCGTGCGAGATGCCGAGCTGATCGGCGATCTGCGCCTGGGTCAGGCCTTCGAGGAAATGCAGGACGAGGGCCTGGTGCATCTGCCGGGCGATGACGATTTCCTCGCGCGGCGCATTGGCGGGCTTGAGCTTGGCAATGGGCATGTCAGGCAGCCTTCCGCTGGTGCAGGAAATGATCGATCGATACGGCGGCGAGCAGAATGCAGCCTTTGATCATGTCTTGCCAATAGACCGAGACATCGAGAAGGATCAGCGAACTGGTGACGACCGAAAGCAGGGCAATACCGAGGATTGCACCCAGGATCGTGCCGGACCCGCCATTCAGCGAGGCCCCGCCGATCACCGCAGCCGCAATGATGTTGAGTTCCATGCCGACACCGAAGGTCGGGGTCGCGGCACCGAAACGGGACATATAGATGACGCCGGCCACACCCGACAGCGTGGCGCAGAGCACCGTCACCCAGAACTTCACCTGATTGGTCCTGATGCCGGAATAGAGCGCCGCCTTCTCGTTGCTGCCGGTGTAGAACACCTTGCGGAAAGCCGTTGCCCGGCGCAGCAGGAAATCGAACAGCACGACGATGGCCACGAAAATCAGGATCACATAGGGAACACCGGAGAGGGTACCCTGCCCGACCGCCTTGAACGAAGGCGGCAAGGTGAACAGCGACAGCGGGGTGCCCTTGGTGATGATCAGGCAGATTCCGCGCACGATCACCATCGCCGCCAGTGACGTGATGAAATGGTTCAGGCCCACCACCGTCACGAAGAAGCCCATGACGCAGCCGATCAGGCCGCTGGCAACGATGCCGATCAACGATGCGCTCCAGGGGTCGAGCCCCATCAGGAACAGCGAACCCGACAGCACCATCGAAAAGCAGACGACCGAGCCGACCGACAGGTCGATGCCGCCGACGATCAACAGGATGGTCATGCCGACGACGACGATGCCTTCGACCGAGAACGACATCAGCATGGCCCGGAAGTTGCCGAGCGTCAGGAAATGCGGCGAGGCAACGCTCATGGCGATGCAGAGCGCCAGGATGATTGCGACCAGTCCCGCCTCGCGCATGGTCCCCAGCCGTTTCCAGCCGGGCGCGCATGCCTGATGTGCCGTTGTTAACGTAGCATCCGCCATGATCTTGTCTCCTGCCTCTGCTTGTTCTTTACGCAGCATGCTCTGATGCCTTTGACGCGTTGTGCCCGACGACACCCGATGCAAGGCGCATGATCGCTTCTTCCGTCATCGTCTCTCCCTCGACCGCGCCGGCAATCGTCCCCTCGCGGATCACCACCACCCGGTCGCAAAGGCCGAGCAATTCCGGCAGTTCGGACGAGATGAGAACGATGCCGATGCCCGAGCGCGCGAGATCGCGCAACAGCCGGTGGATTTCCGATTTGGCGCCGACATCGATGCCGCGCGTCGGCTCGTCCATAAGGATGACCTTGGGATTGACCGCCAGCTGTTTGGCAATCGCCACCTTCTGCTGGTTGCCGCCTGAGAGCGAGGAGACCGGCATATCGATGCCGCCCATCCGTACCCCGAGCCGGCGGGTAAGATCCCGGGCGCGATCGGCCTCCGCCTCGGCATTCAACAGGCCAAGCGGCCCGGTCAGCGATTTAAGGTCGAGAACCGCGATGTTCCGGGCGATGGACAAGTCCAGAAAAATGCCGGACCCCTTGCGGTCCTCCGACAGGTAGACGACACCCGCCTTGACGGCCTGCGCATAGGATCTTGTCCACAAGACCTGTCCATTCAGCTGCACCTCGCCGTGCGTCACCGGTCGTAATCCGCAGATGCCTTCGGCAATTTCCGTGCGGCCAGAGCCGATCAGCCCGCCGATACCGAGGATTTCGCCCCGGCGCAATTCAAAGCTGACATCCTGGAAACGGCTGCCGTCGCCAAGACCGCGCACGCTCAGAATGGTCTCGTCCGTCCGTTCGCTCAGCGCCTGCTTGTCCGGATAGAGCTGGGTGATCTCCCGCCCGACCATGCGGCGCACGATATCATCCGGTGTCAGATAGGCGACAGTCTCGGTCGAGACATGGCGCCCGTCGCGAAACACGGTTACCCGGTCGCAGAGGCTGAAAATCTCGGCCATGCGATGGCTGATATAGATGATCGAAATGCCCTGCGCCTTCAGATCACGGATGATCCCGAACAGGACCTGGGTTTCCGATTCCGTCAGCGCCGCTGTCGGCTCGTCAAAGATCAGCACGCGGCAATCGAGCGTCAACGCCTTGGCGATCTCGACCAGCTGCTGACTGGAAATGGGCAGTTCGGCGACCTTGCGGCGCACGTCGATCGGCGCCAGCCGGTTCATCACGGCCTGCGCGTCCCGCTCCAGCCTGCCATAGTTCATGAAAGGCGATCGGCGGCGGTTGGTGGCGGCCATGAACATGTTCTCGGCCACGGTCGCATCGGGGCAGAGCGCGATTTCCTGATGTACGAGCCCAAGCCCAAGCGATTGCGCCACGGCCGGTGACGTCACCTTGACCGGCGCACCATCGATGAGCACGTCGCCTTCGGTTGGTTGCAAAACGCCGGCAATGATATTCATCAGCGTCGACTTGCCCGCGCCGTTTTCGCCGCAAAGCGCATGAACCTCCCCCTTTTCCAGGCTGAAGCTCACGTCCGTCAAAGCCCTGACCGCACCGAAGTGCTTGCTGACATTGCGGATTTCCAAAACCGGGACCGGCACCATGATCGTCTCCTCCTCCAAGCTCGCGGTGGTGGTCCGGGGCATCCTGTCCCGGACCACCGGCAAAGGACTTACTCCTCGATGCCCTTCGTGCCCCGCCGCTTCAGGTACTTGTCCCAGTAGAAATCGTCGGCATTATCAGCCGTAACGATCGACAGGCCGTTGTCGACGAACGGAATACTCATCGGATTGAAGCCGACGCGCTTCGCGTCGTTCATCGGGTCGATGAGTTCCGGATGCTTGGCAAGCCACAGCAGCATGAAACCCATGTAACCCTGCATGCCCTGGTTCGGGTTGATCGAGCCGAACACCTCGCCCGCCTTGATCATATCCAGAATATTGGCGTTAACGTCGGCGCACATGACGAGGATTTTGCCGCCGTTTTCCTTGTTGGCCTGCGATGCGCCAATGGCCGAGTTGGCTTCCGGCATGAACACGGCGCCGAGGTTCGGATTGGCCTGGAGGAGGCTCGAAAGCGCCTGATAGGCCTTGGTCGGATCTTGATTGGAAGCCGCACGGCCGACCAGTTTCATGTCCGGGTAGTTTTCCGTCATGCGGGCGATGAAGGCGGCGATGCGCTTGTCGTGGTTGTCCTGACCCGGGTTTTCCAGAACCGCATATTCGCCCTTGCCATCCATTTTCTTGGCAATCGCGTCAGCGGCATAGGCGCCTTCCCGAGTATTGTCCGAGGTAATGAACGAGATACGCTTGGAGAGCGGCGCATCGGCCGCGAAAGTGACGACGGCCGTGCCCTGATCGATTGCCCGGTTGATCGGCTCGATGAACGGATCGGAGTTCATCGGGTGGACGAGGATACCGGCCGGGTTCTGGGCCAGTGCCTGGTCGAAGGTGGCGATCTGCTTGTTGACGTCATATTCCGGCGTGCCGGTATAAGCTGTTTCGCAGCCGAGTTGCTGGCCGGCCTGCTTGAACATCTCATAGACCGGGAACCAGTATTCGACGCCTGAAACCATGACGTTCATGACATATTTTTCACCGGGCTTGCAGCGGAAGGGATTTTCCGTTTCAGCAGCGGTAACGCCAGCGAAAAGTGTGGACGCAAGGACCGCCAAAGCGGTCGTTCCTAGAAATTTGCGCAAGATTCCTCTCCCGAGGCCGAAGCCTCTTCCAAATACCCGGCAGCGCCTCATCAGCGGCCGATGATCCCATGAAGACCGGAGTTCCTCCTCGAAGTCCGGTAGAGGGAGATAAGCGCAAAAGGCATTTCGCGTCAATATAAATCATACAATGAAATATATTTCACATGCTCTGCCTGTTGAGCTGTGCTGGGTTTCAAGCGCGGGCAATTATTCAATCAGGATGGTCTTGGGCTCATTGATGCTACTGCCTCAAAACTGCCTGACCAGATTCACGCCCCGCGACAATGACCGCAAGCGGCTCATCGCAAGCATTTGGTCTTTCTTATGCCGCCCGCCAATTGTAGTTCGGCGACCAGAAAGGTCAGTTTAGCAGCGCTCAGGCTCGTCAACGATGCGATCGCTCGTGTCATGGGCAGCCGTATCAATAAACAGCAACTTGTCGACAGATCCAGCGACGTAGAACATAAGCCCATTCGGTTAGGCTGACTCCGTTGCAAACTAACTAGCTAATTTTCAGATATGTTATTTACATTTGTAATATTATATGATATTAAGGCTGTATCGCTGGGGAGCAATTTTCGGGAGGAATTTATGAAGTTTTTGAAGTCACTTAGCTGTGCAACGGTTCTGGCTGGCTGCGTTTTCTCGAGCGTATCCGCTGCCGACATGACGGTCGGCTTTTCGCAGATCGGCTCCGAGTCCGGCTGGCGCGCGGCAGAAACCACGGTGACGAAGCAGGAAGCCGAAAAGCGCGGCATCGACCTGAAGTTCGCCGATGCCCAGCAGAAGCAGGAAAACCAGATCAAGGCACTGCGCTCGTTCATCGCG
>NZ_LMQB01000004.1 GCF_001424045.1 Rhizobium sp. Leaf371 | reverse complement strand
CAGTTCCTTATCGACGAGCAATGTGATCCGGAAAGGATCGAACGCATCATGGCGGACCAGCCTAAATCATAAGCTCTGCGGCCTTCGCCGGATGGATACCCTAAAAGAGCTGTCGCTGTGTTTCAATCAGACGCCTGAGCCTGCACAACAAAAGAGCCAGAGGCGGCTTCACCGAATCAACAAGCTGAGACACACGATTTTCGGGCTGGAAGGAAAAGAATTATCGACTGGAGAAATAAGCAGCGAGTGCTTCGATGTCGCGCTCCTCAAGATTCTCGGCAGCCGAAATCATCAGGTGTGCATAGGCGCCCCCGCCGCGGGTATTAGCGGCGAACAGGCGCAGCTGGCTTTCCAGATAGGGCGCGCTCTGTCCAGATAGCACGGGAAAGGCAGGGTCTCCGTCGGCCCTGTCGTGACAGGTGAGGCAGGCGGGGATGCGGCGGCCAGCGTCGCCTGCTTCGGCAAGGCGGCGGCCATGATCGAGGAGGGCGGGTTCGCTTTGAGCAGGTGGCAGCGACCGGCGCGCCTGACCGGCGTAAAAGCGGGCGAGATCGGGAAAGCTGTCGGGCTCCAGCCCGCTGATGGCCGCCTGCATCACGCCGCTTGGCCGCGTTCCGTCGGCATAGGCGCGCAGGCTCTCCAGCAGATAGGCCTCGGACTGGCCGGCAAGGCCGGGGATCAGGCTGTTTCGGTCGAGCCGCGTCTCCGCGTGGCAGCTGTCGCAGGCAAGAGCGGGTGGTCGGAGGGTGCCGGCCTGAATCGGGGTGGCCAGCCCGGATAGTCGCAGATAGGTCGGGCCGTCCATATCCGGCAGCTGCCGCAGGAAGGCGACCATTGCCCAGACCTCGTCCTCCCGATCGCGCGTCGGCCAATAGGGCATGCCGGTAAAGCGCACGCCATGCTGGACAATCTCGAACAGCTGGGCATCAGTCCAGGTCGGCACAACCTCTGCCAGGTCCGGCGGCGGCGGCAGCATAGCAAGAGCTGCTCCCGACCGCTTTTGCACAGGCGAACCATGGCAGAGTGCGCATCCGGTCTCGAAATGACCGGCCGCGAGCGGCAGCATGGCGGCATTGTTAAGAGGCGGGGTCTTGGTATCGAGTGCCGCCGTTCGCACCGAATTGCGCATGACCCAGTGCAAAAACCAGTCGGTTGCCGCCCAGTGCCCGCCGCTCGCGCCGACCGGAATGAGACCCAGCCACGCAACCATCAGGCCGAGAACAGGCAAGGCGACCAGGGCTGCCAGGAGATGACGCCAGCGGATCAGCATTGCGCGTCCTCCGGCTTCAAAGGCCCCTCGTCCCGCAGGATACCGGAAAGGAGCGCCACGCCGCCGATGAGATAGGACGCTGCACCAACGGCCAGCATGACCACACCACCCAGTTGCTGGTCGGTTCCGCCAGTCAAGGGAATGCCGAAGCAGGTCGCGTCGCCGTCCCCATAGAGCGGGCGTGGGCTGAGCGCAAGCAAAACGCCGAGCAGGGTCATGTGCATGGAGGTGAACAAAAGCCCGATCGCACCGGCAAGCCGCCGCCCCGTCCTTCCATCTGCCGCGCCGCCCAGACAGGTGAGCCAGAGAAGAAGGCCGCCGGCGAGAAAGGTCGCCTGCTCGAAAAGACCGAGAAAGGGTTCGGCTTCCACCGCGCCGCGCATGGCCGGCACATGCCAGATCCAGACGATGACGAGTTCGATCAGCGAGGCGAGCAGCGGTCCGAGCCACGGCAGGTGCCGCGTGAGATCGGCACGGCTTCCCGAAAGCGCTGTGGCTACAAGTGGCGCGGCAATAGCAACGATGGCCATGTGGACAACCATATGGGCCGTAAAGGATCGCTCGCCCCAACTCAGCGTGATGGCCACGAGAATGGCGAGAAGCACACCGATCCCGGCGGCCAGCGATGCATTTTTCCGTGTCCCCTCTCGGCTCATGACTGGCAGGCTCCGATGAAGAGGAGCGGGACCGAGACGTAGAGAACGGCGACGAAGGAGAGACCCGCGAGCAGAAGGGTGGCGAAGCCCTGAAACTTCCGGCGGTCCTCGTCGGTCGGCGCATCATGCGGCGGATCGTCGGTGCCAAAGCCCCATTGCCGCCAGGCGAGCCAGGCGGAAAGCACGATGACGCCTAGCGCGACGACGGTCACGCCACCGAGCGCCAGCCGCACGGTATCGAAAGAAAGGGCAAGCGCACCCTGCTTGGCGCAAAAGACCGCGAAGGCGACATAACAAATCAGGAAATGCAGTGCCCAGACGGTCGGCGCCGTGAATAGCGTCCAGAAGGTCTCGATCTCGCGCAGCCATTTCATCGGGTCACCTCAACAGCGGAAACAGGCCGATTACGGCAAAGGACGTGACGGCGGTTATGACCATGAAATGCCAGTAGAGCACGACATTGACGAGATCCATGTCGTAACGTGCCGTCATACGGCCCGACAGGCTGCGCGCCAGGCAATATAGCTGCATGATCACCGCGACCGCGCCATGGACGACGGTCCAGATGGCGACGACCCAGACAATGGCAGGATAGACGAACAGCGTTGGGTCCATCGAATATAGGTAAGGACCGGCAAGGCCCGCGCCGCAGCCGGCGAGGGTGAGAACTGTGGAGAGGACAAGCACGCCCTGCGTCGCGCGAATGCGGTTCGCCTTGTTGAGCGAGCGTGCAGCCAGCATGAGAAGCCAGGCGAGAACGAAGAGCACCAGCGCCACCATCGGCCAGAAGGCGCCAGGCCCGGCATGGCCGCCGGTGAAATCCTCATGAATGGTCCAGTAGAAGAAATAGCCGAAGATGAGGCTGGCATAGGCCGTGCCGTCGCCAACCATGGTGATGAACATCGCCCACCACCCGACCGAAGCCGGGCCCGACGCATAGACCGGCAGTTTCAGCCCGAGGCCGACATCGTAGTCCTGCGTCTCGGGAATTTTCGCGGTTCCGGTCCACAGCCAATAGAGAATGGCGCCGAGCGTAACGATGGCACAGGCAATGGTGATCCACCACCAGTGGAAGGTGAGCGCGATGAACACGCCCCCGAGTGCGGCGGCCGCAACCATGGTCACGACCGAGGTGCCGCCGACGCGCAGGCACTGCACGGGCCGCGCGTCGAGAACGGTGGTGACCAGCGTCTCGCGTTCCCCCATCGGGCTGTCCGGCAGGTAGTAGCGGCCGGCCTTGATATTGTCGATGAGGTCCGGCTGGTCCCAGGCGGGATAGCGGCTGGTGATGATCGGCACCGATCGGACGCCCCAGTTTTCTTCCGGCTCCGAGATAAATTCCAGCGTGCCGGCATTCCACGGATTCTGTTCGCAGCGCGGCTGTCTCTTTTTCGGGCGCACGACGTCGATCACCACCACGCCGACGCCGAAGGCGAAAACGAAGGCGCCGATGGTGGAGATCAGGTTGAACCAGTCCCAGCCGATGCCGGCCGGATAGGTGAAGATGCGGCGCGGCATGCCGCGCAGGCCGGAAAAATGCATGGGGAAGAAAGCGACGTTGAAGCCGACGAACATCAGCCAGAACGAGACCTTGCCGAACCGGTCCGACAGCTTTTTCCCGTCGAACAACGGGTAGTAGTAATAGATTCCGGCGACGACCGGAAAGAGCATGCCTCCGATCAGCACATAATGCAGGTGGGCGACGATGAAATAGGTGTCGTGCGCCTGCCAGTCGAAGGGCACGAGCGCGACCATGACGCCGGTGAGGCCGCCGATCACGAAGATGGCGAGACCGCCCGCGCCGAACAGCATGGGCACGGAGAAAATCACCCGGCCGGCCAGCATCGTGGCGATGAAGACGAAGATCTGCACGCCGGTGGGGATAGCCACTGCCTCGGACGCCGCCGAGAAGAAGGCGAGCGACATCTGCGGCAGGCCGGTCGCAAACATATGGTGGACCCAGAGCCCGAAGCTCAGGAAGCCGGTGCCCACGGCGGCGAGTACGATCCAGGAATAGCCGACGATGGGGCGCTGCGAGAAGGTCGGCACCACCATGGCCATGATGGCGATGGCCGGCAGGAAGATGATGTAGACCTCCGGATGGCCGAAGATCCAGAACAGATGCTGCCAGAGGAGCGGATCACCGCCGCGCGCTGCATCGAAGAACGGCCAGTCGAACATCCGCTCCATTTCGAACAGGATATCGCCGGCGATAAGCGGCGGGAAGGCGAAGAGGATCATGCCCGCGACGATCAGCAGGTACCAGGCAAAGAGCGGCATCATGTTGATGCGCATGCCCGGAGCCCGGCATTTCATGATGCCGACGATGAGTTCGACCGCCGCCGCGATGGAGGCGACTTCGATGAAGGAGAGGCCGAGCAGCCAGATATCCGCGCCGATGCCGGAGTATTCCTTGTCGGTGGCGAGCGGCGGATACATGAACCAGCCCGTATTGGGCGCGGCATTGAAGAAGATCGACCCGCAGACGAACACGCCGCCGATGGCAAAGCTCCAGAAGCCGAAGGCTGACAGGCGCGGAAAGGGAAGCTCCCGCGTGCCCAGCATGGACGGCAGAAGATAGACCGCAATGGCCTCGAAGATCGGCACCGCGAACAGGAACATCATGATCGTTCCGTGCAGTGTGAAGGCTTGGTTGAAGAGATCCGCGGAGATGAAACTGTTGTCGGGAACCGCGAGTTGCACGCGCACCATCAGGCCGAGCAGGCCCGCAAACAGCATGAAGATGAATGCGGCGGCCCCGTACCAGAGGCCGATTTCCGTATTGTTGACCGATGTCCAGTAACGCCAGCCTGACGGTGTGGTCCAGACCTTGCGCAGCCGCTCCTCCTGGCCCGCGCGCTCCTCGTCGGTAAAGGTCGGCAGATCGGTCGCGCTCATTTTAGCCCTCCGAGCCAGGCGGAGATCGCCTCGATATCGCCGTCCGGCAGCATGCCAAAGGCCGGCATCTTCACGCCGGGCTTGATGGAGGCGGGGTCGCGGATAAAACGGATCATGGCGTCCGGCGTGTTCGAAAGCGTGCCAGCGGCCAGCGTCTGGCGTTCGCCGAGGGCCGTCAGATCCGGGCCAATGCGTCCAATGGCAGGCGTACCGGCAATAGCGTGGCAGGCCGCGCAGCCATGCCGGAAGAACAACTCTTGCCCGGACGTCTTTTGCGGAGCAACCGGTGCCTGCGTCCTTGCCGCCCGCCAAGCCAAGTAGTCCACCTCCTCCATCACCACGACGGAAAAGGCCATCAGCGCATGCGACGTTCCGCAGAATTCCGCGCAAGGGCCACGATAAATGCCAGCTTTCGTAGGCTCCAGCGATAGACTGTTATCGCGGCCGGGAATCATATCCATCTTGCCGCCGAGGGCGGGAATCCAGAAGGAATGGATGACATCGGCAGCCTTCAGGCGAAAGGTCGTCCGGCGTCCGACAGGCAAGTGCAGCTCGTTGGCAGTCTCGAAGGCAGGTTTACCGGTCTGATCGAGATAGAGGATACGCCACCAGAACTGCTCGCCGGTCACCTCGATCTCAGCCGTCCCGTCCATGGCGCCCGGCAGCCAGGGTCGCACTTGCGGCATCAGCCACACGGCATAGGACAGCAGAAGGAACAGGACGACCACCGGAAAGGCGACCCCACCCCATACGATCAGTCGGCTCGCTCCACGCACGGAAATGGGTTTTGGGCGGGTGCGGCCGGCATAGGCAAGAACACCGATGGTCATTGCCCAGATGATGGCGCCGCCGATCACCATGACGATAAAGAGGTGGTGCACGGCGCTCGCTTCTACCCCGGCCGGATCGAGTGCAGATTGCGGGCCAGAGCAACCCGCGAGGGCCAAGGTCGCAATAACAATCGTCAGCACAGGACGACCGAAAATCTGGTTCGGGGCTCTGATCCGTCCTGAAATCGCCGTTTCACTCCTGTCGTAGGTGCAACAATCCGCGCGATATGTCGTATTTGCAGACGAAGACAAGTGGCAGAGCGTGTGGAAATGCATGCCTCCATGCATTCCCACTCAAAATCATGTCTACTGCCGGCTACCAATGTCTGTTGATCGTATCAGGGCTGGCCGCCCCCACCCGCTGCGCCATAGACCTGGCCTGTGGAGAAACCGGCGCCGTTGTCCGCCAGTTGTACGTAGATAGAGGCCAGTTCGGCCGGCTGCCCGGGCCGCCCCATCGGCGTATCGCCGCCGAATGTCACCAGCTTTTCCATCGTCGCGCCGCCGCTCACCTGGAGCGGAGTCCAGATTGGCCCCGGCGCGACGCCGTTGACGCGAATGCCCTTGGGCCCGAGTTGTTTCGCCATGGACTTGGTAAAATTCATGCCGGCCGCCTTGGTGATCGCGTAGTCGACCAAGTTCTCAGAGGGATCGTAGGCTTGCTCCGACGTCGTCTGGATAATGGAAGAGCCCGGCTGAAGATGCTTCAGCGCAGCTTTTGTCAGCCAGAACATCGCATAGATATTGGTTTTCATCGTCGCGTCGAAGGCTTCGGTGGTGATGTCGGAAATGGAGGCCGCCTGCTGTTGGCGACCTGCATTGTTGACGAGTATGTCGAGACCCCCCAATGCCTTCGCAGCATCTTCGATCAGTTTCTCGCAGAAC
Source organism: Rhizobium sp. Leaf371 (assembly GCF_001424045.1). GTDB lineage: Bacteria > Pseudomonadota > Alphaproteobacteria > Rhizobiales > Rhizobiaceae > Ferranicluibacter. The sequence continues at coordinate 92,115 of NZ_LMQB01000004.1, read as the reverse complement.
GCCTCGTCGCGCAGATCGCCCGGCAATGCGACGCCTTTGCGTCCTTCCCTCTCGATCAGCGCGATGACTTCTCGGGCGTCCGGCTCCTCATCAGGCAGGTAGTTGATGGCGACATCGGCTCCCTCGCGGGCATAGGCGATGGCTGCGGCCCGGCCCATGCCGGAATCACCGCCTGTGATCAGAGCTTTGCGGCCCGTCAATCGACCAGACCCTTTGTAGGATGTCTCGCCGTGATCCGGTTTTGGCGTCATCTTGCTTGCCAAGCCTGGGAACGGCTGTTTTTGCTCCTGAAACGGCGGCTTCGGATACTTCGTTGTCGGGTCTTGCATGCTGGATGTTTCTTTCAATGTTGTCTGCGAGAATGCGGGAAAAGCCGATGCGGCAAGCGTCGCCGAGGTCGCAGCGAGCACGGATCGACGGGTCAGAGAGAACGGGCGTATCATCGACATATCATTGACCTGCAATCTTGCGTTCGAATGTGCCGATGACCCGGCCTTCTGCGAGCACATGGCCTTCCATGGCTTTCAGGACGGCGTCGCGTTTGGCACCCGGATCGAGACCGAGCGTCTCGATATCAAGCGCGAAAACCTGAAAATGGTAGTGATGGGCGGGATCGCCGACCGGTGGTTTCGGGCCCGAATAGCCGATCGATCCTTGGCTGTTGGCACCCTGTTTCATCATCTTCGGCTCCTGCAGCACAGGGGTGCCGGGAACGCCTTCGCGCAGTTTCATGGTAGCGGCGGGAATGTCGTAGGCCAGCCAATGGGTAAAGGGCTTCGGCTTGGCGGCATCCGGATCGTCCGCAATCAGCACGAAGGACTTTGTGCCCTGCGGCGCGTTACTCCATTCCATCGCAGGCGAGGCATTGTCACCGTCGGCTGCGTATTGAACGGGAATGGGGCCATCCTTTTCAAACGCCGCCTTGACCACGATGCCATCGGTGCTCTTCGTATTGACAAGATCGATGGCGATCTTCGAGGCCGGTATGTCCGTAACGACATTAGGGATCGCCGCGGCCTCCGATGACGGCGCCTTGTCGCTGCCATCGTAAGAAACCTTGTAAACGACACCATTGCTGTCGTCGGCGACGAAAAGCGCGCCATCCTGGCCCACTGCAATGCCCGTCAAACGCCCGAGATAACCATATTTGCCGTTTTCCTGCTGCAGCAGAAACCCTTCCAGGAATTTTTCGAAGCCGACCGGTTTGCCGTTCTCAAAATTGACGCGCACGACCTCGTAGCCGCTGGGCGGACGACGGTTCCAGGATCCGCGCATCGCGATGAACGCATCACCGCTGTAATCGGCGGGAAAAGCATTTCCTTTGTAGAAGGCCATCTGCATTGGTGCACTGTGGGCGGTATAGCCGAGAACCGGCTCGGTTGACTGCTTAGCCCACTGCTCAAGCGTGACGCCCTCGGGCGGATTGATATGGGGGTTGATCCCGCTCATTCCGTAGACGTAGGGCCATCCGTATTTCTTGCCCTCCTCGATCCGGTTCAGCTCCTCGATCTGAACCTCGTCTCCCAGCCAATCGATCCCATGGTCGATGCCGTAGAGCGTGCCTGTGGTTGGCTCCCAGTCGAAACCAATGGTATTGCGCAGACCGCTGGCAAAAATGGTGCGCGTCTTGCCGTCCTTGCTGGCGCGTAGAATGGTGGCATTTTCCGGATTATCTTCCTGGCATTCGTTACAGGTGCTGCCTGAGGTGATGTAAATCATGCCGTCCGGGCCGATGCCGATCGTCCGGTTGGCATGCTGGCCCGCGTCCGGCAAATCGTTGATGATACGGGTCAAAGGCCCGAATGTCCCGTCTTCATTAACGTCGGCGGTGTAGACGTCGTGGATCGTCACGAGGAAGACCTTGTTGCCGTCGAACGCGATGCCATGCATGTTGGGGCGGCTGGCAACGGTGATCGCCGCGTCTGCCTTGCCGTCGCCATTGTCATCCTTGAGCATGATCACGTCACCGACAGTGCGACGGGTGGTATACAGGATACCCTTCTGCGAAACCGCCAGCATGCGCGGATTGATGAGATCGCGGGCAAATACCTCGACGTTGAATCCCTCTGGAGCTTTGATCAGTCCCGTCAGCTTGGTGTCATCCTTCACCTGAAGCTTTTCAGGTTCGAGGATCGACCCCTGGATGGTCACGTCGGACGCTTCGCCGACAATGCCTTTGATTTGCGCAGATGTGACGGTTGGCATCATGAGGGTGAGCGTGGAGACGGATAGGGCAAGTGCGGACAAACGGGCGTTCATGGGACCTCCTCGGGAAACGATAGACAGAACGAACAAGCCCGGCGTTATCGCCGGGCTTGTGAAACAATCTTCGCGGTTAGTGGGCTGCGACCAGCTTCGTGACGTGCATCTTGTGCATTTCCAGCTTGGGAAGCGTCTTTGCTGCAAACGCCTTCACGGCCGCGTCGTCGCCACCTTTTGCGTAGGTCGCAAACAGCGTTACGGCTTCCATATGCGCTGCTGTCTGCATCTCGATATAAAGTGGTTGGAAATCCTGATCGGATGCACCCTTAAGCGTCTCGAGCATGGCGGCATGTTTCGGCGACAGGACCGGTGTTTCATCCCCCAGCTTGGCAGCCTTTTTCAATTCCGCGGCTGCCATCGTATGATCCTTGATCATAGCGGCAGCGAATTCCTTGACGTCGGCGTCCCTCACCTTCTGTTCGGCAAGCTCGCTGGACTCGATCTCAAAAGCATTTGAACTCGTAACGACCTTTACGAAGGACGCCTTGTCGACATTCATGGCAGCGGCCGCTTTGTCGGCAGAGGCTGGCATGGCAGCGAAACTGGTCGTGCCTGTCAGAAGCGCAAGTGACAGGAGCGAAGCGGAAATTGTTCTGTTCATCGTCACTATCCTTACTTCTCGAATGCGGCTGTGAGATCGGCGACGGCGAGATCGAGCGCCTGCTTGGCTTCGGGCACGACCTTCCCCATGCCGAAGAATTCATGCGTGACGCCATCGAACGTTTTAACGTCCACAGCGACACCGGCATCCTTCAGCTTTGACGCATAGGTCTCTCCATCGGAGCGTAGCGGGTCGATCTGCGCCAAAATGACCGTCGCCGGGGCGACACCCGCCAGATCCGACCTGCCGTTCAAATTGATGCGCGGATCCTTGGTCTCGTCCATGGACGACACCGTGTTCTTCACGAACCATTCCATGTCAGCCTTGCCGAGCGGCTTGGCGTTGGCGTTTTCTTTGTAGGACGGCGTGTTCATGTCGTTGCCGGCGACCGGATAGACCAGAAGCTGGTGGACCGGCTGCTTGGTCTTCATTTCCTTGGCCATCAGGGCGACGTTGGCGGCGAGGTTGCCACCGGCGCTTTCGCCTGCAACGGCGACCTTATCGGAGTTGCCGTTCAGCTCATGGATGTTTTCGACAACCCATTTGTAGGCAGTCCAAGCGTCGTCATGGGCAGCGGGAAACTTGTGTTCAGGCGCGTGACGATATTCCACGGACACGACGATCGCATTCGTTCGGAGCGCCAGCGCCCGGGGAGCGCCATCATAGACATTGATATCCGCCACCACCCAGCCGCCACCGTGATAGTAGACGACGACAGGGAACGGTCCCTTGCCGCCTGGGATATAAACGCGCGCAGCAACGCCACCTTCAGCAGTTGGAATGGAGATGTCTTTGGTAGTGACCTGCGCTTCAGGGTTGGATGACAGGCGCTTGTCCCACTGGACGGCATGGGCGGCATCCGCCGGGCTTGCCTGCGTGCGTGCCTCGGGGACCGTCAGCGTCGAAAACGGTTTTGCTCCGAGCGCGGCAAGCTTGTCGAGAACAGCCTGCATTTCGACAGTTGGCTTGGCCATTTCCTGAGCGGACACCGGAAAAGCAGACGCCATCGGGACAAGCAGTGCCAGTGCGAGAGGAATAGATTGTGTAAAATTTTTCAACGGCATTGTAGCGCTCCGGTTTCGATGTGGCTGAAACCAAGAGGCGTAAGAATTTGTTCCTTAAGCAAAAATTAAAGGAGAATTACCCGGATCGCCGAACTTTGGGCAACGAGCGCTGTGCTGTTCAACTACGTCAACGAATCGCCAGCTTGCGCGAAGAAATAGCGGAAGTGATAGTCTAACGTCCTAAAACTCATAGGACGCGGTAACAGCACGCCCCTCTTGTTTTCGCATCCGACTACCTCCTTGGAACTATCCCAATCCGTTGGCGTTTCTCGATCGTTTAGAAGGAGTTACGCATGCCGACCTCCACGCCCGTCCGCTTTTCGCCAGACCTTGAAGACGTTCAGCCAGACGAACAGGAAACCATCCAGGGTCTAAACGAGACCTTTGGCACAATCCTTGAAACGACCGCCAACGACTATGGCCATGCAGTGCGCTCGGTCCATGCCAAGGCCCATGCAATCCTTCAGGGCACGCTGCAGGTGAAAGATGGTCTTCCGCCGGAACTGGCCCAAGGTATGTTTGCGCACCCAGGCAGCTATACCGTGTTCATGCGTCGGTCCACGAATGCCGGCGATATCCTGCCCGACGCCATCGCCCTGCCCCGCGGCCTGGCTATGAAGGTGGTCGGCGTGGAGGGAGAACGCCTCCCGGACGCAGCGGGCAGGACGCAAGACTTCGTCATGGTGAATGGTCCTGTGTTCCAGGCAAAAACAGCCGAGAAATTCCTTGGCAGTCTGAAGATGCTGGCAAAGACGACCGACAAGATGGAGGGCACAAAAACCGTCATGTCGAGCGTGCTGCAGACCGTCAACAGCGCACTGGAAACGGTGGGACTGGCAAGTCCAACGGTTCAGTCACTGGGCGGTGCCCCGAATGTGGATCCGCTGGGAGAGACCTATTTCAGCGTGACACCGTTTCGCTATGGCGACCACGTTGCCAAGTTCAGCCTCAAACCTGTGTCGGCATCCCTGACGAACCTTACGGGCGAAAAAATCGACACGAGCGTCAGCGAGAATGCCATCCGGGAGACAGTACAAGCCGAGATGCAGACCATTTCCGGCGAATGGGAATTCCAGGTCCAGCTCTGTCGCGATACCGAGGCGCAGCCGATCGAAGATCCGACCGTCGAATGGGATCCGGAAGCGGCTCCTTTCGTGACTGTTGCTACGGTGACGGCAGCTCCGCAAGACAGCTGGAGAGACGAGCAAGTTCGAAAAGTGGACGAACAGATGCGGTTCAGTATCTGGACGGGCTTGGCAGCGCATCAGCCACTCGGCAACATCAACCGAGCTCGCAAGTCCACGTATGAACAGTCTGCCAAGTTCCGTGAAGGGTTCAATCGTTGTCCCATTCAGGAGCCGCAGTTATAAACTGTCGAATTGAGACAGATCCGGGCGTTGCTGGTTTCAGGGACGCCCGGATTTTGTTGTTCTTCCATACCTCATACTGCGAGATATGCGCGCCGTCCTTCACGCCGCGCTCTTCACGACAGGTCCGGCAAGCGCCTCCTCGACGGTTGCGATCCGAGCCAAACGCCCTGCAAGGACCGGCTTTGTTCGAGCGCGAATCTCTGCGGCACTCCACGTCCGACCCCCGGCATCGATGATCGGGAAGGTGAGCGTGGCCTCGCCGACATAATCGACGGCATAGCCGAGATCGGATGCATGCCGTGTCGTCGTCTCGCAGCACTGTTCGGTTCGGATGCCGGAAATGATGACGCGGCGAACGCCGTTGCTGGTCAGCCAGACGTCGTGACCCGAACCAACCAGCGCGCTGTGACGACGCTTCCTGAAGACGGCATCCGGAGCGAGGCGAAAGGGCGCCAGCGTTTTCACGAACCCAGACGCTTCGGAGAACGGGCCGCTTTCTTCGACATGAAAGACCTGGACGACGGGAACGCCCCTGGACTTTGCTCCGTGGATCAGCGCCTGTTGCCGATCGATGAAGGAGGGCACCGGCTCATCATTCCAATAGTCGCGATGACGGAAAGGTTCCTGAACGTCGATGACGATCAATGCGGTGTCGGACATGGCCATGTCTCCAAGCTGTTGATACCAGGATATCCTAAGCCTTCACCGCATGAGAAAAGACCATATCGGGACGACAAGCGGACAGTTCACGCTAGAGTATCGAAGCCGCCGTCCTCGACCCGAACATTGCCGTCAGCCGGCTCCATCAGTCTTTGGCCGGCATGTCCAGCAGGACAGGAGATCTGGATGGTGTCGGGCAGCGACGTCGGGATGCGATCGCAGGCGGCTTTTAAGGTGATTGATCCCGACCTTGCGGAAGATCGGGTTCAGCGGGTCGAAGGTGACACCGCGCTCGCTGCGTTTCAGCGTCTCCGGTAGCGGGACGACAGGGATTTTCGCTTCGTAGCGGGCGCCCAGGAAGAATGCGACCGAGAAGCGTTCAGTGCCCGGCGGCGGCGTCACCACGTCATGCACGTCGGCGCGGACGAAGCCGTTCGTCGCCAGTTCCAGCAGCTCGCCGCTATTGATGATAAAGGTCCCAGGCACTCTCCATTAAACAGGGAGAGAATAAATTTATCCAATCACTAAACAAACTTTGTTATTTCAGCATGGCAGCTCCATGGGAAAAGCATTCCAATTTCATAGGCTGTTGTGGATAGGGTGATTAAACAGCTTCGTCTCCAAGAGATTGCTTGAACATAATATTCTGGGGCCTTGGATGGCGCGGTGGCGAACTAGCTCGCATCGCGCCAGAGTTGGTCAGCAGCACTGAAGGCGTTGCCGCATTTGGTTGGCGATCACGATGGCGGTGCTGGTCGCGACGAGCGTGCCGATCACCCAGTCGGTGTACCGAGATTCGCGCAATTCATCAGCAACATGAAGGTCATCGAACTCCAATCGTTCCCGAATATCGGGTTGCCAAAGCCAACTATCGCGGATTCTCGCGCCTGCGGATTTTACTGCAAAGATGTGGCCGATGTATGCCAGGCTCACGAGCGCCAGTTCGCGTTAAAAGCGATTGAGGGTAATTTGCAGGTCACGGAATATGACGGCATCGGCAACTTGGTCATGGAGAAGCCGGATCACTCCAAGATGGCGGAGCGAGGCACGGACGGCGGCTTCAGCCGTGTTGCCGAAAGGCGCGTTCTGACAGGTGCAAGCAGCGACTTTCCAATTCTTGGATGACGGAAACGCCACCCCGCCAAAGGTTCCGGACCGTCGAAGGTTATGCAGGGCAACGTCTGGAGATCGTCCAAGGTTTGCGGCGTGCCATGAGCGGTAAGCAGCTTCGGGCTGACGTCGAGGGCGGCATTGTCGTCAGTCCCGGCTGTCGCGACGACACCTGTCAGGCTGCGGCCGGGACCCGCATCGCTTCGAGAAAGGCTTGGAAGGCCGCGCTCGGCTGGCGACGATTGGGATAGTACAGGTGGTTCGGCGGCAGGATCGGCGCCCAACCGTTGAGAACCTCGACCAGCGCACCGGACTTCAGCTGCGTTTCGACATGCGGGGCGGGCAAGCAAGCCACGCCCACGCCGGAGACGGCAGCGTCCCGCATGACATCGACGTCGTTCGTGACAAACGACCCGGTGACCGCTTGCTGGAAAATGCGTTCTCCCGACACAAACTCCCAGACGTGGACTGTTCCCGCGGATGTGTAGCGATAGCAGATGCAGCGGTGCCGGCCGAAGTCGTCTGGCGCCTGCGGAGTACCCCGCGACGCCAGATAGGCAGGCGCGGCGACAAACGCGAGCGGCACGGCAAGACTGATGCGCACCGCGATCATGTCGCGCTGGAGTTGACCTTCGTGGCGCACGCCGCAGTCGAAACGCTCGGCGACGATGTCTACAAGCCCATCGTTTACGACGAGTTCGACCGCGACGTCCGGACACGTCTCGGCGAAGGCAGCCAGCCGCGGAAGCACGACGTGGACAGCTGCCATGCGGTGGGCGTTGATCCTAACCCGTCCCGCCGGCCGGACGCGTCCGGCATCGAGCGTTCCTAACGCCCCCTTGACCGACGCCATCGCCGGGAGAAGTTGCAGGAGCAGGTTCTCGCCCGCTTCGGTCGGGGCCAGCGAACGAGTCGTCCGATCAAGAAGGCGGATGCCGACCTTGGCCTCAAGGCTGCGCATCGCGTGGCTAAGCGCGGAGGGCGAGACGCCCATTCTCGTCGCCGCCTTCGCGAAGCTACCGGCTTCTACAATCTCGGCAAAAACGGCGAGGCCGGACCAGAGGTCTCGATCCATTCATGAAGTTCCTTCAGCAACCCATGCGCCGAACATAGTCTAATCGAACGTCGATGTCCGTGCCATCTTCCTGCTCCAATCACGATCGCCTTCGAACGGAGCGTCCGCACCATGAATCTTGAAACCTATCGTCCCCTTGGTACCTCCGGACTCCTCGTCAGCCCACTGGCGCTCGGCACAATGACATTCGGGACGCCCCGCTGGGGCATGAACGACGAGGGAAGCAGAGACGTCTTCGACCGCTATGTCGCGCTCGGCGGCAACTTTATCGACACGGCCGACGCCTACTCCGGGGGGCGTTCTGAAGAGATGGTCGGTCAATTCGTTGCAAAAGGGRGCTTACGTGAGCAGMTGGTGATCGCAACGAAGTCAGGCTTCTCTACGGGTCGCGGCTTCCACGCGGGCGGAAACGGTTCCCGGCACGTCCATGCCTCAGTCGAGGCTTCGCTGAAGCGTCTCCAGACGGACTTCATCGACCTTTACTGGATCCACATCTGGGACGGCATCACCCCTGCNCCACGCGGGCGGAAACGGTTCCCGGCACGTCCATGCCTCAGTCGAGGCTTCGCTGAAGCGTCTCCAGACGGACTTCATCGACCTTTACTGGATCCACATCTGGGACGGCATCACCCCTGCYGAGGAGATGGCGGAGACGATGGCAGGCCTCRTCCGGTCCGGCAAGATCCGCTATTGGGGTCTTTCGAACACTCCGGCCTGGTATGCAGCGGAAGTCGCCACCATCACCCGGCTGCGGGGTCTACCGGCACCCATAGGCCTTCAGTACTTCTACTCGCTCGTCGAGCGCGGCGTTGAAGCTGAGCATCTACCCCTCRGTCAATCGGCGGGCATGGGGCTCGTCCCGTGGAGCCCCCTTGCTGTTGATTTCCACTGAGAGCTGACCCGGCATTTCCACCGAGAAGTGACCCGCCTTAGGTATCGTTNATAGGCCTTCAGTACTTCTACTCGCTCGTCGAGCGCGGCGTTGAAGCTGAGCATCTACCCCTCGGTCAATCGGCGGGCATGGGGCTCGTCCCGTGGAGYCCCCTTGCCTATGGTCTGCTGACCGGGAAGTACGACCGGGCCACGGTCGAGGCCAGCGGCTCCCGCAAGGGTGGTGTTCCCAACCAGGGCGSCGCCGGAACGAGCACGCGTGACGACAGCGACAAACGCCTCGACGGGGACAACCCGTTCGGAGATACACTCTTCACAGATCGCAACTGGCACATCGTCGACGTCCTGAAACGCGTTGCAGACGAGGCCGGAGAGTCCGCGGCCCGCATCGCGCTTGCTTGGGTAGTCGGGCGCCCGGGCGTCGCCAGTACTCTTATGGGCGTTAGCCGTCCCGAACAGGTCGGCGACAACGTCGGCGCCCTCGACGTGACACTCTCGCAGGAGCACCAAGCAATGCTGGAGGCGGCGAGCGGTGAAAAGGGAGGCTTCCTCTACGGCCTCTTCAAGCCGTCCGTCCGCAACCAGGTGGTTTTTGGGGGCGCCGACATTCGGAGTTAGTATCTGCTGCCCACCGCTAAGAGGCGCTGACTCTTCGGATATTTTCGAGTACAGGCGCGGTTTCGATACGGAAGCGATCGATCTTGTCGGTAAGGATTTCGACACGCTGGCACAGGCCGTAGATCTCCGCGTTGTTTTCCTCTACGATCGCGGCATCATGCTGCATGATGCGCTCGACAGACTGGACAGCCTGCGAGACATCCCCGATGCCGGTCGATTGCTCGCGTGCTGCCGAGGATATGGCGAAGACGAGCTTTCGAACGTCGGTCCCATGCTCGACGATCCGAGAAAGCGCTTGTCCCGTTTCATCGACGAGATACAGAGCGCGCTCCACCTGAACCGCACTCGCCGAAATCAGGCCTTTGCATCTCGCGCGCGGGACTGGCGCCGTTTTGCGAGTTCGCGCCTTCCTTGGCGACGATCGCGAAGCCACGGCCCGCCTCGCCGGCCCGCGCCGCCTCAAGGCCTGCATTCAGCGCAGGGAGATTGGTTTAAAATACAATCTCATCTATGACATCGATGTCGTTCGTGACGACGACAGGCGTTTCAGTTTCAACTCATAGCGGTCAGACGCATCGTTCACCATTGCGCCCGGCCGCAACCTCTCCGAAACGATCCGCGCTTTCAACTCGTCCGGCCACTGGCGGTGTCCCGCACGCCCGGCCTTGCCGGTCATAAGTATCTCCGACGCAGTCTCATGAAGGAATTTCCGTTCGTCATCAAAGAAAAGCCGATCACATATCAGAGTGGGAAGGACAGCAGGGGGTCAGAACAGCGAGTGGAAGACGCTTGTTCAAACTACGCGGAACGCCAATCTCAAACGGCTGCGGTATTCATCAACCTCTCGTAACGTGACAAGTCCGGACCCTTGGGTTCACTGGCGAACAACTTCGCAGTTAGGTTGCGGATAGCCGGTTTGCTCGCGACATTGAGAATGCCGTGCAGCAAGTTGATGCCAAGCTTGCTATGCGGGTTCATGATCCTCGGCGCAAATTTCGGCACGCCCTGCCCCTGTTTGACCATGGGTCGCATTGCCTCCTCATAGGCCGCGGCGGCTTGCTCCATATGAGATGAGTTTAGCTTTATCTCGCTTGCGAGAACGTATGCGCCGACCACGGCGAGTGTTGCGCCGATTCCGGCCAAGGGCGTCGCGCACCACGCAGCATCGCCTGTGAGGATGACGCGCCCTTTCGACCAACGGTCCATCTGGACCTGTCGTAAAACGTCAAAATAGAAGTCTTTCGTATCTTCCATACCTGCGAGCACACGTTCTGCCTGCCAGCCTGCGTCAGCAAACCGGTTCCGCAAGTAGGCCTTTTGCTGCTCGACGTCCCACCACTGTTCACCTTCAGGTGGCTGCTGGATCGACAGCATGGCCCGCGTTGTGCCATGTGCATCCGGGCGCAATGATATGCTCCGACCACCCGGGGCATTGTACCACCGCCACATACTGTCATCGTCAACCTGTCGCGGGATCGTGAAATAAGCGATCGTCAGGTCCATAAAGCGAGGAATGTTCTCGTTGGGAAACACCAGCTCGCGCGTGGACGACCCGACACCTTCAGCGATGATGACAGCATCATAATTCTCCGTCTTACCGCTCGCGAACATTACCTTGGCAGATTCTGCGCTATCATCGATATCTCTAACATGATCCCCGAAACGGAACTCTGAAAGTGCACTGGCAGGTTCATAGAGAAGGCGTGCCAAGTCACCTCGTAAGATCTCCATCTCTGCAGTCGGCCCGTCCTGGCCGAGATCTTCCGTGATAAACTTCGCAAGCTCATTTCCTTGCTCATCGACCCACGCCGTGCCTTCCTCACCCGTTCCCTTACCCAGCGCGGCCTGTTCCAGGCCCATCCGGCGCAGGACCTCGCGTCCGATCTCTCGGACATCGATGTTCTGGCCACCGTTGCGAAATTCAGGCGTCCGCTCAACGACGGTGACCTCAAACCCATAACGAGCGAGCCACCACGCTGTCAGATTTCCAGCAACGCTCGCGCCTGTGACAAGAATCCGGTTTGACATCACGATATTCCCCTTTTTCAAAAGAACATCATGTATGATGTAAATGTTCCAGTTTCATCTCTCCAAATTGTCGATCAGCCGCTGGAAAAGTTCGATGACCTTCGTCACCTCCTCAGTCGAGAACCCTTCGAGTCCCTGAGCGTTTGCGGAAATCAACGCATGGCGTCCATGTTCTGCTGCTACGAGACCATTGTTTGAAAGCTGCACCATGGCGGCTCGTCGATCATCAGGCGATGGCGTGCGATCAATGAGCCCCATAGTTTCGAGTTTATCGAGCAGTGCTACCATAGCGGGCTGTTTGACGGCAGATGATCGAACGAGGTCGCGTTGAAGCATTGGTCCTTTCCAGGACAGAAGCATGATCGGCCCGATCAAAGCCAGCGACAAGCCATGCGGCCGCAACGCCGTGTCCACGACGCGATTGAAAACCTTGGCTGCATGGTTCGCAAGGTAGCCGGGGGCTACTGCCGCCTCTGGATGGATTTGATCGTTGTGGTCGGGCATATTCTTTCGACGTTCGTCTATGAGCTGCTTCACGCTTCAACGAGCGCCTCTCCTCGTGCCATGGGACGCATAGTAATACCGGAGATCTGGCAAACCCTCGATCGCATCTTTCGTCTTGCTACCATACAGGTCGAGGGTTCCATCATATTTATCCCGCAGGAACGCTGCGTGCGTCCGCAGCGCTTGGGGTGTCGCTTCCGGCAGGACGGCATAGACGGCCGAGAGGCCGGTGCGTCCCTTGACCTTGATACGGTCGAGTTCGGCAACAGCAATCACTTTTGCGACGAGAGCGGCGGTGGCCTCACCAATGAGAAGCGGCACGCCGTAGTTCTTCGACTCACCTTCCAGGCGCGACGCAAGATTGACGCTGTCCCCAAGGACCGAGTAGTCGAACCGGCGCGTCGAGCCCATGTTTCCAACGATGCAGGCGCCCGTATTGATGCCGATCCCGATCCGCAGCGGTGGTGGGCTCGGCCGGCCGGCCTGCATCGCTTCAGCGAGCAGCCGAGCATTCAGAGCCTCCACCGCTTCGAGCATCGCGAGGGCAGCTTGAACGGCGCGAACTGCATGGTCCGGCACATCGAGCGGGGCGTTCCAGAATGCCATGATGCAATCGCCAATATACTTGTCGATCGTGCCGCCGCTTTCGAGCACGATGTCCGACAGCGGCGTTAGGAGACGGTTGATCAACGTCGTCAACTGCTCTGGATCGTCCTTGAGCGTTTCAGAGATCGTGGTGAAGCCCCGAACGTCGCAGAAGAGGATTGTCAAGACCCGCCGCTCGCCACCGAGTTTGAGAAGCGATGGGTTGGCTGCAAGCTTCGCGACGACGGCCGGCGCGAGATATTGCGAGAAGGCGGAGGTGATCTGGCGGCGGCGACGACGCTCCGCGGCGAAATCCAGGCTCGCCTTCACGCCGCAGACGAGGAGAAAAGAGCCGAGCGGCGCGAGCGGCGGGACGAAAATGCGTCCGTATCGCACCAGAAGGCTGCTGCCGACGACCGCACCGGCGATGACCATCAAGGCTGTCGCCCCGGTTGCCCAGCCGGTATCGCCGCGGGTGACAAACGCGGCGAGAACCGACGCTGCGAGAATTCCGAGAAACCCCGGAAGCGGTCCGACCGGAGTGATAAAAAGGCCCGCTGACAGGTTGTCGAACAGCGTTGCCTGCACTTCGGCGCCGGACACGAGGCGACCGCTTCGAAGCGTATCGGATGTCGGGAATGCGTCGGCCGCGGCGGCGTCGAGCGTGGGGGCATTCTGAAGGCTGAGACCGATGATGACGGTGCGTCCCCTGAATGTTCCCTCCGGCAGGAATTGCTCCGGATGGAGCGCTTGATAGTAGGAGACCGTCTCATAGGTCCTGGCAGGTCCGAAGGTCTGGATCAGCTTCTCGCCCGCTGTCGTTTCGGAAGTCTGTCTTGCTACCGCCATCAACTGGCGCGCAAGACTGTCAGGATAAGCCGGCACATGGCGCAGCACGCCGTCCGCATCGAGGCTGACCGATGCGATACCGGTTCTGGCACCGGTTTCGGTCAGTACGGCAAGCGGTTCCGTACGGACGAACTGGTCGGCGTGCGGTGTCCGGATCAAGGTTTCGTCACCGGCCAGCACGACATCCGGCCCGAGCGCGGCTGCGAGATTGGCATCTTCTGCGGGATCCGCAGCGGGTTCGGCAAAGATGACATCGAGCGCGATAGCACGTGCTCCCGCAGCGCGCAGCGCGGTCAGAAGCTCGCCGTGCAACGAGCGAGGCCAGGGCCACTGAGCGCCGATCTCCATCATCGAGGGTTCGTCGATGGCGACGATAACGGGGCTGTCGGTCGGTCGTTGCGGGGGAGCAAGCGTCGAAAGGTAGTCGAAGACCCGCATCTCCAGAAGATGCCATGGAGAAGTCTGAGCGACGGAGCCAAAAAGCAGCGCCGCAAAAAGCGTGACGACCCCGAGGCCGAAGAGCCGTTTTCGCACGTCGATGCCGGCGAGATCCGGCGCTCCCGCCGCACGCTCTCCCTTTCGACCCCGGACCATCAGAAGCGAACCGTCATCTGTGCTTTCACGGTGCGTCCCCATCCCGCCGTACCGGCCGAAACGTAGAAGTCCTCATCCGTCAGGTTATAGCCGCCGATATCGACCTGCACCCGGCTGTCCGGAGACTCCCAGCCGACATTCGCGTCGAGCGTCCAGTAGTCGCCGAGCGTCTCGCCGGGCAGATTGCTCGCCCGCCGTCCGGTGTAATTGCCGGCGACCGTGGCCGCGACGCCGACAGGGTTGACGAAGGTCAGTGCGATCTGTGCCGCGTCCCGCGGGACATAGGTCAGGTCGCCACCAAAGCCCGCACTGTCCGGATCGTCGTTCCGGGACGACGCCCGCGCATAGGTCGCGGCAAGGCCGATGCCGTGACCGAGGGCGACGTTGCCGGTGAAGCTGACCCGGTCTATCCGCCCGCGTGCTATGTTGCCGCCGATGAGATCGGCGGACGGAAGCGATAAGGGATCGGCGATCAGGAAATTGCGCACGGACTGGTGCTGGTAATCGACCGCGGTGAAGATCCGGTCCGTCCATTGCGCATCCCAGCGGGCAGCCAACGTGTCGGCGTAACCCTCGATCGAGAGCGGCAACTGGTTCGACTGGAGCGCGACGACCCCGACAGGTGCAAGTGTGGGTGTGGACTGAGGAAAGCCTTCGCGCAGATAGCCCAAACGCAGCCATTGCCCGTCGAGCGCCTCCCAAGCGAGGCCTGCGCGCGGTTCGAGGCGGGCAACGTCGACCGTATCGCCTGTCAGCCTGCGCGCGAACAGAGCGCCTTCGAGCTTGAGGCCCGGCATGATGTCGTACAGCGTATCTATATAGAGTGTGCCGGTCGTGATATCCGCCTTATCGAAGGTATCCTCGAGCAGCACGCCGGGCGTGCCATCGGGATTGATAAAACCGAGGCGGGATACGGATCGTGACGTCGCGTCGATGGTACCGCCCTCGACGCCGACACGGAGCGTGGCATCGCCGATGCCGAGAGTGTAACCGATGGCGCCTATCCTGCTTTTTTCCTGCAGATCCTGTTGCCGAGCGAAGAGCAAGGGAGCACCTCCAAGGGAGATGCCGCCAAGCGAGCGGCTGAAGCCCTCGACATTGCTTCCGAAGACGGCGGCATTCAGGATGTTTCGATATCCAAAAGTATGACTCCAGCCCGCACCGAAGTTGAGGATATCCTGTGCGCTGGTGTCGCGCGACCGCGACAAGACTGCGACAGCGGGCAAGGCCAGCCCGGGGATCAACTGCTGTAGCGGGGTGATGCGCGCCGCGTCCACAAGACTGTCGTTGTCGCCGCTGTTCACATAGGCGACGATACGGTCGTCGGGCGTCAGAGTGGCCCTTATGTAGCCGTTGCCGCCGGTGATGTCCGTGGTACCGCGTAGGGCGTCCGTGCCATCCGCACCGGCGCGCTCATCGCCCCGTGTTTCCCACGACAGGTTCCCGAAAAAGCTGATCGGGAACGGCACCTGATGAAAGCCCTGGATCTGCGCACCCTTGACCCATTCCGAGCCGGCACTGCCGATATTGATGCCCCCGGTCAGTGCCGTTTCGAGAAAGGGCATCCGCACGAGATTTGCCTGCCGCTCGCTGCCCGCGAGCACGTGCGGATCGAGGAGCAGAGCCTTGAGGAAGGACGAGTAGCTGCCTCCGTTGCCGGACGAATCGATCGTGTTGAGGCCGTAGCTGAAGCTGTTGGCGAACGGATTGACGCTGCCGCGAACAGTCTGATCGAGATAGGACGTGCTGGCGAAGGGATCGAAAACGATATCGCCGTAAAACTGGCCCCATGCGTCGAGACCCTGCAGGCGGAACGCGTCGTTGAGGATGGAACCTGCATCCTGGTTCGCTCCCACGGAGCCGAAATCGCCGCCGCGCTGGCGCGACCGCCTCAGATAATCCTGGGCATTGCGGATCGCTCCGTCCGCATCATAGTCCTCGATTGCGAGGGAGGTACGATAGGCCGCTATGACCGGATCGTTCGGATCGAGCCGGTCCGCATTGTCCAGTGCCTGATCCGCGGCACTCCGCTCGCCATTGGCGTAGAGTGCGGCGGCGAGCAGCAATTGCCCTTGAGCATAAGCAGGATTGGCGGTGGAGCCCGCCAGCAGATCGGCGATCGCCTTATCCCTTTCGCCTGCCTGCAGGTGGTATTGTCCCCGGGTTATCAGAGCGATGTCGAAGCCCGGATCGATCGCGAGCGCCCGATCGATCTCGCGGCGAGCGTCCTCGACACGCAATTCCTCAAGATAGAGTTCGGCAAGGTTGGCGTGATGCAGTGGCGACATCGGGTCGAGGTCGATTGCCTTTTTAAACGCGGCTTCGGCATCGCGCCGCGCCCCGCGGGCGGACTGCAGCAGGCCGAGGGAGTTCCAGACGGTGGCGTTGCCCGGCTCGGAGACGAGCGCTGTACGAAGGTCGGCCAGCGCTCCATCGAGATTGCCGCGCACGCCAGCTTCGAAGTCGGCTCTCGCTTCCAGCGCGATGGCCTGGCTTGGATCTCGCGACAGCGCCAAGGCGATGGCCGCCTGTGCCTGTTCACGATCGCCCAGAACCAGAGCGACCTTCGCCCGTATCGCCGGTATCAATGCATCGTCGGGGTAGCGCGTCTCGGCCCGCTTCAACACGTCGAGCGTTGCCCGCAGACTGTCTCGGAAGCCGACCGTGAAGACTTCGCCGATGACGCCGGCGGCACCCGCCCCTGGCTTCGGCGGCGTTTCCACACGGTTCGGATCCGCCAGGGACCGGGCGAAGTAGGCTCCGTAACGCGCGATCGATCTGCGCTCGCCGTCGAGTTTCGATGCAGCGCGGTCAAACAGTGTGCCGGCCTCGGCATAGCGCCTCTCCGACCCGGCCATGAGCGCTTCCAGGAGATCGATCCGGGCAGCCTGCCGATCGTTGAGGGCATGCCGGCGCACCTCGGCAAGCATCGCCCGCGCTTGCGCCTTGCCGGAAATGGTGAGTTCGACCTCGGCCAGTGTCAGCCAATCGTCACTGGTTCGACGCTCCGCCGGAACGGCGAGAAGCGCGGCACGCCGGTCCCGCATGTCCGGCCCTCGCAAAGGCGACGCCGGCAGGAAGGGAAAGGCATCGCGCAGTTCCAGATAGTAGAGCATCTGCTCGCGATCGTCCGAATTCAGAACGATCACCTTGCGCGGCGCCTGCCCGATCGCGGCAACCGCTCCTTCGCCCTTGGAGACCTGGACGCTGCCGAGCGCATTGCTGAGGTCGATAACGCCATCGAGAACGTTCAGCGACGTCTTGCCGGCGGCATCCACCGAGAGCGTCCAGTCGGTTCCTCTGATGGCGGCGGTGGCGGCCGGCGTGTCGATCGCCAGGCCCGACCCGCCGCGCTCGGCCCGGGCCCAGATGGTGCCGGACTGCAGCTCGACGCTGGCGTCGGCTCCACCCCGGTTGACCTGCTTGACCAGCAGCGAGGTGTTGCGACCGAGACGCATCTGCGTCCGGTCCGAAAAGAGGATGGCGAGCTGCCCGTTCGCGTTTGTGCGGAGAACGTCGCCATTGACGACATCCTGGGATAGATCGACGACCGACCAGCCGTCCTTCTCGACGAACCGGATCTCTTCGCCGGATTTGCGCGCGATCACCGAGCCTGCCGCAGCGCTTGCCCGCAGCAAGGGGTCGGCTTTCGGTCCTTCCGTAAAAAACAGTGATGCAGATGCCGCTACGACGGCCATAATGCCGTTTCTCATAGAAATCCCCTCGATCCCCGTAATCCTACTGGATTTGGCCCGATTGAAAGTCAAGATGCACGGTAATTCAAATATTGCATCCACTGTGCAATTGTGCTGTTAGCAACGAGGTGTAGAACGGATTGGGGAGGGGGGAATGGATACGGACGGGATGTATGATGCACGTACGGGGGCACGTACAGTAGAAAGTGCCCTTGCCGATAAGGAATATTTCGATCATATAAAGACGGTGAACGAGATATTTTATGATCAGATCAAGATATCCGATCAGAAAGCTGCTTACATATTCACATTTATGTTGGCATTCCTAATTTCATCCAGCGACGGGCGTGGTGTTTTTTCGCCGGCCCGCTACGTTCCCTTCAGATACGAGATTTCTATTCCGTCTGCAGTCCTAGCGGCCTCGACCGTCTTCTCCATCATTTGCGCCATCATGGTCATCCTGCCGCGCCGCGCCGCCAAGACCACGACACTCTTCTGGGGCGGATGGGCGCATCATAAGGACGCGTTCAGCGCGGCGGCGGCGCAGCGCGACATTAACTATCTGTTTCGGCAGTATGTCGACAATGTCGATGTTCTCTCGGTGATTGCCCAAAGCAAATACCAATTCGTTACCCTTGCTTTCCGCGGCCTTGTCATAGCCGTGCTCAGCTACGTGCTGCTTCTCGTCGCCCTTTGAAGCGCTCGTTTTGTCGAAACGTTTCCTATCGCCTTGACGAGATTCGAACCCGCGACCAACAAACGAAATTTGGCTAAATATGAGTAACGTAGCTTTTTACGATCAACAGCGGCTCCGATCTTGGCAATCAGCTTCTGTAGCGTAGCGCCTCAACGAATAACGCGAACGCTGCGGTGTGCTGGCGCCTGCTTGGATAGTATAAGTGATACCCGGAAAACGGCGGGCACCAGTCTTCCAATACCCTGACCAATCGACCATCCTCAACGTATTGCGCAACCTGACTTTCGAATGTGTAGGCCAGTGCCAATCCATCCAAAGCAGCAGCCTCAAGCATCACGCCGTCGTTCATGATCAGCGGGCCGTTCATTCTGACCTGAAGCACTTCTCCATCTCGCTCGAATTCCCATGCGTAGAGACCCCCGCCGGTGGTTTGCCGGTAGCTGACTCCCAAATGATTGCCGAGATCGCGGGGCGTTTGAGGCACGCCACGCTTTACGAAATAGGAGGGTGACCCGACAACTGCCATGCGCAAGTCCGGTCCTATACGAACAGCAATCATGTCCTTCTGGACCTGTTCACCAACCCGGATGCCGGCGTCAAAGCGATCGGCTACGATGTCTGTGAGGCCCTCATCGACGATAATTTCCATTTCAATATCGGGGTATTCTGCCAGAAACTTCGTGACAACGGGCCAGAGGACGCTCGTAGCCGCATATCGGAAGGTCGTGACGCGGATCGTGCCGGTTGGCTTGTCCCGTAACGCAGAGATGGCGGCGATCTCGTTCTCGATGTTCTCAAACGATGGGCGAAGGTTTCGCAACATGCGCTGACCGGCATCTGTCAATGACAGGCTTCGCGTTGTCCGGGAGATCAGCCTCACGCCAAGCTTCTGTTCCAGCATTCGCACGGAGTAGCTGACAGCAGACTGAGAGAGCCCCAATTTGGCGGCAGCCCGCGTAAAGCTTCCGGCCTCCGCGACAGCGATGAACGCGGCAAGTTCGCTGAAGTCTCCGTGTCTCATTCATAAATCCCATTTCTAAACTGAAGCCGATACTAGTGATTTCCTGGGCGATGTCTGCTTCTTTGCGATTTACGTCTCGCCAATCACTGCGCACGCCCCTGAGCGTGCCAGCGACGGCGATATGCAAGCGGCGGAACATCAAGGCGTTAGCTGGCTGATTTAGAAGTCGCGTTTCTAACGTCATGCGGAGAACGCTGCCTAATCTCTCGTCGGCCCCCGAGCTACGTTCCACCATCGATACCTGGGTTCGAGAGGAAACGAGATGTCAGCCGCCCGTCAACTATCGCTTGAGATCAATGGCACGCGCCGTGATCTCAACCTGGACATACGCACGACGCTACTCGATGCACTTCGTGAGCACGTCGATCTGCCTGGAACGAAGAAGGGCTGCGATCACGGCCAATGTGGCGCCTGTACGGTCCACGTCGATGGTGAGCGAGTTTTGAGTTGTCTCACCCTTGCAGCTCAGGTCGAGGGCCGCCCGGTCACAACAATCGAAGGCCTTCAAACTGCTGACGGCGTTTTGCATGCGGTCCAGACTGCCTTCATCGAGCACGATGCATTTCAGTGCGGATACTGCACGCCCGGCCAGATCATGTCGGCTGTCGCGTGTATTCGCGAAGGGCACACAGGCTCAGACGATCAGATCCGCGAATACATGAGCGGCAATCTCTGTCGGTGCGGTGCCTACCCGCATATCGTAGCCGCAGTCCGCGATGCCTCAAGTAGCCTCAAGGAGGCCGCGCTATGAGAACGTTCGATTACGTGCGCGTCGAAAACACGAGCGCCGCAATTTCAGAAGCTGCCAAGCCAGAAACAAGATTTCTTGCCGGTGGGACAACGCTTCTCGATCTTATGAAACTCAATGTAGAGCGCCCTGCGCATCTGGTCGACATCACGCGCCTCCCCGGCCTCGACACGATCGAGGTCTCGACGGATGTCATCCGGATCGGTGCGCTCGCCAAAATGAGTAAAGTTGCAGCCCACGCGGATATCATGGACGCAGCCCCGGTTCTGTCCGAGAGCCTTTGGCGGGCCGCTTCGGCGCAGCTGCGCAACATGGCGTCGATTGGCGGCAACCTGATGCAGAGAACCCGTTGTACGTATTTCCGAGACCCCGGCGCCTATCCGAACTGTAATAAGCGCAATCCTGGCTCCGGCTGCGCGGCACTTGAGGGTATCAACCGCAATCACGCGGTACTTGGCATCAGCGATGCCTGCATAGCCATTTATCCAGGAGATTTTGCCGTTTCGCTCGTGGCGTTTGACGGCACTGTGCTCGTTCGCGGAAAGGTCGAACGCCGCATTCCTATCGATGAATTCTACCTACTTCCGAGACAGACGCCGAATCTCGAGCATCAACTTTCACCCGGCGAGATGATCGTCGGGATCGAAATCCCACGTGTCGCCGCATTGAAACGATCGCATTATCTCAAGGTCAGAGATCGCGCGTCATATGAATTCGCCGCCGCCAGCGCCGCCGTTGGCATCGAATTCGAGGCCGACGGCAAAACCGTCCGCGATGTCCGTATTGCTCTTGGCGGCGTCGCCACCAAACCTTGGCGTCTTCGTGCCGTCGAAGAGGCGCTCAAGGGGAAACCCATCGACGAAGCGACACTTCGAACCGCTGCTGCAACTGCTGTCGATGGTGCAAAGTCGAGCGGACATAACGCGTTCAAGATCGAGCTAACACCGAAAGTCGTGGCACGTGCTCTGATGACGGTAGGAGATATAGCATGACAAACAACAAACAGTTGGAACTCAACCGCCGTACCGTCATGAAACTCGGTGCAGGTGTCGCTGCTGTCGCGGGCGCTGGCGTTAACCTCGCGCCGAACGCTTTTGCTTCCGAGCCCGCTGCTACGAAGGCGGCATCGCTCGGTTCCCGCGTTTCTCGCGCAGAAGGTCCTTTGAAGGTTGCAGGCAAAGCCCGCTACGCGATCGAGCAGAAGCTCGAAAACATGGCATATGGCGTCACGGTCCAGGCGACGCGTCCAGCGGGCCGCATCGTCAATATCGACGCGTCTGTCGCGAAGGCTCTGCCGGGTGTCATCGATGTCTATACCTTCCAGAACACCCTGAAGATCAACAAGCCGACCGTCTACAGCAAGGGCGGCGGCGCGACGGAAGAGTTCACACCGATCCAGGACGACCTGGTTCGCTTCAACGGCATGCATATCGCGCTCGTGGTGGCTGAAACCTTTGAAACTGCGACGGAAGCGGCAAGCCTTCTGAAGGTCGACTATGAGGATGGCGACGCCATTCTCGACATCAACGACCCCGAGGCCAAGCCGATGCTCATCGAACCGATGGGCGTGGCTTGGGGCGATGCCAAGGTTGGCTTAGACAACGCGGAGGTCAAGATTGATGTCACCTACACGACCGCACGCGAATACAATGTGCCGATGGAGCCGCATGCCACCATCGCGTCCTGGGAAAACGGCAAGATCACGGTATGGGAACCCAGTCAGTGGGTCGGAGGCGCCAGAAGCGTCGTCGCCGAGTTTCTAGGCATCGATATCGAGAATGTTCGGGTCATCTCACCCTATGTCGGCGGCGGATTCGGCTCCAAGATCGGGGCGCATCCCCATGTCGGGCTGGCCTGCGTCGCGTCCCGCCAGCTGAACCGTCCGGTCAAGGTGTCCCTCACCCGCCCACAGACCTTTACCGGCCTCGGAGGCCGCCCCGCCACGCGGCAAACCCTGTCGATTGGCGCCTCAAAAGACGGCACGATCACATCGATCGTCCATGAGAGCTGGAATGAGACGGCGATCGACGAAGTGCATGTCGAGGCCTGCAACAACGTGACGAAAATCATGTACGCGACACCGAATTTCTCGTCGCGTCTGAACGTCGTGCCGGTCAACACGGTCCAGCCCGGATGGAAACGTGGTCCAGGAGAAAACCCGAGCGCCTATGCGCTGGAAAGTGCGATCGACGAACTGGCCTATGCACTGAATATGGACCCCGTCACGCTGCGGCTTGCCAACTGGGCTGATGTCGACCCCAGCAACAACATGCCGTGGACCACGCGACAGTTACGGGAAGCTTATGCTGCCGGTGCGGAAGCCATCGGCTGGTGGAACCGCAACCCTGCCCCGCGCTCGATGCGTGAAGGCCGCGAACTGATCGGCTATGGAATGGCCGCCGGCTCCTACCCGATGATCCGAACTCCCAGCGAAGCCAAGATCGTTTTCCATACTAGTGGACAGGTCGAGGTCCTAAGCGCCGCCACCGACATGGGAACCGGCACATATACCATTCTCGCCCAGACTGCCGCCGACTATCTCGGTGTTCCTGTAGAGACCGTTACGGTCCGGCTCGGCGACACATCGCTCCCGCGCTCGGCGCTCGCTGGCGGCTCGCAGCAAGCCAACAACCTGACCGGCGCTCTGGTCAAAGCGGCTGAAAATGCCCGCACGGCTTTAGTGAGGCTTGCAGCGTCCGATCCAAAGTCACCGCTGCAATCTTTGAAACTGCCGGAACTGACCTTTGAGAAGGGCACAATACGCCCGACCCGGCGGCCTGCTGGCGGCATCAGTATCGCAGAGTTGCTGAAAGCCGTTGGCAAGGACAGGTTGGAAATCGAGGGGAACACCTTTGCTTCCGGCGCCACGGAAGACATGAAGAATGCCGCCGACCGCAGTTTCGCGCAGCTGAAGGGCGCGACAGAGGGGAGCGTTTCGGCTCATAGCTGGTGCGCGCAATTCGTGGAGGTCGGTGTCGATGAGGATTTCGGAACGATCCGCGTCAAACGGATGGTGGCGGCCTTCGACAGCGGCCGGATCTTCAATCCAAAGCTTGCCGAGAGCCAGTGGATCAGCGGCATGGTCATGGGCCTTGGTCAGACACTGCTCGAAGAGGGTTATGTCGACCAGCGCGACGGACGCACCGTCAATGCCAATTTCGCCGACTACGCCATCCCGGTGAATGCCGACATTCCTGAGATCCAAGTGATCTCTGTTGGTATTCCGGACATGCAGGCAACCGCTCTTGGCGGCAAAGGCGTCGGCGAGATTGGTGTTGTGGGTGTGGCGCCCGCCATTGGCAATGCCGTCTTCCATGCGACAGGCAGACGCATCCGCAGCCTCCCGATCACGCTCGAAAAGCTGGTTTGATGACCGGGGCGCTGCGACGAGGCTTGCGCAGCGCCCATGCCTATGAGGGTTCCCGATGCTAAACTCATTCTCCGTACTCGACACTCCACCTGCGCCGGCCTGCGCCTTTGTGACCGATGACCCTGCGGCGATTATCAATTATGCAGCCGATGGGGCAGAGTGCGGGTTGGGCAGTGCATTGGTCACGCTTATCGAGATCCGTGGAGGTGCGGCGCGCGCGCTCGGCGCTCAAATGGCGGTTCGTGGTGACGGCAGTTATTGTGGCTACGTCTCCGGCGGCTGTACAGAGGCGGCTGTTGCCGCTGAAGCAATCGCGGCGATCAGCAAGGACACGGACAGATATCTCAGCCTCGGCGAAGGGTCTCCATTCTTCGACATCAGTCTGCCCTGCGGCGGTGGAATTACTTTGGCAATCCACGTCGTCAGAGATGTGAGGCCGCGGTATTGAGCTGGAGGCCACCACAAGGGTCGCTATGGCCTCCGAGTTCGAGGTGTTCGCGTTCGGTCAAAAACTTCGTGATTTCGACGCGAACATGATCGACCACGAGACAGCGGTTGCTGTGCTGTTTCACGACCTTGACCAGGAACTGCCGTGGCTTGAAGCGGGCTTGCGCAGGAAGCCGTTCTACATTGGTGCCCTCGGGAGCAAAAGAACCCATGAGCGTCGCTGCCAGGCACTACGCGACCTGGGCTACTCACCCGCTGAAGCGCGTCGGATCAAAGCGCCGATTGGACTGTTCGGGCCGACCCGCGATGCCAACGCCTTGGCGCTTTCAGTCGTGGCGGAGGTCGCGCAGGCGTTTTCCGAATCACAGAATTGAACGTCCCTCAGGCCGACGCACATGTGGCCAAGGGATCGAATACAAGCAATGACAGGAAGTGAACGAATGGCCTACGATCCCAAAGACTACTATTTCGACGCGCGGTCCGTCGGTTCAGGGTGGCTGCTTGCTGTACTGATCTTTTGCGGCATGAGCGTTGCGAGTGTCGACCTGTGCGATACGGTCCAGGCAGGCTGGACCGCAGTGGCCCGTGAGACCCCATCCATGACGGTTGTCAAGTGCACGTGATGATCTAACCGCTCGTCAGGTTTCAGCATGACCGTCGGCACTCAATGTTGCGCCAAAGATGGGCGCATTTGAATGCAAAAACAACCGGGCAACCAGCCCGGTAAGCAGTCCGAAATCATTGAGAATACGTACGATCAGCTTTCAGGCTGATACTGCTATCAAAGCAGATAAAGCAGCGGGTTGCGCAACGCACCCCGCTGCCGGAATTCTCAGGTTTGTGCATTAAACGACAACGAACCTGACAGTTCTCGATGGGCATCAATCTGCTGCTGGACAAGGGCAAGCTTCTGCTCGACCATAGCGACCGCGTCGGCACCTGCAACGAACCGGCGTGGAAGTTCGGGCAGGTTGACCAGCGTGATCAAGGCCTCCGCCAGCTTGCGCGGATCTCCAGGCTGCTGACCGCTGGCGGACTTCCAGGACGCGATGTTCTGCGTGCGACGTTCGCTGTAGTCACTCACGGATGAAGACGCGTATTGGGTGGAGTCATCAGTCAGAAGCTCGGTACGGAAAAAGCCCGGGTTGACGATCATTGTCTCGATGCCAAACGGAGCGACCTCCGGCTGCAGCGATTCAATCCAGCCATCAAGCGCAAATTTGGCGGCAGCATAGGCGCTGCAGAACTCGAAACCAACCAGACCCGCTGTAGACGAAATCGACACGACCCTGCCTGATCCCTGCTTGCGCATGACCGGAAGCGCGGCCCGCGTGACGTTCATCGGGCCGATCAGAGCGCTCGCCAACTGCAAGTCCATTTCCTCCAGCGTCAGATCTTCGAAATAACCTGCGTAAAAGCTTGCTGCGTTGTTGACCAGCACATCGATGCGTCCGAAACGTTCGACCGCTGCGTGAACGGCAGAGACGGCGTCTGCCGGCTTTGTCACGTCCAGCGTCGTGACCAGCAGGTTATCCGAAGCGCCGATGGCCTTGGCCACACGCTCGGGGTCGCGTCCGGTTGCAACAAGCTTGTCGCCCGAGGAAAGAACTGCCTTGGCGAAATCCAGGCCCATGCCGCGGCCGGCACCTGTGATCATCCATACTTTACTCATGGGATTTCCTAAATGTTGGAATGCGATGGCCGAGCCTGCCAGCCCGACAGGGGAGCGAGGAGCTACACGGTTGCTTTTTGCGCTCGTTCTGCGAGGTCATCATCGACCTTGAACCAGCCCGTCGCCGCCTGAATGACGCCCCAAAGCTTGGCAGGAAGCTCGATCTTCGAAACGGTCGAGGTTCTAACGGTGTCCGCAATCAGATTTTCCCGACCGCTCGTCGCCAGCTCGACCCAGTTCGGGTTAATGACCAATCCCTGGCCGACCGCTACAAGCGACAGACCGAGTTCGAGAGCACGGCTTGCCTGCTCAGGGGTTCTGATCTGACCAGCGGCAATCACCGGCACGCGTCCTGCAACGTGCGTAGCGATCAGCTCCGCAATCGTGTATTCGTCGGCATTGGCAACAGGCTCTGCTTCGAGCACGCTGGCCAGCGACGCGTGGATGTAGTCCACACCGGTATCGATGAGCTTGTCGATTAAGCCAAACGCGTCGGCGATACGCAGACCGCCCTCTTCGGGTTCCTCAGGCGAAATGCGGTATCCCAGAAGGAAGGGTCGATCGGCGTATTCGCGGATGACCCGCTTGACCTCTGTGACGACTGCGAGTGGAAACCGCATCCGGTTTTCCGGCGAGCCACCCCATTCATCATCGCGTTTGTTGTAGAATGGCGAGACAAAGTTTTGGAGCAGAAATCCGTGAGCTCCGTGCAGCTCGATGCCGTCGAAGCCGGCCTCGATTGCGCGACGCGTCGCTTCGCCGAAATCGTTGATCACGCCGAGGATCTCGTCATGCGTCAGCGAGCGCGGCACAACCCCGCCTGGACTGAACGGTCCGGCAACCATTGGAACGTCGCTTGAGCTCACCACGTCCCGGTGCGGCACGAGATCGGGTTCCGCCTTGTTGCCGGCGTGGAAGATTTGCAGCAGAGCTGGAGCTCCACCGCTCTTGGCGGCCTCAGCCAGTCGTCGCAGGCTAGGCGTGAATTCGTCGTCGCAAGCGGCAAACTCGCCCGTGAACCCGACGCCGTTGGGTGTCACATGGGTGCAGCCGGTTAGAACCAGGCCGACACCTTGCACTCTGCGCCGGTAGTAGTTGAGTTCCGCATCGGACACGCTCCCATCGTCATTTCCGGACCATGTTGTCATGGGCGCCATCACAACGTGGTTGCGAAGGGTCAACCCGTTCGGGAAGCTGAACGGTTCAAACAGTCTCGATTTCATCATCGGCATTTCTCTTCTTCGCATTGTTGGCTCTATCAGAGCCGATATTTAGCAAGGAAGCCGGCCGGTGATTATTCTCAATAATCTGCATGGGGTTAGAAACCAGGTTTCTGAATAGGCCTTGGGATGCTGTCTCGACGCAAGCTCTCAGACTTCGCTCGGCCACATAAGGGGCCGCCGGCTCGCCGGCACTTCGATGATGTTCCGAGAAATTATTGTTTAGGCCGGTTCGGTCTTTGCAGCCAGACGGTCGTATAATGCGCCACAGAGATGAGTAACCCCACGACGGCGCCCTGATGGAGGAAGAACCGTAATGCTGCCTTTTCGAAATTCCAAAAATTCATAGTCATTTCGGCCAGCAGGCGCGAGCCGGTGCCCACGGTCATCCAGCTGTGGACGCCGTAAGCAGCGATGGAAAGAGCTACAATACGGAGTACCCAGGTGCGGCCGGCGTTAGGGGAGCCAAGGCGTAGCCAATTGCGCATCGAAGTCATGATCATGGACCAGCGCATACCGACATGGATGGCGACGATCACCAGAGCCCAATACGCGGCCTGGGCGTGCAGCAGGCGGGCACCGAAGGTGCTGACAATCGGAAGAGCGCTGAACAGAGATCGCGAGATGATGATGCTGGTTATCAGCAGGATCAGCATCGCAGTGGCAAGCGTAGCTATGGTGGCGATGTTGAGCCAGCCACGCAGATCCCGGCCGCCCTTACGGGTAGCCGAGCCATACCAGCGGCGATTGAAGGTGTTGTGGGCGATGAGCAGCCCGAACATGGCTGTTCCGATCAGCTCATGAGCGAGGTTTCCCAGCCAGTCATAGGCCAGGGCGGCGAGCAGCAAGCTGCCCGCTGTCAGGTTCATCAGCAAACGTAGCTGGACTGACATCAGGGCAGATACGCTTCCATGCGGCCACGAGTGAACATGAAATCATTGCTTTCCTGCCCTTGGTGGCATGCCTCGCAACGCTCTGCGATTGACGTGCGGTTGACTTGGCCGTCGATGCCGAATTGCTGGAAATGCCAGTCACCGGTGCTCTTTTCCTCCTCGACTTCGCGGCCCCAGTCGACGCCCTTTTGCATGACGAAATAGCTAGTCAGGGCTCCGTTGTCGTAGATCTCCAAGACAAGTCTTGTGCCTGGCGGTAATGGCTGGCCCGTCTTGGCGATGTCGATCGTTTCTTTCAGGGCATAGGCTAACTCACCACCTGATCCGCGCCTGTAGTCCCCATACATGACCATCTGCTTGAAATCTTTGGGGAAGGTCACGCGGTTAGCAGCCGCGGCGCTGAAGCCGGGCGCCAAGAGAAGTACGGCTGCTGAAAAGGCAAAAATGACAGAACGACATGGCGACAAAGGCATGGGGATACTTTTCTGATGCTGGGAGATGTGGCCGATCAACGGCAATCCGAACGTCGACGGGCACGGGGCGCCCACATTGCAAGAAAGTCAGGAGTCGATGTCGACCGCCTCCATAAACATCGGGCTCATGCGTCCGCCATGGACCGGGTTGGCGGCGAGGACCGCGTTGATCTCCGTGAGATCGACAGGCGTCAATTCGACCTGGAGCGCCGCAAGATTTTCATTCAGGTGGTCAATGTTGCGGGTGCCTGGGATTGGCACGATAAATGGCTTCTGCGCGCGCAGCCATGCCAGTGCGATAGCGGACGGCATCACTCCTCTTTTTGCCGCAAACTGCTTGAGAAACTCGACGGTCGGCATGTTGGCTGCCAAGTTCTCTGCACTGAACCGGTCGAAATTAGCGCGCAGGTCCGTTTTCGGGTCGAGCTTGGTGTTGCCATCAATCCTGCCCGTCAGATACCCCATCCCGAGCGGGCCCCACGGCACGAAGCCAATCCCGAGTTCCTCACATGTCGCCAGGACACCATTCGTCTCGGGGCTGCGCTCGATCATCGAATATTCCGTCTGTACAGCCGTCACAGCCTGCACCGCATGAGCGCGCCGGATCGTCCGCGGGCTCGGTTCGGACAACCCGAAATGCAGCACCTTGCCTTCCTGGATTAGATCTTTAACCGCGCCCGCGACATCTTCAATCGGCACATTCCTGTCGACGCGATGCTGATAGAATAGGTCGATGTGATCGGTTCTGAGGCGCTTTAACGACGCTTCCGCAACCTGTTTGATACGTTCCGGCCGGCTGTCCCGATCGGTTGTGCCGTTCAGGGCGAAGCCGAACTTGGTAGCGATCTTTACTTGATTGCGGATCGGAGCCAAGGCTTCGCCAACCAGCTCTTCGTTGATGAAGGGGCCGTAAACTTCAGCCGTATCGAAGAAGGTCACGCCGTGGTCATGTGCCGTACGCAGCGTCCGGATGCCGTCAGAAATATCAGCCGCGGGGCCGTACGTACCACTGATACTCATCGCGCCGGCGCCGATCTCCGATACTTCCAGCGTTCCAAGCTTGCGAGTGTTCGTAGATCCTGTCTGACTGACAGAGGAGTCCGAGGGCGTGGCCCAAGCCAGCGATCCCAGCGGGACCACGGCGCCAGCGACGGCGGTTCCAACCAGAAAGTCGCGTCGTCCGAGGACGAGCTTGCGTGCTTCGTATTCCTGCTGATCCATGACCCGTCTCCTGTCGAGGGCCCAGGCCGAGCGAGTGTCGCTTCACCCGAACGCTTTTTGGCGTCGCAAGTGATGGCGTCGGCCGGCGTGGCTTATTTTGACAGAGGTAAATATGACGGACCGGAGTATTCGTTTAG
This sequence comes from Rhizobium sp. Leaf371, assembly GCF_001424045.1. Taxonomy (GTDB): domain Bacteria; phylum Pseudomonadota; class Alphaproteobacteria; order Rhizobiales; family Rhizobiaceae; genus Ferranicluibacter. The sequence goes on along the minus strand of NZ_LMQB01000004.1, from coordinate 62,310 downwards.
GCGGTATTTTCTGCATAGGTCTAGAAATGGTATTTCTGAATGTCGCTGCGCGCGGATTCAGAGCTATTAAAATAAACGGACACCCCGGCCAAATGAAGCGTGGGAATCGAATTCCGCGCTGTGGGCTCGCAATGCGAACTGTCGCCTTGAACGGATTAGAACTCTCGGCGCCATATTTGTCGTTGAAATTTCAAATTGATTCAACTCTCTGGCCTCCCAAGCCGAGATAATGTCCTACGGGTGAACCAACCGCCGACAAAGCCGTAGATCTGATCTCACCACCTGTCCGGTGGTTGAGGAATGTCGCGTAAAGGCAAATTTGTCGTCGGTGCAACAGGGAACAGGCCTTGAAATTCACGTAGTCATTCATTGCAGTCTCGGATGCACCACGTCAGCGTTCTCGCCTTTCTGCGCACTAGCCAGATATATTTCCTCAATGTTTTGAGAGAGATTTCGGTCAAATTCGGCGTTCGGCATGGAAACACGTAGATTCTCAAACAGAGCCCGCGAGAAGCTTCCAATCACCCCGGTGTTCTCTCTAAGTTTTTCACAAGCGACCTTTAGACTATAGCCCCCGGATAAGGCAAAAACTCGGGCAACCTTGGGATGCTCGACAAGGGCTGCGTAGAGATCCGGCTGACTTGGCAAAGTAAGCTTCAATATGACCTGCGTTCCATGAGCAGGTTCGGAAAGGTTCTTGAGGATTTCCTTTACCAATATGTCTTCGGCAATCGCCTTATCCGGGCTGCTGACGAGAACCTCAGGCTCGATAATCGGGATCAATCCACTCTTTAAGATCGTCGATGCCACTTCAAATTGTTGCCTGACAGCAGCAGAAATCCCTTTTTCGGACGCTGAATGCACGACAGAGCGCATTTTCGTCCCAAGGCATCCCTTTTCCAACGCGCGCTCAAGCAAATTGCTAAGATTTGCAATGGGCTTCATCAATTGAACGCCATCGTGCTCGGCTTCTCGACCGCTGTCGACCTTCAGAAAGGAGAAGATTCCGCGATCTTCCCAAAGGTATGCCGGGATTGATTTGGCGCCGATGGAGCGATCCATGGTGTGTTCGAATAAGATGGCGCCAATTACACGTTCGCTCGAGAATGTGGGGGCGGTCATTATCCTCACGCGCATCGCATGGATAAGTTCAAGCATTTCCATTTCGCCCTGATAGGCTGTATTGGATATACCATATGAGCTCAAGGCTTCAGGGGTAGACCCTCCGCTTTGATCGAGCGCTGCGATAACCCCGGGTGTTGAAGTCAGCCGAGCGGCCATTTCTTTGCGGGTTTCCGTATCCATGCGTACTTTCCCTTCAGGTCGATCAGAAACTTCGAGGAGTGGCTCAGCAAGAGCTACCGCGTGTCCTCGCGCCAGTGTGCCCCCGCCGGCGGGTAGATGGTGGGCGGGCCTATCGAGTAAGATTGCGATCTCACAACTTGAAGTTCTTCCGGTGAAAGGCGTGCCGGAAGCCTACTTTCCTAAGGTTATCGAAGGAAATATTAGGCTCTCCACCTACAGGTGCCAATGTCTCGACGGCAAATATCGACACGCCGTTGCTGAGCCCTTGTTCGACACGGCTTTTGATTAGCGCTTTTTGAACGCCACGATTTCGGAACTCCGGAAGTGTAGTGCCGCCGCCTAACCATGCGTAGGTGCCAGACTGATACATGGCGGCTGTGCCGACTGGACTGTCGCCATCCAGGGCAAAAAAACACGACCAGCCTACTTTTCCGACGATCGACGACCACAGGCTCGTCAGGGTCGATGGAAAGTTAAAGCCTCTGCATAACATCGATCCAAAGAGCGGCGCTTCCTCAACATGAACGAGTCGCGTTCGAAAAGAGTTGGGGTCCGAAAAATTCACTGACGGGGCGTCGTAGACAAGCTTCTCCCAGCCGACACCATACTCAAGCAGACCCTTGGCGAGAATCCAGTCTTTAGTTCCGGCCGAAACCCTGTCCATATCTATCTGAAGGAAACGATTTCCGGTCTTCCCATCCATCCACCCATAGGCTTTCTCAAGATCCTGCACGGAGTTCAATCCCAAGATACGGTTCAGCCCGATGGCTGGTGCGCTTGGCAGCGAGATTACGCATCCATCGTTGATGGACAGGCATTCAAAATGCTCTTCGGCCTTCAGCGTTGTCGGTGAGACACTGCAAAGATCGACGAAGGCCTTGACCTCGATAACCTCCTCTTCTGCCGGAGATGAATGTTGTGAAAAATGCGAATTCAAATTGACCATGCCGCTGTCTTTGACTGATGGAGATGGAAACGCGGTCGATCAGAAACCAAGCTCGCTGAGCCCCGGGTGGTCGTCGGGCCGACGACCGAGCGGCCAGTGAAAGCCACGGTCTTGCACGCGGATAGGCAGGTCGTTAATGCAGGCGTATCGCTTTCGCATCAGGCCACTGTCACTAAACTCCCAGTTCTCGTTGCCGAAAGATCGAAACCAATTGCCGCTGTCGTCATGCCACTCATATGCAAACCTGACGGCAATCCTGTCGCCGTCGAACGCCCACAATTCTTTGATGAGACGGTAGTCGAGCTCCCGCCGCCACTTTCCTGCAAGAAAAGCAACGATTGCCTCCCGGCCATTGACGAACTCGGCGCGGTTACGCCACTGACTATCATCTGTGTAAGCCAACGCGACCTTGCCCGGGTCCCGGCTATTCCAGCCATCTTCGGCAAGCCGCACCTTTTCGGCAGCAGTCTCTGATGTAAATGGGGGCAGAGGCGGTCTTTGAGCGTCAGTCATTTGGAACTTCCTTCTGATTTTGCCCGAAGCGCAGCATTTTCAGCTTCCAGCTGTTGCAGCTTTTGACGAAGCGGTGCGACTGCTTGCTCAACCTGCTGTTCGGTGTAGCGGGGAATAATGTGCTGTGGACAGTTCCAGTCGTATGCTTCGAGCCGGAGCTTAAATATCCGCTCTGCCCGCCCCCTGTACGTCGCGTCTGACACGAGATCAGTGAGTGATTGGTCGGCATCGAGCGTCAGCCGCTCGACATGGGCATAAATCTTGAGCCGGGTCCGTTGGACATAGTCCATTAGGAACAGACAGGCGCGGTCGTTGGCTGCGAAATTCCCTGCGCTGATGGACTGGCGGTTTCCGCGATAGTCGGCAAATGCCATCGTTTGCGGATCAACAACCTTGAGGAAACCGGTTCTCCCACCACGATGTTGAACGTACGGCCAACCTGTTTCCGACACAGACGCGATATAGAAGCTGTCGCGCGTCGCGATGAAAGCGATCTCGTTCTCCGTCAAAGTATCCGATGGACGATCGTGCTCGCCCAGCCATATCTGGTCCACCCCCATATCCGCCTGCGCGGCTCGGACGCTTGGTGTCACGGCGACTTCCAGAAAGTGGTACGGCATCCCTCGCCTCCAAACTTGCGCATGCCCGCATCTGTGAACAATGCGGGCCCTGATCTATCTTCAGACGACCAATCGTTCGGCTAAAGGATCAGTCTTGCAAGGCCCAGTCGGCGACTTCCCAGCGCATCTGACCACGATCGGAGACCACGCGCCCAAGACCGGGGAACGGCATATGGGTCGCAGCAATCAGCGCACCTTCCGAGGCAGCTAGTGGGAAGAAGCGATCGCGCATGGCTTTCGCGGCAGCCTGATCCTGTTCAAACAAGAAGAAGACGTCTGTTGCAGCGGGATGGACGACCGGGAAAATCATGTCGGAAACCATGATCAGGCTCTTGCCGCCATCCTCGATGCGGACGCCAATATGGCCAGGCGTATGGCCGGTCAGGTCGACAATCGAGACGCCTGGAACGATCTCGCGTTCTCCGTCGATCGCTTGTAGATTCGGATAGAGGCGCACCACCTCTTCAGCCATCTTGAAGCTGGGCTGCAAGAAATCAGGCGCCCCATTGCGCTTAGCCCGGTCGGTCCAGTGCTTGACGTCACGGCGGTCTATATAGACCTCGGCATCGGGGTAATTCTTCTTACCGCCGAGTACCAAACCGCCCATGTGGTCCTGGTGCATATGGGTCACGATCACAGCATCAATCTGGCTTGGCTTCAGACCGAGCGTGGCCAGCGCCCGCGGGAGATGCCCGGTTTCCCCGATGGAACCTGCAGCGCCGGCATCGATGAGGATGCGTTGCTTACCGTCCTCTACGAGGTATTGATTGAACAGGAAACGTACCCCGCCGGGTCTGCCCGTAAACTGGGAGTTCGCGACCTTTTCCACTTCGGAGGCTGAGCGTCCGGGGAAGTAGTTGTACGGCATATCAGCATACCCATCCGTCAGTGCCGTTATCGTAAAGTGTCCGACATGAACCTGGGCGAACGGCGTTGTTGCGACCGGCTTTCGGGCAGCCTTGGGTGTTGCAGCCTGAGCAGTTAAGTCGCCGAGCAGACTTCCGCCGAGTACGGTTCCTCCGACGAGTCCAAAAGGCAGTGCGCTCGCGAAAGCGCGGCGTGAAAGCTGAGGCATGCCATTCTCCTCTGATTCGGTCGCTGATACTTGTGATGTCTGTGAGCGTTTCGGCGTAAGAAAGTTGCGCATCGTGTTTCCCTAGTCGGTGATTGATGTTGGACAGCGGCCTACGCTCAGCATCAGCTTTGCCGGTTCGGCTCAGCTGCTGTTTTAATAAGCGCTACGACTTCTTCAGGGTGGGACAGCATTACCGCGTGGCTGCTGCTGACCTCTACGACCGTGGCTCCTGCGCGCGCGGCCATTGCCGCCTGCGCTTGAGCTGGAATCATTCGATCTTCCGTTGCGAGCAAGTAAAAGGATGGCTTGGCTTTCCATGCCGCAGAGGTGATCTTGCCCTGGACCGCTTCAAGGCCCCAAGGCCTCTGGGCGGCAGCCATGAACTGCGCTTCGGCGGGATCTATGTCGGCCGAGAATGCGGCCGCAAACTTCTGCGGATCGATTTTGATGAAGCCATCCTTCGGCGGAAGGAGTGGGGCTTTCTCCGCACCAGGGACCTCTTGCGAAGCAAGGTCGAAGACGGATTCCCCGGCTTTCGGAACGAAGGCTGCCAGATAAACGAGACTCACGACCTTTTCTTCGCTCCCTGCCTCCGTAATGACGGCACCACCATAAGAATGCCCGACGAGCACAACCGGGTGTGAAGCCTCTGCGATCACACCCTTCGTGCGCTCAACATCTTGGGCAAAGGTGACTGCGGAATTTTGCACGACAAGGACTTCATAACCGTCTTGCGACAAGTTCTCGTAGACCTTCCGCCAACCGGAAGCATCGACAAATGCACCGTGCACGAGCACAACCGAAACGGGTTTGTATGATTGGTTCGAACGATCTAGGGTCATTACGCGATCTCCGGGTGACATCATTTTCACTGTTCTGACCGCGAAAGCCCAACATCGTCGAGTTTTGGGCGGATATGCATTGCCGTCGATGAGTGTGGTGGTTTTGCTAAGGAGGGGCTCCCTTCTCGCTTGACTGATATCTTAGGGCTGACTGGGCCAACTCTCAATTGAGACCATGATCTCTTCGGACTAGACGAAGGGACTGCAGAAATAGACCTTGGTCTATAAATCTCAGCTAACCTAAAATCGCAAAACAGCGTATTTTTAGCCGCGCACCAGCGTTACAAGCAGCCGGGGAGCAGACTTGGAACACCTAATACACACTGACGCGATCATAGACATGATCCCGGCAATGGCTTGGTCGACAACATCGGATGGAATGCTGGATTTCGCCAATCAGCACTTCCTGGAATATGTCGGCATGCCAATGGCTGACATTGCCGGCGAAAATTTCTACCGAATCTTCCATCCAGATGACCTTGATCGACTAGGTGCGGATTGGAGGAACATCATGACTTCCAAGACTGCCAAGGAAGTCGAGGGGCGGATCAAGCGTGCAGACGGTGTGTTCCGGTGGTGTAGTCTTCGGCAAAAGCCGCGGTACGATCCGGAAGGTACCGTCGTCAGATGGTACGGCGTGGTCCTCGATATCGAGGACCGTAGGCAAGCAGAGGATGCGCTTAAGGAAACGAAGGCCGCGCTTGCAGCGAGCGAGCAAAATCTTCGGCTGATTATCGACTCGCTTCCAGTTCTCGTCTGGTCGGCGCTGCCAGATGGCAGCGCGGACTTCGTCAACAAAAGCTGGCTTGATTATGCCGGGCTACCGGCTGAGCGAATTCTAGATTGGGGCTTTTTGGACCTATACCACCCCGAAGACATCCCTGAGATGGTCGAGATCTGGAAGAGAGACCTTGAGAGTTCAGACCACACGCAGCTGAAGGGTCGCATTCTCGGCGCGGATGGCCGGTATCGATGGTTCTACTTCTCTGGTCGAAAGCTGGAGGATGCCAACGGCATCGTACGCTGGTTCGGTGTGAACATAGACATTGAAGATCTGCAATGCGCAGAGGACGCCTTGCGCGCGAGCGAGACGGCACTCAGAGGGAGCGAGCACAAGCTATCCCTGATCATCAACACGATCCCTGCCATGGCTTGGTCATGCACCCCCGACGGGCGGCTTGAGTATTGGAATAAAAACCTCATCGATTTCGTCGGCCTCCCATTCGAAGAAATTGTCGATTTCGGCTTTTATCGGATGTTTCACCCTGATGACGTTGAGCGCATGCGAGCGAGTTGGGAGGAAGTCGTTGCCACCAAACGGCCTAATCCGGTTGACGCTCGCATCAGAAGGTTCGATGGCGAGTACAGGTGGTTTAACCTACGGCAAAACCCGTTGCTGGATGCGGAAGGGAACGTCGTTCGGTGGTATGGCGTCGTCGTCGATATAGAGGACCGCAAGCGAGCCGAAGAGTCGCTTCGCCAGAGCCAAAGCGATCTGGCGCACGTTACCCGCCTGACCACGATCGGCGAACTAGCCGTCTCCATAGCCCACGAGATAAATCAGCCGCTCATGGCGATAGTAACCAACGCCGGGACCTGCCTTCGGTGGCTGCAAGAGGGGCAGATGGATCTCGAACAGGCACGCCTCGCCGCGGATCGCGTTGTGCATGACGGCCATCGCGCCGGGGAGATTGTCTCCAGCATACGCTCAATGGCTCAGAGAGCTCCGGTGCGGATGGAGAGGACCGATTTCAATAGCGCGCTTCGTGACGTGCTTTTTCTTCTGCGCGCAGAACTGCAATCGCGAGGTTTGGAGGTCGTCACGAATCTTTCGCCGCACCCTCTTTATGTCCTGGGGGATCGCACGCAGTTGCAGCAGGTTCTTCTCAACCTGATCATTAATAGCGCTGAAGCGACACATAATGGCGCAGAAGCCACCATCAGGATTCATTGTAAGCAACGCCAAGAAGGCGAAGTCGAGATCAATGTTTCTGATACGGGGCAAGGCATAGCACCCGACCAGATCGATCGGGTATTCGAGGCATTCTACAGTACCAAGTCTGACGGAATAGGAATGGGCCTTTCCATATGCCGCTCTATCGTCGAGGCGCATGGAGGCCGTATCTGGGCCAAGAGCAATTATCCTACCGGAGCGTCATTCAACTTCACGCTTTCCACCTACGAGGACACCGCCGTTGATCGATGACAGGAAGAACAGGCGCCCAACGGTGATCGTCATCGATGACGATCAAAGCGTCCGCGAAGCGCTCAAGGGGCTGTTCGAATCCGTAGGACTAATTGCTGAAACACATGGCTCTGTCAGAGAGTTCATGGCCGCAGACGATCCCGAAAAAGCCGGCTGCATCGTTCTCGACATCCGCCTTCCCGGCCAAAGCGGACTTGAGTTCCAAGAAGCGCTGGCGCAGAGCGATCTTCCTCGATCTGTCATCCTGATAAGCGCTCACGTCGATGTGGCGATGGCAGTACGGGCAATGAAGGCTGGTGCCATCGACGTACTGACGAAACCAGTCCGTGAACAGGATCTGCTGGAAGCCGTAAACCACGCAATAGCCAATGATGCAGCGCGCCGAGAGGAAAGAACCTCGAAGACCGCCGCCCAATTGAGACATACATCGCTCACCGAACGTGAACGCCAGATCCTGACCCTGGTCGTCGCCGGCAAGCTAAACAAGCAGATCGCCGCTGAGCTGCAACTCGCGGAGCCCACCGTGAAACTTCATAGGGGTCACATGATGCGGAAGATGAAGGCGACGTCGGTCGCTAATTTGGTCAAGATCGTTGGTGGTCTATTTTAGCCCACTGACTTAGCCATATATCCGAGAGGTGTGGCGAGATGCCCTCCGCCCTGAGCGATCTTGGCTGGAACTCCAAGGTCTTGAACGGATTTAAACCTTCAACCCGTCTCATAGCGATTTTGTCTAACTCATTGTATTTGCGATTTCAGGCAGGCTAGTGCAATCCGACCTCTACAAATCCGGATGGCGGTTGACGTCCTTGTAGAGCAGGTAGCGGAAGCGCCCCGGACCTCCGGCGTAGCAGGCCTGGGGGCAGAAGGCGCGCAGCCACATGTAGTCGCCGGCCTCGACCTCCACCCAATCCTCGTTCAAGCGATAGACGGCCTTGCCCTCCAGCACGTAGAGTCCGTGCTCCATGACATGCGTTTCCATGAAGGGGATGATGGCGCCCGGCTCGAAGGTGACGATGTTGAGGTGCATATCGTAGCGTACGTCGGACGGATCGATGAAGCGGGTGGTCGCCCAGCGGCCCTCGGTATCGGGCATGGCGTGCATCACGCAATCGTCTTCATGGGTGAAGATGGCCGGCGGCGGCTCCAGGCCGTCCACGACTTTGAACGCCTTGCGGACCCAATGAAACCGGATCGGTGCAGCACTTTCGTTGCGAAAGGCCCATTTTGCGCCTGCGGGCAGATAGGCGAACGACCCGGTGCGCAGCAGATAGTCGCGGCCGACATAGGTGATCGTGCCCTCGCCTTCGACCACGAAGATCGCCGCCGAGGCCCGTGCATCCGGCTCGGGCCTGACGCTGCCGCCACCGGGCTTCACTTCCATGATGTACTGGGCGAAGGTTTCGGCAAAGCCGCTCAGCGGCCGCGCGATGATCCAGGCCCTGGTTTCCTCCCGATGCGGCAAGACACTGGTGACGATGTCGCTCATCACCGTCTTCGGGATCACCGCATAGGCTGTCTTGAAGACGGCCTTGCTGGAGAGGGTCTGGGTCTGCGGCGGAAGGCCGCCAACCTGCGAAAAATACTGACTGTTGCTCATTCTGCCATCAACTCAACTGCCTTGCGGCTCTCCCATTCCTGCGGGGTCAGCGTCTTGATGTCGAACTGATCACGCGTCCTCGTATAGGTGTGCCCGCCCATGCGTCCGACGGCGTCCATGAGCTGCTGGTCGATATGCAGGTTCGCGGTGTTGACCGCGTCACTGCGCACAAACACGCCGACGACTTCCCCAAGAATGATCTCGCGGGCCGGACCGACCTGAAGCGTCGTATGGCGGCGGCATTCCAGGGCGGCGGGTGCGGCCAGGATGCGCGGGCTTTTCACCATCCGGCCAGAAACCGTCGCAAGACCTGCCTCTTCCATCTCGTCCACCTCGGGACCGAACTTGATGGCGCAGACCTCCATCTGGTCGACCAACGCATTGTCGCAGATGTGGACCGTGAATTCCCCGGTCTCCCGGATATTGCGGGCCGTATCCTTGAAACGCATGTCGGAATAGTTCTCGACGCCGATCGCGACGATCGCCGGATCGTGGGTCAGGACGTTGAAGAAGCTGAAGGGTCCGGCATTGGGCAGGCCATCCTTGCTCACTGTCGTCACCAGCGCGATCGGGCGCGGGATCACGGTGCCGATGAGGATCTTGTAGCGCTCCCGCTCATTGAGCTTGGCGAAGTCGAAATGGGTGTGCTCGGTCATATCAGGCCTCGACTGCGATGCGGTGAGTTTCAAGCGGCGTATGGCGGGAGAGATTCTCGAACCCGTCCTTTGTGACGACATACATGTCGCCGACATTGCAGCCGGCCGACAATGGCTCGAGCCACTGCGTATGCAGCACTAACACCATGCCCTCCTCCATTCGGTCGTAGTTGTGGGAGGATATGTTGAAGCTGTTCTGGCCGCCGGCCATGCCGACCGAATGGCCGAGATTGGGATTGTGCGGCCCGTGGGTCGCCGGGTAGACGTGCATCAGAGTGCGGCCCTGCGCTTCCCAGTCGATGTTCCTGACGTACTGGCGCGGGATCAGCCGCGCGCTGCCATCATCCATCGGCGCCCAGTTGTAGGGCATGGTGCGGGCTTCGGGCGAAGAGAGCATGCCGCGCTCGATCATCGGCTCGAAGGCAGCATTGTTGACGTCACGCATCAGGGCACCGGGCCGGATCAGCTTTTCGGCGCGCTTGACGCCCTCGGTGCAGGCGGCGAGCACCTCTTCCTGCCGTTTGGTGATCTCGCCGATCGCAATCATGCGGGCGGTCTGGGCCGTGTAGCCGCGATAGGTGATGTTGGAAACGTACAGGTTGATGAGATCGCCCGGACGCACGACATGGCCATAAGGCTTGCCACAATGGGTGCCGAACTCGTTGATGCCGATCTGATAGCCGTCGCCTGTCTCACCGCCGAAGGAGAGCTGTGCTTGCGTGAAGGCGGCGTAGATCTCGTGGTCCGTCACGCCGGGTTTAGCGACATGATATGCAGCCTGGGTGGCGATGCTGACGAGCTGGGCTGCGGCCCGGAACATGTCGATCTCGCGGGGCGAGCGCACCTTCTGCATCCGGTCGAGAATGGCATTGTCGGCGACGAACTTGCTCTTCGGCATCAGCTCGTCGAGGGCAGCCCAGAATGTGAGAGACGTGCGGTCACCGATCCGGCCAATCTGCGCCTTCGCGAGGCCCATGCCGACCAGAAGTTCGGCGCACTTCTCCGCCGTCTTGATGACGCTGTCTCCCGGACGGTCGGCATATTCGCGGCCAATCGGGCCGATCTGCCAGATATCCTCGACCAGCACGGGCTCGCCGCCGGGCGGCAGAAGCACCGACTGGGTGAAGAAGGACAGAAGCGTCAGCGGCTTGTCGGCATCCGTCGGGATGATCAGCAAACCCTCGCGCATCCAGTCGCAGATGTAGCGCAGATAGGCGTTCGAGGTATGGAACCAGCCGACGCCACCGGTATGGACGATCAGTGCATCATGCCCGGCCTCGACGGCCTGGCGGCGAATGCGCCGCAGACGATCCTCGAACTCCTCGACCGGAAGAGGCAGCGGTGCGGAGAAATCGAAATCCGGCTGGAAATCGGCGAGCAGCGATCCGATGCGGTAGGCGCCTGCCTTGGTGGGATGTATGGTCATTGGGTATTCCTTCCAGAAGTATTTTTCTAAGGGTCAGGCTTGCCTAGATGGCGCCAGTACCCGACGTGCAACCAGCATCACCACCAGGGTCAGCCCGATCAGAATGCCGGACATCGCCGCCACCCGGACATCGAGCGACTCCTCGATCAGTGCAAACATGCGAAGTGGCAGCACGGTGGTTTGCGCGTCGGCGAGGAAGAGCGAGACGGAAACGTTGTCGAGCGACTGAATGAAGACGAGAAAGGCACCGGCAAGGATGCCGGGAGCCAGCAGCGGCAGGATCACGCGCCGGAGCGTTGTGTACCAGGTCGCGCCCATAACGGTGGAGGCTTCCGCCAGCGACGGGTTGATGCCTTGCGCTACGACCGAAGCGGCCCGGTACATCAGCGGCCCGAAGACGACGACATGGCCGATGACGGTGAGCCAGAGCGACGGTTGGAAACCAACGAAGTTCGCCACAATCAGCGCCGCCAGACCATAAACAAGGCTCGGCAGGACAAGTGGCGCCAGAAGAAACGGCTCCAGCGCATTGACCGTACTGCGGCGCATCCGCGCCATCCCGATCGTGGCAGGCACAGCAAACAGCAGCGAACCGACGACTGCAAGGGCTGCGATCTTCAGCGAATTGCCGGCTGCGATATGTTCGGTTCCGGAGCGGACGGGATCGAGGAGCGCCTCGTACCAGCGGAGCGAAAATCCCTCGGGCGGGTATTTGAGCGTCTGGCCTGCGGTAAACGACATGGTGATCGCGATGACGATCGGCGCCACCAGATAGATCAGGCTGAGACCCCCGAAGCCGAAGACGAATGCCTTGTACAGGAAGACGGGAAACGGATTTTCGCGGGGACTATGCATGGCCAACAAGCCTCCTGTGGCGGGAAATCATGGTCATGGCGACGAGAAGGATGCCGGTCGACAGAAGCAGGACAACGGCGATGGCGGAAGCCATCGGCCAGTCGAACAGCGTGCCGACCTCGCGATAGATGAGCTGCGGCACATAGACATTGCGGGCGCCGCCGATGACAGCCTGGGTGACGAAGGAAGCGCTGGTGCTGGCAAAGACGAGGATCCAGCCGGCCAGCAGACCCGGCAGCATCATCGGCAAGAGAACAGTCACCAAAATCCGCCACGGTCCGGCACCCGAAACCTGTGCCGCTTCGGTGAATTGGACTGGTGTGCGGGACAGGATGGCGATTAGCGGCAGGATGATCAGCGGCAGATCGATCTGGCACATGGCCAAGACGAGGCCGAGTTCGGTAGACATCAGCGTGAACGGGCGCTCGGCAAGCCCAAGCGCCACGAAGGTCTCGCTGATCGGTCCCTGTCGCCCGAGGATGACGATCCAGGCAAAGGTGCGCACCACATTGCTGGTCAGCATCGGGATGAGCGTCAGGAAGATGATGACCTGTCGCGCGGTCTTGCCACTGTGCCAATAGAGAAGTGCAATCGGAATACCGAGCAGAGTGGTGCTGGCGATGGTCTGCAGACCGAGCGTGGCGGTGTTGACCAGAACGCGGTAGTTGAACGCATCGCCCAGAAAGCGCGCGTAGTTGTGAAGGGACGGGCCGTCGGGGCCGATGAAGCTGAACCCGACGAGAACGGCGAGCGGCGTCGCAAAGAACGCCACCGACAGCAGAAGCATCGGGAGAACGTATGGGAAGCCGCTCGCTTTCATTTTACGACCCTCAACCGGCGACGAGAGCGTCGAACTGGCGGATCCATTCCGCACGGTTCTTGTTGATCGCCGCCCAGTCCGGATAGACCAGAGACGCAAGCTGTTCGCGCTTCACATAGGCCTCGATGCCGGGCGTCAGCTCGACCTCCCTGTTGGTTGGGAACATCTCGGTCGGCGGCATCTTCAGCTTGTCCTGCGCGGCTTTGGAGATGGCGGCATCCATATAGGCGTAGGCCGCATCCGGGTTCTTCGCGCCCTTGGTCAGGTGGATGTTGACCGGAGCTGCCGGGGAACCCGTCTCGGGCTGGACGAACTCGGCCTTGAGGCCCAGTGCCTTCAGCTTCGCGACATTGCCGGTCGAGCACATGAAGACGGCGATCTCGCCCTGCTGGAACAGTGTCATCTGGTGGTTGGTGCTGGCGACGACACCCTTGAGATGTTCCGGATGATCCTTGAACAGCTTGAACACGGCATCCATGTCGGTCGGACCGGTCCCGAAGATTTTTGCGATCTCGGAATAGGCCATGACGCCGGTATTGGAGGCAAAGCCCGTCCAGGAGACGAGGCCCTCGTAGGCCGGATTTTCGAACAGGTCGCGATAGCCCTTCGGTGCCGGCACCAGATCCGGGTTATAGGCGATCCCGTTGACTTCGACGGTCACGGTCGGGCCGTACTCGCCCTGGAAGGCCGGATCGAGCAGGCTCCAGTTCTTCAGCTTCGACGGATCGATCTTCTCGATCAGGTCATTCTCGATGGCGACGGCCATCTGGCCGGGCGACATCAGCAGCGTGTCATAGGGTGGGTTGCCGGGGCTCGCCATCACCTTGGCGAGCTGGTCCTGCGCCATGGCGGGGGCGACCGTGAGGTCGAAACCGGCTTCCTTGACGAGCGGCGTCAACGTGGTGCGATAGGCATCTTCCCAGTTGCCGGGAAAGGTCGCAGCGACGGCCGTGCCACCGGCGGCACGGGCTGCGAAAGGCAGTGTCGCGGCTGCGGCCGCACCGGCAGCGAGCAGTCCGAAACGACGACGTGTAATGTTGAAATCCTGCATCTGTTCACCTCTGTTGTTGTTCATTCACTGGATGCTTCCGGTTCGCTCGGAAAGGCGTGACACCTTGTGGTGTCAATCTCGGCAAAGAGCTGAGCTCCCGGCTCGGGAATAAAGGTGGAGGGTCCGCGGACCTGCGACGCGCGCAGGCCCGTGCCGTCCTCAAGAAGAAGATCATGGACGAGTGTCGGCCCAAGGGGGACGGACACGGTCAACCGTGCTGGCAATGAAAAGCCACTCGGGGACGTTGAGAGACTGACGTCCTCCGGACGGAACGTGATGGTGACCTTGGAACCAACGGTAAAATTCAGGCGACGCGGCAGAACAACCGTCTTGCCATTGGTGAGCGTTATGGTCGTCGCCTCCGCGTCCAACCCCTCCACCGTGCCATGGAGCATATTGGCCTGGCCGATGAAGGTGTTGACGAACAGCGTCTTCGGCCGGTCATAGACGGCCATTGGCGTGTCGATCTGCTCGACATTGCCCTTGTTCATCAGCACGAGGCGCCCGGCGAGGCTCTGGGCCTCTTCCTGGTCATGGGTGACGATCAGCGTCGTGATGCCGAGCGTCTTCTGCAAATGCAGGAGCTCCACCTGCAGATCGAAGCGAAGCGCCCGATCGAGCGCCCCGAACGGCTCGTCGAGCAAAAGCAGCGAGGGCCGGCCGGCAATGGCGCGGGCAACCGCCACACGTTGCTGCTGGCCGCCGGAGAGTTCGCGTGGCAGTCGGTTGCCATAGCTCTTCAACTGCACGAGCGAGAGCATTTCCTCCACCCGGTCCCTGCGCTCAGCCCGCGGCACGTGCTGGCAGGCAAGCGGATAGGCGATGTTCTCGGCCACGGTCAGATGCGGGAACAGGGCGTAGTTCTGGAACACCATGCCAATGCCACGGGACCTTGCGGACACATTGGCAAGATCCTGGCCACCGAGTTGAATGGCACCGCTCTTTGGTTGGATCAGCCCGGCGATGGCCCGCAGGACGGTGGACTTGCCGCAGCCGCTTGGCCCCAGAAGCGCGACGATCTCGCCAGCCTCGACCTCGAACGTGATGTCGCTGATCGCGTTCTGCCCACCATAGCTGTGGGTCAGACCCCGGACGCTGAGCTGCTTGCCCTCTCCTGCCTTCGACGCCTCTGCCATGAACATCCCCTTCGGTTGCGCCGTAACGTCAAAGCGCTTAGCGCCTGGCGGCACCAAGCAGAGATGCGGTCGTTCGACGATGTTGAGTTTAGTGTGGGTCATGGCAAGGGAGTTGCAAGCGGTGTGCCAGCTTGAGATTTCGAACCGAAATAAATATCTAAGCCACAGAAATTAATAACTTATATTGGATTTCTATAGTTTCGCAAATCCTGTATAATCTTAAAAATTCATTTCTGACGAATCTAAAAAATGTGCAATATTCGTGGGCGAAGATCATATATTGAGCAGCATTCCCGGCTTGGATTGGGATCTATTGGTGATTGTTTCGGTTTAAATCGCCGCATATCACGATCCCCAACAATGGAAAATCAGAGAAATATCAAGCCAAAGCAAAAACTTAGGCGATTGATCGTCAATTCACAAACCGTGACTGATGCCGGAGCTGATTCTTTAATCAGTTAGTTTTCGAAACTTCATGCGAATGTTTGTGCGGAGAGGTGAAAATTTGCCGAAGCGGAAGAATAATCGTTTAAAAACAGTCCTCTAAGAAAATTCAGATCAAAATGGCACGCCGATTGCATCGAAGATTGCGGAAATTCACGTCGACAAAAAAGCGACAAGGGGATCACATGCGCAGCTTCAAGAAAAGTCTCAAAGGCGGCCTGGCCGGCATCGCATTCGCACTGCTCTCGACTTCGGCACACGCCGCAGAAGGTACTGCCATAAAGATGGTGCCGGATGCAGACGTCGCCAAACTGCCGGGCATCGCGTTTAACCAGACACTGTCGGATCGCCTGCCAGCGGCGATCAAGGACAAAAAAGCGATCAAGGTCGCAACCGACCTGACGCCGCCGATCAGCTTTCAGGACGAAGGCGGCAAGCTCATTGGCATCGATGCCGATATCGCCGCAGCACTGGGTGTCATTCTCGGCATCGATGTTCAGATGACCAATGTCGGCGCCGGCGCCGCGATCGTGCCGGCCGTGCTCTCCAAGCGTTTCGACATGACCATTTCCGGCATCAATGACGATGTTGAGCTGGAAAAGCAGGTCGACGTCATCGACTACATGTTCGACGCCACGACGATCATGACCATCAAGGGCAACCCGCTCGGCATCAAGAGCATGGAAGACCTCTGCGGTAAGAAGGTTGCCGTGCCCGTTGGCACGTTCCAGGCGCGCTTGGTGGAGGCCGCATCGGCGAAATGCTCGACACCTGTCAACATCATGTCGATCCCGAAAATGCCTGATGTCCTGCAGGCCGTTCGCACCGGCCGCGCCGACGCAACCGTCAACGGTTATGCGACGAGCGTCTACACAACGGCAAACCAGACCGGCAAGGGTGTCGGCCTGCAAGCGCTTCCGGACGTCCGCCTCGCCGTCGGTTATCTCGGCATGCTGACATCGAAGGACAATCCGGACCTGCGGGATACGTTCATCGCCTCGCTGCAGCATATGGTCGATAGCGGTGCCTATAAGGCGATCATGGAGAAATGGGGTCTCGGGCCGCTGGCCGTGACCACCGTCAAGTTCAACGACGCCGCCAGCATGCCGGTGAACTGAGCCATGTCGTTGTTTGCTCAACCCGTCAGCATGGCCATCGCACCTCCGGTCGGCAAGCCGATCCGGTGGGGGCAGATCACAACCGGTACCAGCGCGATCCTCGCGCTGGCGCTCTTCATCCTTACCGTCGCACGAAACCAGACTGTTCAGTGGGGCGAAATACCCCGCTACATGGTCGATCCGGTCATCCTCGACGGCGTCGTTCTCACCTTGCAACTGACGGCCGGCGCAATGGTGTTCGGGATCGCCTTCGGCTGCATCGTTGCCGTGATGGCCACCAGCCAGAACATCGTTCTGAAAGCTTTTGCCGTCGCCTTCGTCTGGTGGTTTCGCGGCGTGCCGCTCATCGTCCAGATCTTCTTCTGGTTCAACATCGCGCTGTTCATTCCGATAGTGGGCGTGGGCCACTATTCCATCTCGATCAACGAACTCGTCACCCCAGCGCTTGCCGGCTTCCTGGCGCTCGGCCTGCATGAAGCCGCGAACATGAGCGAGATCATTCGCGGCGGATTGACCGCCGTCGATCGTGGCCAGCGCGAGGCGGCCTCGTCACTAGGCTTGCGCCCACTACAGACCCTTCGAACCGTCGTCCTGCCCCAAGCTATCCGGCTTATCGTGCCGCCGACCGGCAACCAGGCGATCGGCATGCTAAAGGCGAGCGCCATCGTCTCCGTCATCGGCATGCAGGACCTGCTGACCCAAGCCCAGGCCATCTACGCGCGCAACTTCCTTGTCATCGAGCTGCTGTGCGTCGCCTCGCTCTGGTACCTCCTCATCACAACCATCGCTTCGGTCGGCCAACATTTTCTGGAAAAACATCTCGCCCCGAAAGGCAGGACCTCCGGTACGCAGAAAGGCGCGCCCAAACGCGCCTGACATATCTCCCGTTCAATCCATCAACCAACCAGGATCGCCATTGCAGCGCATCCGATCAGGAAACATCAAGGAGCAGAACATGAGACTAGGCATTGACGGACAGAAGCTGCCCGAAGCCAGGAAGCGCGGGCCGATAAAAAGCCTGGACCACGTCAAACAGCTCGGCCTCGGCGGCATCTTCTTCAGCACGATCCTCGACATGAGCGAGACGCTGGACAAGGGCGCATTGGCCGAGATCCGCGCCAAGGCCGACGAACTCGGGCTTTATCTCGAAGCCGGTGTTGGCAAGATCAATCCCTATTGCAGTGCCGAGGCGCCGGAGTTCCGGGCCATCGGCGATGGTGACGTAATCCTTGGCTTCACCCGCATGATCGAAGCGAGTGCGGCCATCGGCTGCCGCGAGCTCTGGGTGTCACCCGGAAACTTCAAATCGGAATATCGGGGGCGACTGGCCAATGACCGCTTCCGTACCGACGTCACCTGGGACGAGCAGTTGCTGGCCATCGAAAAGGTGCTCTTGAAGCTCGCCCCCGTGGCGCGCGCCAATGGCGTCCATCTCAACATGGAGACCCATGACGAAATCACCTCCTTCGAAATTCTTCGACTGATCGAAAAGGTGGGCGAGGATTGCATGGGTGTCGTTTTCGACACCGCCAACGGCTTGCAGCGCGCAGAACATCCGGTGTTTGCCGCAAAACGCGTGGCCCCCTATGTCCGCCAGACCCATATCAAGGACGCCTATGTCGGCCATGCCGCAGGGGGCCTCGATTTCCAGACCCGTCCGGTCGGTCGCGGCATTGTCGATTTCGCGGCAATCATTCCTATCCTCGCCAAGGCCAATCCAAACCTGAACCTTTCCCTGGAGGTCGCCGCCTCTGTCGAGGACAAGCCGCGCAAGGCCAATCCTCGTCAGTGCATCGAGATCAACGATCCGATTTGGCGCGCCGGACACCCTGATCTGACGACGGAAGAACTCGAGGCTTATCTCGCCTTAGTGGACGGTTTCGAGAAACGCGTTGCCGCCGGCGAGATCCCGGACTGGGAGGCCTATGAGGCCAGTCAGTATGGATACCCGACCTATGCGCAGCAGTCCTACGGCTACAGTGAAGCGTTAGAGTTTATCAAAACCTCGGCCCGCCACGTCGAAGAGGTCTGCAGAGAGAATGGAATTCCGCTCTCGACGCCTTCCACGAAGCAGCGAGCCGCCTGACATGCCAGAGGTTCAGCACCGGCGACATATGTCGCCGGTGCTCCTTAAAACATTGGGAAGATCTCGACTTTTGGCGCCAAGCGCATATACGCAGGAATATTCTCATGAAAATAATTAGGTCGCTTGATCTGAGGTGGAAACAGACATGAAAAAGACGACACGACGTCAAGGCGCAAAGACCGCACCGAAGGCCAACGGCTCGGTCGATGCGGCAGAAAACGCCCATGACGACGTGACTGAACGTATCCGGATCACGCTTGCCACAGCGATCGGCGAAGGTGCGCTCAAGCCCGGCGTCAAGATCCTAGAGGACGCGATCGCTGACCACTTCGGCGTGAGCCGCACGGTCGTGCGTGGCGCACTTGGCGTGTTGGAAAGCGACCATCTCCTGGAACGCAAGAAAAACCGCGGCACCTTCGTCGCAGAACCCGGCATCGAAGAGGCCAAGGCCTTGTTTGAGGCCCGTCGTAAGCTTGAGCACGTCATCCTGGAGCTTGTCCTGGAACACGCGACCGCCGACCAGTTGGACGCACTTGAAAAACTGATAGACGAGGAGGAGCACATCCATCACCATGGTGACGAGAAGTCTAAGACAGTGCTGTCAGGCAAGTTCCATGTCGTTCTGGCAGAGCTTGGCGGCAATGCCGTCCTGACGGAGGTGTTGTCGAAGATCGTCGCGCGCCTCTCGCTCGTCATGTCCCTCTATGAGGAGGAGCGGAAGGACGATTGCGGGGCTGATCACCACCGCCAGATCGTCAGCGCCCTGAAAGCCAAGGACTTGGCAAAGGCGCAACAGTTGATGGATCATCATCTGGCCGACATCGAGGGCCGAGTTCGACTGACCGAAGGACAGGGCGATCGGCATACGTTCCTGGCCGTGTTAGAGAACTTTTCCTGATCGATCGCCTTGAAAGGATCTGAACCCACGCCCCGTTTTCTCTGGTTGCGCCCCTTGGAGTTTATCTAAGCGGAGCAAGAAATGGCCAACAGACTACAGAATCGAACCTCCAATGTGCCTTCCAGTTTTTCGAAGTCACTACTTTACAATCCATTTTCTAGGTATATTGGGCTATGCCTTTCGCTTTGGAGATAGGATTGCGAAACGAAACGGATCGAAGCTGCTTTCGCTTTTTCTGCAAGGTTTCGATCCTGCGGAAATTCTTTATGCCACGGCGACGACACGACCCGTCCCTTGCGTCAACGCGACTACTCGGTCCCGCTGAGCATTCTCAGATGGCGGATTTCGACGGGGCGGGAGAGCAGTCTGTCGATCTCGCTCACAAGCGGCAGCAGATGCGGCATCTTCATGTGGGCATCTAGGTCGGCCTGGCTGCGCCAGTTCTCGTAGAACACGAACATGTAGGGATCGTCCGCATCGACATGGAAGTCGTAGTTGATGCAACCGGGTTCCAAGCGCGTCGGTGCCACCTGGGCCGAAAGGAGCTTTTGCAACTCCTCGCGCGTTTCGGGCTTTGCGGTGACAGTGCCGATAATCGTGACATGGGGCATGGCTCAGCTCCGCTTCTGCGACAGGGCGACGGCGAGGATGATGATGCCGCCCCGCGCGATGAGCTGCTGGGAGAATTCCAGCCCCATCAGGATTAGCCCGTTGTTGATCATGCCGATCATCAGGGCGCCGACGATGGTGCCGATGATCGTTCCCTTGCCACCGAACAGACTGGTGCCGCCGAGAACCGCCGCCGCAATAACCGAAAGCTCGTCACCCTCGCCCAGCTGGAACCGGCCTGACTGCAGCCGTCCCGCATAAAGCATGCCGGCAAAGGCCGCGGCCGTCGAGGACATGACGAGCACGCGGAACTTGATCGCCTTGGTGTCAATGCCGGAATAACGCGATGCCGTTTCGCCGCCGCCGGTCGCCAGAACGCGCCGGCCGAAGCTTGTCCGCCGCAGGACGACGTGACCGATCGCTCCGAAAACGACCATCCAGAACAGAAGGACCGGAATCTTGAACAGCGATCCGCCACCAAACAGCCAGGAATAGCCGGGGCTGAGGATCGGCACGGCAGCCGTGTTGGAAATCCACATCGCAACACCCTTGGCGATGCCCATCATCGCCAGTGTCGTCAGGAATGACGGTATGCCGATGCGGGTCGTCAGCCAGCCGTTGAACATGCCGACGGCGATGCCCGTTGCAAGGCCCGCAAAGACCCCGGCGACCGGTCCCGCCACCGCAATCGCCATGGCGACGGTGACGGTTGCAAGCCCCGCGACCGCGCCGACCGAAAGATCGATTTCGCCGGCCGACAGCACGAAGGTCATCGCAATCGCCATGACGGCGATCATGGCCGTCTGGCGCACGATGTTGAGCAGGTTGTTGGGGTTGAGAAATCCCTTGTCGTTGAGCGTCAGCGCGAAGATCACGAAGATCACCGCAAAGCCAATATAGATGATGTATTGCCGCCAGTTGGCCTTGAAGCTCTCGGCGGGCGTTGGATTTGCCGTCGTCATGTCAAACCTTCTGCCCTTGCTTCAGGGCCTCCTGAATTTCGATCTGCAAGCGTTGCTCGGCCGCCTGGAGGCGGTGGGCCGTGTCCTGTGCATCGATCGCCGGATCAACGAGCCGGTCGCGCGGAATATCGGCAAACATGCGGCCTTCCGACATCACGACGATGCGGTCACAGGCCGTCAACAGTTCGCTCAACTCCGAGGATATGAAGACAATCGCCTTTCCGGCAGCCGCCAGATCGCGCACCAGCTTGATGATTTCGGATTTCGAGCCGATGTCGATGCCAGCGGTCGGCTCGTCGAGAACGAGAATATCCGGGTCGGTGGCAAGCCATTTGCCGATGACCACCTTCTGCTGGTTGCCACCCGAGAGCGTCGACACCGGATGATCGCGGCTTGCGGTCTTGACGGAAAGACGCCTGATCTGTTCGTCGGTGACCGCTCTGGCCTTCGCGCCATCCACCAGTCCGGCGGAAGAAATCCGGTCGAGCACCGCCAGCACCATGTTGGATGCTACCGAATGGGCCGGAATGATGCCTTGCGTTGCCCGCGCCTCCGGCACCAGCGCCACGCCGGCGGCGATCGCATCGCTTGGCGTGTGGATCGTCACAGGCCGGCCGTTGATGAGGATTTCACCCGACTTTGCCGGCTCGATACCCGCGATCACCCGCGCCAGTGCAGATCGGCCGGAGCCGAGCAGACCGGCAAGGCCGACGACCTCGCCGCGATGGAGTGTCAGGTGAATGTTTTCGGGTTTGTACTTGCCTGAGACATCACGCAGCTCCAACAGCACCTCGCCCTTCGTGGCATTGCCGCGCGCCACATCGGAGAGGCCCTTGGAGCGCCTGCCGACGATATGCTCGATCATCGTATCGATCGGCAGGTCGCACAAAGGCGCCGTAATGACATGGGCGCCGTCGCGCAGGATGGTTGCCCGGTCGCTGATGCGGGCGATCTCGTCCATCCGATGCGAAACGTAGATGATCGCGACGCCTTTCGCCTTCAGCTTGCGCAGGAAGCTGAACAGGCGATCGACATCGCTGACCGCCAGCGCCGTGGAGGGCTCGTCGAGCACCAGCACGCGGGCATCCTGCGAGATCGCCTTGACGATTTCGGTCAACTGCTTCTGTCCCGCACCGAGATCCCCCACCAGCGCTTTCGGATCGACCTCGACCTCCAGCATCGCAAACAGTTCGGCTGCGCGCCGCTCCGCGGTGCGGTCATCGATCAGTCCCAGACCGCCTTTGCTTTCGCGCGTGAGAAACACGTTCTGCGCCACGGTCAGCGTCGGGATCAGGCTCAACTCCTGAAAGTTCATGGCAATGCCGGCCGCCCGCGCCGCCTCCGGTGTCACATCCTCCAGCAGTTTGCCACAGACCGTGATCGTGCCGGAATCCGGCCGGTGGACGCCGTTGAGAACCTTGAGGATGGTCGACTTTCCCGCTCCGTTGCCGCCCAGCAGGGCGTGCACTTCGCCCTGCCGGATATCGAGACTGACGTCGTTCAAGGCGCGCACACCGCCAAAGGACTTGGAAATCCCGTTCATGCTGACGGCCAATGGCATGCTTGACGCCAGGGGCATGCTGACGGCTGCGGCCTCGGTGTTCATCTGCCTACGCGCTCCCACGCTCCGGTTTCTCCCGAACGAAGGAGGGCATCAGCGACCAGTTCCGTCAACAGCCCATCGTCGAAATTCGGCGAGGGCAGCCGTCCAGTCTTGATCGCCGTGAAGAAATCGAAGCACTCGACGATCTTGGTCTCGGAATAGCCGATGCCAAGGCCCGGGATCGGCCAGAGACCGTCTCCATAGGGATGGGCCGGACCGGTGTAGACGGTTCTGAAACCACGACTGTCGGCTGGATCATCAGCAAACATCACCTGCAGTTCGTCGCGGCGCTCGTAGTTGAAGTGGATGGAGCCCTTGGTGCCGTGGATTTCCAGCGTGATGAAGTTGTTGCGGCCATAGGCGTTGCGCGTCGCCTCGAGGCTGCCGATCGCGCCGTTTTCGAAGCGCAACATGCTGATGACTTCATCGTCCACATCCACCTCGCCGCGCTCGACATCGCCGGATGCCTTCTCGGAAGCACCCAGCTTGTCGACGCCACCCTGCTGCAAGGGTCGGGTCTTGTTGTAGGTGGTGGTGATCGCGTTGACCGTCTCGATTGGCCCGACAAGATAGTGCGCGAGATCGACCACATGGGTGGCGATGTCGCCGACCGTGCCGGACCCGGCGATCTTCTTCTGGAAACGCCAGGACAGCGGGCCATCCGGGTCGGCAGACCAATCCTGCAGATAGGTGCCGCGGAAGTTGAGAATCCGGCCGATGCGGCCCTCCTCGATGTATTTCTTGGCAAGCGCCACCGCCGGCGTGCGGCGATAGTTAAAGGCAACCATGTGGATGACGCCGGCCTTTTTGACGGCAGCAGCCATGGCGCGGGCCTCCTCGACCGTGCGAGCGAGCGGCTTTTCGCAGATGATGTGCTTGCCGGCCTCGGCGGCGGCAATCGCGATTTCGGCGTGGACATTGTTGGGCGTGCAGATATCGATTACGTCGATGTCCGGCCGCGCGACAACCGCGCGCCAGTCGCTCGATGCCTCCTCGAAGCCGTAGCGGTCGCGGGCGGTTTGCGCCATCGCATCCGTCACGTCGACAACGACCTTGCGGTGCGGGATGGCCGGTGTCGGCCAGAAGAACATCGGCATGGAAGCATAGGCCATGGCATGCGCCTTGCCCATGAAGCCGCCACCAATCATGGCGACGTTCATCACTTTGGTCATCGTCTTTCTCCGTCAATGAAGGGGCGGGCCTCGGCCCGGTCTGTTCTGAACGGCCCTACGGGCTTCAGGAGCGGGCGGCGCTAGCGCCACCCGCGGACACGTCAGTGGTGCCGGGACAGACTTACTGTCCGAGGCTAGTTTTTACGTTGGCGGTCGGCTCGGTGTTGTAGACAGCCTTCCATCCCTCGACCAGGGTTTCCTTGGTGACAGGAAGGGCCGGGAGCGCCACGAAAGCCGGGGCCTGCTTGCCGAGCAGGCCATACCCCGCCAGCATCGCCTCGGTGACACCCTGCGAATAGGGACGCTGTGCGCCAAGACCCTTGATGAAACCGCCCTGCGCCATGGAGATGGCAACGTTTTCGCCGAGATCGATGGTGGTGATGACAAGGTCGTCGCGGCCGGCAACGCGGGCCGCCGAAATCACGCCTTCCGCTGGCACGTCCCAGACGGCCCAGATGCCGTTCAGGTTGGGGTTGGAGGTCAGCATCGCGCTGGCCGCCTTGTCGGCATCACCGGAAAAGTCGGGACCGCCGATGCCCTGTTCGGCCACGATCTTGATGTCCGGATAGTCCGACGCGATCGTTGCCTTGAACGCCTCATAGCGCTGCTTAGTGACGAAGAAGTCAGCGGCGTGAAACACGAGACCGATCTCGCCCTTGCCGCCGAGCGCTTTGGCCATCAGATGGGCAGAAGCGACGCCATTGCCGTAATTGTCCGCCGAAACGGAGGATACGTATTCCTTGCCGGCAGTGAAGCCGGCCGGCACGTTGTCCATGAACACCAGCTTCACACCGGCATCCGCAGCCGCCTTGTAGGCCACGGCCGTTGCAACAGGATCGGTTGGGATCGAGACGATGATGCTGGGCTTCTGCGCCATGATAGTTTCGAGGTCCGCGACCTGTTTTTCAGGCTTGAAGCCCGCGTCGGTGACAGCGATGACCTTGATGCCCATGGCTGTGAACTGCGTCTGCAGCCCGTTGATCTGCGCCTGGCTCCAGTCATTGCCGCCGTAGTGCATGACGATCGCCGCGGTGGCGTTCATGCCCTTGATCTTTGCCAGTTCCTCGTCAGTCAACGTGACTGTGGACGCGGCTGCCGGCGCTTCGCCATTCGGTCCCTTTGACAGAACGGTTTCCTGCAGCTTGGCAAGAGCCGCATCCGGATCGGCGAAGGCCGGTGCGGCGATCGACAGGGTCAAGGCAAAGGCCGCGCTGGTTGCAAGCAGGGTTCGTCTGGTTATCATGGTTCTTCTCCTCCCAAGAAGTCGAGGCATCATTGCCTCCAGGATTTGCCGGGCCGTCAGGCCCGTTTCAGGTCACCCGGCCCTCAGGCCTGTTTCAGATAGTCCATGCTGATACGGGCGCCTTCGGCGGGATCGGACCAGACATCGAGTTCGGTGCAGACCCAGCCCTTGAACCCGGTCTCGCGCAGGGCGGTGATGATGGGACCGGTCGGCACATCGCCGCGATCGAGCGGCGTGAACGCGAAGGGTTCCTTTTGGAAACCCTTCAGGTGGACGTAGGAAATGCGCGATGCGTGATCGCGGATGAGCTGGACCGGATCGCCGCCGGCCGCAGCCAGATGCGCGGTGTCCGGGCAGAAACCGATCGATGTCAGACCGAAGATCCGATCCACCGTGTCAGGCCCTTCGACGATCGTCGACAGGTGCGGATGATAGTGCGCGCGCAAGCCTCGGGCCTCGGCGATCGCCTTGACCATGTCCAGAGCCGCGCCGAGCTTTACATAGTCCTCGTCGCGGATACCGTCGAAACGCTTGGCCCCGCCCCCGACGACCAGGTGCGGAGCGTCCAGTTCGGCGGCGCGCTCAGCGGCACGGGTAACGCGGGCAAGCTCTTCCGGCAGGATATCGTCGAAGATGAAATTGCCACCGGCATAGGCCGCCACCAGCGTCAGGCCGCTGTTGGCAAGGGCCTTGCGAAGCTCGGCGGCGCTGTGGTCGAGCAGATTTCCGTCGAACAGCTCGACGCCTTCATATCCCGCCGCGGCGATATCGTCGAAGGCGCGATCCATGTCGCCAAACGTGCGATAGCTGAGCTCCGTGATCGAGGTCACACCTTGGGCGTTGCCACCGAGCATGCCCCAGCAATTGGCGTGATACGCCAGCTTCCAATCCGACATTCTGTACTCCTCCGCTGCGAACCAAAGGCTCCCTGCCCGCTCGCATGTCCCGACACCACCGCTCTCCGACTGTGACGTTATGAGCGTTTAATTTGTAAGTCAACATTATTTGCGCATAAGTCATCATACTTTTGCATATTTTCAGCATAAGTTTGCGCTTGCCCTGCACATCTATTCGATTTATCCAATGAAAAGAGGCTATCGGCACCGAAATACGAAGCCTCAGAAGCGAACGCCGAAGGGAATACGGCAGCATGCCCATTGCCTCGACATCCCGAATACGTCGAAAAGGCCGGCCAACGACGCGTGACTCGGCCGCAGCAAGCCTTGGTGCGCTCCTCAACCTGATCCGGTCGGGCAAGGCGACGACGCGACAGGAACTGGAGCGCGAAAGCGAGTTGGGCCGCGCTGTGGTAGCCGACCGCCTGGCAACCCTTTCGGAGATCGGGCTGATCGTCGAAAGCGAACTCGGCATTGCCAGCGGCGGACGGGCGCCGCGCCTCGTCCAGTTCAGGACCGATCTTGGCTGCATTCTGGTCGCGACGCTGGATCAGTCGGCGCTGGGCGTCGGTATCGCCGATCTTTCGGGCAGGCTCTTCACGGAGCACCACGAGGCCATCGATCTCGGCGCGGATGCGGCGTCGACCTCGCAACGCATTCTCGCGCTTTTTGACTGGCTGATCGCCAAACACGCGCCGGATATGCCGGTCTGGGGCATGGCGGTTTCGGTTCCCGGCCCCGTCAGCGAGGGCGACGAGACGCCGTTCATGGAAAAGACGCCATCCTTTCTGCCGGCCTGGGAAGGTTTCCCCTTCGTGGAAACGCTTGTCGATCGATTTGGCGCGCCGGTCTGGTTGCGCTCCAGCATCGAGACCATGACCATGGGCGAGCGCTTTGCGGGTGCCGGACAAACCGCGCGCAACATGCTATTCATCAAGGTAGGAAAACGCATCGGCGCCGGGCTGATCGTCGACGGGCGGCTGTATCGTGGCGCCCAGGGCGCTTCCGGCCTGATCGGACAGATGCCGGTGCAGGCCGGTGACCGGGCCTCGACGCTCGACGCCCTTGCCGGAAGCGACATGATCGCACGCGAGGGTCGGGCGGCGGCGCAATCGGGCAAGAGCGCGTTGCTCGCCGATACGCTTCGCCGGGGTGGCGATGTCGGCGCGATCGAAGTCAGCCAGGCCGCGCAATCCGGCGATCCGACCTCGATGGAGATCCTCGGGATCAGCGGACGCATGATCGGCCATTCGGTCGCGATGCTCGCCAACATGCTCAATCCGGAGCTGATCATTCTGTCCGGCACGATGGCGCAGACCAATGATCTCCTGCTCGCCGCCGTTCGCGAAACGGTCTATGGAGAAAGCCACCCCTTGGTCACGCGCGACCTGATCATCGCGAAGTCGCAGATGGGCAGTTCCGCAGGGCTCGTTGGCGCGGCCATGGTGGTTGTGGAAAGCCTGTTTGAGCCAGGATGCCTGAAGGACTGGATCGTGCACGGCACGCCCCTCGCCCACCCCGTTTTCCTGGCGCTGCGCACGTCCTGTGCTACAAAGCGGGCCGGTATTGCCGCAGAGCAAGACCAGCAGGCAATTGCCCCCTGATGCGTAATACCGGCTTTCCAGCAACAACGAGATCCATGCAATGACCATATCCGGATTGGGGCCACATGGTGAACGCGCAGCGCCGCCCGAGCGCATCGCGTTACTTCCCGACGACATTGCCGCCGCCCGCATGGGGCGCTTCCGCGTCGCTATCGTCCTCCACACCATGGCCAGCGATTGGGCAAAACAGCAGATTGCCGGCATCATGGCGACCTTTGGCGATTGCGAAACCGCCGTGATCGAGGTTGTCGATTGCGGCTTCGCCCCGGAAGCGCAGGTTGCCGCGCTCGATCGCTTGCGCGGCGAAAAGCCGGACGCAATCATTTCCATCCCGGTCGCCAATTCCACCGTCGCCGATGCACACCGGCGCGTTTCGCAGGCGGGGATCCGGCTGCTTCTCCTCGATAACGTCCCGACAGGCCTTCTTCCCGGCTCCGATTACGTTGCGCTGGTTTCGGCCGACAATTTCGGCCTCGGCACGATCGCAGCCGCCTTTCTGGCGAAACAGCTGGCGGACGGAGCTGCCGTGGGCGTGCTTTCCTATCATGCCGAATTCTTCGCCACCAATGAGCGGGAAATCGCCTTCAACAAATGGATGCTGACCAACCGCCCGGACGTCCGGCTGCATGTACGCAAATTCGACAGCATTCAAACCGCCGGCACCGACGCTCTGGCGCTGTTAAAACGCCATAACGACATCGCGGGCTATTTCGTTGTCTGGGATACGCCTGCCATGGAAGTGGTCAAGGCGCTGGATCGGGCAGGTCACCACCTGCCGGTAACGACTGTAGATCTTGGGCGCGAGGCCGCCATCAACCTCGCTTCGGATGGGATGATCTGCGGCATCAGCGCCCAGCAGCCCTATCTGCAGGGCATCGCCGTTGCGCAGACCTGCGTGCTGGCGCTTCTGGGAAAGCAGACCCCGGACTGGGTCGCCCTTCCGGGCCTTGCCGTCTCCAGCGACAATGTTGTCGAGAGCTTCCAAAAAGTCTGGCGAAAACAGGCGCCGCGCGAGGTTCTGGTCAGCGCCAAGCTCGTCAAGGATCACTCGGCTTCATGAATACTCCCCGGAACGCATCAGCCACCCGCAAATATCGATAGGCGACGCCACCTATTGCACCTTGCGGCGATTTCAGCGCCTGTGGACGAACGAATTCCGAAAGCTAATAAGAAGCTTTTCACGCCTTGAATGGATGTGAACCTTCGGCACCTGTCGCTAGCGGAAACTATTTCCGCTTGACGGCCATTTTCAGGTTCAGTGCCTTGAGCCGCTTGCCAAGCCGGATGTAGAGCTCAACGGCTCGAAGTCTGTCTGCGTAGGAATACATAAACTACCTCCTGCTGGTGTTCCAAGTTTTCGTCGGCACCCCCGCCGGCTCAGTTCCGCTTAGAAACCAACAATAGGCTTTTCTCACGACGCAGCTTGCGGGACCGTTAATACCCGCGGCAAGCACAGCAGCCACTATCGCCACTTCGCGCAAAATTTAGGTATACCGTTTCTGAAATTTGCGTAGGTACGCCGATGCGCGCTCATCGCTTGCATCCTATGGTTCAAGCGTCGTTGGCGACGCCAAATGCAATATCCAGCATCTTCGATGGCCTGCGGCGCTGATTGCATGCCGCAGGCTGCCACTTCAAACGATCTGTTTGACAGCGACACCTCCACCACCTTGAGGGGCACGCGTTTACACAGCCCGGACGAGACATGGCAGTGCCTAATGTCGATAACAAAGTAGCCACAGCGTGAAGGAATATGTCATGCCGGATCCCAACACTGCCGCGGTCGGCGCGGGTGCGAGCGAGACCGTTCCTGACTCCGGAGACTTCCGCATCGACAATATTCTGTCGGGCGCGCGGTGGACCGGGTCCAGCCTCACCTACAGCTTCCCGTCGACGGGTTCTCTCTACGACTACTACCCCTCCGGCGGGTTCGTGTATGGCGGGGGGACGCCGCCCTGGTACTGGTACGGACAGCATGCCGCCTTCACCGAGGCGCAGAAGACGGCGGTGCGCGACACAATGTCGATGATCTCGTCCTTCACCGGGCTGACCTTCACCGAGACGACGGAGATGGTTTCCAGCCATGCGGACCTACGCTTCAGCCAGTTGAACACGGTTTACGAGAGTAGCCGTCCGCCGATCAGCGGCTTCGATCCCACCATGTTCGGCGAACCGGGCAAGGTGCCGCAGGGAAGCGAAAGGGCCGAGGCAGGCGACGCGTGGTTTTCGACGACGTCCTTCAACGGCGTCGACCCGACCGTGGGCACGGTCGGCTTCTTCAACATCATGCGCGGGGTTGCGGCCACGCTCGGCCTGGAAGCTGGAGGCAACTCTCCGGATACGAGCATCTTCTTCGGCCAGACGCTGGGCGAGGGCTTCGATTACAACGCCTATTTCATGCCCGGAAGCCGGATGCCGCAAAGCCTGATGCAACAGGATATCGCCGCCCTGCAATATCTGTACGGCGCCGATTTCTCCGTTAACAGCGGTGCGACCACCTATCGCTGGCATCCGACGACCGGCGAACAGTCGGTCGATGGTGTGGGCCAGGGGATCCCCTCCGCGAACTACATCTACCGCACCATCTGGGACGGCGGCGGCAAGGATACCTACGATCTCTCGAACTATACGACCAATCTCGAGATCGACCTCGAACCCGGCGCCTTCTCCAACTTCTACAGAGTGGAGATGTACACGCAGCTCCCGGAAACGCAGCTCGGCCTGGCCATCTACGCGCCGGGGGACATCGTCGCCTACGACTACGCGGAGGGCAACGTTGCCAATGCGCTGCTCTACAACGGCGACACCCGCTCGCTGATCGAGAACGCCGTCGGCGGTTCCGGTATCGACTGGATCAAGGGCAATATCGCGGCCAACCATCTGTCGGGCCGCGCCGGCAACGACGCCTTGCTCGGCCGTCTTGGCAACGACGTCCTTCAGGGCGGAAGCGGGGCGGACGTACTGATCGGCGACGACATCTCGTCGGGCATCGGGTTCGGTGCGGGCATGATCGTCATTCCGAAACTGAACGAGCCTTATACGTATCACATCGATTATGATCGGAACTTCTACGACCATGCCACGGACATCACCGACAATTTCTTCATCTTCGATGATCCCAATGTCGCCGACTCCGATTTCGTGCCGCATCAGACGCTGCAGCTCAGCGACCACTTCTCCCGATACTTCAGGATCGATCTGAAAGCCGGTACGACCCTGACGCTCGACATCGACGGCCATCCTTCCGGGACCTACAGCGCCATTTTCGTCCTCGATCAGGGGCGCAACATCCTCGACAGGTCGCAGTCCACTTCCCTCGATCCCGGCTCGGTCAACTACAACGATCCCTATGTCGTCTACACGGCGCCCACGACCGGCACCTACTATATCCAGTTGGTCGGCAACAATGCGCAGGATTATCGGCTGCATGTGTCCGCCGAAGGTCCGGGGTCGCAGATCGGCATGGGCAGCGGTCTTGTCACCAAGACGGCGGACCAGATCCTGCATGCGCCCAACAACGATCTCAGGGAGAGCATAAAATATGCGCTCGACCTGACGAACACTTTCAGCCTTGCGCCGAACACGGACATTGCCAGTTCGACGGTCGTGCCCCACACGACGGTCAAGGCCTCGACCGGCGAGAACGGTTACGATTTCTATCACATCCGGCTGCAGGCCGGCAGCGTGATCACGATCGACATCGACGGCACGACCCCGGCGCAGACGACGGATATCAGCCTCCGGATCTTCGATTCCACCGGCAGCCTGGGTTCCGGGCCTTACAACGACAACATGACGGGGCCGCTCGATCCGGGATCCACGAACGCGAAGGATAGTTATCTCACCTACACGGTGCCCGATACCGGCGACTACTACATCATGGTCGACAACTATTATAACCGGGCCTACGACTACACGCTGCATCTCTCGGTGCAGGAACAGGATTTCGGCGCGCCGACCGGCAGTACCGATACGGCGTCCTACGCGGATGCCACCGCAGCCGTCACGGCGAGCCTCGGCGACGCGACGATCAATCTCGGCGATGCAAAGGGCGACAAATACATCTCGATCGAGAACCTGACCGGCTCGAACTTCAATGACACGCTCTCAGGCGACAAGGCAGCCAACGTCATCAACGGCGGCAAGGGTAACGATACGGCGGTCTTCAGTAGCAAGCGTAGCGATTACACGGTCGCAACACTGGACAACGGCTCCCTGCGCATCACGGACAATCGCAGCGGCGGCCTGAGCGACGGCACCGATACGCTGATCGGCGTCGAGAAAATCAAGTTTTCGGACACGACGATCACCGCCCCTTCGGGCAACGAAGCGCCGGAAGCCATCGCGTTATCGGGCACGAAGGTGAAGGAAAAGGTGCCGCTCGGCACCACGGTCGGCACTTTCTCCGCCAGGGATCCCGAGGGCAAGGCGCTGACCTACACGTTGACCGACAATGCGGATGGCCTGTTCAAGCTCTCTGGCGCGACGCTCGTCACGGCAACAGCCATCGATTATGAAAAAGTCAGGTCCGACAACGTCACTGTTGCGGTATCCGATGGCACGAACATCGTTTCGAAGACTTTCACCATAACCGTGGAGAACATGGACGAGGCACCGACGACCCTCGCGCTGTCGGCAAGACCGGTGATGGAAAACGTGCGGATCGGCACGATGGTCGGCACCTTCTCGGCCACGGACCCCGAGGGCAAGGCGCTGACCTACACGCTGACCGACAATGCCGACGGCCTGTTCAGGCTCTCCGGCACGAAGCTCGTCACGGCGAAGTCCGTCGATTACGAAAAACTCAGGTTCGATACGGTCACCGTCGAGGTCTCCGACGGTACCAACGCAGCCATCAAAACCTTCAACATCGGCGTTCAGAACGTCAACGAAGCGCCGAATACCATCACGCTCTCCAACACCGGTGTCCGCGAGGACAAAGGCCCCGGTTCCATCATGGGCCTTTTTTCGGCGACCGATCCCGAAGGCCGGAATCTCACCTATAAGTTGCTGGACGATGCAGGCGGTCGCTTCCTTGTTTCCGAAAACCGGCTGATGGTTGGCAACACGCGCCTCGACTATGAGACGCTGAAGAAGGACGCTATCAAGGTCGAGGTATCGGACGGCATCAACACGGCGACGAGAATCTTCGTTATCAACCTGCAGGACGTCAACGAGAAGCCGCCGAACCTGAAGATTTCGAACACGACGATCAAGGAAAACAAGCCAGTCGGCACCGCCGTCGGCGCCTTTTCGGCACGGGATCCGGAAGGCAAGACACTGAACTACAAGCTTCTCGACGATGCAGGCGACCTGTTCAAGCTGTCCGGCGCAAAACTGGTGACGGCAAAGGCCATCGACTATGAAAAAGTGAAATCGGATACCGTCAAAGTCGCGGTGTCCGATGGCGTTAACACGGTGACGGAAACTTTCACCATCACCGTCGACGATGTCAACGAAGCGGCGCGAATACACATTGACAACAACAAGATCCGCGAAGGCTCCAGCGTCGGCGCCACTGTCGGCACGATCTACCGCTTCGATCCCGAAGGCGAAAACGTCAAACTCAAGCTGATCGACGATGCCGGCGGCCTGTTCAGGCTCTTCGGTGTCCGGCTCGTCACCGCCAAGGCACTGGACCACGATAAGGTGCAGAAGGATACCGTCATCATCGAAGTATCGGACGGCGTCAACAAGACGAACGCCACCTTCAATATCCGCATCCTCGACGAGAACGATAATCCTCAGATCGGCGACACCATTGTCGGCAATAGCAAGGGAGAATGGTTATTCGGCTACGACAGCGACGATATTCTGATCGGCAATGGCGGGTTCGATGAACTCACGGGCGGACTTGGCAAGGATCGCTTCGTCTTCAAGAAGGTCTCCGATATGGGCATCTCGGACGACGCCACCGATTACATCACCGATTTCATCCGCAGCCAGGGCGATGTCATCGATTTCTCGGCGATCGACGCGAACGTGAAAACCACCAGGAACGACGCCTTCACCTATATCGGATCGGAAGCCTTTTCGAAGACGCCGGGAGAACTGCGCGCGCAAACCGAGTTCAAGTCCTTCCTGTACAAGGTAAGCGGCGACGTCGATGGCGACGGCAAGGCGGATTTCCAGCTGCTGGTCCACCTCAAGGCCTTGTCCGACATGATGGCGTCGGAATTCATCCTGTAGCGGGCCGATGTCCGCCATTGCACCCGCCGCAAACCCGGCGGCGCGGACATTTTCCAACCCACCCGCGCCCGACACCCGGACGCCGGAATTTCGAAATTCGAGTCGGTGCGCGAAGTGAGCGCTCACGACGAGGGGACGCGCCGTTATGTCGACCATCGCAGCCAGTGCCTTTCTCGCCTTTTCGATTGCCCTTCCCTTCGGGCCGGTTTCCCTGATGTGCGTCCAGCGCAGTCTCGCGAGCGGGGCGGCTCGCGGACTGGCGTGCGGCGCGGGGGCATCCACGGCGCATGGACTGTTCGCAATCCTGGCCGTTGTGGGGGCCAACGCCGTCGCGGCCTCTCTTTCCGGCTGGCAACCGCTCGTCCATCTGGCCTCGAGCATGCTTCTGATCCTGATCGGACTGAAAATGATCGTCAGGACGGCCAGAACGCCCTACCTGCTGGTGGCAAATGCCAGCCGTTTAGCCGATTTTCTGTCCGGCCTGGTTCTGGCGCTGACCAATCCGGCAACCGTGCTGCCCTATATGGCGCTTGCCGGCTCCGGCGCGTTTATCGACCGGTCGGGCCTGTTGACGCTGGCCGCGACCGTTGCCGGCGTGCTTCTCGGAAGTGCGGCCTGCTATGCAACGTTGAGCGGCTCGGTCTGGGTTTTTCGGAACCGCCTGCCGCATGGCCTGCTATCGAGGCTCAATCTTCTGGCCGGTCCGGGGCTGATCGTCATGGGGCTGCACATGGCGCTTTCGCGCTAGGTTCGACGATCCGCCATTGGCGGCAAACTGGCTGCGTTTCGGCTCTCCGGGCCGCGACGTTCTGGAAAATCCGCGCTATGCTTCCAGATGAGAATTGTATCCACACAGTGTCACGCCTCACCGGTCTTACATCAAAGCCCATGTCATGAAGAGCGAAATGCTGCTGCACGCCGATCGACGAACCATCCCTCCCGACCATCCGCACGGGGCACACGCCTGATGCTGCTCGAACGGGAGGACGCAACCCAAACCCTGTTGACGACGCTGAGGGACGCGTCGGCCGGACGCGGCAGGGTCGTGGTGATCGAGGGAGAGCCCGGCATCGGCAAGACGGCGCTTTTGCAATCCTTTGATGCGCTGGTCGGCGACACGCACAGCGTCCACTGGGGATGGAACGACCCGCTCGCCACGCCGCGCCCGCTCGGCGCGCTGCAGGATATGACGGCCATTACCGATACGGACGTGGGCGAGATGCTTCGCCGCGGCGCCTCCCCCGAAGCAATCTTCTCTTCCGTGCTGAATGCGCTTGTGCGTGCGCCGCAGTCGATCGTCCTCATCTTCGAGGATCTGCATTGGGCGGATACCGCCACGCTCGACCTCATCCGTTTTCTCGGCCGGCGGATTTCGCTGCTGAAGGCGATGATCGTGCTGACGATACGCCGTACCGATGTCGATCGGAATCATCCCGCCATCCATCTGCTCGGCGATCTTCCCTCCGTCACCCGCATTGCCATGGAGCCGCTGTCGCGCGAGGCCGTCGAGGCGCTGGCCGGCGAAGGCCAGGACGGTCATTCCGTCTTCATGACGACCGGCGGCAATCCCTTTTTCGTCATGGAGCTTCTGGCCGACGGCAACCGGGGGGAAGGTCACCTTCCCGTTTCGGTCCGCGATGCGGTCTGGGCGCGGTGGTCACGTCTGCCGCCAGCCATGCGCGAATTCCTCGATATCGTCAGCATCCTGCCCGGCGGCGCATCCGCCGCAATGGTCCCCGCCCTGACGGGCGAGGATGCCGAGGAGCTTGCGCTGCAGTGCGTCGAACGCGGTCTCTTGCGCTGGGACGAGATGGGGACGCTGGTGTTCCGTCACGAACTGGCAAGGCAAGCGACGCTGGAGCGGCTTTCCCCGGCGAGCCAGCGGGCGCTCCATGCCCGAATGGAGGATATCTTCGCGGCCATGCCCGCTTCCGACAGCGATCCAAGCATTCTTGCGCAGCGCCTGCACCATATAACCCTTTCGGGCAATATTGCAGGCGTGCTGGATCTCGCCCCGAAGGCCGCAGCCCAGGCCGCGTTGCTCGGCGCACATCTCCAGGCGGCCACGCATCTGACGACGGCGCTCGCCCATGTCGCGCTCGCCCCGCCCCCCATCGCCGCCCAGATCTATGAGGACTGGGCGCACGAGACTTTCCTTGCCGGCAGCGTATCATCCGAGGAGACCATGCGCGCCTATACCTTCGCCATCTCGCTCTGGCGCTCGCAGGGGCAGATCGAAAAGGTGGGGCTCAATCTGTGCCGCCTTGCCCGGTTGCACTGGCGGCGAGGAGAGACCGATCTGGCTGTGTCCTATACGGAACAGGCCGTTCGCGAGCTGGAGGGGCGACCCCCGAGCAACGATCTGGCGCTCGCCTATTCCACGCGTTCGCAGCTGCTGATGCTACAGGACAGGTTCGATGAGGCCATCGTCTGGGGCCGGCGCGCGATGGAACTTTCCGACAAGCTCGGCCAGGTGGAGACCCGCATTCACGCCCTCAACAATGTCGGCACCTCGCTCGCATTCGCCGGACAAGTCGGAGGTGACGCGCTGCTGGAGGAGAGTCTCGCGCTGGCGCTCGAATACGGTTTTCACGACCACGCTTCCCGCGCCTACACCAATCTTTCCGAATGCTGCATGCTGTTTCGGGATTTTTCCCGAGCCGACCGGTTGATGACGGAGGGGATAGCCTTCTGCGTGCAGCATGATCTCGATGCCGCGGCGCATTACCTGCTTGGCCATCATGCCCAGTTGCGCATGGAGCAGGGTCGTCTGCAGGAAGCGCTGATGATCGCCGAGGGTGTCATGTCGAAGGAGGGCTATCCCCGCGTGATGCTGCTGCCCGCGCTCTCCGTTCTGGCGCGCGTGAAGATGCGGCTCGGCCTGCCGGACGGTTTCGATCTGCTCGCCAATGCGCTGGAGGCGGGCCAGACCACAGGCGAACCGCAACGCATCATTCCCGTCCGCCTTGCACTGACGGAGGCGGCGTGGTTGCGCGGCGCACCCGACGAGGCGAAAGACCATGTCAATGCGCTTCTGGCGATGAGCGTGAAGCAGTTCTCATCCTGGGATCTCGGAGAATTGCACGTCTGGCGTACCCGTCTGTCCCTGCCCATCTCTAAAGGCGGGATGGAAGCAGATCTGCCTGCACCGCGCGCGGCCGAACTCGCCGGCGATTTCGACCGGGCGGCCGAGCTGTGGTTTGCGCTCGAGCAGCCCTACGAAGGTGCGCTTTCGCTCATGCAGGTTACAGGTGAAGCGGCCGCCGCCGCGCTGTCCCGCGCTGTCACGATCCTTGACGGCATCGAAGCGCGGCTTGCCGCAGGCTTCGCGCGCACCCTTGCCGAGCGCATGGGGGTGGGCAGCCGCCTGCCAAGACGC
Organism: Rhizobium sp. Leaf371; assembly: GCF_001424045.1. Taxonomy (GTDB): domain Bacteria; phylum Pseudomonadota; class Alphaproteobacteria; order Rhizobiales; family Rhizobiaceae; genus Ferranicluibacter. The sequence continues at coordinate 25,056 of NZ_LMQB01000004.1, read as the reverse complement.
CGTCGAGGTTCTTATGCGGCGGCGCGCCTGCATCCCCTCGGCCTCACCTCATCGGAGCAGAAGGTGCTCGCTCTTCTCGTGCAGGGGCTTGGAAACAAGGAGATCGCTCGCGCACTCTCCCGCTCCCAGCGCACCATCGAACATCAGGTTTCATCTGTTCTCGGCAAGTTCAATGCCGGAAACCGAATGGAGGTTCTTTTGCGTGTGCAAAGTGAGCCTTGGCTAGTGGAACGCGGGGGATAGACCGCAAGATCCCAAGGCCGTTTGCAGATTGATCCGGTAATGTATCAGCAACTGTGTTTCGGCGTGGAATGTTGGACGCCAGTAAGGGGGTCAACATTCGGCTCTGACGCATATATGGAACGGCCCGGGTAGCAAGGCATTTGTTGCATAAGTCCCCATTGGACGGTGCAGTGATATGACCGCACCGTCCCGAGGTCATTTGCGCTGAAAACGCTTGGCAACCGGGCCGTTCCACATATGAGTCAGAGCCAACATTCAGCGCCGATTGACACCCCTCACCTCCTCATCGGATCGCGTTTCCGAGGCTGGGCGCTTCCGGGATAGTACGAACATGATCAAGGTTGCCAGTTTGGGCGATGTGAGGGGTCAAGGCGGCGATCCGTGAAAAAGGCGGCACTGATGAAGGCGAGATGCGTCAGCGCCTGCGGAAAGTTGCCGAGCTGCCGTCCACGCACATCCTGCTCTTCGGCGAAAAGGCCGAGCGCGTTGGCGTAGCGCATGCCCTTGGCAAGCGTCAATTGCGCCTCATCGACCCGTCCGGCGCGGGCCAGACACTCGGCGTACCAGAAGGTGCATGTGGTAAATGCGCCCTCCTCACCCTCCAGACCGTCTTTCGTGCGGTAGCGATAGACCAGGCCATCGTCGCAAAGCTGATCACGGATGGCATCGAGCGTCTTGAGCCAGACCGGATCCGTTGACGAGACGAAGCGCATGAGCGCCATCATGAGAAGAGCCGCATCAAGCTCCGTGCCGCCACGCTCCTGAACAAAATAGCCGTGTTCAGGATGGCGAAAGTTCTCCCAGACATCTGCATTGATAGCGTCGCGACACTCTGCCCAGCGCACGATGGGGGCCGGTAGCGAACGTTTCTTCGCAAGCCGGATCGCTCGATCGAGCGCCACCCAGCACATGACGCGCGAATGCAAGAAGTGGCGCGGCTCCGAGCGCATCTCCCAGATACCTGCATCCGGCTTCTGCCAATGTTCGATGACATATTCGACGAGGTTTCGAACATGCTGCCAGCCGTTGTGGCTGATCGCTTCGCCGTACTTGTTGGAGAGATAGACGCTGTCCATCAGTTCGCCGAAGATGTCGAGCTGGGTCTGTACGTTCGCGCCGTTGCCGATCCGCACAGGTCGGCTGTCGGCATAGCCGGACAGATGCGTCAGCTCCTCCTCGTCGCTCGCGTCCGACCCGTCGATCGCATACATGATGCGGAGCGGATGATTGGCATCCGATGCCATGACGCGCTGGCCCGCCCACCGGCCGAAGTGCTTCGCCTCCTCCAGAAAGCCAAGCCGCATGAAGGCGTAGACGGTGAACGAGGCATCGCGGATCCACGTCGCGCGATAGTCCCAGTTCCGGCCGGCTCCGATGGCTTCGGGAAGCGAGAATGTCGCGGCCGCAGCGATCGAACCATGTTGGCGCGAGGTCAGGAGCTTCAGCGCAAGTGCCGAGCGCAGAACCTGTTCTCGCCATCGGCCCCGATAGGTGGCCTTGCCCGACCACCGTCGCCAAGCCGCCGTGGTTTCCGCGACTTCGGCGGACACCATTGCGTCTTCGGAGATGACAAGATCGTCGCCGCCGAGCATAAACCAGACCGATTCACCGGCCGAAAGCACAAACGCGGCATCGGAAGCGCCTGCCGCGCAGGTGAGAGGTACCGACGCGAAAAGCCGCATCGTCAGGTCCTTCCCCGTAAACTCGACTCCACCATCAATCGCGGCTGCGTCAGGTATTACGCGCGCGTAATCGAAGCGGGGTGCGCACCGGACCTTGAAGGCGATTGTGCCCCGTGTCACGGAGATCTGGCGAAGGATACAGCGGGCGGTGTTGCCATGATGAACACGAGCATCCGGATGGGGCATGAGGTCCATGACCTCAGCGCTCCCGTCATCCGCCATCCACCGGGTGATTAGAACGTTCGTCTCCGGCACATAGAGCTGAAGACTGCGTGGGGCATCAAGCTGCGGCGCGATCGTGAAAGCACCCCCCTTCTCCTCGTCGAGAAGCTCGGCAAAGATGGTCGGGCTGTCGAGGACGGGCCAGCAGAGATAATCAAGCGTTCCGTCCTGCGCGACCAGAGCGGCTGTCTCCATGTCGCCGACGATGCCATGCTGGCTGATGGCCCGGTTCGGCTTAACCATTATCGCGGAACTCCGGATAGAGGGACATGCCGCCGTCGACGAAGAGCGTAGTGCCCGTGACGTAATCGGCTTCATCGGATGCAAGCCACACAGCCGCACGGGAAACGTCGTCGGGCTCGCCGATGCGGCCGTAGGGTATCAGCCGGAGAAGCTTCGTCAGTGCTTCATCGGTCTCCCAGGCGTCCTTGTTGATGGGCGTGCGGATGGCGCCAGGCGCGATCGCGTTGACACGAATGCCATCGGCAGCCACTTCCTGCGCCAGAGATCGCGTCAGCATGCGAACGCCGCCCTTGGCCGCCGCGTAGTTGACGTGGCCGGCCCAGGGGATGATCTCATGCACGGAGCTCATGGCGATGATACTGCCGGCGCTGCGGGCCGGACGGCCATCCTTGGTCTGTGACCTGAAGCGACGCACCGCCTCACGAGCGCAAAGAAACTGGCCCGTGAGGTTGATGTCGATGACAGTGTTCCAATCCTCAAGTGAAAGATCTGCGATAGCCGCATCCTTCTGGACACCAGAGTTTGCAACAAGCACATCCACGCGCCCGAAGGCGTCGACCGTCTCGTCGAAGAGCCTGACGACATCGTCTTCCTTCGATACATCGGCCCTCACCGCGAGGCCCCGACCACCAATGCTCCTGATCCTGGAAACCAGTTCTTCGGCCGGCTGCCGATGAGAGCGGTAGTTGACGATGACAGCTGCACCGGCGTCCGCCATCGCCTCGGCGACTGCAATCCCGATCCCAGAGCTGGCGCCGGTGACGATGGCGACATGGTTGCCAAGCTTCTGATGGTTCGATGTCATACCATTCCCTTTTCGAACTTGGCCTGATCGGTATCGGTTGTCTGTGCCGGATGTGCTGAGAAGCCGACGTTCAGCGCCAGGTTTAAGTAGGGCTTGACCCTTTGTAAGGAAGGACGCCAAGAACCCGTTCCCGTAGAAGAAGCGTCGCGGGAATGGAGCAAACCGGTGCCTGTTCAGGAAAGCTCACTCAATTCGGTCTAGCCCGCTGGCCGACAGAGGGTACTGCCAAAGTCTTGAGAAGGTTCGCCTTGATAAGAATCGAACCGCTGGACCTTGAACTAATCCAGCTAAGCCCCTGGTTTAAGTCAAACTATCCGACATAAGCATCTAGTGATGGCATCCAGTCTGCAACGGTTTCCCCACCAGACGCGGCAGGCATACTAAAACATCTGAACGCTTGGCTCATCGAAGGCTGCTGCCGGGTGAGGCTCCCCGCAACCATTTCGGTAGTTGCCGGAAGCCAGTGGTGTTTCACTTCGTGATCTTGCGATCAAGGAAGCTTCGAATGAGCGGCGCCATCTCATCCAGCTTGTCTTCGAGTGCAAAATGTCCCGTGTCGATGAGATGGAATTCTGCCTCGGGAAGATCGCGCAGATAGGGATGTGCGCCTTCTTCCGGGAAGATCTGGTCGTTTTTGCCCCAGACGACCAGCGTCGGCGGCTTGCGGTCGCGGAAGAAGGCCTGGATCTGCGGGTAAAGAGACAGGTTGGTACGGTAGTCGTAGAACAGGTCGAGCTGGATATCCTTGTTGCCAGGCCGATCGAGCAAAGCCTGATCATGAACCCAGTTATCGGGGCTGATGCGGGACAGGTCATTGACGCCATCGGTATACTGGAACTTAGTGGTCTCCGGCGCGACGAGAACGGAGAGCGCTTCCCTGTCCTCCTTCGCGCCCGACGTCCAGTAGGCGCGGATCGGATTCCAGAAATCGCGGATGCCTTCGTCATAGGCGTTGCCATTCTGGACGATCAGGCCGGTGACGCGGTCCGGGTGCTTGAGCGCCAGCCGGTAGCCGACAGGTGCGCCATAATCCATGACATACATCGAATATTTGGCAGCGCCGAGCTTGCTCAGCAGTATATCGACGACATCGGCATAGTGGCCGAAGGAATATTCGAATTTTGTGTGCTCGGGCGCATCGCTCTGGCCGAAGCCCGGATAGTCGGGAGCGATGACGCGGTAGCGGTCTGCGAGTAGCGGGATCAAGTTGCGAAACATGTGCGACGATGTTGGAAAGCCGTGGAGCAGCACGACGACGGGGCCATCGACCGGGCCGGCTTCGCGATAGAAAACGTTGACGCCGTCTATCTTCATGGAGCGATAATGGGTCGTTGCAGGCGTTTGCTGCGTGATCGCAGCTGTTTCGGCGAAGGCTATCGTGGCTGAAGCGGAAGCAAAGATGCTGGCGGATGCGAGAAGCAGTGCGGCGAGAGTCCGAGACATTGTGGTTCTCCTCAGTAGTGATTGCGGGCAGCTTGTTGCCTGGAACCACTATCGCTCTTTCCGCCTGGAGGGAGAATGCTCGTACTCGACAAGGGATTATTTCATCAGATGATATGAATGCGACAGAATGAGCATGCCAAAAACAAACTGATCGCCGACTATTTCACCCTGGAAAGCCAAACATCAATTCAAAAGCCGGTTCTCGCGCAGTCTGGATGCAGCCATATCGACGAAGGCACGGACCTTTGCTGGGGCATGCCGTCCTTCAGGATGGAGTATATGAATTGGTAAAGCGGGTTCCTCGAACTCGCTGAGAACGATCTGCAAGTCGCCAGCGATGAGGGCTGGGCCGATCTGGTAATTGAGAACCCTGGTCAGGCCCCATCCCTCACGAGCGGACTGTATCGCTGCTTCGTTGGTGTTGCATTGCAGGGCCGCATCCACGGATACGCGCAGATCGTTGCCGAATTTCCACTCAGGTGAGGCCCATGCCGCTGTCGATGCAGCGATGCGGTGGTCTTTGAGATCGTCTGGTGATTTCGGAACGCCGTAGCGCTCGAAATACTTTGCCGAACCGCACATCACGCGACGGACCGTACCGACTTTCACAGCAGAGAGATTTGAATCCGGGAGATGGCCAATACGCACAGCGACATCGATCCCTTCCTCCACGATGTTTACCGGTCGATCGATGAAGAGGGTCTTGGCTTTCATGGTCGCGTATGTGTCGAGATAGCTCGTCACGATCGGGAGGACGTACATTTGGCCGAACAGCGCTGACGCGGTTATCGACAGAGTTCCCGTCGGCGTAGCATAGGAGCCGCCGGCGGCCGCCTCCGCTTCAGCGATATCGGCCAAAATCCGGCGGCAGTCTTCGAAATAGCGAACGCCCGCTTCGGTCATCTTAACCGAGCGGGTTGTTCGCACAAGGAGTCGCGCGCCAATCAGGTCTTCGAGCGAAGCAACCGCTCTCGTGACGGCCGGGGCGCTCATGAACATCTGGCGAGCGGTGTCTGCGAAGCTCTCGGTTTCAGCGACCTTTACAAAGATCCTCATTGCTTGCCACCGGTCCATCCGCGTCCCCAATCACCTTTGTTTCCAGCATCTTAAGTGCTCGAAACCGAAGCCTCAAGAAGCAACTCATGTTCAGGCGGCCTGCGCACGAAGAGAAAGTGCGAGGCGTTCTATTTCCTCGCAGGTTTTCTCGGAAAAGCCGGCGTCTCGTGCGCGCTGGCGCGTTTCGCGACAGGCATCCAGAGCAAGGGACACAGCTATCGATGTATTGAATTCGAAGCTTGAACCCCGCCTTGCCACATCCATCTCGGCGCCGGTCATCCCGAGGGCACGACCGGCTTCTTCCTGTTTTGCGAGTAGAGGCTTGCTCGCGTTCGTTCCTGTGAGGGCCAGTTCTATTGAAAATCTTGCCCGTGGATCAATTGACGAGCCGGCCATTGTTCATCTCCTCGGGTTAAGGCCTTAAAAGCCGAAGTCGCTGAGGCCGGGATGGTCGTCGGGCCGACGGCCCAGCGGCCAACGAAACTTCCGGTCCGCTTCGGCAATCGGGAGTTCGTTGATGCTGGCCTGGCGTTCCCGCATCAGACCGTCCTCGGCGAATTCCCAGTTCTCGTTGCCGTAGGCGCGGAACCACCGGCCGCTGTCGTCACGATATTCATAGGCGTACCGGACGGCGATACGATTGCCGGTGAAGGCCCAGAGTTCCTTGATGAGGCGATAGTCGAGTTCCTTGTTCCACTTGCGGGTCAGGAAGGCTTCCGCCTCAGCGCGGTTCTTTGCGAACTCGGCGCGGTTGCGCCAGCGCGTATCGAGCGTGTAGGCAAGGGCCACCTTGGCGGGATCGCGACTATTCCAGCCATCTTCGGCAAGGCGGACCTTTTCGATGGCACTCTCTCTGGTGAACGGGGGAAGCGGGGGACGAGACATGGGAAAGTTCCTCGGAGGTTACTGGTGGGGGCAGGAGGCGGTACGTCTTGCACCGCCTCCAGGCGAGGCATCAGGCAGCCGCACGATCAATGCGGGGGAAGTCAATCTCGGTGTCGAGGGCCTCATTCACGTAGTTCGTGAAGGTATTGAGGGCGACATGGGCGATGATCTCGACGATCTCGGCATCGCTGTAGCCGGCATCACGGACCTTGGCGATTTCCGCTGGCGCGACGGAACCACGGGCCACCGTCAGTGCCCGGGTAAATTCGACGGCAGCAGCCGCCTTGGGGTCGTTCGACGTGCCGTTGCGGTTGGCGGCGATTTCGCTCTCGTCGAGCTTGGCGAACTTGGTGCCAGTAAAGATGTGGGCCGAGAGGCAGTAATCACAGCCGTTGGCTTCAGCCATGGCGAGCGCGATGCGCTCGCGAGTGGCCGGCGGCAGCTTGCCTTTGCCGAGTGCGCCCTGGAGCGAGGTCAGGCCCGTCAATGCGGCGGGGCTGTTGGACACCAAGCGGAAGATGTTCGGAACGGATCCGATCTGCTTCTGGATGGTCTCGAGGATGGGGCGTGAAGCTTCAGGCGCATCGTTGATAGTTGCAGGCGTCGGAATGCGTGACATTGTAATCTCCTTTTTCGGTTGAGAGAGACGTTGCTCTCTTGAGATTGAATATGATCCGGTGGGGCAACTTGCTGAAGATCGAAAGCAAACAAGGGACTGTTCCGCTGGACGCAGCAATCGCCCCTTACACAGCAAGCTGCAGGCCGCCTTCCTGTTCGGCTGGAACGGCGCAGCAGAGCAGCACTTCGTCGGCGTCGATCTTCACGGTGGGCTGCTTGACATAAGCAACGGCACCCTTGACGAGCTTCGTCCGGCACGTCCCGCAATTGCCCTCGCGGCAACTGAATTCGGGCTCGAGGCCACGTGCTTCGGCGAGTTCCAGGAGAGTGCCGGAGCCAGGTGTCCACCGTGCTTCTTTCAGGGAACTCGTGAACACGACCGGCACGGGTTTTTCGGACGGCTGCGTGGTGAAAGACACGGCTGCTGGTGTGGGTTGCCCGGTGCGGATCAGCGAGGACGGACCGAAGGCTTCAGCTTGGATGCGATCGTCAGCGATGTTGAAGGACCGCAGCCCGTCATAGAGGCCTTGCGTGAACTGGGCAGGTCCGCAGAGATAGAAATCATAGTCGTTGAAAGGGAGAAACCGCGTTAGCATCGCCATATCGATCCGCCCGGCCGCGTCGTAGTCGCTGCCCTCTTCAGCATCCGTGGTGTCGCTGAGAACCTTGACCATGCGCACGGCGCCCTTTGTCGCACCGATAAGGTCGGCGATCTCCTTGTCGAACGGTCGATCGCCCTTGGAGCGAGCCGCGTAGAACAAGGTGACCGGACGGAGACGCTGCTTGCGGAGCCCTTCGTAAACGACATGACGGAGCATCGCGAGCAGCGGCGTGATGCCGACACCTGCTGCAAGAAGAACCGCTGGACGTGTCGCGCGGGCGTCAATGCTGAAGTCGCCGGCTGGCGCGCGCGCCTCGATGACATCGCCGACGGCAATACGATCATGGAGAAACTGAGAAACCTGACCATCGCGCTTGACGCTGATGCGGTAGATCCCATCGGAGGGCGCGACAGAAAGCGTGTAGGTGCGAATGATCGACTTTTCTTCGACGGGCAGCTTTATGCGTATGGGCAAATGTTGACCGGCCCTATGGGGGAGCAGCCCTGCGCCATCGCCGGGCTGCAGATGGAAAGACTTAATCGTCGCGCTCTCATCAACGATCGCGGTGACGGTCATTGGCCTCCAGCTTGTGGCAAGCTTTGTCGCGCGGAGACGGTCGGCGGCTTGGCTCCAGCTCCCTGTCATCAGGGAGCTTGGCGACCAGCCGTCTTTCTGGAAAGCCCATCTCAATGCCAGTGCATTACGGCGACGTGCGATACGTGTCGGCCTGAATGTCCAGAAGCGCTCCGCGCCCTGGAAAGCGGCGATCTCAGGAGAGTCGAAAATGAGTTCGGCTTTGCCCGTCATCTGCAGTATGTCACCTGTGTTGAAGTCCACGAACATAAGCCCAGCTTTTCCGTTTAAGAGGATGTTGCCGAGCGTTGCGAAGAAGAGGTTCCCATCGAAGTCAGGGATCGTCAGGACGCCGTCGTCGCCGATGCGGACGAATCCGGCGTTTCCACCGCGATGGGATACGTCGACCTGGCGCCGGTCCTCGCGATCGACGTAAGACGCAACAAAAAACGCATCGGCTTCCTGAATGATCGTGCGTGCCTGATCATCGAGCACAGACAGTTCTTCCACCTTACCCTGGAACGGTCTTCCCGGCTGACGCTCGAACGCGAAGTCTCGCAGCTGAATGTAACGCGGGCAGTTTCCAAAACTCTGGTCGACATCGACGCGAAAACCGCCCTCTATCGTCGAGACAAAACCGTTCATACGGTTGCGGCGACGGGTATGCATCTCGATACCGAGAAGACCAATCGGCAAGCCGTCCGCCAACCCTTCAGTTGCCGGATCGCTCGGATCGCGGGCTGCGGCGATGTCCAGCACAACAGGCGAAGGCGACGACATGAAGCCCGGATGGCCTTCGATAAACGTCGCCCAGGTATCACCGGCTTGGTCGACGCTTCCAAGGACGATGAACGGCAGTTGCGCATAAAAGTCGCGATGCTGGTCCGGCATGTAATCGCGAATTACACGCTGGCCGACTGAGGCCATGCGCTCCTTTACGCCAAGCTTCTCCTGGATAAGGGTCTCGCCTTCATGCCACGTCGGCAGTTTTGTGAGGGTCACGGACATCTGCGTTCTCCAGGGGAAAGAGGCCAAGGGCGCGCGACGTATCGCACGCCCTATCTGAGCTCAGGCGGCAAGGCCGACCGGCGTCTTGACGAAGTCGACGAAGCCTGGAAGTTGTTCGACCCGGCGTAGCAGAGCATTCACGGATGGATAGGCGCTCAGATCGACATTGCCTTCCGGCGCGCGCGCGACGTAGCTGTAGATCGCGACATCGGCGATCGTCGGGCGGTTGCCCACCAGCCATTCCCGCCCTTGCAGCTGGCTCTCGATCCGGCCGAGAATGGTATGCGCGCGTCCAATGACCTCTTCCGGATTGAACTTGGCGCCGAAGACCGTCACCAGACGGGCAGCGGCCGGTCCGTAAGCGATCTCGCCTGCCGCAACCGAAAGCCAGCGCTGGACCTCAGCCGCGCCTTTTGCGTCTTCCGGCAGCCATTCCGTCTGACCAGCCTTCTTGGCGAGGTAAACCAGGATCGCGTTGGAATCGGAAATGAAGACATCGCCATCCGCCAGCACCGGGACTTGCCCGAACGGGTTCATTTTGAGGAAATCTGGCTGCTTATGAGCGCCAGCCTTCAGATCGACCTCGACCAGCTCGTGCGGAAGCCCGATCAGCGAAAGGAAGAGCCGGGCACGGTGTGCGTGGCCTGACAGCGGATGGTGATAAAGTTTCATGTGATCGCTCCTGATTGAAGGTCGGGTCCGTTCCCGATCCGATGCGCAAAGGATGCAACGGGCGATCAGCGTGCTGAATACTCATCTTTGACAGTGCACCGTTACGCTGTGTGCAACAGTGCTTGGAACCGATCCGCGTGGTGGGATCGATGGATGGGCTGCTAAAACCTACTGGTTACCGCAGAGTTGGCGAGAGATTCCTCAGTCCTGAGACGGGCTCTCAACGGGGCTGCCGTGTCGAACCTCCCTGATGAGGTCGACGAACCGCCGCAATTTGGCGGGGATATTTCGTCGTCCGGGATAATAAAGGCAGAGCCCCGGATAGGGCGGGGTCCAGTCGGCAAGAACCTGCTCCAGCCTTCCAGCCGCGACGTCCTCTGATACCTGCCATTCATTCAGATAGGAAAGTCCGGCTCCGTCCCGGGCCGCCCGGAGCATCAGGTCGCTGTCGTCGAGCGTGAGCTTGCCAGGAACGTCGAGCGTGAAGCTCTCTCCTCGCTTTTCGAACTCCCAGCGATAGAGTGTTCCGCTCGCCATACGAGCACGGATGCACTCGTGGTTCTGAAGATCTGCCGGGACCTGCGGCTTTCCATGCTGGCGGAAATATTCGACCGAACCGACGATGGCCGGACGGACGCTGTCGCCGATCGGAACGATGACCATGTCGGGGGGAACCGCTTCCCGAATCCTGATCCCCCCGTCAAAACCCTTGGCATTGACATCGACCAGCGCGCCTTCCGTGACAATCTCCACCGCCATCTGCGGGTTTCTACGCATGTATTCAAGGATCAGCGGCGTCAGGATCATCCGGGTCGCACCCACCGACGTGTTGATGCGCAGGGTACCGGTGGCCTCGGCGCGATGCTCGTCGACATGCTCGACGGCGTTGCGAATGGCCTCCAGCGCCGGACCGACGCTCGCCACGAACTGTTCGCCCGCGGCAGAAAGGACGACACTTCGCGTGGAGCGATTGAACAATCTGACTCCCATGCGTGCCTCCAGCGCGGCGATCTGCTGGCTGAGCGACGACGACGAGACCCCAAGCTCGCGGGCCGCGGCCCGAAACCCGCCTCTGGAAGACACCGCAAGGACTGCCTCGAGTTCGGCGATCGAGCCACGCATCATTGTCCGTAATCCTTTATCAGGTTGAGCGCTTTTCGCGACCTTATCAGGACAATAAAGAAATGCCAGATAAGCCTGACAGTCGAAAAGGAGTTTCAAATGCGCAACATCGACAAGATCTATATCGAGGGTCAGTTCGTTACGCCGAAGGGCGCCGAGATGGCCGATCTCCATAATCCGTCCACGGAAGAGAAGATCGGCACGGTCCGGCTTGCCGGCGTAGAAGACGCACAAGAAGCCATCGCCGCGGCAAAACGCGCCTTCCCAGCATTCTCACGCACGTCGAAGGCCGAGCGCATCGACATGCTTCAGCGATTGAACGCCGCAGTCGCCGCGCGCGTCTCAGATCTTACCGAAGCGATGGCGCTCGAATACGGCGCTCCGCAGACCTTCACACGGTTCGCCATCCCCCACGCTGCTTCGAGCTTTCTTACCATGGCGTCCGTTCTGGAGGACTACGAATTTGAGCGCCAAATGGGCCAGGCCCGCGTCGTCATGCAGCCGTCTGGTGTCGCCGCGGCAATCACCCCCTGGAACAGCAATATCGGCTTCATCACCTCGAAGCTCGCAACCGCCATCGCCGCTGGTTCGACCATCGTCATAAAGCCAAGCGAGATGAGCGCGATCCAGACGCAGATCCTGACCGAGTGCCTACATGACGCCGGCCTGCCAAAGGGCGTGTTCAACATCATCAATGGCTATGGCAATGTCGTCGGCGCGGAACTCAGCCGGCATCCCGATATCGCAAAAGTGACCTTCACGGGCTCAACCGCAGTCGGCCGGGAAATCCTGCGCAACGCGGCGGATACCTTCAAACGTGTTACGCTGGAGCTTGGCGGCAAGGGTCCGAACATCATTCTCGATGACGCCGATCTAGATGTTGTCATTGCCGGCGTCTTGCGGATGGGCTTCATCAATAGTGGCCAGGCCTGCATTGCCGGTACCCGCATTCTGGTTCCGAACCATCGGCTCGACGACGTCCTGGTCAGGCTGAAGAAGGAGATCGAAACATTCAAGGTGGGAGCGCCTAGCGATCCGGACGCGATGATCGGACCAATGGTGAGCCGCAAGCAGTACGACCGAGTCCAGTCCTACATCGAGCTGGGAACGCAGGAAGGCGCTCGTCTTCTGACGGGTGGACCAGGCCGCCCCGCTGGTCTGGATCGCGGCTGGTTTACGAAGCCGACGATCTTTTTCGGCGTGGACAACCAGATGAGGATCGCGCGCGAGGAGATCTTCGGTCCGGTCCTGTCGGTCATCGCCTATGGCGACGAGGACGAAGCCTTGTCCATCGCAAACGACACCCCATACGGCCTCCAGGCCTATCTGCATGGCACCGACGCCGCGCGCATGCAGCGGCTTGCGGATCGACTGGACAGCGGTCGCGTTGTCATAAACGGGGCGCCCCACGAGCCCCTCGCGCCCTTTGGCGGCTTCAAGCAGTCAGGAATCGGTCGTGAATACGGCGTGTTCGGCCTCGACGCGTTTATGGAACCAAAGGCTATCATCGCGTGATCATAGGCGTGACGCGGGGAGCGTGAATTTCGCGCGTCACGCGCTTCACAAGCGGACCAGAATCTTGCCGACAGCCTTGCCGCTCTCCTGGAACTCGTGTGCATCGGCCACTGCATCAAGGGCATATGTTTTCGCGATCTGCGGAACGTATGCCCCCGACGCGGCGCAGGCCGAAATCTCCTCGGTTGCCCGACGCATCGCAGCCTCCGGCATGGTGTACACGTAGACGAAACGGAAAGAGAAGCCTCCCAGCAGTGCCGGGAAAAACGGTATTGTAAGCTTAGCCTCCGGTGTTTCCGTCGAATAGGCCGAGACGATGCCGTCGCGGGCGAGACACAAGATTGCCACTTCGATATTGGCGGAGATATCGACATCCACGATACGATCGACGCCGTGGCCGCCCGTCGCCGATCGTATGGCATGCGGGACGTCCTCCTCGTGCCGGTTGAGCACAAGATCGGCCCCAGCCGCTCGCGCCACCTCTGCCTGCACCTCGCGGCTCACCGTCGCCGCCACCCACGCCCCCGCCCATTTCGCAAGCAGGATCGCCGCGTTGCCGACCGCGCCGGCGCCACCCTGCACCAGAACGCGTTTGCCGCGGAGGTCACCGTCGGCAAACAGGCCGCGATGCGCCGTCATCGCGGGAACGCCGAGCGATGCTCCGATCTCAAGGGACACGTTGTCGGCCAGCCTGACGGCCTGCGCCGACGGCACGACGACGTATTCTGCCGCAGTCCCAAACGCACGGCCCCATTGCGCCATGTAGATCCAGACCCTCTCGCCGATCCGCGTATAAGCAACTCCGGGGCCGACGGCGTCGATCACGCCCGCGCCGTCCTGATGTGGCACGATCCGTCCGAATGGCATGGCCTTGCCGCCGAAGCCGATTCTCGTCTTGATGTCGGAAGGATTGATACCCGAGGCAGCTACCCTCACCCTGACCTCGCCGGCGCGGGGCTGTAGATCGGGCAAGTCGGCGACAACAAGTACCTCTCTCGCAGCTCCTTGTTTCTTGTAAAACGCAGCGCGCATGACACACCTCAAGTCAACTCGCTCCAACTAGGCTGGGCACAGGCGATCTTGCAAGTAGGCAACAGTTCTGCCTATAGGGATACAAAGTACACCATTGGAGACCAGGATGAGCCTTGGCCAGAAGTGTCCCGTCGAGACCACCGTCGATGTCACCGGCGGCAAGTGGAAGCCCATGATCATTTACCGGCTGCTGGACGGGCCACGCCGGTTTGGCGAGCTGCGCCGCCTAGTCGGCGATCCAAGCCAGCGATCGTTGACGATGCAGCTCCGGGAGCTTGAAGCTGACGGAATTGTCGACCGCGAAGTTTTCGCTGAAGTCCCGCCGCGCGTGGAGTATTCGCTCACACCGTTCGGCCAGACACTCGCGCCTGTGTTGATCGCCATGCGAGACTGGGGTGTCGCGTTTGAGGAGCGGAGGAGCGAGGCGCAGCGCTAGGTCGCGTCTCGTCTGGCGCTCGCCGAGAAGCGCTCTACAAAGAAATCGATCAGCACTCTGACCTTACGCGAGACGTGTGATCCCGGCGGTCGCACGATGTATACGCCGATCTCCGGCAGGCTGTATTCCGCCATGATCGGCACCAACGTGCCCGCAGTCACGTAGCTTTGCGCGATTACCACTGGCAACGCAGCAACCCCGAGCCCGGCTGCTGTCCCTTCGGCGATACCCACGGCGCTATCCGCCTTGAACCTTCCCTGCCCGTTCACGACGACCGTCCGGCTACCATCCGATACCTTCCAGCTTTCGGTCCCTTGAAGGATGGCCTGGTGTTCAAGCAGGTCCGAGGGCTTCTTCGGCACGCCGTGGGCACGCAGGTAGTCGGGATTAGCGAACAACCCCGCCGCAAATGCGCCGATCTTACGCGCCGTCAGGTTCGAGTCCTGCAGGTAGCCGACCCGTATCCCGCAATCGAACCCTTCCGCCACCAGATCAACGTACCGGTCGCTGTAGTGCGCGTGAAGCTGCAGAAGCGGGTGGAGGCGGGCAAGCTTGGCCAGCGCCGGCGCGAAGTGTCCGGGACCGAAGGATGAAGGAACCGCTACGCGCAATCGGCCACGCAGCTCTCCGGTCGGCAGTATCTCTTCACGGGCGACGTCCATCTCCAGGCACATACGGGCGGCGTGTTCGCGGAAGGAGACACCAGCTTCGGTGAGGGATGCACCTCTAGTCGTGCGTGCTAGAAGCTGAACGTTGAGCTCGCTTTCGAGTCGGACGAGCCGCCGGCTAACGATCGACTTTGGCAGTCCGAGACGCCGCGCAGCGACCGTGATCCCACCGCCGTCTGCAACCTCAACGAAGGTTTGCATGTCCTCGAAGCTGATCATTCTTGCGTTCCATTTTACGTTCTACAGAGTGGCAAAGCATAGAGCTACCGTGCCAACAATCGCAACGCTAAATTCCAGTCATCGAGCGGATCGAAACGAACTTCATCAACCCGCCGCCGACAAGGAAAAGGAACACGACAATGCACAGCCAAGTATTCACCCCCGAAAATTCCGCCATGCTGCTGATCGACCATCAGATCGGCACGATGGCCTGGACCCACTCGCACGATATCAACCTGGTCAAGCAGAACGCGCTGAAGCTCGCCCGCATCGCTAAGGCCGCCAACATCCCGACCATCCTAACATCCAGCATGGAAGACCAGATCCAGGGACCGCTGCTTCCGGAACTCAAGGAAATCCTGCCCGAAGCCTTTGACGCCCGTATCAAGCGCCCCGGCATCGTCAACGCAATGCACCACGACGGCTTCAACCAGGCGGTCAAGGCGACCGGCCGCAAGAAGCTGTTCGTCGCCGGCGTGACAACGGAAATCTGCGTCACCTTCCCGGTCCTGCAGATGCTCGACGAAGGCTACGAGGTTCAGGTCTCGGCTGATGCTTCCGCCTCCTACACCAAGTACGGCGACGACCTTGCTCTCCGTCGCATGGAAAAGGCCGGAGCCATCATCACCACCGTCGATCAGATCATCTCCGAACTTGCCGTCGACTGGACGAGCCCGCTTGGTCAGAAGCTTGTCGGCATCCTGAACTATCACTGATGTCGGAACGATATTGTGTTCATCGGCGCGGGCGACAATCGTCCGCGCCCGAAACGGAAGGAAAAACTCCAATGACGATCACCAAAATCCCCGCCGGCCGCATGCGCGGTAACTTCGTCCAAGGTTTCGGCGTCGAAATCCTGTATCCGGGCCTCTCCCTAACGGCCGATGATAGCGGGATCGGTCCCATCGGCAGGATCGATCGCGCCCAAGTGCAACCCGGTCACCTCATCGGCATGCACCCCCACAAGGACGACGAGATCCTGACCTATATACGCGGCGGCGAGATGCTTCACCGCGATACGGTCGGAAACGGGAAGACACTCGACAAGACGCACTTCATGATGATGAATGCCGGCCACACCTTCCAGCACGAAGAGCTGATGCTTGGCAACAGTCCGGTTCGAGCGCTGCAGATCTTCCTGCGGCCGAACGCTCGCGATCTTGAGCCGATGGTGCAGTTTCATGATTTCATTGATGCGAGCAGTGAAAACGAGTGGCGATTGATTGCCGGGCCAAAGCAGGCGCCGCTGACCGTGCGGTCTGACATCCAGGTGTTTGATGCGCGCGTTTCGAAGGGCACCCAGCTGAGCCTGCCCGCCGCGGCCGATCCCCGGACGGCTTTTTTGCTCTATGTCTTCGACGGGGCGATAGATTTCGGCGATGTCACGATCACAACTGGCGAAAGCGCGTTTACGCGCTCGTTGGATCATCAGCTCACTGCCAGAGCGGGTTCAGATGTCGTCCTGTTCGCGTTCGACCCTAAAGCCGAGGTATTTCATGGCGGCATGTTCAGTGGGAACCAAAAACGCGTCGGTTGAACGGGACATGCAGCAGTCGTGGATGGCGGCCTGGAGAGACGATCGTTCTGTTACTCCTCGCCTTGAACAGATACGAACCCGCGACCCGCAGACTGCTAATCTTCCATCTCGCTGATTATTCATGAATGTCCTTTACCATGGATATACAAACCGAGCGCCGGACGCACTTAACGACACGGTATTCCATGATCGTCGAGTTCGGTAACGCAGCGCCATACAGAATAAAAGCGCTAAGTCGATGTGAGATTCCGATCAGATCGGTCAACCAATCACCGATGACTACACAGGGCGCCATTGTGTTGCCCGTGGTGAACCGCGTCTGCGGGACGAGATCTACTCCCAAATCGGCGGGTGGGACGCACCCGCCTGATCTGCATTGGCGATAAATGGCCTCAATGCTCAAGCAGTGGGAACAGTCCCGCCGTCGATGACGTGCTCTGTGCCGGTGATAGACGATGCTCGATCTGATGCAAGGAATGCGATCAGGTCCGCGACCTCTTCCGGCGCGGCTGGCCGTCCCAGCGGTATGCCGCCGAGCGAGTTCATGATCACCTGCACCGCGTCGTCGTAGCTGATACCGGCTTGATCGGCTATGCGCTGGGCCAGGCCATTGGATCCTGGGCTTGCGATCCAGCCTGGAGAGACGCGAACCACTCTTACGCCCTTAGAAGAAACTTCCTTGGAGATGCTTTTGCTGTAGGTGTTGAGCGCCGCTTTGGCCGAGGCGTAACCGGTCGTCGCTTCCGGGAGCGGCAGGTTTCTCTGGATCGAGGTGACGTGGATGACGACACCGCTTCCCTGAGCGACCATGCCAGGGATCAGAGCACGATCGAGCCGGACCGCCGGGAAGAAGTTAAGGTTAAACTCCTTGTCCCACTCCTCGTCCGTGAGCACAGCATAGCCGCCTGAAGGTGCCGAAGAACCGCCGAGCACGTTCACAAGAATATCGAGGCCGCCAAGTTCTCGCTGCACCGCGTCAACGACGGTTTGAACCCCCATCGGGGTGGTCAGGTCGGCTTCAACGAATGCCGCACCGGAGAAATCTGCCGGCTTGGTGCGAGCGGTGGTCAGCACACGGGCGCCAAGTTCCTTGAAGAGTGCTACGGTTGCAGCGCCGGCGCCCGAAGTGCCGCCGGTAATCAGGGCGCGACGGCCCTGCAATGTGAGGAATTGCGTCATAGCGTGATCTCCAGTTCGGCGACCTTGTCGCCCGCGAGAACGAAGAAGAACCGCAGGTCGATGGGGCTTCCGGGGAAGTCGCCGACAGCGTGGGCCGTCACCAGGGTTTTGCCGTTTTCACTGGTGATCAGAAAGGGCTCGACCGTGTAGTTGTATTGTTGGCCTTCGTCGGCCATCCACGTGCGAATGGCATCGCGACCCTTGTGGGTTTTGCCCTTATCCTTCACGATACCGTTTTCGGTAAACGCGGCCGCGACAGTTTCCGGCCCTCCATCGCGGTCAGCATCGAAATAGGCTTTGATGCCCTCGGGTAGCTTTATCGTCATCTGTGTCCTCCAATCATGTTTCCAGCCTTGAACGGCTGGAACTTCGACCCTCTTGCGGCCGACAAGGTCAATCTAAGCCCAGTTGATTGACATGATAACTGGGACAAAGCAGGATGGGGAATTGCAAAAAGAGGGACAATGTCGCGATTTGTTCTTACTGACCTCGATGCCGTTCTGAGCATAGCTCGGCTGGGCTCTTTCCGGGCCGCTGCGCTTGAACTCGGCATGTCTACGACCGCACTGAGCAACGCCATCGCGAAGCTTGAGGAGCGCTTGGGCATTCGCCTGTTCAACCGGACAACACGTAGCGTTTCGCTGACTGATGGGGGAAAGACCTTTGTCGAGCGCATTGGACCGGCAATGACCGACATCCACGATGCCATGCTTGCGGCTCAATCGCTTCAGGATACTCCGACAGGCACATTGCGCATCAACGCATTTGCGTCGGCAGCCCGAGAGGTGATGGAACCGCTCATCCTGACGTTCATGCGGCGTTACCCACAAGTCCATGTTGATTTGGTCACGGAGGGTAAACTCGTCGACATCGTCGCGGCAGGGTTCGACCTCGGCCTGAGGACCGTTGATCTCGTTCCCAACGACATGATCGCTCTGCCACTCGGTCTCGATCGCAGCAATGCCGTCGTCGCGTCGCCGGATTTCTTGCGCACTCACGGCACGCCAACCGAACCGGCCGACCTTTATCGGTTCCGCTGCATTCGTGCCCGGCTTCCCAATAATGCCTTGTTTCGATGGCGGTTCGAGAAGGACGGGAATGCCATGCAGATCGATGTACAAGGCTCGATCACGCTGGACGAGCCAAGTCTTGTGAGGATAGCGGCTCAGAACGGCGTTGGAATTGGATATGTCATGGAAGCGGATGTGCGCGATGACATTGCGGCTGGTCGATTGGTGCGCATTCTCGAGGACTGGACCCCTTCCCTGGCACCGCTCGCACTGTACTACCCTGGAAGAAAAAATCCACCGGCCGCCTTCAGTGCGTTCATTCAGGCTGCGCGAGAATTTTCCCATCGGTAGTCGTCCGGTGATTATCGACGACATCGTCGTTACGCACCAACATAATTTTGACGTCCGTGTGGTTGTGAAGTTTTGCCCGGAAAACGACCGGAATCCGAACATCAAACTGTTCTGATCTAAAGCCGCATAATCGCATCATGGAGATTGAGAGTAATGCGTTGGCTCCCGGGTTTAGCCCAAAGCGCTCAATGTCGGCCGGACGAGGACGCGCAGCTTCGCGCCCTCATCTCAGCCATTGAGCACGATCCCGACACCTGCCACTTCGTCATCCAGCTTAGAGCCGCTGCCACTTAAGATGTCGAGAGCAGTCCCAAAGCTGGTGCTATTCGAGATCCCCTACGCCATCGTGCTAGCTGCTACTCACCAACGACAATGAGGCCGTTGGAGGTTGCTGCCGTCTGTCGCATCGCTTTCAGCGGCTGATAATCCGGCGCGTCGTAAAAGTCACGAACGGCTTGACGGTTCGGAAACTCCAGCACGACAAGCCACGTCGGGGACCATTGTCCCTCAACGATTTCAGGATGAAGCTCCTTAACGAGTGGTTTGCCACCAAACCGCCCCGCCAAGGCGATCACTGCTCCCTCGTAATTGGTCATCGCGGGTAGATCATGGACAGTGAGATCGATCAGGACTAGGGCGGTCATGGTTTCGTGCCTTAGATTGAGGATTGCGGCGAGGCCGCTCCATTTACAGGGTCATTAGCCGGGCGGCGATATCGACGCGATTAGGCAGCGGTGAAGTCGAGGATTACCTTGCCGCCGCGTTCGGCATGAATAGCCGCCTCGACAATAGCCGACGGCGGATAGACGCCGCTGATCGGGGTATGCAGGTCGCCACTGACGACAAGCGGCAGGACTTCTCTGACGGCGGCGGGTGCTGCTGCGGCCGAGTCCGGGTTGCCAAGGAAGAAGCCGTGGACGGTAACCTGTTTGAAGATTGGCGACCAGGCCGGGATCGACATCGTCGCGCTACCGAGAATGGAATAAGCTACCACTGCCGCGCGAGGCGAGACGATGGTAGCTAGCAGTCCAATCGCCTCCCCGCCGATCGCATCAATTCCCAGGCCGATGCGGCCGCCGTTGACCGCTTGTTCGGCTTCAGCCGCGGTGTTGTCGCCGGCGACCAGAACCACATCGGCACCCGCTTCCTTCAATTCATCGACAAGCTCGGGGCGACGGACGATATTGAGCGTCTTCAGGCCGCGAGCTTTGGCCACACCGATCACTGCGCGGCCGACCCCCGAATTAGCGGCATTCTGGACCACCCATTCTCCAGGTTCGAGACTGGCATATTCGCTGAGCAATAATGCCGCCGTCGGCGGATTGATCCCCAGCATCGAAAGCTGATGTAGGTCGGCATCGGGCAGAGCGAATAGGCCCTTGGCAGAAATGGTCATCCGTTCGCGCCAAAGCCAGGTGAAGATAGGAAGAAGCACACGGTCACCGATGGCAAGATGGTCTACGTCCGTTCCTACACCGATAACGCGGCCGACGCCCTCGTTGCCCACGGGTCCGGGCGTCGGCGGCAGAACGGGGAAGCCGCCCCTGATAACATAAACGTCGTGGGGATTAAGCGGGGACGCCTCGAGCTGAATGAGCACCTCGTTCGGGCCAGGAGCTGCTGGCTCAGGGAAGTCGGCGAAGCGCAACACGTCACGGGGCTCGCCGAAGGCGGAAATCTGGATAGCTTTCATCAGGGTCTCCTTGGTCATACGGTCAGTCGTTATCGAAGAATATTTATGGAGTAGCTACTCCATAAATATTCAATGAACCGCTATCGGGCTTCAGTCAACATAAAAGTGGAGCCATCGCTACAATTATGTTAGGTGCGGTGCAGACGGAGAGACCAAGCAGTTATGCTGACAGCGAGGAAGGGAGTAACAATGATGATCAAGGGCGAGGGCCAGGCGTCGAAAGCACGTGGACGGCCGCGGCTGTTCGACCGGACAGCGGCGCTCGACCGGGCGATGCGCGTGTTTTGGGACAGGGGCTACGAGGGAGCGACCTTCGACGAACTGATCGCCGTGATGGGCCTCAGCCCCTCGAGTTTCTACAACGCTTTTGGCAGCAAGGAGGCCCTCTACCGGGAAGCGG
Organism: Rhizobium sp. Leaf371; assembly: GCF_001424045.1. GTDB lineage: Bacteria > Pseudomonadota > Alphaproteobacteria > Rhizobiales > Rhizobiaceae > Ferranicluibacter. The sequence continues at coordinate 3,842 of NZ_LMQB01000004.1, read as the reverse complement.
TCGGTGCATATCTCACCGGACCGGGCGGCTTTTTCCCTAAGGCTTTGGCCGGGGGGGGACCGGCGAAGGATGCGTTCGCGCGGCTAATGATGGCTACGGCGGCAGCCTACACTGAAGAAGTGGGGCCTGCTGGCTGCATGATCTCGCTGGCCGGGCTGCACGACGCCCCGGACCGCGCAGACTTTCGAGACTTTATGCGTGAAGTCAGAGGGAGGTCGCGCACATTGATGATAGAGCGGCTCGACGAGGGTGTCCGAAACGGCGACCTGCCTGAAGGGGCTGACGTCGCCCAGATCGCCGAATTTTTCGAAACAGTATTTAGAGGCCTGGCTGTCCGTGCGCGTGACGGCGCCGATCGCGAGACGCTTGAAAAGATCGGTGTCATGGCGCTCGACGCTTGGCCGGGCGTGCGCGCCTAGTCGTCGCCCTTGTCGACCGCGCTGAAACCTCGCCCAAACGAAAAGTTCTCCGAAGGCAATGGAATGAGGGTCACGAACACATCGTCCGGCCTGATGCCGACATTGTCGCGCAGTCGCTGAACGATCTCCTTCAATAGCACTCGCTTTTGAGACATTGGACGCGACGCCGGAATGTGGACGGAGATGACGATCGCACCCGCTGAGCGTTCCACATTTCCGTAGGAAGGATGCAGAAACATGTAGCCTTCGGCATGCTCGTTGATCACGACGAACTTATCTTCCGGGGGCAGTCCAAAGCTCTCCTGAAGAGAGTGTGCGAGCGATTCTGCAATTGCCTTACGCTGATCAAGAGAAAACAGATCCTTGGGGACGTGAACGTTGAAAAACGGCATGACATGATCCTCATTCGTAGCGTTTACAGGGCGCAACGCATAACTGGAGTTATTGCTCCAAATTGCTTTGGCCGCGATTTGCCTGCGCGTCAACGATTTATTGGAGCCAAGCCTCCAGAAAAATCCGGCAGGAGTCCTTGTGCCGGAAATCCATAGGGCAGGTGTAGCAATCGGTCACAGCTCTGTGAGGTGTCGGTCGCGGAAAGCGCCTACGGCGGCACCGTCAACACAATATGGAGCAATTGCTCCATATTGTGTTGACACCAGTCGGAACGTCTCTTACGAATATGTGGAGCAATCGCTCCTTAAATCCGTACGCATGGAGATATTTGATGACCAGAGTAGTTAGAATTCACGAATATGGCGACGCCAGCGTACTCCGGATCGATGACGTGGACGTCCCGGCGCCAGCGGCCGACGAGGTTCAGATCAAGGTCAAGGCAATCGGGATCAACCGTGCGGAGATCATGTTCCGCAATCACGCCTACCTGCAGGATGCACACTTTCCAAGCCGTCTTGGCTACGAAGCCTCCGGCGTCGTCGAGATGGTCGGTGCATCTGTCAAAGGTTTCGCCATCGGTGACGTGGTCAGCGTTGTACCCTCACCGGACATTTCTAACGGAGGGACCTACGGCGAACTGGTCAATGTGCAATCGCGCTTGGTCGTCAGGCATCCGGAGAACTTGTCTTTCGAGCAAGGCGCAGCGGTTTGGATGGCATATGTTACAGCGTGGGGCGGCCTGATCGAGCAGGCAAAGCTCTCACAAGGAGAGGCTGTTATCGTCTCCGCAGCGTCAAGCAGTGTCGGCGTCGCGGCGTTCCAGATCGCTAAAACTGTAGGCGCGACCGTCATTGCGACGACTCGAACCAGCGCTAAGCGCCAGGCCCTTCTTGATGCTGGCGCCGACTACGTCGTTGCGACGGAAGAAGAAGACCTTGTTGGTAGGGTTCTTGAAATCACGAATGGCACCGGCGCTCGGGTCGTGTTCGATCCGGTAGGCGGACCTTCGTTCGTGCCTTTGACGGCCGCCATGGCGCGGGGTGGCATCTTGCTTGAATATGGTGTGCTCAGCGCTGAGCCAACGCCATTCCCGCTCCTTACAGTCCTGAGCAAGAGCCTGACCCTGAAGGGCTACCTCTACACCGAAGTCGTGTCGGACGATGCGGTCCTCGAACGCGCCAAGACTTTCATCACAGACGGTTTGGTGTCGTGCGCGCTCAGGCCCCTGATCGCACGTACCTTCGCCTTCGACGACATCCAAGACGCTCATCGTTTTTTGGAATCCAACGAACAAATCGGCAAGGTCGTTGTCAGGCTCTAACCCACTCGCGCCATACCGACTCGACGTCGATCAGGACTAAGCAAGGCCATGAGGTCGCTTTGGGGATTGATCGCGATTTCGACGTGACAGCCAGCACCGATCAGACATGCCCCACGTCCGCGGCCGTCGCGGGCGTGTATTCCTATTTGGCTCGGTCACAGCGACCGCCATTCTACACCCTAAACCGACGTGTGCATGACATTTCAGCTGAGGCGCTCAAGCCTTGGACGATGATTACTGCAATGCACTGGTCGCAATACTGAAGGATCTATGATCATGCGCGCAATGCAAGCAGCTGCCAGCTATGACAAGCTCGAGCTGGTCGACTTTCAGAAGTCTGTTGCGACAGACGGAAGCGACTCGATTGTTGCCCCAACAGGCCTGACGGAGCCTCGCAGGGCATCGTTTGCGGAGCGCGGCAGCTGTACACATTCATCATCAAGGTATGTCCGGTAAACGACCGTTTTCCGGACGGCGGAAACAGTCGATCCTCACCTAAGTTTTTCAGGGAACCGCGCGTCCGGAAACCATGTGCGCAAAGCAAATGTTCAGAAATCGGTAAAGATTTACGATTGTTTTCAGGTCTTGATGAGACTCGAACCGGCGACCCGCAGTTCTAGAAGCTTAGGCAGTCCACGGATTGATAAATCTCAATCCGGCTGCCTCAAATGGGCTTGTATCTCGCGTTGCGACCGCGAGATTGTTTTCTGCCGCCGTAGCAGCAATGTATCCATCAGCCTTCCCGATCGCCTTACCGGATGACCGGCCGCCAGCCATCAGCGCCGCGTAGAATCGCGAGGTACCTACGTTAAAGGGCAGAATGCGCCCATCAAAGATCGGTAGAACTTCACCTTCAAGGCGATCGTTGAGAACTGTTTGACGCTTCCCGGAGGGCATTGAGGCAATTCCGAAACGAAGTTCAGCAATTGAAATCGAGGAGATGAATAGCGTCTCGATGGCCTGCGCATCCAGCCAAGTCAGCACGGCAGTATCAGGAGCCGGCTTCCAAGGCTCAGATATTACATTAGTGTCCAGCAAGATCATTCGAAGGTCATCGGTTCTGCTGGGGTCCTGTCGCGCTGCTGTTGCAGCGCTTCGACGTCACTGTTCGACAGTTCGGCGTCGCGGCCAATGGCCGCGAGCAATGACCCGAGTTTCACGCGTCCAGATGGACGAACAGCGGCTTCAAGAATGTCACGAATTTCGGCCTCGGTACTACGGCCGTGGTGAGCTGCTCTTGCGCGTAACGCGCGATGCGTTTCATCGGAGATGTTTCTAATGGTCACCGCCGCCATTGATCCAACCCTACCAACATACTTGCCACGATATCACTGTAACGAGAATGATAGCATTTTCAAGTCATGCTGGGAGAAAAAGTGGAGCCTTGTAAGGCCTTCTTCGCCTTGACATGGTTCGAACCTTCAACCCTCTTGAAGCAACCTCAACCATCTGGTGAATCAAGGTAAAGCCGGTCGTCCTAGACGACGGCCTACGTCGGGTTCTTCTTACATGTAATCATTCTACGTCTCCGGACATGACCAGCCCGAAAGTAGCACAGTCTTATCGCCCGAATGAAAATGACGTGGAGCCAGTGACTGCTAGGGCCTCTCAGAGTCGGACTCGAAAAGCCCTCATGGATATCGATACCTTGCGAGGCGTCTGGTGATGAGACGAATGTGGGCGATCATGATCCACGCCTCGGCTGATGC
>NZ_LMQB01000003.1 GCF_001424045.1 Rhizobium sp. Leaf371 | reverse complement strand
CGATCACTCCAGAGCCCCCGCTGAAAACATGCAGGGGACGGTTGAAACATGGGTCAATTCTCAATGGAAATATAACGCTGCGCCGGGTCAGCTCTCAGTGGAAATCAACACTATGGCCGCATAGCGTAAACGAAACGGCCTCCGGCAAACCCGGCGCGGCACACTGGATACAGTCCGGCCACTCCTTCCCAGCAATTCGAAATGAAAGATACACAACTTCGAGATATTGTTTCGAAGAATACCTCTAGGTTGTGTAAAACGCACGACGGAGAGAATGCATCATGCGACTAAGATGCTGATGTCATAAGTTATTGCAGTGATCACGCTGATATGCAGTATGACCAAAAAAGCTAGGCCCATCACTTTATGAACGCGGACGATATCTGGAATAGCCTGGGCACTCTTTCTGCCCCAGACGGATTGCTTTCGGAAGGCGGCGCAATGGGCGACGCGATCCGCAGGCACAATTGGGCGGCAACCTCGCTGGGCCCGATGGAAACGTGGCCGTTTTCACTGACCAATGCCTTGCGCATGATGTTGACCTCCCGGCAGGCCATGTCACTGTTTTGGGGTCGTGACCTACTCATGTTCTACAATGACGGCTACGCACCGTTTCTCGCAGAACGCCACGGGCGTGCGCTGGGCCAGCCATTCCAGGCCATCTGGAGCGACGTATGGGACGCACTTGCGTCGATGGTACAGGAGACCCTTTCGGGTCGAGGAACAGGCGGCGAAGATGTCCGTCTCATCATGATGCGCGATGGCATCCCGACTGAAACGTTCTGGACGTTCACCTACACGCCGCTTTACGACGACCAAGGCAAAGTCGCAGGCCTCATCAACATCACGACCGAGACCACGGCATTCGTGCGTAGCCGAGCGGCCGCAGAAGCCGTTATCGAGAGCACCCAGCGCCAATTGGAGCACCAGGTGCAGCTGGAGCGCCAACGGCGGATTGTCCAGCGCGAGATGGCGCACCGCATCAAGAACATCCTGTCAATGACCACGGCGGTGGTATCGCAAAGCATGCGGCATGCCACCACCATCGAGGAAGCTCAGGACACGATCACGCACCGGATCGGTGCTTTGGCCAAGGCACAGGATATTCTGACCGATACGGATTTCCGGGACGCGGATGTGCGCACGGTAATCGAGCAGGTGCTCCACCCCCATCAGGATCATGACGGACGGACCCGTCTTTATGGCCTCGAGGTCAAAGTGTCAGCGCAACAGGCGCTGGGGTTATCGTTGGCCATGCATGAGCTTGCCACCAATGCCGTCAAATATGGAGCCTTGTCCACCGAAAGCGGTTCGATCACGATCCGGTGGGAGGAGGGGGCCGACAATAGCTTCTGTCTGGAATGGCAGGAAAGCGGCGGTCCTCCGGTTGTATCGCCGAGCCGTAAAGGCTTTGGCTCGCGCCTGACGGGTCGCATTGTCGGGGGGTACTTCGCCGGGAAAGCCGAGATCGAATACCCTCCGCAGGGCGTACGGTACGTGCTCACCGGAACGATAGAGCGACTTGTGGACGAACTTATTCCTCCCATTTCTGTTTAGGACCTATGACAGCTATGCAGCCGCTCAAAGTCTTGGTCGTCGAGGACGAGATGATCCTCCTGGTCGATATTGTGGACCTCGTGGAAGATAACGGGCATGCGACCCTCGAAGCGCAAAATGCCGATGTTGCAATGGGGTTGCTGGAACGGCATGCCGATATCGATGTTTTGATCACCGATATCGATATGCCGGGCTCCATGGACGGGCTGGAGCTCGCCCGTCGCGCCCGGGCGATCTACCCGGACATCGCCGTGGTCGTGATTTCCGGTAAGTGGCATGCCTCTAATGATGATGTGCCTCCTGGAGGCCGTTTCATTCCCAAACCCTACCCCCGATCGGCGATTACTGAGGTACTGAAACAGCTCGCCTCCGCCTGATGATGACCTTCTAACAAGCGCGGATCGTCACGGCGTGTTGGCTGGCTGGCATTCCGCCTTCTTGTCCTTCACGAACGTTGGAGGGCGAGTGACGACCCCATCGCACAGCGCAATCAGGATTTCCGTAGGCTACCACTCTGCCAGATGCCCTTCGTTTTCAAGGCTGCACACGACACTGGCTATTGCGTGACGCGCCGAGTGCCGGATCGAGCATTTCGGAATGGCCCATTCCCATGAAGTCGGCGGCGATCGGACGGCCTTGTCCCTTGAGGTATGGCATGATGTTGCGCCACCCATAGGACAAGGTTGAATGACCATGCTGGAAGCTGATGGAGGTTCCTTCACCCTCGTCAATATTGGCGATTTCATGCCCGTTGATCTTCATTGCACGAGATGCTTTCGGCGCGGTGCACGGGCACGAGAACGAAATCAAATGGTGAGCGCCATGCTGTCTGATTGTCTGTTCCTCGTTCGAACGGTGCGATCAACGTATCCTTGACGCCGAATACCGTGTCCGACTGCAGATAGGGATCATCGCCCACGAAGGTGTGCGTAACGACCTTCTGGAAGCCGGGTGCCGTTACGAGGTAATGCATATGGGCCGGGCGATAAGGGTGTCGGCCAAGGTAGCCAAGCATTTGCCCTACCGGGCCATCATCCGGGATTGGATAGGAAACGGGTTTGATACCGACGAAGCTGTACCGGCCATCTGAACCGGTTACGAAGATACCGCGGTTGTTCCACTTTGGCTGTGCATGGGGCTGTTGGACATCGTAATAGCCATCCGCGTTGTCGGACCAGACATCGACACGGGCGCCTTCGATGGGATTGCCGTCCAGGTCAAGAACCCGACCTTCAAAGAGGCAGGGCTCGCCTTTTCCATCCAGCGAGATGTTGGTCCCCATCTCGCGAACCGGAGCATTCGGTACATGGAATGGCCCGAACACGGTATTCTCAGTCGCTCCCGTGGGTCGACGATTGTTGATTGCATCGACCAGCATCGAGAAACCGAGAGTATCGCTGAGGAGAATGAACTCTTGGCGCTCACCGGAGCAGATCTGACCTGTCTTTGTGAGAAAGTCGATGCCGACTTCCCATTCCTCCGGTGTAAGCTTGGTTTCCTTCGCGAAGGCGTGGAGGTGTTTCACCAGAGACGCCATGATTTCAGCAAGACGGGGGTTCGCATCTGCGCTCATCCGGCCGTTGACCGCTTCGACAGAGCCGTCTTCTGTGAAATAGGCGCTCATCTTACGTTCCTTTCTCGTTCATATCCGCAGGAGGTCAAGCCGACACCCTGCGCGTCACGGGCGGGGCTCTGCGCCTTCCCAAGCTCGCTGCAGGAGCGCGCGTAAGGGGGCTGCTTCGATCGGTCGTGGGTTCCAATAAGGGTTTGAAAGCGCAATTTCGCAGGCGCGATCAAGGTCGGCTTCCATCAGCCCGAGTTCGCGAAGGGCCGTCGGCATGCCGAGTGCTTTTGCAATGCGGTGTAGACCGATGGGCCCGTCCTCTGCGCCAATCGCTTCCGCGATCTGGCGCATCGCTTCCGGCGCGGCGGGACTGTTGTAAGCCAGAGCGTGCGGCAGCACGATGGTATGGGTTTCGGCATGCGGCAGATTGAAGCTTCCACCAAGCGTATGGCACAGCTTGTGATGCAAACTCATCCCGACGTTTCCAAGTACGGTTCCGCAGAGCCAGGCGCCATAAAGGCAGAGGGCACGGGCGTCCTCAGCGTCCTGCGCCTCAGCCAGCTTGGGCATTCCCTTGGCAAGCGCGCGGATTCCCTCTTGGGCCATAAGTGACATCACGGGGTTGCCGTCCTCGGCGTAGAGCCCTTCGGCCGCATGGGCGATCGCATTCATGCCGCTGACAAGCGACATCTGGAGCGGGAGGGTCTTGGTCAAATCGGGGTCGTAGATGACCGATCGGGGCAGCACTCGGGCGTCTTTGCCTGTCCGCTTGAGCCCGTTCTCCGTCAGCCCGTAGATCGGCGTCATTTCCGATCCGGCATAGGTCGTCGGGATCGCGATGATCGGGAGATCGGCCTCCAAAGCGATCGCCTTTCCAAGCCCGATTGTCGATCCGCCACCCACGGCAACCGCACAATCCGCACCCAGTTCGGCGGCGAGCGCCCGCGCTTTGCGCGCGCTTTCGATGGGAACGTGCATCTGTGCGCCGTCGTGAATCCCAGCGAGACGTGATCCAAGCAGTCGGCCAACCATCTCTGCCTGTTCACGCTGTGGCGGGGTGCAAAGGACCAGCGCCCGGTGCGACCCGATAGCTTCAACCTCTTCCGCGACCGACAGCACTTTTCCGGCCCCGAAAACGACACGGGCGGGATGTGCCTTGTACACGAAGTCTTTCATTAGGACATTCCTTGTGGCGTATCAGAAGGAGCTCAGTTCCGTTACGGCGTAATCGACCTGGTAGCGGGCGATCCGCATTTGACCCAATTCGGACTTCACACGGAGGTGGGCCGGGTGACTTGCATACGCGTCAAGAGCCTCCTGGCTTTCAAACTCCGTGTAAAGAACCACGTCGCAAGCATAGTCGACACGGCTCTGATCGAGTCCTACTTCCAGATGGAGCAAGCCAGGCACTTTACCGCGCAATTGCTCGAAGCGGGTTCGAAGAAAGTCAGCCGCCTCAGAGCGGTCCTCCACGGTTTCGCCCGCCATATTCCACATCACGATATGCTTGATCATCCGGCTACTCCAAAAGCAGGTGAGGGACGGGCATCATTCGATGCCCCAAACCTGTCCAGGTCAGAGCTGAACCTCGGCACCGTTCTTCGATGACGACTGGAAGAGCGCCTCCAAGATCCGGTTGATATTATGGGCCTGCTGCGCCGGAACATTCGATGGCGCACCCGTGCGAAGCGCGTGCTCGAAGGATGCAGCCTCGCGATCAAAGTAAACCGGGTTGCCAATCTCAGCGATTTCCGGCGAGTAGACGGTTTTCCGAACAGCCCAAATCTCGGGGAAGCTAGTTTCGTTCCATTCTGTCCAACCCTCCGGAAGACCTGCCTTGCCCGTGCTATAGAGCTTATAGGACGCCGGAAGAGGACGGGAATGCATGACGCCTTCTGTACCGTAGGCGGTGATATCCCACCCCTCGGTCCATGGAAGCGGATCCCACGACATGAAGTCGATTGTGATCATTTTGTCGGGATAGTTCAGGATCGCGCCGGCCGCGTCTTCACGTGCAGCAGGGACCATAACACCATCGAATTTCGTGATCCGCGCGTTGACGGACGTCGGCATCCCGAAATGCAGCAGCAGTCGATCGATGGTATGGCACCCGATCACATAGAAGGCCCCGCCGATATCTCCCGGCTGGCGCATGTGGTCAGTATCAGCCTCGCCGTGGGAGCAACCGGAATGGGCACGCACCTGCAACACCTTGCCCAGTTGGCCCGCCTTTAGAATTTCCTGCATACGGTCCACTGAGGGAGCGTAGCGCCAGCAGTAGCCGACCTGGAACAGCTGGCCGGTCTTCTCAACGGTGTCAATCAGCCGCACGGTATCGTTCGAACCCCGTCCGGCAGGCTTTTCACAAAGCACAGCCTTGCCGGCTTCCATAGCCTCGATTGACCATTCGGCCATCAGGTAGCTTTTCGGATGGATCAGGACCGCGTGAACGTCCGGGTCCGCGAGGATGTCCTCCTTCGTCCGCTTGGCAATGCCCATGGCATCGACGAAGGGATCGAGCAGCGGGCTCTGATCGTAGGCACCAAGGACCTTTGCGTTCGGCATGCGCTGAAAGGCTTTCACGCGTCCTGATGTGTGGGGATGGGTGATGCCGAGGCAGGCAATCCCGAGCGTGGTGTCGTGTCCAATAGCGTAGGTCATGGCAGTTCCTCTCCCAGCGAAGGTGTTTGGTTAGACTCTGACCGCTTGGCCGGAGCGTGCGGACTCGACCGCGCATTCAGCAAGGCGAAGTGCCAGCACCCCGTCACGCACGGTTGTGGGCATGGGTTTGCCACCGTCGATCGCGTCGATGAAGGCGTCCATCTCAGCGCGGTAGGCTTGTGCATAGCGCTCGAGGAAAAAATTGAGCAGAGGCTCGCGCGCGTCGGTCAGTTCGGCGGTCGTAAGGCGCATCGTGGTGGGGCGGAGGTTGTCCTGCGTGAGCATTCCGGTGGCGCCCAGGACTTCGACGCGCTGGTCGTACCCGTAGACGGCTTCCCGGCAGTTGTTGATGTGGGCTTGCTTGCCGCTCGCAGTCTGCAACACGACCATGACGGTATCGTAGTCGTCATATTGGCTGACCAGTGCAGGGTCGATGAGGCGTGATCCGACCGCCGTCACCAAGACCGGCTCTTCTCCGAGCAACCAGCGCGCCATATCGAAATCGTGGATAGTCATATCGCGAAAGATGCCGCCAGAGGTCTTCACATATGCGGGAGGCGGCATGCCAGGATCACGGCTTGAGATGACGACCTGGCGGACATCGCCGATACGGCCGGCGTCAATGGCGCGGCGCATTTCGGCGAAGGTGCTGTCGAAGCGACGATTAAAGGCGAGCATGACCTTGCCGCCTCTCCGCTCCACCTCGGCAGCCGCACTTTCGCTCTTGGCCATGTCGAGATCGATCGGCTTTTCGCAGAGAACCGCCTTGCCAAGCTCGACCGCCCTCATCAGAAACGCCACATGTGTATCGGTTGGCGTCCCGATGACAACGGCATCAACGTCCGTGCGCTCGATGGCAGCCATGGCATCGGTCATGGCTTCTGCACCATGGGCCGCCGCGACAGGCTTGACGGCATCCGCGAAGGGATCGGCGATAACCACCAGCTTGGCCTTTGCATTCGCTGCCACGCTCGCGGCGTGGATTTTGCCGATGCGCCCTGCACCTAGAACTGCGATTCTTACCATCTTGTATGTCCCTAGTGTTCATTTTCGGCAGACGCCCTGCCCAGGAAGGCTGCTCAGCTGGCAGGCAGTGTTACGGACCGAAACTGCTCAATTGTCGTATCGAACGCCCGCTGCGCCGCGATCTCGAGCGGAAGATGGCGGTGATAGGCGGAAATGACCTCCACACCCCAATAGCCGCGATAGCCGACGTCGAGGATCGCCTGGATCTGAGAGGCTATGTCGATCGAGCCTTCGCCGCACAAGCGGCGGTAGTGGGTGGAGTCGTTGAAGAGGGAGCCGAGAACCTCGGGGCCCGCATCATCGAGTTCGGCGGCACGCAGCAGGTCGAGAGGTATCTGCCGGATATCGTCCGCGGTCATGCCGCCACGCTCGATGTGCCAGGTGTCGACCAGAAGACCTCCGTTGGTGGTGCCAAGCCCTTCAAAGAGAGCCAAGCCCCTCTTGATGGTGTTAATGCTGGCAAAGGGGAGGAATTCAATAACGATGTCGATCCCGAGGGGCGCGGCACGCTGGCAAATCACCGCTAGGGCGTCGCGCATCGCGGGCAGATCGGGTTCGCCCTCTTCGAAGACGCCGCCGCCGATCTTGATCTTCTTGATGCCGAGCTCCGCCCCCATGTCGAGCAGGCGGGTATACATGGAATCGGAGGCGAGGCGACGCGCGCCCGCGAGATGCCAGTCAACCAGGAATTCGAGTTCAACGTGTTTGATGCCGTTGTCTGAGAAGATTCGACGGACCGTGGGCAGACCGTAGTGTTCGATGGATGCGGCCATATCGTCAAGGACAAAGCCCATGCCCCGCCAGCCGGTACGCCCGCAAACTTCGGCCCGGTCCTTCAGGGTGAACGGGCTGATCTCCGTCTGCGAGCCGGGGTATACAGCGCCGCTGACCGTCCAGTAGCTTGCGCAAAGATCGATATCTTCAATTTTCATGTCTTGCCCTTTCTCGTATTCCGTCATGCACCGCGTGGCGTCCCGCAGGACGCCGGCTAGGCTAGAAGCTCTGGTGGCCGGTCGCCCGCTCGATGAGTTTGTCGATCGATACTGCCAAGACCAGCAGGAGGCCAGTGACGATCAGACGGACCTCATTTTCGACGCCTAGAAGGTTCAGGCCGTTGCTGACAGTACCGATCACAAGCGCTCCGAGCAGAGCCGCGTGAATGGATCCCCGGCCACCGAACAGGCTGACACCGCCGATGACCGCCGCGGCTATGGATTCCAGCAGCAATGTCCCGCCGCCGACACCACCGCCGGAGAATACGCCGACACCGAGTGTCCGGGAGGCGGCAATCACGCCGGCGAGCGCCGCCACGCCACCTGCAATCGCAAATGCCGCCATTTTGATGCGCGCGACTTTGATGCCGGCGCGGCGAGCGGCCTCCTCGTTGTTGCCCACCGCGTAGAGATACAGTCCGAACTGCGTGCTGTTCAGCGTATATCCCCCTACGCCCAGCAGCATTGCGAAAATCAGCACGACAAGCGGGATTCCCTGATGCGCGGCCAGGATCGCCACGACGACGCTACCGAACACGGCCGCAGCGGCGATCGGCAGGACGACGCTCTGAATGACGGGCGACTGTAGACCGGCTCTCTTTCGCCGGGCGACATCTGACAGGACCAGACCGGCATAGACGACGATGCCGACGAGGAGAGACAGCCAGGCCCAGACACCACTGATATTTGTGAGCGCAATTCTTTCGATGCCCGTTTGCTGAAGGCCGTAGCGGGCGGTCGGCGGCAGGAGAATAAGCTGCAGGCCGTTGAGCGCAAGCCCGAGGCCCAGCGTCACCACAAAAGACGGGACCCCCACAAAGGTGACCCAGCGGGCCGAGCAGCTTCCGATCGCGGCGCCGAAGAGGATCGCCGCAGGGACGGCAATCAAGGGAGAAAAACCGAATTCAACAATGAACTTGGCCATGAGGACGGACGTAATGCCGTTGATCGCCGCGATGGAAAGGTCGATTTCCTTGACAAGTAGAACGAACATGAGGCCCAGCGCCATGATGCCGACCACTGTACTTTGAACCAGAAGGTTCGAGAGGTTCCGCGAGGTAAGGAACACATCGCTCTGGGACGCGAAGAAAATGCCGAGCGCGACAAGACCGATGACGATCGGGAGGGCGCGCAGGTCACTTGAGAGAAGCTCGCCGAAGCTTCGGCGCGGGCGTCGCGCAGGGGCATCAACGGTCAGGGTGTTGGCCATTGGAATTTCCTCAATGTGTAAAAGAGCTTGCGGTTAGCCCGCGAGATTGACGCCTTCGTTGCCGCCGACCATTGCGTTGACAACCTGCTCGCCGGTGACATCCTTGGATTTGAAGCTCGCGACGTTGGTGCCCAGTCGCATGACTTCAATCCGGTCAGTCGCGTTCACGACGAAATGGTGGATGTCATGGCTGACGATCACGACGCCCAGACCCTGGTCCGCCAGGGTCCGGATAAGCGACGAGACGCCTTCCGCAGCGGAATGGCTGAGGGCGGCGGTTGGCTCGTCCAGGATCACGACCTTTGGGGTCTCAAGGATGGAGCGTGCGATGGCGATGTTCTGGCGTTGCCCTCCTGACATCGCTCCGACGGGGCGGGTGAGCGACAGGTTGCCAAGCCGCATTCTGGTAAGCAGCTCCCGGGCCCGCACTTCGCATTCGGCCCGGCGGATGCGTCCGCCGCTCCACCAGGAACCTGTTCGCTCGCGGCCCAGGAAGAGGTTCTGAACCGCGTCAAGATTGCTGCACAGAGACAGGTCCTGATACACCGTCTGAATGCCCAATGCTGTCGCATCCGTTGGCTTTCTGACCTGGACCGGCTTTCCCTCGAAAAGATACTCCCCGGAGTCTGCGGCATGCACGCCCGCCATGACTTTGACCAGAGTTGACTTTCCTGCACCGTTGTCACCGACGAGCGCGACGATCTCGCCGGGATAGACTTCGACGGAGGCCCCCCGCAAGGCATGCAGCGAGCCGAAGTGCTTCTGTATATTGCGAAGCGAAACAAGTGGCGTTGTGCCGTTGTGAGCGGAAAGCGGCCGTTCGGCTGCCAGTGCTGTCATCAATCAATCCTCCCGGGAACGCAACGAGCGGACGGCGAAGCCGCCCGCCCAAACGATTACATGTTGGCCTTGCAGACCTCGGTGCTTTCGATGCCTTGGCAGATTTCCTTCCAGGTCCAGATACCCTTTGTCACGACTTCGCCGAGGTTATCCTTCGTGATGTTCTCGACCGGCAGCAGGATAGCCGGTACATCCATGAACTGGTTGTTGACTTTGCCGTTCACCAGGTCTTGAGGAACCCCCTTGCCGTCGAGGATCGACGCGACAACCTTGGCTGCCTCGGTCGCCTCGACCTTGAGATCCTTTAGAACCGAATTGTCCTGCCAGCCTTGGACGACGTAGCGAAGCGCCTCCACGGTCGCGTCCTGGCCACCGGTCACCAGCTTGTCGCCAGCTTTGAAGCCCTGGCTGATCAGCGCAGCGACGGAACCGCCGGTGGTGCCGTCGTTCATCCCGACAAACACGTCGACATCGCCGCCGTTTTTGGTCAGGCAGTCTTCCGCGAACGACTGGGCGAGCGTCGGATCCCAGTTCTGGGTGTACTGTTCGCACACGACCTTCACTTTACCCGAGTCGATCAGAGGCTGCAGAAATTCGTTCTGGCCCTTTTCATATTGTCCCGTGCCATATTCGCCCTGATTTCCTTTCACTCGGGCTACCTTCACCGGCGACTTGCTCATCTTGCTGATGAGTTCGGCAGCGCGTTTGCCCTGTGCCTGACCTACGGCCAGCGAATCGAAGACGACATGAGCTTCCGCCTTGCCGCCAACCGCGTCATGGTCGTAGAGAACGACCGGCACGTTTGCGGTCTGCGCGGCTGCCAGCGCTCCGGCCACCAAGTTGGCGTCTGCGGAAGTCAGCAGGATGAGGCTCGCGCCCTGCGAGATTGCGTCCTCGATCTGGCGCTGCTGCTGCTGGGGGTCGCCCTGCGCGTTCTGTACGGTGACCTGAGCGTCCGGCCGAGCGACTTTCATCGCTTCGACGAAAAACGGCGCATCCCTGTTTTCAAATCGGATAGTGGTTGTGTTGGGCAGAAGGAAAAAGACCTTTTCCTTCGTCTGTGCCTGTGCGGCGTTCAGGCCGGCTAGAGAAGCAGTGGTTACCAGCAATGCGGTAAGTAGGCCCTTCATGACAATTTCCTCCCATTTGAAACTTCAGGCATACGGTTTAAGCGGTCACCAGCGTGACGCCACCGACTCCCTAACATTCACAGAAAACGAGATGAACAGGGCTATTCGAGAAACATTTTTGCAGAAAACGCAAATTGCTAGCAGTTCCACTGCCGTTCGAAGTCATTCAGACGGAAGCGTTCGACCAGAAAGTCAATAAAAAGTCGCGTTCTTACAGGCATGAAAGACTTGCTGGGATAGGCAATGTTCATGGTGAGCCGGGGAAGGTCCCAGTCATCCAGAACCTTGATCAAACGTCCAGCGTCCAGATCGTCCTGAACGATGTACGTCGGCTGCGCGAGTATTCCCAAGCCATCCCGCGCGGCCTGGCAAATCAACTGGCCATCATTGGCGAGAATCGCTCCGTCGACCTTGACCAGGATGGTCTCGTCACCGCGTCTGAAGCGAAATTCGTTCCAGTTATCGGCCAGCGTATAGAGGATGAGATCGTGATCGAGTAGCTCGTTGGGATGTCTCGGCGTGCCCCGATCACGGAGGTAACGCGGTGATGCCGCCAGCAGTCTTCGGGTTTCACCCAAACGGCGGATGGTGATCGAGCTGTCCGCTTCGACCCGCCGCGTGCGAATGGCCAGATCCAGGCCGTTTTCTATGATGTCGTAGTAGCGGTTTGAAGAGATGATCTCGATGGAAAGGGCCGGGTAAAGCTGCCGGAACTGTGCGACCACAGGCATGAGATGCAGGAGCGAGAACGACAGGGAAGCGCCAATGCGCAATCGTCCGGTCGGTGCATGCGAGCGCGCTGTGACATTGGCTTCCGCAGCATCCCAGGTCGCAAGGAGATCGCGCGCGTCAGCGAAGAGAGCCTCTCCCTCGCTGGTCAGGCTGAGCTGCCGTGTCGACCGCTGGACAAGCCTCGCCCCAAGACGTGTTTCGAGGTTCATGAGGTGGCGACTGATGCCGGATATCGACAGACCGAGCGTGCTTGCAGCTTTTGTCATGCTGCGCTCTTCGGCGATTTTGACGAAGACGTGGAATTCGGTCCAGCGGTCCATGCTCACTCCCTATCCAGAATTTCACGAATACTCGTCCGGGCGCCGGCTGACTGGCGCAGTCACCGGATGCGTCGGGCTGCGGGTATCCAAAGCCACCGATGTGATCAAGTATCCTGAATACGGTCGGAAACGCCACGTGGCGCAACCCCCGAACGGCGCCGGGGCGCGGCATCTGTCGTCTATCTCATCGGATAATTCTGTATCCGGCGGTTTAAGGGTTTCCTGACAATGGATTTACATTGCCACAGTTTCCAGAATGTCGCCGAAGCAATCGACGTCGATTCCGCATCACCGCATCCTGCAGCGATGTCCGTGCCGGTCCGGCCCGCCATGATTTCACTCGCGCATGAGTTCCACGCGCGCCGTGCATTCCCTTCCGACATGCCAAGCCGGGCACGCTTGCCCGCTTCCCGCATCTGCGCCAGTCGGTGATCGAGCGCAACATGCAGGGCTGGTCGCTGCAACGGATTGCTGGGCGATTGCCGCTTGAGAGCCATCCGATTTCCATGAGCCAAAAAACGATTTGCAAGTCCGTTGTTCCTTGGACGGGTGCAGAGCGGCTTTGTTGAGCGTGTCGCTGTCCGAGCCTTACAACATAGCGTTGGCCTATCAAGTTGAAGCGGCTGTGTGGACTTGAAAGGCAATCCCTTTGTTTTAAGCAGAGCAACATCCCACCCGTTGCGCTCGGAGATGCCTGACGTAGCCAAACAGTGTGCCTTCTGCCTGCCCGCAGCGACCACTCCTCTATCCTTGCGGGCCAAGTTCTGTAACTGCCACGACGCCGCACTAAGCTTCTCAACGGCTTAGACTGTTGCCCAACCGGTCGGGAGGTTGACTCCCGTCAAGGCGCTGGACCTGGAGATGGCCGTTAGGCGGAAATAATTTCCGTTAGCTACGGGTGCCGTTAGTTCACATTCCATCAAGGCAACCGGAGCCGAAGATGGCTTTTTGGCGGAAGTAGTTTTGCAATTGCGACGCACCGAAGGTCGCATCCCGTCGAGACCTCATCGTCACGCTGGAGATGCCGGGGCGATCGTCGAAACGGCCATATCGGCGCTGGGCGGTGTGGACATTCTCGTCAACGATGCGGGGATCATCCGGCGCGCCGCCATTGTCGATGTTACGCCAGAGGATTGGGATGCCGTTCTCGACGTCAATCTTCGATCGGTTGTCCTGCTCTCGCAGGAGGCCGCGCGTCACATGATCGCCACCGGACGTGCCGGCCGCATCGTCAATGTTGTCTCGATGCTGAGCTTCCAGGGCGGCATCCGCGTGCCCGCCTATGCAGCCTCCAAGCACGGCGTGGCGGGGCTCACCAAAGCCATGGCGAGCGAACGCGCGCAGAAGGGCATCACGGTCAACGCGATGGCCCCGGGCTACAGGGAAGCCGACAACACCGAAGCCCTGCGAAACGACCCCGACCGCAACGCCCGGATCTGCGCCCGCATTCCGGCCGCGCGCTGGGGCCGCCCCGAGGATCTCGCAACCGCAATCCTTCATCTTCTGCAGTCCGGCCTCGTCCTACGTAACCGGAACCATCCTGCCCGTCGATGGCGGCTGGATGGTGAGGGAGCGCATCCGCCCCGCCGTCTCGACGCGAAGGGCGTCAGGCGTCGGCGATATTCCGCTGGTCGTTTGTCGGTCCGTCCCATGGTTAAGGGCCGGTGGGCGCTTCGTCTGTCGCCTCTCCGTTATTCTCCCTTCCTCCAGACCGCACCGAGCAGTTCCGTCAGCAACGTGCGGGACGAGGGCGGCAGGGCGCCGAAGAATTCCCGTTCGTGCTCCAGCATGACCTGCTGGGCGTCTTCGGCGGCCCGCCGGCCGTCTGCGGTCACGGTCAGTCCGAAGGATTTTCCGCCGATATGTTGCCGCTCGATCAGGCCGCGTCGTTCCAGCGAGGCGGTCAGCGGCACCATGTTCGTCCGCTGGATCCCGAGGATCCGGCCGATCTCGCTTTGAATGATGCGGTCGTTGCCGGCGATCAGGATGATGACGGACGCTTCGCTCGGGGTCAGGGCGATCAGCGAAAGCCTTTGGGCGAGCACGCCCATCAGAAAGCTCGAGGCCCTTCGAAGCTGATAGCCGAGATGGTCGTCGAGGGGATTGGCGGGCGTCGTGGAAGCGGGCGTGAGCGAAGGCGTGACGTCCGGTGACGCGTCTTCGGACGACGGGGCGGCTTCGATGCGGGTCATGTCCTGACCCTAGAAAATTTCGCTTGCCAATTCAAATCAAAATGTCATGCTATATAACATATCATGAGACGGGAGGCTCACTGGTCATGAATATTGCACACAAACCAACGCGATCGGATCGTCACGCCACGTTCGAGCGGCTCAATCCGCTCGATGGCACGGTGGCGACGGTCGCAAGCGCCTGCGATGTCGAGGATGTCGGCGCGATTGCCGAAAAGGCAGAGGCGGCGTTCGCGGTCTGGAGCCGCTTCGGGCCGAATGCCCGGCGCGCGGCCCTGTCCAAGGCGGCGGCGGCACTGGAGGCGAGGGCCACCGATTTCATCGCGGCCATGATGGCGGAAATCGGCGCAACCGAGGGCTGGGCGCGGTTCAACATCATGCTGGCCGCCGGGATGATCCGCGAAGCGGCGGCGATGACCACGCAGATCGGCGGCGAGATCATTCCGTCCGACAAACCCGGCTGCCTCGCCATGACGGTTCGCGAGCCGGTCGGCGTCATTCTCGGTATCGCACCGTGGAACGCGCCGATCATTCTCGGTGTCCGGGCGATCGCCATGCCGCTCGCCTGCGGCAACACCGTCATCCTCAAGGCGTCGGAGCTTTGCCCGCGGACGCACAGTCTCATCGTCGCGTCCTTCATCGATGCCGGCCTGCCGGATGGTGCGGTCAACATCGTCACCCATGCCGCGGCCGAGGCGGGTCCTGTCGTCGGCGCGCTGATCGACCACCCCGCCATTCGCCGCATCAACTTTACCGGATCGACCGCCGTCGGCCGGATCATCGCCAAGCGGGCCGCGGAGCATCTCAAGCCGGTTCTCCTGGAACTGGGCGGCAAGGCGCCTCTCATCGTCCTCGACGATGCGGATCTCGACGAGGCGGTCAAGGCCGCCGCCTTCGGCGCCTTCATGAACCAGGGCCAGATCTGCATGTCGACCGAGCGGATCATCGTTGTCGACGCGGTGGCGGAGGCCTTCGTTGCCCGGTTCCGGGAAAAGGTTGCAACGCTCGAGGTCGGCGATCCGCGCACGGGAACCGCGCCGCTCGGCGCCGTGGCGGACCTCAAGACCGTCCACCACGTGCAGTCGCTTGTCGATGACGCCGTTGCCGCCGGAGCCACGCTGGTCAATGGCGGCACCGCGCAGGGCGTCCTCATGCCCGCGCATGTCGTGGACGGCGTGACGCCGGCCATGCGGCTGTTTCGCGACGAGAGCTTCGGCCCGGTCGTCGCCATCGTCAGGGCGCGGGACGAGGACCACGCCGTCACTCTGGCGAACGACACCGAATACGGCCTGTCGGCCGCCGTGTTCACGCGCGACACCGCGCGTGGCCTGCGTGTCGCCCGGCGGATCCGATCCGGGATCTGCCACATCAACGGACCGACCGTCCACGACGAGGCGCAGATGCCGTTCGGCGGCGTCAAGAACTCGGGCTATGGCCGCTTCGGCGGCAAGGCCGGCATCGACGCCTTTACCGAATTGCGCTGGATCACGCTGGAGACCGAGGGCGGTCACTTCCCGATCTGAGTCCGTCCGGAAGACACGGGACACGCGCCAAACGAGACGACGTCCAAGGGCATGGCCGGTTGCGAACCGGCAAGCCTTAAGGAGGTCGGCTGTCTTCAACACCGTTCATCGGACGACCGTCGTTCGTCACTTACCGTCATTCGTCACTTTAGGAGAAATGCCATGGATCTGCATCGGCAGGAGCAGGACACCGTCACTTTCGAGATCGTGGATCGGGTCGCCTGGGTCAGCTTCAATCGTCCCGACAAGCGCAACGCCATGAACCCCGCACTCAATCGGCGGATGCTGGACGTGCTGGACGAACTCGAATTTTCCGAGGAGGTCGGCGTTCTCGTCCTGACCGGCGAGGGGACGGCCTGGTCCGCCGGCATGGATCTCAAGGAGTACTTTCGCGAAACCGAAGGTCAGGGCCTGCGCGGCACACGCAAGGCGCAGCGGGAGAGCTATGGCTGGTGGCGCCGGCTGCGATGGTACCAGAAGCCCACCATCGCCATGGTCAACGGCTGGTGCTTCGGCGGCGGCTACGGCCCGCTGTTTGCCTGCGATCTGGCGTTTGCCGCAGACGAGGCGACGTTCGGTCTCTCCGAAATCAATTGGGGCATCCTGCCGGGCGGCGGGGCCACCAAGGTCGCGCTGGAGCTGACCGGTTTCCGCAACGCGATGTACCATGCGCTCACCGGCGAGAACATCGATGGCCGGAAGGCCGCCGAATGGGGCTTCGTCAACGAGGCCCTGCCGCTCGACCGGTTGAAAGCCCGCGTCGAAGAGGTCGCACAGGTGCTTCTCAAGAAGAATCCCGTGGCCTTGAAAGCCACCAAGGATGCCGTGCGACGGGTCGGCACCATGACCTATGACGAGGCGGAAGATTACCTCGTCCGCGCGCAGGAGGCCGCCAACAGCTACGACAACGAGGGACGGAAGGAGGGCATCCGGCAGTTCATCGACGAGAAGAGCTACAAGCCGGGTCTCGGCGCCTACGACCGGTCGAAGTCGAAAGCATAGACCGGGAGTTTGTCAGGGATAAGCGGAATCCGGTTGTCCCGAAAAGACGAACGACGAGACGAGAATCGCGTGTCCGCATCGGCCCGGGAGACGATGCGGACCCGTCGACGGATGCAAGGAAAGCCGCCGCTCCGCTAGAGGCGCGGCTCTGTGGAGGAGAGACGACTGTGGATCAAGATATCCGGTTCCTGCCTGCAAACGCCATCGGCCGCCTGCTTCGTCCGGCCTCCGTGGCGATCATCGGTGCCTCCGACAAGCCCGGCGCCCTCGGCGCCTCGGTTCTGGCCAATCTCGACCGTTTGCGGTTTCCCGGCGAGATCTATCTCGTCAACCCCAACCGGGAGGAGATCGGCGGTCGCGCCTGCCGGAAGGCCATCGGCGATCTGCCGGAGGGTGTCGATGTGGCGATCCTCGCCATTCCGCGCGCCGCCGTCCTCGACGCCGTGACGGCGCTGGCGTTGCGCAAAACCGGCGCGGTGGTGATCTTCTCGGCCGGTTTTGCCGAGGGTGGGCCCGAGGGATTGGCCGAACAGCGCGAGATCGCCGCCATCGCGGCCCGCAGCGGCATGATGGTCGAGGGGCCGAACTGCCTCGGCCTCGTCAATTTCGTCGATGGCATCCCCCTGACCTTCATCGAAACGCCCGACATCAGGCTTGACGGCCGTCCGGGCATCGGCATCGTCTCCCAGTCCGGCGCGATCGCCGCCGTCGTGGACAGCACCCTGCTTGCCCGCGGCCTCGGCCTGTCTTTCTCGATCTCCACCGGCAACGAAGCGGCCAGCGGGGTCGAGGACTATGTCGATTATCTGATCGACGATCCCCACACCCGCGTCATCGGCCTGGTGGTCGAGCAATTCCGCAAGCCGGCGCGCTTCCTGCAGGCCGCGCGGCGCTCAATCGCGGCGGGAAAGCCGATCGTTCTCCTGCATCCCGGCCGCAGCAGCGCCGCGCGGGAATCGGCTGCGACCCACACCGGCGCCATGGCGGGCGACTATCAGGTGATGAAGACCCGTGTCGAGCGGGTGGGCGTCACGCTTGTGGAGACGCTGGAGGAGTTCGGCGACTGCCTGGAACTGACCGCCCGCTACGGCCGGATCGGTGGCGGGGGTGCTGCGGTCGTCGGCGAATCCGGCGCCTTCAAGGCGTTGACGCTGGATCTGGCCGAAGCGCTGGCCCTGCCCCTGCCGCAGATGACCGACGAGGACAGTCCCGATCTTCGCGCCGCCCTGCCGCCCTTCGTGCCGGTCAGCAACCCCGTCGATCTCACGGCGCAATCTCTGGTCGATCCGGACCTGTACCGGCGCACGCTCGCCGCCCTTCTGTCCGACGATCGTGTCGAGATCATCGTGCTCGGCATCATCCAGACCGACGCTACGACCTGCACCCTGAAGTTCCCCTCGATCCTCAGCGCCATCCAAGACCTGAAACCCGCCAAGCCGATCATCGTCGCCGGCCTGGACGAGGGCGCGCCGATCCCGCCCGCCTATGTCGAGGGCCTTCGCGCCCTCGATATCGCCTATTTCCCATCCACCGACCGGGTGATGCGGGCCGTGTCCAGGCTTTCCGAACGCGCCCGCCGCACGCTCGCCGTGACCGACGCCGAGCCTATGCCGCTGGCAGTCTTGCCGGCCGGTCCGGCCGTCCTTCCGGAATACCGCGCCAAGGACCTGCTGCGGCAGGCCGGGTTCGTCTTCCCGGACGGCGCGCTCGCCACGACGCCGGAAGAGGCCTGCCGGCGCGCCCGAGAGATCGGCTATCCCGTCGTCCTCAAGGCGCAATCCGCCGACCTTTCGCACAAGAGCGATGCCGGCGGGGTCGTGGTCGGTCTTCCCGACGACGCGGCCGTCGCGAAGGGCTGGGCCGAGCTGTCGGCCAACATCGCCCGCCACCGGCCCGGTCTGGTTCTGGACGGGGTCCTTGTGGAAACGATGAGCCCGCGCGGGATCGAACTGATCGTCGGCGCACGCAACGACCCGGAGTGGGGTCCCGTCATTCTCGTGGGCTTCGGCGGCGTTCAGGCGGAAATCCTGAAGGACGTGCGCCTGCTCGCCGCCGACCTGACGGAGGAGGCGATCGTCGCGGACATCGGACGGCTGAAATGCGCCGCCCTTCTCGACGGCTTTCGCGGGGCCGCGCCTTGCGATGTCCCGGCGGTGGCCGACATCGTCGGCCGGCTCGGCCGTCTCCTTCGGGCAGAACCGTCGATCCGCGAGATCGACCTCAATCCCGTCGTCGTCTACCCCGGACGCAAGGGCGCCGTCATTCTCGACGCGCTGATGACGCTGGGCGACTAAGGCTGGGCGACTGACGCTGGGCGACCGGGGCTGGGCGTCTAAGGCTGGGCGATTGAGACCGATACCGCAGGAGGGCCCTGCATCCGCGGAGGGCGGGCAGGGCATCCGGTGCCATTTCAACCTTGAGGGAGGAGCAGTCATGACCGAGGATCCGAAACACAGTCTCGCGCAGACGCCGATGAGCCCGATGCAGATCTGGGCCGTCGGTCTCTGCGTCCTGTTGAACGCGCTCGATGGGTTCGATGTGCTGTCGATCAGCTTTGCGTCGCCCGGCATCGCCAAGGAATGGGGCATCGACCGGGCGGCGCTCGGCATCGTCCTGTCGATGGAACTCATCGGCATGGCCATCGGCTCCGTGTGGCTCGGAGGCCTCTGCGACCGGATCGGCAGGCGCGCCGCCGTCCTCACCAGCCTCGTGCTGATGGCCGGCGGGATGTCGCTGGCAGCGACCGCCTCCGGCATCCTGCCGCTGTCGGCCTGGCGGCTCCTGACCGGTCTCGGCATCGGCGGCATGCTGGCGGCGACCAACGCGCTCGCGGCCGAGCATGCCAATGCGAAACGCCGAAATTTCGCGGTCGCATTGATGGCGACGGGCTATCCCGTCGGCGCCGTGATCGGCGGCGCCCTCGTGTCGCATTTCCTGGTCGATTACAGCTGGAGAGCGGTGTTTGCCAGCGGGGCCATCGTGACCGCCTGCTGCATACCGCTGGTCTACTTCACCCTCCCGGAAACCGTGCCATGGCTCATCCAGCGCCGCCCCGAGGGCGCTCTCGAACGGCTCAACGCCGTCCTGAAACGCATGGGCCGCGCGACCGTGGCCGCCCTGCCGGAACAGAACGGGGAACGCCTGAAGCCGGGTCTCGGGCAGTTGTTCTCCCCGACCTTGATCGTGGCCACCCTGTGCCTGACCTTTGCCTATTTCTTCCACATCATGACCTTCTACTTCATCCTGAAATGGGCGCCGAAAATCGTCGCGGATATGGGCTTCCTGCCATCGGCTGCCGGCAATGTCCTGGTCTGGGCCAATATCGGCGGCATCGCCGGCTCCATCGTCGTCAGCTTCCTCAGCCAGCGCTTCCCCGTGCGGAACCTGACGATCGGCGTCATGGTGATCGCGACGGCACTCGTCGCCCTGTTCGGGCGCAGCGCTCCGGATCTCGTGCAGCTCTCCATCCTCGCGGCGATCGCGGGATGCGCCACCAATGCCGGCGTGGTCGGGATCTATGCGATCGTCGCCGAAACCTTTCCGACGGAAGTCCGCGCAAGCGGCACCGGCTTCGTCATCGGCATCGGCCGTGGCGGCGCAGCCCTCAGCCCCATCATTGCCGGCTTCTTGTTTGCAAACGGAGCGACGCTCCCGACCGTCGCCCTCGCCATGGGCCTCGGCTCGACCATCGCTGCCCTGACCCTCCTGCTGCTCGCTCTTCGAGGGGTCGGACCGAAGGGCTCGCGGCCGGCTTTGCGGTAGCAGACAGCGACAGAACCGCGCCGACCCAGATCGGGTGCTGTTGCGAACGACGCTTTGGCTGAGCCATCGGAGGATCAGCCCTGCAACGAAGGATGAGCATCGGCGCCCAACCGCCGTCGAGGTGACGAGACCATCCGTTCCGGCAGCATCCCCGCGTGCGTCGACATGGCGGAACGGCGGCCACACGGGAGCTTGGAGATCACGATCGACAAAGATGACCTAATATAAGACCCTCGTTTTAGGAAGAAATTTCAGAAACCAGCGCTTGTCAGAATGAAAGCCGGGACTTTACGTAAGTCGCTATCGACTCTTCGTAAGGTTGTGCGATGATCCCCTCTCTATTTGAGGGGACAACATTGAATACAATGAAAATTGCGCGGCTCGCGTTCGCCGCATCGATGACGCTTGCCTTGGCGAGTTGCACAACCATCACTCAAGCCGAGTTCACCAAAAATCCGAAAGCTGTCAGCCAGGCCTCACTTTGCCGAACCTTTCTGCAGGCCATGGATCCTGTTTTCCAGCAGCAGATTGCGGTCGAGCTCAATCGGCGCGGAATTCAGACATATGACTGCCCCGCCATGGTCCAGCAACAGGACCAGGCTGCCGCCGCTATCGTGGCCGTCGCCTTGATCGGGACGGCGGTGGCGGTCTGCGCCAATCATGACTGCGCGGCACC
Source organism: Rhizobium sp. Leaf371 (assembly GCF_001424045.1). Lineage (GTDB taxonomy): Bacteria > Pseudomonadota > Alphaproteobacteria > Rhizobiales > Rhizobiaceae > Ferranicluibacter. The sequence goes on along the minus strand of NZ_LMQB01000003.1, from coordinate 246,766 downwards.
ATCCTACCCAAGCTACCATGGCAATTGTCAGTATTCCTGGCAGCGGGACGCACGCGGCAGACGATGCGGGGATCGCGCGGCTGATCGACGAGCAGGCGGATGGTGATCGCACGCTCCATCGCCGTTACAGCCTTCGTGATTTTGCCATGCCACACCACGGTCTTGCAGGCTCCTGGAGGAGGAGCCGTAAAGATTCCCCGCCCGGACCGTGTTGTCCTATGAACAGGGAAACTGCTCTGCAGAGCAGGTCCAGAGATACCAATTGGGGGAAATCGACTCTTCTCGAGCGGTCGACATTTCGAACAGGCGCGGCAGTTTAGATCCCACTAGACCAAGCAACGACGAAGTTCAACGGACCACCACATACCATTAAAGCTCCCGAATGACCTCTTTCGTGTCCTTATCGAACAGGTGGAACTTGGCGTCATTGAACGAGAGATGGACCCTCTCGCCCGGGATCAGCGCCACGCGGGAGCGCAGGACGACGATGATCTCCTGGCCTCCCAGCCGGACGGCGAGATGGGTTTCGGAGCCGGTCGGCTCGACGACGAGGACCTCGGCCGGGATGCCGCCGGTGTCCGCGATGCCGATGTCTTCGGGGCGGATGCCGACGATGACGCTTTTTCCGACCGTGTGGCTCATCCCGCCGGCCAAGGGAACGCGGCCGGCGCCGCCCAGATCGAGAAAGGCAGCGTCTTGTTCTTTCGCCACAACGCCGTCGAGGAAGTTCATCGCGGGCGAACCGAGGAAGCCGGCGACGAACATGTTCTTGGGGTGGTCGTAGAGGTCGAGCGGCGTGCCGATCTGCTCGATATGCCCGCCCTGCATGACGACGATCGTGTCGGCCATGGTCATGGCTTCGATCTGGTCATGGGTGACATAGACGATCGTCGTCTTCAGGCGCTGATGCAGCGCCTTGATCTCCGCGCGCATCTTGACGCGCAGCTTGGCATCGAGATTGGACAAGGGCTCGTCGAACAGGAAGACCTTGGGATCGCGCACGATGGCGCGGCCCATGGCGACGCGCTGTCGCTGCCCGCCTGACAGTTGCGCCGGCTTGCGCTGGAGAAGCGGCTCCAGCCCGAGAACGCCGGCGGCATGGTCCACCTTGCGCTTGATCTCGTCCTTGGCGGTGCCGGCCAGTTCCAGCGCGAAGCCCATGTTCTGCGCGACCGTCATCTGCGGGTAGAGCGCATAGTTCTGGAAGACCATGGCAATGTCACGGTCCTTCGGCTCCAGTCCGTTGACCACGCGGCCATCGATGCTGATCGTCCCGCCGGTAATGGACTCGAGCCCCGCCACCATGCGCAGCAGGGTCGATTTTCCGCAGCCGGAGGGACCGACGAGGATGACGAACTCTCCGTCCGCAATGTCGATATCGACGCCGTGCAGCACGGGATGAGCGCCGTAGGATTTGCGAACGTCACGGATCTGAACGGTCGACATGGCAATGTTCCTTCTAGCGCTTCGGCCGAACGCGGATCGCAAGGTTCGGCTTGCCCGGCAGTTCCACCGCGAAGGCCGCATCCGGCCGCCGGGGGCGCAGCGAGGCACCATGCCGGGTCGGATGGTTGGCGGGAGCATCGACAAGCGTCGCCGGCGTCACCGTCATCTCCCAGATGTCGATCACGTCGACGGCGTAGTCACCCGCCTCCTGCGGCAGACCGGGCGCCCAGATGACGGGCTGATGCTCGCCGAGATAGATATAGGTCACGTCGCCATCGGTCGCACCGGACACCCGGCTCCAGGGCCAGTTCGCCTCGCGGGCAATCGGTGTCAGGCCGTTTTTCACGTCCTCCTGCAGGAGATCGCGCAGGAAGCCGATGCGCTGCCAGGCCTCCCCGTGGAGGACGCCGCCCTTCGCCCACCAGAGGATGTCGTCCGGATGCATGAAGGTTTCGCCATGTCCGGCATAGCCGCCGCGCAGCAGGGTGATCCAGTAGCGATGGACCAGCTCGCGCGCCGAGATATTGCCCCAGGAGAGCATGATGTTGCCCTCATATTCCGGCTCGTCGTTGACGACCGGTTTGCCGTAGGCTTCGCGCCATTCCTGGGTGCGCTTCACGTCCCAATTCTGGATGCAGACATGGCTGACCCAGGGCCGGCGGTGGTCGTAATTCGCGTTGACGTCGCCGTTGTGAATGGATTTCAGGTGATGGTAGGGGTCGTTCTCCTCGATGATCTGGAAGTAGCGGTCCCATTGGCCCATCGGCTTGGTGTCGAGGAGGAAGTCGTACTCGTTGGCAAGCGACCACCAGACATTGCGATAGGCGGCCAGACGCGCCGTGAGATAGGCGACGTAGCGATAGTCCTGCTCGGCGCTCATGTCGCAATAGCCCCAGCGATCATAGGGGTGAAAGATGATGATGTCGGCCTCGATCCCGAGATCCCCGAGTGCCTTTACCTGATTTTCGAAGTGCCGGAAGCTCTCGGGATTCGGCCTGTCGAAGTCGAGTTCCCCGTCCGCGTCCCGCTCGTAGACATCATGCAGCGGCTCGTTGATGTTGAACGGATAATCTTTCGGGAACACGCCCATGCGCATCTTGTTGAAGCGCGCCTGCTTCAGGGTTTCGAGCGTCTTTGCCTGCAGGTCGAGCGGCTGGTGCGTCCAGGCATAGCAGGTGGTGCCGAAGGAGAGATACGGTGTGCCATCGGCATGGGCGAAGTGGTAGCGGTTGGCGACCTGGACAGGCCCGTGCGCATCCGGGCTTGCCGGGCCTGCCGTGAAGGATCCCGTGCGAGCATCGAGTTCCGGCGCTGACGCGCGCGTCACATAGGTCCATTCGCCTTCGTTGTCGGGCATGAAGCGGATCTTGTAGACGCCATCGCCATCATAGAAGCCGGGCACGCGCACGGTTCGGCTCTTCTGGCTGAAATGGGCTTCGAGATCGACCTCGACGAACGGATTGCCGGCGGAAGGCCCGCTCAGGCTGGCTTCGAAGAGGTCCCATTTGGCGATGATGGTGTCGGTCATATCTGCGTCCTTGATGTCCGTTTTCAACCCTTCACCGCGCCGGAGGTGAGCCCGGACACGAAGTAGCGCTGGAAGATGAGGTAGACGATGGCGGCGGGAAGCACCGTCATGACGATGGCGGCGTTGAGCTGGCCGTAGTCCCTGGAAAACTGCCCCTGGAAGGCGGAAAGGCCGAGGGGAAGGGTCCACATGTCGCGGTCCTGCAGAAGGACGAGCGCCATGGCGAATTCGTTCCAGGTGGAGACGAAATCGAGGATGAGCAGCGCGGCGAGAACAGGCAGCGAGACCGGCAGGAAGATCCGCCGGAAGATCGTGAAGTGCGAGGCGCCGTCGATGCGGGCGGCTTCGCTGAGTTCCTTCGGAATGCCGCGGAAAAAGCTCTGCAGGATGAAGACCTGGTAGGGAATGCCGAAGGCGAGATAGGGGAGGATGACGCCGGGATAGGTATCGATCAGGTGCAGGCCGTTGACCAGCGTGAAGAGCGGCGCGAGCATGACCTGAAACGGGATCATCGTGCCGAACAGAACCGCCAGCAGCAGCATCTTGCGCCCCGTGAACGGGATTTTCGCCAGCGCATAGGCGGCCATGGCGGAGATGAAGAGACCGAGCGGGACCTTGATCGCGGTGATGATGACGCTGTTGAAGAAGGTGGTGTTGAAGCGGCCGCGGTCCCAGGCGCCGGTATAGTTGGCGAACTTCGGATCAACGGGCGGGGAAAACGCGCTAGTGCCCATGACGGCGGCGTTGGATTTCAGCGAGGTGAAGACGATGAAGACGAAGGGCGCGACCCAGATCAGCGCGACCAGAGCGAGCGAAATCCAGAGCGCCACCAGCACCCAGTCCCGTTGCGGCTTCTCGATCCGGTTGTCGAAGAGGGAGGCTGAGGTCGCGGTCATTCTTCGGGCTCCTCGGCGTTTCGCGTCCAGCGCAGGTAGGGAATGACGACGGAGAGGGTGATGAGCAGAAGAACGACCGAGATGGCGCTGCCGCGTCCGAAGTCAAAGATCTGCATGGACTGGGTGAAGGCCCAGAGCGCCAGCATCTGCGTCGATTGCGCCGGCCCGCCGCCCGTGAGCCCGTAGATGATGTCGAAGGCCTTGAGCGAGGAGATGATGGCCAGCACCAGAACGATGGTGATGGTGGGTTTGAGTGCGGGAAAGGTGACGTGGCGAAACACGCTCCAGCGTCCGGCTCCGTCGATGCGGGCAGCCTCGATCAGCGTCTTGCTGACGCCCTGCAAGCCGGCCAGAAACAGCACCATGGAGAAACCGACGGTCTGCCAGAGATAGGCGACGAAGGCGGAGTAGAGCGCGATGTTACGGTTGCCGAGCCAATCCTGGATCCAGGATTGAAGCCCGAGCGAGGTGAGGACCTGCCCGAACAGGCCAAAAAAGGGATCGTACATCCAGCGCCACATGGTGGCGACGGCGATGGGGGCGATGATGACGGGCAGGTAGAAGATCGCCCGCAGACCATTGCGGCCGAAGATCGGCTGGTTGAGCCCGAGCGCCAGCAGAAGCCCGACGAGCGGCGGGAAGATCGTCGACAGGATCGTCCAGATGACGGTGTTGCGAAAGGCGCCCCAGAACACCGGATCCTTCGTGAAGATGTCGATGTAATTGCTGAAGCCGACGAACGTCTTATGGGCATCGAGGCCGTTCCATCGCTGGAAGCTCAAGGCCACCACGTCCACCATGGGGTAGATCGCAAAGACGACGTAGATGACGATTGCCGGAGCGACCAGAAGGGCCGCCTGCATGCGCGGGTCGGAGAAGAGGGATCTGGTCGTCATGAGACACTCCGTGCGAGACAGGCGCTACGGCGCAGGCGTGCAGGACGCAGGCGAAGGTTACGGAACGGAAATGGCCGGCCCTTCCGGAGGCCGGCCTGGCCAGAGGCGCCTAGCGCCTGTTGTCGATGAAGGCCTGGAGCTGGCCGCCGGCATCTGCCGCTGCCATGTTGCCGCTCGCCACTTCATTGATGACCCGAAAATACTCCGTCGTCACGTCGAGCGGGAACGCCTGGTCGCCGTTCATGTAGACCTGCGTATAGGTGTTGAAGATATCGACCCATTTCTGGTCGAGGGGACGCAGATCCTTGTAGGCGACGTTCTTGTTGATGGACGTGGTGCTGAACTGGCCGAGGCTGGCCTGCTGAACCGGCGTCGACATGAAGTAGTCGAGGAACTTGGCGGCCATGTCCGGATTTTTGCTCTTGCTGCTGATGTAGTGGTATTCGGCAAATCCGTAAAGCCGGTTGGTTCCCGTGGGGAAGGGGAAGACGTCGTAGTCGTCGAGGTTCCCGGCTTCCGCCAGCTGCTGCACAAGCCAGTCGCCTTCGAGCATCATGGCCGCACGGCCGCCGACGAAGAGGTTGAACGACTGCGCATTGTCGATGCCCATGAAGGGGCTGAGAATGTAGTTCTTGCTCCACGTGTCGAGTTCGGCAAAGGAGGCCGCCGCACAGGGCTCGGTCTTCCAGCTGGTTTTCATGTTCATCAGCGCGTCATGCTTCTCGATGCCGCATTTGGACTCGAGGATCACGTCCATCAGGCGCATCAGATGCCAGTTGACGGTGCCGCCGAAGGTGATGGCCGGGATGCCGGCGGCTTTCAGCTTTTCGGCGTCCGCAACCAGCGCGTCGTAGTCCTTCGGGGCTTCGGTGATGCCGGCCTGCTGAAACAGCGCCTTGTTGTAGTAGAGCGCCTCGCCCTTGAAGGTGAAGGGCACGCCCTGGCGACCGCCCTCGTAGATCTTGGAGAACGACGCCGCCGCCGGAACGAGTTCGTCGTCCCACTTGTATTGTGCGTAATATTTGTCGAGCGGCAGGCTGAGGCCCGCCTTGATGTATTCGCCGCCGAGACCGAGGCCCGCCCAGCTGAAGAAGATATCGGGGCCCCGATCCGACCCGGCAGCGACGCGAAGGGCCGTCTTGTGATCGTCGACGCCGCGGGTGACGATCTCGACATTGACGCCGGGATTGGCAGCCTCGAAATCGGAGGCGATCTTCTGCATCGCGGCATTCGACGCTTCCGAGCTGAAATTCAGCGTCCAGAGCGTGATGTCCTCGGCGGAAGCCGCGCCGCCCGATAGCGCCAGCGTCGCCAGAATCGTGCCGGTCCGCAACGCATTGTTGATCATGCTCATGGTGTCCTCCCTTGGTGTTTCCTCATCCTCGACATCGTTTAGACTGTCAGCGCGATCGATTGTCAATATGATTTATGTCAGCCATGACAAAAGTCGGGCGAAAACGGAATTGTGATCGGTCGACATATGTCATAGAAGATAGCTGTAACGGGTTCGGGCGGACGTGGGGCGCGGGCAGGGGAGGCGACATGGCCAATATGATCAGCGGCGGCTTGCGGGGCCTTCTCGACGAGCGCCAGGTCGACACGCCGGTGGCACGCGTCGTTCGCGCGCTGAGCGGACACGGCGCGGTCAGTACCGCGCAGATCGCCCGCACGACCGGACTTGCGCGTTCGACCGTTTCCACGATTCTGGCTGACCTCCGGCGATCGAGCCTGGTTGTCGAGGTGGAAACGCGCAGCCCCGGCATCGGGCGGCCGGCGCTTGCCCATTCGCTCAATCCGGAAGCCGGAACCTGTCTCGGCGTCCTCCTCGGGCGCAACGAATTGCGGGTGGTGCTGGCCGACGTCGCCCATAATATCGTCGCGGACGTCGCCATTCCGCTGGAGCAGGATTACAAGCCGGAACGGGCGACACGCACGGCCAAGCAGGCGATCGACAACATCTACAAGGAGCACAGTCTCCCGTATTCGGGGCTTCTTGGCGTCGGTTTTGCCGTTTCCGCGCCGATTGCCGCCAGTGGGCGCGTCATGCGGGGCTCGCAGCTTCCGGGCTGGCAGGGTGTCGATCTGCGTGCGACCTTCGAGCCCGTGCTGCAGAAGCCGATCTTTGCCGACAATGAGAGCAATTGCGCGGCCTTGGCCGAGATGATGTGGGGCGCCGCGGCGGGCTTCGACAATTTCGTGCTGTTCAAGCTGGACCTCGGCATCGGCGGTGCGATCGTCGCCAATGGCAAGGTGTTGACGGGTGCAGCGGGCACGGCAGGCGAATTCGGCCACATGGTCCTCGACCCCCGTGGCGATCTCTGCACCTGCGGCAATCGCGGCTGCATGGAGCTTTCCTGCAGCGGCGCGGCGGTTCTCGGCATCGCGGAGCGACGGCTCGCGCGCAGCATCGGCATGGCGGAATTCGTGAAGACGGCGCAGGCGGGCGACGTCGGGTTCCAGCGGCTCCTGGACGACGCGGGCGAGGCCGCCGGACGCGGACTGGCAGCGGTCGGAACCATTCTCAATCCCGGCCTTTTCGTCATCAGCGGCAGAATGGCGACGGCGGGCGAAATGCTGCTCGCTCCGATCCGCTCGGCCTATGCCCGGCACACGCTGGTCAAGCCGGGCGACGGCGAAGGCGCCGATCCTGCCTTCGTGACGGGCCGCTTTCTCGACAACGACAACTGCATGGGGGCCGTCGGCCTCGTCCTGCGGCATCACGGTCGGCTGACATAGCCGCGTTTCTCTGTCCGGGACCGGCTCGACGCTCGGCGAGGACAATCTCGGCCGAGACTGGCACAATGTCCGTACCCACAGGCTGCACGATCCGGTACGCTGGAGAGACCAGGCGGTCGGCAGATATCATCTCAACGGCAAGCGACCGCCCCGGCACGGAGCGATCGAGGCAGGACCATGACATCTGGCAAAAAGCACATTCTTCTCAATGCGTTCAACATGAACGCGGTCGGCCATATCAATCACGGTCTCTGGACGCATCCGCGGGACCAGTCGCATCGCTACAAGACGCTCGACTACTGGACATCGCTGGCGGCAACCCTGGAACGGGGGCTGTTCGACGGGCTGTTTCTGGCCGACATCATCGGGGTCTACGATGTCTATCAGGGCTCCAGCGACCTGACCGTGCGGGAATCGATCCAGCTTCCGGTCAACGATCCCATGCTGCTCGTCTCGGGCATGGCGGCCGTCACGAAACATCTCGGCTTCGGCATCACGGCCAATCTGAATGCGGAGCCGCCCTATCTGTTCGCCCGTCGCATGTCGACGCTGGATCATCTGACCGATGGCCGCATCGGCTGGAACGTCGTGACAGGCTACCTCGACAGCGCCGCCCGGGCGCTCGGGCAGGATGCGCTGGCGGAGCACGATCTGCGCTACGATCAGGCGGACGACTATCTCGAGGTTCTCTACAAATTGTGGGAGGGAAGCTGGGATGACGATGCGGTGCGGCTCGACCGGGCCGCCCGCATCTTTGCCGACCCGTCCAAGGTCCGCAGGATCGCGCATGACGGCCCGTTCTACCGGTCGCATGGCACCCATCTCTCGGAGCCGTCCCGACAGCGGACGCCGGTCCTCTATCAGGCCGGCACCTCCGGGCGCGGCCGGCGCTTTGCCGCCCGCCACGCGGAATGCGTTTTCGTCACGGCAGCGGACAAGACGGCGGCGCGCACCGCATCCCGTGCGCTGAGAGAGGCGTTCGTTGCGGCCGGCCGCCGGGCAGAGGACGTGAAACTGTTCGTCGGCATCACCGTCGTGACGGATGCGACCGGCAAGGCGGCCGAGGCCAAACTCGCCGACTATATCGCGCATGCCAACCCGGAAGCGGGCGTCGCGCACTTCTCGGCCAGCACCGGCATCGATTTCTCCGCTTACGATCTCGACGACCCGATCGTCTACGGCCGATCGAACGCCATGCAGTCGGCAACCCAGCTGGCGCAGGAGCGCCGGTTGACCAAGCGAGACCTGATGAACGAACTGAAGATCGGCGGCCGCTATCCGATCATCGTCGGCGATGGAGCCGCGGTTGCCGACGAGCTTCAGAGCTGGATCGAGGACGGCGAGATCGACGGTTTCAACCTGACGCGGACGGTCGTCCCGGAAAGCTACGAGGACTTCATCGCCTTCGTCGTGCCGGTTCTGCAGGAGCGCGGGCTGTACAAGACATCCTATGCGGAGGGCGCGTTCCGGCAGAAACTGTTCGGCGAAGGCGACCGCCTCGGCCCACGGCACGTCGCTGCGGGATACCGCTTCCCCACGAACGCGTCCGGCGCCTGACCCTTCCGAGAAACGACCGACAGAGGGCCTTACCCGCCTGGAACGCTGGCCGGGGACCTTAGGAGACCGTCATGCTCTTCAGGAGAGGGGGCCCGTATCGGGAGGGGGCTCGCGCCCCCTCGTGTCTCGTCAGCCGCCGCTGCCCGATGGCTTGCGGACCAGCAGCTTGTCGATGCGACGACCGTCGAGATCGATGACTTCGAAATACCAGTCCCGCGTCGTCAGGTGCTCGCCGAGCGAGGGAAGGCGGCCGAGTTCATCGATGACGAAGCCCGCCACGGTCTCGTATCCGGGCTCGCTCTCGAACTGGAACCCCATCTCGTCGGCGAACTCGTCGATCGGCATCCAGCCGGCGACGAGAAAGGATCCGTCTTCGCGCTCGACGACGGCCGGTTCGTCGCCCTCATCGACCTGAAATGCGCCCGTGATGGCTTCCAGCACGTCGCCGGAGGTGACGATACCCTCGAAATGTCCATATTCGTCATAGACCAGAACCATGTGCGCCGAGGACTTGCGCAGCGCCTGGACGACGTCGATCGCGCCAGCCCGGTCGGAAACGACGGGTGCGTCGCGCATGATGGTGCGGACGTCGAGATCGGTCCCCTGGAGGAAGGCATCGAGCGCGTCCTTGACGAAGAGAACGCCGACGATCTCGTCCGAGGAGCCGTTGCGGACGGGAAGGCGCGACCGGTTCGAGCTGCGGAGCTGCTCCCGGATCTCGAGCAGATCGTCTTCGATATCGACCACCTCGACCTCCCGGCGCGGCGTCATCAGTCCGCGCGCCGTCCGGTCGGCAAGCCGCATGACGCCCGAGATCATCTCGGATTCCTCGGCCTCGATCACGCCGGCCGTATGGGCCTCGGCGAGAACCGTGCGGATCTCTTCGTCCGACATCCTCTCGTCCGTTTCGCCTTTCTGGCCGAGAAGCGCGAGGACCGCCTTGCCGGAGGCGTTGAGGAGCCAGACGAGCGGCAGGGCGACCTTTGACAGCACCACCATCGCCGGCGCAACCTTGGATGCGACCGCTTCGGGAGCCCGGAGCGCGATCTGCTTGGGCACCAGTTCGCCGATGATCAGGGAGAGATAGGTGATGGCGACGACCACGGAGCCGACGCCGAAGCCATCGGCCATGCCCTTCGACAGGCCCTGGAGTTCGAGCCAGCCCGCCAGCCGCGCACCGAGCGTCGCGCCGGAAAAGGCGCCCGAGAGCACGCCGACGAGGGTGATGCCGATCTGGACCGTGGACAGAAAGCGGCCGGGGTCCTCTGCAAGGCGGATGGCCATGGCCGCACCCTTGTTGCCTTGCTCGGCCAGCAGTTTCAGCCTGACGGGGCGGGAGGAGACGACGGCGAGTTCAGACATCGCGAGCACGCCATTGAGCAGCGTCAGAAGCACGACGATCGATATTTCGGTTAACAAAACAGGTCCTTTGAATGCGTCGGGACGACATGAAGCTTGCTGACCTCACTGTCCGGGTCGCCGATGAGCCGGCCACTCCCTCCGACCTCGCATCGAACCGAAAACAGATCGCGCGAGGAACGTCGACAGCCCCAGCTATACAGTGCCAGCCCGTCTCCCGGCAATGCATGACACCGTAACCTCGGTGATCGCCGTTGACGATGTGACACTGTGCCTGCGATCAATGCCTGCGATCGATGAAGGGGGCGTGACGGAAAAGGCGATGCTGGGGCTCGATCGGGAGCGCCGGGATCAGCCGTCCGCGAGAAGGGGAAGGAGCGTCCTGCCCTGTCGCTCGCTTTCGCTGCGGTAGGGCGTGTCGGAGAGGATGAACTGGGAGATGCCGAGATCCCGGTATTTTCGAAGCGCGCTGGCGACGTCCTGCGCCGTGCCCACGAGCCAAGTCGTGCCGGCACCGCCGCCGCCGTGACGGCCGGGCCGCGTGTAGAGGATGTCGTCCAGCACGTCACCGCGGGCGGCAAGGTCGTTCAGGCGCTGCTGGCCATAGGCGACGGTGCGATGGTCCTGCCAGCTGCCGGCCTGGCCCGCGGCCATGCGATCGACCCTGGCCTCGGCATCCGCCCAGGCCGCCTCCCGCGTCTCGCGGACGACGGTGGTGATGCGCAGGCCGAAGGCGAGCGGCGGGAGATCGCGGTCGAGCAGGGCGCCGAGCGCCTTCAGGCGTGCGATGCGCTCGGCGATATCGGCGAGCGGCTCCCCCCAGAACAGCTGGACGTCGGCCTCCGTCGCCGCCACATATTCGGCTGCTTGCGACGCGCCGCCGAAATACAGCCTTGGATGCAGGCGGTCGCCCCGTGCCGCGATCCGCGGCTGCACGGTGGAGCCGGACACCTGGAAAGAGCGGCCGGCATGGGTCACGTCTTCCTCGGTCCAGAGCCGGCGCACGAGCCGCATGAATTCTTTCGTCCGGTCGTAGCGCGCCTGCTGGTCGCCCTCGCTGTCGCCATAGGCGGCAGGATCGTCCTTGCCGGAGACGATGTTGATGCGGACGCGGCCGCCGCTCAGCCGGTCGAGCGTTGCGGCGGACGCCGCGAAATGCGCGGGCGACCAATAGCCGGGGCGCACGGCGATCAACGGCTCGAAGGTCGTCGTCCGCGCGACGAGCGCGGTTGCGACCGTGAACGTATCCGGCCGGCCCCAGCCGGTGCCGATCAGCGCGCCGGTCCAGCCGTTTTCCTCGAGCGCGGTCGCCTGCGCGGTCAGGCTCTCCAGGCTGTCATGCCCCTCGACGGCCACATCGCCGCGATGACCCGCCTTGATATCGTTCGGGATGTACCAGAGAAACTCGGACCCGCCCGCCATCCTCAACCTCTTCCGTTAGACCGGGCACGCCCGCATGCGGCGACCGCGATGTCCGGGACATCCGGCTCACGCCCCGCCATTGACCGCCTCGAGCGCCACCGATCCCGGCTGCCCACCATTCCGCGCCAGCCGGGCGACGGCCTGTTGCAGCGCCGCATTGTGCGGCGCGGGGATGCCGTTGAGGCGGGCGAGGCGGACGATTTCGCCGTTGAGATAATCGACCTCGCTCGAGGTGCCGCGCGTAAAGCTCTGCCATGTCGATTGCTGCCCCCGCTCGATGCCGCTGTCCTCTGCGACATGCCAGCCGGAGATATCGACCGTCCGTTCGGAAGGGTGCGCCGGGTCGAGGCCGGCAGCCGCAAGCACCGTGCGCGCCTCGTCGGCGACGCCGCCGGCAAAGGCAGCGCGGGCCTCCGGCGTCGCGTCGAAGAGTTCCGTGGCGTTGGTCACGTTGTGGATCAGCTTCTCCGCTTTCCACCGGACGATGTCGGCGCGCGCTTCCGTCAGATAGCCCGCTGTCGCGAGATCGGCGGCGATGGCACGGGCGGTGTCGTCGAGGCCGTGGGGATAGCGGCCGAGCGTCACGACGCCGAGGTTCGGCATGCCGCCGACCACGACTTCGCCGGTCACCGTGTAGCGGGCCGGGATCTTGATGCTGGCGGCATAGAGACGGGAGAAACGCCGTAGCGCGATGTCCTCGGCCGCCAGCCCGTTCTGCACCGTCACCAGCGGCAGGTCGGATGCCAGTCCGCCGCCGTCCACCGGCTGCCACGCCCAGAATTCGGTCGCCGCCTCCACGTCCTGCGTCTTGACGGTCAGGACGAGGCGATCGTCCGGCCTCAGTGCCGGTGGCGTCGCGCTGTCGACGGCCTGAAGCCGGATCTGGCGCGTGGCCTGCGGGCGGCGATAGGTCAGGCCGTGGCGGACGATATGCGCGATCTGCGCACCGCGCCCGACAAGGACATAGGCGATGCCATGCGTCTCGAATTCGGCGGCAAGGCTTGCGCCGACGGCGCCGGCGCCGATGATGATGTAGCGGGTCATGGACATCCGATGGCGTCGGGGCGGGTCGCTCGATTGTAACCCGTCGCTGTCTGAGGGGGTCTCCGGGAGCAAGGGAAGCCGAGCTGCAAGCCGAGCCGCCTCATGCGGTTTTCCGGGCGGGAAGGGGCGCTGCGGCAGATGCATCGTCGCGCAGTTTTGCTGCGCGGTCATAGGCGCTGCGGCCGAGGAGGGCGAGGGAGGTATCCTCCTGCGGGGCGTGGACGAGCACGAACTGGATGTCGCGGAAATGACGCTCCAGGCCGAGATCGGCGCCGAGGCCCGGATTGCCGATGCCGCGCACGGCGATCTGCACCGCATCGCGCAATTGCCGGCCGGCCAGCAGGCGCGCACGGATCAGCGCCTCGGTGTCGTCGGCGCGGTGGGCGAGCGCGTCGAAGATCAGCTGTCGCGCACCCGACACCAGCAGGTCGATCTCGCCCGAAAGCGTCACGAAGCGCTCCGTGCGGGCGATGGGATGGCCGAGATTGGTGGGAACGCGCGTCTGCGCAAAGCGGATGAAGGCGTCCTGCGCGGCTTCGGCGACGCCGAGATAGAGCGCCGTGAGCGCGAGCGTCATGCCGGCATGGGCGCGGTTGTCCTGCTGGGCGATCGCGGGATCGACCAGATCGAGCCCGTTTTCGGCGGGGATCTCGACATCGGTGTAGGCGACGTCGTGCGAGCCGCTGGCGCGCATGCCGAGGCTGCTCCAGTTCTCGATCACCTCGATCCCGGGCAGTCCGTTGGGCACGACGAAGGTGCCGACGCGCGCGGGCGTCTCGTCGGTGTGTGCCCAGACGAGGAAATGCGTGAGGCCGTGGGCGCCGGTGACGAAGCGCTTGCGACCGGAGATCGACCAGCCCCTCGCCGTGCGGCGGGCGATCGTCGCCGGCAGACCGCCGCGCGCGGGCGAGCCGAGGTCCGGCTCGACGCGGGCGGCATTGAGGAGCAGCGGCCGCGCCTTGGCCTCGGCAAGCAGCCGCCGGTAGAGATCGTCCGGCCAGTTGCTTTTGGCCGCCTGACCGAGATGGGTGAAGAGCGTCATGGCGCTGATCAGGGCAACGGAGGGATCGCCGCGTCCGAGCGCCGCAAGAATGGTGGCGGCATCAAGCAGCGTACCGCCGCGCCCGCCATAGCGGGTGGCGACGGTGTGATCCAGCAGGCCGCTGCGGTGGACGGCGTTGATCCCCGCCCAGGGAAACCGACCGGAACCGTCCGCCTCCGGTGCGGCGTCCGCGACAGCCCGGACGGTGGCCTCGGCGACAAGCTTGGGGGAGGCAAGCGTATGGGAGGCAGGCGTATTCGAGGCGGGCGCACCGGAAACCGGCGCATCCGGAGAGGACGCTTCGGAAACGAAGGCTTTGGCAAGGGGAAGCGGACGGGACATGGGGCGGGCCTTCTGGCTTTCAGGAAAACATCCGGCAGGCGCATCGGGATCGGAAGGAGAAAGATGCACCTGCGGCGTCGGCAGATCGGGCGCGGGAAGGCGTCCGGTTGCCGCAGCGCGGGTCAAGCTGCAGCCTTCTTGTCCGCGGCGCTGCCAGCCTCTTCCCGGGCGCGGAGACCTTCCCGCACGAGCGGCAGGACGTAGCGGCCATAGTCCACCGCGTCGTTGTAATTGTCATAGCCGCGGATCGAGATTAGATCGGCGCCGAGATCGATGTAGTCGAGAATGGAGTCCGCAATGGTCTGCGGGGAGCCGACGAGAGCCGTGGTCGCACCGCTTGCATTGGTGGCGGTGACGGTGGGGTACCAGAGCGCCCGGTCGTGGACATGGCCGCGCGCGGCGATATCGAGGAGCCGCTGCGAGCCGACATTGGCCGGCGGCGCAGCCGAGACGGGCTTGCGGGACAGCCCCTTTTCACGGTTGGCATTGAGCTGGTCGAGCACCGCATGGGCCTTCACCCAGGCCAGTTCGTCGGTTTCGGCGATGATCGGGCGGAAGGTGACCCAGATGCGCGGCCGGTCCGTCCGGCCGGCCTTGGCGGCCTCCTCGTAGACCCGGTCGATCTGTTGCTTGGTCTCGGCCAGCGGCTCGCCCCAGAGGCCGAAGATGTCGCAGAGCGACCCGCCGATGCGGTAGGCGGCATCCGACGAGCCGCCGAGCGAGATGGGAATATGCCCCTTGGTCGGGCGGACGGCGCTGCGGAACTGCTTGAACTGGTAGTATGTCCCGTCGAAGTCGAAGGGCTCGGTGGCGCTCCAGGCGAGGCGGAGAATGCGGATATACTCCTCCTGCCGCGCATAGCGCTCTTCCTTGTTGAGGAAATCGCCCTCGCGGGCCTGCTCCTCGTCGCTGCCGCCGGCAATGAAGTGGACGACGACACGGCCGCCGCTCAGCTGGTCGAGCGTGGCGAGCGCTTTCGCCGCGACCGTGGGATAGACGGTGTTCGGCCTGAGCGCGACGATGATGTTGATGTTCTTCGTGTGCGCAAGGATCGTCGCGCCGATGGTGAAGGGGTCAAAGGACGACGATGCGTAGGGGACCAGCGTGTAGTTGAAGCCGTAATCATCGAGCGTGCGCGCATAGCGCTGCAGATAGGCGGGATCGATCGGCAGCTCCGGCTGGGGGTGGAGGTCGTTGCTTTCGTTCGGAAAGGTAACGCTGATGAACTCTGCAGGCATGAGGCTGTCTCCTATCGGATATCGGCGCCCACCGGAGGCCGATGATGATGTCAGCCTAGGGTCCGGGATGATGCCAAGGAAGACAGGTCGTTCTATATCTACTTATTCTATAGAAAATATTCCTCAGGATTGCCGGTTTCACCAGGACGGCGACCAGCCGAGGCTCGGGGCGACCGTCGCGGCGAAGTCGGTCAGCACACGCGTGTTCTCGGCAAGGCCGAAGCCGGGCGGCAGGAAGAGGATGATCTCGTCGGCGGCGCTGAGGCCGGGATCGGCGAGGATCGCTGCGATCACCCGGTCCGGCGTGCCATGGAAGACGGGCGAAATCTGCGTTCCCGGCGGCTGGGCGGCAACCGGCGTCAGCGCCCCTTTCGGCCGCGAGGCGGCAATGCCGAGGGTGCGCCGCTCGGCATCGTAGGTGGCGTAGGTTTCGAGGCGGTCCGGCGCGGTTGACGCCAGCACGGAGGCGGCGACCGTGACCGGCGGCGGCTCCGTGCCCCAGAGCGCGCGCCAGCGGGCGCGGAACGCGGCGATGCCCCGCGCCTGATAGGCGCCGAAGGTTTCGCCCGCCTTATGATCGTGCTGGACAGTGCCGCAGACGAGCCCGATGCCGAGGTCTGCCGCCTGCACGGCCGAGGCAAGGCTTGCCGAACACTGTCGGATCCGCGCGGCGAGCGTCGGGCTGTGCGGCGTCACCCGCAGCGCCGTCCCCTCCGGAGCGCCTTCGCCGGGGCCGGCCACCGTGTGCAATACCTCGCCCCGAACGGCGGCCAGGAAACGCGCCTGTCGGCGCTTTGCCTCCGTTCGCGCATCCGATCCGACCGTTCCGAAGAGCGCATCGAACGCGGCGTTGGCGCCGGTCGCGATCGCCAGTTCCAGCCGGCCGTCGAGCAGGAGATCGGTGGTGCCGGCGGCCTCCGCCAGAAGGATCGGGTCCTGATAGCGCATGGGGATGACGGCGGAGCCGAAGGTGATGCGCCGCGCATGCTGTCCGGCGGCGGCAAAGAAGGGCAGCGGCGACGACAGATAATGGTCGAAATGCCGCTGATAGGCCCATCCGGACTGATAGCCCAGCCGCTCCGCCGCCATGTAGAGCGCGATGCCGTCGCGCAGGCCCTGCGCCGGGCCCGCCTCGTCGTTGAAGGCGACGCGGGTGTTGAAGCCGATGCGCGTTTTCGGCCGGAACGTCCCCTTTGAAACAGGTGCCGGATCCCCGGCAAGGGTCGGCGCAGGGGCGGCGGTCATGCGATCTGCTCTTGCCCGATGACCGCTGTCCCGACAACGGCTTGCGGCGCCGGCCGCGGGCTGCGCGTGCGAGCCGGAGCGACCGTGCTCGACGGGATCGAGTGCAGCAGGGCCGCCGTATAAGGGTCCCGCGGGGTCTCGAAGATGTCGCAGACCGTGCCATGCTCGACGATGCGGCCGTGGCGCATGACGGAGACGGTGTGGGCGAGCTGGCGCACCAGCGCGAGATCATGGGAGACGAACACATAGGTCAGCCCGAGCTTTGCCTGAAGCTCGAGCAGCACCGCGACGATATCGGCCTGCACGCTGACATCGAGCGCGGAGGTCGGCTCGTCCAGCACGATCACGTCGGGCCGCAGCACCAGCGACCGGGCAATCGCCACCCGCTGGCGCTGCCCGCCGGAAAGCGCCTGCGGCTTGCGGGTGACCAGATGCGCGCCGAGCCCGACATCGACGAGCGCCGCGCGCACCCATTCGGCCCGCTCTTTCGGCGTTCCGATCCGGAACCGGTCGAGCGGTTCGCGCACCAGACGCTCGACCGTCCAGGTCGGGTCGAGCGAGGTGAACGGGTTCTGGTAGACGAGCTGCAGATGCCGCCAGGCCGCCTGCATCGAGCGGCGCGTGCGCCCGGTGAGCGTCTCGCCCGCGACGCTGATCTCGCCGCTATCGGGCTGCTCAAGCCCCAGCAGCAGCCGGATGGTTGTCGTCTTGCCGGACCCGGACTCGCCGACCAGCGCATGAGTCGTGCCCGGGGACACCGAGAAGGAGACATTGTTGACA
The DNA here is from genome assembly GCF_001424045.1 of Rhizobium sp. Leaf371. GTDB lineage: Bacteria > Pseudomonadota > Alphaproteobacteria > Rhizobiales > Rhizobiaceae > Ferranicluibacter. Next base: position 229,235 of record NZ_LMQB01000003.1, on the reverse strand, counting down.
GCTGTCAACACCTTGCCGTCCACCTCGAATGTCTTGGTAAGCTTACGGACTGAGATCTTCGGGGTCTGGCCCGGATCGGCAAGGCGACGCAAACCGAGATCGCGCAGCGCCGCATAGCGGTCCGGGTTCAGCGCCGGCACGTCGGCATGCAGCTTGCGGGCATAAGGGGAGGACGGCGCTGCGAAGACCGTGGCCGTGGGGCCTGCCTCCTGCACGCTGCCGTCCTTCAGCACGACGATGCTGTCGGCCCGTTCGGCCGCGATGGCCAGATCATGGGTGATCAGCAGCAGGCTGATGTCGAGGTCCTCCCGGAGGCGGGAGAGGAGGTCGAGAATGTGCTTCTGGATCGTGACGTCGAGGGCCGAGGTCGGCTCGTCCGCAACCAGCAGCAGCGGTCGGGGCAGGACGGCAAGGCCGATCAGCACGCGCTGGAGCATGCCGCCCGAAAGCTGGTGCGGATAGCTGTCGAAGACGCGCCTGGGATTGTCGAGCCCGACCTCCGCGAAGGTTTCGAGGATCCGCTCCCGGGCGATGCGCGGATCGCGCGCGTCGGTCAGCGCAGCGGCCTCCATCGCCTGCGAACCGATGGTGCGCACGGGGTTGAGCGCGTTTCCCGGGTCCTGCGGCACGAAGCCGATGGCCCGCCCGCGCAACGGCCGGAAGCGACGCTCGGAGAGCCCCAGAATGTCCTCGCCGTCGAAGGAGACGCGGCCTTGGACATGGGCCGAACCGGGCAGGAGGCGCAGGACGGTGCGGGCGATGGTGGACTTGCCGGAGCCGGATTCGCCGATGAGCGCGAGGCTCCGGCCGCGACCGAGCGAAAAGCCGACATCGGTGACGACGCGGGTTGCGCCGTAGGAGACGTCGAGGGCCTCGACCTGCAAGAGCGGCGCCGGATGTTCGCCGGCAAGGCTGTGCGGAAAGGCGGCGGTCAGTCTGTCGTGCGGAGCCATCGGCTGATCCTGTTAACGGAGAGGACTGTGGCGATCGTGACGAGCGCGGGGGCGTAAACCAGCCAGGGCCATTTGGGATAATCCTTGCCGATCGAGATCAGCAGGCCCCAGTCGGAGGCGGGCGGCGGGTCGCCGTAGCCGAGAAAGGCAAGGCTGGCGATGACGAGGATCGAGTCCCCGAAATGCAGCACGGCGAGCGGCAGGACCGAGCGCGAGGCGTTGGGCAGAACATGGCGTGCCAGGATATGCCAGCGCGAGCCGCCCGAGAGGAACGAGGCCTCCACGAAGGTCGCCTCCCGCGTCTTGATCACCTCCGAGCGCATGACGCGGGCAAAGACCGCGACGGCGGAGACGCCGGTGGCGATCGCCGCATTGATCGTGTCGAAGCCGATGGCGGTGACGACGATGACCGCGAGCAGGAATTTCGGGATCGCCAGCAGCACATCCACGAATCGGGCGAGCACCGTATCGACCCAGCCACCGAGAAAGCCCGCGACCAGCCCGATGAGCCCGCCGGCGAGCACGCCGATGACGACGGCGATGAGCGCGCTGGTGACGGAGGAGGCACTGCCGAAGACGACGCGGGCAAAGACGTCGCGGCCGAGATGATCGGTCCCGAACCAGTGGGCAAGGCTCGGGCCCAGCAGCTTGTCGGCCGGCACGCCAGCGACCGGATCGTGACCGGTGAAGAGGCCGGGCGCGAGCGACCAGGCAATGACCAGCGCGACGAAGACGAGCGCCGCCGCGACGGGAAGCGGCGGCAGCGCCGGCCGGCGGCGTGGCGGCGCCAGACGGGCGGCCGCGGCGGTGGAGAGAAGCGTCATGGGGCTGTTGCTCCCGCAGGCTTGGGGGCGGATGTGCGCGGGGTTCTCGCCCCCAGCAGCTTCACGCGCGGATCGAGCAGGGGATAGACGAGATCGGCGATCAGGTTGGACAGCACGAAGACGACGGCTGCCAGCGACACCACGGCCTGGAGCACGGGCAGGTCCTGCGTGCTGACCGAGCGCTGCACGAGGCTGCCGATGCCGGTGCGGCCGAAGACCGTTTCGGTGATCAGCGATCCGCCGAGCAGCTCGCCGATGGTGAGCGCGATGACGGTGACGACGGGCAGCGAAGAGGGCTTCAGGAGATGGCGGGTGAACAGGCGGAAAGGCGGCAGCCCGCGTCCGCGCGCGACCGCGATGTAATCCTGCCCCGCTTCATGATCGAGGCTTGCGATCAGCACCTCGGCGATCTGGGCCGAGATGGGAATGGCGAGCGTGATCGCCGCAAAGAAGGTCGCCCAGGCGCTGTCCGGATTGATGACCCGGAAGAGGCCGAGCTGAAACCCGAAGAGATGGATCAGCACGAGCCCGATGACGAAATTGGGCACCGACAGGAACAAGGACGGGAAGGCGCGCAGCAGGCCCTGGCCGTAGCGCTTGGGCACGACCTGCGTGCCATAGGCGATGACCACCGCCAGCACCACCGCCAGAAAGAGCGCAGAAGTGGCGAGGATGAGGGTCGAGGGCAGCACCTCGGCGATCATCGTGGTCACCGGCCGGCTGGAGCGCATGGAGAGGCCGAGATCGCCGGTGAGAAAGCCCGAGAGCGACGACCAGAGCTGCACCAGCACCGGCCTGTCGAGGCCCTGCGCCGCAACGATCTGCGCGATCTCCTCCTCGGTGAAGCCGTTCTGGGGATTGCGCAGCACGCTGGTGATCGGGTCGCCGGGCAGGATGCTGACGACCACGAAGGTGAAGACATAGGCCAGCAGGATGACGACGGCCGCCTGCGCCAGCCGCTTGGCGGCATAGGTCGGATAGGCGCCGTTCATCGCCTGCCTCCTGCGTGGCGTGCCGTCATTGCCCGACCTCGCTCTTGGTCGCGGTGTAGTAACTGGCATAGGCGACGCCATTGTAGGCCTCGCCCTTCAGGGCCGGCGACTGGACGTAGACGCGCTGGACGATCTGGGTGCGGGGAATGAAATAGCCCTGTTCCAGCACGTATGTCTGCAGCGTATCGAGGAGGGGCAGGCGAGCCTCGATCGTGCCGGCGCTGGCGATCCTGTCGCGCAGATCGTTGATGGTCTGATCCCGATCGTCGAGCGCGAACCAGTTCTCGCCATTGTTGGCATTGGTCAGGATGCCCGCCACGGTGCCCGCATCGATGAAGCTGCGCGTCACCTCGTAGGCCGGGACGGCCGCGCCGCCGAATTTCACCTTCTCGCCATAGGTCACCACGTCGAAGGCGCGGATCGCGACCTTCCAGCCGATCTTGCCGAGCTGCTGGGCGATCAGCTCGTCCACGGATTTGGACGTCGCGAGATAGGGGTTGGAATGGAGCGTCAGCAGCAAAGGCTTGCCGTCCTTGACGCGCACGCCGTCCGCGCCCTTCACCCAGCCGGCTTCGTCGAGCAGCCTCTCGGCCTTTTCGGGATTGTAGGCCAAGAGATCGCCGTGATCGGTCGCGCCGGGCACGTTGCTCTGGATGAACGAGGTCGCGAGCTTCCAGTCGGGCGTATAGACCGTGTCGATGATTTCCTGCCGGTTGATGCCGGCCTGCAAGGCCTGGCGCACCTTCAGGTCGTCATAGGGCGCAAGCTTGGTGTTGACGGCGAGGCCGTTGACGAAGCCGAGATAGCGCGGCGTGGCGACCGTGAAGCCTTCGTCCTTCAGCGACGACAGTTCCTGGGGCGAGGCGTTGTAGGCGACATCGGCCTGCCCGGACTGGACGGAGGCGACGCGCAGCGACGGCTCGGAGACGAGCTTGTAGGTAATGGTATCGAGGAAGGCCGGACCGGTGTGGCCGACCGCAGCCGGCCCCCAGTTGTAATCCTTGCGCTTGGTCAGCGTGACATGGTCGCCTTCCTTCCAGGATTCGACCACATAGGGGCCGCTGCCGAAGGTTTTCGAAAGATCCGCCTGTTCGGAAGCCGGCTGGGCAAGCGTCTTCGGCGAGATCAGGATGGAGCCGTGATAGCCGAGCGTCGGAATGAAGCCGAGCGTCGGCTTCTTGAAGGACACTTTCACGGTCGCCGCATCCACCGCCTCGGCGCGATCGTAGGTTTTTGGGAAAAGGCCGATCGGGTTGATGCCGTCCTGCTTGCGGCCGGCATACCAGATGTCGAGATTGGCGACGACCGCGGCCGCATCGAGCGGCGTGCCGTCCGAGAAGGTGACGCCCGGCTTCAGGTGCAGCGTGAACTGCGTGGCATCGCCGTTCTGCTCCCAGCGCTCGGCGATCCAGGGGCTGACCTTGCCCTCCGCGTCGACATAAAGAAGCTTGTCGGCCACATGGCCCCAGATATGACCCTGGAAGCTGGAGATGGCGCTGTTGTTGGGGATCCAGGTATCGCCGAGCGAGTCGATGAGGAAAGTGATATCGCCGCCCTCCTTCTTCGCGTCATCGGCAAGCGTCGCGGTGGGTCCGGCAAGCGTCGCAAGAAGCGCGAGCGCCGTGACGGCGGATGTGGCGCGCAGCAGGCGGCGGCGGGACTGGGAGAAGGGCGTGCGGGAAGGCAGGGAGACGCGGTCGGTCATGCGGGTTTCCTGAAAAAGGTTCGGGTTCTCGTGATCCGCGGGCCCTCGTCGGCGCGCGCGGCCTATCGATCATTTGCTGGCTAAGCGTGTGTGGCCGGACAACAGGTTCGGCCGGGGTCCGGGCAGCAGGCCTTCGTCTGCGCGGTGGGGCCAAATCTCGGGATCGCGGGAGAAGATGTCGTCGGGGTCACGGTTGTCGGCTCTCGTTTCTGAAGCCCAGACTAGGGGCCACGGCGCGAAATGAGAAAGACCAGTTGTTCTTATTCTATCGAATTAATAGATTATTTTGGTCGGGTTTCGGCGCGGCGAGGATCGCTGTTTCAGCGCGCGCAAACCGCATCGGCTCGAAAATCCGCACCGGCGGCGGGGTGCCGGCAAAGCGGGTGGCCTCGACGCGGGTCAACTGACCCGTGCAGCCCTGCGCCAGTTGCGAGGTGCCGATGTCGCGGGTGAGGATATTGGGATTGCCGTGGAGGCAGGTGGCGTTGTCCGCGGCGGGATCGTGCGGCTCGAACCAGGCGCCGGTGGACAGCTGCATCACGCCGGGACGCAGGGTGTCGCTGAGCACGGCAGCGGCAAGGCAGCTGCCGCGGGCGTTGGAGAGGCGCACCACGTCGCCATCCGCAATGCCGCGCGCGGCGGCATCCGTCGGGTGGATGCGCAGGGCTTCGCGGCCGTCGATCTTGGCCGCGCGGCTGAACGCGCCGTAGTCGAGCTGGCTGTGCAGGCGCTGGTGCGGCTGGTTGCAGACGAGGTAGAGTGGCGCGGGGTCGGCGCCCTCGGGCTCGGCATGCGGCGGATACCAGCGGGGATGGCCGCGGCAATCGTCGTAACCGAAGCTCTCGATGACATCCGAAAAGATCTCGATCTTCCCCGATGGCGTGGCGAGCGGGAAGGCGTCCGGATCTTGCCGGAACGCGCGGGCCGGGCCGCCCGTGTCCGGCGCGACGGGCAGGCGCAGCTCGCCGCGGGTCCAGAAGGTCTCGAAATCGGGCGCGTCATGGCCGCCTTCGGCCAGCGCCTTGCGTGTCCGCTCGTAGAGCAAAGCCAGCCAGTCGCGGGCGCTGCGGTTTTCGGTGAAGACGTCGGCCGTGCCGAGCAGGCGGGCAAGGCCGGAGAAGATGGCATAGTCGTCGCGCGCCTCGCCCACCGGGGCGATCAGCGGCTTCATGGCGATCATCAACGGATCGCCCGAGGCTGCGCCGATATCCTCGCGCTCGAGCGTCGTCGTTGCCGGCAGCACGATATCGGCATGACGGGCCGATGAGGTCCACGCGGTCTCGTGCACGATGACGGTGTCCGGCCGGCGGAAGGCGGCGCGCAGGCGGTTGAGATCCTGGTGATGGTGGAAGGGGTTGCCGCCCGCCCAGTAGACGAGCCGGATATCGGGATAGCGCAGCACCTGCCCGTCATAGGCGTAGCAAAGACCCGGCTGGAGCAGCATGTCGGCAATGCGGGCGACGGGGATGAAATCGGCGACCGGATTGCGGAACTGGTCGAGCGTCGGCAGGGGCACGGCGAGATCGTGTTTTCCGGTGTTGCCGAGCGCGCCGAGCGAATAGGCGTAACCGCCGCCGTCGAGGCCCATCTGGCCGAGCATGGCGGCGAGAACGATGCCCATCCAGACCGGCTGTTCGCCATGGTCGGCACGCTGGAGCGAATGGCTGACGGTGACGAGCGTTCGGGCGCGCGCCATGTCGCGGGCGAGCGTGCGGATCGTCTCCGCCGGAATGCCGCAGAGGGCGGAGGCCCAGTCGGCCGTTTTCGGGATGCCGTCGGAAGCGCCGGTGAGGTAGGCCTCGAACCGCTCAGAGCCGACCGTGTAGCGATCGAGAAAGGCGCGGTCGTGCAGCGTCTCTGCGACGAGACCGTGGGCGATGCCCAGCATCAGCGCGACGTCCGTTCCCGGCGTGATCGACAGCCATTCGCCGTTGGCCTCTGCCGGGAAATCGTCTCGCAACGGGCTGACGAGGATGAAACGGCAGCCGCGCGCGCTGGCACTGGCGATCCTGTCGCGCACGATATGCGCGCTGTTGCCGCCGCCATGCACATCCGCATTCTTGATCGCCATGCCGCCGAAGGCGACCACCATCTCGGCGCTGCGCGCGATGGCATCCCAGGTCACGCTCTTGCGCTCCACATGATCATAGGGCCCGAGCACATGCGGCATGATGACCATGGCCGCGCCGGAGCTGTAGGTGTTGACCGACCGGACATAGCCGCCAAGCGTGTTCAGGAACCGGTGGACCTGGCTCTGCGCATGGTGGAAGCGCCCGGCGCTCGCCCATCCATAAGACCCGCCGAACACGGCCTGCGGGCCATGCGTGTCGTAGACCCGGCGGAGCTCGCCTGCGACCAGCGCCAGCGCCTCGTCCCATTCCACCTCCACGAAATCATCCGCCCCACGCTTGCGCGCGGCGCCGGGTCCGTGCTCCAGCCAGCCGCGGCGCACGGCCGGGCGGCGGATGCGCATGGGGCTGTCGGCACTGGCAGGCAGGTTTCCGAGAAGCGGCGACGGGTGCGGATCGCCGGCATGCGGACGGATCTCAAGCGTGCCATCCCGCAGCCGGCCGGAAAAGGCACCCCAGTGGGAGCTGTGTGGCTGGAACGGCGTCATGATCTGGGTCCTTTTCCGGATGGGCCTTTCACGAAGGGGAGGCGAAGGCGTCGTCGGGCAGGATCTTGCCGGGGTTCATGATGCCGAGCGGGTCGATGGCCGCCTTGATGACGCCCATGAGATCGACGGCGGCCCCGTGCTCCCGCCTGAGATAGCCGATCTTGCCGGTGCCGACGCCGTGCTCGCCGGTGGAGGTGCCGCCGACGGCGATCGCATGGTGCACCATGGCCTTGTTGATGGCGGCGACTTCGGCGAGCTCGGCCGTGTTCTGCGGATCGACGGCGAAGACGACATGATAGTTGCCATCGCCGACATGGCCGAGGATGGCGGCGGGCACGCTGCAGGTCTTCAGAAGCGCGCGCGTCATAAGGATGCAGCCGGCAAGCTCCGACACCGGCACGCAGACATCCGACGACCAGCCCTTGGCGTTCCGGCGCTGGGAGACGACGGCGTAGAACGCGTTGTGCCGCGCTTTCCACAGGCGGTTTCGCGCCTCCGGTGTGCTGGCGAAGGCGAAGTCGCGCCCGCCATTGTCCGCGACGATGGCGCCGACCATCTCCACCTGCTCGGCCACGGCCGCCGGCGCGCCGTGGAACTCGAAGGCGAGCGTATCCGCGACGTCGAGTGTAAGCGATGAGTAACGGTTGACGGCGTCGATCAGGCCGCGATCCATCAGCTCCATGCGGGCAACGGGAATGCCGAGCTGCACCACGGCGATGGCCGTCGCCACCGCCTGCTCGACGCTGGCAAAGGAGCAGAGCGCCGCCGAGATCGTTTCCGGCACGCCATAAAGCCGCAGCGTGACCTCGGTGATGATGCCGAGCGTGCCCTCCGAGCCGACGAAGAGCCGGGTGAGATCGTAACCGGCCGAGGATTTGCGGGCGCGGCCGCCTGTACGGATGATCTCGCCGCTCGGAAGCACGGCCGTCAGCGACAGCACGTTCTCGCGCATGGTGCCGTAGCGCACCGCATTGGTGCCCGAGGCGCGGGTGGCCGTCATGCCGCCGATCGAGGCATTGGCGCCGGGATCGATCGGGAAGAACAGGCCGGTATCGCGCAGATGGGCATTCAGCTGCTCGCGTGTGACGCCCGCCTCGACCGTGCAGTCCAGATCCTCCGCACCGATCCGCAGGATCTTCGTCATGCGCGAGAGATCGATGCTGACGCCGCCGTGCAGCGCCGAGAGATGACCTTCGAGCGAGGTGCCGGTGCCATAGGGAATGACCGGCACGCCGGCCTGCGCGCAGAGCCGGACGATGTCGGCCACCTCTTGCGTGGTCTCGGCAAAGACCACCGCATCCGGGATGGCCGGCGCATGGTGCGACTCGCCGCGCCCGTGCTGCTCGCGCAGGGCTTCGGATGTGGAAAGCCGATCGCTGAACCGTGCTCTCAACCCGTCGAGAAGCGCGGCCGGGAGCGCATTTGCGGAGGCGGGCTGCATGGCGAGGGCGGATATTGGGGACATGATGGACTCCGGAAACAGGGGATCGACGGCGGCCGGCCCGCGATCAGGCGATCGGCGTTTCGCCGTTCAGGTGGCGTTCGAGAAAGGGGAGGCTGTCCTGGCCCCAATAGAGTTCGTTGTCGAAGCGGTAGGTCGGCAGGCCGAAGACGCCGGCGGCGGCGGCGATCTGCCGGTTGGATGCCCAGATGTCGTGGATCGCCCGCGACTGCGCCAGCGCTTCGAGGGCCGCGCCATCGAGGCCCGCGGCCTCCGCGACGGCGATGCGCACCTCGGGGTTGCCGATGTCGGCGGCACGGCTCCAGAAGGCCTCCTGCAAGGCTGCGGTGAGACCCAGCCAGTCCCTGCCGGTCTCGACGGCGGCCAGCACGAGAAAGCCGGCCGGGGTCGGATCGGAGAGGGCGGCACGGTTCTCGAAGGTCAGCGTCCTGCCGCGATGGGCCGCCCAGCGCTTCAGGTCCTTGAGCCAGTAGGTCCGGCGCGGCTCGGGCCGGTTGCGCGAATAGATGCCGCCATTGTCCTCGATCACGGGGATGAGATAAGGGCGGATGGTCGCGCCATGGCGTTCCGTGAGCGTGCGAAACGGTTCGAGCCCGATGAAGGCGAAAGGGGAGCCGATGCCGAAGAAATAATCGATGGTTTTCGTCATGCGCTTTTTCTTTCAGGAAGGGACCCGGCCGGACGATATCCGGCCCGGAGAGATTGGGATATCGCGGCGTCGCAGACGAGGAGCGCACAGTCGCAGGCCACCAGCACGGCCTGCGGATCGCGTCCGACGGCGACCGTCGACAGGGCGCCCTCGTAGAGAAGGGCAAGGTGGGCGGCGGCCCGATCCGGCATGTCCGTGACGGTGGCGAGCACCCGGCGGAAGACGTCGCCGACGGCGGCCTTGTGGGTGCGTGCGATCGTCGTGACGCGTTCGGAATCGCCGTGTTCGGCGACGGCAAGGGCGAAGGCGCAGCCCCGGAATTCCGGGCTGTCGGCCTTGTCGTACAGACGCCGAAAGATCGCCTCGACCTGATCGCGCGCCGGACCGACCGTGGCGAGCACATCCTGCAGCGACCGCAGCACGCGCTCGTGCCGGTCCTGCAAATAGGCGGCAACCAGATGGTCCTTCGAGGGAAAATGCCGGTAGAGCGTCGCCTTGGCGACATTGGCTTCCACGACGATACGATCGATGCCGACGGCCCGAATGCCGTCCCGATAGAAGAGCGTGCCGGCGGAGGCGAGGATCTGGTGGGCAACGGATGGTTTCATGCTGATGCCTTCTGGTGCCCTTCTGTTGCGCCTGGGGTTCCGGCCCGATCCGAGCGCGCCTGCCTTAGAAGACAGACACGTCTTTGTTGTAAGTAACGGCTTACGTCAGAGTGATGCCTTTTCGGCCGGAACGCTTCAGGTGCGGCCCTTCCATGGCACGAGCGCGGTTTCCACCAGCCTGACGATCGCGGCGGAGGAGAAGGCGCAGGCGGCTATGATGAAGATGCCGACGAAGACGACGTCGGTGGCGAGAAACTGCGCGGCGGACATGATCATGAAGCCGATGCCGCGCGTCGAGGCGATCAGCTCGGCGGCCACCAGCGTGCCCCAGCCGATGCCGAGCGCGATGCGGATGCCGGTCAGGATTTCCGGCAGCGCGGAGGGGAAGACGATGTCGGTGAAGAGCTGGAAGCGGCTCGCCCCCAGCGATCGCGCCGCATTGATGCGTTCGATCGGCAGCGCCCGCACGCCGGCCTGCGCCGACAGGCAGATGGGCGCGAACATGGCGAGCGTCAGCAGCGTGATCTTCGACGTCTCGCCGATGCCGAGCCAGATGATCATCAGCGGCAGATAGGACAAAGGCGGCAGGGGCCAGTAGAACTCGATCGGCGTGTCGAGCACGCCCTTGGCGACGCGGCTGACGCCCATCAGCAGGCCGACGGGAATGGCAAGGCCGATGGCGATGGCGGCCGCCGTGAGGATGCGGAACAGGCTGGCGAACAGGTGCTCGCCGAGCGACGCGCCCGCGTAGCCATCCCGATAGATGTTGGCGAACTGCGTGACGACTTCGGCCGGCGCCGGCAGGAAGAGGGGGGAAACGAGGCCGAACCGCGACGTCGCCCACCAGGCAAGCAGAATGGCCACGGCGGTGACGAGACTGATGACGGCTGTCGGGCGACCCGCGATGCCGAAGCTGGTCATCTCCACCGTCCGGACGGGACGCGCGACGGAGGGCGCCCGGGCAGGGGTGCCGGTCTGCGCGTGGACCTGGTCGGCGCGAAGGACGATGGATTGGGTGATCTCGCTCATGCGGCGTCTCTCTTCACAGTGTCCGTGGCGTGGAGCATGGCGCGGATCTCCTCGCGCAATTCGGCGAATTCCGGCGCGGTCTTGACCGCGCGGGCGTCTCTGCTTTCGGCGAACTGGCGCATGAACGGCGGATCGAACCGCCCGACGATGCGGCCGGGGCGGGGAGACATGACCAGCACCTGCGTGCCGAGGAACAGGGCCTCTTCGATGGAATGGGTGATGAAGAAGATGCGCTTGCCGGTGCGCTTCCAGACCGACACCAGCAGTTCCTGCATCTGCTCACGCGTCAGGCTGTCGAGCGCGCCGAAGGGCTCGTCCATCAGGAGGATATCCGGCTCGGGGGCGAGCGCCCGGGCGATGCCGACGCGCTGGCGCATGCCACCCGACAGCTCGTAAGGGTAGGCAGCCGAAAAATCGGCGAGACCGACGAGCTGCAGCAGCGCCTCGACCCTGTCCCGCCGCTCTGCCCGCGACACGCCGGCAAACTTCAGGCCGAGGCCGACATTGTCGGCGATCGTCTTCCAGGGCAGCAGCGTGTCCTTCTGGAAAACCACGCCGCGGTCTGCTCCCGGGCCCGAGATCGGTCGGCCGTCGAGCGCGATCGTGCCCTCCGACAGAGGCAGGAAGCCGGCAATCGCGTTCAGAATGGTGGACTTGCCGCAACCGGACGCGCCGAGCGCCACGACGAAACCACTGTCGGGGATGTCGATGGACACGCGGTCCAGCGCCTGGACGGTTCGGCCGTCGCGCGTGGCGAAATAGACGCTGGCCTGGTCGACTGTGAGCATAGGGGTCATCTCATGCAGAGGACGCCAGCGCAGATGCGCCGGCGTCCGAGGTTGGAAGGTTGCGGTCAGTTGCTCGGGCTGGTCAGTGCGTCCGGCGTGACGAACGCGGCGTAACTCGGGAGGACCTGCGAGACCTTGCCCTGGTCCTTCAGGAACTGCGCTGTATCCTTGAGGATCTTCGCCGCACCCGATGCTTCGCCGCCGCCGAGCCAGGCGGCCGATGCCTGCGCGTCCGGCGTCAGAAGGTTGAGGTTCTTCAGCGCTGCCGCATGTTGCTCCGGCGTACCGCCGAGGATCTTGGCGAGCGCCTTCGTGTTGTCGCTCCCCGGTGCCCAGGCTTCCTTGTCGGCTGCAAAGGAGGCGTAATATGTGTTGATCACGCCGGCGTAGTCGCGCAGGAATTTTGGGTTTTCAGAGGCGAACTCCGAAGCCGCGACCCAGGCCGAGAAGGTCGGCGCGCCGCGTTCGGCCACGTCCTTGGAGGTGATCAGCACCTTGCCGTTCTTCTTCAGCTCGGTCAGCGCCGGATCCCAGACGAAGCCGCCATCAATATCGCCGCGCGTGTAGCTGGCGACGATCTCCGGCTGCGGAATGGCGAAGACCTGCACGTCTTTTTCGCTCAGGCCCAACGACTTGATGAGAGCGAGCAGCTGGTAGTGGTCCGTCGAGACGGGCGCGGCAGCGAGCTTCTTGCCCTTGAGATCCTGAAGGCTTTCGATACCCGAGCCGTTGCGCACGACAAGCGCCTCGTCGATGCCGGAGATGGACGAGAGGTAGAAGGCCTTGACGTCGAGGCCGCGCGAGGTGGCGGCGGCAAACGGGCTGGAGCCGACATAGCCGACCTGGACATCGCCGGAAGCGATAGCGGCGAAGATCTCGGCGCCGGAATTGAACCTGCGGAAATCGATGTCGTAGCCGGTCGCCTTGGCGAAATCGCCATTGGCGATGGCGACCGAGGACGGCAACGCGTCCGTCTGATAACCGACGACGACCTTCTTGTCCGCCGCCTGCGCAATCGATGCGATGGAAACGCTTGCGAGACCGACCGCGACCGCCGCGAGGAATGATGTGAATTTCATGCTTGCCCCCTTCACGCGAAAGCCCTCTTCCGCGCTTCTCTGATACCCCCGGAGGATGACGGAGCCGGGCGGGTAGCGACAGCAACAAACTACCAATTATATAGACATTCTTGGCGGCCGTTTCTCTTTGGAAGCGTGCGCTGTTACGTCCGGAACTGCCCGTATCCGCCCTGATGATAGAGCAGGGGTTCGGCGTCCTTCTGCGTGACGGCGAGGACGCGGCCGATGATGATGGCGTGGGTGTGGTGCTCGATCACGTGCTCGACTTCGCAATCGATGGCGGACAGGGCGTCGCGGAGCACGGGCGCGCCGCTGACGAGCGTGGTCCAGTCGGCACCCTCGTAGCGAGCGGGGCCCTTGAGGCCGCCCTTGCCGGCGAACCGGTCGGCAATGTCCTGCTGGTCGCTCGAAAGGATGTTGACGCAGAAGTGGCCGTGGCGCTCGATCACCGGCCAGCTCGAGGAAGAGCGGTTGATGTTGACGATCATCGTCGGCGGATCGACGCTGAGCGCGGTGGCCGACGTGACCGTGGCGCCCGTTCTGTCATCGGTGCCGGCCGTGACGACCGAGACCGTGGCGGCGACGTGCCGCATGGCGCGCTTCAGCTGTTCGGAACCGTCGAACTGGACGACGGACAAAGGCGGCTGGTTGAAGGCACTGGCGCCGTTTGCGAGGGAAGACGTCTTGGAAAGGCTCATGGCACTGTCTTTCGGGAAGGGCCGCGCTCGGTCGGGCGGCCTGTGGCGGGCGTCGGAGATCCTGTCCTGGCTCTGGAGCCAGGCCACCTGTCGACCGGCATCGTAATGTCTAGTGGAATGCTAGACAAAGAAGGGAATGCCCCGATCGGCCATCCCCGGAGAATGATTTTCCGATTTGCGCACGCTCAACGGGCCGCGATCTCTCCGGCATGCGATTGCGTGCGGAGCGTTTCGGCGGCGCGAGCGGCCACGAGCCGTGCGTGTTCGCTGACCTGCGGCAGGCCCATCAACTCGCCGAAACGTCCGCGGGCAAGCGGGCCCGAGATCAGAAGGCTGTCGTCCGGCACGCCCTCGGGGTTGAGCGCCTGGGACTGCGCATCGCAATCGATGCCGAGACCGGTCGGATCGAGGTGGAGATGTCCGGCGGCGTGCAGATCTCGCAGCCAGGCCTGACTGTCGAGGATGCCGCCATGGGCGGGGCCGGTGGTGACGATCACGGCATCGAACAGGGGCTCGACAGGGTCGGCGGAGCCTTTTCGTGTCACGGAAACGCGGATGCGATCGTCCTCGATCGCGGCCTTGCGCACCGAACCGGCGACGATCTCGAGACGACCGGCTGCGATTGCCGCATCCAGCGCCTCTTCGACCTGCGGGGCGATGCGAAAGCGATGAACGTCCCAGAAGACCCGGAGGTGGCGGACGATGCGGCGGCGCTCGGCGACGGGCAGGTTCGGCCAGACATCGGCCGCCTGGGTGCGCACCTGATCGATCACGGCGTGCCATGTGAGGCCCTCGGCCGACGCCGCGCGGATGGCGTCGCGGATGCGTTTGACGAGGTCCCGTGCGGACAAGGGCGGCGGGGAGAGCAGATCGCCAAAGGGCTCCTGTGGAAACGGCGCATGGCCGCGGGAGCGAAGGCCCCGGCGCGAGACCGAGAGGATGCGGCCGCGATGGCCGGAGGCGGCAAGCGACGCGATCACATCGGCTGATGTGAGGCCGTTTCCGACGACGAGAACATCATCGTCCGGGCGGATGGCGGCGAGCGCCTGGGGTTGCGTCGGGTCGGATATGAACCGCGGGTGCGGGCCGAGCGCGTCGACAAGCGCGCGGGGCGGGGCCGGTGGCGGGTGGGTGGTGGCAATGACGACCAGCGCCGCGCTCCAACGTCCGCCGGCGCTGTCCTCTATCTCCCAACCGCCCGGAGCCCTGCGAACAGCCGTGACGGCGGCGCGGATATGGCGCACGGCGCCGCTTTCCAGATAGGGTTTCAGGCTGTCGGCGACATAGGCGCCGAACACGCCGCGCCGCGGAAAGAGGGACCCATCCGGTCGCTCTGCCGCGACGTCATCGGCGGCGGCGTCCGTGCGCGCCAGCCAGGCGGAGAAATGCTCGGGCGCGTCGGGGCGAAGGCTCATGCGGGCCGCGGGCACATTGATGCGGTGCGCCGGATCGGCGGTATCATAGGCAAGGCCGCGGCCGATCTCCGCACGCGGTTCGAAGATGACGATGTCGGTCTGAAAGGCGATGTCGGGATGTCCGGAAAGGTTATAGGCGACCGCCGCCCCGGAAAAGCCGCCGCCGATGATGGCGATGGTTTTGCGGGCGCCGACCTCAGAGACGGCAAGGGGCGCTCCCGCATCAACCATGCCTACGCCAACCGGGCCTACGCCAACCGGGCCTGCTTGAATCGCACCTGCCTGAATCGCCGCGGACAGGCGCACGTCGTTGATCGTCATAAAGGGAACCCGTTCCATCGCATTCGAGAGCTGACAGTCTCGCCTGAAGGGGCGCGTGCCGCAAATGAAGAAATTCTAAGGATTTAGTGGATTATAGAAAGCCATTCCTTCTTTGCGACGAGCGTAATTTCTACCTTCCATCCTTCCCGGCGTAGGGCCGGCTTGATGAGGACGGGTGACGGTATGGCGATGATCGCGCGAAAACTTCTGGCCTTTGGCCTTGCCACGGGCGTGGCGCTTGCCGCGGCCATCACCGGCGCACGTGCGGCCGATGTGACGGAGATCCGCATCGACTGGGCGACCTACAACCCGGTCAGCCTTCTCCTCAAGAAGGAAGGGCTGCTCGAAAAGGCGTTCGAGAAGGACGGGATCAGCATCCGCTGGGTGCAATCGGCCGGCTCCAACAAGGCGCTGGAATATCTGAACGCCGGGTCGATCGATTTCGGATCGACGGCCGGTGCGGCGGCGCTGATCGCCCGCGTGAACGGCAATCCCGTCAAATCCGTCTATGTCTATTCGCGCCCGGAATGGACCGCGCTGGTGACGGGCAAGGATTCACCGATCAAGACCGTTGCCGATCTCAAGGGCAAGACGGTCGCCGTCACGCGGGGCACCGATCCGCATGTGTTTCTGGTGCGGGCGCTCGCCGATGCGGGCCTGACCTCGAAAGACGTGACGTTCGTGCTCCTGCAGCACGCCGATGGGCGGCTCGCGCTCAGCCGTGGCGATGTCGATGCCTGGGCGGGTCTCGATCCGTTGATGGCCGCAGCCGAAGTGGAGGAGGGCGCAAAGCTCTTCTATCGCAAGCCGGAGAACAACAGCTGGGGCGTGCTGAACACCACCGAAACGTTTGCCGCCGAGCATCCGGATATCGTGAAACGGGTTCTCGCAACCTATGAACAGGCGCGCAAGCAGGCGCTGGCCGATCCGGCCGCCCTGAAGGCGGCGCTG
This sequence comes from Rhizobium sp. Leaf371, assembly GCF_001424045.1. Lineage (GTDB taxonomy): Bacteria > Pseudomonadota > Alphaproteobacteria > Rhizobiales > Rhizobiaceae > Ferranicluibacter. The sequence goes on along the minus strand of NZ_LMQB01000003.1, from coordinate 213,144 downwards.
ATCGAGGCGGCGAAACTGCCCGACGCGGTCATCGATCGTCAGCTGGAGCGCACGGATCTATCGACCTCCCGCATCGGCGACGTCCAGGCGGAGACCATCACCAAGGCAGGGCTTGCGCTTCAGGAAGCGGGCGTTCTTGGCCCCGATGCCGACATCGCCAAGACGGTGGCCGATCTGATCGATCCGAGCTTCAGTCAGGATCTGATCCAATAATGACGATGAATGCGCTCAAGGCAGGGTCCGTGTCGGATGTCGCATCGGGCGCCATCGACGGGCCGTCACGGACAGCAGCCGGATCGGAGGCCCCGGCACGGCCGGTTCGGCCTGCCGGTTTTTCGGGTGGTCAGTGGGGCGGTGCGCTGATCCGCTTCGCCACGGCTGTCGCTCTGCCGGTCGGTGCGTTTCTCCTCTGGGAGATCGCCGTCGACAGCGGTTTGGCGAGCGGTCGGCTCGTGCCGCCGCCGTCGCGCATTCTCACGACGCTGGTCGATCTCTGGACGGCCGGGCAGCTTGTCGATCACATCGTCTCGACCTGTCTGCGCGTGCTGCTCGGCTTTCTCGCAGGCGCTGCCGCCGGTGCGCTGGCCGGCAGCCTGACCGGCTATTTCCGCGTCGCGCATGCGGTCGTCGATCCGACGCTTCAGGCATTGCGGGCCATTCCCTCGATCGCCTGGGTGCCGCTCTTCATTCTCTGGTTCGGCATCTTCGAGACCTCCAAGGTGGTGCTGATCGCGACGGGCGTCTTCTTCCCGGTCTATCTCGGCGTGTCCACGGCCCTGCTGTCGGTCGATCGCAAGATCGTCGAGGTCGGCCGGATCTTTCGCCTGAGCGGTTTCGATCTCGTGCGGCGTATCCTCTTTCCGGCCGTGCTGCCGGCCTTCATCGTGTCGCTGCGGGCGGGCCTCGGGCTCGGATGGATGTTCGTCGTTGCCGCCGAGTTCATGGGCGCCTCCGAAGGTCTCGGCTATCTGCTCGTGGACGGTCAGCAACTGGGCAAGCCCGACCAGATCATGTCGGCGATCCTGATCTTCGCGGTGATCGGCAAGCTGTCGGATGCGCTTCTGGTGCGTGCCACCGCGCCGCTCGTCGCGTGGCAGGACAATTTCAGCCGGGGAGGGTTGTGATGCTGGCGCTGAAGGGACTTGGCAAGACCTATGCCGGTGGCGTGCAGGCACTCGCCGGCTTTACGCTGGATGCACGACCCGGCGAGATCGTGGCCATCATCGGCGGCTCGGGCTGCGGCAAGAGCACGCTTCTGCGGCTGATCGGCGGGCTGGATGCGCCGACCAGCGGCACGGTCAGCATCCATGGCGAAACGGTTCACGAGCCGCATCCGCTGATCAACCTCATCTTCCAGGAGCCGCGTCTCCTGCCCTGGCTCAGCGTCCGGGACAATGTCGGCTTCGGGCTCGCGCATCTGCCGCGCGCGGAGCAGGCCGCGCGGATCGAGGAGGCGCTCTGTCGCGTCAATCTCGAGGCCTATGGCGATCGCCTGCCGAAGGCGCTGTCGGGCGGGCAGGCCCAGCGCGTCGCCATCGCCCGGGCGCTGGTGACCCGGCCGGAGGTCCTGTTGCTCGACGAGCCGTTCTCCGCCCTCGACGCCCTGACGCGGGAAACGCTGCAGCAGCATCTCCTCGATATCTGGGCGCAAACCCGGGCAACGATGATCCTCGTCACCCACGACATCGATGAAGCCGTGTCCCTTGCCCATCGCGTCATCGTCTTGAAGCCGTGGCCCGGCCGAATCCTCGACGACATCAAAATCGCCCATCCGCACCAGCGGAGCGGCGTTCCTTTCGAGCAGGCGCGCGCCAAGGTGCGCAGCGCGCTTCACCAATCCCTTTCCGTCCCGGCGCCTGCGGATATCCGCACGGCCCGGGCTCAGCATCCATCCGTTCTGGAGACATCGCCATGACTTCCGCGCCCGAAAAGATCAACGTCCTCTGGTTCCTGCCGACCCATGGCGACAGCCGCTATCTCGGCACCACCATCGGCGGCCGCAATGTCGATCTGGCCTATCTCAAGCAGGTCGCGCAGGCAGCGGATTCGCTCGGCTATTACGGCGTGCTCATCCCCACGGGAAAGAGCTGCGAGGACAGCTGGGTGGTCGCGTCCGCGCTGGCGCCGCTGACGGAGAAGCTGAAATACCTAATCGCCGTGCGCCCCGGCCTGCTGTCGCCGACGCTGGCCGCGCGCATGACGGCGACGCTCGACCGGATTTCGGAAGGCCGCGTGCTGATCAATGTCGTCACCGGCGGCGATCCGATCGAGAACAAGGGCGACGGCATCCACTTCGCCCATGCCGAGCGCTACGAGGTGACGGAGGAATTCCTCCACATCTACAAGGCCCTGCTGCAGGGCGAGACGGTCAACCACAAAGGCAAGCATTTCGACATCGAGGACGGGCGCGTCCTGTTCCCGTCCTACCAGACGCCGCATCCGCCGCTCTATTTCGGCGGCTCCTCCGGCATCGGCCAGGAAGTCGCGGCCCGTACCATCGACAAGTACCTGACCTGGGGCGAGCCGCCGGAGGACGTCGCCAAGAAGATCGCCGAGGTTCGGGCGCTCGCCGATCGCGAGGGCCGCGAGGTGACCTTCGGCATCCGCCTGCACGTCATCGTGCGCGAGACGGCCGAAGCGGCCTGGCGGGCGGCGGACGAGCTCATTCAATATCTCGACGACGATACGATCGCCGCGGCGCAAAAAGTGTTCGAGCGCATGGACTCTGTCGGCCAGAGCCGCATGAGCCGCCTGCATGGCGGACGGCGCGACAAGCTGGAGGTCAGCCCCAATCTCTGGGCCGGCGTCGGCCTCGTGCGCGGCGGCGCCGGCACGGCCCTGGTCGGCGATCCGGACCAGGTGAAGGCACGGATGGAGGAATATCGCGAGATCGGCATCGATACCTTCATCATGTCGGGCTATCCGCATCTCGAGGAAGCCTATCGTTTCGGTGAGCTGGTCCTGCCCAACCTGCCGCTGGCCCATCCCGTCAAGGCGCGCGAAGCCTCCATCAATACGGGGCCGTTCGGAGAAACGATCGCCGGCGATCACCGTCCGGCGCTCAAAATCAGCCAGTCCTGATCCCCTTCCGGAAATTCGATGGCGGGCCGATGGCCCGCCTTTCCCTGCGTCTCGATTGAGGAACCGTGCCATGACGATCCTAGCCATTCACGATCCTGCCGGTCGTGTGACGATGTTTCCGCCTTCCGAGGAGAGCCTTCCGCAGGGCCGGATCGGGAGCGAGGAGGAGGCCCTTGCCGTCGCTGCGGACCTGGCTGCGGATTTCGCCGAGGGCGCTGCCCGGCGCGACGAGGAACGCCTGCTGCCGCATCGCGAACTGGACGCGCTGTCGCGCTCCGGCCTTCTGGCGATCACCGTTCCGCCGGAATACGGCGGGATCGACGTGTCGAATGCCGTGCTGGCGGAGGTGACGGCGATCCTGTCTGCGGCGGATGCGTCGATCGGCCAGATCCCGCAGAACCATTTCTATATTCTGGAGGCCCTGCGCGTCGATGGCGGGGAGGAGCAGAAGCGCTTCTTCTTCGGTCGGGCGCTCGCGGGCGACCGGTTCGGCAACGCCTTGTCGGAACGCGGCACCAAGACGGTCGGGCACTACAACACACGGATCGCGCGCGACGGGCTCGGCTACCGGATCAACGGCCAAAAATTCTATTCGACCGGCGTGCTCTTTGCCGACTGGGTGACCATCTTCGCGCTCGACGAGGAGGAGCACCTGACCATGTCCTTCGTGCCCCGCGGCGCCGAGGGCATCGAGATCATCGACGACTGGGACGGTTTCGGGCAGCGCACCACGGGCAGCGGCACCACCATCCTGAAGAATGTCGCCGTCGGCGCCGATGCGGTCGTGCACCATCATCGCGGGTTCGAGCGCCCGACGACCATCGGCTCGGTCGGCCAGATCATCCATGCCGGCGTCGATCTCGGCATCGCCCGCGCCGCCTTTGCCGATATGGTGACCTTCGTGAAGACGCAGTCGCGCCCCTGGATGCACAGCGGCGTCGAACGCGCCTCCGAAGATCCGCTGACCGTGTCGAAGGTCGGCGAGATCGCCATCCGGATCGAGGCGGCGACGGCGCTGCTCGCCAGCGCCGGGCACAAGGTCGATCTCGCGCAGATCGACCCGACGGAAGACAAGGTGCTGCAAGCTACGCTCGCCGTTGCCGCGGCCAAGGTTCTGACGACGGAGATCGCGCTCGATGCCTCCAGCACCCTGTTCGAGCTGGCGGGCACGTCTTCGACCAAGGTGGCGCTCAATCTCAACCGCCACTGGCGCAACGCCCGCACCCATACGCTGCACGATCCGGTGCGCTGGAAGCACCATGTGGTCGGAAACTACCATCTCAACGGCGTCCTGCCGCCCCGAAGCGGCGCCCTCTGATCCGGTTTCCGTCTCATCGACGCGACAACGAGAAAGGCCCGCTCCCCGGAGGGAACGGGCCTTTCTCGTGTGGCGTTTTCGCCGTCAGCTGTAGAGGCTGACCGTCGGGATCGTGCCGTTCAGGGCGAAATCGCCGACTTCGCGGGCCTTGTAGAACACGGGATCGTGGAGCGTGTGGGTGCGGACGTTGCGCCAGAAGCGGTCGAACCGGTATTTCGATGCCGTGGAGCGGGCGCCGGTCAGTTCGAAGACGCGGGACGTGATGTCGAGCGAGACATGGGTGGCGTGAACCTTGGCCGCATAGGCCTCGGCCGCCGCCGCACCGCGCTCCTCCGCGGTGACGTCATGGCCCTTGGACAAAGCGCGTTCGACGGCGGCGGCGGCGCTGTCGGCGAGGGCGGCGGAAGCCTTCAACGCCGCGGTGAATTCGCCGACGCGCTCGAGGATATAGGGATCGTCCGCCGCCCGCTCGACGTTCGAGGTGACCCAGGGGCGCGTCGTGGTCCGGACGTAGTCGAGCGCGGCGGCCAGCGCCCCCTCTGCTGTGCCGAGATAGAAGTTGACGAAGACCAGCTGGATCAACGGCGTGTTGAAGGTCGGCAGAACCGCGCCCACGGCATCCGGCGCGGCCGGGGGGCCGACGAGATCCTCCGCATAGACCGGGAAATCCCGGAACTCGACGCTGCCGCTGTCCGACAGGCGCTGGCCGATATTGTCCCAGTCGTCATGCGCGATGTAGCCCGGCCGATCGGTCGGCACGGCAAACCCGGCGATCGTGTCGCCGAGGCTGGCATTGGCATTGATGTAGTCGGAGATCCGCGCGGCGGTGGAAAACGACTTGCGGCCGTTCAGAACATAGTCTTTGCCGCGCGGGGTCAGCGTCAGCCCCGGATCGCGCGGGTTGACGGCGGCACCCCAATAGAGATTGCGGGACACCGTTTCGGCCGCCAGCGCCTCCGCCTTTGCCCGGTCCAGATGGGCCCAGCCGATATAGGCGGCGTTGACGAAATGGTAGCCGAGCAACTGCCCGAGCGAACTTTCGCCGCGTGCGAGAATGCGCACCAGCCGCAACCCGTCCACCCAGTCGAGCCCGCCGCCACCGATCCCGACCGGCTGCAGCGCGTTCAGGAGCCCGGCCGCCTTCAGCCTGGCGATCTCCTCCACCGGGGCAAGCCCCGCCTCGTCGAGCGCTGCGGCACGACTGCCGAAATCGGCGGAGAGTTCTGTGGCGCGGGCAAAGAGCGTCTCTCTGGACGCTCCATGGCTCGCGAGGGGGACGACATTGGTCTTGCTCATGCTCAGGTCCTTGAATTCGCGGTTCGGTCGCGTTCGCGCAATGGTCGGGTCAGAACAGCTTGGCCGGGATCCAGTCGGCCTTTGCTGCATCGCTGGCGTTGAAGGCGGGCACCTTGGCGGCGAGCTCCTCGATGGTCTTCACACCGGCTGCGCGCAGCTCGGCCTGCGTCAGAAGCGCCGGCTTGACGACGAGCGTGTGGTCGACGGGCTGGCCGGCGATCTGCAGGGCGGCGGCACGGATCGAGACGGCGCCGACGACGGCGGGGTTCGTTGCGGCCGTCGCCACCCAGGGGCTGCCCTCCTCGGTGATCTCCTGGATATCCGCGGTGGAGACATCCGCCGAATAGATCTTGATCCTGTCGGCGATGCCGAGATCGGTGGCCGCGAGCTTCACGCCGCGGGCGAACTCGTCATAGGGGGCGAAGACGACGGTGATATCGGGGTTCGCCCGCAGGACCGCCTTGGCCTGGTCGGCCGTGGCGATCGCCGTGGTGTCGTTGACCGTGCCGAACCGGGCCTTCTCCACGACACCCTTGTTTTCCGTCCTGAAGCTGTCCCAGACCTCGTTGCGCCGGTCGAGCGGCGCAAAGCCCGCGACATAGACATAGCCGGCCTTGAAGCTGGTGCCGTTCTCTTTCACGGCCTGGTCGAGGGCGAGGCGCGCCAGTTCGTGATCGCTCTGCTCGACCTGCGGGATCTTGGGATTGTCGAGGTTCACGTCGAAGGCGACGACCTTGATCCCCTTGTCCAGAGCCTGCTGCACGACGTCGCCAAGCGATTCCGGCAGGCCGTGATCGATGACGATGCCTTCGACCCCGAGATTGATCGCCTGGAGGATCTGCTCGCGCTGTTCGGCTGCATCCTGCCGGCCCGGAAAGACCCGCAGATCGATGCCGAGCGCATCCGCCTGCGCCTGCGCGCCGGCCTGGTAGGCCTGGAAGAAATCGCCGGCCGAGATATAGCTGACGAGGGCGACCTTGACGCCGCCTTTGTCGAACGGTGCAGGTGCACCGGCAATCCCCCCGGCATGCGCAGCGGGAAGGACGGAAAATGTGAGGAGGGCAGCAGAGGCCACCAGGCGGAAGAAGGATGTCATCGGCAGGGTCCTTTGAGAGCGCGGTCATCGTTGCGCGCTGCGGCCATGGCTGCTGCATGCCGGGTTCGCCACGCAGTTCTGCCATTAGATATTTAATCCAGTAATTTTGTAGAATTAGCGGTTCTTTTTTGAGGCCTCCGGCGCAACGCCGTTCCAAATGTTCGCGCCAACGCCAAAATCCGTGCCCCGAACCGTGGAGCGATGAAAAACGCGCTGCGGATGATCGTTCTCCTCAGGGGTCGTCAGGGGAACGGACATTCCCGGCAAGGGCATGTCTTCGGAACGTCGTTGCCCTCGCCACCCTTCTGTCAGGCAGAAACATATGACAATCTTTATAGACAATAAGGCAGGCGCATGACCCCACCTCTTCTGACCATCGCCAATGTGACGCAGAGTTTCGAGGGCACGCGTGCCCTCGATGGCGCGTCGTTCGACATCGGGCGGGGCGAGATCGTGGCGCTGATGGGGGCGAACGGCGCCGGCAAATCGACGCTGGTCAAGATCCTCTCCGGCGTGCTTTTGGCCGACGGTGGAACCATCACGCTCGACGGGAAGGCCTTTCGGCCGCGCTCGCCGGCGGAGGCCGGGCGGGCCGGGATCGCCACGGTGCACCAGTCGACGGATGTCGTCGGCATTCCCGGATTGACCGTGGCGGATGCCCTGATGCTCGGGCGCTTCGCCGATCGGAACAGCCCGTTCTTCCTGTCCCGCAAAACCGTCCGCCGGGAGGCGCAGGCCATGCTCGACGCGGTGGGCATCGCATTGCCGCTCGAGCGCGATTTCGCCGACCTGCCGGCCGCCGATCGTCAGCTGCTTGCCATTGCGCGCGCGCTTTCCGCCCATCCGCAGGCGGAACCACCCCACCTGTTGATCCTCGACGAGCCGACAGCCAGCCTTTCGGCGGCGGAAAGCCGGCGGCTGTTTACGATCCTGCTGCGGCTGCGGCAGGACGGGCTCGCCGTCCTCTACATCTCCCACCGCACAGCCGACCTCGCGGCGCTCGCGGACCGGGCGATCGTGCTGCGGAACGGCGCGGTCGCCGGCGCATTCGCAAGGCCGATCGACTTCTCCCGCGCCATCGAGACGATGATCGGCAGGCCCCTCGCGCCGCCGTCTGCAGGCTTGGTTCGGCCGCGTGGCGTGGCGGTTCTGGAGGCCCGGCAGCTTCGGCTCGGTCCGGATGCGGCACCCTTCGACCTGACGGTCCATGCGGGTGAGGTGGTGGCCGTGACCGGGGTGCTCGGCGGCGGCAAGAGCCGCCTGCTGTCCACCCTCTTCGGCGTCCATCCGCTGTGCGCGGGCACCATCCACCTCGATGGCCGGTCCTATCGGCCGCGCTCGCCGGCGCAGGCCATCGCGGCCGGTGTCGTCATGGCCGGGGAGGATCGGCATCGATCCTCGCTCATGCCGCCGGATTGGCCGGGGCACGCACTGAAATCGACGATCAGCCTGCCGCATCTGGCGGCGTGGTCTTACGCCGGCTTTCTGTTCGGCGGCCGGGAACGGCGCGAGGCGGAGACGGCGATGGCGCGCCTGTCGATCAAGGCCTCCGGTCCGGATGCCTCGATCTGGTCGCTCTCGGGCGGCAACCAGCAGAAGGCGGTGCTGGCACGCTGGGACGCCGCCCCCTCTCGCCTGCTGATGCTGGACGAGCCGTTCCAGGGCGTGGATGTCGGCGCGCGGGCTGAGATCATCGCCGCGATCCGGGCGCGCACCAACCGCGCCACGTTGATCGCAACCTCCGACCGGGAAGAGGCCGAGGCCGTGGCCGACCGCATTCTCGTGATCGATCAGCACAGCCTCATGGCAGACGATCATCCTCACCCCGCAGATCTGCAGGGCACACCTGCTCCCTTACCCGAAGGACGGCCTCATGACCGCGCTCACTGACGATCCGATTCCAGTCACGCGGCCCGTGAAAGAAACAGCGGAAAGGCAGGATGCCGCGCGACGCGGCGGGGTCGCAAGACGTGCAGACATTGCGGCAGGGCTGCGGGCGAGCGCGGTGTTTCTGCTGCTGGCCGCGCTGCTTGCGGGCTTCACCATCGCCGAGCCTGCCTTTGCCAATGTCGGCAACCTGATGAGCATCCTGCAGGGGGTCTCGGTGGTGGCGATCCTCGGCGCGGGCGTGACGCTGACGCTCGCCGTCGGCGGTTTCGACCTTTCCATCGGCGCGGTCGCCGCCTCCAGCGTCATGGCGGCCAGCTATGCGATGATCGTCCTGCAACTGGATGTCTTCGCCACCGTGCCGCTCGTGCTCGCATTCGGCGCGGCGGTCGGACTGGTCAACGCCCTCCTCATCGTCCGGCTGAAGGTGCCGGATCTGCTCGCCACGCTGGCGATGATGTTTCTGCTGTCCGGCCTGCAGCTGCTGCCCACCGCCGGCCGCTCCATTTCCGCCGGCCTCGTGCTTCCCGATGGCGCAAAGGCCATGGGCGTCTATGACGGCCGCTTTCTCCTGATCGGTCGGTACAGCCTGTCGGGCGTCGTCCCGGTCTCGGTCGTGCTGATGGCGGTCGTCGCGGTATCGCTCTCCGTGCTGACCGAGCGGACCCGGATCGGCCGGCTGCTGTTTGCCACCGGCGGCAACGAGGTGGCGGCGCGGCTGGCCGGGGCGCCCACCCTGCGGCTGAAAACGCTCGCCTACGTGCTGTCGGGAATGCTCGCCGCGCTCGGCGGCATCATCATCGCCGCCCGTGTCGGCCGAGGGGACGTGTCGTCCGGCGGGTCCCTGCTGATGGACGCGGTGGCCGCAGCGCTGATCGGCTTCGCCGTCCTCAATCTTCGGCGCCCGAACGTGCTCGGTACGATCGTCGGCGCGGTGTTCGTCGGGGTGCTGCTCAACGGGCTGACAATGCTGAACGCCCCCTATTACACGCAGGACTTCGTCAAGGGCGCGGTGCTCGTCGGTGCATTGGCGCTGACCTATGGCCTCGGACGGCGCACGCGCTGAGACCGCCGGAAGGGGTCTTTCGGAAGCCTCGGGACGGCTGAAGTTTTCCACGGATGCCCCTTTGTTTGGAACGTTCTTCCTCGGCAGGGAATAAATTCTACATATTCTGTAGACATTATTGAACGGGGACCTTTCGCATGATCGACACCTGGATGGCCGCACTCGGCCGCCGCGATATTTTGAAATTCACCGCTGCCGCAGGCGCCACGCTGACGGCGGCAAGTCTGCTCGGTCCGAGCATCGCCAGCGCCAGCGGCGCGCTGTCGCTGAAGGGCAAGCGGATCGGCATCAGCGCCACCGGCACGGATCACTTCTTCGACCTCCAGGCCTACAATGCCCAGATCGAAGAGGTAAAGCGTCTCGGCGGCGAGCCGATCGCGGTCGATGCCGGCCGCAACGACGGCAAGCTGGTCTCCCAGCTCCAGACGCTGATCGCCCAGCGGCCGGACGCCATCGTCCAGATCCTCGGCACGCTGAGCGTGATCGACCCCTGGCTGAAGAAGGCGCGCGATGCCGGCATTCCGGTGCTGACCGTCGATGTCGGCTCCACAAACTCGATCAACAACACGACCTCCGACAACTGGGGTATCGGCAAGGATCTGGCGTTGCAGCTCGTCTCCGACATCGGCGGCGAAGGCAATATCGTGGTGTTCAACGGCTTTTACGGCGTCACGCCCTGCGCCATCCGCTACGACCAGCTCGTCAACGTCGTCAAGTACTTCCCCAAGGTCAAGATCCTTGAACCGGAACTGCGCGACGTGATCCCGAACACGGTGCAGGACGCCTTCACCCAGATCACGGCGCTGCTCAACAAGTATCCGGAGAAGGGCTCGATCAAGGCCATCTGGTCGGCCTGGGATATTCCCCAGCTCGGTGCGACGCAGGCGCTGGCCGCGGCTGGCCGCACCGAAATCCGCACCTATGGCGTCGATGGCAGCCCAGAGGTCCTGCAACTGGTCGCCGATCCGGCATCGCCCGCCGGCGCCGACGTCGCCCAGCAACCGGCAGAGATCGGCCGTACCGCGATCCAGAACGTCGCCCGGCTTCTCTCCGGCGAAACGCTGCCGCGCGAGACCTATGTTCCCGCACTTCTCGCCAACAAGGCCAATGTGGCCGAAGTGACGAAGAAACTCGGGATCGGCTGATCCCGATCGGGCCGGACGGCGCCTCCCAACGTCCGGCCCACACCGTCTCCCGACATTTTCCGCTCTCCGTCCGCGCCGTCCGCAGGAGCCCAGACATGACCTCTCAGACATGACACTCCCGGCACACCGGCCAGGCGCCGCGCTTTCCTTTTCGGCGATCGTCAAGCATTTCGACGGGGCCCAGGCGCTTGCAGGCGCATCGCTGACCGTGCCGCGCGGCACGGTGCACGGCCTTGTCGGCCAGAACGGCGCGGGCAAGTCGACGCTGATCAAGCTGCTTGCCGGCCTGCATCAGGCCGATGACGGGCAGATCGAGATCGATGGCGTCGAACACCGGACGCTGACGCCGCATCTCGTCGAAACGCTCGGCATCCATTTCATCCACCAGGACCGGCTGCTCGTTCCCACATTCACGGTCGGCGAGGCGCTGTTTCTCGGCCGCGAGCCGCGGATCGCCGGAACGCCGTTTCTCGACCGCCGCCTGATGCAGCGCCGCGCCGCGGACATTCTCGACGACTACTTCGGGATCCGTATTCCCAACAGCGCGCTGATCCGCGATCTCTCCACGGCGGAGCGGCAGATCGTTCAGATCACGCGGGCGCTGCTCGACCAGCCGAAGGTTCTGGTCTTCGACGAGCCGACGGCCGCGCTGGTGCGGCGCGAGGCCGACATCCTGTTCCGTCTCATCCGCCGGCTGCGCGACGAGGGCGTGACGATCCTCTACGTCTCCCACTATCTCAACGAGATCGAGGCGCTGTGCGACGCCGTGACCGTGCTGCGCAACGGCCGCGACGTCGCGACCCTGCCGCTCGCGCAGACCTCGGCGTCCGAGATCGCCGGACTGATGATCGCCCGCGACATCGGCGAGATGTTTCCCAAGCGCGACGTCGTGCCGGGTCATGACATTCTCAAGGTGCACGGGCTGCAGCTTTCCGGAAAATATCACGACGTCTCCTTTTCGCTTCGGCGCGGCGAAGTCCTCGGTCTGACGGGCCTGCTCGGCTCCGGCGCCAAGGACGTGCTGCGGACGCTGTTCGGGCTCGACCAGGCCGATGGCGGCACGATCGAGATCGACGGCCAGCCGGCACGCAGGCTCGACCCGGTCCGGGCGGCGCAGCGGGAGCTGGCGCTGGTGCCCGAGGATCGCCGCCGCAACGGCGTGGCGCTCGACATGACGGTCGGCGAGAACCTCACGCTGTCGTCCCTCAAGCAATTCACCCGCTTCGGCTTTCTCGAGACGGCGCGCGAGCGTGGCGAGGCCGACAGGCTGATTGCCCGGCTGGAGATCAAGACGGCCGGGCGCGACGCCCTGGTGCGAACGCTGTCCGGCGGCAACCAGCAGAAGGTGGCGATCGCCAAATGGCTCAGCCGCCATTCGCAGATCTATCTGCTCGACGAGCCGACCGTCGGCGTCGATATCGGCTCGAAGGTGGAGATCTACCGATTGATCGGCGATCTGGCCGAGCGGGGTGCGGGCGTGATCGTGCTGTCGTCGGACCTCACCGAACTCGTCGGCATCACCGACCGTATCCTCGTTCTCTTCCGCGGCCGCGTGATCCGCGCCTTCGCCTCCGCCGAGACGACACCGGAAGCGGTGCTCGCGGCCTCGACCGGTTCGTCCGAGGTGCTCCGCCATGTCGGTTGAACTCGACCTGACGCCGCTTTCGCCGCTCGGACAAGAGGCGACGCCTGCGGGGCCTGCGCTTGGCGGGCAGATCGCGGCGCTCGCGCTGCGCGCCGGATCCCTCATCGCCTTTGCCGTCATCGTCGCGGTCTTCGCGATCACGGCGCCCTATTTTCTCAGCGTCGGCAATATCGGCAATGTGGTCGGGCAATCGGCCATTCCCGGCGTCCTCGCCGTGGGGCTGACGATCGTGCTGATCGCCGGGGGATCGAACGTGGTGACCGGCGGCATCGACCTGTCGCTTGCCGCCAATATGGGCTTGAGCGCCGCGGTCTATGCGACGCTCGCCCAGGCCGGATATGGCGACGGAACCGCCGTTGCGGCCGCGCTTCTGACCGGCGGCATCATCGGGGCGGTCAATGCCTTCGCCGTTGTGGTTGCCGGTATCGTGCCGCTGCTGGCCACCCTGGCGGTGATGAACGTCGTGGCCGGCATCGAGCTCGTCCTCACCCAGAACACAGTCATTCCCGCCACCACGCCGCTGCTCTCGGCGCTCTCTTCGTCCGGCCCGCTCGGCATTCCGGTGCTCGGCCTCGTTCTCGTCGTCTTCACCCTCATCGTCGGGGCCATCGTGCAGTTCACGCCGACCGGCCTCAGGCTCTATGCCGTGGGCGAGTTTCCGGAGGCGGGGCGGGCCGCCGGGCTGCCTGTGCGGCGGCTGACGGCCGGCGCCTTCGTCGCGAGCGGGCTCTGTGGCGGGTTCGCCGGCATTCTCTCCGTCTCCAACCTCAGCGGCAGCACCACGGGTTCGGGCGAAATGCTGCTGCCGGTGGTGGTCACGGCGCTGCTCGGCGCGGTGTTCTCCCGTCGCCTGGTTCCCACCATTGGCGGCACGCTGCTGTCGACGCTGTTCGTCGGCATCCTCGTCAACGGGTTTCAGCTGCTCAACATCTCCAGCACGCTGGTCAACGGCGTTCAGGGCATTCTCATCCTGCTGGTCGTCTCCGCGACCACGCTCCTGCGCAAGAAGGAGGCCTGACATGGCTGTCCCGGCATCCGGCACCGCGCGCCCGTCGTCCACGATCCTGCAGGCGGCCTATGGCGGCATCCTGCGCTATCCTTTGCTCGTGGCGCTCGCCGCCGTCATCGTGCTGTTCTCGCTGGCGAGCCCAGTCTTCCTGACCGCGGCCAATCTGCAGAGCATCCTCGTCAACAACGTCACCCTTCTCGTCATCGTCACCATCGCCATGACCTTCGCGGTGGCCGTCGGCGGCATCGACCTCTCGGTCGGCACGGCGATCGATTTTGCAAGTTTCGCCTTCGTTTCGCTGGTTCTGGCCGGGCAGCCGGTGGGCGTGGCGGCGCTGGCGGGCCTTGCCTCCGGCGCGCTGGTCGGCGCCTTCAACGCCGTGCTGATCTCGCTCATCGGCATCTCGCCGTTCCTTGCGACGCTTGGCACGCTCTTCATCGGCCGCAGCCTGCAGCAGATCCTCACCAATGGCGGGAACCCGGTCTACCTGCCTCCGGCCGGCGTGCCGGAAGCCTTCCGTTTCCTCGGCCGCGGCACGCTCGCCGGCATTCCCGTCCCGCTCGTCATCGCCGGTGCGCTCATCCTGGTCGCCACGCTCGTCTTTGCGCGCACGCGCTTCGGCCGCGTGGCGATCGCGATCGGCATCCAGCCGGATGTGGTGCGCTATTCCGGCGTCGCCAGCCGCGCGCATGTCGCCGTCACCTTCATCCTCGTCGGGCTGATCGCCGCCGTGGCAGGGCTGATCCTGACGGCGACGGTGACGGTCTACATTCCCTCGTCCGGCAATGCCTTCCTGCTGAACGCCATCGGCGCCACCTTCATCGGCACGACGCTCAGTCCGCTCGGCCGGCCGAACATTCCCGGCACGGTGCTCGGCGTCCTGCTGCTCGGCATCGTCGCCAACGGCCTGTTGCTGACGGGCCTCAATTTCTACTGGCAGCAGGTCGGCACCGGCACGCTGATCTTCGCGGTGCTGGCGCTGAGCTTTGCCCGCCGCCGCCATGCCAAGGCCTGACACAAAGGAACCGTCGATGACCCGTGAAATCCGACTGAACGCTTTCGACATGAACTGCGTCGGCCATCAATCGCCCGGGCTCTGGACGCATCCGCGCGACCAATCCTCCCGCTACAAGGATCTCGACTACTGGGTGCAGCTTGCAAAGACGCTCGAGCGCGGCAAATTCGATGGCCTGTTCATCGCCGACGTGCTCGGCGTCTACGACGTTCTCAACGGCAATACGGACGCGGCGCTGCGCCATTCGGCGCAGGTGCCGGTCAACGATCCGCTGCAGCTGATCCCGACCATGGCCTATGTGACGGAGCATCTCGGCTTCGGGCTGACGGCCTCGCTCTCCTTCGAGCATCCCTACACGTTCGCGCGGCGCATCTCGACGCTCGACCACCTGACCAAGGGCCGCGTCGGCTGGAACATCGTCACCTCCTATCTCAACAGCGGCGCGTTGAACGTCGGTCAGGCGCAGCAGTCGAACCACGACGATCGCTACGACCTTGCCGAGGAGTATCTGGAGGTCTGCTACAAGCTCTGGGAGGGGAGCTGGGAGGAGGATGCGGTGGTGCGCGACAGTCAGTCCGGCATTTTCACCCATCCCGAAAAGGTTCATCCGATCCACCATCGGGGCAAGCATTTCACCGTGCCCGGCATCCACCTCAGCGAGCCGTCGCCGCAGCGCACGCCGGTTCTCTACCAAGCGGGCGCCTCCAGCCGCGGCAAGGATTTCGCCGGCGCGCATGCCGAGTGCATCTTCGTCGCCGCGCCCTCGAAGCCCGTGCTGAAACGCTATGTCGCCAATGTGCGCGAGGCGGCCGAACGGGCAGGGCGCAACCCGCGCGATATTCTCGCCTTTAACCTGCAGACGGTGATCCTCGGGGAAACCGATGCCGAGGCCAAGCGGAAGTTCGACGAGTATAGGAAGCACGTGTCCTACGAGGGGGCGTTGACGCTCATCTCCGGCTGGACCGGGATCGATTTCGGACAGTTCGCGCCCGACGAACCCCTGCGCCATCGCTATACCAATGCCGTCCAATCGGCCGTGGAAACCTTTACGACCATCGACCCGGACAAGGTCTGGACCGTCCGCGAAATGGCCGACTGGGTGGGCATCGGTGGCTTCGGACCGGTCTTCGTCGGATCTCCCCAGACGGTGGCCGATCTCCTGCAGGAATGGGTCGAAGACACCGACGTCGACGGCTTCAACCTCGCTTACGCCGTGACCCCGGAAACCTTCGAGGACGCGGTCGATCTTCTCGTGCCCGAGCTGCAGAAACGCGGCGTCTACAAGACGGCGTATCGACCGGGCACCCTGCGCGAGAAACTCTTCGACGCCGGCCCAAGGCTCGCCGCCCCGCACCCCGGCGCGGCGTATCGTGTGTTGGCGGCGGAGAGAGAGGCGCGGGTGGCGAGGGGCTGAACGCCTCTCGCGGTCCCCGTTCACGATCGCGGACGAGAGATCAAGCGGCTTGCGCGCGTGCGCTAGCTGGCGAGCCGCAGCTTGATCGTGGTCTTCGCCGCCTGTTGCCCGTCGGTTTCCCCATCGAACGCCTTCTGCGCCGCCTCGACCCTGTCCTTGTGGACGCTCGCCCATTGGAACAGCGCCTGAAACGGTTCGATGAGCGTTTCACCCAGAGGGGTGACGCTGTACTCGACGGCGACAGGGGACACGGGAATGACGCGTCTGGCGACGATGCCGGAGCGTTCCAGACGCCGAAGAGCCTGCGTCAAAGACTTCTGCGTGACGCCTTCCAGTTCCCGTTTCAGGGAATTGAAGCGCATCGGTCCGCGGCAAAGCGATGCCATGATGAGGATCGACCATTTATCGGCGATCTGATCGAGAATGAGCCGGACAAGCTCGGCCGACTCTCCAAGGGTGCAGGTCTTATCCGCCATGCGGTTTCCTCCGGGATACCTGAGCGACAATAAGTGCCTAATTGACACTAGGTTTCCTGCATATACCTATGCATCGCGTGATGCAAATGGAGAAGTGACATGAAAGCAGTGCGTTTCCACCAAACGGGAGGTCCGGAGGTTCTGGTCTATGAGGATGTTCCCGATCCGACAGCCGGCCCCGGCGAAATTCTCATTCGCGTCGACGCCGTCGGATTGAACTATGCCGATACGATGCGGCGGCGCGGAGACGACTATCCGGAAGCCTCGCCGGTGCCCTTTACGCTCGGTATCGAGGTTGCCGGCACGGTTGCAGCGCTGGGCGAGGGCGTTGCGGGGCCAGCGGTCGGCACGCTCGTGCTCGCGACCCCGGGCGCCGGCGGATATGCCCAATATATCGCCGTTCCCGCGCAGATCGTCATCCCTCTGCCGGAGGGCTTCGACGCCGTGAACGCGGCCGCTCTGGTGGCGCATGGCATGACGGCGGCAATCGCGCTGCGCAAATCCGGTCGTCTCGTCGAAGGCGAAACCGTGCTGATCGAGGGTGCTGCCGGCGGGCTCGGCTCGTTCCTGGTGCAGCTCGCCAAGCTCTACGGTGCCGGCAAGGTGATCGCCGCCGCGAGCACGCCGGAAAAACGGGCCATCGCCGAAAAGCTCGGAGCCGACGCCACCGTCGACTATCGCCAGCCCGACTGGGCCGAGCGCGTGAAGGAACTGACCGATGGACCCGGCGTCGACCTGATCATGGAAACCGCCGGCGGCGACAACGTCAACAGGGCTCTCGACGCCCTGGCGCCCTTCGGCCGCATGGTCTATCTCGGGCAATCCAGCGGCAAATCTGCCCAGATCGACCCGTGGCGGCTGACGGCCTACAATCACAGCGTCATCGGCATCTACATCGCGGCCTATGCCGCCTGGCCGGAGCTCATGGCCGAGACGATGAACGAACTGATCGGCTTCCTGACGACCGGCAAGCTGTCCATCAACATCGGCAAGGTGATGCCGCTGTCACAAGCAGCCGAAGCCCATCGTCTGCTGGAAAATGGCCTCACCACCGGCAAGGTCGTGCTGCAGCCCTGGATCGAAGCCTGACGCCAACCCCCGGCGATCCTGACGGCTCCGCCGGGGGCTTTCACGCAGCGCGACGGCGACGCGAGGGGACGACTATTCCCTGTCTGCCATCGCATTGTAACGGTAAGCGCGATATCCGCATGCTTGCGTGACATCTCGGTGATGGCGTGCGAGGTGGGGCAGGAGTGCATTGATCGCGTCCCAGGCATCTTTTTCACCCTGCGTTTCCGGCCGTTCAAGTCGCTCACCGATGTCCGCGAGAACCGCTTCTCTGTCGATCGTGACCACTTTTCCGTCATCTACGACGAGGCGGCCGCCGACAAACACCTGCGTGATGGCATGGCGTCCGCCGCGGTGCAGAACGCTCTCGGCCACCGGTGTCCGGCGGTTGACATGCGGTCGCCCGATCCTGCGGCGGTCCATCAGCACGATATCCGCTTGGTGACCGGGTTCCAGCCGACCCGTAAAGCCGCCGAAGCCGATCGATCTCGCACCATGTTCCGTCGCCATCTGCAGGACGGCACCGGCGTCGGGGCGGTCGTTCCACAGACCCGTTTCACGGTGGAGTGCCCACACCAGCTTCATTTCGAGCGTCATGTCGCGATCGTCTGCGATGTTCGACTGGTCGATGCCGAGGGCCACCGGAATGCCGCGACGGCGCATCTCGTTGACGGGGGCGATGCCGCTGCCGAGACGCAGGCCGGACGAGGCATTGTGGCACAGGGTACAGCCGCAATCGGCGAGGATGTCGAGATCCGCGCGGCTCATCCAGTTCCCGTGCCCGAGCGTGACGTTCGGACCAAGGCATTCGAGCGCCTTCAAATGTTGGACAGCGGTATGGCCATATTCGTTCCAGGCGAAATGCGATTGCCGCTCGGTCTCCAGAAGATGCATATGGACCTGCGCGTCGGTCTCCCGCGCTGTCTCGAAAATCGCCTGAAGGCAGTCGTCCGTGCACCAGTGCAGATTGGCGGGGGCGAGATTGACGCGCACGTGATCCGGCCGCACCTCGATCCATTTTCTCCTGAGCGCGCGGTAAAACGTCATCAGGTCCGCAACAGGGATGTTCGATGCGTCGAGCCTCGGCGAGATCCAATTGCGCAGAGTGTCCGGAAGAGCGGCCAGAACCTTGGCATCCGCCTCATAGGTCAAAATATTGCGGTCGCGAATCATGAAGGAAAAGCCGGCCCGCATGCCGATCTCGCTGTAGGCCTCCAGCGTGGCGTCTGCCGTCGCCATCCAGGTCTCCGGTGCGCCGGAAAGTCCGCTGTTGAGATGCTGTACCATGGTGGTTCCGCTTTCCAGCATTTCGATCGCGGAATAGAGCGTGTCCAGCCGGACATCGATCTGCCGCATTGCCCGGAATTGCGGCAGCCATAATTCCAGAGGCGCGAAGGGCACGCCCTGCATCAGGGGCGTGACCCCGAAATGATGATGGCTGTTGACCAGCCCCGGCATGGCGATCATGTCGGGAGACCCGAAGCGGGCGAGATGGTCATTGCCATAGCCGACGGCGGCGAGCGGCCCGATCTGTGCGATCATGCCACCAGCGACGCGGATGCCGACATCGTGGCGCATGGACATGGTGCCATCCGCCGAAAGTCCGCACAGCACGGTCCCCGCCTCAATGATGCCGTCCCCTGTGATCGGTGCGTCCGCGCTCATCTCGTATAGTCTCCGATCAGTCCGAGGCGGCGCGCGACCACGACGCGATACAGGGGATCGCCGTAGATTTTCATCTCCTCGCTGGCGGAGAAGGCAAGGCTGATATCGTGCTCGTCGTAGCTTTGCGCCGCGATCGCATGCATCTCCGGCCAATCCGGCCCTTGGATCTGACGCCAGCGATCGACCGCGGCTGCGTCCGGCATTTCGGGAAAGCCGAGCTCGCCCATCAGCGCGGCGATCCCCTGCCAGAACACCCGCAACATCCGATGGAGCGTCGCATCATGGCAATGCGGCTTCAGGAGGCGGATCCAGTGCAGCCCGGTAATGATGTGCAAGGCGGCGAAATGCTGGGTTGCCGCGAACAAGGCGAGCGCCGTCGCCGCCATTCTCTCCAGTGTCTCCGGCCCGATGTCGAGCCAATCGACGACGGGCGCAAATTCCGGCACGTTGCCGGCGTCGCGCATGTTCTGCCAGAGAAGGTCGTGGAGTTTCAGGCCATGCAAGGGTTCGATCGCAGCGGTCATGGCCAGGATTTCGGCCGGGTCGCGCGTGATGGGTGGGGCGCTCCGCGACGCCGGAAGGGGAAGATAGGTGGCGGCCCAATAGGCGAGGGCAATGGTGACATCGGTCTCGTCGGCGCGGAGCACCGCGTAAGCGGTTCTCATGAGAGCGTGAAAGGCACTGGCGGCAATGCCGTCCGCAAGATCGGGAAGATAAAGTTTCAAAGCCTCGTGTATCCCGAGCCTCGCCACCTCACCGGCAAAAAAAACGCGCAGATCGGGTTCGCGCTCGCGCAATCCGATGGCGGTTTTCCAGCTTTCGCCATCCAGGCGGTTCACCGGCTGGGCAAAGGGCAGAAGATGTTTGGCGTCTCTGTAGTGACGGAAGAATCGGCGGAGCTGATCCGGCTTACCGCCGATCCGGTCCAACGCGACAAGGACCATGGGCGCATGATTGGCGAATGTGTGCGAAAATTCGGAGCCCCATTTCGGCATGCCTGCCAGCAGCGTTTCCAGCTCTTGCGATGTGCGTTGCATTGGAACCATGACTCTCCCTTTCTCCCTGAAACCGGCGGCGCATGTTTCACCCTCTGTCGAAGAAGGCGTGGCCACGTGCTGTCAAACGGTCGGTTGCCAGGCATCCCGGTGAACGGCCTCGGCCTCCGTCTCGATCAGGGGGCCGATGACCTCGATGCTTTTCTGGCCTGCCGAAAACACCGCGCGGCACGGCAGGGCCATCGTCGGATTGTCGGGGTGATCGCCAGTCATGGCCTTCAGGCGGTGTTCGGAAAGGCCATAGACGACCCTGCCGATGCCCACCCAGTAAATGGCGCCGGCGCACATGGCGCAGGGTTCCGCCGAGCTGTAAAGCGTACACTCCGCCAGAAAGGGGGCGCGATAAAGCTTCGAAGCCTGCGTTGCCAGCAGGCGCTCGGCATGGCCTGTCGCATCATGGTCGGGAAAGTATTCGTTTTCCTGCTCCAGGAGAATATCGCCGCCGGGACCGGCCAGCAGCGCGCCGAAGGGCATGTTGCCATGCGCTTTCGACCGCCGTGCAATGTCAAAGGTCAGTCGAAGAAGACTTTGGTGATCAAGGCTCACATTCATTCTCCTCACGGTCAGGTGGCGGCATCACGGGCAGTCGCAGGGCGGAGGGGTAGCCATCGCCTGACCGGACCAGGAGGGTCGTGACCAGCCGGTCGGTGACGGTCGCGTCCTGGGGCCGCGCGCCGGTGCCCGGATTGACGGGAAAGGCGGGAAACGACGCTGCCTGTATCGACAGACGCAGGCAATGCCCCGCCGGCACCGTCATCTGCATCGGTCGCAGCGTGACGGACATCGGCGATGCTGCCGTGTTCGGCTTTACGGTTTTATGTCCCGACGTCATGCTGATGGCCGCCCCGTCGGGGGTGAGCATGCTCAAGGTACAATCCAGGTCGAAACTCGGTCTGTCCGCGGTCACGAAGAGATCGACGTTCGCGGCGCCGAACAAAACGAGCGGCAGGTCGAGCGGACCGGAGGTGTAGACAAGCACATCGGCCCTGTCGTCGATCGCCGCCCGGTCGGTGAAATCCGGAGGGGTGCCGAGATGCAAGCCCACGCTCGGGGCCGGTCGCCATGGATCGTGGACGAGACGATCGGCACGCGTGACCCCTGGTGTCTCCGCAAGCGTTCCATCGATACTCGTCGTGGCCGCACGGCCGCCGGACGCGAGATGAAGCACCCGCATTTCCGATCGCGGCAGGCTTTCGAAGCCGGCCCAAGTCTGTTTCACCACATCGAAGAGCCGGATCTTCGGGGACGGATTTTCGCGACCTTTCAGGGCCTCGTCGAAAAATGCGACGATCTCACGGTCGATACCGTCTGCCGCGCCGGGTCCCGCATCCAGCGCCCCGACCCGTCGGCCCCAGGGAATGTGCGACCAGGGACCGATGGAGAGCCGCTGAAGACTGCGGCTCGAAGAAAAGGCGTGGAAGGCGGCCAAGGTGCCCTCGAGCATGATGTCGTTCCATCCGCCGACATGCAGAATGGGAACGTCGAGCGTCACACCCTCCAACAGCGCATGTGGCGATCGTGCCTGCCAATAGGTGGGATCGTCGGCCAGCCAGTCCTGGTAATGTGTGTGTTGCGATGTCGTCGCCAGAGCATCCGGCCGTGCCGAGATTGCGCCGGAATGCAGGGATGGCAAAGCGGCCTGCAACAGATGGGCGGCGTCGAGGTCGTCGGCCAGCCGGGCATTTTCGATGGCCATCTGGCAGGCCCACATCTGATTGGACTGCATCCGGAACCCATCGCCCTCGAAGGCCCAGTGATTGCGCACATCGAAGGCTGCCATGGCGATCGCCATCGCGTCGGGGGCCTTGCCGCCGGATTTTCGAGCGCCGGCAAGGGCCAGATACTGGTTCATTCCGTGGTAGCTGAAACCATAGCTTGCCACCATGCCATTGCCGCCGGCAAGATCCGCCGCGAGCGACAGCGTCCGCGCACCATCCGCGACATCGTCTTCGAGAATCCTGAAAACCCCTTCGGAGTCTCCGCGACCGCGAACATCCTGCACCAGAACGACATAGCCGTGCGCCGCATACCAGGCGGGATGGGCGAGAACGACCGTCGAGGCGACCTTTCGCCCATAGGGCAGGCGCATCACCAGAACGGGATAGCGCTCCGGGCCGACAGGCCGATAGACGTCGGCGACCAGATGGACACCGTCCGTCATGGGCATCCGAAGCGTATCGACGTCGCGGAGTTCGAGCATGGCTAGCGACCGTCCGAGAAGCGGGTTTCGGAGGTGAGCCTGCTCATGTCGAAATCCCTCGTCGCCGCGATCAGGCGCGTCAACCCCGTGGCCGCCCGGTCCAGCACCAGCGCGCCTTTGACGGCGTCGGCATTGGCGGCATTTCCGCAGACGCCTGCGGGATGAAGGTCCTGCGCCTGCCAGCCGAAACCGACCGCGCCTTCCGCCGTCAAGGGGCTGCCGGACTGCTCGATCTCAAGGGTCAGCGGCACGAAATCCTCCGCCTTGTCCATGACGACCAAATGCGGGGCGATGGCCAGCATCATACTGGTCTCGATATCGCCGCCGTGAATGCCGTGCACGATCTCCGTTTGGGAGAACAGATCATCGACCGGTGCAATCCGAAACCAGGAACAGGCGACCGCGAGCATATCGAGTTCGACACGGATATCGCGGCAGGTCATCTCCATCAGCGAGATCTGCCCGCCATGCGAATTGAACAGGACGATCTTGCGGACACCGGCCCGCTTCGCGCTTCTGGCGATATCGAGCCAGACGAGCCGCAGGGTTTGCGCCGATAGGGTCAGCGTTCCCGGATAGGCCAGATGCTCATCCGACTTGCCGACGCTGAACGCCGGCAGGATGAGGACATCCGCGGTTGGATCAAGCAGGCGCACCATCCGATCGAGGATCGCCGCATTGATCGCTGCATCGACCTGCACCGGAAGATGAGGCCCGTGCTGCTCGATTGCCGAGATTGGCAGGATGACCACGGTCTCGCTGAGATTTCGGGACGCGAAATCGGCGGTGGAATGATCTGCCCAGAAGAAGGATTGCGTCATGCGCCACCCCTTTTGGCTTGGTTCCCAATCTTGGGTGAGCTTGCCGCTTGCCGGTTGGCCGCGATCAGCCGGTTCTCGAAATCGTCCGGGATCGGCAGGTCCGGTGCGGTATAGGCTTTGAGTTCCGGCAGGATGACCGCTTCCCGATCGAGCAGCAGTCGACGCAGGACACCGCGGACAAGCCGCGGCACGGCATGCTTGTGTCCGCTGATCGAGGTGGAGTGTGGGCCGTGACTGACGAAACTGCTGCTGTTGAAGGCAAAGACCCGGCCGACCCATGTTTCGTGCGGATTGTTCGGGATAAACCCATAGAAGCCGTCGAGGTAGGGAAACCTCGCAAGCCGGGCATCCGCGCTGCCTTCCTGTGGCATGTACCGGTCACCCCAGAGCGCCACCTTGTCGTGGAGGGTCCGGAGTTCGGGTCTGACGGCCAGATCGACATCCATGCCTGTGGCAAGAAGGAGGTGATCGAACTCCAGATCGCCGTCGGGGGTGGTGACACGGATCGCATCGGGCTGTTGAGAAACCTCCAGCCAAGGGGTTGCCGGACGAAGCGTGAAGTTTTCAAAGCGTGTCGCCGTTTCGAAACTGCGAACCGGCGGCGGCTGATCTGCGCTGCGGAAGAACCGGGCGATGTCCCAGCGGGTGGTCTCGGAGAGGTCCGGATACTGCGTCATCATGCCGGGCGTCTCGACCGCACGATGGGGATTGGTGCGTGGCAGACGCGCGCGCCGGAAGCACAGATCCACGGCGGCGGCACCGGCTTCCAGCGCCTTGATCGCATTGTCGAATGCCGATGCACCATGGCCAAGCACGCCGACGCGCAATCCCTTCAACGCGTCGAAATCGACCGGGCCGTTGGTATGATCGAATTTCTCCGGCCCGAGCGTGTCCGAGACGAACGCTGGAACACGCCACGCCCCTGCGCCGTCGTATCCGGTGGCCAGCACCACGGTGCGCGCCAGCGATGTTTCGATTGTCCCGTCGATCCGCGTGGTAACGGCGATCAAATCGCCATCCGGGGCGACATTCAGGACCTCGCAATGATTGGCGATGGCGATCTCGAAGACGTCGGCATACCAGTCGAGATAGGCCTTCCAGTCCGTTCGTGGAATACGGGACAGATCGGCCCAGGCCTGCTGCCCGTAACGTGTCTCGAACCAGCGGCGGACAGACAGGTTGACGACGTTGAATTCATTGCCGACCTGGGTTTTTGGCGTCCGCAATTCTTCCATGCGCGCGAATGTCAGCCATGGCCCCTCGGCCCCCGGCGCGCCGCTGTCGAGAACACGGACACGGCGCAGTCCGTCCCACTTCAGGGCGGCAGCGATCGTGACGCCGGACTGGCCGCCGCCGACGATGATGGCATCGGCGATCCCGGCCGCGTCGGGTCGGGGATGATCGCCGAGCCACGGGGCGCTGGGATAGCCGAGCAATGTGAGATCGGCGAGCGCCGCCTGCTTCAGCTCGTCGAGTGTCATGCGGGATGTGTCGATCGGGGCAATCATCATCGGTCATCTCGTCCATGCGCCAGACGTCCTCGCAGACGGCGTCGGCGATTGATTTCGGTCAGCGCCACGATCAGGGCCGTCAATACGAGGACGGAAACCTGCATGGCATTGAGGTCGGGCTTCAGTTCGCGCCGGAATTCCGATGCGACGATCAGCGACAGGGGCTGCGTGCGGCCGGCCAGGAACATCGAGATCGTGAGATCGGCCAGCGACAGGATGACCCCGATGGAATAGGCGGCACTCAAGGCGACGCTCAGCTGGGGCAGCAGGACACGCCGGAAACTCTGCCACGGGGTGGCGCCGAGATCCCGCGCCGCTTCCTCAAGCCGCGGGTCGAGCCGGATCATCACGGCGGCAAGGATGGTCGTGGTGAAGGGGATGACGACCAGCGTCTGCGCCAGAATGAGCGCGGTCGCCCCGCGTCCCAGTCCCACCCAGCTGATCAGCATGGCCTGCGCGATGGACAGGACCGTCTTCGGTACCAGAAAGGGAACGAGAACGAGGATCGCGAACGCGGCGCGGAATTGCATGCGCGGCGATGTCACGGCCAACGCCGCCATCAATCCGATCAGTGCGCCCAGCACCCCCACGGGCTGCGCGATCAGAAAGCTGGTGATGAAGCCGCCGAGAAAGGCATCGTTGCCGAAAAGATCGGCATACCAGGAGAGGGTGAAACCGGTGAGCGGAAAAGCCATCGTGCTCGCGGCGTTGAAGGAGAAAATCCCGAGAACCACGATGGGCAGATAGAAGAAACAGACGGCAAGACCGAGCGTGAAGACGACCAGACGGCTCATCGCGTCCCCCTCTGGAAGACCGCTCGCGCGCCCTCGAACCGAAGAAGGACCGTCACGAACCCGGTGGCAAAGGCGAACAGGACAACGAGAAGGCTGAGCGACAAAGCGGAGGCCAGCGGCCAGTCGAATGCGGTTCCGAACAGGTTGTCGATCATCGCCATCGGGGTCGCGCCGGACGTTCCGCCGAGAAGGCTCGGCGTCATCATATCGCCAGCGGCCAGCGCGAAGACCGTAAAGATGCCGACGGCCAGTCCCGGCGTCGTCAGTGGCAGAATGACCTTGAAGAACGCATCGATCGGGCGGGCGCCAAGATCCCGTGCGGCCTCGATCAACCGCTTGTCGATCAGTTCCGCAGATATCCAGATCGCCAGCACCATGAAGGGCAGGTTGTTGTAGAGCAGCACGAGATGGGTCGTGAACGGCGAGAAAAGCAGAAATTTCAAAGGCTCATCGATCAAGCCGATCCATTCCAGAGCCGCATTGACGAGCCCCTCGGAGCCAAGGACGATCCGCCAGGCATAAATCCTGACGATCTCGCCCGTATAAAGCGGCGTCAGAAGGACGATGCTGCCGACCCCCTTCCAGAGAACGGGAAGGCGCGTCATCGAAACGGCGATCGGGTATCCGACGCAAGCTGCCAGCACGGCCGTGCCCGCGCCGGAGACGACCGCCTTGCCGATTAGAAAAGCGAAGACCGGATTGGTGAAAATCTGGCGCCAGCTCTGTCCGGAAAAGGCCGGAACCAGCGTGAACGTATCGAGATCCACCTCAAAGACGCTGAAAACCAGGAGCACGACCAGGGGCAGAACGCACCCCGGGATCAGAATCAAGGCCACGGGGAGGGCAAGCTGTGCCCGATGAAAAACCGGAGCCATCAGCCGATCCTCGTGATGAAGGCGCGGTCTTTATCGACGATCAGCCCCACCGTCGTTCCGGGCGTCAGCGGGGTATCCGCGAGGAACTGCAGAATGAAGCCGTTGACCTCGGCCTCGACAAGGTAACGATCCCCCTTGAACACCACATGCCGGATCACCGCGCTCAGGCCGTCCGTGCCGATGCGGACGTGCTCCGGCCGGATGGCGAGAACCGCCCTGTCTCCTTTCGCCAATCCCTCCACCGCCGGGCACGCGACGATGCCGATGGCCGTGTCGATTGCAGCCGATTCGTTGGCCTCCTCGCCAGCGACGATGTCGCCCGGAAGGAGGGTCGCCGCTCCGATGAAGTCGGCAACGAAGGCGTTGGCAGGGCGGGCGTAGATTGTCAGCGGTGGTGCCTTCTGAACGATGCGCCCCTTGTTCATGACGACGACGATGTCGGAGAGCGCAAAGGCCTCCTCCTGATCGTGGGTGACATAGACGAAGGCGATACCGAGACGCCGCTGCAGATCCTTCAGCTCGATCTGCAGGTGTCCGCGCATCTTTTTGTCCAACGCGGAAAGGGGTTCGTCCAACAGAAGAAGATGCGGTTCGGCGATGATCGCGCGCGCCACCGCGATCCGCTGCTGCTGGCCACCCGAGAGCTGGTGGGGATAACGGTCGCCGAACGCGGTCATGTGCACGGCATCCAGCGCGCGTTTGACGCGGGCTGCGACGTCGATATTGCTCTGGCGCCGCAGGGTCAGCGAGAAGGCGACATTGTCGAGCACCGTCAGATGTGGAAACAAGGCATAGCTCTGGAACACCGTATTGACCGGCCGGCGCTCCGGCGGAACCCCGGACAGCGCCCGCCCGTCGAGCACGATCGACCCCGCGTCCGGCGTTTCGAAACCGGCAATCATTCGCAAGATGGTCGTCTTGCCGCAGCCGGAGGGACCAAGGAAGGTCGTGAACGCCCTTTCCGGAATATCGAGATCGATGCCATCGACCACGCATTGCCCACCATAGGTCTTGGTTAAGCCGCGGGCGGACAGCAGCAATCCCGATCTTGCGTAATCTGGCGCCCCTTCAGGCGTGGTCACCATGATCAGCTTGCCTTGACTTCATTCCAGATCTTCAACCACTCGGGATAATTCTCCGGGGCGACCGGCCACATGAACGACTTCATCACCTCCATGTCGTCGACGAAGATCGGCTCCTGCTGCTCCTTCGACAAATCGTCGCGGATGACCGAGGACGTGGTCGCGTAATTGCCGATCTTGGCGATCTGCGTGGCATATTCCGGCCCGAGCAGATAATCGATGAACTTGTAGCCGATCTCGCTCTTCTCGGCCGACAAGGTGGCCGGCATGGCAAAGCAGTCGCACCAGCCCATGATGCCGGCCTTCGGCTTGGCCATCCCCATCGGCAATGTGTCTTTCAGCGTATCGTAGGGAACCCGCCACGAAAACGCGCAGGAAACCTCGCCTGTGGCAAACAGATTGGTGAGATCGCCGATCGTCTGCCAATAGGTGCGTAACAGCGGCTTCTGCGCGACCAGCAGCTTCTTGGCCTCCGCCAATTCCCTAGTTTCCATGAGAAAGACCTTGTCGCGCGGCACGCCGGCCACCAGACCTGCGATGGCGATGGATTCCAACGCATAATCGCGCATGGCAAGCTGGCCCTTGTATGTCTCGTTGAACAAGGTCGTGTAGTCGGGCTCGCTTTCGAACTTGTCCTTGCGGTAGACGATCGGGTTCAGACCCCAGAGATAGGGAACCGCGAACTGCTTGCCGGAGGCGTCGAGAACCTTTGGCGTCGTCTTGAAAACATCGTACATCTTGGCGGCGTTGGGGATCTTCGCCATGTCGATTTCTTCGAGCAATCCAGCCTTGATGTAGCGCCAGCTTCCGTTCAACGATGGGTTGATCATGTCCCAGTCGGAGGCCGAGCCGGTTTTCAGGGCCGCAAACTGCGCATCCTCACTGGAAAGAAAGGACAGCTTTACCTTGACGCCGGTCTGCGCCTCGAAGGCGGCGACGTATTCGGGGTGCCCGTTGGAATCCCAGGTCGCCCAGACCATCTCGGAAACGGCAGCTCTCGCGCTGCCGAGAGAACCGAACATCCCTGCCGCCGCGCCGGCGGCGATCCCTGCAAGCACGTCACGTCGGCTAACTTGTGAACCTGCCATGATGCCCTCATATGGTTGCGAGTGAACTGCAGCCAATGTCGCCCGCCGTGACAGGAAAACCTATAACGCGATCCAAATAGACTATATTGCACGGCGCAAAACCTGGGTCCGCTCGCGTCCGATCCCGCGTCACTGGTGTTAAACAAAGACGGGCGCTTCGGACCGCAGGAAGGTCATTGGCATCGATCCCGTCGGATCGAAGACGCGAACGCCGGCCGCAACCGACTTGATCGTTTGTCGCAGCCAGACGTGATCGGGCGACTGGTGCTTGCACTCGTGCCAGAGCATGTAAAACTGCATCTGACCGAGTTCGCGCGGTGCCTCCAGAACGACGAGCGGAAAGGATTGTGCGATCTGCTCGGCAAAAATTCGACCGGTGGTGAAGACGAGGTCCGATTGCGTCAGCACGTAGGGCGTGATCGCATATTCCGGTACGGAGACGGCGATGTTGCGCTTGAGCCCGAGCTCGATCAGCCGTCCGTCGATCGGGCTGAGATGGGCGCGCTTGTCGGATGTCGGAGAGAGATGTTTTTCCTTCAGGAACTCGCCCATCGCCATCGGTTCCTGGAGACTTGCCAGTCGATGGCTCGGGCGAACGACGCAGACGATGTCGGTGCTCAACAAGGGCGACATCCGCAGATTTTCCGGCGGATGCGGCCAGTTTCCGATGACCGCATCGATGGACCCATCCGCGAGCTGGCTGATCAGATCGTCATAGCTCGGCATATGCGACGCATCGACACTGACATTGGGCGCCTTTTGTGCAATGTTTCCGACCAGCCGGGGCAGAAACACGGCTCCGAGGCAGTTGTCTGCGACGATGCGAAAGTTTCGTGTCGCAGTGTCGGGGTCGAAGGTGGCGTGCGGCGATAGGTGTGCGTCGATCGTGCCGAGAATATCGCGCAATGTATCCTTCAAAGCGAGACCGCGCTCCGTGGGCACCAGCGCTCCTCCGGACCGGACCAGAAGCGGATCGTCCAGCATTTCCCGCAGCCGTTTCAACGTCAGGCTAACCGTCGGCTGCGCTTGCCCCAGAATGTCGGCTGTCTTCGAAACGCTGCATTCCGTCAGCAAGGTCAGAAGCGTCCGCATCAGACGCACATCCATCATCCCATTCGCCTGTCGCGTCATGACCAGCCTTCTCCTTTCGAACGCCGCACCAACGGTGGAGAAGACGCATAATTCATGCCACCCCGTGAGACGACACGGCATGATGGGCGTCAGGGCTTTGCGGCTTGGAGGATGAGCTCTCCATGACAGCAGCGGGATGACAGCAGCGGGCGAACCCAATGGTTTCACAATCCCCGGCTTCGCGCCGCTTTGACGGGCCGGTCCGATCGCGCATGGGTTCGACGATCTGTTGACTGACGGCGTTTTCCGCCGTGAGCCAAGCCACCGAACTCAACTTTCCGGGCCTATCGCGGACAGGAGCACCTCTCGCTCCCGCCGCGATCCCGCCATGCGGGCCCTGGCGGATGCGAGCACGTCCGGCGAGGCGGTTTCGGGGAGGCCTGCGCCGAAGGGAGGCTCGGGCGCGTATTCCAGCGACAGCTGGATCGTTTCGGCTTCCTCTTGCCCGATAAGCTCTGCGACGACGGCAAGCCCGAAGTCGATGCCGGAGGTGACGCCGCCGGCCGTGATGAGCGATCCGTCCCGCACGACCCGCTCCCTGACGGGCACCGCACCGAAGCTCGCGAGGAAATCATGGGCGTTCCAGTGCGTGGTGGCACGGCGGCCCCGGAGAAGACCGGCGCGGCCAAGGACAAGCGAACCGGTGCAGACCGACGTCACGAAGCGCGCCTTGGCGGCCTTGTCCCGCACGAAGGCTAACGTCTCGTCGTCGGTGAGCAGCGCGTTGACGCCCGCGCCGCCCGGCACGCACAGGACGTCGAAATCCGGCGCGTCGACAAAGCGCATGTCGGGTTGCAGCCAGAGACCGGTCGAGGCTCGCACGGGCTCAAGATCCTTCCACACGAGATGGACCTTCGCGCCCGTGGCGGAGGCGAAGACCTCATAAGGCCCGGTCAGGTCCAGCTGCTGGACGGCGGGAAAGCAGAGAATTCCAAAGTGAAGCGTCATGAGCCCGTTTCCTTGTTGACGGAGCGACCCTACTGCAGCACAGATTGGCCTTTGCGCCAATCATCGCTCATATCATGCCAAATGACCTGCCGCATTCCATCGAGATCCTCGCCTTCGAGAACGCCCAGATTCTGGACGTGACGGGGCCGGCGCAGGTCTTCGCCACGGCGAACGACCTGGCGCCGGCTGGTGCGAACAAGCCCTATGCGATCGACATCGTCTCGGCCGACGGGGAGGTCGTGACCAGTTCCGGCATCGTCCTGCGATCCAAGGCGCTTCCGGAAGAGGGCGGCGGGGGAACGCTGATCGTCTCCGGCGGCCACGGCGTGAATGCCGCATGCCGCGATGAAGCGCTTCTGACCTGGGTTCGACGACGCGCGGCCCGCGCATCGCGCACCGCATCCGTCTGCAGCGGTGCCTTTCTGCTCGCGGAGGCCGGACTTCTCGATGGCCGCAGGGCCGTGACGCATTGGGGCCGGTGCGCCGAGTTCGCCGCCCGCTTTCCCGCAGTTCGCCTCGATCCCGATCCGATCTTCGTGCGGGACGGATCGGTCTGGACCTCGGCCGGGGTGACGGCCGGTATCGATCTGGCTCTGGCGATGGTGGAGGCGGACCACGGCCGGCCGCTCGCACTGGCCGTCGCGCGCCAGCTCGTCGTGTTTCTCAAACGTCCGGGCAGTCAGGCGCAGTTCAGCGCCGCGCTGGCCCTGCAGCAGTCGGACGGCACCTTCGAGCGGCTGCACGGCTGGATCGCCAGCCATCTCGAACATAATCTGTCGCTCGGCGTGCTGGCCGACCAGGCAGGCATGAGCCTTCGCACCTTCTCGAGACGCTATCGTCAAAGCACCGGCCGCACACCTGCTGACGCCGTCGAAACCATCCGCTTCGAGCGCGCGCGCCAGCTTCTGGAAGAGGGCGCGAGCGTGACGCGAACCGCGGCGCGCTGCGGCTTCGGATCGACCGAGACCCTGCGGCGCGTTTTCCTCCAGCGGCTTGGCGTCGGCCCCAGTGCCTACAGGAGCCGATTTCATGGGTGATGGTGCCTCGTCCGCGGATCATCCTCGTCGCGGCAGCCGCATTGCAAATCGCGGTTTTGAGAGCGCACCTGTCCCCTGCCGTGTTGCAATCGTCGGCCTCAATTCTCCTTGCTCCATCCTTTATGTTTAAACATAGGCAAAAGCCATTATCGATAATGTTGACATCATCCATAATGGAGGTCATCACTGTCGATATCGGCTGATCAATCTTCGGAGGAGGCACGACAGTCGATCTATCGGGAGGACTCATATGAAAAAATTTATCCGGTTCACGTCTGTGGACGGCGCTGCATTGACCGCACGCCTGACAGCAGCAGCGGCTCTTCTCAGCGCCGGCCTGGCATTTCTGCCGGCCAGCGCTCAGGCCGAGGACATTTTGATCGGCGTTATCACCAAGACGGAGGCCAATCCGTTTTTTGCGAAGATTCGTGAAGGGGCGACAAGCAAGGCAGCCGAAATTGGTGGTGTCAAAATCCAGAGCTTCGCTGGGAAGTTTGACGGAGACAACGACAGCCAAGTCGCCGCCATCGAGAATCTGATTTCGGCAGGGGCCAAAGGCATCCTGATCGTCGCGAGTGATACGAAGGCACTCGTGACAGCGGTCGAACAGGCCCGCAAGGCCGGCATCCTGGTCATTGCGCTTGATACCCCCTTGGAGCCTGCCGACGCCGCCGATGCAACCTTCGCGACAGACAATTTCAAGGCGGGCGAGTTGATTGGAGCGTGGGCCGCAAAGACGGTCGCGGATCCTTCGAAGGCAAAAATCGCCTTTCTGGATGCGCTTGAAAATCAGCCCACCGTCGATGTGGCGCGTGATCAGGGCTTCATGAAGGGTTTCGGCTTGGATCCCAAGGACGTCACGCGTTACCTCGACGAAGAGGACGAGCGCATCGTCGGGCACCAATGGGGCCAGGGTTCTGAAGAAGGGGGGCGAACCGGGATGGAGACACTCCTCCAGAAGGACAACGACATCTCCGTCGTCTATACGATCAACGAACCGACGGCGGCAGGTGCGTACGAAGCGCTGAAGGCGGCTGGAAAAGAAGGCTCCG
The DNA here is from genome assembly GCF_001424045.1 of Rhizobium sp. Leaf371. Taxonomy (GTDB): domain Bacteria; phylum Pseudomonadota; class Alphaproteobacteria; order Rhizobiales; family Rhizobiaceae; genus Ferranicluibacter. The sequence continues at coordinate 180,369 of NZ_LMQB01000003.1, read as the reverse complement.
TGCTCATCACGTCTGTCGACGGCGGTTGCCCGGGCGTCAAGAACGTGAAGGCAGGCGTGATCGGCGCAACGTCGATGCAGTATCCGCTGAAAATGGCGTCACTCGGTGTGGAGGCCATTGTCGACTACATGAAGACCGGGACAAAACCTGTCGCCAGCCCAGGCCTGCCATTCTTCAACACCGGTGTGACTCTCGTAACCGACAAGCCGGTGGCCGGCGTCGAGTCGATCACGTCCGACGAGGCGTTGAAAGCGTGCTGGGGCTAACCTGCTCTGATCCGCCATTGACGGGCTGCATAGTCCGCACGTCTGTCGAAAAGACAATGCCAGTGCAATGATACCCCAAGACGGGGACACGGTCCTGCATCGCGAGATCGCGGCCGTGTCCTCGAATACCGATATGCAAGACTGAGACAGGGCAACCCCATGAACAATCTGCGTGATGAGGCGCCGGTTCGCGCCACCGACTTTGAAGGCGGTTTGGCCCCTGCCGAAGGTTCGGTTGCTGTCTTCGAGACCCGCGAGGCGAGCCCGATCCGAAGGTTTCAGCGGTTCTTGCACGCCAATCCCACAATGGTTCCCTTCATCGTTCTCGTTGCGAGCGTGGCCGTCTTTTCCATGATTGTGGGAGGCCGCTTTTTTCAGCCCTTCAACCTCTCACTCATCCTGCAGCAAGTCACCATTATCGGCATTATCGGCATTGCCCAGACATTGGTCATCCTGACGGCCGGTATCGATCTGTCGGTTGGGGCGATCATGGTCCTCACATCGACACTCATGGGACGCCTGGCGATCGTTGCTGGCCTTCCCGCTGAACTAGCGTTTGTGATCGGGATAGCCGCCGGGCTGGGATGCGGCCTGATCAACGGCTTCCTCGTTACCTATGTCCGTCTACCACCATTCATCGTGACGCTGGGTAGCTGGAGCGTCTTCGGTGCATTGAACCTATGGTACTCTGGGAGCCAGACAATCCGCGCCCAGGAGGTCGCGGAAGCTGCGCCTATCCTTCAGTGGATGGGGGCCGCACTGCAGTTCGGGGGCGCGCGCATCACGATGGGGACGCTGCTGATGCTCGCGCTGGGTATCGGCGTCTGGTACATGCTCAATCGGATGGCTTTCGGTCGCCATGTCTATGCGACGGGAGACGACCCGGACGCTGCAAGACTGGCAGGTATCGACACTCGCCGCGTTTTGCTTGCGATCTATGGATGCGCGGGGCTGATTTCGGCAATCGGTGCCTGGGCCCTGATCGGACGTGTCGGCGCCATCAGCCCGACATCGGGCTCGACAGCCAATCTCGACTCCATCACCGCAACAGTCATCGGCGGGACATCCTTGTTTGGCGGACGCGGAACGATTGTCGGGACACTGATCGGAGCCGTCATCGTCGGCGTTTTCCGCAATGGTCTCGCCCTGGCCGGCCTTGATGCTCTCTGGCAGGAGTTTTCGGTTGGCATTCTGATCGTGGCTGCCGTCGGTATCGACCAGTGGATCCGGAGGGTCTCGGCATGAGCCAGCATGCGGCTCTGGAAGCCCGCGGGCTGACCAAACATTTCGGAAACGTCGTGGCACTGGATGGTGCCGACTTCGAACTTCGCGCCGGTGAAATCCGGATGAAGGGCAGGCGGACGTCACCATGCCCGACGCTGTCACGATTATGATCGGGGCGATCACCGTCGCCTCCGTCGAACGTCCAAGACAATCAAGGAGCGGAAGGATGCCGTAATAGGCACCGCCGGATTTCAGACGGCAGCCACATCCGGAAGGATTGATGCGAACCGCCACACACGGGACACCAGCAATGCTGCAAATGCGAGATTTACCCCTTGGATCTGCAATGGCGAGCGCGAACCGCCCCTTGCCCATCGATGCGGTCCAGAAAGCCACTTCTCGACATCCTGGCATGCGACCGGCAGTCCAGCGGGTGATCGGATTCAGCGCCGCAAAGGCTGACGAAAAATGACGGACACTTTTCTGATTGGCTTGGACTACGGCTCGGAATCGGCCCGCGGCGTTCTCATCGACACGGCAAGCGGACAGCAGATCGGCAGTCATACCCATCGCTATCGCCATGGGATCATGACCCAGCAATTGCCAGGCGGCGGCGCTCTCCCCAGGGGCTGGGCCTTGCAGAATGCGGCCGACTATCTCGAAGCCGCCCAGCACATTCTCTCTAAACTCGGGAGCGGGAGAAACATTGATAGTATCGGACTTGGCTTTACGGCCAGTTCTCCCCTGCCGACAACGTTGACCGGTCAGCCACTCTCCGAACTCTACCCAGACGATCCTCACGCCTATGTGAAATTATGGAAGCACGCCGCCGCGCAAAAATTTGCAGACGACATCAATGTGAGGGGTGGTTCCTACCTTGATAATTTCGGCGGTAAGGTCTCTGGCGAGTGGCTTCTTGCGAAGGCCGTTCAAATCGCCGATGAAGCGCCGAAGCTTTGGTCGGAGACGGCACGTTTCATCGAAGCTGGCGATTGGCTCGTCTGGCAATTGTCGGGTCAGGAACGGCGGAGCTTGGGCTTTGCCGCCTATAAGGCTCAATATTCCGAGTCCGATGGATACCCGAAAGGCATTATCGACGGCTTGGAACAGCGGCTCGCACCACCCCATCCCGTCGGCTCTCCGGCGGGAGATCTGACCAAGGCGTGGCGCATCGAGACGGGAATCCAAGGCAAGGCGACCGTTGCCGTTGCCGTCATTGACTCACATGTCGCTCTCCCGGCAACCGGCACTGTTCGGACGGGAAGCCTCGTTGGAGCCCTCGGGACCTCCGCCGCTTATCTGTTCCTGAGCGAGCGTTTCCACGCTCTGCCCACGGGTATTGAGGGCGTCGCCTATAATGGCTCGATCCGGGGCCTCTGGTGCTATGAATCAGGACAGGCAAGTTTCGGAGATACGCTTGCCTGGTTCGTCAGAAATTTCCCACGGGCCGGCAGTGCGGACGAAAGCTTCAAGCTTTACAATTTCGAGGCCGCCATGCTCGCGCCGGGGGAAAATCGACTCGTCGCGCTCGACTGGTGGAATGGCAATCGTGTCCCACTCGCGGATTCGAGGCTCAGCGGAGTCCTGATGGGGCTCTCGATGGATACGACCTCGGTCGGAATCTATCGCGCGCTCATGGAATCGCTTTGTTTCGGCGCGAGGTCGATTTGCGACCTGTTTACCGCCGGCGACATCGCCGTCGAGCGTGTGCTGATGACCAGTGGCTTGGCTCAGAACAACCCGCTTCTTCTCCAGATCATGGCAGACGTCATGAACAGACCGATAGACGTGCCGGAAATCGGCAATCCCACGGCTGTCGGCGCAGCCATCCATGGTGCCGTCGCCGCCGGGGTCGTGTCGTCTTATGAGGAAGGGGCGGCGCGGTTCGGTGCAAAAAGCTACCGCCATTACAGTCCCGAACGACGGCATGTCAGGGTTTACGAGACCCTGTTTCAGCTCTACCGTGAAATGAGCAATTCTGTGCGCGCCCGTGCTGCGATGCATACTTTGAGCGGAATGCCGACAGCCGAAAACCCCGCTTGAAGGCTTGTCGGCTTGGCGTCAGCACAGGGACAGGCAAGAGCGAGGCTGCACTGCAAACGGCCGCAGAGACGCCGTGCCGCGCTGGGGATGACGCGCGTCAAGAAAGCCGATGCTGGAGCATGAAAAGCCAGCGACTATCACCGTCTGATCGATCTCCGGTCCGCTAGAGAACAGCTCCATTCAAACGATACGTGCCGTTTCGCTCCGCTTTACGAAACGCTCGATTAACGCGTCGACGTTTCCCCTGCTGAAGATGTCATCGAGGACGAGATGGGCAGCACCGAACAACGCGCTGTCGCGTTGAGGATCGGACAGAACGATCTGAAGTTCCCGGACGGCAAGCGGCAGGCAGCGTTGATAGACAAGTTCCCGGACGCCGGAGAGAAGATACTCTCCGGCTTTCGCGAGTGTACCGCCAATCACGATGAGACTTGGGTTGAGGATGCTGACGACATCCGACGCCACTTCGCCAATCGTCTGTCCGGCCCGCCGAACCAACATGATGGCCTCCGGTCGATTGGTTTCAACGAACTGCACGACGTGGCGTGCATTTTCGGCAGGGAATCCCCTGGCCGTCAAGTCGCGGGCGATCGCCCAGCCACCCGCGCGCGCTTCCACACAGCCCAGCTTCCCGCAACGGCACAAGGGCGGATCGTCAGACGTAAATTGAATGTGACCGATGTCGCCGGCTGCACCTTGAGCGCCTCGAAATATCTTGCCGCCCGTCACGATTCCGCTGCCGATGCCTGTTCCCGCCTTGATAAAGAACATGTCTTCCACATGCGGAAAGTTTTGGCGGTGTTCACAGATCGTCATGAGGTTCACGTCGTTTTCGACGAAGACCGGCGCCTCATAGTGCCGTCCGAGCCAGCCTCGGATGTCAAACTCATCCCATTTCGGGAGAACCGACGGGCCGACGACACAGCCGCGTTTGTGATCGACGGGGGTCGGAAGGCTCAAACTGATGGCGAAGAGCAACCGATCGGCAACGTCGGCTCGAGACAGTAAGTCCGAAAAAGCGTGGTGAATGCGCTCGAGCGTTCCGTCGGGATCGGCTTGCGATGAAACCTCGATCGTCAGCTGCGATACGATCGCGGGCTGCAGATCCATTGCGGCAATGTGAATATGGGTTTCACCAATGTTCGCAACCAGGATCACGCCGGCATTTTCTCCGATTGCCAGCACCCGCGTCGGTCGCCCGCCACTCGGCAGAGTTCGTTCGGTCTCTCTCACAAGGCCGGCCGCCAGAAGTGCGTTGAGACGCTGGGTCACCGTCACCCTCGACAACCCGGAAGCATCCAGCAGCGTCGCCCGTGACGAGGCAGCGCCCGTTGCAATCAGGGACAGGAGCTCTGCAGAATTGGCGAGCAAGGTGGCGTCAGACAGAATACTGGATTTCTTCATGAAATGCGCCTCCAGCCGCCGTTCTTAATCGCTATGCCGATGTTGATAAAGACAAATCTCGGCGGGACGGCGCAGCGTAATGTAAAAAACTATCCCTCTATGACGATCTCTCCCAGCCGGCTTGCCTAGCCATCAGGACGTCTGGGACGCTGTCTCAGTCCTTTCCTACCCAGAAGCGAGCCCTCTCTGGTTCTGGCGCCGAGACGGAAGCGTCGCTCGCACCAGCAATCGGCCGACGAGCTGGTTTAAAAGATCGGGAACAAAGGCGGCCGGGCGCTTGCGATGAAGGCCGATGTTTCACGCAAGGACGATGTCGTCGCATCAACCTCGAATGGTGGATGCGTTCGACATGCCTTGAATTGGTCCGGTGTAGAGGGCCTCATGGTCCGGGAGGGCGGCGGTCGGCGCGTTGGTGTAACGCCCGAGCGGACGTTACGTTTCTCCCGCTGTCTCATCGCACACGATGCCGCGCAACGTTTCGAACAGCATTCTCGCGCCTGCAATCGAGTGGGCCGGCTCGACATGTTCGGCCTCGTTATGGCTCAGGCCATCCCGGCAGGGCACGAAGATCATCGCGGCCGGCGCGACACGGGAGATGTAGAGGGCATCGTGGAAGGCGCCCGAAATCATATGCCGGAACGGCAGGCCAAGACGGTGCGCTGCCTGTTCGGATTGCCGGACGATGCTTTCGGAAAAGATCGTCGGCGGGACGTCGAACGGTCTGTGGGTCTCGAGCACGCAGCCGTTCATGTCCGATGCGGACTGGAAACGGGCGATGGCAAGCGCTTCGATCCGGGCGAGCCGTTCGGCATCGGGATGGCGAAGGTCGATCGTGAGGCTGAGCGCGCCGGGGATGGCGTTGACCGACCCGGGTTCGACCGAGAGGCGGCCGACGGTAAAGCGCGCCTCCGGGTCGTCCGGCATGATGCTGGCATAGAGTGCGCCGAGTGCGGTCGTCGTCGCGAGCAGGGGGTCGCGGCGATGTGCGAGAGGCGTGGTGCCCGCATGGGCCGCCTGGCCGGTCACCCGGATCTCCAGCCAGCGGGTGCCCTGGACACCCGTTACGATGCCGATCGGAATTCCCTCGCGCTCCAGTGTCGGCGCCTGCTCGATATGCAGTTCAAGATAGCCGGAAACGGGCGTTCCCAGGGCCCGGGTTTCCGCCTGTGGCAATGCGGCAAGCGTCTCGGCGAGAGCGTCGCGAAGCGAGGTGCCTTCCGCGTCATGGATCTCCCGCCATTCGTCAAGGATATGTCCGCGTGCAAAAGCCATGGAGCCCATGACGCCCGGCGTGAAGCGACTGCCTTCCTCGTTCGTCCAGGCGACGACTTCGACCGGCCTGTCAGTCACGATGGCGCGGTCCTCCAGCGTTTCGAGAACCTCGAAGGCCGCGAGCGTGCCGAGCGCGCCGTCGAAGCGGCCGCCGGTCGGCTGGCTGTCGAGATGGCTTCCGATCAGAAACGGAGGCAGGTCGTCGCGCGTTCCGTCGCGGCGGATGAAGAGGTTTGCGAGCGGGTCCTGGTAGACGCGGAACCCGCGCTTCATCGCAAGGTCCGCAAGCAGCGCCCGTGCCTGCCGATCCTCGACGCTTAACGCCTGCCGGTTGACACCGCCGGCCGGCGTTGCGCCAATGGCTGCGAAGCCGTCGAGCCGTCGCAGGAGACGCGCACCGTCTATGTCGATGGACCCTGTCATCCTTTCAGGCCGTCGATGAAGGCGGTGACGCGCGCTTTCTCGACGCGGTTCCACCAGACGCCGTCATATTTCAGCGAACTCGCGACGATGACGCCATCGACGATGTCGAGAATATCGCGCGCATTGTCCGGCGTGACCCCGCTGCCGACCAGTGTCGGAAGGCCGCCCGCCTCCTTGATCATCTTGATGTAGCCGAGATCGGCCGCGTGACCGGTGCGCTGTCCGGTGGCGATGATGGCGTCGGCGTCGAAGAAGACGAGGTCCTTCACCTGCTCCTCGACGGGCCTGTCGGAAACGATGGCGTGCGCCCCGTGCTTCACATGCGCATCGGCGAAGATGCGGATGCCCTGCGCCCTCAGCCTTGCGCGGTAGCGCATGGCCCGCGCTGCCTCGCCTTCGATGAAGCCTTCATTGGCGACATAGGCATTGGCCCATTGATTGACCCGCACGAAGCCGGCGCCCGCGGCACTCGCGATCGCAAGGGCTGGTATCGCGGCATTGGCAAGGACGTTGATGCCGATCGGGCGCCCCAGTTCGCGGCGGATGCGATCCGAGATCACCGACATGTATGCGGAGGTTTCCGGGCCGATATCGTCGGGCTTGGAGAAGGGAATGTCCCCGTGGTTCTCGATGATGACGCCGTCGCAACCACCGTCCAGATAGGCGCGGGCATCGTCCAGGCCTTGCTGATAGACATCCTCGACAGCCTCGCCCTTGTAGCGCGGCGCACCGGGAAGCGCTGCGAGGTGGACGACGCCGATGACGGCCTTGCTCTTGCCGAACACAGCGGTGATCGCATCGCCGGTGCCCGGTCCAACGGGTTTCGCAACCTCTGTCATATCTCTTCCAATCTTGTTGTTTTCAGTCTGCCGGCAAGGTCGGCCGCCGAGGGGCAGGATGCCATCGTGCCGTGCCGGGTCACGGCGAATGCCGCGGCCTGCACCGCCATCCTCAGGGCAGCAAGCGGCGACAGGCCGATCGAGACGTAGCCGGCAAACACGCCACAGAGCACGTCTCCCGCGCCGCTCGAATCGACCACTTTGACCGCGGGTGCCGCCATGACAATCGGGTCGGACGGCCCCTGCGGAAGAAAAAGACATCCGCGAGCGCCGAGAGTGATGACGGAGGACCGGGCGCCACGCTCCCGCAGGACAGCGGCGGCCTCCTGTGCTGTCGCCTTGCCGGAGATCGACAGGGCTTCGCCCTCGTTGACGATGACGACATCGACGCAGGCAAGATCGACCGCGGCACCGACCGCAAGCGGGCTGGCGTTGAAAATCGTCTGGGCTCCAGCCGCTCGCGCCATGGCAAGACAGGCGATCGTCGCATCGGGAGACAGATTGCCCTGCATCACGACGACGTCGGACGGTCCGACCTCGGTTGCAAGCGCGGTCTGGCGGATGGGGTCGAACGCCTGCGCGCAGGCCACGCCGCTCAGGACGATATTTTCGCCGGCCGCATCCACGGCAATCGTCGAGCAGTCGCTCGGACGATCGAACGTCGTCGCGCGAAGCGCGGCAATCTCGCCGGCCAGCATCTCGCTGATGCGGCGCCCGTCCCCGTCGCGTCCGATCGCGGTCCAGAGCGCGACATTTGCCCCGGTGCGCGCCGCCGCCACGGCCTGGTTCGCACCCTTGCCGCCGAGGCCCTGCGAATGGCTGCTCGCGTTCAGCGTCTCCCCGGCGACGGCAAATCGGGGGAGACGGAATGTCGTGTCGATACAGGCATTGCCGACGACATGCACGGTCATGGTTCAGGCCTTGGATGTCGCCCAGGACAGCATCTGTTCGAACAAGGTCTTGTAGCCCGGCCAGGCGATGAAGGAAGACGGAAGCCAATGCGGGCCGACATCCGATGTCCAGGCGACGGTGCGCCCCTTGCCGTAGGTGCCGGTGACGAGCAGCGGCTGGGAACCGTAATCGGTCGAAACGGTGGCGAGAATCTCGGCTCCGTCCTTCACCGTCACTTCGTTGTATCCGAGCAGGATCGGCCAGTCGGGGCCCAGACCCTTCAGGATCGGGTGGCCGGCATCGCCCGTCACGACCGGCGCGAAGCCCTCGGGAACCTCGACACGGTCGTCCACGGACAGGCAATCGACCGGCAAGACCTCTTCCACGGGGGTCTTGCGATAGCGGGCGCCGCCATTGATGCCCTGGAAGCTGTAATAGCCGCCGAACATCAGCAGCGCGCCGCCTTCGCGGACATAGTCGCGCAGCAGGCGCAGGCGGTTCGGCGTCGTCTTGGAGTGGATCCAGGTATCCGGATGCAGCAACAGCGTGTTCGCGCCGATATCCGACAGGATGATCGCGTCATAGGCCTGCAGCGCTTCCAGCGACTGCGGAAAATCCCGCTGCGCCTCGTGCGCCGGCATGAACTGCACGTCGAACGGGCCCTCTTTCAAGGCGGCGAGCAGCTCGTCGGCGCCGGTGTGATAGGTCACGGTCGGAAACTGGTCGAAGCCCTTGATATGGGTCGCGGTGGACACCCAGGATTCGCCTGCGAGAAGAACTTTGGACTTGGTGGTGGACATGGACACTCCTGAAAGTTGGGTGGACGCTCAGCGCGCGCTGGCGAAGACGGATCTGGGGTTGTCGATCAGCATACGGTCGATGGCGGCCTGTTCGACGCCGTGGCGCTTCAGCCGCGGCAGGAAGTGCTTGAGGATGAAGCCGTAGCCGAAGCCGCCATAGCGGGTCAGCATGATCTTGAGAAAGACATCCTGCGACAGGAGGATACGGTCGGCGTGGCCCAGATCGATCAGCGACCGGATGGCGCGCGCGTTCTGCTCGTCGGAGGGCGACTGCGCATCCTGGTCGGCATAGTAGAAGTCCATGCCGATCATGTCGTATTCGAGAAAGGCGCCGCGTTCGGCCAGCGCCTTCTGGTAGGCAAGGTCCTCGTGGCTCGGGTTCATGTGGCACAGCACCGTGTGCCTGAGATCGGCCCCCTCGTCTTCCACGATGTCGAGAACCTCATGGGCAAGGCGCTCCCAGCCAGGCAGGTGGATGGAGAGCGGCACGCCGGTGATCTTCGAGGCCCGTGCTGCGCCGCGCAACGACTTCCGCTCTTCCGGCGTGAAATCCTTGCTGACGCCGATCTCGCCGATGATGCCGGCCATGACGTCGGGCTGCGTCTCGCCACCGCCGACATCGTCGACGATGAAGCGGGCGACATCGTCCACATCCATGGCCTTCAGCCATTCGGGATGGCTGAACTCGAGGTAGAAACCGGTGCCCATGACGATCTTCAGGCCGGACATGCGGGCGATGCGGGCGAGCTTTGCCGGCTCCCGGCCGATGCCGATATTGGTGGTATCGACGACCGTGTGCCCCCCGAGCGCCTGGAAGCGCTTGAGTTCCGACAGAGCGAGGTCGCTGTCGTCCAGCGAGACGTTGTCGCGGTTCATGTAGGGATTCATCCGCAGTTCGCCGATGATCTCCATGCTGACCGGCTGCGTGCCGATCGCCTGGGCTTCCGGATGGCAAGGGCAGCGCCAGGACTTCGCGCCGTCGAGCAGAATGTGCTCGTGCATCAGCGTGACGCCCATCTCGCTGACGGGGATCGGTCCGAGCACGGTCATCACCGTTCCCGAGGCGACGCCGATCTCCGCGCGCTCGCGGGGTGCCGACGCGAACAGGTGGTCCATGGTCATCGCCCTTTCACCGCGCCGCGGAACAGGCGGAAATTGAGCCAGACGGCGATCAGGATGATGGTGCCGGTGACGATCGGCGTCAGGAACGGCGACATATGGGCCAGGATGAGGCCGTTGGCGATGACGGCGACGGTGAGCGCCCCGAGGACCGTTCCGATGATGGTGCCGCGGCCACCGAAGAGGCTGGTGCCGCCGAGCACGACCGCGGCGATGACCTCGAGTTCGAAGCCTTGTCCGGCATTGGACGAGCCGGAGCCGAGGCGGGCGGTGACGATGATACCGGCCAGGGCTGCGGCACTGCTGGAAAGGATGTAGACGAACAGCGTCGTGAAGCGCGTGTCGATGCCCGCCCGGCGCACGGCTTCCGCGTTGGCGCCGATGCCGGTGACATAGCGCCCGAAAGGCGTGCGGTTGAAGACGACATAGGCGATGCCGAGAACGACGAGCGCGATCAGAGCCGGCACGGGCACGCCGAGGAACCAGGCGCGGCCGATGAGGGTGAAGGTGCTGGCGGGATCGACGGGGATCGAGTAGCCGCCCGTGATCAGGAGAGCCAGCCCGCGAATGATCGACAGACCCGCCAGGGTGACGATGAACGACGGTATCTTCTCATAGGCGATAAAGAAGCCGTGGATCGCGCCGATCGCCGCGCCGAGCGCGAGCATCAGGACGATGACCACCGGCCAGGGCAGGCCCGCCTGCAAAGCCGTCGCCGACAGGGTCGCCACCAGCGCCAGCACGGAGCCGACCGAAAGGTCGATGCCGCCGGTGGTGATCACGAAGGTCATCGCGGCGGCCACGATCAAAAGCGGCGCGCACTGCCGGATGATGTTCAGGATGTTCGGCGCCGAGAGGAACGCGCCGGTGATGACGGAGAAGACGACGCAGACGACGACGAAGAACAGGGCGATGGAGACGACGCTGCCGTTTTCGAGCAGCTTGTCCCAGAGACCGGACTTGCGATGGCGCGCGCCGGCGGCATGCGCACCGACAGGAGCGGAACCGGCCGATGAGGATGCGGGAGGCGGCGAGGGGGTCATGCGGAAGCTCCCGTTTCGGGTTCGCGATCGAGCCCGTGCCTTGCCGAGCGCGCGGAGAACTTGCGGCCGACGATGAGGTTGACGACCTCCTCGATGCTGGTGTCCTCGATCCGCCGCTCGGCAACGTTGCGGCCCTCGTACATGACCTGGATCCGGTCGCAGACGAGGAACAGATCCTGCAGGCGGTGGGTGATGAGGATGACGCTGACGCCGCGGGCGCTGACCGTGCGGATCAGTTCCAGCACCGCCTCGACCTCGGCCACGGCCAGGGCGGCCGTCGGTTCGTCCATGATGAGCACCTTCGGCTCGAAAGAGGCGGCGCGGCCGATGGCGATCGACTGGCGCTGGCCGCCCGAGAGGTTCTCGACCTTCAGGCGCGTGTCGGCGATGACGATGCCGAGGCGATCGAGCATGGCGCGGGTCTCAGCGTGCATGGTCTTGGTGTCGAGAAAGGGCACGCCGAGCACGCGGCGGCGCGGCTCGCGCCCGAGGAAGAGGTTGCCGGCCACATCGACCGTGTCGCAGAGCGAAAGGTCCTGATAGACCATTTCCACATGCGCGGCGCGCGCATCCGCCGGAGACGAGAAGGAGACGCGCTCGCCGTCGATTTCGATCGTCCCGCTGTCGGGGATGACCGCACCGGAGAGAACCTTGCTCAGCGTCGATTTTCCCGCTCCATTGTCACCGACGAGGCCGAGAACCTCGCCCGGCTTCAGTGTGAGCGTCACATTGTCGAGCGTCTGGATGGGATTGTAGCGTTTGGAAATGCCCGTCATCCGGACGCGGTAGGGGTGACCGTCGGTCATGATGGAATGTCCTTAAAGAGAGGGCGGGAACCGCAGCCGGCCTGGGAGACCTGCTGCGGCCGCGCACCCAAGCACCCAGGTATCCCGGCATCCCGGCATCCGACGACGGGTCGGTGCACGGGAGCCCGGCGGAAACACTGCCTTACTTGAACATGTCCTTGAACTGGGCGACGTTGTCCTTGGTGACGATGGTCACGGGGACATTGATGACGGGCTCGATGGTCTCGCCCTTCTTCAGCTTGACCAGGGCCTCGACGGCGGCCTTGCCTTCGCCGGCCGGATCCTGCTGGACGACGGCGGTGACCCAGCCTTCCTCGATGCCCTTGACGGCCTGGGCGGTCAGGTCCCAACCGAAGACCTTGACGTCCTTCTGGCGGCCCTGGCTTTCCACGGCGGAAACGGCGCCGATCAGCTGGGGTTCGCCCGTGGCGTAGATCGCCGTCATGTCGGGATTGGCCGTCATCAGGTTTTCGGCGGCACCGAGCGCGACGTCCTGCTGGTTCTGCCCATCGACGGTGTCGAGGAAGGTCACGCCGTCTCCGCCTGCAACCGCTGCCTTCTTAAAGCCGTCCAGACGCTGGTTCTGGATGAAGGAGTTAAGTGCGCCGACGATGCCGGTCTTGGCCGTTCCCGACATGTCGGACTTGACGTAGTCAGCGAAGAACTTGCCGATATCTTCGCCGGCCTTGGCATTGTCGACGCCGATGAAGGAGACGTTGTCGCCGCCCGGGATCTGCGCATCGATGGCGATGACCGGGATGCCGGCCGTCTTGGCGGCCGTGATGGCGGGCTTCACGCCGTTGACGTCGATCGCGACGAGGATGATGCCGTCGACCTTCTGCGTGATATAGGTCTCGATCGCGTCGTTCTGCGCGGCCGGCACGTTGTTGGCGTTGAAGATGACGAGGTCGGCACCGGCAGCCTTTGCCGCCTTCTGCGCGCCGTCATTGATCTGGTTGAAGAACAGGGCCTGCTGGTTGATGGTGACGAGAGCGAAGGTCTCCGCGCTGGCGGATGCCGTACCGAAGACGAATGTCAGTGCGATGGCCGCAGCGCTGCTGCTCAGAATTCTCGAAAGGCGCATTCGGGTTCCCCTTGTTTTTGGGAAGGCCCGATGGACCTCCCTCTCGTTAAGCGCACCCTTATAATTCAAGAGACTTGAATTTTTGTCAACAGACTTGAATGCAAATTTTCGAGCGGCGATTGTCCGGTGCGAGACCGGGACAAACTCTGGATCCTTTTTGGGTCGTTTGTCCATTCGGGAACCGGATTCCACGTCCCCCTGACGAACTCTAGAACGTGGCGGGCGTGTTCACCCAGAAGATGCTCGCCCGTTCCGTGCCCGTGTTGCGGTAATGGTGCGGAAGCTCCGAGTTGAAGACGAACGCATCACCGGCCGCGAGGCGAAAGCTTTTGCCGTCGACGATCAGCTCGATCTCGCCGGCCAAGAGATACCCGACCTCTTCGCCCGCATGCTGAATGGGCCCGGCGCTTTCGCCAGCCTCTTCGATGTGGTGAATATTGCACTGGAGAAGGTGGCCGGCGGAGTAGGGAATGATCCTCTCCAGGGAAATGCCTTCCCCCCGGCGCAGGGGATCGAGGGCGATCATCGGACGCGTTCCCGCCCGGAAGATGATGCCTTCTTCGCCGTCGGATTCCTCGAACATCCATCCGATATTCGTGTCGAGCGCACCGACGAGGCGATGCAGCATCGGAAGTGACGGGGATGCCTTTCCGTTCTCGATCTTCGACAGCAGGCTCTCCGAGCAGTTCGCCGCCAGTGCCAGTGCCTTCAAGGTCATCCCGCGCGTCTGCCGCGACAGCCGCAACCGCATGCCAAGCCGGGAGGGGTTCGCAAGAGGCACGTCGGGGAGATCAGGCTTTGCGGCGGTCACATTCAATCCTTCGAGCAGATCAGGCAGGTTTGCAAAGTCTCAAAATCCACGGCTCATCGTGCTTCGCTTCCAAGGTGTAACATCCAGCTTTAATCAGGATCAAGTTCCTTGAAAGCGCATCCGTCTCGCGCGACGCACAGCGTCTGTCCGTCGTAACGACGATCCGCCCGTGCGGGATGGCTCAGTAGAGCAGCCGCGTTCTGATCGTTCCCGGTATCGCGCGCAGCACCTGAAGGATTTCGTCGGCGGCTTGGGTCAGGCTCTCGACTTCGATGACGACGTAACCGGTGTCGCCATGGGTCTGCAGGAATTCGGCGGTGATGTTCACGCCGCGCGACGAGAAGATCTCGTTCAACCGGATGAGCATGCCGGGGCGGTTTTCGTGGACATGGATGAAGCGCGTCCCGTTCGGGCGCTCGGGCAGCTGGACCTGCGGAAAATTCACGGCGCCCATGGTCGAGCCGATGTCGGAATACTCGACCAGCTTTCTGGCGACTTCCCCGCCGATCCGCTCCTGGGCCTCTTCGGTCGAGCCGCCGACATGCGGTGTCAGAATGACATTGTCCAGGCCCTGCAGCGGGCTTTCGAAACGATCGTTGTTGGAGGCCGGTTCCTTGGGAAACACATCGACCGCAGCGCCGGCCAGATGGCCGTCCTTCAGGACCTTTGCAAGCGCATCGATATCGACCACGGTCCCCCGGGAATTGTTGATGAAGATAGCGCCCTTCTTCATGCGGCGCAGTTCGGCTTCGGTGATCATATTGTGCGTCGATGCCGTTTCCGGAACGTGCATCGTCACGTAGTCCGAAATTTCGAGAAGCTCGCCGAGGGACGCCATCGATTCCGAGTTCCCGCGGCGCAGCCTGTCGGAGAGATCGAAATAGCGGACGACCATGCCCATGCTTTCGGCAAGGGCGCTCAACTGCGAGCCGATATTGCCGTAGCCGACGATGCCGAGGGTTTTGCCGCGGACTTCATGGCTGCCGACCGCGGATTTCTGCCATCCGCCCTGATGCGCGGAAACCGACCGCGGGAAGATCTGCCGGGTCAGCATGATGATCTCGCCGATCACCAGTTCGGCCACCGAGCGTGTGTTCGAATACGGCGCGTTGAAGACCGGAATGCCGCGGTGACGGGCCGCGTCCAGATCCACCTGGTTGGTGCCGACGGAGAAACAGCCGACGGCGATGAGCTTGCGGGCGGAATCGAAGATCTCTTCCGTCAGTTGCGTTCGAGACCGGATGCCGATGATATGGGCATCGGCGATATGGGCTTTGAGATCCTTGTCGTCGAGCGCCTTCGGCAGATGCACGAGGTTGGTGTATCCGCAGGACAGGAAGTAATCCACCGCGCTCTGGCTGATGCCTTCAAGCAGGAGCACGGAAATGCGGTCACGCGCGAGAGAGAGCTGAATAGGCATGGATGAACCTTCGTTTTCCGTAGGGGAACAGGTGATGTCGTTTGCCGGTCTTTGCGGCGCATTTCAACGATGCTTTGCGACCATCCGATAAAAACTGCAAGCAACAATAGGCTGCCGACGCGCATGGTCCGAGAGGGGCAGGCCGATCGGCGGTCTGGTCGGGCGGGCATGGGAGGCGCGGATTGACGGCCGGGATGCAAGCTTCCGCGACACCTACGGCGCCAGCGAAATCCAGACGTCGAGCGCGCAGAGAGGGAGATAGAGCGCCGTGATGGCGGCATAATAGTTTCGCTTTCGCGAGAGAAACGCGAGAACGGGCAAGACGATCATCGGGATATCCGTGACAGCCCAAGCCGATTCGATCGGGCTCTGGAAACCGAAGACGTTCACGACGAGGCCGAACAGGAAAAATGCCGTCAACGACAGCAGCGCGAAACGACCGTCCTCCTCAAAATAGACGCGCAGCCCTCGCGCTTCGTCCTCACCGCGACTGGGCAGCAGAAGTGCGGCGGTGAGAAACAGCATCAGGGTCATCAGGACCAGGAAGAGGAACTCGCCGAACTGAAACGTCGGGCGAAGCGCCGACAGCTGATTGATCGCCCACCAATACTGCAATTGCGTGAGAAACAGGATGCCGCTCCAGGCGAGGGGCACCCAGTCCAACTGCGATGACCTGCGGATGCGAAAAACGGTGACGAGCCCGGTCAGAAGCCGGGTGACGGACAGTCCGAGGACCATGGAGATGACGGTTGCGACAATCGGAAAGTTCATCGGCGTGCCATTCTGCGTATCGACCTGCCGAAACGGGACCGGCTCGGCGCGCTTATAGCACCCCCTGTCGGCCTCAGGAGCCTTTTCTGCGAACGCGGGTATATGGTTAGTTTATACGCACTAAATAAAACAGGGGCACTCCGCGCGGCACGGATATCCTCACGGAAACGGAGCCGAAAGCACCCGAGCCGATAAAAATACGCATCCTTGTCTGGACTGCTTGACAGCAATGTCGGAATGCTTTCAGCAAGGAGCAGAGGGGAGCTGATCCGTTTGTCTACGCTTACGGTAAGATCGTCGAGGTATCGCTTTGCCTGAGAGCCAAGAACCTGAGGCGTGGTCCTCCGCATCGCTGTTTTCCGGTCCCGGGGACGTGCGGGCTTTGGGCCGCGTTCTCGACTGGGCTGCGACCCCGCTCGGGCCTGTTCAGGGCTGGTCGCAGAGCTTGCGATCGACGGTGCGCACGCTTCTATCGTCTCAATATCCGATGGTGCTCACCTGGGGCGAGGATTTCACCCAGATCTACAATGACGCCTATTCCAAGCTGATCGGCGATCGTCATCCGTCCGGTTTCGGGGGCGACATCCGCATCACGCTTGCCGAGGCGTGGGCAACGCTCGGACCGATGATCGCGCGGGTCATGGCCACGGGCATCGCCAACTGGACGCCGGCCCTGCCGCTGGAGATGCACCGCTCGGGCTATCGGGAAGAAGCCTATTTCTCGGTCAGCCATGCGCCGGCGGAGGACGATCGCGGCCGGATCGTCGGCATGCTCGCCGTCTGCTCGGAGGTCACGGACCAGATCGTCGGCGAGCGCCGCCTTCGCCTGCTCCGCGAACTCGCCGCCCGCGCCGGCGACGCCGAGGAAACCGCGCAGGCGGCAAGCGACCTCGTGGCGGCGCTTGCCGAAGATCGCTTCGACGTGCCCTTCGCCTGCCTTTACCTGCGCGATCAAGACGGTCACGCACTGGCGGCATCGCAGGGTCTGTCGTCGCCCGAGACGGCAGCGGATCTGGACTGGCGAACGGGGGATGCGGTCGGCCCGTCTCCGCTCGACCGTGCCATGCAGGGCGAGACCTCGCTGGTCCACGCCGTCGATCGTCTGACGACAGCGCGTGGCGGCGCCTTCGACGATCCCGTGGAGACGGCGATATGCCTGCCGATCGTCGGCGCGCACGGCGCGGTGCTCGGCACGCTCGTTGCCGGCATCTCGCCCAACCGGGCGCTCGACGACGTCTATCGCTCCTTCTTCGAACTTCTGGCGACGCAGGTATCCGTTGCCGTCCGCAATGCGCGGGCGCGCGAGGACGAGCGCCGCCGGGCGGCCGATCTCGCCGAACTCGACCGGGCGAAAACGACGTTCTTCTCCAATGTCTCGCACGAGTTCCGCACGCCCCTGACGTTGCTGCTCGGTCCGCTCGAGCGGGCCGTCTCCGATCTGCCGGAGCGGCTGCCCGATCATCGCGACGAGCTCGACATCGCCTATCGCAACGGCTTGCGTCTCCTGCGGCTGGTCAACACCTTGCTCGACTTCTCCCGCGTCGAGGCGAAACGGGTGGAAGCGCATCTCGTGGCCTGCGACCTCGCCTGGCTGACCGCCGATCTCGCATCGATCTTCCGCTCGGCCATCGAGCGGGCGGGGCTGGAACTGCGCGTCGAGACAGAGCCTCTGCCGCAGCCCGTCCTTGTCGATCCGGACATGTACGAGAAGATCGTCCTCAATCTCCTGTCCAACGCGTTCAAGTTCACGCTGGCCGGCACGATTACCGTGCGGCTTGAGGATCTTGGCGGAGCGGCGGTGTCGCTGAGCGTCGAGGATACCGGGGTCGGCATTCCCGCTGCCGAGCGGGATCGCGTCTTCGAGCGCTTTCACCGGGTCGAGGCGCAGGGCGCGCGAAGCCACGAAGGCTCGGGCATCGGCCTTGCCCTGGTCAAGCAGCTGGTGGAGCTTCACGCCGGGACGATCTCGGCGGAAAGCGAAGGGCCCGGCCGGGGGACGCGGTTCACCGTGATCCTTCCCTATGGCAGCGCGACGCCGGCCCAGGACGGAAACGGCGAAGACGCGCCGCGCGCCGCGCGGTCGCAGAGCCGTGCCTTCGTGGAGGAGGCATTTCGCTGGTTGCCGGACGCGGAGGATGCGGATGTCGCCGAGCCTCGCTCCGGGGATCGGCGACGCGTTCTCGTCGTGGACGACAACAGGGACATGCGCGCCTATATCCAGCGTCTCCTGCGCAACCAGTACAGCGTCTCCCTTGCCGCGAACGGCGAGGAGGCGCTGTCCACCATCGGGACCTTTCGGCCCGATCTCGTTCTCTGCGACATCATGATGCCGAAGATGGACGGGTTCTCCCTGCTTCGCCACCTGCGGACGCAGGATGCGACCGCGGCCTTGCCGATCATCTTCCTCTCCGCGCGGGCCGGCGAGGAGGCGCGTGTGGAGAGCCTCAATGCCGGGGCCGACGACCATATCGTCAAGCCCTTCGGGTCGCAGGAATTGCTCGCCCGCATCGACGGCGCGCTGCGGCTTGCGGCCCTGCGCGGCGAAGCCGCGGCACGCCAACGCATTCTCGAAGCCGAGCTTGCGGCCGAACAGGCGGCCAGCGCGCTCGCGCGCAGCGAGCAGCACCTGCAGACGTTGACCGATGCGCTTCCGGTTCTCATTGCGCATGTCGGAAAGGATCTGCGCTACCGCTTCGTCAACCACACCTATGAGACATGGTTCGGGCAGGATCGGAGCGCTGTGATCGGCCGGCCGGTCATCGACGTGGTCGGGGAAACCGCCTTCGCCAAGATCCGGCCGAGGCTCGACGCCGTGCTTGCGGGCGAACGCCTGTGCTTTGAGGATATGGTTCACTATCCGGGGCTTGGAACGCGCCACGTGCGGGCCGATTACATCCCGGAACGGGGCGCAGACGGGCAGGTCGAAGGGTTCTACGGCCTCGTGCAGGATGTTACCGAGGTGCAGAGCCAGGCGCGGCGGCTGGCCGACAGCGAGCGGCGGATGCGCACCGTGCTCGATGCCGTGTCGGACGGCTTCTTCGCGGTCAATGTCGAAGGGCAGGTGACCCTCTTCAATCGGGCCGCCGAGGAGGCCCTGGGCCTGTCGCGCGAGGCAGTGCTCGGGCAACCGCTGGCGCATGTGGTGCCCGAACTTCTCCAGCCACCCTACGACGCCTTTGTCGAGGCGGCGATGACGCAGCGCGTGACGTGCGTTTTCGAGCTGACCGACTTTCCGCATATCGATCAGGTGATCGAGGTGCGGCTCGCCCCCAAGGAAGGCGGCGGCATCGCGGCCTCCTTCTCCGACATTACGGAGCGCAAGCTTTCCGAGCGACACCGCGAACTCCTCGTCAACGAGCTCAATCATCGGGTCAAGAATACGCTGGCCGTCGTCCAGTCGATCGCCATCCAGTCCTTCAAGGACGATCGCGTTCCCGCCGAGGCCAAAACGGCGTTTCAGGGGCGCCTGCTCGCTTTGTCGCAAGCCCACAATCTCCTGACCCGGGAAAGCTGGGAATCGGCGCCCTTGCGGCAGGTCATCGAGAATGCCGTTCAGCCCTTCGGCGGTCCCGGCCGCTTCCTCCTGCAGGGTCCCAACCTGCGGGTGGGGCCGAAGGCGGCCGTCAGCCTGTCGCTCGCCTTCCATGAGCTTTGCACCAATGCTGCAAAATACGGGGCGCTGCAGGGCGCGGAAGGTCGTGTGCGGATCAGCTGGTTCAAGGAGGGCGGGCATGAACCGACCTTCCGGCTCATCTGGACGGAGGAGGGCGGGCCGCCGGTGACCGTGCCGAACCGCACAGGCTTCGGCTCGCGCCTCGTGGAGAGGGGCCTGGCGGCCGAACTGCGCGGAACGGTGGCGCTTCAATACCGCGCGGACGGTGTCGTCTGCGAGATCACGACCCCTCTTGCCAGCATACAAGGTCGCTGATGACGCTTGCCGGAAAACGCGTTCTCGTGGTCGAGGACGAAATGCTCGCCGCGATGACGCTCGAGGATACCTTGATCGATCTCGGCCTCGTGGTGGTGGGCGTTGCCATGCATCTGAAAGAAGCGCTGGAACGCGCATCGCACGAGCGGCTCGACGTCGCCGTGCTCGACATCAATCTCAACGGCGAACGGTCCTATCCCGTTGCGGACATGCTGCAGGCGCGGGGCATCCCGTTTATCTTCGCGTCCGGCTACGGACATATCGATCGGGGTACCGCCTTTCCCGACACGCCGACCCTTGCCAAGCCCTATCATCCAGACGAACTGGCCCAGGCTCTTACGCAGACCCTTACGCAGACCGTGGCGCAGACCCTGGCGCCGGACCGGCGCTCATAGCGGCGCGGTCCTGTTCCGTCCGGGGATGAGCGATGAGATCCGAGAAGCCCCGGTCGCCGGCTTGGGTGATCGTCAGCGTCCGGCTGTTCGGCGTCCGCACCACCCAGCCGAGCGCGAGAGTGCGCGTGAGCAGCGCCGCGCCGAGCCGACCTGCAAGATGCGGCCGGCGCTCGCTCCAGTCGAGGCACATGCGGCAGAGCGGGCGTTTCGATCTGGCGATGCCGGCAAAATCGGTGCCGGCAAGGTCGATGCCGAAATCGCAGAGAAAGCGGTGACCCTCGTCCGAGACGACGCCGACGCCCTCCGACCGGTGAAGGAAGCCTCGCCGTTCGAAGGCGGCGGTCAATGCGACGGCAAGGCGGCCTGCCATATGGTCGTAGCATGTCCTTGCCTGCCGCATCGCTTCGTCGCGGGGGCCATGGCGCTTGGCCGGAGAGGCAGGCGCGACAGGCGAGAGCGCCATCATCGCCTCCATGGCCTGCGCGACGGCGGGGGAGCCGAGCCGGAAATAGCGGTGACGCCCCTGTCGCTCCGCGGCAATCAGGCGGCCGTCGAGAAGCTTTGCCAGATGGCCGCTTGCCGTCTGCGGCGTGATACCGGCCTGCGAGGCGAGTTCGCCCGCCGTCAAGGCTTCGCCGCCGAGGAGGGCGGCGAGCATGCTGGCGCGGGTGGGGTCGCCCATGAGATGGGCGGACTGCGCGATCATGTTGCCGGTGGGAAGGTCGATCATGCGCGAAGACTACCTCGTCGAGGTCTGCCTGTCAGGCCCGAAAGCTTCGGCGTGGGCCGAAGCGTCTGCGGCGAAAAAGCTGTAAGGGTGCGCTTCATCGATAGCAACGATCCGGACCCCGCATGACCGAACAGCCGCCCCGCCTTGCCGTCAGCCTCCTGATGCTGCTGGCACTCGCAACGCTCTGGGGAGGCTCCTACAGCCTCATCAAAATCGGCGTTGCCACGATCCCGCCGATCACGCTGATTGCCGCGCGCACGATCATTGCCGGCAGCCTGCTGCTGGTCGTTCTTCATCTGCGCGGGCTGAGGCTGCCGACGGATCGGCGCAATACCCGTCGCTTCATCATCCAGGCGGCCCTCAATTCCGTCCTGCCCTTCACGCTGATTGCCTGGGCGGAGCAGCATGTCGATGCGGGCCTCGCCGTCATTCTGAATTCGCTGACGCCGGTCTTTGCCTTTCTGATCAACGCGCTCATCACCCGGCATGAAGCCGTGACCGGAGCGAAACTGTTCGGCGTCGCCTTCGGCATCGTCGGCATCTGCCTCGTGGTCGGCCCCTCGGTTCTCGGCGGCTTCGGCAGCGGCGTCGTCGCGCAGCTCGCCATCATCCTTGCGGCGGTCGCCTATGGCGGTGCCGTGACCTTCGGCCGGACCTTTCGCGATCTCGACCCGATGATGCCGGCCGCGGGCTCGCTGATCTGGGGCGGCGCGATCCTGCTGCCCGTCAGCCTGCTGGTCGATCAGCCATGGACGCTTGCGCCCGCCATGTCCTCGATTACAGCCCTCCTCGTCTTGTCCGTCTTCTCGACCGCGCTTGCCTTCGTGCTCTATTTCACGCTGCTGCAAAGGATGGGCTCGGTCGGCACCACGGCACAAGCTTACCTTCGCGTGCCCATCGGTGTCGGCATCGGCGTACTCTTTCTCGGGGAAACCCCGAGCCCGAACGCAGTGCTCGGCCTCATTTTCGTGGTAGCAAGCGTTATCGCCATGACGCTGCCTGCACATTTTTTCTTCAGGAAAAGAAAGAGTTGACCTAAGAAGCTCTGTTGCTGCGCGGTCCGGAAGAAGTAACGGTACGGTTTTGGTAACGTTCGCGCGAGCGCTCACAAAGAACTCACCATTTCTCAATCATACCCTGTCATCCTCTCGTCAAAATGACTTTGCGGGACGGCACGTGAAGTATTTGAGAATGTCGACGCGACTCTATGCACTGGTTTTTGCAGCCGTCGTCCTGATGGCGGGAGCCATGACCTTTTCGCTGTTCCAGTCGCATGATGCGCTCATCGCCGAGAGAAAAGCGATGCTTGCGGCGATGGACGAGAACGCGGTCGCGATCTTCGCCTATTACAACAAGCTCGAGACCGGCGGGACGATGACGCGGGAAGCGGCGCAGGCCGCTTCGATCGATGCCGTCAAGGCCATGCGTTATCAGGGGACGGGCTATCTCTGGATCAACGATATGGCCCCGCGCATGATCATGCATCCGATCAAGCCGGAGCTGAACGGCAAGGACCTCTCGGGCAATACGGACCCGAACGGCAAGCATCTGTTTGTCGAATTCGTCAATGTCGTGAAGGCGCAGGGGCAGGGCTATGTCGATTACTACTGGCCGAAGCCCGGCGTGGACGAACCCGTTCTGAAGTATTCGCATGTTGCAGGCTTTGCGCCCTGGGGCTGGGTGGTGGGCACCGGCGTCTATGCCGACGATCTCGCAGCCCTTTTCCAGCAGGGCTTGATCAAGGTCGCCGCGACGACCGGCGTATCCGCGCTTCTGATTCTGGCGCTCGCATTCAGCGTCGTGCGCAGCGTGGTCGGCCCGGTCGAGCGCCTGAAGGCGTCGATGCAGGCGATCTCCGAGGAAAACGTCTCGGAGCCCGTGCCGGAGATGGACCGCAAGGATGAAATCGGCGAGATGGCGGTGGTGCTCGATGTCCTGCGCGACAGCGTGGCCAACAGCGTCGCCGCGCGCATCCGGGAATCGGCGCAGCAGGAGCAGCTCGATCGCGAGCGGGATGTCGCAGGCGCGCGGGATCGCGCGCGGACCGATCTGCAGACGGAGGCGATGGCGACGCTCGGCGTTGCGCTCGAGGCGCTGGCCCGTGGCGACCTGACGAAGGAGATCGTCGATATCGCACCGGAATACGCGAAACTTCAGGACGACTTCAATCAGGCGGTGGCCGCGCTCGGCGGCGTGATCCGCTCGATCGCCCTCTCCACCAACATCGTGCACGAGAATGCCGACCAGATCTGCGATGCGGCCAATAATCTCTCGCGACGGACCGAACAGCAGGCCGCGGCGCTCGAAGAAACGGCCGCAGCCCTCGACGAGATCACCTCGACCGTCCGCAACGCCTCCGACGGCGCTGTCGAGGCGCGCGACATGGTCAACGCCACCAAGACGAGCGCCGTGAAATCCGGCGACATCGTCCGCGACGCGGTGACCGCGATGGAGCGGATCGAGGCATCCTCGACCCAGATCGGCCAGATCATCGGCGTCATCGACGAGATCGCGTTCCAGACGAACCTTCTGGCTCTGAATGCCGGCGTCGAGGCCGCACGGGCCGGCGAGGCGGGACGCGGCTTTGCCGTCGTTGCGCAGGAAGTGCGCGAACTCGCCCAGCGCTCGGCAAAGGCTGCCAAGGAAATCAAGAGCCTGATCCACAGTTCCGCCAACGAGGTGGAGGCCGGCGTGTCGCTGGTCCGCTCGACGGGCCGGGCCTTGGGGGAGATCGAGACGCTGGTGAACAAGGTCAACGACCGCGTGGCCGCTATCGCCACGGCCGCGCGCGAGCAGGCGACCGGACTTCAGGAGGTGAACACCGCCGTCAACAGCATGGACCAGATGACGCAGCAGAATGCGGCCATGGTCGAGGAAACGACGGCCGCGAGCCAGACGCTCCTGCAGGAAAGCCTCGCCCTGAAGACCCTGCTGCAGAACTTCCGGCTCGACAAGGAGCCGCAGCAGCGAACGCGCTTCGCGGCGTGAGGCACAGGCCGGCCCGTCCTCGCGGCGGGAGCGGGCAGCATCAGGCGACGGCGCGAAGGCGCCGTCGCTTTTCCAGATGCGCGCTCAAGCTGTATTCCGGGCCGTATGCCGGGCGACGGATGCTATTTGCCCTTCGGCATTCAGGCCTCCCGGATATCCGGAAAAGCCCGGTGCGGTGCGGTCCAGCTCCTGCCGTTCAAGGGTTTGCGCTTAGAATACCTTAAGGTGTATATGTTAGAGTGACGTGGTGAAATGTTTGGCTGATGAAAAGTCCCATGCGAGAGAACGCTTCATTAGAAAGTCTCGATGATCATGTCATCCGGACTTGGCCGTTGGCGTTCCCAGCCGAGGCGGAGGTGCTGTTCAGGCGTCAGAACGTCGAGCAGCAGTACAAGCTCGTGTTCATCGGCTGGCTGATCGGCCTTTTTCTCTACGACCTCTTCATCATCAGCGACTATGTCCTGACAGGGGCCTATTTCCAAACCTATGTCGTCATCCGCCTGTTGTTCGTCACGCCGATCTGTCTGGTCCTGCTCTGGGGCATCTGGCGAAAAAGCCCGTATTACGACCTCCTGGTCAGCCTGATCCCGGCGACGATGGTGGTCGGCCTGTCCACGGGCCTCGTGCTGTCGGAGGGAGACTACCGGCCGCATTATGTCTTCGGCAACATCCTGCTGATGGTCTGCGGCTGCGTCGTCGGTCGGCCGCGCACCCAGTTCGTCGCCGTCATCGTTGCCCTTCAGTTCATCGGCTATCTCGCGGTGCTGCAGGTAACGGACATCTTTCCGGCGGATAGCAAGCCGGTCAGCATCCTCTTCTACATCAGCGGCGCGGTCGTCTCGATCCTCACCGCCTATGCCGCGGAGAAATCCGTCCGCCAGTCCTTCCTGCTCGACCAGCGCATCAAATATCTGAACGCGGCGCTGAACATCCAGGCCTTGACGGACCCGCTGACGGGCCTGGCGAACCGGCGCTCCTTCGAACAGGCGACCGGCCGGCACTGGGCGAACAAGACGGCGGCACGCAAGCCGGTCGCGATCATTCTGCTCGACGTCGATCGGTTCAAGATCTTCAACGACAGCTACGGCCATTCGGCGGGCGATCTCTGCCTGAAGCGGATCGCGGGGCGGGTCGTCGCCGGGCTCGCCGGCACGGATGGGCTCGCCGTCCGCTTCGGAGGCGAGGAGATCCTGCTCTTCCTGCCGAATACCGATCTCACCAGTGCGCGCTGCATCGCCGAGGCGATCCGCTGCGCGATTCTGGACGAGGCTGTCCCGCACCCGGCGCTCGGGCCGGATGCCGTGGTTTCCGCAAGCTTCGGCGTGGCCTCCGCGACGGTGGAAAGCTGCGAGGTCGCGGAGCTGATCATAGCGGCGGACGCGGCGCTTTACGCAGCCAAGGCGAACGGCCGCAACCAGGTCTGGCCGCAGCCGGGAGCAAGCGCATCCGTCGAGGCGAAAAGAGCCTGACCCGTGCCGCGTGACCGTCGAGGCCGCGTGCTCGCGAATGCGCGCAAACGCATGACTCACGCCTCGTTGTGATGAACGGTGATGGTCGTCGATGTCGTGTCGTTCGGCCCGAATTCGATGCCGTTGGCAAGCAGTGCGCTCGATATCGCGTGATAGGTCGTCGATCGCATGGCGCGCTCACCCTCCTCGACCCGCCGGATCGAGGAGACGGATATCCGCGCCTCGGTGGCCAGATCCTCGTGGGTCCATCCCAGCAGCAGCCGCGCTGCCCTGATCTGACGGCGCGTCAGGTTCAGGGGCGGCGTCGTGCGGTCCGCGCTGATGGTCACCGGTGCGGACAGCGGGCGCACCATGCCGATCCATTCCGTCACCGTTCCATCCAGCTCGGCAATGGGGGCAGCGATCAGCTGGATGTCGGCCACCGTTCCGTCCGCGCAGAGCAGGGAGGTTTCGAGGTCGAAATTCGTCTGCTGGTCGAGAACCTCCTCCCAATGACGCTGTGCCGCAAGGCGGCCTTCGGGAGGAAGCCTGTCGAGCCAGCCCAGGCCCGAGGCATCGGCGACGCTTTGCCCTGAAAACTTCGACCAGGCCTGCCGAAACAGGAGACGACCGCTGAGATCGAGACCCCACTCGACGCCCCCGATCAGGGAGAGAAGTTTCTGATGCCGGGCCCAGCTTCGATCGACGATCCGTTTCAGTTCCCGGCGCTCCGTCACGTCCCGGAGAACGCCGATCGCGCGCATCGACGCGCCATGCTCGTCGAAGATCACCTCGGCGCGATGATTGATCCACCGGATCGTTCCGTCGGCGCGAATGATGCGAAAATCGATATCCATCGGATGACCGTGCATCAGCCCGGCCTCGACCAGATCATGCTGCTCGCGGTCCTCGGGATGGATCATGTGCAGGAGGTCGATCGGCATGCCGGCCTCCGCGCTCAGCATCCGATAGATACCGGCCGAGCAGGTCGTCGCACCCGTTGCAAAGTCCTTCGTCCAGAAGCCGACTTCGCCCTGGTCTTCGATCAGCTTCAGAAAATGGACGGAAGACACGCCCTGGAACTTGCGACGCTCAAGACGCTCGCCATTTGAAGTTGCACCGTGGAGATGCATGAGGCGCCTGGTCGGCATGTGTCTTCCTTTCGTCGAGAGCCTACGACATCAGCATGTGACACCGGCTCCTCCAACGATGGCACCATCACCCTATAAAATGAGAGCCTTTGGGTCAATTCCGCGCCGTCAGTTCGCCGAGGGCTGACAGGTTTCGGCTCATTTCGCGCGCAGATAGCAAAATTTGCCATCTTTAATTTAGAAAACAGGAATTTATCCCCCTTAGCATCAGAGATCGTTGGAAGTCGGGCCCGCTTTCCCTCCCAGAAGCTGCGGCTCGCTTCCGATAAAGGTCTGTTTCAGCCGGATGCGACGCGTTTCGCAGGAGCGTCTTATTGTCGCGGACCCATCGTCTTTTGCTAACCGATAGAAAGCTCCGATATGTCCTTCCTCACGAACGCCAGTATTCGCACCAAGATCCTTGCGCTTGTCATCCCGATCAGTTTTCTCGGTATCGCCAGCCTTGGGTTCGTCTCTTACCAGCTGAAGCAGACCGACACGACCTATTCGAATTTCATCGACAACGAGAGCTCTGCCGCGCTTTGGAGCGCAAGGTCTTCTTCCAGCTTCGGGGCAGCGATCGGCAATGCCTTCATGCTGCTGGCCTATGAAGCCGGGGCGCCGCGCGGAGCGGAGCTGAAGAAAGCCTATCGGAACTACATCGACATCACGATCACGCGCTTCGATACCGCTGTCGTCAAGAACCCGGAACTGGCCGACGGCATCAAAGGCTTCCGCGAGCGCTTCACCCATATCATCGCGAAGGCCGACCGTATGATCGCCCTTCACGATGAAGGACAGATCGATCAGGCGAGAACCGTGCTCGATGACGTCGGGCCACTGGCATCCGCCTGGCAATCCGACATCAAGGAATGGATCGACGCGAATGTGCAGGAGCTGGGCAACGAGAGCAATGCGCTGTCAGCCGACACGAATTTCACCATCCTCGCATCCCTGCTCACGATCGGCATCACGTTCACCCTGGCGATCCTTCTCGCTCTGTTGGTCTCGACGCGGGGGATCACGACACCCATCGCGATCCTGCGCGAACGCATGAAGTCACTGGCAGCCGGCAATACCGAGGATCGCATCGAAGGCCTCGACCGGAAGGACGAAATCGGCGCCATGGGCGCGGCCGTGCAGGTCTTCCGCGACAATGCCATCGCCCGGATCCGCCTTGAGCAGGAGACGGAAGCCAACCGGACCCTGTTGGAGAAGGAGCGGATCGAGCGGGAGCTTGAAAGGACGAGAGAGGCGGAGGAGGTCCGGTTTGCTGTCGAGAACCTTGCGGCCGGTCTTGCGAAACTTGCCGAGGGCGACGTGTCCTATCGCATCCAGCAGCCGTTCAACGCGGCTCTCGACAGTGTTCGCGGCGACTTCAACGGCTCGGCCGAAATGCTCCATTCGGCGCTGACCAAGGTCTCGGACAATGCACGCGGCATCGATGCCGGCGCCAATGAGATCAAGTCGGCCGCCGACGAACTCGCCAAGCGGACGGAGCAGCAGGCGGCAGCGGTCGAGGAAACCGCGGCGGCGCTCGAGGAGATCACAACGGTGGTCAAGGATTCGACCCGGCGCGCCCAGGAGGCCGGCACGCTCGTCAGCCGCACGAAAGCGGGCGCGGAGCAATCCGGCAATGTGGTGCGCCGCGCCGTCCACGCCATGGAGGAAATCGCGAAATCGGCGGGCGAGATCTCCAACATCATCGGTGTGATCGACGAGATCGCGTTCCAGACCAATCTGCTGGCGCTGAACGCCGGCGTCGAGGCGGCCCGCGCCGGAGACGCAGGCAAGGGCTTTGCGGTCGTCGCACAGGAGGTGCGCGAACTGGCGCAGCGTTCGGCAACGGCGGCAAAAGAGATCAAGGCGCTGATCCACACGTCGAACGAACAGGTCCATGGAGGCGTCCAGCTGGTCGGGGATACCGGCAAGGCTCTGGAGACGATCGTCTCGGAGGTACAGGAGATCAACCGGCACGTTTCCGCCATCGTGGACAGCGCCCAAGAACAGTCCTCCGGGCTCCAGCAGATCAACACGGCGGTGAACCTCATGGATCAGGACACGCAGAAGAACGCGGCGATGGTCGAGGAAACCACGGCGGCAAGCCACGGTCTCGCCCGCGAGGTCGCCTCGTTGAACGCGATGCTCGGGCAGTTCAGGCTTTCCCCGTCGCATGCGCGGGCACACGTCACGGCACCGCGTGAGATCAATGACCGGGACGTCTCCCACGGGTCGCCCGTGAAGGCGCTGGGCCGCAAGATCGCCTCCGCCTTCTCCGGCAATGCCGCGGTCGATATCTCGAAGGGGGCCTGGCAGGACTTTTAAACGTCGGCCCGGCTGCCTCCGTCGGGAGCTCGCGTGACCTGCTTTTCGCAGCGATCGCAGCGATCGCAGCGACGGACGGAGGGCAAGCCATCGACGTGATGGTCGCCGCAAGCGTCTTCGACATGACAAAGAAAAACCTGGGATCCCGCTGCGCGGCGTCCCAGGTTCTTTCGGCTTCAAACGGCCCGACGCCGACGGTTCTGGCGACGAACGGGCACTTTAGATTTCAGGCGTCGGCGGGCTAGACCCCCGTGCGGCGTCAGGCGCCTTCGTCAAGACGGGGCCTGGCGTTACGGGGCCTGCCGTTACCGGGGCCTAACGGTCGCTCCCGGCGCGGTCAGAACTCCTCCCAGCTGTCGTTGACGGCGGCATTTCCGACAAAGGCCGCGGCTGTCCTGGCGGCCGGTCGGGGTGCCGGCTTGCGGACAGGGGAGGCCGCCGTCCGGTGGACCAGGGAACCACCCATCGCGGCGGCCGTCTGGCGCAGGATCGCGGCATTGGAAGGCGCGCCGCCCAGGGTAAACTGCCCGATCAGCTGACGCAGCTTTCCGCTTTCATTGGCAAGCGTCGCGCCGGCCGCACTGGTCTCCTCGACCATGGCGGCGTTCTGCTGGGTCACCTGATCCATCTGGTTGACGGCGGTGTTGACCTCGCCGAGGCCGACGGACTGCTCGCGCGCCGAGGTGGCGATGGCGTCCATGTGCTGGTTGACGGTGACGATGTAGCCTTCGATCGTTCTCAAGGCGGTTCCCGTCTCGCTCACCAGCTTGACGCCGTTCTGGACTTCGATCGAGGAGTTGCGGATCAGTTCCTTGATCTCCTTGGCGGCCTTTGCCGAGCGTTGCGCCAGTTCGCGCACTTCTTGGGCGACGACGG
Source organism: Rhizobium sp. Leaf371 (assembly GCF_001424045.1). Taxonomy (GTDB): domain Bacteria; phylum Pseudomonadota; class Alphaproteobacteria; order Rhizobiales; family Rhizobiaceae; genus Ferranicluibacter. The sequence continues at coordinate 150,333 of NZ_LMQB01000003.1, read as the reverse complement.
CGAAGCCCTTGCCGGCTTCCCCGGCCCGCGCGGCTTCCACGCCGGCATTCAGCGCGAGAAGATTGGTCTGGAAGGCGATCTCGTCGATAACGCCGATGATGTTGGAGACCTCGTTCGAAGAGGCCTCGATCTTGCCCATGGCCTCCACGGCTTTCGAAACGACCTTGCCGGACTCGCTCGCGCTGGCATTGGCCTGCACGGCGACGCTGCGGGCTTCATCGGCACGCTTGGAAGAGTTCGAGACGTTGGCCGTGATCTGGTCGAGCGCGGCGGCGGTTTCCTCGAGAGAGGCCGCCTGCTGTTCCGTGCGCTTCGACAGATCGTCCGCGCCGCGGCTGATTTCCTGGCTTCCGCTGTCGATCGATCCCGTCGCCTGGGCGACGGCCTGAAGCGTTTCGGCCAGCTGCGCCACCGCACCGTTCAGATCATGGCGCAGCGCTTCGAAATCGGGTGCGAAGGGTTCGCTCAATGTGAAGGAGAGGTCACCGGCAGCAAGCTGCTTCAGGCCGGCTGCCAGCCCCGCCGTCGCCGCGTCGAGGCGGAGCTGGGCGGCGGCCTCCGCTTCCGCCGTCAGGCGGACACGATCTCGTTCCGCCTGCAGCCGGTTCTCCTCGGCATCGGCTTCGAGCTGTTTGTTGGCGATGGCAGCCTGCCGGAAGATATCCACGGCGCCCGCCATCGCGCCGATCTCGTCGGTCCGGTCCGCGAAAGGGACCTCGCTTTTCGTGTCGCCATCGGCCAGACGTCGCATCGCGCCGGTAATGCGCGCGATCGGCTTGGCGATCCCGGCGATGACGAAGGCGATGGCGCACACCCCGAAGATCACGCCGAGCGCGGCGAGAATGTACGCAAGATTGATGGAGTCTTCGATCAGATGCTGGTTCTCGACCCCGTCGGCTGCCGCCCCCGTTTCGTTCGTCGCCACGACCTTGTCGATCACGGAGTCTATGCCGAGCGCTGCACCCTTCATCGCGGGCGAGGCGATCAGCAGCTTTGCGTCTTCATCCTTGTTGGCGCGGGAGAGGGCGACGAGTTGCGTGCCGGACGTGATGTATGTTTCCAGACTGCCCTTGAGTGCAGCGAGATCGGCGATTTCGCTCGGCTCTTTCACGAGGAGAGCGTAGCTTTCGATCGCCTTCTGCACGCTGTCGAGCGAAGAGGCGATCTTCTGTTCGGCCGCGCTCTGCTCGTCGTCACTGGTCGCGAGAACGTGGTCGCGATAGGCGATGCGGAGATCGCCCAAGGCGATATCGATGTCTTTCGAACGGGAGACGCTGGGCATCCAGTCATCGACGATGGCATCATTGTTGCCGTCGATGGAGGTCATCGAATGAATGGACGTTCCCGCAAGGATCGCGGTCATGGCAAACAGCCCGATGACCGTGCCGATGAGAGCTGTACTCAGTTTTGGACGTTTCATGGGACGCATTTCTCACGTTAGAATGTTGCCAAGAGAGCGGCCCGTGAGCTGGCGCAGCACCTTCCCACGGCCGGTAAGAGGCCGGGAACATTCTGACCACAAGTTGCGTTAAAAATGCGTGATATACGATAATTGCACGCAAGCGACCGGCGTCAGCTTCGGCGATGCGGAAGGCGTGCGGCTCCGGCCATTTCCTCCCGAATCGTTTTGGCTTTTCCCCCGATTGCGGAAACGCTCTACGCCGTTGATTTCATATAAGTTCAGATGCGCAATCGATCGGCATTTTGCCGGACGTGCACGGAAAGCGCGTCGGGAGCGTCTGCGGCGCTCCCGAACGTTTCAGCGTTTTTTTCTGTGTTTTTCAGGATCGCGGGTCCGGCGAACACATCTCTGTGATCGTCTTAAAACTCCTCCCAGCTTTCCTTCACCGCGGCATTGCCGACGAAGGCCTGGGCGACTTTTCCCGACAGTTTTCTGGCCGGCGAGGCGATGGGTTGGTGGGACGGGGTGGCGGCCATGACGGATGCGGTCTGGCGGAGCGCGCCGGCAAGCCGGAACTGCGAGATAAGCTGACGCAGGCGCGAACTTTCGGTGGCCAGCGTGGCGCCGGCCGCGCTGGTCTCCTCGACCATGGCCGCATTCTGCTGGGTCACCTGGTCCATCTGGTTGACGGCCGTGTTGACCTCGGCGAGACCGACCGATTGCTCCCTGGCCGACGTCGCGATCGAATCCATGTGCTGGTTGACGGTGACGATATAGCCTTCGATCGTCTTCAGCGCGTCGCCGGTTTCGCTGACCAGTCGGACGCCGTTCTGCACCTCGACGGAGGAATTGCGGATCAGTTCCTTGATGTCCTTGGCGGCCTTGGCCGAGCGCTGGGCGAGTTCGCGCACTTCCTGTGCGACGACGGCAAAGCCCTTGCCGGCTTCCCCGGCGCGCGCGGCCTCGACGCCGGCATTCAGCGCCAGAAGGTTGGTCTGGAAGGCGATCTCGTCGATCACCCCGATGATGGACGAGATCTGGTTGGAGGATTCCTCGATCTTNCTCGACGCCGGCATTCAGCGCCAGAAGGTTGGTCTGGAAGGCGATCTCGTCGATCACCCCGATGATGGACGAGATCTGGTTGGAGGATTCCTCGATCTTCTGCATGGCATCCACCGCATGGGCGACGACGCGGCCGGACTGCGCGGCACTTTCATTGGCGATCGCGGCCACCTTGCGGGCTTCGTCCGCGCGCTTGGAAGAGTTGCTGACATTGACCGTGATCTGGTCGAGGGCGGCGGCCGTTTCTTCCAGGGCTGCGGCCTGCTGCTCCGTGCGCTTCGAGAGGTCGTCGGCGCCGGCACTCACCTCGCGGCTGCCATTGTCGATCGCGCCAGTGGCCTCGGTGACCGCACGCAGGGTTTCGGACAACTGGCTGACGGCGCCGTTGAAATCGGTACGAAGCGTCTCGAAATCCGTGGCAAAGGGCTCGGCGAGGTGAAAGGTGAGGTCTCCGGACGCCAGATGCTTCAAGCCTTCGGCCAGGCCATTGGTGGCCTGCGCCATGTCCCGGGAGCGCAGGAGATCCGCCTGTGCCTGGCGCTGCCGCTCGTCTTCCGACAGGTTCCGGTTCGCAGCCGCTTCGGCTTCGAGCCGGATGCGGTCGATGGCATTCTGACGAAACACCGCCACGGCATCCGCCATCTGACCGACTTCGTCCCGTCGACCGAGACCCGCGACGGCTTCCTCCGTCTGACCGTCGGCAAGCGACAGCATGCGGGAGCGAAGCCTGTCGATCGGGCCGGTGATACCCCGGCCGGTGACGAAGAGAGCGGCCATGATCATGGCTGCAAACAGAGCGGACAACGACACCAGGAAGAGGGTGATGGTGGTGTGCGTGTTCTCGGTCATCTTCGCCGTCTGCTCGCTCACATGAGCCACCATCTTCGCAACGGTGGCGCGGGCGCTCTCGCGAAATTCGTTCATGACGGGATCGGCCTTCGCCAGGATCGCGCGCGCTTCGTCGTTGCGGTTGGCTTTGCCGAGTTCCATGGCCTGACCCGTCAGCGCGAGAATGACGCGCGCATTGCTTTCGAAACGCGCCGTTTCCGCTGCCATCTCCGGCATCAGCGTCTTGATCGATTGCAGGCGTGCGTTGACCCGCTCCGTGTTCTCGTCATAGCCCTTGGTAACGCTCGCCAGATACGGGTCGGCGGCATCGTAGGCCATCGACTGATAGGCGGCATAGACAGCCCCCAGCATTCCGGTGTTCAGGCGGGAGAGTTCGATCGCGGCGACGCCATCCTTGGAGATGAAGGCGTTATAGTCCTCGTCGGCCTTGTTGTAGCTTGACGATATGGCGAGAACGCTCACGATACCCGCAGCACAGATCGGCACGATCAGCGACAGGATCTTGGTTCTGATTTTGGCATTTTTCAAGAAAGACATGAAAAGTCCTCGGAGATAGGGGTGAAGGCCGGTTTACGTACGGTTGCATGCGGTATGCGACAAAGAGAGGCTCAGGGTCTCTCCGGCGGGGGTGCCGGCTTTCTGCGGCAGAGGGTTTCAAGGTCAAAGCGAGACGTGTCATCTTCATCACCCGGGCGCCGGGTCCGGCGATCTGGCGTCGAACGTGCCATTCCAAAATCTCGACATGACTCTCTTCGCGGGGACGCGTCATTCGCGTCCGTCCGCTGGGTGATTTCCGGGAGCAAAGTCATTTTGCCTGAGGCTGGGAATGGGACACGGAGATCATCTCCGTCGGTTGCCAGAGGCTGAAAGGCCCTTCGCGGCCGCCGGCCGGCATCCTGCACCTCAGCGTCGATCCAAGGCCCGCCATCGGACGGGCACTTCGTTCTGAAATCGATTTCATCAAAAAAAACAATACGGGTTGCTCTCTAGGCGTCTGTCGAAGGTCGCTTTGCAGCATCCGAGATCGTCTGGAACGACTTCGTATAGTCGAGGATGACGCCGAGTTTTGCTTCGAGCTCGCTGAGGAGGTCCGGCAAGTCGGAATTTTGAATGAGCGTTGCCAGTTCATCCATCGGGTCTTGCGGATTGCGCTGCGGAATGGGCAGAAACACAACTTTGTTCATGACGATGCCTCCGATTGAATGGGCGTGTCCAACGGAGATCAGGGTGGAGGCCACCGCGACGTTTTCCGCTTCTATGCCTCATCATCGGATGATTTCATTGCCTTTTCGATAAGCAATCTCTTAAGGAGCAAGCCCGAATTGATATAGCGGAACGAAATTCGCTCATTTGCAAAGACAAGTTGTGAGGGTGTGGAAATAGGGAACGTCAATCGTTCATTCCAAGGGGCAGAGCCCCGGCTGAGGCCGAGGGGCGGCCTCAGGGCTTGGCGAGTTCCAGCTCGACAAGGGTTCCGAACATGTCCTTGGGATGGACGAACAGGACCGGGAGACCATGGGCGCCGATGGTGGGCTCGCCGGTCCCGAGCACGCGGATGCCGTTTTCGATCACCCTGTCCCGTGCTTCGCCGATGTCGGGGACTTCGAAGCAGAGATGATGGATGCCGCCTGCGGGGTTCTTCGCAAGAAACGCCGCGATGGGCGAGGTCTCGCCGAGGGGATGGAGAAGCTCGATCTTGGTATTGGGAAGCTGGATGAACACGACGGTCACGCCGTGTTCGGGAAGTTCCTGCGGTGCGGAGATGGTCGCGCCGAGCTTTTCATAAACGGCGATGGCCGCCGTCAGATCCGGCACGGCGATGGCGACGTGGTTTAGGGAGCCCAGCATGTTCGACCTCACTGATTGCGCAATTTGCCCTGCATGAGATCGATCACGGCGCGGGCCGCCTCGAGCACGTTCGTGCCGGGACCGAACACGGCGGAGACGCCGTTCTCAAGCAGGAAGTCATAGTCCTGGCGGGGAATGACGCCGCCGACGACGACGATGATGTTGGCCGCGCCGCGCGCCTTGAGGGCCGCGACGAGCTGCGGCGCCAGCGTCTTGTGGCCGGCCGCAAGCGACGACATGCCGACGACATGGACCTTGTGTCTGATGGCCATCTCGGCGGCTTCGTCCGGCGTCTGGAACAAAGGTGCGGCGAGAACGTCGAAACCGATATCGCCGAAGGCCGAGGCGATGATCTTGGCGCCGCGATCGTGACCGTCCTGCCCGAGTTTCGCCACCATGATCTTCGGCTTGACGCTCAGCGTCTCTGCCAGTTCGCCGAGCCGGCCGACGAGCGTCGCATATTCCGGATCGTTCTCATAGGCCGCGCCATAGACGTCGGTGACCACCTCGGGCACGACCGTATGGTCTCCGAAAACGACCCGCATGGCATCGGTGATCTCGCCGATCGTCGCGCGGGCCCGTGCGGCGTCCACGGCCGCGGCCAGCAGGTTTCCCTCGCCGCTGCGGGCGATGCCTGTCAGGACCGCGAGCGCCGCGGCCACCGCCTCCGAATTGCGCCGGCGCTTCGTGTCCTCGATGCGCCGGACCTGGGCCGCGCGAACGGCGGCATTGTCGATATCCAGAATATCGATCGGATCCTCGTTTTCGAGCCGGTACTTGTTGACGCCGACGATGACGGTCTCGCCGCGATCGACGGTCGCCTGCCGGCGCGTCGCGGCCTCCTCGATCCGTCTCTTCGGCATGCCGGTTGCAACGGCCTTGGTCATGCCGCCCAGGGCCTCGACCTCTTCCATCAGGGCCCAGGCCTTGTCCGCGAGTTCCTTGGTCAGGCTTTCCACGTAATAGGAGCCGGCGAGGGGATCGACCACGTTCGTCACGCCGGTCTCGTGCTGCAGGATGAGCTGGGTGTTGCGTGCGATGCGCGCGGCAAACTCCGTCGGCAGGGCGATCGCCTCGTCCAGCGCATTGGTGTGCAGAGACTGCGTGCCGCCAAGGACGGCCGACATCGCCTCGTAGGCCGTGCGGATGATGTTGTTGTACGGGTCCTGCTCCTGCAGGGATACGCCGGACGTCTGGCAATGCGTCCGCAGCATCAGGGACGATTGCTTCTTCGGATGGAAGTCGGCCATGACGCGCGACCACAGGAGACGCGCGGCGCGGAGCTTGGCGGCCTCCATGAAGAAGTTCATCCCGATCGCGAAGAAGAACGACAGGCGGCCGGCGAAGTCGTCGACCGCGAGCCCCTTGGCAATCGCCGCCCGGACATATTCGCGACCGTCCGCGAGCGTGAAGGCCAGCTCCTGCACCAGCGTCGATCCGGCCTCCTGGATGTGGTAGCCGGAGATCGAGATCGAATTGAAGCGCGGCATTTCCTTGGCCGTATATTCGATGATGTCGGCGATGATCCGCATCGAGGGTTCCGGCGGATAGATGTAGGTGTTGCGGACCATGAACTCCTTCAGAATGTCGTTCTGAATGGTCCCCGACAATTGCGCGCGCGGCACGCCCTGCTCCTCGCCCGCGACGATGAAATTGGCAAGGATCGGGATGACGGCGCCGTTCATGGTCATGGAGACGGACATCTCGTCGAGCGGGATGCCGTCGAACAGGATCTTCATGTCCTCGACGCTGTCGATCGCCACGCCGGCCTTGCCGACATCGCCTTCGACCCGCGGATGGTCGCTGTCATAGCCGCGATGCGTGGCAAGATCGAAAGCGACGGACAGGCCCTTCTGACCCGCCGCCAGATTGCGCTTGTAGAACGCATTCGACGCTTCGGCCGTGGAGAAGCCGGCATATTGCCGGATCGTCCAGGGGCGACCCGCATACATCGTGGCGCGGGGGCCGCGCGTGAACGGCGCAAATCCCGGCAGCGAACCCAGATGGTCGGCGCCGTCGAGATCCGACGGGGTGTAGAGCGGCTTGACGTCGATCCCTTCGGGCGTGTGCCAGACGAGCGTCTCGGCCGGCGCCTTCACCTCGCGTTCGGCCAGAGCCTCCCAGTCCGCAACGGTCTTATCCCTAGACATCACGCGAACTCCATGATCAGCTCGTCGACGGCAAGGCTCTGCCCGGCCGCCGCGGCGATGCGTTTCACCGTGCCGCGCTTTTCCGCCCGCAGCGTGTTCTCCATCTTCATCGCCTCGACGGTGGCAAGCGCCTGTCCGGCCTCGATCTCCTCGCCCTCCTGCACCGCAAGGAAGGTGAGGATGCCGGGCATGGGGCAGAGCAGCATCTTGGACGTGTCCGCGGGCGCCTTCACCGGCATCAACCGGGCAAGCGCCGCCACGCGCGGCTCGCGCACATGGGCGACCACATCCATGCCGCGCCAGCGCAGGCGCAGGCCGGTGCCCGATTTCGCAATCTTCACGCCGATCTCTTCACCGTCGATCACGAAGCGATCATGGCTTTTGCCCGGGAGCCAGGCGCTCGCAACCGTGACGGGCGGTCCGTCGGCAAAGGTGACCGTCGCCCCCTCCGCCGTCGGGGACAGCTCCAGATCGAAGGCGTGGCCGGCGAGAACCGCCACCCATTTCCGGCCGACGATCCTCTGATGGTTGCCGATCGTTCCCGAGATCTGCACGGCGCGGCTCTGGATGGCATGGTTGGCGAAAGCGGCGACCACGGCGAGTTTTCGCGCGGCGTCCGCATCCGGGGCGACGCCGTGGAACCCGTCGGGAAACTCCTCGGCGATGAAGGCCGTGGTGATCTTGCCGGAGCGGAACCGGGGATGCTGCATGACGGCGGACAGGAACGGCAGATTGTGGCCGATCCCCTCCACGTCGAAATGATCGAGCGCATCGCTCATCGCGTCGATGGCCCGGAGACGATCCGGTGCCCAGGTGCAGAGCTTGGCGACCATCGGATCGTAGTACATCGAGATCTCGCCGCCCTCAAAGACGCCGGTGTCGTTGCGAACGATCGTCCCGTCGGCCTTCACGCCTTCGAGCGGCGGGCGGTAGCGCGACAGGCGGCCGATGGAGGGCAGGAAGTTGCGGTAGGGATCTTCCGCATAGAGACGGCTTTCGATGGCCCAGCCGTTCAGCGTGATATCGTCCTGCGCGAAGCTCAGCTTCTCGCCGCCCGCAACCCGGATCATCTGCTCGACGAGATCGATCCCCGTCACCAGCTCGGTGACCGGGTGCTCGACCTGAAGCCGGGTGTTCATCTCGAGGAAGTAGAAATTGCGGTCGCCATCGACGATGAATTCCACCGTCCCCGCGGAGTGGTAGCCGACAGCCTGGCAGAGCGCGACCGCCTGCTCGCCCATCGAGCGCCGCGTCGCTGCGTCGATGAAGGGGGAGGGGGCTTCCTCGATGACCTTCTGGTTGCGGCGCTGGATGGAGCATTCGCGTTCGCCGAGATAGAGCACGGTGCCATGCGTGTCGCCGAGCACCTGGATCTCGATATGGCGCGGCTGTGTCACGAACTTCTCGATGAAGATCCGGTCGTCGCCGAAGGAGGCCTTCGCCTCGTTCTTCGAGGATTGAAAACCCTCGCGCGCCTCGTCGTCGTTCCAGGCGATCCGCATCCCCTTGCCGCCGCCGCCGGCCGAGGCCTTGATCATCACGGGATAGCCGATCGATGCGGAGATCGTGACCGCCTCTGCGGCGTCCGCGATCAGCCCCATGTGGCCGGGCACCGTGGACACGCCGGCTTCGGCGGCAAGCTTCTTGGAGGTGATCTTGTCGCCCATCGCCAGGATGGCCTTGACCGGCGGCCCGATGAAGGTGACGCCTGCCTTCTCCAGGGCTTCGGCGAACGCCGCATTCTCCGACAGGAAACCATAGCCGGGATGCACGGCATCGGCGCCCGTCTGGCGGATGGCGTCGAGGATGTTGTCGATGACGATATAGGACTGGCTGGAGGGCGACGGGCCGATATGCACGGCCTCGTCCGCCATCTTCACATGCAGCGCGTCCGCATCCGCATCCGAATAGACGGCGACGGTGGCAATGCCGAGCTTCCGCGCGGACTTGATGATCCGGCAGGCAATTTCACCGCGGTTTGCGATCAGAATTTTTCTAAGCATCGGGCATCCCGCGCGTGAAGGTGTCTGGCGTTCGAGCGGTCCGATCCAGGGTGATGGAAACGCCGCCAATGGTTATACTCTCAGAGTTCGGCGGAAACACATCCCGCACGGTCAGGGCTCCGGTCATGCCGCCTCACAAGGGTATGGTGTCATGCTTGCGCCATCGCACGTCGCTGCGCTTGTTGCGCAACGAGGCAAAGGCGCGGGCAATGCGCCGGCGGGAGGAATGGGGCATGATCACCTCGTCGATGAAGCCCCGTTCGGCGGCGACGAAGGGATTGGCGAAGCGTTCCTCATACTCTTTCGTCCGCGCGGCGATTTTTTCAGCGTCGCCAAGCTCCGAGCGATAGAGGATTTCGGTCGCGCCCTTGGCGCCCATGACCGCGATCTCCGCCGTCGGCCAGGCATAGTTGACGTCGGCGCCGATATGCTTCGACGCCATGACGTCGTAGGCGCCGCCATAGGCCTTGCGGGTGATCAGGGTCACCATCGGCACGGTCGCCTGGCTATAGGCAAACAGCAGCTTCGCGCCGTGCTTGATGACGCCGGCATATTCCTGCGAGGTGCCGGGAAGGAAGCCGGGAACATCGACGAGCGTCAGGATGGGAATGTTGAAGGCGTCGCAGAAGCGGACGAAACGGGCCGCCTTGCGCGAGGCATCGATATCCAGGCACCCGGCCAGCACCATCGGCTGATTGGCGACGACGCCGACCGACTGGCCTTCGATCCGCAGGAAGCCGGTGATGATGTTCCTGGCGAAAGCTTCCTGGATCTCGAAGAAATCGGCCTCGTCTGCGAGCGCGAGGATCAGCTCCCGCATATCGTAGGGCTTGTTCGAGGAATCCGGAACCAGCGTGTCGAGGCGGTGCTCCAGGCGGGCCGGATCGTCGTAGAACGGCCGGATCGGGGCCTGCTGGCGATTGTTGAGCGGCAGGAAATCAAACAGCAGGCGGACCTGTTCGAGCGCTTCGACATCGTTCTCGAAGGCGCCGTCCGCCACGGACGACTTGGTGGTGTGGGTCCGTGCGCCCCCCAGCTCTTCTGCCGTCACAATCTCGTTCGTGACGGTTTTCACGACATCCGGACCTGTGACGAACATATAGGAGCTGTCGCGCACCATGAAGATGAAGTCGGTCATGGCCGGCGAGTAGACGGCGCCGCCCGCGCACGGCCCCATGATGACGGAGATCTGCGGAACGACGCCGGAGGCCTCGACATTGCGCTTGAAGACGTCGGCATAGCCGGCAAGGGATGCGACGCCTTCCTGGATGCGGGCGCCGCCCGAATCGTTGAGCCCGATGACCGGTGCGCCGTTGTTAAGGGCCATGTCCATGATCTTGCAGATCTTCTGGGCATGGGTCTCTGAGAGCGATCCGCCAAGGACGGTGAAATCCTGGGAGAAGATATAGACCTGCCGCCCGTTGATCGTGCCCCAGCCGGTCACCACGCCATCGCCGGCGATCTTCTGGCTGGCCATTCCGAAATCGACGGCCCGGTGTGTCACGTACATGTCGTATTCCTCGAACGAGCCTTCGTCCAAGAGAACCTCGATGCGTTCGCGCGCGGTCAGCTTGCCCTTGGCGTGCTGGGCATCGATCCGCTTCTGGCCGCCACCGAGTCTGGCTTCCGCGCGTCGCGATTCAAGCTGTTCGAGCACCGTTCTCATGTTCTCTTCCCGCGTCCCATTCGATACCCTCGTTCTAGCGCAGATCCGTGTTTCACAAAACACTTGAACGGGCGCGCATGTGTAAATTATAAAGATGCAAATATAACTTTGCAAAGTTGCGAACATGAGCGTCGGCAAGCTGTTCATCGGACGAAAGGTCCGCGAGTTGCGGGAAGCGAACAAGGCCACACAGGCCCAGTTCGCCGAGCGGATCGGTATCTCCACGAGCTACCTCAACCAGATCGAAAACAACCAGCGGCCGGTGTCCGCGACGGTGCTGGTTGCGCTCGCCGAGAAATTCCAGATCAATATGAGCGAGCTGTCGTCCGGCGAGGGCGACCGGCTGCTGTCGGCGCTCTCGGAAGCGCTGAACGATCCCGTCTTCGAAAATCTCGCGCCCACCGCGCAGGAAATGAAACTCGTTACCCAGGGCGCGCCGAACTTCGCCCGCGCCTTTATCCGCGTCCACCAGGGCTTTCGGCGCAACAGCGAGCAGCTTGCCAGCCTCAGCGACAGTCTGGGGAGATCCGCGTCGCTGGCGGAAACGACGTCCTACGAGGAAGTCCGGGACTTCTTTCATTTCCTCGACAACTATATTCACGCGCTGGATATCGAGGCGGAACGCCTGGCGGCCGAGATCGGGCTCGGCGAGGCCGACAGCTACTCGGCTCTCACGCGGTATCTCAAGACCAGGTTCCAGATCGAGGTGCGCTGGGCTCCGTCCGAAAACGATGCGCTGCGCCGGTTCGACCGCTCGGCAGGCATCCTCTCCATCAACCGCTATGCGCCGCCGGCCACGCGCGATTTCCAGATCGCCCTGCAGATCGCCCAGCTTCATGCCCGCCAGCTCATCGATCTGATCGCGCGCGATGCCAATTTCCGGACGGTGGAGGCGGCCGAGATCTGCAAGATCGGGCTGCAGAACTATTTCGCCGGCGCGCTGCTTCTGCCCTATGGCGCATTTCTCTCGGTGGCAAAGACCCTGCGCCATGATCTCGATCTTCTCGCCGCCTGGTTCGGCGCGAGCCTGGAGCAGGTCTGCCATCGTCTGAGCACGCTCCAGCGCCCGGGCAACAAGGGCATTCCGGTCTTTTTCGCCCGGATCGATCGTGCCGGCAACATCACCAAAAGACATAGCGCGACCAAGCTTCAGTTCGCGCGCTTCGGCGCCGCCTGTCCGCTTTGGAACGTTCATGAAGCCTTCGAGGCGCAGGGGCGGATCATCCGCCAGTTGGCGGAAACCCCCGACGGCGCGCGCTATCTCTGTCTGGCAACGCAGGTCACCAAGTCCGGCGCCGGGTTTCACAGCCCGCAGCCGCGCTATGCCATCGCGTTCGGCTGCGAGATTTCCTATGCCCATGCCTTCGTCTATGCGGACGACCTGGAGACGTCGGGACGGGCCGGTTTCGCGCCGATCGGTATTTCCTGCCGGATCTGCGAGCGTCTGACATGCCCGCAGCGCGCGGTACCGCCGCTCATGCGGAAACTTTATGTAGATCACGACCGGAGAGACGTGCTGCCCTACACCATCGAAGAGGCGTGAGCGTCTCGTCGCCGCGCAGAACATGCCGCGCGGCGACGACGTGTCTCGTTTCCCTTACGCCGCCTTCGGCTTGATCGGCAGGGTGGCGCGCAGCCATTTGGCGATGTGGGCGATGGCGGCATCGCTTTCGGGGACGCGGCCGGCGGCCCAGACATAGGAATGCTGCCCGCCGGCGACCGGGAGGACCTCGGTGCGCACGCCGGCGGCCTTCAGGCGTTCGGCAAAGATCTCGTCCTCGCCGGCAAGCACCTCGTAGGTTCCCCAGGAGACCAGCGTCGGTGGCAGGCCGGCGAGATCGGCCTTGTTGAGGTTGATCCGGACATCGTCAAACGCGACATCGGTCCCGCCGACCCAGGCATCGCGGAAGAATTCGAGGATCTGACGGCTCAGAAGCTTGTCGGTGCCGGCATTGGCCTCGATTGCCGGGTTGGCGATCTCCAGGTCGCACCAGGGCGAGATCGAGACCACGGCGCCCGGCAGCGACTTGCCGGCATCCCGCCGGCGCAGCGCGACGGCCGCCGACAGGAAGCCGCCGATCGAATGGCCGATGGTGATGATGTTCTCGGCGGCAAAGCCCTGCGACAGCAGCCACTCGAAGGCGGCATCGACGTCGTCGACCTGGGCCGGGTACTTGTGTTCCGGCGCGCGGCGATAGTCGAGCACCAGCGCCGGCACGCCGACGGCCGTCGCGATATGGCCGGCCAGCTTGCGATCGACCGCAGCCGATGTCGTCACGCTGCCGCCCGCATGGGCGTGGAGAAGCACGAAGCCGTTATCGGCCGTTTTCGGCTGCGCCCAGATGGCCGGCACGCCATTGGCATCGACTTCGCGATAGGTCACGCCGTCCGGTTCGCTTGCCGCGAGATGAAGCCGTTCGGCGCCGAGCCGGATGGCGTCGATCTGGCCCGGCGGCGTGCCGCCGGCAGCGAGCAATTGTTCGAAGGCCAGCGCCTGGGGGCTGAGGGTTACGGTTCTGTCCGTCATCGATGTTCTCCTTGTCGTGATGGTTTTGAGGATGTGGGTCCGGCGCGCCTGTCGGCGCCGTCTCCTGTTCAGCCGGCCGGCTGCAGATGCAGGGGTCCGGTCTGCGCGTCGTCGGCAACGGCTGCGGGGATCTTCGACATGGCGTATTCGGCAAGCGCTGTGATCGTCAGCGCCGGGTTGACGCCCGGATTGGCCGGCATCGCCGAGGCATCGCAGACGAGCATGTTGCGATAGCCGAAGACCTTGAGGTCCGCGTCGATCACGCCGCTCTCCGCATTCGCCCCGATCGCCGCGCCGCCGAGGAGGTGGCCCGTGTTCGGGATGCCGAGGACGGCGTCGAAGACGGTGGTCTGGGCAATGCCGCCGGTGCGCTCGGCCAGCCAGCGGATGACCTTGTCGCCGATCTCGATATAGTTCGGCGCCGGGCGCTGCGGATCGGCCTCGCTGACGAGACGGTAGCCCTTGCCGAAACGGCGCTTCTTTGCCCGCAGGCGGATGCCGTTGTCCCGCGTCTGCATCACCAGCATCAGCATGGTGCGCGCGCCCCAGCCCTCCTTGCGGAGCGAGTGCACCCAGGCGCGCGGGTGGCGCAGCACCTGTCCGAGCCATTTGACGACGCGGCGCCCGGACGGTGCGCCGCCCGGCATGAAGGTCCAGATCGGCCTTTGTGCGCCCGCCTTCGGCCCGAGCGTCAGGAGTTCGATCTGCGTGTCGCCGTCGAGAAGTACCCGGCTGCTGGCCGTCACATCGCGCCAGGAGCCGATATCCTCCGGAAACTGAACGGAATAGATCACCTCGCTGTTGGTGCGCACGAGATCGCCGAGGCGGTCGCTGATGCGCGGCAGCAAGCCGCCATGCTTGCACTGCGCGAGGAGTTCGTTGGTCCCGACGGCGCCGCCCGCGAAAATGACGCCGCGGGCCGTATAGGATGTCCGCGTGTCCCGTGCCGCCGCGTCATGGTGCGTCGTGACGATCCGGTAGCCGTCGCCGCCGTCGGGCGCGCCGATCGGCGTGACCTCGACCACCTCCTGTTCGGGAAGAACCTGCACGCCCTTCTTCTCGGCAAACCAGAGGTAGTTCTTGGTCAGCCGGTTTGCGGCCCCGGCCCGACAGCCGCCCATGCATTCGCCGCAGCGCATGCAGCCGGTGCGCGCCGGTCCCTCGCCGCCGAAATAGGGGTCTGCGACCGTCTTGCCCGGTTCCCCGAAGAACACGCCGGTGGGGGACAGTGCGAAGCTGTCCTTCGTGCCGAACGCTTGCGCCACCTCCCGCATCAGGCCCATGGCGACCGAGTCCCATTGCGGCAGGCTGACGCCCAGCATGCGCTCCGCCTCGGCGTAATGCGGCTTCAGCGCCTGCTCCCAGCTCTGGATGCCGCGCCATTGCGGATCGTCGTAGAAGCCCGTCTGCGCGCGAAACAGCACGCCGCCATACATCAGGCTTCCCCCGCCGACGCCGGTCTGCGCGCCCGTCAGGATATGGCGAAACAGCACGGATCGCATGATGCCGTAGAGCTTGTGGGCCGGGTCCCAGACAAAGCGCTGCTTGTCCAGATCGGATGTCGGCAGGTCCTTGTCCTCGTAGCGTTTGCCTTTTTCGATGACGGCGACCCGATATCCCTTTTCGGCCAGTCGCAGCGCCGAGACGCTGCCGCCGAAGCCGGAGCCGATGATCACCCAGTCATAGTCGAGCGCATGCGTTGCCATGGTGTCCTCCTCCTTCATCCCGTTGATCGAAGCCGCAAAGACCAGGCGTTCTCCACGCCAGAGCGTTTCCGCGTTTCCTCGAACCGCAGACCGTCGCTCTGTCTTTGTTCTCATTGCAGATCCGGACGAAAAACTGTTTTCGCCGGATTCGTTCTATGGCCGCTTCAGCGCGGCGGCCGGCCTGACGACCTCCGCGATCGCATCGAGAACGCCGGGGTCCTCGATGGTCGTGATATTGCCGGGGTCGCGCCCCTCGCAGATCGCCTGGATCGTCCGTCGCAGGAGCTTCCCCGATCGCGTCTTCGGCAGGGCCGCGACGAAATGGACCGCGGCCGGCCGCGCGATCGCGCCGAGCGACTGCTCGACCCGTTTCAGGATCTCCTGCCGTTGCCGTGTCGCATCCTCGGCGCAGGCAATGGCTTGCCTGTCCTTGACCGTGACGAAGGCGACCGCGACCTGGCCCTTCAAGGCATCGCTGACGCCGACGACCGCCACCTCGGCAACGTTTGAATGACCGGAGACGCTCTCCTCGATCTCGCGCGTGCCCAGCCTGTGTCCGGCGACGTTGATGACGTCATCGACACGCCCGAGCACGAAATAGTAGCCATCCTCGTCGCGCACGCCCCAGTCGAAGGTCGAATAGACGTAGCGTCCGCCGAACTTCGACCAGTAGGTCGAGACGAACCGCGCATCGTCGTCGGCAACGGTCTGGATGCAGCCGGGGGGAAGCGGGCCTTCGATCACGATCAGGCCCTTGCGGTTGGCGACGGTGATGTCCTCGCCGCTCTCCTCGTCGAGCAGCCGCACGCGATAGCCGTACATCGGTACGCCCGGGGAGCCGAACCGGGTCTCGGATGTTCCCACGCCGTTCGCCAGCGCCAGGATCGGCCATCCGGATTCGGTCTGCCAGTAATTGTCGATGATCGGCGTGCCTAAGGCGTCGTTGATCCATTTCGCCGTGGGTGCGTCGAGCGGTTCGCCGGCCAGAAACAGGTTCTGCAGGCTCGAAAGGTCGGAGGCGAAGATCGGCTCGTGTGCGTATTGCTTCATCACCCGGATGGCCGTCGGCGAGCTGAACATGCCGGTGATCTTGTATTTCTCGACCAGCCGCCACCAGATGCCGGCATCCGGTTTCGTCGGCAGGCCTTCGTAAAGGATCGTCGTCATGCCTGTGATCAGCGGGGCGTAGACGATGTAGCTGTGGCCGACGACCCAGCCGATATCGCTGGTGCAGAAGAAGGTCTGGCCGGGCGCGCCGCGGAAGATGTGCTTCATGCTCGCCGCCAGCGCCACGGCGTAGCCGCCGGTATCGCGCTGCACCGCCTTCGGCGTGCCCGTCGTGCCGCTGGTGTAGAGCGTGTAGCTCGGGGCGCGCGAGTCCAGCCAGACGCAGGGGATCGTCGCACCCGCGAAGGCGGACCGGAGCGTGGCATAGGATGCGTCGCGACCGTCGCGCAAGGGTGCCTCGGCCAGGCCGCGATCGACGATCAGCACCGGCGGCTGCGGGATCGTGACGAGGTCCAGCGCCCTGTCGAGGAGCGGCTTGTAGGGAATGATCTTGCCGCCGCGCGATCCCGCGTCGGCGCTGATGATGAGCGCAGGCTTGGCGTCGTCGATCCGGCTGGCAAGGCTCGGGCTCGCAAACCCGCCGAAGACGACGGAATGGACCGCGCCGATCCGGGCGCAGGCGAGCATGGCGAAAACCGCCTGCGGGATCATGGGCATGTAGATCAGCACCCGGTCGCCCGTTTCCACGCCCAGCGACCGGATGATCGCCGCCATGGTCTGCACCTCGGCATGCAGATCGCGATAGGTGAACGTCGTCTCGTCGCCGGTCTCGGTGGAGACGGCCACGAGCGCCGGCTGGTCGGCGCGATCCTTGAGATGGCGATCGACGGCATTGTGACAGAGGTTGGTCCTGCCCCCCACGAACCAATCGGCGAAGGGCGGCCTGTCATAGTCGCAGACCCGCTCGAACGGCTGCTGCCAGTCGATCAGCCCGGCCTGTTCTGTCCAGAACGCATCGGGTTCCTCGATCGAACGGCGATAGAATTCCTTGTAGGTCGTCATCCCGATACCTCCTCCCGGAAGGCGCCGTGCAGCCGCTCTTGCCGCGACGCCGCGCTTCCGTCGTCTCAAAATTGCCGACGCCCTTAGGCTGCCTGCTCTTGGCCAAGGGCCGGATCGATGCGTCCGGCCGGCGCGCCGATCAGGCCGCCATCCACCACCAGCTCGGCCGCGTGGATGGTTCTGGACTGGTCGGAGGCCAGGAACAGCGCAACCTGCGCAACCTCCTCGGTGGTGTTCAGCCGGCCCATCGGAACGGTGGTGGCGATGCCATCCATCATCTGCCGCGCCTCGCCGGGCGATGCCGCAAGGCCGTTCCAGATCGCCGATTCCGTCGGGCCGGCGATGATCGTGTTGACGCGGATACCCTTGGGCGTCAGTTCGCAGGCCATGGCATGCGCCATGCCGACCATCGCGGCCTTGGTCGCCGCATAGATCGAAAGCCCGGCCGGCCCGAGCGAGCCCATGACCGACCCCATGAGGATGACCGAGGCGCCCGGCCGGAAATAGGGCAGCGCGGCCTGTACCGTATGGAACGGGCCGGAGAGGTTGATCGACAGGAGCCGATCGACCGTCTGCGCCGTCGTTGCCCCAAGCGGGGTCGGCGAGGCGATGCCGGCGGCCGGCAGGAGAACATCGACGTGGCCGAACCGCGCGCCGACCTGCGTCAGCGCCGCCGTCAGCGTGTCCGGCACCGTCACATCGGCCTCGATCGCCAGCACTTCGGCGCCGAGAAGCGCGCTGGCCGCGTCGAGCGTCTTCCGATTGTTACTGATGATCGCGACGCGCGCGCCTTCCGCGAGAAACAGCCTGGCGGAGGCCAGCCCGATCCCGCTATCGCCGCCCGTGATGACGGCCACCTTGTTCTCCAGTCGCATCGTGTTCTCCTCCCACACGTTGTCGTTTCTCGTCTCAAAGGTCTCAGGCGTTCACATCGACCACCGTGCGTCCCCGGATCTTTCCCTGCAGCACGTCGGCGGCAATGCCGGCCACCTCGGCAAGCGTCACCACCGTTTCCGTCCGCGTCAGTTTTTCGAGATCGAGGTCGGTCGCAAGCCGCGACCAGGCCCGAAGCCGCTCGGCCTGCGGCGCGTTAACGGAATCGATGCCGGCAAGCGTGACGTTGCGCAGGATGAAGGGCAGGACGGTGCCCGGAAGGTCCAGCCCCTGGGCCAGACCGCAGGCCGTCACGATCCCGCGATATTTCGTCTGGGCCAGAGCGTTCACCAGCGTATAGCTGCCGACCGAATCGACGACGCCGGCCCAGCGTTCGCTGGAGATCGGCGCGCCCGGTTCCGACAGCGTCCGGCGGTCGATCACCTCGGCGGCACCCAGCGCCCGGAGATAGTCGGTCTCCTCCAGACGGCCCGTCGAGGCCACGACGCGGTAGCCGAGATCCGACAGGATCGCGATGGCGATCGACCCCACGCCGCCGCTGGCGCCGGTCACCAGAATGTCGCCGCGCTCCGGCGTGATGCCGCCGTGTTCCAGCGCCAGCACGCTCAGCATGGCGGTGTAACCGGCCGTGCCGATCGCCATGGCATTCCTCGTGGAGAGCGCGTCGGGCAGCTTGACGAGCCAGTCGCCGCTCAGCCGCGCCTTCTGCGCGTCGCCGCCATGATGCGTCTGGCTGAGACCCCAGCTGTTGGCGACGACGCGGTCGCCGACCGCGATCCCGGGATAGGTCGAGGCCTCGACCGTGCCGGCAAGGTCGATGCCCGCGATCAGGGGATAGGTCTGGATGATGTTGTGGTTGCCGCCGAGCGCCAGCGCGTCCTTGAAGTTGACGGTCGAGTAATCGACGGCCACAGTCACGTCGCCCGGCATCAGGTTCGCCTCGTCGAAGGTCACCACATCGGTCGAGATCGTGTCGCCAGGCTTGGTCGCGAGCAGTGCCTTGAAGGCCATGGGTTTTCCCTTGTTGTCTCTGTTGCCGGGGATTGCCGTTGCCGGCCGATCTCGGGCAGCAATCGGTCATCACCGGGTGAACGCTGTCGTTCAGGATGCTTTCGAGGCGGCGCGCAGACGGCATGCGCGGTGATCGACACGGTGCCGTGCGGGATGTGAGGGGCAACGAGGGAGACGGGTTTCATTCCCCGAAGCCCACCGGCCGCCACGTCCTGCTCCCTGGGCTGCTCCATAGGGCCCCCATGGGTCACAATGGGGCGACACAGCAAACACCGATCTTCCCGGCATATTCCGTTCTGGACGATCCTCCCTTCCGGCGTCGAAGCATCGACGCGAGCCCGTACAGCCTCCTACTTCTGTACCGGCGAATACATTATGAGAGCGGGACATTGCCTCCGTCAAGCGGATTGTGTACTGTGGGGTAAATTAATATGGAGCCGAGTTTGGCGGACGTTATCGAGATGCAAAAGAAGCGCGGCCGGCCGCGATTGTTCGATGTCGATACGGCCCTCGACAGCGCCGTCGATGTGTTCTGGGAAAAGGGCTACGACGGCACCGATATCGACGCGCTGACGGAGGCGATGGGCATCAACCGCCCGAGCCTCTACGCCGCCTATGGCAACAAGCGCGCCTTGTTCTTCAAGGCGGTGGGCCGCTATTACGAGCAGATCGCCATGCGCGGCCTGCCCCGGGCAAATGCTGAAGACCTTGAGCAGCCCTCTCTTCGCGACGTCATCGTCGGCTTCCTCTACGATCACGAGCAGCCCCGCGGCTGCCTCATCGCCTGCGTGCTCGCGGCCGAGGCGAATGCCAGCGACGATGCCAAGCATGTTCTGCGGGATCTGGTCGATCGCGAACAGCGCCGCATTGAGACCTGGGCCAGCGAACGCATCGCGTCCGATCCGGGCGGCGCGAAGGCCCGTTGCTATGCCAATCTCATGATCGCAACCCTTCATTCCGTCGGCGTCAAGGCGAGCGCCGGCTTCCCGCGCGAACGGGTCGAAGCCGAAATCGATGACACGATGCGGGTTCTGGACGGCATCCTGAAAGGGTAGGGGCGATCTCCCGATCGTCGCTCCGGCGGCCGCTGTCTAACCGCTGGATACGCTTTCGAAATCGAACACGGCCTGCGTTGCCAGGGCCGCGGCGCCGCGTGCCCAGGAGTTCGGGACCCAATCGGGCACGAGCTTGGGATTGGAGAAGAAGGTGCGCGCCTCCATCTCGCAGCGAATGGGACCGAGGAGCGCCTCGCCGAAGGCGACGGCTTCTCCGCCGACGACGATCACTTCCGGATCGAACAGGTTGACCATGTCGGCGAGATGGCGGCCGATGCGTTTTCCGGCGTCCGCGACGATCGAAAGGCCCTTGTCGTCGCCGGCCTGGACGGCTTCCACGAAGGGTTCCCACGCGATCGCCTGTCCGGTGAGGCGGGTCCATTCGTCCAGCATGAACGGCTCGGCGGCGTGCGCCATGAGACAGCCGTGGCGGCCGCATTCGCATAGGCGCCCGTCCGGCACGGAGATGGTGTGCCCGAGCTTGCCGGCCGCGCTCCGGCTTCCGTGATAGATCTTGCCGTCGATGACGAGCGAGCAGCCGATCCCGGCGCCGATGGCAAGGGCTGCAAAGTTGCGATGCGTCCGGCCGGCGCCGAACAGGCGCTGCGCGACGGCAAAGGCGTTGACGTCGTCATCGATCCAGACGGGTGCATGAACCCGTTCGGCCAGCATCTCGGCGAAGGGAAGATCGCGCCAGCCGAAGCGCGGGCTCTGCAGGCAGATGCCGGTTGCCGGGTTGATCTCGCCGGGAATGGAGACGCCGATCCCCACCACCGCGTCGCTCGCTCGTCCGGCCCGCTGCAACAGGCGGGGGATGGTCGCGGCGATCGTCTCGATGATGGCAGCTGGCGCCGGGTCGCAGATGTCGACGTCGGAGGCGATCAGCGGGGTCGTGGCAAGGTCTGTCAACACGCACTCGATGTGGTGGCGATGCAGCTTGAAGCCGACCGTCAGATGCGCCTCGTAGTTGATATCGATCGGGGTCGGCCGGCGTCCCGTCGCGCCGACGACGGCCTCCCGCTCGATGACCAGTGCCTCTTCGATCAGCTCGGCGACCACGAAGGTCACCGCGGCAGCGCTGAGGCCCGTGAGCGAGGCCAGTTCCGCCCGGGAGACCGGACCTTGCTGGCGCAGGAGACGGAGGATCAGTCTCCGGTTGATGGCTCGAGATGTCGTGGGGCCGCCGCGCATGTCTTCCCTTTAATTAATTTCGTAAATTAATTCTTGTCTGACATGGGAAGATAGGCTAGCTTTTCCGCATTGGCAATCGAGGGAACAGGCTGCAACGACGCGTCGTCGGCCTCGGGGCGGTTGCCGATCTCGAACGAAATTGACCCGATCGTGATCGCGACCAGCGATCGCGCGGATGGACCTGTCGTGGGAGGAGCCACTATGCGTTTGACCGATATTCAGCCTGATTTTGCACCGTCGCGACGGACCTTCATGATCGGCGCGGGCGGCCTGATGGCGTCCGCGGCCATCCTTGGCCGTCCGGCGCTCGCACAATCCAAAGAACTGACGATCATTTCCAACATCGCCAACGCCCCGCAGCGCGAGGTGCTTCAGCGCCTTGCCAGCGAATTCGAAAAGGCCAGCGGGACCAAGGTCGTCATCAACAATATGGACCACGAGGCGCACAAGACCGCCATCCGCAGCTATCTCGTCGTCGGTGCGCCCGACATCTGCTTCTGGTTTTCCGGCAACCGCATGAAAGCCTTCGTCAAGCGGGATCTGTTCGACGACATCTCCGACCTCTTTGCGCGCGAAAAATATCAGGACGTCCTCGACACCTCGACCAGTGCGGTGACGGTGGACGGCAAGCAGTACGGCCTGCCGCTCGGCGGCCTGCTGTGGGGGCTGTTCTATCGCAAGGACGTGTTTGCCGAGAAGGGCTGGACGGCGCCTGCGACCTACGACGACCTGCTGTCGCTCGGTGACAAGGCGAAGTCGGCCGGCATGGTCCCGGTCAGCATGGGCACGAAGGAGATGTGGCCCGCCGCCGGCTGGTTCGATCACATGAACCTGCGCATCAACGGGCTTGAAAAGCACATGGCCCTGATGGACGGCACCATGGCCTATACCGACCCCGCCTTGACGCCCGTCTTCGACAAGTGGGAGGCTCTGATAAAGGCTGGCCTGTTCACGCCGAACCACACCTCTTCCGGCTGGGAGCAGGCCGCCGCCGCGCTGGCGCAGAAGAAGGCGGCGATGATGGATCTCGCAGGCTTCGTGAAATACGGCTTTCCGCCCGAGGAGCAGGACCAGATCGCCTTCGCGCCTTTTCCGGAGATCGCCCCCGGTCTTCCGCGCTATGAGGATTTCGCGCTGAATTCCGTTCACGTTCCGAAAAACGCCAAGAACAAGGAGGGCGCGCGGGCGTTCCTTGCCTACCTCTACCAGCCCGAAAACCTGGCGGCCTATCTTGCGCCGGAAGGCGCCGTGCCGCCCCGCAGCGATTGCCCGCCAAGTGCCGACCCGCTGGTAAACGCCGCCGTGGAAAGCCTGAAGTCGGTGAAGGGGACCGCCCAGTTCTACGATCGCGACACGGATCCGGACATGGCGCAGGAAGGCCTGAAGGGCTTTCAGGAGTTCATGGTGAAGCCGGAGCGGCGCGAGCAGATCCTGACGCGCCTCGAAGCGACGCGCAAGCGCGTCTTCAAGGCATAGCCGAACCGCGGCCGCCGCTCTCCCTGGCGCCGCCGCTCGGGCCAAGGGGTCGAACCTCTTCGCCCGATCCGTCTTCCGAGCTTGAAGACGCTCAGGCCCTTATCGCTCTTACACAGAAGCAGATCGACATGTCACGACTCTGGCGGCGCCATGGCAGCTGGCTGGCACCCACGCTCTTCATTCTCCCGGGGATCCTGCTGTTCGGGGTCGTCATCATCTTCGCGTCGCTCCAGACGATCTGGGTCTCGTTCCACGAGTGGGATGGCGTCGGCGCCATGGTCTGGGTCGGCCTCGACAACTACCGGCAGCTGATCGACGATCCGCAATTCTTCGTGTCGCTGAAGAACAATGTCATCTGGCTCGTGATGTTCATGGCCGCGCCGCCGCTGGGGCTTGCGCTGGCGCTGATGCTCAACCAGCCGATCGCCGGCATGCGGATCGTGAAGTCGCTGTTCTTCATCCCGCTCGTGCTCGCCTCGGTCACGGTCGGCGTCGTCTTCACCTGGGTCTACGATCCCACCTTCGGCCTGCTGGCGCTGATCTTCAACGCGTTCGGCGCGACCGCGCCGGCCCTGCTGTCGGACGAGACCTTCGTCACCGTGGCGGTGGTCATCGCCGCGCTCTGGCCGCAGGTCGCCTTCTGCCTCGTGCTGTTTCTGGCCGGTCTCAACAATCTCAACGAGGAGCTGATCGGGGCAGGGCGGGTGGATGGGGCCCGCGGCTTTGCCATGCTCTGGAACGTCATCCTGCCGCAGCTGCGGGAGGTGAGCTTCATCGCGCTCGCCGTCACCGTCATCGGGGCGCTGCGCTCGTTCGACATGGTCGCGGTCATGACGTCCGGCGGCCCGTTCGGCTCCTCCACCGTGCTCGCCTACCAGATGTACGAGCAGTCGATCTTCTCCTACCGCTTCGGCTATGGCGCGGCGATCGCAACCGTCCTGTTCGTGATCATGGCCGGTTTCATCGTCTGGTATCTCCGCACGCTCCTCAAGGTGGAAGAAGGGAACGCCTGATGTATCCTCGCCCCATCCCGCCCACAGCCCCCCTGCGCCGCGGCGTCTATATCGGCCTCGTCTCGCTCGTTCTTCTCCTCTGGCTGCTGCCGCTCTTCACCGTCATGGTGACGTCGCTGCGCTCCTTCGAGGAGGTCATGGCCGGCAATTACTGGGGCTGGCCGAAGAGCTTCAACCTCATCGAGAACTACACGGCCGTCTTCACCCAGACCGCCATGGCCCGCTATTTCGTCAACAGCCTCGTGATCACGCTGCCCTCCGTCGTGGGCGTGCTCGTGCTGTCCACGCTCACAGGCTACGTGCTGTCGCGCCACCGGTTCCCCGGCGCGAACCTCGTCTTCGCGCTCTTCGTCGGCGGCAATTTCCTGCCGGCGCAGATCATGATGATCCCGGTGCGCGATCTCATGGTGGCGCTCGGCCTTTACGATACCTATGCCGCGCTGATCGTCTTCCATGTGGCCTTCCAGACGGGGTTTGCGACATTGTTCATGCGCAACTTCATCGCCGCGCTGCCGGACGAACTTTTCCAGGCGGCCCGTTCCGAAGGGGCCTCGCCCGGCCAGACGCTTGTCCACGTCGTGCTTCCCCTGGTGCGCCCGGCACTTGCTGCGCTTGCGATCCTCACCTTCACCTTCGTCTGGAACGATTATTTCTGGGCGATCGTGCTGACCCAGAGCGATGCCGTGAAGCCGGTCACGGCGGGCCTGAGCAACCTGCGGGGCGAATATGTCTCGGCCTGGAACCTCGTCTCCGCCGCGACCGTCATCGTCGCCGTGCCCCCGGTCCTCATGTTTTTCCTCATGCAACGCCACTTCATCGCCGGACTGACCGTCGGCGCGGTGAAGGGGTGAGCAGACACCGCAAAGGATGGCTCCGCGATGGCGAGCGTTGAACTCCAGAACATCGAAAAACATTATGCCGGCTATCATGCCTTGCGCGATATCAACCTGACGATCGAGGACGGCGAGTTCGCCGTCATGGTCGGCCCCTCCGGCTGCGGAAAATCGACGCTGCTGAAGACGATCGCGGGACTGGAGAGCATCTCCTCCGGGCGCCTGCTCATCAAGAACCGCGACGTCACGAAGGAGGAGCCCGGCGACCGGGGCATTGCCATGGTCTTCCAGTCCTATGCGCTCTATCCGCATATGACGGTGGCCGAGAACATGGGCTTCGGGCTGCGCATGGCCAAGCGTCCGAGGGCGGAGATTGAGGCCGCCGTCGCGCGCGCGGCGGCCATCCTGCGCCTGGAGGAGCAGCTCGACAAGCGGCCGCGACAGCTCTCCGGCGGCCAGCGCCAGCGCGTGGCGATCGGCCGGGCCATCACGCGCTCGCCCGACGTGTTCCTGTTCGACGAACCGCTCTCCAATCTCGATGCGGCGCTGCGCACGCAGATGCGCGTCGAACTCTCGACGCTTCATGCCCGGCTCGGTTCCACGATGATCTATGTGACGCACGACCAGGTCGAGGCGATGACCATGGCAAGCCGCATCGTGGTGTTGAACAAGGGTCGGATCGAACAGGTCGGCGCGCCGCTGGAACTCTACAACAATCCGGTCAACCTGTTCGTCGCCGGCTTCCTCGGCGCGCCGCGGATGAACTTTGTGGACGGGACCGTTCGGACGGCCGATGGTCGCGGGGCCGTCGTCGAATGCGAGGGCGGCATGTCGATCCCCTTCGGCCAGCTCGAGGGCCGGGTCCAGGTCGGCGAGCATGTCACGGTCGGCATCCGGCCCGAGAAGTTGACGCTCGAGGACATCCGCTCGAGCGTGACGTTTCCCGCGGAGGTTCGGCTTGTCGAGCATCTCGGCCGCGAGACCATCCTTTACGCCGACGCGGGAAGCCTGACCACCAGCAATTCGGACAGCGGCACCGGCGCCTTCACCGTCCAGATCGGCGATGTCACGCCGTTCCGGCCCGGGGCCCCGGTGGTGATCGGCTTCGAGCCGCGCGACACCTATCTCTTTGGCGCCGACGGACGAACGGTCTCCGCACCGAAGCCCGTCGCCCGCCTCTGATACGTCTATTTCCTGCATCGACGAGGACAGATCCCATGAAGCGCACTCCCCCGGCCCCTCTCTCGGTCTGGCGCCCGCTCAATCTCGACCAGTTCCTGCTGGGCGTTCCCCATTATCCCGAGCACATCGAGGAGGCGCTCTGGCAGAGCGATGCCGAGCGCATGGCGGCGGCCGGTTTCAACGTCGTCCGGCTGGGCGAATTCGCCTGGCACCTGTTCGAGCCTAGCGAGGGCGTGTTCGACTTTGCGCTGTTCGACCGCGCGATCGACGTCCTCGGCGCGGCCGGGATCAAGACGATCTTCTGCACCCCGACCGCCACGCCGCCCCGCTGGCTGACGGCGCGATATCCGGACGTGCTGCGCGTCGACGAGCGCGACAGGGTCGCGACCCATGGGTCCCGCCAGCATGCGGACACCAACAGCGCGGTCTACCGTGTCCATAGCCGGCGCATTACCCGGGCGCTGGCCGATCATTACCGCGACAACCCGCACATCATCGGCTGGCAGACCGACAACGAGCTGAACACGACGGTCTCGACCTCCTATTCGCAGGAGACGCAGGTGGCGTTCCGCGCCTATCTGGAACGCCGCTACGGCAGCATCGACGCCCTGAACGTCGCCTGGGGCGGGAATTTCTGGGCAACGGCCTATGACGGCTTCGACCAGATCACCGCGCCCCGCGCCGCCAATCCCGGTTTCCCGAGCCCCGGCCATGTCCAGGACTACCACCGGTTTCTGGCCGACGCGACCGCCGCGTTCCAGCACGATCAGGTCGAGATCCTGCGCGCGGTCAATCCGGACTGGTTCGTCTTTCACAATCTCGGCCGGCTGGAGGATATCGACTTCCGCGGCCCGTTCGGCGAGGATCTCGACTTCATCGGCTTCGATATCTACCCGATGCTCTACGACGAGATGCGCCGCACCGGCGGCCACGCGGCGACGCAGGCCCTGCATCTCGATGTCTGCCGCGCCTATAGCGGCAACTTCATCGTGCCGGAACAGGCGTCTGGCTTCGGCAGCCAGCCCGGCTTCTCCACCATGACCCCGGAGCCGGGGGAAATGCGGCGGATGGCGCTGAGTTCCGTGGCGCGCGGTGCCGACGGCCTTCTGTTCTTCCGCTGGAGGCCGGCGCATTTCGGCGCAGAAATCTACTGGATGGGCATCATCGACCATGACGACGTTCCCCGCCGACGCTATCGCGAGGCGATGCAATTTGCCGGCGATATCGCCCGCATCAGGCAGGATCTGCTGGGCACGACCGTGCGCATGGATATCGCCATCGCTGGTGCCGATTTCGACAATCAGGAAGCTTACAAGACCTATCCCATGGGCCTGCCGAGCCCGCTCGAGGACGGAACCCGGCTGCACCGCTATTGCTACGAGACCGGCATCGCCTGCGGGTTCATTCACCCGGCCGACGATCTCTCGCGCGTCAAGCTGCTCTACATCCCGCATTGGGTGATGTGGAAGAGCGAATGGGACGCGAATGTCGAGGCCTTCGTGCGCAATGGCGGCACGCTGGTGGTCGGCGCGATGACCGGAACGCGGGACGAGAACAATCACATTCCGCGCACCCTTGCGCCGGGACCGGGCCTCTCGGCCCTCTGCGGCGTGCGCGTGGAGGAATTCGGACGCGTGGCGGAACCCGGCGCCGACGGTCTCTTCGGCATGCCGGGGCCGGAGTTCGGGCTCCACGTTCCGGCCCGGCGTCTGCCTGCAAGCTCCGCCCGGCGCGGCTATCGTCTGACCATCGGCAATGCGGAGTATGATGCGGCGCATCTCTACGAGGTCTTCGAAACGGATCCGGACGTTGAAACGATCGGCCAGTGGAGCAACCGGTTCCTCGGCGGCCGCACGGCCATCTCGCGGCGCCGGGTGGGGAAGGGCCAGGCGATCTATGTCGGCACCTACCTGACGGATGCGCTCGTTCAGGCCTTGGTCGGTCAGCTCTCGGCGGATGTCGGCATCGCGCCGCTCGTGCCGAACCTGCCGGCAAACGTCGAGGCCACCCTGCGCGAGGGCGACGGCCGCACGCTCCTGTTCCTTCTGAACACGGAGGCGGCGTCGACCGAACTGACGGACCTTCCGGCCGGCATCGACCTTCTGACCGGCGAAGCCATTTCCGGGCATCTGTCGCTCGGACCTTACGGATGCGCCGTCGTTCGGCTCCCCGATTGAGGCGCATGCGCTTCGCGTCACGGGCCTGGACATCCTGAAAGCCGAGGCCCGGCGTTCAGGATCTGCACGGCTTCGACTGGCCCCGACAATCAAGGCTTGCACGGCGACGGCCTGTGCCAGTCGTCTCGCGCCGATCAGCGCAGGAGCCCGTCGCGTCCGAACGCGTCCCAGTCCTCCAGCGCCGCCGAGGGCTCGTCCGGTCCCGGCGTCGAACGTGGCGCGGCAGTCTCGGCCTTTCGCAGAGAACGCGTCAGTTTTGCCTTGTAGGCGGCGCGACGCCGGTTCTCGGCCGCGGTCGCCTTGTCCTCGTCTCGCCATTCGTCGACGACACCGCTGTTCAGAAGCTCTTCGACGATATTCGCATCGAAGACATGGAAGGTGATCTTCTTCGCGCGGCCCGCCAGCCGGACCGTGCGCGTGCCCGCGCTCGGAAGCCGGCCATCTGCCAGCCAGCGATGTCGCTCGCCCGGCTTGATCGTCAGGATATCCTCGATCTCGCGGGGGATCACCGGCAGGCTCTCGATCGCCTTCATGGCGGCGGAGACGATGGCGGCTGCGGCATGGAATTCGGTCTTGGCCTTTGCCGGCATCGCAAGCACCAGCTCGCCGCCGTCGAGAACGAGCAGCTTCTTCGAGGACGCGGGCAGGCGGGCCCGCAGTTCGAGGAGAAGACCCTTTGCGCGCACCGACGAGCCGAGCGTGGCGGCGGACGGCAAGGCCCAGGTCCTCAGGAGTTCGACATCGTCTTTCTCGCGCTTCGACATCCCGGTGACATGGGTCGCGGATCCGCTCAAGTCAACGCGGCCATTGCGCGCGCATATCCCGGCCGTGCCCGACGGAGGCTCGTCGCAACCGCGAAACGCTTCGGCGCGACATGCTTCAGCCGATGCTGGCCTTTGATGCCATTGCCGCCGTCCGCGCCAGGGCATCGGCCAGTTCGTTGCCGGCGATTTCATCATGTCCGCGACACCATGCGATTTCAATGCGGGGATTGGCCGTGAGTTGACGGTCGAGCGCCTGCCACAACGCCACATCCTGTATGACGCGCTTCCGCTTCTTCGGGTTCGCCTCCAGACGGCGCCAGCCATTGTTTCGCCAGATCGCCCGGGAGGCATGACAGGCTGTCACCGTCTGGCGCGAGTCCGTCCAGATCGTGGCAGAAGCGCCGGCCCAGTTTGTCCCAATCCAGTCCGGTCCGATCCAGTCGGTCCCGATCCAGAGCGCCGCTTCCAGAACAGCCCGAAGCTCGAACGTGTTGTTCGACAGCCCGCGCGCAAACCCCTGCGCCCGATGGATCTCGCGGTCCTTCTGGAACGCCACGAAGGCCCAGCCACCTGTCGCGGTCTTCGGCCGAAAGGAACCGTCCGCATAGATGTCGATCACGTCTCTCTCTCTCTCTCTCTCTCTCTCAAAGATGCCGTCGTCAGGATCGATGACGCCATCATCGGCGATCTGAACAGCCCTAATTGAGCATGCCCCTGACGAGGCCGCGCAGCCATGCGTTGAAGGTCGAGTGGTGGACCCTCTCGTGCCAGAAGAGATAGACGGCCATGACGCCGAACTCTTCCGGCGCATCGACGACGGCGATGTGAGAGCGCGCGGCGAACTGGTCCGCGAAGGGCTTGGTGGTGGTGAAGACGAGATCACTGCCGGCCAGCACCATGGGCACCAGCGCATATTCCGACAGGCTGGCGCGGATGCGCCGGGCGAGACCGAGTTCGGCAAGGCGTCCGTCGATCGGGCTGACGGCGGCGCCGGAGGGCGGGTTGGGCGAGAGGTGCTCGAGATCGAGATAGTCCGCCATGGCGATGCGGGAGGCGCCGGCGAGGGGATGGCCGGGGTCGAGCATGCAGACGGTCTGGCATTCCGTCAGCGTCTCGCCGCGCAGATGGGGAGAGTTCGGCTGGCGGTGGGCCAGAACGATATCGACTTCGCCCGCGTCCAGAAGCTGCTGGAGGGCGGCGATGCTGGGCATGGGCAGCATTTCCAGCACCATGCGGGGCGCGTGCCGGCGCAGATGCTGCACGAGGCGCGGCACGAGGAACGGCGTGAAGCTCGTCGCCGCGACGATCCGCACCACCCGTTCCGAGGTCTCCGGCTCGAAATCGGCTTCGCGACCGACGAGGTGATCGATATCGTCGAGGACGCGGTCGATCAGGGCGACCATGTCTTGCGCGCGCAGGGTGGGGGCAAGGCCCGTGCCGCTGCGCACGAGAAGGGGGTCGCCCGTCAGCGAGCGGAAGCGGCGCAGCGTCAGGCTGACGGCCGGCTGGCTGAGGCCATGGATCGCGGCCGTCCGCGAGACGCTGACTTCCGACAGAAGGGTCTTGAGCACGCGCAACTGACGGATGTCGAGCTCGCCGCGCCGCCGCTCGCCGCCCTCCAGGCCGTCCGTGATCGCCGGTTCGATGCTGCCTGCCATCTGCGTTCTTCCCGCCCTTCCGCCGGTCGCCGTCTCGCCAAGGCCCTCTAGAGCGCCGCGAATGTCGACATCGCCGCGGCGACCTTCGCCTTGAAGGCATCGAGTTCGGCCACCCCGTTGCCGTTCATATTGTAAAGTGCGAGATAGCGTACAGGTTTTTTCGGGCGGAAGATCGCCCAGAGAACGCGGCGTGCGACTTTGCGTGGCGGGTCGCCGACCAGCATGGCCCGGAAGCGCGGGCCGCCATAGGTGGTGATGACCGCGACCGACTGGACATTGTGCAGAATGCGGACGAGCTTGCCCTTGTCGCCTCGCGCCAGGGTGAAGGCGACGCCCGGCACGAAGACCCGGTCGAAGAACCCCTTGAGAATGGCCGGCAGCCCGAAATTCCAGACGGGATGGACGAGCACGATCGCATCGGCGGCGCGGACGCGCGCGACATAGGGCGCGATGGCCGGGGTGATGTTGATCGCCTCGTCGTGATAGTTCAGCCGCTCCTCGCGCGACAGAACCGCATCGAAGCCCTCGTCATAGAGCGAGAGCAGGTCGATCTCGTGCCCCTGCTCCTCCAGCGCCTTTCGGGCGACGTCGCGCAATTGCGCGCTGTAGCTGGTCTCGACCGGATGGGCGTGGATGAGAAGGATGCGCGCCATGGCTCACGCCGCGTCCATGCTTTGCAGGCCGGCAAACACCCAGCTGCGACGGGCGCTGAAATCATAGTCCGGGTTTTCCCAGGCGACCATCTTGCCGGGGTTGAGCAGCCCCTTCGGATCGGCCTCGCCCTTGAAGGCCAGCTGGCCCGCATCGGTACGCTTCATGCCGCCCTCTTCCAGCGTGTAGCGGTGCGGATTGAAGACGAGGCAGCCGTTGGTCTCGTGGATGGCGATGATCTCCTCCAGCCGCTCTTCGGTGGTGAAACGCACGATCGGCAGGCCGGAAAAGACGATGCGGCCGTCGAATCGGATCATCTCCAGATGCAGCGGCATCTCGTCGCCGAGCATCTCGTGGATGCGCCGGACATGGTCGACGTCGGGATATTGCGTCTGCAGATAGGTGATCGAGGGATCGACCTTCAGGCCACGCATGGTCGTGTGGTTCCAGCAGAGCTCGTAGACGGGCGGAAACTGGCGCTTTTCCTCCGGCGCGACGGTGTCCGAGCGGAACATCAGATCGCCCTTGTGATGGGTGGCGAGAAGCGCCAGCGCGTCCATCGCGTGCGGCGCTGCGATGACGACGACGAGCGAGGTGTCGCGCGCGAAGAAGCGGCGGTAATGTGGGAAATAGTCGTAAGCGACGGGCGACGCGACGACGGCGATCTCCTTGGTGAGGATGCCGTCCTGGCAGGCCAGCGCCTCGGCGAAACGGGTCGCCGCCATTACGTCGGGGAAGCCGACGAGGCTGTCGATCCAGTCATAGGCGGCGGTCAGCGGCAGGGTCACGTCGGTGATGATGCCGTTGGTGCCATAGGCATGGGCGACCTTCAGGATGTCGGCACCCTCGATCTTGAGCACCCGCGGCGTCTCCTCGCAGGTGACGACGGTGAGGCCGAGAATGTTGCCGAGCGCCCGCAGCCCGCCCCAGCGGATAGAGCCGACGCCGCCGGAACCGCCGGCGACGAAACCGCCGACGGTGGCCGTGCGGTAGGTCGAGGGGAAAAACCGGATCTCGCTGCCATGCGCCACCCGGGTCTGCTGGTCGATCTTCTCGAGGATGACGCCGGTCTCGGCGCGCACATGCACCGGGCTGGTCTCGATGATCCGGTTCATGTCCGCAAGGTTGAGCACGACGCCGCCCGACAGCGGCATGGCCTGCCCGTAATTGCCGGTGCCGGCCCCGCGCGGGGTGATGGCGATGTCGTGACGATAGGCGGCGGCGAGAACCTCCACCACCTCTTGCTCCGATTTCGGCGTGACGATCAGGTCCGCCGTGACATGGTCGAGCTGGCGTTTCAGCACCGGCGAGTACCAGTAGAAATCGCGGCTCTTCTTCTGGACGAGCTTCGGATTGTCCTCGACCGCAATGGAGCCGATGGCGTTGCGGAAAGCGTCGAGCGTCATGATGTCACTCCGAGAATGGGGTCGAGGTCGCGATAGTCGGGAAGCCTTGCGGAAATGACCGCGCCGGCGCGGATCACCGTGCGGTCTGCCTGCGGGCGGGAGAACAGCTCGCCGGGCGTGCGGGCGCGCACGACCACGAGATCGGCCGGGGCGCCGGGAGCGAGCGTGCCGCCATAGGCAAAGCCGCCGGTCCGTGCCGGCACGGCGGCAATCGCGGAAAACCAGTCGGCGAGCCTGTCGGCGGGGTGATCCAGATGGCCGATGCGCACGCTTTCGCGCAGCACCTCCAGCATGTCGAGATCGCCATAGGCATAGAAGGGGTCGCGCGTGTTGTCGGACGCTAGCGACACCGCGACGCCGGCCGCCTTCAGTTCGCGCAGCAGCGTGACGCCCCGCCAGCGCGGCGTGCGCCCCGCCACGCGGTCCTGGAGATAGAGGTTACACATGGGCAGTGACACGACCGCGATGCCGGCCTCCGCCACCCGCGCGATGGTCGCCTTCGCGTCCTCGCCCGCAAGCACCGCAAGCGAGCAGCAATGGCCGGCGAGCACACGGCCGGAAAAGCCGGTCTCGAGCACCCGGTCGGCGAGCACCGAGAGGCTGCGCGAGGCGCTGTCGCCGCTTTCGTCGATGTGCAGGTCGAGATCGAGACCATGGCGGCCGGCGGCATCGATAAGATTGGCGATCGCCTCACCCGCTTTGTCGAACACCGAGATCGCCCCGCCGAGCGACCCGCCATGCGCCTTCGCCGTCTGGGCGAGCTCCTCGACCAGCGCCGTGTCCAGCAAATGGTCGGGGCCGCAGAGGGCGGTTGCCTGAAGCTCGATCCGTCCGGCCCATCTCTCCCGCATCCGGGCAAAGACCGGCCAGGAGATCCCGTGTTGCGGCGGTGCGGAATCCAGATGCGTGCGGATCGCCGCGGTCCCATGGGCGTAAGCGCAGCGCAGGGCGAACTCCATCCGCGCCTCGACATCGGCGGCCGTCCAGTTGGCGACACGATCGGCGGACACCGCCGTCAGCGCGCCCATGAAGCTGCCGTCCGGATTGGGCTGGCGCGGCGTGGTGTGGCCCTTGTCGAGATGGGTGTGCAGATCCACGAAGGCCGGAAGCACGATGCCGTCGTCGGCCTCGATCACGGTCTCGCCCGGCTCGGGCGCAAGCGTGCCCGCCGGCGCAATCACCGCGATGCGCGCCTCCGACAGCCGCAGATCGACGGGGGAGAAACTATCCGGCCCGGCGATGCGGCCGCGGCGGACGAGGAGGGCGGGACTGTCGGGGTTCAGGGACGTCATGAGGCTCAATTCTCCCGCGCCAGAGCGCTTTCGTGCCAGCGCCGCAGCGCCAGCCACGCCAGGATCGAGGTCAGTGCGAAGATGGCGACGCCGGTCGCCGACAGCAGCACCAGGGCAGCAAAAAGGCGGGGAATGTTCAAGCGGTACTGCGCCTCCAGCAGCCGGAAGGCGAGGCCCGAGCCTGCGCCGGCCGAGCCCGCCGCGAATTCCGCAACGACGGCAGCGATCAGCGACAGTCCGCCGCCGATCTTCAGCCCCGTCATGAAATAGGGCAAGGCCGCAGGCAGTTTCAGCAGGCGCAGCTGCTGCCAGCGGGTCGCGCCATACAGGTCGTAGAGATTGAGCAGATTGTGATCGACGCTCTTCAGCCCCTGCACCATGTTCGACAGAATCGGGAAGAACGCGACGAGGAAGGCGCAGATCATGATCGCCACCTGCGTCGAGGAGACATAGACGAGGATCAGCGGCGCGATGGCGACGATCGGCGTGACCTGCAGGATCACGGCGTAAGGGTAGAGCGCCAGCTCTACCCAGCGCGACTGGACGAGGAGGACGGCGAGAAGCGTGCCGCCGATCAGTGCGAGGATGAGCGCGGAGAAGGTGATGCGCAGCGTGACGAGCAGCGCCGGATAGAGCGTGCCCCAGTCCTTCACCAGCGTGCGCGCGATCAGGCTCGGGGCCGGCAGGATATAGGGCGGCACGGCGTTGACGCGGACATAGACCTCCCAGGCGAGCAGCGTCAGCCCGAGCATGATGGCGGGAACGGCCAGCCGGAGAAGATGGTCGCGGCGGCGCGCGGTCTTTGCCAGCCCGGCCGGCACGGCTGCGGAAACGCCGGTCATCTCAGGCTCCCTCGCCGGCGGGCGGCGCATGCATCGCGCCGGCCAGCGCCTGCGAGACCGTGCGGCAGAGATCGCCATAGGTCTCGGACAGGCGAAACGCCTCGTCCCTCTCCCGTCCCTCCGGTCGCGGCAGGACCATGTCGGAGACGACGCGGCCGGGCCGCGCGCCCATGACGGCGATGCGGCTCGACAGATAGGCGGCCTCGAAGACGGAATGGGTGACGAACACCACGGTCAGATCCTTCTCGTTCCAGAGACGCAGCACGTCGTCGTTCAGCTTCTGGCGGGTGATCTCGTCGAGCGCGCCGAAGGGCTCGTCCATCAGCAGCAGCTTCGGATCGGTCACCAGCGCGCGGGCGATCGACACCCGCATGCGCATGCCGCCGGACAATTCGCGTGGATAGGCCTTGGCGAAATCCTTGAGGCCGACGGTTTCGAGCGCCGCCATCACCCGGTCGCGCACCTCGCCTTTCGAACCGCCCTTCAGCCGCAGCGGCAGATAGGCATTGTCAAACACCGGCTTCCACGGCATCAGCGTCGGCTCCTGGAAGACGAAGCCGACATCGGCATCCGGCCGGCCGTCGCGTTCGATCCGCGAGGCGGGCCAGTCAACCGTACCCTGCGACGGGCTTCCGAGACCCGCGATGATCCGCAGCGCCGTCGACTTGCCGCAGCCGGAGGGGCCGAGCAGGCTGACAAACTCGCCCTT
The DNA here is from genome assembly GCF_001424045.1 of Rhizobium sp. Leaf371. GTDB lineage: Bacteria > Pseudomonadota > Alphaproteobacteria > Rhizobiales > Rhizobiaceae > Ferranicluibacter. The sequence goes on along the minus strand of NZ_LMQB01000003.1, from coordinate 114,896 downwards.
GCGGATGTCCATCGTCATTCGCGAGAGGGCGAGCGTGCCGTTGGAGAAGCGCTTCGTCACGTCCCTGAGCGATACGACGCAGCGGGAGGAGGAGGCCCCGGCCACCGGACCCGCCATTGCCGGGGCAGCCGCATCCGGTGTTGCGTCGTCCGGTGTTGCGTCATCCGGTGTTTCTGGGGTGAGGGCCCGCCGCATCGGATCAGGACTTCTTCAGGTCCATTCCGACCTTTTTGCAGGTGAACTGCAACGTATAGGACTTTTTGAAATCGAGGTCCTTCTTGACGACGTCGATGGCGGCCATCTTGTCGTAGAAGTCCTTGTAATGCGCGTCCGTCATGCAGCCGATGCCGCCCGCCTTGGCGTCTCCGGATTCCAGCACGTCGAATTCCTTCATCTTGGCGAGCGAGAAGGCGAGCTGCTCGTCGCTCATGTCGGGATTGTCGGTCTTGATCAGCGCGTTGGCCACCTTGTTGTCGGCATACAGATAGTTGTACCAGCCGATCGCCGTCGCATCGACGAAGCGTTGCACGAGATCCGGGTTTTTCTCGACCAGCGCCGTCTGCGTCTCGATTGTCGTAGAATAGGGGTCGTAGCCGGCATCGGCGAGCAGGAAGACTTTTGGCTTGAAGCCGGCCTGGCGCTCGATCTCGAAGGGCTCCGACGTGATGTAGCCCTGCTGGGCGGAGGTCTTGTCGGCGAGGAACGGGCCGGGATTGAACTGGTAGGGCTTGAACTGCTCGTCGGAAAAGCCCTTGAAATTGGCCTTCATCCACGAGAAGTAGGTCGTATAGCCTTCCTTGCCCATGAAGATCGTCTTGGCCTTGGCCAGATCGGCAAACGTGTCGATTCCCGCATCGGGATGGGCGATAATGCCCTGCGGATCCTTCTGGAAAATGGCCGCGACGGTGACGAGCGGGATGCCCTCGGCCACCGCGTCGAACGAGCCGAGCGTTCCGCCCATGTAGAAATCGATCTGGCCGGCGATCAGCAGGTTGCGGTTGGCGGCCTGCGGGCCACCCTGGCGGATGCTGACGTCGAGCCCGTATTTTGCATAGGTGCCGTCCGCGATGGCCTGGTAGTAGCCGCCGTGCTCGGCCTGGGCGAGCCAGTTGGTGCCGAAGGTGACCTTGTCCGCCGACAGGGCCGGCGCGGCCGAGAGAGCGAGGGAAAGAAGGAATGCAGAGACGGAGACGTTCGGCATGGCGACAGGGTCCTTCTGGGGCCAGGGAGCAGCGGGAATAAGTTGAGCTGATGAAATCTGTGGTATTCGGCCTTCTAATGTGTAGAGTATCAGCGGAATACGATGATACTAAAAGAGGCATGCACAATTGCAAGGCATTTTTTCGGAAATCTCGGCGGCTCCCTCTTGCGGCATCTCCGCCAGCCACCCGGTGGCCGTGCCGGATATCGCACCCCCCTTCGCCGCCTATAGTCATGGCGTTGAGGTGATGGCCGGCGCCCGGCTGCTGTTCGCTTCCGGGCAGCTCGGTCTAGCGCCCGACGGGACAGTGCCCTCCGGTTGCGAGGAGCAGGCGGACATCTGCTTTGCCAATGTGAAAGCCATCCTCGCCTGCGCCGGCATGACGTTAGCCCATGTCGTCAGGATCAACGCCTATGTGACGGCCCGCGAGCACATGGCGGCCTATATGCGCGTGCGCGACCGGCTGTTTGCCGACCATCCGCGGGCCTCCACCCTGATGATCGTCGGCGGCTTCACGCGGGAGGAATTCCTGGTGGAGATCGAGGTGGTGGCCGCAGCGCCGCCTCGCGACACCACCCCCACGACGGCAGAGGAAGCAGCGGCATGAGCACAGCGCGCAAGGTCTGGTGGGGCGATTTCGCGACCACGGATTTCACCGGCATCGACCCGATGGAGACGATCGCGCTGCTGCCGATCGCAGCCACCGAACAGCACGGTCCGCATCTCGGCTGCGGCACGGACGCGACGATCGCGCGCGGCATGCTGAAGACGCTGATCCCGCTGTTGCCCGGGGATCTCGATGTGCGCATCCTGCCGATCCAGTCCGTCGGCAAATCGAACGAGCACCTGCATGCGCCGGGCACGCTGACCATTCCGGCGACCGTGCTGATCGAGCATTGGCTGGCGCTCGGACAGTCGGTCGCCCGCGCCGGCATCCGCAAGCTCGTCATCGTCAATGCGCACGGCGGCAACGAGGAGGTCATGGGCATCGTCGCCCGCGAACTGCGCGTGACCGCCGGCATGCTGGTCGCGAAAGCCTCGTGGTCCCGCTTCGGCAAGCCGGGCGGCCTGTTTTCGGATGTCGAGAACCGCTTCGGCATCCATGGCGGCGATGCAGAGACCTCGCTGATCCTTCATTTCCGCCCGCAGGCGATCGACATGGACAAGGCCGAGAATTTCGCCTCCGTCGTCGAAAGGGACGAGGAGACGTTTGCGCTGCTGCGCGCCACCGGCAATCATGCCTATGCCTGGATTGCCAGCGACCTCAACCCCCATGGCGCCGTCGGCGAAGCCGCGAAAGCCACGCGCGACAAGGGACAGGCCTTGGCCGACCATCAGGCCCGAGGCCTGGTGACGCTGCTCCAGGACATGCGCAAAGCGCCCTTGCCGGTCTAGGCTGCAGCAGAGGTTGCGACCGGCCACCCTTTTTAGCCGGCAAACGACCATCGTCTCAGCGCCAAAAGTCCTTCATCGTCGAGACCGCTTTGCCGCTGACGTCATTGCGCACGCCGTGTCACGCTATCTCCGTTTGCCCCCGCGCCTGCGAAGGGTCGAGGCCTTGCCGGACTGTCACGCTTTCGCGCAATAGGCGCGCCATCCTCCATAGGCACTGATATCCGCAGCGCCGGCCCCGATTGCGACCTGCTCGCAGAGAAAGCCCTTGGCCGATGTACCATCGGAGAGGGCAATGGTGCCGATGCCCAAAGGGGCCGGTATCGCGGCGACGAAGCTGCCGAAGGCGGCGGGCGTCAGCCGCCAGACCTCGACCTCGATCTCCGTACCCTGTCCTTCAGCGACCCGCACGAGGCCCGGCTTCGGCGGCACCGTGCCGGCAAGCGCGTAGAGCCGGTAGGCTGCGGATGTCCGGGCGGTGCGGGAAAACTGTCCGTCGAGATCGACAAGCTGACGGTTGAGCGGCATGCCGGAGAGATGCGCGCCGACGACGACGAGGTCGATAAGACGCTCGTTGGACATGTTCGGTTCATAAGTGACGGGCGCAGGTTGCGGCCAGCCTGTGGCGCCGAGCGTGAGGCCGCTTGCGGCGTGAAGTGTTTGCCCGAGCGTTGCGAGGAGAGCGTCCTTCCCGGCAGGGGCAAGCAGAGTGACGCTTGCCGGCAGGCCGTCCGGTCGAGGGGCCGTGGGCACCGCGATGCCGCACATGTCGAGCAGGTTGACGAAATTCGTGTAGGTACCGAGCCGCGAATTCTCGCGGATCGGCTCGGCCTCGAGCTCGGCAACGGTATAGTGGCGCGGGGCCGTCGGCACGCAGAAGAGATCGACCGAGGCGATGACGGGCGCGAGCGTCTTCTTCAGCGCCTGAAGGGCATAGAGGCCGTTGAAGGCATCGGCGGCCGACAGCGTCTTCGCACCGCCATAGATCTTGCGGGTGACCGGGTGAAACGCGTCTTCGCGGCGGTCGAAGAAGTCCTTGACCGCGGCATAGCGTTCGGCGACCCAGGCGCCTTCGTAGAGGAGGTTCGCCACGTCGTAGAAAGGGCCGAACGGGATCTCGACCAGTCTGTGGCCGAGCCATTCGAGGGTTTCGAGCGCCTGCCCGTAGGCCGCTTCCATCGCGGTGTCGCCGAAGAAGGCGCGGTCGGCGCTGGCGGGAATGCCGATCGTGAGGACGGGCGGGGCGATGCGGGAAGCCTCGGGCAAATCGCGGGAATAGGCGTCTGCAGGGTCGGGTCGGGCCGCGACGGAAAACACGCTCCAGGCATCCTCGACCGTCAGCGCGAAGATCGAGACGCAATCGAGCGTGCGGCAGGCGGGAGTGACGCCGGTCGTCGAGAGCGCGCCGAGGCTCGGCTTGAGCCCGACGATGTTGTTGAGCCCGGCGGGAATGCGGCCCGAGCCCGCCGTGTCGGTGCCGAGCGCGAAGGAGACGATGCCGTGCGCGGTGGCGACCGCCGAGCCCGAGGACGAGCCGCCGGGCACGAGCGCGGGATCGATGGCGTTTTTCGGGATCGGATAGGGCGAGCGGACGCCGACAAGGCCGGTCGCGAACTGGTCGAGATTGGTCTTGCCGATGACCAGCGCACCGGCTTCTCTCAACAGGTGCACGACCTCCGCGTCGGCTTCGGGCACGTAGGCATAATCCGGGCAGGCGGCCGTGGTCGGCATGCCCGCGACGTCGATATTGTCCTTCACCGCGAAGGGGATGCCGAAGAGCGGTTTTTCGGGATCGTAGGCGCCGAGGCGTTGCGCCTCCGCCAGCACGTCCTGCCGGTCGGCCAGGTGCAGGAAGATGCCGGGATCGTTCACCGCGGCGATGCGGGCGAAGACCTGCTCCACGATCTCGGCAACGCTGCCGCCCTTGCGATAGAAGTCGGCGAGCGAAGCGATGTCGAAAGCCGGGCGTTCGCGTGTCGATGGACCGGTCATGTCCTGTCCTCCTCGAGGATCGTCACGGGCCGGTCCCACTGGATCAGCACCACGCATCCCGCTTTGCTCCAGACGGAATGCTCGGTTCCCATCGCATTCACGATATAGCGGCCTTCGCCATAATCGCCCGTCTCGTCCGACTGCACGCCTTCGAGAACGAGGATGGTTTCGAGCCCTTCATGCCTGTGGCGCGGCACCGAGGCGCCGGACTCGTACTTCAGCAGCGCCACGCCCGGCTGGTCGCCATCGAAACGTTTGATCCAGTGGATCGTCACGCCTTGCCGGAAGGCCTCATAGGCAAGATCCTTCCAGCCGCCCGAGGGTGAGAAATCGCGGGTGGTTTCAGGCATGAGGCAGTCCTTTCAGAATGTCGTCGAGATGCGCCGTCCAGCCGACGATGGCGCCCTGGGCGCGGATCATGGCGAGGGTCGCGGCCTTGAAGTCGGGGAAGTAGCTTTCGGTCGCCTCCTCGCAGAGCAGGCATTCATAGCCGCGATCGTTGGCCTCGCGCATGGTCGTCTGCACGCAGACCTCGGTGGTGACGCCGGCAAAAACGAGCTGGGTGATGCCCTTCTGTTTCAGGATCTCGCCGAGCGGGGTCGCGTAGAAAGCGCCTTTGCCAGGCTTCTCGATCACGATCTCGCCGTCGATGGGCGCGAGTTCGGGCAGGATGGCCGTGCCGGGTTCTCCGACGATCAGCACGCGCCCCATCGGGCCCTCGTCGCCGATCCGCAGCGCCGGGCTACCGCGGTCGCGCTTGGCGGGTGGCAGGTCGGAAAGATCGGGCCGGTGGCACTCCATCGTGTGGATCACCGGCAGGCCGGCGGTGCGAAAGCCCTCGATTAGGCGTTTCACGTCCGGCACGATCCGGCCGATGCGGGAAACGTCGTTGCCGAGGCTCGCGCCGAAGCCGCCGGGCTCTGCGAAATCGCGCTGCATGTCGATGACGACGAGCGCCATCTCGCCAGAGCGTGCCGGGAAGGCGAAGGGTTCTGCCGTGATCTCCGCCATCAGTGATGCCCCGCCATATGCGCCCCTATGACGCCGATATCGGCGCCGCGCGCCGCCGTCTCGTAGACGAGCCGGCCTTCCGAGATGACGACGATGCGGTCGGAGAGTTCCAGAAGCTCGTCCAGATCTTCCGACAACAGCAGCACGGCCGTGCCGGAATTGCGCGCCTTCATGATGCGGGCGCGAATTTCGGCGACCGCCGAGAAATCGAGCCCGAAACAGGGGTTGGAGACGATCAGCAGATCGACATCGCCCGTGAGTTCCCGGGCGAGCACGGCACGCTGAACATTGCCGCCCGAAAGGGCGGCGATGGGCGACGAGGCGGACGCCGTCTTCACCTTGAAGTCGGAGATGAGCGTTGTCGCCCGCGCCTTCATGCCGGCCTTGGAAAGCCAGATCGCCTGCCCGCCATCGGGCTTGAGGTCGAAGGTACGGAAGGAGAGGTTCTCGCTCACCGTCATGCGCGGCGCGCAGGCATTCTGCAGCGGCTCCTCCGGGATGAAGCGGACATTGTTTTTGCGCGTCTCCGCACGGGTCGCGCCATAGGCCGCACCGTTGACCTCGATGGTGCCGGTCGAGGTCGGCCGCTGGCCGGCCAGAAGCTCGGTCACCTCCTTCTGCCCGTTGCCGGAAATGCCGGCGATGCCGACGATCTCGCCCGCGCGCACCGCAAGGTCGTCGATCTCGATGGTCTTCAGTCCGGAACGATCCGGCGCCTTCACGCGGGAGAGACGCAGCACCGTGTCCGCCGTGTCAGCAACCGGTGCACGGCTGTCGAGTTCGGCAAGCTTCACATCGCCGATCATCAGGGCCGCCATGTCGGCGGTGGAAAGATCGCCGATCGCGCCGGCACCGACCAGCTTGCCGCGGCGCAGGATGGAGACGGCGTCGGCGAACTTGGTGATTTCGTGGAACTTGTGGGAGATCATCAGGACGGTCAGCCCGCCGCTGTCCGTCAGCCCACGCACGAGCCCCAGCATCTCGTCGGCCTCCGCCGGCGTCAGGACGGATGTGGGTTCGTCGAGGATCAGGAAGGAGCGACCGAGGTAGAGTTGCTTGACGATTTCGAGCTTCTGCTTCTCGCCGGCGGCAAGCTCGCGCACCGGCCGGTCGAGCGGGATCCGGAACGGCATGCGTTCCATGAAACGCGCGAGGTCTTTGCGCTCTTGTCCCCAGTTGATCACCGCCGGCACGTCCGCGCGGCTGATGACGAGGTTTTCGGCGCCGGTCAGCGAGGGGACGAGGGTGAAATGCTGGTAGACCATGCCGAGGCCGACGGTGGCGGCATCGCGCGGCGAGGCGACGGAGACCTCGCGACCATCGACCACCAGCGAACCCGAAGTCGCGTGGTAGAAGCCCATGATGCATTTGACCAGCGTCGACTTGCCGGCGCCGTTTTCGCCGAGCAGCGCATGGAAGGAGCCGGCGGGCACGCGGATCGACACGTCGTCCAGCGCCGTGAAGCTGCCGAAGCGCATGGTCATGCCGATGGTCTCGATGCCGACGGCCGTTCCCGAGGGCGGAACCGGGGTATCGCGAATGACAGGCATGTCAGCTCTCCTTTTGTCCGATGGTCTCGCGTTCCACGATGATGGCGACGGGCCCGCCGCCCGGCGGGCCCTGATGCTCCGCACCGCCCGAGACATAAAGGTCTGTCATGCCGAAGACGCCGGCGAGCACGCCGCCGACGAAAGCGCGGGCGTGACGGGTGCCGGCGATGTCGGAATCGTCCAGCATCGTGTGACGTCGCCCGCCGACCATGCCGGAGGGGTCGGGCTCCGCCTTGGCGAGAACGGCCGTGAGCCACGCCGCGTCTGGCAGGCGCGCGTGTGCGGCTTTCACCGGGGCCGTGTCGATGGCGTTCGCCATCACGGCGTGGTCGATGGCGAACGGACCGCGCCAGGACTTGCTCATGCCGAGCACGACGATCTCGTGATCGGTCAGTTCGACGCCGGCCGAGGTCGAGGCGCAGCGGGAAAAGAGGTCGAGGCGGGCGCCGATGGCGGCGTCGGCGATCTCGCTCGCGTCGATCTCACCCAGCGCCACGGCGACGCCGAGGGCCGAGGCGCCGCGCGACAGCCCCATGGATTTCAGTGTGTCCCGGGTCGCCACCGTCTCGCCCGCAGCATCGGCCTCACCGATGCGCGCAAGCGTCAGAAGCGGGCATTTGATCTGGACGAAATGGACGTCTGCGGGGTCGTCGATACCGGCATCCGCCATGGCGGCCGTCACGCCTTGCGCGACGAGACGCACCTGCTCCCGGCGGCCGAGATGATGGAAGGGAAGGGGGGGAGTGCGCGATGCGCCGATGGCGAGCGCCGTTCCCGTCGTCCCCTCCAATGCGTCGGCCACGGCTTCCCGGGCGAAAACCGTCCAGTGCGGCGACAGCGCGCCCTCCGTTCCGCCGGACATGACGAGGCAGGGCGCCTCGACACCCTGCCGCGCAAACAACGCCTCGAAGCTCGCCGTGGCATAGCCGCGGGTGAAATCGTTGACGCAGCCATTGCCCTCTGTCTTGCCGAGGATGGCGACGACCGTCTCCGGCTTCAGCCCGGCGGCGAACAGCGCCTCCACGCCGGACACGTCGGCCGGACCGCTCGCCGGCACCCGCCAGACGGAGGCTTGCAGCACCTCGGGTTTCGAAAAGGCCATCAGGGCAGGGCCTCGATCAGGTTTGCGGAATTCGACACCGCGCCGAAGACGCCGCCCTGCATTTTGACCATCTTGATGGCGGCGAGGTGGTTGCCGTAGTCGGTCGCGCCGCAGCAGTCTTCCAGCATGACGCATTCGAAGCCCCGATCATTGGCCTCCCGCATGGTGGTGGAGACGCAGACATCAGTGGTGATGCCGGTGAGGATCAGGTTTTCGATGCGCTTCTGGTTCAGGATCAGCTCCAGATCGGTGGCGCAGAACGAGCCCTTGCCGGGCTTGTCGATGATCGTCTCTCCGGCAATCGGATAAAGGTCCGGGATGATGTCCCAGCCGGGCTCGCCGCGCGTCAGAATCCGGCCGCAGGGACCGGGATCGCCGATGCCGGCACCGATGCGCTGCGAGCGCCAGCGCTTGTTGGCCGGCAGGTCGGCGAGATCCGGTCGATGGCCCTCGCGCGTGTGGATGATGTGGTAGCCCTTGGCCCGCATGGCCGCGAGCACCGCGCCGATCGGCGCGATCGGCGCCTGGACGAGCGCGAGATCGTAGCCCATGTGATCGACATAGCCGCCCTTGCCGCAGAAATCGGTCTGCATGTCGATGATCACGAGCGCGGTATTATCGGGCCGCAGCTGGCCGTTATAGGGCCAGGGATAGGGGTCGGCGGTGATGTAGCGTCCAGCGGTTTCGGTGATCGCATCCATGATCTTCTCTCCTATTCCGCAGCCAGTTTGGCGCTCTCGCCGTATTTCCGGGTGGGTTTTTCAAAGCCGCAGGGGGTGCCGTCGGTGACCTTCACGTCGTCCTCCCAGGGCAGCCGATAAGTGCCGGCGACGAGGTCGTGCATGTAGCTGTAGGGCGCATCGCCCGCACCGCCGGCGACCGCGACATAGCCGCGATGGCCGATCTGGTAGATGTTGTTTTCCACCCCCCCAGCCGAGCCGCGCCTCGCGCACCAGATCCGGCCGGACCTCCGCCGTGATGATCTCGTTGACCCGCCCCGATGTGCCATGCGCGATGATCGTACCCTCGAAATCGCAGATCATGCCTTCGCCCATGCTGTCGAACGTGCCGTCCGAGCCGCACATGCAGACGCTGGCGGTGACCATGAGGTTGCAGAAGGCATTCGACTGGTTGGTGAAGCGCCAGGACTCGCGGATCGGCGCGGTATAGCCAGCCGTGCGGATCATGATCTCGGCGCCCTTGTAGGCGCATTCGCGCGCCATCTCCGGAAACATGCCGTCATGGCAGATGATGAGCGCGAGCTTGGCACCCTTCGGCCCGTCGATGACGGGAATGCCGAGATCGCCCGGCTCCCAGGGCTCGACGGGTACCCACGGGTGCATCTTGCGGTAATAGAGCTTCAGTTCGCCCTGATCGTCGATCACGATGCCGGAATTATACGGCATACCACCTGGATTCCGCTCCATGATCGAGAAGCATCCCCAGATCGCGTTCTCCCTGCAGGCCGTCTTGAAGGCCGCGACCTCGGGTCCGTCGAGATCGCACATGATCTCGGGGTTGATGTCCATGGAGAGGCCGTGCAGGGCATATTCCGGGAAGACCACGAGATCCATGCCGGGCTGGTTACGCCGGGCCTTGGCCACGAGATCGACGACCAGCTGCGTCTGGCGGGCTAAGTCCGCCTTCGTCACGGTCAAGGGCAGTTGCAGCTGCACGAGACCGATGCCGACGCCGTGTTGCGATATGTTGAGACCACCCAGACCGTTCATGCGCAAATTCCTCTATTTCGTCAGGGAGAGCTCGCCCGGTGCGCCGGACAGTGCGCGATGGGGCGAAGATGTGGCAATGAGGATGGCAAGCGTCAGAACGTAGGGCGCCGCATAGAAGAGATAGTAGCCTTGCGTCACGCCGACCGATTGAAGCGCCGGCCCGAGCGCGCCGGTGCCGCCGAAGAGGAGAGCCGCGAGAAAACAGTTGATCGGGTTCCAGCGGGCGAAGATGACGAGCGCGACCGCCATAAGGCCTTGGCCGGACGAGATGCCTTCGTTCCAGGAGCCGGGATAATAGAGCGAGAGATAGGCCCCGCCGACGGCGGCCAGTGCGCCGCCGAGCCCTGTGGCGAGAAGACGAACGCGGTCCGGATCGATTCCCATCGCGCGGGCGGCATCGGTGGAGTCGCCGACGACGCGCAGGAGGAGGCCCGGGCGCGTGTTGCGGAATGCCCAGGTGAGAAAGAGCGCCAGCAGGAAGCCGATGAAGAACAGCACGTTGATGTTCAGCGCCGCCTGCACCTGCGGGTAGGATGACCAGTCGCCGAGCGGAATGGACGGCAGCTTCGGCGCCGACGGCTGGATGAAGGGCTTGCCGAGGAAGAAGGCGAAGCCGAGCCCGAACTGCATCATGGCGATGCCGATGGCGATGTCGTTGACCCGGGGAAAGCGGCAGATGAAGCCGTGGATGAGCCCGAAGACCGAGCCCGCAGCCATGGCCGCGAGCACGCCGAGCCACGGCGATCCCGTCAGCACCGCCACGGCATAGGCCGTCATCGCGCCAAAGACGAGCGTACCTTCGAGCCCGAGATTGATGCGGCCCGAACGCTCGGTGATGGCCTCGCCGAGCGAGACGAAGATGAAGGGCGTGGAGACCCGGATGGCGCCCGCGATGATGGCGAGGGGCACGCCCCAGAGGCCGATATCCGTCTCGCTCATGTCCGGTTTCCTTTCCGGATGTCCGGCCAGAGATCGGGATTGAAGACCTTGAAGCGGCCGTAGAAGGTCTCGCAGAAGAGGATGACGATGAAGAGCGTGCCTTGCAGCGCGACCACCGTGGCATCGGGTAGCCCCATTCGCCGCTGGATCAGGCCGCCGGACGCCTCCAGTCCGCCGAGCAGGACGGCGATGGGAATGATGGCCAGCGGATTGTGCCGGGCGAGGAAGGCGACGAGGATGCCCGTATAGCCATAGCCGGCGGCGAGCGACGCATTGGCGCTGCCCTGCACGGCGGCGACCTCCAGCATGCCGGCGAGGCCTGCGAAACTGCCGGCGATGGCCGTGAAGCCGACGATGAGCCGGCCGACCGGCAGGCCCTGGATCTGCGCGGCCCGCACATTGCCGCCCGCCATGCGTGCGGCAAAGCCGAAGCGCGTTGCCTCGATCAGGACATAGGAGAGGACGCAGGCGACCACCGCGATGATCAGGCCCCAATGAACGTCCATGCCCGGAATGGCGCCGATCCTGTAGTCTGCCGGCAGGGGAAAGGTGGACGGCTTGTTGAGGCTGGCGGGATCGCGCAGCGGCCCTTCCACCAGCTGGTTCATCAGCGCGATGGCGATATAGGAGAGCAGCAGCGACGAGATCGTCTCGTTGACGCCGCGATAATGGCGCAGGAACCCCACCGCGCCGATCCAGATGCCGCCGCCGAGCATCGCGGCGAGCGCCATGCCGACGAGCGCCGGATAAGGCGGGAGGATGCCGGTGAGCGGCGTGGCGATCGCCGCGGCCGCGACGCCGCCGAGCACCAGCGCCCCCTCGCCGCCGATGATGACGAGGCCGAGCCGCGCCGGCAAAGCCACGCAGAGCGCGGTGAGAAGCAGGGGGGCTGCCCGCGAAAGGCTGTTCTGGAGCGAGAACCAGCTGCCGAAGCCGCCGGCATATATGATCTGGAACAGCGCGACCGGCGACTTGCCGATCGCGAGGATGAAGACCGAGAACAGAGCCAGACCGGTAAGGATGGCGGCAAGGCCAATGACCACGGGCTCTGCCCGCCGCGCCAGCCATTCGAGAGCCGGGCGGAAGGACGAGACCCCGCCGGGTTCCAGCGACAGGGCCGAGTTATTGGCTTCGACTGTCATGACGCGTCTCCGTTGACGGGATGATCAGGCTTTACGGGGGTTCCGGCGTCAGACGATGTCAGGAGGTCGAACCGACGACGCCCTCGACCAGATAGGCCATGCTTTCCAGATCGATCGCGTCCTCGGCATAAGCCTTGTCGGCGGGGATCACGGCATTGCCCTTGTTGTCCTTCAAAGGGCCCTTGAACACCGAGAGCTTGCCGGTCATCGCCTCGGCATGGGCCGCCTCGAAGGCCTTGCGACCCTCCTCCGGCACGCCGGGGCCGAGCGGGCTCATCTTGACGAAGCCGTCCTTCAGGCCGCCGCGTACGAAATTGCCGAGCTTTTCGCCGGCCTGCGCCGTCTTGATGAAATCGGCGTAGACATTGCCCCAGGCCCATTCTGCGCCGGTCAGGTATTTTTCGGGCGCAAGCGGGCTCTGGTTGGCGTGGTAGCCGCAGACGAAGGCGCCGCGGCCGGCGGCGGTCTCGACCACCACCTTCGGGCTGTCGACATGGCAGGTGATGACGTCGACGCCCTGATCGACCAGTGCATTGGTCGCCTCGGCCTCCTTGATGGCGAGCGACCATTCGCCGGTGAAGATGACCTGGCAGGTGATGGCGGGATCGACCGAGCGGGCGCCGAGCAGGAAGGCATTGACGTTCTGCAGCACCTGCGGGATCGGCTTGGCCCCCACGAAGCCGATCTTCTTGCTTTTGGAGGCGTGGCCGGCGGCGATGCCGTTCAGATACTGGCCCTGATGGATAAAGCCGAAATAGGATCCGGTATTGGCGGGGTGCTTGCTCTCCTGCCACAGGCCGCCGCAATGGCGGAACTGGGTGTCGGGATATTTTGCCGCCATCGCCAGCATGTGGGGATCGAAATATCCGAAGGAGGTCGGGAAGATGAGCGAAGCGCCGTCGAGGTTGATCATCGATTCCATCGTCTTCTGGACATCGACGGTCTCGGGCACGTTTTCCTCCTCCACGACCGTGATGCCCGGCATGGCCTTGATGACAGCGGCACCTTCGGCATGCGCTTGGTTGTAGCCGTAGTCGTCCTTTGGCCCGACATAGATGAAGCCGACGGTGAGCGCTTCCTGCGCGAAAGCGGTTGACCCGGTGAGGCCCGGCACGGCGACCGTCGCAAGGCCCGCGGCGGAGGCCTGGAGAAACTGTCGGCGGTTCATGGAAAAGCGGTTGATCATCATCATGTTCCCCGTGCGGCGGTGGGCCGGTGGCTGTTGGACATGAAAGTGCATGCAATGACCGTGCCACTTCTTAACGCATTGGAAAGACTGAGCGCCGTGATGCGCCCGAGACCGGCATGATAAAAGTGCATGCAGTTTGCGATCAAAATGCCTATTTTTCCATCGCCACGTCGTTTACGCTCTGGCGGATGCAAAAACCTGCAGGCGCTGTCGAGGGACCGTCGATTAAAGTACATCTTTTCAGTATCTTAAACAGATTATTGACATGCTCCGAGATGCCCGTCATCTGTATGCAGTGATGAGATTGACCTCGAGACGAACGTGACGCAAGCAAAACGGAAGACCGTCACCCGCACTGGAACGACCGTCGAGCAGATGGTGCGCGCGATCGCCGACATGATCGTGACCGGTATCATGGTGCCCGGGGAGCGGCTCGACGAGCTGTCGCTGGCGGCCCGCTTCGAGGTGTCCCGGACGCCGGTGCGCGAGGCCCTGCGCGAACTCGGCGCCATGGGTCTGGTCGGCCGGGAGCCGAACCGCAGCGCGATTGTCAAGACCGTCGAGGAAGCCCATCTTCACGCGATGTTCGAGGCGATGGCCGAACTCGAAGGCATCTGCGCCCGGCTTTCCGCAACGCGGATGGACGCAGACGAACGCCATGCGCTCGAACAGGAGCACCGGGCGTCGATGCAGCTCGTCACCGCCGGTGTCCCTGAGGACTATGCCGCCTACAACACGGAATTCCACAACCGGCTCTATCGCGGCGCCCATAACGATCACCTTCTGGAACTGGCGACGCAGACGCGCGCAAGGCTCGCCCCGTTCCGCCATGCTCAGTTCCGCCTGTCAGGCCGGCTTTCGAAATCCTACGAGGAGCATGGTCGGATCGTCACCGCCATCCTGCGCGCCGACGCCACCGCTGCCGGAAAGGCCGCCTATGATCACGTCTCGATCGTCAGCGATGCGAGCACCGTTTTCGCCGTCGCGCGCGTCTGAGGTTCGGTGTCGGCACCCGAGACGAAGGCCGACGAAATCGCCATCGCCGATGAAGTGGCGGCGTCGGTCGGCACTCTGGCAGGACGCTTGGATGCCGGGCTGTCGAACCGGATTTGAGCGCGGCGGAATGACGAGCCTTGCGCTTGGGGCTCTGACGCAGAACAGCATGGTCGGTGGGAGTTCCATCATAGGGCGGCGCACACTGCATGCGGCGGTATCAACGAAAAGGCCCGATCCTCAATCGATCGTCCTCAGACAACGATCAATGGCTCGCGCGGCATCGTCCAAGGCCGTTCTGTGCGATTTCGCCCCGGAAAGCGCGTTGTGCACCTCCTCGCCGAGAATGCGTTCGATGGCCGTGTATTGTGGAATGTTTGGACGCTGCCACGTGTGGAGGAGGTTCTTCTTGGCAAGCTGATCGACGAACCGCACGATCGGTGAGCTGGCGGCGGCCTCGGGATCGGCGCTGACGGAAAATCGGGGCGCGATGGGGAAGCCGTTCTTCACATGCGCCTTCATCGCCTCGCGCGACGCCATCCAGGCGATCGCGTCGGCGGCCAGTTCGACCCTTTCGTCCGGAAGGTTGGTCGGGATGCAGAACAGGAACCCGCCGATCGGCGAGGCGCGCGTGCCGCCGGGGCCGGAGGGCTGCGGCAGATATTCCACGCGCCGCTTGACCACGGACTGGACGTCGTATTCGAACCGGGCCGTGCGCATGGTCCAGAAATAGCCAAGGCTCGCCTTGCCCTTCATGAAGACGTCGAGGGCGCGGTCCCAGGCCATGTCCAGAATGTTCGGCGGCGAAACCTCGATCAGGCGGCGCATGAATTCGAGAGCTGCAAGGCCGGCCTCCGACGAAATGGTACAGTGCAGTTTCTCGAGATCGACCCCCTCGAGCGTGAAGCCGGCCCGCGTCTTGCGGAGCGATATGGCCGGCTGGCCGCACGCGCCGAGGAAGAACATGAAGCTGGAAGCGATCGGCATGCCGCGCGCGCCGTCCCAGACGGCGCCATACATGCCGTGGGCGGGCGCGTGGAAATGCCGGCCGGCGGCGATCACGTCATCGAACGTGCGCGGGAAGTCGAGACCGGCCTCGGAAAACAGGTCTCTGCGGGCGGCGAGGATTTCCACGGTGCAATATCCCGGAACGCCGTAATCCATGCCGTCCCACTTGGCCGTGGACCAGATGGACGGGTGGAAGTCGAGAGGGTTGATGCCCGTCTTCTGGATCAATGCATCGATCGGCCGGATGACGTCCTTCTCGACGCACTCGCCGAGCCAGGGAATGTTGATGGCGATGACGTCGTAGTCCGAGACCGTATTCTTCCGGTTTTCGAGCACGCGGCGATAGAGATCCGGCAGGGCGAGGAGATCGAAGTTCTTGCGCGAGGCCAGATTGTTGCGAAAATCGGCCCACATATTGCGCATGCCGATGCCGCCCGCGCGTGGGCCGCCAACGATCCGTTCCACACATTGGGCGTCTACGAAACCGTTGAGATCCACGCGTGGAAGTACGTCTTCGGCACGGGGATCGAGGCGAAGCCCTGAACCGCATCAGAACCACGTCTCGTCAAGCGGCCGGAAGGGCCCCTCATCGAACTGAAAGGAGATCATCATGCCCATCATTACGTGCGACATCCGGAACGGTCGAACGAAGGAACAGAAGAGCCAGCTCGCGAAGGGTTTGAGTCAGGTGCTGATCGATGTTGCCGGCGTTTCGATCGATAACATCTTCGTCGTCACCCGGGAAATGCCCGGCTTCAACTTCCTTGACGCAGGCGAACACGTCCCCGACTACGTTCCCGGGCCGAATGGCGAGGATGTCGCCGGAGCAGAGCAGCTGCGCCAGCGCGCCGCAGCGAAACAGCAGTAAAGCCAGACACTTCAACAAAGGATTGTGAAACATGCCCTTCATTCAATGTGACATCGAGCAGGGTCTGACCGACGATCAGAAAACCGAAATCGTCAGCCGCATGATCGACGTGACGAACAAGGCGATCGGCTCATCCCGCGAGCACATCAACGTCGTTCTGCGGGAACACCCCGCCGTCAACATCGGCGAAACCGGCCGTGCCAACCTGGCTTTGATCAGCAGCCAACAGCGTTAGATCACGTTCCCGGCCTTCGGTGAGCCTGGCTCACCGTCGCGCCACCGAGAGCCGGAAATAACCCTGAACCAGCGACGACAACGGTGTTCGAAAGCTATTTCGATGACCGTTAAAGCCGTTTCTGTTGCGGTTTTTCAATGCCGAGGATCTGTCTACCAACTGTCATCGTTCCCCTCGATGTCGTCCTATTTTCCAGACTGATGCAGTATCTTCTAATAGACACGTGCCGTTCGGACCCAACGGTCTCAATGTGATGATGGCGTCGCTGACGTTGCAGCGATCATCTGCCAACCCGAATCCGCCGAGGACAACGAAGGATATCTACGCGAGTCTCGCGTGGCCGAGGACGGTATAGCCGGGGCGTTGCAAGCCGGACGGGTTGGCCTTTCCATCTTTCAGCAGTGACGCACCATCCGAAGGCGGGGCAAAATGGCCGAGGGGTTGAAACGGCGGCGTAGATGGGCTTCTGATACGGTCATTCGGGTTCGACATCGGCCCAGACTGATCGTCACGGGAGAGAGAACATGTTCACGCATATCATGATCGGGAGCAACGACCTCGAGAGGGCGCGAGGCTTTTACGACGCCACCTTCGCTGCTTTGGGCGGACCCCGCGGCGAGGTGGATGCACGGGGAAGGCTGATCTATTTTCACGAAGGCGGCCGGCTGATGATTACCAAGCCGATCGACGGCAAGCCGGCGACGGCCGCGAATGGCGGAACGATCGGCATCGCCGCACCGACATCCGCCCATGTCCAGGCCTGGCACGCGGCCGGGACCGCGCATGGCGGCACGGCGATCGAGAGCCCGCCGGCCGAACGGTCGAATGGTTCCTTCGTCGCCTATCTCCGGGATCCGGATGGAAACAAACTGAGCGCGCGGACTGCGGCGAACCGTTGAGACCCACAGATTTGAGAGGGGAGGGCACCCGCGGAGGGCCAACCCCTCAAGCGCGTTTCACCCGCCGATGATGCTGCGTCTGGGGGCTGAGGCTTGATGCCTGTTGCCCGCGGCCGTCTCTCGATCAAGGTCTGGCTTCCGAATGTCCTTCCTGACAAGACTGTTTCGACGGAGCCGGGCGATATTCCCGGTCGCCCCCTGGCCGGACGGTCCGCCGCCACGCGCGCTTTCGATGCTGGCGGATGGCACCAACCCGATCCACCGCCTGCTGGATGACTGGCGGTTGCCTCGGCACGAGACGCGCGCGCAGTTGACCGCCCGTCTCGGCCCATCGCCGGGTGGCCTCTCTCATCGCGATATGCTGGCCCTGCCGGAGGCGATCCGCCTTGCCGGGGCGTTTGAGCCCTGGACAGCCGATGGCTCCGACCGCATCCCGCCGCAGTTTCCGATCGGCCGTTTCTCGAGTGTCGTCTGGTTCGAGGACGACGCGCATGCGAATCTCAGGCGCATCGCCGGCGATCTCGCAACGAAACTGGGCCCCGCGCCGACCGGGCAGCACTGGAATACGCTGGTCGCCGCCTGGCGCGCGGGCACTGCTCGGATCTCGCTGATCGCCTGGCCGCCCGAGCTGCAGCCGTCGGATCTGGCGATCGACGCGGAAAACCGCGATCCGCGTTTGCGGACGGCCTGCCATGTCCATGTCGAGACCGGCTATTGCCTTCCCCTGAGCAGCCAGGAAAGGGACTGGGTCGCAGGCTTCCGGCCGATCCGGATGGCAGGTTCCGTGGGAACGGAGCGCATGGCGAAAGCCGGGACGACGGCGGCTTACGAGACCGAACTCGAATATGTCCGCGATCCCTCCGGGCTGGTGGCCGACCGGCAGGGCACAATGGGCCTGTCGGCAGACGGGCAAGCGCTGATCGTGGTGTCGAACCAGCTCTACGTCATCCCGCGCGCCTCGATCCTTCGCTTGGATATCACCCGCCTGACGCGCGCCAAGGGGGCTGGCGGCTCCTCGCTTAGGGCCATCTGCCGCACACAGGCGCCGGGAACGGATGGTCTTTCCATTCAGGTCGCCCAGTCCTGCGATCCCGACGGGATGACGGCGCTGGCCGAGGATCTCGGCGCCGGATTGGGATGCCCCGTGTCCATCGGGCCCTATCATCCGGACTGTTGAGCGTCATTCGGCGGCGGCCGTTTCGCGGCTCACCGCAGATCGTATACCGCCGTCCCCAGGAGGTGGATCGTTCGCACCGTGTCCGGGTCCTCGGTCGGCTGGCTGAGCGTCAGCGCCAGACGCTCGCTCCGGCGATGCCGGAAGACGACGGAATGGCTCGACCCCTCATCCTTCTCGCCGATCCGCGCCCAGGACGCGCCGAAGGCCTCGGTCGCCAGGACGGCATCCGTCGCAGAGACGAAGTCGCCGAAGCCAACGCCGACGATGTGGCACATCGGGATCTCGGTGGACACGGTCAGCGCAAAACCGGCGCGATCGCTGACGTCGATCCGGAAGGAGCGGTTGCCTTTGCGCAGGCGCGGTGGCGGTTTCAAATCGTCGGGAATGGAGGCCACTTCGGAGACCCGATCGCCAAGCCGCATCGCCGCCAAGAACGGCGCCGGCCCGTCCGCCCAGCTTTTCGGATCGAGGATCCAAGTCTCGCAACCCCGAAGCACGCCGGCAAGGCCGGCCTCGATCGCCCCTCGCATCGATCCGTCCTGCGCACGGACAGGCTGCGCCATCAAGACGATCGCCAAGCCCAGGTGCAAGCCATATCTCATGTTTCCACCGTCTCCGGAGCGTCCCAGTCATTCCCGAGATATAGCGCACATCCTCGCGCCGTCACGAACAGGCAATGAGGAAAGGCCTGTCATCCCGCCGCCCCGTGACGGGGCGACAGGGGCCTTGGGACCACCTGCGCCAGCCAGGCTTGGCTCCGTCATGAGCCGGTGCCGTTATGCGCGAGGTGGGACACGCCACAGAAATAGAGAGGATGGTTGGGACCTTCAGGTCCGCAGCCAGTCCGCAAGCGTCACTCTGCCCTTGGTGAACGCCCCGCCGGGGACCAGCGAACCTGTGACGACCGGGGCGCCGAAATAGTCGATGGCGGTATCCGCGCGGGTCGGCCGGGGGTCGCCCCTGGCGTCGAGATAGGTCCTGGCGAAGGACTGGAACGTGCCACGTTCGGGTCCTGCGAGGTCAATCGTGCCGTTCTTCGGCGCGCCGAGCGCAACCTCGACAAGAGCTGAAGCGACGTCGGCCGCTGCGATCGGCTGGAAGTCGATGTCCGGAACCGTGACGGTGCCGTCTGCGGAATAGGCGTCGATCAGGGTCTCGATGAACTCGTGAAACTGCGTCGCGCGCACGATGCTATAGGCCTGGCCCGACGCCGCGACGGCCTCTTCCTGCGCCAGCTTGCCGGCCATATACGGGTTGGCGGCAAGGCCGTCGGCGTTGACGATCGACAGAATCACGTGATGGCGCACCCCCGCGGCCCTTCCGGCCGTCGTCAGGTTGCGGCTCGATGTCGCGAAGAAATCGGTGATGACCGCCGTGTCGAACGACATCATGTTCGACACGTCGATCACGGCATCCGCGCCTGTCAGCGCCTCCACGAGTCCCTCTCCCGTATAGGCGTTGACGCCGTTTCGGGAGCTCGCAATGACGGCCTCGTGGCCGCCGTCTTGCAGACGCTTCACTGCTTTCGAGCCGATCAGGCCCGTGCCGCCGATGACGACGACCTTCTTGGACATGCTCATTTTGCTGTCTCCTGTGACGAGGCGCGATTGCCCGTCTTGCGTTCGTGGCGTTCGAGGAAGGCGCATCCACGCGCGGCGATCCCGCCGTCGTCGGCAGCGCCGAGGTCGGTCACGAGGTCCGCGACGGACACTTTGGCAAGTTCCGCGCGATAGGCCTTCTCGGCCTTCAGCATCGCGGTGTTGATCTGGCAGGGCCTGGTGAAGTAACGCCCCGGCAGAGGGTTGGTCCCGCGCTGCCGGATCTCGGCGCAGCGGAAGGCGGGCGCCGGTCCTTCGACCGCGAGAACGATATCGAGCAGGCTGATCTCCCCGGGCGCCTTCGCAAGGCGGTAGCCGCCCTTCGGCCCCGGCGTCGTCGCCACGATCCCCGCACCGGAAAGCGCCTGCAAATGTTTCAAGAGATAGCTGGTGGACACGCCGTGAAGTTCGGCAAGCGCCGCTGCCGACAGCACGCCGTCGTCCGACAACCCCGCCAGGAATGCCGTGCAGTGAATGGCCTGCTCGACGCCTTCGCTCAGTTTCATGGTACATCTCCTAATCGTGGATATAAAATATCCATGATTAGGATTGCGGTCAATCGTCGATCTGTGAACGGTGCGTTCGCCAGGATCGGGGCCTGTCGCCGCACCGCTCCCATCCGGGAAGGTGGGAACGGCCCCGGGTTGGGGGACGGGGCGGCGTCGGGCCGGCAGGCGCGTCGAGCGATCTGCAGGCTGTTCCGGCGGCTTCGGTCAACCGCCTACGAGGTCGCCATCTGCCACTTTGGCAGGGGGACGGCGTTCAGCAACGTCCGCGTATAGTCGTGGACGGGGGCCGCAAAGAGCGCGGTGGTTTCGTTCTCCTCGACGATTCGGCCCTCTTTCATGACGAGGATGCGATCGGCGAAATGGCGCACAATCGGCAGGTCGTGCGTGATGAAGATGTAGGACAGGCCGAGCCGGTTGCGCAGGTCCGCCAGAAGATCGATGACCTGCGCCTGGATCGACACATCGAGCGCCGACACCGCCTCGTCGCAGATGATCAGTTCCGGCTCGCTCGCCAGCGCGCGGGCGATGGCGATCCGCTGGCGCTGTCCGCCGGAAAACTGGTGGATGTAGCGGCCTTCATGCTCGGCCTTCAGGCCGACGAGGTCCAGAAGCTCCACGACGCGGTCTCTCCAGCGTGCGCGTGGCAGGATGTCGCCGTGGATCTGCCACGGTTCCGAGATGATCGAGCGGACGCTCATGCGCGGGTTCATCGAGCCGTACGGGTCCTGAAACACCATCTGCACCCGGCGACGAAAGGCCATCAGGTCCTTTCCCGTAAGATCGAAGATGTTCTGCCCGGCAAAGATCGCCTTGCCCGATGTCGGCTCGTTCAGGCGCATCAGCATGCGCGCGACGCTCGACTTGCCGGAACCGCTCTCGCCGACGATGCCCAGCGTTTCGCCTTTGCAGAGATGAAAGCCGACATCTTCTACCGCCTTGAACACCGATTTTCCGGCAAATGCGCCGGAGGACAGGACGTAATCCTTGCCGAGTCCCTCGACCTTGAGCAGCACCGCATCGGCCCGTTCTCTGGAGCGCTTGTGGCCGGCATCGGCGGCTTCGCCATGCGGCAGCGCGGCGATCAGTTTCCGGGTATAGGCGTGTTGCGGCGTCTCGAACACGTCTCTGGCCGGTCCGGCTTCCACCACCTTGCCGCCATTCATGACGATGATCCGGTCCGCCATGGACGCGGCCACCTCGAGATCGTGGGTGATCATGATCAGCGCCATGCCGGTTTCGCGCTGCAGATCGCGCAGCAGGTCCAGGATCTGCGCCTGAACGCTGACATCGAGCGCCGTGGTCGGCTCGTCGGCAATCAGGATGTCGGGTTTGAGCGCGATGGCGATGGCGATCATGATGCGCTGGCGCTGGCCGCCGGAGAACTGGTGGGGATAAAGATCGATCCGCTGCTCGGGCTCGGGAATGCCGACGCGGCGCATGAGGTCGAGGATCCGGGCGCGCAGGTCGCCGTCGCCTTCGCCATGGCTGCGATAGACCTCCTCGATCTGCCGGCCGACCGTGTAGACCGGGTTCAGCGAGGCGAGGGGGTCCTGGAAAATCATCGCGATGCGCCGGCCGTTAAGCGCCCGCCGCTTGTCCTCGTCGAGTCGCGCAAGCTCCTGGCCGTCGAACAGGCAGCGGCCGGAGACGATGTGGCCGGGCGGGCAATCGACCAGCCCCATCAGCGTGCTGGTGCTGACACTCTTGCCCGAGCCGCTCTCGCCGAGAATGACCAGCGTCTCGCCGCGCGCGACATGGAACGAGACGTCGTCGACCGCGCGGACGGGATCGCCATCGGAGAGAAAGTCGACCGTCAGTCCCTCGACCCGAAGGAGGGGTGCGGGCATTTCCGCGTCTTCGATCCTGCTCATCGGGCAGCCTTTCTCAGAGCCTGCAACCGCCAGCGCTGCTGCGGGTCGGCGACGGTGCGCGCCCAGTTGGAGAGAATGTTGAGCGACAAGGTCGTCAGCATAATCGCAAGGCCCGGCCAGAAGGCGATCCACCACGCCGTCTGCAGATAGCCACGCCCGTTCGCCACCATCGCACCCCAGGTGAAATCGGGCGGCTGGATGCCGAGGCCGAGGAAGCTCAGTGCGGATTCGGCAAGGATCACGGTCGCGAAATCGATGGCCGAGATCGTGACCAGCGTCGGCAGAACGAGCGGCGCGATATGGCGGAAGACGATGCGCATCGGCGAGGCGCCCATCGAGCGGGCCGCGCTGACGAACATCCGCTCGCGAAGCTCCAGCACCTCGGCGCGGGCGGTTCGCAGGTAGATCGGCAGGCGCGTGATCGCCAGCACGATGACGAGGTTCGTCATACTGGGCCCGAGCGTATAGAGAACGATCAGGGCGAGGAGCAGCGACGGAAAGCTCATGATCACATCGGCGAAACGCTGGATGACGTGGCTGTACCAGCGCTCGGAATAGCCGGCGACCAGCCCGAGCGCGCCACCGACCAGCATGGAACTGAACACGGCGGCGGCAGCGATGAAGATCGTGTTCTGCGCGCCGACGATCAGCCGCGCCAGGATGGGGCGCCCGAGCGTGTCTGCCCCGAGCACGTAGAGAAACCCGCCATTGAAGGTGAAAGGCGCCAGGTTCCGCTGCCGCAGCCCGAGCCGTGCGGCGGCGTCGCCGACGAGCAGGGGGCCGAACAGGACCAGGAGCAGGAGCAGCACCAGAAAGAGGGCGGACGCGAAGGCCATCTTGTCGCGCCAGAGATAGGAAAGGAGCGGCATGCGCGGAGAGATCGCCGCGACGGGAGCCGAAAGAAGCGTCATCGGGCGAGCCTTCTAGTAGCGGATGCGGGGATCGAGGAATGCGTAGAGGAGATCGATCGCGATGTTGAGAAGGAAGATCGCGACGGCCGTGACGAGGATGGTCGACTGGACGACCGCGAAATCGCGCTGGATGATCGAGTCGATCATCAGCTTGCCGATGCCCGGCCAGCCGAAGATGGATTCGACCACGACCGCGCCGTTGACCAGCCCTGTCGCGAGGTCGCCCGCAACCGTGACGATCGGCAGCAGCGAATTGCGCAGCGCATGGCCGAAGATGATCTCACGGCGCGGCATGCCCTTGGCCCGGGCCGTCTTGATATAGGCGGCGGACAGGGCCGACAGCATCGTGCCGCGAACCACCTGCACCAAAAGACCGAACGGACGCAGCGTCAGGACGAAGATCGGGAGCACCCAATGCGCCGCACTGCCCGTGCCGGAGGTCGGCAGCCATCCGAACCCGACCGCAAAGAGGAGGATGCCGACGATGGCGATCCAGAAATCGGGTGCGCTGGCGCCGGCAAGCGAGACGAGGCTGGCGATGCGGTCGAACAGGCTGCCCGGACGGGCCGCGGCGAGCGATCCGACGACGATGGCAAGCGACGTCGCCAGCGCGATGGCGAGAAAGGCAAGCTTCAGCGTTTCGGGAAACGCCTCCAGCGCGACCTCCATGGCCGAGCGGTTCTGCCGAAGCGACTGGCCGAAATCGAGTTGCGCCAGATTGCCGAGATAGGTGAAGAACTGGACGATCGCCGGCTGATCGAGCCCGTTCAGCCGTGCGAACTGGGCGCGGGCATCGGCGCTCGCGTCCAGGGGCAGGTAGAGCGCGGAGGGGTCGCCGGTCAGGCGTGTCAGGAAGAAGACGAGCGTGACCAGGCCGATGATCGAGATCAGGCTGTACGACGCACGACGTCCGAGATAGCGGAGCATGGCAGGCCCTCGTTTGAGACCGTATCAGCCGGCAAAGGGCCGGCATGGCGGACAGACGCGCGGCAAGGCACCGCGCGTCTTTTCCGTTCTCAGGACTTGATGCCTATATTGGCCAGCGGGATTTCGCTGTTGGTGGTGATATCCGGCTTCCAGTTGAGGCGCTTGCCGACGCGCGTGTAGCCGATCATGTGGAACATCGGGATATCGGACACGACATCGGTGCGGACCTTGGCAAAGAGGGCCTTGAACTTCGCCGTGCGGTCGTCGCCGGTTGCCGCCAGCGCCTCGTCCACCTGCTTGTCGAGCGCCGGATCGTTTACGGTCGCATAATTGCCGGTCGAGCGATAGAAGATCGGAATGGTGAACGCCGCGTCGCCCTTGTTGTTGTCGTGCATCATCTGCAGCATGTTGGCACCCCGGTTCTCCGGGTAAGGCTTCTGCAGGTAGCGCAGCCAGTCGGCGACATCGAGCATGGTCAGCTTTACGTTCAGCCCGGCGTCCTGCCACATGGCGACCATGGCCTCCATGGCTTCCGAGCCGTTGGGATAGATGCCGTTGCGGCCGATGAGGGTGATCTCGGTTTCGACCGGGACGCCCGCAGCCTTGGCCTCTTCCACCAGCTTCTTGGCCTCGGCGGCATCATAGGTCCAGGGCGAGAGGGCATCGTCATGGCCGTTGATGCCGGGCACCACCATCTGCGACGCGCGCTTGATGTCGTCTCCGAACAATTGGGCGAGCCCCTCCCAGTCGATGGCGAGGTTCAGGGCCTTGCGGATGCGCAGGTCGTCAAGCGGCGGCTGCGCCGCATCGATGCGGATCGCCGTCGTCTCGGAGTTGAGATAGGAGAAGTCCGTTTCCGGATTGGAGGCATCCTGGATCGCGATCGACGGGGTCAGGTCGGCCTCGCCGGTTTCGATCATGGCGGCCCGGATCGAGGATTCCGCGCGCCAGACATAGGTCGCCGCCGTCACGTTCGGTTTGTCGCCCCAGTATTTGTCGAAACTGACAAGTTCGACGGTCTGCGTGTTGAAGGTCTTCAGGCGAAACGGCCCCGTGCCGACCGGATCGTTGACCGCCTTGTCGGCCGGCGTCTTCGGCGACACCACCATGACCACGCTGAGCAAGGTGGGCAGGATCGGCTCCGGGCGGTCGGACTTGATCTCCACCGTCAGGTCGTCAACGGCGCTCACCGTCAGCTTGGCATCGCCGAACTTCGCCATGTTGTTGCAGTTCAGCTTGCCGCCCGTCATGCGCTCGATCGAAAAGGCGACCGCCGCCGCGTTGAAGGGCTCGCCATCCTGGAAGGTCACGCCCTCCCTGAGCTTCAGCCGCCATGTCTGCGGATCGACCTGGCTCCATTCGGTCGCAAGCTTCGGGCGCGGCTGTCCGGTCGCCGCATCGATGACCGTGAGCGGTTCCACCACGTTCTGGGCGAGAATCTGCCCGACATTGGTGATGATGGTGCCGCAGGGCTCGAGGTTTGCCGGCTGCTCCGGCAGGACGATGCGGATCGCCGTGGCGTCCTGCGCCATGGCATAGGATGCCGACGCCGCGGCCAGCAGGCCTCCTGCGATAAGACGTAATGTGATGCCAGTCATGTTGCTCCTCCCGATTGAACACGATGTCGTCTGAAATTGTTCGGACCGCTGCGCGCGATGGTCAGGGCGCTGTCGTCCGATCCGTGATCCGATGGATGCGGCCACCGCCTCTCCCTGCGCGGCGGCGGCAAGCGTCGTCAGGCGCCGGCAGCCTCGATGAGGCTTGCCAGCATCTGCTTTTCGTCAGGGGTCAGGTCCGTCAGGGGCGGACGAACCGGCCCCGGCGTCTGGCCGATCAGGTCGACGCCGGCCTTGATGATGGAAACGGCGTAGCCGGCTTCCCGGTCGCGCAGGGTGGCGAACGGGAAGAAGAAGCGGTTGAGGATATCCTCCATCGTCGCCCGGTCGCCCGCCCGCATCGCCTTGTAGAAGCGCTGCGCCAGCGCCGGCACGAAATTGAATACGGCGGAGGAGTAGGTCGTGACGCCGACGCCGTTGAACCCTTCGGCAAACAGCTCATGCGTCGGCATGCCGCCGATATAGCAGAGCCTGTCCCCCAGCTTGGCGGTGACGTGACGGACCAGATCGACCCGTCCGGTGCCGTCCCTGAAGCCGATCAGGTTCGGGCAGGCCTCCGCAAGCCGCGCGACAGTGTCGGCGGTCGCAACCGAATTGGCTCTATTGTAGAGAATGACCCCGAGCGGCGTGGACTGGCAGACCGATTTGACGTGCCGGTAAATCCCCTCCTGCGACGCTTCCATCAGATAATGCGGCAGCAGTAGCAGCCCATCCGCGCCGGCCCGCTCCGCCTGGCGCGCGGTGTCTATGGCAAGTGCGGTGCCGTAGCCGCAGCCGGTGATGATCGGCACGCTGCCGGAGGCCTCTTTCGCCGCCTTCGTGACCAGGCCGACTTCTTCGGGCGACAGCGAAAAGAACTCGCCCGTGCCGCCGGCTGCAAAGAGCGCCGCCGCATCGAAGCCGGAAAGCCACGCCACATGCCGGCTGTAACTCTCTAGATGAAGGCTCAGGTCCGCGTTGAAATGGGTGACCGGAAACGACAGCAGACCCGATGCGATGGCGGATTTGATTTCCTCAGGCGACAACAGAACCTCCCAGTCGTTGAAGGCTCAAGTCGTATTATGACTTTTGAGATGAGTCAATCCGTGGTCGGCGGCTTATATTTTGGTTGCGACACCAGGGAGCGGTATCGCGCCATGCCGGTCAGGAGATGCAGGCGCATGGCTTCGCGGGCGGTTTCAGGCTCCTGCGCGGAGATGGCATCGGCAATGGCGCGGTGCTCGTCCAGGATCGGATGATCGCGGCTCGGCAGGGGATCGACGCCGCCCATGACGCTTTTGAACTTCACGCGCGGGATCATCCGGCGGCCGATATGCTCGAGGAAGGTGCGGAAGCGGGCATTGTTGGTGGCGGTGGCCACCGCCATGTGGAACTGGAAATCCACCTCGTCCGTCGGCTTTCCCATGTCCATCAGATCCCCGAAGCGCTGGACCTGCGCCTGGATTTCCGCCTCCTGCGCCGGCGATCGACGCGACGCGGCAAGGCCTGCGGCCTCGACTTCGACGCCGATGCGAAGCTCCAGTTCTTCGATGATGTCGGAGATCCGATCCGTTTCCCGGCTGAAGAGATCCTGCAGCGGATCGCCCTGTCGCGACGCGATGACGAAGACACCGGCCCCCTGGCGCGACTCGACCATGCCATCGGCCCGCAGCGCCGCGATCGCCTCGCGAATGACGGTGCGGCTGAAGCCGAAGCGGCTGACTAGAGCCGGTTCCGTCGGAAGCTTGTCGCCGACCGTATAGACGCCCTCCCTGATCTGGGCCCGGATGATGTCGACGACGTCACTCGAATAGCGTCGCCCCCTTTGTGGTGCTGCGCTCATGGGAGAGGCCTTGCGATTTCGGATGACTGTCTAAAATTCGTATGATGACGATGGTGCATAGCGCGCGTGCCGGTCCACTTCCTCGTTGTGAGGGTGAAGATCTGCTCGTCCCGAAACCAAGTCAATGCATCCGGTGCGATGCCGATCGAGATCCGGTCGCCGGCGGCCGCAGAACGCAACCAGGGACGCCATCGTCATTCGCCATCGTCGTTCGCCTACGCCGGACAAAGGCAAAACCTGGAGGCGTGAAAGCAGGATATGCGGCCGCCTTCACGGCCGCATATCGAGACGATCTCGTCGGTCCGGGAACGGTTACATCGCCGGGAGGATCGCGATATCGCGAAGGTCGTTGCTGAGGCCGGTGATCGCACCGATTTCCGTCGCGGCGCCGGTCTCGAGATTGACGCTGTAGAGCGTCTTGCCGGCGGCGAGATAGGCGGCGTTCCCGCCCGTCTCCATGCCCTGTATGTCGAAGGCATAGGTGGCCGGCTTGTCCTTGAGGCCGAGCTTGCCGATGGCTTTCAAGGTGCCGTCGTTCGGCTTGGTCTGCTGGATCAGGCCGCCGATCGTCGCATCGATGTTGTACATCGCGGTCTTCTCCGGCTTGCCGATCGAGTTCGTGTAGGCCGCAGCGACGATATCGGGCGTCTCGCCCTTGTGCATGTCGCCCTCTTCATAAGCGAGCGTGCCATCGACCGTGACGGCACCCGTATCCGGGTGGACGCGGTGGTTGGTGGTGCCGGTCATGAAACGCAGACGATCCGCCACCGGGTTGAAATCGACCACCACAGGTGCGGCCGTCATCGCCAGCGCCTTGTCCATCTTGGCAACCGACGTTGCGGCGCCCGTCTCAAGGTCGATCGTGACGATCTCGCTTTCCGGGGTGACGCCGATGACGGTCTTGTTCCCGGGGCGGACATCGATGCCGACCAACCTGTCGACACCGGTGACATCCATGCTCTTCGTGACGGCGGGCTTGTCCGTGTCGAACAGGACCAGGGTCTTGTCGCCGGTCAGGCCGAGGACCGGCGCGGCAAATAGGCTGCCGGTGCTGGCAACCAGAAGAGTGGAGGTTATCAAGGCGAAGCGAACGGTCATCATGGAATTCTCCCGTGTGTTGTTCCATTTCGGAAGACATCTGCGCGCGCACGGCGATGCTTCCTGTCTTGAAGACACGGGAGCAGGGCCGTTTGGATGCAGCCACATGAAAAATATTCTCAAAGCGCATCCAATCCTGCGCGCCGGCGGGTAGAGTGGGTCAGACCGCACGGATGGTGCGGCGATGGAAAAGGATTTTAATGTCGATGGGCTCACCGCCGGACGATCTGACGACGGCCCTTGCCGCCTGCGCGAAGGGTGACCGCACGGCATTGCGCAGGATCTTCGATCGGGAAGCGGGACGTCTGGTCACCGTCGCCGAACGCATCGTGCGGCGGCGCGACCTTGCCGAAGAGGTGGTTCAGGAAAGCTTCATCCGCATCTGGACGCAGGCCCACCAGTATCAGCCGGATCGTGGTTCGGCCCGCGGCTGGATCTATGCCATCGTTCGCAACCGCGCGCTCAATCTGCTGCGCGACGGCAGCCGGGAATATACGGTCGAGGATGTCGAGGTGCTGCGCGAGCGCGAACAGGTGGATCATGTCATGGCGGCCTGGCACCGGCTCGATCGCACCTCCCGCCTTCACGATTGTCTGGGTGCGCTCGAGGAAACCAAGCGGCGCGGCATTCTCATGGCCTATATCGGCGGATACTCCCATGGCGAGATCGCCGGCCGGCTCCGCATTCCGCTGGGCACGACGAAGTCCTGGATCCGGCGCGGCCTCTCCGCATTGCGGGAGTGCATGGCATGAGCGACGAGCGGGTCGATGGGAACGGGCGGGGCGATATCGGCGTCGTCGCCGACGAATATGTGCTCGGCCTTCTGGATGCGGCGGACATGCTGCGGATCGAGGCCGATCTGGAGAACGATCCCGATCTCAAGGCCGCCATCGCCGCCAGCCGCGAGCGCTTTCTGCCGCTGGACGAGACGGCGGAGGCCGCCATCGTCGGAGACCAGCTCTGGAGCCGCATCGAAACCGGGCTTTCGGCGCAACATGCGGGGAGCACGGGCAGGCACAAGGCGACCGCAAACGACAACAGGCGGGGCGGCTGGCGCGCGACGGCGCTTGGGGCCACGGCGGCGGCTGTCACGCTCGCCGTTGCGCTCACGTTCAGCCTGATGCGCACTGTCGATCCGCTGGTGGTGGCTGTGCTCGTCAACGAGGCCGGCGACATCAAGGCGATCGTCGAGGATTTCGGCAACGAGACGGCGGCCGTCCGGCTTCTGGCGGATTTCGCCGTTCCCGAGGGCAAGACGATCGAGGTCTGGACCCTGCCATCGCCCGAACGCGGCCCGGTCTCCCTCGGCCTGATCGACGACGCGCGCTCGGCCCGGCTGGACGGGCCCGCTCTCCCCAAGCCGCACGACAGCCAGCTCTACGAACTGACCCTGGAACAGACGGGCGGCTCCCTGACGGGCAGGCCGACAGGCCCCATCCTTGCAAAGGGGTTTGCGAAGATTGCGCGGTGAGGGGCGGCTGGGGAGGAAAATAGCGCTTGGCATCGCATTCGCCGTCGCGGATAACCGTCCTGCGCGTCTTGAAGCCTGCGCCTGAGCCTCTCGTCCGGTCGGCGCGGGAAACGAGACCATGACGGTGGCGCGGCACCTGGGATCTATGCAGATCCCCTTCTGTGTGCGACGGAAGGCCGTCATCGACTTCGGCGACGACCGCCCACCACGCTCTGGCCGATGCGGTAATATGTGGTGAAACGATGTTAGGGCCGGCATGACCATCGCAAAGCCAATTCGTGCCTGTCTGAACGGCTTTGCGCTGCTGGGAGCAGCGGCCATCATCACCGTCGCCTTCGTTCCAGAGGGCAACCTGCACTGTGACGAGCCCTACTTGGTCGAAAAGAGCCCCGACGGACGCTGGACACTGACGGTTTGCGGCCGGCCGATGTTCTTCGCCATGCCGGGTGGCGGAAGCGATGCGCCCGGCTGGATCGTCCTTCGCGATGAGAATGGCGCCATTCGAGGCGTTTCAGACCTTGGAATGCTGCAGCTTTATGGGGGAGCCGTGTCCGGTTCAAAGCTCGAATGGTCGAACGATCGCGTGACACGCAGGATGGTTCTCGATCTGCCGTTGGACCGGGCGACGAACCCCTTGGAGCGCTGGTGGACCGACCGCCTCTGGCGGCTACGCGCACTGGCCGGCCTGACGCCGGACGACGACTCGCTTCGCTAAAAGCCGTGCGGCTTCGGCTGCGGGAATGGACGCGCCGCCACACAGGACGGTGGTCGCGTGCACTGATGGGTCCGGTGTTTCTCGCGGCTGGAGCACGTCCTGAACCGCGAGCGGCTGCGGGCGATCCAGGCCGAGACGTCGGTCGCAACCTGGCCGCGGTTGAACGCTCGCCCCGACGCGGCGGCGCGGATCGTCGCTGCACCGGAGCTTGCCCGGACCACGGTCGCCCCTTCGGACGATCCGGCGGTTCGCGCATTTCTTCTGGCCGCGACCGCCTCTCTCGCGTCGCACGCGGCGGATGTGGATGCCCTGGATGCCCTGGATGCCAAGGTCGGCGACGGGGATACGGGATCGACGCTGGCGCTCGCAGCCGGCGCGATATCGGGTCACCTCGACCAGCTGCCGCTTCGCGATGGCGCGTCCCTGCTGCAATCCATCGGCGAACGGCTCCTGCGGTCTGCGGGCGGGTCAAGCGGTGTCCTTCTGTCGATCCTCTTTACATCGGCCGGTCCGTCGTTTGCGACGGATGCAGATTGGGGCAGGGCCCTGCTTGCCGGACTTCACCAGATGAAACGCTATGGCGGGGCAAAGCGCGGCGACCGGACGATGGTCGACGCGCTCGAACCGGCGCTCGAAGCGCTGGTCGCCACGCAGTCTCTCGACGCCGCCGCGCAAGCGGCGCGCCAAGGTGCAAATCACACGGCGACGATCACCAAGGCCGGCGCCGGCAGGTCCGCTTATGTTCCGGCGGCGGCGCTCAAGGGCATCAACGACCCGGGCGCTGAAGCCGTCGCGCGCCTCTTTGAAGATATCGCGCGCCAGACGCGCCGCTGACGAGACGGGCCGCTACCAGGCGGATTGAGATGCATCAGAGTGACGGCGAGCACCGCATCGTCTCGTCCTGCGGATGTCCTCTGCCGCGAGGGACGCTCGGCCCATGGACGGCACGCGCCCTCCTTCCCGGCGACGGCCAGTGCCGACGGCTGCGCCGGCACCTGCTATCCGGAGCGCTCGATGTTCGGCGCGCAAACGGCAGTGCGAACATCAGGCGCGACCGGAAACGCTTCTTCGAAAGGCAGAGGGCGTGGTGCCGGTATGGGTCTTGAATACCCGCGTCAGGTGGCTCTGGCTGCTGAAGCCGCAGGCCGAAGCGATCCGGGCAATCGGCTCGCCTTCGGCCAGAAGCGCCTTGGCGCGTGCGAGGCGCCTGTGCTGGACCCAGCCATGGGGCGAGACACCGCAGCTGGCGCGGAACATGCGCTGCAGGTGGAATGCGCTGAGGCCGGCAAGGGAGGCCAAATGCGGCAAGGTGATCTGGGTATCGAGATGGGCTTCGATGTAATCGGTGATCCGGCGGCGCACGACAGGTGCGAGGCCGCTCTTCACGCAGACGGGACGGGCACCGCCATAACGCGGATCGACAAACAGACAGGCGAGGGCTGTCGTGATCGCCGCGTCGGCCAGCAGCGGATCGCCCCACATCGTGGCCTCCGCGATCCGCCGCAGCGCCTGCGCGAGCGCCGGTGACTGGTCGAAGGTCGCTTCGGGCACCACCATCAGCCGGCAGTCGCGATCGAAGGTCTCGGCAAAGACGCGCCGCATTTCCATATCGGGCACATAGAGGTGCACGAAGGCGAAGGGATCGGTGATGGCCCATTCCGAGGAGGCGCCTTGCGGCATGATGCAGAGCGCACCCGGCCAGCCGCTGACATGACCTCGATCGATACGGCGGGTGCCGGATCCGCCTTCGAGATACAGGCTGAACGTGTGGTCATCCGGCTGCTCGTAGCGCATCTGGTCATGGGCATTGCGCCAGATCGCCGCCGACCGGCCCAAGCCGAGAGTCAGCGCATCGGTGACCTGCGCGCGGGGCGAGGCCGAAAGAAAGCGGAAGATGGACGGGTTGTCGAGGGACATGACAGTGCTCTGGCGGACCGAGCCCCATCTTACGACATTGGGCAGCGCTGGCCAGCCGCGGCGTCTCGTCTGGCCTCGGCCAGAGCACTTTCACCGCAAGAATCTGCAAGAAGTGCGACTCTTTCCCTCCTACTGTTCCGCCATCACAGCGAGAACGTCATGGCCAACCTCCTTCTGTTCGTTTCGACCGTCATCATCTGGGGCACGACCTGGATCGCCATTGCCATGCAGGTCGGGGCGGTGCCGGTGCTGGTTTCGGTGTTCTACCGCTTTGCGGCGGCCGCGCTCATCTTCCTCGTCGTGCTGGGCGCGATGGGCAAGCTCAAGGTGCCCGCCGCCCGGCACCAGCCGTTCATTCTGGCCCAGGCGCTCTGCCTGTTCAGCTGCAACTTCATCTGCTTCTACAACGCGGCCAGCTATGTGCCGTCGGGCCTGATCTCCGTGATCTTCTCGCTGGCAACGATCTACAACGCCATCAATGCCCGGCTGTTCTTCGGCGATCGGATCACCGGGCGCACGGTGGTGGCGGCTGGGCTCGGCGCGTCCGGGCTGCTCCTGCTGTTTGGCCCGGATATCCTCGTGCATTTCGATGCCGACACGTGGAAGGGCGTCGGCCTGTCGGCGCTCGGCACCCTGTTCTTCTCGCTGGGCAACATGGTCTCCCGCCGCAACAGCGCCGGGGGCATCGCCCCGGTGATCGCCAATGCCTGGGGCATGACCTATGGCGCGATCTTCCTGCTGCTCCTCATCGCCCTCACCGGCACACCGGTCGTCGCACCGCCCGACACGCGCTATCTCATCGCCTTGCTCTATCTCGCGGCCTTCGGCTCGGTGATCGGCTTCACCACGTATCTGATGCTGGTTTCGCGCGTCGGCTCGTCGCGGGCTGCCTATACGACGGTGCTCTTCCCGGTCGTGGCCCTGTCGCTCTCGACCGTCTACGAGGGCTATCATTGGACCCCCCTTGCAATCCTCGGCCTCGTGCTGACGCTGGCCGGAAATGTGGTGATCTTCGCGCGCCCGAGGTCGCGATCGACAGATCGAGCCGCAGCAAGAGTGTCGCCACCTTGAAACCCGTCTCTGTATTGGAGCTGAGGGCGGCACCCCGGTCGATCTCCCTCGACGTCACGTCGAACTCAACGTCCCCGGCCTGTCGCGGACAGGAGCACCTCCCGCTCCCGCCGTGATCCCGGCATGCGGGCCCTGGCGGATGCCAGCACGTTCGGCGAGGCGGTTTCGCGCCGGCCTGCGCGTCATCGGTCCGAGCAGCCTCAGCAGCGACACCACCCATGCCTTCGGTCACGGCCACATCGGGCTTGAGACCGGGCCGGTCACCGGGACGCTCGGCTCAGACCGGATCGCGACACGGGAAGGCACGCCGGCAATCTGCAGATCGTCTGCGGCGCGCTTTCGCACGTGGAGGGTGGGGACGTGGCGACCCATGCAGGACCGTTCCGCGGCCCGCGCTCAACGCACGCCGATCAGCTCTTCACCGATCCGGAGGTCATGCCGGCGAGGAAATAGCGTTGGGCGAAGAGATAAAGGAGCAGGAGCGGCAACGAGCCCAGCACGCTCATCGCCATCATCTCGTTCCACTCGAAGGCGTGCTGTCCCATCAGCAGCTGGATACCGATCGGGACCGTGCGAAGGTCCATGGATTTCGTCAGTGTCAGCGCGAAGAGGAATTCGTTCCAGGAGAGAAGGAACGTATAGACCGCTGTCGCGACGATGCCGGGCACCGAGACCGGGACGATCACGCGCCAGAGCGCCGTCCAGCTGGTGCCGCCATCGACCAGGACCGCCTCGTCCAGCTCCTTCGGCAGCGTGTTGAGGTAGCCCGTCATCAGCAGGATGGCATAGGGCAGGGTGAAGACGAGGTAGGTCAGGATCAGCGCGAAATAGGTATCGAAGATGCCGAAGGCGACGACCATGCCGAAATAGGGGATGAGCAGCGTGATCGGCGGCACGGTCTGCGTGCTGATGATGAAGATGTTCAGCGTGTTCTTGAAGCGGAACGAATACCGACTGAAACCGTAGGCCGTGACGATGGCGACGAGCAAGGTGAGCAGCGTGACGACGCCGGCGACGATGTAGCTGTTGATGAAGAAGCGGATCTTCACCGGATCGTCGAAGATCGAGGCGTAGGCCACGAGCGTATAGACGTCCGGCAGGAGTTTCGGAGGCAGGGCGAAGATTTCCGTGTTGGATTTCAACGAACTGAAGACCATCCAGAGAATGGGAAAGCCCGCAAAGACGAGGCCGATCGCCAGGCCGATATAGGTCAGGATCGTGGGCAGGACGGAACGGCCGGAGGCGCGCTTGGCTGAACGTTGGGCCATGGGATTACCTGCCCTTCTGGTGCTTGATGTAGAAATAGGTCACGCTCATCGACACCACGAGGATGATGATCGCGCTCGCCGAGGCCAGCGAGAATTCATATTGCGAGAAGGCGAGCTTGTAGGTGTAGGTGCTCAGCACCTCCGTCGCGTAGATCGGCCCGCCGCCGGTCGTCATCCAGACGAGCGGAAAGACCTGCATCGTCCAGATGAAATCGAGAAGCGCGATCGAGATGATGATCGGCATCAGCTGCGGAATGGTGATGTACCAGAATTTCTGCAGCTCGTTCGCCCCGTCGATGCCGGCCGCCTCGTAGAGCTCCTTGGAGATGCCCTGCAGGCCGGCGAGCAGGCTGACCATGTAGAGCGGATAGCCGGCCCAGATGTTCGCGAAGGTCAGGGCATGGAGCGCGGTCGCGGTGGAGGAGAACCACTCCACTTTGAAATCGACGATATGAAGGGCCATGAGCACGCTGTTTACGACGCCGTTCGGGTCGAGCAGCAGCCGCCAGATGATGGCGATGATGACGGCGGTGAAGAGCCAGGGCAGAATGTAGAGCACGCGCAACAGGCTGCGAATGGCGGGATCGATCCGCTGCGTATTGAGGAGAAGCGCGAAGGCGAGGCCGATGAGAAAGTGGAAGACCACGCTCATGACCGTGAAATAGAGCGTTTGCCCGAAGGCCTGCCAGAAGATCGCGTCGCGGAAGATCGTCAGGTAGTTCTGAAAGCCGACGAACGCGGAATCCTTCTTCATGATCGCGCCATCCATCAGCGAATAGCGAAAGACCATGATCATCGGAAACAGCATGAGCACCGAGAAGAGCAGGGTGGCCGGGGCGATATAGAGATACGGAACCAGCCGCTTTCGCGTTCGATAGGCAACGAAGCCGCGCTTGCGCTTCGTCGCGGACGGAACGGCCAGACCTTCTGTCACACTGCTCATGACGGTTGCTTTCCAGATGTCCTCAAAGGCGGATGAAGCGCCCCGGCAGGCGATTGGCGCCTGCCGGGGATGCGTGCGGCGCGGTTTTCACGCTGCGAGGAAACGCGTTAGAACTTGGTCAGCCATTGCTTCTGGGTGTTGGCCGCGGCTTCCTTGGGCGTTTCCGAACCGTCGAACATCTTCTGGACCTCGATGCCCATCTGGCGCATCAGGTCCTCGGCCACGGGAAGGCCGACGAACTCGTTGGCGAGATGACCGCTCTGGAAGATCGCGAAGGCCTGCTCGAACAGCGGGTCGGACTTCGAGAAGTCGGGCTTTGCGTTCACATTGCCCGGAAACGCATTGGCGATGGAGACGAGGCGGCCGTTGACGTCGGGGCTCATCAGATATTCGACCAGCTTCCAGGCTTCTTCCTTGTGCTTGCTGCCTTCGCTGATGCCGATGCCCCAGGATGCATAGGGCAGGCCGCGCTTGCCCGTGTAGCCATCGACGGCGGGCAGGGCGGAGATGCCGAAATTGAGCTTCGGGTTCCGCTCGCGGATCAGGTTGATGTGGGCCAGCGAGTCGACCATCATGCCGACGCGACCGTTCACGAATTCCTCGACCTTGTCCTGCTCCTTCTTGGCGAAGATGCCGGGTGAGATGACGCCCGCGTCGTGCAGGGACTTGATGTATTCGAGCGTGCCGACGACGGACTCGTTTTCGAGATCCGGCTTGCCGTCCTTCAGCATCGACCCGCCGGACGCCCAGGTCCAGGACATCACGTCGTTCTGGATGCCGCCGGGGTTCTGCAGCGACAGCGGCAGCACCCAGCCATACTGGTTCTTGGCTGCATCCGTCATCTTCTTGGCGGCTTCGGCAAATTCCGTGCGCGTGCCCGGCACCTTGTCGACGCCGGCCGCCTTGGCAAGATCGAGATTGACGAACACCGGATAGACGAAGGAGGCGAGCGGGAACATGACGCTGTTGCCATCGACCTTGACGATGTCGGCGATCTGCCCGGCATCGTATTTCGCATTGGCCATCAGCGGGTCCATCGCGGCGATGGCGCCCTGCTTGGCGAGGCCGTTGACCCAGGCGCCATCGAGGCCGACGACGTCGCTGAGCGTGCCGGACGCCGCACCGACGACGATCTGGTCGCGCGTGGTGGCGTAGGGGCCGCTGACGAGCGTGACCTTGATGCCGGGATTGGCCTTTTCGAAATCATCCATGATGCCGCGCAGCGCGCCTGCGGGCATTTCCGGCTCCCACCACTGGATGAACTCGATGGTGGTATCGGCGAACGCAGCCGTCGAGCACAATGCCCAGAGCGCTGCGGTGGCGAGAAACTTCTTAGCCTTCATGATCCCCTCCCAGGAATACGGTTTGTTCGATCCTCCCAGATCGATATGGCAGTAGGGTCCCGAACGCCGACACCTGTCAACGTCCAATTTCAGCCTGCCGGAATTTCGGTATTTTTGAGTCTGGATGCAATCCGCTATCCTGTTGATTTATAGTTATATTATTCCCAAATTTAGCAGCGCAATTCATCTCAAAGTAAATTACCTGCGGATCGTTATTTCTTTACTTTCGTAAATAAATGAAAGGACGCGATTCCGGTGGTTTTTCGGTGCCGCTCGCAGAGCGAGAGCCGCTCTCTGCAAGGCCCTCGATCTGCCGCTTTTCCGCGGGCCCGGCACCCTGTCCGGCAGCCTCCGACACGAGGTGAACGACGCAGCGGTCAGAGCGCCAGATGGGTCTCCGGGTCGAAGACATGCAGCTTGGCAACGTCGATCGCCACATCGATCCGCGCACCGGCCCGGGCCGGGCTGGTGGCCTCGAACTTGGCGACGGCATTCGCGGCGCTGCTCAGTTCCTCCACGGCATCGGGGTCGCCGGAATCCACGCGGACGGCATCGATGTTCAGATGGACGATCCACTCCGAGCCCAGCTCCTCGATGGATTTAACCGTTGCCGGCACGGTCGGATACATCGCGCCGGAGGCGAGCCCGCTGTCGTGGAGATCCTCCGGACGGATGCCGAACACCACCATGCGCCCCTCGAACGCCCGCAGCCCGGGGGACCGCGCGAAGACCGCCTCCGGCACCGGGATCGAAAAGGTCGGCAGGACGATGCGGCTGTTTTCGAGCCGCCCCTGGAAGAGGTTCATCGACGGCGAGCCGATGAAGCCCGCGACGAAGGCATTGACCGGCTTGCTGTAGAGAACTTTGGGCGTGTCCACCTGTTGCAGCACGCCGCCCTTGAGCACGGCGACACGGTCGCCCATCGTCAGGGCCTCGGTCTGGTCGTGGGTGACGTAGATGGTCGTCACCGCGAGCTGTCGCTGCAGGTTGACGATCTCGGCGCGCATCTGCACGCGCAGCTTGGCGTCGAGGTTGGAGAGCGGCTCGTCCATCAGGAAGGCCGCCGGCTCCCGCACCATGG
Source organism: Rhizobium sp. Leaf371 (assembly GCF_001424045.1). Lineage (GTDB taxonomy): Bacteria > Pseudomonadota > Alphaproteobacteria > Rhizobiales > Rhizobiaceae > Ferranicluibacter. Next base: position 76,307 of record NZ_LMQB01000003.1, on the reverse strand, counting down.
CCCGCCCCATCGCCACGCGCTGGCGCTGCCCGCCGGAAAGCTCCGCCGGCTTGTTGCCGAGCACCTTGGTCAATTGCAGGGTCTTTGCGATTTCGTTGACGCGTTTCGTGCGCTCGTCCTTGCTCTTTCCCGCAAGCTTCATCGAGAAGGCGATATTGTCGAACACGGTCATGTGCGGGTAGAGCGCGTAGGACTGGAACACCATGGCGATGTTGCGATCCTTGGGCGAGAGATCGACGACGTTTTCGCCGCCGATGCTCAGCGTGCCGCTGCTGATCTCTTCCAGCCCGGCGATCATGCGGAGGGCGGTCGACTTGCCGCAGCCGGACGGCCCGACGAGGATCAGGAATTCGCCGTCGCGGATCGTCAGGCTGAGATCCTTGATCGCGTGGAACTCGGTTCCAAAGGTCTTGCAGATTTTGTCCAGCACCACGTCGGCCACGGTGTTCTCCTCCCTATTTCCTCAGCCATCGGAACCTTGCGATGGCCCTTGTGCGACAGCGCCGATAGAAGGCCTGTCCGCGCGCCGCGCGTCAACGGCCCGTTGCCGCCGAAAGCCTCCGTCATTGCCGGCCGCTCCGGTTGCAGATTCCGTAGATCCTTCATAAGACACGCATTTTTGAACGTATCTTCCATATTGCGAACGAAAAAATATTTTTTTACGCGTGCAAGTTTAGCGGTATCGTTCGATGCGCGTGCGTCAGGCCATCGCCAGAGGTCTCGGCGCGTCGGTCGCCGTCATCAGCGCGTTGCAGGCGGCGTGATCGGGGAGGGCCATCCGGCCACCTTTCCCGGTCACCGAGATCGCGGCGGCAGCGGCGGCATAGCGCACGCAGTCGATCGGCGGTTCGCCCCGCGAAAGCGCCAAGGCATAAGCGCCGTGAAAGCAGTCGCCCGCACCGGTCGTATCCACGGCGTGCACCGCATAGGCCGGAACGTGCCAGTCCCGCGCATCGCCTGCCAGACGGACGAAAGCGCCGCGGTCGCCATCGGTGAGCACGACGGCTGCGCGGTCGTCGGTCCACAGACGCTGGAGAATGGCGGCCGGCGCGGTCTCGCCCGTCTGCGCCTCGGCATAGGCGAGCGGCAGGACGAGATGATCGGCAAGCGCGATCAGGCGATCCGTGGCCGAGCCGATCGACCATTCGATGTCGGCGACGACCGACAGTCCGAGTGCGCGCGCCCGCGCGACGATGCGCTCGGAATGCGTCGCATAGCCATCGATGAGCAGGACCCGCGCCGCCGACAGCGTCTGGTCGCTGAGATCGTCGCGGGTCCCGTGCGGCACATCGTCGTCATAGGCGATGAACCGGTCTCCGTCGGGCCCGACGGTGATGACCGAGCGGATGGCCCGGGCATCGGGGCGGCGCGGGGCGCGGGAGACGTCCACGCCCTGCCGTTCGAGCTCGCCGGCGCTCGGATCGTCGTCGGACGCGCCGCTCAGCCAGCCGATGAAGCCCGCCCGGCCGCCGAGCCGCGCAACCGCCACGAGGGCGGTTGCGACATTGCCGCCGAAGTCTCGCGTGCGCCCCACGACCTTGCCTTTGCCGGCCTTCAGCGGTCGATCGACATAGACGATGTCGTCGATGGCGACGGCGCCGAAGCCGAGAACGTCGAGGCGGTGCGATGCCATGGCGTCAGGCGCCTGCGGCGGCCAGAGCTTCCTCTGGCGCCATGCCGTCGTGAATGACGAGCTTGAAGGCGCGGGCCGCCTTCGTCGTGTCCCCGTGACCCCAGAGATTGCGGCCGACGACGGCACCGCGGGCACCGGCGCGCAGCGCCTCGCTGGTCTGCTGAAGGGCGCCGAGCAGCGTATCGGTCTTCGGTCCGCCCGCGATGACGATCGGGACCGGGCAGGTGGCGACCGTTTCCTTGAAGCTGTCGAAGTCGCCGGTATAGCCGACCTTGATCACGTCCACCCCGGTCTCGAAACCGATGCGGACGGCATAGGCGATCTCGTCCGGCGTGAAGACGATCTTGCCGCCATTGGCATAGTCGCGCGGGTAGACGTGGGCGACGACCGGCATTTCGAAACGGGCGGCGGCGTTGACCGTGTCCGTCAGCCAGCGGATGTAGTGGCCCTCGGTATCGCCGCGCACGGGAATGGCGACGGCCAGGGCGTCGGCGCCGTAGCGAACCGCGTCTTCCGGCGTGGCGATGAGCTGGCGGATGCGGTCGTCCGGCGTGAAGCAGCCGGCCTGGATGACGAGCGCCGCCTTGCCGGCATAGGCCGACCAGAGATGCCGGGCGGCACCCGGCTGGATGCTGATATAGTCCGGCCCACCGGCCATCACCCGCTCCAGCGCGCCGGGCAGATCCGCAAGCCCGCCTTCGCGCACATTGCCATAGCCGACGAAATGATCGACGGCGCCGCCGAACAGATTTCCCGATGCATGCGAAAACAGCCGCGACAGCCGCACTTTGGTTCCAAGGCCCATAACGATCTCCTCCGTTGATGACGTGTCTGTGCCTCAGCTAACTCGAAAGAAAACAAATACACAATATTTCGATTTCTTTCGTTTTACATTTGCCTTATAGATATTTCCGAAAGATCTCCGCTATATTGCGCTGCACACGCTTATTTCGGCATCGCACATGCGATGTCTGCTTCGTTTTTTCGAAAGTCTTCCGCCACCGGAACCGCCATGCTTGCAGAACAACGACGACACCAGATCATGCTTGAGCTCCAGCGCGTGGGGCAGGCGAAGACCCGGGAGCTTGCGGAGCGCTTCGGCGTGTCCGAAGTCACCATTCGCTCGGACCTCGAAAATCTCGACGGGAAGAAGCAGCTTATCAAGACGCATGGCGGCGCCATCGCCTTGCCGGTGGATTCGCCGGCCGCCGCCTTCGAGGAACGGATGAACCGCAACTTCGAGGCCAAGCGCCGGATCGCCCAGATGGCGGCGCGGCTCATCCTCGACAACCAGTCCATCGTCTTCGACAGCGGCTCGACGCTGCTGCAACTGGCGATGCAGATGCCGCCGGTGCACAATGTGGTGGTCGCCACGACCGCCATGAACATCGCCCAGCACCTGATGTACCGCCCCGGACTGGACGTCCACATGATCGGCGGCCGGGTGTTTCCCAACACGGTTAGCACCATCGTGTCGGATGCCGACAAGGCCGTGGGCGGACTGGTGGCGCACCAGGCCTTCGTCAGCGCGCATGCGATCGATCACGCCTTCGACGTCGTCGACGTCTCCGAGGATATCGCCCGCACGAAACGCAACCTGGTGCGCATGGCGCGGCGCGTTATCCTGGTTGCAGACTCGACCAAATGGGACACTGGCGCCTCGTCCAAGGCGTTTTCGCTGTCGCGCGTCGACATGATCATCACCGATACCGGCATGCCCTATTCGATCCGCGGCCGCCTCGACAAGCTGGGCGTCGAGGTCCGCTACGTCTGATCGCGGTCGGCCCGGATCGTGAAGCCCGGCTGCGCAAAGACCAGCCCGGCGGCTCCCACCAGCCCGGCATTCGTTCCAAGCCCCGCCCGCACGATGACGACGTCGCGATAGGCCGACATGGCGCGTGTCGCGACGACGCTGCGGATGCCGCCGATCAGGAGATCGAAGGCATTCGAAAGGCCGCCGCCGATAACGACGATATCCGGCGAGAAGATGTGCAGCAGGTTGGTCAGTCCGATGCCGAGCCATTCCGCCTCCTCCGCGATCAGGGCGAGGGCGACGGGATCGTCCACCCGCGCCGCCTCCACCACCGACCGCGCGCCCGGACGGCCGATGGCTGATTGGGCCGCAGCGATCTTTTCGCCGCCCGGTCGCAAAGCGGCGTCGGCACCGCGATGACCGAGGGCGGTTCCCGATGCCAGCGCCTCGAAACATCCCACATTGCCGCAGAGGCAGCGCGGGCCGGACCCGGAGAGGGTCATATGGCCGATCTCGACCGCAAGGCCGCGACGGCCGTGAAAGATGCGCCCGCCGGAGACGACGCCGCCGCCGATGCCGGTGGAGACGGTGACGAACAGCACGGTCTCGAATCCCCGGGCCGCGCCATGGCGCCATTCGCCGAGCGCCGCCATGTTCGCGTCATTGTCGAGGAACACCGGCAGGCCGAGCCGCGCCGACAGACGCTCGACCACGGCGACATCGTGCCAGCCGGCGAGCGTCGGCGGTGCGATCATGATGCCGGCCGACGGGTCGAGCGGCCCCGGTGCGCCGAGCCCGACGCCGGCGATGGTGCCGTCCGTCTCCGCCATCAACGTCTCGGCGAGCGACGCCATCTGGTCGAGCACCGCATCGACCCCCGCGCGCGCGCGCGTCGGCACCGTCAGCGCCTGCCGCACCTCGCCTGTCCGCGTGACGATCGCGGCCCGCAGATCGGTGCCGCCAAGATCGAAGGCAAGGGCTGCGGCGGCGGTCATGCCGCCCTGCCGCCAAGTCCGTGCAGCCAGTCGATCCGGGCCGCGAGATCCGGCGCGCCGAAGGCAAGCGATCCGAGGACGACGGTCTCAGCCCCTGCCGCGCGCAGCGCGGGCACCGTGGTCTCGCGGATGCCGCCATCGGCGGCGAGGATGATGTTGGAAAGCCCGGCCGCCTCGATAAGACGCCGTGCTTCCCCCAGCCGGCCGCACGCCTCGGGCGCAAGCGACTGCCCCTTGACGCCGATCCGCGTGCCGAGCAGCGTGACCATGCCGACATGCGGCAGGAAGGGCAGGATCGCCTCGACCGGCGTCTCCAGCCGCAGGACCACGCCGCCGACGACACCGGCCTCACGCGCCGCCGCCAGCGCGCGAAGGCCGGCGTCGCCGTTTTCGGCATGCACGCTCAGAAGGCTGGCGCCGGCTTCGACGAACTGCGCGGCCTGCGCCTCGACGCTGTCGGCCTCCACCATCAGATGGACGTGGATCGGAACCTTGGTCTGCTGCGAGATCTGGGCGACGAGATCGGGGAAGAACAGATAACCCGGCGCAAAACGCCCGTCCGCGACATCGATATGATGAAGATCGGCGACCGCCTCGATGCGGGCGAGGTCGCGCTGCAGATTGACCAGATCGGCCGACCACAACGAGAATTCCGCAAGCAGGCGGTTGCGGGGCAGGGCCGAGATGGCATGGGCGTGGTTTTCGATCATGATGGGCTCCGGGTGTGCATGGCGAGAAAGTCCGCAATCGCGGCCCTGACCTCTTGGTGGTGACGATCCCGTTCGAGCGCCTTTGGCGCCACGGTGACGAGCCGGGCACCGGGGATCGCCTCCGCGAGCGTTTCGGCGCAGGCGCGCGGATGGATGGCGTCGTGCGCGTTGGCAATGATCAGGGCGGGAAGCCGCAGGGCCTCGACCGCCTGCCGGCTGACGCCGGGGGAACCCGCGGCGATATCGGCGAGCACCTCGGCAAAGCGCGAGGGCTGGGGTCGGTCGGCATAGCCGAGCAGCGAGGCGAGATTGTCGGGCGCATCCCGCGCGAGGCGCTGCCCGGTCTCCCCCTCGGCAAAGGCCGCGCGTGCGGCCTCGGGCGGCAGGCGCCGCAGCAGGGCCGCGATGTCGGCGATGGGTGCCATATTGTCGGGGGCGCTGGTAAAGGTCCAGGCGGGGCGCACGAGGATGAGGCCGGTCACCCGCTCGGGATGATGGCAGGCGAGATAGAGGGCGATGGCGGCGCCCATCGATAGGCCGCCCGCGATGAACCTCTCGTGCCCCGCCATGGCATCCAGCGCGTCCCTTGCAAACAGCGGGATGCTGAACGGCCGGTCGGGACCGAGCGGCGTTTCCTTGTGGCCGCGACTGTTGATCGTTACCCGCAGCGCATTCGACGTCTCCGGCCAGTTTGCCGCCGCCTGCGCGTCGTCGCCGCCCAATCCGTGCTGGAAGAGAACCGCCTGCCTCATGCCGGCACCGTGAGGAGCGGAGCCAGGAACCGGGCAACGTCGGGCGCGTCTTCCGGCTCCAGGCCATGCGTCACGACGGCGCCCTCGAATCCGGAGGCGCGCAGCCGCGCGATGAAATCGGCGAAATCCACGACGCCGCGTCCGGGTGCGGCAAAGCGGCCGTCGGCCTGCCGGTCCTTGGCGTGCGCCATGACAGTCAGCCCCGCCGCGATCTCCACGGCGCGCGCGACGATTGTGCGGGCGTGCCCGGCATCCGCCTTCTCGAAGAGGTTTGCGGGATCGAGCACGATCCGCAGCCGGTCGGAGGCCATCTCCCCGATCAACCGGCGGGCATCGTCGGCCGACGCGACGACATTCGCCTGTTCCGGCTCGATCCCGAGCGTGATCCCCGCAGCCTCCGCACGCTGAAGGGCGTCCGCCATGTCCGCGACCATGTCGGCCCAGGCTTCGAGCGTCGCATTGTCGGGGTGGTGTGCCCACTGATCGCCGGGGTGGCGGGAGCCGGTGCAAAGTGTGACGAGCGGGATCTTCAGCGCGCCCGCGATATCGATGATATGGCCGAGCGCCTGCCGTCCGCGGGTGCGCACCGCGGGGTCGGGATGCGCCATGTTGTAGGTGCCGGACAGCGCCGCGATACCGACGCCGGATGCGACACGGGCCGCATCGATCCGGGCGACCAGGGCTGCGACGTCGGCGATCTCGTCCGGCAGGGAGGGCAGGCCTGTGCAGGCGAGGTTGAACTGCACTGTCGCGTAGCCGGCTGCGCGCGCCGCCTGCAGCACCTGCGTGGGGTCGGTCCCGGCAAAGGTCTTGGCGAAGATGCCGAGCTGCATCAGACCGCTCCCGTGACGGAGGCCAGCTCGACGCGTTCGCCGGTCTCCACCGAGCGGGCGATGGCGACCATGGCGCGGATGGAGGCGAGGCCGTCGCGGACGTCCGCACCGCGCATCGGCGCACCCGTGAGGACCGTGTCCGCAAGCCCTTCGACCTGGCGGCGGAAGAAGTGGCCGTCGGCCCCGAGCGGACGCCGCGACGTCGCATCCTTCTCGTGGAAGATATCGACCTCGGAGGCGCGAAAATACCAGGGATTGAACGTCTTCGCGATCACCGAGCCGTTCTCGCCATAGAGCTGAAAACCCTCGTGCCAGTCCATCCGCACCGCGACGGTGAGATCGAGATGGCCGAGGGCGCCATTGGCGAATTCGGTTTCCACGAACCAGCAATAAGCGCCGAAGCGCGTGGCCAGACGCGCGCGGACGGCGACGATATCGCCGCAGAAGAAGCGGGCGGTGTCGACCAGATGCGACCCGTGCGCCAGCATGAAATATTGCCGGAGATCGGCCTTGGGATTGCCGCCCGGCCGCTTCGCCAGCTTGCTCGACACCGGCAGCGGCTGCACGGCGTCCGTGTTGGTGTAGCGATGCGTGCTGTCGCAGTACCAGGCTTTGAGCGCCAGGATCTCGCCCATGTCGTCGCGCACGAAATCCCGTGCCGCCTCCAGCGCCGGATCGAAGCGTTTCATGTGCCCGACCTGGAGGATCTTGCCGGAGGCCTCCACCGCGCGGGCCAGCGCCTCGCCTTCCTCGATCGAGACGCCGATCGGTTTCTCGCAGAGCACATGCTTGCCGGCGTCGAGCGCCTTGATCGACATCGGCACGTGATAGGCGTCCGACGTCGCGACGATGACGGCCTCCAGCTCCGGATCGGCGAGCATTTCGTCGTAATCGGCATAGCTGCGTTGCGGCTCGTAGGTCGCCGCCATGCGCGCCAGAAGGTCCGGCGCCGCATCGCAGATGGCATAGAGATCGGCATTGCCGGCCTTCACGCAGGATTCCAGATGCGCGAACTGCGCGATGGGTCCGCATCCGAGCACGCCCACCCGGAGCCGTCTTTCCTGTTTGCGGATCACGACCCTGCTCCCGTGCGGGCGTCGTCGAAACCCATGCGGGAGAGCGTCTCGCGGTTGGCGCGCACGGCGCCTGCCGGGTCCTTGCCCGCCGCGTCGGATTCCTCCTCGACCACGATCCAGCCGTTGAAATTCGGGGCCTTCGCGACGATGGCGATGACCTCGGCAATATCGCAGACGCCCGCCCCCAGCATCGCCCAGTCGCCGGCGGCATCCACGTCCTTCAGGTGGACGTAGCGGATGCGATCGTGATGCGCGGCGAGTGTGTCGGCCATCGTCTGGCCGCCCCGCAGGATGTGCCCGGTATCGGGCACCCAGCCGACCTCAGGGTCGAGACGCGAGAAGATCTCGTCGTAATCGCTGCGGGTGGAAAGCAGCGTCCGGTGGTGCGAGGAGGGGTGGACGGCAACGACCACGCCGGCCCCGCGCCCGATCTCGCTCGCCCTGTTGTAGATCTCGGCTGCGACCCCGAACCCGTCGTCCCGGGGTCCGTCCGACACGGATGTGGCCGAGCCGAGGGAGACCAGCGCGCCGGGAAACCGGGCGACGAAATCCACCCAGCGCCTGACGGCATCCAGATCCTCCCCGCTCCGGACGGGCAGGGTGAAGCCGCTGTCAGAGCCGAACGCGAAGGAGACGAGCGTCAGGCCGGCGCCGTCCAGCGCCCGTGCGAAGTCGTCCGGGCGCGCCGCGTAATCGCCGATCATGGTGTTGGTGATCTCGATGCCGGTGTAGCCGCCGTCTGCGACCGCCGCGATCAGCGCGTCCGGGCCGCCGTTCCAACCGGACCCGAGCATTTCCCATGTGTAGGTCTGGCAGCCGAACTTCCGTTCTGTTTTCGTCATCCGTCGGTTCCTGTCATGGTTTCCGGGCGAGCCGCGCGGCCGTCTCCGGCGGTTCGTCAGGCGAAGAGGCGGGAGATGCGGCAGGCGGCGGAGGCATCGCATCCGCAGGCATCGATGCCGCCGGGATGGCCGGAAGCCGTCGTGATTTTGATGGATGTCACCGTTGCCTCCCAGCCTGGTTGGTTGTACGTAAGATAAATTCTTATCGCACGTCAACATATTTTGTCTGCGTGTTTGCGACCACGCGGCTCAACGATCAGGCTCAGCACATGACGAACACATCACGCCAACCCCTCCGGATCGGCATCGTGGGATGCGGCAATATCTCGATGGCCTATCTGCGCAACGCACCGCTGTTTCGCGACGTCGAGATCGTCGCCTGCGCCGACGTCAATCCGCAGGCGGCCGACCAGCGCGCCGCGCAGTTCGGCCTGCGCGCGAGCGGCGTCGATGCCCTGATGGCGGCGGCCGATATCGACCTCGTGCTCAACCTCACCATTCCCGCAGCCCATTTCGACATTTCGATGCAGGCTCTGGAGGCGCAGAAGCACGTCTTCACGGAGAAGCCGCTGGCGGTGACGGCGGAGCTCGGACGCCGGCTGGTGCGGGAAGCCGAAGCGCGCGGGCTTCTGATCGGTTCGGCGCCCGATACGTTTCTGGGCGCCGCCGGGCGGCATGCGCGGCGCCTGATGGAGGCCGGCGCGATCGGCAAGCCGGTCACCGGCACCGCCTTCATGATGGGACGCGGCATGGAGCACTGGCATCCGGACCCCGGCTTTTATTACCAGCCCGGCGCCGGCCCGGTCATGGATATGGGTCCCTACTACCTGACGATGCTGGTCAACCTGATCGGCCCCGTCCGCCGCGTGCAGGCCGTGGCGACCAGCGGCCAGAAGGACCGGCTGATCACCGCCGAAGGCCCGAAGCAGGGCACGCGCTTTTCCGTGGGGACGCCGACCAGCGTTCTGTCGCTGCTCGAATTTGAGAACGGCGCGACGATCACCTTCGGGGCGTCCTGGGATGTCTTCCGCCATTCCAACCATCCGATCGAACTGCACGGCACGGAGGGGTCGCTCCGGCTGCCGGACCCCGATACGTTCGGCGGCACGGTGGCCGTGTCCGAGCGCGGCGCCGACTGGAAGGAGACGGATACGGCAACGCTCCCCTGCGGCGCCGTCAACTGGCCCGTCGATGCGCCGGACAGGGCGAACTACCGCATGCTCGGCCTTGCCGACCTCGCCCGCGCCATCGGCGAGAAACGGGCACCCCGCGCCTCCGGCGCGCTCGCGCTGCATGTGCTGGAGATCATGGAGGGTATCCTGCGGGCGGCGGAAACCGGGAACGCGCAGGCGATCGAGGGTGCGCTGGACCAGCCGGCCGAACTGCGGGAAGACGAAGCCCGGAGCCTGCTCGCATGACAGCGCTCGATCTCTCCGCACGGCGCGTCCTTGACCTGATGGCGCGGGAAAATGCGCCGCCGATCGAGACGCTCTCGCCGGAGGAGGCCCGCACGGGCTTTCTCGAAGGCTTCGCCGCGCTGCAAAAGCCGCTCGAAGAGGTCGCGGCGACGGAGGAGCGCTTTCTCGGGCCGCTGCGCCTGCGCCTCTGGCGCGGGCAGGGCGCACCGGCCGAAGGCGCGCCGGCGCTTCTCTATCTGCATGGCGGCGGATGGGTCGTCGGGGCGCCGGAAAGCCATGAGGATATCTGCCGCATCCTCGCCAATCTGGCGGGCGCCGTCGTGGTCTCGCCCGATTACCGGCTCGCACCCGACCATCCCTATCCCGCAGCGGTCGAGGATTGCGCCGCGCTTCTCGCCGACATGGCGGCGCACGCCGATCGCTATGGCATCGATCCTGCCCGCATCGCGGTCGGCGGCGACAGTGCCGGCGGAAATCTCGCGGCGGTTCTCGCATTGATGGCGCGGGACGGCGCGCTGCCACAGGTGACGGCACAGATCCTCATCTACCCCGTGACGGACCAGCGGCAGACCTCCGCCAGCTATGCCGCTTACGCCCGGGATTTCGGGCTTACCGCTGCCGGCATGGCCTGGTTCCGCGCGCATTACCTGCCGCGGGAGGACGACGGGACGGACTGGCGCCTGTCGCCGCTGCTCGTCTCCTCGCTTGAGGACGTCGCTCCGGCCTTCGTCGCGTTGGCCGGTCACGACGTGCTCTACGACGAGGGTGCGGCCTATGCCGAGCGCCTGCAAATGGAGGCGGAAGCGATCGTCCGGACCTGGCCGGGCCAGATCCACGGCTTCGTCTCCATGGGCGGCCTAATCCCGGAAGCCCGGGACGCGCTGGAGGCCGCGGCCGAAGCCTGGGCCGCGTTCGATGCGAAAATCGGCCGGGCAAGACGATAGGCCGGACGACCATAGGCCTCACGCGGACTCCCGCATGACCAGCGTCGCTTCCAGAATGACCTTGTCGTCCTGCATCGGGCGTCCCTCGTCGAGATCGTCGATCCGGCGCAGCAGGATCTCGACGCTCGTCGCGGCGATGGCGGCGGCATCCTGCGCCATGGTCGTCAAGGGCGGGCAGGTGTAGCGGCTCAGCGGATGGTCGTCATGGCCGGCGATCCGCACGTCGCAGCCCTCGCCACGCCCGATCTTCAGCCCGGCCGCGAAGGCCGCCGCCATCGCCCCGAAGGCGAAGCGGTCATTGGCACAGAAGAGCGTCCGGCCGGGCAGGCCGTCCCGCTTCAGGATGGTCTGCATCTGCTCGAAGCCCAGCCGCTCGAACTCCCAGGAGGCCGGCGTTTCGCAGTCGATCACCAGGGGCTCGTGTCCCTCCTTCAGCATCGTCGCCCGGTAGCTCTCCTGCCGCTCGCCGGAGTTCTCGTTGACCTGCGGAATTTCCAGAAAGACCGGCGGCTCGCCCGAGCGACAGAGATACTGCACCATGGCCGCCACGCTCTGCGCATTGTCGTTGCCGACATAGGGCAGGTCAAAGCTCGCCGGACTGTCGAAGCAGACGACCGGGATCGTATCCGTCAGCCGCTGGAGCGTCGAGGCCTGCGAGCCGGCACCGAGCGGCGCGACGATGGCCCCCGCCACCTTCAGCGCCAGCAGCGTCCGGATCGCTTCCTCCTCCAGATCGGGCCGGGTGTGCGAGGAGATCTGGATCGGCCAGTATCCGCGCGCGCGCAGCTCCAGCTCGATCAGCGTGACGACCTGCACATAGAAGGGGTCTGAAATGGTGGGAACGAGGACGCCGATATTGCGCGTGCGCTTGCGGTTGAGGTGCCGGGCAAAGAGATTGGGCTCGAAATTCGACTTCTTCAGCGCCGCCTCGATCCGCTTGCGCGTGACCTCCTTGACGTTCGAGGGGTCGTGGAAATACTTCGACAGCGTCGGGCGCGAAACACCGCAGGCCTGGGCGAATTCGTCCATCGACTTGTAGCTTTTCTTCGCCATGCCCGCTTCCCGCCTGCGACCCTTCCGGCCGCGCCCACCGTCGACGTCAAATTCACATCGGACAAGATTTTTACAAGCGAAAAGAAAAAAATTCCGCAAGGAAATTTCGTGGAAGTTCGCTCTCCAAGGGCTATGAAGCCCGCGGTTTGATGAAAGCCGCGATGCCGAAGAAGACACCGGCGATTTGCATCGTCGCCCCGATGGCCTCGGCCGGAGAGGGCAACCGGCCCTCGAAGAGAAAGCCATAGGCGAGGCCGAACACGGTTTCCGCGACGATCAGCTGGGCCGCGAGCGCCAGCGGCAGGCGACGGGAGGCTACCACCCAGCACCAGGTCGCAAACCATGAGCCGGCGAGCCCCATCACCACGGCCCAGACGATGAAGCGCGTCGTCTCCGAAGCGTATGCTGCCTCCGCGAGATCGAACGACGCCAATGGCAAAAGGAGCAGACTTCCGATCGCCGCGCCGATGCCTTGAAGCCCCGTCCATTGCAGGCCATCCGGCGCGTCCGCTGACCGCATGACAGCCGCATTGGCCAAGCCGTAGGCGATCCAGATCGCCAGGGCTGCCAGACTTGCGAGAACGCCGAGCATGATCGACGCCGCGTCCGCAGCATCCGCCGCGCGAACCGTTGCGACGTTCACGATACCCACGCCACCTGCAATCAGGGCCAGCGGCAGCGCGAGAGCCATCCAGGACACCGATCGGTCCCTCACATTGGCGAGGATCGCCAGGAAGACCGGCATGGTGCCGATGATGACGGGCGGAATGGCCGCGCCGGCCAACTGGACGGCGAAGGCGGCGCTGATGAAGTATCCGACATAGCCAGCGCCGCCCAGAGACAGGCCGATGCTGCAGCGCCCCTGGCAAAGACCCGGAACCCGGCGAGCGCTTCTACCCGGCTTTAGTGGGGCAGGAATCACATGCGCCCGTAACGACCTCGATGCGTAATCTCTACCGCACCTTGTGTGTGGCGACCTTGTCAATCCACCGCCAGCAAACCTCATATAGAGGCGGATTGGTTCGTGCCTATCGTTGCGAAAGCTTGATGGAGCGTGCGCGTAAGCGTTTATGAAGCGAGCAGTTGGCTAAGCTCGCCCCGAGCGTGGGGCACAGCGAGCCTGGCAGCTCAGTCTGACTGATGTTATTCCGGCGCAGGCTCACACTGAATCGAGTGAAGGTCCCTCCATCCCATTTCCCTAATTCAAAAGCGTTCTTGTCCTCCGCAGCGGCCGCCGGTTTTTTCGGACCGGTCCTATTATCTTGTGTTTCGCTTGAAGACGTAGACGGACTGCGCAATTCGAATTGTCATAACGTCGAATTAGAGTTCGCGCGACCTGCAATAATGTTCCGCAAAGGTCCTAAAACTAGTTTGCAGCTGCAAACCGGGTTAACACATTGAAAGAGAAGGATATAATTATAATGGATACATGCAAAGCGCCCCCGAACGCGCCCTGCGAGCGTTCCAAGAGGGCTCGAAGCAGGTGCCAGATCTTTAGGGGAGCAAGAGGTTCATGGTCGTCGTTCGAAGGATTTCGGAGGCTGTTGCTTTACGCCGTAACCTCAGTCGCAAATAGTGAGGAGGAATGATTGTCTTCGCGCTTGCCGCGAGCACTAGCTGAATTGCAGGGGCCTGAGGGAGGTGGCACATTGTTCCATCTTACTTTTCCGTCTGTATAAAAAGCTCACCGCTGGCAACGCTGCACGTGCCGGAGAAGCGGAATTGTGATCGCCGCATTTATCATCCGACTCGCCGCGGTTCCTCGTTCGTTAGGTTACGCCAGTTCCGTCTTTTCCGGCTTATCACTGTGCAGATCCATTCCCTCTACCGGATAGAGACTCTCGAAACGGCAGTATGCCCTACACCAGTCAGCGGCAACCGGTGATAGCCACGAGGTCATCTGTATGATGTTGGCATAGTGTTTTCGCAGATTCCAGTAGAGCACCGTTTCATGATGGGCCAGCCGGTTTCTTAGCGTGCGAATTGAACTGAGTGATCGTGTGAAATCCTTGCGGCGAAGACCTTTGCCGTCTTCCCGCTTGGCGATGTCCTTAAGGGTCTTCTGCCAAAGGTCTTCATATTCCTTGCCAAGCATCGCGGTCCAGAAGCCGAAGGTCAACGCGGCGACAATCCGGGCGGGGGTATCGTCCTTGCCGTGGTCGGTGAGATCCTTGCGGGCTCCGGCGATCATGTCGGCCTGTACCGGGTTCAGCCGGTGCTCGGGCATATCAAACCAGGTCTCTTCATGCACTGTGCTCATGACCAGGTGGATGCGGTTGCGCAAGGCCACCTCCAGCATATGCAGTGGGAGGTTCAGGCTTTCGCTGAGCAAGGCATTGAGGGTATAGAGAGCCACGGCCTTGTTGCGGTCACCCCCGGCCCATGCGAGGTAGGTGCCGAACCTGTCGGCTGACAGAGTATCCTCTATGCCCGGGTAGGGTATGGTCTCGTCTATGCTCATGTGCCCATGGGGTTGATTTATGCCCCACCCCTGTATATATCTGTCTGCGTAAACCCCGGTACCGTCTCTGCCCTTGGCATGCGGCCGGGGTAATTCATTTCTTGGGTGTAGGCTCACCCTTAGGTCGCTTGCCCTTCGGTGTCTCTACCCGCTTTCTCTCGGCCAGTCTCTTCTTCTTCTCCAGATCGAAGTCGGGCTCCAGGTCCTTGATACGCTGGATCAGACCATCCAGGTGATAGGTGTTGGCGCCCCAGTCTCCAGATGACGTCCTGTGCTGCACCCTCTTTATGAGGCCCGCGGTCTCCAATGCCTTCATGTTGGGCTTGATGCTGGATGGCTTGATGCCGATCCGGTCCGCCAATTGCTGCTTGGTGGGGAAGGGGGGACGATCCGGCGACCAGAAGAGATCAAGCAAGTGCATCAGCAAACAGAACTGGGTGCTGTTGATGCCAAGCCTATGCTGCGAGCGAATGAGAATGGTTGGGATGGCTGCATAGCCATGGCTCTTCACCTTCTTGCCCCAGATTTTGTCGAAGCTACTTGAGGCAGGCTCGTCGGGTTTCGTCGGAAATGCGACGACGATATTATCCTGAATGGTCATTGGAGGTCTCGCGAACGTTGAACATAGCGAGAATGTGATAGAAAAAGCCCACACCTTCAATAGGTCCCGCAAACGCAGGTAGGCTAAAAATCTACCGCACCAGCCTATCCATGTTTCGTCTACCTGGCATATAGCGCTGATAGGTAATGCTGCTTAGTGGATAGGATTTGGGCCCCACCTGGGTCGGATCCCTAACCCACCGTGGGATAGCAATTTCACCCACCCGAGCCGCATTTTCTTGAGCAGGGCCGGCAGATCTGCGTTGGTTTTCCAGCAAATTCGGGAAGCTCGCCCAGCTGGAGCGTTCGCCCTACGCAACTTGCTGGCTCCGATCAGTCAAAGATTATCATCCGAAGCCAATCATGCAACATCTGTTTTGGCGTCTTCGCGAGAACAACGAACGCAAATTCACGGATGATCGCCTTCCAGATCGTCATTGCGATGAGATGCCAATCGACGTCCTGACTTAATCTATCGATCCCGGAGCGTTAAGCCAGTCGACCGCCGCTGCGGCCTGGCTTGCCTGTCTATCGCGACCTCAACGAGGTCAGGCTGGTCCCCGACTTTCTCCCGCAGCGTGCCATTCGTCAGAAGCTCGGACGTCTTGAAGAAAGACGCATTTCTCAGCTTGCACGTAATGTTATCCTACCAGGGGGGGCCTGGCATCGACGATGAGATAACGATAGCCGGAGTTCTGCATACGGGGGCTCTGCTCAAAAAAGGCTCAAAGGCCCGGTGCGGAAACCGGGCCTTGCGCTTGCCGTGCGGTCTTGCGATCACCCATCAATGGCTGATACATCGGCATGAGATATCAAGGCATGATCCCGTGAAAAAAACTACCCGCAGCTTCACCGTCGAATATAAATCCGGGCGGCGCAAATCTGAACGCAAGCCACAGTCGATATGGGGAAACCTCGATCTGAAGTCCGTGGCGCGTCAAGCGCATGATGACGGACTTTTCTCAAGCGTCGCGCAAGAGGAAGCCTCGATTGGCAATTCGGCCTTGGCGCAAGACAGTTTGCAGATGCCGGTGTTGACACCGGTCATCCCGCAGCCGAACAATGGATTGGTGACACAGGAGAGCCACATGCCCGACGAAATCGAGACCGTGACGGACGCGGATAAGACCGCCGACACGAATGTGAATTCGGACACCGACGTCCAGCCGGATGCAGGTGCGCCAGAGCCCGCCGCGGTAACAGCACCGCCGGTCAAGCAGCGCAAGCCGCGGGCAAAGAAGGCGGTCAGCGCCCAAACCGACACTAATGACGCGACCGCTGGCAAGCCCAGGCGTGGCCGAAAGCCAAAGTCGGCTGCTGCACCGGCTGTTGCCGAAGCTAAGGCGCCAGCCAGTGAAAAGCGCGCAACCGTCGCCGACGTCGCACCAGCCATGGACGCGATCGACGAGATGGCGGAGCTCCTGCGGCTCGAAGACGAAAACCGCAGCCTTCGCAAACAGCTTTCCGAAAAGCTGCGCACCGAGAATGCGGATTTACGAAAGCGCCTCAATCTCGCTTGACGGTGCAGGCAAGCGAGCCGCGACCGTTGCATCGGCGCGGTTGCGGCCGCCGCCCGGTTCGCGCTCGCTAATGTCCAAGCGGGTAGAACACAAGGTCAATCATCATGGCATCGCTATGGAATTACGTTACCCGCCTGACGTCGAGACGGCACCAGGCTCCGCAACAGAGCCTGCCGCCCCCTGACACCGTTGGTGGAGAGGAGGCCGAGACGGCGCGCGCTGCCGAGGCGGTCACTGATCATCCAGTCTCCCTGAGCCAACCGCCGCTTGCCGGTGTGATTGCCGAAGATAGAGTCGAACCGGCCTCTGTCATCGAGCTTCCGGCGGCGCTTGTCGCGGAGCAGGCGACGGATGCTGCTTATCCCGCCGTTATCGCTTCCTTTATCGCTGGTGGAGATAGTGTCGCGGCAACGCCCGAACCTGACGCGGTTGCTGATGACGCAGCATCTGTGAGCCCGCCGGCACTTATCGGCGTGACAGCCGATGATATGGGCGAACCGACCATTGCCGTCGAGCGTCCCGACGGGGTTGTGGCGGAACAGGCGAGGGATGCTGCTTATTCCGCCGCTATCGCTGCCGGAGATGGTGTCGCGGCGCCGCCCGAACCCGAGGCGGCAGCGCCTGCGTCGAAAGCTCGGGCGCCACGGCGACAGAATAACAGGACCGAGCAGGCTGCCGCTGGGCGCAAGCGTGCAAATCCCCTCCCAGTCACCCCTCGGGCCCTCAGCCTCGATGACGAGATAAAGCTGTTGCGCCGCGCACTCGTCGGCAAACTCAAGCTGCAGAACGCTCAACTCAAGGCCATGCTGGAGCGGTTTAAACCATAGCCGTGACTTGCGGTGGCAGCCGCTGTAAACGGGCTGGCGCGTGAATAATGTGTCGGCCCATCACCAGTGCGATCCAGCCGTCCCGTGTGCTCCCACCATCGTGAGACAAGATACTGGTACCAAGTTCCGCAGCGGGGTTGACTTATCTTGCCTGAGGCGCCGACAGGGGTCACGCCCGAAGCGTCTCATGGATCCGATTGCGGCTCCAATAGCCGGCCCGTTCTCTTCTATGACAATGGTCTCGCCAGCTAACCGCCGAGTGAGCTGAGAAAAGCCCGCACGTTTGAGATGGTGCTGAAGGCGTGCCCTGATATCGCGATGTATGGGGAGTAGGGGTGGGGCGAACTGGCGTGACCTGACGTCTTTCGCCGTGACCGTACAATCGATGTCCGGGGCTCGCGCGGATGCAAGCCAGTCTGCCTGCGAAGCCGTGGACTGGAATGGCGCGGCCGCCATGGCTTGCATTCTCGAAAGGGGAGGACAGAGCAATCCGGCCAGCGGTGATCTGCGCGATCTGACATGACGGTGGAGAGAGGCGAGTTTTCCGTCGGTCCGATGCTGATGGCCTTGATGCAAAGCAATGCCGGACGCGAGAGGCGGGCAGAATGAATTCGCTGAAGCTGCGCCCATTCCACCTTTAAGCGATTGTGCTGAGGAAGCCATCCAGCAGGACGTTGAACTCCTTGTGCCTTTGCCAATGGACACCATGTGCGGCATTTTCCACACGAACCGGACCGCTCTCCCAGAGGTTCGCGAATGTCAGGCTGTCGATGTAATCGAGATTGATCACCGGGTCGTCGGCGCCGTTGACGATGGCGAGCGGAACAGGAGAGGTCTTCACGAGGGCACGCTGATCGGAATGTCTTCCGGCAAGTGCTGCATCGATCATCAACTGGCGCGAGCGCCCGTCCGTTCGTCGGACAGCGGTTTTCCAGAACGTGTCGTGGACGGCATCTGATCCGAGCGCCAGCGCGACGACCATGTCGATTTCTTGCTCACTCAGGGTTTCTTTGCCAGTGTTGGCGAATTCCGGATTGGGAAGAAAGCCGAGCGCTGCACCCTCCGGACCCGGAGGGATTGGCGGTGTGCCGAAGATCATCGTACCGGCCGTCCTTTCCGGGAGGAGCCTCATCAGTTCCAGGGCGACATGGCCGCCGAGAGAGTGGCCGAGCAAGGCGAATTGATCGATGTCGAGCGCTTCAATCACCTCGCAGATGGTGTCGGCGTATCCGTTGAAATTATAAGTGCGCAGCGGATCGATGGCATCAGAGGATTGGCCATGGCCCGGCAGGTCTACGGCGATGATACGGTGCTTGCCAGCAAGGGCCTCAATCTGGAAATGGAATGTCTCCTTGCAGACGGAATTGGCGTGGATCATCAGGACAGGAATTCCGTTTCCCGGCGTGTCGTAGACTGCGATCTGTCCATGGGATGTTTCGATCGTTTTTTCGTTCATCATCGATGCTCCGCGTTCATTCTGACCGTGATGCCGAAGGACCTAAGCGATCTCTGTGACCACAATCCGAACCTCGCTCCATATAATCCCTGCAAGCCACAGTCCGGCGGATACTCCCCGCGCGTAACGTCAGAGGCCGGTTTTCCAGTTGTGGGGCACATGGCTCGACTTTTACCGGAGTGTTTCAACCATCTTTAAAGTGATGAGGTTCATAGATATTATTATTTCCACACGGTGATATCGATGCGTCGTATTGTTCAGAAGTCAATTTTGACCGGATTACTGTCGGTGGTGGCCTCGCTGGGTCTTTCGTTCAGCATTGTACCGTTTCTCGGCGGGCAGGTGGCGGGTGCGGGCCTGTTCATGACCATTTTTTGCCCGCTG
Source organism: Rhizobium sp. Leaf371 (assembly GCF_001424045.1). Classification (GTDB taxonomy): domain Bacteria; phylum Pseudomonadota; class Alphaproteobacteria; order Rhizobiales; family Rhizobiaceae; genus Ferranicluibacter. The sequence continues at coordinate 57,050 of NZ_LMQB01000003.1, read as the reverse complement.
GCGATATCGATCCCGGCCTCCGCCCTCCATTTCACCCAGTCAGAGAAAGTTCGACGGGCAGAAGCAGCCGCGAAAGAGGCTTTGCAGAAGCTCGCGGATGCCTATGAGGCACTTCACCTTCAATCGCGGACCGATGGACTGACAGGGGTGCTCACGCGGAGCGCGTTTCTCGAAGCCCTGAACGTCGCCAGCCAAAAGGGCGCATCCGGTGCCCTGCTGTTTCTGGACCTTGATCATTTCAAGACGATCAATGACAGGTATGGTCATGCGACCGGCGACGAAGCCCTTCGTCGTACCGGCCAGATCCTTGCCCGCTACCAAAGCCAGTCGGATTTCTCGGGACGTCTTGGAGGCGAAGAATTCGGTTTGTTTCAGAACGGTTTGACGTTCGATGAAATGCTCGCTCGTTGCGAGGAGGTTCGCGAGGACGTCGCCCGTATTGTTCTGAAAGCATCTTCTGGTTCACAGGTGCGGATCTCTGCGAGTATCGGGGCGCTCTACTGCCCGTCTGGTTTTGATCCATCGAACAGCCTGAAGACAGCGGACGACAATCTCTATCGGGCGAAGGCCCTCGGCCGAAACAGGGTCGTGGCATGAGCACGGTAGCAAAGGTCGGCGTCTGGACATAGCCAACCGAGGCATCGGTGAGATATCCAAAGCGTCATCCGGATGTTGAAGGATCGGGGGCATTGCCTGATGGTTTCGCTGTCACTGTAGGCTGACACGTTCCCCGGTCATGCCTGGTGTTCTAACATTGAGACAGAATTCACGTTCGCGAAACCCTCGGCCGAAATGGAAGTCGTTCTGCGGTTCGTCTGGTCGCCGACAGGAAGGCTGGCGTCGCCCTTCGGGCCGGGCTGCCGGCAAAGCGGAAGCCCGCCAGCGGTCTTCCCCCTGTCGGGCATCCATCCCTGACGCTGATGCGGCCGCAGTTTTTCCTAAGCAAGGTGCTGTGGCTGAGCGACATGCCACTTGCGCCCAGCGTCCGCAAGGGAAGCTCCGCCGCGCCTGTTCTCCGATCGCTGCCATCCTCTCGCCGCGCCCTTGCCGCCGCAGGCCTTCGCGGCTGCCTGATCCTGCCTGTCAATCATGAGGGCGGAAAGGGAAAACGGAAATGCAAAGAGAAGACATCGAAAACCTTCGGGCGCGGGTCTCCTGCGCCGTTGGACTGGAACAGGCGGGCTTCGCGCTCGACCTGAAGGAAAGCACCCGCCGTGCCGTCAAATACCGGCGCGGCGCCGAGATCATCATCGTCACCCATCAGGGCAAAGGCTGGTTCGATCCGCTTTCCGATCGCAAGGGCGACGTCTTTGCCCTATTGGGCTGGCTGCACCCGGGCGATTTTCCCTCGACGCTGGCCGCCGTCGCAGCGCTGGCCGGTATCGCCCCGGCGCAGACCGCCCTCTGGAGCTCGCCGCTGGCCCGGCAACCCAGGGCAGATATCGCTTCAAGATGGGCGGCCCGGCCGCTGTTGCGCGAGGGGTCGCCGGCGCATGCCTATCTCTCAGGCGCGCGCGCCATTCCGGCTCCAGTGCTCGATCTTGCCGTTGCCGCCCGTCTGATCCGCCAGGGTCCGGCCGGCAGCGCCTGGTTTGCCCATCACAGCGACGACGGCGCGATTTGCGGCTGGGAGGAGCGGGGACCGTCCTGGCGTGGATATTCGAGCGGTGGCGCCAAGGTGCTGTTCCGCTTTGGAAACGCGACCGGCCCGCGGCTCTGCATCAGCGAAGCGGCCATCGATGCGCTCAGCCTCTCGGCGCTCGAAGGTCATCGCCGCGACACGCTCTACGCCAGCACCGCCGGTGGCTGGTCCCCGGCAACAGAACGCGCCGTCGTCGCCTTGACGAAGAGGCTCGATCTGCTGGTCGCGGCCACCGACCGCAACAGCCAGGGGGAGGCCTATGCCGACACGTTGAGGCGGATCGCGGTTGACGCCGATTGCGGTTTCCAGCGCCGGTGCCCGGTCGGTGACGACTGGAACGACGACCTGACGCAGAGACGGGAAGGGTAGGCTGAGGAGGGAGAAAGGGGGAGGGGAGGGGGGAGTAGCTGCCGCATGGGCGTTGGCCGCGTCAAGGGCAAGGCTTCGCCCGCTTGCGCGGCCCCTGACCCGGCAATCCGCCAGGCGGCGATGGGATGGGGTGATCAAAAGTCCGGAGACAAGGCTCTTCGGCCCCAACCCCAGGAGAAAGCCATGACCGATCCGACAGCACCGCGCAAGGTCTTCGAGGGCCTCGCCAGCCGAGCCGAATTCTACGCGATGATGAACCGCCATAACCAGGCGCCGTGCGGGGAGCGACGCATGAGTGGTGGTCTCTATGCCGGCGAGTGGTTCGAGATATCGGAAGCCGACCATAACCGGATGTTCGACATCCTGCCGCCCTTGTTCCTGCGCGGAGACCATTTCGCCATGCGCGAGTTCCAGGCAGCGCAGGTGACCAGCGTGTTCTTTGCCCTGAAGATTGACGACCGCTTCCGCTGGTTTCACAGCTATTGCGATCTGGCCGACGCTGCCTCGATCGGCTGCATGCGCACGGAGATCCTCGCCCGCGAGTCCCGCCCCGTGCGGGCGATGAGCCGGTCCGAAAAGCTCGAGCATATCTGGAGCATAACCACGGCCGAGTTTCGCGCCTATGCCGACCGGCGCTTCGTTCCAGGCTTTGCCGACGAACGCATCGTCACGGTGTTTCACGCCACTCAGGCAAAACTATGGAAACGGCTTTCCGATCTCACCGATGCCGAGATCGCCGCCAAGCTGCCTGTGCAGTTCCGTCACCTGGTCGATGTCGCCGCCTGACCGTCGCCAAGCTTTTCCGAGCCCAATCTCCCCGCATCCGCATCCCCGGTGGCGATCAGCCGCCGGCAGAGTTGCGCCCCTTTTTCCCGAAAGGACTGACATCTGATGGCCCATGTTCCCTTCACCCTCGACCTGTTTTCCACCACCGCCTTCTCGGGCGCCTTCGATCTTGGCGCCACCGCCTTGCCGTCGCCGGTCGATGAGCAACGGAATCCGGCATTCGTGCCTCAGCCGGTTTCGAGACCAGATCCGGCTCCGGTGTCGCGCCTACCGGAGCGAGCATCCGAGCGCCCGCGCGTGCGCGAACGCATCGACTTTCGGATGGAGGGTAACCGCCAGCTTGCCGAATCCTGGCGTGGACGCGCCGCCGACAATGTCGCGGCGATCCTCACCGCCCGCGAAATCGAACGCCAGGACCGGCCGGCCCGAAGGTCCGAGCAGGAAAAGCTGATCCGCTTTACCGGCTTCGGTGCTTCCGCTCTCGCTAACGGCATGTTCCGGCGCCCGGGCGAAACCGGCTTTCGCAAAGGCTGGGAGGATCTCGGCGCGAGTCTTGAGGCCGCGGTCGGCGACGCGGACTACGCCTCGCTGGCGCGCTGCACCCAGTATGCCCACTTCACGCCGGAGTTCATCGTCCGCTTCATCTGGGCAGCCTTGGCGCGGATCGGTTTTGCCGGCGGCCGGGTGCTGGAACCCGGTATCGGAGTCGGCATCTTTCCTGCGTTGATGCCGGATGCTCTCTCCAAGGTGAGCCACGTCACCGGTATCGAGCTTGATCCCGTCACCGCGCGTATCGTCCGGTTGCTGCAGCCACGGGCCAGAATCGTCTGCGGCGATTTTGCCCGCACCAACCTGCCCGACCATTTCGATCTGGCGGTCGGCAACCCACCGTTTTCTGACAGGACGGTGAAGAGTGATCCGGCCTTCCGGTCTCTCGGCTTGCGGCTGCATGACTATTTCATCGCCAAGTCCATCCACCGGCTGAAGCCTGGCGGGCTTGCCGCCTTTGTGACCTCGTCCGGCACCATGGACAAGGCTGACGCCCGCGCCCGTGAACATATCGCCGGCATGGCCGATCTCGTTGGCGCGATCCGCCTTCCCGAATCCAGTTTCCGCGCGGACGCCGGCACGGATGTGGTCGTCGATATCCTCTTCTTCCGGAAGCGACGCGCCGACGAGCCGGCTGGAGACAGCAGTTGGCTCGATCTCGCGGATGCAAAGGTGGAAGGTGAGGGCGACAGCGTCCGTATCAACAGGTGGTTCGCCGATCATTCCGACATGGTGCTGGGACGGCATGCGATTACGTCAGGTCCCTTCGGCGAAACCTACACATGCCTCCTGATCGGTGATGATCTTGAATCGAGCTTGAACGCCGCGATCAGTCACCTACCAGCCGACATCTACGACGGCGAGGCCAGCACGTTCGATTTTGCGATCGAGGACGAGGTCGCCGACGCCATAGCAGAGCGCCCGGACGACCCAAAAGTTCGCGAGGGCAGCTATTTCATCGGCAAGGCCACGGCACTGATGCAGGTGGTCGACGGTGTTGCTGTCCCGGTTGAAGTCAGGACGGGCCGCAGCACCGACGGCATCTTCGCCAAGCACGCCCTGATCATCCGAAAGCTGATCCCGATCCGCGACGCGGTCCGGCTCATTCTCAAGCTTCAGGAGCGCGACCAGCCCTGGCAAAAGGCGCAGGTCTCATTGCGCATCGCCTGGTCGAGTTTCTTGCGAGAATTCGGCCCGATCAACTTCACCTCCGTCTCGACATCGGAGGATCCGGAGACGGGGGAGGTCAGGGAGGTCCACCGCCGGCCAAACCTCGCGCCGTTCCTCGACGACCCCGATTGCTGGCTGGTCGCCTCGATCGAGGACTACGATCTGAAGACAAACACCGCCAAGCCCGGGCCGATTTTTACCGAGCGTGTCATCGCGCCGCCTCCGGCACCTATCATTACATCGGCGCTCGATGCGCTTGCCGTGGTGCTGAACGAGCGCGGTCATGTCGATCCCGATCATATCGCCGAGCTGCTGCACCGCGACGTGGAAGGTGTGATCGAGGAGCTGGGGGAGGCCATCTTCCGCGATCCGTCCAACGGCTCCTGGCAGATGGCGGATGCCTATCTGTCCGGCGCAGTCCGCTCGAAGCTCACTGTTGCTCGCGCCGCCGCCGAACTCGATCCCGCCTTCGCCGGGAATGTCGCAGCGCTCGAACGTGTCCAGCCTGCTGACCTCAGGCCCTCGGACATCACCGCCCGCCTCGGCGCGCCGTGGATCCCGGCCGATGATGTCGTGGCTTTCGTCAAACAGATGATGGAGGCCGATATCTCCATTTATCATCTACCGGAACTGGCGACCTGGACGGTCAATGCGCGGCAGCTGGAATGGTCGGCCGCTGGCACCACGGAGTGGGGCACGCATCGCCGCCATGCCGGACAGCTTCTATCCGACGCCCTGAACTCGTCCGTGCCGCAGATCTTCGATACAGTCCGCGACGGCGAGACCGAGCGCCGGGTGCTGAACACGGTCGAGACGGAAGCTGCAAAGGAAAAGCTTGCCAAGATCAAGACCGCCTTCCAATACTGGATCTGGTCGGATCCAGATCGCACCGACCGACTGGCGCGCGTCTATAACGACACGTTCAACAATATCGCGCCGCGGCACTTCAACGGCGATCATCTTCAGCTACCGGGCGCCTCAGGCGCCTTTTCTCTATATGGGCATCAGAAGCGCGGCATCTGGCGGGTTATTTCGGCAGGTAGCACTTATCTTGCCCACGCCGTCGGCGCAGGGAAGACGCTGACCATGGCTGCCGCCATCGAGGAGCAGCGCCGACTTGGCCTGATCAAGAAGGCGATGTTGGTCGTGCCCGGCCATTGCCTGGCGCAGGCTGCCCGCGAGTTTCTGGCGCTCTATCCCAATGCCAGCATCTTGGTCGCCGACGAAACGAACTTCGTCAGGGAAAAGCGCCATCGCTTCTTGTCGCGGGCAGCGACAGCCAACTGGGATGCCATCATCATCACCCATTCGGCGTTTCGGTTCATATCCGTGCCATCGGCGTTCGAAGCCCAGCTGATCCAGGATGAGCTCGAGCTTTACGAGGAACTACTCACCAAGGTCGAACGCGACGACCGGCTATCGCGCAAGCGCATCGAGCGCATGAAGGAAGGTCACAAGGAACGGCTAGAAGCACTCGCCACCCGCAAGGACGACCTGCTGACCATCTCGGAGCTCGGGATCGACCAGATCATCGTCGACGAGGCGCAGGAATTCCGCAAGCTGTCGTTCGCCACCAACATGTCGACCCTGCGTGGTGTCGATCCGAACGGTTCGCAGCGGGCCTGGGACCTGTTCGTAAAATCTCGCTTCATCGAGACGAAGAACCCCGGCAGGGCGCTGGTGCTGGCCTCGGGCACCCCGATCACCAACACGCTTGGCGAGATGTTTTCCGTGCAGCGGATGATGGATCCGGCAGCATTGTCGGAACGTGGTCTGCACGAGTTCGACGCCTGGGCCTCGACCTTCGGCGACACCTCGACGGAACTCGAGCTGCAGCCATCGGGTAAATACAAGCCGGTCACGCGCTTCAGCCAGTTCGTCAACGTGCCCGAACTGATCGCCATGTTCCGATCGTTTGCCGACGTCGTGCTGCCGGTCGATCTGAAGACCTATGTGAAAGTGCCGGAGGTCTCCGGCGGCAAGCGCCAGATCGTCACCGCCGAGCCGACGGCCGCTTTCAAGTCCTACCAGAAACAGCTGGACGCGCGGATCAAGGCGATCGAAATGCGGGATGGTCCGGCCAAGCCCGGCGACGATATCCTGCTCTCGGTCATCACCGACGGCCGCCATGCGGCGATCGATCTGCGGCTTGTGGATCAAACGATGGGCAATGAGGCGGCCAACAAGCTGAATGCACTGGTCACCAATGTCCACCGGATCTGGCAGGAAACGGGAGGGGCAGAGTATCGTCGCAAGGACGGCAAGCCGTTCGACCGGCCGGGCGCCGGCCAGTTGATCTTCTCCGATCTCGGCACGATCAATGTCGAGGCATCCCGCGGTTTTTCCGCATACAGATGGATCCGCGATGAGCTCGTCCGCCTCGGCGTGCCGGCCTCCGAAATCGCTTTCATGCAGGATTACAAGAAGTCGGACGCCAAGCAGCGGCTGTTCAACGACTTCAATGCCGGCAAGGTCCGCGTGCTGATCGGGTCCTCGGAGACCATGGGTACCGGTGTCAATGTCCAGGCCCGGTTGAAGGCGCTCCATCACCTTGATGTGCCGTGGTTGCCATCGCAGATCGAGCAGCGCGAGGGCCGGATCATCCGCCAGGGCAACCAGCATGATGAGGTCGATGTCTTCGCCTACGCGACGCTTGGGAGCCTTGATGCCACGATGTGGCAGAACAACGAGCGCAAGGCGCGCTTTATTGCGGCCGCTCTTTCCGGTGACACCAGCGTTCGACGCCTTGAGGACATGGGTGAGGGGCAGGCAAACCAGTTCGCCATGGCCAAGGCCATCGCGTCTGGCGACGAGCGGCTGATCCAGAAGGCGGGGCTCGAGGCCGAGATCGCCCGTCTCGATCGGCTGCGGGCCGCCCATATCGACGATCAGCATGCGATCCGGCGCCAGATCCGCGACGCCGAACGGGATATCGAATTTTCCAGCCGCCGGATCGAGGATGTGGGCAAGGACATCAACCGTCTGGTCCCGACCGCGGGCGACGCATTCGCGATGCAGGTTGGGGAAACCGAGTTTGACGAGCGCAAACTCGCCGGCCGCGCGCTGATGAAGGAGATCCTGACGCTGGTACAAATGCAGCAGGAGAAGGAGGTAATCATCGCCACCATCGGCGGCTTCGATCTCGCCTATCATGGCGAGCGCTTCGGCAAGGATGGCTACCGCTACGAGACACTGTTGGAGCGCAGCGGCGGAGATTACGAGATCGACTTGGCCGTAACAACGACGCCGATCGGTGCCATCTCCCGCTTCGAGCACGCGATTAGCGGGTTTGAACAGGAACGCGAGAACCATCGCAATCGGCTCGTCGATGCGAAACGGCGTCTCGCCTCTTATACGCCGCGACTGGGTGAAAGCTTCTCATTCGAAGCCGAGCTCGAACTCAAGCTGAGCCAGCTGGACGAGATCGAAAAAGATCTGGCGGCAACCGCCGACGGGCAGGATGATGACGACCGGAAGGTCGCGTAAACCGCGGCATATCCGATCGTCTTGATCGAGCTGGACTTTTCCCGGTCACAAGTATTGTCGCGGCCTCGTGAACGACGCGGGGTCACGGCAGTTCAGGTCGGGGCGGGATGCCGCTTGGACAGTTCGACGATCCGGCGCATGCCGTATGAGATGTGGTTGCGCTGGATGTAGCCGACTGCTCTGACGTCGCCATGTTGGAGAGCCCTGCCGATGTCGGTTACCTCGACGATGAAATCGGAACTCTGCGCCTCGAACAGATCGTCGATGACACTGTACCAGATCCGGCATGCCTGCAGATAGTAACGTTCATGCGTATCGCGCAGGGCGTGATTGGCGATAAGTTTGCTCGTGGCCTCTTGCAGCTGGTGGTTCAACCGCCAGAAATCTGCCTTGTTGTTGTCTGCCTTTGCCTGCTTTGCGGGTCTCAGGAGGCCATCGACCGTCGCGAGCGCGAGCGGCACTTCATCATAGGCTGGAAATTCGCCAATCAGTTCGCTCAAGCGCAGACGCAACGCGAAGATGTCGTCGAAGGCCGCGCGGTCGACCTGCCGGACCGTCGTTCCAACGCCGTTTCGGATCTCGGTCAGTCCATCATATTCCAGCCGTTGCAGGGCCTGGCGGATCGGTGTCCGGCTCACCGAGAATTCTTCGGCAAGCTCGCTCTCGGCAAGCTTGTAACCTGGCGGATAGTGCAGCAGGCAGATGCGATCGCGTAAAATCCTGTAGATGTCGTTTGGCTGACCACGATGCGACGGTTCTGGCGCGCTCTCGCCGATTTCCTGGGGCATCACGTTATTCTCCGCGGCTAAAGTGTGAACACCAAATGTTCATATCTCGTGACAGTGTCAATCTAGCGACATCACACCCGTTTGTCCAGAGCTGTACACAGCACAAACTTTTATCATTTCAGTCGTTTTTATAAAACCACGTTGACTCCTCGCCTGTCTCGGATTTATCTTTTTGCTAGAGTCAAACGGTGCATACAGGTCAGCCATGAACGAATGCTATTCCTTCCGTACGAAGCTGCTTCAACGTACGCTCGATGAACATGATATATCCGTTGCCGTCATCGCTGATCCCGATTCTGTTGCGTATTTCGGTGGCTATTGGAACTACCTCGGCGTCGAGTTCGGACGGCCGACGCTGCTCGTCATTCCCCGAGATCGCGAGCCCATCCTCCTGACGCCCCTGATGGAATCGGAGATGTGTGCACGAATGACATGGATCGGCGACATCCGGCCCTGGAGCGATGGGGGTGACGAATGGCGCCTGCCTCTGGCGGAGATCTTGACGCAATGGCCATCTTCTTCCGTTGGCATAGAGACCAGAACAATGCCAAGCCTTGTCGCGACCTATGTGAAAACGCGTGTTCAGTCGAGCGACCTGGTCGATATCGCTCCACTCATCAGCGCACAACGAATGATCAAATCGACCGACGAGATCAACATCATGCGCCAGGCAGGCGAGGTGGCCGCGGCGATGATGGACGCAGCGCGCCAGACGATCGCTGTCGGTGTTCCCGAGTATGAGATCACACTTGCGGCCATGGCAGCAGGAACGCGCAAGGCAGCTGAATATCTTCGCGAGCCGGACGATCGTTTCGTTTCGCCGATCATCCAGAACATCCAAATCCTTCAGTCGGGCACCGACACCTGCATGGTGCATCGGCGCGCTTCCACCCGACGCCTGGAACGCGGAGACCCTGTCTATCTGTGTTTCTGTGGCATGGTGTCCTTCCGTGGGTACAAACTCGGCTTCGACCGGGAGTTCTATGTCGAAGATGCCCGGGACGATCAAATTGTCGTCCATCAGGTGGCGATTGCCGCGCAACGGGCCGCACTCGCTGCCATTCGCCCCGGCATGCGCTGCGAGGAGATCAACGCGGCGGCCGAAGCGGTCTATCTCGATGCCGGATATTCGCCGGGATATCGCACAGGCCGCTCGATCGGCCTCTCCTTGCTGGAGGCGCCGGAGATCAAACGCGGCGAGCGCATGGAACTTCGCGCGGGCATGACATTTGCGGTCGATGGCGGCCTCACCGTTCCCGGCCAGTTTGGCGGACGTATCGGAGATTCCATCGTAGTGACGGATGATGGCTTCGACTATCTGACACAATATCCTTCCGAGATTGCCATTTTGAAATCGAGATGAGACGCAGGCTTCGAAGATCGAGATACCCATGTGATGAACCCGATCGAACCACTTTCGCGCAAAGGCGGCCTGTCTCAATCACGGCGCGACGTGGTCTACGCAAGATTGAAAGACGATCTCATCCATTACCGGTTTCGCCCCGGAGACCACCTCTCGATCTCCAGGCTCTGCGCGTCGCTGCGGGTGAGCAACACGCCGGTCCGAGAGGCACTTGTCCGCCTGCATGCCGAACGGCTGGTCCGGGTTCAGCCGACACGCGGGTTTTATGCGCGCGATCTGCATCTGGAGGAGATGCAGGAACTCCATGACCTGACACATACGATCCTGTTGCGATGCCTGGCGACCAGCACACGGCCGTTCGCAGCGGATCAGCTTTTACGTCCGGCCGCCCTTGGATTTCAGTCTGCTGCCCGTGCGACACATGTGCTGCAAGCCAAGCCGGACGATACCGCGACGTTCATCGAGAGCCTCCTTCGCGGCATCGCGCAGATGTCAGGTAGCACTGTGCTATTCGACATCATCGACAATATCTGCGATCGCACCCATTTCGTTCGAACATGGGAAGTCCGCGAAAGCACACGGGACTATGTGCTGTCCGAGCAATTTCTGGCGCTTCTGGATTGCCTGGAGCGCGGCGACGGACATGGGGCTGCTGCAATCGTAACCTCTTGCTTTCACAGACAGAAGGACGATCTGCCAAATGCGGTTGCCAAGGCCATTGCCTGGATCTTCATGCACGGCTCGAACGGACGCTAGGCCAGGCGCGCAGCGATTTCGGCATGACAGGATCGATGTCATCATCTCCAGCATCGAAGCAGCGAAGACACCAATCTGTCACCTGCAAGCGCTCCTTACGGAGGATCGGCAGCGGCTTGCCTGGTATTCAGCAGCCGCACGAGATCCAGCAGGATCGAGCGCAATTGTGGCCAGGGGAATTCACCATTGTCGGGACCCGGCTGACCGTCTGTGATCACGACATGCAGTTTGGCGGCGAGGCCGGCGACAGAGCTCGCGGGAAGGTCCAGAAGCTGGTCCGACAGTTGGGCGCTGCGATCGGCCGCCGCTTCCTCCGCTCTCTTGGCTTTGGTAAATCCGATCCGGATGTCGGCGGCATTCCATGCGGCGCGTCTCTTCGCCAGTTCGGTTTTGGCGCTCAGCCGGGCTTTCTTGTAGTGAGGACCCTTCATCCAATGGTGAATTTCCTCGTCAGTCTGGGCAAAGACCGGCGCGGGGCGCTCGAGAATCTCCAGCATGACATGAGCGGGGAGGACCTCCCGCGCCATTGCCTTTTCGAGCCGTGATTGCGTGTCATTCAATTGCGTCAACCGTGCCTGCGCAGTGGCCCATTCCTGCCAGCAAAGCAGGGCAGCATCCAGTTGTCGGTCTTCGTGACTGACCTCTGATCGCGGTTTCGTATCGTATGCGCTCAGTAGTGCTGCCGCGGTGAAAAGCAGATTTCGATGAGTGATTGGCGGCAAAGTTCTGCTAGTCTTAGAATCAGCCATGATCCAAGCTCCATACAGCTAGAATGTGGTCAGGCTGGGTAATGTGCTCGAACACATACCCGGCCGATTAATTCGAAAGGGTACCGGATTGCGATATCATGCACAATAATAATCACAACGGTGTTGTGATATGAATGCTATTCAGTGCAAATTGGCACGTGTAGCGCTGGGTTGGGGCGTCCGAGATTTGGCGAATGCAGCAGGAGTTTCCACGCAAACGATCAGTCGGTTGGAGAGAGGTGAAAATCTCCGAACGAAAACCGTAGAAGACATCAAGACCAAACTTGAAGAGGCGGGCATCGAGTTTATCCCGGAAAACGTTGGCGGGGTGGGGGTTCGTTTCAAGAATCCTATGCCGTGACGTCGCGCTCATTCGGACGGTACTCCGCTTATCGGTTGGATCCAGCCAAGCGCACCGGCCTTCTCAAGCACATGCCCGATACTCAGCACGCTGAGGTCCTCGTAGGGTTTTCCGATAATCTGCAATCCCATTGGCAGTCCAGACGAATGAAGGCCACACGGGATTGTCAGTGCAGGCTGACCGGTCAGATTGAACACGCAGGTATAGCGGGCCAACGCATTGCCAACCAATTCGGCCTCCATGCCTGGGCTCACAGATTGGGTTGCAAGTTCGGGGGCAATCACCGGCGTCGTCGGTGTAATCATAATGTCGATGGACTTGAAGAACGTCGCAAATTCTCGGCGCTTGAGCTCCATCAGCCGCAAGGACTGCACATAGTGCTCGCCCAGGATGAACTGTCCCTGGACCAGTCCGTTGCGGACATCATCTCCGTAGAGGTGCGCATTCTCATCCATCCGCGGCCCGTGCCATGATAGCGCCTCGACAAGCTGGATCGCGAGCGACGCTGGTCGCACATGGGTCATATCAGGGGTCTGGACCTCGACCAGTTCTGCCCCGTGTTCCTGACAGAACAGCAGCGCTTTCTCGACAGCGGATGCGATCTCATCATCCAGATTATCGAAAAAATATCGCCGCGGAATGCCGATGCGTTTGCCGATGAGAAATTCGGTCGACAGCGCCTGCAGACGGCGCTCCAGACGCGTCTCTGCCCTGCCTTTCGTCGCATCGTTCCACCCCGCCAGAACCTGAAGCACTGATGCCGTATCTAGGCAGCTGCGCGCCATGATCCCGGCGTGATCAAGGGTCCAGCAGAATGGGATCATGCCCTTGGTGCTGATCAGACCGTAGGTCGGCTTTAGACCGACAAGACCGCAAAGTGCCGCGGGAACGCGGACAGACCCACCGGTATCGGATCCGAGCGCAAAGACCGCCGATCCGGTGGCAACGCTGACCGCCGATCCGCTGCTGGACCCACCGGCAAGCCTCGATGGGTCGTGCGGATTGACCGGCGTGCCATAGACTGGATTCTTGCCTGTGATGCCATAACAAAATTCGTGCATGTTTGTCTTGCCGATGAGGACGGCTCCCGCACGCTCAAGGATCTCGACTGCTTTTGCATCGGTCTTCGGTTGATAATCTGCAAGGGCCCGCGACCCTGCCGTCGTGATCATCGATTTTGTCTCAAAGACGTCCTTGCAGGCATAGGGCACGCCAGCAAGCGGCCCGGCCATCGGCAATTGCTCCTTGCCGTCGTGTGGCAGAGAGCCGGAAATGGTGATGTAGGCATGGTTTGCCGGGTTGGTCCCTGCGGCGTACTGACGAAGACGTTCCAGATCATTGGCCGCGTCCTGCCCATCGTTCAACACCTTCGAGCGAAAGTCACCAATCGAGCCATAGGGGAAATCAGTCATCCAATGCGTCCGGGTTGCAGAAACGCGGGGGAACGGCGATGTCGCCCAGTGTGTGTTGTGACATGAGATTCAATGCGGTGAAGTGTTCCTGGGCACCGCTCACCACTCCGCTGCCTTCGTCGGTCAGCAAGGCGGCGAGATAGGGTGTCGACCATTCGCGCGCCGCAAGAGCGATGGCAACACGCTCCAAAAGGTCAACCGTGATAGAGCCAACCATTCATTCACCTCCGCGCTTCAGCGCCTGAACGAGATTGGCGACGACCATCATGATCGCAACCAAAAGCACCAGCAGGCTTGCCACGACCAGCACGGCCGGGCTGAGTTGATCGCGGATGCCCGACCACATTTGAAGCGGAACGGTGCGCTGATCGTAGCTTGCCAGAAAAAGCGTCACGACGGCCTCGTCGAAGGATGTCACAAAGGCAAAAAGCGCACCTGAAATAACACCCGGGACGATGAGCGGCAGTGTCACTCTTGCAAAGGCCCTGAGAGGCGACGCTCCAAGCGTCGCGGCCGCGCGGGACAGTTGCGCGTCGAATGTGGTCAGTGTCCCGCTGACGGTGACGACCACGAATGGCGCTGCCAGAACCACGTGAACGATCACGATCCCTGTCAACGATTGTGTCAGGCCCAAAGGCGCAAAGAACAGGTAGGTGCCGGTCGCCACGATGATGACGGGGATGATGAGCGGTGCGCCAAGCACCGCGGCGACCAGTGTTCGCACTGAGCCGCCAAGATGGCGCAGTCCAAGTGCCGCTGCCGTTCCAAGAGCGGTGGCAACGGGTGTGACGATGATGGCAATCGTCACACTGTTCTTCAACGCAAGGCGCCATTGCGCACTCTCGGCAACCTCCCGATACCAGCGCAGAGACCAGCCGTCCGGCTGCAGCAGCAGCATGCTTCTGGTGAACGAGAAGTAGGGTTCGGGATTGAAGGAAAGCGGAACGACAACCAGTATCGGCAAGATAAGAAACAGGCTGATTGCGCCGACGGCGAAGCCTAGCGAAAGTCTGAGCACATTCATCGCTACAGCACTCCCCGCTGAGTGACGCGCGAAAGCAGCATCGTCAAGACGACGACAATGACAAGAAGTATGCTGCCAAGCGCTGCCGCCAGTCCCCAGTTCAGGCTTGTCTGAACGTGGAAAGCGATCTGATTGCTGATCAGCTGGCCGGTACGGCCGCCGACCAGAGCGGGCGTCACGTAGTAGCCAAGCGAAAGAATGAAGACAAGCGCAGCTCCCGCCAGCACGCCCGGCAATGTCATTGGCAGATAGATGCGCAGGAAAACCCGGACCGGGCCGGCCCCCAGGCTCTTACCAGCGCGGACATATTGCTTCGGTATCCCCTTCATCACAGCATAAAGCGGAAGCACGAAAAACGGCAGCAGCACATGTGTCATCACGATTAGCGTACCGGAGAGATTGTAGATCAGTTCCAGGCGGCTGCGTTCACTGACGATGTTCATCGCCACGAGGATCTCGTTGAGCACGCCCCGCCGTTGTAACAGCACGATCCAGGCCGTCGTGCGCACCAGAAGTGATGTCCAGAAGGGCAGCATGACAATAAAGAACAGAAGCCTTTGCATTCGCGGCCGCGCAGTGGCCAGTGCATAGGCGAACGGATAACCAAGGATGATGCAGACGGCCGTCACCACCGATGCAACAAGGATGGTTCGACCGAATAGATAGACATAGATGCGACGGCTTTCATCCTGTCGGACAATCGATCCCTGCGGCGTTTGCTGCAGGTCGACGGCGCTGAGAAAATACCGGGCCGTCAATGGCTGGGTCATGCGCTTTAGCAACACCCACGTGTCCGGATCACCCCATCGAGGATCGATTTCCAACAAGGGACGATCGTACTCTGCTATCGCATCAGCCGTCACCTCGATCAGTTGGCGCATTCCCGACCGTTCGCGGTTTAGCCGTAGCGCCAGTTGGCTGACGCGGCCATCGCCGGTCAAGTCGCGCAGATCCCTGCTCAGAGCGTCGAACCCTTCTGGGCCTGGCAGACCCGTCGACGTCTGCCATTTGGCGAGCGCCTGGCGGGTTTGCCCGAGCAATCCTGCCACCTCTGGATCGTAGACACTCTTCCACAGCATGAAACCGATAGGCGCGAGGAATGTCACGAGTGTAAAGACCAGCAGTGGCAGGACCAGCGTCCACCCCGTTCGATGTGGACTACGCTGTCTCATCGGGCGAGCCAGGACGCATAACGCTCGGAAATCGCCTCGCCGTGATCTGTCCACCACTTCGAATTGAATGCCAGCGCGTGTCTGAAGTTGGCTTTGGCCGTGGGAAGGTTTGCCGCCTTTGCTGGATTAATCAGCGCTTCAGCTGAACGACGTACGGGTCCATAGGCGATAAAACCGGTCTGTGCAGCAAGTGGCACTGTGCCCGTGGCATATCGAACGAAGGCATCGGCTTCCTTTTTCGCATGCGTGCCTTTGACCACGGCATAATAGTCCGCGTTCCAGATCTGCCGGTCCCACAGAATGCGCAGCGGCTTCCCTTCATCCGAGATCGCCCCCTGCACGCGCCCGTTATAAGCGGTCGACATGGCCACCTCGCCATCGACGAGCAACTGGATCATCTGGGCACCGGTTTCCCAAAACACGGCCTGATCCTTGATTGTATCGAGCTTGCGGAAGGCACGGTCGACACCCTCCTCTGACGAGAGCGTGGCGTATACGTCGCCCGGTGCCACACCGTCGGCCATCAACGCCCATTCGAGAAGCGCATTCGGGCGTTTCGGCAGGCCCCGTTTTCCCGGAAAACGCTCTACGTCGAAAAAGTCCTCGATCGTTTGTGGCTTTGCATCCTGGAAGGCCGGTTCGTTGACCGCAATGACGTTTGACCACACTACGGAACCGACTCCGCAAGGTTGAAGCGCCCCGTCGAGAAAGTCATCTTTTGCGGCACGTTTGTCCGCACCCGCCGGAAGTGCATCGATGTCGACTTTCTCGAAAAGCCCGTCAGCGCAGCCCCGGTCGAGATCCTGCATTTCGACATCGACGACATCCCAGCTGACGCTCCCCGAGCGCACCTGCGCAACGAGCTCTGCCAGACCGCCATTATAATCGACCGACTTGATGTCGACGCCAGTCTCCTTACTGAAGGGTTCGTAATGTGCCTGACGCTGACTTGCGGTGTATTGGCCACCGAAGGACGCGATTGTAAGAGATTCGGCAGCAAAGCTCGATGGAATTCCAAGGCCGAGTACACAGAGGCCGGTCGCACGGGCAAGGCGGGAAATGCTCATGTTTGAATCCTTTGTTGTCTATCGTATGGTTGCAGATACTCCTCCCGCAAAGGCGCGGGCATCTTCGGTGCTCCAGCCGAGCAGGATGCTCTCACCGATATCGGGGATGCTTTGCGTTCCGTCATTGGGGATACGGGTTATGACGTCGATGCCGTCATCGAGGCTGGCCCGCAGGCGGTAGCTGTCGCCGTGATAGCTGACCTCGCTCACCACCACGTCGATGGTGTTGGGAAGTTGGCAAAGATGGGCAACCCGGCGCAGGCGCTCCGGCCGGATCATGATGCAGGCATGCGTTTCAGTTGGAGCGATATCAACGGAGAGGGCGCTGACAATGGCACGCCCAGACACCGCAAGCCTCGATGGCGGTCCGTGGCTGATGATACGCGCCGGAATCCGGTTGTTCTCGCCGATAAAGCCGGCGACGAAGTCATTGCGTGGTGCATTGTAAAGCGCGGTAGGCGGATCGATCTGCGAAATCTTTCCACCCTCGAACACCGCAACGCGATCCGACAGTGATATGGCTTCACCCTGATCATGCGTGACGTAGATGATCGTCGGCCGCAGCTCGTGGTGCAGACGGGCGATTTCGTCCTGCATCTGCTGGCGCAACTGCTTGTCAAGCGCACCAAGCGGCTCGTCCATCAGCACCAGTTGCGGCTCGAAGATTAGTGCGCGTGCGACCGCTATCCGCTGTTGCTGCCCGCCGGACAGTTGCGCCGGACGTCGCGCGCCAAGCCCCTCCAGTTTCACCAGGTTCAGCGCCCACCCGACACGATCATCGATCTCTCGACGTCCCATTCGGCGCATCTCAAGAGGAAAGGCAAGGTTCTGCGCAACCGTCAAATGCGGAAACAAGGCGTATTGCTGGAACACCATGCCTATGTTGCGCTTATGCGCCGGCTGTCGCGAGACGTCGCGGCCACCAATGATGATGGCGCCATCGCTTGGTTGCTCGAAACCGGCAAGCATCATCAGCAAGCTCGTCTTGCCGGAGCCGGACGGACCAAGGATGGTCAGAAACTCACCGCTACGCACAGACAGGTCGACGCCTTTGACAACCTGCGTCGTTCCATCATAGCTCTTGACGACATTTTGCAACACCACCGCGTGTTCGAACGTGGCGCCGGAAGGCGGGCGGTTTTTGACCGCGGCATTCAGCATGCGGCCACCTCCTGTGGATGAATTGACCCCGCCATCAGGAACGACATGATGCGTGACAGTGTGCGAACGATGTGGTTGCGGCGAACCAATCCCACGGCGCGCACGTCCTGTGCCTCAAGGGAGATGATGATTTCTGTGATCTCTTCGATTTGCGACAAGCATTCCATCGTCCAGTCCAGATCGGGCAGGATCGTGTAGTAGGCGCGGATTGTCTTGAAATAGAGCGCCTCGGTGACGAGCCGGTATTCCGAATTTCCAGAAAGATCGAGGAGCGCGTTCTGCAGCTGGTGGCTGACAAGGCAAAGCGCCGCCACGTCCGGCTTCGTCAGCAGTGAGCGGCATCCAGATCCAAGAACGGTCAATCTTTCGACAACCGTCTTTACCTCCGCAGCCGGGCTCATATCGCCCAGCAGTTCGGACAGCTTCACGCGCAGCGCGAACGCATCACGCAGTGCCTTGAGATCGACCGCCGTCACGATCGAGCCGACGTTTGGCTTCGTCTCGACCAACCCCTCCACTTCCAGCATCTGCAGCACCCGTCGAATGGGTGTCCGGCTTATACCGAATTCTCGTGTCAGCTCCGCTTCGCTGATGGCGGTTCCGGGCGGGTAACGCAAAAGGCAAATGCGGTCGCGCAAATTGCGATGGAGGTTCGAGAAGCGTGCCCTTGGTGTGTCTTCATCGGATTGACCTGGCGTTGATGTCCTCATCGTATCCTCGTCCTGAAAGTAGGGCAGGAATACATATTATAATATGTACTGTCAAGACGATGTACCGGGTTGCCAAAGCCGGTATACAGCAATGATTGATGCCAGTTCAGCGTGTATTCCGGCTGTGCACGAACGAATGTATTTTGCGAAAATCCCCGGAATACAGCACAATCTCCGGCTTAAGCAGCGAGGCTGGCACGGTCGATGCAACCGCCGGACGCGGGGTCGATGGCGATGAGGGGTTTTCAATGACAGAGGTTCGACATGATCTCAACGGCTCGAAACATGATTTCACGCCAACCTATAATAACCGCTGGCCGGATCGCTATCTCAGGGCACATCGCCAGCTCGACTACATCATTCCGCAGCAGGCCAAGTCCGTTTTCGAACCCCTTATCGAGCGCTGCATGCAGGCAAGGCAAAAGACACGGCTGAAGATCATCGATGTCGGATGTTCCTACGGTATCAATGCCTCGCTGCTGAGCCACCGGATCTCGCTTGACGAACTCTATGTCGAAGCGGCACCGCGCACCGGCGTCCTGTCGACCCGCGACATCGACAAGCACAGAGCGTACTTTACCGATCGGCCGCGACGTGGCGACCTGTCGATCATCGGTCTCGATCCTTCAAAACGCGCCGTGGAGTACGCCATGCGCGCTGGCTTGATCGAGGCGGCCGTAACCTCGAATCTGGAACATCAGGACATCAGCGATGCCGAAGCAGAACTGATCCGTGACGCCGATCTGATTATCAGCACCGGCTGCATCGGCTACGTGACCGATCGGACATTTCGCCGCCTCTACACCGCAACCGCCGCGTCTCGGCCCTGGGTCGCATCCTTCGTCATGCACCCGTTCACATATAGCGCAATTGCCGAGACGCTGACCGGGTTCGGGCTGGCAACGCAGGAAATGCCGGAGCTGCTTCAGCGCCAGCGTCGGTTTTCGACGCAAAAGGAAAAGCGCGTCATTCTCAACGCGATGAAGATGTCGAAGATGGATGATCGCTTCGAGCGATCGACAAGTTATATCTACGCCTCTTTCCATCTCTCGGTTCCAACAGGTATCCCTGTTGGATGAGCTTCGCGTTCGCACGTCCACCCTTCGTCCGGGAGCTATGCCTCGTCATCAGGCTCGAGAAGTTCGGCTGGCCCGACGCCCAGAACCTGCGCCAGTTCAAACAGGGTGACGATCGTCGGATTTCTTTTGCCGCGTTCCAGATCGCTCAGATATTGCTGGCTGAATCCGGCGCTCGTCTCCACCTGTTCCTGGGTGAGACCTTTCTCGCGCCTGATGCGGGCGAAGTTCCTTCCAACAAGTTTACGCATATCCATGAATGATTGGATGGCATGTTCATCCGTCTTGCGTTATCAACTATAGTATGTATTCTTTGCGGGAAAGAGGGTTTGAGCCTTGCGCCGGCCCGATGCATTTCAGCGATTGCACGAGACATTAGCTTCCATGCCTGGACCTACCCCGGATACCGTCGATCCATCACCATTCCAGCCGAAAACCGCAGATGCCGTCATTGTTGGCGGCGGCATTATCGGCGCCTCCATTGCACTGGAGCTGGCGGAGAGGGGGCTTTCCGTGACGCTTTGCGAAAAAGGCGTCATTGCCGGCGAGCAATCCAGCCGCAACTGGGGCTGGGTCCGGCTGTCTCGACGAGATCCCAGAGAAATTGAACTGATGGCGGCCTCCATCCGTCTATGGGAAGGCATGGCCAAGCGCGTCAATTCCGATGTTGGTTATCGCCAGTGTGGCATCGTCGTGCCGTTTTATTCGCGGTCGTTCAAACGCGAAAATGAAGCCTGGCTCGAGCACATCAAGGGCACACAGCATCGGGTGACGGCGATTGATCACGCCAGTGTTCGCGCGCTTGTCCCGGATATGAACCTTGACCATGATGGCGGGCTCTATTCTCCAGCCGACGGACGGGCCGAACCGCAAAAAGCCGCCCCCGCCATTGCACGTGCGGCCAAGGCGATCGGCGCAACAATCCTGACGAACTGCGCGGTGACCGAAATCGAGACCGGGGCCGGATCGGTCTGTGGCGTGGTCACCGAACAGGGACGTATCGCAACAAAGCGTGTCATCGTCGCCGGTGGTGCGTGGTCGCGACTGCTGTTGCGCGGGGCAGGGGTGACGCTACCACAGCTGAAGGTCCTCAATTCCGTCGCCCGAACGCAGCCGGTCGAGGGAGGACCAGATATAACGGTTCGGGGTCCCGGCTTTTCGGTCAGGCGGCGTTCCGATGGCGGCTACACGGTTTCAACTTTAGCATCCAACGTCTACGATCTCACCCCCGACAGCTTTCGCTTTCTGAAGCCGTTCCTGCCAGCGCTGCGCCTGGAGTGGTCAAGCCTGAAGCCTCGCATCGGCAAGCGGTTCATCGACGAATGGCGTGACATGCGGCCCGTCAAGGCCGGGGAGGTGTCCGCATTCGAGCGAACCAGAATTCTCGATCCCGCGCCCAATACCAAGATGATTGATCTGGCCATGGCAAGGCTCGCCGAGGCGTTCCCGGTGTTTCAAGGCGCCGAAGTCGTGCAGCGATGGGCCGGTTACATCGACGTTACGCCAGACGCGGTCCCCGTCATTTCGTCCATCGACGCGATCTGCGGTCTCGTGGTTGCCACCGGCTTCAGCGGCCATGGTTTCGGTTTGGGTCCAGGGGCAGGGCGTCTGGCCGCAGATCTTGTCACGGGTGCACGGCCTGTCGTCGATCCTTTTGCCTTTCGCTTCTCTCGATTTTCGGACGGGTCGAGGATCGTTCCGCTGACAGGCGTATGAACGCTAAGCCGGCCCATATGACGTCGCGCAAGTCCGTAAAGCCGTGGCGGCGGGCCTTGGGAAGGCGGTGCGCGCAAGCACGCAAACCCATCGTCCCGACTGGAAACAGACGTGCTATGCGTCGAACGGCATCCGTCAGCTCAGTTTATAGATATCGGCATTGTCCTGGACTTCCCGAAGACCTTTATACGAAGCGTGCCGCAATTTGCCATCGTCTGTCCAGGCGCGGTACTGGATGTCCGCAATCAGGGTTGGCTGGGTGAAGACGACACCCTGTTTGTCCACGGTCACGGGTGGGCGCTTTGTCTTCAGCCTCTCAAGCATACGCCGTAATTCGTTGGCCTCACTTTCTTTGAAGCCGGTTCCAACAGAGCCGACATACACCAGTGCGGCGTCGCGATAGGCTGCCAACAGCAAGCGACCGATACCACCCAGCGCGGCAGCCGAAGGCTCATATCCAACGATGACAAAGCTTTCGCTCTGGATGCACTTGATCTTGAGCCAGTCGCCAAGTCTCCCCGGACGATAAGGGCGATCGCGATGCTTGGCGATGATGCCTTCAAGTCCGTGCTCGCAAGCCGCGGCCAGTAGCACTGCGCCATCGGCTTCCACCTCCTGTGAAAGTCGGATCACCCCTTCGCTTTCGCCGAGCAGGTCTTCCAGCAGGTGACGACGGCCTGACAACTCCATGTTCGTCAGGTCATGACCGTCGAAATAAAGAAGATCGAACGCATAGAGTATCGCCTCGTTGGAAGCATTCTTTCCACCGCGCCCACCAAGCGAGCGCTGCAAAGCGCCGAAATCGGATCGCCCTTGTTCGTCGAGAACCACGGCCTCTCCATCAAGAATGGCCGAACCAACCCCGATCTGGCGTGCGGCGGCAGCAATCGCGGGGAACCGATGCGTCCAGTCATGCCCGCCGCGTGTGATGATGCGCACCGAGCTCGGTTCGATATGCACCGCGACACGATATCCGTCCCATTTGATCTCGAAGGTCCAGTCCGGCCCTAGGGGCGGTTTTGCCGCAAGCAAAGCCAGGCACGGATCGATCCGATCCGGTATCGGGTCGAACGGCAGGTGCGGCTGTGCCGGATCTCTGGCCTTTCGAGGCCGGGATCGGATCGGCGCTTCTGTGTCCCGCAACAGCGGTTTCGATGTCTTGCGCGGCGGTTTGGTCATTCCTGAAGTTCAGCAGCAATTGCTTAAAATGATGTGACAGGACCAGAAATGAGAGGATCGGGAGAAAAACGAGGCGGTTCGCAGACCAGTCCGGCGACTGACGGTGCCCTCAATCGCCCCAGTCGCCAGACCGGGCCCGCGTCCTGCGCACGGCAGTTTGCCGCGCTTGACCGCAAGCCAGGTCGGCTCCGGCGCAGTTGCAGTCGCCGGCCCGCGCTGCGGTCCGGGGGATGTCTTCGAGAAGAAGATGAAAGGGCAAGGACAGCCTGTCCGCCCGCAACCGAAAGGTCATTCCCATGCAGTTGATCACCGTCGATCCCCGCAGCCTGAAGGACAATCCCGACAGGGCCCGCCAGTTCAAATCCTCTCCCCAGTCCGACGCACTGTTATGCGCATCGATCAAGGCGATCGGTGTCGTGCAGCCACCCGTCGTCAAACTCGACCCGGATGGCGGCAACAGCTACGTCATCGTCTTCGGCCACCGCCGCGCAACGCAGGCGGTTGTCGCAGAACTCCTCGACATCCCGGTTTTGCTCGCCGATCCGACCGACGACCTCGGGGCCATGCAATCGTTTGCAGAAAACATCGCCCGGGAGCCGCTCAACCCCGTCGATCAATGGCGCGCGATCGAACGCCTGGTGGCTCTCGGCTGGACGGAGGAGTCCATCGCGCTTGCCTTGGCGTTGCCCGCCCGGCAGATCCGCAAGCTGCGGCTGCTCGCCAATATCCTGCCCGCCATGCTCGATCAGATGGCGCGCGGCGACATGCCGAACGAACAGCAACTGCGCACCATCGCCGCTGCCGGCCAGGACGAGCAGGCCGAGGTCTGGAAGAAATACAAGCCGAGGAAGCAGGATCCGCAGGTCTCATGGTGGGAACTCGCCCGAGCGCTGACGAGGACCCGTATGCTCGCCAAGCATGCGAGCTTCGGCGAGGAGCTGGCGCAGGCTTACGGCATCACCTGGGTCGAGGATCTCTTCGCGCCCGCCGACGAGGACAGCCGCTACACGACGGATGTCGAGGCGTTCCTGGGCGCGCAACAGGAATGGCTTTCCAGCAACCTGCCCAAGCGCGGAGCAATCATCGAGGCCAACGAATACGGCCAGGCCAAGTTGCCGCCTAAGGCACAACAGGTCTATGGCAAGCCTGGCAAGGGTGACCTCACCGGTTGGTACATCAATGCCCGCGACGGGTCGGTGCAGTCGGTCGCCTATCGTATGCCAGAGGCGAAAAAGCCGAAGGTGGTCAAGGATGCCGATGGCGTCGAGACGGTCGTCGACGAGATCGAAGTGGCAAAGGTCCGCCCCGACATCACCCAAAAGGGCCTCGACATGGTCGGCGAGCTCAGGACCGACGCCCTGCATGAGGCGCTCGCGCGTGCTCCCATCGAGGACGACACGCTGATGGCGCTTCTGGTTCTCGCACTGGCCGGTCAGAATGTCACGATCGCCAGTGGCGCATCCGACAATCCATACGGTCATGCGAAATGCGCCACGCATGCGGTTCGGCTCATCGGTGAGGACGGCAGGCTGTGCTTTGATCGCCAAACCCTTGCCCAAGTCGTTCGCTCGGTCCTGGTCGAGGTGCTTTCGCTTCGTCGCAATCGCTCCGATAGCGGGCTGGTCGCCCGCATCGCTGGCGACGCCATCGGTGCCGACCAGTTCCTCCCCAGCATGGCTAGCGAGGCGTTCCTCTCATGCCTGTCGCGCGCTGCGCTGGAACAAGTGGCGGAAACGGCGGGCGTTCCCGGCCGCATCAAGGTCAAGGATACCCGCGCCGCTCTGGTCGAGCACTTTGCCGACCAGCGCCTGGTCCTGCCGGCGGCTGCGATCGCCCCGGATGCCAAGGAGGTCCTGGCCTGGACGACCCGTTTTGCTTCCACAACATCCGAGACCGAGCCGGACGACGGGGCCAGCACGTCCCCGCAGGGTGAGACGTCGCAAACTGGTGCCGGCGACGGCACGGACGACCCCGAGTTCCGCGAGGCGGCCGAATAGGGGCAGACACTGAACTTTCCCGACGCCGCCGGCTTGCCGGCGGCGCTTTCATTTCCACAAAGACAGGAGCAGACAATGTCCGCAACATTCCCTCTCTAAGGAAAAACCCGTGACGGCCTTTTCGCAGCTCTCGTAGGCGAGCAGGCGTTCGCCATGAGCCCGAGCGGAAACCGCTATCACCTTGTCAAGGCCTGGGGCCTGAAACGACCGATCGAGGATTGGACAATTGCCGATTTCCACGATCAACGAACAGATCCCGTCGATGAGGCCGAGTTTAGCCGGTTGGTCGAGGAATGGTCTCGCCATGTCGCCCAGCTGACAGCGCTCGCGCGACGGACGATTGCCGACAGCGCATCAACGCCGTGGGGTCTTTCGCAACACGCCGTGCTGTATGCCGATGGCATCGTTGTCCATAGCACCGCAAGCCATGGCGGCTTCGCGCTTTCCCTGGATCGCAACAGGCTTGTGCCATCGTTGTTGCGTGCCGAAGACGGCTTCTACGAGGAGGACTGCGCCTGGGTGGCGGTGGCAATTGCCTATCCCGACCTGTTCACCGATTTCGAGAGGCGCCACGCCGACGACATCCTGCGTCATGTCTACCCGCAGGCCTGGGAGGACGCACATGCCAAGGTGCTGCAGCCCGGCCAGTCGCGGGCTAAGGACCGCAGCGACTTCGACCGTGACAACGTTGATCGTTGGGTGGTCATTTCAGCTATTCAGTCGCATCATCATCCGGGCTTTGTCGAATGCATCGCCATGCTCGGTGGGAGGCGCTCGAGCGGTGTTCGCGCGCCAGCGGACGAGGAGCGGCGCTACCTTGTCGACGAGGCGTTCTACGATATCGGAGCGTTCGGCTATGTCGTTGATGAGTCCCGTGATCGCCGGTACGGCGGTCCGTCGAGTTTCATTGGCTGGACCGGGCGTTGAGGTGCCGCGTCGAGCCGGAGAGATCGGCCGGGACGTCCGGGTAGCCCATGGGCCTCGGCCGGCGCAGAGGCGAGCCGGCGACCGTCGAGAACGCAGGCTCCGGACGCTGCTGGCCAAAGGCCGGTTTGTCTTCCATCGGTCGGCGCGTGTTTCGGCGGCGATCGAGCGTCGCGGGTGGCGCACGCTTTATGATGGGCCGGTCGAAGGGCCCCGATGGCATGCCTGCGCAAAGGGCTGATCGGTGGACCTCTTGCTGCCTGCTGGTTGTCCGGTGGGCGGTGGAGGTGCCGCGGGCGATCACGAGCGATGCCCTCCGGCGATCGGCAAAGACGTCGAGCAGCTCCCGGCTCAGTCCTCGGGTTTGCTGCGGTCTGAACCGGTCGCAACCTGGTCAAAGGCCGCGTTCCGCGCCGCGTGGCGGCAGGACGACGCGCGCTGCGCAAGGCGTGGCCGCGTTTTCTGCAGACCGCCAGCGGTCCGCATCCTCCGCAACCCCACCCTGCTCGATCGCATCGTCCTGACCTTGGGCCAGGCCGCTTGCCCGGTTCGTGTCGACCGCACCCGAGGGACAGTGGCGGAAAGCGGCAGACCCGGGCTTCGCTCAACCACGCACAAGGACACCGATCATGACATCGCTCAACCGCTCCTCGAAATCTCGCCCCGCCGCACAACGCGCCACCACCCTCGAGATGGTCCGCCTCGCGTGCCCCGACGCGCCCCAAGCAAACCGTATCTGCGAAAGCTTCGGCCTGGCCATCGTCGATAGCGACGGTATCCGCGAGCTTCATCGCAGCCAGCTCATCGACAGCGCCGACGCGCTGAAAGAGGGCATCGCCGAAAAGGCCATGCAGATCCATATGCAGCGCATTGTCGGCTCCTTCGTTGGCTCGGCCTACGGCGCGGGGCAGTTCTACAGCCGGGCGGTCACCGAGGCGCGCGACCTCACCACTAAACTCTCCAACGACGATCGCAACGAGGACCTCGACGGCCCCGTCGGCTTCGATAGCCGCGCCCAGCGCAAGCGCGAGTTCGCAGCCGACATGGGCCTGCAAGCCCACGTCCTGCGCATGGCAGCCGAAGGCGCGGTTTCGGCCTACGAGGACATCACCGGCGAGACGTGGAAGCCTTATGAACGCACCGGTTCGGCGGTCGCAGCACCGTCGATCGATCAAAAAGCGGCATCGCTGCAGATGTCGGCCTTCGACTGATCCGAAGGGGCGAAAGCCCCTTCCTCATTTTGCGAAGCCGGCGCGTCTGACGCGCCGGCTTTTCCTGTGTCGGACGTGAGAGGCAACGATCGCGGCTCGTCCCGGTAAGCGGTCTAGCGTCGCCGGAGATGGTCGGTCGCAACGGCCATGCCGTCCTCCACTTCGTTTCGGCCCGATCGACAATTTCCCAACATTTGCTCTCGCTCTCAGCGGGTGCGCCGCCTCCGGCCGCCGCTTTTTCGACCGCCGTAACGAACCGCGATCGGCGCGGTCGACAAAGAGGAGACGGAATTATGAAGAAGAAAATTAAGGAAGTTGAAGGCCGGACCTATAGCAAGACCGAACCGCGGGCCGATGTCTACGCGCGTATCACAGACAAGATAATCGCGGCCCTTGACGAAGGCGTGCGTCCGTGGGTCCAGCCCTGGAACAGCCGCCATCTCGCTGGCCGCGTCTCGCGGCCGTTGCGCCACAATGGCGAACCCTATTCCGGCATCAATGTCTTGCTTCTGTGGTCGGAGGCGACGGCGAGGGGTTATGCTGCATCGACGTGGATGACGTTTCGCCAGGCTCAGGAACTGGGTGCATCTGTGCGAAAGGGCGAGACCGGCTCCATGGTGGTCTATGCCAACCGCATCACCAAGACCGAGACCGATGGCGGCGACCACGACATCAAGCGCGATATCGCTTTCCTCAAGGCCTACACGGTCTTCAATGTCGAACAGATCGACGGTCTCGGTGACCGCTACGCCGATAGCCGGGAGGAGATCGTAGAGCGGCCCGTCGGCCGGATCACTGAGGCCGACGCCTTCTTTGCCTCCACCGGTGCCAACATCCGCCACGGTGGGGCGAAGGCATTTTATGCGCCGGGCCCAGACATGATCCAGATGCCACCCATCGAGACGTTCCGAGACGTCGAAAGTTATTACGCGACGCTTGCGCATGAGAGCATCCATTGGGTGGGCGCTGCCCACCGGCTCGACCGTGATCTGTCACGATATGCCAAAGATCGTAGCGAACGCGCCCGAGAAGAGCTGATCGCCGAATTGGGGGCGGTCTTCCTCGCGGCCGATCTTCATATCGTCCCGGAAATGGAGCCGCGACCTGATCATGCGAGTTACCTCGCCTCCTGGCTTCAGGTGCTTGCCAATGACAAGCGCTTCATCGTGCAGGCGGCAGCGCAAGCGCAGCGCGCGGTGGCCTATCTTCACGAGCTGCAGCCAGAGACACGACGGCAGGCGCCCTAGGCCATAATATTGGCTGCGTGGGATGGAGCCACGGTCAGGATGCGGTTCCGATGCAAGCCACGGACCCTGACCCTGCTCATCTCCGACCATGATGTCATCTCTTCCCGCGGACGGAGCTTGTCGCAATCGCATAGATTACGTATTGTAGGTACTTCAATGGAGTGACCACCATGAAACAGTACACCTTCTCAGACATGAACCGCGCCTCCGGCGAGATCCTTGAGACAGCGTTGATCGAACCCGTGACCTTGACGAAGCGTGGCAAGGACAAGCTTGTCATTCTCACTGCAGATCAATATCGGAAATTGATCGGCAGTTCCCATACCAAGGCCTATAATCTGCTCGATGCGCCACAGGATATTCATCAGGAACTGATGACCGGCCTTGACGACATCATGGGTCAAGACGATGCTTGAGCCAGGCAATATCGTCCGATTTTTTTATCTGTGGAGCCGCCAGGCGGCGGTCGGCGAAGAGTCGGGCCGCAAGGCGAGACCAGTCTGCGTCGTTGTGCGGACCGCCGCCATGCCAGGCGCCGTATTCCTGTTCCCGATCACGTCGCAATTGCCCGCAACCGACCGTCTTTCGCTTGCCATCACGCAGATGGAGTGCCGACGGGCCGGCTTGGATTTTCCCTGCTGGATCATTCTCGATGAGTATAACCGCGTCGAACTGGACAAGGCATTCGATTTTGAATCGACCAAGTCGCTTGGTAGTTTCAGCCAGGCTTTTTTGAAAACCATTGCTCTGACTGTCAAAAGCAGGCGGCCGCTTCCCGGAAGCTCACAGGTGTCGTGCACTCTTAGGATTGTCTCCGCCTTGAGACGCAGAGGGGCAGTAGGCCGACGCCACATTGCAACGCGTCTTCGCCTCTTTCAGCCATTGTGTTTCCTTCCAATCTCACGAGCGGCACCCACTGCGGTCTCGATGGGGCATGTCTGACCGAAGACCACCTCACGTTGTTCGGCTCGATCGATCTCCGCAACGGCCGGCTCGTTTTCTTCCCCTGTCGGCTACGCCGCCATTCCTCGCGAGGCAAGAAAGCCTCGGCCCATGGCCGTCCTCCACTTCGTTGCGGCCTTGTCAGGTGCGGGCCGATCGTCCCCCGGTCTGATCGACAGCCATCGAGATCGCGATGGGCGCGGTCCGAGCAACTGGAAAAGGAATACGACAATGGCAACCATCGGCTCTTTCACCGCTTCGGACAACGGCTTCTCCGGCACCATCAAGACCCTTAATCTCAACGTCAAGGCCAAGATCATCCGGGTCGAGCGCTCCTCCGAAGACGCTCCCGACTTCCGGGTCCTCGCCGGCAATGTCGAGTTCGGCGCCGGATGGCAAAAGCAGGCCCGCGAAACCGAGCGAGACTACATCTCGGTCAAGCTCGACGACCCGAGCTTTCCAGCTCCGATCTACGCCACGCTCACCGAAGTCCAGGGCCAGGAAGGCCTGCAACTCATCTGGTCGCGAAATACCCGCCGCTGAAATTCGCAAAGCCCCGCTCGATCCGAGCGGGGCTTTTGTCATGTCACTTGTTGAGTGCGTCCTTCAGGGCCTTGGCTGGCGTGAACGCCAGCTTTTTCGAAGCGGCGATCTTCATGGCCTCGCCCGTCGCTGGATTGCGGCCCTCGCGCTCGGGCGTATCTTTGATTTTGAACTTTCCAAAGCCCGGCAACGAGGTTTCGTTACCGGCCATCGTTGCATCTGTGATGGCCGCGATCACTGCCTCAACCACCGCCTTGCCCTGAACCTTGGTCAGACCGTGCTCGGTCGCAATCTTGTCAGCAATTTCATTTGTTGTGGTCATGTCAAATTCTCCGCATCGTTATGAATGTCGGAATCAGTGACAGTCAATCGGGGCGATGTCATTGTGCTGCCGCTGCAAATCGCGGAGAATTTGCGGGGTTTCCACAGCTTGCACGCGGCCGATAGCCTCTTTTGCGTTTTTCAGAAAGCAATTCGAGGAACATTTCGACTGCCTGATCTTCACGCTCGAACATATGAAGCTTCTGCTGACCGCGGCAACCGATGCGGCCCCAGCACCGCATAAGCGACGCCTGTCCGAATAGGGTCGGCTGAATAGCGAGCGCATAGAAGCGCGCCATGTTTTTCGCAGGATCGATCCGCTCGATATAGAGATGATAGGGCTGGGCAATCATCGACCCAGATTCGTCTTTTTGGGATTCTGCGTCCAATGAGAGTTTTGAATCGGTCGTGTCGGATCGATTCACGACAGTGATATCGGTCGAAGGTCACATCATCCGAGAGGAAGGGGTGGCATCTCGCCTTCAGCCACACGCCAGACCCAGGCCTCAACATCATCCCGAGCCGAAATCATCTCCGAAAGCGTGGCCTCGAAGTCTTCATTGGCGTCCGGGGGTATGATGTAGAGCGCTGCGGGCATCGGTCGGCGATGCCGCAGGGTCGCCGCTGCAATCGGCTGTGTCGACGCCATGTTGAACCGAAGGCCCTTGACGCTTTTCGAACTGAGCCTCGACAGAGCTTCGATGAGCCGGTGCTCGTAGGCATTTTCGATCGGCAGCCATTGCTCGGTCGCCGACATCAGGGCGATCTCGTCTATCGTGGCGAGGCCGGAATGGGTCATACCAAACGTCGTAATGGCGACAAGATGGAACTGGTCATTGGCCCGCCAGAGTTCCAGCTCGCCGGCGTAACGAGACTGCAGCCGACGCCAGGTGCCCTCCTCCATCATCAGAGGGAAACCGGGCATATGCTTGACGATAATCTTCTGACCGCTGCGGGCTGACGCAAATTCCTTCACCTCACCAATCAGCACCATCAGTTTTCTGGGCCCAGACGACGGTGCTCGGATATCTGCAAGAGCGGAGGCCCGCCGCTGTTCGATGGCAGCCTTCTCGTCTAGACGAAAGTTCTCCGGAATGAGCAGGCGGTCTGACAGCGCCGACCCTTTGACCGTTGTCGTCGCCGCGGCTTCCAGAAGATGGCTGCGCACCTGAAACCAATGGCGCTTGCCGGCCCAATGGGCCGTCCATTCGGTCAATCCACCTTGATGCCATAAGAAATGGAGAAGTGCGCGCAGCGACAGTTTTCTGACCTCATTCTTGACCGGACCTTCACCTTGCGCGGATCCACCCGCAGATTTCTGCGCGCCACGCTTTGAGAGAGAGAAATCCAGTTTGAGTGCCGCCGTTCCGCTCACCTGGTCGAGCTGTATTGCCCCGCCGATCAGCGGCCCAAGACCGGAAAGCTCATAGGGCGGTTCATAGGATTGACACAGCGGATCGTGGTCAGACCCTGTCAGGGGCATCCGTTTGATGAAATACTGCTCGCTGATGCGTGCGATATACATCTCCACGCCTTTCTCACAGCACAGGCAGACAGGTCTTTGCCGGATCCGGTATGCCTCTGTCAGGGTCGCACCGAAGGCCGGATCCTCCTCTGCCAAAACGGCGTGACCTATTCGGTAGCGTCTGCTCATCGCACCCGTGCCTTCAAGCGATCTCTCGTTTGACGCGCCGCTGCAAGAGGGTGCCACACGAGAGAATACCCCTGTCTGCTGAGATCTGCGAGTATGGCAAAAGGCCAATGCCGCCTCAAGGTCACGCGGCCCCTCCAATTTTGCCTGCGCTTTGCTCCGACAAAATCGGTTCCTCCTCGTGCCGGCTCCGCCGGTCGCTGACGCGAACCTTGACTCGTCATCGTCCTTCCGCCGCGTCGGTTCCATCTTTCACAAACGTCAAGGAGACGAAGATGACGATCGAACAGCACATCGAAGAACTGCGCGCTGAGCTTCCCAACGCAGTCGACCGAAAAGAGCGTCAGCAGATTGTGGCGGAACTGGCCGCTGTCGTCGCCGAGCTCGACGCCCTGCTGGAGAACATGGTCCCTGACTAGGGACCAGATTCCCGTCGCGGCTGCGATCTCCGCGCCGGATCGACCGGCGCCGATATCGTGGGTCGCCCTCAATACTCATTCTCCGTCAGATAATAATCTAGGGCTGCCTTAACGACAGCCGTCATTTTGAGATCATTCTCAGAGGCCGCCCGCTGTAACCGGGCTTTCAGCTCATAGTCGAGCGCGATGTTGATGAAGAATTTCACATTGCGCTGCTTGGAACGCTTCAGATTTTTAAGACTGTAACGCACGTCCTCCTGCGCTATGGCACGCGCCTCGGCCGTCTCCCGTCGCTGTTTTTCACTCGGTTTTGGCAACATCGTACCGCCCACTTTCTCCGTGGACGGCGGCGTGGGGGGCGTCACCGCGACAGCGACCTCTTCCGTCTGGCGCTCGGCTTTGCGCGGTGCGATTGATAGGTTAGAAAGCCCAAGCCCCGCCTTGTTCACGCTGCGCCCTCACTTCGTGCGGAGGCTCTATGGTCCTCGATCTCGTTGACGAGGGTGTGAACCTC
Organism: Rhizobium sp. Leaf371; assembly: GCF_001424045.1. Lineage (GTDB taxonomy): Bacteria > Pseudomonadota > Alphaproteobacteria > Rhizobiales > Rhizobiaceae > Ferranicluibacter. The sequence continues at coordinate 24,745 of NZ_LMQB01000003.1, read as the reverse complement.
AATTCTCGCCTTGCGCACCGGATCCGTAAGTTCCTGCATCTGCAAGGTGCCGAGACCGTTTTGAATCTCACGGTAGATGTTGCGTTCAAAAAGCTCCGTATTGAGCAGGCGCGTCCGGTAATCTCCCTCTACCAGTCCGGCGACAAAAGGGCGGATATAGCGATATGCTTCCAGATTGCGCCCAGGTATGGAAATACGAGTGCGGACATTGATATGATCAATGGAGAGCCCGAACCGGTCATTGATCTCGTTCACCGCCGCAACTGCCTGACCGGCCGCCTCAAGTTCTTTAATCGCCGGCTGGATGGGAGAAATCACCAATTCAGCGGAGCGGATAATGGTGGTCTGCAGCGAACTATCCACCCCCGGTGCGTCGATGATCACAAGATCGAAACCCTGCCCAAGATTGTCGATTGCCTGCTCAATGGATCTCTGCGTCGAAGCGACGGTAACCTCGATATTCCCCGGCACGTTGTCCTTTTCCGCGCACAGACGCCACCATCCTGAAAGGTTCTGACGGTTGTCCGCGTCGATCAGCAGAACGCGTTCCCCTCGAAGGGCGTATTCACCGCCGATTAGGGTCACTAGCGTCGTTTTGCCAGCGCCACCTTTGTTGCTCACCGCCGCATAGGTTCGGGTCATGGAATCTTTCCGCATCTACTCCGGTGTAGCCATTGTGCTGCAAACACGGGTGTAGGCGCAAGAAAAAAATGAATACAACGTGTTCATCCACAATTCCCGCTTCTTGAGTTTGTATGATCCATCACCACAGTGTGGAATATATTCCACTCTGCTCAAATCCACCTTCCTATCGAGTTGTCGGAATATGGCGAGTAATCCTATGGACAAGGAATACAGCCTATAAAACAGTTGCTTTACGCATGTGTTGTGTATGGCTGTAGTGTGCCTTTGTCGTGTATCGACCAAAGGGTCATCGAGAGGCAGCGGGACAGTTTGAGTTTGAGAACGAAAGGATGCGACACCAGACATGGGTCAGATCTGGCTTGGAGACTTGAAAAACGTTACCGATAAGGTAATTGTTTTTTGGCAGGATACGCAAATTTGTGATACAAATTTGCTGACGATCGACGGACGAGCCGTCGATGAGGCCTGCGGCCGAATTCAAGGAAGGTCTGATGAGCGCGTTTGCAAGTCGCGATCAACGGGGAAAGCGTAGAGACAAGGTCGTCCACGCGCGTTTCAGCACGACCGAAATCGAGCGGATCGAGCATGCCGCCAAAGCTGCCGGGATGACCGTTTCGGGGTTCTTGCGCTCTCTCACGTTGGAGGAAGCAGGGGTTCGTCCGTTCTTCACAGACGCGGACAGGGCGGTTCTTTCCTTGCTTCTTGGCGACGTCAGGGCTGTTGGTGTCAACCTGAATCAGTTGTCGCGAGCACGCAACAGAGGAGAGGCGGGTCAGTCCCAAGAAGAGAAAAAGGTGATCAATGATGTTCAACGCGTCGTCGCCATTGTGCTGTTTGAACTGCAGGCCTTCGCCGAGCGTGGCGCTCGTAGGGGCGTCGGGAGAGTGTGATGGAGATTTTCCTTGGCGCGTTCACGTCTGAATGGGAGCAGCGCAAGGCAGCTTTCCTCCACGATCTGACACTCGGACGCCGACCGTCGCCAGAAGACGATGAACGCCGCCGCAGGGGAGGGGCTGTGGCGCCGGCAGGGTCTGCCGGAATGGCAAAGTCGTCGGGCTTTCGATTTCGGAAGGGTGGGGAGGGTCGTACGGGCGCCGTTCAGCGGCGCGCCGATCGGCCCATGCGCGCGCGCTTTGCCGGTCTTGCCTCCGGTAGCCAGCCGGCGGTCGTCAAAATGGCATCGTTTGCCGGCGGGTCGAGACTAGGTGCGATGATCAATTATGTCTCCCGCAATGGCGACGTTGTCGTCGAGAACGAGCGTGGCGATCAGCTTCGTGGCCGTGATGAACTCTCCGCCGTCGGCGACGAATGGGATCACCTGATGAAGAACCGCGCCGAGAGCCGGGACGTCGGCCTGTTCAAGATCGCGGTGGCCGATGTCGGACGCGCTGATGACGCGCTGATGGACCGAGCCCGTGAGATTGTGAAACACGGCTTGGGGGACCGCGCCTTCGCGTTTGCGGTCACGGCCCGCGCGGATGGAGGCGGGTTCGACGTTGACGGCGTGACGGTGCTTAGAAGTACCCACGGTGAGCGATTGACGGCGGACGACAAGGCTTCGGTGATCGTACAGAGGCGCCTGGAGAGCGCCGGTGCGAATGCAGCCTTTCGATTTACCGGCTACGGCAACGGCACGGAGTACGGCACAGGCCATGTGCGATCGATGGTGGCATCACATAAGGGCGAGGTGCAGGACGAACGGGGACGCGTGATCTCAGATGCGAAGCAAGCTGGCGATCTCGTTCAGCTCGAATGGCGGGACCAGCTTCACAGTCGAAAGTCGCGCGATGTCATGCATCTGATCCTCTCGGCGCGCGCGGGCACCGACACAGCTGCGTTTCAGAATGCGGCGCGGGATTTCCTGGCTGAGCAATTCGCAGGCCATCGCTACGTCTTCTCGCTCCACGATGCAGGCAGCGATCCGAAGCCGGAGGTGGACGGGGGCAAGCGTCCCCACGTTCATGTCCACGCCATAGTCGCGATGCGATCGGATGCCGGCGACCGGGTCGAGACAACCATTGCCGCTTTTCGCCAGTGGAGGCTTGGCATGGCCGAGAAGGCGCGGGCACATGGCATCAACATGGAGATGACCGATCGCCGCGATCGGGCTAGCGCGCCTGCCTATTCGAAGAACCAGGTGCGCCCAGTGAACACAATCGGTCGCACACAGCATGAGGGAACAACGGTTGTCGCTGAGCGGCGGTTGCATGCCAAAAGAGACGACATATCCAGTCCTTCGACAACGAGCCGCAGTCAGGGTTATATGGATACAGCGCAGGGAGAGTGGCGGGAAAGATTGCGATCCCAAGAGTTTGAGTCTCAACGGGACTTCATCAGATCACAGATCATTCGGCTGGATGAAGTTAGAACCAGCGCAGGAAGCCGCGAGACAGCTCATCAAGAAAGCGGAAATTCCAGCTCGCATTTTCGAACACATTTGGTAAAGTTGGCGGAGCTTGTTTCTGAGGGTGACGATATGCGCCACATGACGCGACCGGAATTCGAAGCATATGAAAAGCGGGTCGAGACTGCGTTGTTCCAGGCAGAGAAAACCATGCCGCCCGAGGAGCGCAAGGATTTCGAGGAGATTGCGCAAGCGGCACGCGAGCATGTCAATGTCCGCCGCGAGATCGTCGAGATGCTCGAGGTCCGTGGGACGTCTGAGGTTTCGGATCAACGGTCCTCGGAACGGAATGGCGATATCCAGCAGGATGATAAACAACGCTGGAGCGATGCCGTCGAGAGACACGGATTCGTGGCGGCCGATGCAGCAAACAAGGCGCTTCTCGATATCGAGAAAACACGCGAAGCAATTGAGCGAAAGGCGTCAGAAAAGCCTGACGAAGTTCCTGCTTTAAAGAAAGAGCTGGACACACAAATCACCAGGGCCGCGGAGCTTGGTGCATCGGGGAACGGCATCATTCGCGAGGTGGCCGAAATCGATGACGATCTGAAAACCGCGCTGCAATCACTGGAACGCGATCGATTAAGGCGTGAGAGTGAAAAGTCGTCTACGAGGGCGCAATCCGACGAAGTTACCAACGTCGATCGCGCTACGCCTAGAAGTGAGCAAACACAGAGCCGGTCTGATGAACGTGATGTCCACGGACAGAAAGGGCCGAAGGACACTGCATCGCGACAAGAAAGCGGTGATACGACCAAGAGTGATCCCGCGAAACAGCATGTTCCTCGCCTGGAAGAAATTCAACGCGAGACAAAGGAGCGGAGCGAACGCGACCAGGATGAGCGCGAGCGATAGGAGGAAAAGCGATGCGTGATGACAGACGGATCGTTGTTGTCGAGGAAGACAGAAAAACCGGCGCTGGCTGGGCTAAGCTATTCGGTACGGTTTTCCTCGTGGTCATGACTCTTGCGGTGGTCGATCGCGGTCTTACAGTGGCGTGGGTAACGGTGACCACGTGGCTCAATCGGCATTTGTTTTAGGGGATCTGACGCAGCGTTTCGCACAACTTCCTACCTCGCCGTCGTTAGCGGATACGCAATTTCGCGCGTTGTAAAGGCTAGGTTGGGATCTCGGACGAACTCGGAATATTTGCACCAGTCTAAGAGGTTGACATGAAACAAAATTTTCTGCTCTCCTTGGTGGACTACTCGCCCCCGTTGTCGCAACTATTCCAGCTAGAGTGAGTCACTTACGACTGATATTTACGACATAGCACGTTACCTCGCGCCATTGGTGATCTTCCCCTTGAGCCCGATATCTACCGGCTTTCGCGCTCAGCCTATTCCCAGTTCGGCCGGATCTGGGACTGTCTGCTTTAAAATCTCCGTGATGCTCCGTCTGCTTCGGGATGAGACGCTCCCCGTTTGGGTGAGTTTTGCATCGATGGCTGTTCGGAGCCGTTCGGCAGTTGGTTTTAGTCGTGACTCTAGCTTTGCCGCTTCTACTTCCGTTGTATCACCCGTCCTTTCAAATAGCTTATTGTTAAACTTATTGACGCCTTTCCTGATTGGCGCCAATTGCAACGCCTTGGCTACAACAGCGGGTGTGCTTTCACTAGGAGCGCGATCAACAGTCTGTACTTGTTCCTCATTGGCTGATGTCGAACGGCCTCCATACTGTTCATCAATTGCCGGAACCGGCAGTAAGGTTACAAAGTCGGCATCTGGAACGGCGGGCTGGTTCTCAGCAGCAAAATGTGCGGCGGTTTTAAATGCAGCAAGCTCATGAAAACGGAGCTTTTGTCCAAATATGGCTTTCTGGCCTTCGACGAGGAGGAGCATGCGATTCTCCGGCATCTGACGAATTTCCTGCGGCATCATCAAGTCGCGTTCGCGGATCTGTTCAACTTTCGTCCGGCGCGGCAGACCCATCAATTCCAATGTTCGAGATTCCGACTTGTACCGGATTGTTTTCTTGCCCAGCGCCCGTGAAGCGTATTCGGCCGTGGCTTGATCGTTGGCACCGAGAATGAGCTGCAGGCCGCAATTGCCGAGGAGCGAATGGCGAGATGTTTCGCCGTAGATCTCATCCAGGCTTTTAAGGTCTTGGATGATGAAGGCCATTTTAATGTTGTAGCCGGCGACATAAGGAAGCTTGTTCATGATCTCGTCCATCCGCTTCAACTGCCTGAACTCGTCGAGCAGGAAGTAAGCAGGCAGGGCGTTGGGGTCGAAATCGCGGGTCAGCAGGTCCATGCTTTGTTGGACAAACAAAGTGAGGAGTGGTCGCAGGATGGTTACGTCACTGATGTTTGGCGCCAGATAGATTGACACTGGCCGCCGGCGCATTGAAGCAAGGTCGATGTCAGTAACATTTGTTGCTGCAATTACCCGCTCGTTTCGGAATGGTTGCATTGACTTTTGAATGTCCAGCAACGCGGACCTTGCCGCCCGTTCATTGAGGGAAATGTAGGCGTTAAAGCTATCGGTCGTGAACCTCGATAGATCCGGTTCCTTCTCCTTGATCAGTTTCATCAGGGCCTGCAGGTCAACGCCCGCGTTGAATATGCTATTGACCTCACCTAGGTTGCGACGGTTTCGGTAGTGGCCGCTTTCCAACACGTAGCTGATCACGCCAGCTATGACCTGTTGAGCCGTCCCCTGCCACACGGCATTGTCTGAGCCGAGCGTTTCGGGAATAAGAATGCTTGCCATGTTCTGGATGTCGATCGTCCGGCTGCCGCGATCCTGCCGAACGAAGTCCATCGGGTTCCATCGATGCGTTGTTGAAGCTCCCGGCGAAAACAGGAAGACCTGATGCCCGTTCGCTTTTCGGTAACCTGCGGTATGCTGATAGATCTCGCCTTTCAGATCGGTGACGATCATCGAGCCTGAAAACATCAAGGCGTTCGGAATGACATATCCGACGCCTTTTCCCGATCGTGTGGGACCAATGACGAGATGATGCCGATCATCGAGCCGCCTCAGTATATTTCGGCCCATTTTGCCGAAGATGTGACCTTCCTTACGAAACCATTTTCCTCTCCGGATCGAGGCAATATCCTGGAACGCCGCATCTCCCAACGGATTGGATGGCCGGCGCAGCCCGAATATTCCGGCTCCCGAGGCAACCGCAATAGCGGGAACAAGCGCGCCCAAAGCTGCGACCTGAAGCGCTGGATTGCCCGAATAGAGCCAAAATTGTTGGAGCGGCGCAAACGGGTTGGCTGTCACAGTCAGATGGAGGATACGGCTGTCCTTGTATACAAACTGCAGGATCAAGGCATAGCCTATCGTCCAGACCGCGACGGCGATTAGCGCGCAAAATAGGATGTAGGCGGCAAGATATGTCCTGCTCATGCCATATGCCTTGCGTAGTAGATTTCGGAAACACCCCTGCGGCCACCCTCGCGGCTCAACTGGATGACAACCGGGATCACCATCTGGATGTAGGACATCAGATCCTGCTTGGAGTAGCCTGCCGACATTCCGCGCTGTTGCACCATCATGGCAAGCTGTTCGTAGGCGCCCAGAGGCGTGTCGGCATGGACGGTCGACATGCTGCCGGGGTGACCAGTATTAATGGCGCGCAAGAACGCAAAGGCCTCAGATCCTCTGATCTCACCGACGAACAGGCGATCGGGCCGCATCCGCAGCGACGCCTCGAGGAGCGACTGGATCGTGACCTGTGCCGTACCCTGATCACCCCTCGAGGCCAGGAGATGGACAGCGTTCTTTTGCGGCGGAAAAAGCTCCCGCGTATCCTCCAGGGTTAGAATGCGTTCGAATGGGTCGATCGTCTTGAGGCATGCATTGAGAAAGGTTGTTTTTCCCGTGGATGTCCCGCCGCTGATCAGGATCGAGACCCGCTGCTTGATGGCAGAACGAATAAACTCATAGATGCGCTCCCCTTTAAGATGTTCGATGAGGGCCTGTTCGACATCTGTAAGACCACCAACGGCGACAGAGACCTTCTCCAGCGAGCCATTGTCACGGTATTCTTCGAGGGTGAAGTCACTCGTCACCTGCTTGCGGATCGAGATGGCACCGCCGTCGGGCGCCGCGGGCGGCAGAACAATCTGAATTCGCTCACCCGTCGGCAAGGCTGCTGATAGAATGGGGTTTGCTCTGCTGATGAACTGATGTGTTGCACCAGCGACCCGTTCACCGATGTTTTCGATCTCAGCCATTGTCAGGCCTGGGAGCTCATGATGCTCCATCACGTCGGCGCCGAGCCGTTCGATGTAGACGTGCCCTGGCCGATTGACCGAGATTTCCACCACTGTCGGATCAGACAGAAAGGTGGAAAGTGGGTCAAGCGATCGCCGCAGGAAATAGTAAGGACTATGATCAGCGGCTTTGATTTTGGCGGATGCCTCGCTCATGCTTGATTTCCTTCAGCGCTTCCTCGACCGGGTCCGGATACATGGCGGAGAAGTCGAGGTCCTGGCGGACATAGACGAAGATGCGCTCGCCCTGGTGAACGCTTATCGTCGGGGGAATTTTGAGGTTCTCCGCCAGTGCTTGGTTGGCCATGTCGGAAAACGTCTGTGCAATCGTCTCGCGAGCAAGTTCTGCGGCGCGGTCGGAGTCCGAGGATCCATCGTTGCCGCTGCCGGAACCATATTGGTTGCTGCCATAGCCTGTTAGATAGGAGGAGCCCGCGCCCACGATCGAAAGCAGGATCGCCGAACCGAAACGCTCCCGCCATTTATTGTCAACAAGACCCGTCAGGCCGGATCGTCCCAGGCTGTCCGTGCCGATGCTGTTCAGCCGAACCGTCACGCCGTCGTCTCGCAGCAAGCGTGTCCAGATGACAAAGATACGTTTCTGCCCCCGCGTGACCTCGGACTGATATTCTCCGATGAGCCTTGTTCCGGTCGGTATCAGGACGCGGCGACCGTCAAACGAGTAGACCTCCTGTGAAGTTATAGCCCTGATCTGACCAGGCAGGTCGCTATTGATCGCTGTCTCGAGAATACCGGGAATTAAAGTGCCCTCGGGGATCATTGCGTCGATTCGCTCCATCTGGCGGGCTTTGGCGGACCGATCACCAATCGCTGACGCGGATGCCAGAAACTTGCTGTTTCGATCCTCCCCTGCAACTGTTGGTCCACCCTCATTACTGCCAGAAGCCAAGGAGCCGCGCCCGTCGGCCTTGGTCGAGTCAATCACCACCTGCTTCGAAAGGAAACGTTTCGGAAACTCCTCAACCTTTTCAGGCTCGGCCAATGGTTCATTGTTGGTTTCGACGATGCCCGGTGGAGCAGGGACGTCGAACCTCGTTGTATCCGAGGGTGCTTCTTTCTTCTCCTCGACGGGAGGGTCAGGCAGTTTGATGATCGGCTCCGGCTCCTTTTCGGGCTGCTTCTCACCTTCGCGAAGAAAAGACGGCGGACGGAAGGTCGTTGTGGTGAATTCCTCGTCGCCTCTAACGCTCTCTGGCCTTCGCTGTTCAGGAGCAAATACGACGACATAGGCCACCGCCGCGCCCCCGATCAGGAGGGCAGCACCTCCGAGTAGTTGCTTTCGGCGGGCGCGCTTGTCTCTGATGTCAACCTCATCACCGGCAAGCATCGCTTCAAGCTCTGGAGACCTCTGCATCAGTTTCCGCTCCTTCGGCGTGTTCTTGCCTTATCGTCCAGACTCGGTGCCATGATGTCGGGATCGGGCGTCCCCAGATCCGGCTTTCGGAGATTGAAGATACAGGTCCATTGGTTGCCATCACGCAATGTGTATTGGGTCGCCGTTCCGTCGACGACAATGTATTCACCCTCACGTCGGAAGTTTCGTAAGGTCTCTGAGAAGTCAGCGTTCACTGCAAAGATTGCTGGCACGGTCGTGCCAAATTTAAAAAATGTCTTCTTGCCGTCATCGAACACCATCAAGGGCTTGAGCTTGCCGTCGCCGGAAAATGAATAGTCAATATTGACGTTGGCCTTGTCGATGCCCGCGAGGTTTGGATTGGCGGCGCGCGCCTCGGCCTCCTTGCGAAGCGAAGCGTTCAGATCCTTCTCAGGATAAACGAAGCGGATGCCGAAAACCTTCTTGCCGTCCTCGGGCGCGTAATCATTGAGCTCCAGATAATAGATCCGCTTGGTCGTCACCACATTCATGTTGGTGGTGACTTGTTTGGCTTTGGGTTTGACGAAGAGGATATTGCCTTTGTCGGTCGGCACAACATCCCAGCTCTCGGTGTCACCGAGCGCGACGGTCTCGAACTTTTCGTCCTCGTCGAAAATGATCATCGTCGAAATGCCATAGGTGGCAAAGACACGCACAACGTTGTTCGGCTGATAGACGACGCTAGTGACCCTTGGATCGAGTCGACCAGACGCTGGCGTCTGCGCACCAAAGACGGATGTTCCAGATGTGAGTACCGTCAGAGTGGCGGCGAGAAAAATGCGAGGGATCATCAACGGGCACCCTCGGTCACAGTCTCCTGATCGCGGCGATACTCGTACACCTGGAAACCTAGTGGGTTTTCAAAACGCCATTCGTTCGTCGCCGGAGTGTCGGTATATCTATAACGAACGACAGCGATCCAATGACGTGGGATCGATTCCGTTTCTGATTGCTCGACAGTCGTGAAGCGTACGATGCCGGTGCTGGCATTTGGAAAGGTGACGGAGGCGATTTCCGTCGTCACGCGCTTGTTGCGCCCATAGACCTTTGCGGGGTTCTGCAAATTGGCTGCGCTGTAAAGATCTTGCAGTTGGCGAGCCGCGTTACCCGTTGATAAAAGTGCTGCAATGCCAAAATTCTGCTCGATCGCAAAGGGATCGTAGCCTTCGCGCGACCGTATGTACCGGACGATATTCGCCTGGGTGATCGCCTGCTGCTCGGTCAGATTTGTGGGCCTTGTGAGCCCAGACTTGACCTCGACATAGCCGGTGTTCTTGTCGACCTCGACGATATAGGGTTCGAAGCTCTTCAACGGAACCAGCATCGCAAGCGTGCCAAGACTTACAAGCGTGATCGCGCCGAAGATCGTTGTTACAAACCAGGCAAGTGCTCGCGAGCGTTTGGCTTTCTTGACGACCTCCTGTTCCCAGATATCGCCGCTCTGGTAATAGGTGCGCAGTCGTTCGTCATTCGTTTCTGCCATTTCCCCTCATGCCCTTCGGATGTTTGGCGCGCTAAGCCGGTGTACTGTTCTGCGTGATTTTCGTCTGCATGGCAGCCTTGGTGCCGGAACTGTCATTGTCGCCTCCGGATCTGTACCTGTCGCGAAGTGCGCGACCTCCGCGGTAGGCCACGCGTCCAGCGGATACTCCTCCGCGCACTGCTCCCAGCCCCAAGGCTTTTGTCGCTTGGCTTGCCGCTGCCCCGATTCCCGCGCTGATCCCGCCGGCGATCCCCTGGCCGATCGACTGAATGTAAAGCATGACAAAGGCCCCTGCGGCGCACAGCAGTAGGAAGCCGGCGACATCGGCAAGGGTGAGCGTTCTTGAGCCACTTGCAGCATCGATCTTGGTCAGTTCCGGATTCATCGCGGCGATCAGGAAGGAGGCGACGACATAGATAAACAAAGGGATCAGTGCATAGGTGAGGACCTGGTTGAACCAGCCGACGCCATAACCACGGGTTCGCTCAAACAGCATGCAGGCAATGAAGATCGGCGCTGTGCCGATTAGAACCCACAGCATAACCTTGGCCAGAATCAGGATCGCGAGTGCCACGGCGATGAAAATCCCCGCGCCGACCATGATCAGCACGCCGATCATACTCGGAAGGATCGAAAAGTAACCGGATTGCTCGGCAAACGCGGACGCCGCCTGATTGGCGGTGCGCCAGATCTGCGACAGGCCATTGGTGGGTTCGGTTATTCCTGTTCCGGAAGCAGCCAGAATGGCACGGCCAACGTCCTCGGGGGTGTCGTTGATCCACTGGTAGAGCAGATTGTTGAAATTTGCCCATGAACTGACGAGGGCCAGAATGATCATCATGCGGACGATGCGGCCGACGATCTCTGACACACCTATGCGCGCGGTCCCAAGAAAGAGCTGGAGGCCGTAATAGGCGACGTAGGCAACCAGCATCATCTGCAGCAGCGGCATGATCTCTTGACCGACGACGGTGTAGGCCTGCTCCGAGAACGACGTTCCCGAATCCTCGATGCGCTGCAGCAGGTCACCCAGAAAGTCTTCCATAGCAGCCCCTATTCAAACCCGATCGCGGCAAAGGCGGCGGCTGGATCGTTGACACTGCGCATCGGCCCGCAGGACTGCCGGCGGTCAACTGCATAAGAGGTCAGCTCCGCCGGCCGCTTGCACGGGGCAGTCTTTTCCTTGACGGTTCCGCAACCCGTGAGCATTGACGTTGCCAACAGAAGAGCCACGGGCAGAAGTTTGGTCATGCCATCAATCGCCATAGGCGAGCGCTTTCTTGCTGTTCGATATGTCGGTCAGGCGTCGCTGGTTGTCGGCCTGAAGTGATGATACCGCCCCGTTCATGACGCCGATCATTTCGTTAAGGGTCAGGCCGGATTGCACCTGCAACTGCGTGTTCTGGTCGATAGATCCCTTAATGTCCTCGGCCGTGCCAATCTTCTGCCCGGCGGCCTCGAAAGCACTGCGTCGTGTTTCCGTGGCCTTTTGCGATCCGTTGATCAGGGCCGAAACGCCAAGGACAGTGTTGACCAGTTGCTCGTAGGATTTGTCGCCGGAGAAGTCGCTGTTGTCCTTGCTGGATAGCGATTTTACAAGTTGCAGGCCGTTGATGAACGTTGTCGCGACCTTGGAAATGTCACCACTCATATTGCCGAAATTGGGAACGCCGCCCTTGATAAGACTGTCGAGCGACGGCATCGAAGCGACGCTGAAGCCTTGGCCGATGGCGAGGTTCTGCAGAGGTTGAGACGTGCTCCCTCTGTCGCCGGTCACGGCTTTCAGCGTGTCCTGGACGGTCGTCAAAATGTTCGAATTTGTGTCGAGGATCTTGGTCGTCGTGTCTGCGGTCTCTTTGGCGATCTTATAGTTTTCCTTGTCGATCACCGGAACGTCTGCATGGGCGACGCCAAGCGGAATCAAGGCAAGCGCAGCAGTTGTTGTCAGCAGTTTCATGATTGGCTCCTATTGTGGTTGCAGCAACAACTGCACGTTTGAGGTACCTTCACGTTTATCGATGCAGGCTCGTTTCTCAGGATCCCAGATGAGGTTGACCTTTGGGTCGCACAGACTGGTCGTGTCTCTTGGCCTGTCCCCATGTTTGCCGGTGGATGCCGATTGGGACGAACTCGACAGGTTGGAGGTCGTGACGGAATTGCGTGAATTGATGAGATCGGCCATGGCTGTGCTGAGCTTGATGACGTTGTTCATCATTTCCAGATTGGCGTTGCGCGCTGTGGAATTGTGGTCCCAACTGTCCTGAATGGTTCCGGTCTGCATACCAGCCAATTGCTGGTACCAGCTTCCGACATTTGAGAGGCTTTCCGACGTGGCCGTCGTTGTGCCCATAGCATTCAACGTGGAAGATCGCATGCCTGTATAGGCCGTCTCGCCACCACCAAAGTTCAGCGGAATGCCGGATTTGTCGGATCCGCCGAAAGCCGGCAGCCAATCCTGCGTGATGCTGCGCACATAGCCCTGCGTTTCCTTGAACGGAGGGATACCGCCATATTTGTTGACGTTGCCGGCACCCGAATTGTAAGCAGCTAGCGCCAGGGCCACGTTGCCATTGTAGCGGCGCAGTTGCTGCTTGTAGTACCGCGCTCCGCCTCGCAGGTTTTCTTCGATATTGTTTTCGTTCACACCGAGTTCGGCCGCGGTCCCTGGCATCAACTGTGCAAGCCCGGTGGCACCCACGCCGGACTTGGCGCAGGGGTTGAACCGGCTCTCTTGATAGACCAGCGCGAGAAACTCGTTTTCGTTGACGCCTTCTTCCCGTGCCACCCTGCGGACAAGGCCGGAGATCTCGGCATTTTGCTCCGCCGCGCCCACCGGATCGTTGCGGCGCGATGGACGGTACATGGAGCAGGTCACCGAAGTGTTGATCGTATGGCGATCCTTGTCAGTCGTTTCGATTTTGCGCGTTGTCTCGTCGCGCGCGGTGTCTTCCTGCAGAATTGTGTCATCGATAACAGGGACGTCGGCCAAGGCAAGACCCGGAACCTCGAACACAGCGACAGCCAACAGGGGAAGTGCGAAACGCTTCATGGCCATGTCTCCCATCCACAGAATGGAGGAAGCCAGGCGAGAGGGTCATCACCCAGCGCATCTCTCAGGCGCGCGCACTCTTCGATGCTTTCCTTGCGGCCGGACAAGACCTTAACCATGTCAGGCATGGCATTGAGATCAAGCCTTGCAATGACGCTGTCATTGCCGTGTTTGATTAGGAACGTCCGCTTTTCCGGGGGCGTGGTTCGGATGAAGTTGAATTCTTTGACCGTCAGACCAAAGCGCCGGATGTAACTTTCTTCGTCCGCACGCGGGTTGGGGAAATGGATGTTGGTCGATGACTGCTCGATCAAAGTATGCGATGCCGGCGCTCGCGCGATATCCGCGGCGGACTGGGTGCCAAAGCCGACGATGCCGTTTAGCTTGCGGATCGTTTTCATCTTATCGACGATGAAGTCGCTGAACGTCGCATCCCGCAAAAGGCGCCAGCCTTCGTCCATAAAAATCATCACGGGTCTGCCGTCGAGTAGCTCGTCCAGGCGGTGAAAGATATACATGAGCGCTGGCGTCCTGAGCTCCTCGTTGTCGAGGATGCTGGTCATGTCGAAACCGAATATCTGTCGGTCGGAGAAGGAAAGGACGTCGTGCTGGGCATTGAAAAGCCAGGCCTTCTCGCCGTCGATCCATGGTCTGAGCCTCGAGCTGAGATCATTGGGGCCGGCGCGGACACGTCCGATCAGAAGACCGGAGAGGTTGGCAAGGTTTCTTTCGGCCGCTGGCTCCTGCATCAGCCGGAGCAGCGCCCGCTCGAGGATGTCTTCCTCCTCCTGGTCGAAAGTATTGCCATCGCTGTGTCGGAGCATGGCCTTCAACAAGCGAAGCAGAAACTCGCGGTTGGGTCCGTTGTTTTCAAGCTGGAGCGGATTGAACCCGGACGATGTCCCAGGCGTCAGCACCTCGTAGGCACCGTTCATGGCTCGCACGAAGATCTCGCCGCCTCGGTCCTTGTCAAAGAAAACGGCTTTGGGATTGGGTTGAACGCGAAAAGCCTGCGCGAGCAAAAAGGTCAAGACGACTGTTTTGCCGGAGCCCGTAGGCCCCGTCACCAGAAAATGGCCGATGTCTCGCCGATGGAAATTGAACCAGTAGGGCGTCTGACTGGTCGTCTCCAGAATGGTGATCGGCGTGTTCCAGTGGGTGCCGTCTGTCTGTCCGCTAGCAAAATTGTGCATGGACGACAGACCCGCATAATTGGCGCTGGAGAGCAGTGCCTTCCGGGCGATGTAGCTGTGATTGCCTGGAAGCTGCGCCCAGAAGCCGGCCTCCAGATTGAGATCCTCCCGCAACCAGTTGATGTTCATGTCCGTCAGGCAGGCGCCAAGGTCGGATACCGATTTGTTGACCCCATCCAGATCTCGCGACAGGCATAAGAGGGTCATATGATGGAGGCCAAACACAGCCTCCTGATTCATGAGGCTGTTCAGGGCAAAGTCGATATCGTTTTCGACATCGCTGCCGGCTTCGTCAGAGGCCGCAATCTGCCGTTTGAGACGCGAAATGCGCTCCTGGGCGATCGGCTTGTCCGTGATGGCGAAAGACTGGGTGAGAATGAATTCATGGTTGACCTGCAGCAAGCCATCCAGCATGCCCGGACCTGTGAAGGGAGGGTACTCCTTGATCGATAGCATGGCGCCGAACCGATCATCCTCCTTGACTGGTCCCTGTGCCTGCATGGTCCGCCGGGAGAAATGCAGGCGCGAACTCCCGATGTAGTTGGAGATGCTCATCCGGGGCAGGCGCATGCGGCGGGGAATGCCGCCGCTCAGGATCGTCTGGAAGAACTCGCAGGGCTCTGAATAGGGGTCGTCATCGCGATGAACGATACCGAGGGGACGTGCGGCATATTTCTGGAGATCCTTGCAGATGTTACCGACAAGTTCTTCGAGTTCGCTGACAGCCTCTCGAAGTTGATCATCGGCCGCATCGCGGGATCCCGCTTTGTCGATGAGGCGCCGCGCCTTGTCGCCGACAGCCAGCGCACCGCGCATTCCTGATCGGATGACCGAGAGGTAGAGCTCGTTGGTGAACATCCGCTTTTCGCTCAACTGCGCCATGTATCGGCGATTGAGCAGGTCGCAGAAGGGGTCTTTGAATTGACCGTCCAGATCACTATCGACCTGCCGCCGGATGACGGTTGACCAAAGTGAATAGCGGCTGGAGCCGAGCGCCCTGATCATCGTGTTTTGCACGACGGATCGCATGTTGAGTTCAGCCTGGTCCTCCGTCTGGAAAAACAGGCCATTGAGGCGAACGACCGCGAGCAGGGCCCCACTCTCCAGCTTGACGACCGTGTCGGCGACATGCCGCAAGTACGGTATATGCTTCGCCATTGGTTTTTCGCGGGCGAGTCTGTTGCCAAACCCGAGTTCTTCTCGAATGAGCTTCAACATGGTCGTTACGGTCCGTAAGAGTTGGCGCCCCAAAATGTTTTGTTCGGTGTCTTCGGCGTCAGGCGGGTTGCCACCTGCAACACGTCCAGGATCCGGCTGTCCCAACTGCACAGCGTGAACAGGATCACGTATGAGCCAGGCGCTGTCAGCAGCGCCCAGACAGTATTCGTGGCGAGCCAGGCGATGATCGTCATGCCAATCACCAAGACCACCACCATGTAGGGAACACCCCAGAGCGTGGGCGATCGGGTCAGGCCAATGATGAGAGGAGTCAGGACGGGCTTGTCGTCTTCGAACTCAGCCATCCGTCAGTTCCCGACCGTCGACATCAATTCGTCAACAATGGCGGGTGCTCCGAAGACCAGACCAATACCCAGCACCACGGCGCCTGCGGTAAACCAACTCAACCGGCCCGCGAAGGCCAGGAAACCCAGGCCGATAACCGCGATGATGGCGACCAAACGACCGAATGGGCCGGTGATAAAGTCGACCACGGCCTGCACGACAGTCTGAAGCGGTGCAAAGGCCTGATTGGTGGCCTGCGCCACCGCGAAATCAGCCGTGGCGAGCTGTGATAGGACGATCGCAGACATCACACCAGCGACGCGGATTGCCCTCATTTGGTTTGAAGAAAGGCTGACAGTCATTGAATCTCTCCTTTGCGTTCAGAACTGCATGACGCCCTTGATGAACCGGCTTCCGCGCGCACCGATCACATCGCTGGCCATTTCGTTAGTGGAGGGGGGGTCAGTGTCGGCAGTTGTTCCACGCGTTCGTTTCTTGCGTTGGACCTGCAAACCCATCTGGCGGTTGATGACATTCGCGACGTAGCGAACGGTCTCGCCAAAAGGAGGCACGCCGCCATTGTCGTAGACGGCTTGTGCTCCAGCGTTATAAGCGGCGGCGGCGAGGATCGGGTTCTGGAATTCGTCGAGCATTAGCTTGAGGTGGCGGATGCCCCCGTCGATATTTGCAACCGGGTCGCAGATTTCGATCACGCCAAGTTCCTCGGCGGTGGCGGGCATGAGTTGCATCGGACCGCGGGCGCCTTGTTGACTGTTGCGGTTTCGGTCGAACCGGCTCTCGGTCCAAGCAATCGCCTTCGCTAAACCCGGATCAATCCCGTAAGTTTGTGCGGTACGTCCGACGAGGTCCTCAATCTCGGCGGCAGTCATCGGCGATGGGCCGCACTCGCGTGCCAATTCGCGTCCGTCACCTCCGTGTGAATACGATGTGTTCGAGTTTAGAACCAACTCCGATCTGGTGTCTTTTGTCCCAAGGCCTTGATCACTTATACGCCCAATGGAACCATCTGTGTTCACGGTTTCGATGGATGAAACTTTGTCTACTCGCCCGGAGGGCGACAGCTCGAATGCATCACCTTTAGCGCGTTCTCCGGCTTGGGATGCGAGGATACGAACGCTTTCCGTTTCCGCGCTACCTCTATAAAAGCGTCCGTAATCAAAACCATAGGCTGGGATCTGCCACGCCAAGACTGGCGCTATCAAAAGGGGGCATAAAAACATTTTCACGCGAAAACCCTTCATTTTTATTTGATCTCATGATCTATCTTGGTACGTAAATGTACGGAAGGGCGATCTTCAAGGCAAATTTTTTTGATTGATTCAGTTACCATTTGTGTTCATCATTACATCGAAAAAATCCGATCGAAAAGAGAAAAAACACGAACCAAGGTGACGGCGATGAGAACAGGAGAGGTAAAGGGTCGAAAAAGAGCAATCGTACTTGCGCTGGGTGCGTCCATGGTCGCGCCTTCGTGCTGGGCGGGTGGAACGATCGACCAGACGTATGTCAAGTCGTTGGCTGCGCCCGGGAAAGCGGTTCTGGTCGTTGAGTATTATGATCCAAACGGGAAGGTGGTGAATCGAAAGGGTTTTGCCTCCGCAACCGGCTTCGCCGTCGAAACGCCAGTCCAAATCGCTATCGATGGGAAGACCAGCCTTCATCTCTATGGGCTGGAACCCTGCGCTGGGGACATGGTCAATCAGAAGGAGGGTTTTGCTGGAACCTGTGATGCTTACGCTCAGGAGCAACTGGCGATACTGGTAAGGACAGCGAAAGTGATCTTTTGCCGGGCGTTCCTGACGGAACGCGATGCTTCGTTGCAGGACGCTACATGCTTCGGATACTACAATTTTCCCGGCTCACTCGATTCCGTTGATAGCCTGGAAGAGCAGCTGGTCTCGCTTGGGGCTCTCAGGCTATCGAAAAAGCCTGATGGCTCGCCGATGCGACCCGATCTCTCTGACGCTGAGAAGACGGGCAGGGGCGGTTTCGGCATGTGGGCCGATCCAAGGGTTCAAAAGCAATGAGACGGAGAGTGCTGGTCGCAGTATCATCGGCCCTGATAGCAACTCAAGCCGTTGGCGCTGCACCCCCTGGCTATTTCGAATTCGCGACCGGCGCAGTTCTTGAAACGGGCGACACATGGATTTCCGCTGGAAAGCGGTATCGCCTTTACGGCCTCCAATCATGCCTGAGAGGTACGTCCTATACCAACGCGTCGGGACATAAGCGCGACTGTGGCGAGGCATCAATTGCCGTGCTTGCCGCGTTTGTAAAGGATGCCGGCCCGGTTTGCGCTCCTATTGTCGGTCGCACGGATCTGACCTTTACGGTTTGCTACGCGTTGGTGGGCGGGCAACGGCTCGATCTTGCCATGATGATGATCAGCGAGGGCTATGGCTTTGCTAGCCTAGATGACACCGGGGCGCCGATCTATCCAGCCTATGCCGTGGCAGAGCAGGTCGCTCGCAAGGCGCGGCGTGGCCTTTGGCAGTTCAAAGATGTTCAGCATCCAGCGATATTGCTAAGCCGCGCCGCCAGAAAGCCGGGAGTTCTGCCATGATCCGTCGTATCATCTGTGCTATTACGATTTTCATCGGACTACAAGGTGTGTCCGCTGCAGCAGACTTCACGGATGACAGCCGGCCCGGATCAGCAGAGATGGCGCCGCTTGCAGTAGTGAGTGGTAAGGTCGCCGTCGTTGACGGACGGACACTTTGGTTTCCTGCGGAACGGCTACTTGTGCGACTGTCCCAGATAGACAGTTGCGACTTGGTCCAGTGGTCATTCAATCCCAACGCAACATCAATGACTGCGGCCTCGCTGGCGCCTGTACCGTGCGGCGCCTTGGCAAAGGCCTGGCTGAAAAGAACGACGGGAAGCCGCGTCGTTCACTGTGACGCGATCGTAGATAATCATCCGATCGGATTAACTGGCAAGTGCCGGATCGGCAGCCGCGATCTTGGGCTGGAAATGCTCAGGGTGGGATGGGCGAGACTGAACACGCCAATTCCTCAAGACAGGCGCTATCTCGAGGCGCAGCAGTCGGCGATTGCGGCGCGCTACGGAATGTGGGGAACCTATGTGCTCGACATGAAGGAATGGCGCGGGAAAGCGATCGACACGACCTTGGGGCGCAGGCCGCAGGCCGACATCAACCTGCTAAGGGAGCGTGGTAGCGAGATCTCACCCCCCTTCTTTGATGCGCGGCGCCAGCCGAAGCGTCGGGACCGATAACGCATTGAGCAACGGAGGCTCCAATGAAATACCTTCTAGCATTGTTTGCTTCGATGGCTTTCGCCGGACTTTCCACGACATCTGCAGAAGCGAGCGATTGGGGTTGCGAAGTTTTGCTTTGTGCGGCTTCCTCCAATCCCTCCTGGCGCGGCGTGGAAAGCTGCCAACCGCCCATGGAAAAGCTCATCTCGGCGATGAAGAAGCTCGGGTTTTCATGGCCCACATGCCCCGAGGGCGGGGCCGGCGAGCCGGGCTATGAGCAATATGCAGAGTGCCCGGCTGGATGGACGCCGGCGAACGGAGACAGCGATGACAGTTCATCTTTTAGCCGGGCTAAGTCGCGTTGTATGCGAGCTGTGAACCAATGCAAGGGAAGGCAACACCTCTTCGGTTCTGGGAACGTAGAGCAGAGGCGGACGACTTCCGATGGCGTGACACGCGTCTATAGCACTTCAAGCTCCTGCTCTTATACGGAGTTCAAGGCGAGACCTCTACGACAAGACCCACATTATTTCGATCTACGAGACGAAACGACCGGGCAATCCAGACGGTTCTGGTTTAGCCTCGAACGTTGACAAACTGGGGCATGGGAATGCCTGAGCGCCTACGGACGCTCAGCCGTGGGGTCTTTTTTGGGGGGCTGCTGGAGCACAGAGACAGTTTCCAGGAGTGTGACGATCGACGCCATCGTATCGGTCGGCAACTCGTCTAGTAATCTGATCATGCGAAATCTCGTATCGGCTTCTTCTGGCGTTTTTCCCCAAAGATGGGGCGCCGCAGCAAAGAGCATGCCAAGCGGGGATATTCCAAGAATCTCGCTCAGGTGGATCAGCCTGCTCACCTGCATCCTCGATGAACTTCGCTCATATCGCCCGTAGACCTGTTCGCTCAAGCCCACAAGCGTGGCGAGGTCAGCTCTGCTTAGATCCTTCGCCTGACGACACTCGCGTAGCTTTTCGCCGAGCCGGGCGTCGAGCTCCTCGAATGTGGAAATTCCGTCAAGACCTTCCCGACGATAGACTGGCTTCTCATTTTCGGGATCGGCGGTTTTCACCAGGCCCAATTCGGCGATGTAGCTATCTAAGTTCTTACTCATATCTTCTTGACCCAAAACGTGACGTATAGAAGCATACATCACGTTCAGGGCGAAAGGCTACGCACTTCATCGACCACGAATCACGTGCGCCTACTTCGCGCTTTTCGCTATCACTATTTCTCCACGAAATGCGCGATCGAATCCATCAATTCTTCCATCTCTTTGCGATCCAATGATTTTTTGGTGCTGATTAAATAGTGCACCAGGTACAACAATTTCGTTTGCGCTTCGATGTTTGAATCAGGTCTCCACTCGATGAGCGCTGCACGCGCCCTTTCTTCTCGAGCAAGGGCTTGGGGAAGAGCGGTGTTCGGGTCGTGGTCCCTGGCGCGCAGCTTACTTTGTCGCAGCATTTTGAGCTCAGAGACGGCGTGCGCGTGGGACTCGGCAAGGCGGAGGAGAGCCCCGTCAAAACTATCATCCATGGCTATTCCTCGGCAATTTTCATTAGCGGAAGTTTTCTCCTGCGCGCGGTCTGACCGCAGGAATGCAGACCCCGATTCAAGCGCTTGCTAGTTCGGCGACAATGACGTCTGGTCGGAAAAACTCGGGGCGCCTGTAAAGCGGTTCGGTAATCTGCATCTTCAGGCGCATCTCGGCGAGAACACGTGGCGAAACCTCAAACGCCGCGCAGCATACCGGAAATCTTCCATACCCGTCGGCGCGACCAAGCTCGTCAAATTGGGCGCCCGCTCTTTGATATACCCGCTTCATATGTGGTTCGTAATTCGAGATCATCGTATGGATCCCATTATTCAGAGCGACCTCGCAAAGTGCCAGGAGAAGCAGGCAAAGAGCCCGTTCCGGGCGCATGTCACGGAAGTCGCGCGCGATAGCCGTTTCGTCGACACACATCCGCGTGCCCTCCCAGATGCCAGGTGCGACGAGGTCGCATGCTTCAGGGAATGTTTCACGGAAGACGTCATAGAGGAGTGTCGGGCCGGTTGTCGGCATCAGTCGAAGCGAACCGTAGAGTCGCTCCCGCTGTTCGTCGCACCAGAGGAGGTAGGCAGGCTGTAGGTCGTCATAATGATCTCGTTCGTAGAGACCAGATACCGAGACCTTCCAGCCCAGCCAATCGGCGAAGACTCTTTTCCTCAGCCGAAGCGATTGCTCGAGCAGTCCGGCATATTTGTGATATTCATTAGCTTGAACGAGAAGATACATCATTGCCTCCTGTTGACGGAGACAGTATCCGGCCCGCCATCTGCGGGATAAACCTCCAGAGATCGGCTCCCCTAAGTCTGGGTATTGCCATATGGATTAATCAGGCGAAGCTGAATTGCCAAAGCGACCGCAGACGTAATAGGACCGCTTCCAAACTTGTGTCGTACGTTTGATAGGTACGTCTGTGTCGTATGTTCGGACAACCCAAGAATTTGCGCAATATCCGTGCTGGTCTTTCCGAGCGCAGTCCAATGGAGGCACTCTTTCTCCCGCTTGCTGAGACTGGGGACGGGATCATGCTCTCCGTGAATCTCTTGAATCGCCTTCTTGTGGATGAGGAATGCAAGTTCCAGCCACTCACCGCGAAATTGGTCTACGATCCCGCTCCATTCGTCAGGTGGCTTGCGGGAATTCAAAGAGAGCAGGGCGCGACGTTTCTTGTCGACAATCGGGACAGAGTATCCATTGCGACCGACGCCATGGTTCTGGGCATCGCGAAGGAATTCATAAGCAGTCGATGTGATTTCAAGTTCTCGCCAGTCAAACGGCATTTGCCTCAGGAAGCCCTGCTTAACCACTGGATCGACTTTGACGTAGCCACTCAGTAAGTACCGGGAAACCCAGATATCAGTGTAGGTGGTTTTAACAAATGGAGCATCAACAACGTCTGCGACCGTATGTGCAAGATGATAGGTCACGAAATCGACGCTGTAGATACGCTGAAGGATTCTCAACGCTTCCAATACGCTTTCTGCTTTTCCTATCTCTAAATGTGCGTCAACCAAATGGGGTGACTGGCTGTTCAAATCCATTCCCGAACTCCGTGCGAATATGAGTCCTCAGACGCCATGCTAGCGGCGCGCCAACTACGTGTTTAACCGTCAGCCTGGCGGCGGACAGAGCATCCTAAATGTGCAGCGGCGGAAGCTGTCATTTCTCATTTTATCATTGGGGTTTGAGCACATGGCAATGCTTTTAAGCAGCACGACAATACGCTTGCGCACAATCGGAGATTTGATCTTAGAAAATGCAAGATTAAGCTCTGTGGCCTCGGGTGTTTCAACAAACGCTGTAAGATCGCGACCCTCGGAGAGCTCGGTCTTCACGTCAGAGCCTATGGAACTCAAGGCACTTTCGCCGAAAAAGTATGAGATCGGAACAGACAGAATTTCCGCCATATTCTGAAGGCGGCTTGCACCAATCCTGTTTGAGCCCTTTTCATATTTCTGGACCTGCTGGAATGTCACCCCAAGACTTTCGGCCAGTTGCGTCTGGCTCATCTCGAGTATTTTTCGGCGAACGCGAACACGTGAGCCGACTTCTACATCGATAGCGTGGGGTACTTTGGCTTTACTCAGCATTAGCTTCTCCCGCAGGCTTCAAGATATTATGTTATAACATATCGCATAATCCAGTTTATGGAACTCCGTTTCCTAAAGGCTGATGATCTAAGAAAAGACGAAAGTTGCCTTGCAGCATTGCAATAAAACCGATGCTCACTCGCACTCGAGTAATTACCAAGCATCTTGTTGAACTGGGAAATGTCCATCGCACCCCTTCGATGATGGAGGAACGATAGGTAGCCCCGATAAAGCGGTGTTCTGCGGCAGCTTGATATATGGGACTGTCGTATAAGGCGCGCGCTGCGTCCATGGTAGAAAAGCTTACTATTAAAACGCCCTCTGGCACCGCTCTTCGAGGAAATATTGAGAACCTCGGACGGCAAGGACGTCCGTCCCGATGTTCCCAACCATCGTCTCAACATTTCAGTATAAGTCTGCAGTTCCGCCTCATCCCGGCTACGTTCTTGAATGAAGATTGCGTAAGCTGTCATGCGATACCACCTCAACATTGAAAACGCGGTTCGCTGCAGGTAGCAGACGCGAACCACGATTTTGCCCAAACGAGTTGAAATCAGCGGTTACTTCTGCCTCTACTTATTTGCCTTGTCCTATAATAGACAGACCGTATAAATTCGCAATCTGAGAAATTACAGAATAGTCTGTCTATATGAATTTTTGAGTGCCTCGACAACGCGCCGCGGGGATGAGCCATGCACCCTCCTCAAACTACCCGAGAGAGGCGCTACCAAGGCCCATATTCGTTTCAATGCGGCAAAACCCAGATGCTCGTCACCATGACCCAAGATCGCGCAGCCAGCAGGTCAAGACGAACTCCGACATCATCGTGTTGATCGATAAACTCCTTGATGATCATATTTTTTCCGAGATCGCAGAGTCTCTCAACAACCAGGGATACCGTCCCCCCTAAGTGACGCGCCGCGACCAGCGCAACGCCCGCTTCACAACCAAACGCGTCACCTATCTCGTTCGCGAGTACAAGCTGAGATCACCCTATGACCGCCTCCGGGATCGTGGGATTTTGACAAAATGGAGGCCGCTGCACACCTCAATATCCATGAGTATACACTCGCCCGATCGGCTGAACATGTCCTCGTCATCAGCCATGCCTAAAATGAACACTGTTACCTGTACGAGCTTCTGAAGACAGCTTTACCGCAAAAGCAATGCAGTCGATGGAACCAACTCGTTGATTGCGTCGCCGCGCTTAACCAGTGCGAAAGCCAAGTCAAAACCTTCTTAAGCTTGCCCATACGAATTATTCGGTCGGAGAGGCGACGTCATCGTCAGCAGCTGAGATCGCGGGATTAGACATGAAATCAGAGATGCGCATTCTAGATAAGTGGCACCCATGCCAATAGGACCATATACTTAGAAAGCTATCTGCGCTTTTGATTATTCCAAACTTGAGTGTCCGCTACCGCGTTGAGTAGATACTTACAGGTCATTTCGCAAATTTCCACCGGGGTTTAATCGGAGGAGCCTAGATCAATTGGAGCAAATGGCGTTGGTAAGCGCAGTTCAACGTTGTCGCGGCGCGCAAGCGCAAGGAGCATTTTCATGTTATCCGAGAACGAATCCATGGCGCGGGGAAGTGCCTTGCTGGGTTCATCCAGCGGATCGAAAAAACTGTCCCAATGAATAGGAATGACCAGCTTTGCTTCGGTTAGTTGCACTGATTCATGCCAGTAGGTCGCCACGAAGTCGGAACTTTGCTTGCCGAGTGTCGCAATTCCAAGGAACACGACGTCGGCCTTAATGTTTTTGAACTTACCTGGGACAAAGTTTCCGCTGGCGATTACCAGAATACGGCGTTTTCCGTGCTCAATTAAGTACGAAAAATTGCCGCCGACTTTGAATTCATGAACCGCGCCGGGTTTGCCGGAGGCTCCAACTTCTGAGAAAGTGGAGCCACCATGAGCAAGACAACGAACAAGTTTTCACCTGAAGTCCGTCAGCGTG
>NZ_LMQB01000002.1 GCF_001424045.1 Rhizobium sp. Leaf371 | reverse complement strand
GCCAGCGTCTTCGGCGACGCCAAGATGACGACCGCGCTGCTCGACCGGCTTACTCACCACTGCCACATCCTGGAAACGGGAAATGACAGCTTTCGCTTCAAGAACAGCTCAGCCCATGAGCCGAAAACAACCAAGGAGAAACGCAGGAACTTGACCACTACGACCAACACGAACGATACCTAAGGCGGGTCACTTCTCGGTGGAAATGCCGGGTCAGCTCTCAGTGGAAATCAACANAAACAACCAAGGAGAAACGCAGGAACTTGACCACTACGACCAACACGAACGATACCTAAGGCGGGTCACTTCTCGGTGGAAATGCCGGGTCAGCTCTCAGTGGAAATCAACAAGCCGATTTCACGACCGCCAGATACCCTTCCTCGAGCGTCTTGCGGGCAAGAGGCTTGCTCCTCAGATCGCGGTTGGAATCGACGATATCGCGGGCCGAAAGGTGATCCGGCCTGTCCTTTGCATTGCTCGGCCAGAATTTCAGAAATTCGATGAATGCCTGCAGGTCTGTCGCTGTATAGGTATCCACGGGATGATCGCCGATCAGTTCGACAAACAGGTTCAGACGGCTTTCCGCCGTTTCGATGTCGTTGTTCCTCCCCAACTTCGACGCCCGCCGAGCCGCGAGGTACTCGGACGCGACCGCGCTGAACAGAACTTTCGTCGATGGCGGTCTATCGGCGGAACGGCGATCAAGCATAAAGGCGGGGACAACGTCGGCACTAATCAGGCGCTTCTTCCTGCCGCCTGTAGGTGTAATGATTACGGACTCCGAGGTCGTCGCATCCGGCAGCGACGGTAACGGAACAGTTAAGAGCTTTGTTGAGGTATACAGCTGCTCCGGGACAGGCGTAGGAGGAACGGCTTTGTCCATATTTTCCAATATGGCTGGCGACGAGCATCTCCGCGTTGTCGGCAATTATCTCGTCGTACGGCTGTCCAGCTTGCTTGGCCGAAACCTGCTGACCGATGCGAACGAGACCGCGCATCAGTTCCAGCCCCTTGGCTTCCCCAGGAGTGGGCGGGCGGGCGGGCTTGTCCAGATCGAACAGACCACCCTTCAGAATCAGGGTGGCAAATTCGAATGGCCAGTCATCGGCCGCGATGTCCTCGGCGAACAAGCCACTCCACATACTCGAAAGATCGAATCCCGTCGGGTCGTCCATTCTTTTCTCGATCTCCCTAAACGCGTTGCGGGCCAGCGCAGCAAGCGCGTCGGCCATCTCTCTGGCTTTCTGATGCGAAATGGCGCCGATGCTCACTCGAATCGGGCGTGAGCCAGCACCGCCGCCGATGCGTTTCGGCAATCTGATCTGAAAAAGGTAGATGCCGCCGCTTCTGACCAGATAGAGCCCGGAGGATCGCTTTTTAAGCTTGCGATTCCGTTTCTTCGCGGAAATGATTTCCGCGTCCGGCGATACATCGGACTGTACATGGAGCGATACAATGCGCGATACATTCATGACTGAACTTCCCTTTTGAGGGCAGACGGTCAGAAATTCGCGAAGAAACTCAAGGGCTTGCGGGTAATTGGGGAAGAGTGACCCAAATTATGGCGGAGAGGGTGGGATTTGAACCCACGATGCCCTTGCAGGCATGCCGCATTTCGAGTGCGGTGCATTCGACCACTCTGCCACCTCTCCGCGGGGTCAGAAGGCGCTTTGGAAGCGCGAGGCGGTTCATAGCGGCAGTTCGGGGGGATGGCAAGAGGGAGAAAGGCTTGAATGGGAAGGATTTCAGGGCTTTTACCTTGACAGTTTTCTAAAGTTCGCGTAACGGGCGCATCTGAAGTGGTGCGAACTCCGTGATGGGGTTGCGGCGTCACGTCATCCGGATGTCCGAGAGGGTATTCGCTTCGTCGGCCGGGGAGAACCTTCCCTTGGCCATTCCGACTGATAAAAAGACGGCCGTTCATGACCGGTTTCCGAGCATTCGGAACCTGTTGGGACAGAGCCGGACCGAACAGACAAGGACAAGACATGTTCGCAGTCATCAAGACCGGCGGTAAGCAGTACCGCGTAGCCGCAAACGACGTCATCACCATCGAAAAGCTGGATGGCGCCGAGGGCGACAAGATCGAATTCACCGAGATCCTGATGGTCGGCGTCGGCGCCGACGCCACGATCGGCCTTCCCTTCGTCGAAGGCGCGATCGTCAGCGCGGAAGTTGTCGGCCATGGCCGCGCCAAGAAGGTCATCGCCTTCAAGAAGCGCCGTCGCCAGAACTCCAAGCGCACGCGCGGCCATCGCCAGCACCAGACGACTGTCCGTATCCTGGACATCGCAGGCGCCAAGTAAGATCGATCGAAGGTTTAAAGGAGAAGACCCATGGCACACAAAAAAGCTGGCGGTTCGTCGCGTAACGGTCGCGATTCGGAATCCAAGCGCCTTGGCGTGAAGAAGTTCGGCGGCGAAGCCGTCATTCCAGGCAACATCATCCTGCGCCAGCGCGGGACGAAGTGGCATCCGGGCGCCAATGTCGGCCTCGGCAAGGACCACACCATTTTCTCGCTGACGACAGGCAATGTGGACTTCCGCACGAAGGCCAATGGCCGCGTGTACGTCTCGGTCATGCCGAAAGCAGAAGCAGCGGAATAAGCCGGTAGCGCTCTAAAACAGCCGGCGTCTCATCGACCCGGCTGGCCGTTTCAGGTTCAGACCACGACAAAGGGGAGATGGGGCAAGACCCAACTCCCCTTTTTCACGTCTGGAGGACGAGACATGCAGAGCGAACTGTTACGGGAAGACCCGCTGAGGTTTCCCGACGAGCGGCCGAGGCCGCAACGGTCAAGGACCGATTGCCCGATATTGTTGTCACCACGGCTCGTCCTGCGCGCGCCCCATGAAGACGATATCGACGCCCTTGCCCATCTTGCCAACAACGCCAACATCGCCACCATGGTTTCGCGCATGCCGCATCCCTACACGGTGGCGGATGCCGCGGATTTCGTGCGACGCACGAATGCCGGCACGATTGGCAAGTGCGTCTATGCCATCACCAAAGCGGACACGGGCGCCTTTCTCGGGTGCTGCGGTGTCGAGCCGCACGAGGATGGGCGCACCGCCGAGCTCGGCTACTGGCTGGGTGAGCCGCACTGGAACAAGGGCTATGCGACCGAAGCCGCCCAGGCGCTGATCGACATGGCTTTCCGCACGCGCGACATCGCCCAGCTGGATGCCCGCTGCCGGGTGATGAACGTCGCTTCGCGGCGGGTCATCCAGAAGTGCGGGTTCCAGTATCAGGGCGGCGGCATGGTCGGCAGCCTGGCACTGGGCGGAATGGTTCCGGTCGAGTGGTTCCGGCTGGATCGCAAGACCTGGATCTCGCTCAGAAGCTGGGGAGGCGGACGATGACGCTCGACCTTGACAGGCCAGCACGGTTGAAGCCCGAGATCTCGGGCGCAAGGAGCCTGACCTCGGGAGCCTTGCCACCCTGCCCGGTCATCCGGACACCGCGTCTGATCCTGCGGCCGCATGCCCTGTCCGATGCGGCGGCGATCACCGCTTCGCTCTGCGACTTCGGCGTCGCGCGCATGCTCATGCGTGTGCCCCAGCCCTATCATCTGGACGATGCGCGGGAGTGGCTGGAAACGCAGGCCAATGCCGGCACCGCCTGGAACGCGGCGATCACCGAAAAGGGCGATGTCCATATCGGCATGGTCTCGATCGAGAGACTGGCGAACGGCTGGCACCTCGGTTACTGGCTGAACCGGCAGGCCTGGGGCCGCGGCATCATGAGCGAAGCTGCCACTGCCCTCATCGAGACGTTCTTCCGGCAGCGGCCCGACTGCGTCCTGTTGTCCGGCGTCTTTGCCGACAACACGGCTTCGCTGAAGGTTCAGGCCAAGCTCGGTTTCGCGATCACGGGCATCTCGGATGTCTATGTCCCGGCGCGGGGCGGGGCGGTCAACCGGATCGAGACACGCCTCACGCGGGACGGGTTCGTCCCCGCGATATAAGGATCTTGCAGGCGGCTTTAGCCTTGCGGCCGGAGCCGCCTGCATGAAGGATTTCTTTGACCTGTCCGGGCCGCGCCTATATCGATGGCGGCATTTCCGGCAGTAACCACGAACGGTACGACGATGAAATTTCTTGATGAGGCCAAGGTCTATATCCGCTCCGGCGACGGGGGTGCCGGCGCGGTCTCTTTCCGGCGCGAGAAGTTCATCGAGTTCGGCGGTCCCGACGGCGGCGACGGCGGACGGGGCGGCGATGTCTGGGTCGAGGCGGTCAACGGTCTGAATACACTGATCGACTTCCGCTTTCAGCAGCATTTCAAGGCCGGCACGGGCATCCACGGCATGGGCCGCAACCGCACGGGCGCGGGCGGCGATCATGTCACGTTGAAAGTGCCGGTCGGCACGCAGATCTTCGAACAAGACGGCGAAACGCTGATCATCGACATGATCACCGAGGGCCAGCGCTTCCGCATCGCGGCCGGCGGCAATGGCGGTTTCGGCAATGCGCATTTCAAATCGGCCACCAACCAGGCGCCGAGCTGGGCCAATCCGGGGCTCGAGGGCGAGGAAAAGACCATCTGGCTGCGGCTGAAGCTGATCGCCGATGCAGGGCTCGTCGGATTGCCGAACGCCGGCAAGTCCACCTTCCTCGCCACCTGCACGCGCGCGCGGCCGAAGATCGCGAACTACCCCTTCACCACGCTGCACCCGAACCTCGGCGTTGCCACGATCGATGGGCGCGAATTCATTCTCGCGGATATTCCCGGCCTGATCGAAGGCGCGCATGAAGGCGTCGGCCTCGGCGACCGTTTCCTCGGCCATGTCGAGCGCACGCGCGTTCTGCTTCACCTCGTCTCCGGGCAGGAAGAGGATGTGGCCAAGGCCTACAAGACCGTGAAGCGCGAGCTGCAGGCCTATGGTGGCGAGCTGACGGACAAGGTGGAGATCGTTGCCCTGTCACAGGTCGATACGCTTGACCCGACGGAGCTGAAGGCAAAGCAGAAGGCGCTGGCGAAGGCCTCGGGCAAAACACCCTTCCTGCTCTCGGCCATCGTCGGCACGGGCATGACGGAAACCTTGCGCGCTTTGCGCGATATCATCGTGACCGCCCAGACGGCGGGCATCGACGAATTCGGGAGCGACGACTGATGCGTGCTGCCCGCAAGCCGCTTTCGACCTATCGGCGGATTGTCATCAAGATCGGATCGGCGCTGCTGGTCGATGGCGCGCGCGGGCTGAAGACGACATGGCTCGACGCCATCTGCGCCGATATTGCGGCGCTGAAAGCAAAGGGCGTCGATGTTCTCGTGGTCTCCTCGGGCGCCATTGCGCTCGGCCGCTCGGTGCTGAAGCTGCCGGCCGGCGCTCTCAAGCTGGAGGAGAGCCAGGCGGCGGCGGCGGTCGGGCAGATCGCGCTGGCACGGGCCTGGTCGGAAAGCCTGTCGCGGGATGCAATCATCGCCGGGCAGGTTCTGCTGACGCTCGGCGACACCGAAGAGCGCCGACGGTATCTGAACGCCCGCGCGACGATGAAGCAGCTCCTGAAAATGGGCGCCATCCCCATCATCAACGAGAACGACACGGTCGCCACCAGCGAAATCCGCTATGGCGACAACGACCGGCTGGCCGCGCGCGTCGCCACCATGATCGGCGCGGACCTGCTCGTCCTGCTTTCCGATATCGACGGCCTCTACACGGCGCCGCCGCATCTCGACCCGCAGGCAGCGTTTCTCGAGATCATCCCGTCAATTACGCCCGAAATCGAGGCGATGGCCGGCGGTGCCGCCTCTGAACTCTCGCGGGGCGGCATGCGCACGAAGATCGATGCCGGCAAGATGGCGACCGGCGCCGGCTGCGCGATGATCATCGCTTCGGGCAAGGTCGATCATCCTTTGAGCGCTCTTGCCGAAGGCGCGCGCTCCTCGTGGTTTGCACCGTCCACCACGCCCGTGACGGCCCGCAAGACATGGATCGCCGGGCAATTGCTGCCCTCCGGCAGCCTTGCCATCGATACAGGCGCGGAAACGGCCTTGCGTTCCGGCAAGAGCCTGCTGCCGGCCGGCGTGCGCGACGTCACCGGCTCCTTCAGTCGCGGCGATACGATCGCGATCCTCAGTGGGAACGGGCGCGAGATCGCCCGCGGCCTTGCCGGCTACGACGCCGACGAAACGCGGCAGATCGCAGGCCGGAAATCGGGAGAAATCGCGGCAATCCTCGGCTATGCCGGTCGTGCCGCGATGGTGCATCGTGACGATCTCGTCATGACCGGCGCGCTGCAGGAAAGCACGACGCCGGGGTCGGAAACGCAGATGGAGACGAAGAGGAGCGACATCCATGCTTGACGATCCCCGCAAGCGCGAAATCCAGGACCTGATGGCGACCATCGGCCGGCAGGCCAAGGCTTCGGCCCGGCCGCTCGCCATGGCGCTGCCGGCGCAGAAGACCGCAGCCCTGATGGCCATGGCGGAGGCGATCGTCAAGCGGACGGCCGAGATCCTCTCGGCCAATGCGCTCGATCTGGAAAATGCGCGGGAAACCGGCGTTGCCGCCGCCTTCATCGACAGGCTGACGCTGAGCGAAGAGCGCGTGGCGAGCATGGCGAGCGCCATTCGCGATATCGCCGCTCTGCCGGATCCGGTTGGCGACGTCATCGCCGAGTGGGACAGGCCGAACGGCCTGCGCATCCAGCGCGTCCGCACGCCGCTCGGCGTCATCGGTGTCATCTATGAAAGCCGGCCGAACGTGACGGCGGATGCGGGTGCGCTGTGCCTGAAGGCCGGCAATCCGGTGATCCTGCGCGGCGGCTCCGACAGCCTCCATTCCTCGCAGGCGATCCACGCCTGCCTGCTGGAGGGTCTGGCTTCGGCCGGCCTTCCCGAGCATGCGATCCAGATGGTTCCGGTCGCCGACCGCGCCGCCGTCGGCGCCATGCTCACCGGGCTGAACGGTGCGATCGACGTGATCGTGCCGCGCGGCGGCAAGAGCCTCGTCGCCCGCGTCCAGAACGAGGCCCGCGTGCCCGTCTTCGCGCATCTGGAAGGCTTGTGCCATGTCTATGTCGATGCATCGGCGGATCTCGACATGGCGCGCGACATCATCGTCAACGCCAAGATGCGCCGCACCGGCGTCTGCGGCTCGGCGGAGACGCTGCTGATCGACACGGCCGGTGCTGCACGCTTCGTCGCGCCGCTGGTTGCCGCGCTGCAGGCCGCCGGCTGCGAAGTGCGCGGCGACGACGCGGTTCGGGCCATCGTCCCCGGCCTGATCGCTGCCACGGAGGAGGACTGGGCGACCGAATATCTCGATGCCATCATCGCGGTGCGGATGGTCGAGGGCATTTCCGGCGCGATCGAGCATATCGCTCTCTGGTCGTCCTCCCACACGGAGGCCGTCA
This sequence comes from Rhizobium sp. Leaf371, assembly GCF_001424045.1. Lineage (GTDB taxonomy): Bacteria > Pseudomonadota > Alphaproteobacteria > Rhizobiales > Rhizobiaceae > Ferranicluibacter. The sequence continues at coordinate 151,723 of NZ_LMQB01000002.1, read as the reverse complement.
TCGCCGAGAACCCCGAGGTGGTCGGCCGCTTCTTCACCGAGATCGATAGCGCCATTCTCCTGCACAATGCCTCGACCCAGTTTGCCGACGGCGGCGAATTCGGCATGGGCGGCGAGATCGGCATTTCCACCGGCAAGATGCATGCGCGCGGACCTGTGGGCGTCGAGCAGCTGACCTCCTTCCAGTATCGCGTGCACGGCACCGGACAGGTTCGGCCTTAGGTGACGGGAAACGCAGGCGTCGCCGACCGCTATCTGCGAATGCCGCATGTCGAGCCGGGCATGACCGTCGGCCTGTTCGGCGGCTCGTTCAACCCGCCGCATGACGGGCACGTGCTGGTGGCCGATATTGCCCTGCGTCGGCTGAGGCTCGACCAGCTGTGGTGGATGGTGACGCCGGGCAACCCGCTGAAGAGCCGGCGCGAACTGGCGTCGCTCGCCGATCGCATCGCGCTGAGCGAAGCCATCACGGAAAGCCCGCGCATCAAGGTGACAGCGTTCGAGCAGACGCTCGGGCAGAGCTACACCGCACGGACGCTCGAAAAGATCCGCGCCCGAAATCCGGCCATCCACTTCGTCTGGGTCATGGGCGCCGACAATCTGAAAACCTTCGATCGCTGGCAGCGCTGGCAGGAGATTGCCCGCAGCGTGCCCATCGCCGTCGTCGATCGCCCAGGCGCGACCCTTGCCTATCTTTCCTCGAAGATGGCGCAAACCTTCGACTACGCCCGCGTCGACGAGGAGGATGCGGCCCTTCTGGCCCGGCGCCCGGCGCCGGCCTGGACTTTCCTCCACGGCCCGCGATCGCCCTTGAGTTCGAGTGCCTTGCGGGCGGCCAAGCCTGTGCGGGGCTGACGATCTTTTCGCGGGCGTCTTGAAACCTTAAGGCTTTGATGACTACATTTATCGAGGTCGCCGTCCGACAAGCGGCTGCCCGGCGCAAGATGTGCCGAACGTGCATGTTCTGGTCATTGGGAAAGGAAAAACTCTGACAACAGTACACGCCAAGGGAAATGTCACCCGCATCTTCCCGAAAAGCACGGAACGTGGCGACGATGCCGCCGACCGGGCACTTCAACTGGTCCTCGCCAGCCTCGAGGACTCAAAGGCAGAAGATATTGTCACGATCAACATTGCCGGAAAATCGGCGCTGGGCGACTACATGGTTGTGGTCTCCGGGCGATCGAGCCGCCATGTTGCAGCGATCTCCGATCACTTGGTATCCGACATGAAGGACGAAGGCTTGGGGTCCCCCCGGGTCGAAGGCCTGGAGACGGCCGACTGGGTGCTGATCGACGCCGGCGATATCATCATCCATGTGTTCCGTCCCGAAATCCGCGAATTCTACAACATCGAGCGGATGTGGGCGGCGCCCGAAATGGATGACGGCACGCGCCACTGAACCTCGACGCCGATCCTTGACATCAAGGCTTCGACGAACCCATGACGCGTGCGTCGAAGGGTGCAGCAGATGCACGGCCGTCTTGAAATGCGGCTGACATGCATCATACGGACGAGGGCCGACACGGAGACGGTTGGCCAAGACATTGCTGTGCCGGAGGCCAGAGGGTGAAAATCGGACTTTTTGCTGTCGGGCGCCTGAAAGCCGGCCCGGAGAAGGATCTTGCGGCGCGCTATCTCGATCGCTTCGCCAAGGCCGGCCCGGCGATCGGGCTCGAGGCCGGGCGAATGACGGAGATCGCCGAAAGCCGCGCCTCCTCCAGCGAGACGCGCAAGCGCGAGGAAGGTGCCCAGCTGTTGAAGTCGCTGCCGGAGGCGGGTCTTCTCATTCTGCTGGACGAGCGCGGCAAACACCTGGACTCCCCTGCCTTGGCCGACCTCATCGGCGGATTTCGCGATCAGGGGAAGCGCGACATGACGATCGCGATCGGTGGAGCGGACGGTCTCGACCCTGATCTGCACGCCCGTGCGGACGCCGTCATCTGCCTCGGCCGCCTGACCTGGCCCCACCAGCTCGTCCGCATTCTCATTGCAGAACAGCTCTACCGCGCTGTTACCATCCTCTCCGGACATCCCTACCACCGCGTCTGAGCAACGCGCCGCCGCGCCATCAAGCTTGCGTCATCATGCCTTTGGCCATGCGTGCGCCGCATTTGTGACAAAAGGCTTTGACCATCTTTGAGGGCAAGCTTCGGGCAAGGCGGACGACGGCAGATGGCGGGATGATCAGCAACCGGCAGACGAGACGCGAAAAGGTCGAGGCAGGCGACCGGATGAACCCGCGTGCCCACCGCCTCGGACAAGCGCTTCTTTTCTCGGTAGCGCTCACGTCCTTCGGTTCGCTGGATCTGCCGGCGCAGGCGCAGGAGGCCGAGCGCGGTGATCGTCCGGCCGCAGCCGCGCCCGAGGACCCCGCCGCCGCCCTCTCCCAGAGACGCAACAATACCCGCATCGAACTGGACGCTCTGTCGAAGACCATCAGCGTCTCGGAAGAGCGCGCGCGCGCGCTCCAGACCGAGATCGCGGACATCGAGAAGACCAACGAGTCCCTGCGCCAGGCACTGGTGGAGTCCGCCGGCAAGCGCCGGACGCTCGAGCAACAGATTGCGGATGGCGAGACCAAGCTTGCCGATCTGCGCGTTCGCGAAGACACCGTCCACCAGTCGCTCAAGGCGCGGCGCGGGGTGCTGGCAGAAGTTCTCGCCGCCCTCCAGCGGATGGGCCGCAATCCGCCGCCTGCACTTCTGGTCACGCCGGAAGACGCCCTCGGCTCCGTTCGTAGCGCCATCCTTCTCGGCGCCGTCGTGCCGGGCATCCGTCACGAAACGGAAAGCCTTGCTGCCGATCTGCAGGCTCTTGCCGGCCTGCGCTCCGATATCGTGACCCAGAAGCAGGCGCTCGGCAACGACATGACCGCCCGGCTTGAGGAAGAGCGGCGGATGAACATGCTGGTGGCCGAGAAAGAAAAGCTCAAGAGCAGCAACACGACGGAACTGGCCGCCGAACGGCGCAAGGCGGAGCAGCTGGCCTCCCAGGCAACGAGCCTTCAGAGCCTGATCGGCTCGCTCGAAAGCGAGATCGGCTCGGTGCGGGCTGCGGCCGACGCGGCACGCGCGGAGGAAGAAGCCCGCTCCCGCCTGTCGGAGGCCGAACGCGAGGCGGCACGCGAGTTGGCCCGCAACGCGGTGCCTGACAAAAACCGTATTGCCCCGGCATACGAATTTTCCGAGTTGCAGAAGAAACTCGCCTTCCCCGTCGCAGGCTCGGTCCTGCGCCGCTACGGCGAGGACGACGGCACCGGGCATTCCTCGCAAGGCATGATGCTGCGCACCGAAGCCGGCGCGCTGGTAACCGCCCCGGCGGATGGATGGGTGATGTTCTCCGGCGCGTTCCGCAGCTACGGACAGATGATCATTCTCAATCCGGGTGACGGCTATCTTGTTGTTTTGTCTGGGATGGAGACGGTCGCTGTCCAGCCTGGCCAGTTTGTCGTTGCCGGCGAACCCCTTGGCCAGATGGGCGCGAAAAGAGTAGCGAGTGCTGCGGCTTTGGCGCTGGAAACAGATCGACCAACGCTTTACATTGAATTCAGAAAAGACGGTAAACCGGTTGATTCTCGACCATGGTGGACCGCCTCGGACACCGGAAAGGTACGAAATGATTCGTAGGGCTTCTCTAGTTCTGGTTGGGGCGTTGATGGGCGCGACGGCGATGAGCGTCGTCTACTCTGCGGTCGTTCCGGCCGTTGCGGCCAATCCGTCGACCTATCGCGAACTGTCGATTTTCGGCGACGTCTTCGAGCGCGTCCGCGCGCAGTACGTCACGCCGCCGCAGGACGACAAGCTGATCGAGAATGCCATCAACGGCATGCTCTCGTCGCTCGATCCGCATTCGAGTTACATGAATGCCACCGACGCGGAAGACATGCGCACCCAGACCAAGGGTGAATTCGGCGGTCTCGGCATCGAAGTCACGATGGAAGACGAGCTGGTCAAGGTCACGAGCCCGATCGACGATACGCCCGCCGCCAAGGCCGGTGTCCTCGCCGGCGACTTCATTTCCAAGATCGACGGCCAGGACGTTCGCGGTCTGAAGCTGGAAGAAGCCGTCGACAAGATGCGCGGTGCGGTCGGCAAGCCGATCAAGCTCACCATCCTGCGCAAGGGCGCCGACAAGCCGATCGAACTGACGATCGTGCGCGACGTCATCGCGGTCCGCGCCGTCAAGTCGCGTGTCGAAGGCGATGTCGGCTATGTCCGTGTCATCTCGTTCACGGAAAAGACCTATGACGACCTGAAGAACGCGATCGAGAAGATCAAGAAGGACGTGCCCGCCGACAAGCTCAAGGGTTACGTGCTGGATCTGCGCCTGAACCCGGGCGGTCTGCTTGATCAGGCGATCAACGTCTCCGACGCCTTCCTCGAGCGCGGCGAAGTCGTCTCCACCCGGGGCCGCAACGCGGACGAAACCCGTCGCTTCAACGCCACGCCGGGCGATCTGACCGACGGCAAGCCGGTCATCGTTCTCGTCAATGGCGGTTCGGCGTCCGCATCGGAAATCGTCGCCGGCGCTCTCCAGGACCTGAAGCGTGCAACGGTTCTCGGCACGCGCTCCTTCGGCAAGGGCTCCGTCCAGACGATCATCCCGCTCGGCGAGGCCGGTGCGCTTCGCCTGACGACGGCGCTCTATTACACACCGTCGGGCAAATCGATCCAGGGCACCGGCATCTCGCCGGATATCAAGGTCGAGCAGCCGCTTCCGCCGGAACTTCTCGGCAAGGTCGAGAACACCAGCGAATCGAGCCTGCGCGGTCATATCCAGGGCCAGAACGAGACGCAGGAGGGCTCCGGCTCGGTTGCTTATGTCCCGCCGGAACCCAAGGACGACATCCAGCTGAACTATGCGCTGGACCTGCTGCGCGGCAAGAAGAGCGACCCGAGCTTCCCGGCCAACCCGCAGAAGGCCGAGCTCGCGCCGTAAAGGCCGAGCGGCTGTCGCACGTGTTTGCAAACGCCGTCCGGCTCCCCGGGCGGCGTTTTTGCATGTCGGGCGTCGGCGACGCACAAGCTTGGCACGGTATAAAGGTCGCTGGACCCTTACCGAACGGTCATGACGCCAACTGTGTGATCACAGGCGTGCCAGAGCGAATCGGGGTGAGGGCGCGCTGATAAACTTGCTGCGGCATCCCAAAGCGGGAAGCACCAGCCACCTGTGCAGGACGACTTTGGGGACGGATCTCAACGCACCGCTTGGCCAGAACAGGCGACCGGCAAAGACCAAGGCGCGGCTGCGCAAGGGCCCGGCAGCGCTTGGCCTGTTCGCGGCCGCCATTGCCGGGGTGACCGCCTTTGCGCTGATGTCGCCTTCGGGGCTTCTCCCCCCGGCGCCGGTGCCGGTCCAGACCGATATCGCCGTTGCGCCATCCGGTGGACCATCCGGGAAAGGCCAGCCGGATCTGGCGAAAGCCGGCTCCGAGCCGGGGCGCGCAACACCGCCCTCCGGCGGTGCAACCGTCAATCGGACGCTCCTGAGCGATGGCAATGTCGTCACAACCTATTCGCCTGGCCAGCGCGGCAAGGACGGCCCCGCCATTATCGAGGTCGGGCCGGTCCGGGGACAGGATCCGCGGATGGCGGCACAGCCGAACGATCTTCTGCTGGAAGAGGCTTCGGAGGGGCGCCTCCCTGTCATCGGCCCGGATGGACTGCGTCCGATGGATCAATATGCCCGGCCCTGGTCGGGCGCGCGCGGTACGCGGATCGCTCTCGTGATCGGTGGCTTGGGACTGAGCCAGACGGGCACGCAGAATGCCATCCGCAGTCTTCCCCCGGCAACGACGCTCGCATTTGCCGCCTCCGGCAACAGTCTCCAGCGCTGGATGCAGGAGGCGCGGCGAGCGGGCCACGAGATCCTGATACAGGTGCCGTTCGAGCCTTTCGACTATCCGACGAACAATCCCGGGCCGCAAACGCTTTTGGTCGGCGCCGGCGCGCAGCAAAATCTGGCGCAACTGCGCGACGCGCTCGGCAAAATCACGAACTATACCGGTGTCATGAACTTCCTCGGCGGCCGCTTTCTGTCCGATGCGGGTGCGCTGGAACCCGTGATGCGCGATCTCGGGCGACGCGGTCTGCTGTTCCTGGATGACGGCACCTCGGCGCAATCGCTGACATCGACGCTCGGCGATGCTCTCGAAGTGCCCTATGCGTTCGGCGATGTCGTGGTCGATACGCAGCTTGACCGCACCGCCATCCTGCGCAAGCTCGACGATCTCGAGCGGATTGCGCGGCGTAACGGCACCGCGATCGGCACGGCGTCCGCCTTCGATGAAAGCGTTTCGGCCATTGCACAATGGATGGAGGAGGCGGAGAAACGGGGCATCGAATTCGTCGGCGTCTCCGCGCTGGTGAAGGAAACGAAGCGAAACTGAACCGACCCCCGTGCGCGCTGCCAGACAGCCGCCAAGTGTTTCGAGGATAGATGATGAGCAAGACCGGCAAGAACCCGCCTCTGCGCGCCGAAGATCTCCCCTATCGGCCCTGCGTCGGCATCATGGTGTTGAACGAACAGGGTCTCGTCTGGGCCGGGCGGCGCATCCCTCTGGGGAATTCCGAATATGACGGATCGGGCCAGCTCTGGCAGATGCCGCAAGGCGGCATCGACAAGGGCGAAGACCCGCTGGAGGCGGCCAAGCGCGAGCTTTACGAGGAAACCGGCATGCGCAGCGTGTCGCTGCTGATGGAAGCGCCGGACTGGATCAACTACGATCTGCCGACGCATCTGATCGGCATCGGCCTGAAGGGGAAATTTCGGGGGCAGACCCAGCGCTGGTTTGCCTTCCGCTTCCATGGCGACGACAGCGAGATCGCCATCAACCCGCCGCCCGGCGGACATGAAGCGGAATTCGAGGAGTGGGCTTGGAAGCCGATGACGGACCTGCCCGATCTCATCGTGCCGTTCAAGCGCGCCGTCTACGACACGGTGGTCGCCACATTCGCGCATCTGGGAACGGAAACGGCCAGGAAGCCCTGAGCGGGCGGAGAGGGCCGGGACCTACAGGCCTGTCTCTGGCGTGAAGGAGATGCGGCGCGTTGAACGCCGCATCCCTGGCGATATCCTGTGTCAGGCGTCTTCGCTGCCGACTTCGGCCTTGTCGGCGGAGGCAGCATTCAGCTGGCCGTATTTCTCGGCACCGATCGTATTGAACAGCTGCAGCTGCGTTTCGAGGAAGTCGATATGGCCTTCCTCATCTATCAGCAATTGTTCGAACAGCTTCATGGTGACGTAGTCGCCAGCCGCGTGACAGATGTCGCGCGATTCCTTGTAGGAGGCGCGGGCGTCGTATTCGCCGGCAAGATCCGCCTCGAGCACTTCCTTGACGTTCTGCCCGATGCGCAGCGCACCGACGGTCTGCAGGTTTGGATGGCCGTCGAGGAAGATGATGCGCGCGATAATCTTGTCGGCGTGATGCATTTCCTCGATGGATTCGGCCCGTTCCTTCTTGGCCAGGAGCGTGTAGCCCCAGTCCTCGAGCAGCCGGAAGTGCAGCCAGTACTGGTTGACCGCTCCCAGTTCGAGATAGAGGGCTTCGTTAAGCCGCTCTATGACCTTTGTGTCGCCTTTCAAGATCCGCTCTCCTGTTTTCTTCATGGAAATTTTTGAGACGGGTCATGAAATCAAATATTTGGTCATCCGTCGAGTGCCGCAGGGCATGATAGCGCTCGGTGGTTCGGATAATCAGATCCACGACATTCGGGAAGCAGCCGCAGCAACGACCGCGCTTCTCCATGGCGTGATACACTTTCGCAGGCACGATCAGCTGCCAACAGTCCTCGTCGAGAAGGGCGGTGATCGTGTCCTCGATCTCCTTTTCGGAGATGAAATTGCAACTGCAGACCAGCATGGCGTCTTGCCCGTTTTCGCATCCTCGCTGAGGCAGCAGTAAACAAACAAGATAATTGGTGTCAAGAAAAAACCCCGTGAGGAAAGGTTGCTTAGTTTAGAACAATTCCAAAGAGATAGGTCAGTAGAACCGGAAGCCGGATATCCGCCCGGAGGTGGGTACCGGTGAATACCAGCCCGATGCGCGACGGCGTCCCTGCGAGGAGGGACACCGGGCGAAATCCATCCGGAGGCTTTGCCCAGGACGGTCGCGCCCGGACGACGGCAGCCGATCGAGCGACGTCCGCCTCATCTGGCCGACGGGACATGTCCCCGAATGTGTCAGGCGTCTCGAAAACGAACATCGTCCCGCTCTGGGCGACGTCAGCGGCGATATGCGCGCCCCTGATATTTTTTGTGGACGCCCGATTTCTCTTATCCCGGCGCAGACCAAAGCGCGGCCCTTAGTGAAAATTCCGACCCTTCGGCATAACCTGCGCCGTGTCCATCAGGCCGGATTTGAGTCGCGCCTCGCGACGGGCCTGCTCGCGCAGGGCCTGATCCCTCGCATTCCCCTTTTGTCGCTGGTCGACCGTCGGGCGCAGCACCTCGTCGGCCCGTTCGTTGACGGCAAAGCGCCGGGCCTCGCCCTTCAGGAGACCGAGAGCCTCCGTCATGTCTTCCAGCCTTTCCGCGACGACATGAATGACGCCGTTCTGACTTTGCAGACGTCCGGTGACCTTGACCAGCCTTGCCCCCATGACGACGGCACGGAACGTTTCGAAGACGGCCTTCCAGACGATGATGTTGGCGACGCCCGTCTCGTCCTCCAGCGTCATGAAGATCACGCCCTTGGCGGAGCCCGGCCGCTGCCGCACGAGAACGAGGCCGGCCACCGTGACCCGACGTCCGGGACGCAAGGACGCAAGGCCACGGCTCGCCACCACGCCGTCCCGCGCAAAGGCCTCCCGCATGAAGGAGACCGGATGCGCCTTCAGCGAGAGCGACAGGGCCCTGTAATCGTTCACCACCTCCTCGCCGGCCGGCATGGTCGGCAGGCGCATGGCAGGATCGGCCCTAAGGTCCACCTCCCCGGCTGCGGCAAACAGCGGCAGGCGTTCGGCCGGCGCCTTTTCGTCAAGTGCCTTGATCTCCCAGAGCGCCCGGCGGCGACCGATCCCGATCGAGCCGAACGCATCGGCATCCGCGAGCCGCTCCAGCACGCTGCGTGTCAGCCCGGACCGCAGCCAGAGATCGTAGATCGAGACATATCCCTCGCCGCGGTTTGCAACCAGGCGCGCCATGTCGCCTTCCCGCAGACCCTTCACCAGCCGGAAGCCGAGGCGGACGGCATATTGGGTCAGGATGACGGTGCGCATGTCGCGGTGGCGCGGATCGATCGACCTTGGGTCGAAATCGGGTCGTGCGGCCGTCCGATCGTTTGATCCGTGCGGTCCGTCGCCCTCCAGGATCGTTTCCCAGCCGGAGAGATTGATATCGACGGCGCGGATCTGCACGCCATGCTCCCGCGCGTCGCGCACCAGCTGCGCCGGTGCATAGAACCCCATCGGCTGGGCATTGAGCAGCGCGGCGCAGAAGATGTCGGGATAGAAGGTCTTGAACCAGCACGAGGCGTAGACGAGGAGAGCGAAAGAGGCGGCATGGCTTTCGGGAAAGCCGTATTCGCCGAAACCCTTGATCTGGTTGAAGCAGCGCACGGCGAAGTCGCGGTTGTAACCATTATCGACCATGCCCTCGATCATCTTGGTCTCGAAATTCGCGACCAGCCCGGATCGGCGAAAAGTGGCCATGGCGCGACGCAACTGGTCGGCTTCGGCCGCCGTGAACCGCGCCGCCGTCATGGCGATCTGCATCGCCTGCTCCTGAAACAGGGGCACACCGAGCGTCCGCTGCAGCACGGCCTTCAGCTCAAGGCTTTCATAGGGGATCGCCTCGCCCCGCAGCTTTGCCTCCCGGCGCTTGAGATAGGGATGCACCATGTCGCCCTGGATGGGGCCCGGCCGCACGATCGCCACCTCGATGACGAGATCGTAGAACGCCCGCGGCCGAAGCCGTGGCAGCATGCTCATCTGCGCCCGGCTCTCGATCTGGAACACCCCGACCGTATCGGCCCGGCAGATCATGTCGTAGACCGGGTTGTCGTCGTTCGCATAATCGTGCTCGGTATCATAGACCTGCGAGAGCAGCATCTGCTTGCCGTAATGGGTCTCCAGCATGCAGAACGCCTTGGCGAGACAGGTGAGCATGCCGAGTGCGAGAACGTCGACCTTGAGGATCTTCAGCGTGTCGAGATCGTCCTTGTTCCACTCGATCATGTAGCGGCCGGGCATGGCCGTCGGCATGATCGGCACCACCTCGTCGAGCCGGTCTTTCGTAATAACGAAGCCGCCGACATGCTGGGACAGATGCCGTGGCATGTCCATCAGCCGCCCGGCATAGGTGAACATGCGCATGACGGTCGGGTCCGTCAGATCCAGCCCGGCGGCCTTTGCCTGCTCGTCGGTGAAGGATGATGTCCACCAGCCCCAGATGGAGGCGGCGAGCGCCGTCTGCACATCCTCGGAAAAGCCGAACACCTTGGCCACCTCGCGCCCGGCCGAGCGCGCACGATAGCTGATGGCAGCCGCCGCGATGCCGGCATGCTCCTTGGTATAGGTGTCATAGATGAACTGGATCACCTCTTCACGCCGGGCGTGCTCGAAATCGATGTCGATATCCGGCGGCTCGTCGCGGTCCATCGACAGAAAGCGGTCGAAGAGCAGGGTGAACTTGACCGGATCGACCTCCGTCACATGAAGGCAATAGCAGACGGACGAGTTGGCCGCAGACCCGCGCCCCTGGCAGAGAATGCCTTTGGATCGTGCAAAGGTCACCAGCCGGTGGACGGTCAGAAAATAAGGCTCGTATTGCTTCTTGCGGATGAGATCGAGCTCGTAGGCGATCTTGGTTTCCACCGCTTCCGACACGCCGTGCGGATATCGCCGTGCCGCCCCTTCCCGCACCAGCCGCTCGAGCGTCTGCGCCGACGTCTCGCCCGGGCCGGCCTCGTCGGGATAATTGTGCTTCAGTTCATCGAGCGTAAAATCGAGCGTCCGGAAAAAGCGCTCGGTATTGGCGACCGCTTGCGGATAACGACGGAAGATACGGGCCGTCTCGCCCGGCGCCTTGAGAAATCGCTCGGCATTGGCCTGCAGCCGGAAGCCGGCCTGCGCGATCGTCACATGCTCGCGGATGGCCGTCATGACGTCCGCCAGCGGTCGGCTGTCCGGAGCATGGTAGAGCACGTCGTTCGTGGCGATGAGGCGCACATCCGTGCGGTCGGCGAGCGCCGCGAGGGCTGCGAAATCCTGCGCATCGAACCCGTCATAGCGCGGCGTCATGCCGAGAAAGAGCCGGTTCTTCATGCGCGGCTGCAATGTTTTCAGGGTCTCGCCGAGCACCCTCCAGTCATCGCTCGCACGAGACGCATCGTCGGGGCGGACGTCTGTCCCCCCTCCATCGGGTTGATCGCTGTGCATCCCTTGGACATTGGTCGAGCCGGCATGGAGGGCCTCTCCGGACGCGCTTCCACCGGCACACCCTTTCATCACGATCACCTGCAGATGCTCCTGCCATGCAAGGAGATCGGACAGGAAGAGCGTGCAGGTGCCCTTGTCGTCGGCACGCAGGTTGCCGGCGCTCAGCAACCGGCAGAGATGGGCCCATCCCTGCCGGTTGCGCGGATAGGCGAGCATATCCGGCGAACCATCGGCAAAGACGAGGCGTGCGCCCGGCTGGAAAGGAAATTTTTCCTCTTTCGCCTCCGCATGAACCCGCACGACGCCCGACAGCGTGTTGCGATCGGCGATCCCGAGCCCTTTGAGACCGATCCGCTTGGCCGTGACCACCATCTCCTTGGCGCCCGAGGCACCGCGCAGGAAGGAGAAATTGGTACAGGCGCCCAGCTCGAAAAAGGCCGGAGGCGGGGCCTTGGGTGGCCTCTCCCCTGCCCCGACCGGACCCCTTCCAGGCTCGCGGGTCATGCAAAAATACCGTGCATGAACCAGTCGGGATGCATCCGCTCGCGCTGGAAGAGGCCGTTGCGGAACATCCAGAACCGGCGCCCCGTCTCGTCCTCGATGCGGAAATAGTCGCGCGTCGGCGCATCCTCGCCGTCGATCCACCATTCCGCAGCAATACGCTCCGGCCCTTCCGCCCGGGCGACACGGTAGGCGGTTCGCCGCCAGAAGAACCGTTCCGGTGCACCGTCTGGAACGTCGGCAGCCGGGACCTCCACCCGTTCCGGGTGGGTCAGAAGCCGCAGGGGGCGCACGGGCACGACCGGCCATTCCTCCGCCTGCACGCGTCTGGCTGCCGGAAACGCGCCATCGCTCGCCGGCTGAAGGCTTGCCGCCCGCTCGGGAATATGGCTTGCCGCGAGAACGGCGATCGACAACACGTCATCTCCGAAGCGGGCAACGACGCGATCGGTGAAATCGGCAAGCGCCCGGCTCTGGTCCGGTCGTCCGGAAAAATCGTCCTGAACGGAGGAGATCGGCTCGGCCTTGAGCACGCAGAGCCGCAAGATCTCGAAACCATAGCCGGCATCGAGATCGTCGTGCACCGCAGCCAGCCGCTCCCGATAGAGCGATGCGATGCGCTTTGGATCGCGCAACGGAGACGACGTGCCGGCGAGCAGTCGGAACACCTTGCCGTCGACGCGGAAAAGCAGAAGTTCGAACTGGCGCCCGCCCTCTCCCCGCTCCTCCAGCCGGGTCTTCAGCCCGCCGGCCAGTTGCAGCGCCAGGCCGAGAATGTCGTCCTCGCCCGAAACCGGAGAGATCAGCCGGCGCTCGACCGAAAGCTCGGCCACAGGCCGGCGCGGAGACAGCGGCTCGTCGTCGAGCCCGAGCGCCTGGTCGAGCCGGAGGAAGACGAGCGGCCCGAAGCGGCGGGCAAGGGCGGCCCTCGGCGCCTCCATGAGATCTCCGATATGCGTCAGCCCCAGCCGGATCAGCGTATCCGTCACCGCCTGCGGCAATCGCAGCGCCATCACGGGCAGCGGTCCGAGCGCCACGGCCTCCTCCCCCGCTTCGATGACGTCATTGCCGGAAAACCGGGCGAGCGCCCAGGCCAGACCCGGCGACGCCGCAATCGCTCCGCGCGCTTCGACGCCGAGCTGGAAAAGGCGCGACAGGACATCGTCGAGCAGCGCTTTTTCTCCGCCATGCAGATGCGTACAGCCGGTGATGTCGAGCGCCAGGCCGTCGGCACCCGCATAGGCGACCAGCGGCGTGTAGCGATCGCACCAGTCGGCAAGCCCAGAGAGAAAGCTCTGGTCGGCGGCGGGATCGGCCGGCAGCACGTCGAGCGTCGGATGCATGGCGCGGGCTTCGGCCACGCCCTGCCCCCGCTTCAGCCGCAGGCGCTCGGCCAGGCCGTCGAGCGCCACGATCCGCATGGCATTCTCGACCTTGTCGGAGAACACCACCGGCGGGTGATCAGGACGCCCGTTTGTAAGCCACGACGCGCCCCAGCGCCGGCGTGCCACCCGGTCGGCCGACAGATGCGGGAAGGACAGCGACAGGATCCGCTGCGTTTGCCGGAAGAGGGACGGCGACGGAATCGAGAGGGTAGAACCGGCGCGCATGGGAACTCCATTCAAGATAGGCATCGACAGGGGAAAAGGCCCGTGTCTTCTCGGCAATCACGTGAAAGGCAGGATGCCCGATGCCGGTCGAAAGCATCGTGCCATCGGGCAGCATGAACGGGGCCGCGGGCGCAGGACGCACAAGAAGGCGCAGATGCGCGCTGCTCGTCTCCTCCTCGCCTGCCTGGCGCAGCAGAAGGATCGGAACGCCGCTGCCCATCGACCGCAGCTGCAGCCGCCGACTTTCGACAAGACCGAGACGTGCCGGATTGCCGCGGATCTCCAGAATGACGGCGGAGAAGACGGAAAAGCCGAGCGCCGCCTCGGCAATCCACAACGCCTGCTGAAGGTTGCGCGGCCGCGAGAAAAGGGCGGCACGAAGATCGATGCCGAGAAGCGACAGACCGACCCCGTAGGGTTCGCCCGCTTCCTGTCCCGCCATCGGCTCGGAGATCCAGAGGATGGGGCCGAGCTCGCCTTGCGCCTTGCGCCGTGCCTGACAAAGGGCGGCAAGCCCGAGCGTGAACCCTGTGGCAGCACCGGCATCGCGCGTTTCCGCCACACGGATCTCGCTCAAACCCTTGAGCGGCAGGCCGCCGGACATGGCATGATCGAGCGCGGGAACGCCAAGCGGCAGAACGTCGTCCTGCAGGGTCGAAAAACGGCCGGACGCGGAAAACCCGGCGTGTTCGCCCTCGGTCTTCAAGGTGGGAAGACAGGAACCGGAGGGCCTGTCTCGTTCCAATCGGGCAATGGCATCGCGCAGGGCGAGCACCGTCTCCCGCGGCACAGCGTTTTCAGCCATGGCAGTCAGCTCCTATCCGTTCTTGCTATGTTCTTATTGATTCCAGAGCTTCAAAAAAGAGTCAACGCAGTTGGGAAAAGATTCCGTAGATTCTGCACAATCGCCTGCCGGTGCGAAATGCTTCTCGAAATGAACCGGGAAATGTCTATATAAACGAGACAAGGAGTATCCATGGCCCGGATTGACCAAAGCGACGATTGGCGTGAGCGCCATGCGCCGACCATCAGCACGTTCGAGTCCCTGACACTGGAGGCCTATGGGCATCTTCCAGAGGAATTCCGGCTGCTGGCCACCGATCTGATCATCGACATCAAGGATTTTCCGGATGACGACGTGTTCGAAGACATGGCGCTGGAAACGCCGTTCGACCTGCTGGGTCTGTTCGAGGGCCGCGGCATCGGCGAGCGTTTCACCATGGAAACCGGCACGATGCCGAACCGGATCACGCTCTACCGCCGGCCCATCCTCGATTACTGGGCCGAAAACGATGAAACGCTGGGCGACATCATCACCCATGTGCTGATCCACGAGATCGGTCACCATTTTGGGCTGTCGGACGACGATATGGAGCGCATCGAGGCCAGCGTGGAGCATGTCGGCGGGTGATGAACCCGCCGCATGATGTGTGAACCGCGCTGTCGCCTATTGCTCGGACAGCTTCATATCCGGCACGTAGTCCTTGCCCGCGACCTCTTTCACCACGGCCTGACCGCACTGCATGACCTGCGCATCCGCGTTGAAGGTATAGGTCGGCGATCCGTGCAGATCCCAGCCCTGATTCAGCGCGGCCGTCACCTTGTGGCAGAAGCTTGCATCGTCGGGACCGGTGAGAAAGCGGTAGAGTTTCATGTCGGCGTTCCTTTGCTTTTGATAGCCTCGATCTTGGCAAGGCAGGCGAGCGCCTCTTCCAGATGCAGGACCTCGACCATCTTGCCCTTGTGGACGATGACCGATCGGCCCGCATTGTCGGGATGATCGAAAGCCGCAACGATCTCCCGGGCGTCCGCCTCGTCCGCGGCCGAAGGTGCGAAAGCGGCATTCGCCGCGGCGATCTGCTGCGGATGGATCAGCATCTTGCCGTCAAACCCCATATCGCGACCTACCGCGCATTCCTGCGCAAAACCTTCCGCATCGCGGATGTCGTTGAACACGGCGTCGAGAACATCGAGCCCGCTGCCGCGGGCCGCGAGAAGGATCTGCATGAGCCAGGACACGAGATAGGTGCGTCCGGGAAGCGCCGCAACGCCCGTCTCCTTGCGCAGATCGTTAAGGCCGGGAATGAGGCAATCGAGCCGTCCGCCGCGCGTGCGCCCCGTCTCGGCGATCGGCGCCACGTTAAGAACGCCCCTCGGGGTCTCGATCATCGCCCAAAGCCGCAGGTCCTCCGGTGCGTCCCCCTCGTCCAGCCCTTCGGCGATGTCGAGGATATCCCGCGGCCCATCCACCTTGGGCACGAGGATGGCATCGAACCGGCAGTTTGAGAGAGCGGCGAGATCCGCTTCGCCGAAACCGGAGGCAAGGCCATTGATCCGCACGATCCGCTCGATGCCCGGCGTCTCCTGCGCCAGATGGCGCACCAGTGCCGCGCGCGCGTCGGACTTCCGATCCGGAAGCACGGCATCTTCCAGATCGTAGATCACCGCATCGGGCGCAAGGCTGATAACCTTTGCAAGCGCACGGTCATTATCGGCCGGCACGCAGAGCACGGAACGGCGCAGGCGACGGGGATGGCGGTCGGACATAGATATCATGCCCTGTTGTGCCTTTCCCTTCCCGTCTGCGCAAGTCTCACCCGTCCGGAGTTCCCCCGGGAGCAACACGCCGAGAGACAGGCAGCAACAAGCCGGCTCCATCGTTCGACGGAGCCGGCCGACTGTTGCAGAAGGGCAGGCCTCATGCGGCCTTGCGGTCGTGGAGACCTTCTTCGACTTCCTCGACGATCTTTGCCACGAAGGCATCGAGATCTCCGGGATTGCGGGACGTGATGATGCCCTTGTCTGTGACCACGGCCTCATCCGACCACAGACCACCGGCATTGACGACGTCGGTCTTGATGGATTTGTAGGAGGTGACCTTGCGACCCTTGACCGCACCTGCCTCGACCAGAAGCCACGGCGCATGGCAGATGGCAGCGACGACCTTGCCGGAGGAGACGAACTCGCGGACGATCCGCAGGGCTTGGTCCTCGACGCGCAGCTTGTCCGGGTTGATCTGGCCGCCCGGCAGAACGAGCGCATCGAAGTCGGCGATATCAACGTCCTTGGCATCGAGATCGACGTCAATGCTGTCGCCCCAATCCTTCTCGTCCCAGCTCTTGATGCTGGTCTTTCCGATCGAGGCGATCTTCACGGTCGCACCCTGCTTCTTCAGGCCGTCATAGGGGACGCGCAGTTCCGACCGTTCATAGCCATCGGTCGCGAGAATGAGGATTTTGGATTCCTTGATAGAAGGCATGAGCCTGCTCCTTAAAGTTTTTTCGTGTTCTGAGCTTCGGTCACCGCAGCCTGTCCGGCAGGTCGATGTCGAAGCGGATGTCACGACGGGTTCGGTCCGTTAACGAGGCGAAGTGCGGATCGTTCCGAAAATGAAACCGTCAACGCACGCAAGATTGACGTTTCGGGAAAAAGAACATATGTAGAACACTATGAAGAAATCGCTGAAAGAGCGTTTGGCCATCCTTTCGGATGCTGCCAAATACGATGCATCCTGCGCCTCCAGCGGCACGACGAAACGCAATTCGTCGGCAAGCGGCGGGCTCGGCTCCACCGAGGGATCGGGCATCTGTCACGCCTATGCGCCGGACGGGCGATGCATTTCGCTGCTCAAGATCCTGATGACGAATTTCTGCATCTACGACTGCGCCTATTGCATCAACCGGTCATCCAGCAATGTCGAGCGCGCGCGGTTTTCGGTCGAGGAAGTCGTCTGGCTGACGCTCGAATTCTATCGCCGCAACTATATCGAAGGCCTGTTTCTGTCCTCCGGAATTATCCGTTCGTCGGACCACACGATGGAGGAGATGGTGCGGATCGCCCGCGAACTGCGCGTGACGCATAATTTCCGCGGCTATATCCACCTGAAATCGATCCCGGAAGCCTCCCCGGCGCTGATCGAGGAGGCCGGGCTCTATGCGGACCGCCTGTCGATCAACATCGAACTGCCGACCGATGCGGGCTTGACGCGCTATGCGCCGGAGAAGCGACCGGCCGGTATCCGCAAGTCGATGGGCGATCTCCGCCTGAAGATCGAGGAGATGCGCGACCCGACGCTTCAGACCAAGCGCACACGTCGCTTTGCGCCGGCCGGACAGAGCACGCAGATGATCGTCGGCGCCGACCAGGCGAACGACAGCGTCATCCTCGGCACCAGCGCCCGGCTATACGGCAGCTACGGCCTGCGGCGCGTCTATTATTCCGCCTTCAGCCCCATCCCCGATGCCTCGCGCAACCTGCCCCTCGTCAAGCCGCCCTTGATGCGCGAGCACCGGCTCTACCAGGCCGACTGGCTCTACCGCTTCTATGGCTTCGGCATCGAGGAGATCACCCGCGATCAGCCCGACGGCATGCTCGACCTCGATCTCGACCCGAAGCTCGCCTGGGCGCTCGCTAACCGGCAGCGTTTTCCGGTGGATATCAACAAGGCCGATCGGGAGATGCTGCTGCGCGTGCCCGGTTTCGGCGCGAAGATCGTCCGCGCCATCCTCACCGCCCGCCGATATCGTACCCTGCGCCTGGACGATCTCGTCCGCCTCAAAGTCTCGCTGAAAAAGGTCCAGGCCTTCATCGTCGCGGAAGGCTGGACGCCGTCCCGCCTCATCGACCGTCCGGATCTGCGCACGATGTTCGAGCCCAAACCGGAACAACTGGTCCTTCTCTGATGCCGCCGCTCGAGGTTGAGAGACAAACCGTCATGCTCGACGGGAAGGGCGATTTCGGCGAATGGCGGGAGGCCGCTCGCCGGCTTCTCAAGGCGGGAATACCACCCGCCGCCGTGGACTGGCGGGACAAGCAGGGCGCCATCGATCTCTTTGCCGACCCACCGCCCGCGCAGCCCGACCCGGAGCGGAAACCGGAGGGAGCAAGGCCGGAGATTACCGTTCCCCGCGCCTTCATGACGCTTGCCGAAACCGTGATCTGCCATTCCGATCCCGGCCGTTTCGCTCTCCTCTATCGCACGCTCTGGCGCCTGCAGGCCGAGCGAAACCTGCTCGATATCGTCTCCGACGCGGATATCGTCCGGCTCAATGCCATGGAGAAATCCGTTCGGCGCGACAGTCACAAGATGAAAGCCTTCGTCCGCTTCAAGGAGATCGGAGGCGGAATCTCGAAAACAGGCGCATCGAGCGGGGACGTCATGGAGGTGATCGCCAGCCCGGTCGCTCTGGAGGCCGGCGGCCTGTCGATCGGCCGTCGTCGGTTTTTCGCCTGGTTCGAGCCGGATCATTTCATCGTCGCCCGCGTTGCCCCTTTCTTCCAGCGGCGTTTTACGGACATGGACTGGATCATCGCCACGCCGAAAGGCTCTGCCGCCTGGGATGGAACGACACTGACGGTAACGTCCGAGCCGGCGGAAGATCCCAAGCTGACCGATGACGCGGACACGCTGTGGCGCACCTATTACAGCAACATCTTCAATCCGGCGCGGCTGAAGGTGAAAGCCATGCAGTCGGAAATGCCGAAGAAATACTGGAAAAACCTGCCCGAAGCCGATCTCATCCCCGGTCTGATCGCCGGCGCGGAGGAAAAGGTGCGGGCGATGGCGAGACAGGCGATGAAGGACCCGCCGGCCTTCCACGCCAAGGTGCGCGAGGCCGCCATGCCGAAGACCGAGGAGAACACCGCCATTCCCGGCACGCTGGAGGCCGCGCGGACAGAGGCGCGCGACTGCACCCGCTGTCCGCTCTCCTGCAAGGCGACGCAGACCGTGTTCGGCGAGGGGCCAAAGGATGCAAAACTCATGTTCGTCGGCGAGCAGCCGGGCGACCAGGAGGATCTTGCCGGTCGGCCCTTCATCGGCCCCGCCGGACGGATGTTCGACACGATCGCCGGCGAGGTCGACCTCGATCGAAAAACGGCCTATGTCACCAATGCCGTCAAGCATTTCAAATATGAGCCGCGCGGCAAGCGCCGCATCCACCAGAAACCGAATATGGGCGAAATCCGCGCCTGTCGCTGGTGGCTCAAGCTGGAGCTCGACCTGATTCAGCCGAAACTGGTGGTGGCGATGGGCGCAACCGCGCTGACATCCGTCATGGACCATGCCGAGCGGCTGGGCGACTACCGGAGCCGCAAGGTCGAGCTCGACGATGGCCGCGCGCTCTACACCACGGTCCACCCGTCCTACCTCCTGCGCATCCCCGACGAGGGGCGCAAGCGCGAGGAGATCGACCGGTTTCGCGAGGATCTTCAGGCCATCAAGAGCTTGAGCGACCAACTGTAAAGCCGGCTATGCGTTTACCGTTATACCGAGATCAAGCCCCAAGGCAGGGCGTTCATCACCTCATGACCCTCCGGCGTGATCAGCAACTGGTTTTCGATGATCATGCCGCCGACGCCATCGACATACCAGGGCGTCTCGAAGGCAACGACCATGCCCGGCTCCAGCACCACACGGCTGGTTGCAGAGAAGAACGGCCATTCCTCGCTGCCGAGCCCGGCGCCCAGCCCATGGCCGAAATGGCCGCGCGTAAAACCGGGAAATCCGGCTCTCGCCATCGCGGCGGTCGCAGCCTGATGCACCGTCCGCATCTCGTTTCCCGGCCGGATGTGCGCGAGCCCTGCATCGAAAGCCTGCGACAGCGCATCAAATAGCTTGCTTTGCATCGCCGTGGGTTCACCACAGACGAATGTCCGGCCGGTGTCCGAGGTATAGCCCTGGACGAGGCAACCGACATCGACCTTGATCAGGGAGCCGGTCTCCACCACGCCGCCGCGCGACCATGGATTTTCCCCGACGGACACATATTCCCAGTGACCAGTGAGATTGCGGATATCCTGCACGCGCGCAGCCGTCTGAACCGCCGACGTCCACACGTGCGCCAGCGCATCGCGCGTTTGTCCGGGGGTGATCGCTGCGGCCAGAGCGCCGATCCCGATCTCCGACAGCCGGACGGCCGTTCGCAGGTGCTCGATCTCCTGCGACGATTTCACCATCTTCAACTGCCGCAGCACGTCGCTGCCATCCATCAGCCGACAATCGGGCAAAGCCTCCGTCAGCAGGCTGAAATCCGAGACAGAAAGGCTGTCGAGCTCGACGCCGACACGCGCGGCCTGCAGTTTTCGCGACGCCAGGAGATCGCCGGCCAGCCGAAATCCGTGGGACGCATCGAACGTTTCCGGCCGCGCAAAGCCTGAATCCCGGCCTGCACCGGCCCAAGCGGCGGCAATGAGCTTTGGCACAGGCAGGGCCCCGTCATGCGGCCTGATATCCGCGGTCTCCACCCAAAGCGGGTGGACGCGGATATCCGTGACCACGCTCGATGCCCGGAAACTTTCCGCAAAAAGGTCGCTGATCACGGCACCGATAGCAAGAGCCGGGTCTGCCGGCACGAGGGCCGCGACGGCACCGGCCCGCCGCCACATCGTGCCGACACCCGGGCTCGCTCCCGTCGCGTAGGTAAAGCCTTCCGGCGTGAACAGGAGAAGCGCATCGAGCCCGGCTGCCGCCATGAGCCGTGCCGCCCGGTCCCGGTCGAGATACGCCATCTTTGTCTCCATCCGCATGATGAGCCCCCGGGGCGACGCGTTTCAGATATTGCCCATGCAGAGATATTTCATGTCGAGATAATCCTCCATGCCATGACGCGATCCTTCGCGGCCGATCCCCGACTGTTTCAACCCGCCGAACGGTGCTGCCTCCGACGACATGCGGCCGGTGTTGATCCCGATCATGCCGTATTCCAGTGCCTCCGCCACCCGCCAGACCTTGCGCAGCTCCGTGGCGTAGAAATAGGCGGCAAGGCCGTAGATCGTGTCGTTCGCCTGATGGATCACATCCTCGACCGTCTCGAACCGTATGACCGGCGCGACCGGGCCAAAAGTCTCGTCGCAGGCGACCAGCATGCCGTGATCGACATGGGTCAGCACCGTCGGCGCAAAGAAGGTGCCGGTCTCGCCGACCCGGCCGCCGCCGCAGAGCACCTGCGCGCCACGCAGCGTCGCATCCTCGACATGATGCGCCACCTTGCGCAGCGCCGCCTCGTCGATCAGCGGGCCGACCGAAACGGACGGCTCGAAGCCGTCCCCGACCTCGAGATCGGCGACCTGAGCCGCGAGCTTCTCCGCAAAGGCATCGTAGACGCCGGACTGGACGTAGATCCGGTTGGCCGAGGTGCAGGTCTGCCCGGCATTGCGGAACTTCGCCTGCACGGCGCCATCCACCGCGGCATCGATATCCGCATCATCGAAGACGATGAACGGCGCGCTTCCGCCGAGCTCCAGGCTGACCTTCTTGATCTGGTCGGCGCACTGCCGCATTAAAAGCCGCCCAACCTCGGTCGAGCCGGTAAAGCTGATCTTGCGCACCTTCGGATGCGTGCAGAGCTCGTAGCCGACCGCCTGGCCTTCGCTCGCAAGAACGAGCTGGAAGACGCCTTGGGGAAAGCCGGCATCGAGCGCCAGTCGGTGCAGCGCGACGGCCACCAGCGGCGTCTGTTCGGCCGGCTTCAGGATGACGGGGCAGCCGACCGCCAGCGCCGGCGCGACCTTGCGCGCCACCATCGAGGCCGGGAAATTCCAGGGCGTGATCGTGCCGACGATGCCGACCGGCTGCTTGATCACGAACATCCGCCGGTCGGTGGAGGGTGCCGGGAAGGTCTCGCCATAGACGCGCTTCGCCTCTTCCGCATACCACTCGATATAGGCGGCGGCGTGCTGCACCTCCGACCGGGCCTCGGCAAGCGGCTTGCCCATCTCGGCCGTCAGGATCGCGGCGAGATCGTCGATATGCGCGAGAACGAGATCGTGCCAGCGCCGCATGAGCTGGCTGCGATCCTTGGCCGGGAGCCCCGCCCAGGCCGGCTGCGCCAATGCCGCCCGCTCGATCGCGGCGCGCGTTTCCGGAACGCCCATATCCGGCAGGGTTGCCAGCAGAACGCCGTTGGAGGGGTTCCGCACCTCGAAGGCCGCGCCCGTCACCTCGGCTTCGGCAAGGATCCGCGGGTCCTTGAGATGACGGGTAAGATCGGATGTGACACGCATGAGCAGGCTCCCGGATCGACGCACGCCTCTTCGAGCGTCAGACACCATCGACGCCTTCAAGAGATGGCTGCGGAGATTGCCGCGATTGCCTTGACGTGACCAATGAAATCCGCTGATCGGATCACCACGCCTTCGAATGGTCGCCTCGCGACCGCTGGTTCACGTGCCATCGACAATTGCGGGAAAGGTCACCCTCGCCTTCAGACCGTGATCGGCCTTGCCCTCGGCTGTCACCGCCGGACCCAGCGAAAGGCGGCCTTCAAAGCGAACCGCGATCTCCTCGACGATCGGCAGACCCAGCCCGAGACCGGGCGCCTCGCTCTCCCCCCGGGCAAAGCGCTGGCGCACGGCCGGCAATCGTTCCGGCGGAATGCCGGGGCCGTTGTCCTCGACATCGAGCAGCACGACGCCCGCGGCATGCCCCACCCTCACCGTCACCTCGGCGCCCTGACCGGCATAGGCGAGCGCATTTTCCACGAGATTGCGCAGGAGTTCGCCGATCAGCAGCGGTTCCGCCGCGATCGACGCCGTCCCCTCGCCCTCGAAGCCGAGGTCGATGCCGGCATCGGCCGCGCGGGGCACATATTCCGCCGTGATCTCCCGCGCCACTCCCATCAGGTCCATCGGCGGGAGCGCCGTCGCGGATCCCGATCCCGTCGCGTCGATCTTTGCAAGCAGCAGCAATTGCGCCAGAATCCGCTCGGCATGCCCGACGGCCTCATCGCTGCGGGCGATGAAGGTCTTGATGTCCTCAGGCTTTTCGGACCGGGCCGCCAGCGCAAGCTGCGTCCGCACGACGGCAAGCGGCGTGCGCAGCTGATGGCCCGCATTGCCCGAGAAATGCCGCATGGCATCGAGCGCCGATTGCAGCCGCACCATGAAGGAATTGACCGTTTCGACCAGCCCCTCCACCTCCCGCGGGACAGACTGCCGGATCGGACGGAGATCGTCGGGGCTGCGCTCGGCGATCGCGTCACCCAGCCGGTAGAGCGGACGAAGCGACAATGTAACGGCGATCCAGACGATGGCCGCCGCGCCGAAGATCAGAAGAAACAGCCGCAGCGCCGAGCGAAACAGCAGCGCGCGGGCGAGCTGCTGGCGCGCCACCGTGGTTTCCGCCACCGTCACCACGAAGGGCAGCGAGTTGATCCCGGTCGAGGCCGAGCGCTCGAGCGCTGCAATCCGGATCGGCTCGCCGCGATAGTCCGAATCGAGGTAGACGGCCTGCCGCCCCTGCATTTCGGCGATGCCGGGCAGGGTGCGATAGCCCGTTATGAAGTGGCCGGGCGGCCCGTCGACCCGGTAGAACACCCGGTCCTGTGCAGCCGAGGTCAGCATTTCCAGCGCGACATAGGGCATATCGACCTCAAGCGTGCCGTCCTCGGCGACGACGACGCGATCGGCGATTGCGAGCGCGGATCCCGCCAGCACGCGGTCCGACACGCTGTTCGCCGTCTTCACGGCTTCCCGGTAGGTGTCACCGAGCGCGATGATGCCGATGACGGCGGTGGCCGCCAGCAGCCAGGCGAGCAGCCGCCGGCGCAGCGAATGTGCCGCACGCACGCCGCTCATCGCGTCTCCGGTGCAGGCTCTGCCGGCGCTTCCGCCTTGTCGAGATAGTAGCCGATGCCGCGCGCCGTGCGCACGGTCAGCCCATAGGGGGACAGGCGCTTGCGCAGGCGGCTGACATATTGCTCGATGGCGTTGGGGCTGAGATCGTCGTCGAACGCCGTCAGCGACTGCATGATGGCATCCTTGGCCACCACCTTGCCGGCCCGCATGAACAGGATCTCCAGAAGACCTGTTTCGCGCGAGGGAATATCGATGGGAACGCCGTCGGACGAGAAGGTCCGCGAGGTCAGATCCAGCGAAACGGAGCCGAAGGAGATCATGGAGGAACGCAGACCCGCCTGCCGCCGCAGGAGGACGCGGACGCGCGCTTCGAACTCGCCGATATCGAACGGCTTGATCATATAGTCGTCGGCACCGAGATCGAGGCCGCGCACCTTTTCCTCCGCACTCCCACGGGCGGTGAGGATCAGCACGGCCGACCGGTTCTGCCGCGCCCGCATGGAGCGCAGCACGTCGAGCCCGTCCATCTCCGGCAGCGTCAGATCGAGGATCACGAGGTCGAAACGCTCCGTCGCCGCGGCCGCGTCCGCCGAAGCGCCGTCGCGCACGACGTCAACGGCATAGCCGCTGCCGCGAAGAATGGCGGCAAGTCCCTCCGACAGGACCTTGTTGTCTTCGACCAGAAGGATTCTCAAAACGCGGCGGCTCCTCGACCCCGCCGATCCTAGAATAAGTCCGGGCACAGGCAAAACGATATTCGGCCATGAGGCTGGAAAGGCAACGGAACCCGTGACCCCGACACTTGTGCGGCAGCGGGCGCTGGCGCACACTCCCGCTCATGTACAGCCTCGCTGCCGCCATCCTCCTGTTTCTCGCCGGTGCGATCGATGCGGCGGCTGCGCCCGATGTCTTCCCTGCCCGATCCGGCCGGGCGGATGCACCCATCCTCGACGTCTACTCCTCGCTTGACGATCCTCTCGCGCAGCCGCTGATCCGGGGCTTCCAGGACGCTAATCCCGACATTGCCGTTCGTCACGAAAACATGCTGACCGGCGAGATCTACGACCGGATCGTTCGGGAAACGGATGCCGGGCAGAAGACGGCGGACTTCGCCTTTTCCTCGGCCATGGACCTGCAGGTAAAGCTCACCAATGACGGCTATGCCCAGCCGAGCAATCTGCCGCTCTCGCGCTCCTGGCCGGCCTGGGCCAACTGGCGCAACACGGCCTATGCGCTGACATTCGAGCCGGCCGTGTTCGTCTACCACAAGCCGAGTTTCGTCGGGCGCAAGCCGCCCTCGACGCGGGCCGAGTTCGTCCGTTTCCTCAAGGATGCGGGACATGCAGCCCGTGGGCGCATCGGCACCTACGACATCGAGCGCTCCGGCGTCGGATTTCTGTTCATGGCGCGCGACCAGGAGCAATTCAGCGATATCTGGTCGGTTATCCGCGCGATGGGCGAGGCCGGCGTCAAGCTCTACGCGACGAGTTCCGACATTCTGGAGCGGGTCGCCGACGGCCGTTTCCTGCTCGGCTACAACATCGTCGGGTCCTATGCGGCCGACTGGGCCGAACATCATCCCGATCTCGGCATCATCCTGTCGACCGACTACACGGTCGTCATCTCGAGGATCGGCCTCGTGCCGGAGGCCGCCGCCGCACCCGAACTCGGACGCCGATATCTCGAATTCTTCATGTCGGCCGAGGGCCAGTCGATCATGGCGCGCGAACTCCACATCGCCGCCGTTAATCCGGAGGTGGCCGGCGACAACACGGCGAGCACCCTCCAAGATATTCTCGGCGCGCAGCTGCGCCCCGTTCCCGTCAGCCCCGGCCTGATGGTCTATCTCGACCAGGTGAAGCGCGCCCGTCTGATCGCCCGCTGGAAGGACGTGCTCGGTCTTCGCTAGCCTCTGCCAGAGAAAACGCCGGGCTTTCTCCAAGAACAGCCGTCTGCCACCCGGAAATCTCGTGCGATCGACGCTGTGTTATGCGCTGGATGCATGGATGTCAGGTTGATGTCAGCTTATTATGGTGGCTTACTGGTGTTCGTCAGCGTGGAGGCGGTGACGAAGCGGTGCGGAGGAGTGTCTCACCCAAAACAGTCGGAGCGAGGGTCGTGTCGATCTTGGCCGCGCGCCTGTTTCCAAAACTCCTCGCGTCAACAATCGAAGCAAAGCGCGCACATGCGCTGACGGAGGACGTCACCTTGAAACAGTTTCTCATTGCATCCCTGATCGCCGGGGCCATGGCGCTTCCGGCGGCCGCAGCCGACTACACCATCATCGCCCCGGCGAATCCCGGCGGTGGCTGGGACCAGACGGCGCGTTCGATGCAGACCGCCCTGCAGCAGGAAAAGATCGCCGGCAACGTTCAGGTTCAGAACGTGCCCGGCGCAGGCGGCACCATCGGTCTCGCCCAGTTCGCCAGCCAGTCGGCCGGCAACCCCAATGCGTTGCTGGTCGGCGGCTATGTCATGGTCGGCGCCATCCTCACGAACAAGTCGCCGGTTTCGCTGAGCGAAGTCGAGCCGATCGCCCGCCTGACCGGCGAATACGAAGCGATCGTCGTCCCCGCCGAATCGCCGCTGAAGACCATGGGCGACCTCGTCGAGGCGCTGAAGAAGGATCCGGGTTCGGTGTCCTGGGCTGGCGGCTCGGCCGGCGGCACCGACCACATCGCGGTCGGCCTCATCGCCAAGGCCGCCGGCGTCGATCCGACCAAGATCAACTACATCGCCTTCTCGGGCGGCGGCGAGGCTCTCGCAGCCATCCTTGGCAACCAGGTTACCGCCGGCATCTCCGGCTACGGCGAATTCGAATCGCAGGTGAAGTCCGGCACGCTGCGCCTTCTCGCCGTCTCCAGCGCCGAGAAGATCGCCGGCGTCGAAGCACCGACCTTGAAGGAAAGCGGCCTCGACGTCGTCGTGCAGAACTGGCGCATGGTCGCCGCTGCGCCCGGCCTTTCCGCCGAACAGAAGGCCGCCGTCACAGCCGACGTCGAAAAGATGGTGAAGTCCGCCTCCTGGCAGGAAACGCTGAAGACCAAGGGCTGGCAGGACACGTATCTCTCGGGCGACGCCTTCAAGGCACAGCTCGCCAAGGACGTCTCGGCAACCGAAACCATCCTTAAAGAAATCGGCCTCGTTCAATGAGCGACGTCTCGCGCACCCCCAGCGCAAGCTCGCGCCGCCCCGACAGGGCGGCGCTTGCCGTTGCCGTCTTCCTCGGGGCCCTTGCCGGCCTGATCTTCTGGGATAGCTCCCGCCTGTCGGCCATGGCCAATTATTCCAAGATAGGCCCCGCCACCGTTCCCTTCGTCATCGCCTGGTGTCTTCTCGGTCTCGCCATCTGGACGGCCGTCGCCGCCTTCCGCAACGAGTTTCCGACACGCGAACGCCAGGAGATTCCGCCGGTCGCCTGGATCGTCGGGGGCCTCGTCCTGCAGATGCTCTTCCTGCGCACGGTCGGCTTCTCCGTTGCCACGGGCCTGCTCTTTGCCTTCACGGCCGCGGGCTTCGGCCGGCGCAAGCTGTGGATCACCATTCCGGTCGGCATTCTTCTCTGTCTCGCCGTCTGGCTCATCTTCGCCGGTCTCCTGCAGCTGTCGCTGCCGGCAGGGCCGCTCGAACACCTCTTCTTATAAGAGAGCGTCATGTCGACATTCGAATTCCTGCTCCAGGGCATCGGCATTGCCATGCAGCCGATGAACCTGCTTTACGCGCTCGTCGGGGTGACGCTCGGCACCGCGGTCGGCGTTCTCCCGGGCATCGGCCCGGCGCTGACGGTGGCGCTCCTGCTGCCCGTGACCTACCGGCTCGATCCCGCGGGATCGCTGATCATGTTCGCAGGCATTTATTATGGCGGCATGTATGGCGGCTCCACCACGTCGATCCTGCTCAACACGCCGGGCGAAAGCGCCTCCATCGTGACCGCGCTGGAGGGCAACAAGATGGCCCGGAAAGGGCGCGGCGGGCCCGCGCTTGCCACGGCCGCCATCGGCTCGTTCGTCGCCGGCCTCATCGCCACCATCGGTCTTGCCTTTATCGCACCCTTCGTGGTCAAGGTGGCGCTCGTCTTCGGCCCGCGCGAATATTTCGCGCTCATGGTCCTCGCCTTCGTCACCGTCTCCTCGGCCTTCGGCGATTCGACGCTGCGCGGTCTCACCTCGCTCTTCATCGGCTTTGCGCTTGCCATCGTCGGCATCGACCAGCTGACGGGCCAGGCCCGCATGAGCTTCGGTGTCCCGGATCTGCTCGACGGCATCGAGGTGACGACGCTGGCCGTCGCCATGTTCGCGATCGGCGAGACGCTCTACATCGCGGCACAGGGCGCCACCGGGCCGGACAAGGTCGAGGCGGTCAAGGGCTCGGTCTGGATGACCAAGCAGGATTGGGCCCGCTCCTGGAAGCCCTGGCTGCGCGGCACGTTGATCGGCTTCCCGATCGGCGCCATGCCGGCCGGCGGTGCCGAAATCGGCACCTTCCTCTCCTACGCCACCGAAAAGCGACTGACGAAGTATCCGGAGGAATTCGGCGAAGGAGCGATCGAGGGCGTTGCCGGACCGGAAGCCGCCAACAATGCGTCCGCCGCCGGTACCCTGGTGCCGCTGCTGACGCTCGGCCTGCCGACGACGGCCACCGCCGCCATCATGCTCGCCGGCTTCCAGCAATACGGCCTGCAGCCGGGCCCGCTCCTGTTTGCGACCAATCCGCAGCTCGTCTGGGGCCTCATCGCCTCGCTGCTGATCGCCAACTTCATGCTGCTCGTCCTCAACCTGCCGCTGGTCGGTCTCTGGGTAAAGCTGCTGACCATCCCGAAGCCCTGGCTCTATGCAGGCATCCTGCTGTTCGCGACGCTCGGCACCATCGGCGCCAATCCGTCGGTTTTCGAACTCGGCATGCTGCTCGCCTTCGGCCTTCTCGGCTATGTCATGCGCATCCTCGGCTATCCCATCGCCCCTGTCGTCGTCGGCCTCATTCTCGGGCCGCTCGCCGAGCAACAGCTGCGCCGGGCATTGGCGATCAGCCAGGGCGATCCGAGCGTGCTCTTCACCTCGCCGATCGCCGCGGTCCTGCTGATCATCGCAGCGCTCGCTTTGATCGTCCCCCTGATCCTGCGGGCACGCGGCCGCGGCCAGGTGCTCTCGCAGCTCGCTGCCAGCGAAGACTGATCGAAACCACCCCTTGAAACCATGAATGGCCGGATGCCCCGAAGCATCCGGCCATTTTTTGTTCAGCGCTCACCGGCAAATATAATCGGTTTAACTCCTGTAAAGATACACAGGTTCTGCACGATCGTTGCGCTGCCTTGCAAAGTAACGATCTCTTAAGACCTCCGTCTTGCTTGCCACGCATGGCTGCAATGAACTCTTGTACGTTGTGAAAGTGGCTTGGAAGGCCCATCTTAAGGTCACACAAGACGAAAACAGGAGACGAAGAGAATGACCAGCAAGCGTAACATTTTCGGCCGTGCCTTTGCCGTTATCGGCGCCGCATCCGCAGCAGCAGCAGCCATCGAAGGCGGCCGTCGCCCCCAGGCGCGCGACCTCAGCACCCTCGGCATCGACCCGACCAGCTTCCCGGCTCCCTATCGCCGCGGCTGATACCTCCTTCGAAACGGCTATCGACAGGATGTCGCAGCCGATACTCCGCCTGGGATGATCTATCCCGGGCTGCAAAAAGCCCGCAGGTCCATGACGGACCGGCGGGCTTTGCTTTGTCCGGTGGGTGACGTCGGTCACTGCACATGAAAAACCCGCGATCCTTTCGAACCGCGGGCTGTTGCGAGATGAGACGTGACAGCGGCTTTTGCCGCCGATCCTCAATGAGGGGAGACGGCGTCTGCGCCCACGGGGTGATGCTTCCGGTTATACCGGATGGACGACCAGAGAGCGATGCCGATGAGCGTCGCGCCGCCAAGCCCGGTGATGACTTCCGGGATATGCACCAGCGTCTGGACATACATGATCACCGACAGGATCAGGATCGCGTAGAACGCACCGTGTTCCAGGTAGCGATATTCCGCGAGCGTCCCCTTCTCCACCAGCATGATCGTCATGGAACGCACATACATGGCGCCGATACCGAGACCGATGGCGATGACGAACAGATTCTGCGTCAGGGCGAAGGCGCCGATGACGCCGTCGAACGAGAAGCTGGCATCGAGCACTTCGAGATAGATGAACGCTCCGAGACCGCCCTTTGCCGCTTCGCTCATCGTCCTCTGCGACGCATCGAGCAGGCCACCGATGACTTCGACGACAAGGAAGGTCACGAGGCCATAGATGGCGGAGAAGACGAAGGTGGTGCTTTCGACATCCGGCGTCGCCGCATCGTCCGGGATCAGTGCGGAGAAGGCGAGGATCAGGATGAGGACGAAGGCGATTTCGACGCCCTTGATGCTGGCTGCCGCCGACAGACGCTTTTCGATGAAGGAGATCCAGTGGATCTTCTTGTCATGGTCGAAGAAGTAGGAGAGACCGACCATCATCAGGAAGGTGCCGCCGAAGGCTGCGATCGGCAGGTGGGCGTCGTTCATGATGCGCGCATACTCGTCCGGCCTTGCGGCCGCGAGGATGATCGCATCGATCGGGCCGATACCGGCTGCGATGACCACGATCAGGAGCGGGAAGACGATCCGCATGCCGAAGACGGCGATCAGGATGCCCCAGGTCAGGAAGCGCTGCTGCCAGACCGGCGTCATGTCCTTGAGCTTGTTGGCGTTGACGATGGCATTGTCGAAGGACAGCGAGATTTCGAGCACGGCGAGAACCGTACAGATGAAGAAGACGGTGGCCATGCCGCCGATCGTGCCGGTCTCGTTCCAGCCGAGCCAGGCGCCGAGCGCAAGGCCGACGCCGGTGACGATGAAGGCCCAGGTGAAATAGCTGAGGGTCGGGGTCTCGGTGGAGGGGGTCATGCGCCTGCTCCCCCGTTTGCAGCCGCATCCGCAGCGGGGTTCGCCCCGGTGCAGGAAGACGCGTTATACGCAAAGACCGATGTCGTGCCCGCGCGGGTACGCATCGTCGTGAAGACGTTCTTTGTCATGGGAATTTACATCCGCCGGCTCAGTGTGCTGGCGGTACCGACATCGCGAGAGCGCCGTTAAAACTCTCGCCAGAGGGGCCCGGCACCAAGTTCGTCCCGCGCGAGTGTCGATGTCGTATGCGCGGGATTGCTGAACTATCTATCCATCTCGCACCCGACGTCAAGTCGGGACACGCGCGACGGGTAAACTCATTTCCTTTTGTCATGAGACCATCGCGAACCGGCACTGGATCATGCCTGCCTTTTGTGGCAACAGGCGGGGCGGCCTGCAGCGCCTGATCGAGCGCGCATCGACCCGCGCACCGGCCTGCTCCCCGACCTCATTTTCCGATCCCGCCGAGCAAGCCGCCATGTCGTCCACCGCGCCTCCCCAACCGCCTGCCATTCCGCCTGTCGCCCCGGCCCGTCCGGCGACCCTGCAACATTCGGCCGGCCTTGGAATCGTCTTCATGCTCCTGGGCATGCTGATGTTCTCGCTCAACGACACGATGGGAAAATGGCTGGTCGAGACCTACCCGGTCCTGCAGCTGATGACGATCCGCAGTGTCGCCGCCCTCCTCGTGCTGCTGCCGCTCGTTCTGCGCCGGGGCGTTTCGAGCGTCATCCGCGTCGAGCGTCCGGGGCTGCAGGCCTTGCGGGCACTGCTCTTTGCCGTCGATGCAACCGCCTTCTACTTTGCCGTCGGCTTTATGCCGCTTGCCGATGCGATGATCTACTGGCTTGCAGCCCCCATCTATGTCGCGGCGCTATCGCCCTTCCTGCTCGGCGAAAAGGTCGGTTGGCGGCGCTGGACGGCGATCCTCATCGGTTTTGCCGGCGTGCTCGTCGCGCTCGACCCTTCGCGCGAGAGCCTGTCGCTTCCGGCTCTGGTCGCACTCTTCGGCAGTGCCTGCTTCGCCTTTGCCATCATGCTCGGCCGCACCTTGCGCACCACGCCGGATACGACACTGGTGGTCTGGCAGTTCGTCGGCTCTCTCGTCTTTTCGCTGATCGGGATGGCCGTCGTTCCCGGCAGCTGGAAGCCGCTCGATCCCGCAACCATTCTCCTTCCCGCCCTGCTCGGCGTGGTCGCCATGCTCGCCCATGTGCTTGTCAGCCGCTCCCTGAAGCTCGCGGATGCCGCAACCGTCGTGCCGCTGCAATACACGCTGCTTTTCTGGGCCGTGGTCTTCGGCTGGATCTTTTTCGGCGACACGCCGCGCCCGACCGTCGTCATCGGTGCCGCGCTGATCGTCGCCTCCGGTCTCTTCATCTTTTTCCGTGAGCAAAAGCTAAAGAAAATCAACCGCCGCGACGAATAGCGACCGGATTGACCGTTGAGCGTTGCCAAAGCGGTTGCGATCCTTATGCTGGTCAACCAACAGGGAACGGGCGGCAGCGGCTCCAAGGGACGGCGACGTAACCTCGAGAGGACGCCCGGAGAAAATCGCGGCGGCGAACAATGCGGCCGGCACAACGGGGAGAGTGGGAATGGGACTGATCAGCCTTCGGCAATTGCTGGATCATGCGGCCGAAAACGACTACGCGGTACCGGCTTTCAACGTCAACAATCTGGAATATGTCCAGGCGGTCATGCGAGCTGCCGACAAGACGGACAGCCCCGTCATCCTCCAGGCGAGCCGCGGCGCGCGCGCCTATGCCGGCGACGGCTTCCTGCGGCACCTGATCCTCGGCGCGGCCGAGGAATATCCGCATATCCCGATCTGCCTCCATCTCGATCACGGCGACCAGCCCTCCACCTGCATCTCGGCCATCACCAACGGCTTCACCTCCGTGATGATGGACGGCTCGCTGCTCGCCGACGGCAAGACGGTGGCAAGCTATGAATACAACGTCGCGGTGACCGCCGAAGTCGTGAAGATCGCCCATGCGGCCGGTGTCTCGGTCGAAGGCGAACTCGGCTGCCTCGGCAATCTGGAAACGGGTGCAGGCGACAAGGAAGACGGGCATGGTTTCGAAGGCAGGCTGACGCGCGAGGAACTGCTGACGGACCCGGAACAGGCCCTCGACTTCGTGGCCAAGACCGGCGTCGATGCGCTTGCCGTCGCCATCGGCACCAGCCATGGCGCCTACAAGTTCACCCGCGCGCCGGATGGCGACATCCTGTCGATCGAGACGATCGAGAAAATCCACAAGGCCCTGCCCAACACACACCTCGTCATGCACGGCTCTTCCACGGTGCCGCAGGACCTGCAGGACCTGTTCACCGCCTATGGCGGCGAGATGACCCAGACCTGGGGCGTGCCGCTGTCGGAAATCCAGCGCGGCATTCCCTTCGGTGTGCGCAAGGTCAATATCGACACCGACCTGCGTCTTGCGATGACCGGAACGATCCGCAAATGCTTCAAGGAGAAGCCTGAGAACTTCGATCCGCGCGGCTATCTCAAGCCCGCGACGGCCTTGATGACCGATGTCTGCCTGGAGCGTTTCGAGGCCTTCCGCACCGCCGGCAAGGCGCCGTCGATCCGTATCAAGCGCATGGCCGAAATGGCTGCCGCCTACGCAAAGATGGCATGATCACAGTGCAGGGTAGCAGCCACGAAAAACGGGGGGAAAAACCGGGGGCTTCCGCCCCCGACACCTCTCTCGAAGAGACCGCCGCCAACCACCTTCCCGCGCCCGTCGTGGTCATGGGCGTGAGCGGTTGCGGCAAGAGCTCCGTCGGCGAGGCCATCGCCAAGGCTTTCGCAACCGATTTCATCGAGGGAGACGCCCTTCACCCACCGGAAAACATCGCCAAGATGTCGGCCGGTACGCCGCTGACCGACGAGGATCGCTGGCCGTGGCTCGATGCCGTGGGCAAAACTCTGCACGAGGGTTCGGATGCGGGACACGCGGTCGTCGTATCCTGTTCCGCCTTGAAGAAAGTCTACCGCGATCACCTGCGCCAGGCCGCGGGCGGGCGGCTCGCGTTCGTCTATCTCACGGGCACCAGAGCCGTCCTCGAATCCCGCATGGGCCACCGAACGGGCCATTTCATGCCGACGACATTGCTGGACAGCCAGCTGGCCACGCTGGAACCGCCGACAGGCGAAGACCTCGTGGTCACGGTCGATATCGATCGCCCGCTCGAGGCGGTCGTGATCGCCGCCATTGATGGCTTGGGCAATCTCCCGACGGAATGACAGCTTTTTAGACAAAGGCACCGATACCCGGGCTGCGGCATATTTGACGCATAGCGGCTTTGCTTCTTTGAGAGCGCATTCGCCCCGGTGACTCCGGCGGGGAAAGCGCTTTAAGGACATGCGGAAGACGACTTTCCGTGATTCTCAAGAGGGCATATCGACGGGGGAACGCGGGCGAGGCGACGGAGAGTGGGAACATGGCGCGATGTCATGACGTCGTCACACGAGAATGACACGCGTGCCGCAACGACGGCACAAATCCACATCTGCTTCGACATGCGTCTCCCAGTGCTCGGATGATGTGGAACAGGAAAGACCGCCATGGCTTTGCAAGATCGTGCAAAGGCCGGAAGCGGCCAGGATGAGGATGCGATGCGCTACGCCCTTTACTTCACGCCCCCCAAAGACGAGGCGCTGACCCTGGCTGCATCAGCCTGGCTCTCCCGCGATGCCTTTCTCGATGGTCGCGTGCCGACGCCCGAGGTCCCCGGTTTCTCGACGGAGGAATTGGGCACGCTGACGGCAGACCCACGGCGCTACGGCTTTCACGCCACGCTGAAGGCGCCCTTCGAACTTGCGCCCGGCCGCACGGAAGCCGAGCTGCTGGCAGCGCTGGACGAGTTCTCCGCCGAAAGCGAGCCGTTCGAGATCCCGTCCCTGACGCTCGGACAGCTCGGGCCTTTCTTCGCGCTCGTTCCCGGTGCGCCGTCGGATGCGCTTGCAAGCTTTGCCGCCGAAACCGTGCGGCGGTTCGAGCCCTTCCGGGCAGCCCTGTCGCCCGAAGACATGGAGCGGCGCAAGCCGGAGACGCTGCCGCCGGCCGAGCGGCGGAATCTCGAAACCTGGGGCTATCCCTATGTCTTCGACGCGTTTCGCTTTCACATGACGCTGACCGGCAAGGTTCCGGAGGATCGGCGCCCGGCCATGCGCACCGCACTCGAAGAGGCCTTTGCCGGTTTCCTCGGAAAGCCGCTGCCGGTGACCGCGCTTGCGCTCTTCATCGAGCCGAAGCGCGGCAGCCCTTTTACCGTCCACTCGCTGATGCCGCTGGGCGATGCCGCGATCGAAGGAGAGAAATGATGGCCATCGAGCAGATCTTCACCAATGCCAGCATTGTTCTGCCGGATGAAATCGTCAAGGGATCCGTCCTCGTTCGCGACGGCGAGATTGCCGATATCTCGACCGGATCGCTGCACACCGGAGAAGACTTCGAGGGCGATTACCTCATTCCGGGCCTGGTCGAACTGCACACCGACCATCTGGAAACGCATTATTCCCCCCGTCCGGGCCTGCGCTGGATGAAGATGGCGGCGATCCAGGCGCATGACGCGCAGATCGTCACCTCCGGCATCACCACCGTCTTCGATTGTCTGCGCATGGGATCGGCGGAGGGCGACGATGGCTTTGCCACCGGCGAGATGCGCGCCATGGCCGATGCGCTGGCCGAGGCCGAGCATGAGAACCGGCTGCGCGCCGATCACCGCATCCACCTGCGCTGCGAGGTCTCGACCGACAATGTGCTCGACCAGTTCGACGCCTTCCGCGACGATCCGAAGGTCGGTCTCGTCTCGCTGATGGACCACGCGCCGGGCCAGCGCCAGTTCCAGACGATGGATCAGTACATCCTCTATTACAAGATCAAGCGTGGCCTCTCGGACGAGGCTTTCGCAATCTATGTCGAGAAGCAGCTGGCGCTGTCGGAACGCAATTCCGCCCGCCACCGCATCGCGCTTGCCGAGCTCTGCGCCGCCCGCGGCATCCCGATCGCCAGCCACGACGATGCCACGGTCGCCCATGTGGAAGAATCGATCGACCTCGGCGTCAGGCTGGCGGAATTTCCGACCAGCCTGGAGGCCGCCGACCTCTCGCACGACGCCGGCCTCAGCGTTCTCATGGGCGCGCCGAACGTCGTTCGCGGCGGCTCGCACTCCGGCAACATTGCTGCGCGTGATCTTGCCGAGCGCGGCGTGCTCGATGTGCTCTCCTCCGACTATGTGCCCTTCAGCCTTATCCACGCGCCTTTTCTGCTCGCCGATGCGATCGAGGGCTTCGGCCTGGAAAAAGCGATCGCGCTCGTCAGCGACAATCCCGCCCGCACGGTCGGTCTGGAAGATCGGGGACGGATCGCGATCGGTCGCCGCGCCGACCTCGTGCGCGTCGAGCGCCCACGTGGCGTTCCCATCGTCCGCTCCGTCTGGCGCAAGGGGCGGCGTGTCGCATGACCCCGGATCACCCGACAGGCGGCACCGGCGCCATGATCGTCGTCGTCGGCCCGAGCGGCGCCGGCAAGGACAGCGTCATCGATTATGCCATGACCCGGCTGAAGACGAGATCGACCGAGGTGGAGCTTGTGCGCCGCGTGATCACGCGCGCGCACGATGCCGGGGGCGAGGATCACGAAGCCATTTCGCCCGAGGCGTTTTGCGCCCGTGCCGAGCAGGGTGCGTTTGCCGTGCATTGGGAGGCCCACGGCCTTCACTACGGCATTCCCGCCGCATGCCACGCCAAACTCAAGGACGGACGCACGCTCGTGGCCAATGGCAGCCGCGCCGTGCTTGAGAAATTTCGGGAGGCATTTCCGCGCGTAGCGGTCGTCAATATCGTTGCGTCGCCGGAGGTCATCGCCGCCCGTCTGATCGCCCGCGCGCGGGAAAGCGAGGCCGAGATCCGCCAGCGGCTCGCCCGCCAGGTGCCGGATATGACAAGCGATCCGCATCTGACCACCATCGACAATAGCGGCCCGCTGGAAGAGGCCGGCGAGCGCTTCGCCGCCTTCGTGCTGTCCTTGGCGAAGGCCGAAGCCAGTTGACGGATAAGGGCGTCAACGCGCCCTCATCCGTTGTTCTGTTTACTCGATGTCGAACGACACGCCCTGGGCGAGCGGCAGCGCCTTCGAATAGTTCACCGTGTTGGTCGCCCGACGCATATAGGCCTTCCAAGCATCCGAGCCGGATTCGCGACCACCGCCGGTTTCCTTTTCACCCCCGAACGCGCCGCCGATTTCTGCACCCGACGTGCCGATATTGACGTTGGCAATGCCGCAATCCGATCCGTCGGCCGACAGGAACCGCTCGGATTCCTGCAGGTCACGGGTGAAGATCGAGGAGGACAGGCCGGCCGCGACAGCATTATGGGCCGCAATCGCCGTGTCGAAGTCGCTATACTTCATCACGTACAGAATCGGCGCAAAGGTTTCCTCGAGCACGGGGCCTGCCTGTTCCGGCATTTCGACCAGCGCCGGCTTCACGTAATAGGCTTCGGCGTGGCCGAGATCGACACGCTCGCCACCTGTCACGCTGCCGCCATGCGCCTTGGCGTCCTCAAGCGCCTTCTGCATGCCCTCGTAAGCCGGGCGATCGACCAGCGGGCCGACGAGGGCCGTGCTTTCGAGCGGATTGCCGACGGACACGCTGCCATAGGCCTTTTTCAGGCGCGGCAGCAGGGCGTCATAGACGCTGTCGTGCACGAACAGCCGCCGCAGCGTCGTGCAACGCTGGCCGGCCGTGCCCATGGCACCGAAAGCGATGGCGCGCAGCGCCATGTCGAGATCCGCGGACGGGCAGACGATGCCGCCATTGTTGCCGCCGAGTTCCAGAATGCCGCGGGCGAAGCGCTTGGCCAGCCGCGGACCGACATCGCGGCCCATGCGGGTGGAGCCGGTGGCAGACACGAGCGGCACCTTGGGATGATCGACCAGAACCTCGCCGATCCCCCGGTCGCCGATCAGCACGGACGACAGGCCGGCCGGTGCGTCAGCGCCGAACCGCTTGATGGCTTTTTCGAGAACGGCCTGACAGGCCAGCGCCGTCAGCGGCGTCTTTTCCGACGGCTTCCAGACCACGGCATTGCCGCAGACGAAGGCGAGCGCCGAGTTCCAGGCCCAGACGGCGACCGGGAAGTTGAAGGCAGAGATGACGCCGATGACGCCGAGCGGATGCCAGGTTTCCATCATCCGGTGGCCCGGGCGCTCGGTCGCGATCGTCAGGCCATAGAGCTGGCGGGAGAGGCCGACAGCGAAATCGCAGATGTCGATCATCTCCTGCACTTCGCCGAGACCCTCGGACGGAATCTTGCCGGCCTCGAGCGACACGAGGCGGCCAAGATCGGCCTTGTGCGCGCGAAGCTCCTCGCCAAGCAGGCGGACGAGTTCGCCGCGGCGCGGCGCGGGGATCAGCCGCCAGGCCTTGAAGGCCTCGTGCGCCGCCTCGATCCGCGTGGCAGTCTCGTCTGCCGAGATGGTTTTCAGGCGCGCGATCTCCTGACCCGTTACCGGGGAGAAGGACGCCATGTCGCCGCCGGTGTGAAGGGACGGATCGACGCCGAGAAGGCCGAGCAACCGACCCGTTTCTGCAACCACGTCGAGTGGCTTGTGGGCGATATTCATGGTTTAACTCCTGAAACTGTATCAGCCGAAGCGAACGGTGCCGAGCCCGCCGGGCGAGGTGAGGGGGAGAAGGCCGCAGGC
This sequence comes from Rhizobium sp. Leaf371, assembly GCF_001424045.1. Taxonomy (GTDB): domain Bacteria; phylum Pseudomonadota; class Alphaproteobacteria; order Rhizobiales; family Rhizobiaceae; genus Ferranicluibacter. Next base: position 113,020 of record NZ_LMQB01000002.1, on the reverse strand, counting down.
CATGTCCTTGATCTTCTGCGGCGTATAGAGATCGTAATAGTGCTGGTTCTTGCGGCCGATGGCATGCTCGGCGCTGAAACTGCCGGCGAAATCCTCGACGACGACGGCATAGACCCAGTCACGAAGCGCCGTTTCCAGCGAACCGTCGGAGAGTCCTTCCGCGTCCCGCGGGAAGACGATGTTGAGGTGGACCCCACCATCGCCGATATGGCCGAAATCGCAGATCCGCGCCTGCGGAAAGCGCTCCGGCATGTCGCGCTTCATCCGCTCGCAGAATGCCATGATATCCCCGCGACGAAAGGCGACGTCGAAGGCGATGAGGCGGCCGGACTGTTTGACGCCTTCCGACAGAGCATGCCGCAAAGCCCACATTTCATTCGCTGGGCCGATGAAGGCATCGGCGAGCGGCGCCTCCTCCGTCTCGAAGATTTCGGCCAGCACGGATTCGAGCATATCGCCCAGAGGCTCCTCGCTTTCGCGCGTCGGCCACGTCCGGCTGACCTCGGCGAGGATCACATAGTCCGGGATTTCGCCGTTCTGGAACGGGTTGCGCAGCGACGGCACATGATCGAGCGCCGCCGAGATGGCATTGCGCGACATGCCCTCGAAGGCCGACAGGGTCGTGCCCAGTCTTTCTTCCATCCGTCGCAGAAGCGGCATGACCGACTCCGGCCCTGCCGGCACAAGATAGGCGGTTGCGGTCTGCAGCGGCAGGCGTTCCAGATTGAGCACGCAGCGGGTGACGACGCCGAACACGCCGGACGTGCCGATGAAAAGCTGCTTCCAGTCCACGCCCGTGTTGTTCTTGCGCAGCGCCTGCCCGAATTCGAGGATCGTCCCCTCGACATCGGCCAGCACCACCGTCAGCCCCAGCACATTGCGCCGGACATCGCCATATTTCAGGAAGCGCGAGCCGCCGGTATTGGTGGCGATCATGCCGCCGAGGCGCGGATCGGCGCCAAGGTCGATCGGAAAGAACAGGCCGGACGCCTCCAGCCGCCGGTTGACGTCCGACAGCAGCAGACCGGCATCGGCCTCCAGCGACCGGTTGTCGGTATCGAGCACGAAATGCCCGGTCATCCGGTCGAGGCTGAGCACCACCTGCCCGCCGGCCGCGTCCGGAGTCGAGCCGGAGACGAGCCCGGTATTGCCCGATTGCGGCACGACCGGCAGGCCATGTCGCACGCAATAGGAAAGAACGGCCGACACCTCTTCCGTCGTCCGCGGCCGCAGGACGGCCAGCGCCCGGCCGGCATCGTAACGCGCGCCGGTCTCGTAGGCTGCCATGTCGCCGGCGTCTAACACGAAACCGCGCTCGCCCACCAACGCCGTCAGCGCCTGCACATGCTCGTCGCCCAGAACGACGCGCACGGTCACTCTGCCGCCTCGGCGCGCGATGTCGTCTGTCCCGAAATGCCGGCAAGGCAGGCTGCGATGGATGCCGCTTCGATCTCGGCATAATGGTCGAATTCGTTCAACACCGCCTGGCCGAGATCGGCCTCGAACTGTTGCTGGCTGGGGCTTGCGGAGAAATCCTGCGCGGCGGCATCGCCAAGGTTCGACTGGAAGATGCCGGCCGCGCTCACCGGCAGGAAGTCCTCGTAGACGATCGGATCGAACCGCACGAGCCCGTCGCGAAGGAGCGTGTCGAGATCGCCGGAAATATCGGCGCGCCGGCCCGCATCCGTCAGGCTGTAGGTGAAATAGCCGAGACCCTCCGCGCGGATACCCGCCCACGTGTCGGGAAAATCCTTGAACGCATCCGAAAGCGCCTGCTCGTAGGCCGCGGCGTTGGAGCCGTCGGCTGCCGGGCGGACAATGTTGCGCGAGCGGTCGAGCAGGGCATCGTAAAGCGCCCGCCCCTTCGGCGTCAGCGAGATGCCACGCTGTTCGATCTCCCCGAAACGGGCGGTGTGCGAGCCCGCGACCCAGGCGCCGGTCCCGTCTTGGAAGGAGACCGGCTCGTCCAGCGCCTTGAAGGACGTCTGGCGCAGAAGGATCGGGCAGGCCCGCGTCGGCGGGCCTTCGATGACGGCCTTGGGCGCAATGCCTTTCTCCGGCATGCGCGCCTGCACCGCATCGATATCGAGCGTGCGCGGCGTCAGATGGTTGATATGCGGCCCCTTGAACGAGACGACGTCGGCAAGCAGGCGATGCGCATCGTGCAGACGCTTGTAGAGACCCGCATCGACGATCGCCTTGTCGTGCCAGCGGAACGTCTCGAGCACCGCCTCGACGAAAGCGGCGGCGTCCTCAGCGTCAAGCCCGCCTTCGCTCTCGGCCTTTTCGGTCAGCGCGACAGCAGTGGGGGTGAAGATCGCGCGCGTCTCGAGCACGCGCTCGGCTTCGGCCCGCAGGTCCGCGTCGTCGATCAGGTCGAGCCGCAGCAGCGAGGTGAAGACGCGGAAGGGGTTGCGGCTCAGCGCCTTCGCACCGACGGGACGGAACGCCGTGGAATGAACCGGAACACCCGCGGTGCTGAGGTCGTAATAGCCGACCGGGAACATGCCCATGACCGCGAAGACGCGCCGCATCATCGAGAGTTCGGCAGGCGTCCCGAGCCGGATGGCGCCATGTCGCTCCTGCGAAATCCGTTCCAGCGCATCGGTTTCGGCAAGCCGCTCGGCAAGATCCGGATGCGAGGACAGCACCTCTCCGTTCACCTCGGCGACGAGATCCATCAGCGTGCCATAGGCCGGCACTTCCGTGCGGTACATGGCCGACATGGCGGCGGAAAAGGCGGAACGGATGTCGTCGTTCTGAACGAAGGTCGTCTCGGTCATGGCAGCTTGCCTCACGATATGGCGTCACGATAGGATGTGGCGCGCTGATCATTCTGGTTTCGTATGATACTACCCCGAAATGCGCTTTGATTGCGACTGTTTTGACTATGATCATGCGGGGGCGGAATGAAGTTGAGCCGACGACTGGTTCCCGACATCGCCACGCTGCAGGCGTTCGAATGCGCCGCACGTCATGGCAGCTTCACGCAGGCCGCGGCCGAACTCAGCCTCACCCAGAGCGCCGTCAGCCGCCAGATCAAGGATCTTGAAAGCCAGCTCGGCGTGCTGCTCTTCGAGCGCATCCGCCAGCGGGTCATCCTGTCGGATGCCGGACAGAAGTTTCTGCCCGAGGTGCGCCGGTTGCTGCGCCAATCGGAGGAGTTGATGGTGCGGGCCATGGGTGCCGCCCGGTCCGACAATGCCCTGTCGATCGCGACGCTGCCGACCTTCGGCAGTCGCTGGCTGACGCCGCGCCTCTCCGACTTTCTCCGCCTGTACCCCGATACGATCCTGAACATCGCGGCAAGGTCGCAGCCATTCGACTTTGCAGAAGAAAACTTCGATGTCGCCATTCACTACGGCCAACCGGTCTGGGCGCATGCGATCTGCGACTATCTCTGCAGCGAAGTCATCGTGCCCGTGGCGAGCGCCGAGCTTCTCGCGCAGCATCCAGCCGGTGCCCCTGTCGATCTCGACGGGGCACCTTTGCTCCATCTCGCGACCCGGCCGAAAATGTGGGCGGAATGGTTCGAGGCGAACGGCACGACGGCGCGCAGCGCCTATCGCGGCAGCCGCTTCGACCAGTTCGCCATGGTGATCGAAGCCGCGATCGCCGGGCTCGGCTTCGCGCTCCTGCCGCGCTATCTGATCGAGCACGAACTGGCCATCGGACGTCTTGTCGTGGTGTTCGACCGGCCGATGAAGACCGAGAACAGCTATTACCTCGTCGTGCCCGAAGGAAAGATGGAGAACCAGGCGGGCCTCGCCTTCCGGGACTGGATCATGGGCCAGGTCACGTGATGTGACGTGACGGCGGAACTTTGTGCATGGCTTACGGAACAAAATTCCCTGAGCCGCGTTGTCGCGCCGAGAGAACGGCCATGCTTCGCTTCGAGCCCGGGAGGTGGCGGTCATCGAATTTCATCCGAAAACATCTTTGACCGCGCCTGTCCCCGTCCGGCGTCCAGACCGGTTTCAAGCCATGCCGAAGCCGCGCTTTACCTTGCAAGCGCACCGGCATCCCGCTAGAAAACAAAGCCTTAAATTCAGTTTCCGCACATCCGATCGGTCCTCTCGCCGGTCGGCAGCGGAGATCGTCTCTGCAAACCGCGTCCTGCGGAGCGGCGTTATGGTGGTGGCGGATTGCCCAAGCCGGTCTCTCCCGGCGGTGGTATAGCTGCAAACGATACCGGCGCCGTGAAAGCGCCCGAATGAGAGGCCACGCCTCACGCCGACCGACTGTGCCCCGTACAGTCGCCTCATCTTAACTCAACGGTTGGATCCAGAACCCCCTCCATGGCCCTGCAAGAAACACACACGACCTCGCCGCGCGAAGCCCAGCCCGCCCTCCTCGACACCAACGACTCGATCCGTTCGACCTATTTCACGAACGACGAACTTCGGGCGGCAGGGGCAGCACTGGCACGGGATGGCGCAACGAGCCTGCCGAGCTTCTTCCCGTTCGAGTTTCACCAGCGTCATCGCGAGAACGAAGGCGAGATCTTCCGGGTCTACAAGATCACGGCGGCCGACGTGGAAGGCGGCGCCACCATCACGCCGGCGGCGGAATGGCTGCTCGACAACCATTATGTCGTGGAAGAGGCGATTCAGGAGGTGCGGCGCGACTTCCCCCGGAAGTTCTATCGCCAGTTGCCGACGATGCCCGTCGCCGGTTCGTCCATTCCCCGCACCATGGCGCTGGCCTGGCTCTATACGGCCCACACGCATTCCACCGTTTCGCGCGAGAGCCTGACCGCCATGGTCGAAGGCTTCCACGAGCACGCCACGTTCAAGATCGGTGAGCTCTGGGCCCTCCCCTCCATCCTGCGCTTCATCCTGATCGAAAATCTGCGTCGCATCGCCATCCGCGTCGAACGCTCGCGGGCCATGCGCAACAAGGCGAACGATGTCGCCGACCAGATCGTCCGCCTGAGCGATCCGGACAAATCCGCGACGCTTCTCAAGGACTATGAAGACCTGACGGCCGACAACTCCTTCGTCGCCCAGCTTCTCTACCGCCTGCGCGACGGCTCGCAGAGCGGCCGCGTCGTGATCGCCTGGCTCGAGGAGCAACTGGAAAAGCGCGGCAGCGATGTCGAGGCCGCCCTGGTCGCCGAACAGAACCGCCTGTCGTCCGGCAACGCGACGATGAGCAACATCATCCGCTCGCTCCGCGAAATCGACGACAATGACTGGGCCGTCTGGTTCGAAAGCGTCAGCAAGCTCGATGCCGAGCTGCGCGAGCATTCCGATTACATGTCGCTCGATTTCGGCTCGCGCAACAAGTACCGCACGACGATCGAACGGCTCGCCAAGCGCTCCGGCCTGACAGAGCTGGACGTCACCCAGCGCGCGATCGCCATGGCTGCAGGTGGTGCCGCAGACGCGCCAGCCAGCGAGACGATCGCTGGAACCCGTGCCGTGCCGACCCGCACGTCGTCGGACGCGCTCGTGCCGGAGGACGGGACAGAGAACCGGACGGGCACGGAGGCCGTATCGGACGATATCCAGACCCATTCCAGCAATGTCGGCGACTTCCTGGTCGGCAACCGGACGGATGCCTTCGAGGAGGCGATCGGCTATCGGCCGACGCTCGTCCAGTCGGTGGTGCGCATCGCGCGCCGCATGGGCTGGCTCGCCATCGCCCTGCCCAATATCCTTCTGACCATCCTTGCCATGGTGCTCGTCTACGACTTCATCAGCCCGATGGAGATGCCGACCGGCGCCAAGCTGATCATCCTGCTGCTTTTCGCCCTGCCCGCCTCGGAAGGTGCGGCCGGCCTCTTCAACACCGTCGTGACCTTCTTCCTGACCCCGTCGCGACTGGTCGGATACGAGTTCCTCTCCGGCGTTCCCGAAGACGCCCGCACCCTCGTCGTCGTCCCCTGCCTGATCTCCAAGCGCGATCACGTCGATGAACTCGTTCGCAATATCGAGGTTCATTACCTCGCAAACCCCAAGGGCGAGATCTATTTCGCCTTGGTCAGCGATTGGGCCGACAGCCAGACCGAGGAAACGAACGCGGACCTCGACGTGCTGGACTATGCCAAGGGCGAGATCGCGACGCTCTCCAAGCGCTACGCGCATGATGGCCGCACCCGCTTTTATCTCTTGCACCGCCGCCGTCTCTACAACGAGGGCGAAGGCGCGTGGATGGGCTGGGAACGCAAGCGCGGCAAGCTGCACGAGCTCAACCTTCTCCTGCGTGGCGACCGCGACACGACGTTCATCGCCGGCGCCGACAAGGTGCCGGAAAACGTCCAGTACGTCATGACGCTCGACAGCGACACGCGCCTGATGCGCGATGCCGTCACCAAGCTTGTCGGCAAGCTGTACCACCCCATCAACCGTCCGGTGATCGACGCCAAGAACCAGAAGATCCTGTCGGGCTACTCGATCCTGCAGCCGCGCGTGACCCCGTCGCTGACGACCGGCAGCGAAGCCTCGTCCTTCCAGCGCATCTTCTCCGCCAATCGCGGCATCGACCCCTATGTCTTCACCGTGTCGGACGTCTATCAGGACATCGTTTCGGAAGGCACCTTCACCGGCAAGGGTCTCTACCATGTCGACGCCTTCGAGGCGGCGATCAAAGGCCGTATCGACGAGAACGCGGTTCTTAGCCACGACCTTCTCGAAGGATCGCTCGCGCGTTGCGCGCTGGTGACGGACGTCGAGCTGGTCGAGGACTTCCCCACCCGCTACGAGGTCGAGACCTCGCGCCAGCATCGCTGGGCGCGGGGCGACTGGCAGCTCCTTCCCTATATCTTCAGCCCCTCGAACGGCCTGTCCATGCTTGGCCGCTGGAAGATGTACGACAACCTGCGCCGCTCGCTGATCCCCGTCGCCTGGCTGATCGCGTCCGTGCTCGGCTGGTACTACATGGAACCGACGCAGGCGCTGATCTGGCAGGTCGTGCTGATCTTCTCGCTCTTCGTCGCTCCTACCCTGTCGCTCATCTCCGGCCTGATGCCGCGACGCAACGACATCGTCGCCCGCGCCCATTTCCATGCCGTCCTGTCGGAAATCAGCGCCGCCAATGCGCAGGTCGCGCTGCGCATCGTGTTCATCGCCCATTCCGCCGGCATGATGGCGGATGCGATCGCCCGTGCCGTCTACCGCACCTTCGTCAGCCGCAAGCTGATGCTGGAATGGCGCACGGCGGCACAGGTCCAGAGTGCTGCGACCGGCTCCGTGCTCGACTACTACCGCGCCATGTGGATCGCGCCGGTCATCGCCGTGGTCTCGCTCGGACTGGCCGCCGTTTCGGCCACCGGCCTGCCCTTCATCGGCATTCCCTTTGCCGTTCTCTGGGCCCTGTCTCCCGCCATTGCCTGGCTGGTCAGCCAGTCGGCCGAAACCGAGGACCAGCTTGACGTTTCCGATGAGGTGAAGGCCGAGTTCCGCAAGATCGCGCGCCGCACCTGGCGCTTCTACGAGGATTTCGTCACCGCCGAGCAGCACTTCCTGCCGCCGGACAACTTCCAGGAAATCCCGCATCCGATCCTTGCGGAACGGACGTCTCCGACCAATATCGGCGTCTACCTGCTCTCGGTCATGTCGGCCCGCGATTTCGGCTGGATCGGTTTCGAGGAAACCATCCGCCGGCTTGAGGAAACCATCGCGACCGTCGATGGCATGCCGAAATATCGCGGCCATCTGTTCAACTGGTACACGACCAACCGCCTGGAAACGATGGAGCCGAAATACATCTCGGCTGTCGACAGCGGCAACCTTGCCGGCCATCTCATCGCCGTCTCCTCCATGTGCCGCGAATGGGCGGAAGCGCCTTCCGCTCACGTGCAGGGCAGCCTGGACGGCATCGGCGACGTGGCGTCGATCCTTGCCGAAATGCTGGCCGCTCTTCCCGACGACCGCAAGACGGTTCGCCCGCTGCGCCGCCGCATCGAGGAACGCCTGATCGGCTTCCAGAGCGCGTTGCAGGCGGTGAAGCGCGAGCATGAGTTCGCCTCGATCCGCGTCATCAACCTCTCGGTCCTTGCCCGCGACATCCAGAAACTCTCGCTGAACCTCGACCACGAGGTCAAGAGCGGCGCGAGCGGCGAAGTCGTCAAGTGGGCGAGCCTTCTGGTCCAGACCTGCGAAGCGCATATCGCCGACAGCACCTTCGATCTCGGTGCCATCGATGCCCTGCGCCAGCGCCTCGTCGTGTTGCGCAACCGCAGCCGCGACATCGCCTTCTCGATGGACTTCACCTTCCTCTTCCGCAAGGAGCGCCGCCTGCTCTCGATCGGCTACCGCGTCAACAGCGGCGAGCTCGACGAAGCCTGCTACGATCTTCTGGCCTCCGAATGCCGCCTGACCAGCCTGTTTGCGATCGCCAAGGGCGACCTTCCGACGGAGCACTGGTACAAGCTCGGCCGTCCGGTCGTGCCGATCGGCGCGCGCGGCGCGCTGGTCTCCTGGTCCGGCTCGATGTTCGAATATCTGATGCCCCCGCTCGTCATGCAGGAACGCCAGGGCGGCATCCTCAACCAGACGAACAACCTGATCGTGCGCGAGCAGATGAACCATGGTCGCCGTCTCGGCACGCCGTGGGGCATCTCGGAAGCCGCGTTCAATGCACGCGACCATGAACTGACCTATCAGTACACCAACTTCGGCGTACCCTCGCTCGGCCTGAAGCGCGGCCTCGGCCAGAATGCCGTCATCGCGCCCTACGCCTCGATCCTCGCAAGCATGTACGATCCGAAGGCGGCACTCTCCAACCTGGAGCGTCTGCGTGGCTTCGGCGCGCTGGGCATGTACGGCTTCTACGACTCGGTCGACTTCACCCCGACCCGCGTTCCCGAAGGCAAGACCTGCGCCGTCGTGCGCAACTACTATGCCCACCACCATGGCATGTCGATCGCCGCCGTCGCCAACGTGGTCTTCAATGGCCGCCTGCGCGAGTGGTTCCACGCCGATCCGGTCATCGAGGCCGCCGAACTCCTGCTCCAGGAAAAGGCGCCGCGGGACATTCCGATCATCAATGCCAAGCGCGAACCGGAAGCGCTGGGCAAGGGTCAGGAAGACCTGCTTCGCCCCGAGGTTCGCGTCGTCACCAATCCGATCGCCAAGGACCGCGAAACCGTGTTCCTGTCCAACGGCCATTACGCGATCATGCTGACCGCCGTCGGCTCCGGTTACTCCCGCTGGAACGGACAGACCGTCGTGCGCTGGAAGCCGGACCCGGTCGAGGACCGCACGGGGACCTTCATCTTCCTGCGCGATACCGCCACCGGCGACTGGTGGTCGGCAACCGCCGAGCCGCGCCGTGCGGACGGCGAGAAGGCGACGACCCGGTTTGGCGACGACAAGGCCGAGTTCATCAAGATCGTCGGCGATCTCACCAGTGAGGTCGAGGTCATCGTCGCGACCGAGCACGATGCCGAAGGCCGGCGCGTCACGCTCGTCAACACCGGCTCGGAAGACCGCTTCATCGAAGTGACCTCCTATGCCGAACCGGTCCTGACGACCGACGACACCGACAATGCGCATCCGCTGTTTGCCAAGATGTTCCTCAAGACGGAAATCGACGCACGGGGCGATCTGATCCGCGTGATGCGCAACAAGCGCACGCCGAGCGAGCCCGACATGCAGGTCGCGCACCTGATTGTCGACAATGCCGGCACCGACCGGCCGACGGAGGTCGAAACCGACCGCCGCCGCTTTATCGGCGAAGGCCGCACACTGGCGGAAGCCCGCGCCTTCGATGGCGATGTCAGCCTCTCCGGCACATCCGGATTCACGCTCGATCCCGTCATGGCGCTTCGCCGCACCGTGCGGGTTCCCGCCGGCAAGAAGGTCAGCGTCATCTTCTGGACGATCGCGGCACCGAACGGGTCCGATATCGACCGCGCCGTCGAGCGCTATCGCCACCCCGACAGCTTCAGCCATGAGATGATCCATGCGTGGACGCGCAGCCAGGTGCAGATGCGCCATGTCGGCGTAACCTCGCAGGAGGCGGCAAGCTTCCAGATCCTTGGCCGCTACCTCGTCTATCCCGACATGCAGCTGCGCGCGGACACGACCACCGTCCGCGCCGGTCTCGGGCCGCAATCGGCCCTGTGGCCCCTGTCGATTTCCGGTGACTTCCCGATCTTTACCGTCCGCATCAATGACGATGTGGACATGGGCATCGCCCGGGAAGCCCTGCGCGCGCAGGAATACATGCGCGCGCGCGGCGTCACCGCGGATCTGGTGATCATCAACGAGCGTGCCGCCTCCTACGCCCAGGACATGCAGCATGCGATCGACAGCATGTGCGAAAACCTGCGCCTGCGCAGCCAGTCCGATGGTGCGCGCCAGCACGTCTTCGCGGTTCGCCGCGACATCATGGAAGCCGAGACATGGGCGGCGCTGCTGTCGGCCTCGCGCGCGGTCTTCCATGCCCGCAACGGCAAGATCTCCGACCAGATGGCCCGCGCCGAAGCCCTCTATTCGACGCCGAGCATAAAGAAGGACAAGCCGGCCGTGGGCTCCGTGCCGCTTCTGGCAGCACCGATCGCGATCGACGCCGCACCCGCCACGATTTCCGGCGACGGCCTCGACTTCTGGAACGGTTATGGCGGCTTCTCCACCGACGGCCGCGAATATGTCACGCGTCTGCGCGGTGGCGAGGCGACGCCGCATCCGTGGATCAACGTCATCTCCAACGACATCTTCGGCTTCCATGTCTCGGCCGAAGGCTCGGCCTTCACCTGGAGCCGCAATTCGCGCGATTACCAGCTGACGTCCTGGACCAACGATCCCGTCGGCAACCGTCCCGGGGAAGCGATCTTCATCAAGGACATGACCAGCGGCTCGGTCGTCACCCCCTATGGTGCGCTCTCGCGCCGCAGGGATGTGACCTTCGAAACCCGCCATGGCTTGGGTGTCTCCACCTTCAGCAGCGTGCAGGACGGCCTGACGGTGGAAGCCACGCAGACCGTGCATCGCACCCTGCCGGTAAAATACACCCGCCTGCGCCTCACGAACGGCGCCGGGGAAGCCCGTCGCCTGCGCCTCTACGGCTATGTCGAATGGGTACTGGGCAACAACCGCGCCAAGACCGCGCCCTTCGTCGTCTGCCATTATGACGACGTCGCGGGAATGATGTCGGCGACCAACCCCTACAGCATCGACTATGCCGGACGGACCGCCTACCTCGCGGTCAGCGAGACGCCGACCAGCTTCACGGCAAGCCGGCGGGAGTTCCTCGGCCGCACGGGCGGCATTCTCGCGCCGCAGGCCGTGGTCGAAGGTGCCATTCTCACCGGCAGCTCCGACATCGATGGCGATGCCTGCGCGGCACTGTCGCTCGACGTCACCCTGAAACCGGGCGAAACCCGCGACCTCGTCTTCTACATGGGCGACAGCGACAACCGCGCCCAGGCGCTCGAACATCTGGAAGCCGCCAAGGCCGACACGTTCGATGCGGTGCTCGAAGCGTCGACCGCCTATTGGGAAGCCTTCACCGGCGTCGTGCAGATCGAAACCCCGGACAAGGCGTTCAACAACCTGGTCAACCGCTGGCTTCCCTACCAGAGTCTCGGTTGCCGGATCCTCGCCCGCTCGGCCTTCTATCAGGCAAGCGGCGCGTTCGGCTTCCGCGATCAGCTTCAGGATACGCTGGCCTTCATCGTGCACCGGCCGGAACTGGCGCGGGCGCAGATCCTCAACGCGGCTGCCCGGCAGTTTGCGGAAGGCGACGTGCTGCATTGGTGGCTGCCGGGTTCGGGCGCCGGCGTGCGCACGCTGATCTCCGACGACGTCGTCTGGCTCGGCCATGCCACGCAGCACTACTGCGAGGTGACCGGCACCACGGACATTCTCGACGAGACCATTCCCTTCATCGAAGGGGCGGCGCTCGAGCCCGGCCAGCATGACAGCTTCTTCCAGCCGAAGGTCTCGGAAACCACCGCAAGCCTCTACGAGCACTGCGCACGGGCCCTCGACCTCGCCATCAAGCGGACCGGCGAGAACGGCCTGCCGCTGATCCTCGGCGGCGACTGGAACGACGGCATGAACCGGGTTGGCATCGAAGGCCGGGGCACCAGCGTCTGGCTCGCCTGGTTCCTCGCCTCAACCCTGCGCGCCTTCACGGGCATTGCCCAGACACGCGGCGACAGCGCCCGCGTGACGGCGTGGACCGCGCATCTCGAGCGGCTCAAGCAGGCGCTCGAAACGGCCGGCTGGGACGGCACGCATTACCGTCGCGGCTATTACGACGACGGCACGCCGCTCGGCTCGGCCACATCGGACGAATGCCGCATCGACTCGATCGCCCAGTCCTGGAGCGTGCTCTCGGGCGAAGGCGACCCGGCCCGCGCCAAGCAGGCCATGGATGCGGTGCTCGCGGAACTTGCCGACGACGAACATCGCCTGATCCGCCTGTTTACCCCGCCGCTGTCCGGCACCGAGCAGGACCCGGGCTACATCAAGGCCTATCCGCCGGGCGTTCGTGAGAACGGCGGTCAGTACACCCATGCAGCCACATGGGTCGTGCTGGCGCTTGCCCGCCTCAAGAGAGGCGACGACGCCTGGAAGGCCTTCCAGATGCTGAACCCGATCACCCATGCGCTGAACCGCGAAGACGCCAATGTCTACCGGGTCGAGCCCTATGTCGTGGCCGCCGACGTCTACGGCCATGGCGACCTGACCGGTCGTGGCGGATGGACCTGGTACACAGGTTCGGCCGCCTGGCTCTATCGCGTGGCCGTCGAAGGCATTCTCGGCCTGCGCAAGGAAGGCGACCGCCTGATCGTCGATCCCGCCCTTCCCTCGGACTGGCAAGGCTTCAAGGCCCGGCTGACGATCGATGGCAAGGTGCATGAGGTTGCCGTGGCGAGAAGCGGCGACGATAATGGTGTGTTTGACGTGACGGTTGATACGACTGTCACAAAAAACGCGCATGATGGCGTTTTGCTCTAGCCATTCAAGGTAAAGCCGGCCCCGGCAAACCGGGGCCGGCCACCAAGGAAGCCTGAACGATATCGGCGAGGTTGAGGGGCTGGGGCGCCAAAATCCGCATGAGACACTTCGAATGCTTCAAGACACGCCACCGGTGCTGCGCACCACGCCTCCTGCCCTGCTGCAACCCTTGTTGCAGCCGGTGCCGTCACCGCTCCCCGGCCGGCCGGTCACCGGAATCCCGGTCCCGGCCGAGCGCGACACGCGGCTCGATACCTACCGGGCCATCTGCCTGTTGATGATCTTCATCAACCATGTACCGGGGCAGTATCTCGAATATCTCACGACCAAGAACTTCGGCTTTTCGGATTCGGCCGAAGCCTTCGTGCTGATCTCGGGCCTTTCGGCCGGGCTTGCCTATGGGCGCAAATTCCTGCCCGGCAACAGGCTGGCGCTCAGCCTGCGCATCTGGCGTCGCGCTTTTACGCTCTACATCGCCCACATCATGTCGAGCATCATCACGCTTGCCATCTTTGCCGGCGGTGCGCTCTATTTCCACCGGCAGGATCTGATCGGCGAAATCAACATCCGCCCGATGGTCGACAATACGGAGCAGGGCGTCGTGGCCATGGTGCTGCTGGGTCACCAGTTCGGCTACAACAACATCCTCTCCATGTATGCGGTGGTCTTTCTCATGCTCCCGGCCATGCTCCTGCTGCAGAAGGTGAGCCCTGCCCTCCTCCTCGGGGTGTCCTCGCTCGTCTGGCTTCTCGCGGGCCTCTTCCACATCGTGCCGATCAACTTCCTCGATCATAACTACTGGTTCCTGAACCCGTTTTCCTGGCAGTTTTTGTTCGCCATCGGCCTCGTCGCCATGATGCGCAGCCGGGCCGGCAACGCCCTTCCGCGCCACCCGGCCCTCATCTCGGTCGCCGCGCTCTATGTCGGCATCTCCTTCGTCTGGGTGCTGTTTTCCTGGTGGTCGATCGATTTCTCCTACGGCCTGCCCGCCGTCCTCACCGGCTTCGACAAGACTTTCCTGTCCCTGACCCGCCTGCTCCATGTCCTCGCGCTCGGCTACCTTCTCGCGATCACGCCGGTCTTCAATCGTTTGTCGCGCCTTCGCCTCGATCATCCCCTGGTCATGATCGGGCGGAACTCGCTGCCCGTCTTCATCTTTGGAACGATCCTCGCAATGATCGGCCAGGTGCTTCTGTTCGTCACCGGCAAGGATCCCATGCTCGGGACCCTGTTCGTCCTCGTCGGCATCGCCCTGCATTTCGCCTATGCCCGCTATCTCGATTGGCTCGGCGGTCTTACCAGGGCCGTGCCGGTCAAAACCTGACAGGACAGGTCTCATTCTTGGCGAAGTGGCATTTTCCTGCCGAGCGACTTGCGCTAAGGAACCGGCACGCAAGCGGCGTCGCCGCAGTCCATTTGTTTCGGTCAAAGCCATCAGTCAGGCACGTCATTGGGAGGCCACCTTGTCCACGCGCACACTTTTCCTTCTGCCGGGTGACGGCATCGGTCCGGAAGCCATGGCCGAGGTCGTCAAGATCATCGACCACATGAACATGGAAACGGGCGCAGGCTTCGTCACCGACACGGGTCTCGTCGGCGGTTCGGCCTATGACGCCCATGGCGCCGCCATCTCGGATGCCGACATGGCCAAAGCCATGACGGCCGATGCCGTGCTTTTCGGCGCCGTGGGCGGCCCGAAGTGGGACGACGTGCCTTATGAAGCGCGTCCCGAAGCCGGCCTTCTGCGCCTGCGCAAGGATATGCAGCTGTTTGCGAACCTGCGCCCCGCCATCTGCTATCCCGCCCTTTCGGCCGCATCGTCGCTGAAACCCGAACTGGTCGAGGGCCTCGACATCCTCATCGTCCGCGAACTGACGGGCGGCGTCTATTTCGGCGAGCCGAAGGAGATCATCGACCTTGGCAACGGCCAGAAACGCGGCATCGACACGCAGGTCTACGACACCTACGAAATCGAGCGGATCGCCGGCGTCGCCTTCGAACTCGCCCGCACGCGCTCGAACCGCGTCTGCTCGATGGAAAAGCGCAACGTCATGAAGTCCGGCGTCCTCTGGAACCAGGTCGTCACCGCGACGCACAAGGAAAACTATTCGGACGTGCAGCTGGACCACATGCTGGCCGACGCCGGTGGCATGCAGCTCGTCCGCCAGCCCAAGCAGTTCGACGTCATCGTCACCGACAACCTGTTCGGCGACATGCTGTCGGACGTCGCTTCCATGCTCACCGGCTCGCTCGGCATGCTGCCCTCCGCTTCGCTCGGCGCGCCCGACGGGACCACCGGCAAACGCAAGGCGATGTACGAGCCCGTTCATGGCTCGGCGCCCGACATCGCCGGCCAGGGCATCGCCAATCCGATCGCCATGATCGCGTCCTTCGCCATGTGTCTGCGCTACTCGTTCAACATGATCTCGGAAGCGGACCGTCTGGAAAAGGCGATCGCCAACGTTCTCGACAAGGGCATCCGCACCGGCGACATCATGGCGCCCGGCGCCCGACAGGTGGGCACCACCGAAATGGGCGACGCCATTCTTGCCGAGTTCAAGGCGCTTTCGGCCTGATATTCATCGAGAAGCCTGTCGAATGCCCCGGCTCCCTGCGGAGACCGGGGCTTTTTCATGTCCGGAGGTTGACTTCAGCAAAAGCGAAAACACATCAGGCGAGATCGAAAGGACCATCATGAACAGGCCGATTTCCTCCTCCGTCTGGCTGCTCCTCAGCGCCATCCTTCTTGTCGTCGCACTCGTGCCGTTCGATCCGCGCCTCTCGCAATCGGCGCAGGCGCTGCCGGAACCCTTCGTCGCTTTCAACGCGCGCATCACCGATTTCGGTACATTCGCCTGGATGATCTACGGCTCGGCGACGCTGGTGATCATCGCCTATATCCTCGCGCGTGTCGTCAGCAGCCACGGGCTCGCCGAAAAGGCGAGGGCGGCACGCCGCCTGTCGCTCTATTTCCTGGTGACGATCGGCACCGCCAGCGCCGTGGTGCACATCCTCAAGTTCTTCATCGGCCGGGCCCGTCCGGAGGCCTTTTCCGATCTCGGTGCGTACAGCCTGAACCCCTTCGCGTCGGACTGGCTGTTCCAAAGCTTCCCCTCCGGACATTCGGCGGCCGTCGGCTCCTTCTTCGGAGCCTTTGCCATGCTGGCGCCGCGACTGCGGATTCTCTTTGCGCTCGGCGCGCTCACCATCGGCGTGACCCGGGTGGTGGTCGGCGCGCATTATCCGAGCGATGTCGCCGCCGGTCTCCTCGTGGGCCTCTGGAGCGCCCTGATGATCGCCTTCCTCTTTGCTCGCCGGAACTGGGTGTTCCGGCTTGATGAGAAGGGCTGGCCACGCCCGAAGACGCAGTTCCCGAACCACGAGGACGTCTGACGAAAAAACCCGGCGGAAAGCCCGCCGGGTTCGTATCCTTCGAAACTCAGGCTTTCTCAATCCATGGCGTGGATGTCGCGATCCTTCGTTTCCGGCAGGAACAAGAGGCCGATGACCAGCGTGATGCCTGCAAAGATGATCGGGTACCAAAGGCCGTAGTAGATGTCGCCCTTGGCCGCGCTCATCGCAAAGGCCATGGCCGGAAGCAGACCACCGAACCAGCCATTGCCGATGTGGTAGGGCAGGGACATGCCCGAGTAGCGGATGCGGGTCGGGAACAGCTCGACCAGAAGCGCCGCGATCGGGCCGTAGACCATGGTGACGTAGATAACCAGTACCGTCAGGATGGCGATTGTGCCGATCCAGTTCACGCGCTGCGGATCGGCGACCATCGAATAGGTCCCGCCGTTCGCCACCGTGTAGACCGGCATCGAGGTCACGCCGGCTGCTTCCTCGGCCGTCAGCAGCTTGGCAGCCACCAGTTCGTCGGCCGTCATCGTCGCCGGTGCCGACGCGCGCACCGTTGCCGGATCGAGCGACAGTTCCGGATTGGCGGCAACGAAGCCGTCGAGCTTGCTGTCCGGCACCTTCGCCGCACCACGCTGCAGGGGATAGCCCGCATCGTGAAGCGCCATGTTGATGCCCTTCTCGAAGGCCGAAGCCTTGGTCTTCGCATCCGCACCGGCAGCCACGGTGTCGTAGCTCGGCACGCTGGCCTCGCCGATCTTCACGGTCGCGGCCTGTCCGGCCGGACCGGGAACAATGTCGTAGGGCACGGAATTGCGCGTCAGGAACGCGGTTGCGACGTCGCAGGAGGTGGTGAACTTGGCCGTGCCCGTGGGGTTGAACTGGAAGGTGCAATCCGCCGGATCGGCCGTGACCGTCGCGCGGACGGTCGCCTGAGCCTCGGCCAACGCCGGGTTGGCCGTCCAGGTCATCGCCTTGAACAGCGGGAAGTAGGTCAGCATGGCCAGCAGCAGCCCGGCCATGATGATCGGCTTGCGGCCGATCTTGTCGGAGAGCAGACCGAAGATGACGAAGAAGCTCGTGCCGACGAGCAGCGAGATCGCGACCATGATATTGGCCGACTGACCGTCCACCTTCAGGATGTTCTGCAGGAAGAACAGCGCATAGAACTGGCCGCAGTACCAGACGACGGCCTGGCCCATGGTGGCGCCGAAGAGCGCGAGAATGCCGATCTTGGCGTTCTTCCAGGTTCCGAAAGCCTCCTTGAGAGGCGCCTTCGAGGTCTTGCCTTCTTCCTTCATCTTCTTGAAGGCCGGAGACTCGTTCATCTTCAAGCGGATCCAGACGGACACGCCGAGAAGCACGACGGAGACCAGGAACGGAATGCGCCAGCCCCAAGCCGCAAACGCCTCCTTGCCGAGAGCGAACTGGACGCCGAGGATGACGATCAGCGACAGGAACAGCCCGAGCGTCGCGGTCGTCTGGATCCAGGACGTGAAATAGCCGCGTCGGCCCTGCGGCGCATGCTCTGCCACATAGGTGGCGGCGCCCCCGTATTCGCCGCCGAGCGCCAGACCCTGCAGCATGCGCAGGAGGATCAGGATGATCGGTGCGGCGATGCCGATGGTCGCGGCACCCGGCAGGATGCCGACGAGGAAGGTCGAGAGACCCATGATGAGGATGGTGACCAGAAAGGTGTACTTACGCCCCACGAGATCGCCGAGCCGCCCGAAGACGAGGGCGCCGAAGGGCCGGACGAGGAAGCCGGCGGCGAAGGCGAGCAGCGCGAAGATGTTGCGCGTCGTTTCCGGATACTGACTGAAGAAGGTTGCGCCGATATACACGGCAAGCGAACCGTAGAGATAGAAATCATACCACTCGAACACGGTGCCGAGCGACGACGCGAAAATGACCTTTCGCTCCTCCCCGGTCATCGGTGCGGCCTTCGTTCGGCCCACGGATGTCACATTTGCCATTGCAGTCGTCCTCCCAAAACGTGCATGCCACGATCCTCCTCGATCGGTTTACCGGATGCACCGATAGGCAAGAATGCCAGATCGCAGACCCATCGGGCAGCGATGCTTTCGGCTTATGACTTTCGTCTAAGACCGCGCTGCGTCCGGCCCGTCCCTGCCGGTGAAAAACCTTGACTTTATCGGCGGAATGAATATGAGCAGCAACGGAAAGGGAAGGGTTCATGCTTCGTCGGATGTCTATCATCGGCAGCGCAGACGGTCTTGCTTCGGCGGGAGCGCGTGAATCCATGTCCGCACTTTTCACAAACACGGCCAAAACGACGACGAAAACCGTCTGACGTCTCTGGCCCACCGCTCTCTCCCCGGCACGGCCGGGGACGCGAAGCCCGCGCCGCAGGCGGTCAGGGTTTCTCCCCCAGCTTCCGCGGAGAGAAGAGAAAGAGAGCAAGACAATGGGTTTCAAGATCGCCGTAGCAGGCGCCACCGGCAATGTCGGGCGCGAAATGCTCAACATCCTTTCCGAACGCGGTTTCCCGGCCGATGAGGTCGTGGCGCTGGCCTCCGCCCGGTCGCATGGCACCGAAGTATCCTTCGGCGACAAGACGCTGAAGGTCAAGAACCTCGAGAATTACGACTTTTCCGACACCGACATCTGCCTGATGTCGGCCGGCGGCGCTGTGTCGCTGAAGTATTCCCCGAAGATCGGCGCGCAGGGCTGCGTCGTCATCGATAATTCCTCGGCATGGCGCTATGATGCCGACGTGCCGCTGATCGTGCCGGAAGTGAACCCTGATGCGATCACCCAGTTCACCAAGCGCAACATCATCGCCAATCCCAATTGCTCCACGGCGCAGCTCGTCGTCGCGCTGAAGCCGCTGCATGATTTCGCCAAGATCAAGCGCGTCGTCGTCTCGACCTACCAGTCCGTATCGGGCGCCGGCAAGGACGGCATGGACGAGCTCTTCAACCAGACCCGCGCCGTCTTCGTCGCCGATCCGGTCGAAAGCAAGAAGTTCACCAAGCGGATCGCCTTCAACGTCATTCCGCACATCGATAGCTTCATGGAAGACGGCTACACGAAGGAAGAATGGAAGGTTCTGGCCGAAACCAAGAAGATGCTCGACCCGAAGATCAAGGTCACCTGCACGGCCGTACGCGTTCCCGTCTTCATCGGCCATTCGGAATCGGTCAACATCGAGTTCGAGAACGAGATCACTGCCGATCAGGCCCGCGACATCCTGCGCGAGGCGCCGGGTTGCTTGGTCATCGACAAGCACGAAAATGGTGGATACATCACGCCTTACGAAAGCGCCGGTGAGGACGCGACCTATATTTCACGCATTCGTGAGGATGCGACCGTCGAAAACGGTCTCAACATCTGGGTCGTCTCCGATAATCTGCGCAAGGGTGCAGCGCTCAACGCGATCCAGATCGCGGAACTCTTGGTTGCACGTGGGTTGATCACGGCCAAGAAGCAGGCGGCCTGATCACCGGCAAGAAATGAGGGAACCCGCCGATCGAACGGCTGGCGGGCCCCGGACCAGATGTGAAGACGAACGCTTGCGGACGGATTCACGTGAAACATCAAAGTGCTGTCTCTGCTTGCGAGCAAAGTCGGCAGCCATCAGAAGCAGGGCTACGGGGTTTTTTATGCTGAAGAAGACGTTCGCACTGGCAGGTCTTGCACTGGCTGCAGCCACCGCCCTCGTACCGCAAGCAGCCTTTGCCGCCAGTTGCGGCAACACCTCTGCCGGATTCGATGCCTGGGTGCAGGATTTCAAGCAGGAAGCCTCCGGCCGGATCAGCCCGGCCGTTCTCGATCGTGCCTTTGCCAATGTGAATTACAACACGGCGACCATTCGCGCCGACCGCGGCCAGAAGAGCTTCAAGCTTTCGCTCAACGAATTCATGAAGAAGCGTGGTGGTGCTGCCATCGTCTCGCGCGGAAAGAAGATGAAGGCGCAGAATGCGGCGCTCTTCGCATCGATCGAACAGCGCTACGGCGTGCCCGCCGGACCACTGATTGCGATCTGGGGCATGGAAACCGGCTTCGGCGGCTTCATGGGCAAGGAGCACACGCTGTCCGCCGTCTCCACGCTCGCCTATGACTGCCGTCGGTCCGACTATTTCACCGACCAGCTCTATGCAGCCCTGACGCTCGTCCAGCGCGGCGATCTCTCGACGGATGCCCGCGGTGCAGCGCATGGCGAAATCGGCCAGACGCAGTTCCTTCCGGCAAATGTCGTGAAGTACGGCGTCGACGGCGACGGCAATGGCCATGTCGACATGGTTCGGTCCAAGGCAGACGCCCTGACGTCCACGGCGAACTTCCTGCGCGGCCATGGCTGGCGGGCAGGGGGCGGCTACCAGCCGGGCCAGGCCAATTTCGGCGCGATCCAGGGCTGGAACGCCGCCAGCGTCTACCAGCAGGCGATCGCCCAGATCGCCGCCGACATCGACGGCTGATCTCTTCAATCCTGTCTTATGCGGAGCCCCGGCCATACAACGGTCCGGGGCTTCTTCATATCCGGACATGGGCTCGGACATGAAAAAGGCTGCGATGGTTTGATCCAGGCAGCCTGTTCACTCTCTCATGTGATGCGTCGCATCATGTTCCGGGCCGGGAAAAATCACCCGACTTCGGATCCATCACCCACAGTTCCCCGGTCGAGATATCGAACCAGGCGCCGTGAAGCTGAAGCTTGCCGCGCTGTTCCAGGATCTGCACGCAGGGGAACGTCCGCAGATTGACGATGGAATTGCGGATCGACACATGCTCCATCGCGCGCTGGCGCTCCGCCGCCGTCATGATGGCGTTGCCGGCGATCTGCTCGGCCGCCGGCTTCAGCATGTTCATCCATTTGCCGATGAAGTCGCCGGGTGACAATGGCTCCGCATCGGCGTCGAGCACGGCCTTGATGCCGCCGCAGCGACCGTGGCCCATGACGACGATATCCTTGACGCGCAGCGACTGGACGGCGAATTCGAGTGCTGCCGACGTCGAATGATACTGGCCGTCCGGCTCGAAGGGCGGAACCATGTTGGCGACGTTGCGCACCACGAAGAGTTCGCCCGGGCCGCTGTCGAAGATCGTCTCCGGCGCCGCGCGCGAATCGCAGCACGCGACGATCAGGGTCTTCGGCTGCTGTCCGGATTCAGCCAGCGTCTTGTAGCGGGCCTGCTGCTCGGAGAAACGGCCGGTCATGAATTTCCGGTAGCCGCCAAGCAGGTTCTCTGGAAAATTATACATGTGACTTTGCCCTTTTTTCTGCCTGTGTTTAAACGCCGATGGTGCGATGAGGCAAGAGCATCGCGGCAGGTCGGTTAATGCGGACGTGGAAAGCACGCAAACCGCCCTCGAAGACGGCTTATCAGCGTTTGCGCGCCTGCCCCGGATGCATCAGGTGACGCATCTGCACGAGCGACATGGGACCCGTGAGGCAGTGTGCATCCTGCTGCAACGTCAGCTCGTCCGCGCCGCGACGCGCCGAACGGGCGACCATCTCGAACACGCTGGCGGTCGCAAGCTGCAGCGCCTTCTCCTCGCTGTGGCCCTCCAGAAGTC
The DNA here is from genome assembly GCF_001424045.1 of Rhizobium sp. Leaf371. GTDB lineage: Bacteria > Pseudomonadota > Alphaproteobacteria > Rhizobiales > Rhizobiaceae > Ferranicluibacter. Next base: position 91,205 of record NZ_LMQB01000002.1, on the reverse strand, counting down.
TTCCCAGAAACAAAGCTGCCATCAGATCGCCTGTTCCGTTGGGTGGATTGTCGACCAGCCTGTGCTCGGCAAGCAGCGCGTGATGCCCGGAGAGATAGAGGTTGCCCGTGCTTCCATTCATCATCGCGATCGCCGAGGTAACCAACATCCGCGATGGCCCAAGCGCCAGAGCCGCTTCGAGAATGGCCGTATTGCTGTCGAGATCGGCGCTCGAAAGCCAGGAGAGCTCGAACCGGTTCGGCGTGGCCAGCCCCGCCAGGGGGATCAGACGGTCCCGAATGCCCGCGGCCACCGTTTCCGGCACGTAGAGATCGCCGCGGTCGCCGATCACCGGATCGCAGGCATAGAGGAGGTGAGGGTTGCGGGCCTTCAGCGTCTCCACCAGCCGCGCGACCGCCTCGATCTGTTGCGCATTACCGAGATACCCGGACAGAACGGCGCGGACATCGCCGATCCAGGGCGACGCCGCAAGCTCGCCCAGCATGGCATCGAACGTTTCGGGATCGATCGCCATCCGCGTCGAGCGGCCATGGCCGGGATGCCAGGGCATGATGACGGTCGGCACGGCCCAGACGGTGAAGCCCAATGTTTCCAGCGCAAACACGGCTGCCCGATTGCCGACGGAGCCCCGCATGACGTGGCTGGAAATGACGATGACGGTGCCGGCAGCGGTCTCGGACATGCAGCGGGTCTTTCTCTCGGGCGCGTTCCCGACAGATCGCCCAATGGTCATACCGCTGTCAACTGTGCATGGGAGGGGAGGAAAGGTGGAAACCACGTGACGCGGAACACCGGCACCGAGGCACATCGGCGCTTTGGAAGAAACTGGCAGGCTTTGCGGTCGCAAAAGCGAATTCTTCTGCTAGGTTCAGGGAAAAACAACGGTCGGAGGACGCAAAATCATGGGCACACGACATCATCCGAAGAAAACCCGGTTGATCGGCGACATCGAGCAGGCGGCCGAGCGCCTCGGTCAGCCTTTCCTGTCGCCGGCCATCCTCTTCGGACGCGCGAGCCCCGATGATATCGCCGCCTACGATATCGGCATGCTCGCCAGCGCCGCCGTCCACGCCTACAGAGAAATCAAAGCCCGCAGGAAAGACACGTCCCGCGTCACCGTGACCGATCTGGAAAGCGTCAGGCCCGGCGGGGCAGCCATCTCCGTCCTCTGCGTCACCGACCGCAACATGCCCTTCCTCTATGATTCCGTCATGGGCGAGGTCACCAGCCGACACCGGGACCTGTCGCTTGCCGTCCACCCCATCCTCGTGGTCTCCAAGGGGTCCGAACCCGTGCTGTTCGACCCAGAAGAAGAGAGCGATCCCGCCGACCGGGTGAGCCATATCCAGATCCATCTCAGCCATCTTTCGCCCGACGAGGCGAAAGCACTGGTCGGGGCGGTTGAAACGGTGCTCGCGCAGGTCCACCAGGCCGTCGGCGATTGGGAGCCGATGAAGACGCTCCTTGGCGAGGCCATGGGTGAGCTGGAACGGCATGCCGCAAACAAGCGCGAGGCCGATCGCGACGAGGCCCTCGCCTTCCTGAAATGGCTGCGCGACGACAATTTCACCTTCCTCGGCATGCGCGAATACAGCTATTCCGGCGACGGGCAAAAAGCGACGCTCGATCGCGGCACCGGCCATGGCCTCGGCATTCTCTCCGACCCCAATGTGCGCGTGCTGCGCCAGGGGCTCGACGCCGTGGTCACCACGCCGGAAATCCTCGCCTTCCTGCAAGGTCCCGATTTCCTGATTGTCACCAAGGCGAATACGAAAGCCGTCGTCCACCGCCGTGCCTATATGGATTACATCGGCATCAAGCGCTTCGACGCCAAGGGCAACGTCATCGGCGAATTGCGCGTCGTCGGGCTCTTCACCTCCACGGCCTATACGCGTTCGGCCTCCGACATTCCGCTGCTGCGGCTCAAGGTGCGGCGGGTCATCGAGCACTTCGGCTTCGACCCGCACGGCCACTCCGGCAAGATGCTCATCAACACGCTGGAATCCTATCCGCGCGACGATCTTTTCCAGATCGACGTCGAGGAACTGCAGGCCTTCTGCGAGCAGATCAACGAACTCGCCGATCGCCCGCGCGTCCGCGTTCTCCCGCGCATCGACCGCTTCGACCGCTTCGTCTCGATCATCGTCTACGTCCCGCGCGAACAGTATGATTCCCGCGTACGCGAGCGCATCGGCGATCTCTTCAAGGATCTCTACGAGGGCCGGGTTTCCGCCTATTATCCGGCCTTTCCGGCTGGCGGTCTCGCCCGCGTCCACTTCATCATCGGCCGTTCCGGCGGCACGACGCCGCGGATTGCCCAGAGCACGCTCGAAGACGCCGTCCGCGAGATCGTCACGCGCTGGGCCGATCGCTTCCATCTGCTCGCCCGTCGCGATGGTGTCGCGCTGAGCGTGACCGAAGGCTACCAGGCGGCGTTCGCCCCTGCAGAAGCCTATGCCGACCTGCCCGATATCGCAGCTGTGCGGACGGACGACCCGATCCGCATCGCGTTCTACGAGCGTCACAGGCCGCAACTGGCACAGGACGCCGAACCGGATACCACCGAGGCTGAGACCGCCGATCGGCTCGAGCTGAAAATCTTCCACGCCGATCACGCCGTTTCCCTCTCCCAGCGCGTGCCGCTGCTCGAAAACCTCGGTTTCCGCGTCGTCAGCGAGCAGACGCATGACATCTCCATTTCCGACGGCAACGGCGAGCGATTGGTGGTCTTGCACGACATGGAGCTGATCCACCGCGACGGAAAAACGCTCGACGTCTCGTCCATGGGACCGCTTCTGGAAGAGGCCTTTCTGTCCGCCTGGACGGGCAAGATCGAGGATGACGCCTTCAACCGGCTGATCCTCCTCTCCGGCCTCAATGCCCGCGACGTGACAGTGCTGCGCGCTTATGCGCGATATCTCCGCCAGGCCGGCATCCCCTATTCCCAGGGTCTGATCGCCGAGACGCTCAACAAATACCCCCAGGTTTCAGCCGATATCTTTCATCTCTTCATTGCCCGGATGGACCCGAAGACCGAGGAAACGGCGCGATCGCGAGAGGTCTCAGCGCTCCAGGCAAGCCTTGAAGACGCGCTCAACGCGGTGCCGAGCCTCGATGAGGACCGCATTCTCCGGCGCATGATGAACGCGGTGCTTTCGACGTTGCGCACCAATTATTTCCAGCGCGACGAAGCCGGCGAACCGCGCGTCATGCTGGCATTCAAGTTCGATCCGAAGCTTCTGGACGGCCTGCCGGAACCGCGGCCCTTCCGCGAGATCTTCGTCTACGGCGTCGAGGTGGAAGGCGTGCATCTGCGTTTCGGCAAGGTCGCCCGCGGCGGCCTGCGCTGGTCGGACCGGGCACAGGACTATCGCACCGAGGTGCTGGGGCTCGTCAAGGCGCAGCAGGTCAAGAACGCGGTGATCGTGCCTGTCGGCGCCAAGGGCGGTTTCTTCCCCAAGCTGCTGCCGGCCGGTGGTGCGCGCGACGAGATTTTCCGCGTCGGCACCGAGGCCTACAAGACCTATATCCGCACCATGCTGTCGATCACCGACAACATCGTCGATCAGCAGATCGTGCCCCCGAACGACACGCTGCGGCTGGATGGTGACGATCCCTATTTCGTCGTCGCCGCCGACAAGGGTACGGCCACCTTCTCAGATACGGCCAACGGTCTGGCGCAGGACGCCGGCTTCTGGCTCGACGATGCCTTCGCCTCCGGCGGCTCCGCTGGCTACGACCACAAGAAGATGGGGATCACCGCGCGGGGTGCCTGGGAGACCGTCAAGCGCCACTTCCGCGAAATGAACATCGACATCCAGACGACCCCTTTCAGCGTCGTCGGCGTCGGCGACATGTCGGGCGACGTCTTTGGCAACGGCATGCTGCTGTCGCGCCAGATCCGCCTTATCGGCGCCTTCGACCATCGCGACATCATCATCGACCCCGATCCCGACATCGCCGCCTCCTTTGCCGAGCGCGAGCGGCTGTTCGCGCTGCCCCGCTCAAGTTGGCAGGATTACGACCGCTCCGCGCTGTCGACAGGCGGCATGATCATTCCGCGAACGGAAAAATCGGTGAAGCTGACCCCGGAAGCGGCGGCAGCCATCGGGCTTGAGAAGACGCAGGCAACCCCCTTCGAAATCATGACGGCCATTCTGAAGGCGCGCGTCGATCTGCTCTGGTTCGGCGGCATCGGCACCTATGTCCGCGGACCGACCGAGACCGATGCCGATGTCGGCGATCGTGCGAACGACCCGATCCGCATCACCGCGGACGAGGTCGGCGCGCGGGTGATCGGCGAGGGCGCCAATCTCGGCGTCACGCAACGTGGCCGCATCGCCTTCGGCCTTGCCGGCGGCCGCTGCAATTCCGACGCCATCGACAACTCGGCCGGCGTCAATTCCTCCGACGTCGAGGTCAATATCAAGATCGCGCTGGCTTCTGCCATGCGCGACGGCCGCCTGACCCGCGCCAAGCGCAACACGCTGCTGGCATCCATGACCGATGAAGTCGCGTCTCTGGTGCTCCACAACAATTACCAGCAGTCGCTCGCGATTTCGCTGACGGAAATGCAGGGCGCCGCCAATCGCACCTCGCTTGCGCGCCTGATGACGCGACTGGAGACGGAAGGGCTGCTCAACCGCAAGGTCGAGGTCCTGCCGAACGACAGCGCGCTCAGCGAACGCTACCAGTCCGGCAAGGCGCTGACCCGTGCCGAAATCGGCGTGCTGCTCTCCTATGCCAAGATCGTTCTCTTCGACGAGATCGTTGACAGCGACCTGCCGGACGACCCCTATTTTCACGAAACGCTGATCGGCTACTTCCCCGGCAGGATGCAGAAGGCGCATCAGGGCGATATCGAGACCCATCGCCTGCGGCGCGAGATCATCGCCACGCTGCTCTGCAACGACGTCATCAACCGGGGCGGACCGGCCTTCGTCTCCACCATGATCGACCAGACCGGCTTCCTGCCGGCCGATGTGGTGAAAGCCGCCGTGCTGACGCGTGACGGTTACGACCTGCCGCGCCTTTACAAGGCCATCGACGCGCTCGACAACAAGGTGCCGGGCAGCGTCCAGAACGAACTCTATCAGGATGTCGGGCGCATCTTCGCCATCGTTACCGAGCGCACCTTGCGAACCCGTGCGACCACCGGGCCACTCGGCCAGGCGATCGACAGGCTGCGCAAGGCTCTGGAAAACCTGAAGACGGCCGCACATGGCGCCGTGCCCGAAGAAGCGGGCACGGAGATCGAGGCGCGCGCTGCGTCTCTGATCGAGAAGGGCGTTCCCGAGGCGCTGGCGCGGGATATCTCGCAGCTGTTCCTCATCACGCTCGTGCCGGAAATCATGCAGATCTCCGCGGTGGCGGGAACCTCGCTCGGCCGAACCGCGCAGAGCTACTTCGCGGTGACGCAGAGCCTCAAGGTCGGCCGGTTGCTGGCAGCGGCCGAGCGCATCATCACCACGGATCCTTACGAGGCCATGGCGCTTGCCCGCAGCACCAGCGATATCGCCGACGCCCGCCGCGCGATCACGATCGCCGCGCTCACCCAGCGCAAGGGCGAGAAGCAGCCGGTGCTTGCCTGGCAGGAAGGCGCTGCCGACCGCTTCAACCGCGTCGTGACGCAGCTGACGCAGATGACGGAGAAGGGCGAAACGACGCTCGCGAAGATCACCGTGGCCGCGGGCCTCTTGAGCGATCTCGCCGAAGACAGGGCCGGCTGATGGCCGATGCGGTGGAGGCAGCGTCCGCGCGCGCAGGCCAAGCCAAGGTCGGCCGCGCGGGCCTCTGGGGCTGGATGCTGTTCGATCTGGCAGCCCAGCCCTTCTTCACCGTCGTCATCACCTTCATCTTCGGCCCTTACTTCGTCTCCCGTCTGTCGGACGATCCGGCAGCGGGACAGGCGATGTGGGGCTATACGCTGACCGTCTCCGGCCTCGTCATCGCAGTGATGTCGCCGGTCCTCGGATCTCTGGCGGATGCCACCGGCGCGCGAAAGCCCTGGATCGCCGGTTTTGCCGTCGTCAAGATCGCCGCTCTCTCGGCGCTCTGGTTCGCGGTTCCCGGGTCTCCGCTGATCCTGCCTTTCGCCTGCATCGTGCTGGCGTCGATCGCCGCTGAGTTCTCCATCGTCTTCAATGACAGCATGATGCCGCGGCTGGTGCCACCGGAGGAGACCGGCCGGATCTCCAACATCGCCTGGGGCATCGGTTATCTCGGCGGCATGATCGTCCTGATCGCCGTCGTCGCGCTTCTCGCAGGCAGTCCGGAGACCGGCCTGACGGCGCTCGGCATCGCCCCGCTCTTCGGCCTCGACCCGGCAACCGGCGCCGATGCCCGGATCACGGGCCCGCTCGCGGCTGCGTGGTACGCGCTCTTCATTCTGCCGATGTTCCTCTTCACGCCGGACGCGCCGAAGACGGCGGCGTCGCCGAGCAGAGCGATCCGGGAAGGCCTCACAGACCTGAAAAGCGCGGTTCTCGGCCTTCGCGAGCGGCGGGGCATTCTCAAATTTCTGATCGCCCGGATGATCTTTCAGGACGGCGTCAACGGTCTCCTGGCCTTGGGCGGAACCTTTGCGGCGGGCATGTTCGCCTGGCGGACGCTCGAACTCGGCCTCTACGGCATTATCCTCAACATCGTGGCGATCGGGGGATGCCTGTTCGCGAGCCGTCTCGACACGGTGCTCGGTTCCAAAGCCGTCGTCGGTCTCAGCCTCGTGAGCCTGATCGTCGCCACCATCGGCATTGTCTCGACCGGACCCGGCTTCACGCTGTTCGGCCTGATCGAACTTTCGACCGCCGACAATGGTGGCCTGTTCGGAACGGCCGCGGAAAAGGCCTATATTCTCTTCGGCCTGCTGGTGGGCATCGCCTTCGGGCCAGTGCAGGCTTCCGCCCGCTCCTATCTCGCCCGCAGCGTCGCGCCGGAGGAGGCGGGCCGCTATTTCGGCCTTTACGCTTTATCGGGCCGCGCGACCTCGTTTCTAGCACCCGCCAGCGTCGCGACGCTGACGCTCGCCACCGGTTCCGCACGCATCGGCATGATGGCGCTGATCGCCTTTCTCGTCATCGGGCTGCTGATCCTCCTGACGACCCCCTATCCGGCCGACAAGGGCGACCGGATAGGATAGGTTATCGGCCCGTTGCGGCTTAATGCCGGAAATGGCGCATGCCGGTGAAGACCATGGCGACGCCGGCCTCGTCGGCCGCGGCGATGACCTCCTCGTCGCGCATCGAACCGCCCGGCTGGATGACGGCGGTGGCACCGGCCGCAACGGCCGAGAGAAGACCATCGGCGAACGGCAGGAAGGCTTCGGACGCCACGGCCGAACCGATCGTCAGCGGCTTGTCCAGCCCCAGCGCCCGCGCGGCCTCCTCGGCCTTGATCGCGGCGATGCGGACCGAATCGACCCGGCTCATCTGCCCGGCACCGATACCCACCGTCTGGCCGTCCTTGGCATAGACCACGGCATTCGACTTGACGTGCTTTGCCACCTTGAAGGCGAACTTCATGTCGATCAGTTCCTGCGCCGTCGGCGCGCGGCGGGTGACGACCTTGAGATCGAGATCCTCGACCATGCCATTGTCGCGGGTCTGAACGAGGAGACCGCCCGCCACGGTCTTGGCCGACAGGCCGGGCAGGCGCGGATCGGGCAGGGCACCGGTGACGAGCAGGCGCAGATTGGCCTTGCGGGCGATGATCGCCCTGGCTTCGTCGCTGACCGCAGGGGCGATGATCACCTCTGTGAAGAGCTTGACGATCTCCTCCGCCGTCGCGCCGTCCAGTTCCTGGTTCAGCGCGATGATGCCGCCGAAGGCCGACGTGCTGTCGCAGGCCAGCGCACGCCGATAGGCCTCCACCAGCGTCGTCGCCGTCGCCACGCCGCAGGGGTTGGCATGCTTGATGATGGCGCAGGCCGGTGCGGTTTCCGGCGGAAATTCGGCCACGAGTTCGAAGGCGGCGTCCGTGTCGTTGATATTGTTGTAGGAAAGCTGCTTGCCCTGCAGCAGCGTCGCCGTCGCAACGCCGGGGCGGTTCTCGCCGGTGACGTAGAAGGCTGCCTTCTGGTGCGGATTCTCGCCGTAGCGCATCTCCTCCTTCAGCACGCCGCCAATCGCGCGATGCCGCGGCATCGGCGTGTCCAGCACCTCGGCAAACCAGCCCGAGATCGCCGTGTCGTAGGCGGCCGTCCGGGCATAGGCCTTGGCGGCCATCTGGTGCCGGAAGGCAAAGGTCGTTGCTGCGTCCTCGCCAAGCTGCGCGATCAGCGTGTCATAGTCCGACGGGTCGGTGACGACGGTGACATAGGCATGGTTCTTCGCCGCCGCACGGATCATGGCGGGGCCGCCGATATCGATATTTTCCACCGTCGTCGGATAGTCGCCGCCCTTGGCGCGCACGTCCTCGAATGGATAGAGGTTGATCACCGCGAGATCGATCGCAGCGATGCCATGGGTCTCCATGGCTGCAACGTGCTCGGCATCGTCGCGGATCGCAAGCAGGCCGCCGTGCACACCCGGATGCAGCGTCTTCACGCGGCCGTCCATGACCTCGGGAAAACCCGTCAGCTCGGACACGTCGCGAACCGGCAGGCCTGCCTCTGACAAAGTCTTGTGTGTGCCACCGGTCGAGACGAGGGCGACGCCCTTTTCATGCAGGGCACGGGCAAGCTCCACGATGCCGCTCTTGTCGGACACGGAGAGCAGGGCCGTGCGCAGGGCGACGCGGTCGGGGGCGGGAATGTTCTTGGAGGCAACGGCCATGACGGGCTCCTGGCGGCAAGGGGCGGGGAAGCCGGCGGGCACGCGAAACCCCGGCCGGCCGGATGCCGCTGGCGTTAGCACAGCTGACGCCGCGAAGAAACCGCAGCAGATCGCGGCCGGCCGTCATTTCCAACGAATCCGGCCGTGTCCGTTGGCTTTTGGATCGCGCCTCATGTCTGACGGGACAAAATCCACTGGATTTCCGGCTGGTCGCCGGCGGAAAAACCGATCGTCAGCATCTGCGTCTTCCGCAGACCCGACGGGTCGGCAAAGAAGATATCCTCCTCCACCGCGATCTCGCCATCGCGGCAGGTCAGCACCCAGCTGTCACCGTCTGGGGCGACCAGTCGCACCTCGTGTGCATCGGCTCTGCGCAAGGTGATGGCAGGATGCACATGGAACCGCGCCACCGCCTGTGCGGACTGCTGAGGACCAGGATCCGTCCCGTCTTCCGTGACCAGCCGGTCCCGGCCGCGCAAGGTCGTGCCGGTTGCATTGAGGCTCAGATCCCGCTCGTGGACCAATCCGAAGGTACCGGCATAGCCGTTATGGCGTGCAACGACGCTGTCGCCGCCGTCGCTGACAGAACGCTTCGCCGCAACCTTGGTCACGCCGCCGGTAACGATGGGCCCGAGAAACCGCGAGGTCGAGAGGCGGGCAGAGGATCGATCCTCCACGGTGACAGTGGAATGGGCCGCCGTCAGCCGCGCCATTTGCCGGTAGCGTTCGCCGGCAAAACGCGGCGCACCCGAATTGATGATGAAGCGGTGACGCCCCGACGAGAGCTCGAACGAGAGACAGCCGGCATGGGCCTCTCGCGAAAGCGCCGCCGAGATCGGGCAGCCCGTATCCATCACGACGACGACGTCCTTTGCCGCCAGCCGCTCGTACTGGCTGTCGGGCAAGCCCTTGAACGGCTGGCCTGCCGTCTCGTCGTAGCGCAGCACCGACATGAGTTCGTTTGCCTGCGCCGAGGTCGCGCCGTTGAAGAGCGCCAGCTCGCCGCCCTGATGTCGGAAGAAGCGCAAGGCGGGAAACATCCGGTCGATCGACGGGATCAGCTTGACCGGCACGTCATGCCCGAGATTGACATAAGTCTGGCGGAGCGGCAGCAGATCCAGAAGCAGATCGAGTGCGACCCGCGGATTGCGGGAGACGTGACCACCATCGGGGAGGATCTGGCGGTCGAGTTCCTCGTCGAGATGGCGCGCGGCCCGACGAATCGACGACGCCGAGGCCGGCATCGCCACCGTCGCAAAAGCGATGGCGACCCGCACGCGCAGCCGGCCCTCTCCGTCCGGCACCGCATCGGCGACATGCCGGAGGTAGCGCACATGAACGGCCAGGCTTTTCAGAAACCGGCGGTAGAACACATGATCCGCCTGCTTGAGGATGACGGGCGAATGCGACAGCCACGCGATCAGCCGCTGTGCCGCGACATCGGGCTCCCAGGAAACCCCCTTCATGAGGCGTCCATGCGTGGCGATCCACCGGCTGACAAGCTGGCGCGCGCGGGCAAGATCGTCTTCCTCGGACAAGGCCCGGATATGCCGGGCCCAGCTGAACGTGTGCAGGCGGATGGCGAATTCCCGTGACGGGAGATCGACTTCGAACGGAGACTCGCCGCCCGTTTCGAGAATGCGACCGGCAAGCGGGAAACGCCCGGCAACGATCTCGCTCGCGACATGCGGATCGATGACCCTGAGATCGGTCGGCGCGACGATCAGTCGATCCGGTGTTTTCCCGGAGAAGCGCAGAAACGAGACGCGCCCAAGCACCAGGCGGCGCGACAGGCGCCACCAGGCCTCTCTTCCATAGAGATAGATCAGCCGTCGATTGTCAGCCATGCGCATGAATTAAATGATGCCCTACCCCGTTCCGACAGCCCTGCGGAACGTCCACGATTGGGACACAGTGACGTGTTTCCGCGCGTCGCGCCAGTGGAGGACGCAGCGAACGCTTACCTTGTCGATATGGAAACTGTGTCCTTACAACGATCTACGCAGGACTGTGGCATAAAAGCCGTCCAGGCCCCCGGCAAATCCATCCTGGGCCGCAAGCATGGCCGGCGTGGTGCGCAGCTCCCCGAGAGGGGTCACGGCATGTTCGAGACCGGGAAACGCTCCGGGTTCAACAGGGACACGCTCGCAACCGCCACTTGCAAGGACGCGCGCAACCATGGTCTCGCCCTCGGCAGGATCGAGCGAGCAATTCGAGAAGACCACGATCCCGCCTGGCTTGACCACGGTCAGCGCATGGCGGAGCAGGCGCTCCTGCAGGCCGGCGAGCTTGGTAATATCGTCAGGACCTTTGGTGTAAGGCACATCGGGATGCCGGCGGATCGTGCCGGTCGAGGAGCACGGCGCATCGAGCAGGGCGGCGTCGAACAGCGTTTCAGGTCGGAAATCCGCCATGTTGCATTCGCGTGTTTCCGCCGAGAGACCGAGCCGCTCAAGATTGCCATTGAGCCGCTTCAATCGGCTGGCAGACTGGTCAAGCGCTGTCACCTGCGCACCCGCGCCGATCAACTGGGCAGTCTTGCCTCCGGGCGCCGCACAGAGGTCCACGACACGTTGGCCGGCGATATCGCCGAAGAGTTTAGCCGGAAGCGACGCTGCCGCATCCTGGACCCACCATTCGCCCTCTTCGAACCCGTCAAGGCTCGAGACTGTCCCCTGGAAAGACGCAAGGCGCACGCTTCCGGTCGGCAGGACAAGGCCGCCAAGGCGCTTCGCCCATCCTTCCGGGTCGGATTTGACCGTGATGTCGATCGCGGCCGGCTCGAGAAGCGCGTCGGCAATGCGCCGCGCTTCCTCACGACCATAGGTCGAGACGAGCATGTCCATGTACCATTTGGGCAGCGAAGGTGTCATTTCGGAGGCGATTCGAAGCAGATCGTCCTTCTCGCGCGACAGACGCCGCAGGATGGCGTTCGTCAGGCTGGCAAAACGCCGATTGCGCGGGTCGGCATTGGCCTGCTCCACGGCGAGATCGACGGCCGAGTGGTCGGGAATGTCGAGATAGACGATCTGTGTCGCGGCGACCACCAACTGGTGGTGCAAGGCCCGCGCCCCGTCCGGCAGCGGGGTCTTCAGAAGTTGATCGAGCATGAACTCGATTCGTGGAAGATGCCGCAATGCCGTGTGAAGGATGGCTTTGACGAGCGTTCGATCGATGTCGGAAAGCTGTCGGTAGGCGGGGTTGCCGCCGATCGGATCGAGCATTCCATCCAGCGAGATCTTCTTCTCGAGGACGGCACCCAGCAGTTTCGCCGCCGCCTGTCGCGCAATCAGGCCAGGCTTCTCAGGGCCGGGAGCGGGCCGGGAAGATCGTTGCGTCGCCGAATCGTTCTTTGTCTTCGTCATTAAGACCACGGGCCCTTTGGAGGTTCGGAGCGATCATGTCCCCAGCCAGTGCTGGGAACGGACCGCGTCTTTCGCGTCGCCGTAGCAGGCGCGGCGGTGCGCGTCGAGGGCTGGGAAAACCGAGACGCCATGTCTTCGAGCGCCGCGATACGATTTTCCGTGGCCGGGTGGGTCGAGAACAGATTGTCCATCCGCTCGCCGGAGAGCGGATTGATGATGAACATATGGGCCGTCGCCGGATTTCGCTCGGCTGCGGCATTCGGGACATGAGAGGCGGCGCCGGCGATTTTCCGGAGCGCCGAGGCGAGCGCCAGAGGTTGCCCGCAGATCTCCGCGCCACGACGGTCAGCCGAATATTCACGTGTCCGGCTGACGGCCATCTGGACCATCATCGCAGCGAAGGGCGCGATGATCATCGCTGCAAGCGTTCCGATGAAGCCGAGCGGATTGTTGTTTTCGCGGTTGCCACCGAAGAAGAAAGCGAAATTGCCGAGCATCGATATCGCCCCGGCCAGCGTTGCGGTCAGCGTCATAGTCAACGTGTCGCGATTCTGCACATGAGCAAGCTCGTGCGCCATCACGCCTGCAACTTCGTCATAGGTCAAAGCCTGGAGAAGTCCCGTCGAGGCGGCCACGGCGGCGTTCTGCGGGTTGCGACCTGTCGCGAACGCGTTCGGCTGTGGGTTGTTGATGACATAAACGCGCGGCATCGGCAGCCCGGCATTGGCCGCAAGGTCGCGAACGATGCCAAAATATTCCGGGGCGCTTCGTTCATCGACCTCTTGCGCATCATACATCCGCAGCACGAGCCGGTCCGAATTCCAATAGGAAAAGAAGTTCACGGCAATGGCGATGAGCAACGCGATCATCATGCCGCCCCGACCGCCGATCAGGAGGCCGATCCCCATGAAGAGCGCCGTCATGAAAGCCAGAAGCATGGCCGTACGAAGGAGGTTCATACGCATCTCCAAAGACAAAGGTGCATTTTTGACGGCGTTTCACGTGAATCATCGTGGGATTGCCGCGTTTCACCCTATATGATGGGGCGGAGATGCCACGGATTCAACGGCGTAGTGAGGTCACACAATGCTGAACGACAACGACAACAACCAGGAGATACCGGGCAAGGTTCTCTCGCCGGCGGCGCGCCGTGCTCTTGACGAAGCCGCTGCACGCCGCGCAGCCGAAGAAGCTTTGGAACTGCCGACCGAAATCGGCGGGCGCGGCGGTGCCGAGCCCGTGCGCTTTGGCGATTGGGAAATCAACGGCCGCGCGATCGATTTCTGAGTCGAAAAGAGGTCGCGGGCCGGCGGACAGGTCGTCCGACGGCCATCGGCACTATTTTCTGTTCTGGCGATTCTGAATGAGATCGTCCACCACGGCCGGGTCCGCTAGCGTCGATATATCTCCGAGTGCGCCGAAGTCGTCTTCCGCAATCTTGCGGAGAATGCGCCGCATGATCTTGCCGGAACGGGTTTTCGGCAGCCCGGGCGCAAACTGGATCTTGTCCGGCGACGCGATCGGTCCGATCTCGTTGCGAACATGCGCCACAAGCGCCTTGCGAAGGTCGTCGGACCCTTCCCGTCCCGACATCAGGGTCACGTAACAATAGATGCCCTGACCTTTGATATCGTGGGGATATCCAACCACAGCCGCTTCCGAGACCGCATCATGGCTGACCAGCGCCGATTCCACCTCGGCCGTGCCCATCCGGTGGCCGGAGACGTTGAGCACGTCATCCACCCGGCCGGTGATCCAGTAATAGCCGTCCGCATCGCGCTTGCAGCCATCCCCGGTGAAATACTTTCCCTTGTAGGTCGAGAAATACGTCTGGATGAAACGCTCATGGTCGCCGTAGACCGTGCGCATCTGGCCCGGCCAGCTGTCGGCAATGCAGAGATTGCCGTCGGCGGCACCCTCAAGCACGTTGCCCTCGTTATCGACAAGCTCCGGCCTGATGCCGAAGAAGGGCAGCGTGGCAGAACCGGGCTTGAGCGGCGTCGCGCCCGGAAGCGGCGTGATCATATGGCCGCCGGTTTCCGTCTGCCACCAGGTATCGACCACGGGGCAGCGACCGTCGCCCACGACATCATGATACCACTGCCAGGCCTCCGGATTGATCGGCTCCCCGACCGTGCCGAGAATGCGCAGGCTCTTGCGCGAAGACCGCTTCACAAAGGCATCGCCGGCGCCCATCAACGAGCGGATCGCGGTCGGCGCAGTGTAGAAGATGTTGACCTGATGCTTGTCGATGACCTCCCAGAACCGGCCCTGATCGGGATGGTTCGGTACGCCCTCGAACATCAGAGTCGTCGCGCCGTTCGCGAGCGGTCCGTAGACGATGTAGGAATGGCCGGTCACCCAGCCGACATCGGCCGTGCACCAGTAGATATCGCCGGGATGATAGTCGAACACATATTCGTGGCTCATCGCGACATAGACGAGATAGCCGCCCGTCGTATGGAGCACGCCCTTCGGCTTGCCGGTGGAACCGGAGGTGTAGAGGATGAACAGCGGATCTTCCGCCTGCATCGGCACGGGCTCGCAGGTCGGCTCCGCTGCCTGAGTGGCGGTATGGTACCAGATGTCGCGCCCATCGGCCCAGGTGATCTTGCCGCCGGTGCGGCGCACGACCAGCACGGTTTTCACATCGACACCATTCTTCGCCGCAATCTCCACGGCCTTATCCGTGTTGTCCTTGAGCGGGATCGGCTTTCCGCCCCGCATGCCCTCGTCGCAGGTCACGACGAAGGTGGACGCACAGTCCACCAGCCGCCCGGCCAGAGCATCCGGCGAGAAGCCGCCGAAGACGACGGAGTGGACGGCGCCGATGCGGGCGCAGGCCAGCATCGCATAGGCGGCCTCCGGGATCATCGGCATGTAGATCGTGACGCGATCTCCCTTGGCGACGCCCTGCGCCTTCATGACGTTGGCCAGCCGGCAGACATGCTGGTGCAGCTCGCGATAGGTGATCTTCTTGTCGATGTACGGATTGTCGCCTTCGAAGATGATGGCGACCTGATCGCCGCGCGTCTCCAGATGCCGATCGATACAGTTGTAGGACGCATTGGTCTGCCCGTCCTCGAACCACTTGATCGAGACATCGCCGGTAAACGAGGTGTTCTTCACCTTCGTATAGGGTTTCGACCAGTCGATCCGCTTGCCGTGCTCGCCCCAGAATGCATCCGGATTTTCGACGCTGTCACGGTACCACGCATCATAGGTCGCCTTATCGACAAGGGCGCGTGCCTGCGTTTCCTTCGAGACGGGATAGGTCTTGTCGGACATGGTTTTCTCTCTCCCTGCTGTCGTGCGCGCACATCCTCACAGCGCTTTTCAGGCGATACATATCAGGTGCTGAGCCGGCGGCAATGAGACGAAAGTCAGGACGTCGAGAAGAATTGCAATTCTGCGACAAGAGGGGTATAGAAGCGCCCTATTCCCGGAAATCAGTGGTATTCCACGGCCCGCGACACCGGCGCGGCGGACAGAAGGACTATATCTATGGCTCAACAATTGCTGATGCCGAAAGCCACGGCGGTCTGGCTTGTCGATAATACCGCCCTGTCGTTCGAGCAGATCGCCACGTTCTGCAAGCTGCATCCTCTGGAAGTCAAGGCGATCGCCGATGGCGAATCAGCCCAGGGCATCAAGGGCCTCGATCCGATCGCTACCGGGCAGCTGTCGCGCGATGAAATCGTCCGCGCCGAAGGCAATCCCAACCACAAGCTGAAGATTTCCGATCCGAAGGTCCGCGTGCCCGAGTCCAAGCGCAAGGGTCCGCGCTACACGCCCGTGTCCAAGCGCCAGGATCGCCCCAACGCCATTCTCTGGCTGGTGCGCAACCATCCCGAACTAAAGGACGCCCAGATCTCGCGTCTCGTCGGCACCACCAAGTCGACGATCGAGCAGATCCGCGAGCGCACACACTGGAATTCGGCCAATCTGACGGCGAGCGACCCGGTCACCCTCGGCCTCTGCAGCCAGATCGATCTCGATCTCGAAGTCGAACGCGCCTCCAAGGGCCGCCCGCTGCCGACAGCCGCCGATCTCGGCGCAACGCTGGAACCGGCGCAGGAAACCGAACGCTACAGCTATGGCTATGAGCGTGAGGAAGAGAAGGAAATGGATGCCGACGCCGTCTTCGCAAAGCTGAAGTCGCTGAAGTCCTCCACGCCGGACGAAGAAGAAGAGAAGTACTGATCCGCAGACGCGTCATTGCGCCATGTATGAAAAACCCGGCCGCGTGCCGGGTTTTTTGTGACCTCGGGTTTCATGCGCCTCAAGCCGGCTGCGCGGCACCATCGCGAAGGCCGAAAATCGCCGAGCCGACGCGAACGCTGGTGGCTCCAAAGGCAATAGCGACGTCGAAATCGCCCGACATGCCCATCGATAGCTTCTCGACACCGTTCTCGGCTGCCAGCTTTGCCAGCAGGGCGAAATGTGGGCCTGGATTTTCGTCCGCCGGCGGAATGCACATCAGTCCCTCCACGGGCAAGCCGAGCGTATCGCGGCACATCGTCACGAATGCAGCCGTCTCCTCCGGGGCGATGCCGGCCTTTTGCGGCTCAAGCCCGGTATTGACCTGAACATAGACCCGAACCGGCTTCCCTTGACACGCGATTTCCGCTGCCACCGCCCGTGCGATCTTCTCGCGGTCGATCGTTTCGATGACGTCGAAGAGAGCGACGGCATCGGCCGCCTTGTTGGACTGGAGCGGGCCGATCAGATGCAGCGTGATATCCGGCGTCTCCGCCTTCAACCCCGGCCACTTCCCTTGCGACTCCTGCACGCGGTTTTCGCCGAACACACGCTGCCCGGCGGCGATAACGGGCCGAATGGCCTCCGCATCGAAGGTCTTCGACACGGCCACGAGCGACACGGACCCATGGGGACGCCCGGCTTGATCCTCCGCTGCGCGGATACGCGATATGACGTCTGTCCACTGGTCCACACGGCTCATCGGAAGGTCTCCCTGGCAGGTGTGTGGCGAAAAGCGCCACAAGTCTGCGCGGATATAGACAATCCGCAGCAGCCCGCCAAGCGGACTTGCGGCGGGACAGGCCAGGCCTCTGCAAAGGCCCGCAAAACTTGACGCTACCGTTGTTTCATGATGAAGGTCACGCCACATAAGACCGAGCGGCAGCGCCCCGCCACAATTTCCGGAACGACTGAACACATGGCCACAGAACGCTATAACCCGCGCGATGCAGAACCTCGCTGGCAGCGCGAATGGGATGAGAAATCCGTCTACAAGACGGACAATAACGACCCGCGGGAGAAATATTACGTTCTGGAGATGTTTCCTTATCCCTCCGGCCGTATCCACATGGGCCATGTCCGCAACTACGCGATGGGCGACGTCGTCGCTCGCTTCAAGCGTGCCCGCGGCTACAATGTCCTTCATCCCATGGGCTGGGACGCCTTCGGCATGCCGGCCGAGAATGCCGCCATGGAGCGCGGCGTCCATCCCGCGGAATGGACCTACCAGAACATCGCCTCCATGCGCGCGCAGCTCAAGGTCATGGGCCTGTCGCTCGACTGGAGCCGCGAGTTCGCAACCTGCGACGTCGCCTATTATCAGCAGCAGCAACACCTGTTCCTCGATTTCATGGAAAAGGGCCTCGTCTACCGCAAGCAGTCTAAGGTCAACTGGGATCCGGTCGATCACACCGTGCTCGCAAACGAGCAGGTGATCGACGGGCGTGGCTGGCGGTCGAACGCACTCGTGGAGCAGCGTGAGCTGACGCAGTGGTTTTTCCGCATTACCGATTTCAGCCAGGACCTGTTGGACTCTCTCGACACGCTGGAGCACTGGCCGGAAAAGGTCCGGCTGATGCAGAAGAACTGGATCGGTCGCTCGGAAGGCCTGTCCATCCGTTGGGAACTGGTTCCCGACGCGCGGGCGTCCGGTGAAACCGAGATCGAGGTCTACACCACCCGTGCAGACACGCTGTTCGGCGCGTCCTTCCTCGCTATTGCCGCAGATCACCCGCTCGCTCGCAAGGTTGCTGCCGGCAATGCCGAGCTTGAAGCCTTCTGCGACGAGTGCCGGCGCGCGGGAACCTCGCTCGCTGCGCTGGAAACCGCCGAGAAGCGGGGCGTCGATACCGGCTTGCGTGTCCGCCATCCGCTCGACCCGTCCTGGGAGCTGCCGGTCTATGTCGCCAACTTCGTCCTGATGGATTACGGCACGGGTGCCATCTTCGGCTGCCCGTCCGGAGACCAGCGTGACCTCGATTTCGCGCGACGCTACGACTTGCCCGTCACACCCGTCGTGATGCCCGCCGATGGCGATGTCGCCACGTTTAGCATCGGCACGGAAGCCTATACGGGCGATGGCGTCATGATCCATTCCCGCTTCCTGGATGGCCTGACGCCGGAGGCCGCCTTCGAGCGCGTTGCGGCTCTGCTGGAAAGCCAGAACGTCGACGGTCGTCCACAGGCCGAGCGTAAAACAAACTTCAGGTTGCGAGATTGGGGAATTTCTCGCCAGCGCTACTGGGGCTGCCCGATCCCGGTCATTCACTGCGAGGTCTGCGGCGTCGTGCCGGTGCCGAAGAAGGACCTGCCGGTTCGGCTTCCGGACGACGTGACGTTCGACAAGCCCGGCAATCCGCTCGACCGCCATCCGACCTGGCGCCATGTCGGCTGCCCGCAATGCGGCGCCGCTGCGCGCCGTGAAACCGACACGATGGACACCTTCGTTGACTCTTCCTGGTATTTCATGCGTTTCACCGCGCCGTGGGAAGAGCAGCCGACCAACCGCGCCGCGGTCGATCGCTGGTTGCCGGTCGATCAATATATTGGTGGCATCGAGCACGCGATCCTGCATCTCCTCTATTCCCGCTTCTTCACCCGCGCCATGAAGGCTGCAGGGCATGCGGGGCTGTCAGAACCGTTCAAGGGGCTCTTCACACAGGGCATGGTCGTGCACGAGACCTACAGCCGCGGCGAAGGTGCACAGCGCGAATGGATCAACCCATCGGCCGTCACCATCGAGGATCTCGGGAACGGCCGCAAGGCGACCTTGAATGAGACCGGCGAGGACATCGCCATCGGCTCCATCGAGAAGATGTCGAAATCCAAGAAGAACGTCGTCGACCCCGACGACATCATCGCCTCCTATGGTGCGGACACGGCACGTTTCTTCGTGCTGTCGGATTCGCCACCGGATCGCGACGTCATCTGGTCGGAGGCGGGCGTCGAAGGCGCGCATCGCTTCGTCCAGCGCGTCTGGCGCCTGATCTCCGAGGCGGCGCCCGCGCTGTCTGCCGCCAAGGCTTCACCGGCGAGCGACGGTCCGGCTCTCCCGATCTCACAGGTCGCCCACAGGACGCTGAAAGCGGTCGAGGCAGACTACGAAAAGCTCGCCTTCAACAAGGCCGTGGCGCGTCTCTACGAGATGGTGAACGCCTTGGCCGCGCCTTTGGCGGATGTTGCTACGGGGGCAGACGCCGCGACGACGAACGCCATGCGCGACGCGGTCGAGATCCTGATCCACCTGATGGCGCCGATCACGCCGCATCTCGCGGAACAATGCTGGAGCGTCATTGGCGGCGAGGGTCTCATCGCCCAGGCTGATTGGCCCCGTTTCGACGAAGCGTTGGTGACCGTTTCCGAGATCGTTCTTCCCGTGCAGATCAACGGCAAGAAGCGCGCCGATTTGACAATCGCGCGCGATGCAGATCAGACTGCTGTCGAGGCCGCCGTACTCGGTCTCGAAGCCGTGCGGACCGCACTTGAAGGCCGGACGCCGAAGAAAATCATTGTCGTGCCGCAGAGGATCGTAAATGTCGTCGTCTAAATTCGATCCTCGCCGTCGTATCGCCCTGGGCCTTGTCGGCATTTCTCTGCTACTGGCGGCAGGCTGCCAGGTGCGCCCGCTGTACTCCGATGGACCCAGCGGTGCCCCCGCAACGGCGCTGGCGTCGATCGGCATATCCGAGGCCCGGGACCGGGTGGAGCAGCGTGTTCGCAACGCACTGATCTTCCTGACGTCCGGTGGCAAGGGCGAACCCGCCGCGCCGCAATACCAGCTGGCGCTCACCGTCAGCCACCAGGCAACCGGCGTGCTGTTCAACGAGCGCAACGACAACGACACGGCATCCGCCGGCCGCCTGACGGTCGAGGCCGATTACAATCTGACGCGGGTCGATACCGGCAAGACCGTGAAGTCGGGCCATCGCAAAGCCGTGGCCCTTGTCGACTTCCCGGTTCAGGAATTCGCCAAGCTGCGCGCGATCCGCGATGCGGAGAACCGGGCGGCCAAGGAACTTGCCGAGATCATCCGCGCGGATCTTGCTGCAGCTCTTGCCAACTGATCCGGCATCGGCATGAGCGAAATCAAATCCCACGAGTTCGACAGCTTCGTGGAAAGGCCGCTGCCCAGCCAGCGGCTTTACATTTTTTACGGGCCAGACCGCGGCCTCGTCGCTGAACGCGCTGCCGCGCTCGCCGAAAAGACCGGGATTGCACTGGACGATCCCTTCTCCCTCATCAAGCTGGATGGCAGCGACCTGTCTCCGGGCAGACTTGCCGACGAAGCCAATTCTCTCGGTCTTTTCGGCGGTGGCAAGCTTGTCTGGGTGCGGGCGGCCGGCACGGAAAAATCCCTCAGCGAGGGCCTATCCTATCTTGCCGAAGAGTCGCCCCGCGATGCCTTCGTCATTGTCGAAGCGGGTGACCTGAAGAAGGGGGCAGCACTTCGCAAGATCGGCGAAACCGCACGAAGCGTCCTCTCCGTCGCCTGTTATGCGGACGACGTCAAAGCCATCAATGGTTTGATCGATAAGGAACTGGGGGCTGCAGGCCTTCGCATCACGCCGGCCGCGCGCGAGGCTCTGCGCGACCTTCTCGGCGCCGACCGACTGGCATCCCGGAACGAGATCGTAAAGCTTGCACTCTATTGCCGCGACGAGCCGGTGATCGAGGAGCACCATGTCTTGGAGATCATCGGCGATGCCAGCTCCACCTCGGTCGATGACGCGGTGGACGCCGTTCTCCAAGGCGATATGGACCGCCTCATGACCTCTCTCAGGAAGGTGGAAGCATCGAAGACGTCGATGTTTCTCGTGCTGCAGAGCTGCTTGCGCCAGTTCCAGCAGCTCGATATTCTGCGCGCGGAAATGGACGCGAAACGGCTCGGACCCTCACAGGTCACAGCGACGCTCGGCCGCGGCATCCACTTTCGACGCAAGCCCCTGATCGAGGCGGCGTTGAAGAACTGGGGGCTTCAGACCATCCGGCGTGATCTCCAGAGACTTCAGAACGCCATCCTGCAGAGCCGTGGACGCCAGACGCTGGAAGCGGATATCGCCAGCCAGGCCCTGATTGCCATCGCCTTCCAAGCGGCGAGACAACGCGCCTCTAGCTGAGACGCTGACCCTTAAGCCGGGTCTCGGAGCCGGACTCGTCATCATACTGGCCCGACGGTGGATCGGAGCTCAAACCGTATCGAGAACCCATTTTTACGCACGGTTGATAGCGTTCTATGTGTTTGCGCTTATCGGCGTTCAAGCAGCCGGCAGATATCTTCCAGCTGTTCGAGCGTCGTGTAGCTGATCTTCAAATGACCGCCACTCGCCCGATGATTGACCGAAACCTCGAGCCCGAGCCGATCGGTGAGAGACCGTTCCAGCGCAACGGTGTCGGCATCCTTTTCCGGCCGCGGCTTTGAACCGAAGCCTGGGTCATTCTGCGCCCGGATATCGTTCTGTGCCAGCTTTTCCGTATCGCGAACGGAAAGACCCTTTGATATGATCGCGCGGGCGAGGGTGGTCGGATCGGAGGTCGGGATGAGCGCACGCGCATGGCCGGCCGACAAGGTCCCAGACGACAGCATATCCCGCACAGGCTCCGGCAGCTTCAACAGCCGAAGACTATTGGCAACATGGCTGCGGCTCTTGCCGATGATCTCTCCCAGATCGTTCTGGGTATAGCCATGATCGGCAATCAGCAGCTCGTACCCCAGCGCCTCTTCGAGCGGGTTAAGGTCCGAGCGCTGCACGTTTTCGACGATCGCGATCTCAAGGGCCGTCCGATCGTCGACATCGCGCACAATGACCGGGATATCGGAGAAACCGGCAAGTTGGGCAGCCCGCCAGCGCCGCTCGCCGGCGATGATCTCAAATCGATCGCCACCAACCGTGCGGACGACGACCGGCTGGACGATTCCATGTTGACGGACGGAATTCGCCAGATCCTGTAGCTCTGACTGGTCAAATGTCCGTCGCGGGTTGCGCGGATTGCGTGTGATATGTTCTATCGGAACACGACGATCAGCCGGAACCGTCGGAACTGGCGCCGCCTCGGCAGCCATCGGCTGATCCATTTCACCGATCAATGCTGCCAGTCCACGCCCGAGACGGCGTCGCGCAGGATCTTCGTTCATGCCGTTCTCCTCATGATTCTGGAGCCGAATCGATTACGCCGCTGCCTTGCGCTGGCGTTCGCGCTGGATGACTTCGGATGCCAATTGCAAATAGGCCTGACTACCGGCGCACTTCAAATCGTAGAGGATTGCCGGTTTGCCATACGAGGGCGCCTCCGAAACCCGGACATTCCGCGGGATCAGTGTGTGATAGACCTTCTCACCGAGATGCGTGCGAACATCCGTCACGACCTGCTGGGCAAGGTTGTTTCGGGAATCAAACATCGTGAGAACGATGCCCTGTATGTCGAGCTGCGGATTGACGCTTCTACGGATCTGATCGACCGTCTCCAAAAGCTGGCTTAGCCCTTCCAATGCGAAGAATTCGCATTGAAGCGGGACGAGAACCGAGTGGGCGGCCGCCATGGCGTTCATGGTCAGAAGATTGAACGACGGAGGGCAATCTACCAGAACGTAGGAATAGGCCAGCGCCTCCGGAGAAGCGAGCGCTTTCCGCAGACGGAAGACGCGGTCGCTTTGACCGGAAATCTCCATCTCTAGACCCAGCAGATCCATCGTTGACGGAATGATCGACAGGTTTGGCACAACGGTCGGGTGGACGATCGTGTCGATCGAATGCGTTCCCATCATCAGATCATAGGACGAAAAACGCCTGTCACGCCGTTGGATACCCAGTCCCGTGCTGGCATTCCCTTGAGGGTCGAGATCGATGATCAAAACAGACTCTCCGATCGCCGCCAGAGCTGTCGCCAAATTGATGGCTGTCGTGGTTTTGCCCACGCCACCTTTCTGATTGGCGATCGTGATGATCCTGTTTTTATCCCGCGACATTGATCGCTCCTGCGCCTTGGCTAAGCTGCTGCATCCGCGTGACCTCGAGAATGACGGAGTCAGCGTCGACAATGCTTTGATGTTTTACCAGATCGAAATCATACCGGCCACGCGCTTTCGTGATCTCGGCCTCATAATCCCGCCCTTTATGAAAAAAGGCGCGTGTCGAGCCGTTCGACATCCAGGGAGCGATGAACTGAAGGAGAAGCGAGAGATCTGCAACAGCGCGAGCGGAGATAGCGTCGCAGGCGGGAAGTTTCGCGGGCGCGTCTTCGATCCGCAGAACATGAACGGACCCGCGTGCGCCCGTCTCCTGGAGCGCGACGCGGAGAAATGCTGCCTTCTTCTGGTTGCTTTCCACCAGATGAACCCACCCGTCGGAGATCTCTGCCAGCAGGATGGCGGTAATCACGCCGGGAAAGCCGCCACCACTCCCGAGGTCGATCCACGTCTTTGGGCCGGGAGCCAGCTGGTAGATTTGCGCGCTATCCCGGATATGCCGATTGCCAAGATCGCCAAGTGTGGACGGCGCGACAAGATTGATGGTCCTCGCCCATTTCAGAAACAACTGTGTGAAGTGCTCTAACCGATCCTGCGTTTCACGTGAAACACGTAGACCGTTTATTCCTGACGTCTGACTCGCCATCAGTGTACACCCTCTGCTGTGTTGCGCCGCTCATGGCGTTGGAGATGGGTCAGGATCAACGTCGCTGCTGATGGTGTCATACCGTCAATGACCTGCAACTGCGCGAAATTCCTGGGCTGGAGCCGAGATAGCTTCTGCCTCAGTTCATTTGAGAGACCTGTCAGATCGCTATAGGAGAAGTCCCCGGGGATGGTTCGATCTTCTTCCTTGCGGGCGCGCAGGATATCGCTGGATTGACGCTCCATATAAACGGCATAATGCGCATCAATTTCGATCGCCTCAGCCAGCTTCGGCGCGACATGGTGCAAGTCAGGCCAGACACCCGCCAGGCGCGATAGGGTAATGTCGGCGTGGGACAAGAGATCGAAAGCGGAGCGTCGCTGTCCGTCCTTGTTCAGGCTTATACCATGGGTGGCTGCTTCATTCGGCGTGAGTGTCCGCTGATGAAGCGTTTCCTTCGCGTCGTTGAAGTCTCTCTGCCAATTCTCGAACCGGGTTTTCCTCTCTTGTCCCACACAGCCGAGCGTTATAGCTGCCGGCGTAAGACGCATATCGGCATTGTCGGCACGAAGAGACAATCGATACTCTGCGCGCGAGGTGAACATACGATAGGGCTCGGCAACACCGCGGGTGATCAAATCATCGATCATGACGCCGATATAGGAATCCGTCCGTGAGAAGACATGTGGTGCTAGGTGGCCCACTTTCCGGGCTGCGTTGAGCCCGGCAACGAGTCCCTGAGCCCCAGCTTCTTCATAGCCCGTCGTGCCATTGATCTGACCCGCGAGAAACAGGCCGGGGATTTTTTTCACCTCGAGCGTCGCTGATAATTCGCGCGGATCGACATGATCATATTCTATGGCATAGCCCGGCTGAAGGATATGCGCGTCCTCAAGACCGGGAATGGTCCGGATAAACGCGGCTTGAACGTCCTCGGGGAGGGATGTCGAAATGCCATTCGGATAGACGGTGTGATCATCGAGACCTTCCGGCTCTAAGAAGATCTGGTGTCCATCGCGTTCCCCGAATTTAACGATCTTGTCCTCGATCGACGGACAATAGCGCGGACCGACGCCGGCGATCTGTCCGGAATACATCGCGGAGCGCTGCAGGTTCTCTTCGATAATTCGGTGTGTGTGCTCCGTCGTTCGCGTCACACCGCATTCGATCTGCCGCGTGGTAATCCTATCCGTCATGAAGGAGAACGGCACAGGTTCCGCATCTGCCGCCTGGCTTCCGATTCTGTCCCAGGCGATGGTGCGCCCATCAAGCCGCGCCGGTGTGCCGGTCTTCAATCGTCCCAGCGCAATAGCATGGTCTTGCAAGACCTTCGAAAGACCGAGAGACGGAGCCTCGCCAACGCGTCCCGCCGGAATCTTTTTGTCGCCGATATGGATGAGGCCGCGCAGGAATGTTCCCGTCGTCAAGACAACCGCGCCACAAGAGACGACCTGTCCGCTCGAGAGTGTTACGCCGGCAATCAAGCCGTTATCACAGACGAGATCGACCACATCACCCTCGATGATCGTCAAGCCCTCCAGCCCCGAGAGTTCGGCCTGCATGGCTTCGCGGTAGAGGCGTCGATCGGCCTGCGTTCGAGGGCCACGAACGGCAGGGCCTTTCTTGCGATTGAGGAGACGAAACTGGATCCCGGCACTGTCGGCAACGCGGCCCATCAGACCGTCGAATGCGTCGATCTCGCGAACAAGATGACCTTTGCCGAGACCGCCGATCGCAGGATTGCACGACATGACACCAATGGTCGCGCGCTTGTGGGTCACCAATGCGACAGTGGCGCCGAGCCTTGCGGCAACGGCCGCGGCTTCGCAACCCGCATGGCCTCCACCAACGACGACAACATCATATGAGACGGTCATTTCGACTCCGATTCAATGTTTCACGTGAAACGTGCGGTATGACTCGCATGCGTTGCAGATCATTTGCCAATACAGAATTCCGAGAAGATAACGTCGAGCAGATCCTCAACATCTACTCTCCCTGTTATGCGCCCTAACGCATCGCTGGACTGCCGCAGCAGCTCCGATTGAATATCGAGATCAATCGTCTCGATGGCCGAATTCAGCGCTGTCGCGCATTGCCTCAAGTGATCCGCATGTCTCCGCCGAGAGGGAAGCGCGAGGACCTCACCGGCGGCTCTCTTCGGAAAACGCTCCACGAGCGCCTCTAGAAGAGTCTGCAAGCCATCCTGCGTTTCGACCGAAATGAAGATATGTGCGCCGGACCTATCCCACGAACCAGCCGAAATATCAATCTTGGTGGCCACCTTGAGAACATCCCCGTGCGGATTGTCAGGGATGAGAAAGCCATCCGGTGTGTCCGATAGGCAGAGGATAAGGTCTGCATCCGCTTGGATACGCCGTGCTCGTCGAATGCCCTCCTGCTCGACAACGTCGCTTGTTTCTCGCAAACCGGCCGTGTCGAACAGCTTCACGGCGAATCCGGCTAATGAAATATCGACGCTTAGAACGTCCCGTGTCGTTCCTGCAATGTCCGTGACGATGGCGATGTCTTGCTTCGCAAGCGCATTCAGAAGGCTGGATTTCCCCGCATTCGGCGGACCGGAGATCACCACCCGATAGCCGTCGCGGATGATCGCGCCGGCCTTCGCCCCGTCGAGATGATGCTCGATCTCCGCTTTCAGGTGGGTCATGTCCCGCCAGATCGAGGCGCCGACAGAGCCGGGGACATCGTCCTCGTCGGCGAAGTCGAGTTCCGCTTCGATCATCGCGCGGGCGTGCGTCAAACGCCTCGCCCAGCTTTGATAAAGCTGCGACACATCTCCACGCGCATGCTCGCTCGCCAACCGGCGCTGCATGTCCGTTTCGGCGGACAGGAGATCGGCGAGACCCTCGATCTCCAGGAGGTCCAGCTTGCCGTTCGCAAGGGCGCGTCTGGAAAATTCTCCAGCCTCGGCATGACGAAAGAAGGGGATGTCGCCGAGTTCGTCAAGAACGCGGCCGACGACGGCGCGCCCGCCATGGATCTGCAGCTCGACGCAGTCTTCGCCAGTAAAGGAGGCTGGCGCTGGAAAGGACAGGACCAGACCCTGATCGAGCAGTTCTCCGTTCCGGGACCGAATCGTTCTGAGCGTTGCAAGCCGGGGGATGACAGGTCCGCCACAGAGGCTGGCGCAGACACTCAAAGCCAATGACCCACTGATCCGTATGACGGCAACACCGGACGGCAGTCCACCGGACGAAAGGGAATAGATCGTGTCGCTTGCCGCCGCCATCCGCATTGCCCTTCAGAATCTTGATCAGAATCTCGCCTTGCGACCAATAAAAAATCCCTGGACGACGCCAGGGATGATCAGTTCGTCCAGCATGAGCGGAGACCGGCCGTTTCGGCGATCTCCGACTTCGGATCGTGCGACGTCAGGTGTTCATCGAGTCGAAGAAATCGCCGTTCGTTTTTGTCTGCTTCAGCTTGTCGATCAGGAACTCGATCGCATCGGTTGTGCCCATGGGCGCGAGGATACGGCGAAGGACGAAGATTTTCTGGAGATCCTGACGCGGGACGAGCAGGTCTTCCTTGCGGGTTCCCGATTTCAGGATATCCATGGCCGGGAAGATGCGCTTGTCGGCGACCTTGCGATCAAGCACGATTTCCGAGTTACCGGTCCCCTTGAACTCTTCGAAGATCACTTCGTCCATGCGGCTGCCAGTGTCGATCAGCGCCGTCGCCACGATCGTCAGCGAACCGCCTTCCTCGATGTTGCGTGCCGCGCCGAAGAAGCGCTTCGGGCGCTGCAGCGCATTGGCATCGACGCCGCCCGTCAGAACCTTACCGGAGGAGGGCACGACCGTGTTATAAGCGCGTCCCAGTCGCGTGATCGAGTCGAGAAGAATAACGACGTCGCGACCATGTTCGACCAGCCGCTTCGCTTTCTCGATCACCATTTCGGCGACCTGAACGTGGCGCGTTGCGGGCTCGTCAAAGGTCGAGGACACGACCTCGCCCTTCACGGAACGCTGCATGTCCGTCACTTCTTCCGGCCGCTCATCGATCAGAAGAACGATCAGATAACATTCCGGATGATTGGCAGTGATCGAATGCGCGATGTTCTGCAGCAGGACGGTCTTGCCTGTCCGCGGTGGTGCAACGATCAGGCCGCGCTGGCCCTTGCCGAGCGGTGCCACGAGATCCATGACGCGTGGCGACAGGTCCTTCGACGTGGGAACCTCGAGCTCCATCTTGAAGCGCTCGTTCGGATAGAGCGGCGTCAGATTGTCGAAGTGAACCTTGTGCCGGATCTTTTCCGGATCTTCGAAATTGATCGTGTTGACCTTCAGAAGCGCGAAATAGCGTTCGCCTTCCTTCGGTCCCCGGATCGGCCCCTCGACCGTATCGCCGGTCTTCAGCGAAAAGCGTCGGATCTGGGAGGGAGAGATGTAGATATCGTCGGGGCCGGGGAGGTAGTTTGCGTTGGCGGAGCGCAGGAAGCCGAAGCCGTCCTGGAGAAGCTCGACCACGCCTTCGCCGATGATCTCGACGTCCTGGGCCGCCAGCATCTTCAGAATGGCAAACATCAGCTCCTGCTTGCGCATGACGCTGGCGTTTTCGACCTCGACCGATTCTGCAAATGCCAGAAGATCGGTTGCAGATTTGTTCTTGAGGTCTTGTAGCTTCATTTCAGCCATGAAGGAAAATCACACTTGCAGAGGGAATGGAAAGGCTGGCGCTGTGTGGGTCGAGGGAGCGGCAGGGGGATAGCCACTCGAACTCGGACGCGCGCCAGAAAGATGGGATGGCATAGGCTAGCGACTTCCGGTCTGCGCCGCAAGGGGCCGAAGGATGCAAGACGCTAAAATGTCTGTGATGGCCTAAAACGGCTTCACGATGACGAGGATGACGATGACGATCATCAGAACGGTCGGGACCTCGTTCATCAGCCGCCAATAGCGCGCTGTCCGTCGCGCGCTGTCCCGCGAGAAGCGCCCGACGGCGTCGGCGTAATGCAGGTGGACGGCCGTCAGCAGGATCACCGCCAGAATTTTCGCGTGCAGCCAGCCGCCCTGAAAACCGTAGACGCTCCAGGCGAGATAGAGCCCGAGCGTCCAGGTGATCATCATGGCCGGGCGCATGATCACTTTCAGAAGCCGCTGCTCCATGACCTTGAACGTCTCGGATGTCTGCGAGCCCGGCTCGGCGTCGGTGTGGTAGATGAACAGCCGCGGCATGTAGAGAAGCCCCGCCATCCAGGAGATGACGGCGATGACATGCAGCGCCTTGATCCAGAGCATGAGATCCGCCGGCTGCCAGGCGATCAGGCCGACGACGATGGCGACGAGGACGGAAAGCGCCACAAAGGCCCGCAGACGCGATCTCCGGCCTGCCGGGGCATCGGTCTGGCGGGAACCATCCCCATCGCGCCCAGAGGTGCTCATACGCGCCTCCTGACACGGGCGACGAGATCGGCGACATGGGCGGGATCGGCCTGCGGCGTGATGCCATGACCGAGATTGAAGATCAGAGGCCCTTGTCCGAGACGATCGAGGATCCGGTCGATGCCTTCTTCGAGCGCCTTCCCCCCGGCGACCACCCGCATCGGATCGAGATTGCCCTGTACAGGCCCTTCCTTCTGCAGATCGACCGCGAACGAGAGGGGAACCGACCAGTCGAGGCCGATCGCGTCGGCCTGCGTCTTCTGGCGATAGTCCTTCAGCAGCAGACCCGCGCCCTTGGCAAAGGCGATGATCTTTGCATCCGGTCGCCGGGCCCGAACGCTGTCGATGATCCGACGGACGGGCGCGACCGCGTAGCGCTCGAACGTCTCTTCGCCGAGAACGCCCGCCCAGGAATCAAAGATCTGAACCGCGTCCGCGCCGGCATCGAGCTGCGCAACCAGATAATCGGCGGAAAGCTCCGCGAGGATGGCAAGCAGTGCGTCGAAGGCTTCCGGATGCCGGTAGGCGAACAGGCGGGCCGGCGCCTGGTCCGGCGTCCCGTGCCCGGCGATCATGTAGGTTGCAACCGTCCAAGGGGCTCCGCAAAAGCCGAGCAGCGCTGTCTCATCCGGTAGCTCCCGCCGCAGACGCGCCACGGTTTCGATCACGGGACGCAGATGATCGGCAACCGGTCGTCCGTCGAGAGCCTGAATTCCGGCGACATCGATCGGATCGAGCTTCGGCCCGTTTCCCTCCTCGAAACGGACATTCCGCTTCAAGGCATCGGGAATGACGAGGATATCCGAAAACAGAATGGCCGCGTCGAAGGCGTAGCGTCGGATCGGCTGCAGCGTCACTTCCGTGGCAAAGTCCGGGGAGTAACAGAGATCGAGAAAGCTTCCCGCTCGCGCCCGCGTCTCGCGATATTCCGGCAGATATCGTCCGGCCTGGCGCATCAGCCAGATGGGAGGGGGGGTCAGTGTCTCGCCGTTCAGAACCCGGACGAGTTTGCGGTTTTCAGACGTCACACACAGCTTCCCTCTTAAAATAGAATCTTGAATCTAAGGGTTTCTATTTCTTAGAGTCGGTGACTATCAAGGATTAAAGGTTGTCGGTCCTTTGTCCCCAGCACGTCCCTCCGCCGAAGTTCGCGGTACGACGAAGGAGCGCTCCAGGGACAACATAGAGCGTAAGCTCGGATTATCCTGTTGTTGGAGCAACTTGCAGATCCACATCTCGATTTTCCGCCTGTGGATGAGCTGTTGATCGTCGGCGGCGATCGGTCGCATCGCGAGTCTTTTTCACAAGCTCTCCGGAAAGAACGCCGGCGCGGGCCTCTTTGTGAATAAGTCGGAGGTTTTCCCCTTGCCTGCCGGGGCGGCTCGCCCCTAGGCTCTCGTCATCCACCATCATCAACAGGCGGCCGAGAATAGCGTGGACAATCAGAAAAACTATTTCCACCTCCATTTGATCTCCGACTCGACAGGGGAGACGCTCATCGCAGCGGGCCGGGCAGCAGCGGCGCAATTCCAGACCTATCACGCGCTGGAGCACGTCTATCCGCTGATCCGAAACCGCAAACAATTGATGCAGGTACTGGAATCCATCGACAAGGCGCCGGGCATCGTTCTCTATACGATCGTCGATCGCGAACTCTCCGACATCATCAATGCCCAGTGCCAACAGATCGGCGTACCCTGCGTATCGGTGCTGGAGCCGATCATCGATCTGTTCCAGACCTATCTCGGCACATCGTCGCGTCGGCGCTCCGGGGCGCAGCACGTGATGGACGCGGATTATTTCGCACGGATCGACGCGTTGAATTTCACGATGGATCACGACGACGGACAGCTTCCCGCCGATTTCAACGATGCCGATGTCGTCCTGATCGGGATCAGCCGGACATCGAAAACGCCGACCAGCATCTACCTCGCCAATCGCGGCATTCGCACCGCCAACATTCCGATCGTTCCGGGCGTGCCTCTGCCGGAGCGGCTGATGGAGGCAACGAAACCGCTGGTCGTTTGCCTCATCGCCACGGCCGACCGCGTGTCCCAGGTGCGGGAGCACAGGGTGCTCGGCAGCACGCAGGGCTTTCACGGTCAGGAATACACCGACCGGGCGGCCATTGCCGAGGAACTGAAATATGCGCGGGCGCTGTGCGCGCGCAACAACTGGCCGATCATCGATGTCACCCGTCGTTCGATCGAGGAAACGGCAGCCGCCATCGTTGCCCTGAGGCCGCGCCTGCGCTAGTCCGCAATCGGCACAGGGAGAATATCATTCATGACGCATCAGCTTGTCCTCGCCTCCGCGAGCCCGTTCCGGCGCATGCTGCTTGCCAATGCCGGCATCGCCTTTTCGTGGCAGGCCGCCGCGATCGACGAACGCGCGTTGGAAGCGCCGCTCGAAGCAGAAGGTGCCTCTCCCGAAAAAGTTGCAGCCGTCCTGGCCGAGGCGAAGGCGCAAGCCGTCGCCTCGGCTCTTGCGGCGGCGCAATCTGGGAAGACCGAAGAGACGGAAACCGGTCGCGGTCCTCTGGTCATTGGCTCGGACCAGACGATGTCGCTCGGCGCCCGCGTCTTTCACAAACCCACCTCGATTGCGGAAGCGCATGAGCACTTGCGGGCGCTGTCGGGCAAGACCCATCAGTTGAACAGCGCCATCGCGCTTCATCAGGACGGTCGGACTGTGTGGTCGCATATCTCGACCGCGCGCCTGACGATGCGACCGCTGGATGACAGCTTCATCGCCCGCCATCTGGAGCGCGTCGGCACCAAGGCGCTGACCAGTGTCGGGGCCTACCAGCTGGAAGGCGAGGGGATCCAGCTGTTCGAGGCGATAGAGGGCGACTATTTCACGATCCTCGGTTTGCCCCTCCTGCCGCTGCTGAACGAACTCAGAAGATTGCGTGCGATCGATGCGTGATTCACGTGAAACATTTGTTAACCATGCCTTCGTCGCGGGCTATCCCGTGCGCCATTCGCGCTCGCCGCTGATCCACGCGCACTGGCTGAAGACGCTGGGTCTCACAGGCAGCTACACCACGCGGGAAGTCACGCCCGCTGTCTTTCCCGATTTCATCGCGCTCCTTAAATCCGGACAGTCCGGCTTCATCG
Organism: Rhizobium sp. Leaf371; assembly: GCF_001424045.1. Lineage (GTDB taxonomy): Bacteria > Pseudomonadota > Alphaproteobacteria > Rhizobiales > Rhizobiaceae > Ferranicluibacter. Next base: position 58,672 of record NZ_LMQB01000002.1, on the reverse strand, counting down.
GCGGCAACGTCACCATTCCCCACAAGGAAACGGTCATCGCCCATGTCGACGAGGCCGATCCCCTCAGCCGGGAAATGGGGGCCGCCAACACGGTCTGGCTGGACGAAGGCCGGCTGAGGGCGACCAACACGGACGGCATCGGCTTCGCCGCCAATCTCGACGAGCGCGCGCCCGGTTGGGACCAGGCGGGAACGGCAATCGTGCTCGGCGCGGGCGGGGCCAGCCGTGCAGTGATCCAGGCTGTGCGCGATCGAGGCGTGAAAACCATTCATGTCGTCAATCGGACGCTGCCGCGCGCCCGCGAACTCTCCGATCGTTTCGGACGGACCCGGGTGGTTCCCCATGCCCTGGACGCCCTGCCGGAACTTCTGTCCGATGCACGCCTGTTCATCAACACCACCTCTCTTGGAATGGATGGCACGCCTGTTCCCGACTTCGATTTCACGACCATGCCGACGGACGCCGTTGTGACCGACATCGTCTACGTCCCCTTGATGACGCCCATTCTGGCGCAGGCACAGGCGCAGGGCCGCACCGTGGTGGATGGGCTGGGCATGTTGCTGCATCAGGCGGCACCGGGCTTCGAGAAATGGTTCGGTCAAAAGCCCGTCGTGGACGAGATGCTCCGCGATCTCGTCATCGCGGACATGGCGGCGCACACATGATCGTCCTCGGGCTCACGGGATCGATCGGCATGGGCAAGTCGACGACGGCCGACATGTTCAAGGCGCTCGGCGTTCCCGTCAACGATGCCGATGCCGTGGTTCACGATCTCTATCGCGGGCAGGCCGTCGGCCCGATCGAAGCGGCTTTCCCCGGCTCCACGAAAGACGGCGCGGTCGACAGGGCGGCGCTAAGTGCCGCACTTGCAAGACATCCGGACGGCTTCAAGACCCTGGAGGCGATCGTCCACCCTCTCGTCCGCGCGCGGGAATGGGCCTTCCTGAAGCGGGAGAAAGAGGCGGGTACGCCGCTCGTCGTCCTCGATATTCCCCTCCTCTTTGAAACCGGCGGCGCGGCGCGGGTGGATGCGGTCGCGGTCGTCAGTTGCGATGCCGACATCCAGCGCGACCGCGTCCTCGCCCGGCCCGGCATGACGCCCGAGAAGTTCGCGCTGATCCTGTCGCGGCAGATGCCGGACCATGAGAAGCGCGCCCGTGCAAACTATGTGATCGATACCGGGCACGGACTTGAAGTCGCGCGTCAAAGGGTCGAAGAGATTGTCAGCGATCTCACAGCGAAAGCGGACGGAACGTCTCCTGGCTCTCTTGAGGGATGAGCGGGTCGCGTTCGGCGAAAGGAAGAGCCATGCGGGAAATCATCTTCGATACGGAAACCACCGGCCTCGACAATCGCCAGGATCGCGTCATCGAAATCGGCGGCATCGAACTCAACGACCATTTTCCGACGGGAAGAACCTTCCATCGCTATATCAACCCCGGCGATCGCAAGGTGCATCCCGACGCACTCGCCGTCCACGGCATCACCGATGATTTCCTGAAAGACAAGCCGGTCTTCGCCGACGTGGTCGAGGAGCTCATGGCCTTCTTCGACGGCGCGCGCTGGGTCGCGCACAATGCCACCTTCGACATGGGGTTCATCAATGCCGAACTGGCCCGTCTCGAGCGTCCGGCCGTCTCGCAGGATCTGGTGACCGATACCCTTTCGCTCGCCCGCCGCAAGCACCCGATGGGTCCGAACTCTCTCGACGCGCTCTGCCGTCGCTATGGCATCGACAATACCCACCGCACGAAGCATGGCGCGCTGCTCGACTCCGAGCTTCTGGCGGAAGTCTATATCGAGATGATCGGCGGCCGGCAGGCAGCCCTCGGCCTGACCACGCGGGAAAGCCGCGCCCAGGCCGACGCCTCCGACGATCTGGTCGTCGTGCCACGCGAGCGCCCGGCTCCGCTGCACCCGCGCCTCGTTGAAACCGACATAGCCGCGCATGCGGCGCTGATCGAGACGATGGGCGCCAAAGCCATCTGGTCGCGCTACGAAGTCTGAACGAAAAACGCCCGGTCTTGTCGGACCGGGCGCTGCAAACAATCGACGGATGTGCCGATCAGTTGGGGGTCGATGATACCTGCGCGCGGACGCGGTCTTCGGCCATGCGCTGCGTGAACATCTGCGCAAAATCGATCGGGTCGATCATCAGCGGCGGGAAACCGCCATTGCGCGTCGCATCGGCCACGATCTGGCGTGCGAAGGGGAACAGCAGGCGCGGGCACTCGATGAAGAGCAGTGGCAGCATGTGCTCCTGCGGGAAGCCGGTGACGCGGAAGACGCCGCCATAGGTCAGTTCGATCGCAAACAGAACCTTGTCGCCATCCTTGGCTTCGGCATTCAGCGTAAGCACGACGTCGAACTCCGTATCCGAGAGCGGATTGGCGTTGACATTGACGTTGATGTTGATCGCCGGAGCCTTGTCGCGGGCCTGGAGCGAACGCGGCGCACCCGGGTTTTCGAACGAGAGATCCTTGATGTACTGGGCGAGAATGTTCAGCGAGGGATTTTCGCCGGTACCATCGTTCGTGGGGGCTGCTGTATCGGTCATGAGTCGCGTTCCTTGGAGGCGTTCGATCGGAAAAGACGTTGATGGGAGCGGTTCATCGGTCGAGCGCATCTATCATTTCGGGCATGCCCTTACAACCCGAACAGCCGGACCGATCTCGGCGGCGGAAACAGTGGTTCGGAAAGCCTTTGGTCAGCGCAAACGGTCATTCGGGTCGTTGAGATCCGGATCCCTGGTAAATTCTGCGTCATCGAGATCGATCACACCGGGTATGGAGCGGGCCCGCGTTTCCGCTGGGTCGGGCCTGGCACTGCTGGTCCGCGTCACCACGGTGACCCGCTTGCGGAGAAACTGCCAGGTCGCCTCCCGCACCGCCGGAATGAAGAGAAGAATGCCGATGAGGTCGCTCAGGAACCCGGGCAGGATCAGGAGAAACGCGGCGACGACGATCATGGCACCATGCACGATCTGGCGTCCGGGATTTTCGCCCGTGCGCGAGACGGACTGGAGTTTCCGCAAGACTCCAAGGCCTTGCGCGCGCAGGAGCACCGCGCCGACAATGGCCGACAGGAGAATGAGGCCCAGCGTGGCCACCACGCCGATCTCGCGTCCGACGACGATGAAGGTGGCGATTTCGGCCATCGGCATGAGCAGGAAGAAAAGCGGGATCAGGGAGAGGCGCATTCGGTCCACATGTTCGTTGGAAGGGTTGTCGTCTCGCTCATGCCGTCTGGCACGAGGCATGAAGGGGGTATTGGATCACGAACCGACCTGTCGCTTTCGTGACGATACGGTCGATCTACTTTGCCGAGCGGCTCCAGCTCCGCCCCAATCTGCTTCTGGCCATTTGAATGATCGGATCATCGCGTCTATATGGGTCTTTAAGATACATCATAAAAGCGGCATTGGTGGAAATGGGATCTTTCGACTTCGTAACATTGTTCTTTCTTGTCGCCGCGGTGATCATTTTCATCCAGCTTCGCAGCGTGCTGGGCCGTCGGACTGGCAATGAACGCCCGCCGTCCGATCCCTTCTCCGCCCGCGAGCCTGTCGACAGTGCCGACCCGACAGGCAAGGTCGTGCAGCTGCCCCGCCGCGACACCGTCGTAGACGAAGCGGCGCGCTACGCCGCGATCGATGCCTTTGCCAAGCCCGAAACGCCGTTGAACGCCTCGCTACGCAAGATCGCCGATGCCGACACCGGCTTCGACCCGAAGACGTTCGTCAACGGTGCGCGCATGGCCTATGAAATGATCGTCATGGCTTTCGCGGATGGCGACCGGAAGACTTTGAAGTCGCTCCTGTCCAAGGAGGTCTATGACGGCTTCGAAGCGGCGATCGCCGATCGCGAGGCCAAGGGCGAAACCGTCAAGTCCACCTTCGTCGGCATCGAGAAGTCCGACATCGTGTCCGCCGATCTCAAGGATGGCGAAGCGATCGTCACCGTGCGCATTTTCAGCCAGCTGATCTCGGCGACCTTCGACGCGTCGGGCAAGCTGGTGGATGGCGATGCGGAAGCCGTTTCCGAGGTCAACGACCTCTGGACCTTCGCACGCGACACCCGCTCGCGCGATCCGAACTGGAAGCTGATCGCGACCGAATCCGAAAACTGAGATCCGGTGCGGTCTGTTTTCAAGCATGACGTCGCGGAAAGCGTGTCAGAGGGATAGGGATCGCCGATGGATTTCGTGCTCCGCAAGGTGTCTTTTTCGGACCTGCCCGGCTGGGCGGAGGACGATCCCTCGGCGCTCCTGCCGGCCATGCGCCGGTGCCGGCATCATGTCGAGACCGTCAAACCTTATCGGACGGGATCGCTCGGCATTTCCTCCGATGATCTCCTCCCCGCCTTCAAAGCGGCCGATGAGGTAGACGGTCGCGATGCCGCCTCGGTGCGAGCCTTCTTCGAGGAAAACTTTCAACCCTTCGCGATCGAGCGCCGCGATGGACAGCTGGGCTTCGTCACCGCCTTTTTCGAGCCGACGGTCGCCGTCAGCCGGGAGCGCACCGGCGACTATATTCATCCCTTCTATCGACGTCCGGACGACCTGGTGGATCTCGATGCGACCAACCGTCCGGCCTCGTTGGACGAGAGCTTCGCCTTCGCCCGCCGCGTAGGAGACCGGATCGAGGAATATCCCGACCGGAAGGCGATCGAAACCGGCTGCCTGGACGGGCGTGGGCTGGAGATCGCCTTTGCTCGCTCCAAGACGGATGTCTTTTTCGCTCATGTGCAGGGAGCGGCTCGCCTCCTCCTCTCCGACGGGTCCACTGAGCGCATAACCTATGCCGCAAAGAGCGGACACCCCTTCTCGGCCATCGGCAGGCTGTTGATCGATCGCGGTGCGATCGATGCGGCGACCGTGTCCATGCAGTCGATCAAGACCTGGCTCGATACCCATCCCGAAGAAGCCGACGCGGTGATGTGGCACAATCGCTCCTTCATCTTCTTTCGCGAGGCCGCCGTCGATGATCCCGTGCTCGGACCCGTCGCTGCCGCAAAGGTTCCGTTGCAAGCGGGACGCTCGCTCGCCGTCGATCGCCTCATCCATACCTTCGGCGTGCCGTTCTTCGTTGCGAGCGACAGTCTGACCCGCATCGACGCGGGACGACCCTTCCGCCGCCTGATGCTGGCACTCGATACCGGCACCGCCATCGTCGGGCCCGCGCGCGGCGACATCTTCACCGGCTCGGGCGACGAGGCCGGCGAGAGGGCGGGCGCGGTCCGCAATGCGGCGGACTTTTTCATCTTGATTCCGAAGGCGGCCGCGGCAAGATACGGCGCATGACGAGGAAGAAGACGCTTTCGAGCGAAGACCGCATTCTTTGGGGCAAGGTCGCCCGTTCGACCCGCGCGCTTCCCGGACGCATGGAACTGCTCGCCCTCTTCGAGGGAGAGGAACCCCCGCCGAAGCCCGCCGAACCCGTGCCGGTTCCCGCCGCGATCCGGGCGCGGGAGATGGCGCCCGCCGTCAAGGTCGAAACGCAGAAACGGCACCAGCCGCTCGAAAAGCCGGTCAAGCGAAAGCTCGCCAAGGGTCATCTCCCGATCGATGCCCGCATCGACCTTCACGGCATGGCACAGTCCGAAGCGCATGGTCTCCTGTTGCAGTTCCTGTCGCGGGCCCATGATCGCGGTTTGCGGCACGTGCTCGTCATCACCGGAAAGGGCACATCGATGGGCAGCGAAGGCGCCCTGAAGCGGGCGGTGCCGCTCTGGTTCTCGCTTCCCGATTTTCGCCCGCTGATTTCCTCCTTTGAGCCTGCGGCCCGCAATCATGGGGGCGAGGGCGCGCTCTATGTTCGGCTGTCGCGGCACGGCTTTTCGCGACACGGTTCCGGCCCCCTTGCATGACGGCCGTCGGTGAGAAGCCATGACACCTTTCGGCGAGGAGATGGTTCGCCTTCGGGCGGAGCGTGGGGTGACGCAGAAGCAGATGGCCCACGCGCTCAACGTGTCCGCCGCCTATCTCTCGGCGCTGGAGCACGGACGGCGCGGCACGCCGAGCTTCGATTTCCTCCAGCGGGTGGCCGGCTACTTCCACATCATCTGGGACGAGGCGGATGCTCTCTTTGCGCTGGCCGCCCAATCGAACCCCCGCGTCACCCTGGACACCGCAGGTCTCTCCCCTCGCCACACGATCCTCGCAAACCGGCTGGCAGCCCGCATCCGGCATCTCCCGGATCAGACGGTTGTGGATATCACGCAACTTTTGGACAATGCGCAGAAGGGTGCTAAAGATGGTTCCTGAACCCCTCTCCGGCGCCAGCGCTTTTTGATATGCCGCGGAAGCAGTGACGACAACCGATGAACCTATCCCTTCCGATTCCGCTTTCACCGGATCGATTTCCAGTCCGGTTTCAGGCCGCAACCCTCTGTCAGACTGTGGAAGCGAACCCTGAAATGCCTATATTCGAACGATTGCCAGCAAGCTGATTCGCCATCCCGGATGGCCGCATGGCCCGGATTCCAGCATGGCAAGCGTCGGAGACGACGCCGTAACAATGAAAGACCCGACCTCTATGACCGAACTGCCTGATGCTGCAACCGGCGCGAATGCCGAATATGGTGCCGATTCCATCAAGGTTCTGAAGGGTCTCGATGCTGTTCGCAAGCGCCCGGGCATGTATATCGGCGACACCGACGACGGCTCGGGTCTGCACCACATGGTCTACGAGGTCGTCGACAACGCGATCGACGAGGCGCTCGGCGGCTATGCCGACCTCGTGACGGTCACGCTGAACGCCGATGGCTCTGTGACGGTGACCGACAATGGTCGCGGCATTCCGACCGACATCCACAAGGAAGAGGGCGTTTCCGCGGCCGAGGTCATCATGACCCAGCTGCATGCCGGCGGCAAGTTCGACCAGAATTCCTACAAGGTCTCCGGTGGTCTCCATGGCGTCGGTGTGTCCGTCGTCAACGCGCTTTCCGTTTCGCTGAAGCTGAAGATCCGTCGGGCCAACAAGATCCACGAGATGAGCTTCACCCATGGCGTGGCCGATCGTCCGCTGCAGGTGACCGGCGACAGCGGTGGCCTGACGGGAACCGAAGTCACCTTCCTGCCGAGCACGGATACCTTCACCAAGGTCGAGTTCGACTATGGAACGCTGGAGCATCGCCTGCGCGAACTCGCCTTCCTCAATTCCGGCGTCCGCATCGTTCTGACCGACAAGCGTCACTCCGACATCAAGCAGGAAGAGATGATGTATGACGGCGGCCTCGAGGCTTTCGTCGTCTATCTCGACCGGGCCAAGAAGCCGCTGGTCACGCGACCCGTCTCCATCCGCGGCGAGAAGGACGGCATCACCGTCGAGGTCGCGATGTGGTGGAACGACAGCTACCACGAGAACATGCTCTGCTTCACCAACAACATTCCCCAGCGCGACGGCGGCACGCATATGGCCGGCTTTCGCGGCGCGCTGACGCGGCAGGTCACCTCCTATGCCGACCAGTCCGGCATCACCAAGCGGGAAAAGGTAACGCTGCAGGGCGAAGACTGCCGCGAAGGCCTGACCGCCGTCCTTTCCGTCAAGGTTCCCGATCCGAAGTTTTCCTCGCAGACCAAGGACAAGCTCGTCTCGTCCGAAGTGCGTCCCGTCGTCGAAAGTCTCGTCAACGAGGCGCTGAGCACCTGGTTCGAGGAGCATCCGGCCGACGCGAAGATCCTCGTCGGCAAGGTGGTGGAAGCCGCCGCCGCGCGCGAGGCTGCCCGCAAGGCGCGCGAACTGACCCGCCGCAAGGGTGCGCTGGACATCTCGTCCCTCCCGGGCAAGCTTGCCGACTGCTCGGAGCGCGACCCGTCCAAATCCGAACTCTTCCTCGTCGAAGGTGACTCCGCCGGTGGCTCCGCCAAGCAGGGGCGGTCGCGCGAGAACCAAGCGATCCTTCCCCTGCGCGGCAAAATCCTGAACGTCGAGCGCGCACGCTTCGACAAGATGCTGTCCAGCCAGGAAATCGGCACGCTGATCACCGCGCTTGGCACGTCCATCGGCAAGGACGAGTTCAACCCGGAAAAGCTGCGCTACCACAAGATCATCATCATGACGGACGCCGACGTCGACGGCGCCCACATCAGGACGCTGCTGCTCACCTTCTTCTTCCGCCAGATGCCGGAACTGATCGAGCGCGGCCACCTCTACATCGCCCAGCCGCCGCTCTACAAAGTCACGCGCGGCAAGTCGGCGCAGTATCTGAAGGACGAGAAGGCTTTCGAGGAATATCTGATCTCGATGGGCCTGGAAGAAGCCCGCCTGGAGCTTGGCTCCGGGGAAGTACGGGCCGGGCAGGATCTGCGCGAGGTCATCACCGATGCGCTGCGCCTGCGCACGCTCGTCGAAGGGCTGCATTCCCGCTACAGCCGCTCGGTCGTCGAGCAGGCCGCCATCGCCGGCGCGCTCAATCCGGAACGCCTGCGCGACGACGGGAAGTCAGCGGTCATCGCGCGCGAACTGGCCGAGCGGCTCGATCTCATCGCCGAGGAAACCGAGCGCGGCTGGAGCGCCGAGATCGCCGGCGATGGCGGGCTGCGGCTCGAGCGCATGGTCCGCGGCGTCAAGGAACTGGCCTTCCTCGACATGGCGCTGATCGCGTCCCAGGATGCCCGGCTGATCGACCAGCTGAACACCAAGCTCCACGATATCTATGCCGTGCCGCCGGTGCTGCGACGCAAGGAGGGCACGCAGGAAATTAGCGGCCCCCGCGCGCTGCTCGACGCCATCTTTGCCAGCGGCCGCAAGGGTCTTTCCATGCAGCGCTACAAGGGTCTCGGCGAAATGAATGCCGAACAGCTCTGGGAAACGACGCTCGATCCGAACGTTCGGTCGCTGCTGCAGGTCCGCGTCAACGATGCGACCGACGCCGACAGCCTGTTCTCCCGCCTGATGGGAGACGAAGTCGAGCCGCGCCGCGACTTCATCCAGGAGAACGCGCTGAACGTGGCGAACCTCGATATCTGACGGACGTCATTGTCGGACATTCACATCAAAAAGCCCTCGCAACCCTTCGGCTGCGAGGGCTTTCTTATGTCGGTCCCGTGCTGTGATCAGTCGGCCTTGAAGCTGCCGTTGAAGGCGAGTTCGGACAGCGGACGACGGGGGCTCGGGGTCTCCCGGGCCTGCAGGCCTTCCGGCAGCACGGACTTGTCGCCGACCCGGCCGATCGCGATGGCGGCTTCGACGCGATAACCCTCGGGAATGCCGAGGATCTCTGTTGCCTTGTCGAAATGAATCCCCGTCATGCCATGCGCCTGATACCCGAGCAGCGTCGCCTGGTGGGCGATGGCGCCCCAGGCTGCGCCCGCGTCGAAGCTATGGCTGTAGGAAGGCTTGGATTCGGTCGAGCCCGGTGCCGTAAAATGCGTCTTCGAGATGATGATCGCGATGGCGGATGCGGATTTCGCCCAGCTCTGGTTGAAATCGTTGAGGATCGGCAACAGTGTGTCCCATTCCGGCGTTCCGCGGAGCGCATAGGAGAAACGCCAGGGCTGCGAATTGAAGGCGGAGGGTGCCCAGCGTCCGGCCTCCAGGATCGTCAGGAGTTCCGCCTCCCCCATGCTCTCGTCCTTGAAGGCGCGGGGCGACCAGCGGTCGAGAAAGCTGGCTTCGATCGGAAAATCGGCCTGTCGGAAATTGCTCGATGTGGTCATGGTTCTGGTCCTTGATGTGTCGGCCGCTGAGCCAGCGGTGCCGATGGGAAAGCGCGGGCGTGCGAGGGAGCGCGCACGACACCATCTAGTAAGTCCATATCATCGCCGACAAGATGCTTTCGGCGAATAGAGTGTCTTTGCCATGGAGACGTTGGCGATATGCCCTATGTGGTTTTTTAGGACACAAGAAGGAGATGCGCGTGCCGGCACCGGTCAACCACTTCAAGGCGGCCTTGCGCGAGCGGCGCTTCCAACTCGGGTTCTGGGTGGCGCTGGCCAGTCCCTATGCCGCCGAGATCCTGTCCGGCAGCGGTTATGGCTGGCTCCTCATCGACGGCGAACATGCACCGAACGATTTTCCGTTGCTCGCAGCGCAGGTCCAGGCGCTGAACGGCTCGCAGAGCCACCCGATCGTGCGGTTGCCGGTGGGCGAGACATGGATGATTAAGCAGATCCTCGATGCGGGCGCGCAGACCATCATGATCCCCATGGTGGAGACGGTGGAGGAGGCCGAGCGGCTCGTCCGCGCGGTCCGCTATCCGCCGCGGGGCGATCGCGGCGTGGGTGCGGCCCTCGGGCGCGCCTCGGCTTTCAGCCGCATCGAGGATTATCTGGAAACGGCGGAGCGCGAAATCTGCCTGATCGTCCAGATCGAGAGCCGGGCCGGTCTCAAGATGCTCGATGAGATCGCTGCGGTGGATGGCGTCGATGGCCTGTTCATCGGCCCGTCCGATCTGGCAGCCGATATGGGGCTCCTCGGCCAGCCCGGTCATGCCGACGTCACGGAGGCCATTCGCGATGCGTTCGGGCGCATCGCCCGCGCCGGCAAGGCCGCGGGCATCATGACGCTGAACCTCGATCAGGCGAAACTCTATCGCGATCTCGGCGCAGACTTCATGGCGATCGGCGCGGATGTCACGACGCTCGCGCAAGCAACGACCCGTCTCCGCCTGCAATATCAAGGCGATGAAACGTCCCAGCCGACAGGAGCGTCAGGCTATTGAGGCGTATTATCGACTTGTCAATTCCTACGGGCGCACACTCCCCTCGCAGAACGATTGTCTATTTCAATGGCGGATGAAGAGACCGCCATAGAACAGCCTCACACTGGCCTCACCTGATACTCTAGAGAACTTGCCGCATTGCACAATAAAGCGTAGCCTGAAATATTGACAGAGAAGTGAGCGGAGACCTCACGCCAGACATCGTCTCCTCTCATGGTAAAAGGAGTTTGCATCCAATGTTTTACCAGTTCTACGAATTGAACCACGCGATCATGGCGCCCTGGCGAGCCGCAGCCGACGCCATGCGTCTGGCCTATAGCAATCCCCTCAATCCGCTGTCGCAAACCTATCTCGGCCGAACGGCCGCAGCGGGCCTCGAAGTCTTCGAGCGCTCGACCCGCCGTTACGGCAAGCCCGAATTCGGCCTTGACGAAACGATCATCGACAATCGGCCGATCTCGATCGACCAGAAGATCGTCTGGCGGCAGCCTTTCTGCAATCTCATCCATTTCGAGCGCGTCCTTGAGAAACCGGCCCGGTCCGATCCGCGCGTCCTGATCGTCGCTCCGATGTCCGGCCACTACGCCACGCTTCTGCGCGGCACAGTGGAAGCGCTGCTGCCCACATCCGATGTCTACATCACGGACTGGATCGACGCCCGCATGGTGCCTCTGACGGAAGGCACGTTCGACCTCGACGACTATATCGAATACGTCATCGAGATCCTGCATTTCCTGGGCCCCGATACGCATGTCATCGCGGTCTGCCAGCCCGCCGTTCCGGTTCTGGCCGCGGCGGCGATCATGGAAGCGAGAGGCGATCTCCTGTCGCCGGCTTCCATGACGCTGATGGGCGGCCCGATCGACACGCGGATCAACCCGACGGCCGTCAACAAGCTTGCCAAGGACAAGCCGATCGAATGGTTCCGCGACAATGTCGTAATGCCCGTGCCCTTCCCGCAGCCCGGTTTCATGCGGCCGGTCTATCCCGGCTTCCTGCAGCTTTCCGGCTTCATGTCGATGAATCTCGATCGACACATCAATGCCCAGAAGGAATTCTTCGACCATCTCGTCAAGCATGACGGCGATGCGGCCGAGAAGCATCGGGAGTTCTACGACGAATACCTCGCCGTAATGGACCTGACCGCCGAATTCTATCTGCAGACCGTCGATGTCGTGTTCATGCAGCACGCGCTGCCGAAAGGCGAGATGATGCATCGCGGCGAGCGGGTCGATACGAACGCGATCCGCAAGGTGGCCCTTCTGACGGTCGAGGGCGAAAACGACGACATTTCCGGCGCCGGTCAGACGGAAGCGGCCCAGACGATCTGTGCCAATATTCCCGACCATATGCGGATGCATTACGTGCAGCCGGACGTCGGCCATTACGGCGTTTTCAACGGATCGCGCTTCCGCCGCGAGATCGCTCCGCGCATCACGGCTTTCCAGCGCGAGCACGGCCACAAGACGGCCTCCGTCAAGGTCATCAGAGGCGGAAAAACCGGATAACCCCCGCAAAAGCGAATCAAACATCGAAAAATCATGAGATCGGGCAAGCATTTGCCCGATTTCGATTCGTTTTGTCTTGTGAAGGAATGTCGCTATTCCCACATCGACGTCAGCGGGTTCGACGACCGAACCCTCCATTGACGAGGACTAAACTCCATGAATCAGAATGCCTTGATCCGTCCTGACTGGACGCCCGCAACCATTGCGTTGATGGTTCTCGGCTTCGTCGTCTTCTGGCCGCTCGGCCTTGCCATGCTGGCCTACATCCTGTTCGGCGAACGCCTGAAATCCTTCAAGCGCGACGCGAATGCCTCTGTCGACACGGTCTTTTCCACGTTCAGGGGCAGCTTTGGTGGCCTTCGCAGGAGTGGTTTCACGCGCGGTACCTACCGTGCAGGCGATACCGGCAACGTCGCTTTCGACGACTGGCGCGAAGCGGAACTGACGCGTCTCGATGAAGAACGCCGCCGCCTGGACGACATGCGCGAAGATTTCGACGCCTATGTCCGCGAACTGCGCCGTGCCAAGGACCAGGACGATTTCGACCGCTTCATGCGCGAGCGCGACAAACCGTCGAACGGTCCGGTCACCGGTTACACCGGCAACTGATCCATCAAGCGCCGTGTCACGCAACGGCCCTCGACACCCCAAGGCCGGCCTCCCTCAAGCAGGAAGGCCGGCTTTTTCATGCCGCGCCTGCGGCGCAAAGCCCGCGAATCATCTATCAGGAACGTCATGTTTCCTCTGCTGCTGAATCCCGTTCGCCGCAAGAAGCCGGTCGCACCTGTCCGGCCGGCGACAAAGACCGTGGTGAAGACGTTGATCGTCGATGAGCGGCCGGTTCCGTTGACCATCCGGCAGAACCCGCGTGCGACACGCATGACCCTGCGCATCGAGCCCGGTGGCCGGGCCTTGAAGATGACCATCCCCGAAGGGCTGCCCGAGCGCGAAATCACCCAGTTTCTCGATCGTCATCAGGCTTGGCTCTCAAGTCGGCTCGCACGCTTTTCCGGCGAAAGCGTGCTGGAGGAAGGCGGCATGATCTTCGTGCGCGGCATCGCCCACCGTATCGAACGGACGGGGCGCCTGCGCGGCGTCACGGAAAGCGCCGTGGTCGAGGATGAGCCCGTGCTCCGGGTCAGCGGTGCGCCCGAGCATCTCGGCCGCCGCATCGCCGATTTCCTGAAGAAGGAAGCCCGCAAGGACCTGGAGCGTCTGGCGCCCGCGCATGCGTTAACCGTCGGGCGGCGGATCAAGTCGATGACGCTGCGCGACACGCGAAGCCGCTGGGGCTCCTGCGCGGTGGATGGCGCGCTGAATTTCTCCTGGCGCATCGTCATGGCGCCGCCCTATGTCATCGATTATCTCGCCGCCCATGAGGTCGCCCACCTCAAGGAAATGAACCACGGCCCGAACTTCTGGGCGCTCTGCGAACGGCTCTGCCCCCGCACCCCGGACGCCCGTCACTGGCTGAAGCGTAACGGGACGCTTCTTCACGCCATCGACTTCACCTGATCGCGGCCTGCGACACAGGCGCGAGCCCTTGTTTTGGCTCGACTCGCAGGCCGATTCATGCAAATGCGATGCCGTATGACCATCGATGTCAAGATCTGCGGATTGAAGACCGCCGAGGCCGTCGACAAGGCGGTTGCCTTGGGCGCGAACCATGTCGGCTTCATCTTCTTTGATAAGAGCCCGCGCAATATCGAGCCGGACGATGCCGCGCGGCTTGCCGACCGGATTCGCGGTCGCGCGAAGATCGTTGCCGTAGCGGTCGATGCGGACAACGACACGCTGGACGAAATCGTCTCGTCGCTCGACCCCGACATTCTTCAGCTCCACGGTCACGAGACGGCCGCGCGCACGCTGGACATCCGTGCCATTTACGGTCGCCCGGTCATGAAGGCGTTTTCGGTGCGCGAAGCCGAGGATCTGCGTGCGGTCGATGCTTATATCGGCATTGCCGATCGCTTCCTGTTCGATGCCAAAGCGCCAAAGGGCTCCGAGATCCCGGGCGGCAACGGCGTATCGTTCGACTGGACGCTCCTCGATGCGCTTGACGCCGAGGTGGATTACATGCTTTCCGGCGGCCTCAACGCCGGAAATATCCGCGAGGCCCTGGAGAAGACAGGCACGCGCGCGATCGACATCTCCTCCGGAGTGGAGCGCGCGCCCGGCGTCAAGGATCTCAGGCGGATGGAAGAGTTTTTCGATGCCGTTGCTGAGGCTCGTGCAGAGCCTTTCCGGTTAAGGAGCACGACGTGAATCAGACCCCTTTACCCAATTCCTTCCGTTCCGGTCCCGATGAGGACGGCCGCTTCGGCATTTTCGGCGGTCGCTTCGTTGCGGAAACGCTGATGCCGCTGATCCTCGAGCTTGAAGCCGAGTGGGAGAAGGCCAAGACCGATCCTGCCTTCAAGGCAGAGCTCGAACATCTCAACACGCACTACACCGGCCGTCCGAGCCCGCTCTATTTTGCCGAGCGGCTGACGGAAGAGCTGGGTGGCGCGAAGGTCTACTTCAAGCGCGACGAGCTCAACCACACCGGTTCGCACAAGATCAACAATTGCCTTGGCCAGATCCTGCTTGCCAAGCGCATGGGCAAGACGCGCATCATCGCGGAAACCGGTGCCGGCCAGCATGGCGTGGCGACCGCGACCGTTGCCGCCCGCTTCGGCCTGCCCTGCGTCGTCTATATGGGCGCGACCGATGTCGAGCGTCAGTCGCCGAACGTCTTCCGCATGAAGCTGCTCGGCGCGGAAGTCCGTCCCGTCACGGCCGGCCACGGCACGCTGAAGGACGCCATGAACGAGGCCCTGCGCGATTGGGTCACCAATGTGGACGATACCTATTACCTGATCGGCACCGCTGCAGGCCCGCATCCCTATCCGGAGATGGTGCGCGACTTCCAGTCGGTCATCGGCCGGGAAACGCGCGAGCAGATGATGGCGATGGAAGGCCGTCTGCCGGACATGCTGGTTGCCGCCGTCGGCGGCGGCTCCAACGCCATCGGCCTCTTCCATCCTTTCCTCGACGATGCCAGCGTCAAGATCGTCGGCGTGGAAGCCGGCGGCAAGGGTCTCGACGGCGAGGAGCATTGCGCCTCGCTGACGGCAGGCTCCCCGGGCGTCCTGCACGGCAACCGGACCTATCTGCTGCAGGACAAGGACGGGCAGATCAAGGAAGGCCATTCCATCTCGGCCGGCCTCGATTATCCCGGGATCGGCCCCGAACATTCCTGGCTGAAGGATGCCGGCCGTGTCGAATATGTGCCGATCATGGACCATGAGGCGCTCGAAGCCTTCCAGCTTCTGACTCGTGTCGAAGGCATCATTCCCGCGCTGGAACCGAGCCATGCGCTCGCCGAGGTCATCAAGCGGGCGCCGACGATGGACAAGGACCAGATCATCGTGATGAACCTCTGCGGACGCGGCGACAAGGATATCTTCACCGTCGGCAAGCTGCTCGGATTGGAACTGTAAGAACATGAGCGCACGTTTCGACAGGACCTTCGCCAAGGCTGCCGCCGAGCGCCGTCCGGTGCTCGTCACTTACATCATGGGGGGCGATCCGGATTTCGACACGTCGCTGTCGATCATGAAGGCGCTGCCGTCTGCCGGCTCCGACATCATCGAGCTCGGCATGCCCTTCTCCGACCCGATGGCCGATGGCCCGGCAATCCAGCTTGCCGGCCAGCGCGCCCTTGCCGGTGGCCAGACGCTCGAAAAGACGCTGGAACTGTCCCGGCAGTTCCGCAAGACCGACACCGACACGCCCGTCGTCATGATGGGCTACTACAATCCCATCTACATCTACGGCGTCGATCGCTTCTTGGAAAACGCTCTTGCCGCCGGTATCGACGGGCTGATCGTCGTCGATCTGCCGCCGGAAATGGACGACGAGCTTTGCCTGCCCGCGCTTGCGAAGGGCATCAGCTTCATTCGGCTGGCGACACCGACCACGGACGGCCGCCGCCTGCCCAAAGTTCTCGAAAACACCTCGGGCTTCGTCTATTACGTCTCCATGAACGGTATCACGGGCTCGGCTCTGCCGGAGCCGGCTTTGGTCGGCGGGGCCGTGGCGCGCATCAAGGAGCACACCAGCCTGCCCGTCTGCGTCGGCTTCGGCGTCAAGACCGCCGAGCACGCGCGCGCCATCGGTGCGTCGGCCGACGGGGTGGTCGTCGGCACCGTCATCATCAATCAGGTCGCTTCCAGCCTCACCGAAGACGGTCAGGCCACGGGCGCGACCGTTCCGGGCGTCGAGGCTCTGGTTCGCGGCCTTTCGGCCGGCGTCCGCGCCGCACGTCTTGCCGCAGCCGAATAATCGCCCACATTCAGGGCAATGACAGGCTGAACGATTTCAGGAGTTTCATGTGAACTGGATTACCAACTACGTTCGCCCGAAGATCAATTCGATGCTCGGCCGCCGCGAGGTTCCGGAAAACCTCTGGATCAAGTGCCCGGAAACGGGCGAGATGGTGTTCCACCGCGATCTCGAAGAAAACAAATGGGTCATTCCCGCCTCCGGCTTCCACATGAAGATGCCGGCCAAGGCGCGTCTGAAGGATCTGTTCGACGCGGGCGTCTACGAGACGCTGCCGCAGCCGAAGGTGGCGCAGGATCCGCTGAAGTTCCGCGACTCGAAGAAATACACCGACCGCCTGCGCGACAGCCGGGCGAAGACCGAGATGGAGGATACGATCCTTGCCGGTGTCGGCACCGTCGAGGGTCTGAAGCTCGTGGCCGTCGTCCACGAATTCGCCTTCATGGGCGGCTCTCTCGGCATCGCCGCCGGCGAGGCGATCATCAAGGCCTTCGAGCGTGCCATCGCGGAAAAATGCCCGCTGGTCATCTTCCCGGCCTCCGGCGGCGCCCGCATGCAGGAAGGCATCCTCTCGCTCATGCAGCTGCCGCGCACGACGGTCGCCGTGCAGATGCTGAAGGAGGCGGGCCTCCCCTATATCGTCGTCCTCACCAACCCGACCACGGGCGGCGTCACGGCTTCCTATGCCATGCTGGGCGATCTGCATCTTGCGGAGCCGGGTGCCGAGATCTGTTTTGCCGGCAAGCGCGTCATCGAGCAGACCATCCGCGAAAAGCTTCCCGAGGGTTTCCAGACGTCGGAATATCTCATGGATCACGGCATGATCGACATGGTCATCAAGCGGCATGATATCCCTTCGACGCTCGCACGCGTGCTGAAGATCATGCTCAAGAAGCCGGTCGATGCCGTGAAGCGTCCCGTCGAGCCGGAGGTCGTGGTTCCCGCGGCCGCCGTGCCGGTCGCGGCCAGCGTCTAGTCTCGCGATGACGGTCGAGGCGAGCGAAGCCACGCAGGAGATCGACAAGCTCCTTGCCCTCCATCCCAAAGGCTTCGATCTGTCGCTGGAGCGCGTCACCCGGCTCCTCGACCGGCTTGGCAATCCGCAGGAGCGCTTGCCGCCGGTCCTTCACGTGGCAGGCACCAACGGCAAGGGGTCGGTTTCGGCCTTCTCGCGGGCGATCCTTGAAGCGGCCGGTCTTTCGGTCCATGTTCACACCTCTCCGCATCTGGTCACCTGGCACGAGCGCTACCGGCTCGGCGTTCGGGGCGGACGCGGTCAATACGCGACGGACCCGGTGCTCGCAGATGCCGTTCGTCGTGTGGCGGCCGCCAATCGCGGTGAGACGATCACGGTCTTCGAGATCCTGACCGCCGTAACCTTCGTTCTCTTCTCCGAGCATCCGGCCGATGTCGCCATCATCGAGGTCGGTCTCGGCGGACGCTTCGACGCGACCAATGTCATCAAGACGCCAGCCGTTTCCACGATCATGCCGATCTCGCTCGATCATCAGGCCTATCTCGGGGATCGGGTCGAACTCATTGCCGCCGAAAAGGCGGGGATCATGAAACGTGGCTGTCCTGTTGTCATCGGGCAGCAGGAGGAGGAGGCCGCGCGCGACGTGCTGGTGGCCACCGCCGAGCGCCTGCGATGCCCCGTGTCCGTCTACGGACAGGATTTTCTCGCCCATGAGGAGTTCGGCCGGCTGATCTATCAGGATGATGACGGGCTGATCGACCTGCCGCTGCCGCGTCTTCCCGGCCGGCATCAATACGCCAATGCCGCCGCGGCGATCCGCACGGTTCGTGCTGCCGGTTTCGATCCAGCCGACGCGGCGATCGAGACCGGCCTGACGACGGTCGAATGGCCGGGCCGCCTGCAGCGGCTGACGAGCGGACGGCTGGCGGATCACGCCCCCAAGCGCGCCGAGATCTGGGTCGATGGCGGGCACAATCCGGGTGCCGGCAAGGTGATCGCCGAGACGATGGCAAATCTGGAGGAACGCGACCCGCGACCCCTGTTTCTCATCATCGGCATGATCAACACGAAGGATCCCGCCGGCTATTTCCAGGCCTTTTCCGGCCTTGCCGAACAGGTCTTCACGGTGCCCATCCGGGGCTCGGATGTCGGCATCGATCCGGTCGCGCTGGCGCAGGATGCGGCAGCGCAGGGTTTTGAGGCCGAGCCCGTCTCGTCGGTCACGGAAGCGCTGTCGATCCTATCGGCCGTGTTCGAGGACCAGCCGGTCCCGCCACGCATTCTGATCGGCGGATCGCTCTACCTTGTCGGCAACGTTCTGGCCGATAACGGGACACCGCCGCGATAAACGACGTCAACGAAGAAACGATATGAAAAAACCCGGCTGCGAGGCCGGGTTTTCCAATTCTCATATCCGATAAAGCGGAGATTTAAGCGGCCGCGTTGGAGATCCAGGAGGTCAGCGCGGTCTTCGGCGCTGCACCCACCTTGATGTCGGCGACTTCGCCGGCCTTGAAGAGCGCGAGCGTCGGAATCGAGCGGACGCCGTACTGCGCGGCAATTTCCGGGTTCTCATCGATGTTGATCTTGGCGACCTTCACCTTGCCGGCCATCTCGTTGGAGATTTCCTCGAGGCTCGGTGCGATCATCTTGCACGGGCCGCACCATTCGGCCCAGAAATCGACGATGACCGGCTCCTGTGCATTGAGAACTTCATCCTGAAAATTGGATGTATCGACTTTCACGGTCGCCATGATGCGCTCCTGGTTTCTATGGTGCGGAGGACCCGCAGGGCATGGTCAGGATGTGATGATCCAGACCCTGAATTTCAATGTCCGGTATCTCATTTTGTCGCAAGGTCCACAAGCGCGGCATCGAGAAGCGCGTCCGATACCTCGATCGCGCGCGGCCCCTCGGTAAAGACCAGGATGCAGCGAAACCGACGCGCCGGATAGAGCGGCCGCAGGATCTCCCGGTAGATCGCGAGCTGTGTTCGATAGACGAGGGGCACGGCACCGACATCGCCGGGAACGTCGCGGTTCGTCTTGAAGTCGGCGATCACCACGTCCTGGTCTGAGACGGCCAGACGATCGATTCGTCCCGAGACCGCGTGATCGCGCGCGCCGAGTCGAAGCGTTCCCATGATTGAGACCTCGGCGCGGCTGTTGGCAGAGAACAGAGCGGAAAGCGCAGGATCCTCGATGACCGCAAGAACGGAGCGCACGATTTCCGTCCGCTGCTTTTCGCTCCAGCCGGGAACGGCGCGCGACAGGTAAAGGGCGGCATCGGCCTCCCGTTCCCCCGGCGCGCGGGCGGGCAGAACCTGCAGCAGCCGATGCAGGATCGCACCGCGCAACAAAGACGGCCCGGTTCGCTTGTCTTCGGAAAAGAGGCGCGAACCGGTGACCGTGTCCGCCGCATCCGCCTCCACCGTAAAGCCGGCTCCGGACGGGCTCAAGGGACGGGGGAGGTGACGCTGCGGCGGCAGGGGGTCGAGCAAGGCCTGCGGCAAGGCCCCGACGTCTTCGGCCGTGATGTCGCTCTTCACGGACTCGATGTCGAATTCCGTCCGCTTCGTCAGCGCATGCCAGCGCGCGCCGGTCCATTGCAGCCCGGCCACTGAAAAATCGACGGGCATGAGACGGCCTTCCGTATCCGCTGAAAGGCCGGCCTTCACCATCGCATGCCAGCTCTCGGGATTGTCGAGCTTGCCGCGATAGCCGCAGACGATCAGGCGGTCCGCCGCCCGCGTCATGCCCACATAGAGCAGCCGGCGATATTCCTCCTCGGCGCCTGCCTTCAGCCGCTGGGTATCGCCGTCGATCAGGCTGTTGGAGGCGGCCCGTGGCGGTCGCCACACGGGAATGATCGGGATCTCGCCGCCAGGGCCGCGCCCATGCGGGGAGGGCACCATGCGGAGTGCCGGAACATGCTGGTTGTTGAAGGCCTTGCCGCTGCCATCGACCAGAAAGACGACCGGCGCCTCCAGCCCCTTGGCCGCATGCACGGTCATGACGCGCACCTCGTTGCGCTCCTTGTCCTGCTCCCGCTTGATCGTCGGCGCTTCCAGCTCAAGCCCGGAGATAAAGCTCTGCAGACCCGGAAGCCCGTTGGCTTCGTGATCGAGGCAGAAGGTCAGGAATTCGTCGAGGATATCACTGACCTCGCTGCCGAGCCGCGACAGAAACGCCGCGCGGCCGCCATCCGCACCCAGCAGGCGCGCATAGAGATCATGAACGGAGAGCGTATCCGCGAGTGTCCGATAGTTCGCCAGCCGAGCGACGACCGGCTCCAGAGCGGGATCATCCGATCTCTGAAGCGCGGACCAGAGGCTTTGGCCGAGCGGCCGCAGGGTCGCGGCCTCTGCCAGCATCTCTTCGGTCACCGCAAAAAGCGGGCTTTTCAGCACGGCGGCGAGGGACAGGTCGTCCTGCGGCAAGAGCAGGAAGCGGCCAAGCGCCATCAGGTCCTGCACGGCGATATGCGCCGTCAGCACCAGCCGGTCGGCACCGGCCACGGGGATGTCGTGCCGGGTCTTCAGGGCGCGCATCAGCGCGTTGACGAAGGCATCGCGCTTGCGCACCAGCACGATCACGTCCCCCGGCCGCATGACGCGACGCGTGGTCTTCTCGATGATGGTCTCGGTGCCGATCCAGCTTGCAAGCGTCGCCGCGATGCGTTCGGCCAGAATGTTCGCCGGCGCATTTTCCGGCGTCGCATCGAAGGCGGCTGTCCAGTCCTCTTCCTCGAAGCTCGGCGCGGGCGCGATGGCATCCCAGATCTCGACCAGACCGGGATGGCCGACACGGTTGGAGGCATGCACGACGGGCTCGTTGCGGGCGCTGAGGCCGCGCGCATGCGCGGGCTGGCGAAACACGGTGTCGACGGCCGACAGCACGTCCTCGGTCGAACGGAAGGAGAGCTGCAGCTGTACGGGGCTGAAGGCGAGCCCGCTGGCATCGATTCGCCGCCTCGCCTCGCGCTCCTCTTCCGAAAAACGCTCCGGTCGCGCGCCCTGGAACGAGTAGATCGACTGCTTCTCGTCGCCGACGGCAAAGAGCGTGCGATGCCGCCCGCGGGCGCTGTCGCCGGTGAAGAAATCCTCGGCCAGCGACCGGATGATCGACCACTGCACCGGGCTCGTATCCTGCGCCTCGTCCACGAGGATATGATCGATGCCCTGGTCGAGCTTGTAATGCACCCAGGCCCCGACGTCCGCACGTGTCAGCAGCCGGGCGGTGCGGTTGATCAGATCGTCGAAATCGAGCTGGCTGCGGCTTTTCTTGATGTCCTCGTAGTCGTGCGTCAGCCGCTCGGCCAGCACCATGGCGGCTTGCGTCGCCTCGAACATGTGCAGGAGCGCCAGCCTGTCGGAAAGCGCGATGACCGCGTCATAGGCGGCCTGCACCTTGTCTTCGAGATCGGGCGCCGCCTTGCGCAGCGGTGCGGAAAAGAAGCCCGAGATCGCGCGCGGCTTGCCCGACGAGGCGGAGAAGAAAAGTTCGCGAACGGCCTGATAGCGCTGGAGCGGTGTCTTCAGCTCTGCCGCAACGGCCAGCCCATCGGCGAAATCCCGTACCTTGGCGCCGCCCGAGGCGCGGCAAAGATCGATATAGCGCGTCAGATCCGGACCATTGAGGCCTGCCAGCGGCCAGAACTGCGCGACGAAGCTGTCTGCCGTCTCCTCCGCAGACAGGCCCAGCGCGTCGCGGAGGACCGGCTCCGTGCCGCCGCGCTGTTCGGCTTCGCTCAGAAAGACCTGAAGTGCGGTCCGGTTGGCGACGATCATCGAGAGCAGGCTTTCGAGCCCGGTATCGTCGGCCAGCGAGAGAACGGTCTCGAAGGCGCCGGTCAGCACCGGATCGCCTTCCGTCGCGGCAGCCGTGAGGAGAAGGCGACGTGCGTCGGCCAGAAGGATCGTCGCGGTCCGGTCATCCAGCACGGAAAAGTGCCCGGCCACATTGGCTTCGAGCGGAAACTGATGCAGCAGCGCTTCGCAAAAGGCGTGGATCGTCTGGATCTTCAGCCCGCCCGGCGTTTCCAGCGCACGGGCAAACAGACGCCGTGCCTCGGCAACCGTGTCAGCGCTCGGCGCCTGCCCTTCGAGTGCGGTGATGCGCGCCGACAGCGTCGCGTCGTCCAGCGTCACCCATTCGCCGAGACGCTCGAAGACGCGGTTCGACATTTCCGCGGCCGCCGCCTTCGTGTAGGTCAGGCAGAGAATGGCCGAGGCGCGGCATCCCGAGAGAAGCAGCCGGATGACACGCTGCGTCAGCACATGGGTTTTGCCCGATCCGGCATTGGCCGACACCCAAGCCGATCGTTTCGGGTCCGAGGCGAGCGCCTGCTGCTGTGTCGTCCAGTTCAGCCAGTCGGCGGGCGAGCCGCTCGTCGGTGCGAGATCGTCAGGCATCCCCCGTCTCCTCTTCGCCATCCGCGGTCGACCACTCGGCCACGCGTGCCAGGTGATCATATTCGCCGCCATAGGATTTCTCCTTCTGGACGATCACGCGCGAGACAAAGCCGCGCTGACCCGATTGCAACGCCCGCAGCAGACCGGTGAACTGTGCAAGTGATTCGTCGGCCAGCATTTCCGCCGTCTTCGGCTCGGCATCGCCTTTCGCGCGCCCCTCATTGTTGACCTCGTCCACCTCGAACCGATCTCCGGGTTTCAGCCGGACATACAGAAGAGAGGCGGGGTGGCGCTTGCCGACCGTGTCGAAGGCACCTGCCTTCAGTGCGGCGGCTTCCAGCGGCAATTGCGGATCGAGCAGCGCGCGGGCTTCCTTCACCGAGGGACTGGCGCCGGTCTTGTAGTCGACGATCACAGCCTCGCCATCCGGGCCGATGTCGATCCGGTCGGCCATGCCGGTCAGCTCGATATCGGCGACGCCGACCTGGAATTTCGCATAGCGCTCCAGGAAGGATTGCCGGATTCCGTCTTTGCGGGAGATCTCCCAATCGATGAAGGCCCGACCGACGGCGGCAAAGCGGGGCCGCCAGATGACGTCGATATGGACGGGCAGGCGCTGCTCGTCGAAGGCCGCGTCGATCAGCTCTTTCATCACGATCTGGGCTTCGGCCGTTGCCGGATCGACGGTGCTTTTGGCGAAGCGCTCGACGATCGCGTGGTAGATCGTGCCGCGCTCGGCCGCGCCCGGGTCTGCGTTGAAGCCGTCGATCGGCTGGAGGCGCAGGATGCGCCGGGAATAGATGGAATAGGGATCGCGGCGCAGGCGCCCGACCTCGCTGAAGGAATAGCGCTTCGGCTGTAGCGCGAAATCGGGCTTAGGCTCCGGCCGCCGCGCGAGCGGCGTATCCGGCCGCGCATCGAGAAGGGCCGCGTAGCGCAGACGATCGCGTCCGTTTTCGCGCAGGCGCTCACCGAGATCCTTGCCGCCGACGGCGAGAAGCCGCTGCAGCCAGCGTGATGCCACGGTGGGGGTCGCACCCTTGCGCAAGGATCGGCTGAAGACGAGGCGGCGCGTGCCGCAGGCCATTTGCAGGTCATGGGCCAGCTGGCCGATGCGCCGTTCCGGCGGCTCAAGTCCGATGCCGGTCTTCATGCTCCGCGACAGGAAGGGGTCGTTGGCGGTCTGTCCCGGCCACGTCCCTTCGTTCATGCCGCCGAGCACGACGAGATCGACGCTCTGCAGTCGCGCCTCCAGCGCCCCGAAGATGAAGACGCGCGGGTGCCGCATGGCGCGCGGCTTGACGGCGGAGCCGGCCATCAACGCTTCCACTGCCTCACACCACTGCCCGCCATCCGCCTCGATCTGCCCGTCGGCCTCGATGACGGCGCGCAGCAGATCGGCCAGTGCCGCACCCGCCTCGCCGGACCAGAGCGCACCGAGATCGCCTGTCTCGGTCGTGGCAACGCCTTCCAGCGCCCGGCCGGTCCGCTCGGCCCAGTCGGACAGGGTCAGCGAGGTACTGAAGCCGCCGGCCCCCTTTCGCCGCCGCACCAGCATGGCGACGAGCGGCTCGACGGCCGTGGCGATGGCACCAGCCACCGCGCGCGCCTCCTCGATATCCGCATCGCTCACCTGCGTCAGCCATTCCGGTGCATGGCGATCGGCCCGCCGACGCGGCGCCGCCTCGTCGAGCAGGGGCCTGAGGTCGGCGATATCGGCCGGCACCGTTCCTCCGCGAAGGGCGAGCAGCTCCAGCAGCGTCGCGGCCGGGCGGAGACGTTCGGGCGAAACGCCGAAGCGGGCGAGCGGATGCTTCATCAGTGTGGTGATGGCGACGGGATCGCCGGGGCGCAGCGCGACATCGAGCATCAACCGCAGCAGCGTGCCCTGCGGCGTGGACGCGAGCGGTGTTCCCGCCGAATCATCCGCCTCGATGCCGAAGCGCTGCAGTTCGGCGGCAACCCGACGGGCGAGATCCCGGTCGGGCGTGATCAGCGCCGCCTGGCATTCCTCGTCCTTCTGCAAGGCCAGTCGCAGCGAGAGCGCGATCGCCGTCGCCTCTTCCCGTTCGTTGATAGCCTCGATCAAGGCCGCGTCGGCAAAAGCCGCCTCGACACGTCCTGCGTCGAGCGACCGTCGCACGGCGTCCCAGGAACTGGTCGCCTCGACCGGCAGAAAGGCATGCGACAGCGTCTCCGCACGGTCGCCGAGATCGGTTTCGACCGTGCCGATCGAAACGACCTCGCTTCGGAAGATGCCCATGCGCCGGAGGAGGCGCACGAAGCCATATTGCGGGTGGCTCCGGCTGGCGGAATCATCGCGGCGTGCAGCGTCGGTGGCCGGGGGATCGATCAGGTTCCAGTCCGTCTCCGTCATCGTCTCATCGAGGCCGGGCAGGACGATGGCGCCCTGCGCCAGCTTCTGCACCGCAAGAATCAGCCGGGCGGTGGCGGGAATGGAGCCCGTGGAGCCGGCGATGATGACCGGACCATCGATGGCGCCGGCCACAATCCGGTGGCTTTCCGCCTCAAGGATGGCATTGCGGTGGCGGGCGGGCGAGGATCGGCTGAGTTCGGCCAGCCGGGCCGGCCAGAACTGGCTGGCGATCTCGAGGAATTCGAGCGTCAGCGTCCACCATTGCGCGTAGTTGCTGGCGTCGAGCGTGCCCAGGCTCGTCCAGTCCAGATCCTCCGTCTCGATATCGTCGATGATCTGCACGAGGTTTCGGGCCAGCCACAGGGCGTCGGCCGGGCTGGCCGGGGCGATCAGCGGGCTGTCGCCGTGAAGTTCGGTGACGATCCGCGGCAGCGTGTTGCGCCAGGCAAGGATCAGCCGAGACAGTTCGATCAGACGGGCCGGGCCTGTCAGCGGCGGCGCGAGGTCGAGGACGGCGGGCATTTCCGCATCGAAGAAGCCGCTATCGTCGTCCGTCTCCCCCAGCGCCCGGATGACCGGAAGGATCGCCGAGCGGGCACCGAGGCAATCCACGAACTCCGAGCGCAGCACGCGCGCCGCGCGCCGCGTCGGAACGAAGATCGTAACGCCCGCAAGCGACAAAGGATCGGCGGGATCGTAGCGATACTCAGGGACGATGGCCCCGTCGCAGATTGCGTGGACGAGCGTCTTCAGGAAGGGCACGCCGGCCGGGATCGTGAAGACGTTCTGTCGCGCTGGCGTCATGGTCTTGGTCCCCTCAGGCGCGTTCCGCCAGCCGCGCAAACTGCGCTTCGGCCTTGCCGATCGCATCCGGCGTTCCCACCGTGATCCACTCGCCTTCCAGCATCAGGCCGTATAGGCGCCCGGCGGCGATGGCCCTGTCGAAATAGATGTTGAGATTGAAGGCATCCTTCGGCGCATCATCGAACAATGTGCTCATCATGGCGATGGCGCCGGCATAGACGACCGGTCGGGACATGCCCTCGGCATAACGCACGAGTTTGCCGTTCGCCTGAAGCGAGAAATCCTTCTTGCCGTCATGCCCCGTGGTCCGCTCGAGATCGACGCAGAGAAGTAGCATGTCCATGCGGGCGGGATCGAAGGCTTCGGCCAGTCGCGCCAGATTGCTGCGGCCTTCCGGCTCGCCGATCCAGAACAGATCGGCGTTCATGACCAGCACGGGACCGCACTCCAGAAGCGAGAGCCCCTTGGCAAGCCCACCGCCCGAATTCATCAGGGCATCGCGTTCATCGGATATCCGGATGGCGGGTGCGGCGCGGGCGTGGAGATGGGCTTCCATCCGGTCTGCGAAATGATGCACGTTGACGGCAGCGGTCTTGATACCGGCATCGACCAGAAGATCGAGCACATGATCGATCATCGGCTTGCCGGCGATCGGCACCAGCGGTTTTGGTATGGTGTCGGTGATGGGGCGCAGGCGCGTTCCGAGCCCTGCGGCCAGCACCATGGCATTCTCGATGAGCATGTCGCCCTTTCCCGGGTTGGCGCTGCGTTGGCGCCGTGATTCGTAATCGAAGCCTTGCATCATTTCCGAAACGCGGCAGGGTTCAAGAACCGATCCTTGCAGGTGACACGTTGCCGACCCCTTCTCAAGGCGTGACGCGCCGAAGCGTCAGGTTGATCCGGCCGCCGTTCTTCAGAAGCGTCGATGTCGCGGGGTAGATCCGATCGACGCCGTGAAAGGCCAAGCGGCTTTCTCCGCCGAGGACGACAATGTCGCCGCTCGACAGCTTGAACGAGACCGTCCGGTCGCTTCGCTCGCTCCCGCCGACCCGAAACAGGCAGGCATCGCCCAGCGACACCGAAACCACGGGCGTCTGAAGATCCTGCTCGTCCTTGTCCTGGTGCAGACCCATCCGGGCCGTTTCCGCATAGAAGTTGACGAGGCAGGCCTGTGGCGGCTTGGCGGCGCCGGCAACGGTCTGCCAGAGATCCAGGAGGCTCTGCGGAATGGCGGGCCAAGGCTCTTGCGTCACGGGGTGAAGCGGCTGGTAGCGATAGCCTAAATCCTTGTCCGTGACCCAGCCGAGCGTGCCGCAATTTGTCATTCTGACCGAGAGTTCCTTGCCGGTCTTCGGCATGGCCGGGCGGTAGAGCGGGGCCGCGGCGACGATGCCTCTCACCGCCTCGACAAGGGCTTCCTGCCGATCGCGATCGAGAAAGCCCGGAATGTGGCGAAAGCCTTTCGGCAGGACCAGCATGGCCTCCTCCTGTTCGCGTTGTTGCCAGTTGCTCAAGATGGATCCGGCCAGGACGGCATCGGTTGCCGGAGTCTCACCGCGATCGATCCGCTTTCGCTCGACACATCGTGTCCCCGAAGGACGCGTCCGGTCTTTGACTTCATCTAATCGCCATCCGGCCGGCCGCGCATCTTCTTGACCTCTCCGCGCCCGCTTTTTGCCTTGAGACGGCGCTCGACCGAGCCGCGGGTCGGCTTTGTCTTCCGGCGGGGCGGCGGTGGGGGTTCGGCCGCCTTGAGGATCAGCGCCTTCAACCGTTCGCGCGCGTCCTCGCGATTGCGGTCCTGGCTGCGGAAACGGTTGGCCTCGATCATCAGCACGCCGTCCTTCGAGACCTTCCGCCCGGCAAGGCCAATGGCGATGTCGCGGATGCGCTCGGGCAAAGACGGGGAGGCGGCGATATTGAAGAACAGCTGGACGGCGGTTGCGACCTTGTTGACGTTCTGCCCGCCGGGCCCGCCCGCCAGCACGAACTGTTCGCTCAGCTCCCAGCCGGCAATCACGATCCGATCATTGATATAGAGGGGGTCGCTTGCCATGCCGTCGCCTTTCGTTCCCTGTTTATTCCAGCTCAGGGCACTTTGCAAATAGAGCAGAACGACAAAACCCGACGCTGTCGACAGCGTCGGGTTTCACGTGAAATCATTGGTAGGGCGTCTCCGGCTCGCTGCGCTTATTCCGCAGCGATCGCCAGACCCGGTGCTGCATCCCGCACGCCGCCATCGACGTGGCTTTCGAACTTGGTGAAGTTCGCCACGAACATGTTGGCAAGCTTGCTCGCTTGCGCATCATAGGCCACGCCATCGGCCCAGGTGGAGCGCGGGTCGAGAATGCCACCCTCGATGCCGGCAACTTCGACCGGAACCGCGAAGCCGAAATTGGCGTCGGTGCGCATGTCGGTCTCGGCCAGCGAGCCATCCAGCGCTGCGGCGAGCAGGGCACGCGTGGCCTTGATCGGCATGCGGCGGCCCGTGCCGTAGGCGCCACCGGTCCAGCCGGTGTTGACGAGCCAGCAGGTAACACCATGCTCGGCGATCAGGTCGCGCAGCAGGTTGCCGTATTCGCTCGGATGCCGCGGCATGAAGGGGGCGCCGAAGCAGGTCGAGAAGGTGGCTTCCGGCTCCGTCACGCCCTTTTCCGTGCCGGCGACCTTGGCGGTGTAGCCGGAGAGAAAGTGGTACATGGCCTGGTCGGCGGTCAGCTTGGCGATCGGCGGCATGACGCCGAAGGCATCGGCCGTCAGCATGATGATCGTCTTCGGATGACCGGCCGTGCCCGTTGCGCTGGCATTCGGAATGAAGTCGAGCGGATAGGCGCAGCGCGTATTTTCGGTCAGCGAGCCGTCGTCGAAGTTCGGCACCCGGTTTTCATCCAGGATGACGTTCTCGAGCACGGTGCCGAAACGCTTGGTCGTGGCGAAGATTTCCGGCTCAGCTTCGGCCGAAAGGCGGATCGTCTTGGCATAGCAGCCACCCTCGAAGTTGAAGATGCCGTCCTTGCCCCAGCCATGCTCGTCGTCGCCGATCAGCGTGCGCTTCGGATCGGCCGACAGCGTCGTCTTGCCGGTGCCGGAGAGGCCGAAGAAGACGGCGGAGTCGCCGTCCGGGCCGACATTCGCCGAGCAGTGCATCGGCATGACGCCCTTTTCCGGCAGCAGGTAGTTGAGCGCCGTGAAGACCGATTTTTTCATTTCGCCGGCATAGGAGGTGCCGCCGATCAGCACGAGGCCGTTGACGAGATCGCAGGCGATGACCGTTTCCGTGCGGCAGCCGTGACGGGCCGGGTCGGCGCGGAAATGCGGCAGATCGATGATCGTCAGCTTCGGCGCGAACGTCTTCAGGCTTTCGCGGTCCGGACGGATCAGCAGGTTGCGGATGAACAGGGAATGCCAGGCGAATTCGGTGATGACGCGCGTCGGCAGGGCGTTGTCGCGGTCGGCACCGCCGATCAGGTCCTGCACATAGAGCGAACGGCCACGGGCGTGGTCCATCATGTCGTTGCACAGCGTCTCGAAATGCGCCGGCGACATTTCCTTGTTGTTATCCCACCAGATCTGATCGGTCGTCGTCGCATCGCGAACGACGAACTTGTCCTTGGCGGAGCGACCGGTGTGCTGGCCGGTCAATGCCCGAAGAGCGCCATCGGCCGTGACCTGTGCTTCGCCGAGACGCAGCGACTCTTCGTAGAGTTCTGCAGGCGTCAGATTGTAACGGACGGCGACGATATCGTCGAAACCGAGTGCAGCGATTCCGAGATCCGGATTGCGAATGCCAAATTCTTCCATGAGCGCTGCTCCCCTGCGTTGTATCAATGCCGCAACATTAGCCGGAGTTACAGAAAACGCAAGATGACATCCTAAAAAATACAATAAATTCAATATATTAATCGATTTAAAGGAAATTGTTCAATGTTCAATCGGTTTAAATTTCGAATTGAAAATATCTGAGGTGCGCACCTCAGCGCTCATACGAACGATTGTGCGTCATCGCGACATTTTCGCTTCGCCACAATTTGTTCCACCTTTATACTCATGAACGCGCGCCGGCCTCGGCCGACCTCCTGATGCGGAGTTCTGTCTATCCTGGCCGGCCTCTGTCGATGACGCCCTTCTTCCAGCGGGAGAGGGGCCGGATGAGAGAAGGCGCGAAGATATGATGGAGCGGAATACGATGCAGACCATTGCACTTGTCGATGACGACCGGAACATCCTGACATCGGTCTCGATCGCGCTGGAAGCGGAAGGCTACAAGGTCGAGACCTATACGGACGGCGCCTCCGCGCTCGATGGGCTTCTCGCCCGACCGCCGCAGCTCGCGATCTTCGATATCAAGATGCCGCGCATGGACGGAATGGAACTGCTGCGCCGCCTGCGGCAGAAGTCGGATATCCCCGTCATCTTCCTCACCTCCAAGGACGAGGAGATCGACGAGCTTTTCGGCCTCAAGATGGGTGCCGACGACTTCATCACCAAACCATTCTCCCAGCGCCTGCTGGTCGAGCGCGTCAAGGCGATCCTGCGCCGCTCCGCCAACCGGGAAGCGGCGGCCGCGGCCGGTCCGGCCGGCCTGCAGAAGATGAAGGACGACATCCAGGCCCGCTCGCTGGAACGCGGCCAGCTGTCGATGGACCAGGAGCGCCACACCTGCACCTGGAAGAACGAGCCGGTGACGCTGACGGTGACCGAGTTCCTGATCCTGCATTCCCTTGCCCAGCGCCCCGGCGTCGTGAAGAGCCGGGACTCGTTGATGGATGCGGCCTATGACGAGCAGGTCTACGTGGACGATCGCACCATCGACAGCCACATCAAGCGGCTGCGCAAGAAGTTCAAGATGGTCGACAACGACTTCGATATGATCGAAACCCTGTATGGCGTCGGTTACCGGTTCCGCGAATCGGCCTGACGCCTCGAATCATGACGCCCTGAACATCGCGACGAGCGGGAGAGGCTGAGCATCCGACGTGGCAGACATCACGAGGCATGCGGCGATCGAGGAAGCGGACGGAGCCTATCGCTCCGGCCGGCGCTGGGCGCATCCCTTCACGCTGATCCGCCGCCTCTTCGGCAACGCCGTCTTTTCGAGCCTCACGCGCCGCATCCTGTTCTTCAATCTGGTGGCGCTCGTCGTGCTCGTGGGCGGCATCATGTATCTCAACCAGTTCCGCGAGGGACTGATCGACGCCCGCGTCGAGAGCCTGCTGACGCAGGGCGAGATCATCGCCGGTGCCATCGCCGCCTCGGCTTCGGTCGATACCAATTCCATCACCATCGATCCGGAAAAGCTTCTCGAGCTGCAGGCCGGGCAGAGCATCACGCCGCTGCCGCGCGATGAAGACCTGGAATTTCCGATCACCCAGGAGCGTGTGGCGCCCGTGCTGCGACGGCTGATCTCGCCGACCCGCACCCGCGCCCGTCTGTTCGATGCCGATGCCGATCTCCTGCTCGACAGCCGTCACCTTTATACGGGCGGGCAGGTGCTGCGCTTCGACCTGCCGCCGATCGAGCCCGAAAACCAGACGCTGACCGGAAAACTCAACACCTGGTACAATCGCATGCTCCAGCCGGGCAATCTGCCGCTCTACAAGGAGCCGCCGGGTGGCAACGGATCGATCTATCCCGAGGTCATGAACGCGCTCACCGGCGTGCGCGGCGCGGTCGTGCGCGTGACGGAACAGGGCGAGCTCATCGTGTCCGTCGCCGTCCCCGTCCAGCGTTTCCGGGCCGTTCTCGGCGTGCTGCTCCTCTCGACCCAGGCGGGCGACATCGACAAGATCGTTCACGCCGAGCGGCTGGCGATCATCCGCGTCTTCGGCGTCGCAGCCCTCGTCAACGTCATCCTGTCGCTGCTCCTGTCGAGCACGATTGCCAATCCCCTGCGCCGCCTTTCGGCCGCCGCCATTCGCGTGCGCCGTGGCAGCGCCAAGGAGCGCCAGGAGATTCCCGATTTCTCCTCGCGTCAGGACGAGATCGGCAATCTCTCGGTGGCGCTGCGCGACATGACGGGTGCACTCTACGACCGTATCGCCGCCATCGAGAATTTCGCTGCCGATGTCAGCCACGAGCTGAAGAACCCGCTGACCTCGCTGCGCAGTGCGGTGGAAACCCTGCCGCTGGCCCGCAGCGACGAGTCCAAGAAGCGCCTGATGGACGTCATCCAGCACGATGTGCGCCGGCTCGACCGCCTGATCAGCGACATCTCCGACGCCTCGCGGCTGGATGCGGAGCTTGCCCGCAGCGATGCGCGCGTCGTCGATCTCGAAAAGCTGCTCGGCGATCTCGTCGATATCTCGCGGCAGGTGCGCAACAAGAAGAAGGCGGTGCTGCTCAACTTCGTCGTGGAGCGAAAGGACAATCCGAAGGCTCGCTTCGATGTCAGCGGCTACGAGCTGCGCATCGGCCAGATCATCACCAACCTCATCGAGAACGCCCGGTCCTTCGTGCCGGAAGAGGGGGGACACATCATCGTGCGGCTGACGCGCAACCGCACGCGCTGCATCGTCTATGTCGAGGACAACGGCCCGGGCATCCAGGCCGAGGATATCGACCGCATCTTCGAACGCTTCTACACCGATCGGCCCGATGGCGAAGACTTCGGACAGAATTCGGGCCTCGGTCTCTCGATTTCGCGGCAGATCGCCGAGGCGCATGGCGGCACGCTGCGGGCGGAAAACATGACGGATCCGCACGGAAAGATCACCGGCGCCCGCTTCATCCTCTCGCTGCCTGTCGGCGAGGCGGCATGAGCGCTGCGCGATGAAGTCCGGAGAGGACGAGGCCGAACGCAGTCACGCACGCCGAGAGAAGAACGCGCCCGCCAACATCCACGCGACGGCCATCGTTCTCGGCACGCTCGGTTATCTCTTCGTCGGACCCTCCGGAACAGGCAAGACCAGCACCGCCCTTGCCTGCCTGTCCTCCGCCGTTCGTCGCGGCTGGAACGCGGCACTCGTTTCGGACGATCAGGTCCTTATCTCTTTGCAAGGCGACCGCCTCGTCGCCCGCGCGCCGGCGAGCATTGCGGGCCTTGCCGAGTTGCGCGGCGTCGGCCCGGTGCCGATCCGCAGCGTCCGGGCGGCCGTCATGTCCTTTGCCGTCCTGCCTGTTCTGGCCCCTGTCGGGCTGCGGGTCGCACCGGAGGCTGAGACCTGGATGGTGGGCGCAGTGACCCTTCCCCTGCTTCGGCTTCCGCTTTTGCCGGGGCTTGACCCGCTCGATGCACTCAGCCGCTTTTCGACTCTTTAAATGTCGCAGTCTGCACAGATTTTGCTCATGTGATCCGAGTTTTAGGATTTTTGACTTGCACTCCGGCATTTCCTCGCCAAGATGACCGCCCCAAGGCGGAATGAAATTGTTGCATTGCGGCATGGCATGGCTATCGTCCGCCGAAGGGAAAAGGCAGTTGGAGCAAAGACACATGATCGGACTTGTGCTTGTCACGCACGGCAAGCTGGCTGAAGAGTTTCGTCATGCGCTCGAACACGTCGTAGGGCCGCAGAAATTCATCGAGACCGTGT
Source organism: Rhizobium sp. Leaf371 (assembly GCF_001424045.1). GTDB lineage: Bacteria > Pseudomonadota > Alphaproteobacteria > Rhizobiales > Rhizobiaceae > Ferranicluibacter. Next base: position 25,075 of record NZ_LMQB01000002.1, on the reverse strand, counting down.
GTATCGGCCCGGAAGACGACATGGATCAGCGGCGGCAGGATATTCTGACGGCCGTGATCGCTGCCAACGAGGGCAACGGCGTCATCATTCTCACCGACATGTTCGGCGGCACGCCGTCCAATCTTGCCATCTCCGTCATGCAGAGCGGCACGGTCGAGGTCATCGCCGGCGTCAACCTGCCCATGCTGATCAAGCTGGCGGGTGTGCGTGGCGAGAGCGACATGGACAAGGCCTTGGTGGAGGCCTCCGAGGCCGGGCGTAAGTACATCAATGTTGCCAGCCGCGTTCTCAGCGGCAAATAGCGGGCGCAATCCTTCATGACACTGTCGCGGGACCTCCAGATCATCAACAAGCGCGGCCTGCATGCGCGTGCCTCTGCCAAATTCGTGCAGACGGTCGAGGCCTACGATGCCGAAATCCACGTCACCAAAGACGGCATGACCGTCGGCGGCCTGTCGATCATGGGTCTGATGATGCTGGCGGCCAGCACCGGTAGCTCGATTTCCGTCACCGCAAGCGGCCAGCAGGCGGAGGCGGCGCTGGAAGCGCTCGACGCTCTGGTGCGCGACCGGTTCGGCGAGGAAATGTAGGGATATAAACATATAAAGACGTCTTTATATGTAGGTTGCCTGCGATCCGCTTTCCTGCTAGAGAAAGATCGCGCCCCGCCTATGACCGGGCAAGAGATCAGTGCCCGCCTGCGGTCCCGGAGCCTCAAGCTTTCGACCCGGCGAGCCACCAGCGGAGAGCTTCATGAGCACGACCAATGACTATCTGGTAGCCGATATCGGCCTGGCCGACTTCGGCCGCAAGGAAATCACCATTGCCGAAACCGAAATGCCGGGCCTGATGGCCTCGCGCGAGGAATTCGGTGCGTCGAAGCCTTTGAAGGGTGCCCGCATCACCGGATCGCTGCATATGACGATCCAGACGGCGGTTCTTATCGAGACGCTCGTCGCGCTCGGTGCCGACGTTCGCTGGGCATCCTGCAACATTTTCTCGACGCAGGACCATGCCGCTGCGGCGATCGCGGCTGCGGGCATTCCGGTCTACGCCGTCAAGGGCGAGACGCTGACGGAATACTGGACCTACACCGACAAGATCTTCCAGTGGACTGACGGCGGCGTCTCCAACATGATCCTCGACGATGGCGGCGATGCCACCATGTACATCCTGCTCGGCGCGCGCGCCGAAGCCGGTGAAGACGTGCTGTCGAACCCGGGCTCGGAAGAAGAAGAGATCCTGTTCGCGCAGATCAAGAAGCGTCTGGCCGAAACGCCCGGCTTCTTCACGAAGCAGCGCGACGCGATCCAGGGCGTCACCGAGGAAACCACCACCGGCGTCAACCGCCTGTACCAGTTGCACGCCAAGGGCTTGCTGCCCTTCCCGGCGATCAACGTCAACGACAGCGTCACAAAGTCGAAGTTCGACAACAAGTACGGCTGCAAGGAGTCGCTCGTTGACGGCATCCGCCGCGGCACCGACGTGATGATGGCCGGCAAGGTTGCCGTCGTCTGCGGTTACGGCGACGTCGGCAAGGGTTCGGCAGCCTCGCTGTCGGGTGCGGGTGCCCGCGTCAAGGTCACGGAAGTCGATCCGATCTGCGCCCTTCAGGCCGCCATGGATGGCTTCGAAGTCGTCCAGCTCGAAGACGTCGTCGCGAGCGCCGATATCTTCATCACCACGACCGGCAACAAGGACGTCATCCGCATCGAGCATATGCGCGAGATGAAGGACATGGCGATCGTCGGAAACATCGGCCACTTCGACAACGAGATCCAGGTTTCCGCCTTGCGGAACCTGAAGTGGAACAATGTGAAGCCGCAGGTCGATCTCATCGAGTTCCCCAAGGGCAACCGGATGATCCTTCTGTCGGAAGGTCGCCTGCTGAACCTCGGCAATGCCACGGGTCACCCATCCTTTGTCATGTCGGCGTCGTTCACCAACCAGGTGCTCGCTCAGATCGAGCTCTTCACCAAGGGCGAGCAGTACGAAGCCGGCGTCCACATCCTGCCGAAGCACCTCGACGAGAAGGTCGCGCGCCTTCACCTCGCCAAGCTCGGCGTCAAGCTGACGACGTTGTCGGATGAACAGGCGTCCTATATCGGCGTGACCCCGCAGGGCCCGTTCAAGGCGGATCACTACCGCTACTAAGCGCGAGCGAAAAATATCCTGAGTTGGAAGAGGCCGTACGCTGAAGAGCGTGCGGCCTCTTTTTCGTCTCCATGCTTCCCGCTTCCAAGGGGAGGGACTATGCTGACCTGTATCGATTCGGGACGAAGATGCGGCACTGACGCGGACCGAATCGGAAAAAAGCGTTGGTTTTCAGGACGGAACGACGCACGCCGTAAGCGGCGGGCAAGCATGAACGCGTAACGATCCCGAAGACGACGATATTCGTTCAACCGGCCTTGTCGAAAGGTCGTGCGGACGGCGGATGCGTGCCTGTGGGGTTTTGCCATCTTGGCGGAAGACCGGCCGGGCGCCGTGCAACGGGGACAGGCACGTGATGACGAAAGCTTCTTGGAACGCTGGACGAACGCCTGCCGAGCCGGGCGTAAGCTCTGCGGTCGACACCCGGCCGGATCGACGTCGCAAGCGCCTGTCGTCGATCATTCGCCACCTTGCCGCAGGTTCTGCCCTCGGGCTCCTCTCCGGCGAGGCCATGGCCGCGGAAGGCGTCGCGAGCGTTTTTCACTCCTCTGAGATCATCACATTCTCGCTCCTCACCGGTGCCATTGCTGCCGCTATGATTTCGGCCGTCTGGGTGATCCGGCAGCGCAGCACCGTCGAGACCGACAATCGCGACCTGAAGACGGCGCTTGCCGATGCGCGCCAGAGCATCACGCGCTTCCAGGCGCTGATTTCCGACAAGAACCGCAGCATCGTGGTCTGGGATGGTCCGGCCGAAAAGCCCGAATTTCTTGGCCAGCTACCGCCGGAAACGGGTGCGCCGCAGGACGACCGCGATTTCCTCGCCTTCGGCCGCTGGATCAAGGCGACGTCGGCGAGCGAACTCGAACGGGCCATCGATCGCCTGCGCACCTTTGCCGAAAGCTTCGACCTCGTCGTGCAGACGAACCGCAACGAGATCCTGGAAGCTCAGGGGCGCGTGTCCGGCGGCCGCGCCTTCGTGCGCTTCGTCGCGCTCAACAATCTGCGCGAGGAACTGGCCGAGCTGACGCTGGAGCGCGACCGGCTGCGCGGCGATCTCGCAAGCCTTCAGACGCTTTTGAATGCGGTGGATATGCCGGTCTGGCAGCGTGGACGCGACGGGCAGATTGCCTGGGTCAACGAAGCCTATCGCGACGCCGTGGAAGCGCCGAGCACCGACGTCGTGGTCCAGGAAGGCCGCGAACTGCTGGCAACCGTTTCACGTGAAAAAGCCAAGGCGCTCGCCACCTATGACTCGCCCTTCCGCGACAAGATCTCGACCGTCGTGCGCGGCCAGCGCACCTTCTTCGATGTCGTCGATGCGAAGACCACCTATGGCACGGCCGGTATCGCCCATGATGTCAGCGCCATCGAGGCCGTTCGCGAGGAATTGTCCCGCACGCTGAAGAGCCACGCCGAAACGCTGGACCATCTGGCAACGGCCGTGGCGACCTTCGATGGCTCGCAGCGCCTGCAATTCTACAATCAGGCGTTCCAGACCCTCTGGAACCTCGACACGGCCTTTCTCGCCCGCCGCCCCGGCAATGGCGAGATCTTCGACCAGCTGCGCGAAAGCGGCCGCCTTCCCGAGCAGCTCAGCTGGAAGCAATGGAAGGAACAGGCTCTCTCCGTCTATCAGGCCATCGAAACCCAGATGGACATGTGGCATCTGCCGAACGGCCAGACCCTGCGCGTTTTCGCGACGGCCCGTCCGCAGGGCGGGGCAACCTGGGTCTTCGAAAACCTCACTGAGCGTGTCGATCTGGAAACCCGCTACAATACGCTGGTGCAGGTTCAGGGCGAAACCATCGACCACCTTTCCGAAGGCGTTGCAGTGTTCGGTCCGGACGGGCGTATCAAGCTGTCCAACCCGGCGTTCCGGGCGCTCTGGGGTGTGACCGAAACCGAAGTCGCGCCGGGCACCCATATCCGCGCCATCGAGCAGGCCTGCACCGTTTCCTACGACCAGCCGGATGGCTGGAAGCGGTTTTCCCACGCCATTACCAGCTTCGAGGACGAGCGGCCGTCGAGCCGCGGCATGCTCGAATTGCGCACCGGTCTCATCCTCGACTTTGCCATCATCCCTCTTCCCAATGCGCAGACCATGCTGACCTTCGTCGACATGACCGACAGCGTGCGCGTCGAGCGCGCCCTGACGGAAAAGAACGAGGCGCTGCGCATGGCCGATTCGCTGAAGAACGATTTCGTGCAGCATGTCTCCTACGAGTTGCGCTCGCCGCTCACCAACATCATCGGTTTCGCCGACCTTCTGAAAACGCCCGCCTTCGGCGAGCTCTCGACGCGCCAGGCGGAATATGTCGATCATATCTCCACCTCCTCCTCGCTGCTCCTGACCATCGTCAACGATATTCTCGACCTCGCGACCGTGGATGCCGGCATCGTCGAGCTCGACCTCAGCGAGATCAATCTCACCGATTTCCTCGATGAGGTGTCGCAACAGATGGCCGATCGTCTGCAGGAAAGCTCTGTCACCCTGCGCATCGACACGCCCGACATGCTCGGCACCTTCGTTGCCGACCACCAGCGGCTGAAGCAGATCTTCATCAAGCTCCTGACCAATGCCGCCAACTTCGCGCCGGAGGGCAGCGTCGTCGGCCTCTCCTGCGCGCGCGAGGCCAGCGATTTCGTCTTCACCGTCAGCGATCAGGGACCCGGTATTCCGAAGGACGTACTGGAAAGCGTCTTCCATCGCTTCGAGAGCCATGGCCAGCGCGGCGGCGCCGGCCTCGGCCTTTCGATCGTCGACAGCTTCATCACCCTCCACCATGGCAAGGTCCGCATCGTGACGCGGGAAGGCGAGGGGACCGAGGTCATTTGCCGTATTCCCTCGGGCGCATTGCCGAAGGCCGAAGCCGCGGAATGACCGACATGCTGCGCCTGCCGCTTGCCGATGAAGCCGCCACGATCAGGCTTGGCCAAGATCTGGCGCTCGCTCTGAAATCCGGAGACACGGTCGCTCTCTCGGGCGACCTCGGTGCGGGAAAATCGACCCTCGCCCGCGCGCTCATCCGGGCCGTCGCAGACGATCCTTTTCTGGAGGTGCCCAGCCCGACCTTCACGCTCGTGCAGTCCTACGATCTGCGCACGACCGTCTCGCATTTCGATCTCTATCGACTGGGGGATGCGAGCGAGGTGCTGGAGCTTGGCCTCGATGAACTCTCGGCGAACGGCATCTGCCTGATCGAATGGCCCGAGCGGGCGGAGGGCTACCTGCCGCGACAGAGCATCGTGTTGGCCTTGGAACAGGATGGAGACGGTCGCATGGCCATCGTCTCCGGCAGCGAACCGATCCTGTCCCGCATCCGCCGCAGCCTTTCGATCCGGCAGTTTCTGGACGACCATGGCTACCACGGCGTCGCGCGCCGCCATCTCAACGGCGATGCTTCGGTGCGCGGCTACGAGCGCATCCATCAGCCAGCCGGGCTGGACCTGATCCTGATGGATGCCCCGCGCACCATTCCCGGGCCGATCCTTGAGGATGGAAAATACTATCAGCAGATCGCCCATATCGCCGAGGATGTCGGCGCCTTCGTCGCGATCGACCTCTATCTGCGAAAACGCGGCTTCGCTGCGCCGGAAATCCATGCTCAGGATATCGACGCCGGCATGCTTCTTCTGGAGGATCTCGGGGCCGAAGGCGTGCTCGACACGGGCGGTGCGCCGGTTGCGGAACGCTACATCGAAACGGCGCGCCTGCTTGCCCGACTGCATGGCGAGCCACCGGAAAACCGCCTGCCGCTTCCCGGCGGACAGGTCCATGTCATCCCGCCCTTCGATCGTGCCGCAATCAAGATCGAGACCCGGCTGCTAATCGACTGGTTCCTGCCGCATCATCGCGGCACGCCGGCCACGCCTGCTGAGCGCGAAACCTATGCCGCCGTCTGGGACCGGCTGATCGACCTGTCGGAGCGCGGAGAGAAGCACCTCCTCCTGCGCGACGTCCATTCGCCGAACATCCTCTGGCGCAAGGACAGGACGGGCATCGACCGCGTCGCTCTCATCGATTTTCAGGATGCCATGATCGGCCCCACGGCCTATGACGTGGCTTCGCTCGTCCAGGATGCGCGGGTCACCATCCCGCCGGATCTCGGGCGGGCCATCATTGATGCCTATATCACCGAGCGACGCCGTCTCGGCCCCTTCGATGAGGCTGCGTTCATCGAGCACTTCCACCTGATGGCGGCGCAACGCAATTGCAAGCTCGTCGGTATCTGGGTGCGGCTGATGCAGCGGGACGGCAAGCCCGGCTATATGAAACACATGCCGCGCACGTTCGCCTATCTCCGCGAAGCGCTCGATCATTCCTCGCTCGCGCCTCTCGAAACCTGGCTTCGGGAAGCCGGTCTCCTGTAGGCGTTTACAGCTTGCGCAGCGCAACCGTCTGGACGAGGTGATTGGTGCCCTTCTGCAGGATCAGGTCCGCACGGGGCCGGGTCGGCAGGATATTGCGGCGCAGGTTCTTGAGGTTCGTATTCTGCCAGAGACCCTCGGCGATCGACCGGGCCTCCTCTTCGCTCACCTCGGCATAGCGCTTGAAGAAGGATTCCGGGTTTTTGAACGCCGTCTGGCGCAGCCGCATGAAGCGATCGACATACCAGGAGTGGATCAGCGTCTCGTCGGCATCGATATAGATCGAGAAGTCGAAGAAGTCCGACACCATCGGCACGATCTTGCCGTCCTCCGGCAGGTCGCGCGATTGCAGAACGTTGATGCCCTCGAAGATCAGGATATCCGGCCGGTCCACGACCTGAAACTGGTCGGGCAACACGTCATAGACGAGGTGGGAATAACTCGGCGCCTGCACGTTCGGCTGTCCGGCCTTGATGGCCGAGAGAAAGCGCAGCAGCGCGCCGATATCGTAGCTTTCCGGAAAACCCTTCCGGTTCATGATGTTGTCGCGCATCAGCACGGCATTCGGATAGAGAAACCCGTCCGTCGTCACGAGATCGACCTTGGGGCTGGAGGGCCAGCGCGACAGAAGCTCGGCCAGAATACGGGCGGTGGTCGATTTTCCCACAGCCACCGATCCGGCGATGCCGATCACGAACGGCGTCTTGGTTTCGTCCGAGATCGTCAGGAAGCGCTTGCGCTGTTCGTAGAGGATCTGCGACGCCTCGACATGGGTGGAGAGCAGGCGCGACAGCGACAGATAGATCCGACGCACCTCATCGAGATCGATCGGGTCGTTCAGGGAGCGCAGCCGGCGAACCTCGTCCGCCGTCAGTGTCAGGGGCGTGTCCGCTCGAAACTGCGACCATGCATCGGCCGAAAAGAAGTGGTAGGGGGAATAGTCTCGCCTGCCGAGATCGTCCGGCATATCCGCTTCACCCCTGTTCTGCGGCGCAATGGTCACGTCTTTCGGCTCGCCTTCTCCTCAAGGCCTGACCGGACCGTGCGTCCCTCAAGCTCCTCCAGAACTTCCTGTAACGGAACGTCCGCAATTTTCAATACCACCATGAGATGATAAAGCAGATCCGCACTCTCGGAGACCAGTTCCTTCCGGTCGCCGGAAATTGCGGCGATCACCGTTTCCACGGCTTCCTCGCCAAGCTTCTTGGCCGCGCGCGCCTGTCCTTGTTCAACGAGCTTGGCGGTCCACGATGTCTCCGGTGAGGCCTTTGCCCGCTCGGCGACGATGGCTTCGAGATCGGAAAGCAAAAACCGGGTCACAGGATGCTCTCCGCCTGCGCCAAGCCGTCGAGCCGCATCGGAATGCCGTGCTCGGCCATGTAGCGCTTCGCCTCGCCGATGCTGTGCGTTCCGAAGTGGAAGATCGATGCGGCCAGAACCGCCGTCGCATGCCCGTCGCGAATGCCTTCCACCATGTGATCAAGCGTTCCCACGCCGCCCGAAGCGATGACGGGGACGGAAACGCGGTCGGCGATGGCGCGGGTCAGGTCGAGGTCGTAGCCGATCTTGCTGCCGTCTCGATCCATGGAGGTGACCAGCAGTTCGCCGGCCCCGCGCTCGACCATTCGCGCTGCGAAGTCCACCGCGTCGATGCCCGTTGCCGTGCGGCCGCCATGGGTGAAGATCTCCCAGGCGCTGGTGCCTTCCGCTCCCGGCGACACGCGCCGCTTGGCGTCGATCGAGACGACGATGCACTGGTTGCCGAACTTGTCGGCCGCCTGCGCCACGAAATCGGGATCGCGCACGGCCGCGGAGTTGATCGAGACCTTGTCGGCGCCCGCCAGAAGCAGGCGGCGAATGTCGGCGACACTGCGTACGCCGCCGCCGACGGTCAGCGGCATGAAGCAATGTTCGGCGGTGCGCTCGACCACGTCGAAGATCGTGTCGCGGCCGTCCGACGAGGCGGTGATATCGAGAAAGCAGAGTTCGTCGGCCCCGGCCGCGTCATAGGCCTTGGCCGATTCGACGGGGTCGCCGGCATCGATCAGATCGACGAAGCTGACGCCCTTGACGACGCGGCCGTCCTTGACGTCGAGGCAGGGGATCACGCGGGCCTTGAGGGTCATGCGGCACGTCCTCTTGCACGGTTGAGAACGGCGAGCGCCTCGGCCGGGTCGATCCGGCCGTCATAGAGCGCGCGCCCGGAAATCGCACCTTCGAGCTTGGCCATGTCGGGTGCTGCGAGACGATTGATATCCTCCATGGAGGCAAGGCCCCCCGAGGCGATGACGGGAATGGCGACCGCATCGGCGAGGGCCAGGGTGCCCGCCCAGTTGATCCCGGCGAGAATGCCGTCGCGATCGATATCGGTATAGATGATCGCGGCAACGCCGGCACCCTCGAAGCGCTGCGCAAGCTCGATCACGCCAAGTTCGGACGCCTCGGCCCAGCCCTCGACGGCAACCTTGCCGCCCTTCGCATCGATGCCCACGGCGACCTTGCCCGGAAAGAGGCGGCAGGCCTCGCGGACCAGCGCGGGATCGCGCACCGCGACGGTGCCGAGGATGACGCGGGCAAGACCTTTGGAGAGCCAGGTTTCGATATGGGCCAGCGTGCGGATGCCACCGCCGAGCTGGACCGGGTTGGTGGTCGCCTTCAGGATCGCCTCCACCGCTGCGCCATTGACCGTTTCGCCGGCAAAGGCGCCATTGAGATCGACCACATGCAGCCACTCGAACCCCTGATCCTCAAAGGCCTTCGCCTGGGCGCCGGGGTCCGGATTGTAGATGGTGGCCTCCGCCATGTCGCCGAGCTTCAGGCGGACGCAGGCACCGTCTTTGAGGTCGATCGCGGGAAAAAGGATCATGTCAGGGCTTCCAGCGCAGGAAATTGGTCAAAAGGGCAAGGCCGAGCGTCTGGCTCTTTTCCGGATGGAACTGAGCGCCCGCTTTGTTTTCATGCGCAACGAAAGCCGTGACAGGCGCCCCGTAGCGCGTCGTTGCGACGAGATCGTCAGGGTTTTCCGTCGCGAGGTGATAGGAGTGCACGAAATAGGCATGCAGTCCATCAGGCCCGGTCGGAATGCCGTCGAACAGAGCGTGCGGCCGGTTGAGCGTGAGTGTGTTCCAGCCGATCTGCGGAATTTTCAGCGCGGCATCCGCCGGCTTCATCTCCACCACATCGCCCTTGATCCAGCCAAACCCTTGCGTCGTCGCCTTCTCCAGCCCGCGCGAGGCCATGAGTTGCATGCCGACGCAGATGCCGAGGAACGGCTTTCCAGCGTTCTCGACGCCGTCGATGACGGCTTCGCTCATGCCATCGACGGCGGATAGACCGGCCCGGCAATCGGCATAGGCGCCGACACCCGGCAGAACGATCCGGTCGGCCGTCGCCACGCGATCCACCTTGTCGGTCAGGTCGATCTCCGCAGCGATGCCGGCCTCGCGGGCGGCGCGCTCGAAGGCCTTGGTCGCGGACCGCAGGTTTCCGGATCCGTAATCGATGATCGCGACGCGCATCAGCGGCTCCCATAGGTGTCGAACAGGCCGAAGCCCGGATTGGCAGGGTCGATCGCCCTTGCGCCGTTCTGGCCAGGACCGAAGCTCGGGCCAAGGCGCGGTAGAGGCAGCGCAGGATCGTTCGCGAGATCGTCGAGCGTCGCGCCATACATGGCTTCGGCCGTCTTCAGATCGGGTGCCGGCAGGACGGCGGCAAGCGTGAAGCCCCGCTTCTCCAGCCGGTGCGCAAGATAGGTTGGCCCTTCCAACGCCACCAGGAGCCGGAGCGCAAGTTCCAGCAGGATCGCGGCAAGTGCCGCATCGGCCAGTCCGCCGGCCATGGTCATCGCACCCTGCAGGATGAAGACGGCGATGCCGGCGATCCATTGGCGCTTGAAGAGAAGCCAGAAGGCCGGGAAGACGAAAGCCGGCCAGGCGAAACGATCGGCCACGAAGACCGCATCCGGGCTGTCGCGCCGCGCGCCGGGCGGGAGATAGACGAGAAACGGTGTCATCAGCAGCCTGCTCTCAACAGAGGAATCTTCTCTTGGGAAGACATGTCTCGACGGGGCGGCGCACCCTCGGGAATGCGCCCAAACCAAACCAAACCAAACCGAAGTAGCCCGGCGTCCGCAGCGGAAGAACCCGGCTTAGGCCAGAGTCCCCTTGGTGGAGGGAATGCGGCCGGCCTGGCGGGGATCGATCTCGGTTGCGGTGCGCAACACACGGGCGACGGCCTTGAAGCATGTCTCGGCGATATGGTGGTTGTTGGCGCCGTAGATGTTCTGGATATGCAGCGTGATGCCGGCATTCTGCGCCAGAGCGTGGAAGAACTCCCGCACCAGTTCCGTATCGAACGTGCCGATCTTCGGCGCGGAAAAGGCGACGTTCCAGACAAGGAATGGACGGCCGGACACATCGACGGCGGCGCGGGTCATGGTTTCGTCCATGGCAAGGTCGATCGAGGCATAGCGCGTGATGCCGCGCCGGTCGCCGAGCGCCTTGGCGATCGCCTGGCCGATGGCGATGCCGGTGTCCTCAACCGTGTGGTGATCGTCCACATGCAGGTCGCCCTTCGCCTCGATCGTCATGTCGATCAGAGAATGACGCGACAGCTGGTCGAGCATATGGTCGAAAAATCCGACCCCCGTCGAGATGGTCGATGCCCCGGTCCCGTCGATTGCGACGGACACGGAGACGGACGTCTCGTTGGTCTTGCGGGATATGCTGCCGGTGCGGCCTTCTGCCTCTGCCATCGGGAACTCCGGTGTGTGAAAGTCGCCTGATATCAGGCCGGCCGGGAAAGATCCAGCTTCGATTGACCCGCATCTCCCGGGCACGATCGGGTGTCCCGACGGACGCCGGGACCACCCTTTGCAATCGCTTCCGGCATTCTTACATAGATCGCGACATCAAGCATTCAAACGCCCCGGACAGTCCCGGGTGCGGAAGGCAACAGGACTCTCATGAGCGAACATAACCCCTACGGAACCATGCATGCGACCACGATCATCACCGTGCGCAAGGGCGGCAAGGTGGTCATGGCCGGCGATGGCCAGGTCAGCCTCGGTCAGACCGTGATGAAGGCAAACGCCCGAAAGGTACGCCGGCTCGGCAAGGGCCAGGTCATCGCGGGTTTTGCCGGCGCCACGGCGGATGCCTTCACCCTGCTGGAGCGGCTCGAAGCCAAGCTCGAGCAGTATCCCGACCAGCTGATGCGCGCCGCCGTCGAGCTTGCCAAGGATTGGCGGACCAACAAGTATCTGCGCAATCTCGAAGCCATGATGCTGGTCGCCGACAAGTCGATCACGCTGGCGATCACCGGGAATGGTGACGTATTGGAGCCGGAACATGGGACGATCGCGATCGGTTCCGGCGGCAACTACGCCTATGCCGCGGCACGCGCGCTGATGGATTCGGATCGCACAGCCGAAGAGATCGCCCGCCGCGCCATGGAGATCGCCGGCGATATCTGCGTCTATACCAATGGCAACATCGTCGTCGAGACGCTGGACGCCGCCTGAACATGCCCTTCGAGCCGGGCGCCTCTTACGTCTTTCGCCCGCTGCGCCCCGCGGATTTCCCCCGTCTGGCGCAGTGGCTTGCAGAGCCGCATGTCAGGACATGGTGGGATGCGGTGGAGGACGAGCTCGACGCCATTGCGAAAGCCATGGAGACGGGAGAGACGCAGCCAATGATCGTGGAACGGGAGGGGCGGCCGATCGCCTACCTCCAGTCCTATGATCCGCACCGGGAGGCGGACCATCCCTATCGCGACCAGCCGGCGGGAACCATCGGCATCGACATGGCGATCGGCCCGCCCGAGGAGATCGGCAGAGGCCATGGCGGCCGGATCGCCGCCAGCTTTGCGGCCCGGCTTTTTGCAACAGGCACGATGCGGATCATCGTCGACCCGCATCCCGAGAATGCACGCGCGATCCGCGCCTATGAGAAAGCCGGATTCCGCTTCGTCGACCGGCGTCACAGCCAATACGGTCCGGCCCATCTCATGGCGCTGGATCCCCAGATTGAAGAAACGGACACACCATGACGACCTTTTCCCCCCGCGAGATCGTTTCCGAACTCGATCGCTACATCATCGGCCAGCACGATGCGAAACGCGCCGTCGCCATCGCCCTGCGCAACCGCTGGCGCCGCCAACAGCTGCCCGACGAATTGCGTGACGAGGTGATGCCGAAGAACATCCTGATGATCGGACCGACCGGCGTCGGCAAGACCGAGATTTCGCGTCGTCTCGCCAAGCTCGCCGGGGCGCCGTTCATCAAGGTGGAAGCCACCAAATTCACCGAAGTCGGCTATGTCGGCCGCGATGTGGAGCAGATCATCCGCGATCTGGTCGAGGTCGGCATCGGCCTCGTGCGCGACAAGAAGCGCGGCGAAGTAAAGGCGAAGGCCCACCAGAATGCGGAGGAACGCGTTCTCGATGCGCTCGTGGGCAGCACGGCGTCGCCCGCGACCCGCGACAGCTTCCGCCGCAAGCTGCGCGACAACGAGCTTGACGACAAGGAGATCGACATCGAGGTCGCCGACAGTGCGAGCCCGGGCGGCGGCTTCGAGATTCCCGGCATGCCGGGCGCCAATATCGGCGTGCTCAACCTGTCGGAAATGTTCGGCAATGCCATGGGCGGCCGGACCAAGAAAGTGCGCACGACCGTCAAGGAGTCCTACGCGCTTCTGATCGACGATGAGTCCGACAAGCTGCTCGACAACGAGCAGATCCAGCGGGAAGCCGTGCGCTCGGCCGAAAATGACGGCATCGTCTTCCTGGACGAGATCGACAAGATCGCCGCCCGCGACGGCGGCATGGGCGCCGGCGTCTCGCGCGAAGGCGTGCAGCGCGACCTGCTGCCGCTGGTGGAAGGCACGACGGTCGCGACGAAATACGGGCCGGTGAAGACCGACCATATCCTCTTCATCGCATCCGGCGCCTTTCATGTGTCCAAGCCCTCCGATCTCCTGCCGGAGCTTCAGGGCCGCCTGCCGATCCGGGTCGAGCTGAAGGCGCTGACCAAGGAAGACTTCCGCCGCATCCTGACGGAAACCGAGGCGAGCCTGATCCGCCAGTACAAGGCGCTTCTGGAAACCGAAGGCGTCGTCCTCGACTTTTCCGACGATGCGCTCGATGCGCTGGCGGATGTCGCGGTGCATCTGAACGCCAGCGTCGAGAACATCGGCGCGCGCCGGCTGCAGACGGTCATGGAGCGTGTGCTCGACGAGATTTCGTTTGCCGCACCCGACAAGTCGGGCGAGCAGCTCGCGATCGATGCCGAGTATGTGCGCAAGCATGTCGGTGACCTCGCTGCCAATACGGACCTGTCGCGCTATATTCTCTGATGCGCTGCGATCCGCCTGCCGCCGTGTCTTTGAGAGGCGTGGGGCAGGCGGTTGCGGCAGCATGCCGAATATCGGAGGATGGCAGAGGACATGCCCCATGGCATGATTCCGACACCTTTGCGCCGCATCACGAGCGCACCGCCATATCCTTTGGAGACTGAAGCCTTGCGCAAACTTGTTCCCGCTCTCGCCCTCGTCACGGTCCTGATTGCTTCGGGCCTGCTCGTTTCGGGACTGGCTGCGTCGGGATCGCCGGCCAGAGCGGAGATGCACGTCATGCCGGAGGGCAACCGCAATGCGGAACAGCCGTCCGTGCCCGGCGCTTCGGTTCGCCGCACGAAGGCCGGAAAATCGACCTTCGACGCAAAGTATGAAAAGGTTCGCCAGCTGCTTGCGACCGACAGCAAGCTAATGGGCAAGATCAAGTCCACGGCACGCGCCTATGGCATCGACCCGATCCATATGGTCGGCGCCATCGTCGGCGAACATACCTATAATGTCGATGCCTATGACCGGCTGCAGTCCTATTACGTCAAGGCGGCGGCCTATGCCGGAGACAGCTTCCGTTTTGCCTATGAGGGCGAATCGATCGCCGACTTCGTCGACCGTCCGCAATTTTCCGTCTGTGCCGGCAAGAAAGGGTCCTACGCTCTCTGGAGCTGCCGCGAGAGCGTCTGGGACAAAGAGTTCCGCGGCGAAACGGTGGGGGGGACAACGTTCCCGAACAACCGTTTTTCCGCCGTCTTCTTCCAGCCCTTTTATGCGGGACAGACCTTCGGCCTTGGCCAGATCAATCCACTGACGGCCCTGATGATGACCGACACGGTCACCCGCGTGTCCGGCTATGATCGGCTGGACGAAAACAGCGCGGCCGACGTCTATAAAGCAATCATGGATCCCGACCAGTCGCTCGCCTACATGGCGGCCGTCATCCGCCACTCGATCGACGTCTATCGCTCGGTGGCCGACATCGACATCAGCGACAATCCCGGCATCACTGCGACGCTCTACAATATCGGCAATCCCGACCAGCGCGCCGCAGCGCTTGCCGCGAAGAACCGATCGGGCTCCGTGCAGTGGCCGGAGGAAAACTATTATGGCTGGCTGGTGAACGAGAAGCTGCCCGAGTTGAAGGCGCTTCTCTGATCCAACGGAGGTCGGCGCCAGAAGCCCCCCACCCCGATCCCGGCCCAAACCTCAAAGGTCAACATCCGATGGACATGATCTCGCGAACGTTCGAGCCGCCGGCCCCCATTCCCCGCAAGCAGGAACTCTCGAAGCTCAACGTTCTCCGGACGGTTCTGCGCAATCCGCTCGAACTCTGGAGCGAGCAATCCTACACGCTCCCCTGGATCGAGACACGGTTCGTCAACCAGCAGACCCTGATCGTCAACGATCCCGGCCTCATCCGCTACATCCTTGTCGAGAACGTCGCGAATTACGAGATGTCGGAGGTGCGCCGGCTCGTGCTGCGGCCGATCCTGCGCGATGGACTGCTGACGGCCGAAGGGCCGACATGGAAGCGCACGCGCAAGGCGGTCGCGCCGGTCTTCACGCCCCGCCACGCCAAGGGCTTCGCCGACAAGATGCTTTCGACCTGCAAGCACTATGCGCGCCGGTATACGCGGGCGGCCGACGGGGGCATGTCTGTCGATATCGCCACCGACATGACCGAACTAACCTACGATATCCTGGCGGAAACCTTGTTTTCCGGGCAGATCGCTGCGGAAACCGAAGCCTTCACCAAGGATGTCGAGACGCTGCTCGGCAGCATGGGCCGTATCGATCCCATGGACATGCTGCTGGCCCCATCCTGGGTCCCGCGTGTGACCCGCTGGGGGAGCGGCAAACTGATGCGCCGCTTCGGAACGGTCGTTGCCGCCACGATGGAGGAGCGCCGCCGGCAGATGCGCGCCCACCCCGAGACGGTGCCGCAGGATTTCCTGACCTTGCTTCTCGAACGCGAAGGCCCGGACGGGCTGCATGCCGACGAGATCGCCGACAACATCCTCACCTTCATCGGCGCCGGTCATGAAACGACGGCCCGAGCGCTGGGCTGGACGTTCTATTGCATCGCGCATGTCCCCGAATTTCGGGCTCTGATGGAGGCGGAAATCGATCGCGTCGTCGCAGACGGCACGGATCCCGTCGATTGGCTGGACAACATGCCGCATGTCCGCGCCGCGTTCGAGGAATCCATGCGGCTTTATCCGCCGGCGCCCTCGATCAATCGTGCGGCCATCGAGGCGGACAGCTGGACGTCGCCGACCGGCGAGCGCGTCGATATCGCAAAGGGCGTCTCGGTTCTCGTCATGCCCTGGACCCTGCACCGGCACACGCTCTATTGGGAAAACCCGCGCGCTTTCGTGCCGCAGCGCTTCCTGCCCGGCCATCGCGAGAGCCTGCACCGGTTCCAGTATCTGCCCTTCGGCGCCGGCCCACGCGTCTGCATCGGTGCGACCTTCGCGCTGCAGGAAGCCGTCATCGCGCTCGGCGTTCTGATGAAAGACTATCGTTTCGACGTGACGCCCCAGACCCGCCCCTGGCCGGTTCAACGGCTGACGACGCAGCCGCAGGGCGGCATCCCCATGCGGGTGACGCGACGATAGGATACTCACCGTGCATAGCCCTTCCCCATCGGAAGACGTTGACTTCGCGGCGTACGTGAGGACATTGCAGTGCACGCAACGGGGCAAGAGCGAGGAGACCTCATGAACCGCATCGATATCAACGGTTTGCAGATTGAACAGGGCCTTCATGGCTTCATCGTCAACGAGGCGCTGGCCGGCACGGGACTGGAGCCCGAACGCTTCTTCGAGAGCTTCTCCGCGATCGTCCATGATCTCGCACCGAAGAACCGGGCCCTGCTGCAGGTTCGCGATGCCTTGCAGGAGAAGATCGATGCCTGGTATCGCGCAAACGGCGTGCCGGTCGATCTCAAGGCCTATACCGGTTTCCTGACCGAGATCGGCTATCTCCTGCCCGAAGAACCTGATTTCACGGTCTCGACCTCCCATGTCGATCCCGAGATCGCAGCGATCGCCGGGCCGCAATTGGTCGTGCCCGTGATGAATGCGCGCTATGCGCTCAACGCCGCTAATGCGCGCTGGGGTTCGCTCTACGATGCGCTCTACGGCACGGATGCGATTTCCGACGAAGGCGGCGCGGAGAAGGGCAAGGCCTACAATCCGGCCCGCGGCAGCAAGGTCATCGCCTGGGCCCGCAACTTTTTGGATTCGAGCGCACCGCTCGCAGGCGCGAGCTGGACAGATCTCCGCTCGATCTCGGTGACCGACGGTCGCCTGATCCTGAACGACGGCACCCTCGCGCTGAAGGATCCGGCCCAGTTCGTCGGCTTCACGGGCGATGCCGCAGCGCCCGCATCGATCGTCCTCAAGCGCAACGGCCTGCATGTCCAGATCGTCATCGATTCCACGACCGCCATCGGCGGCGGCGATCCGGCGCATATTTCCGATGTCGTCCTGGAATCCGCCATCACCGCGATCATGGACTGCGAAGATTCCGTTGCGGCCGTCGATGCCGACGACAAGACGCTGATCTACCGCAACTGGCTCGGCCTGATGGACGGCACGCTGACGGAAGAGGTTTCCAAGGGCGGCACCCGCTTCACCCGCCGTCTCAATCCGGATGTCGCGCTGACGGCGCCCGATGGCAGCGAGATCGCGTTGAAAGGCCGGGCGCTGATGCTCGTGCGCAATGTCGGCCACCTCATGACGAATCCGGCAATCCTCGATCGCGACGGCAACGAGGTGCCGGAAGGTATCATGGACGCGATGTTCACGGCCCTGATCGCACTTCGGGATATCGGCCCGTCCGGACGTCGCATGAACTCGCGCGAAGGCTCGATGTATGTCGTCAAGCCGAAGATGCACGGTCCCGACGAAGTGGCCTTCGCCTGCGAGATCTTTACCCGCGTCGAACAGGCGCTGGGCATGGCGCCGAACACGATCAAGATGGGCATCATGGATGAGGAGCGCCGCACGACGGTCAATCTCAAATCCTGCATCCGTGCCGCGCGCGCGCGTGTCGTGTTCATCAATACCGGCTTCCTCGACCGGACCGGCGACGAGATCCACACCTCCATGGAAGCGGGTCCGATGATCCGCAAAGGCGACATGAAGCAGGCAGCCTGGATCGCGGCCTATGAGAACTGGAACGTCGATATCGGCCTGTCCTGCGGTCTGGCCGGCCATGCGCAGATCGGCAAGGGCATGTGGGCCATGCCGGATCTGATGGCGGCGATGCTGGAGCAGAAGATCGCCCACCCCAAGGCCGGCGCCAACACCGCCTGGGTTCCCTCGCCGACGGCGGCCACGCTGCACGCGACGCATTACCACACGGTCGATGTTGCCGAGGTTCAGAAGGGTCTGAAGACCCGCCCCCGCGCCAAGCTCGACGATATCCTGTCCATCCCGGTGGCAACGCGCCCGAACTGGACGCCGGACGAAATCCAGCGTGAACTCGACAACAATGCGCAGGGCATTCTCGGCTACGTCGTCCGTTGGATCGATCAGGGCGTCGGCTGCTCCAAGGTGCCCGACATCAACAATATCGGCCTGATGGAAGATCGCGCCACGCTGCGCATTTCCGCCCAGCACATGGCGAACTGGCTCCATCACGGCGTCGTCTCGCGCGATCAGGTCACCGAGACCCTGAAGCGCATGGCCGCCATTGTCGATCGGCAGAATGCGGACGACCCGGCCTACCGCCCGATGGCACCGGATTTCGATTCGTCTGTCGCCTTCCAGGCTGCGCTCGATCTCGTCTTCAAGGGGCGCGAACAGCCGAACGGCTACACCGAACCGGTCCTTCACCGCCGCCGCCTCGAATTGAAAGCGGCATCGCGATAACAAGACCCATAAAAAAACCCGGAGCGATCCGGGTTTTTTCGTCAATGCCGAAACGCCAGGAGCGGCTCGACTACTGCTGGACGACGACCAGCGTATTCTTGCCTGGGCGAACGCGGGAATAGAGGTCGATGATGTCCTGGTTCATCAGGCGGATGCAGCCCGAGGAAGCAGCCGTCCCGATCGAGTTCCATTCCGGCGTGCCGTGCAGACGGAACAAGGTGTCCTTGCCTTCGTCGTTGAAGAGATAGAGCGCGCGCGCGCCGAGCGGATTGCGCAGGCCCGGGCCCATGCCGGATTCGACATACTGCGCGACGTCAGGGCGACGTTCGGCCATTTCCTTCGGCGGATGCCATGTCGGCCATTCCTGCTTCCAGGCCACATAGGCGCGGCCCTGCCAGGCAAAGCCCTGCTTGCCGACGCCGATCCCGTAGCGAACCGCCTTGCCGCCCGGCAGCACGTAATAGAGGAAGCGGTTCGGCGTGTTGACCACGATGGTGCCGACCGGGTCGTTCGTCGCATAATCGACGATCTGGCGATGGAAGCGCTGATCGACTCGGTTGATCGGGATCGCCGGAAGCGCATATCCGTGATCTTCGACAGGACCGTAGCCGTCGGAGAAGATCTGGTTCGTCGCGACATGCTGGATCGGCATATTATTGGACGTGGTGACGGGCGCCGTGGAGCAACCGGCCAGAGCGACGCTTGCCAGAAGGCTGCACAGGAAGAATGCGTTGCGGGTGCGCATGAGAATCTCTTAAAAGGGAGCGAAGGACGGCTCGAGTGGTTCGACCATCAGCCTCTATGCTTATTTTCCATTCGCCGGGTCCTTGCAAGGGAATGCGCTGCAGCATGAGGCTGCGCTGATTCAAATTCGGCCTGGATGGTTTTTTTGCAACAAAGACCGCCATGTCCGGCATTTGAAGCGCAGGCCAGTTAGGAAGATGCCATGCCGATCGTTTCGCTCCACGCCACCACCCCGCTTGTCGATGGACGTCAGTCCCGCCGTGCGATGCTCGTTCGCCGCGGCCTGCAA
Source organism: Rhizobium sp. Leaf371 (assembly GCF_001424045.1). GTDB lineage: Bacteria > Pseudomonadota > Alphaproteobacteria > Rhizobiales > Rhizobiaceae > Ferranicluibacter. The sequence goes on along the minus strand of NZ_LMQB01000002.1, from coordinate 5,294 downwards.
CGGTATCTCTACGACCTGCGCCATGCTGTGATGCCCGAACTCACGCTTGCGGGCGGCCGCAGGGCCGACCTCGCCTCGATCTCGCCGAAGGGCGAGATCTGGATCGTCGAGATCAAGACGTCGATCGAGGATTTCAGGGTGGATCGGAAATGGCCCGATTACAGGCTGCATTGCGACCGGCTGTTTTTCGCCACGCATGCGGACGTGCCGCTCGACATCTTCCCGGAGGATTGTGGCCTGTTCCTCTCGGACGGTTATGGCGCCGACATGATCCGCGACGCCCCCGAACACCGTCTTTCCGCCCCGCAGCGCAAGTCGGTCACCCTCAACTTCGCGCGGGCCGCCGCCCAGCGGCTGATGCTCGCGGAATGGTGCGTCGGTGGCGCCGGCGACGCCTCGCCGCTGTCGGACATCATGTCCGGCGCGCAGGACAGCGATCTCTGAACGCTTACTTCGGGGCTCGCTTGGCAAGAATCCGCTGCAGCGTGCGCCGGTGCATGTTCAGCCGCCGCGCCGTCTCCGACACGTTGCGTTCGCAGATCTCGAACACGCGCTGGATATGCTCCCACCGAACACGATCGGCCGACATCGGGTTTTCCGGCAGTTCCGCCTTGTCGCCGTCGTTCTGGATGAGAGCATTGTAGACTTCGTCGGCATCCGCAGGCTTCGACAGATAGTCCACCGCGCCGAGCTTCACCGCGTTCACCGCCGTCGCGATATTGCCATAGCCGGTCAGCATGATGATGCGTGTGTCGTCGCGGCAGCTGCGGATCGCCTCGATCACGTCGAGCCCGCTGCCGTCGCCGAGGCGAAGATCGACCACCGCATATTTCGGCGGATGCCGTTTCGCCTGGGCGATGCCGTCCGCAACCGATTCGGCGATCGCGACCATAAAGCCGCGCTGTTCCATCGCGCGGGCCAGACGGCGCACGAACGGCCCGTCGTCATCGACGATCAGCAGCGACGGATCGAGCCCGATCGCGTCGTCCAGGTTGTCTGCAACTGTTTCGCCGGCCCCGGCGTCTGCTCTCTCGCTCATGGCGCGATCCCTCTTGCCTCGTTCAGCTCGTCTCGCTTCATCTCATGGAGGGATAGATAAGGGTCCGTCCCGAAAGGCGAAAGGTACGACCGGTCATTTCGCCGGCTTGGTGTCCATCAAGGCCCGCGGCCATTCGACGCTGACGCGCGCGCCCGGCTTCTCCGGCCCGCCATTCTCGAAGGCGAGCATCGCGCCCGACCGTTCCAGAAGCGTCTTGGCGATGAACAGCCCGAGCCCCAGCCCGCCTGCGGTGTCGTCGCGCTGCCGCCGCGTCACATAGGGTTCGCCGATCCGGCTCAGAATGTCGGGCGCGTAGCCGTCGCCGTCATCCTCGATCGTCACCGAAACGCGATCGGCGGAATGTTTTACCGTCACGATGACCTCGGTCTTCGCATAGTCGACGGCATTCTCGACCAGATTTCCGAGCCCATAGAGAATTCCGGCATTGCGCGTGCCGACCGGTTCGCCCTTGCGGCCGGAAACCTCCACCAGAGTGATCTCGATGTCGAACTCCCGATGCGGCGCCAAAACCTCTTCGATCATCGACGACAGCGGCAGGTAGCGCATATGCGCCTCGTCGTTGGAGGAGAGCGTCGTCAGTCGCCGCAGGATGTCGCGGCATCTCTCGCTCTGGCTGCGCAGAAGCTGGACGTCCTCGCCGAATTTCGGATCGTTGCCGAGTTCGCGCTCCATCTCCTTGGCGACCACGCTGATCGTCGCGAGCGGCGTGCCGAGTTCATGCGCGGCCGCCGCCGCCAGCCCGTCGAGCTGGGACAAATGCTGCTCACGCTGCAGCACCAGCTCGGTTGCGGCCAGCGCTTCCGCCAGTTCGCTCGCTTCCAGCGACACGCGATAGGCATAGAAAGCGGCAAAAGCCGTGGTGGAGACGATGGCGAACCAGAAGCCGACCATCAGCGCCGGCGGCACGACGAGAACCGCGCCATCGTACCAGGGCAGGGGATAGGGCGAAAATGCCAGCGCCGTCACGCCGGCCACGGCAAGCAGCGCAAGCGCAACGCTGTACCATTTCGGCTGCGATGCCGAGGAGATGATGACGGGAACCGAAACGAGGGGCGCAAACGGATTGGCGATGCCCCCGGTCATGTAGAGAAGCGCCGTCAGCTGCGCGAGGTCGATGCCCAGAAGCGTGAAGGCGGCGACCGGATGCAGCCGGTGCGCCGGGGGATAACGCAGGGTCAGGTAGATGTTGACGATGGCCAGAAGCGCGATCAGCAGGAAGCAGGCGATCAGTGGCATCGGGAATCGCAGCCAGAGCGCGACGATGATGATCGCGATCGACTGTCCGGCCACCGCCAGCCAGCGTAATCGCACGATGGTCTGCAGCCGCAGGGATCGGCTCGCTGTCGGATCGTCCGGCTCGCGCGATCCGGTCGCCGCGGTCTCCAGCGCCGTATCCTGATGTGCCATTCACGTCCCCCTCGGTTTGGCCCGCGCCGTCGGCACGGCCTGTGCCGGGTCCTCCGGCCAGGGATGCCGCGGATAGCGGCCGCGCATCTCCGCACGCACGTCCTTCCAGGATCCCGCCCAGAAGCCCGGCAGGTCCCGCGTCGTCTGGATCGGACGCTGACCCGGCGATATCAGCTCCAAGAGCAGGGGTATACGTCCCCCGCCGATCGCCGGATGCACGGTCAGCCCGAACAGCTCCTGCACCCGGATCGAGAGAACCGGCTCGTCGGCATCGTAGCGGATCGCATGGCGGTTGCCCGTCGGCGCCTCGAAATGCGTCGGCACGAGCTTGGACAGGTCCCGCGATGCGCCTTGTGGAACGAGGGATTGGAGTCCCTGCGTGAGGCTGCCCGGCTCGATATCGCTCAAACCCCGCGCATCCGCCTGGAACGGCACGAACCAGTCGTCGAGACGGTCGAGAAGGGCGAGATCGGAGACATCCGGCCAGGGATCGCCCAGTTTCCTGTGGAGAAATCCGATCCGGTCACGCAGTTGGCGCCCCTCTTTCGAGAACGGCAGCACATCGAGCCCCAGCATCTGCACGCCCTCCGCCACAGCGCGTGCGGCGTCCAGGCCGGCCGGCCGCGCCATCGGCGTCTCCTCCAGCACGATCGCGCCGATCCGCGTGACGCGCCGCGCCCGCACCTGCCGGCTTTGGCGGTCGAAATAGGTCTCGTTCCCCGTCACGATGGCGGAGGGGAGATGATCGACGACATCCTCCCGACGGATCTCGGCCGCCGCCAAGATCCGGTGCCGCCCGGCCGACCCCGTGACATCCGCGATGACAAGCATGGTCGCGCCGGACAGGCGCTCGGTTTCCGGCAGCTCGGCGCCGCGCCCATTGGCCATCACGAACCGCCCCCGCCCGCCGCGCTGCAGGGCGATCCGATCCGGAAATGCCCGGATCAAGAGGGCGCCCGCAAGAACGGGCTCGGCCGAACTGTTGCGCCGAACCCCAAGCTCGGACGCCATGCGCCGCGCAAGTCCGCGCGCCGCTTCGCCGCGCGGACTGCGGTCTGCGCGAAACTGCCGCAATCGATCCTCAAGATCGATCGATGTGCCGCCAAGCCCCTGTTCCGTCAGAAGGACGGCGAGCTCGCAGGCCGCCATGCCCTGTCCGTCGGACGCTGCCCCCACGACCATGGCCGCAAGCCGCGGCGGCAAGGCCAGATTTCGAATCCGCTGTCCGGCCTCCGTCAGCCTCCCCTCGGCATCCACGGCGCCGAGGGACGAGAGCAGCGCCCGCGCCTCGCGCCAGGCCGGGCCTGGCGGCGCATCGAGAAATCCCATGGAGGAGGGATCGGTCACGCCCCAATGCGCCAGATCGAGCACGAGCCCGGAGAGATCGCTTGCGAGAATCTGCGGCGGCGTGAATGCAGGCAGCGCCGCTGTCTGTCCCGGATGCCAGAGCCGGACGGCGATGCCGGGCTCGGTGCGCCCGGCGCGCCCGGCCCGCTGGTCGGCCGAGGCCTTGGAGACGCGAACGGTTTCAAGCCGCGTGATGCCTGTCGCCGCCTCATAGGCCGGCAGGCGCTGCAAGCCGCTATCGATCACGATCCGGACGCCGTCGATGGTGATCGACGTCTCCGCGATCGAGGTCGCCAGCACCACCTTGCGCTGTCCCGGCGAGACCGGCTTGATCGCCCGATCCTGTTCGGCCTGGCTCATCGTTCCGTAAAGACCAATCATGTCGGTCGCTCCGGGAAGGCGACCCTGCAGCCGCTCGATCGTCCGCTTGATCTCCGCCTGCCCGGGGAGAAAAGCCAGAATGGAGCCCTCCTCGCCGCGATGCGCCTCGATGATCGCCCGTGCCATGGCATCTTCGATCCGCTCGTTCGGCAACCGGTCGCCGTGTCGGATGTCGATCGGAAAACTGCGGCCGTGGCTCTCGATCACAGCGGGATGCCCCATCAACGCTGCTACCCGCTCCACGTCGAGCGTCGCGGACATCACGAGAAGGCGCAGATCCTCCCGCAGCGCGGCGCGCACATCCAGGGCCAGAGCCAGTCCGACATCCGCATCGAGCGATCGTTCATGAAACTCGTCGAAGAGAACGGCCGCCACCCCTTTGAGCTCCGGATCGTCGAGCACCATCCGGGCGAACACACCTTCGGTCACCACCTCGATGCGCGTCCGCGCCGAGATGCGGCTGTCGAGCCGCATCCGGTATCCCGCTCGCTCCCCGATCTCCTCGCCGAGAAGCGATGCGATGCGGCCCGCCGCGGCCCGTGCTGCAAGGCGCCTCGGTTCGAGAAGAATGATCCGCCCATCCCCCCGCCAGGACGCGTCGAGCAGGAAGGGCGGCACGAGCGTCGTCTTGCCGGCACCCGGAGGGGCGGACAGGACGGCAAGGCCGCCGGTCGAAAGAGCCGTCCCGATCTGCGCGAGGACAGCTTTGACAGGAAGGTCGGGTAGCGAGGCAAAGATGGTCATAGTGCCAATCTATAGGGCCCTGAGACAAAGTGCACGAAGCCCATGTTGTCTGTCCGCGAAAGACTGGCGCGAATGATGTGGCCAAGACGGAAAGGACAGGATGATGAGCATAGGAAGGGAAGACAGCAGACAGGTGATTCCCGCGGATGGGCTGACCGATTGGGGAAAATGTTGCGACGAAAATCAGGAGAAATTGAAAAGGCGTATTATATCAATGTGTTATAAAAAATGTCATTTTTCCCGCCACCCCCTGTTGACGAAGCGGTGCAGTGGGATCTATAAACCGCACACCAACGAGGGCGGCGGCGCTGCTGGCGACCGACGAACTCGCTCTGAAGTTTCTTGACTTTGCGGG
>NZ_LMQB01000001.1 GCF_001424045.1 Rhizobium sp. Leaf371 | reverse complement strand
ATCTTGGCGTCGCCGAAGACGCTGGCCCATTCGCTGAAGCTCAGGTTGGTGGTGATGATGACGCTGGTGTGTTCGTAGAGCTTGCTCAGCAGGTGGAAGAGCAGTGCGCCGCCTGATGCACTGAACGGCAGGTAGCCAAGCTCGTCGAGAATGACGAGATCGGAATGTGTCAGACGGTTGGCGATCTGGCCTGGACGGCCCTGAGCNGCCGCCTGATGCACTGAACGGCAGGTAGCCAAGCTCGTCGAGAATGACGAGATCGGAATGTGTCAGACGGTTGGCGATCTGGCCTGGACGGCCCTGAGCCTTCTCTTGCTCCAGAGCGTTGACCAGCTCCACGGTCGAGAAGAACCGGACCCGCTTATGGTGGTGCTCGATGGCCTGGACACCGATCGCCGTGGCAATGTGCGTCTTGCCTGTGCCGGGACCGCCGACCAGGACGATGTTGTTGGCATCGTCGAGGAAGTCGCAGCGATGAAGCTGCTGCACGAGGGCCTCGTTGATCTCGCTGCTGGCAAAGTCGAAGCCATTCAGATCACGATAGGCCGGGAAGCGTGCGGTTTTGAGCTGATAGGCTGTCGATCGGACCTCTCGTTCCGCGGTCTCCGCTTTCAGAAGCTGGGACAGAATAGGAATGGCAGCCTCGAACGCCGGCGATCCCTGCTCGGTCAAATCGCCGACAGCATGGGCCATCCCGTGCATCTTTAACTGTCGCAGCATGATGACGATAGCGCCGCTTGCCGGGTTATGACGCATGGCGAACCTCCGTCTTTCTCAAGGTATCGTACCGTTCGACATTGGCCTTGGGCTCATTGGTGAGCGTCAGTGCCTGAGGTGCGTCGAGGGTTGGCGGCGTGAAGGTTTTGCCGTCCACGAGGCGATGCAGCAGGTTCAGCACATGCATCTTGGTCGGAACACCGGACTTCAGCGCCATGTCGACGGCAGACAGCACTGCCTGCTCGTCGTGTTGAAGGACGAGGGCCAGGATATCGACCATCTCGCGGTCGCCGCCGGGCTTCTTGAGCAGATATTGCTGCAACGCCCGGAAGGCTTCGGGAAGCTCGACGAATGGTGCACCGTTGCGCAGAGCGCCCGGCTTGCGCTGCACGACCGCCAGGTAATGCCGCCAGTCATAGATGGTCTGACCCGGCCGATCATGGGAGCGATCGATGACGCGGCGGTGCTCACAGACGATCTGACCTTCCGCGGCGATGACGACACGATCCGGATAGACCCGAAGGCTCACGGGACGATTGGCAAAGGATGCAGGCACGCTGTAGCGGTTGCGCTCCAGATGCACGAGGCAGGTGGGCGTGACCCGCTTCGTATATTCGACGAACCCATCGAACGGCCTGGAAACGGGCATGAGAGCTGGTGCTTCCTCGGCCCAGATATCGGCAATCGTGCCGCGCATCTGACCGTGTGGTGTCTTTGCCCAAAACTCCTTGCAACGTTGCTCAAGCCAGTCGTTCAGTGCTTCCAGCGATAGAAAGCGCGGAACGGGTTGAAAGAACCGGTGACGCGCATCCTGCACATTCTTCTCGACCTGTCCCTTCTCCCAGCCGGACGCCGGATTGCAGAACTCGGGCTCGAACACGTAATGGCTGGCCATTGCCATGAAGCGGACGTTGACGTCGCGCTCCTTGCCACGGCCGACCTTGTCGATTGCAGTCTTCATGTTGTCATAGATGCCGCGGCCAGGAATGCCGCCGAAGACGCGGAACGCGTGATTATGGGCATCGAACAGCATCTCATGCGTCTGCAGGAGATAGGCTCGGACGATGAAAGCCCTGGAGTAGCTCAGCTTCGTATGCGCCACCTGCAGCTTGGTGCGCTCATTGCCGATGATCGCCCAGTCCTCCGACCAGTCGAACTGGAAGGCTTCGCCGGGTTCGAACGCAAGTGGAACGAAGGTGCCACGGCCGGTCGTTTGCAATTCCCGCTGTCGATCGTCGCGCCATTCCCGAGCAAATGCCGCCACGCGATTGTAGGACCCCTCGTAGCCGAGGCTCACCAAGTCAGCATGCAACTGCTTCATCGTCCGCTTCTGCTTGCGGCCCTTCTTGGATTCCGTCTTCAGCCAGGCCGATAACCGATCTGCAAACGGATCNCCCCTCGTAGCCGAGGCTCACCAAGTCAGCATGCAACTGCTTCATCGTCCGCTTCTGCTTGCGGCCCTTCTTGGATTCCGTCTTCAGCCAGGCCGATAACCGATCTGCAAACGGATCAAGTTTGCTCGGCCTCTCCGGAACCTGGAACTTCGGCTCTACGCCGTCAGCGCGCAGATATTTGCGGAYGGTRTTCCGGGATAAGCCGGTCCTGCGGCAAATCTCCCGGATTGATAGACGCTCTCGAAAATGCCAGCGCCGGATCACGCTCAGTAACGCCATGTCGATCACTCCAGAGCCCCCGCTGAAAACATGCAGGGGACGGTTGAAACATGGGTCAATTCTCAATGGAAATATAACGCTCGATCACTCCAGAGCCCCCGCTGAAAACATGCAGGGGACGGTTGAAACATGGGTCAATTCTCAATGGAAATATAACGCTGCGCCGGGTCAGCTCTCAGTGGAAATCAACAGACAACGGTCTGGTTTGCCACCGTTACCTGTAAATCGTCATCTGATCGGGCTTTTTGATATGACTTGCCGACGCCAGCGGGAGAAGTCTTCAATGAGACCGCTCTGGCTGAAACGTCCTCTTCGGACAGTTTCTCTGCATACTGTTCTGATAGGGCGGTAAGCTGAGTGCCGATAACGAAGCGCTCGGAGTGCTCGTCGCTCGCCTCAATCATCTTTTCGGTAACGTAGGACTTGCCAGAGCCCATGGGTCCATCGACGTAATAGAAGGGTGTAAGGTCTTTCATAGTTGGTGTGAAATCTCATGAAGGTTGAAACAAATAAAGCTCGGAAACCGTCGACTGGCATGGTCGGTTTCCGAGCTTCAAATATGCTTCATGAGGTCTATACTAAGACGTTAATCGACGTAATTGGATTAGCTCGAAGAACTGAATCCAACGCCAGTCGATTTCCTTCTTCGCTTATATTAAGGGATTCTGATTTTTGGGGAGATGGCTTGATACGACATCAGGCAGCGTCGATCAACTGAAAAATTGAAATTCTCTTAAAAAATTTTAATTGGCTGCTGTTGTGCGTAGTGATGCCTCCGCAGAGCGTCGGCTGTTCGCTTCGCTCTCATCGCTTGGGTTTGGCATCTGTTCGGATGCAGGGGTGATGGTTGGTGTGGGGCTTCTTGGTAGAAAACAATAGAAAATATGTAACGTTCTCTATAGAAGTAGATTTATATAGGAATCGTGACATTTTTCATTGTACTTAGACAGAAGCCCCACACCGGTCATCGTCAAGTCGGTCCATCTAAGCTTGCGAGCCTGTCGGATGATATTACGATATCCCATTACCAAAATCATGGAGCCGTGAGCGCAGCGAACGCGCCTTCGGCGCTTCTGTCGATCATAGCCATCATCAGCCAGTCACCCGATAACCCGAATTCTGTGAAATCATAAAAAATTGGCGAGCCACCATAACAAATTTCTTTGATTTTTCTGCGGGGGGTGGGGGTGGCAGCTACCCCACCTGTTTGAGTGACCGCTAATTTGCCGCCGATCAGCCGTCCGCAGCCATCTGCTTATATGCCTTTGAGCCGAGATAGCGATAGACGCTTGCCCTGCCGATGTTCATTTCCTTGGCGATTTCGGTAGCACCTTTGCCAGCAGCAGCAAGAGCCTTGACCTTGGCACCGTCGATGCTGACCTTACGCCCGGTATAGACATCACCTTTCACCTTGGCAGCGGCGATACCCTCAAGCTGGCGCTCTTTCCTGATCGCCGTCTCGAATTCAGCGAATACACCAAGCATCTGAAGGAAGGCACGACCAGCCGGTGACGCTGTATCGATAGGCTGCTCAGTCGCCTTCAGAGAGACGCCCTTACCCGTTAGAGCCTCGACTATCCGCGCAAGGTCACCGATGCTTCTGGCAAGCCTGTCTATGCGTGTGACGAGGATCGTATCGCCTTCATGTGCGAACTCCATAAGGGTTGCGAGTTCGGTTCGTCCTGCTGTCGTGGTGCCGGTCTTCTTCTCGCTCCGGATGATGGTTGCTCCAGCAGCACGAAGAGCGGCTTCTTGAAGATCAAGGTTCTGATCTGTCGTTGATACGCGGGCATATCCGTAGATGGTCATGAGTATCTGTCTCGTTAGGGTCTAGACCCTGATCGTATAGCGTCTCGGAATAAGAGAATCAACCCTAATAAGACGTAATATGTGTCTCACGACGATGTTTGGCTAAGGTCTACCCGAATGAGACGCATCACGGGCACGAGACAGGGCAGGAGAGGGCGACCGACAGCCGTCTGTATCATGAGAAATGTCTAATAGACATAATAGGACAGCGATACTGACCTATCTGCTGAGTCACTGTTGATTAGTCATACTAATGGGCGATTTGGCGGGAATTCTGGCGGCGGTCGCGCCGGGCGGGCGAAACGTCATCCCGGCAAGATTACTTCAAAAGATATGTGAGAAAATCCCATTTCCGGGCGAGTTCGTCTGCGATTATATCTAACAGGCGTTGCAGACCTGCTTCCTTCCCATGCTGCGCGACGAATACGCGATAGGCGTCGTTTGTCATGCTAAAGCCCACGGTTGAGATCTCACCATTTTCGATCGTATACACACGCCGGTTGTTATAGTTCGCCTGTCCCTTAACTTCATCCCCGCGCCTGATGACGACAAGTTTGAGCTCACGACCTCGTTCAGTGATATCTCGAATTGCGAGTTCTTCCATTATTGCTTCCAAAAGTCGGTCAGGTGACGTTCGACGGTTATCCTGCACCGTGCGCTTTACCAACACAACTCGATAAGGCATCCTCTCTCAAACTGGAGGTTGTCACATGAATGAAACCGTCGCTCGTCTCGCTTGGTCATCGACCCGTTGTCGCTGCGCCACAACAGGGATGATTATCGGCATCGTCTTTGCAATGTTGCTCCCGGGCTTTGGGATTGCATCAGGCGGAAAAGGTACGTCCGGTTTTGGCGTAGCCCTTATCGTGTTCGCTCTAATCGGCTGGCTGGTCGGACGATCTATCGGCGTTGAGTTCGAAGATCGTAAGAAGCGCGGCTAACTGCATTAGTTCCCGGCTTCGCTGGCGAGATAGACACTCATGGCAATCGATCCAGAAGTTGAACGTTATATTAGAGACCTCTATGAGGGGCTTAACAACGTCTGGGCGAGCATCGAGCATCATAGCTCTGCGGCAGAGCATCGCGAGCGGCAGCATCGCTTTGAGGAAGAAGCCAAGCGCATAAGGCAGCAAACTGATGAATACCGTAATGAAATCGCCCGCCACCTTCAGAAGCTAAGCGAAGAGACCAGCAAGTATGTGAATGTGGTCTCTGTTATCGCTTATGCCGGATACTTCACGACTTGGTCATTTACGAAAGAATTGCTCGGCAAGCACGATACCGCCTTGGTTGGTCTAATGGGCATTGTATCGGTGTCGCTGTTCGTTTTGTGGGAGATGTATCAGACGTTTTTGCGAATAAGCGTTCAGTCGGAACTTGGTCGCTTTATGCAGGGAGGTGTATCCGTTGAGCATTTCGAAGAACTCGGCAAAGAGCTAAGATTGAACGAAGCGCGAAGAATTGCGATCCTTGCTCCTCTCCATAAGCTTGTCTTTCTTTCCAGCTTCGTTGGCGCCATCGCAGGTGCGTCAGTCATGATATATCGGTTGGTTGACTCCCTATACCTCTATTAGGTATATTATCTAGAATCTATAAACCATTTAAATGCGTTTTTAGATGCAGCCGGATGCATGATTGTACGTCTTTGCGCATTTAGCGAAAAACGCGTCCCTGAACAGCCTGCAAAATAAGGGTTTGCGAGACGTAAACTAAAACTAATCACGCATCCTCCGTCGTATTCCACATCGCATTTCCGCCCTTCGCATCGACTCTCCAGACGCATGAGATCAAAACATCTGTTCTCTTTTCGTTCTCATATGGAGAGTCTGCCATGACCGCGACCGCCGCACTTAAGACGACTGACCAGCCGGTAACTGCCGACGTTCTCGCTCGACACATCATCCAAGAGCACGACGGCGATTCATTCGAGGCGATCAAGACGCTCGTGCTCGAATTGGATTTTGCTCGCGATCAGTTGCACATCGCATCGCGTCTGTTGAGCACGGGTATTGGCAGAGGTTGGAAGCCGTCGTTTGAGCGCGTACCGGATACCGCTCCGGAGGCTTGATGTGCCATGAAACACCGCAAGGGTATCGATCTTCGGCAAGAGATGGCGGCGCCATTCAAGCCAGCACGAGCAAGAGACGCCGCATATGACCTTTGGCGTCTCATCGGCGATCTGCCTCAATACGAAATCCTTGGCGGCACATGTCCGAATTGTTTGCACGTCGGCTGGCTGGATATGACTGCGGTCAAACAGCAAGCAGGGGATTCTATGAGCCTCAATGAGTTTCAGACGAAGCTCAAATGCCAGTGCGGCAATCGTGAGGGTAATCGTCTGATGATCGGCACCTTGTCGCGATGACCGCCGCTGAAGCCATCCTTGAGCTTCTACCGTGGATAGGCGCGATGTCTAACACTCCGGTATCGCTTTTGGAGATAGGTCCGCCGCTGGTCGGGCAGGGGTTTACTCAAGAGGACATCCTTGACGCACTGATGAACATTGATGGGCGGACGATAGAGCTTTTGCCGCACAATATGGTCCGTCTGGTCAATCGGTGATCAATGTGCTGTAGATTGCAGGCTATAAGGGTTGTCGATCAGTGCGGGTAATTAGGGGTTGGTGTGACCGGGAAAAGCAATAAGGGCGGAGTGGACGTCTCCAACGAAGGGGAGCAACGGGAAGATGATCGGAAGCCTTGCGGTGTTATCATGCCTATCGCTGATATGCCCGGGTATGAACCTGCTCATTGGGGAAGGGTTCTTGTGATGCTGTCGGAAGCGATCCAGAGTGCTGGCTATAACGCAAGGCTGGTAAGCGACAGCGACGAAATTCAGGTCATTCATACCAACATCGTGCAGAACATTCACGATGATGAAATCGTGGTATGTGACGTAAGCGGCAAAAACGCCAACGTGATGTTTGAGTTAGGCCTTCGTCTGGCGTTCGATAAACCGGTTATCATCGTCAAAGACAACGCGACCGATTACTCCTTCGACACGTCTCCGATCAAACATATTGGTTATCGGAAAGACCTTCGCTTTGACGACGTGATAGCTTTCAAGGCGAAAGTGGCAGCCGCAATTACCAGCACAGTAAAAACGTCCAAAGCCGATCCCGAATATTCACCGTTTTTGCGTAACTTCAAGCACATTACCGCAAAGAAACTTGGCAACGAAGAGTTGACGCAGGCAGAGTTTCTGAATCGAAAAATAGATCGAATTGAGCGCGCAATTGAAAACATTGTTGACCGTAACGTTGAAAGAAACAGTTTTCTAAAATACTCATTGAAAGGCGTAAATGTTGACAAACAATTGCACTCAGCTCTACTCAGAGACGCCGTTGCAAAGCGAAGTGAGATTTTTATTTACATTTCTGCGCTTATAAACGGATATCTCATGAGTAATCAAGCGGACTCGACAAATATGCTTGAAACTGCCGCAGGAAGGCGGATTCTGTCACAAAAGATCTTCGACGCCGTCGTTGAGAAGCATGGGTTTTTAGAGCAATCCGACTTTGAAACGATGTTTACTCGTGCTTGGGATTTTGCGCTCGGCGCTAAGAACGACGAAGCATGATCTGCGAGATGTGCATCTCTTGCAGATAATACGCTCTCTATTCGTTTACCTCAGTTTGCGCTTTTAAAAATCGAGCAATGCGATTTCGTCTTGGATGCGTTTCCGGTTTCGGGCGTGGGTCATCGCGGCTGCATTGTATCCGTGCTTCTTGAGCGCTTTGATCAGCTTTCCATATGCTTTAAAGAACGCTTCACGGGTCGTCTTGTCGTTCAGAAGGTTGTCGAGGGTGTATTTCGTTTCCATTTTTGAGTTTCTTCGAATGCGGCTTTGTCAGTCTTGTAGGCATAGTAGCTTCTCCTTTCAGGAGTAATTCATAATATATGAAGCCGTGTGTTGAGGATCGGGGTGAATTAGTAGGCGTAGTCAGGAAGTGCCTTCTTGAGCACTTCAAGCTTGATGTGGAGCGGATACGCTTTGCCGTAGTAAGCGGTCATTCCGCCAGCATGCCCAAGCATACCGTCCGACATCGTATCCTTGATCGTCTCCTGAAGGTTCATCAGGTACGCAAGGCGGTGACGGTAGCTGTAGGATGTCTTCCCGGGTGCGACCTTCTCGATGTGCTTGTTTACGGCAGCACCAAAGGCGTCAGAGCCGTTGTTGCGGCTATAACGGGGGAAACCCTTCGGAAAGCGCTTCAGCGCCTCCAGCGCCACGCCTACGAGCGGGATATCCCGTTCAGAGGGCGTATTCTTTAGCTCCCGGTTACAATTTGCGCGAATTCGAATATACGGAATTGGTGCGTCGAGATGGATATCGTCTTCGTGAAGACCGGTAATTTCCTTCGGTCGTGCGCCCGTGTTTTCGAGAACAGCAACGATGGCACGAATTTCTTCGTTCGCGTCCGCGTCGATTAGCTCCTGTCGGATCAACGGCACCTGAGCTTCTTCGATGGTTTCGCGCTTCACCTCATCGCGTTTCCCCTTGATCGGCTTCAGACCCTCAAAGGGCGATTCCTTGAAGCCGTTGAGGTCGAAGGCGTGGCGAACGATCACCCGCAACCACATGATGGTCTTGCGAATGGTGTCCGTCTTGAGTTCACCCGCGCTGACGAGTTTCAAAAGCTCTGTCCGGTAGTTGAAGACCGTGGTCTTATCGAGCTTGAGCACGTCGAGGTCAGCACCCATCCGCTTTTCCCAATCGGTGACAGCCGCACGGTACTTGTTGAACTTCTTCTGCCGTTCACGATGAGCGAGGTTCATGAACAGGTCGAGCGAGTCGAGTTCGAATCGTTCAAGTGCTTGGCGCATCGTCAGGGCAGGGGGTTCAATAACCCCGCCGATCCGGGCGACCTGAAGCTTTGTGAGTTTTTTCGTCTCGGAAATCTCGTGAAGACCGCTGGACAGAAGATCGATGCTCATTTCAACGGGAGCGCCGCACGGCACTTCCATGTAGCTGTATGTGGTCTCTATCGCTTCGGCATCCTGCATCACGTCAGCAATCGTCACCTCTTCGACGTCATCGCCCGCAAAGATTTCTTGCTTGATTTGATCGACCACGCGTCCAAGCAACAAGATCGCCTTGTCATACTCTCGCGTCTTCAAGCTACGTTGGATTTCGCGTCTACCGCCGAAGGAAGACCGCATAGATTTTGGGACGGCAAGGCGCACATAGTACCAGCCGTTGTTCATGTTCAGGTATTTCACAGAAGCCTTTCGCATTCGTTGTTTCCTTATCGTCAAGAAAACACGGTTCGTTCGCACACTTATTGAGAGCGAGCGCCAATCTGTCCAAATTTTCAATTTTACACCGCATTAACGTGCGCCAGTGCTTTGGCTTTACGCTCGGTGTGATGACGTAAATATACGAACGCGAAACAACGTCAAGACTTTTTTTCAAAAAGTCCGCATGCCTAAAGTTGAAATGATTTCGAATTACTTGGGGAGACTTAAAGTAGTCTTGGTCGGATGTGCGTATCTACTCGACACGCCACGACGCGCTCCGAAAATGTAGAAGCAGAATGTAGAAAAGCCGCCCTGTGAGGCGGCTTCGAGACGGTAACATGCTGATTTTGCGGTATTATTAGCCAATTCTCAAGAAGAAAATGGCTCCCCGGGCCGGATTCGAACCGGCGACCTGTCGATTAACAGTCGAATGCTCTACCGCTGAGCTACCAGGGAACATCTGCGCTGCAGAAGTGAGGCTGCTAATACGGATGCTTTTTCGATTTGCCAAGCGCTTTTTTCAAAAAAGCACGTCCTGCTGTGGACAAACTCACCCTCGAAACACACCTGAGGGTCAGAGCGGACGACAGCGGTCGTCTCATATCGCATAGCCGGATTGGATCGTGATGGACGAGGTTGACGCAGTTGCAGGCCCGGCGGGCAAAGCCGTTGAGAACGCACACCCGAAGACAGGGGATGCAGGCACCGGGTCCGCCGACGCACGCTCGCCACACCCCCGGCGGCATGGCCCGCAGATTTCGATCGGCTCCTGGCACATGCCGCTTCCCCGGCAGAAGTGGTTGCGGGTCCTGATCGGCTGTCTGCTGGTCGTCTTCGGTCTTCTGGGCTTCCTGCCCATTCTCGGATTCTGGATGGTGCCGCTCGGCCTCGTCGTGCTCTCGCACGACTCGTCTTACATCCGTCGAAAACGCCGTCGCATGGCCGTCTGGTGGGAGCGCCGAAAGCGCGCGAAAGCCGCCGCGAAACTCAAGTCCGCCTGACGGATAGCAAAAAGGCCGGTTTGAACCGGCCTTTCCAAACATTGCGATGTCGATAAGCTTTAGCCGTTGGTCGTTCCTGTCTGCGGCGTCGGGTCGCGATCGGTCGGGGCTGGCTGCATCGGCGCGCCATTGGCCGGCGTGTTGTCGATCGTTCCCTGATTGGCCGGTGCGGCCTGGCCGTTCTGCGCGGGCTCCGTCTGCTGAGTCTGCTGACGATCGGTCGCCGCGTCGTTGTCGGTGCTTTCGCCGAACATTTCCGCGGCTCCCCAGGCAATCAGCGCGAGAAACAATCCACCGACCAGCACCATGAGGACCGGCCGCCCGACACCGCCTTGGCGCGCTTCGGTCGGGTTCAACGTGACCTTCTTGTTCAGTTCCTGCGTCGATCTGACATCGCCGCGCTCGTCCACTATTTTTGCCATGGTCGTCTCCTCGGGTTCTCGTGAAGAGCAACGGGCGGGGGGACCGTAAGTTCCCCCACACCTGCGGCAGACCCGAAGCCATATGGATTTGCGCAATTTCGTGATATGGTTAAAAAGCGGTCCAGTGAGGAGCGACCGCGTCGGTATGAGCGGGAGGAACGCCATGCATTACAATGTTCAATTCTTCACCTGGACGCCGCGCGACGGCGTCCATCAGGTCGGCAGGATGGTGGAGGTCGATGCGGTCAATGCCAAGCTGGCAGCGACGTCGCTGCTCGGTCTGCGCCTGGGAGAGAAGGGCGAGGCAAGCCGCCTTGCGGCGCGCGTCTGGGCGGCCGAGGATGCCGCGAAGGCGGATTGCGTCTGCTTCTTCTACCAGTAGCGTTCAGGTACTCCAGCGTTCAGGGACGATCGGCGTCCACCCAGACCTTCGATCGGACGGGCCAGACCTTCGATCGGAGGGGTCAGACCTTCAGCGCGAATGCGGAGGTCACGCCATCCACAACGAATTGCACGGCGAGCGCGGCGAGGATGACGCCAAGCAGGCGTGTGAGAATCGCGCGCCCTGTCTGGCCGAGAAACCGATCGATGCGCTCCGCAATCACCAGTGCTGCGAACAGGATCGCGACGCAGACGGCGATGACGAGAATGAGCTGCAGCCGCCCGACGGTGCCGGGATAGGAGCCCGCCAGAAGGATGGTCGCCGAGATCGCACCCGGCCCGGCGATAAGCGGCAGGGCCAGCGGGAAGACGGCAATGTTTTCGATGTGGTCGCGGAGCGTTGCCGTCTCGCCGGTTTTTTCCTTCCGCTCGTTGCGCTTTTCGAAGATCATTTCGAAGGCGATCCAGAACAGCAGAAGTCCGCCGGCGATGCGGAAGGCGCCGATGGAAATGCCGAGCAGGCCGAGGATGCTGTCTCCGAAGAGCGCGAAGACGGAGAGGATGCAGAACGCGATCAGGCTGCCGCGCGAGGCGACCTGCTTTCGTTCGCTCCGGCTCATTCCGGCAGTCAGGCTCAGGAAGATCGGTGCAAGGCCCGGAGGATCGATGGTCACGAGGATCGTGGTCAGCGCGTTGATCAGAAGGTCGGTATCGGGCATGCCGCTCTCCGGTGCGCGTCTCGCGCGGGAGATCAGTTAGTCTCAAGCAGCATTACGGGTAAAGGGGCAGGGCGTCCCTGTCGCAAGTTTACCTTGGAAAGCCGCCCTTTTGCTGCCAGAAAGGCAGAAGACTGTTCACAACCCCCTGCGGAAATTGGCGCATGGGCGCTGTGTCGATTATATATAGCCCTCTGATTCTGACCAACGATCGTGACCCAAATTGACTGAGCAAACACCTCCCGGCGGCGGCAAGAACCCACCAGGCATCGAGCCCATTTCCATTATCGAGGAAATGCAGCGCTCCTATCTCGATTACGCGATGAGCGTCATCGTCAGCCGCGCGCTCCCCGATGTTCGCGACGGCCTGAAGCCGGTTCATCGGCGCATCCTGTTCGGCATGAGCGAACTGGGGATCGACTGGAACAAGAAATACGTCAAATGCGCCCGTGTGACCGGGGACGTGATGGGTAAATACCACCCGCACGGCAACCTCGCGATCTACGACGCGCTGGCCCGCATGGCGCAACCCTGGTCGCTCCGCCTGCCGCTGATCGACGGACAGGGCAATTTCGGTTCCATCGACGGCGACCCGCCGGCGGCCGAACGCTATACGGAGTGCCGTCTTCAGAAGTCGGCGCACGCCCTTCTCGACGACCTCGACAAGGAAACCGTCGATTTTCGCGACAACTACGACGGCACGCTGTCCGAGCCGGTCGTCATGCCGGCGAAGTTTCCGAATCTGCTCGTCAACGGCGCCGGCGGCATCGCGGTTGGCATGGCGACGAACATCCCGCCGCACAACCTCTCCGAAGTCATCACCGGTTGCATCGCCCTGATCGAAGATCCGGCGCTCGAGCTGCCGCAACTGATGGAGATCATTCCCGGACCGGACTTCCCGACCGGCGCCATGATCATGGGGCGCTCCGGCATCCGCTCGGCCTACGAGACGGGCCGCGGTTCGGTCATCATGCGCGGCAAGGCGCATATCGAGCCGATGCGCAACGATCGCGAGATGATTATCGTCACCGAGGTTCCCTATCAGGTGAACAAGGCGACGATGATCGAGAAGATGGCCGAGCTCGTGCGCGACAAGCGCATCGAGGGCATCTCCGATCTGCGCGACGAGAGCGACCGCCAGGGCTACCGCGTGGTCATCGAGCTGAAGCGCGACGCCAATGCCGAGGTCATCCTCAACCAGCTCTATCGCTACACGCCGCTGCAAACCTCGTTCGGCTGCAACATGGTGGCGCTGAACGGCGGCAAGCCAGAGCAGATGACGCTGCTCGACATGCTGCGCGCCTTCGTCGCCTTCCGCGAGGAAGTCGTCAGCCGCCGCACCAAGTACCTGCTGCGCAAGGCACGCGAGCGCGCCCACGTGTTGGTCGGTCTCGCCATCGCGGTCGCCAATATCGATGAGATCATCAAGCTGATCCGCGAGGCGCCCGATCCGGCGACCGCGCGCGAGCAGTTGATGACGCGCCGCTGGCCGGCACATGACGTGGACTCGTTGATCCGGCTGATCGACGATCCCCGCCACAGGATCAACGAGGACGGCACCTACAATCTCTCCGAGGAACAGGCCCGCGCCATCCTCGAACTGCGTCTTGCCCGTCTGACGGCGCTTGGCCGCGACGAAATCGGCGATGAGCTGAACAAGATCGGCGCCGAGATCAGCGACTATCTGGAGATCCTCGGCTCCCGCCTGAGGATCATGACGATCGTCAAGGACGAGCTGACGGCCATCCGCGAGGAATTCGGCACGCCGCGTCGCACCGAGATCGTCGAAGGCGGTCCGGATATGGACGACGAGGACCTGATCTCCCGCGAAGACATGGTCGTGACCGTGTCGCATCTCGGCTACATCAAACGCGTGCCGCTGACCACCTACCGGGCGCAGCGCCGCGGCGGCAAGGGCCGCTCCGGCATGTCGACCCGCGACGAGGATTTCGTCACCCGCCTGTTCGTCGCCAACACGCACACGCCGGTCCTGTTCTTCTCCTCGCGCGGCATCGTCTACAAGGAGAAGGTCTGGCGCCTGCCGATCGGCACGCCGACCTCGCGTGGCAAGGCGCTGATCAACATGCTGCCGCTCGAACCGGGCGAACGCATCACCACGATCATGCCGCTGCCCGAGGACGAGGCCAGCTGGGCCAATCTCGACGTCATGTTCTCCACAACGCGCGGCACGGTTCGCCGGAACAAGCTGTCGGATTTCATCCAGGTCAACCGCAACGGCAAGATCGCGATGAAGCTGGAAGAGGATGGTGACGAAATCCTGTCCGTGGAAACCTGCACCGATCGCGACGACGTGCTTCTGACCACGGCGCTCGGCCAGTGCATCCGCTTCCCCGTGGACGATGTCCGCGTCTTTGCCGGCCGCAATTCGATCGGCGTCCGTGGCATCTCGCTCGGCAAGGACGATCGCATCATTTCCATGACGATCGTCAGCCATGTCGACGCGGAACCATGGGAGCGCGCATCCTATCTCAAGCGTGCATCGGTCGAACGGCGTCTGGTGGCCGGGGAGGCGGTCGCAGGCGAGGAGGACGACATCGCACTGGTCGGTGAAGAGGGAGCCGAGGTCGTCGGCGAACTGTCGCAGGAACGCTACGACGAACTGAAGGCGCAGGAACAGTTCGTTCTCACCGTCTCGGAAAAAGGCTACGGCAAACGCTCCTCGACCTACGACTTCCGCACATCCGGTCGCGGCGGCAAGGGAATTCGGGCCACCGACACGTCGAAGACGAACGAGATCGGCGTTCTCGTCGCTGCCTTCCCGGTGGAAGATGCCGACCAGATCATGCTCGTCTCGGACGGCGGCCAGCTGATCCGCGTTCCCGTCGGTGGGATCCGCCTCGCCAGCCGCGCCACCAAGGGCGTCACGATCTTCTCCACGGCAAAGGACGAAAAGGTCGTCTCCGTCGAGCGCATCAGCGAGCCGGAAGACGATGAGGCCGCTGTTGCCATCATCGATGAGCAACTGGCTCAGACGCCCGAAGCGCCGGATACTGCGTCGGAATAGGCCCGCAAGGGTCTGGCAGAGCCTATCGAAACGAGAAAAGCCGGACGGGAGGGAACCGTCCGGCTTTTTTGTATCCCGCAGCGCTGGAGGTCGCCTTGGGAGGAAAACGTACTTAGATCGAGAAACCTTCGCTGTGTCGGCGGGAGGCCTGGATCGCCTCGCGATCGCGCTTCAGCTGCAGAATGGTCTTCGTGAAATCGAACAGGAACACGATACTAATCACTGCCGACACGATCATCATGATAACGGCCATGTCGAACTTCCTTACTTGGTAATGACAAACCGGCGAGCAGGCTTTGGTTTCGAGATGACCTCGGAGCGAAGTGCGTGCGCCGTCGCAAAGATCATCGTGAAAAACATCATCATCGAAAACAGCATCAATCCCATGGCGGTCATCCTTTCTGCCCCATCAACGGGGCAACACAGAAAAAGGTTCCGCAAAATACAGAGACCTATTCTTGCATCTACTGTTGCGATGGGTGGCAAGCGGCTCGGGAGAGAGCATCGGTGCATCTTGCGCCGCCCTGACGGGCGTGACACAAGACTGCCGAAACGGAATACGGTGCGATGACGACAGCTTTCTACCCCGGCTCCTTCGATCCGATCACGAACGGGCATCTCGATATTCTCGCCCAGTCTCTCGCCGTGGTGCAGACCGTCATCGTTGCGATCGGCGTCCATCCCGGCAAGACGCCTCTTTTTTCCTTCGATGAACGGGCAACGCTGATCCGCCACGCGATCGGCGAGACTTTGCCGGACCGCAGCGGGGATGTCTCGGTCGTCTCGTTCGACGATCTGGTCATCCATGCCGCACGGCGCCATGGCGCGTCTGTTCTCATCCGCGGATTACGGGACGGCACGGATCTCGACTACGAGATGCAGATGGCGGGTATGAATCGCGAGATGGCACCGGATATCCAGACCGTCTTCATTCCCGCCGCGACGGCCTCCCGGCCCATAACCGCCACATTGGTCCGCCAGATCGCGGCGATGGGCGGCGATGTCGGTCCCTTCGTGCCGAAGGTGGTCGTTCAGGCGCTCGCAATTCGTAAGGCGCAACGCTGACCTCGACGCTTTCGGCGCTATATATCGATACAGCCACAACACATCCGCAGACGAAACACGGAGCCATCATGACATTCTTCAAGCTTGCCCTTGCAGGCGCAGTATCCCTGGCAATGCTTACCGGCGCTGCCGTCGCCCAGGCGAAGGACCTCCTGACGATCAACCTGAAAAGCGGTCCCGTCGTGATCGAGCTGCTCCCCGAAATCGCTCCGAAGCATGTCGCGCGGATCAAGGAACTGGCGGCCGAAGGTGCCTACGACAACGTCGCCTTCCATCGCGTCATCCCCGGCTTCATGGCGCAGACCGGCGATGTTCAGTACGGCAATCTCGAAAAGAACTTCGAGGCCGGTCGTGCCGGCATGGGCGGTTCGTCCAAGCCCGATCTGCCCGCCGAGTTTTCCAAGACGCCGTTCAAGCGCGGCACCGTCGGCATGGCGCGCTCGCAGAGCCCTGACTCCGCCAATTCGCAGTTCTTCATCATGTTCGACGAAGGCTCGTTCTTGAACGGCCAGTATACCGTCGTCGGCCAGGTCGTGTCCGGCATGGAAAATGTCGACAAGATCAAGAAGGGCGAGGGCGACAGCGGCTCCGTCACCAATCCCGACCGCATGATCAGCGTCAAGGTCGGCAAGTAACACCACCATTCTTTGAAGGAGAAGAGCATGGCCGAGATCAAGGATCCGGAAAACACGATCATCATGGAAACCACCAAGGGACAGGTCGTGATCGAGCTGAAGCCCGATCTGGCGCCGGGCCATGTCGCCCGCATCAAGGAACTGGTTGCGGAAGGTGCCTATGACGGCGTCGTGTTCCACCGCGTCATCGAAGATTTCATGGCGCAGACCGGCGACGTGCAGTTCGGCAAGCAGGGCGGCAAGGATTTCAATCCGGCCCGCGCCGGCATGGGCGGCTCGTCCAAGCCGGACCTCAAGGCGGAATTCTCGGCCACCAATCACGTGCGCGGCACGTGCTCCATGGCCCGCAGCCAGATGCCGAATTCGGCGAACTCCCAGTTCTTCATCTGCTTTACCGACAGCCCGTGGCTGAACAAGCAGTACACGGTCTGGGGTCAGGTCATCGAGGGCATGGAAAACATCGACAACATCAAGCGCGGCGAGCCGGTCAAGGATCCCGACAGCATCGTCTCGATGAAGATTGCCGCGAACGCCTGATTCAGGCTATGGCAAGGCCCGCCCGACAGCTTTCGCGGCCGTCGGGCGGGCCTCTCATTTTTAAGAAGTGCTTGTTTATGCGCGTCGATCTCTTCGACTTCGATCTCCCTGACGACAATATCGCCTTGCGGCCGGCAAGCCCGCGCGACAGCGCCCGCATGCTCGTCGTGCGCTCGGGGCAACCGCTCGAGAATCGCAGTGTCATCGATCTCCCGTCTTTCCTCGAGCCCGGCGATGCCCTGGTCTTCAACGATACGAAGGTCATTCCCGCGCAGCTGGAAGGCGTCCGTTTTCGCGAGGGCGCGACCGAGCAGGCCGTCTCGACCACGCTGCATATGCGCATCGCGCCGGATCGGTGGAAGGCCTTCGCCAGGCCGGGCAAGCGGATCAAGCCCGGCGATCGCATTCGCTTCGGCCACGCCGGCGGCACCTGCCTTCTCGGCACGCTGGACGCGACCGTCGAGGCGAAGGCCGAGGGTGGCGAGGTCACGCTCGCGTTCGATCTCTCCGGTCCCGCGCTCGACGAAGCCATTGCGACCGTCGGGCATATTCCTCTGCCGCCCTACATCGCCTCCAAGCGGCCGGAGGATGCAAAGGACCGTGAGGATTATCAGACGGTCTATGCCCGGGAGGAGGGCGCCGTCGCCGCACCGACGGCCGGTCTGCATTTCACCGACAGGCTCTTTGCCGCTCTGGACGCCCGCGGCGTCGAGCGCCATTTCGTGACCCTGCATGTTGGCGCCGGCACGTTTCTACCGGTAAAGGCCGACGATACTGACGACCACAGGATGCACCAGGAGATCGGCCACGTCTCGGCCGAGATTGCCGACAAGCTCAACGCCGTGCGGGCGAGGGGCGGGCGTATCGTCTGCGTCGGCACGACGTCGCTCCGCCTGATCGAGAGCGCCGCAGCCGAGGACGGGCACGTCGCACCCTGGTCGGGGCCGACCGGCATCTTCATCACGCCCGGCTACAGGTTCCGCGCCGTCGATATTCTGATGACGAATTTTCACTTGCCGAAATCGACGCTGTTCATGCTCGTCTCGGCTTTTTCCGGCCTCGACACCATGCGCACCGCCTATGCCACCGCCATTGCGGACGGCTACCGCTTCTATTCCTATGGCGATGCCAGCCTGCTTTTCCGGAACGAACCATGACAGAGACATTCCAGTTCAACCTGACCGCCACAGACGGCAAGGCGCGCCGCGGCGCGGTGTCCATGCCGCGTGGCACCATCCGCACGCCGGCTTTCATGCCAGTCGGGACCGTCGGCACGGTGAAGGCGATGTATCTCGATCAGGTGAAGGACCTCGGCGCCGACATCATTCTCGGCAACACCTATCACCTGATGCTCCGCCCGGGCCCGGAACGGGTGGCGCGTCTCGGCGGACTGCACGACCTGATCCGCTGGCAGGGCCCAATTCTCACCGACAGCGGCGGGTTTCAGGTCATGTCGCTCTCCGGCCTGCGCAAGCTGGACGAGCAGGGCGTGACCTTCAAGAGCCATGTCGATGGCGCCTTGCACCATATGTCGCCGGAGCGGTCGATCGAGATCCAGGGCCTGCTTGGCAGCGACATCCAGATGCAGCTCGACGAGTGTATTCGGTTGCCGGCCGAGCCGCGCGAGATCGAGCGTGCGATGGAAATGTCGCTGCGCTGGGCCGAGCGTTGCAAGACGGCCTTCGGCGACCAGCCCGCTAAGGCCATGTTCGGAATTGTGCAGGGCGGCGACAACCCGGAGCTGCGTGTCCGCTCGGCTCGGTCGCTGGCTGGCCTCGACCTCAAGGGCTATGCGGTCGGTGGGCTCGCCGTGGGCGAACCCCAGGCCGTCATGCTCGACATGCTGGACACGACCTGCCCGGAACTCCCGTTCGAAAAGCCGCGTTACCTCATGGGCGTGGGCACGCCGGACGATATCCTGAAATCTGTCGCCCGCGGCGTCGACATGTTCGACTGCGTCATGCCGACCCGCTCGGGCCGCCACGGCCTCGCCTTCACCCGCCGCGGACGCATCAACCTGCGCAATGCCCGCCACGCAGAGGACATGCGCCCGCTGGACGAGCAATCCACATGTCCCGCCGCACGAGACTACTCCCGCGCCTATCTCCACCATCTGGTCCGCGCAAACGAATCCCTCGGTGGCATGCTCCTGACCTGGAACAACCTTTCCTATTACCAGGACCTCATGGCCGGTATTCGGAAAGCGATCGAAGAAGGGCGGTATGCCGATTTCATGACGGAAACGCAGGAAGAGTGGGCGAGGGGCGATCTCGCTCCCGTCTGACAGCGCGAAGAGGGGCCAGGTCGTGTTGGCCCGGTGAGCGTCGCACCTGGCAGCGACAGCATCGCTTTTAAGAATCAGATTTCCGGGCCTGGCGCCTGTTGCAGCATCTGCACTCCGTTGATCTTGTAGCTGCCATCGGGCTGAAGCGTCAGCGAATACAGCGCCGTCCAGTCCTTGCCGTCGGGCCCGGAGATCAGCACTTCCTGCACGACCGTGGAGCCCTCGATCTTGCTTCGGCCGAACGCAAAATTGCCGGGGCGGTAGACAGGCCGATATCCGCGCTTCACCATCTCGAAAAACAGTGCCTGGCTCGGAAACAGTCCCTTGATCTGCGGCGAGGCAAAGGAATAGGCCGTCGCCGCATCATCGTTCAGAAAGGCTTCGATCTGCCGACCGATCACGGATCTTGCCGCATCCACCGGCTCGGCCGCCAGACCCGGCGAGGCCAACAGCAGCGCCACGATAAATCCCGCTCCCACGACAACACGCCCCATCGCAACCTCCATCCCATGACCACATAGGCCGCAGCTTACGCTGAAAGCGCATAAAGGGAAGCATCAGGGCTCCGCGGTCATCTTTCGCGACGTGAGAGAGCTGCTGCTCCGATATCCCAAGATCTTGCACTGTGACCGATCGCCTTATGCCGGATCGGCGCCGCACCGCCTGTGCGTATCCGCTCCGGCAACCGGCAAACCTGGCGCTCGCTCAGATCCAGCGCATGCGACGCCGACACCAACGAGCAATCTTGCGGTGTTCATCCAGATCGATCTGGGAGGTGGTGCACTTCATGGGTCGTTCCTTGCAACTGATAAGCCACTGTTATCGATCGCAAATCGCACGTCATCCTTCAACCCACCCTGGCCAAACATCTTGTGGCAGCAGGATTGAAATGTCCGGCGTTGTGCAAAGTAGAAATGTCCGACCGGTCACCAAACGGCTTCGCGACCAGCCCCGATCTGGTCGGCTGATCGCAACTGCAAGATCAGATCGGGGCGGGTGGGGCACACCGCTTCGGCTTGAGCTTTGGGACGATCCGATCCGTCATTCACTCGGCAGCCTGCCGCCGCAACAATGCCTTCTCCCGTCGCGCAATAACCGCCGGATCCTTCGTGACGTCCGTGCGCCGGCTGGATCCGGGAGCGCGTTTGACATAGCCGTTCTTGTTGCTGTTGGTCTTTACGTCAGGCTTGTCGAGCGTCTCCTGACGCTCCTTGATATAGGCCAGGACGTCACCGAGCCGCTTGTTCTCGGTGATCGCCGCATGCGTCACCCGCTGATCCTTGTCGAACACCGTATAGGGTAGGCAATGGCCCTTCCAGCGCACATCCAGCCGGCCGTCCGCATAGGCATAGGTCTCGACATAGTGACCAACCAGACCACGCGTCACCTCGGTCTCTTCCAGCATGATCCGCTTGCGCTCGAACGAAAACGTCAGTTGTGCGCCGACATAGCGCTGTTCCCGCTTGCACAGGATCTCGGCCAGCCGATCCGGCGCCAGGTTCATCGGCCGATGCACGTCGTCCGGCCGGGCAGGGACGACCGCAAATCGCGCATTGTAGGCCTCCATGAATCCCGGCAGGAACGCATTGCCGGCCTCCATGGTGTCAATGCCGGCCAGTCGCAGTTCCTTGATCAACCGGTCCTGTAGCGTGCGGTTCATCCGCTCGACACGACCCTTGGCCTGGCTCGAATTTGCACAGAGAATCTCGATGTTTAGCTCGCAAAGCGCACGCCCGAACTGGGTCATGCCCTGGCCGCCCTTGGCATCCTGTCTCGCCACCCGGAACACCGAATGCTTGTCGGAATAAAACGCGATCGGCGCACCGTGATGCGTGAGATAGAGCGCCAGCGCCTCGAAATAGGTGAAGGCGCTTTCGGACCGCACGAAATGCAGTTGCATCAACCTGCCCGTCGCATCGTCGACAAACACCAGCAGCGAACATGGCGGCCCGCGATCCTCAAACCAACGGTGCTCCGACCCGTCGATCTGCACAAGCTCCCCATAGGCTTCGCGTCGCAGCCGTGGCCGATGAAACGTGCGGCGCTGCTTGCGCGATAGCCAAAGTCCCGCCTGCGACATCCAGCCACGCAACGTCTCGCGCGACACACGCAATCCATCCCGCTCGGCAAGCTTCTCGCTCGCCAGGGTCGGTCCGAAATCCGCATATCGTTCGCGAACCAGCGATACAGCGTAATTCCGAATACCGGCGCTGATCCGATTGTTCGATGGCCGGCCGATCGCTTTGTGGCGGATCGACGCTGCACTACCCGTGCGCATGCGCTCCAGCAACCGGCGGATCTGGCGCTCGCTCAGACCAAGCACATGCGCCGCCGATACCAATGTCATCCGGCCGGCAACAACCTTTGACAAAACCTCGATCCGCTGAAGATCGCGCTCGCTCATCGCTATCAATCCCATCTGCTCGTCTCCGCGTTATCAAACGCGGGGAGTGTGACACTCTAACTTTGCAGAAACAGGACACTTCAACTTTGCGGCTACACATCTAAGTCAGATAAGATAGATTATGGAACATAAGTCTATACGGGTGGCGGTTCAGACAGTGTCTTTGGGCTGCCAAGGCGGATGCACCTCGCGTTCGAACACGGACAGCAGTCAGCCTCGTATAGCGGGTCGCACATCGCACTTTCAACAGGTTCAGCCTCATCTCTTGACGCAACGTCCAAAGCGCGGCTAATCGACGGAGGTGTTTTTCAGCGACGAGATGGGCCATTGACCGACAGCACTCTGCGTATTCTCCCCGACGCCTTTATTCCCGAGCTTCCCGGGCGCTACAACGGCAAGGTCCGGGAGAACTACGATCTGGCGGATGGTCGGCGGATCATCATTGCGACGGACCGGCTGAGCGCGTTCGACGTCGTGCTGACGGCGATCCCGTTCAAGGGTCAGGTGCTGACGCAGACGGCGCGCTACTGGTTTGAGCAGACAGCGGATATCTGCCCGAACCATGTGCTCGAATATCCCGATCCGAACGTCGTTGTCGGAACGCGGCTCGATATCCTGCCGGTCGAAATCGTCGTGCGCGGTTATCTCGCTGGCACGACCAGCACGTCGATCCTGACCAAGTATCGCAACGGCGAGCGCTCCATGTATGGAACGCGCCTTCCCGATGGCATGAAGGACAATGAGAAGCTTCCTGCCGCGATCATCACACCCACGAGCAAGGCCTTCGATGGCGGTCACGACGAGCCGCTTTCGGCCGAGGACATCCTGGCGCAGAAGCTCTTGACGCCGGAGCAATGGGAAACGGTCTCGGCCTATGCGCTGGCGCTCTTTGCGCGCGGACAGGAACTGGCGGCGAGACGCGGACTGATCCTCGTCGATACGAAATACGAGTTCGGCACCGACGCCTCCGGGCGCATCGTGCTGGCCGATGAAATCCATACGCCGGACAGCAGCCGCTACTGGATCGCCGAAAGCTATCCCGAGAGTTTCGCGACCGGCGGCCGGCCGAAGAGTTTTGACAAGGATTTCGTGCGCGCCTGGGTCACAGAGCGGTGCGATCCTTACAAGGATCCGATCCCTGCCATTCCGGACGCGCTGATCGAGCAGACGTCCAAGGTCTATATCGAAGCCTATGAGACGATCACCGGTGGCACATTCGAGCCCGATCTGCGCGGCGACAGCGTTCTCGACCGCATCCGCGACAACCTGAGGCCCTACTTCTCCTAGACGCCGTCAGACGTCGAACACGACCTTGAGGCCGTCATAGGCCGGCTCGACATGGGCCGGTGTTTCCGCCATCACGGTGTCGTAGTCGAGCGGCACATGCATATGCGTGAGGATGGCGCGGCGCGGCGCGATGGTGTCGATCCAGGCGAGGCTCTGTTCGAGGGACAGATGGCTCGGATGATACTGATACTGCAGCGTGTCGATCACCAGCGTCTGCAGGCCACCAAGCTTTGCGACCGTCTCCGGCGGGAAATCGCTGACATCCGTGCAATAGGCGAAATCGCCGATGCGAAAACCGAGCGAATGGATCGATCCGTGTACCTGTAGCAGCGGCTCGAAGGTGATCGTGCCGCCGGCGCCCTCGACATGGAACGGCTCCAGAGACGGCTCTATCAGGCAGGCGCGGATGATCGGCGGGTAATTGCTTCCGGGCGGTGACTGCAGGCAGTAGCCAAATCCCTCGCGGATCCGGGCGAGCGTGAAGGCGTCCGCCCAGATCGGCGTCTGTCGGCGGTTGTGAATGACGAAGCCGCGCAGATCGTCGATGCCGTGGAGGTGATCGGCATGCGAGTGGGTGTAGACCACGGCATCGAGGTCCCTCACCCCGGCGGCCAGCAGTTGCTCGCGCAGGTCCGGTCCGGTGTCGATCAGCACCGTGGTCCGCCCGCCGGTCTCCGACACCTGCTCGACCAGCAAGGCGGCGCGCAGTCTGCGGTTCTTCGGATTGAGCGGGTCGCAAGCGCCCCAATCGCCGGTGATGCGCGGCACGCCGGGCGACGATCCGCAGCCGAGAATGGTGAAAATCCGCCGTGCCGCCATCAACGCCACCGGTTCAGGATCGTGGCATCTTGGAAAAGACGCGATACGCGTTCTCCGACGTGATCGCCGCGATCTCATCCACGGACAGGCCAAGCGTCTCGCCGAGCACCTGCGCGGTGTGCGCGACATAGGCCGGCTCGTTGCGCTTGCCGCGGAAAGGTTTTGGCGCGAGGTAGGGCGCGTCCGTCTCCACCAGCAGCCGGTCGTGCGGCACGGTGCGGGCGATCGCGCGGAGTTCCTCGGATTTCGGAAAGGTCAGGATACCGGAGAACGAGATATAGCCGCCAAGCTCCACACCGATCCGGGCGAGATCCGGACCCGAGGAAAAGCAGTGGAGAATGAAGGGGAACGCCCCCTTCCCCGTCTCGCGCGTCAGGATCTCGGCCATGTCGGCGTCTGCCGAGCGGCTGTGGATGACGAGCGGGAGACCGGTCTCCCGTGCAGCGTCAATGTGACGGAGGAGGCCCGTCTTCTGGTCTTCCGGACGTTGCGTGTCGTAGAAATAGTCGAGACCCGCCTCGCCGATCGCCACCACCTTCGGATGCGCCGAGAGCCGGACGAGATCCTCCGTCGTGACGTCGAGTTCCTCGTCCGCATTGTTCGGATGCGTACCGACCGAACAGAACACAGTGTCGTATCGCTCGGCGACCGCCAGGATCGTCTCGAACCGTTTCACCCGCGTGCAGATCGTGACGAGCTTGTGCACGCCGATCTCGGCTGCACGGGCGACGATGTCATCCCGCTCGGCCTCGAAATCCGGGAAATCGAGGTGGCAGTGCGTGTCGATCAGCAAAGGAGCCGTCACGGTCAGGCCTCGGGCGCGATGTAGCGCGGGAAGACCGGCTTCGGCGCTTCGAGCGGCGTTCCCGAGGCGATCCGTCCGGAAGCGCCGAGAAACGCGAAGCTGCGGCGATCCTCCGGCACGGCCACGAGGTCGAGGAGCTTCGCCGCCGAGCCCGGCATGAAGGGCTGCAGCAGGATCGCCACCTGGCGCACGACCTCTGCGGTTACGTAGAGCACGGTGCCCATGCGGGCAGGGTCGGTCTTCTTCAGCGCCCAAGGCTCCTGCCCTGCAAAATAGCGGTCGGCTTCCGAGACCACTGAGATGATCGAGGCAAGCACCTTGTGAATGGCAAGCGCATCCATGTCGGCACGAGTCGAGCCATGCAGCGCGTCTGCAGAAGACAGCATGGCCGCGTCCGCTTCGCTCAAGGGGCCACAGGCCGGAATGGCGCCATCGCAGTTCTTGACGATCATGGACAGGGAGCGGCTCGCCAGATTGCCGATTCCGTTCGCCAGATCGGAATTGATCCGCGTGGCGATCGCCTCCTCGCTATAGCTTCCGTCCTGCCCGAAGGAGACTTCGCGCATGAAGAAGTAGCGGATCGGGTCGAGACCGAAATGCTCAACAAGATTGACCGGATCGACCACATTGCCGAGAGACTTCGACATCTTCTCGCCCTTGTTGAGCAGGAAGCCGTGGGCAAAGACCTTCTTCGGCAGCGGCAGGCCTGCCGACATCAGGAAGGCGGGCCAGTAGACGGCGTGGAAACGGATGATGTCCTTGCCGATCATGTGGATGCTCGCCGGCCAGTATTTCGCACGCGGCCCTTCCGGGTCCGTCAGGGCGCCGGTGGCGGTGATGTAGTTCGTCAGAGCATCGACCCAGACATACATGACATGCGCGGGATCGCCGGGCACGGGAATGCCCCAGTCAAACGTCGTACGCGACATGGACAGGTCTTTGAGGCCCGATTTCACGAACGAGATCACCTCGTTGCGCCGCTCGGCCGGGCCGATGAAGTCCGGATTGTCTTCGTAATGCTTCAGCAGCCGGTCCTGGTAGGCGGACAGGCGGAAGAAATAGCTCGCCTCCTCGACCCACTCGACAGGTGTCCCTTGCGGCCCGTAACGCACGCCATCGGCGCGCATCTCGGTCTCGCTCTCCTGATAATAGGCTTCGTCGCGCACGGAATACCAGCCGGAATAGGCATCCTTGTAGAGGTCGCCGGCGTCCGCCATCCTGTTCCAGATGGCCTTCACGGCCTCGTGGTGGCGGGCTTCCGTCGTGCGGATATAGTCGTCGTTCGAGCCCTCGAGCAGCTTCACCATCGCCTGGAACTCGGCGGCATTGCGATCGGCCAGTTCCTGCGGTGTCAGACCCTCGCGCCGCGCCGTCTGCTGCATCTTCTGCCCATGCTCGTCCGTTCCCGTGAGGAAGAAGACGTCGCGCCCGTCAAGGCGCTCGAACCGCGCGACGACATCGGTCGCGATCAGCTCGTAGGCATGGCCGATATGCGGCCGCCCGTTCGGATAGGCGATCGCGGTGGTGATGTAGAAGGGGGACGTGTCTGTCATGGGCGGCACTTCTGCAGGTCGAGCTATCGGGCACTTGGGAGCGTGCACCGTCCTTAAACCAATCCCGGAGCGGAGGGAATGGAAGAGGTCGAAAAACGAGCCCTGCCAAGGGCTGCAAACTCAGGCGAGTCTTGCGGCCGTTCGCAGATCATCCAGAATGGATAGGACGGTCTGCTTTCGGTCGAGGTTGTAGGCGTCGGCCACCGTCAGCCGCTCGGAGAGCTCAGAAGATAGGCGCGCAAAGCGCTCGGCGCCAGCCAGATCGCCCGCAAGGCCTGCCGCCCTGGCCTGCCCCGTCACATGCCGGGCGACCAGGGTCGCGAAGAAATCGAAAATCGTATCGCTGTCCTTCGCGGCGAGGATCTCCGCCAGCTTGTGCATTTCGCGCCGGGCCGGCGCATCGTCGGGATGGGCGAGCATGTGGTCGAAGGCATCGATGATGTCGAGACCGCCGTAATGGACGAGCTTCAGAGCTTCCGAAACGCTGCCTTTCGCCGCAGCGAGAACGCGCACACCCTGTTCGCCCTCCAGCCGGATATCGAGATGCGCGAGCGCCTTCGTCATATCGCCGTCGGTGAGCGGCTTCAGGCTCAGCGGCAGGCAGCGCGAGCGGATCGTCGGCAGCAGCCGTCCCGGCGCGTGGCTGAGGACGAGGAACATCGACCGTTTCGGCGGCTCCTCGAGAATCTTCAGAATCGCGTTCGCCGCATTGCGATTGAGGTCATCGGCCGGATCGATGATGACGATGCGCCAGTTGCCCGTCCCCGAGGTTTGCGAGAAGAACCGCCCTGCCCGCCGCACCTCGTCCACGGTGATCGCGCTTTTCACCTTTCCCGTCTTCTCATCCACGGGACGCGTGAGATGGAGGACGTTGTGGGACGATCCGGCGGTGATCTGGCGGCTGACCACCGAACCCGGATCGGGGTCGGCGATCACCGTCGGCGCCGCGGCAGGTTCGGGATGGCTGAGCACATGGTTGGCGAACCGAAAAGCGAGCGTCGCCTTGCCGATGCCCTCCGGCCCCTCGATGAGGATCGCGTGATGGCCCTTGCCCGACCGGTATCCCGCCGCAAGGAAGGCTTGTGCCTCGGCGTGTCCGAACAGCGCAGCGTTGTCGGACGGTGCAATGGCGCCATCCAGAATATCCGATCGACCGTCGCTCATGCCGTGACCTTCCCTGCCTGCCGCTCGGAGATCACGGCCTCAACGGCGGAAAGCACGTCGGCTGCGATGAGATCGACGGCACGCGACGCGTCGACGATGCGACACCGCCCCGGGTCTCGCGCCGCGATATCGAGAAAGGCCTCCCGGCGCTTCTCGTGGGTCTCCAGTTCTTCTTTCTCGAAACGATCCGGCACGGCGCTCGCGACATCGGCGGACTGCGACGCGCGGCTGCGCGCCCGCGCGAGGCCCTCGGCTGCGGGCATATCGAGGATGATGGTGATATCGGGCCGCAAGCCATTGATCGCCACACGCTCCAGCCCGTCGATCAGCCGCTCCGGCAGATTGCCGGTAATCCCCTGATAGACGCGCGACGAATCCATGAAACGATCGCAAAGCACGACGCTTCCGGTCTCGAGAGCCGGCCGGATCACGGTTTCCACATGGTCGCTGCGTGCGGCGGCAAAGAGCAGCGCCTCCATGCGCACGCCATAGGATTCAGCGGCTCCCGAGAGGATGACATGCCGCACCGCCTCGGCGCCCGCAGAGCCGCCGGGCTCGCGGGTGATGCGAACGGCATGGCCATGCGCCTCCAATGCGCCGGCCAGCAGGCGGATCTGGGTCGATTTGCCGACCCCCTCACCGCCCTCGAATGTCACGAACACTGCCTCTGCCGCCAAATCTATCGCCTCTGTCGTCTGAGGACCGCAAGACGTCGCCCTGCGCCCGACCGCTCCGTCCTCTCGCGAGACTTCTGGAGCGGCTGTGATCCAGTAGCCTATTGCTCCCGGTCTGAAAACAAGCACCTTGGTCTGAAGACAAGCAGCTTGAAAAGGCGCGGCGAGGACGGCAAGCGCGACGGCCCGAAAGCCGGCCGCTCAAAGCCAGAAGAACAGCAATTCCTGAAGGGCATCCGTCGCGCGGCTCGTCAGCGAGCCCGCCTCGACGGAAGCTGCCGCTTTCAAGGGAACCTCGCGCAGAAGGTGATCGCCGTTCCAGATCCGCAGCGTGGCTGCGACATCCCCGGCGCGCACGGGAACGGTCAGAGGCCAGCGGTAGACCACGCGTGCGGAAAGCTTCGCCGGCGTTTTCACCGGCAGCAGAATATCGACCGGTCCGGCGGTCACCAATCCCACGGTCGGACGGTCGCCACCATAGACGCTCGCCTCCGCGACGAGCTCGCTTTCGGCAAACAGGCGCTTCTCCGAAAACTGCGTCATCGCCCAGTCGAACACGCGCTTTGCCTCGGCGGTCCGATCCTTGTCCGTCTGCAACCCGTTCAGCGCCAGATCGACCCTTCGCCCATCCCGCGCCATCGACGCGACGATCCCGTAGCCATAGCCTTCGGCAAAGCCGGTGACGTAACCATCGACGCCGATCTCGGCGGAGATCAGCGGATTGCGGTTTCTCTGGCGGATCTTGTTCCATTCGAACTCCGCCTGCCGGAACAGCGAGACATCGTCCGGATAGGCGGACCGCACATGGCGCGCGAGGGTGACGAGATCGCGCATAGTGGTGAGATTGCCCGCGGCCGGAAGGCCTGTCGGATTGGCGAATGTCGAGGCTTTCAAGCCGATCTCACGCGCCCGCGCGGTCATGCGTTCGGCGAATTTGCCCTCGCTGCCGACCATGCCTTCCGCCAGCACGATGCAGGCGTCGTTGGCATATTGCACGACGATGCCTTGCAGCAGATCCCCGACCGAAACGCGCGAATTCAATGCCGCAAACATCGTCGATGTGCCCGACGGTGCACCGCCGGTTCGCCAGGCATGTTCACTGACCGGAAAAAACGTGTCGCGCGCGAGGCTTCCATCCTTCAACGCGGAAAGCACCAGCTCCACGGTCATCAGTTTCGCCATGGATGCCGGCGGTACGGCTTCGTCTGCGGCTTTCGAGAGGAGCACCGTGTCGGTCAGCGCGTCGATCACCAGGGCCTGGCGTGCCTTGGTCTCGAATTCCTGCGCTTGTGAAGCCGACCCGGAAAATGCCAGCGCCATCGCGACAGCGAGCATACCGCCCCATTGCCAACGCCTCACGAGGCGTCCCCACGTGCGGCGACGTTTCGGTCGGGCCTAGCGGGCGCTGCGCTTGGCATGGGCCATGATCGCGGACGAGGTAAGCGCATGCGGATCGACCATGATCGCATCGAAGGCGGTTTCCGACGTGCTGACGCGCGCCTCGACATAGGCGGCGGCATAGAGTGCGCCATTCCCCGACTTCCCGAAATTGCCCGGGCGCTCCACAGGGATGGGACCGATGTCCGGAAGCGTCACGAACGCCTCCAGAGCCTCCATGGCGCCCGGCGCGCGAAGCACGTGATCCGGCTCAGCGAGCGCGGTCATGGAAGAGCCACGGTCAAGCGACGGAGCGGCGGACGGCGACGGGCGCATGCGGACTGCCTGTGCCGATGCCTTGGCCGGAATGGAAACGGTGCCCAGATCGGCCGAACCGAGATTGCGCACCTGCCGCGCCAGCGGTTCGTTTGAAGCAACCATAACGCCGGAAGCAATCTGGCCCTCCGGCGCAATTCCGGGAACGCGGCTCCCCTTGGACGCATAGGACGCCATCAGATAGGGCATGTCATTGCCTTCGAGCGGCGCGCGGCCGACATACTGGACGCGCACCTGGGCGCTGCCCTTGCGCTTGATGTCGAGGAGATCGGCCGTCTTCGAAGACACGTCGATGATCCGTCCGAACTCATAGGGTCCGCGATCGTTGACACGGACGATGACCGACGACCCATTCTCGACATTGGTCACGCGCGCATAGCTCGGCAATGGAAATGTGGGGTGCGCGGCAGAGAGATGCGCCGTATCGTAGACTTCGCCGTTGGCGGTCAGCCGGCCATGAAATGCCGATCCATACCAGGACGAGATGCCAGTCTTATTGTAGCTGAAATCTTCCTTCGGCGTGTACCACTTGTCCTTGACCTTGTAGGGCTTGCCGACCTGATAGCGTCCGCCGCCTTTCGGAATATTCTTGCCGTCGGCGACACGGGGGCTCGCTTTGACGCCGTAGACGGATTCCGGAAAATACTCCTTGCTGCGCTTCTTGGGTGCATCGACCTTGCCCGTCGTGCCGCAGGACGTCAGCACAAGACAAATAGCCGGAACGGCGGCGAAACCTGCGCCCTTCACCAGGAAACGTGCGTATTGTCTGAAAGTCATGTGTCCCACATTGCCGCTGTCTGACGAAACCGGAGCACCCCTGCCCCTCGCGGGCGAGCCGGTCGTACCAAAAAGATACAGTCGTCAAAAATGACAGCAACATGGCATAAATGCGAACGCGGTCGTCGCGCCGCCAACGGAATTGCCTTTTATGGTTAATGCTTGGTTACGATGATAGGCTGCCGCACTCAGCAGACATACTCGATGATCGTATAATTGACGCCCACGATCCGGCCGCCGGGATCGCGGACGAAGGACGGGATGTATTGTTCGTCAGGAGGCACGCAGATTTCGGCGCGCTGGTCAGAAACGGTGGCGTCCGCCGGAGCCGAAGGCCTGATTCCCGCCAGTGCAACATCGGCATAGAGGCTTGAATCCAGATTGCCTAAGGCAGCAACAGCCGGCTGCGACAAAGCAACACCCAGGACGAGAGCCGAGATAGTCATGACAGTCCGCATCGCTCATCTCCATCGTTACGGTTTATCCTCCGCAGCAACACGTTCCGTCGATTTTTGTTCCAGACACCATCCCGATACCCGCACCCCGGCCCCTCGCCTTCCCTTCATCCCGCAAAACCCACCGACCACACAGGTAAACCCCGAGTTGACGACCTGCCCGCCAACCGCTAATCCCATCACACCCTCGAACGACGTCAGCTTCCGGAAGAGTGTCCGAGTGGTTTAAGGAACCGGTCTTGAAAACCGGCGTGCGTGAAAGCGTACCGTGGGTTCGAATCCCACCTCTTCCGCCAGAACCCTATGATAGCGTTAATCAAAATCGGGTGACGAGTTTTCCGGAATTCCCGAGGCTCCCGCAACATTGTGAACATATTCTGCAACAATGCTGCAACTGCAGACGTGTTGCAAAACGCTCGATTCGCTATTGCATGTGAGAATCGGAGTTTGACCTATGCGTACAACGCTCCAAGCATGAAAAAGCCGCGGGTTATTGGGCTGGAACCCTACCGCGGCTTCTTGGAGATTGTTCAATGGTAGTGAACGCGTGCAATGAAAGTGTAAAGGCCGGCGGAAACGATCTGTCGGATTTGGCGACGGCTCTGATCGGGTTCGAGACCCGCTATGCCGAGGCGAGCCGACAGGCGGCGGAAGCGCGGGCGAAGAAGGCTCCCCTTGGAGCCGTCCATCCCGCAATGATCGATCCTCATTCCTTTGCCGCCCGTCGCCGCCAAGAGGCGATCGAACTTCGCCGCGCGGTTCGCGATCGGCTGGAGAGTGGCTACAAGCTACCCTTCGACCAACACATCGCGGGACGTTGGCGGCGCGCATTTGTCGAGGACGGTCTACGATCGGAGGATGATCCCGTCCTCAAGTTGTTCGTCACGCTGGTACCCAAAGGGGGTAAGGCAAGGGCGTCGAACGACAAGGCGACGCTCGACGTCCAGTCCCGTTCCAAGCTTCTGACCTTGGACTATCCGTATGTAGAACTGAACAAGGAGTTTCTCGGCGCGATCCGTATCGACTGCGACGGCGTGTTCATGTCCCCGGAGCACCTACTTCATGCGCTTGGGGAGCTGGTCCGTGAAGGACAAGTTCCATGCCTGCCACACGTCATCGTCGGCGACCTCCTCGATGACGGTACCTATCGCCGCCCGCATCTCATCTTCCTGCTGCCGCCCGGGACTGCAGTATGGAAGTCCGAGGATAGACGTTGCCGTCGTGATATCGTCCGCCTGTTCCTTGGGGTCTCCAATGGGCTGACCAAGGCCTTGCTTTCCATTGGAGCGGACCCGGGCGCGCCTGCGACGACCATGCGGATGAAGAACCCTTTGTCCCCAATCTGGCATACGCTCACACCGAACCGGCACACCATGCCGACGCTCTCGGAGTACGCCAACTGGGTCGATACGGGATCGAGCCGTGAGGCACTGGTGCGGAAGGCAGCGGCTATCCAGTCGGGTATGAGCCTGAAGACTTCGAACATCGCTTTCAACACGCTGCGCGAACGGGCGGTAGCCTTGCTGATCGAATGGCACTTTGCCGCCGATGTCCGGATGAAAGGATCGACGGCCGCGCTCGCCGATCATCTTCACGTGGCGCTTGAAGGTTTTGCCCGGACGATGGAACTGGATGACCCGCGCCTGTCCTATGTCATCGCCAAGGTCGCCGATCGCCTCGCGATGGATTTCGACCCCGTAAAGCTTCAAGGTAAAAAGAACCGGCAGCGTCTCCTTCACGTCACTGAGGGGATGAAGGATGTCCGGGATCGGCAGCGGGCGGGTGCCGAATATTCTCAGGGCGTCAGGCGAGAGCGGAGTCTTGAAAAGCTCATCAAGGCCTATTCCGACATTGTTGAGCGGTCGGAGACGGTTAGCGTCGAGAAGCTGGCATCCCGCGCGGGCGTGTCTCGTGCAACGGCCTATCAGCACTTCGATACCTGTCAACAAATCTGTCTGGGTCGGTGTATAGATAAAAAGCTAGGCGTAGCCACGCCAGACACCAATCTGAACCAACTTCCTTGCTCGACGGTGGAGATGGAGATTCCTGCCCCAACCGCGATTGTCGATGGAGACCAGCAGCCCGCTCCAATGACAGGTGCTCTCGTCATGCAGGGCCATTTAAATCCGATTGAGAAGCGCACAGTCGGGGGCGAGGCACAGAAGGGGCAGTTTCGTAGCCGCCAGATGCCCTCCGAGAGTTTGGAGGTGTCTGACATAGTTTCCAGCGCGCAACCCTATCTGGCGGGCCTGCAAACCGCAAATTCAGGCGCACAGTAATAACGGCGCTCATTGGCGCTGGCCTAGTCCCGGACATGTTTTCATGTCCGGGGTGCGGGATAATAATGGGCGTTACGATCCGTCAAGTTGTCGCCATCGCGACCAAGGCTCGGCTTCGCCTGCGCCCGCACCACCCGCTCGCCGAAACTGGACGGCTCTCCACTCCCGCATGGGATCGTTCGATTTTCGAACCGATGCCGATAGTTCGAAAGTCGAACGGATGGCAGAAGTTCGAAAATCGAATGAACGCTTGAGTTCGCCAGCCGCGGCGACCGTCATGTACAAATACATGATAT
This sequence comes from Rhizobium sp. Leaf371, assembly GCF_001424045.1. Lineage (GTDB taxonomy): Bacteria > Pseudomonadota > Alphaproteobacteria > Rhizobiales > Rhizobiaceae > Ferranicluibacter. The sequence goes on along the minus strand of NZ_LMQB01000001.1, from coordinate 1,033,904 downwards.
TTCGGCCCGTGATGTCCCTGCAGAAGCCCATGGTTCGACATTCGAAACGATCGTTTCGAGTTTCGAAGTGAGTAGTTCGAGTTTCGATCTCTTCCATTCGAAGTTCGAAACTTCGAAGACCATCGTCGCCACGGTTCAAAACAGGCCAAAACCCGAAGCGTATTTGCGCCGGCGGAATCCCCAGCCCATCATTTCGTGAGACAACAGAGAGGGAAAGAGCCAGCAATGCCTTGTGTCTACGACACCAGGCGCTGGTCAGGGGAAGCAAGCTCCCCCGTGAACCCCCTCGGCCCCTGTATGGGGCCTGTAGATGGGAGGGACGCATGCGCGCCAGGATCGTCCGGGTTCGGACCACCGACACGGAATTCTCGAGAATGAAAGACATCGCCACAGCGCGAGGTCTTTCGATTTCCGAACTGATCCGTCGCGCCGCCCTCGGCACCCGTATGCCCGCCCGGACATTTGATGCCAATCATGCTGTCGTGCTTGCCCGGACGTTGAGCGAGATTGGCCGTGTCGGTGGAAATTTGAACCAACTGGTGCGGCTCGCCAACTCCGGACAGATCGCTGGCCGCGACGAAGAACTCTCCCTTGTCCTTGCTGATGTTGATGCCGTCCGGTTTCGTCTCCGGGAGCTGCTGACATGATCGTGCAGACGACGCGCATCCGTCGCGATGGCGGCGTTCGGTACCTCGCCCGTCATTTACTGGACAAGGTGGACGAGAACGAACGTATTGACGTTTTGTCGGGGGATCGCCAGGCGCTTTACGACGCCCACGCGCTCGCATCGGCGAAAGGCTGCAGATACAGTGTCCGCCACCTTTCGGTCTCGCCCGAGCGCGCGATGTCGCCCGTACAGTTGTCGGCCTTTATCCGGGCGATCGACGACGAGTTCGGGATCGGCGGAGATCGCCCGCGCCTCGTCGTCCGACACGTCAAGGAAGGGCGGGCGCACTTCCATGTCGCGGTGGCCGAGGTTGATCCTACCACCTTCCGGGTTCTTGATTGCCGCAACGATTTCGCCCGCCTCGAAGCTGTCGCTCGTCAATACGAGGCTGATCGCGGGGAAACAGTTCAGCCGGCACGTGCCGAAAGACGCCATCGTCGGACGGAGGGATTTTCAGACGTCGCCCGCAAGCGCGCCGAGCGTGAAAACCAAGGCTTCGATCGGACGGAACTGAAGGCAGCCTTTGCTCAAGGACGCGCAGCCTTCAACGTGGAATTGGATCGTCAGCGGCTCGTCATCGCAAATGGCGAGCAGGGGCACATCCTTACGACGACCGGCGGCGCGTTCGTCGCCGCAGCCAGTCGCGCGGTTGGTGTCCGACGTGCCGAGTTCCAGAATTTCATGAAAACGGAGTTTGCCCATGAACAATTTATCGGAAGCCAGCATGGACGTCCTGAACATCGTCTCGAAGACGGAGACGTCTGTAGCGCGCCTCTTGCCTCTTCTCTCGTTGCTCGAAACGCCGGAACAGCCCGACCGGCTCGGTCAAATGCTACAGGTGCTGCACCTGATCTTGGACATGCAGCAACAACAAGCAGCGGCCCTGAAATCCTGCGCCGATCGGCTCGACCGGTTGGCGCGTCGGTAGCCTCTGGGCGACGTCGGGAGCAACTGGAGCTTCATCGCATCGGAAAGATGGACCTCGATGACCTGCTGAGGCGCGCGCGAGACCTCGCTGCGTGGATGACGTCTCTTTTCGAGCCGCAGACTGCGCGCCTGGCCCGACAGATCGCCGATGTCCGCAAGCGGAAATCATTTCCACCTGACGAGCCGAGCCAGGCATCGATTCCATCTCACAGCTATCTAAGGAGACCCCATCAATGAAAGACGCCAACTCCCGACAGAGATGTCGCCGCCGGTCGTGTTACGATCGGCTCCGGATGCGCATGATCGAGCGTCGCCGAGCCAGACGCGCGAACCCAGCGCAATCTGCAGCTCTACAGCTCCTGGCGTTGTTTTCGTTTGTCGTGCGCGGTGCCTCGTCAGCGGCGTTACCGCAGCCGAGTTACACGCCACCGCCGATGTCGCCGCGGCACGCTCAGCGTCTTGAATTGGCCCGACGCCTCGACGTCGCGCCCCGTTACGTTGATATCGTGTTGTCGCAAGGTGCGGTCCCTTATGCCCGACTGTTCGAAGACGTCCGCCGCGGCGGCATCGCCCGTCGAGACGCCATGTCGGAACTTCGGAAACGTGTCCCCGAGGCCTCACTCGATTGGCTGGATTACATTCAGAAATGGGAACGATGGTCAGAGCTCGTTCGATGCCACGTACCCAATGAGCGGGAGGACCTCACAGAAGTCAGGGTCTTGGAGTCGACACTGCGTTGGCTTGAACATCTGAGGGGCAACTCCCCTGGTCGGCCCGGCGCAATGCTCGAAACGACCGGCGTCGATACCGACCCACAAAAACCGAAGGTTTGAAATCGTCCGCGTAGATTTCGGAAGATGACGTTCCACATTCGATCCGATAGGTATGAATTCACGACAACCGTGAATTTCATTGGATGCAGGATGCGCCATGGTAATACCGAACTACGAGACACTGATGCTTCCGGTGCTGAAGTTGTTCGCCGAGGGTGCGCCCAATGTAGCTGCTTGCATCCCTGTTCTGCAAAAGCAGTTTGATATCTCGGATGAAGTAGCCTCGGAATTGATCCCGAGCGGCACGGCGACGGTACTGCAGAGCCGCGCCCATTGGGCGAGGACCTATCTTGCAAAGGCTGGCCTGTTGATGTCGCCGCGCCGAAATCTCCACATCGTGACCGATCTCGGGCGACAGGTTCTGGCCTCGCAGCCTGAACGGATCGACAATGAGACGCTGGCAGGTTTCGAAGGCTTCAGGGACTGGATCGAGCGTTCCAGGCAGCGTGACGGTGGGGACGTTGCGGTTCCTCAATCCACCCTCGCGACCGTTGCCATGGATTCCGCGCCGATCGACGAAAGACAGACTCCGGAAGACGCCATGGCCGCGGCCTCGGGTCTTCTGGATGCCGCCGTCAGAGACGACCTTCTAGCCCTTCTGCAACAGCTCTCTCCGCAGCGTTTTGAACGCCTCATCCTCGATCTACTGATTGCGATGGGCTATGGTGGTGGCGACTTGGCAAATGGCCTTATGACAAAGGCGTCGGGCGATGGTGGTATCGATGGGATCATCCACGAAGACGCTCTTGGCCTGGATGCGGTTTATATTCAGGCCAAGCGATACGCGCCCGAAAACCGCGTCAGTCGCCCCGATGTTCAGCGCTTCATCGGTTCGTTGACGGGCGAAGGCGCGACCAAGGGTGTTTTCGTCACTACGTCTGACTTTTCCAAGGAGGCACACGAATACCTGACCCGGGTCCAGCATCGTGTGGTCTTGATAAATGGTCAGCGCTTGGCGCGCCTGATGATCCAACATGGCGTCGGTGTCCGTGTTCGTCAGACCTATAAGGTCCAAAGCATTGACGAGGACTATTTCGCTGATGTGACCGGTTGACCAGACGCCGGAATGGAAGACGCCGATTGATCAATGACGACTCGACTCTGTTTGGTTAGAAATCGGTCAAATTCCTGTCTCAACCAACAGTGATGAGGCAGAACAAAAGCATAGCGTGGGGGAAGACGTCGTATGAATGCCGTCGAAATCGAAGAAGCCGTATCAGCGCTTGCTGGTCAGCCGTTTGACACTGCGGAATTTCCGTTTTCCTTTCTTGCGGCCTTTGGCAATAAGGAAACCACGATCAAGCGGCTGCGCACTGCCTCGGCGAATGCGTCTGATGTTGCGGGCGGGGTCCTGCAAAAGAGCAACATCCACATTGCCACCTGTGCCGAAAGCAAGGTAGGCGAAACGCTTGTGGCGCTACGCACCAGCCCGAAGACCGCATCCAACAAGGCGAAGTTCATTCTCGCAACCGATGGCGTCGCCTTTGAGGCCGAAGACCTGACGAGCGGGGAGACGGTCGTTTGCGACTACCCGCAGTTCCCGGATCACTTCGGGTTCTTCCTTCCTTTGGCGGGTATCACTACGGTCAAGCAAATCCGCGAGAGCTCATTCGACATTCGGGCCACGGGACGTTTGAACAAGCTCTATGTGGAGCTCCTAAAGGATAACCCCGAGTGGGCGGCCGCAGCACGTCGCCCCGACATGAACCATTTTATGGCGCGACTGATCTTCTGTTTCTTTGCCGAGGATACAGACATTTTCAATGGTGAGGGTGTGTTTACGTCCACTATCGATCAGATGAGCGACCGCGACTCTTCCAATACACATGAGGTCATCGGAACCCTCTTCAGGGCCATGAATACGAAGATTGCGGATCGAACTCAGGCAAACCTTCCAAGGTGGGCGAACGGTTTTCCTTACGTCAATGGTGGCCTCTTTTCTGGAAGCACTGAGGTCCCAAGATTCAGCAAAATTGCCAGGTCCTATTTGCTGCATATCGGCGGCCTGAACTGGAAACTCATAAACCCCGATATCTTCGGGTCTATGATTCAGGCCGTTGCAGACGATGACGAGCGTGGGGCACTCGGCATGCACTACACCAGCGTGCCGAATATCCTGAAGGTTTTGAATCCTCTCTTTCTCGACGATTTACGCGAGAAGCTGGCGGATGCCGGTGATAACGCGCGCAAACTGCTGAACCTCAAGAACCGAATGTCCCGGATCAGAGTCTTCGATCCAGCCTGCGGCTCCGGCAATTTTCTGGTCATCGCTTATAAGCAGATGCGGGAGATAGAGGCGGAGATTAACAAGCGCCGCGGCGAGCCCGACCGACGAACAGAGATACCCCTCACGAATTTCCGGGGGATCGAACTGCGCGACTTTCCGGCTGAGATTGCCCGCCTCGCTTTGATAATTGCCGAATATCAGTGCGATGTTCTCTATCGTGGGCAGAAGGAAGCACTTATCGAGTTCTTGCCGCTAGATGCTGAGAATTGGATCGTCTGTGGCAATGCGCTGCGCCTAGACTGGTTCAGCGTCTGTCCGCCGACCGGCACAGGCGTGAAGCTACACGGGGATGACTTATTCCAAACGCCTCTTGATCAGGCGCAAATCGATTTTGAGAATGAAGGTGGTGAAACGTATATCTGCGGTAACCCGCCATATCTTGGTCGCAGAAATCAGTCAGCCGAGCAAAAAAGCGAGATCAAGACGGTATTAAAAGATTTAAAGTCCAGCGCGTCGCTCGACTACGTTTTTTGTTGGGTTGAAAAAGCTGCAGATTACATAAAAAGGAATTCTGGAGAATTCGCTTTTGTAACGACAAATTCCGTTGCCCAAGGTACCCAAATTCCGATCTATTGGCCTCATCTTTTCTCAATGGGATTAGAAATTAATTTCGCTCATCGTTCGTTCCCTTGGAGTAACAACGCTTCTGCCAACGCAGGTGTGACGTGCGTTATATTAGGCATCGGCCGCTCTCGCGTTCGTAAATATATTTTTGATGACGAACAGCGTCACGAGGTTAAAACGATAAATCCGTATCTTTTGCCTTCTGAGGCTAAAGTGGTCGAAATGCGCAGCAGTCCCATTTCTGCGTTATCTAAGATGAACTACGGGAATCTTCCCGGAGATGGAAATTTTCTTACACTAAATCGTAACGAGCGGGACGCTCTAATTAAAGATAATCCGCGCTTCGAACGCCTGATTATCCCACTTTATGGCGCTCAGGAATTTATCCGTGGCCTGCAGCGCTACTGCCTATGGATCGATGATGACGATCTCGAATTTGCTTTATCGAACGGATTCGTGAGTGAGCGTATAGATTTGGTGCGAAAGACTCGTCAGGAGAGTCCTGACCCGAGCTACAACGCGCTCGTCGGTCGACCTCACCAATTTAGAGATCGAAATCTTGCTCGCGAAATGACAATTATCGCGCCAACTATCTGTTCTGAGACAAGAGAGTTTCTTCCCACAGCGCTTTTCGGAGGACGGACAGGTACAACAAATCAGGCGTACGCGCTGTACGATGCGCCAATATGGAATCTGGCTGTCTTGTCGTCTCGACTTCATATGGTCTGGATTGGGACTGTTTGCGGGAAGCTGAAAACCGATCTTAGGTATTCAAACACACTCGGCTGGAATACATTCCCTGTTCCCCCGTTGACTGAGAAGAACAAGTTTGACCTCACCAATTGCGGCGAGGAAATCCTACTTGCCCGCGAGGCCCATTACCCAGCCACTATCGCAGGCCTTTATGACCCTGATTCCATGCCTGAAAATCTACGCGCTGCCCATCAGCGCAATGATGAGACTTTGGAGCGCATCTACATCGGACGGCGCTTCCGGAATGACACCGAACGCCTAGAAAAGCTCTTTGAGCTTTACACCAAAATGACTGCATCGGACGGCGTCAAGCAAAAGGCGGTGCGCAAGTGAATGCCGAAAGGAGCTATAAGCCTGGTGGAGATGCGAAGGCGATCGCCCGTGTTGCCCGTGAGTACTACGGCAGTTATCGCAACATGTTCGAGGTTCACGGCTGGCCCGAACGCAAAGAGAAGATGATGCCTGCCCAGCAGTCGCGGGTGGTTGAAGCGTATGGTTCGGTTCGGGCTTTTGAGAATGCGCATGCCCGAACATCCGACCTCATGTTTCCAATGCAGGCGATCCGTTCAAAACCGCCAAACGTGTGGCTGACGAGCTTTTACGGTTTCGGTCCGTGGAACTGGGGCTTTCTAGGCTTCACACTTGAGAGCGCTCGACAAAGCTTCATCAAGAACAGTGCGCCCGGTGTTTTGGTCGTCATCTATGGTGCAAGTAAAGCTTCAGAAGCAGAGCGCGGAAACGTCATTGGGGTCTTGCAATGCTCGCACGTGACGGGTCATGCGAAGCAGTTTATGTCCCCGGAGGAATGGCGGAAGAAGGAAGCCAATCCGGATAGCAAGGGCAAATGGGACTATGCTGTAAAGGTTGAGCGCGCATGGCGCGTAACGCCGGAGACCCGGATGCCGGTCAGGGAGTTCGCGCCCGACGCCACTGCCACAGAGGCGTGGCAGCACATTGGCTCCCGAGGTGAAAGACTGACCCCGAGAGAGGCTGAAAACATCCTGAAACTGGACCTCCAAGAGGTTGCGGTTTTTGGTGCGTCTGCGGTGATCCAGTCGGCACCAGCTGGCGCTCGTCATATCCTCGCGCCGAGTAAGGCGGGCCCTGTTTCGCAAAGTGGTTTCACCGTGCGTGAGGCCGAGGGACCTAAGCACCTCTATATTCTAAAGCTCCGGGGGGACGCAGACGCTTTCCTCGGGAAGCAGGCCAACGGGCATATCATCGTCAAAGCCGGCTTTTCCTGCAGCCCGAAGACGCGACGCGACACATTGAATTCCGCCTTTCCGAACTTCAGCTTTGGATGGGAGCTTCTCCACTCTGGGGCGGATCAAGGCATTGATGCGTATCCAACATCCGACCACGCATTAGCAGGCGAGAAGGCGATGCAAACCGTACTGTGTGAAGCTCCACGCTCCCGATCACTCGGCGGTGAATTCTTCCTCGCTCACCCCGACCAAGTCACCAAAGCATGGGAAGTCGGAAACACAGCCGCCAAGGAATTTGTGAAATGACCGGAAAGACCATCCCCTCAGTTTCCATGCGCACAGCAGGCAGTGGTGCTTCGACCAAGGCCAACGAACTTGGTATGCGCACCATGCAGGAGCGTGCCTATGAGCACCGCGGCGAGCAATACCTGTTGATCAAGTCACCGCCCGCCTCTGGCAAATCCCGGGCGCTGATGTTCATCGCCCTCGACAAGCTTCATAATCAGAATGTCCGTAAGGCCATCATCGTGGTTCCAGAACGATCGATCGGCGGCAGCTTTGCCGATGAGCCACTGTCGCGGTATGGGTTCTGGGCAGACTGGACGGTGAAGCCACAATGGAACCTATGCAACGTCGCGGGCATCGAGAATACGTCCGTCGCAAAGTCTAAGGTTAAGGCTGTCGGGCAGTTCCTTGAGAGCGAGGATCGGGTTCTGGTCTGTACGCACGCGACGTTCCGCTTCTCAGTTGAAGAGCTCGGTATCGAAGCATTCGATGACTGCCTTATCGCCGTCGACGAGTTCCATCATGTCAGTTCGAATCCGGATAACAAGCTCGGCGCACAGCTAGGACAGTTTCTGTCTCGCGACCGCGTCCACCTCGTCGCTATGACGGGGTCTTACTTTCGTGGCGATGCCGAGGCCGTACTTGCTCCTCAGGACGAGTCTAAGTTCGTGACCGTCACCTACACATATTACGAACAGCTCAATGGCTACGACCATCTGAAGTCTCTGGATATCGGCTATTTCTTCTATAGCGGCCGATATCTCGACGCGATCACCAAAGTCCTCGACCCCGCTTTCAAGACCATCGTGCATATCCCTAACGTCAACTCTCGGGAGAGCACGAAGGATAAGGTGAAAGAGGTCAACGAGATCATGGACGCGCTCGGCACCTGGGAGGGTGAAGACCGCACCACCGGCTTCCATCTGGTGCGGCTGCCTGAAGGGCGTCTTATCAAGGTCGCCGACCTTGTCGACGATGAACCTGCGCGGCGCGACAAGGTCGTTTCGGCTTTGAAAGACCCCAATCACAAAAACGACCGCGATCATGTCGACATCATCATTGCCCTCGGTATGGCAAAGGAAGGTTTCGACTGGATTTGGTGTGAGCATGCGCTGACAGTAGGCTACCGCGCCAGCTTGACCGAGATCATCCAGATTATTGGCCGCGCCACGCGTGACGCGCCGGGCAAGACGTCTGCTCGGTTCACCAACCTGATCGCCGAACCCGATGCCAGCGAAGAGGCGGTTGTGGACGCCGTCAACGACACGCTGAAGGCAATCGCTGCCAGCCTCCTGATGGAGCAGGTGCTCGCGCCGAAATTCAACTTCACGCCAAAGAATGCAGACAGCGGCCCTCTGCCTGACTTCGACTATGGTGACGGCGGCTACAATCCCAAGGGGACGAACGTCGGCTTCAATGAAGCGACCGGTCAATTCCATTTCGAGATCAATGGTCTTGTCACGCCGCAGAGCAATGAAGCCAAGCGCATCTGCCAAGAAGACCTCAACGAGGTCATCACGGCCTTCGTTCAAGACAAGCCTTCGCTTGAGAAAGGCCTATTTGATGACGAGACAGTGCCTGAGGAGCTGACCCAGGTCCGTATGGGCAAGATCGTCAAGGATCGTTATCCCGACCTGAGTGACGTCGATCAGGAAGCCATTCGGCAGCATGCTATTGCCGCCTTGAACCTGACGCAGAAGGCCAAGGCGGTTGCGGCAGAATTGGAAGACTCCGGGCAATTGACGGGCGGATCGGCCCTGATCGACGGGGTCCGGAAATTCGCGATGGACGTTCGGAATCTCGACATCGATATGATCGACAGGATCAATCCGTTCGAGGCTGCCTATTCGATCCTCGCGAAATCTATGAGCGAACAGACCCTGAAGCAGGTCGCCGCGGTCATCGCCTCCAAGAAGATCAGCATTCCCTACGAAGAGGCCCGAGACCTTGCCCTACGGGCTCGGAAGTTCATGCAGGAGCGTGGCCGCGCTCCGGACATCACGTCGGCTGACGCATGGGAAAAGCGCATGGCAGAAGGTGTGGTCGCTCTCAAGCACCACGTAGAGCAGCAGAAGAATGGTTGACATTTCAGACGACGACCTCCTCGCCGAACTCGGGGCAGCGCCAGAGGCGAAAAAGCAGAACGCCAGGTCGCCCCGCGACGAGCGGATTATTGCAGGATTCGAAGACATTGTGCGCTTCCGTGAGGAGCACGGGCGTGCGCCTCTGCACGGTGAGGATCGCGATATTTTCGAGCGCCTCTATGCCGTGCGACTCGATAGGCTGCGCGCGCAGGAGGACTGCTGCGCCTTGTTGCTTGAATTCGACCGGTACGGCTTGCTGGCAGCCGACCCAGCATCCACGGGTGAAAATGAAGACCTCGATGACGACGCCCTGCTTGCCGAACTGGGCGTCGAGCCGGTCGGCGAGGTGGACCTTACAAACCTCACCCATGTGAAGCCGCGGGCGGAAGTCCGTGCTGCCGAGGAGGTGGCGGATAGGACGCCATGCGTAGACTTCGAGTTCTTCAAATCGCTGTTTACCCGCGTTAAGGATGACCTCGACAGGGCCGCCCGCGAGACCCGGCGGTTTGGTGAAGACGCTGACGTGAAGAAGGGCGAGTTCTTTATCCTCGGCGGTCAGATTGCATTCGTCGCGGACATGGGCGAAGAATTCAGAACGGACTACGGTCGGCTGGATCGGCGGCTTCGCGTGGTTTTCGACAATGGCACCGAAAGCGACCTCCTCCTCAGGTCATTCCAGCGGGCGCTATACAAGGACGACGCCGGACGTCGAATCACCGACCCCAATGCCGGGCCATTGTTCGGTGGGGCTGTCGAGAATGATGACCTGGAGAGCGGCACGATCTATGTGTTACGGAGCAAGTCTAATCATCCTGAAGTCGCCGCCCACCGGGACTTGATCCACAAGGTCGGCGTGACAGGCGGTAACGTCGAAACACGGATCGCGCATGCCGCCTTGGAATCCACATACCTGCTCGCTGACGTTGAGGTTGTGGCGACGTACAAACTATTCAACATCAACCGCAGCAGGCTCGAGAACGTTCTCCATCGGGTGCTCTCGCCTGCCCGACTCGATCTGACGATTCAGGACCGTTTCGGCAATCCAGTGAAGCCGAAGGAATGGTATCTTGTGCCGTTGCAGATCATTGATGAGGTGGTCGCGCGGGTAAAGGATGGGTCGATCACGGGGTATGAATACAATCCTGCTGGGGCAATGTTGGAGCCGATTCAACGGCGTTGAGGGCGCACGGAGTGGCCGAGAACTCCCTCCGTTATGCGGTTGCGTGGTCTTGGCTTCCGCTACTCTCGGGTTTGCCGAATAGATTCTCGCGATGTTCCTCATCGGTGGGGTTAATGTACTTCATGAGAACTGCTACGGTTTTGTGTCCAGACTGCCGCATCAACGTTTTCAGATCAACGCGCCTCGCAGACATCCGACTGAGTGCCTCGTGCCTCAGGTCGTGGATGCGAAGGTCGGGACAGCCAGCAGCCTCCCTTATCTTCTGCCACTCGTGGTCCCGCGAGTCTTTGGTAAACTTAAACACCTTGGCGTCGTCGGGCTCACCTTCCGCAAGGACAGCGAGAGCCTCATATGCTCGGTCAGATAGGGCGACATTCCGAGCTTCACCATTTTTCGTTTTCGGTATTCTAATGAAGCCTTTGGATGCGTTGACCCATTCTGCCAAGATGCTATCGGCTTCGCCTACGCGCATTCCTGTGTCCAGCAACAGCGGGAACAGGCAAGCCCATTGCCTGTTTTGAGGCGTCTCCCCCTTCAGCTGCTCCCAAATGCGTTCTTCCTCGCCCGGGGTAAGTCGTCTCTCGCGGTGACCTTTGGGCTGAGGTATTCCGAACTGAAAATTCCGCATTGCGGCTATCGGATTTTCAGCTGGCACCTTCTTTTCATGAATGAGCCACCGATAGATTGAGCTGAGGGTGTTGAGGTTGTTTCGCACCGTACTTTCGGAGAACTCCTCAAGCCGCCTGTCGCGGTATTCGACGAAATCATCAGAGCTCAACTCGCGAACAGTCTTTGCCGCAAAGTCCTCGCGAGCCAACATGTTCAACATATCCGACTCCTGAGCGGCCCCTTTTTTCCTTGGTGTCACCTTGTCCCTGTAATCCGCAATAGCGTCTCTGAAGGGGCGATCGAAGTATCCTTTCGATGCACCTGGTTTTGGATCGAGCCGAGGGTCTTTCCACGTCCCGAGCCGCATTGCAGATTCCGTCGCGTCGATCCATACTTGCGCATCACGCTTGTTCTTAAAGGTATTTGAGATCGAGCGGGACCTGCATGGCCCCTTAAACGTGTCCGGGAGCCGTGCCGTCACCGTCCATTTGCCTGCGCGTTTCGTGATGCTTGCCATCGAGATTTCTCATTTTCTGCAACAATGCTGCAACATTACACAGAAAATGCCGAAATATGCAAGTTAATCAACGAAATCCCACAGGTCTTGAAAACCGGCGTGCGGGAGACCGTACCGTGGGTTCGAATCCCACCTCTTCCGCCATCCCCGCCTATTGTCCGCTAAGGTACGCTATCGTGCGCGAACACCGCCGATTGCCGCACGGAATCTTCGAACGGCAACGAAGCTGGCCCCTTCACAATGATCGGCGACCAACGTTCGGGCCACGGAGGTTCAGGAAAAATTTGTGCGGCTCAAGCGGAAGTATCGCTTTCGAGAATTCCTCCGACAGGTTCGACAAGATGCTCGAGCAGGCGGCGGGCGCTGCCGGACAGGCTGGCCTGGTCACGGATGCAGATGCGCAAATCGCGGAGCGCCCATTCGTCGGCGAGGGGGACAGTGCCGATTGCCATCGTATGCGCCGCTCGTCGGGCGGTCGTTTCCGGCACAATCCCGATGCCAACACCGGCTTCGACCATGAGACATACGGCGTCGAAGCTTCGGAGCTGGACGCGAAGCCGCAGTCTGCGTCCGAACCGAGCGGCGCGACCAATGAGGAAGCGCTGAAGGGCACTGGCGCGATCGAGGCCCACGAAATCTCGATCGAGTGCGTCGACAAAGGCTAGGGACGATCGATCGGAAAAGCGGTCGCCGCGTGGCAGCACGACCACAAACCGATCCGACCGAAACGGCAACACCTGAAGCGTGCCGGTATCGACCGTTCCGGCTACGATACCGAGGTCGGCGATCCCTTCGGCGACGAGGCCGACGATCTCGTCGCTCAAGCGCTCCTGAAGGTCCACCGTCGTACCAGGAAAGGCTGCGAGGAAACGGCCGAGTGCTGCCGGCAGGAATTCGGTCAGCGCATTGGTGTTGGACAAGAGCCTGACGTGGCCGCCCGTTCCATCCGCGTAGGTCGCCATGTCCTCGTGCATCCGGTCCGCCTCGGCCAACAGGCTGCGGGCATGTAGAAGCAGAGCTTCGCCGGCCCTCGTGAGCGTGACACCCTGGCGACTACGCGCCATGAGTTGCGTTCCCAGAATATCTTCAACACCGCGCAGCCGCGTGCTGGCAGCGGCCAGAGCCGTGTTCGCACGCACAGCGCCGGCGGTGATGCTGCCAGATTCGGCGATATGCCGGAACAAGGAGAGATCGTTGAGATCAAGGCGACGCATGAGATCCTTTAGGTTTGACGAAGGATGATATCAGATATCGCAGATTTTCAAAGGTCATGACTTGCTCCATCCTTCGTATCTGGGAAAGTCGGAGATGCGAGGGCACGGTGCAAGAAATTTGGTTGCCAGTCGGGCTTGTCAGCATCACTGTCGGCCTCTGGGCGGTGGGACGATTGCCCGAATACCTTACGGCATTGTTGTTTTTTGCCGCCGCCATGGTGCTGAATGCTGCGCCGGCTGACGTTGTCTTTGCCGGGTTTCTATCTTCCGCCTTTTGGCTGGTGCTCAGCGGCTTTGTCCTCGGTGCCGCGATCCGCAAAGTCGGCTTGGCCGATCGCGCCGCCCGCTCTCTCTCCACGTATTTGTGCGGCTCCTGGCTGTGTATGGTCGGCGGCGTCGTCCTGCTGACCTACGCGCTCGCGTTCGTCATGCCATCCAACATGGGTCGTATCGCTTTGCTGATGCCGGTCGTCATGGCGCTGGCGGACAGGGCCGGACTGGCAGATGGTGGTCGCGGTCGCATCGGGCTAGCCCTCGCGGTCGGATTTGGCACATTTCAGCTATCGGCCAGCATCCTGCCTGCCAACGTCCCTAATCTTGTCATGGCCGGAACCGCGGAAACAACGTTCGGCATCCACCTTTCGTATCTTCCCTATCTGCTTCTTCACGCACCGGTGCTCGGCCTGCTAAAGGGTACAGTTCTGGTCGGTTGCATTTGCTTTCTCTTTCCGGCCCAGCCGAAAAGGCCGGCGACCATAGAGACGTCATCGTCTCTAACCTTGCCGGAGATCCGGCTCGGACTCCTCCTGCTCGCTACATTGGCGCTTTGGATGACCGATGCCCTCCATGGAATCGGACCGGCGTGGATCGGGCTTGCGGCAGCCTGCATTTGCCTTCTGCCACGCATCGGCTTCTTGACCGGTGAAGACTTCGCGTCCGGTGTCAATTTTCGCACCTGTATCTACATCGCCGGCATTCTGGGTCTCGCGGCATTTGTCACGCATACCGGCCTTGGCGACATGATCGGTCGGTTTCTTCTCGCGGTCCTGCCGCTGGACCCGGAGCGGCCTGCGTCGAATTTCGGCACGCTGGTGGGTCTGAACACTGCGCTCAACTTCGTCGTCACTGCCAACGGCGTACCCGCCTTGTACACGCCGCTCGCCCGAACACTGGCAGATGGCTCAGGCCTGCCTCTTTTGACAGTGCTGATGGTGCAAGTCATCGGGTACGCGACGCCGCTCTTGCCGTACCAGGCATCGCCCATCGTCGTCGCTATGGGCATGGGCGAGGTGCCGGCCCGCGACGGGATCATTCTGTGTCTGACGCTTGCCACCCTGACATTCGCTGTGCTCGTGCCCCTCGACTACTTGTGGTTTCGAATGCTCGGGCTGATGCATGGATAGTCGCGGGTCGCCGATCCAAAGGTCAAGCACACGGGGCCCATATCGACACTGGGCCGAAGTCCATCTCGAAGGCGCTCTGCCGCTGGACCTGACAACACGGGCTCACGTTAGACGTCATCCGATCAAATTTACCTTCGGCGAGAGCTCGAACACCCGCCCTCCTGACAAGGACCTGAAATCATTTGGTCGTGTCCCCCGGCGGATGCCCGGCCCAAGGTCAGGGCGTGGCTGCGGAACCGGTGAGCGCGGACCTTAGATATCGCTTGGCTAACTGAAGCTGGACTAATATATTACCGTCGCGGTCAAGATTGCCGCCAGATGAACGCCGGATAGGCACGGCAATCTGGATGAGGAACCGGGGGACCCTCACATTCGGGAAAAGCGACCAAGGCCTGTCGCGCCGAGTGTGTAGCGGTTTTGCGATAACGACAGGCGTAAAATCAAGAACTTAAAGCGCCGAAAGTAAATCGGAACTGATCGCAACACGCTTTGGGCGTACGGATGAGCCTCACAAGGCTGATGACATCGCTGGCCGATTTCGACAGTTCAGCGACACAACAATGCAATTTCGGGAGGAGCCGAATATGGAAAACACGACGATCAAAAGGATACTCATCGCAGGCTCGGGTCAGGTTGGCTCCGAGATCGGCTTCTATTTTGCCGCGCGCGGCCTCGACGTTGTCATGTACGATGTGTCTCAGGGATCGCTGGAGTCCTCGCGCGAGCGTCATGGTCAATTCGCCACCGCTCTCGCTGCCGAGGGCTGGTGGGGGACGGTCAGCCCCGCAGAAACACTGTCGCGCCTGACGTATGAGACCGATCTGGCGAAAGCCGCGGTCGATGTCGATCTCGTGAGCGAGTCGGTCACAGAGGCGATCGACGTCAAGCGCGAGACATATGAGGGCTTGTCGCTTCACTGCCCGGCCAAGACTTTTTTTACGAGCAACACATCGACGATGCTGCCAAGCCAGATCGCCGCGTTCACCGACCGCCCCGAACGCTTCCTCGCCTGCCATGTCGCACGGCCGATCTGGGCACGGCCGATGTTCGAGATCATGCCGCACCCGGGAACGGACGCCGGTCTGGTCGATGAGATCGTCGCCTTCTCACGTCGGATGGGGCTGGTCCCGATCCTGATCGCCAAGGAACATGCCGCTTATATCTCGAACTCGCTGATCGCCTCCTTCGTGACGACAGGCCTCGATCTCGTTGCCCGCGGCGTCGCCTCGTTCGAGGATGTCGATCGCGTCTGGATGATTGGGACGGCTATGGAAATGGGCCCGATCGGCATGGTGGACATGATGGGCATCGGTACCGTCTACAACGCGCTGAGCCATATGGCCGAGCACGGTGGCCGGACGGAACTTTTGCCGATCGTGACTTACCTCAAGGAGAATTTCGTCGATCAGGGCAAGCTGGGCGTCGCCAGCGGTCAAGGCTTCTACCGCTACCCCGATCCCGCGTTCCGCCATGCGGAATTTCTCAAATAAGAGCGGCGTTCAAGTCCATTCAACGCCGGTCCGGTGGCGCCGGACCGTCGTTGGGCTTTAGCCTTGGGATCACGGAAAACGCGCACCGGTGACAGGACCGATACGCTGTTGCCCATGATATAGGCGAGTAGCGCGATCGCATCCCCTTAAATTTGTCGCTCCAGCATGGCGACATTTCTCCGGGATTCTCCTGCAGTCGGCCCAAGAAAAATAGCAAAATCAGACCCCACCTCTTGCGCTTCATCTAGGATCATTCTAAACGCTGGCCAAGGCTCGTTGATCGACCCGAAGAGGCCTCGTGGCGGAGTGGTGACGCAGAGGACTGCAAATCCTTGCACCCCGGTTCAATTCCGGGCGAGGCCTCCAAACAATTATCACAATCACTTAGCTCTCATTTTCTTTGTTGTTCCGATGGCTGCCAATCTCAGCGAGTGGCTCGTTGGGGACTCTGGCGCAGCCACAGGACTTCATCGGTTCGGGATTCCTCTCCCAAGTGGTCGAGGCGGCATATCGGCGCGGACAAGCCTTGGAGACGCGTGGAATTTCATGGCGACTTGTTGGGGCTTCGTTCCACGAGGCCTCGGTCCGGGAACACGCTACGCTGATCAAGACGCACTTGCGGCGGCACAAAGCATCATTGCAATCGGCCTGGCTCTGAGGCGCCAGAAAAAAGACTGCCTCATGGGATGTTCCTTCCGTGGATCGCGGCGCAATTTGAGATGAACGATCGAACGGCGCGAAAGATGATGGAGGTAGCTGAGGTGTTCGGCACAAAATGGAACCACGGTTCCGATTTGAACGCCTCGGCCACTTACGAGCTTGCCGCCCCTTCCAAGCCACAGGCAGTCCGAGACGCCGTCGAAGAGCTCTTGGTCTACGGCCAGAAAGTGACGGTAGCCGATATCCGGCGTTATGAGCGTCGCAAGCTCTTGCGGATCAAGCTCAAAGACGGGCGTGATGCAGGTCATGCGCTGATACGGGAGGGGTTGGCGCGAGTTTGGCCAGACAACTGGGGGAATAGGTGGTGCGACAGGTAGTCTGCTTGTCCAGCGCTCGGCCTTCTAGCGGTCATCTGGCGCGGTCTTTAGGTCCGACGGCGAGGCTTATTCGCCGGAGATGCTCACTCCAGAAACGCAAAAGCCCCCCCTTGCCGATCAAGGCGAGCGGGCGCGCATTTCACGTCTTGGGAGAACCGCGGAGACTGTAACCGGGCAACGGCTCAGCCAGTCTCCGAAGCAGCAAGATGCACGGAGAACTCAAGCAAGGTTACCCCACCAGACGATAATCGGGTGGCGTTGTGCAAGTGCGAAATAAAAACTTTGCATGTGCACTGCACTCGCAACTTTCCATCCAGTTCAGCCGTACTCAGAAGACCACAGACAAAGTGGAATTTCCCAACGACCTAAAAATCAGCCGTCACCTGCACCGGGTGGCGGCCCATTTTCGTGAAGGGCGGGAAATCCTTGGGTAGTTGCGCCCATTGGCACCCCGTCGATGCGATATACTGGATCGCATTCCACAGGGTACGCCTTGTGCATGCGCGGGCGTCCGACCTTGGAGGTATGCCTCAATCATAATGGCCGGACGACAGCCCACGCCTCATCGGTGCGGCCGCTTGCATAGCGCAGCCTGCTTCTGTCATGTTGGCGCCGAGCGGTTTCAGTCCAGCCGATGTGATCCTCGTGGTCTTCGCAAATCCGGTGAATCACAAGCTACTGAAATAGCTTAACTCAATTTTCGGTCGGGCTTTAAGGAAGCTGATGGCAAAATCTGTCTTGACGGATGAACAGGTTAAACCAGCGAAGCTTACTCGATACGCAAGCCTCCGATGGCTGCCGGCTTTCGTTCGCCGGTATCGTCCCTATGGACTGCCGCTGCTTTACGGTGCATCAGCTCTCTTTCACTGGCGGCAATTGTCAGCGTTAATCCACGCGCGCCGGGACAGCATGCTGGAACGCCTGGTTGCCGCAAGGCCGGAAATATGGAGTTTTCTCCGTGTCCGTTTCGTCGCCGCGCATTGGACGGCTCGAGAGCGGTTTCGTCGGATCATTGATCATTGCGATCTGATGGAGTTGATCGGACGGCCATTTGACATCAAGCCGAACGAAGCCGCTACCCTGATGACCATGGACCGGATCGGTCCCTCGTTTTTGCTCGTCTTGGACTCCGCGCGGTGGTTGTTTCGCGAAGGTCTTCTTGTATTGAGCCTGATGGACCGGCAAGAGCGTATCTTTGCGATCGTCTTCACGTTGGCACGCGAGCGAAATGGAGATCGAACGGCTTACGTTGGCGGGATCCAAGGCGGCAGCGGAAAGGATGCTCTCCTGCACAACCGAGCCTTCACCAAAGCTGCTGGTGGCACGCGGCCACAGGATATGCTCGTCGAAATGTTCCGCGCGCTGTGCCAAAGCGCAAATGTCAGCAGGATCCTCTGCGTCTCCGATCGGATTCGAAACGGGCAGACGGCATTTGCTCATAGCGATGCCGGCTATGCCGATCCGGTGATGTTCGATTATGATGCGCTCTGGCGGGAACGTGGCGGTACGCTGCGAAGCGACGGCTTTTTTGATATTCCGCTCGTTGCGCCGGTGCGCGACGACTCCGACATCCCGGCAAAAAGGCGTCAAGCTCGGCGTAAAAAGCTGGCCTTGATCGACGCGCTCAAACAGGATTTGGGCAATCGGCTCTCTGACCCTGCTACAATCCAGATTGATAAGGTCGAGCCGGTCTGAAGACAGGATCCAAGCCGATGATGATGGAATGGCGGACTATTCGCCCGATTTACTCTATCTCAGAAATTGGTAGATTTGCGAGCAGAGCATCAGAATATACGCTTTCAAACAATAAATCAGTCATCAACCACAGAGAATATCAATGACAGTCGAAAGCGACGAAAAATTTTATTCTGCATTCAATTTGATCAACTGAGCTGACATTGAAATTTCAAAAAGAAGAATATATGGGAATATCACTGCAAAGATACCCATATTTCACTACTGTGAAATAAATAAAAATAGATATTCACTATATTTTTTTTCCAAAGTAAATTAGCCTGAAAAAGGAAAATTTGAGCAGCACGTCAATCAAGCGGCAATCCATATTAAACATTCATCTAACCAAGCAATACGAGAATATATGTCGGCGATATATTCTGAAAAGAAACAGCATTCGATTTTCCCTTGGTCCGAATCTCGCGGCGAGGCTGTACGAAATCTTCTGCCTCTTAAGCTTGGACCAGACGTAGACAATTTTATATTAGATTTTCTTCAGCCTTACTGGAGTATGGATATTATCGAAGCTGGCGGTGATGCTGGATTTCGTAATTTTGCTGCGGATGTAAACACGCACAAACACAAATTCGTCGCCGCCGTTGACCTTGAGACCAAAATTAATACGATGGATATATCATTTAAGAAGGCCGGAATTGTAAAAATTAGCCTTTTCTAAAAGGCTAGAGCTATAGATGCCGAGAACTACTATGGAATGACGGTGGAAGAAGCTGATGTAGGCACTGAAATATCACTGCAAACCCCGTCGTTTGCGGTGTTCAAACATGGCCGCATTGGCGGAAAGCACATAATATCGGCTTAACCGTGATCGTTACTGTGCTGTCCGACGGGATCGCCACACAACAAAAAAGCCTCCGATTAAAACGGTGGCTGTTCTAACTCCATTCGCAGATGGGGGTCCCGTTTGGATGCCGATCACCCCAAATGCGGCGCTCTTATTCCCTGCCTAATCGCAGAGTAGACGGGAGAGATCGATTCTGTCACAAGGGCGCCGGACGCGACTGCCGTTGGTTCTAGAACGGGGTCGGGCGACAGATTGACGTCACGTCGCTGCCACGAGATCACGGCGGCCGTCCATTTTCCCTTTACACTATTTTCCCTTTTCACAAGGACGACAGGCCCTCGCCTGTGCGGGATGGCGCGGAAGTGATTTCGTCATTTCGCCGCGGCCAGATGCTGCGAACTTCCCCCCTTTCGTGAAATTTGCCGGACCGCGCTGCTTCGTCAACGGCATAAAGCCCCAGCGTCCCGACGGCGCGACAGTGCCTGCACGATTGCAACGTCAAAAAGAGATAGCCGTCATCCCGGACAGGTGCGCGACAAACTGGTTGAATGTGATGAGACCTTCGCTATCCTTCGATTAGCGATTTCGAACGAACGCACTTGAATTTCCTGGGGAGGAGATTAGACGACATGACAACAAAGGCCAGCATTGCAGGCGCCCTCTTGGTGAGCGTCACGTTCTTGTCAAACCCAGCGCAAGCGGAAGATCTTGTCTTCACGCTGAAGAACGGTACGCAATCGGTTCTCACGCGATTCTATACGTCACCCGTCGGCGTCAGCGACTGGGAGGGGGACGTCTTCGGAGAGCAGGTGCTCAGTCCTGGCGAGACGATCGAACTGACGATCGCGGACGGACGCGACGTTTGCGACTACGACCTGCGGTTCGAGTTCGAAGAAGGATCGGACCTGGCGACAACTGAAGACAAGCAAAACCTGTGCGAGATGGGATCCTATACCATTCACGAATAGCCGACGCCATTGTATCGAAGGGTGCCAAAATCAAGAAGAATAGAAGCAGCCCGACAGACGTTGGGCTTTAGAGTGAGCTGGCTGCTCCAACTGTCGTCATGGGAACGCCATTGCCGAGATCGTTGTTGGCGTACTTGATCACGAGGATACTGAGGACGGATGCCAGCATCCCGACGAAAATCATTCTCATAGCGTGATCCTTTGCGCACGGTCTGCGCTTAAAAAGAGATGGTACGGCGCCATTGCCAGCGATACGTGATCAGCGATCTTCAGTCGAAATCGCCGATCCGACCATGCCGCTCAAGAACGAGGGCTGGGCCGGCTTCGCCGATCGCCGTGTTGCCCCGCCTTGAGACGACCGCCGTGCCCGCATGTCCGCGTGCGAGACGACTGGCCAACGCGCAGGCTTCATCGGCGGTCTCGACGCTCAATGGTCGATCGGATTGTGAAATCTCGCCTTCGCGATCGTCGAAGACCAGAACTTCAAAACTTTCCAATGTTCCCGGCATCTCGGTCTCCGCAGCGTTCGGCCGGTTAACGCCGATGTCCGCAAGCAGTTCCATCTGCTTCTCCATCGTGCAGGTTTCTCTGAAAAACGCGTGCCGATGCATCTCGCGAGCTGACTGCTTGCGTCCGCTTCGAGTACGCTCTTCGCCTCCCCAACGCTTTCGAGAATAGCAACTCCCGTCAACATCCTTGTCGAACGAAAGCAACGGAAAAAAGGCCACTCCATGAGAAAACAAGCAAACCGCGCATTGATGAAATGCACGGCGCAAGGTCAATATCGAAGCGGACAGGACGAGGAATTCCGGACAAGGGAAACTGATGGTTGCCCTGAAGACCGACGCCTCCAATCGGCCACCCCTCGCCGAAAACCATATCCTCTTTACTGGTAGCGGCGGATCAAGCCGACAAGCTTCCCCTGAACCTTGACCCGGTCCGGTCCGAAAATCCGCGTTTCATAGGCCGGGTTGGCCGCCTCCAGAGCGACAGAGGCTCCCTTGCGGCGGAAGCGTTTCAAGGTCGCCTCTTCGTCATCGACCAAGGCCACGACGATCTCGCCCGGGCTGGCGCTGTTCGCATTCCGTATGATGACGGTATCACCATCGAGAATGCCCGCTTCGATCATCGAGTCCCCCCGAACTTCCAACGCATAATGCTCGCCACTGCCGAGCATGAAGGCGGGAACGGCAATGTCATGCGTGTTGTTCTGGATAGCGGAAATCGGCACCCCGGCAGCGATCCGACCCATAACCGGAACGGAGACGCTGTTATCGTTTCCGATGCCAATGGCAGCCTTCGCCGGTGTTTCCGGGACAGAGGACGGGCGACTTCCCTGAATGACGCTCGGTGAAAACCCCCGCTTCGGCGGTGTCAACGCGAGATAGGCGTCCGGCAGCTTGATCACCTCGAGCGCCCGCGCCCTGTTTGGCAAGCGCCGGATAAAGCCACGCTCTTCGAGCGCCGTGATCAGCCGATGGATGCCGGACTTGGAGGCCAGTTCCAGAGCATCCTTCATCTCGTCGAACGATGGCGGAACACCCGATTCCTTCATGCGCTCATGAATGAAAATCAACAATTCCTGTTGCTTGCGGGTCAGCATGATCAAACGACTCCAAAGTCACGAAACAAAGCAAGAACAGTGTTATATGTTCCTCATGTGTTCTGCAAGTGCCATTCCGCCGAAGTGAACCGTTCATCGACGAAAAGGCGAATTCGTTCAGATGCGTTGCTTGCGGCGAGGTCCTTTCCGAAAGGACAGACCTTGAGATCAGCGTTCATCGCTCCGGCAATAAGAAACGCCGTCGCAAGCAGGCTCGCAACGGCGGAAAGGCTATTTGACACTCGGTGTCCAAGACGGAATCAGAACGGAATGTCGTCATCCAGATCGCGCGAGAAGCCACCGCTCGCCCCGCCGGTGCTGCCGCCCGAACGACCGCCGGACGACTGGGCCGGACGATCGAAATCGTCGCCATAGTTCGGTCCGCTGCCCCCGCCGTAATCCGAACTCCCACGGTTTCCACCACCACTACCGCCGCCGCCGTCACGGCCATCCAGCATGGTCAGCGTCGAATTGAAGCCCTGAAGCACCACTTCGGTGGAATAGCGGTCGTTGCCGTCCTTGTCCTGCCATTTGCGTGTCTGCAAGGCGCCTTCGAGATAAAGCTTGGCGCCCTTCTTCACATATTGTTCGACGACCTTGCACAGGCCCTCGTTGAAAACGACGACCGTATGCCACTCGGTCTTCTCGCGTCGCTCGCCCGAATTTCGGTCGCGCCAGCTTTCGGACGTGGCGATGCGCAGGTTCGCGATCGGCTTTCCGTCCTGCGTCCGCCGGATTTCCGGGTCCGCCCCGACGTTTCCGATGAGGATCACCTTGTTTACGCTACCAGCCATCTCTTTGTCCTGTCTCCTGAAAGCGGCCCAACGTCCCGCAATGTGCGCAAAGCCTACGCTGTTGGATCTGGCTTTTCGCCCTCGACCCGCGGCAATCCACAACAGTTTGCAAATTTGTTCTTTATTTGTTCTAATTCTTCGTTATGATCCTGTCAACCATGCACGCGCCGGGCTTCCGATGCTCAACGAGCCTGCCCGGACCGGGACGTTCGAATTGCGGTTTCGCCCGAGGCCGGCTCGACATATGAAGTATTGATCTTAAGTAAGGGCTTCGTCCCCATACAGAGCGTTTGACCATGAGCGAATTCAAGACCATCTCGATCCGCGGTGCGCGGGAGCACAATCTCAAGGGTATCGACCTCGATCTCCCGCGCAACAAACTGATCGTGATGACCGGCCTTTCCGGGTCGGGAAAATCGTCGCTCGCCTTCGATACTATCTATGCGGAAGGGCAGAGGCGCTACGTCGAGAGCCTGTCGGCCTATGCGCGCCAGTTTCTGGAGATGATGCAGAAGCCGGATGTGGACCTGATCGAAGGTCTTTCGCCCGCAATTTCGATTGAACAGAAGACGACGTCGAAGAACCCCCGCTCGACCGTGGGAACGGTGACGGAGATCTACGACTATATGCGCCTTCTTTTCGCGCGCGTCGGTGTCCCCTATTCGCCGGCGACCGGGCTGCCAATCGAGAGCCAGACGGTGAGCCAGATGGTTGACCGTATCCTTGCGATGGAGGAAGGCGCTCGCCTGTACATCCTCGCGCCGATGATCCGGGGCCGTAAGGGCGAGTACAAGAAAGAACTCGCGGAGCTGATGAAAAAGGGCTTTCAGCGCGTCAAGGTCGATGGCCAGTTCTACGAGATCGCCGATGTCCCCGCGCTCGACAAGAAATACAAGCACGATATCGATGTGGTGGTCGATCGCCTGGTCGTGCGCGGCGATATTGCTGCGCGGCTGGCCGACAGTCTGGAAACATCGCTCAGGCTGGCCGATGGTCTTGCGATAGCCGAATTTGCCGACAAGCCTCTGCCCGAGAAGGAGACCTCGGCCGGCGGCTCCGCGAACAAATCGCTCAACGAGACGCATGAGCGGGTGCTGTTTTCGGAGAAATTCGCCTGCCCCGTCTCCGGCTTCACGATTTCCGAGATCGAACCGCGGCTGTTTTCCTTCAACAATCCGTTCGGTGCCTGCCCCACCTGCGACGGCCTCGGCAGTCAGCAGAAGATCGACGAGGCCCTCATCGTTCCGGAACACGATCGGACCCTGAAAAACGGGGCGATCGCCCCCTGGGCCAAATCGTCGTCGCCTTACTACAATCAAACGCTGGAAGCGCTCGGCAAGGCGTTCGGCTTCAAGCTGAGCAGCACCTGGGCGGATCTGTCGGATGCTGCGAAAAAGGCGATCCTGCGCGGGACGGACGAAAAGATCGTGTTCCAGTATGCGGATGGCGCACGCTCGTACAACACCACGAAGACGTTCGAAGGGATCGTCCCCAACCTCGAACGGCGCTGGAAAGAAACCGAATCGGCCTGGGCGCGCGAGGAGATCGAGCGTTACATGTCGGCAGCCCCCTGCCCGGCCTGCAAAGGTTTCCGGCTGAAGCCCGAGGCGCTGGCCGTCAAGATCGACCGGCTTCAAATCGGCGAGGTGACGAACATGTCGATCCGCGTCGCGCGGGATTGGTTCGAGGATCTGCCCGCCCGCCTAACGGAGAAGCAGAACGAGATTGCCGTTCGGATCCTGAAGGAGATTCGCGATCGCCTGCGCTTCCTGAACGATGTCGGGCTGGATTACCTCAGTCTTTCGCGAAATTCCGGTACCTTGTCGGGCGGCGAAAGCCAGCGCATCCGGCTCGCCTCGCAGATCGGATCGGGCCTGACGGGCGTGCTCTACGTGCTGGACGAGCCGTCGATCGGCCTGCATCAGCGGGACAATGCGCGCCTTCTCGATACGCTGCGGCATCTGCGCGACATTGGAAATACCGTCATCGTGGTCGAGCACGACGAAGACGCGATTCTGACGGCCGACTATGTTGTCGATATCGGTCCGGCTGCCGGCATTCATGGCGGCCAGGTCGTGGCTTCCGGCACGCCGCAGGAGATCATCGATCACCCTACTTCTCTGACAGGCAAATATCTCTCGGGCGACCTTTCTGTCTCGGTGCCTGCCGAGCGGCGCAAGCCGAAGAAGAAAAAGGAACTGACCGTCGTCGGTGCCCGCGGCAACAATCTGAAGAATGTCACGGCGTCCATCCCGC
This sequence comes from Rhizobium sp. Leaf371, assembly GCF_001424045.1. Lineage (GTDB taxonomy): Bacteria > Pseudomonadota > Alphaproteobacteria > Rhizobiales > Rhizobiaceae > Ferranicluibacter. The sequence continues at coordinate 1,008,692 of NZ_LMQB01000001.1, read as the reverse complement.
TCGGGGTCTTCACGGCCGTGACCGGCGTTTCCGGCGGCGGCAAGTCCACCTTTCTCATCGAAACGCTTTACAAATCGGCGGCGCGACGGGTGATGGGCGCGCGCGAAATTCCGGCCGATCACGACCGCATCGACGGGTTCGAACATATCGACAAGGTCATCGATATCGACCAGTCGCCGATCGGCCGGACGCCGCGCTCGAACCCGGCCACCTATACCGGCGCCTTTACGCCCATCCGGGATTGGTTTTCGGGGCTGCCGGAGGCAAAGGCCCGGGGCTACCAGCCCGGACGCTTCTCGTTCAATGTGAAGGGCGGTCGCTGCGAGGCCTGCCAGGGCGATGGCGTCATCAAGATCGAGATGCACTTCCTCCCGGACGTCTACGTCACCTGCGATGTCTGCCATGGGAAACGCTACAATCGCGAAACCCTGGATGTGACCTTCAAGGGAAAGTCGATCGCGGACGTGTTGGACATGACGGTCGAGGAAGGCGTCGAGTTCTTTGCAGCCGTGCCGGCGGTGCGCGACAAGCTCGTAACGCTCAACGAGGTCGGGCTCGGGTACATCAAGGTCGGTCAGCAGGCCAACACGCTGTCGGGCGGCGAAGCGCAGCGCGTCAAGCTGGCCAAGGAACTGTCCAAGCGCTCGACCGGACGCACGCTCTACATTCTCGATGAGCCGACGACGGGGCTGCATTTCCATGATGTGGCGAAGCTGCTGGAACTGCTGCACGAACTCGTCAACCAAGGCAATTCCGTCGTCGTGATCGAGCACAATCTGGAGGTCATCAAGACCGCCGACTGGATACTCGATTTCGGTCCGGAGGGCGGCGATGGTGGCGGGCAGGTCGTGGCCGAGGGCACGCCGGAGCAGATCGTCAAGGAGAAGCGGTCGCATACCGGCCATTTCCTGAAGGAGTTGCTGGAGCGTCGTCCGGTCCGCAAAGCTGTCGCGGCCGAGTAGTCCGCGAGGCAGGGAATTGGGCGAAGGGAAAGGGATCCAGGCGATGAGTTGGCATCATGAGCGGTAAGTTGGGTAAGGTCCGTGTCGGCATCGGTGGCTGGACGTTCGATCCGTGGGAAGGAACGTTCTATCCCGAGGGGCTTGCGAAGAAGCGGCAGCTGGAGTTTGCCGGCAAGGCGCTGCAGGTGATCGAGGTCAACGGGACCTATTACAGCTCGCAAAAGCCGGAGACGTTTGCGAAATGGGCGTCGGAGGTTCCGGATGATTTCGTCTTCACGCTGAAGGCGAGCCGCTTTGCGACCAACAAGAAGGTGCTGGCGGATGCCGGCGAGTCGATTGCCCGGTTCCTCGGGCAGGGCCTGACCGAACTCGGCGCCAAGCTCGGGCCGATCCTCTGGCAGTTCATGCCGACGAAGAAGTTCGATGCTGCCGATTTCGAGGCTTTTCTGGCGCTTCTGCCGGAAAAGCAGGACGGGCTTGCCCTGCGGCACGCCATCGAGGTGCGCCACGTCTCGTTTCAGACCCCGGAATTCGTCGAGATGGCGCGACGGCACAACGTCGCCATCGTCTGCGCCGATCACGCGGAGTATCCGCTGCTCGCGGACGTGAGCGCTGACTTCGTCTATGCACGTCTGCAGACGGGCAGCGACGATATCGAGACCTGCTACGACGAAAAGCGCCTCTCCGAATGGCAGGCTCGCCTTGAAACCTGGAGATCCGGCGGTGTTGCGGAGGGATTGCCCTTGCTGGCCGATCCCGTGCCACACCATCCGCGAGACGTCTTCGCCTTCTTCATTCACGAGGGCAAGGTCAACGCACCCAGGGGCGCCATCGAATTGCAGAAGCGTTTCGCTTAGCAGGAAGAGATCCGGCTGCGAGCCTATGTCTTGTCAGCGTTTTCGCTGCTTGTCTGAGCGCTATGGTCTGACCGCCATGGTCTGTGCGGCAGCGGCCTGATCGCACGGAGCAGGTCTTCGGCCGTCATCCCCTCGCCCGCCGTTTGCCCGGCAGCGCCATGACGCCAGGCGGCGCTTGCCGCGGCTTCGAAGGCGGGCATGCCCTGGGCCAGATGCGCGCCGATGATGCCGGCGAGAACATCGCCCGAGCCGGCCGTTGCGAGCCAGGGCGGGGCGTTCGCGTTGATCGCGATCCGGCCATCCGGGGCGGCGATGACGGTATCCGAGCCCTTGAGGACGATGACAGCATTGCTGCGCCGGGCCGCCTCGGTCGCGCGATCGATCTTGGAGAGCGTCTTGTCCGACCCGAGATCCGGGAAAAGACGGGCGAATTCGCCGTCATGCGGGGTCAGGACGAGACGAACCGGGCCTTGGAAAGCCGCGAACAGAGCCTGCGGATCCTCGCGGAAGGCGGTGATCCCATCCGCGTCGAGCACCAGCGAGCGCTCGCAGAGGCTTGCAACGATCATCCGGGCCCGCTCGGCATCGCCAAAGCCCGGCCCGAGCACGAAGGCGTTGAGGCGCTTGTCGTCGAGGAGATCGTGCAGCATCGGCTCGCTATCGACAGGCTTCAGCATGACCGCCGTCAGATGCGCGGCAAGCGTCGACATCGCCTGCGATGACGCGACCATCGTGACGAGACCAGCACCCGAGGAGAGGCCCGCCGTTGCGCTCATCCGCGCAGCGCCGCTGCTGTTCGCCGGACCGGAGAAGACGACGAGATGCCCCCGACGGTACTTGTGCGCCGACGGATCGAGCGCCTGCACGGCATCCGCCCAAAGCGCCGGAGTATTCTCGGCAATCGCACGCCGATGCGCTTGCAGGATTCGCCTGGGAATGCCGATATCGACGACCTCGAGCGCGCCGCAGGCTGAACGTCCCGGCAGGAGAAGATGTCCTGGCTTGCGGGTCATGAACGTGACCGTATGCGATGCCTGAAAGCACGCCCCGAGAACGTTGCCGGATCTCCCGTCGATCCCGGATGGCAGATCGATCGCGACGACCGGCAGTCCCGCAGAGGTAACCGCCTTCATCAAATCGGCGACCTCAGACGAAACGGCACGCGAGAGTCCCGCGCCGAACAGACCGTCGATGACGACATCGCCTGTGCTGGGGACATAGTCGGCGATGGTCTGGCCGGCGACGGAGAGGCGCGCGAAAGCGGTGGCGGCATCTTCGCTGAAGCGCGAGGCGTCTTGCAGGAGAAACACCGCAACGCTTGCGCCGCTGTCGGCCAGCGCTTCCGCCGCGACAAGCGCATCGCCGCCGTTGTTGCCGGGGCCGCAGAGGCAGACGAAGCGGATCGCGTCGGGATAATGCCGCAGCGCCGCGGCGGCGACCGCGTAGCCCGCGGCGCGCATCAAGCCGAAGGATGAGAGGCCGGATGCGGCGGCCGCCGCGTCCACCTTTCCCATGTCCTCCGGGGTCACGATCCAGGTTGCCATGCTCGTCTCGAAACCCATCTTGCCACCTCCGCAAAAATGCGTGATCCTGCTCTTACACTGAAGAGGCGAAAGCTGGAAATCAAGCGTCTCGCAGGAATGCGTGTTGACCAATTCCTGAGCATCTGCATATATTTGGCGCTCAAATATCATGCTGAAACCGGTCAAATTCGTCTCGCAGTGCATCAAATTGCCGTAAACCGCTCGCATTTCACAAGAAATAGGCATTCTCCTGCAATACTGGCGCGGAACGAGAAAAACCGCTTCCGATCCACGCACACCAAAGGCAAATGCGTCGAGATTTTGAAGACATGGCATGCTAAATGCATATGGTGGGGCGAGCGGGGATTCCCCTGTTCCAACGGGAGAAGCGGAGAGACATTTTCTCATGAAAAAGGTCGAGGCGATCATCAAGCCATTCAAGCTGGATGAAGTGAAGGAGGCCCTTCAGGAAGTCGGGCTCCAGGGTATTACGGTAACGGAAGCCAAGGGTTTCGGACGGCAGAAGGGCCATACCGAACTCTATCGAGGCGCCGAATATGTCGTGGATTTTCTGCCCAAGGTGAAGGTCGAAGTGGTTCTCGCCGACGAGAATGCAGACGCCGTCATCGAGGCGATCCGTAAGGCCGCCCAGACGGGGCGGATCGGCGACGGCAAGATTTTCGTCTCGAACGTGGAAGAGGTCATCCGAATCCGCACGGGCGAAACCGGCGTCGACGCCATCTGATTTCACGCCGCCGCATTCGCGCGGCGGCCTATAACCGACAGGGAAGGACATCTCCGATATGACGACTGCGAGCGACATCCTCAAGCAGATCAAGGAAAACGACGTCAAGTTCGTCGACCTTCGATTCACCGATCCCAAGGGCAAGCTTCAGCACGTGACGATGGATGTGTCCTGCGTCGATGAAGACATGTTCGTCGATGGCGTCATGTTCGACGGCTCGTCCATTGGCGGCTGGAAGGCCATCAATGAGTCCGACATGGTGCTGATGCCGGATACGGCCACGGTGCACATGGACCCGTTCTTCGCCCAGTCCACCATGGTCGTGGTCTGCGACATCCTCGATCCGATCTCGGGCGAGGCCTACAATCGCGACCCGCGCGGAACGGCGAAGAAGGCGGAAGCCTACCTGAAGTCATCCGGTATCGGCGACACCGTCTTCGTCGGCCCCGAGCCGGAGTTCTTCATTTTCGACGACGTCCGCTACAAGGCCGACCCTTACAATACCGGCTTCAAGCTCGATTCCTCAGAACTGCCGTCGAACGACGATACCGCCTACGACACCGGAAACCTTGGACACCGTCCGCGCGTCAAGGGCGGCTATTTCCCCGTCCCGCCGATCGACAGCTGCCAGGACATGCGCTCGGAAATGCTCACGGTCCTGTCGGAAATGGGCGTGACGGTCGAGAAGCAGCACCATGAAGTGGCGGCTGCGCAGCACGAACTCGGCGTGAAATTCGACACGCTGGTTCGCAGCGCCGACCAGATCCAGATCTACAAATACGTCGTGCATCAGGTGGCGAACGCCTACGGCAAGACGGCGACCTTCATGCCGAAGCCCATCTTCGGCGACAATGGCTCGGGCATGCATGTGCACCAGTCGATCTGGAAGGACGGCAAGCCGACCTTCGCCGGCGACGAATATGCCGGGCTTTCGGAAAACTGCCTGTTCTACATCGGCGGCATTATTCGCCACGCCAAGGCTATCAATGCCTTCACCAACCCGACGACCAACTCCTACAAGCGTCTGGTTCCGGGCTACGAGGCGCCGGTTCTGCTGGCCTATTCCGCCCGCAACCGCTCGGCCTCCTGCCGCATCCCCTTCGGCTCCGGCGCGAAGTCGAAGCGTGTCGAAGTCCGCTTCCCCGATCCGCTGGCAAATCCCTATCTGGCCTTCGCCTCCATGCTGATGGCCGGTCTCGATGGCATCCGCAACAAGATCCATCCCGGCAAGGCGATGGACAAGGATCTCTACGACCTGCCGGCCAAGGAGCTGAAGAAGATCCCGACGGTCTGCGGCTCGCTTCGCGAAGCGCTCGAAAATCTCGATCGCGACCGGAAATTCCTCACGGCCGGCGGCGTCTTCGACGACGACCAGATCGACGCCTATATCGAACTGAAGATGGCGGAAGTCATGCGCTACGATATGACCCCGCACCCGGTCGAATTCGACATGTATTATTCGGGTTGATCCACGTCAGACGAACGGAAAAGGCCGACGCCGCAAGCGTCGGCCTTTTCCGTTTCAGTGGTCGTTTCAGCCGCAACATTAGCTTTTCAGACGATGAGACTTTTTTAGGGTGTAATATTTTTGTGTTCACCCTTCGTCCCTTGATCTCGGAGCGTTTCCTCCCACATATTGAAAGAAAGGAATACGGTCATGATGAAACAGAGAGATGCAAAGTTCCAGATCGGACAAGTGGTTCGCCACCGGCTTTTCCCGTTCCGTGGCGTGATCTTCGACGTTGATGCGGAATACGCGAACACGGAAGAATGGTGGAACGCCATTCCGGCCGAGGTGCGGCCCGATCGCGATCAGCCATTCTATCACCTGCTGGCGGAAAACGACGAGAGCGAATATGTCGCCTACGTCTCGGAGCAGAACCTGATGTCGGACGAGACGGGCACCCCCGTTCGTCACTCGCAGGTCGAAACGTTCTTCGACCCCGAAACCATCGGCCAGTACAAGCCGAAGGCGGTTGTTACGCACTGATCGGGACAAACGTTCCCTGTCTAGAGACAGAAAAGCCCGGATCGCAGGATCCGGGCTTTTTGTTGGGAAATGATATGCTACTGATCAGTTCTGCTTGGCAGCCTTCTGGGCTTCCTCAAGCTTCTTTCGGGCATCTTCCGCCTTCTTCTGCATTTCTTCCTGCAGCAGGCGCTGGCGTTCCTGCAGCTTCGACTGCTCGATCGGCTCGCCGTCGAAGACGCCGGTGAAGCCTTCGAGCGACATCTTGATCGGGTTCGGCGCGCGCTGGAAGTTGATCGACGTGAACACGACCTCGCTGCCCTTCTTCAGGCTGGCGATGACGGCGTCGGTCAGCGGCGCTTCTGCCACGCACTTGTCGGGCATGCAGATGGCGTAGTCGAGCTTGATCGGCTTGCCACCGTCGATCTGCACCTGGACGCCGGGCGGCAGCAGGCGCGCGGACGGCACCGAGACCTGAAGGATCTTGCGGTTGACCTTGCCCTGCACGCTGATGAGGCCGGCAGCGGTGACCAGCTGGCCGTTATTGGCGGAGAGCAGGTTCTGCACTATGCAGACGTCGTTATCTTCCTGCTTGGTGCAGACTTTGAACCAGCCCTGCGGCGCACGCTGGCCGGCCTGCTGCGCGAAAGACGCCGACGGCATTGCGGCAGCTGCTACGGCGCCGGCGAAAGCCGAAATTGCGACTTTCCTGGTAAGGGTGGGCTTGAAGGTCATAACGATATCCGTCTCCTGAATTCATCGTTTCTGCGGCTCGGATGCAGCGCTCTCTCGACAAGACGCGCAACATCACGTTCACGACAGGATCGGTTGCGATCGTTCTGCGCTCGACCCTGAATGGTCTCGAGAACCACAGAAGCACACCCGCTCATCCCGATGTCGCTTGCTCGTCCACAATATCTGCGTGCTCGACATCCGCTTGCTCGACTGGGCGAGTGCTCGGCCGTCCGCTCCTCTGTTGGTCAATTGAGGCAATTGCATGACCCGTCCAGTGGCGGTTTCCTCTCCTAGCGCGTCACGCGTGCCTAATCCAGTCATGCCCGCCGAAAATTGCGTGCAGGCGCGTGAGATTTCGACCCGCGCTCCCCACACAACGGCCATTCTACCGGCGCAAGCTTCAAAAAAAGACCCGGCATGATAGGTTGGCGGGAATCGTTTCTGGATCCGCTCGCGTTCTTGCCGGGCCCGTCCGCATCGGAGAACCGCGTGCGCGCATTGTTTCTGGGCCTTGCCCTGTTCACCTCGCTGACGGCCGCTGGCCTTGCCAGCGCCGAACCCGTTCACGGCATCGCCATGCATGGGGCGCCCGCCCTGCCCGCCGGCTTCAAGAATTTTCCTTACGTCGATCCGCAGGTCAAAAAAGGCGGTCATATCTCCTATGGCGTGGTCGGGTCTTTCGACAATCTGAATCCGTTCATCCTGAAAAGCATGCGCACCACGGCGCGCGGCATGCTCGATCCGGAATATGGCAATCTCGTCTATGACTCCCTCATGACGCGCTCGCGCGACGAGGCCTTCTCGCTCTACGGCCTGCTCGCGGAAACGGTGGAGTGGGACGAGGACCGCACCTTCATCCAGTTCAATATCAATCCGAAGGCGCGCTGGTCCGACGGCCGGCCGGTGACGCCGGAGGATGTGATCTTCACCTTCGAGATCTTCCGCGACAAGGGCCGTGTGCCGTTCGCGTCGCGGCTCGACAAGGTCGCGAAAATGGAAAAAGTCGGAGACCGGAGCGTTCGCTTCACCTTCAACGAGAAGAGCGACCGCGAATTTCCGCTCCTCATCGCCATGACGCCGATCATGCCGAAGCACGCCACCCCGGTCGAGACCTTCGACCAGACGACGCTGACGTTCCCGATCGGGTCGGGGCCTTACAAGGTGGCCTCCGTGACGCCGGGCGAGCGGATCGTCTACGAGCGCGACCCCAACTATTGGGCGAAGGACCTGCCCTCCAAGATTGGCCAGGACAATTACGACCGCATCTCGGTCGAGTATTTCCTCCAGGACAATTCGCTGTTCGAAGCCTTCAAGAAGGGCGAGATCGACATCTACCCGGAAGGCAGCCCCAATCGCTGGGCGCGCAGTTACGATTTCCCGGCCGTGCGCTCCGGCGAGGTCATCAAGGACACGTTCTCGCCGAAGACGCCCTCCGGCATGCTCGGCTTCGTGTTCAACACCCGTCGCGCCATGTTCGACAATCCGAAGCTGCGGCAGGGTCTGGCTCTCGTCTTCGATTTCGAATGGGTCAACAAGAACCTCTATGACGGCGCCTACACGCGCACGCAGAGCTACTGGCAGAATTCCGGCCTCTCCTATCTCGGCCAGCCAGCCGACGATCGTGAGCTGAACCTGCTTGGCGATATCCGCAACCGCATCCTGCCCGGCGTGCTCGACGGAACCTACCGCCTCCCCGTCACCGACGCATCCGGACGCGACCGCAACGTCCTGCGCGAAGCCGTGACTCTGCTGCGCGAAGCCGGCTACACGATCCGCGACGGCCAGATGAAGAACGCCGACGGTCAGCAGCTCGCCTTCGAGATCATGACCCAGAACGAGGGACAGGAGAAGATGGCGCTGGCCTATCAGCGCTTCCTCGCTGCAGTCGGCATCCGCGCCGGCGTGCGCACGGTCGATGATTCGCAGTACCAGCAGCGCAGCCAGTCCTTCGACTACGACATCATCATCAAGTCGTTCCCCTCCTCCCTGTCGCCCGGCATCGAGCAGGTCGGTCGCTGGACCTCGCAATCCCGGAACCGGGAGGGCAGTGACAACTTTGCCGGCGTCGCCGACAAGGATGTCGACACGCTGGTCAACAATATCCTGCAGGCGCGCTCGCAGGAGGATTTCACCGCCGCCGTCCGCGCCCACGACAGAATGCTCGTTTCGAACTTCTACGCGGTACCGCTTTACCATGTGGCGTCACAATGGGTCGGCCGCCACAAGCGCATCGGACGGCCGAACACCGTGCCGCTCTATGGCTACGGCCTTCCGACCTGGTGGGACGTCGATGCGCAGACGGTGACGGCATCGCCGGCCTCCCAGACGCCTGCCGGCCAACCCCCTCAGCAAGGGAAGGAATGAAAATGGAACACGTCACTGTCGACGTCGTCTCGGACGTCGTCTGCCCCTGGTGCTATCTCGGCAAGGCGCGGCTGGACAAAGCGATCGCGGAGCTTGCAAGCGAAATGCTGGTCACCGTCAACTGGCGCCCTTATCAGCTCAATCCGGATCTGCCGCCGGAGGGCGTCGATCACAAGGCACATCTGGCTGCAAAGCTCGGCGGGAGCGAGGCCGTGGCCCGGGCGCATGAAAACCTGACGGCGCTCGGACGCGCCGATGGTGTCGCCTTCGACTTCGATGCCGTGACGATCTCCCCCAATACGCTCGACGCGCACAGGCTCGTCCGTTGGGCACAGGCCGAGGGTGCGGACATTCAAGCGAATGTCGTGTCGGGCCTGTTTCGGGCCTACTTCGAGGAAGGCTGCAATCTTGGCGACCGCGAAACGCTGATCGATATCGCCGAAGCGGGCGGTCTCGATCGCGCCGTCGTCACCGCGCTCTTCGCATCGAACGCGGATACGGCGGACGTCCAGACCGAAATCGAGGTGGCGCGCGACATGGGCGTGACCGGCGTCCCCTGCTTCATCATCGAGAGCAAATATGCCGTCATGGGCGCCCAGTCGGTGGAAGTCCTCACCGGCGCTCTGCGGGACATCTCCCAGATGAAGAATCAAACCAACATCAACTGACGCGGCTTTCGACAAAGGCGTGTCACGCGGTCCGACATAGACCGCATGACACGTATTCGTAGGCCCCATTATGCCTTGGCCCCTTTATGCCTTGGCGATGCCCGCAAGTTGCGTCATCAGCATGGCGGCGCCGGCAAGCCGCTTCTCGGGCGTCGGATAATCGCGCTGGAAGAAGATGCTCTGGTCCTGACGCACCTTGGCGAGCGTCCCCTGCTTGGCGATATAGCCGACGAGGCCTACCGGGTTCGGGAAATCGCGGTTGCGGAAGTGCACCACGACGCCCTTCGGCCCGGCATCCAGTTTCTCGACATTGGCCGTCCGGCAAAGCGATTTGACGTAGACGATCTTCAGGAGGTGCTGCACCTCGATCGGCAGCGGTCCGAAACGGTCGATCAGTTCCGCCCCGAACGCGTCGATATCGGCCAGTTCGGTGATCTCGCCGAGCCGGCGATAGAGCATCAGGCGAAGATGCAAATCCGGCACGTATTCGTCCGGAATCATCACCGGCGTCCCCACCGAGATCTGAGGCGACCAACCGCTGTCGGTCACCTCGTCGTCGCCCTTGAGCTCCGCGACGGCTTCTTCCAGCATCTGCTGGTAGAGCTCGAAGCCGACCTCCTTGATGTGACCGGATTGCTCGTCGCCGAGCAGATTGCCCGCACCGCGGATATCGAGGTCGTGGCTTGCCAGCTGGAAACCGGCGCCGAGCGTGTCGAGCGACTGCAGAACCTTCAGCCGCCGTTCGGCCGGACCCGTCAGCGTCTTGTTCACCGGCAGGGTGAACAGCGCGAAGGCGCGAACCTTCGATCGCCCGACCCGGCCGCGCAGCTGATAAAGCTGCGCCAGCCCGAACATGTCGGCCCGGTGCACGATCAGCGTATTCGCGCGGGGAACGTCGAGGCCGGATTCGACGATCGTGGTCGACAGAAGCACATCGTACCGTCCTTCGTAGAAGGCGTTCATGATGTCCTCGAGTTCGGTCGCCGGCATCTGACCGTGGGCGATGGCGACCTTCAGTTCCGGCACGTCGGACTGGAGGAAGGCCTGAACGTCGTCGAGATCGGCCAGCCGTGGGCAGACGTAGAAGCTCTGTCCGCCGCGGTAGTGCTCGCGCATCAGCGTTTCGCGGATCGTCAGGGCGTCGAACGGCGAGATGAACGTGCGCACGGCCATGCGATCGACGGGCGGCGTGGTGATGAGCGAGAGTTCCCGCACCCCGGTCAGGGCGAGCTGGAGCGTCCGCGGGATCGGCGTTGCAGACAGCGTCAGCACGTGGACGTCCGACTTCAACTCCTTCAGCCGTTCCTTGTGCTTCACGCCGAAATGCTGCTCCTCATCGATGATGAGGAGGCCGAGATTAGCGAAGTTGATGGCGCTTCCGAGCAGAGCGTGGGTTCCCACCACGATATCGGTCTTGCCGGCTGCGACCTCCTTCTTCGTCAGCGCCAGCTCCTTGGAGCCGACGAGGCGCGAGGCCTGCGCCAGGCGGATCGGCAGACCGCGGAAGCGCTCGGTGAAGGACTTGAAGTGCTGGCGGGCGAGAAGCGTGGTAGGCACGACGACCGCCACCTGTACGCCGTTCATCGCCGCGATGAAGGCGGCACGCAGCGCGACCTCGGTCTTCCCGAAGCCGACGTCGCCGCACACCAGCCGGTCCATGGGGCGACCGGCACCGAGATCGTCCCGGACGGCCTCGATCGAGGTCATCTGGTCCTCGGTCTCGTCATAGGGAAAGCGTGCCGCAAACTCGTCGTAGATGCCTTCGGGCGTCGTCAGCACGGGTGCGCGCCGTGTCAGCCGCTCGGCCGCGATGCGGATGAGCCCGCCGGCCATATCGAGAAGCCGCTTTTTCAGCTTGGCCTTGCGGGCCTGCCACGCCACGCCGCCCAGCTTGTCGAGGATGGCGTCGCTCCCCTCCGAACCGTAGCGGGAGAGAAGGTCGATATTCTCGACCGGAAGATAGAGCTTGGCGTCGTCGGCATAGACGAGTTCGAGGCACGCATGCGGCGCCCCGGCCGCCTCGATGGTTCGCAGGCCCACAAATCGTCCAATGCCGTGCTCGGCGTGGACGACGATCGAGCCTTCATCGAGCCCGGCCACTTCGGCGATGAAATCCGCGCCGCGCTTGCGGCGCTTGGAGCGGCGCACCATGCGGTCGCCGAGAATATCCTGCTCGCCGATGACGACGAGATCGCCGCTTTCGAAACCGCTTTCCAGGCTGAGGACGGCGGCCGCCGCCTCTCCGGATTTCAGCTTGCCGACCTCATTGAACGACGCGACCGGCTTGATGTTGCCGAGCCCATGCTCCGCAAGCACCTGCAGCAGGCGGTCGAGCGACCCGTCCGACCAGCCGGTCACCAGCACCTTGGCGCCCTTGGCGCGCTTGTCGGCGATATATTTCACGGCCTGGTCGAACACGTTGATGCGTTCGCCCTCCGGCGCACTTTCGTTCGCGTTCTTCGCCCAGCGCACGCCCAGGCGCGCATCGATGGTCACGACTTTGCGGCCCTCGCCTTCCGGCTCGGAGAAGGGCGACAGGCGAATGGCGTTGCCGCTCGTCAGGGCCGCGGAAAACTGATCGGTCGTCAGATAAAGCTGCTCCGGCGGCACCGGCTTGTAGGGCGTGCCCTGCGATGCCTGGTTCTTGCCCTGCGTCCCTGTATCGCGCCGCGCGTCGTAATAGTCGTGAACGAGCTTGGAGCGTTCGGCCGCAGCCTCGCGCACGACATGGTCGGTGACGATCCGGAAACCCGGGAGATAATCGAAGACGCTGTCGAGATGATCGTAGAACAGCGGCAGCCAATGCTCCATGCCGGCATAGCGCCGCCCTTCGGACACGGCCTGATACAGCGCATCGTCGCGTGTCGTCGCGCCGAACAGCGCGAGATAGCGCGTGCGGAAATGGCTGATCGTTTCCGGCGTCAGCGACACCTCGCTCATCGGATTGAGATCGAGCGACCGCGCCTGCCCCGTCGTGCGCTGGCTAGCGGGATCGAAGGACCGGATCGTCTCCAGCGTGTCGCCGAAGAAATCCAGCCGCACCGGCTCCGCGCTGCCGGGAACGAACACATCGAGAATGCCGCCGCGCACGGCATATTCGCCGACCTCGCGCACCGTTGCCACGCGCTCGAACCCGTTTCGCGACAGGAGCGCCGCCACATCGTCCATGCGAATGTTCGCGCCCGGCCGGGCGGAAAAGGCGAGCCCCTCGATCACGTCCTTCGGCGCCATCTTCTGCAGCGCGGCGTTGACGGTGACCAGCACGATGGCCGGATGCGGCTTTCGGGCATGCGCGATCAGTGCGCTCAGCGCAGACAGCCGCCGGGCAGAGACGTCGGCGCTCGGAGACACCCGGTCATAGGGAAGACAGTCCCAGCCCGGTAGGGTCAGAACGGGAATATCGGGCGCGGCAAAACCGAGCATCTGCTCGATATCGGCCAGGCGCTGCCCGTCGGACAAAATATAGGCGACCGGCCCTTCCGCGCGTGCGATCTCGGCCAACAGCAGCGGCTCGACGCCGGCCGGCACGGGTCCGATGGTGATCTCGCGCGCAACGCCTGCAATCTTCTTCTTGTCGAATCCGGCAATCATTCAGAAGATCCTGTGGCCGCCGGTCCCGTATGCGGTTCGAAATCCGGGCGGTAGGCGGAAATGCGGGCAAAGAGCGGCGTGCGGAAATGATCGGGCAGGTCACGCTCGCCCAGAATCCATTTTACCAGGTCGTTGTCTTCCTCGGACATGATGCGCTCCAGTTCGTCGAGATCGCTATCCGGCAGATCGGCAAGCTCATTGTCGGCGAACTGCCCGAAGACGAGATCCATCTCGCGCAGCCCGCGATGCCACGCGCGAAAGAGAATCTTGCGGCGGCGCAGATCGAGATCGGCACTGGTGCGGGTGATGCCTGTCATGGACTGTCCCTCTTGCGGCGGGTAACCGGTGCCGTGACCGTCGTTCGGGACGAGCGGAAATTGAGCCTTGCTGCCACGGTCCCGCCGCTCCTATAAACGCTGCACGCCGACTTGTCAGCCTTGCCAAAGTCCGTTTCGTCAAGTGAAGTTCCCCGATGCGCCCTGCCCTTCTCGACCCGCTTTTCGCCTCGCTCGATACGCTGCCCGGCGTTGGTCCCAAAGTCGGCGAATTCCTGGCCCGGCTTTTCAATCGGGAGAGCATCGAGGACTGCCGTGTGGTGGATCTGCTCTTTCACGCGCCGCACTCGATCGTGGACCGCCGTCACCAGCCCGGCGTGGCACATGCGCTGGCCGGCGCCATCGTCACCATCAAGGGCCGGGTCGATCGTCACCTGCCGCCGCCGCCCGGTCGCTCCTCAATGCCCTATCGCGTCATGCTGCAGGACGATACGGGTGAGCTGGCGCTGACTTTCTTCAAGGTCAAGGGCAACTGGCTGGAGAAGCAACTGCCGATCGACGATATCGTCATCGTCTCGGGCAAGGTCGACTGGTTCAACGGTCGGGCCTCCATGGTGCATCCGGACCTGATGGTGCGCGAGGAAGACGCAGACACCATGGCCCTCGTCGAGCCGGTCTACGGGCTGACGGCGGGGCTTTCGCCAAAAACCTTGCGGCGGACCGTCGAGGCAGCCCTCACCCGTCTGCCGCACTTTCCCGAATGGCTGGACGAGGCGCTCCTAGAAAAACAGGAACTTCTCACGGCGCGCGAGGCGTTCATCGCTCTTCACGAGCCGCGCGACGCGAGCGATATCGATCCACGCGCTCCCGCAAGGCGGCGCCTTGCCTATGACGAGTTCCTCGCCGGGCAATTATCGCTCTCGCTCGTTCGCCAGCGCCTTCGCGCGCTCCCGGGCACGCCGGTCAAGGCGACTGGCGCCCTCAGCGTCCCCGTCATCTCCGCGCTGCCCTTCTCCCTGACCGGAAGCCAGACGGCAGCCGTTGCCGACATCCTCGCCGATATGGCACGGGAGGAGCGCATGCTGCGGCTTCTCCAGGGCGATGTCGGCTCGGGCAAGACGGCGGTCGCGCTGATGGCGATGCTGGCGGCCGTCGAAGCCGGCGGACAGGCGGCGCTGATGGCCCCGACGGAAATTCTCGCCCGCCAGCATTTCACGACGCTCAGCCGACTTGCGGGCCCCGCAGGCGTGAGGATCGACGTGCTCACCGGCCGGACCAAGAGCCGCGAGCGCGATGCGGTGCTCGATCGGCTGGCCTCGGGCGAGACCGATATCGTGATCGGCACGCATGCCCTGTTCCAGGACACCGTCGCCTTTCATCGCCTGCTGCTCGCCGTCGTCGATGAACAGCACCGCTTCGGCGTCCACCAGCGCCTCCGGCTGACGGCCAAGGGCGTGTCGCCGCATATGCTGGTGATGACCGCTACGCCGATCCCGCGCACGCTGGTGCTTGCCGCCTTCGGCGATATGGACGTCTCCAAGCTCACCGAGAAGCCGGCGGGCCGCAAGCCGATCCAGACCGTCACGCTGCCGACGGAGCGGCTGGACGACGTCGTCGAACGCCTCCGCGCGGCCATCGAAGACGGCAAGAAGATCTACTGGATCTGCCCGCTGGTCGAAGAATCCGAGCTTTCGGATCTCATGTCCGCGGACGAGCGATTCAGGATCCTCGTCGCGCGCCTCGGACCCGTCGCCGGTCTCATCCATGGCCGCATGGCCGGTCCGGACAAGGATGCCGCCATGCTCGCCTTCAAGAACGGCGAGACGCGGCTGCTCGTCGCCACGACCGTGGTCGAGGTCGGCGTCGACGTTCCCGACGCGACGATCATGGTGATCGAGCATGCGGAGCGCTTCGGCCTGGCGCAGCTCCACCAGTTGCGCGGTCGCGTCGGGCGCGGCGACGAGGCATCGAGCTGCATTCTGCTTTACAAGGGGCCCCTCAGCCAGACGGCGCATTCGCGCCTGTCGATCCTGCGCGATACCGAGGATGGCTTCGTGATCGCCGAAGAGGATCTGAAGCTGCGCGGCGAAGGCGAGCTGCTCGGCACGCGGCAATCGGGCACGCCCGGCTTTCGTATTGCAAGCCTTGAAGCGCACTCGGATCTTCTGGAGATTGCGCGCAAGGACGCCGCCTATGTCATCGAGCGCGATCCCGACCTGACGACGCCGCGCGGCGAAGCCTTGCGCACGCTTTTGTACCTTCACCGCCGTGACGAGGCGATCCGGTTTCTGCGGGCCGGTTGAGGATCAGGATTCGATCACAGCGGGCACAGGCTCTGGGACCTTGCGTCCCTTGCGCGTCGTGGCGACAGGCCCGCCTTCGGGCGGGGTGACCAGGCCGACCGAGATGACGAGCTTGGCCGCATCCTCGGCGCTCATGTCGAGCGGAACGATTTTCTCGCGCTGGACGAAGACGAGGAAGCCGGCGGTCGGCACCGGCGTCGGCGGCATGAAACAGGCCACCATGTCGCGTCCCATCGCATCGAATTTCGAGGCGATCTCGCCTTTCGCATCGGTGGAGATGAAGACCAGCGACCAGAGCCCGGCGCTCGGATACTCGATCAGGGCCGCCTTGTTAAAGGGCGTGCCCTGCTCCTTCAGCACCGTCTCGAAAATCTGCTTCAGGCTTTTATAAAGACCGCGCACCAGCGGCGTGCGGTTCAGCACCTGCTCGCCGACATTGACGATCGATCGGCCGATGAGATTCTTGCCGAGAAATCCGATGATCGTGATCATGATCAGGGCAATCAGCAGGCCGAAACCGGGCACCGCGAAATTCAGATAACTGTCCGGATTGTAGCGCGCGGGAATATAGGGCTTCACCCAGCTGTCGGCCCAGCGCACGAAGCTCCAGGTCAGCCACAGGGTGATCGCGATCGGCGCGCAGATGACCAGCCCGGCGAGAAAGTTGTTTCGCAGCCGGGTGGCAAAAGAAATACGCGTCGGAGCTTCCGTCATGCTGATTCCATCGGCGCTGATGTGCAGCCATCAGAGATGATATGGCGTTGCGGCCGGGCGGACAATGGCAAAAGCCGCAGTGCAGCAGTTCATGCTGCAACTGCGCTCAGCCTCGGCTATTCGACCGTCACGGACTTTGCGAGATTGCGCGGCTGATCGACATCCGTGCCCATGAACACGGCGGTGTGGTAGGCCAGAAGCTGGATCGGCAGCGAGAAGATCATCGGCGCGATCAGCTCGTCGACGTTCGGCAGGACGATCGTGCTCATGGTTTCGAGCTTGGAGGCGCTCGCCCCCTGCTCGTCCGTGATGAAGATGATCCGACCGCCGCGTGCGGCGACCTCCTGCATGTTCGAGATGGTTTTCTCGAAGAACCTGTCATGCGGCGCGATGACGATCACCGGCATGTTTTCGTCGATCAGCGCGATCGGCCCATGCTTCAGTTCGCCGGCGGCATAGCCTTCCGCATGGATATAGGAGATTTCCTTGAGTTTCAGCGCGCCTTCCATGGCGAGGGGAAAGCTGGTGCCGCGGCCGAGATACAGCACATCCCGGCATTTGGAGAGGTCCCGCGCCAGACTCTCCATCTTCGGCTGGATGGCGTTGAGCACCTTCGCCATGATGCGCGGCATTTCGGCGAGGTGCCGCACGAGAACGCGTTCCTGCTCGACGGAAATCACACCCCGGGCGCGTCCCGCCCCGATGGCGAGCGCGGCGAGCACCGCCAGCTGGCAGGTGAAGGCCTTGGTGGAGGCGACCCCGATCTCCGGGCCGGCGAGGATCGGAAAGACAGCGTCCGACGAGCGTGCGATGGTCGATTCGCGGGCGTTGACGACCGCGCCGATCGTCAGGCCCAGATCCTTGCAGTAGCGCAGCGAGGCGAGCGTGTCCGCGGTTTCCCCGGACTGCGAGATGAACAATGCGGCTGCATCGGGCGACAGGGGAATGTCGCGATAGCGGAACTCGGAAGCGACATCGATTTCGACCGGCAGTCGCGCATAGCGTTCGAACCAGTATTTGCCGATGAGCCCGGCGAGATAGGCCGTGCCGCAGGCCGAGATGGCAAGGCTCGGGATGCGCGCGAAATCGATCGCCGAGGCAGCGGCGCTCACCCGGTTTTCAGTGAAATCGACATAGTGCCCGAGCGCGTGCGAAATGACCTCCGGCTGCTCGTAGATCTCCTTTTCCATGAAGTGCCGGTGATTGCCCTTGTCCACCATATAGGCGGCGGCGATCGACACTTGGCGCGGCCGCGCCACGCGGTTGCCGTCATGGTCGAGAATTTCGACGCCATCGGCGGTCAGCACCGCCCAGTCGCCGTCGTTGAGATAGGTGATCTCGTTGGTGAAGGGCGCGAGCGCGATCGCGTCCGAGCCGAGAAACATCTCGTCCCGGCCATAACCGACCGCCAGCGGCGGGCCGGAGCGGGCCGCGAGAATCGTGGCCGGCGTATCGGCGAACAGAACCGCCAGCGCGTAGGCGCCGGTGACGGAGCGCAGCATTGCCTGCATGGCCTCCTTCGCGTCCAGCCCGTGCCGTCGAAACTTGGCGAGCAGCTGCGCGACGACCTCGGTGTCCGTCTGCGTGGAGAAGGTCGCGCCGTCAGCGATCAGTGCGTCCTTGATCTCGGAAAAGTTCTCGATGATGCCGTTGTGCACGACGGCGACGCCATCGGTGAAATGCGGATGGGCGTTGTTCTCCGTCGGCGCGCCATGCGTCGCCCAGCGGGTGTGCCCAATGCCGATCATGCCGGGAAGCGGATCGCCGGCGAGCTTCGTTTCCAGGTTGAACAGCTTGCCCTCGGCCCGCCGCCGCTCGAGCTGGCCGTCATGGATCGTGGCGACGCCGGCCGAATCATAGCCGCGATATTCGAGCCGCTTGAGGGCACCGACCAGCCTCTCCGATACGGGCCGTGCTCCGACGATGCCGACGATGCCGCACATGAACTTCTCCGATATTGTTAGCCGCAGACCTCAAGGACCAAGGTGACTACCGTTTTTCTCGCGCGGAGCAACCGGCCCACCGTCACTTTCGGTATCAGCCGGTAACGCCGCCTCCAATCTGCCGCGTGTGTCAGCCCTTGGGGCTTTTCGCGGCCTTTTCTGCCAGATACCGCTCCCGCAGCAGCTTCGCGCGGCCCGGCTTGATCGTCTGCCGTGCCCGACCGAAGGCCGCAGCGTCGTCCGGCACGTCGTCGGTGATGACACTGCCGGACGCGACCAGAGCGCCATCGCCGATCGTAACGGGCGCCACCAGCGAGGAATTCGAACCGATGAACGCCTTGGCGCCGATGCGGGTGATGTGCTTGTTCACGCCATCATAATTGCAGGTGACGGTACCGGCGCCGATATTGGTGTCGGCGCCGACGAAAGCATCGCCGATATAGGTCAGATGGTTCACCTTGGCGCCCGCGCCGATCTCCGCCTTCTTGATCTCGCAGAAATTGCCGACCTTGGCGTGTTCTCCGAGATGCGCGCCCGGCCGAAGCCGTGCATAGGGACCGACGGTCGCGCCCGCAGAAACATGCGCGCCTTCGAGATGCGAGAAGGCATGAATGACGGCGTCGCGTTCCACGGTCACGCCCGGTCCGAAGACGACGTTGGGCTCGACGAGCACATCCTGCGCGAGCTGCGTATCATGGGACAGAAAGACGGTTTCGGGCGCGATCATCGAGACGCCGGAGATCATCAGCGCATGACGCCGGCGCGCCTGCCAGGCCGCTTCGATAACGGCCAGTTCCGCGCGAGTGTTGCACCCCATCAGTTCGGTCTCGGGCGCTTCGATCGCGATCGTCCGGGCGCCGGCCGCACGTGCCACTTCCACCGCGTCCGTCAGGTAGTATTCGCCCTTGGCATTGGCGTTGCCGATCGCGTCGAGAAAGTCGAGCGCCCGCCGGCCGTTCATCGCCATCAGCCCGCCATTGCAGTAGGTGATGGCCCGCTCGGCCTCGGAGGCGTCCTTCTCCTCGCGGATCGCAAGCAAGGCGTCGTTCTCGATGATCAGCCGGCCATAGCCGGTCGGCCGGTCCGTGTGAAAGCCGATGACGACCACATCGTCGCCGGCCGCCAGCCGCTCGCGCGCTGCCTTGAGAGGGCCGGCCGTGATCAGCGGCGTATCGCCGAAGACGACGAGGACGTCGTCATAGCCCTTGGCGATCGCCGCGCGCGCCGCGAGCACGGCATGCCCCGTCCCGAGGCGCTGTGTCTGCAGATGGGTGCTGACGGGCAGATCCGCCCGTTGTGCGGCGGCGACGACCGCATCGGCATCGCGCCCCACGACCAGGGCGGCGGCCTCGATCCCGGCATCGGCGAGCGCCTCCATCACATGCGCGATCATCGCACGGCCGGCGACGGGATGAAGCACCTTGGAGATGGAGGACTTCATCCGTGTGCTCTCGCCGGCAGCGAGAACGACGGCCAAACAGGAGCGGGCTTCGGCGGTGCGGGTGTTGCTCATCGGTGTCTCCACTCTCGTCCGGCCGGGGCGCCGGGCCTATCGTCTGCCTCATAGAACAAAAGGGCCGGTTTTGCGAAGCGGATTTGCGCGCGTCGATCTTTGCCGCTCCTGTTGAAGGCTTCGGCGGATCGTCCCAATGATTGCCCGTTAACGCGATGAAAAGATCGCGATGCGATAAGCAGGACAGTTCGACAACTCAGCCGCGTTGAGGCGATCCATGGCATCCGTCGCGAAGGACATGCGCGCAGCGCCGGAGCGCCGTCGGTTTCGGCTGAAGCGATCGGCGCCGGTTCTGGCGCTTGCCGCGGCCCTCCTCGTGCTGCCCCTTGCGCTCCTCACCACCATCCCCCAGCTCATCGGTCCGATGATGTGGGATCTCTACATCTATCTCGACGTGACCAACCGGATCGCCAGCGGCCAGATCCCCTCCGTCGATTTCTTCGCGCCGGTCGGTGCCCTTGGCTATTACCTCTTTGCGGGGCTGAACCGGCTCTTCCCCGAGGGGCACCCCTTGCTCGTGTCCGCCTGGTCGCTCCTCGTGGTCACCGCGCCGCTGATGGCGGTGATCCTGACGGATGTGCAGCGCGGCTCGACCGCGCTCGCCTTTGCCCTCATCGCCCCGTTTCTCCTCTATTCCCTCCTGCCCTTCAACATCGGCAGCTTCTACCCCTATCCCGGTGCCGAGGGCTTCGGCATCTACAATCGCCAGGTTTGCCAGATCCTCTATGTGCTGTCGGCAGCCCTGGTCTTCGTCAAGGACGGCCGAAAGCTCTGCGGCATCGTGGCGGTCTCCATGCTCGCACTGTTCTTCACCAAGATCACCGGCATCGTCACTGGCGCGATCCTGTGCACGATGGCGGTCCTGGCCGGGCGGCTCAGCCTGAGGCTTGCGGCGATCGCGGCCGGCATCTTCGTCGGGGTGCTCGTCGTGCTTGAACTCTCGACCGGCATCGTCTCCGCCTATCTCGCCGATATCCTCGCCCTCCTCGACCTCAACGATGAAACACTTCTGCCGCGCCTGCTCCGGGCCGGCTCGATGAATATCGGCGTCTCGCTCGCCACGGCCGGGCTGTGCCTGGCGCTTCTCATCACCAATCTCTCCCTTGTCAGCCAGACGCTGCGCCGGGCATCCTCGCATCCCTCGGTCGAGTCGATCTCCGCACTTTTTGATCTGCCGTTCGTCTGGATTTCCGCATTCCTCCTTGCGGGCCTGTTCTTCGAAAGCCAGAACACCGGCAGCCAGCCGCTGATCTTCCTCTTTCCGCTTCTTCTCGCCGTCGCCGTCGATCAATTCCGCCGCCATGGGCCGACGGCGCGCTCCGGCGTCGTCGCCGTGCTGGCGCTCGCGGTGGTCCTTCCTCCGGCCCTTCTCGTCGTGCAGAAGGCCAGCCGCGCCGCGGTCGGCATGCTGGGCACGGTGCGCCTCGACCACCAGAACCTGCGAACGCTCGGCGCTTTTAAGATCCGACCGGAGTTTGCGGCCCGGGCCCGGCTGATGGAGACGATGTTCGTTGAAAACCGGAAGGCCTTCGATCAGCTTGCCGCCGCCGGAGAGCCGTTTTCCGTCCTGCTGTTCAGCGATTTCGACTTCCAGTGGGCCTGGCTCGAAAATGCCGATCGCGCCATCTCGGCCGTCCTCGCCCTGGAGGCTCGAAAGGGCATCCGATTCGAAACGGTCATGTCCATCGACTTCGTCAATCCGTTCCCGTGGCTGATGGGCCGGCAGGCACCGCGTTCCATTGCGGTCGGTGCCGATCCGACACGGGCCGTCCCGCCCCCGGGCGCGGCGGAGGAGGAGGCGATCCGCACGGTCGATCTCGCTCTGATGCCGACCTGCCCGGCAACGCCAACGCAGACGAGGCTGCTCGAACTCTACGCGCCGGCCCTTCTTCCCACGCACAGCCGAATGACGCTGACGCCCTGCTATGAGGCCTTCATCCGCAATGGACTGGTTACAACCGGGGCACGCGCGCCGGACTGACCGGAGGCGTCGTTCGACGGCCTTTGCAATTTCTCCTGAAATTGATTCCGATTTCGAAATTTATGCAGTAAGGAACGACACGGTTTGCCACGGGGCGAACGCGTGGTTTTTTCGGTTGAGGTGCGCAGTCTAATGTTGGAAATGCTGAGGAGAGGCGCCCAGACATGGGTCGTCAAGGGCCTGTTGATCGTTCTCGTCGCATCGTTCGCCGTCTGGGGCGTCTCGTCCTCGATCGCGCCGAGTTCCGCCACGGCGGTCGTGACGGTCGGCGACGTCAAGGTTTCCCCCGCAGACTTCCGGCTTGCCTATGAGCGGCAACTGGCCCAGCTCTCGCGCCAGTTCGGCACCCGCCTGTCGCGCGACCAGGCCCGCGCCTTCGGCGTCGAGGCGCAGGTCTATTCGCAGCTCGTGGCCGGCGCGACGCTCGACCAGCTGTCGAGCGATATGAACCTCGGCCTGTCGCAGGATCGGCTGGCGACGCTGATCAGCCAGGACCCCGCCTTCCGCGCTGTTAACGGACAGTTCGATCGCACCATCTTCTCCAGCGTGCTGCGCAATGCCGGCCTGCGCGAAGTCGATTACATCACGAACCGCAGCCAGGTTGCGGTGCGCTCGCAGATCGTCGAGGCGCTGTCGGATGGCTTCAAGGCGCCCGCCGTTCTCACCGACGCGCTGAAGACATACCAGAACGAAACGCGCTCGGTCGATTACCTGCTGCTTTCCAATGCCAATGTCGATCCGATCAAGGCGCCTGCCGACGATGTCCTGGCGCCCTGGTTCGAGGAGCACAAGGCCGAATACCGCGCCCCCGAATTCCGCAAGATCTCCTATGTGAAGCTCGAGCCGACCGACATCGCCAACCCGGCGGGCGTCACCGACGACGAGTTGCGCGCCGACTACGAGAAGCGCAAGGCGAGCTTCAGCACGCCGGAAACGCGCACGGTCGAGCAGTTGACCTTCACGACCCGCGCCGATGCCGATGCCGCCGCCGTGAAGCTTGCTGCCGGCACGACGTTCGATGCGCTGGTGGCCGAGCAGGGCAAGACCTCCAGCGATGTTCTCTTGGGCGATTTCACGCGCGAGCGCGTGCCGGACGCAAAGCTCGGCGACGCCGCCTTTGCCGTGGCTACGGATGGCGGGACCACACCTGTGGTCGATGGCGCTTTCGGCCCGGTCGTTCTGCGGGTGACCAATATCCGCCCCGCCGTCACCCGGCCGTTTGACGAGGTCAAGGAAGAGCTCCGCCAGGAGGTCGCCCTTGCCAATGCGAGCAACGAGATCACCGCGATCCACGACAAGTTCGAGGATGCGCGCATCTCCGGCGCGACGCTTCAGGATGCAGCGACCGAAAGCAATCTCAAGGCCGTCACCATTCCCGCAGTCGACGCCCGCGGCAACGACGCGCAGGGCGACAAGATCGCCGATCTGCCGCAGCCGCAGGAACTGTTGACCGAGGTCTTCAAGACCGATCCCGGCAGCGACACCCTGCCGATCAACCTCGGCCGAGACGGCTATGTCTGGTTCGAGGTCGAGGATGTGATGCCCGCTCGCGACCGGACGCTGGACGAATCGCGCGAGAAGGTCGTTGCCGACTGGACGGCCGAGCAGCAGCGGGCCGAACTGGCAAAGCGCGCCGCCGAACTGAAGGCGCGTGTCGAAAAGGGCGAGACCCTGCAGACCATCGCGACCGAACTCGGTATCGCCGTGGAGACGAAGACGGGCCTGCGGCGCACCGCTCAGGACGCCGCCCTTTCGCCTGCCGCCGTCACCGCAGCATTCAGCGGCCCGAACGGCCTTGTGGCGAACGCAGCCGGCACGGATGGCGAAGGTCAGATCCTGCTGAAGGTCACGGCCGTCGACAACGCCGCCGGCGATGCTCTCGATCAGGACAACCGTCAGGTCGATGCGATCGCCCAGGCAAGCGGGGACGATATCCTCGACCAGATGGTGAGCGAGCTTCAGACCCGTTACGGCGTTTCGATCAACCAGCAGCTGGCCGAAGCGGCGCTGGCGCAACGATAGGCGGACGGAGCGTATGGCGGACCTCAAACCCTTCATCGCCAAAGCGGCGCTCGGTCAATCGCTTGACCGGGACGACGCACGGGCCGCCTTCGAGATCATCATGTCCGGCGCGGCGACACCCTCGCAGATCGGCGGATTTCTGATGGCACTTCGGGTGCGCGGCGAGACGGTCGATGAGATCGTCGGTGCGGTCGGCGCCATGCGCGCCCGCATGCTGACGGTGGACGCCCCTGCCGATGCGATCGATATCGTCGGCACGGGTGGAGACGGCGCGGGAACCTACAACATCTCGACGCTCGCCTCGCTGATCGTCGCCGGTGCAGGCGTTCCCGTCGCCAAGCATGGCAACCGCGCGCTGAGCTCGAAGTCGGGAACGGCGGATGCGCTCTCCTGCCTCGGTGTCAAGCTCGATATCGGTCCGGACGCCATCGCCCGCTGCATCCGCGACGCCGGTGTCGGCTTCATGTTCGCCCAGCAGCACCATTCGGCCATGCGCCATGTCGGGCCCACCCGGGTCGAACTCGGCACCCGCACGATCTTCAACCTGCTCGGCCCGCTGTCCAATCCGGCCGGCGTCGGCCGCCAGCTCGTCGGCGTGTTCTCGCCCCACTGGGTGGTGCCTGTGGCCGAAGTGCTGCGCGATCTCGGCTCCGTCAGCGTCTGGGTCGTCCACGGCGAGGGCCTCGATGAAATCACCACGACCGGCACGACACATGTTGCCGCGATCGAGAACGGGAAGATCCGCACCTTCGACCTCACTCCCGCCGATTTCGGCCTCCCGACAGTCGACCTCTCCGTCCTCAAGGGCGGCGACGGCGCGCACAATGCGAAGGCGCTGGCCGGAGTCCTCACCGGCGACGTCACGCCCTATCGCGATATCTCGCTCGCCAATGCCGCCGCCGCCCTGGTCATCTCCGGTCGGGCCGGCGCCTTGACCGAGGGAATGTCGATGGCGCGCGAAGCGCTCGAAACAGGTGCGGCCCATGCTGCGCTCGAAGCGCTGGTGCGCGTATCCAATGCTGCGGAGGCCTGACATGAGCGACATCCTTCACCGCATCGAACTCTACAAGCGCGAGGAAATCGCCGCCGCGAAAGCGCGTGTCTCGCTTGACGACCTCAAGTCCATGAGCCTCGGCCAGGATGCCCCGCGCGGCTTCCTGAGAGCGTTGGAGGCAAAGCGGTCGGACGGCCGTTTCGGGCTCATCGC
The DNA here is from genome assembly GCF_001424045.1 of Rhizobium sp. Leaf371. Taxonomy (GTDB): domain Bacteria; phylum Pseudomonadota; class Alphaproteobacteria; order Rhizobiales; family Rhizobiaceae; genus Ferranicluibacter. Next base: position 983,320 of record NZ_LMQB01000001.1, on the reverse strand, counting down.
CGAGATCAAGAAGGCAAGCCCCAGCAAGGGCCTCATCCGCCCGGACTTCGATCCGCCGGCGCTTGCGAAAGCGTATGAGGCGGGCGGCGCGGCGTGTCTGTCGGTTCTGACGGATGGACCGAGCTTTCAGGGCGCGCCGGAATTTCTGACCGCCGCTCGCGCGGCCTGCAATCTGCCGGCACTGCGCAAGGATTTCATGTTCGAGACCTATCAGGTCCATGAAGCGCGCGCCTGGGGCGCCGACTGCATTCTCCTGATCATGGCGTCGCTCACGGACGACGATGCGCGCCGGCTGGAGGACTGCGCATTCGAGCTCGGCATGGACGTGCTGATCGAGGTCCATGACGAGCCGGAGACGGAGCGGGCCCTGCGGCTTTCCTCGCCTCTCATCGGCATCAACAATCGCAATCTGAAAACGTTCGAGGTGGACCTCGCCGTGTCTGAACGGCTCGTGCCGATGGTGCCGCGCGACCGGCATCTCGTCGGCGAAAGTGGCATCTTCACCCCGGCCGATTGCGCGCGCCTGAAGGTTGCCGGCATCGGCACGTTTCTGGTCGGCGAGAGCCTGATGCGGCAGGATGACGTGACCGCCGCCACCCGCCTCCTGCTCTCCGACGCCGCACGGCAGGCGGCCGAATGATGTCTGAAACGCCGCTCACCCATCTCGGCGAGACCGGCGAAGCCAGCATGGTGGACGTCGGCGACAAGAGCGAGACCGTCCGTATCGCCGTTGCCGAGGGCTATGTCCGCATGCAGCCGGAAACGCTGCGCACAATTCTGGCGGGCGACGCCAAGAAGGGCGACGTCATCGGGACCGCGCGCCTCGCCGGCATCATGGCGGCAAAGCAGACGGCAAATCTCATTCCGCTTTGCCATCCGCTCATGCTCAGCAAGGTCTCCGTCGATATCCGGCCCGACGAGGCCCTGCCCGGCCTGCGCATCGAGACGCTGGCCAAGCTCACCGGGCGCACAGGCGTCGAGATGGAAGCGTTGACGGCGGCAAGTGTCGCCTGCCTGACGATCTACGATATGGCGAAGGCCGTCGACCGCGACATGGAAATCGGCGGCATCCGTCTTTTGAAGAAGTCCGGTGGGCGCTCCGGCGACTATGCGCGCGGACGCGACGGGGCGGAAACAGCATGAGCCTGCTTCCGGTCGAGACCGCGCTGGAACGTCTCCTATCGGCGGCCCGCCCGGTGACGGAGACCGAAACCGTTGCGATGGGTGACGCGCAGGGCCGTGTGCTCGCGCGCGACGTCGCCGCCCGCATCACCCATCCTCCGTTCGACTCCTCCGCCATGGATGGCTACGCGCTGCGCAGCGACGATATTTCAAAGGTCGGCTCTATCGTGACCGTCATCGGCGAGTCCGCTGCGGGCAACCGCTTTACGGGCACGGTTCTCTCGGGCCAGGCCGTGCGCATCTTCACCGGCGCACCGGTGCCGGACGGCGCGGATACCGTGCTGATCCAGGAGGATGCGGAACGGCTGGACGGCAACCGTATCCGGACCGGCTTCGTCCCCGCCAAAGGTCGCCATATCCGCCCGAAAGGACAGGATTTCAGGCAGGGCGACGTCGTGCTGCACGCGGGCGAAAGGCTGGACGCCGGTCGTCTGACCGTGGCGGCTGGCATGAACTATGACAGTCTTGAGGTCTACCGGCGCGTGCGCGTCGCCATTCTGGCGACCGGAGACGAACTGCTGCCACCCGGAAGCAGCACAATCGGTCCCGATCAGATCATTGCCTCCAACACGCTCGGTATTGCCGCCATCGCGCGGGAAAACGGCGCGGAGATCATCGATCTTGGCATCGCGCCGGACCGGCGGTCGAGCATCGAGGAACGCCTGACGGCTGCGCAGACGGCGGGCGCCAACATCCTCGTCACGCTCGGCGGCGCCTCCGTCGGCGATCATGATCTGGTGCAATCGACACTGGTCGGCGCGGGCATGGAGCTCGATTTCTGGCGCATCGCCATGCGTCCCGGCAAGCCGCTGATGGTCGGCCGCCTCGGCGACATGCAGGTGCTTGGCCTGCCCGGCAACCCGGTCTCGAGCCTCGTCTGCGGATTGCTCTTCCTGGAGCCGCTGGTCCTCGCCCTCGGTCATCTGCAGAGACGCGATCGTCTCGCATCCGCGATCACGGCCGGAGCGCTTCCCGCCAACGACAAGCGTCAGGACTACATCCGCGCGAAACTCGATCGCCTGCCCGACGGGCGCCTGTCGGCAACGGCATTCGAGCGACAGGACTCCTCGATGATGCAGACCTTCGCGCAGTCGGATGCCCTGATCGTCAGGGCGCCGGCAGCCCCGGAAGCCGAGGCGGGATCGCCCTGCACGATCCTCCTGCTCCGCTAGCAGAAACCCTGCAGCCGAGCCGAGCCGCGCAGGACGGCGAGGATCTTTTCAAATCCGGCGCCCGCCCTATCTCCGTCGTCGGTAAGTATCAGTACCAAAGGGGATATCAGCATGAACCGAAACGGACTTTACGCCCTGCTGGGCGCTCTGGTCGTCCTTGTCATCGTCATGGGCGTCTACATCTACGACCGGGAGAAGGAACCGGAGGGCGTCGAACTCAAGATCGGCGAAAACGGCATCTCGGTTCAGGAAAAATAAAACGCTCCAGCGTGACACAAGGCTTACACATTAAAGCTTTATTCACCACTACAGCAGATACTCAGGATCAGGTGATCTGACTACGGATGAACTAGCAGGTTACAAGATCTCTGAGAACGAAAGGTCGGGCATCCCCCGGCCTTTTTGTTTGTCCTGCATTTGCCGGAAACACGGGGTCTTATCGCTCCGGCGGAGCGACATCCAGCTTCGACACGAGGATCTTGTCGATCCGCCGGCTGTCCATATCGACCACCTCGAAGCGGTAGCCGAACGCCTCCGCGATGTCGCCCTCTTCGGGTGATTTGCGCAGTTCCTGCACGAGAAAGCCCGCGATGGTTTCGTAGCTGCCGTCCGAATCGATCTCGTCGATGCCGATGGTCAGGTGGATTTCGTCGATCGGCGTCCGGCCGTCCACGAGATAGGATCCGTCCTCGCGCTGGCGGATCAAGGCATGTTCGATATCGTCGTAGTTCGAGGGGAGCACGCCGACGATCGCTTCGAGAATATCGGCAATCGTGATGATGCCTTCGATGCTGCCATATTCGTCGACGATCATCGCCATGTTGATCCGCGACGACTTGAACGCTTCCAGCGCCTTCAGGCACGAGGCCGTTTCCGGGAGGGCATGCAGCTCCTTGACGAACGCCCTTATGTCGAATGCGCCGCGCGCGCCGACATTGAGGACTTCCTTCACGAGCACGGCACCGAGGATTTCCCCCGTCGCGGTGTCCATGACCGGGTAGCGGGAATGCGCGGTCTGTTCGATCTTGGCGCGCACGGCCTCCAGCGTGTCGTTCGCCTCGATGAAGCTGACCTCGGTGCGATGCGTCATGATCGATTTGACGTTGCGGTCTCCGAGCCGGATGATCCGGCGGAGCATTTCATGCTCGGATTTCTCGATGGCGCCGCTTTCGACACCCTCGGCCATGATGGCCTGAACCTCTTCTTCCGTGACCGCATCCTTGTTGCTGCTGATGCCGAAGACGCGCATGAACGTTTTTGCCGAACCTTCGAACAGGTAGACGACAGGCGAGACGACTTTGGACAGCACGGACATCGGCCGCGCCACGAACATGGCGATGCCTTCGGAGTTGCGCAGCGCCAGCTGTTTCGGAATGAGCTCGCCAATGACGACGGAGAGATAGGTGATGAGCGTGACCACCACGGCGACCGAGACCGTGCTGCCATAGGGGTTGATCCAGCGGATATCGTTGAGGACCGGCGCAAGCTTATCGGCGATCGTCGCGCCGCCATAGGCGCCGGCCAGCGTGCCGACGAGCGTGATGCCGACCTGGACGGTCGAGAGGAACTTGCCCGGGTCTTCCGCCAGGTTCAGCGCCATCTCCGCCCGGACGTTTCCCTGTCGGGCCATTTGCCTCAGGAGCGGACGGCTGACGGAAACAAGAGCCATTTCCGACATGGCAAAGAAGGCATTGATCAGAAGAAGGACGAAGATAACGAGCAGTTCGGACATGGATCCTCGAAAACCGATGCTCGACGCCCGGCAGGTTTGAGGGCGCGCGTTCTCATCGTTTTCATGAAATAGGCGGAACAGCGCAATGCAGCAAGGCGGGATCGGCCAAGTTTTACCATTCCTGCAGGGACAGGCTCGGGATTGTCAGCCCGTGGCCGTCTCCGGCGCGTCGTCCATCGCAACGCGAACCCGCGCGCGCCCCACCCGGATGACCACTTCCATCGCTGCCCGCGCCCCGGCCTCGTCGCGCCGGCTGATCTGCTCGACGATGCGAATATGGTTGCGCGAGACGTCCTCGATCCCCTCGCGATCCGCGGCCGGCGAGCTGAGCTTGAAGATGCCGACCAGTGCCGCCTCGATCAGGCTGCCGACGCTGCGCATGAAGGGATTGGCGGAAGCCTCGGCCACCGCGAGATGGAAACGAAGATCGGCGACGGCCAGCGATTCGGGCGTATGCGCGGGATCGCCCATGGCGACGGCCAGCCGCATCATGTGGCTGATCTCGGCCTCGGTCGCATGGATGGCGGCAAGGGCTGCGGCATGTGGCTCGAACGCCATGCGGACTTCGCTGATATGCGTCAGGAAGTCCTCGTCGATGCCGTTGTGGAAATGCCAGGTCAGGATGTCGCTATCGAAGAGATTCCACTGATTGCGCGCCGTGACCCGCGTGCCGATTCGCGCGCGCGGGACGATCAGTCCCTTGGCGGCCAGCGTTTTCATGGCCTCGCGGAGAACGGTGCGCGATACCTTGAAGCGCAACGCCAGTTCCTGGTCGCCCGGCAGAATGGTGCCGACGGGGAATTCTCCCGAGATGATCGCGCGGCCGAGGACGTCGACGACCTGCGAGTGGCTCGTGCGTGTATCGACGCCGGTTATCAGTGTCTCCAGCGGACCCCGTCTCATGCTTCCCCCTCGTCCGACTCGGTACGCGTTCTGTCGCCACATTCCTCCCGGGCGACGCAAAAATCATATCATATGACAATATGAGTGTCTTGGAGAGAGAGGTAGAATTTTCATTTCATTTGCAAATGAAATGGAATTCAAAAGCAATGTCGGCAAAACGCTTTGCTTGTCAACAGAGAGCTTAAAAAGCAGGGCCGCGTGAAGCGGCCCTGCGGATGTGCGGTGAGGAGGAGAGATCGCGACAGGCGATCCGCTGTTGCCCCTTATTGCGGCAGCTTGTCGTCAACGCCATCGACGTAGAAGTTGAGGCCAAGCAGCGTTCCATCGTCGGCGGTTTCGCCGTCTTTCAGCCACACGCTGCCGTCCTGCTTCTTCAGGGGACCGCTGAAGGGCTTGAGTTCGCCCGACTCGATCTTCTTCTGCGTCGCTTCCGCCATCGCCTTCACGTCGTCCGGCATGTTGGTGTAGGGCGCCATTGTCAGGATGCCGTCCTTCAGGCCGTCCCAGCTTGATGTGGTCGCCCACTTGCCGTCGAGGAAGGCCTGCGTGCGCTTGATGTAATAGGCGCCCCACGTGTCCTTGATTGCGGTCAGCTGGGTCTTCGGGCCGGCTGCGATCATGTCGGAGGCCTGGCCGAACGCCTTGATGCCGCGTTCGGCTGCAACCTGCATCGGCGCCGTCGTGTCGGTGTGCTGCGTCAGCACATCGACGCCCTGGTCGATCAGAGCCTTGGCCGCATCGGCCTCCTTGCCCGGGTCGAACCAGGTGTTCGCCCACACGACCTTGATCTTGAAGTCGGGATTGACAGAGCGCGCGCCGATGACGAACGCATCGATGCCCATGACCACTTCCGGGATCGGGAACGACGCGATGTAGCCTGCGACACCCTTCTCGGAAATCTTTGCTGCGATCTGGCCCTGGATATAACGGCCTTCGTAGAAGCGGCTGTTATAGGTAGCGACGTTCGGCGCGGTCTTGTAGCCGGTCGCATGCTCGTACATGACCTTCGGGAACTTGGCAGCGACCTTGACCGTCGCATCCATGAAGCCGAACGACGTCGTGAAGATCAGGCCGCAGCCGGAGCGCGACAGGCGCTCGATGGCGCGTTCCGCATCTGGACCTTCTGGGACATTTTCGAGAAACTGCGTTTCGATCTTGTCGCCGAGCGCCTTTTCCAGCTCCTGACGACCGATGTCGTGCGCCTGCGTCCAGCCGCCGTCGGATTTGGAACCGACATAGACGAAGCAGATCTTGGCTTTTTCCTGGGCGCTTGCCGACGCGGCAAAGCCGATGGCCGCCGTCGTGGCGACGAGAGCGAGGATAAGTTTCTTCATTTTTGACCTCTCATGTTGTCGAACAGGCATCCGCGGCCGATCGGATCAACGATCAGGCACGAAGGGCTTACCGAGTGAAGCCGGCGTATTGATCATCGTCATCCGGCGGTTCTGAGAGATGAGCACGAGGACGAGGATCGTTGCAAGGTACGGAAGCGCCGACAGCAGCTGCGAAGGCACATTGATGCCATTGCCCTGTGCATAAAGCTGGCTGATCGAGACCGCGCCGAACAAATAGCCGCCGGCGACCACCCGCCACGGCCGCCAGGAGGCAAACACCACAAGCGCGAGAGCGATCCAGCCGCGCCCGGCCGACATGTTCTCCACCCATTGCGGCGTGTAGACGAGCGACAGTTGCGCGCCGGCAAGGCCGGCACAGGCGCCGCCGAACATGACCGCGAGATAGCGCGTCCGGATGACGTTGATGCCGAGCGCATGCGCCGAGGCATGGCTGTCGCCGACCGACCTCAGCTTCAGCCCGGCGCGACTGCGAAACAGAAACCAGTGAATGCCGGCGATGAGCGCGATCGACAGATAGAAGATCAGGTCCTGGCGAAACAGCACCCGGCCGAGGAACGGGATGTCGCTGAGGAGCGGAAACACGATCTGCGGCAGCTTGATGCCCGACTGGCCCGCATAGGGCTCGCCGATCTGTCCGGAAAGGCCGAGACCGAGAATGGTCAGCGCCAGGCCGGTCGCGACCTGGTTTGCGACCAGCGTCAGCGTCAGGAAGCCGAAAAGCAAAGAGAAGAGAGCGCCGGACACGATGCCGGCGAGGATGCCGATGTAAGGCGAGCCGGTCGCCTGCGTCGCGGCAAAAGCACAGACCGCGCCCATGATCATCATGCCCTCGACGCCGAGATTGAGCACGCCCGAACGCTCCGTCACCAGTTCGCCCGCGGCGGCGATGACGAGCGGCGTCGCCGCCGTGATCACCGTGAGAAGGATGGCTTCGATGATACCCATATCAGTGCGCTCCCTCGGCCGACGATCCACCTGTCATCTGCCGCCAGACGATCCTCACACGATACTGAATCAGCGTGTCGCAGGAGAGCACGAAGAACAGCAACAGGCCCTGGAACACCCGCACGACCTTGTCGGACAGGCTGAGAGAGATCTGCGCCGCCTCGCCGCCAAGATAGGTGAGGCCGAGAACGAGCCCGGCAACGATGATTGCCAGCGGGTTCAACCGGCCGAGAAAGGCGACGATGATGGCGGTGAACCCGTAGCCGGGCGAGATCACCGGCTGCAGCTTGCCGATGGCGCCGGAGACTTCCGAAATGCCGGCGAGCCCGGCAAAGGCGCCCGAAAGCAGCATCGAGAACCAGATCATCCGGCGCGAAGAGAAGCCGGCGAAGCGCCCTGCCCGCTCCGACTGGCCGAGCACCGTGATTTCGAAGCCCTTGAGCGTGAAGCGCATCATGAACCAGATGGCGAGCGCCGCGACGATGGCGAAGGCGAAGCCGTAATTCGCCCGGCCCGAGGCGAGCATCTCCGGCAGGATCGCTTCCGGCGCGAATTCGCGCGTCACGGGAAAATTGAACCCGCCGGGGTCGCGCCACGGGCCCCGCACGAGCCAATCGAGAAACAGTTGTGCGACATAGACGAGCATCAGGCTCGTCAGAATCTCGTTCGTGTTCATGCGCGCCTTGAGAAAGGCCGGGATCGCGGCATAGAGCGCACCGCCGATCATGCCCATGACGAGCATCAGGGGCAGGACGAGAGCCGAATGCCATTCGTGGAACACGACGGGAATGATGGAGCCCGCCACGGCTCCCATGATGAACTGGCCCTCTGCGCCGATATTCCAGTTGTTGGACCGGTAGCAGACCGAAAGGCCGACAGCGATGAGGATCAGCGGTGCTGCCTTGATGGCAAGTTCGTGCAGCGACCAGACCTCGGTCAGCGGCTCGATGAAGAAGCTGTACAGCGCGAGGCCGGGATCCTTGCCGAGAATCACGAACATGATCGCCCCGGCGACGATCGTCAGGCCCAGTGCGATCACCGGAGAGAGGAAGGCATAGAGAAGCGAGACCTTCGGTCGTTTTTCAAGCTCAATGCGCATGGGGTGTCTCTTTCACGGTCGCGGCAGCGGCGGCCTCGGACACGGTCGTCCCATGCATGCCCCCCATCAGCAGTCCGATCTTTTCGCGCGAGAGAGCCGCGGCCGGGTAGAGATCGGAGAGCTTGCCTTCATTGATCACGGCGATTTCGGTGGCGACCTCGAAGATCTCGTCGAGATCCTGGCTGATGATCAGCACGGCCGATCCTGCCTTCGCCAGATCCACCAGCGCCTGCCGGATGCGGCTGGCGGCACCGGCATCCACGCCCCAGGTGGGCTGGTTGACGACGAGCACCGAGGGCTGGCGGTCGAGTTCGCGTCCGACGATGAATTTCTGCAGGTTGCCGCCGGAGAGCGAGCCGGCGGGTGGATCCTCCCCGCTCTTGCGCACATCCATCGCCTCGGAAATGCGCTTTGCGGCCCGCTTCACGGCGCCGTTGCGGATCAGGCCGAGCGCACCGCCACCGACGAACGCCTTCCGGTCCGAATAATAGCGCGCGAGCACGAGATTGTCCGACAGCGGCAGGGCCGAGACCGCCGCATGTCCGTGACGTTCCTCCGGCACGAAGCCGGCGCCAAGCGCACGCCGCTGATTGATGCCCTGCCGTCCGACCGGTTTCTCACGGATGAAGACGGCGTCGTTGTCAGCCGTCGGATATTCCCCGGACAAGGCATCGAACAATTCGCCCTGCCCGTTGCCCGCAACGCCCGCGATCGCCAGCACCTCGCCGGCATGCACTCTCAGACAGATATCCTTGAGCGAGACTGCGAAAGGTGTGCGGGCCGCGGCTTTGAGATGCCGCGCTTCCAGTTGCACCCGGCCCTTGGTCGACGTCCCGACCGCGCTGACATGCGCCACGTCGCTGCCCACCATCATGCGGGCGAGCGAGGCCGGCGTCTCGTGCCGCGGATCGCAGGCGCCGGTCACCTTGCCATGGCGCAGAACGGTCGCGCGGTCGCAGATGCGCTGCACCTCTTCCAGCCGGTGGCTGATATAGAGAACGGAGCGTCCCTCGGCCTTGAGCTTCGCCAGCGTTTCGAACAGCCGGTCGGCCTCCTGCGGCGTCAGCACGGAGGTCGGCTCGTCGAGAATGATCAGCTGCGGGTTCTGCAGCAGCGCCCGGACGATCTCGATCCGCTGGCGCTCTCCGACCGAGAGATCGGCCACATGCGCCTTCGGATCGAGCGGCAGGCCGTAGCTGACCGAAAGGGCGGCGGCCTCGTCCGAAATCCTGCTGAGCGAGATGCCCGGATCCATCGAAAGGGCGATGTTCTCGGCCACGGTCAGCGCCTCGAACAGAGAGAAATGCTGGAACACCATACCGATGCCGAGGCGGCGCGCGGCGCTTGGGCTGGAGATGCGCACCGGCTGGCCCCGCCACGCGATCTGCCCGCTTGTGGGGCCGAGAACCCCGAACAGCATCTTGACGAGCGTCGACTTGCCCGCACCGTTTTCGCCGAGGAGAGCATGGATCTCACCAGGCCGGATATCAAGATCGATCCCGTCGCAAGCGGCGAATGTGCCGAACGTCTTCGTCAGCTTGTTGACCGACAGCAAGGTGCTGTCAGCTCCAGGCATTGCAACTGCCACGCCGTTCCTCTCCTCTCAAGCCGCGGATACCCAGGCGCCGTTCCGGCGTCTCAGGGAATCAGCAAAGTTGTTCCGCTCGTCTTTCTGGCTTCCAGATCCGCATGCGCCTTGCCGGCATCGTCGAGAGCATAGGTCTGGTTGATGTTGATCCGCACTTTGCCGCTCTGCACGACATCGAACAGCGCGTTCGCACAGGCCTCCAGCTGGGGCCGCGTCGAGGTATATGAATAGAGTGTCGGCCGAGTTGCAAACAGCGATCCCTTCTGGGAAAGGACGCCGATATTGAAGGCTTCGACGGCGCCCGACGAATTTCCGAAACTGACCCAGAGGCCGCGCGGTTTCAGGCAGTCGAGCGAGGCGGGATAGGTGTCCTTGCCGACGGAATCATAGACCACGTCGACACCCTTGCCGTGGGTGATGTCCTTGACCCGCGCCACGAAATCGTCCGTGCGGTAGTCGATCACATGGTCGTAGCCGTGCTCCAGCGCCATCGCGATCTTCTCGGGCGAGCCCGCCGTGCCGATGACCGTCGCACCCAGGGCCTTTGCCCACTGCCCCGCAATCTGCCCGACACCGCCGGCGGCGGCATGGAACAGGAGAACCGTTCCGGGACCGACCGGAAACGTCTGGTTGAGGAGGTACTGCGCGGTCATGCCCTTGAGCATCATCGCGGCGGCCGTTTCCAGCGGAATATCGTCCGGCACCTTGATCAGCAACTGCTCGTCGATGTTGCGCTCGCTCGAATAGGCTCCATCGGCGCCGGCATAGGCGACCCTGTCGCCCGGGGAAAACAGCGAGACGCCATCGCCCACGGCCGTCACGATCCCCGCACCTTCCTTGCCCGGAATGAAGGGCAGGCTCGCCGCCTTGTAGAGACCGGTGCGGAAGTAGACGTCGATGAAATTGACGCCGATCGCCTCCTGCCGGATCTGCACCTCGCCGCGCGAGGGCGGCGGAACGGTCACGCCCTCGATCTTCAGGACGTCAGGACCGCCAAGCTCGCGGATCATGATTGCTCTTGCCATGGCCTGTTCCTTATTCGCGTCCGAGTTTGGGGAAGATCTGCAGGATGAAACCGATGACGTAGAGATAGACGCCGGTGCCGACGACGCCCCAGACCACCCAGGCGGGCGTCTCGAAATGCATCAGGAGCGCATAGGCGCTCAGCACCGACCAGGCGGTGAAGACCGCAAGGTTGAGCGGCCGCAGCCGGCGCACGCGCACCGGATGGAGAAAGCTGATCGGCATGAAGGTGAGGAACACCGAGACGAAGACGACGATGGATGCGGCAAGCTCGCTCGCCTTCACGACGAAGAGCGTGAACACGACCATGTTCCAGACGACCGGGAAGCCGGAGAAGAAGTACTCGTCGGTCTTCATGCCCATGTCGGCATAGTAGATGGCGCTGGACATGACGATCGCGCCCGCCGCGACAAATGACCAGGGTTCGCCGATCATGCCGCTCTGGTAGAGCGCGAAGGCCGGCAAGAGAACATAGGTGACGTAGTCGATGACATTGTCGAGCGTGTCGCCCGACCAGTTCGGCAGAACCTCCTTGACCCGGACCTTGCGGGCGATCGGCCCGTCGATGCCATCGACGGCGAGCGCCAGCCCCAGCCACCAGAACATGTCGACGAAGCGATGCTCCGCCGCGGCGACGACACCGAGGAAGGCCAGGAACGAACCGGACGCCGTGAGAACATGGACCGAAAAAGCCCGGATCTCGGCATAGGGAACCGGCTTGTAGTTGAAGAACTTCATCGGCAGACGAATCCTGTGCTGACGCTACGCGTAAAATCGGTGGGCGACCCGAACACGGGAAAGGTCACGCCGCACCGCCTCTTCCGCCGCGACCTTGTCGCTGCCGCCGCGACCGTGTCGCCGCCAGCATGTCGGTAATATGCATCGTTTGCCACGCCCTGCCAGCAAAAACAGGCGATTGCCGAGCACCGATCGTAATCCTCTGTGGACATATCCGCCCCCTGCGGCAATGGCAACCATTCCAAAACGACGGCGCCGGCGCTAGATGTGGGCGTGTGTGGGGTCGACACTGGCGCTGCCGGGCCGCAAAGCCTTGGGGACCGCCAGCACAGGACCCCTGCGCGAGACGACCGTGCGGCGGCACGGCAAGCGGCGGAAACGGCGGCGGAAGAGGACCGAATCATGGATCATTACGACATCGCCATCGTCGGTGCCGGCCTTGCCGGGGCGCTCGCGGCACTCGCCCTCTCCCGTGACGGACGCAGCGTCGCCCTCGTGGCCCCCGCCGCCCCGCACGATCGACGCACGACCGCCCTGATGGACGAGGCGATCGGCTTCCTCGGAACGCTTGGTCTCGGCGAGGATGTCACGGCGCTTGGAGCGCCGCTCGCGACGCTGCGCATCATCGACGGGACGGATCGCCTCCTCCGAGCGCCCGTCGTCACTTTCCGAGCCGCGGAAATCGGACTGGAGGCCTTCGGCTACAATCTTCCGAACGCACACCTCCTCGATCGTCTGAACGACCGGATCGCGGAGGCGCCGGCCATTGCACGCATCGAGGCACGGCTCGAAAGCCTGGTCGAAGACGCGACGATCTGCACGCTGAGATTGGCCGACGGTCGCGCGCTGACGGCATCTCTGGTGATCGGCGCCGATGGACGACGCTCGCTGGTTCGCGAGGCCCGCGGCATTGCGACCCGCAACTGGAGCTATCCCCAGACGGCGGTCGTGCTCAATTTCGCCCATGAACGCCCGCACGAAAACATTTCGACAGAGTTCCACACGCAGCAGGGCCCTTTCACGCAGGTCCCGCTCCCCGGCAAACGCTCGAGCCTCGTCTGGGTGATGACCCCGGAGCGGGCGGCCGAGATGGTGACGCGGGAGCCGGCCGCTCTGTCGCGCGCGGTGGAAGAGCGGATGCAGTCCATGCTCGGCAAGGTCACCGTGGACACCGAACCACAGGCTTTCCCGCTCTCCGGCATGGCCGCCACGCATTTCGGCAGAGGGCGGGTCATTCTCGTCGGCGAGGCCGCGCATGCGTTTCCGCCCATCGGCGCGCAGGGCTTGAACCTCAGCCTGCGCGATGTGATGACTCTCGTGTCCATGCTGGCGGAGCGGCCGGCCATCCCCGGGGATATCGGCGATCGCTACGACCGGCGCCGCCGTGCCGACATCCTCAGCCGGACGGTCAGCGTCGATCTGCTGAACCGCTCGTTGCTCACCGGCTTCCTGCCGGTGCAGATGCTGCGCACGGGCGGGCTCCAGGCCCTCTCGTCGGCCGGTGCCCTGCGCAGCCTTGTCATGCAGGAAGGCCTGCGGCCCGGCAGCGCGATCCGGACCATGTTCGGCGGGTTACGGGAAAAGATCGGCAGGCACCCCGCCTGATCCGATCAGATAGAGAAGTGCGGTGACGCTCAGCATCGACAGCGCCGTCGTGACGAGGATGGTGGCGGAAGCCCGCTCCTGCCAGACGCCGTACTGTTCGGCGATCACGAAAACATTCGTCGCCGTGGGAAGGGCCGCGAGCAGAACGGCCGCCTGCACCCAGATCGGGTCGAAATTGCCGATGGCGCTCAGGACGAGATACATCACGGCCGGGTGCAGCAGGAGCTTTACCGGAACGATATAGCTCAGTTCCACCGGCACCCGCTTCAGCGGTCTGAGCCCGAGAGTCACCCCCATGGCGAACAGCGCACAGGGCGCCGCCGTCGGCGCCAAAGCCTCGATCAGCCGCCGGATCGCGAGCGGCGGCTGCAGCTGGAATGCAGCGGCGCCGACGCCGATGACGGTCGCCAGAATGAAGGGATGCAGCAGGATCTTGCGCAGGACGGAAAAGGCGAGCCTTGCCGGGTTCTGCTTCTCGCTCCCCGCAATCGCCATCAGCGCCGGCGCCGTGATGAAATGCGCGACGTTCTCGACGGAGAAGATCAACGCCACCGGCACAGCCGCCCGTTCTCCGAGAGCCAGAAGCGCCAGCCCCGGCCCCATATAGCCGATATTGCCATAGGCGCCCGCAAGCCCCTGCACCGTGGCTTCTGCCATGGACGTTCGGCGCAGACACAGCGCGACGACGAACAGCAGGGTGAAGATGGAATAGGTCGCGGCGACATCGGCGAGGATGAAATCGAATCGGGTCAATTCATGGATCGGCGTGCGGGAGATGAGCGTGAAGAAGAGCGAGGGCAGAGCGAGATAGAGAATATAGGCATTGAGCCACGCCATGCCTTCGAGGCCCGGCTTCGACGCGCCAGCCGCCCCCGTCGATCGCCGGCCGAGGAGATACGCGGCACCATAGCCGAGAAGAATGAGGCCGAAGAACGGTGCGACGAGGCTGAAGATATCGCTCATGTCATGATCCCGAAAGGGTGCCTGCCCGTCTCAACCGATCTGCATCAGCACCGGAAACGTCTGCTGGAACCAGATGGAAACGGTGCTGACCAGACCGAACAGGAAGGCAAGGCCGGTGACGATGAGAAGCACGCCCATGATCTTCTCGACCAGCCCGAGATGCCGGCGGAAGCGCGACAGGAACCCCATGAAGGCGCCCGAGAACGCGGCCGCGATCCAGAACGGAATGGCAAGGCCGAGCGAGTAGACGGCGAGAAGCGAGGCCCCCTCCGACACCGTGTCGCGCGCTGCGGCGACGCCGAGGATGGTCCCGAGCACGGGCCCGATGCAGGGAGTCCAGCCGAAGCCGAAGGCGAGCCCCATGATATAGGCGCCCGACAGCGTCGCCGGCTTGCCGCCGCCCTGGAAGCGGGCCTCGCGTCCGAGCAGGCCGATGCGCAGCAGCCCGAGGAAGTGCAGGCCCATGATGATCACGACGATGCCACCGATCCGCGAAAGCAGATCCATATGCTGGCGAAGCAGCAGCCCGACCGATGACGCGCCGATCCCCAGCGAGATGAAGACGGTGGAAAAGCCGAGCGTGAAGAGAAGCGCCGACGGCAGAACGGCCCGGCGCGTCGCCACGGCCGCCTGCCCGTCGCCGCCGCGAAACTGATCGACCGAAACCCCCGCCATGTAGCAGAGATAGGGCGGCACCAGGGGCAGCACGCAGGGCGACAGGAACGACAGTGCCCCGGCCAGCACCGCGGTCCAGATCGAGATATCGGCAATCGACACAGTCCGTCCCTTCGAAACCCGGGTGACGCAGGGTTCGGCGCCATATATCCGCCCACCCCGCTTCGCCCACTCGCTTGACGCCTGTGTTATCGCGCGATGCCGCTCCCAGCAATGGCGCCTGACGTCGCATGTGAAGCCTGCGGTCGCTCATGACGGAAGCAATGCCGCTCATGGCCGGGGGCCGCAAAGGCCGCCACCCGGCAGCCTCCTGTCGATCGTCCCTGCCGAGGCTGACCGTTGATCACGGAACCGCGTTTGCCCGTTGAGAATTAAGCTGACGACGGAATTATGGGTTGACCGCAACCGCACGCCTATGCATATCTCCGCCAACTTTCGCCGGGCAACACACCGACCGGCGCGGGAGCGCGTAGCTCAGTTGGTAGAGCAACGGACTTTTAATCTGTAGGTCCAGGGTTCGAATCCCTGCGCGCTCACCACCACTTCTTCCTATCTCAGACATTGTCGGTGACGTCCGTACCGAGCATTTCCGAAATCATGTCGGCGCGATTCTCGGCCGTCCGGTCCGTCCATGAATCGGAGAACCGCCGGATCGAGAAGGACGAGGTGAGAGAGGGACTCGGCGATACGTTTACGGCATGAGCCCGCAGTTTGACCACTTCGGAACCGTCTTCAGGAAAATCGGAAAGCGGAACGAAACGGCATATTCCTAGTTGAAGCGGCGAAAGCGGGCTTTGACGGGAGAGATGCAATGCTGGATGCATGGAGACGACGGGGCCGAAAGGGCGCCGGGCTGGACGATTACCAGGCGTTCATGCTGCGCGAGCTTCTGGTCTGGCTTGTCGGCGTTCCCGTTCCGATCGCGATGGTGATCGGCATGTTCGTCCTTTAGGCGACGAAAGACGTCAAGGACTGTCATGCCGCCTTCGTTGCAACGCTCTCAAGCGGCGATGGTCAGCGCAAAAAACATTAGGAACGAGACGGCGCAGAGCGCCGCGATGACGACGATCAGCTCCTTCATCATGAAATCATACATGGTGCACCACCCTTTCTCGGCATGAGATGTATGATCGACGTCCGTCAACGCAAGGGCTCCCGCCCAGAGCCGCGCGCACCCTTTCGTGACCGCAACGGTCCGGATCGCGCATGCCGCACACGCCTGGCTGCAGAGGAGACAGCTAGCGGACAGTTTCTCCCGGCATAGTCCTATCTGCGTCGAGGCCCATCTCCGGATGTCGCCAACGCGCTTGTGTGTAAGACCTTGGAGTGCATGCCGCGACGACACCTGTATCGCGCCATGGCTTTCCGTCGACCGAGTGGACGCTGCAACGATGAAACCGACCTCCCTGCCCCTTGGCGTGATTCTGATTGCGTGCCTCGTTGCGACGGTTCTGACGATCGTCCTCGTGCCGCACCGGGGCGCCGCAGCACCCCGCGCCAATATCGAGTCTGTCCATCGGCTTTGATGGACACTGTCCTTCAGGCCATGTCCGGCACCCGTGCTGCCGGCGTCATTGACAATCGGAGACGACGATCTCGCAATTCGGGCACTCGTCCGTCGCCATCTTTTCGGCCGCCTTCACGGTCGAGCCATAGCCGATGCCGTAGTTGACGCGGTCGCCGGCATAGGCACCGCAGCGCTCGAACCAGACAGCCACCGTACACGCGTCGTTTCCGGCCGACTCGCACTCCCGCACGGCATTGCGCTCGGCTTCCTGGCGCGAACCTCCCCATCCCATGCCATATCCCGCTTCGCTGGCCGCCGTGCCTTGCGAATCGTTGACCGCAATCGCCCCGAAGGCGAAGGCGGACGAGACCGGACCGGCGACGAGGACGGTCGTTGCAATGGCCATGCGCAAAAAGGTTTTCATGGATCTCCCCCGAGACAACCCTCTGGACGACCGTTCAGGTGGGCGTCCAGCGTCCCCGCGGCAATCGCAGGGCCCCCGACGAAAAGCTACAGGACGTCGCGCGAGCCCACAATCGGTGGACCCCGGTCCTCGGGCATTTTATGTGCGCGATAGCTAATGCTGTTGGTTAACGAGGAGGATGTTCTCCAAGCCTCAACCTTCCCGAGCAGGCGATTGGTAGAGAAGAAGTCGCGGGTTACCTAAAAGATCATCGTCACGAACAGGGAGATGATGATGGCAGAATGCAAGGACGCAAACGGAGACAAGTGGGAGATCTATTCCTCGAACGGCTGGCGCTGGCGGCGGACGGCGAGCAACGGCAGGATCGTCGGGACGTCGAGCGAGAGCTATGTCAACCGGTCGGATTGCGTCGCGAACGCGCAGCGCAACGGCATGAAGTGCACGCCCGTCTGAAAGCGGCCGGTGACTGACGCGCTGAAAGGCGTCGGACGAACCGGAGGTGAAGATGGTCGGCGCAAGATCGGCGCCGGCCGTCATCCTAGTTGCCGGCTTACTTGCCGGCCTACTTGCCGGCAAAGGGATCGGCGAGGGCGGCTTCCGGACGGCTGATCGGGTACTTCGTGCCCGAAACTTTCGCCGCCATGTTTTTCGCACCCGCCTGCTTCAAAAGCGTGCGGAACACCGGATGCATGCCGCCGTCGACATAGGCGCTCATGGAAGAAGCGATCGGAACGGGCCCGCCGATCAGCGCATCGATTGCGCGATTCTCGTCCGCGATCTTGGCCAATGCCTGCGGCTCGATCCCCGGAGTTGCCTCCGGGCACGGCGCCAGCGGGTCCGCCGGCTCGCCGTTCAGGAAATTCTTGTCGAAGACATAGCGGCCGCCGCACGCCGAAACCTTCGGCTGCCGCCGGGTGACCTCGAAGGCATCGTAGCCCTCCTTCAGGATGCGCCAGAAGGCGAGATTGGCATCGCCGCGATGCGCCGCCATGTTCGCAGCCGTCATGCGGAAGGGATAGGCCTGAACCTGAAAGCTTTCCTGATCGCCGTCGAGCGCCTTTGCGACGATCGCGTAGATCTCGCCGACGCCCTGATCGGTCATGGCGTAGCAGCCCGAGGACGAGCAGGCGCCGTGCACCATCAGCGCTTCGCCCGTGTAGCCGAGCGCACTCTCGAGGCGGTTGGGATAGCCGAGATTGAACGAAACGTAGAATTGCGAGTTCGGATTGAGCATGCCCTTGGTGACATGGTAAAAACCTTCCGGCGCGTGCCGGTCGCCCGATTTGCGCTTCGGGCCAAGGTCGCCGGACCAGCGGCAGATCGGGTAACTCTTCAACAGCGCGTATTTGCCGCTGCGATCGACCTTCCAGATTTCCAGTTCGCTTTCCTGCTTGAAAATGCGCACCAGCACGGGGCTTTCGGCCTTCATGCCCTTCCGGGCCATCTCCGCCATCACCTTCGAAGACAGTTTTGGCGGCGCATCCGTCATGTCGAGCGCCATGCAGCCGCTCAACGCGATGCCCAACGCGGCGATCGCAGCGGTCTGGATGCAGGCCCGGCGAAGGGCTTTCAGGCTCGGAAATGCTGGCATAAGGCCTCTATCGATGACAATCGCGACGAAGTTGTGTCTGATCGGGGTCTGAAGCGCCCGATCCAGACACTCAGCTCTACAGGGTTAATCTTTCCTGAACCCGGTCGGGAAGGTCGCACCCCGAAAAAAGGGAGACGGGGCTGGATTATGCTGCACTGCACACTACCCTTCTCGCATGAGCGATTTGATCACATGGCTTGACCAATCTTTGCGCTGGGTGCCGGCCTGGACGGTCAGCATCGTCCTGCTCGCGCTGCTGTTCGGCATCGGGGTCTTTTCCCATAGGGTCCTGTTCGAGATCGCAACACGGATCGCCGCGAAATACGATCTGTTCTGGCGGTCTCTCGTCGCGCGCTCGGAGCGTCCGACACGTCTCCTCGCCATCATGATCGCTCTCTCCTTCGGCGTGTCGATGGCGCCTCTGACCGACCATCAGGCCGAGACGCTGCACCATATCCTGCTGCTCGGCTTCATCCTCGTCGTCGCCTGGATCGCGAAGGTCACCCTGCATATCTGGACGACCGTCTATCTGCGCCGGTTCAAACTGGACGCGGAAGACAATCTCCTGGCGCGCAAGCATGTGACCCAGTCGCGGATCATGGAGCGCATCGCCGGCTTCGTCATCATCATCCTCGGCGTCGCCGCCTGCCTGATGACGTTCCCGGCCGTGCAGCAATATGGGGTGAGCCTGCTGGCCTCGGCAGGTGTCGCGGGCATCGTGCTCGGTCTCGCTTTGCAGCCTGTGCTCAAAAACCTCTTCGCGGGCATCCAGCTCGCGATCACCCAGCCGATCCGGCTCGACGACGCGCTTCTGATCGAAGGCGAATGGGGCAATGTGGAGGAGATCACCGCGACCTACGTCGTCGTCAAGATATGGGACTGGCGCCGCCTCGTACTGCCGCTGAGCTATTTTATCGAAAAACCGTTCCAGAACTGGACGCGCGAGACCGCCGCCCTGATCGGCACGGTGATGGTCTATCTCGACTACAGTGTTCCGGTGGATGCCATCCGCAAGGAGGCCGAAAAGATCGCGGCCGCATCCACTCTCTGGGATGGGCAGGTCATCAATATCGCGGTGACCGATCTGAAACCCGAGACGGTCGAGATCCGCATCCTCTGCTCTGCCGCCAATGCCGCACGGGCCTTCGATCTGCGCTGCGAGATGCGCGAGAAGATCATCGGCTTTATCGCAGAGACATATCCAGGCGCCCTGCCCCACCTTCGGGCCGAGCTGAAGACGGCCGAAACGACCGGCAACATTGCAGTTAGCGCGCCCCGGCGTGCGCAGGCGTGAGGCAAGCGCGTCACTTGCCGGCGAGCGTGCCCACCGGAAGCGCGTAGGTGACCTTTCCGGCGGTCTCGAACTGCAGCGTCAACGGGATCGTGTCGCCTTGGCGAAACGGTTTTGCGACATCAATGAACATCAGGTGCAGCCCGCCGCCGGCGAGCGTCACCGTCTGGCCGGCCGGGACCGGGATGCCGTCGAGCTTGCGCATGCGCATCACGTCGTTTTCCATCGTCATTTCGTGCAGCTCGACGCGGCCGGCGGCCGGGCTCTCCACGGAGACGAGCCTGTCGGCGGACGGACCCGCATTGACGATGGTCAGTCCTCCGCCACCGACCTTCGCTCCGGGGGGCATCGGCTTTGCCGTCCCGCCGGACAGCGTCAGCGCGCCCGCCACGACCTGCCCGCCCGCGACTTCCGTCTCTGCGGACGTGGCCGGAAGAACGGCAAAGGCCAAGGGCGTCATGACCGAGAGGGCAGCCAGAAGGGTCTTCATCGAAGGCATATCTTCGTCTCCGTGGGCGCCCGCAGGGTGGCGGGCGGTTCGATCCTTCCTATCGTGGGCTCAGGATAAAGCAAGGATACAAACCGGCGGGATGCCGGCCGCCGCCCCGATTCTCCGCCATGCCAGCGGCGACGAAAATCTTGGTCGTTGCGACATTTTCCGCTTGCCAAGGATGGTCGATCCTTCTTATCTGAAGGCGATCTTGTTGGGAGAATCCAGCTTCGAGCTGGTGCCGAAGGAGCAACCGCCCCGGAAACTCTCAGGCCCACGAACCAGCAGGATGCCGGCAGGACTCTGGAGAGAAGCATTTCGCTCGCCGAAGGGATAACAATCTCAGGCACAGGAACAGAGGGGGCTCAATCGACGGCACGACTCCGTGCGCGTTGAAACGAGCCGGCGCATGGCGCCAACCTGGAGACCGGATTTGGACGATCACACCGCCTTGAACGACGCCGCGTTGAAGCAGACGCCCTTGAACGCCCTGCATGTGGAACTGGGCGCCCGCATGGTCCCCTTTGCCGGCTACGACATGCCGGTGCAGTACCCCGCGGGCGTGCTGAAAGAGCATCTGCACACCCGTGCCGCCGCCGGGCTGTTCGACGTGTCCCACATGGGCCAGGTCGAACTGCGCGCCGCCTCCGGCCCGCTGGAAGACGCCGCTCTGGCGCTGGAAAGCCTCGTGCCCGTCGATGTCCTCGGCATCGCCGAGGGCCGTCAGCGTTATGCGCTGTTCACCGACGACACGGGCGGCATCCTTGACGACCTGATGATCGCGCGGCTTGCCGACCGGTTCCTCATCGTCGTCAACGCGGCCTGCAAGGACGCCGATTTCGCGCATCTGAAGGCGCATCTCGGCGATCGCTTCGAGCTGACATTGCTTGAGGACCGCGCATTGCTCGCTCTGCAGGGACCGCGTGCGCAGGATGTTCTGGCCGAACTCTGGGCCGATGTCGCCGCCATGCGCTTCATGGATGTGGCCGAGGCGCTGATCCACGATGTCCCATGCATCATTTCCCGCTCCGGCTATACCGGCGAAGACGGGTTCGAGATCTCCGTGCCGGCCGACAAGGCCGAGGATATCGCCCGCCGGCTGCTCGATCACCCCGACGTCCTGCCGATCGGCCTCGGTGCCCGCGACTCGCTGCGCCTCGAAGCCGGTCTCTGCCTCTACGGCAACGACATCGACACGACGACGTGTCCGATCGAAGCCGCGCTCGAATGGGCCATCCAGAAATCGCGCCGCACGGGCGGTGCCCGCAGCGGCGGCTTTCCGGGCGCGCAGTCCATTCTGGATGCAATGACGAATGGCGCGGCCATCCGCCGCGTCGGCCTGAAGCCGGAGGGCAAGGCACCGGTGCGCGGCGGCGCCACGCTCTATGCCGATGCGACCGGCACGACGGAAGTCGGCAAGGTCACCTCGGGAAGCTTCGGCCCGACCGTCGGCCATCCCGTCGCCATGGGCTATGTCGACACCCCGCTCGCGACGCCCGGAACCACCGTCTTTGCGGAACTGCGCGGCAAGTACATTGCCATGACCGTTTCCACCCTTCCCTTCATCACCCCCACTTACAAGCGCTGATCAGGAGCCGATCCCATGCTGAAATTCACCGACGAACATGAGTGGCTGCAGATCGACGGCGACATCGCCACGGTCGGCATCACCAAGCACGCCGCCGACCAGCTCGGCGACCTCGTCTTCGTGGAGCTTCCCGAAGACGGCACGGCGCTGACGAAGGGCGAAAGTGCCGCGACCGTGGAATCCGTCAAGGCCGCGTCCGACGTGTATTGTCCGCTGGACGGCGAGATCGTCGAGACCAACCCGGCCATCGTCGAAGATCCCGCGCTCGTCAACGGCGATCCCCAGGGCGCCGGCTGGTTCTTCAAGCTGAAACTCTCCGACCCTTCGGCCGCCAATGCGCTGCTCGACGAGGACGCCTACAAGGAGCTGATTGCCTGATGACAACGCCTGTGACCACGCCGGCCGATTTCACCTTCACGGATTATCAGCCCTACGATTTCGCCAACCGCCGCCATATCGGCCCCTCGCCGTCCGAAATGGACGCGATGCTGAAGGTGATCGGCTATCCCACCCTCGACGCCCTGATCGACGATACCGTCCCGGCGTCCATTCGCCAGAAGGCGCCGCTCGCCTGGGGCGCGGCGCTCACCGAGCGCGAGGCGCTCGACACGCTGCGCGAAACGGCGAACATGAACAAGCCGCTTGTCTCGCTGATCGGCCAGGGCTATTACGGCACCATCACGCCGCCGGTCGTCCAGCGCAACATCCTGGAAAACCCCGCCTGGTACACGGCCTACACGCCATACCAGCCGGAAATCAGTCAGGGTCGCCTGGAAGCCCTGCTGAACTACCAGACCATGGTCTGCGACCTCACCGGCCTCGACGTCGCCAATTCCTCGCTGCTGGACGAAGCGACGGCAGCCGCCGAAGCCATGGCCATGGCGGAGCGCGTCTCGAAGTCCAAGCAGAAGACCTTCTTCGTGGATGAGAACTGCCACCCGCAGACCATCGCGCTCTTGCAGACCCGGGCCGAGCCGCTCGGCTGGACGATCCTCGTCGGCAATCCGTTCGAGGACCTGCAGTCGGCCGACGTTTTCGGTGCGATCTTCCAGTATCCCGGCACCTACGGCCATGTCAGCGACTTCACCGGCCTGATCTCGCGCCTGCACCAGACCGGCGCGATCGCCGTCGTCGCGGCCGATCCCATGGCGCTTGCTCTGCTGAAATCGCCCGGCGAAATGGGTGCCGACATCGCCATCGGTTCGACCCAGCGTTTTGGCGTTCCCGTCGGTTACGGCGGCCCGCATGCCGCCTACATGGCCGTCAAGGACACGCATAAGCGCTCGATGCCCGGACGCCTCGTCGGCGTCTCGGTCGACAGCCGCGGCAACCGGGCTTATCGCCTGTCGCTGCAGACGCGCGAGCAGCACATCCGCCGTGAAAAGGCGACTTCCAACATCTGCACCGCGCAGGTGCTGCTCGCCGTGATGGCATCGATGTATGCCGTCTTCCACGGCCCCGAAGGCATCAAGGCGATCGCCCAGAGCATCCACCAGAAGACGGTGCGGCTTGCCAAGGGTCTCGAGGCGCTCGGTTATGAGGTCGAGCCGGAAACCTTCTTCGACACGATCACGGTCGAGGTCGGCAAGCTGCAGTCCGTCATCATGAAGGCGGCGGTGGCGGAAGGCGTCAATCTGCGCAAGATCGGCGAGACCCGCATCGGTATCAGCCTGGATGAGCGGTCGCGTCCGATCACGCTGCAATCCGTCTGGCGCGCCTTCGGTGGCGATTTCCAGGTGGCGCAGTTCGAGCCGGATTACCGCCTGCCTTCGTCGCTTCTGCGGCGCAGCGCCTATCTCACCCACCCGATCTTCCACATGAACCGGGCGGAAAGCGAGATGACCCGCTACATCCGCCGGCTGTCCGATCGCGACCTCGCGCTCGACCGCGCGATGATTCCGCTCGGCTCCTGCACGATGAAGCTGAATGCGACGGCGGAAATGCTGCCGATCACCTGGCCGGAATTTGCCGAAATCCATCCCTTCGTTCCCGCCGATCAGGCGCTCGGCTACAAGGCGATGATCGACGATCTCTCCGAGAAGCTCTGCGCCGTCACCGGCTACGATGCGATTTCCATGCAGCCGAACTCCGGTGCGCAGGGCGAATATGCCGGCCTGCTCACGATCCGCGCCTACCACCTCGCCAACGATGAGGGCCATCGCGACATCTGCCTCATCCCGACCTCCGCCCACGGCACCAATCCCGCCTCGGCACAGATGGTCGGCATGAAGGTCGTCGTCGTCAAGGTCAGCGCCAACGGCGATATCGACATGGACGATTTCCGTGCAAAAGCAGAGCAGTATGCCGATACGCTCGCCTGTTGCATGATCACCTATCCCTCGACGCACGGCGTGTTCGAAGAGAGCGTGCGCGAGGTCTGCGAGATCGTCCACAAGCATGGCGGCCAGGTCTATCTCGACGGCGCCAACATGAACGCCATGGTCGGCCTGTCCCGTCCGGGCGACATCGGCTCCGACGTCAGCCATCTCAACCTGCACAAGACCTTCTGCATCCCGCATGGCGGCGGCGGTCCGGGCATGGGGCCGATCGGCGTCAAGGCGCACCTCGCGCCCTACCTGCCGCGCGACCCGTCCAATCCGGACAGTGCCGGTACGGGTGCTGTTTCGGCTGCGCCCTTCGGCTCGGCATCCATCCTGCCGATTTCCTGGAGCTACTGCCTGATGATGGGTGGCGAAGGCCTGACGCAGGCGACCAAGGTTGCCATCCTCAACGCCAACTATATCGCCGCCCGGCTGAAGGGCGCCTATGACGTGCTCTACAAGTCGGCCAAGGGACGTGTCGCCCATGAATGCATCATCGACACGCGCCCGCTGGCCGACAGTGCCGGCGTCACCGTCGACGATGTCGCCAAGCGCCTGATCGATTGCGGCTTCCACGCCCCGACCATGAGCTGGCCCGTGGCCGGCACGCTGATGGTCGAGCCGACCGAGTCGGAGACCAAGGCCGAGATCGACCGCTTCTGCGACGCGATGCTGGCCATCCGCGAGGAGGCCCGCGACGTCGAGGACGGCCGCCTCGACCGGACGAACAACCCGCTGAAGAACGCCCCGCACACGGTCGAAGACCTCGTCGGCGACTGGGATCGTCCTTATTCGCGCGAACAGGCCTGCTTCCCGCCCGGCGCCTTCCGGGTCGACAAGTACTGGTCGCCCGTCAACCGCGTCGACAACGTCTATGGCGACCGCAATCTGGTCTGCACCTGCCCGCCGCTCGAGGACTACGCCGAAGCCGCGGAATAGGACACTCGCGGCGCCGCTTCGCGTAAGCGGCGCCGCGTCTTGCCATAGACCAGGAATGACGCCTGCCTCATTCTCCGTCGCCCATCCGCTCCGGGCGGCGTCTTCAGCCATATCTCAGGCAGACGGCAGGGTGACGATGAAGCGGGCGCCCGTCCGATAGTCCGGGTCGAGCACGATCGTGCCGCCATGGCTTTCGGCGATCCGTCTGGCGAGCGACAATCCGACGCCGGTTCCGGGATAGATGTCCTCGTTGCGGTGAAGCCGCTGGAAGATGTCGAAGATCCGCTCGGCGTGACGGGGGTCGATGCCGACGCCATTGTCGGGAAACGCGATGTGCACGAGGCCACCCTCGCGCCACCCGTTGACGGTGAGTTCGGGCGTCACGCCTGCCCGGCGATATTTGATCGCGTTTCCGATGATGTTCTGGAACAGGCGCTTCAAGAGTTCGGCGTCGCCGATCACGTCCGGCAGGTCCTCGACCGTCACCCGTGCGCCGCTTTCCTCGATGTGGCTCTGCAAATTGCCCAGCGCGTCCTCGACGACGTCACGCAGCGCCACACGCTGGGGGCTGAAGATCCGATCGGCGATCCGCGCATAGTCGAGCAGGCTATCGACCAGCTGGATCAGGCGCCGCGATTTTCCGCGCAGCTTGGACGCATAATCCGCAACATTGCCAAGATCGTTCGCCGCGATATCGTCGGCGATCATATCGGCGAACATCGAGATCTGCCGCATCGGTGCCTTGAGGTCGTGGGAAACGCTGCTCGTGAACTGTCCAAGGGCTTCGTTCTTGCGTTGCAGCTCGAAACTCTGCTCGGCGATCCGCATCTGCTGCTGTTTCATCTCCGTGATATCGCGCCCCACGGTGACATACTCGCTGAGCTGCTGGCCCTCGAAGACGGCAAGGTTCGACCAGAGGATCCAGACATCGTCGCCCCCCGCCGTCGTGCGACGTTGTTCCCGCGTCGTTGCCGGCGCCTCCGGCGTCAACCCGAAAAGGATTTTTGCCAGCGGGTCGTCCTTAGCGATGAAATCGCGGCAGCGCCGCCCCACGATCTCATCCTGAGACAAGCCGATCAGAGCGGCAAAACGCTGGTTGACGAAGGTGTAGGTCAGATCCGGCGCAAGGCGGGTGATGAGATCGGGTATGGTTTCCACCAGCGTCGCATAATCCTGCCGCTGACGCTCCAGCGCCATCTCGATGCGCTTGAGATCGGTGACGTCGACGCGGATGGCGACGGTGTTGCCGTCGGCCATGAGTGTGTTTTCGGCCCGCAGCCAGCGGCCATTGTTATAGGAGAAGATCTCGGCCTTGCCATCGGCGCGTCGGAAAAGGTCGATCTGGCGCCGCACCCACGCCTTGGCTTCCGGAGAGCCCGAAGGCGCCGGCGCCATGCCGTCTCCCGATGCGATGTCCAGCGCGATCTCGGCCACCGGCATGCCGATCCGCAGGCGCTCTCCGACAGGACCGAGCAGCGCACGATAGGCCCGGTTGCAGAGCAGCAGCCGTTCATCCTTGTCGTAGATCGCAATCCCCTCGGCGATGACGTCGAGCGCGGTATCGACGGCGCGGGAGGACGACGCCATGCCCGACAGTTCCTGATCAGGCAGTTTCTGATCAGGCAGATCGGGGCGATCAGCGGTGGAGATGATGCGGATAAGACGAGCCTCTGCCTCCGCCTCGCCGCCAACGGCGATGGCTCGCGTTCTCCCCGCAAAACGGGAGCCGTCCGCGCGCGTGTAGTGGACGGTGCCTGAGTCGACGCTGATCCCCTGCGCCTCGGAGACGCGATCCAGCAAAACGGAAAAGGGTTGGCCGACCGGGAAAGCGAGGTCGAAGCCAAAAAGGTTCGATGCGGCCGGATTTGCCGAGAGAATCACGCCCGCACGGTCCGTCACGATAACGGCGTCGGCAAGGTCGTTATAGAGCGCCTCGAGAGTGGTCCGGTCCGGGATCGGCAAGTGCAGCCTCTGCAGCTTTGATGGGCAAGGCGCGAGAGAGAAGACGTGACGCCGCGCCGGTTTACGATCGGCCCGGGATCATACGGAAAACCAATGCGGAGGCCAGTGCATCGCGGAAGCAAAGATGTCGCGAAAAATGACGATAACGCTGCAAGGCTCGGTCCGAGGCGTCCCGCACCGCCGCGTCATAAGGTGCCGCTCAGCTGACCCGAACGACAGCATCGCCTTTGGCGGCGAGTGCCGCGAGGTCCGCGGGCTTCAGTTCGACCGATTCGCCGCAACCGCAAGCCGATGTCTGGTTCGGATTGTTGAAGGTGAAGCCGGAGCGCATCTTCGTCACCTCGAAATCCATGCGGGTGCCGAGAAGATAGAGAACGGCCTCCGGCGCGACCCAGACACGGGCGCCGGCATGCTCGATCAGGTCGTCCTTCGCCTTCGGTTCGGTCACGAGATCGACGGCATATTCCATGCCGGCGCAGCCGCCCTTCTTGATGGAGAGCCGGATGCCCTTCGTGTCGCCGCCCGCAGTCTCGACGATGGCGTTGACGCGCTGCGCAGCCGCGTCGGACAGGCTCATGACCGCAAAACCCATGGAAAGTCTCCTTGCAACAACCGGGTTCAAGGCCCGGTGCTGGATGTGAATGTAAGACCCTATCGCCCGGCGATCAATACCAGCCGACGGCGACCTGTGCCTCCTCGGACATCCGGTCCGGCGTCCATGGCGGGTCAAAGGTCATCGAGACCTCGACGCCGGAAATGCCCTCGACGGCACCGACGGCATTCTCGACCCAGCCCGGCATTTCCCCCGCCACCGGGCAACCGGGCGCGGTCAGCGTCATCGCGATCTTCACCATGCGGTCGTCCTCGATGTCGATCTTGTAGATCAGCCCGAGCTCGTAGATATCGGCCGGAATTTCCGGGTCGTAGACGGTCTTCAGCGCCGAGATCACGTCGTCGGACAGACGCGCCAGCTCTTCCGGCGGAATGGCCGACGGAACGATCCCGTCGCGGGCGTCCTGCGTCTCGCCGGCAGTCTCGGCCTGGGTCTCAACAGTCATGCTCGTATCCTCACGCAAAGAATGTCCGCGCCTGTTCCAGCGCGGCGACCAGCACGTCGACTTCGGCGCGCGTGTTGTAAAGCCCGAACGAGGCCCGGCAGGTGGACGTCACCCCGAATCGCTTCAGCAGGGGCATGGCGCAATGCGTGCCCGCCCGCACCGCGACACCGGCACGGTCGATAACCGTGGAGACGTCGTGGGCGTGCACCCCTTCGATCTCGAAGGAGAAGATGCCGCCCTTGCCGGGCGCCTGCCCGATGATGCGCAGGGCGTTGACCGACTGGAGCCGCTCCGCCGCATAGGCGGCAAGATCCGCCTCGTGCCGCGCGATCCTGTCACGACCCACGTTCTCCATGTAGTCGAGCGCGACACCGAGGCCGATCGCCTGCACGATCGGCGGCGTGCCGGCCTCGAACCGGTGCGGCGGCTCGTTATAGGTGATGGCGTCTTCGCTGACCTCGATGATCATCTCGCCGCCGCCCATGAACGGCCGCATCTCCGCCAGCCGCTCCTTCTTGCCATAGAGCACGCCGATGCCAGAGGGGCCGTAAAGCTTGTGGCCGGTCATGACATACCAGTCGCAATCGATATCCTGCACATCGACCGGCATGTGCACGGCCGCCTGGCTGCCATCGACCAGAACCGGAATGCCGCGCTCATGCGCGATCCGGCAGATTTCCTTCACATCGACGATCGTGCCCAGCGCGTTCGACATATGCGTGATCGCGACCAGTTTCGTCTTCGGCGTCAGGCACTTGACGAAATCGTCGATATGGAACGCACCCTGATCGTCAACCGGCGCCCAGACGAGCTTTGCGCCCTGCCGTTCGCGGATGAAATGCCAGGGCACGATGTTGGAGTGGTGCTCCATGATCGAGATCAGGATTTCGTCGTCGGCACCGAGCTTCGGCATGCCCCAACCGTAGGCGACCGTGTTGATCGCCTCGGTCGAGGACTTGGTGAACACGATCTCGTCCACGGACGGCGCATTCAGGAACCGCCGCACCGTCTCGCGGGACAGCTCATAGGCGTCCGTCGCGGCATTCGACAGGAAGTGCAGGCCGCGATGGACATTGGCATATTCATTGGCATAGGCGTGGCTGATCGCGTCGATGACCGCCTGCGGCTTCTGGGCCGACGCGCCATTGTCGAGATAGACGAGCGGCTTGCCGTAGACCGTCCGCGACAGGATGGGAAAATCCTGCCGTATCCGCTCGACGTCATATGCCTGTGTGGAGACCGTCTGGTCCATGATGCCTCTGCTTTCTGCCTCGATGCGAACGCTCGCCGGATACGGTCAGGCGTGCCGCGCCAGCCATTGCGCGATGATGAACTCCAGCGGTTCGATCAGCGCCTCGTTCTCCAGCTCCTCGACGATCTCGTCCACGAACGCATTGACCAGCATGGCGCGCGCCCGGTTTTCCGGGATACCACGCGCCTGAAGATAGTAGAGATGCGTCGGGTTGAGGTCGATCACGGTTGCGCCGTGGCCGCATTGCACGTCGTCTGCAAAGATCTCGAGTTCGGGCTTTGCGGAGAAATCCGCATCGTCCGACAGGAGCAGCGTGTTGCACGCCATCTTCGCGTCCGTCTTCTGCGCGTCCTGCGCCACCCGGATCTGACCCTGAAACACGCCGCGGGCCTTGTCGAAAAGCACGTTGCGAATGATCTCGGTCGAGGTGGTGTTTGCCACGTCGTGGCCGAGCGTGAAGGTCACGTCCGTCAGCGTGTCGCCACCCATCAGGTTGATGCCGCGCAGCTTGAAGTCCGAGCCTTCGCCCGTCACCACGCCGTGCACTTCCTGGCGCACGAGCTTGCCGCCGGCATTGATGACGAACAGCCGGAAGGAGGCGTTTTCGCCCAGCTCGAAATTCAACTGTCCGAGATGCGTGTCCTCCTCGCCCTGCTGCTGCAGCAGAATCCATGTGACCTCGGCACCGTCCTCGATGATGAGGTCGGAAACGGAGGAAACAAGGCTTGGCCGGCCGTCGACCGAGAGATGTCGCTCGATGACGGTTGCCTTGGACTTCGGGCCGAAGGTCACCGGAAAGCGGCTGTGGCTCTGCCCGGCGCTCTGCACGATCTGCAGTTCCAGCGGCTGTGCCAGAACGGTCTCTTCCGGAATTTCGATTTCGAAACCATCGCGAACGAAGGTCCCGTTGATCCGCCCGATCGCATCTTCGGTGTTCCGCGCGACGAGATCGCCGGCCGCGGTGCCATCGAGCAGGCTTTCGCCATAGCGCTTGACGATAACGCCCTCGGGCGCCTGCCCGGCATCCGCCTGACCGTTGACGACGGTCAGGACGGCGGAGCCGACGGCCAGGGGCTCGACCGCTTCCGCGAAGGCGGAGCCGTCATAGGCAGGGACGTTGCGCAGCAAGGCCCGCAGGTCCGTATAGTGCCAGGCTTCCAGCCGCCGCGTCGGCAGGCCGGCATCCTTCAGGTCGGAGAGCAGCGTATCGCGCGCCGAGAGAACGGCGCCGTCACCCGGCAGATCGCTCAGCTGATGGTTATACGCCTCCAGCAGCGCCGTTTCGGCCGCCGTCCGCGTGATCGTGTTCTGAATGTTCATGAGCAAACGCTCCTTCAAGCCGCCGCGCCGATGATGTCGGCATAGCCGTTGGCTTCCAGATCAAGCGCCAGCGACTTGTCGCCGGTCTTGATGACCTGGCCCTTGTAGAGAACATGGACCGTATCCGGAACGATGTATTCCAGCAGGCGCTGGTAATGCGTGATGACGATCACGGCGCGATCCGGCGACCGTAGCGCGTTGACGCCATCGGACACGATCTTCAGCGCATCGATGTCGAGGCCCGAATCGGTCTCGTCGAGAATGCAGAGGCTCGGCGCCAGCAGCGCCATCTGCAGGATCTCGGCGCGCTTCTTCTCGCCACCGGAGAAGCCGACGTTCAGCGGACGCTTCAGCATATCCGGATTGATCTTCAGCTCGGCGGCGGCTTCCTTCACCCGGCGGATGAAGTCCGGGGTCTTCAGCTCTTCCTCGCCGCGATACTTCCGCTGCTCGTTCATCGCCACCTTGAGGAACTGCATGGTGGCAACGCCGGGGATTTCGACCGGATACTGGAAGGCGAGGAAAATCCCCTTCGCCGCGCGCTCGGACGCGTCGAGTTCCAGAATGCTCTCGCCGTTATAGAGGATGTCGCCCTCGGTGACTTCGTAGTCTTTGCGGCCCGAGAGAATGTAGGACAGCGTCGACTTCCCCGAGCCGTTCGGCCCCATGATGGCCGCCACTTCGCCGGCCTTAACGGTCAGGTTCAGCCCGCGAATGATCTCGGTGCCATCCTCGGCGATCCGGGCATGGAGGTTTCTGATTTCAAGCATTGGTTCACTCTTTCGTACGACGATACCAACCTGTCATCCCAAGGTCGGTCGTTCCATTCAATTCGTGTTCGCGGCGATGCCGGCCAGCCTTTTCCAGCCGGCCCGGCTCGTCGAAGCCGATCGTCCCGGCTGGTCAGCCCACAGACCCTTCCAGCGAAATCCCGATCAGCTTCTGCGCCTCGACCGCGAATTCCATTGGCAGTTCCTGGATGACCTCCTTGACGAAGCCGTTGACGATCAGGGCGATCGCCGCTTCTTCCGGAATGCCGCGCTGCAGGCAGTAGAACAGCTGGTCCTCGGAGATCTTGGAGGTCGTGGCCTCGTGCTCGAACTGCGCCGTCGAGTTCTTCGCCTCGATGTAGGGCACCGTATGCGCGCCGCAGCGGTCACCGATCAAAAGCGAGTCGCACTGCGTGAAGTTGCGGGCATTGGTCGCCTTGCGATGGGCCGAGACCTGACCGCGATAGGTGTTCTGCGATACGCCGGCCGCGATCCCCTTGGAGATGATGCGGCTCGACGTGTTCTTGCCGAGATGGATCATCTTCGTGCCACTGTCGATCTGCTGGTGGCCGTTGGAAACCGCGATCGAGTAGAACTCGCCCCGGCTGTCGTCGCCGCGCAGGATGCAGGACGGGTATTTCCAGGTGATGGCGGAGCCGGTCTCGACCTGCGTCCACGAGATCTTCGACCGGTCGCCGCGGCAATCGCCGCGCTTGGTGACGAAGTTGTAGATGCCGCCCTTGCCGTCCTTGTCGCCCGGATACCAGTTCTGGACCGTCGAATATTTGATTTCGGCATCGTCGAGCGCCACGAGCTCCACCACGGCCGCATGCAGCTGGTTTTCGTCGCGCTGCGGCGCCGTGCAGCCTTCGAGATAGGAGACGTAGGCGCCTTCTTCCGCGATGATCAGCGTCCGCTCGAACTGGCCGGTGCCCTTCTCGTTGATGCGAAAATAGGTGGAAAGCTCCATCGGGCAGCGAACGCCCTTGGGAACGAAGACGAAGGAGCCGTCGGTGAACACCGCCGAATTCAACGTCGCGTAGTAATTGTCGGTCGTCGGCACCACGGTGCCCAGATATTTCTTCACGAGATCCGGGTGCTCGCGGATAGCTTCCGAGATCGACATGAAGATCACGCCGGCTTTCTTCAGCTCTTCCTTGAACGTCGTGACGACCGACACCGAGTCGAACACGGCATCGACCGCGATCTTCGACGTCTTCACGCCGGCGAGCAGTTCCTGCTCGCGCAGGGGAATGCCGAGCTTCTCGTAAATCTTGAGGATTTCCGGATCGACATCATCGATGGATGTCGGGCCCGGCGTGCTCTTCGGCGCGGCATAGTACGAGATCGCGTTGAAATCGATTTTCGGATAGTTGACGCGCGCCCAATCCGGCTCGGTCAGCGTCAGCCAGCGGCGATACGCCTCCAGACGCCATTCGAGCATCCAGTCGGGCTCATCCTTCTTGGCGGAAATGAACCGGATGATCTCTTCGGACAGGCCGTTCGGGGCCTTGTCCATCTCGATCATCGATTCGAAACCATACTTGTACTGGTCAACGTCGATCAGCTTCACCTGATCGATTGTTTCCTGCACGGCAGCCATGTCATTCTCCCGTCTTGCCGGATGTCAAGGATCCGGCCCTCTGTGAGGCACGATCGTGTCGTGCCGTTCATGTAATGGGTCGTTCGGGCAGTTTCACCCTGTTCGCACCCGCAAACTTAAGCTTTCACACGCTTTCTTCACGCTGCCGCGCTGTTGGAGCGCCGCCGCCCGGCAATGCGGGCGAAGATGTCGATCGTCCGGTCGATCTCCTCGGCCGTTGTGGTGGGGCCGATCGAGATACGCAGCGCACCGAGCGCCGGATCTTGCCCCATCGCCATCAGCACGTGGCTCTGCCCGACCTTGCCCGAGGAACAGGCCGATCCGGCGGAGAGAGCGACCCCTTCCAGATCGAAGGCAATCTGCCCCGTCTCGGCCTTGAGACCGGGAAGGCTGAAGAATGTGGTATTGCCGACGCGGGCGCTGTCAGCCCCATGGATGAGCACGTCGGGCGCAGCACTCCGCATGCCCGTTTCCAGCCGGTCGCGCAAGGCCGTGACATCGGAGATGTACCCGTCGAGCGCATCCTTTGCCCCGCGCGCGGCCGCTCCGAAGCCGGCAAGGGCCGCGGGGTTCTCGGTGCCGGAGCGATGCCCCTTCTCCTGCCCGCCACCATGGATGAGCGCGCGCGGCATCAGCACTTCGCCGCGGGCAACGAGCGCGCCAGCCCCTTTCGGCCCGCCGATCTTGTGCGAGGCGAGAATGAGGAAATCCGCACCCAGCGCCGAAATCGACACCGGCATGCGCCCGACCGCCTGAACGGCATCGACCAGAAGCAGGCCGCCCGCAGCCTTCACGCGCGCAGCCACCTCCGCGATCGGCTGGATCACGCCCGTCTCGTTGTTGACGAGCATGACGGCCACCATCGGAATGCCGTCCTCTTTCGGATGAACCGAGAGCGCCCGGTCGAGCGACTCGAGATCGACCGTTCCAGCCGGCGTGACCGAAAGTTCCAGCACACGATCCCTTTGAAAGCGGCCACCCTCGCGCACGGCCGGATGCTCGATGGCCGACACATAGAGGCGCCCGATACGAAGCGGTGTCCGGCCCATGCGGAAATCCGGCGTGAGCACCATATTGGCCGCTTCCGTTGCGCCGCTCGTAAAGGTGATGCAGGCAGGCTCGGCGTCGCAGAGTGCGGCCACGTCCCGGCGCGCGGCCTCGATCACCGACTTCAGACGGCGGCCCTCCGCATGGACCGACGAGCCGTTTCCGGTCAGGTCGAACGCGGACAGAAACGCATCGCGCGCGGCGGCCGAAATCGGCGCCGTGGCGTTCCAGTCCATGTAGATCCGCGTCATGGCCATGTCGATCGTCCGTGTCCTCTCCCGCGCCTGCATTCCGCGGGCCGGGAGCTGTTCTTGCCAAATGCGCATGCCGGCCCATCTAAACCGAGGCAGGCACCGCATTTTCCTTGAAGTTTTCGCTACGCTTGCCGTAAGAGACGACACCTGCACGCACGTCGTGCCAAGTTTTGAATGGTTCTAAACTGTTTTAGAAAAGCTGAGTGCTTTCGTCAAGACTGCTCGGCCGTCTTATCCGCAACTTGGAACCATGCTCACGCCGGAGACCCAATGCCCGAAGTCATTTTCAACGGACCCGCTGGCCGACTGGAAGGCCGTTATCAGCCTTCCAAGCAGAAGAATGCCCCGATTGCGATCGTTCTGCACCCCCACCCCCAGTTCGGCGGGACGATGAACAACCAGATCGTCTACCAGCTCTTCTATATGTTCCAGAAGCGCGGCTTCACCACGCTGCGGTTCAATTTTCGCTCCATCGGCCGCAGCCAGGGCGAATTCGACCATGGCGCGGGCGAACTGTCCGATGCCGCCTCGGCGCTGGACTGGGTGCAGAGCATGCATCCCGACTCGAAGAGCTGCTGGGTCGCGGGCTATTCGTTCGGCTCCTGGATCGGCATGCAGCTTCTCATGCGCCGCCCGGAAATCGAGGGATTCATCTCGGTCGCCCCGCAGCCCAACACCTACGACTTCTCGTTCCTGGCGCCCTGCCCCTCCTCCGGCCTGATCATCAACGGCGATGTCGACAAGGTCGCGCCGGAAAAGGACGTCAACACGCTGGTGGAAAAGCTCAAGACCCAGAAGGGCATCCTCATCACCCACCGCACCGTGCCCGGCGCCAACCACTTCTTCAACGGTCAGGTCGATACCCTCATGGGCGAGTGCGAGGACTACCTCGACCGCCGCCTGAACGGCGAGCTGACGCCGGAACCTGCGGCCAAGCGCATCCGCTAGACCGCTTGAGCAGGGGCCGCGATTGGCCTAAAGTCAACGGATGGAGCGTGCGCGATGACCAAGCATACCATCACCTTGACGGAGCCGATCGCAAACCTGCTCGATCGCCAGATGAGCTTGAACGGACACCGCTCCGTCAGCGACTATGTCGCGGATCTCGTGACCCGCGATGCCGCGACGCAGGAAAGCGCAACGGCAGAGCTGAAAGCCATGCTGGAATCGGCAAAGCAAAGCGGCACCAGCAGCCGCGATCTCCATGAAATTCTGCGGGAAGCGCGA
Source organism: Rhizobium sp. Leaf371 (assembly GCF_001424045.1). Classification (GTDB taxonomy): domain Bacteria; phylum Pseudomonadota; class Alphaproteobacteria; order Rhizobiales; family Rhizobiaceae; genus Ferranicluibacter. The sequence continues at coordinate 947,696 of NZ_LMQB01000001.1, read as the reverse complement.
GCCAGGCTATCGTGACCGGTCGCATCCGGTTCACCCGGAATGCCGAAGACGATATTTTCAATACCTACGAATACACCGCGAAAACACATGGCGCGCGACAGCTCGAAAAATACGAGATGGCACTGAAGGCAGCGTTCGAGGTGCTGGAGGCCAATCCCGAGATCGGCGTCGATCGCAGCGCTGTGCGTCCGGGCACCCGAAGATACCTGTTCGAGAGCCATGCGATCTATTACGAAGTGGATAGATCCGACATTCTCGTTCTCCGTATCCTCAACGTGAAACAGGATCCCGGCCGTCATCTGTGAGGATTTAGGACGCCCCCGCTCACCTCTTCTCGCACCCCGGTCGTTCCCGGAAACGTCAGCGGCAGCCCACGCACCGACCGCACTGCGAGATAGGCCCACGCCTCTGCCTCCATCGCCCCGCCATCCAGCCCCACCGCATCGGACGACAAGACGCGGGCGCCGCTTCGTCCAGCCAGTGCCGAAAACTCCTGCATGATGACAGGATTGAGCCGGCCTCCACCCGACACGACATAGGTCTTCGGCCGGGCCGGAAGATGCGTCGCACAGCGCAGGATCGCGGCACCGGTTACATGAGCAAGCGTGCGGGCGCCGTCCTCCAGCGAAACCTCGCCCTTCACAGGCGGCGAAAAATCGCTGCGATCGAGCGAACGGCGGAGATTGTCGGTGAAGAACCGGTGGTCCAGATAGCGGGCTGCAAGCTCCGGCACCACGACGCCCGCCGCCGCAACGGCACCGCCAGCATCGAACGATCCGCCGTCATGCGCCTCGATCCACTGGTCGATCAGCATGTTGCCGGGGCCGCTGTCGAAGGCTGAGAGCGCGCCATCCCCGCCGACGAAGGTGAGATTGGAAATCCCGCCGATGTTGACGAAGACGACGGGCGTTTCGAGATCTCCGGGAAGATTGGCCGCAAGCGCCTGGTGATAGACAGGAATAAGCGGCGCACCCTGTCCGCCTGCCCTCATGTCGGCGGCCCGCATGTCATGCACGACATCGATTCCCGTTTCCGCGGCCAGCAGGGCCCCGTCGCCGATCTGGACGGTCAGGCCTTCATCCGGCCGGTGCAGCACCGTTTGGCCATGAAAGCCGATCACGTCGATATCGCCAGGCTTCAGGCCGTTGGCATGCAGAAAGTCATGGACGGCGACCGCATGCAGGAGCGTCAGATCCCGCTCGATCCGCACGAGATCGCCCGGCCGCTCGCCGCGGTCGCGGATCGGCGCTGCCATGACGAGCGCCGCCTTCAGCCGCGCGCGAAAACCGCTGTCATAGGCGAGCCCATGCGACGGGCCGCGCCGCAGGACGGCTTCGCCGTCGGTTTCCAGGAGCGCGAGATCGATTCCGTCCATGCTGGTGCCGCTCATCAGCCCGATCGCCGTCATGATCTGCGCCATACCGTCCGTCTCCTGCCCGATTCGCAGTCTGCGAAGGCTTTCAACATTCATGCCCGAGACGGATGCACTTCGCAAAAAACAATGCTAAAGGCCCGGCTTCAGCCAGATCGAAGAGTTCATGTCCATGTCCAGGTTCAAGTCCGATTTCCTCCGCACCCTCGACGAGCGCGGCTTTCTCCACCAGCTCTCCGACGAGAGCGGCTTGGATGCGCTGTTCCAGAAAGAGGTCGTGACGGCCTATATCGGTTATGATCCCACGGCATCGAGCCTGCATGTCGGCCACCTCACCCAGATCATGATGCTGCACTGGTTGCAGGAAACCGGTCACCGGCCGCTCTCGCTGATGGGCGGCGGCACCGGCATGGTGGGCGATCCCTCCTTCAAGGAGGAAGCCCGCAAGCTGATGACGGTGGAAACCATCGAGGAGAACATCGCCTCGATCAAGCGCTGCTTTGCCAATTACATCGACTACGACAAGCCCGGAAATGCGGGCCTGATGATCAACAATGCCGAATGGCTGCGCCCGCTGAATTATCTCGAATTCCTGCGCGATGTCGGCCGGCATTTCTCCGTCAACCGCATGCTCTCCTTCGATAGCGTCAAGACAAGGCTCGACCGCGAGCAGTCGCTGTCCTTCCTCGAATTCAACTACATGATCCTGCAGGCCTACGATTTCGTCGAACTGGCCAAGCGATACGATTGCCGCCTTCAGATGGGCGGCTCGGACCAGTGGGGCAACATCGTCAACGGCATCGACCTTGGCCACCGCATGGGCACACAGCAGCTCTACGCGCTGACCTCGCCCCTGCTCACCACCTCGTCCGGCGCGAAGATGGGCAAGTCCGCCTCCGGCGCGATCTGGTTGAATGCCGAACTGCTGCCCGTCTATGACTTCTGGCAGTACTGGCGCAACACGGAAGATGCCGATGTCGGCCGCTTCCTGAAACTGTTCACGACGCTGTCGATGGACGAGATTGCCAGGCTGACGGCGCTCGGCGGGGCCGAGATCAACGAAGCCAAGAAGACCTTGGCAACGGAGGTCACCGCGATCCTGCACGGCCGCACAGCCGCAGAGGCCGCCGCCGAAACCGCGCGCAAGACGTTCGAGGAAGGCGCACTCGCCGAGGACCTGCCCTCGGTCGCCATTCCCGCAGCCGAACTCGAGGCAGGCCTCGGCCTGCTGACGCTCATCGTCCGGTCCGGCCTTGCCGCCTCCAACGGCGAAGCCCGCCGCCACGTCCAGGGCGGCGCCGTCCGCATCAACGACACCGCGATCTCCGACGAACGCACATCCATCGGTACGGGCGAACTGACCAAGGACGGCGTGATAAAACTCTCCCTCGGCAAGAAGAAACACATCCTCATCCGCCCCGCGTGAGGGCGTCATATTTATAAGGCATTCCGCATATAGATCCGATATCAGGAATAGTTCTGATTTCGGATCTTACGATGCGCATCCATCTGCTCCACGCGATCGTCTTTTTCATCATCTCGGTCGCTCCGGCCCAAGCCGCAGAAAGCCTCGGCACGGGCCTGAGGAGGATCGAGTTCACCGATCCGGTCGGGCACGGTCCCGTTGATGCCGTCGCGTTCTATCCCGCCGCGGAAGCGACGAGCTCGACGCATCCCGGCCCTTTCGAGGTTGCCGCATCGAAGGGCGTTTCCATTGCCAGCGGACGATACCCGTTGTTTCTCATGTCTCACGGCAGCCTCGGGAGCCTGTGGGGAAACCACGATCTCGCGACGTTTCTGACCCGACATGGCGCCATCGTCGTCAGCGTTACCCATCCAGGTGATAATTTTCAGGACGCCAGCAGGGTCAGTTCGTCGCTTGCCGTGTTCGGGCGCGCCATGCAGATTTCAGCGGCGCTGACCGCCGCATTGAACGACCCGTTCCTGGCTCAGCACATCGATCCCGGCCGTATCGGCTTCGTGGGATTTTCTGCCGGAGGCACGACGGGATTGATCCTTGCCGGAGCAAAACCGGACTTCGCGCGTCTCGTAGCCTATTGCAAGGGCCGCACGCAGGATCGGGTTGTCTGCGAAGCGCGGGGACAAATCCGTCGCGAGCGACCCGATATCGGACCGGTCCCCGACGACCGAATCCGCTCGTTCGCGCTTCTGGCACCGCTCAGCGTCGTCTTTTCGCCCGAAGCTCTCAGGCCCGTCACGGCCCCGCTTTCCGTCTTCGTCGGCGACAAGGATGAGGAACTGTCTCCCCGGGACAATGCCTTGGATCTCGCGCGCGGTCTTGGAAACCGGACCGAGTTGCATGTCATCGAAAATGCCGGTCATTTCACGTTTCTGGCACCGTGCACGGCAGAGTTCATGCGCGAAATGCCTGCCCTCTGCGCAGACCGTCCCGAAATCGACCGTGTCGCCCTGCATCGAAGCGTCAATGCCGATATCGCACGTTTCTTCGACAGCACTTTGGGGAGGTCGCCGCAATAGCTGCGGCGCCAAGCCTTTTGGAATGCCGCCTCAGTTGAACTCGAAAATGTTCCGGAACACGCCCGGCGCGATGAGCGACAGGGGATTGATCGTGAGGCTCGGTTTGGCGAAGGAGCCGGTCAGCTTGAAGGTGATGCCGAGCAGGCCTCGGTCGCGGCCGTTTCCGAGCAGGGTGCCGATCAGGGGCAGTTCGCTGAAGAGACGGTTGAGGCCGTAGGCCGGCATGAAGGTGCCGGTCATGTCGATCTTGCCGTTGGCGTCGCGCACCACACCCTGGAACGTCGCGCCGACGTCGTTGCCGCGCACGACGCCGTTGTCGAGCGCGATCTGGCCTCCATCGAGCGCGAGATTGGCAAAGCCCCGCTCGAACTTCACCGAACTCAGGTCGATGTCCTTCTTCACGGCCTCTCTCAGGCTCTGACCGTTGGATCCCGACGGCGAGGACACCATCGATTGCAGGCGCTGTTCGTTGACGAGCGCGAACTTGCGCAGGTCGAGCGTGCCGCGCCACGAATTGCCGCCCCGATCCCGCAGCTTCAGGTTCAGCAGGCCGCCGCGCATATTGGCGTAGATGTCGGCGAACCGGGCCAGGGCGCCGGCGTCCCCGCTCGTGAGCTGGACGATATTGTCGGCGCCGGACGATACGAGGTCGCCGACGACGGCCTGTCCGGTCGAGGTGACCGCCTTCAGCTTGAGCCCTTCGATCGCGCGGCCGCGGGCCGTGTAGGACAGATCGACATTCGAGAGCGCCTCGGAATGAAACCCCTGCACGCTCTTCAGCGACGCATCGATCGAGACCCGCTTGGCAGCCGCCTGGGACACGTCGCCCTTCGTATCCGGGGATTTCAGGCCGTCGATGACGGATCGGATATCGGCCGAGCTGCCGTTGACGGTCACGCCATAGCCGCTCTTCTGCCGCTTGACCGAAACGGCAAAATCGTCGCCGGCCGCAAGACGTACGGAGGAGAGGTCTGCCGCCGCCAGCCCTGCCTTGTCGATGGTGAGCGATCCGCCGGCCCCGAAACCTTCGCCGGAAATCTTGAAGTCGCTGATCGAGGTCACGCCGTCTTTCGTGACGGCCGACAGGCTCGACGTCGCGGCCACGCCACGCCCCTTGCTCCAGCCGATCCATGGCAGGGAGAGGCTGGCGTTTTCGAGATCCACCTTGACCAGCTGCCGGTCGCCCTCCTGCAGATCCACGTCCAGCCCGATGGGGCCATCCACGATCCCGTTCAGTCCGGGCGCGAACTTCGCAAGCGCCCCGTCCGGCAGGGTTCCGGACACGGTGCGGCTGCGCTTGACCGGGCTGTTCGCCCCGATCGGCTCCACCGCGTCGAGATTCATCGTCACGCCATCGACCGCTGCCTTCGCATCGAGAACGGCGTGCTGGGGATCGATGCGCAGCGTGCCGTCAATGTCGGAGATCGTGCGGCCGGCCATGGCCGGTTTCAGCGAAACGCCATCGAGGCGCATCTCGGCCTGCCATTCCGGCGGCGGCGGATGCTGGTCGCGGGCAAGGCCGAAGCGGGCGCCGACATTCGCGGTCATCGGGCCCGAAAAGTCGTCCGCCTTGAACGGGGTTTTCTGCAGGGCCTCCAGCGGGCGGTAGCTGACGAGTTCGGCGATCGCGTCCGCCTGCCCAGTCACCTGCAGCTTCAGCTCCGCCATCAGCGGTTTGGCGTAGGTGTTCGGGAGAATCAGGTTGCCGTTGTTGACCGCAACCGTTCGCCCGGACGGGAAGTAGGCGGTCCCGCTGTTGATATCCACTTCGGCGCGTTCGCCGCGCAGCGTGAAATGCCCGGTGGCGTCGCGCAGCGGCGGGATATCGCCGGCGATGTTGACGCGCGCGCCGTCGATGCCGAAATCGATCGTCAGCTCGCCGGCCCCCAGCTCGACCGGCCCCGCCGTCTGGGCGAGACGGCCCTCCTCGATCGCCACTTCGATCCTGCCGTTGTTGACCGTGCCGCCGAAGATATTCGAGATGACCCAGGCCCGCGCCTTCTTGCCCACCCACCATGGCCAGAGCTGCTTGATACCGGCCGTCTGCATATCCGTGGTCAGGCCCGCGAAATTGATCTGCGGCGAGGTGCTGGAAAACGCGATCGACAGGGAGCCGGCAAAGGTGCCGAGCTTGCTGGAGACCGTCAGCTCGCGAAACAGCAGAGCATGTCGCTCGGATTGGAAATCGCCCGCGACCTTGGCGTCGAAGGTCAGCGGCGGTTCGTTGACGTCGATGGGCGCGGACGTTCCGCCCTGGACCAGCACATCGATGCTGAAACCCTTCGGGAGGGCAAGGGAAAGAGGATCGGACGGCGGCGTGCCTTCCGCAAGCGTTGCGGCCGGCGCCATGGATGCAGCACTCGCGGAATCGATGTCGCGCACGGCGCCGCTGAACGGAAAGACCGACTTGCCCAGCCGCACGGTCGATGGCTTGACCTCGATGCTGCCCCGACCGAAATCATAAGCGAGATTGACGTCGGACGGCAGAAGTTCGGACTGCAGCCCGCTTGCAACGAAGACGCCCTGGTCGAGAGCGCCGGACATGGTGAGTTCGGGCGCGATGCCCTCACCGGCACGCACGGCCGTCAGATTGACGGAAGCCTTGGTATCCAGCCCGAACGGCGGTTCGGTCTTGGTTTCCGCGCGATAGAGCAGCGCCGAGGTCGGCAGCCCGGTCAGGGCACCGCCGAGCCGGACGATTCGCCCCTTGTCGCTGTCGGCCGTCAGTTGCAGGGCCGTCGAAGTTCCGTCGATCGCCGCGTCGCCGCGAATCGTCATCGATCCGTTTTCGGCACGGGCGAAATCGAGGGAGTGGACATCGAGTTTCACGACGCGGTTGCGTGGGCCAGACAGCGGCAGCATCACATCTGCGATCCGCACCACCTGCGTGCCGCTGCGGGCGATCAGGCTCGAGATCGTGTCCATCTGGGCAAAGATGGCCTCCATCGCCCCGCTGACATCGGCAATGCGGACGCGCGTCAGGTCGAGCGGCTTGCCCTGGGGCAGGATCGCCGGCGCGAGACGAGCGCCTTCAGCCTCGATGCGGGACACGGAGACCCTGCCCGACAGCAGCGACAGCGGATCGAGCTCGATGAAAACCGATTCGGTCGTCAGCAGTTGTTCGCCGGAGGCGCTTCGCTTCAGCGAAACGTCCTGCGCCTTCAGCGCCAGCGCCCCGTCGCCGGTCAGGCGCACCACGGTGCTGGAAACATCGACATGATAGGCATCGCCGAGCGCGTTGTTCAGCGCCATCTGGGCGCGCGTGTTCAGAATGCGATCGATCCCGCCGGCTTCCACAGCGACCACCAGTCCGGCGACCAGCAGAATCAGGACGCAACCGAGGCCGAGGAGACCTTTCAGGCATCGGCGCGGCCAGCGACGACGGGTGGTGGCATGCAGGATGCAGGGATCGTGCGCCTGGGCCGATGGCAGCGAATGCAACGCAACGATATCCTCCTTGCGGAAGACGGTCTTCTCACCCCGTATCTCACTCATGAGAGGTGTCGGCCTCTGCAAAGGTCGAAAAATGCATCTGTCGGCAAAATCCCGTGGCTCGAGGCGTAAGTCTATTCTAACAAATCAGTGCGGCCACCGCCCTCATCCTGCCTCTCGGCGGACGATGCGGCAACCCGGCGTCGAGCGCTTTCGCTATGAACCCGTCCGTGCGCGTCGATGACCAGGATGAAGCAGGCGAGCCGTCGATCCGCCGTCGATGATCGGTCATGATCCCGGAGGGATGACGACATGCTGCCTTGCACCATATAAGTGAGGCGACAAATGGTCGAAACGGCATCGGCGATGAAAAATCGTCGACGATCCGATGAGCATAGGCGATTAAAACAGGAGCCACCATGACCGTCATCTCCACAGGTGCAAAAGCGCCGGACTTCACCCTGCCGCGCGATGGCGGCGGAACCGTCTCTCTCGCCGAACAGGCAGGTCGCCACGTCGTCCTCTTCTTCTACCCGAAAGACGAAACGTCCGGATGCACCGCCGAATCGATCGCCTTCACGGCGAACATCAAGGCGTTCGAGGCGGCAAATGCGGTGGTCATCGGCATGTCGCCCGATTCGGCCAAGAAGCACGACAAGTTCGTCGCCAAGCACGACCTCGCCGTCATCCTCGCGGCAGACGAGGAGAAGACAGTGCTCGAAGCCTATGGCGTCTGGACCGAGAAAAGCATGTACGGCAAGAAATACATGGGTGTGGAGCGCACCACGGTGCTGATCGGCCCGGACGGCATCGTCACGCGCGTCTGGGAGAAGGTGAAGGTACCAGGCCACGTGGACGAGGTCCTCGCCGCCGTTCAGGCTGCCGCGGCGTGACGGACGGGTCGATGTCGGACCCGACCGCGGCGGGTGCCCCCGCCGGCGACGGCGGCAACGGGTCACTCGCCATGCGCTCGCTGCGCGACGGGGCGGCTCTCGCCATCCGCGCCTCCGATCTCGACCTCAAGGCAGACCTCGCGCAGGAGGCCGCTCGACGCTGGAGCGAGCGGCGGCTGTCGCTGCGCTCGCCGCTCGACACGAGCGTCCCCGTCCGCCCCGGTCGGCCCGAAAAGCCGGAGCTCATTCCGCCACAGCGCGTGCCGCGGCGCGCGCTGACGACGCTGCGCGGGCGCATCGCGCTTCTGCATGCGATCGCGCATATCGAACTGAATGCCGTCGATCTCGCGCTGGATATCGTCGCCCGATTTGCGACCGAGCGCGTGCCGAACTCCTTCTTCGATGGCTGGATGCGTGTGGCCTATGAGGAGGCCAAGCATTTCCGGCTGGTGCGAAACCGGCTGCGCGACCTCGGCGCGGACTATGGCGATCTTCCGGCCCATGACGGGCTGTGGCAGGCGGCGCACGATACCCGCAACGACCTGACCGCGCGCCTTGCCGTCGTCCCCCTTATCCTCGAAGCGCGCGGCCTCGACGTGACGCCGGCTCTGCAGGAGAAGATGCGCCAGTCCGGCGACGCAGCGAGCGCCGCGGTGCTCGACATCATCTACGAGGACGAGAAGGGCCACGTGGCCGTCGGTGCCAAATGGTTTCGTTTCCTGTGCGCCCGCGAGGGCAAGGACCCCGCCCGCGCCTTCCAGGATCTCGTGCGCGCCAACTTCCGCGGCCCCTTGAAGGCTCCGTTCAACGATGTCGCGCGGGCCGAAGCGGGACTGACGCCCTCGTTCTATCGCTCGATGACGGCCTCGGTGAACATCTGAGGTGGCGTCAGGCCTCCGCGGTCGCAAGCAAATATTAACCTTAACAGGGTCTACTCTCCCCACAGCAAGTGCATGCGGCGGGAGTGTTTTGTGTCTCAGAGTTCGGGAAGCCCGATATTCGGCAAGCGCAAGGAACAGCCCATCCTGATCCTCGCCCGCGGCGAAAAAGTCCATCACATGACGGTTCGCCCCTGGATGACCGCCGTCGGCGTCTCCATCGGCGCTCTCTTCGCCATCGGCTATCTCGCCTCGACCTCCTATCTCGTTCTGCGCGACGATCTCATCGGCGGCACCATGGCGCGCCAGGCGCGCATGCAGCACGATTACGAGGATCGCATCTCTGCCCTCCGGGCGCAGGTCGATCGCGTCACCAGCCGGCAGCTTCTCGACCAGCAGGTCGTGGAGGAAAAGGTCGAAAAACTTCTCCAGCAGCAGCAGGCCCTGACCTCGCGCCATGGCAAGCTCGGCTCCCTCATCGAGCGTGCCGAGGACTCCGGCCTTGCCGATCCCGGCAAGGACAAGGACGAGACCGAAAAACATGCGGATGCGACCGGCGGCATCCAGGCCATCGAGCGCCTGATGGGCCTTGCCGCAAAGACCGCGCCGAAGGGACCCGCCCTTGCCTATGCCGCGCCGTTTTCGCGCAGCGATCCGCGCGGCGGCGACACGATCACCGACCGCGCCGACCGGCTTTTCTCGCGCGTCACCCATTCCCTGAAGGACATCGAGCGCGGGCAGAAGGACCGGATCGCCTCGCTGACCTCCGGCGCCGTCAGCGCGACGGATGCCATCGAGACGATCGTCGCACGCACCGGCCTTTCCGTCACGCCGGAGGGTGAGCAGGCCCGTGCGACGGGCGATGCCGCCGGTCGGATGACGGAAACGGGCGATACCGGAATGGGTGGCCCCTATGTGGCTCCGGAAGCGACGGACATGTTCGACCGCCAGTTGGTCGAACTCGACACGGCGCTCGTTCGGCTGGAGCAGGTGCGCGGCGAGGTGCGCAAGCTGCCTTTCAGCAACCCGGCCCCGCAGAGCGACATCACCAGCCGGTTCGGCAATCGCATGGACCCCTTCCTCGGACGGCTTGCGCTGCATGCCGGAATCGACTTCCGCGTTGCCATCGGCACCAGCGTCCGCTCGACGGCACCGGGCAAGGTCGTGGTCGCCGGCCGCAATGGCGGCTATGGCAACATGGTCGAGATCGATCACGGCAATGGCGTCAATACCCGATACGGCCATCTCTCGACCGTTCTCGTCAATGTCGGCGACGTGGTGAAGGCGGGAGAAGCGATCGGCCGCTCCGGCAATACGGGCCGCTCGACGGGCCCGCACCTCCATTACGAGGTCCGCCTGCATGGCGATGCGGTCGATCCCATGCGCTTCCTGAACGCCGGGATGAAGCTCAGCAGCTATATCGACTGAACCTCTTCCAAAACCGCATTTCAAACCCATATCAAGCGTGTCCGAGACGGATTTCCCGCCTCGGAGCGTCTCGATCGCCGCAAAGCGCCAGTTTTCTTGACTTTCCGCAAGCTTGGGCCTATGAGCGCCCACGACGGACCTCGAGAGCGCGGCCCGCGGCACCAGAGTTCGTTTGAACCGGAACGGAAACAGATTTCCCTTTGACCACGTTTGCTGATCTTGGCCTGAGCCAAAAAGTTCTCTCCGCCGTTACCGATGCGGGCTACACGATCCCGACGCCCATCCAGGCGAACGCCATTCCGCCGGCGCTGATGCGCCGCGATATCCTGGGGATCGCGCAGACGGGAACGGGCAAAACGGCCTCGTTCGTGCTGCCCATGCTGACGCTGCTGGAAAAGGGCCGCGCCCGCGCCCGCATGCCGCGCACCCTGATCCTCGAGCCGACGCGGGAACTCGCCGCACAGGTCGCCGAGAATTTCGAGAAATACGGCAAGAACCACAAGCTCAACATCGCGCTCCTCATCGGCGGCGTTTCGTTCGACGAACAGGACCGCAAGCTGGAACGCGGCGCCGACGTGCTGATCTGCACGCCCGGCCGCCTGCTCGACCATTGCGAGCGCGGCAAGCTGCTGATGACCGGCGTCGAGATCCTCGTGATCGATGAAGCCGACCGCATGCTGGACATGGGCTTCATTCCCGATATCGAACGCATCGCCAAGCTCATTCCCTTCACGCGCCAGACCCTGTTCTTCTCGGCCACCATGCCGCCGGAAATCCAGAAGCTGGCCGACCGCTTCCTGCAGAACCCCGAGCGGATCGAGGTTGCCCCGCCCTCCTCGACCGCCAAGACCGTGACGCAGCGTTTCGTCGCCACCCACGGCAAGGATTACGAGAAGCGCGCCATCCTGCGCGATCTCATCCGCTCGCAGGACGAACTCAAGAACGCGATCATCTTCTGCAATCGCAAGCTCGACGTCGCCGATCTCTTCCGCTCGCTCAGCCGCCATGGCTTTTCGGTCGGGGCGCTTCACGGCGACATGGACCAGAGCTCGCGCACCAAGATGCTTGCGGGCTTCAAGGACAACCAGATCACGCTTCTCGTCGCCTCGGACGTCGCCGCCCGCGGCCTCGACATCCCGGATGTAAGCCATGTCTTCAATTTCGACGTTCCGATCCATGCCGAAGACTACGTTCACCGGATCGGTCGGACCGGTCGTGCGGGACGTTCCGGTGCCGCCTTCACGCTGGTCAGCCGTCGCGATCTGAAAGCGTCCGATGCGATCGAAAAGCTGATCGGCCAGAAGATCGAATGGCACAATGGCGGTCTCGATGACCTGCCGGCGCCGATGGAAAGCACGGACACCGGTCGCTCCGAGAAGAAGGGCGGCCGTGACGGCAAACGTCGTGGACGCGAGCGGGAGCGTGATCACGCTCCCCGCCACGTCGTGGACCACAATCCCGATGCACCCCGCCCCTACGGCACGAAGCCGGACGGCTACAGCTCTGAAAGCTACAAGCCGGATGCGGTGAAAGCCGACGGCGTCAAGGCCGACAGTCACAAGTCCGACATCAAGACAGACGATACTCCGATCGAAACCGTATCGGCGCAGCCAAGGATTGAACCCGTGAGAGCAGAACGCAAGGCAGACCCGAAGCCGCAGAATGCCGGCCCCCGGAACCACCGCCCGGCTTCGCCTGCCAACGACGACAATCGCGACCGGCGCAATCGCTACCGTCGTGATCACGACGACGGCCCGACCCCGGTCGGCTTCGGCGACGAGATCCCGGCCTTCATGCTGGTTGCCGGCAAGGCCTGATCCACAATCATCGCATTGCGGAAGCGCGGCGTGTTCGAGGAACCGCCGCGCTTTTCGCGTTCTGCACATCCCGTCGCCAGCCGCTCGGGCCCGCCTCTGCGCGCCGAAAGCCTTGAAGGAGTTCCGCTTTGTCCCTCTCGCACACGGCCGCTCCCGGCATCGACTTCCCCGGCGTCGGCTGCGGTCTCGCGATCCTGCGCGACAATCGCATCCTGCTCTGCCGCCGATTGAAGGCGCCCGAGCGCGGGCATTGGACCATCACCGGCGGCAAGGTCGACATGATGGAGGACAGCCGGTCTGCGGCGCGTCGCGAGGGTATCGAGGAGAGCGGGCTCGTCATCGGCGATGCCATCGATTTCCTCTGCGTCAGCGAGCAGGTGCTCGAAGAGGACCGGCAGCATTGGATCTCGCTGATCTACGTGACATCCGACACGCAGGGCGATCCGCAGGAGACCGAGCCGGACAAGCTGGCCGATATCGGCTGGTACGATCTCGACGCCCTGCCCGCGCCGCTCTCCCGCTTTGCGGCCGATGCGATTGCGGCGATCTGCGCCGCACATCTCGATCTACGTGGCTGATCGCACCGCGGCGTCATAGGCAAGCAGGGCCCAGCGGGTCATCTCGTCTGGATCGTCGAGCGCGACATCGGGAATGGACCAGTAGGGCATGAACACCGGCTTCTTGCCGGCTTTCCCTTCGTAGCTCCATTGGTGTGCACCCGCAGCCTCAAACAGAGGCGCGGTCTCGCGGTCCGCCTTCAGCATCAGTTCGCTGTTGAGATCGATCGCCACGATCAGGCCGTTGCGATAGACGCCCTTGCCGCCGAACATGCGTTTGATGGTCACCGGTCCCAGACCGGAGAACAGATCCTCGATCGCTTCCGCATCCATCGACTACCCCCTCAACACGCCGCCAGCTGCCGCGATCGCGTCCGGCGTGTCAAGATCGAGATGCGCCGCCGGGCCGATATCGACATCGACGACCGGCAGGTTGCCGTTTTCGATCACGTGCCGGGCGCCGACATCGCCTTCGAGCCTGCGGAGTGCGGGAAAGAGCGCGCGCGGAAGGATCACCGGATTGCCCCGCTTGCCGCCATAGACGGCCCGCACCACGGCTTCCCCGCCATGCGCCTCGCTCCCGTGCGCCTCAAAGGCCGCGATCAGCCGGCGGAGGTCGTCGGCGGTCACCCCGGGCATATCCGCCAGAAGCACCAGCATCCCGTCCGCCTCCGCCCCGATGCTGTCGAGACCCGTGATCAGCGACGAGGCCATGCCGGAGGCGAAATCGTCGTTCTGTGCAAAAACGAGGTCGAGGCCGGACAGCGCGTCGCGAATGTCCGCCTCCCGATGCCCCGTCACCACCGTGACCGGCGCAGCGCTCGCGGCAAGCGCCACCTCCGTCGTCCGGCGCACGAGCGGCACGCCATCGAACTCCGCCAGCAGCTTGTGATGCCCCGCGGACCCCATGCGGCTCGCCTGCCCGGCAGCCAGAACCACGGACCGGACGATCAGACGGGGCCTGGCCTTCTCCTCGCTGCCATCGACTTTGCCGCGCGCGCGCGGCCGCGGCCTCGTCGGAATCTCCGCCAGCAATCCCCCGACGCCCATGCCCGTGATCTCCGTTGCCCCGACCGTCTCGCCGGCGATAAGCCGGTCGAGCACCCAGTCGAAGCCGTTCTCCTTCGGGCTGCGCGCACAACCCGGCGCTCCGATGATCCTGACATCGCCGATGGTGCCGAGCACCAGGAGATTGCCCGGGTCGACCGGCATGCCGACATGATCGACCGTGCCTCCGGCCAGGCGGATGGCCGCGGGAATGACGTCGTCGGCATCCGTGACGGCAGATGCCCCGAAGACAATGACCAGTTTTGGTCGTTCCGCAGGTTCAGCTCCGGGTTTGGCCCCAGGTTCAGCCCCGGGGTCGTCGATGGCCCGACGGATCGCATCGGCAACCGCATCTTCCCGGTGCGCCACGCGACTTTCGCGCACCAGGCAGCTTCCGGATCGTCGCAGTCGATCGTCCAGCACGCGGCGCGTCTTGTCCATCACCTGCGGTTTCAGCGACGGCAGCGTCGTGGCGATGAGCGAGACCGTGTGCGCGAGAAACGGTTTGACGGCAAATGCGGGCGCTTCTCCGAGAATCGCTGCGGCCTCCTCGGCCCGCCGGCGGTTCACCGCGAGCGGAATGATCTTGATCGTCGCAACCATGTCCCCGGCGCGCACCGCCACATGATCGGCGAGACAGGCGAGCGTCATCGCCGGATCGACGCGGTTGAAACGATCGACACGCGCGCGCGTCGCGACGAACAGGCCATCGACGGCAGCATGCAGGTTGAGGCGACCGGTCGAGGCCGGCGACAATGTCATATGATCCGGCGCGATCCTTGTTGCGATCAGCGTTGCCGCCTCGTCCTCGCCGATATCCTCGGCGTCGAGACGCGCCACCACGATCTCGCCCATCCCGATGGCGGAGAGAGCCTCGATATCGGCGGCGCCAAGAGATCGCCCCTTGGCAAGGCGCCGATCGGGAAGCGCCACCGCATGGGCAAGCACCGAGCCTTCCGCCTCGGCGAGCGGCACAGGACCGAACCTCATGCCTCGACCGTCCCGGCGCGTTTAGGCGCAAGCAGCACACTGTCCGAAGCCGGCCGCACGCGCAGCGACTGGATCACGTCGGCGAGAATGGAAACCGCAATCTCCGCCGGCGTCGCCGCTCCGATGGAAAGGCCGATGGGTGCGGAGATACGGGCAATCGCTTCGGGTGCGAGGCCAAGCGCCTGAAGGCGCTCGACCCGCCGCCCATGCGTCTTGCGGCTGCCGAGCGCCCCCACATAGAAACAGCCCGCCTCGATCGCTGCCTTCAGCGCGGTATCGTCGATCTTCGGATCATGCGTGATGGCGGCGAGCGCGGTATAGGCGTCGAGCGGTCGCTCCGGCAGCACGTCCTCCGGCCAGTCCGCCACGAGATCGACGCCGGCGAACCGCTCGGGCGTTGCAAAGGCCGTCCGCGGGTCGATGACGAGGGTGGCGAAGCCTGCGATCTCGGCAATCGGCACCAGCGCCTGGGCAATATGCACGGCGCCGATGATGACGAGGCGCGGCAGCGGCCGATAGATGTTGATGAACGCCAGCCCATCGGCCGAAAGCTTGGGAAACCCAGAGGCAAGGGCCGCCCGGACATCCTCAGGGCCGCTCTTATCCTCGCCGAAAACCGTCGTGCGACCCGTCGCAAGCTCGGTCCGGGACGCAGCGGCCTGTCGGGCAGAGCGCAGATCATGAAGCCGGCTAAGGGACGACGGGTCCAGTCCGGCGCCGAGCTTCTGGACGAGAACCCGTATCTGCCCACCGCAGGACAAACCGACCTGCCAGGCCGTCTCGTCCGCTACGCCGAACGACAGCACCCGTGCCGCGCCCGATGCGATGATATCCACCGCTTCGGCGACGACGGCGCCCTCGACGCAACCGCCGGAAACCGAGCCGTCGAAATTGCCGTCCGCGTCGATGACGAGATGGCTGCCGATCGGCCGTGGCGCCGACCCCCAGGTCTCGATCACGGTGGCGAGCGCAACCTCCCGACCCTCCCGGGACCAAACCTGCGCGAGGTGGAGCGGATCATGCGCGTCTGCATCGATTGTCATGGAAATGTCCCTGATCGTGGAACCGGCGCAAGGGTGAACCACGCCGCTGCCGCATGAGGCTTTATATAGGACGTCCGTCCCGGTTTTCAGCCTCGGAGTCTTTGATCGATCGACGGACGAGACCGACGCTTGCCGGCAAGACGGCGAAAACATGGGCATCTCGGACGGGACCTGCGGTTTTCCTTTGACGCGGGTTCCCGGATTGCCGAACATGTGGGAAGGCGGGCTTTCCTGGCCTCGATCCGAAGTCCGAGATACGGTCGAAGCCGTCGATATGCCGTCCGTCTCCTCCGTAACGTCGAAAGTCCCATGTTCCGCGTCCTCTCCGTTCTCCTGCCCGTTGTCACACTTGCTGCTGCAAATGCATCCGGGGCCACCGCCGCCGGGCTGAAGGTGGGCGTCGTCGCGCCGGTCGAAGGCCCCCTCGCGCTGATCGGCCGACAGGTCCTCGAAGGCGCGCGGTTTCAGGCCGAGGCGCGCGGCTCCGAGATCGTGGCCATTCCCGAAACCTGTGAAGCCGGCGATGCGGAAGCCCTGAAAGCCGCCGTCGCGGCGGCCGCGGCCGAAGCGCTGGTCGGCTTCCTGTGCACGGAAAGCCTGGAGGCGATCCTGCCGACCCTTGGCGGCACCGGCGTTCCCGCCGTCAGCCTCAGCGTCCGCTCCGATGTCCTGATGGAGGACGTCCGCAAGAACGGATGGCCGTTCTACCGGCTGGTGCCGAGTGCCCGCAAGGAAACCGAAAAGCTCGCCAGCGTCATCCTCGAACGCTGGAAGGGCGAGCCCCTCGCCTTGATCGATGACGGCACGATTCATGGGCGCGATCTTGTGGAAGGTGTGCGTTCCGCCCTGGCCGAGACAGGCCTGACGCCGGTGTTTTCAGACACTTACCGTCCGGCCCAGGAGCAGCAGGTCAGCCTCGTGCGCCGCCTCGGCCGCAGCGGAGCGACCCATGTCCTGATTGGCGGCGACCGGAGCGATGTCGCGATCATCGCCCGTGATGCCGCCAGCGAGAAGCTGGCGCTGACGCTGCTGGGCGGCGAAGCGCTCGATGCGGCCGACCAGCCGGTTCCCCTGGCGGACGGCGTCCTCGCGGTCACGCTTCCGGAGGCAGAGACCTTGCCGGAAGCCGTGCAGACCGCAGCGGCAATGCGTGCCGCCAATCTCGTGCCCGAGGGTTACACCCTTCCCGCTTTCGCCGCGATCGGCTTGTTGGAGCAGGCCAAGGATCGCGCGCTGAAGGACGGAACGCCGCTCGCCGATGCGCTTGCGAAAGCGCCTTATTCGACTGTTCTCGGCACGATCCGGTTCGACGCCGGACACGAGCTCACCGACAATCCCTACAGGCTGATGGTCTGGCGGCAGGGGCGCTTCGTCGATGCGCCCCTGCCGACCGAATGAGACGGCGGAGATGACGTTTCGCCGCGGGCCCCTCAACGCCTTGACCGATGTCCCCGGGCTGACCGTCGGCCACGCGCAGGACGAGAGCCTGAAGTCGGGGGTCACGGCGATCCTCTGCGATCCCCCGGCCGTCGCCGCCGTGTCGATCATGGGCGGTTCGCCCGGCACGCGCGAAACCGACCTCCTGGAGCCCCACAACAGCGTGCAGACCGTGGACGCGCTCTGCCTCTCCGGCGGCTCGGCCTTCGGCCTCGATGCGGCGTCGGGCGTGCAGGCCGCCTTGCGCGCCATGGGCCGCGGGCTGAAGGTCGGGCCGGCCATCGTGCCGATCGTCCCCGCCGCCATCCTGTTCGACCTCAACAATGGCGGGGACAAGAATTGGGGGACCTATGGCCCCTATCGCGATCTCGGCTTCACCGCCGCGATGGCCGCCACGCGTGAGATGGCCACGGGCAGCGTCGGCGCCGGCACGGGCGCCGCCACCGCAACCCTCAAGGGCGGCCTCGGCACGGCCTCCACCGTTCTCGCAAGCGGCATCACGGTGGGCGCGCTCGCCGCCGTCAACCCGCTCGGCTCGGCGACCATCGGCGATACCGCCTGCTTCTGGGCCGCACCCTTCGAGCTGGAGGGAGAGTTCGGCGGCCTTGGCCTGCCCATGCCCATGCCTGCAAACGCGACGGCCGTTCGCACCAAGCTCGACGCCGTCGCGCCGATGGCCAACACGACCATCGCCGTCATCGCCACCGATGTCGCGCTCTCCAAGGCCGAAGCCAAGCGCCTGGCGGTCGCGGCGCATGACGGGTTCTCCCGCGCGCTCTGGCCATCGCACACGCCGCTCGATGGCGATCTGGTCTTTGCCGTTTCCACAGGCCGGCGACCGGGAAATCTCGATCCGGCGGCGTTTCTGGACCTCTGCGCCGCCGCCGCATCCACCATGGCGCGGGCGATCGCGCGCGGCGTCCACAACGCCACACCGGCTGATGGCGACCTGCGCCTATGCTGGCGCGATCTTGCGTCCGTCTCGACCTGACGAGAACGCAGGATCGCTCCCGACATTGCCGGTCCCCCCGACCAATGCTACTGCAGTCAGCATTCGAGCCGGAATCGGCCTGAAGAGCGATGATGCCGGGTTTCTCCTCGTCTTGATCGCGAGGCTCACGCATCCCGGAGATTTCAGCATGCCGCGTCCCATTCGTATCGCCCCTTCCATCCTCGCCTCCGATTTCGCGCGGCTCGGAGAAGAGGTCCGGGACGTCGTGGCCGCAGGCGCCGACTGGGTCCATCTCGATGTGATGGACGGGCATTTCGTTCCGAACATCACCTTCGGCCCGGATGTGGTGAAAGCGCTGCGTCCGGTGACCGACGCCACTTTCGACTGCCACCTGATGATCTCCCCGGCCGATCCCTATCTCGAAGCCTTCGCCAAGGCCGGTTGCGACAGCATCACCGTCCATGCCGAAGCCGGACCGCACCTGCACCGCTCGCTGCAGACCATCCGCAATCTCGGCAAGAAGGCCGGCGTCGCCATCAATCCGGCTACGCCGGAGGCGACGATCGAGTATCTGCTGGATACGGTGGACCTGGTGCTGGTCATGACCGTCAATCCCGGTTTCGGCGGCCAGAAATTCGTGGTCCCCACGCTCGACAAGATCCGTCGCGTCCGCGACCTCATCGGCGACCGCCCGATCGACATCGAGGTCGATGGCGGCATCACGGAAGCGACGATCGCAACGGCCGCCAAGGCCGGGGCCAACGTCTTCGTCGCGGGCTCCGCGATCTATGGCGGCGGCTCGCCGGACGCCTATCGCACGGCCATCGACAGGCTGCGCACGCTCGCGGAAAGCGGTCGCGGATGAGCGGAAACGGCAGCCCTGCGCGGCTGCCGCCGCTGCCGGCAGTACACACTGCGCCGCAAGGCCTCGGCGCCTGGGTCGCCGCCCGGCTGCAGGCGGGCTGGCGCGGCGCGAGTGACAGACTGCCGCTCGCACCGGTCTGGGGCATGCTGATGGCGCTCTGCGCTTTCACCGCCCTGTTCCTGCAGGGGCGCGTCGGCACCGGCCAGATCGCGGCGATCCTCCTTCTCTTCTTTGCCGGCGGCATGCTCGCCTTCCCCATCACGGTTTTCCTCGCGCAGGGCCTTGCGCTCGGTCGCCGCGCCGAGACGCGTTTTGCCGGCAGCTTTCTGTGCCTGACGCTGTCGACGATCGTCGTCACCGCCATCCTCTTTGCCCTGCAGTACCGCTTGTTCTTCGCGCGGTGGCATGCCCCCTTCGCCACGCGGATCTGGTTCTATCAGTTCGCCTTCACCGGTGCGGGCGCGATCTACCAGTTCATCGTCATGGGCATTCGCCTCTATATGCCGCTTGGCCTTCCCGCCCTCCTCGGCATGAGCCTCTGGCTGACGCGCGTTCAGCGTTGAGCTTGCAGGACATCTTTGATAGAGGCTCGGCCAACGATATCCGAGAGAAAGCTGACAGCCGATGATCCCCCGCTATTCCCGTCCGGAAATGGTCGCCATCTGGTCGCCCGAAACCAAGTTCCGCATCTGGTTCGAAATCGAGGCCCATGCCTGCGACGCGCTGGCCGACCTCGGCGTTATCCCCAAGGAGGCCGCCCGCACCATCTGGGAGAAAGGCGGCGCTGCCACCTTCGACGTCGACCGGATCGACGAAATCGAGGCCGTCACCAAGCATGACGTCATCGCCTTCCTCACGCATCTCGCCGAAATCGTCGGCCCCGACGCGCGTTTCGTTCACCAGGGAATGACCTCGTCGGACGTGCTCGACACCTGCTTCAGCGTCCAGCTCGTCAAGGCGACGGACCTGCTTCTGGCCGATATGGACCGCCTGCTGGAGGCGCTGAAGCGCCGCGCGTTCGAGCACAAGGACACCGTCACCATCGGCCGATCGCATGGCATTCATGCCGAGCCCACCACCTTCGGCGTCAAGCTGGCGCTCGCCTATGCCGAGTTCGAGCGGTGCCGCGCCCGCCTCGTCGCCGCCCGCGAGGAAATCGCGACCTGCGCCATCTCGGGTGCCGTCGGCACCTTCGCAAATATCGACCCACGCGTCGAAGAGCATGTCGCAGCCGCCCTCGGCCTCAAGCCCGAGCCGGTCTCCACGCAGGTCATCCCGCGCGATCGCCACGCCATGTACTTTTCCATCCTCGGCGTCATCGCGTCCTCGGTGGAGCGTGTCGCAACCGAGATCCGCCATCTTCAGCGCACCGAAGTGCTGGAAGCCGAGGAGTATTTCTCTCCGGGCCAGAAGGGCTCGTCGGCCATGCCGCACAAGCGCAACCCCGTTTTGACCGAGAACCTGACCGGTCTTGCCCGCATGGTCCGCGCCTTCTCCATCCCGGCCATGGAAAACGTGGCGCTCTGGCACGAGCGCGACATCTCCCACTCCTCGGTCGAGCGCATGATCGGCCCGGATGCGACGGTCACGCTCGATTTTGCCCTCGCGCGTCTAACCAATGTCATCGACAAGCTGCTGGTCTATCCCGACAACATGATGGGCAATCTCAACAAGTTCCGCGGCCTCGTCCACTCGCAGCGCGTCCTTCTGGCCCTGACGCAGGCGGGCGCCTCGCGCGAGGATGCCTACCGCCTCGTCCAGCGCAATGCGATGCGGGTCTGGGAACAGGGCAAGGACTTCCTGGAAGAACTGCTCGCCGACGAAGAGGTCCGCGGTTACCTGCCGGAGGCCGACATTCGCGAGAAATTCGACCTCGGCTATCACACGAAGCATGTCGATACGATCTTCCGCCGCGTATTTGGCTGACCTGACGCGACAGCGTGCCAAAACTGACGGAAACGGTCGTGTTCGATAGAATGCGACCGTTTCCAACAAGGCTTTCGTGACGGTTTCTCCCTATTTTGTAACTCTACGCGAACTTAGAGGGCAAGGGAGCAAACCAGCAATGCCGGCACAATCGGGTATGGAACGCGAGACGCGCTCCCGCTTCAAACTGATGGGGCGCGTCACCTGCCGGGACAAGGCCAGCAGCGCCACGGTGGTGGATCTCTCGGATGCGGGCATGAGCCTGCAACTGACCTACGACATCCAGGCGACGCAAGGGCAGAGCGTCGTGTTCGAGACCGAGGAACTCGGTCGGCTGAACGGCTCGGTCCAGTGGGCGCGCGGCAATCAGATCGGCGTTCGTCTGAACACCTCGTCGAACACGACCGCGAAAATCGCGTCCTTCTACAAATTTTTCCGCTGAGCCCGGCTGCAGCCAGGACCCTCCCGGATGTCAGGAACCTCAGGGGTCTTGACAAGAACGGCGTGCCGCCTCACATCGCGACATCATGAAAGCCTCGGAAGCAGACATTCTCATCGTCCCCGGATACACCAATTCCGGCCCCGATCACTGGCAGACCCGCTGGGAAGGCAAGCTCGCCTCCGCACGCCGCGTCGAGCAAGCGGAATGGGTGAAGCCCGTCCGCGAGGACTGGGTGGCGCGGATGAACGAGGAGATCGCGGCCGCGACGAAGCCGGTGGTCATCGTCGCCCATTCTCTCGGTGTGGCGACCGCGGTCCACGCGATTTCCAAGGAGAACCAGCACAAGATCGCCGGTGCCTTCTTCGTCGCGCCGCCGGACGTCGAAAACCCGAACATTCGTCCGAAACACCTGATGACGTTCGGACCCTACCCGCGCGATCCGCTTCCCTTCCCGTCGATGATCGTCGCCAGCCGCAACGACCATTTCGGATCCTATGAGCATGCCGGCGATATCGCCAATGCCTGGGGCTCGATCCTCGTGGATGCGGGCGAATCGGGACACCTCAACGCCGAATCCGGTCATGGCCCCTGGCCGGAGGGAACCATGGTCTTCGCCCAGTTCCTCAGCCGCCTCAAGCCGCCGCTGCCCAATAGCTGAAGTCTTGACTTACCCCACCAACTGGGTGAAGCCTGATGACCGGTGGAGTGCTTGAGAGCGAGCCTGTCGAGGGCGCCGCTTCCCGAGCGGGGCGGACCTGGATGTGACGAGCGAACCAAGCAACGGGCAGTGCGAGGGCAGCGGCGAGGCTCAAGACAGGCTGCCGCCGGACGATATTGCCCGCCGGCTCAGGCTCGCGCTCGATGTGTCCAAGATCGGCGTTTTCGATGCCGATCTCGAAACCGGCCGCGTGAAGCGGGATGCCGTCCTCATGCAGATCTTCGGCTATGGCGATGAGGCTCACGAAGACGAGGGCGATGTCCTTGAACGGACCCTTCATCCTGAGGATCGCGATCGCACATGGGTGACGATCGACGCGGGCATCGCGTCGGGCGAGCCCTTCTACAACGCCTTTCGCATCATTCGGCCCGATGGTGAGGTCCGTTACATCCGGTCTCGATCCGTCACCTTCAGCGACAGCAAGGGCCATCGTCGCCTGCTCGGCGCCAACTGGGACGCGACCGACGACGTCATGCTCCAGCAGAATCTCGAGCAGGCGCGCGCACTGGCGGAATCCCGCTATACGGCGCTGGAAAGCGCCTGGCGCGAAATCGAACGCCGGGCTCTGCAGGACCAGCTGACCGGGCTCTCGAACCGTCACGCGCTGCTCCTTCACCTCGACAAACTCTTTTCCGAGCCCGCACCTCACATCCATCCCCGCCCCTGTCCCCGCCCCTGTCCCCGCCATGCCGTCTTGCAGATCGACCTCTCCCGCTTCAAGGAGATCAACGATACGCTCGGGCATCAGGCGGGCGATGCCGCGATCCTCTGCGTTGCCGGTCGGCTGGAGGCTCTGCGCGAAGAAAAGGAATGCCTCGCCCGCATCGGCGGCAACGAGTTCGCGCTGGTGCTGGACGCCGGCGACAGATCGGAGAACGCAACGCATCTGGCGACGAAGATCGTTCAAAGCCTCGAACAGCCGATCCCGTGCGAGGGGCACCTCTTTCGCTGCGGCGTCAGCGTCGGGCTCGCCTGGACCAGCGACGATGTCGACGGCCCCCAGGCACTGATCAATGCGGCAACAGCCCTTTCCGCGGCCAAGGCGCGCAAGGGCGGCGGCACGGTCCTCTTCACGGAGGAATTCGACGGCCGCAACCGCGCGATCCGGCAGACGGCGGACGATATCCTGCGCGGGATCGATGAGGATGCCTTCATCCCGTTCTATCAGCTGCAGTTCGATGCAAAAACACTCGATGTCTGCGGCGCGGAGGCTCTCGCCCGTTGGCGGCATCCCTTGCAGGGGATCCTCACCCCGGATCGCTTCCTGAAGATCGCCGAAGACATCGACGTCATGTGGCGCATCGACCGGTCTCTGGCGGAAAAAGCCTGCGCCGACTTCCTGCGCTGGCGGAACAACGGCAGTGGTGTGGATCGCCTTTCGATCAACGTCTCCGTCCGCCGTCTCATCGATCCGCACCTGATCTCGGCCTTTCCGACCAAGGATCTGCCGAAAGGCACCTTCGTCTTCGAAATGCTCGAATCGATCTTTCTGGACGTGCTCGACGACGACATGGCAAAAGCCATCGATCGCATTCGCAAAGCCGGCATCGCGATCGAGATCGACGATTTCGGCACCGGCCACGCGTCCGTCCTCGGTCTCACGACGCTGCAGCCGAAGCGCCTCAAGATCGATCGCGCCCTGATCGCCCCGATGACGCGTGGCGACCGGCATCGTCGGCTCATCGCCGCGATCATCGAGATGGGGCATGCCCTTGAAATCGAGATCATAGCCGAAGGGGTGGAAACCACGGCGCAGGTCCAGCTTCTGCAAGACATGGGCTGCGACGTGCTGCAAGGCTTCGCCCTCGCTCGCCCCATGGACGCTGAAGCGGTCGAGGCTTTCCTGCGGGCACGAAAGAGGGCGCGGCGGCCGTCGCTGTGAGCGACGCCCCTCGCCGTCCATCCCGCGGTTCCGCCGCGCCATGTCCCCGACGCAGGCCTGCATTGCCATTCGCATGCGCTCGTTTCGCAGCCCGGAGACGAGACGCCGATTGTGAAACGGTTTCTTTTCCGCTATGGACCCGGGAGAAAATCCTGCCCGAACTGCATCAACGAAAGGGCGCATCTTCCAGCGCCCGCAACAATAAGAGACAGAGTCTATGAACCGTCGCCGCCGAATCTATGAAGGCAAGGCCAAGATCCTTTATGAAGGCCCGGAGCCAGGCACGCTGATCCAGTTCTTCAAGGACGATGCCACGGCTTTCAACAAGAAGAAGCATGACATCATCGACGGCAAGGGCGTGCTGAACAACCGTATTTCCGAATACATCTTCACGCATCTGAACCGTATCGGCATCCCGACGCATTTCATCCGCCGCCTGAACATGCGCGAGCAGCTGATCAAGGAAGTGGAGATCATTCCGCTCGAGATCGTCGTGCGCAACGTCGCGGCCGGCTCCCTGTCCAAGCGCCTCGGCATCGAGGAAGGCACCGTGCTGCCCCGCTCGATCATCGAGTTTTACTACAAGGCCGATGCGCTCGACGACCCCATGGTCTCCGAAGAACACATCACGGCTTTCGGCTGGGCGAGCCCGCAGGAACTCGACGACGTGATGGCGCTCGCCATTCGCGTCAACGACTTCCTGACCGGCCTGTTTCTCGGTGTCGGCATCCAGCTGGTCGATTTCAAGATCGAGTGCGGACGTCTGTTCGAAGGCGACATGATGCGCATCATTCTCGCCGACGAGATCTCGCCGGACAGCTGCCGCCTCTGGGACGTCGAAACCAAGGAAAAGATGGACAAGGATCGGTTCCGCCGTGACATGGGCGGTCTGGTCGAAGCCTATCAGGAAGTCGCCCGCCGGCTCGGCATCATGAACGAGAACGAGCCGCCGCGCGGTTCGGGTCCGGTTTTGGTCAAGTAAGCCGCCAGAGCCCGAGAGCATCCAGTTTCGAGGAAGACGAAAAGTGATCACCGCACGCGTAACCGTAACGCTCAAGAACGGCGTACTCGACCCGCAGGGCAAGGCAATCGAAGGCGCCCTCGGCGCCCTCGGTTTTGACGGCGTCGGCCAGGTTCGCCAGGGCAAGGTGTTCGACCTCAAGGTCGACACCGACGACCGAGCGAAAGCCGAAACCGACGTAAAAGCCATGTGCGATAAGCTGTTGGCAAACACCGTGATCGAGAACTATACTATCTCCCTCGACTGAAGGTTGCGGGAGAGTGGCATGACGAACGTCACGAACGAACTGATGTACGAACTCCTGAAGCGGATGAATGGCGATATATCGCACATCAGACATGCCGTGACGGAGCTGAAGAGCGAGATGCAGAGCATGCGTGGCACGCTCGTGTCGGTTCAGCAGGACATTCACAACATCTACGGGGTTCTCGGACGCCACGAGACCCGTCTCGACCGCATTGAAAACCGCCTCGAGCTGCGCGAGCTCGCCGAGGCACAGTCAAGGTTCGATCCGCATCCATGAAGTCCGCCGTCGTTCAGCTCCCCGGTCTCAATCGCGACCGTGACATGATCACCGCCCTGACCATGATCTCCGGCAAGCCGCCGGTCACCGTCTGGCAGACGGAAACCGAAATTCCGGATGTCGATCTCATCGTCATTCCCGGCGGTTTCTCCTATGGCGATTACCTGCGCTGCGGCGCCATCGCCGCCCGCATGCCGGTCATGCAGGCGATCAAGGCCAAGGCGGAACAGGGTGTGCGCGTTCTCGGCGTCTGCAACGGCTTCCAGATCCTGCTCGAAGCCGGCCTGCTGCCGGGTGCGCTGATGCGCAACGCCTCGCTGAAGTTCGTCTGCAAGGAGATCAAGCTCGAGGTCGTCAACGCCTCGACCGACTTCACCCGCGCCTATGCGGAGGGCCAGATCATCCGCTGCCCGGTTGCCCATCACGATGGCAACTATTTCGCCGATGCCGAGACGCTGAACGCGATCGAGGGCAACGGCCAGGTGGTTTTCCGCTACGCGGCCGGCACCAATCCGAACGGTTCGATGAACGATATCGCCGCCGTCACCAACGCCCGCGGCAATGTGCTCGGCATGATGCCGCACCCGGAAAATCTGATCGAAGCGGCCCATGGCGGCTCGGACGGTCGTGCCCTGTTCGCCTCGGCTCTCGACGTCATCGCGGCCTGATTCCCGGCCGCGATCCCTTCCGACACTGCTGCCGGACGATCCGGCCCATTTCCGAGACCCAGCGATGAATCCTGCCTGCCTGTCCTCCATCGCTGCCGCCATCGCGGCGCTCCTCTCCGGCTGCCAGTCGGCACCTGCACCCGCGCCGGTGCGCAATGTCGCAGCACTGCCGACGATGGAACGCATCGCGATCAGCGCCAATGCCTGCTGGTTCAAGTCGGGCGATGCCGCCTTCAAGCCCTATCGCCTCGCACCGGAACTCAATTCCTTCTCGGGCCGCCCGCGCATCCTGCTCGTCAAGCGCAACAATCCGGAAGCCCGCCCGCTCGCGGTCATCCAGGCCGAGGGCCATCCGGCCAAGGTCGACGCCTTCGGCCCCTTGTTCAGCGAACCGGTCGGCACCCGTATGACGGGCGACATCAAGCGCTGGATGGCCGGCGACAAAGGCTGCTGAGCGCACGATCGCGCGCATCGAGCCATTCGCACAGCAAGTAACGTCTCGGCGTAGCCCGTAGGGGCGCCGCTGCCCCGTTTCCGTCTGGCAGACTGTCGGCTTGCACGGAACCGTGCGAGCAAAGCCTCACGCCGCTGAAAAGCCATCTACTTGATGAAAGCCGACCTTTCGAGCTCCGCGCGGATATCCCAGCGCGTTAGGCCGATATCGTTCAGCTGATCGTCCGTCAGGTCCCTGAGCACCAGCCGTCCCGCGCGCTTCATCGGCCAATGGGCGAGCCTTTCCCAGACACGCGCGAAAATTCCGGGTCCGACCGGTCCCGTGGCGGACAGCATATCGCCGCTCGAGCGGAACAATCGTTCGCGCTCAAAACCATCTGGATATATTGTATCAATTGTATTGTTATAGCTCTGGGGTGCCATGATCGTAATCCTCGGATGGCGGAAACTCTGGTACTGAGCAATAGATACAATTGACAAATACAATCAGACAATGTCATTATTGTCACCATGACAAACTGGCTTCCCGACCTCTCCGCCGGAGAGGGACCGCTCTATCTCAAGCTCGCGCAGTCCATCGAGGCTGCGATCGACAGCGGCGCTTTGCCGCCCGGTGAAAAGCTTCCGGCCCAACGCAATCTGGCCTTCGATATCGGCGTGACGCTCGGCACGGTCAGCCGTGCCTATGCTCTCGTGCACGAACGCGGCCTCGTTGCGGGGGAAGTCGGGCGGGGAACCTATGTCCGCGAGCGAAAGGCACACACCGATACGCCGACGGGAGGGATCAGATCATTAGCCGGCACACAGCCTTTCGAGGCGCCGGTCGGCAAGCTGCGA
Source organism: Rhizobium sp. Leaf371 (assembly GCF_001424045.1). Taxonomy (GTDB): domain Bacteria; phylum Pseudomonadota; class Alphaproteobacteria; order Rhizobiales; family Rhizobiaceae; genus Ferranicluibacter. The sequence goes on along the minus strand of NZ_LMQB01000001.1, from coordinate 920,016 downwards.
TTCGATGCGACCGGGGCGCCCCATGTCGGACAGGCCGCCGTGATCGAGGCGATCCTGACAAAGGTCGCAGCCGATCACCCGACGGAGATCTCGGATTACACCCGCTCGGCACCGGGGCATTGGCAGGAGGCGGGCGCCCTCTGGATGGCGCGCGCCGGCTGGACGCCCGAGACAGAGGGCATCGTCGTGACGCAGGGCGCCCATGCCGCCATCGTTTCCGTCGTCACGGCGGTAACGGCACCGGGGGATCGGATCCTGTTTGAAAACCTCACCTACAGCCAGGTCGCCCGGGCGCTGAGCCTCATGGGCCGGCGCATCCTTGCCGGGGAAACCGACGCGCAGGGGCTCGTGCCGGACGATTTCGAGCGCATCTGCCAGCAGCAGCATCCGGCTGTCGTCTTTCTCATGCCGACCCTCCAGAACCCGACCCTTGCCGCGATGGACCGGGCACGCCGCGAGACGATTGCCAACCTCGCCCGGCGCTACAATGTTCTCGTGATCGAGGACGATATCTACGGCGTCCTGTTGAACGACACGCAGCCGATGCTCGCCTCTCTGGCTCCGGAACGGACCTTCGTCATCTCCGGCCTGTCGAAATCCGTGTCGCCCGGCGTGCGCGGCGGCTGGGTGTCCTGCCCGCCCCATTTCGCCGCCCGGGTCAAGATCGCCCACAAGATGCTCACCGGCGGCACGGCTTTTCTGCTTGCGGAATGCGCCGCGAGACTTGTTCTCTCGGGTGAGGCGAAGGCGATCCGGACCCGTGTCGTCGCAGAACTTCAGGCGCGGGAAACACTGGCACGCGCGATTTTCGAGGGGCATACCTTCCGCTCCCTGCCCCAGATCCCTTTCCTCTGGCTGCAATTGCCGGAGCCCTGGCTGTCCGGAACGTTCAAGGCAGCCGCCTTCGACGCCGGAGTCCTCATCGACGGCGAGGACGAGTTCAAGGCCGGGCGCTCCGACAAGGTGCATCATCGGGCGCGCATCGCCTTCTCCAATCATGGCAGCGACGACATCCGACGGGGGTTTCAGCTCCTCCGGAACGTTCTCGACGGCGGCGTCGCCGGCTACGACAGCGCCAGCTAAGCCGAATGCGCCCGTCGCGCGCATGCGCCTCGTCCGCCGGGCCCGGGGCGGCTCCGCAGGACGACGTCTGACCGGCGGGCCGCCCTTCAAAAACAGGATCTGGAAAAACCGCATTTCCCGCCATCCCACGCCATTCCCATGGCATTTTCCTATCGCGCGACGGGCAGGCTTCGGCTAAGAACCGGCCAACGTCTCAGGGAACTTGCACATGGCCATCTCAAATGCCCGCCCGATCACGCCGGACCTCATTGCCTCCCACGGCCTGAAGCCGGATGAATACCAGCGCATCCTGGATCTGATCGGCCGCGAGCCGAGCTTTACCGAACTCGGCATCTTCTCGGCCATGTGGAACGAGCACTGCTCGTACAAATCCTCCAAGAAGTGGTTGAAGACGCTGCCGACCAAGGGGCCGCGTGTCATTCAGGGTCCAGGCGAAAATGCCGGCGTCGTTGATATCGACGATGGCGACTGCGTCGTCTTCAAGATGGAAAGCCACAACCATCCCTCCTTCATCGAGCCCTATCAGGGCGCGGCCACCGGCGTCGGCGGCATTCTGCGCGATGTGTTCACCATGGGGGCCCGGCCGATCGCCGCCATGAATGCGCTGCGTTTCGGCGCGCCGGATCATCCGAAGACCCGCCATCTCGTGTCCGGCGTCGTGGCCGGCGTTGGCGGCTACGGCAATTCCTTCGGCGTTCCCACGGTTGGCGGCGAGGTCGAGTTCGATGCGCGCTACAACGGCAACATCCTCGTCAACGCGTTCGCGGCGGGCCTTGCCAAGACCGACGCGATCTTCCTGTCGGAAGCCAAGGGCGTCGGCCTGCCCGTCGTCTATCTCGGTGCCAAGACCGGTCGCGACGGTGTCGGCGGCGCGACGATGGCCTCGGCCGAATTCGACGAATCGATCGAGGAGAAGCGCCCGACCGTCCAGGTCGGCGACCCCTTCACCGAAAAATGCCTGCTCGAAGCCTGCCTTGAGCTGATGAAGACCGGCGCCGTGATCGCCATTCAGGACATGGGTGCCGCCGGCCTCACCTGCTCGGCCGTCGAGATGGGCGCCAAGGGCGACCTCGGCATCGAGCTGATCCTCGACCAGGTGCCGGTGCGCGAAGAGCGCATGACGGCCTATGAAATGATGCTGTCGGAAAGCCAGGAGCGCATGCTCATGGTGCTCGAACCCTCCAAGGAAGAGGTCGCCAAGGCGATCTTCGTCAAATGGGGTCTGGACTTCGCCATCGTCGGCAAGACCACGGACGATCTGCGTTTCCGGGTTCTGCACCAGGGCGAAGAAGTCGCCAACCTGCCGATCAAGGAACTGGGCGACGAAGCCCCGGAATACGACCGCCCCTGGACGCCGGCCAAGGTTCCGGCCCCGCTGGCCGCAAACGACATTCCCCAGGCCGATATCGCCGACGCCCTGCTCAAGCTCGTCGGGTCTCCGAACAATGCCTCGCGCCGGTGGGTTTACGAGCAATATGACACGCTGATCCAGGGCAACTCGCTGCAGCTGCCGGGCGGCGATGCCGGCGTTGTCCGCGTCGAGGGCCACGCGACCAAGGCGCTCGCCTTCTCCTCCGACGTCACGCCCCGCTATGTCGAAGCCGATGCGTTCGAAGGCGGCAAGCAGGCGGTGGCCGAATGCTGGCGCAACATGACCGCGACGGGCGCACTGCCGCTTGCCGCCACCGACAACCTCAATTTCGGCAATCCGGAAAAGCCCGAGATCATGAGCCAGCTGGTTCATGCCATCAAGGGCATCGGCGAAGCCTGCCTCGCACTCGATTTCCCGATCGTGTCCGGCAATGTCTCGCTTTACAACGAGACGCACGGCCAGGCGATCCTGCCGACCCCGACCATTGCCGGCGTCGGCCTCATCGACGACTGGTCGAAGATGGCGCGCATCCGCTTTGCCGCCGAAGGCGAGACGATCCTCCTCGTCGGCGCGCCGGTCGAACTCGGCACGCATATCGCCCAGTCGGTCTATATGCGCGACATCCACGGTCGCACCGACGGTCCGCCGCCGCCTGTCGATCTGGCACTTGAGCGCAAGTCGGGCGATCTGGTCCGCGAACTCATCCGCGATCGCCTCGTCACGGCGGTGCATGACTGCTCGTCCGGCGGCCTGGCGCTTGCCATCGCCGAAATGGCCATTGCCTCCGATATCGGCGCCGTGATCGACGCAGTCGACGGCCGCGATCCGATCCCCGTCTTCTTCGGAGAGGACCAGGCCCGCTACGTCGTCACGGTGAAGGCCGACGATGTCGAGGAAATCCAGAGAATCGCGGAAGTTCGCGGCGTCCACGCCCCCGTCATCGGCAAGACCGGCGGCGCGACGGTCACGCTCGGCGCTGCCCGCGCCGTTCCGATCGAGAGATTGCAAAAGGCGTATGAATCGTGGTTCCCTGACTTCATGTCCGGCGAATTGCCGGCGACCGAATAAGCCGATTGCCGACCCGAGGGTCGAGCAGGCATGGGAACAAGGAGGACACCAGATGGCGATGAAACCGGGCGATATCGAGGACATGATCAAGACCGGCATTCCCGGTGCGCAGGTCACCATCCGCGATCTTGCCGGCGACGGCGATCATTACGCGGCCGAAGTCGTGGCCGAAGCCTTCCGCGGCAAAAGTCGCGTGCAGCAGCACCAGATGGTCTACAACGCGCTTCAGGGCAATATGGGCGGCGTGCTCCACGCGCTGGCTCTGCAAACCTCGGTTCCGGAGTAAGCCGATGGCAGGGCTCATGAAGCTTCTGATGTCGGGCGTCGTCGACGGGGTCTTGAAGGAGATCCTGAAGAAGAGCGGCACGACCGCGACGAAGCGCAGGAGACGGCAAGCCCGCACGCCGACCGGCATGGTCACGGAGCTCGTCAAGGACGCGATCGTCAAGGCTGTGGCGCCGAAGAAACAGGTGAGCCGCAAGCGCACCACCGCGGCGCGCAGCAAGCAGAAGCGGGTCTGACGGATCGGCTGCGGAGACTGCAGCATGAGGCAGGGGACGGGCTCGACCGGTTATGCGGAGGTCCCATCCTTTTTTCGCCGAGACGGGTGAAAATCGCGTGGCGGCATGCTATGTGAAGGCTTGTCGACACCCGTCCTTGAAACGGGACAGAGAAGGAATTCCAGAATGAGCGGTATCAACGATTTCATCGACAATGAGGTCAAGACCAACGACATCGTGCTCTTCATGAAGGGCACCCCGCAGTTTCCGCAATGCGGCTTCTCCGGACAGGTCGTCCAGATCCTCGATTACCTCGGCGTGGATTACAAGGGCGTCAACGTGCTGGCGGATGCAGACCTTCGTCAGGGCATCAAGGATTATTCGAACTGGCCGACGGTTCCCCAGCTCTACATCAAGGGCGAGTTCATCGGCGGATGCGATATCGTCCGCGAGATGTTCCAGGCCGGCGAGCTCCAGACCCACCTTCAGGAAAACGGCGTCGAGGTCAAAGCCTCGGCCTGATCCCGCCTTCTCCGGAAGACCTCCGATCCCCGGCCGAGCGCCGGGGTCGTTGTTTTGAGGACATTGCCGCGAAATCGGCGCTTTTACGGTAAGCTCGCCTTCGACACGGTCTGCGTGTGGTCGCGGACGGTCATTCGTCACCGATCTGTTGCCGGATTGCGCTATCGAAGGCGTGGGGGCCGCGATATGTTATGTGTCGGGTCCCGAATCACGCGTTGACCCCTCCTCACAAACAGACCGGGACAGCAGCGATGCCTCCCATCATCGCCGGTTTCCGGCAGATTTCGTTGAAAAGCGCTATGGGCTGTCGATCTCGGGATTAAGCCCGGGATCAAACTTGATCCCCGGGATCATCTGCGACCTATGGCTGAACATCCGGCCGATGCGTGACGCCGCCGCGTGCGCCTGTCGGATCGCCTGCCGCGAAGCGGCGGGAGGGAAGGACTTTTGAGAATGACGTCCACAACCGAGCCCGTAGCCGCGGAACCCGCCATCGCGATGCCATTGTCGAAGGGCCAGTTCATCGCCATCATGGCCATGCTGATGTCGATCAACGCCGTGTCGATCGACATGATGCTGCCCGGCCTGCAGCAGATCGGGCAGAGCCTCGGCGTCGCCGACGAGAACAGCCGCCAGTTCGTCATCACCTCCTATCTGATCGGCATGGGCAGCGCCCAGCTGTTCTTCGGGCCACTGTCGGACAGGTTCGGGCGGAAGATACCGCTGATCGCCGGCCTGCTCATCTACGCGCTCTGCGCCTTCGCCATCGTCTTCGTGCCGAGCTTCGGCGCCCTGCTCGCACTGCGCTTCGTGCAGGGCCTGGGTGCTGCCGCCACCCGCGTCATCAGCGTCTCCATCGTCCGCGATATCTATGGCGGGCGCATGATGGCTGAGGTCATGTCCCTCGTCATGATGGTCTTCATGGTCGTGCCGGTCATCGCGCCGAGCATCGGCCAGCTCGTCATGCTCTTTGCCGAATGGCACATGATCTTTCTGGTCATCTCCGTCTATGCCTTCGTCGCCACCGTGCTGGTCATGATCTACCTTCCCGAGACGCTCGCGACGGATCGCCGTCGGCCGTTCACGATCAAGGGCATTTCCGCCTCTTTCGCCATCGTCCTCGGCAACCGCACGGCGCTCTGCTATGCGCTCTCGATCTCCTTCATCTTCGGCGCGCTGTTCGGCTTCATCAATTCGGCCCAGCAGGTCATGGTCGGCGTTTTCGGCCTCGGCAACTACTTCCCGCTGGTCTTTGCCTGTTTCGCAGGCCTGATGGCGGTGGCCTCCTTCACCAATTCGCGCCTCGTCGGCCGCTATGGCATGCACCGGGTGTCCCATATCGCGCTTCTGCTCTTCGTCGTCGCCAGCGCCTTCTGGGCGCTGTTTTCCGCCGCCGGCTTCCTGCCGTTCTGGCTGTTCGCCATCCTCTATGGCAGCGCGATGTTCCAGTTCGGCCTGATCGGCGCCAATTTCAACGCCATGGCGATGGAGCCCCTCGGCCATGTCGCCGGCACCGCGTCGTCCGTCATCGGCTTCATGCAGACCATCGGCGGCGCGCTGATCGGCGCCATGATCGGGCAGGCCTTCGACGGCACGGTGACGCCGCTGGCCTTTGGCTTCCTCGCCGTCGCGATCATCGGCCTCTTCTTCGTGCTTCTGGCCGAGCGGGGACGCCTGTTTTCCTCCGATCACCACCACCCCGCCGGCTGAGCCGCAACCACCTTTGAAATCGAGATCCGTATGTCCACCTCATCCACGCCGCCTCTGCCGCAAGGCTCGCAACGCATCGGGCTCGGCTTCCGCGAATTCGTCGTCACCATCGCCCTGATGACGGCGAGCATCGCCGTCGCGATCGACAGCATGCTGCCCGCTTTGCCGCACATCGCCAGCTCGCTGAACGTGCCAAATCCGAACGACGCGCAGCTCGTCATCGCCGTCTATTTCTTCGGCTTCGGCTTTGCCCAGCTCGTCTTCGGCAGCCTGGCGGATGCGTTCGGCCGACGCACGATCCTGCTGCTCGGCCTTGCCATCTTCACGGTCACGACCTTCGCCGCCGCCTGGACGGAAAGTTTTACCGCCCTCCTCGCCTTTCGCTTCGCGCAGGGCGTCGGCGGCGCGGCGATCCGCATCACCACCACTGCCATCACGCGCGACTGCTTCGACGGCCGCGAGATGGCGCGGGTGATGTCCTACATCATGATCGTCTTCATGCTGGTGCCGATCCTCGCGCCGTCCTTCGGCCAGGCCGTGCTCACCTATGCCGATTGGCACTGGATCTTCATCCTGCTCGGCGTCATCGGCGCCATCCTGTTCGTCTGGGCGAGCATGCGCATGCGTGAGTCCCTGCCCGTCTCGGAACGGCTGCCGCTGTCGGTCGCCGCGATCTCGGGCGGCTTCCGCACGGTGCTCACCAACCGCATCACCTGCGGCTACATGCTCGGCCTCACCCTGTTCACCGCGGTCATCTGCACCTTCATCGTCACGGTGCAGCAGATCTTCGGAACGGTCTACGGCCTCGGCGACTGGCTGCCGATCGCCTTTGCCGGCACGGCCTCCGGCATCGCGGTCGCCAACTTTGTCAACGGTTACTTCGTTCGCCGCTTCGGCATGCGCCGCATTTCCCACGCCTGCATGATCGTCTTCACGGCGCTCGGGCTGCTGGGCGTCGGCGTCGCGCTGTTCGGCACGCCGTCCTTCCTCTTCACCTATCTCATGCTCAGCATCATGCTGATGTTCTTCGCCGTGATCACGACCAACTTCACCGCCATCTGCTTGGAACCGATGGGCCATATCGCAGGAACGGCGACCGCCGTCACCGGCTTCGTCTCGACCACCGGCGGCGCGCTCCTCGGCGGCATGATCGGGCAGATGTTCGATGGCACGGTGCGCCCGCTCTTCGTCGGCTTCGCCCTTTTCGGCATCTTCACCATCCTCGCCGTGCTCTGGGCCGAACGCGGCCAGCTCTTCACCCACCCGGGCGACGAACCGGAGATGGAACCCGGCATGGGCGGCCACTGACCGACAAGCTCGGAGACAGAATCGAAAAGGGCGGCCCGGTGGCCGCCCTTTTGTCATTGGATCCCTGGTGACACGCCTCAGATCGTGAAAACCTCCTGCCGCAGCAGGTGCCAGCTCGCTTCGTCGGACGCGACCAGCAGGCCGCCGTCGAGGTGCTGCGGCTGGTAGCGCGAGCCATCGAACCGACGCACATAGGCGCCCGCCTCTTCCGCAATCAGGCAGCCGGCCAGATGATCCCACGGCATCAGCTTCTGATACATGAGGAAGTGGAAGTGCCCGGCGGAAAAGGCGCGGTATTCGTGCGCGGCACAGCGATAGCTGGTCGCAATCCGCACGCTCGCCATATTGCCCATGATGGTCCGGCGCGCATCCGGCGCATAGAAACCGGTGGAGGCGCAGCCGACGAGATCGGCCAGCGTCGTCGGTGCCGGGGTCACCGAAAGCTGGTCCTGCGATCCGTCCGCGCGGCACAACCAGGCGCCTGCGCCCTTCTCGGCGATCACCCAGTCGTTGCCCATGGGATCGTAAATGATCCCGGCAATCGTCTCGCCGCCCGCAATCACGCTCGCCATGACGCCGAAGAGCGGCATGCCCGCGGCATAGTTGAACGTGCCGTCGATCGGATCGACGATGACGGCGAGATCGGCACCGGCAAGCTTGTCGAGGAGCGCCGGATCGGCAGAAACGGACTCTTCGCCGATGAACAGCGCGCCGGGCACGACATCGCCGATGCGCGCCTTGATCAACCGCTCCGCCGCCTCGTCCGCCTCGGTGACGAGGTCGATCGCCTCGGTCTTCATCCGCACGTCGCCGCTCGAGAGGTTGCGGAAGCGCGGCATGATTTCGACCGCGGCGGCCTCCTGCAGCAGGTTGGCCAGTCCGGCAATGTCGATCTCGCGGGTCATGAAAACGGTTCCACTGTCTGGGGTTTCTGGGTCGTCAGCGACTGGAAGTCGAAGAGTTTTGGGTCGAGCAGATGCGATGGATTGGCATGGCCGAGCGCGCGCAGCATCGTGTCCTTGCGGCCGGGCATGCGCGCCTCGATGTCCGCCAGCATCGCCTTCATCGCATTGCGTTCCAGCCCGTCCTGCGAGCCGCAGAGGTCGCAGGGAATGATCGGAAACTGCATGGCGGCGGCGAATTTCGCAAGATCGTCCTCCGCCGCATAGGCGAGAGGACGCAGCACCGTCAGGTCGCCCTCGTCGTTGACGAGTTTGGCCGGCATCGTCGCCAGCCGCCCGCCATGGAAGAAGTTCATGAAGAAGGTCTCGAGGATGTCTTCCCGATGATGGCCGAGAACGAGCGCGTCGCAGCCCTCCTCCCGCGCGATCCGGTAGAGATTGCCGCGCCGCAGACGGGAGCAGAGCGCGCAATAGGTCCCGCCTGCGGGCACCTTCTCCTTCACGATCGAATAGGTGTCGCGATACTCGATTCGGTGGGCCACGCCGATCGAGGCCAGATAGTCCGGCAGGATATGCTTTGGAAAGTTCGGCTGTCCCTGATCCAGATTGCAGGCGATCAGCTCGACCGGCAGCAGGCCGCGCCATTTGAGGTCGATCAGCAGCGCCAGCAGGCTGTAGCTGTCCTTGCCGCCGGAAACGCCGATCAGCCACCGCTTCTGCCCGTTCAGCATGCCGAAATCGTCGATCGCCTGGCGGACGTTGCGCAAGAGCCGCTTGCGCAGCTTGTTGAAGCTGACGCTGTCCGGCATGCCGCGGAAGATCGCCGGCAGCTCTGCCGGCGAAGCGGTCTGCGAAGGCGCGTCGTCGCTCAGCAGCAGGGATTGAGGTGTCATCAGGAGGCTTTCCGGCAGGCGCATTCCGAGGCGAATGCCGACGGCCACGCACAGACAGTTGGATGGCCCTGCCATGCCCGCCCCGCGTGGCAAGATCAAGACAAATCGAACGCAGGCTCCCTCAGGCGCCGAACACCGACCATCCGGTGCGGTTTGCGAGCATCTCCAGCGCCGCCGAGCCGAGCTGCGAATTGCCGTTCTCGTTCAGCCCCGGCGACCAGACGGCGACCGAGGCCTTGCCCGGCGCCACCGCCATGATGCCGCCGCCGACCCCGCTCTTGCCGGGAAGGCCGACATGATAGGCGAAGTCGCCGGAGCCGTCATAATGACCGCAGGTCAGCATCAGCGCGTTGATGCGCCGCGCCCGCTGGCGTGAGACGATCGAATGACCGGTTCCCGGCTGCTGCCCGTTATTGGCAAGGAAGAGCCCGGCCTTGGCCAGCTGGACGCAGGTCATGGCAATGGCGCAATGGTGAAAATAGACGCCGAGCACATGCTCCACCGGATGATCGAGCTTGCCGAAGGATCGCATGAAATTGGCGAGGGCCGCATTGCGAAAGCCCGTCGCGGCTTCGGACTTCGCCACCTGCGGATCGATCGAGATATCCTCGTCATCGGCGAGCATCCGCATGAACCGCAGGATCTCGCCGATCACCTCCCGCGGCGTATGGCCGGCGAGAATGAGGTCGCTGATGGTGATGGCGCCCGCATTGATGAAGGGATTGCGCGGCTTTCCGCCCTCGTGCTCCAGCTGCACGATCGAGTTGAAGGCGGTACCGGACGGCTCGCGCCCCACGCGGCTCCACAGGCGCTCGCCATGCTTGCCGAGCGCCAGGGTCAGCGTAAACACCTTGGAGATGCTCTGGATCGAAAAGGGGATCGCAGCATCGCCGACGGAAAACACCGTGCCATCGACCGTGACGATCGCCATGCCAAAACGCTCAGGATCGATTCGCGCGAGCTGGGGGATGTAATCGGCAACCTTGCCCTCGCCCCGCCGCGGCTCGATGGCGGCGTAGATGTCGTCGAGCACAGATTGGAGATCGAGAGTGTCCGTATCCGACATGGGGTCCTCACGTCGTTGCATGACCGTTTCCGCATGAAAAAAGCCGCCCCGAATGGAGCGGCTTTTTCCCGAATGTGCAAGGCCGAAGCCTGGCCGAAAGCTTATCGCGAATAGAATTCGACGACGAGGTTCGGTTCCATGATGACGGCGTAAGGCACGTCGGCAAGGAACGGAATACGCGCGAAGGTCGCAACCATCTTGTTGTGATCGACTTCGACGTAGTCGGGAACGTCACGCTCGGCGAGGCCGACAGCTTCGAGAACGGACACGAGCTGCTTGGACCTTTCGCGAACTTCGATCACGTCGCCGACCTTGCAGCGATACGAACCGATGTTGACGCGAACGCCGTTGACCGTGACGTGGCCATGGTTGACGAACTGACGGGCAGCAAAGACCGTGGGCACGAACTTGGCGCGGTACACGATCGCGTCGAGACGCGATTCGAGCAGACCGATCAGGTTCTCCGAGGTGTCGCCCTTGCGGCGGTTGGCTTCGTCGTAGATCGCGCGGAACTGCTTCTCGCGGATATCGCCGTAGTAGCCCTTGAGCTTCTGCTTGGCGCGCAGCTGGACACCGAAGTCCGAGAGCTTGGACTTGCGACGCTGGCCGTGCTGGCCGGGGCCGTATTCGCGGCGGTTCACCGGGGACTTCGGACGACCCCAGATGTTCTCGCCCATACGGCGATCGATTTTGTACTTGGACGATTCGCGCTTGCTCATCGCATTTCCTTTCAGAACGTTGCACCCGCCCGTTGCCAGACAGGATGAAGGAAACACGCCCTCCTCTGAACCGCTTGCGCCGTTCTGACAGGTATCTCACATTACGCTAACGGAGACGCCACGGGACATGTCAAATAAAACACCGGGCTTTGCGGCCCGGCGTTGTCGCGGTGTTTAGGGACAAGTCATGGAATTGTCAACATCGGGATGCGTTGAGCGGGCAACGCTTCTCCTGTATATGAGAGACAATCAAAGGACGAGCGATGCAGATAACCTTGAACATCGATGACGACGTGTTCGAGACCGCCAGAAGGGTTGCCGAACGCCAGAGCCGCCCGGTCGCCAGCGTGATCTCCGAAATGGCGCGTCTGGGTATGGCGAACGATAAAGCCGCTGCGTTGGAACATATCCGGCAGATTGAGGAAGAGATGGACGAGGAGGAGGTTCGCCGAGCCAATGATTTTTCTGCTGGACGTCAACCTCCTGATCGCGCTGGCCGATGAGAAGCATGCCCATCATGACCTCGTGGAGGAGTGGTTCGCCACACAGGTCCTGGACGGCTGGGCGACATGCCCCATCACGGAAAACGGCCTGATCCGCATTCTTTCAAACGCCGCCTACAGCAACACCGTGCGCCACTGCGCCGCAGCGCAAGCCGCCCTTTCATCGCTCCGTTTGCGGGGAAACCATCAATTCTGGTCAGACGATATCAGCCTGACGGATCGCGCCATCTTCGATCTGAAGGGCCTGTCCTCCAAAGACAGCACCGGCACCTATCTCCTCGGCCTCGCAGCATCGAAGGGCGGCAAGCTGGCGACCTTCGACCGGCGCCTGTCGAGGCAGGCCGTCATCGGTGGCGCCGACGCCCTTCACCTTATCCCCACCTGACCCTACTCAGCAGCGCTCCGCTCATCCATGTCGAGCGCGGCGTTCGGGTCGCCCGGCGCCGTCTCTGCGTTCAGATCGGGAAACGCGACGATCCGCCGGCCCGATGCATCGCCATGCACGACGACCAGGCCCTGTTCCTCGAAATAGCCGAGGAGACGGCGGGCCCGTCTGGCCGAATGCGTTCCGTAGGCGCGCGCGATCATCAGGTCGGACGGGCACGAGAGTCCGCGCAAAGCCGCCTGCGCGACATTCAGGAACACGCCCTGCAGATCTTCCGTCACCTGCCGCGACAGGTCGAGCGCCGTCTTCCACGCGTCGGTGGAGGCGGTGTCGGCATCGACGCCGGAACGGCTGATCGCCATCTTGCGGCGGAAGGCGGAGAGGGACAGAGCAGCACCCGGCACCCGGCGTATGCGGCAGCGCACGAGAAAATCCTGGAAGAGCTCGGCATCGGCCCGAAAGGCCGCACCGGGATGATCGAGGATTTCGGCAAGGATCTGGTCGAGCAGCGCCTCCCGGTCGGCGGGCGGCATGTCGGGCTGCTGCGGCCGCACCTCGACGGGTGCGACCGGGTCCGGACGGGGACGCGAGAGTTCGGCGAGGATATCGGTCGCCGGCCGGGGTGCGGGCGCGGCGCGGCGCGTCAGCGGCCGGGTCAGTTCGTCCGGATCGGGCGTGAAGATCAGGTCTTCCACGTCCGCCAGCGCCTCCGGCAGCGGCGTCAGCATCGGGCTCGTGGACCGCGCCGAGGTCTCCACCGTGCCGATCGTCACCGGCAGAGGCCGACGCGACAAAGCCGGTCCGAGCGCCACGAACGAGCCGCGCTTCAGGTCGCGGAACATCTCCGCCGTCCGCCGGTCCATGCCAAGAAGGTCAGCGGCGCGCGCCATGTCGATATCGAGAAAGGTGCGTCCCATCAGGAAGTTGGAGGCTTCCGCCGCCACGTTCTTGGCAAGCTTTGCCAGCCGCTGGGTCGCGATCACGCCGGCGAGACCGCGCTTGCGGCCACGACACATGAGGTTGGTCATGGCGCCGAGCGAGAGCTTGCGCACCTCCTCCGTTACGTCGCCGCCGACGGAGGGCGCAAAAAGCTGCGCCTCATCGACCACGACAAGGATCGGATACCAGAACTCGCGGTCGGCATCGAACAGCGCGTTGAGGAAAAGACCGGCCGTGCGCATTTGCTGCTCGATATCGAGCCCTTCGAGCGACAGCACGCAGGAAACGCGATGCTGGCGGATGCGCGAGGCGATGCCGACAAGCTCTGCCTCGGTCCGTTCGCCCTCGACGACGACATGGCCGAACTTGTCGGCCAGCGTCACGAAGTCGCCTTCGGGATCGATGATGCACTGCTGCACCCAAGGCGCGGACTGCTCGAGAAGACGGCGGAGCAGATGCGACTTGCCGGAGCCGGAATTGCCCTGCACCAGAAGGCGCGTCGCCAGCAGTTCCTCGATATCGAGCGGTACGGACTTGCCGTCCAGCGCCGTCCCCATGTCGATGCCGACCTTCATGAAACCCTCGTTCTCGTCTGGAATGCCGCGCCGCCACGCTGCCAGCCTTCAGGCCTATCAGATTTTCCCCCGCCCCGCGCCCATCATCGGGCGCAACCCACAGCTAAAGCGGCGGCGACACCGTCAACCCGAACCCCTGCATCAGGCGTCGGGTGGGAAAATCCGGCGTTCCCGATGTGAAGATAGCGGGATCGATTCCCGTCAGCGGCACATAGTTTTCCGGGGCCGGCACCAGCCGGCGGGTCTGCCGGGCGATCGCCTCTGCCGGATCGAGCCAATCGACCGGCCAGGGCGCCAGCTTGCGGAAGAGGTTCGCCATGAAGGGATAATGCGTGCAGGCGAGCACGACGATATCGGTGCGGCGCCCGCCAACCTCCCGAAAACAGGGCGCGATTTCCGCCAGCACGGCCGCGTCGTCGAGCGTCTCGCCGCGAATATAGGCCTCCGCCATGGCCGCCAAAGGCTGCGACCCCACCAGCTGGACATCGCACTGCGCGGCGAAGGACTGGATCAGGTCGCGCGTATAGGCGCGCTTCACCGTGCCGGGGGTGGCGAGCACGGAGACCATGCCGGATCGGGTCCGCTCGGCGGCCGGCTTGATCGCGGGAACGGTGCCGACGAAGCGCATCTGCGGAAAGGCCGCGCGCAGATCCGCGCCCACCAGCGTGAACGCCGTGTTGCAGGCGACGATGCAGACCTCCGGATCGTGCTCCGCCAAGAGGTCGTCGAACAGGCCGATGATGCGCGCCTTCAGCGCCGGCTCGTCCGTCCAGCCGCCATAGGGAAAGCCGGCATCGTCCGCGACATAGACGAAGTGCCGTTCCGGCATCAGCACGCGCGCCTCGCGCAGAACCGTCAGCCCGCCGATACCGCTGTCGAAGACGAGGACCGGCTTCATGTCAGGCGTCGCTCTCGTCTGGCGTCGTCGTTTCCGGCACGGCCGGCCGGCCGGCGCCGCTGCGTCCATCGGCAGGCGCGCCCGCACCGCGCGGCGTTTCCCGCGTAAACCGGTCGAGCGAGGAGATGACGCCGCGAATGACGCGGATTTCCGTGGCGCTGAAGCTCGGCCGCGTCAGCACGGCGCGCAGGTTGTCGACCAGCTTCGGACGCTTGGCGAGCGGCCGGAAGTAACCGCGCGCGTCGAGCGCCTCTTCCACATGGTCGAACAGCCCCTGCAGGTCCGTCTTCGTTGCCGGCTGCTGCGGCAGGGCCTGAAAGGATGTCTGCTCCTCCGACACCATGGATGTCTTCATCCACTCGTAGGACATCAGGAGAACGGCTTGCGCGAGATTGAGCGAGGCGAAGGCCGGATTGACCGGAAAGGTCACGATCTCGTCGGCCAGCGCGATCTCCTCATTGGTCAGGCCCGTGCGCTCGCGCCCGAAGAGGATGCCGGTCTTCTCGCCGCGGACGAAACGACCACGCAGCGTCTCGGCCGCGACACCGGGCGCGCGCACCGGCTTGTAGCCGTAACGGTCGCGCGCCGTCGTCGCATAGACGAAATTGAGGTCGGCAACCGCCTCCTCCGTGGTCTCGTAGAGCTTGGCCTGGTTGATGACATGGTCGGCACGGCTGGCGGCCGCCTGCGCCTTCTCGCTCGGCCAGCCGTCGCGCGGATTGACGAGGCGCAGCTCGGCCAGCCCGAAATTCGCCATTGCCCGCGCCACCATGCCGATGTTCTCGCCGAGCTGCGGATGAACCAGAATGATCGCCGGTCCTTCCGCCAGAAGCGGGCGCTCGCTGTTCGTGCCTGCCATATCGTCCTCATTCAAAGCTGTGCGGGCTTGGCCGACGGTCAGACGGTCCACGGCCTTAACGCCGGCCGTCGGTGTCGCATCGTCCCGCACCCGTCCAAGATCGCCGCTACGTCGCATAGATCGGCAGATTTTGAAAGACGCCGGCTACTGGGCGCCCTGCGCGGCGATGGCCACGAGTTCCGCCTTCAGCGACCCCTGCTCGCCGCCCCGCAGGATATCGTCGATCACGGGTTTTCCGTTTTCCTCGACGACGATGAAGTGCAGTTCGGCGGGCTTGCGCTCGCCCGGATCCTCAAGGCAGGAAATATTGTCGAAGGTCACGGCGACATCGGCCCGGGCACCCTCAGGCGCCGCCGGCACGATCTTGACGTCCTTCAGCGAGCAGCTGTCCTGACCGCTCACGATCGGATCGTAGTCGAGCGGCGAATCGCCATCCTCGAAGGCCGGGAAACGCGTGGCATCCGTGTAGACGCGCGCGAAATCCTGGCTGTAGATCCGCTTCAGGCGCTCCTCGTCGAAATAATCCCGCGGCTCCCCGACCGGATTTTCCGACCAGCCGTTCTGGGCCTCCGTCATGATTTCCTTCACGGGCGCCGTGACATCGGCCGCCTGCGCCGCGGTGGCCGCCAAAGTCGTTGCCAGAGCGCCCGATCCGGCCATGGCAAGAAGGGTGAAGACAAGGGTTCGTTTCACGCAGGGCTCTCCTGATGCGTCCCCGGACCATCGCGCGGGGGTGTCTGTGGCGCGTCCCCCGCTTGCGGCGCCGGCTCCAATCGCGACAGTGTCCGCGCGATCATTTCCAGCCCGACGAGGGACGATTGCCGCGATAGGCGGAAATGACGGCGCTTGCGCGGCAGGGATATGCGCTTGGTCAAAAATAAAGCGCCGCCCTTCGCCTCGATCCGATCGACGGCCGCAAGCGCCTCCGCAACGAGCGGGGCCATCCGCTCGGATCGAAGCCGATCGCCGCCCGTCTCCCCTTCCGGACCGCCTGCCGCAGCCAGCCCACCGGCAAAAGTTCGCGCCCAGTAGGTCGCCGCCATCAGGGTCATCAGCGTCTGGCGCACGACGCCCGGCCGGGTGACGAGCTGCCAGGAAGAGCCGAGCGGCCGCACGACCGAGGAGAGCTCCGCATAGGCCTGCTCCAGCGCCTGCGACCGGTGAATGAGATCGAAGCTGCTGCGCCCCTCGGCGGCGTCCGCGAGCAGACGCCGCAGCGCCGCACACCACCGCCCCAACGCCTCCCCCGCCAGCGCCTCCGTGCGCGCGGGAAAGACGAGGAACGCGACCGCGAGCCCGGCAAAGGAGCCGATCATCGTTTCCTCCAGCCGCAGCACCAGAATATCCAAGGTCAGGCTGCCGATCAGGCTGTAGACCAGCGCCAGGACGATCGACACGAAGAAGGTCATGGCCGCGTAGGACACCGCCAGAAGATAGAAGGCGAGGAAGACGCAGAGAGCGGCCAGAATCAGAATGAGCGGCGTCATCGTCTGCAGCAGGCTCGCCGCGACGAGGCCGACCGTGATGCCGAAGAACGTTCCGACCGACCGCTGAACGGCGCGCATCGCCGTGTCTCCGCGCGAGCGCGTATTGGTGAAGACGAGAAAGGCCGAAAGCACGGCCCAGAACCATCGCTCCCGCGACAGCATCAGCCCGAACACCATCGCGATTGCCGAGGCCAGCGTGATCTGGATCGCGCTCCGCACCGCCGGATTGGCGAGCGAGAAGTCCGGCCACGTCGGCGCGCCGGCATTGACAGGGCCCGGCTTTGCCGACAGGGAAACGTCGGGTGCCGAGACAAGCTGCGACACCGCGGCCGCAAGCCGCCGGCGCACCGCATCGAGCGACAGGCAGGCATCGACGGTCTCCTGCAGCGTGACGTCATCCGCCGCCGCGCGCGACGCTTTGCGGGCCAGCCGCTCGACCGTCTCCCGCGTGCCCCCGCGCAGTGCGGAAACGAGGCGCGCGGGCGGAAAGGCCTGGCGGGAGAGAACGACGAGGCTTTCGGCGGCCACATGCAGTTCGAACAGGCAGACCGTGACCGCGCTGCGGCGGGGATCGTCCCGTTCCGCATCGTGTCGCCCGTCCGTTTCCGGCCGCGCCGGCACGAAGCTCTCGGCCATCAGCACCGCATCCTTCAGCCGCTCGACCTGCCCGTCCATTGGCCCGTCCATCGGCCCCTCCATGGCTCGATCCATCGTCCGCAGGTCGCGGTCTTCGATGCCGCCGGCGGTGGCCGAGATCTCCGAGAGAATGCGATCGACCCGCGTTTCCACCGCGGCCACGGCCCGGCCGAGATCGACCCGCCAGTCGTCGGCCAGAACAAAACGGCGGACGCCCTGCCCGACCAGAAGCGCCGTCAACGGCCCGATCGCCGCCAGGGGCAGGTCGCCGAGCGCAGGCTTGAGATAGGCGCCGATGAAAAAGGACATGAAGGCGAACATGCCGAGCGCGAAACCGCGCGGCCCGAAGACGCGCGCATAGGTCGCGACGAAGATCAACACGAGGAAGACGAGATCCGAGACAGATCGCGTGCCCTCCAGAAGGGCCGCGAGCGCCACGACGCCGAGACAGACGCCGCAGCCGAGAAGCCGCGTCACGAACTGATCGCGCATCGTGGCGTCCTTGACCGAAAGGCCGCTCTGGATCGACAGCGTGATGGCCAGCGCGTAGGCCGCCTTGGGGAGCGGAAACCAGAGTGTGTGCAGCGCCGCGAGAAGACCGACGGACAGGCAGACGCTCAGCGTCACCCGCAGGCCGGTTCGCAGCCGCGAAAATGCCGGGTCGTTGGCCAGCAGCCGATCACGAAGGGAGGAGACGTCCACGGTCATGTGCACTCAACCCGATCCACTGTTTTCAAACGATAAGATTGCAAAACCCGCACATGTTTACCGTGCAGCCCCCTGCCTGAGGCCTTTGCCTTCGGCCTTGCCAATGCTATAGCGCCAGCTATCGTCCGTTCCGCAAACGGGGGCATTCACACACCGAGCCCCATTCCAAGCTACGAGGCACGTTTTCATGACCAAGATCAAGGTTGCCAATCCCGTCGTCGAACTCGACGGCGACGAGATGACCCGCATCATCTGGCAGTTCATCAAGGACAAGCTGATCCACCCCTATCTGGACATCGACCTCGAATACTACGATCTCGGGATGGAAAACCGCGATGCGACCGACGACAAGGTCACGATCGACGCCGCCAACGCCATCAAGAAGCACGGCGTCGGCGTCAAGTGCGCGACGATCACGCCGGACGAAGCCCGCGTCGAGGAATTCGGCCTGAAGACCATGTGGAAATCGCCGAACGGCACGATCCGCAACATCCTGGGCGGCGTCATCTTCCGCGAGCCCATCATCTGCAGGAACGTGCCGCGTCTCGTGCCCGGCTGGACCAAGCCGATCATCGTCGGCCGCCACGCCTTCGGCGACCAGTATCGCGCAACCGATTTCAAGTTCCCCGGCAAGGGCAAGCTGACCATGAAGTTCGTCGGCGACGATGGCACGGTCATCGAGCGCGACGTCTATGACGCTCCGGCCGCCGGCGTGGCCATGGGCATGTACAACCTCGACGAATCGATCACCGATTTCGCCCGCGCATCGCTCAACTACGGCCTGCAGCGCGGCGTTCCGGTCTATCTCTCGACCAAGAACACCATCCTCAAGGTCTATGACGGCCGCTTCAAGGACATCTTCCAGCATGTCTTCGAAACGGAATTCGCGACGAAGTTCAAGGAAGCCAAGATCTGGTACGAACATCGCCTGATCGACGACATGGTCGCCTCGGCGCTGAAATGGTCGGGCGGTTATGTCTGGGCCTGCAAGAACTATGACGGCGACGTCCAGTCCGACATCGTGGCGCAGGGTTTTGGCTCGCTCGGCCTGATGACCTCGGTTCTGATGACGCCGGATGGCCAGACGGTGGAAGCCGAAGCCGCGCACGGCACGGTCACGCGCCACTACCGCCAGCACCAGAAGGGCGAGGAAACCTCGACCAATTCGATCGCCTCGATCTTCGCCTGGACGCGCGGCCTCGCCCATCGCGCCAAGCTCGACGGCAATGCCGAGCTGACGAAGTTCGCCGACACGCTGGAGCGCGTCTGCATCGAGACCGTCGAAGACGGCTACATGACCAAGGACCTCGCGCTGCTCATCGGCCCCGATCAGCCCTGGCTCTCCACCACGGGCTTCCTCGACAAGATCGACGAGAACCTCGGCAAGGCCATGGCGGCCTGATACGGCCCCGATCGACCACCACGACATCGAACCCGGCTTCACCGCCGGGTTCTTTCGTTTCGGGCCCCCGGTAACTCGAGCGGACACGTCCGACAACAGTCCGAAGCGGTTTTGCGGGAAAACGACGACGAGAGCGTTTTTGCGGTTCGAAGAAAAGTCGAAGCGTTTTAACATGCTCCGGAGCGCTCGACCCCGGCGCAGCAGGCAAACGCGAGATCCCGATGACCGACACGAAGAAGCCGACGATTCGCCCGCTCGCGCCACAGGACCGAGCCCAGTGGGAGCCGATGTGGCGCGCCTATCTCGCCTTTTACGAGACAATTCTGCCGCCCACGCAATACGACCTCACCTGGCAACGGCTCCAGGATGCGACCGAGCCGATGCATGCGCTCGGAGCCTTTGCCGCCGACGGTCGCCTGATCGGCCTCGCGCATGTGATCTTCCACCGATCCTGCTGGCTGCCGGACTGGACCTGCTACCTCCAGGATCTTTTTGTCGATCCCGCCACCCGCGGCTCCGGAACGGGCGCCGCCCTCATCGAAGCCACCGCCGACCTCGCCCGCGAAAAACAGGCCGGCCGCCTCTACTGGCTGACCCAGGAAACCAACACCCCCGCCCGACGCCTCTACGACCACATCGCCGCCGCCTCCGGCTTCGTGCAGTACCGGAAATCTTTGGACCTGTAACAGCACCGCATGGCATCGACCACGTCAGCCCATCCAATGACATTGATATTGACTGACTGTCAGTCATTTGATAAACTGTTCTCATCGGAAATGGAGGCTGTGATGTCAGCGAAGACTCTTCTGAAGGCTTTGTCCCGCTATAAAGTCCGCAGCGACGAGGAAATGCTCATCGCGCTGGCGTCCCTCCCGCAAGACGCACCGACGGATGCAATGACCGCAGCGCTCCGCGTTCTGAACCATGCGCATATCGTCGACAAAATATTCGCCGCCAACCTTCAGCAACACACTCACGACTTTACGGGAAGCTGGCAGGCCGACCCGCCGCCGCTCGATCAGCTCTCGAAGGATATGCGCGAAATCGGTACTTGGTACGTCGATTATATCGCAGGCATCACAGATGCCGAGCTGGAAGAGCACATCGATTTCGCCTTCACAGATGGGCAGTGCGGTCGCATGTCGCGTGAGGAGATGTTAGCGCACGTCATCACGCACGGCGGCTATCACCGCGGCGAGGTCGGCCGGCTCATTCCGGCAATCGAAACAACCGCGATGCGGGATGTTTTTGCCGGATACCTGCACGAAACGGAACCCGAGCGCCGGCAGCCGAGCGCGTGACACGCATGGCGAACCCACCTGCCAAATCCCCCCGAACCCGCCCCCCCGAAGAGCGCCGCCGCCAGTTGATGACAGCGGCCGAGAGACTGTTTCTCGAAAAGGGTGTCGAGAACACATCCATCGAGGACATGACCTCCGGTGCGGCGGTCTCCAAGGGATCATTCTACCTGCACTTCACGTCAAAGGCCGACGTCGTCGAAGCGCTGCGGAACGATTTCGTCGAAAACCTCGTCAGCTTCATAACGGCGAAGGTCGAGCGTGAGCATGAAGGCGATTGGTCCGCCAGGCTCACGACCTGGGTAACCGCCTGTGCTGAAGGCTATCTAAACGCCACGCGCTTGCACCATCTCCTGTTCAGCGCAGCCCCTGCACCGGCTCGGAAGGGTCTGACGCAGAACATTCTGATCGACGACCTGCGAGACCTTCTGGAGGCCGGATGTCGCGATCATGCCTGGTCACTGGAGGATCCGGCCTTCACGGCTGTCTTCCTGTTCAACGCGCTCCATGCCGTCGTCGATCAAGGCGAGAAGGGAAGGAGCGCCGAGGAGCGCGACGCGCTTCTCCGGAACATTCGCCTGCACACACAGCGCATCATTTCCGCGAGCGCGATCGAGACCATCAAGGCAGGCGCCGGGGACCAGAGATCACCGTGAGGTCTTCTGAAAACACGTGGCGTTAAGCGCGGAAGCATACCGATCTATTTTCGCCGATACCATCGAAGCGGCACTGCCGCTCGTGCGAGACATCGACCGCCGAACATGGCGGCCGACATCATCTGCCTATCGCCTTCGATCAGGCCGCCGCCGCGATATCCGCAATGGCTTGCGCAACCGCTTCGATGGCGTCTGCCGCAAGCGTGCCGTCGGGGCCGCCGGCCTGGGCCAGGTCGGGACGGCCGCCGCCGCCCTTGCCGCCCAGGGCGGCCGCGGCGATGCGGACGAGATCGACGGCGCTGTGGGCCTTGACGAGGTCTTCCGTCACGCCGATGACCGCGCTGGCCTTGCCGTCGTCGGCCACGCCGATGAAGGCGACGATGCCGGAGCCGAGGCTCTTCTTGCCGTCGTCGGCCAGGCCCTTCAGATCCTTCGGATCGACGCCGGTGACGACCTTGCCGAGGAACTTGATGCCGCCGATCTCGCGTGCGGCATCGGCGGAGCCGGAGGCGCCGCCGCCACCGAGCGCGAGCTTGCGCCGCGCGTCGGCCAGTTCCCGCTCGAGCTTGCGTCGCTCGTCCATCAGGCTCTCGACCCGGCCGATGACGTCGCCGGGCTGAACCTTGAGCGTGGAGGCCAGCGTCTTGACGCGTTCGTCCTGCTCGGAGAGATAGCCGAGCGCCGAGACGCCGGTTAACGCCTCGATGCGGCGCACGCCGGAGCCGACCGCACTCTCGCCGAGGATCCGCACGAGCCCGATTTCGCCGGTCGCACCCACATGCGTGCCGCCGCAGAGCTCGACCGAATAGGGCCGGCCGGCCTTGCCGCCGCGCACGCCCTGCCCCATCGACACCACGCGCACCTCGTCGCCATATTTTTCGCCGAACAGCGCCATCGCACCCTCGGCGATCGCGTCATCGACGCTCATCAGCCGGGTCGTAACAGCCGTATTCTGGACGATGATCTCGTTGGCCATATCCTCGACGATCTTCAGCTCCTCGGCCGTCATGGGCTTGGGGTGCGACACGTCGAAGCGCAGGCGCTCGGGCGCGACCAGCGAGCCCTTCTGCGCGACATGGGTGCCGAGCACCTCGCGCAGCGCCTCGTGCAGCAGATGCGTCGCCGAGTGATTGGCGCGAAGCCGCCCGCGGCGGGCGTGATCGACGGTCAGCGCGACCGCGTCGCCGGCCTTGATCGTGCCCTCGTCCACGGTCGCGATATGGACGAAGATGCCCTCGCCGCGCTTCTGCGTGTCGGTCACGCTGAGGCGTGCGCCATCGGCGGTGATGACGCCGGTATCACCCATCTGGCCACCGGATTCGCCATAGAACGGCGTCTGGTTGACGACGATCTGAACGCTTTCTCCGGCTGACGCGGTCTCGATCAGTGCCCCGCCGCGCACCAGCGCCTGCACGACGCCTTCGGCCGTCTCGGTGTCGTAACCCAGGAATTCGGTCGCGCCGAACCGATCCTTGAGTTCGTACCAGATCGTCTCGGTCGCGGTATCGCCGGACCCCGACCAGCTGGCCCGCGCCTCGGCCTTCTGGCGCTGCATCGCATCGGTGAAGCCGGTGAGATCGACGCCGATGCCGCGGCCGCGCAGCGCGTCCTGGGTCAGGTCGAGCGGGAAGCCATAGGTGTCGTAGAGCTTGAACGCGGTTTCCCCGTCGAGCGTGTCGCCCTTGTCGAGCGTCGCCGTCGCATCGGCGAGCAGCCCGAGGCCGCGATCGAGCGTCTTGCGGAAACGGGTTTCCTCGAGCTTCAGCGTCTCGGAGATCAGCGATTCCGCGCGCACGAGCTCCGGATAGGCGCGACCCATCTCGCCGACCAGCGCCGGCAGCAGCTTCCACATCAGCGGCTCGCGCGCGCCGAGAAGCTCGGCATGGCGCATGGCGCGGCGCATGATGCGGCGGAGCACATAGCCGCGACCCTCGTTCGAGGGCAGCACGCCATCGGCGATCAGGAAGGCGGAGGAGCGCAGATGATCGGCGATGACCCGGTGGCTGGCGCGCCGGTCGCCCTCGGCCTTGACGCCGGTCGCTTCCTCGGAGGCCGAGATCAGCGCGCGGAACAGGTCGATGTCGTAATTGTCGTGCTTGCCCTGCAGCAGCGCCGCGACGCGCTCCAGCCCCATGCCGGTGTCGATCGAGGGCCGCGGCAGATCGAGACGCTCCTCCTTCGTCACCTGCTCGTACTGCATGAAGACGAGGTTCCAGATCTCGATGAAGCGGTCGCCATCCTCGTCCGGCGAGCCCGGAGGTCCGCCCCAGATATGGTCGCCATGGTCGTAGAAGATTTCCGAGCAGGGGCCGCAGGGGCCGGTATCGCCCATGGCCCAGAAATTGTCGCTGGTCGGGATGCGGATGATCCGGTCTTCGGAAAGGCCGGCGATCTTCTTCCAGAGCCCGAAGGCCTCGTCGTCGGTGTGATAGACCGTCACCAGTAGGCGCTTGGCATCGATGCCGAACTCCTTGGTGATCAGGTTCCAGGCAAGCTCGATCGCGCGTTCCTTGAAATAGTCGCCGAACGAGAAATTGCCGAGCATTTCGAAAAACGTGTGGTGGCGCGCGGTGTAGCCGACATTGTCGAGATCGTTATGCTTGCCGCCGGCGCGCACGCATTTCTGCGCGGTGGTCGCCGTGGAATAGGGGCGCTGCTCCAGACCCGTGAAAACGTTCTTGAACTGTACCATGCCGGCATTGGTGAACATCAGCGTCGGATCGTTGCGCGGAACGAGCGGGCTCGACGGCACGACGGTGTGGCCGTTCGTCTTGAAATAGTCGAGGAAAGTCGACCGGATCTCGTTTACGCCGCTCATGTCTGGTCCTTCGTCCCTGCGCACCCAGGCAGCTGTTGACGAGCGGCTCCGGGCGATATCGATGGTTCACGTCTCCGCAAGGCCACCTCCATCGAAACAGGGCGCTTGCGCGAACCCGAGGCTTTTATCGCTCGCGCAAATGCCTGTCCAGCCGCATGTCCCGCAACGTTCCGATCCCGCGGACAATCTCCCGCTTTTTGCAGAGCGCCCCGCCGCAAAACCGCCTCCACCGCGCGATCCGCCTCCACTACGCGATGCTGATGTCGCAGACAGCAAAACGGCCGCTCCGGATGGAAGCGGCCGAATAGGATTCCGACGATCGGCCGAAACCGTCACGGGAGGACATCGGGGCGGCTTGCCGATCGAACCGGCGCCTCCCCCACGATATTCTAGCCGAGCGCGGCCTCGTCGCCATCGCTGTCCGGCTCCGGACCGCCATCTTCCAGAAACTTTTCGGCGATCAGGCCTGCGTTCTGGCGCAGCGACTGCTCGATCTCGCGTGCCGTTTCCGGATTGTCGCGGAGATAGGCCTTGGCGTTTTCACGACCCTGCCCGAGGCGCTGGCTGTTATAGGAGAACCAGGCGCCCGATTTCTCGACGATTCCCGCCTTGACGCCAAGATCGACCAGCTCGCCGGTCTTGGAGACCCCTTCGCCATACATGATGTCGAATTCGACCTGCTTGAAGGGCGGTGCCATCTTGTTCTTGACGACCTTGACCTTGGTCTGGTTGCCGATGACCTCGTCCCGCTCCTTGACCGCGCCGATGCGGCGGATGTCGAGACGGACGGAGGCATAGAATTTCAGCGCGTTGCCGCCCGTCGTCGTCTCGGGCGAGCCGAACATGACGCCGATCTTCATGCGGATCTGGTTGATGAAGATCACCATGCACTTCGACTTGGAGATCGACGCCGTCAGCTTGCGCAGCGCCTGGCTCATCAGGCGGGCCTGCAGGCCGGGAAGGCTGTCGCCCATCTCGCCTTCGATTTCCGCCCGCGGCGTCAGCGCCGCGACCGAGTCGATGACGAGCACGTCGATCGCGCCGGACCGCACCAGCGTATCGGTGATCTCGAGCGCCTGCTCGCCGGTATCCGGCTGCGAGATCAGCAGGTTTTCAAGATCGACGCCGAGCTTGCGGGCATAGACCGGATCGAGCGCATGTTCCGCATCCACGAAGGCGCAGATGCCGCCCGTCTTCTGTGCCTCGGCAATGGTCTGCAGCGCCATCGTCGTCTTGCCCGAGCTTTCCGGGCCGTAGATTTCGATGATGCGCCCCTTGGGCAGGCCGCCGATGCCGAGCGCGATATCCAGGCCGAGAGACCCCGTCGAAACGGTCTCGATCTCGACGATGCTGTCTTTTCCACCGAGCTTCATGATCGATCCCTTGCCGAACGACCGTTCGATCTGGGAGAGTGCTGCTTCCAGCGCCTTGCTTTTGTCCACCGATTTGTCCTCTACGAGCCGCAAAGAGTTCTGAGCCATTTCATCCACCTTTAGGTTATCGGGTCAATCGAGGCAATGAACCCGCCGCTGGTCTGTATGTACCCTTTTTGTTCTCATTCCGCAAGAGGCCTTCAACACATTGACGCAACAATCGAATTCGATCTTTGTTCTCCGGATGTTCTCAACCCTCCATGTCCTTGATGCAGAACCATGTTCCGCGACCGTCGACCTTGCGAATCGGTTCCCGGGCGGCCTGAAACGGGGAGAAACGAAATGAAGACCGTGGTCGTTTTCGGCGGCGCGCATATCGATCGTCGCGGCCGCATCGCCACGGCGACGACGCTGGGCGCCAGCCATCCCGGACACTGGTTCGAGGAAGCGGGCGGCGGCGGCTTCAATGCCGCCCGGGGCCTGGCACGGCTCGGCCTGTCCGTCAGCATGGTCGCGCCGCGCGGCGGCGATGCGGAAGGAGAAACGGTCGCGCGGGCGGCGGAGGACGCCGGTGTCGTCGATCGGTCCTTCACCTTCCTCGACCGGCGCACGCCGAGCTACACCGCAATCCTTGAGGCCGACGGAAACCTGGTCGTCGCCCTCGCCGACATGGACCTCTACACGCTGTTTTCGCCCCGCCGGCTGCGCCAGAGGGCGCTGCGGGATCTGGTGGAGGCGGCGCATCTCGTGCTCGTGGATGCGAACCTGCCGGCGGAGACGCTGCAGGCGGCCTTGCGGATGGCAAAGGCGGCCGGCGCGTCCACGGCGGCCATCGCCATCTCCCCGGCGAAGGTCGGCCGGCTCAGGCCGGCCTTTCCGCATCTTGATTGTCTGTTTCTGAACGAGGCCGAGGCGGCGGCGATCGGCGGTGAGAAGAGCGTGACGGCCGAGGGCTGGCCGGCGATCCTGCGCGCGGCCGGCATTGCCGGCGGCGTGGTCACGCGCGGCGGACGCGCGGCCGTCGCCTTTGCGGGGACGACGATCGCCACCGTGCGCCCACCCGAGATCGATGCGCTCGGGGACGTCACCGGCGCCGGAGATTCGCTCGCAGCGGGCTTTCTCGACGCATGGATGCAAGGTGCGGATCTCGGCGCATGCCTGCGGGCGGGCGTTGCCGCCGCCGCCATCACGGTTCGCTCGCCGCTGGCGGTCGCCGACGATCTCTCGCCGGAGCGGCTGGCGGAGCAATTGCGCCTTGTGTCTCCGGCCGAAATCCTGTTTTCACAGGCCCATCATCGCAGTGCCGAAAAGGACGCCCCATGACACGCCCCATCTCGCACGATCTCCCGATCGCCTACTCCGCCGAGGTCGCCGCCGCCAAGGCCCGCGGCTCGGCCATCGTCGCGCTGGAATCGACCATCATCACCCATGGCATGCCCTATCCCGGCAATCTCGACATGGCCCGCAGCGTCGAGGCGATCATCCGCGACCAAGGCGCCGTTCCCGCCACCATCGCCGTCATCGACGGCACGCTGCATATCGGGCTCGATGCCGAACGGCTGGAGGCGCTGGCCCAGACACGCGGGGCCATGAAGGTCTCGCGCGCCGACCTCGCCTTCGCCATCGCCGAGCGCCGCACCGGCGCGACGACGGTGGCCGCCACCATGATCGCCGCGGCGCGCGCCGGTATCCGCGTCTTTGCGACCGGCGGCATCGGCGGCGTGCATCGCAAGGCGGAGGAAACCTTCGACATCTCGGCCGACCTCGAAGAGCTCGCCCGCACCGGCGTCATCGTTGTCTGCGCCGGCGCGAAAGCCATCCTCGACGTCCCGAAGACGCTCGAAGTGCTGGAGACCCGCGGCGTGCCCGTGGTCACCTATGACAGCGAGATCTTTCCGGCCTTCTGGTCGCGCGACTCGGGGCTGAAGAGCCCGCTGATGCTGAACAGCCCGGCCGCGATCGCCAATTTCCAGCGGATGCGCGACCGGCTCGGCATCGACGGCGGCATGCTGATCGCCAATCCGGTGCCGGAAGACAACGAGATCCCGCGTGACGAGATGGAGATCTATATCGCCCGCGCGCTGGACAATGCCGATCGCGACAAGATCATCGGCAAGGCCGTGACGCCCTATCTCCTGCAGAGCATCTTCGAGCTGACGGATGGCCGGAGCCTCGAAACCAATATCGCCCTGGTCGAAAACAATGCCCGCCTCGCCGCGGAAATCGCCGTCGCGATGATGTGAACGGGCGCCGTGCGTGCAGGCCGGGCGGCGCTATAGGCCGTTCGGCCGGCACCACATGATTTGGTGCCGCCCTCACCTCTCGGCCCTCACCTCTGAGCCCTCACCTTTCGGCGGCGTCGAACAGTCCGGAGAGGCTCCAGGGCGTATCCCCCTGCTGATTGGCGATATCGTCCACCGTCCAGCCGCCATGCTCCTTCACCAGCGTATAATAGAGCGTCACCGGCCCGCCGTTTTCGAACCGCACCTCCAGCTCGGCTCTGTCGCCGAGGATGATCGGCGGACTGATCGTCAGATGACGCGCGCGGCCGTCATTGCCGGAGATAACCGGATCGAAGTCGATCGCGCCGACCTCGCCATCCGGCGTACGGTCGCGGTCCGCCTGGAAGCGGGCGTTGAGCGCATCCGAAAAGAACGGCGTATAGGGCGAAGGCGCCTCGGCGTCCGTCTCGTCCGGGTCGTAGCGGTAGAGCGCCTTGATCAGCGCCTCGGGCGTCGGATAGGGCGCAGCAAAGCTCGGCGCGGCCGACATCAGCGTCAGGAGCACGCCGAGGAACAGCAGGACGAGACGCATCGACTTCTCCCGATCATGGCCGGCCACCCTTGACCGACGTCGCATCATTCCCGAGACCGCATTGCTAAAAGCCTTGCGTCCCGATCAGCTGTCCAGCATTTCGCGGACGGCCACGGCCAGTTGCTTCAGCGAGAACGGTTTCGGCAGGAAGCCGAATTTCGCATCCGCCGGCAGGTTCCGCGCAAAGGCATCCTCGGCATAGCCGGACACGAAGATGAACTTGAGATCGGGATAGGTCTTGCGCAGCTCGCGCAGCAGCGACGGCCCGTCCATCTCGGGCATGACGACGTCGGAGACGACGATGTCGACCATGCCGTTCAGCTCTTCCATCACCTCGAGCGCCTCGACGCCGGACCCCGCCTCGTAGACCTTGTATCCCCGCGTTTCCAGCATGCGCTTGCCGCCGCGGCGCACCGCCTCCTCGTCCTCGACGAGCAGAACGATGGCGCTGTCGCCGGTGAGGTCGGTCGGCTCCTCGGCCTTTGCCGGCGTCGAGGTGGCGAGCGTCAGAGGCTGGTCGAGCGCACCGGGCGCGCCGGAGGCAGGCAGCACCTCCTCGATGAAGCGCGGCAGCAGGATACGGAACGTCGTGCCCTTGCCGACCTCGGACTCGGGATAGATGAAACCGCCCGATTGCTTGACGATGCCATAGACCATGGAAAGGCCGAGGCCCGTGCCCTTGCCGACCTCCTTGGTGGTGAAAAACGGCTCGAAGATCTTGTCGACGATTTCGGGGGCGATGCCGGTTCCCTCGTCGCTGACCTCGACGATCACGAAATCCTCCGCCGGAAGCTCGCGCCGGTTCAAGGCCGCCGCCTCCTCCGCCGGTAGATTGCGCGTGCGGATCGTGATCACGCCACCCTTGGGCATGGCATCGCGGGCGTTGACGGCCAGGTTGATCAGCACCTGCTCGAACTGACCGAGATCGGTGCGGACCGGCCAGAGATCGCGGCCATATTCGACCTCGAGCTTCACATGCGTGCCCGTCATGCGATCGACCAGCATGCGCAGATCGCCGATGACGTCGGTCATGTTGAGGACGGTCGGGCGCATGGTCTGCTTGCGCGAGAAAGCCAGCAGCTGGCGCACCAGCACCGCGGCGCGGTTGGCGTTCCGCTTGATCTCCATCAGGTCGGCAAAGCTGGCGTCGGAGGGACGCGCCGAGAGAAGAAGGTGATCGGAGGATAGCAGGATGGCGGTCAGCACGTTGTTGAAGTCGTGCGCGATGCCGCCGGCCAGCGTCCCCACCGCGTTCATCTTCTGCGTCTGCGCCATCTGCGTTTCGAGCGCCTTCTGCTCGGTGATCTCCACCGCATAGACGATGGCCGCCTCTTCGGGCGCCTGCTCGCTCTGGTCGATCACGGCATTGACGTAGAAGCGGAAGAACCGCTGCTCGTCGGTCGGATGCGGCAGGTCGAGGGGCGCGATATCGCTCTGCCGGTCCTTGGCTGCGGCCAGCGCTTCCTGCAGGCGGCCGCGCTCCGAGGTGCGCGCCACGCTCTCCAGCAGTGCGCCGCGCTCCATGTCGTCCTGCGACACCACGCCCGAGAAGAGTTTTAGGAATGGCGCGTTGGTGCGCAGGATCCGTCCGTTGCCGTCGACGGAGGCGATCGCCATCGGCGTATTGTTGAAGAAACGCGTGAAGCGGATGGCCGCGAGCGAGGCGGAGGGATCGGCTTCCTCGTCCACCGTGCGGGCCAGCACGATCGTCCGGCTTTCGCCCGGCGCGCCGTCGCGGGCCGACGAGACGCGGTGCACCATGCGCACGGCAAAACTCTGCCCGTTGGCGCGGCGAAGGTCGAGATCGAGCGTCTTCGTCTTGCGAAGGCCGGGATCCGCCTGCACCGACTGCACCAGCGCCAGGCCCTCGCCGGCCACGAGATCCGCGATCGTCATGGAGCCGGGCTGGAATTTCGTGAGGTCGAGGCCCAGCCAGTCGGCCAGCGTCGCATTGATATAGAAAATCTCGCCCTTCTTGCCGGCGGAGAAGAATCCGGCCGGCGCGTGGTCGAGATAGTCGATCGCGTTCTGAAGCTCCTTGAAGAAGCGCTCCTGATCGTCGCGATCGGCCGTGATGTCGGAAATCTGCCAGATGAAGAGCGGGTTGCGGTCGGCATCCTCCAGCGGCAGCACCCGCGCCTTCAGGCGGAACCAGTGGGCGCCCGAGCCCGCCGACCCGCCGGCCGCGCGCAGCGGCTTCATCAGCCGGAATTCCTCATGGCCGGCCTTGCCTTCGCGCAGGCCGTTGGTCAGCCGGTAGATCGCCTCCGTCGCTTCCCGATCGCGCGAGAGGATCGTCTCCAGCGACTGCACGTCGGTCGCCTTGTCGGTGCCGGTCAGCGCGCCATAGCCGGCATTGGCATAGACGATCCGCCCCTTGCGGTCGGTGATCAGCGTGCCCTCGGGGTGTCCGTCCAGAAAAGCGCGCGCCAGCTCGTCCGGGCGCGACTGCGGCATGACCTCGATGAAGCCGATGACGGCTGACACCAGGAAGAAGATCCCGACCATCGCGAGGATGCCGAGAATGCCGAGGACGACCTCGTTGCCGAGCTGATTCTTGAAGATCACGAAGGCCGCGGCCGAGGCGATCAGCACGATCGCCAGAAGCACGATGCGCAGCACGGTTCCCGGACGCGTTCCCCGATCGACGATCGGCATGCGATACTCGTCTGCCTGTCGCAGTTTCGTCATCAGGGTCCTCTTTGCCCCGCCGCTTGAAGTGGCCCGGCCCATGGAAGGTCCGCGCACGCGACGTCCGTGGTCGATTCTCTTTATCAGCCGGCGCCTGCCTGACAAAGCGTTCTCAGGCGCTCACCCGAGCAATCTGAGCCGAATTCACAAGGAATCACCGGATCGTAGCCGAACCCGCCGCATTCCGGGCACCAGCCTCGCCTCCCCCCTCGCAGAATGCCGTCTTGCGAAGATCGGGCCGGCCGAGACCGCGACGCGCCCGCGGCGAGAGCGCGTTTTCGACATTTGCGCGACGAAGCCGGTTTTCCGCCCGCCGATCTCTGGACGCGACCGACTGCCGCTCCATTTACCGGGACAATGCGTTCTCACGGCTTGTTTCCACCGGCAAAAAGACGTCAATTCCCATTTCGCGGCGCCGTCCCCACGCCGTCCGTTCCAGACGAGGAGAGCGAAGATGTTTGAAGATGTCGTCGGCAATAACGGCGGTCGGTTCATCATCGCTGCCGTGGCCGTGGCCGCCGGCCTGCTGCTGCTGGTGGCCGTCCTTTGGTTCATGCGCAATCGTGCATCGTCCCCCTTCATCCGTGGCGGCAAGAATCGCCTGCCGCGTCTGGCCGTGCTCGATGCCGCCGCGGTCGATACCCGCCGGCGCCTCGTTCTCGTGCGCCGCGACGATGTCGAGCACCTGATCATGATCGGCGGCCCGACCGATATCGTCATTGAAAGCCGGATCGTCGGCGCCAATCCGGGCCTGGAGCCGCCGAAGGCCGCAAACGCCGCCCTCGCCGCACCGCCGGCCAATGCCCAGATCGCAGCCCAGGCCGCGCCTGCAAACCTTGCCGGCCCCGCACGCACCGAGGCCTTGCCCGCACCACCCGCCCGTATCGCCCAGGAGCGGCGCCCCGAGAGCCGGGTCGAGAACCGCCCTGAGAGCCGGGCCGAGCCGAGGCCCGACGCCCGCGCGGAAGCACGACCGGCCGCACGCCCGGCCCAGCCCCCCGTTTCCAACATGGGCCAGGCGCTCTATGGCGACGACGCGGTCGCACCACGTCCGAACCCCGCCGCCCGCGTGACCGCACCGGCTCAGGCCGCGCCGCCGAAGCCGTCACCGAGACCGGCCGCGCCGGCTGCGCGCGCAGCGCCCGAGGATATCCTCGAAGCCGCCCGCGCCCGTGTTCTGCCGCAGATCCCGTCCCCGCCCCAGCCTCCTGCCCAGCCTCTTGCCCAGCCCCCCGCCCAGCCGCAAGCCTCTGCTCCAGCGGCCAAGGGAAGCCCGGCGGCAGCCGAAACCGGAAAGCGGGACGACGGTCGGGATTTCGAGCGCCTGCTGGATGCGCAGATTTCGGGAGACCTTGGCCGGATCGCATCGGAACCCGCTCCCCGCGCCCCGTCGATCGAAGCGCCCCGCCCCGCTGCGCGCAAGGAGCCGACGCTGGAGGAGGAGATGAACCGGATGCTCAGCGAGATGGGCAACGAACGCAAATCGTGACGTGTCGTGCAATGTCGGGAAGACCGATGGGGCTCGCCGTGGGATGCCCATAGCGTCTGAAGGCCGGCGCGCCACGGATTTTGTCATGACCATCCCATCACGAAAAATGGCCGCCGAAGGCGACCATTTCGAACTTTACAGGACTATGTCAGACCCGATGGCCGATCATTCGTCGCGATAGACTTTCTCGCGACGCTCGTGGCGCTCCTGCGCTTCGATCGACAGGGTGGCGATCGGACGGGCGTCGAGGCGCCGCAGGCCAATCGGCTCGCCGGTTTCCTCGCAATAGCCGTAGGTTCCCTCATCGATCCGCTGCAGCGCCGAGTCGATCTTGGAGATCAGCTTGCGCTGGCGGTCGCGCGCCCGAAGCTCGATGGCGCGGTCGGTTTCCGAAGAGGCGCGGTCGGCGAGGTCGGGGTGATTGGCGCTTTCCTCGGCAAGGTGACCGAGCGTTTCGCGTGCTTCCCGGAGAATATCGTTCTTCCAGGCGTTCAGCTTGGCCCGAAAATAGGCCCGCTGATTGGAATTCATGAATTCGTCGTCTTCGGAAAGAACGTAGGTACCAAGATCGATCTTCTCACTCAACGCGATTCTCCTGAAGAACATCTCATGCGGCGGGTCTATAGACCTATGAAGTCCGCGTTTCAAGTCTCCGCGCACGCCGCCCGCATATTTCAAACTGCTCGAAAACGAAGCTAGCGGCCTCATATTTCACCAGAATTACAAGAGCATGACAGGCACCCTCCGGTCTAGGCGGGACCGCCGCCCTACCACGCCAGGTTCGGCAGGGGTGCCGCGTACAATCGCGGCCTAAAAATCAGGCAGTGTTTTTTCCAATGTCCGCCGGACCTCCCCTGTATGGCCCGGCCGATGGTCGAGACCGCCGCTTGATCTTTCTCGGCGGCCGGGAGACAAGGTCTGATCTCAGTAAGTCCGGTGGCCACCCCATGTCGTCCGCAATGTCCCAGCCTGCTCTCTTTCTCGTGCGCCATGCCCGTGCGGGCGGCCCCCGGGCGGGAGAGCGGGATTTCGACCGCACGCTCGACGGAATGGGCCGGACGGACGCGGCCCGCGTCGCCTCGCTGCTGCAGGCACGGGGCTGGTCGCTCGGCCACATCGCCTGCTCGCCCGCGCGCCGCTGCCGCGAGACGGCCGAGATTTTGCTGGGCACAACACCCTCCGCCTCCATCGCCTTCGAGGCGCCGCTCTATGACGGCGCGCTCGATGCCTATCTCGCGGTGCTGGCCGACCTCTCCGAGAGAGCCGGCACCGGCGAACCGCTGACCCTCGTCGGTCACAATCCGATCCTGGAGCAGCTGGCCTGGGAATGCCTCGGCTCGACGGTCGCCACGCGGGTGCTGCCGGCCGGCTTCCTGCCCGGCATGGTCGTCGCCATCGCCCGCAGGCCGGACGCGGCGCCGGGCGAACGGCCAAGCCACCTCGTCGAGGTCCTCAAGCCCTGAGGTCGGCCCGCCTCATGCCGCTATCCCGTGCGGCTATCACGCGCGGCTCTCCCGCGCGGAACAAACCGGTTCATCTTTCCCTCGGGCGCGTGGCTCCCTATATCGCAACCGGGTCACCCGGCCCGGACATCCGTGGATGTCGTCGATCTCTTAGAGGGAAGCCAAGTCGCGTGTCATTTCTCACCCGCATGTCCGACGATGCGAAACTTGCTCTGGATACCCTCACGGATCGGGCCGCCGGTCTGGTCAATCCGTCCGTCCGCCTCGGCGTCACCGGCCTGTCGCGCGCAGGCAAGACCGTGTTCATCTCCTCCCTCGTCCACAACCTGCTGAACGGCGGCCGCCTGCCGGTGTTCGAGCCGGTGCGCTCGGGCCGCGTGTCGAAGATCCGGCTGGAGCCGCAGCCCGACGATGCCGTGCCGCGCTTTCAGTACGAGGATCACATCACGGCGCTGGTGCGCGACCGCATCTGGCCCGATTCGACCCGCGCCATCTCGCAGTTGCGGATCACGCTCGACTATGAAAGCGCCAGCGGCTGGAATCGCATGTTCTCGCCCGGCCGCCTGTCCATCGACATCGTCGACTATCCCGGCGAATGGCTGCTCGACCTGCCGCTCCTCTCGCAGGACTACCGCCAGTTCAGCGCCGCCACCGTCGCGCGCGCGCGCAGCGGCATCCGCCGCGAGCTTTCCGCGGAATGGCTGGCGCTCTGCGACACCGCGCCGGCCGAGGCGGATGCGGACGAGGGCCGCACCCGCGCGCTGGCCGAGGCCTTCACCCGTTATCTCCGCGCCTGCCGCACGGACGAGCGCTCGCTCTCCACCCTGCCGCCCGGGCGCTTCCTGATGCCGGGCGACCTCGAAGGCTCGCCCGCGCTCACCTTCGCACCGCTGCCCGACCTGCCCGACGGTCGCGCCGCCTCCGGTTCGCTCCATGCGATGATGGAGCGCCGCTACGAGGCCTACAAGACGCATGTGGTCAAACCCTTCTTCCGCGAACACTTCGCCCGCCTCGACCGCCAGATCGTGCTCGTGGACGCGCTCCAGGCGATCAATCGCGGGCCGGAGGCGCTGCTCGATCTGGAGAGCGCGCTGGCCGACGTCATGGGCTGCTTCCAGCCGGGCACCAATTCCTTCCTGTCGTCCTTCCTCACCCGCCGCATCGACAAGGTGCTGATCGCCGCCACCAAGGCCGATCACCTGCACCATGAGAGCCACGACCGGCTGGAGCGCATCACCGCGCGCATCGTCGCCCGCGCCATGGAGCGGATCGGCGGCAGCGGCGCCGGCGTCGAGGTCATGGCGCTCGCCTCGGTGCGCGCCACCCGCGAGGCCACCGTCAATCACGACGGCCATCCCCTACCGGTCATCGTGGGCACGCCCATTGCCGGCGAGCGCATCAATGGCGAGCTGTTCGACGGCGAGCGCAAGACGGCGATCTTCCCCGGAGACCTGCCGCGCGATCCCGACAGCCTGTTCCGCCGGATCGACGAGGTGCCCGGCCAGCCCCTGCCGGAGGTCAATTTCGTCCGTTTCCGCCCGCCGCATATCGAGGAAACGGGCGGCGGTCTCAAGCTGTCCGTTCCGCACATCCGGCTCGATCGGGCCATGCAGTTCCTGTTCGGAGACCGCCTCGCATGAGCGACCTTCCCCGCCGCCCCGCCGCCTTCACGGTCGAAGGCGAGACGACGCCAAGACCGGACCTCCGCCGCGCACCGACAAGCTTCGGCGATGGCGTCGTGCTCACGCCCGATGCGGACGACCCGTTCGCCGACACCACGCTCTCCACGCCCGTCGTCTCGGCGCTGGAAGAGCGCCGTCCGAAGCGACGGTTTTCGCTGGCCAAGCTCGCATTCGGTGCGCTCGGCGTGCTGGTGTCGCTCGCCCTCGGCCTCTGGATCGACAGCCTCGTGCGCGATCTCTTCACGCGCAACGATGCGCTCGGCTATGTCGCCATCGCCGCGGCCGCCATCGTCGTTCTCGCCGTGCTCGGCATCGTCGGCCGGGAGGTCCTCGGCCTGATGCGGCTGAATGCGGTGCAGGCGCTGAAGGACGAGGTCGCCGCCGCTTTCGCAGCCAGCGGCAACACGGCCGCCCGCAAGACCATGACCGACCTCGTGCACCATCTCGCCGCGCGTCCCGAAACCGCCCGCGGCCGCGAACGGCTGAAGGCGACGGAAGGCGAGATCATCGACGGTCCGCACCTGATCGAGCTCACCGAGCGCGAACTCCTGACGCCGCTCGACCGGGAAGCGCGCGCGCTGATCCTCAACGCGTCAAAACGCGTCTCCATCGTCACCGCGGTCAGCCCGCGCGCGCTGGTCGATCTCGGCTATGTCGTGTTCGAATCCGCCCGCCTCATCCGCGCCATGGCCGATCTCTATGGCGGCCGGCCGGGAACGCTGGGCCTCTTTCGCCTCATCCGGGACGTGCTCGCCCATCTCGCCGTCACCGGCTCGATTGCGGTCGGCGACAGTCTCGTCCAGCAGGTGCTCGGCCACGGCATCGCATCCAAGCTCTCGGCCCGTCTCGGCGAAGGCGTCGTCAACGGCCTCATGACCGCCCGCATCGGCATCGCCGCCATGGACCTCTGCCGCCCCATGCCTTTCCGCGCCCTGAGGCGCCCCGGCATCGGCGACTTCATCGGCGACCTCGCACCGGGCCAGAAAAAGTCCGTGGTCGACGAGGTCTGACCGTCCGTCGGGCGTCCGGCGGCTCAGATCCCGCCATACCAGTCATAGCCGACATCTTCCCAGAACCCGCCCTTGCCGCCGCCATAGGGGGAGAGCGTCGCGGCGAGTTCGATTGACCGGATGTATTTCGCCATCTTGTAGCCGAGCTGCCGCTCGACCCGGACGCGGAGCGGTGCGCCGTTCGCGACCGACAGGGCCGCGTCGTTGCAGCCATAGGCGAGAATCGTCTGCGGGTGGCGGGCGTCGA
This sequence comes from Rhizobium sp. Leaf371, assembly GCF_001424045.1. Classification (GTDB taxonomy): domain Bacteria; phylum Pseudomonadota; class Alphaproteobacteria; order Rhizobiales; family Rhizobiaceae; genus Ferranicluibacter. The sequence goes on along the minus strand of NZ_LMQB01000001.1, from coordinate 882,940 downwards.
AAAGGTCGATGGATTCGTAATAGGGCGTCGGTCCGCCGAGCCCGATGTCCATGGCGTCGTAGCACCGGAACACGACGTAGCGGGCTTCCGGCCGCACCTTCGCCTGATCGAGAATGGCGGCGAGCGGCACGCCGGTCCATTTGGCGATGCAGCTCCAGCCCTCCACGCAGTCATGGCGGGTAATCTGGGTGCGCGCGGGCATGGCACGGATCTCGTCGAGGCCGAGATCGAGCGGCTTGTCCACGAGCCCGGTCACCGGCAATCGGTAGGTGGCGAACGCCGTCGCCTTCAGCGCGAGATAGTCAGCCCCGTTCGGATCCGTCGAGCCGTTCGGCCGCTGCCCCTGCCGGATTTCGGTGGCCGAAAATTCAGGCGCAAGCCTGTCGCCCGCCAGCAGGCGCTGGACGCGATAGCTCAGGCTGTTGGCGGAGGCGAGCGTCTTGCGAACCGCGCTATCGCCCGAGAGAACGCCGTCGAGCACGTCACAGCCGGAAAGCGGCACGGTCGAGGCGGCAACGCCGGCCAGCGTCAGGAAACGGCGGCGATTGGCCAGGAAGGTGCGGCTCATGATCTCGGTTCTCCGGAAGCGGCATCGGTGACAGGCACGGTGTCGCGCGTGCGGTAACGTCCGGTGATGATGGAGCGCAGCTCATTCAGCGGCCCTGCGAGCAGCACCATGAGGATGTGCACCACGAAGAACAGGACGAGCGCCAGCATGCAGGCGAAATGCAGCGTCCGCGCCGTCTGCCGCCCGCCGAAGAGATCGAGCAGGAAGGGCCAGGCGGCATTCATGGTCGGCGACATCGAAAGCCCGGTGAGGATCACCAGCGGAAACAGGATGAAGAGCACGCCGCCATAGGAAAGCTTCTGCAGCACGTTGTAGCGGCCGTCATGGCGAAAGCGCAGCCGGGCATGGTCGGCGATATCGCGCGGAATGTGGCGCAGTTCCTGCCCCGATGGCAGCAGGTCGCGCCGGAGCCGCCTGGTAACGAGGGCCGAGATCAGCCAGACGAGCAGCGTGACGGCAAGCACCCAGGCGAAGAAGAAGTGGACCACGCGGCCGGTGGCGAGATCCTGATAGGACGGCACGGTCGCCCAGGCGGGAAAGCCGCGATAGGCCGGCCGCTCCGCCGGCCCGCTCATGCCGAACACGCCGCTCGTGTCGAAGCTGTGCCCGAAGATGGTCGTTCGTCCCTGCGGCTGCCCGTCCGGCCCGTAGATCGCATCCATCTTCAGGACGCTGTTGTCGAAGGCAAAGCCCGACTGCGTGCCGATGTAGAGGGTGGGATGCGCGTTGAAGATCTGCAGGCCGCTCAGCAGCAGGAAGAAAAGCGCGACGGCCCAGCTCCAGTGCGTGAGGCGCGTCATGAGACCGTGCCGATAGATCAGCCGCCCTCCGCGCCGGGCACCGGATGCCATCTCTTCGGATACAGGCGTCATCGATGATCTCCCCCGCCGCGATTCGCATCTGCGATCTGCGGCGCATGTGAAAAAGCCGTCTTAGAATCCCGCGCGCGGACCATGCCAAGATAGGGCGACCGCGGCGGATCGAAAGCGTTGCAAATCTGCAGCGGTCCACCGGATCGTCACGGTCCGCGCGCGCCGTTCGGCCGAATGAAACGCTCCATTAACCATTCAAGTGCCAATGTCACCTCACGTTCTCGACACCGACCCTCAAGGATCGCCCATGTTCTCGCGCCCTTCTTTGATCGCGCGCGGCCCTGCCGCATGTATGGCCGCACTCACGCTTGCGGCATTCGCCGCCGTCCCTGCCCCGGCGCTCGCCGAAAGCCGCGACAAGGCCTTCTTCGAACAGGTCGCAGGCCAGTGGAAAGGCCCGGGCGAAATCGTCGCCGGCAAGTACAAGGGCACGAAGTTCACCTGCGAGCTGTCCGGCGAGCCGACGGATGCCACCGGCATCAAGCTCGACGGCTTCTGCCGCGTCGGCGTCTTCAAGCAGCCGATGTCGGCCGTCATCAGCCAGAAGGGCAACAGCTATACCGGCAAGTTCCTCGACGGCGCCGAAGGCAAGGGCCTCGACATCGTCTCGGGCAACGTGTCGAAGGACAAGATCGTCGTCGGCATCAACCGCAAGAAGCTGAACGGCGCGATGATCGCCCGCATGTCGGATCCCTCGCTCCTCAACATCACCATCTCGGTCAAGGTCGAGGAGACCATGGTCCCCGTCATCGGCGTCGCCCTGACGCGCCAGACCGACACCATGGCCGTCGGCTCGATCCGCTAGCATGTCCAGCCGAAGCGGGATCGCTTCGGCGTCGGACAACGCGTCAGAAACAAAGAGCCATGATCAAACGCCCCCGCTGACCTCCCCGGCCCGGTCGCGCCACCACGCCGCGCGACCGTCGGCGATCTCGATGCCCGCGGCATCGGCGTCACCCGCCCAGGCTGCGACGCTTCGCCCGCCCACCACATGGTCCGGCAGGATGTCGGCCAGCGGAAGAAGCACGAAGCCCCGCTCCGTCATCCGCGGATGCGGCAAGGTGAGCGCCGCGGTTTGCATCGTGATCGTATCGTAGGTCAGTACGTCGAGATCGATCGTGCGCGGCCCCCAGCGCTCCAGCCGCTGCCGCTTCATCGCCTTTTCCACATCGAGGCAGGCGTCCAGCAGCGCCAGCGGTTCGAGCGTCGTCTGCACCACCGCACAGGCATTGAAGAACCAGTCCTGGTCGGTCTTGCCCCAGGGCGGCGTGCGGTAGAGGCCGGAAACGGCAAGAACCGTCACGTCGGGATGCGCATCGAGCCGCGCGAGCGCCTGCGCGATGGCGGCTGCGGCGTCGCCGATATTGCCGCCAAGCCCGATCGCCGCCTGGTGCCATCCGCCGTCATCGATCGCGCTCATGATCTGGCGACATGCTCGACGGTGACGGCGACGTAGTCGAGCACGCCGGGCACGGGTGCGTTCGGCTTGCGGATGGTGATCTTCGCCCGGTGGATCTGCGGCCAGCGCGAACAGAGCATCTCGGCGATTTCCAGTGCCAGGGCCTCGATGAGATAGCGCCGGCGGCCGGTGATCATCTTCTCGATTTCGGCAAAGGCGATGCCGTAATGCACCGTGTCCTCGATCCGGTCCTCGCGCAAGGCCGACCCCTGTTCGACCACCAGTTCGGCATCGACGAAAAAGCGCTGCCCGAGAAACTCCTCTTCGTCGTGAACGCCATGCCGCGCGAAGAAGGCGCAGTTCTTGAGCGTGATCGTGTAGGTCGGCGTCATCACAGGGTCTCCTGCCGAGTGTCGCAGCCACGGCGTGACGCCGGCCGCTCGGAACGTTGAAGGCGTCAGGGTCGTGCCGCCAGGATAGCATCGGCGACCAGCAGGGCATCCCTGTTGAAAGCGACATCATGGACGCGAAATATCGCCCCCCCGGCAAGACGCGCCGCCGTCGTGGTCGCCGCCGTCGCGACATCGCGCGCATCCGCCTCCCGTCCGGTGGCAGCGCCAAGGAAGCGCTTGCGCGACGTGCCGATCAGCAGCCTGTGGCCGAGCCCGTGCAGCGCATCCAGCCGCGCCATCAGCGCCCAGTTCTCGGACGCGTCCTTGGCGAAGCCGAAGCCCGGATCGAGCACGATCGCATCCGCCCCGATCCCGGCATCGGCAGCGATCTCCAGCGACCGACCAAAGAACTGTTTCTGATCCGCGATCACGTCGCCGGCTTTCTCGCGCCCCCGCCCGGTATGCATGATGCAGACGCCGGCGCGCGCTGTCGCCACGACCCCGGCGATCTCGGGCTCGCGCTGCAGTCCGTGCACGTCGTTGACGATATGTGCGCCGGCAGCGAGCGCCAGCCGCGCCGTCTCCGCGCGATAGGTGTCGATCGAGATCAGCGCCTCCGTTTCCCGCGCCAGGCGCTCGATGACGGGGAGGACGCGATCCTGCTCCTGCACGGCAGACACGGCGTCCGCCCCCGGCCGCGTCGACTCGCCGCCGATGTCGAGAATGACGGCGCCGTTCTCCAGGCACGCCAGAGCGTGCACGACGGCCTTGTCGACACCGAGGAAAGCGCCGCCATCCGAAAACGAGTCGGGCGTCACGTTGACGATCGCCATGAGCACGCCGCGCGGACCGAGCGTCAGGCTGCGTCCATGACCGAGCGACCATTCGAAGGCGGAGAAAGGGTCGGCGGCGTGAAGGGGTTCAACCATGACGGATCTCGGCGAAAAGGGCCGACCTTGTGGGGCAGCCGCGCTAACCTTGTTTCAAGGCGGCGGGCATTTCCAGTTGCGCTTGCCCAGCCTATGCCCCAAGCTTTGGACGACATCAACCGTCGAGACAGCATATCCATGAACACGGCCCGCAAATACCTCCTCGTTCCGCTGGCCACTCTCGCGATCCTCACGCAACCGCTCGCCGCCGCTGCGGAGACGGTGATGAACAAGACGATCACCTATTTCTCGGTCGGCGGTCGCACCGCGGCCGAACTCGATGCGGCCTTGTCGTCGCAGGGCCCGCAAATGCGCGAAACCGGCGCCCGCCACCCCGGCGCCACCCGCATAAAATTCGGGGGAACCGTGAGCTATGTCCGCCGCGGGCGCCTCTGCGCCGTCGGCAGCGCCCGTGTGACGCTCAATACGCGGCTGATCCTGCCGCGGTGGACCAACCGCAACAAGGCCGGGCGTGACCTCGCACTCGTCTGGGACACGCTGTCGAGCGACATCAAGCGCCATGAGGAACGCCACGCGGAGATTGCCCGCAACCACGCGCGCGACATGGAAAAGGCGCTCCTCTCCCTGCCGGCAGAAGCCGATTGCGAGCGGATGCAGGCCCGCGTCGCCCGCATCAGCGAAGACGCGATCGCCGCGCACGACAAGGACCAGGCCGCCTTCGACCGCCGCGAAGCCGTCAATTTCGACCAGCGCATGGTGCGCCTCCTCCAGTATCGCCTGGAGCGCCTGAAAAAGGACGGGGCCGAGCTTCGCTAGGCAACGTCGTCCTGTTCAGGACGGCGGCTGCCGCGCCGATGCGACGGCAGACGGCATTCGCGCGCTACCGCCGCGTGCCGCAATAACTCATTGGTGATTTCTAGCGATAGTGCGTCCGGTAAAGGTCGGCTATAGTCTCATTATCGCAAGCGAAGAATAGACGAAGCTTAAAAGCTCTGAGACTGCAGACGCGCGGTGATGCGGTCATGCTCTCGACGCGAAGACGAAGACGATATTGCAGGAGCGGCAGGATGCCGGATCGCGTGGCGACCGGAAATGCTTTGCCCTGCCCCGGTGTTCTCCTGGCGTATCCTGTTGCCGCAGATGATCCCTCCCTCATCCTGCGTGCGATGCGCCCTCCTGCCCCGCTTGTCCCTGTGACAGGCGGGGCTTTTTTTGGCGCGAACGCCAAGGACGAATCGGGCCCTGCATACGATCGAGCCTGACGTAACTAAGCCTGACGTTCGGGCACATGCACGACGAGACCGTCGAGCGCGTCGCTCATCTTGATCTGACAGCTCAGCCGCGAGGTCGGACGGACGTCGTAGGCAAAATCCAGCATGTCCTCTTCCATCGCTTCCGGCGCGCCGACGGCCGCCGTCCAGGCCTCGTCGACATAGACATGACAGGTGGCGCAGGCGCAGGCGCCGCCGCATTCGGCCTCGATGCCGGGCACTGAATTCCGGACGGCGTTTTCCATGACGGTCGATCCCATCTGGACCTCCAGTTCGTGGCGGGTGCCGTCGAAGGCGATGATGCTGAGTTTTGTCATGATGGCGCGGTCTCGAATGCTGGATGCGCGGGACCGCCGGTGCCGACGGGCACGGCGCCCGCAAAAGGGGTGCCCGTTTTTCTCACATTGTTTCATGCGGGTCGTCAAGAAAACAGGTCGACAGGCCTGCTTTCCGGAGACGTGTGTCGCGCGGGATCCCGGACCGACACGGCTGGCCGGCAGGCCGGTCGCCGTCGGCTTTATGCTATCGGCAAAGCTTCAGGATGAAGATCTCGGTGTCGAGAACGGCCGAAGACAGCGCGGCGAGCGTTTCCGCGTCGTTCGGCTGGTGTTCGGCGGAAGCCGCGACGTCGGCCACCGTAAAGGCGCCGACGGCAAGCGCTGCGCCCCGCAGGCGGTGTGCGGCGGCCTTGCGGACCTGCGTGTCCTCGATCATCAGCTCCTTGACGATCTGGCGCGACTGGCGCGCGAAGATCTGCAGCACTTCGAGTTCCAGCGCCTTGTCGCCCATCGTCTGGGTGGCGAGATGCACGAGGTCGATCGGGCGACCGCGGGAGTGAAGATGGCCCAGTGCCGTTTCGGGACTGTCGAAGGCGATATTGAGGGCGGCCATGCACGGTGTTCCTTGTTCTGTTGTCATCGCTGCCGGCACGTTGCGGGACACCCCACGGGCTCGGAATCCGTGACGCAGATGTAAGCGACAGGTCGGAATGTGCACGGGCTCTGAAGCCCTGCGCATCCGGCCTGCAGCCGCGTCGTCGTCTCCTGTGGATTTCACAGCAGCGAGGCTGCTATCAGATGAAAACGGGGCGCAATCAGGGCACCTTTCGTCAAGTATGGTTAACAGAGGAAAACATCCGGCATTGCAGGGGGTTTGGCGCCATGCGGGCCGCATTTTCGTTAAGAACTTGTTAGCATTTTAACGAATGGCCGGGGGCGTTAATTGTAAGACTACCCCGGATGTGTCACTACGATACGTTACAGGATACCGGTTTCCCCTGAGGGCCGGCATCCGTCCGGGAGGCTCTTCCCATGGCTGTGCGACCATGGGAAAAGCATTGCCGGTCGCGGTATGAAATTGGTGCGGTCATTGTATTGCGTGCATCCAATGCGCAGGAACTGTCCTCACCCCCGATCCGGCATCGCCGGCAGCCTTGCGGCTGCGCGATGTCGAGACGGAAAGTTCGGTAACGAGGCGTATCTGCATGGCGACGAACAAGAGCAACGAGTCGATCGACGACAAGGCCTTCCAAGCGCTCGAAGACGCTTTGAGGATCGACTTCGACGAACTGAAGTCCGCCCTCAACGAAACGCCGCCCGAGGCGGGCCGCGCCGCGCCGAAGGCGCAGGCCGCCGCCGCACCCTCCCCGTCCCGCCCGGCAGGCCCCGCACGACCGGCCCAGCCCGCGTCTGCATCGAACGCCGCCAGTCAGAAGCCCGCGGCCGCGTCACGGGCCGACCAGCCCACCGACGATCCGCTCGCCACGCCGCGCAGCCTTGCGCCGGAATCCGTGCCCGCTGCGCCGGGCGCGAAATCGCCCACCTTCGTGCCGGCCAATGACGACAGCCGCCGCTCCGCCCCGGCCATGCTCCGCTCGCTCGAAACGCGCTCCGGCCGGGCCGCCATGCGCGGCGCCGCCATCCTGTCGCTGGTCTGGATCGTCGCCGGTCTCGGCATCGCCAATCTTCTCTATGGCCCGGAAATCTGGCAGATCCGCTCGCTGGCCGCACTGGCGGCCCTGCCCGGCGCCATCGTCGCCGCCATCTTCATCGTCCTCCCGGTCATGCTGTTCTTCGCCTTCGGCGTGATGATGGCCCGCGCGCAGGAGATGCGGAACGCCGCGCGGTCGATGACCGAGGTCGCACTCCGCCTCGCCGAGCCGGAAACCACCGCATCCGACCGCATCATGACCGTCGGTCAGGCCGTTCGCCGCGAAGTGTCGGCCATGAACGAGGGCATCGAGCGGACGATCGCCCGCGCGACCGAGCTCGAAACGCTGGTCCATTCCGAAGTCAACGCGCTAGAGCGCAGCTACAGCGACAACGAACTGCGGGTCCGCACGCTCGTGCAGGAACTCGGCCTCGAGCGCGAGGCGATCGTCGGCCATGCCGAGCGCATCCGCTCCTCCATCACCGGCGTCCATGCCCAACTGCGCGACGACCTGACGCACGCAAGCGAAGACCTGCAGACGCGTCTCGCCATCTCCGGCGAAGCGGCCGCGTCCCTCATCGAAACCCGCGCCGCCGCGCTCATGGAAAAGTCGCAGGCCGCATCGCAGTCGATCAGCACGCTTCTGAGCGCACGCACCGAAGCCCTCGTCAGCGGCCTGACCACGGCCGGTGCGGAGATCACCGACGAGTTCGACACCCGTCTGGAAGCGTTGAACCACACGCTGATCAAGCGCGGCCAGCAGCTTCTCGGACAGTTCGAGACGCGCGCCTCCACGCTCGACAGCAGCACCGAAAAGCTGAACGCCGCGCTGAACGAGCGTGCCCGCCAGCTGAACGAAACGCTGATCGCCCGGACGCGCGACCTCAACGAGAGCCTCGTCATCGGCCAGCAGGCGATCACCGGCGGCCTCGACGACATTCTTCACACGCTGAACGGCGCCCTCGACGAGAAGGGCGCGAGCTTCCGCCAGAACCTGAAGACCGCGGCCGACGACGCCATCATGGACCTCGACCTGCGCTCCGGCTTCTTCGAGGAGAAGCTGCAGGGCACGGTCGGCCGGCTGGCGACCACCTTCGACGGCCGCTTCCAAGAATTCGCCACCGCCTTCGACCGCCGCGCAAACCTTCTGGACGCCAAGATGGCCGACAGCCTGACGCGCATCGACACGACCGTGGCCGGCGGGTCCGATACGCTCGGCCGACTACTGGACGACGGCCTCGACAAGTTCCATTCCGCCATCAGCGACCAGTCGCTCGCCATCGCCACGACCCTCGGCACCTCGCAGGCCCTTCTGGAGGAAAGCATCTCCGCCCGGACCGGCGAGATGGACGGCGTCATCGGCCAGGCGCATGAGCGGATCGACGGCGTTCTCGCGGCCCGCTCGGGCTCGCTGATGAGCGCGCTGACCGCCGCGCAGGAGCGGATCGAAACAGGCTTTGCCGAACGCGCCGGCAGCCTCGAAACGGCGCTCGGCTCCACCCAGGCCCGCCTTGCGGAAACCCTCGACAGCCGCACCGGCGCGCTGATCGACGGCCTCGGAGCCTCCGAGGCCCGGATCGGCACCCTCCTGGCCGAGCGGACGGGCGCCGTCACCACGGCCCTGGACACCACCGAACGGCGCCTGTCGGACGCCCTCGACAGCCGCAGCGAGCGCCTCCTCGGCGCCCTCGACACGGCCCGTGGCAATATCGAACAGGCCTTCGCGACCCGCAGCGACGACGTCACCGCCGCGATCGGCAGTGCCGAACAGCGCCTTCAGCAAACGCTCGACACCCGCGCCCGCGGCCTGCTGGAAGGCCTCGACGCCGCACAGGGCCGCATCGAGGGCGCGCTGACCGCGCGCGCCGACGACCTGGCCAGCACGATCGCCAGCAGTCACCAGCGCCTGGACGACACGCTGTCGGACCGCACGCTCGAACTCTCGGTCATGCTGGCCGCGAGCACCGAAGCGCTCGACGGCGCGCTGGAAGGCAATGCCGAACGGATCGACGGCATCATGGCCGCCCGTGCGGCCACCATCACCGCAACGCTGTCGGACAATGCGTCGCGGATCGAAACCCTGATGAGCGACCGCGCCGGCGCGCTGGACGCGACCCTCTCGACGGCCGCCCGCACCATCGAAGGCGCCTTTGCCGGCACGGCGGAGCGCATCGACGACATCATCAGCGAACGCACCATGACCCTCTCGGGCGTGCTCGCAAGCTCGACCGCGGCGCTCGAAGGCACCGCCGAACAGATCGACACCATGCTGACCGAGCGCACGCTCGAACTCTCGGGCGTCCTCGCCGGCTCGACCGCCGGCATGGAGAGCCTGTTCGAGGGCACCACGGAGCAGATCGACACGCTGCTGTCTCAGGGCACCGCGACCCTCTCGGAAAAACTGTCGGGCGCGACGCGCATCATCGACATCACCTTTGCAGGGACTGCCGATCGCATCGACGAGGTCATGGCGGAGCGCACGACGCGTCTGGCCGGCGTTCTCGCGGGCTCGACGGCCGCCATCGAAGGCACGAGCGAGCAGATGGAGCAGATGCTGCTGCGCGGCACCAGCACCCTCAACACGACGCTCACCGACGCCACGCGCGCCCTCGACAACACGTTTGCCGGCAAGGCCGAGCGTATCGACGAGATCCTGACCGAGCGCACCATGACGCTCTCGGGCGTGCTCGCCTCCTCCACGGCCGGCATCGAAAGCGCCGTCGAGGGCACCGCCGAGCAGATCGACCTCGTGCTGACCCGCGGCACGAACACCCTGACGGGCGCCCTCTCGAACGCCACACGCACGCTGGACGCCACCTTCTCGGGCACCGCCGAGCGTATCGACGACATCCTCATCGAACGCACCATGACGCTCTCCGGCGTGCTGGCCTCCTCCACCGCCGGCATCGAAAGTGCCGTCGAGGGTGCGGCGGGCGAGATCGACCGGGTCCTCTCGCAGAACACCGAAAGCCTCGCCGGCAAGCTCGCCGAGGCCACGCGGACGCTCGACCGGACGTTCGACGGCACGGCCGAACGCATCGAAGACATCATGGCGGAGCGGACCATGTCGCTCTCGGGCGTGCTGGCCTCGTCCACCGCCGGCATCGAAAGTGCCGTCGAAGGCACAGCCGAGCAGATCGACCGCGTGCTGAGCCGCGGCACGACGACCCTGACCGGCTCCCTGTCGGAAGCGACGCGCGCCCTCGACGCCACCTTCACGGGCACCGCCGAGCGCATCGACGACATCCTGATCGAGCGCACCATGACCCTGTCGGGCGTGCTCGCCTCCTCCACCGCCGGCATCGAAGGCGTGATCGAGGGAACCGCGGAACAGCTCGACACGCTGCTGGCCCGCGGCACCACGGGCCTCTCGGAAAAGCTCGCCGGCGCGACCACCTTGCTGGATGGCACGCTCGCCGGCTCCGCCGAGCGCATCGACGCGGTTCTCGCGGCCCGCGCCCGCGAACTTGCCGCCACCACCACCGCCATCGAGGCTGCGGTCGAAGGCAATGCCGACGACATCAATGCCGTCCTCGTCCGCGGCGCCAGCAACATCAAGAGCACGCTTTCGGAAGCGACGCGTCATCTGGACAAGACCGTCTCCGGCACATCCGACCGCCTGGACGCGATCCTCGCAGACCGCACCGCCGCCTTCACCGACGTCCTCGGCGGCTCGACCGCCGCCATCGAGAACGCGATCGACGGCACCACCGAACGCCTGGACTTCCTGCTGGCCACCAGCGCGTCCAGCATCAGCGACATGCTGAACGATGCGACCGGTGGGATCGAGGCGCGCACCGCCGCCCTCTCCGGCTCGCTCACCGGCGCCACCGATCGCATCGAACGCGCGCTCGACGGCACCACCGCGCGCCTCGGCACCATGATCGATCAGCACGCCCGCGCCCTGGACGAGACGCTGACCGGCCAGACCGCCGCCATCGACAACCGGCTTGCCGCGCGCACGGAAGACCTGTCGCGCATCCTCGTCGGCCGCGCCGCCGAAATGGGCGACACGCTGACGACGCGCGTCGAGGACATCGCCGACCAGCTCGCCTTGCGCGCGACGACCATCTCCGAGACGATGACCGACCGGATCGCCGAGATCGATCGCGATCTGACGAACCGCACCGCCAACATCGCAGACGACATGACCGGCCGCGTCAACGCCATCGCCGGCACCATGACCGGCGCGAGCGGCGAAATCGCCGGCGCCCTGTCCGCCCATGCAGCCGAGCTCGCGGCCGCCATCGACACCCGCGCCGGCGCGATCGAACAGACCCTGTCGGCCCGCGCCGCCAGCCTCGACCAGACGCTGTCCACCACGGACGATCGCCTGCGCGTCACGCTCGACACCCGCATTGCGGCCCTCAACAGCGCGGTCGCCGATGGCTCGAACCAGCTTGCCGACATGCTGAACGACCAGGCGGCCACGATCGCCACCACGATCGCCGCCAGCGCCGGCATGCTCGAAATGACGCTGGAGGAGCGCCAGGAGGCCTTCGCCCGCACGATCGACCAGAGCGCAGAAGCGCTCGACGGTCGCCTGCGCGACAGCACCAGCCGCGTCGCCACGCGCCTGAGCGACACCACGGCCGAACTCGCCCGCGCGGCCGACGGCCTGACCGAGCGGATGGACAGCTCCATCACCGGCATCAACACCCGCTTCGACGAAACCGGCGCCCGCATCGAGGCGAGCCTCGGCCAGCTCGAGACCCGCATCCGCGACAGCGTCGGAAATGTCGATGCGCTGGTGGACGAAGCCGGCAACCGCATCGCCGGCACCCTGTCGGAACGCGTCTCCGAACTCGACCAGGCGAGCCGCACCGCCGCCGAGCGCATCTCCGGCAGCCTTGCCGGCCGCACCGAGGAAATCGCGCGCATCAGCAGCGAAGCGGCCAGCCGCATCGCCGAGACGCTCGCGGCCCGCACCGGCGAACTCGATCGGATCAGCAGCGAAGCCGCAACGCGGATCGAGACGACGATCGAGCGCGGCACGGGCCGTCTCGAAGAGCGCCTCGGCACCATGGATCGCGCGCTGACCGTCGGCCTCGACAATGTCAGCCGCACGATCGAAGGCAAGGCCGCCCATCTCGTCGGCAGCCTGCGCAGCGCCGTCTCCGACACCACCCAGGATATCGACGCCGAGGCCGTCCGCTCGTCCGACGTGCTCGCCAAGGTCGGCGGTGATTTCGCCGAAGCCATGGCCGCGCGCCAGGCCGATTTCCAGAACGCCATCGAACGCACGGCCGCCACGGCCGCCATGCGCAGCGCCGAGCTCGCCCGCAGCGTCGGGGAAGCCGCCGACGCGACGCTCGTGCGCGCCTCGGCAACGCAGGACCGCATCGCCGAGCAGGGCAACGCCCTGCAGCGCGATCTCTCCGACGTCGAAAAGGCGCTCGAAGCCCGCGGCGAGGCGATCCGCACCACGCTCGACGAGCGGACGCGCGATCTCAATTCCATGCTCTCGGGCCGCACCAGCGAACTGTCGCGCCTCATCGAGGATCAGGCCCGCCCGGTGCTGGACTCCTACGTCGCCGCCGGTCGCGATGCCGCCGACCGCCTGACCACCGCCGCCCGCGACGGCGCGGAGCGCCTGCGCGCCGAGAACGATGCTCTCGTGACGGCCCTCTCCGCCCGCACCGGCGAGCAGCTCGGCGCCATCTCGCAGCGTGCCGAGGAAACGGCGCGTGCGATCCAGATGGTCGAGAACCGCCTGCAATCGACCGCGGAAGCACTGATCGAACGCCTTTCGGCCAGCAATGCCGCCATTGCCGATGTCGTGGGCGAAGCCACCAGCACCTTCGGCGCCATGGACGAGCGTCTGAACGCCACGGGCGACCGTTTCTCGGAAACCGCCGAGCGGACCTCCGACATGCTCGCGGCCTCGACCCGCCTTCTCGAAGGCAAGGCCGACCGTCTGGTCTCGGTCTCGTCCAACACGCTGTCGCAGGTCGGCAGCCTCGTCGGCCGGTTCGAGGATCACTCGCGGATGCTCGGCCAGGCCTCCGATCTCCTGGCCGCCGCGCAGTCCAACCTCGCCGGCACGCTGGAAGAACGCCAGGAAGCCCTGCGCACCCTCTCCGTCGGCCTCGTCAGCCGCTCGGAAGACATCGAGCGCACCATGCGCGCGCTCGAAGGTTTTGTGGAAGGCTCGTTCCAGCGCGCCGAGGATCGCTCGAACCAGATCGCCGGCAACCTGCGCAACGGCATCCAGGCCTCGTTCAACGATGTCGGCCGCATCCTCACCGATGCCGAAGAGCGCACCCAGACGGCGGCACTCGCCATGCGCGACGCGTTGGCCCAGGTCGGCGAAGATGCCGGTCAGTCGGTGGACGCGCTGCTCGCCCGCACGCAGGAACGGTCCGGCCAGGTCGCCGGCACGCTGCGCGACGGTGTCCGCGCGGCCGCCTCCGACGTCGATCGCACGCTGACCGACGCAGAGAACCGCACCCGCACGGCAGGCGATGCCATGCGCGAGGCGATCGCCTCGGCGACGGACGCCGCCGGTGCCTCCGTCGATCGCACCTTCGCCCGCGCCGAAGAGCGCTCCAGCGACGTCGCGGCCCGCCTGCGCGGCAGCGTCGGCGCCTCGCTGTCGGACATTGACGGCCTGCTCGACGAAACGGGCAAGCGCTCCGACGCTCTGTCGGAAAACATGCGCGAGCAGATCCGCCAGTCCGTGGACGAAGCGATCGGCCGCTTTGCCGGCGCAACGGATGAAATCCGCCGGTCCGGCGAGGAAATCCGTCGCGAACTCGACATGACCCGCGCCGAACTGAAGCGCGGCGCCTTCGATCTGCCGGAAGAAGCCAAGGAAAATGCGGCCGTCATGCGCCGCGCCGTGTCGGAACAGATCAAGGCGCTGCAGGAACTGTCCGACATCGTCGGTCGCTCCTCCAGCCAGCTCGAAATCGGCGAACCGACACCGTATCGCGGCCGGGCGACGAGCCAGCAGGCACCCGCCCAGCCGGTCTATGCACCGACCCAGCCGGCCTATGCCCCGCCGCTCTACGCCCAGCCGCAGCCGACCCAGACGGCCGTCGCGCAGACGTCGCAGGTCAATCCCTACGCGGCCTATCCGACGACCCCCTCGACGCTGCTCGGCGCCCGCACGGCGGAGGCCGCACCGGCGCGCACGGTTGCCACGACGCAAGCCCCTGTCCTGCCGCAGCGCCACCCGGCGCCGGTACCGGCATCCGGTCCCGCACAGTCGGCTCAGCCGCGTCCCGCCCCGACGGATCGGCCCCAGGCGGTGGAACAGCGCGCAGAGGTCCAGCCTTCAGCCGGCCGGGCCCCGCAGGACAGGCAGCCGGCCGCACCGGTTCGGCAGACCCTGACTCCGGCCTCAGCCCCGGCCCCAGCCCCGGCCGCCTCTGCCCAGCCGCGCCCGCTTCCGGCACAGCCCGTCCAAACCCCGACACCCATACAGGCTGCCACCGCCCGTCCGCAGGCGGAGCCGCGCCAGGCCGCAACGCCGTCGCCGGAAGCCCCACGCACTCTGCAGGAGCCTGCGGCCCAGCCACGGTCCTCCGCGACGGCCGAAACGCCGCTGCGCGGCAGCGTCGGCCTGTCCGACCGCTCGCCGCTCCGCCCGGCGTCATCCGCAGAGGATGACATGCGCGAAGGCGGCTCGGGCTGGATGCGCGATCTCCTGCGCGGTGCTTCCCGCGAGGAGGAGCCCCAGCAGATCGCTCCGGCACGGCTGCGGCCGGAAGCGGCACCTGCCCCGGCCCCGCAGGGCCAGCGCAGCACCGACAGCCGCAATCCGCGCCACGTGATGGAATCGCTGAACTCGCTCTCGGTCGATATCGCCCGCGCGATCGATCACGACGCCTCGGTCGATCTCTGGCGCCGCTACCAGCGTGGCGAGCGCGACGTGTTCACGCGCCGCCTCTACACGCTGAAGGGCCAGCAGACGTTCGACGAGATCCAGCGGAAATACGACCGCGAACCGGAATTCCGCACGGCCGTCGATCGCTACATCGCCGATTTCGAGAAACTGCTGGCCGACGTCGCCCGCAACGACCGCGACCGAGTCATCACCCAGACCTACCTGACCTCCGACACGGGCAAGGTCTACACCATGCTTGCCCACGCCGCCGGCCGCTTCAGCTGACGCCTGCCAGCCGATCGCCTGCGCCCTTCGAAACCCGCCGCATGATCTCTCGTGCGGCGGGTTTTTCGCGTCCGGTCGATCCGCAGGAAGAGCGGGGCATCGACGCGCCGGATTTGCATGGCCATCGACCCCTGCCGTTGAAACGTCGTCTCGGAACACCAGATCACCTGTCATGGAACGATATCGTCCAGGAAATCGTTTTCGAGGTGCGATGCGGCCCCGACGCGTGTCCCGCCCGACGCGCGTCCCGCCATTGAGAGACGCGTGTCCCGACATTGAGAGAGGTGATCGATGAACAGACTGGCTCTTGCCACCGCGACCGCCGCACTGCTGGCCCTGACGGCCTGCACCACGCCGGGCACGTCATCGGGTGCCGCCGGCGGCTCGGTCGCGCCTATTCCCGGCAGCATCACCTATGGCGGCCAGCCACAGACCAAGCTGACGAAATCCCCCATCGGCAGCACCTTCCCGCACCGCTTCCGCGCGCCCGATGGACGAGAATGGTCGGAGACCTACCGCATCGCGCCGGACAGATCCCTCGATCTGATCTCGCGCCGCGAGATCGAACTGGACGTCGAAAACAACCGCTAGAGTGTGTCAGGGATCCGTGGAATCCGGTTCTCCCGAAAAGACGAACGACAATCTCTAGTGTTGGTCGGAAAACGACAGACGGAGACTGGGCCGACACATCAGTGCCCGATCACACACAGACAGCCCGACCACATACACAGAAAAGAGGAGAAACAGATGACCAATCTCGACTTGCCCCAGGGCCACCGCGAGAATGAAACGAGAGCCACCAAAGCGGTGAACGTCGTCAGATCGGAAGCCGCAGCCGTTCGCCAGACGGCCACCGAGCATCCGTCCTCGACCGTCCTGCTTCTCGGCCTCGTCGGCCTCGCAGGCTTCCTCATCGGCCACGGCGTCGGCTACCGCAAGGCCGAGGCCGATCATATCCCGACATTCCGCCGCTTCTGGTCGTAAAACCATATCGGCAACAGCCCATCAGGCGGCCGCTGTCAGCGGCGCTGGAGAGCGGACAAAAAATGGCCTCGCAGAACGCTGCGAGGCCATTTTCATTTCCGTGTCATGTCTGCTGCAGACCTGAGAGGCCGGGCAAGGCCCGGAGCGCCTCAGTGCTCCTTGCTGGCGTAGACGGACTTCTTCGTCAGGTAGATCAGGCCGGTGAAGATCAGGAGAAAGATCAGCACCATGAAGCCGGTCCGCTTGCGCTCTTCCAGATGCGGCTCGGCGGCCCACATCAGGAAAGACGCGACGTCGCGGGAATACTGCTCCACCGTCTGCGGCGAACCATCTTCATAGGTCACCTGGCCCTCGTTCAAGGGCTTGGCCATGGCCAGAGCCGCGGCATTGGCGAAGTAGGGGTTGTAGTGCGTCCCCGCCGCGATCTCCACGCCGGCCGGCGGCTCTTCATAGCCGTTGAGCAGCGCGTGGATATAGTCCGCTCCGCCTTCCTGATACTGTGTGAAGATGTCGAAGACGAAGGTCGGGAAGCCGCGCTCGATGCCGCGCGCCTTGGCGATCAGCGAGAAGTCCGGCGGCGCCGCGCCGTTGTTCGCTGCGGCCGCAGCCTCCGCGTTCGGGAAGGGCGACACGAAATGGTCGGACGGCAGGGCCTTGCGGGTAAACATCTCCCCCTCGGCGTTCGGTCCGTCCTGGACTTCGTAATTCGCCGCGAAGGTCTTCACCTGCGCTTCGGAATAGCCAAGCTCTTCCAGCATGCGGAAGGCCACGAGGTTCATCGAATGGCAGGCGGAACAGACTTCCGTATAGACCTTGAGCCCGCGCTGAAGCTGGCCTTTGTCGTAATGGCCGAACGGGCCGGCAAACGACCAGTCTTCTTCCTGCGGCTTCTTGATCGGGAAGTGCGGCGTTCCCCCGCCATGCTCCTCGGTCGCGGTCTTGCCCTCGTGCGGCGCGTTTTCCTGCGCCAGCGCGCTTGTCGCGCCGGCAAGGGAACCGCCCAGCACGAAGGCCGAAACGAAGAGGCCGGTGATCAGCTGTTTCATCGTCATGCTTTCCTTGGTCTCGTCTCTTGCCATCACGCCGCCACCGCGGTCTTGCGGGCCTTCTGTTCCAGCACCGCTTCGGTGATGGAGTTCGGAATGCGCCGCGGTGTCTCGACCAGGCCGAGAAGCGGCATGATCACCAGGAAGAAGCCGAAATAGTAGAGCGTGCCGATCTGCGACATCACCACATAGGCGCCTTCCGCCGGGCGCGAGCCGAGCCAGCCGAGCAGGATCGCGTTGACGACGAAGATCCAGAAGAACAGCTTGTACCAGGGACGATAGACGGCCGAGCGGACCTTCGAGGTGTCGAGCCAGGGCAGGAAGAACAGGACGATGATCGCCCCGAACATCACGAGAACGCCGCCGAGCTTGGAGTCGATCGGGCCGACATTGAAGGTGATGGCGCGCAGCATGGCGTAGAACGGCAGGTAGTACCATTCGGGCACGATATGGGCCGGCGTCTTCAGGGCATTGGCCGGCACGTAGTTGTCGGGATGGCCGAGATAGTTCGGCATGTAGAACACGAACCAGGCGTAGACGAGAAGGAAGACGGACACGCCGAGCGCATCCTTCAGCGTCGCATAGGGCGTGAAGGAGACGGTGTCTGTCTTGGTCTTCACCTCGATGCCGGTCGGGTTCGTCTGGCCGGTCACATGCAGGGCCCAGATATGCAGCACGACGACGCCGGCGATCATGAAGGGCAGCAGATAGTGCAGCGAGAAGAAGCGGTTGAGCGTCGGCTGATCCACGGCGAAGCCGCCGAGCAGGAACTGCTGGATCCACTCGCCGACCAGCGGGAAGGCGGAGAAGAAGCCGGTGATGACGGTCGCGCCCCAGAAGGACATCTGCCCCCAGGGAAGCACGTAGCCCATGAAGCCGGTCGCCATCATCAGGAGATAGATGACCACGCCGAGGATCCAGAGGATTTCGCGCGGCGCCTTGTAGGAGCCGTAATAGAGGCCGCGGCCGATATGCAGGTAGACGGCGATGAAGAAGAACGAGGCGCCATTGGCATGCATGTAGCGCAGCAGCCAGCCATGGTTCACGTCGCGCATGATCTTCTCGACCGAGTTGAACGCGACGGTCGTTTCGGCGGCGTAGTGCATGGCCAGCACGATGCCGGTGACGATCTGGATGATCAGCATCACCGACAGCATGGCGCCGAAGGTATAGGCATAGTTCAGGTTCCGCGGAACCGGATAGGACACGAAGCTGTCATGGACCAGCCGCGGCAGCGGCAGCCGCGAATCCACCCACTTTTCCAGTCCCGATGTCGGTGTATAGGTTGAATGTTCCCCACTCATATCGGCAATCCCCCTCAACCGATCTTGATGACTGTATCGGACGTGAACGCAAAGTTTGGCACGGCGAGGTTCATCGGCGCCGGGCCTTTTCGAATGCGGCCCGCCGTATCGTAATGCGAGCCATGGCAGGGACAGAACCATCCGCCGAAATCGCCGGCCTGGCCGAGCGGAACGCAGCCGAGATGGGTGCAGGAGCCGATCATGACGATCCAGTTTTCCTTGCCCTCGCCGGCCGAGCGGTCGATATCCGTCGCCTGCGCGTCGGCCGCGATGTTGGCGTTGCGCGCCACCGGGTCCTTGAGATCGGCGAGCTGGACGGCCTTGGCCTCCTCCACTTCCTTCTCCGTCCGGTTGCGGATAAAGATCGGCTTGCCCCGCCATTTCGCCGTCAGCGACATGCCGGGCTGCAGGCTGGACACGTCGACCTCGATGGAGGCGAGCGCGAGCGTCGAGGCGTCCGGCCGCATCTGGTCGATGAATGGCCAGGCCACCGCTGCGACGCCGACGGCGCCGGCCATGCCGGTCGCCAGATACAGGAAGTCGCGGCGCGTCGGCTCGCTCGGTGTCTCGCTTGTCGTGTGGTGTTCGCTCACGGCCTTTTCATCCTCTCAACCCGGCGGCTTAAAAAGCCGCACACGCGTCCCCGACGCCGGTTCTGTCCTCCCGCACTTGATCGAAAGAACGGCGCCAAATCAATAAGGCGAGACCAGCTCGCCACACTTTCTTGACCGCTTGCCCCGCGGCCTCCCCGCCGGAAAACCGGCAGCCCGAAGCCGCTCCGGATTCCCGAGCCATGTCCCGGGTTCTATGCTTGATAAACGGGCATGTCCAGCCTTGCAAATGCCGCAAGGCAGCCTTGCGTCAGTCCCACTGTGACGCATTGTCGCGGCCGAACGTCGCAGGCCTTGAATGACCCGCACCGCAAGCCGAGAGCCTGGTGCAAAGCCGGGGAACATCTCGCGGGAATGCGCGGAGCGAAGGGTGCCCGCCTGCCCGGAGCGACGGCCGTCCTGCCCCGTCGCTTATGCTGCGTTGCAGCATTTTCCGCTTCGTGCTACCGGCGTTTCAACCGGATCGGCAGAAAGAGCCCCGCATGCGCAAGACCCTCGGCATCGTCCTCAATACGCTTGCGATCATCGGCCTTGTCCTCTGCGCCCTGCGCTATGTCGAGACCCTGTGGCCGCTGCTGCTGCTCAACAGCATGCAGACCCATGTGGCGGTCGCCATCGCGCTTGCCATGCTCGCCTCTTTTCTCCTCTGCCGCAGCCGCTTGAGCCTGCTCCTCCTCGTCGCAGCGCTTGGGCTCGCCGGTCACGGCGTCCTGATGAAGCGCGAATTCGCGATCGAGGCGACGGCAGCCGACGGGGCACTGGGGCCGAGCCTGCGCATCGTCTCGTTCAACATGCTGGGCGACAACATGGAAGGCGCCACCGCCATTGCCGACATGGTGATGGCGTCGGAGGCCGATGTGGTGGTGATTCTCGAGGGCGAGCCGCTGTTCATGCAGATGCAGCGCCTCGTCGCCGTCTATCCCTACCGGATCGGCTGCGGCGAACACACGCCGACCTGCGATCTCCTGATGTTTTCGAAACACCCGCTGATGGACATCTCGGTCGGCGATCTCAGCGATCTGCGCAAGGACCGGGTGATGTCGGCGCGGATCGCGGTGCCGGGCGGAACCTTCCGCATGGTGGCCGCCCATCTGTCGAAACCCTTTTTCGACAATTACCACATGAAGGAACTCGCCCACCTCACGGCCTTCATGCGCAACACCACCGAGCCCGTGATTCTGGCGGGGGATTTCAACTCCGGCACCATCGCGCCGGATATGCAGAGGATGCTCCGCGTCCTGCGCCTGCGCACCGTCCCGCGCGAACCGGCGACCTGGCCGGTCCAGCTGGCCGATACCGGTCTCGGCGTGGCCATCGACCACATCTACAGCCGCCCGCCGCTCGTGCCGCTGTCGGTGAAGCGGCTCGACCGCGATTACGGGTCGAACCACGACGGCCTCGTCGCCGAGTTCGCCTTCCGCACGCCGTAACGATCGGCTGACATCAAAACGACGGTATCGCCTGTGCCGCCTCGTCCCGGGCGAGGAAGCCGCCGGACTGCCGCGACCAGAGTTCGGCATAGAGCCCCTTCTCGGCGATCAGCTGCGCATGCGTGCCGTCCTGCACGATCGCGCCGGCATCCATCACGATCAGCCGGTCGAGCGCCGCGATGGTCGAGAGCCGGTGCGCGATGGCCAGCACGGTCTTGCCCTGCATCAGGGCGTCCAGATTGTCCTGGATGGCGGCTTCCACCTCCGAATCGAGCGCCGACGTCGCCTCGTCGAGCACGAGAATCGGCGCGTCCTTCAGCATGACGCGGGCAATGGCGATGCGCTGGCGTTGACCGCCCGAGAGCTTGATGCCCCGCTCGCCCACATGCGCATCGAATCCGGTCCGCCCGCGCTGGTCTTCCAGCCGCTCGATGAAAGTGAGCGCTTCCGCCTGCTCCGCCGCAAGCCGCAAGGCGCGATCGTCCGCGTCCGGCCGACCGAAGAGGATGTTGTCGCGAATCGAGCGATGCAGCAGAGAGGTGTCCTGGCTGACCATGCCGATCTGCGCGCGAAGCGATTCCTGGCGAACGCCGGCAATGTCCTGTCCGTCGATCGTGATCCGCCCGCCCTCGAGGTCGTAGAAGCGCAGCAGCAGGTTGACGAGCGTCGATTTGCCCGCGCCCGAGCGCCCGACGATCCCGACTTTCTCTCCCGGCCGGATCGTCAGCGAGAGATCGTCGATGACGCCCTTTTCGCGCCCGTAATGAAAGCGGATCGCCTCGAACGCGATGCCCGGCTCCCGCACGAGAAGATCCGGCGCCTGCGGCCGGTCCACGAGGTCGATCGGCTGCGCGATCATGTCGGCCGCGTTCTGGATCGTCCCGATATTGCGCATGATGCCGTTGAACTGCACCATCATCCGCGACAGCAGGAAATTGAGCCTGAGCACGAGCGCCAGCGTGAAGGCCACGGCGCCCGAGCTGATCGACCCCGCCAGCCACAGATGCACGCTGAGGGCCGCCATCGTCACGATCATGATGCCGGAGAGCAGCGCCATCGACGCCCGCACCCCGGTGATGAACCGGGTGAACCGCAGCGTCGTCGCCTGGAACGTGTCGAAACCGTCGCGCATATAGCGGTCGTTTTCCTCGTCCCGCCCGAACAGTTTCAGCGTCTGGATATTGGAATAGGCGTCGACCATCCGGCCGGACAGCATGGAGGAAGCCTCCGCCGTTTCCTTGGAATGCGCCCGGATGCGCGGCACGAAAAAGCGCGCCAGCGCGGCAAAGACGACGAGCCAGACGAGCACGACTGCGGCCATCGTCAGGTCGAGCTGCCCGACCAGCACCAGCGTCGAGACGGAGTAGATCCCGACGAACCAGACGCTTTCCATCAGCGATGTCACCACGTCGCCCGCCGCCTGCCCGCCCGACCAGACCTTGGTGACGATGCGTCCGGAAAAATCGTTCTGGAAGAAGGAAACCGATTGCCGCGCCACATGCAGATAGGATTGCCAGCGCACAAGATTGTAGAAGCCGGGCGTGATGATCTGCTGATCGACCAGCGCCATGACGAGCGTCACGACGAAACGGACGATGCCGATGAGAAACAGCATCCCCACCAGCTCCCGCCCGTGGTTCGCCAGCAAGCCCTCCCAGCCTGCCGACCGATCGACCGTCGCCAGGATATCCACGAGCCGCCCGACGAACCAGAACAAGGCCGCCTCGATCGCCGCGCTCATCCCGCCGAGCACCAGCATGGCGACGAACGGCGCCTTGGCCTGCCGGATATAGAACCAGATGAACCCCACCAACCCCCGCGGCGGCTGCAGGGCCGCCTTGTGCGCGAAGGGCTCGATCCAGGTTTCGAAATAGCGGAAGACGGGGCGCAGGAACATGCCGGGGAATATACGCGCCGGACCTGTCACGGCAATGCACGCGCGCCGCCGACGCGCGTTAAATTCCGTCCATGATCGGACGATCTGTCACCTCATGCGGCCGGCCCCTCATCTGCCTGCCCGCATCGTCTCCCCGCTTGGCGGGGAAACGAGACCCGGAGCGCCCGCCCCAGGCCGCGACCACGTTCCCTCTCCCCGCCAAGCGGGGAGAGGGCTAGGGTGAGGGGCAGCCAAGTCCAAGGAGCCCCGACAGAAAGCACGGCAGGCCGCAAAACCGAGGCCCGCTACTCCGCCGCCTCGTCCGCCGCGTCGTCGTCTTCCCGCAGGAAGCCGCCCGACTGGCGGGACCAGAGATCCGCATAGAGCCCCTTGGTCGAGACCAGCTCGGCATGGGTGCCGGTCTGGATGATCTCGCCCTGTTCGAGGATGACGAGCCGGTCCATCTCCGTCAGCGTCGACAGCCGGTGGGCGATCGCGATGACGGTCTTGCCGGACATCAGGGCGAACAGGTTCTCCTGGATCGCCTGCTCCACTTCCGAATCGAGCGCCGAGGTCGCCTCGTCGAGGATCAGGATCGGCGCGTCCTTGAGGAACACGCGCGCGATCGCGATCCGCTGGCGCTGGCCGCCGGACAGCTTGACGCCGCGCTCGCCGACCTGCGCATCGAGACCCTTGCGGCCCTGGTTGTCCTCCAGGATCGAAATGAAGTCCCAGGCGTTCGCCCGCTTGGCGGCCGCGACGATCTCCGCGTCGCTCGCTTCCGGCCGTCCATAGGCGATGTTGTCGCGAATGGAGCGGTGCAGCAGCGAGGTATCCTGCGTCACGACGCCGATCTGGCGGCGCAGGCTGTCCTGCGTCACCTTGGCGATGTCCTGACCGTCGATCAGGATATGCCCCGATGTGAGGTCGTAGAACCGCAGGAGCACGTTCATCAGCGTCGTCTTGCCGGCCCCGGACCGGCCGACCAGGCCGACTTTCTCGCCCGGCGCGATCGACAGCGACAGCCGGTCGATGACCTTCTTGTGCTTGCCGTAGTCGAAGCCGATGGCATCGAAGACGATCCCGCCGCGCGCGGCATCGAGCACCTTGGCGTCGGGCACATCGACGATGTCGTGCGCCTTCGTCATCATCGCCATGCCGTCATAGACCGTGCCGATGTTTTCGAACAGCGCCGAGACCTCCCACATCACCCATTGCGACATGCCGTTGATGCGCATGGCGAGCGAGACGGCGATCGCGATCGAGCCGATCGAGACGTCGCTCGTCATCCACAGGTGAATGCCGAGCGCCGCGATGGCAAACAGCGCGATGCAGTTGTTGGTATAGACCAGCACGTGGAACAGCGTGACCTTGCGCATCTGCTTGTGCACGGTGCCGAGAAACGCGTCCATGCTGTCCTTGGCATAGACCTCTTCCCGGCCGGCATGCGAGAACAGCTTCACCGTCGCGATGTTGGTGTAGCTGTCGACGATCCGCCCCGTCATCATCGAGCGCGTATCGGCCTGCTCCTTCGAGATCTTGCGCAGGCGCGGCACGAAGTAGGCGACGATGGCGATGTAGCAGATCATCCAGACGACGAGCGGCGCGAGCAGCCGCCAGTCGGCCGCCGCCACCACGACGAGCATCGAGACGAAATAGCTGACGACATAGACGAAGACGTCGAGGATCTTCATCACCGTCTCGCGAACGGCAAGCGAGGTCTGCATGACCTTGGTCGCGACCCGGCCGGCAAATTCGTTCGCAAAGAACGTCATGCTCTGCCGCAGCAGGTAGCGATGCATCTGCCAGCGCGCGATCATCGGATAATTGCCGAGCAGGATCTGGTGCATGACCATGGAGTTCAGCGCCACGATGCCCGGCAGGCCGACGAGGATGATCGCACCCATGATCATCAGGCGCGTCCCCTCCGTCTGGAAGAACGTGTTCCGGTCGGCCGCCGCCAACCAGTCGACGAGGCTGCCGAGGAACTGGAAGAGCGCGACTTCGCCGACGGCGATCAGCATGGCGCAGACCGCCATGATCAGCAGCCACGGGGCTGCGGGTTTGGAATAGTGCCAGCAAAAGGCGACCAGACCCTCCGGAGGTGCCTTCGGCTCCTCCGCGGGATAGGCTTCGAGGCGGGATTCAAACCAGCCGAACATGATCAGGCTCCAAAAACAGGAGATTCCGGAGCGATCCTTGAGGCCGAAAAGCGGTCGTGTCAGGGATCGCGGCGAGAAAGTGGGTGTTTGGAAGGCGGAAACATCCGCATTCGGAATAATGAAGCCGCAATCGGCGTCAGGCGGGGTTCACGGGGATCGCTGCTGGAAAGCACGATCGAACCTTGGCGAGCGGCGCTGGTATATCCGGAAACGGAGAAGAAGCGGCGCGAACCGGTTAGCGGTGCGAGGCGGTCCGAACGGGTCGGAGCCACATCACCCGGAGGTTGACGGTCACTGAGATATCCATGCAATCCTCCATCAGGTTCGTGTGGGCGCTGACAGTCTCTTAACGAAATTTTCACGGCCGCACCAGATCGGCCTTCACCTTTTTTCGCGATCAAGGGCGACGGATCTTGCGCTGTTGCCAATTCGGCACGGATCGCCTACCGCACAGTCATGCTGCGCATCGCTCTCTACCAGCCCGACATTGCCGGAAACACCGGCACCATTCTGCGCCTCGCCGCCTGCCTCGGCCTCGGCGTCGATATCGTCGAGCCGGCCGGTTTCGACCTGTCGGACAGGAACCTCAAGCGTGCCGGCCTCGATTATCTCGCCTCGGTCACGCTCGCACGCCACGTCAACTGGCTGTCGTTCGAGGAGGAGCGCCAGCGACAGGGCCGGCGGCTGGTGCTGGCGAGCACCAAGGCGGCCCTGCCCTATACCCGCTTTGCCTTCAGCGCCGATGACACGCTGCTTTTCGGCCGCGAGAGCGCCGGCGTGCCGGACACGGTCCATGCGGCGGCCGATGCGCGCGTCGTCATTGCCATGGTCGAGGGTCAGCGCTCGCTCAACCTCGCCATGTCGGTGGCCATGATAACGGGGGAAGCCCTGCGGCAGACGACGCCGGCCTAATCCGCCGTCGGCAGCCGGCGCATGGTGAATTCGATCCGGTCGCCGTCGAGCCGGCGCCAGCTTTCCACCTCGGTCCAGTAGGCCGCCTTGGGATAATGCTCGAACCATTCCAGCGCCTTTTGCCGCGCGGCAATGCGATCGAGCAGAAACGTCTCGCGAACGAACAGACCGCCGCCGGTCGCTGCCTGCCGATCGCGATGCCGCGCGATCTGCCGCTTCAACCCGTCAAGCGAGGGCGGTGCCGGAGGTCTTGCCATGCCACGCCCTTTCGTCTCGGGAAAACCGGTGGTGAGACCAAGATAGGCACCGCGGCGCGGCTTTGCGAGTCGAATCGTCGCGCCGGGAATCCCGTAAAACAACGGGATAGGTTTGGCCGGCGATTCCGCTCGTCACGGAAATGGTCTAGAAATGGTCGAACGCCACGCACCAAGGACCGCCGCGATGGAACGACCCGATCTGCCACCCGGCCTGCCGGACGATATCGAGGACAAGAAGCTGCGCGCCCGCGCCTGGTTCGAGAGCCTGCGCGACACGATCTGCACAGCGCTCGAGACGATCGAGGACGACCTCACAGGCCCCCTCGCCGACGAGCCTCCGGGCCGTTTCGAACAAAAACCCTGGGCCCGCGATGGCGGCGAAGGCGGTGGTGGCGTCATGTCGATGATGGCCGGGCGCGTCTTCGAAAAGGTGGGCGTCCACACCTCCACCGTCCATGGCGAGTTTTCCCCGGAATTTCGCGCCCAGATCCCCGGCGCCACCGACGATCCCCGCTTCTGGGCCTCCGGCATTTCGCTGATCGCCCATCCGGTCAATCCCAACGTGCCCGCCGTGCACATGAACACGCGCATGGTGGTGACCACCAGCCAGTGGTTCGGCGGCGGCGCCGACCTCACCCCGGTTCTCGATCGCCGCCGCGTCATGACCGACCCGGACACGATCCTCTTCCACAAGGGCTTGGAAATCGCCTGCGGTCGCCACGCGGTCGCCGATCACGCCCGCTACAAGGCCTGGTGCGACGAGTATTTCTTCCTGAAACACCGCAACGAGCCGCGCGGCACAGGCGGCATTTTCTATGACTGGCTGCATTCCCCGGACGAACAGGGCGGCTGGGAGGCGGATTTCGCCTTCACCCAGGATGTCGGCCGGGCCTTTGCCATGC
Organism: Rhizobium sp. Leaf371; assembly: GCF_001424045.1. Classification (GTDB taxonomy): domain Bacteria; phylum Pseudomonadota; class Alphaproteobacteria; order Rhizobiales; family Rhizobiaceae; genus Ferranicluibacter. The sequence continues at coordinate 856,019 of NZ_LMQB01000001.1, read as the reverse complement.
TCTACCCGAAAATCGTCCGCGCCAACGTCAACAATCCCTGGACGGAAGAGGATCGCGACGAGCAGCTCGTGCGGCGCGGGCGCTATGTCGAGTTCAACCTGCTCTACGACCGCGGCACCATCTTCGGCCTGAAGACCGGCGGCAACGTCGAATCGATCCTGTCCTCGCTGCCCCCCGTCGTCCGCTATCCCTGACGCGCTCGGTGGCGCGGTTCGCGCGCGCAACCATTCGTCGCCAGAGACGTTTGCCCGATGACAGCGCTGTGCGCCCGGAGGCGCGGGATCAAAGGCGCGGGATCAGAGGAGACAACACGATGGTCTACAAGGAACGGACGTTTTTCGGCACGGATCCGGGTGATGCCGCGGCCAATCAGCCGGCGGATCTGGAGGCGCGCGTCGCCGATACGCTCGCCGCCATGCGGGATGCCGAGGTCAGCGACGTCAGCGTCGTCGCGCGCGGCAGTACCATCGTCCTTGCCGGCTTCATCGGCTCGCCCGACGAGGCCGACCGCGCGGTGGACGCCGCGAAATCCGTCGAGGGTGTCGATGCTGTGATCAACCAGATGACGATCCCGCCCTTGCGCGGCTGAGGCGCGCTGGATTCTCGCGCAGGAAAGACGGTACGACGCCAGGGCGCGTCGTGCCTGAAAAGGCCGGACCGCCTGCGGCGGCGCATCGCGGATCGTCAGATCGCGGTCAGCGTCCAGCGGACGATATCCGCAACCACGTCGGCCGCCGCGCGGTCGAGACCCTTGATATAGGCCGGTGCCTCGGTGCCGGTCACCGGCACGGTGGCGCGGAACGCCTTCTGGGCCCGGACCGTGCCGTTGCGGTCGTTGACGATCTTGGCGAAGATTTCGACCACGGCGGTGCGCGACCCCGTGGTGTCCACCTCGAAGGAGCGGATTTCGGTCACGACCTGGTAGTCGATCGCCAGGCCCTCGCCGGGCTTGCCGACGCCGCCGACCTTGCCGGTGTTCTCGAAGGCCTGCACCAGCTTCGACTGGACCATGCGCGGCAGCCGGTCGCCCCACTGCGATTTTGCCAGATATTGCAGCTCGGAGCCCGAAAGACGGATGACGATCTGGTCGCTGTCGAGCGCCTTCAGCGCCGTCGGCTCGGGCACCAGGATCTGCTTGCTGGTGGCCGCCGGTCCCTGCACCGAGGGAACGGAGGACAGGCTGTAGGTGTCGTTGTTGGCCTTGCCCGCGCAGGCACTCAGCGGTGCCGCAACGAGAAGAAGAGCCAGAGCCCGGAGGAAACGCGATTTACCAGTACCGTTGACGTCCGGAAACATACAGCCATGACCCTTATTGATGGGGAGCAATCTAAGCGGCGACTTGAACAAGACAAGGGCGAAACGCCCCCATGGCATCGCCCGTAGCGCGGAAAAGCGACAAGCTGTGCAGCCATGTCACGATTCGTGCAGCAACGCGTCGCAAGAACACGCGCCGTGCGTCAAGCGACGGCTCTCAAGCGTGCAAAAAGCGCACGATCCGCGATGAAACCGGCGGTCGCTGCCGCCGGTTCAGCCTGCACCCGAATCACGCGAACCCTCGAGGGCGCCTTAGCGACGCGTGCGGCCGTCATACTGCTTGACCGTCTCGCCACCGAAAAGAAGCCGCTGCGGGTTCTTGTCGAAGGTGGAGATGGTGCTGTCGAGCGACTGGACCGTGCGGCGGGTGTCGTCTACCAGAGCCTCGATGTCGCGCAGGCCGGAACTCGTGAAGCGCTTCAGATTGTTGGCGATCGGGCCGATCTGGGCGTTGATGTTGTCGGCCACGCTGCGGAACGAGGCAAGCGTCTGGCGGGCGTCCTGCGAGATGCCGGGCGCGTCCGCATCGCCGAGGAAGCCGTCGAGCTTGACGAGGATGCCATCGACGCGGCTCGATGCGGCGTTCAGCTTGTTGGCCATCTGCGTCACGTCGGTGATGGTCTGGTCGATTTCCGGCTGCCGCTCCCGCACGCTGTCGGCCAGCGACGCGAAGGTCGAGATGGCGCGACGGGCGTCGGCGCTCGCAACCGAGGCATCGTTGATGACGTTGCCGACCTTCTGCGAATCGACCGCGCCCAGCAGCGTATCGACCTTGGCGAGCGTCGTCGTCGCATTGGCGCCGAAGCGCTCGTATGTCTCGGCGGTCTTGCGGATCGTCGCGATCGTGTCGGACACGCCGGCGGAGGCCGCGGTCAGCTCGTCGCTCATGCGGGCGACGTTGGAGACGATGCGGTTCACGTCCTGCGGATTGACGGATTTCACCAGCGCATCGGCGGAGGTGAGCGTCGAATCGAGTTTTTCGGCCGCACTGTTGATCGAGTCCGACAGCGCACTGACGCTTTCGAGGAATTTGTCGATGCCTTCCGAATTGTCGGCCAGCGACTTCGAGAAGCGTTCCGCATTGGTAATGGTGCCGGTCAGCGGTCCGCGGACGTCGGAGACGAAGCCCTGGATATCGCCGATGGCGTCGTTGGCGCGGTCCATGATCTTGTCGGCGGTCGCCAGCAGGCTGGTCACGCTCGACTGGTCGGCCTGAATCTGCGCCGAGGTGCCTTCGTCCAGCGCCTTGCGCAGGATGCTCGGCTCGCCCTTGTTGCCGCCGCTGAGCTCGATATAGGCAGCCCCCGTCAGGCCCTGCACTTCGAGCGTCGCCTTGGTCGAGGTCAGAACCGGTGCATCGGCCGAGACCTCCGTCACCGCCACCGAATAGCGCGGATCGTTGGCATTGATCGCGAGACTGCGGACGCTGCCGACCGGGATGCCGTTGAAGCGCACGGGCGAACCGACGCTCAGGCCGTTGGCCGAGCCGGGAATGCTCACCACGAGTTCCACCATCTCGCCGCCGCGGCCGAACTGGGACATCCAGTAGACGAACCCGAAGGCGGCGACGATCACGGCGATGGTGAAGAATCCGACGATCGTGTAATTGGCTTTGGTTTCCATCTTTGGCGTCTACCCTGTGGCCGCTCGGGCCTTATTGGAACTGTCTGAAAGTCTTGGGGACCGGTCAGCCCGCGCGCCCGTTCTGCCGGCTGCCCTGCGGGTTGCCTTGTCGGTTGCCCTGCGGGTTGGCTTGCCGATTGCCCGGCCGATCGCCCGGCGTGTCGTTCTCATGGCGCTGCGGCGCGTTCGCATCGTGGTGGCGCAGGTCCTCGCCGTCGTCGCGCACGATCGAGCGCGCCCGCTTGCCGCGGAAGTAGGACTGCACCCAGTCGTCGTCGGAGGCGAGCATGTCCTCGATCGTCCCCTCCACCATGACCTTCTTGTTGCCGAGAACCGCGATGCGGTCGCAGACGGAGAAGAGGCTGTCGAGGTCGTGAGTCACCATATACACGGTCAGCCCCAGAGTGTCGCGCAGCCGGGCGATCAATTCATCGAACTCGGCCGCGCCGATCGGGTCGAGGCCCGAGGTCGGCTCGTCGAGGAAGACGAGGTCCGGATCGAGCGCCAGCGCCCGCGCAAGGGCCGCACGCTTGATCATGCCGCCGGAAAGCTCTGAGGGAAACTTGTCGGCCGCTTCCGGCGCAAGGCCGACGAGCTCGATCTTCAGCCGCGCCAGATCGTCCATGATCTCCTGCGGCAGGTCGAGATATTCCCGCATCGGAACCTGGATGTTCTCCTTCACCGTCAGCGACGAGAACAAGGCGCCGTGCTGGAACAGCACGCCGAGCCGCGTGTCGAGCTCGACGCGCTCTTCCTCGCTCACCGCATCATATTCGGCCCCGAGAATCTCGATCTTGCCGGAGCGGCGCGGCAGCAGCCGCAGCACGGTGCGCATCAGCACCGACTTGCCGGTGCCCGAAGGACCGACGAAGCCGAGGATCTCGCCGCGATAGATATCGAGGTTCAGCGCATCCAGAACGACATTGGACCCGAAGGCGACCGTCAGGTCCTTGACGGACAGGATGACCTCGCGCTCGCCCTCGCCCTTGCCAGTCCCACCGGTCTCCCGGGGTCCGCGCTCGTCCGTCCGGTCCGGCGTCTGCGCGGCCGGGGTCTGCGTCTCGTCGGCGGTCTGCATCGATGTCGCCTCCATCAGAAATTGATCGCCGAATAGAAGATGGCGAAGAGGGCGTCGATGAGGATGACCACGAAGATCGACTTCACCACCGATTGCGTCACGTGCTTGCCGAGCGATTCGGCGCTGCCGCCGACCTTCATGCCTTCGACCGAGGCGACGATGCCGATGATCAGCGCCATGAAGGGCGCCTTGATCATGCCCGCCAGCACCGAGGAATAATCGACCGCCTCCTGCAGGCGCGCCAGGAAGGTGGAGAGCGTGATGCCGGAATAGATATTGACCACCATGGCCGCACCGGCGAGCGCCGCGAAATTGGCGATGATCGTCAGAAGCGGCAGGGCGATGGTCAGCGCCACGAGGCGGGGGAAGACGAGAATGCCGATGGGGCTGAGACCCATGACCTTCAGCGCGTCGATCTCCTCGCGCATCTTCATCGAGCCGACTTCGGCCGTGATCGCGCTGCCGGAACGCCCCGCGATCATGATGGCGGTCAGGAGCACGCCGATTTCGCGCAGCTGCAGGATGCCGACGAGATCGACCACGAAGAGTTCGGCGCCGAAATAGCGCAGCTGGAAGGCACCCTGCTGCGCGATGATCGCGCCGATCAGGAAGGACATCAGCGTGATGATCGGCACGGCCTGGACGCCCATGCGGTCGATCTGGTTGATGATTGCGGCCGGCGACAGCCCGCTGTGGCGACCCACCTTCAGCTGCGCGCCGCGCACGGCCGAGCCGACGATGTACATCGCCGCGACCATGTCGTCCCACATCGACAGGACGGCCTTGCCGATCGGCTGGAACGCGCGGTCGGCGAGCGTGCGCGGCGGGCCATCGTCTGCCTGCGGTTCGCGCAGTTCGGCCGGCAGCGCCTTCACCAATTCGAGATAGCCGGCATTGCCGCCGTCGAGCGTCACCGCTTCATCGCCGCCGAGCTTCGTCATGAAGCGGCGGATGATCCACGCGCCGGCCGTGTCCATCGCGGCGATGTCGGACAGGTCGAATCGTACCTGCGCGCCCTGCGGCCCGCCGGCGGGTTTCGCCATTTCGTCCAGGCGCTTGACCACGGGGGGCAGGCCGGACGCGCGCCAGTTGCCGCCGAAACGATAGACCGTGTCCCCCTTCTCGCCGGAATCGTCGCGTTCGACGGTCGCTTCAGTCTTGACGAGGGTTTTGGTCACGCGGTTCTGGATTCTCTGTGCAAAGGTTGCATCGGTGTCGATCAGCAAACACTCATAGCGACTGCCGCTGACGATGTCACCGATGGAAAGGGGGCGAAGGACAAAGGTTAAGACAGGCAGTTGACGACCGTGATGTCGATGCCACGTTCTCCGGCAGGATCGTTGAGAAAGTTCGTTTCGGAAGGGCTATACGCAGATGACCACGCTTGAGATCACCGTCGAACATTTTCCCATTGCGGGCGCGTTCACCATTTCGCGCGGCTCCAAGACGGCGGCCTCCGTCGTCACCTGCCGGCTGCGCGAGGGCGGGTCGAGCGGCATCGGCGAATGCGTCCCCTATGGCCGCTACGGCGAGACGATCGAAAGTGTGGTCGAGGCCATCGAAGCCTGCCGCCACGCGATCGAGCGCGGCATCGGCCGGGCGGAACTCGCCCGCATCATGCCGCCCGGCGCCGCCCGCAATGCGGTCGATTGCGCGATGTGGGATCTGGAGGCGAAGAAGAGCGCCCTGCCCGTCTGGCAGCTCGCCGGCCTGTCCCTGCCGCAGCCGCTCGTCACCGCCTATACGATTTCGCTGGCCGACGCCGAGACCATGGCCGCGCGCGCCGCAGAGGCCGCCTTCCGTCCGCTGCTCAAGGTCAAGGTCGGCACCGCCGACGACACCGCCCGCATCCGTGCCGTGCGACGGGCCGCGCCCGAAACGATCCTCGTTCTCGATGCGAACGAGGCCTGGACGGAAGACAATCTCGCCGCCCATTTCGCCGTCTGCGAGGAAGCCGGCATCGCGCTCGTCGAGCAGCCGCTGCCGGCCGGCCGCGACGAGATCCTGGCCCGCCTTTCCCGGCCCGTCCCCGTCTGTGCCGATGAAAGCGTCCACACCATCGCCGATCTCGATCACCTCGCCGGCCGCTACGACGCCGTCAACATCAAGCTCGACAAGACCGGCGGCCTCACCCACGCCTTCGACATGCGCGACCGGGCGCGGGCATTGGGCCTCGACGTCATGGTCGGCTGCATGGTGGGCACCTCGCTTGCCATGGCGCCCGCGGCGCTCGTCGCGCAGGGTGCGGCCTTCGTCGATCTCGACGGCCCGCTTTTATTGTCGCGCGATCGCGAGCCCGGCCTGCGCTACGAAGGCTCGCTGCTCATGCCGCTGGAGCCGGAACTCTGGGGCTGAAGCGTCCAGGCGACGATCAGGAGCGCAAAGCCGATGAAGGCGGCGACGGCCATGGCGAGGAAGCCGTGCACCCCGAACCAGCCGTAGAAAATGCCGGAGACGAAGGTGCAGAGCGCGGTGAACATGCCCGTATAGAAGAAATAGAGCCCCTGTGCCGCCGTCTCCTGCCGCTCCGCCACGCGCCGCACCAGCATGGTCTGCAGCCCCGTATGCATGATCGCATAGGTGAAGGCATGGGCGCATTGCAGCGCGAAATAGCCCCAGAAGCCGAGATCGAGCGGGAAGAGCAGCCAGCGCAGGATGGCGAGGCCCGCACCCGTGAAGATCATCGCCCAGAGGCTGACCCGGACGAGAATCATCTTGGCGGCCACGAACATCGCGATCTCCGCCGCAACCCCGGCGCTCCAGAGCAGCCCGACCTCCGTTCCGGAAAAGCCGATGCTCGTCCAGTAAAGCGCCGAAAACGCAAACAGCATGCCGTGGCTGCCGTTCACCAGCCCGACGCCCATCAGCAGCAGCTGGATATCCAGCGCCCGCAAGGCCTTTGGCGGGGGATCGGCAAGCGTCGTCAGCGTGGACGGGCGACGCGGGGCGCCGACCCGCGGCGCCAGAAACGTCACCGCGACCATGGCGACGAAACCGACCGTCATCGCCGGCAGCACCATCGCGCCACCGAACCGGCTCATCAGCGCGCCGCCGATCATCGTCGCGCAGATGAAGGCGATCGACCCCCAGAGCCGCATCCGCGCATAGTCGAACCCCCAGCGCCGCACGCCGGTCAGCGCCACGGCCTCGACGATCGGCACATAGGGCGAATAGACCACGCCCTGCAGCGTATAGACGACGAGAACCACCCAGAACCCGTGGGAGACGAACAGCCCGAGCGCCGTCAGAAGCGACAGGCCGGCCGACCAGAGCAACAGCCGCGTCCGCTCTCCGAGCCTGTCCGCGATCATGCCCGCGACCGGCGCCGAAAACACCCGCACGAACATCGGCACCGCGAGGATGATCGAGATCTGCGCCGCGTCGAACGACAGCGACGACAGCCAGACGGGAAAGAACGGCATGGCAAAGCCGTTGATGAACAGCGGCGCACTGAAAAGCAGCGCGATCCGGACCACGAATCGCGACGGCGGGGCCGGCTCGGACAGCCGGGACGGGAAAGGAGAATCCATCGGGAACGACCTGCTGCAACCATCCAGAGACCGGAATCGGTGTCGGGATGCTCTTCTCCGGCCGGTATTATGCGTTCCACCGGAGCGGAGCACGTCATTTTTGACGGAGAGCGCGGGAATATCGCCCTGCCGGTCATCCCGACTCCGACACCATCCGGCGCCGGGCACGTCGCCGGGCACGTCGCCTCAAGCGGCGTGACGCGCGAGAAACGACCCGACCAGAGCCTGCGCCTCGCTGGTGTCCTCGGTCGCCTGCGGCACACCGGCCAGCACGTTCCAGGTGATCAGCTCCATGCGTCCGTCCGCATGCTCGGCGATCGCCGTGCAGCTTTCCACCCAGTCGCCGGAATTCATGTAGCGGATGCCGTCGATATCCTCGATCACGGCATGGTGGATATGTCCGCAGACCACGCCGTCCGCCTCGGCCTTGCGGGCTTCGGCCGCAACCACCGTCTGGAACGCGCCGATGAAGTTGACCGCGTGCTTGACCTGCTGCTTTGCCCAGGCCGAGAACGACCAGTAGGGCATGCCGAGCCGCCGGCGCACGGCGGCCAGACCGATATTGATGACGATCGCCGTGTCGTAGGCCCAGTCGCCGAGATAGGCGAGCAGCCGGGCATTGCGCACCACGACGTCGAACTCGTCGCCGTGCAGCACGAGATAGCGCAGACCGTCGGCGCTCTCGTGGATGTGGCGCGAGGCCACTTCGATGCCGCCGAAATGCGTGCCGGGGAAGGCGCGCAGGAACTCGTCGTGATTGCCGGGGATATAGATGATCCGCGTGCCCTTGCGGGCCTTGCGCAGCAGTTTCTGCACCACATCGTTGCAGGATTGCGGCCAGTACCAGGAGCGCTTCAGCCGCCATCCGTCGACGATGTCGCCGACGAGAATGATCGTATCGGCATCGTGCAGCCGCAGGAAGTCGAGCAGGTAATCGGTCTTTGCGGCCTTGGAGCCGAGATGCACGTCGGAAATGAACAGGGTCCGATAGTGCCGGACGGCGGGTTCGCTCACTCTCTTGTCCATCTGGTGTCTCCGCGTTTCAGGTCCTGACATGGTTGAAAACAGACTCCTGTTTCAGGAGCGTGACAATGGCGTCCGGGAACGTGAGAACGCGGCCAAAACCCGACCGGCGAACTGTACGGACCCGCGAAATCATGCCAAAAGGACCCCGTTCAGAGAGAGGGTATTGCGCAATGAGCAGTGGCGATAACACGACGACACCGAAGACACCGGCCGGCGGCGATCTTGACGAACAGGCGCTGTTCTTCCACCGATACCCACGGCCCGGCAAGCTGGAGATCCAGGCCACCAAGCCACTCGGCAACCAGCGCGATCTCGCGCTCGCCTATTCCCCTGGTGTGGCAGCCCCCTGCCTTGCCATCCGCGACGATCCGTCGATGGCGGCCGAATACACGGCCCGGGCGAACCTCGTCGCGGTGGTCTCCAACGGCTCCGCCGTTCTCGGCCTCGGCAATATCGGCCCGCTCGCCTCCAAGCCCGTAATGGAAGGCAAGGCCGTCCTCTTCAAGAAATTCGCCGGCATCGACGTGTTCGACATCGAGATCGACGCGCCGGAAATCGCGCGCATGGTCGATGTCGTCTCGGCGCTGGAGCCGACCTTCGGCGGCATCAATCTCGAGGACATCAAGGCGCCGGAATGTTTCGAGGTCGAGCGTCAGCTGCGCGAGAAGATGGACATCCCCGTCTTCCACGACGACCAGCACGGCACCGCCATCATCGTCGCCGCCGCCATCCTCAACGGCCTGGAACTGGCCGGCAAGGATATCGCCAAGGCGAAGATCGTTACCTCGGGCGCGGGTGCCGCGGCTCTCGCCTGCCTCAATCTCCTGGTCGAACTCGGCGCCATGCGCGAAAACATCTGGGTCCACGATCTCGAAGGCCTCGTCTACGAGGGCCGCGAGGTGCTGATGGACGAGTGGAAGTCGATCTACGCCCAGAAGAGCGACAACCGGGTCCTGGCCGACAGCATCGCCGATGCCGACGTCTTCCTCGGCCTGTCCGCCGCCGGCGTGCTGAAGCCCGAACTGCTCGCGCAGATGGCCGAACGCCCGCTCATCATGGCGCTTGCCAATCCGAACCCGGAGATCATGCCCGATCTCGCCCGCGCCGCCCGGCCGGACGCGATGATCTGCACCGGCCGCTCGGATTTCCCCAACCAGGTCAACAACGTCCTCTGCTTTCCCTACATCTTCCGCGGCGCGCTCGATTGCGGCGCCCGGACGATCAACGAGGAAATGAAGATGGCCGCCGTGCGCGCCATCGCCGGCCTTGCCCGCGAGGAGCCGTCGGACGTCGCCGCCCGCGCTTATTCCGAGGAAACGCCGATCTTCGGGCCGGATTATCTCATCCCCTCGCCCTTCGACCAGCGGCTGATCCTGCGCATCGCCCCGGCGGTCGCCAAGGCTGCCGCCGACAGCGGCGTCGCCGCCCGGCCGATCGCCGATTTCGACGCCTATCTCGACCAGCTGAACCGTTTCGTGTTCCGCTCCGGCTTCATCATGAAGCCGATCTTCACGCTGGCGAAAGCCGCCGAGAAGAAGCGGGTCATCTTCTCGGAAGGCGAGGACGAGCGCGTGCTGCGCGCCGCCCAGGTCCTGCTCGAGGAAGGCACGGCCCTGCCGATCCTCATCGGCCGTCCGCAGATCATCGAATCGCGCCTGAAGCGGTTCGGCCTGCGCATCCGCCCGGAGGTCGATTTCGAGGTCATCAATCCGGAAAGCGACCGCCGCTTCAAGGATTACGTCGACCAGTATCTCTCCATGGTCGGCCGTCTCGGCGTCATCCCGGAAGCCGCCCGCACCACCGTGCGCACCAACTACACCGTCATCGGCGCCCTGGCGCTGAAGCGCGGCGAGGCGGATGCGCTGATCTGCGGCCTCGAAGGCCGCTACAGCCGCCATCTGCGCGACATCGCGCAGATCATCGGCAAGCGGCCCGGCGCGCTCGATTTCTCGGCCATGAGCCTTCTGATCTCGCAGCACGGCGCGACCTTCTTCACCGATACCTTCGTCACCTTCGACCCGACCTCGGAAGAGATCGCGCAGAAGACGATCATGGCGGCCGAGGAGATCAAGCGCTTCGGCATCACCCCGCGCGCCGCCCTCGTCTCCCACTCCAACTTCGGCTCGCGCGAGTCCGAAAGCGCCAGCAAGATGCGCCGGGCGATGGAGTTCGTGCGCGAACTGGCGCCCGATCTGGAAGCCGACGGCGAAATGCACGGCGAATCCGCGATCTCGACGGTCCTGCGCAAGCGGGTCATGCCGAGCACGACGCTGCACGAGGACGCCAACCTCCTCGTCTTCCCCAATCTCGACGCCGCCAACATCACCTTCGGCGTGGTCAAAAGCATGATCGACGGCCTGCATGTCGGGCCGATCCTGCTGGGTGCCGCCCTGCCCGCCCACATCCTCTCGCCCTCGGTCACCTCGCGCGGCGTCGTCAATATGGCGGCCTTGGCCGTGGTAGAAGCGTCACACCCGGTCTGAAGCGTGCGGCAGAACCCTGCGTCCCCGCGAAAGTGATCGCGGGGCGCGTTGCGGCGGACCGGAAAGCGGCTATGATGAACCTTCGACCGCGCCCGGAATGGCGCGGACCTTGCGATCTATCCGAGATCGACCAATTTCGCAGATGCAGGCAAGACGTTTGACGATCCGCAGACTCTCCATGGCCGCAGTGCTGGCGCCGCTTCTGTTCCTGTCAGCGGGCGCCGAAGCGTCTACGCTCTGCGACAGGCTCCATGCGCGCCTTGCCGACCTTCCCGAGGCGACGTCGAACGACCGTGACAACGGGCGAGACGGTTTCGGCGAGGCCAGCCAGCGAAACTTCACCGGCGCCATCTCGCGGCGAAACATCGAGCTGCGCAGCGCGCGCAGCGAGCAGCGGGCGCTCGGCTGCAGCACGGAGAGCGTGACCGTCATCAACGGCGACAACGAGGAGGCCTGCGCCGATCTCGACAACCGCATCGCCGCGATCAGCGCCGACCTCGAGGACATGAAAGCCCGCCGCCGGCAGGACATCGCAGGATCCGCCGGCTATGCGGAGCGCCGGCGCGTGCTGGTCGCGATGCAGACCAACCGTTGCGAGGCGATCGATAGCGATCTCGTCAGCGCGTCGGTCTCGGGCCCGGATGCCACCATGAACGCCGGCACGGACGCAGACCTGGGGATCGCAGACTTGGGAATCGACGAGTCACGGCCGCGCCGCTTTCGCAATATCATCGCGGACCTCCCGCCGATCGGCAGCGAGGAGACGAGCCTGCGCGGCCCCTCCGACGGCGCGGTGTCCGAGCCGTCGCTCTCGGATCTCTCCGCCCCCGACCTGCACCGGCTGACGCTGGATGGCCCGCTGCGGACCATGTGCGTGCGCACCTGCGACGGCTCGTTCTTCCCGATTTCCGCCAATGCGACGCCCGACGATTTCGCGCGCGACGCGCAGGCCTGCAGCGCCCGCTGCCCGGGCGCCGAGACCGAACTCTATTTCCATCCGCTGTCCGGCGAGACGCAGGACATGATCTCGGCTGGCACCGGCAATCCCTATACGGATCTTCCCACGGCCTTCGCCTATAAGAGCGGCAGCCCCGCAAGCCGCAGCCAGTGCGGCTGCCGCCTGCCGAACGCCGCGGCCGCCAGGTCGTCCGGCGCCGGTTTCTCCACCCTGCCGGGCGATGCCCCGGCCCCGCGGATGAGCACGCCCTCCGACAAGGCCGTGGTGTCCATCACCACCGATCCCGCCGCGTCGAAAAGCCTTCTGCCAGAAACCACAACGGCAACGGCGCCGGCAGACGCCGCACCGCGCGAGATCCACGAGCGCCCTTACGACCCCAAGGCCAACCGCGTCCGTCAGGTCGGCCCGACCTTCCTGCCGACAGAGGAATCCTCCATCGACCTGCACCATCCCGCAGGCCCCGGCTATCAGCCGGAGCAGACGAACTGACGCCAGGCGTCGATCATTCCGGCGCGTAGCGGACGAAGGCGAACGTCTTGCCGTCCGGCGACCAGTTCGGCACGTTGATCGTCCCCTGACCGCCGAAGAGCGCGAACAACGTCCGCGCCTGTCCGCCATCGGCATCCATCAGCCGCAGCCGCACCGTCAGGTCGCGCGGATGGTCGAACACATCGCCATCGTAGGAAAGCACGAGCAGGTGGCGCCCGTCCGGCGAGGGATGCGGAAACCAGTCGCCATAGGGACTGTCGGTGATCTGCTCCGCATCACCCCCTTCGGACGGTACTCGCCAGATCTGCATCCGGCCCGATCGGCTGGAGTTGAAATAGATCCAGCGCCCGTCCGCCGAATAGTCCGGCCCGTCATTGCGGCCCTCGCCATGGGTCAGCCGCGTCTCCTCGCCGCCCTCGACCGCAATCGTGTAGATATCGAACACCTGGTCGCGAATGCCGCAATAGGCAAGCCGCGTCCCGTCCGGCGACCAGCCATGCCAGTAGGACGGCAGGTTGCGCGTCACGAGCGTCGGCACGCCGCCGCCGATCGGCAGCGTGTAGATCGCCGATTTGCCGAATTCGGTCTTGTCGCTGATCGCGAGCCGGCGTCCATCCGGCGAGAGGCCGTGATCGTTGTTGAGACGATCGGCAAAGCCGGTATCGATCGCCTCCGGCACCGGATCGGCAAGACCGATACGCAGCAGCCGGCCGTCGCCGTTGAGGATCAGCCCGTCGCCGGCCGGCGTGAAATTCGGCGCCTCGACCAGCCGGTCCGTCTGCCAGACGACGCGCGTCTCGCCCGTCTCCACACTGTATAGTTCGACCGAACTGCGCATCTCGTCCTCCTTCGCGCGGGCTTCCTCTTATCCCGGCGATCCGCGGGAGATCACGCGCATTGTGCATGGGAAAGCACATTCATCCTCTGTTCAACATGACACCGATATGACAGTCATGCGAAGAATTTGTGAAGGGAGCCGGCCATGGCGAGTTTTCAGTCTGCCGTGAACGCAAGACCCTCCGCGGACGTCTATGGGTCCACCGGCGCGCAGGATGCACGCCCGTCGCGGCTTCTGTCCAACGTCCGCAGCGTCGTCGTCTCGTTCCTGCTCGCCGTCTCGCTGATCTTCGTCGTCGAATGGATCGCGCGCAATTCCGCGACCGAAGCCACCGCCTTCTTTCTCGATCCCGCACGCCCGGCCTGGGTCACGGCTTTCATCTTCTTCCTGCTGTTCCTCGCCGTCGATGCCATCGCCGGCCGCGCGGAATACGGCATCGTCCTCATCGCCCCGCTCGCTCTGGTGCCGGCCGTCACCACGCGCCAGAAGCAGATCTTCCTCTCCGATCCGCTCTATCCCACCGACTTCCTGTTCGGCCGCCAGATCATGGAGCTGATGCCGGTGCTGGTGCGCGATCGCCCGGGCACGGCCATCGCCATCGCGGTCGGCCTCGTCCTGTCGCTGGCCGGCCTCACCTGGCTCATCCGCCACGCCTGGCGCCGCTTCCCGCGCCTCACGCGCCAGCAGCGCCTGGCCCGCCTTGCCGTGGCCCTGCCGCTCCTCGGCGGCTTCTATCACCTGATGGACTACAACCAGTTCTCCTGGGTGCGCGACCGGCTGCAGATCATTCCCATCATGTGGGACCAGGCCGAGAACTATCGCCACAACGGCTTCACGCTCGCCTTCGTGCTGAACCTGCCGATGGCCAATGTCGCCGCGCCCGCGGGCTACATGGCCGATGCCATCGACAAGATCCCGACCGAGCCGGTCGCCGCCGGCACGACGCATCGCGGCAAGCCGGATGTCATCGTCCTCATGAGCGAATCCTTCTGGGATCCGACGCGCCTGCCGAACGTTACGCTCTCGCCGGACCCGATGCCGACGATCCGAAGCATGCAATCCGGCAACGTGTTTTCCCCGGAATTCGGCGGCATGACCGCCAATGTCGAGTTCGAGGCGCTAACCGGCTTCTCCAACGCGTTCCTGCCCTATGGCAGCATTCCCTATCAGCAATATATCCGCAATCCGATCCCGTCGCTTGCCACCTTCTTCCGCGGCGAAGGCTATGTCGCGCGCGCCGTCCACCCGTTCCAGGGCTGGTTCTGGAACCGCAGCGCCGTCTACAAATCCTTCGGCTTCGAGCAGTTCCGCTCGGAGGAGAGCCTGCCGCCCATGGAAAAGCGCGGCATCTTCGCTTCCGACGAGGCCCTGACGAAGGAGATCATGCGCCAGGCCGACGAGCTGCGCGATCCCTTCTTCTTCTTCACGGTGACGCTGCAGGGCCACGGCCCATACGAGGCCAATCGCTATGCGCAGAACACCATCAAGGTCGAAGGCGATCTGCCGGAGACCGACCGGCAGGTTCTGGCCACCTATGCACAGGGCGTGAAGGAGGCCGACGACAGCCTGAAGATGCTGATGGACTGGGCGAAGGAGCGCGACCGCGAGACGATCATCGTGCTCTTTGGCGATCACCTGCCGCCGCTGAACACGGTCTACACCTCGACCGGCTACATGCCGGACGTCACGGCCTCGCGCAAGGGCACGGTCGACCAGATGGCCTCGAGCCACGAGACGCCGCTGGTCATCTGGTCGAACAAGACAGGCCCCGTGAAGAACGTCGGCACCATCAGCCCGGCCTTCCTGTCCTACCAGATCCTGAAGACCGGCGGCTTCGAGCACCCCTATTACACCGCCTTTCTCGGCGACGTCTTCGACCGCTACCACGTCATCGACCGCTACATGCTGATCGACGCCGCCGGCAAGGACACCGAAGCCTGGTCCCGCAACAAGAAGATCGCCCCCGTGCTGCGCGACTACCGCTTTCTCCAGCACGACATGATGTTCGGCAAACGCTACGGCACCGACCGCTTCTTCGAGACCCACGGCGAACTCTTCCCCCAGCCGGCGATGTGACGCCTGGCGGGGGCGCCGATCGGCGCCTCCCCATGCCTCTGGCCCCTCCTCAACCGTCATTCCGGGTCAAGCCCGGACTGACGGAGAGGGATGCGGCGGCTGGCAAGTCCACGGCACAAAACACCGCCGTGCCGAAACGCAGAAAGGGGCGCGGACATCGCCCGCACCCCTCTCGTCCCGTCCGCGCCTGTAAAACCTTACGCCGCGCGGCGGGCGCCGGTGTCGTAGCCCTGCTCCAGCCGGAACCGGGCGAGGAGCTGCTGCAACTGGCGGCTCTGGTCGGCAAGCGTTTCGCTGGCGGCGGTGGTTTCCTCCACCATGGCGGCGTTCTTCTGCGTCATCTGGTCCATCTGGTTGACGGAGGTGTTGATCTCGCCGAGCGCCGTCGATTGCTCGCGCGCCGCCGTCGCGATGCTCTCGACATGGGCGTTGACCTGATTGACCAGCGTCTCGATCTCCAGCAGCGCTGCGCCGGTGGAGCGGACCAGCGTCACGCCGCCCGCCACTTCGGTGGCCGAGGCGCTGATCAGCGTCTTGATCTCCTTGGCCGCATTGGCCGAGCGCTGGGCAAGTTCGCGAACCTCCTGGGCGACCACGGCAAAGCCGCGTCCGGCCTCGCCGGCGCGGGCCGCCTCGACGCCGGCATTCAGCGCCAGAAGGTTGGTCTGGAAGGCGATCTCGTCGATGACGCCGATGATCTGCCCGATGCGGCTGGAAGAGCCTTCGATGCGTTCCATGGCATCGACGGCGCTGCGCACGATCGCGCCGGAGCGCGCCGCACTCTCCTTGGTCTCCCGCACCATCTCCTGCGCCTCATGGGCGCGGGTGGACGAGGTGCGCACCGTGGCTGTGATCTCGTCCAGCGCGGCGGCCGTCTCCTCGAGCGCTGCGGCCTGCTGCTCGGTGCGCTTGGACAGATCGTTGGCCGCCCCGCTCAGTTCCGCCGAGCTTTCCGAAATCGTCGAGCCCGCGCCGCGCACGCTCTCCATGGTCGAGCGCAGCGTCACCATCGTCGCGTTGACATTGGCCTGCAGCTCGCCGAAGGCGCCCTGGAAGCGGCCGTTCATGCTCTGCGTCAGGTCGGCCTGCGACAGGGCCTCGATGACGCGACGAAGTTCCGCGATCGCATTGTCGACGCTGCCGACGAGCTCGTTGACGCTCGCGGCAAAGCGGTTGAGATCGGGCGATCCATAGTCGCGGTCGATGCGCGCGGTAAAATCGCCGGCAACGGCTGCGGCAACGACGGAGGCGATGCTCGACTGAAGGTCGCTGCTGCTCGCCTGAAGGGCGGCTTCCTGCGCCTTCATGTCGCGCATGGCGATGGCGTTGCGGCGGAAAACGTCGAGCGCGCGGCCCATTTCGCCGATCTCGTCGCGCCGCGCGGTGTCCATGGTCCCGACATCGAGCCGGCCCTCGGACAGTTCGCGCATCACGCCGGTCATGGCCCGCACGGGCGCGACGATGCCGCGGCGCGCCACGAGCAGGCTGACGAAACCGCCGAGCGCGATGGCCGCGACGGCCGCGCCGATGGCAACGAACATCGTCATCGACGAGCTGTCGAGCGCGGCGGAGCGGGCAGCCGCCAGCGCGTCGCCGGAATAGGTGCTGTATGCCTTGACCGCCGTCGTCACCGCCTTCTGCGCATCGAGCGCCAAAGCCAGCGGTGCCGTCATCGAGGCGCTGCTGGCGCCCGGAGCAGCGGCAGCCTCCACCATCGTGTCGATCGTCGCGAAGTAGGCCTGAAGTTTCTCCGCCACCGTCTTCAGCTGGGCGCGCTGCGTGTCGTCGGCGGCGAGCGCGATCTTGGGCAGTCGCGCCAGCATTTCGCCCTGCCGCCGCGCCGATTCCGTGCGGACATCCGCGGCCTTGGCGGGATCGGCCGCCAGCTGATAGGTCATGCGGCTGATCGAGATGACGTCCACCCGAAGATCCATCGCCTCGCGGGCCACCTCTTCGCGCGCACCGACGGAGACCATCGTATCCTCCAGCGCACCGATACCCTGGATTCCGACGGTGGCGATGGCGGCCGAGGACAGTCCCATGACGAGGACGACCAGCCCAACCTTTTTCAGGATGGAAAGATTTTGAAACGACATGCGGAAAACTCCGGCGAAGCGCATCACCGCGCAAACAGACAGGTAAGGGGGAAAAACGAGGACTCATGTCCGTCAAAGGCGCATCGGGAGTGCCGCACATCGCGCAGCAGCATTTTTAGCGCGGAAACGGATAACTAAGGCTTAACTTACCCAAAATCCGGCGGGTCCGATTCGTTTGCCGGCGCGAACCGACACAGTTCCGCCGGAAACAAGGCGACATCGCTGGCAGAGATCCCGTCCAGGACCCGGAGCCCGCATGTCCAGCATCGAAGATATATCCCGCCGCCTCTTCAACAAACCGGCAACCGCGCTGGGCCGGGTGGAGCGCCACGTGCTCGGTCGGGCCCATGCGCGCCAGACGCTGTCGGAAGACGTCAATGCCAGCTTCGTCGCGAGCCAGAGCGTTGGCGACCGCGTCGCCGACCAGATCGCCCGCATCGGCGGCTCCTGGGGCTTCATCATCAGCTTTCTCGTGTTCCTCGCGGGCTGGGCGCTGCTCAACACCGTGCTTCTGACGCAGAGCGAGGCCTTCGATCCCTATCCCTTCATCTTCCTCAACCTGGTCCTCTCGATGGTGGCCGCGCTGCAGGCGCCGATCATCATGATGTCGCAGAACCGCGAAGCGGCAAAGGACCGGCTGAACGCCTCCAAGGACTACGAGGTCAATCTGAAATCCGAGATCGAGCTGATCTCGCTGCACCACAAGATCGACGATGTCCTCCTTAAGGAAATCGCCCTGCTCCAGGCCAATATCGCCCGCCTCCACGATCGCCTCGAAGCCTATGAGGCGCGGCGCGACTGAGCCCGTCGTTTGACGGTCGGTGCGCAAACGAAAGGGCCGGCGATCGCTCCCCGGCCCTGTCCTGTTCGTGCTGACTGAACGATCCCGCCTGGGATCATGCCCAGCCGTTGACGATCATCCGCTTCTCGTCTCGCCCGCCCTTCATCCGCTCGGCGAGCAGGAAGGCCAGTTCCAGCGCCTGGTCGGCGTTGAGACGCGGGTCGCAATGCGTGTGGTAGCGGTCGGCAAGGTCGGCGCCGGACAGCGCGCGGGCGCCGCCCGTGCATTCCGTCACGTCGTTGCCGGTCATCTCGATGTGGATGCCGCCGGGATGCGTGCCTTCGGCGCGGTGGATCTGGAAGAAGCTCTCCACCTCGCTGAGAATCCGCTCGAACGGCCGCGTCTTGTAGCTGTTGAGCGTGATCGTGTTGCCGTGCATCGGGTCGCAGGACCAGACGACCTTCTTGCCCTCGCGCTGCACGGCGCGGATGAGGCGCGGCAGGTGCTCGGCCACCTTGTCGTGGCCGAAGCGGCAGATCAGGGTCAGCCGGCCCGCTTCGTTGGCGGGGTTCAGGATATCGATCAGCTCGATCAGCCCGTCGGCCGTCATCGACGGGCCGCATTTCAGGCCGATCGGGTTCTTGATCCCGCGGCAGTATTCGACATGCGCATGGTCGGGCTGGCGCGTGCGGTCGCCGATCCAGATCATATGGCCCGACGTCGCATACCAGTCGCCCGAGGTCGAATCGACGCGGGTCAGCGCCTGCTCGTAGCCGAGCAGCAGGGCCTCGTGGCTGGTGAAGAAATCGGTCTCGCGCAGCGACGGGTTGGACTCCGGCGTGATGCCGATGGCCTTCATGAAGTCCATCGTTTCGGAAATCCGGTCGGCGAGCTTGCGGTAGCGCTCGGCCTGCGGGCTGTCCTTCACGAAGCCGAGCATCCATTGGTGCACGTTGTCGAGATTGGCATAGCCGCCCATCGCGAAGGCGCGCAGCAGGTTGAGCGTCGCCGCCGACTGGCGGTAGGCCATGATCTGCCGTTCCGGGTTCGGAATGCGGGCGTCGGAGGTGAAATCGATGCCGTTGATGATGTCGCCGCGATAGCTCGGAAGCTCGGTTTCGCCCTGGCGCTCGATGTTGGACGAGCGCGGCTTGGCGAACTGGCCGGCGATGCGACCGACCTTGACCACCGGCTGCTGCGCGCCGAAGGTCAGAACGACGGCCATCTGCAGGAAGGCGCGGAAAAAGTCGCGGATCGTGTCGGCGCCGTGCTCGGCAAAGCTCTCGGCGCAATCGCCACCCTGCAGCAGGAAGCCGCGGCCTTCCGAAACATTGGCAAGCGCCTTCTTCAGGTTGCGCGCCTCGCCGGCAAAGACGAGCGGCGGATAGGTCGCAAGCTGCGCCTCGGTCGCCGCCAGGGCGGATGCATCCGGGAAGTCGGGAACTTGGCTGATCGGCTTCTGCCGCCAGCTGGTCGGTGTCCAGTTCTGTGCCATCTCGATCGCCTTTCACGGTCCCGCCTCGTCCGGCGGGCCTCGTCGCACCGGCGCCTCCTCCGGCGCCCTCTTCGATGCGGGCTTATAGACGTTAAGATGCCGCTTGCAAAGCCCGTCGGCAGGCCAGACGCGGCGCGCGGCCGATCAGGCGGTCGCCGTCTCGCAGGCGCCGGAAAACCGGCCGGCCTGGGCTTTCAGGAGAGCCGCCAGGCGCTCGATCACCAGCCGCACTTCGGGCCGGCGCCGCTCGTCGTCGTGGCTGACGATCGTCAGCGTGTGGTCGAGGTCGGCGATCGGCGCGCCGATCCGCCGGAGCGCGGGGTCGGCATCGCCGACGAAGACCGGCATCAGGCTGCGGCCGGCACCGTTGCGCACCAGCCGGTGCAGAAGATCGGCGCTCGTCGTCCAGGTGTGGATATCGGCCTCGTGGTTCTCGAAGACCCAGCGCTCGGGCGGCAGCCGCGCCGTATCGGTCGCCATCGAGATCCAGCGGCCCTCCGCCTGCGGCGGCGCGTTGCGTGCGGCATAGACGGCGTAGCGCATGCCGACGGAGCGCAGGGCCGCCACATTGCCGGCGGCGGGCGCCTTCGGCAGCAGGCTCACATCCACGCCGCGAAAGGCCAGGTCCTCCGTCATCCCGCTGCAGCAGATCCGGAACGCATCCGACGGCCCCCGCAGATCGCTTAGATGGTCGGCCATGAACCCGGCCATCCAGCTGTCGCCGGCCAGCGTCACGATGGGAAAGGCGAAGCCCCATCCGGCAATGCCGTCGGCCGCCGCCTGCATGGCGCGGACATGATCGAGCAGAATCTCGCCGTCATGCGCCAGCCGGTACCCCTGCTGGCTGCGCTCGAACAGCGTCCGGCCGAGGGATTTTTCGAGCGCCAGCATCCGCCGCCCGATCGTGGGTGCGCTCAAGCCCGTGCGCACGGCCGCCGCACTCAGCCCGCCCGCCAGCGCCACCTGCAGGAAGAGCTGCAATTCGTCCCAGGCCGTCTCGTCCATCGCAAGCCCCACCTCTGCCGGTCATCTGCTTCATCCCGCCCCACCCTGTCCGGGCCTGCCTTGTCCGGTCCCGCCCTGCCCCGTCAGCAGCCCGACAGCCTATAGCACAAGGGTTCCGGCGCGGCGCCCCACACAGATGAAACGCCCCTTTCATTCCTGCGTCTACGATCGCGTCGCGTCGATGGCTATGTCCGGTTCAGGCACACTGACCAAGGAGATATCCATGCGCGACCAGCTCGTCATCCACGCCCTTTCGCATCGCTCAGGCGCCGCCGCTCGGGGCCAGACATCCGGCGCCGGCGGAAAGCGGGACGCCTTCGCCGATCCGCTCGACCAGCCGGCCTGGGAGGGCCTCACCTGGATCGTGCCTTTCCTCACGGCGGTCACCGGCGGGGCGCAGCCGCGCCCGGCAAAGCCGTCGAGAACGCCCCGGCCGCAGCCGGTCCGGTTCTATACCCGCTCGCCGTTGCGGATGCGGTAGCTCGGCGCATACATCGTCACCAGCTCTTCCGACGCCGTGGGATGCACGGCCATGGTCCTGTCGAAATCGTCCTTGGTCACGCCGGCCTTCAGCGAGATGCCGAGAAGCTGCGCCATCTCGCCGGCGCTCGGCCCCAGAATATGCGCGCCGACCACCTTTCGGTCCTCGCCGTTCACGACCAGCTTCATGATCGTCTTTTCGGCGCGGCCGGACAGCGTCGCCCGCATCGGCCGAAACTCGGTCCGGTAGATCTCGACGCCGGAGAGCGTCTGCGCCGCCTCGTCTTCAGAGAGGCCCACCGTGCCGATCTCCGGCTGGGAGAACACGGCGGTGGCGATCAGGTCATGGTCGGGCGAGGTCGGGCGACCCTTGTACTCGGTCTCGATGAAGCACATGGCCTCGTGAATGGCGACCGGCGTCAGTTGCACGCGGTTGGTCACGTCGCCCAGCGCATAGACGCCCGGCGCGCTGGTGCGGGAGAACGCGTCCACGATGATGGCGCCCTGATGGTCCGTCTTCACGCCCGCAGCCTCGAGCCCCAGCCCCTGCGTGTTCGGCACGCGGCCGAGCGCCAGCATCACCTGGTCCACGGTCAGGGTCTCGCCCTTCAGCGTCGTCACCAGCCGCCCGCCCGTCTCGGCATCCGAGATGGTCTCGATGATGTCCTCGCAGAGAATGTGGATGCCCTTTTCCACCATCGCCTTGTGCAGGCCCTGGCGCATGTCCCTGTCGAAGCGCGAGAGGATTTCCTTGCCGCGATAGATCAGCGTCGTCTCGACCCCGAGCCCGTGCAGGATATTGGCGAATTCCACGGCGATATAGCCGCCGCCGGCGATCAGGATCGATTTCGGCAGTTCGGGCAGGTCGAACACCTCGTTCGAGGTGATGGTCAGTTCATGCCCCGGCAGGGCCTCGTGCGGGGCCGGCCGGCCGCCGACGGCGATGACGATCCGCTCGGCCGTGACGATCTGCCCGGTCGAAAGCAGCTTGATGCGGTTCGGCCCGACCAACTCGGCCCGCGTATGGAAAATATCGGCGCCGGCATTGGCGAGCCCCTTCTGGTAGAGCCCTTCCAGCCGGGTGATTTCCGCGTCCTTCGCCGCCACCAGCTTTCGCCAGTCGAAGGACGTCTCGCCGACGCTCCAGCCGAAACCTTCCGCGTCCCGGAAGTCGGTCGAAAACGCCGATGCGTAGACATAGAGCTTCTTCGGCACGCAGCCGCGGATGACGCAGGTGCCGCCATAGCGGAATTCCTCGGCGATCCCGACCTTCTTGCCGAGCGAGGCCGCGACCCGCCCGCTGCGCACGCCGCCCGACCCGCCGCCGATGACGAAGAGATCATAGTCGTAAGATGTCATGGAAGGCTCCGGGGACCGAGAAGACGAGAGGGGTCAGATGGCGCGGCACGGTCCGTCCGGCGCTGCCTGCTGGCCTGTCGCTGATATAGTGCGCCCGGTCGGCAAAAGAAAAGCCCCCCGGGATGCCCGGAGAGCTTTGAAGATGTTGAGCGGCCGTTGAGCGGCAGCATGAGAGCGCCTTGGCGCTCGTCAGGGAGACGCCGGTTAGGGCGCCGGGGCCGGTGCCGGTGCGGTGGCCGGTGCGGGGGCCGGAGCCGTCGGCGGCTGGCCGGCGGCGTCGGCCGGCGGTGCGAGCGTCGCCTGCAGGGCCTTGGTGGCTTCGGCGTTCAGGTCGCGCGAGACGCCGGCCGCCCAGATATCGGCCGCCTTCATCATTTCGCGCGAGGCGATCGGGCCGTCGTTGAGCAGCTTCTTGCCGGCTTCCGACTGGTAGAAGGTGCTGATCGCGTTCAGCTGCTCGATCGTGAACGTCTTGGCGTAGATGGTCGCGGCTTCGCGCTCGAGGTCTGCACGCCGGCCGGCCAGTTCCAGCGCCTTGGTATCGACCGTGGTCGAGATCAGGTCCTGGTAGTTCGGCGAGGACTGGATCAGGTTGACCTTCAGGCGCTCGGCGAGGTTCGGGAGGATATTGTCGAAATTGTCGGTGGCGCCGATGGCGGAAATGGCGGCGCGCGCAGCCTTCAGGTGGTCTTCCGTCACGTCCTGGGCGAAGGCTGCCGGTGCGGTCGTGGCGAGAAGAACGAAGGCGGTCAAGACGCGGACCCGGCCTGCAAATCTGTTCATTCGAAATAGCTCCTGTATGTTCAAGGGCGTCGCGTCGGTTCGACGCGTCCGGTAAAGTCTGTGGGGATCAGGCCGATCGAGCGCCCATCATCATCCTGGCACCCGCCGCGCCGGCGATGATCGCCAGGGACGCCATGCCGATGAAGAGGCCGTGTTCGACCACGCCCGGAAGTCCGTTCAGCTCGCGCGCCAGCGCATCTGCATCAGGAATGCGGCCAAAAGATGCATCGACGATCAGATGCCCGCCATCGGTCTCGAACAGTCCGTCGCCCGAGCTGCGGAGCGTGAGATCGCCCGACAGGCCCAGTTTCGCGGCGGTCTTCTCGATGGCGATCAGCGTCGCCTTCTGCCCGAAGGGGTTGATCTCGATCGGCAGCTTGAAGGCGCCGAGCGTGCCGACCACCTTGCTCTCGTCGGCGATCACGATCATCCGTGCCGAGGACGAGGCGACGATCTTCTCGCGAAGAAGCGCGCCGCCGCCGCCCTTGATGAGGTTGAGGTCGGGATCGACCTCGTCCGCCCCGTCGATGGTGAGGTCGAGTTCCGGCAGCTCGTCGAGCGAGCGCAGGGGAATGCCGAGATCGAGGCACAGCCGCGCCGTGCGCTCGGAGGTCGGAACCCCCTCGATGCGAAAACCGTCCGCGACTTTCTCGGCCAGAAGCCGGATGAACTCCTCGGCCGTCGAGCCGGTGCCGATCCCGAGCCGCATGCCGTCCTCGACATGGGCCAGCGCCGCCTCGGCGGCTTTGATCTTCATGTGGCGGGCATCCATGCGCCGCTGTCTCCCGTTGAACCCGTCGTCCGGGCAGGGCCCGGCCGCCCGGAGGTTTACACGGCCCATGCGGCAGAGGAAAGCCCCCGGCGCGAAGACCCCCTGCGAAGGTGCCCGCGAGTTCCCCTGTGGGGCTGCGCGTCCGAAACGCCCGGGAGCCTGGGAGCCTGGAGCCTGCGCCCGGGATTATGCGAAGCTCGATGCGGACCGATTGCATTTCGCTGCCCGGTCGCTTACGCCCGCAGTCGCCATCAGACCGCAAAGGCCCGCCCCCATGCCCGCTTCGCTCTCCTCCGCCTCGACCGCTTCCGCTTCGATATCCGGCGCCCTGCCGCCCGCCACCATCGTCTTCGACCTCGACGGCACGCTGGTCGATACCGCGCCCGATCTGGTGGCGAGCCTCAATCATGCGGTCACCCAGGCGGGCCTCGCGCCGGTCGGCTATGACGACCTGACGCATCTCGTCGGCCATGGCGCCCAGGCGATGATCGAGCGCACCTTCGCGATGCGCGACAAGCCGCTGAGCAAGGACGATCTCGCCTGGCAGATGAAGGAATTCGTCGCGCACTACCACGCCACCATGCCCGGCGCCTCGATGCCCTATCCCGGCGTGCTCGACGCGATGGACCGACTGTCGGCTGCCGGCTATCTGCTGGCCGTCTGCACCAACAAGCTCGAAATGCTGGCGCGGACGCTGATCGACAGCCTCGGCCTCACCGCGCGCTTTGCCGCCATCACCGGCGGCGACACGTTCGATGTGCGCAAGCCCGATGCCGAGCACCTGCTCGCCACCATCCGCCTGGCCGGCGGCACGCCCGCGCGGGCGGTGATGATCGGCGACAGCCGCAACGACATCCTCGTTGCCCATAACGCCGCCATCCCGTCCATCGCCGTGCCCTTCGGCTATTCCGACGTCGCGGTGGAAACGCTCGGCCCCTCCGTCGTCATCACCCATTTCACCGAACTGACGCCGGACCTCGTCGAGCGCCTTCTCGCCGGCACAGCCTGACACGCACGCGTCTCTCCGAGGCGCGGTTAGCCCCGCGCCGCCTTCGCCGCCATCGTCTCGATCACAACGGCGGCCGCGCGTTCGCCCGGTGGCACCTCCGTGCGCATGATGTCCCAGACCGCGTCGAAGCCGCCGATCATCGCGCGGCGCTCCGGCGTGTCGGTCGCCAGCCGCTCCATCCACCGGGCCAGCGCGCCCGGCCGAATGGATTCGTTGAAATATTCCGGGACGATCACATAGTCGCCGATCAGGTTCGGCAGGTTCGCGGTCCAGATCCGGATACGCTTGTGCATCATGCGGATCAGCCAGTCGGCCTTGTAGTTGGACACGACGGGAATGCTGCAGAGGCCGAGTTCGAGGATGACCGTGCCGGAGGCCGCCATGGCGACGTCGGCCTGCGCGAAAGCGTCCCATTTCGCCTGCGCGCCCACCCGCACCTCGACCTCCACCGGCCAGTCGCGCAGCATCGCGCGCACGGCGTCGGCCTGGCGCGGCACGGTCGGCAGCACGAAGCGGAAGCCCGGCGAGCGTCGCGCCAGGATCTCCACCGCCTCGCGGAACACCGGCAGCAGCCGCGTGATCTCCGAGCCGCGCGATCCGGGAAGGATCAGGCAGGTCCGCTGCGTCTCGCCGCGCGCATGGGTGCCGCCCTTCGCCCATTGCGCGGCGCGCACGGCGAGAACATTGGCATCGGAGGCGAGCCGGTGCCCCACATAGGTCGTCGGCGGCCCGCCGAGCGTTTCCATCGCCTCCGGCTCGAATGGCAGGATGGCGAGAACATGATCGACATAGGGCCGCATGCGCAGCGCCCGCTCCGGCTTCCAGGCCCAGACGCTCGGGCACACGTAATTGACGATCGGCAGCGCGGGCAGCGCGGCGCGAACCGCCTTCGCCACCCGGTGGGTGAAATCCGGGCTGTCGATGATCACCAGCACGTCCGGCTTCGCGGCGATGATCGCATCGGCCGTCTGGCGGATGCGCATCAGCAGTTTCGGCAGCCGGGCAAGCACCTGCGAAATGCCCATGATCGACAGTTCGGAATAGTCGAACAGCGAGACCAGCCCCTCGGCCTCCAGCGCCTCGCCCCCGACGCCCACGAGCGAGACGGAACCGACTTTGAGCTTCAGAGCCCGGATCAGGTCGCCGCCGAGAAGATCGCCCGACACCTCGCCGGCGATGACCGCAACCTTGATCCGTCCCGGGATTGGCCCGGGCTTGTTTTCATTCGGCATGCACGCACCTCGATGATCAGACAGTTTCACGCAGCCTGACGAAAAGCCGCACCGACGCGAGCCCGACTCACACCCGATTCACACGAGCGGCTGCGTCCGGTCGAGCCCCGTCACGAACAGTCCGGAACGATCGGCAAGCGCAATGGTTGCGGCGCGCTCCAGAACCAGCGCCCGGCCCGCTTCCACGGCGATGCCGGCAAGACCGGCCGCCAGCGCGCTTTCCACGGTCGAAGGCCCGATGGAGGGCAGATCGGCCCGCAGGTCCTGCTGCGGCTTGCAGAGCTTGACCAGCACGCCGCGCCGGCGCTGCGAAATCCGCCCGTCGCGGCGCAGGCCAGCCACGCGCGCGATCATCGCATCGGTGCCCTCCGGCCCCTCCAGCGCGACCACCCGCCCGCCGACGGCGATGGCGCCTTGCCCGACATCGAGCGCACCGAGCGCATTGGCCGCCGCCGTCGCCGCGGCGATATCCCGCTGGTCGTCGCTCTCCGGCACGATCCGCCCGATCGGCCCGATCTCGGCCAGAAGCTCCGGCACGATGTCCTGGACGCCGATGACGCGGGCGCCGCTCGCCTCGATCAGGGCGATCGCCATTTTCAGAACGGCATCGTCGCCGCCCGAAATCAGCGTCTTCAGCACCGCCGGCACGCGCGACAGCGTCTTCAGCGTCGGGCGGATGTCGCGCCATTCCGGCCGCCGCTGCACGCCGCCGGTGAGCACCACCCGGTCGATGCCCTCACGACGGAAAGTGGCGCTGATATCCCGGAAATTGCCGATGCCGAGCGTGCGGTTGTCGTAACCGCTCCAGCCGTCGCCGGCCTCGCCGGTCAGCGCGATGATATAGGGGTTTTCACCATGGGCGCGGGCCGCATCGGCCACATGGTGCGGCAGACGGCCGCCGCCGGCGATGATCGCCAGCCGCCCCCGCACCTCAGGACCCGCTCGTGGCGACGTCCCGTCCGGACCCTCGGGCGGTTGGCCGGGCATGGCGCTCAGCCCTTCTTTCCCCGGGTGGGGGAGGACAGCGCGCGGTCGCTTTCCGCGCCGATGAAGTCGAGGATTTCCATGACCGGCGCGCAGCCGAGATAATCCTCGCGGATCGCCGCCGCATTCGCGCGCACGGAGCCCGTGCCCTCGAAGATCTGCTTGTAGGCGCGGCGCACCTCGTGGATGACGGCCTTGTCGTGGCCCCCGCGCGACATGCCCACGACGTTCAGCCCGGAGAGAATGCCGGGATTGCCGTTCAGCATGCCATAGGGAATGACGTCGTAGCTGACGGCCGAAAGGCCGCCGACGAAGGCCTGGCGGCCGACGCGGGTGAACTGGTGCACGGCCGAGCCGCCGCCCAGAATCGCCCGGTCCTCGACCACGACATGGCCGGCCAGCATCACATTGTTCGACAGGATGATGTTGTTGCCGAGCCGGCAGTCATGCGCCACATGCGCATAGGCCAGAAACAGGTTGTTGTCGCCGACGGAGGTCAGACCGCCATGCTCCACCGTGCCGGTGTTCATGGTCACGCCCTCGCGGATCGTGCAGTTCGCGCCGATCACCAGCCGCGTGCCGACCGCGCTGTGATGCACGCTCTGCGAATCGCCGCCGATGACGGCCGACGGAAAGATTTTCGTGCCGCGGCCGACGCTGGTGCGGCCGATGACGACGACATGGCTCATCAGCACGACATCGTCGGCAAGCTCCACCTCCGCGCCGACATGGCAGAACGGACCGATGGTGACGTTCTCGCCGATGACGGCCCCGTCTTCGACGACGGCGGAGGGATGGACCTTGGCGCTCTCGGCAATCATGTCAGGCTTCGTCCTTGCTGATGATCATGGCACCGATATCCGCTTCCGCGACCAGCTGCCCGTCAACTTTGGCGTCGCAATGAAACTTCCAGATACTGCCGCGCTGCTTCTGCTTGACCACGTGATACTCCACGCGATCGCCGGGCACCACCGGCTTGCGGAACCGCGCATTGTCGATCGTCATGAAATAGACGAGATTGCTGCCGGTCGCGGTCTTGCGCGCACAGATCGCGCCCGCCGTCTGCGCCATGCCCTCGATCAGAAGGACGCCCGGCATGATCGGCTGGTCGGGAAAGTGCCCGGTGAAATGCGGCTCGTTCGCCGTCACGTTCTTGATGCCGATCGCCGAATTGTCGCTGTCGATCTCGATGATCTTGTCGACCAGCAGAAACGGATAGCGGTGCGGCAGGAGCTTCATGATCTCGCGGATATCGGCCGTGCCGAGAACCGTTGCGCCCACGTCACCTTTCGTCTCGCCCCCCGTATCGCCCATTGGGGTTTCGCTCATTGCTTGTCTCCCGTCGTCGTCTTGCGCTTTCTCAGGTTGGCCCGCGCCGCAATCTCGGCCGCTTCCCGCAGGAAGTCGCGCATGGGACGCGCGGGAATGCCGCCATAGCGCTCGCCGGCCGGCACGTCCGCGGCCACGCCGCTCATCGCGCCGATCTGGCTGCGGTCGCCGATCGTGATATGTCCGTTGATCGCGGCCGCGCCGCCGATCATCACGCCGTCGCCGATGCGCGTGCTGCCGGCGATGCCGACCTTCGCTGCAATGCCGCAATGGCGCCCGATGCGGACGTTGTGGCCGACCTGGACGAGATTATCGATCTTGGTGCCCTCGCCGATGACGGTGTCGTCCATCGCGCCGCGGTCGATCGTCGTATTGGCGCCGATCTCCACGTGATCCTGCAGGATGACGCGGCCGATCTGCACGATCTTGATCATGCCGCCACGCGGACCCGGCGCATTGCCGAAACCGTCCTGGCCGATCCGGGCGCCCGGATGAATGATGACATTGTTGCCGACGAGCGAGCACAGAATGGTCGCGCCCGCCGAAATCGTGCAGTCGCGGCCGATGCGCACGCCGGGACCGATGACGACGCCCGCGGCAATGCGCGTGCCGGTGCCGATCTCGACCCCTGCCCCGATCACCGCCGTCGCCTCGATGTCGATGCCGTCCTCGAGCCGCGCGGTGGGATCGACGAAGGCCGCCGGCGAAATACCGCTCTGCCCGGCAAGATTCTGGATCGGACGCAGGGCTTCGGGATGGAAGATGGCGCCGGCAAGGGCAAAGGCCGTATGGGGATATTTCGCAAACAGCACGGGGATGTGCGGCGGAACGATCGAGGCGACCGCCTCGTTGCAGATCACGGCCGCCGCCTGCGACGTCGTGAACTCGTCGCGGTAGCGCCGCTGCAGCATGTAGCAGATGTCGCGGGGGCCGGCCCGATAGGTCGGCGCGACCGAGGAAACGATCCGGTCGCCGACGCTCTCGTCCTGCAGCGAAGCGCCGATGCGCTCCGCCAGATCGCTCAGGCGGAGCCCGTCATGCGGCGGGAAAAACCAGTTAGCATCCATGGGCCAGACTCCAGAACAGTTTGGCATGCAGTTCTGGACTGCCGATATCAGAAATTCGACGAAATACCGAACTTGATGTTCTGCACCTTGTCGTAATCTTCCTTGGCGACCGGGACCGCGTAGTCGATGCGGAGCGGACCGAAGGGCGACGCCCAGAGCAGGCCGACACCGACCGAGGCCCGAAGCGAGGCATCGGTTCCCACGATACGGTCGCTGGCACGGACATTGACGTCGTTGCCATAGAGCGTGCCGGCATCTGCGAAGACGGCGCCACGGAAGCCCGCATCGCGCGGAATGCCCGGCAGCGGGAAAGTCGCTTCGGCCGAAGCCGTGAAGTAGGTCGTGCCGCCGATGGCATCGTCATATTCGCGGCTGCGCGGACCGATACCGTTGCGCTCGAAGCCACGGATTTCGTTGCTGCCGATCTGGAACTGGTCGAACACTTCCATCGGGCCGGTCGTGCCGACCACATGGCCCGCACCTGCCGACAGCGAGGCGATCACGTCGGCATCGTCGTTGACGGTGTAGTACCACTTGGCCTTGGCCGTCAGCTTGTAGAAATCGGACGTGCCGCCGAGGCCGGCCAGTTCCTGCGTGGCCGACGCCAGGATGCCTTCATGCGGCAGCTGGGCATCGTCGAGCGAATTGTAGGTGAACGAGTTGGACACCGACGAACGGGTCCACGGCGAGTTGTTGACGACGCGACGATACGGCGTCGACAGGTCGGCCAGTTCGTCGCTCGAGGCGTGATAGTCGAGGCGCGTGTAGTTGTAGCGCAGCGTCGAGGACAGCCGCTCGGTGATCGGCGCGGTCACGCGCAGGCTGAAGCCCTGATCCTCGTAGCTGTAGTTGTCGTCGTTGAAGTCGTTCTCGTTCTTGAACACGTCGAAGCCGGCGGCCAGACGGTAGCCGAGGAAATAAGGCTCGGTGAAGGAGACGTTGTAGGTCCGGCTGTCTTCGCCGCGACCGGCTGCGATGCGGATGTACTGACCACGGCCGAGGAAGTTCTTTTCCTCGATCGAGGCTTCCACCAGGAAGCCGCCGCCGCTGCCGGCCGAATAGCCGGCGCCGATGCCGAACGAACCGGTCGACTGATCCTGCACGTCGACGATCACGACGACGCGGTCGGACGCGGTGCCCTGCTGGGTCGAGATGTTGACGGTCGAGAAGTAGCCGAGCGCTTCGAGACGACGCTTGGCCGTCGCGATCATTTCCTGGTTGAAGGCGTCGCCTTCGCTCATGTCGAATTCGCGACGGATGACGTAGTCGCGCGTGCGGGTGTTGCCGCGGATCTCGATGCGCTCGATATAGGCGCGCTCGCCCTGGTCGACCAGGTAATCCACGGCGATCGTGCGGCCCGCGAAGTCGCGGTTGCCGCGCGGCGTGACGCGGGCGAAGGGATATCCTTGCGCGGCGACGCGCTTGGAGATTTCCGACATCGTTTCCTGCACGTCCTTGGCCTTGTAGATCGTGCCCTGACGGCTCTGGACGAGACCCTTCAGTTCGTCGGCATTGATGCCTTCGACGGTCGATTCGACATTGACCGCACCGAAATCGTAGCGCTCGCCTTCTTCGACCGTGATGGTGATCGTGTATTCGTTGGCGGTCTCGTCGAGAACGGCATCCGAATTGACGACGCGGAAGTCGGCATAGCCGCGATTGTAGTAGAACTGGCGAAGCTGCTCTTCGTCGGCGCGCAGCTTGTCGGCATTGTAGACGTCCTTCCGGTTCAGGAAGGAGAGAATGCCGGACTTCTTGGTGGCGATGACGCCCTGAAGGCGGCCGTCGCTATAGGCATTGTTGCCGACGAAGTTGATCGAGCGGATCTTGGTGCGGTCGCCTTCGTTGACGACGAACGCCACGTTGATGCGGCCTTCGGCAACCGGTGCCGTCTGCACGGTCACGGTCACGTCGTTGCGGCCGATGCCGGCATAGGCATCCTTGATCGACTGGATGTCGGCCTGAACGGTCGCCTCGCTATAGGCGCTCAGCGAGCGGGTCTTGACGGCCGCGGCCAGCTTGTCGTCGGTAATCTTGCGGTTGCCGTTGAAGACCACCTGATTGATCAGGTTGTTCTCGCTGACGTTCACGACCAGCGCGCCGCCGGAGACGTTGATGCTGACATTGGAGAAGTAGCCGGTGTCGTATAGGCGCTTCACCGAAGCGTCGATGTCGGCATTGGTGAATTCCCGACCGGGAACGATGGTGATGTTCGAGCGGACCGTTTCGGCGCTGACGCGCGTCGCACCGCGAACGTCGACGCGACGGATCGTCGCGGCTTCAGCGACAGACGCACTGGCAAGAACGACGACGCCAGTTCCAGATGCGACAATCCCTGCAGACAGCGCAACCGCCGACACCGCGTTCAAAAACTTTGAACCAGCCTTCATGTTCTGATCTTACCTTCTTCCAATGTCCCGCGGCGAACTCGTGCCGACTCCGGTCATGCCTGCCGTTTTACCCGCTTTTCTCATACAAGCAAGGTAGCACGTTAATTTCCGTTTACTTCAATTCCCACCGTGGCTGAACGGCCACTACAGAGAAGAATTATCGTAAACAAATCGTTTCTAATCAAATCCTTGAAGAGAAGCTTCATCCGTTTTAGCGCCTCTTCCTTAACCTTTAGCCAACCGCGCCGCTCATTCGTCCGACAAGCGAGGAAATATCGTTCCAGGTGGCGAAAACCATCAGCATCAGGACCATGGCGAAGCCGATGCGGAAGGCGATATCCTGTGCCGAGGCGCCGAGCGGACGACCGCGAACGGCTTCGATCGCGTAGAACATCAGATGCCCGCCGTCGAGCACCGGCACCGGCATCAGATTGAGAAGGCCGATGGAGACGGAAAGCACGGCCGCCAGCTGCAGCACGGCGGCGACGCCGAGCGTCGCCATCTGGCCGGAGGCCTGCGCCACGCGGATCGGCCCGCCCAGCTGGTCGGCCTTCATGTTGCCGGTGACGAGATTGCCGATATAGGCGAAGGTGCCGGTGACGATATGCCAGCTCTCGATCGCGCCCTGCCCGATCGCCTCCAGCGGGCCAAAGCTCTCCAGACGGAAATTGCCGCTTTCCTGGTTCGTCAGGATGCCGATGATGCCCATTTCCATCTTGTTGCCGAACTGGTCGGTGATCTCGGTGCGCTTCGGCACCATGGGCACGTCGACGCGCTGCCCGTCGCGGCGGATCTCCACGACGATCGGGATCTCCGGGCGAACGCCCACATAGCGGCGGACATCGTCGAAGGTCGTGACCGTGGAACCGTCGATGGAGACGAGCAGATCGCCCGGCCGGATGCCCGATTCGGCCGCCGCACTGCCGGCCTTCACCTCGGAGACGACGGGGTCGGCGATCGGCTTGCCATAGATCGAAAACAGGAGCGCATAGATGACGATGGCGAGGATGAAATTGGCAATCGGCCCGGCCGCGACCGTTGCCGCCCGCTTCCACAGCTTGGCCCCGAGAAAGGTCCGCCCGCGATCCTCGGCTGAGAGGCCTTCGAGCGTGTGATAGTCCGGCGTGCTCGCCGCATCCTCGTCGCCATAGAACTTGACATAGCCGCCGAGCGGGATGGCGCAGAACTTCCACCGCGTGCCGTGCCGATCGTTGAAGCCGACCAGTTCGGGCCCGAACCCGATGGAGAAGGCGACGATCTTGATGCCCGACCAGCGCCCGACGAGATAATGTCCCATCTCGTGCACGAAGACGAGCAGCGTCAGAACCAGGAGAAACGGGACGATATAGCCCACGAAGAGATGCAGAAGATCGGCCAGGTAGGTCATAGTCGTCCTTATCAGGTCGCCGGAGGCGGGCTAGGTCGCCGGAGGCAGGCGCCACGCGCGCCACCTTACAGATGCGGCATGAAGAATGCGATATGGCCCCGACATCACGTTTCCGCGGCCCGTCCGTACCCGGGAATCGGCCCCGAGACTCCGCGCGCCCCAGACTCAGAGCCCTAGACTCAGAGCCCGAGCAGCAGAGCCCCGATCCGTCCGCCCGCCCCCGTCATCGCCTCCCCGAGCGCGATGATCAGGGCCGCAAAGCAGGCGACGACCAGCCCGTCCACCCGGTCCCAGACGCCCCCGTGGCCGGGAATGATGCGGCCGCTGTCCTTCACGCCGCAGCGCCGCTTCACATAGGATTCGAACAGGTCGCCGCATTGGCTGGCGATCGACAGCACCAGCGCGACCAGCGGAATGCGCGCGTCCTCGAGCGGGAAATAGGCGGCGTAGACGGCGGTGCCGGCCACGACGCCCGAGACCGCCCCGCCGATGGCGCCCGACCAGGTCTTGCCCGGAGAGATGCTCGGCGCGAGCTTCGGCCCGCCGATCGCGCGACCGAAGAAGAAGGCGAGAATGTCGGTCGCCCAGACGACGGAAAAGACGAAGAGCATGGCGACGAAGCCGACCTGCGTGTCGTCGCGAATGGTCGCGAGCGAGATCGTCGTCATCCCGGCATAGGCGACGCCGCCCGGCAGCCACCAGCCCCGGCCATGGAATCGCGACCAGACGATGGCGGCGATCGCGGCGAGGATGAGCACCGGCAGGGCATATTCGTCGCCGCCGCCGATGATGAGCACGGCGACGACCGCCTGCACGCCCCAGCCGGCGAGATAGGCGCCACGGTCGCCGGCGGCGATCCGCGTCATGCTGGTCCATTCATGCCAGACGGCAAGCCCGATGACGGCCGAGAGGATGGCAAAGGCGGGACCGCCGATCCAGGTATCGCCGAGCGCGACCGCGGCAAGCACGATGCCGGAGAGGATCCGGAGCCGGAGTTCGCGGCTCATCACGAACCGACCGCAAGGCTGGCCGGCGGCGGGGTCCCGGGAGATGCCGCATCGGTGGCGGAGGCGACATTGCCGAAGCGGCGATCCCGCTGCCGGTAGGTGTCGATCGCCCGCATCAGAAGCGCCCGGTCGAAGTCCGGCCAGTATTCCGGCAGGAAGACGAATTCCGAATAGGCGGATTGCCAGAGCAGGAAGTTGGAGAGCCGCTCCTCGCCGCTCGTGCGGATGACGAGGTCGGGATCGGGGATGCCGGCGGTGTCGAGCCGGCTGGCGATCATCGCGGGCGTGATCTCCTGAGGGCTGAGCCGGCCGGCGGCGACGTCGACCGCCAGCGCCTGAACGGCGCGGGCAATCTCGTCGCGCGAACCGTAGTTGAAGGCGATGCAGACGGTGATGCCGGTATTGTTGCGCGTCGTCTCTTCCGCCTCCAGCAGCAGCGGCAGCACGTCGCTGCGCAGGTTGGAGCGGCAGCCAATGATGCGGATCCGCACGTTCTGGCGGTGCAGTTCCGCCAGATCCCGGCGAATGAACACCTTCAGCAGGCCCATGAGGTCGCTGACCTCCGGCTCCGGCCGGCTCCAGTTTTCCGAGGAGAAGGCGTAGAGCGTGAGATAGCGGATGCCGAGCGCGCCGGCGGCGCGCACCGTCTCGCGAACGGCCTCAACACCCTTGCGGTGCCCCATGGTCCGCGGCAGGCCGCGCCGGGCGGCCCAACGGCCATTGCCGTCCATGATGATGGCGACATGCGCGGGAAGCGTTCTGGCGGACGGATCGGACATGGACGGCCTGACTTCGCGAAGGAGGGTAAAACGCAGGGATGCAGACTAGACCTGCATGATTTCCTTTTCCTTATCGGCGAGCAAGCGATCGACGTCGGAAATCACCTCGTCGGTCATCTTCTGGACCTTTTCCGACTGGATGCGGCCGATATCCTGGCCGATCGTGCCGTCCTTCTCCGCCTTCTTGAGATTGTCCATGCCGTCGCGGCGCACGTGACGAATCGCCACCTTGCTCTTTTCGGCATAGTCGTGCGCCACCTTCACCAGCGAGCGGCGGCGCTCTTCGTTGAGTTCCGGCAGGGGAATGCGCAGCGTCTGGCCGTCCATGATCGGATTGAGGCCGAGATTCGATTCGCGAATCGCGCGATCCACGGCATTGACCATCGAGCGGTCCCAGACCGACACGCCGAGCATGCGCGGCTCGGGAACCGTGATGTTGGCCACCTGGTTCAGCGGCACGCGCGAGCCATAGGCTTCGACCATCACCGGATCGAGAACGTTGGCCGAGGCCCGTCCGGTCCGCAGCGAGGCGATGTCGTTCTTGAACGCAGTGATCGCGCCGTCCATGCGGCGCTTCAGGTCGTTGAGGTCGATACCTTCACTCATCTTATTTCTCCGTGCTCGATCGGCGTGATCCCGCTGGCGCGGGACCGTCCGCCGTCTGTTGGCCGCTCTTTCAGTTGTCGGTGACGATGGTGGCGCGGCCGCCGCCCGTCAGGATATCGGTGAACCCGCCCTTCTCGTGGATCGAGAAGACGATGATCGGAATGCTGTTTTCGCGCGCCAGCGCCACGGCCGACACGTCCATGACGGCGAGGCCCTTGTCGAGCACTTCGCTGTGGGTCAGCCGCTCGAAGCGGGTGGCGTTGGGGTCCTTCTTGGGGTCGGCGGAATAGATGCCGTCCACCTGGGTGCCCTTGAAGATCGCCTGCGCGCCCATTTCGGCGGCGCGAAGGGCTGCGGCCGAATCGGTCGTGAAGAACGGGTTGCCCGTGCCGCCGGCAAAGATCACGACGCGGCCGAGCGAGAGATGGTAGAGCGTCGCGCGCTGGGAGAAGCTTTCGCAGATCTCCGGCATGGCGATGGCCGAGAGCACGACCGTGTCGATGTCGAGCTTGCGCAGCGAGGTGGCGAGCGCCAGCGCGTTGATGACGGTCGCCAGCATGCCCATATGGTCGCCGGTGACCCGGTCGCCCCCTTTGGATGCCACGGCAACGCCGCGAAAGATGTTGCCGCCGCCGACGACCACGCCGACCTCGACACCCATGCCGCGGGCGGCCGCGATGTCGGAGGCGATCCGGTCGACGACCGTGACGTCGATGCCAAAACCCTGGTTGCCCATCAGCGCTTCGCCGGAGCACTTCAAAAGCACGCGTTTATAGAGCGGTTGGGCCGACATCATCACTCCTGTCGTGGTGCACGCCCGGGGATCCGGCGCGCAATATGGGTCGAGAACGCCGCCCCCGAAGGGCAGCGTCGCATCCGAACAATCGGGCGGCCAGCCGGCGCCTTTGCGTCAAGCCATATGGACGCCGATTGCGTCAAGCCGGATACACGAAGGGCACCGCGTTGTCCACGCGATGCCCTTCCGTTTTGCATGAAGCCGATGAAGAATCAGCCCTTGGCGACAGCGGCCACTTCGGCGGCGAAGTCGCTTTCTTCCTTCTCGACGCCTTCGCCGAGCAGCAGGCGGGCCATGCCGGTGATTTCGATCGGCGCGCCGACCGTCTTCTCGGCTTCCTTGATGGCAGCCTCGACGGTGAGGTCGGGGTTCATGACGAAGGCCTGGCTGAGCAGCGCGACCTCTTCGAAGAACTTGCGCATGCGGCCGTCGACCATCTTCTCGATGATGTTGTCCGGCTTGCCGGACGCGCGCGACTGCTCGATGAACACGTTGCGCTCGCGCTCGGCGACCGCCGCATCGACTTCCGTCGAGCGAATGGCGAGCGGGTTGGTCGCAGCGATGTGCATGGCGACCTGGCGGCCGATGGCGTTCAGCGCGTCCTTGTCGCCGGTCGACTGCAGCGCGACGAGAACGCCGAGCTTGCCGAGGCCGTCGGCAACCGCATTGTGGATATAGGTGGCGACGACGCCGTCGGTCACCGAGAGCAGGGCTGCACGGCGCAGCGTCATGTTCTCGCCGATCGTGCCGATTGCGTCCTTGATGCTGTCGGAAACCGACTTGCCGGTGGCCGGATAGGTGGCGGCGTTGATCGCATCGACCGAACCGTCCGTGTCGACGGCAACCTTGGCGAAGCCGCGGACCAGTTCCTGGAAGGCGTCGTTCCGGGCCACGAAGTCGGTCTCGGAGTTGACTTCGATGACGACGGCCTTGGTGCCGGCGCTGGTGATGCCGATCAGGCCTTCGGCGGCCGTGCGGCCCGACTTCTTGTCGGCCTTGGCGATGCCCTTGGCGCGCAGCCAGTCGATCGCGGCTTCCATGTCGCCGTTGGTTTCGCCCAGTGCCTTCTTGCAATCCATCATGCCTGCGCCCGACTTCTCGCGCAGTTCCTTCACCATTGCTGCCGTAATGGTCGTCATCGTCTTGGCCTCTTTCTGTCTCTCGTCCGGTGCGCTCAGATGCGGTCGAGCGGCTCTGTCCGGAAAGTGTGTGAGGGTGTGCCCCCTCAAGATGACATCGTGATGAACAATCTCACCCGATGCGGATCCGCCCGAAAACGGCGGTCTCCTCGAAAAGATGCGGGGCCGTCCACTTCGTCAGTCGCAAACGGCCCCGTCGAATAGGTCTCGGCCGGCCCCTTGTTCAGGAGACCGGCCGTGATCGTGCTGTGAGATCAGGCGTCGGTCGCGACGGCTTCTTCTTCCAGAGCCGGCTCGAGCGGCAGGTCGCTGGCAGCGCCGAGGTCGCGGCCGGAAGCGCCCTGCTGACGGGCGATGCCGTCGAGAGCGGCACGGGCGATCAGGTCGCAATAGAGCGAGATGGCGCGCGAAGCGTCGTCATTGCCGGGGATCGCGTAGTCGATCTGGTCCGGATCGCAGTTCGAGTCGATCACGGCGACGACCGGGATGCCAAGACGCTTGGCTTCTTCGATCGCGATCGACTCCTTGTTGGTGTCGATGATGAACATCAGGTCGGGAACGCCGCCCATGTCGCGGATACCGCCGAGCGCGCGGTTGAGCTTTTCGCGCTCGCGCTCGAGGTTCAGGCGTTCCTTCTTGGTGAAGCCCGAAGCGTCGGAAGCGAGGATCTCGTCGAGCTTGCGCAGGCGCTGGATCGAGTTGGAGATCGTCTTCCAGTTGGTCATCATGCCGCCGAGCCAGCGGGCGTTGACGTAATACTGGGCTGAACGCTTGGCGCTGTCGGCGATGATTTCCGACGCCTGGCGCTTGGTGCCGACGAAGAGAACGCGGCCGCCCTTGGCAACCGTGTCGCTGACGGCCTGAAGGGCGCGCGACAGCATGGGCACGGTCTGTGCCAGGTCGATGATGTGAACGTTGGACCGTTCGCCGAAGATGTAGGGCTTCATCTTCGGGTTCCAGCGGTGAGTCTGGTGGCCGAAGTGAACACCAGCTTCAAGAAGCTGGCGCATGCTGAAATCGGGCAATGCCATGCCGTTTATCCTTTTCCGGTTGAACCTCCGTGGGGAAAACAGCAGGCTCGGATGACCCTGCCACCGGGCGGAACGCAACGGATGTCTCCCGAAACGTCCCAAACCCCACGTGTGGAATGCGGCCCGCCATACAGCGGCACGCCACGGATATCAAGGAAAAAGGCGCAATCTCCGCGGTTTTATGCCCGCGACGGCCTGTGCCCCCAACGGCCTGTGCCCCCGACGTGAGGCCTGTGCCGCCTACTTGCAGCTGCCCTCGCCGCCCTGCTTGAACATTTCGAGATTGGCGAGCTTGCCGCTCAGCACGAAGTCGCCATAGTCCATCGTCAGGTCGCGGGTGATGCCGTTTTCGTAGAGCTTGAAGGCCATGCGGTAGATCGGCACGGCGTCGCCGGTCGCCTCGTCGTTGAAATAGGAGATCGTCACCGGCCAGAAAGGCTTCTGCGCCATCACGCCCGCCTTGGCGACGTCGGCATCCTCGTCGCTGGCGTTCGGCTGGTGCTGCGCGCCGACCAGCGTCGTCGTCACCAGCGTCTTGTCGCCGCTGTCGGAGCCGTCGAAGATCCGCGATTCGAAGATCTTGTCGCCGCGCTTCGCCCGGTCGATCACTTCCAGCATATGCTCGGTCGGAAACAGGCTGTGGGCGAGGTCCACCTCGCGCTTGTCCGGTTCCGTCAGGTCCACCCGCACGCCGTCCTTGGCGTCGTGGGCCGCTCCGCGCACTTCCTTGTCCAGCTTCTCGTCGGTGAACGAGCGGGTCAGAAAGCGGAAATTGCCGCTCTTCAGGTCCTCGAACGTGGTCGTCTGCTGGTCCGTCAGCCGCACGTCCTCGCCCGTATCCACCTTGGTCACGAATCGGAAGCTCACCGTGTAGCCGTCGCAGGCCGAACCGTTGAACTCGTAGACCATGCGGCCATACATGCTGGAAATGCCGGAGCGCTCGGACGAGTCCTTGAGCTCCAGATCATAGACCGCCCGGTGCGGAACCAGGATGTTCGCCGCTGCGTTCTCCACCCCGACCGCCATCGTTCCGAAAAACGCAGCGGAGAGGACGAGGACGCGGGTCATGCCTGAACGAAACATCCAATAGCTCCTGTTGGATCGACGCGCGATGCTATATTGAAACATGCGTCGAAAGCGAGGCGTGGGATCTGATCCCCGCATCGAAGAAAGACGTGCATGACGCATTCCCCATAAGAATACAATATTGTCCGGAGACATCCATGTCCGCAGAAATCGAAGCCCGCATCGAACAGCTCGGCATTACCCTGCCGGTTGCCGCGGCACCCGCCGCAAACTACGTTCCCTTCGTCATCAGCGGCCAGCACCTCTACATCTCCGGGCAGCTGCCGATGGAAAACGGCAAGGTCGCCGTGCTCGGTCTCGTCGGTGCCGATGTCGATGTCACCGCCGCCCAGCGCGCCGCCGAACTCTGCGCCATCAACGTGCTCGCCCAGGCCAAGGCCGCGCTCAAGGGCGATCTCGGCCGCATCCGCCGCATCGTCAAGCTCAACGGCTTCATCGCCTCCGCGCCGGGCTTTTCCGAGCAGCACCTGGTCATGAACGGCGCCTCCAACCTCATCGTCACCATTCTGGGCGAAGCCGGCGTTCACGCCCGCGCCGCCGTCGGCATGGCCGGCCTGCCCTTCAATGCCGCCGTCGAGATCGACGCTGTCATCGAGATCGCATGATGGCGATGCCGGCCCTGCGTCCCCAGAAGGATACGGCCTTCCTCAAGGCCCAGCCGGTCGCCCATCGCGGCTACCACGACATGAACAATGCGATCTGGGAAAATACCGTCTCCGCCTTCCAGCGCGCCATCGATCATGGCTATGCCATCGAATGCGACCTGCAATATACGGCGGACGGCGTGCCGGTCGTCTTTCACGATGACGACATGAAGCGCCTCTGCGGCGTCGAGGGCGATATCCGGGTGAAGACCGTCGGCGAACTCGGCCTGTTTTCGATCGGCAACACGGCCGACCGCATCCCCTCGCTCTCCCAGCTCCTGCGCCTCGTCAAGGGCCGCGTTCCCCTGGTGCTGGAGCTGAAGGGCCGCCAGGGCGACGACGAAGGCTTCGCCGATTCCGTGGTGGATATCCTCGAATCCTATGACGGCCCCGTCGCGCTGATGAGCTTCGACCACTGGCTGCTGAAGGACCTGAAGGCGCTCGAGTCGCGCTTTCCCCTCGGCCTCACCGCCGAAGGCGCCCGGCCGGAAGACTTCGCCCTGCACGAGGAAGCCATGGCGCTCGGCCTCGATTTCATCTCCTACCATTATGGCCACCTGCCGAACCCCTTCATCTCGGCGCAGCGCGATCGCGGCCGCACCGTGATCACCTGGACGGTGCGCGACGAGGAGGCCGCCGACCACACGTTTCGCCACGCCGACCAGATGACGTTCGAGGGTTTCGAGCCCCGCGCACGCGCAACCGGGGACCTGGTGGCCTAGCGCATGGCAGACGACGTCAGCATCCGCATCGAGACCTCGTTCAAGGACATCGACAAGCGCGCCTGGGACCGGCTCATCGGCACCACGAGGGCGTCCGCGACCGCAGACGTGCCCTACAACCCGTTCGTCTCCCATGCCTATCTCTCGGCGCTCGAAGACTCCGGCTCGGCCACCGCCGAGACCGGCTGGCTCGGGCAGCATCTTCTGATGGAAGACGGCAACGGCGCGCTGGCCGGCGCACTGGTCTGCTACCTGAAGAACCACAGCCAGGGCGAATATGTCTTCGACCACGGCTGGGCCGATGCGCTGGAGCGGGCAGGCGGACGCTATTATCCGAAGCTGCAAAGCTCGGTGCCCTTCACCCCCGCCACCGGCCCGCGCCTTCTGGCGACGTCGGAGCCTTTCGCGGTCGAGGCCGTGCAGCAGGCGCTGGCGACCGGTCTGACCGAGCTTGCCAGGCGCCACAAGGTCTCCTCCGCCCACGTCACCTTCGTGCCCGAGGCCGAGATCGCGACCTTCGAAGATGCCGATTTCCTGCACCGCACCGACCAGCAGTTCCATTTCACCAATGACACCTATGGCAGCCACGACGATTTCCTCGAGACCCTCGCCTCCCGCAAGCGCAAGGCACTGAAGAAGGAGCGCCGGGCCGCGCTCGAAAACGGCATCACCGTGGACTGGCTGACCGGCGCGGACCTCACCGAGGAGATCTGGGACCAGTTCTTCCGCTTCTACATGGATACCGGCAGCCGCAAATGGGGCCGGCCCTACCTCACCCGCGCCTTCTATTCGATGATATCGGACCGCATGGCCGAGGATATCCTCCTGGTCATGGCCAAGCGCGAGGGCCGCTACATCGCCGGCGCCATCAATTTCATCGGCGGCGATGCGCTCTACGGCCGCCACTGGGGCGCGATCGAGGATCACCCCTTCCTGCATTTCGAGGTCTGCTACCACCAGGCCATCGATTTCGCCATCTCGCGCGGCCTGAAGCGGGTGGAAGCCGGCGCGCAAGGGGAGCACAAGCTCGCCCGCGGCTACCTGCCCGTCACCACCCATTCCGCCCATTACTTCACCCATCCCGGCCTCAAACGCGCCGTCGCCGACTATCTCGAGCGCGAACGCCTCGACGTGGAAGCCATGGGCGACATCCTCACCGAGCACAGCCCTTTCCGGAAGGGCGAGCGGCAGGATGGCGAATCCGACAGCTGAACCTCCTGAGGGACCTGCCATGACCCAATACGACACCGACAACATCTTCGCCAAGATCCTGCGCGGCGAGATCCCCTCCCACACGGTCTACGAGGACGATGCCGTCATCGCCTTCATGGACGTGATGCCGCAGGCGAACGGCCACGCCCTCGTCGTGCCGAAAGCCCCGTCGCGCAACCTCCTCGACGCCGACCCCGCCACCCTGCCCGCGCTGATCGCCGCCGTCCAGAAGGTCGCCATCGCCTCGAAGACGGCCTTTTCCGCCGACGGCATCACCATCCTGCAGTTCAACGAAGCCCCCGCCGGCCAGTC
Organism: Rhizobium sp. Leaf371; assembly: GCF_001424045.1. Taxonomy (GTDB): domain Bacteria; phylum Pseudomonadota; class Alphaproteobacteria; order Rhizobiales; family Rhizobiaceae; genus Ferranicluibacter. The sequence goes on along the minus strand of NZ_LMQB01000001.1, from coordinate 813,101 downwards.
CGTCTTCCACCTCCACGTCCACATCATCCCCCGCCACGAAGGCCAGCCCATGCGCGCCCATTCCGGCACCATGGAAGACCCGGACATCCTGAAGGCCAACGCCGAAAAACTCCGCGCCGCGCTGGGGTGAGCGGGTCGAAGGATTACCTGCCAAGCATGTCCGTCATTGCGGGCTTGACCCGGAATCCAGTCACCTGACATCCGTCAGGTCGGAAGAGTCTTTCAGCCCACAGACGTGTGGTGGCTGGATTCCGGGACAAGCCCGGAATGACGGAGAGGGATGGACGACATTCTCCTCCTACCGAAACGCCGCCCGCATCAAAAACAGCGCGGCGGCGAGGATCAGCAGGGGCATGACGAGGATCTTCACGAGGTAGGAGACGGCGATGGCGATCGAGGCGGTGAAGAGATCGGACGAGATGGCGATGCCGTCGGTGATCACCTTGGTCTTCGACGCCACGCCCTCCGTCAGCGAGGTCACCAGACCGGAGGCCGCCGATACCGTGCCCGAGATCGCCGACTGCGACTGATCGACCGCCGATCCCAGCCGACCGAGAAAGCTCCTATCCGGTGCGGCCTGCGGCAGGGCAGGCGCCTGGCTGTCGCGAAGCGCATCGATCTGCCCCACGGCCTCCGCGTCGTAATCCGCATTGATCCGGTCGAACACCACGGTTGCGCCCTGCCAGGCATCGTCCGTCATCCGCGCGCCGGCGTGGAAGGCGACGGCATAGGAGAGCGGCAGCACCACGGCGCCCAGCAGGCAGAGCGTCAGCACCGCCCGCGCCAGGCGCTCGACAGCGCCCGGCAACGGCCTGCGCGTCAGGCTCGTGCCCGCCCGCAAGAGCGCGACGCCGGCAAGGCCGATGGCCGCGACCTTGGCGACCGGCAGGAACAGCGTCGACAGCACGCCCGAGACGATCGCCAGCCAGAACAGGAGGTCGGCCATGCGGTCGATCGTGTTCGTCACCGGCTGCAGCAGCTGCCCCGGGCTCGCCGTCACCGAGGCGACGCCGACGCCGCCCGTCACGTCCGCATCCTTGGCGACGCTCATCACCGAGTTCATCACCCGCAGCGTGCCATACAGCGCCGTGCTGCCGATGGTCACATCGCGATTGTACTGCGCCGCCCGGTCCGCCAGCGGATTGACGACGACGAGCAGAACCCCGAGCGCGGCCAGCACGAGCCAGCGAAGGCAGAGCATCGCCGGCCGCCGCCGTGACGCATCGCGCTGGGGCACGCCGCCCTCGCCCGCCTCGCCCCGCGGCCTCCGCCCGTCGATCATGCCTGAAATATCCTTGGCCATAAGAGCCTCCGTCCGTCGCGTGTCAGGGTCCGCCCGGGAACCCGCCGGTCCGTCCGGATGTGCAGACGAAGCTAGAATCCCAGCAGATAGAGCCCCGCCCCCAGAAAGGCGATGGCGGAGACAATGCCGATGGCGGGCACCTGCCGGCCGAGAAAGAAGGCGAGCGCCCCGACCGCGATCGAGCCGACGCGCAGCCAGAGCGGCGAGCTTTCCAGGACGCCTGTGGGGAACACGATGAGCTTGGAGACGACGCCCGCCACCAGCGCGGTCGCCACCGCCCGCACCCAGTTCAAAACCTCGGAGTCCTCGCGCAACCGCCGTCCGGCGACAACGCCGAGCCAGCGCCAGATATCGGTCGCGAGAAAGCCGGCAATGGCGATGAAGACATAGCCCCAGGCATCCGGTTGCCAGTTCATGCCCATCCCTTCCTCAGGCCCTTCCTCAGGCCCTTCCTCAGGCCCGTCCTCATACCCGGCCCCCCAGACGCCGCCGGCGCAGCACGTCGAGCCCCCAGGCCAGCGTCCCCCCGACGATGCCGGAGAGAAGCAGGTCGAAATCCGGCGCGTACAGCGTCGCGAGCGGCCCGAGCAACAGCCCGACGACCAGCGCGATGTGGATGACCGGATGCCGCCCCGAACTCCAGATGGAGGCGAGGAAATAGACCGGCGTCAGGAAGAACAGACACCCGGCCACGATCGGCGGAAACTCCGCCACATACTGGTAAAGCGTGCCGACGACGATCATGTTGGCGATCACCAGCGTCATCCCGAGCCCGAGCACATAGGTGACCCGGTGCGGGCGCGGCACGTGCTGCACGCGCTCCATCGCCATCACCCAGGCCGTCACCGCGATGAGATGCGAGACGATCAGCAGCACGAAGGTCCGCGTCTTCTCCGCCCGGATTTCCGGGATCAGCGCCGCCACCATCGGCATCAGCCGGATCGACGACAGCGTCACCGCCACGAAGGCCGCAAACAGATTGGCGCCGGACTGGATCGAGCCGACGAGAATGAGCTTGGCCGGCAGCGCCCAGACGATCCCGGTCATGAAAACCGCCTGATCCACCGGCACGCCCGATTGCTGCGCAAAGGCGGTAAAGCCGACGAAGGAAATCAGGAGGATAGACGCCGGCAGGCTGAAGATGCCCTGCATGCCCTTCAGGAACCAGAACCCCGCCGTCCCCTCGCCGTCCCTGTCCGCCGAATACGCCACGCCACCCTTCCCGCACCCGCCCTGCGGGCGGCACCCAGTGCCTGAACCTCTACCCCGACCAGATGCCGCGACGACCACCCCCCGTCAAGCCATTCCTGCCGCAGATCCCCGATCGATAACAAGGTCCGGCACGCCGGAAGCGCGCAGGAACCCGCAGCCGACACGGCGTCGTCACCAAAACGAAAACCATGTGCCCTCTGCCATGTCGTCCGGTGCGGCGCTCCCAGGACAAGGGCCTGCGGAAAATGCCTTGTCTGCAAAGGGGCAAGGTCAAGAGGGCAATCCATCCTCCCCCCGTCATTCGGGGCTTGATCCGGACCCAGCCATCTCACGTCCGGGAGATGAAGAGACGTCTCTGACCTGACCGACGTCAGGTCGCTGGATCCCGGATCGCGCCCGGGATGACGGCGGGAAGGGTGGTCGCTCGCAAAATATCGACGCAAGAGCGGCATCCGACACTTGCCGCTGCGACGACCTTGACAGCCGCCTGCCCCACCCCGCACGATCTGCCGATCTGCCGATCTGCCGATCTGCCGATCTGCCAACCCACCACCGCCCCCCCGCGCCGAAGGACCCCGATGACCAGCCTGCGCGAGCGCATCCTCCTTTACGCCGGCCTGACCTCGCTGACCGCGCTCAGCATCGATGGCCTCCTGCCGGCGCTGCGGCGGATCGGGGCGGAGATGGCCGAGGCCCCGCCGCTTTCCACCCAGTCCGTGATCGCGCTGTTCATTGTCGGCATGGCCATCGGCGAACTCTTCCTCGGGCCCCTTTCGGATGCCGTCGGTCGTCGCAAGGCGCTCCTCCTCGGCCTCGGCCTCTATGCGTTCGGCACCCTCGTCGCCATGCTCTCGACCACGCTTCCCCTGCTGGTGCTCGGCCGCATCCTTCAGGGCATCGGCGTGGCCGGACCGAAGATCGCCACGCGCGCAATGATCCGGGATCAGTTCGAAGGCGATGCCATGGCGCGCATCCTCTCCTTCATGTTCACGCTCTTCATCCTCGTGCCCATGCTGGCGCCGCTTCTGGCGCAGGGGCTGATGGCGCTGTTCGGCTGGCGCGCGATCTTCGCCGCCTACCTCGCCATCGCGCTCCTTCTGGCTTTCTGGTTCATCCGTCGCCAGCCCGAAACGCTGCACCCCGCCCGCCACATCCCGCTGCGCCCGAGGACGCTCCTTGTGAACGCCGCCAGCATCCTCGCCGCGCGCCGCGTGAGCCTCCTCATCGTCGCCACCGGCCTCGTCTTCGGCGCGCAGCTTCTCTATCTCGCGACCGCAGCCGATCTCTTCTTCGACATTTACGGCATCGCCGAGACCTTTCCGCTCTACTTCGCGCTGCTCGCGCTCGGCGTCGGCCTCGCCTCCTTCGTCAATGCGCGATGCGTGCCCCGTTTCGGCATGGAGACCATGGCCCGCGCCGGCTATGCCGGCCTGACCGCCGCCGGACTGGCGCTGCTCGCGGCCTGCGCCGTCTCATCGGGCAAGCCGCCGCTCACCCTCTTCCTCGCCTGCGCCTTCCCCGCCTTCTTCGCCATCGGCATCCTGTTCGGCAATCTCAACGCCATGGCCATGCGCTCGCTCGCCAATATGGCCGGCCTCGGCGCCGCCCTCATCGCCTCCGGCTCCAGCCTCGTCTCCGCCCTCTTCGCCACGCTCTTCGGCCACTTCTACGCAGGAACGCTTCTCCCCCTCGCCACCGCCCTCACCCTCGCCGGCCTCCTGGCCTTCCTGCTGACGGAATGGTCCAGGACGGGCGATACGGGCCCGATCGAACCGGTCGGCCGGCCCTGAGGTGAGCAACGCCGACTGACCACCGGTCGCCGGAGCCCCCGTGTCCCGTCGCTCCCGTCTCCATCTCCCGTCTCCAGCTGTTCCGGCCGCCCCCACCGACATTCCGATACGAAGACACCCAGACACAAAAATGCCGGGCACAAGGCCCGGCATTCCCACACGCAGAGCGCGTCGTCTTTACGTCCGCGGCACCTTCGGCACCGTCCGGCCCTTGCGGGGCGCGTCGGTTGCCGGGTTGGTCGCAGCAGCCGTATCGGCGTCCTCGGCCTTCGCCTTCTTCGGCTTCGGTCCGGTGTCGGCGCCCACGGTTTCCATTTCGGCCTTGGCCGCCTTGGCCGGTTTGGCCGGCTTGCGGGGCTTCTGCTCCACCTCGGCCTTCGGCTTGATGCGGGCCGTTTCCGAGATGGTCTCGAGCACGAGACCCGTCTTGCCGTCGGCCTTCGGACCGACCGTCACCTTGACGACGCCGCCCTTCTTGAGCTTGCCGAACAGGATCTCCTCGGCGAGCGGCTTCTTGATGTGCTCCTGGATCACGCGGGACAGCGGGCGGGCGCCCATCTTCTCGTCGTAGCCCTTGTCGGCCAGCCAGGCGATCGCGTCCTCGTGCAGGTCGAACGTGACGTTGCGCTCCGACAGCTGGGTTTCCAGCTGCATCACGAACTTCTGCACGACCTGGTGGATGACCGGCGTCGGCAGCGAACCGAACGGGATCACCGCATCCAGGCGGTTGCGGAACTCGGGCGTGAACAGGCGGTTCAGCGCCTCCACATCCTCGCCCTCGCGCTTGGACGAGCCGAAGCCGAAGGCGGCCTTGGCCATGTCGGACGCGCCCGCATTGGTCGTCATGATCAGGATGACGTTGCGGAAGTCGATCTTCTTGCCGTTATGGTCCGTCAGCTGGCCGTGATCCATGACCTGCAGCAGGATGTTGAACAGGTCCGGATGCGCCTTCTCGATTTCGTCGAGCAGCAGAACCGAATGCGGATGCTGGTCGATGCCATCGGTCAGCAGACCGCCCTGGTCGAAGCCGACATAGCCGGGAGGTGCGCCGAGCAGCCGCGAGACCGTGTGGCGTTCCATATATTCCGACATGTCGAAGCGCAGCAGTTCCACGCCGAGCGAGGCCGCCAACTGTTTCGCCACTTCGGTCTTGCCGACGCCGGTCGGGCCGGAGAAGACATAGGAGCCGATCGGCTTGTTGGGCTCGCGCAGACCCGCCCGCGCCAGCTTGATGGCCGACGACAGCGCCTCGATGGCGAGATCCTGACCGTAGACGACCGAGCGCAGTTCCTTTTCGAGATTGGCGAGAACGGTCTCGTCGTCCTTCGACACGGTTTTCGGCGGAATGCGGGCCATCGTCGCGATGGTCGCCTCGATTTCCTTCTCGGTGATCAGCTTGCGGCGCTTGTTCAGCGGCAGCAGCATCTGGGCCGCACCGGTCTCGTCGATCACGTCGATCGCCTTGTCCGGCAGCTTGCGGTCGTTGATGTAGCGGGCCGAAAGCTCGACGGCCGACTTGATCGCCTCGTTCGAGTATTTCAGCTTGTGATAGTCCTCGAAATACGGCTTCAGGCCCTTCATGATCTCGATCGTGTCGTCGATCGTCGGCTCCACCACGTCGATCTTCTGGAAGCGGCGCACCAGCGCCCGGTCCTTTTCGAAGAACTGGCGATATTCCTTGTAGGTGGTCGAGCCGATGCAGCGGATCGCGCCCGAGGACAGAGCCGGCTTCAAAAGGTTCGACGCATCCATGGCGCCGCCCGACGTCGCCCCGGCACCGATGACGGTGTGGATTTCGTCGATGAACAGCACGGCGCCCGGATACTCCTCGAGCTCCTTGACGACCTGCTTCAGGCGCTCCTCGAAGTCGCCGCGATAGCGGGTGCCGGCCAAGAGCGTGCCCATGTCGAGCGAGAAGATTGTCGCGTCCTGCAACGCTTCCGGCACCTTTTTCTCGACGATGCGCTTGGCGAGGCCCTCGGCGATCGCCGTCTTGCCGACGCCCGGATCGCCCACATAGAGCGGGTTGTTCTTGGAGCGGCGGCACAGAACCTGGATCGTGCGGTTGACCTCGGTGTGACGGCCGATCAGCGGGTCGATCTTGCCGACCTTGGCCTTCTCGTTGAGGTTGACGCAATAGGCCGTCAGCGCGTCCTGCGCCTTCTTCGGCCCGCCGCCTTCGTCCTGGTCGCGCGCCGCCTTCGGCGCCTCGTCGGTCTCGTCGGTGCCGCGCGGCGTGCGCGTTTCCGAGGAGCCCGGCCGCTTGCCGATGCCGTGGCTGATAAAGTTGACCGCGTCGTAGCGCGTCATCTCCTGCTCCTGCAGGAAATAGGCCGCATGGCTTTCGCGCTCGGCGAAGATGGCGACGAGCACGTTGGCGCCCGTCACTTCCTCGCGGCCGGACGACTGCACATGGATGACGGCGCGCTGGATGACGCGCTGGAAGCCGGCGGTCGGCTTCGAGTCCTCGTCATAGCCCGTGATCAGGTTGCCGAGTTCGTTGTCGACATAGTCGGACACCGTCTTGCGCAGGGCATCGAGATTGACGTTGCAGGCGCCCATGACGGCGGCCGCATCGCCGTCGTCGATCAACGCCAGCAGCAGGTGTTCGAGGGTCGCATATTCGTGGTGGCGCTCGTTGGCCAGCGTGAGAGCCTGGTGCAGCGCCTTTTCAAGGCTTGTCGAAAATGTTGGCACGTCGGATCCTCATTTCTTTTCCATGACGCATTGCAGCGGGTGCTGATGCTGGCGGGCGAAATCCATCACCTGCGTCACTTTGGTTTCGGCTACTTCATAGGTGAAGACGCCGCATTCCCCGACGCCGTGTTTGTGGACACTCAGCATGATCAGTGTCGCCGCCTCGTGATCCTTCTGGAAGAAACGCTCCAGCACGTGGATGACGAACTCCATCGGCGTATAGTCGTCATTGAGAAGCAGCACGCGGTACAGGCTCGGCTTCTTGGTCTGTGTCTTCGTCCGGGTGATGACCGAGGTGCCGCGATTGGAATCGCCGTTCCCCTCGTCACCCCTGGCCATCCGGATCGGCAGAGCGATCATTCGTCTTCATTCCCTCGTCGGATCGCAAAGCTTGGGAGCCCATTGCGACCATTCCATGACACAACAGATAGTGTGTCGTTCGGCGATTTTAAGCCCGTTCCGTTGGACTGCAACGATATTCGAACCGCGCGCTCAAGTTTGATGGTTTTTGCCGCAATGACGCGGGCGGCGGCGGGCCCGGCACCCGGCGCGGTACGCCTCCCTCGCCTCTGCGCGGCGCGGATGGCGGCAGAGCGGGCGTCGCGGCACAGGGCGGGATGAACCGGACACGAAAAAGCCGGCCGCGGCACCCCGCAGCCGGCTTCGACTGGATCGATGGGCTTGCGCCCTCTGGTTTAGCCGATCAGGCGGCGACGGACTTTGCAGCCGAGGCGGCCGACTTGGTGGCCGTCTGCACGGCATTGGCAGCCTGTGCCAGCGGCGCTTCGTAGGATTTGTAGCTGTCCTTGGCGAGGTCGGTGACCATGCTGCCGATCTTGGTGGCTTCCGAGACGTAGCCCTCATAGGAGGACTTCAGGAACGAGGTCTGCAGCTCGACGGCCGCTTCGATGCTGCGAACGCCGGTCAGCTTCTGCATATGCGCGATGCTGTCCTCGAAGTTCTTCTTCGAGTACTCGGTAGCTTCCAGGGCGATCGCCTGAAAACCCTTGGTCATCGCGGCATAGTTCTTCGTCATCGTTTCCAGGACGTCCTTGCCGGCAAAGGCGTTATCGGAAAAGTTGAACATGGGCATTCCTCCAAATGGGTTTCGATGAAGCCATATTAGTTGCACTGCACAATAAAGTCAAGAATCGATAGTGCAGTGCAACATTTCGTGATCGCTAAAGCACAGCGCCCGACACGAAAAAGCCCGGCGGGCAGGAGCCGGCCGGGCAAAAGAGAAGACAATTCGGCCGGTTGCGGCGACGTCTTCAGAGATCGATGTCGAGGATCGCCATGGAGAAACTGAAGGACAGCTCCCCGTCTTCCTCGTCGCGAAACACCACGCCGAGAAATTCGTCGCCGAGATAGACCTCGGCCGACTCGTCCTTCTTCGGACGCGCCTTGACGACGATCTGCGGATTGAAAATGCGCTTGAAGTAGGCTTCGAGTTTCTTGATGTCTTCAGGCTTCAAGTCGTGTCTCCTAGAGCGTGTCGCGCAACAGTGCGCAGCGGTTTTGCGATGACGACATCCGCAAAACGGGAACCTCAAGCACAAGGCGCGAATCTGTGGGATCGCGTTGCGCTTCAGGAATGGGATGCGGCGCTTCTCTCATGAAGCCGCAAGGGGTGTAAACCCTGCATCGACGGAGATGGGCAGCCTCACGCCACAAGCCATGCGAGCCCCGCCGGTTCCCGAAAAAAAGCGGCCGTCGTCAGATCTCGAAGCTTTTCAGCACCTGGTCCATCGAGCGCGACGGCTCCGAGCAGCCGGCCTCGCCGACCACCCGCGCGGGAACGCCGGCCACCGTCACCTTGGGCGGAACCGGTTTCAGCACGACCGAGCCGGCCGCGACGCGCGAGCATTGGCCGACATGGATATTGCCGAGAATCTTTGCGCCCGCGCCGATCAGCACGCCGTTGCCGATCTTCGGGTGCCGGTCGCTGCCTTCCTTGCCGGTGCCGCCCAGCGTCACCCCGTGCAGGATCGAGACATTGTCGCCGATAACAGCGGTCTCGCCGACCACCAGTCCCGTCGCATGATCGAGAAAGATGCCCTTGCCGATCCGCGCGCCGGGATTGATGTCGGTCTGGAACACCGAGGACGACCGGCTCTGCAGGTAGAGCGCCAGATCGCGCCGTCCTCGCAGCAGCAGCCAGTGCGCCAGCCGGTGCGTCTGGATCGCGTGGAAACCCTTGAAATAGAGGATCACTTCCATGAAGCGGGTGCAGGCCGGGTCGCGGTCGTAGACGGCCTGGATGTCGACGCGCAGAATGCTCGCCCAGTCCGGCCAGTCCGCCGCCATGTCGAGGAAGGCCTGCCGCACGAGGCTGGCGTCGAGATCCGCATGGTCGAGACGCTCGCCGATCCGGTGGATCACGCTTTCCTCCAGCGAGCGCTGGTTGATGATCGTGGAATAGAGGAACGCCGCCAGCATCGGCTCGTGCTCGGCGGCATGGCGCGCCTCGTCCTGCAGGCTGTCCCAGATCGGGTCCATCGTCTTGACGGTCTCGGTCGCGCGCATCTCGATGATCATGTCCGTCCTGGCGACCATGTCGCACTCCTTCACGGCCGCTCTTGCCGGCCGTCTGTATTCCCAGGGCCTGCCTATAGTCCTGCTGGGCTCGGCCCGCAGGGCTTATCAAGCATAGTCTTGTGACAATAGGGCAGTTTGGCTCAAGTTTAAATGGGGGTCGGCCGGAAATGGGCAGACCCGATCCGGAAGGCCTGCGCGCCGGAGGCCCCGCCGCCTCGGCGTCCGCGCCGTTTGCTCAAGGGTCTCGGGCTCAAGGGGTCTCGCGCTCAACGGTTCTCGGGCTCAAGGGTTGTCGGCCAGAAATTCCAGCACCGCCTTCTTGAACACCCGGTCGCCGACGGCCAGCATATGGTCGCGGTTGGGAATGTCGATCGCGACCGCCCGCGGCATGAGGTCCGCCAGCGCCTGTCCGGAGCCGGCGATATCGTCCTTCGTGCCCACGCCGATCAGCGTGGGAACGGCGATCCGGCCCATCTCCGCAGGGGTCAGAAGCGCGCGCGAGGTCGCGATACAGGCGGCCAGCGCCTGCCGGTCGCTCTTCGTCTGGTCGGCGAACAGGCGGAACATTCGCCCGCGCTCGTGGGTGACATCGTCGAGCGAGGGCGCCAGCAGCGCATCGGCGATCGGGTCCCAGTCGCCGACGCCGGTCACCATGCCGATCCCCAGCCCCCCGAGCACCAGCGTGCGCACCCGGTCCGGCGCGTCGAGCGCCAGAAAGGCCGACACGCGCGCGCCCATCGAATAGCCCATGACATGCGCCGAATCGAGCCCGAGATGCGTCAGCAGCGCGCTGGCGTCGCCGGCCATGGCTGGCGGGTGATAGAGCGCCGGATCGGTCGGCTTGCTGCTCGCGCCATGGCCGCGATTGTCGAGCGCGATCACCCGGTAGCCGGCGTCGCCCAGCGTCTTCAGCCAGCCGGGAAAGACCCAGTTGACATTGGCCGACGAGGCAAAGCCATGGATCAGCAGAACCGGGACGCCGTCAGGATTCCCGGCATCGAAAAAGGCGATGTCGAGGCCCTGATGGCGAAAGGTCGAGAATGGTGGCGGCGACAGATCCATCGAAGCGGCTCCTGGGACAGGCGGTAAACGAGAACCCCAAGTGCTGCGCGCAAATCCGGGAGATCGCGACGCGCTTGAAAGGCGGGTCCGTCTCCTTTACGGCCCGCCGCGACGCGGAAAAACCCCGCTCGTGCAAAAAACGCGTCCTCCCCTCGGCAATCGTCTACCTTTTTGCCGCGAACCTCCCTAATATCCGCGCCGACACCGCCCGCGTCGGCCCATCCGGCAGCGCGCACCAGACAGACAGACAGACAGACGAGACAGTGGAGAACGACATGGCCGGGCACGGTATTCCTCATTTCCAGAACGACGGCGGTCACGCGGTGATCGAAGTCGGCGTCAAGGAATTCATGTGCACCGGCGCGTCCGTGCCCTACGATCATCCGCACATCTATCTCGACATGGGCGACGACAACGAAAAGGTCTGCTCCTACTGCTCGACCCTCTTCCGCTACAATGGCACGCTGAAGATGGACGAGACCCGGCCGACCGGCTGCCTGTTCCAGACGAAGGCGGCCTGATCCGGTCCCGGCGGGATGCCCCCTTCCGCACCCGCGTCCGAAGCCCCGCCCACGGATGAAAACGTCTCCCTGACGGTCGCGATCGTGGGGGCCGGCATGGCCGGCCTCACCGCCGCGCTGGCGCTGGCGGCAAAGGGCATCGCCGTCGACATTCTGGAGCGCGCGTCCGGCCTCGATGCGGTCGGCGCCGGTCTCCAGCTTTCTCCCAACGCCACCCGCATCCTCGCCGCCCTCGGCCTGAGCGAGGCGCTCGCCCCCCACTGGGTCGAACCGGACGAGATCCGCCTGGCCGATGGGCGCAGCCTGCGCAGGGTGGCGACCGTTCCCGCCGGCCGCTTCGCGCGAAACCGCTGGGACGCACCCTATGCCGTTGTCTCCCGCGCCGATCTGCAGCGCGCGCTGGCCGACGCCGTTCGCGCACACCCCCTCTGCCGCCTGCATCTCGGCACGCCCGTCGCCGACGCCACGCCCGAAGCCATCGCCCGGCACACCGGGAGACATCCGGACCTCATCGTCGGTGCCGACGGCGTCCGCTCGAACGTCCGCGCCACGATGGGTCTCCCCCCGGCGCGCTTCTCCGGCAACGTCGCCTGGCGTTTGACCGTGCCGCCCGGAAGACCCGTGCCACACCCGTTCGACCCCACCGTCGTCACCGCCTTTCTCGGCCGCAACGCCCATCTGGTCGCCTATCCCATGGGTGCAGGCGGCGGCCTCAACCTTGTCGCCATCGGCAGCGGCCGCGCCGAACAGGCCGACGGCGACATCGCCGCCCGCGACGCGGTGTCCGCTCTCCTGAACGGCTGGAACCCCGCTCTGCGCGATGCGTTGAAACAGGCCGAACCGCTCGGCCGCTGGCCGCTCTACGAGATCGCCGATGGGGACTGGCACGACGGCACCCGCATCCTCATCGGCGATGCCGCCCATGCCATGATGCCGTTCTCGGCCCAGGGCACCGCCATGGCCATCGAGGACGCCGCAGCGCTCGCCGACACTCTTTCCGGCACGACACGTCTTCAGACAGCGCTCGAAACCTTCGTCGCCTTGCGAAAACCCCGCATCGAGCGCGTGCGCGCCCGCGGCGCGTTCAACCGCTTCGCCTACCACGCCGCCGGCCCGCTCCGCCTCGGCCGCAATCTCGTTCTGTCGCTGCGCCCGCCGGAGCGTCTGGCCGAGGATTTCGACTGGCTCTACGCCCATCGCCTCCCCGGCGCCTAGCGCCTGACCGTGCTCAGCGCGTCACGGCCGCAGCCGCCGCGAACCCGGCTTCGAGGTCGCGCCGGAGATCCGGCACATCCTCGAGCCCGATCTGCAGCCGGATGACCGGCCCCTCGGCGGGCTGCTTGCAGATCCTCCGGTCCGACAATCCGACGACGAGCGCAAGGCTCTCATAGCCGCCCCAGGAATAGCCGAGCCCGAAGAAGGACAGCGCATCGAGAAACGCATGCGCCCGCGCCTTCGCCTGCGCCGGATCGGACACCTTCAGAACGATGGAGAAGATGCCGCTCGCCCCGGTAAAATCGCGTTTCCAGAGATCGTGCCCCGGAAAACTCGGCAGCGCCGGATGCAGCACCCGCGCCACGTCCTCGTGTTCCTCCAGCCAGCGGGCGAGATTGAGCGCGCTCTCCTGGTGCCGCTCCAGCCGCACGCCCATCGTCCGCAGGCCGCGCAGGATCTGGTAGCTGTCGTCCGGCGAGCCGCAGATGCCGAGCGTGATCGTCGCCTCGTGCAACTGCTCCCAGTGCTTGCCATTGGCCGACACCGTGCCCATCAGAATGTCGGAATGCCCGCTCGGATATTTCGTCGCCGCATGGATCGAGATGTCGACGCCGTGGTCGAGCGGCTTGAAATAGAGCGGCGTCGCCCAGGTATTGTCCATGGTGACGACGCAGTCCTGCCGGTGCGCGGCCCGGGCGATCGCGCCGATATCCTGCATCTCGAACGTGTTCGACCCCGGCGCCTCCGTATGCACCAGCCGCGTGTTCGGCCGCATCAGGGCCGCGATCCCGGCGCCGATGGCGGGATCGTAATATTCGACCTCCACGCCCATCCGCTTCAGCATCGTGTCGCAGAAATGCCGCGTCGGGAAATAGACGCTGTCGACGATCAGCGCATGGTCGCCCGAGGAGAGAAAGGCGAGAAAGGGAACGGTGACGGCGGCAAGCCCGCTCGGCACGAGGATCGTGCCCGCCGATCCCTCCAGCGCGTCGATGGCCGCGCAGAGCGCATCCGTCGTCGGCGTGCCGCGCGTGCCGTAGGTGTATTTCTGCGCCCGCGTCTCCATCGTCCGCGCATCGGGGAAGAGGACGGTGGACGCCCGAACGACCGGCGGATTGACGAAACCGTGATAGTCCGACGGCGCGTTGCCCGTATGCGCCAGCCGCGTGTTGACGCCGGCACCTGCCAGAAAATCCTTGTCGTCGCTCATCTTACATCCTTGTCTGTCGCCGTCTTATTGACCCGTCGCTGGCCGACCGTCCGCCATGCGCGTTGCGCTTCTTGTCGGTCGGCTTCGCGCCAAAGGTCAAGCCCGGATCGTCAGTCAGAAAGGGCTTACGGGCGCTTCTGCCTCATTTTTCGCCAACACTTTGCACTCGTCATCCGTATCGGCAGATAAAATAAGCAGGCCCGCCGATAATGTTGAAATGGCCTAGAATTTCGGCAACGTCACTTGACCCGTCCGACTTTTACGAATGAGATAGCCCCACTCGCGCCAGGAGGGTGGCGGGGGCGCTTCTTCCGGTTCGTCTCAAAAGGACGCCGGGATGAGGGCGACAGAAAAACAGAAAAAGGGTCTCAAGAATGGCAACAAGAATTCTCCCGATCGTGATCGGCGCTGCGGTCCTGGGCTTCGGCGCCCACGCAGCCTCCGCCGGAACGCTCGATGACGTGAAGGCCAAGGGCTTCGTGCAGTGCGGCGTGAACGGATCCAACCTCGCGGGCTTCGGTGCCCAGGACTCCTCCGGCAACTGGACCGGCCTCGACGCCGACCTGTGCAAGGGCGTTGCCGCCGCCGTCTTCGGCGATGCGACCAAGGTCAAGTTCACCCCCCTCTCCGCCAAGGACCGTTTCCCGGCCCTGCAGTCGGGCGAAATCGACATGCTCGCCCGCAACACGACCTGGAGCGCCAGCCGCGACAGCCAGCTCGGCTTCGATTTCCGCGCCATCAACTACTATGACGGCCAGGGCTTCATGGTGAAGAAGGAACTCGGCGTGAAGTCGGCTCTGGAGCTGAACGGCGCGTCCGTCTGCGTCCAGTCGGGCACCACGACCGAGCTCAACCTCGCCGACTACTTCCGCGCCAACAAGATGGAATTCAAGCCCGTCGTGTTCGAAGCGCAGGACGAAGCCGACGCCGCCTACAATGCCGGCCGTTGCGACGTCTACACCACCGACCAGTCGGGCCTCTATTCGATCCGCCTGAAGATGGCCAATCCGGACGATCACGTCGTTCTCCCGGAAATCATCTCCAAGGAGCCGCTCGGCCCGGCCGTTCGCCAGAACGATTCGAAGTGGTTCGACGTGGTGTCCTTCACGCACTACGCCATGATCACGGCGGAAGAGTTCGGCATCACCCAGGCCAATATCGAGGAAATGAAAAAGACCGAAAACCCCGACATCAAGCGTTTCCTCGGTGAAGAAGCCAACAACACCATCGGCGCCGATCTCGGCCTGCCCAACGACTGGGCCGTCCAGGTCATCAAGGCCGTCGGCAATTACGGCGAAGTCTTCGAACGCAATGTCGGCAAGGGCTCCCCGCTCAAGATCGAGCGCGGCCTGAACGCCCTGTGGAACAAGGGCGGCCTGCAATACGCACCGCCGATCCGCTAAACCACACGCACAGAAGAGGCGGGCCGCGTCCACCGCGGCCGGCCCGCCTCTTCCTCAACGTCTTGAACACCCGGAAAAAAGGGTGACCGACAGGGGACAAGTGAATGGCTGCAAACGACGTCCGCACCGAGGGCGGCGAACACCGACCGTCGGTGTCGCTGATTTATAATCCGGCTTTCCGAAGCATTCTCTTCCAGATCGCGACCGTGCTCATCGTCGGCAGCGCGGTCTATTACGCCGCCCATAACGTCGCGGCCAACCTCGCGCGCAACGGCATGTCCACGGGCTTCGGCTTCCTCAACAGCCGCGCCGGCTTCGACATCGGCCAGACGCTGATCGCCTATTCGCCGGACTCGATCTATTTCCGCGCCCTGCAGGTCGGCCTCCTCAACACCCTGCTCGTCGCCTTCTGGGGCATCATCACGGCCACGATCGTCGGTCTTCTCGTCGGCATCGGCCGCCTGTCGAAGAACTGGCTGATCGCCAAGCTCTGCACCGTCTATGTCGAGGTGTTCCGCAACATCCCGCCGCTGCTCGTCATCTTCTTCTGGTATCTCGGCGTGCTCGCGCTGCTGCCGAACGTCCGCACCATCTTCCAGCATGTGAAGGACAATCCGGACGCCTTCTTCTTCGTCAGCAACCGCGGCATCTATTTCCCGGCGCCCGTTCCCGGCGAAACCTTCGTCTATGTCGCCGCCGTCTTCGCGCTCGGCGTCGTCGCGGCCATCGCCTTCACGCGCTGGGCCGGCGCCCACCAGCTGAAGACCGGCAACCGCCCGCCGGTGCTCCTCGTCAATCTGGGGCTGATCGTCGCGCTGCCGCTCGTCGTGTTCTTCGCGCTCGGCATGCCGATGACGCTCGATTATCCCATTCCCGGCTCCTTCAACATGCGCGGCGGCATGGTCGTCGGGCCCGAGTTCCTGTCGCTCTATCTGTCGCTCTCGTTCTACACGGCCGCCTTCATCGCCGAGATCGTCCGCGCCGGCATCCGCGGCGTCGCCTCCGGCCAGACCGAGGCGTCCTACGCGCTCGGCCTGCGCTCGAACCTTGCGACCCGCCTCGTCGTCCTGCCCCAGGCCATGCGGATCATCATCCCGCCGCTCACCTCGCAGTACCTCAACCTGATCAAGAACTCCTCGCTCGCCGTCGCCGTCGGCTTCTACGATCTCGTGGCCGTCGGCAACACGATCCTCAACCAGACGGGGCGCTCGATCGAGATCATCTCGATCTGGATGCTGATCTACGTCTCGATCAGTCTGATCACCTCGCTGTTCATGAACTGGTTCAACGCCCGCATGGCATTGGTGGAGCGCTGATATGGCCGCTGATATCGCCTACGTCCGCCGCGACGTCCTCCCGCAGGAAAAGCCGCCCACCTCCGACGCCTCGGCTGTCGGCTGGCTGCGCAAGAACCTGTTCGCCACCCCGACCGACAGCGTCCTGTCGCTCGTCGCCCTGCTTGCCGTCGTCTGGTACCTGCCCGGCGCGCTGAACTGGCTGTTCGTCCAGGCCGTCTGGACGGGCGCCGACCGCTCGGTCTGCACCACGACCGTCCAGGGCGGCATCCAGCCGGATGGCTGGAGCGGCGCCTGCTGGGCCTATGTCAACGACCGCTTCGTGCAGTTCATGTTCGGCTCCTATCCGCGCGCAGAACTGTGGCGGCCGCTCGCCGTGCTCGCCCTCGCCGTCGCGCTGCTCATTCCCTTCCTGATGCCGAAGGCGCCGCGCAAGGGGCTGAACGCCATCCTGCTCCTCATCGTCATGCCGATCATCGCCTATGTGCTGCTGCTCGGCGGCTGGTTCGGCCTGTCCTATGTCGAGACCTCGCTCTGGGGCGGGCTCATGGTCACGCTCATCCTGTCCTTCGTCGGCATCGCCGTCTCGCTGCCGCTCGGCATCGTGCTGGCGCTCGGACGGCGCTCGGAAATGCCGATCATCAAGACCGCCTGCGTCTTCTTCATCGAGCTCATCCGCGGCGTGCCGCTGATCACCGTGCTGTTCATGGCCAGCGTCCTTCTGCCGCTGTTCCTGCCGCCCGGCACCAATTTCGACAAGTTCCTGCGGGCGTTGGTCGGGGTCTCCATCTTCGCCGCCGCCTATATGGCCGAGGTCATCCGCGGCGGCCTCCAGGCCATTCCGAAGGGGCAGTACGAGGCGGCAGACGCGCTCGGCCTCAACTACTTCACCAAGACGGCCTTCATCATCCTGCCGCAGGCGATCAAGCTGGTCATTCCCGGCATCGTCAACACCTTCATCGGCCTGTTCAAGGATACCTCGCTCGTCACCATCATCTCGATGTACGACCTGCTCGGCATCGTGAAGGCCAGCTTTGGCGACAGCGCCTGGAGCACGCCGGTCACGCCGATGACGGGCCTCGTCTTTGCAGGGTTCGTCTTCTGGATCTTCTGCTTCGGCATGTCACGCTATTCCGCCTTCGTCGAGCGTCGCCTCGACACCGGCCACAAACGATAATCAGGGGATTGACCATGGCTGCAGCCGCCCAGAATTTGACTGTTTCGTCCACCGACGTCGCCATCGAGATCGTCGGCATGAATAAGTGGTACGGGGATTTCCACGTGCTGCGCGACATCAACCTGAAGGTCATGCGCGGCGAGCGCATCGTCATCGCCGGCCCCTCGGGCTCCGGCAAGTCGACGATGATCCGCTGCATCAACCGTCTGGAGGAACACCAGAAGGGCACGATCGTCGTCGACGGCATCGAGCTCACCAACGATCTGAAGAAGATCGACGAGGTGCGCCGCGAGGTCGGCATGGTGTTCCAGCACTTCAACCTCTTCCCGCACCTGACCATTCTCGAAAACTGCACGCTGGCCCCCATCTGGGTCCGCAAGATGCCGAAGAAGCAGGCCGAGGAGATCGCGATGCACTATCTGCAGCGCGTCAAGATCCCCGAGCAGGCGAACAAGTATCCGGGCCAGCTCTCGGGCGGCCAGCAGCAGCGCGTCGCCATCGCCCGGGCGCTCTGCATGAAGCCAAAAATCCTGCTCTTCGACGAGCCGACCTCGGCACTCGATCCGGAAATGGTCAAGGAAGTGCTCGACACCATGGTGAGCCTTGCCGAGGAAGGCATGACCATGCTCTGCGTCACCCACGAAATGGGCTTCGCCCGCCAGGTCGCCAATCGCGTCATCTTCATGGACCAGGGCCAGATCGTCGAACAGAACGCGCCCGCCGAATTCTTCGACAATCCGCAGCACGAGCGCACCAAGCTGTTCCTCAGCCAGATCCTGCACTAGATCCACGTCGGCCGCGGGCCGGATCGCAAGGACGAAACCAGACCCTCCGGTGAACCCGCCTTCACCGGAGGGTTTTTCTTGGTCAGTTTTCTCCTGGCCCGTTTTCTCTTCACTGGTTTTTGCGTGCGCCGCCGGTCACCGAAACCGCATCGTCCGCACAATGGGGTTGCACGCCCTTAACCCAAGTTGCAGACGCCACCTTGACCCCCAAAGAGCCACCCTGTACCGCTTATCAAGCATGGTCTGTCCGACGGAAACGGACCGCGTTCGAACGCCCGTTTTTCTCCAAGGCACAGCGTCATGACCGGATTGTATACCCCCTCCAAATTGATCGCCAACACCGGCAATCCCCTGATCGACGGGTTGCTCTCGGGCAATGCCTGGAATGCGGCGACGCTGACCTATGCCTTCCCGACCACCACGTCGGCCTATACCTATACGAGCGGGACATATAGGGATGTCGCTCCGGTGTCGCTGGCGCAGCAGAAGGCAGCCCTGTTCTTCCTGGAGCAATCCTCCGGACCGGCGGCCAATGACGGTTTCTCGGTCGAAGGCTTCACGCTCCTGAAATTCGCAGCGGGATCGGCGACGAATGCGACGCTGCGCTTTGCCGAATCCCCGACGGCCGACCCCACCGCCTACGCCTTCTATCCCGGGAACTATGACTCCGCGGGCGACGTCTGGTTCGGCACGGCCTATGCCGGCACGGAATACGACTATCGCTCGCCCAAGATCGGCACCTATGCCTGGCACACGATGGGGCATGAGATCGGCCACGCCCTCGGCCTGAAGCACGGCCATGAGGATGCCGCCCTTCCGTCCAATGTCGACAGTGTCGAATACAGCATCATGACGTACCGCGCCTATATCGGCGCACCGCTGACGGGCTACAGCTACGGGCTCAACGATGCGCCGCAAAGCTTCATGTCGCTCGACATCGCCGCCCTCCAGGCCATGTACGGCGCGGATTACACCGTCATGAACGGCAACACGGTCTATCGCTGGACGCCCGACAGCGGCCAGACGATCATCGACGGCGTGGTCACCATCGCGCCCGGCGCCAACAGGATCTTCGCAACCATATGGGATGGCGGCGGCACCGATACGTTCGACCTCTCCGCCTACAAGACCGCCCTGTCGATCGACCTGCAGCCCGGCAAATACTCGCTCTTCAGCACCGGCCAGACCGCCGACCTCGGCGGCGGCCCGAACAATGGCCACGCCCGCGGCAACATCTTCAACGCGCTGCTCTACAAGAACAACACGGCGTCGCTGATCGAAAACGTGCTCGGCGGTTCCGGCAACGACCGGATCGTCGGCAATCAGGTCCAGAACAAGCTGTTTGGAAACGCCGGCAACGACAAGCTCTTCGGATTGACCGGCAACGACATCCTCGTCGGCGGCATCGGCGCCGATACGCTCGATGGCGGCAGCGGCACGGATACGGCTTCCTATGAGGACGCCAAGGCCGGCGTGCTGGCAAACCTGACGCAGTCGTCGCTCAACACGGGCATCGCCGCCGGCGATGTCTATGTGTCGATCGAGAACCTCACAGGCTCGGCCTACGCCGACAGCCTCATCGGCGACGCCGCCGCCAACGTGCTGAAGGGCGGTGCCGGCAACGACACCCTGTCGGGCGGCGGTGGCAGCGACGTGCTGATCGGCGGCATCGGCGCCGACAGGCTGAACGGCAATGGCGGCTCGGACACCGCCTCTTACGAAGATGCGACCGCCGGCGTCACGGCCAACCTGTTGAACGCGTCGCGCAACACCGGCTTTGCCGCGGGCGATATCTACGGCTCCATCGAGCACCTCACCGGCTCGGCCTTCGACGATCTCCTCGCCGGCAATGCCTCCGCCAATACGCTGCGCGGCGGCGCCGGCCGGGATGTGCTGTCGGGCGACAGCGGCAACGACACGCTCATCGGCGGGGCCGGCGCCGACAAGCTCTATGGCGGCGCCGGCACCGATCTCGCCTCCTACGAGGATGCCACCGCCGGCGTCATCGCCAATCTCGGCAAAGCCTCTGCAAACACCGGCTTTGCGGCCGGCGACACCTATGCGTCGATCTCGGGGCTGATCGGATCGGCCTTCGACGACCAGCTGACCGGCGACACCGGCGCAAACATCCTGATCGGCGGCAATGGTCGCGATAGCCTCAATGGCGGCAACGGCAACGACCGCCTCATCGGCGGTGCCGGGCTGGACACGCTGACCGGCGGCGCCGGGGCGGACACCTTCGTCTATGCCGCCACGCAGGAGTCCGGTCCGTCCTCCTCCGCGCGGGACCTGATCACCGACTTTTCCGGCACCTCCGGCGACCGGATCGACGTCTCGGGCATCGATTCCAATCTCGTCATCGGCGGCGTCCAGCACTTCAGCCTCATCGGCGGCGCGGCCTTCTCGAACACGGCCGGCCAGCTGCGCTACGTCACCCTGTCGACCTCGTCCTTCGTCTATGGCGACACCAACGGCGACGGCACCGCCGATTTCACCATCGCCTTCGACGATGCCGTGACCTTCCGTTCGGACTATTTCATCGTCTGACACGAAAAAGGCCGGAGGGACGATATCCCTCCAGCCTTAAACCTTTCGCAAGACGAACTACCCTACCCGACAAACGCCCGTTCGATCACGAACTCGCCCGGCTTGTTGTTCGCGCCTTCGTTCAAACCGGCCTCTTCGAGCAGCAGCTTGGTTTCCTTCAGCATCTCCGTCGAGCCGCAGATCATGCCGCGGTCGATCGCCGGATCGAAGGCGGGCACGCCGAGGTCGGTAAAGAGCTTGCCGTTGCGGATGAGGTCGGTGATGCGGCCGCGGAACGGAAAATCCTCACGCGTCGCCGTCGCATAGTGGCGCAATTTGTCGCCGACCACGTCGGCCAGGAATTCATGGTTGCGGATTTCCTCGATCAGGTCGAAGCCGTATTTCAGCTCCGCCACATCGCGCGTCGTATGGGTCAGGATGACCTCGTCGAACTTCTCGAAGGTTTCCGGATCGCGGATCAGGCTGGCAAAGGGGGCAACGCCGGTGCCGGTCGAAAACATGTAGAGCCGCTTGCCGGGCGTCAGCGCGTCCAGCACCAGCGTGCCCGTCGGCTTCTTGCGCATCAGCACCTGGTCGCCGGGCTGGATCGCCTGGAGATGCGAGGTCAGCGGCCCGTCCGGCACCTTGATCGAGAAGAACTCCAGTTCCTCGTCCCAGGCGGGGCTGGCGATCGAATAGGCGCGGTAGACCGGCTTGCCCTCGACCATCAGGCCGATCATGGCGAACTCGCCCGAGCGGAAGCGGAAGCCCGCAGGCCGGGTCATGCGGAAGCGGAACAGCCGGTCGGTATAATGCGTGACGCTGGTCACGGTCTCGGCAAACACGCCGGCCGGTACGGTCGCGGCGAAATCCTCGGTCTTGGCCGGAGCATTCATCTGTGCGTCTCATCCTCATGGGGTGCGGCGAGCCGAAGCGCGTCGACGGGAGCGAGCGAAAGGCTGACAGCGCCTCTCAGGTTTTCATGCGCGGAATATTCCAAACCGGCGCCCAAGGAAAGCAATTCCGTTTCAAAAATTGCCCCCGCGGGAGATTGGCGCAGGAGATTGGCGCGGCAGATTGGCAAGCCCTAGGGGATCAGGAGCGCCAGCACCCCTGGCCCGCCCGGACTGCCAGGAAAGGCCTGCCAGGAAAGGACGGTCAGGAAACCCGGCGCCAGCTGTAGGAGCCAGCGTCAGGCGCGGGCCGCGCCGTCGGCTGGTAATGCTGCTCGATGCCCGGCAGCCGCCCTTCCCCGAGCCGCTTCAGCGCCGTCGGGTTCGTCACAGCGAAGCTGTCGATGCCACAGCGCAGCATCAGCGGCACCTGGTCGATCAGCACGTCGCCGATCGCCCGGATCTCGCCGTCGAATTTCAGCCGCGCGCGCAGCAGCGAGGCATGGCTGAACGCCCGCCCGTCGTTGAAGGCGGGAAACGCCACCGCGACGAGCGCGATGCGGTCGAGATAGGGCTGCAGCCGCGCCACGTCGTCGGCCGGGTTCACCAGCACGCCGAGCCCGGTCTCGCCGGCCTCCGCCTTCTCGATGAAGGTCGTCAGCCCGTGGATCGCCCGCTCGTTGGAGCCCGCCTGCGTCTCGTCGGTCTCGCTCCCCTCCGTTTCGATCACCCAGGGGTCGTCGGTCACGAAGCCGGTCGTCTTCCAGATCTGCGTCATCTCAGGCGGCTTCCTGTTCCTTGGCGCCGTACAGCGCATCCTTGAAGGGCTGCGGGCCCACGCGGCGATAGGCGGCGAGGAAGGTCTCCTCCTTCGACAGCCGCAGGCCGAGATAGGTATCGACGATCGTCTCCACCGCATCCGTCACCTTTTCCGGCTCGAAACCGCGCCCGATGATCTCGCCGATCGAGGTCGTCTCGTCGCCGGAGCCGCCCAGCGTGATCTGGTAGAGCTCGGCGCCCTTCTTCTCGACGCCGAGAAGACCGATATGGCCGACATGGTGGTGGCCGCAGGCATTGATGCAGCCGGAGATCTTGATCTTCAGCTCGCCGATGTCGGCCTGCCGTTCGGGATCGCCGAAGCGCGTCGAAATCTCCTGCGCCACCGGAATGGAGCGGGCGTTCGCCAGCGCGCAATAGTCGAGGCCGGGACAGGCGATGATGTCGGTGATCAGCCCCGCATTCGCGGTCGCCAGCCCCGTCGCCACCAGCCCGCGATAGACGGCTTCGAGGTCGGCCAGCGCCACATGCGGCAGGATGATGTTCTGCTCGTGGCTGATGCGGATCTCGTCGAAGGCATACTCCTCGGCGATCTCGGCCACGGCCTCCATCTGCACGTCGGTCGCGTCGCCCGGAATGCCGCCGATGGGCTTCAGCGAGATCGTCACCATGCCGTAGTCGGGGTTCTTGTGCGGCGCCACGTTCTGCTGCACCCAGCGGGCGAAGTCCGGATCGGCCTTCTTCCAGCTCGCAAGGTTCGCCCAGCCTTCCGGCCGCTCGGCCAAGGCCGGCGGCGCGAAATAGGCGGAAATCGCCGCGATATCGCTGTCGGGCAGCTTCAGCTCGGTGTTCTTGAGTTGCAGGAATTCCTGCTCCACCTGGCCGGCCAGCACCTCGGCGCCGGTCTCGTGCACGAGAATCTTGATGCGCGCCTTGTACTTGTTGTCGCGCCGGCCGTGCAGATTGTACACCCGCATGATCGCGGTGGTGTAGGAGAGCAGGTCTTCCTCCGGCAGGAAGTCGCGGATCTTCTTGGCGATCATCGGCGTGCGCCCCTGCCCGCCGCCGACATAGACGGCAAAGCCGATGCGGCCCTCCGCATCCTTCTTCAGGTGCAGGCCGATATCGTGCACCTGGATCGCGGCGCGGTCGCGCTCGGCACCGGTCACGGCGATCTTGAACTTGCGCGGCAGGAACGAGAATTCCGGATGCACCGACGACCACTGCCGCAGGATCTCCGCATAGGGGCGGGGATCGGCGACCTCGTCGGCGGCAGCCCCGGCAAAATGGTCGGCCGTGACGTTGCGAATGCAGTTGCCCGAGGTCTGGATGGCATGCATCTCGACGCTGGCGAGATCGGCCAGGATGTTCGGCGTGTCGGACAGCGCCGGCCAGTTGTACTGGATGTTCTGCCGCGTCGTGAAATGCCCGTAGCCGCGGTCGTAGGTCCGCGCGATATGCGCCAGCATGCGCATCTGCCGGCCATTCAGCGTGCCGTAGGGAATGGCGACGCGCAGCATGTAGGCGTGCAACTGCAGGTAGACGCCGTTCATCAGCCGCAGCGGCTTGAAGGCATCCTCGGCCAGTTCGCCCGAAAGGCGCCGCTCCACCTGGTCGCGAAACTGCTCCACGCGGGCCGATACGAAGGCATGATCGAATTCGTCGTAGCGATACATCGTTTGTCTTTTCCCTGGCGCCCGTCCCTCGAACCCCTGGGGCTCCTGCAGGCGACGCTTGTCCGGCCCGACCCCGCCGCACACCGTGGCGAGGATCGCGCAATGCTCACATCCGCTGATGCATTCCTTTAGACCAGCCGTGGCTTCAGGAAAAGCAATCGCGCGGTTTTCTCTCCGCAGGTCTTGCGCGTCCTGCGTCCCTCCTGCCGATGCGCGGAAAACCCGGCTCCCGCATCACATGAAGGCAGACTACGCCGCACCCAGATGATGCAGGCCCTTGTAGCCCGGCGCATACTCCATCGTCGGCCCTTCCGCCCGGATCCGCTCGCGCAGGCGCGAGGGGCGCAGCACGCCGTCGATCTCCACCACCTCGATCACGTTGACATCGACCACCTTGTTGTCGGCGAAGGCCGCCTTGCCGGCCGCCTCCAGCGCCGCCACCGCTTCGGCATGACGCGCGATGAAGGCATCCTGCAGGCTCTCGCCCCAGTTGCCGGCCGCATCCAGCCAGACGGAAATGCCGTCGGACAGTCGGTTGGCCGTCAGGACCTTGTCAGTCATCGTCATGCTCCTTGCCTGTGATATCGCACGTCGTCGTCTCCCGTCGGAAGCGTGCCACGCCCCGATTGCGCCCGGTCCGGTTCAGCCAGACCCTGCCTCCGGGACAGCGGCTCGGACCGCTCGAAATTCGCCCCCGCCACCGCATCGCCGATGATCACCATCACCGGCCCGTCGAGATCGTCGCGCGCCTCCAGCCCCGGCAGCTCGCCGAGCGTCCCGTGCAGCAGACGCCGGTCGGCCCGGCTGGCATTTTCCACCACCGCCACCGTCGTGTCGCGGTGCAGCCCGGCCGCGATCAGCCGTGCGGCGACCGAGGCCGCCACCGTGCGGCCCATATAGACCGAGATCGTCGCGCCCGACACCGCCAGCCGCGCCCAATCGGGCAGCACGTCGCCGGCGAGATCGTGGCCCGTCGTAAAGATCAGCGAGGAGGCGACGCCGCGCAGCGTCAGCGGCAGCTCGAAATCGGCGGCCGCGGCAAAGGCGGAGGTGATGCCCGGCACGATCTCGTAGCCGATGCCCGCCGCCCGCAGCGCCGCCATCTCCTCGCCCGCCCGGCCATAGACCAGCGGATCGCCCGATTTCAGCCGCACGACGCGCTTGCCCTCGCGGCCGAGCCGCACCAGAAGCGCGTTGATCTCGCTCTGCGATTTCGAATGGCAGCCCTTGCGCTTGCCGACCGACAGCCGCTCGGCATCGCGCCGGCCCATGTCCACGATCGCCTGCGGCACCAGCGCGTCATAGACGAGCACGTCCGCTTCCATCATCACCCGCTGCGCGCGCAGCGTCAGCAGATCCTCGGCCCCCGGCCCCGCGCCGACGAGATAGACACGGCCCTCGACAGCGCTGCCCGCCTTCAGGAGCCGCGTCGCCTCGCGCCGTGCGGCGGAGATATCGTTGGCGGCCACATGCGCGGCCACGCCGCCGGTAAAGAACCGCTTCCAGAACTGCCGCCGCGGCGCACCGCGCGGCAGAAGCTTCTCCGCCGCGATCCGGTAGGATTGCGCAAGCCCCGCAAGGCTGCCGAGCGACGGCTGCAGCAACTGGTCGATCTGCGCGCGAATCATCTGGGCGAGGATCGGCCCCGCCCCCTCCGTGCCGATCGCCACCGCGACGGGCGCGCGGTTGACGAGCGCCGGCGTCAGGAAATCGCAATAGTCCGGCTGGTCGACGGCATTCGCCGGAATGCGCGCTGCCCGCGCCGCGCCCACGATCCGCCGGTCCTCGGCCGCGTCCCCGGTCGCCGCAAAGACGAGCACCGCGCCCTCCACCTGCGCCGCATCGAAAGACGCAACGACCCGGACAACGCCCTTGTCGTGAAGAAACCGCGCATAATCCGGCTCGGCCGCATCGGCATAGGCGACGATCCGCGCCTGCGTGTTCAAGAGCAGGCGAACCTTGGCATAGGCCTCGTCGCCATTGCCGAACACCGCCACACATTTCTGCGCAACGCGAAAAAAAGCCGGAAATACGGTCAGCTGCTCGCTCATGACGATGGGGGATCTGTCCTTTCAGGGTGTCCTAGATATCGCCCATCCTACCGCGAAATTGAAGAAACAGAAATCCGCAGGCTTCTGGCCCTGCGTATTCTTTTCCTCACGCAAGGCGCAATCGGAGCAAATGTGACCCGGCCCGTGGGCACCATGCATTGCACCCCGGCCGCATTGCCCGCTACATACGCCGGATCATGACCCATGCGCAGGCTCGCTTCGCCCCCTGCCCGAAAGGACCGCGCCGATGTCCACCGATCCGCTCGCCGACCGCCTCCTCTCCGTCATCGAAAGCGATATCCTGCCGCTGACGCAAAGGGGCGTCGCCGCCGGCAACAAGGTCTTCGGCGCCGCCATCCTGCGCAAGTCCGATCTCTCCCTCGTCGTCGCCGAGACCAACAACGAGACCGAGAACCCGCTCTGGCACGGCGAGGTCCACACGCTGAAGCGCTTTTACGAGCGCCAGCCCGCACTGGACACCAGGGACCTCATCTTCCTCTCCACCCACGAGCCCTGCTCCATGTGCCTCTCGGCCATCACCTGGGCGGGCTTCGACAATTTCTATTATTTCTTCAGCCATGAAGACAGCCGCGACAGCTTCGCCATCCCGCACGACCTCGTCATCCTCAAGGAGGTCTTCCGGCTGGAGCCCGGCGGCTATGCCCGCCAGAACGCCTTCTGGCGCTCCGTCGCCATCGCCGATCTCATCGCCACCGCCGACGAAGCCGACCGCCCGGACCTGAAAGCCCGCGACGCCCGCATCCGGCGCCGCTACCAGGACCTCTCCGACACCTACCAGTCCGGCAAGACCGGCAACGCCATCCCGCTCGCCTGACGCCTGCCACCCCTGATACGCGCGCCCCCTGACACCTGTTCCGGAATCCCCTTTCCACCGAGAAACCCGCCTCATGCCCGACCTCCCGAACGACACGCCGCCCGAGCCAATGCAGCCCTCCCGCGACATCCGGCAGCTTCTCGACATCATGTCCGCTTTGCGCGCGCCGGAGACCGGCTGCCCCTGGGACATCGTCCAGACCTTCGAGACCATCAAGCCCTACACGATCGAGGAGGCCTATGAGGTCGCCGACGCCATCGAGCGCGACGACATGGACGATCTCTGCGAGGAGCTGGGCGATCTCCTGCTGCAGGTGGTCTTCCACGCCCGCATGGCGGAGGAAGCCGGCGCATTCGATTTCGGCCATGTGGTCGAGGCCGTCACCCGCAAGATGATCCGCCGCCACCCCCACGTCTTCGCCCGCGCGGCGGCCGACACGCCGGATGCCGTCAAGCTCCAGTGGGACACGATCAAGCAGGCGGAAAAAGCCGAGCGCCGCGCCCGTCGCCTGCGCCGTGGGCTGACCGACGACGCGACCGGCTTCCTCGACGGCGTCCAGCGCCACCAGCCGGCGCTCAGCGAAGCGCTCAAACTGCAGCAGCGCGCCGCCAAAGTCGGCTTCGACTGGTCGGAACCCGAGCCCATCCTCGACAAGATCGAGGAGGAAATCGCCGAACTGCGCGAAGCCCTCCACGACGGCGACAGCGCGAAGATCGCCGACGAACTCGGCGACCTCACCTTCGCCCTCGTCAACCTCGGCCGCCACACCGGCACCGACCCCGAAATGGCGCTGCGCGGCACCAACACGAAATTCCGCCGCCGCTTCCGCCACATCGAAACGCAACTTCAAGCATCGGGTGAAACGCTGGAAGCCGCAACGCTGGACCGGATGGAAGCCCTCTGGCAGGACGCCAAGGCCATCGAGCGATCCCTGGCCGGGACGGCCTGAGCGGCGAGGCGTCTGAGCCCCGAAAAGCCCCTCATCCGCCTGCCGGCACCTTCTCCCCGCAGACGGGGCGAAGGGACCCGAAGACCCGCCGGATGCGACACAGAAACCCGAGGCACCGCCGGGCGAGACAAAAACCACGAGGGACAACCTCGCCGCGCATCAACCCGCCAGGCAGGCCACGTCCCCTCGCCCCGCATGCGGGGAGAGGGTTAGGGTGAGGGGCAGCCACCAGCAGAACCTTGACCACGACAGCCCTAGGCTGGGGGCAGCCGCCAGCGAATTCTCACCACGGCAGCCCGCCTCACCGCGCAAAAACATCACTCGGTGCGTCCGCTCACACCCGCCTGCTCGAACGTCGCCATGCCGGAATGGCACGCGGCCGCCGCCTTGACGATGCCGGCGGCGAGCGCGGCCCCGGTGCCTTCGCCGAGCCGCATGCCGAGCGCCAGGAGCGGCGTCTTGCCGAGCTGTTCGATCGCCGCCATGTGGCCGGGTTCGGCCGAGACGTGGCCGATCAGGCAATGGTCGAGGGCGGCGGGGTTGATGGCCTTGAGGATGGCGCCGGCGGCGGTCGCCACATAGCCGTCGATGATCACGGGGATCTTCTGCATCCGGGCGGCCAGGATCGCACCGGCCATCGCCGCCACCTCGCGCCCGCCGAGACGCCGCAGCACTTCCAGCGGATCGGCGAGATGGTCGCCATGCAGCGTCACCGCGGTTTCCACCGCCGCGATCTTGCGCTCCAGCAGCTCTCCGTGCGAGCCCGTGCCCGGTCCCACCCAGTCGCGCGCCGAGCCGCCATAGAGCGCCAGATTGATGGCGGCCGCGATCGTCGTGTTGCCGATGCCCATCTCGCCGATGCAGAGCAGGTCCGTGCCGCCCGCAACGGCCTCCATGCCGAAGGCCATGGTGGCGGCGCAGTCGCGCTCCGAAAGCGCGGCTTCCCGCGTGATGTCGCCGGTGGGATAGTCGAGCGCGAGGTCGAACACCTTCAGCCCGAGATCGTTGGTCACGCAGATCTGGTTGATCGCCGCGCCGCCGGCCGCGAAATTCTCGACCATCTGCGCCGTCACCGATGGCGGATAGGGCGTGATGCCCTGGGACGCCACGCCGTGATTGCCGGCGAAGATCGCCACCAGCGGCCGCGTCACGGCGGGTGCCCGCCCCTGCCAGGCCGCCAGCCAGAAGGCGATTTCCTCCAGCCGCCCGAGCGCGCCGGCCGGCTTCGTCAATTGCCCGTCGCGCGCCCGCGCCGCGCCGAGCGCACCCGAATCGGGGCCCGGCAACTGACGCAGCAGCGCGCGAAAATCGTCGAACGGAAGACCGCTGGCACTCATCTGGTTTTTCCTTTTCTCCGGCTGGCTGTCTGCCGGTTTTCCGGCTGCGCGGCAGCCGATGATGCCGCCGGTTGCCCGGCCACGTCCCATGCCGATGCCGCCCGGCACCATCGTCGGGCAAAGCAGCGGCACCTCGTCTTGTCTCGCGCCCTCTTAGAGCGCATGACGGTTTCCGGCAACGGCTTATGCGCGCGCCCGAAGCATCGGCCGCCGCAACCGCACACGAGGAAACAGACAGCGTGACGAACCCCGCGAGCGCCTTCCTGACCGATACGATGCGCGCCATCGCCTTTCTGAGCCGCCTGCGCGTGCCCGCGCGCTTCTTTGCGGGCGACGACGGCCGCATGGGCCGCACGGTGCGCGCCTTCCCCACCGCCGGCATCCTCATCACCCTGCCGGCCTGCCTCGTCTTCGCCGTCACGCTGGCGCTCGATGCCGATCCGCTGCTCGCCGCCCTCCTCTCGCTCGTCGTGCAGGCGCTCGTCACCGGCGCGCTGCACGAGGATGGCCTGGCAGACGCCGCGGACGGGCTCGGCGGCGGGCGCGCGCGCGGCCATGCGCTCGACATCATGAAGGACAGCCGCGTCGGCACCTATGGCGTCATCGCGCTCGTCCTCACCCTCGCCCTCCGGGCGGTCGCCATCGCCGATCTGGCGGATCATCTCTCTTCGGCCGGCGGCGCGCTGGCGCTCCTCGCCATCGCCGCGCTCAGCCGGGCGGGCATGGTCTGGCACTGGTCGCTGCTGCCGCCGGCGCGCGAGACCGGCGTTGCCGCCGGCGCCGGCGCGCCGCAGCCGGCCGCCGTCACCATGGCGCTCGCCACCGGCGTCGTGCTCGCCGCCCTCCTGCTGCTGGTCGCGGGCGTGCCGCTCACCGCAGCGCTCCTCTCCTTCGCCGCCTTCGCCGCCGCGGTTCCGCTCTGGACAAGATATGTCCGCCAGCGCATCGCGGGTCATACGGGCGACACAATCGGAGCCACACAACAACTGGCGGAAACAGCCCTCCTCGTCGCCCTTGCGATCTTCGCCTGAGGCGCCGATAGTCAAAGATCATTCCCCGCACGGACTTTTTATGGAATCACCCTGCACTTCCGTCTGCTCCATCGATATCGCCACCGGCTTCTGCCGCGGGTGCGGACGAACGGGCGACGAAATCGCGAGCTGGACGCTCTATAGCGACCGTGAACGCCGCCACATCATGACGGGCCTGCACACGCGCCTGAACGCGCTCGATCCCGGTCTCCGTCTGGAAACGCGCAACGACCGCCGCGACCGCAGGACCGGGGAGCGCGCCAGACGATGAACAGGCTGACCGTCGCCCTCGGCATTCTCGGCCTCGGGCTCGTCCTTCTGCTTGTCAATCAGGAGAGTGGCCGCACGCTCGGCCTTGCCAATGACAGCTTTGCGAGCCTCGTCGGCATGACGGCCCTGCTCACGGTCTTTGCCGCCGGCATCTGGCGCAGCCGGAATTTGAGCGAGAGCGTCCGGCAGTTCGCGTTGTGGGTGCTGATCTTCCTCGCCGTCGTCACCGCCTATCTCTATCGCGGCGAGCTCGAATCCTACTGGGCCCGCCTCTCCGGCGGCCTGATGCCCGGCCGCGCCGCTGTCTTCACCGACAATGAAGGCTATCAGGAAGTCGTGCTGCACAAGGTCATGAACGGCCATTTCGAGGCCAACGTCGCCATCAACGGTTCGTCCGTCCAGATGCTGGTCGATACCGGCGCCAGCACCATCGCCCTCTCCTATGCCGACGCGAAAAGCCTCGGCCTCGATCCCGCCAACCTCGCCTATACCCAGCGCCTGATGACCGCCAACGGCGAAGCCCGCGGCGCCCCCGTCACGCTCGCCGAAGTCGCCATCGGCCCCATCGTCCGCAACGACGTCCGCGCCACCGTCGCCGAAGACGGCAAGCTCGACCAGAGCCTGCTCGGCATGAGCTTCCTCTCCACGCTCGACATGATGCAGATGAAGACGGACGAGCTGCGGTTGAGGGATTAGTGAGGGGTGAGTGGTGAGTGGTGAGGAGGCAGCCGTGGCTTCGCAAGTGGTCGCGCCACGCCTTACGGGATGTCGATGCTGCTGACGACGCGGGCGACGATCTCATCCACCGTTGCGGCATCGAGGGTATCGACATAACGCGCGGTCTTCTGCCGGGCCCGCTCGACGAGATCGAGGCTCCGGACCTGATTGCAGAGCGCGACGCCATTGGTCGCGTGTCCGGTGATGTTGACCGCCAGCCCGGCCTTGCGGGCGAATGCCCCGCCCGTCGTGATGGCGACGGTCATGCACATGCCGAGCGCGTTGATCTCGCGCGGCGAGATGACGACGCATCGATGGTCGTCCTTCATCTCGCGTCCGACGACGGGATTGAGATCGACGATGAAAACGTCGCCGCGTTTGGGAACAGGGCTTCGGACCATCAGAGCACTTCGTTGCCGACGGAAGCGCCACTCTCCCAGTCCGCCGCCTGCCTGTTCAGGGCCTCCATCTCGTCGGCCCCTTCGAGCAGCTCGGCCAGCGTGTAACGTCTCCTGGGCTTCAACGGCGTGGCGACAAGCGCACCCTTGTCCACCACCAGCGTCAGCTCCGTGCCCACGTCGGCGCCCAGCATCTTCAAGAGCGCGGGGGGAATGCTGAAGACGGTGGCGCCGCCCTGCCGGCGGATCTTGGCTGTATTCGACATGCGCATAGCCTCCATAAAGTGCTACTTATATAGCACTTTTAGCCGCCCTGCAACACCGCGCCCTCAGTTCCTCAACCGATACCCCGTCCGGAAAATCCACAGCAGCAGCCCCATCAGCACGCTCAGGAACACGAGGATGATCGCGAAGCTGACCAGCGGGTTGACCTCGGAGATCTCGAAGAACGACCAGCGGAAGCCGGAGATGAGATAGAGCACCGGATTGGCGTGGCTGACCGCCTGCCAGAAGGGCGGCAGCATGGAGACGGAGTAAAAGCTGCCGCCGAGGAAGACGAGCGGCGGGATGACGAGCATGGGGATGAGGTTCAGCTGCTCGAAATCCTTCGCCCAGATGCCGATGAGGAAGCCGAACAGCGAGAAGGTCACCGCGGTCAGCACGAAGAACACCAGCATCACGAAGGGATGGGCGATGTGCAGGTCGACGAACAGCGAGGCCGTGCCGAGAATGATCAGGCCGATCATCATGCCCTTGGTCGCCGCCGCCCCGACATAGCCGAGCACGATTTCCGTCATCGAGATCGGCGAGGACAGGATCTCGTAGATCGTGCCCGTGAATTTCGGGAAATAGATGCCGAAGGAGCCGTTGCCGATGCACTGGGTGAGCAGCGTCAGCATGATCAGCCCCGGCGTGATGAAGGCGCCATAGGAGACGCCCTCGATCTGCTGGATGCGCGAACCCACCGCCGCGCCGAACACGATGAAATAGAGCGAGGTGGAAATGACCGGCGACACCACGCTCTGCAGCAACGTGCGCCGCGTGCGCGCCATTTCGAACAGGTAGATCGCCTTGACCGCTTCGAAATTCATGCCCGCTTCTCCACCAGTTCCACGAAAATATCCTCGAGCGTGCTCTGCCGCGTCGAGATGTCCTTGATCCGCAATCCCGCTTCGGCGACCGCCGCCAGCAGCGTCGTGATGCCGGTGCGCCCGCTCGCCGCGTCGTAATCGTAGATCAGCCGCGTGCCCGCCTCCTCCAGCGTCAGCCGGTAGGGCTCCAGCCCCGGCGGCAGCCCCCCTTCGAGCGTCGTGATCGGCTCGGCCAGCTCGATGCGCAGCTGCTTGCGGCCGAGCGTCTTCATCAGCGCGCTCTTCTCCTCGATCAGCAGGATCTCGCCGCCATGGATCACGCCCACCCGGTCGGCGATCTCCTCGGCCTCCTCGATGTAGTGCGTCGTCAGGATGATCGTCACGCCGCCTTCGCGCAGCGTCTGAACCACCTTCCACATGTCCTTGCGAAGATTGACGTCCACGCCCGCGGTCGGCTCGTCGAGAAACAGGATGCGCGGCTCGTGCGACAGCGCCTTGGCGATCAGCACGCGCCGCTTCATGCCGCCGGAAAGCTCGCGCAGCATATTGTCCTTCTTGTCCCACAGCGACAGGTCGCGCAGCACCTTCTCGATATGGGCGGGGTTGGCCTTCTTGCCGTGCAGCCCGCGCGAGAACGACACCGTGTTCCACACCGTCTCGAACTGGTCGGTCGTCAGCTCCTGCGGCACGAGCCCGATGATCGCCCGCGTCGCGCGAAAATCCCGGACCACGTCGTGCCCGTTGACAAGAACGGTGCCGGACGTCGGGTTGACGATGCCGCAGATGATGGAGATCAGCGTCGTCTTGCCGGCGCCGTTCGGCCCGAGCAGCGCGAGGATTTCCCCTTCCTCGATCTCGAGGCTGACGCCCTTCAGCGCTTGGAACCCCGAGCCATAGGTCTTGACGAGATTGGAAACGGAGACGATGGGCGCCATGGGATCATCCGGAATGAGGGGGACAGAATGCCTTATATGGCATCCCCCGGCCGAAAGTCACCCGGCGTTGCAGGAACGCGTTCCAAGGGCAAAAGGCAGGGCGAACCGGACTGTCATCAATCCTTCGCCGGAATCACGCATCCTGCCCGGACACAACAGGCGCGGTCCATCCATCCCCCGCCTTCGTGGTTTGCACCGATCGGCTGGCAGTCCCCTCCGCCCGGTTTTTTTCGGCCGGCTCCGCGCGCAAGCAGGAGACCGGCCATTTTTTTAAGCCGGACGTCTCAGTCGCAATGCCGGTAGCCGGATTTGCGCTCCCTGAGGTCGAAGTGGAAATGGTCCTTGTGAAACGGGTCGCTGCCTGGCCCGAGGACCGTGTTGAAATATTTGCAGCTGTCCTGCCGCACGGCCTTCAGCAAGCCCTTTTCCCGGAAGGCGAAGAAGCCGGGCTTGCGCACGTCGATCGCCTTGCCGTTCTTCAGCACGAATTTGCCGACATCGATCGCATTGCCGTGGGCATGCTCCGACATGGCCGCGCCCCGGCGCGAATTCATCGTCCGGCAGGAATAGCCGCCGAGCGGCTTGATGGTGCCGATGCCGCTCAGATAGCGATAGCGGGCCGAAGGCGCGAGCTCGTTCTTCACCCACAGCGCGAAGGCCTCGGTCACCTCGCAGTTCAGCTTCACCGCCGGCTTCACGGCGATGCTGCCGGAAAGGCCGGAGAGCTGGATCGGATAATCGATGCCGCAGGAGGGGGCGTTGGAAATGCGCGGCACGTCGGTAAAACTCACGCCGAGCTTCGTCAGCCGCTGGCGGCAGGCGACTTCCGACGCCGGCATCCGGCCGCTGAAATCCGGCTCGGACACCGCATCGGCGGGATGTGCCGCGCGCGGCAGAAACGCCACCTGCTCCTCGCGCGCCCGCTCCTCCCGCCGTCTGTCGCGCCGCTCGATCATCACGCGGCTCTCCTGCTCCAGAAACTGCGCCTTGCGCCGCGTCTCCATCTCCATCCGCTCGGGCGTCAGCAGCGGCAGATCGGGATCGACCCCGGATGCGGCCGCCGACGCACCGCCGCCCGCCGCCGCCATGGCACCGCCCTCGGACGGCACCGACAGCACATGCACGCTGTTCGTGCCGATCCCGTCGACCAGCACCGGCCCGGCCGAGGCACTCTGATAGGGATAGCCGGACGAACCGGCATGAATGTCGCGGCTCTGCTCCTCGGCAAGCCCGACCACGCCGCCTACACCAGACCCCGCCGTCACCATCCCGTCTATATCGACACCCTCCGCCGGGATCGGCGAAGCCTGCGCCTGCATCGCCTCGGGCGATCCCGTCGCCTCCACCGGATCGCGCGCCACCCTTTCCGGCCGCGCCTGCGCCGCGGGCCGCACGCTGCTGATGCGCTCGGACGGCTCCAGCGCATCCGTCGAACAGGCCGCCACGGTCAGAGACAACGCCAGCATCAGCCCGACCGACACCAGCGGCCGACGGAAAGAGCCCCCTGACAAGGAAGACGAAAGGAACAGAGGAAAACGGGAAGGAGAAAAAGATTTGGCCATGCCGGATATCGCCTTTCGA
Source organism: Rhizobium sp. Leaf371 (assembly GCF_001424045.1). Classification (GTDB taxonomy): domain Bacteria; phylum Pseudomonadota; class Alphaproteobacteria; order Rhizobiales; family Rhizobiaceae; genus Ferranicluibacter. Next base: position 777,826 of record NZ_LMQB01000001.1, on the reverse strand, counting down.
ACGCAACCGGTTCCCCGGCCGGGAGACCTGCAGCCGCAGACCGCCCCGAAGCCCCGAAAGGCCCCAGAATTGTAAGAAGAGGCGCAGCGCCCCCAACCAGCCAAGAGGCCCGCCTCTCGCGGCCAGCCCCTCTCGGCCAGCCACCCTCGGCCAGCCCCTGTCGGCCAGCCGTCTTGATCGGGACGTCCCGGCCAACAGTCCCAGCCAGGACGGCGCACCCAAGACTGCACGCCCCAAGACCTCACGTCCGAAGACTGCACGTCCCCAGACGTCACGCCCCAAAACTCCGTGGCCCAAGGCTTACGCTCAAGCCTGCGCGGCCCGAGAGGTCGAAGCCATGACGCCACGCCCGAGACTGCCCGCACTCTTCGGTCATTTCCGGGCACACGGCGCGGGTCAGACGCCCATCGCCCGAGTTTAGGCAAGCATGGTAAATGAAAGGTTACGTCCGTCCGGTTTCGGACCCCGCGCCGCCGTTTACTCCGGCCTTGGAAACCGCTACGATCCCCGCACCGGCGGTCCCTTGCGCACCGCCGATCCGGGCAGAGGCCGCCCGCGTTCCGAGGGGGCTTGGGAACGGATGGCATGACGATATGAGCAGCCTGAAACGGTGAACGGCATGAGACGGGCGCGCCTCGACGTCGAGACGCCGACAGTCATGCGGAGGAGACCGGCGCGCGCGCCGGGAGGGAGGGCCTGGCATGCAACAATCGCAACAGACCGCAGCTTATGACGCAACCGCAGCCGTCCAGACCCTGACGGAAACAGCCACGGCCGTCCATGTCGTCCCCGACCGCGACGAATGGAACGTCGTCATCATCGAAAACGGCATCGAACGCCTGCAATCCTTCGTCCAGCACGACTGGGCGCTGAGCTACGCCCGAGGCCAACGCCTCCGCCTCGGCCTCCCCGCCCCCACGGACCCGCCCCCCGCCACCGCCTGACCCGGCACCGCCCGATCCGGCACCGATACCGCACACGGCAAACCCCCGCCACGAGTCTCTTCTCCCCGCAAGCGGGGAGAAGATGCCGGCAGGCAGATGAGGGGCCCTCGCGGACGCCCGCGTCACCACGCCGATCGCGCAACACCCCGACCGGCCGATCCGCGCGTCCGCAACGCCGTCACTGCGCGTTCTGCTTGGCATCCCCCTTGATGATCGAAACCTCATATTCAATCATCCGGGCGCTTTGACAAGCCCTTTCACCGGGAACACGCGCAACGGCAGACAAGCCCCGGCAGTGCGGTTACGAACGCATCCCGGCCCGCGCGCGCGCCCTCACGCCGCCCGCCCCATCCGCGCCGCCACACCACGCCCGTCGCCCTGCCCGTCGCCCTGCCCGCCCATACCCGCCGCCCCCAGCCGGAACTGCTCCACCAGCGCCATCAGCGCATCGGCTTCCGTCGCCAGCGCGCCGCTGGCCGCGGTGGTTTCCGCCACCATGGCGGCGTTCTGCTGGGTCATCTGGTCCATCTGGTTGACGGAGGTGTTGACCTCGCTCAGCGCCGAGGCCTGGTCGCTGCTGGCGGTCGTGATCATGTCCACATGCTCGCTGATGACGGAGATCTTGGCGCTGATGGCCGAGAGCACCGCGCCGGCCTGCGTCACGAGGCTGGAGCCCGCCCCCACCTCTTTGGTCGAGGTGTCGATCAGCGTCTTGATCTGGCGCGCGGCGTCGGCCGAGCGCTGGGCGAGTTCGCGCACCTCCTGCGCCACCACGGCAAAGCCCTTGCCCGCGTCGCCCGCCCGCGCCGCCTCGATGCCGGCGTTCAGCGCCAGCAGGTTGGTCTGGAAGGCGATGTCGTCGATCACGGAGATGATCTGCTCGATCTCCTGCGATGCCGCCTCGATCCGGCCCATCGCCGCCACCGCGCTCGCCACCACATGGCGGGAATCGTCGGCGCTCTTCTTGGTGTCGCGCACGAGGCCGTTGGCCTCCGCCGCCCGCCCGGCCGAGGATTTTACGGTAACGGTGATCTCCTCCACCGCCGCCGCGGTCTGCTCCAGCGAGGCGGCCTGCGCCTCGGTGCGGCGGGACAGGTCGTCGGCCGAGCCGTGCAGCCGGCCGCCATTGGTCTGGATCGCAACGACGCTTCCGCGAATTCCCGTAAGCGTCTCATCCAGCCGGGCGATCGAGCCGTTGAAATCCTGCCGCAGCGTTTCCAGCCGGCCGGTAAAGGGCGTGTCGATCGTCTGCGTCAGGTCGCCGCGCGCGAGCCGGTCGAGGCCGGCGCCCAGCGCCGTCACGGCCCGCTCGATCCCGGCTTCCGTCGCCCGCCGCTCGCGGTCGCGCGCCGCGCGTTCCTCGTCGGTCAGCGCCCGCTCGGCCGCATTGTCCTCCTCCATCTGCCGGCGCGAGAGCGCGCTGTCGCGAAACACGGCAAGCGCCCGGGCGATCGCGCCGAATTCGTCTTTTCGCGCGGCATAAGGCACATGGGCGGCGAGATCGCCCTTCGAAATCGCCTCGACCGAACCCGTGAGGATCGACATCGGCCGCATGGTCCGGCGGATCGCGAGCGTCGCGACGATGCCCATCAGCACGAGCACGCCGGCGCCGGTCGCCAGCGACAGCACCAGAAGTTCGTTGATCTTGGCGAAATAGACCTCCATCGGAATGCCGATGAAGATGACACCCACGACCGCGCCGGCGGCCGAGGTCACCGGCACGTAGCCGGTCATGAAATCGCGCCCGAACAGCACCGCCTGGCCGAAATAGGCCGCGCCGCGCGCCAGCGCCGCCTGTGCCGGATGCGCGGGCGCCAGCTTGGTGCCGACGGCACGCGCGCCCGTCTCCGTCTTCACATTGGTGGAGATCCGCACATAATCGGCGCCCTGCTTGGCGAAGATCGTCGCGACGCCGCCGATCGTCTCCGCCGTCCGGTCCACCAGATCGTGGTTGGCGACCGCGGGCATGGCCTCCGCCGTGACGCCGGAAAGCTGCCCGTCCGTCAGCGCGACCCGCACCGCCGGTGCCGTCACCGCATAGAGCACGGCCATGGCGCGGCTCGCATCGCGCGCGTCCACGTCCGCATTGGCCATCACATGGGCGCTCAGCCGCACATGCATGGCGGCTACCAGCGTGGCGAGGCCGAGAAAGACGAGGGTCAGGGTGATCGCGACGTTGCGCGCGACGACGGAAAGCGAAACTGGACGCATAGGGCGCTCCTGGAATGGCGGCAAGAGCCGGACGCGCGCCATCGCCGCCCGAAAAGGCGGTCGCCGGCCGAACCAATGCTCTGGCAGGAAGGGGGATCGTCGCCGAAAGCGCACGAACATGACGATGATCGTGCCGGTAAAGCTTTAAGAAAAACCTGCCGTTCAACCCCAAGATTAGGTAGAAACGACTTACAGAGTCATCGGAAACGCCGTTTTGCCTTGCACGCGCCCCGGCGAACCGGCGGGAGCGGGCGCATTTCCACAGCAAGGGGGATGACGAAAGCGCACAAGCGCGGTAGGCACGAGGCTCGGCATCGGCGCGCGCACGGAGCGCTGCAACACACGGGAGAAGGCCATGACGACGCCCAGCGGTGAACTGACCTTGCGCACCCTTGCCATGCCGGCCGATGCCAATGCCGCCGGCGACATTTTTGGCGGCTGGGTCATGGCCCAGATGGACCTGTCCTGCGGCATCCGCGCCGCCGAGCGCGCCCGCGGCCGCGTCGTCACCGCCGCCGTGCGCGAAATGGCCTTCGCCCTGCCGGTCAAGATCGGCGATACGCTCTGCATCTACACCGACATCGCCGCCGTCGGCCGCACCTCCATCACGCTCAAGGTCGAGGCCTGGGCCCAGCGCTACCTCTCCGACCGCATGGAAAAGGTCACCGACGCCACCTTCGTCATGGTCGCCCTCGACGCGGACGGCCACCCGACGCCGGTGCCGGGCGACCGCTGAGCCGCATCGATCGCCGGCCGGCCGGCTACCCGGCCAGATAATCCTCGGTCGAGACCACCTGCCCGTAAGCGAAGGCCAGCGCCGACATGAAGGCGGCGTGAACCGTCGCGGCCGGCACGGTCCGACCCTTAAATTCCAGATCGCGCGTCGCGCAGGCATCCTCCACGATCGTCGTCGCATAGCCGAGATCGGCCGCCGCCCGCGCCGTCGCGTCGATGCACATATGGCTCATCGCGCCGATCACGGTGACCGCCGGAACACCGGCAGAGGCCAGCATCTCCGCCAGCGCCGTCTCGCGGAACGCGTTGGGATAGTGCTTGGTCACCACCGCCTCACCTTCCAGCGGTGCCATCGCGGCGACGATCTCCGCCCCGTCCGTGCCCACCGCGAAGAACGGCCCATCGGCCGGGCTCTCATGGCGGATGTTGATCACCAGGTCGCCGGCCTGCCGCGCCGCGGCGACGACGCGCGCGGCGTTGCCGACGGCCTGGTCGGTGTCCGTTAGCGGAAACCGACCTTTTGCCAGATAATCGTTCTGCAGATCGACGACGAGAAGGGCGCGCGGGCTCATGGAGTATCCTTTCAAGAAATCCTGTCTTGTCATAGCCGCGATCCCCCCGCCATAAGAGGGGCATTCCGGACAAAGAAGCGGGCGATATGGACAAACCGGCACAGGTCGCGGAGATCGCGATCCTCTCTTACGATGGCGCGCAGGCCGCAGCCGTGCTCGGCCTGACCGATCTACTCGCCGCCGCCGCCCGCATCGCCGCCGGTAAGCCGGGCGAGATCGGCACGCCGCCGCGCCTGCGCGTCAGCCACTGGACCCGCCTTGCGGGACAGGACGCACCGACCCGCATCTTCTCCTCCGCCCCCGGCGTAGCCACGAACAGCACCCCGGCCAGTCCCCCAGACAACTCAGCCGACAGCCCGACCGACATCCCGACCGTCATCGTCATCCCCCCGGGGCTCGGCGATCCCCTGCCGCAGGCCGAGGCGCGGTTCTACGCGGCCTGGCTTCGCGCCGGCCATGAGCGCGGCGCCGGCCTCTGCTCCATCTGCAAGGGCGCCTATGTGCTCGCGGAAACCGGCCTGCTGGCCGGCCGCACGGTCACGATCCACTGGACCGACGAGGCGCATTTCACCGCCCGCTTCCCCGATATCCGGGTCGATGCCGACCGCCCGATCATCGATGACGGCGACATCGTCACCGCCGGCGGCGTCATGGCCTGGATCGATCTCGGCCTGATCCTGATCGAGCGCTTTCTCGGTGCGGCGGTCATGCAGGACACCGCCCGGGCCTTCCTGGTCGATCCCCCCGGCCGGGAGCAGAGCGATGACAGCGCCTTCTCGCCCCGTCTGAACCATGGCGATGCGGCGATCCTCAGGGTCCAGCACTGGCTCGGCGCCAGCCACGGCAGGGAAACCCGCCTCGACGCCATGGCCGACCGCGCCGGCCTCGATCCGCGCACCTTCATCCGCCGGTTCAAGGCGGCGACCGGCCACACGACCGGGGATTATGTCCAGCGCCTGCGCGTCGAGGCGGCCCGCGACCTGCTGCTGTCGTCGCGCGATCCGGTGGACGCCATCGCCTGGCAGGTCCATTACAGCGACCCCGGCGCCTTCCGGAAGATCTTCACCCGCGTGACCGGCCTCACCCCCACCGCCTACCGCCAGCGCTTCCGAACCCGCACCACGCCGTCCGGCTAACCCCAGCCGCAAAGCCCCTCGTCTGCCTGCCGGAATCGTCTCCCCGCCTGCGGGAGACGAGACCCGGAGCGGGCCGTACCACGGCCCTCTCCCCCCCTGCGGGCGGAACGGTCACACCACCGCTCAGGCAACCCGCCTGATCGGGCGGACGCCCCCGGCATCCGAAGACGCCCCCGCCGAAGACGCCCCTGCCGAGGACGCGCCCGCCGAAGACGCCATGGGAGACGCACCCTGCCCCGCCAGCCGGAAGGTCTGCAGCAGGGCCATCAGCGTGCGGCTTTCCTCGGCCAGCGTCTGGCTGGAGGCCGTGGTTTCCTCCACCATGGCGGCGTTCTGCTGCGTCATCTGGTCCATGCTGTTGACGGCGATGTTGACCTCCTGCAGGCCGGTCGCCTGTTCGCGGGCGGAGGTGGCGATCGAGACGACGTGGTCGTTGACGCGGTTGACCAGCGTTTCGATCTCCGACAGCGCCTGGCCCGTCGACCGCACCAGCGCGACGCCGGTTTCCACCTCTTCGCTCGAGGTGCGAATCAGGCCCTTGATCTCCTTCGCCGCATTGGCGGAGCGCTGGGCGAGCTCGCGCACCTCCTGCGCCACCACGGCAAAGCCGCGTCCCGCCTCGCCGGCCCGCGCCGCCTCGACCCCGGCATTCAGCGCCAGCAGATTGGTCTGGAAGGCGATCTCGTCGATCACGCCGATGATCTGGCCGATCCGCTCGGACGAGCCCTCAATCCGGCTCATGGCCGCGATCGCATTGCGCACGATCCCGCCGGATTTCTCCGCGCTCGACTTGGTCTCGGCCACCATGGCCTGCGCCTCGCCGGCCCGGTCGGAGGCGTTGCGCACGGTCGAGGTGATCTGGTCGAGTGCCGCCGCCGTTTCCTCCAGCGCCGCCGCCTGCTGCTCCGTGCGCCGCGACAGATTGTTCGCCGCCTCGGAAATATCGCCGGCATTGTCGTGCACGACGTCGGCGGAGCGGGCGATCGAGGTCACCGCCCCCGCCAGCGAGGACACGGCCGCGTTGAAGTCGTCGCGCAGCTTGGCATAGTCCGGCGAGATCCGCCGCACGTCGGCCGTCAGGTCGCCCTGCGCCAGCGCTTCCAGCGCTTCGCCGATGGTGGCCATCGCCTGCGCCTGCTCTTCGGCACGGCGCAGGGTCTGCGCCTCGTTGCTGCGGCGCTCGCCCTCGATCTCGCTCTGCTGCTGCGCCTCGCGGTCCCGCAGCGCGATCCGTTCCGAGACGCTGTCGCGCAGCGTCACCAGCGCGCTCGCCATCTCGCCGATCTCGTCGCCGCGATCCGTCGCCGGCACCGGCGACGACACGTCCTCGCGGGAGATCGCCAGCATCGCCGTCTTCAGCCGGTCGATGGGACTGACGACACTGCGCACCACGGCCAGCGCCAGGCCGAGGATCGCCAGGCCGGCAATGCCGAGGATCATCGCGATCTGCATCAGCCCGCTGCGGAACAGCGCCGCGAGATCGTCGGCATAGACGCCGGTCGCGACGATCCAGCCCCAGGGCTTGAAGCCGACGACATAGGTGTATTTCAGCACCGGCGCGTCGGCGCCGGGCTTCGCCCAGCGATATTCGACGAGACCCCGGCCCTGGGCTTTCACCATCTCCACGATGCGCAGGAAGAAGGTCTCGCCGTCGGCGTCCTTGACACCGCTCTGGTCCTGGCCCTCCATCTCCGGCCTGAGCGGATGCATGATCATGCGCGGCTGCATGTCGCTGACGAAGAGATAGCCGGTCTCCTGGAACCGCATGGCGCGGACGGCGTCCAGCGCCGCGGCCTGCGCGGCATCCCGCGTCATGTGGCCGGCGACCTCCAGCCCGTTGTAATAGGAGAAGATGCCGACCGCGCTCTCGTCGAGCGCCGCCAGCATCGACGTGCGCTCCCCGACCAGCCGGTTATGCGACTGGAACAGCGAAAAGATCATGGCCCCCGCCATGATGATCAAGGCCATTCCCACCAGTCCGTACAATCGCACGGAAATTCTAAACTGCTTCATGACCGGCCCCTCGCCTGTCTGCTTCTCGTCTCTGAACAGATTTTGCTCATACAAATCTTTCTAATATGTAAGCGACGGCTCGGGATATTTGGGCCTTACGGAGCATAGGTCCGTACACGATGCGTTCTCTCCCCTTCCTTTTCCGGAAGACTCTCTCCATATTTCGCGCATGGCCAGATCTCCGAAGAAACCCGCAGCGTCCTCCCCGAAAACCGCCGGATTCGACGAAGCGCCGCAGGCGCCGTTCGAAGGCGCGCCCCTCTCGGGCCCCCTGTCTGGCTCAGTCTCCGACTGGGTGAAACAGCTCGAGGCCGAGGCCGAGGCGACCTCGCATGAAAGCCGCCGCGATGTCGCGTCCAAGGCCGGCAAGCACCGCAAACAGGTCGAGATCGCCGCCGCCAGGGCGAAGGCCAAGCCGGTCGAGCCCGCCTTCTCCGCCAAGGCGTCGAAATCGGCGCGCGGCACCTCCATGGGCGGCGCCAGCGATCCGAAATCGCGTGCCGCCGCGGGCCTGCCGGCCGTCTCGGGCATGGATATCTCGCTGGAGGACTCCGCCACGCTCGCCCCCGGCGCGGTCACCGCCACCGTCGATGCGCTGGCCAGCCTGATCGAGAGCGGCAACCCGCTGTTCAAGGACGGCAAGATGTGGACGCCGCACCGGCCGGCCCGCCCGTCCAAGTCCGAAGGCGGCATCCAGATCGAGATGGTCAGCGCGTACCAGCCGGCCGGCGACCAGCCGACCGCCATCAAGGATCTCGTGGAAGGGCTCAGCAATGGCGAGCGCAGCCAGGTGCTGCTCGGCGTCACCGGCTCGGGCAAGACGTTTACCATGGCCAAGGTGATCGAGGCGACCCAGCGCCCGGCCGTCATCCTCGCGCCCAACAAGACGCTGGCGGCCCAGCTCTATTCCGAGTTCAAGAATTTCTTCCCCAACAATGCGGTGGAATACTTCGTCTCCTATTACGACTATTACCAGCCGGAAGCCTATGTGCCGCGCTCGGATACGTTCATCGAGAAGGAAAGCTCGATCAACGAGCAGATCGACCGCATGCGCCACTCCGCCACGCGCTCGCTGCTGGAGCGCGACGACGTCATCATCGTCGCCTCGGTCTCCTGCATCTACGGTATCGGCTCGGTGGAAACCTACACCGCCATGGCCTTCCAGATGTCGGTCGGCGACCGCCTCGACCAGCGCCAGCTGCTGGCCGATCTCGTCGCCCAGCAATACAAGCGCCGCGACATGGACTTTCAGCGCGGCAGTTTTCGCGTGCGCGGCGATACGATCGAGCTGTTCCCCGCCCACCTGGAGGATGCGGCCTGGCGCATCTCGATGTTCGGCGACGAGATCGACGCGATCACCGAATTCGACCCTTTGACCGGCACCAAGACCGGCGATCTCCGCTCGGTCAAGATCTACGCCAACAGCCACTATGTCACCCCGCGCCCGACGCTGAATGCCGCCATCAAGTCGATCAAGGAGGAGCTGAAGCTGCGGCTCGCCGAACTCGAAAAGGCCGGCCGCCTGCTCGAAGCCCAGCGGCTGGAGCAGCGCACCCGCTACGACATCGAGATGCTGGAGGCCACCGGCTCCTGCGCCGGCATCGAGAACTATTCCCGCTATCTCACCGGCCGCCGTCCGGGCGAGCCGCCGCCGACCCTGTTCGAATACATCCCCGACAACGCCCTCCTGTTCATCGACGAGAGCCACGTCTCCGTCAGCCAGATCGGCGGCATGTACCGGGGCGACTTCCGGCGAAAGGCGACGCTGGCCGAATACGGCTTCCGCCTGCCCTCCTGCATGGACAACCGGCCGCTGCGCTTCGAGGAATGGGACGCCATGCGCCCGGATACCGTCGCCGTCTCCGCCACCCCGGCCGCCTGGGAAATGGAACAGGCCGGCGGCGTCTTCGCCGAGCAGGTCATCCGCCCCACCGGCCTGATCGACCCGCCGGTCGAGGTCCGCCCGGCCAAGAGCCAGGTGGACGACGTTCTGGGCGAGATCCGCGACACCGCCGCCAAGGGCTATCGCACGCTCTGCACCGTGCTGACCAAGCGCATGGCCGAGGATCTCACCGAATATCTGCACGAGCAGGGCATCCGCGTGCGCTACATGCATTCCGACATCGACACGCTGGAGCGCATCGAGATCATCCGCGATCTCCGCCTCGGCGCCTTCGACGTTCTCGTCGGCATCAACCTGCTGCGCGAAGGCCTCGACATTCCCGAATGCGCCTTCGTCGCCATTCTCGATGCCGACAAGGAAGGCTTTCTCCGCTCGGAAACCTCCCTCGTCCAGACCATCGGCCGCGCGGCGCGAAACGTCGATGGCAAGGTCGTGCTCTATGCCGACAAGGTCACCGGCTCCATGCAGCGCGCCATGGACGAGACCGCCCGCCGCCGCGAAAAGCAGATGGCCTATAACGAGGCCAACGGCATCACCCCGGAATCGGTCAAGGCCAAGATCTCCGACATTCTCGACAGCGTCTACGAACGCGACCACGTCCGCGCCGACATCGGCGGCGCCACCGGCAAGGGTTTTGCCTCCGGCGGCCACATGGTCGGCAACAACCTTGCAGCCCATCTCGAAGCGCTCGAAAAACAGATGCGCAACGCCGCCACAGACCTCGACTTCGAAACCGCCGCGCGCCTGCGCGACGAAATCAAACGCCTCAAAGCCACCGAACTCGCCACCATGGACGACCCGATGGCCCGCCAGGAGGCGAGGAGCGCCGAAGGTTTCGTCAGCAAGGCCGACCAGAAGTCCGCCAAAGCAAGAGAGGCCGCGAAAGGGCAAGAAGTCGCCACCGGTAAACCGAAAGCTGCGCGAGACCTGAATGCTACGGAAGACGAAGACGCGGACAGCGCCACGGGCGCCGTCTCTTCTCCCCGCGCGCGGGGAGAAGGTGCCCGCAGGGCGGATGAGGGGCAACCCCAGCCCGCACCCTCCCTCTTCCGCCAGAACGCCCTCGACGATATGGGCCCCGGCACCGACACCGAACGCCCGCTTTTCCGCCGCAACGACCTCGACGAAATGACCGTCGGCCGCACCGAAAAACCCGTCCCCGGCGCCCTCCCGATCAAACCCGACGCCGCCAGGGCCACGAAACGCGTCTCACCGCTGACCGAAGGCCAACCCGAACGCGCCACCGACGACCCCCGCCCGCTGGTGCGGGCAAAGGCAGGCGTCGGGAGCTATGAGGATGCGGGAGATGTGAAGCGGCAGAAGGGCCGGACGAAGGGCAAGACGGGACGGCCGGGGCGGTGAGGCGAGGAAATCAAAGTTGTCCATCGACCTCAATTGTATGAAGTGCCGTCCTTAAGCTTTCCATAACGGTATCTTCAAGATAGGCGTAGAATGGTGACTTCAGATCAACGTATGGGATTTTTTTGTTGTCAGTATAATCCTGCAAACACCCATCGTCATCCTTCCTCTTACTTCTCTGAAAGAGTTCTCTGTATCTTCGGGGTGTTATGCCAAAAAAATGCGAGAAATCCACAGACGGATAGTCGTGATACTCACCACGTTCCTGGCGATCAATATTGATTGAGTCAGCGTGAAGTCTCGATGCTAAGCTCTTTGGGTAGGGCTCCAAGTAATATACCTGATTAATCCCGCTTGAGACGATATGCTTTGCACACATATGACACGGAAATGTCGTTGTATAAAGAACCGACCCTGACAACGCGCCTCTCAAGCGCGCCGCATCAGTAATTGCAGACATCTCCGCGTGGACAATACGTCCGTACTCGAGTGCATCCATAAAACCGGTACTATTCAAACTTTTTATTTTTTCTTTGTCTAGTTCGTCTATAGAAATTTCGACAACCCTTAATATCTCTTCCAGTAGCTCTTTTTTGCGTCTATCATTTGAATCGTTTTTCCTCTGAAATTCTCGATCGTCGTATTCTTCGTCCGGCCAATAAGTTCCACCGCCAGCCTTTGGAACTTCATTGGATCCTAGCGCAATGATCTCGCCTTTCGCACTGAAGATTGCCGCTCCAACTTGGCGTGATAGATCGGATGTTCGGAGAGCCGCAGATTTTGCTGCGAACATCCCATATTCCATTTTGCTTGGAGTTATGACGTTTGACGAAAAAAGTAACTCGAGAAACCTGTTTAATTGCTCAAGCAAAGCGGGAGACCGAACGTCGCGGTTCAGAACCAGATCGGCATCATGGAAAATCTTCGCTACACGCTGACCAAACGGTTCTCTAATCTGATTTTCGTCAGTATCTACAAGTTGTTCGGCACTGGATCTAAAAGAAGCATGCACTGCTTGGCCGGCATCCTCAGCAAATTTTCTTGAAAGAAAATCCACCCTCGACGACCTCATCGAATAAACAGATATTTGAAAAAAGACTTTGCCGTAAACGGATCTAAGTAAATCTATTTCTTCCGGTCTTTTAAATTGATGCACGATAAAAACATTTTTTGTGAATTTATCGTTCTCAGGATTACTCCTGTTCATCCTCGATTCTACGATAGTCTGGACAGTAAGCGCAGCCAGAACTGAGGGATCGTTCGCAAACTCTCTAAGTTGATTTCCGTAAGAAATGTAACTTTCATAGCGCATATTAAGCGGGGTCGTTTTCAACTCCTTTTTAGGAACAACGATTTTCTCCATTCGTTTAAACAGATCCGTGACTCGAAGCTCATGAATCGTGTACCCAACCGATATGAAAAATTTCTTGAGGCCTGATATGGTTTCAGCAAGGGGAGTTCCGATCGGAGAGACCAACCCAATGACTATCTCCGGGAATTCGATGCGAGGAATGAGGGGCGTCATAGCAGCAGCCTTCGAATCATGAGAGTGTGAATTAAATTAGGAGGTCACAACATGGTTGTAAAATCAAACGCAACACTCGCGGCGCAACTAGCAAACAAGAGACTAGAAAAAGTCATCTCTTCTCACCGCGATTATCTTACGACTTGGAGATCTGAGCGTTTTGATCGATCCTCGATGAAGTCGAGCTCCAACAGGGAAGAGCTTCAGAGTGAAGCCGTCGCGTCTACTATCTCTTCTTACAAGACGGACCATTTGTAGTATTTCTATTGCTTACCCACCACTCCGGAACAACCCACCCCCACCCCAGTTCCCTCCCGAGCCCAAACCTCAGGAGCGCCCCATGACAGCCCTTGCCGAGACCTTCATTTCCGCCCTTCGCCGCCTCGAATCCGAGCGGGATGCCGACACCATCGCCGGCCTGTTCGCCGAGGATGTGAGCCTGTCCAATCCGCTGGTGTCCTATGAGGCGGGCGGGGCGGCGGCGGCGCGGCGGTTCTGGTCGCAGTATCGCGCGGCCTTCGAGGAGATTTCCTCCGAATTTCGCACTGTCAAGGAGACGGACGGCGTTACCTTTCTCGAATGGCGCAGCCGCGGCACCCTCGCCGGCGAGGCGTTCGATTATGGCGGCGTCAGCGTGCTGGAAGGGGCGGATGGCAAGATCGCGTCGTTCCGCACCTATTTCGACAGCGCTCAGCTGCCGCGCGCACGCGCGCCCCTCACCCATCCGGCCGGCGATGCCGCCCCGACGGCCAGACCCGACATCGCGCCGACGGGGAAAAACAAAGGCGGCGACGCTCTCGACCGCGCCCAGCGCGAGGCCGCCGAACAGCGCGCCGAAGGCGGCTACAGCTGAGCCGTCCGCTCGTCGCCCAAACCTGAAACCTCCCTGAAAACAAAGCGGCAGGCCGGAAGCGCGCCGGCCGCTTCGTTCCTTTGGCCACCCATCGTCCCGGCCGCCGATCGCCGGCAAAACCCCCGCCGCCCCCGAGACAGTCCAGAATTTTTCGCGCACCCCTTTCCCCGCGCCGCGCAAGCCCCCGCATACTGGCCCCGTTCCGCTCTCGGATACACCGGCAGGCGTGCCGGCGAGGCGGAGCCGGCTGTGGGGTGAGAGGAACGACGTGCGCCTCCCATGTCACGGTTCGCAGAACGACCTCCCCCCGAGGCGCCGGTGCGTCGCGCAAGCGATGCGCCCGTACGGTTCGGGTTTGCCTTCGCGGCATGGAGCGTCGTCCGAGGACGCGCCGCAGGGCGCGTCGGGACGGCGGCAGAGAGGCACCTGCGGGCAAAAACCGCCGAACGGGGCGCCGGAAGGTGTCATTTTTATCATCATCAACGCGGCAGCTTCCAGCGCCCCGTCCGATCCTCGGCCCGAACGGCCGAAAAACCCCGATGCGCCACACCGCGAGGCCGAACCGCCTGCGTGAAGGAGACCGCATGTCCAGACGACGCAAACAATCCGCCGCCCGACGCGAGACGTCCCAAGCCCGACCGACCCCGTCCCTCGGCCCCGCACCGGCCGATCCCGCCAGCCAAACGCTTGCCGGTCAAACCTCTGCCAATCTTCGGGATGCCGGACCAAAGCCGAGCGAGCCACCTCACGCCGGGCCACCTCACGCCGGGCCACCTCACGCTCGGCCACCTCACGCCGGGCCACGTCAGGCCGCGCACCGTCAGGCCGGGCCAAACCGCACCAACCCCATGCCCGCCAACCCCATGTCCGCCAACCCCACGCCCGCCAGACATCCTCCGGCCGGGCCCGGTTCGGCCGGGATGCCCCCAGCCAGCGCCATCGGTACCGGCCCCAGCGACACCGGCCCCAGCGACACCGGCCCCAGCGACGCCAGCCCCTCGCCCGCGCGTCCCGGGCCATCCCGCCCGTTCGAGCCGCGCAGCCGCGTGTGCGCCACCGCCGACAGGCTGTTCACCCAGGCCCTGCTCTGCGACCGCGCCCGCTGCCGCCGGCACCGGTGCTGCAGCCTTCCCGGCGCGACGCCGCACGATCCGGCCCGCGGCCTCCATCAGGCCGAGACGGTCCTGCCCCGCTGCCTCGCCGGCATGCCGCGTGATCTCGTCGAGGACTTTCTCGTGATTCTCGCCTTGTCGGTCGAGGTCGAAACCCTTCTGGCGCCGGGCGCGCTGAAGGAGATGGGCCGTCTCCTCGGCAACGATCCCATGGACACCGACATCCGCAACGCCCTCGCCGTCGCCCGATCCTGCCTCCCCCGCGGCGACCCGCTCAAAGCGGAATTCCAGGATTTTTGGAGAAAAGGTATGGTGAGTAGTGAGTAGTGAGTGGTGAGCAGGGGTTAGGCAGTCGGCAGTGGGCGGTGGGACGGGAAATGGCTCCCTCGGTCGGCCTGCTGATGACGCTTTGCGACTGCGTAATCGCGGCTCACTGCTCACTACTCACTCCTCACCACTCACCACTCACCACTCACTCCTCACCCCTCACTATTCCGCCGCTTCCTCCCGCGCCGCTTCCAGCTCGTAGCGATAGCCTTCCAGCATCAGATAGGCCTGCTCGATCACCTCGATCTGGCTCTCGGCGCTCTTGATGGCGTCGGCGATGGATTGGGAGCGGGCGCGCAGCATGGAGCCGAGCACGTCGGCGTCCGGGCGGCGGCCGAGGCGGTCCATGTGCTGGCGCACGCGGGTGCGGTGGCGTTCGAGCTCGAGAATATGGAAGCGGCTCTTGACGATATCGTCGGAAAGCCGGCGGCGCATGGCGGCCACGGGGTCGAAGCTGCCGGGCTCGCGCTCGTCCAGGATCACCTCGTTGACCAGCGTCTCGATCACCAGCAGGCCCTTCAGGTCGCGCGGGTCGGCCAGCTCGGGGTCGTAGCCGGTATCGTCGAAGATCTTGCGGCGCACGGGGTCGCGCAGCAGGTCGTAGGCCGCCTGCAGCTTGCCGAAGGCCGCCGCGTCGCCGCCCTGGTCGGGATGCGCCGTCTTGGCCACCAGGCGATAGGCGGTCTTGATCGCGGCCTCGTCGGCATCGCGTTCCACGCCCAGCATCGCATAGGGATCGATCACCTTGCCCCCAATCCTTTCACCGCATCGGCCTTTCGACATCGGCCACCCTGCAGTACCCGCCCCGGCCTCCGGCATCAACCCTTGGGGCTGCCATGGCGCGACGCTGTGCACCGCTTCGGGACACTCCGCCATGCATCCGACGAAAATGTGGAGGCGCGGCCTTTTTCTCCGATCCGTCCGCCGCCGGACCCGCTTGCCAAGGCGCGTATTTGCTGGCAGAAATATACCGTTCGGGCTGTTCATCCCGGAGACTGGACTGATGTGGTTGTGCCGCTCGGCGGCGTTCCGGTGGGGTTTCCCGCTGTGGACACGGTCGAACGGCAGCATGGGGCGGATGGCCGGCCAAGGCCTTGCGGCTCCCATGGGCGTAGACGTTCTTTGCTCCCGTACGTGACATCCAGACCGCGTGTCCCCTTTCGGCACGCACGACCGCCCGCCTCCCCGGCACCGGGGGTGCGGTTACCACAGCAAGGGAAGACCAGAGGACATCCCCCATGGCCACCAAAGGCACCGTAAAATTCTTCAACCAGGACAAGGGTTTTGGTTTCATCACTCCGGAAGGCGGCGCGAAGGACGTTTTCGTCCACATCTCCGCTCTCCAGGCCGCCGGCCTCCAGACGCTGAAGGACGGTCAGCAGGTCACCTTCGACACCGAGCCGGATCGCATGGGCAAGGGCCCCAAGGCCGTCAACATCAGCGCTGCCTAATTTGCCGCTGATACCTTACGGAAACGGCGCCCGCGTGGCGCCGTTTCTGTTGGCGCAAATCCCTATTCAAAAATCTCTGCCGCCGTCTCCCCGTCTTCAAAGCCCGGGATACACTGAGCGCTCATGTCCGGGACGACGGCAGCACCCCTTGTCCGGACCGCTCTTTGAAACGGACCGTTTTTCGCCACCCGTTTACGCCCCCACCATTCACTCGGCCGCGTCGCGCTCTCCCGCCACAGACGCCGCGTCCAGCACGGCGGCAAAGGCGGCAAAGATCACCTCCGGCCCGGCCCCGGCCCGCGTCGCCTCCGCCGAAAGGATCTGGCGAAACCGCCGCGCGCCCGGCCAGCCCTGAAACAGGCCGACCATGTGCCGCGTCACATGCACCAGCCGCCCGCCGGCCGCGATATGCCCCGCCGCATAGGCCATCATCGCATCCCGCACGCCGCACCAGAAATCGGGCGATCGCCGGTGCCCGGCCTCGGTCATGTCGGCGTCTTCCGGCACCACCGGCGCCGCCCCGCTCAGCGGGTGCGGAAAGGCGCGATCCACGCCCGTCAGCATCGCGCTGTCGTGATAGGCCGCCCGGCCGAGCATCACGCCATCCAGCCGGCGGCCCGCATCGGCATCGCCAAGCTGCGCCAGAGCCGCGCCAAGCGTGTGTAGCCCGCCATTGATGCCGACGAACAGATCCGGGTTTTCGGCCGCGATCCGGTGCACCAGCCCATAATCGAGCGGCGGGATCTCGCGATTCTCCTTGGGCGAAAGCCCCTGCAGCCAGGCCTTGCGCGCATGCACCCACACGCCGTCCACGCCCGCCGCCCGCACGCGCGTCAGCAGGTCGCGCAGCGCCACCTCCGGCGACTGATCGTCCACGCCGATCCGGCATTTCACCGTCACGGGCAGCGCCACCGCCGCCTTCATCGCCGCCACGCAGTCGGCCACCACCGCCGGCTCCCGCATCAGGCAGGCGCCGAACGTGCCGGATTGCACCCGGTCGGACGGGCAGCCGACATTCATGTTGATCTCGCAATAGCCGAAATCCGCCCCGATCCGCGCCGCTTCCGCCAGCTTCTTCGGATCGCTGCCCCCCAGCTGCAACGCCACCGGCGTGTCGGACACCGGACACCGCAACAACCGCTCCCGATCCCCCCGCAACACCGCATCGGCCACGATCATCTCGGTATAGAGCAGCGCATGCGCCGACAGCTGCCGCGCCAGAAACCGATAATGCCGATCCGTCCAGTCGATCATGGGGGCCACGGCGAAGACGGGCACCGTGTAGGCGCCGGTCGGAACCGTCTTCGGAGCGTTCGCAATGTCCGTCATCATCTCGTCTCGTCGCCTGAAAGGATCGGCCGGCGAAACGCCGGAGCCGCGCACCTCTTCGGAACGCCCGCGCCTGTTTCCGCCCTCATAAACCCCGCAGACCGGGGCGCCAAGGCCCCGCGATGAACCGTTCGAACCCATCACGGCGAATCAAAACAAAAAAGCCTGCCGCGGGAGGAGGTGCGGCAGGCTTCTTGAATGGATCCTGGGGTCGGGAGGAGGTGACCCGGATCGCGCGAAGCACCTGGGAGGAGGAGGGGTGCTTCGGTGAGAAGAAGATAATGCTGCATTGCAGCAGAAACAAGACCATCCCAATAAAAATTTCAGCGGCGAGAGAAAATTTCACTTGAGCCCGATATCTGGGGTCCTCGCCCCGCCGCTGCCAGCCCTTCCGAGCGCGTCACGCCGGACGGATTACCGCCAGGAGCGCCAGTCCCAGCGGTCCCGCCGCTCTCTGGTGCCGAGCACGTAACCGGCCAGGAAGGCTGCGGCGCCGACCAGCAGCAGCACCGATCCGGTCGCCGCCCGGTGATCCTGCGCCGTTGCCGCCACCGCGCCGGCCTCCCGCTGCACGGCGGTGGCGGCACGCTTCACCTGGGCTTTCACGGTGGTCCTGTCTTCGAGTTCGCCGGTAAATCCTGTCTTGATGTCGGACATCTCTCTGCTCCGCATGTGTGAGGTACGTCTCATGAAGTTAACCAGAAGGAAATTTGTTCCGCAGCGCCAAATAAAACGTTACAATTTGGCATTATGTTTTTGCAGTGCAGTATAACGAGACGAAATTTCCTTTACACGCCCGCCTTATTTTCGATTTCGCGTATTTTTCGCTGGTTGCGGCGGATCGTTTCTGGCAAGCTCATGGTGAGGTGCCTCATAAAAACCCGCTTCGCAGCAACACATGCCCTTAACGTCGCAGAGCGAATCGCCGCAGAGCGAGGACTCGAAAAGACGACGACGGATCGAAGAGAACCGAGTGCCGGAAGACGGGTCTTCAGAAAACGGATCGCAAAAAAGAGGCAAGGGAGAGAACCATGGTCGAGGAAAATCTGTATCGCATTGTAGAAGTGAGTGTGAAGCGTGGCGCCGATCGGCGCGATGTCGGCATCATGACGGTGCGCCAGGCTCTGGCCCTCCCCGATGTGCCGAGCCTGGAATACACCAACCCGGATCGCAAGACCCGCAGCGGTGGCCCCTTCATCACCCGCGCCCAGCTCCAGGCCTACGCCTGCCGCTGAGGTCGCCTACGCGACGGCCGACCGGCGACGACACGGCGCCGGCCGGCCACACCGTTACCCCGCGAGCGGCGTCCCAAGCAGCGTCCCCACCGGCGTCGAGGCGGGTGGAAATGCGCTCCCGCCCTGAACGCGGCGGTTTGGCAGGCGCGACGCCGGCATAGGTCGGAGATCCGGCAACCGCTTCGTCCATCCGCAACCATCCGCGTCAAAATCACCCCGTCGTCTTCCCCGCGGCTCGCCCCCGGTGCTATCCTCGCGCTGTCGTCACCAGCACCCGGATCGCCATGAACACCGCCACGGAAAACACCGTCATCCCCGCCGCCCCGCCCGTCATCCTGCCCGTTCGCGGCAGCGCGGCCGGTTTTCCCGTTCGCCGCGTCTATTGCGTCGGCCGCAACTATGCCGCCCATGCGATCGAGATGGGCCATGACCCCGCGCGCGAGCCGCCCTTTTTCTTCCAGAAGAACCCCGAAAACGTCCTCCTGCCGGCCTCCGGCTTCCCCTATCCCTCCCGCTCCGGCGATGTGCATCACGAGGTCGAACTGGTCGTGGCGCTGAAGGCCGGCGGCACGGACATCGATCCGGCCCGCGCGATGGATTGCGTCTGGGGTTACGCGGTCGGCATCGATTTCACCCGCCGCGATCTGCAGGCGGAGGCGAAGACCAAGGGTCATCCCTGGGCCGCCGCCAAGGCGTTCGAACATTCCGGCCCGGTGTCCGCGCTTGTCGCGGCGGCGGATTGCCCGGACCCGGCCAGCGGCCGCATCCACCTCGCCGTCAATGGCGAGATCCGGCAGGATGGCGACCTCGCGCAGATGACGTGGAAGATCCCGGAGATCATCGCGGAACTGTCGAAACTGTTCACGCTCGCCGCCGGCGATATCATCCTCACCGGCACGCCGGCCGGCGTCAGCGCCGTCACCCGCGGCGATGTCGTCACCTGCGGCGTCGACGGCTTCGGCGATCTCACCGTCACCATCGTCTGACATGCGCCTCTGACATGCGCCTCTGACACACGGGCGGGCGGGGAAACGACATCCCGCCCGCCTGAACCCCGAACCCTCAACCCCGATCCCTGACCCTCGGATTTCCGGAGCCACCATGCCCCTCTACGCCCTCGGCACCATACGCCCCACCTGCCCGGCCGCCGGCCGTTACTGGATCGCGCCGGACGCGCATGTCATGGGCCATGTCGTTCTGGGCGAGGATGTCGGCATCTGGTTCGGCGCCGTGCTGCGCGGCGACAACGAACCGATCACCGTCGGCGCGCGCAGCAATATCCAGGAAGGCGCGGTCGTCCATGTCGATGCGGGCTATCCGGTCAACATCGGCGAAGGCTGCACCATCGGCCACCGCGCCATCGTCCATGGCTGCACCATCGGCGACAACAGCCTCGTCGGCATGGGGGCCACCATCCTCAACGGCGCGGTCATCGGCCGCAATTGCCTCGTCGGCGCCAATGCGCTCGTCACCGAGGGAAAGGTCTTTCCGGACAATTCGCTGATCGTCGGCGCGCCGGCCCGCGTCCTGCGCACGCTGGACGAGGCCACCATTGCCGGCCTGCGCGCCTCGGCCGACAATTATGTCCGCAACTGGCAGAACTTCGCCGCGACCTTGACGCGCATCGAGGAAGCGTAAGCCCCGCTCACGCCGCCGTGCAGTTGCCGCAATGGCCGCGCATCTCGATGGTCGTCTTCTCGGTGGTGAAGCGCCGCCGGGTCGCCAGCAGCGCCAGCCGGTCCTCGATCTCGGGGTCGCTGATCTCGCTCACCTGCCCGCAATCCTCGCAGATCGCAAAGGCGATCACGCCCTTCTCCGGCCCGTGATCGTGCGGATGGGTGCAGGCGACGAAGGCGTTGAGGCTCTCCAGCCGGTGCACGATGCCGAATTCGGTGAGCTTCTCCAGCGCGCGGTAGACCTGCAGCGGCGCGCGAAACCCGTGGTCGCGCAGCTTGTCGAGGATCGTGTAGGCGCTGAGCGGCGCCTCGGCCTGGGTCAGCGTTTCCAGCACCAGCGCCTGGTTGCGCGTCAGCTTGCGTGGCTCCATCAGTGATGTCCTCCGGGCGGTGAAAAGGGCGTGCCGTCCCGCCCGCGTCGGCCGAACGGCAGCAGGCTGAGGACGAAGATGACGAGGGCCGCGACCACGATCGACGGGCCGGACGGCGTGTCGAAATGCAGCGAGCCGAACAGCCCGCCAACCACCGACACCGCCCCGATCAGCGAGGCGAACACCGCCATGATTTCGGGCGAGGCCGAAAAGCGGCGCGCGGTGGCGGCGGGAATGATCAGCAGCGACGTGATGAGCAGGATGCCGACGATCTTCATGGCAATGGCGATGACCAGCGCCATCAGCAGCATGAAGAACAACCGCGACCGCTCGGGCTTCAGCCCCTCGGCCTCGGCGATCTCCGGATTGACCGTGGCGGCGAGCAGCGGCCGCCAGAGCATCACCAGCGCCATCAGCACGAGAATGCCCCCGCCCCAGACGATGTCGATATCGGCTTCGGACACCGCGAGAATATCGCCGAACAGGAAGCCGACGAGGTCGATCCGCACCCAGGTCATGAAGGCGACGATGACGAGGCCGATCGACAGCGAGGAATGCGAGAGGATGCCGAGCAGCGCATCGGTGGAAAGCCCGCCGCGCTTCTGCAGCGCCAGCAGCAGCAGCGACACCAGCGCCGCGACGAGGAAGACGCTGACCATCAGGTTCAGGTCGAGCAGCAGCGACAGGGCCACGCCGAGCAGCGCGGAATGCGCCATGGTGTCGCCGAAATAGGCCATGCGCCGCCAGACGACGAAACAGCCGAGCGGCCCGACCGTGATGGCGAGCCCGACGCCGGCGATGAGGGCGCGGATGAAGAAATCGTCAAGCACGGTCGCGCTTCCCCGGTTCGAGCCGCTTCAGGCGGATCTGGCTGTGGCCGCAGCCGCAGCTGTCGTCATGCACGTGGTCCGCAACGGCCGTATCATGCTCCCGATGCTGGTCAGGGTGGCGGTCGTCAGGGTGATGGCCGTCCTCGGGATGGCAATGGTCCGTCAGGCTTCCGTCCGCATGCAGGACGCGGCCGTCGGGAAGATGGGTGTGGTCATGATCGTGATTGTAGACGGCCAGCGTCTGCGCGGCCTTCACGCCGAACAGGCGCTGATATTCCGGGCTCTGGCTCACCGCCTGCGGCGTGCCGCGGCAGCAGACATGCCCGTTGAGGCAGATCACCGTATCCGTCTCCGCCATCACCACATGCAGGTCGTGGGAGATCAGCAGGATGCCGCAGCCGGTGCGGTTGCGAATGGTCTTGATCAGGTCGTACAGCGCGATCTCGCCGGAAAAATCGACCCCCTGCACCGGCTCGTCCAGAACCAGCAGGTCCGGCCGGCGGGCGATCGCCCGCGCCAGCAGCGCCCGCTGGAACTCGCCGCCGGAGAGATGCTGCACCTCCGCCCGCGCCAGATGCAGGATGCCGGTGGAGGACAGCGCCTCGGAGATTTCGGCGCTCTTCAAGGGCCCGGTCAGCGTCATCAGCCGCTCCACCGTCAGCGGCAGCGTCCAGTCGATCGACAGTTTCTGCGGGACATAGCCGACCTTCAGCCCGCCGATCTTTTCCACGCGCCCCTCGTCCGGCTTCAGCACGCCGATCGCGGTCTTGGCGGTCGTGGATTTTCCCGAGCCGTTCGGCCCGATCAGCGTCACGATCTCGCCGCGCGACACGGAAAAATCGACGCCCCGCACCAGCCAGCGCCCGCTCCGGCGGATCCCCACCTCCCGCAGCGTCACCAGCGCATCGCTGGCGGCGCGCGCAGGCGTTGCGCGCGTGCCCGCGGGGCCGGGCGAAGGCGCGGTATGGAGAGGAGCATCTGTTTCGGACATCGGAAATTTCCCGGAGGACCCTGTTGCCAGCGGCTATGCCACACGTTATAGCATAACGCAATTGATGTAATAACATTACATTGAGAATGCAAGATGCCGGCGCCCCTCTCCCCCGATCCGCGCCCGCGGCTTGCCCGACCAACGGCCCGACCGCCCACACCGCGACGACATCGTCGCCCACGGGACGGCCGGACCCGTCATGAACCCTACAGGAGCATTTCCATGCCTCACCGCGTCGTGTCCCCCCGCCTCATGTCCTTGCGCCTCATGTCCTCCCGCGCCCCGCTGATTCTCGCCGCCACCGCCTTCCTCGCAGCCGGCACGGCCCATGCCCAGACGTCCAATAATGCCCCGTCACCCGATGTCGTGGTGTCGATCAAGCCGATCCACTCGCTCGTCGCCGCCATCATGGCCGGCGTCGGCGCGCCGAAGCTGATCGTGGAAGGCGCCGCCTCCCCCCACACCTACAACATGAAGCCGTCCAATGCCGCGGCGCTGCAAAACGCGAAGATCGTCTTCTGGATGGGCGAAGGCATGGAGCATTTCCTGGAAAAACCCCTGGAAACGCTCGGTTCCAAGGCGACCGTCGTCGCGCTCGAGGACGCGCCCGGCGTCGAAAAACTGCCGCAGCGCGAAGGCGGCCCGTTCGAGCCGCATGACGATGGCGACGAGGCGGACGCCGGCCACGACCATGATGCCGCCGCCGAAGCCAGCCACGCCCATGACGACGGCGAATTCGACATGCATTCCTGGCTCGACCCGCGCAACGCCAAGGCCATGGCCGCCGAGATCGAGACGACACTGGCGAAGGCCGACCCGGAGCACGCCGCGGCCTACCGCACCAATCGCGAGACGCTGGACGCCCGCATCGACGCGCTGGATCGCGCCATCGCCGCCACGGTCGCCCCGATCAAGGATCGCCCTTTCGTCGTCTTCCACGATGCCTACCAGTATTTCGAGCACCGCTACGGCGTCTCCGTCGCCGGCTCGATCACGGTCAGCCCGGAAACGGCGCCGGGCGCCCAGCGCTTGAAGGAAATCCACGCCAAGATCGAAAAGCTCGGCGCCACCTGCGTCTTCGCCGAACCCCAGTTCGAGCCGAAGCTGGTCAACGTCGTGCTGGAAGGCACCAGCGCCAAATCCGGCACGCTCGACCCCGAAGCCGGCACCCTCACCGCCGGCCCCGACCTCTACTTCCAGCTGATGAACGGCATCGCCCAGTCGCTCGCAAGCTGCCTGTCGCAACAGGGCTGAGTCGCGCAGAGACGGACGCGAACGGCAGGCGCCGTTGGAAAAAGAAATGCCGCAGCCCCTGTCTCGGGGCCGCGGCGAACAGAGGCTCAGCGGCCGGAGGCGAGACCGACGATGACGCCGGTGGCGACGCTGATGAGCAGGAAGTCGTTGTCGACCTTGACCCAGCGCTGGCCGCGCGGCGGGGCGTTCAGGCGGTAGCGGCGATAGTCGCGGACCTCGGCGGTGCGGCGGCGCTCGGCCGGCGACAGGCGGTGGCCGCGGGCCCAGCGGGCCTTGCGCACCACGGTCTTCTTGATCGTCGTCGTCGTGTGCCGTTCCACCGTCCGCCCCCGGACGTTATCCTGCCGGTCCTGGGGCGCGGCGAAGGCGCCGGGTGCGGCCAGGAAGGAGGTGGCGAGGAGAGTGATGATAAACCGTTTCATGAGGCGTGTCCTTGTTTCGAGAGACAGGGGGAACCTAGGGTCGGGCGGATGAATGGGAAATGAAAACCAGCATTACATTTTCGTAATTATATCAGCAGATTATAAGACAAAGATCATCTCCTGAACGAAACCGGCGCAAACCCTGCCGGTCCCGATCCCGCCCCGCATGCCGTAGCGCAGCGTACCGGTGGCAGCTTCGACTTTGGTCGCATGGTCCGGCCTGCCCGCGCCAAACTCTGCGCAAAACCGGCCGGACCGCTTGAAAGCACGGCCGAAATCGGCAGTGTGGTGTATGAGCAAGGCCGCAGGGGAGCGGCCCGAGTGGGAGATCGATATGACAGCATTGCTGGGCCTCAGCCGCCTCATCGACGCGACGACGGAATTCATCGGGAAATCCGTGACCTGGCTCATTCTGGTCGCCGTGCTGGTCAGCGCCGGCAACGCGGTCATCCGCAAGGCCTTCAACATGTCGTCCAATGCCTGGCTCGAAGCGCAGTGGTATCTGTTCGGCGCCGCCTTCATGCTGGCCGCCGCCTACACGCTGAAGCAGAACGAGCACATCCGAATCGATGTGGTCTACGGCAATTTCTCGCGCCGGGTGCAGCACTGGATCGACCTGCTCGGCCACCTCCTCTTCCTCATGCCCTTCGTGCTGATGATGATCGCCTATCTCATCCCCTATGTCCGGATGAGCTACGTCTCCGGCGAAGTCTCCTCCAGCGCCGGCGGTCTCATCCTCTGGCCGGCCAAGGCCATCCTGCTTGCGGGCTTCGTCCTGCTCGCCTTCCAGGGCGTCTCCGAAATCATCAAGAAGATCGCCATCATGCGCGGCGTCATCGACGATCCCGCGCCTTACGTGCCGACGCATGCGCCGCTCGACATACCCCTGCCGCACGCCGATCAGGAGGTGCGCCCGTGATCGAATTCATCGCCGAAAATCTCGCCCCGATCATGTTCCTGTCGCTGATCGTCTTCATGCTGGTCGGCTATCCCGTCGCCTTCTCGCTCGCCGCGAACGGCCTCCTGTTCTTCGTCATCGGCGTCGAGCTCGCGCCGTTCTCCGACAGCATCAACCTCTCCTGGCCGCTGCTGAACGCCCTGCCGGATCGCTTCTGGGGGGTGATGTCGAACGACACGCTGCTCGCCATCCCCTTCTTCACCTTCATGGGCATCGTGCTGGAGAAATCCGGCATGGCCGAGGATCTGCTCGACACGATCGGCCAGCTGTTCGGCCCGGTGCGCGGCGGCCTTGCCTATGCCGTCATCTTCGTCGGCGCGCTGCTCGCCGCCACCACCGGCGTCGTCGCGGCCTCGGTCATCGCCATGGGCCTGATCTCGCTGCCGATCATGCTGCGCTACGGCTACGACCGCCGCGTCGCCTCGGGCGTCATCGCCGCCTCCGGAACGCTGGCGCAGATCATCCCGCCCTCGCTGGTCCTGATCGTGCTCGCCGACCAGCTCGGCCGCTCGGTCGGCGACATGTATGCCGGCGCGCTCATTCCGGGCCTCGTCCTCACCGGCCTCTATATGGGCTATATCCTGCTCGTGTCGTTTCTGAAGCGCGACGCCATGCCGGCTTTGCCGCTCGAAGCCCGCACGCTCGGCTCGGGCGTCACCTCGCTCATCGTCGCGCTGGCCGTCGCCTTCGCCTTCGCCTATGCGGCCCATGTCGTGCTGTCGCCGACCTACGGGGCGGATGCGGACATCCTCGGCGGCACCTGCGGCGTCGCCTTCATCTACGTCGTCGCCCTGATCGATCGCGCGACCGGGCTCAACAGGATGTCGCGGCTGGCCCAGCAGGTCATCATCGTCCTCATCCCGCCGCTGGCGCTGATCTTCCTCGTGCTCGGCACCATCTTCCTCGGCATCGCCACGCCGACCGAAGGCGGCGCCATGGGGGCCGTCGGCGCCCTCATCATGGCCGGCGCCAAGGGTCGCCTGTCGATGGAGGTCATCCGCTCGGCCCTCACCGCCACGACGCGGCTCTCGGCCTTCGTGCTCTTCATCCTCATCGGCGCCCGCGTCTTCTCGCTCACCTTCTACGGCGTCAACGGCCATATCTGGGTCGAACACCTGCTCACCGCCATGCCGGGTGGCGAGACCGGGTTCCTGATCGCGGTCAACGCGCTCGTCTTCTTCCTCGCCTTCTTCCTCGATTTCTTCGAACTCGCCTTCATTATCGTGCCGCTGCTCGCGCCGGCGGCCGACAAGCTCGGCATCGACCTCATCTGGTTCGGCGTGCTGCTCGGCATCAACATGCAGACGAGCTTCATGCACCCGCCCTTCGGCTTCGCGCTGTTCTACCTGCGCTCGGTCGCGCCGAAGATCCCCTATCTCGATCGTCTGACAGGCAAGATGACGCCGCCGGTCACGACCGGGCAGATCTACTGGGGCGCCGTGCCCTTCGTCTGCATCCAGATCGTGATGGTGGCGCTGACCATCATGTTTCCGCAGATGGTCATGCACTACAAGGGCGATGGCGCGGTGGTCGATCCGAACACGATCAAGATCGAGGTTCCCGGCTTCGGCAACACGGGCGGCGGCCTGAGCCTCCCCGGCGGCCTGCAACTGCCCTCCGGCAATCCGCTCGACGGCACCAAGCCCGCCGACCCGCTCAGTGCCCCGCCACCATCGCCGCCGCCTGCGAACGATCTCAGCGCCCCACCCTCGTTCAAGTAACACGGAATCCGGTTGATCAAACCGGATCCCGTATTCCGTCCATGGAAAATCTGGCCTTCCGCCAGAGATTTTCGATGGCTCTTGTTTCCGGTTCGCGGAACGCGATCAGCCGGAAACCGTGTAAGGCTGTCAAGCATCACCAAAACTGAAAAAACGGCCGGCTCATCCCCGGCCGTTTTTCACAGGGTAGAACCGACAAACGAAAACCGCCGGAGCCCGTGGTGAAATCGGGCTCCGGCGGCGGTCTTTGACAGGGTGGATAGGATCAGAGCTTGCCGTTGCGCTGCTGGATCATCATGAACGTATCGTAGTTGTATTCGGCGATCTGCGCATTGAGGTAGAACTCGGCCCGGAAGGCCTTGATCGAACCCCAGATCTTCTTGAACGTCGGGTTCGTCGCTTCCATGTCGGCATAGACCTTGTTGGAGGCGTCGAAGCAGGCGGACAGGATTTCCGCGCTGAACGGGCTGAGCTTGGCGCCCGATGCCACCAGCCGCTTGATCGCGGCCGGGTTCAGATAGTCGTACTTCTGCAGCATGTTGGCATCCGCCGCCTGGCAGGCCGTGCGCAGCAGCGACTGGTAGGATTTGGGCAGGCCGTCGAAGGCCGTCTTGTTGAACATGGCGTGGACGGTCGGGCCGCCTTCCCACCAGCCGGGATAGTAGTAATAGGGCGCGACCTTGTAGAAGCCGAGCTTCTCGTCGTCATAGGGGCCGACCCATTCGGCCGCGTCGATCGTGCCTTTTTCGAGCGAGGGGTAGATGTCGCCGCCGGCGATCTGCTGCGGCACGACGCCGAGGCTCTGCATGACCTTGCCGGCAAAGCCGCCGACGCGCATCTTCAGGCCCTGCAGGTCGGCCACCGTCTTGATTTCCTTGCGGAACCAGCCGCCCATCTGCACGCCGGTATTGCCGCCGGGATAGGCGACCAGACCCTGCGGCGCCAGGAACTCGTTGAACATGTCGATGCCGCCGCCATGATACTGCCAGGCATTGTGACCGCGGGCGTTGAGCGCGAAGGGAACGGCGGCGCCCAGCGCCCAGACCGGGTCCTTGCCCCAGTAGTAATAGGAAACGGTGTGGCAGGCTTCGACCGTGCCGGACGAGGCCGCATCGGCGGCCTGCAGGCCCGGCACGATCTCGCCGGCGGCAAAGACCTGGATCTTGAAATTGCCGTCCGTCGCTTCGGAGACGTATTTCGAGATGACTTCGGCGCCGCCATAGATGGTGTCGAGCGATTTCGGGAAGGACGACGTCAGTCGCCAGGAGACCTTCGGCATCGTCTGGGCGATGGCCGGCGCCGCCAGAACGGTTGCAGCAGCCGCCCCGGCGCCACCGATCCCTGCATGACGAATAAATGAACGACGATCCATATCTTGTCTCTCCTCGTGTCGCAGTCAGCCGATAGGATGCCGGCTGTCCTCCCTGCGGGTGCCATTCCCAAGCACCTGATCCAAGAAGCGGTTTGCGTAACGAAACCGCTTGCCCGAAGGGAGATTACACGCCCCGGTCGCCGTGTCCAGCAGGGGCGGCGGCCGGAAACATCGACTTTCGCAGCAAAGACCGGAATGCCCCGTGACGACGACAGGTTTTCCGCCCCGGCCTCCTTCCCGGCAATATTTTTCCCGGATGGTCGAACAACCTGCGATAGCCGACCTCGGCCAGAGAGCGCCACCACCCTATGATGCCGCCATCAACCCACCGGAGATCCGAATGAAACGCTTCCTCCTGATCGGTGCCGCCCTTGCCGCATTGACCGCTTCCGCCCATGCCGACGACAAGCTGCTGAACGCGTCCTACGACGTCTCGCGCGAACTGTTCGAGAAGGTCAACGAGGCCTTCGTCGCCAAACATCCCGGCGTCACCGTCGACCAGTCGCATGGCGGATCGTCCAAGCAGGCGCGCGCCATTCTCGAGGGCCTCGAGGCCGACGTCGTCACCTTCAACCAGGTGATCGACATCGATGCGCTGGTGAAGGGCGGCTTCGTCACCGACGACTGGAAGAGCGACTTCCCGAACAATGCCTCGCCCTATTACTCCTTCCCGGCCTTCCTCGTGCGCGAAGGCAATCCGAAGGGCATCAAGGACTGGAGCGACCTCGTCCGCGACGACGTGAAGGTGGTGTTCCCCAATCCGAAAACCTCCGGCAATGCGCGCTATACCTATCTGGCAGCGCTCGCCTTCGCCAAGGAGACCTTCAAGGACGATCCGGCCAAGGTCGATACCTTCATCGCCAAGCTGTTCGACAACGTGCCCGTGTTCGACACCGGCGGTCGCGCCGCCACCACCACTTTCGTCGAGCGCGAGACCGGCGACGTGCTGATCACCTTCGAGGCGGAAACCAAGGGCATCGCCAAGGAATTCGGCGAGGACAAGTTCGACATCGTCGTGCCCTCCGTCAGCCTGCTTGCGGAATTTCCGGTCGCCGTGGTCGACAAGGTCGTGGACAAGCACGGCACCCGCGATCTGGCGAAATCCTATCTCGACTTCCTCTACACGCCCGAAGGCCAGACGATCCTTGCGGAAAACGGCAACCGCGTGAACGACCCGGCGGTCGCCGCTAAATTCAAGGATCAGTTCCCGGACATCCGGCTCTTGAAGGTCGAGGACGTGTTCGGCGGCTGGGCCAAGGTGAAAAAGGAAGAGTTTGCCGAAGGCGGCCATCTCGACAAACTTTACGGCAGCCGTTGATCGCAGGCGTAATCTATGGAAAACGGAAGCCGCGGCGGGACACGACGTCCCCCGCGGCTTCCATCCGTTTGCAGCATCGCCCTTGACCATTGACGAGGGCCCCGCGCTGCGGCCCGTCACCGACCGCCGGATGGCCCTTGCCCGCCGCGCGATCCAAGAGATAAGAGGACCGGCCTTGGCTCGGCGCATTCTTCCCGGCCTGCCGCTGACGCTCGGCATCACGCTGGTCTATGTCGCCGTGATCGTGCTGCTGCCGCTCGGCGCGCTGATCTTCAAGGCGGCAAGTCTCGGCCCGGCCGATTACTGGACCATCGTCTCCTCGGATCGGGCCGTCGCCAGCTATCGCGTGACGATGCTCTGCGCGGCCGCTGCGACCGCCTTCAACCTCGTCTTCGGCATGGCGCTCGCCTGGGTGATCGTGCGCTATCGCTTCCCCGGCCGCCGCATCGTCGATGCGCTGGTGGACCTGCCCTTCGCCCTGCCGACGGCCGTGGCCGGCATCGCGCTGACGACCCTGTTTGCGAGCAACGGCTGGTTCGGCGGCGCCTTGTCGGCGCTCGGGCTCAAGGTCGCCTACACCCCCCTCGGCATCATCGTCGCCATGGCCTTCACCAGCCTGCCCTTCATCGTGCGCACGGTGCAGCCGGTTCTCGAAGAGCTCGACGGCGCGCTGGAAGAGGCCGCCCAGACGCTCGGCGCAAGCGATGGCGAGATCTTTCGCAAAGTGCTGCTGCCGCAGCTGTTCCCGGCCCTCCTCGCCGGCCTTTCGCTCTCCTTCGCCCGCAGCCTCGGCGAGTTCGGCGCCATCATCTTCATCGCCGGCAACCAGCCCTACGAGACGGAGATCACCGCCCTCCTCGCCTTCATCCGGCTCGAGGAATACGACTATCCCGCCTCCGCCGCCATCGCCTCGGTCATGCTCATGGCGGCCTTCCTCATGCTGGCGATCACCAATATCCTGCAGACCCGCGCCCTGCGCTACACGGTGAAGGGCTGACCATGGCGACCGCACCAAAACCGAGAAACCGCCGCCCCCCGCGCATCGGCGAGAAGCCGATCTTCCGCAACGGCCTGATCGCGATTGTCCTCGTGCTGGTCCTACTCGTCATCGTCGCCCCGCTCGCCATCATCGGCGTCCAGGCCTTCTCCAAGGGCGCCGCCTTCTTCGCAAAGTCGATCACCGACCGCGACACGGCGCACGCCATCTGGATGACGGCGCTGACCGCGCTGATCGCCGTGCCGATCAACACCGTCTTCGGCGTCGCCGCCGCCTGGGCCATCACCAAGTTCGACTTCCCCGGACGCCGCCTGCTGCTCGTGGTCATCGAGATCCCGTTCTCGGTCTCCCCCATCGTCGCCGGCGTCGCCTATCTCTTCGTCTATGGCCTCCAGGGCCTGTTCGGCGACGCGCTGCAATCGGCCGACATGAAGATCCTGTTCGCGCTGCCGGGCATCGTGCTGGCCAGCCTGTTCGTCACCGCGCCCTTCGTCGCCCGCGAGCTCATCCCGCTGATGCAGGCCCAGGGCCGCGATCTGGAGGAGGCGGCGACCTCGCTCGGGGCGAGCGGCTGGCGCACCTTCTTCTCGGTCACCCTGCCCAACATCAAATGGGCCCTGCTCTACGGCGTCATCCTCTGCAACGCGCGCGTCATGGGCGAATTCGGCGCCGTCTCGGTCGTCTCGGGCAATATCCGCGGCCAGACCAACACGCTGCCGCTCCATATCGAACTGCTCTACCACGACTACAACGCGGTCGGCGCCTTCGCCGCCGCCTCGATCCTTGCAAGCCTCGCCATCGTCACGCTGATCGCCAAGGTCGCGCTGGAGCGCCGCGGCGCCGGCCGCGTCCGGCGCCCGGCCCTGGCCGGGCCTGGGCTCGCGGGCCCAACCCTTGAAACGACTGAACCCGGGATGTCCAAGCCGTGAAGATCCGCCTCGATACGATCGTCAAGACCTTCGACACCTTCCGCGCCGTCCACGGCGTGTCGCTGGAGATCGAAAGCGGCGAACTGGTCGCCCTGCTCGGCCCTTCGGGCTCCGGCAAGACGACGATTCTCCGCATGGTCGCGGGTCTCGAATATCCCGACGAAGGCGCGATCTTCTTCGGCGAGGAGAATGCCACCGACATCGAGGTCCGCCACCGCGGCGTCGGCTTCGTGTTCCAGCATTATGCGCTCTTCCCGCATATGACGATCGGCGAGAACATCGCCTTCGGCATGAAGGTCTCGAAGACCCGGAGGTCCACAGCCGAGATTGCCGAGCGGGTGGAGGAGCTTCTGCGCCTCGTCCAGCTCGACGGCCTGAAGGATCGCTTCCCCGCGCAGATCTCCGGCGGCCAGCGCCAGCGCGTGGCGCTGGCACGGGCGCTTGCGGTCGATCCAAAGGTGCTGCTGCTCGACGAGCCGTTCGGCGCGCTCGATGCCAATGTGCGGCGCGACCTGCGCCGCTGGCTGCGCAAGATCCATGAGGACCTCGGCATCACCACGCTGTTCGTCACCCACGATCAGGCCGAAGCCCTCGACCTCGCCGATCGCGTCGTCATCCTCGACAAGGGCCGCATCGTGCAGGCGGGCACACCGGAAGAGGTCTGCCGCGCGCCGGACAATGCCTTCGTGATGAATTTCCTCGGCGACGCCAATCGCCTGAGAGCGACCGTGACCGCCGGCCGGGCCAGCGTCAACGAGATCCTGTTCGATGCGGCAGGCGTGCCCGACGGTCCGGCCGAACTGTTCTTCCGCCCCGCCGACGTCATCTGGCGCGAAGAGGGTGCCGGCATCCCTGCCGTCATCCTGCGCGTCATCGACCGCCCGGATTCCAAACGCATCCTCGCCGTGACCGCGGACGGCCAGCATGTCGAATTCGACACCGCGCCGGAATTTCCCTTCCGCATGCAGGCCCGGGGAACGCTCGAAATCCTGCGCCCGAAAGTGTTCGCGGCGTCAACCTGATCCGACAGGCCGGCCATCAGACCGGCCTGTCGAACGTGAGACTGAAGCCAGTTCGTCAGGCCAGTTCGGCCGACTTCGCCCAGAGATTGATGTCGGCCTCGCGGGCATAGGTGTCGATCTCGGCCAGTTCCTCGGCCGTGAACGACAGGTTGTCGATCGCCTTGACGCAATCCACGATCTGCGACGTCTTGCTGGCGCCGATCAGGGCCGAGGTCACGCGTCCGCCGCGCAGCACCCAGGCGACGGCCATCTGCGCCAGCGTCTGGCCCCGACGCGCGGCGATGTCGTTGAGCTTGCGGACGTTGTCGATGACCTCCGGGCGGATGAGGCGCTGGTTGAGATAATGGTTCAGCGCCGCGCGGCTGTCGTCGGGAATGCCGTTCAGATATTTCGTCGTCAGCATGCCCTGCGCCAGCGGCGAGAACACGATCGTGCCCACACCGAGATCGTCCACCGTATCCAGCAGGCCGTCCTCTTCGACCCAGCGGTTGATCATGGAATAGCTCGGCTGGTGGATCAGCAGCGGCGTGCCGAGATCCTTGAGGATGGCGGCGGCTTCGCGCGTCCGCTGCGAATTGTAGGAGGAGATGCCGACATAGAGCGCTCGGCCGGAGCGGACGATATGATCGAGCGCACCGCAGGTCTCCTCGAGCGGCGTGTCCGGATCGAAGCGGTGGGAATAGAAGATATCGACATAGTCGAGGCCCATGCGCTTCAGGCTCTGGTCGCAGGAGGCGATCAGATATTTCCGGCTGCCCCATTCGCCATAAGGACCCGGCCACATGTCGTAGCCGGCCTTGGACGAGATGATCATCTCGTCGCGATAGGGCTTGAAGTCCTGCTGGAAGATCTCGCCGAAGGCCGTTTCGGCAGCGCCATAGGGCGGGCCGTAATTGTTGGCGAGGTCGAAATGGGTGATGCCGAGATCGAAGGCGGTCTGGCTCAATTCGCGCTTCAGCGCATGCGGCGTGGTCTCGCCGAACGTGTGCCAGAGCCCGAACGAGATCGCCGGCAGCTTGAGGCCGGAGCGGCCGCAACGGTTGTAGATCATCGTGTCGTAGCGGGTGTCGGCGGGGTGCCAGGTCATGGGTGGTTCCTCCATGGGAGTGTCCCGACGGGCCGCCGCGCAGATCCGGCGGCGGCGGCGTGTGGGTCCCTGATTGTTATCAGCGCCGGACGAGCGGGGCCGGCGCGGCCGCTTCGGTTCGTCAGAAGCGGCTCTTCCATGTAACGCAGAAGCCCGGAGACCGAAACCGGTTTCCGGGCTTCTGCAGGACGACGTGCGACACGATCAGCGCAACAGCGCCCGCGCCGCCTCGATGCCGAGCGGGGCCGGCTGGGTGCAGGTGGTTGTTAGGTCCACGAACCGGCCTTCGTCACCCGACTTCAGGATCGAGACCATGACATCGACGCCATGCAGCGTGCGCTCCAGCGAGCAGCGCGGGTCGCGTCCCTCGGTGATCGCCTGCGCCATGTCGGCAAGCCCGGCCGTACGGTAATTGGCGATCGGTCCCTGCGGGTGCTCCTGGTTCTCGACCGAGAACGGATGATCCCAGCGATCGACCGGCGAGATCTCCTTGCCCTTGCCGCTGACCTCGACCTTGCCGCCGAAGAAATTGGGGTCCGGCACGTAAAGAGAACCCTCGGTGCCGTAGAGCTCCATATTGCCGTGGCGATGCGACCAGACATCCCAGCTCGCCGTCAGCGTCAC
Source organism: Rhizobium sp. Leaf371 (assembly GCF_001424045.1). Classification (GTDB taxonomy): domain Bacteria; phylum Pseudomonadota; class Alphaproteobacteria; order Rhizobiales; family Rhizobiaceae; genus Ferranicluibacter. The sequence continues at coordinate 743,549 of NZ_LMQB01000001.1, read as the reverse complement.
CGTCGCGCCGCTGTGGAATTCGAGAAGCGCGTGGATATTGGTCGGCGTCTTCACCGGGATGACCTGGCCCTTGCGCGGTTCGCTGGAGATGGTGCGGGTCTTGGCGGCCTTGGATGCGAGCGCCGCGACGCGCTTCACCGGACCGATGAGGTTGATCAGGTTGGCGACGTAATAGGGGCCGAGATCGAGCACCGGACCGGCACCCGGCAGGAAGAAGAAGTCGGGATTGGGATGCCACATCTCCATGCCGGGGCTCATGACGTGGCAGGTGCCGGAGGTGACGCGACCGATGCGGCCGCTGTCGACCTGGGATCGCGCCAGCTGATGCGCGCCGCCGAGGAACGTGTCCGGCGCGCAGCAGACGGTGAGACCCTTCGATGCGGCCAGCGACCGCAACTCCTCGCCCTGCTCCAGCGTCAGCACGAGCGGCTTCTCCGAATAGACGTGCTTGCCCGCCTCCAGGATCTGCCGGGAGACCGGGAAATGCGCGTCCGGGATCGTCAGATTGACGACGATGTCGATCTCCGGATTGGCGAGCAGTTCATCGATCGACTGCGCCTTCACGCCGTATTCGCCGGCGCGGGCTTCGGCCGCCGCCGGATCGATGTCCGCGCAGGCGCGGATCTCAATGCCCTTGAACAAGGGCGCGAGCCGGAAATAGGTGGTGGAAATATTGCCGCATCCGATGATGCCGACGCCGAGATCCTGTGTCATGACGTGTGTTCCCTTGAAAAGGTCGTGCTGTCAGAAGGTCTTGATGGAGGCGATGGAGCGTTCGGCAAGGCGGGCGAGATCGCTCGGATTGTCGTGCTCGACGATGTAGGTCTTGGCCGGCGTCGCGGCGAGACGGGCATAGAGGCCCTTCCAGTCGACCGTGCCGTGCCCGACATCCGCCCAGCCATCCTCGTTCGTGTTCTCGCCGGCCGGCGCGATGTCCTTGACGTGGACGGCGGTGATGCGGTCGGCATAGCGGTCGATCCAGGCGAGCGGATCGGCGCCGCCGCGGATGACCCAGGCGATGTCGGCTTCCCATTCGAGATCCGGGCCGCCTTCGAAGATCAGGTCCATCGGCACGGAGCCGTCCGGCAAGGCCACGAATTCGAAGTCGTGATTGTGCCAGCCGAAGCCGAGACCGGCCGCCCGGACCGGCTCGCCGGCCTTCTGCAGCCGGGCGCCGAACGCCTTCCAGCCCGCGGCGTCCGTCGGACGGTTCTCGGGCAGGACATAGGGGCAGTAGATCGTCTCGATGCCGAGCATCTTCGCCACCTCGATGGCGCGATCCGGCCTGGTCTCCAGCATGTCGAGGCTGAAATGGCCGGTCGGCATCGTCAGGCCGTTGCGGTCGAGATCCGCCTTCAGCGCCTTGACCGCGCTGTCGTCATGATCGCCATAGAGCGCGCCATAGCCCTCGACCTGGCTGTAGCCGGCCTTGGCCACGAGATGCAGGGCATCCGAGAGCGGCGGAAAATTGCGGGCGGTGTAGAGCTGGAAGCTGAGCGGTCTCATGGAACTGTCCTTTTCATGAATGCGGGTCGGTCTTCGCCCTGCTGGAGGCGTCAACCGGCCGAAGATTGCAGATCGTAGGCGGTAAAGACCGGCGTCGGGCCCTCGCCCGGCGTCGATGGCGTAAAGCGCACCGTGCGGCTTGTCCCCGCGGTCAGGTCGAAGGCGTTGTCGCTGAAGCGACCGGAAACGCCCGCCTCGACCATCACATGGAGGGCCAGACCCTTGGCGGAGACCGTGACGTCGATGCCACCGGCGGCATCGCCCGCAACGGCCGACGTGGCGATGGTGAGGCCCGACGGTTCGAGATCGAGCGCCTTGTAGGTTCCGGGAACGTGGTGCCCCTCGCCCCGCGCGCCATCGGACGCCTCGAAGGTCCAGAAGAGCAGCATGCCTTCCGGGATATCGGCGGCGGGAAGCTCGACCAGCGTCGCTGCGCGATCGGCCGGGCAGGTGCCGCTCGCCGCCACCAGCGGACGGCGGTCGCCGGCCAGGGTGACGAGAAACGTCTGGACCTCGATGCTGACCGGGGCGCGGGTGTCGTTGACCATCGATAGCGATAGCGTCTTCCCATCGTCGGACGGAATGGCGGCCACAGCGACCGGCTGGAAGAAGCGGCGCACCATATAGTGCATCGCCTTCCAGCTGCCGCCATAGTCGAGGCTCGACCAGGAAGCGACCGGCCAGGTGTCGTTCAGCTGCCAGTAGAGCGTGCCCATGCAATGGGGCTTCAGCGAGCGCCAGAACTCCACCGCCGTCTTGATGGCGAGGCCCTGCTGGATCTGGCTGAGATAGACGAAGCTCGCGAAATCCTTGGGAAAGCGAAAGTAGCGGAACATGGTGCCGGCGATCCGCTCGTTGCCGCCGGCATTCTTCTGGTGGCTCTCCATCACCGGCGAGGCGATGTTGAGATCCCTGGCCGCCGCGAAGTCGTGGATGACCGGCATCGACGTATAGGACTGGAAGCCGAATTCCGAGCAGAAGCGCGGCCGCACGGTCCGGTAATTGTCGAATGACTTGTTCTCGTGCCAGACCGACCAGTAGTGCATGTCGCCGGCCCCATCGGCGTGCCAGGCGTCGCCGAAGTTCAACGGCCCCACCGCCGGGCTCGACGGCCACCAGATCAGGTCCGGCGCGGCCTTCTTCATCGTCGTCTCGATGGTCCGGTTCAGGCGGTCGTAGGAGACGAGGTAGCGATCGCGATCCCGGCGGCTTTCCTCGAACCAGGTGAGCGCGCCGACCAGCTCGTTGTCGCCGCACCAGAGCGCGATCGAGGGATGCGACGACAGACGCCGCACCTGGTCGTCCACTTCGGCCGCGACATTGTCGAGGAAATCCTGCGTCGAGGGGTAGAGGTTGCAGGCGAACATGAAGTCCTGCCAGACCATGAGGCCGAGCCGGTCGCAGAGGTCGTAGAACCAGTCGGGCTCGTAGAAGCCGCCGCCCCAGACGCGGATCATGTTCATATGCGCATCGACCGCCGACTGCAGCAGATCCTCGACGCCGGCCTCGGTGACGCGGGAAAAGAGCGCGTCGGCCGGGATCCAGTTCGCCCCGCGGCAGAAGATCTCGACGCCGTTGACCCGGAACGCAAAACGGCTGCCCGCCGCGTCCGGATCGGTGAGAAGTTCGATCCGGCGAAAGCCGATGGTCTTGCGGACGCGGTCGCCGCCGACGGACACGACGAGACGCGAAAGCGCCTGCGCGCCGCTGCCGGCCGGCCACCAGAGGTTCGGTTGCCGCACTGGAAAGACATGCTCGACCGTGGTGATGCCCTTCAGGACGTCGACATCGATCGTCCCGACGACGCCATCGAGGTCGAAGGCGACGGACGCGTGTCCTGCCTCGGCGGCGAACAGCGCGGCGGAGACCACGAGATCGACCGAGCCGTCCGCATGCCAATCCTGACGCGTCGTCACATGCTCGATCCGGGCCGCCACGAGGCGCTTCAGCAGCGGCGGCTCGTAGACGCCGAGGGGGGCAATGGCGATGTTCCAGTCCCAGCCGAAATGGCACTGGACCTTGCGCAGCATGCTGCCGTTGGGAATGGGCGAATTGGCCGTGGAATAGGGAATGTAGAACGGTTGTTCGGCCTGCCGCTCGGCGCTCTCGCGGACGGAGGACTTGATGACGAGCTTCAGCCGGTTGGTGCCGGACACGAGTTTGCCCGTGACGTCGGGACGATAGCGGCGGAAGCTGTTGTCGGCTTCAAGCACGAGCGCATCGTTGAGGAAGACGTCGACCACCGTGTCGAGACCGGCAAGGTCGAGATACCAGCGGTCGGTCGAAGCGGTATCGTCGAGATCGAACGTCCGCTCCAGCACCCAGTCCTGCTCGGCCACCCACTGCACGTCGGCCTCGTTGCGCCCGACATAGGGGTCGGGAATGACGCCGGCCGACAGCAACGCGCTGTGGACGTCGCCGGGGACCGGCATGGTCAGCGCATGCGCCGCATCGAGGCTCGACAGGGTCCAGGTGCCGGAAAGATCGGTGGTGATGGTCGGGGTGGTATCGGGCATCTTGTCGTCTCTGTTCGGTCGGGTTTTCTCAGATCGTCGGGTCGCGGAGATCAGGGCCGCCCCTCATCCGGCTGCCGCCACCCTCTCCCCGCTTGCGGGGAGAGGGCCAGGGTGAAGGGCAGCGCTTCTCTCGAAACGTCACGGCACGGTCGTCTTCACAACCTCTGCTCCGTGCCGGCATCAAAGATCGAGGCCATGCTCATGTCGATGCCGAGGCGGACCTGCGATCCCGGGGCGTAGCGGCGCGCGCCGGCGATCCGGACCGACATGGTCTGGCCGGCGAGCTTCAGCCAGAGAAGATTGTCCGCACCCATCGGCTCCTCGATATCGACGACCGCCGCATGCGCGTCGCCGCCGGCGGGCACCTCGTCCACCGTCACGTGTTCCGGGCGGATGCCGAGGACGACGGAGGTGCCGGGGAGGATCGGGCTGCGGGCGGGATAGGCGTCGATGGCGAAATCCACGCCGGAGACGCTGACCACCTTGCGACCGGCCTTCTCCTCCACCGTGCCGCGGAAGAAGTTCATCGACGGCGAACCGATGAAGCCGGCGACGAAGAGGTTTTCCGGCGCGTTGTAGATCGTCATCGGATCGGCCAGCTGCTGGATGACCCCGCTCTTCATCACGGCGATGCGGTCGGCGAGCGTCAGTGCCTCGATCTGGTCGTGGGTGACGTAGATCATCGTGTTCTTCAGCGACTGGTGCAGCCGCTTGATCTCGACGCGCAGTTCGGACCGGAGCTTGGCGTCGAGGTTGGACAGCGGCTCGTCGAACAGGAAGACGTCGACATCCCGGACAAGGGCCCGGCCGATTGCCACACGCTGGCGCTGGCCGCCGGAAAGCTCCGCCGGCTTGCGCTTCAGGAGCGGCTGGATCTGCAGGATCTCGGCGGCACGGGCGACGCGCTTGTCGATCTCCGGCTGCGGCATCTTGGCGACCTTCAGGCCGAAGGACAGGTTCTTCTCGACGGTCATCTGGGGATAGAGCGCATAGGACTGGAACACCATGCCGATGCCGCGATCCTTGGGCTCTTCCCAGGTGACGTTCTTGCCCTTGATGAAGATCTGCCCGTCGGAGATTTCGAGGAGCCCGGCGATGCAGTTGAGCAAGGTCGATTTTCCGCAGCCGGACGAGCCGAGCAGCACGAGGAACTCGCCGTCGCGGATATCGAGATTGAGGTTTTCGAGAACGGTGACTGCGCCGAAGCTCAGCGACAGATCCTGGATGGAAACGCTTGACGTCATGAGGATCAGCCTTTCACGGCGCCGGCGGCGATGCCGCGCACGAACAGTCGCCCGGAGATGAAGTAGACGATGAGCGGCACCGCGCCGGTAAGCAGCGTTGCGGCCATGTTGACATTGTATTCCTTCACGCCCTGCACCGAATTGACAATGTTGTTGAGCTGGACGGTGATCGGATAGTATTCGGGCCGGGTGAACACGACGCCGAACAGGAAGTCGTTCCAGATGCCGGTGATCTGAAGGATCATCGCGACCACGAAGATCGGCAGCGACATCGGCAGCATGATCCGGAAATAGATCATCCAGAACCCGGCGCCGTCGATGCGGGCCGCCTTGAACAGTTCCTCCGGCAGCGAGACGAAATAGTTGCGGAAGAGCAGCGTCAGGATCGGCATGCCGAAGATGGAATGGACGATGATGAGGCCGCTCAGCGTGCCGTAGATGCCCATTTCGCGCAGGATGATGACGAGCGGGTAGATCATCACCTGATAGGGAATGAAGGCCCCGATGATCAGGATGATGAAGAACACCTCCGAACCCTTGAAGCGCCAGTTGGCGAGCGCATAGCCGTTGATCGAGGCAAGCGCGATCGAGGCGATGGTCGAGGGCACGGTGATGCGCACCGAATTCCAGAAGCCGCGCGACAGGCCGTCGCAATTCAGCCCCGTGCAGGCGCTCGACCAGGCTTTGACCCAAGGCTCGAAGGTGATCTCGACGGGGGGCGAGAAGATGTTGCCGAGCCGGATTTCCGGCATGCCCTTGAGCGAGGTCACGATCATCACGTAGAGCGGCAGCAGGTAATAGCAGGCAAAGACCAGCAGCGTGCCGTAGACCATGATGTTGGTGCCGGAGAAGGCACGCGCCGGACGCTTGCCGCGCGGACCGGCCGCCAGCTGTCGCTTGGACGCGTCGATGGCGACGGCCGTGGTGTTGAGGGAGGCGATATCAGCCACGCTTGCGTCCTCCGAATTCGAGATAGGCCCAGGGGATGATGATGATCGCGACGGTGAGCAGCATCATGGTGGAGGCGGCAAAGCCCTGGCCGAGATTCTGGGCCTGGAACATGTAGTCGTAGACGTATTTTGCCGGCACTTCGGAGGCGATGCCCGGACCGCCGCTCGTCTGCGCCACCACGAGGTCGTAGACCTTGACGATGCCGGAGGCGATGATCACGAGGGTGGTGATGAACACCGGGCGCATCATGGGGATGACGATGAAGAGGTAGGTCTTCCAGGCGGGAATGCCGTCGATCCGCGAGGCCTTCCAGATCTCCCCGTCGATGCCGCGCAATCCGGCGAGCATCAGGCACATGACGAGGCCCGTTCCCTGCCAGAGGGCGGCGATCAGGATGCCGTACATCACGAGGGCGGGATCGTAGAGCGGATCGAAGCGGAAGGAGGTCCAGCCGAGCGAGCGGATGACCGACTGGATGCCGAATTCCGGGTTCAGGATCCACTGCCAGACAAGGCCCGTGACGATGAAGGACAGAGCGAAGGGATAGAGAAAGATCGTGCGGAACGTGTTCTCGAAGCGGATCTTCTGGTCCATCAGCGCCGCCAGCAGGAAGCCGATGAGCAGGCTGAAGATCAGCGAGAAGATGCCGTAGATCCCCAGATTGATGATCGACATCGTCCAGCGCGGAGCGGCCCACAGGCGCTCGTACTGGTCGAAACCGACGAAGCTCATCCGCGGCAGCAGCCGGGAATTGGTAAACGAATAGAGCACCGTCCACAGCGTGCCACCTGCGAAGATGACGACCGCGGTCAGGATCATCGGGATCGACGCGATCTTGGCGCTCATATTGCGGAAATACTGGTTGGGCCGGGTGGATTTCCGGACCGGCGTGGCAACTGTCGTTGCTGGAACCGTCATCGGCAGGCGCCTCCTCTTGGCTCTCCCCGACAGGCAGAGCGCGACGAACATGGAGCAAGGGCGGGGCGGTCCCGGGCCTCATCGAGGTCCGGGCGCGGATGCCAAGCGTGATCTGCAGCGGGCATGCCGCCATCCCAGAGGACGGCGGCGACGGGGCGGCAAAGGCCGAAAGCCTTCACCCTCCCTTCGTCCCGCCTTTACTCGGCGGAGGCGATGATGCTGGCGAGGCGCTTCTGCCCGTCCTCGGGCGTCATGGTCGTGCTCGAGAAGAATTCGGAGAACAGGTCCTCCTTCTGCTTCTGGATGTCGGCCGAGAGAAGCTCGTCGGCGCTCTTGACCACATTGCCCTTGGCGAGGATGTCGATCCCCTTCTTCATGCAGTCATTGGTGGCCGACATATCGACGTCGCCACGAACCGGGAGCGAACCCTTCTTGAGGTTGAACGCGACCTGCGTCGCCGGATCGAGGATGGTCTTGGCGAGGACGCTCTGCGCCTCGGCCTTGGCTTCGTCCTTGAGCAGCGGGAAGTAGAACGCGTCGCCGCCGGTCGAGATCATGGCATTGACGCCGAGGCCCGGAAGGCAGGAATAGTCGGTGCCGGCCTTCTGGTTGGCGATCTGGAATTCGCCCTGCGCCCAGTCGCCCATGATCTGCCCGCCGGCCTTGCCGGTGATGACCAGATTGGTCGCCTGGTTCCAGTCCTGGACGTTCGAGCCCTTGGCCATGCGCCGCGCATCGTCGGCCGCCTTGAAGATCTTGGCCATATCCGGGCCGGTCAACGCCGCCTGGTCCTTGTCGCCATAGGCCTTGAGGTAGAAATCCTTGCCGCCGAGCGACAGGAGAAGCACATCGAACAGACCGGCGGACTGCCAGGCCTGACCGCCGAGCGCGAGCGGAACGATGCCGGCTTTCTCAAGCGCCGGGCCGGCCGCCACGAACTCGTCCCAGGTCTTGGGAACCTCGACGCCGGCCGTCTTGAAGGCCGCGTTGGAGAGCCACAGCCACTGCCAGGAGTGGATGTTGACGGGCGCGCAATAGATCTTGCCGTCGATCGTGCAGGCGTCGAGCAGGCTCGCGGGCCGGATGACCTCTTTCCACTTTTCGGCCGTCGCCACATCGGTCAGGTCGCGCATCAGGCCGGCCTGAACGAGCTCCTCGGCCTGACGGCCATGGTTGAACTGCGTGGCGCCCATCGGGTCGCCGCCGGTGATGCGGCTGATCATGATCGGACGCGCCGTGCCGCCCGAGCCGGCGATCGCGCCGTCCACCCATTTGTTGCCGGTGGCATCGAACGCCTTGGCCAGTTCCGCGACCGCCGCGGCCTCCCCGCCGGACGTCCACCAATGCGTCACCTCCAGATCGGTGGCATGAGCCGCACCCAGCGGCAGAACTACACTGGCAGCCAGAATTGCTGCGCGAAACCGTGTCATCATGAGTCTCCTCCCTCACTGTAACGTTGCCGTAAAAACCTAGCGGATGTCGGGAAAGCGCGCAACACGGCAGAGAGCAAATTTCTTGCGATCCACCAATTTCTACTTTAACGCGATCTATTCGCCCATGAGGAACCGCCCCTCCGACCCTTAGGTGCAGTGCACGATCCGCGCCTGAGGCAAAGAAGCCGTTGAAACGATGATGTCATTAGAATGACTGCCTAAAAGAACGTCTGACTGCCGCTCTGCAGTGCAGCAAACGGAAACGACGGGCGGACCGCTCGTGTGACGATTGCAACCGAGCGGGCGTCCCGTAAAATGAACATCGGATCAACTGTATCGTTGCAGATTTTTGGTGTAGGCACGACAGGAGCGAGTTTGGTCAAGCTGCATCGAAGTGGTAGGGATAGCCGGCTTCAAGGGCCGGAATGGAAGGGCAGGCAAGGATGGACGACACGAAACGAACCGGTGGTTCCGCGCCCGTAGCAGCCGAGACAGGCGCCCAGACCGGCAGTGCCCGCCCCGCATCGAGCCTGCCTGCCAACGATCGGCCGACGCTGAAGACGATCGCCTTCATGACGGGACTGGGTATCACCACCGTGTCGCGGGCGCTGAAGGATGCACCCGATATCGGCGCGGAAACCAAGGAGCGCGTCCGTCTCGTCGCGCGGCAGGTCGGCTACCAACCGAACCGCGCCGGCGTCCGGCTGCGGACCGGCAAGACCAATGTCATCAGCCTCGTCCTGTCGCTGGAAGAGGAGATCATGGGCCTGACCAGCCCGATCGTCGTCGGCATCTCCGAGGTGCTGGCGGCCACGCCCTACCATCTCGTGGTCACGCCCTACAGCCCCTCGCGGGACGCCCTCGCCCCGGTTCGCTACGTGCTGGACACGGGCGCGGCCGACGGCGTCATCATTTCGCGCACCGAGCCGAAGGACGCGCGCGTTGCGCTGATGCTGGAGCGCAACTTCCCCTTCGCCACGCATGGGCGCACCGAGATGGGGCTGGCACACCCCTATCACGACTATGACAATGAGGGCTTTGCCTATGCGGCGGTGCGGACGCTGGTGGAGCGCGGTCGCCGTCGGCTGACCCTACTGCAGCCGCCGCCCCACCTCACCTTCCACCGGCACATGCGCCATGGCTTCGAACGCGCGGTCCGCGACTTCGGCGTCGAGACCGTCCCGTTCGACGATGTCGATATCGATCACTCGCTGATCGATATCCGCGCCGCCTTCGAAACGCTGTTGCGCGGCGGCGTCGTGCCGGATGGCATCGTCTCGGGAAGCGGCGCCGGAACGATCGCCCTGATCGCCGCGATCGAGGCAACCGGCCGCAAGATCGGACAGGATCTCGATGTCGTCTCGAAGGTGCCGAGCGACTTTCTCGGCTGGCTGCGCCCCGAGGTGATCACCATGAAGGAGGACATCCGCCATGCCGGCCATGAACTCGCCAAGGCCGTTCTCGCCCGCATCGCCGGGAAACCGGCGGAAGAGCTGCAGAGCCTGAGCGGCGTCGACAGATAGGCCGGCGCTTCGTCAGCCTCGGATCGAGAGAAACCAGAACAGAAAGGGCCGCGCGAGAATGTCGCGCGGCCCTTTTGTTCGTGGAGACGCAGATCGCCGGCTTACGAGCGTTCGGCGACGAGGCCGCTGCCCCAGGGGCCGTGATGCGAATCCTTGCCGTCGGTGCGGTCATAGCCATGGGCGCCGAAATAGTCGCGCTGGGCCTGGATCATGTTCGCCGTGCCGCGGGCGCGACGATAGCTGTCGAAATAGCCGAGCGCCGAGGCGAGTGCCGGAACCGGAAGGCCGCCGAGCACCGCCGTGGAGACGACGCGACGCAGCGGGCCGTCGGTTTCCTTGACCATGGCCGCGAAGGCCGGGGTGACGATGAGGTTTGCGGCATCCGGCGATTCGGTAAACGCCTTGGTGATCTCGTCGAGGAACTGCGAGCGGATGATGCAGCCGGCACGCCAGATGCGGGCGATGGTCGGCATCGGCAGGTTCCAGCCGAACTCGCGCGACGCTGCCGCCATGACGGCGAAGCCCTGCGCATAGGCGCCGATCTTGGCCGCAAGCAGCGCGTTTTCGAGATCGGCCAGGAAGGCCGCCTTGTCGCCGATCGACAGCGGCGGCACGTCCGGCAGTCCGAGAATTTTTTCGGCAGCCTCGCGTTCGGCCTTCATCGACGACAGGCTGCGGGCGGCAACGGCGGCTTCGATGCCTGTGGCCGGCACGCCCATGTTCTGCGCCTCGATCACCGACCACTTGCCGGTGCCCTTCTGGCCGGCCTTGTCGAGAATGACATCGACCAGCGGACCGGAGCCGAGCTGGTCGCCGGCGCGCAGGACGATCTCGGAGATCTCGATCAGGAAGGAGTTGAGTCGGCCCTTGTTCCAGGTCGCAAAGACCTCGGCGATCTCGGCGGCGCTCATCTTCAGGCCGTCGCGCAGGATACCGTAGATCTCCGCGATCATCTGCATATCGGCATATTCGATGCCGTTATGGATCGTCTTGACGAAATGACCCGCACCGTTCTCGCCGAGCCAGGCAACGCAGGGATCGCCTTCGTAGCGCGCGGCGATCGAGGTCAAAACCTTCTCGACGCGCTTCCAGCTTTCCTCCAGACCGCCGACCATGATCGAGGGACCATGGCGCGCGCCTTCCTCGCCACCGGACACGCCCATGCCGATGAAGGTCAGGCCGCTGTCCTTCAGCGTGTCGAAGCGGCGCATCGTGTCGCGGAAATTGGCGTTGCCGGCATCGATCATGATGTCGTGCGCTTCCAGATGCGGCTTCAGGATTTCCATCTGCTGATCGACGGCATCGCCGGCCTTGATCATGATGATGATCGGCCGCGGCGGCTTGATCGCCGCAACGAAGTCCTCGATCGTTTCGCAGGGGATGATGCGATCCTTCAGATCGCCGGCCTCTTCGTAAAATTCTCTCGTGCGCTCCACCGTGCGGTTGAACACCGCGATCGTGTTGCCCTTTTCGGCAATGTTGAGCGCGAGGTTGGACCCCATGACGCCGAGCCCGATGAGGCCGATTTCCGCCTGTGCCACGTGTATGCCTCCGTTAGATCCTGGAACGCGGGGATGCCGGTGTCCGGCAGGCGCTCCATCCATGTGCCCTACCCGCAATGCCGACCGTCGCAGCCGGTTGCCCGATGGGTGAACGCCGCAAGTTTTGGCACCGGAAAGACGGAACCACAAGACATTGTTGAAGTCGCAAGCTACATTTCCGGCGCGACGCCGGGAGAGCGGCGGACGATCGGCAAGCCTGCGAAGACGGCCTCGGCCTGCGCCGGCGCGCAGGCGCATCGGGCCCTGGAGGAGAGCGGAAATGATCCGGAACGTTCAAACGGTCGATGTGGTCATCGCGCGCGACGCGGCTGCGGTCTATGCCTATGCAAGCCAGCCGGAGACCATGCCGCTCTGGGCCTCGGGGCTTGCAAGCGGCTTGCAACCGGCCGGCGATCACTGGATCGCGACCGGCCCTCTCGGCACGGCGAAGATCTTTTTCACCCCGACCAACAGCCTCGGCGTCATGGACCACACGGTGGTGCTGGAGACGGGCGAGACAACCTACAACGCTTTCCGCGTAACGCCGAACGGTGAAGGTGCGGTGGTCGTGTTTACTGTTCTGCAGCAGCCGGGCACCGACGCGCAGAGCTTTCGGCGCGATGTGGAATGGGTCCGCAAGGACCTGATGCAGCTCAAGCACATTCTGGAACCCGGTCTTTAACTCGGGCCCGTCGGGGATCCGGATTCGGCGTTTGACGACGCTCCGTGACGCAAGGCGCGCGGCTTCAGACTGCCGGTTCCCGCCGCGGCGTCAGGCTGCCGCCTCGGCTGCGACCGTGCGGCGGCGGTTGGCCAGTTCCTGATAGACGACGATGGCGCCGATGATCTCGCCCGCATCGCAACGGGCCGGCGTCATGCGGGAGCGGATCACGATCGTTCGCCCGTTCACCTCACGGGCATAGGTGGTGTCCACGATCTCGCCGCGGAAACAGCGCTCGAGACGCGGCTTCAGACTGTCCTCGAAGAATGGCTGCTGATCGGAACGCTCGACCACCGGCCGGCCGACGAGAGACAGGACCTTCGAATCGACCGCCCGCGCATGCAACGCATTCGTGTAGAGATAGCGGTAGTCGGTCGTGATGACGAAGACGTGGTCGGGAAGGCTGTCGAGGACATCCTCGTCCAAAGACGGCTCCTGCGCCTTTTCGGGCGGCGGCGAATCGCAGGTCAGGGAGATGCCCGGATCGCGGATCCGGAATCGCCCCGTTTCCGCCTCGACGAAGTAGCGCTCGGCAAGCCGGGACAAGGTATTGCTGTGCCGGATCACATGGGCGCGGTCGTCGGCTTCCTGCCGCAGGAGATCCAGAAGAAAGTCGAATTGAAGCCGGGCTTCCTCGGCGCTCCTGGCCTGCTTGTTCTCGATGGCCTTGACCAACGGTTTGATTTCACGATCGAGCCCGTCGATCAGCAAAGCATCGCCCTGGTCAACAGCCTCATACAGCTTGGAGTATTTCATCCAGAATAAATCGATCAGCGTCCTCACGCGTCATCTCCATATTCAAGCGTGCCCGGTAAGGGACTGTCGTCTCTCTGCAAGGGCATGAATCAGCATGTCTCATCAATTGCTCGAACCAGTGGGATACGACTTTACACCCGCGGCGACGCCTTTCAACCGATCCCTTACAGTATCGTGAATTTCACATGCCTTTTTTAGAGAGGACACACGCGCTCTGGCCGTTCCTGCACGTTTTTCGGGAGGAGGTCGAGGGACGCTCGCTTCGCTACATTTTCGTCTTGGTCTCGCGGGCAACTCTGCGCTTCACGTGCCAGCGATCATGGTACCAGAGCCATTGGCCGGGATATTCCCGCACCCAGCGCTCCACCGTGTCGTTGAGCAGCTGCGCCGTCGCCTCGACATCGACGCTGCCGCCTTCCTTGCGGGGAATGGTCACGGCGGGCTCGATCTCCAGGCGAAAGCGATTGCCGGGAAGCCGGATGCAGCGGGCGGGATAGACCTCGCAGCCGAACTGCCGAACGAGCTTGGCCAGAAGCGGATTGGTCTTCACCGGCTGCCCGAAGAAGGTCGTCTCCAGACCCTTGCGGAACTTCTGATCGACCAGCACACCGATCCCGTGTCCCTCGTCCAGCTTGCGGGCCAGGGTGAAGGATGAGCCCGCGTGAGAGGGCACGAGCGTTCCCATGCGCTTGGCACGAAACTCGAAGACCTTCTTGGCCATGGTCGCATTGTTCGGCGGGCGGAAGAGGACGGTGACATCCAGGCCGAAGGCCGAGCCCGCCACCGGCAGCATCTCGAAGCTGCCCGTATGGGCGGTAAAAACGATGAAGGGGCGCGGATTGTCGCGCAGATCAAGGAAGATCGGCGCACCGACCACCTCGACGCGGCCGGGCGCGCCGCGTGTCGGATCATAATCGAACAACCGGTCGAGAAAGACATATTCTGCAGCGAGCCGGCCGATCGACCCCCAGCTTTCGAGCGCGATCGCCTGGATCTCGTCGTCGCTCTTTTCCGGATAGGCGGCCCGCAGATTGGCGAGCGTCAGCAGATGCCGGCCGCGCATGAAGCGCGGTCCGGCGAACCGCGAGACGCGATCCATAAGGTTTAGCGCCGTATCCGCCGGCAGCAGCTTCAAAAGCATCAGCGGCAGGAAGGCGAGTTGCGCGACGATCCAGTCCTGGGCGTGCCGGGCAAACAGCACGAGCCGCGTGATCAGGCTGCGCACGGCGGTCAATCCAGCCGCAGGACGATCTTGCCGAACACCTGGCGACCCTCCATGCGCTCCAGCGCGCGGTCGATGTTTTCGAAGGTCACTTCCGTATCGATGACGGGATGAACGAGACCGCGCGCCATCTTTTGCATGGCATCGGCCATGTTCTCCATCCGGCAGCCGAACGAGCCGATGAGCTTCAGCTGCTGCTGGAAGAGCATCATCAGGTTCATGTCGGCCGAAACGCCCGAGGTGGAGCCGCAGGTGACGAGCCGCCCGCCCCGCTTCATGCAGAGCATGGAGCCGGCCCAGGTGTCCTTGCCGACATGCTCGAACACGACATCGACGCCCTTCTTCTTCGTCAGCTTGCGCACGACGCCTTCAAAACGGTCGGTGCGGTAGTTGATGACGTGATCGGCACCGAGCGCCTTGGCCTTCTCGATCTTGTCGTCGGAGCCGACCGTGGTGATGACGGTGCAGCCGATCTTCTTGGCAAGCTGGATCGCCGCCGAGCCGATGCCGGAACCGCCGGCATGGACGAGGATCGTCTCGCCCGGCTCGAGCTTCGCATTGTCGAACAGCATATGCTCCACCGTCCCGAAGGTCACGGGCGCGAGCGCCGCCGCAACCGCATCGATGCCGGGCGGTGCCGGCACGAGAAGGCGGGCGGGAAGATTGACCTTCTCCTGCGCAAAACCGTCGAGGTGGAAGCCGTGAACGCCGCTCACATGTTCGCAGAGATTGTCGCGACCTTCGCGGCACGGGCGGCAGAGGCCGCAGGTTCGGGCGCCGTAGATCGACACCAGCTGTCCGGGAAGAACGTTGGCGACGCCCGGCCCGATCGTCTCCACGACGCCTGCCGCTTCCGCACCGATGACGAGCGGCATCTTGCGCTTGGCAAAGGCCATGCCGCGCCAGCCCCAGACGTCGATGTGATTGAGCGCGACGGCCTTGACGCGCAGCGTCACCTCGCCGGGGCCCGGTGCGTCCGGCTCCGGCAGGTCGGTGACTTCAAGCTTCCGGTCGTCGATCAGTTGCAGCGCGCGCATGGTCTTTTCCTTATCGTTTCCGCGGGTTCGTCTGTCGTCTTCATGCGTGTCAATATCAGGGCGTCAGGCAGGTTCGGCCGTCATGACCAGGCTGGCATTCTGCCCGCCGAAGCCGAAGGAGTTGGACAGCACAGCCGTCACCTGCGCATCGCGCTTGACGTTCGGCACCACATCCAGGGCAATGGCCGGATCGGGGTTCTGATAGTTGATGGTCGGCGGCAGCGTGCCGGTGAGGATGGTCTGCAGCGAGAACACCGCCTCGACGGCACCCGCCGCCGTCAGCGTGTGGCCGATCATCGACTTGTTCGAGGACACCGGGATACGGGCGAGCCCTTCGCCGAAGACGGCCGACATCGCGCCATATTCCATCTTGTCGTTTTCCGGCGTGGACGTGCCATGCGCGTTGACATAGCCGACATCGCTTTCGGCAATGCCGGCATCGGCCAGCGCCGCGCGGATCGACGCGATCGCCGGGCCGCCATCCGGCGAGGACCGGGTGCGGTGGAAGAGATCGGCCTTTTCGCCGCAACCCTTGAGGATGCCGAGAATCTTGGCACCGCGCGCGATGGCGGCTTCGAGCGATTCGAGCACGAGGGTCGCCGCACCCTCGGCGATGACGAAGCCGTCGCGGTCGCGCGTGAACGGCTTGGAGGCCTTCTCGGGCGGATCGTTCTGGGTGGAGAGCGCCGAGAGCAGCGAGAAGCGGATCAGCGCTTCCGCGCTCACCGACCCGTCGGTCGCCACCGTCAGCGCGCGCGTGGTGCGGCCCTGGCGGATGGCCTCGACGCCGAGCTGGATGGCGGTGGCGCCCGAGGCGCAGGCGGTGGACAGCGTCACCGGCAGCCCGCGCGTGCCGAACCGGTCGGACAGGCGCTCGGAAATCGCACCGAAGAGTGCAGCTTCGTAGAACACCGGATCGGCCTTGTCGCGCATGGCGGCGAGGAAGCGGTTATAGGCATCGGCCGGCTTTTCGGACGGGGGCGAACGGTCGGCGAGCGCGAAGCGGGCGCTCCATTCCGGCTCGATCGGCGGCGCGGCGAGAAACAGCGGGCCATCGAAATCGCCGGAGATCCCGGCCTGCGCCAGCGCTTCGAGCGTCGTTTCGCGCGCCATGGCATAGGAGCGCTCGACCGAGTTCTCGTTGGGCACGTCGATAAAATCGACCGTACCGCAGATCCGCGTCGACAGGCCGTCGGTCGGGAAGCGGGTAATGTTGTGGATGCCGGACACGCCGCCGGTGAGCGCGGCCCAGTTGTCCTGCAGTCCCTGTCCGAGCGAGGTGATGACGCCCATGCCGGTGACGGCGATCAGCGGGCGGCCGAGATGGTCCTGATAGGCATTGGTCATGACGAAAGCTCCTCTGCACCGGTTCCGGCATGCGCTGACAGCACGGCGACCCCCTCGCCGCGGCCATGGCCGAGCGTCGTGACGATCGCATGCTTCGGCGCGCGGGTCATGGGCGGCTCGGACGGATCGAACGGCGGCACGACGGCGCCGGCATCGAGCGCAAGCGCCGCCAGCGCGAGGCCGAGCGGAAACTGCGCCTCGATCCCATGCCCGACGGCGCCGCTATAACCGCGCACGGGCGCATCGGGAAACCGCTTTTCAAGCCACGTCCGCTCCTGCGCAGCGAGGGCCGCAAGGCCGCTTGCGCCGGAGAACACGACGGTATCCTCGGCCGGCGCTGCCGCGCTCAACTGGTCGAGCCGCGCCTCCAGCCGTCCGCCGTCGCGCTGGCCGCGGTCGCCGCCGACGGCATCGATCGTCGCATAGATATGCGCGCCGCGGGCCTCCGCATGGTCGCGCGATTCGAGCACCAGGAAGGCGCCGATGGACCCCAGAATGATGCCGCCGCCCTCGCCTTCACCGCGCGACCAGAGCGGATGCCAGGGACCGGTCGCATGGGCCTGCAGGGCTTCCACGAGCAGGATGATATCGAGCCGCTCGGCCGAAAGGGCGCCGCCCACCAGCGTGTGGCTGGACTGGCCGGCCTTGATGCGGGCAAAGGCGGTTTCGACGGCGGAGATACCGGCCGCTTCCTCGCCCATGAAGGTGCGCGACGAACCGGTGACCTTGTGAACGATCGAGATATTGCCGGCCATGAGATTGGAGAGCTGCGCGAGGAACAGCGTCGGACGCAGTTCGGTCGTCAGCTTCTCGTTGAGCAGATGTTCGCGGTCGTTGCGCTTGAGGCCCTCGTCCACGATCAGACTGTCGACCGCAATGTCGCGCTCGCCGCCGCCGGCCGCGACGATCATGTCCATCGTGCCACAGGCCTCCGCATCGTCCTTGAGGCCGGCATCGTCGAGCGCAAGTCCGGCGCTGAAGACGCCGAGGCGCTGCCAGTTCTCCATCTGCCGCTGATCGCCGCGCTTGGCGATCTGGGCCGACCAGTCGATGGCCGGCAGCGGATGCACCGGGTAGGGCGCGAAGCGCTCCGTCTCCACCACGACCGCCGGTGGTTCCCCCGCCGTCAGCATGGCGATATGCGGCGCGACACCCACGCCCTGGCTGGTGACGATCCCCACCCCGGTGATCACGACGTCGTTGGCGGCCTTCATGCGGTCACTCCTGAGACAATTCTGGGGGCAATTCCGGAGAACCCCGGGCGGCCAGCGCCGCCATGAGCCCGACCTCTTCCGCCCGCTTGCGGACGATCGGCGCAAGCGGCACCTGATCGAAGGGGACGGTGCGCAGCTTCAGCTGGGCATCCGCGATGCGCTTGCCGGCCGACGAGATCTTCGCCTTCGTCACCGCAAAGCCCGAGCCGTCATGTTCGAGCACCACATCGATGTCGAGCACGGCTTCCGGCTCCACGAAGGAGCGCATCTTCGCACCATCGACCGTCATCAGGAACGGCATGGCGGCGAAATCGGTGACGGCGAGCACGAGGAAGCCGGACGCCTGCGCCATCGTTTCGATGAGGAGGACGCCGGGGACCAGCGGATAGCCCGGGAAATGCCCCTCGAACACGGGGCTTTGCGTCGGCACGACGGAGCGGGCGCGCAGCGTCTTCGCCGTCATGTCGACGGTCTCGACGCGGTCGATCATCTGGAAATATTCAAGCAGCATAACACATCATCCGCTTACCACCTCCAAGCCTGCGAGGAGCGACCCCGAACCAGAAAGCCCGGAACGGGCGATCTGCAACAGGAAACCTCGACGGGCGGCCCAACACGCGACAGGACCGGTGACGGCGGCACCCGGACATTGCGTTCGAGGCCGTCAGGTAGAAACGGCGATGCCGCCTGTCAAGCGCGCAAGAGCGGCGTCGGGCGGCATCGCGGAACGGGAGCAGGTGAAAGGCCGATCAGGCCTTGGCAGCGCGCAGTTCGTCGATCTTGGCGCAGAGGTTCTTCAGGACGAAGTATTCCTCCGTCGAGGCCTTGCCTTCGTTCACGTCCTGCGTCCACTTTTCCAGCGGAATCTTGATGCCGAATTCCTTGTCGATCGCAAAGACGATGTCGAGAAAATCCAGGCTGTCGATGCCGAGATCGTCGATCGTGTGGCTTTCCGGCGTGATCGTCTCGCGATCGATCTCACTGGTCTCTGCAATGATGTCGGCGACCTTGTCGAATGTGGCTGTCACGCGCAAACCTCTTTGTGTGGCAAGTTTTGCCGAAGCTATAGGGTAACTGCGCAGGAAAAGCCAATGGCCTTGCGGCGGTGCGGGGATTTTTGCGCCGTCCTGTTGCCGAAAGGACCGCGTTGCAGCATCGGCGGGCATCGAACGGCGATGACCCTGTGGATGCGCGTCCTTCCCGCGGGCCGATCGGCGGATGCGGGCTCTACAGAAAAAGCCGGCAGAGTGCGGCGACGAGCACGAGGCCGAGCGCCTGCGTGCAGGCGGAATGGAAGACGCCGACGCCCCGCACGATATCGCCGGCGGTGGCCACCGGACGGCCGGCCGCATTCATCATCGGCTCCTCGACCCGTGCGCCGGCATAGAGACGGGGTCCGGCAAGCCGCAGATTGAGAGCCCCGGCCATCGCCGCTTCCGGCCAGCCGGAATTGGGCGAGCGGTGCAGGCCCTGATCACGCAGCGCGACGGACAGCGCGTTCCGCCCTGCCCCGCGTCCGAGCCGCCACCAGGCACCGCCGGCGATCAGCAGCATCGAGAGCCGGGCGGCCGGCAGATTGGCGACATCGTCGAGCCGCGCCGAGGCCCAGCCGAAATGGAGATAGCGCTCGGTCTTGTGGCCGATCATCGAATCGGCCGTGTTCAGCATCTTGTAGGCCAGAAGCCCGGGCAGCCCGCAGATCGCATACCAGACGAGCGGCGCCACGACGCCGTCCGAAAAGTTCTCGGCCAGGCTCTCGATCGCCGCCCGGCAGACGCCGGCCTCGTCCAGGCTCTGCGGATCGCGCCCGACGATCATCGAGACTGCCCGTCGCCCGCCGGCAAGCCCGCCTTCCCGCAACCCCGCCGCCACCCGCAGGACGTGATCCGACAGGCTTTTCTGGGCGAGGAAGACGGCAACGATCAGGGCTTCGAGCGCCGCACCGACGAGACCGAGCCGCGACAAGGCGATATGGATGACCACCCCGATCACAGCCGACAGGAGGAGAAGGCCGGAGATGGCCACCACGCCGCGAAACCGGCCTTGCGAGGGCGTGAGATCCGGCCGGTTCAGCCGGCGCTCGCAGAACCCGATCGCCATGCCGAACAGAACGACGGGATGCGGCAGGCGGCGCCACAGCCCATCGGGATCGCCGACGATACGGTCGATGAGAAGGCCAGCCGTGAGGATGACGAGGCGCATCAGGCCGCGGCCTTCAAGAGCGCGGAAAGAAGCCGCCGGTCGGATGCCGGATCGGGCGTGAGGCCCAGCCGCAGCCACTGCGGCGCGTAATCGAAGCTGCGGGTGAGGATATGCTGCTCGCAGAGCGCATGCTGCAGGGCGGCGCCGTCGCGAACCGCGATGAGCGAGAAGAGGTGTGTGCCGCCGATCGTGCGGAGGCCCGCGCCCGACAAAGCGCTCTCCAGACCCACTTTCCGCTCCGCGATGCGCGATCGAAGACCGTCGAGATCGCCCTGGAAAAGCGGCGCGGCGACGGCGAGCGCCGGCCCGGAGACGGCCCAGGGGCCAAGCGCGGTCGCCAGGGTCTCCAGCACGGCGGGCACGGCCATGACAAAGCCGAGCCGGATGCCGGCATGACCGAAGAGCTTGCCGAAGGAGCGGAAGACGACGAGGCCGGGATGCACGAAGGCCTCGGCCGCGACGCTGTTTGCGAAAACCTCGTCGCCGAAGGCCTCGTCCACGACCAGCCGCCCGCCTTGCGCCGCCATGCGGTCGGCGAGATCGAGCAAGGTCTGTCGCGGCAATAGGCGGCCGGTCGGGTTGTTCGGATTGACGACGACGGCGAGGCCGTGATCGGGTCGAATGTCGTGCGGATCGGAGACCGGATCGACGCCGAGACCCGAAAGCGACAACACCCGCCGATATTCGCCATAGGTCGGGCCGAGGATGGCGACAGGACGGCCCGGCGTGGCGAATGCCGGCAGTTGCTGGATGACGGACTGCGTTCCGGGAACCGCGAGCGGACGATGGTGCCCGGTGCCGTAGAAGCGCCCAGCGGCGGCCTCTGCGCGTTGCACGAGGTCGGCATCCGGCAGGCGATGCCAGACGGCGGCGGAAATCTCCGGCAAGGGCGGTGGGCAGGGATTGATGCCGGTGGAGAGATCGAGCCAGTCCGCAGCCGCGCCGCCATAGCGCGCCATGGCGCGCGACAGACCGCCGCCATGCTGGATCGGCGCCGTCATGCCGGCACCGCGCAGATGTCGGGCGCGCGATCGATGAGGTGCATGAAAGAGCCCGAGACCGAGCCGACGCGCAGGCCCGCAGTGCCGAGCGAGGTGCCCGCGGCATCCTCCACCGCAAAGAGCGGTGCGGCATCGCCTTCCGACACGATCGTCGCATAGTGAAACTCATGCGCCATCATCGGCCGGAAAAAGCCGGTCTCGTCCAGCGGCCGGACGCGGCGATAGCCGAGATGCCGGCGCCGCTCGGCAAAGCTCGTGGTGAGCGGGAGAAGGCCGAGCATGGCATGGCGCGTCCCCGCGGCATCGATCATCCCCTCGCCGAGCGTCATATAGCCGCCGCATTCGCCGAAGATCCGCGCGTGCCGGTCCGCTGCGGCCTGCATGCCGCTGCGAAAGGTGGACGCTGCAGCGAGCCGGCCCGCATGAAGCTCGGGATAGCCGCCGGGAAGATAGACCGCGTCGCACTCCTCGGCCGGCGCCTCGTCGGCAAGCGGCGAGAAGAAGGACAAGTGCGCACCGGAGGCATGCCAGCCGGCAAGCAGGTGCGCATAGGCAAAGGCGAAGGCGACGTCGCGCGCAATGGCGATCCGGGCACCGAGCGGATCCATGGCCGCAATTTGCCCGTGGACCGGCCCGTGGACCAACCGGGCGGGATGCGCCTCGGCGCCCAAGGCCACGAGCGCGTCGAGATCGCACCCCGCCTCGACGGCATCGGCGGCGTGCTCGATGAAGCGATCGAGACCGCCATGCTCGCCGGCCTGCACGAGGCCGAGATGCCGCTCCGGCAAGGCAAGGGCGGGATCGCGGCCGATGGTGCCGAGCACCGGCATGTCGATGCCCGCCAGCGCGCCGCGCAGCATGGCCTCATGCTTGGGGCTGCCGACCTTGTTGAGAATGACGCCGGCGAGCCGCACATCGGGGCGAAACCGCGCATAGCCGGAGACGAGGGCCGCGACCGACTGCGCCATCCGGCCGCAATCGACCACGAGAACCACGGGCAGGCCGAGCGCTGCGGCAAGATCGGCCGGCGCGCCGGTGCCGTCCATCGCCGCGTCGAACAGCCCCATCATCGCCTCGATGACGAGCAGCCGGCCATTGCGCCGCCCCTGCGCGGCCTGTGCATCGAGCAAGGCGGAGCGCATGGCCCAGGGATCGTAATTGACGCAGGCGATGCCGCAGGCGGCCGTGTGGAAGGCGGGATCGATATAGTCCGGCCCCGCCTTCCCCGGCGACACGGCAACGCCGCGCCGGCGGAGGGCGCGCAACAGGCCGAGCGTGATCGTGGTCTTGCCGGAGCCGGAGGACGGGGCGGCGATGAGGATGCCGCTCATGCTTCCTGTGCCTTTGCAGCGACATCGGCCGGCGCGGCGGCGATATCGGCCTGCGCAGCGGCGGCGCCGAGCCAGTCGAGAACGGGTCGCAGACGCACGACCTCGCCGAGCACGACGATGACGGGCGGCAAGATGCCCGCCGCGGCCGCATCGTCCGCCGCCTGCCCCAGGGTCGTTTCGAGGACGGACTGACGCGTCGTCGCGGCATTGCTGACGAAGGCCAGCGGCTCGTCCGGCGCGCGGCCGGCGGCCAGCAGATTGGCGGTGATCTCGCGGATATGCTTCATCGCCATATACATGACGATGACCGGCGAGCCCTTGGCGACGCTCGCCCAATCGACCCGATCCGGCACGAGACCGGAGGAATCATGACCGGTGAGGAAGGTGACGACATGGGTCAGGTCGCGGTGGGTGACCGGAATGCCGGCATAAGCGAGCCCGCCGATGCCGGCGGTGATCCCGGGCACGACGCGGAAGGGAATGCCGTGCTCGACCAGAACCAGCGCCTCCTCGCCGCCCCGGCCGAAGACGAAGGGATCGCCGCCCTTCAGCCGCAGGACCCGCTTGCCCTCCTGTGCGAGCACGACGAGGCGGAGCGAAATGTCGCGCTGCTTCGGCGACGGCTTGCCGCCGCGCTTGCCGGCAAACTCCAGCACGGCACCGGGCCGCGCCAGCGACAGGCAGGCGGCATCGACCAACGCATCGTGCACGATCACATCCGCCTGACGCAGCGCATTGACCGCATGCAGCGTCAGCAGCCCGGGATCGCCGGGACCGGCACCGACGAGCCAGACCGCACCCGGCGCCATCACCGGCAGGCCTTCGAACAGGGCATCGCTCATCCCGCCAACTCCAGAACGGGAGACGATGATTCACTCTCTGAAGATGCGAGCATAACGGTCGAAGACATCGTCGCAAGCGGTTGATTCGATTCGACGTCCACCACGGCGGCCGTGACCCGGCCGGATGTGCGCTTCGCCACCACCAGACGGCCTCCGGCCTCTGCGGCGGCGAGCGCAGAGGCTTCGGCGACGCCGTGGCACCCCGTCAGGCGAAAGATCGCGGCCGAGGGCGTGGCGATCCGCGGCGTTTCCCTCTCCAGCCGGGCAGCCGCGAAGGTGAGAAGCGGGACGGCGAAATGCGCGGCAAGGGCGAGAAGGGCGGGCTCGGCGGCACGCGCATCGAGCGACGCGACGGCGCGGAGCGGAAGCGCGGGATAACCGGCCTCGGACAGGACGGCCTGCGCAAGATCGAGGACCTCGGCGGCGGCGGTACCCGGTCGGCAGCCAAGGCCGAGAACGAGCCCGCGCTCCATCGTATCACCGCTCATCGTCATCGCGCGCGCTCCACTGCGAACCGCCCATTCCCGCAGATGAGGGCAAGGCAGGTCGCGTTTCAGATCCTGCAACCGGACGGCGGTCGGGGACGACACCGCAGGCAGCAGACGCGCAGACGCCGGGGGGCCGGAGATGTCTCTCCGGTCGAGGCCTCGACAGCTCCGGCATGAGCCCCCGATCAGGGTCGGCCGCACCGGACGCGTTTTCAGCCCGAACCGGGCGCCGTCGCATTGGGATCTCTTACAAGAGATTTGCGCGGACCGGAATTGCTTATGGAGACCCTGTCGCAGAATCATCATGACGAGCGAACAGCGCGATGCGCCCGCCTGGAGAACGCTCGCAAAGCCATTGCCGCCCGAGAACACTTTCCTTTGGCGGCCGGCTCTGCCAAAGAGCGGGCCATCTTCAAACATTCCGCTGCCGGCGCCACGGCGAGGGTCCATCGTGCACGATCTCGCGCTTCATCTGCTTCTCTTCCTCTTCGTGGCGGCCTTCATCGCCGGCTTCATCGACAGCATCGCCGGCGGCGGCGGCATGATCACCGTGCCGGCCATGCTACTGGCCGGCCTGCCGCCGCTCGAAACGCTCGGCACCAACAAGCTGCAGTCGCTGTTCGGCTCGGGCTCGGCGAGCCTTGCCTATGCCAGGGCCGGGCATGTGGACCTGAAAAGCCAGCTGCCGATGGCGCTCCTGTCGCTTGCCGGCGGCGCGATCGGCGCCGTGGTGGCGACCGTGGTTCCCGGCGACGTGCTACGCGCCGTGCTCCCCTTCCTGCTGATCGGCATCGCGCTCTATTTCGCGCTGAAGCCGAACGTGGCCGATCTGGATCGCACCCAGCGCATCACGCCCTTCGTCTTCGGCCTGACCGTCGTTCCCGCCATCGGCTTCTACGACGGCATTTTCGGCCCCGGCACCGGCTCCTTCTTCATGCTGGCCTTCATCGCCCTTGCCGGCTTCGGCGTGCTGAAGGCGACGGCGCATACCAAGCTCCTGAATTTCGGCTCCAATATCGGCGGCTTCCTCGTGCTCGCCGGCTATGGCGTCGTGCTGTGGAAGGTCGGGCTGATGATGGGTGTCGGTCAGTTCGCCGGCGCGCAGGTCGGCTCGCGCTTCGCCATGAAGCGCGGCGCGACGATCATCAAGCCGCTGCTGGTGATCACCTGCATCGCGCTGGCCATCCGCCTGCTCGCCGATCCCGCAAATCCCGTCCGTGTCTGGCTAGGGTTCTGAAGCGCGTCGCGATCTTTCAGAGTCGCTCCTTGCGCTTCAGCTCCTGATCTTGCGCATGTCGTCATCGCAAAACCGCTGCGCACTTTTGCGCGACATGCGTCAGTATTCCACCCCCACCTGCGCCTTGATGCCGGAGCGGAACGGATGCTTGACCAGCTCCATCTCCGTCACGAGATCGGCGATCTCGATCAGTTCCTCGCGGGCATTGCGGCCGGTCAGCACCACATGGGTCATCGGCGGCTTTTCTTCGGTAAGGAACCGCACGACCTCGTGGATGTCGATGTAATCGTAGCGCAGCGCGATGTTGATCTCGTCCAGCAGCACCATCGAATTGGCGGGGTCGCGGATGAGCTCTTTCGAGGTCTCCCACGCCTTCTGCGCCATCGCGACATCGCGGGCGCGGTCCTGCGTTTCCCAGGTAAAACCTTCGCCGAGCGTATAGAACCGGCAAAGGTGCTGGAAATGCGTTTCGATCAGCGTGCGCTCGCCGGTTTCCCAGCCGCCCTTGATGTACTGCACGACGGCGGACGGCATGCCATGGGCGATGTGGCGGAAGATCATGCCGAAGCCGGCCGTGGTCTTGCCCTTGCCCTTGCCGGTATGGACCATGATGAGGCCCTTGCCGTCGGTCTTCGTCGCCATGATCTTTTCGCGCGCCACCTTCTTCTTCGCCATCTTCATGGCATGGCGCTCCAGATCGACCTCGCTTACCGGTGTGTCCTCGGTCATATCGTCCCCCTGAAAGTTCAAGACGCCCTGAGCGTCAGGCTGTTTGAAAGCTCGAAGCGCGCCGAGTTCGAGCGCGGCTGCCAGTAGCCTCGGTCGATCGCCTCGGTCAGCCGCGCCCGCAGATCCCGCAAGGCATGGCCGTTCGCCGCCTCCAGGAAGGCGCGCACCGCATCGTCGAGCACGAAGGCCTGGTAGACCGCCTCGAAATGCTGGCTGCGGACGGCGCCTGTGGTGGCGGCGAAGGCGAAGAGATAATCGACGGTCGCCGCCATCTCGAAGGCGCCCTTGTAGCCGTGGCGCATCATGCCGGCGATCCATTTCGGATTGACCACCCGGCCGTGCACGACGCGGCCGATCTCCTCCTCGAGCGAGCGGATGACCGGCTTTTCCGGCCGGGAATGATCGTTGTGATAGATGACCGGGCGCGTGCCCGAGAGATGCTCGACGGCCGCGCTCATGCCGCCCTCGAACTGATAGTAGTCGTCGCTGTCGAGGAGATCGTGTTCGCGATTGTCCTGATTCTGCACCACCGCCTGCACGCCGGCGAGACGCGTTTCCAGAACGCCGCGCGCCTCGCGACCCTCCGCATGCGCGCCATAGGCATAGCCGCCCCAGGTGAGATAGGCATCGGCAAGCTCGGCGCGCTCCGCTCCGCCCTTCTCGTCCATCAGCGCCTGGAGGCCGGCACCATAGGAGCCGGGCTTGGAGCCGAAGACGCGGTAGGAAGCGCGGCGTTCGGCCTCCGCAGCGCTCAGCCCCTTGTCGCGCCAGTCCGCGCTTTCGCGGCGGATGCGGGCGGCGATCGCATTGTCCTCGTCGTCCTCCTCCAGCGCGCCGATGGCCCGCACCGCGCTGTCGAACAGGGCGATCTGCTCGGGGAAGGCATCGCGGAAGAAACCGGAGACACGCAGCGTGACATCGACGCGCGGGCGGCCGAGAAGCGCCGGCGAGACGATCTCGTAACCCGTGACCCGCCGCGACATCGGGTCCCAGAGCGGCCTCGCGCCGATGAGGGCGAGCGCCTGGGCGATATCGTCGCCGCCGGTGCGCATGTTCGAGGTGCCCCAGGCGGTGAGGCCGAGCGCGGTCGGCCATTCGCCATGATCCTGAAGGTAGCGACGGATGAGCAGATCGGCCGATTTCTTGCCGAGTTCGAAGGCGGCCGGCGTCGGCACGGCACGGCTGTCGACGGAATAGAAATTGCGCCCGGTCGGCAACACATCCGGCCGCCCGCGCGTCGGCGCGCCGGACGGCCCGGGGGCGACGAAGCGCCCGTCGAGGCCGGCGAGAAGGCCCGCGATTTCCGCCGGTCCGCAGGCGACGAGCGAGGGTTTCAGCTGCGTCTCGATGGCGTCCAGAACCAGGCACGTGGCACTCCAGTCATCGGGACAGGCGATTTCGCCATCGACGAATTTTGCCGCGAGAAGCTCGATACGCTCGACCGTGTCGCCTTCGCTGCGCCATGGATCGTCGCTGACGGCCAGCAAAAGAGGCGGGCGCGGCCCCTGCCAGAGCGTCGCCGGGGCGCAGTCGAGCGGATCGAACGCCGCGCTCTCGGCACCCTCCCCGTTGACGAGCCCGCAATCGCGCGCGATCGCCCGCTGCAGGCTGGCATCCCCACCCTCGCCGCTGCCGCGCGGCACGCGGGCGAGCGCCAGCGTCAGGTCGGTCAGAAGCCGCCCCTCCGGCGAGACCCCGAAGACGTGGAGACCGTCGCGGATCTGCATTTCCTTCAGGTCGCAGAGATAGGCGTCGAGCTTCTGCAGCGCTGCATCCTCGCCATCCGTCTCGGCAATGCCGGCATCCGCATCGAGCCCGATATCGCGCACGAGGTGCAGGATCTGGTTCGACAGGAGCCGCAAGCGCCGCGGATCGCCGCCGGCGGCGTCATAATATTCATCGACCAGGCCTTCGAGATCGCGCAGCGCGCCGTAAGTCTCGGCCCGGGTCAGCGGCGGGGTCAGATGGTCGATGATGACGGCGGAGGTCCGGCGCTTGGCCTGCGTGCCCTCGCCGGGATCGTTGACGATGAAGGGATAGAGATGCGGCAGCGGGCCGAAGACGGCCTCGGGATAGCAGGTTTCCGACAGCGCCAGCGCCTTGCCCGGCAGCCATTCGAGATTTCCGTGCTTGCCCATATGGATCACGGCGTGCGCACCGAAGGATCGGCGCAGGAAGGCGTAGAAGGCGAGATAGCCATGCGGCGGCACGAGGTCCGGCGAATGGTAGGTCTCCTTCGGGTCGATCTGGTAGCCGCGCGCCGGCTGGATGCCGATCAGAACGCCGCCGAGACGGGCGAGCGGCAGCGCGAAACGGTCGCCATCGGCGTAAGGGTCGCGCGACGGATCGCCCCAGCGTGCGGTGACCTCCGCTTGAATCCGTTCGGGAAGCGTTGCGAAGAACGCATTGTAATCGTTGAACGACAGCGTTTCGCGGATGTGGCGCCCGTCGCGTGCGGCATTGGTCGGGCCGGCCATCAGATGCCGGATCAGCGCATCGCCATCGGCAGGCACATCGCGCACAGGATAGCCGGCCGCAGCCATCGCGCGCAGCACCTCGATCGTCCCGGCGGGCGTATCCAGCCCGACGCCGTTTCCAAGCCGCCCGTCCCGGTTCGGGTAATTGGCGAGCACGATGGCGACGTTTCGTCCGGACGGAGGCGTGTGGTGCAGGCGCGCCCAGTTGGCCGCGAGTTTCGCGACGAAGGCCACCCTGTCGGCCAGCGGCGCGTGGCCGACGATGTTGGTCTCGACCGCCTCGTCATAGATCGCGGCCGCCTTGAACGAGACGGCGCGGGAGAGAATGCGCCCGTCCACCTCGGGCAGCGCGACGTTCATCGCGAGATCGCGCGCCATCAGGCCTTGCGACGAGGCCTCCCAGGCCTGCCGCGTCGAGGCGGAGAACAGCACCTGGATGACCGGCGCACCGCCGGCATCGAGCACGGTGCCCTTGTGATCACCGCCCGGCGCGGACACCGCAAAGCTGGTGGCGTTGAGGACGACATCGGGCTTGAACCGCGCGAAGATCGCCTCGACGGTGCCGACCGAGAGCTTGTCCTTCAGGCTCGAGACGAAGACCGGCAGCGCCCGCATGCCCTCGGCGGCGAGCGCCTCGACCAGGGCAGCGACTGGCCGGGTCTCGCCGGACTGGACGAGCGCGCGATAGAAGCAGAGCGCCACGATCGGCTGCTCGCCCCCGTGCGTGCGCCCCCAGTCGTCCGCGCCGATGATGCCTTCGTCCGGCGACCAGAGGCCTGCTCGCAGCAGAGGCGTTGCCGCGGCCGGCCGCTCGCGCGCATCGATGACGGCTTCGGCGTAGGCCAGAAACCGCTGCATGTTCTCCGGCCCGCCTTCGGTGAAATAGCCAAGCATCTCCGCCCGGTCCTCGGCCGACACGGTGGAATAGGCGTCGAGCGCCGGATCCGGCTTGTCGTAACCCGGGAGGACTGCGATTTTTGCGCGATGGGTAACGGCCGTGGCGTGGAGGGCCTCCAGCACATATTGGAAATAGGAGGCGCCGCCGAGCGCCCGCACGACGATCAGCTTCGCATGCCGCGCCGTGCGCTCGACATAGGTATCGACCGACATCGGATGTTTCAGCGACAGGAGGCTCGCCGCCCGCACGGTCCGCCCGCTGGACGCGGCTTTGCAGGCCGCGGCGATGGAGGAGAGCTCCGTATCGGCCGCGGACAGAAACAGGATCTCGCCCGGCGTCTGTCCGAGGTCGATGGCCTCGTCCCCGTCCGAGATCGTGCCTTTCTGCGCAAGAAGAAGATGCATCCGCCGCCGGTCCCGCCTGCTATGCCGCTGCCGCGACGATGGCCGTGCGGACGGCCGCCTCGTCCAGATGATCGAGCCCGATGACGACGAGGCGCGTGCGCCGCGCTTCGCCGGCCGCCCAGGCACGGTCGAAATAGGGGTCGATCCGCGTTCCCACGGCCTGGATCAGGAGGCGCATCGGCTTGCCGGGAACATCGGCAAAACCCTTCAGCCGCAGCACGTCGTGTGCGGCGACGACCTCCTTCAGCTTGGCCACGAAGCCGGTGGGATCGGCGATGGGGCCGAGCTCGACGACGAAGCTCGAAAACTCGTCATGATCGTGCGCCTCGCCGGCCGCGTGCTCCATCTCGTGATGGGACTTGCGATTGGCGATGTCGTCTTCGGTGCCGACGCCGAGGCCGAGCAGCACGGAGGCTGGCACGGCGCCATTGGCGGCCTCGATCATCCTCGGCTTGCGCGTGGTGCGCGCGGCGACCTCGCGGCGGACGGTTTCGAGACCGGCGGCATCGAGCAGGTCCGTCTTGTTGAGAACGATGAGATCGGCTGCGGTCAGCTGGTCCTCGAACAGTTCCTCGATCGGGCTCTCATGGTCGAGATTGTCGTCCTCGGCGCGCGCGGCATCCACCCTGTCGTGATCGTCGGCAAAACGCCCGGCGGCGACGGCCGCGCTGTCCACCACCGTGATCACGCCGTCCACCGTCACCTGCGTGCGGATATCGGGCCAGTTGAATGCGGCGATCAGCGGCTGCGGCAAAGCGAGACCCGACGTCTCGATGACGATATGGTCCGGGCGGCCCTCACGCTCCAGAAGGCGCGTCATGGTGGGGATGAAATCGTCGGCAACGGTGCAGCAGATGCAGCCATTGGTGAGCTCGATGATATCGTCCTCGCGGCAGGCTTCGGCCCCGCAGCCCTTCAGGACGTCGCCATCGACGCCGAGATCGCCGAACTCGTTGATGATCAGCGCGATCCGCCGGCCGTCGGCGTTTTCCAGAATGTTGCGGATCAGCGTCGTCTTGCCCGCACCCAGAAATCCGGTGATGACGGTTGCGGGGATCTTGGCGCCCGATGGTTTCCGGTCGCCGGCTTTGGAAGCCGGATGAGAATCTGTCATGGTTCAGCCTTTCATCTTGAGCGGCAATCCTGCCGCCACGAAATAGACGTCGCGCGCTTCGGCCGCGACCTGTTGGTGGAGCCGGCCGGCATGATCGCGGAAGTCGCGCGCCATGCGGTTGTCGGGGACGATCCCGAGGCCCACCTCGTTGGAAACGAAGATGACGGAGGCGCGGAGCGCGGGAAGGCTCGCGACAAGGCGCGCCGATTCCGCGGCGACATCGCGCTCGTCCAGCATAAGATTGGTGAGCCACAGCGTCAGGCAATCGACCAGCACGACGCAGCCGACCGCATCGATGGCCGCGAGCTGGCCGACGAGATCGACCGGTTCCTCATGCGTCGTCCAGAGATCGCCGCGCGACATCCGGTGCGTGTCGATCCGCGTGCGCATCTCGTCGTCGAAGGCGCGGCCGGTGGCGATGTAATGCCGCACCAGACCGGTTTCCGCGGCCAGGCGCTCGGCAAAGTTCGACTTGCCGGAGCGTGCGCCACCGAGCACGAGCGTGGTACCGTGAAGGGGAGATGTCATGATCGCGCGGCTATCCCGCTGATATGATACGGAAAACGCGCGGGCGATCCGCCGCGGCCGCGTGCAGCAGCCGGGCCAAGATCACGTGGGCCAAGATTGCATGGGCCACAATCGCATGCGTAAAAATCGCCGGCCCGGATGACCCGGTGGGCGAACGTTTCGTGTGCCACGACAACCTCCGTGCTGGCGCTGGAACGCTGCATCATGAGGACGCGGCGCGGTGTGGCTGGCAGGTCTCCTGGCTCACGGCGTCACGCAGGGCAAGGGCCCTGAGAACGGGTTCGCCTCGCCTTCCCGAAACAGTGTGCCCGGCGTCTGACGACCGGATCGATGTCGAAGAGGTGGACGATTCGTAGATAAGGAGGCGTCCGACCCCGGTTGCTCGCATCGCTGCTTCAGTGGCTTTTCCGGCTGCACCCTCTGAGCGACGCCAGCCGCACCACGCGGCATGATCCGTCGTCCATCGGACGAGACCGGATGGCGAACCCTGACCGTTCTACAGTCGCGGGGTCGGCTGCGATGAGGATGCCCTGTCTGGGTCCATCCCTTCGCATTCCCATTTACTCCCGAACGACACGCGCCGCACGGGAACCATCCATCACTCAAGATTAGGCGCGTCGCTGGATCAAGTCAATCATCCGCGCTATGTCCGGCCCTTCGACCGAACCGAAGCTCAGTGCGTTCACGACTGTTGAGCGCCCGACGAGATCGCGCCTGAAATGTTTGACGTCCTGAAATCGCTGACCCTTGCCCGCGTGAAGCGCATGGCGCTGAAATCCGTGAGTTTTTCGGAGTGGCGCATCTTCGCCCGCCGCAGCGAGATCGGGCTGCTCGTCGCCGGCATCGTCGTCGGCCTCACCTCGGGACTGGCGGTCATCGCCATGAGCTTCGTCTCGCTGCAGCTTCACAAGCTGATCTTCGGGATTTCCGACTATGAGCGCGTCAGTTCCGCCGACCTCAAGGGCGAGATCGCGGTGCTCATGGCACCGATCGTCGGCGGGCTGCTGCTCGGCCTCCTGATGATGGGCCTTTCGCTCTGGCGCAAGAAGGCGATGGTCGACCCGATCGAGGCCAACGCCCTGCATGGCGGGCGCATGTCGCTGACCGACAGCATCGTGGTCGCGGTGCAGAACCTCGTCTCCAACGGCTTCGGCGCGTCCGTGGGTCTGGAAGCCGGATACACGCAGCTTGCCTCCGGCCTCGCCTCCAAGATCGGCGTGAACCTGAAACTGCGGCGCAACGATCTGCGCACGCTGCTCGGCTGCGGTGCGGCCGGCGCCATCGCTGCGGCCTTCAATGCGCCGCTCACCGGCGCCTTCTATGCTTTCGAGCTGATCATCGGCTCCTACACCATCGCCTCCCTCACCCCGGTCGTCGTTTCCGCGCTCGTCGCCAATCTCGTCACGCGCCTGCTCTGGGGCGACGAATTCACCATCGACATCGGCGCTTTCGGCGATGTCGTACCCGGCGACTACGTGCCGGCCATTCTTCTCGGCGCCCTGTCGGCCGGCGTCGCCATCCTCATCATGAAAGGCGTGTCGCTGACCGAAGAGGTGGCGCGCAAGAGCGCCATCCCCGCCCCCATCCGTCCTGCCATCGGCGGCACGGTGGTCGGCCTGCTCGCGACGATCTCGCCGCAGGTCCTCTCGGGCGGTCATGGCGCGCTGCATCTCAACCTCGCGCAGACGACGCCGATCGCCATGCTCGTCGGCCTCTTCCTGCTGAAATCCGTGGCGACCGCCGTTTCCATCGGCTCGGGCTTTCGCGGCGGGCTGTTCTTCGCCTCGCTGTTCATGGGCGCGCTTCTCGGCAAGGTCTTTGCCGACCTCGTGCCGTATGTCTTCGGCGACACCACGCTGACGCCCGTCATCTATGCCGTCGTCGGCATGAGCTCGCTTGCGGTCGCCATCATCGGCGGACCGCTGACCATGACCTTCCTCGCGCTGGAGATCACCGGCGACTTTCCGATCACCGCGCTGGTGCTGGCCGCCGTCATCACCTCGTCGCTGGTGGTGCGCACCACGTTTGGCTACTCCTTTGCCACCTGGCGCTTCCATCTGCGCGGCGAGAGCATTCGCAGCGCCCACGACGTCGGCTGGATCCGCAACCTCACGGTCGGCCGGCTGATGCGACCCGATGTCCGCACCATCAACGCCAAGGCGACGCTGGACGAGCTGAAGGCGGAGTTCCCGCTCGGCTCGGCCCAGCGCGCCATCGTCGTCGACGACACCAACCGTTATGGCGGCGTCATCCTCATTCCCGAGGTCTATGCGAGCCCGGTGGAAAAGGACGCCACCGGCAAGGGCATCGAAGACTATATCAAGCTGTCAAACGATTTTCTGCAGCCGAACATGAATGCCCGGCAGGCCGCCGCCCTGTTCGACAAGACCGAAAGCGACGCACTCGCCGTTTGCAACAACCTGATCGAGCGCCGCGTCGTCGGCGTGCT
Source organism: Rhizobium sp. Leaf371 (assembly GCF_001424045.1). Classification (GTDB taxonomy): domain Bacteria; phylum Pseudomonadota; class Alphaproteobacteria; order Rhizobiales; family Rhizobiaceae; genus Ferranicluibacter. The sequence goes on along the minus strand of NZ_LMQB01000001.1, from coordinate 709,920 downwards.
GACGGAGAGCTACACGTTGCGCCGCTACAGCGAGGAACTGGATCGCCGCCGCCGCGAGGCATCGGGAGAATTCTAGTGCACCGTCAACGACAAGAGAGGTAACTCTCTACCGACGCATTAACCCGTCGAGCCAGCGGGGATCGAGCACGGCTTCCAGCTCTGCCGCGACGGCATCGAGCGCGGCATCCACGGACCCGCGATAGTCGAAGGCCTCCGCCTCGATGCCGAAGCTGCGCAGCAAGGCCGCGCGATAGGCGTCGCTGGCAAACAGGCCATGCAGATAGGTGCCCATGACGCGGCCATCCGGCGACAGCGCGCCGTCCGGCCGGCCGTCGATCGTGACCGCAGGACGCGCGCAGTCCGGCCCGGTCGTCTGGCCGAGATGGATCTCGTAGCCGTCGAGCGCCACGTCATATTCGGTGGAACGGGCGCCGCTGTTGCGGACCACTTTCTCGCGGGCCATCTCGGTCTCCACATCGAGCAGACCGAGACCGTCGATGGCAGCGCCTCCGCCTTCGATGCCGAGCGGATCGGAGATGCGATGCCCGAGCATCTGGTAGCCGCCGCAGAGGCCGATCACGCGGCCGCCACGGCGCAGATGCGCGGCAAGGTCCCTGTCCCAGCCGGCCGCCTTCAAGGCCGCGAGATCCGCGATCGTCGCCTTCGATCCGGGAAGGATGACGAGGGCCGCCTCTTGCGGCAGACGCTCGCCCGGCCGGATGAAACGGAGATCCACAGAGGGTTCTGCGGCCAGAGGATCGAGATCGTCGAAATTGGCGATGCGCGGCAGGACCGGCACGGCGATCGTCAGCGCGCGGGCCGTGCCCTGCGAGAGGCGTTCCAGAACCACGGAATCTTCCGCCGGAAGCTGGCGGGTCGCCGTCAGCCAGGGAACGACGCCGAAGCAGGGCCAGCCGGTAAAGCCCTGGATGGCGCTCAGCCCATCGTTAAACAGGGTGACGTCGCCACGGAACTTGTTGATCAGGTACCCGGTGACCATGGCCCGGTCTTCGGGCGCGAGCACCGCATGCGTGCCCACCAGCGATGCGATGACGCCGCCGCGATCGATATCGCCGACCAGCACCACGGGCACGCCCGCGCGCGTCGCAAAGCCCATATTGGCGATATCGCCGGCGCGAAGGTTGATTTCGGCCGGCGAGCCGGCGCCCTCGACCACCACGAGATCGCAGCCGGCCCGGATGATCTCGAAGCTTTCCAGCACCGCGCCGAGCAGTTTCGGCTTCATCGCCTGATAGTCGCGACCGCGCGCCTGTCCGACGACCTTGCCCTGCACGACGACCTGGCTGCCGGTCTCCGATTGCGGCTTCAAGAGGACCGGATTCATGTGGATCGAGGAGGGAATGCGGGCGGCGAGCGATTGCAGCCACTGCGCCCGGCCGATCTCGCCGCCGTCCGTGGAAACGGCGGCATTGTTCGACATGTTCTGCGGCTTGAAGGGCGCGACGCGGTAGCCGCGATTGGATGCGATCCGGCAAAGACCGGCCACCAGCACCGTCTTGCCGACATCCGAACCTGTTCCCTGAAGCATGATCGTGTTTGCCATGCGGCCTGATAGCATCCGGGAAGAGCATGCGCCATCGATCGCGACGGACGCGGCACGCGCGAAAACCGCAGCAGCCGGGGCCCTGCGGTTTTCCGTCCTCGACGCCGAAAGACGCACGGCGCGGGGCGGGCAAGCGGACGGCATCGAACGGATGCCGACAGGCTGGCCGACCGCCGGGACGCAAAACCTGATCCGGCAGAGCCGCTGTTACCAGCCACGCCACCATCCTTAGGCCGAGACAGTTACCAGAGCGTTACCTTGCGGACATCGGATCACGTTTTTGTCAGTGCACAGCCGCGCGAGACCACAGCCGCGCAAGACCACAGCCGCATAAGTGCGGCGGCCTCTGACCAGGACGCGCAAACGGACGAGGACAGACCGGCGAGATGTTCGCCACAAGGCACACTTGGAAGAGAAGACATTCAAGGGGTTGTGAAGCCATTGCGATCGGACCGACCGAGAACGGCGTTGATTTCTGCTTGAGAGCTTCTAGGCTGCACCGCAGACGACGGGACGATCCGGAACACGGGATCGCCAACATGTCGAAAACAATCATCGTGGATACGCATGCAGATGCGCCGGAGGCGTCGGCCTGATGAAGACAGTTCGCGACATCTTTCGGAAGGCCGGGAGGAGGAGGTTCCTCGGCGCGTGTTTTGCGATGGCAATCGGACTGTTGGCAGGCAGCGGCTTTCTGGCCTCGGGCACGCCGGCACGGGCCGAAGGTTGCGGCGCGCTGTCGATTGCCGAGATGACCTGGGGGTCGGCCGCGGTCACCGCCCATATCGACAAGTTCATCCTGGAAAAGGGCTTTGGCTGCACGGTCGCGCTGGTGCCCGGCGACACGATGCCGACCTTCGCCTCGATGGATGCCGACGGCCGGCCCGATATTGCCCCGGAAATCTGGGCGGCATCGCTGCAGCGGCCGCTCGATGAGGCGCTGCGGGACGGCCGGCTGATCGAAACCACGCGCGTCCTGACCGATGGCGGCGTCGAAGGCTGGTGGATCCCGCGCTATATCAGCGAGGCCCATCCCGACATCAAGACCGTGCAGGATGCGCTGAAACATCCGGACCTGTTCCCCTCGCCGACCGATGCCGGGAAGGGCGCCGTCCACACCTGTCCGTCGGATTGGAACTGCCAGATCCCGACTGCCAACCTCTACCGCGCGCTGAAGGGCGACGAAGCCGGTTTCGAGCTGATCAATTCCGGCTCGGCGGCAGGCCTCGACGGCTCCATCGCGCGGGCCTTCGCGGAGAAGAAGGGCTGGCTCGGCTATTACTGGGCGCCGACCGCCGTGCTCGGCAAATACGAGATGGTCAAACTGTCTTTCGGCGTCGGCCACGACCGCGCCGAGTGGAACCGCTGCACCGCGGTGCCGGATTGCAGCACGCCTGTCGTCAACGGCTATCCGACCACCGATGTCTACACGATCGTGACGAAAGGCGTGCCGGAAAAGGCCGGGCCCGCCGCGATGGACTATCTGGCAAAGCGCCAATGGGACAACCAGACCGTCAACAGCGTGCTTGCCCATATGGACCAGACGAACGGGGGCCGGGATGAGGCGGCGCTGTTTTTCCTCAGGACGTTCGAGCCCGTCTGGAGCACCTGGCTGCCGGCGGACGTCGTCGCGAAGGTCAAGGCGGCGCTCTGAGCGCGTGGCCGGCCACGACGCTCCAGTCCGGCTTCAGCCTCGCATGCCATGAAGGCGCGACAACCGGCTTGAGGGGACCCCGATGAACACGCACGCCACGATGAACACCACGAGCAGCCCGATGCAGCAGACGACGCCGACGGACCGCGATGCGGTTGCCGATGTCATCGAGCGCCTGCAGGCTCCCGACACGGCCTTCCTGTCGCTCATGATGGACAACCCGAAACAGGATGATGCCCTGATCGACGGTCTTCACCGCTTCCTCGACCGCTCGGCCGGTGCACGCTTCCTGCACACGCTGAAGCTGGAGCAACGCGGCCTCTGGCTCGGCCATACCGCCCCTGCCCGGCTGCAGATCCGCCTGACGGAGGCGGCACGCTCGTCCCAGCACGCGGCTTATCAGGCCTTCCGCACCGGCCTCACCAAGTCCGGCGGGTTGGAACGGGCTTTTCCGAAAGCCTGAATCTCAAGCTTCAGCGCTAGTCTTCAACTCTGGAAGAGCCTGCACCATGCCACATGGGCGTGGTCACCGCGATAATCGGTCCCATCGGATAGGTTTCGTCGATGCGGCCGATCTCCGGCGCGTAGAGACTGGAGATGTGACCATCGAGAAACAGCGCATTCGGGCAGCCGAGGGCGTCGCGATAGAGCGTCGCGACATCGTGAAACCGCACCGGTGACAGCGAGATCGCGAAATGCACGATGCCCTTCTCATCCACGCCGACACCGTTGCGGATCTGGAGGCTGTCGCTTTCCGGCTTGGAGGCGGGGTGAACGGCCCCGTCGATGACCAGCATCGGCCCGGACTGGGTGGCAAAATCCGGCGTCGCCAGGACCGAGCGCCGATAGGCCTCCGTCTCGCGCACGATGGCCTTGCCGTTTGAGAGCGCGAAGACGCCGTTCGGAAGCAGATAGAAATTGCCCCAGCCCTCGCCTGTCGCGATCGGCTTTCGCTCCACGCCATCGATGACCAGCAGCCCGACCGGCGACAGGTCCTTCTCGTACATGCCGCCATTCATCGCAAAGTCGAGACGCGTCTGATCGCGCAGCAGGTCGGTTTTCAGAGCGGTGAAGCCGCCATAGGCGCGACCGGTCTCGTCGGCATGAAAGATGGAGAGTGTCGAGGAGGCGGGATCGACATCGCAGACGGCGTAATCCGTTCCGAGGTGCCGGACAATGCGACACGCGGCACGAGAATCTTGAGCGACGGTGAGCATCAGCAAAAACGCCAGACAGAGTTTCGGGATCATAGGCTGCAGACTATTCGATCGCGCCGAGATGGCGAGACACGAAAACGCCGGCGGACACGAGGTCGCCGGCGTTTTCCAACCACGAAAGGTCGATCAGATCACTTGGCAGCGCGTTCGACGTTGCGGCCCGCGTCCTGCGTGGCATCGACGGTGTTGGCCGTGTCCTTGCCCATGCCGCGAATCGTGTTGCCGCAAGCGGACAGAGAAACGAGAGAAACGAGTACGATGCCGACGGTAGCGATGGTCTTTGCGGTCATGGCTTGGGTCCTTGAATAACGCCAGATGGGGAAAGACAGATGTCTTCGGCCTCACAACGCGCGAACACCGGAAAAGTTCACCGCATCGGGAAGAAAATCGTGAACAGGCCGGCGTCGGCAGGCTTCTGTTTTCCGACGCCGGAAACGACGCAGACCGCGGGAACTTCCACGCTGCGATCTAGTTCATCAGCCATCGTGGACCAGATCACAGCCTCCATCGCCGCTTCGGTCGGCAAGAAACGCGACACGGGACAGCCCGAGGGCACGCCGACCCCCGAGCTCGTCTATCTCTCACGCCTTGACGAGGGCATCACCCGCAAGCAGGGCAAGAACGGCTTCCTCTATTACGGGCCGAACGGTTCACGCATTACGGATACGGGCGAAGTCGATCGCATCGCGGCGCTGGCCATTCCCCCCGCCTATACCGAGGTGTTGATCTCGCCCGATCCGCAGACGCATCTTCAGGCGATCGGCAAGGATGCGCGCGGCCGCAAGCAGTATCGCTACCACCCGGACTGGCACGCCGAGCGCGGCAAGGCCAAGTTTGCCCTGCTGCCGTCCTTCGCGTCGCGCCTGCCAAAGGTCCGCGAGCGTGTCGATCACGACCTGCGCATGCGAACGCCCGGCATGGAGAAGGCGCTCGCCACCATCGTCTGGCTGCTCGACCATCTGTTCATCCGCGTCGGCAATACGGTCTATGCCGAGGAAAACGGCTCCTACGGTCTGACGACCCTGAAGAACCGGCACGTCAAGGTGTCCGGATCGAGCGTACACTTCCAGTTCAAGGGGAAATCGGGCAAGGAATGGCGCCTCAGCCACAGCGACCGCCGGATCACCCGCATCATCCGCTCGCTGCAGGAACTGCCCGGCCAGCAGCTTTTCCAGTATCTCGACGAAGACGGCGACCGCCACCAGATCCGCTCGCAAGACGTCAACGCCTATATTCGCGAGGCGACCGGCGGCGAGTTCAGCTCGCGCCAGTTCCGCACCTGGGGCGCGACCCAGATGGCCGCGACCGCACTGTCGACGGTGGAGCCCGCGGAGACTGAGCGGCAGCGCAAGCGCCAGATCAACGAGGCGGTCGATGGTATCGCGGCCGCCCTCGTCAACACCCGCGCGGTCTGCCGCAGTTCCTATATCCACCCGAAAGTGTTCGAGGACTTCGAGAACGGCGACCTGCAAACGTTGCGCGCCCAGCGCAAGAGCGCGAGCGAGACGATGACGCGCTGGATGAACGACGACGAAATCCGCGTGCTGCGGTGGCTGAAGAAAACCACCGACAGCGCGTAACGGACCGCCTCAGACGAGGGCGAGGCAGGCGGCGCGCACATGCTCGGCCACGGCCAACACCGGCGCCGAGGCGTCCTCGATCGTCTGGATACCGATATTGTAGGTGCCGAGATCCGGCAGGCTTTCCAGCGGGCCCAGCTCCACCAGCTCGCCCTGCACGAGGTAGCGCGGCAGCGGCGCGATCGCGAGATCCGCGAGGATCGCCGCTTTCTGGCCTGTCGTGTGGGCGCTGAGAAAGGCCACGCGGTGGGCGCGTCCGGCCTTGTTCAGCTTGTCGATCGCGTCGGCGCGCCAGACGCAGCCGTCCTCCCACATCGAGACCGGCAGCGGCTCCCGCAGATGCGCGGTGCCGCAGCGCCGCCCCACCCAGACAAGCCGTTCCTGCATCAGCACCTCGCCCTCCCGCAGCGTTTCGCTCGGAAAGCTGTTGTAGATGACGATGTCCATGCGCCGTTCCTCGACGCGTTTGCGCATGACGTTGCTCTGCCCGATCATCACATCGACCGTGACGTTCGGAAACGTCTCGCCGAACCGCTTGAGCACATCGGGAAGGATGCGCTCGCCGAGATCCTCCGGCGCGCCAAGCCGGACGACGCCCTGCATATCCGGCATCAGGAAGCGCGTCACGGCCTCGTTGTTGAGCGCCAGCATCCGACGCGCAAAGCCCAGCAGCACCTCCCCCTTCGGCGTCAGCGAGACCGAGCGCGCATCGCGCAGGAACAGCGCGCATCCGAGCAGTTCCTCCAGCTTCTTGATCTGCATGGAGACGGCCGACGGGGTGCGGTAGACCGCCTCGGCCGCCGTCGTGAAATTGCCGGTCTCGGCAATGGCGACGAAGGTCTTGAGGACGTCGATTTCAAGCATCGGCAGCGCGTGCCGCATCATCATGTTCATGACGACTCCATCATCAGAAAAACTGAACGATACCGTGAGTTCTATTCGTTTGAATGAACCTCTGATGGCGCGCATTGTCAAGGTGCAAGCAGACACGATGCAAAGATGGGAGCAGCCGCCATGAACAGCAATGTCGTTTTTCTGGACGTGCGGGAAACGCCGGTCGCGACGACCCCGAAACGCGCTTCCCTTCACGCATTCCTCTCCGCGGTGCGGAAGGCGATCGATCGGCAGAAGCTCGTGGCAGCGCGGCGGGCCACCCGCCGGCAGTTACAGGCACTGCCGACCGTGGTGCGCCGGGATGTCGGCCTCTCCGATCGTCCGGGCATCAAGAATACTGAACTGACGCATCAATTCTATTCGTTGGATTGATGGACAAGGTTGCGACATTCTCACCTCGTGGTCGCGACCTTTTGAGAAACCTCATCAAAAGGAACCAGTGCAATGTCTATCTCAGGATTTTCCCCTTCCCTCTCGTCGCCCTCGTTCGGGTCGCGTGCACGCGCAGGCGTTTCCACGCTCGCCCATCGGATCGTCAAGCGCTGGCAGGACAGGCGCGCGGAACGCGCTCTGGCGTCGCTGTCCTATGACACGCTCAAGGATATCGGTTTCCCCTCCACGACCGATCCGCGGAACACGCCCACGTCATGATCGCAGCCGCCAGATGGCCGAGACAACAGGCCAATGCCGGACGGGCGGCGAGCGGCCCGCCGTGTCGAGGAACCGATAGTCAGATCAAAAGGGCGTTTTGCCAGACGGCAAAGCGCCCTTTTTGCGTGCGGCATCCGGATGGTTCGATCTGCCTGTTTCCGACAAAGGCACGCGGGGGCGCCAGCGTCGCAAACAGAGAAGTCTGAGCGGGCGGGAGCGGCCCTGCCCGACTTCGGACCTCTCCTACCAATGCTGCAAAGCAACATAATGAGGCGTTTGCACCATCGGCGGATGCTTTTTCAGGCATCGTGCGGAATGTCGCAAATTTATTCTCTTGGCAGTCGCGACCATCCATGCCAGTGTCGCATTCAGGCAAGCTCGGCGGCCGTGTCCGCGCGACGAATAGCCATCCGCCCCGCATGGAGATATCGCTCGTGAACAAGCCGCTCACCGCCAAGCGCTCGCTGGTCTTCTTCCTTGTTCCCAACTTCTCGCTCCTGCCGTTTTCGGCGGCGATCGAAACGCTGCGGATCGCCAACCGCATGCTCGGCTACGACGCCTATTCCTGGCGGCTCGCCTCGACGGACGGGGCGCAGGTGGTCTCGTCCAGCGGCATCGCGCTCGAGGTCAACTCCTCGGTCGCCGACGAGCGCAAGCATCTGGGCGGCGAGAGCCGGCCGTCGATGGTGCTGGTCTGTTCCGGCGTCTTCGTTGAGGACTTCCAGAACAAGTCGGTCAATGCCTGGCTGCGCGAGGTCTATAATCGCGGCGTCGCGGTCGGCAGCCTCTGTACGGGCGCCCATGTGCTGGCCTCGGCCGGCCTGCTGACGGGCAAGCGCTGCGCTATCCACTGGGAGAACCTGCCGGGCTTTGCCGAGGCCTTTCCGCAGGTCGATGTCTTCGCGGATCTCTACGAGATCGACAGCAATATCTACACCTGTGCCGGCGGCACCGCCTCGCTCGATATGATGCTCAACCTGATCGATCAGGATTTCGGAGAGAACCTCGTCAATCGCGTCTGCGAACAGGCGCTGACCGACCGCGTCCGCGGCCCGCACGATCGCCAGCGCCTGCCGCTGCGCGCCCGCCTCGGCGTGCAGAATGCCAAGGTCCTGTCGATCATCGAACTCATGGAAGGCAATCTGGCAGAGCCTCTGTCGCTCCTGGAACTGGCCGACAGCGCCGGTCTCTCGCGGCGCCAGATCGAGCGGCTCTTCCGGCAGGAAATGGGCCGGTCGCCGGCGCGCTACTATCTGGAGATCCGCCTCGACCGCGCCCGCCACCTCCTCGTGCAGTCTGCCATGCCGGTGGTCGAGGTGGCCGTCGCCTGCGGCTTCGTCTCCGCCTCGCACTTCTCCAAGTGTTATCGCGAACTCTACAATCGCTCGCCGCAGCAGGAGCGTGCCGACCGCAAGGTGACGCTGGCGCAGACGGCGCGTTCCGCCTGACGCTGCGGACGGGACGGCCCGTTTCTCCGACGGGCCCGGCGTTTCCGCATCAGGACGCCATCGTGTTGATCATCGTCAGTTCGGAGACGATCCGGTTTCGGCCGGCATGTTTTGCCATGTAGAGAAACTGGTCGGCGGCGTGCAGGTAGTTGTCGAACACCTCGCGCTGCTCGATCGGGGCAAGGCCGATCGAGACCGTGATCGAGAGATCCTCGTCGTCGGTGACAACCTGCGTGCGGGCGATCGTTTCGCGCAGCTGCTCGCAATAGAGCGTGGCCGCCGTGATATCCAGGCCGTCGAACAAAACGCCGAACTCCTCGCCGCCGAGCCGCGCCAGCAGATGATCGTTGCCGACGAAATTGCGCAGGGTCCGCGCCACCGCCTTGAGCACGAGATCGCCGACCTCATGGCCGAACGTGTCGTTCAGGCGCTTGAAGTGGTCGATATCCAGGATAGCGATCGACGATCCCGCCTTGTTGCGAAAGCACTTCTCGACGATGCGCGGCCCCTCCTGAAAGAAGAAGCGCCGATTGTAGAGATCCGTCAGATAATCGCGTGAGGCGAGTTGCTGCAGGGCGGTGATGCGGCGGTGAACGACAATCGAGCGATTGACACGGCTGACGAACTCGTCGCGGTCGAAGGGTCGCTCGATGAAATCGGCACCGCCTGCCTTGAGAAACCGTGCAGCATCGCCGCGCGCGGCCTGCGACGCCACCGCGATCACGGGCACGGCCGTCTCGGCCTCGTAGGATCGCATGCCGATGAGAAGCTGCTGCGCGGAAAGGTCGCCCGCCACATATTCCGATACCACGAGATCGACGGACCCTTCCGTTACCGCGCTGAGAACGTCCTCAGCCGCCTCCGCCTCCATGACCTGGAAGCGCTGCTCGCGCAGCATCAGGGCGACGGCGTGGCGACGCTCCGGATCGTGATCGGCCACGAGCACGGTCGTGCCGGCATTGCTCAGCACGCGATTGACGGCCGCCACCACGGCGGCGACCGACTCGCGCTCGTTCTTGATGATGCAGTCCACCACGCCCCGCGCCATGACCCGCTCGCGCGTGCTGTCGTTGAAGCTGCCGGTGAAGACGATGGCGGGAATGCCGTGCGACAGGACGAGGTCGAGCGCTTCGCAATTGGGCGCATCCGGCAGGTTGAGGTCGAGCACGGCGACATCGACATTCTGGCACTCCAGCGCCCGCTTGGCCTCCTCGAGGGATGCGCAGTGCGTGACCGTGGTGACGGGGCCGTTCTGGATCTCGTGTCGGATGAGCGTCGAGAAGACGCGCGAGTCTTCGATCAGCAGAAGGTGCCTGCCGCTGGCTTTCGGCGCGGCATCCCCCTTCGGCTCTTGCTTGCTGAACGTCAAGGTTCCCACCCTTTTCGAGCAGGCGACCGCGTGACGGTTCTGCTCCTCCCAGATCCCAGCCGTCGAAAGTGCGCGGTTACGATCTATTCTGTTTCATATGGCTTACCATGAAGCCTTTTGTGATCCGTTAACGTCACCCCTAAAAGGAGGTAGCGAAACGGTAATTTTCGAAAAGGCTGCAGCGGGAGCTTCTGGCCGACGGCATGAAACGACAAACGCCCGAGACCGGGCGTTTGCAACGTCGTGAGGATGTGCGGGATCTGCCCGGATGGGCTCAGGCGCTGAGCGCCATCTGCGAGCCGAGCGTGCGGATCTTCGTCAGCGTGTCCAGGTTCTGGTTGACCCGGCAGTAGAATTCCTCGTTGACGAACGGCCGCATGATGAAGTCGTTGCCGCCGGCCTTGAGGAACCGTGCCGAGAGCAGGCGGTTGGTGGAGGAGGACACCCCGATGATCCGCAACTGATGCGGGCCGTAGGCGCCGCGAATGCGGCGCGTCAGCTCGAAACCGTCGATATCCGGCATGTTGTAGTCGGTGATGACGAGGCCGATATCCGAGTGGCGCTTCAAGAGTTCGAGCGCGGTCGCACCGCAATCGGCCGTGCTGACGCGGAAGTTGAACCGCTTGAGCTGCGACGTCAGCAGCGCCCGCGCCGTCGGACTGTCGTCCACGATCATGACATGGTGGCGGTGATTGGTGAGGAAACGGCAGACCGATTCCACCAGCATATCCACCGCGAAGACGCTGTCCTTGATGATGTAATCGACGATATCCCGGGCGAGGATCGATTCGCGCGTGCTCTCCTGGAAGGTGCCAGTGAAGACGATCGTGGGAACGCTCATATCGACCAGATAGGACAGCGCCTCGCCGTTCTCGGCACCCGGAAGATTGATGTTGGAGATGGCGAGCGTCGCCGGGAAGGAGGCATTCTCGATGGCGAAGGTGACTTCGTCATAGTCCTTGCAGACGATGACGTCGATATCGAGAAGTTCCTTGAGGCGCTTCGACACCATCGCCGCGAACAGATTGCTATCTTCTGCGAGCACGATACGGTGCTGTTGCAGGGACTCTCCGGAGTAATACATCCCCGACACACCGAAAAACGACATTGAGCGCTCTCTTTTCTGAACTGAAAAGAACGGTAGCAACAAAGGTTTTCGCAGTCGTTAAAGGTCGAGACCTTTATATCTGTTTTTCATCAATAACGGGAGAAAGCCGGCGGCATCTACACCATCTCCTCCGCCAGCTTGCTTTTCTCTCCTCCAGACCTCGAACGATCAGCGCGTCCGGCCGGGTCGCCTCTTGCGCGCGCCGGTGGTCGGGGCACCCGGCCCGGTCTCGGGATCGACATCGCTCTTCTGCACCGGCGCTGGCGAGACCTGCGACGGCGGGGCGGACACGGGCGGCTTTACGTCGGCGCGCAGTTCCTCTCCGCGCAGCGCATCGTTGCGCCCGCTTTCCGAGGAATCCGGGATGTCGTTGCTCCGGCTGTCCGGCGGCTCGGCGCCCGGCTGCTCCACGTAGCCGCCGGCATCTCCCGGCAGTTGGGTCGAGGCGCGGCTGCCTTCCGACGACCGCGTGCCCTGGAAGAGAGCCGAGAGGACTTCGGCGTCCTCGGGGGAGATCTTGATCGGCACTTCGGGAGCCGCGGGCCCGCCAAGCGTGATGCCGTCCGCTTGGAACCGTTCGAAAACGGCCATGCGGACATCCGTGCGGACGGAGACGCCCTGCAGGATATCGGCGAGGAAGACGCGCACCTCGAATTCGAGTTCCGCGGCCGTAAATCCCCGGAAGACGATGATCGGCTCGGGATTGCGCAGGATGTTCGGCAATCCGGTCACCGCGGCCCGCAGCGATTCCACGACCTTGCGCGGATCGTTGGAGGAATGGGCGGTAAAGGTGATGTCCACGCGCCCCAGCTTGTTCCTGTGGGTCCAGTTGCCGACGGAGGCATTGATGAAGAGCGAATTCGGAACCATGATGGTCTGCCGCTGGAACGTCTCGATCTCGGTCGCGCGCACCGAAATGCGTTTGACGAAGCCCTCGGTCGTGCCCGAAATGACCCAGTCGCCGACCTTGAACGGTCGTTCGACCAGCAGGATCAGGCCGGAGACGAAGTTGGAGACGATGTTCTGCAGGCCAAAACCGACGCCGAGGGACAGGGCGCCGGCCACCAGAGCGAGGCTCGACAGGTCGAGGCCGGCCGCCGAGATGCCGATCAGCCCGGCAATGCCCACGCCGAGATAGCCGATGCCCGTCTTGACCGAGTTGCGCACGCCGAGATCGACGCGGCTGCGCGCAAGCACGCTGCCGTCTATCCAGCGCTGCAGCCAGCGCGTGATGACGAAGCCGAGGATGAAAAGCAGGATCCCGGCGAAGATGCCGACCAGCGAGATGGTCATCGTGCCGATGCGGATCTCGGTGAAGATCCGGTAGGCCCAGGCCTCGATATCCGCGATCTTGAAGCCCCATTGCAGAAGGAGCAGCGGCACGAAGAACATGATGACAAGGAGATAGATGCCGAGCCCGACCGCAAGGCCGATCTGGTCGAGCGCCATCGGCTCCAGCCGGTAGCGATGCGAGAGATAGCGGCCGCCGACGGTCTTGGCGAGCGCGTTCTGCTTGGCCAGCGCCTTGCCGGTGAGGATGCCGATATACATGGTGACGAAGATCGCGCCGGTGACGACGATCTGCGTGGCGATGAAGCGGGCGAGCCCGACATAGCCGGAAAGCGCCGCGGTGATCAGCCCGAGGCCCGCCAGCAGCAGCAGGATGGAGATGGCGCGGGGCCACGGTCGCCCCTGCCCGTCCAGCGGCTCGCCCTGCGGAATGACCGGACGGATCAGCGCGATCGCCATCAGCAGCAGGCCGATGATGATCGAGGCGATCAGGCTTTTTGCGACGGTCAGCACCAGAGGCGAGCCGAGCGTGACGCTGATCGTCTCGAGGAGGTAATCGAACAGGTTGGCAAACGCCATCGCCATGATGAGGGCGACCAGCAGGCGCGCGCCGCGATCCGAGACGCGCACGAGCCGCCAGACGGCCTGGCCCGGCGCGAGAACCGCCGTCGAGATCGTCCAGACGAACTGCAGGGCGACGCAGAGCGCCAGGAAGGTCGTCACGACAGGGGCGATGTCCTGCCGCAGCACGTTGAAGGACTGCAGGAAGAAGAAGGCCGACGTTGCGAAGGTGGCGGCGGCGATGGTCGGAACCAGCGTCGAGCCGAAGGCGCGCGACAGGCGGGCGATATAGGTCGGATGAAGATCGCGCACGGAGCGTCGCAGCAGCGGCGCGAAGAGACGGTGCGTGCCGGCCAGAAGCACGAGCGCCGAGCACAGCGACAGAAACAGCGCCGACATCAGGGGCACGCGCTTAAAGGTGAAGACGAAGGTCAGCCAGCTGCCGATGTTGCGGGAAAAGGCCCGCGCCTCGACCACCAGCGCCTGCCCCGCATCGACCAGCATGTCGACATTGATGTCGGTGTGCCGGAGCAGCGTGTTGGAAAACAGCACGCGGCGCTTTTCCGTGATCGTCGTCGACAGCGCATTGGCGTCGGCCACCAGCGTTTCCGCCGTACCGGTCACCGCATTCAGCGCATTGCGCTCGCTGATCAGGCGGCTCCGTTCTTCGGTGACGACGGACGCTTCCGCCTCGGCACCGGCGGCCGGCGGATCGCCGATCTCGGTCAGGCGCCCCTTGATCTGCTCGATGCGCGTGCGGGCCGCATCCATCTGAGCGGCCACCTGCTGCGACAGGTCGTCCACCTGTGCCTTGATCTCGGCAAGCCGGTTGTCGGCAGCATTGGCATTGTTGGCCTGGGTGGAACGCGCGGTCTCCGCCGCATTGGCATTGTCGACCTGGGCGGCCAAAGCGTCGAGCCGCTTGCGCGCCGCATCGAGCTGCTGCGCCGTGTCGGCCTGCGCCTCGTCGGTCCGATCGCGCGCCGACCCGCCATCGGCTGCACCTTGCGGCCCCGTCACAGCCGGGGCTGCGGCCGGGGCGGTCGATGGTTGTGCGGTCGATGGTGGCGGGGTCGAGGGGGCAGTGGCTGGCTGGCTCGGTGCCGGCTGGCTGGGTGCTGGCTGGCTCGGTTCCGGCTGACTGGGTGCCGGCTGGCTCGGTGCCGGCTGACTGGGTGCCGGCTGACTGGGTTCTGGCGGATTTGCGGCCGGTTGCCGGGCGAGGACCGGCGACAGGCTGGACACAAGAATGAGCAGGATGGCGAGGAGACGGTGCATCGCGGGGGAACATGCTTTCACGTTTGGATCCGTCTTCTCCCAACGGACAGGGCCGAAAGGCTTTCGAGAGGATCACGGCCGAGGATCGCGGTCGAGGATCTCGGTGCGACCGAAGAGAATCAGGCGAAGGAAAACGCCCTGCGCGTTCCGGTTGACGGCTCGGTATGGCGAATTTTGGGCCTTGGCCCGCCGATCAGAAGCGGGAACCGGGCTGCAGCAGGAAGGCTTCCTCCTGCGGGCTCGGCAGGCGACCGAGGATTGCGTTGCGATGCGGGAAACGTCCGAAACGGGCCACGATCTCCCGGTGACGCACGGCGAAATCGAGAAGCACCGGATCGCCGAGCGCGGTAAACAGCTGAACCGCGAGATCCTGATCGGGCATCGCCTCGGAGTGTTCGAACGGCAGGTAGAAGAACGCGCGCCGCACCGGCTCGACCGCCTGGTCCGCGCCGGCCTCCAGCGCCAGCCGGGCTTCGCGGCGCGCCAGACCGTCCGTGGCGAAGGCGAGCGGAGACCCGCGATAGATGTTGCGCGACATCTGGTCGAACAGGATGAGGGTCGCAAGCCGCCCCTCCGGCGTTTCCCGCCAGGCCGGAGGCACCTCGCGCGAGAGCGCCAGATGGCTTGCGCGGAACCGCCGGTCGCACTCCGCGTCGAGCGTCGGATGCGCCTTGTACCAGTTCTCCGGGTCGATATCCTCGAACCAGAACGAGAGGACGTCCTGAGGTTCGCACAGCGTTTGGGTCATGGACATTTCCTTCTCTTCCGGACGTGATAGCGCCTTGTTGCATCAATCTTGCGCAAGCGGGAGACCTGACGGCAGGACTTTTCTCCAAACGGTGCCTCCAGCGCAAACTTCTTCGTTACCCCAATCGACAGACCGGCTAGACTGCTCGCGACAAGACGGAGGTCGAGAGCGATGAACGCAAAGCGTATAACCCGATTTTTCACGGTGGCCCTGCTGGCCACCAGCATTCAGGTTGGGGGTTTGGGCTTTGCCTATGCCGACCAGACGATTCTGAACGTGTCCTACGATCCGACGCGTGAGCTCTACAAGGACTTCAACGCCGCCTTCGCCGAGAAGTGGAAGACCGACACCGGGGAAACGGTGACGATCCAGACTTCGCATGGCGGCTCGGGCAAGCAGGCCCGCTCTGTGATCGACGGTCTCGAAGCCGATGTCGTCACCTTGGCGCTCGAAGCCGATATCGACGCCATTGCCAAGGAAAGCGGCAAGATTCCCGCCGACTGGAAGACGAAGTTCGACAACAACAGCGCGCCTTATACCTCGACGATCGTCTTCCTCGTGCGCAAGGGCAATCCCAAGGGCATCAAGGACTGGGGCGATCTGGTCAAGGACGATGTCCAGGTCATCACGCCGAACCCGAAGACCTCCGGCGGCGCGCGCTGGAACTTCCTCGCCGCCTGGGCCTGGGCCCGCGCGCAGAACGGCGGCGACGACGCCAAGGCGCAAGCCTATGTCGGCCAGCTGTTCAAGCACGTCCCGGTTCTCGACACCGGCGCCCGCGGCGCGACCACGACCTTCGTCCAGCGCGGTCTCGGCGACGTGCTCATCGCCTGGGAAAACGAGGCCTATCTTTCGCTGGAAGAGCTTGGCCCCGACAGCTTCGACATCGTCACCCCCTCCATCTCCATCAAGGCCGAGCCGCCGGTGGCCCTGGTCGATGGCAATGTGGACGCGAAGGGAACCCGCAAGGTGGCGGAAGCCTACCTCCAATATCTCTATTCCGATGTGGGGCAGAAGATCGCGGCCAAGCATTATTATCGCCCGTTCAAGCCGGAAGCGGCCGATCCGAACGATATCAAGCGATTTGCCGACGTGAAGCTCTCGACCATTGACGAATTCGGTGGTTGGAAGGAAGCTCAACCGAAATTCTTCGGAGACGGGGGCGTCTTCGACCAGATCTACAAGCCGGGGCAATAAGATTACATGACCGCAAGCCTCCCTCAGCGGTGGCAATTTCGACAGCCGAGCGTCATCCCGGGATTCGGGTTGGCGCTCGGCGTCACTTTGTCATGGCTCATTCTCATCATACTCATTCCGCTCTCGGGCCTCGCCTGGCGATCGAGCGCGCTCGGCTGGAGCACGTTCTGGACGCTGGCGACAGACCAGCGGACGCTGAACGCGCTGAAGATCAGCTTCGGCACGGCCTTCGTCGCAGCGCTCGCCAATGTCGTCTTCGGCGTGCTGCTCGCCTGGGTGCTGGTGCGCTACCGATTCTTCGGTCGGCGCGTCATCGACGCCATGGTCGACCTGCCCTTCGCCCTGCCGACGGCCGTGGCCGGCATCGCGCTCACAACGCTCTATGCTCCGAACGGCTGGATCGGCAGTCTGCTGACGCCGCTCGGGATCAAGGTCGCCTTCACGCCGGTCGGGATCGTCTTCGCGCTGATCTTCGTCGGCCTGCCCTTCGTGGTGCGCACCGTGCAGCCGATCATGGAAGAGATCGATCGCGAGGTCGAGGAAGCCGCAGCGACGCTCGGCGCGTCGCGCTTCCAGACCGTCAGCCGCGTGCTCCTGCCGGGGCTCGCCCCCGCTGTGCTGACCGGTTTCGCGCTCGCCTTCGCCCGTGGCGTCGGCGAATACGGCTCCGTCATCTTCATTGCGGGCAATCTGCCTTACGTCTCGGAGATCGCACCACTGCTCATCGTTATCCGGCTGGAGGAGTTCAACTATCCCGCCGCGACCGCGATTGCCGCCGTGATGCTGATCCTCTCCTTCGTCATGCTGCTCGTCATCAATTCCATCCAGGCCTGGAGCCGGCGGAGGTATGGTTATGGCACATGATGCCCTCGCGCCCGCATCTGGCAACACCTCCGAAATGGTGCGGTCGGCAACCTCGGAAAGCCGCCTTGCCCGCTACGGCCTGATCGCCCTGTCGCTCGCCTTCGTCGGCCTGTTCCTCGTGATGCCGCTCGCCATCGTCTTCACCGAGGCCCTGCGCAACGGGCCCGGACGGTTCTACGAAGCGCTGGCCGACCCCGAGACATGGGCGGCAATCCGGCTGACGCTGCTGGTGGCCGCGATTGCCGTGCCGCTCAATCTCGTCTTCGGCATCGCCGCTGCCTGGGCCATCGCCAAGTTCGAGTTCAAGGGCAAGGCGTTCCTGACGACGCTGATCGACCTGCCCTTCTCGGTATCTCCGGTCATATCGGGCCTCGTCTTCGTGCTTCTGTTCGGGTCGCACAGCCTGCTCGGGCCCTGGCTTTCCAGCCATGGCATCAAGGTTCTGTTTGCGGTGCCGGGCATCGTGCTCGCCACGGTCTTCGTCACCTTCCCCTTCGTCGCCCGCGAACTGATCCCGCTGATGCAGGAGCAGGGCACGAGCGACGAGGAAGCGGCGCTGTCGCTCGGCGCCAGCGGCTGGCAGACCTTCTGGTACGTCACGCTGCCGAACATCAAATGGGGCCTGCTCTATGGCGTGCTTCTCTGCAACGCTCGCGCCATGGGCGAATTCGGGGCCGTTTCGGTCGTCTCGGGCCATATTCGCGGCATGACCAACACCATGCCCCTGCAGGTCGAGATCCTCTACAACGAATATAATTTTGTCGGCGCCTTCGCGGTGGCCACGCTGCTGGCGCTTCTGGCGCTGGTCACGCTCGTCATCAAGTCGCTGCTCGAATTCAAGTTCAGTGCGCAGATCGCCGCCGCACGCAAGCACTGAAAAAGGTACAGGGTTTTATGGAAGTACGCGTTCAGGACATTCGCAAGGAATTCGGCCGGTTTCCGGCTCTCGAGAAAGTGTCGCTCGATATCCGCTCCGGCGAGCTCATCGCCCTGCTGGGCCCGTCCGGGTCCGGCAAGACGACGCTGCTGCGGCTGATCGCAGGGCTCGAAAGCCCGACCGACGGCACGATCTTCTTCGGCGACGCCGATGCCTCGAAGAAGACGGTGCAGGAGCGCAATATCGGCTTCGTGTTCCAGCATTATGCCCTCTTCCGGCATATGACCGTGATCGACAACGTCGCCTTCGGCCTGAAGGTGCGCCCCGCCGCGCGCCGCCCCTCGGCCGCCGACATCCGCAAGCGGGCCGAAGATCTGATCGAGCTCGTCCAGCTCGGCGGCATGGAGAAGCGCTATCCCGCCCAGCTTTCGGGCGGCCAGCGCCAGCGCGTGGCGCTCGCCCGCGCCATGGCGGTCGAGCCGAACGTGCTGCTGCTCGACGAGCCGTTCGGGGCGCTGGATGCGCAGGTGCGCAAGGAGCTGCGCCGCTGGCTGCGCGAGATCCACGACCGCACCGGCCACACCACCGTCTTCGTGACGCATGACCAGGACGAGGCGCTGGAACTCGCCGATCGCGTCGTGGTCATGAGCAAGGGCCGGATCGAGCAGGTGGGAACGCCGGACGAGATCTACGACACGCCGAACTCCCCCTTCGTCTTCGGCTTCATCGGGCAATCCAACACCCTGCCGGTGCGCGTGGAAAACGGTCAGCTCTGGCTCGAAGATCGCTCGATCGGCGTCAGCGCGCCGGGGGAGCCGCAGGGGCCGGCCGAGCTTTACTTCCGTCCGCACGACATCGACCTGCTCGACGGTTGCGGCGGCTGTCTGGCCGGTGTCGTGACCATCAGCCGGCGGGTGGCCGGCACGCGTCACGTCGAGCTCGACATTGCCGGCAGCACGCGCCGGATCGAGATCGAGCTGCCCGCGGACGTCGCCGCAGCGCCCGGCACGCGCATCGCCTTCCGGCCCAACCGCTGGAAGCTCTTCCGGTCCTGAGACATCGCGGCGGAAAGGCTTCGTCGCGGGATTTCATCCCGAAATCGATTGTGATTTAAGGGATGATCAGGGAGCCTTTTTCGCGGCGGATCGAGCATCCGCCGCGTTCTGGTTTCCGTATACGTCCGTCTCGCAGCCCCCTGATCCGAGTTCCATGCAGCACCGACCTGAAATCGATGGCCTCCGGGCCGTGGCCGTCGTCCCGGTCATCCTCTTCCATGCCGGCGTCGCCTGGTTTTCCGGTGGCTATGTCGGTGTCGATGTCTTCTTCGTCATCAGCGGCTACCTGATCACCACCATCATCGCGACGGCGCAGGACAAGGGCGCCTTCACCATTCTCGGCTTCTACGAGCGACGCGCGCGGCGCATCATGCCGGTGCTCTTCACCGTCATTCTCTGCTGCCTGCCCTTTGCTTGGGCCTGGATGCTGCCGGCGCAGATGACGAGCTTTGCCGAAAGCATCATTGCCGTCTGCCTGTTTGTGTCGAACGTGCTCTTCTGGCAGGAAAGCGGATATTTCGCCGCCGCGGCCGAGAAGCAGCCATTGCTGCACACCTGGAGCCTGGCGGTCGAGGAGCAGTATTACGTCGTCTTCCCCCTCCTGTTGATGGGTCTCCACCGGTACGGCGCCCGGGTGCGTTTCGCGACCGTCCTGCTGGCAGCGCTCGTCAGCTTCGCCCTTGCGGTCTATGGCGCCGTCGCATTTCCGAACGCCGCCTTCTACCTGCCCCACACACGCGCCTGGGAGTTGCTGGCCGGTTCGCTCTGCGCGCTCCTTCTTCTGAAACGCCCGCAGCCCGGCAATAACGTCCTCTCGCTGATCGGCATCGTGGCGGTTCTGGCCGGCATGTTCCTCTATGACGAAGGCACACCGTTTCCGTCGGCCTGGACGGTGGCGCCTGTGGGGGGCACGGCCCTCATCATCCTCTTTGCCGGCCCCGGCACGCTCGTGCACCGGTGTCTGTCGCTCCGGCTCCTCACCGGCATCGGCCTGATCAGCTACAGCCTCTATCTCTGGCACCAGCCTCTGTTCGCCTTCGCCCGCATTCGCAGCCTGACCGAGCCGACACCGCTTGTGATGACGATCCTGACGATCGCAGCCGTCCTTCTGGCCATCCTCTCCTGGCGCTTCGTCGAGACCCCGTTCCGCACCGGCCGCATCACGCTGCTCGCCAGCGGCCCGCGCATTCTCGGCGCGACGGCGGCTGTCGCGGCCATCCTGATGGCGATCGGTGCGGTGGGCCGGCTGGACGAGGGATTGGCGTTTCGGCTGCCGCCGGAGGCTTTGGCCGCGCTCGACGTGCAGGCGCATCCCGATCCGGCCATGGCCACATGCCTCTTCGACAAGGGCGAGGCGACGTTGCCGCATCCCGTCCGCGCCTGCATGACGCCGGACATCGACAAAAGCGACACGATCATGATCGGCGATTCCCATGCGGGCGCGATCACGGGCGAGGCTCTCAGAGCCTTCACGGCAGCAGGGCTCGACCTTTACGCCCTCTCCCACTCCTCCTGCGCCGGATTTTCCGGCCTCGTCGTTTCGAATGCGAAATACCGCCTGCGCTGCAACAGCTTCTTCAAAGGCGTCGAAGACTATATCGCCGCGAACGACATCCGGACGATCATCATGGTCAGCCGCTGGTCGCTCTATCTCGACGGAACGGCCTTCGACAATGGCGAAGGCGGCATCGAGGCGCTGAAGCCGACCTATGCCGACCTCTACGCCCGGCGCGACGACATGGGCGGCGAGACCGACCCGGCCCGCAAGGACCGCGTGCTCGCGGCTTTCCTCGCAGACATCCGCGCCTATCTCGATCATGGCTACAATGTCGTGCTGGTCTATCCCATACCGGAGGCCGGCTGGAACGTGCCGGACCTGTTGGCGCGCGCGGCGATGACCGGAACGGATGTCGAGCCGCTCGGAACATCGGCGGACCGGTATCGTGCGCGCAACGCGGCTGTCATCGCCGCCTTCGACACGCTGGAACATCCCCGTCTCGTCAAAATCCGGCCGGATGCGATCTTCTGCGACAGCTTCGTTGCGGCGCGCTGCGTCAACAGTCTCTCGACGGACAGGATCTTCTATTTCGACGACGACCACCTGTCGGATGCCGGCGCCGCTCTGCTGATGCAACCGATCATCGACGCGGTCCGCCACCTGACCGCCAGCACGACGACGGCCCCGTGAGCGGCGGTTTTGTCGTCAGCGACCTTGGCCTTACGGAAAAATTTGCCGTCTCAGCTCCAGGCTGACCTTGCCGACGCAGACCCTGGCTTCATCGAGGACCTCGACCTCAAGCCGCCCGAGAGGTCCCTGCGGCAGACCGTCGAGCGCCATTTCCGCCAGCACGATCTCCGCTTCGACCAGCGCCGTTGCGACATCCGGAAAGGCATAGGCCTCCTCGCCGCCCGAGAAGCCTTCGTGATCGAGAAGGTTGAAATAGAAGTGAGGCATGGTGACCGCCTTGACGACACATTCGCGCCTGTGGAGCACGCGAGAGAGAAAACATGAATAAGCAGCTCGACAGCAAGGGCGGCGACCGCGTGCGATCGTTCGAACGCGGGAACTTAATTTCGTTCTTACGGACTCTGTTCTGCTGCCTTTTCCGGCGCGACGACCAGCGGGTCCGGCGGGGTGGTGGACTGATCGCCGGATTTTCCCTCCAGACGCTGCACGACAACGACGCTGAGGATGGCGGCGACGACGAAGCCGATCACACCGAGCATAAGATAACGGACGGGCAAGACGCGCTCCTCGACAAGATTTCGGCGCGACAATGGCCGATACTGATGACGCCGGTTCTGGGGAGTCCGGATCGCCCTCGTCTCCCTTCGCGCCCGCCTCATCCGATGAGGACGGCGACCGGACAGTTTGGCGTTCGAACCCACAGGCTTGGCGCTCCCTGAACCACAATGCGGAACGCATATTCCTGTTCAATGTTCCGCTGAACGATGCAAAGGGCCTCGCATCGATCATCAGCAGGAAAGGATTCGAAAAGCAGACGCTTCTGAAACGAAAAGAGCCTGCTGCGGGAGGAGGTGCAGCAGGCTCTCAATTCCGGTTGGCAGCTCGGGAGGAGAAGAAGCTGCAACCAACACTGACGATCCCGGGAGGAGGATGGGAGCGTCAAGATCATCGAAGCTCTGCGGAGGAGGTGCATCGCTTCGATAGGTTCATCATACAATGATCCCGGAGCCGAGCGAGCGACGATATTGCAATGCAGCTATGTGTTTCGCACATGCGAAGAGGTCGCATCGCAGACTGCATGACCGATCCGCGGACGGGAAATAGGGATGTGCGCGGGAGCGAAGTTGCCTTAAGGGATCGGTAACGAGGCGATAGAGCTTCGATGGCACAGGAGAGACGACCGAGATGAGCGAGACGACACCGGCGAAGTCGAACATTGCCATTGCCAAGCAGCGTGACGGTACGTGGAGTTTTATCCTGACCTTCCGTGGCGTGACCCACCCTGCCACGGGCAAGTTCCCGTCCCAGCTCCAGGCGCAGACGGCCGGCATGGCGGCTCTGAAAGCCCTGGAGGGGCGTTCGCGCGGCTAAGCGGGACATCACCGCGATCCCGGTTGGAAATCCGGACCGTTCAGGGAACTTCGGCGGAATCGAGGCGTTCACAGGCGAGAGTGCGGATGCGACTTGCAAGGGAGCGGTGACATGACGGATCTGAAGGGAATACGAGGAAAGACGGTACGCGGGGAATCCTGCACGCTGGAGGAGTTTCAATCGCGCTATGGTCTGCAGACGGAGGAGGCGAAACGTCTCTATGAACGCTTCGGGCCGTCTTCGACCGAACTGGACCTCTTGATGGCCGCCAAGCGCCGTGTTCCCGCGCTTTAGGCCTGGAAACTTGGATTTATCCTGAACGGCAGGGCGACCTCTGGGCAAAAAAGGTCGTCCTGTCCATCGTTGAACCGGGGCGTTCTCAAGAGAGACGCAAAATGGACAGAGAAATCCTGATCTTCGCCGCCATGAACGTGATCGGCGGCCTGCTCGCCTTTGTCTTCGTCCACGTCTACTATCTCCCCAATGTAGAAAATAGCACCATCGAGCCGGCGCTCTACGAGTTGACGCAACGCGATCACCTGGCCGTCGATCCGACGCGCCGATAGGACGTCCCAAGGCTGGCGGGTTCCGGCCATGCGGAATTGCGACAGGGCGACCTCCGGAAGCACGCTGGAAACGGAAATGTGGCGATTTCCCCTTGCCTTGATGGTTTGAATGGCTTTAGCGAACAGGTAACGCAATTGTCATTCGGAATGAACGGCACGAGGGAGACAGATCCGACATGGAAATTTTTACAGCAGCCGGAATGGCTGCCTTTCTGCAGGTCATTGCCATCGATCTGGTGCTGGCCGGCGATAATGCCATCGTGATCGGCCTCGCTGCTGCGGGCCTGCCCACGGATCAGCGCCGCAAGGCCATCCTCGTCGGCATCATCGCCGCCACGGTCCTGCGCATTGCCTTTGCCGCCATCACCGTCCAGCTTCTCGCCATCGTCGGCCTGCAGTTCGTCGGCGGTCTCCTGCTGCTTTGGGTCTGCTGGAAGATGTGGAGCGAGCTTCGCCAGGCGGATCATAACGCCGCGCACGAAACCGGGGACGCAGCCGACGAGACGCGCGTCCGCAAGACGTTCCTCCAGGCGGCAACGCAGATCGTCATCGCCGACGTTTCCATGTCGCTCGACAATGTTCTCGCGGTCGCTGGTGCTGCGCAGGATCACCCGACGGTGCTGGTCATCGGCCTGATCGTCTCCATCGCGCTGATGGGTCTCGCCGCCAGCTTCATCGCCAACCTGCTGCACAAGCATCGCTGGATCGCCTATGTCGGTCTCGCCGTCATCTTCTACGTCGCACTCAGCATGCTCTACCATGGCGGCCTGGAGATCCTGCCTTACATCGACGGCAGCGCCGCCACGACGCCCGCGGTAACGACACCCGTCACGCCGCCGGCAGCGACACGGGCGCCGTAACATTCTTGCAGCGACGACACCCGATCTCGGCCAAAAGAGATCCCGGGGATTGAGAGCCAAGCCCTTCTGCCATCCCCGGCAGAGGGGTTTTTTCGTTTCTCCCTGCGGTCCACGCGACGAACGACCTGTGACCAGAAGCACGCTATGACGGCGCACAGGGCCTCGCGACGCACTGCCCTCAAAAGCGTTCCACCGGGATCTGTCGCAGACCGACCATAATGACCTTCGCGTGCGGTGATCGATGCGGAACGCCAGTCACACGACAGGCCTGTCGCACCGCAGGTCTGTCACGTGCAATGTCACCAGAGCTAAGCACTCCGCAGATAGCCAAAGGCCTTTCGCACACGGCAAGAATCGCGCCGGATCGCATCAACAAAAAAACGACGCCAGTTTCCCGGCGTCGTTTTACATTTTGTCACATCAGCCCGTCTTGCAGGCCAATCGCGCATCATTCCCACCGATCACCCGGCGAGGACGATCCGATCAGGCAGCGGCCGAGGCGAAGCCTTCGGTCGGGACTTCCGAAATCGTCTTGAGAACGGCGGAAGCGATCTGGTAGGGGCAGCCCTGCGAATTCGGGCGACGGTCTTCCAGGTAGCCCTTGTAGTCGTTCTTGATGAACGAGTGGGGAACGCGGATGGACGCGCCACGATCGGCGACGCCGTAGCTGAACTTGTTCCAAGGAGCCGTTTCGTGCTTGCCCGTCAGACGCTTGTCATTGTCGGGGCCGTAGACGGCGATGTGGTCCATCAGGTTCTTCTCGAAGGCACCCATGAGCGCTTCGAAATAGGCCTTGCCGCCGACTTCGCGCATATAGGCCGTCGAGAAGTTGCAGTGCATGCCCGAGCCGTTCCAGTCGGTGTCGCCGAGCGGCTTGCAATGGTACTCGATGTCGATGCCGTACTTTTCGGTCAGGCGCTGCAGCAGGTAGCGAGCGATCCAGATTTCGTCGGCAGCCTTCTTGGAGCCCTTGCCGAAGATCTGGAATTCCCACTGGCCCTTGGCCACTTCGGCATTGATGCCT
Organism: Rhizobium sp. Leaf371; assembly: GCF_001424045.1. Classification (GTDB taxonomy): domain Bacteria; phylum Pseudomonadota; class Alphaproteobacteria; order Rhizobiales; family Rhizobiaceae; genus Ferranicluibacter. Next base: position 684,556 of record NZ_LMQB01000001.1, on the reverse strand, counting down.
TCGTGGTTGATGCCGGCTTCCAGGCAGAGGTCCAGATGCTCTTCGACGATCTCGCGTGCGACGTCGCCGACATTGCTGTAGCCGACGCCGGTGTAGTACGGGCCCTGCGGTGCGGGATAGCCCTGCTCGGGGAAGCCGAGCGGACGGCCGTTCTGGTAGAAGAAGTATTCCTGTTCGAAGCCGAACCACGTGCCTTCGTCATCGAGGATGGTCGCGCGGGAATTGCTTGCATGCGGGGTGACGCCGTCCGGCATCATGACTTCGCACATGACCAGAACGCCGTTCGTGCGGGCGGGATCCGGGTAGAGCGCGACCGGCTTGAGAACGCAGTCGGAGCTGCGGCCTTCGGCCTGCATGGTCGAGCTACCGTCAAAGCCCCAGAGCGGCAGCTGCTCCAGTGCCGGGAACGCGTCGAATTCCTTGATCTGCGTCTTGCCGCGCAGGTTCGGTACCGGTGTGTACCCGTCGAGCCAGATGTACTCGAGCTTATACTTGGTCATGGCAAATCTCTCATAAGTGGTGAGCAATCCAGGAGATCGACGCCGAAACCGGCAACCGAACCCTCTGACCAGAAGGGAATGCACATGCCGTGCCAGTTTTGTGACGAAGAGCGCCTCAAGCCGATTATTCTGTGTGTTCCAGCGCAGGAAATCGCAGCCTCGCCGCCTCCCGCTTGAAAAGATGCAGCAATTTGCGCCCTGCAGCACAGCACTTTGGCAGCCGGGCGGAACCCTGCAGGACCACGACGAGTTCGTACGGGGAAAATGCAGGCAGAAAAAATGCGCATTCAGCGCAAAATTGGCCGCCGAAGCAAAAATTGCGCGAAAACCCGACAGGAAATTGATTTATTTTTAGACATTCAGCGCAAAATATGTGCATATGAACGTCATATAACTCGGACAAATAAAAAGGGAGCCGATGCCATGCCAATGACACCACAGCGCCAGTCGGCAACGATCTACCAATTCCCGGTTGGAGGCCTGAAAGGATTGAACAGCTGGAAGACGGCCCCCGACGTCAAAGTCGAGACCCCCGCCTCCCCTGTCATCATCGACAGCTGGTATCACGAAGCCGCCATGAACGAGACGAAGCCCCAGTAAGGGTCGACATGCCATATTCTTCGAAACGTTAGGAGCGATTGCCGCAGGGATGCGACAGTCGCTTTTTTCATGGTCGCCAAATGCGGGCCTTGGACGTTTCAGTGCGGCTCAGGACGCGGGATCGCCGATCGTGTCGGCCACATAGGCACCGCGCTCTCCCATCGGCCTCGGATGCCCGGTGGTCGAATCGATCGTGGTCTGGTGCTCCAGCTCCGCATTGATTTCCGCCCCGACGATCAGGATGATCACCGACATCCAGGTCCACACCATGAAGCCGATCAAGGCGCCGAGCGTGCCGTAAGTCGCGTTGTAATTGGCAAAATTCTCGATGTAGTAGGAAAAGCCGAGCGATGCGCCAAGCCAGGCGAAACTGGTGAAGGCGGCGCCCCAGGTGAGCCAGCGGAGCTTGGCCGTCTCCCGGCTCGGGCCGTAGCGATAGAGCATCATCGTGGCAAAGCAGACGATCGCCAGCATCAGCGGCCAGCGCGCGAAACGCGCCAGAAGCTCCACCCAGCGGTCGAGCCAGAGAAACGCCAGAACGGCCGGCAGGATGCCGATGGCCGAGATGACGACGACCGCGACGCCGAGCGCACCGAGCGTGAACAGCAGCCCCAGACCGGTCAGCTTGAAGAACCCGCGCTTCTCCGTCTCGCCATAAGCGATGTTCATCGCGTCGAACAAGGCGCGCATGCCGTTATGCGCACTCCAGAGGGCGACGCCGAGGCCGAACACGAAGCCGATCGACAGCGTCGATGCCTTCTGTGTGGCGAGCGTCTTCAACTGCTCGAGAATGATATCGAGCGAGCCGGTCGGAACGACATCGGCAAGCAGGGTCACCTGCGCGCCGATCGCACCGGGATCCGCGACGAAACCGTAGATGGAGACGAGAGCGGCGAGCGCCGGGAACAACGCGAGCAGGAGATAATAGGTGACCCCGGCCGCAATCAGCGTCACGCGGTCCTCGCTGATCTCGGCAATCACCCGCCAGAAGACGTCCTTCAGCCCATGAAAGGGAATGGCGGACGGCGTCTCGGCGAGCCGCCCGCGGATATCGCTTTCCGGAGCCTGATCCCCGAGCGATACTGCGCCGCTCACTGCCTGCCTTCCGGCCTGATGTCCGTCTGCCATGAAACCCTCTCTCGGCCTTATGAGTGAGACTTACGGCTGTTGCGGCGGATTTCCATCCTTGGGCAGTTCATTTGGCGTGATCACCGGCATCTGGCCGGTCTGCGGTGCAGGCTCGACGATCTCGCTATCGCCGACGGCCGGTGGCTTGAGCACGCCGTTGCAGTCGTCGAGTTTTTCGGTCAGCGAGCCGCTGCCGGGATTTGCGTTCGGCGCCGTGCCCTTCTGCGGCGTGCCGACGGCGCACTCGCCCTGCTGCGCCTGGGCGAAGGCGGCACGGGTGGGCACGATCACGACGGACAGGACGGTCGCCGTAAAAGCTGCGGCGCCGGCGGCGGTCAGCAGCGCGTTTCGAAGGGAAGACTTGACGAGCATGGGGAATCTCCTTTTCCTCCCCAACGAGAAATCGTGCCGGATCGTTCCCTTGGGTTCGCGCCAGAGGACGATCCGAACCCCCTCGCTCAAAGGGCTGGACCACAGACGACCATGATGATCCACGCCGATTTTTTCGACCGTTCCGCTTTCGATGCCGCCCGCGACCTCGTCGGCGCGTCCCTGCTCGTCGACGGGATCGGCGGCGTCATCGTGGAAACCGAAGCCTATGAGCCGGACGATGCGGCCTCCCATAGCTTTCGCGGCCCGACGCCGCGCAACCGCGCCATGTTCGGGCCGCCGGCGCATGCCTATGTCTACCGATCCTATGGCATGCACTGGTGCATGAATATGGTCTGCCGCCCGGGGAGCGCCGTGCTCGTTCGCGCGCTGCAGCCGACAGCCGGCCTGCAGGCGATGGTCGATCGCCGCGGGCTCGACAATCCGAGGCTCCTCTGCGCCGGGCCGGGTCGCCTCTGCCAGGCGCTCGGCATCGATGCCGGTCATGACGGCCTGTCGCTGCTGGCCGCGCCCTTTCATCTCACAGCAGCGCAAAGTCCCGTCGACATCGTCGCAGGCCCGCGGATCGGCATCACCAAGGCAATCGATCATCCCTGGCGGTTCGGTCTGGCCGGCTCGCATTATCTCAGCCGCAGCTTCGCGGCGAAGAAACGCGGTCCGATGCCGGCGTCAGGCGAACCGCACGTCGAGGATTGACAAAGTCGCGGCTCGCCACATTTTCCGGATCGAGACCTGAATAACCCAACCGAACCTTGTCCGAAGGAGAAACCATGCGCCCGATCTTCATCGCCATCCTCACCATCTCCGCCCTGACGCTGGCCGGCTGCGGCAACACGGCCAACGGCTTGAAGCGTGACGGCCAGGACAGCAGCCGCGCTCTTGACGATGCGTCCAGCCGCGTGCTGTCGACGGGCAAGAAATAAGGCCGCAAGATCTCCGAGGCGGCCCTTCCCGGGCCGTCTCACACGATCCATCGACGTCCGACCGATCATGACGACCCAGATCCTCCGTTTCCCCAAGTTTTTGACTCGGATATTGTTTTTTTAAATGGCCGCCCTGAATTAACCGTCTAGGAGAAAGGCCACCGAGAGGACAGTCATTGAACGACGTCACAGAGCATCAGCGTATCGAGGCCCAGATTGCCCGGAGGGATGTCGGGCACGACCCCTTCGCAGCAGCGGTGCGCGCAACGCGCATGCCCATGCTGATTACCGATCCGTCGAGGCCCGACAATCCGATCGTGTTCGTCAACGAAGCCTTCCTGCGCTTCACCGGCTACGAGCGTCACGAGATCATCGACAAGAACTGTCGCTTTCTCCAGGGCCCGGAAACCGATCGCGACGATATCCAGAAAATTCGCGATGCGATCGACAATCTGTATCCGATCGAAATCGATGTCGTAAACTACAAGAAGAATGGCGAAAAATTCTGGAATCGCCTGCTGATCTCGCCCGTGTTCAACGAGGAGGGCGACCTCACCTACTTCTTCGCGTCGCAGCTCGATGTCACGATGGAGCGCGACCGGGTCGTGCGGCTGGAACGGGACCGCGACCTGCTGGAGGGTGAAGTCCAGAAGCGCACGGCCGAGCTGAAGCGCAACGAGACGCAGCTTCGCTTCGCCATGGAAGCGGGCCATCTCGGCTACTGGACCCTCAATATCGCGACCATGGAACTCGTCGCCTCACCGGACTGCAAGGCGAACTTCGGCTTCGCACCCGACCAGGATTTCACGGTCAGCGATCTCCTGAACGCCGTCCTGCCGGAGGATCAGGCGCGGGTCCACGAGGCGTTTCGCAACGCCGTGGAACGCCACGAGGAGTATGACGTCGAGCATCGCTGTGTCCTGCCCGATGGTCGGCTGCGCTGGGTGCACATCCGCGGGCTGGTCTATTACGAGCAGGACGGTCACGCGTCGCAGATGTCGGGGCTGTCGGTGGACATCACCGACCGCAAGCGCACCGAGGAGGCGCGCGCCATCACCGTGCGCGAACTCAGCCACCGCATGAAGAACCTGATGACCACGGTGCAATCCGTGATCAACCAGACGCTTCGTCAGGCCCCGGACAAGGAAGCCGCCGGCAAGGCCATCACGTCGCGCCTCCAGTCGATCGGCGCTGCACAGGACCTGCTGGTGTCCGGCAACTTCGCGGGCGCCGATCTCGGCCGCATCGTGCGCGCGACGCTCGATCCGTTCTGGGACAGCTACCCGAACCGGATCGATATCGACGGGCCGGATCTGCAGGTCTCCTCCAATCTCGTGCTGACGCTCGCCATGGCGCTGCATGAACTGGCGACCAACGCCATCAAGTACGGCGCGCTGTCCAACCTCGCCGGACGCATTCGCGTGCGCTGGCATGCCGTGCCGGACGCGCCGCTGAAACGCCTGAAGCTCACCTGGGAAGAGCGCGACGGACCGCCCGTCGCACCCCCGACCAGCCGCGGCTTCGGCACGCGCATGATCGAACGCGTGCTGTCCAACAGCCTCGGCGGCAGCGCCGAACTGCGATTCGACGTGACGGGCGTGGTCTTCACCATGGAAGCGCCGATCGGCGACGAGGACGAGGACGGCGAGGAAATGCACCCGCGCTGAGCGCGGGCTTCGCCGAATGCCTCAGCTCGTATAGTCCGGTTGCTGCCGGTCCAGAACCCGCCGCACGCTTTCCAGATGGAGCCTTGCACTTTCCGGGTCGCCCTCGCGCATCTGCCGTGCGGCAAGGGTCGCGATCTCCGGCGAGACCGGCAGCAGGCGGCGCCCGGTGCTCATCGCCTTCAGCTGCACCTCCGCCGCGCGCTCAAGGTAATAAAGGTCGTCCCATGCCTCCGCGATCGTCGGCCCACAGACCATGACCCCGTGGTTCTTCATGAACAGAATGTCCTTGTCGCCCAGGACCGCCGCGATGCGGTCGCCTTCGCTCTCGTCCAGCGCCAGCCCGTTATAGGCGGCGTCCACGGCGACGCGACCGTAGAATTTCAGCGCCGTCTGCCCCGCCCAGACCAGCGGCTCGCCTTCGACCATGCTGAGCGCGGTCGCGTTCGGCATGTGCGTGTGAAAGGCGGCGCCGACGCGTGGGTTCTGCTTGTGCAGCCGGGCGTGAATGTAGAAGGCCGTCGCCTCCGGCACCCCGTCGCCCGCGATCACATGGCCCTCGAAATCGCAGACGAGCAGCGACGAGGCGGTCGCCTCCTGAAACGCCCAGCCGAGCCGGTTGACGAGGAAGAGATCGGGATGCCCGGGCACCACGGCGGAAAAATGGTTGCAGATACCCTCCTCCAGCCCGAGCCGCGCCGCCATGCGCAGGCAGGCGGCAAGATCGGCACGCGCCTGCCAGATCTCGTCGGTCTCCAGCGACACGTTGCGCAGCAAGGCAGGGCCGGTCTTCGGGATCGTCAATTCATGCGCCATATCGGCCTCCAAAGTCTCATGTCATCCATCCGGCCGCCCGGAGCAGGCCGGGCACGTGGTCGAGCGAGGGGACGCGCGCCTCCGGCCGGTAATCCGAAGGCGGCTTGCGACCCGTTCCACGGTCGATCCAGATCGTACGAAAGCCCAGATCGCGCGCCGCGACAAGGTCGAGATGCGGGCTCGCGCAGATATGCACCAGTGCGTCGCGCGAAATGCCGAGGCTGTCCCAGGCATGCTGAAAGATCTGCGCCGTCGGCTTGTAGGCGCCGGCCTGCTCGGCCGTGATCACCCGATCGATGACCCCTCCGAGCTGGGAGACGTTTCCGGCGATGATCGCATCGTCCGTGTTGGAGATGATCGCGAGCTTGAAGCCGGCCTCCTTGAGCCGGCGAAGCGTCTCGACCACCTCTGGAAAAGGCGGCATGCGGCCGATCGATCCGGTGAGGATCTCGGCATCCGCGGCATCGAAGCGGAGGCCGAACGCCGCCATCGTCTTTTCCAAGGCGAGCGCGCTGACCGCGCGGAACGATCGGTGCGGCCGCTCCGCTTCCAGCGCGTGCTCGTGACCGTCGAAGGTCGCAATGAAGGCTGCGGGATCGACGGTCGCAACCTCGTCCGACAGAATTGTCTCGATCGCCGCCATCAGCCCCTCGTCCCACTGGATCAAGGTGCCGTAGCAATCGAATGTCAGCCATTCCGGCCGTGGTCCGGATAATGTCATCCCGGGTCCTCCTTTGCGTTCCGGCTCATGTTGACAAAGATCGACGTCATCGGGAAATTAAATGTTCCGATAAACCGAATTGCGGAATCCAATGAGCTACCCGTTCGACCTCGACCTGCTGCGCACCTTTGTGGCCGTCATCGACAGTGGCGGTTTCACCCGCGCGGCCGAGCGCGTTTTCCTCACACAATCCACCGTCAGCCAGCAGATCAAGAAGCTGGAAACCGGCCTGTCCCAGACCCTCATCCTGCGCGACCGGTCGAGCGGGACGCTGCAGACGACGGAAGCCGGCGAGCTGCTCCTGAGCTATGCCCGCCGGTTGCTCGCCACGGCCGACGAGGCGACCGAGGTGATGCGCCGGCCCTCGGCGCCACGCACCGTACGGCTCGGCGTTCCCGAAGATTTCGCCGGTCGGCGGCTGATCGATCTGCTGTCGGGCTTCGCCGATGCCTCGCCGCATCTTCGCCTGGATACGACGAGCGGCTGGAGCACGGGCCTCGGGCGGCTTCTGGAGGCGGGCGAGATCGATCTGGCGCTCGTCAAGCGCGAGCCGAGTGTGGGCGCCTGTCTCGCGAGCTGGAAGGAGGACCTCGTCTGGATCGGCAGCGAGAACCGCGCCGTCGAGGACGACATCGTGCCCCTCGCCGTCTTCCCGGTCGGCTGCATCTATCGGGAGCGCGCCATGCGCGCTGTGGAACGCAGCGGTCGGCGCTGGCGGATCGCCTATACCAGCCAGGGCCTGATGGGCGTGCAGGCCGCCGTCGCTTCCGGCCTCGGCGTCAGCCTCGTGCCGGCCAATGCCGTCCTGCCGGATCATCGGCGGCTGACGCCGGCCGAAGGCTTCGAGCCGCAACCCGAAGCGGAACTCGCTTTGGTGAAGGGCCGTGCGACGCTCGGACCCGAAGCGCAGGACCTCGCCGACTTCATCACGCGCAACCTTTCGCTCTGACGAAAACGCCGCCCGTCGGGTGGAGGGGCGGCGCTGAAAGATTGGGGCGCGGAAGGCCTTCAGGTCTGGGTCTGGGCCTGGGCCTGGGGCTGGGGCGCCGGATGGACATCCGCCTTGGGCTCGGCCTCCGGCGTGTCCTCATGGATGCGGAACCAGGCGACGTAGAGCGCCGGCAGGAACAGCAGGGTGAGGATCGTGCCCACGATGATGCCGCCGATCATGGCATAGGCCATCGGCCCCCAGAAGATCTCACGCGCGATCGGGATGAGCGCAAGGCTGGCCGCGGCGGCCGTCAGCATGATCGGCCGCATGCGATGCTCGGTCGCCTCCACCACCGCCCGCCAGGGCGCAACCCCCTCCCGACGCAGCGTCTCGATCTGGTCGATCAGGATGACCGAGTTGCGGATCAGAATACCGATCAGCGCGAGGATGCCGAGAATGGCGACGAAGCCCATCGGCGCGCCGCTCGGCAGCAGGGCCGCGACAACGCCGATGATGGCGAGCGGGGCGACCGCGAAGACGAGGAAGAGGCGGCTGAAACTCTGCAGCTGGATCATCAGGATCGTCGCCATGACGAACAGCATCAGCGGCACGACGGCGGCGATCGGCCCCTGGGCCTTGCCGCTTTCCTCGACGGCACCGGCCACCGCGATCGCGTAGCCGGGCGGCAGTGTCGCCTCGAACGTCTTGACCGCCGGGGTAAGCTCGGCCACGGCGGTTGCCGGCTGCACCTTGTCGATCATGCCGGCCCGCACGGTGACCGTGGGAATGCGCGAGCGCGTCCAGATCAGCGGCTGCTCGACATCGTAGCGGAACGTGGCGACGGCTGCGAGCGGCACGGATCGCCCGTCGCCGACCGGAAGCTGCAGGTCGCGCAGCGTCTCGATCGAGCTGCGCTCGGCCTCGACCGCGCGTCCGACGATGTTGACGAGATAGATATCGTCGCGCACCTGCGTCGCTGTCGTGCCGCCGACGATGCCGTTGATGGTCGTCGCGATGGCCTGCGAGGTGATGCCGAGCTGGCGCGCCTTGTCCTGCTGGACGTCGATCTTGACCACGCGGGACGGCTCGTTCCAGTCGTAGGCCACGTCGCCGAGATGCTTGTTCCCGCCGACGATGTTGCCGAGATCGAGTGCGAGCTGCCGCACCGTCTGGATCTCCGGCCCGCTGACGCGATAGGCGACGGGGCGGCCGACCGGCGGACCGATGTCGAGCAGCTTCACATAGGCATCCGTGCCGATGAAGGTCTTCTTGAGATAGGCCTCCAGATCGCCCTTCAGCCGGTCGCGCGCCTCGATGCTCTTGCTGACGATGATCGTCTGCCCGAAGGCCGGGCTGTTCGGCTGGACGTCGAACGAGAGTACGAAGCGGACCGCGCCCTGCCCGACATAGCTTGACCAATGCTCGACGTCCGGATTGCCCTTCAGCTTTTCGTTCTCGAACTGGGCGATCTGGCGCTGCGTCTCGCGGATCGAGGCGCTCTGCGGCAGGTTCCAGTCGATGATCAGCTCGTTGCGGTCCGACGAGGGAAAGAACTGTTGCTGCACGAACTGCATGCCGTAAACGGAGCCTGCGAAGACGATCAGCGTGACGGCGATGGTCACCCAGCGAAAGCGCATGCAGATCAGCAGAAGGCGCGAAAAGATCCGGGCGACGATGCCCTTGGAGCCGTGATGCTGCTTCATCGTCTTCGGCAGCATCAGCACGCCGAGAAGCGGGGTGAAGAGCACGGCGACGATCCAGGAGAGGATCAGCGATGCGGCGATCACGATGAACAGGGTGAAGGTGAACTCGCCGGCCGCACTGTTGTTGAGGCCGACCGGAATGAAGCCGGCGACGGTCACCAGCGTGCCGGTCAGCATCGGGAACGCCGTGGACGTGTAGACATAGGTGGCGGCCTTGCGCAGGTCGTCGCCAGCCTCCAGTCGCGCCACCATCATTTCCACCGCGATCATCGCGTCATCCACCAGCAGGCCGAGCGCGATGATGAGCGCGCCGAGCGAGATGCGCTGCAACGAGATGCCGAGATATTCCATGATGACGAAGGTCATCGCGAGCACGAGCGGGATCGCCACCGCCACCACCAGCCCGGCCCGCAGGCCGAGGCTGACGAAGGAGACCGCGAGCACGATGGCGATGGCCTCGAACAGCGCGCGCGTGAAGCCCGACACCGCCTCGTCCACGATCTTCGGCTGGTCGGACACCAGATGCGCATCGATGCCGACCGGCAGCTTCTGCTCGATCGTGTCCATGCGTTCGGTCAGCGCCTCGCCGAAGGCGAGAAGGTTGGCGCCCTGCTTCATGTTGACGGCCAGCGCGATCGCCGGCTCGCCATTGTAGCGGAAGATCGTGCTTGGCGGATCGGCATAGCCCCGGCGGATCGAGGCGACGTCGCTCAAGCGGAAGAACTGGTCGTTGACGCGCAGATTGAGGTTGCGCAGGCTCTCCTCCGAGGAAAACTGGCCGGAAACGCGGACGCTGATGCGCTCGGGGCTATCCTGCATGACGCCGGAAGGCGCCACCGCATTCTGGGCCTGCAGCGTATCGACCACGCTCTGCTGGTCGAGCCCGAGGGCGGCAAGCTGCCGCGAGGAGAATTCGAGGAAGATCACCTCGTCCTGCGCCCCGATGATATCGACCTTGCCGGCATTGGGCACGGTCAGCACCTCGGCCCGCACGGCTTCCACCGTGTCGCGAAGCTCGCGCTGCGAAAAGCCGTCGGAGGTGAAGGCGTAGATATTGCCGTAGACGTCGCCGAAGCTGTCGTTGAAGAACGGCCCCTGAACGCCCGAGGGGAAACTGCCCTTGATATCGCTGACGAGATTGCGCACCCGCACCCAGGTCGGCGCGACCTGGGCTGCCGGCGTCGTTTCGCGCAGATAGACGAACACGGTCGTCTGCCCGGCCACCGTCTGGCTCTTGGTGTAGTCGAGCTGCGGCAGTTCCTCGAGCTTCTTCTCGATGCGCTCCGTCACCTGCTTGATCGTATCCTCCACCGTGGCGCCGGGCCACTGGGCGGTGATGATCATCGTCTTGATGGTGAAGGATGGGTCCTCCTCGCGTCCGAGATTGAGGTAGGACAGGAGGCCGGCCAGCGAGAAGACCAGCATGAAATACCAGAGAAGCGAGCGGTGCCCCAGTCCCCAGTCCGACAGGTTGAACGGCTTCATTTCAAATCTCCGGAAATGCGGATTTTCTGCCCGTCGGTCAGGCTGTTGACCCCGGCGACGACGACGCGGTCGCCGCGCTTGAGGCCGGACGAGATGGAGACGCGGCCACTGCCGGCGTCACCGGTCGTGACCTCGCGCATCGCGACGGCCTCGGTGCCCTCCGGGATGATCCAGACGAAGGTCTTGCCGTCGCGCGTGACGATGGCGGCCGCCGGCAGCAGCAGTTCGGACGGGCGCGTGTCCGGCAGCGTGACGGAAATGACGGAGCCGAGACGAAAGGCGGCAGGCGCCGCCTGCAGCGCGATGCGGATGCGTTGCGAGCGGGTGACCGGGTCGGCCGAAGGCTCGATCCGCCGCACACGGCCTTTGACGACCGTCGTCGGATCGGACTGGAGGACGACGCGGAAGGGATCGCCGATCTTGGCGCCGGACGCGGCCGACGACGGAAGATCGACCACCGCATCGCGAAGATCGGGCCGCGCCACCGTCACCACCGTCTGCCCGGCCGCAACCACCTGGCCGGGCTCGGCGGCCGTGCTGGTGACCACGCCGGTATAGTCGGCGGAGATTTTCGCGTAGCTCAGCCGCTCCTTCGCCTTGGCGAGGTTCGCCCGCGCCCGAACCTCGGCGGATTGCGCGGCCTGCGCCGCCTGCACGGCATCCTCGACGGCGGCCTGCGATACGACCGTTTTGGCAAAGAGGCCCTGCTGGCGCTGCTCGACCACGCGGGCGTTGTTGGCGGACGCCTGGGCGCTGACGAGCGACGCCTGCGCGGCCTGAACGTCCTGTTCGAGCGCCGTCGCTTCGAGCACGGCCAGCAGCGTTCCCCGCTCCACGGGATCGCCCACCTGGACATTGCGCGAGATCATGCGCCCGAGGATCTGAAAGCTGTAATTCGTGACGATCTGCGGCTCGACGGTGCCGGCAAAGGACAGAGGCGCGGAATTCGTCTCTTCCAGCACCAGCGACTTGACCGGCCGCGGCGGTGGCGGCGCCGTTTCGCCGTCGTCCGAGCAGGACGCGAGCATCAGGGCGAGCGGCAGGAGGATAAGGACGGGCTTCATGGGGCGTTCCCCTCGGCAAGAAGGACGGTCTGGCCCTGACGCAGGAGCTTGGTGCCATCGACGACGACCCGGTCGCCGGCCTTCAGCCCAGTCGCGATGATCATCGCGTCGGTCTGGTACTCGGCAACCGTCACCGGCCGAAGCGACACGGTGGTCTTGGCAGGGTCGAGGACCCACACGGCCGGCTTTCCGCCGGACGCGGCAAGCGCGCTCGGCGGCAGCGTGAAGGCTGGCGGGCCGGCGAGCGAGACCGTGCCCCGCACGACCGAGGCAAGCGTCATGGCAGCCGGCGGCCGGTCGAGCCCGACCTTGACCCGCACGGTTCCCGTCTGCCGATCGACCGTCGGCGCGATTTCGCGCACCGGTCCGCGCGCGGCGACGGAGGGGTCGGAGGCGAGGCTGACGGTCACCTCCGGCGGCTCGCCGCTCCGCAACAGGGACTCGTAGATATCGAAGACCGCATCGCGCGGTCCATCGACCGCAACCGAGAAGACGGCCTGCGCCGCCTGCACCGTCTCGCCGACATCCGCATTTCGCGCTGTCACGACCCCGTCCGCGTCGGCTGTGAGCTTCGTATAGGACAGCGTCTCCTCAGCATTGGAGAGCGCCGATTCCGCCGATTTGACCGAGGCGCGCGCGACCTTCAGGTTCTCTTCCGCCAGATCATAGGTCGTCTGCGCCGTGGAGTTCGCGCGGAGCAGCGTCTGCTGCCGGGTAAAGGCGGCCGTGGCATGCGACAGGTCCGCCGTGGCGGCTAACAGCGTCGCGCGGGCCGATTCGAGATCGGCTTGCTGCACCTCGTCGTCCATCTGGGCGAGCAGCTGTCCCCTGCGCACGGCATCGCCCACATCGACCAGACGCTCGATGATGCGTCCGCTGGTGCGGAAAGACAGATGGGTTTCCGTCCGCGCCGCGATCGAACCCGTCAGGCTGATCTCGGTCACGGAAGGCTTGGGGGCGACGGTCTCGACGCGGACGCGCGGCAGCGGCTTTGGCGGCGGCACCTCCTCGTCGGAACAGGCGGTCAGCGACGTCACCGCCAAAGTCGCAGCAAGCGCCATGCGGGCGAAGGAGAAGGTCATGATCGGATCCATATTGCCGTTCTGCCCGAGGAAGAGGCCGAGGAACAGGCCAATCGGACTTGACGAGAAACCCTGCGGTTTCCTATCAATAGAAAACCCATCGGTTTCCGTAAGTCAAGAGGGACCTCATGAGCTGCTTCGGAATCGGCAAGAAGAGAGGACCGGGCCGTCCCGCGACCTTGAGCGAGGAGGACCGCCGGGACCAGATCCTCGACGCGGCAGAACATTGTTTCGTGTCTCAAGGCTATCGCTCGACCCAGATGAACGATGTCGTCAAAGCCTGCGGCATGTCGAAGAAGACGGTGTATCGCAGCTTCGGGACGAAGGAAAACCTGTTCGTCGCCCTGATCGACCGCGTCATGCACGAGGACATCACGCTCGACATGCCCGAAGAGGATCAGGCGGCCGATGTCGTCATCGCCGATGTCCTGTCGCGCCTTTCGGCCTTCGTGCTCTCGGATCGCCAGGTGAGCATCGCCCGCCTCGTCATTTCGGAAAGCGCGCATGCGCCGGAGCTCGCCGGCGCCTTCCACGACAACGGCCTGCGCTGCTGCAAGGAAAAACTCACCGATATCATCGCGCGCCTGCAGGCGACGGGTCGCCTGAACGGCGACCGTCCGGCGGACCTTGCAAGCCTCCTTGTCGGCGCCGTGATCGGCGAATCGCTGGTGACCGCGCTGATCAGGCGGCCGCAACCGATGACGGACCGGGAACGCGAGGGCCGCATCGAACACCTGCTCGCGCTCGTCCGGCCCGCCCTGATGCCCGATAGGGCACCTTGAACGGTCGGGAAACCGCGTCTCCGCCCCTTCGATCGAGGGAGAGCGACGGCCGACGTCGCAGGAACGCCGTGAAAAACGTGCCCAAGCTGCTACTTTCGGCCGTATCGTTGCCCCTCTTCGTCTCGCGTCCTATGCTCCGACATGTGTGCAGGCGAAGCCCCTTCTGCACGACATGCCGGGAATGAAGACGGATGCAATCCACCATCGTCATGATCAACCTGTTCGGCGCGATCGCGCTCCTTCTCTTCGGCCTGTCGCTGGTGAAGGACGGGGTCTCGCGGGCCTTCGGCGCCCGGCTGCGCACGGGCCTGGCGACGGGCACGAAGCATGGCTGGCGGGCTTTCCTCTCGGGTTTCGTCGCGACCGTCGCATTGCAGAGTTCGACCGCCACGGCCCTCATGGTGTCGTCTTTCGTGGAACGTCGCATGGTCAAGCAGCGGCTCGCCCAGATCGTGCTTCTCGGCGCCAATATCGGCACCGCCGTCACCGCCTGGATCGTGTCCACCGGCATCGAATGGCTGTCGCCGCTGCTGATTCTCTCCGGCACCGTGCTGTATCGCGGCAAGCACAGCGGACGGCAGGGTGGCGGCACCGCGCTGATCGGCATCGGCCTCATGCTGCTGTCGCTGCATCTCCTCAGCCTGGCGACGGAGCCGATGCGCACCTCGCCCGCGCTGGCCGCCTTCATTGCGCTGCTCGACGGCGCCTGGCTGGTCGCGCTCGTTTTCAGCGCCGTGCTCGCCTTCGTCTCGTCCTCGAGCCTTGCGATCGTCGTCCTCATCCTGTCGCTCGCCTCGACCGGCATCCTCTCGCCCGGCCTGATCGTCGTGCTCGTGCTCGGCGCCAATCTCGGCGGCGCCATCCCGCCCTTCGTCGCCACGCTCAACGGACCACCGGCCGCGCGCCGGGTGACGCTCGGAAATCTGATCGTGCGCACCTGCGGCTGTCTCATTGCCCTGCCGCTCGCCGGCATCGGCGCCGATCTCCTGCGGCAATTGCCGCTGCCGCCGGAAAAGCTGCCGGTGGACGCCCATCTGATCTTCAACATCCTTTTGGCAGCTGCCGCCTGGCCCTTTGCCCGCAGCCTCTCGATCCTGATGATGCGCCTGGTGCCGGACCAGCCCGAGCGCGAAAACGCACCGAAGTTCCTCGACGACCACGAACTGTCCACGCCCGTCGTCGCCCTTACCAGCGCCACGCGCGAGGTGCTCGGCGTCGGAGATCTCATCGAGCGCATGCTCATCCTCGCATCGGACGCCTTCCGCACGAAGGACATCGCGCCGCTGCGGCAGATCCCGGCGCTGGAGCACAGCGTCGACATCCTCCAGCAGGAGGTGAAGATCTATCTCTCCAAGCTCGGCCGGAAGGGTCTGGACGAGGAGAACGGCCGGCGCTCCATCGTCATCATCGACTATGCGATCAATCTCGAACATGTCGGCGATATCATCGAGAAGGGATTGCTCGATCAGGTGACGAAGACGGTCACGCTCGGGCTCAAATTCTCCGACGAGGGTTTCAAGGAGTTGCAGACCCTGTTCGACATGACGATCGACAACCTGCGCATCGCCCAGACGATCTTCGTCACCCGCGATATCGACCTAGCCCGCCAGCTGATGGAGGTGAAGGTCGAGGTGCGCAATCTCGAGAAGCAATCGGCGGAGCGGCATTTCCAGCGCCTGCGCGACGGCCATGCCGACAGCCTGCAGACCAGTTCGCTGCATCTCGACATGCTGCGCGACCTCAAGCGCATCAATGCCCACATCGTCTCCGTCGCCCATCCGATCATGGATGCAAGCGGCCTCCTGCGCGAAAGCCGGCTGAAGACGCTCGGGGTCTGAACATCGTCACGAACGGACGCAAACCGCTTTTCACGAAGAGGCCCCAAGAAAACGCCGCTTCAGGCCGACCGCTTTTCGGAGGGGGAAAGCCGGGCTTCGGCGATGGCCTGGTCGATGCCGGTCAGGGCCCAGTCGAGATGTCCCTCGAACACGAGGCGCTGCTCGTCCGGGTGCACGGCGATCTCCGGCCGGCCCTTCAGCCGCACCTCGTGCGAGGCGGAAAGCCCCTCCTCGATCCCCGGCGACAGAAGATCGAAATAGCGCGTTCCCGGACCGGTGAACACGACCGGCAGGCGACCGTGGAAACTCATCAGCCGTGACAGGCCGTTGCCGAGCGCGAGCCCCGCCTGCCGGAAGGCATAGCCCGCCATCCGGTTTCCCGCACGCGCCGTCTGCGCGATCTTGTCCATCTCCGGCAGCGGCACGAATTTCGCCGGAATCGTATCCGCCGGCACCTGAAAGGCCGTGCGCAGGATGCCGTAGAACCCGGCGGTCGCCTCGATGCATCCCTGCCCGCCGCAGCGACAGAGACCGCCGCCCGGTGCGTGCAGCATGTGCCCGAAATTCGGCGCGCTCGCTTCCACCTCGTCGTGCTGCCGCCGCCGGGCGATGCCGAGCCCGATGCTGTGGCCGAGCGAGACGACCGCGAGGGCGTGGCCCTCCGTTGCGGGCTTCAAGGCAATGCCGAGCGCCTGCGCCACCAGCAGCGTCTCGTTGCTGAGGGTCACCACGGCACGCCAGTCGGGGGACAGGAGCGCGGCAAAATCGATCTCCTGCCCGCCCAGGAGCGGCGACCAGAGAAGGCGGTGCCCATCGGCATCGACCGTGCCCTTGCTGCTGATCGAAATCGCCATGACCGCGTCGCGTGCAAGCCGCGACCGCTCGGCGAGCCGGGCCAGCGCCTCGCGAAATTGCGGCGCGAACCGCGACGTGCTCTGCTCGTCATGCCGCCGCGCCTCGTCGAACCGGTCGATCAGGCGACCCGCATAATCGACCAGCGAATATTGAACCGCATCCGAGGAAATCTGCGCGGTGATGAGGTAGCCGCAATCGCGTCTCTGCGAAAACAGAACCCGCGGTCGTCCCCGCCCTGCCCCCGGCTGCTGCTCGCTGCGCTCCAGCACACCTGCCTTTTCCAGCTCCATGGTGATCGCCGAGACCGTGGCCGACGACAGGCCGGTTCGTGTCGCGAGGTCCGTATGCGCCTGCGGTCCATGGCGTCTGAGCGCAGAGAGAACGAGCAGGATATTCTGCTGTCTCATCTGCTCGGAGCCAGCCTTGATGAGCATGCGAAGCTGACCTCCCCTGGGGCCATAAGCGCGGGAACCCGCACGAAAACGATGTCGAAATCCGAAACAGGAGGACGTGTTGACAGCCTCAAATTTCTCTGACATCTATTTTCTCGACTGTCGAGAAAAAACTCTCAGGAGGAGAGATCGGCAGGTTTTCGGGCTGGGCGGGGGTCGTGCGGGAGGTTCGCGCGAACGGTCAGCCGCGTTTGGGAGGTTTTGATGAAATCCGTTCTGAAACTCATGGCCGGCGTCGCCGTCATCGTATCCCTGCACACGGCCGTGCAGGCCAAGGACCTCGTCGTCGGCGTGTCCTGGTCGAACTTCCAGGAAGAGCGCTGGAAGACGGACGAGGCCGCCATCAAGGCAGCGCTCGAAGCATCCGGCGACAAGTACATCTCGGCCGACGCCCAGTCGTCCGCCGCCAAGCAGCTGACCGATGTGGAGTCGCTGATCTCGCAGGGCGCCAACGCCCTGATCGTGCTCGCCCAGGACAGCGAGGCCATCGGCCCGGCGATCGAAAAGGCCGCTGCGGAAGGCATTCCGGTCGTCGGCTACGACCGCCTGATCGAAAACCCTGCCGCCTTCTACATCACCTTCGACAACAAGGAAGTCGGCCGCATGCAGGCCCGCGAAGTGTTCAAGGCGAAGCCGGAAGGCAACTACGTCTTCATCAAGGGCTCCTCGTCCGACCCGAATGCCGACTTCCTCTTCTCCGGTCAGGTCGAAGTGCTGAAGGAAGCTATGGACGCCGGCAAGATCAAGAATGTCGGCGAAGCCTATACCGACGGCTGGAAGCCGGAACTGGCCCAGAAGAACATGGAACAGTTCCTGACCGCCGCCGACAACAAGGTCGATGCCGTGGTCGCCTCCAATGACGGCACGGCCGGCGGCGCGATCGCAGCGCTCGACGCGCAGGGGCTCGCAGGCTCGGTTCCGGTCTCCGGCCAGGATGCCGACAAGGCAGCCCTGAACCGCGTGGCGCTCGGCACGCAGACCGTATCGGTCTGGAAGGACAGCCGCGTCCTCGGCAAGCGCGCCGCGGAAATCGCCGTCGACCTGGCCAACGGCAAGAAGATGGACCAGATCGCCGACGTCCAGACCTTCGAAGGCGGCCCGAAGAAGGTGGCCATGAAGTCGGTCTTCCTGTCTCCCATGCCGATCACCAAGGACAATCTGAACGCCGTGATCGACGCCAAGTGGATCAGCAAGGAAGAAGCCTGCCAGGGCGTGAAGGCCGGCTCGGTCGCCGCCTGCAACTGATAGGCCTATCGACGTGAAACGGGGCGGACGGGGCATCGAGCATGCCGCGTCCGCCCCGATCGCGCACGGCAGGGGGCATGGCGAAGGGCACTGCCAGCCAGACGACATGCCTGCCCGGCTCATGAGGGAGAATGACGAGGCCATGGCCGAAACCACCAATACGATACCCTTCAACACTGCGCGGACGGCGACCGAGAACCCGGTGCGTCGCTTCTTTCGCGCCACCGAGATCGACACGCGCCTGCTCGGCATGATCGGCGCGCTGCTGATCATCTGGATCGGCTTTCACCTGCTGACGGGCGGCCTGTTCCTGACACCGCGCAACCTCTGGAACCTCACGGTCCAGACCTCCTCCGTCGCTGTCATGGCGACCGGCATGGTGCTGATCATCGTCACCCGCAACATCGATCTCTCCGTCGGCTCCGTACTCGGCTTCTGCGGGATGGTCATGGGCGTCATGCAGGCGCAGATCCTGCCGCAATATCTCGGGCTCGACAGCTCTCTCATCTGGATCGTCACGCTTGCCTGCGGCGTGGTCGTCGGCGGCCTCATCGGCGCGCTGCACGGCGTCATCATCGCCTTTCTCGGCGTGCCCTCCTTCATCGTGACGCTGGGCGGCCTGCTGGTCTGGCGCGGCGCCACATGGTTCGTCACCTCGGGCCAGACGGTCGCCCCGATGAACGCCACCTTCCGCCTCATGGGCGGCGGCACGGAAGGCTCCATCGGCGCCACCGCCAGCTGGGTCGTCGGGCTCATCGCCTGCCTTGCCATCGTCGGTGCCATCCTCAACGCCCGCAAGCAGCGCAAGCGCTTCGGCTTCCCGCGTCGCCCGGTCTGGGCCGAATACGTGCTGGCCACCCTCTCCTGTGCCATCGTCATCGGCGCGGTCCTCGTCGCCAACAGCTATTACTGGCCGATCAACATCGCGACGCGCTATGCCGAGGCCAACGCCATTCCGGTGCCGGAAGGCGGACTGAAGATCGCGCACGGCATCGCCGTTCCCGTCCTCATCGCCATTGCCGTCGGCATCGTGATGACCTTCATTTCCACCCGCCTGCGCTTCGGCCGCTATGTCTTCGCCATCGGCGGAAACCAGGAAGCGGCGGAACTGGCAGGCATCAAGACCCGCTGGGTCACGGTGCGCATCTTCGCGCTGATGGGCATCCTCTGCGCCATCGCCGCCGCCATCTCCACCGCCCGCCTCAACGCCGCCACCAATGCGCAGGGCGAACTCGACGAACTCTACACGATCGCCGCAGCGGTCATCGGCGGCACATCGCTTGCCGGCGGCGTCGGCACCATTGCCGGCGCCATGCTGGGCGCCTTCGTCATGCAGTCCCTGCAGTCGGGCATGGTGCTTCTCGGCATCGACAGCCCGCTCCAGCGCATCGTCGTCGGCTTCGTGCTGGTCGTCGCCGTCTGGCTCGACACCGTCTATCGCGCGCGCGCCAAGTAAGGAGGCCGATCATGACCACAACAACACCCCAAGGCATCCCGGCAACCGCCGCCGGCGGCAGCGCCGCGACGACACCATCCGGCACGCCTCTGGTCGAGATGAAGAATGTCTCGATCTCGTTCGGCGGCATCCACGCCGTCGACAATGCCTCGATCGATCTCTACCCCGGCGAGGTGGTGGCGCTTCTCGGTCATAACGGGGCGGGAAAATCGACGCTGATCAAGATCCTCTCCGGCGCCTACAAGCGCGATGCCGGCGACATCCTGATCAATGGCGAGCCTGCCGACATTTCCAACCCGCGCGACGCCAAGAAATACGGCATCGAGACGATCTACCAGACGCTGGCCGTCGCGGACAATGTCGATGCGGCCGCAAACCTCTATCTCGGCCGCGAACTGCGCACACCGTGGGGCACGCTGGACGACGTCGCCATGGAGGCGAAAGCCCGCGAGGTGATGGGACGGCTGAACCCGAACTTCCGCCGCTTCAAGGAGCCGGTGAAGGCGCTCTCGGGCGGGCAGCGGCAATCCGTGGCGATCGCCCGCGCGATCCTGTTCGACGCCCGCATCCTCATCATGGACGAGCCGACGGCGGCCCTCGGGCCGCAGGAGACCGCACAGGTGGGCGACCTCATCCGCCAGTTGAAACGCGAGGGGATCGGCATCTTCCTGATCAGCCACGACATTCACGACGTCTTCGATCTCGCCGACCGGGTCTCCGTCATGAAGAACGGCCAGGTCGTCGGCCACGCCCGCACCGAGGACGTGACCAAGGACGAGGTGCTCGGCATGATCATTCTCGGCAAGGTTCCGCCGAAGGCCATCCCCGGTCCCGGCGCCATGCAGACGGCCTGAGACGCCTCCTCACGCATCATCGAGCCGGGCATGTCCGCAATGCCCGGCTTTGTTTTTCGGAACCAACACCGCGAGCATGGCTTTGCTTGCCATGGCCCTATCCTTCGGCCATAGCCTTCGACCGGAAGGCGCTCTGAGGCCCGACATCCGGGTCGCCGAGGAGACTTCGACAAGGGAGATCACCATGAAAAACCATTCCTTCGGCAGACTGCCGTTCACCGTGTCCAATGTCGGCTTCGGCGCCTGGCAGATCGGCGGCTCCTGGGGCGATGTCAGCGAGGCCGATGGACGCGATGCGCTGAACGCAGCGCTCGATGCCGGCATCACCTTCATTGACACCGCCGACGTCTATGGCGACGGCCGCTCGGAAAAGATCATCGCCGACGTGCTGAAAACCCGCGGGGACACGCGCCCGATGGTGGCCACCAAGGCCGGCCGCCGGCTGAACCCGCATGTGGCCGACGGCTACACCAAGGCCAATCTGGAAAGCTTCATCGACCGAAGCCTGTCCAATCTCGGCGTCGACGTGCTCGACCTCGTGCAGCTGCACTGCCCGCCGACCGAGGTCCTCTATCGTCCGGACGTGTTCGAAGGCCTCGACGAACTGCAGTCCGCAGGCAAGATCCGGGGCTATGGCGTCTCGGTGGAGAAGGTCGAGGAGGCCTTGAAGGCGATCGCGTTTCCGGGCGTCGTGAGCATCCAGATCATCTACAACCTCTTCCGCCAGCGCCCCGACCACCTGTTCTTTGCGGAGGCCCGCCGCAAGAACATCGCCGTTATCGCCCGCGTGCCGCTCGCAAGCGGCCTCCTGTCCGGCAAGATCACGGCGGACACGCATTTTGCCAGCGACGACCACCGCAACTTCAACCGCAACGGCGATGCTTTCGACGTCGGCGAAACCTTTGCCGGCGTTCCCTTCGAGGTCGGCCTGCAGGCTGTCGAAGAGGTGCGCAAGCTGGTGCCGCAGGGCGCGACCATGGCCGCCTTCGCGCTCCGCTGGATCCTGATGAGCGATGCCGTCACCGTCGTCATTCCCGGTGCCCGCAATGCCGAACAGGCCCGTGCCAATGCGGCCGCCGCGGATCTCGCCCCCCTTTCGGACGACGTGATGGCAGCATCGCGCGAGATCTACACGAGCCTGATCGCGCCGCACGTCCATCAGAAATGGTAGTCTGAAACGCCCCGTTCGAAAAACAAAGAGCCCATGCCGCAGAACGCGGCATGGGCTCTTTCATGGCGGACCATCGTCGTCTTATGCGGGGTAGCGCGACGCGTACCAGGCCTTGAACAGCGTGTACTGGTTTTCGATATGCCGGCGCTGCGAGGCGCTCAGCGTGTCGCCTTCGTTGAAGTGCAGCTCGTATTCCGCGTCGCCGTTCAGCACCATCAGATACTTGTAGTGGAGAACGAGGTCCGGACCCTCGTCATAGGTCGAGAGCACCCAGAGCGCCTCTTCCAGTTCCTTGGCGTCCCGGCGCGCCTCGGCGTTGCCCTTTGCCGCCTTTTCGCAGAGGGCGACGAGGTGCAGCACTTCCTTGGGAAGCGCGTTGCCGATGCCGGTGATCGCGCCGCCCGCGCCGCAATTGACGAAGCCGTGATAGACGCCGGTATCGACGCCGACCATCAGAATGAGATCGTCATCGCCCGTGGTGATGTTTTCGGCCGCATAGGTCATGTCGGCTTTGCCGCCGAATTCCTTGAAGCCGACCAGATTCGAGAAGCTGGCGCGCAGCGCGAAGAAGAGATCGGCGCGCGTGGCAAAACCGTAATAGGGGCTGTTGTAGATGACGGCCGGCAGACCGTCGGCCGCCGTGAGCACGGCGGAGAAGTGATCCTTCTGGGCGGCGAGCGACGAGCCGCGCGACAGGAGCCGCGGAATGACCATGAGGCCCTTGGCACCCACCTTCGCCGCGTGCGCCGCATGGCCTGCAGCCGAAGCCGTGCTGACCGCGCCCGTACCCACGATGACCGGAACACCGGCCTTGACCAGTCGGCGAACGCCTTCCTGGCGCTGCTCGTCGGTCAGGAGCGGCCAGTCGCCCATCGATCCGCAGTAGACGACGGCGGACATGCCGAGGTCGATCAGCTCGCGCCCCTTGCGCACCAGCGCATCGAAATCCGGCGTGCGGTCGGGACGGCAGGGGGTCATCAAAGCGGGAATGCAGCCGGCAAAAACGGGCTCGGTCATCTCATCTCTCCAAGAAAAGCGCGAACCGAAACGATGTGCCACCGCTCGCCCGCTGTCCGGAATGGCTCTAGCAAATCGGCGCATCTCTGTCGACAAAATAAATACAGAAGATTTTCCCACACAGATCTGCGCTCCGACTGGGCACGGCTGTCAGAAGCAGAGGATCCTGCGACGGATGGAAAATGCGGTCGCGCGGGATCGTCTTGCGAGAAAAGATCGCAACAGTCAGGCGGTCAAGGCGGCGGAAAAAACGTCGGTCATCGCTCAGCCCGACCGCGCCCGAGGCGCTGTCGAAGACGAGAAAACGATGATCTTAGAAAGATTTGGTGGGTGATGTAGGGTTCGAACCTACGACCCGCTGATTAAGAGTCAGCTGCTCTACCAACTGAGCTAATCACCCATCCCGCACCGCATGTTGCGGTGCCGCACTGCATCGCTGCGGTGTGACCGGGCGTATAAAGGCCTTCGCCCGGCTTGTCCAGCGACCATGGGCATCTTTTTGCCGATGCCCATGGGTTTTCTTGTGAGGTCCCCTCAGGCGGCCATCAGGCCGTAGCGCTTGAGGATGACGGCGATCTTTTCGTCCTGCTCGCGGTCGGGAAGCAAGGCCGGCTGACGGCTGGCGCCAACCGAGGGATCGGTGAGGTAGAGCGCCCGCTTGACCAGCGCCGGCGGGAAACCCAGCGCGTAGAGATCGGTGCGGAAGGCCGTATAGATCGTCTGCTGGCGTTCCGCCTCGGCGATATCGCCGGCGTTGAAGGCATCCAGAATGCCGGAGAGCACCGCGGGCATGGCGTTTCCGAGGCCGGAAATGCAGCCCGCAGCACCGTTCTGCAACGACCAGAGCACGAGATGGTCCGGGCCGGAATAGACCTCGAAGCCTTCCAAGCTCTTGCCGACGGCGAGATAGGCCTCCAGCGTCTCCTTGGCGCCGCCCGAATCCTTGATCCCGGCGATGTTGCCATGCGCGGCCAGGGCCCGGGCCGTCTCCGGCTCGATATGGTTCTGCGTCCGGGCGGGAATGTCGTAGAGATAGACCGGCGTCTGCACGGCGTCCGCAACCGTCGAGAAATGGCGGATCAGGCCATCCTGCGTGCAGGCGATGAAGAAGGGCGTGATGACGGCGATGCCGGTGACGCCGATCCGGTCGAAGGCGCGGGCGAGCTTCAGCGTCTCGAAGGTCGCCGGCATGCCGGCATTGACGATGACGTCGACCTTGCCGTCGACCTCGTCCACCACCTCTTCCGTCAGCCGCACCTTCTCGTCATAGGTCAGCGCCGAAAAATCGCCATTGGTGCCGGCGCACATGATGTTGTTGCCGGCTGCAACCTGCCGGCGGACCTGCGCGCGCGTCGCTGCATAGTTGATCGTTTCATCATCGTTGAAACAGGTGACGAGCGCGACGAAAGCTTTCTTGGACATGATATTCTCCTGAATTCTCGAATGTTGCCGCAAGGGCCTCCTACCCGAGGCCCCAGGCCTCAGGCCCGCTGCAGGCGGGCGGCGCGATGGGCGGCCTGGACATCCGGATCGGGGTTGAGACCGGCTGCCAGCAAAGACTGCGTATAGGCCTCGCGCGGGGTCTCGAACACCTCGCGAACGGTGCCGAGCTCGACCACCTTGCCGTTCTGCATCACCATGACATGGTCGGCGAAGTCGCGAACGACGGGCAGGTCGTGCGCGATGAAGATGAAGGCGATGCCCATGGTCTTGCGCAGATTGTCGAGCAGCGCGATGACCTGTGCCTGCACCGAGACGTCGAGCGCGGAAACCGCCTCGTCGCAGATGATCAGCTTCGGCTCCAGCGCCAGCGCACGGGCGATCGCGATACGCTGCCGCTGCCCGCCGGAAAACTGGTGCGGATAGCGCCCCATATGCTCCGGCCCGAGACCCACCTGCACCAGGAGTTCCGCCACCCGGGCACGCCATTTTGCCTTCGGCAGGATATCCGGATGGATGACCCACGCCTCGGAGACGAGCTGGTAGACCGTCATGCGCGGGTTCAGCGATTGCGTCGGGTCCTGAAAGACCATCTGAAGATCGCGGCGCAGCTTGTAGAGCTCGGCGGCCCCCATCTGGAACAGGTCCCTGCCCTTCCAGAGCGCCGTGCCGCCGGTCGGCTCGTCGAGCCGCAGGAGGATGCGTGCGAGCGTCGATTTGCCCGATCCGCTCTCCCCGACCACGGCCAGCGTTTCGCCCGGCATCAGGTCGAACGAGACGCCTTTCAGCGCATCGAAGGCGCCATAGGTCTTGCGCGCGTCGCGCACCGACAGCACAGGCTCGATGCGCGGCAGCGGCGCATGCATCTCGCCCTTGCCGGGGGCGGCGGCGATCAGCTTGCGGGTATAGGGATGCTGCGGATTGCGATAGACCTCGCGCACCGTGCCGCTTTCCACAAGCTGGCCCTTCTCCATCACGACCACGCGGTCCGCCACCTCGGCAACGACGCCGAGATCGTGCGTGATGATGAGAATGGCCATGCCGGTTTCCTGCTGCAGTTCTTCGAGCAGAGCCAGCACCTCCGCCTGCACGGTCACGTCCAGCGCCGTCGTCGGCTCGTCGGCGATCAGCAGGTCGGGCCGCAGCGCGAGCGCCATGGCGATCATGACGCGCTGGCGCTGACCGCCGGAGAATTCGTGCGGATATTTGCCGAGCGAATGCTCCGGATCGGGAATGCCGACGCGTCCCATCAATCGCAGGGCTTCGGCCTGGGCGGTCGCGCCATCCGTCCCATGCGTCGTCAGCGCCTCGCGGATCTGCCATCCCACGGTATAGACCGGATTGAGGTGGCTCAGCGGGTCCTGGAAGATCATGGCGATGCGGCGTCCATTGACCTCGCGCCGAGCGTGCGCCGGCATGGTCAGGAGATCGACGCCGTCAAGCAGGATCTGCCCGCCGCTGATCCGGCCCGGCGGCATGTCGATCAGGTTCATGATCGCCGAGGACGACACCGACTTGCCCGAGCCGCTCTCGCCGAGAATGGCCAGCGTTTCCCCACGGTCGAGATGATACGAGATATCGCGGACCGCCTTCACCACACCGAGGGCGGTGTGGAATTCGACGGACAGGTTGCGGACTTCAAGGAGATGGTCAGCCATTCTTGCGACCCTTCATTTCGAGGCGCCAGCGCTGCACGGGATCGAGCGCGATCCGCATCCAGTTGGACAAAAGGTTCAGCGACATGGTCGTGAGGATAATCGCAAGCCCCGGCCAGAACGACAGCCACCAGGCGTTCTGCAGATACTGGCGACCCTGCGCGATCATCAGGCCCCAGGTGATCTCCGGCGGCTGGATGCCGATGCCGAGAAAGGACAAGGCGCTCTCCGCCAGCATGACATAGGCAAAGTCGAGCGTTGCCAGCGTGGTCAGCGTCGGCAGCACGACGGGCAGGATATGGCGGAACAGGATGCGCTTGCTGGACGCGCCCATCACCCGTGCCGCCTGCACGAACATGCGCTCGCGGATTTCCAGAACCTCCGCCCGCGTGGTGCGCAGGTAGACGGGGATGCGGGTGATGGCGAGGACCAGCATGAGATTGAGGATCGAGGCGCCGAGGACGTACAGCACGATGACCGCGATCAGCAGCGACGGGAACGACATGATGACATCGGCAAGCCGCATGATGAACTGGTTGACGCGGGGCGAGGAGAAACCGGCGATGAGACCAAGCAGCGTGCCGGTGATCGAGGAGATGGCGACCGCCCCGGCCGCCACCATCAGCGTATTCTGCGTCGCCACCACGATGCGAGCGAGCAGCGGCCGGCCGAGCGCATCGGCGCCCATCCACCACACCCAGCCGCGGCTCCAGTCGAACGGCGCGGCATTGCGGCCGCGCAGGTTCTGCTTGGTCGCGAGATCTCCCATCCAGTGCGGACCGATGATGGCCAGCAACAGGATGACGAGGAGGAAGATGGCGGCGCAAAGCGCGAACTTGTCGGCCCACAGCATGCGGCCCATGCGCTTGAGAAAGGAAGGCTCTTCCAGGAGCGGCGCGTCGATGGTCTGGAGTGTCATGGTCTGCGCCTCAATGCCGGATGCGCGGATCGAGCAGCGCGTAAGCGAGGTCGATCAACAGGTTCATGAGGAAGATCGCGAGCGCGGTCACGAGGATCGCAGCGAGCACGACGTTGAAGTCCCGCTGCAGGATGCTGTCGATCATCAGCTTGCCGACCCCGGGAAAGCCGAAGATCGTCTCGACGATCACCGCGCCGTTCAAGAGGCTCGCCGCCTGATCGCCGATGACCGTGATGATCGGCAGCATGGCGTTGCGCAGCGCGTGGATGAAGATGATCGGGCCCGACTTCACGCCCTTGGCCCGCGCCGTCTTGACATAGGCGGACGACAGCGCGCCGATCATCGAGCCACGCACGATCTGCACGATGATGCCGAAAGGGCGCACGAACAGCACGCAGATCGGCAGGATCCAGTGCCAGATCGAGCCGGTGCCCGACGTCGGCAGCCAGGCGAGATTGACCGAGAAGACGACGATGGCGACGATCGCCAGCCAGAAATCCGGCACCGACGCGCCGATGAGAGAGACGACCGAGGAGAACCGGTCGAAAAAACCGCCCGCCCGGAACGCGGCAAGCGAGCCGACGAGGATGGCCGCGCCGGTGACGAGAGTCATGGTGATGGTGGCCAGCCACAGCGTCCAGACGAAGGCTTCGAGCACAACGTCGAGTGCGGGGCGCGCCTTGCGCAGCGATTCGCCGAAATCGCCGGTGACGACATCGCCGACATAGTTGGCAAACTGCACCAGCAGGGGATCGTTGAGGCCATGCAGCTCGCGGAATTGCTGCTTCAGCTCGGCGGATGCTTCGACGGGGAGAAAGAGGGCCGCGGGATCGCCTGTCAGGCGCGACAGGAAGAACACCATCACGATCAATCCGACGAGGGAGATCAGGCTGGCGACGGCGCGTTTTCGAATGAAGCTGAGCATGGCATCCTCGCCAGTAAGTCCTGCGGCAAGGGCGGCGGGATCATCCCGCCGCCGCCGCAACCTCGGCTGCGGGCGCCGGAGCGCCCGCAACGGTGTCTTATTTGATCTTGATCTCGGACAGCTGGAGCGTCGAGTTCGTGGCGATCGTCGGCGTGAATTCTAGACGCTCGGAAACCCGGGCAAAGCCGACCATGTGGAAGAGCAGCACGTCGGCCACCACATCGTCATGCAAGTAGGCGATCACCTCGGACCAGAGCTTGGCACGCTCGTCGCCGACGGCCGCGGACGCGCGCTTGATCAGGTCATCGACCTTCGGGTCCGAGAAGCCGGACTGCGTGCCCTCGGTCGCGTATTTGAAGAACATCGAGAACGACGGATCGCCCTTCGAATTGTCGTGCATCGCGGCGACGATCTGCGGTCCACGGCCTTCCTTGAAAGGCTTGGAATAGTACTGTTCGTGTTCGGCCACCTCGACGAACTTCAGGTTGATCTTGAAGCCGACATCCTGAAGCTGACCCTGGATGGCTTCCATGATTTCCGTGACGTTCGGGAAGTTTGCCGAGCGGGCGATGATCTCGATCGGGGTCTCGACCGGCACGCCGTCAGCCTTGGCTTCGGCGAGAAGCTTCTTGGCGCCGTCCGGATCGAACGGGAACTGCTTGACATCCGGGTTCCAGCCGAGCGTCGTCGGCGGCACGATGGCCGTGGCGAGAACCGCACTTTCCGGAACAAGGGTGCCGAGGAACGCCTGCCGATCGATGGCGATGTTGAGCGCGCGGCGGACGCGAACGTCGGAGAGCGGCGGGATATTGTGGTCGATGCGGAGATAGACGGTCTCGCTGTCGAGATAGGACAGGTCGGTTGCGGCATTCGTCGCTTCGAGCTGCGAGATCGACGGCGCAAGGTCCGCCTCGCCGGCCTGCACCATGGCGGCGCGGACGGAGGGATCGGCACGGAACAGATAGGTCGCCTCGGTGACGTCGGGCTTCGCACCCCAGTAGTCGTCGCGCGCGGTCAGCACGATCTGCTGGCCCGGCGTCCAGTTAGAGAGCTTGTAGGGCCCGGTGCCGACCGGCTCGCGGATGAACTCGAGCGGCGTCTCCTCGGGAACGATGGTGACGAGCGACATCAGGAGCGGCAGGATCGGCTGGACCGGATCGGCGGTAAAATCGACCGTGTTCTCGTCGACGATCTTCGCCTCGATCTTCATGCCGCCGAAGTAGCGGCGGGATTCGCAGGCGTTCTTGTCGCTCATGATGCGGTCGAAGCTGTGCTTCACATCCTTGGCATCGAAGGCGGTGCCGTCCGAAAACTTCACGCCCTGGCGCAGGTGAAAGCGCCACGAGCCGTCCGCGTTCTGCTCCCACTTCTCCGCCAGACGCGGCTTGATGCCCTGCTGGCCGCGAACGTCGAGCTCGGTCAGCGTCTCGCTGACATTCTGCATGATGACGCGGCCGATATTCGAGCGGGTCGCCATGCAGGGTTCCAGCAGGTCGGCCTCTTCGGCCAGCACGATCTTGATCGGGCCGGACGCGGCAAATGCCGGCGTCAAGGCGGTGCACAACATCAGCGCGCCGAGAATCAGTGTTTTCTTCACGATAGTCTCCTCCCTTTTATCCATTGATCGCGACGCCGGCCTCTCAAGGCACGGGTGTCGCGCTGCCGCTCCAAACGTCCGGTCGGCGATGATCCTCGTCCCGAGCATCCTCCCGCTAAGGCTGCCCATACCATCGGACCTCACCACGACTTTGTCAAATTAATTTCGAATGTCATTTCGATCAAAAAATTAATTTCAAAAATAAACAGCAATTACAGTATTATGGTATTTTAGAACATATCGAAATCAACGCGCACTAACATCGTAAAACTTGACAACTCAAAAATTTCCATGGCTTTTGAGGCGATGGAGGACAAGATGAATCCCGAAGAAATCGCCCGCGGCATGAGCGGAGCCCTTGCGTCCGTGGCCTCAGGACGGGAGGAAGCCCTGCTCTCCTCGCCGATGATCCAGAATCACGCCGCCTTCCTGCACAGGCTTGCAGACGGCGCGCTCGTCTGCGCCTGGTTCGGCGGAACGCTGGAAGGCAAGTCGGACATTTCCATCTTTGCCTGCGTCCTTCAGAAGGGCGCATCGCAATGGGGCCCGCCCCAGCAACTGAGCAACGACCCCGCCCATTCCGAACAGAACCCGATGTTCTTCGCCGCGCCGGACGGCAGGCTCTGGTTGTTCCACACCTCGCAGCCCTCCGGAAACCAGGACGAATGCCGCATCCGCATGGTCGAGGTTCTGCGCGACGAAACCGACCCGCATGGTCTGAGCGCACCGGGCGGACGCTATCTCGACCTGCCCCGCGGCTGCTTCGTGCGCGCCGGCATCGTCGTCAGAACGGACGGCGCCTGGCTGCTGCCGATCTTCCGCTGCATCCAGCGGCCGAACCAGAAATGGAACGGCAGTCACGACACCGGAGCCGTCGCGATCTCGGAAGATGGCGGGGGCACCTGGCGCCTGCAGGATATCGACGCCTCCATCGGCTGCGTCCATCTCGGGCCCGTCATTCTGGGAGAAAATCGCTACGCCGCCTTCTTCCGCCGTCGCCAGGCGGATTTCATCTACCGCACGGAAACGGTGGACGGTGGCCGCACATGGTCGCCGCCGGCCCCGACCGATGTGCCGAACAACAATTCCTCCATCGCCGCCACCCGCCTGCGCGATGGCCGGCTCGCCATCATCTGCAACCCTATCAATGCGGAGCAATCGCCGGAACGCCGTGCATCGCTCTATGACGAGCTTGGCGAATCCGACGACCGGCCGGACGCGGACCCGACCGGCGGCTGCGTGCCGATCTGGGGCGTGCCCCGCGCACCGGTGGCATTGTGCCTGTCGAGCGATGACGGCCTGACCTTCCCGGAAAGGATCGTCATCGAAGCGGGACCGGGCACGTGCCTCTCGAACGATTCCATCGACGGCCGCAACAAGGAGATGTCCTATCCCTGGCTGCTCGAAGAGCCGGACGGGACGCTGCATCTCGCCTACACCTATCATCGTCGCGCGATCAAACATGTCCGCCTGGCTCCCGGCTGGGACAGTGCGGCTGGACGGAGAGTTTCATGAGCAACATCATCGGCATCACTATGGGCGACCCCTGCGGCGTCGGTCCGGAGATTTCCGTCCGCGCCCTTCTCGACATGTCGAAGGAAGACCGGGACCGCACCCGCATCTACGGCAACCTGCCGACGCTGGAGGCCGCGCGCGATGCGCTGGGGCTCGATATCGATCTCGCACCCCATGTCGTCGACCTGCCGATCGAGGGCGCGCCGCTCGCCTGGGGACAGTTGAGCCCGGTCGCGGGCGACGCCGCCTTCCGCTTCATCGAAAAGGCCGTGCGCGATGCGGAGGCAAAGACCATCGGCTGCATCGTCACCGCGCCGATCAACAAGGAAGCGCTGAACCTTGCCGGCCATCATTATGACGGCCATACCGGCATGCTGCGCAGCCTGACAGGATCGAAGGCCGCCTATATGCTGCTCGCCTCCGAGAAGCTGAAGGTCATTCATGTTTCCACCCACGTCTCGCTGAAGGAAGCCATCCAGCGGGCGACGACGGAGCGTGTTCTCGCCACCATCCGCGCGGGCGACGCGCATCTGAAGCGCATCGGCTATGCCGCACCCCGCATCGCCATTGCCGGCATCAATCCGCATTGCGGCGAAAACGGCCTGTTCGGCACCGAGGACGACGACCAGATCGGCCCCGCCGTCGTCGCGGCGCGTGCCGAGGGCATCGATGCGCACGGCCCGATCTCGGCCGATACCGTCTTCCACCGCGCCTACACCGGCGCCTTCGATCTCATCGTCGCGCAGTACCACGATCAGGGGCACATCCCGATCAAGCTCGTGGCCTTCGACACCGCCGTCAACGTCTCCGTCGATCTGCCGATCGACCGCACCTCGGTCGATCACGGCACCGCCTTCGACATCGCCGGCAAGGGCATCGCCAATCATGGCAACATGAACGAAGCCATCGCCTATGCCCGCAAGCTCGTGGCCGGCCGCGCCGACCCCGCACAGCAAGGATGACCGCCATGGCGATCGCTCCCATCACCCTTCACCAGCCGCGCCGCCTCATCGTCGGCGCCGGCACCATTCGCGAGGTCGGCGGCTGGGCCGCGGATGCGGCCTCCGTGCTGGTCATCGCCACCCCGATCACCGCCGGTTTCATCGACCGGCTGCAACTGAAGGGCCGCATCACTGTTTTCGACGCCATTCCCGGCGAGCCCGATATCGCCACGCTGAACGCCGCGATCGAGGCTGCGCGCAGCTGCCGTCCGGATTTGATCGTCGGCCTCGGCGGCGGCTCGGTTCTCGACGTCGCCAAGCTCGTGGCCGCGCTCTGGGATGGCGACCAGACGCTCGCCGATGTTGCCGGGCCGAACAAAGTCGCCGGACGCCGCACGCGCCTCGTGCAGGTCGCGACCACCGCCGGCACGGGATCGGAAGCCGGCATCCGCTCGCTGATCACCGACCCGGAGAAGGGCAACAAGATCGCGGTGGAAAGCCCGCATCTGATCGCCGATGTCGCCGTGCTCGATCCGGAACTCACCTACTCCGTACCACCGGCCGTGACGGCTGCCACCGGCGTCGATGCCATGGCGCACTGCGTCGAGGCCTTCACCAACCGCCGCGCCCATCCAATGATCGACGGCTTCGCCCGCATGGGTTTCGGCCTCGTCGGACGGTTCCTCGCCCGCGCCGTGCGCGACGGCACGGATACCGAAGCCCGCGAGGGCATGATGCTCGCCTCCTATTACGGCGGCATCTGCCTCGGGCCAGTCAACACCGCCGCCGGTCATGCCATCGCCTATCCGCTCGGAACCCGGCTCCGCCTGCCGCACGGTCTGGCGAACGCCATCATCTTCCCGCAGGTCCTCGCCTTCAACCAGCCGGTCGCAGCCGAGAAATCCGCGGAGGTCGCGCAAGCCCTCGGCCTCGGCGCGGGCGAACGGCTGTCGCAGGACGACCTCCTGCGTCAGGCGCACATCTTCTGTCGCAATCTCGGCATCGAGATGTCGCTGCGCGCGCACGGCGCCACGGAGGCGGATCTGCCGATCTACGCATCCGACGCCCATGCCAACCGCCGCCTGATGGACAACAATCCGATCGACATGAGCGTCGAGGATGTCCTGGCGATCTACCGCGCCGCCTACTGACCGGCCACGGAGCGCGACGCCCAGATATCGCCCCCGACATAGCCCCTGACATCGGCGTCGATTTCGGGGGCGAACCTGTGACCGAAGATCAAGACTTGTCTGGCGTCAGTTCGGAAACAGCCGCTCGCGCGACCCGGTCAGATGCTCCCGCATCAACTCGCCCGCAAGCGGACCATCGCCGGACGCGATCGCCTTGGCGATCGCCTCGTGCTCGCCGAACACGCGGGCAAGCCCGGCGCTGTCGCGCTTGACCGAGGCGCCGTGGAATTTCATGCCCACGGCGATATGCTCCTTCAGGGCCTCCATGGCGGTCGAGAAATAGGAATTGCGCGCCGCGCGGGCGATCGCGAGATGGAACTCGAAATCCGCATCGACGCGATGGGACTGCCGGTTGGTGGCGTCCCGCATCAATTCGAGAGCCTGACGGATGGCCGTCAGGCTCGCCTCCGTGTGCCGCGCGGCAGCCGCACTCGCCGCCGCCGGCTCGAGCGTCAGGCGAAACTCGTAGCAGTTCAAGAGATCGGCGACGTTTTCGAGCTGCCCGAACCCGAGCGGCTCCTTCAACCCCAGCGCCCGCACGAAGCTTCCCGCACCCCGGCGCGAATAGATCAGGCCCTGCTCCCGCAGCCGCCGCAGCGCCTCGCGGATGATCGGCCGGGACACTTCGAACTCCGCCGCCAGATCATGCTCCGTCGGCAGGCGCTCGTCCGGCTGGTAGGCGCCCGACTTGATGGCACGGTGCATCCGCTCGAAGACGACGTCGCCGAGGCTCTTGCGTGTCGTTCCCGCTTCCAGTCCCATTCCTCAACCCCCGTCGCGAAGCATCTGGGCCGCGATCTCGCTTAGAGTTTCCGCGCCGCCGAAACCGCCGGATTTCGCGATAATGCAATGCCCGTTCGCAAAAGCAACGCCAAGCCCCGGCAGGCATTCGCCGAGCAGGCGGAACCGATGGATCCCCATCCGCGCCAGAACCGCTTCCGCCGTCGCCCCGCCCGAAAGCACCAGCGTGGCAGACGCCGGCATCAACTCCGGAAAGACGCCGGCGGCCAGATGCAGCGCCACGTCAGCGGACGAAATGTCCTGCTCGCCGGGCACGGCCTGAACGAGCGTGAGGAACGCGCCCTCGACGCCTCGGGAGGCCGGGCGTCCATTGGGCGCCGCGCGATAGGCCGGTGCATGGCGGGCGCGGAGATGGTCGATCTGTGCAAGCGTGATCGGATCACGCGAGCCGATGACGAAGAGGCCGGGTCCGGCCGGGATCGTCGCGGCCCGCGCCGGCACGTGTCCGGTCATGCGCATGGCCAGGGCCTCGGCCAGTCCGCGCGCACCAACCAGGAGATCGACGCCCTCCGCCAGCGCCGCATCGAGCTGCGCCGCCATCCCGGCCATATCGGCGGTCTCCGGAATCCGCGCTTTCCCGGCATGGACGCCGAGACGGTCGGCGATCGGGATCGGCACATCGACGCCGAAGCCCCGGACCTCTCCGTTCATGACGACGCGGCCGAAATCCGGGATCGCCGGCGCCACCAAAGCAGTGCGAAAGGGCGTCACGTCGAGCTCGGCGGCGATATGGCCCTTCAGGCGCGAATCGACCTTCTTGAAGAGCACGACTCCGGCAGGCAGGGCAGCCAGAATGGTCCGCGTCGCCCCCTGCGCAGCCTCCGCCCCGACTTCGCGCGACTGGACGTTGATCGACAGGACGTCAGGGCTGTCTGCCAGGGCCTCGGGGATAGCAGCGGGAACGAGGGCGACCTCGACAGTCAGGCCCCGCGCGGCAAACGGCGCGGCGGCATCGAGCGTGCCTGTGAGATCGTCGGCAAGTATGACCAGCAAGATGACGGCCTCCGCAATAAGTTGTCATCTTTATTCGACCATGATCTGTTGTTTTGTCAACATTTTTGGCGTCGAAATGACAGGTATCGCGAAGGGAGCCTTTGGAAGATGGAGAAGGCGTCGGGGAACGCCGCTTAATCAGGCGGCGAACCTGCTGCGGGCGTCACGCGGCGTCGAGGTTCCGCGCTGCGCACTCTTGTCGTCGAACCGGAACTGTTCCAGCAGCTGGAAGAGCGCGCTTGCTTCTTCGGCAAGGCCGTGGCTCGCAGCCGTCTGTTGCTCGACCATCGCCGCATTCTGCTGCGTGCTCTGATCGACCGTATTGATGGCCTGGTTGATCCCGCCGAGCGCGGTCGACTGTTCCCGAGCCGCCTCGACGATGGCCCTGATATCCTCGTTGATGTGCTGGACATGGCCGGCAATCGTCTGCAGCGCTTCGCCGGCCTTGCTGACGAGCGACACGCCGCTCTCGACATGCGCGCTCGACGTGGTGATGAGCGCCTTGATCTCCTTGGCCGCACCGGCGGACCGCTGCGCCAGTTCCCGCACCTCGTGTGCGACGACGGCAAAGCCCTTGCCCGCCTCTCCGGCACGCGCAGCCTCGACACCGGCATTCAGTGCCAGAAGATTGGTCTGGAACGCGATCTGGTCGATGACGCCGATGATATTGGCGATCTCGCGGGAGGAATTGTCGATCTTGTCCATCGCCGAAATGGCTTCGCGCACGACATCGCCGGAGTGATCGGCACTTTCCTTGGCGCGACCGACGAGAACGCCGGCACCTTCGGCACGCTTGCTGGACCCCTTGACCGTTGTGGTGATCTGTTCGAGCGCAGCCGCAGTTTCCTCGACGGAGGCGGCCTGCTGTTCCGTTCTGCGGGCGAGATCGTCCGCCGACGTCCGCACCTCGTCTGCGCCCGACGCGATCGCTTCCGCATTCGTCCGGACCGCCTTGAGGGCGGTTTCAAGCTTGCGACAGGCCGCGTTGAAATCGGTTCGCAGCTTGTCGAGGCTCGGCAGGAACGGCTTTTCGATCTGCTGGCTCAGATCGCCCTCGGCAAGCCTGGAGAGACTGTCCGCCAGGCGATCGACGTTCATGACGCGCTCGGTGACATCGGTTGCGAATTTCACGACCTTGATGACCCGGCCTTTGAGATCGAAAACCGGATTGTAGGATGCCTGGATGAAGACGGCCTGCCCGTTCTTGCCGATCCGCATGAACTCGTCCGACACGAATTCGCCGGCGTTCAGCTTTGTCCAGAACGCCGTATAGGCGGCCGACGCGCGGTACGCCGGATCGACGAACATGCTGTGATGCCGGCCGGCGATTTCGCCGAGGCTGTATCCGAGCGCCGTCAGGAAATTGTCGTTGGCGGTGATGATCGTCCCGTCCGGCTTGAACTCGATCATCGCCTGAGCGCGCGAGACCGCATCGATCTTGGCGCCGGTATCCATGCCTGCAAGCTTCGTCGCCGTGATGTCGTTGGCGAATTTGACGACCTTCACGACCTTGCCGGACGCGTTCTTGATCGGGTTGTAATTGCCGCGGATAAAGATCTCGGAGCCATCCTTCGCAATGCGCATGAATTCGCTGCAGACGAAGGTGCCATCCCGGAGCTTCTTCCAGAAAGCGGCATAGTCGCCGCTCGCGGCATAGTCCGTATCGACGAAGATCCGGTGGTTCTGCCCGACGATCTCACGCTCGGCATAGCCCATGAGATCGCAGAAATTCTTGTTCGCCTTCAGGATCTTCCCCGAGGGATCGAATTCGATGATGGCGAATGAAAGATCGAGCGCGTCCAGGACCTTGTCGGATGTCGAAGTAAAAAGCCCAGCCACGTCACGCTCCCCCTGAAAGTGTGACGTATAATCGCTCTTTTAGATGAAGAGTTTGCTAACATGAAAGTCGGGACTTAAATTTCATCGCCACCCTTCGCTAAGGCTCGAGGCGACGGAAGCGTCGGCGGCCGTGCGGACTACCAGCACCCGGCGGTGACGCCTTTCCAAATTAATATACTACCATATCACCCGATTGGGGTGCAGGGCGTGGAAATCCGTCCGAAACTATGCAATTACAATAGGAATGACAAAAATAGGGTTTTCCGAAATGGTGACAAAGCGCGTCGCAGACATATCGGCTCAAGAGACAGGCACGTTTGCACCCGCGCTGGATTTGACCATCAATCCCCGCCTTCCCATCACTGCGCAAATCTACGAGAAGCTCCGGCGGGCGATCATCACGCTGGCCATGATGCCGATGGAAGCGCTGAGCGAGAAAGAGCTTTCGCTGCAGCTCGGCGTCAGCCGCACGCCCGTTCGCGAGGCCCTGATCCGGCTCGCCGACGAGGGGCTGATCGACATCCTTCCGCAACGCGGCAGCTTCGTCGCCCCCATCCGTCTCAGTGATGTCGAGGAAGCGCAGTTCATCCGCAAAAGCCTTGAAGTTGCAGTCGCAAAGCGCCTCGCGGCCGGCTGCTCCAAGCACTTCCTGACCGAGATCAAGAGCAACCTCTACGACCAGGAAAAGGCGGTCGCCGCGGAGGCGCTCGATCAGTTCCGCGAACTCGACGAGACCTTCCACCGCAGTTTCTGCGAAGAGGCCTCCCTGTCGAAAAGCTGGCGCATCATCCAGTCCGTCAAGCTTCAGGTGGACCGCGTCCGGTATCTCAACCTGCCCGATCCGTCGCATTTGAGACTGCTGCTCCAGCAGCATCGCGCCATCGTGGACGCCATCGAGGCGGGCGACGTCATCGCCGCCGGAGACAACATGACGGCCCATCTGCGCGACGTTCTGCTGACCGCCCGCCGTCTGCGGGAAGAGGGCGTCGATCTGATCGAAGCCTGATTCCACCGCTCGCATGTAAGGTGAAGCCTGCCTTCTCGATATACTACCATGGCAGATTTGCGCTGCCGCAGACATCCTGCACCAGATCGGCACAGGCCATAAACAATTGATAAAACAGGATTCCGAAAGGATTTGGTGGGTGATGTAGGGTTCGAACCTACGACCCGCTGATTAAGAGTCAGCTGCTCTACCAACTGAGCTAATCACCCACGAAGACGACATCGCTGCTGTCTGACGCGGCGTATAAAGGCCTTAGCACGGCTTGTCCAGTTGCCCCGCATAGGAATTCGTGGAAAGGGCGAACTTATCAGAGATAAAGTTCGCCGGCGGCGATCTTGACCGCCTGCCCGCCGATCCGCGCCCCAACGATGCCGCCATTGCCGATATCCAGATGAAGATGAAGGTAGGACGGACGGCCCATTTCCACGCCCTGCTCCACGAGATAGCTATGATGCCCTTCCGGAAGCTGGTCGAAACAGTGGATGGCCGCCGAGAAGGCGGCGAGCGCCGACCCGGTCGCGGGGTCCTCGTGGACGCCCATGGCGGGCGCGAACATGCGCGTGTGGAAACGGGCATGATGATTGATGCCGCCGCGGCAATAGAGATAGGCGCTGGCCAGCCGCCCGTCGGCCATGGGCGCGATCTGCTCCCATCGCGCCGCATCGAACTCCAGCTCGGCCATGGCCTTGAGGTCGTGCAGGGGGATTGCCACGAAGGGCACGCCGGCGCTCCAGAGGGCGGGGACGTGGTTTTCGAACCCGATCTGCGTCGTCTTCAAACTCAGGGCATCGGCGATCCGGCCGATATCGAAACGGGCATCGAGCCGCACGGATTTGCGCGGCAGGTCGAACTCCGCAAAGCCGGCCTCCCCCGGCCGCAGCTTCACCGCGCAGCGCACCGGACCGACATTCTCCTCCAGCACATGCACGAGATCGCGATTGACGCCCTCGCCGGCCTGCGCCGCTTCCGCCAGGGCCACGGCCGCGCCGACGGTCGGGTGTCCGGCAAAGGGAAGCTCGGTGCCCGGGGTAAAGATCCGCAACCGCGCGGCTGATGTTGGATTGTCCGCCTGGCAGATGAAAACCGTCTCCGAAAGGTTGAATTCGCCGGCAATCGCCTGCATCGCCTCGCTCGAAAGCCCGTCGCCGTCGAACACCACGGCAAGCGGATTGCCCTGAAGCTTTTCCTTCGTGAAGACGTCGTAGATCGCGTATCGGCGTGCCAAATCCGTTCTCCCATTCCTGCGACCGCCTCTGACGGTCAGCCGCCACCGGACCTTGCCTTCGCGCTCCGCCGCGGGCAAGGCAAAATCGTCATCGATGCCTTCCGAAGATGTGCGCGAGAATCACCCGCATGAAGGGCTGGTAGTTGTGCGCCTGCGGATCGGCGTCGAAGATCGCGACCGCACCGTCGATCTCGTCGTCTTCGGCGGTCTCCACATGGCGCGCGATGCGCGACAGGATGGAGGCCGATGTTTCGGCGAAGCGAAGCCTGCGAAACAGCGTGGCGGAGCCGCTCATCTGTAGCGCCTCAAACGGCCCCGGCACGGCCTCGCCGATATCCAATCCGGTCTCCTCCAGAACCTCGCGACGCATGTTGCCAGCCACGTCGCACACGAGACCGCGCGCGTCCTCCACGAGATCGGAGGCGTCGATGGACCCGGCCGCGCAATAGACCTTGCCGGGATTGGCGGTATGCGCGCCCATCCGCACGGCAATGACGGCACCGTCCGAGGTCTCGATCACCGGCACCGCGGCAAGATGGCAGGCAATGGCCGGACGCGCGACCGAACGCCACCAGAGGAAGGCCGCGTAGGGCGCGAGATAGCCTTCGCCGACGATGGTTCCGGATCGAACGGTGAGGCGATGCTGCAGCACCATCTCGCCATTGAAGAGCGCGGGATTGGCGGCATGCTCCCGCTCCCAGTTCTGCGCAATGTCAGGTCCATGCTGCGCGATAACGGGATGCGGGCCCGGCAGGACGCGCAGGTCGATGCCGGTGACCGGGAAGATGACGCCCTCCCCGGGCCAACCGTCTGCGATCCCGGATGGGACTGCCGGGGGAATATGCGGCACCTCAGACATCGAGCGCCACCACGACGGGGCAGTGATCCGACGCCTTGGGCCGGTCCCAGCCGATGCGGGGATATCGCTCGACATCCTGCCCGGGCGGAAAAACGGTGCGGTAAGGTTGCCCGGCGCGGATGATCTCCGGCACGGCATGCGGATTGCGGGCCGCAAGAGCGGGCGACAGCCAGATGTAATCGAGCTGGCAGAGATGGCGCTCGGCCGGACCCCGGCTGTGGAACAGCGTCCAGCGATCGAGCACCGGCCGCCGCTGCACGACGTTTTCAACAAAGCCGTCCGCCGCGAGCACGTCAAGCGCGGCGGATGCGTCCACGGCCGGGACGAAACCATAACCGCTCCGCCGATCGCCCGTCACGTCGATGCGTTCGCGATAGTCGTTCATGTCGCCGCAGATCGCGAAATTTGCCGTCCGCGTCTGGCCCGGAAACCGCTTCTCGACGATGCGCCGCACGGCAAGCGCCTCCGCACGCCGCACCGGCATGGTGGACGACCTGCCGTCCACGCCGTCCCGGTTCGGACCCATCGATTTGAAATGCACCACGAACACGGTCAGCGGTCGTCCGCCGATGGTCAATTCGAGTTGCAGGCAGTCCCGCCGGAAAATTCGGTCCTCCGGAACGTTCGTCCGCTTGATCTCCGCATCGTGCAGGCCGAGATCGGCATAGGTCAGGGCGGCATGCGAGATTGCGCTGGTGCAGACGATCGCC
The DNA here is from genome assembly GCF_001424045.1 of Rhizobium sp. Leaf371. Lineage (GTDB taxonomy): Bacteria > Pseudomonadota > Alphaproteobacteria > Rhizobiales > Rhizobiaceae > Ferranicluibacter. The sequence goes on along the minus strand of NZ_LMQB01000001.1, from coordinate 644,264 downwards.
TCGCCGTCCCGCGTCGTCTCCCGCATCATCACGGCCACGTCGATGCCACGCCCGTCATTCCCCTCGATCAGCACCTTCTTGCGATAGCCGCTGCCCATCATCCGATAGAGATAGCCATATTCGAACGCCTCCAGCGCGGCCATGTCGTCGGCCTCCTGCAGGCAGAGAATATCCGCGTCGCAATCGGCAATCGCCAGCGCCGACATCTGCCGGGTATCGTCGGCGTGCGTGATCGTGCGCGCTTCCTCAAGACGCTCATAAGCCGCCTCGTTGCCGATATCGAACAGCCGCAGCACGCGATCCTGCTTGGACGGGTTGCGGAAGCCGGAAAAATCGAACCGGCGCATGAGGTTTTCGATGTTGAAGGTGGCAAGTCGAAGGGTCATGAAGGCATCCGCTGTCTCGTCCCCGACCATAGACGGGCTGGCCCGAGAGGCAAGCGCTGAAGGCAGCCATGCGCGCAAGCATGTGCTCATCTGCCGGCCGCCGCATTTCCGGACGACCGGCACCGCCCTATCTGCCGCGGCACGACGCATCAACAGGAGGAAACAGCATGGAATACCGCAATCTCGGCCGCTCCGGTCTCAAGGTCTCCACCATCACCATGGGCACGATGACCATGGGTGGAAAAGGCTGGGCCTCGATGGTCGGCAGCCAGGGTGTGGACGAGGCGCGACGGCTGATCGACCTGTGTCTGGACGCCGGCGTCAACCTGATCGACACCGCCAATGCCTATTCCGCCGGCGCCTCGGAGGAGATCATCGGCGAGGTCCTCGGCGGCAAGCGCAAGAACGACGTGCTGGTTGCGACCAAGGCCCGCTTTCCGATGGGCGACGGCATCAACAATCAGGGCCTCTCGCGCCACCATCTCATCCGCGAATGCGAGGCGAGCCTGAAGCGGCTGAACACGGATGTGATCGACCTCTATCAGGTCCACCAGTGGGACGGGCAGACGCCGCTCGAGGAAACGATGGCGGCGCTCGACACGCTCGTGCAGCACGGCAAGGTGCGCTATATCGGCTGCTCCAATTTCTCGGGCTGGCACATCATGAAGGCCATGGGCATCAGTGCGAGCGATCACCGTCATCGCTTCGTCAGCCAGCAGATCCACTACACGCTGGAAGCCCGCGAGGCCGAATACGAGCTCTTGCCGATCTCGATCGATCAGGGCCTGGGCGTCCTCGTCTGGAGCCCGATCGCCGGCGGGCTTCTGTCCGGCAAGCATCGCCGAAACCACACCCCGGAGGGCAGCCGACAGGCCGCCGGCTGGACAGAACCACCGATCCGCGACGTGGACCGCCTCTGGGCGATCGTGGACGTGCTTATCGAGGTCGCCGAGAGCCGCGGCGTGTCGGCCGCGCAGGTGGCGCTGGCCTGGCTGATCGGCCGCAAGGCGGTGACGTCGGTCATCATCGGCGGGCGAACGGAGGCGCAGTTTCGCGACAATCTCGCCGCCGCCGATCTCAAACTCACGGCTGAGGAGCGCACCCGGCTGGACACGGTCAGCGCCCCGCCCATCCTCTACCCCTACTGGCACCAGATGCAGACGGCAGCGGATCGCCTCGGCGAGGCCGACCTCTCGCTGCTCGGCCCGCATATCGCCAAGGCGTGAGCGGAAAATCGAACGGCGACGGATCGCATATCCGCCGCCGTTCTGGCGTCGTCTAGAGACGCTTGAGAAGTTCGGCCTTCTTCGCCGAAAACTCTTCTTCCGACAGGATGCCCGCCGTTTTCAGCGCCGCGAGCTTTTCGATCAAGGCGATGATCTGCAGGCCATCGGAGGACGACGGAGCGGGCGCCTGTGGCCGAGCCTCTGCCGCGTCCACGAGACGCTCCTCGAGAGACGTCTTCGCGGGATCGATCGCGGCGAGCGGCGCCGACTGGGCGGCAGACCAGCTTTCGGCCGCATATCCGCTGGCAGCGGCGTCCGGCTGGTAGGCCGGCGCGGATGAGATCGGCGCGGATGAGGCCGGCGCGGATGAGGTCGGTGCAGCGGTGTAGCCCGCCCCGGCGTGGCTCGTGGCTTGATCGGGCATCGGCTCCGCGCCGGGCAGGTCGCCGCCATTGTTGAGACGGCGGAGGCTGGACACCGAAAACGAGCCGCGCTGGCTGGTGAAGGTCTGCGAGCCCCCGACGCCCTGTTGCTGGCCGACGCCCGAGATCAGATGGTCCTCAGTGTCGTAAAGCGTCACGCCGTCGCCGTCCTTGATGGCCAAGCAGTGCTGGGAGGGAAAGACGGCATAGGCGCTGTCGTTCTGCGCGCCGGTGCTGGAGGGCACGCCCAGCCATTGCGGCCACCAGGCATGCTGGCCGGTGGAGGCGCCGGCGACCTCGATCCGCCCGGACGACAGGGCTTCGGCCAGACTGTTGCAAAGATTGTCGACCGTGTTCTTCAGTCCGTGATTGAACATATCGCCAACCATGGTCATGCCGCCGCGCATCCACTGCCCGTGACCGCCGAGCTCGGCGATATCGAACTGGGCCATGGTGCCGTGTCCGCGCTTCACCGCGACGAGCATCGCCGTCACGGCGTTTTCGCTCAGCTGGAAGCGCCCTGCGAGTTCGGAAAGAAAAGCTTTTGTGGCATCGCTCTGGCCCTGCATCGATCGTCCTCTTCGCTTTCACCACGCGGAGAAGCCGCGTACCACCCTCATGACAGAGTGGTACGCGAATATATAGAGCAAGGCTTGCAGACGATCAGGTCTACCAGATGATCAGGGCGATCAGGCGACCTTGGCGAGGATTTCGCCGCGGATGAGCGTGGCGAGGCGCGAAATGCCTTCCTCGATCATCGTCTCATTGGCGCAGGAGAAGCTGACACGCAGCGTGTTGGCACCCGATCCATCGGCGAAGAACGCCTTTCCGGGCACGAACGCGACCTTGGCGGTGACCAGCGACTTCGCGAGAAGCGCCCCCCCCTCCATGCCGACCGGCAAGGTCAGCCAGACGAACATGCCGCCTTCCGGACGCGTCCAGGAGACGCCGTCAGGCATGTGCGTCTCCAGCGCCTTCAGCATCGCATCGCGGCGCTGGCTGTAGACGGAGCGGATCTTGTCGACCTGCCGGTCGAAGCCGCGCTCGGCCACATGGCAGATCGCCATCTGGTTGATGGTCGAGGAGTGCAGGTCGGCCGCCTGTTTCATCAGGACCAGCTTGCGAATGACCGGCATGGCGGCCACGACGAACCCGACCCGGAGACCGGGTGCCAGCGTCTTGGAGAACGAGCCGCTATAGATGGTGCGGGTCTCGTTGATGGCGCCCTTGCGGGCGATTTCAAGCGCGAGGATCGGTGGGATCGCATCGCCGTTGAAACGCAACGACTGGTAGGCGCCGTCCTCGATGATGGCGATATCCATCTCGTCGGCCATGTCGATCAGCGCCTCGCGCTGGCTGCGCGTCACGGTCTCGCCGGTCGGGTTGGAGAAGTCCGCCGAGAGATAGGCGAACTTGACGCGACCGCCGGCCTTGGCCGCCGTCTCCTGATAGGCCGCCGGCGTCCGGTTGCCGCCGGGCGTCAACTGGTCGTAATTCGGCTCATAGGCATTGAAGGCCTGCAGCGCGCCGAGATAGGTCGGCCATGTGACCAGTGCCGTATCGTTCGGCGACAGGAACAGCTTGCCGAGATAATCGAGCGCCTGCTGCGAACCCGAGGTGATGAGAATGTTTTCCGCTTCGCAGGGGATGCCGATTTTCGCCATCTCGCCGACCAGCCATTCGCGCAGCGGAAGGTAGCCTTCGCTCACCGAATATTGGAGCGCGGCACCGACGGCCGGCCCGGAGAAGATGTCGGCATAGGCGGTCTTGAATTCCGCGTCCGGAAACAGCGCCGGGTCCGGAATACCGCCGGCAAAGGAGATGATGTCGGGGCGATCGAGCAGCTTCAGAAGTTCGCGGATTTCCGACGCGCGCATACGGCTCGAGCGCGTTGCGAAAATGGATTCCCAGTCCAGCATGGATATTTCCTCGATGATGCTTTTGCCGAACCACATCACGGCAGGTGGAATAAGTCAACAATGCTGACCTAAATCAGCGTAAAAAATCCGCATCGATCGACGCGGCCAGAGAGAGGCTGCAGATCATGCGGAGAGCGATGGCGGAAGGGCTTGCAGGAGCGGACCGCGTGGCAGCAGACACCGTGGACCACCGGGCACGAATGCCCGGCGTGTTCTTTCCAGAGGCAACGGGACGTCTAACCCGTTGTCGCCGGATGTCAGCCTAGCCGACAGGCCTCAAGCGCTGCCAGATGTCATGCTGCACGCGATCAGGGCGCCGATGGCGCAGAGAATCGCAAAGTCGAACCAGGCGAAATACTCCATCACGGTCGTCATCACACTATCCTCCTCGATGTGGAACGAGACAGGCAAAGTGTGCGCTCAACCGCGCGATCATGCAACCCATAATTATCTATTTTGCAAGGCACAATCGATTTTGCGCTGCAAAAACAGTCTCCGGGAGGTGCAGGCAGCGGGAACGAAAATGCCGGGCAAGGCTGCCCGGCATCGCCGTTTCCGATGAAGGAAGAGGCTTAGTTGCGGGCCTTGTCGACCAGCTGGTTCTTGGCGATCCAGGGCATCATGCCGCGCAGCTTGGCGCCGACTTCCTCGATCTGGTGGGTGTCGTTCATGCGGCGGATACCCTTGAAGCGCGCAGCGCCCGAACGGTATTCCTGCATCCAGTCGGAGGTGAACTTGCCGGTCTGGATGTCGTGCAGGACGCGCTTCATCTCGGCCTTCGTTTCCGAGGTGATGATGCGCGGGCCCGTGACGTATTCGCCCCACTCGGCCGTGTTGGAGATCGAGTAGTTCATGTTGGCGATGCCGCCTTCATAGATCAGGTCGACGATCAGCTTCACTTCGTGCAGGCACTCGAAATACGCCATCTCCGGCGCATAGCCGCCTTCAACCAGCGTTTCGAAGCCGGCGCGGATCAGCTCGACCAGACCGCCGCAGAGAACGACCTGTTCGCCGAAGAGGTCGGTTTCGCACTCTTCCTTGAAGTTCGTCTCGATGATGCCCGAACGGCCGCCGCCGACGCCGCAGGCGTAGGACAGCGCAAGATCGAGCGCGTTGCCCGAAGCGTCCTTGTCGACGGCAACGAGGCAGGGAACGCCGCCGCCCTTCTGGTATTCGCCGCGCACCGTGTGGCCCGGGCCCTTCGGCGCGATCATGACGACGTCGAGCGTCTCCTTCGGCTCGATGAGGCCGAAATGGACGTTGAGGCCGTGTGCGAACGCGATGGCTGCGCCGTCACGGATGTTGCCGGCGATGTCGGCCTTGTAGATGTCGGCCTGAAGCTCGTCCGGCGTCGCCATCATCAGGAGGTCGCCCCACTTGGCGGCTTCGGCGACGGTCATGACCTTGAAGCCGTCGGCTTCGGCCTTCTTGATGGTCGGGGAGCCGGCCTTGAGCGCGATGACGACATTGGTGGCGCCGCTGTCCTTGAGGTTCAGCGCGTGGGCGCGACCCTGGCTGCCATAGCCGACGATGACGACGTTCTTGGACTTGATGAGATTGAGATCGGCATCACGATCGTAATAGACGCGCATGGAATGTATCCTTCCCTTGTTGAAATCTCGGCCGCCTTCAGGGCTTGGCCGTTTGTCTTTTCGTGCCGTAGAGATCGAGGAAGGCGTCGACCGCCCGCTCCGCCCTGCGGCTGAAATCCTGCTGTGTCGGTTTCACGTCCTCGCCGAGCAGCATGCGAAGATGCAGGTCGGTGACGATGAGCCCGTAGAGAACGCCATAGGCCTCCTCGCCATTGTCGAACCGCAGGAGCCCTGCCCTGCGGCCGGCATCCAGCAACCCTCCGGCCCGCTTGCCGATCTGGCGACGACCGCGCTCCTGCAGCATCTGCCCGAGATGCGAGCCGTCGCGGCTCGCCTGTCCGATCGCAAGGCGGTTCAGCGCCAGCGAAACGTCGCCGCTGAGAACGTCGAGCAGATCGCGCGCGAAAACCACGAGATGTGCCCGCAGGCTCTCTCCGGTCAGCGTTTCCGCCCGCTCTTCCAGCGTGCGCACCTTGCTCGCCTGATAACCGATCATCGCCGACAGAATGCCGTCTCGATCGCCGAACCATTTGTAGAGGCTTTCCTTGGAGCAGTTCGCCGCCCGTGCGACGCCCGCCGTCGTCAGCGCCCGCTCGCCGCCATCGACCAGCAGCCGCAACGCGCTATCCAGAACGGCGTTCTGGCGCGGCGAAAATTCCGGCTGGGTGGACAGGGACGACACGACGAGAACCTCCAGGTTAGTACCGTACGGTACGGTTCTTCTTATGCCGAATGTGGGTCAGGCGGTCAACCCGGCGAGGTGGAAAATTCTTGCGTGAACCAAAAGGCGCGACGGTGCCCTGTCCGAGGCAACGGAGATATGCCCCCTCACCGTGCCGAGAAAGAAAAATTACACGGCGTAATCGACCGGAAATGCGGCCCCGCTTTTCAAGACCTCCATGGAGATCGACGCGGAGACGTCGAAGAGCTCGGTTTTGCGCACGATCTGCTTGTAGATGACGTCGTAGTGCTCGACGCGCGGCAGCACGATCTTCAGGATGTAATCGTAGTTGCCGGTCAGGCGGTGCACCTCCACGATCTCGGGAATGTCGCGAATGATCCGGCGAAACCCGTCGATCCAGTCATCGGAATGCTGGGTCGTCTTGATCAACGCAAACACCGTCGTCGGCACGCCGATGCGGTCGCGATCGAGCACCGCGATGCGGCGCGCAATATAGCCCGCCTCCTCCAGCCGCTGGATGCGACGCGAGCAGGCCGAGAGCGACAGGCTGATTTTCTCCGCCAGCACGGTCACGGACTGGTCGGCATCCTCCTGCAACAAGCCGAGCAGTTTTCGGTCACGATCATCCAGCATTCAGGCGCCTCCACAGGATCCGGCGCCGAAATATTGCATGAAATTCTTCTATGGCGCAATTCCTGTGCGCCAAACAGTGTTCTTTAGCCGGGAAATGCAAGCACATGCCGCTGGTTCCGCCGCATCATGGTCGTCAACGCAAACTCAGCAGGGGAAACGGCGTCATGCGAAAGATCGGTCTGATCGGTGGAATGAGCTTTGAAAGCTCGGTGGTCTATTACCGCATGGTCAACGAAGCCGTGCGCGCGCATCTCGGCGGCCTGCATTCGGCCGAAGTGCTGCTGCACTCCGTCGATTTCCAGTCGATCGTCGATCTTCAGATGGCAGGTCGCTGGACGGATGCCGCCCAGCGTCTTGCCGATGTCGCGCGCGCATTGGAAGCGGCCGGCGCGGATTGCGTCCTGATCTGCACGAACACGATGCATCTCGTAGCTGAGGAGGTGCAAGCCGCCATCGGTATCCCCCTCATCAACATCATCGACGAAACCGCGCAGGCGATGTCCGCCGCCGGCATCCGGCGCCCGCTGCTGCTCGCCACGCGCTACACGATGGAGCACGGCTTCTATGCGGAGCGCATGGCCGGTCACGGGATCGACGTCATGGTGCCCTCGGCCGAGGATCGCACGCTCGTCCACGACGTCATCTTCAAGGAGCTTTGCGCCGGCCATGTCCTCGACGCCTCGCGCGCCGCGCTGCATGCCGTCATCGCCAAGGCGAAGGCGCAGGGTGCCGATGCCGTCATCCTCGGCTGCACCGAAATCTGCCTCATCCTCGATCCGGATGCGCTCGCTCTGCCCGGCTTCGATTCGACCGCCATCCATGCCGGCGCTGCCGTGGCCTTCGCTCTGGATGCGTCCGCGGAGAGGAAAACCGAGGCCGGTTGCCGCAAGGCGGCCTGATACGGCAGATCAGCCCGCGGCGTCGAAGACGTCGCGAGACTGGCGGATCGTGCCGTGGTGTTTCGTCGACCAGTCCACGAGCGGCAGGAGAACATCCAGAAAAGACCGGCCGAGATCCGTCAGCGCGTAATCGACGCTCGGCGGATTGGTCGGATAGACGGTCCGGGCGATGTATCCGTCACGCTGCAGGTCGCGCAGCGTCTGCGTCAGCATGCGCTGCGAGATGTCCGGAATGGTGCGCTTGAGCGCCGAAAACCGCATCGGCCCCTCGCTGAGCGCGTGGATCATCAGCGTCGTCCATTTGCCGGCGATATTGCCGAGCACGTCGCGCATGGGGCAATTGGCGGCATCGAACACGACGCCGCCGATGATGACGGCGCTCGTACCCTGGGCCCTTCGGACGTTCGTGTTCATGGGTCGGTTCCCTTTCTGTGCCTATCGGCGAAAAAACTGCCGCCTTTACAGATGCGTCCAAGTGAAGAAGAAAGAGCAGGTCTCTTTTCGAGACTATATCTTTCATAGGCTCCCGCTGCAATGCGGCACCCGTCATTCTTGAGCCTGTCATCTGGAGAAGCAAGTCCATGTCCAAGATCCTCGTTACCGGCGCCGCCGGCCAGTTCGGCCGCCTCGTTCTCGACGAACTCCTCGCCTCGGGTCAGGTCGCTCCCGCCGACATCGTCGCGGCCAGTCGGGACCCCGCAAAGCTTGCCGCCTATGGCGAAAAAGGCGTGACGCTGCGCAAGGCCGATTTCGACGATGCCGCCACGCTCGACGCTGCCTTTCAAGGCATCGACAAGGCGCTGATCATCTCGACGGACGCGCTCGCCGTTCCCGGCCAGCGCCTGAGCCAGCATAAAAATGCGGTCACCGCCGCCAAGAAGGCCGGCGTCGGCCGCGTGTTCTACACCTCGCTGCCGAATGCCGCGACATCGGCGGTCAGCTTCGCACCGGATCATCTCGGCACCGAGGAGGCCATCAAGGCCACCGGCCTGCCTTACACCATCCTGCGCAACAGCTGGTACATGGAGAACCTGTTCCTGTCCGTGCCGACCGCGCTCCAGTCCGGCACCTGGTACACGTCGGCCGGCGACGGCAAGACGTCCTACGTCGCACGGGCGGATCTCGCCGCAGCGACGGCCGCAGCCCTTCTCGGCGATCGAACCGGCAATGAGACGCTGACCCTCACCGGCCCCGTCGCCTACACCAATGCCGAGATTGCAGATCTCGTCAGCGAGATCTCCGGCAGGCCGCTCGCCGTGGTAAACCTGACGGACGAGCAGCTCGCAGGCGGGATGGAGGCAGCCGGCGTCCCCGCTTTCCTCGTCCCGACGCTCGTGTCGTTCGACGCGAACGCGCGCCTCGGCCACATCGAGATCGTCACGGATTCGGTGGAAACACTGACCGGCCGGCCGTCGAAAAACCTTCGGGCGTTCCTTGAGGAAAACAAGGCCGCGCTCGCCGGCTAAACCATCGGACGGATGCGTCTGAAAGGGCCTGCGGTCAGGCGAAAACCTCGCCGCAGGCCCGACGGAAGCGGCGCACCGTCTCCGTCATGCCATATTCCAAGGCATCGGCCGTCAGACCATGTCCGATCGAGACCTCATCGAGATGGGGGATATGCTCGACGAGCAGCGGCAGATTGTCGACCGTCAGATCGTGTCCGGCATTGACGCCGAGGCCGAGCTCGCGTGCGATTGCCGCCGTGCGGCCCAATTCCCGGGCGATGACGGCCGCCCGATCCGGCGCGCCAAAGCAACCGCCATAGGGACCGGTGTAGAGTTCGATCCGATCGGCCCCGGTCGCGCGTGCAATGTCGAGCGCCTCCCGGTCACCATCGCCATCGGCAAACAGCGAGACGCGAAGCCCGAGATCCTTGAGCCGGGCGATGACATCCGTCAGAAGCTCCCGGTTCGCCCGGAAATCCCACCCGTGATCGGATGTCGCCTGTGCCGGATCGTCAGGCACGAGCGTGACCTGCTCGGGGCGATGGCGCTCCAACAGCCCCAGAAACTCGGCATTGGGATAGCCTTCCATGTTGAATTCCGCCTGCGGAAACATCTCGTCGATCAGCGTCCGCAGAGGGCCGAGATCGGAGAAACGAATATGGCGCTGGTCGGGACGCGGATGCACCGTCAACCCATGCGCTCCGGCCTCCAGCGCCTGCTTGCCGATGCCGACCACAGACGGCCACGGAAGGTCGCGGCGGTTTCGCAGCATGGCGATCGCATTGAGGTTGACCGAAAGCTTGGCGGGCATGTGACACCTTGAAAGATCGGAGACATCGGGACGGCGAGCGGCGCCCGGAGGCGACAGGCCACGTCTATCACTCCCCGGGACGCCGTTCCAGAGGCGGTGGGCGGCTTGCCATCGCCGCCGATCAGCCTTTTGAGATCGCCGCTTCGCAACCCCAGGATGCTCGCTTCCGGGCAGACTGCATCCGGACGATGTTCGCCGACGTCCCATAAAGGTGCGCGAAAGGTTTATTTCTCTATCATTAGTAAGTAAATGACATCATTTTTAAACGCGCATGATATCAGGTCTTGCTAGAAGGATCGCTTGAACCAACAATAGGCCTGCCGGCCGCGCTGTGCGCGCATCGAGTCGGACGCCTCGATGGGAGACGGGTTCGTCGGCAACCTATACCACTGAAGAGTCAGTGGAAAATTACGCAACCTTGAAGAGTTATTCTGAGCATATCTGGTGAGAATATCCTCTTTATGTGGTAGGATGGCGCTTCTCACTCAGATCGAAACGAGAAGCGCGGGTGAAGACCTGCAACGTTACAGACGATGTGAAGCGCCGAAGCATCCGTGAGACGCGATCGATCGGTGCTCGTTGAAAGAGAAAGGAGGCAGTGTGTCTTGAAGCCGTTGGACAGACCCACCGATACGGAAATCCGCACGGCGCTTGCCGATGTCTTGGCGAGCGCAGTTTTCGCGCGCTCCGAGCGCCTGCGTGCCTTCCTCTCCTATGTCGTCACCAAGGACCTTGCCGGCCAGTCCATGCAGCTGAAAGGCTACACGATCGCGGTCGATGTCTTCCGCCGTCCGGACGCCTTCAACGCCGACAGCGACCCGCTGGTCCGCGTCCACGCCGGCAAGCTGCGCAAGCTCCTGACCGCGTTCTATGAGACCGAAGGGCAGGATGCCGTCTGGCAGATCGAGATCCCCAAGGGCGGCTATGCCCCGGTCTATCTGCGCCGTTCGGCCGCTGCATGCTCTGCAGGTGTCACGTCCTTGATGACGGAAGCGGATGTCGAAGGCGAGTCCACTGCCCCCGGCGCGATCGTATCGATCACGCCGTCGAAGCCCGCGCCGGATGCCGTCGTCCACGCAGCGCCCTCGGCCGCTGGATCAAAAGATATGTCCCCTGTCGAAGCGGCGCCGGTGAGCGCCGGTCCGCCTGCAGGATCCCGAGCGTCGATCGGCAAGCGGGCGAGGCCCAGCTGGCTGCCGGCGCCGCTGGCGACGCCCGTCGCGATGATCTCGCTTCTGCCTCTCCTGCTTTTCACCCCTTTGAGTTCGACAGCCCTCGGCGTCAGTCCGCAGATCCAGGCGCGTCTTTCGCTTTCGACAAACGCCGACGATACCGACGTTCCGCGCGTGACAGTTCGGGTCGATGGCCCGGCCGCAAACGGGGACGACGTTTTTGCGACGCGCCTTGCCCAGCAGATCCGCGCGGCGATGGATTATTACACGGTGATCATCCCGGGATCGCAGCCGGACGCACTCGCCTGGCAGGCGCCGTCGAAGAGCCCCCTCTCCTTCACCATTTCGATCGGCCCTGCGGAAACGGATCAGCAGACGCGTGTCCGGGTGTCGAGCGATGCCACGGGCGAGATCGTGTCGCAGATGTGGATCGACAATGAGAATCTCTCGAACGATTTCGACCTGCTGTTCGAGAGCCTCGGCGTGGCCGCCAAGACGCTTGCGACCAATGGCGACCTTTTCCACTACGCGGTCGACAAGGGGATATCGAGCCCGCTGATGCAGTGCATGCTGATCACCGACACCTATCGCCGGGAGAAAAGCCGGGATGCGCTGAAGGAAGCGCGTCTCTGTCAGGAAAAACTTCTGGGCAAGCGGAAGACCGAGAGCGAATTCATCATCAGCGCCAGTGAGTTGAAGCGCAACGTTCATCCGTAAAAAGCGAACGTTCGTGCGGAGGATCGTAGAATGCGCTGATCGCAGATCGGGGATTCAGGTCGTGCCCGGCTCCGTGAATGCCCGGTTCAGCGCACGATCGTCAGCGTTTCCGCCGCTCGCGTGATCGCCGTATAAAGCCAACGCTCGCGCGTGTCGCGAAAGGCCCAGCTCTCATCGAACAGCACGACGTCGTTCCATTGCGACCCCTGCGCCTTGTGCACGGTCAGGGCATAGCCGTAGTCGAACTCGTCATAGCGTTTGCGCGTCGACCAGGGGATCTCGCCTTCGACATCCTCGAAAGCCGTCTTGAGCAGCTTGATCTTGGCCGCGCCCCGATCGAGGTCGTCCTCCTCGGGCCGGATCATCAGATTGATGCCCGGCTTCACCGTCTCCTTGGACGAGGTCATCACCTGCCACAGCGATCCATTCAACAACCCCTTGGCGGGGTCGTTGCGCAGGCACACCAGCTTGTCGCCGGATTGCGGATATTCGGTCGTGAACCCCTTCAGCTCCCGCAGTCGCGTATTGTAGCGCCGCCGGGTTTTGTTGGTGCCCACCAGCACCTGATCGGCCTTGAGAACGAGATCCTGCGTCACCTCGGATTTCGAAATGATCTTCGCCGTGCCGTAGTCGCCGAACATGATTTCCTTGCCTTCGCGCACCTGCATGGCAAGCTTGATGATCGGATTGTCGCGCGCCTGCCGGTGAATATCGGTCAGAAGATAGTCGGGCTCGTCATTCGTGAAGTAGCCCCCGCCGGACACCGGCGGCAGCTGCCCGGGATCGCCGAGCACGAGGATCGGCGTACCGAAGCTCATCAGATCCTTGCCCAGCGCCTCATCGACCATGGAACATTCGTCAACGACGATCAGCGCGGCTTTCGCGACCGGGCTCTGGCGGTTGATCGAGAACATCGGCGAGACCGAGGTCTTGCCGGTTTCCTCGTCGGACACCTCTTCCTCGCCGCGCGGCCGGTAGATCAACGAATGGATCGTCTTGGCGTTCGAGGCGCCCTTGGAGCGCAGCACCTGCGCGGCCTTGCCCGTGAAGGCGGCAAACAGCACTTCGCCATCCACATGTTCGGCAAAATGGCGGGCAAGCGTGGTCTTGCCCGTGCCGGCATAGCCGAACAACCGGAACAAGGGCTTGCGCCCGGCCTTCAGCCACTGGCTGACGGCCTTCAACGCCTCGTCCTGCTGGGGTGCAAATTCCATGCAACGACGTGGCAGGATTCGGCGCCGGAGCGCAAGCCCGCCGGCGCGCTTTCCCCCCGCCTGCGCGAGAGGCCGCCCGCTGTGGCAGCCGCAAACGAAAAGGCAAATGGAGGCTGCATCCTCTCCTTTGACGCTTGAGAATTCTTGACTTCCACCGGCCGATGGCTCTTAACCCGCTGACGGTCCGCCCGCTGCCCCCCGCAGTGCGCGCGGCGCATCTTACAACCCGGCTGAGCCTGATGCCCCGGCTGGACCTGCCCGAGCGAGAATGGCCAGAAATCGAGCCGCCCGATGACGTTGCAATCCGAGAAAAGCAGGACCGGGCTTGGCCGGCGCTCGCGACGCGTCCAGTGGTTCCTGCTTCTCGCCCTCTCCATTGCCGTCGCTGCAACCCTCGAAGCGCTCGGCATTCCCGCGGCGCTCCTGATGGGCCCCATGGTCGCCGGCTGCATTCTCGGCCTCAACGGCAGCACGATCCGCCTCCACCGCGCGCTCGTTCTGTCCTCCCAGACGCTGATCGGCACGATGATCGCGGGCTCCATAACCGCCGATATCGTCGGCACCTTCCTCGGCAACTGGCCGCTCTTTCTCGGCATCGTCGTCTGCGTCATCACCATGAGCACGCTCAGCGGCTACCTGATCACCCGGCTGAACGTCCTTCCCGGCACGACCGCCATCTGGGGCTGTTCGGCCGGTGCCGCCACCACGATGATGGTCATGGCGGAGGCCTATGGCGCCGATGTCCGGCTGGTCGCCTTCATGCAATATCTGCGCGTGGTCTTCGTCGCCGCCGCCGCCGCCCTCGTCGCGCGCTATTGGGCCGGACTGGACGGTGCCACCGCCACGATCGTCTGGTTCGAGCCGATCGCGGCCCTGTCTCTGGCCCAGACGCTCGCCGTCGCCGTCTTCGGCGGCACGCTCGGCTGGTATCTCCGCATCCCCGCCGGCGCCCTCCTCGTGCCCTTCCTCATCGGCGGCCTGCTCAGCGTCACCGGCAGCGTCCACATCCATCTCCCCGAATGGCTGCTCGCGATCAGCTATGCGGCCCTCGGCTGGAACATCGGCCTCGGATTCACGCGGCCCATCCTCGCGCATGCCCGTCGGGTGCTCCTGCCCACAGTCGCCTCCATCCTCGTGCTGATGGGCATTTCCGGCATCCTCGCCTTTATCCTGACCCGCACGGCCGGCATCGATCCGCTGACCGCCTACCTCGCGACCAGCCCCGGCGGCATGGACTCGATCGCCATCATCGCGGCCTCCAGCAATGTCGATATCGCCTTCGTCATGGCCCTGCAGACGGCTCGGCTGCTGATCGTCATGGCCATGGGCCCGCCGCTGGCCCGCTTCGTCGCCAAGCGCGCCGGCGCGCGGCCAAACCTCGGCTGACGCCTCTTCCGCCCGGCAGACACAAGCCTATATCCTCGCTCACCAGGAAGAGAGAACGCCCCGATGCCCACGACGTTGACCAGCACCATATTTCCGAACGGAACCTCGGTTCCAGTGCTTGGTCAGGGCACGTGGCACATGGGCGAGAACGCTGCCGCACGATCCCAGGAAGTCTCCAGTCTCCGACTCGGCCTCGATCTCGGCCTGACGCTGATCGATACGGCCGAGATGTATGCGGATGGCGGCGCGGAGCGTGTGGTGGGCGAGGCCATCGCTGGCCGCCGGGGCGATGCCGTCGTCGTCAGCAAGGTCCTGCCGTCGAACGCGTCGACATCCCGGACGCTGCGGGCCTGCGAGGACAGCCTGACGCGGCTCGGCACCGATCACATCGACCTCTACCTCCTGCACTGGCGCGGCGGCACGCCGCTTTCGGAAACGCTGGAGGCCTTCGAACGCCTGCTGAAGGACGGCAAGATCCGCGCCTGGGGCGTGTCCAATTTCGATGTCGACGACATGGAGGAAATCGAGCAGCTGGCGCCGGGCCGGGCGGCGACCGACCAGGTGCTCTACAACCTGTCGCGCCGGGGCATCGCCTTCGATCTCCTGCCCTGGTGCGCCGCGAAGCGCATGCCGATCATGGCCTACTCGCCGCTGGACGAAGGCCGTCTGCTCGGCAACGCCACGCTGCATCGCATCGCCGCCGCGCATGGCGCAACGCCGGCCCAGATCGCCATCGCCTTCGTTCTGGCAACGCCGGACGTGATCGCCATCCCGAAGACCGGCCGGCCGGACCGCATCCGCGAGAACTTGGCCGCCCTCGATATCCGGCTGACGAACGAGGACAGACTGGCGCTGGACGCCGCCTTCCCGCCGCCCTCGCGGAAGCGACCGCTCGAGATGATCTGAAACGACAAAGCCGCCCACCTTTTCGGATGCGCGGCTTTATGGGTTCGAAGACTGGATCAGGAAGCGGATTCGGCTTCGCAGGAAAGAACCTCAATGCCCTGACGATAGGCGTGTTTTTACATTCCCTGCGCGCCGCGGTTCATGGCGGCGATGCCCGTGCGGCAGACTTCCAGCAAGCCGAGCGGCTTCATCACGGCGACGAACTGGTCGATCTTCGACGACTTCCCCGTGATTTCCAGAATGAAATGCTCGACCGTCGCATCGACCACCTTGGCATGGAAGGCATCGGCCAGACGCAGCGTCTCCGCCCGGTTCTCACCGGTGCCCTTGACCTTCACCAGTGCCACCTCCCGCTCGATCGGACGGTCATGCCCGAGAGAACCGGCGCGCACCGTCAGATCCACGACGCGGTGAACCGGCACCAGCCGTTCGAGCTGCGACTTGATCTGCTCCAGCACATGCGGCGTCCCCCGCGTCACGATCGTGATCCGCGAGAGATGCGCCTCGTGTTCGGTCTCCGACACGGTCAGGCTCTCGATATTGTAGCCGCGCCCGGAAAACAGCCCGATCACCCGCGCCAGAACGCCCGGCTCGTTGGCCACGAGAACGGACAGCGTGTGCTTCTCCGCGATCTCGGTTTCCTTGGCGATGAAATAGGCAGAGCCGGTCGGTTGTAGGTGGGCGTTCATGAGATTGGGTCCTCCAAAATTTATTGGGCCAGCTCGACGCTGGCGTCGGGTATGAGTTTTTTCGCGCGGCGCACAAGATCGCGGTCGAAGGTGACGAAAGGCATGCTTTCATCCGTCAGGCAGAGATGCACCGCATCGGCGAAATCCATGCCCGCGGAATGAAGGTCGAGAGCGCACGTCAGCGCGTCGGGACGCGCGACCTCGATCAATTCGTCGATCAGCATGGATCTGAACATGTCGTTGATGCGCCGAGTGTCCGCCTTGAAGACTTTCCTCAGCACCCACTCCGCCTCCATGAGCACGGTCCAGAGGACCGAAAAACGATTGGTTGTGAAAAGGCGCTCGACGATCGCGTTCTGCTCCGGGTTGTCAAGGACCAGCAACCGGACGAGAACATTGGTATCAATCGACAGGGTTTTCATCGATGCCTTTGTCCCACTGTCGCTGAACGCTGTCCCACCGCTGTTTTGCCTCGTCAAGGATGGCTTGATGCATCATTTCGTCCGTGATCGGCGGGCCGTCGTACCTCATCCGCTTCGCCAGGAATGCCTCCATGGCGATTGTCCGTTTGCCCGTCGTTTCCGACGAAGCCGCGGGTACAGGCTCAACGATCAACTTGCCGCCGCTTTCCGTGATCTCCACTTCGGAGCCCGGATAAAGCCCCACGGCATCGCGGAGCGCCCTCGGAAGCTCCACCATTCCCGTGTCAGACATCCTTGCTCTCGCCATCGCCCTCACCTTTTAAAACGGGACGCGGCCAATCTACCGCGTCCCGTCCGTGCAATCAAACCAGCTGGCGGCCCTTGGCATCGATCGCGGTGGCGACCGCTTCGTCGGTGGCCTCGTCCGGCAGCAGCATCTCGTTGTGCGCCTTGCCCGAGGGGATCATCGGGAAGCAGTTGGCAAGGTTGGCGACGCGGCAGTCGAAGATGACGGGGGCCGGGCTGTCGATCATCCGCAGGATCGCATCGTCCAGCTCGCCGGGCTTGTCGCAGCGAATGCCGACGCCGCCATAGGCTTCCGCCAGCTTGACGAAATCGGGCATCGCCTCCGTGTAGGAGTTGGAGAGACGATTGCCGTGCAGCAGCTGCTGCCACTGGCGCACCATGCCCATATACTGGTTGTTCAGGATGAAGATCTTGACCGGCAGACTGTATTGCACGGCGCAGGACATTTCCTGGATGCACATCTGGATCGAGGCATCGCCCGCGATGTCGATGACGAGGCTGTCGGGATGCGCGACCTGAACGCCGATCGCAGCCGGGAAACCATAGCCCATCGTGCCGAGCCCGCCCGAGGTCATCCAGCGGTTCGGCGCTTCGAAGCCGTAGAACTGCGCCGCCCACATCTGGTGCTGTCCGACTTCCGTCGTGATGTAGGTATCGCGGTCCTTGGTCAGCGCATGCAGGCGCTCGATGGCATATTGCGGCATGATGACGTCGGCGCTTTGCTTGTAGGACAGCGACTTGCGCCCCCGCCAGCGGGCGATATCGGCCCACCAGTCGTTCAGCCGCGCCGTGTCGAGCCCGGCCGATCCGGCATGCCACAGGCGAACCATCTCTTCCAGAACGCGGCCGACATCGCCGGCGATCGGGACATCGACGCGAACGATCTTGTTGATCGAGGATGGGTCGATGTCGATGTGGATCTTCTTGGAGTTCGGCGAAAACGCGTTCAGCCGGCCGGTGATCCGGTCGTCGAAACGCGCGCCGATGCAGATCATGACGTCGGCATCGTGCATGGCCATGTTGGCCTCGTAGGTGCCGTGCATGCCGAGCATTCCGAGCCAGTTGGTGCCGGAGGCGGGGTAGCAGCCGAGGCCCATCAGGGTCGAGGTGATAGGAAAATTCGTCAGCGAAACCAGCTCGCGCAGCAACCGCGTCGCCTCGTCGCCCGAATTGATGACGCCGCCGCCGGAATAGATGATCGGACGGCGTGCCGTCTTCATCAACGCGACCGCTTCCTCGATGCGGCGGATATCGCCATCCATCTTCGGCTGATAGCTCGTCTGGATCGGAACGGCCGACGGCGGCGTGTAGGTGCCCGTCGCGAACTGGATATCCTTGGGAATATCGACCAGAACCGGACCGGGACGACCGGACTTTGCGATGCGGAACGCCTCGTGGATGATCGCTGCCAACTCGTTGACGTCCTTGACCAGCCAGTTGTGCTTGGTGCAGGGCCGGGTGATGCCGACCGTGTCGCATTCCTGGAAGGCGTCGGAACCGATCAGCGAGCTCGGGACCTGGCCGGACAGGCAGACGAGCGGGATGGAGTCCATCAGCGCATCCTGCAGCGGCGTCACGGCATTGGTCGCGCCGGGGCCGGAGGTGACGAGCATGACGCCGACCTTGCCGGTCGAGCGGGCATAGCCCTCGGCCATATGGCCTGCGCCCTGCTCGTGACGGACGAGGATATGCTTGATGTCTTCCTGCTGGTGGATTTCGTCGTAGATCGGGAGGACGGCACCGCCGGGATAGCCGAAGATGACCTCGACGCCATTGTCCTTGAGCGCACGCAGAACGATCTCCGCGCCCGTCATCCTGTTCTCGTCCCTGCTCGCTTCATCCATTTCGCTCTTCCCGCCCGACATGTCTTGGATCCTGTGCTCTGCTTGTTCGAAGGCATAAAAAAAGGCCCCGTCAGGAGCCTTGGTTTGCGCATGGGTGGCTATCGCCGGATGGTTACACCATCCTGCCCATGCGCGATCCCACCACAAGAATGATTGCTTGAATGTTCATGGGGCGCACTGATACCGGCATTCGGCCATGTCGTCAACGGTTTTTACACCTTTGCCGCGATCATGCCCGAGGGCGTTCCATCTGCGGCGATGCCGATCCGATCAGGCTGCCCCGCGTGAAAATAGCCGATGAGAAACATCTTCTTAAAGTCCGACGCTTACATTCCGAAACGTAAGCGAGGTACTACGTGGTGAACAACGAACTTCAGGCCGAAGGCCGGACAGCGGAGGCGGACAGGCGCGATACGGTCGCCCGGGGCAATCGCTTCCTCGGTCGCGTCATCGCCTGCAACGGTTCCCGCGCGACCATCGCCGCACTGGCCGAAAACGGCGAAACGTCGCTGACCGAACTCTGGTCGGTCGGGCGGCTGGTGTCCATCACCGTCGGGACCAATCGGGTCGTCGCCCTCGTCTCCTCCATGCGCACGAGCGACGACAACTGGGCGGAGCAGCAGGACAACGTCTTCCGCATCGACGTGGAACTCGTGGGCGAGGTGCGGGTCGATATCGACGGGCGCGAGGGATTTTCCGCCGGCATCAGCCAATACCCCTATCTCGGCGCCGTCGCCCACCGTATCCGCACCGCCGACCTTGCCCGCATCTACGACACGGGTCGCGGCGGTTGCTTCACCATCGGCCAGTTGACGCAGGACGACAGCCTGGACGCGACGATCCACATTCCCTCGATGCTGTCGAAACATTTCGCCGTCGTCGGCACCACCGGCGTCGGCAAATCCACGGCCGTCACGCTTCTCCTGCGAAAGGCGATCGAAGCCGACCCGAAGCTGCGAATCCTGATCCTCGATCCCCACAACGAGTTCGCCGCCGCCTTTCCCGACCATGCCGTCGTCATCGACACAGACACGCTGGACCTGCCCTTCTGGCTGATGCGGCTGGAAGAGTTCGCGGAAGTCGTGTTCCGGGGGCGCTCCGCCATTGCCGAGGAACTCGACATCCTGCGCGATCTCATTCCCGAGGCCAAGCGAGGCTTCAAGGGCGACGGCGGCGTGATGCGGCGGCAGACGGAGAAAAGCTCCCTGACGGCGGACACGCCGGTGCCCTATCGCATCGCCGACCTCATCGCACTGATCGACGAGCGGATCGGCCGTCTGGAAGGGCGTGGCGAGAAGCCGTCGCTCCGGTCGCTGAAGGTTCGCGTCATGGCAGCCGTCAACGATCCGCGCTACACCTTCATGTTCTCCTCGAACACGATCAACGACACGATCCTGGAAACGATCGCGAAGATCTTTCGCATTCCGGGCGAAGGGCGCCCCATCACCACGTTCCAGCTGGCGGGCATTCCCTCGGAGGTCGTCAATTCGGTCGCCTCCGTTCTTTGCCGCATGGCCTTCGAGATCGGGCTCTGGAGCAATGGCGGCGTCCACATGCTGGTCGTCTGCGAAGAGGCGCACCGCTATGTGCCGTCGGATCAGTCCCTCGGCTTCCTGCCGACGCGCCAGGCCATCGCCCGCATCGCCAAGGAAGGCCGGAAATACGGCGTCTCGCTCGGCATCATCACGCAGCGTCCCGGCGAACTGGACCCGACCATCCTGTCGCAGTGCTCCACGGTCTTTGCCATGCGCCTCTCCAACGATCGCGACCAGGACATCATCCGCTCGGCCATCCCGGATTCGTCCGTCTCGACCATGAGCTTCCTCTCCTCGATCGGAAACGGCGAGGCCATCGCTTTCGGCGAAGCGGTCTCGGTGCCGATGCGCATGCGCTTCGCGCGCATCCCGGACAACCGCCTGCCGAAGGCGGCCGGCGGGTTTGTGAAGGCCGACGACGAAACGCCGGCCAATGTCGATCTGCGCACCATCGTCGCGCGCATGCGCGCGAGTTCCATCGGCGAAACGGCGTCGTTTGCGGCCCATTCGGCGGCGGCCGGCGGATTCTCTTCCGGAGAACCGCTCGCTCCGCCGCCCCTTGCCGACCGCGCTGCGGAGTGGCCAGACACTTCGACCCGATCGGACGCACGAAGCCCGACGGACAGGCTCGAAAGCTACCGCCCGGACATGCTGCCCCGCGTCGAACCGCAATATTCCGATCCCCTGTCGAATCCTCAGGCCGACCGCTTCAATGCCTATCGTCGGCAGATCCTCGGCGGCGAGGCGGACGCTTCAGCCCCAACCGCCCCCGCTCCGCAAGGGCTCGATGAAGCTGCAGCCTCCCTGCGGGCGCCGTCGCTGCGCGAAAGCCTTCTCCGCAAGCCGCTCGGCAGCATGATCCGAAAATAGTGCACCCACCGCGCCATCCGTCCCATCGTCACGGCACGATGCGCTGCCAGCTTTCATCCAGCTGGTTGCGAAACCAGGTCATCTGGCGCTTGGCATATTGCCGCGTGGCAGCCGATGCGGTCTCGATCACGCCGCGCCGGTCCGTGGTTCCCTGCAGCATCGCCGCGATCTGCGGCACGCCGATCGCCTTCATCGCCGGCAGATCGGACGCCAGATCGAGCGCGAGAAGCGCTTCGACCTCCTCCACCGCGCCCCGTTCCAGCATCGCCACGAACCGCCGGTCGATGCGCCGACGGAGGTCGTCGCGATCCGGCAGGACGACGATCTTCAGCGATCGATCCGGATCGACCACCATCGCGCCACGCGCGTCCTGGAAGCTGCGGATCGACCGGCCGCTCGCCGCGAACACCTCGAGAGCCCGCACGATCCGCTGCCCGTCGCCGGGTCTCAGCACAGCGGCGGTCTCAGGGTCGATATTCGCCAGTTCCGCGTGGAGCGCATCAGCCCCCTCCGCAAGGAGCCGCGCCCGCAGGGACGAGCGGATCGCATCGGGAACGGCCGGCATATCGGAGAGGCCGCCCGTCAGCGCCTTGAAATAGAGGCCGGTGCCGCCGACGATGACGGGAACCCGTCCCTCCGCTCGCAGATCTTCGAGCAGCGCCGTCACATCCCGAAGCCACTCGCCGGTGGAATAGCTGCGGCCGGCCGGCACATGCCCGTAGAGCCGGTGCGGCACGCCGTCCATATCCGCCTCTGCCGGTCGCGCGGTCAACACATGGAGCGTGTCGTAGACCTGCATGCTGTCGGCATTGACGACCACCCCACCATGCGCCTGCGCGAGCCGGACGGCGAGCGCGGACTTGCCGCTGGCAGTCGGTCCCGTTATCAGGATCGTGTCCTGTCCTCTTTCAAGGTTTTTCATCATGGCTCTCGTTGCCACGCTTGTCGCCAATCCGTCAAATCCGGTGCTGAGCGCGGCCCTCGGTGAAAAGGCCGCAGCCGCCGTTCAGGCGTCCGGTCTCTATTGGCTGGCCGATGGTATCGCCTGCGATATCGCGCTGCGCGACGGCACCGACCCGGTCGAGGCCGAGCGGCAGCTGCGGGACGCTATCGACGGATTTGCCGTCGATGTGATCGTGCAGGATGCGGAAACGCGGCGCAAGCGCCTGCTGATCGCCGATATGGATTCGACCATGATCGGTCAGGAATGCATCGACGAGCTCGCCGCCGAAGTGGGCCTGAAGGAACAGGTCGCCACCATCACCGCGCGGGCCATGAACGGCGAAATCGCCTTCGAACCGGCTTTGATCGAGCGCGTGGCTCTGTTGAAGGGCCTGCCGGTCGGCGTCGTGGATGAGGTGATCGCAAAGCACATCACGCTGACGCCCGGCGGCGTGGAGCTGGTCGCGACCATGAAGGCAAAGGGGGCCTATACCGCGCTCGTCTCGGGCGGCTTCACCGTCTTCACCGGGCCCATCGGCAAGAGGATCGGCTTCGACGAAAACCGTGCCAACCGGCTGAACGTCGCAGACGGCGTGCTCGACGGCACCGTGGAGGAACCGATCCTCGGCCGGCAGGCCAAGGTCGATGCGCTGATCGACATCACACGGCGGCTCGGGATCACGCCGGAGGACGCCATGGCGGTCGGCGACGGCGCAAATGACCTCGGCATGATCAAGCTTGCCGGCTCGGGCGTCGCCCTGCACGCCAAACCCGCTGTTGCCGCCGAAGCCAAGATCCGCATCGACCATGGCGACCTCACGGCGCTCCTCTACATCCAGGGCTATCGCAAGACGGATTTCGCCCGGCCGGCCGGCCGGCCATGATCGTCACGGAAACCGAACGGCTGCGCCTGCGCAACTGGGAATACCGGGATCGCGATCTCTTCGTCGAGATCAACAGCGACCCCGAGGTGATGACGTTCTTCTCCTATCGCCGGACACGCGCAGAGGCGGACGCGCTGTTCGACCGGAACCGTCAAACGATCGCCGACACCGGCTTCGGTTTTTACGCGCTCGCCCTCAAGGAAACCGACGAAGCCTTGGGGTTTTGCGGTCTGGCTATGGTGGATCTCAGCCCGATTCTGCCAAGCGGCACCATCGAGATCGGCTGGCGCATGGCGCGCCGGCACTGGGCGAAGGGCTATGTGACGGAAGCGGCCCGAGCGCTTCTTGCGGTCGGATTCGAGACCCGCGGGCTCAGCGAGATCGTCTCCTTCGCCGTGCCCGGCAACCACCGCTCGATTGCCGTGATGGAGCGCATCGGCCTGGTCCGCGACGCCGATGCCGACTTCGACCATCCGCGCGTGCCCGCGACGCATCCCCAGCTGAGGCGTCACGTGCTCTATCGCGGCACGCGACCGGTTTAGCGTATTTCGCCGGAGGCGCATCGGCCTCCGGCGCGCGCGCCGGCTATTCGATGCGCACCGTCACGAAGCGCAGCTCGCCGGTCTTGTTGGAGATCATCAGCAACGCATTCCGGCGCCCGTCCGCCTTCAGCTCTTCGATCCGCGCGGTCACGTCCTCCGGCGTCTTCATGGCTTCCTGACCGATTTCGACGATCACGTCGCCGGCCGCAATCCGGCGTTCGGCAGCAGCCGAACCCTTCTCGACCTCTGTGATGACGACGCCTTCGATGTCGTCGGCAATGCCGAAGCTGCGGCGGTTCGGGGCCTCCAGCAGCGCCAGCTTCATGCCGAGCACCTCGTCGGATTTCGGCAGTTCGGCCGCAGGCGGTTCGGCTTGATCCGTTCCCTCCTGGCTGCCCTGGTTGCCCGGGCTGCCCGGGCCAACATTACCGTCTTCGCCCCCGTCCGCCGGCGCATCGTCGGATGAGGGCGGCGTCTCTGCATTCGCGACATCGGCATCCTCGAGCCGGCCGAGCGTGACCTGTACGGTCATCTCCTTGCCGTCCCGGATGACGATGACGTCCACGGCCTTGCCCACCGGGCTTTCCGCCACCACGCGCGGCAGATCGCGCATTTCCGCGACATCGCGGCCGTCGAACTTGGTGATCACATCGCCGGTCTTGATCTCGCCCTTCGAAATCGGGCCGCCCTCGATGATGCCGGCCACCAGGGCGCCGCGCGGCGTATCCATGCCGAGGCTTTCGGCGATGTCGTCGGTCACGGGCTGGATGCGGACGCCGAGCCAGCCGCGCCGGGTTTCGCCGAAATCCTTCAGCTGGGTGATCACGTTGGAGGCAAGCTCGGTCGGCACGGAAAAGCCGATGCCGATCGAACCGCCGGAGGGCGAGATGATCGCGGTGTTGATGCCGATGACCTCGCCCTTCATGTTGAAGAGGGGACCGCCCGAATTGCCGCGGTTGATGGCGGCATCCGTCTGAATGAAATTGTCGTACGGACCTGCATTGATGTTGCGGCCGCGGGCCGAGATGATGCCGACGGTCACCGTGCCGCCGAGGCCGAACGGGTTGCCGATCGCCATGACCCAGTCGCCGATCCGCATCGCGCGGCTGTCGCCGAGCGGCACGGCCGTCAGCGGCTTCTTCGGCTCGACCTTGAGCACCGCGAGGTCGGTCTTCGTGTCGGTGCCGATCAGCTTGGCCTTCAGCTTCGAACCGTTGGCGAAGTTGACCTCGATATCGTCGGCGCCCTCGATGACGTGGTTGTTGGTGACGATGTAGCCGGTGGGATCGATGACGAAGCCGGAACCGAGCGATTCGACCTTGCGACCGGGCGCACCCTGCCCGTTCTGGCCCTTGAAGAACTCGTCGAAGAAATCCTGGAACGGCGACCCCTGCGGCACCTTCGGCATCGGCGCGTCGTCATCCGTCTTCACGTTCTGCGATGTCGAGATGTTGACGACGGCGTCAAGCAGCCCGGCGGCGAGATCGGCCACCGAGTCCGGCCCCTGCGCCGTGCGTCCGGGCGGGGCGATGGAGGGCGATGGCTGCGGCGGAACCGGAAGCGGCCCCGCGGTTCCCGCCGTCGGCGGCGTGATGGGCTTTGCGACCTGCGCTGCGGCCTCGAAAGGCGCCGTCAAAACGAGAGCCGTCGACAGGGCAAGCGCCGCCGTCCGGGTGAAGCTGGAGCGGTGTGATCCCATGAAGTCCTCGTTTCGGAAATTAAGCCGTCGGTTCGCTCGCACCTTATCGGCCCGATGTCGGAAGGAAAAGCCTCGGGCGGGACAGACGAACCCTGCGAGCGCAGATAGCAGCACTGGTGAAGCGAAGATAAGGCGCGCACCCGACGCGTCCAGTCATCTTTTCGTTATGCCGGGACGGAGAGGACATCGTCGCCCGATCCCGCCTCGGGGGCCCTTGCACAGGCGACCTCCGCCGTTCATAAGCGACAAAACAGATACGCGGGCGCCCGGCGCGCCGGAGAGGATGGACGCATGAGCATCGTCGTCAGGGACAGCAACGGAACAGCGCTCGCCGATGGCGACTCCGTGACGCTGATCAAGGACCTCAAGGTCAAGGGCACGTCGGTCACGCTGAAGCGCGGCACGCTGGTCAAGAACATCCGCCTGACGGACGATCCGGCCGAAGTCGAATGCAACGCGGAAAAGGTCAAGGGTCTGGTGCTGCGCACCGAATTCCTCAAGAAGGCCTGAGCCCAGCGTTCCCACATCCTCTGCGGGCGTCAGGATCCGGCATCGGGCCTCAGACCATGACCTCGTGGCCGTGGGTCTTCAGCGCGGCGACCGCCTTTTCGAGGTCGGAGCCGAGGATGAAGATGTAATCGGTGCTGAAGGTGGAGTTGGCGAAAAGGCCGACACCGGCCGTGGAAAGCGGCTCCAGAACCGAGGAGAGAATGCCCGGAATATCGAAGGCGAAGTGTTCCTCGATCCGGAGACACCGCCAGCCGTTCGAGGAGATCACCCCGGTCGGCACGCGCGCGGCGCGGCAGACGAGCGTCATTTCCTCGCGCGACGAGGAGACCGACCAGAAACCGGCGCCCGGCAGCCACTCCGGCAACGGCGAGCCGACATTCAGGCGGGTGATCGAATATTCGGCTTCAACCAGCCGGATCAGCAGTTTGCGAGACATTCATACCCCTCGAGACGCCGGCGCCCGAGCAAGGGTCTTCTGGAGACGCCTGACGGGCAGCAAGCGCGGTGGACGCAACGTCTGCTGCGCGAAGGCAGCAGGCCAAACCATTCGATCAGGGCCGGACACGAAAGGTACGGAGCCCTGCTGGCCTTGCCCTGCCATCCCCAGCGCATGCCGTCAAGAAAGAAGGGGCCGGCATCGCTGCCGGCCCCTTCTTTTATCGTGTCGTTCGCTCTTGCTCAGTTCGCAGCAGGCGTGGCCGGAGCCGCCGCCGGTGCCGCCGGCGCCTGGGGAGACCCCTGCGAGCTGTTGAAGTAGCGGAAGAACTCGGAGTCCGGAGAGATGACCAGGGTCGTATCCGGGCTTGCGATCGCGGCACCATAGGCCGTCATCGAGCGATAGAACTCGAAGAAGCTCGGATCGCGGGCGAACGCATCGGCGAACACGCGGGTCCGCTCGCCCTCGCCTTCACCGCGCAGGATTTCCGCATCGCGCTGGGCGTCGGCCACGAGTTCGACGACCTGACGATCGGCGATGGCGCGGCGGCGCTGGCTTTCTTCCTTGCCGCGGGCACGGATGAGTTCGGCTTCGGCAAGCCGCTCCGCCTTCATGCGGTCGAAGGTCTGCTGCGACACTTCCTGCGTCAGGTCGGTCCGGCGAATCCGGACATCCTGAATGTTGAGGCCGAGCGATTCGGCATCGTTCTTCAGGTCGGCGCGGACTTCCCGCATCATCGAAGCACGCTCTTCCGACAGGGCCGATTCGAACCCGCGAAGACCGTAGACGCGGCGCAGCGACGAATCGAGACGCGTGCGCAGGCGGGCTTCGGCCGAGGTCCGGTCACCGGAAACGGTTTCCCGGAAACGGCGCGGATCCTGGATGCGGTAGACGACGAAGGCATCGACCTCGTAGAACTTGCCGCCGGAAACCTGAACGCGGATGTTGTCGAGGTCGAACCGCAGGGCCTGGTCTTCGACATACTGGACGCGATCGGCATCCATGAAGGCGAAAGGCAGCTTGAAGTAGAGGCCCGGCTCGGTCTTGACGTCCTGGATCTGACCGAAGCGGACGACGACCGCCTGCTGGCGTTCGGTCACGACGAAGACGGAGGAGTAGACGGCCATCAGGATGACCGCGAAAGCGATCAGGAAATAAGGAAGACGGCTATTCATCAGTTGCTTCCTCCGACCTGCGGGGCCGGCCGGCCGATTTCAGTGAGCGGCAGATAAGGCAAGACGCCCTGCCCGTTCTTCTCGTCCAGAATGACCTTCTTGGACTTGCCGAGAACCTCCTGCATGGTTTCCAGATAGAGGCGCTTGCGCGTCACGTCGGGAGCCTGCGCATAGGCGTCGTAGACCGAGATGAAGCGCTGCGCCTCACCCTGGGCTTCCTTGACGACACGATCCTTGTAGGCCGCCGCTTCTTCGCGGTTCTGCGCCGCCTGGCCACGGGCCTGGCCGAGAACCTGGTTGGCGTACTGGTTGGATTCCTCGACGAAGCGATCCTCGTCCTGCTCGGCGCGCTGCACCTCGTCGAACGCATCGGCGACCTCGCGCGGCGGCGCCGCGTCTTCGATCGCGACCGTGTTGACGGAGATACCGGCGCCGTAGGTGTCCATGGTCGCCTGGATCGTCGCCTTCACGTCCTGCGCGATCGCCTGACGGTTGTCGCGGAAGATGTCCTGTGCCGGACGACGGCCGACCACCTCGCGCATGGCGCTTTCGGCAACCTGCTGCAGGGTGTTGGCGGGATCTTCGACGTTGAAGAGATAGGCTTTCGGATCCGTGACCGAGAACAGCACCGAGAACTGGACGTTGACGATGTTCTGGTCGCCCGACAGCATCAGGCCGGCGGACGACGGATCGGCCGAAACGGACTTGCTGCCGATATTCTGCTGCTGCTCGGTGACCTTCACCAGTTCGACCGTTTCAAGCGGCCAGAAATGGTAATGCAGGCCCGGCATGGAAATCTCGTCCTTCGGCTTGCCGAAGCGCATCTCGACGCCACGCTCGTCCGGCTGGACGGTGTAGATGGAGTTGATCAGGATGAAGCCGACGATCAACAGGCCGATGATGGCCGCCACGCCGCCGTTGAAACCGCCGGGAACGACGTTCTTCAACTGGTCCTGACCCCGGCGCAATATCTCTTCGAGATCCGGGGGGCCGCCATTGCCGCGGCCACCGCCGCCACCACGCGGACGGTTGGGACCTTGGCCCCAGGGGCCTTTGTTTCCACCACCGCCATTACCACCGCCGCCGTTACCGCCGCCGCCCCAAGGACCGCCGCCGCCGCCGTTCTGATTGCTCCAGGGCATTCATACCTCTTTCGTTAAACTCCCGCCTCCGGCAATCGGCGGAACCGACTGGGAAGTGAACCCGTTATAGGTATCGCCCCGAAGCCTTTCAACGCGCCGCGTCATAACTTTGGCGTTAACAAGGCGATTTCGTTCCGTTTATTCCTAAAGTTCGAGCAAACCATCGTGACCGGGCTCCGATGCACCCGTCCGCCGCCGCCATGTGGTGAACGTGACGGCATGGCTGTCCTTCTCGGCCCTTGGCGCAGAAACCGCGGAAACCCTGTCGAAGACGGAGGGATCAATCGCTGGGAACATCGTGTCGCCATCGAGATCAGCGTCGACCACGGTCAGGTGGATGATATCGACAGAGGCCATCGCCTCCCGGTAGACCTGCCCGCCGCCGATGACGCAGACCTCGTCCACGCCGCGTTCGGCCGCAAGGTCCCGAGCGAGCCGCAGCCCCTCCTCCAGCGACCCGACGCGCGCAGCACCCTCCGCCACGAAACCGGTATCCCGCGTGATGACGATGTTCGGGCGGCCCGGCAGCGGTCGGCCGATCGATTGCCAGGTCTTCCGACCCATGACCACCGGACGCCCGAGCGTCAGGGCCTTGAAGTGCTTGAGATCCGTCGGCAACCGCCAGGGCATGTCTCCATCCCGGCCGATGACGCCGTTGCGCGCGGCCGCGACGACGATGACGATCTTTGCCGCGCTCATACGGCGATCGGCGCCCGGATCGCCGCATCGGCCTCGTAGCCCACGAGCTCGAAATCCTCATAGCGAAATGCGAACAGGTCCTTCACATCGGGGTTGAGGCGCATCGCCGGCAGCGCCTTCGGCGTCCGGCTCATCTGCAGGCGCGCCTGCTCGAAATGGTTGCTGTAGATATGCGCGTCGCCGAGCGTATGTACGAAATCCCCCGGCTTGAGCCCGGTCACCTGCGCCACCATCAGCGTCAGCAGGGCATAGGACGCGATATTGAACGGAATCCCGAGAAAGATGTCCCCGGATCGCTGGTAGAGCTGGCAGGACAGCTTTCCGTCGGACACGTAGAACTGGAATAGGCAATGGCAGGGCGGCAGGGCCATCTCGTCCACGAGGGCCGGATTCCAGGCCGAGACGATATGGCGCCGGGAATGCGGGTTGGTCTTCAATCCCGCGACAAGCTGGGCGATCTGGTCGATGTGCCGCCCGTCGGGTGCCGGCCAGGAGCGCCATTGATAGCCATAGACGGGACCGAGATCCCCGTCGGCATCGGCCCATTCGTCCCAGATGCTGACGCCGTTCTCCTTGAGATAGGCGATGTTCGTATCGCCGCGAAGGAACCACAACAGCTCGTGGATGATCGAGCGGAGATGCAGCTTCTTCGTCGTCAGCACGGGAAATCCGTCCGCCAGGTCGAAGCGCATCTGATAGCCGAAAACCGAGCGGGTGCCCGTACCCGTCCGGTCGCTCCGGTCGGTGCCGGTCTCCATGACGTGGCGCAGGAGGTCGAGATATTGCTTCATGAGAGACGGGTCCGCGAAATTCGAGTCCGACCAGAATAAGACCTGGAGCGCAGGCGCGATAGACCCCTTGCCCCGTTGTCCCCGCCCTTGGTTGTCCCGCCCTTGCTTGTCCCGACATCGGTTACCCAAGCACAATCCGGTGTGGATCGCTGGCAAGATTCGTCTTATTCGGACGGAGTGAACAGGCCCTGAGCGCCGGTCACAGCCCTGACATTCACGACATTTATCATTTTCGGAAAAACGATGGAACCATTTCCCATGCCGCGTGTTCCCCGGCACTTCCCTGATCCCGTCCTCCGGGCACGAACCCCGCGCCATTCCTCGCCACGAAAGCACATCCATGACCGTCCGTTACAAGCTCGGCTGCACCCTCACCTATGAGGTCCTCGAACCCACCGTGTTCATCTTCAATGTCGAAGTCGCCAAGCTTCAGCGCCATCACGATCTGGTGGAAACGCTGACGATCAACCCCAAGGGCCCCCGCTGGACCTATACGGTGCCGGAAGAGCAGAATCGCTACTTCAAGATCGACGTCGCCCCCGGCCCGCTGGAGGTCACCTATGCCGCAGAGGTCACGCTCGACGTCTTCCGCGCGGACCCCGCCACGATCAACGAGACGCCGCTGTCGGAGATCCCGCTCGACATCATGCCGTTCCTCCTGCCCTCGCGCTTCGTGTCGTCCGATCGCCTCGCAGCCTTCGCGCTGCGCGAATTCGGCAATCTGCCGAAAGGCCATGAGCGCGTGACGGCGATCTGCAACTGGATCTACAACAATATCGATTACCAGCGCGGCTCGTCCAACGGCCAGACGACAGCGGACGAAAGCCTGCTGCTGCGCGCCGGCGTCTGCCGCGATTTCTCCCATATCGGCATCGCGTTCTGCCGGGCGCTCGGTATCCCCGCCCGCTTCGTCAGCTGCTATGCCTATGGTCTGCGGCCGTCGGATTTCCATGCCGTCTTCGAAGCCTATCTCGATGGCCGCTGGTGGCTGTTCGATGCCACGCGCCAGGCCAATCTCGATGGCCTCGTGCGGATCGGCGTCGGGCGCGATGCGGCCGAGATCGCCTTCTGCACGCCGTTCGGCCTGATGGACCCGGGTGCCGTGGATATCACGATCGAACATGCCGACGGCACGCCCGAACAGCCTGGCCGGACGATCGACGCCATCTCCACGGACGACCGCATCGAGATCGCCGAGATCGAACAGGACGCCGCCTGACAAACGCGCGCACGACCATCTCGTAATGACATATGGAAAGGGCATCCCGCTATTTGGCGGCGATGCCCTTTTTCGATGCGCTTTGCCCTTTTCATCGGCTGCGGGAACGCCTATATCTCCCCTGCCGTCGCAAGGCGGATATGGCAATAAACTGTCGGTGTAATAAACCTATTGGACCCGGGGGCGGTACCCGGCGCCTCCACCAAAAACCGGCCTGAAGGGTGACTGGAAACAGGACGCCCGAACGGCGAAATGCCTTGAGCGGCCGGCTTTTGATGGGGGCGAAATAGGATCGACAAGGGCGTAAAGATCGAACTTTTGCTCGGCATTGTACCACCGTTATCGGGCTTAAACAGTAGTTGCAAACGACAACTATGCGGAAGCTCGTCTCGCTGCTTAATCGCGGTGTGACACTTCAAATCAAGTCCTTCCGGTTCGCACCGTAAGGCGGGGTTCGGAGGTACCTGGCAACAGAAACCTCCACTTCTCCCCCCACATATCAGAACAAGCTCACGTCACGTCTGCACGACATCGGCGCGTCGAAGTCATTTCCCACAGGTAGACCGGCGCGCCTTGAAATCGTCCATCAATAGTGCAAATGGTTTGGTGGACGACGCACGGTCGATCGCCGCTCACGTGGCAGACGGTCCTGCGCACTGAAACTTCTAGGCAAGACGGGGATCCGATGGGCCAGGACCATATCCGCTACGACATTCTCGCACAGGACGCGCTTCGGGGCGTCATCCGCAAGGTTCTGAGCGAAGTTGCAGCGACAGGTCACCTTCCCGGCGATCATCATTTCTTCATCACCTTCCTCACCGGCGCGCCCGGCGTGCGCATCTCCCAGCATCTGAAGTCGAAATATGCCGAACAGATGACGATCGTCGTGCAGCATCAGTTCTGGGAGCTGAAGGTCACGGAATCGCTGTTCGAGATCGGCCTGTCCTTCTCCGACACGCCGGAAAAGCTGGTCATTCCGTTCAACGCCATCCGCGGCTTCTATGACCCCTCTGTCAATTTCGAGCTGGAATTCGACGTGGCCGTCGGCGAGGACGAAGATACGGAAACGGAATCCGCCGAGATCACGGCCTATCCCGGCGTCACCATAGAGCGTGACGAAGCGGCGGACGCCGAAGCGCCGAAGACCGAAGACGGCAAGCCAGGCGCCTCCGTCGTCTCGCTCGACGCGTTTCGCAAGAAGAACTGATCCGTCATGGCCGGCGACGTCGTCAATCTGCGCCAGTTCCGCAAGCAGAAGACCCGTAGCGACCACGAAAAAGCCGCGGAGCAGAACCGCATCACCTTCGGCCGAACCAAGGCCGAGAAGACGCTGACGCAGACGCTGAACGAGACCGCCGAGCGTCGGCTGGACCAGGGCCGGCGGGAGACCCCGTCCGGCATCGAACGGCCGACCGAAGATTGATCTGCTTTCCCTCCGTTCGCTCAATGATGCCGCACGCGAGACGGCCGTCCTGGCAAGGTGGGCGTCACCCATGCTGAAGAAGCACTCCGCCACGCCCACGGACACCGCACCAGTTTCTCGCTGGAAGACGTCTTCTGGGAGGAACTGAAGGCCATCGCTGCCGCCCGCGCCATTCCCCTCGCCCGATTGATTGCCGAGATCGACGATGCCCGCTCGGCCGACAGCAATCTCTCCTCCGCGCTGCGGGTCCACGTGCTTGCCTGGGTCAAGGCACGGCGCGAGACCACGCCGGGCTGATGGCGTCTGCGCAGACGTGACGATGGCCATGGGATAGCCGCTCACCACCAGCCGAGTGCGCACACGTGCAGGGCCTCATCGGCGCATGACATTCGTGCCCGGATCGTGCACGTGCGCCGCTATTGCGGGGTGACGCCTGGCAGGGTCTGGAAATTCAACCTGTCCGGGCTTGCTCCCGGCGAAGGCAGTGTTCCGCCACGTTCCACCTGATCGCCGGGATCGACCGGCATCAGACCGGGCTGGCGATCGTCTTCGGCAGAACGCGCCGCCGCGCGCGCGTCTGCGGCAGCCTTCTTCTCCGCGGCCTGCCGGGCGGCCTGTGCGGCGCGCTGGTCGGCAAGCGCCTTTGCCTCGGCAGCCGCCTTGGCGGCAGCGGCCGCACGGGTGTCTTCTTCCGCCTTCTGCCGGGCCGCTTCCTCAAGCGCCAGCGCACGCCGTCGCTGCTCTTCCGCGGCACGTACCCGGTCGGCTTCCCGTTCTTCGGCCCGCGCCTTGTAGAGCGCGGCCTCCCGGCGCAGGCGCTGTTTCTCCAGCACATTGGCCTGGAGAATTTCCACCCGCCGCCGCTCGCGCTCGAAGGCGCGCAGCGACAGAAAGCTCGCAATCTCCCCCGTCTGCAACTGGAACCCCGGCGCGTCCAAGGCACCCGTATAGGACAATTCGACCTCCGGCTCGGCACCGGCAACCGTCTGGTCGCCAGCATCGAAGAGAACGCGGAGGGCAGCATTCAGCGTCTGGTCGGGGAGCGACACCTCGGCATCGCCGGTCACGGTCGCACCGTCGACCTTGGCGGTCACGTTCTGCGCCCGCAGCGTGCCTCCCGCGATGCTGAAGGGCACCTTGACCGCGCCGAGGGCGGCATCGCCGGACAGGATGGCCGGCCGGACGATCGGCTCCACCGCCGCCGGCGTGATCTCGCCTTCGATCCGGTCGGCGCCGGAAAGGATCGCAGGAAGCGCGCCGACATTCAGCCCGCGCACCGTGAGGTCCGAGAGGTTGGCCTCCCCCGATCCGCTCGCCGATTCGGCCATGGCCGCCGCCGTCTTGCCGGAAGCTTCGAGCGCCAGCGACAGATCGAACCGCCCATTGGCGACCGAGGCTCCGGAGGTCTTCCAGGCCGCAGCCGAGAGGTCGCCCCCGGCAAGGTCGAGCCGGGCCTGCAGGAAGCCGGATCCGTTGCCGTTGCCGAGCAACATCCGGCCGGACATCTTGCCGCCCAGCCAGTCGCCGGCCGCATCGGTGATCTCCAGCTGGTCGCCCTTCCAGACGGCCTTGCCGATCATGTTGGAAATGGCGCCGTAGACGCCCGGCCAGACCTGCTTGGCCGTGAGGTCGAGCGCGATGTCGTAACCGTTCCACGCCACGGGCGCGACCGGAGACGTCGCCAGCGTTCCCTCGAGCGGGTCGAGCACCGGCCCGAGCAGGCCATCGGCGGCCCAGGCAAGGTCCAGCGTGTCGATCGCCAGCTGCCCGGTCGCCTTGCCGGGGACGGTCCGATCGAAGGCGATCTGTCCGGTAAAGCCGTTCCTGTCGGCCTTGCCCTCCACGGCCGACAGCGTCACCGCCTCGGGCGTCACGGTCACGTCGCTCTTCAGGCTCAGCGGCAGGCCCGTTCCCGTCTGCGGCAGCGCGATCCCCTGCACCAGCAGGAAGGGCTCGAAATCCTGGCTTTCAAGCGTCAGTTTGGTCTGGCCACTAAGGAACCGGTCCCGCGACAGATCGATCTCGCCGCTCGCATTCAGCGCGGTCTTCTCCGTGGTGAAGCTCAGCGTTCCCGAGGCCTTGTCGCCTTCTGTGCTCTGCAGCTTGATCGAGAGAAGGCCGTTCGCATCCGTATCGAACGGCAGCGGATCGAAACCCGTCTGTCCGAGCAGCGCCAGGCTGGACGGATTTTCGAGCGTGGCTTCAAGGAAGATGCCCTGCCCCGCCAGGGCCTGCGCGATCGTCGGCGCCTGGTAGTTGGCGGCCACGCGGCTGCCGCCGGCCGTGCCGACGATGCCGAAGGTCACGGGCGCATCGCCTTCGCGGCTGCCGGCCGTCAGCGTCACGTCGAGCGCCGCGTCGTTGTAATATCCGCCGCTGCGGGCAAGCCGCGCGAGGATGGGATG
This sequence comes from Rhizobium sp. Leaf371, assembly GCF_001424045.1. Taxonomy (GTDB): domain Bacteria; phylum Pseudomonadota; class Alphaproteobacteria; order Rhizobiales; family Rhizobiaceae; genus Ferranicluibacter. The sequence continues at coordinate 609,321 of NZ_LMQB01000001.1, read as the reverse complement.
CGCCGCCGCATGCCGCTCGACCATCTGGAAGAACGCGGTCATGTCAGGCGCGGCGATCTTCATCTTGGCGGACACGATCGGCGCCGCCAGCGTCCCGCCCATGCGCCCGGAGGCGGCGAGCTGCGCGCTGGCAATGTTGCCGATGGAGGCGCGCTCGGCCTGCAATTGTCCGTTCTTGAGCGTAGCGACCAGTTGCACATCGCGCGCCTCCTCGCCGAAGGCCAGCAGCGTGTCGGCCGAGATATCGGCGGCGATCGTGTGCGACAGCAGCGTCTCATAGGACGCATCGCCCGCCACCAGCCCCGTCAGCGCCTGCAGCGCCTCGAGATCGATGCGATTGCCCTTCAACTGCACGGAGAGCGTCGGGGGAACGCCGTTGAGCGCCTGCCGCTCGACGCGTCCGTTCAAGGTGGCGGGTCCGACGGCCACTTCGAGACGTTCGAACTGCTGAAGCGTGTCCGTCAGGTTGACGGTCGCGGAAAAGCCGGCGGTGCGAAGGCGGCGGATCGCGGGATCGACGGAGCCGGCAAGCCAGGAGGCGAGCCCGGACGGCTGGTTGGACGCGACCAGCAGATCGCCGCGAAAGGCGCGCTGGCCGGACAGATTGAGCCGCCCCTTGGCTTCGAGCTGCGTCCGGCCCGGAAACTGCGCGACGGCATTGTCGACCATCCAGCCCGCCCCGTCGGGACGGAGATCGAGCCGCACGTCGCGGACGGTCGTGTCGCCGATGACGATCGCAGGGAGCTTCAGATTGGCCCTGCCCGGCACCTGGGGAATGGGAATATTGGCGATGATCTCCATCATCGCGGACAGCCGCTGGCGGATCGAGATCGCGGGATCGCGCCCCGTCTTGCCCGCAGCCCCGGCCTTGCCGCCGATCCGGCTGACGTCGATCTGCTGCCCGTCGGCAAGCAGCAGGAATTCCGGCGTTTTGCCGGTATCGAGCGTCGCCTCGCCGGTCACGAGATAGGGATCGTCCCGCGGGCCGACCTCGACACGGTATTCCGGCACGCGGATCCGGTCGTTGGTCAGCTCGAACTGCCCGTTGATCCGCAGGGCCGCCGCGTCGTCCTCGCGCTTCGGCGCGTCGGCGGGGCGGTTTTCCGTCATGGTGAACTTGCCCTGATAGACGGGGCGAAATTCGACCACCTTCAATTCGCCGTCGAGATCGACGCCGAAGGGCCGCTTGTCGGGCGTCAGCCGCGCCCGCAGCGGCAGGCCGCCGCCGTCCAGCAGCTCGCTGCTCGAAAAGGCGAAGCTGCCGGCCTCGCCATCGAGCGCCGCCCGCCCCTCGACCTTCCAGGGCCCGGCGAGCGTGCGGGCCGAGAGATCGGCGTTGAGCCCGGTCACTTCGCGCGTGCGGCCGGTCTGCTCGTCGATGAACTCGATCTCGCCATCGGTGATCTCGACATTTTCGAGGACGACGGTCTTGGCTGGTATCGCCGCACGGCGTCCACGCGCCCAGTCGAGCGTGCCATCCGGCAGAAGCCGCATCTTGGCCTTGGGCTTGTCCAGCCGCATATCGAAGATCAGCGCCTCGCCGGACAGGAAGGGCGCAAGCTCGGCATCCATCGAAAAACGTTCGACCTGCACGAGAGGTGCACCGGCCTCGGTTTCGCCGATGCGGACATCGCTGAGGGTCACCGAGGGAAACGGGATGAGCCGCGCATCGACACTGCCATGCACGACCACCGGCTGCCCGATGATCCGGCTGGCCTCGCGCTCGAAATCCTTGCGGAAATCCGTCCAGTCGATGAACAGCGGTGCGATCAGCGCGGCAAACAGCGCGAGCACAAACAAACCGCCGACGATGACGAAAATACGTGAAAGCACCGAGCCTTACGTCCTGTCCGATCCTGCCACGCAGCCCCCCATGGGCTGGTGTATCCCCGTTACCCTTGCCGCCTTTGCGCCGCGTCATCCCGTCCGCGTCTTGCCGGCTGCCTTGCATCAAACAGTGGCCGTCCTCCCGTTGCGGGCGCGGCAGGGTGCCGTCGATGCAGTAGCATGGCGCAACGACAAATTCTCGTTCATCCGTTAAAAATCTTGCCCGGGTTGAAGATTCCGGTCGGGTCGATCGCCCGTTTGACCTGCCGCATCAGATCGAGCGCATCCCCGAGCTCCGCTTCCAGAAACGGCATTTTTCCCTGCCCAATCCCATGCTCCCCCGTGCACGTGCCGTCCATGGCGAGCGCCCGCGCGTTCAGCCTTTCCACGAAGGCTTCCGCCCGCGCGACGAAGGCGGCGTCCTTGTCGTCGAACAGAAGGCCGACATGAAAGTTCCCGTCGCCGGCGTGCCCGACGATGGGCGCGATGAGGCCGTTTTCCCTGATGTCCTCCCGCGTCGCCTCGACGCAGTCTGCAAGCCTGGAGACGGGCACGCAGACGTCGGTCGACAGCATGGCAAAGTCCGGCCGCAGCGCTTTCTGCGCCCAGTAGGCATTGTGGCGGGCCTTCCACAGGATGGCGCGTTCGTCGGCATTCGAGGTCCAGCTGAAATCGCCGCCGCCGAAGGCCTCGACGATCTCGGCAAAGGCCGCCGATTGCAGCGCGACGCTTTCCGCGCTGCCGTGGAATTCGACGAACAGCGTCGGCTTTTCCGCAAGATGCAGACCGGAATAGGCATTGCTCGCCCGCACCTGCGTCTCGTCCAGAAGCTCGATCCGCGCGACGGGGATGCCCGACTGGATGGTGAGGATCACCGCATTGCAGGCGGCACCGACATCGGCAAAGGCGCAGACCCCGCCTGCGATCGTTTCGGGAATGCCGTGCAGCCGCAAGGTGACCGAGGTCAACACCCCGAGCGTGCCCTCCGCGCCGACGAACAGCCGGGTCAGGTCATAGCCGGTCGAGGATTTGCGCGCCCGGTGCGCGGTGCGGATCTCGCGGCCATCGGCAATGACGGCGGTGACGGCCAGCACGTTCTCCCGCATCGTGCCGTAGCGCACGGCGTTCGTCCCCGAGGCCCGCGTCGATGCCATGCCGCCGATCGAGGCATCGGCGCCGGGATCGATCGGGAAGAACAGGCCGGTCGCGCGCAATTCCCGGTTCAGCGCCTCGCGCGTGATGCCGGGTTCGACCGTGCAGTCGAGATCGCTCTCGTTGACGGAGAGCACACGGTTCATCCGGCTCATGTCGACGCTGATGCCACCATGCGGCGCATTGACATGACCTTCGAGCGAGGAGCCCGTTCCGAACGGAATGAGCGGCACCCGGTATTCGCCGGCGATGCGAACGATCGCCTGGACCTCCGCGCTCGTCTCCGGAAACACCACGGCATCTGGAAGCTGCGCCGGAATATAGGTGGTGGTATGCGCGTGCTGCGCGCGGATCGCCTGACCCGTCTGCAGGCGCTCGCCGAACGACGTCTTCAGCGCCGCAATTGCAGCGACGATCCCCGGCTCATTGCGAACGCCCGACCTGATCGCCTTCAGAGCCATCGACCGCATCCTCCACCCCAGGCACGCTGCCTGCGGTCCTGCTGAAATATCAAGGCCCTACTGTAGAATCCGGAATCACTTTGTCCAGCCTCTCCTTCACCGCATGAAGGTCACCCTGCATTTTGCGAAACGCGTGGGTCACGAGCGCCACAGGTGCACCATTTCGAAACAGGACGGTCGCGCGACCGTCTACTCCGCCGCGCGCAGCCTCTCCTCGGGCTCCACCGCATGGACACCATAGGCGGCCGCAAGCTCACGCTGCAACCGACGCTCCTCGTCCACCTGCGGCTTGGAGAAGCGTGCGATGGCGAGGTAGGCGACAGGGGTCAGGTAGAGCGTGACAACGGTGGCAAGGCCGAGGCCGCCGACGAGCACCCAGCCGAGCGCGACGCGCGCTTCCGCCCCGGCACCGCTGGCCAGCACGAGCGGCACGGCACCGACGATCGTCGCGATCATCGTCATCATCACCGGACGAAGCCGGATATTGGATGCGTTCTCGATCGCCTCCCGCAGCCCCTGCCCGCGGTCGCGCAGCTGGTTGGCGAACTCGACGATCAGGATGCCGTTCTTCGCCATGATGCCGACCAGGAGCACGAGCCCGATCTGGCTGTAGATATTGAGCGTGTTGCCCGTCAGGATCATCGCGAAGACGGCGCAGGCGAGACCGAGCGGCACGGTCGACATGATCACAAGGCCGCTGATCAGGCTCTCGAACTGGGCTGCCAGCACGAGGAAGATGATCACGATCGCAAAACCGAAGGTGACGAACAGCGCGCCCGAATTCTCGTTGAGCGTCGCGGCTTCGGCGAGCGGCACCACGCGGGAGCCGGCCGGCAGCAGCGGCTTTGCGGCCTGCTCGGCATAGGCGAGCGCCTCGCCAAGCCCGGTTCCGGGCGCAAGGCCGGCCGAAAGCGAGACGGCACGAAGCTGCGATTCGCGCGAGAGCTGCGGCGCCACCGCCTGCTCCTTGACGCTGGCGATGGAGGACATCGGCACGATCTTGCCGTCGCCGGTCTTCAGGAACAGGTTTTGCAAGTCGGTCGGGTCGTTGACCGGATTGGTGGTCGAGAGCAGCTTGACCGGATAGGCCTCGCCCTCGACATAGACGTCGATGACGCTGTTGCCGTCGAGCATGGCCTGCAGGGCGGCGGACAGGCCATTGATGTCGATGCCGAGATCGGAGGCGCGCTCCCGATCGATGGTCACGGACAGCTGCGCCTGGTTCGCCTCATAGTTCAGGCGGACGTTTTCGAAGCGGCCGCTGTCCTCCATCTGCCGCACCAGCTTGGCGGCGGCGTCGCCGAGCGCCTTGTAGTCGTTGCCGACGAGCGCCAGCTGCAGCCCGTTGCCGGCCCCGCGGATACCCAGACTGTTCGGCTGGACCGGAAAGACGCGGATCGACGGGATTTCGGCCGACAAGCGCGAGATCTCGCGCGAGATCTGCTGCTGTGTCCGCTCGCGATCGCCCCATGCCGAGAGCGACAGGACCATGAAGCCGGAATTGACGGCACCGCCCTGCCCGGAGATGGAATAGACATTGGCGATCTCGCCGGACTTGACCATCGGCTGCAGCGCGTCCTCCACCCGGCGCATCTGGGCTTGGGTGTAATCGAGGGAGACGCCCTGCGGCGCCTGCATGCGCAGCAGGATACGCGCCCGATCCTCCGTCGGCGTCAGCTCCGAGGGGAGCGTCGTAAATGCGATGCCGCCGGCAATCACCACCATTGCGGCCGCGAGGAACACCACGAGCGGCGAGTCGAGGCACGCCTTCAGGGAACGACGATACCCGCGCGCGAACACGCCGCCGATGCGGCCGAGAGCGCCGCTGTGACCGTGCCCGTCATGCTGGGCCTTCAGCATGCGCGAGGCGAGCATGGGACAGAAGGTCAGCGCCACGAAGGCCGAGAGAAGGATGGCGAAAGCGAGGACGAAGCCGAATTCGCGGAAGAGACCGCCGGTCTGCCCCGGCAGGAAGGACAGGGGAATGAACACGGCCGCAAGCGTCGCCGTCGTCGCGATGACCGCAAAGAACACTTCGAGCGTGCCGAGAACGGCCGCTGCGCGGGGTCCCATGCCCTCGCTTCGCCGTCGCACGATATTTTCGAGCACCACGATCGCATCGTCCACCACCAGACCTGTGGCAAGCACGATGGCGAGCAGGGTCAGGATGTTGATCGAGAAGCCGGCCATGTAGATCGCGGCGCAGGTGCCGATCAGCGCGATCGGCATGGTCAGAACCGGGATCAGGGTCGCCCGCCAGTCGAGCAGGAACAGGTAGATGACCACCGTCACGATGATGACGGAGGCCACGAGTGCGATCTCGACCTCGTGGATGGCGCCCTGGATGAAGACGGCATCGTCGCTGGTAATCGTCAGCTCCGTGCCCGGCGGCAGGATCTTGCCGATCTCGGCCACCGTGGTCTTCACGCCGTTCGAGATGTCGAGCGTATTCGACTGCGCCTGTCGGATGATGCCGAGGCCGATCCCCTGTTTGCCGCCGGAGCGGAGCGACGAGGTACCGATATCCGGCCCCATCGTCACGGTGGCGACGTCGCCGAGCCGCACGTTCGGCCCAAGGATGACCTTCTCGAACTGCTCCGGCGTCTGCAGATCGGCCGTCGCGCGGACGGACAAGTCCTGATTGGCGCTGGTCAGCGATCCCGCGGGAACGTCGAGCGAGGCAGTGGCAAGCGCCGTGCGCAGATCGGCCACGGTCAGGCCGCGCGCCGCGAGCTTGCCCTGGTTGACGTCGATGCGGAAGATCTTCTCCTGGTCTCCGTTCAGCTGGACGTCGGCCACGCCTTCGACGGAGGCGAGCCGGTCGGTCACTTCGTTTTCGGCCAGAAGCGTCAGGTCCTCCATCGACAGCGTGTCGGAGGTGAGCGCAAGGCGCAGGATCGGCTGGCTGTCGGCGTCTGCCTTCACGATCTGCGGCGCGTCCGCGCCATCGGGCAGATCGTTGGTCACGCGGCCGAGCGCGTCGCGCACATCGTTGGAGGCCTGACCGATATCCGTCGTGTCGGAGAATTGCAGCGTCACGCGGCTCTGCGCATATTGCGAGGTGGACGAGATGTCCTTGATGCCCTGCACGCGCGACACGGCGCCCTCGATCACCGAGGTCAGCTCCCGATCGACCGTCTCCGGCGCGGCGCCTTCGAAGCGCGTGTTGACCGAGACGACCGGCTGATCGACCTCCGGCAGTTCGCGGATCTCGACGCCGTTGAGCGCTGCCAGCCCGGCAACGATGATCAGCGTATTGACCACCAGAGCGAAGATCGGACGGCGGATGAAGAGAGCGGTGAACCCCGCCGATCCCCCGGCGCCGGCCTTGTGCGCGCCGCTCATCGCGCCACCTCCGTGCCCGGCACTACGGGTTGCGCGTTCGACACCTTCTGCTCGGCCTGATCTCCGGCAGGCCTTGCGGGCGCATTGGCGATCTTCACCTCGCCGCCGTCGCGCAATCGCTGCACGCCCTCGGTCGCCACCAGGTCGCCCTTCTGGAGCTTCGCGTCCACCAGAACCTTGTCGGAGTTGCGCTGGATGATCGTCACCGGCACGCGCTCCGCCTTGCTGTCGACGACGCGCCAGACATAGGAGCCATCGGCGCTCCACTGCACGGCAAGCGGGTTAACCGTGGGATAGCTGTCTCCGGCAAAACGGACGGTCACCGAGAAGGACATGCCGGCCCGCAGGCTGTCGTCCGGATTGTCGAGACGCGCGCGCACCCGCAGCGTTCGGCTGGCCTGATCGATCCGGTTGTCGATGGCGTGGATCGCGCCGGTCAATTGGCGCGTAACCTGGGCGACGGCAACCGCGGACACCTCCTGTCCGACCTTGATGTCGTTGGCAAACCGCTCGGGAACCCAGAAATCGACGAGGATCTGCGACCGGTCGTCGACCACGGCAATCGGCGTCGAGGTGGTGACGTAATCGCCCGGATTGACCGTGATGATGCCGACGACGCCCTTCGACGGCGCCGTGATGTTGCGGCGCGTCAGATCGAGTTCGGCCGTCTTCAGCGCCAGTTCCGCCGCCTGCTCGGCGAACTCGGCCTCCCGCAGCGTCGCGATCGAGACCGCATTGCCGAGGCGTCGGTTGCGTTCCACCTTGTCGCGGGCGGCGTCCAGCAGCACCTTAGCCTGCGCGACGGCGAGCACCTGCTCGTCGCTATCGAGCTTGGCGATCACCTGCCCCTGCTCGATCCGGTCGCCGGATTTCACCAAAACCTCGATGAGGTTGCCGGTCGAGAGCGGCGTCACGGTGACGGAGAGGATTGCCTCGCCATTGCCGATGGCGTTCAGCCGGTCGTTGACGAGCGCGGTGCCTGCCGGCTCGGTCACGACGAGCGGCGTCTGGTTGCCGGCGGCGGCGCGCTGCGTCCCGCTCTGCCCGCTGCGTCCCTGACCCTTTTCTCCCGGAGCGGCTGCCGGCGCGACCAGCGCGACGACCCCGCCGGGAACGCCGGCCGAGACGAGCATGGGCCCCGCGGAGGGCACGAAGCGCACCCATGCGGCCAGACCGATGAGGAGAAGGACGAGGCTGAGGGCCAGCTGTTTCCAGATCTGCATGCAGGTCTCCGAAGTCGGCATTCCCGAAAGGGGACGGTTCAGATGGCGGAATGCGACGGTTTGCGGCAAAGTACCGGGCAGCGCGCATGTCGCGCAATCCCGCATGGCCCTCATTACGTATTTGTAATGGTAGTGGATTTCCGATGTTCCCGAGATCGCCTCGTCATCCGGCACGGAATAAAAGAAGAACGCAATTCTGGCCTTTCAGACCCGAATCACTACATTGAGCCGCATGAGCAACGGTTTTGACGACATCCCCTTCTTCGACGAAGAGCCCGCGCGTTCGCCCGCGAGAGGCGAACGCGCAAGCGCGTCATCGCCAAAGGCCGCGGAGAGCGCGCGCGGTGCGTCCCCGGTGGAAGAAGGCAACAGTCCCGCCAAGGGCCCCTCGGGTCTCGCAGCCCGCGCCATGGCCGCACGCGACCGCGACCGCGCACCCGATTATCTCTCGGGCCTCAACCCGGAACAGCGCCTCGCGGTGGAAACGCTGGATGGCCCCGTGCTCGTTCTGGCAGGCGCCGGCACCGGCAAGACGCGGGTGCTGACCACGCGTATCGCCCATATCATGGCGACGGGCCGGGCCTATCCGAGCCAGATCCTCGCCGTCACCTTTACGAACAAGGCGGCACGCGAGATGAAGGAACGCATCGGCGTCCTCGTCGGCGGCGCGGTCGAGGGCATGCCCTGGCTCGGCACGTTCCACTCCATCGGCGTCAAGCTGCTGCGGCGCCATGCCGAACTCGCCGGCATCCGCTCCGATTTCACCATTCTCGACACCGACGACGTCACCCGCCTGATCAAGCAGATCCTGCAGGCCGAATCGATCGACGACAAACGCTGGCCGGCCAAGCAGTTCGCCCAGCTGATCGACGGCTGGAAGAACAAGGGTCTGACGCCCGCAGACATCCCCGAAGGCGATGCGCGCGCTTTCGGCAACGGCAAAGGCCGCGAGCTTTACGCCGCCTATCAGGCGCGCCTGCGCACGCTGAACGCCTGCGACTTCGGCGATCTGCTGCTCCACCCGATCGCGATCTTCCGCAAGCATCCCGATCTGCTGCGCGAGTATCACAGCCGCTTCCGCTATATTCTGGTGGACGAATATCAGGACACCAACACCGCGCAATATATGTGGCTTCGGCTGCTCGCCCAGCGGCCCACCCTGCGACAAGGGGGCACGCAACCGGCAGAAGACCGGCAAGGCCAAGCGGCCGTCGCGTCCGATGGCGCGCCGTCGCGGGGCGAGCCGCAGAGCGGCGGCAGCGTGAGCGAACAACACGTCAATATCTGCTGCGTCGGCGACGACGACCAGTCGATCTATGGCTGGCGCGGAGCGGAGGTGGACAATATCCTCCGCTTCGACAAGGATTTTCCCGGCGCGACGGTGATCAAGCTGGAGCGCAACTATCGCTCGACCGCGCATATCCTCGCCACGGCCGGCCATCTCATCGCTCACAATGAAGGCCGGCTCGGCAAGACGCTCTTCACCGACCGCCACGATCCCGAGGACCAGAAGGTTCAGGTCCACGCGGCCTGGGATTCGGAAGAGGAAGCCCGCGCCGTCGGGGAAGAGATCGAGCAGCTCCAGCGCGACAAGCATTTGCTGAACAACATGGCGATCCTGGTGCGCGCGTCTTTCCAGATGCGCGAGTTCGAAGACCGCTTCGTCACGCTCGGCCTCAACTACCGCGTCATCGGCGGCCCGCGCTTCTACGAGCGCATGGAGATCCGCGACGCGATGGCCTATTTCCGGCTCGTCTGCCAGGACGCCGACGATCTCGCCTTCGAGCGCATCGTCAACACGCCGAAGCGCGGCCTCGGCGACACCACCATCCGCCTGCTGCACGACTATGCCCGCGCCCGCGACATCCCGATGCTGGCCGCCGCCGCCGATATCATCGAGACCGACGAGGTGAAGGCCAAAGCCCGCAAGTCGCTGTTCGACGTCGTCACCATGGTGCGCCGCTGGCAGGGCCTGCTCGAAAACACGCCGCACACCGAGCTTGCCGAAATCATCCTCGAGGAATCCGGCTATACCGACATGTGGAAGGTCGACAAGACGGCGGAAGCGCCGGGCCGGCTTGAAAACCTCAAGGAACTCGTGCGCTCGATGGAAGCCTTCGAGAGCATGCGCGGCTTCCTCGAACACGTGTCGCTGGTCATGGATGCCGAGCAGAACGAGAACCTCGACGCCGTCAACATCATGACGCTGCACTCCGCCAAGGGGCTGGAATTCGACACGGTCTTTCTTCCCGGCTGGGAGGAAGGGCTGTTTCCGCACCAGCGCTCGCTGGACGAGGGCGGCCGATCCGGGCTCGAGGAGGAACGCCGCCTTGCCTATGTCGGCATCACCCGCGCTAAGCGGCGCTGCCACCTCTGGTTCGTCTCCAACCGCCGCATCCACGGCCTCTGGCAATCGACCATTCCCTCCCGCTTCATCGAGGAGCTGCCGGTGGATCATGTCGAGGTGGCGGAGATGGAGCAGTCCTATGGCGGCTACGGGCGCGGTGGCTACGGCCAGTCGCGCTTCGACAAGCAGGAGCCGTTCCAGAACACCTATGCCACGCCGGGCTGGAAGCGTGCCCAGGCCAACAAGACGGACGCGACCCGCGACAACTGGGGCAACCGCTCCGGCGTCGCCATCGACCGTATCGGTTACGGTGAAAGCGGCCCGAAGGCCCGCACGATCGAAGGGGAGCTGACCGTCCGCTCGACCGTCGAGACGCCCTCGAAATTCAGCGTTGGCGACCGCGTCTTCCACATCAAGTTCGGCAATGGCAATATCGCGGGGATCGAAGGCAACAAGCTGACGATCGACTTCGACCGCGCCGGCCAGAAGCGTGTGCTGGACGGCTTCGTCGAGAAGGTGTGACGCCTACCGTTTGACGGCGAGCCAGATCACGTGACGGGCGCCGCCGCGTTTGCCGTTGGCACGCGTCGAGACCGCCTCGGCGTCGAAGCCTGAGTCTTTCAGCCGTCGCGTGAACCGCGGGTCCGGCCCGGACGACCAGACGGCCAGCACGCCGCCCGGGCGAAGGGCCGCATGCGCGGCCCGCAGGCCCTGGTGATCGTAGAGGCGATCGTTGGAGGCGCGCGTCAGCCCGTCGGGGCCGTTGTCCACGTCGAGCAGGATGGCATCATAGGCCGCGTGCGCCGACGCGATGCAGCCGCCGACGTCGCCTTCATGGATCGCGACCCTGGGATCGTCGAGACAGCCCTTGAACACGCTGGCCATCGGCCCGCGCGCCCACCGCACCACCGCGGGCACCAGTTCGGCCACCGTCACCGCGGCATCGTCGGGCAGAACGCCGAGCGCGGCGCGCAGCGTGAACCCCATGCCGAGCCCGCCGATGAGGAAGGCCGGACGCGGGTGGTCGCCGATCCTGTCGCGTGCGAGCGACGCCAGCGCCTCTTCCGACCCGCTGAGCCGGCTGTTCATCAGCTCGTTATTGCCGAGCATGATGGAGAATTCCTGGCCGCGGCTCTTCAGCCGCAGTTCGCCGGCGCTGCCGCCGCCTGCGTCGTGGGTTGCGCCGGGAATGTCGGCTCTATCGATCTCGATCCAGGGAAGCATCGGCAGCGGTCCGGTTGAACACGGGATCTCCCTACCGCAGATCGCGGCGGACGGAAACCGGCCGAAACCCGAATCAGCCGTTGCGCGAGAACAGCGATGCCAGCGTCTTGGCCGGTTTGGAGAAGCCGCCCTTCATGCTCTTGACGATGACCATCTGCGAGATCTCGCCCCGCTTGAAGGCCTTGAGGAAGCGCGGATAGTCGGCAAAGGCGACGCAACCATGGCTGTCGCCGCGGTTCCGCAGGAGATAGCTGTGCGCCAGAAGGCCGACGCGGCCATGCGGTGCGACGCCGTCGATCGGTGTCAGGCGTACGGCTTCCACACCGTGGAACAGCGCTTCGCGCATCGTCACCTTATAGGTGCCGGGCGGCGTCGGGCCCTTCATCGGGATGTGCACGGCGTTGGGGTTGTCGCGCAGCTTGCCGATCCCGGAATGCGCCTCGAGCTTTTCGCCGTTCGGCATGTGCACGACGCCGGCCGAGATGTCGTAATAGGCGACACCCTTGCGGCTGCCGAAGAGCGGCCGGCTCGGCGCCATCGACGGCTCGTCATCGTCAAGGTCGATCGGTGCGTTCGGCTTGGCGTAGGCAAGCTGCACCGCCGGCTTGCGTGGACGCTCATTGGCTGCGGGCGCGTCGTCCGCTTCGATGGTGACGCCGGGGCGCGACAGCGGGAGGGGGCCCAGATCCGGCAGGCGCTCCGTCGTCTCGTCATCGTTGAGCACGAGGCTGAAGGGCTTCGGCAGCGACCTGGTCGGCAGGGCGTCCGGCTCCAGCATGGCATTTTCGCGCAAGGGAACCGCGATATCCGTGCGGTCTTCGAGGGATGCGACCTGAACCGGAGCAACCGTCGCCGCCACCGCCTTGGGTGGCAGTGCCGCGAGAACGATGCGATGAATGGTGCTGGCAGAGGCCATCTGCGGCTGGGTCTTGGCAACCGCGACGGCGACGACCGGCGTCTTCACGAGGCGCGAGAACTTCGCCACATGCACGGTGCGCTCGCCGACCGGCGCGCGGGCAATGGCGTTGAGGCCGAGTGAGGTCTGGAAGACCGGGCGCCCGCGTGTGGCGAGATCGCCGGCCACACCGTGCATGGTCAGAATTGTGGCCAGAAGCCAGCCGGCACCGGCAAGGCCGACGCCCGCGGCGACGAGTCCTGGAAGCAGGCGCGAGCCGCTCTCTCTGGGAAGGCCCGATCTCTGCGGCGAATGGGACGGCTGGCGGAGGGGACGCGTCTGCGAACACGTATCGACCTGTCGAACATTCTCAATCGCTGGCGCCATGGAACTCTTTACCCAAAATGGTTACGCAATTCGAAAACAGCACGCTGCACTGTTGTCGAAGCCGGCCGTTTGGGTCGCCTGGCGCTGATGTTGCGCGCTCCCTAGAACACTGCGGCTAGGCGAAAGAATGGCGAAACATGGTAACCATTTCCTTTACGAGCATCCCGAATTCTGACGATTGTCGAAATGCGGAAGCCGCGAGCGCCCCTGCGGCTTTGTCGTGATTCGCGCTGATTGGCCGTCGGTCTAGCCGTCGATGCGCGCGGGAGCCCGGCCTTCGAGGAAGAACCAGGGGCGCAGCCGCACGCCAAGAACATTGCCGGCAAAGGCGGCGACCGCCCAGAGATAGCCATGCAGGCTGCCGGAGGCGATACCGGAGAAATAGGCCCCGATGTTGCAGCCATAGGCGATCCGCGCGCCGTAACCGAGCAGAAGCCCGCCGACGACGGCCGCCAGAACGGACCTGAGCGGAATATCGAGGCGCGGCGCGAATCGCCCGGCGAGAGATGCGGCGAGCATGGCCCCGGCGATCAGCCCGAAATCCATGATCGAGGTCACGTCCGCAAAGACACTGTCGCTCAGCGCCTTGGCATTGGCCGGCGTCTGCCAATAGGCCCAGGCGGACGGATCGAAACCGATGGCCTGCGCACCCTTTGCACCCCAGAGCGCAAAGGCGGAGGTGATGCCCCAGGGCCGGCCGGCCAGCGCCAAAGTGGCGAAGTTGAGAAGCGCCAGCGCAACGGCGCCCCAGACGAGCGGCCAGGGGCCGCGGAGAAAGCGCCCGAAGCCCGTCCGCGACGCGTGCGGAGCCCGCTCAAGCGCACCGTTGCGCCGCCGCTCCACGATCACGGTCAGCCCCGCGATTGCCGCGAAGATCGCAAGCGAGACCGCGATGCCACCCCAGGCGCCGAACGTCTGGACCAGCGAGACGGGCGGCAGCGACGGCAGGCTCGTCCACCAGTCGAAATGCACGGTGGCAACGACCGAGCCGATGATGAAGAACAGGAGCGTCACCAGCATGCGCGCATTGCCGCCACCCGCCGTGAAGAGCGTGCCGGACGCGCATCCGCCGCCGAGTTGCATGCCGACGCCGAACATGAACGCACCCATCACGACGCCGAGACCCGCGGGAGAAACGGAGCCCTTGACCGGATTGCCGAACAGCGTGCCGTCGGCAAGCGCCGGGAAGAACAGAATGACGGCGAGCGCCAGGAGGATCATCTGAACCCGAAGACCCCGCCCGCGGCCTTCCGCAATGAAGACGCGCCAGGCGGAGGTGAAGCCGAACGCCGCGTGATAAAGCGAGATGCCGAGCGCACCGCCGACGAGGAAAAGCGCCCCCTGCACCGCTCCGTAGAAAAGGCCGAGCACGACCGTGCCAAGAAGAAGAACGGCAATGGCGATCAGGCCCGGCGCCCCGAGAGGCGGTGCCTCGCTTTGCGGCGATTGAGGGGATGGCGACACGGTTGAAGACGAGAGAACGGACATGAGGGTAAGCCTCCTATTTCGTTGGGATATAGGAATGACGGCACCGCGCTTCGAGCAATGGCGTTCTGCGCTTGAGCGGGATGGTAGAAAGTTTTTCCGTAAGCCGGTTAAGGTCATCTCCGAAGACTGCATGTGGGACGCAGGCGATGAAGCGTTCGCGCGCACCCAGACATTTCATCATCGATGGCTTGTATTGCGTCGTCACACACTTATCTCGGCTGTGAACCCGATCCGGAGATCTGCCGATGCCCCTGCCCCCTATCCGCCTTGCTGCCGCAGCCGCCCTCCTCGGCCTTGCGGGCCTTGCATCTCCGGCCATGGCCGAGACCGTCGGCGATGTCGGCGTTGACTGGACCGGCAACGACATCGTCGTGGATGCCGTCACCGACCCCAAGGTCGAGGGCATCACCTGCCACGTGACCTATTTCGATCGTGGCGTCATCGACCGCCTGCGCAAGGGCAACTGGTTCGAAGATCCGTCCAACAATTCCATCGCCTGCCGCCAGACCGGCCCCATCGTCATCGACGACATCGACCTGTCGAAGGGCGGCGAGGAGGTGTTTCGGTCCGGCCTGTCGCTGATCTGGAAGTCGCTCCAGGTCACGCGGATCTATGACCGGAAGAACAACACGCTGATCTACCTCGCGCATTCCCGCCAGGTCGTCGAAGGTTCGGCGAAGATGTCGATCTCGACCGTGCCGCTGTTCAACCAGCAGGTCACCTGGAAGAAGGGCGCGCCGCAATAAGGCGCGCGCCCGGCAGCGGGCCCGCCGTCAGGCCCTTGGTTCGCTCGGGACGGTTTCGCTGAGAACGGTGTGCGAGGTGACCACGGCAATTCTTGCCTGCGTCATTGCGTCGATGGCGTTGCGCAAACCGGCCGGATCGATGCCCCGGCTGGCATCCTCGATGAACCGGATCTGCGCCTCGGGCAACATGGTCCGGGCATCGAGCGCCGAGAATTTCACGCAATAATCCGTCGCCAGTCCGCAGATATCGAGACGGGTCACGCCCCGCGCCGAAAGAAGTTCGGAGAGGCCGGTCAGTGCCGCGCGATCATTGTCGCGAAAGGCGGAGTAGCTGTCGACGCGGCGGTCGAGGCCTTTTTGCTGGATGAGGTCGATCCGGTCGAGATCGAGATCGGACCGGAGCGCCGCATCCTCTGTTCCCTGAACGCAATGGTCCGGCCACAGCATCTGCGGCTGGCCGTTCAGCGTGCCCATGGTGAAGGGTGCCGCCCCCTCGTGCTGCGAGGCAAAGCTGCCGTGATCGGCGGGATGCCAGTCCTGCGAGGCGACGATGAGATCGTAGCCACCCTCGGCCATCAGCCGATTGGCGACCGGCACGATCGTGTCCCCATCGGGCACGGCAAGGTTTCCGCCCGGGCAGAAGCCGTTCTGGATATCGACGAGCAAGAGGCATTTCATCGGCTGCGTGTCTCCCCAAGACATGGTCTGGCGAGACGGACCATAGACCGCGTCCCCGCGCGGGGCTAGCCCGACAGACCATGTCCCCGCGCGGGGCGAGCCCGACGCGGAGGCGTTGCAGCGATCGTCAGCGTGCCGGCACGCCGATCAGGCGGCCTGGGCGAGCTCGTCTGCGATGACGGTGTCGAGGTTGAGGAAGCAGACCATGGTCTTTTCCAGCGCCACGATGCCGCGGCAGAAGGCGCGCTGCTCTTCCGGAATGATTTCCGGTGCGGACTGCAGGTCTTCGCTGCGGATCGTCATCATGTCGGAAACCTGCTCGACGAGCAGGCCGACCAGCTTGCCGGCGATATCGGTCACGATGATGGCCGAGCGTTCCGACGGCTCCGTCATGTTCATGCCGAGGCGGCACGCCATGTCGATGACGGGAATGACGGCGCCGCGCAGGTTGATCAGCCCGAGGACGTAGGGCGGCGTGTGCGGCATCGGCGTCACGGGCGCCCAACCGCGGATTTCGCGGATCGCCATGATGTCGATGCAGAATTCCTGGTTACCGAGATGGAAGGACACGATTTCCATCGAGCTTCCCGACTGTTTGGACGTGGTGTTCATGATCAGAATTCTTCCCATTGATCTTTGGAACTGGAGGCCGGCGCCGTTGGAAAGGCGCCGGAAAGCTTGCCCATGAGCGCCTTTGCGGGCGACGGGGCCGGACGGGTGTTGGCGGCTGCCGGCCGGATGGCCGCGGGGCGGGCATCCCCCGACCGCGTGGCGACAGACGCCAGTTTTGCGGGCGCCGCAGGGCGGTAGCTCGAAGACGACGAGGACGTCGTGCGGGGCGCGTGCGAGGACGCGGTCGCATAGGATGCCGTAGCGCCGCCGATGGCGAACTGGCCGATCAGGGCGGAAAGGCTTTCGGCATCCTGCGCGAGCGTATGGCTTGCGGCATTGGTCTGCTCGACCATGGCTGCGTTCTGCTGGGTCATCTGGTCGAGCTGGCCGATGGCAATATTGATTTCGTTCAGGCCTGTGGACTGCTCGCGTGCGGCAACGACGATGGTGCGCATATGCTCGTTGATCTGGTCAACATCGGTTCCGATGCGGCCGAGCGCGTCGCCGGTCTCCTGCACCAGTCGCACGCCGGTTCCGACTTCGGCCGAAGCCCGGCTGACGAGGCCCTTGATGTCCTTGGCGGCGCCCGCGGCCCTCTGGGCCAGTTCGCGCACTTCCTGCGCGACGACGGCAAAGCCCTTGCCCGCCTCGCCGGCACGGGCAGCCTCGACGCCGGCATTCAGGGCGAGCAGGTTGGTCTGGAAAGCGATCTCGTCGATGACGTTGATGATCTTGCCGATCTCGGCGGAGGCATCCTCGATGCGCGCCATGGCGGCGACGGCCTCGCCCACGATACGGCCGGACTCCTCGGCATTGGCGTGGGTCCGGCTGACCATCTGGCTCGCCTCTTCCGCCTTCTCGGTGGCCGTGCGCACGGTGACCGTGATCTGGTCGAGCGCGGCGGAGGTCTCTTCGAGAGAGGCGGCCTGCTGTTCGGTCCGCTTGGCCAGATCGTCGGCCGCAGACCGCATCTGGCGTCCGTTGGCGTTGATCGAGGCGCTGTTGTCGCGCATGCCGGTAAGCACGGTGCGCAGCTTCTCGACAGCCTGGTTGAAATCGAGGCGGAGCGATTCGAGGTCGGCACGGAACGGCGTATCGATGGCGATGGTCAACTGGCCATCCGCAAGCTTGTTGAGGGCCTGACCAAGGGCGGTGACGGCGCTCTGTACCTGGCGGGCGTCGTCGGCCGTTGCAGCGTCGCGCTGGCGACGATCCGTGTCGTTGTGGCTGCGGCTGTCGGCGGCATCCCGCTCCAGCCGCTGCTTGTCGATGGCATCGGTGCGGAAGCGATCGACGCAGCGCGCCATGTCGCCGATTTCGTCGCTGCGCTCCACCGCGCCGACCGCCGTGGCGTAGTCGCCGCCATGAATGCGCTGCATGCTGTCGCGCACGCCGAGAATGCCGCGGCGCAGGATGTTGCCCTGCACGGTCAGCAGCCCGAGAACGAGGCCCATCGAAAGAAGGCCGCAGATAAACTGCCAGAAGAAGGCATCGCCCGAGATGGCGCTCGCTTCCGCGATGCGCGCCTGCGTCAGCGCCATGCTGGCGTCGGCAAGATGTGCGAAACGCTCCGTCAGCTGCGAGCCGGCAGCGTCGATCTTGTCGTCGATGGCGTCGAAGGC
The DNA here is from genome assembly GCF_001424045.1 of Rhizobium sp. Leaf371. GTDB lineage: Bacteria > Pseudomonadota > Alphaproteobacteria > Rhizobiales > Rhizobiaceae > Ferranicluibacter. The sequence goes on along the minus strand of NZ_LMQB01000001.1, from coordinate 591,314 downwards.
TGCCTGGTCGGCGCCGGATTCCACCAATCCCTTGAGCTCCGTCTGGATGGACTGCGTCAATTGCGCAATCATCTCGGGGACGCCAACGCTCAGATCCGGCTTGCCGACGGCTGCGGCAAGACCGGCGATTTCCCCGCTGGCGCTCGTCAGGCTCGACACCGTCGTGTCGATTTCGGTCATGCGATCCGGCGCGATCGCCTTGTCGGCCTTGTCGACGATCGTGTCCATGGCCGCAAGCACGAGGTCGAGGCTGGTGGCGCGCAAGGTGATCGCCTTGGTCTCGACGGTCTTCGCAATGCTGGCCTCATCCAGAACCCGCTCGACCTGCCGATGCTCGTACCATCCCGTCGCCAGGATGGCGCTGATGCCGACAAACGACGCCACGCCCAGCGTGGCCAGTCGCTGACTGACGGTAAGAGAGCTCTGACGGGTCTCGTGATGAATCATTAAAGCGTCCGGAATAGCGCGGATCGTGTCGCGCGCAGGTGAAGGAGCAGCGGTCACAGATGGCGATGGCGGGAACGGCCGACGTCATGTCGACGCGCAAAAGACCTGCACGGAAGGGAAGAATAACAGCGATGCGTTAAAGATCTGGTAAAGATGTTGGCAGCGCACCCCCGCTTCTAGCCGGCCCGCAGATGCGCTATATCGGTGTCATGGACAAACGCCACATGACCAGCCACGTCACAAGCCATGCCACCTTGATCGCCCTGACGGGCGCGGTCCTGTTGCTGGTCGGATGGGCGGGGCTGATCGGTTGGTGGAGATATGGCCCCGACATGATCCTCGCACTGGCCGCAGGCAGCCTGTCGCTCTGCTTCTGAGCGCGGGCGCACAGAAACAGAAGACACCGGGTGCCGCGGACGTGATCGTGGCGATGGGTCATGCCGTGCAAATCGGTTTGCGCGGATCGCCGCTTGGCTCTATGCCTTGCGCCTAAACAATGATGCGGCGTGGACGTGAGACGAGCCTGACATGAGACTTCTTCGAGTGGTGCTGTGGATTGCCGTTCTGGTCACGGCCTCCGCGCTTGGCTTTCTGACGTACAAGATGACGCAGACCAAGGAGGCCGCAGCCGGCGGTCCGTTCGGCGTGCCCTTCACGCTGGTGGCGCAGAACGGCCAGCCGATCACGGAAAAGGCGCTGACCGGCCGGCCTTCCGCCGTGTTCTTCGGCTTTACCCATTGCCCGGAAGTCTGCCCGACGACGCTGTTCGAGATGAACGGCTGGCTCCAGACGGTCGACCCCGACAACACCAAGCTCAACGCCTTCTTCGTCACCGTCGATCCCGAGCGCGATACGCCGGAGATCCTCGGCCAGTATGTCTCCAACGTCACCAGCCGCGTGACCGGCATTTCCGGCCCGCCGGACAGGGTGATGGAGATGGTCAAGGGCTTCAGGGTCTTTGCCAAGAAGGTGCCGCTCGACGCCGCCAAACCGGATGGGGATTACACGATGGACCATTCGGCGTCCGTGTTCCTGCTGGATGCCGACGGCGGCTTCCGCGGCACCATCGCCTATGGCGAGAACACGGAAACGGCGATCCAGAAACTGAAGAATCTCACCAAGAGCTGACCGGAAAGCCGCGCGGGGCGAGCGGCGGGGAGCGCCATTCGGCATTTTGGCCGTGCAAAGCCCTGCCGTCGTGGTAAAGCGCTCATCCGAAGCTCTTGAGACCCGAAGGACGACCCGTGGCTGATTTGCGCCTCTATCTCACCACCACCGAAAAAGGTGCCGACAGCATTCTCGCCCTCATGACCGACGCCTTCGAAGACGAAGGCCATGCGATCGCAACCATGGAGATGGACGAGAAGCGCAATATCTGGGAGGCGTCCGTCTATCTCGACTTCGCCGAAGAGGACGAGGTTCGCGCCCGGTTCGCCGACATCGTGGAGCGCTGGAAACCCGGCACCGAGATCCTGCGCGAGGAAATCCCCGACATCGACTGGATCGCGAAGTCGCTTGAGGGTCTGAGCCCCGTCGTCGCCGGGCGTTTCCTCGTTCATGGCTCGCACGATCGGGACAAGGTGCGGGCCGGGCAGATCGCCATCGAGATCGATGCCGGCGAAGCCTTCGGCACGGGCCATCACGGCACCACGGCCGGCTGCTTGGAGATGATCGAGAGCGTCGCGCGGTCGCGCAGCGTCACCAATGCGCTGGATCTGGGAACGGGCAGCGGCGTGCTCGCGATCGGCCTGCGCAAGATCAAGACCGTGCCGGTGCTGGCCACCGACATCGATCCGATCGCGACCCGCGTCGCCCGCGAAAACATTCGCCGCAACGGCATCGCGAGCGGCATCTCTGCCGTCACGGCCACCGGCTTCCAGTCGCCGGCCTTCGCCGAACACGGCCCCTTCGACCTCATCATCGCCAACATTCTCGCCCGTCCGCTGATGCGCATGGCGCCGGAGCTTGCCCGTCACCTTCAGCCCGGCGGCTCGGTCATTCTCTCCGGCATCCTCGCCGAGCAGCGCTGGAAGGTTCTGTCCGCCTACAATGCCCAGAAGCTGCGCCATGTCCGCACGCTCTGGCGCAATGGCTGGGTGACCATCCACCTCGACAGCCGCGCCTGAGGCGCCTCACCGACAGACGACGACACGAAAAAGGCCGTCCGTTGCCTTCGCACCGGACGGCCTTTTTTTTCAAAACGAAGGCGATGCCGAAGCATCGCCCGTGACCGGCAAGCCGGCCATGTCCGCGAGCTCAGGGAGGAGGATCGCTCAAGCGGACTCTGCGTGATCCCTAAACGTTGCCCGGAGGGAGGAGAAGGCCAACGGTCGAACGGATCACTCAGACGATTGCCTCTCGGCATCTGCGGGAACGGGGTGTTCGCAGCCCGTCCGTTGGCAGCCCTTTTAACGCGTCTAGCGAAACCCGCTAGGGGCTGGCGCGAATAGGTGCCATGCAGATTCCGCATAAGTATGATGAATGGCCATGCGCACCGGCCAGCCGACCGCTTTGATGGGACAGCGCAGCCGGATTTGCTATAAGCGGACAACCCGTTTCATTCGCATGCAGGAAGACATCATGTTCCAGTCCTTCGACGTCACCTCCACTCCGCAGTTCGGGCGCGAACGGGCTGAAGGTCTCCGCGCTGCCTTCGACACGCTCGGTGTCGATGGTTTTCTCGTGCCGCGCGCCGACGAATATCAGGGGGAATATGTCCCGGCCTGCGCCGAGCGCCTCGCCTGGCTGACGGGCTTCACCGGCTCGGCCGGCATCGCCCTCGTGATGCGCGAGACGGCGGTGGTCTTCGTGGACGGACGCTACGTCACGCAACTGGCCGAGCAGGTGGACGGCGCGGTCTTTACCGGTGGTGACCTGATCGGTGAGCCGCCGCATCTCTGGATCGAGCGCCACCCGCCGAAGGGCTTCCGTCTCGGCATCGATCCATGGCTGCACACCAGCGCCGAGGTGCGCCGACTGGAAACCGCACTTGCAAAGATCGGCGGGACGCTCATTTACCTCGACCACAACCCGCTCGACCGCCTGTGGGCCGACCGGCCGGACATGCCGCTCGGCCGCGTCGTTATCCAGCGTATCGAGCAGGCCGGCATCCTCGCCACCGAAAAGATCGCCGACATGGCCGAAACCGTGGTGAAGGCCGGGGCTGCGGCCGTCGTTCTCACCGACCCCTCCTCCGTCGCCTGGACCTTCAACCTGCGCGGCAACGATGTTCCCCACACGCCGCATCCCCTTGCCCGCGCGATCATCCATGCCGATGGCGGGGCCGAGATCTTCCTCGACGCCCGCAAGACCGGCATCGAGGAGAAAGCCTATCTGACCCAGATGGCCGATATCAAAGCACCCGAGACCTTCGGAGCGCGGATATCGACGCTCGCTGCATCCGGCGTCTGCCTCATGCTCGATCCGGACCACGCCGCCTTCGCGCTGGCCGACCGGATCCGCAAGGACGGCGGCACCGTCATCGAGGCCGCCGATCCTGCCCGGCTGCCGCGGGCGCGCAAGAACGCGGTGGAACTCGAGGGCTCGGCCCGCGCCCACCTGCAGGACGGCGCCGCCATGGTCGAGTTCCTCGCCTGGCTCGACGGCACGACGCCCGGGACGGTCACCGAGATCGCCGCGACGGAAAAGCTCGAAGCCGTGCGGATGGCCTGCGGCGAGCGGCTGCAAAATCCGCTGAAGGACGTTTCCTTCGACACGATCGCCGGCGCGGGGCCGCATGCGGCGATCATGCATTATCGCGTCACGCGCGAAAGCGACCAGCCGCTCGAAGCAGGCACCCTGTTCCTGATCGACTCCGGCGGCCAATACGTCAACGGCACCACGGACATCACCCGCACCGTGGCGATCGGCAACGTGCCCGAAGAGCAGAAGCGCTTTTTCACGCTGGTTCTGAAGGGCATGATCGCGATCAGCACGGCGCGCTTTCCCAAGGGCACGCGGGGGGTGGAGCTCGATCCGCTTGCCCGCATCGCCCTGTGGAAGGCGGGTGCCGATTACGGCCACGGGACCGGGCACGGCGTCGGTTCCTACCTCTCGGTCCACGAGGGACCACAGCGCATCTCGCGCGCCGGCATGCAGGAGCTTCTGCCCGGCATGATTCTCTCCAACGAGCCCGGCTACTACCGCCCCGGCGCCTTCGGGATCCGCATCGAGAACCTGCTGCATGTCCTGGAGCCCGCCGCGATCGAGGGCGGCGACCAGAAGATGCTCGGATTCGAAACGCTGACCTTCTGCCCGATCGACCGCCGGCTTGTCCTGCCGGAGCTTCTGACCAAAGAGGAACGCGCCTGGATCGATGCCTATCACGCCGAAGCGCGCGAAAAGCTGGCGCCGCTGATCGACAGCGCAGCGGTGAAAAGCTGGCTGGAGACCGCGACGGCAGCGCTTTAGAGCGAGGTCGGAAACGGGCATCGGCCGGAGGAAAAGCCTCGTCGGCCGAAGCCCGGGTCAGAACAGCCCGGTCGTGCGAAGCACCATGACCACGGCCCATCCGGCCAACAGCATGGGCAGCGCCGAAAACCTCAGGCCAACGAGAAAGGCGGCAAGGATCGCGATCGTCACATCCACGCCGCCATAGACGATCGCGGGCGCCACCAAAGTCGAGAGGACCGCCGCCGGCACGGCATTGAGCGCCGCTTCCATCCGCGGTGGAATGCGCTCCATCCGCGCCATCATGATCGCGCCGCCGATGCGCGTGAGATAGGTGGCGATGGCCGCGAGGATGATAACGGCGATCAGCCGAAGATCCTGCGACAGGAAATGATCGAAGCTCATCGCGCGGCCTCCCCGGATTTGACCGGCAGGCAGGCGGCGAGCACGACGCCGGCGAGCGCGCCGATGCTGACATGCCAGGGCGAACCGACGAGGCGCATCGCGATAACCGAGACGACGGAACTGACCGCGACCACCGGCAGCCAGTTGTCGCGGCTGCGAAAGCCGAGCACCAGCGCCATGAAATAGATCGGCAACATCACATCGAGGCCGATCGCCTTGGGATCGCCGATCAACCCGCCGAAGACGGCGCCGAGGGCGGTCGCGACCAGCCAGGGCAGGTAGATCGCAAGGCCGAGCCCCATATACCAGACGAAGGTGACCGGCTCGCCGCGCTCGCCCCGCTTCTCCGTTTCGGCATATTGCGGATCGGTCAAAAGAAAGAGCGCCGCCGCTTTCTGGACAAGCGAGAAATGCGCGATGTGGCGCGCCATGGAGGCGGAATAGAGGACGTGGCGGAAGTTGACCGCAAAGACCGACAGCACGATCAGCCATGGCTGGACGGCATGGCCGAAGAGATCGAGCCCCACCATCTGGCTCGCGCCGGCAAACACCGTCGCGCTCATGAAGATCGCATCGACGATGCTGAAGCCGTTGTCGATGGCAAGCGCGCCGAACAGTGCTCCGAAAGGAGATGCGGACAGGACGATGGGAACGCCACGGCGGGCGCCGTCCCAGAAATCACGAGATGCCATGCAGACAATCCAAGGGCTTTGCCGAACCGGCGGCACGAGAGCATGTCCGGACAGAGCATGGCTGCTCGGCCGTCGAACGATGCGGCGATAGAAAAGGGCTGTACCCGGCTTTAGCCATCGATCGCGGCATCGGCAAATGAAATCCGCTGATGACCGGATCAACCCGCGTCATGCATCGTGCGGCGGCAGAAAGCCGTTCAACTCTTGACCGTGAACGTATGCTCGGGGCCGGGGAAGCTGCGCGTCTTCACCTCCTCTGCATAGGCCTTGGCGGCGGCCGATATGTCGGGAGCGAGATTGGCGAAGTGCTTGACGAACCTCGGCTTGAAATCGTTGAAGAGGCCGAGCATGTCGTCGGATACGAGGATCTGCCCGTCGCAGGCCGGCGATGCGCCGATGCCGATGGTCGGCGCCTTGAGGGAAGCGGTGATCTCGCGGGCGAGCGGCTCGACGGTCCCCTCGACCACGATGGCGAAGGCCCCGGCATCGTCGATCGCCTTGGCATCCCGCCGGATTTTTGCCGCCTCCCGCTCGTTGCGACCGAGCGAGCGGTAGCCGCCCGTGGTGTTGACCAGCTGCGGCATGAGCCCGACATGACCCAGAACCGGAATGCCCCGGCTCGCCAGGAAATCGACCGTCTCCGCCATTTCCGCCCCGCCTTCGAGCTTGATGGCATTGCAGCCGGTTTCCTTCAGGATGCGCGCGGCATTGCGAAACGCCTGCTCGCGGCTTTCCTGGTAGGAGCCGAACGGCATGTCCACCACGACGCAGGCCGCCGACGTTCCCCGCATCACGGCTTGGCCATGGGCGATCATCATCTCCAGCGTCACGCCGAGCGTCGATTCCATGCCGTAGAGCACCATGCCGAGCGAATCGCCGACCAGCAGGAAATCCACATGCGGATCGAGCAGCCGGGCGATCGGCGTCGTATAGGCCGTGAGGCTGACGATCGGCCGCTCGCCCTTGAGCGCCTGGATGGCGGAGGGTGTGAGGCGGCGGCGGGGTGCGGGGGACGCGGGCTGAACGCTCATGACAGGCGGCTTTCGAGAGAGGACGACGGTGGATAAACGCGATTGTCGAGGAGTCGCGTGGCGCCGAACCGCACGAAGAGAAGGACGAGCACCGGACGCCCCGAAACCGTGTCGATGGGGGCAAGGGTTTCCGGATCGCGAACGGCGACGACCTCGGGCACCGCGAGGGGCTCGCGGCGGATGAAGTCGGTGACGGCCTGTTCCAGCGCGTCCGCCGAGCCCATGCCGGCGCCGAGCAGCCGTCCGGCCTCGTCCAAAGTCTGCGGCACGATCGCGGCCGCGCGGCGCTCGTCCGGCGAGAGATAGACATTGCGCGAGGAGAGAGCGAGACCGTCGGCATCCCGCACGGTCGGGACGGCCACCACCGCGACCGGCTGTGCAAGATCCTCGACCATGCGGCGGATGATCTGAACCTGCTGATAATCCTTCTCGCCGAAATACGCGCGGTCCGGCTGGACGAGATTGAAGAGCTTCGTCACCACGGTCGCGACGCCCGCAAAGTGCCCCGGACGCACCGCGCCTTCGAGTTCGGCCCCGAGCGCGGGCACATCGACAACCGTCTCCATGGCCCGCGGGTACATATCGGACACGCCGGGCGCAAACAGGATATCGACGCCACCGTCACGCAGCATCGCCTGGTCGCGCGCGAGATCGCGCGGGTAACGCGAGAGATCCTCGCCCGCCCCGAACTGAAGCGGATTGACGAAGATACTGGCGACGACGATGTCATTGCTGGCACGCGCCTGCCGCACGAGGTCCATATGCCCCGCATGGAGATAGCCCATCGTCGGCACGAGCCCGATCGAGCGCCCGGCCCGCCGATGATCGCCGACCAACCGCCGCAGATCCGCAATCGCTGAAACTGTCTCCATCCCGGACCTCCCCTCCGTTACAGGCATCCGGTATCGCGTGCCGTGCCGGAAGACAATTCAAAGCCGACGCGGGAGCAAAATAAACGGCTGACGGACGAAGAACGGCGACGCCTCACCCGCCGATCAAGGCCAGCCATTCGTCCTCGTCCATGGTCTGAACGCCAAGCTCCCGGGCCTTGTCGAGCTTGGAGCCCGCACCGGGACCGGCGACGAGAATATCTGTCTTCTTGGAAACCGACCCGGAGACCTTGGCACCCAGACTCTCCGCCCGCGCCTTGGCCTCGTCGCGCGTGAATTTTTCGAGAGACCCGGTAAAGACCACCGTCTTTCCCGCCACCGGGCTCCCCTCGCCCGAAGGCGCCTCCGCATCGAGCGGCGTGACCTGTTCGAGCAGACGATCGACCACCGCCACGTTTCGCTCTTCCTTGTAGAACTCCACGATGGCGCGCGCGACGACCTCGCCGATCCCGTCGATCCGGTTGAGGTCGTCCCAGGCCTCCGACCCCGGCTCGCCCGCCGCCCGCATCGCTTTGTCGAACTCGCCATAGTTGCCATAGGAGCGGGCGAGCAACTTCGCCGTGGTCTCCCCGACATGGCGAATGCCGAGCGCATAGATGAAGCGGGGCAAAGCCACCTGACGCCGCTCGTTGATCGCCTCGTAGAGCTTGCGGACGCTGACCTTGCCGAACCCGTCGATATTTTCGAGCTTGGAGAGCGAACCGTTCTGCCGCTCTTCCAGCGTAAAAATATCGGGCGCGGTGCGGATCGACAGGCTTGGGTCTTCCGCGGCAAAGAAAAAGTCGATCTGCTTGGCACCGAAGCCCTCGATATCGAAGGCGTTCCGCGAGACGAAATGCTTCAGATGCTCCACCGCCTGCGCCCGGCAGACGAAGCCGCCAGTGCAGCGCGTAACCGAATCGACCTTGCCGGTCTTCTCGTTGACCTCGCGCACCGCATGGCTGCCGCAGACGGGACAGGTCTTCGGAAAGACGTACGGCGTGCTGTCGGCCTCGCGCTTCTCCTCGACGATATCGACGATCTGCGGAATGACGTCGCCGGCGCGCTGGACGATGACGGTATCGCCGATGCGGATATCGCGCCCGTCGCGCAGCGGCTGGCCGGCATTGCCGATGCCTTTGATGTAGTCCTCGTTGTGCAGCGTCGCATTGGTGACGACGACCCCGCCGACCGTTACCGGCACGAGGCGCGCCACGGGCGTCAGCGCCCCGGTCCGTCCCACCTGGATATCGATGGCGGTCAGAATGGTAAAAGCCTGTTCGGCCGGAAACTTGTGCGCGGTCGCCCAGCGCGGCGAGCGCGACCGGAAGCCGAGCCGGCGCTGCAAAGCAAGGTCATCGACCTTGTAGACGACGCCATCGATGTCGTAGTCCAGCTCCGGCCGCTGCAGGCCGATCCGCTGGTAGTGATCGAGGATTTCGGCAACCGATGTCAGCCGCTGCGTCAGCGGATTGACCGGGAAGCCCCAGCCCTTCAGCGCCTCGACCATGCCGGACTGGGTATCCGACGGCATCTCCGACATCTCGCCCCAGGCATAGGCGAAAAAGCGCAGCTTGCGCGTCGCGGTGATCGCGGGATCGAGCTGGCGAAGCGAGCCCGCAGCCGTGTTGCGCGGATTGACATAGGTCTGCCGGCCCTCGGCTTCCATCTGCGCGTTGAGCTTGAGAAAATCGCTCTTGGCCATGTAGACCTCGCCGCGCACCTCGACCACATCGGGCGCGCCATCGGGAAGCGTTTGGGGAATTTCCGCGATCGTCCGGATATTGGCGGTGACATTCTCGCCCGTCGTGCCATCGCCGCGCGTAGCCGCCGTCACCAGCTTGCCCTTCTCGTAGCGCAGTGACATGGAAAGGCCGTCGATCTTCGGCTCGGCCGTAAACGCGATGGACTCATCCGGCAACCGGCCGAGAAACCGGTAGACGCTGGCGATGAAGTCGCTGACGTCCTCGTCGGAAAACACGTTGTCGAGCGACAGCATGGGACGGGCATGGGGGACCTGCTGGAAGAGGCCGGACGGTTCCGCGCCGACTTTTCCGGAAGGACTATCGGGCCGCACGAAATCGGGAAAGCGCGCCTCGATCTCGCCGTTGCGCCGCTTCAGCGCATCATATTCCGCGTCCGATATCTCCGGCTCGTCCTTGCCGTGATAGAGCGCATCGTGACGGGCAAGCTCGGAGGCGAGAAACGCCAGTTCCTCCACGGCATCGGCTTCGCTCAGCGCATCCACGGGCTTCGTATCGGTCATGGCGCTCACTCCTGCTGTCGGGAGTGTTGTAGCGAGAATCATTCTTTTGAGAAGAGGAGGAAGCTGGCGATTCCAAGCCTATCGCTCGGAAGATTTTGCGTAAGGACTTGTGAATACGCTTAAAAAAGAAGCTCCGACCTCAGCCGCCGCCGGCCAGCAATTTCGCCGCCGCCGCCCGCGCCTCCTCGGTGATGGAGGCGCCCGCAAGCATCCGGGCGATCTCTTCGGTGCGGGCCTTGTCGTCCATGCGCGCCACCCGCGTCGCGATCATCTCCGAGGATTTTTCGGACGGGCCCTTGGAGATCAAAAGATGCGTCGCCGCCCGCGCGGCCACCTGCGGCGCATGGGTGACGGAGAGCACCTGAACCGTCTTCGACAGCCGCTTCAGCCGCTGCCCGATCGCATCGGCCACCGCGCCGCCGACCCCCGTATCGATCTCGTCGAAGACGAGCGTCGGTGCCGAACCGCGATCGGCAAGCGCCACCTTCAACGCCAGAAGAAAGCGCGACAGTTCGCCCCCCGAAGCGACCTTCATGATCGGCCCAGGCCGTGTGCCCGGATTGGTCTGCACGTGGAATTCGACCGTATCGATGCCCTCGGCCGTCAGTTGCGTCGGGTCGCTCACGACCTCCGCCATGAAGCGCGCGCGCTCCAGCTTCAAGGCCGGCAGCTCCGCCATGACCGCTTCGGAGAGCGCATGGGCAGTGTTGTGTCGCTTGGAGGACAAAGCGGCGGCGGCCGCGTCGAAATCGGCCCGTGCGATGGCGACCTGCGCCTCGAACTGCTTCAGCTTTTCCTCGCCGGCATCGAGATCGGCCACGCTGTTGATCATGCGCACGGCCAGCGCCGGAAGCTCGGTGACGGGAACCGAATATTTGCGGGCGGCGGCACGCAGCGCAAACAGCCGCTCTTCCACCCGTTCCAGTTCCTTCGGATCGTATTCCGTCCGCCGCAAGGCTGCGTCGACCGCCATCTGCGCGTCGGACAAATGGTTCAGCGCCAGATCGAGCAGGTTGACGGTTTCTTCCAGCAGGCCCGGCGCCTCATGGCTCTTGCGCTCCAGGCGCCGCACCAAAGAGGCGATCTGCGGCACGGGAGAGGCGTTGCCGTTGAGAAAATCGCTGGCCTCGCTGATATCCGACGCGATGCGCTCGGATTTCATCATCGTCGCCCGGCGCTCGGCAAGCTCGTCCTCCTCGCCATCGAGCGGCGACAGGGCTTCAAGCTCCTCGACGGCGGCACGCAGGTAATCGGCCTCGCGCGCGGCGGCATCCACCTTTTCGCGGTGGCGCTTCAGGCCGCGCTCGGCATCCCGCCAGATCCGGAAAAGATCGCCGACCGTCTCGGCCTCGGCCGTGAGGCCGCCGAAGGCATCGAGCAGCAGCCGGTGGGCATGGGTATCCACGAGCGCGCGATCGTCATGCTGGCCATGGATTTCCACGAGCCGCTGGCCTGCCTGACGCAGGAGCTGGACGGAGACCGGCTGGTCGTTGACATAGGCCTTGGTGCGGCCGTCGGAGGATTGCACACGGCGGAAGATCAGATCGCCATCGTCATCAATGCCGTTTTCGCGCACGAGCACACGGGCGGGATGATCCATCGCGACGTCGAAGACGGCCGTCACCTGCCCTTTGGTCCCGCCATGCCGCACGAGCGAACCGTCGCCGCGACCGCCGAGCGCCAACGAAAGACTGTCGAGCAGAATAGACTTGCCGGCCCCGGTCTCGCCGGTCAGGACCGAAAGGCCCGCATCGAAGGACAGATCAAGCCGTTCGATCAGGACGATATCGCGGATCGAGAGCTGTGCAAGCATTCGGTCTTCTGTTCTTTCGGATCAGACGCCGAGAAGCTTCTTGCCGGCCCGGGAAATCCAGGATCCGCCATTCTCGCGCGGCTCGAGCCCGTTGGTCTGCAGCAGCTTGTAGCTGTCCGCATACCATTGGCTGTCGGGATAGTTATGTCCGAGAACGGCGGCAGCCGTCTGGGCTTCGCTGGTGATCCCCATGGCGAAATAGCTCTCGACGAGACGGGCCAGCGCTTCCTCGACCTGGTTGGTGCCGGCATACTGCTCGACCACGGTGCGGAACCGGGTGACGGCGGCCAGATATTCCTTGCGCTCCAGATAATAACGCCCGACCTGCATTTCCTTGCCGGCGAGCTGGTCCTTCGCGTAGCGGATCTTGGCCTGCGCATCCTCGACATATTCCGAATTCGGATATTTATCGACGACGACCTGCATGGCCTCGATCGTCTTGAAGGCCGGCTTCTGGTCCTGCGTGACCGTGGGGATCTGCTTGGAATAGGCGAGACCCAGAATGTACTGGGCGTAGGCCGCGTCTTCCGATTCGGGATAGAGATTGAGATAACGGCTGGCCGCGTTGATCGCGTCCTGGTTCTGACCCTGGCGGTAGTTCACGAAGGCCTTCATTACCAAAGCTTTGCGGGCATATTCGGAGAACGGCTGCTGCTTGTCGATCGCGTCGAACTTGCGCGCGGCTTCCGTCGTCTTGCCCGCATTCAGGTTGGCAAGGCCCTGATTGTAGAGAACCTCAGGCGGATCGGTCTCGGCCGAGAGCTTGGTGATGTCGATGTCGGGGTCGTTCTGGCAACCGGTGACCACGATGCTGGTTGTCGCCGCAACAAGCGTGACCATCGCCACGCGCTTGATCGTCTTCCATTCGAAGCCGTCTGCAAAAACCATCAGAAAATCCCAACTCGAGTGGCAGCTGCCCCGCCGCCGACCATGCGGTTCTAGATCATACTAGAACAAGTCCGCAACGTCATGGTGATCGAATAACGCAATTTTGTGGCATCGCGTCCATGAAAAAGCCGGTCTTGTGACCGGCTTTAAGGCAATTTCGATGGCTGAGATGCGTCAGGCCGAGAGTTCGGACGCGCCGGCGACCTGCTTCTCGCGGGGAAGACGCGTCCGCGGCATGGCCGTTTCCACGATCTCGTAAGCGGTGGCATCGCTGAACAGAGCCTGAAGCGCATTGGCATTCATCTTGTGGCCACCGCGATAGGAGCGGTAGCAGCCGATGAACGGCAGGCCCGCCAGCGCCAGATCGCCAACCGCGTCGAGCGTCTTGTGACGGACGAACTCGTCCTTGGCGTAGCGCAGGCCCTCGACATTGATGACCGTATGGTCGTCGGCAATGACGACAGAATTTTCGAGAGACGACCCGAGACCACGACCGGCCGCCCACATCCGCTCGACATCGCGCATGAAGCCGAAGGTGCGGGCGCGCGAAAGTTCGTTCTTGAAGGTCGCAGCCGTCATGTCGCCCTTCCAGGACTGGCGGCCGATCAGCGGCGTATCGAAATCAATCTCGACTTCGAAGCGCATGCCGGCGTCATAGGGCACGAACTCGGACCAGGAGGCGCCGTGCTCGATGCGCACCGGCTTCAGGATACGAATGTAGCGACGCTTGACGGCGAGCGCCTTGATGCCCGTCTGCTCGATCGCGTCGATGAAGGGTGCGGAGCTGCCGTCCATGATCGGCATTTCGGCGCCGTGAACCTCGACCAGCAGATTGTCGATGCCGACGGCATAGATGGCGGCCATCACATGCTCGATCGTGGCGATCCAGGTGGCCGGGGACGTGCCAAGAATGGTGCAGAGATCGGTATTGCCGACATTGGAGGACACGGCGCGATATTCGCCGAGAACGCGCTCGCCCTCGACGCGCTGGAAGACGACGCCGGTATTGGCCTCAGCGGGGTGGAAGGTGATCGAAACGTCGGTGCCGGAATGAACGCCCGTGCCGCTCAGGGTGACCTGGTCGGCGATCGTCGTCTGAAATCCCAGCAGTCCAATTCCCAGTCCCATACTCTTCACTTTCACAATCCTGGCGGCGAGCCGCCCTATTCCGTGTCTGCAAGATACGTCTTTGAGCCTCAGGTCAACCTTTCGCCGGCACATGCGACGTGCGGCCTGATCCTTCGAAGCGGTCGAGAGCGCGGATATCCACAGACTTTCGAGTTTGAAGATAAGGCCCGCGTCCGGCCATTCCAAATCACTGTTTCTTTCGCTTTGTAACGCTTCTTCGTCTGTCGCTATCCCCTTGCAAACATAGCGGAAAAACGGAAAAGCCTGGGCTTGGAGCCCAGGCGTTCCGGCAAGGTAGAAGGCGGGTGGAAAATCAGTTCGACTGACGGCGCAGGAACGCCGGAATCTCAAGCTGATCGTCGTCCTGCGCACGCGGCTGCGGGTTCGTGCGGCCGCGTTCGTCGAGCGCACCGCGACGCGGTGCGTAGACGCTCGCCTCGGGGGACAGCGGACGGCGCTGCTGCGATGCAGCGCTCGGCGCTCCCGAGGTCATGTCCGACGCGACGGAATGGTCTTCCTCTTCGCGGCGGCCGAGCGAATTGGTGATTCGCTTGAGAAGGCCCATCGGACCACGCTCTTCGTGGTGCGCTGCAGCCGGCTGGGACCGGTGCTCGGCTTCGGCCTTCACCATCGGCGGGAAGTCCTCGACCTTGGGCATGCGGGCCTGTTCCGGCTGGCGCATCATCGGAGCGGGCTCGTGACGCTGAACCATCGGCTCATGCTGCATGTAGGGTGCCTGGACCTGCTGGTGTACCGGCTGGGAATGCATCGGAGCGGCCTGCATCGGCTGCTGCTGGTACATCGGCATCTCGACCGGAGCCGGCTGCATGGCAACCTGCGGCGCCGGAGCCCGCATGACGGGGGCGGCTTCCGGTGCGGCACCGGCAAACAGCTTGCTCTGCGGACGGAAGTCGTCCTGGGCCTTTTCGGCAGCGCGCGCCTGGATCAGGAGCTCGCGTTCGATTTCGGCCTGGCGGATGGCTTCGGCGATGTGGTCGGCCTGCGGCGCCTGGGCGACCGGCTGGGGAGCCGGCTGCTGCATGACGGGTGCGGGCTGAGCCTGCATGGCGGGTGCGGCGGCCGGAGCTGCCGGACGCGTGGCGGGCTTTGCTGCTACCGGGCGAAAGCTGGAAGTTCGATCGGCCACCTCCGCGGCCGTACGATCGATTCCGGTTGCAACGACGGAGACACGAATCATGCCTTCGAGCTCTTCGTCGAACGTCGCGCCGAGAATGATGTTGGCGTCCGGATCGACTTCTTCGCGGATGCGGGTCGCGGCTTCGTCGACTTCGAACAGCGTCATGTCGCGACCGCCGGTGATCGAGATCAGCAGGCCCTGCGCACCCTTCATCGACGTTTCGTCGAGGAGCGGGTTGGCAATCGCGGCTTCGGCAGCGGCCATGGCGCGGCCATCGCCCGAGGCTTCGCCGGTGCCCATCATCGCACGACCCATCTCGCGCATGACCGAGCGAACGTCGGCGAAGTCGAGGTTGATGAGGCCTTCCTTGACCATCAGGTCGGTGATGCAGGCAACGCCCGAATAGAGCACCTGGTCGGCCATCGCGAAGGCGTCGGCGAAGGTGGTCTTGTCGTTGGCGATGCGGAAGAGGTTCTGGTTGGGGATGACGATCAGCGTATCGACCGACTTCTGCAATTCGGCGATGCCCTGATCGGCAAGACGCATGCGGCGCTGGCCTTCGAAGTGGAACGGCTTGGTGACGACGCCGACGGTCAGAATGCCCTTGTTGCGCGCCGCCTGTGCGACGACCGGAGCAGCCCCCGTCCCCGTGCCGCCGCCCATGCCGGCGGTGACGAAGCACATATGCGTGCCGGAGAGGTGATCGATGATCTCGTCGATGCACTCCTCGGCGGCTGCACGACCGACTTCCGGCTGCGAACCCGCGCCGAGACCTTCGGTAACGGCCACACCCATCTGGATGATTCGTTCGGCCTTGGTCATGGTCAGTGCCTGGGCGTCCGTGTTGGCGACAACGAAGTCGACGCCCTGGAGGCCTGCGGTGATCATGTTGTTGACGGCATTGCCGCCGCCGCCGCCGACACCGATGACGGTGATGCGGGGCTTGAGCTCGGTGATATCCGGCTTCTGCAAGTTGATGGTCATTTTACCCGTTCCTTCCTGGTTTCTGGTCGCCTTGCCGAGCCGACCAAATCTCAATTCACTCTTATGCCGGTCCTACCTTACGCGAACCTAGAAACTCTCTTTCAGCCACTGACCCATTCGGGCGATGCGGCTGTCGCCGCCGCCGAGCGATGACAGCATCCCGCCCTGGGCGGCATGCGTCTCCATCTCGGCGACCTGCGGATAGATCATCAGGCCGACGGCCGTGGAAAAGGCCGGACCCTTGGCGGCCGGCGGAAGGCCGGAGACACCGAGAGGGCGACCAATCCGCACATTGCGGGCGAGAATACGGCGCGCGGCTTCCGGCAGACCCGTCAACTGGCTTCCGCCGCCGGTCAGAACGACGCGCTTGCCGACGATCGGCGAGAAGCCGGAACGCTGGATGCGGTCGCGAATGAGTTCGAGCGTCTCTTCGACGCGGGCGCGGACGATTCGCGAGACGAGCGCGCGCGGCACGTGAGTCGGCTGGTCGCGATCGTCCTCGCCGATCGGGGGAACCGTGACCATTTCGCGCTCGTCGGCATCGTTCGGCATGGCCGAGCCATGCACGACCTTCAGTCGCTCCGCGTCTTCGATGCGGGTCGAAAGACCGCGCGCAAGGTCCGTCGTCACATGATGTCCGCCAAGGCTCACGGCGTCGGCATGCACGAGCTTGCCTTCGGCAAACACCGAGATCGTCGTCGTACCGCCGCCCATGTCGATGCAGGCGCAGCCAAGTTCGACCTCGTCGTCCACCAAGGCCGAAAGACCGCTGGCATAAGGCGTCGCGACGATACCCTCGACCGAGAGATGCGCCCGGTTGATGCAGAGCTCAAGATTTTTCAGTGCCGCACGTTCGGCCGTCAGCACGTGCATGTCGACGCCGAGGCTGTCGCCGAACATGGCGAGCGGATCGCGGATGCCGCGTTCGCCGTCGAGCGAGAAGCCCGTCGGCAGAGAATGGAGAATCACACGGTCCTGACGCTGCGAGCGCTGGCCGGCAGCCGCAAGAACCCGCTTCAGATCGGCCGCATCCACTTCCTGGCCGCCGAGATCGACGGACGCGGTGTAGATGTCGCTCTGCAGACGGCCTGCGGAGACGTTGACGATCAGGCTGTCGATGGTGAGCCCCGCCATGCGCTCGGCCGCATCGACGGCCAGCCGGACGACGCTTTCGGCAGCGTCCAGATCGGCGATCACGCCGTTCTTCATGCCATGCGACTTGTGATGGCCGAGACCGATGACCTCGATCGCATGGGTGCGACCGGGCAGGATCTGGCTTTCGGCGCGCGGTGTCAGGCGGCCGATCATGCAGACGACCTTGGTCGAACCGATGTCGAGAACCGAAACGATATGCGATCGCTTCGCCGACAGGGGCTTTAGACGCGGCAGGCCGAAATGCGACGAACCGAACAGGCTCATATGCGGTCCTCTTGGCTCTCAAGTTTCTTGAGCTGCTTGGTACGGGCTTCCAGGGCGACCTGTCGGCGCTCTGCGGCGCCGGGGGTCAGTTGTATGGTGGTGCGATCTTCGAGACGAAGATCGATGGCGGCGATGTCGCGCTCCAGCAGCTGCTGGCCCTCCTCCATCGTGGACAGCACCTGCATGGCGCGGTCGAGATCCTGCTCGGGAAGCTTCACCATGACGCCATTGTCGAGGATCAGATCCCAACGACGGCCGGCGACACGGACATAGGCCTTCACGCGGCCGGCGATTTCCGGCCATTCGGCGAAGCGGGCATAGAAGCCGGCCGCAGCCGTTTCCGCATCCCGACCAACGAACAAGGGCAGTTCGGCGAACTTGTTATCCCGCAACGGCGCGATCACGCTGCCGCTCTTTTCGATGAGCGACAGGTCGGAGCCGTGCTGCCAGATCCCGAACGCCTTGCGCTCCTTCAGGTTGACCTCGACCGTGCCGGGATAGACCTTGCGAACCGTCACCTCTTCGACCCAGGGCATCTTGGCGATCGCCAGACGCGCGGCGTCGATATCGAGGGCGACGAGCGACGTTGCGCCATCCAGACCGATCTCCTGCAGGATGTCGATTTCCGATGTCTGGTCGTTGCCCGAGATCTTGACGTCCTCGATGGCGAAGCCGGCCGCCGTCGTCGTCGCCTTGGCGACTTCAGGCGTGTGCCCGCCGATCGCCATGCCGTAGAAACCGGTTGCCGCAAACAGGGCCAGCGCCGAGACGGTGCCGGTATAGGGGGCGAAATGGATGCGGCCGGTGCCGAGCGCCACGAAGAAGCGCGCCACACGGCGCAAAGGACGCGGCAGGACGACATGGCCCTCCATATCGCGATATTCCTGCGGCGCGCGGACGCGGCTCTGAAGACGACCTCTCAACGCAAACACGACGCATCCTCCACGATCCAGCTGAGGAACTCACCAAAGGAATGGCCGGCATGAACCGCCATTTCAGGCACCAGCGATGTCGGGGTCATGCCCGGCTGCGTGTTGATTTCGAGCCAGATCAGCTCGCCCTCGCCGGAGGAGCTGTCGTCGAGGCGGAAGTCTGAGCGGCTGACACCGCGGCACCCCATCGCATGATGTGCCGCAACGGCCAGTCTTTGAATGTTTTGGTAAATATTCGGTAAAATTTCCGCCGGAATGACGTGCGTGGAGCCGCCCTCCACATATTTCGCATCATAGTCGTAGAAGGCATGCCCCTGCGGGATAATTTCGGTCACGGCGAGCGGCTCGCCACCCATCACGCCGCAGGTGAACTCGCGGCCGGGAATGTAGCGCTCGACCATGACGAGGTCGCCATAGCGCCATTCGCTCGAGGTGATGATCTGCGGCGGATGCGACTGCTCCTTCTGGACCATCACGACGCCGAAGCTCGACCCTTCCCGCACCGGCTTGACCACATAGGGCGTGGGAATGGGGTGATCCCGGCCGAAATCGTGCCGGTCCATGACCTTCGCCTCGGCGACGGGAATGCCCGCCGCCTTCGCGACGATCTTCGCCTGCGCCTTGTCCATCGCGAGCGACGAGGCGAGAACGCCGGAATGCGTATAGGGAATTTGGAGATATTCCAGGATACCTTGGATCGTCCCGTCTTCGCCGAACGGTCCATGCAGCGCGTTGAACGCCACATCCGGGCGAAGCGCCCCCAGAACGGATGCGACATCGCGATCCACATCGACCCGGGTGACGCGATAGCCGAAGGCTTCCAGCGCATCGGCACAGGCGGCGCCCGAAGACAGGCTGACCGGCCGCTCCGACGAGAAGCCCCCCATCAACACCGCAACGTGTTTGCCACTCATGAAAACCCCTGCCATTTCTTCTCGATCCGATGGCGGCGAAGCGACCGTGTCGAACCTCGACTCAATGCCTGCCTGCTGACGCTCACTAAAGCGTCATTAAGGTTAACGAACCGTTTACTTTCGTTAACCCGAAGCGTCGGGAGCCACCTCCAAGGCACCACGGCATCCGCGAACCTGACGCCTGTGATGAAAATGGCACGGGCCCCGATCTGCATGGCTGGAAAGGATTTCGATGCGTTTTTCGCGGCCGAAACCACGCGCCGTCCCCGCTTTCGCCCAAAGGCCGGGCATCGAGCAGGCGATCCACGCTTCGGCTATGCGCCAGCGTTGCACCTCATGCGTTACCGCCGGACTCTGCGTCATATTATTGCGCAAACAGGGTTTCTTCCGACATTAACTTGCCTTATGAAGCCGCCAGCTACCTATGAGGGTGGCAGATCCTCAACACGGACAAGATCATGACCAACGCGATATCTCCGGTATCGCCGACGGCAGACGTCTTGGACGCACGCGCTACCAATTCCCCGGCTCGCGTGCTCCTGGCGAGCCTCGTCGGCACCACCATCGAATTCTTCGATTTCTATGTCTATGCGACGGCTGCCGTCCTCGTGTTTCCGACGCTGTTCTTCCCGAACAACGATCCGACGACGGCGCTTCTGGCATCCTTTGCCACCTTCTCCATCGCCTTTTTCGCCCGCCCGCTCGGCGCGGTCGTCTTCGGCCATTATGGAGACCGGGTCGGCCGCAAGACCACGCTGGTCGCGGCCCTTCTGACCATGGGCATTTCGACCGTCATCATCGGCCTTCTCCCGTCCTATGACTCCATCGGCGTTGTCGCACCACTGCTTCTGGCCCTGTGCCGGTTCGGCCAGGGCTTCGGGCTTGGCGGAGAATGGGGCGGTGCCGTTCTGCTCGCGACAGAAAACGCCCCCGAAGGCAAGAAGAGCTGGTACGGCATGTTCCCGCAGCTCGGCGCGCCAGTCGGCCTGTTCCTGTCCTCGGGCGTTTTCTGGCTTCTGCTCCATGTCATGTCGCAGGAGGCGCTGCTCAGCTGGGGATGGCGCGTGCCCTTCATCGCCTCGATCCTGTTGATCGCGGTCGGCCTCTGGGTCCGTCTCTCCATCACCGAGACGCCCGCCTTCCAGAAGGCGATCGACAGCCACGAGCGCGTCCAGGTTCCGGTCGTCGAACTCTTCCGCAACCACAAGCGTAGCCTCGTTCTCGGCACCTTCGTGGCGCTTGCGACCTTCGTGCTCTTCTATATCGGCTCGGCCTATCTCCTGTCTTACAACATCAAGGTTCTAAAGCTGCCCTTCGTCGATGCGCTGGAAATCCAGCTCCTCGGCGCCGTCCTCTTCGGCATCTTCATCCCCATCGCCGGCAAGCTCGCCGAGCGCTTCGGCCGCCGCGAGATCCTGATCGGCGTCACCGTGCTGATCGGCATCTTCTCCTTCTTCCTTCCCGGTCTCCTGACCAGCGGCGAAGCGAGCGTCGTGCTCTTCGTCGTCATCGGCATGGCGCTGATGGGTGTCACCTACGGCCTGATCGGAACGGCGCTGGCCGCCCCCTTCCCGACCAATGTCCGCTACACCGGCTCCTCCATCACCTTCAACTTCGCCGGCATCTTCGGAGCCTCGCTCGCGCCCTACATCGCCACGTACCTGCAGGCGACCTACGGCATGACCGCCGTCGGCTACTACGTGCTGTTTGCAGCCATCATCACGCTCATCTGCATCCTGCTCTCCGGCAAACACGAAGTCTGACCTCAAGCAGAATCAGAACAAGCAAAAAGGCCGCGATGTCCCTGACATCGCGGCCTTTTTTCAATGACAAGGGACCGAGTTCACCGGCCCGGATTGTTGTAGTAATCATATGCGATCCATCCCAAGGTGATCGCGGAAACGATCCAGGGAAAAACATACCAGACGAAGTCTTGCGAGGTCATGCTCTCAACCCTCCAAGGATGCGGTGTCCAGCCCAATGTAAGAGAGCTGCGCCCAAGAGCCAACGACCGAACACTGCCAGCCCGCGCATCGTGGTCGACTCGGGCTTTAGCGACAGCACCTGCCCCAAAACGCCAACGGCCAGAAACGCAGTGGACAGTCTGTCAAGCGCACCGGCGGCGAGCTTCCGTCTTTCGTTGCCAACGAGCTTGCGGCGCGAAGCGTCGATACCGGCCTCGCCCTCCGCCATCACACCGTCGCCCGGCCCAGAAACTCTCGCACCTCATAACCGGCCATGAAGGTGCCGATCCGCTTGATCTCCCATTCGAGCTTGATGCCGGAATGCTCCATCACGCGCTGGCGCACGGTTTCGCCGAGATATTCGAGCTCGTAGCCGCTCGCCTGTCCCGTATTGATCATGAAGTTGCAGTGCATCGGCGACATCTGGGCGCCACCGATCATCATGCCGCGGCAGCCGGCCTCGTCGATCAGCTTCCAGGCGGAATGTCCGTCCGGATTCTTGAAGGTCGAGCCGCCGGTCTTCTCGCGAATCGGCTGAACGGTCTCACGGTGCTGGCGCACGGCGTCCATGTCGGCGCGGATCTTCGCCTTGTCTTCCGGATAGCCCTCGAACACGGCATGCGTGAAGATCAGGTCCTTCGGCGCGCTCGAATGCCGGTAGCTGTAGCCCATGTCGGCATTGCTGAGCACGTGCGTCTCGCCCTTCCGGTCGATCGCGTGCACTTCGACCACCCGCTCGCGCGTCTCGCCGCCATTTGCGCCGGCGTTCATGCGCAAGGCGCCGCCGACCGTGCCGGGAATGCCGTAATAGAAGAAGAATCCACCGATCCCGTGATCGAGCGTCATGGCCGCGAGGTTCTTGTCCGGGCAGATCGCACCCGCCTTGACCCGGTTGTCGCCCACGAGCTCGATATCGCCGAAGCCCTTCGCCGACAGCCGGATGACGACGCCAGGAATGCCGCCGTCGCGCACCAGGAGGTTGGAGCCGACGCCGGCCACCATCACGGGAACCTCGTCCGGAACGAGCTTCAGGAAGGTCACGAGATCATCGACGTCATGCGGCTGGAACATCAGCTCGGCAAGCCCGCCGGCGCGGAACCAGGTCACGCGGTCCATGGGCGCATCCGGCGTCAGCCGTCCCCGAAGCGCGTTGACGCCCTCGCCGAGCGATGCGAGCAGCTTTGTTCCGTCGACCTGTTTCATGCGTCCTGTCCCGTCCCCTGCCCTGTGATCTCGGCCAATTCCTTTGGCAGCGCCGCAGCCCAGTAGGTAATGCTGCCGGCGCCCAAAAGAACCACGAAGTCACCGGGTTGTGCAATGGTGGAGACCAGAGGCGCAAGGGCTTCCGGCCCTTCTATGGAACGCGCGTCGCGATGTCCGCCGGCTTTGATGCGGGAAACCAGCTCCTGCGACGAAATTCCCTCGATCGGCTCCTCGCCGGCCGAGTAGACGGGCGACAGGAGAATCGTATCGGCATCGTTGAAGCATGCTGCAAAGTCCTCGAACAGGCTCTGCAGACGGGAGTAACGGTGCGGCTGGTGGACGGCGATGATTCGGCCCTGGCAGGCCTCGCGCGCCGCGCGCAGCACGGCCTTGATCTCGACCGGGTGATGCCCGTAGTCGTCGTAGATCCGCACGTTGTTCCACTCGCCGGTGAAGGTGAAGCGCCGCTTGACGCCCCCGAAGGAGGCGAGGCCCTTGGCGATATCCTCCGGCTTCATCCCGAGCCGATTGGCAACCGCAATCGCGGCGGTCGCGTTGGACACATTGTGGCGGCCGGGCATCGGCAGGCGAAGGTCCTTCAGTTCGATCAGCTGGCCGGTCCGGCGGCGGCGGATGGCGACGTCGAAGATCGAGGTTGCCCCGTCCATGCGAATATTGAAGAAGCGAACGTCGGCCTGCGGGTTTTCGCCGTAGGTGATGACCTTGCGGTCCTCGATCTTGGAGACCATCGTCTGAACCTCGGGATGGTCGAGGCACATGACGCCGAAGCCGTAGAACGGGACGTTTTCGACGAACTGCCGAAACGCCGCCCGGACCTGGTCGAACGTGCCGTAATGGTCGAGATGTTCGGGGTCGATGTTGGTGACCACGGCCACGTCGGCCGGCAGCTTCAGGAAGGTGCCGTCGGATTCGTCGGCCTCCACCACCATCCACTCGCCGGCACCCATGCGGGCATTGGTGCCATAGGCGTTGATGATCCCGCCATTGATGACCGTCGGGTCGAGACCGCCGGCGTCCAGGAGCGCTGCGACCATCGATGTCGTCGTCGTCTTGCCATGCGTACCGCCGATGGCGATCGAACTGCGGAAGCGCATGAGTTCGGCCAGCATCTCGGCACGACGCACGACCGGAAGCAGCTTCTCGCGCGCCGCGATCAGTTCCGGATTGGTCTTCTTGATGGCTGTGGACACCACGACGACTTCGGAGTCGCCGAGGTTCTCGGCCTTGTGGCCGACGAAGACCTCGATGCCCTTTTCGCGCAGCCGCTGGACGTTGGCGCTCTCGGACTGATCGGACCCTTGGACGCGGTGACCGAGATTGTGCAGCACTTCCGCAATGCCGCTCATCCCGATCCCGCCGATACCGATAAAATGGACGAGGCCGATCGTCTGCGGCAGTTTCATGAGCGTTTTTCCTTGAATTGGGCAATCGTCTGGCCGCTGGCAATAGCCTCTACCATGCCGGCAAGCAAGCGCGCGGCATCCGGGCGGCCGGCAGCCTTGGCACTGGTCGCCATCTCGGCCATGCTCTCCGGGCTGTTCATCGCATCGCGGATGAAGCCGGCGAGAACCTCCGGCGTCAGGTCTTTTTGCGGCACCAGCCGTGCGGCGCCGGTCTCGGCCAGAGCCGCGGCATTAGCGGCCTGGTCATGATCGAGCGCAAACGGATAGGGCACGAGAATGGAGGGGCGGCCGATCACGGCGATCTCCGACACGGTGGATGCCCCGGAACGGCAGATGAGCAGATGCGCCGCCGCGATACGTCCCGCCATATCGGTAAAGAACGGAGAGATCTCCGAGGTGAGCTCGAACTTGGACATCGCCGTACGCGCGCCGTCGAGATCCTCCGGTCGGGCCTGCTGCGTCACATGCAAGCGCGCGCGCAACGCGGGCTCAAGCAGAGCGATGGCTGCCGGAATCGCCTTGGAGAAGAACTGCGCGCCCTGGCTGCCCCCGAACACGACGAGGCGGAACGGCTCGCCCGCGCCGGATGCCGCGTAGGGAACCTCGGCGGCTTCGAGCACGGCCGGGCGGACCGGATTGCCGGTCGTCACCGTCTTGCGCGCATAGCGGCCATCGGTCTCCGGCAGAAACCCGCCGGCAATCGCCGTGACCCGCCCGGCAAGTCCCTTGTTGGCGCGTCCCATGACGGCATTCTGTTCGTGGATGATCGTGGGAATGCGCAGCCGACTGGCCGCCAGAAGCGGCGGGACGGTCGGATATCCGCCGAAACCCACGACCACCTTCGGCGCAAGGGTCTTGATGATCGCCCGCGCCTCGCGCAGTCCGGACCACAGCTGCCAGAGGGAGGACGCAACCTTCACAGGATTGCGCGAACCGATCGTTGCGGACCGCACGACATGGATCCGCTCGGCAGGAAACGAACCGGCATAACGCTCGGCCCGATGGTCGGTGATCAGGTGCACCGTGAAGTCCAGTGCGGCCAGTTCGTGCGCGAGCGCCTCGGCTGGAAAAAGATGACCGCCGGTACCTCCGGCGGCTAGCATGACGATGCCCTTGGTCAAGACTCGAGACCTCCAGTACGAAACGTGTTGCGCGAAACGGCGCAGCTATGTGTCAAAATCGAACGCGTTGATATCTACTACCGCACAATGTCGAAAATCGTGACGAGTTTTCACACCCGTCCAGGCTTCGCTTGAAGTGCCACAGCGTCGCGCATCGGGAAGATGCGCGACGCTGTTTTTTCCTCGGCGCACGCGCGGCGCGCGCCTCGTTTGATGTGGTCCTACTCCGCCGCCACCGGTGCGCCGGTCCGAAACAGGCTGCGCTCCAGAGCACGCTTTTCCGGGCGATGGCGCGTCAGCGCGAGAATGAAGCCGGCCGTGACGCAGATCGCGATCATCGACGACCCGCCATAGGAGATCAGCGGCAGCGTCATGCCCTTGGCCGGAAGCAGCTCCAGATTGACCCCGACATTGATGATCGACTGGATGCCGATCTGCAGCACGAGGCCGGCGACCGCGAAGCGGTTGAAGTCGTTGCGCTCGCGGAAGGCGTGGCTGAGCCCGCGCATGACGAGGAACGAGAAGATGGCGACGATGACCATGCAGAAGACGATCCCGAACTCCTCGGCCGCGACCGAGAAGATGAAGTCGGTATGGCTGTCGGGGATGATCCGCTTGATGATGCCTTCTCCGGGACCCTGCCCCAGCCAGTCGCCGCGGATGATCGCCTCGCGCGCCGTGTCCACCTGAAACGTATCGCCCTCGCCCGTCATGAAGCGGTCGATACGGCCGGCCACGTGCGGCAGCAGCGTATAGGCGACGACGAGACCGCCGACGGCCGATCCGCCGAGGACGACGATCCAGAGCCAGGGCATGCCCGCCATGAAGAACATGCCGCCCCAGACGGCCGTCGTCAGGATGGTCTGTCCGAGGTCGGGCTGGGCGATCAGCAGGGTCGCGACGATGCCGTAAAGCAGGATGGCGAAGAGATTGCCGGGAATTTCCGGCTGGCGGGCATGTTCGGAAAAGAGCCAGGCGCAGACGATGACGAAGGCCGGCTTCATGAATTCGGATGGCTGGATGCCGATCGGACCGATCGAGAACCAACGGCGCGAGCCCTTGATCTCGACGCCGAAGAACAGCGCGAGGATCATCATCGCGATGGCTGCGACGAGGATGACGATCGCCGTGCGCCGCACCTGACGCGGCGTCAGGAACGACAGTCCGATCATGACGACCAGCGACGGAATGAGGAAGGCCGCCTGGCGCTTGACGAAGTGAAAGCTGTCGAGGCCCAGCCGTTCGGCAACCGCAGGGCTTGCGGCGAAGGACAGCATGAAGCCGATGCCCATCAACAGAATGAACGTCGCCAGGAAGAACCTGTCGATGGTCCAGAACCAATCGGCCACCGGGCCCCGCTCCGCACGACTCACCATGTCTTCGTCCTCGTCAAAGTGCGCCTCTGCGCCGTAAACCGTGCGGCCGCGGCAGCAAATGCCGCCACACCCGTCAAATCAGCCCAAGTCCGTCACATCAGCCCAGACCCATCACATGAGCCCGGGCCCATCACATGAGCCCAAGTCCGTCATACCAGCATGGTCACGCCGGGAAGTGCGGCCACATGGGCGACGAAGGCATCCCCGCGCATCTCGAAGTTCTTGTACTGGTCGAAGCTTGCGCAAGCCGGTGACAACAGAACGGCCGCCGGCAATCCGTCGCGCGCGGCATCCGCCGCTGCGTCGGCCACCGCCTTCTCCAGCGTCTGCGACGGCTCGAAGGGAACGACATCGCCCAGCGTCGCCGCGAAATCCTCCGCGGCACGGCCGATCAGATAGGCCTTGGCGATTCTGGAGAAGTAGGGAGCAAGCGACGCGATGCCGCCCTCTTTCGGCACGCCGCCGGCAATCCAGTAGATGCGCTCGAAGCTCGACAGCGCGGGCGCCGCCGCCTCCGCATTCGTCGCCTTGCTGTCATTGACGAAAGTGATGTCGCGCAATGTCGCGACCGGCTGCATGCGGTGCTTCAGGCCCGGAAAGGAGGCAAGTCCGGAGAGAATCTCCGCCTTGGAGACGCCGACCGCAAGGCAGGCGGCGATGGCGGCTGCCGCATTCTGCCCGTTATGGCTTCCGCGCAGCGTCGCGATGCCGGAGAGATCGGCAAAGACCTCCGCAAGGCCCGCCTCGGCGCGCAGGACGGAGGCGTCCTGCGCATAGTACCCGTCGCCGAGCGACCTGTGCCGGGCGATCCGGACGACAGGACGGCCGGCAAGCGCCACGCGGTCCGCACTGGCTTCGCACCAGGCATCGTCCACACCGATGATCGCCGTATGGCTCGCGGCGACGAGGCGCTCCTTGACGGCCGCATAGTGCTCCATCGTCCCGTGCCGGTCGATATGGTCGGGCGTGAGGTTGAGGAGGATGCCGGCGGTGGGTTCGAGCGAAGGCGACAGGTCGATCTGGTAGGAAGAGCACTCGACCACGTAGAAGCGGTCCTTCGCCGGCGGGTCGAGCGTCAGCACCGCCGTCCCGATATTGCCGCCGAGCTGCGTGTCGCGGCCGCTTGCCGAGAGGATATGCCCGATCAGCGCTGTGGTCGTCGATTTGCCGTTGGTGCCGGTGATGGCGATCAGCGGTGCCTCGGGCGCAAGGGCACGCCGTTCGCGGGAGAACAGCTCGATGTCCCCGATCACCTCGACCCCGGCGCTACGCGCGAGATCGACCGTCCAGTGCGGCGTCGGATCGGTCAGCGGCACGCCGGGCGAGAGGATTAAGGCTGCAAATTCCGACCAGTCGGCGTGGCGCAGATCGCCGGTGCCGATGCCCTCGGCCGCGGCCTTCGCGACGCTCTCCGCATTGTCGTCCCAGGCCGTCACCACGGCTCCGCCGGCCACCAGCGCCCGCGCGGTGGCAAGCCCGGAGCCACCGAGGCCGAAAAGGGCGACCCGAGCGCCACGAAGGGAGGTGACGGGAATCATCGGATTACCGCAGCTTCAGCGTGGACAGGCCGACCATCGCCAGGATGACGGCGATGATCCAGAAGCGGATGACGACCTGGCTTTCCGTCCAGCCCTTCTTTTCGAAATGGTGATGGATCGGCGCCATGAGGAAGACGCGGCGGCCGGTGCGCTTGAACCAGAAGACCTGGATGATCACGGACAGCGTCTCGATCACGAAGAGGCCGCCGATGATGACCATGACGATTTCATGCTTGGTGGCGACGGCAACGGTGCCGATCAGGCCGCCGAGGGCGAGCGAGCCCGTATCCCCCATGAAGATGGCGGCCGGCGGCGCGTTGAACCAGAGGAAACCCAGCCCCGCCCCGATCACCGCCCCGAGAATGACGGCCAGTTCGCCCGTGCCGGGCACGAAATGGATCTGCAGGTAATTGGCAAAGACCGCGTTGCCGGCGAGATAGGCGATCACGCCGAAGGAGGCCGCGGCGATCATGACCGGCACGATGGCGAGCCCGTCGAGACCGTCCGTCAGGTTCACGGCATTGCCGGCACCGACGATGACGAAGCCGCCGAACAGGATGAAGAAATAGCCGAGATTGAGCGTGAAATCCTTGAGGAACGGAAAGGTCAGCGACGAGCCGAACGTCGAGCCCGCCGTACCTGCGGAAATCGCCGAACGCATCATGAAGAACACCGCGACGGCGGCGACCGCGAACTCGATCCCGAGACGCGCCTTGCCGGAAAAGCCCTTGTCCGACTGCTTCGTCACCTTCAGATAATCGTCATAGAAGCCGATGGCGCCGAAGCCGAGCGTGACGAGCAGGGTCGAGACGACATAGACGCTCGACAGATCGGCCCAGAGCAGCGAGGAGACGACGATCCCGGCCAGGATCATCAGGCCGCCCATGGTCGGCGTTCCCGCCTTCTTGAAATGCGTCTGCGGCCCGTCGGCCCGGATCGGCTGCCCCCGGCCCTGGCGAACCCGCAGCGACGAGATCATCTTCGGTCCGAACAGGAACACGATCATGGCGGAGGTGAACAGCGCCGCGCCGGTGCGGAAGGTGATGTACCGGAACAGATTGAAAAACTGGAAATGGTCCGCCAGTTCGACAAGCCAGATGAGCATGAGGGACCCTTCCCCAAAAGTTCGATGTCGACACTCCTTCCGCCGACCGGAGAAAGGAGACCGGCCGTCCGGCCGAAAATGAGATGGAGAGCGGCCTAGACCGCCTGCTCCGCTTCGGCCTTGGCCGAAAATGTATCGAGCAGCGCCTGGACGATCCGTCCGCAGCCGGTGCCCTTCGAGGACTTGATCATGACGACGTCGCCTGCCCGCACCGATGCGACCGCATGATTGCGCAGATCGTCGACCGCATCGCAGTGAACGACCGAAACCGTCTCCGGCAGCGCATCGCGCAGATGCGTCATTTCGGGCCCCGCGAGCCAGACCGTGTCGATGCCATGCTCAAGCAGCGGCCCGGCGAGTGCCGCATGGGCCTGCACCGAATGATCGCCCATCTCCAGCATGTCGCCGAGAATGGCGATGCGCCTGCCGCCACCGGTACCAAGCTCCGCCTCGCCGAGAAGGGCGATGGCCGCGCGCATGGAGGCCGGATTGGCGTTGTAGCTTTCGTCGATCAGCGTCAGCAGGCCGGTGCCGACCGACAGGCGATGGCGTTGGCCCCGACCCTTCTCCGGCTGCAGCGTCGCGAGAGAGGCGATCGCCGTATCGAGATCCGCGCCGACGAGCGAGGCGGCGCCAAGCACGGCCAGCGCATTCTCGGCAATGTGGCGACCCGGCGCGCCGATCGGAATTTCGAGCGTGCGGCCATCGACCATCGCCCAGAGCGTGCCGCCCTCCGGCGTCGCCGCATATTCGATCATCCGGAAATCCGCACGTTGATCGACGCCGAAGCTGTGGACACTGGACACGCCGAGCATCGACGCCGCCTTTGCCAGCGTGCCGAACTGCGCATTGTCGCGGTTGAGAAGGACGTGACCGCCATCGACCAGCCCTTCCATGATCTCGGCTTTCGCCAGAGCGATCTCATCGAGGTCGCGGAAATTGCCGAGATGGGCCGGCGCGATCGTCGTGATGACGGCAACATGCGGACGCACCATCCGCACCAGGGGGCGGATCTCGTTCGAATGGTTCATGCCGATTTCGAAGATGCCGTAATCCGTGGCCTCCGGCATGCGTGCTAGCGTCAACGGCACGCCCCAGTGATTGTTGAAGGAGGCGACGGACGCGTGGACCCGGCCGCTCGGAGACAGCGCATGCCGCAGCATCTCCTTGGTGGTCGTCTTGCCGACCGACCCCGTGACCGCAATGATCTTGGCGGCACTGCGGTCGCGGGCGGCGCAGCCGAGCCGCACCATGGCGGCAAGCACGTCATCGACGACGATCATCGGCGCGATCAGTCGGCCGAGCGCCGGCAGCTTGCCCTCGCTGACCACGAGAAGCGACGCACCATTGGCGATCGCAAAGCCCGCATAGTCATGCCCGTCCACACGGTCGCCCTTGATGGCGAAAAACGCCTCGCCCTTGCCGATGGCGCGGCTGTCGATCGAGATGCCGGTAATGCCTTGCGGCAGGTTGCCGACCGGGCGGCCGTGCATGGCCGCCATGAGATCGGCGCTCGTCCAGAGAAAACCCATGCCCTCAGCCTCCCAAATCCTGGCTATCCGTCAGCCCGCCCGTTTGGCGAGTACCCTCATTTTGGGCACCCGTCGTCTGGGCGCTGAGGGCCTTGCGAATTTCGGCGTGATCCGAGAAGGGCAGCGTGACCGAGCCGACCGTCTGGCCTTCTTCATGCCCCTTGCCGGCAACGATCAGGGTATCGCCGGGTCCAAGCAAGCCGACGGCGTGGCGGATGGCCTCGGCACGATCGGCGATCTCGGTCGCGCCGGGTGTCGCGGCAAGGATCTCGCTGCGGATCGTCGCCGGCGTCTCGGACCGCGGATTGTCGTCCGTCACGATCACGATGTCGGAAAGCCGGGCTGCAATCTCGCCCATGAGCGGCCGCTTGCCCTTGTCGCGATCGCCGCCGCAGCCGAACACCGTGACCACGCGTCCCGTCGTGAAGGGTCGCACGGAGGTGAGGACCTGCGTCAGCGAATCAGGCTTGTGGGCGTAATCGACATAGGCGAGCGCACCGTCCGCCGTCTGCCCGACCAGTTCCAGCCGGCCCGGCGCGCCCTGCAGCTTTTCCAGCGCCAGCATCACGATGCGGGCCTCGACGCCGGTCGCCATCGCGAGACCTGCAGCCACCAGCGCATTCGAAATCTGGAAATCGCCGGCCAGCGGCAGATTGACCTCGAAGATGCGCCCGTCGGCATGCACTTCGGCAATCTGCTTGTGACGGAAATGCTCGACGCGCTTCAGCGTGAGATAGTCGCCCTTGCGGCCGACGGTGCGCACATCGCTGCCGGCCGCCTTGGCGGCGCGGATCGCGGCGTCCGACCATTCGTCGTCGGAGAAGATGATGGCCGGCGCGCCTTTGGGCAGCAGCGCTTCGAACAGGCGCATCTTGGCGCCGAGATAATGCTCGACCGTCGGATGGTAATCCATGTGGTCGCGGCCGAGATTGGTGAAGGCCGCAGCCGAAAGGCGCACGCCGTCGAGCCGGCTCTGATCGAGCCCGTGGCTGGAGGCTTCCATGGCGGCATGGGTGACCCCGGAGGCCGCAAGCTCGGACAGCAGCTTGTGCAGCGAGACGGGATCGGGCGTGGTGAGCGAGCCATAATCGTTCCGGCCGGGCGCCACGACGCCGGTCGTGCCGATCATCGCGGCGGACAGGCCGGCCTGCGCCCAGATCTGCCGGGTGAACGAGGCGACCGACGTCTTGCCGGCGGTGCCGGTCACCGCAACCATGGTTTCCGGCTGAGCCCCGTAGAATGTCGCAGCGGCCCGCGCGAGAAACGTTCGCGTGGAGGCAACGCGGATGACGGGCACCGGGAGATCCGCGCCGAGATCCTCCTCGGTCACGATGGCGACGGCACCGCGCGCGACCGCGTCGTTCACATAGACGCTGCCATTTGCCTTGTTGCCGGGAACCGCCACGAACAGCGTGCCCGGCGCAACCTTGCGACTGTCGGCGGTCAGCCCCCCGATGTCGGCATCGGCCTGATCCGGGGAGAGAGAGATCCCTGCCCCATCCTGTCCATCCGCAAGCGTCGCAAGGTCACTGATCTTCATCGATTGCACTTTTCCCAACACGATTCCCTTGGCCATCACGGCCGCGTGACCGTCCTTTACCGCTCAATACGCCACAAGCAAGGCGGAACCATCGACGCCGAACTTCGGCTCGACGCCCAGAAGCGGCGCGGAACGGCTGATGATGTCATGAACCATCGGAGCCGCGGTATTGCCGGCGAGTGCCGCCCCATTGCCCTTGTCCGTCTTCGGCTCGTCGATGAAGGTCAGCACGACGTAGCGCGGATTGTCGATCGGAAAGCCGGCGAGGAAGGCGTTGAAGTTGGCGTCGCTCGAATAGCGGCCGTTGACCACCTTGTCGGCGGTCCCCGTCTTGCCACCGACGTTGAAGCCGGGGACGCGAGCGTTCTTGCCGGAGCCGTGGACCCCGTTCCAGCGGAACAGGTAGCGCATGTCCGCACTGGTCGATGGCTTGAGGACCTGGGTGGACGCGGCAGCGGCCTCTTCGATCGAGCGCGGCAGGAAGGTCGGCTCGATCAGCTTGCCGCCGTTCATCAGCGCCCCGCCGGCGACCGCCGTCTGGAGCGGCGTGGTGGACACGCCGTGACCGAAGGAGATCGTGATCGAGTTGATCTTCTTCCACACCTTCGGCTGGCTCGGCATCTTGATCTCCGGCAGCTCCGTGGGGATCCTCGACAGGAGCCCGAGCCGCGTCAGAAATTCCTTGTGGGCATCGATGCCGACCAGGTCGGCCATCTTGGCGGTGCCGATGTTGGACGAATACTGAAAGATTTCCGGCACCGTGAGGACGCGGCTCTTGCCGTGGAAGTCCTTGATGGTGAAGCCGCCGATGCGGATCGGGAAGCGGGCATCGAAGCTGTCGGTCAGCTTCACCTTGCCGCTGTCGAGCGCCATGGCCGTGGTGAACGATTTGAAGGTGGAGCCCATCTCGAACGTGCCGTTCGACATGCGGTTCATCCAGCCTTCCTTGGCGCCGTCCGCCGGCTTGTTTGGGTCGTAATCGGGATAGGAGACCATGGCGAGAATTTCGCCGGTCTTCACATCCATGACGACGCCGCCGGCCGCAAGCGAGCGGAACTTGGCCATGGCCTCGACCACGACGTCGCGCATGATGTTCTGGACGCGCAGGTCGATCGACAGGCGCACGGGCTCGAGCTTGGCGTCGCTGGTCATGCCGATGGCCGCGAGATCCGCTAGACCCTGGTTGTCGATCCAGCGCTCCATGCCGGCAATGCCGCGATTGTCCACATTGACGTGGCCGACGACGTGCGATGCGGTGGCGCCACCGGGATAGAAGCGGCGCTTCTCCGGCCGGAAACCGATGCCGGGAATGCCGAGCGCGAGGATCTCGCTCTGCTGCTTCGGCGTCAGCTGGCGACGCAGCCACTGGAAGCGCGTCTTCGACTTCAGCTTGTTATAGATGTCGGCATTGTTGAGATTGGGCAGGACGGTCGCCAGTTGCTCGACGGCCTCGTCCGCATCCACGATCTTGTGCGGCTCGGCAAAAAGGGACACGGTGCGGATGTCGGTCGCGAGAATCTGGCCGTTGCGGTCGAGAATATCGGGCCGCGACGCCATCAGATTGTCGGCGCGGCCGATGCTCGACACCGTCTCCGGCTGGGCGAAACCGTACTGGATCAACCGTCCGCCGATGATGCAGTAGACGACGGAGAAGCCGGCGATGACGATGGCGACGCGGCTGCGGGCCTGGTTGCCGCGCCGCTTGCGGATGCCTTCGAAGGGTGCGCTGCGCGAGAGATCGCCGGGATGATTGTTGCCGCCGGCGGAGAAGTGCGCCTTGCTCTTGACGACCATGATGCGGGAGAGAAACGACATCAGCGCGCCACCGAACCTGTTGAGATCTCGTCGGTCGCCGCACCATCGCGCGAAGCGACGGCTGGAGCGGCCTTCTTCTTGCCCTTGCTGTCCTTTTCCTCCGGCGGAGGCACGTCGGCCTTCATCATCGGCAGCTCTTCGGGATGCACCAGCTGGGTCGGGTCCGTGGGAACCAGCTGCAGATCCTTGTCATAGGCCTTGACGAGGCGATCGAGCCGGTTCGGCTGCGTCAGGAGCGACCAGTCTGCGCGCAGGAGGTCGATCGTGTCCTCCTCGAGCTTGATCTGCGCCTCGAGCGACCGGACGTCCTCCAGCTTGTTCTCGGCCTGATGCTTGATCGTATAGGTAACGGTCGCTGCAGCCGTCATGACGACGATCAACACGATATCCAGCGTTCTCAGCATATGTCAGCCTCCCAGCTTCGAAAGACTTGCAAGGTCTGGCAGATCGAAAATCGACATGTCGGCGGGCTCGGCTGGGGCATGCGTGCGTTCCCCGACCCGCAACTTGGCGGAGCGGGCGCGCGGATTCCTGGATGATTCGTCTTCGCTTGCAGCAATCATGGCCTTACCAACTGGTGCGAAGGTTGCCGGGCGCTCGTGCATGATGGGCAGGTGACGCGACCCCGAGGCCTTGCCGGCGCGGTCCTGGAAGAACTTCTTGACGATCCGGTCTTCGAGCGAATGGAAGGTGACCACGCTCAGCCGACCGCCGGGCTTCAGCGCGCGCTCGGCGGCAAACAGAGCCTGCGCCAGTTCGCCGAGTTCGTCGTTGACGAAAATGCGCAGCGCCTGGAACACCCGGGTTGCCGGATGGATCTTGTCCTTGGCCTTGCGCGGGGTCACCACCTCGATCAGACCCGCAAGATCGCGGGTCGTCTCGAACGGGGTTTCGGCGCGGCGCTTCTCGATCGCCCGGGCGATGCGGCCGGACTGGGGCTCCTCACCCAGAAAGCCGAAGATGCGGATGAGATCGCCGACCTTGGCGCGGTTGACGACATCGGCGGCGGAAACGCCGTCCGACGACATGCGCATGTCGAGCGGGCCGCGACGCTGGAAGGAGAAGCCCCGATCCGCCTCGTCGATCTGCATGGAGGAAACGCCGATATCGAGCACGACGCCGTCGAGCCCGCCTTCGGGGGCATGGAGCGCGAGGTCGGAAAACTGTGCGTGGACGAGGGTCAGGCGACCGTCGCTCGCCGCGACGAGAGCCTGTCCGGCCGCAATCGCGCTCGGATCGCGATCGAGCGCGATCACATCGGCGCCGCTCTCGAGGATCGCGGACGTATAGCCGCCGGCACCGAACGTGCCGTCGAGGATCGTCTTGGCCGGTCCCGGCTGAAGACTGTTCAAAACCTCTGGGAGAAGAACCGGAATGTGGCGGACCGGTCCGCCATCGGCTCCAGTTGCACTGTCGCCAAGATCCGCCACCATTCCGTCTCTCCATGCTAGCCGGGGCGCAGACCTCGCAACCTGCGTTCCTGACGTGCCGCCGCCTGCGTTTCCTGAAACACCTGCGGCGCCCATAACTGAAAGTGATCCGCCCGACCGACGAAGGTCACCTCGTTGGTGATGCCGGTAAAGTCGCGAATGAAATCCGTGACCATCAACCGACCTTCCTGGTCGAGCTTCATGAAGACCCCGCCCCCGTGAATGAGGAGCGACATCTCGTTGGCTTGCGGCGAAAACGGATCCTCGCCCGCAATCTGCCGCTCGAAACGATCCAGCAGTTCCGGCCCGCCCGCACTGATCGCAGGGAACACGAAATCCTGGAAGCAATACAATTCCCGGATATCCAGCGTCGCCAGCACACCGCGAAACGACGAGGGAACGGAAACCCGTCCCTTCGCATCGATGCGATTCGTGGCATGCGAGAGAAATCGGTTCATGACGCGTAACAGCCGTTTTCATCCAACGCGCCGGCGGAAGACGCCCGCAAGCAACTCCGGAAGCAGACACCATACGCCACTGCCGGGCGACATGCCCGTTCCACAACCCCTTGAGGGTCAACCACCAAGCTCGCGATGATCGGGCCGTCAACGACCCCTGTGCAGTGCATGATTGGGATAGCATGGGACCATATGGGGGTCAATGGGATTTGGGTCGCTGGAGGGGCCGCCTCCATCGAACATTGATAGACTGTTAAGTTTAACAAATGGTTACGACGCGCTCTGAGACGCTCTATCCGAAAGAGACCCTCCGGCATGGCTCAACGACCGCAGGCGGCAATCGGTGCGGACAAAAGGGATTTTATAACAACAGGATAGATTAAACCCAGCCCGCGCCTGAAAACGGGCGCTACACGCAGGAAGCGTATCGACAGGAAAAAACGCCAGTCGGCCTGTAAGCCGGGTTCTGTATGGCTCCGGCCGGTTGAGGACCGGAACGTGGCAGCCATTCATCTGGGACGACGCTCGCGCGCCGCCTCATGCAACCCACCCGGATGACTGGCCCGGAACAGGCCGGCAGCCTTGCGGCTGCCACGTCATCCCTATTCGGTCTTGCTCCCGGTGGGGTTTACCGTGCCGCCCCTGTTACCAGACGCGCGGTGGGCTCTTACCCCACCCTTTCACCCTTACCCGCGTAAACGCGGGCGGTTTGCTTTCTGTGGCACTTTCCCTGAGGTCGCCCTCGCCGGACGTTATCCGGCACCGTTTTTCCGTGGAGCCCGGACTTTCCTCCCCCCGCAACCTTTCGGTCATAGCGGAGAGCGGCTGCCCGGCCGACTGGCAGCGCCCTGATAGCGGAGACTTCCAGCCTTGGCCAGCTTTATCGGGCCGGAACGACCATGGTCAGGGACGAACATGGGCTG
This sequence comes from Rhizobium sp. Leaf371, assembly GCF_001424045.1. Taxonomy (GTDB): domain Bacteria; phylum Pseudomonadota; class Alphaproteobacteria; order Rhizobiales; family Rhizobiaceae; genus Ferranicluibacter. Next base: position 554,570 of record NZ_LMQB01000001.1, on the reverse strand, counting down.
GAACGATCACGGGCTGGAACGGCAGGTTCAGGCGAAGACCGGTGCGAAGGACTGGCTGTAGCCTTCGCCATCGACCTTCCCGTCGAGGATCAGCGAAGCCCCGAGCCGTCCGATCTCGTCGCAGCTCTTCGCCGCCATGCCGTTGCCGCCGGCGAGAAGTGCGACCCGGTCGGATTCGACATAGCCGATATAGGGATAGCCGGTCTCTGTCAGCGAGACGACGCAGGGCGAAAAATGCGTGGAGGCCGGCGCAAAATCCGGCAGGATGTCGGCCAGATGCCGCGCCAGATGCGCTGCTGCCGCAGCGCGACCGCCGCTGCGGAACCAGGACCGGATCGCCGCCTCGTCGCGCAGCTGGAGATCGTCCGGATCGCCGCCGATCTTAATATAGGTCTTGCCGTCCGGATAGCGGATCGGCGGCAGAAGGTAGAAGCTGTCGGCTTCGCTCGCCCCGTTGCGGATCAGCGACGGCATCGCGGAAAGTCGATCCCGGTCCGCCTCCGCCACCTCCGCGAAGAGGACGGTGCGCGCCATGACCTGCAGAACCGGTGTTCGACGCAGAAGCCGATCCGACAGCGCGAACCCGCCGGTGGCGACCAGCACCTTCTCGGCTTGATAAGCGGCACCGTCGATCGTGGTGACGGTGACGCCGTCCGCCGTCTCGACAAGATCCGTCACCTCCCGGCTGATGACCGACGCGCCGGCCATCGCGGCGCAGACGGTTTCCGCGGCAACCAAGGCCCGCGGATTGACGTGCCCGGCATCGCGCGCCTCGAAGATCCCGCGTTCATGGCCGCGGAACGAAAAGGATGGGAAACGCGACCGGAGACCCGTCGGGTCCAGATGCGCGATGGCAACGCCCAGGCTTCTGGCGGCGGCATCGACATGGCCGAGATAGGCACCGCCGTCCGCTCCCGCGATCAGGCATCCGACTTCCGTGTAGAAGCCGATGCCCGAACGGCTTTCGATCGCGTGGTAGCGTTCGATGGAGCGACGGGCCATGCGCGCCCAGTCGCCGTCGCTGTCGATCGTGCGGGTGATCCGGCCATTGTCGTAATGGCTGGAAAACACGCCGTCATGCGTGGCCCAGTCGCCCGGCTCGTCGGGACCGATCAGGGCGACGTTTGCCCCGCTCGATGCGAGATGGCGCGCGGCAGACGCGCCCATCATGCCCTTGCCGACCACGATCGTGTCGAACGTCCCGCTCATCATCATCTCCGGATCTTCGCGTCTGCACAGGTCCGGTCTCCGTCAGACCTGTCGCTTACGAGTCGAGCAGAGTCTGGACCTTGCCGCAATAGCGCCTGGAGACCGGGTTCATGCGGGTGGCACCATGTCCGGCGTTGTAGCGCAGGATCGTGCCGCAGGTGAAGCCGCCGGAGAGGCGATGCGCCTTGGCGAGGTACTTCATGCCGAACTTTATATTCGTTTCGGGATCGAACAGCCCTGCCCGGCTGCCGCCATAGCCCATCATGCGGGCCGTCGCCGGCTTGATCTGCATCAGCCCGACCTCGCCGGCACTGCCGCGCGCCTTCGGGTTGAAGTTGCTCTCGACCCGGATGACCGCATGGGCCAGATCGAGCGGCACGCCATTGGCCTGCGCATAGGTCGCGATGAGGCCGGAATAGGCCGGCGCGTCCATCTCGAAACTGGTGAGCGGGAAGCCGAGCGTCCGCCCGATATCCGGCAACGCGCGCGTCATCTCGGTCGCGCTCGTGTCTTCGAGAGAGGCTGTCCGTGTCGATGGAGATTGAAGGGACAGTTCGGTGGATGCCGTTTGATAGGCGGCCTCCGGTGCCGGAACGACCGGTGCTGTCGCACCGGCAAAGGATGGTTGAACCCCAGAAAAAAGCGCGCAGAAGCAGGCGGCTGCCTGGACGACAGTCGTTCGTCTCATGAATTTTGTAAACTCCGCTGGGATCGGGAGACCAGCGGACGCCCCGCCCCGGTCTCGCCCGATCCATGATCATGGTCATCAGCGGGGAACGGTACGCAACCCTTAGGACCCCGCCCTCGGTACCGTGTCAAAATCCGTGTGGAACATGGTCATCATATGGCGATGCAGCAAATTGCTGCAGAACGGTAAACGCAACAGGTTTCAGGTGCGCGTGAACTGCGGCAGCGAACCGAGCAGCCGATGCAGCGTATCGAGCGTCGAAATATCGGCGATTCCATCGATTCGTTCGGGGCGGAAATGCCGTTGGAAGGCCTCGACGACGCCCTGCGTCCGGTCGCAGAATTCGCCTGTCACCTCAACGCCATAGCCGTAGAGCGACAGCATGCTCTGCACGGCCTCGACCGGCTGGCCCCTGTCGCCCCGCTGAAAGTAGCGTCCGCCGCCCACCGGCGCGGCCTCGACCCAGTGACCAACCCCTTTTTCATACAATTTCTTCCAGGGGAAATTTTCCCCCGGATCGACCTTGCGAATGGGGGCAATATCGCTGTGCGCCAGTACCCCCTCGGGAGGGATGGACCAGCGTTCGACACAAAACTGACACAGTTCGACGACTGCCGCGATCTGGATGGCGGGAAAATCCGGCAGCCCGCCGGGATGGCCGGCATTGACGATCTCGATGCCGATCGAGCGCGAATTGATGTCGGTTTCGTTCTTCCAGATGCTCTTGCCGGCGTGCCACGCCCGGCGGTCTTCCCCCACGAGCTGATCGACCCGGCCGTCCTCGTGCACGAAGTAATGGCTGGAGACCTGGCTCTCTTCCCGGCACAGCCAGTCGAGCGCGCCTTCCGCCGTCGGCATGCCGGTATAGTGCAGGACGATCAGATCCGGGCCGGAAACGTTCAGACGCTCGTTATGATTGGGCGAGGCGACGAACCTTGCCTTCGGAAAATCGCAGACGGGAAGACTCATGCCGCGCGACGTTCTCTCTCGATCGCCGCATAGGCGGCATTGAAGGCTGCCATCCGGTCGTTGGCCGAAGCATGCTGCTCGGCCGGCACGCCGCGCGCGACCAGAAGATCCGGATGATGCTCGGAAACGAGCACGCGATAGCGACGACGAATGGTCGAGAAGTCGTCCTTGCGGGAAACACCGAGCAACGCATAGGGATCGACGCCTTCGAGATAGGCATGGCGCGACAGGATCGTCTCGAACTTCGCCTCGTTCATCCCGAAGATTTCGGAGACGCGGCGCAGGAAGACCAGTTCCTTCTCGTGCAGCGCGCCGTCCGATTTCGCGATATGGAACAGCCCGTCCACGATATCCTCGAGCACGGGGCAATCGGCTTCGCAGGAGACGCAGAGGGCCGAGAGCTTCTCGGCATAGGCCTCGTATCCCGCCACGTCCTGACGCGCGAGATTGTAGAGCCGGGCCACGTTCTGCGCCTGGTCTTCCGGAAACTTGAAGATCTGGCGAAAGGCCGAAACCTCGGCCTCGGTCACCACACCGTCCGCCTTCGCCATCTTGGCCGACAGCGCAATCATCGCGACGGAAAAGGCCACCTTGCGGCGGGTTTCCGGATCGCCCTCGAACAGCGTCCGGATCGCCTCGACGAGACCCGACAGCGCATTGCCGGTCGACGTCACGATTCCGATGAGGCTATCCCAGATCGACATGAAAGAGTCTTTCCCGTTTGGCGGGCCTGTCGAGGCCCCTTGCTCCGGCTCGTTTCGTCCGGCTGTGATGTCAGGACAAAAGCAATGCAGGTGCTCTTTGTTGCATGGGAACCACAGACATCCTTGGTCCGGGCCCGCGCAGGAGGGAGAAGTCTGATCAGATGTCGGCAGCGAATGCAAGACGAAGACGGCCCGGAATGACAGTTTTGTGATGGCCCTCATTAATTTAAGGCTGCATTCTGCGTTGGACGCTCGGCAGCCGTGCGGTTCATGTCATTTTACTTGTGATGGTTCTGGGCTAGGAGAGGTGCGCTACCCGTTGAATGGCATCGTCCCGAGGAGGAATCATGGCCAAGCAGAAAGTCGCAATGCTCACCGCGGGGGGCCTGGCTCCGTGCCTCTCGTCGGCCGTCGGCGGATTGATCGAGCGCTATACGGATATCGCGCCGGATATCGAACTGATGGCCTATCGCTCCGGCTATCACGGCTTGCTGCTGGCCGACCGGATCGCGATCACGCCGCAGATGCGCGAAAAGGCAGGCCTTCTGCACCGCTATGGCGGCTCTCCCATCGGCAACAGCCGCGTCAAGCTCACCAATGCGGCCGACTGCGTCAAGCGCGGCCTCGTCAAGGAAGGTGAGAACCCGCTCCGCGTCGCAGCCGAGCGTCTTGCCTCCGACGGCGTCACGATCCTCCACACGATCGGCGGCGACGACACCAACACGACCGCCGCCGATCTGGCCGCCTATCTCGGCGCCAATGGCTACGACCTCACCGTCGTCGGCCTGCCCAAGACCGTCGATAACGACGTCGTGCCGATCCGCCAGTCGCTCGGCGCGTGGACCGCGGCCGAATACGGCGCGAAGTTCTTCGACAATGTCAGCAACGAGCAGAGCGCGGCACCGAAGACCCTGATCGTCCACGAGGTCATGGGTCGCCACTGCGGCTGGCTGACCGCCGCAACGGCGCGCAGCTACATGCAGACGGTCGAGAAGACCGAATTCGTCGACGGCTTCATGATGAACAGGGAACTGAAGACGATCGACGGCCTCTATCTGCCCGAGACGGCCTTCGACCTGCAGGCCGAAGCCGAGCGCCTGCGCGCCGTCATGGCCAGGACCGGCTATGTCACCCTGTTCGTCAGCGAAGGCGCCTGCATGGACGCGATCGTCGCCGAACGCGAAGCCGCCGGCGAAACCGTGAAGCGGGATGCATTCGGCCACGTCAAGCTCGACACCATCAATGTCGGCAACTGGTTTTCCAAGCAGTTTGCCGACCTTCTCGGCGCCCAGCGCGCGATGGTGCAGAAGTCTGGCTACTATGCCCGTTCGGCGCCGGCCAATATCGATGACCTGCGCCTCATTCAGGGCATGGTCGATCTCGCGGTCCAGAGCGCCCTCGACAAGGTTTCGGGCGTCACCGGCCACGACGAGGACCAGGGCGGCAAGCTGCGCACGATCGAGTTCCCGCGCATCCGCGGCGGCAAGCATTTCGACACGGCGACGCCCTGGTTCGGCGAGGTCATGGATGCGATCGGCCAAAGCTGGAAAGCTGCGCACTGAGGCAAGACGATCCAGACATGACGCACCCGAACACGGCGGCCCGTTCCACCATCGGGCGCCATCTGTCGGGAGTGTTAACGACGGATGAAAGACGCGTGCCGGGGCCTTCGAAAACAGGCTCCGGCACCCTTGCTTTTGGGGCTTTCCGCCGGCGGAGACAGGCCGCGACCGAGCCGAATGACGGCCGTCGCTTGCGAGCGGCCTTCATATAGGTTAATGACGGCGACGACATGGCGGCTTTTGGCTGCAGCACTGGTAAGGCTACGGGGCCAAAAAGCACGAAAGCGACAGCATGGCAGTTTCACGTCTTTCCCTTCATAAACAGTCTCTTACGGCATGCGCACTGATCTCGGCGACCTTGATGGTCGGCTGTTCGAGTGTCGAGCGCACGCCGATGGAGCAGTTGATGGCAGCGCAGACGGTGACGCCGATCGCCAAGCCCGGAACCGAGTTGACGGCATACGCGCTCCCGACACCGGATGGCGCAGCCGCCACGGCGGTCGAAGCCCTCGCCGCACAGACAGCCAACGCTTCGGCGACCACGCCCGCCCAACAGACGTCCGCCGCAGCTGGCGTTTCCGCACCGATGGCCACCGCTTCGGCCGAGGCTGCAAAGACTGCGCCGGGCGCGCCCTCGGCCGTCAAGGCGCTCGCCAATACCGAGGTCGCGTCTCTCGCACCGGGCAATACGACAACCGCTAATCCTCTCCTCGCGAACACGGCAACCGACGCACTTCCGGAAACCGCGAATGCGATGATCACCGTGCGGAAGGTTGCGGTTCAGCCGATGATCGCCAGTGCCGGGGGCATGGAGTCGGATTTCGATACCGGCGAACCGGTCGGCCTCGAAACGCTCGTTGCCAAGCGCATGATCGTTCCCGCCGCCAAGCCGCAGCTGATCTCTGTCGCCTATTCCAAGATGGAATCGGCTGCCAGCGCCCTGCTCGGCCGTGAAAAGCCCACAAGCTCGCGTCCCGAGCTCGACAAGCTGATCACCCACTATGCCAAGCTCAACGGCGTTCCGGAAGACCTGGTCCATCGCGTCGTCCGCCGCGAAAGCACCTACAATCCCCGCGCCTATCACAACGGCAACTACGGCCTGATGCAGATCCGCTACAACACGGCCAAGGGTCTCGGCTACGAGGGAACGCCGGAAGGCCTGTTCGATGCGGAAACCAACCTGAAATATGCGACGCAATATCTCCGCGGCGCCTGGGTCGTTGCCGACAACCAGAACGACAATGCCGTCAAGCTCTATGCCAGTGGCTATTACTACCATGCCAAGCGCAAGGGCCTGCTCGACACGCTGGGAATGCGCTGAGCCAGAAACGCTGTCTGCGATCCTGAGAGGTCAGCTGCGTCCGAGATGACGCATGACGCCTCCTGTCTCGAGAGGTACCTTGACGGCCCGGCCTTGCTTCGAGGCCGCCCCTAACCCCTCCTTGCAGGCGTCGTTTCCACGACCAGCAGAGCGCCTTCAGGGCTGCGTCTTTGACAGGGCGGCGACAATGTCGCGATGGAGCACGCTGTCGTCATAGCCCAGCTCGCGCGGCGTCAGCCCGAGACGCACGACGGCAAGCTGCATGGAGGGTACGAGCAGGATCGACTGCCCGTCATGACCCCGCATCCAGTAGGCGTCGCTCGGGAACCCCTGAGCCTCCGGCCCCGTCTTCATCCATACCTGTCCGGAGCCGAACCGGCCGTTCGAGGCGGAGGTTGCCGTGCGCATCTGGCGGACATAGTCCGCCGGCAGGATCTGCTCGTTGTTCCAAGCGCCATCCTGCAGCAGGAAGAGCGCGAAGCGCGCCCAGTCCCGCGCCGTCGCATACATATAGGAGGAGCCGACGAAGGTGCCGTGCGCATCCGGCTCCAGGATGGCGCTGCTCATGCCGAGCGGCCGGAACAGGGAGGCGCGCGGAAACGTCAGGGCCTCGCGCGGGCTGGCGAAGGAATTCATCCAGAGGCGCGAGAGAACGACCGTGGTGCCGCTCGAATAGGAGAATTGCGTGCCGGGCGCCGCATCCAGCGTCTTCGACGCGGCATAGGCCGCCATGTCGTTTTCGAGGAAGAGCATGCGCGTCGCGTCCGTCACGCTGCCGTAGCTCTCGTTGAAACCGAGGCCGCTCTGCATTCCGAGCAGATCGGACAGCGTGATCCGGCTTCGCTCGTCATTGCGCCATTGCGGCAGGAGGTCGGATGCGTCGAGGGTCATCTGCCCATCCCGAACGCGCAGGCCAATCAGCGCTGCCGTGACGGTTTTCGTCATCGACCAGCCGAGCAGGGGCGTCGAAGCATAGAAGCCGGGAGCATAGCGCTCCGCGATGATCCGCCCGTTGCGGACGACGACCAGACCCCGCATGCCCGGCCCTGCCCGGCTGTCGTCCTCGATCAGCGCCTGCATGCCGGCATCCGCAACCAGCGCGCCACCTTCCGGCCAGGGCTGCGCCGTGTCCGGCTCCAGGCTGCGTCGGCGCAGCGACCGGTTGCCCGGAAAGGCAGCAAACGCCCCATCGGTCACGTTGGAGCAGCCCAGCCCATCGCGGAAGATCGCATGGCCCGGCGCGGCAAAACCAAACATCCGTGCCGTCACCGTCTTGCGCTGCTCGTCGACGGAGACGCGGATGAAGCGCAGCAAGGGATGGCCCGGCGCCTGCACGTCGTCGGCCAGAACCTCCGATGCGTTGCGCCCGGCAACGAACAGGCTGGAACAGACGATCTTCGCCGCGTAGCTGTCGCCAAGTTTCAGGAGATCGGGAGGCGCAACCGTCAACCAGGTGCCGACACCGGCCACGAGCGTGAAGAGCCCACCGGCCATCGTCATGAAAAAGGTGCGTCTGCGCATGATCCGGTTCCGCAGGACTGCAGGCCCCCAACCATCCGAAACGGCGGCAAAAGACCGTGCAGCGGGTGAAGCTGCCGGGCGTTGCGTCTCTCCAAGGCAGAGCCTGCACCGCGCCGGGCGACTGGCCACGCGGCGGCTGGACGCCGCGCACAGGCCGGCGCCGGCTGCCACTATGGCCGTTTCACCCCCGCAAACGCAACCCGCAAGACGACCTGCACGAGGCCCGCGAGCTGAAAAGTGAGCGCTCAGACTTTGAGGGAATGGGCGCGGTTGCCATCCAGAATGGCCGAGACGTCGCCTGCCGACACCGGCCGCGAAATCAGGAACCCCTGGATGGCTTTGGCACCGCGCGAGCGCGCATATTCCAGCTGGCGCTCCGTTTCCACGCCTTCGATCGTCGTCGACACATCGAAGGTGTTGCCGAGCCGCAGAATGATATCCACCAGTTCCGCATCCCGCTTGCTGCCGAGCATAGCTTTGGTGAAGGAGCGGTCGATCTTCAACTGATCGAGAGGAAAGCGGCGCAGATTGTTGATCGAGGAAAAGCCGATGCCGAAATCGTCGAGCGCGATCCGAACACCTTCGGCACGCAGTTCCGTCAGGCTGTCGCAGATCACGGCGGGATCGACGGAGAAGATCGATTCGGTGACTTCGATGGTCAGGCGGCCGGGCGCTATTCCCGACTGACGCAGGCAATCCCGGACGAACGGCAGGAAGGTCGGATCGCGGAACTGGTCGCCCGCGACATTCACGGCAACGCCGATCGGCGCCGGCCAGTGCCGCGCCTCCGCGCAGGCCGTCCGGATAACCCAGTTGCCGATCGGCAGGATGAGGCCCGTGGCCTCGGCGATCGAAATGAACTGATCGGGCGCGATCACGCCCTTCTGGGGATGCTGCCAGCGGATCAGGGCTTCGAAAGCGCTGATCTTGCGTGTCTCCGAGCACACGATCGGCTGGTATTCGAGAAAGAACTCGTTTCGGTCGAGCGCACGTGAGAGATCGTATTCCAGCTCGGTACGCGCCGACGCCTCGGCCAGCATGCCGACCTCGTAATAGGCATGGCTGTTTCCGGCGATCTGTTTTGCCTGCATCACCGCCAGGTCTGCCCGGCGCAGCAGGGCCGACATGGACGTGTCCTCGGGTGTCGGCAAGGCAACACCGATGCTCCCCCCGATCCAGACTTCGCCGGCTGCAAGCGCGAAGGGCGTGCTCATCACCGTCTTGATCGTCGCGCAGACATCCTCGATCTTGCCGTGCGACGGCGCGCCCGCAACGTGAACCGCGAATTCGTCCGCGCCCAGCCGGTAGATCGTGCCGACCCCGCTGAGAACCTGGGACAGACGCGTGGCGATCTGGATCAGCACCTCGTCGCCGGCGGCGTGGTCCATCGTGTCGTTGATGAAGCGGAACCGATCGAGATCGATGAGGAGTAACGCCCCCCGCCCCTCCGTCCGGGAATCGTTCAAAAGCGATGTCAAATCGTGCTCGAGCGCGAATCGATTGGAGATGCCGGTGAGATGGTCGATGTGCAGAATGGGCGCGATCGGCAGCGCGTCACGGCCGCTGGCGTGCGCCGCAGCTGAGTGGGCACCCTGCGGATGCACGAGGATCTTACGCCCGGATCGTCTCTTCTGCAGCCACTCCAGCATCATGGTCTTTCCGAACATAATCATTTCGCTCGGTCAGGCACGATGCCGTCCCGGCGGGTAAAATCCGACAGACGTCTACATGTTATACTTGTGGGGCATGCCAAGCGTCGTGCCAAGCGGAGTCTGCCGTATTGGTAAACGAAGAGCATCCGAAAGCCGAGGCCGACGGGCCCCACCACAGCCGCCCACAGCCCCCTCCGAGCGCACGTCACGAAAGTGTTGCGCAAGCATCCTAGAAGCATCGCATCTTCAACGAACGGCTGTTAACCATGACCGATCTTGCGCCCACCGATCTCGTGTCCTCCCCGCGCGTTGCGGATACTCCCAGCCGGCGTCGAAACCAGAAGCTTCGCAAGGCGCTGATCCAGCACCGGCCGCTGTCGGCCTCCGGCCTGTCCGAGCGCCTGTTCGGCCTGCTCTTCTCCGGCCTCGTCTACCCGCAGATCTGGGAGGACCCGGCGGTCGACATGGAGGCGATGCAGATCCGCCCGGAACATCATATCGTCACCATCGGCTCCGGCGGCTGCAACATGCTCGCCTATCTCTCCGCCATGCCGGAGCGCATCGATGTGGTTGATCTCAACCGACACCACGTGGCGCTGAACCGCCTAAAGCTCGCCGCCTTCCGCCATCTCCCGGCGCAGGGCGATCTCGTGCGCTTTCTCGCCCGAGAAGACCTCAGCTCCAACGTGGCCGCCTATGACAGGTTCATCGCCGAGCATCTCGATGCGTTCACGCGCAGCTATTGGGAAGGCCGCAAGCTGAACGGTCGCCGGCGGATCGCCGTGTTCGGCGCCAATCTCTACCGGACCGGCCTGCTCGGCCGCTTCATCTGGCTCGCCCATATGCTGGCCCGCGCTCATGGCGTCGATCCGTCGGAGCTGACCGCCACCCGCTCGATGCGGGAGCAGCGCCAGTTCTTCGACGAGCGTCTGGCACCCTTGTTCGAACGTCCGGTGATCCGCTGGCTGACCGGCCGCAAGAGCTCGCTCTTCGGCCTCGGCATTCCCCCGCAGCAGTTCGACGAGCTCGCGAGCCTCAGCAGCGAAAAGACGCTGGCGCCCGTCCTGCGCCACCGGCTCGAAAAGCTCGTCTGCCATTTTCCGCTCCGCCACAACTACTTCGCCTGGCAGGCTTTCGGCCGCCGGTACCCGCTGCCGCATGAGGGCATGCTGCCCCTGCACCTGCAGCCCGAGGCCTACGAGGCGATTCGCGACAATGCGGAGCGCGTCCACGTCCACCATGAAAGCTTCACCGACCTTCTGGCGCGCAAACTGCCGGGCACCGTCGATCGCTACGTGCTTCTCGATGCCCAGGACTGGATGACAGACCAGCAACTGGACGATCTCTGGAGCGAGATCACCCGCACGGCCGCACCGGGCGCCGTGGTCATCTTCCGCACCGCGGCCGAACGCAGCATTCTCGAAGGCCGCGTCTCGGACGACCTCCTGGCGCACTGGCATTACGATCAGGCGAAATCCGAAGCGTTGAACGTCAAGGATCGCTCCGCGATCTACGGCGGCTTCCACATCTACCGTCGCCAGGCCTGAGCCGCATGACCGAATCCCTGGTTTCCGACAGCGCGCATGCCGGCCGCATGGACCGGATGTACCGGACCCAACGCCATATCTACGACGCTACACGAAAATATTACCTCTTCGGCCGCGATACGCTGATCGACGGTCTGGACGCCGGCGCCGGTGCCCGGGTGCTGGAGGTTGGATGCGGCACCGGGCGTAATCTGGCGCTCATCGCCAAGCGCTATCCCCAAGCACGACTCTACGGCCTCGACATCTCGGCGGAAATGCTGATCTCCGCCGAAAAGGCGCTGGCCGGCCGCGCGGCGACGCTGAAGGCGGCGGATGCGACGGACTTCGAGGCCCGCGCCTTCGGCGTCGAGGGCTTCGAGCGGATCGTCATCTCTTACGCATTGTCGATGATCCCGGACTGGGAAAAGGCGATTGATGCGGCGCTTGACGCTCTGGCGCCAGACGGTTCGCTGCACATTGCCGATTTCGGCCAGCAGGAAGGCTTGCCGCCGATCGCGCGCCGCATCCTCTCGGCATGGCTCACCCGTTTCCATGTCACCCCGCGCGCCCGCCTGATGGCGGTTGTGACGGCGAAAGCCCGCGCGCGCGGCCTGAGCACGGAGACGAAAGCGCTCGGCCGTGGCTATGCATGGCTGGTCATCTGCCGACGCACCTAGCTTTTATTCGAGGCGGCCTCCCGCCAGATACGGGTACTGCAAGGCCGACGATCCCGGCGGATCGGAGCGTTTGGAGGGTTGTTTGACACAAGCCACGAACGCTATGCTGCGATCAGGGCTTGAAACTAACCCAATTTTTACGTTGATATGATGAACATGGGGTTCAGGTCTCCGGGGGTCGGCACATATGGGCAGTCACGGGTGAGGCACAACGTTCCATCATCAACGAACGGGAACTCCATGCGCCGGCTGCTCCTTGCTCTTCTGCCGCTTGTCTCGCTGCTGTCCGCGTGCACGTCGACCGATTACGACCTCGTGCAAACAGCCTCCATATCGCCCCGTTTCCAGGACAAGGATCCGCAGGATTTCGGCGTGCGCACGCCCCAGCATCACAGCATCCACGGCATCGACGTTTCCAAATGGCAGGGCGATATCAACTGGACGGCCGTCAAGCAGTCCGGCGTGTCCTTCGCCTTCATCAAGGCGACCGAGGGCAAGGACGTCGTCGATACCCGCTTCTCGGACTACTGGCCACAGGCCCGCGCCGCCGGGATCGCCTATGCGCCCTATCATTTCTACTATTTCTGCTCGACGGCCGATGAGCAGGCCGACTGGTTCATCCGCAACGTTCCCAGAAGCGCCGTCCATCTGCCGCCGGTTCTGGACGTGGAGTGGAACGGCGAATCCAAGACCTGCCGTTATCGCCCCTCGCCGCTGACCGTGCAGACCGAGATGAAGCGTTTCATGGATCGGCTGGAAGCCTATTACGGCAAGCGCCCGATCATCTACACCTCGGTCGATTTCCACCGCGACAATCTCGTCGGACAGTTCAACGAGCATCACTTCTGGGTGCGCTCCGTCGCCAAGCATCCGGTCGAGATCTACAAGGACCGTCGCTGGGCCTTCTGGCAGTATACCAGCACCGGACAGATCCCCGGCATTTCCGGCAACACCGACATCAACGTCTTCGCCGGCTCCGAAAAGAACTGGCGTAAATGGGTGAAGGCCGTTTCAGAGCCGAAGCAGGTGGCCGGCAACTGACGCTCGCCCTGCCGCGGGGCTCCCGGCTCCGGCTTCCTTGCGCCCGCTTCTTCATTCCGCCCTATTGCCGTGTGAGAGCGGCCTGACATCGCCGGTCCTGCGACCGGCGAACTTTCCTTGTCGTGGCGTCTGCCCGTATTGGTTTGCCCGACCCGCATTGCCTTGGCGTACCCGTATTGTTTTGCCCTAATTGAATCGAAGGACCCGCTCATGCTTCGCACTCGCCTGCTCCCGTCCCGTCTCGCCGCTGCCAGCCTGCTCGCGCTGATGACGTCGGCTGCCGTCTCGGGACCGGCATCGGCCCAGACCGCGACACCGCCCGCCGAAAAGCCCGCATCAGCCGCTCCCGCCGCCCCGTGCGGCGGCGATCTCGCGGGCTTCCTCAGCGGCGTCAAGGCGGAAGCCGTCGCCAAGGGCATTCCGGCCGACGTGGTCGACCGGGCGCTGGCCGGCGCTGTCATCGATGACAAGGTGCTGGCGCGCGACCGGGCGCAGGGCGTCTTCAAGCAGACCTTCGCCGAATTTTCGAACCGCACCGTCAGCAAGGCGCGTCTCGATATCGGCGCGAAGAAGATGAAGGAATATGAAAGCGTCTTTGCCCGGGCAGAGCAGGAATATGGCGTTCCCGCACCGGTCATCACGGCCTTCTGGGCGATGGAGACGGATTTCGGCGCGGTTCAGGGCAATTTCAACACGCGCAACGCGCTCGTGACGTTGTCGCACGACTGCCGCCGTCCGGAAATGTTTCGTCCGCAGCTGATCGCCGCCATCGAGATGGTCCAGCATGACGACCTCGATCCCGCGACCACCACGGGCGCCTGGGCCGGTGAAATCGGCCAGGTGCAGATGCTGCCCGAAGACATCATCGCGCAGGGCGTCGATGGCGACGGCGATGGCCACGTCAACCTGAAGGACAGCTCGGCCGACGCGATCCTGACGGCGGCGAAGTTCATCAAGAGCCTTGGCTATACCGCAGGCCAGCCCTGGATCCAGGAAGTTACGCTGCCGGAAAACCTGCCCTGGGAGAAGACGGGCCTGCAGCCCGGAATGACGGCCGGGCAGTGGTTTGCGCTTGGCGTCAAGCCGCGCGACGGCAACACGACGTTCGGCGACCTCCCCGCCTCGGTGGTCATCCCGCAGGGCCGCAAGGGCGTGGCCTTCATGACCTATCCGAACTTCAACATCTACCTCGAATGGAACCAGTCGTTCATCTACACGACCTCCGCCGCCTACTTCGCCACCCGTCTTGCCGGCGCCCCGCCATACGAGGCGCGCAATCCGGAACCCGGCCTCAATGACGAAGCCATGAAGGTGCTGCAGACCAAGCTCGACGCCATCGGCCATGATGTCGGCAAGATCGATGGCATTCTGGGCTCCGGCACCCGCGCAGCGCTGCAGCGCGAGCAGCAGCGCCTCGGCATTCCCGCCGATGGCTGGGCGACCCAGGCCGTCCTCGACGCCCTGCCGTAAACGTCAGACATCCCCTGGCATCGAACGCCGCGCGTCGGAAACGACCGCGGCGTTTGGCATTGTCGTATCAGGTTCTGCCGGATCCGTGATCGTCGGAGACGTCGTCTCCGGACGTGTCTGCGCCGGGCGTATCCTCTGCGGAGCCGCCCTTGGCCGGTTGGTCGCGCCGATGCTGCCGGGCCAGCCGCAGCGCGCGATAGCGGAGGCGCAACGCGCGTCCGATGCCCACCAGCGCCGCACCGCCACGCGACACCTCGGCAAGCTCCCGCTGATAGGCGATCGCAAAGGCGTGGCCGTAGCTCTCGCGGTGCTCCGCGGCCAGCCCGTCCAGCCTGTGCATGATCGAAACCCACAGCGGCGACACCAGAAGGGAGAGCGCCGTGACGGCGATCGCAATCCGATAGGCGTCGAGATCGAGCGCCCCGGCCGAAAGGCCTGCGGCCGCGAGCACGAAGGAGAACTCGCCGATCTGCGCCATGGAAAGCCCCGCGACGAGCGCCACCTGCGGCGGCGATCCCGTTCGGCGCAGCAGCGCGATGTTCAGCGCCGTCTTTGCCGCAATGACGACGACGGCGAGCGACAGGACGAGGACCAGATGCGCGGCGATGAAGGTGAGATCGATGAGAAGCCCGATCGACAGGAAGAAGGCGACGAGGAGCACGCTCTGGATCGGCTCGATGACCGGGATGACATGCGCGCGCAGCGTCGAATTGCCGATGACGATGCCGGCGAGAAAGGCGCCATAGGCCGGCGACATGCCTGCAAGGCCCGAGAGTGCCGCCGCAGAGAAGCAGACCGCAAGCGCGCCGAGCGCCAGAATCTCTACCTTGCCTTCGATCGCCGCGCTGAACGGCAGCCGCAGCTTTCCCCGACGTCCGAGCCACCAGAGGAGGCCACCGAGCAGCCCGATGGCGAGAAGCATCTTGATCGCGATCTGGACGAAACCGATCTCGCCGCCGCCTTCAGTGCCACCGAGACTGGTCACGAGAATGAGCATGGGGACGACGGCGATGTCCTGCGCAATCAGGACGCCCACCGCGATGCGGCTGGTCTCGTTGCGCAGTTCCCCGCGGTCATCGAGCATCTTCATCGCCACGACGGTGGACGAGAGCGCCACGACGAAGCCGAGAATGAGCCCTTCGGCAAGCGGCGTTCCGGAGACACCCGACATGATCAGCGCGAGGAGGACGGACACGCCGATCTGCCCGCCGGCGACGAGCAGGGCCTGCCGGAGGCTGAGAATGAAAGCCCGGATCGACAGCTCCATGCCGATGAAGAACAGGAGCACGATCACCCCCATCTCCGCCAGCAGCGTCACGTTTTCGCTGTCGGAAATGAACCCGAACCCGGTCGGCCCGAGCGCCACACCGGCCAGGATGAACCCGACGAGCGGCGGCTGACGCAGGCGCAGGAAGCCGAGCCCCATCAAGGCGGCGACCGCGATGACCAGCGCGATCGAGACGAGATCCTGTCCGTGACCGGCCGCCTCTGCGGCCGAATGGGCGGTGGATGACGTTTGCAGCAGCCCTCTCCTTATCCATGCGCATCGACCCTCAGCACCGCAGACCTGCGATCAAGGAGCCGAACAGACCGGCATGATCGGCATGAAGCGTCCAAGGTCAACCCTCAGCGAGGCCGGACCGTCCGGCTGAAGGCCCTTCGGAGAGCGCACTGCCCCGTCGAGCAAGAAACGGGTGGATGAGACACGGACAACTGCGCTACAGCCCCCGGCAGAGACCGGGAACGAAGGCGCAAGGTGCCCGAGCGCAGAGCGAGGAGGACGACATGACGATCGCGACAACACCGGTGGAAACGCGGATGACGCCGCTCACCTGGGGACTACTGGCGCTGCTCGGGCTCATCTGGGGTGCTTCGTTCTTCTTCGGGCGCATCGCCGTCCAGCACGTCCCCGCCTTCACGCTCGTGTTTCTGCGCGTCTCGATCGCCGCGCTGGCACTGCATCTGTTCGTTCGCGGCCGTTTCGACATCTACAAGGCGCTTGCAGCGCGGTGGCGCGCCTTTCTGGTGCTGGGACTGCTCAACAACGCCATCCCGCACAGCTTCATCTTTCTCGGCCAGACACAGATCGGCGCCGGTCTTGCGTCCATCCTCAACGCGACAACCCCGATCTGGACCGTCCTCCTGGCCCACGTTCTGACGAACGACGAGAAATTGAGCCCGCTGAAGATCGGCGGCACCGCGCTCGGCCTGGCCGGCACGGTTCTGCTCATCGGCCCAAGCGCTCTCGGCCATCTCGGCGCCACATCCCACGGCATTCCGCTCTGGGCGCTCATCCTGCCGCTGGGCGCGGCCATCAGCTATGGCTTCGCAGGTATCTATGGCCGCCGTTTCCGCGGACTGGCGCCGCCCGTGACCGCCGCCGGACAGCTGACCGCCTCGAGCCTGATCATGCTGCCGGTCTCGCTGCTGGCGGACCACCCATGGACGCTGGCGATGCCGCCGCTGACGACGATCCTCGCCATCCTCGCACTGGCGCTCGTATCGACCGCCTATGGCTACATCCTCTTCTTCCGGATCATGGCGCGCGCCGGCGCGACCAATACGTCGCTCGTCACGCTGCTGGTGCCGCCCAGCGCGCTCCTCTTCGGGCTCGCCTTTCTGGGAGAGCGTCTCGACATCACGGATATCGGCGGAATGACCCTGATTGCCGCCGGTCTGATCGTTCTCGATGGCCGCCTGCTGGCCCGCAGGAAGCCCCGTCAGGATGTTGTTAACACCTGAAAACGAATCGTTAATTTCAAAATAGGTTTCGGAAACAATATCTTAAGGGTACGAATAGGCTCGCCACGCCCTATGGCGCTGCAATGCAGCACAAGATTTTCTTGGAGGTGTGACATTTTCAACCTATGTTTCAGGCGTTAACGCTTGGAGGGTTGAATGGGAATCGCACGGTCCGTGAATGTTCTCATGATAGGTGCCTCGTTCGCATTCGTTGCGATGATGCTCTTCATCTAGGAGGAGATGAAAACCTGCCGGCCTTGAGGATGGAGGCCGATGGGGACACTCTCAGCGTGGGACGGGAGAAGATCGTCTCTCTGCTCTGGCATGCAAAAGCCCTCGAACGAACCTTCGAGGGCTTTTGTACGTCTGGCGCCGTGAATGAGACCGCAGGACCTTAGGCCGCGGCACCCTCGGCAATGTCGTCCAACCGCTTGAAACCCACGAGATCGCAGACGGCCGTGATCAACGGCGAGCGGTTCATCGTATAGAGGTGGAAATCCCGGACCCCCCTGCGCGCGAGATCGACGATCTGCTCGGCGGCAATATGGGTCGCCTCCTTGAAGCGCTCCTCGGGAGACTCGTCCAGATGAGCAAGACGCAGAGCCAGCGCCTCGGGAATGCGCGCGCCGCAAAGGCCGGCAAATTTCGAGACCTGCGAGAACTGGTTGATCGGCAGGATACCGGGAACGACCGGAATGGTGATGCCCGCCTTGCGCACCCGCTCGAGGTAGCGCTCGAAGTCGTTGTTATCGAAGAAAAACTGGGTCAAGGCGCGGGTCGCGCCATTGTCCACCTTGCGCTTCAGCATATCGATATCGGCATCGACATCGGAACTTTCCGGATGCTTCTCCGGATAGGCGGAGACGGAAATCTGGAACCGGCCGCGGCGCGCCAGCGCCTCGACAAGTGCGGCCGCGTTCGCGTATCCATCCGGAAACGGCTGGTAGCGCGCGCCGATCCCGCCCTGCGGATCGCCGCGCAGCGCCACGAAATGCCGAACGCCGGCGGCCGCGAATTCATCGACCACGGCATCCACCTCGGCCCGCGGCGCACCGACGCAGGTGAGATGGGCTGCCGTGTTCGGGATGGCGCAATCGTCGATCAGCCGGCGAACGGTGGTGAGCGACCGCGCCTTCGTGGACCCGCCCGCCCCATAGGTTACGCTCACGAATTCCGGCGCATAGGCATTCAGCGCCGCCGCCGTCCGCGTCAGTTGCGCATCCATCTCATCGGACTTCGGCGGAAAATATTCGAAGGAGAGGCGCAGATCGCCGCGCTCGGCCGGGTAAAGCGTGCGGGTGTACATTCAGCGGGCTCCTGCAGCAAGACGCCGGGTTTGTTCGGCGGAGGAATCGGCGGACTTGACCGCGATCCAGATGGTAACGGTGAGCGGCGTCTCCTGCGCCGCCTTCGGCGAAAGATCGATGACGCGCTGAACGGAGAGGCCGGCCGTCTCCAGCCACTCTCCCATCACCTGATGGGAAAAACCGAGGCGCAGATGGGCATGATCCTGACGCAGATGCTCCAGCATATGCGGCGCGAGATCGACGATCGCCAAGCGCCCGCCCGGCGCCAGAAGACGCGCCGCTTCCTCGATCGCCGCTTCCGGCGCCTCAAGAAAATGAAGGACCTGATGGATCGTCACCAGATCGAACTGGCGACCATCGAGCGGAAGATTGAAGATATCGCCATGACGCACGGATGCCTTGGAGACGCCGGTGCGATCCAGATTGGCGCGTGCCACCGCCAGCATGTCGCGGCTTGCATCGACACCGGTTGCGGTCTGGTAGAGCCCCTGGAAGAGCTGCAGGATGCGCCCGGTGCCCGTTCCGAGATCGAGCAGGCTCTCGACCGGCTCCGGCCCGACGGCTGCCACCAGCGCCGCCTCCACCTCGGCCTCGCTGACATGAAACCGCCGCATCGCATCCCACTCGGCCGCGTTGCGGCTGAAATAGGCCTGCGCCCGATCCGAACGCGCCTGCTTCAGTGCGGTCAGACGTTCGCTGTCCCGGGCGAGAACCGCGTCGTCCTTATCCGCCGCGTCGAGAACCTGTCGGATCAACCCGACGCCGTCCCCCTGCCCCCGCAACCGAAAATAGGCCCAGGCACCTTCCTGGTAGCGATCGATCAGCGCCGCTTCCGTCAAAAGCTTCAAATGACGGGAAATGCGCGGTTGGGACTGTCCGAGAATCTCGGTCAGGTCCGTCACTGTCAGGTCTCCGGCAGCCAGCAGTGCGAGCAACCTCAGGCGCGTGGGCTCGCCCGCCGCCTTCAGCACATCCACCACGTCCTCCAGCCGCAATCTGATCTCGCTCGCCATGCTCTTCCCATCAACACATAAAGATATGTTTATGTGATAACGGAGGAGCCTGCAAGGAGAAAGACGGCTTGGCCAACAACCTTTCTGGACACAAAATCCGACAACGGTAGAATACCGACGTGATCCAACCGGCTCCGAGGCAATGTCATGTCGATCCTGATCGTTTTCTCCGGCTTGCCAGGAACGGGAAAGACGACGATAGCAACCAGCCTTTGCCGCCTTTTAACCGCCGTCCACGTGCGCATCGACAGTATCGAACACGCTCTGCAGTCCAGCCGACACCCTATGGCAGACAGTCCACTTGGATATGTCGTCGCCCAAGCTGGGGCTGCCGACAACCTTCGGCTGGGCCACATCGTCGTCGCCGACTGCGTCAATCCGGTCAAGGCTTCCAGAAAGGCATGGCGATCCGTCGCACTAGAGACAGGCCCCATTCCCCTCGAAGTGCGCCTGATCTGCAGCGACGTCCACGAGCATCGGCGGCGAGCCGAAAGCCGTCAAAGCGATGTCATCGGCCTGATCAAACCCTCGCGGGACCGGATCTTGATCCATGACGATGAGCCTTGGGACGGACCACCCGATCTGACCTTGGACACCGCGATCTCGAGCCCAAAGGCGCTAACAGCACAAATTGCGGCCCGGATCCGAAGCCTCAGGCCGACCCCATAGGGATAATGCAGCGGCTCTGGCGTTATCCCGGGGCTACCAAGACAACGCCCTCGATCGTTCCGTCATGCGCCGTCTCGCGTTGCTTCAATCCACCAAACGTCCGGCGGCCGCCCTCTGGAGCAAGCCGGCTTATTCACAAAAACGTCACGCGGTTGCCACGCCGAGCTACAGATGTCCGGCGTGTGGATCGAACACGCGATAGAGCCATGCATCGGATATGACCCTGCCGTCTTTCCCCTGCTGCGGAATGCACGCCGATCAAATCGACCGGAGAGCCATACCCTTGGGCCGCACCGACATTTCCTTAAAACGACACGCCTGACACGTCGGCGCAACATCCTTGCAATCGAACGCATGCGCCTCACGGCGAAGGCGCATGCATCTGGCGCGGGCTGAACGACGCGAAGCCCCTTGGACCGACGCTTAACGCGTCAGGCGCTTGTAGGTGACACGGCGCGGATTGACCGATTCCGGGCCGAGACGACGGACCTTGTCCTTCTCGTAATCCTCGAAGTTGCCTTCGAACCACTCGACATGGCTGTCGCCCTCGAAGGCGAGGATGTGCGTCGCGAGCCGATCGAGGAACATGCGATCGTGGCTGATGATCACGGCGCAGCCGGCGAATGCTTCCAGGGCCTCTTCCAGAGCCGAAAGCGTCTCCGTGTCGAGATCGTTCGTCGGTTCGTCGAGCAGGATGACGTTGCCGCCGTCCTTCAGCATCTTGGCAAGATGGACGCGATTTCTCTGGCCGCCCGAAAGCGAGCCGACCTTCTGCTGCTGGTCGCCGCCCTTGAAATTGAAGGCGCCGCAATAGGCGCGGCTGTTCATATCGTACTTGCCGAGCTTGATGATGTCGTTGCCGCCGGAAATCTCCTCCCAGACGGTCTTGTCGCCACCCAGCGAGTCGCGGCTCTGATCGACATAACCGAGATCGACCGTCTCCCCGATGGTGATCTTGCCGGTATCCGGCGTTTCCTGACCCGTGATCATCCGGAACAAGGTCGTCTTGCCGGCGCCGTTCGGGCCGATGACGCCAACGATGCCGCCCGGAGGAAGCTTGAATGTCAGGTTGTCGATCAGCAGGCGGTCGCCATAGCTCTTCGACAGGTTTTCGGCCTCGATGACCACCTGACCGAGCCGCTCGCCGACCGGAATGACGATCTGCGCCTCGCCGGGCTTGCGGTTCTCGGCTGCTTCCACCAACTCGTCATAGGCGCGGATACGCGCTTTCGACTTGGCCTGGCGTGCGCGGGGACTGGACGCGATCCACTCCTGCTCGCGGGACAGCGCCTTCTGTTTGGCGACATCCTCACGGCCTTCCTGGGCAAGACGCTTGGCCTTGGACTGGAGGTAGGCCGAGTAGTTGCCTTCATAGGGAATGCCACGGCCGCGGTCGAGTTCCAGAATCCAGCCCGTGACGTTGTCGAGGAAGTAGCGATCGTGGGTGATCATCATGACGGCACCCGGGTACTCCCGCAGGTGCTTTTCGAGCCAGGCGATCGTTTCGGCATCCAGGTGGTTGGTCGGTTCGTCGAGAAGCAGGAGATCGGGCTGCGACAGGAGGAGCTTGCAGAGTGCGACACGACGCCGCTCACCGCCCGACAAGCCCGCGACATCGGCATCGGCCGGCGGGCAGCGCAGCGCGTCCATGGCCATCTCGACCTGACTGTCGAGATCCCAGAGGTTCTGACTGTCGATGACATCCTGCAGACGCGCACCCTCGTCGGCCGTCTCGTCGGAATAATTCATCATCAGTTCGTTGTAGCGCTCGAGCACGGCCGTCTTGTGGGCCACACCTTCCATGACGTTGCCCAGCACGTCCTTATCCGGATTGAGGTGCGGCTCCTGTGGCAGGTAGCCGAGCGTCGCACCCTCAGCAAGCCAGGCTTCGCCGGTATATTCCTTGTCGAGACCCGCCATGATGCGCAGGACGGTCGATTTACCGGCACCGTTCGGGCCGAGAATACCGATCTTCGCATCCGGGTAGAACGAGAGATGGACGTTCTCCAGGACCTTCTTCGTGCCGTAGGCCTTGTTCAGCCCGGCCATGTGATAGATAAATTGACGCGCCATGCTCGATCAATGCTCCGCGGGAAATGGAATTTGGCCCGCTATGTAGGCGAATTGCGCCGGGGGAGCAATGACGCCCGCCCTCATTTCCACCCCGATGCGGAATTGAAGCGCGCAGGCCAGAGGACAGCCTACGGCACCCAACGACGCGGCGGCTAACGAAGCTCGATCGCAGCGCCGGCCCGGCTTGCTCCGGTTCCCACCGTCCCGACCACCGCCTCGTTTCGAGACCGAAGTTGCCGTGACGATCCGGCGGCATCGACCAGACCGGAACTGCAGCGCGAGCGGATGGGTGCCGCCCCAAGCATCGACGTCGCAAGATCCGATGCTTCGTCCATCGTTGCGGAGAGCCCGATCGTCAGTCCCGTCACAAGCGTCCGATCGCCGACCTTTCGGCACTGAAGACGAACGCGCTCCCCGGCACCCGCCGCAAAATCCGTATCGAAGGCTGCCCTCACCTCGGCTTCGGTGACGTCCAGACCGATTTTGCTGCGAAACAAGGCGCCGACGGCCGAACGGTTGACGGCCTCGAGCAGGCGGACCTGAAGAGAGAAGTACGCGTCAGGCTCGAGGGTCTGGCAGCTGCCGCTTCGCAACCACATGTGTCGGTCGAGGCCCGAGGCGACCCCGGGCATGGCGACAGCAAGCTTCGCGGCAAGCTCTGTCGGAAGCGGCACCGCAGGCAGCGCCAGCCAATCGCGCTTGCGATCCTGAGCCTGCAGAGCCTCGGAGACTTTGCAGAAGCTGTTGCGAACCGGCCAGAGGCCGACGAGCGTCAAAGCGCGTGCATCGGCACGCTCCGACGTCTGCCCCAAGCATTCCGGGCGTTTGGCTTTCGTCTCGCAGAAAGCCGGCAACCAGCTAAGCCCGAGGACAGAGCCGGTTCGTCCTGCCGCGGGCTTGCGATCCTCGCTCCTCGTCAGGTCAGAGCGATCGGCGGGCGTCGGCGGATTGGAGGACGCCGCGGGATTGGAGGACGTGGGCGCAGCGAGTGCTTGAGGCGCTCTCTGTACCGTTGAAGCCGCTGGAGCCGTCACCTCACCGGCGTAGACGTCACCCGCTAAGCCCGCCACCGGCAACGCCAACGCCAACGCAAGGCAAACGCAGAAGGATAGCCCGAGGAAACGCAGGTTTCGGTGGAAACGCCACAGTCGCATCGGCGCGGAAAATGCACTCCAGACACTCAAAGATATCATTTCGACCTCCAGAACAAAACAAGATCAATGAAGGACTAAAACAGGATAAATGCAAGAACGAATTGTGCACAGCTCATAATTTTTTAGGGAATGCTCATATTGACATCTCCGTTCTGTGCCCGGATAGTGGCGGCGGGAATGGCTTCTGGAGGAGACGATCGTGACATTCGAGGAGAGGCGGCTGGCCAGCCCGTCCGGTGCGGATCTCGCGATCTATCACATGCCGGCAACGACACCGGTGCGCGGTTTGCTTCTGGTCAATCATGGCGTGGCAGAGCATGGGCGGCGCTATCTAAACTTCGCCGTGTCGATGGCGGCACAGGGGTTCGCCGTCTATGTCCACGATCACAGGGGACATGGTGCGACGCGCAGTGCGGCGCATCTTCAGGGGAGATTTGCGCCCGATGGAGGTCTCGATGCCGTGCTGGAGGATGTGGCGGCGGTCCGGAACCGGGCCGCGTCGGATCATCCCGGTTTGCCGATCATCCTTTTCGGCCATTCCATGGGCGGGTTGGTCGCGCTGAATGCCGCGGAAAGAGATCCGGGGCTCTATGACGGTCTTGCCGTGTGGAATGCGAATTTTCATCCGGGCCTCGCCGGTCGGTTCGGGCAGGGCGT
Source organism: Rhizobium sp. Leaf371 (assembly GCF_001424045.1). GTDB lineage: Bacteria > Pseudomonadota > Alphaproteobacteria > Rhizobiales > Rhizobiaceae > Ferranicluibacter. The sequence continues at coordinate 530,615 of NZ_LMQB01000001.1, read as the reverse complement.
TCTTGCGGTCGAGCGGATGTTGAAAGGCTCGGATGTGCCGAGCCCGATACTGGCCCGCCTCACCTTCGGTGCGTGGGCGCGCTCGATCGCTGAGCGGAGAACCGATTTCGACTGGCTGTCCCACGACCCGACAGAGGTCGATCGGTATGTTGCCGATCCCCTTTGCGGATTCGACGTCACGGTTTCGCTCTGGATCCAACTGTTTCGTCTGAGCTACGCCGGTGCGGCGCTGGATCGTCTCCGTCGGCTTCCGCCGGACATGCCGGTCAACCTTGTCGGCGGCGGAGAGGATCCGGCGACCGAGAATGGAAAAGCCGTATCGTGGCTGCAAACCCGGATGAAGAAAGCGGGCCTGCGGCAGGTAACCGCAACGATCTATCCGGGCGCACGCCACGACACTCTGAACGACACGGTCCGGGCGCGCGCTGTACAGGCGTTTTCTGCCTGGTGTCGCAGCGTCGTCGAGCGCTCGCGGGGTGCGCCAGACTAGGCAGAAGCCGGAGGCCGAAGTGCTTTCCGCAAAGCGCGCATGTCACGGAGGGCCTTCGGACGGAGGCCAGAGAGGGACGATACGAGAGGGACGGTACTGAGAGGGCGATACTGAGAGGCACAGTGCGGAGCGAGCCGCCGAGCCATCCTGCAGATATCGAGTCTATCCGCGGATATGTTGCGTCTGCTGGTAGACGGCGGTCGAGCGGGCGCCGGAGCGGCAGTAGCCGAGCATGGGGCGCTGGAACGTGTCGAGCGCATCGACCATCTTGTGCACGGCATCGGCGGTCACGCCAGCGGGGCCGACAGGGATATGCATGGTCTCGATGCCAAGCGCGTGGGCGCGTTGCTCGATCTCGGCAAAGTCCGGCTGGCCGGGCTGCTCATGGTCGGGGCGGTGGCAGACGATCGACTTGAAGCCCAGGGCCTTGATCTGATCGAGGTCGGCTACGGTGATTTGGCCGGTCACGGAATATTCGTCGTTGATCGGGCGGATGTCGTCCATGCTGGTTCTCCTCGACGCGCGGCGCGCCGCAAGCTTCGTTGTCGAAGATGTAGGACGCCTTTGCGGCAGAGGTCAATCAGGTCAGATCCGCTTCATCCGGGTCGACGATGCCGAACATCAGTTCGTATGCGATCGCGGCGCCCGGCTTGAGCATGAACAGCGCGCAGCTCTCGGCAAGCGCTGGGCGCTTGGCGATACGGTGGGATACGGGCTCGATGCTGACCACGTTCGTGTCGCCGCGCTGGCAACGCCACATCTGGAGGAACGGTAGGTGGTCGCTCCTGAAACGGATGTCGAGCGAGCGGTTCGCGAGCGCCGCAAAGGGGCCGATTCGCACCCGTGCCCAGTCGTCTGCGGCGATCGCCGCACCGGTGGCTGCACTGCCAGCGGGTTTTGCATGTGGAGTTGGTTTTGCATCTGGACCGGCAGCATCCCCGTCAGCCGGAAAAAGCACATGCGCGCTCTCGCTTTCGCCGAACCGCCAGCCCATGACCCCGCCCGGGATCATGGCGCCGGTGACGCAGGTGCTGCTGTCGAAGAGCCGGCCGGCGATATTCAGATGATACATCCACAGGGGCGGAAATGGCGTATCGCCTGTATTCTCCACACGATCCTGGAGATGAACCGCCCCTTGCGTGATCGACCAGCGGCGGCTCAGTCGGGCCTTGCCGCCATCGGCCAAGGCGATATCGACGATGGCATGGCACGTATTTTCGGTCGCCTCCAGCGTGTCGACCTGGACCGGCGTGCCCGAAAGCGAGCCATGGAGCGGATAGAGGCCACCCTTGGACGTCGGCTCGGGATGGCGGATATGATCCGGGCCGCAGGTGAAGAGGAACCCCTTCAGGGCCTGATCGATGCGCGGATCCCCATCGGACGGGATGGCCTCGCCCGGCGAGAGGTCCAGTCCATCGACCACCAGCGCCGCCACATCCATCGCGGATGCGCTGTCCAGCAGCAGCGTCACCCTTTTTCCCGCATGATCATCGTCCAGTCGCATCATCTCCCCCTTCTGACGCGGGCAGGCGCTTCCTTGCTCTCCGACGTCTCGCTTTTCGCATGGTTAGCAGTTCTTTAACGTTGAATTCAGGCTTTTCATATTAACGTCCCATTCCGCTTGTAGCTCGCGGGTCGGCCCGCCCATCAACAGGTTCCCGCCTATCAACAGGTTATTGTCGTGACGATCGCTCCGAGACGTACCCCATCCTTCCTTCTGGCCGCCCTTTTGGCGGCCGGCCTTCTGCCGGTTTCCACGCCGGTTTCGGCGCAGTCGCGCCTCGTGCTCTCGCCGGATCAGGTTCTGGTGACGCCACAGGGGGATGTTCTCGATTTTGTCCCTGAGAATGGTGACGTTCGCGTGATGCGCGATGCCCGCGGCCGCACGGTGCTGGTGGACAATTGGGGCAATATCGTCGCCACCGTGATGGGATCGCGCGCCGCCAATGCGGAACGCCGCCGCCCGCCGCCCGATTCCTACGGCGCGGAACCCTATGGCGACGAGGCCTTTGGCGGCCGGCCGCAGCAAGACCGGACCTACGGAAACAGCGCGTTCGGCAACGAGGCCTATGGAGACCGACCCTATGTCCGCAGGCGCGACGGCGGGAACGGCGTTCCGGATTATCGCAATTTCGTCCCGCCAGGCGTCGAGCGGGGCGATCTTCCGGCCGCAGACGAGCCGCTTCCGGACGAAAACGACATGGCCGCACTGCCGCCCGAGCAGCCGCCAGCGTCGCAGGGTACCGCCCTGCCCCGCGCGACGGCCATCACCCGCAAATCCAGCGCCGAAATCACGGCCCTCCAGGTCTTCCTCGATCGCGAAGGTTTTTCGCCCGGCGTGATCGACGGCAAGAACGGCTCGAACGTCACCAAGGCGATCGAGGCGTGGCAGCAGGCAACCGGGGAGACGCTCGACCCGAACAACACGGAAGACACGTTGGAGCGCCTGCGTCTCAGCGGTGGCCTGGCGATCACGACCTACACCATCACGGCTGCGGATGCTGCCGGTCCCTATGTCGCGGAAATTCCGGACGATTATGCCCACAAGGCACTCCTTCCGCACATGTCCTTCACCTCGACCACGGAAATGCTCGGAGAGCGCTTCCACATGGACGAGGCTTACCTGCGCGAACTGAACCCCGGCGTCGATTTCACCATTCCGGGAACGATCATCAAGGTCATCAATCCGGGCGAGCCGAAGACAGGCAAGGTGGCGCGCATCGTCGCAGACAAGCCGCGAAAGCAGGTTTTCGCCTATGACGAATCGGGTGCGCTGATTGCGGCCTATCCGGCAACGATCGGCTCCTCGGACACGCCCTCGCCGTCCGGCACCGTGCAGGTCGATCGCATCGCACTGAACCCGGGCTATACCTACAATCCGAAGATCAACTTCAAGCAGGGCGAAAACGACAAGGTCCTTACCCTGCAGCCCGGGCCGAACGGCCCTGTCGGCACGGTCTGGATCGCACTGTCGAAGCCGACCTACGGCATTCACGGAACGCCGGAGCCGTCGAAGATCGGCAAGACACAGAGCCATGGCTGCGTGCGACTGACCAACTGGGATGCGACGGAACTCGCCAAGATGGTGAGCGTCGGCACGACGGTCGAGTTCCTCGACTGATCGCGGACGCGGCGACAGACAAGGGTGGCTGCGAAGACGGCGGAGCAGGAACAGCGCTTGAGTTTGGGGCATCGCCCCCGGCATCACGTCATCCGCGATTGTCATGAGGCATCCGGGGCCAGGATCGGTTATCTCAGGGCTGCAGAGCTTTGGACACAGTAAGGATGCCCGCATGGCGGATGAACGCGCGCGTTACAAGATCGGGCCGAACCTCTGGCATGCGACCGCGCCGCCTCCGCCGCAGACCTTGATGCTGGACACGGATGTCACGGCAGACGTCGCTATCATCGGTGGCGGATTTACCGGACTTTCCGCGGCTCTGCACCTTGCGGAGCAGGGCGTCGGTGTCGTCCTCATCGAGGCGCGCATGATCGGGTTCGGCGGGTCGGGGCGCAATGTCGGCCTCGTCAACGCCGGCATGTGGACGAAGCCGGCCGATCTGATCGCCTCTCTTGGAAAAGACCCTGGCGAGCGCCTGCTGCACGCCCTCGGCGATGGTCCGTCACTCGTCTTCGATCTGATCGAGCGGCACGAGATCGCATGCGAGGCGGTGCGCAACGGCACGCTGCACATGGCCGTGGGGGTGGACGGTCTTGCGGATATTACCGATCGGCAGGCGCAATGGGCCGCTTTCGGCGCCCCTGTCGAGGTGCTCGATGCGGACCGGGCCCATGGGCTGACCGGCGCGGAGGGATTTGCGGGCGGCCTTCTCGATCGCCGCGCCGGTACCATCCAGCCTCTCGCTTACGCCCATGGCCTGGCCCATGCAGCCGTCAAAGCCGGAGTCCGCGTGTATACCGAGACGCCGCTGACGGGTGCTGCCCGCGAAGGCGCCGCCTGGGTCCTGAAGACGCCGGCCGGCCGTGTGACGGCACCGAAGGTCGTGCTGGCCACCAATGCCTATGGCTCGCTGGTCGATGGCATGCCGTGGAGCGCGCCGGCGAGCGAGCTGACCATTCTTCCCTATTTCCAGTTCGCCACGAAGCCGCTCTCCGCCAACGTCGCAGCCACGATCCTGCCGGAGCGCCAGGGTTGCTGGGATACCGGCATGGTCATGACCTCGTTTCGCATGGACCAGCAGAACCGGTTGATCTTCGGCAGCATCGGACGCCTCGATGCCGTGGCGACCGGAACGCATCGCGGATTTGCCGAGCGCTCGCTTGCGGCGCTCTTTCCGCAGCTCGGCGCGATCGATTTCGAATATTGGTGGGACGGCCGTATCGGCATGACGACCAATGCCCTGCCCAGGCTTCACACGGTCGCGCCCGACGTCCTCTCGGTCAGCGGCTATAATGGCCGGGGCATCGCCCCCGGCACCGTGTTCGGTCGGGCCCTCGCCCACCAGATCACCGGTGGCGCCCATGCCATGCCGCTCGACGAGACACCTGTCACGCCCGATCCGCTGCGGACGGTGAAGTCCGCCTTCTACCATGTCGGCGCGCAGGCAAAGCACCTGATCGACCGGCGCTTCTGAAGCAGGGTCCGAGACACGGAACGCGGCACCGTGATGATGCCGCGTTCGGGACCGTCGATCAGGCCGCGCGGCGGAAAGCGCGAGTGACGTTGAGCGGCACGAGGCGACGGACCTCCTCGGCGAACAAGCGGGCGTTCTCGCGTGCCTTGTCCAGATTGCTCACGCGCGCGGGGTCCATGGTCTGCAATGTGCCGCCGCAATCGAACACATCGCGGAAGGCCGCGCGCTCGATGATCGGCGTTTCCAGAACGCGCACGTTGCGGCTGGCCAGAAGCCCCTTGACCACCTGCAGAGCCCGCGTCGTCACCAGCGAGCTGACACGCGTCAGCACGACGGAATGGTCAATGCGCACGCCGGCCTGCTTTTCGAGCTGCGCCAGGAGTTCCAGCACCTGCGCGCCGCCCTTGGCATCCATCGAACAGCCCTGGATGGGGATGAGCACATGGTCGGACAGGCCGATGGCGGTTGCCAGCAGGCTGTTGCGCGCACCGGCGAGGTCGATGACGAAATAGTCGGTGCTGCGGCGGTTTTCGATGATGTGGCCCTGGATCGAGGCCATCGAGATTTCCGAGATGACGTCGATGTTCGGGACGGCACCGGAGATCTCGTGCCAGGTCGAGATCCAACGCTGCGGATCGGCGTCGAGCACCGTAACGCGGTTGCCGGCGCGTGCGAGTTCCGTGGCGAGAATGAGCGCAGCAGTGGTCTTGCCGGCGCCGCCCTTCGTGTTGGCGAGTGTAATGACTGGCATGGAAACCTCTTTGGGGACGCAGAGCCCCGGTTTGCCCCGCAATCAGCTCCAGCCCCTGAAGCCGCCGCGGTTAAGCCAAATCTTTCAAATCGTGGTTAATGAAGTCTTAACGCACGATACGAGAACCAATGAGAGACAGCCTGGCGCAGGCTTTGAAACCGTTGCGCCAGGCAGCCTGCAAGGCCGTCTCAGATCGTCTCGATGAACAGCGCGCGCGCCGCGTCGAGCGTCAGTTCGACCGGATTGCCGCCGGCCGTGGGATCGACGATCGCCATCTCCGCCATGCGGTCGATCTGGTCCGTGCCGACCCCGAGGCCGGACAGCGCGTCGGGAACGCCGAGGCTCTTGCGCAGATCGAGCACATAATCCGTAAACCCGTCGAACCCGCCGGAAATGCCGAGATAGGCGGCGGCACGGCCGATCTTCTCTTCGATGGCAGGCCGGTTGAAGCGCAGAACGGCCGGCATGACAACGGCATTGGTCATGCCGTGATGCGTGTTGTAGATCGCACCAACCGGATGCGACAGGGCATGAATGGCGCCAAGGCCCTTCTGGAACGCCACGGCGCCCATTGCGGCCGCGCTCATCATGTTGGCGCGCGCTTCGATATCCTGCCCGTCGGCGACCGCCCGCGGCAGGTAGTCCTTCACGAGCCGCAGGCCTTCGAGCGCGATGCCCTGCGACATCGGATGGTAGAACGGCGAGGAATAGGCCTCCAGGCAATGCGCGAACGCATCCATGCCGGTGCCGACCGTGATGACCTTGGGCATGCCGACGGTGAGTTCCGGATCGCAGATCGTGACCGCAGGCAGGAACTTGGGGTGGAAGATGACCTTCTTCGTGTGCGTCACGTGATCGGTGATGACGCTGGCGCGGCCGACCTCGGAGCCGGTGCCCGCCGTGGTGGGCACCGCGATGATCGGCGCGATGCCGGGTACGGACGCCCGCGTCCACCAGTCGCCGACATCCTCGAAATCCCAGACCGGGCGCGTCTGTCCGGCCATGAAGGCGACGGCCTTGCCGAGGTCGAGCCCGGAGCCGCCGCCGAACGCGACGACGCCGTCATGCCCGCCATCGTGGAAGGCCTTCACGCCGGCTTCGAGGTTGACGTCGTTCGGATTGGGATCGACATCCGCGAAGATGGCGCGGCCGAGGCCGGCAGCCTCCAGAATATCGAGCGCAGTCTGTGTGATTGCCATCGGCGCGAGACCGCGATCCGTCACCAGCAGCGGCCGCTTCATGCCGACGGCCTTGCAGTGCTCGGCGAGTTCCTTGATGCGCCCTGCCCCGAACTTGATGGCGGTCGGGTAGCTCCAGTTAGCGGTAATGGTCATGCCGTGACTTTCTTCAGATGGTAGGATTTCGGCCGGGTCAGGTTGTGGAAGCCGAAGACGGAGAGCGAGCCGCCGCGACCGGTTTCCTTGACGCCGGTCCAGCAGAGCGCGGGATCGAGATAGTCGGCGCGGTTCATGAAGACGGTCCCCGTCTCGATCTCGGCGCCGATGGCGGCCGCGCGTTCGGGGTCCTGCGTCCAGAGCGATGCCGTCAGCCCGTATTTGCAGTCGTTCATCAGGGCAAGCGCTTCCGCGTCGCTCTTGACCTTCATGATGCCGACGGCAGGACCGAAGGTTTCCTCGATCATGAACTCCATGGAATGATCGACATCAACAAGGATCTGAGGCGCGATGTAGGCGCCGCCATCATCCGCCGGAAACAGCTTCGGATCGATCGTCGCCCGCGCGCCCTTGGCGATCGCGTCTGCCACCTGCGCCCGCACGACGGCGGCAAAGCGCTTGTTGGCCATGGGGCCGAGCGTCGTTTCCGGATCGAGCGGGTTGCCGAGCTTGTAGTTCGACACCCAGGCGACCGACTTTTCCACGAAGTCGTCATAGAGGCTCTCATGCACATAGATGCGCTCGATGCCGCAGCAGCACTGGCCGGAGTTGAAGGTGGCGCCATCCATCAGCGTGTCCACGGCCGCATCGAGGTCCGCATCCTCCATGACGTAGCCCGGATCCTTGCCGCCGAGTTCGAGCCCGAGCCCGGTGAACGTGCCGGCCGCCGCACGCTCGATCGACCGCCCGCCCTCGACGGAGCCGGTGAAATTGACGAAGTCGAAGGCCTTGGCCGCGATCAGGCGCGCGCTCGTCTCATGGTCGAGGAAGAGGTTCTGGAACACGTCTTCCGGCATGCCGGCCTCGGTGAAGGCGCGCACCATGCGCTCGCCGACGAGCAGCGTCTGGCTCGCATGCTTGATGATCACGACATTGCCGGCCATCAGCGCCGGCGCGATCGTGTTGATCGCGGTCATGTATGGGTAGTTCCAGGGCGCGATGACGAAGACGACGCCGTGCGCCTCGCGCACGATCCGGCGCTCGAAACGGTCGCTTTCCTCGATCACCAGCGGCTTCATGGCATCGGCGGCAATCGAGGCGACATAGTTGGAGCGCTCGTTGAAGCCACGGAACTCGCCGCCGAATTTCACCGGGCGGCCCATCTGCCAGGCAAGCTCCGGCACCACCTCGTCCACCATCTCGTTCAGCCGGGTCACGCCCTTGAGCACGAGCTGCACGCGCTCCTCGAGCGGTCGTTTCGCCCAGGATTTTTGCGCTCTGCGCGCGCGCGCGACCGCCTCGGCGGCGGCCTCGTAGGGCATGGCTTCACGCTCGGCATAGACCGAGCCGTCGACCGGCGAAATGCATTGGATCATCGTCATCATCAACTCCAGAGGAAGTCGGCCCGCAGGCCGTCGTCTCGACGCGGGGATGCCGAGACATGCCGCACCGCGACGGGTTTTGCAATCACGCGCGCTCGAAACCGCGCGCGACCTCCCAGTCCGTGACCCGGCGATCATACTCTTCCTGCTCCCAGGTGCCGGCCCGCGTGTAATGGTCGATCACCTCGTCGCCGAACGCCTCCCGCAGCATGGACGATGACGTCATCAGCTCGGTCGCATGCCGCAATGTCTTCGGGATCTCGCGGATGTCCTTGCCGGAATAGGCGTCGCCGACGAAGGGCGCCTCGAGCTCCAACTTGCCCTCGATCCCGGCAATGCCCGCCGCCAGCAGCGCCGCCATCGCGAGATAGGGATTGAGGTCGGAACCGCCGACGCGGCACTCGATGCGGATGCCCTTGGTGCCGTCGCCGCAGAGGCGATACCCAGCCGTACGGTTGTCCTTGGACCACACGGCCTTGGTCGGAGCGAAGGTCCCGGCCATGAAGCGCTTGTAGGAATTGATATAGGGTGCGAGGAAATAGGTGATTTCGCCGGCATGGGTCAACAGGCCGGCAACGTAGTGTCGCATCGTCTCAGACATGCCGTATTCCCCGTCCTTGTCGAAGAAGTGGGATGTCTTGCCGTCGAGGCTCCAGAGCGACTGGTGGATGTGCGAGGACGAGCCCGCCGCATTCATGTGCCACTTGGCGAGGAAGGTGATCGCCTTGCCCTTCGACCAGGCAATCTCCTTGCAGCCGTTCTTGATGATGACGTGCCGGTCGGCCATATCGATCGCCTCGGCATACCGGACGTTGATTTCCTCCTGGCCGGCCGATGCCTCGCCCTTGGAGTTCTCGACCGGAATGCCGGCGCCCTGCAGCCCCTTGCGGATCGCCCGCATCACATCCTCTTCCTTGGTGGTCTGAAAGATGTGGTAGTCCTCGTTATAGCCGCTGGCGAGCTTCAGGTCGCGATAGCCGCTCTCGCGGGCCTGGTCATAGGTCTGGTCGAACAGGAAGAATTCGAGTTCGCTTGCCATGAAGGCCTTCAGCCCCATTGCCTCCAGCCGCTTCACCTGCCGCTTCAGAATGGCGCGCGGCGAATGCGGCACTTCCTGGTGGGTCTGGTGGTCGAGCATGTCGCACAGCACCAGTGCCGTGCCTTCGAGCCAGGGAATCCGGCGAAGGGTGCCCAGATCCGGCTTCATCGTATAGTCGCCATAGCCGGACTCCCAGCTCGTCGACTTGTATCCGGACACCGTCTCCATTTCGAGATCGGTGGCCAGCAGATAGTTGCAGCTATGGGTCTCCTCATAGGCGCTCTCGACGAAATATTCGGCCTGGAAGCGTTTGCCCATGAGGCGGCCCTGCATGTCGATCTGGCAGGCGAGAACCGTGTCGATACGGCCCTCGGCAACGTCGGTCTTCAGCTCTTCGAACGAATAGGTCATCGGGCGTCCTGTCTGCGATGGTCGAAATGCGTTTCGTGTCGGTGAGCGGCGGCACCCCGTTCTCGGGTGCCGCCGCAGGGTTCGGAGAGCTTACGCCTGGCCCACGGCCTTTTCGGCTGCGGCGATCTCGGCGGCGCGGCGCTTGACCTCGTCGCCGATCGGCGGACCGCGGAAGCGGCGCTTCTCGAAGCCGAACCAGATCAGGCCGGTCAGAAGGAGGAAGCCGACGGTGACGTAGAGCGCCGGGCCGTTCGGCGGCTGCACGCCGAGAACGAAGATCAGGATCATCGCGAGCACTGTCAGGCCCGCAAAGAGCTTGAACACGCCTTCGCCGAGGTTCCACGGTCCCTGTGCCGGCCATTTGGACGTGCCCCAGGCAAAGAGGCCGAGCGTGATCGGAATGGCGAAGGAGAAGAACAGGAAGATGACCGTGCAGGAGACGACGATGGTGTAGACCGGCGTCTCGCCGATGGTGATCAGCGACGAGCCCCAGACGAAGAGCACCGAGAGGATCGACCCGGTCCAGATGGCCGAGACCGGCGTGCGGAACTTTGGGCTCACCTTGGCCAGAGCCTTGGACGCCGGCAGGCCGCCGTCGCGCGAGAAGGCGAAGATCATGCGCGAAACCGATGTCACCGTCGCAAGACCGCAGAGCCACTGGCACAGAAGGATCGCGAGATAGAGCACATCCTTGACGATCGGTTTCATCTGCGTGTCCATCGACCAGAAGAACACGTTCCAGCCCTGGGCTGCAGCAGCCTGCATGCCATCGACGACGGTGCCGTCGGCAAGCGGCGCCTGCGTCGGGATCATCAGCACGAACGAGCACAGCATGATGTAGCCGAAGAGCGCCGACCAGAGCACGGAGGAGATCATGCCGCGCGGCACGGAGGTCGCCGCCTTCACCGTTTCCTCGGAGGTGTGGGCCGAAGCGTCGTAGCCGGTGATCGTATAGATCGGCAGGAGCAGACCGAGCAGGAATACCCAGGTGGAAGACGTTTCCGGCCAGACATTGCCGCCGGCCGGCCCTGAGAAGTTCGAGAAGGTGAAGAGACGCGCGATGTCGTAGCTATCGGCCGCGACGAGGCAGGCGAGCGACAGCAGGATGGCCGTCACGAAGATCAGATAGCCGGAGAAATCGGTCAGCTTGGCCGTCAGCCCGATCCCCATGTGATTGACCACGGCCTGCAGGCCGGTGATGACGACGAGGAAGAGAATCCGGAAGGTGGTGGTGTCCTCGAGCCCGAAATACGGCGTGCCGAAGGTGCCCATGAAGAAATAATAGGTGCCGACATTGATGGCGCCGAGCACGGTGACGAGGCCGAGCAGGTTGAACCAGGCGGTCAGCCAGCCGGTGAAGCGGTTCCCGAGGATCGAACCCCAGTGATAAAGGCCACCCGCCGTCGGATAGGCCGAGGAGATCTGCGCCATCGCCATGGCGAAGACGAAGGAAACGAAGCAGCCGATCGGCCAGCCGATCCCGATGGCGGCGCCGCCGGCCCCGGCTGTCGCCTGCGCCAGCGAATTGATGCCGCCGGAGAGAATGCAGATGATCGAGAAGGACACGGCGAAGTTCGAGAACGAGCTCATGCGCCGCTCAAGTTCCTGCGCATATCCCATGGAATGAAGGACCTGAAGGTCCGCGTGTTTATCCACGTCACTATAGTCAGGCATGATTTTCCCCTCTGAACGCTCGGCGCCGGGCGGTATTGCCGGATGCCGGTGCAGCGGCGCGCGACCCTCATGGCGCACGGACGCTGCAACGCTTGATCGTGCTGCGTGTGTGCCCCGCTTTTTCAGGTTCGGTTCGAGGTCTTCACGCAGTCGTGCCAGTGCTCCCGCCAACCGGGCGGGAACGGTTTCCGCGGACAAGCCGCTCCCCGGGTCTTTTAGGGTTCGAGGTCCGCCAGGGCTTTGCCCAGGTGATCCCCGATATAGCCGGCCAGGACCCTCTGGCCGTCTTTGCTTGCGATGAGATCGTTGCGGATCTCGATCATGACGTTGAGCAGGCCGTTGTGAAGGCCGTGCTCGATCAGCGTATGCGTCACACCGTCCTGCGGTCCGTAAGGCTCGTTGCGACGCGTGACGAAGTCTTCATCCCTGGCGGCATCTTTGAGAAAAGCATCGGCGAGCCGACTGTCGCTGTCATGCAGGATGCCCACCTCGACGTCCCGTGGCTGCCCGTGCCAGATAGGCGTGAAGGAATGCAGGGTGACGATAACGGGCGGCCGATGGTTTGCAACCCGAGTCTTGATCAGTTCGGAAAGGCCCTTGCGGAACGGGCTGTAGATGGCCTCCGTGCGCGCCAGACGTTCGGCCGCCGATAGCCCCGCATTGCCGGGAATATCGAAGATCTCGCTTCTTGCGGGCATGGCGCTCGGCGAATCCGGCGGACGGTTGCAATCATAGACGAGCCGGGAGAAGCGCTGGTAGATCAGCGTCGCATCGAGCGCCTGCATCAGAATCCGGCAAACGGCCAGAGCGCCCGGATCCCAGGCGATGTGGCTTTCGAGCGCCTCCGGCGAAAGCCCGAGCGTTCCCAGCCTCTGCGGGAGACGCCGCGAGGCATGCTCGCAGACGAGCACGATGCGGGAGCCGGCCTCCGCATTCTCGAGCGCGACAGGCGCGCCATCCTCGACGGTCAACAGCGCACTCACACCCGGCTCCGTCCTCGCACCCACCCTCATGGCAGGTCTCATGACTGAAGAGAATTCTTCACAAAATCGTGTCTGTCAATTGCAAACTGAAACGATCTCTTCATACACCCCATTGACTCCGATTGTGACAGCGATGTTTACTCTGTCACACAAGGCCGGCGAAGATCGGCCTCAGGGGAATATCTTGATCAGCACCGAAACACACAAGACGGTGTCGGACGTGATCGCCGCGAACTTCACCGCACTGACCCGGGCGGAGAAGCAACTGGCGGAGACGTTGCTCGACAACTATCCCGTTTCCGGGCTCGGCAGCATCACGACCGTGGCCGAGAATGCCGGCGTCTCGACGCCGACAGTCGCGCGCATGGTGCAGAAACTCGGCTTTCGCGGCTTTCCGGATTTTCAGGCCCGGCTTCACCAGGAGCTGGAAGCGACGATCTCCAACCCGATCAGCAAGCATGATCGATGGGCGACGAATGCGCCGGGCACGCACATCCTCAACCGTTTCGCCGACGCCACCATCAACAATCTCAGGGCGACGCTCGCCCAGATGGAGACGCAGGACTTCGATGGCGCCGCCGCACTCGTCGCGGACCCGAAGCGTCGGGTCTATCTCATCGGCGGCCGCATCACGCGGACGCTTGCCGACTACGTCTTCACGCATCTGCAGGTCATCCGCGCCGGCGTGACGCTGATCGCCTCCGGCTCGAGCCCCTGGCCCCACTACGTGCTCGACATGAAGAAGGGCGACGTCCTCGTGGTGTTCGACATCCGCCGCTACGAGCAGGAACTCGAAACGCTGGCAAAGGCCGCACGCTCGCGCGGTGCCGAAATCATTCTCTTCACCGACCAGTGGTCGTCACCCGTCGCCAAGTCCGCGGCCAAGGTTTTCCGCATTCACATCGAGGCGCCCTCTGCATGGGACAGCTCGGTCGTCACCCTCTTTACGGTGGAGGCGCTGATCGAAGCCGTGCAGAACTCGATCTGGGAGGAGACCCGGGACCGGATGAAGGCGCTGGAGACCTTGTTCGATGCGACACCGTTGTTTCGAAAGCCTTTTCAGGAAAGAAAGGGATGAGATCGGATACCCGGCAACACCAACCCTGAAAACAGGGGGTTAGCCGGGAAACGAAGCCTGAAGCCGTCCACCGCGTCTGTCATAGAAGCTTCATGACGCCGCTCTATCAGCTTGACCCACCGGGTCGGAAACCCCGGCCTGACAAACCCAAGGAGACTTTCGTGCTGTCAAAGACCCACCGCCTTCTGTCGCTGACATCGGCGATTCTCGTCGCCTCCACCGCGCTTGCCGCGGCTGCGCCGAGCGAGGAACTGATCGCTGCCGCCAAGAAGGAAGGCACGCTCACCACCATCGCGCTTCCGCACAACTGGTGCGGCTACGGCGACGTCATCGCCGGCTTCAAGGCCAAGTATGGTCTCGAGGTCAACGAGCTGAACCCCGATGCCGGCTCCGGCGACGAGATCGAAGCCATCAAGGCCAACAAGGGCAACACCGGTCCGCAGGCCCCCGACGTGATCGACGTCGGCCTCTCCTTCGGCCCCTCGGCCAAGGCCGAAGGCCTGATCCAGCCCTACAAGGTCTCCACCTGGGATTCGATCCCCGATAGCGCCAAGGATGCCGACGGCTACTGGTACGGTGACTATTACGGCGTTCTCTCCTTCGTCGTGAACACCGACATCGTCAAGGACGTGCCCAAGGACTGGGCCGACCTGAAGAAGTCCGACTACGCCAACAGCATTGCGCTGGCGGGCGATCCGCGCGCCTCCAACCAGGCCGTTCAGGCCGTCTACGCGGCAGGCCTCGCGGCCGGCGAAAAGGATGCGACGAAGGCCGGAACGGCCGGCCTCGCCTATTTCGGCGAACTGAACAAGGCCGGCAACCTCGTGCCCGTCATCGGCAAGTCGGCCTCGCTCGCGCAGGGCTCCACGCCGATCGTCGTCGCCTGGGACTATAACGGTCTCTCCTGGCGCGACAGCCTCAACGGCAACCCGCCCGTCGAAGTCGTCGTTCCCACGAGCGGCGTTGTCGCCGGCGTCTACGTCCAGGCGATCTCTGCCTTCGCACCGCATCCGAACGCGGCAAAGCTGTGGATGGAGTATCTTTATTCCGACGAAGGTCAGCTCGGCTGGCTGAAGGGCTATTGCCACCCGATCCGCTTCAACGATCTGGCCAAGAACAACAAGATCCCGAAGGAAATGCTCGACAAGCTGCCGCCGGCCGCCGCCTATGAAAAGGCCGTGTTCCCGACGCTCGAAGAGCAGGCTGCCGGCAAGACCGAGATTACCGGCAAGTGGGACAGCGTCGTCGGCGCCAACGTGAAGTAAGCCGCAAAACCGGTCCAGCGACCGGGCAACATCGCCTCTCCGCGTCCGCGCGGGGAGGTTCGCCACACGCCCTCCCGCACGAAAGCTCGCCGATGAGCCCACCGATCAGCACAGTGACAGCGCCGATATCGCGGCCAGCCCCGATCATCAGCAAGGACCGAATCATCGACTGGCTGGGCATCGCGCCCTTCATGCTCTTTGCCCTGCTGTTCCTGCTGGCGCCGACCTTCTATCTCGTCATCGGCGCCTTTTTCACGCCGGATGGTCAGCTGACGCTCCAGAACATCGCCGACCTGTTCACGCCGTCGATTCTGTCGGCCTATTGGATCTCGATCCGCATCTCGCTCGCCTCCGCCCTCGGCGGCGCCTTCATCGGCTTCCTTCTCGCCTGGGCGGTCGTGCTCGGCGGGCTGCCGGCCTCGGTGCGCTCGACCCTCCTGACCTTCTCCGGCGTCGCCTCGAACTTCGCCGGCGTTCCCCTCGCCTTTGCCTTCCTCGCCACCCTCGGCCGCACGGGGCTTGCCACCGTGCTCCTGCGCGACTGGTTCGGCTTCAATCTCTATTCCACCGGCTTCAACCTTTTGAGCTTCACCGGCCTGACGCTCACCTACATGTATTTCCAGATCCCGCTGATGGTGCTGATCCTGACGCCGGCGCTCGATGGCATGAAGAAGGAATGGCGCGAAGCCTCCGAGATCCTCGGCGCCACCAACCGGCAATACTGGACCATGGTGGCCCTGCCGATCCTGTGGCCGAGCCTGCTCGGCACCACGCTGCTCCTCTTCGCCAACGCCTTCGGCGCCATCGCCACGGCCTATGCGCTGACCGGCAGCTCGCTGAATATCGTGCCGATCCTGCTCTACGCGCAGATCCGCGGCGACGTTCTGCACAATCCGAACCTCGGTTATGCCATCGCGCTCGGCATGATCGTCATCACCGGCGTGTCCAACGTGCTCTACCTCATGCTGCGCATGCGCGCCGAGAGGTGGCAGAAATGAAGACGAACCGGATCGGCGCCTGGATCGCCATGGCCATCGGGGCGAGCTACTTCGTCATTCCCCTGATCGGCACCTTCGAATTCTCGTTGCGCATGCGCCGCGGCGAATACTCCTTCGATGCCTACCGCTCGGTCTTCTCGGACATGCAGTTCCGCGAAACCTTCGGCTATTCCATGTTGATGGCGCTGCTGACCATCGTCTTCGGCATGCTGCTCGTCGTTCCCACCGCCTACTGGGTGCGCCTGCGCCTGCCGCAGATGCGGCCGGTGGTGGAGTTCATCACGCTCCTCCCGCTGGTCATTCCCGCCATCGTCATCGTGTTCGGCTATCTGCGCATGTACAATTCCTCCTCCGTCCTGCCGCTGACCGGCTCGACGACGGGAACGAACGTGCTGCTCGTGTTCTCCTACATCACCCTGTCGCTGCCCTACATGTACCGCGCCGTCGATACCGCCATGCGGGCCATCGACGTGCGCACGCTGACCGAAGCGGCGCAAAGCCTCGGCGCCAGCTGGGGGACCATTCTCTTTCGCTGCATTTTTCCGAACGTCATGAGCGGCGTGCTCTCCGGCGCCTTCATCACGCTTGCCATCGTCATGGGCGAGTTCACCATGGCCGCCCTGCTCAACCGCCCGGCATTCGGCCCCTACCTCCAGCTCGTCGGCGCCAACAAGGCCTACGAGCCGTCGGCGCTCTCCGTCATCGCCTTCTCCATCACATGGCTCTCCATGGGCCTCCTCAATCTCGTCTCGCGCTTTGGCAAGTCCGCCCCCGTCAAAGCATAAAGGTCACAGGCTCCATGTCGTTTCTTACCCTGACCCATATCCGGAAATCCTTTGGCCAGACGCAGGTCGTGCACGACTTCGACATGGCGATCGAGAAGGGCGAGTTCGTCTCGTTTCTCGGCCCGTCCGGTTGCGGCAAGACGACGGTGCTGCGGATGATCGCCGGCTTCGAGACGCCGTCCTCCGGCACCATCATGATCAACGGCCGGAACCAGACCGAGCTGAAGCCGAACCAGCGCAATATCGGCATGGTGTTCCAGGCCTATGCCCTGTTCCCCAACATGACGGTCCGCGACAACGTCGCCTTCGGCCTGAAGGTCGCCGGCGCGCCGAAAACCGAGATCGACGCCCGGGTGAAAGAGATGCTCGCGCTCATCCATCTCGAGCATCTGGCGGACCGCTATCCCTATCAGATGTCGGGCGGACAGCAGCAGCGCGTGGCGCTCGCACGGGCGCTCGCGCCGAAGCCGCAGGTGCTCCTCCTCGACGAACCCCTCTCGGCCCTCGACGCGAAGATCCGTGTCTCGCTGCGCGAGGAGATCCGCATGATCCAGCAGCAGCTCGGCATCACCACCGTCTTCGTCACGCATGACCAGGAAGAGGCGCTGTCGATCTCCGATCGCATCGTCATCATGAATGGAGGACGCGCCGACCAGATCGGCACGCCGTTCGAGATCTACAACCGTCCCGCGACCCGCTTTGTCGCGTCTTTCGTGGGAACGCTCAACCTGATCGATGCGAAGGTGCTGGACCCCGCGGCAAACCGCATCGCCATCGGCGACCAGGGCATCACGCTGCGGGAACCGCTGGGCGCGGCCAAGGCCGGCGACACCGTCTCGCTCGCGCTGCGGCCGGAAGCCGGCTCGATCGCCGCGGACGCCAAGGGCGATACCGCACTGACCGGCCATGTCATTGCCAGCAACTTCCTCGGCTCCGTCATCCGCACCCGCATGAAGATCGCCGACAGCGTCATCTCGTTCGACACGTTCAACAATCCGGGCGTCAAACCGCCGGCGATCGGCGAAACGGTGACCTTGCGCTTCACCGCCGGCGACCTTCTCGTCGTGCGGGAATAGTTTTTCGCAAAAACACTTCACGGCAGAATAATGCGGATTTGACGCCTCGCCACACTTGCTTATAGTTGCCGGTGTACGTTCTCAGGGCGGGGTGAAACTCCCCACCGGCGGTAACAGGCGTGAATGTCTGGAGCCCGCGAGCGCTTCAGGTCGTTCGGCATCAGCCGCACGTCGTGAAGGTCAGCAGATCCGGTGTGATTCCGGAGCCGACGGTATAGTCCGGATGAAAGAGAGCAAACGGCAGGCAGGCCTCGCAAGGGCTTGGTCGCGTCCGCGTGTTCGCCCAAGGGATCCCGTCGAACGGCTAACCCTTGAAAGGCCACTTGAATGACCATCGTTTCCCACCCCACGCAGAAGATCGCCGTCATCCGTGCGCGTTGGCACTCCGCCATCGTCGATCAGTGCGTCAACGCCTTCGTCGCCCGCTGGCAGGACCTCGGCGGCAACGCGGCCGATGTCGAGATCTTCGACGTGCCCGGCGCACTCGAAATTCCGCTTCACGCCCAGACACTGGCAAAGACCGGCCGGTTCTCCGCCATCCTCGGCACCGCCTTCGTCGTCGATGGCGGCATCTACCGCCACGACTTCGTCGCCTCCACCGTGCTCGACGGCATGATGCGCGTCTCGCTCGACACGGGCGTTCCGGTTCTCTCCGCCGTGCTGACGCCGCATCATTTCCAGGAATCGGAAGCCCATATCCGCTTTTTCACGGATCACTTCGTGATCAAGGGCGGCGAAGCGGCCAATGCGGCGCGCCAGCTGCTGGCTGCCCGCGCCGAGATCGCTCTCGCGCCCGTCGACGCGGCGGCCTGACCGACAAACCGGCGACAGCCATCCACCTGGACGCCGTTCCGAATGATTGTAATGGCGCCCGAAGTCCTGCGAGACCTCGGGCGCCATCGCCGTTTCGACACAGAGACCGAACGCACGGGTTCCGACTCATCGTCTCAGCGAAACCCCGCAAGCGATTCGCAGGATTCGATATTCCCGGACCGTTGAAGCCCTGGGTGAGCGCGTTGATTGAGATCCGGAATGCTGCCTGATCGGCCAGATCATCGCGAAACTACACGAAATCGCGATTTGACGCCGCCGGCGGATCGGCTCACAACGGCGCGCATATCCGCAACATTACGGCGCGTCGTCAGGCCCTACCGCCCTCCGCGCCCTTAGGGATTGCCGCATGTCGAAGACCTCCCGTTCCAATCTCCGTCGCAACCTCACCGGCGGCGTCCTCGGCGCGTTCGCGCTGACCGCCCTCATCATCGCCGTCACCGCCGTGCGTGCCGGCGCCGCCGAGGAAGCCGTGGTCATTCCGCCGCCCAGCATCGATGAGAAGACCGCCGCCAAAACCGAAAAGGCCGTCTTTGCCGGCGGCTGCTTCTGGGGCGTGCAGGGCGTCTTCCAGCATGTGAAGGGCGTTTCCAACGCCGTCTCCGGCTATTCCGGCGGCGCGAAGGAGACCGCCTCCTACGAGACCGTCAGCGGCGGCAAGACCGGCCATGCGGAAGCCGTCGAGGTGACCTATGATCCGTCGCAGGTCAGCTACGGCCAGCTGTTGCAGATCTTCTTCTCGGTGGCGCACAATCCGACCCAGCTGAACTATCAGGGCCCCGATCATGGTACGCAGTACCGCTCGGCAATCTTCACGCTCAGCCCGGAGCAGAAGAAGGTCGCGGACGCCTATGTCGCCCAGCTCGACAAGGCGAAGGTGTTTCCGGACAAGGTCGTCACCCAGGTGGACGATCTCAAGGGCTTCTACACCGCCGAAGCCTATCACCAGGATTTCCTGACGCTCAATCCGGATTATCCCTATATCGTCTATAACGACCTGCCGAAGATCGAGAACCTGAAGACCGTCTTCCCCAAGGCCTATCGCGAAAAGCCGGCTCTCGTCTCGCAGGCCAAAGGCTAAAAGCCAAGCCTCTTACACGCCGCCACGCGCCGCACCGCCGTGGCGGCTTTCGTCTGTCTGTGCGCACGCGTTGCGAAATTCCCACAGCCTTAAACATGATTGTAGTTATCATGTTTTAGGGCTGTCATCGGGAAAGAATCTTGATAGTGAAAGTCATCTTTCACCGAGAGACTTGTCGCATGCCGATCCGTTTTCCCAGCCGCCTTCCCCTCCGGTCAGCCCTCGTCACCAGCACATCGATCCTCACGCTGGCGTTCAGCGGCGGCAGTCTTCAGGCGTTCGCGCAGGATGCAGCGACCGGCGAGGCAACGGTTCTGGAGGAAATCGTGGTGACCGGCGGCAGCGGCGGCGTCATCACGGGGGACGGCTATGTCGGCACGGCGAGCGCAACCGGCGCGAAGACCGACACACCCTTTCTGCAAACGCCGCAATCCATCTCGTCGGTCACGCAGGCGCAGCTTGAGGACCGCAATCCGCAGTCTCTGCAGGAATCCCTCGGCTACACCCCCGGCACCCGCGTCGGCGCCTTTGGCTTCGATCCGCGGTTCGACAGCTTTTCCGTCCGCGGCTTCGACGTCACCTATACCGGCATCTTCCGCGACAACCTGCGGCAGCCGGGCGCGGGCTCCTCGCTGTTCAAGACGGAGCCCTATGGTCTGGAAGGTGTCTCGATCCTGCGGGGGCCCTCCTCTGCGCTCTACGGCGCATCCGGTGCCGGCGGCCTCTACAATCTCATCACCAAGCGCCCGACGATCGAGCCGCTGCACGAGATCGAGCTGCAATATGGCACCAACCAGCGCTATCAGGGCCAGTTCGACGTCTCCGGCCCGATCAACGAAACCGATCCGGTCTATTACCGGATGACCGGGCTCCTGCGCGATGCCGAGACCGAACAGGTGTCCGTCTCCGACGACCGCGCCTATATCGCGCCGGCCGCCACCTGGAAGCCGGACGAGGACACCAAGCTGACCATTCTCGGCGAGTATTCCCGCACGAGGTCGGGCGGAACCGCCGCCTATTACAACGACCCTCTCACCGGCGACGTGACCGACATTTTTGGTGGCAATCCGGACTTCAACAGCTCCGTCCAGAAGCAGGCGCGGATCGGCTATGAATTCGAGCATCGGCTGAACGACGTCTTCGTCTTCCGGCAAAACGCGCGCCTCTCGACCCTCGACATCGATGCCGACTATGCCTTTGCCTACGCGCCGAACGCGCTCGACCCGACCTTGCTCGACAGCAGCGCCGGCACTTTTGACGAACGCCTGACGGCCGGCGTCATCGACAACCAGATCGAGGCGAAATTCGCCACAGGGGCGTTCGATCATACGCTTCTCTTCGGCGTGGATTTTCAGAAACTGCGCTACCGCTCGCTCGACGGCACAGGCACCACCCCACCACTCGACACGGCGAACCCGAATGCCGGGCGCGATGTCGATCCCATCCCCTTCTCGACCCGCACCGTGCAGGACCAGTGGCAGATCGGCACCTATGTGCAGGACCAGATCCGCTACGACGCCTGGACGCTGACGCTCGGCGGCCGTTACGACTGGGTCGACACCGATACCAACGACACCGTTCTGGCGACAGGCGACACGACCAAGACCTCGCAGCGCGACAAAGCCTTTTCCGGCCGCATCGGCCTGACCTACGAGACGGATTTCGGCCTCGCGCCCTATGCCAGCTACTCCACCGCCTTCTCGCCCAATGCCGGCATCAATCAGGAAACGCGCCGGCCGTTCGATCCGACGGAAAGCCGGCAGCAGGAGGTCGGCGTGAAATATCTGCTGCCCGACAGCAACACCCTCCTGACCGCCGCCCTCTTCAACATCGATCAGGACAACGGCCTCTATTACGAAGTCGTCAACCTGCCGACCGGCCCCGAAAACATTCAGGTCCAGCGCGGCAAGCTGCGCTCCCGCGGGCTGGAACTGGCGGCGACGACGAGCCTCGACAACGGCCTCTCCCTGACGGCCTCCTACACCTACACGCACATGAAGATCGTCGAGGGGCCGACCACCAGCCGGGGCAATTTCGTCTCGTCGGTGCCGATGCACGTGGCCTCGGTCTGGGCGAATTACGATCTGCCCGAAGACACCTTCGCGCACGGCCTCGGCGTCGGTGCTGGCGCGCGCTTCATCGGCTCGAGCTTCGGCAACGACACGAACACGAGGAAAAATACGTCGCGGGTCCTCTTCGATGCGGCCGTGCATTACGATTTCGCTGCCATCGACAAGAAATACGAGGGCCTGAAACTGCAGGTCAACGCCACCAATCTCTTCGATCGGCGCGATGCCGTCTGCTCGGCCGGCTTCTGCTATCGCGATCAGGGCCGCACCTTCATCGGCTCGCTGAAATACAGCTGGTAAACCCGGATGATCGAGACCCCTCCCTCTTCGATGAACGAAGCCTTCCGGCCACCGGGATTGAAATCCGTGTTCACCGGCGAACATGCCTGGTGCGGTGAAAAGATGATGCTGTCGCGGGATCTGGAGGGCGCGCTGCCCCTCGCCGGGTTTTTTTCCTCGTCAGTCTTCACCGAGGCGCTCGATCGCTACGCGGACACCCACGGCGGCAGCGACCGCCGGGCGGTGGCCTCCATGTGGTCGCTCTATTACTTCGCCGCGTTGACGATCCCCTTCATCGTCGCCCGCCGCGCCGATCACGTCCTGCCGGTCGATCTTGCCAGCATGACCATCGCGCTGGCCGAAGACGGCCTGCCCCGTGCCTTCGGCCTGGAGACCGAGGGAGACTGGAACGACGACGATGCGGGCGACGGACCCGATGGCTACGTCGTGCCCCTCGTCCACCGTCATCTCGCCGCTGTGATTGCCGCAATGAAAACCGCCGCCGGCTTGGCACCGAAGCTCGCCTGGAACAATGCGGCCGTCTATATCGACTACGCGTTCAACGCGACGGCCCCGACGGGCGGCGCCGATGCCTGGGCCTCCCGTCCCTTGTTCGAGCAGCCGGTGCTGGCCGACGGCACCGCGAACCCTTTTCGCGGCTGTCTCCGGCACGAGCCCGCAGGCGAAACGACCGTCTGTCGCCGCAAGGTCTGTTGCCTGCGCTACCTCCTTCCGGGCATTCCAAGCTGCGGCGCGCTCTGCGCCCTGCCGAGCCAGCGCGGCGAGCTTGCGCAACAAGGACACTGACACCCGATGCACCCGCTCCGCCTCTCCGCCGTTTTCGTCTGTCTCGTCTCGCTTTTCGGCATCCTTTCGTCCGGCCCGGCCTCCGCAACGACCTACCCGCTGACGGTCACGGACTCGATCGGCCGCACGGTTACGATCAAGGAGAAGCCGAAGGCGATCCTGCTCGGCAGCGGCTTCAACCTCGTTGCCCTCTCGCTCATTCATCCGGACCCTGTCAGCCTTCTGGCCGGCTGGTCCGGCGACATGAAGGGCGATAATCCGGACATCTATGCCGCCTTCGAGAAGCGTTTTCCCGATATCGCCAAGCTCCCGACCATCGGCGACGGCACCGGTGACGGCCTGTCCTTCGAGACCATGCTGTCGCTGAAGGCCGATCTTGCCATCCTGGCGAACTGGCAGGCCGATACGGAGCTCGGCAAGCGTGCCATCGACTATCTGGAGAGCACCGGTGTCCCCGTCATCGTTGTCGATTTTAACAGCGATGCCCTGAAGAATACCCCTTCCGCCATGCGCCTCCTCGGTGCCGTGCTCGACCGGGAAGCGCAGGCGGAGGATTTTGCGACGTTCTACGAAACGCGCCTGCAGCGCATCCGCGACCGGGTTGCACAGGCAACGGCACCGGGCCCGACGGTGCTGATGGATGCCTTCCCCAATCCGGACAAATGCTGCTATGCCTATGGCACAGGCGGCCTTGGCGCCTTCATCGGTCTCACCGGCAGCCGGAACATCGCCGACGGCAATCTGCCCGCCCAGGGCGGCATCGTCAGTACGGAATATCTGATCGCCGCCGATCCCGAGGTCTATATCGCCACAGGGTCCCCCGGCGGCACCTACAGCACGTTTTCGATCGGCCCGGGCGTGACCGACGACGACGCCCGCAGGACGCTGAAGCAGGTCGTCACCGCCCCCATCCTCTCCAACCTCAAGGGCGTGCGCGACGGGCGGGTCCACGGCCTCTGGAATTTCTTCAATGCGGTGCCGCTCAACATCCTGGCAGCCGAGGCATTCGCCCGCTGGCTACGGCCGGAGCTCTTCGCAGAACTCGACCCCGCAGCGACGCTGGCTGACATCAATGCCCGCTTCGCCGCCGTCCCATTCGAGGGCGCCTATTGGATCAGCCTCAAGGAGTGAGACGCGGAGATCCACGCGTGACAACGCCGGCGCGGAGCAATCCGGCCGGCGTTGTTTTTGACCAGAAAAGTCGATGGCTCAGGCAGCCTTCGCCTTGGCCATGGCGCTGGCATTGACGGCCTTCGACAGCTTCGTCAGATCGGCGTCGGTCTTTTCTTCCTGCTTCAGCGTCTCGTCCAGCAGCTTCACGGCTTCGTCGAGACCCAGGAGGCCCGCCCATGTCTTCAGCGTGCCGTAGCGTGCCATTTCATAATGCTCGACGGCCTGTGCCGTGGCGAGCAGGCCGGCATCGACGGCCGGCGAACCCTTGAATTCCTCAAGGACTTCCTCGCCTTCCTCGATGATGCCTTCGATGGCGGCACAGGTCTTGCCGGTGGCGCGCTTGCCGAAGATCTCGAAAACCTGCTGCAGGCGTTCGATCTGGCCTTCGGTTTCTTCACGGTGCTTTTCGAAAGCGGCCTTCAATTCCGGGCTCTGTGCGCCGCGGGCCATCTTCGGAAGCGTCTTCACGATCTTGCGCTCGGCGTAATAGACGTCCTTGAGCATGTCGTGGAACAGATCTTCGAGTGCTTTCCCAGCCATTGTTCGTTCCTTTCGTGGGTCCGCGCACGATGTCTCGCCGCGGTGGTTCAAAGGTGTTTGTGCGGTTGAGGAACTAGACGATCCGTCCTTTGTTCCCGTTTTGATTCGCCCGCTCCGCTTTGACCCCGGCGCCCTAGTTCCTATATGAAAGGGCATGGGGAGGACGTTGATGCTTTGGATATTGCTCGCTGCTGCAAGCCTGCTGATCGTCGGGCTTGCGGTCTGGGAGCCGCGGTTTCGCAAGCTGGCGGAGCCCGTTCTCTCCGTGCTCGTCGCGGTCGGCCTTATCAGTGCCTTCGTCGTCTGGTGGACCGACGATAATGCAACACCGCGCGAGCCCCTGTCGCCGGTCACGACGGATCGCCCTGTCGCAACGATCGGGGAAAACCAGATCCGACTGGAGAACCTCCAGTTCGAAAAGAGCACACCGGCCAGCAGCTATGTCGTGACCGGAACAGTGCACAACGACAGCACGGCTTTCCTCGACTATTTCACCCTCGACGTGACGCTGGACGATTGCCCTGCCGGCACATGCCGGACGATCGGCCGCGACGACGCGCTGATCATCGCCCGCATACCGCCCGGTCAATCCGCGGCACTTCGCACCTCGCTGGTTTTCCCCGCACCGCGCGCAGGCCCGCCGGAAGCGCCGCGCTGGACCACGGCGATCGTGAAAATCCAGTCGTCGCCCGCCGGTCCGTGACGGACCCGATCGCGAGAAGATGCGTCTCTTGAGGGTCTCGACAGTCAGCGCGGGATGACGGAAACTCGGCAAAACCGTCCCGCCGCTCCAGGATCACGCGCATGACCCAACAGACCACCGCCGACGATCGCGACCTCGTCATCACCCGCCACATCGCCGCATCGCCGAATGCCCTGTTCCGATGCTGGACGGAGCCTGCCCTGATCCGGCAATGGTTCGTCCCCAGGCCCTGGACGATCGCGTCGGCCGAGATCGATCTGCGCGTAGGAGGTGCGAACCTCATCGTCATGCAGAGCCCCGAGGGTGAGGAAATGCCCAATCGCGGCGTCTATCTCGAGATCGTTCCGGATCGGAAGATCGTCTTCACCGACGCTTATATCCATGCATGGACGCCTTCGGAAAAGCCCTTCATGACCGGCATCATCACCTTCGAGCCGGAGGACGGCGGGACGCGCTACACGGCCCGTGTCCGGCACTGGACGAAGACCGACCGCGACGCGCACGAGCAGATGGGCTTTCACGAAGGCTGGGGCCAGTGTGCCGATCAACTCGCCGCTCTCGCCGCGACGCTGTAAGGCGCGGCACCATCCCAGGGGCCAATTGACACACGCCCTGCACGCGTCATAGTGACCCTTATCAAGAGGTTCTCCGGATGACACACCATCCGGGGAGTAAATGGGAACGTGACGGGTGGACCCAGTGCGGCACCTTCATCACGGCCGACCCCGCGACTGTAGAGCGGTCAGGGTCTTTCATGCCGGGCGACCGGTAGAAGCCACTGCGGAGACGAGGCAACTCCGATCTGCGGGAAGGCGAGAAAGATCCGACGATGCCAGCCGGCATCAGACGCCGCGAGCCAGGACACCTGCCGCTTGATGTCGGGCATTTCGCCCAAATGAGTGGGACATGTCCCACGCTGCCATCACGGAGGTTGTCATGGCTGTTACCAACGCATCCGGCGTTTCGCTTTCCCTCAATGACCGCATGATTGCGGGTTTCCTGTCCTTGTTCATCGGGGCGTTTCTCGTGTTTGGAGCGGGGCTCGCCAATTCGTCCGTGCTGCACGACACGGCCCACGACGTCCGCCACTCGTTCGGCTTCCCCTGCCACTAAGGCTCGCGAGTCTCCGATCGCGCGCCTGGTCGTGACTTCGCCTTTGCGTCAGAGGCGCGCGTCCGTGCGAGCCGTCGAGCGTCAAGGCAGACGCGCGTCCGATGATCGGCTGCGCGCAGTGGAGGCATGCCGGATCGGCATCGCTTCCCCGCGCCCGCGTCGCTTCGTGGAACCGCGCCGAGCCTAGACGTCAGGCCTCCAGCAAAGTCTCAACAAGGATCCAAGAGCAGACCGCAAGGTGCTGCTTGAAAAGGACTATCCATGATCGTCAAAACACTGCTGGCCGCCATCTGCGCCGGCCTTATTGCGGGCAGCTTCATGACAGCCGCCCAGGAGCTTCGCGTCGTCCCGCTCATACTGGAAGCGGAAACCTACGAGACTGCGCCCCTACCGGGAGCGCCGGAAGCCGAGGGGTACCCGGCGGCACACGAGCACTCGTCGCGCGCCGGCGGCTCGCTCTTCCCTTCCCTTGCATCCGCGCTCCAGCTCGTCACGCCGGCCTATGCGCATGAAAGCGCGGGCCAGGAGGCAGGGCACGCGGATGGCGGCATCATGTTCGGCTTGAGCCGCTTCTCCGGCACGCTGATCGCCAATTTGGTCACGGGTGCAGGTTTCGGCCTCCTTCTCGCCGGCCTCGGCCTGGTGACGAGCACACCGCCAACCATGCGGAACGGCCTTGTCTGGGGCGCGCTCGGCTGGCTGTCGGTTCACATGCTGCCGGCCCTCGGCCTCCCGCCGGAACTTCCGGGCTTTCCGGCAGGCGATCTCGGCGATCGCCAGATCTGGTGGCTCATGGCTACGGTGCTCTCGGCGCTTGGGCTCGGTCTCATCGCGCTGCGAAAGGAGATCTGGGCAAAGGCTGCCGGTCTGGGACTTCTCGCACTGCCCCACCTCTATGGCGCGCCACAGCCCGGCGACCTCGCAAGCCCCGTTCCTGCCGTTCTCGGCGCGGAGTTCGCGGTGGCCGCGCTTGCGACCACGCTGGCCTTCTGGCTCGTGCTGGGAGCCGTATCTGGCGCCATCAACGATCGTTTTCTGAATACGGCATGATGGCGACGGACGCGTCAGGTCGGGTCGCCGCGATCCGGCCTACAGCCAGCCGCCCTCAAACCCCGCGCGCTTCAACCCGCGCCGGATCGGCACCGACTGGCGCAAGAGGTTCCAGAACAATCCGGTCCTGTGATTCTCGATCATCATCAGGAGAATTCCCTGATCGAGCCCGATCCGCCGCGTGTTCATCCAGCCCTCGGCCGTGCGGGCGGGAACGCTCGGATTGAAGCTGCCGATGAAGCCATCCTCTTCGACCACGCCTGGATAGGCATCGAGAATATGCCGCGTTCCGGCAAGGGCCGCGGCCTCATCGAAGGGCAGGCAGGCAAGCGGCGCCCAGGGCGCAAGCGTTCCGTCGTCCGGTCCGTCTGGCGCACCTCTTGCGGCATAGCCCGAAAAATTCTGCTGGCGACCGTCCCGCAGCCGACGCGACCGCTCCGGGCCGTCGCAGGCCGTCAGGCCCCAACAATCCTCACCGTAACCGACGAAGGATTCGGGGTTTCGCGCGGCATAGTCGCGCTGGACATCGATGGCGAGACGCGTGTTCTCGAAGTAATCGCTGTCATGTTCCGTCATTGCCGCATCGCGGATACCCCGAAAGTCGATCCAGGCATGCGAGAAGAGATGGATGAACAGCGGTCCGGCAGAGAGGAACGGCTTGCCCTGCATCTCCTTCCAGTCGCACTGGTTGCCGAAAGCCAGGTAGCTCTTCGGCGGGATGGGATAGGACGGCGACGACAGGGCCAGCGTGTAGAGAATGATCGCTTCGCTGTAGCCATGCCAGCGAAAGGGAAGAAAACCGCTGCGCGGCTTCCAGCCGAGCGCCAGCGCATCCTGCTCGTCCAGCGCCCAGGCCCAGTTGGCCCGCGCATAGATCATGTCGGCGATATCGCGAATTTCCTTCTCCGCCGGCGTATTGTCGGAAAAATACGCACCGACCGTGATCACGCCGGCGATCAGAAGCGCGCTGTCGATCAGCGAAATCTCGCTCCGCCACGCTCGCCGTCCCGTCTTCATATCCAGGAAATGATAGTAGAGACCTTTGTAACCCGTGGCCAGCGTATCGCGGCTCTGCTCGCTGTCGCGAAGGAACCGCAAGGTCGTCAACGCACGCGTCGCAGCGTCTTCGCGCGACAGCCAGTCACGTTCGACGCCGACCGGGAGCGCGGACAGACCGAAGCCCGTTGCAGCGATGCTGGCCGGCGAACCGTCCTGCGAACTGTCGGCCACGAGACCCGTTTCCGGATGGGTATACCGCATGAAGTACCGGAACGCGCCCAGCTGAAATCGGTCGATCAAGCCGACATCGGTCGTATCCTTGAAAAGCATTCCAACTCCTTAGATGTCGGCACGCTTTGGGTACCACATCTCTCGTGCTCAAAAATTTATGGTCTCACCGAGTGTTGACTTCCTGCAGCCGCTTAGCGGTCGCCGCCATCACCCGTTGTGTTAATGTTCGCTTCTACGGGGCGAAGCGGGGATTGGATGACATGATCTTGGCGGGAATTGCATTGCTGATGAGCCTTAGCAATCAAGGCATTCAACCGACGCCTTACGCGATGGAAACGGTCTCCGACCACACGGCTGCCGCACGTGTCGCGCGGGAGGTGGATGTCGAGCTGGTTCTCGCCGTCGACATGTCCGGATCGATGGATATCGAGGAGGCCCGTATCCAGCGCGCGGGTTACCTCGACGCCCTGCGCCACAAGGAATTCATCGACGCCGTGCGCGGCGGACGGATCGGCGAGATCGTCATCAGCTATTTCGAATGGGCCGGGAGCGTCAATGAAAGTTCGCGCGTGGACTGGCGCGTGATCGCGTCGGCCGCGG
This sequence comes from Rhizobium sp. Leaf371, assembly GCF_001424045.1. Classification (GTDB taxonomy): domain Bacteria; phylum Pseudomonadota; class Alphaproteobacteria; order Rhizobiales; family Rhizobiaceae; genus Ferranicluibacter. Next base: position 501,278 of record NZ_LMQB01000001.1, on the reverse strand, counting down.
ACGCTGCGGCCTTTGCGGACGAGATCGCCGCAAGGCCCGTCACCACCCGTCGCGGCACCTCGATATCCAACGCGCTGACCTATGCCAGCGGCATGATCGATACCAACGCCTTCGCAGGCCAGCGCCGTGTCATCGATGTCTCGGGCGACGGGCCCAACAATCTCGGGCCACCGGTCGTGCCCGCGCGGGATACGGCGGTGCGCAGCGGCATCATCGTCAACGGCCTCGCCATCATCATCCGTCCGACCGGCGTCGGCGTCCGGCTCGACCGCTATTACGGCGACTGCGTCATCGGCGGGCCGGGCTCCTTCGTCCTGCCGATCCACAATCCCGACGATTTCGGCGTTGCCATCCGGCAGAAGCTGGTGATGGAGGTGAGCGGGCGCCAACCGCCGTTCCGCGTCATCCCTGCGGCAAGCCCGGCCGCGACGGATTGCCTGATCGGCGAGAAGCTGCGCCCCGGCTTTTTCGACAAGTGAGCGGGCTCACGGCTTCGGTCAGCGCTCCGCGGTCCCGTCTTCCAGAGCCAGATCTTCGCGCGCAAGCCGATCGGCGATACGCCCGGCCGCAAGCCGTCCCGCAATGATCGCGCCTTCGATATAGGTGGGAAAGGACGGAGACAGCTCGGAACTGGCAAACGCCACGCGGCCAACGCCCGCGCGCAAAACCGCCTCGGCATCGTAGGCTGCGGGATCGACGATCACGTCGCTATAGCCGCCGCCGCTCCAGCGGTCGTCCGTCCAGTCGTGCAGGATGAACTCGACCGGCACCGGCGCGTCGGGACCAAGCAACGCGGCCATCCGTTCTCCCACCGTCCGCGCGATATAGGCCTCGCCCCGGGCGCGCCAGTCCAGCGCCAGCGGACCGCCGACAAACACCACGAAACCGGCGTGATCCTCGTCCTGGCTGACGTCGAACGCATAGAGCCCGCTCACATCGTCCCACGAAATTCCGGAAGAGACGGAAGGCGACCAGATGCGTGCGGGATAGCGCAGCAGGATCTTGATCACGGCCCCGCTCCGCCAGCTGCCGAGCGCCCGGGCAAGCGGCTCCGGCAGCGGCGGATGCTGGACGATGTCGCGCGCACGCACGGGCGGAACCGCAACGAGCGCATGCCGCGCCGTGATCTGCCGGTCGCCGGCCATCACCACGACATGATCCTCCTCCCGCCGAATGCTCGAAACAGGCGTGGAGAGACAAAGAGAGCGCTGCAGCCGCCCGGCCATGACCTCGGCGAGCGCTGCCGCGCTTTCCTTCAGAAAGTATTGAAGCTCCGAGACCTCGGCGGTGTTCCGACGGTCGCTGTCCACGAGATACCAGAACGGGATGATATCCGCCGGCAGACACCAGAGGCCGTGCACCATGCTCAAAAACTGCCGCTTCGCCTCGTCTGTCGCGTCCTGCCTGTCCAGCCAGTCGGTGATGGAGAGGCCGGCAAGCGCCGGGTCCGCAGGATCGGCCGCTTCCATCTTTGCAAACAGCATGTTGTCGCGCTGGGCGATCCGCCGGGACGCCGTGGCCGACACGGTCTTCGATGCGCCCTTCCACCGGCTTTCGACACGATCGAGGGGCGCCTCGCGGACAAGGGCCGTGACCTCCGGCATGTCGTCACAGATGAACTGTCCGCCGGCATCCCGTCGCACGCCGTCCGACGTCAGGAACGACCGGACGCGCCCCCCGACGTCGGACCGGGCCTCGAGCACCTGAACCGACAGCCCGCGATCGGCCAGAGCCTGTGCTGCCGCCAATCCCGTGAAGCCGGCCCCGACCACGACCACATCCACATCCCGCTTCATGCCACCCTCTCTGCAATCCCCGGCCACAGTTCGCCAAGCAAGGCCATCTGTCCGAAGGATATAGCAGGACGCGATCGAAAGGACACGCGAGCGTGCGCTTGTTCCCTAGCCTCCCTCGGCAGGCGGAAAGACAAAGGTAAAGTGTGATCGACTTCAGCCCGTGCGAAGGTTCAGGAAGCGATAGCCGGTGCGAAGTCGCTCAGCACACCGGAATAGGGCTTGGCCAGAGGTGCGGCATAGGACCCCCGCTTGCTGGTGGTCAGCCGCTGGGCGATCAGCGCTTCGGCCTGCTTCACCGCGGCGGAAACGCCATCGACGACCGGCACGCGATAGATGGTTTGCAGCTCGTGGGCCAGATCCGCCATGCCGGCACAGCCCAGCACGATGGCCTCCGCGCCGTCTTCGGCGAGCGCGCGCTCGATCTGGTGGCGCAGCTTGTCGAGTGCGCCGGAGCCTTCCTTTTCCAGATCCAGCACCGGAATATCGGCCGCGCGCACCTTGGCCCGCCCACCGAACCCATAATGCCGCGTCAGGTTTTCGAGCAGCACGCGGGAGCGCTCCAGCGTGGTCACGACGGTGAAGCGCTGCGCGAGGAATCCGGCGGTCACCAGCGCGCTTTCGCAGAGCCCGAGCACCGGAATGGAGGCGAGCGACCGCGCGGCATCGAGCCCGGTATCGTCGAAACAGGCGATGACGGCGGCCTCGGCTCCGGCCGCCTCGCCATCCCGGATCGCGGCGAGCAGGCCCGGCAGCGCCAGCGCGCCGTCATAGTGCCCCTCGATCGAGGCCGGCCCCATCGCGGCGGTCGCAGCGACGATCTGCGTCCCCGCTGCGGCGACGAGACGCGCCGCCTCAGCCGCCTTCTCGGTCATGGAAACGGTGGTGTTCGGATTGACGACGAGGATGCGCATGCGAGGGTTCAGACCAGCTTGGCCTGCTTGCGGCCGAGCATCAGGATGATGCCGAGCGCCAGCAGAATGACGGTGAAGGAGAAGACGGTGGTGACGGTGCCGAGCGCATAGAGCACCGGCGTGGTGACATTGGTGGTCATGCCGTAGATTTCGAGCGGCAGCGTGTTGTAGGTGCCGGACGTCATCAGCGTGCGGGCGAACTCGTCATAGGACAGCGTGAAGCCGAACAGGCCGACGCCGATCAGGCTCGGTGCGATCATCGGCAGCACGACGTGGCGGAAGGTCTGCCAGGCGCTCGCCCCGAGATCGCGCGCCGCTTCCTCGTAGGCCGGCGAGAACCGGTTGAACACGGCGAACATGATGAGCACGCCGAAGGGCAGCGTCCAGGTGAGATGCGCGCCGAAGGCCGAGGAATACCAGGCAGGCTTGAGCCCGAACTGCTGGAACACCACGCCGATACCGAGCGAGATGATGATGGAGGGAACGACGAGGCTGGCGACCGTGAGGTAGAACAGCGTGGTCGAGCCGCGGAACTTGCGGCGGAAGGCGAGGCCCGCGAGCAGCGACACCAGCACGTTGACGACCATGACCATGATGCCGAGCGCAAAGGACCGCCGGAAAGACGCGCCAAAATTGCCCACCGCCTGCTGCTCGAACAGATTGTAGAACCAGCGCAGCGACACCCCGTTCATCGGGAAGGTCAGGCCGCCGTTCGGCCCCTGGAAGGACAGGATGAGAACCGCCGACAGCGGGCCATAGAGAAAGAGCACGAACAGCGCGAAGAAGGCGGCGAGCACGTAGAATTCGAAGGTGCGTTTCTCGTGGCTCATCTCACAGCTCCTTGCGGATATCGACGACGCGCAGGATCGCGGCGACCATCAGCAGCACGACGATCAGGAGCACGACGGCATTGGCGGCGGCGGCCGGATATTGCAGCAGCGACATCTGGTTGCGCATCATCAATGCCACCGATGCACTCTGCCCGCCGGACATGACCTGCACGGTCGAGAAATCCGCCATGACCAGGGTGACGACGAAGATCGAACCGATGGCGATGCCGGGCTTGGCGAGCGGAATGATGACGTTCCAGAGGATCTGCCAGCCGCTGGCGCCAGCATCGCGCGCCGCCTCGATCAGCGATTTGTCGATCCGCATCAGCGTGTTGAAGATCGGCGTCACCATGAACAGCGTGTTGAGATGCACCATGGCGAGGATGACGGCGAACTCGGAATAGAGCAGCCATTCGATCGGCGCCGGAATGATCCCCATCTCGATCAGCGTCGAATTCACCAAGCCATTGCGCCCGAGCACCGGGATCCAGGAGATCATGCGGATGATGTTGGAGGTGAGGAACGGCACGGTGCAGACGAGGAACAGCACCATCTGCATCGTCGTCGTGCGGATGTGGAACGCCAGGAAATAGGCGACCCAGAAACCGATGAACGTCGTCAGCGCCCAGACGACGACCGTATATTTCAGGGTGTTGAGGTAGGTTTTCCAGGTGACCCAGGAGCCCAGAGTCTCCTCGTAATTCATGGTCAGGAAATCCGGGTAGAGGCCGGCGAAATCATAGTCCCAGAAGCTGACGATCAGGATCATCAGGATCGGCAAGAGAAAGAAGAAGCCGAGAATGGCGATCAGCGGCGCCGACTGCAGATAGGAGACGGCGCGCGGCGGCAGGCGGAAGGATTTTGGCGTGCGCACCCGCGCGTCCGGCGCCGGTGTCGGCTTGCTTGCAGCGATGATCGCCATGGTGCGGTCGTCTCCGTTGAGGACTCAAGGCGCAGCGGAGTGAGAGGCCTCCCCTCATCCGCCTGCCTGCACCTTCTCCCAGACTGCGGGGAGAAGGAAAGTTGTGGCAATCGGCCCGGCTTGAAAGAGCCGGAGATGGAGGAGCCGCCGCGCGGGCGACCCGCACAGCATCAGGCCGCGATGAACTCGTTCCAGCGGCGGACCATGTAGCGGTCCTCGTCCATCACCGAGTTCCAGCAGGCGACCTTGCCCATGCGTTCTTGGAACGAGCCGCCATCGCGCACCGCGCCGGCCTTTTCCATGATCTTGCCTTCCGGAGACATGATGTCGCCCTTGGCGGCCTTGCCCTCGATCCAGTAGCCCCACTCGTCATCGGTCATGAACTTCTTGGCCGTGTCCATGGCGGCGGAGTAATAGCCCTGGCGGTTGAGATAGCCGCCGACCCAGCCGGACGTGTACCAGTTGATGTATTCATAGGCCGCATCGAGCTGCGCGCCCTGCAGATGCGCGGCAAGGCCGAGACCGCCGCCCCATGAGCGATAACCTTCCTTGAGCGGCTGGTATTTGCAGGCGATGCCCTTGGAGCGGACGGCGGCAACGGCCGGCGACCACATGGACTGGATGACGACTTCGCCCGACGCCATCAGGTTGACCGACTCGTCGAACGACTTCCAGAAGGCGCGGAACTGGCCGTCCTGCTTCGCCTTGATGAGGAAGTCGATCGTCGCGTCGATCTCCGCCTTGGTCATGTTGCCCTTGTCGGCATATTTGATGTTGCCGAGCGCTTCCATGATCATCGCGGCATCCATGATGCCGATCGAGGGAATGTTGAGGATCGAGGTCTTGCCCTTGAAGGCGGGGTCCATGATATCGGCCCAGGACGTGATGTCGCGGCCGACGAGGTCCGGGCGGATGCCGAGCGTGTCGGCATTGTAGATGGTCGGGACCATGGTGAAGAGACCGGTCTCCGACTTGGCAAAGGTCTTGTCCCCGGCCTTCTCCACATAGCCGACCGTGTGCGGTGCGGTGCCCTGCGCGATCACGCTGTCCGGCGTCAGCTTGCCCGTCTTGAACAGGGGCACGATCTGGTCGTAATATTTCAGCTTGGAGATTTCCATCGGCTGGATGACGCCGGCCGGGAAGACCTTCTTCAGGATCCAGTATTCGATGTCGGCGATGTCGTAGCTGTCGGGCTGGGTCACCGCGCGCTGGGCCGCAGCATCCGAGTCGGTCGCCGTCATCTCGAGCGTGATGCCGAGGTCGGCCTTGCACTTCTCGGCGATGGCGTTGATGTTGGAAACGCCGGTGCCGAACTGGCGCAGCGTGATCGGGTTCTGCGCCCAGATGGTCGGAAAACCGGTGATGGCGCCGGAGCCGGCAATGGCGCCGACGGCCGCAGCCCCTGTTTTCATCAAAGCGCGGCGGCTGATGCCCGTCGCCTTCTTCGTGTCCTTGATCTCGGTCATAGTCTGTTCCCTTTTCTTGTGGTGAGACGGATCGTGATGAGCTTGAAGACGTCAGGCGGCCGCAGCCCCCAGGAGGACGGCGTCTTCGAGGCCCCAGCTGAGGGAGACCGCATCGCCGACGGCGACCGGCTTTTCGAAATAATCCGCATCGGTCGCGATGACGGTGAAATCCTCGGACCCCGCGCCCATGACGGTGATCTTCACCGACGCGCCGCGATATTCGACGTTTGACACGACACCGTTGAAGCCGAGCGTCTTCTCGGCCGGTTCGCTGAGGCGAACGCGATCGGTGCGGATGCCGATATCGATCGGCGACCCCTCGTCCCGGCCCTCGCCCGCGACGGCGAAGGTCTGCCCCTCCGGCACCTGCAGCGTCAGCACGCCGTCGGCGCTGGAGATCACCCGGCCGGTCAGCACGTTGTGATCCCCCATGAAGCGCGCGACGAAGGCCGTCGCCGGCCGCTCGAAGACCTCGCGCGGGCTTGCCGCCTGCTCGATCCGCCCATCGCTCATGATGACGATGATGTCGGCGAGCGCCATCGCCTCTTCCTGGCTGTGCGTCACATGCACGAAGGTGATGCCGAGGTTCTTCTGCAGCTTCTTCAGTTCGGCCCGCATGCGGATCTTGAGAAACGGATCGAGCGCCGACAAAGGCTCATCGAGCAGCAGCGCTTCCGGATCGGTGATCAGCGCGCGGGCGAGCGCCACACGCTGCTGCTGTCCGCCGGAAAGCTGGGCCGGGCGGCGGTTGGCATAGGGCTCCATCTGCATGAGCCGGAGCATCTCCAGCGCCTTTGCGCGACGCTCTTCCTTGTCCACGCCCTTCATCTTCAGGCTGAAGGCGACGTTGTCGATGAGGTCGAGATGCGGGAACAGCGCGTAAGACTGGAACATCATCGCCGTGCCGCGCTTGGCCGGGGGCAGGTCTGTCACCACCGTGTTGCCGAGCCGGATGTCGCCCGAGGAGATCGTCTCGTGCCCGGCGATCATCCGCAAAGTCGATGTCTTGCCGCAGCCGGACGGCCCGAGAAAGCAGCAATAGCTTCCCGACGGGATCTTGAGACTGATGGAATGGACGGCCGTCGTGCTTCCGTAAATCTTGGAAACGGATACGATGTCGATCTCTGCCGCTTTGGTCATGACGAATTCCCTTCTGGTAACAGAGAGAATGCATCAAGCGTGCCAGTTCGACAGGCAGGTGTCAGTCCATTGTTTCCAAATGATTATCCGAAATCCTTCAAACCGTGACGTCCATATGAGAATGAAATCGCCCAATTTTTCATCTATTGTGCCGAATAAAATATCAGATCGTATACAATCTCGTTATTTTATGGATACGAATGGCCCTTCTTTCCCATGGTCATCTGAATTAGATTAGACAACCATGGACAATCACCAGACCAAGCCGGACAGCGTGATCGCGCGACCTGACGCAGATAGGGCGGATGGAAGCCAGCGCGCTATTCGGGATGCCATCCGCGATGCGATCGTCGACCGGCGACTGATGCCGGGTACGAAACTGACGGAGTCGGATGTCGGCGCCCTGTTCCAGGTGAGCCGTACGCTGGTGCGCGGCGCCCTGCAGGCGCTGGCGCATGAGGGTCTGGTGACCGTCGAGCGCAATCGCGGCGCCTTCGTCGCCAACCCCTCCCCGGAGGAAGCCCGGCAAATCTTCGCGACGCGCCGCATCATCGAACCCGGCATTCTCGCCGAGGCTGCATGCCACATCACGCCGGCCCATATCCGCCAGCTCCGTGAACTGCTGCTGGACGAGGGTCGCCTGATGAACGAGCGGGGGCAGAGCGCACGCCGGGCCGAAATCAAGGCATCGGGAGACTTCCACCTGCACATCGCCGCCATGACCCGAAACACCGTCATGCAGCGTTTCATGGACGAGCTGATCGCCCGCTCCTCCCTCGTCATCTCGCTTTATGGACAATCCACCGTCTCGAGCTGCGGCCATAACGAGCACAGCGACATCGTCGACGCGATCGAGGCCGGGCAGATCGATCGCGCGGGCCGGCTGATGGTCCACCATATCCACCACATCGAGGCCGATCTCGACCTGCGCGTCCGCCGCGCCAACGAGCTCCGCGACGCGCTTCTTCCTTAAGACAGCGATCTTGCGAGAGCGAACAACGCACTGAAAAAATACGTGATTTTTTGTTAACCAATGAACGGAACCAAACAGTCCGGAAACAGTTTTGCACGCGCACGAAAGACAGCATGCGAGGCGAGTATGAGTTACAAGCGTTTTCCGAAGCCGGTCCGGATCATTCTCCAGCAGAGCCAGGAGTGCATCATCGCATCCGCTTGGGACGCCCTGGAGTTTCTGCGCGGCTGGCCCGCCGGTCGCTCCGGCAGAGCCTATCGCATTGCTCTCCAACACTGCCTCGATGCCCTTGACGGTATCCTCAGCCCGCGCAAGGCGCAGGCATCCTTCATGGCCGCAGCCCGCGAGGCCGGCATTCTGGCGAAACGTAAACAGTCCGTCTGAAGCGTCGCAGCCGCTTGACGGGAGGCCGCCGGTCGGGCGACCATGGAGCCCTAGAAGCGCCACCAGGAGCAGAGCATGTCGGACGCAAATCCCCCGGAAGAACCGTCCGACGATACGAAACTGACACGCTCCAAACGGCGCTGGGCGGCAGAAGGCCGCTTCTTGACCGGACAGGTCTCGGGCCAGGTCGCGCGTTCAGGCTCAGATCGCCTGCCGCCGGGCCAGCATCTCGTGAAGAACTGGCCTGTGCTCGATCTCGGCCAGCACCCGATCATCGACACCGCGACCTGGTCCCTGACGCTGAAAGGCGCGGTCGAAAATCCGGCGACGCTGGACTGGGCGCAGTTCAAAGCCCTGCCGCAGAGCAAATTCCAGTCCGATATCCACTGCGTCACCACATGGTCGCGCTACAACAACGGTTGGAAAGGCGTTTCCACGCACGATCTGCTGGATCTCGTCGCACCGAAGCCGGAGGCGACCTATGTCATGCTGACGAGCTATGACGGATACACGACCAACCTGCCTCTGGCGGATTTCGCGAGCGAGCATGCGCTGGTCGCGACCGATTGGGAGGGCCAGCCGTTGACCCGCGAGCATGGTGCGCCGGCCCGGCTGATCGTACCGCATCTCTATCTCTGGAAGAGCGCGAAGTGGCTGACGAAGATCGAGTTCATGACGGGCGATCGTGCCGGCTTCTGGGAGAAGAACGGCTACCACATGCTGGGCGACCCCTGGCGGGAGCAGCGCTATTCCGACGATTGAGGACAGGCGATGGTCCAAAAAGAAAGAGGCTCCGGCGATCGTCGCCGGAGCCTCTTTGCTGATCAGTAGGCCTTTTTCTTGAAAGGCTTTTTGGCAGGCTTGCTGCCATCGTCCGTCGGCTTTGGGCCAGCCTTGGAGAAGCCGGGCTTTGCCGCCTTCTTTGCCCAGGGCTTGCTGTCCGGGCGGTCGGACTTTTCGCCACCGTCTTTCCAGCGCGGCTTGCTGTCCGACGGCGCGGCATTGTCCTTGCGGACGAACGGCTTGCGCGGGGCGGCAGACAGATCGGGCGCGCTGTCGAGCTGCGTCACGGTGATGCCCTTTTCGAGCATGCGCTTGGGGCCGAGCGCCTCGACGAAGCTGTCGGAGAAGTCGCGCGCGATTTCGACGAACGTGTTCTCCGGCATCATCTTGATGGCGCCGATTTCCTGCTTGGTGATGCGGCCGATGCGGCAGAGCATCGGGATCAGCCAGCGCGGCTCGACATTCTGCTTGCGACCGGCGGAGATCGAGAACCAGACGGCATCGCCGAAATCGCCCCGCGGCGCTCGCGCTTCGGACCGCTCCGGTCGCGGACCGCGATCACCGGCACCTTGGCCCGACGTTTGGCCGGACGGCTGGAAGGCTGGCGTATCGATGATGTCTTCCGGCGCGGAGCGGCCGGCACGCGCGAGCCGTACGAAGGCTGCCGCAACCTGTTCCGGGCTATGACCGGCCAGCACCTGCTGCACGAAAGCAGTCTCGTCCTCGCGGATCGGATCGTTCAGCGCGGCATCCGAGAGAATGCGCTCGTCGTCCTTCTGCGAAACCTCGTCGGCCGACGGCGGCTTTGCCCAGTCGGCTTCGATGCGCGCATCCCGCAGCAGACGCTCGGCCTTGCGGCGGGCGTTCGAGGTGACGATGATGGCGCTGACGCCCTTGCGCCCTGCCCGGCCGGTCCGGCCGCTGCGGTGCAGAAGCGTTTCCGGGTTGGTCGGCAGGTCGGCATGGATGACGAGCTCGAGACCGGGAAGGTCGATGCCGCGCGCGGCGACGTCGGTCGCGATGCAGACGCGGGCGCGCCCGTCACGCATGGCCTGCAGCGCATGCGTCCGCTCGCTCTGGCTGAGTTCGCCCGAAAGTGCCACGACCGCAAAGCCACGATTGTTGAAGCGCGCGGTCAGATGATTGACGGCCGCGCGGGTCGAGCAGAACACCAGCGCGTTCTTCGCTTCGTAGTAGCGCAGCACGTTGATGATGGCGTTTTCCCGATCGGAGGGAACGACGACGAGCGCACGATAGTCGATATCCAGATGCTGCTTCGCCTCGGCCTGCGTCGAGATCCGCAGCGCGTCGCGCTGGTAGTTCTTGGCCAGCGTCGCGATGGATTTCGGCACAGTGGCCGAGAACATCAGCGTCCGCCGATCGGCCGGTGCCGTCTCCAGCAGGAATTCGAGGTCCTCGCGAAAGCCAAGATCGAGCATCTCGTCGGCTTCGTCCAGCACGATGGCCCTGCAGGCGGACAGATCGAGCGCACCGCGGCGGACATGGTCGCAGAGACGGCCGGGCGTGCCCACGACGATATGCGCGCCGCGATCGAGCGCGCGACGCTCGTTGCGGATGTCCATGCCCCCGACCGAAGCGGCGATCACGGCGCCGGTCATTTCGTAAAGCCATTCGAGCTCGCGCTGAACCTGCAGCGCCAGTTCGCGCGTCGGCGCGACGGCCACCGCCAGCGGCTTGCTGGCCGGGCCGAAGCGATCGGCGCCATCCAGCAGCGTCGAGGCGAGCGCGAGCCCGAAGGCGACGGTCTTGCCGGAGCCGGTCTGGGCGGAGACGAGCGCGTCGCGACCCGACATTTCCGCTTCGATGACGGCGGCCTGTACCGGCGTCAGGGTGGAATAGCCGCGTTTGGTCAACGCCTCGGCGATCGCCGGAACGACCCCTGCGAATTCTGTCATATGTCTGTCTCTCGGAAGTTCGAACCGTGCAGCGTGCACGATAGAATGCGCACATGCCTTGAGGACCGCACGCTGCGGCCCATACCATGGCGCTCTCTTAGTCCCTCTATCCGTAAATGTACAGAGGATCGCCGAAGGACGCCCTTTGGCGGCCGGAGCCGGCCTCAGCCTGTCAGGCGCGGGCTGCGGATGATCTTGACGAAGAGGGCCTTCATCGCCGACTCGATCCCGTCGGACGGATTGACCTCGAAATAGAGCCCGGGAGAGGCGCAGGCCTGCATTTTCGTGCCGATCTCCGATTGGAACGGCTTGATCCACTTGTTGTACCAGTCGTTCGTCGGCAGCGGCAGGTAGGTCGTGTAAAGCACGGCGATCTTGACGCCGCGATCCTTGATGGTCTTGCAGAAGCTGACGTCGATCGGCTCCTGGCACCGGCCGCCCGTCGTCTTCTTCGTGCAACCGCTCGGCTTGTAGCTGTCACCGACGCCGTCGGCGACGAAATAGACGACCTTTTCGGCTTTCGCCGCCGTCGATCCGTCGCCAGGCGCCGGGATTTCCGTATTGATTCTCGTCAGCGCCTGATCGAAGCTGGTGATCTGGTCGCCATTATATCCGTGATACGGGATGCTCATGAGCGAGATCGTGTCCGCCTTGGTCTGGATATCCTTCAGGTCATCGGTGAGCTTGGACACCTGATAGAGTTTGGCATCTTCCGCCTTCTGTCCGAACGTATAGGCCGCCATCCGATACTGGTTCGTGTAGGTCTCCGTCTTCTCCGCCTCGCGCGTCAACGCGGCCACGGCCTGCGCCACGACATCGATGCGGATGGTGGCACCCACCTTTCGGGCGACGAAATAGTTGCTGTTCTTGTCGGCATCGCCCTTCTCGGACACGATGTGGCAGGCAAAAGCGCAGTTGCGCGAACCCGCATCCGATGCGTTCTTCGTCGCGGCGATCAGCTTGTCCACATCCGCCGGGGTCGCACCCACGCCCATCGAAGGCGTATTGTCCAGCAGCATGTAGAAATCCATGAACGAGTTGGACTGGAACGTCGCTTTGGCGACGCCATCGACCCGGATGAAATCCTTCCCCAAGATCCGCAGGAACGTCGTCGGCACGAGCGTCGAGAACGACGCCGACACATTGATGTCGCGTCCGGACTTCACCGCGCTGACGGTAAAGACTCTGGCCGCCGTCTCCATGTCTTCGGGCGGCGGCTGCACCGCCTGGCCGGGCACGTCTGAGACCGCCGTCGTGGAAAGCTGGGCATTGAAGATCTGGCGCGCCTCGGTTTCGCTCAGGCTCACCGTGCCGTCCGCCGACATGGCCATCGCCTGCGCCACGCCATCCGATTTATCCGTGATGGATCCGACGACCGCCGCGTCCGCCGCCCCTTGCAGTTCCGACTTGACCTTGATCGCATTGCTGATGTCGAGGGCAAGCCCGGCCGTCCCGAGAAGCGGAAGGAGCGACAGAGAGCCGATAATGGCCAGATTGCCGGAACGATCGGCGAGAAAACGCTTGAACATGATAACGACCCCAGGCGCCGTATCTGGCGGCGCTCGATGATCGTAAGCGATTGCTTTCAATAGTGCGTGAAGCAGCGCGGTAAACGAGATAACAAATGATACACTTATTCAGCGATCGAGGTTCCGATCATGAAACCGTGAATGTATTTACGGTTAAGTTTCCTTGCGTCGGTCGCATGATCGCATACATTTACAACTGCGATGAGGAGTCGCCGAAGCCTATGGGAGGAATGATGATGGAAACGTCGGATCATCTGAGAGTGCAATACGACTTCAGAAGCGGAACGGTCCTGCTCCAGTGCCGCAACCGGAGCCATGTGCTCGCGGAGCGCTTCAGAACGAAGGAAAGCGCAGAGGCAGCGGCCATCCAGTTCGCCCGCAAGAACTGGGATTATTCGGACCCGCAGTCCGAAACCCAGCACTAGCGGGCATAAGTCCAGCCCGCTGATGACGCGGTTGCGGATGTTAAAAGAACGAGGAGGCCGGGGCAAACCCGGCCTTTGTTACGTTCGCCGGCAAGAAACGCGCTCTTGCCACGAAGAACGCATGCCGGGACCACTCAATGGCGCGACGGCGCGACGTCCTGACGCCGCAGATCGTCGATCGCGGCGACCGCTTCCTCCGCTGTCCAGCCGGCGCCGACGGCCGCCCTTATCAGGCGCGCATCCGTTTCCACTTCCAGCTTCACGAACAGCGGCTCCAGCGCTTCGCGGGCCGTGACGACGTTCGATTGCGCGACCGGAATGGCCTGCTTCGACATGGGCATGATCTCTTCTCCTTTTTCAGACTCCTCGGAATGGAAGCAGAGTCAAACTGGTTCCATCATTTGTTCGCAATATGTCTAAAATGACCGGAATACGGGACGTTTGCGCGATTAGAGATCGCGATCGCTGATCTCGAAGTGATCCATGATCACCCGGATATTTCTCTTGTGGGCTTTGAAGTAGACGTCGAAGACATCGCCGACCAAGGGAACGGCACCGACGGTCGCGTCTACGCCGAGATTATACAGCATCCGCGCGAGCTTTCGCTTCGGCACGCCGAGCCGCCGGGCCTCGTTGACGATCGCAAGACCGATGATCGCGCCGCTGGCATCGCCGACGACCGGAACAAGGCCTAGAAGGGCGTCCGCACCGAAGCGGAACCGTGTTCCGGGGATGCCGACGGCGGTGTCCATGATCCGCGCGAGCTTTGCCAACCGGCGCAGACGCCGCAGGCGTTCGGCACGCCCGACATCGTCGGCGGCGCGCGTGAAGTCTGCCGCATAGGCTGTGCTTGGCATCGTCCTTCGTCTCCCGTGTTCGCTCTCTATTGCATATGGAGAGTGTTTGCCGCGGCACAAGGCTCCCCTCCTTTCGATTGTCGCAAAAGGGTTACATACACCGCCGTTCAGTGTCCCCGGGCGCTCCCGCGCAACTTCAAATGCCCTGCTCGGAATTCTGCAAGAACCATGCGCTGCAGAGACGAGCGCTTCGCAGACATCGCAGGATTTTCCGTGCGTTACCGTACGAACTCAATTGAAATTAAAAGATAATTTAAATTCACACCCTATTTTCGGGGTGAACCGCCCACCCGTTCTCCTGTCAGAAGCGATCCCAGCCGAATGTCGATTTTCTCCCTGTCCGATAGCGCCATCATGCAAGCGCTCAACCAGTCGCAAGCGATTATCGAATTCGATCTCACGGGCAAGATTCTGCGCGCAAATGCCAATTTCTGCCGTGCCATGGGCTACGACAGCAAGGAGATCGTTGGGCGCCATCACAGTATGTTCGTTCTGCCGGACGAAGCGCGCTCCCCGTCCTATGTCGCCTTCTGGCGTGCGCTTGCAGACGGCACGTTTCAGCAGGCGCAGTACAAGCGGCTCGGCAAAGGCGGTCGCGAGGTCTGGATCGAGGCATCGTACAATCCCGTCTTCAAGGGAAAGCGCCCGGTCAAGGTCGTGAAATTTGCGACCGATATCACTCAATCGAAGATCACCAGCCTCAGCGACAAGGGCAAGCTCGACGCCTTGTCGCGCGCGCAGGCCGTCATCGAGTTTACGCCCGGGGGGCAGATCGTCACCGCGAACGAGAACTTCCTTTCGGTCCTCGGCTACCAGCTGGAGGAGATCGTGGGCCGACACCATGCGATCTTCTGCGAACCTGACTATGTGCAGTCGGCAGCCTACCGGACCTTTTGGGAACACCTCGCCGGCGGCGCCTTCGTGACCGACCAGTTCCTGCGTCTCGGTAAGGACGGCCGTCGCGTGCATATCCAGGCGACCTATAACCCGATCGTCGACGACAGCGGCCGCGTCATCAAGGTCGTGAAGTTTGCGACCGACATGACCGAGCGGGTCCGCGCCGTCGAGGAACTGGGCGCCGGTCTCGGCCGTCTGGCACAGGCCAATATCCGCCAGACGCTCGACCGCCCGTTCACGCGGGAATTCGAACAGCTGCGCCACGACTTCAACCTGTCGATCGGCGGCTTCCAGCAGACACTGGTCGATGTGCTCGGGCAAACCGAGAATTTGAACGGCCACAGCCATACGATGCGTCAAGCGTCCGACATTCTTGCCGAGCGGACCCATGCACAGGCCACTGCGCTCGAAGAAACGTCATCGGCGCTGGAACAGATCACCGTCACGGTCCGCCAGTCGAACGAACGCGTGCAGGACACGCGCAATCTCGTGAAGCAGGCAAAGGAGCAGGCCGGCCATTCGGCAATGGTGGTCAGCGACACCGTGGCGGCCATGCAGCGGATCGAAACCGCCTCGGCCTCGATCGGCCACATCATCGGCGTCATCGACGAGATTGCCTTCCAGACCAACCTGCTGGCGCTGAACGCCGGAGTCGAGGCGGCCCGTGCCGGTGAAGCGGGTCGCGGCTTTGCCGTGGTCGCCCAGGAGGTCCGCGAACTCGCCCAACGGTCGGCGCGCGCCGCAAAGGAAATCAAGGGCCTCATCTCGAACGCCTCCAACGAAGTCGTCGAAGGCGTCCGCCTCGTCGGCGATACCGGCAGGGCACTGACCGAGATCGAGGTTTTCGTGGCCGCCATCAACGAGAACATCGATGCGATCGCCGCCGCGACCTCGGACCAGACCACCGGCCTTGGCGACATCAGCGCCTCGGTCAACAATCTCGACAGGATGACCCAGGAAAACGCCGCCATGGTCGCGCGCACCACGGAACTGAGCCACACCCTGGCGCAGGGCGCAGCCGTGCTTGCCGATCTCGTCTGCCGTTTCCAGCTGAACCGCCGAACCACCATTCGCGAACCCGGCACCTTCAAGCCGGACCGTCACAACGCGGAACAGGGCGAAGGGAGACTTCGCAAGAGCGCCTGACGCGTGAGGCGAACGGCTTTCGCGCTGCCATCGAACGAAAGCCCGGTTGCTGAGACCGGGCTTTTTTATGCGTCTCTCATGCCTGTTTCCGGACGGGGGCGGTTTCAGGCGGTAAGTGCCGGACGATCGAGCGACAGATCGGCGAGCTCCGAGATCGGGCAGGGACGGCCGAAGAGGAAACCCTGCACTTCATCGCAGCCTTCGGCAACCAGCACGTCGAGCTGGTCCTCGGTCTCGGCACCCTCTGCAAGAATCGTGACATCGAGGCTGTTGCCGAGCGCCACGATGGCGCGGATGAACGCGCGCGATTGGCGGCCGTCGAAATCCTGGACGAAGCTCCGGTCGAGCTTGATCTTGTCGAAGGGGAACGCCCGCAGCGTTTCAAGCGAGGAATAGCCGGTGCCGAAATCGTCGATCGCGATCGTCACGCCCATCGCGCGGATCTGGCGAAGGATGTGCAGCGCCCTGCCCTTGTCGCCGATGATGGCGCTTTCGGTGACCTCCAGCTCCAGGCGCGACGGCGAGAGACCCGTGCGCAGCAGCGCGGAACGGACCTTGTCCACCAGCGCGACATCGCCCAATTGCAAGGGGGAAAGATTGACCGCGATCTTGTGACCGAGATTCCATTCGGCAGCCTCCCGGCAGCCCTCCTCCAGAACCCAGTCGCCGATGGCGGAGATCAGTCCGCATTCCTCGGCAATGGGGATGAACGTCGCCGGCGAGATCAGCCCCCGTCGGGGATGCCGCCAGCGCAGAAGCACCTCGTAGCCGGTCGTCTTGCGGGTGCGCGCGCATTTCTGAACCTGATAGACGAGAAAGAACTGTTTCTCTTCGAGCGCCACGCCGAGGTCGCGCCCGATGGCACGACGCTCGCGCGCCGCTTCGTCCATCGCCGCCTCGTAGAAGCTGATGCGCTGGTCGGGCTGTGCCTTGGATCGATACATCGCCATGTCGGCATTGTTCAAAAGCTTCTCGCGATCCGGCGCATCCAGCGGATAGATCGAGACGCCGATGCTGGCACCGGGCAGGATCTCGGTCGTGTCGATGACGATGCGCTCGTTCAGTGCCCGGAACAGCCGCCCGATGAAATCCTCGAGGTCCTTGTCCTCCAGGAAGCGCTTGAAGGCGACGAATTCGTCGCCGCCGAAGCGACCCACGGCCTCGTTCTCACCGACCAGCCGCTGCATCCGTCCGGCAAGCTCATAGAGAACCTTGTCGCCCATCGCATGGCCGTAACGGTCGTTGATCTCCTTGAACTCGTCAAGGTCGATGCAGATCGCGGCGACCTTCTCCAACCCGCTGACGCTGTCGATGGCGGCGTCCAGCCGTTCGGCGAACTGGTGGCGGTTCGCAAGGCCCGTCAGGGCATCATGCCGCGCTAGATGCCGGATCTTTGCTTCGGCATGCACGCGATCCGTGATGTCTTCCAGCGTCATCACGAAGGAGCCGTCGCCCGTCGGGCGATGCACGGTGCGGATGTTCCGGCCGTTGGCCACCTCCCGCGCCGTCTCGCCACCAGCGGGAGCCATGAACAGCGCGCGATGGAGCGCATAGAGCCCGTCCGCATTCGTCGATCCGGTCTGATCGGTCTTGAAGCGCTCGTAGCAGAGCGAATGGAAGCTCCGCCCGACGATATTGAGCGAGGGCGGAAACGCGATGATCTCCCGGAACAGCTCGTTATGGAGAATGAGCTTCTCGTTCGCGTCGAACAGCGCGATCCCGTGCCCCATCGTGTTGAGCGCGATCGAGAGGTTGTTGGTGACATCCAGCAGGCGCGCCGCACTGTCGGTTGCCTCCGTGCAGTCCCGCGTGATCTTGGCAAAGCCGATATGGACCTTGTGCTCGTCGTAGATCGGATCGATGACGACGGAGGCCCAGAACCTGGTTCCATCCTTGCGGTAGCGCCATCCGTTCGTCTCGAACTTGCCCGTGAGGAGTGCCGTTTCGAGCGCCTGTTCCGGCGCTCGTGCGCGACGATCCTCCTCCGAGTAGAAGAGCGCAAAATTCCGGCCCACGATCTCGCGATCGACATAGCCCTTCAGACGCTGTGCGCCGACATTCCAGTTGGTGACGAAGCCGGCGGGATCGAGCAGATAGATGGCGTAATCGCTGACCCCCTGCACAAGATGCCGAAACCGCGCGTTCGTGGCGAGGGTCGCCGTTTCGGTGCGGCTCGCAAACAGCGCGGCCGCGAGCACGGAGAACAACAGCGACGTCGCGGTCGCGACGATGACGATCACCATGAGGGCCGGCGACAGGAGGTTCGATGGCAAGGGCGAGTCCGCGACCGGCGTCATGGTCACGCCGCCCATCGAGGTGAAATGCATGGAGACGATGCCGAGCGCCAGAAAGCTCGCCGCAGAGGCCAGCCGCCTTGCGCCCCAACGCCCGTGCCGGACGGCTGCAAATCCCGCAACGGAGAAGAGCACGGCAAAAAGGATGGCACTCCAGACGAGATGGACGTCCCAGAGGATCTCGCCCGGGAACTCGATGGCCGTCATGCCGACGAAATGCATGGTGGAGACGCCGAGACCGAAGAGCAGCCCGGCCATGACATAGGCCGCGCGGCCCGCAAGCAAGGTCGCGACGGCGACGGCGAGAAACGTGGTGACGATCGAGATGGCGAGCGATGCCAGCGTGCGCGACGGGTCGTAACCGAGCACCTGCGCAGCCTCATAGGCAAGCATTGCGACGAAATGCGTCGCCCAGATACCGAAGCCGCCTGAAATGCCGGCGGCAGCGAGCCAGATCCACCGGGCAAAACCGTCCGCGCGATGCGCCCGCTTCAGCAGCATCATGGCCGAAGCGCAGGAGACAAGGCAGAGAAGAGCCGCCAGAACGACCAGACGCACATCATGCTCGAGTGACATGCAGGAGAGAACACGGAGCATGGATGCCTCATGGCGACCGCATCGCGGCGAAGCGCGCGACGGTCGGGAGATCGGATTGGCAGGCACCCTATCGGCTGACTGCGCGGGAAAAGATGTGAGGTCATCGGCGAGAGGCCCCGGTACGGGCTCCGCCAATGACGAACCCTACGCTATCCACCAAACCTTCAAACAGGCTTAAGACGTCCCAAATTTAGGGTCGAAATCTCACCTTTATCGCGTCGCGAAATCACTTCGTACGATGCCGTACCGTTGCAGCTTGTCGTAAAAGGTCTTGCGGGGAATGCCGAGCGCCTCGATCGTGCGCTGCACATCCCCTTGGGTCTCGCGCAGTGCCGCGCGGATGAAGTCCGCTTCGATGCGATCCATTCGCTGCGGCAGCGTGCCGGTTCCCGCATCGGCCACATCGAGGCTGCCCCTGGACGGACCGTCCGGCGAGAATCCCAAAACCGTTCGCTCCGCGAAATGGCCGAGTTCGCGCACGTTGCCCGGCCAGTCATGCTCGGCCAGATAGCGGCGCACGGCGTCGGTCATGGCGGGAACGTCCCGCTTGAACCGCGCTGCGGCACGGGCTGCAAAGGTCGAGAACAACAGGGGAATATCGTCGCGGCGCTCGCGCAGCGGCGGGATCGAGAGGGTGACGACATTCAGTCGGTAATAGAGATCCTCGCGAAAATCGCCGCGCGCCCGCGGATCGCCAAGGTCGACCTTCGTCGCCGCCACCACACGCAGATCGACCGGGCGCACCTCGTTGGTGCCCAGCGGCGTCACCTCGCGCATTTCCAGCACGCGCAGCATCTGCACCTGCGTCGCCGGCGCCATGCTCTCGATTTCATCCAGAAAAAGCGTGCCGCCGCTCGAATGCTCGATCCGTCCGACCCGCTTCTTCTGCGCGCCGGTGAAGGCGCCGGGTTCGTGGCCGAAGAGTTCGCTCTCGATCACCTGTTCCGGAAGCGCCCCGCAATTCAGCGCGACGAAGTGCCCCTTCGCCCGCCGGCTCCAGCGATGCAAAAGCGTCGCCACGACCTCCTTGCCGCTGCCCGTCTCGCCGGTCATCAGCACGTCCACATCCGTGTCGGCGATCTGGCGGATGGTTTCGCGCAGTCGCTCCATCGCCGGTGTCTGGCCGATCAGCAGGCCGCCGTCCTGGGCCTCGTCCGCGGCCTCCCGCAGCGCGCGGTTCTCCAGCACCAGCCGCCGCTTCTCCCCGGCATTCAAAACCCCCTGCACCAATCGGTCCGTCGGATATGGCTTGGGCAGGAAATCATAGGCGCCATCCCGGATCGCCTTGATCGCCATGGGAATATCGCCATGGCCCGTCATCAGGATCACGGGAATATCCGGGTCGATGCGGCGGACACGGTCGAACAGCTCCAGCCCGTCGATCTGCGGCATGCGGATATCCGTGACGACGACGCCCGCAAAGCGCCGGTCGAGCCCCAGGAGCGCCTCGCGCGCGGAGGACACCGCCTGAACGGTGAAGCCTCCGAGTTCCAGCGTCTGCCGCGTTGCCTTCAGCAGGTCCGGATCGTCATCGACAAGGAGAACGTTGACGTCGCTCATACCGTCGCCCTTTTCAGGTGAATGGTGAAATGCGCGCCCGCATCCGAACTCTCGACCGCGATGCGCCCGCCGTAATCCGCCAGAATGTCGCGCGAGATGACGAGCCCGAGGCCGAGCCCCTGCTCCTTGGACGTGTTGAACGGCGTGAACAGAGCGCTCATGATCTCCGGAGAAATCCCCGGACCGTTGTCGCGAACGTGCAGTTCGACATCGCAGCCCTCCGTTTCGACCGCGACATCCACCCGGGCATCGGAACGGCCGGACAGGGCCTCCAGCGCATTCTGCAGGAGGTTGATCAGCACCTGCTCCAGCCGCACACGATCGCCGAGAACGAGAAGGGCGTCCTCCGGCAAGTCGATCTGCAGCGCATCGAGCCGCCCGCCAAACCGGCTCTTCAGCAGCATCACGGCGCTTTCCAGCATGGCACGGACCGAGACCGGCCCGGCCGGGGCACGGCCCTTGCGCGAAAACGTCTTCAGCTCGTCGGTGATGCTGCCGATACGATCCGTCAGCGCGGCGATGCTTTCGAGATTCTCGTCGACTGGCCCCGGCTGTGCCCGCGTCAGGAAGACACGGGCATTGTCGGCATAGGCGCGGATGGTGGCGAGCGGCTGGTTGATCTCATGCGCGACGCCCGCGGCCACCTGCCCGAGAATGGCAAGCCGGTTGGCATGGACAAGCTCCTGTTGCACGCCCTGAAGCGTCGTCTCCGTCGCCCGGTGTCCGGCAATCTCGTCCTCCAGCCGGTCGCGGGCCGACGTCAGCGCCTCCGTGCGCTCCCGCACGCGGCGCTCGAGCTCTTCGCGCGCGGCCAGTTCCCGCGCCAGCCGACCGATCGCCTGCTGCCGGCGGGCAGTGAGGACGGCTGCGAGCGCTGCAAGCGGCACCACGATGGCAAGGCCGAGCAGGCGCTTGCTCTGGACGGCGGCGGCAACCGCAGCATCCGTCTCGACAAGATAATCGAGCCGCCAATCCGTCGATGGCACGGCGACGGCCAGGCGCAGAAAATCCCGCTGACGCTCCCCCGGCATGACGGCACTGACCCGCTCGACGCCGGCCGACACCGGTTCGAGAACCGTCATCGGCACCGGCGTCAGGGGCGCATCGCCAAACTGGAGGCTGGTGCGGATGGCGGCGAGGCGATCGGACGCGATCGGCGTCATCGCCATGAACCGCCAGGACGGGATGCTGGTGATCAGCACGACGCCGTTCAGGTCGGTGACGAAGGTGGGTCGTCCCGCGCTGCGCCAGTCGGTCTCGATCTGGTCGAACTCCATTTTCGCAACGACCACGCCGAGCGGTCCGGATGCGCCTTCGATCCGCCGGGATATATAAAGACCCGGGCGCTTGCTGACCGAACCAAGGGCGAAATGCTCCGCCGTGCCCGCCGTCATCGCCTTGCTGAAATATTCGCGGAACGTATAGTCGTTGCCGACGAAGCTCGTCGGTTCCTTCCAGTTGCTCGACGCGATGGCGATCCCGTCGCGCCCGATCACGTAGATCACGGCGGCATCGGTATCCGCGACGATCTCCTCCAGCTTTCGATCGAGACTGATGCTCCGCTGCGGATCGGGTCGCTCCAGCGTATCGGCCAGTTGGCGATCGCGGGCAAGCAGCATGGGCAAGGCGCGCGGACGCTCGAGAACCGCCCGCAAATGCGCAACTTTGAGGCTCGTATCGGTCCGGGCCTGGGCCTCCAGCGTCCGCAGCGCATCTTCCCGCCCGAAATACGACCCTGCCACCATCGCCGCGACAAGGCCCGCAAGCACCAAGGCCCCGAGAACGATCCAGGGGAGGAGGCGTTTCCGCGAGCGGGAGACGGACGGTTTCGGTAGCGGATGGTGCATGTCCCATTGTGCATAAATCCGGACACATCGCAAACCGCACTGTGCGGATATCCGCATTCACCGCATCTGAGAAAGAACGGTTGTAAAATTTAGCTGAATGAAAACAACCGCCAGACCTGCGAGACAAAACTGGCACGCTCTTTGCAATCATAGTTCCGAGAAGGAACAGTCCCGGGAGAGCCTGTCGGCGGGGGACGCAAGGAGGAACGATATGCACGCGATACCTGAACCCATGGAACCGAGCGCAAAGCTGCCCTTTTACCGGCATCTCTATTTCCAGGTCCTCACCGCGATCATCGCGGGCATCCTGCTGGGCCACTTCTACCCGCAGCTCGGAACCCAGCTGAAGCCGCTCGGCGATGCCTTCATCAAGCTCGTCAAGATGATCATCGCACCGGTCATCTTCCTCACCGTCACCACCGGCATTGCCGGCATGTCGGACCTGAAGAAGGTCGGCCGCGTCGCAGGCAAGGCGATGCTGTACTTCCTGACCTTCTCGACGCTGGCGCTGGCCGTCGGCCTCGTCGTCGCAAACGTCGTCCAGCCGGGTGCCGGCATGCACATCAGCGCCGCTTCGCTCGACGCCACGGCGGTCGAGACCTATACGGCGAAGGCGCATGAGGCGAGCATCATCGGCTTCCTCATGAACATCATCCCGCAGACGATCGTCGGCGCCTTTGCCGATGGCGACATCCTGCAGGTCCTGTTCTTCTCGGTGCTGTTCGGCATCGCGCTCGGCATGGTCGGCGACAAGGGCCGTCCCGTCACGGACTTCCTGAATGCCGTGACCGCCCCCATGTTCCGCCTCGTGGCGATCCTCATGAAGGCCGCCCCCATCGGTGCTTTCGGCGCCATGGCCTTCACCATCGGAAAGTACGGCATCGGCTCGATCGCCAACCTCGCCTTCCTGATCGGCACCTTCTATCTCACGGCAGCGATCTTCGTCTTCGTCGTCCTCGGCGCCGTCGCCCGCTATAACGGCTTCTCCATCGTGGCGCTCATCCGCTACCTCAAGGAAGAGCTGCTGCTCGTCCTCGGGACATCGTCGTCGGAAGCAGCGCTTCCCGGCCTGATGGCAAAGATGGAACGGGCCGGCTGCAAGCGCTCCGTCGTCGGCCTCGTCATCCCCACGGGCTACTCGTTCAACCTCGACGGCACGAACATCTACATGACCCTTGCCGCCCTGTTCATCGCCCAGGCGACGGACACGCCGCTCACCTACGGTGATCAGATCCTGCTTCTGCTCGTGGCCATGCTGTCGTCGAAGGGTGCCGCCGGCATCACCGGCGCGGGCTTCATCACGCTTGCCGCCACGCTCTCGGTCGTCCCCTCGGTCCCGGTCGCCGGCATGGCGCTGATCCTCGGCATCGACCGCTTCATGTCCGAGTGCCGTGCCCTCACCAACTTCATCGGCAATGCGGTCGCGACCGTGGTTGTCGCCCGGTGGGAAAACGAACTGGACAAGGACCAGCTCGCCGCAGCGCTGGCCGGCAACGCACCGCCGCTCCTCGAGCCGGTTCCGGTGCTCCACGCGGCCGAGTAACTGTCGTCCGGCGCCAGAGCCTTCTGAGCGTCTGGTCCCGAACTCCCCCCGGCATCGCTGCGGGGTGCCTCCCAAGGCCAAAACCCCCGCCGCAAGCGGGGGTTTTGGTTTGAGCGATCAGCAGACGGAAAAATACGCGGACCACGTCCGCCCGCGCCTCATCCGCAAACGCGAAACGCCCGCGACGAGGCGCGGGCGTTTGGGTGGAGCCGTCCGGCTGAGGCCGGCAGCAGTCATTCGACGGTCGATCAGAGAGCGGCAGCCGAACGGGCGACCGTGCGGATTTCGCTGCGGGAGATGCCGAGGTCGTTCAGTTCGCGGGTCGACATGCGGCCGAGTTCGTTGACGGTCTGACGATACTTGCGCCAGGTGGTGAAAGAGCGAGCGACGTTCATGATGTTCCCTTTCCAAGGTCTTGAAGGGGGCCTCGAAACACCGTCTGGATGTTTCCGAAGTGTTGCGCCCCGTTCGTGTTCGATGTCCGGTTTATACGCCCGCACCCCGCAGCCAACCAGCGCGAAGCCCTCAGGCCACCCATGCATCCGCCGCACGGCTCGCCCACATTCAATCGGTTCGCCCTTCCGTGAACACATGGAAAGAGCCAGGCCGACAAGCGGACCGACAGGTGGACAGACAGGGGGGTCAACGGGGGGCCTGCCACCGCGAGAGGACGTGAAAAAGCCGGCCGCCCCTTTCGGGACGACCGGCTTGCCGTCATGTCTCTGCTAAGACTTACATCTTCGGCAGGAGAACCTTGTCGATGACGTGAATGACGCCGTTCGACTGCTTGACGTCGGCGATGGTCACATGAGCGACGCCGCCGGTTTCGTCGGTGAGCGTGATCTTGCCGCCCATCTCCTTGGCCTTCAGCACGCAGCCGCCGACGGTCTTCACGTCATGCTCGCCGCCGTCGTCCTTGATCATCTTTGCGATCGCGGTCGACATCGCGTCGGCAGCAACGACGTGGCAGGTCAGGACCTTGGTCAGCTGGGCCTTGTTCTCAGGCTTCAGAAGGGTTTCGACGGTGCCCTTCGGCAGCGCCTCGAACGCTTCGTTGGTCGGAGCGAAGACCGTGAACGGGCCCTTGCCCTGCAGGGTCTCGACCAGGCCGGCCGCCTTGACGGCGGCAACCAGCGTCGTGTGATCCTTGGAGTTCACGGCATTTTCGACGATGTTCTTGTCTTCGAACATGGCGGCGCCGCCGACCTTCGGATTGGCAGCATAGGCGGAAACGGCGGTGGCGGAAACGAGTGTCGCAAGGGCGATGGTACGGAGTGCGGACGTCAACATGGGTGGTTCCTCTTCCTGTTCGGTTCTCGGCCCGGCGCGATCGCGCTTTTTGGGGCATCACGTCTCGGGTGACACAACAGAGACGAGGCCGGCGCGGAAACAGTTTCGGCCGGATCGAGATCCGGCCGAAAAAAATTGACGAATTGTTCAGACATGCGACGTCAGGGGTGATGGGCCTCACCGGCCGCGATCACGGGACCGGTCGGCAGACCGGTCGGCGACCCGCCGGGCGGCTCGACGCTGACGGCAAGCGTGATGCCTTCGCTCAGGTTCGCGCGGTGCGCCGGAGCAATGTCGATCACGCCCCGACCATCCTGCGGCAGAACGCCGAGCGCAACGGGTGCAGCATCGCCGCCCGGGACCAGCCACAGTTCCAGCGAGCGCGGCGCTTCCGCATCGGCGGCCACGGGCGTGATCGCCAGACGACCGCTGGCGGGGTCATAGGAGGCGAGCAATGCGAGTGGCGATCCCTCGCCCTTCATCGCGGCAACGAGAGGTGCCGGAGCCGGCAACGGCTTGGCGCCGAACGGGCCCTGCTGCAGGGCCGCGAGAACGACGACCGCGGCCATCGAGGCGAAGGCGACGCCCCGCCAGATCGCCACCGAATGCCACCAGCCCCCGCGTCGTGCACCGGCAGAGGCAGACGATCCGAAAAGGCGCGCCTCGATCTTCGGATAGACGGAATGCGGAGGCGCTTCCTCCGCCGGCAGCTCCAGAGGGCTCAGGCGATCTTCCCATTGCGCGACGAGCAGCGCAAAAGCGGGTTCGCGCTCGATCCGCGCCTCCAGCCGCTTCCGGTCGGCGAAGGACAGCACGCCCACGGCATACTCGGCGGCAAGCACCTCGTCGCGGGAGCGGTCTCTGTCGCTGTCATCGATCTCGGTCATCGCTCCAGGCACTCTTTCAGTTTGAGCAGGCTGCGGCGCAGCCAGGTTCGCATCGTGTTCAGCGGCACATTATAGCGTTCCGCCAGTTCCTGGTAACTCAATCCCTCGACATAGGCGTTCCGGACGGCGTCGGCCCGTTCCGGCGGAAGTTCGCCCATGCAGCGGTCGATCCGCCGCCCCTCGCCAAGGCCGATCGAGACGGCCTCCGGATCGGGACTGCTATCGGCAATCTCAAGCCCTTCCTCGCCGATCGTGTCGGCAGAAGGCCGTCGCGCCCGGATCATGTCGATCGCCTGGTTGCGGGCGATGGCGGCGAGCCAGCCGTTCGGGTTCACGCCCGTCGCCGCATACCGGTCCGCCCGCTGCCAGATCTTGACGAAGACATCCTGAAGGGCGTCCTCGGCATCTGTGCGATCCTTGAGGATACGCAGGCAGATGGCAAAGAGTTTCGGGGACACTGCGGAATAGAGGGATGCCAGCGCTGCACGGTCGCCCATGGCGACCTTCGCGATCAGTCCGGCGATATCAAGACTTGGCACGAAGCCGCCTTTCTCACGGGAAGAAACCACCGAATAGGTCGGTGGCTTCGAAGGAAGAGCAGATCGTCCGCTGCTCATCGACAGTGCCGCGGAAGATACCGCGCTTTTCAAGCCTGTCCAGTCACAGGGCTCGGCCTTAGCAACGCGAGATCAGGCATCGCCACGCTGCGGTTTGAAAGTCGCGACGCGATAGCCGTAGAAAAGCACGATCAGCACCATGACCGTGGTGGAGACGGGATCGACATAGGCCGACACGACGTCATAGGCCTGCCCCAGGAGATAACCGGCCATGGCCAGACCGGAGGTCCAGGCGACCGTCCCGATCAGCGAGAAGATCGTGAACGTGGACAGCGGCATCCGGGCGATGCCCGCGGGCACCGAGATCAGCGTACGCACCGTCGGAATGAGCCGTCCGACCAGAATGGCGGTCGCGCCTTTTTCGCGAAACCGCCGGCTTGCGGCATCCACATCCGCCTCGGTCAAGGTCAGCCAGCGCCCATGTCGCGCCGCGAGCCGCTTCATCCGCGCTTCGCCGAGCTTCCGTCCGGCATAGTACCACGGCATGACTCCCAGCAGCGAGCCGATGCTGCCGGCGACAATGACGGTGACGATCGACATATCGCCTTGCGATGCACGATAGCCGGCCAGCGGCATGATGAGTTCCGAGGGGATCGGCGGAAAGATGTGTTCGAGGAACATCAGAAGCGCGATACCCCAGGGTCCGAACATCTGCATCAGGCTTTCAACGATATCTTCCATGGGTCCTCGGAGCGCGTCTGTCTTGGCGAGCCCAATGTTATGTTGCTGCAGCGCGAAAGGAAGGGGCTTACGGCACCAGCGTCATCACGTAATCGACAATAAGCTTGATCGACAGTAGCAGCAATGTGAACTGCACGATCTTGAAGAACAGGCCATCGGGGATCACCAGCGTCAGGCGCCGTCCGGCCACCGTGCCGATGATCGCAGCCGGCGCCAGCCAGAGAACCAGCGACGTATCGTAGTTGGAGAACTGCTGGAGCTGCCAGTAAGGCAGGATCTTTACGGCGTTCACGATGGCGAAGAGAATGGTGGACGTGCCCGCAAAGGTCATCTTCTCGAGCCGCTGCGGCAGCACGTACATCTGATAGGGCGGCGCGCCGGAATGGGAGACGAAGCTCGTCAATCCGGTGAGCGTGCCCCAGAAGAGACCGCGCGGCACATCGGCCTCGCGCGCGACCGTCCGGTAGCGTGCGCCGAACCAGATATTGAGGCAGAAGAGCACGCCCACGAGCCCCACCAGCGCGCCGATCACCACGGACGAGAGATGGGCGCTGAAGAGCCAGCCGAGAAACACGCCGAAGATGGCGGCAGGCGTGAGGATCGCAAGGTTCCGGCGCGAAAAGTCCTCGCGATAGAGATAGAGCCCGACCATGTCGCTTGCGACATAGATCGGCAGCAGCAGCGCTGCCGCCGTCACCGGCGAGATGACGAGTGCCAGGAGCGGCACCGAAATGGTGCCGACCATCGGCAGCCCGCCCTTGGACAGCCCCACCAGAAAAGCGGCGGCGACGGCAAGGGCGATCACCAACGGCGTATGTTCGATCATGAGATTGCCGGCACGGACGCCGCCTCGACGCAAGAGTATGCCGAAGTCGAGACGGGTCTGCAGGCGACGGCGTGTCCGCCGATCTGTTCAGGATCGGCGGCGCGTCGTCAAGTCCTTCGATCACACACCGGTCAAAGTGCGTTGGTGACGTCGAAAATTACCGAGCCAGCGCTTTCGGCAGAAGGGCATGCGGCATGTCCTGATAGCTGACCGGGCGCAGGAAGCGATAGATCGCGAGCGTCCCGACCGAGGTCGTGCGCCCATCCGACGTTGCCGGATAGGGACCGCCGTGAACCATCGCCGGCGAGACCTCGACGCCGGTGCCGAACCCGTTGACGAGCAGGCGTCCGGCCAGAAGTTCGAGCTTCGGCAGCAGCGTACGCGCAGCCTCATGATCGGCCGCGTCGATGTGAAGCGCCGCCGTCAGCTGGCCCTCCATGGCATCGATGACGCTTTCGAGCTCTGCGGCATCGGCGCAGCGGATGACGAGACCGGCGGCACCGAAAACCTCGTCCTGCAATTCGTGATGGGCGAGGAAGGATTTGGCGCTGGTCTCGAACAGGGCTGCCCGACCCTGCGTCGCCGTCCCTTCCAGACCTTCGGCCAAGGTCTTCACCTCGGCATGGCCCGACAGGCGTGCGACGCCGGAAAGATAGGCCTTGCAGATCCCGCTCGTCAGCATGGTCTGCGCGGGAATGGCGCTCAACGCTTCGCCGGCGGCCGCGATGAAGGCATCGAGGCCGGGACCGTCGATCGCGAGGATCAGGCCCGGATTGGTGCAGAACTGGCCCGCACCGAGCGTCAGCGATCCGGCGAAGGCCTTGCCGATGGCGGCACCGCGGTTGGCAAGCGCGTGCTGGAACAGGATGACGGGATTGATCGAGCTCATCTCGGCATAGACCGGGATCGGCACCGGGCGTTCCGCCGCGATCTTCATCAGTGCGGTGCCGCCGGCGCGCGAGCCGGTGAAGCCGACCGCACGAATGCGATGATCGGCGACGAGCGCCTGGCCGATCGCCCTGTCCTCGTCAAACAGCAGGGAGAAGGTCCCGGCCGGCAGTCCGCAATCGGCAACCGCCTTCTGCACCGCGCGGCCGACCAGTTCCGAGGTTCCCGGATGGGCGGAATGCGCCTTGACGATCACCGGGCAGCCGGCCGCGAGGGCCGATGCCGTATCCCCGCCGGCAACGGAGAAGGCAAGCGGAAAATTGGAGGCGCCGAACACCGCAACCGGGCCGATGGCGATGTTGCGCAGGCGCAGGTCCGGCTTCGGCGCAGGCTTGCGCTCCGGATCGGCTGCGTCGAAGCGCAGGCTCTGGAAATCCCCCGCACGGACTTCGGCGGCAAACAGGCGCAACTGGCCGACGGTGCGGCCCCGCTCCCCTTCGAGCCGTCCGCGCGGCAGGCCGGATTCGGCCATCGCCCGCTCGATCAGGCTGTCGCCGATGTCGAGGATGTTCTGAGCGATGGTTTCGAGGAAGGCGGCACGTGCTTCCAGCGCCGTTTCGCGATAAATCGCGAAGGCGTCCCAGGCGAGCGCAGCTGTTTCCTCGACGTCGGCAGCCGTCGCCCCGGCAAACACCGTGGGCAGCGCCGCACCCGTCGCCGCATCATAGCCGGTGATCGCACCGCCCTGCCCGCGCCGCGCCGTTGCACCGATCAGAAGTTCGCCTGTGAGGGTCATGCTCGTCTCCTTCGTCCTGTCATGAGGCGGCATTGGCGCCGCCAGTCGCCCGGCGCAGGTCGCACCAAAGCGTGTCGGGGTCTGTATAGGGCGCGGCGGCAGCGATTTAAACCGCAGGCGCCAGATATCCGTACGACGGCGCGGTAATTCGGCTCACACGACAGACCAGACGATACACGCAAAAAGAGCGATAAGTTGAAATGTAATTTTTACTTGCATCCTCGCCGGAAGTTTCGGAGAACTGTCGCTTCGAAGAGGGCCAAGCGTGCAGTCTGTGGTCGAAACGTTCATTCGTCGGTGGCAGGGGCAGGAAGGTGGGCAGGAGCGCGCCAACTACGCCCTGTTTCTCACCGAACTCTGCGATCTGCTCGGCCTGCCACACGCCCAGCCGGCGGCGGCCAGCACGGAAGCCAACGACTATGTGTTCGAGCGCGTCGTGCGGGAGCCCAACCGCGATGGCGCCCCGACGCGCCGCCGGATCGACCTCTACAAGCGGGACTGTTTCGTGCTCGAAGCCAAGCAGAGCCGGATCTTCGGTGACAAGAGCCTGCGCGGCGCGGCGGGATCGGCGGAGAACATGCTGCCCTTTCCCGGCATGGAACCGCAGACGCGGGGACGGCGCGGTGCCGGGCGTGCCTGGGACGTACTGATGCGCAATGCGCGCGCCCAGGCCGAAGATTACGTGCGCCTGCTGCCGCCCGATCACGAGCCGCCGCCGTTTCTGCTCGTCTGCGATGTCGGCCACTGCATCGAGATCTATGCCAATTTCCGCCGGGATGGAAAAGCCTACGACATTTTTCCCGACCGCCGGACCTATCGCATCTACCTCGAAGATCTGCGCGACGAGGCCGTTCGCAAGCGTCTCGTCTCCATCTGGTCCGACCCGTTGTCGCTCGATCCCGCCCGCCACGCCGCCAAGGTGACCCGCGAGATCGCGACCCGCATCGCCAAGGTGTCGCAGGCGCTGGAAAAGGCAGGGCATCCGACCGAGGACGTGGCGATGTTCCTGATGCGCGTGCTCTTCACCATGTTTGCCGAAGACGTGGATCTCCTGCCCCGCAACAGCTTCAAGCGTCTCCTGAAGGATTGCGCCGACCGACCAGAGATTTTTCCCGGCATGATGGAGGAGCTTTGGCGCGCGATGGACGAAGGCGGCTTCTCCGCCACCATCCGCCACCCGGTGCGCCGCTTCAACGGCGAGTTCTTTCGCAACCGCCGGGCCCTGCCGCTGCGGCGCGAGGAGATCGGCGAACTGGCGGCGGCCGCCGACCACGACTGGAAGGACGTCGAGCCCGCGATTTTCGGCACCTTCCTGGAGCAGGCGCTGAACCCCGGGGAAAGGCGGCGCCTTGGCGCGCATTACACGCCGCGGGCCTATGTGGAGCGGCTGGTGATCGCCACGGTGATCGAACCGCTGCGTCTCGAATGGGCCGGCATCCGCGCGACGGCGGATCGACAGAAGAGCGAAGGCCGCGAGCGTCAGGCGATCGCCAGTGTCCAGGCCTTTCACGACCGTCTCTGCAATCTGCGCATCCTCGACCCCGCCTGCGGCACCGCCAACTTTCTCTATGTCTCGCTCGAACTGATGAAGACGCTCGAAAGCGATGTGCTGGAAGCCTTGACCGATCTCGGCGGACAGGAAGCGCTTCACGGGCTGGAGAGCCACACGGTCGATCCGCATCAGTTCCTGGGCCTGGAGGTCAATCCCCGCGCCGCGGCCATCGCCGAGCTCGTCCTGTGGATCGGCCATCTGCAACTGCATTTCCGCAACAATGGCGGCATCCCCTCCGAGCCGATCCTCAAGGCGTTCCACAATATCCGCTGCATGGATGCGGTGCTCGTCTCGCCCGAGGACCCGCGCCGACCGGACTGGCCGGAGGCCGACTATATCGTCGGCAATCCGCCGTTCATCGGCGGCAAGGACCTGCGGGCCCGTCTTGGCCAGCCCTATGCGCAGGCGCTCTGGGCCGCGCATCCGCATATGAACGAGAGTGCCGATTTCGTCATGTACTGGTGGGACCGCTCGGCAGAACTCCTGACCCGCAAAGGCTCATGCCTGAAACGCTTCGGCTTCGTCACCACCAACTCCATCAGCCAGGTTTTCCAGCGCCGGGTGATGGAACGCTATCTCGGGGCCAAGTCTCCCCTTTCGCTGGTCATGGCCATTCCCGACCATCCGTGGACGAAGGTCACGCGCGACAGCGCCGCGGTGCGCATCGCCATGACGGTCGCGGAAGCGGGGAAGCTGGAAGGCCAGCTGATGCAGGTGGTATCGGAAGACGGCGTGGCCACGGACACGCCGGTGATCCTGTTTCGCGAGACGATCGGCACGATAAACTCCGACCTTACGACAGGCGCGAACATGGGTGCAGCCGCACCTTTAAGCGCAAATTTCGGCCTATCCTCACGCGGGGTCTCTCTCCACGGCAAAGGCTTCATCGTCACGGCGAAGGAAGCCGGCCATCTCGGCCGCGACAGACATCCGGGCCTTGAAAAACATATCCGAAACTATCGCAACGGCCGCGATCTCACGAAGCGGCCGCGGGAGGTCATGGCCATCGATCTGTTCGGGTGCACACAGGACGCGGTGCGAAGGCTCTATCCGGAGGTCTACCAGCACCTGCTGCTGACCGTGAAGCCGGAGCGCGATCGCAACAACAGGGCGACCTATCGCGACAACTGGTGGATCTTCGGCGAACCCCGTCGCGAGCTTCGCCCCGCGCTCGCGGGCCTCTCCCGCTTCGTCGCCACGGTCGAGACGGCAAAACATCGCGTCTTCCAGTTCCTCGATGCGGACGTTCTTCCCGACAACATGCTGGTCGTCATCGCAACAGCCGACCCAGCCGATCTTGGCATCCTCTCGTCGCGCTGGCACACGATCTGGGCATCGGCACAGGGCGGCACGCTGGAAGACAGGCCACGCTACTCCAAATCCCGCTGCTTCGACCCCTTCCCATTCCCCGTGCTGTCGAACACAGACCGGCAAGCGATCGGCCTGCTCGGTGAAGCGCTCGACGCCCACCGCAAACGCGTGCTCGCCGACCATCCGCATCTCACGCTGACAGGCCTCTACAACGTGCTCGACCTTATCGTTTCCGGCACGCATCCCGACAGGCTGGAGCGCAGGGATCGCCGTATTTTCGAGGACGGTCTCGTTCTGATCCTCAAGGAGCTGCACGACGAGCTGGATATGGCGGTAGCCGCCGCCTATGGCTGGCCGGCGGACTTGGCGCACACAGACATATTGGCCCATCTCTTGGCCCTGAACAAAGAGCGCACGCGTGAGGAAAAGCGCGGCATCGTTCGGTGGGTCCGCCCGGACTACCAGATCGAACGCTTCGGCTCCGAAACCGAGAAAGCCCTGCAGATCGAGGCCGATCTCGGTCCGGCCCTTGGCATCGCGGCAAGAGGAAGCCTTCCCCCGTTCCCCAGCCGCAACGACGCCGCCCAGACCGCCCTCGTCATCGATGCTCTCATTGCGGCCGGTGGCGCTGTCGATGCCGCAGGCATTGCGGGACGTTTTCGCCAGGGTCAGCGGGTCCGTCCCGCGGTCGCGAGCGTGCTGGCCTCGCTCTACCGGATGGGGCTGGTCTCCACCGCGGACATGGGCCGCACCTTCGCCTTCCGCCGCGCCGCCTGACGCCTCTCAGGGCACGGAACGACGCGATCGTGACGTTAGGCGACGGAAACCGCGCGCTCGGCGATGATGGCGTTTGCGACCGTCTGCGCCTGCACCCGAATGTCCGGCACCGCCGTGATCTCCCAGAATTGCCCCGCCGTCAGCGCACCCACGGCATAGAGGCCCGGCAGCGCGTTGCCATCGGCGCCGATGGCGCGTGACAGGCCGTCGACACGCAAACCGAGACCCAGACCGTCGGGAACGACGATCCCCTGGTCCGCCATATGCACCAGCAAGGGCGAATGCCCGATGCCCGCGCGCTCCATGCCGGTACAGTTGATCACCCAATCGACCGGGAGGGACACGCCATCCCGCCCGCCGCGCGGCCGGTAGGCAAGACAGGGGCGGCCGTCCCGAAAGCCGATCTCGTTCAGAAATCCGGCATGAACCTTCACGCTGCCGTCCCGCAGCAAGGCATCGAACTGCTCGAACACGGGCGGCGCGACACGGTGGCGGTGGATGTTCCACCAGGCCAGCGCATGCCGCAGGAAGCGGGCGCGCTCGGGCGGGGACAGGCGCTGCCACAGCGCCTGCGTTCGCGGCCGCAGGCCGTCCATCACCGTGCGCCACTCCGCACCCTGACGAACCTGTCTCCGCAGCGCCTTCAGAATGCCGCTCACCGTCAGCGGATCGTCGGGAAGATCGGGCAGCACGGCTGCCCCATGATGGCGGGCATGGGCATGCGGAACAAGGCCGCGCCGCGAGAGAACGTGAATGACGCCCCGATGGCCGCGGGCGCGCAGCGTCAGCACCTGGTCGATCATCGTCAGTCCCGAACCGAGGATGGAGACCGTCTCCTCGGGCTTGACCTTCGACAGCCATTTCAGCCGCCAGGGATTGCGCACGAGCCGCCGCCGGGCAGGCTCGGCGATCCGCGCGTCGCGAAGCGGCAGATCCGCTGTGCCGACACCGAGACACAGGGCCACCGCCCGCGCCTGCAGGCTCTCACCCTCGGCAAGCTGAAACAGCAGCCCGTCATCCGCCAGGCGAACGCATCCCGTCGCCTTCGCCCGGATGAAATCGAGCTTCGCCCGCGATGGCCGGTCCCTGAGCAGCGAGGCCAATGTGTCCCGAAGATACAGCCCGTAATCCCCGCGCGACGCGAACTCGTCACGCGAGATGCCTCTTCCCTGCCGCTCGAGCCATTGAAGGAAGTGATCGGGCTCATCGGGAAAAACGCTCATGCGGCCGGCCGGCACGTTCAGCCGGTGCAGATGAAACTCGGTCCGATAAGCGGTGCCCCGGCCAAAAGCCGGATCGTCGCCGACGATCGCGATGCTGGCCGACGCCGGCAGCGACCGCAACAGGTGAACGCTGACCGCGATGGCCGAAAACCCCGAACCGACAACCGCCACATCATACACCAAAACCTGTCCTCCCTAAACTTCGCCGCAAATCGCCGCACCCGAGCCAGCCCGAAGCGTCAACGACCGCGCCAGCCCCAAGGTAGAGACAGGCGGACGTTTGTCGAGTGATTTGATAGACGATAGGGCGGGATGATTTCCATTGAGGGGCGGAATGACAGCGACGCGCACGCGACAGTTCGCGCCGGTTACCACGGGATATCCGGTCAAGAATCGAACTGGCTAAACGTTTGGACAATCACCATGGCGAACGGCGATATAAATCACTGAAAGTAAAATTGATGTGGTAGGCCCGGAGGGACTCGAACCCCCAACCAAGCGGTTATGAGCCGCCGGCTCTAACCATTGAGCTACAGGCCCTGACGGCGGTGCCGTTTTTGGGAGGTCAATGGTGGCCTCCGCGGGATGGCTTTAGCGGAATTTCGGGTTTGTCACAAGGCGCCGCCGTATTCCCTTCACAATCGATCCGCAACAAGGTTGCAGGGACGAAATAGATGAAGAGAAAGAACCCGATATGACGTCAATGCTCCGCCTGCGCCGCACCCTCCTGGGTGGTTTCGTGCCCGCTCTCGCTCTCTCCGTCATGGCCGCGACGGCCCTGCCCGCTTCGGCCCAGACACCGCCGCCGCAGCGCGAGGCCGTGATCGAAGTCAGTGGCGAGGGGCGCGTCAGCGTCGCGCCGGATATGGCGATCGTCTCCTTCAGCGTGGTCACCGATGCGAAAACGGCGCGCGAAGCGCTCGATGCCAACTCCAAGTCGATGACCGATGTTCTGGCTGCGCTGCGCACCAGTGGCATCGCGGATCGTGATCTGCAGACCTCCGGTTTTGCGGTCAATCCGCAATATCGCTATCCAGAGAACAACAATGGCAACGAGCCCCCGACTCTCATCGGCTATCAGGTCGCCAACACCTTGACCGTGCGGCTGCGGGAGATCGCCAAGCTCGGCGCGATCATCGACCAGGCGGTAACGCTCGGCGTCAACCAGGGCGGCAGCATCCAGTTTACCAACGACAAGCCGGACGCGACCCTCAATGAGGCCCGCAAGTCCGCCGTGGCCGATGCGATCGCAAAGGCAAAAACCCTGGCGGACGCCGCTGGCGTCAAGCTGGGCCGGGTGATCGAGATCAACGAGAATGCCGGGCGCCCCGAACCCGTGCCCATGATGGCCCGCGCCATGGCCAAGGATCTGGCCGAAGCGGCCGTTCCGATCGCGAACGGGGAGAACAACTACAACGTCACCGTCAACCTGACCTTCGCGATCGATCCCTGAAACACAACGAAGAGCGGCGGGCCGGCTGCGGCGCGTCGCTCTGTCGTCCGCGTGGGGTAACCGACCGCTTCGTTCGCAGCATTGCTGCAAGCAAGGAGCATGGTCGCTGATACCCGCTGGCTCTCTCCGAACCTGCGCAGCGGACGCCGGCAACGACACCCCTGTCATTGGCAAAGCCTGCCCGATCGCTTTGACCGGGCAGGCTTTGCTGTTTCGAGCCTCGCTTATGGGCGGCGAAGGCGGCTGTTAGCGGCCGAGCCGCGGGCAGCCGCGCATGTTTGCAAAGGCGATCGTGCGGAACCCGCCGCGGAAGCGGCCTTCGACCACGACCCGGCGCGGTGTGACGGCAACGACGCGGGCGCGGCGCAGGCCATAGGCACCGGCCTTGTCGGCCGCCAGCCACGGTGCGCAATGGCCACGACGCTCACGGCCCCAATCGCGGCGATCGTGCCGGCGATCCTGGCGGTCGCGCCGCCAGTCGCGTTCGTCGCGA
Source organism: Rhizobium sp. Leaf371 (assembly GCF_001424045.1). GTDB lineage: Bacteria > Pseudomonadota > Alphaproteobacteria > Rhizobiales > Rhizobiaceae > Ferranicluibacter. Next base: position 464,668 of record NZ_LMQB01000001.1, on the reverse strand, counting down.
TACTGCACATCGACGACGGAGCCGGACGAGAGGCCGAGGCGGATCTCGTTGGCGGAGGCCGCGCCGGCGAAGGCGGAAAGGCTGGACACGCCGATCATTGCGGCAACGGCAAGTCGGGTCATCATGGTTTTCATGGTGCGTTTCCTCGATCTTCAAAAACGCGTCCCCCGTCTCCGCGAGGCGCGCGTCAGTTGCGCCGTTGTCCGGCGAATGCATCCTTTCTAGCGCGGGGAAGCTGAATGTACGTGAAACCGTACATTCAGGAATCGTTCATCTCGAAAGCGCGCGTGAAGACGGTCGCAGCATGGCAAACCATGCCTGTCGGCCAGGGTGGCCGGCGCTTCAGCGCAGCAATTGCTGCTCGAAAATGCGGATGTTGCGATAATGCGTGAGACGCGTCACGCTGGGCCCGTCGAACTCGAAAACGAAGACGCTCGGGATCGAATAGGATTGGCCCGTCGCCGTCGGAAAGCCGGCCATGCTTTCCCGGTAGGTTCCCCGGGCCGTGACATCGACGGCAACGCGCTGGCCCAGCTGATCGCGCATTGGCACCATATCCGAAAAGGTTTCGTCGAAGTGGCGGAAATAGCTCATGATCGCCAGGCGCAGTGGATGCGAGCCGATGGCGCGCAGTCCGGTGAGCGTGTCGAGCGCCGCATCCTCATCCAGAAATCCGGCGATGGTCTCGAAATCGCGATGGTTCAGCGCCTCCATGAAGCGCTCGGCAATGGTCTGAACGTCCGTCATCATCATTCCCCCTCATCGGCTCGGCGCGTGTCAAAGCAAAGGCTCAAGAGAAGAGATGCGGTCTGAAATGCCGATGTCAAGCGATGGCCTGGCTTGAACCTTCGCTACGGTGTCGATCCTAGCGACCGATATGCAGGACGACCTCGCGCCGATGCGGACGCTGGCGATGTTCGAACAGGTAGAGGCCTTGCCACGTGCCGAGCACGAGGCGGCCGCTGGCGATCGGGATGCCGATCGACACCGCGGTCAGCGCCGCCTTGATGTGCGCCGGCATGTCGTCCGGGCCTTCGTCGGTATGGACGACCCACTGCATCGAGGGATCGTCCGACGGCGGCACCAGACGGGCAAAAAACATGTCGAGATCCCGCCGGACATCCGGATCGGCATTCTCCTGAATGAGCAGCGAGCACGAGGTGTGCCGGACGAACACGGTCAACAAACCCTCCTCGATCCCCGATTGGCGCACGAAGGCGCGGACCTCGTCGGTAAACTCGTAGAGCCCGGAACCCCGGGTGGACAGGGTCAGCATGGTTTGCGGCATGAGATCTCCCGAGATCGCTTCTGCGGCAGGACCATAAGGCGATGGCTCCTTCGGTGGAAGCCTGTTTGCCGACGGCAATCTAGGCCCGGACCAGCATATCGAAACCCCCATAGATCAGTCTCTGCCCATCGAAAGGCATGGTCTCCGGATCGATCTTCAGCCGTGGGTCGGCCATGACCTTCGGCACGATCAGGTCGCGGTCGGCCTTCGAGGCATAGACGATCCAGGCAAAGACCACCACCTCGTCGGCCGTCGCCTGCACGGCGCGCGGGAACGAGGTGAGCTGCCCGTAAGGCAGGTCGTCGCCGATGCATTCCACATAGTCGAGCGCGCCATGCGCCTTCCAGATCGCGCCGGCCTGCCGCGCGAGATCGGCATAGGCATCCAGCCGGTCCCGACGGACAGCGACGATGAAGCCATCCACATACATCATAATCCCCCTTCCACGCGCAGAGCGCGCATTCCTTCTGGCGAAGGAAAGCGATGGCTGACGAGTTGTTCCCCGGGGAATGGCCGGACGGCCTGAAAACCTGGGTTATCAATCGGCAGCAAGCCCACGGGCTGCCCAGTCGCTGCGAGGGATCGTGTCGCCGATGGCGAAACGGAAGGAGGTGATCGCATCGAATGCGGCATTGACGGTGCAGTCGAAGGTGATTTCGCGCCAGACCCCGCGGGACCGGACCGCGCCACCCCGCGCGCTCAAATGCGGCCCGGCGATAAGCCCGCCATTCTTGCCGAAGCCCTTCAGAAGGTCCGGCCGGAAGGAAGCGCTGGAATGGCGCGCCTGCTCGAGTGCCTCGATGCCGCATATCTGGACGATCCGCTTCTCGGGCGACAGTCTGCCCAAGGCACCGCGCACGCGCGGATCCGCGAGAATATTTCTGGCATAAAGCGTCTTCGCCGCCTTCGGGGCGGGCTCGGGATCGGGCTTCGTCACCGGTACCGCAGGCTTGGCCGGAACGAACGCCGCCTGCTCGTCCGGCGTCATCGGTGCTTCGGCGCGGCTTTCGGTTGTCGGGCGGACGTCGGGCTTCTCCGCGGACGAAAGCGGTGGCGGCGGTGCTGTTTCAGGAGGCGGGATGGAGGATGGAGGAGACGCAAGGGTAGCGGCCTCGCTCTCCTCTCCTTCTGTCAAGGGTGTTTTTCCGGTGAGCACCTCCGGCATGGCTGGCGGTGTCTCGGCCGGTTGTGGCGGCGTCGGGGCCGGCGTCGGTGCATCCGGCCGTGTTTCCGAAACGGGCGCATCCGAAGAGGAAGCGGGCTTGGCATACGGTTTGTCCGCGGCATCCGCAGAGCTTGCAGGCACATCCTCTGCCGGCTCTTGCGTCGGCACATCCTCTTTCAGGGCCTTGTCATCCGGCGCCGGCAGATCGACAGCCTCCCGCGGCGCGTCGGTCTCCTCTGCTGCCGACGCCTCGAAAGGCTGCGAGGGCGCAGCAGCCGATGACGGCTCAGCCGGGGTCGATGTCGAAGCAGGTGCCGGTGGTGTTGGTGGTGGCGGCGGCTTCGACGGTGCGGATTGAGGCTTGGGCGCCTCGGGCCGCGGCTCGGGCGCTTTCTCCGTCGTCGTCTCAGGCTTTTCGACGGGCTCCGGCGTCTTCTCCGGTTCCGGAACGATCTCCACGGTGACGCTCTGCTCCACTGGTTCCTCGGCCGCACGATCCGGCAGCCGCAGCACGAACGGCGCAATGATCGCGGCATGCAACGCAAGCGAGGCAAGAATCGCGAGGATCGGTCTGTTGGAGCGGCGCTGGGAAGGTTCTGATGTCACGGAGATGGACATAAAGCATGTCGCGCAAAAGTGTGCAGCGCTTTTGCAACAAGGATATGTGCAAAACAAGACGCTGAAGCGTCAGGGGCGAACCGGAAAGATCGCAACGCGATTAAGCGATCTGGCGCCAGAAAACCAAGCCAGAGGCGATCGCGCCCGCTTGTCCCAAACGTCGATGACGATCAGTCTGCGATCCCGGCCGTGGGTTCGCAAAGCCCCGGTGCCAGCAAGGCCATGGCAAGGACGTCGGCATAGGTGCCGTCCCGGAACGCGTAGGCGCGCAACAGGCCCTCGCGCTCGAACCCGACGCCTTCGTAGAGAGAAATGGCGCCGGCATTGTCTGCAAAAACCGTCAGCTCCACCCGTCGGATCTGCAGCCAGTTGAAGGCCGCATCCAGCAACGCATCGAGAAGTGCCGCACCGATCCCCCGGCGCTGAAAACCGTCGTGAACGCCAAGCCCGAGAATGGCGACATGCTGGCGTCGTCCCGTTTGGCGATGCAGACCACCGATGCCGACGATCTGCCCGCCGAGGTCCGCCACCACGGGCGGCGATGCCGCCTCGCCGCCTGCGCCAAGCCACCGCGCCGTGGCCTCCTCGCTCTGGAACGGTAGCCTCTGCGTTCCCGCGCGATAAAGCGGAAGGTTGGCGAGGGCGGTGATGCCGGCGACGTCGCGCTGCTCGGCTGCGCGGAGGGTCAGGCCATCCGGCCGGTGACGACCGGGTGCAAGACGTTCGGGAGAAAAGAAAGAGGGCATGGGTCGCTCCTTGGTGGTTCAAGGGCGAGCCGTCTCCGGGCCACCCTATGGAAGGCGGCACGGACGGCGGAACAGAAAAATCAGTCCCGACAACGCTCCGCGCACCCCGTAAGGGATGTCACGATGCAGGTCGTCATGGCGGAGATCATGTTCATGATGCGGAGCTTATGCAGGCCGATCCCCGCCGTCAAGCCGGCGCAAGCAAACGGCGCTTCTCGGTATGCCGGCGCGAGACGTCGAAGACACCCTGCCCATTGCGCTCCACCCGATAGACAAAAACGGCGCCCGCTGATGCGGACGCCGTTGCTCTGACGTGGTGACCGGCACGCCGGTCGAATGCCTCAGCCTAGCTGTCGAGGAACGAGCGCAGCTTGCGCGACCGGCTCGGATGCTTGAGCTTGCGGAGCGCCTTCGCCTCGATCTGGCGAATACGTTCGCGCGTGACCGAGAACTGCTGGCCGACCTCTTCCAGCGTGTGGTCGGTGTTCATGCCGATGCCGAAGCGCATGCGCAACACGCGCTCCTCGCGCGGCGTCAGCGAGGCCAGCACGCGCGTCGTCGTCTCCCGCAGGTTCGCCTGAATGGCCGCATCGATCGGCAGCAGCGCATTCTTGTCCTCGATGAAATCGCCGAGATGGCTGTCCTCCTCGTCGCCCACAGGGGTTTCGAGCGAGATCGGCTCCTTGGCGATCTTGAGGACCTTGCGGACCTTTTCGAGCGGCATCGCCAGCTTTTCGGCCAGCTCTTCCGGGGTGGGCTCGCGGCCGATCTCGTGCAGCATCTGGCGCGATGTGCGGACAATCTTGTTGATCGTCTCGATCATGTGCACCGGAATACGGATCGTGCGTGCCTGGTCGGCGATCGAGCGGGTGATCGCCTGCCGGATCCACCATGTCGCATAGGTGGAGAACTTGTAGCCGCGCCGATACTCGAACTTATCGACCGCTTTCATCAAGCCGATATTGCCTTCCTGGATAAGGTCCAGGAACTGAAGACCACGGTTGGTGTACTTCTTGGCAATCGAGATCACGAGGCGAAGGTTGGCTTCCACCATTTCCTTCTTGGCGATCCGGGCTTCGCGCTCGCCCTTCTGCACCATGTGAACGATGCGGCGGAATTCCGAGATCGAGATGCCGGTTTCCGTTGCGAGATTGTGGATCTCGCCACGGATCGTGCTGATCATGCGCTCTTCGTTCTTCACGAAAGGCGCCCAGCCGCGGGCCGTCAGATTGCTGACCGTTTCCATCCAGTTCGTCACGAGTTCGCTGCCGGAATACTGCTCCAGGAACGAGTCGCGCTTCACGCCGTAGCTTTCGGCCAGCCGCAGCAGCTTGCCTTCGTTCTGCACCAGCCGCTTGTTGATGTCGTAAAGCTGCTCGACCAGATTATCGACGCGATTCTGATTGAGCGACAGCGACTTCACGGCCGTGATGAGCTCGTCCTTGAGCTCCTTGTACTTCTTTTCCTGCGCGGAACTCAGCGATCCAGAGGCCGCATGCATCCGCAGCTCCACCTGCTGGTCCTGCAGCTTGCGAAGCTTCTTGTAGGTCTCGGCAATGATGTCGAGCGTTTCCATGACCTGCGGGCGCAGTTCCGCTTCCATCGCGGCGAGAGACAGGTTCGACTCGTCGTCGTCCTCTTCCTCTTCCTCGGGCGGCAGGCCCTCGCCGCCGACATTGGTGATGTCGTCTTCGCTGGTGCGCGAACGGCGGGTCTTTTCCTTTTCCTCGGCGGCCTTGCGGTCCGCCTCGATCTTCTCGGGCGACTGGAACTGCGGCGCGGCCTTGGCTTCCGGACCCGAATAGGTCGTTTCGAGATCGATGATCTCGCGCAGCAGCGTCTGGCCTTCGTTCAGTTCGTCGCGCCAGATGATGATCGCCTGGAACGTCAGCGGGCTTTCGCAGAGACCCGCGATCATCGTTTCGCGACCGGCCTCGATGCGCTTGGCGATCGCGATTTCGCCCTCGCGCGACAGAAGCTCGACCGAGCCCATCTCGCGCAAATACATCCGCACCGGATCGTCGGTCCGGTCCGTCGGTTCTTTCTTCTTGGCGGTGGCGAGCGCGGTGCCGCTGGAGGTGGCGATCTCGCCGCCCTCGCTGTCGGGCTCGTCGTCGCTTGCCTCTTCCTCGCCGCCGGAGGCGTTCTCGTCGACCTCTTCGTCCTCGACGACATTGATGCCCATGTCGGACAACATGGCCATCGTGTCCTCGATCTGCTCGGAGGTCACCTCTTCGGACGGAAGCACGGAGTTCAGCTCGTCCATCGTGACGTAGCCGCGCTTCTTGGCGGCCTTGATCATCTTTTTGACCGCGTCGTCCGAGAGATCGAGAAGCGGGCCGTCCGTTGCGCCGTCGCGTTCAGATTCGGCTTCTTCGTTCTCTTTGACTTTGGTTGCCATTCTTCGTCGCTTTCTTTGGACCAGCATTCCACGTTGGAGCGGTGACGAGCCGTGTGGCCCGGGCGCCTCGAAGGCGCAACACCGCGAACATTACCCCTGACCTAACGGGCTGATATTAATTCCCGATTAACCACGGCACTGCCGCGATCATCCCGGTCGGCTGCGACAGCAGCACGTTCCAAACATCACTTGCATGATGATCGTTTCCGCCGTATCCAATAAACCTTCCAAGCCAAAGACGGTTGATTCCCAGATTCTTCGGCTACGTCAAGCTCTTCCGGCAGAAAACAGCGCAATAAGGCGAAAAACGCCGGAATTAAGGCTTGGCATTGCCGCTGTCTCGATCTGCTAGGCAGATGTAGGTCTTTTCGCCCGCAAGACAAGGGCAAGACAGAGCCAAGACGAAAGCTTGACGGAAGCACGGCGCTTCGGGCTCGGCTCGACACCTCAGTAACCGTGTAGCGTAAGTCTCAGATCACAAGCATCGTGCACGGATAGAGCGAGATTATTGCCGGACCGCCCGTTGTCGCAACTCGACATGACCATGCGCGCATCTGCACGTCCGCTCTGCCGGCATCCCATCATCCGGCATTTTGAACGCGCAACTGTCTCCGGGTCGGGGGACACTACCCCCGAAACGTCCGGATCACCTCCAGAAACTGCTCGCCGAACCGCTCCTTCTTGCTTTGCCCGATCCCCGGCACATCAAGCAGATCGTCCGCATCGTCCGGCCGCATTTTGGCAAGCGCGATCAGCGTCGTATCGGGGAAGACGACATAAGGCGGCACGTTCATGCCGCGCGCAATATTGGCGCGCTCCGCCCTCAGCGCCTCGAAAAGTTCGAGATCCGACCCATCCAGCGCCGCCTTCTCGCGCGCGGCCGGCGATCGGGCATTGCGGGCAGCCTTGGCGGAGGTCGGGCGGTCCTTGCGGAACCGAACCTCGGTCTCTTTCTTGAACACCCCGCGCGCCGTCGGCTCCAGCTTCAGCGCGCCGAAGGCCGAATGATCGACACTGAGGAAACCGGCGGCCAGCAACTGCCGCAGGATCGACTGCCAGGTCTTGGCCGCGATCTCCTTGCCCGCCCCGAACACCGGCATATCGGCATGACCGAAACGCGTCGTCTTGTCGTTGACCGTGCCGGTCAGCACATCGATGACGTGGCCTGCGCCAAAACGCTCGCCCGTGCGATAGACCGCCGCCAGCGCCTTGATCGCCGCCTCGGTTCCATCCCAGGTCTCGACGGGATTGAGGCAGGTGTCGCAATTGCCGCAGCCGCCGGCATGCCGCTCGCCGAAATGCGCGAGGATCGCCTGCCGCCGGCAGGAGGCCGTCTCGCAGATGCCGAGAAGCGATCCGAGCTTGCCGCGTTCGATGCGCTTGATGTCGTCGGCCGCCCCGCCCTCGTCGATCATCTTGCGCCGCTGGATCACGTCGGCCATGCCATAGGCCATCCAGGCCTGCGACGGCTGGCCGTCGCGACCGGCACGGCCCGTCTCCTGGTAATAGGCCTCGACGGACCCCGGCAGGTCGAGATGCGCGACATAGCGCACATCCGGCTTGTCGATCCCCATGCCGAAGGCGACCGTGGCCACCAGGCAGAGATTTTCCTCCTTCAGGAACGCGTCTTGGTTTGCGTCGCGCACGGCGCGGTCCATACCGGCATGATAGGCAAGCGAACGGATTCCCTGCCCGTTCAGCCACTCCGCGGTGTCCTCCACTTTCGCGCGCGACAGGCAATAGACGATACCGCTCGCCCCCTTGTGCCGCGATAGGAAGCGCAGCAATTGCTGGCGCGGCTGGTCGCGCTCGACGATCTCGTAGGCGATGTTCGGCCGGTCGAAGCTGGAGCTGAACACCCGCGCGTCCGACAGCGCCAGCCGCTCGATGATATCCCCGCGCGTCTGCGGATCGGCCGTCGCCGTCAGCGCCATGCGCGGCACGCCCGGATAGAGCGTCGCCAGTTGCCCCAGCGTGCGATACTCCGGCCGGAAATCATGCCCCCACTGCGAAACGCAATGGGCCTCGTCGATCGCAAACAGCGCGATCTCGACCCCCGCCACCATCTCGCGGAACCCGTCCGTGACGATCCGTTCCGGCGTGACGTAGAGAAGATCGAGCGTCCCGTCGCGCACCGACCTGCGCACGTCGAGAAAATCCTCACGCGACAGCGACGAATTCAGGGCCGCCGCGCGAACGCCAAGCGCCTTCAGAGCCTCCACCTGGTCACGCATCAGCGCGATCAGCGGCGAGACCACGATCCCGAGCCCCGAACGGCAGAGCGCCGGCACCTGGAAGCAGAGCGACTTGCCCGCCCCCGTCGGAAACAAAACCACCGCATCCCCGCCGGAGACCACGTGATCGACCACATCACCCTGCTGCCCGCGGAAGACGGAATAGCCGTAGACGGATTTCAGCACCTCCAGCGGCGCCTTGCCGGATGCCCGAAACGTCGTCTGCCCATCCCCTCGCCGGTGGGCTGCAGGCGCAGCGGACGGCGCGTCGAAAGGCGGATCGTTACGGGTCTGAAGAGACGGCACTGGAGAAGATGTCATGAACGCCATTCTGCACGATTCCACCAGCCGGCGCGAGGGCGCTGGCCGCCGAACACCAGGATGACCACAGCAGCGTGCACCTGCCTGCCATCCGGCGTGGCTCCGAGAATACACAAAGAGAGGGAAAAGAAAAGGAATTTGTTCTTGCTTTGTTCAAAATATGAATTAGGGTTTCCTTATGCAGGAATGCCGCTGTCTGTGCGGACCCGGGGTGGTCGCGTGTTGCACAGTCACGGACACGGCCGGAAACGCAAAGATCAAAACGTGAAAGATCGCGACCCACTTGAGGAGGAGCGCAATGACCTCGACCGTCCATCCGTCATTTCGCGCCCGGCCCTTTGACCCGACCGGACAGCACGCCGAACCCCTCGATAATCGCCTCCTGATTCTCCAGGCGTTCGACCTCGTTCTGCACCTCTTCCAGATTGCGCAGGACAAGGCTTGCCAGTTCGTCGTCGCCATCTTCCGTCGCGCGCGCCAGGTCGCGCTCCAGCTCGCGCCGTTGCCAGAGAAGCGCCTTCGTGCGTTTGTGCAGCGCCAGCGCCTGCCGATATCCTTCCAGCGCATCGGCCGGATCGGCCGCCTGCGTCGCGATCCAGAGACGGGCGAAGCGGACCTGCTGGTCGAGCATGGCGAGGAGGCCCGTAAAGCCGGCAGCCTCGAGGTTCTCCACCAGCATCTCGCGCGTCAGGCGCGGCCCCTTTGCCGCAGCGGCATTGAGCACCTGCGACCAGAGGCGCTGCAGATCCTTGCTCTCATAGTCGATGACCGAAATCTCGTCATATTCGGCAAAGAGCACCTCGGGATGGTTGACGATGGTCAGCGCCAGCACGCTCTCCTTCAGCGGCGGCAGCGACTGGACGCCCGAGACGATCGAAGACCGCGCCAGCCGTTCCGAGATGCCCGCAAGGCCGCGCATCGGCGCCGCCTCCTTGCCGAAAGCGCCGCGACCACCGGATCGGCCGCCGCCTTGTCCGCCACCTCTCTGGCCGCCGGACGCGAAACCGCCCGCCCCGCCGCCCCGCGCGTAATTTCCACCCTGATAGCCGCCCCCCTGATAGCCACCGCCCTGAAAACCGGAGCGCTGCGGCCCGCGCAGATAGGTGTTCAGCCGGTCGCGCATGGCCTGTCCGTAGTGCCGGCGAACGCTCTCGTCGCCGATCACCGCGACGATCTGCTTCAATTTCGCCTCCAGCTCCGCCCGCTTTTCCGGCGTCTCGAAACCGCCCGCCTGGACTTCGCGCGTCCAGACCATTTCCGAAAGCGAGCGCGCTGCCGCAAGCACGCGGTCGAACGGCGCCCGTCCCTCCTCGCGCACGAGATCGTCGGGATCCTTGCCATCTGGCAGAAGCGCGAAGCGAACGGAACGGCCGGGTTTGAGATGCGGCAACGCGAGATCGACCGCCCGGTTGGCGGCCCGAATGCCGGCACCGTCGCCATCGAAACAGAGGATCGGCTCCGGCGTCAGCTTCCAGAGAAGCTCCAGCTGGTTCTCCGTCAGCGCGGTGCCGAGCGGCGCCACGGCGTTCTCGATCCCCGCCTGATAGAGGGCGATCACGTCCATGTAGCCTTCGACCGCAATGATCGTCTCGTTGCCGTCGGCGCCCCCGAGCGTCCGGCGCGCGCGCGCGAAATTGTAGAGCACATTGCCCTTGTGAAAGAGCTCGGTCTCGTTGGAATTCAGGTATTTCGCCTGCGCATCCTTCGACATGGCCCGTCCGCCGAACGCGATCACCTTCTCGCGCGACGACAGGATGGGAAACATGATCCTGTCGCGAAAGCGGTCGTAGGAGACCGCAATGTCGGGACCATGCACCACGAGACCGCAGGCCTCGATCTGCTCGCGCGGGATCCCCTTATTGGCGAGATGTTCCTTCAAGGCGTTGCGGCTCTCCGGTGCATAGCCGAGCCGGAAGGTCTCGATCGTGCGCCCGGTCAGTCCGCGGTCGCGCAGATAGGCGCGGGCACGCGCGCCATTCGCGGTCTGCAGCTGATCCTGAAAGAACTGCGTCGCCATTTCCATGACGTCCTGCAGCGTCGCGCGCTGCCTGTCGCGCTTCTCCGCCTCCACGTCCGGCTGCGGCATGGCGACACCGGCGAGATCGGCGATCTGTTGCACGGCTTCGGGAAAACTCATCCCGTCGAGTTCGTTCAGAAAACGAAAATGGTCGCCCGATACCCCGCACCCGAAGCAGTGGTAGCGCCCCTTGCGGTCTTCGCAGTGGAAACTCGGCGATTTCTCGCCATGGAAGGGGCAGCAGGCCCAGTAGTCGCCCTTGGACGCATTGGTCTTCTTCCGGTCCCAGGTCACGCGCTTGCCGATCACGTCCGAAATCGGAACACGATCCTTGATTTCTTCGAGAAAGGTCGGGGAAAAGCGCATGGCCTCGATATAGGCGCTTGCGCGCCGTATCGCTACAGCGCGCAACATCCCTCACCGCTATCCACAGGCAATCCTTCGCGCCGCGGGAGCCCGACACGCAGCAGCCACGCCGAAGCTTGCCGCAGACGCGACCGCCGGCGGATCTCAGGCGCCCGAGAGAAGGCCCTTCAGCACGCCCGATGCCTTGGCGAAATCCATCTGGCCGGCATGCCGCTCCTTCAGGATCGCCATCACCTTGCCCATGTCCTTCGGACCCGTCGCCTGCGCCTCGGCAATCGCCGTGGCCACGACCTCCTTCACCTGCGCCTCGGAGAACTGTTCGGGCTGGAAATCGCCGATGATGGCGATTTCCTCGCGCTCGTGCGTCGCAAGCTCCGGCCGCCCGGCATCGTCATAGACCTTGGCCGATTCTTCGCGCTGCTTGACCATCTTCGCAAGGATCTGCAGCAGTTCGTCATCGGTCGTCTCCGGCTTGCCGACGCCGCGATTGGCAATGTCGCGGTCCTTGAGCGCCGCCTGCACCAGCCGCAGCGTCGAAACCCGCCGGGCGTCCTTGGCCTTCATGGCCGTCTTCAAGGCATCGTTGATCGTTTCGCGCAGCATGCGTATCTCCCTTGTGTCTCGTGGCTCTGTCGTCGTGTGTCATGGTTCTGTGGCCGTGGCGGCTCTCATAGACCATCGGCCGGGCGGCAACAAACGGGTTCGTCGTCAAATGGGCTTCACGAAAAAATGGGGCGTGGCCGGGCAGCTTGCGCGCGACGCTGGGCAAGGCCGGCATTATTCAGCGGATTTCCCGCCGCGACGGTTGACCCCGCGCGACCACGCGCTTATGTCGAGGACCTGCACCAAGAGAGACCTGAATTGCGACCCGCGCCCGTCTGCGCCGGGCGGCACCGGGTGCTGAGAAGCTTGGCGAACCGGTGGCCCGTTCTCTCGCTGCCTCGCCTAAAGGGGATGATGCCGATGACCGCTCCATGGACCACCGAAACCGCAACCGCGATGCTCGTCCTGGCGGACGGCACCGTGATCGAAGGCAAGGGCATCGGGGCCACGGGCGCCGTTCCGGCCGAAGTCTGCTTCAACACCGCGCTCACCGGCTATCAGGAAATCCTGACCGATCCGTCCTATCTCGGCCAGATCGTCACCTTTACCTTTCCCCATATCGGCAATGTCGGCGCGAACGACGAAGACATCGAGGACCTGACCCCGGCGGCCCGCCACGGCGCGGTCGGCGTCATCTTCAAAGCCGATATCACCGACCCCTCCAACTACCGCGCCGCGCGTCATCTCGACGTCTGGCTGAAGGCGCGCGGGATCATCGGCATGTGCGGCGTCGACACGCGCGCGCTGACCGCCTGGATCCGCGAAAACGGCGCACCGAACGCGGTCATCGCCCATGATGCCAACGGGCAGTTCGATCTCGACGCGCTGAAGGCGATGGCGAAGGACTGGAGCGGCCTCGAGGGCCTCGATCTCGCCAAGGTGGCGACATCCGGCCAATCCTCCATCTGGAACGAAAAACCCTGGGTCTGGAACGAAGGCACCGACACGCTGTCCGCAGATGCGGCGAAGTATCACGTCGTCTGCATCGACTACGGCGTCAAGCGCAACATCCTGCGCCTCTTCACCGGCCTCGACTGCAAGGTCACGGTCGTGCCGGCGACGGCGAGCAAGGACGACGTCCTGGCGCTCAATCCGGATGGCGTCTTCCTGTCGAACGGTCCGGGAGACCCGGCGGCAACCGGCGAATATGCCGTACCCGTCATCCGCGAGCTGATCGAGACCAACATTCCGGTGTTCGGCATCTGCCTCGGCCATCAGATGCTGGGCCTGGCCCTCGGCGGCAAGACCGAGAAGATGCATCAGGGCCATCATGGTGCAAACCATCCGGTAAAGGACCATACGACCGGCAAGGTCGAGATCGTCTCCATGAACCACGGATTCGCGGTGGACTCCGCTTCTCTGCCGGCCGGCGTCGAAGAGACCCATGTTTCGCTGTTCGATGGCACCAATTGCGGGCTGCGTCTTTCCGGCAAGCCGGTTTTCTCCGTCCAGCACCATCCGGAAGCCTCGCCCGGCCCGCAGGATAGCCATTATCTTTTCCGCCGCTTCGTCAATCTGCTGCGCGAGAAGAAGGGCGAGGAAGCACTGGCGGAACGCGCCTGAGGGCGACAGGCCGTCTGCTCCGAAAACGGGGGCTTGATACCCAGGCCCCACGCCGACCCGTCACGCCTGGCGGGGCGTAGCTGGCCGGAGCAGCATTCACGCCGGCGCGAAGGGCGCCGGCCAGGCCCTTAAAGCCCGTCGCGATCTCTCAGTTTGGCGCGCTTCCGGTCCTTGCCTTGCACATGTCGTCATCTGCGCCTGTCGCCAGCGCAAAACTGCTCCACGGTCTTGCGCGACGAACCTCACGCTCACTTGAGCTTGCGAACGATCCGGAAGAACCGTGCGTTCAGCAGGCAGGCTGCAGCCAGAAGGCCGAGCGAGAACCCGTACCACACACCCTGCCCGCCAAGCCCCAGCGGAAATGCGAAGAGCCAAGCCGAGAAGAAGCCGATCGGCCAATAGGAGATGAGCGCGAGCAACATCGGCACGGTCGTGTCCTTCAGCCCGCGCAGCATGCCCGCAGCGATCGCCTGCAGACCATCGACGAGCTGGAAGGCACCGGCGATCACGATCAGCGGGCCGGCATAGGCGAGCACCATGGCGGCATCCGCGCGGCTGGTGTCGAGGTACAGCGCTGCAAGAGCATAGGGAATGACCGCAAACAGCGTGGAGCCGATCGCGGCACAGAGGGTGCCGAGCGCAAGGGCGGCGATGCCCGCACGCCGCACGCCCTCCATGTCGCCGCGGCCGTAGGCCAGACCGACGCGCACGGTCGCAGCCTGGGCGAGCCCGAGCGGGATCATAAAGGCGACGGAGGCAAATTGCAGGGCGATGCCATGCGCGGCCAGTTCCACCGTGCCGATCGTGCCCATGAGCAGCGAGGCGACGGTGAAGAGGCTGACTTCGGCAAGGATCGTCAGGGCGATCGGCAGTCCGAGCAACACGACCTCCTTCAGCGCATGCCAATCGGGGTTCCAGAAGCGCACGAACAGTTCGAAGCGTCGCAGCTCTTCATGCCGCTGGATATAGACGATGGCGAGCACGAGGCCGAGAACCGCGACGGTCAGAGCGGCCCAAGCCGCCCCGACCATGCCGAGCGCTGGAAAACCGAAATGGCCGTAGATCAAAAGGTAGCAGAGGCCCGCATTGAGCACGAGCGTGATCAAGGTGATGTAGAGAATGATCCCTGCCCGCTCCAGACCGCTGAGAAAGGCGCGCAGGACCATGAAGACGAGGCTCGGGAAGATCGCCCATTGCGCCACGTGCAGATAGCCTGCCGCCTTCTCCGCCACCTCCGGCTGCTGTCCGGCAAACAGCAGAATCGGCTCGGCCATCCACAGGAACGGCGCCGTCAGGACGCCATAGATCAGCACGGCCCACATGCCCATGCGCACCGAACGCCGCGTGGAAACGACGTCACCACGCCCGACGGCCTGGGCCACCATGGGAACGACGGCATTGGAAAAGCCGGAGCCGAAAACGAAGATGGTGAAGAACATCTGCGTCGCGATGATGATCGAGGCAAGCTCGGTCGCGCCCAGTCTGCCGACCATCACCACATCCGTGGTGTTGATGGCGAGCTGCGCGATCTGCGCGGCAACGAAGGGCACGCCGAGAATGACGCTTCCGCGAAAGTGCGCTGTCCAGGAATTGTCCCAACGGATATCGCCCGCAGCGGGGTGCGTTGACGTCAGCATGATCGAAAAGCCTCTGGTCCGTCGCGGCCGGAATGGGCTCGCGCGACGCCTCGCTCATAGCCTGAATGGTGGAAAACCTCCAGACATCGGCGTGCAATGCTGCGAATTTCATCGAAACATCACGGAGATTGATCGTTTTTAAAGCGGTTTCGACCCTTTCAGGTCATGTCTGCCGCGAGACACCGTCCGATTTCAGCCGCGTGACGTAGAGATAGACGGCGCCGGCGATCAGGACGGCGGAAAGGATGTAGGGCGCGCCGGCAAAGCGTATGGATGCGCCCGGCGCGGTAAAGCTGCTGAAGATATGCGCGAACATCAGCGGCCCGAGGATCGTCGTGAAGGAGGAGATGCTGGAAAGCGCACCCTGCAGCTCACCCTGCGCCGACGGCGGAACTTTCGCCGCCGCAATCGAGCGGAGCGGCGGATCGGCCAGTGCCTCGAGGCAGGTGGCAGCGATCACGGCATAGACCATCCAGCCCTGAAACGCGAAGGCATAGCCGATCAGGCCGGCACAGCAGAAGATCAGCCCCAGCGCACCGGAGCGCCACTCGCCGAGCACGGGAATGACGCGCGGCAGGACGAATGCCATGACGATCGCGCTGCAGATCCCGAAGACGCCGAGCGACAGGCCGATCTGTCCCTCGCTCCAGCCATAGCGATAGGTCGCGACGAAGGACCAGACGGAGGGATAGACCGCATGGGCCTGCCAGTAGAGGAAGAACACCAGCAGCACCCAGCCGATACCGGGATAGCTTCGCATCTGGCGAAGCGCGCCGAGCGGATTGGCGCGACGCCATTCGAAACGCCGGCGATGCTTGCGCTCCAGCGTTTCCGGCAGCAGGAAAAACGCGATGATGAAATTGATGAACGAAAGCAGCGCCGCACCATAAAACGGCACGCGCGGCCCGAACTCGCCCAGCGCGCCGCCGATCACAGGGCCGAGCGCAAAGCCGGTGCCGAAGGCGATGCCGATCAGGCCGAAATTCTTGGCACGATTGCTGTCATCGGACACGTCGGCAATGAACGCGGAGGCCGTGGAAAAACTGGCGCCGGAAATGCCGGCGAGAATGCGCCCGACGAACAGCATGCCGAAGCTGGTTGCCAGCGCGCAGATGAGGTTGTCGATCGCAAAGGTCAGCACCGATGCCAGCAGCACCGGCCGGCGCCCGAACCTGTCGGAGAGATTGCCGATCAGCGGCGCAAACAGAAACTGCATGCCGGAATAGACGAGCAGAAGCCACCCGCCGTCGATCGCCGTATCGCTGATCGAATCGCCCGTCAGTTCCGCCAGAAAGGCCGGGAGAACGGGCATGATGATCGCGATGCCGATGATGTCGAGAAAGAGGATCATGAAGACGAGGAGAAGCCCTCGCCGCGCCGCCACCGGATCGATCATCGCAAACTCCCCTTCCCCCACCCCGCGCCGCCCGACGCGAGGCTCGTGACGCGTGCCCGTTGACCCGGGCATCGCTTTTTGCGGGCGACCCGCACTGCGAATGGGTCAGCTCGCCGTTGCTGTAGAACCAAGCAGGCATCGAGGCAACGACCATTGTCGAGGCGCCGTGAGGCCGCGCCTTCACCCCGCGGAGCATTCCTGGAGCGTCGGCAGCCTCGCGTCAGATGGCAAGCGTCGGGAAAGTGACCCGGACCTTCGCGATCGCCGGGTCACCGGGCAACAGAAGGTTCAGGCGCCGACGGCGCCGTCGTCCGCCTTGCGGATGGCGATCACCGACGGCCGGGGCAGGCTGCCCTTGAAGTCGGGCCACAGCGTTTCCGCTTTGTCCAGCGTCTCGGCATCCTCGGCGGGGTGTTGCACGGAAACGAACAGGGTCTTGCCATCCGGGGTGAAGCAGGGCCCGGTCGCCTCGGCACCGGCGGGACAGGTGAAGAGCAGTTTCGGCAGACCACGCGCCGGACCCTCGGTATCGATACCGTAGATCCCGTCCGGAAGGCCGAAATCGTTCGCGCCGTCCGTGGCAACCCAGAGCCTGCCCGCGGGATCGAAGGTGATATTGTCGGGGCAGACGAACCAGCCATTCTCGGAGGTTTCGGGATGGAAGCTCGACCCGGTGGCCGCATCGGCCGGATTGCCGGCGAGAACGAACAGGTCCCACGCGTAGACCTCTGCCGTGTGGTCGGCATCGCGCCCTCGGCCCCCCGGCGGGATCAGCTCGACGATATGGCCCCACAGGTTTTCCGGCCGCGTGTTCGCGGGGTTCAGCTTGTCCTGCGCGCGCTTCTTGTTCTTGGTCATCACGGCGTAGACGCGGCCGGTCACCGGGTTCGTTTCCATGTCTTCCGGCCGGTCCATCGGCGTCGCCCCGAGCGCGTCGGCGGCAAGGCGCGTCTTCAGAAGCACGTCCGCCTGCGTCGCAAAGCCGTTTTCGGCGGTCAGCGGCCCCTGCCCGTGAACGAGCGGCAGCCAGTGCAGCGTACCGTCGTCATCGAAACGCGCAACGGACAGGATGCCGTCGTCGAGGATGTCTTTCGAGGTTTCCGGCTTTGCGGGATCGAAGGCCGCCTTGGTGACGAAACGATAGGTGTATTCGAAGTAGTCGTCATCGCCCATATAGATGACGATCCGCCCGTCCTTGTTGTGCACGACCGTCGAGGCTTCGTGGCTCATGCGCCCGAGCGCCGTGCGCTTGATCGGCGTGGAGGCGGGATCATAGGGATCGATCTCGACCACCCAGTCGAAGCGGTTGGGCTCGTTCGGCTCCTTGGTCATGTCGAAACGATCGTGAAAACGGGCGCGCCCGTAGACATCGGAGCCGTCGAACCCGTAGCGCTCGAGCACCGGCGCGATGGTCGATCTCTCGGGCTTGCCGCCGAAGGTATCCGAGGCGCCTTCCTCGCAGGTCAGCACCGTGCCCCAGGGGGTGACCCCGCCGCCGCAATTATAGTTGGTGCCGTGCACGAGGCGGCCGTCCGGATCGGCCGTGGTCCTGACCAGATCGTGGCCGGCGACCGGGCCCGATAGCGCCATCGGCGTCTCCAGCGTCAGGCGGCGATTGTAGGGGCTATCCTGGACCATGGCCCAGGCACCGTTGTCCATCTTCACCTCGACGATCGAGTGGCCCATCGCGGCCATGCCGAAATCCACCTGTTCGCGCGTCATCTTCGCCCCGGCATCGTCCTCGGTCAGCCCGGGAAAGATCACGTTCGGCGAGATATATTCGTTATTGACGCAGAGAAGGCCATGATCGGCGCTGGTGGAGCCTTTCGGCAGCGGCATATAGGCGATGTAGTCGCAATTATAGCCGAAGCGGGCCATTTGCTCTGCGGCGGAAGGCACGGTTCCGTCGAAGGCGGCGGTGGCGCCGGTCATCGGATCGCCCCAGCGCGCCACCACATCGGCCTTGTAGCCGGGCGCGACCGCCATGTCCTTGTCGTAGACGCGCTTCAGTTCGGTGAATTTCAACGTCGAGGCAGCGGATGCCGCGAAACTCTCGTCCGCGAAAAGCGAGCCGACGAAGCCGGAGCCGGTGGCAGCCAGGGTTCCCACGGCCGAAAAGCCCTTGAGAAAGCTTCGGCGGGACGCCCGCGCCGCGATGATGTCGCGGATGACGGGCGAGGACGTGCTGGGACCGTGTGCCATGAAAGCGCTCCTGGTGCGTTGGAATGCGCCTGGATTAGCGGCCGCTCATGACATGCGGGAGACAGCGGGCACGCGGAAGACAAGATTCGTCCGCGTGCCATGCTACCCGAGAAAAATCCGTCAGACCGGATTGTTGAACGTGTCGCAGGCCTGCAACTGCCCGCTGTCGAAGCCGCGCTTGAACCAGGTCGCCCGCTGCTGCGACGTGCCATGATTGAAGCTTTCCGGCACGACATAGCCCTGGGTCCGCTTCTGCAGCGTGTCGTCGCCGATCTGGGTCGCGGCGTTCAACGCCTCCTCAAGATCGCCCTGCTCGAGCAGACCCTTCTGCTGCGTGTACTTGCCCCAGATGCCGGCATAGCAATCGGCCTGGAGCTCGGTCCGCACGGACAGCTCGTTGGACGACGCCTCGTCCATGCCCTGCCGCTGCTCGTTGACCTTCGGCAGCGTCCCGAGCAGGTTCTGGACATGGTGCCCGACTTCATGCGCGACCACATAGGCTTGCGCGAAATCGCCCGAGGCCTGAAAGCGCTGGGAAAGCTCGTCGAAGAACGAGGTGTCGAGATAGACCTTCTGGTCGCCCGGGCAGTAGAACGGCCCCGAGGCGGCCGATGCCTGACCGCAGGCCGACTGCACGCCGCCAGTGAAGAACACCAGCGTCGGCTCGCGATAGGTCTGGCCGTTCGCCTGGAAGATGCCGTTCCACGTATCCTCGGTCTCGGCGAGAACGGTCTTGATGAAGGCTTTGGTCTCCTCCTGCTGGGCCGTGCCCGGCGTGCTGCCCTGGCTCTGCTCGTAGCCGGACTGCCCCGTCTGGCCCCCGTCGAGAACCTGCAGAAGGTCGATGCCCATGGCCTTGAAGATGAGGTAGATGACCACGAGGAAGATGATGGTGCCGATGCTCAACCCGCCGCCGCGTCCGCCGCCCATCGGGATGCGGAAACCGCCACCCCGACCGAAACCGCCCCGCACGGGGCCGGAGCCGCTCTGATCTTCGACGTTGCTCGACTGGCGACGGCCCTTCCATTCCATGGCGGTCCACTCCCTTGGATAAGCGTTTTTGGTAAGTGCGATATAGAGCGCTTCGCCGGAAAGCCTACGTCCTCCCTCGCGAAATGCGCGTCGAGATGCCGACCGGCCGGAAAAGCATCTGGGATGGCGCTCTTTGCCACGCCGCTGCGACCGCAGGGGGCATGGCCTCAGTCGAGTTCGCAGTGGCGTCACGGGGCGCGCTTCTGCGTCGATTTTCCTGTTGTGATCGCGATTTCGGGGTTTCGCACCCGCGCCCATTTCCCTATAAGCCCCTTCTAGCCTTAAAGACGTGAGCCTGCACGACCGGCCGATGGACACCCGCCATCGGAGCCGGCTTTTCGCGCAGCCTGAAAAGCGGAACCGACATCATGCCCAAGCGCCAAGACATCAAGTCCATCCTCATCATCGGCGCTGGACCGATCGTCATCGGCCAGGCATGCGAGTTCGACTATTCGGGAACACAGGCCTGCAAAGCACTGAAGGAAGAAGGGTTCCGGGTCATCCTGGTCAACTCCAACCCGGCGACCATCATGACCGATCCGGGCCTGGCGGACGCGACCTATGTCGAGCCGATCACGCCGGAAGTCGTGGCGAAGATCATCGCCAAGGAACGCCCCGACGCGCTGCTGCCGACCATGGGCGGGCAGACGGCACTCAACACCGCGCTCTCCCTGAAGCGCATGGGCGTTCTCGACCGCTACAATGTCGAGATGATCGGCGCAAAGCCTGCGGCCATCGACATGGCCGAGGACCGCGCTCTGTTCCGCGAAGCGATGGCCCGCATCGGCCTGGAAACCCCGAGGTCGATGCTGGCCAACGCCACCGACATCAAGGAGGCCGACCGCAAGACGCACGAGGCGGAGCGCAGCAAGCTCCGGGAGACGCTGTCTGGCTCCGATCTGGACAGCGCCCTCGACACGCTGGAGAACGAGTGGAACCTCGGCGAGACAGACCGCAAGCAGCGCTACATGAGCCATGCCATGGCGCTGGCCGCCCAGGCCATCGACCAGATCGGCCTTCCCACCATCATCCGCCCCTCCTTCACGCTCGGCGGCACCGGCGGCGGCATCGCCTATAACCGCTCGGAATTTTTCGAGATCGTTTCCTCGGGCCTCGACGCCTCGCCCACCACCGAAGTGCTGATCGAGGAATCGGTGCTCGGCTGGAAGGAATACGAGATGGAGGTCGTCCGCGACACGGCGGACAACTGCATCATCATCTGCTCGATCGAGAACATCGACCCGATGGGCGTGCACACCGGCGACTCGATCACCGTCGCACCCGCGCTGACCTTGACCGACAAGGAATACCAGATCATGCGCAACGCCTCGATCGCGGTGCTGCGCGAGATCGGCGTGGAGACCGGCGGCTCGAACGTGCAGTTCGCCGTGAACCCCAAGGACGGTCGCCTCGTGGTCATCGAGATGAACCCCCGCGTCTCCCGCTCCTCGGCGCTCGCCTCCAAGGCCACCGGCTTCCCGATCGCCAAGATCGCCGCCAAGCTTGCAGTCGGCTATACGCTGGACGAGCTGGAAAACGACATCACGGGCGACGCGACGCCTGCCTCGTTCGAGCCCTCGATCGACTATGTCGTCACCAAGATCCCGCGCTTTGCCTTCGAGAAATTCCCGGGCGCCTCGCCTGTCCTGACGACGGCCATGAAGTCGGTCGGCGAGGTCATGGCGATCGGCCGGACGTTTGCCGAATCGCTGCAGAAGGCCCTGCGCGGCATGGAAACCGGACTGACCGGCCTCGACGAGATCGAGATCCCCGGCCTCGACGACGGCAGCGACGGACGCAACGCCATCCGCGCCGCCATCGGCACGCCCACGCCCGACCGGCTGCGCATGGTTGCCCAGGCGCTGCGCCTCGGCATGTCGGAGGCCGACGTGCATGACGGCTCCAAGATCGACCCCTGGTTCATCGCCCAGCTCAAGGCCATCGTGGACATGGAAGCCCGCATTCGCGAGCACGGCCTGCCGGACGATGCCGGAAACCTGCGCATGCTGAAGGCCATGGGCTTCTCCGACGCGCGTCTCGCAACGCTCTCGGGCAAGCGCCCGAAGGAAGTCGCCGAGAAGCGCAACGCGCTCGACGTGCGCCCGGTCTACAAGCGCATCGACACCTGCGCAGCCGAGTTCGCCTCGCCGACCGCCTATATGTACTCGACCTACGAGACGCCCTTCGTCGGCCAGACGCGCAGCGAAGCCGGCATTTCCGACCGCAAGAAGGTCGTCATCCTCGGCGGCGGACCGAACCGCATCGGCCAGGGCATCGAATTCGACTATTGCTGCTGCCATGCCGCCTTCGCCCTGAAGGATGCCGGCTTCGAAGCCATCATGATCAACTGCAACCCGGAAACGGTCTCCACCGACTACGACACGTCCGACCGGCTTTACTTCGAGCCGCTGACGGCCGAGGACGTGATCGAGATCCTCAAGATGGAGCAGGAAAAGGGCGAGCTCGTCGGCGTCATCGTGCAGTTCGGCGGCCAGACTCCGCTGAAGCTGGCCGAAGCACTGGAGAAAAACGGCATTCCGATCCTCGGCACCGCGCCCGACATGATCGACCTTGCCGAGGACCGCGACCGCTTCCAGAAGCTCCTGATGAAGCTCGA
The DNA here is from genome assembly GCF_001424045.1 of Rhizobium sp. Leaf371. Taxonomy (GTDB): domain Bacteria; phylum Pseudomonadota; class Alphaproteobacteria; order Rhizobiales; family Rhizobiaceae; genus Ferranicluibacter. The sequence continues at coordinate 442,462 of NZ_LMQB01000001.1, read as the reverse complement.
CCTCAACCAGCCGAACAACGGCATCGCCTATTCGGTCGAGCAGGCCCGTCTTGTGGCATCGGAGATCGGCTTCCCGCTGGTCGTGCGTCCGTCCTATGTGCTCGGCGGCCGCGCCATGCAGATCATCCACTCGGAAAGCATGCTGCAGACCTATCTGCTCGACACGGTTCCCGAACTCGTGCCGGAAGACATCAAGCAGCGCTACCCGAACGACAAGACCGGACAGATCAACACGCTGCTCGGCAAGAACCCGCTGCTCTTCGACAGCTACCTGGCAAACGCCATCGAAGTGGACGTCGATTGCATCTCCGACGGCAAGGACGTCTACGTCGCCGGCATCATGGAGCATATCGAGGAAGCCGGCATCCATTCGGGCGACAGCGCCTGCTCCCTGCCCCCGCGCACGCTCTCCAACGACATGCTCGACGAGCTGGAGCGTCAGGCGAAAGCCATGGCCAAGGCGCTGAAGGTCGGCGGCCTGATGAACGTGCAGTTCGCGATCAAGGACGGCACGGTCTACGTGCTCGAGGTCAATCCGCGCGCCTCGCGCACGGTGCCCTTCGTCGCAAAAACCATCGGCGCGCCGATCGCCAAGATCGCCGCACGCGTCATGGCCGGCGAAACGCTCGACCAGTGCTTCGCGGCCTATGGCGGCAAACCCGATCCGCGTGCGCTGAAGCATATCGCCGTCAAGGAAGCCGTGTTCCCCTTCGCCCGCTTCCCGGGCGTCGATATCCTGCTCGGCCCGGAAATGCGCTCGACGGGTGAGGTCATCGGCCTCGACACCGATTTCGCGCTCGCCTTCGCCAAGGCCCAGCTTGGCGCCGGTGTCGATCTGCCGCGCGAAGGCACGGTCTTCGTCTCCGTGCGCGATGGCGACAAGGACGGTGTGCTCCCGGCCATCCGTATCCTGACCGATATCGGCTTCAAGGTGCTGGCAACCGGCGGCACGGCCCGCTTCCTGGAAGCCAACGGCATTACCACGACCAAGATCAACAAGGTTCAGGAGGGTCGTCCGCATATCGAGGACGCCATCCGCAACCGACAGGTCCAGCTCGTCATCAACACGACCGACAGCAACAAGGCGATCTCGGACTCGAAGTCGCTCCGCCGCGCCACGCTGATGCAGAAGGTTCCCTACTATACGACGATGTCCGGTGCAGAAGCAGCCGCCGCCGCGATCAAGGCGCTGAAGGCCGGCAACCTCGAAGTCCGCCCGCTGCAGAGCTACTTCTGACGCGCATGAACGGAACGGCGTTTCCAAACTGGAGGCGCCGTTCTTATGGTCGGCGACCGTTGCGGGTCTGTGACCTTCCTCGGTCTTGGGGCATCGATTACCGGATATGCCGCTCGGTCATCTGCGCGGTCGACTTGATGTCCCACTGGCTCTGGAAGACGGGGCGCGGGTGATCGGCAAGGCACAGCTCTCCGCCGATCCGCTCGCGTGTGGGAATGAAGTCCCGGTCGATCGCCCCCTCCAGCGTCATCGCGAGATCGCGCGCGAACACTCGGTTGCCGATGTACCAGGAGTGGGTCCAGGAGACATGGGCGAAGCTCGCATCCGGCTGCAATCCCTTGAAGTATGGTCCGCAGTTGACCGCAACTGCCTTGTCCGGCGCATCCGCCGGCAGCCCGCGCCGTCCGGCCCGCGGCGAGACGCCCAGCCGTTTGGCGGTCGAAACGGCAAGCGCCGCATCGAACGGATTGTAATAATTGGTGAGCCGCATGATCCGCGCGAACATCGGGCCACTCCAGTCGCTCTTGACCGACAGGCTGTTCATCGAGACGTCTCCCGAGATGAAGGCCACCTGTCCGATGCGCCACGGCGTGTTTCGCAAAGGACCGTCCTTCTCCGCCTGAAGAAAAGCCTCCATCGCCACATAGGCCCCTGCGGAATGGGCGAGCAGATGAACGTTCGTCCGGCAATCCGCCTTCTGGCCCTCGCTGAGCAGACGAATGGCCTTGCTGACGAGTGAGATGGCAACCTGCGATCCGTCCCATCGGTCTTCGAGATAATTGAGCGTCTGATTGGCGCTCGGCCAGTCGAAAGCCACGACCTGGCCGCGCCAGCCCTCCGCGCGCAGATCCTTGCTCAGCTGTCGGGTCCGGCGAAGGATGTCTTCCATGCTGTTGTTATAGCCATGGATGAACACCAGGACGTCACCCGTCGGCGCGATGGAATTGGGATTTTCGTCTCCGTCCGCAAGCGCCTGCACCTCCCCGGCCCAGATCTTCGGGTTCGCAACGACATGCGAGCTGTCATAGAACGTCTTGACGGTGGAAGGCACTTTCAGGAATCGAACAGGCCCCGGTTCGCTGGTGAAGACGTCCCCATTGCGCTTCCGGGCGCAGATCACGTAGGTGTCGGTCATTGCAATATTCCCCCAATCAAAATAAACCAGAGGGAGTATTTAATATTTCTAATGAAATGTATACGGGTCTGTCTTTAGGCCCGATGGGTATCAGATCTGTGTCGGCCGGATCGTTCCAACCGAAACCGTCCCCTGCACGACCCCACGTTCCCCTTCGTTTTCAAGCGCAGAATCCAACGGTTCCTCGATCACCGTATACAGCTTCTCGTTTCGGAAAGCGCTGGCCATGCGCGTATCCGTGCCCTCTGCCGGCTTGGCGTCGATCTCGGTGAAATCGAGTTCGGCCTCTGCAGCCACGATGCGGGCATCGGCGGGCGATTCGGCACGAACGACGATATCGCCCTGGCTCGGCGCGTTGCCCCAGCCGGGATCGCCCGGCCCTGCCGAAGGAACGAGACGATAGAGACGAAGCGGTCGTTTTTCGATCGGATTCATGATGAAGGCTCTCCTCTCTGAAGCTCAGGGCGCTGTCGATCGGGCCGCGGCGAGCGCTTCGGCGCGTGTCAAAGCCGTGGCGATGAGGGTGCGGATTTCCTCGTCGGTGTGATTCTGGCCGGCGAAGCCCTCGTCCGGCATCACCCCGGGATCCTCCTCGTGGTCGGCGACAACCTCGGTGTCGCGCGCGATGGCTTGCAGCATGTCGCGTCCATCGGGATCGCGTGCGACATAGGTCATGAGGCCGATCAGGAGGCGACGATAGGCGTTGAGGCGTCCGTCGATCTGCTCGGGGGATTGCTCGGGAAATGCGGGGTTCATCGGCATGCTCCATATTATCGGATCCAACGGTCGCCGGGCCCGGTTGGTTCCTGAAGACGCTGCCGGTGCCCGTCGCACCTTGCACATTCTTCGAAAGATCTGGCTTCCCACAGGCCCTTTCTGCTATAGTTGATGCCTTGATGTTTTGAACGGTTCCGGAGTTGACGCTCCGGATGCCGTTTTATTTTGCTTCGGGCCTGCCTGCGCAGGCCCGGCGCGCACCATGAAGGACGTTGGAAATGGTCGAAAAAGTACCGATGACGCAGAGCGGTTTTGCCAAGCTGCAGGAAGAGCTGCGCTGGCGCCAGCAGGAAGAGCGGCCGCGGATCATCGAGGCGATTGCCGAAGCGCGCGCCCATGGCGACCTTTCGGAAAATGCCGAATACCACGCAGCCAAGGAAGCGCAGAGCCACAACGAAGGCCGTATCGGCGAGGTCGAGGACTATGTGGCGCGCGCCGAGGTCATCGACCTCTCCAAGATGTCCGGCTCCAAGATCAAGTTCGGCGCCACCGTCAAGCTGATCGACGAGGACACCGAGGAGAACAAGACGTACCAGATCGTCGGCGACCAGGAAGCCGATGTGAAGCAGGGCCGCATCTCCATTTCCTCACCGATTGCGCGCGCGCTGATCGGCAAGGAAGTTGGCGATTCGATCGAAGTCGTCGCCCCCGGCGGCTCCAAGGCCTATGAGATTCTCGCCATCAACTGGGGTTGATGGCAAGTTCCATGGATGCGGCTCCCGATCCTGTATCGGGAGCCGTTCTGATTCCGGGCGCCCGAAACGCCGGTCGCTCCGAATGCGCGGTGGATGACGCGCAGGCGCGGGTGACGGATCGCTGCGCTTCCTTTATCCTCTCTTGATCATGAGCAGGTTTCTGGACATCCGCACCGTCGATATCATCGCTCCGAATTTCAAGAAGCGGCTTTCCGGCGTGACCTCCACCATCGTGCAGCTCGTGCCGGTGCAGGCCCGCAGGGGCGAGCGGATCGCAACACTCGGGCCGGGCCTGCCGGAAACCCTTCCCGCCATCCGCTTTCGCGACCTCCTGCATCTCCGCCGCCCACCGGAGGGAGGCGCCGTTCGCATCTGGCACGCCCGCCGCAACCTCGAAATGCTTCCCGGCATTCTGCTGCGCGACGTGCTGCGCATGCCGCTCAAGCTTCTCTTCACCTCGGCCGCCCAACGCAGGCATTCGCGCTGGACCAAGGGGCTGATCCGCCGCATGGACGCGGTCGTCGCCACATCCGCCAAATCCGGAAGCTTTCTCGACGTCCCCCACACCGTCATCCGCCACGGGGTGGATCTCGATCTGTTTCATCCCCCGGCCACGGGAGGTCGCGAACTCGCGCCGGACGATCTTGCCGGCCGCAGGCTCGTCGGCTGTTTCGGGCGCGTGCGGGCGCAGAAGGGCACAGACCTCTTCGTGGCGGCGATGATCGCCCTTCTGCCGCATCATCCCGAATGGACCGCGGTCATCTGTGGGCGCGTGACCCCCGAACACGAGACCTTCGCCGCCGGCCTCAAAACCTCGATCGCCGAGGCAGGATTGTCGGATCGCGTCCGCTTTCTGGGCGAAGTCGATGACATCAAGCCCTGGTATCGCCGTGTCTCGCTGCTGGTCGCCCCGTCCCGCAACGAAGGCTTCGGCCTGACGCCGCTCGAAGCCATGGCCTCCGGCGCTGCCGTGGTCGCCTCCGACGCCGGTGCATACGCCGAGATGATCCGCCCGGGCGAGACCGGCGCCGTCGTTCCGGCCGGCGATGGCGACGCGCTCACCACCGCGCTCCGCCTCTACCTCCAGGCCCCTGCCCGCGCCACGGCCCACGGCCAGGCAGGCCTCGCCCATGTCCGCGCCGAATTCGGCATCGAACGGGAAGCGAGAGCGCTGTCGGGGGTTTATGGTGGATTGCTGAGGCACGAAGCGCCCAAGGCGTGATCAGGCACGTCAGCGCAGGCCGACCAGCCGATCGCTGTAGGGAATGCCAATTTTCTGAAGCGCCGAAGAGGGCGCGTAGTTGACGAAGACCGAGCCACGCGCCTCGCCGACCGTCTTCGCCAGGCGTATATGCGCAAGAATTCGCCCCTCGGCTTCCGACACGCCGGAAAAGACCCGCTCGCCGGGTTTCTCGTAAAAACGGGGCTGCGCCGCATTGGATATATCGATGCCGATAAAACCGATGACCCGCGGGCGGCAGAACAGCGCAAACTGAAGCGCCGACACCGCGACGCTTCCGCCCTGGAAGACGCCCAATCCCGGATCAAGCGACACCCCGGAACGGCTCGGCGCACCCACCGTCACCGCCACCATGCGGGAGACATCGGAAAGATCGCGCCTGTTTTCGCCATAAGGCTTCAACAGATTGTCGATGAGGATGACCGGTCTGTCGATCAGCCAGTCCGCATCGTGCTCGAGGACCGCACGGATGACCGCGACGGAGAGAAGACAGAGAATCGTCCGGTCGAGGCCCGCCAGAAAAGTCTCGAAGTGGCGATAAACGAAGCGCTCATCCTCCGCGACGAAGGCGAGCGGCCGGGGAATGCGCTCCGGCACGAGAGCGATGGCTCCGTTGAGGAGAAGCGTGCTCCGGTTCGCGAGCGTGCGGAGGTCTGCTTCGCGAACGGACGGTCCCGAACCGACGATCGTGATGTCGCTGCCAGCGAGGTCGGAGAGTGCCGATGGCGGCAACAGGGTGCCAGCCGGCTGCCCGTTGAAAAGGATCGTTCTTTCAGGACCATAGGGCGCATTCTCGATCCGCAGCGATGGCGCCCAGTCATGGGCGTGGGCGCGACGACGACCATAGGCGAGTGTGGCAGCCAGCTTCCAGAGCCGACGGCGAAGCGGTCGATCGGATGCCATTCAGATATCCACCAGCCCGACCTTCTTGACCTGCCGGATTGTCAGCATGGTTCGGACGGTGTCCACCTGCTCGTTGGCGGTCAGTTCCTCGATAACGAAATCCTGGAAGATCGTGAGATTTTCCGCCACGCAATGCAGGAGAAAATCGCTGTCGCCATTGACGAGCCAGGCCTGCCGGACGAGCGGCCAGGCTGTGGTCGCAGCCGAAAACGCCTTCAGATTGGCCTCGGACTGGTGCTTTAGCCCGACCATGCAGAAAGCGACGAGATCGAGGCCGAGCATCGGGCCGTTCAGTACGGTACGATAGCCCTCAATGACGCCTGTCTCTTCCAGCCGCCGCACACGACGCAGACAGGGCGGCGCGGAAATGCCGACCCGGGCCGCAAGCTCCACATTGGTGATCCGCCCGTCGGCCTGAAGTTCGCGGAGGATCTTGATGTCGATCTGATCGAGATCGGCGCGCAGCACGGGGTTCACCACCTCTTGTTCGCCTCGACAGCGCAGCACCATCTCTGGCGCGCTTGGGGGACGCTGCGGGTTTTTCTGGCCGACATGCACGACGACCTCTTCGGTTTCTGCATCATCGCAAAGCCGGGAGCAAGAAGTTTAACGAGCGCCCCTTTCACCTGTCGCAACGACTGCCCGCCCTGGCACGACCGCCCCGTAACGGATACCGGCGTCGGGATCGACCTAAGTGCGACGACGGAAGAGATCGATGTAGGCGGCGGTCGTCGCTTCCTCGGAAAACTGCCGCATCAGCGTTGCATGCCCGCCTTCGCAAAGCTCGCGCGCCAGAACGGGATCGGCAAGAATGCGGGCGATCGCGCTGGCAAACTGATCGGCATCGCCGATATCCGCAAACAAGCCGTTTTCCCCGTCCTTCACGAACCAGGACGGTCCTTCCGCGCGCGAGGTGACAACCGGACGCTTCTGTGCCCAGGCTTCCAGAATGACATTGCCCAGGGGCTCATGGGTGGACGGCATGACGAAGACATCGGCAGCGGCAACGAAGGGACGCGTGTCCGCCTGCCAGCCGAGAAACCGGGTGCGCGCGCCCATCCCCCGCTCCTCGACCAGAGCCTGAAGGGCCGCGCGCTCGACACCATCACCCGCAATCCAGAGGAAGACCTCGGGAAGCTTGGCGACTGCATTGATGAGCGTATCGAAACCCTTGCGTTTGACGAAACGCCCCATGGTCATCACGACGGGAACGTCCTCCGGCGTATCGAAGGTCTTGCGAAGCGCCGGCTGTACGAGATCCGTCTGGGTAAAGTTCGAGATGACCTCGACACCACGTGTCCAGCCGATCCGGCGCACATGATCGGCAATGCCCGGCGTGTTGCAGACGAGCATGTCCGTCGTTTTGAAATAGTCGAGATGAGAGGGATAGTCGCCAAGCCTGGAAACGGTCAGTCCGTGGCTGTACTGGGGTGTTAACCTCCCCGCGCGCATGACCCAGGACATGATGGCGTCCGGCCTTTCGCGTTCGGCCAGGTTCTTGATCCGAATCGGCAATGTCAGTCTGTCGAGGGACAGGTTGCGAAAATTGCTCTCGATGATCCGCGCGTGAGGTTCGATGTCCTTGCGCCAGACGCGCCCCCTGCGGATGACGGCTGTCTGCTCGACGCCTTGGCGTCCAAGCGCCCCGACGAGATGCACGAAGAATTTTTCCGCGCCGCCATCCTTGCCGAAGTGGAGGTGAAAGACTTTCATGTCTGTGCTTACCTGCTCTGCGAGTCGTCATGGTTGGGGCGATAGCGAAGCGCATGCCGCTGATGGAGTTTCGCCTGCGTCAGGAAGGAATAGACCGCACCGGTCATGGCTTCGATGAAACCGGGCGTGCCGCACCGCCAAAGGCCAGCTTTGAGGTAGAGCCGGACGAAATAGAGGGCCGGGGAGAACACGAGACTGAGCGCCCTCGGGCGTCGGCCGGTGTTGTACGCCTGGTCGGCTTTCAGCGTGGAGTAGTGGTTTTCCTTGAGAATCTGCTCGTCCATCGGCAGCGGCCGGTAGTGCAGCAGACTGCCTAGGGGCGCCTTGCGCACGATCCCGTTTGCCGAAATCCCCTCATGAACCGCCTGGCTGAGATCGTAGCTTCCGGTTCCGCGTCGCACGAGGCGAAGGTTCTTCCGCTCGCGGACATGCAACGGCGTGTATCCATAGCCGATCAGGTAAGGACGCCGCGCGATCCTCCAGCCGACCACCTCGGCCTTGGCATCCATCAGGCGCGGCAAGGCGGCGCGCAGCGGGCCATCCAGCCGCTCGTCGGAATCCACGTTCAGGCACCAGGGCTGCGTGCACTGGTCGAGTGCGAACTGCTTCTGCCCCGCATAGCCCCGCCATGGTTCCTCAAAGAGGCGTATCGGCCAGCCCGCGGCGATATAGCGGCGGATGAGCGGCAAGGTGCCATCGGTCGAGCCGGAATCCACGATGACGATCTCGGCACATCCTGCAAGACTCTCGATGCAGTTCTCGAGATAGGCCTCCTCGTTCTTGCAGATGATGAAAACGGAAAGTGCAAGAGGCACTGTCGTTCGTGTCTGTTCGATTCCGCTATGCATCATGTCTCGACCATGGACGTCCCTCGACTTCGACGACGCTTCGCAGCGTTGAAGCCAACCAAGGATGCACGCTAAAAGAACTGATTCTAAATTACCAATGCTTAATTGTCATATCGGTAAATCAGCTCTGACAGTGGGTCCATTGGCTGCCGATCATGCGTTCCCTCTCCGTGGAACCAGGTCGGGTGCCGCCAAGTCGCGGAAAAGGCCATATCGTCGTCAATCAAATGTGGTAATCCTGTCCTGCGCACTTGAAACCGCTTGACCCTCATCCCTACACTGAGCACTTCTGCCGTTAACAAACGATCGCCTGTTTTGCGCGCAGGGCCCGAAACGACGGGCTTGAGTTCGCGCCCAAGGAAACGCCATGACCGCCCGTCACACCAAGCTTCTCATCATCGGCTCCGGCCCGGCCGGCTATACCGCCGCCATCTATGCCGCGCGCGCCATGCTGAACCCCGTCCTCATCGCCGGCATGGAGCAGGGCGGCCAGTTGATGATCACCACGGATGTGGAAAACTATCCGGGCTTCGGCGATCCGATCCAGGGCCCCTGGCTGATGGAGCAGATGTTGAAGCAGGCGGTTCATGTCGGCACCGAGATCGTCAGCGATCTCGTGACGTCGGTGGACGTTTCGGTCCGTCCCTTCCGCCTGACGACGGACAGCGGCACCGTCTGGACCGCCGATACGATCGTGATCGCCACCGGCGCCAAGGCGAAATGGCTGGGCATCGAGACGGAGGAGACCTTCAAGGGCTTCGGCGTGTCGGCCTGCGCGACCTGCGACGGGTTCTTTTATCGCAACAAGGACGTGATCGTCGTCGGCGGCGGCAACTCGGCCGTCGAGGAGGCACTCTATCTGTCGAACCTCGCAAGGACGGTCACCGTCGTGCATCGCCGCGATCACTTCCGGGCCGAGCGCATCCTGCAGGAGCGCCTGTTTGCCAAGGCCAACGTGAAGATCGTCTGGGACCACGAGGTCGCCGCCTATACGGGCACGCCGCCCAAGCCGCCGATGCCCGCCTCGGTCACCGGCGTTACCCTGCGCAACACGCGCACCGGCGAGGTGTCGGACATGCCGATCGACGGCGTCTTCGTGGCGATCGGCCATGCACCGGCGACCGAACTCTTCAAGGGCAAACTGCGCCTGAAGCCGAACGGCTATCTCTGGACCGCGCCGGATTCGACCGCGACCGACGTCGAGGGCGTCTATGCCGCCGGCGACGTGACCGACGATATCTATCGCCAAGCGATCACGGCGGCGGGGATGGGCTGCATGGCGGCGCTGGAAGCCGAGAAATTTCTGGCGGGTCATATGCCCGTCGCAATTGCAGCCGAGTAGACGCTGCGAGAGAAAGTGGCGCCATCGACGGTGGTGCCCTGTGGGAACGAAAGAAGCGCCAGACGGAGAAAGCGACACCGCTTTCTCCCTGCAGGCGTTGTGACTGGGGGACGGAATGCCGCTCGACTGGGATAAACTGCGCATCTTCCATGCTGCGGCGGAAGCAGGCTCTTTCACCCATGCCGCCGACAAGCTTCATCTGTCCCAGTCCGCCATCAGCCGTCAGGTCTCGTCGCTCGAACAGGACGTCGGCATCAAGCTCTTCCACCGTCATGCCCGCGGCCTGATTCTCACCGAACAGGGCGAGATCCTCTATCGCACGGCACACGAAGTGCTGATGAAGCTGGAAAGCGTCAAGGTTCTCCTGACGGAGACCACCGACAAGCCCTCCGGCAAGCTGCGCATCACCACCACTGTCGGCCTCGGCCAGGGCTGGCTGACCGACAAGGTGCAGGAGTTCCTGGCACTTTACCCGGATATGTCGGTCCAGCTCATCCTCGACAACGAGGAACTCGACGTCAACATGCGCCACGCCGATTGCGCCATCCGGCTTCGGCAGCCGCAGCAATCGGACCTCATCCAGCGCAAGCTGTTCACGGTCCACATGCACCTTTATGCCGCCCCCTCCTACATCAACAAGCATGGCGAGCCGCAGTCGATCGAGGATCTCGACAACCACCGGATCATCACCTTCGGCGAGCCGGCACCCAATTATCTGCTCGACGTCAACTGGCTTGCGATCGCCGGGCGCGACAGCGACAATCCGCGCACTTCGCATCTCCAGATCAACAGCCAGACCTCGATCAAGCGCGCCTGCCTGCTCGGCATCGGCATCGCCATGATGCCGGACTATATCGTCGGGCGCGATCCCGGCCTGATCCAGCTGCCCATCGGCGCCGACATCCCCTCGTTCGACACCTACTTCTGCTATCCCGACGAGCTGAAAAATGCCGCGAAGCTGAAGGTCTTCCGGGACTTCATTGTCTCCAAGGCGCGGAACTGGAACTTCTAGCCTCGCGATTTAGCAGTGCCGAAATTTCAGCCATAGACTGTCATCGCCTCAACATCTTGTTAAGACTGATCTTCCCAGGCGTGGATTTGGCGCGCCTGCGAGCTATGCACCAACTTTGCCTCAAACTTAGCCAGAGATGCGTCTGTCGCATAGCTGATGTGCATAGTTATTGATTGCTGGCCGCCTAAGAAACGATCATACCGACCACAGCTGATGCATCTTTGGTGGCGATTTTCCTCCCAGTGCCACCGCAGCAGCTGTTCCCCTCTGGAGGTTGAATAACCTTCATAATTTTAAAGGGCCCAAGTTTACTTGCGGCCCTCTTTTTTTGCCCGGATTTTGCGCCGTCCTGGACGCGGCGCCGCTCGACGACGGACGGCGCGAGAAGCCCCCTCGGCAGAATTTCAACGAAATTCCGGATCGAGCGTTGAATTCGTCACAGGTCTTTCCCATATGTTTTTGAGCTGATGCACCGGTGATCTAATCCCTCCCAGTATCACCGCACCAGCTGTTCCCCTCTGGAGGTTTTATGACCTTCACATCTCAAGGACCTCGGCTTCGCCGCAGGTCCTTTTTTTTGACCCAAAACACCCTTTCTCAAAACCGTCCCTTGTAAATCGTATTTCAACGATCCACGTATCGAAGGAAGACAATTTTAAATTCGTTTTTCTACGACGGGCATCATGGACCTGAACGAAATCCTCAAGGCGCTGGCGCATCCCAAGCGGGTCGAGATCCTGACCAAGCTCAAGGACCCGAGCGCGCATTTTTCGTCGCAGGCCCACCCGGTCGAGATGGGCGTCTGTGCCAGCCAGTTCGAGACGGTCGGCCTGTCGCAATCCACGATCTCGGCACATCTCGCCATTCTCCAGCGCGCAGACATGGTCACGACCCGACGCGTCGGGCAGTGGATCTTCTACAAGCGTAATGAAGACACCATTCAGGCGTTCCTTGCCGAAATCGGCACGGCTCTCTGAAACCCACCTCCCCCGACCCGACTGGAAAGGACATTCCATGACGTCTCTCTTCGAACCCACGACCGCCGGCGACATCAAGCTTGCGAACCGCATCGTGATGGCGCCGCTCACGCGCAATCGCTCGCCGGGCGCCGTGCCGAACACGCTGAACGTCACCTATTACGCGCAGCGCGCCACCGCGGGCCTCATCATCACCGAGGCGACCGCCATCACCCATCAGGGTCAGGGCTATGCCGACGTTCCCGGCCTCTACACCCCTGAAGCCCTCGAGGGCTGGAAGAAGGTGACCGACGCGGTTCACGCCGCCGGCGGCAAGATCGTCGTGCAGTTGTGGCATGTCGGCCGCATCTCCCACACCTCGCTGCAGCCGGGCGAAGGCAAGCCGGTCTCGGCGTCCGCCATCACGGCGAAATCCAAGACCTACATCCGCCATCCCGACGGCGCGGGCGAGTTCGTTCCGACATCCGAGCCGCGTGCGCTCGAAACCTCGGAAATCCCCGGTATCGTCGAAGAGTTCCGCAAGGCGGCCCGTGCCGCCATCGATGCAGGCTTCGACGGGGTCGAGATCCACGCGGCCAACGGCTACCTGGTCGATCAGTTCCTGCGCGCCGGCACCAATACCCGCACGGACGCCTATGGCGGATCCATCGAAAATCGGACCCGCTTCCTGTTCGAGGTAACCGACGCCATCGTGGCCGAGATCGGCGCCGGTCGCACCGGTATTCGTCTCTCCCCGGTCACGCCGGCAAATGATGCGTTCGATCCCGAGCCGCAGCCCCTCTTCGACCATGTCGTCAAGGGTCTCGCCAAGCATGCGCTGGCCTATATCCATGTGATCGAGGGCGCCACCGGCGGCGATCGCGACTTCAAGCAGGGCGATACGCCGTTCGACTTCGCAGCCCTTCGTGCAACCTATCAGTCTGCCGGCGGCAAGGCAGCCTGGATGGCGAACAATGGCTATGACCGCAAGCTGGCGATCGACTCGGTCGAAAGCGGCCGCGTCGATCTCGTCGCCTTCGGCAAGGCCTTCATCGCCAACCCGGACCTTGTCGAGCGCCTGAGGCAGGATGCCCCCTTGAACGCGCTCGACGCCGACACCCTGTATGGCGGCGGTGCCAAGGGCTACACCGATTACCCGGTGCTGACGCAGCAGGCTGCTGAGTAGTCAGCCGGCAATGGCTAACAGGAAAAGGCTCGCAGCGATGCGGGCCTTTTTCGTGCTGGAATGTCGGATGCAGGAGCGACGTCAGGCGGTGCGCGGCGCAACGCTCTTCAAGGCGGGAACGCAGAACAGCGCGCCGACGACCAGCGGCAGGCATATGAAGTAGGAGGCGCGAATGCCGGCATGTTCGGCGACGAAGCCGAGCAACGGTGGCGCGAAGAAAAAGATGATGAACGTCACCTGCCCGAGCGAGGCGACGTTGACATGCGGCGCGCGGTCACGCCGCTGGGCGGCGGCGGAGACCGCGAGCGGATAGACGGCACTGCAGCCGGCGCCCATCAGGGCGAAGCCGACAAGCGCCACGACCGGATGCGGCGAAAGGCCGACCGCGGCAATGCCGATGGCCGACAGGACCAGAAGCGAGGCGGCAACCGCACGACTGCCGAAACGCTCGACGATCGGATCGGCCACCATCCGCACCAGCGCCATGAAGAAGGTAAAGAGCGTGAGGCCCAGACCGCCGACGAAAGGCTCCGACTGGAACACGTCCCGCATGTAGATCGCCGACCAATCGATGCCGGCACCTTCGACCAGAAACGCGGCGATGCCGATCAGGCAGAGCGGCAGGAGACCCATCGTCGGGAAGGCGAAAGCCGGCGCCTTCTCCTCCGGCAGATGCGAGGCATCGACCGGCGCAGCCTCAAGCCCGCGGATCGCGATCCACGCAAAGACGATGACGACCAGAAATGCGGCGCCCAGATGCGCCTGCATGGACATGCCGGACTGTCGGGCGAAGGACGCGACGAGGGCCGTGACGAAGAAGCCGGCGCTCCAGCAGCCATGCGCCCGGTTCATCACGCTGCGGCCGGTGGCCGCCTCGATGCGCCCGAGTTCGACATTGAGATTGATTTCCAGCGCGCCCGCGAGCATGCCGGCCACGAGCAGGACGGCAAAGACGCCGGCCGCGCCCGGCATCCAGGGCACGAGCGCATAACAGGCGGCGGTGCCGATCACGGTGATATAGGCGGTCACCTTGGGCCCGAGCCGCTCGATGAGCGGCGAAGACACGGTGAGCGAAATCAGCGCGCCGATCGCCATGCCGATCAGGGTGAGGCCTAGCTGGGATTTATCGACCTGCAGGGCGACCTGCAGGTCGGGCATGCGCGCCAGCAAGGCCCCCAATGCCATGGCAAACAGGAAGAAGCAGATGTAGATCCTGTGGTGCCCGGAAAGCGTCAAGAAACCTGCCTCTTCGTCGCGTTACTTGCAGGCGGCGCAGAAGCGCTGGATGCGCTTGCAGGCTTCCTCCAGCAGCGTCTCCGACGTCGCATAGGAGATGCGGAAGTTCGGGCCGAGGCCGAAAGCCGATCCCTGAACCACGGCAACGCCCTCGGACTCCAGCAACTCGGACACGAAGTCCTCATCCGTCTCGATAACCTTGCCCGTGGGCGCCGTCTTGCCGATCAGCCCCTTGCAGGAGGGGTAGACGTAGAACGCACCTTCCGGCGACGGGCAGACGATGCCGGTCGCCTGGTTGAGCATGGAGACAACGAGATCGCGACGACCTTCGAAGATCTTCTTGTTTTCCGGAATGAAATCCTGTGTGCCGTTCAGCGCCTCGACGGCCGCCCACTGCGCGATCGAGCAGGCGCCGGAGGTCTGCTGACCCTGGATCATGTCCATGGCCTTGATGAGCGGCAGCGGACCGGCGGCATAACCGATGCGCCAGCCGGTCATGGCATAGGCCTTGGAAACGCCGTTCATCGTCAGCGTCCGCTCATAGAGCTTCGGCTCGACCTCGACCGGCGTCGCGAACTTGAAATCGCCATAGGTCAGGTGCTCGTACATGTCGTCCGTCAGCACCCAGACATGCGGATGCTTCAGGAGAACGTCCGTCAGCGCCTTCAGCTCGTCATGCGAATAGGCGGCACCCGACGGGTTCGACGGCGAGTTGAAGATGAACCACTTCGTCTTCGCGGTAATCGCCTTGTCGAGATCTTCGGCCGTCAGCTTGAAATTGTTGGCCTGGGTCGCCTCAACGAACACCGGCGTGCCGCCGCAGATCGACACCATCTCCGGATAGGACACCCAGTACGGCGCGGGAATGACCACCTCGTCGCCGGGGTTCATCGTTGCCATGAAGGCATTGAACAGGATCTGCTTTCCGCCCGTGCCGACGATGGTCTGCGCCGCGGTGTAATCGAGATTGTTCTCGCGCTTGAACTTCTTGGCAATCGCCTCGCGCAGTTCCGGAATGCCGGAAACCGGCGTGTATTTCGTCTCGCCGCGGTTGATCGCGTCGATGGCGGCCTGCTTGATGTTGTCGGGCGTGTCGAAATCCGGCTCGCCGGCGCCAAGTCCGATCACGTCCCGGCCCTTGGCTTTGAGTTCGCGCGCCTTCTGCGACACGGCGATGGTGGCGGAGGGCTTCACACGGGAAAGAGCGTCGGCGAGAAAGGCCATGATGGGACGGTCCTGATGGTTTCGACAAGGATGCCCCGGCGGAAAAACGGCCCGGAGCGCTAGCTGTATGTCGAATGTAGCCGGTCAATTCAAGGGGAAAGGCCGCAAGACCGGGCGACATGACGAGGTTTGATGGATCGCATGTCCAGCATCGATGGACCGGGGACGACTGGCGAATCACGCCGATCGGGCTTCGTTTCACACGCGCAGAAGCTTGCGCGGAGCCTCTTGCATCGGTTTATTTTTCCTTAATGAAAACAGTTATTTCCGGGTTATCCCAGCGCCTTGTTTTTGCCATGACATTTGCCGGAGCATGCCGCAATTCGGTCGATATGAAGCCGATATCGGAGCGCCTTCTACAGTCTATCCGCTCAAGCTGTTCCGCCGCCTGCCCTCGAGGTCCGTCATGCCTGTATCCGCCCCACCTGCCCTGTCGTTTCTGCGTCGCGCGGCCTTCGGCCTGACCATCGCGGCCACACTTGCCTCGGCCGGAACCGCCATGGCGGGCCAGTGGACCGAGACGCAGGCGCAGACAGGCTTCGCATTCGAGCAGGCGGAACTGGCATCGGAGCAGGCGGACGATGCCCTGTTTCCGCTCGGCAAGCCCCCGGCCTTGATCGAAGCGACGGGACCCGAAGCCAACAGCCCGATGTTGTGGCTCGACAACGCCCCCCTCGGGGAGCCGGATCAGATGTCGACCGGCGCCATTCTCTCGGCCCGCCAGCTCGCCAGCATCAGCGCCTTCGCCCTGCCCGGCCGCATCATGCCGGCGGAACGCCATATCGCCATCGGACTGATGCTGCTGGCCGGTGCGGCGATGGCTGCGGTCAGCTTCGGCCTGTGGCGCTGGCAGGCGCGCGGCCTGTCGTGGGACGCGTGAACGCCATGGCATCCGAACCCGACCACAAACAGCAGCGCTTCAGTCTCTTTACCGGCCTCAACGCGTTAGAAACCATCGTCGTCGCCGCCATCGTCATCGTCGCGCTTGCCGGCATGATGCTGGTCGGCAAGGGTCTCTTCCTGCAGAGCCACATCGTCGCCGGCCCCGGCGCCGTCTTCGTCGCCGCGCTTTAGACCATAAGCCGCAGACGATCTTGTCATGATATCTCCCGCCTGCTAGCCGGATAGCCCGGCGAGCGGTGGAGGAGCAGGTCGTGACGCGTCTTCAGGCCAATCTCGTTCTTCTTCTTGCTGGCGCGATCTGGGGCGCCGGCTTCGTCGCGCAATCCACGGCGATGGAAACCATCGGTCCGCTGTGGTTCACGAGCCTGCGCTTCTTCATTGCCGTCATCGTGCTGACCCCCTTCGCGCTCTGGGAACACCGCCGCGCATCGATGGCCCCGAGCGGGCGCGATCTGCGCGGCTTCGTCGCCATCGGCGTCTCGCTCTTCCTTGCCGCCCTCACGCAGCAGATCGGCATCATGACGACGACGGTGGCCAATTCGGGCTTCCTCACCGGCCTCTACGTGGTGATCGTGCCGATCCTCACCGTTCTCTTCCTGCGCCGCCGCCCGCACTGGATCATCTGGCCGGCCGCCGGCCTGTCCTTCCTCGGGATCTTCCTGCTTTCGGGCGGCGCCCTGTCGCAGCTGACGGAAGGGGATCTCCTCACCATCCTTGCGGCGCTCTTCTGCGCGGTCCAAGTCATCCTCATCACCGTCTTTGCCCACTCCAGCGGCCGGCCTTTCGCCCTGTCGCTCATCCAGTTCGCAACCTGCACCGTCCTTGCCGGCGCAGTCGCACTGATCGTCGGCGAGCCGCTGTCGCTCGATGCCGTCACCGCCACGATCCCGGAATTTCTCTATTCCGGCATCTTCTCGAGCGGCGTCGCCTTTACCCTGCAGGTGGTCGGACAGCGCTACACCACAGCGCCGCAGGCCGCGATCTTCCTGTCGAGCGAAGCATTGTTTGCAGCATTCTTCGGCGTGTTGCTTCTGGGCGAAACCATCGCGCCGATCGGTTATCTCGGCGGCCTCATCATTTTCGCCGCCATGCTGATGGTCGAGATCGTCCCCGAATTCGGCCGTAACAGGACAGGCGAGAAGCCAGTCGCGTCAATAGGTTAGCTCGATCTTACCGCGAGATTCGCCTCGAAACGGCTGAGGCGGCCTATCCAGCCTAACCAGCGATCACGACATCGCATGTCGCAATCAGCCTAAATTTTGACCACCCCGTTCTCAAATGGAAATAGTTTCAATAGCTTGCAATCGCGGAGGTAAAAGCGAGGTTTATCGGCAGCTGCGCCGAATTTAGACAAACGCAACCGACTGACTTATTTCAATAAACTTTCGCTTGCCAATTGAAAATAAACGCATCAAGTTTACTGCGTTCGGGCAATCTGCGAACACGGGAAGACCTTAAGAATAAATGCGCACCGGGGACGCAAGAATTCTCCGGGTGGCCAGTGTCGGGGCGGTAGATCCGGCACGGGACATGAATGACAGGACCTTTCCTCACAGTCGAGACATGCCTGCCAATCGCCCTTTGGGCACATTCGTAATGCTGCTCGCCGCATCCGGGCAGAGGAAAAAGGACCTGACGCATGGCCGAAACCGGCATTGTAAAATTCTTCAACACCGACAAGGGCTTCGGCTTCATCAAGCCTGACAATGGCGGCGCGGACATCTTCGTCCATATCTCCGCCGTCCAGGCCTCCGGCCTCAACGGACTGACCGAGAACCAGAAGGTCAGCTACGACACGGAACCGGATCGCCGCGGCAAGGGCCCGAAGGCCGTCAATCTCAACGTTTCCGGCTGAGACATCAGCCGATCGCACGACAAAGCGGAAACCTGGCGTACGCGCCGGGTTTTCGTGTGTTTGTACGAGCACCTGTCGGCCGAGGGCGCGGAAGCGCGTCGCGATCGTGTGCGGCACGTGTCACGCAGCAAGGCTGACGGGGATGCTGCATCGAAAAGATGGCGTGTGCTGTCCATCCTCCGATGACGACGCTGCAGGACGTCGCTGTGCAAACGCGGACTCCGCAAAATCGCTGCGGGTTTCGCATCACCCCCCAATCCGATATATCTGTCGTTTTCGGCGCGCGCGCCATGAAAACGAACCGTTCACCCTGCATTCAGTTTGGCTCACCTAAAGTGGGTTCATCGTAAGGGACGAGCCGTTTCGTCCCGTGAGACAGGATCAACGCTATGAAAACCTTGGTCAAAGCTGCAGTTCTTACCATTGCATCGCTTTCTGCAGTGCTGCCGAGCATGACGCCGGCGCATGCAGACGATTGGCGCTATCGCCGCCATCATCATCGCGGCAATGACGGCCTGGCGCTTGGCGCCGTTGGCCTCGCCACGGGTCTGATTGTCGGTGGCGCCATCGCCAGCGCGCCGCGCTACCGCAGCGAGGAGCGTGTCTATATCGACCCGCCGGCTGACGAATACTACGAGCCGGCACCGGTCTATCGCCGTGCGCGCCCGGTCGTCGTCAACAATTACGGCTCGCTGGAGCCATGGTCGCCGTCCTGGTACCGCTATTGCTCGAACCGTTACCGTTCGTTCGACTCGCGTAGCGGCACCTTCGTCGGCTATGACGGCCGCTCCTACTTCTGCAACGCCGGCTGACCTGCCGGGATTGCCTCAAACGAAAAGGCCACGCTTCCCACGAAGCGTGGCCTTTTCGTTTGACCGAAGGTCGGGATCGATCCGTCAAAGTCCCCGCAGATAAGGATTGGTCCTGCGTTCCTCGCCGATCTGCCCGCCTGGACCATGGCCACAGATAAAGCCGAAATCGTCGCCGAGCGGCAGGATCTTCGTGCGGATCGAGTCGAGCAACTGCTGCTGGTTACCGCCCGGAAGATCCGTGCGACCGATGGAGCCGCGGAACAAAACATCGCCGACATGGGCGAACCGCTGCGCCTGATGGACATAGACGACATGTCCGGGCGCATGACCGGGGCAGTGCAGCACCTCGAAGACATGCTCCCCGAACGAGACCGTATCGCCATCGGCAAGCCAGCGATCGGGCAGCACGTTCTCGACCTTCATGGTGAGGCCGAAGCGCTCGGCCTGCGCCTCCAGTTTTTCAAGCAGCGGCCTGTCGTCTTCATGCGGCCCGATAATCTGAAGGCCGGTCGCCTCCTTCAGCTCCTTGGCGCCTCCGGCATGGTCGATATGGCCATGCGTCAGCCAGATCGCCTTGAGCGCGATCCCGTTCTCCCGCACCGTCTGCAGGATCACGTCGACGTCTCCACCGGGATCGACGACGACGCCCTCCTTGGTGTCGCTATCGAAGAGGATGGTGCAATTCTGCTGGAAATGCGTGACCGGAATGATGCCTGCCTGAAGCATGGGAACCCTCATCTGCGGCCGCTGTTGGGTGAGCAGCCGAACCTACAAACGGCACAGGCCAAGCGGCCATCGTGCGACGTGTTGCCGGTATAGGGCCAACGCGGGCGGAGGGAAACCTGCGAAGCGCTTTGGCGCGCCGCCGTCATCGACCTCCTGGTGTCGCGATCCGCTTAACGGACCGCGGCGATCTCCAGGTTGTCGCCGGCCGTCAGGCTCGGAAGCACGGGATAGTTGATCGTCGTCATCAACAGCGCGAAGACCGCAATTTTCGCAAGGACCACGGTGATCACGACCGGGCGAAGCTGTTCGGCGGTCGAAGAAACGGGAGAAAACGTCTCGGTCTGCATGGCACGGGTCCTTCTGTCTGAGCCGGGAATGCGCATGTCTGAGAAAGGTTCCGGCACGCTGCGGCTGAAAGGGCCTATTTCTTTCGCAGGCAAAACCGGTTGTTGCAAACCGGCAACAAACGCGCTTTCCTGCTGGCAGAGCGCCCCCGCAAACGGTAGAAAGAGGCAGGGCACAGGACTTTAGATCCGCAGGACTTACGCATTTGGCAGAACAGATCCCTTTGGCTGAACAGGATTCCCCGGCGGAAAAGATGCGCCATGCACAGGCGAAGACATCGGGCAGCGA
Source organism: Rhizobium sp. Leaf371 (assembly GCF_001424045.1). Taxonomy (GTDB): domain Bacteria; phylum Pseudomonadota; class Alphaproteobacteria; order Rhizobiales; family Rhizobiaceae; genus Ferranicluibacter. The sequence goes on along the minus strand of NZ_LMQB01000001.1, from coordinate 422,029 downwards.
CACCGGCACGAAACCGGCTTCGCTGGAGCGTGCCGGGCTCGATTACGAACTGATCGAGCTGTTCTTCTTCGCCTATCGCGATTTCACCTCCGATCCCGATGTCATCCTAGAAAAGCGTGGTTTCGGCCGGGCGCATCATCGCGTGCTCCACTTCGTCGATCGGGAGCCGGGCATGACGGTCGCCGACCTTCTGGAAACCCTGAAGATCACCAAGCAGAGCCTGGCGCGCGTTCTCAAGCAGTTGATCGATGGCGGCTATATTCATCAGGTTGCCGGCCCTGAGGATCGGCGCCAGCGCATGCTCTATACGACGCATGAGGGCAAGGCGCTCGCCAAGGCCTTGGCGGAGCCACAGTCGAAGCGCATCGCGGATGCCTTGGCCAAGCTCGGTCCCGAGGGCCGCGATACCGTTCGCCGCTTCCTCGCCAGCATGAAGACCGGATCCGTCTAGCGCCTTCGCGGGAGAGGCGCATTCGGACGATGTGAAAAACAAAAAAGCGGGTGCTTCTCGTTCGAACAGAGGTGACCGGAAGAACTTCAGGGAGCGACGACGATGACGAAACCCTTCTCCCTTCCCGACGATGCACCGCATCTCCTGATCGTCGATGACGACCGGCGCATCCGCGATCTTCTCAATCGCTATCTTGTCGAGCAGGGCTTTCGCGTCACGACGGCCGCCGATGCGGACGAGGCGCGCCGTCGTCTGACCGGCATCGATTACGACCTCCTCATCGTTGACGTCATGATGCCGGGCGAGACCGGCATCTCCCTCACCCAGAGCCTGCGCCGCGTCAAATCCGTTCCCATCATCATGCTGACGGCGCTGGCCGAAACGAATGCCCGGGTCGAGGGTCTGGAAGCCGGTGCCGACGACTATCTACCGAAGCCTTTCGATCCGCGCGAACTCGTCCTGCGCATCAACAATATCCTGCGCCGCAACATGCCGGTGCAGGCGCCGAAGGTGGAGCAGGTCATTTTCGGCCCTTTCACCTTCTCCGTCGTCCGCCGCGAGCTTCGCCGCGGCGCCGATCATATCCGCCTGACCGATCGCGAGCAGGAGATCATGATGCTGTTCTCCCAGCGCGCCGGCGAGACGATCCCGCGCCACGAACTGGTGAGCGACGATACCGAGGTCGGAGAACGGACGATCGACGTCCAGATCAACCGGTTGCGCCGGAAGATCGAGGACGACCCGTCCAATCCGGTCTGGCTGCAGACCGTGCGCGGCATCGGCTACAAGCTGGCCATAGACTAGAGCATTCCCAGCCGAAGCAGGCTCGCTTCGGCGTCGGAGAATGCTGCAAAACAAAGACCGAGGACAGACCCTGTGAACCCCGTAGTCACAAGAAATGTCCGAAATCACGCCGGGCCGGCCATCGGTCTACAGCGCTCAACCGCATCCGCAAGGATGCCGCCATCCCCGGCGACGGGAAGGACAGTGATGATCGAATCCGTTCGCCAGACGAAGACGGAGCGGGGCGAGAAGCCGCGCAGCCCGCTTGCCCGCTGGCTCCGTCGCCACCTGCCGATGGGGCTTTACGCCCGCTCGCTGCTGATCGTCATCATTCCCATGGTGCTCCTGCAGTCCATCGTCGCCTTCGTCTTCATGGAGCGCCATTGGCAGCTGGTCACCCAGCGCCTGTCTGCGGCCGTCACGTCGGACATCGCGGCGGTCATCGACCTCATCAACACGATGCCGCCCGCGTCCTACCCGGACATCGAATCGATCGCCCGCCGGCAGCTCGGCCTCTTCATCTCGCTGGAAAATGGCGGCGAACTGCCCATGCCGGTGCGCCAGCCCTATTTCGATATTCTCAACCGCATCCTGTCGGACGAAATCCGGCAGGAAACGAAGCTGCCCTTCTGGCTCGACACCTCGACGAGCGAGGATGACGTCTACGTCCGGATCAAGCTCGACGGCGCCCGCATCCTGCGCGTCACCATGCGCCGCAATGCCGCCTATGCCTCCAACACGCATATCTTCATCGTCTGGATGGTCGGCGCGTCGCTGGTGCTTCTCCTCATCGCCATCCTGTTCCTGCGCGGCCAGATCCGACCGATCCTGCATCTCGCCCGTGCGGCCGAAAGCTTCGGCAAGGGTCAGAAGATCGACGATTTCTCGCCGCGCGGTGCCGAAGAGGTTCGCCGGGCGGGCCTTGCCTTCATCCAGATGCGCGAACGGATCGAGCGGCAGATCGAGCAGCGCACCACCATGCTCACCGGCGTCAGCCACGACCTGCGCACCATCCTCACGCGGTTCAAGCTGCAACTGGCCATCGCCGGCGACAATCCCGATCTTCAGCCGCTCAATCAGGACGTCGAGGACATGCAGAGCATGCTCGAGGGATATCTCGCCTTCGTGCGCGGCGAGGCCGAAGAGGATGTCGGAACGCTGAAGCTGACGGACGTCATGACGCGCCTTTCGGCCGAGGCCGAACTGCACGGCAAGACGCTGACCACCGTCGTGGAAGGCGACGACGAGGTTCGCGTGCGGCCGAACGCCTTCACGCGCCTCATTCTCAACCTCGCCTCCAACGCCTATCGCTATGCCGACACGATCCATATCGAGGCGCGACACGGACAGCGCTGGCTGTCGATCACCATCGACGACAACGGCCCCGGCATCCCCGAGCGGTCCCGCGAAGACGTCTTCAAACCGTTCTTTCGTCTGGACGAAGCCCGCAATCTCGACAGCAGCGGAACCGGCCTCGGCCTTGCCATCGCGCGCGACATCGCCCGCAGCCATGGCGGAAACGTCACCCTGTCGGACAGTCCGCTCGGCGGCCTGAGGGCCATCGCCCGCGTTCCCGCGTGAGGCGCAACCGCCTCAGCGCGTCAGAGACACCGTGCGGGCCGCCATGCCGGACAGGCTGCAGGATCGCGTCTTGAGCGACGCATTCTGGTAGATATCGACGAAGCCGCCGATCAACTGCAGGCAGCCAGCCTCGGGTATCTCGACGCTCTGGCCCCCATAGATCGAGATGTTACTCCCCGGCGCATAGATCACGCCGGACAGGAGGTCGCGGACATTCCCCTGGTAGAGGCTGAACGCTCCGCCATAGATGTAGAACAGGATGTTTCTGTAACCGAACGTTGGCGTGCTTGCCGTCGGCGCCGTCATGGCCATCGTCCCCACACCATGGAGGCTGACGCTGCCGCCATAAAACGCGAAGGTCGTACCCACGGCCGTCAGCGCATCCGATTTGAAGGAGTAGGATCCCCCGTAAAAGAAGGCCGAACTCGATCCACGTTGCGCATCGCCCGTCCTGTCCCGCCCCACCACGATGCTGGAACCCTCGAAGGTTGCGCTCCCCCCGTAGAAATTGAGATCGCCGACGCCAAACACGGTTTCGGAACCGGGACTGAGCGTCAGCGACCCGCCGGAAAACTCGAAAGGCCCATCACCGAATGTCAGCCGCCCGCTGCTGTTCGTCACCGTGCCGCCATACAGATAGAACGGCCCGTTGCCGAAGGTCGTCGAACCGGCAAGTGTGTTGGTCAGGGAGCCGCCCCAGAGGTAGAATGCGCCGTTGCCGAAGGTGAGCGATCCCGCATTGGAGATGGTCCCGCCCGCGACATAATAGGGCCCGTCGCCGAAACGCAGGGTTCCATTCTGGTTGGTGATCCCGCCCCCGATGCGGAACGGCCCGTTGCCGAATGTCAGCTTGCCATGCTCGGCATTGGCAACGTCTCCCAAAATGGAGAACCCCATATTTCCAAAGCTCAGGGTGGCGGGTGCGTTGTCGATCTTCCCGATCACGACCAGCATGACGCTCGCGCCGGGCAAGGGATCGAAGCGCGTCACGGCACCGCTTCCATTCAGAAGGGAGCCGCCGATGGCGTAGCAACCCGAGCCGAAGGTGAGCTGATTGGTTCCGGACAGAACGACATCGCCGCTGATCGTGGTCGGGTACAGGCAGGTGGGGTCCGGCGCACCGCGCGCCGTGATGGCGATGGTCGAATTGGAAATCGAGAGACGGCCGTAGCGACGCGTTCCCGGCAGAGAAACGGTGGCGCCGGAATACGTCTCATCCCCGCCGAAAGCGATCTCCAGCGTGAGGGGCGCCTTCGGAATGGTGGTGCCGTAAGCCCAGTTCGTCATGCCCTGCAGGCGGGATTTGATTGCCAGAATGCGCGGATCCGCCGCAAGCGGATCGACGCTCGGCGTATCGAAGGAGAAGCTCGAAAGAGGCGGATCGATCAGCCCTTGGGAACAGACGAAGATCGTTTGCACGTCGCGGGAGGTTCCGACCTCGACCTTGCGTGCCGCCACGAGAGGCGTGCCGCAGAGATTGAGATAGGTCGCCGCCGCGATGGTGCAGCCGGGACCATCGACCACCGCCCTGTCGTAGATGCTGGTCGCCCCGAACAGCGACCGGATACAGTCGCCGGTCCCCTCCGCGACGACACGGGCGGACGAGCTGCCGCCCACGGGCACCGTCCGCTTGTCCGTGAGGATCTGACCGAAATCGAGCGGGCTCTGGTGCAGGATCCGGGTCGAAAGCTCGGGAACGCCCGAGGCCCCTGCCGTCACCGTGGTCTCGACCTCGCCTGGCTGGAAGCCGTTGACGACGGCCATCTGTCGTGCCGTTGCCAGCGCGGTGGCGCTGGGCGCCGTCCTGACGATGGGCGAAGGCGTGTTCGCAGCCGCGAGATTCGCGATATCGGCCGCCCGCTGGGTGCGCAGCTTCTCGACATAGAGCGACGACGTCTCCAGCGCGAGCGCCGAGATCATCAGCAACACCATGATGGAGAAGACCGACATGATCGCGACGGAGCCCGCGTCGTCCTTGCGAATGTCCCTCATGTCGCTTCCTCCTGAACGAGCGTTCCGGATGACCGGACGCGAAAGGTTCAGCTGTTGGGATAGGACGCGCTGCCGGAGAGCGTCATGGTGTAGCCGAGAAGATCGAAGGGCCTGTTCAGCGTGACCCGCGTCGAGACGGCCGGCCCCGTTGCCACGGCAGGTTCGATGAGGATCTCGGATGCCGTCAGACCGAAAATGCCGCGCTCGTTGCCGAGCGTGGTGATGAAGCAGATCTCTGCGACCGATGTGCAGCCGGCCGGAGGGACCGTGCAATCCGGACCGTTCACGGCCAGACAGCGTGCCGCCTCCGCTGCGACCTGATTGAGGATCGAGGTGCTCCAGATGGCGATCCCCATGCCGATCATGCCGAAAATCACGGCGAAGAACACCGGCGCGATGATCGCGAACTCGACGGCCGTCGCTCCGTCCCGTCCCAGGAGGACGCGGCGCATCACTGCACCCTGACGAGCGCGGCATCGGCAACCGCGAGAGAGCCGCCGAACAGATCGGCGGACAGGAAGATCGGCGTGATGTGCCCGCTGACGCGGATCGAAACGAATTTGCCGGAGGTCAGGTTGCCGCCGCAACCGGTGCTCGCAGCGCCTGCGGCGGTGAACACGGCGGGATAACCGCTCACACAGAACGTGGTCGATGTCTTCGCCCCCGTGGGATCGTCATTGATCACCACGCCGACCGAAAGATCGTCGCTCACATTGGCCAGCAGACTGTTTGCAACGCCCGCGACATTCGCCGTGTAGGCCTGCGCCGTTGCCACGGAGAGCGCCTGCCCTTTCTGGAACGCGTAGTAGGCGGCCGCGGAGATTGCCGCGTTGACCCTGAGTTTCGCATGATAGGCAAAGCCGAGATCGATGAGGCCGACCATCAGCAGAAGGAAGATGGGTGACATCAAGGCGAATTCGACGGCCGCAACGCCGGAGCGATCGCTCAACAGCCGCCCGACCGGATGAAGCCCCGGACCGGGCCCAAAGCGTGGCCACCGGGGCCGCACGCCGCCGGAATGCCACAGCGTTTTCACGGATTTCCGCCCGGCTCGGATGCCGTCATGGTTGCATTGTCGGCTGAGAGAAAGGACACGCCGACATCGAGCGACTTCCTCCATGCAACGCTGCATGACCGGATCGAACCGTCCGAAAACGTCACCTTGAACGTATCGGGGATCGTTGGAACCTGACTGAAAGACAGTTTAGCTCCACTCCCCGAAAGGTTTCTCAATATACAATCAAGTGTCGAACGACCGTCGTTGAAAATGATGCGGCCGGATTTGTACGTTTTCATGCGCGGTTGACGACGATGTTCTTGCATCCATGACTCCCGAAAATGATAGGAGCAGAAAGGTCTCGATTCCTGCTGACCGCCGATCCGGTTCGCCGACGACAGAGGAGCGACGGAGTACCATGACCGGTTGCATCGGAAACGCTACCGCCAAGAACTTAAGGATTTTCTAAATATGCGTGACTCAATTAGAGTTTTCTAAGAAAAAATCTAATTGGAAACACTGACTGTGGCGCGACGCGTCCACGCGCGGTCGAAACGATACTTTCGGACAGGACGGAAGAGCGCAGATACGCCCCGCGCGGGATGGACGCTAGAGAAGCTTCCGGCCATTCGGGACCGGCTTGCCCGCCGATGCGAGGACGATGGCACCCGCCTCGTCCTCGAAACCCAGCGTCAGGACTTCGGACCGGAACGGGCCGATCTGTCGCGGTGGAAAGTTGACGACGCCGAGCACCTGGCGACCGACGAGCGTTTCCAGATCGTAGTGGACGGTGATCTGCGCGGAAGACTTTTTCAACCCGATCTCGGGGCCGAAATCGATGACGAGCTTGATCGCGGGCTTGCGCGCTTCCGGAAAGGCGGAGGCTTCGACGATCGTGCCGGTGCGGATGTCGACCTTCTCGAAATCGGCATAGGTAATCACATCGTTCATCGGCGTTCGCCCTCGTCAGACATGTTAAGGCCTGTCCCGCAAAACTGTGCGGCGGTTCGCGAAACGGAGAGATCGCGACGCGTTCAGTTCGCCAGTTCTTCGGCACGTTGCCGCGCTGCGGCCACTGCGGCGGTAAAAAGGGGCTGCATCCCGTCTTCGGCCATCAGCACCGCGAGGGCGGCAGCGGTCGTGCCTCCCGGCGATGTGACGTTCTGGCGAAGCCTGGAGGCGTCATCGGGGGACTGGTGAAGCAGTTCACCAGCCCCCGCGACGGTTTCCCGTGCGAGACGCATGGCAAGGTCCGCCCGAAGTCCGGCCTTGCGGCCGGCTTCCGCCATGCATTCGACGAGATAGAAAACATAAGCCGGCCCGCTGCCCGACAGCGCGGTGACGGCATCGATATCCGCCTCGCTATCGACCCATTCGACGGGACCGGACACTTTGAGGAGATCGTTGACGCGGGCGCGCTGCTCGTCACCGACCTTCGCATTGGCGAAGGCGCCGGTGATACCGCGGCCGATCATGGCGGGCGTGTTCGGCATGGCGCGCACCATGGCGGCGTCGCCGAGATGAGACTGGAGAAAGCCGAGCGTCTTGCCGGCGGCGACCGACACGATGACGGTCTGTGGCCCGACGAGGCCGGAAAGAGCCGGAAGAACGGCCTGCATGACCTGCGGCTTGACCGCCAGAAACAGAACGGATGCCGTGACACCCTCTGGCGCGACCGTCACATGACGCGCGCCATGATCGGCGATCATCGCCGCCATTGCGGGCGGCGGACCCGGATCGACCACCAGGACATCGCCACCGGCAATACCGCTCTTCAGCCAGCCGGACAGCATGGCACCGCCCATATTGCCGGCCCCGACGAGAACGATCGGGCCCACACCGCTCGCCACCACGATCAGGCTTCTCCGACCGTTTCGAACATCACGGCCTCGACCGCGCGCTCCGCATCGACGCCGGACCAGACCACGAACTGGAAGGCCTGAAAATAGCTCTCGCAGGCATCGAGCGCGCTCGACAAGAGAACCTCCACCTGACGATTGGTCGGCTCGGCACCGCCGGACAAAAGCAGCGACTGGCGAAAGATCACGACATCTTCCTGCCGCCAGAGATCGAAATGCCCCATCAGCACCTGGCCATTAATGTGGGAGAGAAGCCGGATGACCTCGTTGACGCGGCTTTCGGGAACCTTGATGTCGAAGGCGCAGGCGAGATGCAGGGCTTCGAACTCCTCCATCCAGGAGAAGGAGACGTGGTAATCGGACCACTTGCCTTCCACCGTCATGGCGATTTCGTCTTCGCCGGAACGCTCGAAGCTCCAGTCATTCGTGGCCGCGACGAACTCGATCATATCGACCGGATTGGATTGACGCTGCAGTTCCAGTTCTACGAGGCTCATGCTTCACCTTCAAAGTTCCAGCGTGGCATGCGCCGTCGCGTTCGCACGCGAAGCCCCACAGGCCCGACAACACCGGAAACAACATGGAATGATCGACGAACGCACGACGAAGCCGAACCGATGACCCTGCCCGTATCTCGTGTGACCCGTTTCGAATCATCTTGTAAAATCAGTGTATAACGCCGGAGTCTGCACACCAGCCCCGACCACCCAAAAAAGGCGTCGCAGCTGTGGATAGAGCTTTGGAAACTGATTCAGCCTGAGTCAGTAAAGGATTCAGCGGATTGCGTTTTTTAGGGATGTCCACAGGGTCGAATTTTTTCTCGTTTTCGCTCTGCGGCAACCCTCTCATGAGGGCGATAAACGCCCCTCTCTAAGCCCAGCCTATCGGACGAACGAAAAAAAGCGGGAAACACCCTTCCCGCTTCGCAATATCGGATGGAGAAGAAGGCCCGATCAGCCCTTTTCGGCAAGCCGAGCTTCCAGGAGCGCGACGCGTGCCAGCAGCGCATCGTTTTCCTCGCGCGCCCGCAGCGCCATCTCGCGCACGACCTCGAATTCTTCGCGCTTGACCACATCCATCGTGTTGAGGATGCGCTCGCCCTGCGTCCGGAACATCGTCTCCGCTTCGCGTCGCACGCCCTGTGCCGCGCCCGCGGCATCCGTCATCAGCTTGGCAAGATCGTCGAGGATGCGGCTTCCACCTGTCGTCGTCATGATGTCCCTCCGGGATCGCGGTTGAAGCGCCGCACGGCGCCTGTGATAGGGAGGTAGGAGAGGCAGGACCGGGTTGCAAGGAAAAACCAGTGAATCATGAGACTTGCCGCTCCGCCTTCGCTTGACCCCATGCATGCCGCCCGCCATGGTTCGGGCAAGCGAATGCACCTATGCCGGTTCGCAGTGAAAGACCCGCCGCAGGTCCTGATCCGTTGCCGGGTCGCCAGGGGATCGGCCGGGTGTAACCGAGGCTGAGCCACGTCCTTTGGAACCCATCGCAAGCCTTCTTTCGATTTTGCCCTTTCCGGAGATCGACCCGGTCCTGATCTCCATCGGGCCCCTTCAGATCCACTGGTATGGCCTGGCCTATGTCGCGGGCATCCTGCTCGGCTGGCTTTACGCGCGCCGGATGGTTCGCAACGACACGCTGTGGGGCGGCAAGGCGCCGATCACCGAGGTCGATCTCGATGACTTCCTGCTCTGGGTCGCCGTCGGCATCGTCGGTGGTGGTCGCATCGGCTACATCCTGTTTTACGACCTCCCCTCCGTGATCGCCAATCCGCTTCGCGCCTTCGAGATCTGGAATGGCGGCATGTCCTTCCATGGCGGTCTCATCGGCACGATCCTCGCAATGCTGATCTTCGCCCGCAAGCGGTCCATCCCCATCTGGAGCCTGTTCGACATCGTGGCGGCCGTCGTGCCGATCGGCCTGTTGTTCGGGCGCCTCGCCAACTTCATCAATGGCGAACTCTGGGGCCGCCTGTCCTCCATGCCCTGGGCCATCGTGTTCCCGACCGGCGGTCCCTTCGCCCGCCACCCGAGCCAGATCTACGAAGCCATTCTCGAGGGCATCCTGCTGCTCGTCGTGCTCGCTGTCCTCATCTACAAGCGCCACGCCTTGCGAACACCGGGTCTCGTCGCCGGCGTGTTCATCACCGGCTATGGCCTTGCCCGCATCTTCGTGGAATTCTTCCGCGAACCCGACGCGCAGATCGGCTATCTCGCCGGGGGCTGGCTGACGATGGGCATGCTCCTGTCGCTGCCGATGGTCGGCCTCGGCCTCTGGGCGATCCTGCGCGCCAGCCGGGCGAGCGCCCTTCTCAGAGGGCGCCTATGACCACGCCGCTCAGCGACAAGATCAAGGCGCTCATCCTGGCAACGGGCCCGATCAGCGTCACCGACTATTTCGCGCTCTGCCTCGCAGATCCCGAACATGGCTACTACCGCACGCGCGAGCCTTTCGGACAGAGCGGCGATTTCATCACCGCGCCCGAGATCAGCCAGCTGTTCGGCGAACTCGTCGGCATGTTCCTGTTCGAGGCCTGGCGCCGGCACGGATCGCCGGAAACGGTCGCGATCGCGGAAATCGGACCCGGCCGCGGCACGATGATGTCGGATATCCTGCGCGTGCTTTCGCGCCTCTCGCCGGACCTCTATGAAAAGGCGAGCGTGCATCTGGTCGAAACCAGCGAGCGGCTGCAGAAGGTCCAGAGCCAGACTTTGGTCGCCCACAAGTTCAAGATCGCCTGGCACGAGAGCTTCGAGGAGATCCCCGACGGCTTCCTGCTGCTCGTCGCCAACGAGCTTTTCGATGCCATCCCCATCCGCCAGTTCGTCAAGACCGAACAGGGTTTTCGCGAGCGCATGGTCGGCCTCGACGCGAACGACACGCTCTGCTTCACCGCCGGCGTCGCCACCATCGATCCCGATCTCCTGCCGCCGGGAGACAACATCCCGGTTGGCACGATCTTCGAGGTCGCGCCGGCCCGCGATGCGGTCATGGCCGCGATCTCTTCCCGGCTGAAGCGCAGCGACGGCTCCGCTCTCATCATCGATTACGGGCATATGGCCACCAATTACGGCGATACGCTGCAGGCCGTGCGTGACCACCAGTTCGATCCGCCGCTCGCCCATCCGGGCGAGGCCGATATCACCAGCCATGTGGATTTCGAGCAGCTGGCCCGCCGGGCCGTCGCAGAGGGTCTCCGCATCAATGGCCTGACCTATCAGGGGGATTTCCTGCTCGCCCTGGGCATCCGCGAACGGGCCGAGGCGCTCGCGCGCGGCAAGGACATCATCGTGCAGGAAGGCGTACGGCAGGATGCCGAACGGCTTTCGGGCTCGGGCGAAGGCAAGATGGGCGAACTCTTCAAGGTGCTCGCCGTCAGCCATCCCGCCATCGCCCTTGTGCCGTTCCAGGCTTGAGCATGTTGCCTCCGGCGTCTGTGCGGGACAGCGGACAAGGCAGCCTTGCAAACCCCGCGGCCGACATCGTTTTTCGCCTGCGCGATTGACAGGGCGGGACGCAAAAGGTCAACATCCCGCGCAAATCAGAGGCGGGCCATGTCTGGCATCGCCCGTTTCCTTCGCAAGCACGGACATCGAAAAAGGGCGAAAGACCAATGCCGGACGACGCCTTGCCTTCCCCTATCCAGAGCCCTCTGCTTTCCTCCGCCTCTCCCCTGATCGCGCACGGGTTTTTCACCCGCGCGGGCGGCGTCTCGGAGGGCCTTTATGCGGGGCTGAACGTCGGCCTCGGCTCGCGCGACGCCCGTGCGCATGTCGAGGAAAACCGCGCCCGTGTCGCCGCCTGGTTCGGCCAGCCCGTCGAGAGGCTCGCGACCGTGCATCAGATCCATTCACCCGACGTCGTGACCATCGGCGCCGATTATGACGGCACGCGTTCCGAGGCGGATGCGCTGGTCACGACGACGCCCGGAATCGTGCTCGGCGTCCTCTCGGCCGATTGCGGCCCCATACTCTTTGCCGACGCCAGAGCCGGCGTCATCGGCGCGGCGCATGCCGGCTGGAAAGGCGCGCTCACCGGCGTCCTCGAAAACACCATCGCCGCCATGCTGGCACGCGGCGCGACGCGGTCGGACATTCATGCCTGTCTCGGGCCTTCCATCGGCCCTGCCAATTACGAAGTCGGACCGGAATTCGTCGAGCGATTCCGCGCGCAAGACGCCTCCTATGACAGGTTCTTCACGCCCTCCGAGCGCGCCGCCGGCCACGCCATGTTCGACCTTCCCGCCTTCACACTCGACCGCCTGTCGGCAGCCGGCGTCAAGGCCGAAACGCTCGACCTCTGCACCTATGAGGACGAAGCACGCTTCTTTTCCTACCGCCGGACGACCCATCGCAGCGAGCCGGATTACGGCCGGCAGATTTCCGCCATCAGCATCAGGGAGGCATGACATGGCCCTTCACTTCACCCAGGACGAGTATGCCGCACGCCTTGCCAGCCTCACGGCGAGGATGCGCGAAGACAAGCTCGATGCCCTGCTGCTCTTTGCTCAGGAGAGCATGTACTGGCTGACCGGCTACGATACGTTCGGCTATTGCTTCTTCCAGACGCTGGTCGTGAAATCCGATGGCTCGATGGTGCTGCTCACCCGTTCCGCCGACCTTCGGCAGGCGCGCCACACCTCGAATATCGAGCGCATCGAAGTCTGGGTCGACAGGGTCAATGCCGATCCGACGATGGACCTCAAGAACCTGCTGAGCGAACTCGATCTGCTCGGCGCCCGCATCGGCATCGAATACGACACCCATGGCATGACCGGACGTATCGCCCGGCTGCTCGATCACCAGATGGCGAGCTTCGGCCAGATCGTCGATGCCTCGATGCTGGTCGGGCGCCTGCGCCTGATCAAGAGCGCCGCCGAAATCGCTCATGTCGAGAAGGCCGCGAGCCTTGCCGACGACGCGCTGGATGCCGCCTTGCCGCTGATCGGTCCCGGCGGCGACGAGGCCGCTATCCTTGCGGCCATGCAGGGTGCAGTCTTTGCAGGCGGCGGCGACTATCCCGCCAACGAGTTCATCATCGGCTCGGGTGCCGACGCCCTTCTCTGCCGCTACAAGGCCGGCCGCCGCAAGCTCGACGCACAGGACCAGCTGACGCTCGAATGGGCCGGTGTGAGTGCCCACTACCACGCCGCCATGATGCGCACGATCGTGGTCGGTGAGCCGACCAATCGTCATCGCGAACTCTACAGCGCCTGCCGCGAAACCATTCAGGCGATCGAGATGGTGCTGCGGCCGGGCAATACGTTCGGCACCGTCTTCGATGTCCACGCCAAGATCATGGACGAGCGCGGCCTTGCCAAGCACCGGCTGAACGCCTGCGGCTATTCGCTCGGCGCCCGCTTCTCGCCCTCCTGGATGGAGCAGCAGATGTTCCATGCCGGCAATCCGCAGGAAATCCTGCCCAACATGTCGCTCTTCGTGCACATGATCATCATGGACAGCGACAGCGGCACGGCCATGACGCTCGGGCAGACCTATGTGACCACCGACGGCGCACCGCGGGCCCTCTCCCGCTTCGGCCTGGATGTGATCGACCTCTGAGATCCCGCGCACGGTAGAGCGGGCCCAAGGCCCCGCCAGCCCCAAAAAGGAGACGCCGGATCAATACGGCTTCTTAGGATTATCGCCGTAATCTGGTTGCCTGACGTTTGCGACCGACGGGATAGGCCCGTCGGGTGGCGTCACAGTGTGCCAGCGTATCGGCGTTTCATACTGCAGCGTATCCCTCATGCCCCAAGGCATGCGGCGTGCTGGAGACGGGCGGCGGGCGCGGCATCTGTCCAGGATGGAGGTCGACCGTGCGCATCCTCTTTGCAACGACGACGAACATCGCGCGCAGCCGCGCCAGAGCATCGCTGTGCGTTCTGCCTTTCCTTTTCACGCTGTCGTCCTGCAACAGCATCGACGCGCTGACGCCGCCGGAAAATGTCGGCGACGGCAGCTATCAGTCGTCCCCGGTCAATCAGGCCGACCTAGACACCATGTCTTCGCAGCAGCCCGTCGTCAGCAGCGCACCGGATGCGGCGACCGCCGTTCACGAGATGCGCGTGCAACGGTCGGCGAGCCTCTCCGACCCCGATGACAACGCGCAACCCAACATCACCGGCACCGCCTATGCGCGCGGAGACGAGGACTATCGCAATCCGGCCGGCTCCTTCGAGGCGCAGGCGCAGGCGCTCGCCAGCAACCCGCCGCCGCAGATCTCCGCCAACGAAAGCGCCGTCGGCTTCCCTGCGACCGGCAATCAGGTGAGCGAAACCGAGGCCGCCGCACGCACGCAGACGCCGGAAGCCCAGGCGCCGGAGGCGGAACAGGCGGAAACGTCGGAAAACGATGTCCCGGCCGTGGCGGGCAGCCCGCCGCAGGAAGAGGCCGCCCTCGCGCCGGCCGCCAAGGCCGGCCCCGTCGGCAGCATCCGCTTTCTTCCCATCATGGGCGCGCCTGTCGAAGCCATCCGTCCGCTTTCCGAACAGCTCGGCGCGGAAGCCCGCTCCAATGGCCTGATCATCAAGACAGCGGCGGATCCCGGCAGCCAGCACATCCTCAAGGGCTATTTCTCGGCCTTCAAGGACGGACGAAAGACGACCATCGTCTATGTCTGGGACGTGCTCGATCAGGCCGGCAACCGCCTGCACCGGATCCAGGGCCAGGACAGCGTCGACACGAAGGGCGCCGATCTCTGGTCTGGCGTTCCGCCGCAGACCATGCGCGACATCGCGAGCAAGAGCGTCGGCCAGTACCTGGCATGGCGCGACGCGTCGGCCGGGTAGGCCCTTCAAGCGCCGTCTCCGGTGGTCCCTCCGAAATCTTTTTCGGATAAACCGTCCCGATACCGGCCTTGCTCTTGCATTCAGGGAGAAGGCCGCTATGAAGCGCCCATCGGCATCGACGGGCGCACGCTCGCTGGAGCCGCTGCGCATTGGGATGCGGGTTTACGGAATCTTGCGGATTACGGCAAACGGACCGTCCGGTTCGGGCCTATCCCGGACAGCACGACAGGCGGACCATCGATGAAGGTTTTCGCAGGCAATTCGAACCGGCTCCTGGCCGAAGCGATCTGCAACTATCTCAATCTTCCGCTCGGGCGGGCGACGGTCCGGCGCTTCGCCGACCAGGAAATCTTCGTCGAGGTCCAGGAGAATGTGCGCGGCGAGGATGTCTTCCTCGTCCAGTCCACGTCCTTCCCGACAAACGACCACCTGATGGAACTGCTGATCATGATCGACGCCATGCGTCGCTCGTCGGCAAGGCGCATCACCGCCGTCATTCCCTATTTCGGCTATGCCCGCCAGGACCGCAAACCCGGACCGCGCACGCCGATCTCCGCCAAGCTCGTCGCCAATCTCATCACCGAAGCCGGAGCCGATCGCGTTCTGACGCTCGACCTGCATGCAGGTCAGATCCAGGGCTTCTTCGACATTCCCACGGACAACCTCTACTCTGTGCCGATCCTGACGCGCGACGTGAAAGAGCATTATGAGCTCAGCAACGTCATGGTCGTCTCGCCGGACGTCGGCGGCGTGGTGCGCGCCCGTGCGCTCGCCAAGCGTCTCGACTGTCAACTGGCCATCGTCGACAAGCGCCGCGAGCGGGCCGGCGAGTCCGAGGTCATGAACGTCATCGGCGACGTCACCGGCAAGGACTGCCTGCTGATCGACGATATCGTCGACAGCGGCGGCACGCTCTGCAACGCGGCAGAAGCGCTGCTGAAGAACGGCGCCACCAGCGTCACCGCCTACATCACCCACGGCGTCCTGTCCGGCGGCGCGGTCGCCCGCGTCACCTCGTCCAAGCTGAAGGAGCTCGTCATCACCGACAGCATCCAGCCGACGACGGCGGTGCAGTCCGCCCACAACATCCGTGTGATCTCGACGGCAAGCCTCATCGGTGAGGCGATCAACCGCACGAGCCAGGAAGAGTCCGTCTCGAGCCTCTTCGACTGATCCCAGCCCTCGGAACGTTTCGATATCAGCTGTTGATGACGATCATGCCGCCGATGAGCAGCAGGGCGCCGACGGCCGTGCGCAGTGTCAGCGTTTCCCCGAGGAAGATGCTGGCAAGCAGTGGCACGAAGCAGAACGTCAGCGCCATGAACGAATAGGCCATCGTCAGCGGCACGCTCTTCAGCACGAAGATCCAGACGAGCGTACCGATGCCGTAGACGGCAAGAGCCGCGATCATCAGCGGATTGAGCAGAAGCGCGACGATGCCGGCCACGCCGAATTCGCCGGTGGTGCGGCTCGACAGCTTGAACAGCACCTGCCCCATCGCAATCATCAGCGGCGTGCCGGTCAGGCCCAGCCACAATGCGGGGCTGTAGCTGCCCGCGCCGTTCATGCCGCTGCCGCCGCGACGCCGCCGGCGGCCGTGCCCGCCTTCTCCACCGTTTCGCAATAGAAGATGTCGCGGCCGATGTCCTCGCAGACATGGATCGAGGGAACCGGATGGACGGCCCGCAGGAAGGAGTGCGTGTAGGGAAAGAAATTGAAATGCGGGTTGAAGCTGTAGCGATACTCCCGCTCGCGCGGCACGACGATGATCAGGCGGCGGCGCGCGATGCGGCGCAATTCGGCGATCGCCTGCCGGTAGTCGAGGACATGCTCGATGACATGCGTGCAGACGACCGTATCGAAGGCGCCGTCCGCAAATGGCAGGTCCTCGATGCGCGCGGCGATGTATTCGACACCGGGAAGGCTTGCGGCGTCATCGACGACGAAATCGACGCCGGTCACGCGGGAAAGACCGGGGCGGGACGCCTGGATATGCTTCAGCAGCGCCCCGGTGCCGCAGCCGACATCGCAGACGCTGTCGCCTTCGATCGCGTCGGCAATGCGGCGGATGCAGGCCGACGAGTTGTCGGTCCCTTCATGCACGCGCGGATGCTTGCGATAGAGATCTTCATACTCCGCCTCCGACAGAAACGGCGCGCGGGCGCGAAATTCGGCGAGGTGAACGATATGCTCGCCCCAGACCAGCTTGGCCGCCGCGCGGAACAGCCGCGAATCCCGAACGACCGGCGGCAGAAGGTCTTCCAGCACGAAGCGGATGCGGTTTGTCGTCTCGCGGTTCATCGATCGGTCTCCAGATGTTAAGCGGCCGCGCTGCGCACAGCGCTCGCTTCATGCGGTACCGGCTCGACCGCACCGGCGCCGGGCTCGGCCAGAAAGGGGCTCGACGGCAGGGCCATGTAGTGAAGCCGCAACTGCTCGGCCCTGGCGCGGGCAAGCGAGTCGAGGATGAGCCCCGCAGTGAACATCATGAACGAGATCATCATCAGCGCCACCGAAAGAACCCAGGTCGGCATGCGTCGCACGAGGCCGGTCTCGAAATATTCGACCAGCACGGGTGCCATGAAGATCAGGCTTGCGGCCATGAAGGCGCCGCTGATGGCGCCGAAAAAGGTGAAAGGCCTGGTTTCCTTCATCAGCATGGCGAACATCCACAGGATGCGCCCGCCATCGCGGAACGTGGACAGCTTGGAGTGTGATCCTTCGGGCCTGCGGCCATAGTCGAGCGGCATCTCGCAGACCGGCAACTTCAGCCGCGACGCGTGCACGGACATTTCGGTTTCGATTTCGAAACCGCCGGAAACGGCCGGAAAGCTTTTGGCAAACCGGCGCGAGAACACGCGGTAGCCGGAAAAGATATCGGTGAAATCATTGCCGAACAGCGTCCGGTAGAGCCGGTTGAACAGCCGGTTGCCAAAGGCGTGCCCTTGACGGCCCGCATCGGCCTTTACGCCTCGGCGTGTGCCCACGACCATATCCGCCCGCTCCGACAGGAGCGTGGCGATGAGCGCGGGTGCGTCGGCAGCCGCGTAGGTGCCGTCGCCGTCCGCCATCACGTAGATATCCGCATCGACATCGGCGAACATCCTGCGAACGACGTGCCCTTTTCCCTGCCGCATCTCGCGCGTGACGATCGCGCCGGCCAGCGTCGCCCGCAGGGCCGTCTCGTCGGTGGAGTTGTTGTCATAGACATGGATGCGCGCCAGCGGCAGCGCGGCGCGGAACGCATGGACGACGGAGATGATCGTCGCGGCCTCGTTGTAGCAGGGGAGAAGGACGGCGATCCTGAGGTCTGTCGGAAGCGTCTGCATCGGTGTCATCCATGGCGGTCCGACGACAATGCCGATGAAATCTTAAGGTCCCGTTGAAGATGTCTTCGACGCGGCGGGATCGCACCGTCTGGCATGCCTTGTCCGGCAAAGGCTTTTTTCACCTTCCTGCCCTATCGTGCCGGCCAGCCGGACATCCCGGACGACGCTTGCGAGGCCCACCGTGACCCATCCCGAACCCGCCCTTCGCAGTGCCGGCCGCTTTCCAGATACAGGTCTAAAACTCAGAGTATTGCGGGACAGGCCGTGGGCCATCGTCCTCCTTGCCATCATCATCGTCGTTCTCGCCTCCCTCGTCGCCGGCATCCGGGCCACGGACTATGTGGGTCGCGACAATGACGACGCCATGCGCCTCGTCGAGGTGCGGGACTTTCTGGCCGGTCAAGGCTGGTTCGACACGATGCAATACCGCCTCGGCCTTGAGGGCGGCACGCTCATGCACTGGTCGCGCCTCGTCGATCTGCCGATTGCCGGGCTGATCGCCGTCTTCGGCCTTTTCCTGCGTCCGCAGGCGAGCGAAGCAGCGGCCCTGTTCGTCTGGCCCATCCTGTTGATCGCGCCGGTGGTGATCGGCGTTGCCCGCGCCTGCTTCAATATCGGCGGACGCCAGACCATGGTCATCGGTCTCATCCTCATCGTCCTCTCGCTGATCGGCAATATGCGTTTCCAGCCGGGAAACATCGATCATCACAATGTGCAGCTCGCCCTGATCGCTCTGCTCATGGCTGGCCTCACGGACCCTCTGGGCCGTCCGCGCGGCCATGTCCTTGCCGGGATCGCGGCGGGCATCGCGGTTGCGGTGGGCGTCGAAACGACGCCGCTGGTCGCCATTGCCGGCACCGTCATCGCCCTGCGATGGGCATGGCATGGAGAGCGGATGGAAGGCGCGGCGAAGGCGTTTGGCCTTTCGATTGCCACGACCGTCACTTCGGCATTTCTTGTCACCACCCCGCCGCATCTCTACGCGCTGGTCACCTGCGACAACCTCTCCCTCGGCTTCTTCGCCATCGCGACATCCGGCGGGCTGGCGCTCTTCCTGTCGGCGCTCACAACCAGCCGGGCATCGGCGAAAGCTCGTGTGCTCGCCCTTGCCGCGTCGGCCGCAGCCGTTGCCGTGGTCACCCTGTCGGTCGCACCGCAATGCCTGCAGAACCCGCTCGCCTCCCTCGATCCGCTGCTGAAGACCCTTTGGCTCGACCGGGTGGAAGAAGCGCAGTCGATCGTGCAGCTGGCGCAGACCATGCCGTCCTATCTCGGTTTCGGCTTTGCGGCCGGCACTCTCGCGATCCTCACCTGCTTGGTTCGCATCTGGCGCAACGACCGGCGGGAACTGCACCTCGTCTTCCTGGCGCTTTGCCTGCCGACGCTCGCGATCAGCATGCTTCAGATCCGCGGCACGACCTTCCTCAATTTCCTCTCGATCTTTCCGCTCTCGCTCGCCGTGTCCGATCTGCGCACCCGTGCGTATCGCGAACCGAGGACGATCCGCGCGGAGCTCGCCTTCGCCGGGCTGATGCTGATGTCGATCCCGAGCATCTGGGGCCTCGCCGCAGCCGCGGTGGCAAGCTCGGCGGGCACGGAGGCGACGGTGATGACGGGCACGACGACGAGCGCCTGCGGCACGCGCGACGCAATCGCGCCGCTCGCCGACGAGCCGACCGGCCTCGTCGCTGCCCCCTCCAATCTTGGCGCCGCCATCCTGCGCTTCACGCGGCATCGTGTGCTCGCCGCGCCCTATCATCGCAACACGGCCGGCATGCTGGCGGAACTGAACATCGGCCTTGCCGCGCCGGATGCGGCGAGAGACCTTCTCCACCGCGATGGCATCACGCTTCTTGCCTTTTGTGCCGAGGACGGACAGACGGACCTGATCGCGCAGCGCGCACCGGGTGGGCTCTATGCGGCACTCGAAAAGGGCATCGTTCCCGATTATCTCGCGCCGGTCGCCACGCCGGGTCCGGCGGCGCTGAAGATCTTCCGCGTTATCCCCCAAGGACTGTAAAGGCTACGCGCCGGCGGGAACGGCGCAGGCCTCTCCGCCGGAAAAGAGCCGCGAGCGGGTGAGAAAACGCTTCTCGCGGCCGTTGTCGAGCGAGAACATGCCGCCCCGCCCGGGCACGACATCGATGATCAGCTGCGTGTGTTTCCAGACCGCGAACTGGCTGCCGCTGATATAGACCGGGACGCTGCCGATCTCGCCCAGCCGCACATCATGGTCGCCGACAATGTAGTCGTCCGCAGGATAGCACATGGGCGACGAGCCATCGCAGCAGCCGCCGGACTGGTGGAACAGGATGTCGGGATGATCGCGGCGGATCTCCTCGATGAAGGCAAGCGCCGCCTCTGTGGCGAGCACGCGCTTCTGACCGTCCGGCATATCGCCGACTTGAACGCCCTGCATGACAAACCTGTCCTTTTATGAGACCCTACTAAATCTAGTGAGTGACGACCTGTTCATAAATGTGACATACTTGCGCCCTGGATTTGGGAGGATCACATCATGTCGTACCGTGCGGAGTGCTATTTGACCTGCATCAGCCTGTCGCTGTTCCTCTGGAGCGCGCTGCTCCTGGTGGCGCAGCACGCCTGAAGAAGCCCTGCCGTACCGCCTCCCGCAGGCTGGAGCCGAAGAGCTTTCGGTGGGTCGCGAGACGCGTCGTTTCTGAGGCAGTATTCTGGTCAATCGCATCCGGCGAGCATCTGCTCACCGGATGCGTTTTAGCTGGCGTTTTCGACGCCTCGTCCGAGGGCGAATTGATTTCGCTTCGGCTGAAAAATACCTAGACTCAGAAGAAGCCGAGCGCCTTCGGGCTGTAGCTCACCAGCATGTTCTTGGTCTGCTGATAGTGGTCGAGCATCATCTTGTGCGTTTCGCGGCCGATACCGGACTGCTTGTAGCCGCCGAAGGCCGCATGCGCCGGATAGGCATGGTAGCAATTGGTCCAGACGCGCCCGGCCTGGATATTGCGGCCGAAGTTGTAGCAACGATTCGCATCGCGGCTCCAGACGCCGGCACCCAGACCGTACAGCGTGTCGTTGGCGATCTCGAGCGCTTCCGCGTCGTCCTTGAAGGTGGTGACGGAGACCACGGGTCCAAAGATCTCCTCCTGGAAGACCCGCATCTTGTTGTGCCCCTTTAGCACGGTCGGCTTGACGTAGAAGCCGCCGGCCAGTTCGCCGTCGAGCATGTTGCGCTCGCCACCAATCAGGACTTCCGCACCCTCCTGTTTCCCGATGTCCATATAGGACAGGATCTTGTCGAGCTGCTCGGAGGAGGCCTGCGCGCCGATCATCGTGGACATGTCGAGCGGGTTGCCCTGCTTGATGGCCGCGACACGCTTCAGAGCCTTTTCCATGAACCGGTCGTAGATCTTCTCGCTGACCAGTGCCCGGCTCGGGCAGGTGCAGACCTCGCCCTGGTTGAGCGCGAACATGGCGAAGCCCTCAAGCGCCTTGTCGAGATAGTCGTCGTCTTCCGCCATCACATCGGCGAAGAAGATGTTGGGCGACTTGCCGCCAAGTTCGAGGGTGACCGGGATCAGGTTCTGGCTGGCATATTGCATGATGAGCCGGCCGGTCGAGGTCTCGCCGGTAAACGCGACCTTGTTGATGCGCGGGTTGGTCGCCAGCGGCTTGCCGGCCTCGAGCCCGAAGCCGTTGACGATGTTGAGCACGCCCGGCGGCAGCAGGTCGGCGATCAGCTCGGCCCAGACGAGAATCGAGGCCGGCGTCTGTTCGGCCGGTTTCAGGATCACGCAATTGCCGGCGGCGAGCGCCGGCGCCAGCTTCCACGCGGCCATGAGAATCGGGAAATTCCACGGGATGATCTGCCCG
This sequence comes from Rhizobium sp. Leaf371, assembly GCF_001424045.1. GTDB lineage: Bacteria > Pseudomonadota > Alphaproteobacteria > Rhizobiales > Rhizobiaceae > Ferranicluibacter. The sequence goes on along the minus strand of NZ_LMQB01000001.1, from coordinate 400,392 downwards.
ACGACGCCGAGCGGTTCATGGAAGTGGTAGGCGATCGTATCGCGATCGACTTCGCCGATGGTGCCTTCCTGGGCGCGGACGCAGGAGGCGAAATAGCGGAAATGGTCGATGGCGAGCGGCATGTCGGCCGCCATGGTCTCGCGCAGCGGCTTGCCGTTGTCCCAGGTTTCCGCCCGCGCCAGAAGCTCCATATTGTCTTCCATGCGCTGCGCGATCTTCATCAGGATATTGGCGCGCTCGGTGGTCGAGGTCCGGCCCCATTTATCCTTGGCCGCATGGGCGGCATCGAGCGCCGCCTCGACATCGGCCGCTTCCGAGCGGGCAATCTGGCAAAGCACGCCACCGGTGACGGGCGTCGTATTGTCGAACGTCCGACCGCTCGCAGCGTCGCGCCAGGCGCCTCCGATGAAGTTGCCGTATTTCTGCTTGAACGGGTTCTCGACGATTTTCTGGTGCAGCATGTGCTTCTCCTCCGAAAGGACAGTTCCCTCTGTCTGAGCGAGATCCTGCGCCGGAACAGGCCGCAGCAAAAGAAGCGGAGAACCGATCCGGGGTCGCAACTGTCTCACATCTGCGACACGCGTGCGCTGCAACCCGTGCTGCGGTGCGAAGAGGGCGTCGATCAGTCGATCGCGAGCTTCTTGATCTTCCGGTAGAGCGTCGCGCGGCTGATCCCGAGGCTTTCGGCCGCGGCGGAAACATTGCCACTCGCCCGCGACAGCACCCTGCGAAGTGCGGCGCGCTCCGCATCGTCAAGATTCTCGTGGTCGCCCGAGGGACGATCGTTCAGGAGATCGGAGGCCGGAATCCCGGCCGCGATTCTCACATCGTCGATCCCCAGCGTCAGCCGTGCCGCCCGCGTCGCGCCGAGCACGAGGTCGTCGCGATCAATCGCGAGCAGCGCCGGCGTCGTCTTGCCCTCGGCCGGCACCAGCAGGACACGATGGCCGCGAAAGGCCCGGTGGAACAGGTTCGATTCGATCCGCGCGGCGGCATCCCGCACGGCCTGGGCGAGGATGGACATCGCCATTTCCCCGGCATCCTCCCGGCAGGTGGAGATATCGATCGCTGCGGTTACGCGTCCGCAATGATCGCGGATTGGCGCGGTCGCGCAGGAAAGACCTGTGTTGCGGCTGAGAAAATGCTGGTCGCGATAGATGACGATCGGCCGCTCGTCCGCAATCGCCGTGCCGATGCCGTTGGTGCCGACGCTCGCCTCGCTCCAGACCGTGCCGGACCAGAGGCCGATGCCGCGGAAATCCTTGTCGTCGCCGGCGGCCCCGCGCCGATCGAGCGCTACGCCGTTGCCGTCGGTAAGAAGTAGGCAGCAACCTGCTTTCCCCACGGTCGCAAACAGCCTGTCGATCTCGCCGCGCGCCTCTTCGAGCAGGGCGCCGCTCTGCTCGCGCGCCAGCCGAAAGGCCTGGTCGTCGAGCCGTATGGGCGACCGCGCCTCCTCCGGCGAAAGCCCGTGCACGGTCATACATCGCCGCCACGACGCGGCGACGGGCGAACTGGCTGCCGCAGACGCGTGATGCGCCACGGCCTGAACGTGATCCGAATGGTTCATCCGCTCTCCTCCCCGAAAGCTGACGGTCCGGGCACTATACCGGGATTTCCCCAAACGTCCATGCAGCGGAAAAGAGAGGTCGCATCAGGACGCCGGCACGGTAAAAAATCGCGCTGGCCTGTGTTCTCGGAGCCTCCGACTTGCTACAGCGAAACGGACCCTGGCCGACATCGGCCGGCTTTCCCGCATTCTTTTCGACGGACCATCATGCTGCGCGACATTTCCTTCCAGAGCCTGTTCATGGGGCTCCTCACGGCCTTTGTCGGCTTTGCCAGCTCGTTCGCCGTCATCCTGCACGGCCTGTCGGCCGTGGGCGCGACGGAGGCAGAGGCGGCCTCCGGGCTCATGGCCCTGTCGGTCTCCATGGGCATTCTCGCCATCCTGTTGAGCGTGTGGACCCGCCTTCCGATCAGCATCGCCTGGTCGACGCCGGGGGCGGCCCTCATCGCCAGTTCCGGGGCGATCGCCGGCGGGTTCCCGGCGGCCGCCGGCGGCTTCGTGCTCTGCGGCGTCATGATCGTCATCGCCGGCCTCTGGCGCCCGCTTGGCCGGCTCGTCGGCATGATCCCCGCGCCGCTCGCAAACGCCATGCTCGCCGGCGTGCTGGTGTCGCTCTGTTTCGCGCCGGTGAAGGCCGTGGGTGCAGATCCCGCCCTCGGCTTGCCGATCGTGCTGGCCTGGGCCGTCGCCGGAGCAATCAACCGGCTGCTGGCGGTGCCCGCCGCCCTGCTCGCCTTCACCCTCGTCATCATCTTCGGCATCGATGTTCCACCGGGCGCGCTGGATGGCCTCGTCGCGACGCTCGTTCCCGAGCCGGTCTTCGTCATGCCGGTCTTCACCGTGGCGGGCCTCGTCTCCATCGCCCTGCCTCTCTTCGTCGTCACCATGGCGTCGCAGAACATTCCCGGCATCGCCGTGCTCAAAGTCCACGGCTATACACCGGAGCCCGGCCCGCTCTTTGCCGCAACGGGGATCTTTTCGCTGTTTGCCGTTCCCTTCGGTGGCCACGCGGTCAATCTCGCCGCCATCACGGCGGCCATGTGCGCCGGGCCGGATTCGCATTCCGATCCCGCACGGCGCTACTGGTCGGCCATTATCGCCGGCATCTTCTACATCGTCTTCGGACTTCTCGCGGCCACCGTGACGCTGCTCGTCGGCCTTGCGCCGCCGGTGCTCATTCAGGCCGTGGCGGGTCTCGCGCTGATCAGCGCCTTCGCGACCTCGGCCGCCGCCGCCTTCAAGGATGCGGAAAGCCGCGACGGCGCCGCCATCACCTTCCTCGTGACAGCCTCCGGCGTCAGCTTCGCCGGCATCTCAGGCGCCTTCTGGGGCATCGTCGCGGGCGGGCTCATGCTGCTCCTCACCCATGTCAGGTCCAGACGCGCGGCATCGCGCCATCCATCCTGAACGGGCCTCAGGCCGCGACGGCCGGGGACAGAGGCGACGGATCGACGGTCTCGTCGTCGTCCAGGGACAGCTCGATCTCGACGGCCGTCATGACGGCGGTCTTGATGTCGGAGAGCGGTTGCGGCTTTCCGAAGAGATAGCCCTGCACCTGCAGGCACCCCTCGCCGCGCAGGAAGGTCATGTGCTCCTCCGTCTCGACCCCTTCGGCAAGGACCGGAATATCGAGGCTGCGCGCCAGGATGATCGTGGAACGCACGATCGCTTCGGCCGGCCGGCTGCGGCCGATGCCATCGACGAAGCTCCGGTCGATCTTGATCTTGTCGAACGGAAAATTCTGCAGGGTCGACAGCGAGGAATAACCCGTCCCGTAATCGTCCATGGCGATCTTCACGCCCATCGCCTTCAGCTGCCGGATGATGTGCAGCGCATGCTGCTGGTCGCCGATGATGCCGGATTCGGTGATCTCGAGTTCGAGACGGTCGGCCGAAAGACCGGTCTGGAGCAGGATGTCGCGCACCCGGTGCGGCAGGAGCCTGTCGGCCAGCTGCGCCGGGGCGACGTTGACGGCAATGCGCAGCGGCTGCGCCCAGGACGAAGCTTCGCGGCAGGCCGTTTCCAGCACCCAGTCGCCCAGCGTCTGGATGAAGCCCGTACGCTCCGCGAGCGGAATGAACTCGACGGGCGACACCATGCCGCGCGTCGGATGCCGCCAGCGCAGCAGCACCTCGTAGCCGATGATGTCCCGGCTCAGGGCATCGTTCTGCGGCTGGTAGTAGAGTTCGAGTTCGCCCCGGTCGATGGCGTGGTGAAGGTCGATGGACAGGAGGCTGCGATCGCGCGTGGCCGCATCCATGCTCGGCTTGTAGAACCGGACGGCCGTCGGCCCCGTTGATTTTGCGCGCTGCATGGCGAGATCCGCCTGCGTGAGAAGATCGGTCGCGGTCTGTCCCGAGCCGGGGAAGAGTGCGATGCCGGCACTCGCGGTCACGCGGAAGGGCCGTCCCTCCAGATCCATCGGCAGGTTGACGGCGGTCAGGATCCGCTCGGCGAATTCCTTCGCATCCGCCTTCATGAAGAACTGGTCGAGAACGGCCACGAACTCGTCGCCGCCGTTGCGGGCCAGAAACTCGCCGGTCTGCAGGACGCCGGACACTTTTTCCGCGATCTCCCGCAGAACCCGGTCGCCGACGGCCTGCCCGTGGGCATCGTTCACATCCTTGAACCGGTTGACGCCGATGGCCACGACCGCCATGCGCGCCGTGTCGTCGCGCGGCTGCCGCATCGTCTCGCCGACATGCTCATGGAGCGCATCCCGGTTCGGCAGGCCGGTCAAGGCATCGTGCCGCGAAAGATGGCGGTAGCGCTCGGCTGCCAACTGGTTGGAATTCAGATCGATGATATAGGCCGAGGCGCCGAGCGCCATCATGACCGCCATGATCAGGAGAACCATGGCGACCAACACGCTGTCCGACACGCCCATGTCCGGGATCAGGACGGTGGGGTCGGGGACGATCGTCATCCCCGCCATCGCGGTGAAGTGCAGCGAGACGATCGCCAGAATAAGGCTCGTCGCGCCGCCATATTTGCAGAAACGCGTAACCGGCCGCGCGATACGGTTCGTGGCAACCGCGCCGAAGCCGACCGAGAGCACCATTGCGACGGCGGTCAGCACCGGGTCCCATGTCTTGAAACCTTCGACCAGAAACGCGGCCATGCCGACATAATGCATCGCCACGATGCCGAGACCGACGATACCGCCACCGACCTCGATGGTCGCACCCGTCTGGCGTCCGGCGGTGATGCCAAAGCCGAACAGCGTGAAGCCAACGGCAATGGCGAGCGACAGGAGGCTCATGAAGGGATCATAGGCGTGATCGAGCGACATGCGATAGCTGATCATCGCGATGAAATGCGTCGACCAGATGGTCGAGCCGCCGATACATCCCGACAGAAACAGCCAGTGGAGCTTCTGGACCCCCTGGGTGCGCCGCACGCGGGCATAAAGCCGCATCGTCAGGACGGAGCCGAGGATACACACGGCAAGCGCTGCAAGCAGCAGCGGATACGAATGGTCGAGCGCTACGCAGGAGAGAATTGTCAGCATGCAACACCTATGAGAGACGGATGAGATCTCGCACGGCCATACCCATCAGGTCCTTAACGCGCCGCGACGTTCTTCCCGAACGGTTACCGACCTCTGAACGGCCGAGGGCGCGCAAGCATTGCAATTTCGGGGTTTCTCGGTTATGGACGCGCGTCCGCGCAGACACCCTTGGAGGCAAACGCGGATGAGGCCTCGAAACCTCGATCCGCAAGGCGGCTTCGCCCTGCGGATGCTTCACAACAAGAAAGGTATTGCCATGAGCAACGCAACTTACGAGCTCAAGGCCGAAACGCGCGAACGGGTAGGTAAGGGGTCCTCCCGCGAACTGCGTCGCAACGGTCTTATTCCTGCGGTCATCTATGGTGACAAGCAGACACCGATTTCCATCGCCCTGTCGACGAAGGAAGTCACCCGGCTCATTCATGCCGGCGGTTTCATGACCACGGTTGCCACGATCGACGTCGACGGCAAGAAGATCCAGGTCCTCCCCAAGGACTATCAGCTTGATCCGGTGCGTGATTTCACCATGCATGTCGACTTCCTGCGCGTGTCGAAGAACAGCGTCGTGACCGTCGAAGTGCCGGTTCACTTCGAAAACGAAGACAAGTCCGCTGCCATCAAGAACGGCGGCGTTCTCAACGTCGTTCGTCACACGATCGAACTGGTCGTCCCGGCAAACGCGATCCCGGACGCCATCACGGTCGACCTCAGCGGTCTGGCCAAGATCGGCGACGGCATCCACATCTCCGACATCACGCTGCCCGAGAACGCGACGCTGACGATCACCGACCGCGACTTCACGGTTGCGACGATCGCCGCTCCGGACGTCCTGACGGCTGAAGAAGAAGAAGGCACGCCGGCTGCTGAAGCTGCCAGCGAAGACGAGAACGAAGGTAACGCCGAGTAAACCTTACTTTCAAGTAAGCTTTACGAGCGTCCATGCCGCATCGAAAGGCCCGCCTGCATCGCGCAGGCGGGCCTTTTGCATTCGCTCCCACGGCGGGTGGCTTCAATAACATTTAATGCTTTTGTGGTCTTGTTGCCGAAGATTGTGCGCTGTGTTCCGGCATGCGGAACCTTGTGCGATCAATGCAGGGAACGGGCCATGACAGACGCGATTGCCGGGGCGAGACAATGATGCATTCCGTGGAACATCGCTTCGTCGCGATCGTCTGCGGCGCCATGCTGGTCTTCGTCGCGCCGCTCATCGTGCTCTTCCTCTACCTCTCCTCCGGCCGCATCGAGCGCGAGCAGCTGGCCACGGCCGAGATCATCCTGGACGCCGGCGCCAAGGCGCTGGCAAAGCCGCTCTGGGACTTCGACACGGAAGCGCTGGACCGGATCGCCCACGCGCTGGCGGCGGACGGAAACATCGCCTTCGTCAAGGTCACCGGCACCTCTGCCGGCCTCTCCTCCGTCTATCCGGCAACCGACGACGAGGCGGCCGGCACCCATGCCATCCTGTCCCGCGACATCGTCTACGACGCGCAGACCGGCCGGAAAGTCCTCGGAACGGTCGAGCTGCATGTGCGCAGCAGCGGCCTGTTCGCCCGGTTCGGTACCGACGAACTGGTTATCTTCTCCATTCTCATCGTCGCCATCGCCGTCGTGTTCATCGCGGCGATCGTCGGCAATCGCATCACCGTCATCCGCCCGCTCCTGCGCCTGACCGCCGCCATCGAGATGAGCCGCCTGTTCGGTTCCCGCCAGAGGGTCGAATGGGAATCGGACGACGAGATGGGCGCGCTCGTGCTCAAATTCAACGAGATGCAGAGCCGTCTCGAAAACGAGCAGAACGCGCTGCGCCGCGCCCATGCGCGCTCGACCGAAATCTACAACCTGACGCCGGCCATGCTGTTTTCGATCGATCTGGAAGACCGGATCGTCGCCGTCAGCAACTTCTGGCTGAGCAAGACCGGCTATGCGCGGGAAGCCGTCATCGACCGGCCGTTTTCGGATTTCCTCGACCCCCTGGCCCATGAATCCTATCGCGACCGTCGCATCGCCGCCGGGCTTCAGAACACCTGCGAGGTGACCGTTCCTTTCCTCAAGGCGAATGGCGAGACGATGAGCGTCCTCATCCAGGAGACCATGACGCTCGATCACGGGCAGACGGAAGATGCCGCCCTCGCCGTCATGACCGATATCACGGCGCTGAAGCAGGCCGAAAGCCGCAACCATGTGCAGGCCATGACCGATCACCTGACCGGTCTCCTCAACCGCCAGGGCTTCGAGGCGGCCCTGAATGCCGGCATCCGCAAGGCCGACGAACGTTCCGGCGAACTCGCCTGCGTGTTCATCGACCTCGATCGCTTCAAATGGATCAACGACAATTTCGGCCATGCGGTCGGCGACGAGGTCCTGCGACAGGTCGTGTCGCGCGTTCGCGCCAAACTGCGGCCCGAAGACACCATGTCGCGCATCGGCGGCGACGAATTCGCGATCCTCATCAATGGCGAGAACGTCGAGATGCTGGCCAGCGACATCGGCGACGGCATCTGTGCGAGCCTTGCCGAACCGATCGTCGTACGCGGCACCGAACTCTCGGTCAGCTGCAGCGTGGGCATCGCGCTCTACCCGGTCCATGCCGAAAACGCCTCGGATCTGCTGCTGAAGTCCGACATCGCCATGTATGCCCGCAAGCATGGCGGAAAGAACGGCAAGCAGATGTTCGATACCTCGATGCTCGACGCTGCCCGGGAGCGGCACGAGATCGCCCAGCATATCGAGAGCGGCCTGCGCGAAGACTGGTTCGAAGCCTATCTCCAGCCGATCGTCGGCATGAGCGATGGCCGCATCGTCGGCTTCGAGGCGCTGATGCGGCTGAACCATCCGGAAAAGGGTCTCCTCTCCCCGGCCCGCATTATCGGCATCGCCGAGGAGACCGGCACGATCGGCCGCGTCGGCGAGCGCATTCTGGAAAAGGCCATCGGCCATCTCGCGGCGATCTCGCGGCTGGAAGGCACCGGCGACACCTATCTCGCGGTGAACTTCTCACCGATGCAATTCGAAACCACCCTGCCCCACAAGCTTGCGGCGCTGCTCCTCAAGAACCACATCGCACCGAGCCGCATCGTCATCGAGATCACCGAAGCCGTGCTGATGCTCGACAGCCCGGATGTCCACGCCGTGCTGAAGCAGCTCGGCGAATTCGGCTGCCGCATCGCGCTCGACGATTTCGGCACCGGCTATTCGTCGCTGAGCTATCTCAACCGTTTCCCCGTCGATATCGTCAAGGTGGACCAGTCGTTCACCCGCTCGCTGACGGCCGATGAGGTGGACGTCCGCCGCAAGAGCCGCATGCTGATCAAGGGCATCCGCACCATCTCCAACCAGATGGGATACGACACGGTGGCCGAAGGCATCGAAACGCTCGAAGACTGGGAACTCCTGAAGAAACTCGGCATCGACTATGGCCAGGGTTACTTCTTCAGCAAGCCGATGCCGATCGGCGACATGCTGAGAATGCTGGAGAGCAATTCGGAAGCCAAGGCGACGACGGCCTGATCGGCTCGAACGGACCGACGGGCATGTCCAACGCCCGATCATTTGGCAGGGAGCGACGGCCGGCATGCAGCAAACGGGATCAGGGAGAGCGGGACGCGCAACGGCGGTCGCAACAGCCATGCTGTGCTCGTCTCTTCCCATGACCGCCGCATCTGCGCAATCGGCCGCCGCTCCTGATGGCCCGAAAACGCTGACGTTCCTGACGGAGGAATATCCGCCCTTCGGCTTCACGAAGAATGGTGTGGTGACCGGTTCGTCGGTCGATCAGATTCGCGCGATCCTGACGGAAATCCATCAGGACTACACGCTCGACATCGTCCCCTGGGCCCGTGCGTTCGCAACGGCACAGGCGGATCCGGCAACCTGCATCTTCACGACGGCGTTTCTTCCCGAGCGCGCCGCGCAATTCAAATGGGTGCTTCCGCTCGATGTCGATGCGCTTCTGCTCGTCGGCCGCTCCGGCGGCACGGCCCTCCCCCGCTCGATCGAGGCCGCCAAGGCCTTCACGGTCGCGGTCTATAATGGCGACATCGGCGAGCGCATCGCCCTCGCCATGGGTTTCCAGCATCTGGATTCGGCGCCAAGCGTCGAGCTGTCCATCAAGAAGCTGCTCGCCGGCCGCGTCGATCTCGTCCTTATCACGGGCAAGACCTTCAACGAGCTCCGCAGCCAGGATCAGCCTCTCGAAGAGGTCCTCAAGGTCGAATCCACACGCTCCGGCATCGCCTGCAACCCGTCCGTGCCGGACGCGCGCATCGCCGCCATGCAGGCGGTGCTCGACCGCATGATTGCGGACGGTACCCAGGCCGAGATCGAGCAGCGCTACCGAATTTCGGGCAACTAGCACGATCCAGAGGCCTCGCCCCCCACGAACCGGCTTGACAGGGACGCCCCCGACAGGTGCAGAAAGCCCTTCCCGCAGCATACGCACGCGACGCGTTCTGCACCGAACCGGCAAACGACCCGAGACGAGACAATGTTGATCTTTGCAGGACTGGGCAATCCGGGCCCGAAATATGCGGGAAACCGCCACAATATCGGTTTCATGGCCCTCGACGCGATCCATCGCCGTCATCCCTTTTCGCCTTGGTCGAAAAAGTTCAAGGCCGAGATTGCGGAAGGCGACCTCGGAGGCGAGCGCGTGCTCCTCCTGAAGCCGCAGACCTTCATGAACCTCTCGGGTGAAGCCGTCGGCGAGGCGATGCGCTTCTACAAGGTTCCGGTCGGCAACGTGGTCGCGATCTACGACGAACTCGATCTCGTGCCGGGAAAGGCGCGGCTGAAGACGGGCGGCGGCCATGGCGGGCACAACGGCATCAAGTCGATGGACGCGCATTGCGGCCGCGATTACCGGCGCCTGCGCCTCGGCATCGGCCACCCCGGCTCGAAGGAACAGGTGGAACGCCACGTCCTCGGCGACTTTTCCAAGGCCGACCGGCTCTGGCTCGAGCCGCTTCTCCAGGCTTTGGCGGACAATGCCGACATGCTGGTCCGTGCCGAGGATTCGCAGCTGATGAACAAGCTCGCGCTTGCCACCGGCAGCCCGCCGCCGGCCGAGCCCGGAGCGAAGGCGCCGACCGCAAAGAAGCCCGCCGGTCAGTCCCACATCCGGGCGGCGCGCAACCACGCCCAGCCGAAAATCCTGCCGACGACCGGACCGATGGCGGACATGCTGAAGAAGATGTTCGGCAACAAGGACGACTAGACGGACGAGCCGGCGCTCGGCACGATCGGGGCCTTCAAGGCCGCGATCACTCTTCGGGCTCGGTGGTCAGCATCATCGGAAATCCGGCTTCCTTGGCGAGGTCGGTCGCTTCCTTCGCCTTTGTCTCGGCAATATCGCGGGCGCAGACCAGGAGAACGCAGGAGCCCATCTTATGGGCGGTCAACATCATCCGGTAACCGCTCTCCTCGCTCATCCGGAACACGATCTTCAAGACCATGATGACGAAGTCACGCGGCGTATAGTCGTCATTCAGAAGAATGACCTTGTAGAGCTTCGGCCGCTGGAGCTTCGGCTGCGTCACCGTCTTCGGCGTGGTGGTGGTATCATCGCTCATGAGCAAGCGCCTTTCCGACGAAAAAGGCCCGGGAACAGGCAAGCCGCTATATCACATCGCGCGTCACCGGTTTCAAGCGTGACCAAGCAGATTCAAGGCGCGGCCCCGTCTTCCAACAGCGTCCGGACGCCCGCACGCGGCCCGCCCCCTTGACCCTTCAGCCGCTTTCGCCCATAGGCACCGCATTGCAAAACGAGTAGAGACGGGTCGTCACGCCATGGGTTTCAAATGCGGTATCGTCGGTCTGCCGAACGTCGGCAAGTCCACGCTGTTCAACGCGCTGACGAAGACGGCGCAGGCGCAGGCGGCGAACTATCCCTTCTGCACCATCGAGCCGAACACCGGTGAGGTCGCCGTGCCCGATCCGCGGATGCGCAAGCTGGCCGATATCGCCAAGTCCAAGGAACTCATTCCGACCCGCATCGCCTTCGTCGACATCGCCGGCCTCGTGCGCGGCGCCTCGAAGGGCGAAGGTCTCGGCAACCAGTTCCTCGCCAACATCCGCGAAGTCGATGCCGTGGTGCACGTTCTGCGCTGCTTCGAGGACGACGACATCACCCATGTCGAGGGCAAGATCGATCCCGTCGCGGATGCCGACACGATCGAAACCGAACTGATGCTGGCCGATCTCGAAAGCCTGGAGCGGCGGACCGAGCAGACCCGCAAGCGGGCAAGCTCGAAGGACAAGGAATCGGTCGCCGCCCTTCCCATCATGGACGCGTCGCTGAAGCTTCTGAACGAGGGCAAGCCGGTCCGCACGCTGCTCTCCACGCTCAACGCCGAGGAACTCCTGATCCTCAAGAGCCTCAACCTGCTGACATCGCACCCGGTCCTCTATGTCTGCAATGTCTCCGAGACGGATGCGGTCGAGGGCAACGCGCATACGCGTGCCGTCGAGGTGATGGCCAAGGCGCAGGGCGCGGAAACCGTGGTCATTTCTGCAGCCATCGAGTCCGAAGTCGCCCAGCTTCCGGAAGACGAATCGCGGGAGTTCCTCGAAGCGCTCGGCCTCAGCGAAGCCGGCCTCGACCGTCTCATCCGCGCCGGCTACAAGCTGCTAGACCTCATCACCTATTTCACGGTGGGACCGAAGGAAACGCGCGCCTGGACCATCGAGCGCGGCATAAAGGCCCCGGCCGCCGCCGGCGTCATCCATTCGGATTTCGAACGCGGCTTCATCCGCGCCAACACCATCGCCTATGACGACTACATCCAGTTCAGTGGCGAAAGCGGCGCGAAGGAAGCCGGCAAGGCGCGGGACGAAGGCAAGGAATATGTCGTCCAGGACGGCGACGTCATCCACTTCCGCTTCAACACATAAGCGCCGAAACGTCTGCCACCCCAGTCGCTCCGGGAACGTGACAAGGCCCCATGCATCTCCGCAGAGGCATCTCCGCATCGGACATGCCCGGGGCCTTTTCATTCAGTGTCCGGAAAATTCGACCAGCGTGCGCACCTCGACGCCGAGTGCCTCGAGCTTCTTGCGGCCGCCGAGATCGGGAAGGTCGATGACGAAGCAGGCGGCGACGATATCGGCGCCCATCTGCTTCAGCAGCTTGCACGCGCCCTCCGCCGTGCCGCCGGTCGCGATCAGATCGTCGATGACGATGACCTTCTCGCCCGGCGTGATGGCGTCGCGGTGCATTTCCATCTCGTCCACGCCATATTCGAGGCTGTAGGCGATACGCACCGTATCATGCGGCAGCTTGCCCTTCTTGCGGATCGGCACGAAACCGGAGGACAGCTGGTGCGCCACGGCACCGCCGAGGATGAAGCCGCGCGCCTCGATGCCCGCGACCTTTTCGATCTTCGTCCCGGCAAAGGGATGCACGAGTTCGTCGATCGAGCGGCGGAACGCCCGCGGATTGCCGAGAAGCGTCGTGATATCGCGAAAGAGAATGCCCGGCTTCGGATAATTCTCAATGGTGCGGATGGCGGCAGCAAGCTCGCTCTGTAGGGAAGACGTCATGAAAACGGAAGGCCTCGCAAAGGTCTGTTAGAGCCCACGTCTTAGCACCGGAAAGGGCCCGGCCCTACAGCATTTTTCACGGGTTTCCGGTCCTGGGGACAAACGGCCCGGCCTGTCGGCCGGACCGCTCCGAATGCGCGATCAGTCGGCGGCAGCCGGGCTCTTCTGCAGGTTTTCCTGCACCTTGCGCGCCACGGTCGGGTCGGATTGCGCCGCCGTGATGATGGTCTTGTAGTCGTTCAGCGACATGCCGGGAGAGGTTTCCACCGCCTTGATCATCTGCTGGTTGGCCTCGTTCTGCAGCTTCTGCTTTGCTGCGGCATCGGTAGTGGTGCCGATCTTCTGGGTGTAGTCCTGCCGCACCTTGTCGACCTGGAGATAGGCGACGGCGAAGGCCTTCAGCTTCTCGTCCGTGATCGCGGCCTGCGGCGCTGGAACCTGCGTGGCTCCGGCAGACGGGGTGCGCGGCTGCGTCGCCTGCGGTACGGCCGCACCCTGCGCGAAGGCCGGCGACTGGACGACGAGGATTCCGAGGAGCGCAGCCGTCAGCGAGGCGACGGGGGTGGAGACGGTCCTGTTGCGGAACGTTGTCGTGGGGCGGTTGATCATTCATTGTCCTTCCGTGTTTCCGGGAAGCCAGAAGCTTCCTTTGCGTTTCTCAGCCCGCGCCCCTTCTCGCCAATTCACCTGGCGAGAATGTGACGGCAAGGCCGTTTCCGGAACCATCCGCCGGTCTCGCGTGTTTGCCGATGCCATCTCTGCGTTGAAAGGCGGGGGTGGCAGGAGGATAAGAACAGGAGGAAACAATGAGACTGTTTGAATGTGGTGCGCTGGTCCCCGGCTGCGACTGGCATACGCGGGCCGACAACGACGCCGAGATCGTGCGGCGAACCGTCGAGCATCTGCGCCAGGCCCATGGCGAGAGCGTCATCCGCGAAAACATGATCGACAACATCAAGTCGCGGATCGTCGAGGAAACGAAGGCGGCCTGAAAAAGGCAGGCAACAGCGCCGCAGGCATCCGGCCTGCGGCTCGCGCGACCCAGCCCATTCGAGACCGGCTATTCGCCCGTGACGCGCGCGAGCAGGTTTTCCCGGCTCTCGCGGAAACCCGAGGCGATCCAGGCATCTTCGAGCTCTGAAAGCTTCTGCCCCATCGCCGGACCCGGCGAAACTCCGCTTGCGATCAGGTCACTGCCGCTCACGGGAAATACCGGTTTCTTCCAGGCAAGCGTGCGGTCGAGCAGACGCCCGAGGCGGGCGACGGTCGCCATCGCCTCCCCGTCGGTGTCCGCCTTCTGCCGCGCGGATGCGAGCGCCAGCTTCAGGCGAAATACCACGCCACTCGCACCCTGACGATAAAGCAGCCGGTCGAGTGCTGACTCCGCTATACCGTCCGCGATCGCGCCGGCTTGTGCAAATGCCTGCAGCACCGCACCTTCCACCTTGGAGAGACGCAGCCGCGAGGCCATGGCGTCCAGCCGCTCAGCATCCGGCGGAACCATGGCAGCCAGACGCAGCAAAGGATCGACCGGCCATCCCAGAGTTTGCTCGGTCGCAATCAGCCCCGGAATGGCGTCGATGCCCCATTTCTCGCTTTCCGGCAGGATTTCCGTGAGAACGCCGGAGGTTCGCATCCACAACAGCGCCCGACCGGGGTCTCTTGCCGACAGCAGTTTCTTGAGTTCGGCCCACACCCGTTCCGCCGAGAGCGTCGAGAGCTTCGCCTTCGCTTGTGCCGAGGCGCGCAAGCCGTCCGCATCCGGCCGGAAGGAGCCGTACCAGGCGAAAAACCGGAAAAACCGAAGAATGCGCAGATAGTCTTCCGCAACCCGCTCGGCGGCCGGGCCGATGAAGCGAACCATACCCTTCTCGATGTCGGCGATCCCGCCGACGAGGTCGATCACCTCGCCGGAGGCCGTCGCATAGAGCGCGTTCATCGTCAGGTCCCGTCGCGCTGCGTCTACCGCCCAGTCCGTTCCGAACGCGACCTGGGCGTGCCGGCCGTCCGTGGACACGTCGCGGCGCAGCGTCGTCACCTCGAAGGGCACACCGTCGAGGACCAGCGTCACCGTGCCATGCGCGATGCCGGTCGGCACCACCTTGATGCCGGCCGCCCTGGCCCGCTCGGTCACTGCGTCGGGCGTCAGCGTCGTCGCCAGATCGACCTCGCTGACCTTCGCACCCATCAACGCATTGCGCACCGCGCCGCCCACCACCCGGACCTCGCCGCCATCCGCGTTCAGGAGGTCGAAGATGCGGCGGAGCGCCGGCGCCTGGAACCAGGGCTGGTCTGCGACGGATGGTGCGGCAGCGGTCATGCGTAAAGCCTTTCATACAGCATCCGGACGATGCCGGCCGTGATGCCCCAGATCCGATGCCCCTCATAGGGCATGGAATAGTAGTGCCGCTCCGCGCCTTTCCAGTGGCCGCTGTCGACCGCGTGATTGTCGGGATTCATCAGAAACGACAGCGGCACGACGAAAGAGCCCGCGACCTCGTCCGGGTTCAGGGTCAGCGTATAGCCGGGGCGCACGACGGCGAGCACCGGCGTGATGCGGAAACCGGACAGCGCCATGTAATGCGGCAGCCGCGCGACAGGCTCGATGAAGGCGCGATCGAGGCCGATCTCCTCCTCGGTTTCCCGCAGCGCCGCATCCTCGACCGATCGGTCTTCGGGATCGACCGAACCGCCGGGAAAGGCGATCTGCCCGGAATGCTTGCGCAGCGTCGTCGTCCGCTCGGTGAAGATGACCCCGGCATCCGCGCCGTCATCCACCACCGGCACGAGAACCGCGGCATCCCGGAGCGACAGCGTCTCGATATACGGCACGACATCGGGATTGAGCAGAATGTCGGCGTGATCCCGCCAGGCAAGATCGATCGGTCCGCCGCGCTGCGCCGTCGCGCGGCTCCGGAATGCGGCTGCGGAAAAATCGGTGATGGCCGAGGTGGCGTTGGTGGCATCCGTCATGACAGCGTCATCGTCCAGCCGCGATCATTCCGCAAGAGCCGCGAGCGTTTCCGCCGGCATCATCGGGAAGACGGCGCCGCCGGAGCGCACCGCAAAGGTCGGCACGCCCTCGATCTCGATCTCTTCGCCGAGCGCTGCGAGATCGTACGTGACGGCCCGCGACACGAGCGCCTCCAGCCGTCCGCGGACATGCAGATAGGGCTTCATCTCGGCATGCTCTCCGGTCATCTCGAAGCGCAACGGGTGCTCGGGACCGGCTTCCACGACATCCCCGACATTCGTGCGGAACGACAGGACGGGCACGCCGTCGCGCAGCGTCGCCGTCATCTCGACCGCAAGGAACGGCGCGTCCACCACGCGGATGCCGACCTTCTCGCCGGGCGTCACCAGATAGGTCTTGCCGTCCTCGTCCTTGCGCAGCACGGTGGAGAACAGCCGGACGAGCGCCGGCCGGCCGATCGGCGTTCCCATGTAGAACCAGGTTCCGTCAGCGCGGATTTCCATGTCGAGATCGCCGCAGAAGGGCGGGTTCCAGCGCTCCACGGGAGCCACGCCACGGGGTGCCGCCCCCTCGATGGTGACGGCCTGTCCCGCCGCCCGCGCGATCATCGCCGCGAGACCGGCTGCATCGCTCGTGTCGTCCGTTTTCGCCGCTGCCATCGTTCTGTCCCGTTTGCCCGTGATCTTGCATTTTATCAGACTGAGCCTCACGAGATAGTGCGCTGCACATGGCTTGTCAGCCTGAAGGTGATAGCTAGTTTGAAATGGAACACGGAACAGGCGCGGATGCGATTCGAAATTCCCGTTCGGATCAGGGTCGTATCGGGCGCCGGGCGAGCGGAGAGTTGAGCGATGGGACTGATGAACACGGCGGACGCCGCGCTCGACGACAAGGCGATCGTCGCCGCCGCTGAAAAGGCGCTGGCCGACATCGCCGTCATCCGCGCGGAAGTCGGCAAGGTGATCTTCGGTCAGGAAAGCGTGGTCGAGCAGACCCTGCTCGCCGTCCTCTCCGGCGGCCATGCGCTGCTCGTCGGCGTGCCCGGGCTCGCAAAGACCAAGCTCGTCACCACGCTCGGCACCGTGCTCGGCCTCGACAGCAACCGCGTCCAGTTCACCCCCGACCTCATGCCGTCCGATATTCTCGGCTCCGAGGTCATGGACCAGGACGACACCGGTCGCCGCTCGTTCCGCTTCGTGCCGGGCCCGATCTTCACCCAGCTCCTGATGGCCGACGAGATCAACCGCGCCAGCCCGCGTACGCAATCGGCCCTGCTCCAGGCCATGCAGGAATATCACGTGACGGTTGCCGGCCAGCGCAACGACCTGCCGCGGCCCTTCCACGTTCTCGCCACCCAGAACCCGCTGGAGCAGGAAGGCACCTATCCGCTTCCCGAAGCGCAGCTCGACCGCTTCCTGATGCAGGTGGATGTGGACTATCCCGAGCTTGCCGCCGAACGCCGCATCCTGCTGGAAACGACCGGCACCCATGAAAGCAGCGTCAAAGCCGTGCTCGACGCGCCGCAGTTGATGGGCATCCAGAATCTCATCCGTCAGATGCCGGTCAGCGAAACCGTGGTCGATGCCATCCTGACGCTGGTGCGCTCTGCCCGCCCGGGCCACGGCAATGCCGATACCGACCGTCACGTCGCCTGGGGTCCCGGCCCGCGCGCCGGCCAGTCGCTGATGCTGACGGCCCGCGCCCGCGCGCTGTACGACGGCCGCCTTGCGCCCTCGGTCGATGACATCGCGGCCCTTGCCGAGCCCGTGCTTCAGCACCGCATGGCCCTGACATTCGCCGCCCGCGCCGAAGGCATGTCGGTGCGCGACGTCATCGCCGGCCTCGTCAAGACCCTCAAGGCCTGACCGGATGGTGAACGCCGTCGGGCACATCGTCGATCGCACGCCCTCCGGTGAGCTTCTCTCGCGGGCCCAGAGCCGGGCCGCCCTCGTGCCGGACTGCATGGTCGAAGCCCGCCGGATCGCCAACACCGTCATCTCCGGCTGGCACGGCCGCCGCCGGCGCGGCATCGGCGAAAATTTCTGGCAGTTCCGGCCCTATTCGGATGGCGAAAGCCTGTCGCGCATCGACTGGCGCCGCTCCGCCCGCGACGACCACACCTATGTCCGCGACCGCGAATGGGAGGCCGCCCACACGATTTGGCTCTGGGCCGACCTGTCGCCGTCGATGATGTACAAGTCGCGCTTCGGCACCGTGTCGAAGGAAAGCCGGGCGCTGGTGCTCATGCTGGCCCTGGCCGAGATCCTTGCCCGCTCGGGCGAGCGCATCGGCTGCCCCGGCGTCATGGAACCGGTGTCCGCGCGCAATGCGGCCGAGCGGCTCGCAACCGCGCTGATCCACAGCGACCTCTCCTCCGGCCTGCCGGAAACCGGCATGATCCGCGGCTGGAGCGATCTCGTGCTGATCGGCGATTTTCTCGATCCTGCCCCCGCCATCATGGAGCGCCTCGGGCCTCTTGGCCGGCGTGGCATGCGCGGCCATGTCATCGAGGTGGCAGACCCGGCCGAGGAAACCTTTCCCTATGCCGGCCGCACGGAATTTACAGACCCGGAAACTGGGGAAAAGCTGACCGCCGGCCGGGCCGAAATCCTCGCCGAGGACTATCGCCGCGCCTATCTCGCGCGCCGCGACAGCCTGGGCCAGTCCCTTCGCCACATGGGCTGGACCTTCATTCCGCACCGGACCGACCATCTGGCCTCTGAAGCGCTCGTCGCCGTGCACATGCACCTCTCCGGCATGCCCGGACGCGCCACGCATGGAGGCCAGCTGTGAGCGTCCTGCCCTTCGTCTTTTCCAGCCCGCTGATGCTCGCCGCCCTCGTCGCGCTGCCGGCAATCTGGTGGCTGCTGCGGCTGACACCGCCCAAGCCCGTGACCGAAGCCTTTCCGCCGCTGCGCATTCTCGCCGGCGTGCTGAAGCGCGAGGAGACCCCGTCCAAGAGCCCCTGGTGGCTGACGGCATTGCGCATGCTGATGGCGGCTTTGATCATCCTCGCCATCGCCGATCCCGTCGTCAATCCGAAGGTCGGAACGCTGTCGTCCGCCGGACCGCTGGCGCTGGTCATCGACAATGGCTGGGCGACCGCAACCGACTGGGAGCGCCGCGTGCGCACGGCGGATGCCTTGATCACCGAGGCCGAATCCGCCGACGTGCCCGTCTCCCTCGTGCTGACGGCAGAGCCGGAGAATGACGGCGTGCCGGGCACGGCCACAGCGGCCCGGACCCGGCTTGCCGCCGCCGCGCCGCGCCCGCTGCGCCCCAACCGCGCCCAGGCGGTTGCCGCCCTGCGCACCGGGCTCGACGGCACGCGCCCCGGCACGCTCGCCTTTATCAGCGACGGGATCGCCTCTGGCGACGACACCGTGATGCGCGACCTGGCGGGCCTGTCTCCGCAGAGCCTGCGACGGATCGCGGGCGATGGCGGCGATGCGATCGCCCTGACCGGCGCCGTCAACGAGGCGGACGCGATGCGGATCACCGCGACGCGCCTTCAGACTGCGGCACCCCGCACGATCGCCCTGACCGCCTTCGACACGCGCGGCCGGACCATTTCGAACGGCAGCATCACCTTCCCCGCAGGCGAGGCCACAGCCTCCGGCACCCTGACCGCGCCCTTCGAACTGCGCAACGATTTCGCCCGCATCGGCATCGACGGCCTCGCGACGGCGGGCAGCACCTATCTTCTGGACGACGGATTTCGTCGCCGGCGCGTGGCGCTTCTCTCGGGCGAAGCGCGCGACCAGTCGCAGCCGCTCCTTTCGCCGCTCTACTATATCAACCGCGCGCTGGCGCCCTATGCCGACCTCGTGCAGCCGACGGAGAACGATCTGGCCGTCGCGCTGCCGCAGCTTCTCGAGCAGAAGCCCTCGATGGTCATCATGGCCGATATCGGCCGCCTGCCGGAAGAGACCACGCCGGCCATGACGCGCTGGATCGAGAACGGCGGCACGCTGGTGCGCTTTGCCGGTCCACGCCTTGCAGCGGCCCCTGCCGACGATCCCCTGGTGCCCGTGCGCCTGCGCCAGGGCGAACGCGCGCTGGGCGGCACGCTCTCCTGGTCGGAGCCCCAGCCGCTTGCACCCTACCCCGCCACCAGTCCCTTTGCCGGCATGCCGCGCCCGGAAGGCATCACCGTCAACCGGCAGGTGCTGGCCGAACCCACGGCCGATCTCTCGCAGCGCACCTGGGCGAGCCTTGCCGACGGCACACCCCTCGTCACCACGCGCACGCTGGGCGCCGGGCGAATCGTGCTCTTCCATGTCAGCGCGGAAGCGACCTGGTCGAACCTGCCGATCTCGGGTGATTTCGTGGAGATGCTGCGCCGCGTCGTGCAGCTGTCGCGCAGCGGCGGCGTCACCAGCGAAGGCAGCGCTTCGGCACAGGCCCTGCCGCCCTATCGCCTGATGAATGCCGATGGCACGCTCGTCACCGAGACCGGCGGCGCGCGTCCGCTGGAGATCGCGGCGGGCGTGACGCCCGTGGCCGATAGCGAGCATCCGCCCGGCCTGTACGGTTCCGAGGAAGGCTTCGTCGCCCTGAACCTCCTGCCCCGCGACGCGACGCTGCGTCCGATCGAAAGCACCAACCTGCCGATGCCCTATACGAGCGAAGCCCTGATCGGCAGCGAGGCCTGGTCGATGAAACCGGCCCTTTTCACCGCGGCGCTGATCCTTCTGCTCTTGGACACGCTGATCGTCCTCTTCATGGCCGGCACCTTCGCGCGTCCGAACCGGCTGAGGACCGCAACCGCCATGCTGGCGATCGGCATGATCGGCTTCGGCGCGGCAGCGCTCGCGCCGCAGCCCGCCCAGGCCCAGGCCCAGGCACAGGCACAGGCCCAGGCCCAGGCCCAGACACAGGCCCAGACACAGGCACAGGCACAAGCCACGCCGCCGACACAGACGGCCCCCGCTCAAGGGCCGTTCGACGACACCCGGCCCGGCGACGAGGAGATCCTCAGCCATCTCGACAACACGCATCTGGCCTATGTCGTCACCGGCGAGAGCGAGGTGGATCGCATCTCCGAGCGCGGGCTCGCGGGCCTGACCGAATTCCTCACCTATCGCACGACGCTTGAGCCCGGCGCGCCGGTCGGCCTCGATATCTCCAAGGACGAGCTGTCGTTCTACTCGCTGATCTACTGGCCGATCTCCGCCAATGCCGAAATGCCGAGCCCTGCGGCGATCAGCCGGATCGACGCCTATATGCGCGCCGGCGGAACCGTGCTGTTCGACACGCGCGACCAGCTCTCTTCCCTGTCGGCCGCCTCCGGCACCAGTCCGAACACCGAACGTCTGCAGGCGATCCTGGCCGATCTCGACATTCCCCCGCTCGAACCCGTGCCGACCGACAACGTGCTGACCAAGTCGTTCTATCTGCTCTCATCCTTCCCGGGCCGCTATACCGGCAGCCCTCTGTGGATCGAGGCGCAGCCGCACAATGACGGCGAGCCGTCTGAGCGTCCCGCCCGCTCGGGCGATGGCGTCTCGCCGATCATGATCACGGGCAACGATCTGGCCGGCGCCTGGGCGACGGACGACAATGGTGCACCTTTGTTGCCGACCGTGCCGCCGGACGAGATGCAGCGCGAATATGCGTTCCGCTCGGGCGTCAACATCATGATGTATATGCTCACCGGCAACTACAAGGCCGATCAGGTCCACATTCCGGCCCTGCTCGAACGGCTTGGCCAGTGAACGGCTTGGCCCGTGAAGGCCGATCAGTGAAGGCCCACAGATGACCATCGACGTTTCGCCCCTCGTTCCCCAGGCCGTGCTGATCGCCTTGTCGATCCTCGCCGCCCTGCTCGTCGCCCTGTCGCTGTGGCGCGGCGTGCGGGGTGCCGTGTTGCGGGCGCTGGCGCTGGCCGCGCTCTGCCTTGCGCTCGCCAATCCCGTCTTCTTCCAGGAGCAACGCGAGCCGCTGTCCACCATCGTCGCTGTCGTGGTCGATCGCAGCCAGAGCCAGGATGTCGGAGAGGGTGCTGCCAACCGGCGGGCGATGACCGACCAGGCGCTGACGACGCTGAAGGAGCGCCTCGCACGCTTCCCGCAGATCGAGCCGCGGATCGTCGAAGCCGCCGACGATGCCGACACCGAGACGCCCTCGACACGCCTGTTCTCGGCGCTGTCGAATGCCCTGTCCGACGTCCCCCCGGCCCGCGTCGGCGGCGCGATCTTCATCACCGACGGCCAGATCCACGACGTGCCCGATATCAATCAGCCGCTCGGCTTCGATGCCCCGATCCACGGCCTGATCACCGGCCAGCCCGACGAGTTCGATCGCCGGATCGAGGTGATCAGCGGCCCCCGCTTCGGCATCGTCGGCGAGGAACAGGCCGTGACCTTCCGCGTCATCGACGATGGCCGCACGCCGTCCGGTACCGCCGAAGTCACCGTCAGCCTCAACGGGCAGGAGATCGCCACGCAGCAGGCGGAGCCCGGCACAGACATCCCCTTCCGCTTCACCGTGCCGCGCGGCGGCAACAACATTCTGGAATTTGCCGTCGCGCCGCTGGCCGGCGAGGTCACCGGGGCGAACAACCGCGCCGTCCACGTGCTCGACGGCATTCGCGAGAACCTGCGCGTCCTCCTCGTCTCGGGCGAGCCGCACTCCGGCGAGCGTGCCTGGCGCAACCTCTTGAAGTCGGACGCCTCGGTCGATCTGGTGCATTTCACCATTCTGCGCCCGCCGGAAAAGCAGGACGGCACGCCGATCAACGAGTTGTCGCTGATCGCGTTTCCGACCCGCGAGCTGTTCATCGAGAAGATCAACGAGTTCGACCTCATCATCTTCGATCGCTACCAGCACCGCGGCGTGCTGCCGATCATCTATTACGACAACATCGCCCAATATGTCGAAAACGGCGGCGCCCTGCTGATCGCCGCCGGCCCGGAACATGCGGGCGCCGACTCGATCGCGACGACGCCACTCTCCGCCGTCCTTCCCGCCAGCCCGACCGGGCAGATGAACGACAAGGCCTTCTTCCCGAGGCTGACGGACGAGGGCCGCAAGCATCCCGTGACGCGCGGGCTCGAAGGGGCAAACAGCGAGCCGCCGCATTGGGGCCGCTGGTTCCGCACTGTGGATGTCGATCCGCCCGAGGGGCAGACGATCATGCAGGGCGCCGACAACAAGCCGCTGCTGGTGCTGAACCGTGTGGGCAAGGGCCGCGTCGCCATGCTTTTGTCCGACCAGGGCTGGCTCTGGGCGCGCGGTTTCGAAGGCGGCGGTCCGAGCGTGTCGCTCTATCGCCGCACGGCGCATTGGCTGATGCAGGAACCGGCGCTCGAAGAGGAAGCGCTGACGGCACGCGCCAGCGGCCGGACGCTCGAAATCACCCGCCAGACCATCGCCGGCGATCCTGGCACCGCCCGCCTCACCCTGCCCTCGGGCGGCACGCTGGATGTGGGCCTGACGGAACGCGAGCCCGGTCTCTACCGCGCCGACGTGCGCACCGCGGAAACGGGCCTGTTCGAGGTGGCGAACGGTGACCTGACCACGCTCGTCCACGTCGGCAGCGTCGATGCGCCGGAATTCAAGGCGACCGTCTCGTCGGAAGATCTGCTGGCGCCCTGGGCCGAGAAGACGAAGGGCCTCGTCCACCGCGTGGCCGATGCCTCCGGCGCCATCGATATCCCGGCCATTCTGCCCGTGCGCGGTCAGGTTCGCGTCGCCGACGCCAATCGGATGTCGCTGCGCATGACCGATGAAACCGTGCTGAAGGGCGTCAATTCCCTGCCGCTCTTTGCCGGCTTCCTCGGCCTCGCAGCCCTGCTCCTCGTCCTCTCCAGCACCTGGTATCGCGAGGGCCGCTAGCGGGTTCAGGTGCTCGGCCCGCGCCCGTCGAGGAAGGCAAGCACCGCGGCGCAGTAGCCGACCGGATCCTGATAGAGCGCCTTGTGGCCGACATCCTTGAGCAGCAGGAAGCGCGCGCCGGGAATGGTGCGGGCGATATATTCGGAATGCGCACGGCTGACCGCCTCGTCGTGATCGCCGAGCGCGATAAGGGTCGGCACGCGGATGCTCTTCAGCTCGGCCTCGGAGTAACGCGGCTCGGTCGCCCAGAGCTTGGCAATGGCGGCCCGAAATGCCGGAAAATCGTCGGGCGTTGCGGACAACCGCCGGTAATCCGTCTCGTCGCGGTTTCCGTCCGGCTGCTGGAGCGAGAAGCGCGGTTGGGGCAGAAGCCCGTCCGGCGAGACGTTGGCCGCCTGCGCGAACAGCTTCGTCAACCGCTCCGGATGGTTGAGCGCGATATCGAGACCGATGATGCCGCCATCGCTCCAGCCGACCAGCGCCGTCCGCTCGATCTTCAGCGCATCCAGCAGCGCGACATAATCCTCCGCCATGAGATGATAGGTGAAGGGCGCATCCGTGCGGGTGGACCGGCCATGGCCACGACTGTCGGCGACGATGACCTCATGGGTCTTCGCAAGGATCGGCACTTCGAAGCCCCAGACATCGGCGCTCCCCATGCCGCCATGGACGAGCAGGATCGGCGATCCCCTGCCCTTGCCGTAGACCGCATAGGACATGCGGATACCGTTGACCGCGGCAAAGCCGCTGTCATCGGCCCGCGGCAAAGGCGGCGGCGGGTTGAAGCGGTACCAGCGCTCGTCGCCCGCCACCCCGAGATAGCCGAGCATGAAGACGAGGAACGCGAGAACGAGACTTTTCAGACCGGACATGAACGCGCACCCTGGCTCCGCCCGGCACGGGGTCCGGACACAGCGTAAACCTAGCCGCACAATATTGAGGAACGTTTACGCGAGCCCCGACAATGGGAGCGGCAGGCACAGGGAGACGTGGACGCGTGCTCTCTCAGCCGCGCCAGCGGATCTCGCCGGCAAGCCGCGCATGAATGTCGGCACCGATCGGCACCACGAGAACCCGCGCCATATCGACGGGACCGGGAAACAGGAGCGCCCCGCGCGAGACCGGCTCGAAGCCGAGCGGCTGGTAGTAAGCGGCATCGCCGACGAGGATGACGGCTTCCGACCGCTTGCGCCGGGCGGCCTCCACCGCAATCCGAACCAGTTCCCGCCCGATCCCGCGGTTCTTGTGGGAAGGCCGCACGGCCAGCGGTCCCAGCAGATGGGCGGCGACCGGACCGGCGGAGACGGGGGTCATCCGCACGGAACCGATCGTCTCCCCGTCGTCGGCGCAGATAAAGGACAGCGACCGGTCGTGCGGCCCCTGCTCGCGGATGCGGGCGGCCGCGCGCGCGAAACGGCCGGGGCCGAAGGCTTCCTCGTTGATCAGTTCGATGGCGGCGTCGTGGGAGGCATCTTCCGTCAGATAGACGAGGTCGTGCTTGTGCATGAACATGGGGAAACCCGATTGGCGAGCGAGACATGGGGAACGACAGCGCAAGACCGCGCATGCCGGAAAGCATGGTCATCAGCGTCGTCGAGGGTTTCCTGCAAAATGCATGTTCACGTCTTTCGAGAAAAAGCTGGTGCGCCGATAGCAGAAAAAAAACGCATCACCAAGTGAAAACGCAGCGTTCACCGCGGCGCGCCTATGCCGAGGTTGCCGGTCTCCTATCTTGTGTGGCATCGAAGACACCGCAACAACCGAGGGAAGCCATCCATGGGCATGCTGGTCGAGGGCATCTGGCACGACGTCTGGTACGACACCGCGTCGACCAAGGGGCATTTCAAGCGCTCCGAATCGCAATTCCGCAACTGGGTGACGGCCGATGGCGCGGCCGGCCCAACGGGCGAAGCCGGCTTCAAGGCGGAAGCGGGACGCTACCACCTCTACGTCTCGCTCGCCTGTCCCTGGGCGCATCGCACGCTAATCGTCCGGGCTCTCAAAGGCCTCGGAGACCTCGTCTCCGTCTCGGTCGTCGATTATCTCATGCTGTCGAAAGGCTGGGAGTTCGGGGAGCGTGCGGGCGACACGCAGGATCACCTCTTCGGCGCCAAGGCTCTTTCGGAGATCTACGTGCGTGCCGACCCGAAATATTCCGGCCGCGTCACGGTTCCCGTTCTCTGGGACAAGGCGCAGAACAAGCTCGTCTCCAACGAATCCGCCGACATCATCCGCATGTTCAACACGGCGTTCGACGGCCTGACCGGCTCGACGCTCGACCTCTACCCGCGCGATTTGCAGAGCGAGATCGATCCGGTAAACGCGCGCATCTACGATACGGTCAACAACGGCGTCTACAAGGCCGGATTCGCCACCACGCAGGACGCCTATGCGGAGAGCGTGAAAGCCATTTTCGAGACGCTCGACGATCTGGAGGCGCGGCTGTCGACCCGGCGTTATCTGCTCGGCGACCGCGTGACGGAAGCGGACTGGCGGCTGTTCACGACGCTCGTGCGGTTCGACCCGGTCTATGTCGGCCATTTCAAATGCAACATCCGCCGCATCGCGGACTATCCGAACCTTCAGGCCTATCTGAAAGACCTCTACCAGACGCCCGGCGTCGCCGGCACGGTCGATATGCACCATATCAAGCATCACTATTACGAGAGCCACAAGACCATCAACCCGACCGGCATCGTGCCGGAAGGGCCGCTGCTCGATCTGGACAGCCCGCACGGCCGCGAGCGCCTGGCGGCCGCGTAACGCCTCATCGCGTTCCGCATTGTGGCAAAAGCGTGCCGCAGCGGTTAGCTTTTCCCGTGATATGCGCTAGGTAGAACCCATGTTCAAACTTGCGCATATCTCCGACATCCATCTCGGTCCTCTTCCCAGCCTGTCCATCCGCGAACTTGCCTCGAAGCGTATCACCGGCTTCATCAACTGGCACCGCAACAGGCGCAGCCATATGGTGGGAAACACGCTGAACGCGGTCATGGATGCGATCGACCGGATCGATCCAGATCACCTCGCCATTACCGGCGATATGGTCAATCTCGCCTCCTCGCGGGAGATCGAGGCGGTGACGGCCTGGCTGCAGGACGCCGGCGAGCCGCGCAACATCTCGGTCATCCCCGGCAATCACGACGCCTATGTGCCGGGTGCCTACGAGAAGGCGACGAAGGCCTGGTATCCCTTCATGCGCGGCGAGGATGCGCCCGCGGTCTGGGACGAGGACTTTCACTGCTACCCCTATATGCGCGTCCGCGGCAATGTCGCGATCATCGGCTGCTCGACCGCGCTTGCGACCCCGCCCTTTGCCGCCAGCGGCTATTTCGGCCGTCGCCAGGCCCGCGAAACGGTGAACCTGCTGCGCGCCGCGGGCGAAGCCGGCCTGTTCCGCGTCGTCATGATCCACCATCCGCCCATCCGCGGCGCGACTCCGACCCACAAGCGCATGATCGGCATCCGCCGCTTCGGTGCCACGATCTCGGCCGGTGGTGCGGAGCTCGTGCTGCACGGGCACACTCACCTCAACACGGTCTATTCGCTGCGCGGCCAGAAACTGCCCGTCCCCGTCGTCGGCATCGCCTCGGCGTCGCAGGGCCCTGGCGGTTCCAAGCCGCCGGCCGGCTTCAACCTCTTTTCGATCTCCGGAAACCCCGGAAACTGGAAGCTTCTGCGGGAGCGTTTCGAGCTGAACGACACCGGCCGCGGCGTGCATCTGGCGGAAACCACGCGGTTCTTCGCCTAGACACCCATCCACCACATCGTGATCGGCAAAAAACCGTGATACAACCGTGGCTCGACTTGCGAAGCGGCGTGCGATGGTTTCATATCTGTTCGGTTAGACGAAGCGGAACCGACGGCCCGGCGCTCGCAAGACGCGCAGACGGCAAGGCTCCGAACAAAACCTCCGCAGGTGAAAGCATGCGTCCAGCACAGGAATCGATCGACATCAGCCGCGATCTCGTCAGTCTGCTGCCGAGACTGCGGCGCTTCGCGCTGACGCTGACGCGCGACGGCCTGCAGGCGGACGATCTCGTGCAGGCCGTCTGCGAGAGAGCGACCGGACGACAGCCGGTCTGGAACGGTCATGGCCGGCTGGAAGATGCCCTGTACATCCTGGCGCGCACCCTGCAGGACGAGGCGAACGGTCGCAAGCGCGTGGCGGCCGATCCCCGCGTCGGTTCGGCCTCGGCAGGCGGAGCGACCAGCGGCGATGCCGTCCAGCAGATGATGATTGCGATGCCCGAGGGGCTCGCCAGCGCCTTCCTGCTGGTGGCCGTCGAGCAGAGAAACTACCGGGACGCCGGCCATATTCTCGGCCTGGCGCCGGATGTCGTCGCGCACAAGCTTGCGACCGCACGCCTGCGGCTGGCGGCGATGGCGTCCGATACGACGGAAAGAAGGGCCTGATCTTGCAGCACACGAAAAGTCCCACCATCGAGGCGCGGCTGTCGGCCTATCTCGATGGCGAAGTGGACGAGAACGAGCGTCGGGAGATCGACCAGCTTCTGGCAAGAGATGCCGAAGCCCGACGCCTGCTCGAACGCCTGAAACAGGGAAGTGCCTTCGGCGCGACCGGCTTCGAGGCCGTCCTGCACGATCCCGTGCCCCTGTCGCTCGCCCGTCGCATCCGCCAGGGCACGGATATCAACCCGAAACAGGAACGCGTGGTCGGCGCGCCTCGGCGACAGCGGCGCAAGCTCTGGCGCGGCGCCCTCGCCGCCTCCTGCGGCATGCTTCTCATCGGCGGCTCCACAGGGTACCTCATCGGCCGCACCATCGACGACAACACGCCGTCGGCGCCCGTGGTCAAGGCGCGCACCTGGCTCGACGATGTCACGGATGCTCACCGGGTCTATGCGCGCCAGCCGCGCCACCTGGTCGAGATCACCGCCGAGAACGATGAAGAGATCCGCAACTGGCTGACCGCCAGCACCGGCGTCGCCTTCACCATCCCGGATCTCACCGCAAGCAAGCTGACCTTCCAGGGCGCCCGCCTGCTGGTGGCCGCGGGCAAGCCGACGGCACAACTGCTGTTCAAGGATGAGGACGGCGAAGTTTACGCCATCTGTTTCCAGCGCTCGCCGACCACCGATGACAGCGGCCGCATGACGGAAGGCATGCGCGACGACCTCGCGCTGATCTCCTGGAACGAGCCGGGCGCCGCCTATGTCGTCGTCGGCCCTTCGGCGACGGCCAATTTCAAGGACCTCGCCGACGCCATCGCCGACGTGATGTAGGTCGCAAAAACCCCCGGGCGTTTCCGGCCGGGGGTCGATGTCGTCGCCAAGATCAGGCGCAGGATCAGGCTCTGGCGATCAGACCGCCTGCTCCTCGATCACCCGGTTGGCCGCCGAAACGATCGCTTCGAGCGATGCGGTGACGATGTTGGTGTTGATGCCGGCGCCGAACAGCTTGCCGCCCTCGTACTGCACCTCGACATAGGCGATGGCGGCGGCGTTCGAGCCCTGCTGCAGCGAGTGCTCCGAATAGTCGGCAACCGAGATATCGACACCGAGATAGAGCGATAGCGCATTGATGAAGCCGTCGATCGGACCTGTGCCGCGTCCCTCGATCATCTTCGTCTCGCCACGGTCGGTGATCTCGGCCTGCACGATGCGCGCGCCGCGATGCTCGCCGAGCGGCAGCGTCGTGTGATCGACGTAGCGGATGCGGGCGCCCGGCTGCTCGATATAGCGCTCCAGGAACCGCGCATAGATCGCCTTCGACGGCATCTCCTTGCCCTGCTCGTCGGTGATCCGCTGGATGTCCTCGCGGAACTCGACCTGCAGCGGCCGCGGCAGGTTGATGCCGTAATCCTCCTGCAGGATATAGGCGATGCCGCCTTTGCCCGACTGCGAGTTGATCCGGATGATCGCTTCATAGGAACGACCGACGTCGCGCGGATCGATCGGCAGATAGGGCACTTCCCACTGCGGCTTGTTGGCGACCTTGATCGCCTTCATGCCCTTGTTGATCGCATCCTGGTGCGAGCCGGAGAAGGCGGTATAGACCAGCTCGCCGACATAGGGGTGACGCTCGGTGATCGCCATCTGGTTGGAATATTCGTAGACATCCTTGATCCGCTCGATGTCGGAGCAATCGATCTGCGGATCCACGCCCTGCGTGAACATGTTCAGCGCCATCGTGACGATATCCACGTTTCCGGTGCGCTCGCCATTGCCGAACAGCGTGCCTTCGACCCGGTCCGCACCCGCCATCAGGCCGAGCTCGGCAGCGGCGATGCCGGTGCCGCGGTCGTTGTGCGGGTGCAGCGAGATGATCAGGTTCTCGCGATTGTCGAGGTTGCGGCACATCCATTCGATCTGGTCGGCATAGATGTTCGGTGTGGACATCTCGACCGTTGAAGGCAGGTTGAGGATCAGCTTGTTCTCGGCGGTCGGCTTGATGATCTCGGCCACGGCATTGCAGATCTCCAGCGAGACCTCCAGTTCCGTACCCGTAAAGCTCTCCGGCGAATATTCGAACCGGAAGTCGCCGCCGGCCTTCGCCGCCATATCGGCAATCATCTTGGCCGCATCCGTGGCGATCTGCTTGATGCCGGCGACGTCCTTGGCAAACACCACGCGGCGCTGCAGCTCGCTCGTGGAGTTGTAAAAATGCACGATCGGCTTGTTGGCACCCTCCAGAGACTCGAAGGTCCGCGTGATCAGTTCCGGACGGCACTGCACCAGCACCTGCAGGGACAGGTCCGTCGGGGTACTGCCCTCTTCGATGCACCAGCGGGCGAAATCGAAGTCGGTCTGCGACGCCGAGGGAAAACCGATCTCGATTTCCTTGAAGCCCATATCGACCAGCAACTGGAACATCCGCGCCTTGCGGTCATGCCCCATGGGATCGACGAGCGACTGGTTGCCGTCGCGCAAGTCGACGGAACACCAGATGGGCGGGCTCGAAATCGTCTTGGAAGGCCAGGTGCGGTCGGTGATCGGCACCTGCGGATAAGACTGATACTTGACGGCGGCCGAGGGCATGCCCTGTTTGACGGTATGGGATTTCAGGATCATTTCGGTTCTCTTCGACTTCACAGCGTCCGGCATGGGATGTGCGGGGCCAGATCGCTGTCACGGTGAAACGTCGCGCGTGCTGCCATAGCCGATCGGAGGCCGGTTGACGATGGCAATGCTGAGCCAAATTCTGGAAAAGGCTGCGGAGACGTCGGATTCTAGCGGAGGCTAAGGAGCTGTGCCGGTGGGCTTGTCGGCCACCGGGCGCTCCTTAAAGAACCCGGCAACCGCGCGTAAGGCCGAGAAGAAGAAGCGAGGTGAAAGCGCGCGAGCGATCGCGAACGACGGTCCGTCCACGGGAAAACTGCTCGATGATCTTGGCGCTGTTCTTCGACATGTCGGGCTCTATACCCGGCGCCGAAAGAAAGGGCAAGGCCAGATGAAGAAAAAGGCAATTGCGCCTGTGGAATGCAACGTTTGACGCGAGCCCGCAGCTCCCTCTCCGGTCGAACCCTGGCTGCACACAAATTGCAAATTTCTAATTTGCAGCTACAATATCGACATGACCACGATCCCGATCCGAGACGCCAAGAACCGCCTGACCGAACTCGCCCGCCGCGTCGAAGACGGCGAGCGCTTCACCGTGACCCGCGACGGCAAACCGGTCATGGAGCTTGTTCCGGCGAAAGAAAAGGTCGGCATCGATTGGGAGGGGCTGGAAGCCTTCAAGCGCGAAAAGGGTATCACCCATTTCTTTGGGGAGATACCGGCGGATTTCGATGACCCGCTGCCCGAAGACTTTTTGATCACGCCACTCCCGCTTCCGACCAAGAGTTGATGCCGCGTCTTCTGGACACCCAGATCTTCATCGCTTTGCTCGAAGGTCGCTCCGAGCAGCTCCCGGCCGCTGTCCGGCATGAAGTCCAAGCCGAACGGGGTGCCCTCTATGTCAGTGTGGCGAGTCTTTGGGAGATTGCGATCAAATCGCGGATCGGCAAGCTTCCGCTTCGTACCCCTTTGGACGGCCTTCCGGACGCTGCAAGGCAGGCAGGATTGACGCTTCTCCCCATTGACGAGCATCACGCCCTCCACACCATCTCGCCGGAGCCGCCGACCCGCGATCCGTTCGACAGGCTGCTGCTCGCCCAATGCGCCATCGAGCGCATGCGGCTCGTCACCATCGACCGCGCCTTGGCCGCCCATCCGCTCTCGGCAACCGCCACCCCATAACGAAAAACCCCGCCGGCAAGCGGCGGGGTCCAGAGTGCGTCCAGAAAAGACGGCTCAGATGTCGGCGACGTTCGTGACGATCCGCGACACCAGGCCATAGCTCTTGGCGTCTTCGGCAGACAGCCAGTAGTCACGATCCGTGTCCTTGGCGATCTTTTCGATCGGCTGGCCGGTTGCTTCGGAGAAGATCCGGTTCAGGCGCTCGTTCATCTTGATGATCTCGCGTGCCTGGATCTCGATGTCGGATGCCATGCCGCGCGTGCCGCCCGAGGGTTGGTGCAGCAGGAAGCGCGTGTTGGGCAGGCAGAGGCGCTGCTCCTTCGGCACCGAGACGTAGATCAGGGCGCCGGCGGAAGCGACCCAGCCGGTGCCGATGATCCAAACCTTCGGCTTCACGAACTTGATCATGTCGTGAATGCTGTCGCCGGATTCGACGTGGCCGCCCGGCGAATTCACGAAGATGCGGATATCTTCGTCGCTGGCCGACGAGAGCGCCACGAGCTGCGAGCAGACCTTCTGCGCCAGTTCCTGGTTGATCGGGCCATAGATGAAAATCGAGCGCGACTTGAAAAGGTTCGCCTCAGTTTCCTTGCCCAGGGGCAGTTCCGTCTTCTTGTCGTCCTCGTCTTCGTTCATCCGCTGTCTCCCGCGAAATTTCAGGTGTCTACCCGCTCAGATAAGGCGACTCGACCGCGATGACAATGCAACAAACACACGAGCCGCGGCAACAGAGACGCGGCTCGGCAGACACGTGCGCCTTCACCATGCTTAAGGGCCGGGCTTTCGACCTTGCCCCGGGGCATTTGCCGTATGGACAGGGCGCGACGGCGGATTAGGATGCGGGTTCGAACGATAACCGCGGCGCGCCTCCCAAGCCGATCCACTTCGCCGCCCTGAACCGAGGGGACCATCATGACACGTCGCTTTCTCGCCGCTGCCGTCGCGGCTTTCGCCCTGTCCGCCGCACCGGCCTTCGCACATCTCGACCCGAGCGAACATGGATCGATGATGGCAGGCATCGCCCACCCGCTGACGGGCCTCGATCACGTGCTGGTCATGGTGGCCGTCGGCCTCTGGGCGGCACAGCTGGGCGGCCGCGCGCGTCTCGCGGTGCCCGTAGCCTTCGTCGTCACCATGGGCCTCGGCTTCGCACTCGCGCTCTCCGGCCTGACTCTGCCCTTCGTCGAGCCCGCCATTCTCGCCTCCATCGTGGCGCTCGGCCTGTTGGTCGCGATGGCGGTGCGCATGCCGGCTGCGGCCGGTGCCGGCGTGGTCGGCCTCTTCGCCCTCTTCCACGGCTATGCGCATGGCGGCGAGATCGGCGCAGCGAGCGCCCTGCCCTTCGGTCTCGGCTTTGCGCTGTCCACCGCCGCCCTGCATGCGGCGGGCATCGGACTTGGCATGTTCATCGGCCGCCTGGGAAATGCCGGCATCGTCTCGCGAGCGCTGGGCGTGGCGACAGCCGTCGCAGGTGCCGCGCTCATCGTGACCGGCTGATCGCCTGCCCGGCGCCACGCGCATCAGAAAAAAACTTTTCTGCCCCGCCACGATCCGGCCCTGAAAAGCCGGATTTGCGGACTGTAGTCGATGACATGGCATCCCTGCCAGCGTGGATCGGGCGGCGTCCTGCCGCGAGACCGATCCATGAGGAACCGACAAGCGACGACATCATTTCCGTATGATCCAACGCTTGGGAGACGACCATGTCACCGGAAGAACAATCCCTTCTCAGCGGCCTTTTTGAACGGGTCCGTACCGCCGCCTCGACGCCGCGCGACCGGGAGGCCGAAACCCTGATCGATCAGGCCGTCCGCGCCCAGCCCTCGGCGCCCTATTATCTTGCGCAAGCCGTCATCGTTCAGGAAAAAGGCCTTGAGGCCGCAGCCCAGCGGATCGAAGCCCTCGAAGCTCAGCTCCGTCGCACCGAAGAGCGTCTCCACGAACTGGAATCCAGACGCGACCACGCGCCACGCGACCACGCGCCAGGCGAAAGCGCCTCGGGCGGTTTTCTCGGTTCGCTCTTCGGATCGTCCGAAAAGCCGCAGCCAAGACCGGACGCCAATCGCAGCGGCGAGGCCTCCCAGCCCGATCGCCTGGCCGCCGGAGGCCCGTGGGGAAGCGCACCACGGACAGCCTATCCTGCGTCCAACCCGCCCTACCAGCCGCCGTATCAGGCACCGCCGCAAGCCTCGTCAGGCGGCGGCTTCCTGCGCGGCGCCATGGGCACCGCCGCGGGCGTTGCGGGCGGCATGCTGCTCGCCAACTCGCTCAGCGGCATTTTCGGCAACCATATGTCGTCGCTCGGCCTTGGCGGTGCGACCGAGACCGTCGCACCGATCGAAGAGACCACGATCAACAACTATTACGGCGACGATGCGGTGACGCAGGCCTCGGATACGACGCCTGACGCCGCCCCGGACCAGAACGGCGCAGCCGATAATGACGGCTGGCAGCAGGCGGATCTCGATCCGTCGCCCAACGACGATTTCGACGCCGATTTTAGCGGCGACGACACGATGGATGTCTGAGCCGGAGCGCCTGTCAGGCCCGCATTGACCGGAACAGGCCCTAGCCGCGGCCGCGATAGGGCTGGACACCCTGGTCGGGCAGCCAGACGCCTTCGGGCGGGCTGCCCGTCTGCCAGAACACGTCGATCGGAATACCACCGCGCGGATACCAGTAGGCGCCGATCCGGAGCCACTTCGGCGACAGGAGATCGACGAGACGCTTGGCGATGTCGAGCGTGCAGTCCTCGTGGAACGCACCGTGATTGCGGAAGGAATGCAGGAAGAGTTTCAGCGATTTCGACTCGACCAGCCAGCCATCGGGCACATAGTCGATGACGATATGGGCGAAATCCGGCTGCCCGGTCATCGGGCAGAGCGAGGTGAATTCCGGCGCCGTGAAGCGCACGACGAAGTCGGTACCGGAATGATTGCTCGGCACGCGCTCCAGCACGGCCTCGTCGGGGTTGGTTGCGCCGGACACGGCCTGTCCCAGCATGGACAGTCCGGAAACGTCGGTCTTGCTCATTCGTCTGTTCCTTCTGCTGGCCGCCTTGCGTCGACAAGGCCGCGATCGTCGCGGTTGGGCGTGACCTTCACGCGGATGCCGTGGGCTTTTTCGCTCTCGGGCTCGATGTGGATGGCGATCTTGGCAGCAGCGTTGACCGCACGGATCGCATCCTCGATGCGGTCGCAGATCTCATGCGCCGCCCCGACCGTCATGTCGGCCGGCACCACCATGTGGAAATCGACGAAGATCACCGAGGCCGCCTGCCGCGTCTTCAGGTCGTGGACGCCGAGGGAGCCCGAAGCGTTCGCGGCGATCGCCGCGCGGATCTCCGCATCCTCCGCCGTTTCCACCGCCCGGTCCATCAAGCCGCTGATGGAACCGGCGATGACCTTCCAGCCCTGAAACAGGATGTTGAACGCGACGACGACCGCGAGCAGCGGATCGAGGATGGTATAGCCGGTGACGATCGCCAGGACGAGGCCGACCAGAACCCCGCCCGAGGTGACGACATCGGACATGATGTGGTGCCCGTCGGCCAAGAGCGCCGGCGAGCGCAACGCCTTGCCGGCGCGCAGCAGAATGGTCGCCCACACCGCATTGACGACACCGGCGGCAAGGTTGATCGCAAGCCCGAGGGCCGGCGCCTCGAGCGGTTGGGGCGAAAGAACGGCGGGCACGGCTTCGTAGACGATCAGGAGCGCCGCGACGACGATCAGCACACCCTCGATGACGGCGGAGAAATACTCGGCCTTGTGATGTCCGAACGGATGGTCGTCGTCTGCGGGTTTCGCGGCATAGCCGATGACCACGAAGGCGACGACGGCGGCAACGACATTGACGATCGATTCCAGACCGTCGGACAGCAGCGCCACGGAGCCTGTGAACCACCACGCCGCCAGCTTCATGCCAAGCACGAGAAGCGACAGCGGAATCGTCCAGAAGGCGAGCCGCTGGGCGCGGTTGATGGTGCTGGTCGTCGTCATGGATGAACCTCCGGTCGGCAGCCCTGCCGACCTCTCATGCCGTTGACGCGGAACGCCACGCCATCGCTGACGGCGAGACGCCCTGAACGTCGGATGATTCTGGAATGCCTGATCTGTGCGGGTCGCCGCGCGCCCCGACCAGTGGGGGCGTCACGTCCCGCAAATGTGCTCGAACGATAATGCCCGCACCCTTTCGCGGAAAAGGCACGGGCATGCAAGACCCTAAATGCAGCGCAGGCCGGTTGTCAGGCGGCCTTCACCTTGACGCGCTTGGCGAGGTTCGCCACCACGTTCTCGATCATCCGCATGCCGGCATCTCCACCGAGCGTCATGATGGATTCCGGATGGAACTGCACGGCGGCGATCGGCTCCTTTGTGTGCTCGATCCCCATGATCGTGCCGTCCTCGCTCTCGGCCGTGATAATGAAGTCGCGCGGCAGGGTCGAGGGATCGGCGAAGATCGAGTGATAGCGCCCGACGGTGACCTCCTTGCCGAGGCCGGAGAAAACGAGGCCCGGCTCCAGCACGCGAATGCGCGACGGCTTGCCGTGCATGGGCACGGCGAGCTGCCG
Organism: Rhizobium sp. Leaf371; assembly: GCF_001424045.1. Classification (GTDB taxonomy): domain Bacteria; phylum Pseudomonadota; class Alphaproteobacteria; order Rhizobiales; family Rhizobiaceae; genus Ferranicluibacter. Next base: position 364,188 of record NZ_LMQB01000001.1, on the reverse strand, counting down.
CAGATCGCCGCCATAGGCCTCCGCCAGCGCCTGAAGGCCGAGGCACACGCCGAAGATCGGCAGATCGCGCGCCCGCGCCTTCTTGATCGTCGCCTTGCAGTCGAAATCCTTGGGCCGGCCGGGACCGGGCGACAGCACGACGAGGTCCGGCTTCAGCCTGTCCAGCAGTTCCTCGGCGACCGGGGAGCGCACCGTGTTCACGGTCGCGCCCGTCTGGCGGAAGTAATTGGCAAGCGTGTGGACGAAGCTGTCCTCATGATCGACGAGCAGAATGTTGACGCCGGCGCCGACAGGCGCGACGTCGCGGGCCTGCTTGCCCTTGGCGGCGGATTTCGCATCGCGAATGGCGGAGATCATGGCGGAGGCCTTCAGTTCGGTTTCGGCTTCTTCCTCATGCGGATCGCTGTCGTTGAGCAGCGTCGCGCCGGCCCGTACTTCGGCGATACCGTCCTTGATGCGGATGGTGCGCAGCGTCAGCCCGGTGTTCATGTCGCCATTGAAGCCGACCATGCCGATCGCACCGCCATACCATGCGCGCGGGCTCTTCTCGTGGCTTTCGATGAAGCGCATCGCCCAGAGCTTCGGCGCGCCGGTCACCGTGACCGCCCAGGCATGGCTGAGGAAACCGTCGAAGGCGTCCATGTCGTCGCGCAACCGGCCTTCGATGTGATCGACCGTGTGAATGAGCCGCGAATACATCTCGATCTGGCGCCGGCCGATGACCTTGACGGAGCCGGGCACACAGACGCGGCTCTTGTCGTTGCGGTCGACGTCGGAGCACATGGTCAGCTCGGACTCGTCCTTCTTGGAGTTCAGCAGCTTCAGGATCTGCTCGCTATCGGCGATCGGATCGTCGCCGCGCTTGATCGTGCCGGAAATCGGGCAGGTCTCGATGCGGCGGCCGGACACGCGCACGAACATCTCCGGCGACGCGCCGACCAGATATTCCTGATGACCGAGATTGATGAAGAAGGAATAGGGCGATGGGTTGATCGCCTTCAGCCGGTTGGAAATCTCCGATGGGCGGCTCTCGCAGCGCTCGTAGAATTTTTGCCCCGGGACCACCTCGAACAGGTCGCCGCGCCGAAAGCTCTCCTTGGCCTTCGTCACCAGCTCGGCATATTCGCCCGGCCGATGGTCGCCATGCGGCGGAATGCTGTCCACGACGCGGAAGGGTTCGGCCGGGATATCGCCCGCCTTGCCGAACGTCGAGCGGTCGCCGAGCGCGAAATCGTATCGATCGATCCACGCCTTGGCGGCGTAGTGATCGACCACGAGGATCTCGTCTGGAAGAAACAGCACCATGTCGCGCTGATCGTCCGGACGCTTCAGCGTGAAATCGATGGCATCGAACTGGAATGCGAGGTCGTAGCCGAAGGCGCCATAGAGGCCGAGGCTTGCATCTTCGGCCGAGAAGAACAGCGCCGTCACGGCTCTGAGCACCGTGAAGACGGTCGGCATCTTCGAGCGTTCTTCCTCGGTAAAGACATGGTCGGGCGTGTCGATCGTCAGGTCCAGCCGGCGCAGGGCCAGCGTTCCCAGGGTGATGTCCTTCACATCCTTCAGATGGTCGGCAATGATCGCCAAAAGCACTTCGCCGCGCGCATTGTAGGCTTCGATCCAGAGCGAGCGACCGAAGGAGGAAATACCGAGCGGCGGATCGACGATCGCCGTATCCCAGCGCGTATAGCGGCCGGGATATTCGTAGTTGGACGAGAACACGGCGCCGCGGCGCTCGTCGAGCTGATCGACATAGGTCGAGATCGCATCGGCATAGGACGCTTCGCGCCGGCGACGCGTCACGCTGATCCCGCCCTGCGTCACATAGGCTTCGGCACCGTCTTCAAGCTTGGTCGTCGACATTCGTTCGCTCCGTTCTGGCTCGGAAAACGAGCACGGCCAGAATGCAAAAAAGCCGCCTCGAAACTCCGGGCGGCTTATCGTAAAAATCCATCACGCAGGACTGATCGAGGCCGCTTTAGCGAGCCCACCACCAGACAGAAAGGATGAGTGCGTTGATCATGAAAAACTGTTAGCGCGCGGCGGCCCGTCTGGCAAGCGGCAAGCACGGCAAAAGCAGGCCCCGCGACGCGGCACCGTGGCGAAAGCGCGACACCCGACAGCAAACGCTTCGACCCACCCTCGCCGCCGGCCGTGTCGCACCTAGTTCACAATGACCGGCCGAAGCGCCGCCAGAAACTGGATGGGTCCCCGATGCGTCGACGTCTTCCGCTGCTTTTCCCCCTGATGATCCTCCCGGCCGTGCTGATCCTCACCGGCGCCGGCCTGCCGGAAGCGGGTCCCGTGCCGGAGACCAAGCCTGCAACCGCCGGGGCGCAGGCTGCTCCGCCCGAGGCGCCTGCGAAAGAGACCGATCAGATGAGCACGGACGGACAGCCGGTGGAACCGGCAGCGACGGACGAGGTTCCCAAACCCGAAGCAAAACCTGTCCCGCCCGCGCAGGAGACGAAACCCGGCGAGGAGACCAAACCGGCCGATCCGGGCGACAAGGCGGAAAAGCCTGAAAAGCCTGAAAAGCCTGAAAAGCCCGGAGATCCCGATGCGGCCGCACCGGGCAAGACACCAACTGAGCCGGCATCCGGTGACGCAAAGCCCGACGCAAAGCCGGGAGAAAAGCCGCCCGAGCCGAAGACCACGACACCGGCCGCCGAACTCGTCATCACGCCGGAAGAGCCGGCCGCCTATGCGCAATGCCTGACGGACCTCAAGGCGCTTGGCGTGACCTTCTCGGAAAAGCCGCGCATCGACGACGGCAAGGGCTGCGGCATCGACAAGCCGATTTCCGTGACCGAAATCCTGCCCGGCATCAAGCTTGCGCCAGAGGCGACGCTGCGCTGCGAGGCGGCTCTGGAACTCGCGCGCTGGACGAAGGAAGCCGTGATACCGGCGGCGCGCGTGGCGATGTCGGAGGATGGCGCGCTGAAGACCATCAACCAGGCTTCGAGCTATATCTGCCGCCTGCGCAACAATGCCTCCACCGGCAAGATCTCCGAGCACGCCCGCGGCAACGCGATCGACATCGCCTCCTTCACCTTCAAGAATGGCGAGTCGATCGCGATCCAGCCGCGCGACGAGGACGGAACGCTCTCCGGCGCCTTTCAGCGCGCGGTCACGGCCACCGGCTGCCTCTATTTCGAGACGGTGCTCGATCCGGGCAGCGACGAGGCGCACGAGAACCATCTGCATTTCGACGTGCTGCAACGGCGCGGCAATTACCGCTACTGCCGCTGATCTCCAGCCTCACCGAGAGAGGATGTCGCGCATTTCCACGAGATTGGACCGGACGCGCAGGATATAGAAGCCCATCGTCGCCAGGTGCGTCGGCATGATCCAGCCGTCCTCGCGGCCGTTCGAGATGATGGCCGGCTGGATGCGCAGAGCGGCACGCAGCTGCTTCAGGCTTTCGGCCCAGATCGGCGCCAGCCCGCGCTGGGTAATGACGCCGTCGAAATCGGCGCCGGCCGCCGCCATGACGCCGTAATAGCCATAGAGCTGACCATAGGCGAACCAGAAGCGGTCGTCGGCGCGCGTGTCGAACCAGCCGCCATCGTAATTTTCCGAGCGCTCGCGGATCATCGCCGAGGTATTGCCGATATCGTTGGAGATGCGGTCGATGAACTCCATCAAATTGTCGGCGCGTCCGTCGAAGGTCGCCTCGCATTTCACGAGGCTGTCGTTGAACGCCTGCAGATCCCGCTTGGCGGAGCGATAGAAGCTCGGGGTCGGCGTCTTCGGGCCGAACGGGTCGAGACCGAAATACCAGGCGCCCTCATCGAACTGCATGTTGCTGCGGGCCTTCTGCAGGTTCTCGTTGATACCCGACGTGCCCCGTACGCGTCCGAGCGAATCCACCAGCTCGACCGTCGTGCGCCGGATCGCCTGGTTCACGCCGCGCTGAAAGGACGCCTTGTTGTCGAGAAACGGGGTGTGATCCCAGTCCATGCCGAACAGGCCGACCTTGTAGAGCAGCATGGAGGAGATCCAGGCGTTCTCGTCGACATTGAAATCGATGAGATCCGAGGCGACATCGACGATGGCCGAGCGCTCGCAGGTCGCTGTGGCCGGCGCGGCCGCACCCGGCGCCAGCTTCACCGGCAGGCCGGCATCGGTCTTGCGTTCCGCGAAATTATACCGGTTGACGTAGTCGGGATCGAAATTGGTCCAGGCCTGCGTCGTGAAGAGAAAATAGCCATAGAGCCCGGCGAACAGGATAACGATGGCGGCCACCGGACCCTTGACGATCCAGCCGCCGCTCGACCGGAACCAGCCGGCAAAGGTGACGAAGGGATAGAGGAGCCAGGAAACGGCGATGCCTAAGCCCCGACCGATCGTTGAAAAGAGGCGCTGGAAGAACGCGACGACCGGTTCGAGCATGGAGGCGTGTTCCTTGTGATCATGGCCCGGTGACGATGGCCGGGGACGATAGTCGGGCTTTCTGCCCAGCCTGACATAGGCGTCGCAGCCATCCGCCACAACCGGCATCCGCCCACCGCGCGCTTTATTGCGCAGCCGTCCCCTTCAGATAGGCGATCACATCGGCAATATCCTTGTCGGATTTCAGACCCGCAAAGCTCATGCGCGTTCCCGGCACCATGGCGCGGGGCGCCACGAGATAGGTCGAGAGCCGCGCCTCGTCCCACACCTTGCCGTCGCTCCCGAACGCGCGCATCGCATCCGAATATGTATAGTTTTCGACATGCGCGACCGGCCGGCCGACGACACCCTGAAGGCTCGGTCCGACCCGGTTTTCCGGCGCGGTCGCCGTATGACAGGCGCCGCATTTTCGAAACACACGCTCACCGGCCGCCGCATCGCCAGTGCCGGTCGCGGGACCGGTGCTGGGGCCTCCCGCCTGGGCGGCGCCGGCAAGCATGGGAAGTGTGATCATGAGACAGAAGGCAAAGGCGATGCGCATGGCACGCTCCCGTGAAAGAAATCGGACGGACGTTACTCTTCCCGCATCCGGTCGTCCCAGTGCCGACGGCAGTAGGACACGTATTTCTCGTTGCCGCCGATCTCGACCTGCGCGCCCTCATGCATGACCCGGCCCCGACCGTCGAGACGCACCACCATCGTCGCCTTGCGGCCGCAATGGCAGATGGTGCGCACCTCGCGCAGCTCGTCCGCGATCGCGAGCAGCGCTGCGGATCCCGGAAATAGCTGGCCGCGGAAATCGGTGCGCAGACCATAGGCCATGACCGGAATGCCGAGCCGATCGGCCACCCGGGCAAGCTGCCACACCTGCGCCTCGCTGAGAAACTGTGCCTCGTCCACGAACACGCAGGCCGCATCCGTCTGCGAGATCGCCGCCTTGACCAGCGCATAGAGATCGTCCGTCACGCGAAAGGTGATGGCGTCCGACGACAGGCCGATGCGCGAGGAGACGCGTCCCTCCCCGGCGCGATCGTCGAAGGCCGCGATCAGAACCACCGTGCGCATGCCGCGTTCCTCGTAATTGTAGGAGGATTGCAGCAAGAGGGTCGATTTTCCCGCATTCATCGTGGCGTAGTGGAAATAGAGCTTTGCCATGCCGACGATCCTTCCGGGTCTTTGAGGGCGTTCCTCGGGTCTCGGTGCGCGTCGCGCGGTGGAGCCCACCTCGGCGTACCCGGCGGCTTCATGCCTGACCGGACGAGATTTGACCAGTGCGCTCCGGCCATTCTTGCCTCTGGCACCTTTGCCTTCGAAAGCGGATGCCTTATGTTGCCCAGCGTGAACGCTCGACCGTCTTCCTGCCGGCCCAACGGCGCGCTCCGATCCGCGGCCCTTTCATGTCGATCGCGATCATGGAATGCGCCATTGCGACATTGGCTGTCGCATCAGGGGCCGCGTGAGTTCGAGAGCGCAATACACTGACCGGACTGTCGGATCTGAACTTGCTGTGGATCCGACGCTCTTTCTGACGTCATAACAGGGGAACAAAAAACCAATGACCAGAAATTTCGCCCGCCTTCTCGCACTGTCCGCCGCCGTTTCCTTGACTGCGCTGAGCACCGGAACCGCCTTTGCCGCCGACCCGGCAAGCTGTGCCACCGTCCGCTTCTCGGATGTCGGCTGGACGGACATCACGGCGACGACGGCAACCGTCGCCGCCGTCGTCGAGGCGCTCGGCTACACGCCGGATATCAAGGTGCTGTCGGTTCCCGTCACCTACCAGTCGCTGAAGAACAAGGACATCGATGTCTTCCTGGGCAACTGGATGCCGGCGCAGGAGAAGGACGTAAAACCCTACCTGGACGACAAGACGGTGGAATCGCTCGGCGCCAACCTCGAAGGCGCCAAGTACACGCTCGCCACCAATGCCAAGGGCGCCGCGCTCGGCATCAAGGATTTCTCCGACATCGGCAAGCACAAGGACGAGCTTGACGGCAAGATCTACGGCATCGAGCCGGGCAATGACGGCAATCGCCTCGTCATGACGCTGATCGAGAAGAACGAGATGGGCATGGGCGGCATGGAGATCGTCGAAAGCTCCGAGCAGGGCATGCTGTCGCAGGTCGCACGGGCGGAGAAGGACGGCAAGCCGGTCGTCTGGCTCGGCTGGGCGCCGCACCCGATGAACTCAAGCTTTGAGATGACCTATCTCACCGGCGGCGACTCGACCTTCGGCCCGAACTTCGGCGGCGCGACCGTCTACACCAACACGCGCGCCGGCTATGTCGCGGAATGCCCGAACATCGGCAAGCTGATTTCCAACGTGAAGTTCAACCTCGATATGGAAAACCATATCATGGGCAAGATCCTCAACGACAGCGAAGAGCCCGGCACCGCGGCGAAGGAATGGCTGAAGGCCAACCCGACCGTCATCGAACCCTGGCTCGCCGGCGTCACGACGCTGGACGGCAAGGACGGCCTGCCGGCCGTCAAGGCGGCCCTCGGCCTCTGATGCGAATGCGCAAAAGGCGGGGGAAACCCCGCCTTTTGCGCACAAGCCCTGATGATGGGGCCTTCAAGACGAGGGCTCTCTGTCTCGCGGCTTTCAGATCGGCATTCGGGCTTACCCAAGCCCTCGTCTCCCAAGATCCGTCTTTTTTCGGTCCGGGCTTTGCGATCCGCGCTCTTGCGGTCCATGATGTCCAGGCGATCGATGTCGTATCATCCGTCACTCTTTCAGGAGAGGATCCCGCATGGATTTTCTGACAGGACACCGTGTTCCCATCGGCCAGGGCGCAAAGGCCTTCGTCGACTGGTTGACGACCAATTTCAGCCTGTTCTTCGACCAGCTCTCACGATTCCTGTCGGGCGTCGTCTCGGCGATCCTCTTCGTTCTCCAATATCCCCATCCCCTCGTCGTCGTCGGCCTCGTTACCGTGCTCGCCTGGTGGCTGCGCCGGTCGATCGGCGTCACGCTGTTTACGGGGCTCGGCCTGATGCTGATCATCAATCAGGGCTACTGGAAGGAAACGACGGAGACGCTGGCGCTGGTGCTCGCGGCCAGCGTCGTTTCCATGGCGATCGGCATTCCCCTCGGCATTGCCGCCGCGCGCCGCGCCTGGGTCTATGCCTTCATGCGCCCCGTGCTCGACCTGATGCAGACCATCCCGACCTTCGTCTATCTCATTCCGGCGCTGATCCTTTTCGGCCTCGGCATGGTTCCCGGGCTGATCGCCACGGTCATCTTCGCCATTCCCGCCCCCATTCGCCTGACCCGGCTCGGCATCATCTCGACCCCTCCATCGCTGACCGAGGCGGCCGTGTCCTTCGGCGCCACGCCGTCGCAGGTGCTGCGCAAGATCGAGCTGCCCTTCGCCATGCCGCAGATCATGGCAGGGTTGACCCAGACGATCATGCTGTCGCTGTCGATGGTGGTCATCTCGGCCCTCGTCGGCGCCAACGGCCTCGGCGTCCCGGTGCTGCGCGCGCTGAACACGGTCAACGTCGCCAAGGGCTTCGAGGCCGGCCTCTGTATCGTGATCCTCGCAATCATCCTCGATCGCCTCTTCCGCTCCTCGGACGAAGGAGAAGGCGCATGAGAGATGCCGTGATCTTCAACAATGTCGATATCGTCTTCGGCGACCGCCCCGAGCGGGCCTTGCAGATGGTCGATACCGGAAAGACCCGCGACGAGATCGGCACGGCCACGGGCCTCGTTCTCGGCGTCGCCGGCGCATCGCTGACGGTGCGCGAAGGCGAGATCCTCGTGTTGATGGGCCTGTCCGGCTCCGGCAAGTCAACGCTGCTGCGCGCGGTCAACGGGCTCGCCCCCGTCGTGCGCGGCAATGTCAGCGTGAAGACCGGCGGTGGTACGATCGACCCTTATCGCACCACGCCGAAAGCCCTGCGCGACTTCCGCAAGCACACCGTCTCGATGGTGTTCCAGCAATTCGCGCTCCTGCCGTGGCGGACCGTCGAGGACAATGTCGGTTTCGGCCTGGAACTGGCGGGCGTGCCCGATGGCGAGCGCCGCCGCCGCGTCGGCGAACAGCTGGAGCTGGTGAACCTGACGCAGTGGGCCGGTCGCAAGGTGCAGGAACTCTCCGGCGGCATGCAGCAGCGCGTCGGCCTCGCCCGCGCCTTTGCCACCGGCGCCCCCATTCTTCTGATGGACGAGCCCTTCTCGGCCCTCGACCCTCTCATCCGCACCCGTCTGCAGGACGAGTTGCTCGAATTCCAGCGCCGCCTGAGGAAGACCATTCTCTTCGTCAGCCACGATCTGGACGAAGCCTTTCGCATCGGCAATCGCATCGCCATCATGGAAGGCGGGCGGATCATCCAGTGCGGAACGCCGCAGGAGATCGTGAAAAACCCCGCCAACCAGTATGTCGCCGATTTCGTCCAGCACATGAACCCGATCACCATGCTGACCGCGACCGACGTCATGCAGCGCGGTCTCGGGCAGCGCCCCTCTCCCGGCGGTGTCAGCGCGACGGCTTCGCCCGACACGCCGCTGATCGACATTCTCGACGCCATGACCCGCCAGCCGGGCTCGATCGGCGTCGTCGAAAACGGCGCCGTGATCGGCACGATCGACGCACAGGACGTGATCGAGGGCCTGACCCGGCATCGAACGCGTCCCTAACGCTAGAGCGTCTTCACAAGCCGGTTTTCCCCTGTAGGCTCGGCCGAATCGATCGCACGCACGTGCGGCCGATGAAGCTTTGAGGATGCGGGGAAGCATGGCGGAAAAACCAAAAGTCTTGCGCGAGACGGATGACGCGGCCCGCAAACTGGCCCGCCTCGTTCTACGCGAACAGCGAAGCGCGGCGATCGGCGTTCTCGAGCCGGACGGCGACGGCTTTCCCTTCGTCAGTCGTGTCCTTCTCGGTTTCGACATCGATGCAGCACCCGTCATCCTCGCCTCGCGCCTTGCCACGCACACGCAGGCCCTGCTCGCGGATGGCAGATGCTCGCTGCTGGCCGGACGCAGCGGCAAGGGCGATCCCCTCGCCCATCCGAGGATCACCGTGCAATGCGAAGCCGAACCGATCGCGCAGGCGGACTTAGGACACACGCGTCTGCGAGACCGCTTCCTCCGGCGTCATCCCAAGGCCGAGCTTTACATCGACTTTCCGGATTTTCTCTTCTTTCGCCTGGTGCCGCTGCGCGCGAGCTTCAATGCGGGCTTCGGGCGGGCCTACGCCCTGACGGCAGACGACCTTTTGATCGCCTCATCGGCCTTGGAAGAAATCGCGGCGGCCGAGGCGTCCCTTCTTGACGAACTGAACAGCAACAAAGATGCTGTAGTAGATCTGCTTGCAGACGATCGCGGCCCTGTTACTGCGGCCTGGCAAGTGACCGCAATCGACGCGGAGGGAATCGACCTTGCACTGGGAGACGCATTCCATCGGGTGGTCTTTCCCCGAGAGGTTGAAAACACCGACGCCCTCCGTGCAATGTTCGTAAAACTTTACCGTTAACTCCCCACAGGTACCCCGAAATCTCGCATAGGGCTGTTGTTCCCTTTATGCGTCATGCCTAATTGTCGTATTCTAGCCGCACCGAGATGGGTGGGGCCAAGACGTCGCATGGAGTATGGCATGGAAACAATTCCTCCCCACCAGCATGAAAAAGCCGAGGTTGCTGCGGATTTTCTCTCGGCTATGGCCAACCCGAAGCGGCTGCTGATCCTGAATGAGCTGGTCAAGGGCGAGATGGCTGTCGGAGCGCTGGCCGCTCAGGTCGGTCTCAGTCAGTCCGCACTTTCGCAGCATCTGTCGAAGCTGAGGGCGCAAAGCCTTGTAACGACACGCCGCGATGCGCAGACGATCTACTACTCGTCTTCGTCCGAGTCCGTTCTGAAGGTTCTTTCGATGCTGTCGGAGATCTACGGCGCACCGGACGCCAAGGACGAAGCGCAGCCGCGTCGCCGCTCGGCCTGAGACCGCGCGACGGGCGGTGCGGACCGGCAGAGGCCGCGACCGGATGCCGCCTGCAGCCTGCGGGTCGACACGTAAAAAATACCCATCCCTGTCGTTTCCGGGATGGCACTGAGAAGTGCGAGGAAGCCAGGAATCAGGGAGGTTCCTGGCTTTTTTCGTTCACGCACCGCTTGTGTCGTAAGATGACAGTTACGTTGCGAGTCCCGATCCTACAACCGGGATACTACAGCCTGCGCGAAGCAGGGTTGTGACGGCACGCAACACATGCGGCATGCCTTGACGCCCTCTGGCCCGCTGGTAGTTTGACCATCGGATAAAAATCGCCGATCAGCTCAAACGCCAGATGGCCCTATTGGCCATGGAGACCGTCATGTCGAACCGCCTGAACGCCACGCCCAACGATCTGCGCGCCTTCTGGATGCCCTTCACCTCGAACCGGCAGTTCAAGAAGGAACCGCGCATGTTCGTCTCGGCGAAGGACATGCACTACAAGACGCATGATGGCCGCACCGTTCTCGACGGCACGGCGGGGCTGTGGTGCGTCAATGCCGGCCACTGCCGCCCGCTGATCACCGAAGCCATCCGGGAACAGGCCGGCGAACTCGACTACGCTCCGGCCTTCCAGCTCGGCCATCCCAAGGCCTTCGAACTTGCCAACCGTCTGGTGGATATCGCGCCGGACGCCTTCAACCATGTGCTTTACACCAATTCCGGCTCCGAATCGGTCGATACGGCGCTGAAGGTGGCGCTGGCCTACCACCGGGTGAAGGGCGACGGCGCGCGCTCGCGTCTCATCGGTCGCGAGCGCGGCTATCACGGCGTCAACTTCGGCGGCATCTCGGTCGGCGGCATCGTCTCGAACCGAAAGATGTTCGGCACGCTTCTGAGCGGCGTCGATCACATGCCGCACACCCACATGCCCGACAAGAACGCCTTTACCAAGGGCGAGCCCGAGCATGGCGGCGATATCGCCTCCGAACTGGAGCGCATCGTCACGTTGCACGATGCCTCGACGATCGCCGCCGTCATCGTCGAGCCCGTTGCCGGCTCGACCGGCGTGCTCATTCCGCCGAAGGGCTACCTCCAGAAGCTGCGCGAGATCTGCACCAAGCACGGCATCCTGCTCATTTTCGATGAGGTCATCACCGGCTATGGCCGTCTCGGCACGCCGTTTGCGGCCCAGTATTTCGACGTCATGCCGGACATGATCGTCACGGCGAAGGGCCTGACCAACGGCGTCATTCCCATGGGCGCGGTGTTCGTGACATCGGAGATCCATGATGCGTTCATGCAGGGCCCGGAGCACATGATCGAGTTCTTCCATGGCTACACCTATTCCGGCAACCCGATCGCCTCAGCCGCCGCCATCGCCACGCTCGACACCTACCGCGACGAGGGCCTGCTCACCCGCGCCGCGACGCTTGCGCCCTATTGGGAAAACGCCCTGCATTCGCTGCGCGATTGCCCGCATGTCATCGACATCCGCAATATCGGTCTCATCGGCGCGATCGAACTCGCGCCGATCGCCGGAGAGCCGACGAAGCGGGCCTTCTCGGCTTTCCTGAAGGCCTATGAGAACGGTCTGCTGATCCGGACCACGGGCGACACGATCGCGCTTTCGCCGCCGCTGATCATTACCGAAGCGCAGATCGACGAGTTGGTCGCCGGCATCCGGACCGTGCTCGAGACCGGCATCTGACGAACCTTCATCCGCGTCCCGTGGGATTTCACCGCTGCGGGACGCGCATGAAGCTGGACCAGCATCCGGACGGCACCCGAATGGCAGACGCGATGCGTGCCCGGGCTATCCTCTCCTTCGAGAACGGGGTCAGCCGACCATGAGCATTCCCAAGCGCCACCCTTACGATTTCGATCCCACCTACGGGCTCGGGCTTGCAGACCTTCGCGCGATCCGGCCGCCGCCGGAGGCGAAGGGTTTCGACGCCTTCTGGCAGGAGCGCTATCGCAAAGCGCTCGCCGTCGATCCGAGCCCCAGCCTGACCCGATCGGCCATCCAGAACGGCAAATGGATCGTTCACGATCTCTCCTATACTTCGACGGAGGGTTTCCGGATCGGCGGATGGCTTCTCCTGCCGCATCACGGCACCGTGCAGCGCGGCCTTATCGTCGGCCACGGCTATGGGGGACGCGACCAGCCGGACCTCGACCTTCCCGTCGAAAACACCGCCATTCTCTTCCCCTGTTTCCGCGGCCTTTCCCGCAGCAGCCGGGCTCCGATCTCGCCCGATCCCGCCTGGCACGTGCTCCACGATATCGACGATCCCGATCGGTACATCATCGGTGGCTGCGTCGAGGACGTCTGGGTCGCCGTCACCGTGATGAACACGCTGTTTCCCGGCACGACGGGCCGCACCGGCTACAGCGGCATCAGCCTCGGCGGCGGCATCGGCGCGCTGGCCATTCCCTTCGACCGCCGCATCGACCGGGGCCACCTCACCGTTCCCACGTTCGGCAACCGGCCGCTCTGGCTGACCTTGCCGACCATCGGCAGCGCCAATGCCGTGCAGGCCTACAGCCACACCCATCCGGAGGTGACCGAAACGCTCCGCCTGTTCGACGCGGCGACCGCCGCCAAGCGCATCGCGGTGCCGATCCTCTGCGCCGTCGCCCGGTTCGACCCCGCCGTTGCGCCACCCTGTCAGTTCTCCGTCGCCAATGCGCTCCCGACGAAGAATTATAACGAAATCTTCATCCTGGACGCCGGGCATTTCGATTATCCTGGTCAACAGGCGCAGGCATCGGCGCTGATGGCAAAAGTCGGGACACTCTTCGGGACACCATGAATCGCGAATATCTGCGCTGGTACAGTCCGCGGCTCCATCGAGACATGGAGTTGCTGGTGTTCGGCCATGCCGGCGCCAAGGTGCTGATGTTTCCGACACGCGAAGGCCGGTTCTGGGAATACGAAAAGCTTGGCCTGGTCGGTGCGCTCGCGCAGAAGGTCCAGGCCGGGCACCTGCAGCTCTTCTGCATCGAGGGGCTCGCCCGCGAAACTTTCTACGACCGCAGCCGAGACCCCGCCGACCGCATCCGCCGCCACAGGGCGCTGGAGGAATATGTTTTGAACGAGGTGCTGCCGCTCATGGCCGAGCGGAACCCGCATGGCGCCACGATCGCGCAGGGCTGCAGCCTCGGTGCCTACCAGGCGGCAAGCCTCGTCTTCCGACACCCGCACCTCTTTTCCAAGCTTGTGGCCTTCTCCGGGCGCTACGACCTGACGCTGGAGGTCGAAAGTTTCACCAATCTGCTCGACGGCCACTATGACGACGAAGTCTATTTCCACACCCCGACGCATTTTCTGCCGGGCCTCTCGCAGGACTGGCGCCTCGACCGCCTGCGGTCCGTCGAGATCGTCCTTGCCATCGGCAATGCCGACCCCTTCCTGGAGAACAACTGGTATCTGAGCCGCCTGCTCGACGAGAAAGGCGTCCATCACCAGCTCCATGTCTGGGACGGCCGCGCCCATCGCGCGCAGTCCTGGCGCAAGATGGCGACGCTTTACATCTGAAGGCCAATCCCGGCGTTGACGGCCTCTCCGAGGTCGCCATTTCGCGGCCCGCCCTTCCCCTGCGCGTTCCACACTCTATGATGAGCCCTGGTGTCGATCTCCCGTCACGCCGCCATTTCCATGCCAGAACCGGAGCCCTCATGTCCGCCACTCTCTCCGACCGAATCGACCAGGGCACGGGCCGCGTCGCTGCCGACATCGTCCTCAAGAATGGACGCTTCTTCGACCTCGTCACCGGCGACTGCCTCGAAAGCGACATCGCGCTCTGCGGCGACCGGATCGTCGGCACCTGCGGCAGCTATCACGGCGTCGAGGAGATCGACATTTCCGGTCGCATCGTCGTTCCCGGTTTCATCGACACCCATCTCCATATCGAATCCTCGCTGGTGACGCCGCACGAGTTCGATCGCTGCGTCCTGCCCTACGGTGTGACGACCGCCATCTGCGACCCGCACGAGATCGCCAATGTGCTGGGCACGCAAGGCATAGAATTCTTCCTCGACAGTGCCCGCGAGACGATCATGGATATCCGCGTGCAGCTGTCGAGCTGCGTGCCGGCGACCCATCTGGAAACCTCCGGCGCCAGCCTGCCGATCGAGGCGCTGCTTCCCTATCGCGGCCATGAGAAGGTCATCGGCCTTGCCGAGTTCATGAATTTTCCGGGGGTCATCCACAAGGACCCGATCTGCATGGCGAAGCTCGAAGCTTTCCAGGACGGCCATATTGACGGTCATGCGCCGCTGCTGCGCGGTCTCGATCTCAACGGCTATCTCGCGGCCGGCATCCGCACCGATCATGAATGCACGACGGCGGACGAAGCCCTGGAGAAAATCCGCAAGGGCATGCATATCCTGGTGCGGGAAGGCTCGGTCTCCAAGGACCTTCACGCCCTGATGCCGATTCTGACGGAGCGACTGTCGCCCTTTCTCGCGCTCTGCACCGATGATCGCAATCCGCTCGATATCGCCGAGGAAGGCCATCTCGACTACATGATCCGTGAGGCCATCGCACATGGCGTCGAGCCGCTCGCCGTCTATCGAGCCGCCTCCATCTCGGCCGCCCGTGCCTTCGGCCTGCGCGACCGCGGCCTCGTGGCCCCCGGCTGGCGGGCCGATCTCGTGGTCGTGGACAGCCTCGAAAACTGCAAGGCGCAGATGGTCTTTTCCGCCGGTCGCCGCGTCGATGACGCACTCTTCGCCACCCGACGTCCCGTGGCACCCGTCGGGCTCGACAGCGTCAAGGCCGGACACATCCACGCCGCCGCCTTCGCCGTGCCCTATACGGAGGGCGAGACATCCGTCATCGGCGTTCTCCCTGGCAAGATCATCACCGAACATCGCCGCTTCCAGCTGCCGGCCGACGGCAACCAGACGGGGGCCGATCTCGGACGAGACATCATCAAGGTCGCCGTCATCGAGCGCCACGGCATCAATGGCAATCACGCCAACGGCTTCGTCCAGGGTTTCGGATTGAAGAAAGGCGCCATCGCCTCGACGGTCGGCCACGATAGCCACAATATCTGCGTCGTCGGCGTCGATCCCGACGACATGGCGCTCGCGGCGAACCGCCTGGGCGAGATCAAAGGAGGCTTCGTCGTGGTCGAGGACGGCATCGTCACCGGAGAGATCGCCCTGCCGGTCGCGGGCCTCATGAGCCTCGAACCCTATGAAAGCGTCCGAGACACGCTCCACCACCTGAGGCAGGCCGCCTTTGCTCTTGGCGCCACCCTGCAGGAACCTTTCCTTCAACTCGCCTTCCTGCCCCTCCCCGTCATCCCGCATCTGAAGATCTCAGACAGGGGGCTGGTGGATGTGGATCGGTTCATGCTGATCGGGTGAAGGCGACCTTGGCAGCAACCGGCGCCTGTCCTATTCTGCGTGCAAGATCGGAGACCATCATGAGCCGCCTCGAACATATCGAAAAATCGGTGACCGAGCTATCCGCCGACGAACTGGCGGAGTTCGCGCGCTGGTTCGAAGACCTGCAGGCAAAGCGCTGGGACGAGCGTTTCGAAGCGGATGCGACATCCGGAAAGCTCGATGCACTGGCAGATGCCGCGCTTTCGGAGCTTTCCGCAGGGCAGGCACGACCCCTTTGAAACATCACGCGACCGGCGCGTTCTGGAAGTGCTACGATGCGCTTCCCCAGCATGTGAGAGCGGTTGCCGATCGCAATTTCGATATTTTAAAGGGCGATCCCTTCCATCCGTCCCTTCATCTGAAGCAGGTAGGCCGCTTCTGGTCCGTTCGTGTCGGGTCGTCCTGGAGAGCCCTCGCCGTTCGAAACGGCGAAGACCTTGTCTGGTTCTGGATCGGCTCGCATGCCGATTACGACAGGCTTCTAGCCTGACACCCGCCCGCAGAAAGCATCCAGCGCCTCCAGCACGATCTCGTCTTTCTCGATTCTCGCCGTATCGAATCCCGGCAGCGGCAGCATCTCGGCGATGGTCATGCCCTTCGGCAGAGTTACCGTCTGTGGGCCGCGTCGCAGGTTGAAGACGAAGAGCAGTTTTTCGCCGGCCTTCTCGCGGGTGAAGATCAGGATGTCCTGGTTGGTGTCGAGGAAGGTCATGCCCCCGTCGAACAGCGCGGGCATGGCCTTCCGGAAGGCGAGCGTGTCGCGATAATGCGCGAGCACCGAATCGTCCCCGGCCTCCTGCACATCCACGGCAACGGCCTTGTGCACGTCCGGTACCGGCAGCCAGGGCTGTCCCGTGGAAAAGCCGCCGCTCTGGCCGGCACGCTCCCACGGCATGGGCGTGCGGCACCCGTCGCGGCCCTTGAAGGCTGGCCAGAAGCGGATGCCGTAGGGGTCGCGCAACTCATGCAGCTCGAGCTCGGCTTCCGGAAGTGCCAGTTCTTCGCCCTGGTAGAGGCAGATGGAGCCGCGCAGCGTCGCGAGCACGGAGATGGCAAGCTTCCCGATCCGCTCCCGCTCGCTCTCGTTCTGGATGAAGCGCGAGACATGTCGCTGGACGTCATGGTTGGAGAAGGCCCAGCAGACCCAGCCGTCCGTCACCGAATTCTGGAACGAGGACACGCAGTGCCTGATGTGGCTGGCCGTGAAGTCGGGGCCGAGCAGGTCGAAGGTGTAGCACATGTGCAGCTTGTCGCCGCCGCTGACATAGGCAGCCAGCGTCTTCAGCGAACGCCCGCCGTCACCGACCTCGCCCACGGCCGTGCGGTCGTCATATTCCTCCAGGAGCGCCCGGAAGCGCTTGAGGAAGCCGATATTCTCGGGCTGCGTCTTGTCGTAGAGATGGCTCTGCATCCCGTAGGGATTGACATCCGGCGCATCGAGTCCAGGCCCGTCGTCATCGTGCCCGAGCGGCGGGTTGTCGCGCAGTTCCTTGTCGTGGAAGTAGTAGTTGACCGTATCCAGCCGGAAACCGTCCACGCCGCGCTCCAGCCAGAAACGCACCGTGTCGAGCACCGCCTCCTGAACCTGCGAATTGTGGAAGTTCAGGTCCGGCTGCGAGCCGAGGAAATTGTGCAGGTAATACTGCCGGCGGACGCCGTCCCACTCCCAGGCCGGACCGCCGAAGATCGACAGCCAGTTGTTCGGCGCCGTTCCATCGGGCTTCGCATCTGCCCAGACATACCAGTCGGCACGCGCATTGGTGTTGCTCGCGCGACTTTCCTTGAACCAGGGATGCTGATCGGACGTGTGCGAGATCACCTGGTCGATGATGATCTTGAGGCCCAGACGATGGGCTTCCGCGAGCATCGTGTCGAAATCGGCGAGCGTTCCGAACATCGGATCGACGTCGCAGTAATCCGATACGTCGTATCCCATGTCGGCCATCGGCGAGGTGAAGAACGGCGACAGCCAGATGGCATCGACGCCGAGGCTGGCGATGTGCGGCAGCCGTGCCGTGATGCCCGGCAAATCCCCGATCCCGTCACCGTTCGTATCCTGGAACGATCGCGGATAGACCTGATAGATCACCGCGCCGCGCCACCAGTCCGGGTTGGTCTTCGGGGAAGAGGCCATGGACGATTCCTTTTGAATGGGAGGTGTCAGCCGATGTTCTAACGTTCGGCCGGCAACGAGGCAATGACGGGATGCCGGCATTCGGGCGCTCGGGCGAAATGACAGGCATTCACGAATTCCTTGCCGATCAGGCCCTGCCTTGCCATCGGCGCCGGCAGGGCTTATCCGGCGAACGCAACGAGGAGAACAGCGATGGCACGGCTTCTGGCAATCGGCGAATGCATGGTGGAACTCGGAGACGCCGGCAGCGGCCTGCTCCGCAAGGGCTTTGCCGGCGACACGCTGAATGCCGCCTACTATGCCCGCACCTACCTGCCGACCCCGTTCGACGTCGCCTATCTCAGCGCCGTCGGCACCGATCTTCTGTCGGAGGAAATGCTCGCCTTCATGGCGGAAAAGGGCATCGTCACCGAGGATGTCAGGCAGATCGAAGGTGCCGCCCCCGGCCTCTACATGATCCATCTGAAGGATGGCGAGCGGAGCTTCTCCTACTGGCGCTCGGCCTCCGCCGCGCGAAGGCTGGCCGACGACGCCGCGCATGTCCGAAGCGCCATCGAGAAAGCCGACACGATCGTCTTCTCCGGCATCACCCTTGCCATCCTCTCGCCGGATGCGCGCGAGACGCTGATCCTCGAACTGCGCCGCGCCAGGGCCGCGGGACGGCGCGTCGTCTTCGACCCCAACATCCGCCCTCGGCTTTGGGAAGACGCCGCAACCCTGCGATCCGTCGTCGAAGCCGGCGCCCGTGCCGCGACCGTCCTCCTGCCGAGCTTCGACGACGAGCAGGCGCATTTCGGCGACGCCGACCCCGAGGCGACGATCGCGCGCTATCGGCAATGGGGCGCCGAAACGATCCTCGTGAAGAATGGCAGCGGGGAAGCGCGCCTCGCAGACGGCGCCGGCGCCATCGTCGGGATAGCACCGCCGAAGGTCGAGACCGTGGTCGACACGACCAGTGCCGGCGACAGTTTCAACGGCGCGTTTCTGGCAAAGCTGCTCACCGGCGTCGCGCCGGCCGAAGCCGCAGCCTTTGCCGCCCGCGTCGCCGCGGCCGTCATCGCCCATCACGGCGCGTTGGTGCCGCCCGCGCATCTGCCGCAGCCTTGAGCCCCTTCGCGTAAAAGCTTAGGCGAAGGACGACGGCTAACCTTTGGAATCGACTCGGGAAAAGCGGTCGTTTCAGGCGCAAGGCGCCAGGCAGATGCGCCGGAACGCCTGAAGAGACGTTCCGATCGATGTCGCAGTTTAGCGGCGCTTCTTGCCTTCGAACGGGTTTTCCGAGGCGCGGAGATGGATGCGGATCGGCACGCCGGGCATCTGGAAATCGGCGCGCAGGCCGTTGGTGAGATAGCGAATATAGCTCTCAGGCACGGAGTCCGGACGCGTGCAGGAGATCATGAAGCCCGGCGGGCGGGCCTTGACCTGCGTCATGTATTTCAGCTTCAGGCGACGGCCGGAGACGGCCGGTGGCGGATGCTGGGTCTGCTGCGCGTCGAGCCACTTGTTGAGGCGCGCGGTGGAGATGCGGCGGTTCCAGACCTTGTCCGTGTCGATGATCGACTGCATCAGCTTGTCGAGCCCGTAGCCGGTCTGCCCGGACATGGGCACGGCGCGGATGCCGCGCGCCTGCGGCAGCAGCCGCTCGGTCTTTTCGCGCAGGTCGGCCAGCAGCGCCTGCGGATCCTCGACCAGATCCCACTTGTTGAAGGCGAGCACGGCGGCGCGACCCTCGCGGATCACGAGATCGACCAGCTGCAGATCCTGCTTCTCGAACGGAATGGTCGCATCGAAGACGATCACGACGGACTCGGCAAAGCGGATCGAGCGCAGGCTGTCGGCGACCGAGAGTTTTTCGAGCTTCTCCTGGACACGGGCCTTCTTGCGCATGCCGGCCGTGTCGAACATCTTGATCGTGCGGCCGCGCCAGTCCCATTCCACCGAAATCGAATCGCGCGTGATGCCGGCTTCGGGGCCGGTCAGCAGACGATCCTCGCCGAGGAAACGGTTGATCAGCGTCGACTTGCCCGCGTTCGGCCGCCCGATGATGGCGACGCGCAGCGGCTTGGTCTCGTCGTAAGCGGGTTCCTCATCGTCGTCGCCCTCGCCCGCCGACTTCCGCAGGTCGATATCCGTCTCGGCTTCGTCCACCACGGGCGGAAAGGCCCGCTCCTCGCCGATCGCCTCGACGATGGCATCGCGCAGGTCGATCATGCCCTGCCCGTGCTCGGCCGAAATCGGGCAAGGGTCGCCGAGGCCGAGCGTGAAGGCATCGTAGAAGCCGCCGTCCGAGCCCTTGGCTTCCGACTTGTTGGCAACCAGCACGACCGGCTTGCCGCGGCGGCGCAGGAGATCGGCCAGCGTCTGGTCGGCCGGCGTCAGGCCCGCCTTGGCATCGACCACGAACAGCGTCAGGTCCGCCTCGTCGATCGCGGCCTCCGTCTGCGCCCACATACGACCCTGCAGGGTCTCGGGGCCGGACTGTTCGAGGCCGGCGGTGTCGATGATCGTGAAGCGGAGATCGACCAGCTTCGCGTCGCCCGGCCGGCGGTCGCGTGTCACGCCCGGGGTGTCGTCCACCAGCGCCAGCTTCTTGCCGACAAGGCGGTTGAACAGCGTGGACTTGCCGACATTGGGGCGGCCGACGATGGCGACGGTGAAGTTCATCTCAAAATCCTGTCGCGGCGTTCATGCCGCTGTGCCGGCCGCAGCGGCGCCCGTCATCATGACAGGCAAGGCGTTGCGACCTCTCGGTTCATTCCGCCGCGGCACACAAGGCAGCCAGCGGCATCAAAGCCTGTCGCCCGCAAGCCTGCAGCGGCTTCGGGCGACGGGTGTCAAACGGATCTCAAGCATCATGCGCAGTTTCGTGATCGCGCAATCTGCCGGGATTTCTGTTTTTGCCGCAGTGTCCGATGCCGAGGCGTTCCCGCTTCGGCTGGACATGCTCTAGTTGGTCACTGCGCGGACGGTCACTGCGCGGACGCCATGACGTCCAGAAGCATGCGGGCCCGGTTGGCAAGGCCGCGCGGCGCCTGGCTGTCGTCGACGATCTGCTGAAACCATTCCTTGGCCTTGGCCTTGTCTGCAGCCTTGTAGGCAGAAAGGCCCAGCGCTTCGCGCGCGGAGTTGCGAAGGCCGTTGCCGTCCACCGCCAGCTGCTCGGCTTCCGCCGAGACCTGCTGATAGGTGCCGGTGTCGACCAGCAGATAGGCTGCGCGAATCCGGGCGGCATCCCGCATCGGCTGCACGATCGCCTCGTTCTTCGAGATCGCGGAGAAATCGGCGATGGCAGCGGCGGTATCGCCCTTCTGCGCCTTCAAGGTTGCGGCCCGCATCTGCGCGAGAACCGGATAGGCGCCGTAGCCGTCGGCCTCCAGCTTTTCGAAGGCGGCCAGCGCCTCGTCGGACTTGTTGTCCTTGGCGAGCGTCAGGGCGGCGAGGAATTCGTCGCCCGAGGCCGAGGCCGAGGTCTCGTGCCAGTAATCATAGGCGACCTTGCCGATCGTGCCGATGACGATGAGAACCGCGAGCATGGCGAGGATGCCGCCGAAGCGGAGCCAGACCGCCTTGACCTGCTCGGAGCGAAGCTCGTCATTGACCTCGCGGATGAAACTGTCGTTCTGATGCGCCATTCGGGTTCCGGCGGACCGGCCTTCTCTGCCATTTCTGTCAAAGCCGCGCTTCTAGCCTATTTCGCGCATATTGTAAGGGGGCACGGCGAAATCGCGGCAATGTGAGTATGTGCCTTCCGCGCCCCTCTCTGACACGGCAAGCTCGAGGGCATTATTTCCGCCTATCTCCGTTGCGACGCTTGTCGCTCCAAAGGATCGCCGTATTCCTGCCGCATGGGGCAAGCGCGCATCGTCCGTCACCCCGGGTGATGCCGCGTCTTCCTCTCCCGCTGCAGGGTCGGCCAGCCCTTCGCCCGTCTACAGCAGGCGCATCACGTCAGGTTTTAGCATGCAACTCTCCACGACGCCTTTGGCCGCCCTCATTCTCCTGCCGCCGCTGGCGCTCATGCCCTCTGTCGCGCGGGCCGACCCGCCCCAGCCGGCAGCGGGGATCTCGCAGCCGGCACCGTCTCCGGCAGCAGCATCGAAATTCCAGCAGCTCGTCATCATCTCGTTCGACGGCGCGCACGACAACACGCTCTGGGAACGCAGCCTCGCGATGAGCCGGCAGGTGGGCGCGCATTTCACCTATTTCCTGTCCTGCACGTTCCTGATGACCAAGGCGGAAGGCGGCCGGTCCTATCGGGCGAGCGGCCACAAGCAGGGTGCCTCGAATGTCGGTTACGCCCAGAGCCGCGAGGAGATCGCGACGCGGGTGCGCCACATCTGGCAGGCTCATCAGGACGGCCACGACATCGGCAGCCATGGTTGCGGCCATTTCGACGGCAAGGACTGGAGCGAGAAAGACTGGAGCGACGAATTCTCCGCCTTCGATGCGGCGCTCGACAAGGCCTGGGAGGCCGGCGGGATCGGGCAGCAGGAGCCGGATGGCTGGCGCAGCATGGTCGACGGGATCAAGGGGTTTCGCGCGCCCTACCTTTCGACCAGCACCGGCCTCGTTCCGGCAGAGCGAAAAGCGGGCCTCTCCTACGACGCCAGCCTCGTCACCAAAGGCCCGGCCTGGCCGACGCTCGAAGGCGGCGTGGAGCGCTTCGGCCTGCCGCTGATCCCCGAGGGACCGAGCGGGCGCCGCGTCATCGGCATGGATTACAACCTCTTCGTCCGCCATTCGATGGGCGTCGAGAACCGCAAGGACAGCGCCACCTTCGAAGCGCGCACGCTCAAGGCCTATCGCGATGCCTTCAGCGCAGAGTACGACGGCGCCCGCATCCCGCTGCAACTCGGCTTCCACTTCGTGGAAATGAACGGCGGCGCCTACTGGCGGGCACTGGAAACCTTCCTGACCGAAACCTGCGGCAAGCCGGACGTGGCCTGCGTCAGCTATGCACAGGCACTGCCGCTGATCGAGGCACGAAAAAAGGCGGATCCCTCCGCCTTTTGATGTGTCCGCTGTCTTCCTCGGCTCGCTACGGCTTGTCGGCCGCCAGTTCGCCATCGGTCTGTTCGCGCGCCAGATAGCGCTGATCGATCTCCGGCAGCGGTTCGCCTTCAATCGCAGACTCGAATGCACGCAGGCGCTTGTAGATCGACAGAAGCTCGACGATCGTCGTCCACGAGTTCACCAGATACTGAAACGATTCCCGAACCTGCCCGAAGACGTTCTGGATCTGGTTCAGGACACCGAGCGAAAGCTTGCCCGCGATGATGGACGGGACGAGGACGAATGTCCCGAAGAGATTGTCGGCCTGAAGATAGAAGATTCGAGCGACGTTGAAGTACATGTAGTGAAAATAGAGACGGAAATAGTTCCGGCGGACATTGGCAAACAGTTGCGCCACCGTGATGGGATCGGCGCGGTCCGCGTTATCCTCGCCATAGACGAGTTCCTTACGGTACGCCGCTTCGACCCGCTGGTTGCGGAACTCGAGCCCGGGTAGTTTGATGCCCACGGCGGCCAGAAAGACGGTACCGAACAGGGACCAGCAGATTGCCGCCCAGACGAGGGCATGCGGCACTTCGCCGATGAAGGGCAGTTCGGTGACTGTCGCGGAGAACTTGAACAGGATCGGCATGAAGGCGATCAGCGTCATCACCGAGCTGACGAGGTTGACGCCGAGACCTTCCATGGTCCGCGAAAACCGCATCGTATCGTCCTGCACACGCTGTGAGGCGCCTTCGATGTGCCGCAGCTTGTCCCAGTGCGACATGTAGAAATCGTTCATCGCAGTTCGCCAGCGGAAAACATAGTGGCTGACGAAGAAGAGGTTCAAAACGCCGACCGTGACGGCGACGAAGGCGATACCGGCAAAGCCGAGCATGCCCATATAGAGCTGATCCGCTGTCACAGGGGCCGTGCGCGCCAAAGCTTGCTGAATGAGATCGTAGAACGGGCCGTACCAGGCATTGATCGACACGCCGACCTGAACGGAGAAATAGGTGTTGAACATGATCAGCGCAGAACCAAGGATCGACCAGTTCTGCCAGCGATGCGGACGGTAGGTGTACCAGAAGGCGGCAAACAGGCCGACCATCAGTGCGTAGTAGATATAGAACCAGAGGAACGGCGGCGACCAGAAGACCGAAACCCCGATCACCGGTTCCGTGCCCGGCGGCAGAGACGGAAGCCCTATCAGATTGCCGAACTCGCTGCCTCCCGCATACCATGCGGCGATCGCGAGCATGGTCCAGATGACGACGGACGGGAAGAAGTATCGTGGATAAGGGAAAAACGAGACAAACAAATCGAGCGCCTTCAGCTTGATGCAACGACGTCATTCGCGCCGTGACGCGAAACCGGCGCGAACCTAGGCCAATTGCCCGAGCTTCACAATCGCGGCTTCGTCAGGTTACTTGGAATTAATGAGCCGCGCCTCATAGCCCCGACGCCCTGCGGATGCCGCGGCGCTCGGCAAAGACGATCATCGCACAGAGGATCAGAACCCCGCTTGCGATCAGCGTCGGCAGCGTGAAGCTGCCCGTCATCCCGGCCAGCCAGCCGGCGACGAGCGGGCCGATGATCTGTCCGATGCCGAAGGCGGCGGTCATCACGGCAAGCGCCCGGCGCTGGCTTCCCGGTGCGAGAGCGCGGCCGATCTGCAGACCGAAGGCGGTGATCATGACGAAGGTCGCGCCCAGCAGCAGCCCGCCGGCAAGGGGCGCCGCCGGAAACGGCAGGGCGACCGTGAGGATCAGGCCGAGAGCCTCCACCACGAGCCCGATGAGATACACGCCGACGATGCCGAAGCGCGGCACCGCGCTGCGCCAGGCCGCAACGGACACGGCGGCGCTCAGACCCGTGACGAGCCAGGAGAGGAACTCGATCGTATGATCGACGGCGCCTGCCCGGGCCATGGCGACGAGGAAGGTCGCCGTGATGACATAGCCGAAGCCGAACAGGCCATAGGTCAGGGTCAACGCCGTAAAGGGTCGCGTCCACACGAGCGGCGGCTCCGCCACCGGCACCGTGCCTGAGGTCGCGGTTCCCTCGGGCAGAAGCAGCGCCACGCAGGCGGTGCCGAGCAACGACAGGAAGGCACCCGCAAACCACGCCTCTCGCCAGTTCGCGAGCGCTTCGCCCTGGCCGGACGGCAAGAGCCAGACCATCAGCGACGAGGCGGCGATGCCGAGACCGACGCCCGCGAAATGCAGGGACTGGACATGGGATTTGCCGGCCGCAGCACCCCTGGTGAGCACGATCTGGGAGATCATGATCATGGTGAAGGCGCTGGCCATGCCGGCGAGAAAGCGGATGAGAGCGAACAGGAGCACGGAGTTCGTCATGCCCATGGCGCAGAGGAGCAGCGTCGTGGCGACCAGCATGCCGAGCCCGATCACCCGCTCGCGCCCTTGCGCGAAAGAGAGGCCGGCCAGCACGGCACCGAGCAGATATCCGAGGAAATTGGCGGCGGCGATTACCCCGGCCTCGCCGGGGGTCAGCGGAATGTCGAGCATCATGCCGGGCAGGATCGGCGTATAGGAGAACCGTCCGAAGCCCATGGCGACCGCCATCGCGATCGCACCGGCCAAAGCCGTGGCCAGGAGCCTCAGATCCGATCGGCGCGGTTTCAGCATCAGCCGGGCAGCGTGACGACGAGAGGGCCGTTGCGGGTGACGACGACCGTGTGCTCGTACTGCACCGTCGGCGCGCGCGGCTCGCTATAGAGCGTCCAGGCATCGTCGCCGCCTTCGGCGAACTGCCCGCCCATCGACAGGAAGGGCTCGATGGTGAACACCATCCCGTCCTCCATCCGCCGCTTCTCGTGCTTGTCCGGCCAGGTGGAGATCTCGGTCGGCTCCTCGTGCAGCGAGCGGCCGACGCCGTGGCTCGCGAGGTTGGAAATCAGCGTGTAGCGGTTCTTGCGGGCAAAGGCGCCGATCGCGTTGCCGATGGAAGCCAGCGGCTTGCCCGCCTTGACCTCGTTCAGCCCCACCCACATGGCCCGCTTGCCGTCGCGGCAGAGCCGCTCGGTCGCGCGCGCGACAGGCGGCACGGCAAAGGACGCACCGGTATCGGCAAACAGCCCGCCCTTTTCCGCGGAGACGTCGATGTTGACGAGGTCCCCCGCCGCGATGACGCGCGCACCGGGAATGCCATGCGCGACCTCCTCGTTGACGCTGATGCAGGTGGCGCCGGGAAACCGGTAGGACAGCTCCGGCGCCGACCGCGCACCTTCGGCCTCCAGCGCCTTGCGGCCGATGAGGTCGAGTTCGGCCGTCGTCATTCCCGGCTCAAGGGCGGCGCCCATGATCTGCAGCGTATTGGCGCAGATCCGGCCGATCTCCTTCAGGCGTTCGAGATCGTCGTCATTTTCAAGAGTCATGATCGTTCATATCCGAAGTCTGATCCGGCGCGTCAGGGTTGGAAGCCACGACGCGCCGGCAAAAACGCAAACTTATCTTTTCCGCTTCCCGCCTGCAAGGAAGGCAGGTTGCCCGCGGCATGCGGCTGACACGGGCTCAGACGGCGCTCGCCGCCCGTGCCGCATCCTCGGCGATCCCGGCGCGCACGAGCGGCGCGACCTTCGTGCCGTAAAGCTCGATCCCACGCATGATCTGCTCGTGCGGCATCGGGCCGATCGCCATCTGCAACAGAAAGCGGTCGTTCCGGAAAATCCGGTGATGCCGGACGATCTTTTCCGCGACCGTTTCGGGATCGCCCAGAAACAGATTGCCCCGCGGGCCGATCGCCTGGTTGAAATGCGCCCGGTTCGTCGGCCCCCAGCCGCGCTCGCGGCCGATCCTGTCCATCACCTCAGCCTGCGGCCCGTAGAACTGGTCGGCTGCAGCCTGCGTCGTATCGGCGATGAACCCGTGCACGTTGATGCTGGTTTTCAGCCCCGTGGCCGGCTGCCCCGCCCGCCGGGCGGCTTCCCGGTAGAGATCGAACAGCGGCGCATAGCGCGCCGGCTCGCCGCCGATGATGGCGAGCGCCACCGGCAGGCCGAGCGCACCGGCGCGCGCAACCGACTGCGGCGTGCCGCCGACGGCCACCCACAGCGGCAGCGGCGCCTGCAACGGCCGGGGATAGACGCCGCGATCGTGCAGCGCCGCCCGCTTTTCGCCATCCCATGTCACGATCTCGCCGCTGCGCAGCGCCATCAGCAGGTCGAGCTTTTCGGAGAACAGGTCGTCGTAATCCTCCAGCGGATAGCCGAACAGCGGAAACGATTCGATGAAGGAGCCGCGTCCCGCCATGATCTCGGCGCGACCGCCCGAGAGAAGATCGAGCGTCGCAAACTGCTGGAACACGCGCACCGGATCGTCCGAGGAGAGCACGGTGACCGCACTGCTCAGCCGGATGCGCTTGGTGCGCGCCGCCGCCGCCGCCAGCACCACGGCCGGCGACGAGACGACATAATCGGCGCGGTGATGCTCGCCGAGCCCGAAGACGTCCAGCCCGACCTGATCGGCAAGCTCGATCTCGTCCAGCAGATTTTTCAAGCGGCGTTCGCCCTCGCGGCCCTTTTCGGCGGCTTTGGGATCGACATCGCCGAAGGTATAGAGACCGAGTTCCATGATGTGTCCGTCCTGATGAAGCTGTTTCACCACACATAATCATCGCAAGCGCTTTTTCCCACAGCCAAAGGCGGAGACGCTGTGTTTACAGCCACGCGCGGCGTTTTGCTTTCGGATGCCCACAGCCGGCGGGCGAGCAGACTGCCAAAAGCAATTGTCAGCCGGCTGTCTTTGCGCTTAGTCTTGCCCGTCAAGACAAGGGGTCCTTATGACCAGCACCACCCGAACCGCCCAATCGACCGCCAAATCTTCCTCCGGCAGCATCCGCTTCCTGCTCAACGACCGCGACATTGATCTGACGAGCGTGGCGCCGACGGCAACGCTGCTCGATTTCCTGCGGCTGGAACGTCGATTGACCGGCACCAAGGAAGGCTGCGCCGAGGGCGATTGCGGCGCCTGCACGGTTCTTGTCGGGCGTCTGGTCGCGGGAGACCTCGTTTATGAAGGCGTCAACGCCTGTATCCGTTTCGTCGGTTCGCTGAACGCCACCCATGTCGTCACCGTCGAGCATCTGGCCGCGCGCGACGGCACGCTGCATCCGGTGCAGCAGGCGATGGTGGATTACCACGGCTCGCAATGCGGTTTCTGCACCCCCGGTTTCGTCATGTCGCTGTACGGCCTCTGGCTGTCGAAGGACAATCCCGGCCGCGCCGATATCGAAAAGGCGCTGCAGGGCAATCTCTGTCGATGCACCGGCTACGAGCCGATCGTGCGCGCGGCCGAAGCCGTCGCCACCGCCCGGCCCGATGCCGTGTTCGATCCGATCCTGAAAATGCGCGCGCGCGTGATCACCTTCCTCTCGGGCCTGCCCACCCGCGAAACCATCGTGCTCGGCCCGCCCGAGGCCCGCCTCGTCGTGCCCGGCTCGGCGCAGGCGCTGGCCGAAACGCTGGCCGAATATCCGCAGGCCACTGTTGTCGCGGGTTCGACCGATGTCGGATTGTGGGTGACGAAGCAGATGCGGCCGATCAACCCCGTCATCTTCATCAACGGCCTGTCGGATCTGCAAGCGATCACCGAGACGCCCGACGGCATCACCATCGGCGCCGGCGTCACCTATTCGCGCGCCTTTTCCACCCTCGCGCGCCGCCTGCCGCCGCTTGGCAAACTGCTCGACAGGCTGGGTGGCGATCAGGTGCGCAACATGGGCACCATCGGCGGCAACATCGCCAACGGATCGCCCATCGGCGACACGCCGCCGCCTTTGATCGCGCTCGACGCCACCGTCACGCTCCGCTCCGTCTCCGGCACGCGCACCGTGCCGCTGCAGGATTATTTCATCGCCTATGGCCGGCAGGACCGCCATCCGGGCGAGTTCGTGGAGAGCGTTTTCGTGCCGACGCTGCCGGCAGACGAGCACTTCGCGGTCTATAAAATCTCAAAACGCCGCGACGAGGACATCTCCGCGCTCTGCGCCGCCTTCCGTCTCTCGGTGTCCGGGGAAGGCCTCGTCACATCCGCCCGCATCGCCTTCGGCGGCATGGCCGGCACGCCGAAGCGCGCCACGGCGGTCGAAAATGCGCTGATCGGCAAGCCCTGGAGCGAGGACACCGTCACCGCCGCCCGCCCGGCCTTCGACGTCGATTACCAGCCTCTCAGCGACTGGCGCGCCACCAGCGCCTATCGCGCGCTGACCGCCAGGAACCTGCTGTTGCGGTTCTATCTGGAAACATCGGGCGCGCCGGCGGAACTGGTGCGCTTCGAAGCCGCGGAATGAGGTTTCGCGGTTCGGTTCGGTGCCGCTAATGAATAAAGGCCGCAAGGTCAAGGAGACGCATCATGGACAGCTCGACCTTCGAGGAGCGCAAGATCATCCGCGGCGGCATGCACCGGAACCTGCGCCATGACAGCGCGCACAAGCATGTGGCGGGCAGTGCCGACTATATCGACGACATGCCCGAGCCGGCGGGAACGCTGCACGCGGCCCTCGGCCTGACCGACCGCGCCCATGCCGAGATCGTCTCGATGGATCTCGACGCCGTCGAAGCCTATCCCGGCGTCGTCTGCGTTCTCACCGCGCGCGACATGCCGCATTCCAACGACATCAGCCCGAGCCACCTCGATGACGAACCGGTGCTGGCGGATGGCTGTGTCGAATTCCACGGCCAGGCCGCTTTCGCCGTCATCGCCGAAACGCGCGACGCGGCCCGCCGCGCCGCTCGTCTTGCAATAATCACCTACAACGACCTGCCGCACGCGATCGACCTGACGGACGCGCGCGCGGCCGGCGGAAAACTCGTGACCAAGCCGCTGACCCTGTCGCGCGGCGATGCCGCCAGCGAAATGCAGAACGCGCCGCACCGCGTGAAAGGCGAGATGCGCATCGGCGGGCAGGAGCATTTCTATCTTGAAAGCCACATCGCCTTTGCCATTCCCGGCGAAGACGACGACATCACGGTCTGGTCCTCCACCCAGCATCCGAGCGAAATCCAGCACATGGTCGCCCATGTGCTCGGCGTCCCCTCCAATGCGGTGACCGTCCAGGTCCGCCGCATGGGCGGCGGCTTCGGCGGCAAGGAAACGCAGGGCAACCAGTTCGCGGTCATCGCCGCCGTCGCCGCGAAGAGGCTGAACCGCCCGGTCAAGTTCCGCCCCGACCGCGACGAGGACATGGCCTGCACCGGCAAGCGCCACGACTTTCTGGTCGAGTACGATGTCGGCTTCGATGACGACGGTCGCATCCATGCGGTAGACGCAACATTTGCCGCCCGCTGCGGCTATTCTTCCGATCTCTCCGGCCCGGTCACCGATCGCGCCCTCTTCCACGCGGATGGCGCCTATTTCTATCCGCATGTGCGCCTAACCTCCGAGCCGCTGAAGACCAACACGGTGTCCAACACCGCCTATCGCGGTTTTGGCGGACCGCAGGGCATCGTCGGCGCCGAACGCATGATCGAGGAAATCGCCTATGCGCTCGGCAAGGACACGCTCGAGATCCGCAAGCGGAACTTCTACGGCGAAAAGGGCTCCAGCCGCGATCTCACGCCCTATCACCAGCAGATCGAGGACAATGTCATCGGCAAGCTCGTGGCCGAACTGGAAGAGAGTGCCGACTACCAGGCGCGCCGCGCCGACATTCTCGCCTTCAACGCGCAAAGCCGCATCATCCGCAAGGGCATTGCGCTGACGCCGGTCAAGTTCGGCATCTCCTTCACCATGACCGCCTTCAACCAGGCGGGCGCGCTCGTGCATGTCTATCAGGATGGCTCGATCCACCTGAACCATGGCGGCACGGAAATGGGCCAGGGGCTCTACATCAAGATCGCGCAGGTGCTGGCCGACAGCTTCCAGGTCGATATCGACCGGGTGAAGATCACCGCGACGACGACGGGCAAGGTGCCGAATACGTCGGCCACCGCCGCCTCCTCCGGCACCGACCTCAATGGCATGGCCGCGGCCGATGCCGCCCGCCAGATCAAGGACCGGCTCGTCGCCTTCGCCGCCGAGCGCTGGCAGACGACGCCGGACAAGATCTCCTTCGTGCCGAACCATGTCCAGATCGGCGAGGAGCGCGTGCCCTTCAACGATCTCGTCAAGCAAGCCTATTTCGCCCGCATCCAGCTCTCTGCCGCGGGCTTCTACAAGACGCCGAAGATCCACTGGGACCGCAATACCGGGCGCGGCACGCCCTTCTATTATTTCGCCTATGGCGCCGCCGTCTCGGAGGTCTCGATCGACACGCTGACCGGCGAATATATGGTGGACCGCGTCGATGTGCTGCACGACGTCGGCCGCTCGCTCAACCCGGCGATCGACATCGGCCAGATCGAAGGCGGCTTCGTGCAGGGCATGGGCTGGCTGACGACGGAAGAGCTCTGGTGGGATGCCAAGGGACGTCTGCGCACCCACGCGCCTTCCACCTACAAGATCCCGCTCGCCTCCGACCGGCCTAAAATCTTCAATGTCAAACTGGCGGACTGGAGCGAAAACGGTGAGGAGACCATCGGACGCTCCAAGGCCGTGGGCGAGCCGCCGTTCAACCTGCCGATCTCCGTGCTCGAAGCCATCTCGATGGCGGTCGCGAGCGTCGGCGACTATCGTCGCTGCCCCCGCCTCGATGCGCCCGCCACGCCGGAACGCGTGCTGATGGCGGTCGAGCGCATGCGTGTCCCTTCATGAAATATGTGGTCGGC
Source organism: Rhizobium sp. Leaf371 (assembly GCF_001424045.1). GTDB lineage: Bacteria > Pseudomonadota > Alphaproteobacteria > Rhizobiales > Rhizobiaceae > Ferranicluibacter. Next base: position 332,606 of record NZ_LMQB01000001.1, on the reverse strand, counting down.
AGCCTGCAGGCGTTTCTGGCCCGCGAGGCACAGATCGTTCTGGTGGAGGTGGCGGAAACGCGTGGCTCGACCCCGCGCGAGACGGGCGCCTTCATGCTCGTTTCGCCGACCGACGCCCACGGCACCATCGGCGGCGGCCAGATGGAGCACATGGCAATCGACCACGCCCGCGCCATGCTGGCGGGCATTGCGGCGGACACCCGTCTTGACATCCCCTTGGGGCCCGAGATCGGCCAATGCTGCGGCGGCCGGGTCGCCTTGTCGTTCCGCCGGCTCGACGCGCCGGCCCGCGACGACCTCGACGCGATGCTGAACGCCCGTATCAACGGTTTCCCCGAAGTCTGGCTGTTCGGCGGCGGCCATGTCGGCCGGGCGTTGGCGGACGCGCTGGTGCTGCTGCCGGTGCGCACCTTCGCCGTGGAGACGCGCCGGAACGAACTCGACCTGATGTCATCTGGTACCAGCCCGCGGCTGACCGCGATGCCGGAAGCCCTGGTCAAGGACATCGCTCCCGGCAGCGCGGTGATCATCGTCACGCATGACCACGCATTGGATTTTCTGATCGCACGGGAAGCCCTTGCCCGCACCGACCTTGCCTATACCGGCATGATCGGCTCGAAGACCAAGCGCGCGACATTCGCCAGCTGGGCGCGCGACGAAGGGCTTGAGGACGCCGCCCTCTCCCGCCTGGTCCTGCCCATCGGCGGCAAGACGGTGAGCGACAAGCGCCCGGCCGTCATCGCCGCGATGACGGCCGCCGAGGTGCTGGTCGCCCTCGACGCCTACCGCCGCTCCGCCGCCTCGTAGCGCGGATCTCGTCCATCGAGAAAGCCGAGATCGCGCTGGAGATGCTCCGGCATGCTCTCGAGGTCGAGCCGCGGATAGCGTGCCGGCAAGAACCGCGCGAGCACGGCCTTCGTTCGGCGCAGGACCAGACGAACGGCATTCTCTTTCGGGGTCTGCAGGGGGATCCGATGTGTCGTCTGCGGGCGCATGGCATCACCATTGTCTCAGGGAATGGCTTGCATCATCGGCTCGCGCGTGCTCGAAATCCAATCGAACATCCGCCTGCCGCCATCAAGAGAACTGATCCATGAAGATGTCCCGACAGGTCCCGCTCAATGCCCTGCGCGTCTTCGAGGCGGTCGCGCGCCTGTCGAGTTTTACCCGCGCCGGCGAGGAACTGGGCCTCACCCAGACCGCCGTCAGCTACCAGATCAAGCTGCTTGAAGAGAACATCGGCGAACCCCTCTTCCTGCGCCGCCCCCGCCAGATCACGCTGACGGAGACCGGCGAACGGCTGCTGCCGAAAGTGAGCCAGGGGTTCGATCTGTTGGGAGAGGCGGTCGTGGCGGCGCGGCGTGCGTCGAGCGAGATTCTCATCCTGCATTCCACACCAACCTTCGCCCAGCAATGGCTGACGCGACGCCTCGGCACCTTCCAGTTCCGCCATCCGCAGATCGCCGTCCGGCTCGTCACAGGCGCGCGCATCGTTGATTTTCATACGGAAACCGCCGATATCGCCATTCGCTGGGGCACGGGGGATTGGCCGGGTCTGATCAGCCAACACCTGATGCGCCTCGATTTCGCGCCGATCCTCAGCCCGGCGCTGGCAGAAACGCATGGCGGCATCCGCGAGCCCGCCGACTTGCTGAAGCTGCCGCTCATCAGCCCGTCCGATCCGTGGTGGAAGCACTGGTTCAAGGCCGCCGGCGTCCCCGATCCGAACCTCGACACCCTGACGCCGAACGATTTTGGCGTTCAGACCTTCGACGCGGCCGCCGCCATGGCCGGACAGGGCGTCGCGATCGTCAATCCCGCCCACTATGCCGACGACATCGCCGCCGGACGCCTCATTCTTCCTTTCGACCTCCTGTGCAACGATGGCCGTGACTACTGGCTTGCCTATGCCGAGAGTCGCCGCAACGTTCCGAAGATCCGTGCATTCCGGGACTGGATTTTAGAGGAGTTTGCAGGAGCAGATGCTTGCTCAAAGACGGAAAAGTGCATATAGTGCACTTATGTGAGAGAGGGCAGCGCTCGCCATGCCGACATTGGTGATGCTTGGCTCGGTGAAGATCCAGATATTCGCCGACGATCATCACCCGCCGCATTTCCATGCCTCTTCACCAGACCACGACATCCTCATCGCCATATCCGACTTCCAGATCGTGGCGGGGCAGATGCGGGCACGGGATTTGCGGGCGGTGCTCACATGGGCAGCGGACAACAGGCAGAGACTTCAGGATGAATGGACCAGACTTAACCAGCGTTGACGATGACGACATCATAGGCTTCGAAAAGCCGCTCCCGCGCATCCGGTCAGCCACGCCGCTAGACGCGCGGCGGGTGGAGATCGTCTGGGCTGGCGGCGACAGCGAGATCGTTGATCTGACACCGGCCTTGGCCAGCAAGCCGATCTTTCTCAGGCTCAGGACCGACAGCGCGCTGTTTGCGACAATGCGCGTGAGCAGCTACGGCAGCGCGCTGGAATGGGACGACGGCTCGGAATTGACGGCCCATTGGATTCGCCGGCTTGGCCCTGCCACCATCGACAACACGGCTTTTCGAAATGCCATGACGGATCTTGGCATGAGTCTCGACGGAATGGCGGCCGCGCTCGAAATCTCACGCCGCCTCGTTGCGGATTACCGCAAAGACAAGCCGATCCCCCGCCACATCGCACTCGCCACCAAATATCTTGTCGAGCACGCGGATCTTTAGGAAGCCGCCCCTTCCCTCACCGTCAAAATTTTCGCAATGTGACAATCGGGGGGCATGAAAGGGACAGAGATGTACGAATACGCCATCGTCTGGGAATGGCTGACCTTTGCCGTGCGCTGGCTTCACGTGATCACCGCCATCGCCTGGATCGGCTCCTCCTTCTATTTCATCGCGCTCGATCTCGGGCTGGTCAAGCGGCCGCACCTGCCGGTCGGGGCCTATGGCGAGGAATGGCAGGTTCATGGCGGCGGTTTCTACCATGTCCAGAAATATCTGGTCGCACCGGCCACGATGCCGGAACACCTGACCTGGTTCAAATGGGAGGCCTACACCACCTGGCTCTCCGGCTTCGTCCTGCTCTGTCTGGTCTACTATGGCGGTGCCGATCTGTTCCTGGTCGATCGCCACGTCCTCGACGTCTCCTCCACGACCGCGATCCTCCTGTCGCTCGCCTCCCTCGGTATCGGCTGGATCTTCTACGACCTCTTGTGCAAGTCACCGCTCGGCAAGAACACTTGGACGCTGATGGGCCTGCTCTATGTCGCGCTGGTCGCCATGGCGTGGGGCTACACGCAGATCTTCACCGGCCGCGCCGCCTTCCTGCATCTCGGCGCCTTCACGGCCACCATCATGTCGGCCAACGTCTTCTTCATCATCATGCCCAACCAGCGCATCGTGGTGGCGGACCTCATCGCCGGACGCACGCCGGACCCGAAATACGGCACGATCGCCAAGCAGCGCTCGCTGCACAACAACTATCTGACGCTGCCCGTCATCTTCTTCATGCTGTCGAACCACTATCCGCTGGCCTTCGCCACGGCCTATAGCTGGATCATCGCGGCACTCGTCTTCCTCATGGGCGTCACCATCCGCCACTGGTTCAACACCACCCATGCACGGAAGGGCAGACCGACATGGACATGGCTCGTCACGATCCTGCTCTTCATCCTCATCATGTGGCTTTCCACAGCGCCGAAGCTGCCGGGCCCTGCAGGAGAAACCGCCGCCGTCTCCCCCGCCTTTACCCGCTTTGCCGAAAACGCGCATTTCCCTGCGGTGCGCGGCACGGTCTCGACCCGCTGCTCCATGTGCCACGCGGCCGAACCGGTCTATGAAGGGCTGGTCCGCCCGCCAAAGGGCGTGGTGCTCGAAAATGACGGCGAGATCGCGGCCCATGCCCGCGAGATCTACCTCCAGGCCGGACGCAGCCATGCCATGCCGCCCGGCAACCTGACCGACATGACGGCAGACGAACGCGCGCTGATCGCCGCCTGGTTCGAAAGCGCCGCGGGAACCGCAACACGATGACCTCAATGCTTCTTCGCGGCCGAACCCTGACGTTCCGCCGCCGCCCCGTGTCGATGGACGACACGCAAGCCTATCTCTACGAGACCGACGGCGCCCTGCTGTTGCGGGACGGCCTGATCGTCGCCAGCGGGCCCTACGATGCGGTGCGCGCGCAGGCGCCCGACGATGTCGTCGAGATCGACCACCGGCCACATCTCATCCTGCCCGGCTTCATCGATACCCACGTCCATTTTCCCCAGATGCAGGTGATCGGCTCCTATGCCGCCAATCTGCTGGAATGGCTGAACACCTACACGTTTCCCGAGGAATGCCGCTTCGTGGAAACGGCGCATGCCGCGCGCATTGCTGTCCATTTCTTCGACGAGATGATCCGCCACGGCACGACGACCGCGGTCGCCTACTGCTCCGTCCACAAGGCCTCGGCCGACGCATTCTTCACGGAAGCCATGAAGCGCGACATGCGCATGATCGCCGGCAAGGTGATGATGGACCGCAACGCACCGCAGGGCCTGCTCGACACGCCCCAAGTCGGCTATGACGAGACGCGGGCGGTCATCGCCGAATGGCACGGCAAGGGGCGCAATCACGTCGCCATCACCCCCCGCTTCGCCATCACCTCGACACCGGAACAGATGTCGGCCGCGCAGACGCTCGCAGCCGAGTTCCCGGACCTGCACATCCAGACGCATCTCTCGGAAAACCGCGACGAGATCGACTACACGCTTTCGCTCTATCCGAATGCCGCCGACTACACCGATGTTTACGCGAACTACGGTCTCATGGGTCCCAAATCCCTGTTCGGCCACGCCATCCATCTGTCGGAGCGCGAGCGGGACGTGATGAGCGAGACCGGCTCGGTCGCCGTGCACTGCCCCACCTCCAATCTCTTCCTCGGCTCCGGCCTGTTTCCGCTGAAGGAACTGGCGCGGCGGGAAAAGCCGGTGCGCATCTCTGTCGCCTCCGATATCGGCGGCGGATCGAGCTATTCCATGCTGCGCACCATGGACGAGGCCTACAAGATCCAGCAATTGCTGGGCGAGCGGCTGAATCCGTTCGAGAGCTACTACTATCTGACGCGCGGCAATGCCGAGGCGCTCTTCCTGTCCGACCGGATCGGCACGCTGGAACCGGGAACCGACGCCGATCTCATCGTGCTCGACATGGCGGCGACGCCGGCCATGGCATTGAAGGCCGAGGTCGTGGCCTCGCTTTCCGACGAACTCTTCCTCCTGCAGACCATGGGCGACGACCGGGCGGTGGTGGAGACCTATGTCGCCGGCCGGGCCGCAAAAACCACGCTCGGATAACTGGTCAATAAAATTGACCAGTTGCACGCCTGACGCTTAACGCCCGGCCTCCAGCATGCTAGGACGAAGGCAATACCTCTTGCGGAGCCGCCCATGCCGTCCCTCGAAATCAGCGATCTGAAAGCTTTGGCGAAACGCCGCGTGCCAAAAATGTTCTTCGACTATGCCGATAGCGGCGCCTGGACCGAGGGCACCTATCGCGCCAATGAGACGGACTATCAGAAGATCAAGCTGCGCCAGCGGGTGCTGGTCGACATGACCAACCGGTCGCTCGCCACCACCATGATCGGGCAAAAGGTCTCGATGCCGGTGGCGCTTTCGCCGACCGGGCTCACCGGCATGCAGCATGCCGATGGCGAGATGCTGGCGGCGCAGGCGGCGGAAGAATTCGGCGTGCCCTTCACCCTGTCGACCATGAGCATCTGCTCGATCGAGGACGTCGCCTCGGTCACGACCAAACCGTTCTGGTTCCAGCTCTACGTCATGAAGGACCGCGATTTCGTCCGCAATCTCATCGACCGCGCCAAGGCCGCGAAGTGCTCGGCGCTGGTGCTGACGCTCGACCTGCAGATCCTCGGGCAGCGACACAAGGACCTGCGCAACGGCCTCTCCGCGCCGCCGAAGTTCACCCCCAAGCACATCTGGCAGATGGCGACGCGGCCCGGCTGGTGCCTGAAGATGTTGAAGACCCAGCGGCGCGGCTTCGGCAACATCGTCGGCCATGCCAAGAACGTCTCGGACCTCTCTTCCCTGTCGGCCTGGACGGCGGAGCAGTTCGACCCGAAACTCTCCTGGGACGACGTCGCCTGGATCAAGCAGCTCTGGGGCGGCCCGCTGATCCTCAAGGGCATCCTCGATCCGGAAGATGCCCGCATGGCAGCGAAAACCGGAGCGGATGCGATCATCGTCTCCAATCATGGCGGACGCCAGCTGGACGGCGCCGCATCCTCGATCGCCATGCTGCCCCGCATCGTCGATGCGGTCGGCGGCGACATCGAGATCCATATCGACGGCGGTATCCGTTCCGGGCAGGATATCCTGAAGGCCGTGGCGCTCGGCGCACAGGGAACCTATATCGGCCGCCCGTTCCTCTACGGTCTCGGCGCCGGCGGCAAGACCGGCGTGCTGCTGGCGCTCGAAATCCTGCGCAAGGAGCTCGACATCACCATGGCGCTCTGCGGCAAGCGCGACATTCTGGACGTCGACAGCAATATTCTCGACGTCTGAAGCCGGTCAACTTCCCCGATAGGTCGAGTAGCTGAAGGGCGAGAGCAGCAGCGGCACATGATAATGTGCCGCGGGGTCGGCAATCCCGAAGCGCAGCGGGATCATGTCGAGAAAGGGCGGATCGGACAGCGCCGTGCCGCTCGACTTGAGATAGTCGCCGGCGTGGAAGACGAGCTCATAGGTCCCGCGCAAGAGCGCATCGCCTTCGAGAAGCGGCGCGTCCACCCGGCCATCGCTGTTCGTCGCGACGATCTTCAAGAGCGTGCGCCCCTCACCCTCGATGTGGAACAGCGCGATCTGCAAACCGGCCGCGGGACGGCCGAGCGCCGTGTCGAGAACATGCGTTGTCAGGCGGCCCGTAGCGGACATGATGACCTCTTTTCGATGAACCCGACGGGACCGTTCCCGCAGGGCCTGAGACTGTGGTTGCCAAATGAACGAGATCAGCCCTCAGGGCATCGATGAAGCCGCGATCGTGAACGGCGTTTCGAAGAAGACCTCTTCCAGATTGGGCTCGCGCCCCTCGCGATCGACCACGAGGAAATCGCTGACGGCACCGACGGCGACCAGGGGATGATGCCAGACGTTTCGGCCATATTGCACGCCCTGACGGCCCGAACAGGCAAAGACCCGGAGACGACCGGGCCGGCCATTCTCGTCCTCCGCCGCGACAGCAAGCCAGGAGCGGTTGTCGAGCGGAACGAAACTCTGGGAGCCCCACGGGTGCCGCTCCATCATATCCACCGCATAGGGAAAGAGCCGGGGCTGTCCGCGAAAGATGCTGATGATCACGCGGGCATCCTCACCGGCAGCCTCCGTCGTGCTCAAGGCATGAAACCGCTCCGTCGTCCCGCCATTGATGAGCCGCATCGTTGCCGGATCGGCCTCGATGACGCTGCCGAACGGCGCGAAGGCTTCCGCCGTCAGCGGCTCGATGGGCAGGACCAGACCGCTCATGCACCCGACCCAGACGCAGGCGCAGATCCAGGCCCAGATCCGAGCCCCGGTCCGGCAAGAAGCGCGTCCAGCCGCAGCCGGGCGATCGTCTCGACCTCGGCCGTGGCGGTCGCGAACTCCTCGTCCGGCGTGTTGTCCAGCCGCGCTTCGAAGGCCGCGAGAATGTCGTCTTTCGTCTTTCCGCGCACCGCGATGATGAAGGGAAAGCCGAACTTGTCGGTATAGATCGCATTGCAGGTGGTGAAGCGGGCGTGCTCGTCCGGCGTCAGCCGATCGAGACCGGCCGAGGCCTGTTCCGCCTTGCTGTCGGCGGTCAGCCCGCCGGCGATCGCCAGCCGTCCGGCGAGATCGGGATGGGCGCGCAGCACCTGCAGCCGCTTTTCCGGCGATGCTGCCCGAAACGCCCGGACCATGGCCGCATGCACGGTGGCGGCCGTCAGCGGCCCCTCCGCCAGATCGTCGAGCGCGTCCTCGGCGACCCATTGCGAATGCTCGAAAATCCCGCCGAACCGGGCAATAAACGCCTGCCCTTCCGCGCTGTCTCTGGCGATGCTCACAGGCCGCCCTCCGGCTTGTGATGCGCATGCCAGTGATGCGCGATATCGATCCGCTTGGCGATCCAGACCTTTTCCTTCGACAGCACGTAATCGACAAAGCGCGCCAACGCCGCCGCCCGTCCGGGCCGCCCGACGAGACGGCAGTGGAGGCCGATATTCATCATCTTCGGGCTGCCCTCGGCACCCTCCTCGTAGAGCACGTCGAACGTATCCTTCAGATAGGTGAAGAACTGGTCGCCGGAATTGAAACCCTGCGGCGTGGCGAACCGCATGTCATTGGCATCCAGCGTGTAGGGAATGATGAGATGCGGCGTCTCCGGCGTTTTGCCCGGCACCCAGTAGGGCAGCTCGTCGGCATAGCTGTCGGAGGAATAGAGGAAGCCGCCCTCCTCGATGACGAGCTTCAGGGTGTTGTCCGAAGGCTTGCCCTGATAGAGTCCGAGCGGGTGCGAGCCGGTCAGCTCCGTGTGCAGGCGCACGGCGTCCCGTATATGGCGGCGCTCCTCCTCCTCGGTGAAGTCCTTGTATTCGAGCCACCGATAGCCGTGGCTGGCGATTTCCCAGTCGGCTTCCTTCATGGCGGCGACGGCGTCGGGATTGCGGGCCATCGCCAGCGTCACACCATAGACCGTGACCGGCACGTTGCGGCTGGTAAACAGGCGCCACAGCCGCCAGAATCCGGCGCGCGACCCATATTCGTAGATGGATTCCATGTTGAGGTTGCGCTGCCCCGGCCAGGGCTGCGCGCCGACGATCTCCGACAGCAGCGACTCGGAGGCCTTCTCGCCATCCATGATCGTGCTCTCGCCACCTTCTTCATAGTTGACGACGAACTGAACGGCGATCCGCGCCTCCCCGGGCCAGTGAACCTCGGGCAGGTGACGGCCATAGCCGACGAGATCGCGCGGTGTCGAAAAATCCATGTCGTACCCTCTTTGCCGCCAAACGGTACCATCCGAAACGGGAAAGTCGAGGCATAAAGATCGATATCGACAGGCGTAACGAGCCGGTCGTCGCGCCCTGCACGCTGCGGACGCGGCGCGGCTCTTCCTTTACGCGCCGGTGGTCAGCCGTCGCATGGCCTTGGCCATCTGCACTTCGCGCGCGGGCGTCGCCGCCGATGTCGTGGGGTCGGAAGGTGCGGCGAAGCGCGCCGTCGGCTTGTGGGCCGAGAGCTTGCCGAGAGGATGCTGGGAATGGACGCGCAACGGCGCCCCAGCGCCCGGTTCGATGAACAAGGCGAGGCTTGCGACCTTCACCGGCTGCGCGAGCGCCGCGGCAAACTGAATCCGCAACGGCCCTTCCATCTTCTGGCGCATCGCGGCCGTCATCGGTCCGGTCAGCATCATGTGAAAGCGGTATTCGTCCATGACGAAGGGATCGCCCCAGCGATGCAGGTTGGAAAACTGCGGCGCCGTCAGCTTGTCGGCGTTCAGGCGCGCGATGTCCCCATCGGTGAAGGGCGCCCGGAACTCATCGAAGGCCTGAACGACCCGCGCCGCCAGATGCGTCAGCGGTTCGCACGGGACGCGCGGGCTGAGCCCAAAGGCGCTGCCGAGCCAGGAGACTTCGAGATCGGGGATTTCGAACGGGCCGATCTCGCCGGCAAACCGCATCATCGCCTTCAGCAGCGCCGATTCGGTTCTGTCTCCGGCCAGATGAAACGGCGCCTTGATCGACCCGTGAAAGCCGTAGCGCCGGGGAACGGCGGTGTAATACGCCATGTCCTGCGCAGAGCATCCTGCGACCGACAGTTGTTCGCAAAGATCGCCGGAATAGACGTTGCGCCCCAGCCAGTCGGCGGCAGCCACGGAAAGCGGATCATGGATCGGCGGAGTGAAGCAGATGGCGTAGCGCATGGCAAACCTCGGTTTACCCCCTGCGCTACGTGATTTGCATGACAGCCTGACGAAGCCGGCCTCTGTCACGGCGCGAAATCCAGGGAACCCGAGCGCCGTCCAAACGTTTATCGAGCATCAAGCCAGAAGAGGAGACGGAACGTGACCTATCACAACCCCAATCTGAATGACGGCAGCCTCAACATGCCGGGTGACAGCTCTAAACTTCAGGATGCCAGCATCGTGGAGACTCACGACCTGATCGCAAGCGACAAGGTCGAAGGCACACGCGTCTACGGTGCCGATGGCGAGCGGATCGGTTCGATCGAGCGACTGATCATCGGAAAGCGCAACGGCCAGGTCGCCTATGCCGTTCTCGGCTTCGGCGGCTTCCTCGGCATCGGCGAGGATCATTATCCGATCCCGTGGACGAAGCTGAGCTATGACGAAGCTCTGGGTGGTTATCGCACGGAACTGACGCGCGAGCAGGTCCAGAAGGCGCCGAAATATCGCAGCGACGACGAATATGCGTGGAACCGCGAAAACGGCCGCCAGGTCTACGATTATTATGGCGTGCCGCCCTACTGGATGTAGGTTTCACACACGGACGACAGATGCGGGGCGCGCCGGAAGGCAGCGCCCCTTTTTCATGGGCTCAGATTCATGGGCTCAGATTTTTGACGGGTCGGCGATGACCTCCGCGAGGTCCTTATATTCTTCGCAGTCCGTGCCGCAGATCGACTTAATGGTGTCGAGCTGGGCACGCGCGAGATCGATCTGACCCTTCACCACATAGGCCTCGCCCAGATATTCCCGAACCTTCGCATATTTCGGGTCCTTGTCGACCGACTTGAGATAGTAGCCGATACCCTCGTCGGTCTTTCCGAGCTTGCGCGTGGCATAGCCGCGATAGTTCAGAACTTCGGCCGTCTCCTGATCCTTGACCGTGTCTAGAACCTCCAGCGCCTCGGCATAGCGCTCCGCCTTGGCAAGCGCATAGGCGTAATCCGCCTTGTTCTCGTCCGTCAGATTGGAGCCCTGCTGCTTGACGCATTTCTTGGTCTTCTGGTCGTAGACCTCGCCCTTCTTGCAGACGGGCGTGCTCGGGCTGTCATCCCCCGCTGCAAGGGCCGGCGACAGGAAAAGGCCCGAAGCGAGGCAAGCGCCGGCAACGAGGGACAGGACGTGTTTGGACATCGACATGGGATCCTCCAGGCTGACGGATAGGTCATCCGCAACTGTCGAATATTCTTACAGACGCAGGCAGATCACGGCAAGCAGCGAGATCAGGCGCGTGATGGCGCGACAAGGTGGTTCTCGCACCGGAACGATGCGGGAAGCGTGATCGCCCCTTCCGGATCCGTCGGCCGTCCGCCGAGGCCCTCCACCACGGCCTGCGCCAAGCGATGGGCGATGCCGAAACTGATCTTGAAGCCGCCGGTCATCAGGTGCAGGCGCGGATGATCCGGATGCACGCCGGCCATCGGGTCCCGCCCGATCGCGCGCGGACGCAGCCCCGCCCAGCGCTCGAGGATCGGCGCACCGGCGAGCGCCGGAACCAGTGTCTCCGCCTTTGCGAGAAGACCGTCGAGCCGCTGGTCCGTCGCGAGCGGGTCGGCATACGCCACCTCGCTGGTGCTGCCGATCGCCACGCCGCCCGCGTCATGCGCGATGACGTAGACGCCGTCCGAATAGAGGATCGGCAGGCCCGGATCGAGATCGACCGCAAGCCGCGCCGCCTGTCCCTTGACGCCGGTGCCGCTCGCCGGCCTCGGCTCTCCGCCCACGACCTTCGGCAAACCGTCGATCATCGGAAAACTGTCGACGCCTGCGGCCAGCACGATATGCCCAGCATGAATGACGCTGCCGTCGGACAAAGCCACCTGCCCGCGCTGCGGATCGATGCCGCGCACGGCGCATTGCTCCCGGATCGTCACGCCACGCATCGTTGCGAGCATCGCCGTCAGAAGTCGCAGCAGGCCGCGCGGCGAGACGCGGGCCGCAAGCCCGTCGAATACGGCGCCTTCGGCAACGGCATCCGGGGAGAACAGGCCGTCCGGTGCGGCATCGAGCACACGCCAGGGAAAGCCGCCGCTCCCGCTTTGCCAGTTGATATCGGCGTCGCCGACCTGCCGAAGCGCGATCGCCCGCAAATGCGGCTTTGCCAGCGGAATGAGCCGGCCTGTCCGCCTGTATCCCGCGGAAAGCCCGGTCTCCGCCTCCATCGCGCGGATCTCGTGCTCCAGCGACACCAGCGCATCGAACTGGAACTGCTTCTTGTCGTTCCACCTGTCGGGCGTGTGCGGCATCAGCGCGCCGAGCAGGCCGCCGCTCGCGCCCGCCCCGATCGTCGTGCGCTCCACGAGAAGCACCTCAAGCCCCGCGCGGGCGGCGTGAAGCGCCGTCCAGAGACCCATGATGCCCCCGCCGATGACGACCAGATCCGTCTTCCCATCCGCCATCGATTGACCTTGCCCGCCGGGCTTATTATCGCTTGTCCATGATCGAGAGCCGCCCGACCACCCCTGCCGACGCTGAAACGCCGAGCCGCCAGACGCTCAGCTGGCACACCGGCGATATGCCGTATTCGGTGGAATTTGACGACCATTTTTATTGCCGCACGGACGGACGGCTGGAATGCGGCCATGTCTTCCTGGAGGGCAACGGCCTGCCGCCGCGCTGGCAGGACGCGCAGATGTTTACGATCGGCGAACTCGGCTTCGGAACCGGGCTCAATCTCTGCGAGACCTGGCGCCGGTGGAAGCTGGCCGCAAAGCCACCCGGCGCCCGTCTCGCCTTCTCCTCCTTCGAGCGCTTTCCGATGCAGGCGTCCGACATCGCCCGCGCGCTCTCCGCCTGGTCCGAGATCGAGGAGGAACGCGAGGCGCTGGTCGCGGCATGGCCGGAGACCCTGGCAGGCACGGTCCGTCTTGACCTTGCAGACGACGTCACGCTCACCATCGTCTGCGGACCGGCCTTGGAGACGGTGACACGCGCGCCCACGGTCTTCGACGCCTGGTATCTCGATGGCTTTGCGCCCTCTCGCAATCCGGACATGTGGTCTGCAGAGCTGATGGCGGCGGTCCACGACCGCACGGCCATCGGCGGAACCTTTGCAACCTACGCCGCGGCCGGTTTCGTTCGACGCAACCTGCAGGCCGCGGGCTTCCGGGTCGAGCGTCATCCGGGCTTTGCCGGCAAGCGGGAAATGCTGCGCGGCACGCGTCTTCACGCACCCTTGGAAGCCGTGTGAAAGCGACGTGCCTTTCGCACATGCGAAAAGACGTCTTGACTTTTTGACTTCAAACAACGACATGAGGGCCAGCGTCACCTTCCGGCCGCCGCGTGAGCGAGCCAAGCGGATTTTGTCAATCCGTCGCGAAGGCTAAGCGCACCTATGAGACCGTGCCACATTCGGCACCCGCAGCGCAGACAGCTTTTTCAACCCACCAAGATCCCATCTCACGCGGGGTTCTTGAAACCAGATGACCCGGAACCGCAGAAAGCGTTGTTTCCGGTCCCTGTCGTTTGGCGCCCCGAAAGGCATACCTTTGACCGATTTTACTTCCCTTGGCCTCTCCGAGCAGATGGTAGCGAACCTCACACTGGAAGGTTTCACCAAGCCGACGCCGATTCAGGCCGAAGCGATCCCGCTCGTCATGGCAGGCCATGACCTCATCGGCCTCGCACAGACCGGCACCGGCAAGACCGCTGCCTTCGGCCTGCCGATGATCGAGCGCATGCTCGCCGACGGCAAGCGCGCCGACCCGCGCAACGTCCGCGCGTTGATCCTCGCGCCCACCCGCGAACTGGTGAACCAGATCGCCGCCAACCTGAAGGTCTTCGTCAAGAAGAGCCCGCTGCGCATCGGCCTCGTCGTCGGTGGCGCCTCCATCAACAAGCAGACCCAACAGTTGGAACGCGGCGTCGAAATCCTCGTCGCCACCCCCGGCCGCCTGCTCGACCTTCTCAACCGCAAGGCCGTGACGCTGACCACCGCGCGCTACCTCGTGCTCGACGAAGCCGACCAGATGCTGGACCTCGGGTTCATCCACGACCTGCGCAAGATTTCCAAGCTCGTCCCGAAGAACCGCCAGACCCTGCTGTTCTCGGCCACGATGCCGAAGGCGATCGCCGATCTCGCAGGCGACTACCTGACCGATCCGAAGCGCGTCGAAGTCGCAACCGCCGGCAAGGCTGCCGACAAGATCGAGCAGTTCGTGCATTTCGTGAACGGCAAGGACGGCAAGGTCACGCTGCTCAAGCAGTCGCTGACCGCAAACCCCGACGGCCGCGCCATCGTCTTCTCGCGCACCAAGCATGGCGCCGAAAAGCTGATGAAGCACCTGGAGTCGGTCGGCTATTCCGCAGCCTCCATTCACGGCAACAAGAGCCAGGGCCAGCGCGAGCGCGCCCTGAAGTCCTTCCGTGACGGCGAGATCAAGGTTCTGGTTGCCACCGACGTTGCCGCCCGCGGCATCGACATCCCCGGCATCACCCACGTCTACAACTACGATCTGCCGGAAGTCGCCGAAGCCTATGTTCACCGCATCGGCCGGACCGCCCGTGCGGGCCGCGACGGCATCGCCATCGCCTTCTGCGCACCGGACGAAGCCCGCCTGCTGCGCGACATCGAAAAGCTGATGGGCATGACCATCACGGTCGCCAGCGGCGAAGCACCGGCGCACATCTCCCGCGCACCGGCCCCCCGCAATGCACGTGGCAATGGTGGCCGCGGCAGCAACAATGAAGGCCGCAACGGCCAGGGACGCGGCGAAAACCGCGGTGGCCAGGGTCGTGGTGAGAACCGCGGCGGCGAGAACAATCGCCCGGCCCGCGTGGCACAGGCCCCGAGCCCGTTTGCGGGCGACGATCTCCTGGCCGGCGACGACAATGCGCAGCGCCGCGAACACCGCAAGGGCCAGGGCCCGGCCGCACAGGCCGCCCATCAGGCAGCCCTTGCCAAGCGCAACGGCAACCGCAACGGCCGTCCGGGTGGCGCACCCCGCACCTCCAGCCGCGGCCCTCGCCCGGCAGCCGGCAGCCCGGGCGCACAGGCCGCCCAGCGCCGTGAAGGTTCGCGCCGCGAAGAAGCATAAGATAGACGGACATTTGAAGATGGGAAAACGGCGGGACGGAAGTTCCGCCGTTTTCCTTTGTGTCGTCCGGCTCGTTTCGAACCTATGCGCTCATTCGATAAGCAGGTGCGAAGATATTGAGCGAATTCCCGCGGCAAGGCCGGGAGGTCGCCTTGTCATTCCCCCTGCGAAAGCCATCTTCTTGCCCAAGGGGACAGCCGGAACGGGTGAAAATTTCTTTCCGGCTGAAACGAGCATGCTTCTTGCATTGCCGAAGCGCTTGTAATCAAATGGCTTAAAAAGGGGACCAGGCCGTTGGCATTCGATGAAATGATGAATGCGGACAACACTCCGCGACCGCCTTACGCAACATACAACGAATGGTATGCCAACCAGGACAGAGCCCGCCTGATCGCCAAGTCGAAAGAGGCCGAGAACATCTTTCGCAAGACCGGCATCACGTTTGCCGTCTATGGCCATGCCGACAGCGCCGAGAAGCTCATCCCCTTCGATCTCATTCCGCGCATCATCTCCGCACGGGAATGGCGCCGTCTGGCGCAGGGCATCGAGCAGCGCGTGCTCGCGCTCAATGCCTTTCTGGACGACATCTACCACAAGCAGGAAATCATCAAGGCGGGTCGCATTCCGCGTGAACTGATCGAGAAGAACGATGCCTTCCTGCCGCAGATGGTCGGCATGCGTCCGCCGGGCGGGGTCTATACGCACATCGTCGGCACCGACATCGTGCGCACCGGCGAGGACCAGTTCTACGTTCTCGAGGACAATGCCCGCACCCCCTCCGGCGTGAGCTACATGCTCGAAAACCGCGAGACGATGATGCAGATGTTCCCCGAGCTGTTCTACCAGAACCGCGTCCAGCCGGTGGAGAACTACCCCTATCTGCTGCGCCATTCGCTCGCCGCCGTCGCCCCTCCCGGCTGCGAGGGCAAACCGCGCGTCGCCGTGCTGACGCCCGGCATCTACAATTCCGCCTATTACGAGCATGCCTTTCTGGCCGACATGATGGGCGTCGAGCTGGTCGAAGGCTCGGACCTGCGCGTCATCGACGGCAAGGTGCGCATGCGCACCACCCGCGGCTACGAGGCGATCGACGTGCTCTACCGCCGTGTGGACGACGACTATCTCGATCCGCTGACCTTCAAGCCGGAATCCGCCCTCGGCATTCCCGGCATCATGGATGTCTACCGCGCCGGCAACATCACCATCGCCAATGCGCCGGGCACCGGCATCTGCGACGACAAGGCGATCTATTCCTACATGCCGGAGATCGTGGAGTTCTACACCGGCCGCAAGGCACTGCTCGAAAACGTGCCGACCTGGCGCTGTTCGGAGCCCGACAGCCTTAAATATGTGCTGGAAAACCTTGCCGACCTCGTCGTGAAAGAGGTCCACGGCTCCGGCGGCTACGGCATGCTCGTCGGCCCGACGGCCTCCAAGAAGGAACGGGCGCTGTTTGCCGACAAGCTGAAGGCGCGCCCGAGCAACTACATCGCGCAGCCGACTCTCTCCCTCTCGACCGTTCCGATCATGGTCAACAAGGGCATCGCGCCGCGCCATGTCGATCTCAGGCCGTATGTGCTGGTGTCCGACAAGGTGCAGATCATTCCCGGCGGCTTGACCCGCGTGGCCCTCAAGGCCGGCTCTCTGGTGGTGAATTCCAGCCAGGGCGGCGGCACGAAGGACACCTGGGTACTGGAGGACTGATCGGCATGCTCGGAAGAACAGCAAACGGCCTATACTGGATGTTCCGCTATATCGAGCGGGCAGAAAACAGCGCCCGCCTGGTGGATGCCGGACTGCGCATGTCGCTCACCCGCTCGCATCTCGGCGAAGACAACTGGGAAAGCGTGCTCCAGAGTTCGGGCGTCATGGACATCTACGAGCAGCGTTACGAGAGCGCGACGAGCGCGGACGCCGTCGATTTCCTGCTGCGCGAGACCAGCAACCCGTC
Organism: Rhizobium sp. Leaf371; assembly: GCF_001424045.1. Taxonomy (GTDB): domain Bacteria; phylum Pseudomonadota; class Alphaproteobacteria; order Rhizobiales; family Rhizobiaceae; genus Ferranicluibacter. Next base: position 315,638 of record NZ_LMQB01000001.1, on the reverse strand, counting down.
GAGCGTGCTCTCCTGTATCGAGACCGCCCGCAGCAATGCCCGCATGGTGCGCACCGCATTGACGCGCGAGACATGGGAAGCGGTCAACGAGTGTTATCTCGACCTGAAATCCATGCTCGCCCGCCGCGTGAAGGCCGCCGATCTGCCGGAGGTCATCGACGCGATCAAGCGCAAGACGGGTCTTATCCGCGGTGCCTTCCACGGCACGATGCTGCGCAACGACCTCTTCAACTTCTCGCGCATCGGCACCTTCATCGAGCGTGCCGACAACACCGCCCGCATTCTCGACGTGAAATACTACGTCCTGCTGCCGGCCGTGTCGCAGGTCGGCACGGCGATCGACAATGTCCAGTGGGAATCGATCCTGCGCTCGGTGTCGGCCCATCGCAGCTATGGCTGGGTCTACGAGGCGGAATACAAGGCGGCCAACATCGCCGACTTCCTCATCCTCAACGGCCGCATGCCGCGCTCGCTCGCCTATTGCTACGACAAGATCAACAGCAATCTCGGCTATCTCGAGCGGGAATATGGCGAGCGGCACAGCGCGCACGACACGTCGGAGACCACGCTGAAATCGCTGCGGAACTGCTCGATCAAGGACGTGATGGATCAGGGCCTGCACGAATATATCGAGACGTTCATCACCCAGAACAATCGTCTGAGCCAGGAAATTTCCGACGGCTACAGGTTCTATTGAACAAGGACACATCCGGCGTATGCGACTGAAAATCACCCACACGACCGAATACAGCTATGCGGAGCCGGTCAGCTACTCGCTGCAGCGGCTCCGTCTCACGCCCTTCTCCCAGCCGGGACAGACCGTCCTGAACTGGGAGACCTCGGTCGAAGGTGCCAAGGTGGAGGTCGGCTACGAGGATCATTTCGCCAACCGCGTGACCCTCGTCAGCGTCATGGGCGACCAGATCCGCATGCGCATCGTGGCGACCGGCGAGGTCGAGACGCAGGATCGCGCCGGCGTGTTCGGGCCTCACCAGTCCTACATCCCGCTCTGGCTCTTCCAGCGCGACACGCCGCTGACCAAGCGGACGAAGCAGATCCGCGATCTCGCCAAGTCGCAAGGCGGCGATGGTGTGCTGGCGCAGATGCACGATCTCATGGGCGCGATCCATGAGGCCGTGACCTTCGAACCGGGATCCACAGGCACGGAGACGACGGCGGACGAAGCCCTCACGCGCGGCATCGGCGTCTGCCAGGATCACGCCCACATCTTCATCGCGAGCGCCCGCTCGCTCGGCCTGCCCGCCCGCTACGTCTCCGGCTACCTGATGATGGACGACCGCACCGAGCAGAGCGCCACGCATGCCTGGGCCGAAGCCCACCTCCCCGGTCTCGGCTGGGTCGGTTTCGACGCTGCCAACGACGTCTGCCCCGACGAGCGCTACGTCCGCATCGCCACCGGCCTCGACTACCGCGACGCCGCCCCCATCTCCGGCCTCGTCCACGGCGCCGCGAATGAAACGCTGACGGTCGCCCTGACGGTGGAGCAGCAGGGGCAAAGCCAGAGTCAGAGCCAGAGCTGACTCGAAGAGGCGTCGATGACCCTTGGAAGCCCGGGTTGACCCGCTGTCGATGCGGTGTGGCGAAGCGGGAGCCGGATGACGTTCAGAGTTGGGCCGGAATTGTCGAGAGATATCCGGTCGCGCTAGTCGAGAAGCGTCCTTGCCCTGCGTTTCAGTCTGGGATCATCCTGAACGGCCCAGACGAGGACGTGGGTATCCACCACCATCAAGACTGCGCGTTCCAGTCTCCGGCCCCGGAGACTGGGCCGAAGGAATCATCGAAATCGTAACCGGCGCTCCTCAAAGCACCGATCAAGCTGGGACGCCGCTTTGGGTGAGAAAGCGGGGTCATCATTGCAACCGGTTCGCCGCCCTTGGTGACGATCACAGGCTCCCCGTCGTCCCTCATGCGGTCGATGATCGTCATGCACGTTGCTTCAAATTCCACAGCACCAACACGTCGAACGCTCATGGCCTACCTCCGGAACATGCAAAAAAGATAGGCTGTTGGCGGAAGTGGCACAAGACCTCTACAGCACCCCCACCGTCACCACCTCTTCGGCGCCCACCACAAGCCGGTTGCGCAACGGCAACCCGAACCCCTCGGCCTCCATCTCGAAAAGGTCGCCCGCCTGCGTCCGCACGCCGTCACCGAACGACAGCGTTGCCGTGCCGAACATGTGCACATGGACATCGCCGGGCGTGCGGAAGAGGGCGTATTTGAAGTGGTGATGTTCGAGATTGGCGAAGCTGTGGGACATGTTGGCTTCGCCGGAGAGAAAGGGTTTTTCCCACAGGACGGCGCCGTTGCGCAGGATGCGGGAGGTGCCGCGGATGTCGGACGGGGCGTTGCCGATGCGGATCTCCGGACCGAAGCTGGCGGGGCGCAGCTTCGAATGGGCGAGGAAAAGATAGTTGACGCGCTCGGTGACATGGTCCGAGAACTCGTTGGCGACGGCAAAGCCGAGCCGGAAAGGCTGGCCGTTCTCGGCGATGACGTAGATGCCGGCCATTTCGGGCTCCTCCCCGCCATCGGCGGCGAAGGCCGGCGAGACGAGATCGCCGCCGGGAGCGGCAAGCTGCAGGCCGTTGCCCTTGTAGAACCATTCCGGCTGTACGCCCGTTTCGCCCGGCTTCGGCTTGCCGCCTTCGAGACCCATCCGGAACATCTTCATCGAGTCCGTCATATCAGCCTCGTCCTTTGCCGATGCATGCATCGCGTCGCGCGTGGCAGCCGAGCCGAGATGGGTGAGGCCCGTGCCGGTGAGGTGGAGATGGGCCGGATCGGGATGGGTGATCGGTGGCAGGAAGCGGCCCTCTGCAGAGGCTGCCTGGAGATCGACGACACCGGCCACGCCCCGCGCCGTTACGATATCGGCGAGCGTCCGCCCGGAATTGGCGGCTTCGAGCGCCAGCGCGTAGACGCTCCGCGCGCCACGCACGGCACGCCCCGGCTCTCCCTCTTCGCGAATGGCGACCGTGATCGAACCGTCTTCATTGCGGATCTGCGACATCAGCATGGTGTTGTCCTCCCTCTCTCGAACGCAAACGCCGCCATCTGATCCTGTCAGACGGCGGCGTGATCTCGAACGACGTGAGCGTTCCCTCTCGGGAAACGTTCAGCCCTTGTTCTTGTTGTAGACGTCGAAGAACACGGCGGCGAGCAGGACCAAGCCCTTGACGAGCTGCTGGTAGTCGATGCCGAGACCCATGATCGACATGCCGTTGTTCATGACGCCCATGATGAACGCGCCGATGACCGCACCGGTGATCTTGCCGACGCCGCCCGAAGCCGATGCGCCGCCGATAAAGCAGGCGGCGATGACGTCGAGCTCGAAGCCGACGCCGGCCTTCGGCGTTGCCGAGTTGAGGCGGGCCGCGATGATCATGCCGGCAAGCGCTGCGAGAACGCCCATATTGACGAAGGTCAGGAAGGTCAGGCGCTCGGTATTGATGCCCGAGAGCTTGGCGGCCTTCTCGTTACCGCCCATGGCGTAGATGCGACGGCCGATGGTCGAACGCGTGGTGATGAAGGTGTAGAGCGCGATCAGGAGCGCCATGACGATCAGCACGTTCGGGAAACCGCGATAGGTCGACAGCTGGAAGCCGAGGAAGATCGCGACGGCACCGATGATGGCCATCTGGATGGCGAAGAACACGAAAGGCTCGTTCTCCGTGCCGTGCTTGTCGTTGCTCTTGCGCTCCTTGAGGCCGGAATAGACGGCGAGACCGACGAGGACGATCACGGCAATCAGCGCGAAAAGGTTGGTGACGATCGCCGGGTTCGGATTGGCAAACCAGAGCAGGTCCGGCACGAAACCGGTCGAGAGAATCTGGAATTCCTTGGGGAACGGGCCGATCGGGCGGTTCTGGAGAATGAGGTAGGTCAGGCCGCGGAACACGAGCATGCCGGCCAGCGTCACGATGAAGGACGGGATCTTCTGATAGGCGACCCAGTAGCCCTGCGCCGCGCCGACGAGACCGCCGAGAACGAGGCAGAGCGGCACCACGAGCGAATAGTGAATGCCCCATTTCACCATCATGACCGCCGACAGGCCACCGGTAAAGGCGACGATCGACCCGACCGACAGGTCGATATGGCCGGCGACGATGATGAGCAGCATGCCCAGCGCCATGATGACGATGAACGAGTTCTGCAGGATCAGGTTGGTGATGTTGACGGGGCGGAAGAGCACGCCGCCGGTGACGAACTGGAAGAACAGCATGATGACGACGAGCGCGACCAGGAGGCCGTATTCGCGGATGTTGGCTTTCAGATAGGCGCCGACGGACGGCTTTGCTGCTGGTGCGCTGGTTTCAAGGACCATTAGTGCTTCTCCCCGGAGCGCATGATGGCTCGCATGATGGATTCCTGGCTGGCTTCACCCTTGGGGAGTTCCGCGACGATGCGACCTTCGTTCATGACGTAGATGCGGTCGCAGGTTCCCAGGAGCTCGGGCATCTCGGACGAGATCATGAGAATGCCTTTGCCCTCGGCAGCCAGCTGGTTGATGATGGAATAGATTTCGTATTTCGCACCGACGTCGATGCCGCGTGTCGGCTCGTCGAGGATGAGGATTTCCGGATTGGTGAACAGCCACTTGGACAGCACGACCTTCTGCTGGTTGCCGCCCGAAAGGTTCACCGTTTCCTGGTAGATCGAATGCGAGCGGATGCGCAGGCGCTTGCGGTAGTCGGTGGCGACCTCGCGCTCACGGTGCCCGTCGATCACGCCGCCCTTGGCCACGGCCGGCAGGTTGGCGAGCGTCGTATTGTGCATGATGTTGTTGTTCAGCACGAGACCGAGATGCTTGCGGTCCTCGGTGACATAGGCCAGCCCCGCCTCGATCGCCTTCTGGATCGTGCTGACATCGACCGGCTTGCCGTGCATCATCACGTCGCCGGTGATCTTGTGGCCCCAGGAACGGCCGAAGATGCTCATGGCCGTCTCGGTGCGTCCGGCGCCCATCAGGCCTGCGATGCCGACGACCTCGCCGGCGCGAACCGTGAAGTTCACGTCATGCAGGAACTGCCGGTCGCGGTGGTGCTGGTGGTAGACGTTCCAGTTCTTCACTTCCAGCAGCGTGCTGCCGATCTTCGGATCGCGCGGCGGATAGCGGTCGTCCATGTCTCGCCCGACCATGCCCTTGATGATCCGGTCTTCGCCGATATCCTCATTGTGGCAGTCGAGGGTTTCGACCGTGCCGCCATCGCGCAGGATGGTGATCTTGTCGGCAACCGTCTTGATCTCGTTCAGCTTGTGCGAAATGATGATCGAGGTCATGCCCTGCTTGCGGAATTCCATCAGCAGATGAAGGAGGGCGGCCGAATCCGTCTCGTTGAGCGACGCCGTCGGCTCGTCGAGGATCAGAAGGCGCACCTTCTTCGACAGGGCCTTGGCGATTTCCACCAGCTGCTGCTTGCCGACGCCGATATCGGTGATCAGCGTTGCGGGCGATTCCTTCAGGCCGACCTTGGCGAGAAGCTCGCGCGTGCGGGCGAATGTTTCCTTCCAGTCGATGACACCCTTGGACGCCACCTCGTTGCCGAGGAAGATGTTTTCCCCGATCGAGAGCAGCGGAACGAGCGCCAGTTCCTGGTGAATGATGATGATTCCGAGATGCTCGCTGTCCGAAATGTCCTTGAACTGGCGGACCGAGCCGTCGAAAACGATGTCCCCGTCATAGCTGCCGGCGGGATAGACGCCGCTCAGCACCTTCATCAGGGTCGATTTGCCGGCACCGTTCTCGCCCACGAGCGCGTGGATTTCGCCCTCGCGAACCTTGAGATTGACGTCGTCGAGCGCTTTCACGCCGGGAAACGTCTTGGTGATGCCCCGCATTTCGAGAATGTAATTGTCCATGTCAGGCGTTCCAGTGGCCGTCCGTCTTGCGATGAGGTGGGACGGGCCGAGGGTCAGGCTCCTCATATGCCAAAAGGGTCCGCGACTGGTATCGCGGACCCCATGATAGCGTGATCGCTTAGTTGTCGATCTGCTCGGCGGTGTAGTAACCAGCGCCGACCAGGACGTCCTTGGCGTTCGTCTTGTCGACGGCAACCGGCTTCAGCAGGTAGGCCGGAACGACCTTGACGCCGTTGTCGTAGGTCTTGGTGTCGTTGATCTGGGGCTCCTTGCCGCTGATCACGGCATCGACCATGCCAACGGTAACCTTGGCCAGTTCGCGCGTATCCTTGAAGATCGTCGAGTACTGTTCGCCAGCCATGATCGACTTGACCGAAGGTAGTTCGGCATCCTGGCCGGTGACGATCGGCATCGGCATGTCGCCGGAGCCGTAGCCAACGCCCTTCAGGGCCGAGATGATGCCGATCGAGAGACCGTCATAGGGGGAGAGAACGCCATCGACCTTTGCGTCGGTGTAGGTCGAGGACAGCAGGTTTTCCATGCGGGCCTGTGCAACGGCACCGTCCCAACGCAGCGTGCCGACCTGTTCCATGCCCATCTGGCCGGACTTGACGACGATCTTCTTGGCATCGATCAGCGGCTGGAGAACCGACATGGCGCCATCGTAGAAGAAGAAGGCGTTGTTGTCGTCCGGCGAACCGCCGAACAGTTCCACGTTCTTCGGCTCGGTTGCGCCGTCGAGCTTCAGGCCGTTGACGAGCGTCGTTGCCTGGAGAACGCCGACCTGGAAGTTGTCGAACGTCGCGTAGTAGTCGACATTGCCGCTGTCGCGGATCAGGCGGTCATAGGCGATGACCTTGACGCCGGCTTCGTGGGCCTTGGCGAGAATGTCGGAGAGCGTCGTGCCGTCGATGGCGCCGATGACGAGAACCTTGGCACCCTTGGTGACCATGTTCTCGATCTGGGCGAGCTGGTTCGGAATGTCGTCGTCGGCAAACTGCAGGTCGGCGGTGTAGCCGGCTTCCTTGAACAGCTTTTCCATGGTCTCGCCGTCCGAGATCCAGCGCGTCGAGGTCTTCGTCGGCATGGAAATGCCAACGGTGCCCTTGTCCTGCGCGAACGCCGGGAAGGCGAAGGACGCGACGCCGATGGCGGCAGCGGCCAGAAGTGATGTTACCAGTTTCATACGGTCTCTCCCTGGAGTGTTGACCGCGCCGGCCTGAAGCCGTCGCGATATGTGCAGCGCTGGACGCACCCGAGAATCGATCCCGAGTTGGGAGGGCAAATGGATGAAGAAATCCCCCCGGCTTTAACCTCCGCAAGCGCCGGCGCACATCGCCGCAAACTGGAATCAAACTCCATAACTGTCAAATACAATATTCGATCACTCCCATAATTTTTTTGGTATAATAAATGAAAAGAATGTGATTTTTAACGGCGTGGGGAGCTGGGGGAGTCACGTCACATGGAAGACACGGAAAATCAAGGACTTGTGCCGTTCGGCGCGTCCGCGCGCAATGTTTTCAAGTCCGGGCTGAAGCTCGTGCACCTGCACCTCATCCTCGCCATCGAGGACAGGGGCCAGATCAGCGCGGCGGCCGAGGCTTTGGGGATCTCGCAGCCGGCGGCATCGCGCATGCTCGGAGACATCGAATCGATCCTGCGGGCACCGCTCTGCGAGCGCGTGGCCCGGGGCGTCGAACTCACGCCCTACGGCAAGGCGCTCGCCCGCCGTGCCCGCACGATCTTTCTCGAACTGCGCGAAACCGCGCGCGAGATCGGCGAACTGAAGACCGGTCGCGGCGGTTCGGTGTCGCTCGGCTCGGTCACCGGCCCTGCCCTGCATCTCGCCGTGCCGGCCATGCACCAGGTGACGACCGCCTATCCCGGCATCGAGATCAGCATCCAGATCGAAAACAGCAACGTCCTCATCCGCGAGCTCATGGCCGCTCGGCACGACTTCGTAATCGGCCGAATTCCCGACGATATCGACCCCCGCCAGTTCGATCTCGTGGAGATCGGATCCGAGGATGTCTGCCTGATCGTTCGCGAAGGGCATCCCCTGCTCGAAAAGCCCGTCATCGTGCATGAGGATCTGCCGGGCCACGACTGGGTTTTCCAGCCGGCGGGAACGCTGCTGCGCCGCGCCGTCGAGGATAGCTTTCTCGCCAGCGGCGTGCCGCTGCCGACCACGACGATCAACACCTCCTCGATCATCCTCACGCTCTCCATCGTGCGCAACACCAATGCGATCGCGCCCGTTGCCCGGGACGTGGCCGAGCTGGTGGCGAGCAACGGCACGTCGATCGGCGAGATCCGCGTCCTGCCGATCGATTTCGCCATCACCATCCGCCCCTACAGCCTCATCACGCCGCGCGGTCGCGAACTTCCCCCCAGCGCCAAGCTGCTGCACGACCTGATTCTCCAGGAGGCCAAGGCCTGACAGGCGACCCTGTGTCCAACATGGACAGGCTTGCGCAATCCTGTCGTGCTTGGGTCGAGCCGAGGACAGCCGTGCCCCCACGGCGACGCCAGGGCTTTTCCGGGGAGACGGCCATGTTCGGCAAATCGCTCTTCCAGTCCGTGCTCGAACGGATCGAAGAGGAAAATCCGCGGGACGAGATCGAGGTCGCGACGCGCGCCGGCATTTCAGGCCTCAACACGGGCCTTGCCTTTTCCTGGGAACCCGCAGCCGCCGGCGACGCCGTGCGGCAGGCCTATGCCGACATGGAAGAAGCCCCGAGCCCGAGCCCGACGCCCGAACCCGAGCCACTGCCCGAAATCCCGGAGCGCCGTGCCCCCGAACCTCCGCCGCGAGAGCGACCCGCGCATCTCGACCGGCTGTCACCCGCCGAGGTGGCCGAGGACCTTGAGATATCGAATGCCGACACGCCGACGACGCTCGCCGAGAAGCGCCGGGCCTTCGCCATCCGCAATCATCCGGATCGCCACGCGCCGGAAGACAGCGAGGCGGCGACCACACGCATGACGATCGCCAATATGCTGGTGGACGAGGCCTTGCGCCGGCTGAAGCGCGGCCTGCCGATCGGCATGACGGCCCCCCGCCCGAGATAGCGAACGCGTCCCGGCCTCTGACGATCAGGCCTTCGGTTCGTCGCGGAAGGGTTTTTCGGACGGGTCAGCCGAAGGCGCATCCACCGCGCGCTCGGTCTCCGTCTGGACACCCTCGGCCGCACCCGTAGGCTTGAAGAACACGATCAGCGTCGCCGAGGTATAGGCGGTGACGGCCAGAAAGATCATGCCCCATGTCGTGGCGCCGTTCCAGAATTCGACGGCCGTCCAGAGCGCGCAGCTCCCGACGATCAGCAACCGCCTCCAGAGAGGGCGATAGAAAGGGTGATCCGGATCGATGAACTTCTGCATGCGCCCTCTTGGAGCGGTCGCGCGCGCTGATGGATGTGGAGATGGCGCAACCGTTGGCAAAGGACATGCGCAAAAAACATCCAAAGCGCAAGGCCAGCGACTTGACGGGCATAGATCCAACGGAATAAAAATTCCAAACAAAGATCAGGATCAATCTTTCGTTCCGGCGATGGCAAGCCGCATCTCGACCCTGTATGACCTTGGCAAGGATGCGACAGTGCCGGTCTCTCTCCGGTCTCGACCCGACAGGTCTGCCACGGCGGATCGCCTAGCGCTTGTGCGGAGTGAGCGTATCATTCCGCGTCCTCTGGCTCTCAGGGCCGATCTATCGAAAGTGGTAACATGACTGTGAGATTTGGTCTCCTCGGCGCCGGCCGTATCGGCAAGGTCCATGCCAAGGCCGTGAGCGGCGACGCCCATGCACGCCTCGTTGCCGTTGCCGACGCATTTCCGGCGGCCGCACAGGCGATTGCCGACAGCTATGGCTGCGAGGTTCGCACCATCGAGGCGATCGAAGCGGCGGATGACATCGACGCCGTCGTCATCTGCACGCCCACCGACACCCATGCCGACCTGATCGAGCGTTTTGCCCGCGCCGGCAAGGCGATCTTTTGCGAAAAGCCGATCGATCTGGATGTCGGCCGCGTTCGCGATTGCCTGAAGACCGTCGCTGCCACCGGCGGCAAGCTGATGGTCGGCTTCAACCGCCGCTTCGATCCGCATTTCATGGCCGTGCGCCAGGCCATCGACGACGGCCGCATCGGCGATGTGGAAATGGTCACGATCATCTCCCGCGATCCCGGCGCGCCGCCGGTGGATTACATCAAGCGCTCGGGCGGTATTTTTCGCGATATGACCATCCATGATTTCGACATGGCCCGCTTTCTCCTCGGCGAAGAGCCGACCATCGTCACGGCCCATGCCGCCGTGCTGGTCGATCCGGAGATCGGTACCGCCGGCGATTACGACAGCGTCTCTGTGATCCTGGAAACCGCCACCGGCAAGCAGGCGATCATTTCCAACTCGCGCCGCGCCACCTATGGCTACGACCAGCGGATCGAGGTGCATGGTTCCAAGGGCGTCGTTTCCGCCGAAAACCAGCGCGCCGTGTCGATCGAGATCGCCAATGGCGAAGGCTACACCCGCCCGCCCCTGCACGACTTCTTCATGACGCGCTACACCCAGGCCTATGCCAACGAGATCGCAAGCTTCATTTCCGCCATCGAGACCGGCACGGAAATCGCACCTTCAGGCGCGGACGGCCTGGCGGCACTCGCCCTTGCCGAAGCCGCGCTTCGCTCCGTCAAGGAAAAGCGCCAGGTCGCCGTCGAGGTCTGAGCCTTCAACGGCCGACACGGGGGGTAAGCCTTCAATAGGTCTTCGGCAGGGCGTCCAGTTCCGCAAGGAATGCCCGGGCGCTCTGCCGCGTTTCCCTTTTCTGCTCGGGGCCCATGCGCCCCCAGGCGGCATAGACCGGCCCCAGCCGGTGGTTGCCCCTTAGCTTGTCCTCGTTACGCGCCAGAAAATCCCAATAGAGCGCGTTGAACGGACAGGCATCCTTTCCCGTCTTCTTGCGGACGTCATAGGCGCAGCCTTCGCAATAATCCGACATGCGATTTATGTAGTTGCCGCCGGCCGCATAGGGCTTCGAGCCGAGAAAGCCGCCATCGGCAAACTGGCTCATGCCGATCACATTCGGCAATTCCACCCACTCATAGGCATCCGCATAGACCTCCAGATACCATTGGTGGATCTCCAGCGGGCGCACGCCGGCCAGCATGGCGAAATTGCCGGTGATCATCAGCCGCTGGATATGGTGGGCATAGGCATTGTCGCGCGTTTCCGTGATCACCTGCCGAAGGCAGGCCATGCGCGTCTCGGCCGTCCAGTAGAAATCCGGCAGCGCCCGATCCGCCTCCAGAAAATTCATCTCGCGATAATCCGGCATCTTCAGCCAGTAGACCCCGCGGATATACTCGCGCCAACCGATGATCTGGCGAACGAAGCCTTCGACCGCATTCAGCGGCGCATCGCCCGCGAGATAGACGGCCTCGGCCCGGCGACAGAGATCGAGCGGATCGAGCAATCCGGCATTGAGGTAGAACGACAACAGCGAATGGCTGAGAACGGGATCGCCCGACAGCATGGCATCCTGCCGCTCGCCGAACCGCGGCAGATGGTCGGCCATGAACCGGTCGCGCAGCGTCTCCGCCTGTTTCCGGGTGACAGCGAAATCGAACCCCTCGAGCCGCCCGAAATGCTGAGAAAAGCGACGCCCGACCAGCGCCAGCACCTCTTGCGTGATCGCATCCGGTTTAAACCCTTTTCGCGGCTGCGAGAACAGATCGAGCGTTGCGGGCTTGCGGTTTTCAGCGTCGAAATTCCAGCGCCCGCCGGCCGGCGTGTCGCCCTCCATCAGGAGCCCGGTCTTGACGCGCATCTCCCGGTAGAACGTCTCCATCCGCAACTGCCGCCGCCCGCCGGCAAAGGCTGCAAACGCGGATCGGGAACAGAGAAATCTGTCATCGTCGAGGATCTCGACAGGCACGTTGAACGCCCGCTGCCAGCCGTTCATCATCTCCAGAACACGAAACTCGCCCGGCTCGGTGACGACGACGCTGTCCGGCCGCAAAGCCGACACCGCACGCCCGACCTCGCCCCCGAACGACCCGGTATTCCCCTCGTCCTCCAGGCGGACATAGCGCACGGTCAGCCCCCGCGCCCGGAGATCGTCGGCGAAATGGCGCATGGCCGAAAACAGGAAGGCGATCTTCTTTGGATGATGCCGCACATACTGCGCCTCCTCCATGACCTCGCACATCAGCACGACATCCTGCACGGACGCGTCCCCGAGGCTCGACATCTCCGGCGACAGCTGGTCCCCGAGGATGACGATCAGCTTGCGGACTTTCCTGTCGCTCATCTCACGCACGCCTTTTCTCCGCACAGCGAAGCGCCAGCCCCTTCCCACATGCCAAAGCCAGGCCGCGCCGCTACCATACGATCGCCGTTCCGTCATAGGCAAAGAACTGCCCGGTCTCGGCCGGCGAGAGATCGGAGATCACCGAGAGAAGCGCTGCCGCCGCCGCTGCCGGCATCATCTTGTCGGCATGCTTGCCATGCGTGGCCGTCAGCCCGGTTTCCACGGTGCCGGGATGCAGGGCAACGACGACGCTCTGGGGACATGTCCGCGCGATCTCGATCGATGCCGTGCGCACGATCTGGTTCAACGCCGCCTTCGCCGCACGATAGGAGATCCAGCCGCCAAGCCGGTTATCGCCGATCGACCCCACCCGCGCCGAGAGTGTCGCGAAGGCGCAGGGCCGATCCCGCGGCAGCAAGGGCGCAAAATGCTTGATCAGCAGGGCCGGCCCGATCGCGTTCACGGCAAACTGCCGCGCCATGATGGCGGGGTCGATCGCCCGGATCGCCTTCTCCGGCCCATGTCCCTCGATCTCCAGCGCCCCCGTCGCATCGAAGACGAGATCCACCGACCCGAAACCATCGCCGATGCGCCGGGCGGCGGCGGCAACCGACACCTCGTCGGTCACATCCATCCCGTCATCCCGCCGCGACAGCCCGACCGCCGCGCCGCACCGCGGATCGTCCTGAAGCGCGGCCAGAACCGCAGACCCGATGCCGCCGCTCGCCCCGAGAACCACCGCCCGATATCCTTGCTGAAACCCCGGCATCCACCCTCCCAATTCCGGCATTGGCCCGGCCCTGGCCGGACATCGGCCCGGCATTGGCCCGACACTGGCGCCGCATCGACCCGGCCATCCCGGCGAGCCGCCGCACGGTTCGTTATCCAAATCTGATCCTATCTACGCTCGCCCCCTCCAACCGGATCGCCGATCCCTCCATCTCCGACCCGCCCCAGCCGATTTTCCACCAATCCCCCTCTTCCCCATTGATGCCGACCCGAACCTGAGCTATGAACCCCTCATCCACCCGGCAAAGCCGGTTGCTGCACCCGTAGCTCAGCTGGATAGAGTGTTGGATTCCGATTCCAAAGGTCACAGGTTCGAATCCTGTCGGGTGCGCCAATTAATGCAAGATCCACGGATGCTCCCTCACCTTCACCGGCGAAAGCGAAACGTGGTTGATCAAGAAGCCGGTTAGCGCGTAAAAAAGCGTTCGCACTCCGTCGATTTCGCTCCAACCGCAAGGTTGCCGGGCGAACTCTTGCCGGCAATCTGTCGGGTATGGATTGCAAAAGTTCAACCGCCGCCTTCATCATGTCGTCGCGGACATCGATGTAGCGCTGCGTCGCCGCCAGATTGCGGTGGCCCGCGAGCGTCCTGGTGACCTCCGGGCTCACACCGAAACGCGCCAGCCGGCGATGAGACACCGGCGCCGCCGTGGTTCGACGGCGGTGCGCTGCCAGGAGATGTCGAAGCCCCAAGGGCATGTGCTGGACCCCAAACCGACCGAATGTCCGCTCACGGCGTAGACCGCTGAATGGCGAGGTCCGATGCCGTAGTCGCTGAGAAAGAGACGCGTATGTCGACGAAAACCTTTCGGGTCGCACTCGCCCAAGTTCTGTCGGATGCCGACATTGATGCCGTCATCACCAGCGCGGCCGACACGGCTGCAGATCTCATCGTGTTTCCTGAGATGTTTTCGAATGGATACAGCAAATTCGATCCTCGCAACGCTTCCGCGCGTGCTTCATGGCTCGATGGCGCCGTCGATCTGCAGGGAGCCTTTATCGAAACATTTCGTGTTGCCGCGCGGAGGGCAGAGATCGCAGTCGTTGCGACCTTTCTCGAAAAGGCGGAGCCCAAACCATTCAATGCGGCCGTACTGATCGATCGTAACGGTGATATCGTCCTTCACCAAAGAAAGCGGCACATCTGTTTTTTCGACGTGCCCGAAGAAGCCTGTGCGCCGGGAGACAGTTCCTCGGTTTCTCGGCTCGACACCCGCTGCGGGCCGGTTTCGGTCGGGATCATGATATGCATGGACCGCGAGTTTCCAGACGTTGCATCCGATCTGGTTCGTGCTGGAGCAGAGATCGTTCTTGTGCCGAACAGCAGCCCTCTGGTCGATGATGTCGAGGTGGGGGACATCCGTGTTGCCGGGGTCCGCGCCATGGCTTTCCAGTCCGTGATCGGAGTGGCCGTCGCAAACTACCCCGAACCGAAAGACGACGGACATTCCTTTGCTGTCGGTGCGTCGGGCCAAATCCTCGCCATGGGGGGCAAGCAACAGGCCGTCGTCTATGCAGACTTCGATCTCGACGACCTGAAAGCCGCTCGAGACAAGGAATGGTTTCGTCGCGTCCGATGACCAATTCAGCCGTAAAGGCTTCTTCGCTTCATGCCAGGAGCAGCGAAACAGCTGCGGTAAGCTGACGCCCGCAACACGGCGGCATGTCGTTCCAGCCACCACCCGAGCGGCTCGCAAAACCGCTCGGGTTGGCCATCATCGATCAGTATTCCGACCAGCCGCCGTTCGCGACCTTCTTTTCCGTCGCATATCCCGTCGCGGGCTGAGGCGACGGACGGGGGGGTTGGCGTGCGGGGGCGGCGCGGCTTTCGGTCGCGCGGGTCGCGTTGCCGGACGGGGTGCGGAAGGCGGCGACGAGGTCGGAGAGGCGCTCGGCTTCAGAGGAAAGCTTGACCGTCGAGGCGGAGGTCTCCTCGACCATGGCGGCGTTCTGCTGGGTAATGCTGTCGAGGCTTCCGATGGCGATGTTGATCTCGGCGATACCGGTCGCCTGCTCGCGGGATGACTGGGCGATCGAGGTCATGTGTTCGTCGATCGCCTCGACCTGGCCGCCGATGCTCTTCAGGGCCTTGCCGGTCGTGTTGACCAGGGCCACGCCGCGGGCGACATCCTGCGAGGAGCGCGCGATCAACTCCTTGATTTCCTTTGCGGCGCGGGCGGATCTCTGGGCGAGTTCGCGAACTTCCTGGGCGACGACGGCAAAGCCCTTGCCCTGCTCGCCGGCGCGTGCCGCCTCGACGCCGGCATTCAGCGCCAGAAGATTGGTCTGAAACGCGATCTCGTCGATGACGGCGATGATATCGTTCATCTGGCTCGACGACTGTACGATGTCGCTCATCGCCTGGACGGCCTCTTCCACGATCTTGCCGGAGGCTGCGGCTTCCGAAGCCGACACGGTGACCACGGACTGGACCTCGGCCGTCCGCGTCTCGGACTGGCGGGCAATCGAGCTGATCTCCTCCAGGGCTGCCGCCGTCTCTTCGAGCGCCGCAGCCTGGCGTTCGGTCCGTTTGGCCATGTCGTCCGTCGCCGCGGCGATTTCGGAGGACTGGGCGAGCACGAAGCCGACGGCCTGCAGGATCTCGGACATCGCGCTGCCGAGCGTCTCGATGGAGCCGTTGAAATCGGTCTTGATGGTGTCGAAGCTGGAGGCAAGCGCCTGGTGGACGGGACGGGTCAGATCCCCGTTCGACAGGGCAGCCAGTGCCTCGCCCAGCGCGGCGAGGGCTTCGTCCTGCTCGGCCTTCAGGACCGCCTGTCGCTCTTCGGCCTTGGCCCGCTCGCCGGCGAGAACGTCGAGATAGACGGAAATCGCATAGTCCATATCCACGAGCGCCGCCTTGACCACAGTGGTCACGTCGTCGCCGAGCTTCGCGCGCTTCTTGCGCACGAGAAATCCGTCGAGTTCCTTGTCGATCACGGCCCGCACGATGTTCTCGATCATCAAAGCGTAACCGCCGATGTACCATCGCGGCTCCAGACCCAGCCGGGCATGCGTCCGGCCGATCAGGGTCACCTCGTCGATATAGGCCTGATCGTATTTCGCGGAGGAAATCGTTTCCCAGTGATGGGCCTGCCGCTTCTTGGCCTGCGCCACATGGCTGTCGCCGGAAAAGAATTTCGCCGTATCCGGATGATGCCGGACCTTCGCGTAGAAGATCTCGAGCGCACCCGCAAGCGAGGCATTGATGGTCGGGGCGAGCGCGGCCAGATTGCGGCGCTGCGGTTCAAGCAGGCCGACAAAGTCCAGTCGCTCGTTCAGAATGGCAGTTTCAGGTTTTGCCTTGGTCATGTTCGTGCCCTTTCGACCTCTGCTCCCGCAGATCCTGTTGCAGCGCTCCCGCGCAAGACACGGCTGCGCGATCCAGAAGACGGTCGGAGCCGACGGCGCGGCGGCCGGCGATCCTGATCTCCTTGAAGGGGCAAACATGTCTGGAGGAGCTCGCCTGGCGACGCGATGGCGGCGCTTCAATCGGCGCCAGACCGCGATCAGGGGCGGGCGGCGCGACTGCGCCTGTCTGGACTTTCGAAACTAGGGCAACATGCTTAATGTCGCGTTAATATGAAACTACAAGATTACGTAATTATATACGCACTAATACCGATTGCATTTGTAAGCATTTAATTTAGTTCGCACGGTGGAACCCGGGCCTGGCGCGACCGAGGCTGCGCTCAGCGGATGATCCTCAGAACTCCTCCCAGGTTTCCTTGAGCGCCGCGGTCCCGATCGCGCCACGCGAAACCTGTCGAGCGGGCGGGCGGGCGGCGTTCTGGTGACGCATCGCCGGCCGCGTCGCCCCAGGCTCGGCCCTGCCTCTTTCATCGACCTTGAACTGCCGGATCAGGGTGAACAGCGCATCCGCCTCCCCCGCAAGTCCATGGCTGGCGGCGGTGGATTGCTCCACCAGGGCGGCATTCTGCTGCGTCCCCTGGTCCATGGTGTTGACCGCCGTGTTGATTTCCGCAAGTCCGGTCGCCTGCTCGCGGGACCCCTCGACAATGGCGGCGACGTTCATGTTGATCTCGTGCACCTGCCCGACGATCACCTCGAGCGCCTTGCCGGTCTGGCCGACGAGCACGACGCCGGTCTTGACCTGCTCACTCGAGAGGTTGATGAGCGACTTGATCTCCTTGGCGGCCTTGGCGGAGCGCTGCGCAAGCTCGCGAACCTCCTGGGCGACGACGGCAAATCCCTTGCCGGCCTCTCCGGCCCGCGCCGCCTCCACGCCGGCGTTCAGCGCCAGCAGGTTGGTCTGGAAGGCGATATCGTCGATGACGCCGATAATGTTGCCGATCTCGCGCGAGGAACGCTCGATCTCGCCCATCGCGATGATGGCCGTCTTCACCACCGCGCCCGATTGCTCGGCGTTCGCCCGCGTATCCGCGACCAGCTTGCCCGCCTCGCCGGCCCTGCGGCTGGAGTCGGCCACCGTCTGCGTGATCTCCTCGAGCGCGGCTGCCGTCTGTTCCACGGATGCGGCCTGCTGCTCCGTGCGCCGGGCGAGGTCGTCGGCGGCCGACCGCATCTCGTTCGCGCCAGAGGCGATGGCTGCTGCATTATGACCCACGGAGGTCATGGCGGATTTCAGCCGGTCCGCCGCGCCGTTGAAGTCGGTGCGCAGCTGGTCGAGCGAAGGGATGAACGACCGGTCGATGTTTTGACAGAGATCTCCGGCCGCGAGCCGTTGCAACCCTTCGCCCAGGCGCTGGACGTTTTCGACGCGCGCCGAGATGTCGGTGGCGAATTTCACCACCTTGACGACGCTGCCATCCATGGCGAAGATCGGATTGTAGGACGCTTGGATATGCACCGTCCTGCCGCCCTTGGCGATCCTCCTGAACTCTTCCACAACGAATTCGCCGGCGCGCAGCCGGTCCCAGAACGCGCGGTATTCGGCGCCGCCCACCGTGGCGGGATCACAGAACATGGCGTGGTGCCGCCCCTCGATCTCGGAGAGCTGATAGCCGAGCGTCGTCAGGAAGTTCTCATTGGCGGTGATGACGTCGCCCTGCGGCGTGAATTCGATCACGGCCTGAGCGCGCGAGACGGCGGCAAGCTTGCTGGCATCTTCCGCCGTCTTCAGCTTGAATGCGGTGATATCGGTTGCGACCTTGACCACCTTGTAAGGCTTCGACCCGCGCAAGACGGGATTGTAGGACGCCTCGATCCAGACGTCCCGCCCGCCTTTTGCAATCCGCTTGTACTGGCGTTGATCGAATTTTCCCGCGCCGAGCGACGCCCAGAAGGCGCTGTAGGCCGGCGACGCGGCCTCTGCGGGATCGACGAACATGCTGTGGTTGCGACCGATGATCTCGGGCAGCGTGTAGCCGAGGGTGGAACAGAAATTGGCGTTCGCATGCAGGATCGTGCCCTTCATATCGAACTCGATGATGGCCTGCGACTTGTCCATCGCGGCCAGGATCGCAGCTGCGCCCTGACGTCTGGAAAATGAAAATTTCATGCCGATTCCTTTGCATCAGAGGATCAAATGGATCTTCGAACAGCGATCGGACCGGTTGAAAAAGCCCCTACGATAACGCAGCGTGTTCCCGTGAGGTCAAAGATCGCCCTCGGAAAGACCTGGAAGGGAGTGAAGGATCGGGTCCACTGCAGCCTGAAGTGCCGTCACCGAAACCATCGGATCGTGCAGACCCCTAAATTAGGCTAAAAACAATAATGATAAATTAAAACAGATATCTGTCAGATTCGTTTTGGATTATGCGCAAAAACGAACGTGACTTCGAGGCGCAGAGACCCGACAGTCAGGCTATCAGGCGTCTGCGCAAGGCCTCCACGATCGCCTGTGTCCGGTTCGTTGCGCCGAGCTTCTTGACGGAAGACTTGATGTAGCTGTTCACGGTATCGCTTTGAAAGCCGGTTTCCATGGCGATGGCCTCGCTGGTCAAACCACGGCTGGCGGCTTCCAGACAGGCGAGTTCGCCCTTCGTCAGCCCCATCTGGTCAGCCGCAAAGCGCTCCACGAGCGGCTTCGTCACGGCCGTATGGATCAGCTCCGAAACAAGTTCCAGAAACCGGATCTCGTCGAGCGTGAAGGGGATCGACCGCGTGTAGCAGATCGCGCCATAGGCAATGTCGTTGCGGAAGATGGGGACGAGCGTCCGGTTGTGGACCCCGAACGTTTGCTGGAGATAGGCCAGGCGAGGCGGTGGTGCGTGCAGCGCGTAAACCTCGCTCTCCACGACCACGGCTCGAGAATTCTTGCCCGCCTGGAGAAACGGATCGATGCCGGGAAGCTTGTCCGCCTCGTAGATTTCGAGAAAGGCGGGCGGGAGATCCGTATCGATCGAGAAGCCGGTCCCGAACCGATAGTGATCCACGTCGAGACCGCTGATAATGATGTAATCGAACGGAACGGCCAGACGAAAGCGATCGACGAGGTCATTCTTGCCGAAGAAGCGATGCTTGGGCACGGATCTCAGATCGGCATAGTCGTTCAGTGCGTTCGGCTCGAGGATCGAAAGTGGGCTCACGGGCATGGGACTGTTGCAACTCTAGAAACAGAGACGGAAACACCGCTGGTGGCGGAATATGACGAAAACCTTAACCGTGTTCGTCATCCTCGTCTATCACATCGTTCCGGTTGCCCCCCGACCCTGCCGGATCGGCCATTCCAGAACGGCATCGACGCGCCTTCAGCGTCCCCGTCATACGCTGCGTCTTTCCCGGCTTCGGAAACGACAAAACCGGCCGAGAAGGCTCGACCGGTTCGGTGTTTGAAGGGTGTCGATGTCAGGCGGCGTAACGCTGATGCGCGGTTGAAGAGCGGCCGGCCAGCGTAAAGTGGGAGATGAGCTCCCGCAGGCGGGCGCTTTCGCTGGCGAGCGTGCTGCCCGCGGCACTGGTCTCTTCCACCATGGCGGCGTTCTGCTGCGTCACCTGGTCCATCTGGTTGACGGCGATGTTGACTTCGGCAAGGCCGGTCGACTGCTCGCGCGCCGAGGTGGCAATGGCCTCCATATGGCCGTTGATCTCGACGACATGCGCCTCGATGGTCTTCAGCACGTCACCGGTGTCGCGAACGAGCTTCACGCCGCTTTCCACTTCAGCCGTCGAGTTGCGGATCAGGTCCTTGATCTCCTTGGCTGCCTTGGCCGATCGCTGGGCCAGCTCGCGCACTTCCTGCGCAACCACGGCAAAGCCGCGGCCGGCCTCCCCTGCCCGGGCCGCCTCGACACCGGCATTCAGGGCAAGCAGATTGGTCTGGAACGCGATTTCGTCGATCACGCCGATGATCGAGGAGATCTGGCTTGAGGAGTGTTCGATACGGCCCATGGCGGTGACGGCTTCCGCAACCACCTCGCCCGAGCGGGACGCGCTCTTGTTGGCGTGAACCGCCACTTCGCGCGCCTCGTTGGTGCGCTTGGAGGACTGGCCGACATTGGCGGTGATCTCATCGAGCGCCGCTGCGGTTTCCTCCAGCGAGGCCGCCTGCTGTTCCGTGCGGCGCGACAGGTCGTTGGCACTCTCGCTCACTTCGCGAGCGCCGTTGTCGATCTGGTCGGCAGCGACGGCAACCGCGGCAAGCGTTTCGTTGAGCTGGGAGACCGCCGCGTTCAGGTCGTGGCGCAGGGCTTCGAAATCGGGCGCGAAGGGAACGTCGAGACGGAAGGAGAGATCGCCTGCCGCCAGACGGCGCAGGCCGTCCGCAAGGCTCGATGTGGCCTGATCGAGCCGGGCCTGGGCGGCCCGTTCGGCGTCCGCCGCGAGACGCTCGCGGTCGGCCTCCGCCGCGCGGCGCAGGGTTTCGGCCTGGCTCTGCAGATCCTTGTTGGAAACGGCGGCAACACGGAACACCTCGACGGCGCCGGCCATCTGGCCGATTTCGTCGGAGCGCTGCGAATATGGGATGGCGCTGTCGGTATCGCCTTTGGCAAGGCCGGTCATCGCCGTCGTGATCGCGCGGATCGGGCTGGCGATGCCGCGAAGGACGTAGAGGGTGGAGACGACCAGAAGCGTCGCGACGACACCGATCAGGATGAAGGTGATCATCTGGGCGTCGGCAGAGGTGTGGTGCATCAGTTCCGTCGCGTCGGTCACCTGTGCCGTGTTCTCGGCGATCAGTTCGTCGAGCCCGACCTGGGCCGGAACGATGATCTCGCCCATCGATTCCAGCATGTTGTTTGCCTGCTGGAAATTGCCGACCTTGGCAAGGGTGATCATGTTGCCGCCGGCCTTGATGTAGGCTTCCAGGCTGTCCGTGACCGTCTTCAGAAGGGTGCGCTCGGCATCCGAGCCGACATAGGGCGTATAGACTTCGACGGCATGTGCGATCCGCAGCCGCGCCTCGCCGAGAAGCGCCTCGGCCTTTTTCGTCGCTTCGGGCGTGAGGGCCGCGAGATACTGGAAATAGCCGAGCCGCATGGACACCAGCTCGATGCGGATATCCTTGACCGCGGACACGGCGGGAAACACGTCCGTGACGACATTGTCGGAGATTTCGCGCGTCTTCGACAGCGACTGCAGCGTGACGACGGAGAAAATGGCCGTGAGAACGGCAATAGCGGCAAAGATCGCGATAAGCGATGTGCGGATGGATGGCCTCGTCACGAAACACCTGTGCTGGATAAACGCCTCCACCCGTCCTCATGACGTGGAAAGCGCAACGGAACCGACCCACATCGCGGCATCACCCTATTATTGGGCGAAACCATTAAGGTTACGTAACTTCATAATTACTCATGCATTCCCTCATCATTGCTGCGATGCAGCATATTCGCGCGGTGCGAAAGGTAAGGTGACGAAATCGGAGTGGGATTTGCTGATCAGCAGCGCGCCGTGCCTGTCAGAACCCCGGAATTTGCGTCCCGGCGGAATGTCTGGTGCCGAACGTTGCTGTCAACGGCGAACTCTCAAGACAAATTGGCCATCTCTCCAACATTCCATCCCTTTTATGTCTCAAGAATAGGGTCAGCGGCAGGAGCATCGAGACGCAACCGTGTCCGCGCACTTGCATACGAGGCCAACCTCTGGTTATGTAAGTCTTTGCAGCTTACGCGCCGGGAACGATGATGCCAGCCTGGATCTTCTCCTGCGAATTCTCTTTTCTCGGATGGGCGACACGTCGCCCGGAAGAGGTCTCGCGCTTCGCCCCGACCTTGCGGCTCGTTGCGCTCTCCCTGGCCGTTCTTCTTTCCCTGATCCTCTGGGTCTTCATCATCGTCGGCATCGTCTGGCTCTTCTCCTGACGCAGGCCTGTGGCCCAACGCACGCCGGGATGCGCCGAAAGACGCATTGGCATGAGGCCACGGGACATGGCATGACGGACGAAAGGCGGAGGAGACCGCCAAGGGAGCGGAGAGCGACATGACCGAAACATTCAGGGCCATGATGATCGACACCGTCGATGGTCGCGCGCAGGCTGCATTCCGCGAGATTTCGCAGAGCGACCTCCCCGACAACGATGTCCTTGTCGAAATTTCCTTTTCCACGCTCAACTACAAGGATGGCCTTGCCGTCACAGGCAAGGGCCGGATCGCGCGGCGAACGCCGATGGTGGCCGGCGTCGATCTCTCCGGCACGGTCGTGTCGTCGCGTTCGCCGGAATGGAAGCCGGGCGACCGGGTGGTCCTCAACGGCTGGGGCCTGTCGGAAACCGAATGGGGCGCTTTCACCCGCTTCCAGCGCGTCAAGCCGGAATGGCTGATCCCCCTCCCCGCAGCCTTCTCGCTGCAGCAGGCGATGGCCATCGGCACCGCCGGCTATACCGCGGCGCTCTGCGTCGATGCTCTGGAAAAATGGGGCACGATGGCGCCCGGCGACGGCGATGTTCTCGTCACAGGCGCGGCAGGCGGCGTCGGCTCCGTCGCGGTCTCGCTTCTCGCCGCGCGCGGATATCGGGTCGTCGCATCGACGGGGCGCGCGGAAACGGAGGATTACCTCAAATCCCTCGGCGCCCGCGAGATCATCGACCGGAAGACGCTTGCGGACAAGGCCGGGCCTCTCCAGAAGGAACGCTGGACCGGCGGCATCGACTCCGTCGGTGCGACCACGCTTGCCAACGCGCTTGCCCAGACCGTGCGCGGCGGGGCCATCGCCGCCTGCGGCCTTGCCGGCGGCGCCGATCTCCCCGGCACGGTGATGCCGCACATTCTCCGGGCGGTCACGCTCATCGGCGTCGATTCGGTCTATGCGACCCGGACGCAACGCCTGGCCGCCTGGGGCCGTCTCTCGCGCGATCTCGACCCGGCCCATCTCGACAGCATGACGACGGTCGCGCCGATGTCCGATCTCCCGGCACTGGCCGAGGCCATTGTTGCCGGTCGCATCCGCGGCCGCGTGGTCATCGACGTCAACGCCTGAGGGATACCGCGACGGTCAGCATCCGAAGGAACAGGCGTTCCCTCACGCTTCGGTGCGGACGAAGCCTTTGCTCGCGATCATGAGATTGCGCGTATAGTCGGCGGTGATCCGGCCGGCGACCAGATCGGCCGCGCTCAGGCGCTCCACGACCTGGCCGCTGCGCATGACGGCCAACTGGTCGCACATATGCGTCACGACGCCGAGGTCATGGCTGACCATCAGGAAGGTGAGACCTCGATCGCGCTGGATCTGCTCCAGCAGATTGAGCACCTCCGCCTGCACCGAGGCGTCGAGCGCCGATGTCGGCTCGTCCAGCAGCAGGATGGAAGGCTCGACGATCAGCGCGCGGGCGATGGCCACGCGCTGCCGCTGCCCGCCGGATAGCTGATGGGAGTAGCGAAACCGGAAGCCGGTCCCAAGGCCGACCTCGTCCAGCGCCCGCGCGATCCGTGCCTCGGCATCGGAAATGCCGTGGATCGCCAGCGGCTCCTGCAGCAGGCGATCGATCGTCTGGCGGGGGTGAAGCGAGCCGTAGGGATCCTGGAACACCATCTGGACGTCGCGGTAGAAGGCCTTGTCGCGCCGGCGCGGTTCCAGTTTCCGGCCATTGACCTCCAGCGTGCCGGAAGCAACGGGCGCGAGGCCGGCAATCGCGCGCAAAAGCGTCGACTTGCCCGACCCGGACTCGCCGACGAGACCGTAGGATTGCCCCTTCTCGACCGCGATGCTCACGCCGTCGAGCGCCTTGAAATCCTCGTAGATGACGGTGACGTCGTGGGCGGAGACGGCAATGCTCATAAGGCCCACTCCGGCTTGCGGTCGAGAACGGGCAGCGGATGCCGGTCCTGGCCGATCTCGGGCATGCAGGACAGCAGCCCCTGCGTATAGGGATGCCGCGCGTTGCGCAGGTCGGCGGCCGCGATCTCCTCGACGATGCGCCCGGCATACATGACGATCACCCGGTCGCAGAAGGACGAGACGAGCCGCAGATCGTGGCTGACGAAGATCAGCCCCATGCCGCGCTCGGCCACCAGCCTGTCGAGAATGGCAAGCACATCGAGCTGCACCGTTACGTCGAGGGCCGAGGTCGGCTCGTCGGCAATCAGCAACTCCGGCTCGGCGATCAGCATCATCGCGATCATCGCCCGCTGCCCCATGCCGCCGGAGACTTCATGCGGATGCAGGTCGAAGACGCGGCCTGCGTCCCGGATCTGCACGGCCTCCAGCATGGCGAGCGCCCGCTCCTTCGCCTCGGAAGAAGAGATCTTGCGATGCGTGCGCAGCGTTTCCACGATCTGGCGGCCGATGGTCATCACCGGGTTGAGCGAATATTTCGGGTCCTGCAGGATCATCGCCACGCGGTCGCCGCGCAGATCCCGGCGCTTGGCCGGCGACGCCTTCAGGAGGTCGATCCCGTCGAAATTCAGCGTCTTCGCCGTAATTTTCGCATGCGGCGGCGTCAGCCCCATGATGGCCCGGCCGGTCTGTGATTTTCCGGAACCGCTCTCGCCGACGATCCCCAGGCGCTCGCGACCGAGCGAGAAGGTGACACCGCGCACCGCCTCCACCAGCCCGGTGCGCGTGGGAAAGCTGACGCGCAGGTCCTCGACGGTCAACAAGGGGCTCATTGTCCGGCCTCGCGCGGATCGAGCGCGTCGCGAAGACCGTCGCCCAGAAGGTTGAACGCCAGGCTGACGAGCAGAATCGCGATGCCCGGCATGGTGGCGACCCACCACTGGTCGAGGATGAAGCGGCGGCCGGACGCGATCATCGCGCCCCATTCCGGCAGCGGCGGCTGCGCGCCGAGCCCGAGAAAGCCGAGACCGGCCGCCGTGAGGATGACCCCCGCCATATCGAGCGTGATGCGCACGATCAGCGACGACAGGCACATGGGCATCACGTGCAGAAGCACGATGCGCAGCGGCGACGCGCCCATCAGGCGCACCGCGGCGATATAGTCGGCGTTGCGCACCGTCATGGTTTCCGCCCGCGCGATGCGCGCATAAGGCGGCCAGGACGTTACGGCGATGGCGAGCACCGCATTCTCGATTCCCGGCCCCAGCGCCGCGACGAGCGCCAGCGCCAGCACGAGCTTCGGGAAGGCAAGGAAGATATCCGTGATCCGCATCAGCACAGCATCGACCCAGCCGCCGGCATAACCGGCGACGGCCCCGACGATGAGGCCGGTCGGCGCCGCGATGACGGCAACGAGGATGATGACGAACAGCGTCAGACGCGAGCCGTGCAGAAGCCGTGACAGGATATCGCGCCCCTGATCGTCCGTGCCGAGAAGATAGCCCGGCGAACCCGGCGGCAGCAGACGCGCGCCGGCCAGATCGCCGACGACCGGCGAATGCGGCGACAACACACCGGCAAAGATCGCCATGAGGATGAGAAGAACGAGAATGCCGAGACCGAGCAGCGCCAGCCGGTTGGCGGAAAACCGGCGCCAGGTCATGTAGGCCCGGCCGAGACGCGCCTGCATCCGCGATTGCGGCCGGTCGGACAGCAGCCAGTCGCGCCGGCTCATGGGGGCGGAAGAAACGACCGTCATCGCGCGCGTGTCCTTGGGTCGAGCGTCCGGTAGAGGATATCGGACAGGATGTTGATGGCGATGAAGATCGAGCCGATCACGATCGTGCCGCCGAGGACGGCGTTCATGTCGGCGTTCTGCAGGGAATTGGTGATGTAGAGCCCGATGCCCGGCCACGCGAACACCGTCTCCGTCAGCACGGAGCCTTCCAGCAGGCTTGCATAGGACAGCGCAATCACCGTCACCAGCGGCACGGCGGCGTTGCGCAAGGCGTGACACCAGATGATCCGCGTCTCCGAAAGCCCCTTCGCCCGCGCCGCGACGATATATTCCTGCGACAGTTCATTGAGCATGAAGTTGCGCGTCATGCGGCTGATATAGGCCAGCGACACATAGCCGAGCAGGCTTGCCGGCAGGATGATATGGCGGAACACGTCGCGAAACACGTCCCACTGCCCCTGCCAGAGCGAGTCCAGCAGGAAAAGCCCGGTCTTCGGCGTAAACGTATATTCGTAGACGACATCGATGCGGCCGGGAAAGGCGACCCAGCGCAGCTGCGCGTAGAACAGCAGCAGCGACAGAAGCGCCAGCCAGAAGATCGGCACGGAATAGCCGATCAGCCCAACGATGCGCACCGCCTGATCGATCAGGCTGCCGCGCTTGACGGCGGCGAGAACGCCGAGCGGGACGCCGATGAGGCTGCCGATCAACGTCCCGAGCGTCGCAAGCTCGAAGGTCGCCGGCAGCACGCGGCGGATGTCGGTCATGACGGGATTGGTCGTCAGCACCGAGGTGCCGAAATTTCCCTGCAAGGCATCGCCGAGATAGCGCAGGAACTGCTGATAGAGCGGCAGGTTCAGCCCCATCTCCTCGCGCACCCGCTCCACCACATGGGCGGGCGCCCGGTCGCCGAGAACGGCCAATACGGGATCGATCGGGATCACCCGGCCGATGAAGAAGGTGACCGCGAGAAGGCCGAGATAGGTGGTGACGATGACCACGAGGAAGCGGACGACGATGGCCGCCCGCCCCCGCGCCCGGGCGCCTTTCGAGCGCCCGGCCACCATCTGCGACGTTTCTGGAAGAGTCATGCGGGTCGCCTATTCCTTGGTGACGCCGTCAAGGAAGGTCGTGTCGAAGCTCGGACCGAGCTTGAAGTCCTTCACGTCCTTGCGAACGCCCGCGACTTCCGTCTGCTGGTAGATCACGACGAACGGGCCACGATCGAGAACCGCCTTCTGCAAGCCCTTGTAGATGTCGGCGCGCTTTGTCGGGTCCTTTTCGAGCAGGGCGGCCTTCGTCTGTTCCGTCAGATCCGGAACGTCCCAGGCATTGCGCCAGGCCAGCGTCTTGTTCTTGCCGTCGTCGGCATTGTCGTAGTTGATCGTAAACGTTTCGGCATTCGAGTTCGGATCGAAGTAGTCCTGACCCCAGACGCCGATATAGATGTCGTGCGTGCGGGCGCGGAACTTGGTGAGCGTTTGCTTGCCGTCACCCGGAATGAGATCGATCTTGATGCCCGCCTGAGCAGCCGTCTGCTGGATCGATTCCGCGATGCCGGTGGTCGGCTGGTTGCTGCGCACATCCATGGTCACGGTGAACCCGTCCGGAAGGCCGGCCTTCGCCAGCAGTTCCTTGGCCTTGGCCACGTCGAACTTGAACGGCTTTTCATCCAATTCGCCCAGAACGCCCTTGGGCAGGAAGGTCTGGTGCACTTCGCCGACGCCCTTGATCAGGGTAGAGCCGATCGCGTCGTAATCGACCAGATACTTGAAGGCTTCGACCACCTCGGGCTTGGCAAGGTTCGGGTTCTTCTGGTTAAGGCTGAAATAGAACACCGTGCCCTTCGGCGCGCTGGTCTGGACGATGTCCTCCTTGCCGGCCGTCGATTCCAGGTCGTTCGGCTCAAGGTTGCGGGCGATGTCGATATCGCCGTTTTCCAGCGCCAGCCGCTGACCCGAGCTTTCCTTGAGGTGGCGATAGATGACCCGGGCGAGCTTGGGCTTCTCGCCGAAATACGTGTCGTTGCGCTCCAAGACGACGACTTCGTTGGCGCGCCACTCGCGCAGCTTGAACGGACCGGAACCGGCAAAGTTCGTCTTCAGCCAGGCATTGCCGAAGTCATTGTCATACTTGACATCAGCCGTCTTCTCGACAGGCGCGACGTGTTCCATCACGAGCTTCTTGTCGACGATCGAACCGACGGTGGCCGTCAGGCAGTTGAGCACGAAGCTCGGCGCATAGGGCTTGTCCACCGTCAGCGTGAAGGTGGTCGCATCGACCGCCTTTGCCTTCTCGGTCACGTTGTCGCCGCTCAGGCCGAACTGCGTGAGGATAAAGGCCGGGCTCTTGTCCATCTTGATGACGCGTTCGATCGACCAGGCGACGTCTTCCGCAGTGATCGGATTGCCCGAGGCAAAGGTCATGCCCGGCTTCAGTTTGAAGGTGAAGGTCAGGCCGTCGTCCGACACCGTCCAGCTTTCGGCAAGGTCGCCCTTGACCTTGGAGGTGTCGGCGAGATCGAGCCGAACGAGAAGGCTATAGGTGTTGGCGGTGATTTCCGCCGTCGAGATTTCGAACGCTTCGCCCGGGTCCATCGAAATGATGTCGTCGATCGCCCAGGCCTGCACCAGCGTGTCCGCCGGCGTCTCGGCATAGGCGGGTGCGGCTGCCGCCATGATCAGGGCGATGGCCGCCCCTGCCGTCAAACGCCGCACCGTCGTACCGAAAGAATGCATCATCGCTCTGTTCCCTGTTTTTCTGGCCTTTACGGCCGTTGATCGTCAGCCCTGGTCGGTCTCGTGCCAGACCTTGGAAAGAACCCGCAGCCAGTTTTCCCGGCAAATCTTGGTTAGATCGTCCTCACCATAACCGGCGCTCCGCAGAGCGGCAATCAGGTTCTGGTTTCCGCCGGCATCCGAAATTTCGGCCGGAATCGTCGCACCGTCGAAGTCCGATCCGAGCGCGACGCAATCGATTCCCATGCGCTCGACCATGTAGTCGATATGGCGCACCATGTCGGACAGCGGCGTCGCCGCATTCTCCTGCCCGTCCGGGCGCAGCATGGTCGTGGCATAGTTGACGCCGGCGAGCCCGCCGCTGTCGCGGATCGCATCCATCTGCCGGTCGGTGAGGTTCCGGGCAACGGGCGTCAGGGCATGGGCGTTGGAATGGCTGGCGATCAGCGGCGCGGTGCTCGTCTTCGCCACATCCCAGAAACCCTTCTCGGTGATATGCGCGAGATCGATCGCGATGCCGAGCCTGTCGCAGGCCCGAACGAGGGCAAAACCCGCATCCGTCAGGCCCGGGCCCGTGTCCGGGTCCATCGGATAGGCGAACGGCACGCCATGGGCAAAGATGTTGTGTCGGCTCCAAACGGGGCCGAGCGACCGGAGGCCGGCGGCATAGAAGGTTTCGAGCGCGGCGAGATCGGCATCGATCGCCTCGCAACCTTCCATATGCAGGACGGCTGCAAAGTCCCCGTCCGCCATCGCCTTGCGAATCTCCGACGTCGTACGGCAAAGCCGCCAGGCCTTCGCCTGATCGAGGCGCAGCGCGATCGCCGCAAACTGCAGGGCGATCTCCAGCGAAGGACCACGCTCCAGCGGCGCCGACATCGGCGTGACATAATGCCCGTTTGCATCCGGCTGCTTGAGGACGAGGTCGCCCGAGGGAATATAGATGGCGCAAAGCCCGCCTGCGAGACCACCCTTGGCAGCACGCGGGCCGTCGATATGCCCGGATGCCGTGCCGTCCCGGAATTCGGCGATCGGATCGTGCCCGGCCCGTGCGTGGCTCCAGAGCCGCAGAAGCACGTCATTATGACCGTCGAACACTGCCTGCATCGAAAAAAGACCTTCCAAAACAATTCGCTAGCCGCTATATCCGCGGGCGGAGACCTGTCGGCAAAATGCATGCTAGACAATGGCAGGAGGGCTGGCAACACTGCACCTGCAAACAAATTGGGCAGTGCACAGACGCGTGCGACCGTGTCATTCAGGTGACGGTAACTGTGCAATTGCTGATAGGCGGAGAAACGGTTTTCCGTGGCCCTGTAAATCTGGCAAGTCTCGGACGAACAGATGAAGGGTTCCGTCATGATGACAGAGCAGCGGACAGGACGTCCGGCACCGTCCCCCTCCAGACGCCTGCAGAGGGCGGGTGGACGCCTGCGCGTGGCGGCATGTCTCGCTCTGGCCCTTGCTTTGTCGGCCTGCGCCAGCCGGCCTGTCGGCGTTCTCATCCCGTCCGGCACGGCACCGGGCGCCACGGAAGTCGATATGCTCGTCGCGACGACGCGCGCGCCCTCCAAGCAGGCCGGCGTGCTCTATGGCGGCGAGCGCGGCACCGAGCTGACCGCGGCCGAGATCGTCGTCTCCATTCCCCCGGACAAGAACCGCAAGATCGGCCAGGTCCAGTGGCCGAAGCGCCTGCCCGCCGATCCCTCCAAGGAATTCTCGACCGTCTCGGTGACCCCGCTTGCCGAACGCGCCGAGGTGGAGACCTGGACACGCGACTCGCTGCCGAAAAGCCGCCGCGTGCTGATCTTCGTCCACGGCTTCAACAATCGCTACGAGGATGCGGTCTATCGCTTCGCGCAGATCGTCCATGACAGCCGCGCCGACGTGGCGCCGATCATCTTCACATGGCCGTCACGCGCCAGCATATTCGACTACAACTACGACAAGGAAAGCACCAATTACTCCCGCGACGCGCTGGAAACCCTGCTGCGCCGTACCGCCGAGGACCCGCGCGTTTCCGACGTGACGATCATGGCGCATTCGATGGGCTCCTGGGTCACCGTGGAAGCGCTGCGCCAGATGGCGATCCGCGATGGCCGCGTGGCACCGAAGATCAACAACGTCATCCTCGCCTCGCCCGATCTCGATGTCGACGTGTTCGGCAAGCAGTGGGAAGCGATGGGCCCGAACAAGCCGAAATTCACCCTGTTCGTCTCGCGCGACGACCGCGCCCTCTCCATCTCGCGCCGCATCTCCGGCAATGTCGAGCGACTGGGTCAGATCGATCCGACGCAGGAACCCTATCGCACCAATCTCGAAAAAGCCGGCATCACCGTTCTCGACCTGACAGCTCTCCAGACGGGCGACCGCCTCAACCACGGCAAGTTCGCCGAAAGCCCGGAAGTGGTCAAGCTGCTCGGGAACCGCCTGATCGCCGGCCAGACCGTGACCGACAGCGATGTCGGCCTCGGCGAGCGCGTCGGCGCCGTCGCGCTCGGCACCGCCCAGACCGTCGGTAGCGCCGCCAGCATCGCCGTCAGCACCCCGATCCTGATCTTCGACCCGAAGACACGCGAAAACTATCGCGGCCAGGTGGACCGCCTCGGACGATCCGTTGGCAACACGCTGGAGACGGCCACGGGCCAGTAAGGCGAAGATGGAAACGCGCGCGCGGTCAGGTGGCGCGCGGTCCGGACGTTGGAATCGTCAATTCCCCGAAACCGCCATCTCGCGCCGCTCCCGCTCCGTCACCAGCGCCAGATCCAGCACCTTCTGCAGGTCGGCGGCGTGGCGGAAGCCGGGCTCGGCGGTCTTGCCGATCTTGATGGCGTCGATGAAGCGCTGGTAGTTGGTGAACACGGTGCCGGGATCGATGCTCTGCCAGACACCCTTCTCCACATCCGCGCCGAGGCAGGCGCGCAACGTCGAGCCGTCGGGCATGTGCACCACCTCCAGCGCACCCTTGTCGCCATGCACCCGCAGACGCAGCTCATTGAGGTGGCCGACGGCCCAGCGGCTGGCATGGATGACGCCCATGGCCCCGTTGGTAAACTCGGCCGTCATGGTAAAGCTGTCGTTCGCATCGAGATCGTACTCGCCGATCCGGTTGCCCGGCGCCTTGTCGAAGGTCTTCAGCCGCGCGAAGACATGGTCGATCTCGGTCGCCGCGCCATAGCCGACGAAGTCGAGAATGTGGATGCCGACATCGCCCAGAACGCCATTCGAGCCGTGCTTGGTCGACAGCCGCCACAGCCATTGCGACTCGCTCGCCCAGTCGCCCCAGGCCTTGGAGACGAGCCAGCTCTGCAGGTAGGAGGCCTCGATGTGGCGCACCTGCCCGATCTCGCCGGAGATCACCAGCTGCCGCGCCGTCTGCACGGCGGCGACATTGCGATAGGTCAGGTTCACCATCGTCACGAGGCCGGATGTCTCCGCCGCCGTCGCCATTTCGTCGGCCTTGGCGAAATCTTCGGCCAGCGGCTTCTCGCACAGCACGTGCTTGCCGGCCGCGAGCAGCGCCAACGTCGTCGCATGATGCACGCGGTCGGGCGTCACGTTCGCGACGGCATCGAATTCGCCCCAGGCAATCGCTTCGTCCAGCGAGGTGAAGGTCGTGGGAATATCGTGCCGCAGCGCAAACGCGCGCACGCGCGCGAGATCCACATCGACCGCCGCCACCAGCACGGCGTCGGCGATCGTCTCGAAATTCATCGCATGCGTGTTCGCCATCCCGCCCGTGCCGAGAATGAGGATCCGGATCGGCGCCATCACTTGTATCCCTCTTCGCCGGCCTTGTGCAGGCGCGGACCGCGCTCGACGATCGGCTCCAGCGCCTGCTCGACCGGTACGTTCGGCGCGTCGTGGATCGACGTCAGCGCCCCTTGCGGATTGTAGGCCCAGCGCACCGCGTTCTTCAAAACGGTCTTCACATTGGCATCGTAATAGGTCGGATAGGTCTCGTGGCCCGGACGGAAATAGAAGATGTTGCCGGCCCCGCGACGCCATGTGAGGCCCGAGCGAAACACTTCGCCGCCGGCGAACCATGAGATGAAGACCGTTTCCAGCGGTTCCGGCACGGAGAACTGCTCGCCATACATTTCCTCGTTCTCAAGCACGAAATTGTCGTCCAGGCCCTCGGCGATCGGATGACGCGGATTGACGACCCAGACGCGCTCGCGCTCGCCCGCCTCGCGCCATTTCAGCGCGCAGGGCGTTCCCATCAGGCGCTTGAACGGCTTTGCGAAATGGCCGGAATGCAACACGATCAGCCCCATGCCTTCCCAGACGCGCTTGGCGACACGCTCGACGATCTCGTCCGCGACGTCGCCGTGCGCCTTGTGCCCCCACCATAGGAGCACGTCGGTCTTGGCCAGGCGATCCTGCGAGAGGCCATGCTCCGGCTCCTGCAGCGTTGCGGTCGTCGCCTCGATGTTCGGATGCTCGTTGAGGCCGGCGGCGATCGCGGTGTGCATCCCGTTCGGGTAGACGCCACCGACGATCGCATTCGTATGCTCGTGGATATTCTCGCCCCAGACGACGGCACGAATGGTCATAATCATCTCCTGAAAAAACTTGAAAACGTCCCCAGAACCAGCAAGGCCCGACGCCGGAAAAGGTTCCGCGCGAGGCCTCTCGACGGCGATCCAAAGCGCTTGCAGGAGGCAGCGATAAACCGCATTTCGGCAAAGGACAAGAGACGGAAAACGCAATGATCAGGCGCCGATCGACAGGTCGATCAGTGGACCGTCGATTTCGAAAACACGTTGATGACGATGACGCCCGAGATGATCAACCCGAGCCCGAGCACGGCGGGAAGATCGAGCCTCTGGCCGAAGGCCACGACGCCGACGATGGAGATCAGGACGATGCCGAGGCCGCTCCAGATGGCATAGGCGATGCCGACGGGAATGGCGCGCAGCGTGTAAGACAGACAGAAGAACGCGACCGCATAGCAGCCGATCATGACCAGCGTCGGCCCGAGCTTGGAAAAGTGCTGGGCCGCCTGCATGGCCGAGGTGCCGAGCACCTCGAAGACGATGGCGACGACCAGCACGGCATAGAGCATCAGGGGGTTCAAGACGGCCTCCGCGCAGGGGAAACCCGATCTTGGGTCGGGCCCGGGACCGGGTCAAGGGCCGCACCGCGCCGACATGTCTTTTCGGTCTGTGCATCCGATTCATTTTGTACGCGCGCGCCAGCGACCAATTGAATCGGCTGGCGAATCTTCTCCTGCCTGCCAATCGGGTTTAAGAGGTTCACCGGAGCGATGAAGACCTCTCTCCCGACAGTAAGCCAGAGTGCCCGCCATGGACGATACCCGCAGCACCACCCTCTACGACGCGATCGGCGGCGATGCGACCGTGCGGGCGCTGACGCACCGTTTCTACGAAATCATGGACGCCGCGCCCGAGGCGGCCGCCTGCCGAGCCGTGCATCCGCCGTCGCTGGCCGGCAGCGAGGCCAAGCTTTACGACTATCTCACCGGATGGCTGGGCGGACCGCCGCTCTACACCGACAAGCATGGCCACCCGATGCTCCGCCGACGGCACTTCGGCGCGTCCATCGGTCCGGAAGAGATCGAAGGCTGGCTGTTCTGCTTCCGTCAGGCCTTGGAAGAAAGCGTCGCGCATCCGGAGCTTCGCAAGATCATTCTGGAGCCGGTCACACGGCTCGCGCATCACATGCACAACCGGGAGGGCTGAGCTATGGCCGACCGCATGCCGTCCCTTCTTCTCGCCGCGTCCGGCCTTCTCGGCCTCTCCGGTGTCGCCCTTGCGGCGGCAGCCTCGCATGGCGCGGACCCGCGCCTTCTCGGCGGCGCCTCCGCAATGTGCCTCGCGCATGCCCCGGCACTTCTGGCGCTGGCAGGCGCCGGACGAAACATCCGGCTCGGGGCGGCGGCCGGCACGGCCATGGCGCTTGGAACCGCCATCTTTGCCGGGGATCTCGTGCTGCGCCACATCACGGGCCACGGCCTCTTCCCCATGTCGGCGCCGCTCGGCGGCGTTCTCATGATGGCGGGATGGGCCCTGATTTTCGTCAGCGCCTTGCTGCCGAAGCGGCCCTGAGCGCGAACAGCTTCCGCCGTCGAACAAAGAAGGTCAATCTTTTGAAGAGCTTGTCGGCATCGCCGGAATCAGGCCGGCAGGCGCTTCAAGCACCCTCTACGACGGAAAAACCCTCGAATTTCGGCGGGCCGAGATAGAGCGCACGATTGTCGCCGGCATTGCGATGGGCCGCACGAAAATTCTCGGATTTGGTCCAGGCGACGAAATCGTCACGGCTGTTCCAGATCGAGGAAGAGACGAACAGCGTGTAGCCTTCCTCCGGATGGGTTTCGCCGCGCAGCAGGCGAAACTCCTTGAAGCCCGGGTTCTCGGCGAGACTCGAGTCGCGGTTCTTCCAGATCGCCTCGAAGGCCTCTTCGTGGCCGAGGGCAATCCGGAACCGGTTCATGGCAAAATACATCGCTTCACATGTCCTTCGATACGCGCTCTGGCACGGCAGCGTCGCTGCCCTGCGGAAAGAGAGAGATAACGGCGCGCTTCCCGGGCGCAAGTCCCGATCGGCAGGAGCGTGCCCGCCGCGGCAGGAACGGCACGACGTTGGCGCCCGGCCCCGGCGTCGCGCTCAAGGCGCGCAACGGCGCGAGACACGCGGCCGGGTGAAGCCCGAGGGGCGAAAAACGCGGAGCGTCCGGCATCGGGCAGCGCCTCAGTTCGCGCGCGACCGCGCAGCCTTCAGATCGTGCAGCGCACGCTCCAGGCTCGACTTGCTGCCGTTGCGCAGCGGCACGAAGGCCTTGCCGAATTTCTTGCAGCCGGTCTTCACCCGCAGGCAGGCATCGTGGCTGATGCAGTCGATCGGGCAGAACACGCAATCGACGGAGGGAAGCACGTTGTCGATCCGGGAGACGGCTTCGCGCAGGCCGCCATCGTGATGGATCAGTTCCGCGCCGAAATTGCTGGCGATCTGGCGAAGATGCGCCACCTGACAATCGCGTCCGCCGACATAGAGAAAGCTGCGGACGTCGAGGGCCTGGGGCTCCTGCACTGCGGGTGCTGCAGGCGTCGGGCTCGCGCTGCGCTTCTGTTTTGTCCGCTGCTGCTGACGCTTGTCGCCCATGGGGTTCTCCGGGTTCCATCTGCCGGCACGTTCTGCGCCGCCTCTTCCGCCGCGACCCTAGTAAACCTGACAAACTGAGTAAAGTTAAAACATGATAGTTTCTATCATATTTTATTCCGGCGTCTCGTGCGGCATCGGCCGCTCAGGTCTTCATCGTGTAAAGGTGATGGGAATGGTGAAGAGCCATGACGATCGTCCGGAGTCTTCCGGGATTTTCGGGGACCGCATCCGACGGGCCGCATCCAGAGCCGCACTGTCGAGAACCGGCGAGCCGCTGCTCCGCGTGACCTTGGGGCCGCTGACGCTGCCATTGGCGGCGACCAGGAACTGGACCTGCACGACGCCCTTCACACCCTTGCTTTCGGCGCGGGAGGGATAGCGGACGGCACGCTGAAGGGCACTGCGAACCTTGCCCTCGAAATTCGAAAAGGACGCGTTGCCGGCCGAACGCGCGCGCGTTCCCTTGCCCGAGCTGCTCGCGGACGCAACCTCCGAGCCATCGGAACGGCCCTTGGTGTTCCGGGTCTCCGCCTGGCCTTGCTGGCCGGACTTGATCGGCTCCGGCTTCTTCTTCGGCTTCTCGACCTCGGCCTTCTTCGTCACGGGCTTGACGGGCGGGACCTTGCGCACCGGCGGCGTGTCCGCCACGTCGGGCGGTGTCTCGGGCCGCGTCTCCGGAATAACCGTCGCGACCGGCGGCAGCGCGGCGACGACCTCGGGCGCATCGGTTGCGACCGGCGGCAAGGCATCCGCGGGAAGAATGACATCGGCGTCTGTCGGGACCGTGTCGGGCAAGACCTCGGATACCGTCTCCGCGGGCGGCGTCGTCGTCAGCGTCTCCGTCTCGACCTCCGTCGTCTCGGGCTGAATTGTCGCGACCTCCTCGGGCGGCGTTTCCACGGGGGTGATCGTATCGCTGATCGCGCCGGACTCAACGGTCTCCTCGAACGCATTTCCGAGAAGCGCGATCTCCATCTCCTCGCCACCCTGCGTCGCCGCAAGCGGGGGCGGTGGCGCATCCGGCAGGAAGGCGATGGCTGCACCGGCATGGGCCGCCACAGAGAAGGAAAGGGCCATCGCCCATTTTACCGCTTTTTGCATCCTTCGTTCCGATCCTTGCTCAGCTGTATCCGCCGTTGCCTCAGCCCTTCAGGCCCACAGGCGATTTCGAGCCGGTTCGCAGGCCCTGCATGCAGGCACTCTTGTCGATGCCTTCGCCGGAGCAGACCGGCGCATCGTTGATCAGCAGGCTGCCCAGCGCATCGCATTTCGTTCCCGCCAGATCGAACTGCCGCACCTTCGTCTTGCCGGCCGGGAGATCGCGGAAATCGAGAACCGCCATCCGCTCGACGCGTCCCTTCTGGTCGAACAGCACGAATTCGAACGACACCTTGGAGAGCGGCTGCGCCAGATCGTTGCCGGCAACGAAGGTCAGCTTGCAGCCACGCTCGGAGGTCGCGACATCGTTCAGCTCGACCGAAAGTCCGGTGGCGGCAGCCGCAGCCGCAGCCTCGGGACCTTGCGCCGCCGCCGGCGAAAACGGCGCCGTCAGCGCGAGCGTGGACAGGACAACGAGGCGCGACAGGGGGCGGCGGATCATGGTGCAGAGCTCCGAAAAGATGGTCTGGCCTGCATGTCGTTCTCGACGGAACGTTGCCGGCATATTGCGTCCATATTAAAAGATGAGTTATAAAGTCAAGATAGAAGGCGCGCGAATGAACCCGCACAGCAGCGCCTTTCCCGTGAAAAAGCCCCTGAACCGGCCCCGAACCAGGCAGTGAACCATGACCGAACCGACAGCTCCCACGCCCGCAGACATCCGCGCCTACAGGGCGGAACACCCGAAGATGCGCGAACGCGAGATCGCAGCGCAGCTCGGCATCTCCGAAGCGGCGCTCGTGGCGGCCGAATGCGGACTGACGGCGGTCCGGATCGATTCGGATGCCAACCGCCTGCTTGAATTTGCCCCGCAGCTCGGCGAGGTCATGGCGCTGACGCGCAACGAGAGCGCCGTCCACGAGAAGATCGGCGTGTTCGAAGCGCCGAAGACCGGCAAGGGCGCTTCCATCGTACTCGGCGAGAACATCGACCTGCGGGTCTTCCCCGGCGCCTGGGCCCATGCCTTCGCCGTCACGAAAACGGATGGCGACGATGTCCGCCGCAGCCTGCAGTATTTCGACCGGCAGGGAACGGCGGTGCACAAGGTCCATCTGCGGCCGGCCTCCAATCTCGAGGCCTATCACCGCCTGGTGAAGGATTTCACGCTGGAGGATCAGTCGCAGACCTTCACCCCGGAAGCGCTGGCGCCCGTCATCGAGACCGAGACCGAGGCGGTCGATCTCGACGGCCTGCGCGACGGCTGGAGCCGGATGACCGACACGCACCAGTTCCACGGCCTCCTGCGCAAGCTGAAGATCGAGCGGCGCGCGGCCCTGCACGCGATCGGCGACGATTATGCCTGGCAGCTCGATGCCGGTTCCATCGCGGCGATGCTGCGCGCCTCGGCAGCGGTCGCCCTGCCCCTGATGTGCTTCGTCGGCAATCAGGGCATCATCCAGATCCATTCCGGTCCGGTCGCGGCCATCAAGTCCATGGGCCCCTGGCTCAACGTCATGGATCCGACCTTCCACCTCCACCTGCGCACGGACCAGCTCGCCGAGATCTGGGCGGTGCGCAAGCCGACGGCCGATGGGCATGTGACCTCGCTCGAAGCGCTGGACGCGCGTGGCGAAATGGTCATCCAGTTCTTCGGCAAGCGCAAGGAAGGCGTCGCCGAACGCGAGGAATGGCGCGCCATCATGGAGGCCCTGCCGCGCCTCGATCTCACCGTCGCTGCCTGAGGAGCCGATCCATGACCCTGCGATCAGACCTGCGGCTTCGCGCCGTCCTTTCCCTGCTCGTTCTCGCCACCCCGCTCGCAATCCCGCTCGCCATGAGCGCGCCTGCGGTCGCAAAGGACGCCAAACCCATCGACACCTCCCGCCTCGTCTCCGTCGGCGGCGACGTGACGGAGATCATCTATGCGCTGGGCGAAGAGAAACGGCTGGTCGGACGCGACTCCACCAGCATCTACCCGCAAGCGGCAACGAAGGTTCCGGATGTCGGCTACATGCGCCAGCTCTCTCCGGAAGGCATCATGGCCACCAATCCGACCGCCATTCTGACCGTCGAAGGCAGCGGCCCGCCCGAAACCCTCGCCATCCTCAAGAACGCCGCCATCCCGATGGAGACCGTGCCGGAACGCTACGACGGCGCCGGCATCGTCGCAAAGATCGTGCGCGTCGGCGCCGTCCTCGGGGTCGAGGACAAGGCGAACACGCTCGCCGCAAAGGTCAAGGCGGACCTCGATGCGGCCGTGGCTGCAGCCGAGGCCCGCCCGGAAACCGGGCGCAAGCGCGTGCTGTTCATCCTCAGCATGCAGGGCGGCAAGATCATGGCGGCGGGCAATGGCACGGCGGCCGATGCCATCGTGCAGCTTTCCGGCGCCGTCAATGCGACGAAGAGTTTCCAGGGGTACAAGCCCGTGACCGACGAGGCCATCATCGAGGCCAAGCCGGATGTGGTGCTGATGATGACGCGGGGCGGATCGCACGGCGCCTCGGACGAGGAGCTTTTCAGGCAGCCGGCGCTTGCCCTGACGCCTGCGGCCGCGAAAAAGAGCGTCATCCGCATGGACGGCCTGCATCTCCTCGGCTTCGGTCCGCGCACGGCGAGCGCGGTGCGCGAGCTGAACGCCGCCATCTACGGAAAAGCGAATGCATCCCAGTAACGCCGTCACGGGCGATATCATGGCCCCCGATCCGCGGCGCGTCTCTCCCTTTGCCGGCCTGCGGGCAGACTGGGCGGCGGGCGATCGCTCGCGCCTTGCGCGTCTGTTGATCCTGGTTCTCGTCATCGTCACCTCGTTCGCCTTCGGCGCGTCGGTCATGACCGGTGCCGCCGATGCCTCGGTCGGCAACCTCCTGCGCTGGCTCACCGGCACGGAAACCGCGGAGGCCGCGCTCAGCCTGCGGGATCGCATCATCATCCTCGATATCCGCCTGCCCCGCGCCGTGCTCGGCCTCCTGGTGGGGGCGGCGCTTGCCGTCTCCGGGGCGGTCATGCAGGGCCTGTTCCGCAACCCGCTGGCCGATCCCGGTCTCGTCGGCGTGTCCGCCGGAGCGGGTCTCGGCGCCGTGCTCACCATCGTGCTCGGCGCATCCGTCTTCGGCCCGCTCTTCGCGCTGGTCGGTATCTATGCCCTGCCGGTCGCAGCCTTCCTCGGCGCCTTGCTGACGACCTTCCTCCTCTACCGGATCGCCACCCGCGGCGGCCAGACCTCGGTCGCAACCATGCTGCTGGCCGGGGTGGCACTCGCGGCCCTTGCGGGCGCCGTGACGGGCGTGCTCATCTTCGTCGCCGACGACAAGCAGTTGCGCGACCTGACCTTTTGGGGGCTCGGTTCGCTGGCCGGCGCCAGCTGGACGAAGATCGCGGGTGCCGCGCCCATCATCCTGCTCTCGCTCGCCGTCGTGCCGTTCCTCGCGCGCGGCCTCAATGCCCTGACCTTGGGGGAAGCCGCGGCCTTCCACATGGGCGTTCCGGTCCAGCGGCTGAAAACGGTCGCCGTCGTCACCGTCGCCGCGTCCACGGGTGCGGCCGTCGCGGTCAGCGGCGGCATCGGCTTCGTCGGCATCGTCGTGCCGCATGTGCTACGCCTGCTGATCGGCCCCGACAATCGTTACCTCCTGCCGGCCTCCGCCCTCCTCGGCGGCACCCTGCTGATCGTCGCCGACATGGTTGCCCGCACCATCGTGCCGCCGGCCGAACTGCCGATCGGCATCATCACCGCCTTTGCCGGGGCGCCATTCTTTCTCTGGATCCTGCTGCGCGGTCGCACGCAGATGGGCTTGTGACACCGATGATCGAAGCGCTGGACGTCACCGTTCGCCTGGGCAGCAAGACCGTGCTCCACGATATCAGCCTCACGGCCCGCGCGGGCGCGCTCACAGCCATCGTCGGCCCCAACGGCTCCGGCAAGACGACGACGATGAAGGCGCTTGCCGGCGAGATCGCCTGCGATGGCCGGGTGCTGATCGGCGGCGAGGACATCCGCAGCTTGAAACCCTGGCAGCTCGCCACCCGCCGCGCGGTTCTCCCGCAGGCCAGCGTCATCTCGTTTCCCTTCACCGTGCGCGAGATCGTGCGCATGGGCCTCACCGTCGGCGCCTCCACGACGCGCGTCGGCGGCACGTCGGCCGATCCGGGTCTTGCGGACCGCATCGCACGGGAGGCGCTGGACGCGGTCGATCTCGGCGGCTTTGCCGGTCGGTTTTACCAGGAGCTTTCCGGCGGCGAGCAGCAGCGGGTCCAGCTCGCCCGCGCGCTCAGCCAGATCTGGGAACCCGTGCGCGACGGGCGCCCGGCCTTTCTCCTCCTCGACGAGCCCGTCTCGAGCCTCGACATCCGCCACCAGCTGACCATCATGCGGCTTGCGGCGGATTATTGCCGGCGCGGCGGCGGTGTCGTCGCCATCATGCACGATCTCAACCTGACGGCCATGTTCGCCGATCAGGTGGTGATGATGAAAGAGGGCCGCGTCGTTGCCGCGGGCG
Organism: Rhizobium sp. Leaf371; assembly: GCF_001424045.1. Lineage (GTDB taxonomy): Bacteria > Pseudomonadota > Alphaproteobacteria > Rhizobiales > Rhizobiaceae > Ferranicluibacter. Next base: position 274,325 of record NZ_LMQB01000001.1, on the reverse strand, counting down.
CACCGCAGGCGATCATGACGGACGGAATGATGGAGACCGTCTTCGGATGCCCGATGCGGGTCAGCGTGCCGCCGCCGGCCGGGATCCCCTTCGTCCTGCCGCAAACGACCATGGCATAAAGCTCCCGCCATCGCCTGCCGGGTGCCCGCATGTCACCCGCGCACGCCCGTGCCGGGAACAAATCGGCGTGTTCGGCGTTTGCGCTGCACAAGGTCGGACACGTCCGGCCGCCTGTGTCAGCAAACGTCGTGAACCCGCGGCAACAAGGAGTACATCATGTCCCTCGGTCTGTTTTCCAGCTCGTCCAGCCGCAAGCGTCAGCACCTCCTGGGTGGCGCCATCGAAGACCAGCTGAGCGATCTGCGCAGCGATATCGCCTCGCTTGCCAATCTCGTGTCCAAGCGCGGCAATAAGGCCGGCAACCTTCTCTCGTCGCGCGCAAGCGACGTGCGCGGACAGGCCGAAACCGGCCTTGCCGACATGATGGACGGCGCCGAGCAGCTTCTGTCGGATCTGCGTCATCGGTATGCCTCGACGGAACGCCAGGTTCGCCACACCGTCCGCGAACATCCCCTCGCGACCGTCGGCGCCATCGCCGCCCTCGGCATCGCCTTCATCGCGCTGTCGCGTCGCTAAGCCACCGTCGTCGGGTTTGAATGCCGTCCCTCGCGAAGGGGCGGCTTTTTAGGATTTGAGGGAGAATATGCATGGGGTCTTTGGCGGCATTATTGTCAGGCGTCGTACTCAGTGACATTTCAACGGTCGTCGCGCGGACGAAACGAAACGCGATTTTCATGGCGATCGCCGGCGTCTTCGTACTGACCGCCTACGTCTTTTTGCTCGTCGCAGGCACCATCGCGCTTTCCAATGCCTATGGCACGATTCCGGCAACTCTCATCATGGGCGGCGTGTTCGTTGCCATCGCGGTCGTCCTCTTCATCATCATGTCGGCCATGGCATCGGCCGAAAAACGCCGTGCGGCCGAGCGCCGACGCCAGTCTCAGCTGAAGACCAACGTCGCCGTGACCACGGCCCTCACCGTCTTCCGTCGCAAGCCCCTCGTGGCGGCGGGCGTCGCGATGGCCGTCGGCGCACTGCTTGGCGTGACGCGCGGCCGCAACGACGACTGAGCGCCGACACGCACCAGCCTGCTCTGCAGAAAGGCCCTCCGGGGCCTTTTTTTTCGTTATGAGGAACCTAGAGCGGCAAACGGACCAGCGCCGTGACCCCGGCTGCGAGATATTCGACCTTCACCGAACTGCCCATCACCTTGTCGAGGCTGCGCTCGATCAGGATCGAGCCGAAGCCGCGCCGGCCGGGCTCGCTCACCGGCGGACCGCCGACTTCGGTCCAGGTCAGATTGAGGACGCGCCCGATCTCTTCCAAATGCCCCCGCGCAGTGATCACGATCCGCCCGTTCGGCACGGAGAGCGCGCCATATTTGTAGGCATTGGTTGCCAGTTCATGGAGCACCAGACCGAGGCCAACGGCCTGATCGGGGCCGAGAAGGATCTCGTCCTTGTGGATCTCGATCTGGGCCTCGTAATCGCGCACATGCGGCGAAAGCTGCTTCTTGAGCAGCGCCGACAGTCGGATCTCGCCCCATTCATGATCCGAGAGAAGGCCGTGCGCCTCCGAGATCGCCTGCAGCCGTCCGGCAAAGGCGGTCATGAACTCCTGCGGATCGCTCGTCTGGCGCAGCGTCTGCCGGGCCAGCGACTGCAGCATGGCCAGCGTGTTCTTCACCCGATGATTGAGCTCCCGCAGCAACAGGCGGGTCCGCTGCGTCGTGGACTGCTCGGCCGTCACGTCGATATTGACGCCGAGAAAGCTCTTCGGCTTGCCGGAGGCGTCGCGCTCGTGCACCCGGCCTCGGCCCAGCACCCAGCGCCCCGTCGTCTCGACGCGGAACGTGCTTGCATATTCCGCGTCTTCCGTCATGGCGGCCCGCAGATTGTCCAACATGCCGGCCCGGTCTTCGGGATGGATGAAGCCGATGATATCGCGCGCGCTCATCGTGGTCGCGGTCACGCCGAACATGCGCGACATCGCCGCGTTGCAGGTTACCTGCCCGGTCTCGGCGTCCCACAGCCAGCTGCCCACATTGGCGGCCTCGAGCGCCTGCGCATGGCGCTTCTCGTCGCGCGAGAGCACCTCGGCCCGCGCGGCGCGGGCACGCGCATCCTCCTTGAAACTCATCAGCCGCGATGCGATCCGCGCCAGTCGCTGCAACTGCAGGGTCAGCGCCTCCGGCACCTCAAGGCGCGGCGCACGATCGACGACGCAGACCATGCCGACCGCATGGCCCTCGACCAGCAGCGGCGCGCCCGCATAGAAACCAACGCCGTCGGCCACGCAGGCCTGGGCGGCAAACCGCGGATCCTTCGCGGCATCGCGCACGACGAAAGGCGCCAGCGGATGCGTGGCGACCGCATGTGCGCCGAAACAGGTAAAGGCATCGACGTCGGACAGATCCGTGCCGACCCGCGCCACCACCCATTCGCGCCGATCGTCGATCAGGGTGAGCAGCGCGACCGGCGCATCGAAGATACCGGCGGCGACCTCGACGATCTCCTGGAATTCGGCAGACATGCCGGGACGGCCAGGCTGCAGCGACCGCAAGGCGGCAAGCCTTTGTTTGTCCATGATGACCGCGGGGACATCTGGCAGCAAATCCGGTCGGGTCTCAGTCATCAGCACTCGCCTGCGGCATCCCTCGGCCTGACGCGGCGCCGGGGGGATGAATCGGTTCGACCGGAATCTGCATGATCCTGTGCATGACAGCAATGGTCAAAGGCACAAGCTCAGAGATCGGCGCATCTCGCAATGCGCCGACCGGAGGCACGCAACCCTCGAAACCTCAGGAGACGAAGGCGCGCGACGTCAGGGGAGCCGAGGTTGCATCCGGGCCATATTCGTTTTCGCCGGTCACCTGCAGGATGTCCGACAGGCGCTGGCGCGCGCGGTTCACGCGGCTCTTGATGGTGCCGAGCGCGCAACCGCAGATCTCTGCCGCCTCCTCATAGGAAAAGCCGGAGGCGCCGACCAGAATGATCGCTTCCCGCTGGTCGGGCGGCAGCATGTTCAGCGCCCGCTTGAAATCCTGAAGATCGAGCGACCCGTATTGCGAGGGATGCTGGGCGAGCGATTCCGTGAAGAAGCCGTCGCTGTCCTGCACCTCGCGGCCGCGCTTGCGCATCTGGCTGTAAAGCTCGTTGCGAAGGATCGTGAACAGCCACGCCTTCATATTGGTGCCCATTTCGAAGTGGTCCTGCTTTGCCCAGGCCTTCATGATGGTATCCTGCACCAGATCGTCTGCACGGTCGTGCCGGCCGATCAGCGACATGGCGAAAGCGCGCAGGCTTGGCAGGGCAGCCAGCATCTCGCGCTTGAAACTGGGTTCTTCAGCCGTCATCTTGGTGCTCATTTCGTAACGTCCGGAACGTGACGACGCTCGACGGCGTCCAGCTGTTCGAGAAGATCGAGGAAGCGATCGGGAACGGCTTCCTCCTGGACGGAGACGTAGAGAGCGCGCAGCTTCGTGGCGATCTGCGCATGTGGATGATCGGCCCGGACCGGTTCGCCGGCTCCAGAACTTGCCCCAGTTTTATCGGTCATGAAAACGAAATACCTCGCGTGGTGATCGCAGCCTAAATGCCTGGCGCAAAAATTTGTTCCCGCGACGGAACCTTTTTTTTGGATCAACGTTCCCATAACTGTCATGGCCATAACCTCGGCCGGATTGAGGGAGTTTTTGTATGTCATTGTCTACCCGGATCGCTCCGTTCCTGCCCTACCTGCGCCGGTATTCCCGCGCACTGACCGGGTCCCAGACATCGGGCGATGCCTATGTCGCCGCCGTTCTGGAGGCGTTGATCTCGGATATGTCGATCTTCCCCGAGGCGAGCAGCGACCGCGTCGCTCTGTTCCAGCTTTATACCAAGCTGTTCGGATCGTCTTCGGTTCTCATTCCCGAGCCGGTTTCTCCCTTCGCCTGGGAAAAGCGCGCCTCCATCAATCTGGCATCGGTCTCGCCTCTCGCCCGTCAGGCGTTCCTCCTCGTTTCCGTCGAAGGTTTTCGCACCAGCGAAGCGGCAGAAGTTCTGGGAACGTCGGAAAGCGGCATGGCGCAGTTGATCGAGCGGGCATCCGAGGAGATTTCCCGCCAGGTCGCGACCGACATCATGATCATCGAGGACGAGCCGCTGATCGCGATCGACATCGAGCAGATGGTCGAGAGCCTCGGCCACCGCGTGACCGGCATCGCCCGCACGCGCGACGAGGCGGTGGCACTCTTCAACGCCACGCAGCCGAGCATGGTGCTTGCGGATATCCAGCTCGCAGACGGCAGCTCGGGCATCGATGCCGTGAACGAGATCCTGCGCACCTCCGCCGTGCCGGTCATCTTCATCACCGCCTTCCCGGAACGCCTGCTGACCGGCGAGCGCCCGGAGCCGACCTTCCTGGTGACCAAGCCGTTCAACCCGGACATGGTCAAGGCCTTGATCAGCCAGGCGCTGTTCTTCAACGAATCGACCAAGGCCGCGGCCTGAGCCAAGGCCATATTTTCCCTCGCATTCTCTCTTCGGGCCGCGCCTCTCCGGGCGCGGCCTCTCTCATCGGACAACGATCGCTCGGGCAACGTCGCAACATCATCGCAGATGATGGAACGGACCCGTGTTTGTCTCGTTAACGCGTCAGCCGCCCCGTATTGTCGTGAATGAAGAGGCATCCCGCGTGACCAGCGCAAGCAGTTCAACATCTCCAGCCGGCGCAAGCAGAGCCGTCGAGACTGGAGAGAGTATCGGACTGCTGGACCGCGTCGTGAAGAAAACCGGCGCCGGTTACATCTTCCAGTCCGAATCCCTCGACGTGCTGTTGTCCGGCAATCTGCCGGAAAGGCTCGATGGGCTTCTCGCTCACAACGGCGATATCGACGTGCTCGGAGACGAGGACGGCAGGCGACTGCTCGCGTTGAAGAAGACCGTCTTCGAGACGGACGAGGCCGACTGCATGGAGGTCGAGCTTCCCTCCTCCTCCGGCCTCATGACGTTCCGGATCGATCTCGAACGGATCACCGCGCTCGACACCGACGGCATTCTCTCCGTCATCACCGACATCTCCGAGACCCGGCATCGCGAGCGCGTCCTGAAAACGCTTCTGCGCGAATTGAGCCATCGCTCGAAAAACCTGCTTGCCATCATTCAGGGGATCGCGACGCAGACCGCGCGTCAGGCGCTGTCGCTCGATAGTTTCCTGGTCAAGTTCAGAGGCCGTATCCAGTCGCTCGCCTATTCCCAGGATCTGGTGACCGATTCCAGCTGGCGGGGTGCGTTTCTCTTTGCGCTCGCCGCAAAGCAGTTCGCCGCCTATTGGTCGGAACCGAGAATGCCGATCGTCGCGACCGGCATCGACGCGCACCTCTCGCCGAATGCAGCACTCCATATCGGCCTCGCGCTTCACGAGCTGATCGTCAACTCGGCCTCTCACGGGGCGATTGCCGCTGGGGTGAACTCGCTGACGCTCGACTGCTTCGAGACCGTCTTCAACGACAAGCCGGCCCTCGAACTCGCCTGGATCGAACTTTTGCCGGAGCCGGACACGACGCGTGATCACGACGAGCCGAGCTTTGCCCGGACCGTGCTGGAACGCGTCGTCCCCATCGCAATTGCGGGCAAGGCCGTCTACATCACGCGTGCGGACCGGATCGAATATCACCTGACCATCCCCGCCCACGAATACGAGATCCTCGATCCCGTCGAGGGCTGAAGGCTGTCTCGTCGGAAAGAACGGGTTCCGCTTTTCTGGCAACGACAAAAGGCGGGACACCGCTCCTTCACGCATGCCGGTACGGTCGGATCGTTCAGAGCCGATGTCGCTGGTTCTTTGTGCTGAAAAAGAAACAGCCAGTGCCGGGGGGAGGCACTGGCTGTATTCGACAACTCACCGAGGGGGCATGTGAGTTGGAAGCCGGATATTATTGGGTGGTTCTCATTGGGGGCGATGAGAACCATGGTCCGGACATCCAATAAATGCGCGGCCCGAAATTTGGTTCCGGCCTCTCGCATCTTTTTTCGAAGTTTTTTTGCGCTGCCGAAACAGCCGATGGTTTGCAGGCTTTCAGTCCGCCTCGAGCTCCGCGCGGTGGCGGTAGAGGCTGAGGAATTTGGCATAGTCGCGGTCGTAGACGGCCGTCATGTCCGGGTCCGGTCGGCGTTCGAAGCCGCCGGGGCTCATGCCCGCTCCCGCAGCGGCAAGATCGCCGTAAAGGCCGCCGGCGACGGAGGCGATCATGGCCGTTCCGAGAAGCACGGCATCCGTCGTTTCGGGAACGACGACACGGCATCCGGTGGCGTCGCTGTAGAGGTCCATCAACAGCGGATTGCGCACATGGCCGCCTGTCACATGCAGTGTATCGACGTGATAGCCCGCATCCTTCATCATCGCGAGAATGTGGCGCACGCCGAGCGCAATGGCGACGCAGGTCCGCCAGTAGAGACGGCAGAGCGCATCGAACGAGCTGTCGAGCGTCAGGCCCGAGATGACGCCGCGCGCATGCGGATCGGCAAAGGGCGAACGATTGCCGTGAAAGTCCGGCAGGACATGCAGCCGCGCGGCGAAGTCCGTGCCATAGGCCGCGCGCAATTCCTGGATGCGCAGGACGATCCGCGCGTGTATTTCCGCATCCGGCTCCCCGCCGGCACTGTGGCTGCGCACCACGTGATCGAGCAGGGCGCCGGTCGCCGACTGCCCGCCCTCGATCAGCCACTGCCCTTCAAAGCCCGCTTCATAATACGGTCCCCACATGCCGAAGCCGGGGCGCATCTCGCGGGAGAACGCCACGATGCAGCTCGAGGTCCCCGCGATCAGCGCCAGCTGCCGTTCCAGAACGTCCGGCTGCCCGGCGAACCGGCCGAGAACGCCGATGGCGCCGGCATAGGCGTCGATGACGCCGGTCGCCACCCGGCAGGCCTCGTGAAGCCCGAGATCGGCGGCCGCCTCCGCCGTGAGAAGGCCGATCGCCGAGCCGACAGCCGCCGGCTCGGCGTCGAGCCGACCGCGTTCCGGAAGATCGCCGAGCCCGATCGCGTCGAGAAAATCCGGTTGCCAACCGCCGGCATGGCTCAGATAGTTCCACTTCGCGGTCAGCGTGCAGCGCGACCGCAACGTGCTCCCCGTCGCCCGCCACGACATGAAATCGGCAAGGTCGAAAAGGTAGCCGACCCGCTCCCACTGCTCCGGCAGGGTCTGCTTCAGCCAGAGAAGTTTCGGCATCTGCATTTCCGGAGACATGACGCTGCCGGAATGCCGAAGCACGGCATTCTTGGTCGCGGTGCAGGCATCCGCCTGCGCCATCGCCCGATGGTCGAGCCAGACGATCGTGTCCCAGCGCGGATCGCCCTTGCGATTGACGGAGAGCGGCGCGCCGTCATGGTCCCGCACGACGAGCGAACAGGTCGCATCGAACCCGATGGCGGCGATCGCCTCGGCCGGAACCCCGGCCTTGGCACGCGCCGTCTTCACCGCGATGCAGACGGCCGACCAGATGTTTTCGGAATCATGCTCGGCGTGGTTTTCTTCCGGCCGGTTCATCAGGATCGGGTAGTCCGCCCGGGCGAGAAGCGTGCCCACGGCATCGAAGATCCCGGCGCGCGCGCTGCCCGTCCCGATATCGACCGCAACGATCAGATCGCCCATGCCGCATCCGTCATATCCGGCATCTCACGCCAGGCAGCAGGCAATGGATCGCTTGCCGACGTGCGCCATGGGCGCCGCGGTGTTGCAGGCTCTGGCCGTGAAGCGGTGCGATGCGTCAGCCTGGGTGTCCATCCCGTTTTTGTTCTTTCGCCACAAGATGGATGAGTTCGCGCATATCGTCAAACACGGCGTCTGGCGCGAGGTCCCGGATGGCGCCGAGATGCCGCTCGGTGCGGGCATGCGACGCGCCGGTGAACGCGAAGACGCGCATGCCGGCCGCCTTCGCCGCGACGATACCCGCCGGGCTGTCCTCGATGACGATGCAGTTTTCCGGCGCCACGTGCATCGCGTCCGCCGCATGCAGAAAGAGATCGGGGGCCGGCTTCCCGTTCGTCACCATGGTCGCGCTGAAGAGATGCGGTTCCAGCCGGTCGATCAGCCCGGTAATGGTCAGCGACAGGCGAATGCGCTCCATCTGGCTCGACGACGCGACACAGCGCCGCACATCCAATGCGTCGAGAACGCCGGAGATGCCCGCAATCGGCTGCAGCTCGGCTTCGAACCGCTGGTAAAGATCGTGGCGCATCTCTTCCAGAAACGCCTCGTCCACCTGCAACCCGAAATCGTCATGCAGGATTTTCGTCATCGTCATCAGGCTTTTGCCGAGAAACCGCTCGGTCGCCTCGTCGGCATCCATCTCGACACCGGCCGTGCGCAGCACCCGCACCAGCACATCGATCGACAAGGGCTCGCTGTCGACCAGCACGCCGTCGCAATCGAAGATGACAAGTTCGGGTGCGGCCATGATGATCTTACTCCGTCAGTTTTCCGTCGAGATACAGCTGCAGCGTCTGGCGCGTGCCCTGCTCCCATAGCGTCTTTAAGGCATGCGTAAAACGCTTGGCGAAGATTTCGGACTGCGCGACCTCGCCGAAGATGTCGGAAAGCGCCAGGAACGCCATCGGATCGTCCTTTGCCTTGAGAGCCGCCTCGTGCAGGCGGTCGGCACTCGCATCGTTGAAGGCGATCTTGGCGCCGCTGTCGGTCGTGCCGGCGAAATAGCGGCACCAGAGGGCCGAGACCAGCGCCAGCCCGACGACGTCGAGGCCCTGGCGCAGGCGATCGCCGGTCGAGGGCAGGATGAACTTCGGCTGCCGGTTCGATCCGTCCTGTGCCAGGCGGGGAATCGTGTCGCCGATCTTCGGGTTGAACAGGCGCGTCTCGACCTGCTTGTAATAGGCCTTGAGATCCGTATCCGGCACGGGGGGCACGATCGGGATGATCTCGTCATGCTCGAGCTTTTCGAGGAAAGCCTGGATGATCGGCTCCCCCATGGCGTCGTGCACGAAATGAATGTCGAGCAGCGCCGCGGGATAGGCGATGGCCGCATGACCGCCGTTGAGGATGCGGATCTTCATCAGTTCATAGGGTGCGACGTCGGGCACGAACTGGACGCCGACCGTTTCGAGCGCCGGCCGGCCGGCGGGAAAATGATCCTCTAGCACCCATTGCTTGAACTCTTCGCAAAATACCGGCCAGGCATCGTCGATGCCGTACTGGTCGGCGGCGATACCGATCTCGCGCGGGCCGGTCGCGGGCGTGATCCGGTCGACCATGCCGTTCGGAAAGGCGACGTTGGCGTCGATCCAGTCGGCCAGCGCCGCGTCCGACAGGCGCGCCAGACCCGAAACGGCCGCATGCGTGACCTCGCCATTGCCGGGAATATTGTCGCAGGACATGACCGTGAAGGGCGCGAGACCCTTCTCCCGCCGCGCTTTGAGGCCGGCGATGATCAGGCCGAACACCGTCTTCGGCGCATCCGGGTTCTCGGCATCGGCAACGATCGCGGGGTGCTTCGGGTTGAAGTGGCCGGAGGCCGGATCGATGAAATAGCCGCCTTCGGTGATCGTCAGCGACACGATGCGGATCGCCGGATCGGCGAGACGGGCAATGGTTGCGGTCGGGTTTCCGGGCGCGAGATAGTCGATCATCGGGCCGGTCACGCGGGCGGCGGACCGGTTGTTGTCCTGCTCCACCACCGTCGTCAGATAATCCTGCCCGGCCAGCTTTTCGCGCATGGCCGCATCCGACGGCAGCACGCCTGCCCCAACGATCGCCCAGTCATGGTCGCGGCCCGTGTTGAACAGGTCGTCCAGATAGACGGCCTGGTGGGCGCGATGAAAATTGCCGACGCCGAAATGGACGATCCCGGCGCTGAGCGCCGAGCGCTCGAAGGCCGGAACGGTCGCCGTCGCCTTGATGGCATCCAGGTTTGCAAGCGAGAGCTTGGTGGTCATGATAGTACCCTTTCGGAACGCGGCTTGGAGATCGAGCGGGCGCGAGCCTCAGCTCATCCAGTTTCCGCCGTCGACATTGTAGGTCTGGGAGACGATGTAGTCGCTGTCGGACGAGGCGAGGAACACGGCCATGCCGGTCAGGTCCTGCGCCGTCCCCATGCGACCGAACGGCACTTCCGCGCCGACGAGCTTCTTCTTCTCGCCGAGCGGCCGGTTCTCGTATTTCGCAAACATCGCGTCCACGCCGTCCCAATGCTCGCCGTCCACGACGCCGGGGGCGATGGCGTTGACGTTGATGCCGTGCGGGATGAGGTTGAGGCCCGCCGACTGGGTCAGGCTGATGACCGCCGCCTTGGTCGCGCAATAGACCGCCACCAGTGCTTCGCCGCGTCGTCCGGCCTGGCTCGCCATGTTGATGATCTTGCCGCCGTGCCCCTGGGCGATCATCTGCTTGGCCGCCGCCTGCAGCGTGAAGAGCGTGCCGGACACGTTGATCGCAAACAGCCGGTCATAGCTCTCGCGGCTGATCTCGGCGATCGGCGCAAGGTCGAACAGGGCCGCATTGTTGATCAGAATATCGAGCCGCCCGACCTTTGCGACGACGGTCGCGATGGCCGCATCGATCGACGCCTGCTGCGTCACGTCCATCTCGACCGGATAGGCCTGAGATCCGAGTTCCCCCGCCGTCTCGGTGGCGCGGGAGAGGTTGATGTCGGCAATCGCCACCGTCGCGCCTTCGGCGATGTAGGCTTCCGCGAAGGCGCGGCCGATCCCCCGGGCCGATCCGGTGATCAGCGCGCTCTTTCCTTCAAGACGTTTCATCGGATCGCCATGCCCTTCTCGTTGAACTTGTGAATGCGCGCCTCGTCGGGCGTCAGATAGACGGTGTCGCCGTGCTGGACGGGCACGTCGCCGGCGATGCGCGCGGTCACCTGGCCGATGCCCTCGACCAGAATATGCAGGAACGTGTCGGCACCGAGATGCTCGGCGACGCTGACCCGGCCCGTCCACGTGCCGCTCTCGCGCGACAGCTTCAGATGCTCCGGTCGCACGCCGATCGTGTGAGCGTCATAGCCGCTGGCAAATGCACCGGTCGCGAAGTTCATGCGCGGCGAGCCGATGAAGCCGGCGACGAAGATGTTGTTCGGGCGATGATAGAGATCGAGCGGCGAACCGACCTGCTCGATATTGCCGGCATTCAGCACGACGATCTTGTCCGCCATGGTCATGGCTTCCACCTGGTCGTGGGTGACGTAGATCATCGTGGTCTTCAGCTGGTTGTGCAGCTCGCTGATCTCCAGCCGCATCGTGCCGCGCAGAGCGGCATCGAGGTTGGACAGCGGCTCGTCGAACAGGAAGGCCGAGGGTTCGCGCACGATGGCGCGGCCGATGGCGACGCGCTGGCGCTGGCCGCCCGAAAGCTGGCCCGGCCGACGGTCGAGATAATTGGTGAGGTTGAGGACGCGCGCGGCCTCTGTTACCTTCTTGTCGATCGCGCCTTCGTCCATCTTCGCCATCTTCAGCGGGAAGGCGATGTTGTTGCGCACCGTCATATGCGGATAGAGCGCGTAGGACTGGAACACCATGGCAAGGCCGCGCTTGGCGGGCGCCTCGTTGGTGACGTCGCGGCCGTCGATCTCGATATGACCGGCAGTCGCATCCTCCAGTCCCGCGATGATCCGCAGCAGCGTGGACTTGCCGCAGCCGGACGGCCCGACGAAGACCACGAATTCGCCGTCCTTGATTTCGAGGTCGATGCCCGGAATGACCGTCGTGGCGGCGAAACTCTTCGAGACGTTCTTCAGACGTATATTGCCCATGATGTGCGCTCCCGCTCGTCTTGTCGTTATCTTTGTTGAACTGCTACTTCACGGCGCCGAAGGTGAGACCCCGCACCAGCTGCTTCTGGCTGAACCAGCCCATGATCAGGATCGGCGCGATGGCGAGCGTCGAGGCTGCCGAAAGCTTCGCCCAGAAAAGGCCCTGCGGAGACGAGAACGAGGCGATGAAAGCCGTCAGCGGCGCCGCGTTCGTGGTCGTCAGCCGGATCGTCCAGAAGGCTTCGTTCCAGGCGAGGATGATGTTGAGAAGCATGGTGGAGGCGATGCCCGGCACCGCCATCGGGGTCAGCACATAGGCGATCTCGCCCCAGAGGGAGGCGCCGTCCATGCGGGCGGCTTCGAGGATCTCGCCCGGAATTTCCCGGAAGTAGGTATAGAGCATCCAGACGACGATCGGCAGGTTGATCATGGTCAGCATGATGGTGAGGCCGAACCGGCTGTCGAGCAGGCCGAAATCGCGAAACAGCAGGTAGATCGGCACCATGACGGCGGCAGCCGGCATCATCTTGGTGGACAGCATCCACATCAGGATATCCTTGGTGCGCGGCGTCGGCGAAAACGCCATCGCCCAGGCGGCAGGCACCGAGATCAGGAGCGCCAGCAGGGTGGAGCCGACCGAGATGATCACCGAATTCAGGAAGAACTTGAAGTAGTTGCTCTGCGCCTGCACGGCGGCATAGCTCTCGACGGTGCCCGACGGGATCAGGTTGAAGCCCTGGATCGCTTCCGTCTCGGACTTGAACGAGGTGATGATCGTGTAGAGGATCGGGAAGAAGATCACCAGAGCCACGATCCAGGCGAGCACGGTGAAGAAGACGGTCCTGCGGGTCGAAACGGCGCGTGCCATGATGGTTCTCCCTACTTGTCGAGGTTCTTGCCAACGGCGCGCATCAGGAAGAAGGCGACGATGTTGGCGAGGATGACGGCGATGATGCCCCCGGCGGATGCGCCGCCGACGTCGTAACCGAGAAGGGCCGTGCGGTAGATCAGGAACGGCAGGTTGGTCGAGGCATAGCCCGGACCGCCGTTGGTGGTGACGAGGATTTCCGCATAGACGCCGAGCAGGAAGATCGTCTGGATCAGGATGACCACGGTGATCGAGCGGGCGAGATGCGGCACGGTCAGGTAGATGAAGCGGTTGACGAAATTCGCCCCGTCCATCTCGGCCGCTTCCTTCTGTTCGCCGTCGAGCGACTGCAGGGCGGTCAGCAGGATCAGCGTCGCGAAGGGCAGCCACTGCCAGGCGACGATGACGATGATGGAGAACAGCGGATACTGCCCGAACCAGTCGACCGGCTGAAAACCGAAGAAACGGCTGATATCGGCAAACACCCCGTATTGCGGGTGCATGATCATGTTCTTCCAGACGAGGGCCGCGACCGGCGGCATCACGAAGAAGGGCGAGATCACGAGGATGCGCACGATCCCCTGCCCCCAGACCGGCTGGTCGAGCATCAGCGCGATGGCGATGCCGCCGATGACGGTGATGGCGAGGACGCCCACGACGATGATCAGCGTGTTGAAGATCGACTGGAAGAAGGCGGGATCGGAATAGAAGAACTGGTAGTTGAACAGGCCGGCGAAGCTGACATTGCCCGGATTGAGCAGATTGTAGTTCTGGAAGGAGAACCAGAGCGTCATAGCCAGCGGCACGATCATCCAGATCAGGAGCAGGCCGACGGACGGCGCCATCATGAACCGGGCAAGGCCTCGGGTATTCTGCGTTGCCATGGATGGACCCTCCCTCTGGTGTCGCCGGCTCTGCCTTCCGCAAAGGCGGAAAGGGTGGCGCTTTGTTGTGTGGGTTGTGTGGTGCGGTGCGCGGGGCTGGCCCCCTCATCCGCCTGCCGGCACCTTCTCCCCGCTTGGCAAGGGCGAAGGGCACTCGGAGTTACCGGGTTGTGCGTCCCCTCTCCCCGCAAGCGGGGAGAGGGTTAGGGTGAGGGGCAACCCACGCCTGAAGCGTGAGAAGCAGCCCCGCCCGTCAGGTCAGCTTACTTGATGTAGCCGCCGCGCGTCATTTCGCGCGTTGCCGCCGTCTGGGCCTGGGCGAGCGCATCGTCGACCGACATCTGGCCGGCAAGGGCTGCCGAGAACAGCTGGCCGACGGTGGTCCCGAGGCTCTGGAACTCGGGGATCGCCACGAACTGGACGCCGACATAGGGAACGGGCTTCGTCGAAGGGTTCTTCGGGTCGGCCGCGTTGATGCTTTCGAGCGTCATCTTGGCGAAGGGTGCCGCCTTCTGGTACTCGGCGTTCTGGTAGAGCGAGGTGCGCGTGCCCGGGGGAACGTTGGCCCAGCCTTCCTTCTGCGCGACGAGGTCGAGATAGTGCTTGCTGGTTGCCCAGGAAACGAACTTCTCGGCCGCTTCGGCCTTCTGCGTGCCGGCGGGGATGGCGAGGTTCCAGGCCCAGAGCCAGTTGCCGCGCTTGCCGAGACCCGTGTCCGGCGCCAGCGCGAAGCCGACCTTGTCGGCAACCGTCGAGTCCTTCGGGTTGGTCACGAAGGAGGCCGCCACCGTGGCGTCGATCCACATGCCGCACTTGCCCTGCTGAAACAGCGCCAGGTTCTCGTTGAAGCCGTTGGAGGATGCGCCCTGCGGGCCGGCATCGTTCATCAGCTTGACATACATGTCGAGCGTGGCCTTCCACTCGGGCTGGTCGAACTGCGGCTTCCAGTTCTCGTCGAACCAGCGAGCGCCGAAGGCGTTCGAGGTTGCCGTGAGGAACGCCATGTTCTCGCCCCAGCCGGCCTTGCCGCGAAGGCAGATGCCGTTGATGCCCGTGGCACGGTCGGTCATCTTGCGGGCCGCTTCGTTGATGAACTCCCAGGTCGGCGCGTCGGGCATCTTCAGCCCGGCCTTCTCGATCAGGTCTTTGCGGTACATGACCATCGAGCTTTCGCCGTAGAACGGTGCGGCATAGAGCTTGCCGTCGGCGGTCAGGCCCGACCGGATGGCCGGCAGCAGATCGTCGACGTCGTAGTCGGCGCCGAGGTTGTCGAGCGGCAGAAGCCAGTTCTGCTTGGCCCAGATCGGAACCTCGTAGGTGCCGATGGTCAGCACGTCGTACTGGCCGCCCTTGGTCGCGATGTCGGTGGTGACGCGTTCACGCAGTACGTTTTCTTCCAGAGTCACCCATTCGAGCTGGATGTCGGGATTGGCCTTGGTGAAGTCGTCGGTGAGTGTCTGCATCCGGACCATGTCGCCATTGTTCACCGTCGCGATGGTGAGGGTCTCGGCCTGGGCCAGACCGCCGGAAACGGCAGCAATGACGAGTGCTGAGCATGCGCCCAGCAGTGATGTCTTCAAATTCATGATCTTCCTCCCAGAAGAGTAATGAGCATTTGCCTCGCTCACGGGCAATTACTCATTTTCAGGGCGGACTTGTCAATCGCATTCGTTGCTGCAGCGCCGAACACGCGGCTAAGTCATCGGAAGGACTGACAATTTTTTGACATATTTGCTCAAGGTGCGAGCAGATATTCAGCCGTTTCCTCGTCCGTGATGACGCCGTTGATGAGTCCGCCGCGCAAGGCGGCCCGCAGCGCGAGGTGCTTGCGCCGGCCCTTGGCCATGCCGATCAGCGTGGTGGTATCGCGTGACGGCAAGGGAACGCTCGCCACCCGCTTGTTGATATCGCCCGAGATGAGCTGTCCGTCGCCGTCGAACATCCAGCCGCAGATTTCGCCGGCCGCCCCCTGCTCCACCAGCTTGGCCATCTCGTCATGGGCCAGAAACCCGTCCTGGCAGAGCGGCGCATCGGTGCCCACTTCGCCGATGCCGACGAAGGCGATGTCGGCCTGCGTGCCGAGGCTGAGCGCCGACTGCACGAGGATCTGCTTGTGCAGCACCTCGCGCTCCTCGGCCGAGGACACGATGACCGGCAGGGGCATGGGGAAATGCCGCGCCTTGACGGCGTCGGCCATGGAAAAGATGACGTTGTAATAGGCGGCCGACCCGTCGACGCCGATATTGCCGGTCAGCGAGACGATGCGATGCTGCGGACAGTCCATCGCCGGCAGCTGGTCGATCGCCGCCTTCAGCGTCCGCCCGGTGCCGATCGCCATGATGATCGGCTCGCTCGACTTCAGCCAGCGCTCGATCTCGGCCGCCCCGGCCTCCGCAATGCCGACGGTGGTGGAGGAGGATGTGGGATCGCTCGGAACCACTTCCGCCTGCCGCAGCCCGTAGCGTTCCTTCAGCCGCAGGCCGAGCTCCATGCAGGCGGCGATCGGGTGGTCGAGGCGGACCTTGATCAGCCGTTCGGCCATGGCGAGCGACACGAGCCGCTGCGCCGACTGTCGCGAGATGCCCATCTGCCCGGCGATCTCGTCCTGCGTGCGCCCCGCGACATAATAGAGCCAGCCGGCGCGTGCCGCATCGTCGAGCCGTGCATTCGCTTCCGGTCTGCGTGCCATTCCATGCCTCTCCCAAGGTCCAGCGGGAAACCGAAGTGCTGACACCTTTTGCCGCGACCTGTCAATCGACCCCGCGCCTTGGAAAACACCGAAAATGGGTCCTGAAATTTTACCGTTTGATAAAGAAATTTTCCATGTTAGCCTTCGCTGATCGTGCGGTTGCCATTGGGAGGAAAACATGGGAACGACGGACTCCGGAATGATCGGCGGGCGCCTGACGCCCGGCCAGTACGAGGCGAACTTCGCGGATCTGCATCCGCGCCTGGACGAGCACGAGGCGCTCGTCGCGGCCGATCGCTGCTACTTCTGCTATGATGCGCCGTGCATGACGGCCTGTCCGACCTCCATCGACATCCCCCTCTTCATCCGGCAGATCGCGACAGGCAATCCGATCGGCTCGGCCAACACCATCTTCGACCAGAACATTCTCGGCGGCATGTGCGCCCGCGTCTGTCCCACCGAAACGCTGTGCGAGGAGGCCTGCGTCCGCATGGAGGCGGAGGGCCGCCCGGTCGCCATCGGCCGGCTGCAGCGCTACGCCACCGACATCGCCATGGCGGAAGATCGCCAGTTCTACGAACGTGCGCCCGCAACGGGCAAGACCGTGGCCGTCGTCGGCGCCGGACCCGCAGGTCTTGCCTGCGCCCATCGCCTCGCCGTCAACGGCCATGACGTCGTCGTCTACGACGCGCGCGAAAAGGCCGGCGGGCTGAACGAATACGGCATCGCCACCTACAAGGCGACCGACGACTTCGCGCAGAAGGAGGTGGATTACGTGCTCGCCATCGGCGGCATCGAGATCCGCAACCGTCAGATGCTCGGCCGCGACATCAAGCTTTCCGATCTCCTCGCCCGTCACGACGCGGTTTTCCTCGGGATGGGCCTGACCGGCGTCAATGCCCTGCGCGCGGAGGGCGAAGCGGCCGAGGGCGTGGCGGATGCGATCGACTTCATCGCGGCCCTGCGGCAATCGCCGGGCAAGACCGACATCCCCGTCGGTCGCCGTGTCGTCGTGATCGGTGGCGGCATGACCGCGATCGATGCGGCGGTCCAGGCGAAACTTCTGGGCGCCGAGGAGGTCACCATCTGCTACCGCCGCGGCCGCGAGCACATGAACGCCTCGGCCTATGAGCAGGATCTCGCGACCTCGCGCGGCGTCACCATCCGCCACTGGCTGCAGCCCCGGCGCATTCTCGCCGGTGAAGACGGCAAGATCGCCGGCATCGAGCTGGATTACACCGCCGAAGCGGACGGACGCCTCATCGCCACCGGCGAGACCGGCGTGCTTGCGGCCGATCACATCCTCAAGGCGATCGGCCAGACGCTGGAGGCCGATGCGCTCGGCGTCGTCGCGCTTCAGTCCGGCCGCATCCTCGTGGACGAGGAGGGACGAACGTCGCTCGACCGCGTCTGGGCCGGCGGCGACTGTCGTCTCGGCGGCGAAGACCTCACCGTCTCGGCCGTCGCCCAAGGGCGGGACGCCGCCGAATCGATCCACCGCACGCTGATGGCCGAGCGCCATCCGTCTGCTGCCGTCGCTTGAGGGAGATGAACCATGGCTGATCTGCGCAACAATTTCGTCGGCATCAAATCCCCCAACCCGTTCTGGCTCGCCTCGGCACCGCCGACCGACAAGGCCTACAATGTCGAGCGGGCCTTCAAGGCCGGCTGGGGCGGCGTGGTCTGGAAGACGCTCGGCGAGGACGGCCCGCCGGTCGTGAACGTCAACGGCCCGCGCTACGGCGCCATCTGGGGCGCCGATCGCCGGCTCCTCGGCCTGAACAATATCGAGCTCATCACCGATCGCGACCTCTACACCAACCTGCGCGAGATGAAGCAGGTCAAGATGAACTGGCCCGACCGCGCCCTGATCGCCTCGATCATGGTGCCCTGCGAGGAGGAAAGCTGGAAAGCGATCCTGCCGCTGGTCGAGGAAACCGGTGCCGACGGCATCGAGCTGAATTTCGGCTGTCCGCACGGCATGTCGGAGCGCGGCATGGGCGCCGCCGTCGGCCAGGTGCCGGCCTATATCGAGATGGTCGTGCGCTGGTGCAAGCAATATACCCGTATGCCGGTCATCACCAAGCTGACACCGAACATCACCGACATCCGCCAACCCGCCCGCGCTGCAAAGGCCGGCGGCACCGACGCCGTGTCGCTGATCAACACCATCAACTCGATCACCTCGGTCAATCTCGACACCTTCGCACCCGAACCCTCGATCGACGGCAAGGGCAGCCATGGCGGCTATTGCGGCCCGGCGGTCAAGCCGATCGCGCTCAACATGGTGGCCGAGATCGCCCGCGATCCGGAAACGCAGGGCCTGCCGATCTCCGGCATCGGCGGCATCACCACCTGGCGCGATGCGGCGGAATTTCTCGTGCTCGGGGCCGGCAACGTGCAGGTCTGCACCGCCGCCATGACCTACGGCTTCAAGATCGTGCAGGAGATGATCACCGGGCTCTCCACCTGGATGGATTCCAAGGGCCACCGGACGCTCGACGACATCACCGGCCGCGCCGTCCCGAACGTGTCGGATTGGCAGTATCTCAACCTCAACTACATTGCCAAGGCCCGCATCGACCAGGATGCCTGCATCAAATGCGGTCGCTGCCACATCGCCTGCGAGGACACCTCGCACCAGGCGATCACGCAATATGTCGATGGCGTCCGGCATTTCGAGGTGATGGAGGACGAGTGCGTCGGCTGCAATCTCTGCGTCAACGTCTGTCCCGTGCAGGACTGCATCACCATGGTCGCCCTGCCCCCGGGCACGCTGGACGAGCGCACCGGCAAGGTGGTCGATGCAACCTACGCAAACTGGACAACGCACCCCAACAACCCGATGTCGCGACAGGCGGCGGAGTAACGGGGGAGCGATCGACGGAGCGCGGCGGGATCGTTGCGCTCCCATCGTGACCTGCCGCGCATCAAGCCGGCAGGTCGTCGATCGAGAGGCTCAGAGCGCCATATCCGGAACGCGCTTCACGTCGGCGGACGGAAGGGCGGTCGGTGCGGCGGTGCCGATGGCCGGCGGTGCGATGGCGAGCTGGAGGCGCTCGCTCGTCGCGGCCCAGGCGAGCGCCAGCGCCTGCGGATTTTCGTTGAGCTTCGTGCCGTAGCTCGGCACCATTGTCTTCACCTTGGCCTGCCATTCCGGCGTCGCCAGACGCTCGGCAAAGACCTTCTTCAGAACGTCGAGCATGATCGGCGCCGCCGTCGAGGCGCCCGGCGACGCGCCAAGAAGCGCCGTGATCGTACCGTCTGCCGAAGCGACGATCTCCGTGCCGAGCTTCAGCACGCCGCCCTTTTCAGGGTCGCGCTTGATGATCTGCACCCGCTGCCCGGCCTGCCACAGGCGCCAGTCCTCGCCGTTCGCCTGCGGGAAGTACTCGCGCAGGGCGGCAAGCCGATCCTCGTCGGACATCAGGAGCTGGCCGGCGAGATATTGGACGAGGCTGAACTCGTTCATGCCGACCTGCAGCATCGGCCAGATATTGTCGAGCGTCACGGACGCGGGAAGGTCGAAATAGGAACCGTCCTTCAGGAACTTGGTCGAGAAGGTGGCAAACGGTCCGAACAGCACGACCTGCTTTCCGTCCAGCATGCGCGTGTCGAGATGCGGCACCGACATCGGCGGCGCGCCGACGGACGCCTGACCATAGGCCTTGGCCAGATGCCGGTTGACGATCTCGGGCTTCTCGCAGACGAGGAACGACCCGCCGACCGGGAAGCCGGCATAGTCGTCGGCCTCGGGAATACCCGACATCTGCAAGAGCGGCAGCGCACCGCCGCCGGCCCCCAGAAACACGAACTTCGCGTTGATCACGCCCTTCCGGTCGCCGGTCCGCGTGTCGGTATAGCTGACGCGCCAGGTGCCGTCCTCGTTGCGGGCGATCTCCTGCACCTCGCTGGAGGGGGTTAGGGTGAAGGTCGGCTGGGTCTTCAGATGGGTGACGTACTGGCGGGTGATCTCGCCGAAATTGACGTCCGTGCCGAGCGGCGACCAGGTGGCGGCCAGCGGCTGGGCGCGGTCGCGGCCCTCCATCATGATGGGGACCCATTGCGCGATCTCGTCATGGTCGCGCGAGAATTTCATGCCCGAAAACAGCGCGCTCGCCTTCAGCGCCTCGAAGCGCTTTTCCAGGAAATCCGTGTTGTCGTCGCCCCAGACGAAGCTCATATGCGGCGTCGAATTGATGAAGGAGCGCGGGTCCTTCAGAACGCCGCGATCGACCTGATGCGCGAGGAACTGGCGGGAGACCTGGAAGGATTCGTTGATGCCGACGGCCCGGCTGATATCGACATTGCCGTTCACATCCTTCGGCGTGTAATTGAGCTCGGCAAGCGCGGAGTGGCCGGTGCCGGCATTGTTCCAGCCGTTGGAGCTTTCGAGCGCCACGTCGTCCAGCCGCTCGATCATCTCGATCGACCAGGATGGCTCCAACTCGTTGATCAGCACGCCGAGCGTCGCGCTCATGATGCCGCCGCCGACGAGGAGGACGTCCACCGTCTTCTCGGCCGCAAGAGCCCAGCTGGGAATGGAGGACAGGGTCAGAGCGGCCGCGCCGCCTGCCGCCGAACCGAGAAGGTGCCGACGGCTTATGGCCAGATGCTGCGAAGTTCCCGAACGCCGAGCGCTGCTCTCTGTTTTACTGGCCATGTCAACCTCACGTCTTGTTAGTCCCCCCAGGATCGCCGTATAAGCGAAAGCTTTTTTTATGACAAGGCAATTTGTCGCAGTGCGAAGGGTTGCGTGATCGAACCTGTGGTTGCAGGCCATCGACCTCGCCTCGCCCGTGCGTCACAATTCCCGCGTTGCTACGCGTCCCAAACTGGCCGATAAGCATCCGGTGATCAACGGATCGAACCGGAGACTGCTTGAAACGCGATCGTTCGAAGCTGCGCAAGCGCCTGCATATCTGGACCGGCGTGTGTCTGGGGCTGTTCCTGCTCACGCATTTCCTCAACCATGCGCTCGGTCTCGTCTCGATCGACGCGATGGAGCGCGGGCGCGATGTCTTCAACGAGATCTGGCGCAGCCTGCCCGGGACCATCGCCCTTTATGGTTCGCTCGCCGTGCATTTCGTGCTGGCGCTCGATGGGCTTCGGCGGCGCCAGACGCTGCGCATGCCGCTGCGCGAAGCGTTGAAGATCGGGCTCGGCCTTGCTCTGCCCTTCCTTCTGGTCAGCCATGTCACCGTCACCCGCATCGACTGGATGCTGTCGGGCTATTCCGCGGATTATCGCGATATCCTGCCGCGCCTCTGGTCGCGCACCGGAAGCGCCGTCTGGCAGTCCGCAGCCCTCATCATCGCCTGGGCGCATGGCTGTCTCGGCTTCTGGTTCTGGATGCGCGGGCGTGACTGGTATCCCCGCGCCGCCTTGCCGCTTTATACGCTGGCTCTTCTGATTCCGGTCCTGTCGCTGCTCGGCTTCGTGGTCGCCGCCCGCACGGTCGGCCCGGCCATGCCATCGAACGCCTGGTTCATGTCGGGCCGCACCGATCCCGCGCTTCTCGCCGATATCCGCCAGGGCATCTTCCTTATCCTTGCCGGTTCCATCGGCATCACGCTGCTCTGGCGGTCCTTTCCCATCCGCGGCAAGGTCCGCATCCGCTATCCCGACGGCAAGGTCCTCTCCGTCGCGCGCGGTTTTTCCGTGCTCGAAGCCAGCCGCTCGGCCGGCATCCCCCATCTCTCCGTCTGCGGCGGGCGCGGCCGCTGTTCGACCTGTCGCGTCCGGGTAACGGACGGGCTGGAAGGCTTGCCGCCGCCCAGCGAAGGCGAGCGCCAGACGCTGATCCGCATCCGCGCCGGCGAAAATGTCCGCCTCGGCTGCCAGCTTCGGCCCACGCACGATGTTTCCATCGCGCCGGTTCTGGGCGCCGAGAATGTCGGCGTCCGCCCGCAGATCGGCGAGGATGTGGCGGCCGGCCGCGAACGTCGCATCGCCGTGCTGTTCTGCGATCTGCGCGATTTCACGCTGCTCACCCAGCAGCAGCTGCCGTTCGATACGGTGTTCCTGCTTAACCGCTATTTCGAGACGATCGGCGAAGCGGTCGAGGGCTCCGGCGGGGTCATCGACAAGTTCATCGGCGATGGCGTCCTCGCCCTTTTCGGCCTGACCGGCTCGATCGAGGACGCCTGCGCCAATGCGCTGGAGGCGACGTCCCGCGTCGCCCGGGGAATCGAGACGCTCAACCGAAACTTCACGAGCGAACTCGACAAGCCGCTGCGGATCGCGATGGGCATGCATGCGGGATCGGCGATCATCGGCCATATCGGCTACGGCCGCGCCTCCTCGCTGACGGCTGTCGGCGACACGATCAACGCGGCGAGCCGCCTTGAGGGCTTTGCCAAGGAATACGACGCGCAGCTCGCCGTGTCCGCAGACGTCATCCGCTATGCCGGGCTGAAGCTGGAGGATCGCGAGAGCTACGACATCGCCATTCGCGGTCGCAAGGGGACGCTGGAAACCCTGATCGTCGAAAATGCCGAGGAGATCGGCACCCTGCTGGCGGCCGCGCGCCAGAAAAAGGATGTCATCGCCAGAGCCGTGCGCACCGGCGCCTGATCCGCCCTCCGCAATCGAGAATTCAACCGCCGGATGTTCCGGTAGACGGGACACCCACCCCGAGACCATTGACGAAGAGCATCTCCAGAAACCGGGCCGCATCCTCGAAACGTCCCTCGCCGGCGCGGTCCGGGCCGAGCACCGCCCGCACCTGCACGTCGAAGTCGGCATAATGCTGCGTCGTCGCCCAGATGGCGAAGATCAGGTGGTAGGGATCGCACTTGGCGATCTTTCCGGCCTTGGCCCAGGCGCGGATGACCGTCGCCTTCTCGTCCACCAGCGATTTGAGCGGCCCCATCAGGGCATCCTCGATGCGGGGCGCGCCCTGCAGGACCTCGTTGGCGAACAGCCGGCTCTCGCGTGGAAAATCCCGCGCCATCTCGAGCTTGCGCCGGATGTAGCCGCGGATCTCGGTCACCGGATTGCCCTCCGCATCGAACTCGCGCAGCGGATCGAGCCAGCTGTCGAGAACCCGCTCGATCAGCGCCCGGTGCATCGCTTCCTTGGTGCGGAAATAATAGAGCAGATTGGGCTTCGACATGCCCGCGACGTCTGCGATCTGGTCGATGGTGCTGCCGCGAAAGCCGTTGGTTGCAAACACCTCCAGCGCCGCCTCCAGGATCAGCTCTTCCTTCTCTTCCTGGATTCGCGTGCGCCGCTGCGTTTTGGCCGCCCTCGGTAATGCCATCCAAGCCCCCTTTCGCCAGCCTTCCGGCCGCCAGTCCATCGCGTCGTTCTGCCGTCTTTTCTTTTTTTGCTTTTCCGTCTTGAGTGCTGCAACGGAAGTTGTAATGTTTACCAACCGGTTAAATTATCAGTCACTTCAATGACAAACGCAACGACTGATACGAGGGCGAACAAAAAGAATGCCCCATTCGACCGGTGGGAACAACACAATCGAACGTCGGCCGAAGAGCGCCCCTGCGCCCTGCCGCGTCCGAACGGAGAGGGATAGACCATGGCCGCACCGGGCGAGAATATGCGGGTCGACGCCGACCGTCTCTGGGACAGTCTGATGCAGATGGCGGAGATCGGCCCGGGCATCGCCGGCGGCAACAATCGCCAGACGCTGACCGATGCGGATGCCGAAGGCCGGAGCCTGTTTGAGACCTGGTGCCGGGACGCCGGCCTGACCATGGGGCTCGACCGCATGGGCACCATGTTCGCCACCCGGCCGGGCACGGACCCGGATGCCCTGCCCGTCTATGTCGGCTCGCACCTCGACACCCAGCCGACCGGCGGAAAATATGATGGCGTGCTCGGCGTGCTCGCGGGGCTCGAAGTCGTGCGGACCCTGAACGATCTCGGCCTGAAGACGAAACACCCGATCGTCGTCACCAACTGGGCGAACGAGGAAGGCGCGCGCTTTGCCCCCGCCATGCTCGCCTCCGGCGTCTTTGCCGGCGTCCACACGCTCGACTACGCCTATAGCCGCAAGGACCCGGACGGAAAAACCTATGGCGACGAGCTGACGCGGATCGGCTGGCGCGGCGAGGAAGAGGTCGGCGCGCGCAGGATGCATGCCTATTTCGAATATCACATCGAACAGGGTCCGATCCTCGAAGCGGAGAACAAGGCGATCGGCGTCGTGACCCACTGTCAGGGTCTGTGGTGGCTCGAATTCACGCTGACGGGACGCGAGGCCCATACCGGCTCGACGCCGATGGGCCTGCGCGTCAATGCCGGGCTTGCCATGTCGCGCATCGTCGAGATGGTGCAGAAGGTCGCCATGGGCGAGCAGCCGGGTGCGGTGGGCGGCGTCGGCCAGGTGTTCTTTTCGCCCAATTCCCGCAACGTCCTGCCCGGCAAGGTCGTCTTCACCGTCGACATCCGCACGCCCGACCAGAGCAAGCTCGACCGCATGCGTGCCCGTATCGAGGCCGAGGCTTCCATGATCTGCGCCGATCTTGGCGTCGGTTGCTCGGTGGAGGCCGTCGGCCATTTCGACCCGGTCACCTTCGATCCGACGTTGGTCTCGACGGTTCGCACCGCTGCCGAAAAGCTCGGGCTCAGCCACATGGACATCATCTCCGGTGCCGGCCACGATGCCTGCTGGGCCGCCCGCGTCGCCCCCGCCACCATGATCATGTGCCCCTGCGTCGGCGGGCTCAGCCACAACGAGGCGGAGGAGATTTCGAAGGATTGGGCCAGCGCCGGCTGCGACGTCCTGTTCCACGCCGTGGTGGAGACGGCCGGGATTGTGGAGTAGGATCGGCACGCAAACAGGAGGAGAGCCATCATGGGTCGCCCGAGAGAATTGTCGCCGGAAGAACGCGCGGATTTGATAAGCCGAGGGTATCGCCCCGTGGAGATCTGGATCCCCGATACCGACGACAAGATGTTTCAGGAGCAACTTCAGCAGGAGGCACGACAGATCGCTGTGGCCCCTGAGGAAGACGAAATCATGGATTGGATCGCGGCCGTCGGGCCGGATAACTGGGACAAGCCATGAAGCTCAGCCGGGGAGATGTCGTAATTGCGGTTTTTCCGGCTGAACTTGGAAAACCCAGGCCTGCCGTCATCCTGCAGGCAGATGCCTTGATCGAACCGTTGAGCAGCATTCTTGCCTGCCCGATCACGACGCATCTGATCGACGCTCCGATCCTTCGGCCGATCGTCGCGCCGACCGTCGAAAACGGCTTGCAACACGTCTCTCAGGTCATGGTCGAGAAAATCTCGCCGCTGAAGAAGGACGTCATCCGCCAACGAATAGGCCATTTTCGGCCAGCGGATATGACGAGACTCGAAACCGCTCTTATCCTGGCCGTTGGCCTGCCTTATCCCGCTCTCCCGACGAGCGAAAAGAAACAACAACGGGAACATCCATGACCACCACCATCATCAAGAACGGCACCATCGTCACCGCCGACCTGACCTATGCCGCCGACATCCGCATCGAGAACGGCGTGATCGCCGACATCGGGCCGAACCTTACCGGTGGCGATGTGCTCGACGCGACGGGTTGCTACGTCATGCCCGGCGGCATCGATCCGCACACGCATCTGGAAATGCCGTTCATGGGCACCTATTCCGCCGATGATTTCGAGAGCGGCACGCGCGCGGCGCTCGCCGGCGGCACGACGATGGTGGTGGATTTCGCGCTGCCGAATCCCGGCCAGTCGCTGCTTGAAGCCCTCGACATGTGGCACAACAAGACCTCGCGGGCGGCCTGCGACTATTCCTTCCATATGGCGATCACCTGGTGGGGTGCGCAGGTCTTCGAGGAAATGGAGACGATCGTCCGCGACAAGGGCATCAACACCTTCAAGCACTTCATGGCCTACAAGGGCGCGCTGATGGTGGATGACGACGAAATGTTCGCCTCGTTCCAGCGCTGCGCGGAGCTCGGCGCCCTGCCGCTCGTCCATGCCGAAAACGGTGACGTGGTGGCGCAGATGCAGGCCAAGCTGATCGCCGAGGGCAATGACGGGCCGGAGGCGCATGCCTATTCCCGGCCGCCGGAGGTCGAAGGCGAGGCGACGAACCGCGCCATCATGATCGCCGACATGGCGGGCTGTCCGGTCTATATCGTCCACACCTCCTGCGAGCAGAGCCACGAGGCCATCCGCCGCGCCCGGCAGAAGGGCATGCGGGTCTATGGCGAACCGCTCATCCAGCACCTGACGCTGGACGAAAGCGAATATGGCAATGCCGACTGGGACCATGCCGCCCGCCGCGTCATGTCGCCGCCCTTCCGCAGCAAGCTGCATCAGGACAGCCTCTGGGCCGGCCTTTCCTCCGGCTCGCTGCAATGCGTGGCGACCGACCACTGCGCCTTCACCACCGAGCAGAAGCGCTCCGGCCTTGGCGATTTCCGCAAGATCCCGAACGGAACCGGGGGCCTGGAAGACCGCATGCCGATGCTCTGGACCCATGGCGTGGCCACCGGCCGCATCACCATGAACGAGTTCGTCGCGGTGACCTCGACCAACATCGCCAAGATCCTCAATATCTATCCGAAGAAGGGCGCGATCCTCGTCGGCGCCGATGCCGACCTCGTCGTCTGGGACCCGAAGCGGACGAAGAGCATTGCGGCGGCGACCCAGCAATCGGCGATCGATTACAACGTCTTCGAGGGAAAGACCGTCACCGGCCTGCCCCGCTTCACGCTGACCCGCGGCGTGGTGGCGATCGAGGAAGACACGGTGAAGACCCGCGAAGGCCATGGCGACTTCGTGCGCCGCCCGCCGGTGACGCCGGTCGCAAAGGCGCTCTCGACCTGGAAGGAGATCACGGCGCCGCGCAAGGTCACCCGGACCGGCATCCCGGCGAGCGGCGTCTGATGCGAACCCTCGTGCTCCTGGCCGCCTGCGGCTGCGTCTCCGGCGTCAGCGTGGCCGCGCCGACATTTCTCGACGGCGCCTATGGCAACGCCGAGGGCTGCGTCTATGCCAAGACGGGCGAATCGAGCGGCGCCGACGTTTTCTTCCTGCTCAACGACGAGGGCATCACAACGGCCACGGCCTATTGCCAGTTCGAGGGAACGGCCGGGAAAACCGCGACCGGCTTTACCATCCGCACCCAGTGCGACGCCGAAGGCGAGGTCGGCCCGAAGGAAACCGTCGCGCTCGACAAAAGTGCGAAGGGCTATACGATCCGTTTCAAGGACGGCACTACATGGGGACCGCTTTCGCAATGCCGCAGATAAGACCCGATGCCTTCTCCCCGAACACCGCGTCGCCGGACGCCCGCTCCGTCGTTTCCGCCCGGGGTCTCGGCCTCACCTTCAAGACCGATGATGGCCCGGTCACGGCTCTGACGGGCGTCGATCTCGATGTGCGCAAGGGCGATTTCGTCTCCTTCATCGGCCCGTCGGGCTGCGGCAAGACCACCTTCCTGCGCGTCATCGCGGATCTGGAAAAACCGACCGCCGGCACGATCACGGTCAACGGCACGACGCCCGAGGATGCGCGCAAGAACCGTTCCTATGGCTACGTCTTCCAGGCCGCAGCCCTCTATCCCTGGCGCACGATCGAGCAGAACATCGCGCTGCCGCTCGAAATCATGGGCTATGGCGAGGCCGAGAAGCGGGCGCGGATCGAGCGGACGCTGGCGCTCGTCAATCTCTCGGGCTTCGGCAAAAAATTTCCCTGGCAGCTTTCCGGCGGCATGCAGCAGCGCGCCTCCATCGCCCGCGCGCTGGCCTTCGATGCCGACCTCCTGCTGATGGACGAGCCTTTCGGCGCGCTGGACGAAATCGTCCGCGACCACCTGAACGAGCAGCTGCTCGAGCTCTGGGCCCGCACCGAAAAGACCATCTGCTTCGTCACCCACTCGATCCCCGAGGCCGTCTACCTCTCCACCAAGATTGTCGTCATGAGCCCCCGCCCCGGCCGGATCACCGACGTCATCGAATCAACCCTGCCCCGGGAGCGACCGCTGGATATCCGCGAAACCCCGGAATTCCTGGAGATCGCCAGCCGTGTCCGGGACGGTTTGCGGGCGGGGCACAGCTATGACGAATAGCGGCGGGATGCCTTGCTTAAACAGCCTCGCACCTCTCAGGACAGAGGCCACCCCATGACGAACCGGGAAAAGATCGTCCCCGTCCTCACCATTCTCGCGGCTCTCCTCGCCGTCTGGTACGCCGCCGTCGTTTTCCTCAATGCGCCGTTCGAGCGCGACACCGCCGCCCGGGCCGGCACCACCATCTCATTCTCGGAGATCGTGCCGCGGACGATGGCGCAGGCGCGGCCCGTTCTGCCGGCGCCGCATCAGGTGATGGCCGAGCTGTGGGATACGACCATCAACAAACCGGTGACCTCCAAGCGCAGCCTCGTCTATCACGCCTGGATCACGCTCTCCGCCACGCTGGTCGGCTTCGGGCTCGGCACCCTGCTCGGCATCGCGCTTGCCGTCGGCATCGTGCACAACCGGGCGATGGACCGCTCGCTGATGCCGTGGATCATCGCCAGCCAGACGATTCCGATCCTCGCCATCGCCCCGATGATCATCGTCGTGCTCAACGCCATCGGCATTGCCGGCCTGCTGCCGAAAGCGCTGATCTCGACCTATCTCTCGTTCTTCCCGATCGCGGTCGGCATGGTGAAGGGCCTGCGCAGTCCGGAACAGATCCAGCTCGACCTGATGCGCACCTACAATGCGAGCCCCTCGCAGCTTTTCTGGAAGCTCCGCTGGCCGGCCTCCATGCCGTATCTGTTCACCTCGCTGAAGGTGGCGGTCGCGATCTCGCTGGTGGGCGCCATCGTCGGCGAGCTGCCGACCGGGGCCGTCGCCGGCCTCGGCGCCCGCCTGCTGGCAGGGTCCTATTACGGGCAGACGGTGCAGATCTGGTCGGCCCTGTTCATGGCCGCGGGCCTTGCCGCCGTGCTCGTCCTCATCGTCGGCGCCGCCCATTCCGCGGTGCTCCGCCGCATGGGAGTCCGCCCATGAACGCCATCCTCCCCGCCGTCCTCTTCTGGCTCGGCGCCTGGGCGCTGAACGAATGGCTGGTCCGACGCAAACCGGCCTCGAAGGCCCTAGAGCGCACGATCCGCCTCATCGTCCCCATTCTGTTCGGCGTCAGCCTGCTCGTGCTGTGGGAAGGTCTCGTGCGCGGCTTTGCCGTGCCGGCCGTCTTGTTGCCCCCGCCCTCGATGATCTGGACGCGGCTGATCTCGTCGCTGCCCACGCTCTGGGCGGATTTCCGCCAGACCTTCCTCAAATCCGTGATCACCGGCTATGTCACAGGCTGCGGCCTCGGTTTCCTCGTTGCCATCGCCATCGATCGCTCGCCCTTCCTGCAGAAGGGGCTGCTGCCGCTCGGCAATTTCGTCTCCGCCCTCCCCGTCGTGGGCGTCGCCCCGATCATGGTCATGTGGTTCGGCTTCGACTGGCCGTCGAAGGTGGCGGTCGTCGTCATCATGACGTTCTTCCCCATGCTGGTGAACACGGTGACGGGGCTTGCCGCCGCGAGCAGCATGGAAAAGGACCTAATGCAGACCTATGCGGCCTCCTGGTTCCAGACGCTGGTCAAGCTTCGCCTGCCCGCCGCCTGGCCTTTCATCTTCAATGCGCTGAAGATCAACTCGACGCTGGCCCTGATCG
Organism: Rhizobium sp. Leaf371; assembly: GCF_001424045.1. Taxonomy (GTDB): domain Bacteria; phylum Pseudomonadota; class Alphaproteobacteria; order Rhizobiales; family Rhizobiaceae; genus Ferranicluibacter. Next base: position 244,446 of record NZ_LMQB01000001.1, on the reverse strand, counting down.
GTGCCATCGTCGCGGAATTCTTCGGCACGCCGATCGTCGGCATGGGCTTCCGCATCTCCACCGAGGTCGGACGCATGAATGTCGACATGGTCTGGGCGGAAATCGCTGTGGCGGCGCTGGCCGGCTCGGTGTTTTATGGTGTGGTGGCGCTGGTGGAACGCGTCGTCACGTTCTGGCATCCGTCCGTCCGCGGTGGACGGGCGTAAAAAGAAGACGAACGATAACAAAGGGAACGCATATGAAACGGACAATCGCATCGCTTCTCATGTCCAGCGCGCTGTCGCTGGCCGCCTTCGACGCCATGGCGGCGGAAAAGGTGACGCTGCAGCTCAAATGGGTCACGCAGGCCCAGTTCGCCGGCTATTACGTCGCCAAGGACAAGGGTTTCTACGAGGCGGAAGGTCTCGACGTCGAGATCAAGCCGGGCGGCCCGGATATCGCCCCGCCGCAGGTCATCGCCGGTGGCGGCGCCGATGTCGTGGTCGACTGGATGCCCTCGGCGCTCGCCACGCGCGAAAAGGGCGTCGCCCTCGTCAATATCGCCCAGCCTTTCAAGAAGTCCGGCATGATGCTGACCTGCCTGAAGGAAAGCGGCGTCGCGAGCCCGGCCGATTTCAAGGGCAAGACGCTCGGCGTCTGGTTCTTCGGCAACGAGTATCCGTTCCTCTCCTGGATGAGCCAGCTTGGCCTCAAGACGGATGGCGGGCCGGACGGCGTGACGGTCCTCAAGCAGGGCTTCAACGTCGATCCGCTGATCCAGAAGCAGGCCGCCTGCATTTCCACCATGACCTATAACGAGTACGGCCAGGTTCTCGACGCCGGCATCAAGCCGGAGGATCTCGTGACCTTCAAATACGAGGACCAGGGCGTCGCGACGCTGGAGGACGGCCTCTACGTGCTCGAAGACAAGCTGAAGGACCCGGCCTTCAAGGACAAGATGGTCAAGTTCGTCCGCGCCTCCATGAAGGGCTGGAAATATGCCGAGGAGCATGTGGACGAGGCCGCCGGCATCGTGCTCGAAAACGACGCCACCGGCGCCCAGACCGAAGAGCACCAGAAGCGCATGATGGGCGAGATCGCCAAGCTCACCGCCGGCTCCAACGGCGCGCTGGACGAGGCGGACTACACCCGCACCGTCGCATCCCTCATGAAGGGCGGCTCCGACCCCGTCATCACCAAGGAGCCGACCGGCGCCTGGACGCACGAGATCACCGACGCGGCCCTGAAATAGGCCCACAGGTCTTCGACAGAAAGCAGCGCGCGGCCTCGGTCGCGCGTTTTGCGTTCTGCCTGAAAATTGCCTGATCCCGACGCCATATACCGTAAAAACCTCGTCCAAAGCGCGGTTTCCGCGCTCTTTGACGCAGATCGCGACCATGATTCTGCGCGCGCGAAACCTGGGATGATGGTAAAGAGATTGCCGGGTGCAGTGCCGCGGGGGCGTGGCGCGTGCCTTCAGATCATGGGGCGGACAGGCGGCAATCGTCGTCTTTCAGCACAATTCGACAATGAGGACACGCCGATGGCGGCTGGAAGACCCTTTGCAGGTGGCATGCGCGCCAGGCCGGTTTCGGCCCGGTCGCCGGTTGCCGTGTTTCTCACCGTCCTCGCCCTGTCGGTCGCTCCTTCCCTGACACCTGCGGCCCTTGCGCAGGAGGCCGCAACGTCTGAAGCGAAGACGCAGGCCAAGCCCGAGACGGCCTATCCCTCCATCGTGGTCACCAGGGCCGAAACGCGCAAGATCATCGACCGGGTGATCGCGACCGGGACGATCCAGGCCGTCGAGGAAACCTTCGTGCAGCCGCTTGTCGAAGGTCTGTCGATCCGCAGCCTCGCGGTGGATATCGGCGACAAGGTCGAGGCCGACGCCACCATGGCGACGCTGAACGAGGATGCCCTGCTGCTGACGCGCAGCCAGAACGAGGCAAGCCTCGCGAAGGCCCGCGCCTCGCTCGCCCAGTATCAGGCGCAGCTCGTCGAGGCGCAGGCCAATGCGAAGGAAGCCGTCCGCGTCTCCGAGCGCAACGCGAAACTCAAGGACGCAGGCACCGTTTCCACCGCCCTCGCCGATCAGACGGAGGCCGCCGCCGCCGCAGCCCTTGCGCGCGTCACCTCGGCCGAGCAGCTGATCGCGGTCGCGCAGTCCGACATCAAGGTGGTCGAAGCCCAGATGTCCGACGTGGATCTGCGCCTGGCGCGCACCGTCATCAAGGCGCCGGTCGCCGGCACCGTCTCCGCCCGCACGGCCAAGGTCGGCGCCATCGCCGCCGGCTCCGGGCAGCCATTGTTCACCATCATCCGAGACGGCGCCGTGGAAATGCGCGCCGACGTCTCGGAAGGCGATCTTCTGAAACTGGCCGTCGGCCAGAAAGCCAGCCTGAAGCTCGCCGACAGCAGCGTCACGCTCGACGGCAAGATCCGCCTGATCTCGCCGACGGTCGATGCCGACACGCGGCTCGGAACCGTTTTCATCAGCATTCTCGATCCCGAAAAGGCGCGCGTCGGCATGTATGCCAATGCCGACATCACGGTCGAGGAAAAGCAGGCCCTGGCCCTGCCGCTGACGGCCGTGACCAGCGGCAAGACCGAAACCGTGGTGCGCAAGGTGCGCGACGGCGTGGTGGAGATGGCGCGGATCGAAACGGGCATCCAGGACGGTCGTTACATCGAGATCGTCTCGGGCCTGAGCGAGGGCGACGAGGTCGTCGCGAAGGCCGGCGCCTATGTTCGCGACGGCGACCGGATCACGCCGGTCAAGGCCGCGGCATCCACCGGCAAGACGGCCACCAACTGAGGATCGACCCGCCATGAACTTCTCGGCCTGGGCCATTCGCAATCCGATCGCACCGATCCTCACCTTCGTGCTGCTGATGTTCCTCGGCTATCAGTCGTTCAACGCGCTGCCGATCACCCGCTTCCCCAATATCGACGTGCCCATCGTCTCCATCTCCGTCGCGCAGAGCGGGGCCGCGCCGGCCGAGCTGGAAACGCAGGTCACCAAGGAGATCGAGGATGCCGTGGCCGGCATCGCCGGGGTCAAGCACGTCACCTCGACCATCACCGACGGCATTTCCACGACCGGCGTCGAGTTCGAGATCGAGATCCCGACGAACCAGGCGGTGCAGGACACCAAGGACGCGATCGACCGCATCCGCGGCGACCTGCCGGCCGGCATCGAGGAGCCGATCGTCGCGAAGATCGATGTCGAGGGACAGGCGATCCAGACCTTCGCCGTCTCCGCACCGGACATGACGCTGGAAGAGATCAGCTGGTTCGTGGACGACACGGTGAAGCGCGCGCTGCAGGGCCAGACCGGCATCGGCCGGATCGACCGCTACGGCGGCGCCGACCGCGAGGTGCGGGTGGAACTCAGCGACAGCCGCCTCAATTCCTACGGCATCACCGCGACCGACGTGAACGCGCAACTGCGCAAGATGAACACCGACCTCGGCTCCGGCCGCGGACAGATCGGCGGCAGCGAACAGGCGATCCGCACGCTCGGCGACGCCCGCTCCGTCACGGCACTCGCCGATACGATGATCGCCATGCCGAACGGCCTGTTCGTCCGCCTGTCGGAACTCGGCACCGTCACCGATACCTATGAGGAGCCGAAGAGCTTTTCGCGCTTCGACGGCACGCCCGTCGTCACCTTCGCCGTCTTCCGCTCCAAGGGTGCGAGCGAGGTCAGCGTTGCAGAGACCGTGGCGAAGTCCCTGGATGCCGTACGCGCCGCCAATCCCGGCGTCTCGATCCAGCTCATCAACGACAGCGTCTACTTCACCTACGGCAATTACGAAGCCGCCTTGGACACGCTGATCGAAGGCGCGCTGCTGGCCGTTGCCGTCGTGCTGCTGTTCCTGCGAAACTGGCGCGCGACGCTAATCTCGGCCCTCGCGCTGCCGCTGTCGGCCATCCCCACCTTCTGGATCATGGACCTGCTCGGCTTCTCGCTAAACCTCGTCTCGTTCCTCGCCCTGACGCTGGCGACCGGCATTCTCGTGGACGATGCGATCGTCGAGATCGAGAACATCGCCCGGCATATCAAGATGGGGAAATCGCCCTATCGGGCGTCGATCGAGGCGGCGGACGAGATCGGCCTTGCGGTCATCGCCACCACCTTCACCATCATCGCCGTCTTCGTGCCGGTGTCGTTCATGCCGGGCATTCCCGGACAGTACTTCATCCAGTTCGGCCTGACGGTCGCCGTCTCCGTGTTCTTCTCGCTGATGGTGGCGCGCTTGATCACGCCGGTCATGGCGGCCTATCTCATGCGCTCCGGCGATGGCGACGGGCACGGCGAGGCGCGCGACGGCATCATGATGCGGGGCTATAGCTGGCTGGTCTCGGCCACGACGCGCCGCTGGTACATGCGTTACCTGACGCTCGCCGTCGCCATCGCCTTCCTCGTCGGCTCGGTGCAGCTGCTGCTCACCGTTCCCGGCAGCTTCCTGCCGCCGGAAGATGCTTCGCGCATCGTGCTGTCCGTCGAACTTCCGCCGGATGCCATGCTGGAAGACACCGACCGCACGAGCGCGGAAATCTATGACCGGATCAAGGATTTCCCCGGCGTCGAAGGCATCTTCGTGCTGGGCGGAGCCTCGCCCAAGGGCGATCTGGAGCTGCGCCGCGCGACCATTACGGTCATGCTGGAAAAGCTCGATCATTCGCTCGTCAACAAGCTGGTCAACAATCTGCTCGGCAGCCTTCCCCTCGTCGGGCAATACATGCCGAAGCTGCCGCCGGCCGGCCGCATCATTCCGCAGTCGCGGATCGAGGCCCAGATCTTTGCCGCCATCCATTCGATCCCGGATGTGCGCGTGCTGAAGCTGAACGACCGTGGCGAGCGTGACCTTGCGTTCAACCTCCTCTCCAACGACGAAGCGGCCCTGAACGAGGCCGTCGGCCTGCTGCAGGCCAAGCTCCGGGACGAGCCGGCGCTTGCCAATGTCAGCCCGGACGGCGCGCTGCCGCGCCCGGAGCTGCAGCTGCGCCCGCTGACCGAACGCATGTCGCGCCTCGGCATCACCACGTCCCAGCTCTCCGATGTCCTCCGCGTCGCGACCATCGGCGACATCGACGCGGCTCTGACGAAGATCTCGCTCGACGACCGGCAGATCCCCATCCGCGTGCAGATCGACACCGATATGCGCACCGACCTCGCCGCCATCCGCAACCTCAAGATCCAGACGGCATCGGGCGCGCTCGTGCCCATTTCGAGCGTGGCCGACATCGCCTATTCGGAAGGTCCGAGCTCGATCAAGCGCTACGACCGCTTCCGTGTCGTCACCATGGGTGCCGATCTGCCGGTGGGCGTTGCGCTGGACACCGCCTCCGACCGCTTCAAGAAAGCCGCGAGCGAAGTCAGCCTGCCGGAGGGCGTCCGCTTCCTGGAAAGCGGCGATGCCGAGGTCCAGGCGGAAATGCAGTCCGGCTTCGTCCATGCCATGCTGCTCGGTCTTCTGTTGGTCCTCGTGGTGCTCATCCTCCTCTTCAAGGATGTGATCCAGCCCTTCACCATCCTCTTCTCGTTGCCGCTCGCCATCGGCGGCGTGGCGCTCGGCCTCATCGTCACCAACAACGCGCTCTCCATGCCCGTTCTCATCGGCATTCTCATGCTGATGGGCATCGTCACCAAGAACGCCATCCTGCTGGTCGATTTCGCCATCGAGATGAAGCGGCAGGGCATGGAGCGTGTGGATGCCATGGTGGAAGCGGGTCGCAAACGCGCCCGGCCGATCATCATGACCTCCATCGCGATGTCGGCCGGCATGCTGCCCTCGGCGCTCGGGGTCGGCGAAGGCGGCTCGTTCCGCGCGCCCATGGCCATCGCCGTCATCGGCGGGATCATCGTCTCCACCGTGCTGTCGCTGGTCGTCGTACCCTCGTTCTTCCTGATCATGGACGATCTGTCCCGCCTGCTCGGCTGGTCCTTCGGCCGTCTGGTCGGCCGCAAGGAAATCGAGACCGTCCCGCTCGAAAACACAGAACTCACGGAAAAGCTCGCCGCTCAGGCCGAGACGATCGAAACGCTGCAGGAGCGCCTCGCCCGACTGGAAAGCCGCACCGCCCCCGGCACGCTGCGCGCCGTCGGCGGCACGGTGGTGACGCATCCGGCCCTGGCTGCGGAGTAGACGCAGGGACACGCGCAGGACCGGCGCGCCGCCGGTCCTGAAGGGGCGTTACGCCGCGGCCTTCTTCCATCCGGCCGCGAGCAGGCCGGCCCCGATCATCAGCGAGCCGCCCGTCCGGTTGACGATGCGCTGGACGCGCGGTTTGCCGATCGAATTGCGCGCCATCGAGGCCATCAGGCCGTAGGCCGCCGCATTCGCCGTGGCGAGCACGAGGAAGGTGGCTTCGAACACGACCATCTGGAACGCGATCGGCCGCGATGCATCGATGAACTGCGGCAGGAAGGCGATGAAGAAGATGATGCTCTTCGGGTTGAGCGCCGTCACCACATAGGTGTGCAGGAAGATGCGGATCGGCCGGTCCCTCGCCGGCGCAGCGTCTCCCGCCTCCGACGCGCCGCCGGAGACCGGCGCTCGCCAGAGCTTGATGCCGAGATAGATGAGATAGGCGGCACCGATCCATTTCAGCGCGGTGAAGATGGCGGACGAGGTCGCCAGCAGCGCGCCGAGGCCGAGCATCGACGCGGTCATCGCCGTGAAATCGCCCAGCGCGACGCCTGCGACCGTCGCCGCAGCCACCTTGCGACCATGGCTGAGCGCATAGGAAATGACGAGAAGGATCGTCGGCCCGGGTATGGCCAGAAGGATGGCCGATGCGGCGACGAAGGCGAACCAGTGTTCCCAGGACATGTTGCAACTCCCTTGTTGGCCGATCAACAATCCACAGGCCACGCCCTTTTGCAAGGCCTTCCTAAAACGCCCGATGCAGGTTTCGCAACGAGGTTCCGGAACGCATTACAGCCCGCCTTCGACCCGCAGAAACTCCACGATCCGCTCCACGCCCTCGCCCCGCTTCATGTCCGAAAACACGAACGGGCGGGACTGGCGCATGCGATCGGCGTCGCGCTGCATGACGTCGAGATCGGCGCCGACATAAGGCGCGAGATCCGTCTTGTTGATGACGAGAAGATCGGACCGCGTAATGCCGGGCCCACCCTTGCGGGGAATTTCCTCACCCTGGCAGACGGAGATGACATAGAGCGTGATATCCGCGAGATCGGGCGAAAAGGTCGCCGCGAGATTGTCGCCGCCGGACTCGATGAAGACGACGTCGAGATCGGGAATGCGGCGATTGAGATCGGCGATGGCCTGCAGGTTGATCGTCGCATCCTCGCGGATGGCCGTGTGCGGGCAACCGCCTGTCTCGACGCCGACGATCCTGTCGGAGGGCAGCGCCTGCATGCGCACCAGCGCCTCGGCATCTTCCTGCGTATAGATGTCGTTGGTGACCACGGCGACCGACCACCTGTCGCGCATGGCCTTGCAGAGCTTGTCCGTCAGCGCCGTCTTGCCCGAGCCGACCGGCCCGCCGATGCCGACGCGCAGGGGTCCGTTGGAAGAAGCCATGAGAGTGTCCTTTCAAGTGCGCCAGTCCGGCTCAAGCTGTTCGCTTCGACGCCGGACGAAGCTGGGTCATGACGAGATGAAGCCCCTGCACCGGGGCGTCACCGAAAATCGATCCGACAATGGGCTCCGATCCTTATGAGCGGAACAGGCGAGAGGCCAGCGTCTCGTGCCGCACACCTGCGATATCGGCGAGGATGCCGGCGGAGCCGAGATCGTCGAGCGAACTTGCCGCCGCGCGCGCGGCGGTCATGGCGATTTCCGTTTCCAGCGCCGCCAGCACCGCCACCCCGGCCCGCTGGCCGAGAACGCCGCAGCGGATCGCCACCGAGATCTGGTTGGACACGCTCGCATGCAGATAGGCCGCAATCGCGGGTTCGAGCCCCGCGCCATGGAGACCGGCCACCGCGCCGACGGCAACCGGATAGGCCACCCGCTCCGGCAGCCGATCCTCCTGCCCGGTCGGCCAGGCCGACGCCGCGGCGAGAAAGGCCTCTCCCTGCAGCATGGTTTCCATCTGCCGCTCCTGGCTCCCGGCCATGGCCTCCGCCAGGGCGGCGACGGCGTGAAGCCTCTCGACCTCGCCGGCCGCACGATAGCTTTCCGCCAGCAGCACCGCATCGTTCCAGCCGGCTCCCTGCGCGAGAGCGCCCGAGAGCCAATCCTGGAGCGAGGCCGCATCCGCAACGCCGCCGTCCGCCACCGCCTGCTCCAGCCCGCTCGAATAGGAGAAAGCGCCGATGGGAAACGCCGGCGACAGCCAGCTCATCAGCCGAAGCAGCGCCTGTGTGCCTCCCGACGCCGGCGGTTTTTCCATCTTCTCCACGCGCGCGCTCGCAAGGATATCAGTCATGGGAATGGCGATGCCTTTTTCCCCCATGATCATGGCCGTGGTCGTGGTCGTGGTCGTGATGGTCATGCCCGGCATGATCATGGCCGCTGTGATAGGCGCCCCGCATCGGCTGGAACTGCGCCGTCACCTCGTTGACCGTTGCACCGAGGCCGATCAGCATGGAGCGGATGACGGGATCGCGCAGGATGACGATGCGGTCCTCGCGGATTTCGGCTTGCAGATGCCGGTTGCCCAGATGCCAGGCGAGTTCGATCAGGTGAAGACGGTCGCGCGGCACGATCTCGTAAAGCGGCTCCTCCACGGCTGCGATCAGGATATAGCCGCCGCCTTCCAGCACCAGTGCATCGCCATCGGCCAGCATCACGGCCTGCTTCAGATCCAGCATGACGACGTCGTCATCCGGCAGATGCAGAAGCTTGCGCCGGAGATGCCGCTGGTCGTGCGGCAGCCGCAACAGGGCAATCGGCGTGATATCGGCCGGTGCCGGGGAAGCGATGGATGTCGAGCGATAGGGCATGATGTCCTCGATCAGTTGAAATGCTTGAGAGAAAAAGCGAGCGACACCGGCAACGGGTTCCAGAACCCGGTGCGAAGCCCCGCCGCCCGCAACACGCGCGCCGTCCAGGTGTTGCAGCCGGCAAGCGCGGTAAACCAGCCGGTCGCCTCGAAGAACCGGTCGGTCTGCCCGTAGCGCACATCCGGCACCGGCACGACCTGACCGTCCCGCGTTGCAAAGCCCGCCGCGATCTCCTCGAGCAGCCGCGCATAGGCCGCCGGCCCGATGTCGAAGCCTTGCACGGTGGGCGAGGGTTCGGCAAGCGCGCCGAGGACATCCACATGCAGCACGGCGCGATCGAGCGTCAGGCCGCGCAGCAAGGGCAGCGGCTTCAGATCCGCCCAGGTCGGCGTCTCCAGATAGAAGGTGCGACCGCCCCGGCCGAAAACCATCCATCGCGCGGCGGGATCATCGACCGGCACGCCGCTCGCCGCGAGAAACGGAAACCGCGCCAGGCTTTCCGCATCCACGGGAATGGCGATATCGGTGTGGATCGGGTTGGAGAGCACGAGAATCCGTCTCGTCCCTTCTCCGCCCGCCGGCGACGGCGCCAAGAACGGCTGCGGCATAATGGTCCCGAGCCCCGCGGCTATTGCCAGAAGGAGCACCAGCACCGGCAGACCGATCAGCAGTCGTCGCAGACCCGTGCGCAACCGTCTCATGTCGTCCACATCATGGCCGTCGCCCGCCGAACCTGCCGCCCGACGTGGTGATCGCGGTCATGCGCATCTAGAACAGGAAATAGCGCTGCGCCATCGGCAGCACCGTCGCGGGTTCGCAGGTCAGCAGTTCGCCGTCCGCGCGCACCTCGTAGGTTTCCGGGTCCACCTCGATCACGGGCGTCAGGCTGTTGTGGATCATCGAGGCCTTGCCGATGCCGCCGCGCGTGTTCTTCACCGCCATCAGCGTCTTCGCCACGCCAAGCCTGGCCGCAAGCCCGGCATCGAGCGACGCCTGCGACACGAAGGTGACCGACGAGTTGGTGCGCGCCTTGCCGTAGGAGCCGAACATCGGCCGGTAATGCACCGGCTGCGGCGTCGGGATGGAGGCGTTCGGGTCGCCCATCGGCGCGGCCGCGATCATGCCGCCGAGCAGCACCATGTCCGGCTTCACCCCGAAGAAGGCCGGGTTCCACATCACGAGATCCGCCCGCTTGCCGACCTCCACCGATCCGATCGCGTGGGACAGGCCGTGCGCGATGGCGGGGTTGATCGTGTATTTCGCTATATAGCGCTTCACCCGCATATTGTCGTTGTCGCCGGTCTCGCTCGGCAGACGCCCGCGCTGGCGCTTCATCTTGTCGGCCGTCTGCCAGGTACGGATCGCCACCTCGCCGACGCGGCCCATGGCCTGGCTGTCGGAGGAGATGATCGAGAAGGCGCCGATATCGTGCAGGATATCCTCGGCGGCGATCGTTTCCTTGCGGATCCGGCTTTCGGCGAAGGCGATATCCTCGGGGATCGACGGCGACAGGTGATGGCAGACCATCAGCATATCCAGATGCTCGGCCAGCGTATTGATCGTGTAGGGCCGCGTCGGATTGGTGGAGGACGGGATGACGTTCGGCTGGCCGCAGATCTTGATGATATCCGGCGCATGCCCGCCGCCTGCCCCTTCGGTGTGGAAGGCGTGGATGGTGCGGCCCTTCAGCGCGGCGATGGAGTCTTCCACGAAGCCGCTTTCGTTCAGCGTATCCGTGTGGATCATCACCTGCACGTCGTATTCGTCGGCGACCGACAGGCAGCAGTCGATGGCGGCCGGCGTCGTGCCCCAGTCCTCGTGCAGCTTCAGCGACGTGGCCCCGCCGAGCACCATTTCGACGAGCGCACCCGGCAACGAGGCATTGCCCTTGCCGGCAAAAGCGAGGTTCATCGGAAAGGCATCGGCCGCCTCGATCATCCGCGCCAGATGCCAGGGGCCGGGCGTGCAGGTCGTTGCCAGCGTGCCGTGTGCCGGACCCGTGCCGCCGCCGAGCATGGTGGTGAGGCCCGACATCAGCGCCTCCTCGATCTGCTGCGGGCAGATGAAATGGATGTGGCTGTCCATGCCGCCGGCTGTGATGATCTTGCCTTCGGCGGCGATCGCCTCCGTGCCCGGCCCGACGATGATATCGACATTCGGCTGCGTATCCGGATTGCCGGCCTTGCCAATGGCGACGATCAGCCCGTCCTTCAGCCCGATATCGGCCTTGACGATCCCCCAGTGATCGACGATCAGCGCATTGGTGATGACGGTATCCACCGCGCCCTCCGCCCGCGTCACCTGGCTCTGCCCCATGCCGTCGCGAATGACCTTGCCGCCGCCGAACTTGACCTCGTCGCCATAGGTGGTGAAATCCTTCTCCACCTCGATGAACAGCTCCGTATCCGCCAGCCGAACCCGGTCGCCCGTGGTCGGGCCGAACATGTTGGCATAGGCGGCTCGGGACATCTTGTAGGACATGGGACTACCTCGATAGCTCGGAGAAAAGGGGCGACCGGGCCGCAGCGCGATCGAACGTATAGGTGGTGCGGCGGCCATTGCGGCTGTTGATCTCGCCGATCAGGTGGTCGGAAAAATCACCGGTGGAGTGCGCAAAGGCGCGTGCGGCGGCCCGAACGGCATCCTCGTCCTGAACGCGGATTTCAGGCGCATCGAGGATCCGGTCGATGATCGTGACGATCGCCGCGCGGCTCCGCTTCGTCCGCCGCGCCAACACCCAGATCGTCTCGGCAATCACGACGTGATTGACATGCAGAGGTCCTTCGGACGATCGAACGAGATTGCGGATCGCAGCCATCTCGGCCTCGACATCCTCGCCGAGCATGTCCCCGAAAAGCCAGCGGAGAAGAACGTTCGTATCAATCCCGTTCATCATCGTCTCCGCCACCGCGCATCTCGCGAACCCATCCGATGATCTCGTCGGTGGTCACAGGCCGGTCGAACTTCACGATCCCGCGCAGATCCTCGAAGCTCTTTCCCGGCTTGCGGATCTCGAACCCCCCGGCTTCGTTCGCGACGATCTCGACCGCGTCGCCATCCTTCAGCCCGAGCGTCGTCAGCACCGATTCCGGAACCTTGATCGTGCCCGCCGTGATCCTGACCGTTTCGCCCATGGCGCTCTCCTAGCTCCCGACCGCGAGAGACACTGCCGGCGCTGCATCGAGCCGGCGAAGCCGGCCCTCGGCGACCCAGCGCTCGACAAGTTGCGCCTCCGCGGCAAAGGGATGCCCCTCCCAGCCGACATGGGTGAAGCCGGCAAGCGCGATATCCGCGGCGGGATGAGCGCCCAGCACATCGGCGACCACGACGATGCCGCTGCTCGGCACGATGTAGGGTGCAGGCGAAAACCCGCTGAGAATCTGTTCGACAAACCTCTGGGTTTGCCCGTCGAGCACCCGGAAGGTCTTGCCGGACGCCCGCGCGAAGGCTTCGAACGCCTCCGTCTCATCGTCGCAGAAGTCGTCCAGTTCGGGATGCGTGATGGCAAGCGGTGCCCGAAGGGCGGCAAAGAGAACAGGATTGCGAACGCACCAGAGGCCTGTCGCCTCCACCACTGCGGGATGATTGGCCCAGGCCGACGATTGGAGGCCGGTGGGCGCATCAGCGGACACCGCACGCCCCAGCATCATCCTGGCCGGACGACCTGTGTTGCAGACCGCGACGATGTCGGTCCGCTCGCCGGCCCGGGAGGAGCGGCAATCGTTGAAGCGGACGACGCAATCGGCACACGCGATCTCGGCGGCGGCGCTGTCCGGCACCGGCCCATTGCCAACGATCACGATGCGCGCACCGGTCTTCACAGCCTTCTCATGCCCCTGTTCCTGCCCGCCTTTTTGTCGGGTGCCGCATCGGAAACCATCGATCGGAACCCGCAGCCCGCGTCACGTTGAGACCCTTGAGGTCCCGCGGATGCGTCGATCAAGGATCGACCAGCGCCGCGTCCAATTCTGCCGTCCGCTTGATGGTCAGCTCGGCAAGGCAGCCGGCCACAAGCATCGGCTCCATGGTCCCGCCCCGCGCCTCGAAACCGGCAAGCTCGCACTGCCCGTCACGATAGCCGATCCAGGCCCGCTGCGCCGATTTCAACGCCTCGACGGCGCCGACCATGTTGTCGCCGAGATCGGCGAGATCCTTGTCCGTGGTCTGCGCGCGCGCCATCGTCTTGCGATAGCTTGCGTTCAACGCCTCGTCCGCCGTGTCGAACTCTATCTGCGCGCACAGCGTCAGATCGGTCTGCGTCGTCGCATTGTTGCAGTCGGGCTCGTCCGGACCGGCCGCAGAGGCTGACGCCGCGGCAAGAAACATCCAGGAGACCAGGGCAGCGCCCGAAATGAACCGTATCCTTGCCATGTCAGAGCGCTCCCATGACCTTCTGGCGGAAACCGTAGACTTCCCGCTTGCCGGCAAAGGGGATGAGCGTCACCTCGCGCATCTGCCCCGGCTCGAAGCGGACGGCCGTGCCGGCCGGGATATCGAGCCGCCTTCCATGGGCCGCCGCACGATCGAAGGTGAGCCCCGCATTGGTTTCGGCGAAATGATAATGGCTGCCGACCTGCACCGGCCGGTCGCCGGTGTTCGACACCTCGATCGTCACGGTCTCCAGCCCCACATTCAGCTCGATTTCGCCCTCTGCCGCAAGGATTTCACCGGGGATCATCTTGTTTCTCCTCAAGGTCTCGATAGGCATGTTGCACGGCGATCGTGGCGAGCGGAAGATGCGAGCGCCGCGGCATCACGCCGCCGCGGCACAGCCTTGCGCTTTCAGAATGCGGTCGGTGGACGCCGGGTTCTTGACCAGCTTTTCGGCAGGGCGAACGGGGCGGCGGACGAGTTCGCCGGTGCAGTTCGGGCAGCGTCCGTGCAGCACATCCGTCGCGCAGCTGGCGCAGAAGGTGCACTCGAAGCTGCAGATCATCGCCGCGCGGCTATCGGCCGGCAGGTCCGTGTCGCAGCATTCGCAATTGGGTCGAAGCGCCAGCATGGAAACCTCAGCGAATGGGTTCGTGAACGGTGACGAGCTTCGTGCCGTCCGGAAAGGTCGCCTCGATCTGGATGTCGTGGATCATTTCCGGGATGCCCTCCATCACCTGCTCGCGCGTGATGACATGGGCGCCAGCCTCCATGAGGTCTGGCACGGAACGCCCGTCGCGCGCGCCCTCGACCACGAAATCCGTGATCAGCGCGATGGCTTCCGGATGGTTCAGCTTGACGCCGCGCTCCAGCCGGCGACGCGCCACCATGGCGGCCATCGAGATCAGCAGCTTGTCTTTTTCCCGGGGAGTGAGGTTCATGCGGTGCGACCCATCATCATCTTAGACATTCTCTACAGGCTCCAGACTTTCGGCACAGACGCGCTCCTGCGCAAGTGCGAAATCATCGGCACGAGGATTTTTCGCAAGGCGAATCCGTCCGTCGCAACGATCCGCGCGACGAGCTTCCCCTGCCCGCCGACCACGACATGGCTGACGCCGCCCGACCCGTTGGCGGCACCGTCGTCCAGCCGCTCGCGCAGGGGTTTCAGAGACCGCTCGCAATCGGCCGAGGTAAACAGCAGCGTGGCGAAAGCCACGTGACCGCTGAGCGAAAAAGCCCGTCGCGTCAGCGCGTCGATATCGCCGGACAGCCGCATGTTTTCGGCATGCAGCAGCGTGCCGCCCTTCACGATGCGCCACCGGTCGCGAAAGAGCCCGCTGCGCATGCGCTCACCCATGGCGGCGCGTCCCAGCAGCACGGCCTCGACGGCCAGGAACTCGGCATTCGCGGCAAGATCGACATCGAGCGACCGCGTCATCGAAGCCCGATCAAACAGGATCGTCTCCTGCGGCAGCCAGTGGACGCGGGACCCCTGCTCCGCCCGGATGGTCGTCGTCACCGAGGTCGTGCCGGCGCTCGCCTTGTAGATCTTCTCGCAGGCCTGCGTCGTCAGCGTCAGCTCGGTCCCCGCGCCCGCGGCAAACCGCCAGTCCATCACGTCGCCACCGGTCAGCCCGCCGGAACTGTTGATCAGCACGGCCTCCATGCTGCCGTCGAACATGGTGGGAAGGCGCAGCTTGGCACAGCCCTCCTGGTAGAATTCCGCCAGCCGCGTGCGCCCGCCGGCCGATTTCGCGACCAGCCGTCCGCGCCCGAAGGCGCGCTGAGGGGCGGCCGGCGCCTTCTCCCGTACGAGCTCAGACATCGCTTGCGCGATCAAACCGTGAGGTGCCGTCGGGCTTCCGGCGTGTCGAGCGTTTCGGCCGGGCCTTCATGCACAATCTCTCCGCGATCCATGATGTAGACATGGTCTGCAAGCTCACGGTAGAAGTCAAGATATTGTTCCACAAGCAGAATTGCCATGCCGGTGGAATCCCGCAAATACTGGATCGCCCGGCCGATATCCTTGATGATCGACGGCTGGATGCCCTCCGTCGGCTCGTCCAGCACGAGGATCTTCGGACGCGTGACGAGCGCCCGGCCGATGGCGAGCTGCTGCTGCTGCCCACCGGAGAGATCGCCGCCACGACGGCCGAGCATGGATTTCAGAATCGGAAACAGCTGGAAGATCTCATCCGGCACAAAACGGTCCTTGCGGGCGACAGGCGCGTAACCGGACTCCAGGTTCTCCTTGACGGTCAGAAGCGGAAACACCTCCCGCCCCTGTGGCACGAAACCGACGCCGAGGCGCGCCCGATGATAGGGCGCCATGCCATTCATGAGGGTCTCGTTGAAGGTCACCTTGCCGGCGCTGGTCGCATGCTGGCCCGTCACCGCGCGCAGAAGGCTGGTCTTGCCGACGCCGTTGCGGCCGAGCACGCAGGTGATCTTGCCCATCGGCGCCGTGATGGAGACGCCGCGCAGCGCCTGTGCCGCGCCGTAATGGAGGTTGATGTTATCGACGGTCAGCATGGTGCACCTCGTGTCATGGAAGGGGTCGGTGCCTCGGCGTTTTCAGGGTGTCCCGCGGCCCGACCCGACATCTCCCTCACAGGAAGAAGGGAGAAGACATCCGCCCGAGAGCGAGGCGGCAAAGTCGGTCCGCCGAAGTGTTGAACCGCGAACATCGAAACATTGTAATGCATTGAGATCACCGCCCCAGATAGTTTTCGATGACTTTGGGATCGTTCGACACGAAGTCGATCGTGCCCTCGGCAAGCACCGATCCCTCGGCAAGGCAGGTGACCTTGACGCCCAGGTCGCGAATGAAGCCCATGTCGTGCTCGACCACCACGACCGAGCGGGTCTTGGCGATCTCTTTCAGCAGGATCGCGGTTTCCGCGGTCTCGGCGTCGGTCATGCCTGCGACGGGCTCGTCCACCAGCAGCAGTTTCGGCTCCTGCGCAAGCAGCATGCCGATCTCCAGCCATTGCTTCTGGCCGTGCGACAGGCTGCCGGCGAGATGGTCCTTGCGGGCGGTCATGCGCACCGTTTCGAGGATCTCCTCGATCCGCGCCTTGTCGGCCGGCGTCAGCGTGTAGAACAGCGTCGCGAAGACGCCGCGTTTGCGGTTGAGCGCGAGCTCGATATTGTCCCAGACCGTCTGGCTCTCGAACACGGTCGGCTTCTGGAACTTCCGGCCGATGCCGAGCTGCGCGATATCGGCCTCGTCCTTCTTCGTCAGATCGACCTTGCCGTCGAAATAGACCGTGCCGCTGTCCGGCCGCGTCTTGCCGGTGATGATGTCCATCATCGTGGTCTTGCCGGCCCCGTTCGGGCCGATGATCGCCCGCAACTCGCCGGGCGCGACCACGAACGACAACGCATTCAAAGCCTTGAAGCCGTCGAAGGAAACGGAAACGCCGTCGAGATAGAGAAGGCTGTTGGTGATCTTCTGGTCCATGGCGCTCACTCCGCGGCTTGAGGTTGGGCGTCGGCCGGCGCGCTGGCCGAAACGGTGCGGCCCTTTTCGGCCTCGGCCGCCGCCTTGTAGTCGCGGCGGGAGGAAAAGCCCTGCTGGATGGTGCCGACGATGCCCTTGGGCAGGAACAGCGTGGTGGCGACGAAGAGCGCGCCCAGCGCAAACAGCCAGAATTCAGGAAACGCCGCCGTGAAGACGGACTTGCCGAAATTGACCAGCACCGCCCCGATGATCGGCCCGATCAGCGTGCCGCGTCCGCCGACCGCCGTCCAGATGACGACCTCGATCGAGTTGGCGGGCGCAAACTCGCCCGGATTGATGATGCCCACCTGCGGCACGTAGAGCGCACCGGCAATGCCCGCGATCATGGCGGAGACCGTGAAGATGAAGAGCTTCATGTTCTCGACGCGATAGCCGAGAAAGCGCGTCCGGCTTTCCGCATCCCGCACCCCGATCAGCACCTTGCCGTATTTGGATTGCACGATGGCCGAGGAGAGCAGCAGCACCACCGCAAGCACGATGCCGGTGATGGCAAAGAGCGTGGCCCGGGTTTCCGGCGCCTGGATGTTGAAGCCGATAATATCCTTGAAATCGGTCAGGCCGTTATTGCCGCCGAAGCCCATCTCGTTGCGGAAGAAGGCGAGCAGCAGCGCATAGGTCATCGCCTGCGTGATGATGGAGAGGTAGACGCCGGTGACCCGCGAGCGGAAGGCGAGCCAGCCGAAGACGAAGGCGAGCGCGCCCGGCACCAGGATCACCATGAGGGCTGCGAAGGGGAAGCTGTCGAAACCCGTCCAGTACCAGGGCAGGTCCTTCCAGTTCAGAAACACCATGAAATCGGGCAGGACCGGGTTCGCATAGACGCCGCGCGCGCCGATCTGGCGCATCAGATACATGCCCATCGCATAGCCGCCGAGCGCGAAGAAGGCGCCATGGCCGAGCGAGAGGATGCCGCAATAGCCCCAGACCAGATCGAGCGCGAGCGCGAGCAGCGCGTAGCAGAGATATTTTCCGAACAGCGGCACGACATGCGACGGCACGTGCAGCGGGTTGCCGGGATCGAGCAGCAGGTTGGACGCGGGAACCGCGATGGCGATGAAGAGGATCAGGGCGGCAAGCGCCAGCACCTTCTTTTCATGCGCTTGGATGAGCCGGGTCGTGAACATTATTCGATCGACCTCCCCTTGAGGGCGAACAGGCCGCGCGGCCGCCGCTGGATGAACAGGATGATGAGGACGAGGATCAGGATCTTGCCGAGCACGGCACCCGCATAGGGCTCCAGGAACTTGTTGGCGATCCCGAGCGTCATGGCGCCGACGAAGGTGCCCCAGAGATTGCCGACCCCGCCGAACACCACGACCATGAAGCTGTCGATGATGTAGTTCTGCCCGAGATTGGGCGAGACGTTGTCGATCTGGCTGAGCGCCACGCCGGCGATGCCGGCAATGCCCGAGCCGAGGCCGAAGGTCATCGCGTCCACCATCGGCGTGCGGATGCCCATGGAGGAGGCCATGCGTCGGTTCTGCGTGACGGCGCGCATCTGCAGGCCGAGCCGCGACCGTTTGAGCAGCGTCAGCAGCGCCAGGAAGACGGCCAGCGAGAAGACGATGATCCACATGCGATTCCAGGTGATCGCGAGACCGCCGAAATCGAAGGTGCCCGACATCCAGCTCGGATTGTCCACCTGCCGGTTGGTCGGCCCGAAAATGGTGCGGATGGTCTGCTGCAGGATCAGCGACAGGCCCCAGGTGGCGAGCAGCGTCTCGAGCGGCCGGCCATAGAGAAAGCGGATGATGCCGCGCTCGATGGCGACGCCGACAAGGCCGGTGAAGAGAAAGGCGATCGGCACCGCGAAGGCGAGCGAAAAAGTGGCGAGCCCCGGCGCCAGCGACGCGACCGTCTGCTGCACGACATAGGTCGTATAGGCTCCGAGCATCACCATCTCGCCATGCGCCATGTTGATGACGCCCATGACGCCGAAGGTGATGGCAAGGCCGATGGCGGCGAGCAGCAGGACCGAGCCGAGCGACAGCCCGTACCAGACGTTCTGCAGCACATCCCACACGGCAAGGCTGCTGGTAATGCCGTCGATGCGGCCCTGAATGACCGGCACGAGATCCGGCGGCGCGGTGGCAAGCGCTGCGGAGAGAATGTTGAGCGCACCGCGATCGCCGCGCGCCGCGACATTCTCGATCGCCGCCTTCTTGTCCTCGGCGCTGGCATCCGTCTTCAGGATCAGCACGGCGCGGGCGGAGTCCATCGCCGCCTTGACCTCGGGATCGCTTTCCTTCGCCAGCGCGCCGTCGAGCAGCGCGAGATTGGCAGTGTCGCCGCTGGCCAGCAGCGCCTGCGCGGCGGAAAGGCGGGCATTGCGATCGGGGCTGAGCAAGGTCAGCTGGCTCATCGCATCGCCGATCGCCCCGCGCAGCATATTGTTCAGTCGGATCTTCTGCAGGCTGCCGGCAGCGACGCCCTCGACAGGCGCGCCGGTGACCGGATCGGACACGACGTCGCCCTCGACGAGATAGACCGCGCCGCCCGCCTTCGGCGCGAACAAGGCGCCGGCACTCAGTTTTTCCAGGATCTCGGGCACCTTGGGGTCGCCCGTCGCGGCCAGCCGCTTGACCGCTTCCACCTTCTGCGGAAACGCCGTCGCGCCGAGGCCATCGACCAGAGGCTTCAGCGCCTCCTGCGCCCGCGCACCGGCTGCAAAGGCAAGGCAAAGGCCGAGCAGAAGAAGAATGGTCCGAACCGTGCGCGAGGTCAGCTGCATGTCTGTTCAAAGCCCCTTCATGCGGCAGGGCGGCGGTGAGCCGCGCGCATCTGCCCAGGAATTCCGCAGGCGTCCCTTGGGGGTTGCACTAAAGCGGGTACGACAGTGGTGGGAAAGGCGATCATTCGCCCTGTCCGGTCATTTCGATGCATGATCCGTGCCATGCGCGAACGGCCGTGAATGCGACGAGCGATCCCTCCCCCGGGGAAGACGTCTCCGCCCGGCACGAAGCCGGACGGAGGCGAACATTTCAAATCATCGGTATGAAGACCTGGCGGTGCGGCCCGGAGGCCGCACCAAAAATGCATTCGTCATGAAAATCAGTTGTGCACCATCGGCTTTACGAGGAAGCGATCAGGAGCCCTTGCCGCCGCACTTGCCCGTTGCAACGTTGAAGTTGCCGCAGGACATCGGCTTGCGCCAGTCGGAGATCAGGTCCTTGCTGTCCGGCAGGAAGTCCGACCACTCGTCGCCGACGACCTGGGGGGTCTGCTGGACGATTTCGAACTGGCCGTCGGCCTGGATTTCGCCGATCAGCACCGGCTTGGTGATGTGGTGGTTCGGCATGACGGTGGAATAGCCGCCCGAGAGGTTCGGAACGGAGGTGCCGATGATCGTGTCGAGGACGGCATCCGTGTCGGTGGTGCCGGCAGCCTCGACGGCCTTTACCCAGGCGGAGAAGCCGATATAGGCGGCTTCCATCGGGTCGTTCGTCACGCGCTTGTCGTTCTTCGTGTAGGCGTGCCACTGCTTGATGAAGTCGGCATTGGCCGGCGCATCGACGGACTGGAAGTAGTTCCAAGCGGCGAGATGGCCGACGAGCGGCTTGGTGTCGAGACCGGCGAGTTCTTCCTCACCGACCGAGAAGGCGACGACCGGAATGTCGGTAGCCTTGATGCCCTGGTTGCCGAGTTCCTTGTAGAAGGGAACGTTGGCATCGCCGTTGATGGTGGAGACGACGGCGGTTTTCTTGCCGGCCGAGCCGAATTCCTTGATCTTGGCGACTTCCGTCTGCCAGTCCGAGAAGCCGAACGGCGTGTAGTTGACGATGATGTCTTCCTTGGCCACGCCCTTGGAGATCAGATAGGCCTCCAGGATCTTGTTGGTCGTGCGCGGATAGACGTAGTCGGTGCCTTCGAGCACGAAGCGCTCGACGCCTTCGTTGGCCATCAGGTAGTCGACGGCCGGGATGGCCTGCTGGTTCGGCGCGGCACCCGTGTAGAAGATGTTGCGCGAGGACTCTTCGCCTTCATACTGGACGGGGTAGAAGAGGATCGAGTTCAGCTCTTCGAACACCGGCAGGACCGACTTGCGCGACGAGGACGTCCAGCAGCCGAACACGGCCGCGACCTTGTCGACGGAGATCAGCTCGCGGGCCTTTTCGGCAAACAGCGGCCAGTCGGATGCGGGATCGACGACGACGGCTTCGAGCTTCTTGCCGAGAACGCCGCCCTTCTTGTTCTGCTCCTCGATGAGCATCAGCATGGCGTCTTTCAGCGTCGTCTCGGAAATGGCCATCGTGCCGGACAGCGAGTGCAGGACGCCGACCTTGATGGTGTCGTCAGCCGCGTTGACGGCGGAGAATGCCGTGGTTGCCAAGGCACCCGCCAGGAATGCACTGAGGATATGGGATTTGAATGACATAAGAGAGCCCCTCTCGTTCGTTGGCGCCGTTTCCTAAGGGAGGGTTAACGGGTCGCAACGGGACTATCCGACAGGCCTTGTGCAATGCACATACGTTAATTGACGTAGGTGGCGGGCGCAGAGGACGCGTGCCTTTCTGCACGAAACATGCGGTCTGTCTGGACAGGTGCCCGCGTTGTCTTCAAGATCGCCCGACCCGCGCGCCTTTCACCATCGTCGCGTGATCGGCAAGGATGTTGCTTCGCACCATGAAAACTTCGAGATGACAGCCCGGCAGCGCATCATTCCGGTCCGGCGCGAATACAATCGCTGGGTCGCCGACCAGACGCTGGAAGACTATGCCCTGCGCTTCACCGCCAAGAGCGCCCGCAGGTTTTCGGCAAGCCGCATCTCGCAGACCGCCATCGGCGCGATCTCGTTCCTGGCGCTGGAGGCGATCGGCGGCACGATCACCCTCTCCTACGGCACCACCAACGCCTTTTACGCCATCATCGCCGCCGCCGTCGCCATGCTCGTCATTGGCATGCCGATCAGCCGCTACGCCATCCGCCACGGGGTCGATATCGACCTGCTGACGCGCGGCGCGAGCTTCGGCTATATCGGCTCCACCATCACCTCGCTGATCTATGCCAGCTTCACCTTCATGCTGTTCGCCATCGAGGCATCGATCATGACCGGGGCGCTGAACCTCGCCTTCGGCATCCCGCTCTGGATCGGCTACATCATCAGCGCGGTCGTCGTCATTCCGCTCGTCATCTACGGCGTCCAGCTCATCTCCCGCTTCCAGCTCGTCACGCAGCCCTTCTGGATCGTCCTCAACATCCTGCCCTTCGTCTTCATCGCCTTTTCGGACTGGGAAAAATTCGACCTCTGGCGCGCCTTTGCCGGCATCGCCCATTCCAACGCCGAGGTGGGGGGCACAGCGCCGTTCGATCTCATCGAGTTCGGCGCGGCGTCCGCCGTCATCCTTGCCCTCATGCCGCAGATCGGCGAGCAGGTGGATTTTCTGCGCTTCCTGCCGCCGGAAGGCATGAAGAAGTGGCGGCATCGCTTTGCCGTCTTCCTGGCCGGTCCCGGCTGGGTGGTGGTGGGCGTGCCAAAGCTGCTTGCCGGCTCGTTCCTGGCCGTGCTGACGCTCTCGACCGGCGTGCCGGCCGGCCAGGCGGCGGACCCCTCGCACATGTATCTCACGGCCTTCGGCTACATGATCCCGAACGACACTGCGGCCCTGGTGCTGATGGCGGCCTTCGTCGTGGTCTCCCAGCTGAAGATCAACGTGATGAACGCCTATGCGGGCTCGCTCGCCTGGTCGAACTTCTTCTCCCGCCTGACGCACAGTCACCCCGGCCGGGTCGTCTGGCTGGTGTTCAATGTCGCCATCGCCCTGCTCCTCATGGAGTTCGGCATCTACACGCTGCTCGAAGCGACCCTCGGCGTGTTCTCGATCATCGCCATGTCCTGGCTCTGCACGCTGTCGGCCGATCTCTTCATCAACAAGCCGCTCGGCCTTTCCCCGCCGGGCATCGAGTTCAAGCGCGCGCATCTCTACGACATCAACCCGGTCGGTCTCGGCGCCATGTTCACCGCGGCCGGCGTCGCGCTTGCCGCGCATTTCGGCCTTTTCGGCACCATTCTGGCGTCACTGTCGACCTATGTCACCCTTGTCGCCTTCCTCGTTTCCCCGGCCATCGCCTATGCCACGCGCGGGCGCTACTACCTCGCGCGAAAGCCGCGCGCACACTGGAAGAGCCTGAGCACCATCACCTGCTCCATCTGCCAGCACCCGTTCGAGCCGGAGGACATGGCCTATTGCCCGGCCTATTCCGCGCCGATCTGTTCGCTCTGCTGCTCGCTCGACAGCCGCTGCCACGATGTCTGCAAGCCGCATGCGCGGGTCAACGCCCAGACCGCAGCCGTCGCCCGCAGGCTGCTGCCCGAGCGGATCGTCGCGGCGCTTTCGAGCCGCCTTGGCCGCTACGCCACGGCCGTCGTCATCGCCGTCTCCGCCATCGGCGCCATCCTCGCGATGATCGCCTACCAGACCGGATCGGCCTCGCCGATGGCCGCCGAGGTGATCAACCGCACCATCGGCATCGTCTTCTTCGTGTTCACGGTCGTCACCGGCGTCGTCTGCTGGTTCTATGTGCTCGCGCATGACAGCCGCCTCGTCGCCGAGGAGGAATCCTCGCGGCAGAACACGCTGCTGCTCAAGGAAATCGCGGCCCACAAGAAGACCGACGCCGCCCTGCAATATGCCAAGGAAACCGCCGAGGCCGCCAACCGCGCCAAGAGCCGCTACGTCGTCGGCCTCAGCCACGAACTGCGCACGCCGCTCAACGCCGTCATGGGCTATGCCCAGATTCTCGAACGCGACGAGACGATCCCCGCCCCCCGGCAGGCGGCCATCCGCGTCATCAAGCGCAGCGCCGATCACCTCTCCGGGCTGATCGACGGCCTGCTCGACATTTCCCGCATCGAGGCCGGACGGCTGCAGGTGTTCTCCAACGAGATCAACATCCAGGATTTTCTCGATCAGATCGTCGATATGTTCCGCCCGCAGGCCCAGGCGAAGGGGCTGGCCTTCGAGCATCGGCGCGCGCCCGGCCTGCCGACGCATGTGCGCGCCGACGAGAAACGCCTGCGCCAGATCCTCGTCAACCTTCTTTCAAACGCCATCAAGTTCACCGATCGCGGGCTCGTGAGCTTCGAGGTCACCTATCGCAGCCAGGTCGCGACCTTCACCGTGACCGATACGGGCCGCGGCATTTCGGAGGCCGACCGGCCGCGCATCTTCGAGCCGTTCCAGCGCGGCGAAGCCGAGACGATCCGGCCGATGCCCGGTCTCGGGCTCGGCCTCACGATCACCCGTCTCCTCACCGAGACGCTGGGCGGCGAAATCCTCGTGACGAGCGAGCGCGACAAGGGCTCGACCTTTCGCGTGCGGCTGATGCTGTCGGCCATCGCCCATCCCGCCGCCGTTCCGCCGCCGTCGCGCGCCGTTACCGGCTATGCCGGCCCCCGCCGCACCATCGTCGTGGTCGATGACAACGAGGATCACCGCGAACTGATGCGCGAGGTGCTGATCCCGCTCGACTTCGTGGTCCTCACCGCCATCGGCGGCGCCGAATGCCTGACGCTGATCGAGGGCATCAAGCCCGACCTCTTTCTTGTGGACATCTCCATGCCCGGCATGAGCGGCTGGCAACTCGTCTCGCGCCTGCGCGAGCATGGACAGGCGGCGCCCATCGTCATGCTGTCAGCCAATATTGGCGACGGCAGCCTTGCCAGCCAGCATATCGGCCACAACGACACGCTCGCCAAGCCCTTCGACATCCGTCAGCTCAAGGGCAAGATCGCCCTTCATCTCGGCCTGACCTGGACGCATGACGACCCCGCGACGCAGGCGGAGCCCGTCGCGCCGCCGACGATCCTCGTGCCGGAGGCCTCCCACATCGAAGAACTCATCCGGCTGGGCGAAATCGGCTATATCAGGGGCATCGAGGCAAAACTCGCCGAACTCGCGCGCGACGCTGCCCACCAGCCCTTCGCAGACGCCGCGCGCGCCTATGTCCAGGCCTTCGACATGGCCGGCTATGCCACCTTCCTCGAAACCGCCGCCATGCGCAGCGACCCCTTGGCGGAAGGAGATCGCCGGTGAGTGAGACCCCCCGCCCCCGCGATATCGTCCTGATCGTCGATGACAGCCCGGAGACCCTCGGCTTTCTCACCGACGCGCTGGAGCAATCCGGCTTTTCGGTGCTGATCGCCACCTCCGGCCCGGCAGCGCTGAAGGTCGTGGACAAGATCACGCCCGACATCGTGCTGATGGATGCGGTCATGCCGGATATGGACGGCTTCGACACCTGTCGGCGGCTGAAGGCGCTGGCCGACATCGCCCCGGTGCCGGTGATCTTCATGACCGGGCTGACGGAGACGGAGCACATCGTCCATGCGCTCGAATCCGGCGGGGTGGACTATCTCTCCAAGCCGATCAACATCGACGAATTGCGCGCCCGCATCCGTGTCCACCTCGGCAACGCCCGCTCGGCGCAGAGCGCTCGCGTCGCGCTCGACGCTGCCGGCCGGCACCTGCTGGCGGTGCGCGGCGATGGCGCGCTGCACTGGTCGACCCCCCAGGCGACGCGGCTGGTCGAGACCGCCATCGGCTCGAACGATGGCCTCGCCGCCATGTCCGGTCGGATCGCCCAGTTTCTGCGCGACCGGACCGGCACGAAGGATGCCCCCCTCATCGTCGAAAGCGACGGCGTGCCCGTCCTGCACCTTGCTTTCCTCGGCGCGATCGGCAGCGACGAATACCTGTTTCGCCTCACCGCCGTCAGCCAGACCAGCGACGAGGAAGCGCTGCGCCGCCATTTTTCGCTGACCATGCGCGAAGCCGAGGTGCTCGTCTGGATCGCCAAGGGCAAGGCCAACCGCGACATCGCCGAAATCCTCGGCCTCTCCGCCCGCACCGTCAACAAGCACCTCGAGCAGATCTATGTGAAGCTCGGCGTCGAAAACCGGGCCTCGGCCGCGGTGAAGGCGACGAATGCGCTGCGCCAAGCCTGAGTCGGCGTGACAGCCGATCGCGTCCGGATGATCGGACGTCACCCCATCCGCAGCGTCTCGTAGCACCTGTGTCAGAAGAACGCCGTCCCCTGCACCGAGCTTGACAGAACGGCGAACCCGCAGGCACGGAAAAGCCCGGCGCAGGGCCGGGCTTTCCTCGTTTCGGACAAGGCGGCCGGAGCCGCGATGCCGTGATTACTGCGGGAAGTAGCTGTACTTGCCGTCCGGGCCCTTCTTCCACTCGTACATGATGTAGCCGGGAAGCTTCGGGTCGCCCTTTTCGTCGAAGGACATGTCGCCGAGAACGGTCTTGAACGGACCCTTTTCCTTCATCGCGGTGGCGACGGTCTCGGAATCGATGGAGCCGGCAATCTTGGCAGCTTCTGCGATCGTCTGCAGGGCGGCGTAGGAGTAGAGCGTGTAGGCTTCCGGGTTGAAGCCGGCGGCCTTGAACTTCTCGACCAGTTCCTTGTTCTCCGGGCGGAGCGTCGGATCGGGGCCGAAAGTGTTGAGCGTGCCGGCAACCGCGTCGCCCGCGATCGAGGCCAGTTCGTTGGAGACGATACCGTCGCCCGAAACGAGCGTTGCCTTGAGGCCCTGATCGGCCGACTGGCGGATGATCAGGCCGGCTTCCGTGTGGAGACCGCCCCAGTAGATGATCGAGACGCCGGCTTCCTTCATCTTGGCGATGAGGGCCGAGAAATCCTTGTCGCCGGTGTTGACGCCTTCGTACATGACTTCCGTCATGCCGGCAGCGTTCATCGCCTTCTTGGTTTCGTCGGCAAGGCCCTGGCCGTAAGGCGTCTTGTCATGAATGACGGCGACCTTGGCGTCCTTGAACTTCTCGACGAGGTAGGCGCCGGCAACGCCGCCCTGCTGGTCGTCACGGCCGCAGGTGCGGAACGTGTTCCACAGGCCGCGCTCGGTGAAAACAGGGTTGGTGGCAGCCGGGGTGATTTCGAGGATGCCGTTTTCGGCGTAGACTTCCGACGCGGGGATCGAAACGCCCGAGTTGAAGTGACCGATGACATACTTCACGCCGTCGGCAACGAACTTGTTGGCAACCGAGATGCCCTGCTTCGGGTCGGACACGTCGTCGCCGAGAACGATCTTGATCTGCTCGCCGTTGATGCCGCCGGCGGCGTTGATGTCAGCGGCTGCCTGCTCGGCACCCTTCTGGAGCTGCGCGCCGAAAGCGGCGTTCGGGCCGGTCAGCGGACCGGCAACAGCGATCGTGATGTCCGCCCAGGCCTGGCCGCTGAACGCGACCATCGCCGTCAGCGCAACAGCCGACAAAAGTGACTTCTTCATCCTGTAACTCCCAATTTTCAAGCGGGTCTGTTGCCATAGCCAACGCAGTTCCCACTCTGCTGCGCCGGTGTTCGTTGTGGCCGAGGCGATGCGCCTGCGGCTGTTCCCTTATTATTTGTTCTTCCACGAGAAAGGCGACGCCTTTTCGTAAAGCCAGTAGTAGCTGTTGACCATCTGGCGCGTCCGGTAGAAGCGGAAGCCAGCGGTAGAAAACAGCAAAAGAATGATCGTGTCCACAAGGTAAAAGTGGAGGCTGAACATCGTGCCGTTGAACAGTGCGTGATGCACGAAACGGATGCCGAGGCCGAGCAGCGCCGTATAGATCAGCACGGTCGTGTAGGTCTGCCAGCCGTCCGCGACGCTCTTGCCCGTGCGCCACGCCGCCCAGCCGCCGAGCACGCAGGTGATCAGCATGAACTGAAGGATCGAAGGCTCTTCGTGAAGAATGCCCTGCATGTCAGAAACTCCCGGTGGGTGGGATGAAGAAAGCGGCGCTCAATGGTGCCCGCCTTCGAGATAGGCGGCGCGCACTTCGGGATTGGCCAGCAGCTCGCGACCGCCGCCGCTCATCGTCACCTGTCCGTTGACCATGACATAGCCGCGATGCGACAGCTTGAGCGCGGCAAACGCGTTCTGCTCGACGAGGAACACGGTGAGCCCCTCTTCCTCGTTCAGCTTCTTGATCGCGGCGAAGATGCCCTTGACGATCAGCGGCGCGAGACCGAGCGACGGCTCGTCGAGAAGCAGGAGCTTCGGACGCGCCATCAGGGCGCGACCGATCGACAGCATCTGCTGCTCGCCGCCCGAAAGCGTGCCGCCGCGCTGCGACTGGCGCTCCTTCAAGCGCGGAAACAGCGTGAAGATCTTCTCGATGTCCTCGTTGAAATATTTGAGGTTGTCGAGGCTCGCACCCATCTGCAGGTTTTCGTAGACCGTCATGCGCGGGAAGATGCGCCGCCCCTCGGGCGACTGGGCGATGCGCAGCCGGGCGATCTCGTGGGTCGGCATCCGGGTGATGTCCTGGCCGTCGAAAATGACCGATCCGGTGCGCGCCTGCGGGCTGCCGCAGATCGTCATCATCAGCGTCGACTTGCCGGCGCCGTTCGCGCCGATCATGCAGACGATCTCGCCCGGTTCCACGACGACATCGACGCCGCCGAGTGCGCGGATGTTGCCGTAATAGGTTTCGACGCCCTTGACGTGAAGAAGCGGGCTCATGGGCGCTCTCCCGTGTGGCCGGTTCCGTGACCGACGGTTGCCGCAACCTCTTCCACTTCCGCGATCACCTCGTCGACCTCATCATCCTCGACACCGAGATAGGCCGCGATGACCTTCGGGTCGTTCTGTACGAATTGCGGATTGCCATCCGAGATCTTCTGTCCGTATTCCAGCACGACGACGTGGTCGGAGATTTCCATGACAACGGACATGTCGTGCTCGATCAGCAGGATCGAGGTGCCGGTGTCCGTGCGGATGTCGCGCAGCAGCGTGTTGAGCGCCAGCGACTCGCGCGGGTTGAGACCGGCGGCCGGTTCGTCCAGGCAGAGAAGCTCCGGCTCGGTGCACATCGCGCGCGCGATTTCCAGGCGACGCTGGGCGCCGTAAGGCAGGTCGCCGGCCGGATCGTCGGCACGGTCGGTCAGCGACGCCTTGTCGAGCCAGTACTTCGCCAGCTCGATGCTGGCGAGCGACGCCTTCTTGTAGGCGGGAAAGCCGAGCAGGCCGAGAATGGTGTAGCCCGACGCGCGCATCAGCGCATTGTGCTGCGCGACCAGCAGGTTTTCCAGCACCGTCAGGCCCGAGAACAGGCGGATGTTCTGGAACGTCCGGGCGACCTTCGCCCGCTTGGTGATTTCGAAGTCCGGCAGGCGTTCCAGCAGGAACTCCTGGCCGCTCTTCTGGCGCATCGTGATCATGCCCATGGTCGGCTTGTAGAAGCCGGTGATGCAGTTGAACACGGTGGTCTTTCCGGCCCCGTTCGGGCCGATGAGGGCGGTAATCTCGCCGCGCGTGGCTTCGAACGAGAAATCGTTGATGGCCATCAGGCCGCCGAAGCGCATGGAGAGATGTTCGACCTTGAGGATTGGATCCTTGGACATTGTCGTCGCCGTTCCCGTAACCATCAGCCGTGCCCTTCCTTGGTAAAGCTTCCGGACACGTTCTTTCGGGTGTGAAGGAAGGCCGACGGCGCACGCGATCCGACGAAGCCGCGCGGCTTGAACAGCATCACGACCACCATGGCGAGACCGAAGATCAGCATGCGATAGAGTTCCGGCGTAAACTCGGGGCCGAACACGACCTTGAGGAAGTTCATTTCACGCAGCAGTTCCGTTCCCCCGACCATGACGACCGCGGCAATGGCGATGCCGGTCAGCGACCCCATGCCGCCGAGAACGACGATGGCGAGGATGACGGCGGACTCGATGAACACGAAGCTCTCCGGCGAGACGAAGCCCTGGCGCGCGGCGAAGAACGAGCCGGCGAAACCGCCGAACATGGCGCCGGTCGCAAAGGCCGTCAGCTTGGTCGTCACCGTGTTGATGCCGAGCGAGCGGCAGGCGATCTCGTCTTCCCGCAGCGCTTCCCAGGCACGGCC
Organism: Rhizobium sp. Leaf371; assembly: GCF_001424045.1. GTDB lineage: Bacteria > Pseudomonadota > Alphaproteobacteria > Rhizobiales > Rhizobiaceae > Ferranicluibacter. Next base: position 214,796 of record NZ_LMQB01000001.1, on the reverse strand, counting down.
GATCGGCATGCGGCGCAGGCGGATCGTCACATAGGCCGTGAGCATGCAGAGGAGCAGGATCACGTAGAACAGGAAGATCTTGTAATAGGCCGACGACATCGGCAGGCCGAAGGACTTGGCGAAGTTCGACGGCGAGCCGACGTCGAACGACCAGATGCCGAAGATCGATGCCTTGGCGATGCCGGAGATGCCGAAGGTTCCCTTGGTCACTTCCGTCCAGTTGATCAGCACAAGCCGGATGATTTCACCGAAGGCAAGCGTGACGATGGCGAGATAGTCGCCGCGCAGACGCAGAACCGGGAAGCCGAGGATGATGCCCCAGAGTGCGGCGAAAATGCCGGCGAGCGGCAGGAGAACCCAGAAGGACAGACCGAAATGGGTGGAGAGCAGCGCGTAGGAATAGGCGCCGACCGCGTAGAAGGCGACGTAGCCGAGGTCGAGCAGGCCGGCAAGGCCGACCACGATGTTCAGACCCCAGGCCAGCATCACGTAGATCAGGATCTGGATGCCGAAATTGTCGACCAGAAGCAGCGAGCCCTGAACGCCGCGCAGCATCACCGACACCGGCGGGTAGATCAGAAGCGCGATGAGCGCGATCTTCAGGAAATGGCGGTGGAAGAAACCCTTGTCTTCGGAAACCTCGAGGATGCCGCTCTTGGCCTTTTCCAGCTTTCGCTTGTCGAGCGCCGGCCGGATGAAGGCGACGTTGACGAAGCGGCCGACGGCGGCGACGAGAACGAAGACCGCCAGCAGGCCCCAGCGCATGCGCCAGACAAGTTCGTTGTTGATGTTCTGATAGGTCTCAACGCCGACGAAAAGGCAGAAGAGGCCGAGCGAGACGAGACCCGCGAAAAAGGCTTCCTTGAACGCACGCGCCATGATGCTGGGTTCTGCATGCGGCTTCGATGCGGGCGGCGGGGAAACGGGAGAGGAAATGTTCGCCATGGACTTATACCTTCTCCACTTCGGGCCGGCCGAGAATGCCGGTCGGCTTGAAAATCAGAACGACCGCGAGGATGACGAAGGTTGCGACGTCCTTGTAGGCGATGGAGAAATAGGCCGACCACAGGCTCTCGATGAGGCCGATGAGGATGCCGCCGAGGACGGCACCCGGCAGCGAGCCGATGCCCCCGAGAACGGCCGCCGTGAAGGCCTTGACGCCGGGGATGAAGCCGTCGGTGAAGACAGAAACACCGTAATACATCAGGTACATCGTGCCCGCGACGGCGGCGAGTGCGGCGCCCATGATGAAGGTGATGGAAATCGTGCGGTCCACGTCGATGCCGAGCAGCGCGGCCATCTTGCGGTCCTGCTCGGTGGCGCGCTGGGCGCGGCCGAGCGGCGTCTTGTTGACGATGTACCAGAAGATGGTGAGCAGGACGGCGGTGACGACGATGATCACGATCTGCTTCAGCGAGATCGAGATGCCGAGCACCTGATAGTTGGAATTGATCAGCGGCGGGATCGGCTTGTTGCGGGGGCCCTGCACCACCTGGATGAAGTTGGACAGCGCGATCGACATGCCGATGGCCGTGATCAGCGGCGCAAGCCGGAACGAACCGCGCAACGGCCGGTAGGCGATCCGCTCGATCGTCCAGTTCCACAGGCCCGCCAGCAGCATGGCCACGATCATCATCACCAGCAGGGCGAGGACGACGGGGATGCCGGCAAAGAGGGTCGTGAGGATCAGGAAGACGATGAGGGCCGCGAAGCTGCCCAGCATGAAGATATCGCCATGGGCGAAGTTGATCATGCCGATAATGCCGTAGACCATCGTATAGCCGATGGCGATCATGCCGTAGATAGATCCGAGAGTCAGCCCGTTGACGAGCTGCTGGACGAAATACACCATCTATTTTCCCCTGGACCAGATCCCTTGGCGGGTCCGGCCTCTTGTTCTGCAGTCCATTGAGGACCCGACGTTTGCGGGGATTCCATACTGTTTTCGCTCGAAAAGAAAAGCACAAAAAGAAGGCACCCAACAGATTCTTTTCCAGCAGGACAAAATCTGGCGGTTTCCGCGGCAAAGGGCCGGGATGGATGCAGCAGCAGGTTACATTTTAAGCATATCAGTGACTTGCGCTGCAACGCAGGCGCCCGTTCGCGCCGAGCGCATCCGGCTGTAATTCTTCAGGAAACACGCTTTGCGCGAGATGCGGCAAGCCGTTAACGCGCGCGAAACCAAGGCCTGCGACGCCACGAAATGTAACGACCGTTCACAGGGATTTGCCTGACGAATGAGGCAAAACCCTGTATGGTTGTGGGGAAACGCGATGGGCGCCGGGACGCCCGTCATCGCAGGGCGGAGAAGGAGCGCGGCAGGCGCTATGTTGCACGTGTTGGAGAGGGCGGCGGTCGAGGCTGGGCGGGCGGTCATCGACGTCTATAATGTCGGCGGCGATGTCCGTTACAAGGCGGATGCGTCGCCGGTCACGGATGCGGACGAAAGCGCTGAACGCATCATCCTGCGGCATCTCAAGGGTGCCTATCCGGACATTCCCGTGGTCGCGGAGGAAGCCGCGTCGGCAGGCCTCGTTCCCGATATCGACGGACGCGCCTTCTTCCTCGTCGATCCCTTGGACGGCACCAAGGAATTCGTCGGTCGCAATCACGATTTTACGGTCAACATCGCCCTCATCGAGGACGGCGCGCCGACCTTCGGCGTCGTCTACGCGCCCGCTCTCGGCATTCTCTACGCCGCGGAACGAAACCGGGCACGCAAATCCGTCGTCTCCGGCCAGACGGATATCGGCGCCCCCACCATCATCGGCTGTCGCCAGCGCGGCGACAGGATCGTGGCGCTGGCCAGCCGGTCGCACAACAGCGCGGAAACCATCGCCTATCTCGCGGAACACGGCGTCACCGACTATGAATCGGTCGGCTCCTCGCTGAAATTCTGCCTGCTCGCCGAAGGGCTCGCCGACATCTATCCCCGCCTCAGCCGCACGATGGAGTGGGACACGGCGGCCGGCGATGCCGTCCTGCGCGCAGCCGGCGGGGAAACCCTGACCATGGACGGCAATCCCCTTTTCTACGGCAAGCGCAACCAGGTCTACGACGTGGATTTCGCAAATCCCTATTTCGTCTCCCGCGGCCGGGCCTGACGCCGCCCACGCTCCGAGCATGCGCACCGCGTCTCACACCTTGGAACTGCGGGGAGAAACAACGCCAAAAACCGTTTGAAATCAGCGCGATCACCTCCCGCTCCTCCCCGCGGCCGCGCGTTCGCGCACACTGGCGGCACCCCCGACAGGAGATGCCGATGAGCGAGACGACCCCCAACCTCGAAATGCCCTATATCCTGCCGTCGCAGGCCCAGAAGCACGTCACCCACAATGAGGCGCTGCAGCGGCTGGATGCCGTAACGCAGCTGGTGATAACGGCAAGGCTGTCGCACCCTCCGGCAAGCCCTGTCGAAGGCGCCTGCTACGAGGTCGCGCCAGCACCAACGCCGACCGACGCCTGGACCGGACAGGCCGGGACGATCGCCGTGTGGCAGGATGCGGCCTGGACGTTCGTCACCCCCCGCCCCGGCTGGCGGGCCGTCTTTACCGGCGACGCCCGCCTCCACATCCATGACGGCACCGGCTTCCGGCCCTATGATGCCGTTTCGGATCTGCAGAGGCTCGGCGTCAACGCAACGCCGGACGAGGTCAATCGCCTCGCCGTCTCGGGAGACGCGACCCTGCTCAGCCATGCCGGCCACGGCCACCAGCTCAAGATCAACAAGGCGACGACCACCGACACCGCCAGCCTGCTCTTTCAGAGCGGCTGGTCCGGAAGGGCGGAAATGGGCTTGAGCGGAGCGGATACGTTCGCGATCAAGACCAGTGCCGACGGCACGGTCTGGCAGGAGGCTCTGCGCGTGGACGGAGCCGGTCGCGTCCAACTGCCGCAAAGGCCGATCGCCCGCGCGGCGACGGCGACCGGCACATCCACCCCGGCCGACGGCAGCGAAAGCGGATTTGCGACCCTGCCTGTGTCCCAGGGCGGCTTTGCGCTTGGCGCCTCGGTCGCAGGTGGCGGTCAAAGCCTCGTCGTGCCGGCAACCGGCATCTATCTCGTCATCCTGAAGGCGGAAGTGCAGCCGGCCGGCACGTTCTCCCTCGCGGTGAAGGCGGGCGCACAGACCATTGCGACATTGCGGGAGTTTTCGAGTGCCTCGTCCCGTCATGCGGCGACAGTCACCGCTCTCGCAGCGCTCACAGCCGGGGACGTGCTGCGGCTGGCCTATACGGGCAGCGCCACGATCACCTATGGCAGCGACCGGACGGAGGTGCTTATCGCGATGCTTTAGAGGCGGCTTCGGTGGAAGCCTCGCCCGCGCCATCCGCGCCGGACACGGACGCGAGCAACTGGCTCATCGATGTCTCGTTGAACGGCTTGGTGATGCGGGGCCGGTCACGGTGGCTGCCGGGAAACATCGCGCTTTCGCCATAGCCGCTGACGAAGCCGAACGGGGTGTCGCGGGCCACGAGAATATTGGCGAAGTCGAAGCTGGTCTCGCTGCCGAGATTGACGTCGAGAAGCGCGAAGTCGAAAGCGTGCTCCTCGACGAGCTGCCTGGCCTGGGTGACATTCGTGGCGATATCGACCGTCTCGACGCCCAGCGTCCGCAGGATATCCTCGGCCTCCATCGCGATGATGAAGTTGTCTTCCAGCACGAGAACGCGTTTGATTGACGAAAGTGTTTCCAAACGCAGCACCAAGATCCATTCGTTGCGAGGCAGTTCAGGCGTTAACAGGCTGTCGCCCTTGCCCAATCCACAAATATGATTCGACGTCCCCGAATTCAACAGTAAAGGCAAGTGCCGCCGGTCACATTTAAATAAGACATACCGTCAGCAGCCGTCTCCGACCACCTATCGAAATCCCGCTCGAGTGACCGGTCTTATAGCCGCAACGAGACGTCTCCGAAACACCGGAACGTGACCGGCGTGTTTTCGAAAGTTCTTACGCTGGACTGGAACTTTTAACCCTTCAGGCGCATTCTGGTGAGCGGGAGCACATGGGAGGAAATCATGACGACCAGCGAGATTGAAAGACTGGAACAAGCGGCCAGAAGCGTGTTCGGCCACGATGAAGGCGACACGGTGATTGCCGAGGAAAAACAAAGTTTTGGCGAAAGAATTCGTGCCTTCATCCTGAAGCGCATTGCCCTTCGCACTCCGTCGCTTCCGGGCGTCTGAACCAAGGCTTCGAAAAACCCGTCAGATAAACGGCCGCCGGACGACCTCGATCCCGTCCCAGTCGGCCACGCGCATCAAGCCCTCGGCATCCAGGACATCGCAACCGCGATCCTCCCAGCGGATCAGATTGCGCTCCGCAAGTTTCTTCAGCGTCTTGTTCGTGTGAACGATCGAGAGCCCCAGAGTGTCGGCCACATGCTGCTGCGTCAGCGGGATCGACACGCGCTCCCCCTTGAACAGATTGGACGCATTCGCCCTCTGCGAGAGGAACGAGAGCAGATAGGCCGCGCGTTCCAGCGCCGTGCGGCGTCCGATGCTGAGCAGATGTTCGTCCAGGATCCGCTCCTCCTGCGACGCGATCCAGGTCACGTCGAAGGCGAGATCGGGATGATTGCGGTAGACCTGACCGAGCCGTTCGCGCTCGAACACGCACAGCGTCAGGGCCGACAGGGCTTCCACCGAATGCTTCATCTCCCCCATCAGGCTGCCCTGCAGGCCGACGAGGTCGCCCGGCATGATGTAATTGAGAATCTGCCGTCGGCCGTCCCCCATCATCTTGTAGCGAAAGCCCCAGCCGGACAGCACCGTAAACAGGTGCGCGCTGTGGCTGCCCTCGACCAGCACGGTGGTTCCCGCATCGACCGAAAGTTCGCCCGTCTTGAAATGTGAGACGAAAGCGAGTTCCTCGGGCTGAAATTCGCGGAACGTCGGCAAATGACGCAGGGGGCATTGGTCGCACGGCGTCTGCCGGCTATTGCGCGTTCTCGGGGGATACATTGGGACTCGAAGAGAGAGACGGATGAATGGCGGGAGAGGATGTCGGCTCGGAAAGACGGTCTGGCGCTGAAGGAACAGGAAAAGGCAGGCAGAAGCAAGAGGATGGACTTGAGCCTCCTCCTTACCTACTTTCGCGGGCGACACTATTAAATTTGCTAACCGCGCCCTCTTTAATAGCGGCGCAGATTTCGGACCGAACATGACACATGCCGCCTTCTCCGCCAACGCCGTCGCCGTCGTCACGGGAGCCGCCTCGGGCATCGGCCTTGCCGCGGCGCACCGTTTTGCCTCCCTCGGCATGAAGGTCGTCCTCGCCGACCGCAAGGGCGAGCGTCTGTCAGAGGCCGCCCGGGCCGTCGCCGAAACCTCTGCGCACGGCGCCGAAGGCGTGCTCGCCTGCGCAACGGACGTCTCCGAGCTGGAAGCATTGGAAGCCCTGCAAGAAGAGGTGATCGAGCGATTCGGCAAGGTCCACGTGCTGATGAACAATGCCGGCATCCAGCCCGGCAGTGCGCTGTTCGGCCCGCTTGAAAACTGGGAGCGCGTGATGGCCATCAATCTCGGCGGCGTCATCAACGGGACGCGCGTCTTCGGCCCCGCGATGATCGCGCATGGCGAGCCCGGCCTCATCATCAATACCGGCTCCAAGCAGGGCATCACCACCCCGCCCGGAGACCCCGCCTACAATGTTGCGAAGGCCGCCGTCAAAGCCTTCTCCGAAGCGCTCGAACACGAGCTGCGCAACACGCCGGCGTGCCGCATCGCCGCGCATCTGCTCATCCCGGGCTTTGTCCATACCGGGCTCACCGCGAAGGGGCGCACCGACAAGCCGGAGGCGGCCTGGACGCCGGAGCAGACGGTGGACTTCATGATGGACAGCATCGCGCGCGGCGATTTCTATATTCTCTGCCCCGACAACGACGTCAGCCGCGAACTCGATGAAAAGCGCATTCTCTGGGCGGCCGGCGACATCGTCGAGAACCGCCCGCCCCTCTCCCGCTGGCATCCCGACCATGCCGAGGCGTTCCGCACCTATCTGACGCAGGACCGCGCGCGGCAGTAGGAGACCGACCATGACAGAGACCCCCACGGAACCCGGCCGCGAGGCCCCGCACGGCACCAGCGGCCTGCACCACATCACGCTCATCACCCGCAAGGTGCAGGCGAATGTCGATTTCTACGCCGGCTTCCTCGGCCTGCGCCTCGTCAAGCGCACCGCCGGCTTCGAGGACACGGCACAGCTGCACCTCTTATATGGCGACAGCACCGGTTCGCCCGGCTCGCTCGTAACCTTTCTCGTCTGGGAGGACGGCGGTCCCGGCCGCGTCGGCGAAGGCCAGCCGAGCGAGATCGCCCTTGCCATCGCGCCGGGATCGATCGGCTTCTGGCTGCAGCGTGCGCTCCGCTACCTCGTGCCGGTGTCCGGCCCGGCACCGGAATTCGGCGAACCCGTCCTGCGTCTGAAGGATCCGGACGGCGTCATCGTCAAGCTCGTGGGAACGACGGCGGTTCCGGGCGGACATCCGGCCTATACGCCCGGCATCCCGCCCGAAGACGCCATCCGCGCCCTGCGCGGCGCCACCATCCTCACGAGCCATGCCGCGGAAACATCCGCCTTCCTGCAGCGCCATACCGGGTTCCGGTCGAGCGAGCGGACTGAAACGATCGAGCGTCTGCGCTCGGATGCGGGCGACGTCATCGACGTGCGCGACGCCACCGGCTTCTGGACGTCCGCACCCGGCACCGGCACGATCGACCACATCGCGGTGCGGGCACCCGATCGCGCCGCCGTGAAGGCGTCGCGGGACCGCCTGGGCGCGGAGCATGCCGGCCCGACGCCGGTGCATGACCGCACCTACTTCTTCTCGCTCTACGTTCGCGAACCCGGCGGCAGCCTGATCGAGATCGCGACCGACGGGCCGGGAATGATGATCGACGAGGACGAAGCCACGCTCGGAACCCGGCTGTTCGTGCCCGGACAGACGAAAGACGGACCCGACGAGGACATCACCGTCCTCCTGCCGCAGTTCGGCCTTCCCGGCGAGGAGCGGTTTGCGGCGCGAGAGCTGCCGTTCATCCATCGCCTGCATCAGGCCGACGCGCCGGACGGCACCACGCTGTTCCTGCTGCATGGCAGCGGCGCCAACGAGCTGAGCCTCCTGCCGCTCGCCCGCAAGGCGGCGCCGCATGCGCTGCTGGTCGCCCTGCGCGGGCGCAGCCTCGAGGAAGGCGCACCGCGCTTCTACCGGCGGCTGGGCGAGATGACATTCGATCAGGCGGATATCGCCAGCGAGGCGGAAGCGCTCGCGGGCTTCGTCGAGGGCGCGGCGTCCGGCTACGGCATCGATCTCGCGCGCGCCGCGTTCCTCGGCTATTCCAACGGCGCCAACATGATCGCGGCGACGATGTTCCTGCAGCCGGGGCTCATCCGCCGCGCCATCCTTCTGCGCAGCATGATGCCGCTCGAAACGGTGCCGGCCGCGGACCTCTCCGGCAGCGACGTGCTCGTCGTCTCCGGCGCGACCGACAGCTTCGACGGCTATCGGCCGGCCCAGGTCAAGGCGTTGTCGGAGGCCGGCGCGCGCACGACCGTGGTCACGCTTCCCGCCGGCCACGAACTGTCGCCGGACGACGCCGGCACGATCGCCGGCTGGCTGGACAGTCTTTCCGGACGGCCGGCGCCGTAGGCGAAGCGCGCCGACCTCGGTTATTTGCGGAAATCGATCTTGACCCGCGCGACGGGCAGGATCGTCTTCCACACCATGGCCGTGTTCGTCATGGTCTTGCCGTCGCGTGCGAAGGTCAGCGTGTCGAAGAAGCGATAGAGGTCCTGCTTCGGGCCGGGATCGAGATCCACGAGATAGTTGAACCGCACCACATTGCCATCCACGCGCACCGTCGTGCCGCCGATGACGTCTTCGCGCGTCCCGCTATAGGTTGCAGGTCCGGTGCGCACGAAGTGCCAGGTCTTTCGCTCCTTGGCGCCGTCCGCATAACGGATGTCCTCGCGCAGCGTCAGCCCGGTCTTCGTCACCGTGCCGCGCAGCGCGATATCGAGGTCCCGCCGGGTGCCGTTGATGGCGCGAAAGGTGCCCTCGGCCTGCGTCTGACCCCGGAAAAACCGCTCCATCACGGTCTCGCGCAGGGGACCCGTGCGGCTCGGCGTCTGGGCAAAGGCACCGCCCGATGCGGAAAGGAGCGCCGCTGCGAGGGTGGCGGCAAAAACGGTTGTCGATGCGATCGTCATGATCATCTCCATTCAGTTCTGGAGACGATACGGATCTCCCGGCGGAACGGTTTCCTCCGCGTCGCAAAACATCGGGGAGGCTCGGGACCGTCCGGTGCCTTTTGCCCTTGGCTTCGGCTCCGGCTTCTGGAATTGTGCGACAAATCGCCCCACACGCACCCGGACCCGCTTCCGGCTCAAATCAGCCACCATTCTCCCCGAACGCTCCGGGCGCAATATGTCTCGATGCTGATCCACGACCGCCTCCCGACCGGCCGACCAGCACATACAGGAACGAACCCATGCCGAAATTCAACCCGCTGGTCGCCCGGCTGTCGCCACCGCCCATCCCCTCGGTCGCCGCCTGGGCTCAGGGCTATGATGGCGGGCTCGGCCCGCTGCTCGACCTCAGCCAGGCCGTGCCCGGCTATCCGCCGCACGCCGACATGCTGACCTGGCTCGGCGAAGCCGCATCGTCCACGCAGGCAGCCGGCTATGGTCCGATCGAAGGGGAGATGCCGCTCCGCACCGCCTATGCGGCACATGTCGCGGACCTCTATGGCGCGCCGCTGACGTCCCGCCATGTCCAGATCACCGCGGGCTGCAACCAGGCCTTCGTCGCGGCCGTCATCGCACTGGCCGAGGCCGGCGACACGGTTCTGATGACCAACCCCTATTATTTCAACCATGAGACCACGCTGTCGATGCTCGGCATCAACGTCGATCTCGTGCCCTGCGATGCCGCCGGCCAGTTCGTGCCGGACATTGAGTCCATCGAGGCCTCGCTGCACCCGCGCGTGCGGGCGCTCGCGCTGGTCTCGCCGAACAACCCCACAGGTGCCGTCTATCCCGCGGACCGCCTTGCGGAGATTTTCGACCTCTGCCGCACCAAAGGCATCTGGTTGATCCTCGACGAGACCTATCGCGACTTCCTCGACGACATCGCCGCACCGCCACACGATATCTTCTCGCGGGAAGGCTGGCAGAGCCATTTCGTCAGCCTCTACAGTTTCTCGAAGTCCTACTGCATTCCCGGCCACCGCCTCGGCGCCATCACCGGCGGCGTTCAGATGATCCAGCAGATCGCCAAGATCATGGACAACCTGCAGATCTGCGCGCCCCGCGCCGGCCAGATCGCCCTGGTGAAAGCCATCCCCTCGCTTGCCGAATGGCGCGCGGAGAACCGACGCGAGATCGGTCGCCGAAGTGCGGCCATGCGGGCGGTGATGGAAGGCCTTCAGGGCTGGAAAATCGAATCGATCGGCGCCTATTTCGCCTATATTCGCCACCCCTACCCCGACATCAGCGCCGAATTCGTCGCGGCCAAGCTTGCAGCCCTCGCCGGCGTCGTCTGCCTTCCGGGCGATTACTTCGGCGAGATCCAGGAAGGTTTCCTGCGGTTCGCCTTTGCCAATGCCGACGTCGAAACCATCGGCCTCCTGCGGCAGCGCCTCGAAGCGTTCAAACTGCCCGGCATCTGACGACCCCCCAAACGCGAAAACCGGACCGCGACGGGATGCCGCGATCCGGTTTTCGAATGGTCAGACGAGAAGCGGGGCGCTCAGATGGCGCCGAAAACGCAGGCTCCGATAAACGCAAAGGCGGCGACCAGCGTCAGCGTGCGCAGCACGGCATGGAAGCCGGGCATGACCGCAGTCGATGCAGCCTCAGAATAGCGGGCGTGAGAATACCGGGCTTGGGGTACGTGCAGGACCTGTTTCGACGTTCGCATCATATCCTCCAGAACTAGCGAGCCGTGTTCACATTTCGCAAAATCGACCGTGATCGGCTCTGCGTCTACATTCTTGGATTTCCACCGATTTCATAGACAATCTATTCCAAGTCGCGGGCAGTTCTTAAAAATTCCTACTTTTCCGAAATTCCTACTTTTCCCGGGGACCCTCGCACCTGAAACGTCGGTCTGATCGCATGGTTCCCCCGTCTTCATTCTTTCTTCATGCCTGATCCAAAGCCAGGCCCGGACGCCGTTGCGCCCAGACCCCTGCGCCCAGTGCACAGCCGGGTCGTTGACGATGTCCATGCGCGGACAGAGGCGGCAGGGCGCGGCGTTAGCATCAGGAAGAAGATGACTTTCGACCGGTCCTGCCTATATGCTTTCCCAAGGCGCGTGGAGCGACCGAAGCCGATCCGAGATGCGCCATGCAGAGTTCTCCCCCACCAGAGTCCATGCCAGATATCAAGTCAGTGACCAGCCCAGAGACCAGCCGGAACACCGTCGATACGTCGCCCGTTTCGGCCAGCCGATGGACGACGGGTGCGGTTTCCCGAAGCGAGATCGCAGGCCTTCTGGAAAGCCGGGACTGGAGCCGGACGCCGCTCGGTCCGCGCGACCGCTGGCCGGCCTCGCTGACCGGCCTCGTCCGCGTCGTCCTGTCCTCGCCGGTCGCCATGACGCTGCTTCTCGGCCGCGACGGCATCATGATCTACAATGCCGGCTATGCCACGATTGCCGCAGGGCGCCATCCCGGCTGCTTCGGCGTGTCGGCGCTGACCGCCTGGCCCGAGATCGCCGACTTCAACCGCACCATCATCGATGGCGTGCTGGGAGGCGCCTGCTTCTCCTATGCCGATCTGGACATGACGGTGAACCGAAACGGCGCCGACGAGCACGTCTGGTTCGACCTCGACTATAGTCCCGTGTTCGACGATGACGGCGAGATCATCGGCGCACTGGCGGTCGTGGTGGAAACCACGAAGACGGTTGAGGCGGAACTGGCACTATCGCGCAACCGCGAAAAGCTGTCGCTCGCTTTGCAGGCGTCCGGCGTGGTCGGCATCTGGGACTGGGATGTCGTCGCCGACCGTGTCTACTCCGACGACAAGTTCGCCTCCCTCTATAACGTCGATCCCAAGGCCGCGGCGACGGAGGGCGTGCCGATTTCCGGCTTCACCGCCTCCATCCATCCCGACGATGCCGAGCGTGTGGGCGAGGTCATGCAGTCCGTCATGGCGAGCGGGGAAAAATTCTCGATCGAATACAGGCTGGTGCAATCGGACGGATCGGTGCGCTGGGTCGTTGCCGAGGGGCAACCGCTTCTCGAAAACGGCGTCTGCATCCGGTTTCCCGGGATCGCCGTCGATATCACGGCGCAAAAGGAAGTGGCCGAGGCCTATGCGCAGTCGGAGGCCGGGTTCCGCACGCTGGCCGATACGATGCCGCAAATGGTATGGGCGACGCAGCCGGACGGTTTTCACAACTATTACAATGCCCGCTGGTACGAGTTCACCGGCGTGCAGCCGGGATCGACCGACGGCGAAGGCTGGAGCGGCCTTTTCCACGCCGACGACCAGGACCGCGCCTGGGCGCTCTGGCGCCACAGCCTGGAAACCGGCGAGCCCTACCAGATCGAATATCGTCTCCGTCACCGCAGCGGCGCCTATCGCTGGGTGCTGGGACGCGCCCTTCCGACGCGCGATGCCGAAGGCCGGATCACCCGCTGGTACGGAACCTGCACCGACATTCACGATGCCAAGATGGCGCAGGCGGAACGTGAAGTGGTCGCGCATGAGCTGAGCCACCGGATCAAGAACATCTTCTCGGTGCTGAGCGGTATCATCAGCCTGTCCGCCCGCTCCGAGCCGCAGGCCCGCAACTTTGCCGAGCTGCTGCGCAAGCGCATCGACGCCATGGGCCGCGCGCATGATTTCGTGCGCCCGCACAGCGAGATGTCGCGCCCGACCATGCCGGATACGACCCTGTTCAACCTGCTGACACGGCTGCTGGAACCCTATTGGGGCGAAGCGGGAACAGGCGCGATCACGCTGTCGGGCGACGACACCGTCATTGCCGACAGCGCGGCCACGCCCCTGGCGCTGCTGCTGCACGAACTCGGCACGAATTCGGCGAAATACGGCGCCCTGTCCGCGGCCGACGGCCGCGTCGAGATCACCGGGCGGATCGACGGCCAGACCTATCACCTGACGTGGAATGAGAAGGTCCCGGGCGTTGTGATAACAGCCCCGGCGCGGAACGGTTTCGGCTCACGCTTGATGACGATCAGCACGGAAGGCCAGCTCGAAGGTCAGCTCGAACGCATCTGGGAACCGGATGGCCTGCGGCTCGAAGCAGCGATCCCCTTGAGAGCCCTGAGCCGCAGCGGGCATCTCGGGCGCCTCTCCTGAAACGGCCGGTCTTGCCTGAAACTGCAGGTCTTGCTTGAAACGGCAGGCCTTGGCTCAGGCGAACACGCGAAGCCGGGGCGGCGCTGTCGCCTCGCGCGCTTCACGCAGCGCGACGGTGTAGCGAACGGCAGCCTTCAGCTCCTCCTCGGCCACAGGCTTCGGCAGCACGCCGACGGCACCCGGAAAAGCGTCGCCGACCTGCGACGGATTGGCCGTCATGAAAAGCACGGTCATGCCGTGGCGTTCGGCCAGAAGACGGCCGATGTCACGGCCGGTGGCGCCATCGCGCAGGTTCAGATCGACGAGCGCGATATCGGCAAGCGGCCCAAGCTTGATCGCCGATGCGGTATCGGCAGCGATACCGACGGGACGGTAGCCGAGTTCCTCGACAACATATTCGATCTCGGTCGCAACGAAAATCTCGTCTTCGACCACCATGATATTGCAACTCATGACGACACTTCCACCTCAGACATCGAAACGGCCGTTCCTCAGATCGCACCGAAAACAAGGGCACGACCGCCCCGGGAACAGGACCATGACGCGTGCCTAATGCGGAACCGCGAAAAAAGTTCCCGCGGCATCACGCATCGGCTGCAGCAAGATCGGACGTGCTGCAAAAACACGCCACAACGGCCTTTTTTTCGCAGACCTCCTGTGGTGTAACCCGCGCAACGCGATCGACCGGGAAAGGTGGCGCATGCCCCTCGTCAATGACATGCCGGTTTTAAAGCGGTGGAAACGCCGGCTGCGCAAGCTGCGCAACCGATGGGCGCGCCGGGCCTTTGCCACGCGCTACGGTCGGGAACTCCTGATCCAGTGCATCAGTCCGCGCGTGCTCTCCATGACCGCCGATTGCGGCGATCACGTCATGACTTTCTCGCCGCACGACTACATCGGCCGCAAGGTCTACCGGAAGGGCCAGTTCGAGCGCGACCACGTCGTCCGCCTGCTCACCGTCCTGCGGGAGCGTCGGATAAGCCTGTCGGGAGCCCTTTTGGAAGTCGGCGGCAATATCGGCACGCAGACAATCTACTTCGCGCTTGGCAGCGACATTCCGCGCATCGTGACGGTCGAGGCGGACCCGCGAAACTACGCGCTCCTCACCCAGAACATTCGCCAGAACGGGTTGGAGGATCGGATCACCGCCATTGCCTGCGCTGCGGGCGAAACAATGGGCACGATCGAATTTTTTCAGCATCCAGACAATCACGGCAAGAGCAGTACCACGCGGCAGAGTCCGCGCGACCGGCAGATCAGCGTGCCCGTGCGCCCGGTCATGGACATCCTTGCCGGTGAGAACATCGCGGCCGACGGCGTATCGCTGATCTTCATGGATATCGAAGGATACGAGCCGGTCGCCGCCCGCTCGATGATCCCGCTTCTGGAACGCCGGACGCCGTTCTATCTCGAATTCTCGCCGGTCTTCTACGGCCACGCCGAGGCACGCGCCTTCGCAGAGTGGCTCGGCACGTTCTATTCGCGCTGCATGGTCTTCACCGAAGACGCGATGACGGAGATGGCGCTCGCCGACATTCCGCTCGACCAGGACCAGTTCGACCTGCTGCTGCTGCCCGACAGCGCCTAGCGGCGCCGGTAGAGATAATAGCGCTTCGGATCGATTCCCTCCGGCACCGGCAGCGGGACCAGATCGTTATGCGCGAGCGGCAGGCCGCTGGCGACGATCCCGCCGGAGGCGAGCGCATCGGCGAGCGCTGGCGGCAACCAGCGTTTTGTCTCCGCATCCACCTCGGGATAGGCCGTGCCGATATCGGCATGGGCGAACGCCGCGCCGATGCCGGCCATGGTCTTCAGCGTCTCCGAAATTTCACCGAGCACGAGGTCGCCTTCGTCCGGCGTCGATCTGGGGTGTGACCCGACGGCGCGATCGAAGGCGATGATCCGGCGATCGGGAAAGATCTCGCGGATATGATCATAGGTTCGACCGTTTCCAAGCCCGATTTCCAACACCGCGCCGGTACCCGGAAGCGCCATGTCATCCCGGATATGATTGAGGATGGCGCGCTGCGCCAGCAGGCGGGCGATGAAGCTGTCGAGACGACTCATGCAGGCAGTTTCCGGTGATCGGGAGGCCTTCTATAGGGTCCCGACCCCACCGCAGGCAACAGGCCGACCCTTTCGCGCGGAGAACGGCCCGGCACAACCGGTCCGCCCACGCAAAAGTCATCCGGCCCGGCCCTTCCGCAAGCTTCCGGCTGTGCTACCTTGCCTCCATGGCCCAGGTGCAGAGCGACCTTTTCTTTTCCACACTGCCCGTTTTCACGGCGTTCGAGGGCGTGGCGGACGCGCAGAACTATCGCCCGCTGCCGATCGACTGGTGGATCGCCAGCGCCGACATCGTCGATTCCACCGGCGCCATCGAGGCCGGACGCTACAAGGCCGTGAACATGGCCGGCGCCAGCGTCATCTCCTCGGTCCTGAATGCGGTCGGCCATTTCGACCTTCCCTTCGTCTTCGGCGGCGATGGCGCGCTGGTGGCGCTGCCGCCCTCGGCGCTGGTGGCGGCCACATCCGCCCTTGCTTCGGTGCAACTCTACACCCGTGAGGAACTCGATCTCGACCTGCGGGCAGCCCTCATCCCCGTCTCCGACATCCGGCTCGCCGGCTTCGATGTTCGGGTCGCACGGTTCCAGGTCAGCACCGACGTGTCCTATGCCATGTTTGCCGGCGGCGGCGGCGCCTGGGCGGAAACGGAAATGAAGGCCGGGCGCTATCTCGTCGCACCGGCGCCGGCGGGCGCCCGCCCCGATCTCACCGGGCTGTCCTGTCGCTGGAACCCCATCGCTTCCCGTCACGGGGCCATCGTCTCGATCATCGCCGTGCCCTGCCCCGGCAAGGAGGCAGGCCCCTTCGCCCGGCTGGTCGCCGATATCGTCGCGCTTGCCGCAGGCGAGGAGCGCGAGGGCCATCCGGTGCCGGCCGAGGGGCCGACGATCGGCCTCTCCCGCGAAGGGTTGGAAACCGAAGTGCGAACGGTGGAAACACAGAGCCGCCTGCGCAAGCGCGGCCGCGTTCTCCTCGAGGCGGCACTGACCTATGGCCTAGCGCGGCTCGGACTGACGCTCGGCCGCTTCGATCCAAAAATCTACCGCCAGGACGTCGCCAGCAATTCGGACTTTCGCAAGTTCGACGATGGTCTGAAAATGACGATCGACATCGATTCCGGGCGGCTTGCGAGCATCGAGACCCGGCTGGAGCGCGCCGCGGCGGACGGCGTCTGCCGCTTCGGGCTGCATCGCCAGGACGAGGCGCTGATGACCTGCATCGTCCCCACGGCGCTCAGCCGCGATCATATGCACTTCATCGATGGCGCCAATGGCGGCTATGCCATGGCGGCAAGCCACCTGAAGGCACCGATGCAGGCAGCGCCCGCAGCCTGAGCGACCAGGCCTTGACGGTCAGGCGTTTACAATCAGGCTTTGATGATCAGGCCACCCGCAATGCCGCGGCGGGCAAAGACGTTGCGGGTATCGATAACGAGCAGCGCCTGCCGCGCGACCAGCGCATAATCCACATCGTCGTGATCCGTGGCGACCAGCACGGCATCGAAAGCGGCAAGTTCGCTCAGCGGCACGGAGCGCCGGCCCTTCAGCGCGAGATATTCGCGTGTCTTCGGGATCTCGTCCACATGCGGATCATGGAAGGCGGCACGACCGCCGCGCTCCTCGATCAGCTCGATCAGTTTGAGCGACGGACTTTCGCGGATGTCCGGCACGTTCTTCTTGTAGGCGAGGCCGAGCACCAGAACGCGCGAGCGGCTGAGCGCCTTGCCGAGATGGACGTCCAGTGCCTCGGCGAGCCGACCGACGATGTGCTTGGGCATGGCCGAATTGATCTCGCCCGCGAGTTCGATGAACCGTGTCGGCATTTCGTATTCGCGGGATTTCCAGGTGAGATAGAACGGGTCGATCGGGATGCAGTGCCCGCCGAGGCCGGGCCCCGGATAGAACGGCATATAGCCGAAAGGCTTGGTCTTCGCCGCGTCGATCACCTCCCAGACGTCGATGCCCATGGCCTCGAACACGGTCTTCAACTCATTGACGAGTGCGATATTGACGGCGCGGAAGATATTCTCCGTCAGCTTCACCGCCTCGGCCGTCGCGGTCGTCGACACGGGCACGACACGCTCCACCACGGCCGAATAGAAGGCTTCCATCACCTCGGCCGCCGCATCGCCGTCGCCGGCAACGATCTTCGGAATGCTGGTGGTCGAGAAATCGCGATTGCCGGGATCTTCCCGCTCGGGCGAAAAGCCGAGGAACACCTCGCCCCCGATATCGAGCCCGGTGGCCGCCAGAATCGGCCGCACGACATCCGTCGTCGTTCCGGGATAGGTGGTGGATTCCAGCACCACGAGCTGCCCCGGCCGCAGCCGCCGGGCAATGTCCTCACAGGTCTTGACGATATAGGTCAGGTCAGGATCGCGGTGCCGCGTCAGCGGCGTCGGCACGCAGATGACGATGACGTCGCAGGCCGCCAGACCGTCGAAATCGACGGTTGCGGAAAACCGGCCGGCGTCCCGTTCCGCCGCAAGCACCGCGTCGCCGACCGCCTCGATATAGGACCGGCCCGCCTCGATGGCGACGATCTTGCCGGGATCGATGTCGAAACCCGTCACGGTGAAACCCTTTCGGGCAATGGCGATCGCCAGCGGCAGGCCGACATAGCCGAGACCGATGACGCCCGCATGCGCCGTGCGATCGGCGATCCGCGACAGGAGGACCGCGTGGGGGGACATGCTCATCGGTTGCCTTGCCGGTTGGGACGTGCCGCGCACGCCGGAGCCATGGCAGATGCGGACTTGGGATGCCGCTGTCAAGGTCGGGTCTGAAGGCGAGCCATCAAGGCCGGGGCCGGCTGCGACAGCTTCGGCACCGATGGTCAAGATCCAAGCCGACCGGTTTCGTCAACTTTTCTCGCCGGTCGTTCTAGTTTCTGCCATTCTCCGTGATTATATTTCCATGCAGCGCTTGCGGTGCCGGGGGACATTGCCCGGCAGCGATCGTTCGGACCAGACAGCGGGAAGATTGCCATGACCCAGACACAGCAGGTTTCCACGCATCTGCTCGATCGCGTGTCTTTGTGGCTCAAGCAGACGGCGCTGAATGGCGGCTCGCTCGAAACGCTGGTCACCGGCTTCTGCGAACGGCTCGCGGCGGCCGGCGTGCCGCTCTCCCGCGTGCATCTGAGCTTTGCCATGCTCCACCCGCTCTACGACGCGCTCGGCTTTACCTGGCAGCGCGGCAAGGGCGTCACCGTCGAGGGCTTTCGCGCCGGACAGAGCGAGACGGATGCGGAACGCTTTCTGCGCAGCCCCTATTATTACCTCTTTTCCCATGACCTCGACCATCTCCGCCGCCGCATCACGCCGGAAACGCCGATCGAGTTCCCGATCTTCGAGGAGCTGAAGCGCGATGGCGCGACCGATTATTTTGCCTTCGTCCAGTCGTTCAGCGAGAGTCACGGCCAGGGCATGGTCGGGTCCTGGACCACGGATGCGCCGGAAGGCTTTTCCGACCAGCTGATCGAGGCCATGCTGCGCCTGCAGAGCAGTCTTGCCGTTGCCGCCAAGATGGCGGTGCTCGGCAAGCTCGCCGACAATATGCTCACGACTTATCTGGGGGAAAACGCCGGCAAGCGCGTGCTCTCCGGCCAGATCCGTCGCGGCGATGGCGAAACCATCCGCGCCGTGCTCGTCATGGCGGACATGCGCCAGTCGACCGTGCTGGCCGAACGCGAGGGCCGCCAGGCCTATATCGACACGTTGAACCAGTTCTTCGACGCCATCGCGACCCCGTTCAATCGCGGCGGCGGCGAAATCCTCAGCTTCCTCGGCGATGGTTTCCTCGCGGTCTATCCCTGCGGCCGCCACCGCGAGCCATCCCAGGCCGCAGCCCTTGCCGCCATGGAGGCCGTGCGACAGGCAACCGCCCGCATGGCCGACATGAACCGGGAGCGCCGGGAAAACGGGCTGAGCGAGGTCGGCTACGGCATCGGCCTGCATATCGGCAACGTCATGTTCGGCAATGTCGGCCTACGCGATCGCCTGACGTTCTCCGCCTTCGGCACCGCCGTGAACGAGGTCTCCCGCCTGCAGGGCCTGACGAAAAAGCACTCGACCCATATCGTCGCGAGCCAGGCCTTCACCGCCTATGCCGGCGGCGAATGGGAAACGCTCGGCGAGGAAAAACTGCGCGGCGTCCGCCAGAAACTCACGGTTCTCGTGCCGAGCGAAAAGCTCCTGAAGATCGACCAGGCGGAAGCCATCCGCCACCGCACGCAGGAAAGCAGCTCCGAGGCGGAGCAGGTCATGCTGCTCTACCGCAACCGCAACATGCCCCAGCGCGACATCTGGAACAAACTGCTGCAGTAGCAATTGTCTGCTCGCGGGAGCAGACCTTCAAAAAACCGATACATCATGACGCTAGACCCGCAACCGACGCCGGGAAGGCGTGACCTTGCGCTTTGCAGAGCGGTCATGGACAGGCCGAAATGCCTGCGATAGTCTTCCCTTCAAGGTTTTGGCGAAAAACCGGCCACCATCCGCACCGGATGGAGAGAATAAGTGGGGAATGGCAGGCATGACATCAGGCGGAGACCTGTTGCGGATCGAAGACCTGAGCGTTTCTTTCGCCATGTTCGGCGGTCGGATCGATGCGGTGCGCAAAGCAAGCCTGCGCGTGCTGCCAGGCAAGGTCACAGCGCTGGTGGGCGAATCCGGCTCCGGCAAATCGGTAATCAGCCAGGCCATCATGGGAATCCTGCCGAAGTCGGCCGAAATCGGCGGCAAGATCCTCTTCAAGGATGACACCGCACCGGGCGGCGTGGTCGATCTCGCGGCACTTGCGCCCGACGGTGCGGATATGCGCGCCTTCCGCGGCAATCGCATCGGCATGATCTTTCAGGAGCCGATGACGTCGCTCTCGCCGCTGCACACCATCGGCGACCAGATCAGCGAAAGCCTGCGCATCCACCGGGACGTCGACAAGGCCGGGCAGCGGACGCAGACCGAGGAGATGCTGCGGCTCGTCGGCTTCCCCGATCCGAAGCGCGCCTTCGGCATGTATCCCTTCGAACTCTCCGGCGGCATGCGCCAGCGCGCGATGATCGCCATGGCGCTGATCTGCCGGCCGTCGCTGCTGATCGCGGATGAGCCGACGACGGCGCTCGACGTCACCATCCAGGCGCAGATCCTGCAACTGCTCAAGGACCTGCAGGCGACCTTCGGCATGGCCGTGCTGCTGATCACCCACGATCTCGGCGTCGTCGCCAACATGGCCGACGAGGTCGTCGTGATCTATCACGGCGAGATCATGGAAGCCGGCTCCGTCGAGGATATCTTCCGCAACCCGTCCCACCCCTACCTCCAGGGGCTGATGGCCGCCGTGCCGCATTTCGACATGAAGCCCGGCGAGCGGCTGAAGGCGCTGCGCGACGTGCCCGTCAACGTCGAGAGCCTGATTGTCCGGCGCAAGGGCGAAAGCGCGCCGAAGCGTCCGCTGCCGCGGGTCGAGGACACGCTTCCGGCACCGACCGCGGACGTTCTCCTCTCCGTTCGCCACATCGGCAAGACCTTTACCAGCCGCAAGACCGGCTGGTGGAAGAAAGGCGAGAAGAACGAACACCGCGCCGTCGACGATGTCAGTTTCGACATTCGCCGCGGAGAATGTCTCGGGCTCGTCGGCGAAAGCGGATGCGGCAAGACCACGCTCAGCAAGATCCTGATGCGGGCGCTGTCGCCCGATACCGGCTCGATCATGCTGAACGCCGCCGATGGCCCGATCGACATTCTCAAGGCGCAGGGCTCCTCGCTCGACACGCTGCGCACGCGCATGCAGATGATCTTCCAGGATCCGGTATCCTCGCTCTCGCCGCGCATGACGGTGCAGAACATTCTGAGCGAGCCGCTGGAAATTCACCATCGCGGCGATCCGAAGAGCCGGCAGCAGACGGTCAAGGCGCTCTTGAAGGCCATCGGCCTCAGCGAGCGGCACATGAACCGCTATCCCCACAGCTTTTCCGGCGGCCAGCGCCAGCGCATCGGCATTGCGCGCGCGCTCGCGCTCGGGCCGGAGCTGCTGATCTGCGACGAGCCCGTCTCCGCGCTCGACGTGTCCGTGCAGGCGCAGATCCTCAACCTCCTCAAGGACCTGCAGGCGGAACTCGGCCTTACCTACCTCTTCATCTCCCACAATCTCGCAGTCGTCGATTACATGGCGGACCGCATCGCCGTGATGTGCGCCGGCCGGATCGTGGAACTGGCGCCGCGCGAAACGCTGATGCGCGCGCCGGTCCACCCCTATACCAAGGCGCTTCTGGCCGCCGTCCCCTTCCCGGATCTCGATCGGCCGCTGGACTTCGTCGCGCTCGGCGCGAGCGGCGCCTCCGACAAGACGCGCTGGAACGCCGCCTTCCGCCCTGGCGAAAGCGATACCGGCCTCGCGCCGGCCGATCTCGGCAACGGTCACTGGGTGCTGGCGAGCCGCAATGCCGACGTGAAGGAGCTTCAGCCGTGATCAAGCGCCGCACCACGCTCGGCCTCCTCGCCTCCGCCCTCGCCCTGCCCCGGCTCATGCTGCCGAAAAACGCCATGGCGGCGGGCACGGAGCCGCAGATCCTGCTCGAAAAGATCGCGGCCGGGTCGCTGCCGCCGATGGCCGAGCGGCTTCCGAAAACGCCGCGCGTCATCAACCTTGGCGCCATCGGCCGGACGCCCGGCAGCTACAGCGGCGCCATCCGCATCCTTATCGGCAGCCAGAAAGACATCCGCGTGATGTATATCAATGGCTATGCCCGGCTCGTCGGTTACGACGAGAAGCTCGCCTTCCAGCCGGATATCCTGGAGGCCTGCGAGGTCGAGGGCGAAAAGGTCTTCACCTTCCGCATTCGCGAAGGCCATCGCTGGTCGGACGGCAGCCCGGTGACCTCCGAAGACTTCCGCTATACCTGGGAGGACGTGGTCCTCGACCCGGACCTGCGCAAGGGCGGCGTGCAGCAGGAGCTGCTGGCAGACGGCAAGCCGCCGCGGTTCGAGGTCATCGACGCGCGCACCGTGCGCTACAGCTGGGACGCCCCGAACCCGGATTTCCTGCCCAATCTCGCCTCCGCTCTGCCGCTGACGCTGTTGCTGCCCGCTGCCTACATGAAGCAGTTCCACAAGAAGTATCAGACCGAAGACCAGCTCAAGGCCTTCATGAAGCAGTACCGGGTCAAGAAGTGGGTTGACCTGCACATCAAGATGTCCCGCCAGAGCCGGCCCGACAATCCGGAGCTTCCGACCCTCGACCCCTGGATGAACACGACCGCATCGCCGGCCGAGCAGTTCCTCTTCGATCGCAATCCCTACTTCCACCGTGTCGACGAGAACGGGGTTCAGCTTCCCTATATCGACCGCGTCGTCCTCAACGTGTCGTCGCCCGGCATCATCGCGGCAAAGACCGGCGGCGGCGAAGCGGATCTGCAGGCGCAGAACATCGACTTCGTGGACTATGCCTTCATCAAGGACAGCGAGAAGCGCTATCCGGTGAAGGTCAAGTTGTGGAAGCGCGTGCAGGGCTCGCGCGTGGCGCTGCTGCCCAACCTCAATTACGGCGACCCCGTCTGGCAGGGCCTGCTGCGCGATGTCCGGGTTCGCCGGGCGCTGTCGCTGGCGATCGATCGGCGCGAGATCAACATGGTCGCCTTCTACGGTCTCGGCAAGGAAAGCGCCGATACCGTGCTGCCGGAAAGCCCGCTCTTCAAGCCGGAATATGCCGCCGCCTGGTCGCAGCACGACACCGCGCAGGCCAACCTCCTGCTGGACGCGGCGGGACTGACCAACCGCGACGAAGACGGCATGCGCCTGCTGCCGGATGGCCGCGTCGCGCAGATCGTGGTGGAAACCGCCGGCGAGAGCACGCTGGAAACCGACGTGCTCGAACTCATCACCGATCACTGGGCGAAGATCGGCATCCCCCTCTTTATCAAAACGTCGCAGCGCGAAGTCTTCCGCAACCGCACCATGGGCGGCGAGATCATGATGTCCATGTGGCTCGGCCTTCCCAATGGCGTGCCGACGGCGGATATGAGCCCGGGCCAGCTCGCCCCCAGCGCCGACGACCAGCTGCAGTGGCCGGTCTGGGGCATGCATTACCTGTCCCTCGGGCAGTTCGGTCATGCGCCGGAGCTGCCCGAGGCGCAGAAGCTGGTGGACCTCTTGAAAGAGTGGCGCCGCTCGGCGGACACGGCCGGGCGCACGCGCATCTGGCACGAGATGCTGTCGATCTATACCGACCAAGTCTATTCCATCGGCATGGTCAATGCGACGCTCCAGCCGATCCTGCACACGGCGCGCATGCAGAACGTTCCGGAACACGGCCTCTACGGCTTCGATCCGACCTGCTACTTTGGAATCTACATGCCGGATACGTTCTGGCTCGGCGACAAGGTGAGCTGATCGATGCTGCGATACATTCTCTGGCGCGTCGGCGTCATGATCCCGACGCTCGTCATCATCTCGGCCCTCGTCTTCACCATCATCGAACTTCCCCCGGGCGACTATTTCGAGAGCTATATCTCGGAGATGCGGGCGCAGGGCGAAGGCGTCGATATGGCCGAGATCGAGGCGCTGCGGGCCGAATACGGCTTCGACCGCCCGCCGGTCATGCGCTATTTCCACTGGGTCGCCGGCATGCTGCAGGGCGATTTCGGCTATTCGTTCGAGTATCAGCTGCCGGTGTCCGACGTCGTCGGCGATCGCCTCTGGCTGACGGTCTTGGTCTCGTTCGTGACGATCTTCTTCACTTGGATCATCGCCTTTCCGATCGGCATCTACTCGGCCACGCACCAGTATAGCTGGGGCGATTACGGCCTCACCTTCCTCGGCCTTCTGGGTCTTGCGATCCCCAATTTCATGTTCGCGCTGATCCTCATGTATTTCGCCAACATGTGGTTCGGGACCTCCATCGGGCATCTGATGGACCAGAAATATCTCTCGCAGCCGATGAGCTGGGACAAGTTCCTGTCGATCCTGGAGCACCTGTGGATCCCCGTCATCATCATCGGCACGGCCGGCACCGCCGGCATGATCCGGCGGCTGCGGGCCAATCTGCTCGATGAACTCCAGAAGCAATATGTGGTGACGGCGAAGGCCAAGGGGCTTCATCCCTTCCGCGCGCTGGTGAAGTATCCGCTGCGCATGGCGCTCAACTTTTTCATCGCCGACATCGGCTCGATCCTGCCGGCGATCATATCTGGCGCCGAGATCACCGCCATCGTGCTGTCGCTGGAAACCACGGGGCCGATGCTGATCCGGGCGCTGCAGAGCCAGGACATGTATCTGGCCGGCTCCTTCCTGATGTTCCTCGCCTTCCTCACCGTCATCGGCGTGCTCGTCTCCGACATCGCGCTGGCGTTCCTCGACCCGCGCATCCGGCTCCAGGGGGGCAGCACGAAGTGAACGCACCGCATCCGCCGTCCACCGCGCCCTTCCCTGCCACGCCTCCCGCCTGCCTGCCGGAGCCCGGCCAGCCGCTGAAGCATTTCGTCTCCACCGCGCCCTTCGATCCGATGGCCGTGGAAGCGATGAGTCAGAAGCAGAAGCACGTCTACGAGGCTTCGCAGCTTCAGCTGATGTGGTGGAAGTTCAAGCGTCACCGGGTGGCCGTCGTGTCGCTCGTCTTCCTCGCTCTGCTCTATGCGATGATCACGATCGTCGAGTTCCTGGCGCCCTATAACCTGCACACCCGCAACGTCGATTTCATCCACGCGCCGCCGCAGCAGGTACACCTGTTCGATGACGGGCAGTTCGTCGGCCCGTTCGTCTACGGCCGCACGATGAACCTCGACATGGATACGCTGCGCCGCGTCTATACGGAAGATCCGGAGCGGGTCGAAAAGCTGCGCTTCTTCTGCCGCGGCGATGCCTACGACTTCTGGGGCCTCGTCCCCGCGTCGCTGCATCTCGTCTGCCCGGCGGAGGGCGGACAGTTCTTCATGCTCGGCAGCGACCGCCTCGGCCGCGACGTGCTGTCGCGCATTCTCTACGGCGCCCGCATCTCGCTGACGATCGGCCTTCTCGGCGTGACGATGAGCTTCGTCCTCGGCATCGTCATCGGCGGTCTCGCCGGCTACAAGGGCGGCGTCTTCGATCTGATTGTCCAGCGGATCATCGAGGTGCTGCAATCGATCCCGAGCATTCCGCTCTGGATGGCGCTCGCCGCCATCATGCCGGTGACGTGGAGCCCCCTCGTCATCTATCTCGGCATCACCGCGATCCTCGGCCTTCTCGACTGGACGGGCCTTGCCCGTGCGGTGCGCTCCAAGCTGCTGGCGCTGCGCGAGGAGGACTATGTGCTCGCGGCACAGCTGATGGGCGCGCGCACCAGCCGCATCATCGGCCGCCATCTCGTGCCCGGCTTCATGTCGCACCTGATCGCCAGCGCGACCATGTCGATCCCGGCGATGATTCTCGGCGAAACCGCCTTGAGTTTCCTCGGTCTCGGCCTGCGTCCGCCGATCACCAGCTGGGGCATTCTCCTGACGGAAGCGCGCAGCGTCAGCACCATCGCTTTTTATCCGTGGTTGCTCTATCCAACCATCCCGGTCATTCTCGTCATTCTGGCCTTCAACTTTCTGGGTGACGGACTTAGAGATGCGGCTGATCCGTACAAGTGAGTTTCCAATGCTGATCAAGCTTGCCCAGCACGAAGAGCCGTGCCGATGACGCGCCGCATCGAAAATGCCCGCATTCTGATGTACAGCCACGATACGTTCGGTCTCGGCCATCTGCGCCGATGCCGGGCGATCGCCCATGCCCTGGTGGAGGATTACCGCGGCCTGCAGGTGCTGATCATTTCGGGCGCGACCATCGCCGGCGCCTATGATTACCGCGCCCGCGTCGATTTCGTGAAGATCCCGAGCGTGATCAAGTTGCGCAACGGCGAATATACCTCGATGGACCGGCACATCGATCTGAACGAGACGCTGAAGATGCGCCGTTCGATCATCCGGCACACGGCCGAGACCTTCAAGCCCGACATCTTCATCGTCGACAAGGAGCCGATGGGCCTTCGCGGCGAGGTGGAGGACACGCTCTCCTACCTCAAGCACCAGGGCACGGCCCTGGTGCTCGGCCTGCGCGAGGTCATGGACGCGCCGCATCTCCTGGAAGCCGAATGGAAGCGCAACGACGTGATGCGCAAGATCGGACAGTTCTACGACACCGTCTGGGTCTACGGCCCGCCCGATTTCTACGATCCGCTCGTCGGTCTCGACGTGCCGGCGTCGGTGCGCGCGCGCATGAATTTCGTCGGTTTTCTCCAGCGCAGCGTTTCGCTCGATGTCAGCTCCGAACACAAGCCGAAGGGCGAGTACATCCTGATCACCACCGGCGGCGGCGGCGATGGATCGGACCTCGTCCATGATGTCGTGGACGCCTACCGGGCCGACCCGACATTGACGCATCCTTCCTTCGTGGTGCTCGGCCCCTACATGCCGGCAAAGCAGCGCCACAAGCTGCTCTCCAAATGCGCGCTGACGCCGCATCTGCAGGTGATCGAATTCGACAACCGCATGGAGGAACTGATCGCCAATGCGAGCGGCGTCGTCGCCATGGGCGGCTACAACACCTATTGCGAGATCCTCTCCTTCGACAAGCCGGCCCTGATCGTTCCGCGCGTCGTGCCGCGCGAGGAACAGCTGATCCGCGCCCGCCGCGCCAGCGAACTCGGTCTGGTCGATATGCTGCTGCCGCAGGAGGCCGCCGACCCCAAGCGGCTCGCCGCCGCGCTGCATGCCTTGCCGCACCGCGCTCCGCCCTCCCATCACGCCGCCAATATGCATCTGGATGGGCTGAGCAATATCTCCCGGATCGTCGGCGACATGCTCGATGGGCGGGACCGCGACCATCTGAGCGTCGTGAAAGCCTGAAACGTCATGCAAAGCCGCAAGATCGTCGTCATCCTGAAGGGCTATCCACGCCTGTCGGAAACCTTCATCGCCCAGGAACTGCTCGGCCTCGAACAGGCGGGGCTCGAATTGTCGCTGATCTCGATGCGCCACCCCACCGACAAGAAGCGCCATCCCGTGCACGACGAGATCCGCGCGCCGGTGCTCTATCTGCCGGAATATCTCCATCACGAACCGTTGCGCGTGCTGCGCGGGCTTTGGGCCGCCACCCGGCGCGCGGGCTTCCGCAAGGCCTTTACAGCGTTCAGACGCGACCTTGCCCGCGACGTCTCGCGCAACAGGGTCCGCCGCTTCGGCCAGGCCGCCGTGCTTGCCGCGGAATGGCCGGAGGGCGGTGCCTGGCTGCATGCCCATTTCATCCACACGCCGGCTTCCGTCGCCGCTTATGCGAGCCTCCTGACCGATATTCCCTGGACATGCTCGGCCCATGCCAAGGACATCTGGACCTCGCCCGACTGGGAGCTGACCGACAAGCTCGCCTCCAACCGCTGGACCGTGACCTGCACCGAAACCGGCTTCCAGCATCTCCGCACGCTCGCGACCAACAAGACAAGCGTGCATCTGAGCTATCACGGCCTCGACCTTGCCCGGTTTTCGCCCTTCGATGCGGAGCGCCCTCTGCGTGACGGCAGCGACCCTGCCGATCCCGTGATCATTCTCAGCGTCGGCCGGGCCGTGGAAAAGAAGGGCTACGACCTCCTGTTGACGGCGCTCGCGCGCCTGCCCGCAAATCTCGCCTGGCGCTTCGTGCATATCGGCGGCGGCACGCTGGCCAAGTCGCTGAAGGGCATGGCGACCGATCTCGGCATCGCCGACCGCATCGACTGGCTGGGCGCGATGGCGCAGGAAGACGTGCTCGCCCGCTATCGGGCCTCTGACATCTTTGCGCTTGCCTGCCGCATCGGCGCCGACGGCGACCGGGACGGCCTGCCGAACGTGATCGTCGAGGCGTCGAGCCAGAAGCTCGTCTGCGTCTCCACCACGATTTCCGGCGTGCCCGAACTCCTGTCGAACGGTGAAACCGGCCTGCTCGTGCCGCCCGAAGACCCCCAGGCGATTGCAGAAGCCCTGGAGCGCGCCATCCGCGATCCTGCGCTGCGCAAAACCCTGGGAGACGCCGCCGAACGGCGCGTCCGGCGCGATTTCGACTACCACACCAGCATCACCCAGCTACGCAATCTCTTTGAAACCGAATGGCGGACCGCACCATGACCGATCCGGAACCAAAACGCGTTCTCTTCTACGTCCAGCACCTGCTCGGCATCGGCCACCTCACCCGGGCGAGCCGGATCGCCAATGCGCTCGCGGTGCGGGGCTTCGACGTGACGGTCGTGACCGGCGGCAAGCCCGTCTCCGGCTTTCCCGGCCCGGCCGTCCGCCACATCGCGCTGCCGCCCGTCGTCTCCAGCGACGAGGGTTTTTCCGCGCTGCAGGACATGGACGGCAACCCGGTGGACGACGCGTTTCGCGACATGCGCCGCGATCGCCTGCTCGCCATCCTCCACGAAACCCGACCGCACGCCATCCTCACCGAGGCCTTTCCATTCGGCCGGCGGCAGATGCGCTTCGAGCTCCTGCCCTTCCTCGACGCCGCCCGCGCCATGCCGGAGCCGCCGAAGATTTTCGCCTCGGTCCGCGATATCCTGCAGAAGCGCCCCAAGCCGGAGCGCGACCGGGAAACGGTCGACTACATCGACCGCTACTTCGACCGCATCCTCATCCATGGCGATCCGACCTTCGCTCGCCTCGAGGAGACCTTTCCGCATGCCGACGAAATCGCCGACAAGGTGGTCTATACCGGCCTCGTCGCCCCGCCGCAGCCGGAGCCGCCCGCAGACAGGTTCGAGGTCGTCGTTTCCGCGGGCGGCGGGGCGGTCGGCCGGCACGTGCTGCACGCGGTCGTCGGGGCAACCGCCATCATCCGCCCGGAAAAGCCCTGGGCGCTGATCACGGGCCCGAACCTCGCCCAGGCCGATCATGATGCGATCGCCGCCGGTGTGGTCGGCAACGTCAAGGTCTTCCGGTTCAGACCGGACTTTGCCAGCCTCCTGTCCGTCGCCCGTCTCTCGGTGTCGCAGGCCGGCTACAACACCGTCTGCGACATCCTGCGGGCGCGCTGCCGGGCGATCGTCGTGCCCTTCACCACGGGTGGCGAAACGGAACAGGCGGCCCGCGCCGAACGGCTGGAACGCCTCGGCCTCGTCTCGACGCTCGGGGATGCCGACCTCTCGGCCGAGCGGATGGCCGCCGCAATCCGCGCCGGTCTCGATGCCCCGGCCTTCCCCGAAGGAGAGCTGTCGATCGACCTGGAAGGCGCCGACCGGACGGCGGATATCCTGCGCGACACGCTGTAGGACGGGCGGCCGCGCAAGCGTCGGGGGAGACGCCGAGAACAACGCGTTTGCGGGTGGTTTTCCGGCTATGAGTGCTATAGATTCCGTCTGAACGGAGGAGACAGACGAGCACCTGGTCCCCCGCGTCGTCTCCGCTTCGTCTCGATGGCAGCCCTTCATGGATATCCGCCTTACCCGTTACATCTGGACCCACACGCGCAAGCAGCAAATGTGGATCCTCATGATCGTCGCCATCTCGATGATCCCGTATTTCCTGTCGTTCGACCTGCCCAAGCAGATCGTCAACGGCCCGATCCAGGGAAAGGGTTTCGAGCAGCCCGGCGCCACCCAGCGGTTCTTCGACGTCTCCTTCTCGCTGCCCTGGATCGGGGATGTCACCCTGTTCGACGGCCTCGACCTGACGCGGATGGAAACGCTCTACGCGCTGAGCGTGATCTTCCTCCTGCTCGTCATCGTCAACGGCCTCTTCAAGCTCTACATCAACACCTATAAGGGCCGGCTCGGCGAACGCCTGCTGCGCCGCATCCGCTTCGAACTCGTCGATCGCATCCTTCGCTTCCCCCCCACCCAGTTCAAGCGGATGAAGGGGGCGGAAGTCTCCTCTATGGTCAAGGACGAGGTGGAGCCGCTTGGCGGGTTCACCGGCGACGCCTTCGTCTCGCCGGCTCTGCTCGGCGGACAGGCGCTGACCGCCCTCGCCTTCATCTTCATGCAGAACATGTGGCTCGGCTTCATCGCCGCCTTCATGGTCGGCATCCAGGCGACGATCATCCCGCGCATGCGCCGCCGCCTTCTCGTGCTCGGCCGCGAGCGCCAGATCACGGCGCGCGAACTTGCCGGCCGCGTGAGCGAAATCGTGGACGGCATCGGCACCATCCACGCCTACGACACCTCGAACTACGAGCGCGCCGACGTGGCCGCGCGGCTGGGGCGGATCTACAAGATCCGTTACGATCTCTACCAGTGGAAGTTCATGGTGAAGTTCATCAACAACTTCCTCGCACAGCTGACGCCCTTCCTGTTCTACTGCATCGGCGGCTATCTCGCTCTGCGCGGCCAGCTCGACATCGGCCAGCTCGTCGCCGTCATCAGCGCCTACAAGGACCTGCCGGGCCCGCTGAAGGAGCTGATCGACTGGGATCAGCTGCGCCAGGACGTGCAGGTGAAATATGTCCAGGTGGTCGAGCAGTTCACGGTCGATCCGCTGATCGATCCGAAGATCCAGGCCGTCTCCACGATCGGTGCGGCCGGTGCGGCAGGTGCGGTTGCGGTCGGTGCCGGCATGGCGGCTGCGGGCATGGCCCGTTCAAGTGCTGACAATGGCGAGCCCTGCAAGAAGACGGGCTCGCTGGCCGCATCCGGTCTCACGCTGGCCGACGACAGCGGCGCGCGACTACTCGAGCATGTGTCGGTCGAGATCAAGCCGGGCGAGAAGGTGGCCATCATCGGCGGGGCGGCCAGCGGCGGCGACGTTCTGGCCGAGGCTTTCGGCCGCCTGATCTGGCCGGAGGGCGGCAAGGTCACGCTCGGCGGCGAAGATCTGCTGCACATGCCGGAATCGGTCGTCGGCCGCAGCATCACCTACGCCTCGTCGGACACTTTCTTCTTCTACGGCTCGCTGCGCGACAACCTGCTCTATGGCCTGAAACATGCGCCGCTGGCCGCCGCGACCTATGAAGGCAGTCTCGCGGCCCACCGCAAATGGGAAGTGACGGAAGCCAAGCTCGCCGGAAATCCCGACTACGACGTCAATGGCGACTGGATCGACTATGTCGCCGCCGGCGCGACGCATGCCGAGGACCTGTTCCCCTCGATCCTCGCCGTGCTCGACACGGTGCAATTGTCGAAGGACATTCTCGACCTCGCTCTGCGCACCAATATCGATCCCGCCGACCGGCCGGAATTTGCGGCCAGCATCGTGGAAATGCGCCAGGCCCTGCGCGAGGAACTCGAAGAAGCCGGCCTCAACGGGCTGATCGCCTATTTCGAGCCCGGCGAATACAATATGGAAGCGACCGTCGGCGAAAACCTGCTGTTCGGCACGGCGACCGCCCCGAGCGTTGCCGGCCGCGCCATCGCCAAGAACCCCTACTTCCGCAAGGTCGTCTCGGAAACCGGGATCGACAGCGTGCTGTTCGACATGGGCTACCAGATTGCCGAGAACGCGGTCGAGCTTTTCGCTGACCTGCCGCCGGATCATCCCTTCTTCCAGCAGCTGACCTTCATGACGGCGGACGATATTCCGGCCTACCAGCTTCTGCTGCAGAAATATGCCGGCAAGGGCCTGGAGACCGCCAACGAGGACGACCGCTACCAGATCATCCGGCTGAGCTTCAACTACGTCGAGCCCCGCCACCGTTTCGGTCTCCTGACCGACGACCTGATGGCGCAGATCGTCGAGGTTCGCCGCCAGTTCCACGCGAACATGCCGGAAGACCTCACCCACGACATCGAGCGCTACGATCCGGAGAAGTACCTCGCCTCGGCCAGCCTGATGGACAACGTGCTGTTCGGCCGTATCAGCCACAAGCACACAGACGGTTCCAAGCGCATCCGCGCCATTGTCTCCTCGCTCCTGAACTCGCAGGGCCTGATCGAGCAGGTGCTGGATATCGGTCTCGACTTCAATCTGGGCGCCGGCGGCAAGCGGCTGACCGCTGTCCAGCGGCAGAAGCTCAATCTGGCCCGCGCCATCATCCGCCGCTCGGACTATTATGTCTTCAACAGGCCCCTTCCCAGCCTCGATCACCGGCTGCAGGACGAAATCGTCCGCGACGTGATGAAGCTTCTGACCCGCAACGGCGCCAACCCCGCCGTGATCTGGGTCCTGTCGAACAACGGCCTGACGAAACTGTTCGAGCGCGTTCTGGTATTTGATCGCGGCGCGCTGGTCGAGGATGACACGCACGCCAATCTGTTCAACAATGACGGCGTCTTTAAACAGTTGGTAACCTCGTGATACCTACGGGGACCGGAAGATTGGCAGGCACCAGACGACGGGCGGGCAGTGCTGCCGCACCCGGAACGTTCAGGGCATGTACCGCCGAATATGGGAGTTGACGAGCTGATGTTGCTGAAGGACGAAGTGCAGATGCTGCGGCGGGTGCCGCTCTTTTCCGGCGTCGAAGCGGGCAAGCTGAAGCTGCTGGCCTTCACCTCGGATCGGGTGAGCTATGGCGTCGGCGAAACGCTCTTCCACCAGGGCGATGCCGGCGATGCAGCCTATGTCGTGCTCGACGGCAAGGCAGAGATCCTGGTCGACTCGGCAACCGGCCCGATCCGCGTGGCCGAAGTCGAGCGCAACTCGATCGTCGGTGAAATCGCCATCCTCTGCGACGTGTCGAGAACGGCAACCGTGAAGACGACGACGACCGTCGAGGCCCTGCGCATCCGCAAGGACCATTTCATCAAGCTGCTCACCGACTTTCCGGAAATCACCATCGAGATCATGCGGGTGCTGGCCGACCGGCTGAGCCACACGACGAGCGAGCTGACCGAAGCCCGCAGCCGCGTTCGGGAACTCGAATAGGCCCCGGATCGCAACAACGGGTCTTACATCTCGGTGATCTCGCCGCTCAAAAGGTCGATCCGGAAATCGATCGCGGGCAGTCCGCTGCGGTAGGCCTCGAACATCGACAGCATCGCGGCGATGCCGCTCTGGGCGGAGCCGTCCGGCCAGGCCTGCGCCAGATAGAGCGCTGAGAGCCGGTCATAGAAGCGCATGCGCTGCGGGCTGATGGCAATCGCTCCGAGATCGCTTCCCATACGCAGGCGGTACCAGTCGCCGAGGAAGGCGATGGCCGACAAGGATTCGGGGCCGTTCATCTCCCGAGATCGCGACGGTCCGGACGCTACGGCAAGCATCGCGACGGCGACGTCCATCGGCACCACGGGCCGGACGGCCAGCCGCGCGAGATCGCCGAGCGTGGCGGCCCGCAACAGCGCCGCGAGCGCTGCCGGCCACTCGCGCTTCAGGTGTCTCCGCCAGGCGAGATGCCCGATATGCGCCGAGAGAAACGCTCCATAGCGCGTCGCCTCTGCCATGCCGCCGGTCTGGACATTGGTCCGCCGCACTTCCGCGGCGTAGAGCGCCCCGATCGCGGCATCCATCGGCATATCCCCCAGCGAAACCGTCTCGATCTCGGCCGCACCGGCGCGCAGCGTCAGGATCTTGTAGGCCGGCGGGAAACCGGCAAGCGAGGGCACGGCCACGTTGACGAACGCCCGTTCGCCGCGCCGCATCCGCGCCGTGTCGTTGACATGGAGATGGCCGCTGAAATGCAGCGATATCCCCGCCTCGATGAATGCCTCTCCGACAGCATCGTCCGGAATGCGGCCGGACGTCGCCGTCGGCCCCAGAAGCGCGATCTCGGCGGCCCGCGTTCCATCCAGCGGATCGAGCGCGGGATAGTGGGAGAACGCGACGAGACGCTTGCCGCGCCGCGCCGCCCGCGCGCCGACGTCCTTCATCCAGGAAATCACATGGCGTTTGTGCACCAGCATCGCATTCCATCCGGCCGATGTGCTGTCGACCCAGTCGTCCGATCCGTCGAGGGGCACGAAAACATTCGCGTCGATCATCAGCAGCCACAGGCCTTCGACAGGCTCGACCAGATAGGATGCCTCCATCAGCGGCCGGCATGTTTCCCCGCTGTCCGAGACCGCGATGAACATCCGCTCATCGATTTCGCCCCGCGGCCCGAACGGCGTTTCCCAGTGGAGATAGCCGTTCTGCGGAAAATAGCCGTGCTCTTTCAGCGGTATCAGCCCGTCGGGATAGCCGGGGCAGAACATGGAAGGCGACACGGTGACCGGGAGGTCGCGCGGAATGGCGGCCGGCAAGGGATCGTGCACGGCGGTGACCGGATGGCTCGTCACCACGGCGCTCGATCCGTCGGCGTCCAGAAACCGTTTCGTCCGGTGCCGACCGGCATCGCCGAAGATGTCGTGGTTTCCGGGCAAGGCGAAGAAGGCGATGCCGTGCCGCGTGCCGTAGTCCTCGAGGATGGCCGCAACCGCTGCCGTCGTCGCGATCTGGCCGTCATCGGTGTAGTCGCCGAGGAGAACCACATGCCGGATGCCGCGGGCGGCGACATCGTCGAGCGCGGTGCGGAAGGCCTGGAGGCTCTCGTTGAACACCCGGGTCGATCGGGCCGCCTCCGCCAGGGGCCGCACGGACAGGCCCCCGGTCTGCGCAGCGCCGGGAAAACCGAAATCGGCGGCGGGATCGTGGACATGGGCGTCTGCGATCACGGCGATCGGCGAAAAAACCTCAAAAGGCATGGCAACGGCAACGGTTTCGAAATCGGGATCGGATAGCGTGACCCTGTCTCTGGCACGGGACGCGAGAAAAAGCGAATGCCTGTCTCGCTTCATGTGGACAGTTTGGATAACATGTCAAAAATACGGCCGGACACAGAAGCCGGCAGGGTCGATCCTGACCCGCGCAAGAGAGAGGGACAGTCGCGGCACGCCATGTGATGGTGGCAGGTCGAAACTGGAAGCAAACTGTGAACGATCATGTGTTTCGCGTACGTTTCTGGGGCGTTCGAGGAAGCCTGCCGGTATCGGGGGCCGAATTCCAGCGCTATGGCGGTCGGACCGTCTGCATCGAGATGCAATGCGGAAACGAACGCCTGATCTTCGACGCAGGGTCCGGACTGATGCCGGCCGGCATGGCCCTGAAGGCCGAAGGCGTGTCCGCGTTCAACCTGTTCTTCACCCACTGCCATTATGACCACATCATCGGCCTGCCGTTCTTCCCGCCCCTCTACGATCATTCGGCCGACGTCACGATCTGGTCCGGCCATCTCGCCGGGCGCATGTCGACGCGCCAGATGATCGGCGAGTTCATGCGGCCGCCCTGGTTCCCGGTCGAGCCCGATATCTGCCGCGCCGCGCTCGACGCGCGGGATTTCCGATCGGGCGATCGCCTCGCCCCGGTGTCCGGCATCGAGATCCGCACCGGCAGCCTCAACCATCCGGGCGGCGCCGTCGGCTACCGCGTCGAATGGGGTGGACGGGCCTGCGCGCTCATCACCGATACGGAACACCATCCCGGCGTGCTCGATCCCGCCGTTCTCGAACTGATCGAAGGCTGCGACCTTTTCATCTACGACGCCATGTATGACGATGCCGAGATGGAACGGCATGTCGGCTATGGCCATTCCTCGTGGGAACAGGGCATCCGTCTGGCCAAGGCGGCCGGCGCCAAGCGCGTCGCCTTCATGCATCACGCCCCCTTCCGCACGGACGATGCCCTCGATGCGGTGGGGAAGAAGGCAAAGATCCTCTTCCCCGGTGCCTTCCCGGCCTATGACGGCCAAGTCATCGATCTCTGATCGACGGCGGGACGGCGGCAGAGCCCTTATCCCTGAACCTCTCCGACGCAGACCCGGTTGCGTCCCGTGCGCTTGGCTTCGTAAAGCCCGGCATCGGCGATATGGATCGCCTGTTCCAAGAGGGGTTCCTCGTCCCGGAAGAGCGCAACACCGATGCTCGCGGTCACCGGGATGGTCTCGCTGCCCACCTCGAAGGGCGTTGCCTCGATCACCCGACAGAGCAGTTCGGCAAGTCGCACCGCATCCTCCAGAGAGGCGTCGTGAAGCACGGCGACGAATTCCTCTCCGCCCCAGCGGGCGAGCACATCCTGCTGTCGTTTGAGGTGGTTCTGCAGTCGCTCGGCAAATTGTTTCAGGACGATATCCCCGGACGCATGGCCGTAGCGGTCGTTGATCGACTTGAAGTGATCGATATCCGCGATCAGGACGGCCATCGGCCGCTGCTGGCGGCGCCCGGCACCGATGATCGCAAGCGTCCGCTCCTCCAATCCGCGACGATTGGCAAGACCCGTGAGGGGATCCGTCGTCGCCGTCACCCGCATATGCCGCTGCGCCTCCTCGAGCGTCATCGCCACGAGGCCGACATAGATAAGGACGCTGAAGGTCTGGTCGATGAACACCGAAACGAAGACATAGTCGCTGCTCGGACCGATCCCTCCATAGCCGAGAACTTCCCCGACGACGAGCAAAACCGCCGTTGCCCCAAGCGTCACGGCATAGACGGCAAGCGCCGAGCCGATCAGGATCTGCGACGGAAGACGCGTCTGCCGACGACGTTTGAGGAAACTCCAGGAGGCCGTCGCCAGCGTGTAGACCAGCACGATCATGGTCAGCGCCAGCACGTAGCGCGTCGACAAGCCCGCGGTCGACGTGCTCCAGTGGACGAGCGCCGGCACGATCGACGTCACCAGAAAGCTGAAAGGGTCGAGAGGGACGCCGAAAAACGACTTTGCCCCCGTCCGCACCGAAACGATGCTGATCGTGACGATGAAATAGATGAGCGCGCCGTTCTCCGGACTGAAGTTCGGGTAATTGGCATCCTGATAGGTCAGCCAGAGACCCGCAGCCGAACAGATGATGCTGAGCGTCCAGAAACGATACGCAGTCACCGCGCCGGGCCGGAAACTGTAGAGAATAAAAATAATCAGAAAACCCGCTCGTGCCAAAACGCCCGAGACCAGCAGGGTCTGCACCTCAACCATCGATACTCCCCTGACGGGGAACGACCCCCCAGAATCTACATATAAAAACACGCTATATTACGCATACAAAAATAAGTTTAATAGCATAGGAGCATGCTGCTCAATCGGTTATTTGAGAGCCAGTGACGGGGTTGTCGATGACGAGAGAGCGAAACGATCCGATTCCTATGGCGTCCGGCAGGAACGTCCGGTTGCCGGCCTGTGCGACAGGCAATCGCTTTCGTCGGATGGCGTCCGTGCCTGCCTTGCTCGCATTGGCTTTGCTCGCATCGACTGCACCGGCGCTCGCGCAAGAGCCCGAAAGCGGCGGGTCACCGCCCTCGTCCGGGCTCGGCGCCGGCGATCTCCTCATTCGCGCCCGTATCACCGGCGTGCTGCCCTACGACCTGCGATCACGGATCGACCTGATCGGCGGCGCGGTGCAGGTGGATCGCATGGTGCTGCCGGATGTCGATGTCAGCTATTTCCTCACCGATCACATCGCTGTCACGGGTCAGACGGGCGTGCTGAAGACGCGCTTCCGGATCAAGGGCAGCCTTGTCGGCGATATCGATGTGGGCTCCATCTTGACGATCCCGCTCGCCCTGTCGGCCGACTATCACTTCCTGCCGGACGCGCGCTTCAATCCCTATCTCGGCGTCGGCGCCGTGGCGACCTGGTACACGGGCGCAAAACCCGCAAGCCCGCTGGTGAAAAGCTTCAGCGTCGAGCGCCAGATCTCTCCCATGGTGCGTATCGGCATGGATGTCCGGATGACGGAGAAGTGGTTCGCCAACACGGAAATGCGTCTCGTCCTGCCCCCGACGCAGGTGCTGACCAATTCCGGCGTGACGGCCCGCACGGACGTGAAGAGCCTTTCGCTCGGCGTCGGCGTCAGCTACCGGTTCTGACACCCTCGACCAGTTCGGAAAGTGACACCCACCGGCAGGCGGGATGCGGTTCCGTGCCTGCGAAGAGATCGCCGAGAAAGCCCCAGACCGCCGCGTCGTGAACGAGATGATGCGTCAGGAGCCCGACGCTTCCCCCCGTCTCGAGGCACGTAGTCAGACGCGCCACGATCTCGCGCCGAAGATCCCCCCGGTCGCGACAGCCGCGCGTGCCGTGCCAATCCATCACGTCCACATGTGTGTTGATCATCGGCAATGCGCCGGGTTTCTCCGGACCGTAGACCGACAGGGCCCGGAATCCGAGATCGGGCAGGCGCGCCGCGAGCATCATGTCGACCCGGTTCCACGGCGGCACCAGCACCGGCAGAAACCGTTCCCGATGCAGGGTTGAGAGCTTGGCAAAGCCCGCCGAAAGCTCGTCGAGAACCACATCGGCCGGACGGTCGGCGCCGAGTTCCGCCCGCTTCGCTCGCTCGGCCGCATGATTGGCATGGCGCCAGCCATGCACCGTCACGTGGACCCGCGGCGAACGCGCGAGCCGCCCGGCAAGAGCCTCGCCTGTCGGCTCGGGAATAACCGCGAGCGCCAGCGGCACGCCATGGTTTTCGGTCAAGGACAGAAGGCGATCGAGCGCGGGCGTCGGCTCGATCGCATCGTCGTCGCGCAGCCAGAAGCGGGCGACACGACCGGCCGCCTGAAAACGGTCGAGGACGGCGATGATATCGTCCAAATCGCTCGTGCTCTGGGCCTCGCTCATAAGGACGCTCCGCTCTTCACCGGCACATGACGATCGAGAATGTCGGCGAGCCGGACTGCGGCCGGTTGAAGCGCGCGCTCCCTCCCCGCAAACAGCCGGGCCTCCGCCCCCATTGCCTGTCGTCGCGTCTCATCCGCCAGAAAAGCGGCGATCGCCCCGGCATAGGCCTCGACGTCGCCCGCCGGCGTCAGCACACCGGTCCGCCCGTGCTCCACCACTTCGGGAACGCCAGCGATGGCCTGCGCCACCACGGGCAGGCCGGCGGCCTGCGCCTCCAGATAGGCAAGCCCATAGGCTTCGCCGCAGCCGGGCCAGACATAGAGCGAGGAGGTCGACAGCAAGGCGGCCATCTCCTCCGCACTGCGCTCGCCGGCCCAGACGACCCGACCGGGCCCGAGCGGCGCGAACAGGGCCTCGACCTCGCCCCGCGCCTTGCCGTCCCCGACAATTGTCAGCGTGAACGGCAGATGCAGCAGCCGCGAGAGCGCCGCCGCCAGCATCCGGTAACTGTCCATCTTGTCGCCCGGACGCATCATCGCCACGGTCACCAGCCGGCCGGGATGCGGTGCCGGCTCGTTCGCCAGGAAGAGCGTGGGGTCGATAAACGGCGGCAGGCGCTCGACACGGGCGTCCGGTGCCCCTTCGAGAATGCCGATCCTGTCGCGTTCCGTCATCGAGATATTGACGGACGCCGCCGTCAGCGTGTCCAGAAGCGCGGCCTGCGCCGCGGCCCAGCCCTGTCCGT
This sequence comes from Rhizobium sp. Leaf371, assembly GCF_001424045.1. GTDB lineage: Bacteria > Pseudomonadota > Alphaproteobacteria > Rhizobiales > Rhizobiaceae > Ferranicluibacter. Next base: position 175,207 of record NZ_LMQB01000001.1, on the reverse strand, counting down.
CCCGCCGCGCCGAATAGGAGGCCTCGGCCGTGACATAGCCGATGCCATGGGCATGCGCGAGCGGCGGCCCGAGGAGGTCCGGCGCCTTGTAATAGGGGTGGTAGCAGAACCAGCAGTCGGGCACGCCCTCCGTCCGCCAGTCGGCTTCGATGCGCTCCCGCTCCGCATCCGCCGCAACCCGGAGATCATCGATATCCTGAGGACTGCGCAGGAAGCTGCGCAACTCGGAAACGAGGCTCACCTGATGCCCGGCGCGCGCCAGCGCCTCCATCATTAGCCGCGACATCAGCCGGTCGCCGGACGGGGTCGGGTGCCGGGGAGACTTGAGGGGAGCGTAGAATGCGATCTTCATGCGCCCTGATCTACACCATCGCCGCCCCCGCTTTCAAATGCTTCTGCCGGAAGAGAGACCAGGGTGAACCGGCGATAAAGTATTCTTGAACGCCGCGCGATGAGCAATCCGTAACCAAGGCTCTACATGCTTTCCATCGTCAACGCGTCGTCCGACGCCGTCATCACGACAGGAACATCCATGAAAACGCGTGCTTGCCTCCTTGCCGGAACCGTCCTGACAGCCCTCCTCGGCGCGAGCCCCCTGATGGCGCAATCGACGGGCGACACATCGCCGATCGACCAGGTCGAGGGCCAGCCGCCGGCCACCGGCGAGACGAAGGCCGCCGGAAAACCCGTCGAGACGGAAGAAGCGAACGCCCCCGACCAGAAGCCCGCCTTCGAGAACCAGACGCGTGCGCCGCAGCCGGACAAGATGCCCACGGTGACGCATCAGGCGGTCGCCGAAGGTCTGCCGCAGCTCTGGTCGATGGAATTCCTGCCGGACGGCCGCATGCTGGTGGCCGCGAAGAAAGGCTCCATGCACATCGTCGGCGCGGACGGCAAGCCGAGCAACGCATTGAAGGGCGTTCCCGCCGTGATCTCCGATGGGCAGGCCGGCCTGCTGGACGTCGCCGTCGCACCGGATTTCGCCACCTCGAACCGCATCTTCTTCTCGTTCTCCGAGCCCAGGGCCGACGGAAACGGCACATCGGTCGCCTCCGCCCGGCTGGTCGCGGACGACACGGGCGGTGCAGCCCTCGAAGAGGTCGCCGTCATCTTTCGCCAGACGCCCAGCTACGACAACACCAAGCATTACGGCTCTCGCCTCGTCTTCGGCAGCAATGGCGAACTCTACGTCACGGTCGGCGAGCGTTCCGACCGCGAGACCCGCGTCTTTGCGCAGGACCTGAAGAGCGGCTTCGGCAAGGTCTTCCGCATCGACACCGCGGGCAAGGCGCTCGCCGACAATCCCTTTGCCGGGAAAGGCGATGCGAAGCCGGAAATCTGGAGCTATGGGCACCGCAACCTGCAATCGGCGGCCCTCGACGCCAAGGGCCGGCTCTGGACCGTCGAACATGGCCCGAAGGGCGGCGACGAGCTGAACATGCCGCAGGCCGGACGCAACTACGGCTGGCCGGTCATCACCTATGGCGTCGATTACAGCGGCTCGCCCATCGGCGACGGCATCACCGCCAAGGACGGCATGGAGCAGCCGGTCTACTACTGGGACCCGGTCGTCGGCCCGTCCGGCATGCTGTTCTACAGCGGATCGGAGTTTCCGGAATGGGAAGGTGCTGCCGTCATCGGCGGCCTCGTTTCTACCGGCCTCGTCGTTCTCCACCTGGAGGGCGACAAGGTCAGCCACGAGGAGCGCGTGCCGCTCGACGCCCGCATCCGCGACGTTAAGATCGGCCCCGACGGGGCGATTTATGCGGTGACCGAAAACCCGAAAGAGGGAACCTCGGCCATCCTGAAGGTGACGCGGGAGGGCTGATCGGCCGAGCCCATCGGCAACCTTTTGATCGGTGGCGGGTTGATCGGTGGCGGGTCGATGATCCGCCATCCCATCCAAGGACGAGACCCCGCCATGGCCCGCAACAGCTTCTGGAAAGGCTATCTCCGTCTCTCCCTCGTCACCGCGTCGGTCTCGCTGACGCCCGCGACGACGGAAAGCGAGAAGGTGCGCTTCCACGTTCTCAACCGCGCCACCAAGAACCGGGTCGAAAGTCGGTATATCGACAGCGTGACGCACAAGAAGGTCGCCGAGAAGGACCAGGTGAAGGGTTTTCCGAAGGGCGAGGACGAGTATGTGCTGCTCGAGGACGACGAGATCGAGGGCGTCGGGCTGGAGAGCACGCGCACGATCGACATTTCCACCTTCGTGCCGCGCGATGCGATCGACTGGATCTGGTACGACAAGCCGCATTTCCTTGTGCCCGAGGACAAGGTCGGGGCTGAAGCCTTCTGTGTCATCCGCGAGGCGATGAGCCGCAAAAACGTCGTCGGCATCGCCCGGCTTGTCCTCTACCGCCGCGAGCGAGCCGTCCTGCTCGTGCCGAACGGCAAGGGCATTGTGCTGTGGACCCTGCATTATGGCGAGGAGGTTCGCGAGGCGATGGCCGAGCTCGACATGAAGGCGAAGGGCGACAAGGCGGAACAGGCGGCGATCGCAAAGCGGGTCGAGAAGGACAAGGGCGCCTGGAGCCCGACGCTGGTCCAGGACCCCGTCCAGAAGAAGATCAAGGCCTTCATCAAGAGCCGTCAGAAGAAGGACGGCAAGCCGGCGACGAAGGCACGCGCGCCCGTCAAATCCTCCGGCAACGTCATCAACATCATGGACGCCCTGAAGAAGAGCCTGCAGCAGGAAAAGAGCGGCTAAGCCGCCCTGCTCCGGCTTCGCTCACCCCAGGCCTTATGGCTTCGGAAGCACTTTGGCTGCCGCAAAGAACCCGTCCCAGGGGTCCGTCTTCAGCGCCGCCAGTCGCGCCGGCATGGTCTCGACCGTGAAATAGTCGGGTCCGATCGCATCCGACAGTTCCGACCATTCGAGCGGGGCGGACACGGCGGCACCCGGCCGCGCGCGTGTGGAATAGGGCGCGACCGCCGTCGCCCCGCGGCCGTTGCGGAGATAATCGATGAAGATGCGGCCGCGCCGCTTCGCCTTGGTGGCAACCGCGAGGTAGCGGTCGGGATCCTGTCTTGCGGCGTTCGTCGCCAGCGATTTGGTAAAAGCCTTCACGGGCGCCCAGCCGGCGGAGGGTTTCAGGGGAACGACCACATGCAGACCCTTGCCGCCCGATGTCTTGACGAAGGCCGAAAGCCCCTTCGCCTCGATCTCGCCCTTGAGCATCAGAGCCGCATCGATGATGTCCGCCCAGATCACATCCTCGCCGGGGTCGAGATCCATGGTGATCATATCCGGCTTTTCCCAGGCCCGTGTCGTTGCGCCCCAGGGGTGGATCTCAAGCGCCGCCGACTGGACGAGCGCGATCAGCCCGTCGAAGTCGGTGATGCGCAGCGATGGCTCTGCCGCCTTGTCTTTCGGATCCTTGATCTGGTCGATCGCCTTGTTGATGCCGCGCCAGGCATGCTTCTGGAAGAAGCGCTGCTTGCCGTCGATGCCATCCGGACAGCGGAGCAGCGACAGCGGCCGATCGATGACATAGGGCGCCATGAACGGCCAGACCTGCGCGTAGTATTCGGCGAGCCCCTGTTTCGTCACACCCTCCTTCGGCCAGTAGAGCCGGTCGGGATGTGTGAGCGTGACGGCCGCCTTGGGCAGCGGCGCAGGCTTGCGACCCTTATCCGCCGCCGGACTTTCCTGCCGCACCTCGCCCGCCGGCTTGTCCTCGCGCAGGCCACGGAACGACGCATGCCGCAGATTGCCGTCTGCGGACCAGGCGCGGAACTCGACCTCGGCCACGAGCTTCGGCTCGACATAATGCAGGCCGCGCCGGGCATCCGCCGTCAGCTTGTCGCGGAACGGACTGTCCTTGCGCTCGATCGCCGACAGGGCCTCGAACAGCGTGTCGGCCGTCGCATGGCTGAAACCGGTGCCGACGCGGCCGACGTGCCGCAATTCGCCATCCTCGTAGACGCCGAGCGCCAGCGCGCCGATCGAATGGTCCGAGGTCGAGGATGGCGAAAAGCCGCCGATCACGAACTCCTGCCGCTCCGAGCATTTCGACTTGATCCAGCTGCCATTGCGCCCCGAGACGTATTTTCCGGATCGCTCCTTGGACACCACGCCTTCCAGGCTCAAGCGGCAGGCATGCGTCAGCACGAGATCGCCATTGTCCTCGAAATGCTCGCTGAACCGGACCGTCGGGCTGTCGGCGAGAATGAGCTTCTGCAGCAGGGTCTTGCGGTCGATCAGCGCCGCATTCGTCAGATCATGCCCGTCGAGATGCAGGATGTCGAAGGCGTAATAGATGAACCGGTCGCTCCGGCCGAGGCTCAGATCCTCCTGCAGGGCGGAGAAATCGGAGGCGCCATTGTCCTTGTGCACGACGATCTCGCCGTCGATCGACGCGGTCTCCACCGGCAGGCCGGCGAATGCCGCGGCCACCTGATCGCCGAACCGCTCCGTCCAGTCGAGCCCGCTGCGCGTCAGCAGGCGAACCTGTCCCTTTTCGATGCGCGCCTGAAGGCGATAGCCGTCGAACTTGATCTCGTGCACCCAGTGGTCGCCCGAAGGCGCCTTCGGCTTCAGCGTCGCCAGCGCCGGCGCCACGAAATCCGGAAGCGCCGCCGTCTTTGCGCCCTTCGGCCAGGCATGCGCCTGCCCCACGGCCGCCGTCGTCACCTTGGCCGGCTTTGATTTCGTGCCCTGGCCCTTCGACATACTTTTGGAATTCCAGGTATCGTCGGGATTTTTCGCTACCTCTTTCAAGTCGCGCCCCGACGTCACCGACTCCGGTCGCTCCGTGAGAATGTCGAAATCTGCGTCCCGCGCCGCCTCGTCTTCGCTCTTGATCAGCAGCCAGTTCTCGCGCGTCTCGCCCGGCTTGCCGTGCATCCGCACCAGATGCCAACGCCCCTGAAGCTTCTCGCCCTCAAGCGAAAATTCCAGATGGCCCTTTCGATAGGCCTTGGCCAGATCCCCGATCGGTGTCCAGGTGCCGCGATCCCAGACGATCACGGTCCCGCCGCCATATTGGCCTTTCGGGATCACGCCCTCGAAATCGCCATAGGCAAGTGGATGATCCTCGACATGGACCGCAAGCCGCTTGTCCTCGGGGTTGAGGCTTGGCCCCTTGGTCACGGCCCAGCTCTTCAGCACACCGTCCATTTCCAGCCGGAAGTCGTAATGAAGCCGTGTCGCATCGTGCTTCTGGATGACGAAGCGCGCGCTTCCGTCAGCCGCTTTTTTCGCGCCGGCCTTTCCGGCTTCGCCCTTCGGCTCGGGTGTCGCATCGAAGCGCCGCTTGGCGTTGTAGGTGTCGAGGCTCATGGTCAGCTCGCCTTTTTCTGCCGGGAGCCCGAAGCCTTGCCCTCGCCCTTGCCGCCCGCTTTCGCCTTGGAGCCCCCGCCCTCAAGGCTCTGGCGAAGAGCTTCCTTGAGATCAACCACATTATCGGGCTTCGGTGGCGCCTTCTTCTCGATCGTCCGTCCTTCGATCTTCGCCTTGACCAGATCGGCCAGCGCATCATTGTAGCGGTCGCTATAGCTTTCGGGATCGAAACTGCCCGACTTGGTGCCGATGATATGGCCGGCGAGCTCCAGCATCTCCTCGTCGAAATCGATCTCGGGAATCGACTTGAAGGCGGTCTTGGCCGAGCGAACCTCGTAATCGAAATTGAGCGTCGTCGCGATCAGCGTGTCGTCCTGCGGGCGGATGAGGACGGTGCGGTTGCGCCGGAAGAGGATGGCCTCGGCGATGGCCGCGACCTTCTCCTCCCGCATGGTGCGCGCCAGAAGCGCCAGCGTTTCCGCGTCGTGGTCCTCGACGGGGGCAAGATGGTAGGGCCTGTCGAAATAGAGCGTATCGATCTCATCGAGCGCGATGAAGCGTGTCACGTTCAACACCTTGTCGCTGTCGGGCATCAAGGCGGCAAGGTCGTCGCCCTCGATCGCGATATAGTCGCCATTGTCGAGCGGATAGCCCTTGATCTGATCGTCACGCTCGACCGGCTTGCCGGTTTCGCTGTCCACGAACTGCCGTTCGACGCGGTGGCCGGTCTTGCGGTTGATGATGTTGAACGAGATCTTCTCCGACGCGGATATCGCGGTGTAGAGGCCGACCGCGCACGTCAGATCCCGCATTTTCAACTGGCCTTTCCAGCTCGCCCGTCGTGCCATCCGTCGTGTCCTCGCTACCTCGTCGCCCTCTATGCGACCCAAACGGAGTGGCGGGGGAGAGGTTCCGGCCGGAACATTCCCACCCGCATTCCGTTGACCGCCATCTCCAGATTGAGGGCGAGCCCGTTTGAGCCAGAATGGTTTTTCCATGCTTCATGCCGAGACCGACCATATGGCCATCCCGATCGCGATCACGTTGAACGGAAAACAGGAGCCGCTGAACGTCGCCCCCCTGGATCACGAGACCTCCGACACATCCGCCGCCTTTCGCTCGGAGCACAATCCTGTGCCCGTGTGCGAGCCGGGTGCCCGCTGTCCGATCGCTGCCAAATAAGGAGGCAGGGACGGCCAAACGTGAGCCGCAGCGTCTCGGCGCTGCGGCAGAGACTGGAATAAGGACATTTGCATGAATCGCTTCGAAGACAAGGTCGTCATCGTCACGGGCGCGGCCTCCGGCATCGGTGCGGCAACCGCCCGCCGCTTCTCCGAGGAAGGCGCCCGCGTCGTCATGGTGGACAGGGACGGCGAAACGCTGACCAACACGGCGCAGAGCTTCCCGAAAGACCGCACCCTGGTGCAGGTGGCGGACGTCTCACAATCCACCTCCGTCGATGCGCTGGTGGAAACCGCCGTCCATCGCTTCGGCCAGATCGACGTGCTCGTCAACAATGCGGGAACGACCGAGAGCGGCAGGCCGGAGGACATCACCGACGAGGCCTGGCGCAAGGTCATGGCGACGGATGCGGACGGCGTCTTCTACGGATGCCGTGCGGCGATCCCGCATCTCGAAAAGACCGGAGGGGCGATCGTCAACACGGCCTCCGTCTCCGGCATGGGCGGCGACTGGGGCATGAGCCCGTACAACGCCGCCAAGGGTGCCGTCGTCAACTTCACCCGGGCGCTTGCCATGGATCTCGGCAAGCGCGGTATCCGCGTCAACGCCGTCTGCCCGAGCCTCACCCGCACCGGCATGACCGACGATATGATGGACGACGCGCCGCTGCTCGAGACCTTCTACGAGCGCATTCCGCTCGGTCGCGCCTGCGAGCCCGAAGAGGTCGCCGCCGTCATCGCCTTCCTGGCAAGCCCGGATGCGAGCTTCATCACCGGCGCCAATATCGCCGTCGACGGCGGTCTTTCCGCGTCGAACGGCCAGCCTCCGCAATAGGCGTGAGCATGACGATCCGGCTCTTCGCCCATTGAGGTCGAAGCAGGGTCATCCTGACACCCCATCCTTCACCCGAAACAGCCCGCCTGCCGATCCGGCACGCGGGCGCTTCTCCGTGAGCCTCGGCCCGCCCTACCGGACGATGCGCACCGGCACCGACTTTGCCGCCGGCACCTTGCTGCGCTCGGCATGCTGCCAAAGCGGAATCAGCACGTTGCACTCGGGATAATAGGCCCCGCAACATCCGTCCGGAATGTCGTAGGGCACGATCTGCAACCCGTCGATGCGGCGCGCGACGCCATCGTCGGCCACGGTTTCGAGCGCGATCATCTCGCCAGCCCGCGCCCCGATCCGCGCCATCTCCTTCTTGTTGAGAAACAGCACCATGCGCGTGCCATCGACACCGCGAAAACGGTCGTCATAGCCGTAGACGGTGGTGTTGAACTGGTCGTTGGAGCGAAGCGTCATCAGCCGCAGCACGTCCGGCCCGTCCGGGGCGAAGCTTGCCGACAGCGATTTCGGCAGCTTGAACTCCGCCTTGCCGCTTTCCGTCCGCCAGATCCGGTCGCGCACCGGCAGCGGCTTTTCCATGCCGCCGGGCGTGTGCATGCGCGCGTTGAAATCGCTGAAGAGATCGGGATAGGTCGCCTCGATCGCGTCCCGCACGGTCGCGTAATCGTCCACCCAGCGGTCCCAGGGCACGCGCGGATTGGGTGCGAGCGAGGCTTTTGCGAGTTCGGCCACGATGCGGATTTCCGACTGCAGCGTGTCGGCGGCCGGCGCATGAAAACCCTTCGATCCGTGGAAGCAGGACGTGCTGTCCTCCATCGTCACGGTCTGCGGGCCGCTCGCCTGCCGGTCGATCTCGGTTCGCCCGAGACACGGCAGGAGATAGGCGACACGGCCGTTGAAGAGGTGACCGCGATTGAGCTTGGTCGCGATCTGCACGGTCAGGCGCATGCGCGGCCACGCGTCTTCCATCAGCCCCTGTTCCGGCACCGCGCGCAAAAAATTGCCGCCGAGACCGATGAAGGCGTCGACCGTGCCGTCGATGATCCCCTTGCACGCATCGACGGTCGCAAGCCCTTCCTCGCGCGGCGGCTCGAAGCCGTAGAGCTCCTTGAGCCTGTCGAGCGGCACCAGTTCGGGCTTTTCCGATATGCCGACGGTGCGCTGGCCCTGCACGTTGGAATGGCCCCGCACAGGACAGATGCCGGCGCCCGGCCGGCCGAAATTGCCGCGTAGGAGCAACAGGTTCACCAGAACCTGGACCGTCTGGACGCCGAGCTTGTGCTGGGTGAGACCCATGCCGTAGATGCCCATCACGCTTTTCGCGCTCATATAGACGCCCGCGGCCTGCGTGATCGCGGTGCGGCCAAGGCCCGATTCCCGCTCCAGCACCAGCCAGTCCTGCGCCCTGACATAGGCGATGAAGTCCTCGGCACCGGTCGTGTGCTCGGCAAGGAATTCGCGGTCGAGCACGCCCTTGCCGCCGCGCTGCAGATCGGCATCGTCGGCCTCCAGCAGGGCCTTCGCCATGCCGACGAGGACGGCGATATCGCCGCCGGCCTTCACCTGGTGATACTGGCAGGAAATCTCGGTCGCATGCTGCGTCAGCATCTGGACCGGGTCCTGCGGATTGACGAACCGTTCGAGCCCCCGCTCCTTCAGCGGGTTGAAGGTGACGATCCGCGCGCCGCGCTGCACGGCCTCCTGCAGCTGGTGCAGCATGCGCGGGCTGTTCGATCCCGGGTTCTGCCCAAAGAAGAACATCGCGTCCGCCGTGTCGAAATCCTCCAGCCGCACGCTACCGACCGGCTGCCCGATGCTTTCCAGCAGGCCGACGGAGGTGGATTCGTGGCACATATTCGAACTGTCCGGCAGATTGTTGTTGCCGTAGAGCCGCGCCAGCAGCGCATACATGTAGGACGTTTCGAGCGAGGCACGGCCAGAGGCATAGAACACGGTGCGCTTTGGATCGTCCGCCTGGATCGCCTTCATCTCCGCGCCGATCGCGGCATAGGCCTCTTCCCATGTCGTCTCGACATAATGGTCGGTGGCGGCATCGTAGCGCATGGGGTGCGTCAGCCGTCCGGTGGATTCCAGCTGGAAATCGTCCCAGCTGCGCATTTCGGTGACGGTGTGCCGGGCAAAGAGCGCCGGGGTGGCGCGGTCGGCCGTCAGCTCCCAGAAGGTCGCCTTGGCGCCGTTCTCGCAAAACTCGGCCGGATGCGGCTTGGCGGGCTTCGCCCAGGCGCAGCTGACGCAGGCAAAGCCGTCCGGCTTGTTCTGCTTGGCAAGCCCTGGCAGGATCGAGACCGGCCGTTTGCTCTGTCGCGCCTGGCGCATCAGCGACTTCACCGACCCCCATCCGCCGGCAGGCGCAGTGTAGGTGGTGATCTTGGGCACGTTGGACATGATGCAGGCTCCAGAGGCAGGAGCATCAGAAACGACCGGAGGCCACCCCGGTTCCGCATCGACAGCAACTTCGACCACCCTCCGCCGGGTAAAAGCCGGATCAGGCGAAACGCGCTGGCAGGAACCTTCGCCGCAGCCCGCGGTTCTCTTGGGAGGGTCGGCACAAAGGGCGCCGACGCAACGGCCGCCGTCCGTCGCGACGACGGCGCTTGCCCGAGCACAAATGGAGGAATGGCCATGCAGCCGATCAAGGAACCACGGGAAAAGGACGACTATGCCGAGCGCGCGCTCGACTGCCGCGAGGCGATCGGTGCCAAGGTGCAGCAGGTGACGGAAGCCGCCATGCATGCCGGCTGGAGCCGCGACGAGATCAAGGCGGCCTTCATCGACATCGCCGAACGCTGGCAGACCACAGACCACATCGTTTGAGATAAACCGCCCGGATGATGTCCCGCACGAACGAAAACCGGCGGCCCGCAGCGGACCCTACGCGCCGAAGGCGTCGCGACGCATGATGCGACGCTGCGGGTTTTGTCCAACCGGTTTTCGGTCCCGCGGCAGATCCTCGATACCGAGACCTAGCTGTCGCGATCCTGACCTCCAGGGCGGATGGCGGGAACGGGAACATCGGGGCACGCCGCTGGTTGACCTTGCAGATCTGAACAGGAGACCGACATGGCAGACGCATTCAAGAGCACCGGCGCCGCCGGCACGATCGACCAGAAACCGCGCTGGGAAGGCCCCGAGGAGAGCCGCCCGAGCGGCTATCTCCCGGCCACGGACGACCCGGACCGCCAGCCCGACGCCAATGGCGAGACGCTGGCCGAGCCCGAGCGGGCAAAGGCCACGGATGCCGGCAAGGTGAAGGGAGACTGAAAATGACGGACAATCCCAAACCCGCTGCAGAAACCGATGCGAAAGGCGCCTTCGTGCGCCCGACGATCGGGCGCGACAACAATGGCGTGACAAGCGCGAAGCCGACCGTGATCACGGGCTCGGACGATAGCACCGTCCACAGCGGCCCGAACGGCGAAAAGCGCGAGGGAAAGGACTTCGACCTCAACTACAAGGCGCGCGATGCGAGCGACGGCGAACCCGGCAAGGCCTCCTGAAAAACCATTCCCTTTGGCGTCGAACGGCTCCGTCTTTGGCGGGGCCGTGTCGTATCAGGCCAAGGCCCGGTTGTTGCGCGACAGATAGAGAATGCCCTTCTGCAGCAGGATGAAGGCGAAGAGGAGGAAGCCGATGAGGATCTTCGTCCACCAGCTCGACAGCGACCCGTCAAAGGTGATGTAGGTCTGGATCAGCCCCTGGATGAGAATGCCGATCAGCGTTCCCGCGACGAAGCCCGACCCGCCGGACAGCAGCGTTCCCCCGATCACCACCGCCGCGATCGCATCCAGCTCGACGCCGACGGTCGCCAGCGAATAGCCGGCCGAGGTGTAGAGCGAGAAGACGATGCCCGACAGGCCGGCCAGCAGGCCCGAAAGCGCATAGATCATGATCGTCGTGGTGCCCGTGGGAACGCCCATCAGCCGCGCCGTCTGCGCGCCGCCGCCGAGCGCATAGACATTGGTGCCGAAGCGGGTGCGATGCGCGATCAGGATGCCGAGCGCGAAGACCAGGAGCATGACCCCGCCGATCAGCGTCAACCGCCCGCCGCCGGGGAGCTTCAGGTAGAAGCTCTTCATCGTGGCATAGAACGGATGGCGGATCGGGATACTGTCGATCGAGAGCACGAAGGCCATGCCGCGCGCGAGGAACATGCCGGCCAGCGTCACGATGAAGGCGGGCATTTCCAGGTGATGGATGATCGCGCCCATCAGCGCGCCGAAGCTGGTGGTGATGATCAGCACCAGAACGAAGGCGGCCAGCGGATGGATCGCGGTGTTCTCCATCATGACCGCGAGAAAGACGCCGGTGAAGGCGATGACGGAGCCGATCGACAGGTCGATGCCGCCCGACAGGATGACGAAGGTCATGCCGACCGCCGCAATACCGAGAAAGGCGTTGTCCGTCAGAAGGTTGCCGATGACCCGCGTCGACAGGATGTTGGGGAACTGGAAGGCGCAGAGCGCATAGGACAGGACGAAGATCAGGATCGTCGCCGCCAGCGGGAGATGTTTGGCTTTCATTTCGCTTTGCTCTCCGCAGGCTTGGCCGTGGCATTCGCCCTCGAGAAGAAGGCAAGCGTGCCTTGCAGCTTCGGCGATTGCAGCACGAGGATGAAGACGATGATGGCCGCCTTGATGATCAGGTTGAACTCGGGCGGGAAGCCCGACAGCAGAATGCCGGTATTGATCGACTGGATGATCATCGCGCCGAGCAGAGAGGCCGCAATCGAAAAGCGTCCGCCGAGCAACGACGTGCCGCCGATCACGACCGCGAGGATCGCATCGAGTTCGAGCCAGAGCCCGGCATTGTTGGCGTCCGCACCGCGAATATCGGCGGCCGCGATGATGCCCGCAACGGAGGCGCAGAGACCTGAAAGGACATAGGCGGCGATGAGCAGCACCGGCGTGGAAACGCCCGACAGCGTGCTCGCCCGGCGATTGACGCCGACGGCCTCGATAAGCATGCCGAGCGCGGTGCGCCGCACCAGGAGCGCGACGAAAATGCCGGCCGTGATCCAGATGACCACGGGCATGGGCATGCCGAAGAGCGAGCCGCTGCCGATGAAGATCAGGCCTTCATCGTTGAAGGTGAGGATGGCGCCGTTCGTCACCATCTGCGCGATGCCGCGCCCGGCCACCATCAGCACCAGCGTGGCGATGATCGGCTGGATGTCGAGGATGGCGACGAGGATGCCGTTCCACAAGCCGCAGAGAACACCGACGCCGACCGTGATCAGCAGCGTGGCCGGCAGCGAATAGCCGGAGGTGATGGCGGAGGCCGCGACCGCCCCGCAGATCGCCATGACGGCGCCGACGGAGAGATCGATGCCCTTGGTGGCGATGACCACGGTCATGCCGATGGCGAGCAGCGCCACCGGCGCGCCGCGGTTGAGAATGTCGATCAGCGAACCGTAAAGGCGGCCGTTCTGGACCTGCAGGTTGAAGAAGCCGGGAAAGGCGATCGACACGAGGCCGAGGATGATCGCGAGCGCGATGAACTGCGGCAGGAGCCGCTTGCCGTAGAGGCCGAGCATGGACATTACGCGATCTCCCCTGCCGCCGCCCCGGCGGCGGCCGATAGCTGGGCGGGCGTCTTCGCCGTGCCGGCAATCGTGTTGACGATGCTCTCGGTGGTGATCTCGGCGCCTGTGAGTTCGGCCACATGCTCGTGATCGCGCAGCACGATGACGCGGTGGCTGTAGACCACGAGTTCCTCGATTTCGGATGAGATCACGATGAGCGACATGCCTTTTTCGCAGAGCGTTTCGATGAGCCGGATGATCTCGGCATGCGCCCCCACATCGATGCCGCGCGTCGGCTCGTCGAGAATGAGGAAGTCGGGATTGGTCGCCAGCCAGCGGGCAAGGATCGCCTTCTGCTGGTTGCCGCCCGAAAGCAGCCGGATCGGCTTTTCCGCATCCGTGGTGCGGATGTCGAGCGCCTTGATGTATTCGGCGGCCAGCCGGTCCTGTTCGGCGCGCGGAATGGGTCTGGCCCAGCCGCGACGGGCCTGCAGCGCGAGCGCGATGTTCTCGCGCACCGAAAGGTCGCCGATGATGCCGTCCGTCTTGCGATCCTCGGGGCAGAAGCCGAATTTCTGGCGAATGGCGGCGCGCGGCGACGACAGATCCGCGGCCTTGCCGTCGATCGTCGCGGTGCCGCTATCGGCGCGGCGGGCGCCGAACATGACCTCGGCCGTTTCCGTACGGCCGGAGCCGAGCAGACCGGCAATGCCGATGACCTCGCCGGCCTTGACGTCCAGATTGAACGGGTTGATGCGCCCCTTGCGGCCGAAATCGCGGAACTGGAAGCGAACCGGACCGTCGGCGACCTTCGCGGTGCCCGCCTCGTCGTGCACTTCCGCCGCCAGCTCGCGGCCGAGCATCATGGCGATCAGCTCACGCCGCTCGAGGCTTGCCGTGTCGCGCGTGCCGACCAGTTGGCCGTTGCGCAGGATCGTGACGCGGTCGGTGATCTCGTAGACCTGTTCGAGAAAATGGGTGATGAAGATAATGCCGAGACCCCGCGCCTTCAGCCGCCGCACGACGCGGAACAGCATCGCGACCTCATGGGCATCGAGGCTGGCGGTGGGCTCGTCGAGGATCAGCACCTTGCCGGAGACATCGACGGCACGGGCGATGGCGATCACCTGCTGGATCGCGACCGAGAAGCTGTCGAGACCGGCGGTCACATCGATGTCGAGTTCGTATTCGGCGAGCAGCGCGCGCGCCTTGCGATTGACGGCGCCCGTATCGATCAGGCCGAAGCGGCGCGGCTGGCGCCCGAGAAAGAGGTTTTCGGCGACGCTCAGATTGGGAAGGAGGTTGACCTCCTGATAGACCGTGCCGATGCCGAGGCGCTGCGCGTCGAGCGTGTCGCGCGGATCGATCTCGGCGCCGTCGAGCAGGATCGTGCCGCCATCGCGGTGATAGGCGCCCGTCAGGCACTTCACCAGCGTGGACTTGCCCGCGCCGTTTTCGCCGAGAAGCGCATGCACCTCGCCGCGCCGGAGCGAGAAATCGACCTGGTTCAGTGCCTTGGCACCCGGAAACACCTTGTCGATGCGGCTGGCGGAGAGAACGGTGCCGACGTCTTGCTGCATGATCCCCATTCCATATGTCAGTGAGGCCGATGAAGGGCGCCGGTCGATGGCCCTCGCGCAGACCGTTTCGGCAGCGAACCGCCGTTTCGGCACTGGACAGGAGCAGGCGCCCACTCTCGCCGTCCCGCAGGCCCTTGAGGCCGGATGACGGAGAGAGCGGGGCCGCCGCTGAATGCCGGAAACGATCGACCGGAACCGACCGTCGGTGTGCCGCACCGATCCGGAGAGAGGTGCGGCAAGGTTGCTCTTAGTAGCCGAGGCCCTTCTTGGCTTCGTACACCTTCTGCGGCTCGTCGGCCTGGGTGTAGAGCTTGGATTCCGTCTGGATCCACTTCGGCGGTTCCTTGCCGTCCTTCTTGAAGGCAGCGAGGGCGTCGAAGGCCGGGCCGGCCATGTTCGGGGTCAGTTCGACCGTCGCATTGGCTTCGCCGGCCGCCATGGCCTGGAAGATATCCGGAACGGCGTCGATGGAGACGACGAGGATGTCCTTGCCCGGCTTCAGGCCGGCTTCCTTGATGGCCTGGATCGCGCCGACGGCCATGTCGTCGTTATGGGCGTAGAGGGCGCAGATGTTCTTGCCGCCGTTCTCTGCCTTCAGGAAGCTTTCCATGACTTCCTTGCCCTTGGTGCGGGTGAAGTCGCCGGTCTGCGAGCGGACGATCTTGAGATTGTCGTGGCCCTTCAGCGCYTCTTCGAAGCCCTTCTTGCGGTCGATGGCCGGCGAGGAGCCGGTCGTGCCCTGRAGCTCGACGACGTTGCACGGCTTGCCGGCCGTGTTATCGACCAGCCACTTGCCGGCGACATTGCCTTCATGCACGAGGTCCGACGTGACGGCGGTCATNAGCTCGACGACGTTGCACGGCTTGCCGGCCGTGTTATCGACCAGCCACTTGCCGGCGACATTGCCTTCATGCACGAGGTCCGACGTGACGGCGGTCATGTAGAGGCTCTTGTCGGCATCGACCGTGCGGTCGAGAAGGATGACCGGGATGTTCGCATCCTTGGCTTCGCCGAGCACTTCGTCCCAGCCCGTCGCAACGACCGGCGCGACGAAGATCGCATCRACGCCCTGCGCGATGAACGAGCGCAGTGCCTTGATCTGGTTTTCCTGCTTCTGCTGGGCATCGGCGAACTTCAGGTCGATGCCGCGCTTTTCGGCTTCCTGCTTCGTGACCGTGGGTTGCCTGCAGCACGACGTCATCGACCGCGTGGACCGCGCTGTNGCGGTCGAGAAGGATGACCGGGATGTTCGCATCCTTGGCTTCGCCGAGCACTTCGTCCCAGCCCGTCGCAACGACCGGCGCGACGAAGATCGCATCGACGCCCTGCGCGATGAACGAGCGCAGTGCCTTGATCTGGTTTTCCTGCTTCTGCTGGGCATCGGCGAACTTCAGGTCGATGCCGCGCTTTTCGGCTTCCTGCTTCGTGACCGTGGTTTCGGCCGCACGCCAGCCGGACTCGGAGCCGATCTGCGAAAAGCCGACCGTCATGTCGGCAGCGGATGCGCTCGAGAAAACGCAGCCAGCGAGAACCGTTGCACAGCTAAGTGCCTTAACAAACTTCATGATTTCCTCCCAAAAATCGCTCCTCAGCGATGGCCGTATATAGTCATACAATATGACTTTAGTAAAGTGGATCGGCGGGCGAAATTCCCACCTTTTGATATTTTTCACGCACATTCTGCGGTCCAAGGACTGCTCTTAACAGCGCGTGCAAAAGCACCCGCGCCGGGCGGCGCGGGTGCTTCGTTTTCAATGACTTAAGACTTCGGTGCCGGGTTGCTCTGGCCGTAATAGGCGCCGGGACCATGCTTGCGCTTGAAGTGCTTGGCGAGCAGTTCCGGCTCGATCTGCGGCAGCTTCGGCGCGAGCTGCAGCGACATCATCGCCATATGGGCGATACACTCGACGGCGACGGCGACCTCGACCGCCTTCGCCACCGTCTTGCCCCAGGTGAACGGGGCATGGCGGTTGACGAGCACGCCCGGAAAATCGAGCGGATCGGCATTGCCCAGGCACTCGACGATGACGTTGCCCGTTTCCCATTCGTAGGCCGTGCCGATCTCCTCGGCCGTCATCTTGCGGGTCACGGGAATATCGCCGTTGAAATAGTCGGCATGCGTCGTCCCGAAGATCGGGATCGACAGGCCGGCCTGGGCGAAGGCCGTCGCGTGCGAGGAATGCGTGTGCACGACGCCGCCGATCTCCTCGAAGGCCATCAGCAGGCGGCGATGCGTCGGCGTGTCGGAGGACGGGTTGAGCATCCCCTCCACCCGCTTACCGTCGAAATCGACGATGACCATGTCCTCGACCGTCATCGCCGTATAGTCCACGCCGCTCGGCTTGATCGCAAAGACGCCGCGGGCGCGGTCCACAGCGCTCGCATTGCCGAAGGTCAGGTTGATCAGGCCGTGGCGCGGCAGCGAGACGTTCGCCTCATAGGCTTCGCGCTTCAGTTCCGTATAGACCGACATGGCGCCCTCAGCCCCGGATGCCGCGGGCGAAGTGGTAGTACACCTCGTTGTTGCGCAGATCCTGCTTGAAGGCCGGCAGCGTCGTATCGTCGTTGATCAGCGCGAGCTCGATGCCGGCGATGGTGGCGAAGTCTTCCAGCATTTCGGTGGTCACGTCGTAGCTGTAGACCGTGTGGTGTGCGCCGCCGGCGAGGATCCAGGAGGTGCAGGCGGTCTTGAAGTCCGGCTTGCATTCCCAGACGGCGCGCGCGACCGGCAGCTTCGGCAGGTCGGGATGCTCGACGGACGTGACTTCGTTGACCAGCAGGCGGAAGCGGTTGCCGAGATCGATCAGCGATGCGTTCAGCGCCGGGCCCTTGACGGCGTCGAACACGAGGCGGACCGGATCGTCCTTGCCGCCGATGCCGAGCGCATGGATCTCGACCGACGGCGTGCCGCTGGCGATCGTCGGGCAGATTTCCAACATGTGCGAGCCAAGCACCTGCTCGGAGCCGGGGGCCATGTGGTAGGTATAGTCTTCCATGAAGGAGGTCGCGCCGGTCAGGCCTTCGCCCATGACCTTCAGGGCGCGCAGCAGAGCCGACGTCTTCCAGTCGCCTTCGCCGGCAAAGCCGTAGCCGTCGGCCATCAGGCGCTGCGGCGCCATGCCCGGCAGCTGCGTCAGGCCATGCAGGTCTTCGAACGTCGTGGTGAAGCCCTTGAAGCCGCCTTCTTCGAGGAAGGCGCGGATGCCGAGTTCCTGGCGGGCGTTGTAGAGCAGCGAGTCGTGACGGGCGCCGCCTTCGGCAAGCTCCGGCACGACCTTGTAGAGCTTGACATATTCGGCGGCGAGCGCCTTGACGTCTGCGTCGCTGACGGCGTTCATCCGGGCAGCGAGATCGCCGATGCCATAGGTGTTGACCGAGAAGCCGAACGCCATTTCGGCCGAAACCTTGTCGCCATCGGTGACGGAAACGAAGCGCATATTGTCGCCGAAGCGGCAGAAGCGGGCGCCCTGCCAGTCATGCCAGGCGCGAACGGCGCGGATCCAGGCGTCGATGCGCTGGTGGACTTCCGGGTCGGTCCAGTGACCGACGACGACCTTGCGGCCGAGGCGCAGGCGCGTGTGCAGGAAGCCCGCTTCGCGGTCGCCATGCGCCGACTGGTTGAGGTTCATATAGTCCATGTCGATCGTTGCCCAGGGGAGTTCGCGATCGTACTGGGTGTGGAGGTGCAGGAACGGCTTGTTCAGCTGCGCCAGCCCGCGGATCCACATCTTGGCCGGCGAGAAGGTGTGCATCCAGAGAATGAGACCGGCGCATTCCGCATCGGCATTCGCCTCGATGCAGAGCTCGGCGGCCTGTTCCGGCGTTGTCACGATCGGGCGGCAGACGATTTCGAGCGGAAAATTGCCGGTATCGTCGAGCGCCTTGGCGATCTCCTCGGCATGCGCGGTGACCTGCTGCAGGGCTTCCGGGCCATAGAGGTGCTGCGAGCCGCAGACGAACCAGATTTTAGCGGGCTTCAAACCAAACATCGTATCAGTCCTTGTTGTCTATCCTGTCGCACCGTGGAGGGTGCGGAATCATCAGCTGTTGGCGGCGTATTTGATGTCGATCAGGCTCTTCATCAGGCCGGAGAGATCGGCCTGCTTGTTGAGACCGCCGAAGCTGTCATGGAGGTCGCGGTAGAGCGCGTAGAGGTCGTTATAGACCGTCTGGTTTTGCGCGACCGGCGTGTAGCGCTCTTCGCGCAGCGAGGTCATCGCCGATTGCGCGGCCTCGAAATCCGTGTGCGCGCCGGCCAGAACCGAGGCGGCGATGGCGCCGCCCAGCGCGCAGGTCTGGCTGGAGCCGGCAACCAGCATGGTGCAGCCGGTGACGTCGGCATAGATCTGCATCAGCATCGGGTTCTTCTCGGCAATGCCGCCGGTGCAGACGACGCGATCGACCGCGACGCCATAGTCCCGGATGCGCTCGATGATGGCGCGGGCACCGAAGGCCGTCGCCTCGACCAGCGCGCGATAGATCTCGGCGCGGGTCGTGTAGAGCGTCTGCCCGAGGATCAGGCCCGAGAGGCGCTGGTCGACGAGAATGGTCCGGTTGCCGTTGTTCCAGTCGAGCGCCAGGAGGCCGCTCTGGCCGGGCTTCAACTGCTCGGCTTCCGCCGTCAGTTCGCCATGCAGCGCGCCGGAGCCGCCGCAGACGCCCTCGACCCACCATTTGAAGATGTCGCCTACAGCCGACTGTCCGGCCTCGACGCCGAAGAAGCCGGGAAGAATCGAGCCTTCCACGATGCCGCAGATGCCGGGAATGTCGCCCGGCTGCGTCTTGACCGGCACGACGGCGCAGTCGCAGGTGGAGGTGCCGATGACCTTGACCAGCGTCCCCTCCTCGACACCGCAACCGATCGCGCCGTAATGGACGTCGAAGGCGCCGACGGCGATCGGGATGCCCGCGGGCAGGCCGAGCTTCTCAGCCCATTCGGCCGACAGCGCCCCGGCCGGGGTCGCCGCGTCATAGGCCTTGTCGTAGAGCCGGTCGCGCAGGTCGGCGATCGCAGGATCGAGCATGGCCAGGAATTCCTTGTCCGGCAGCCCGTTCCACGCCGTATTGTAAAGCGCCTTGTGGCCGGCCGCGCAGACGCCGCGCACGATGTCGCGCGGGCTCCTGACGCCCGCGAGAACCGAAGGGACCCAGTCGGCCAGCTCGACCCAGGAATGGGCGGCGGCGAACACGTCCGGGGCAACCGTCAGGCAGCGCCAGATCTTCGACCACCACCATTCCGACGAATAGGTCGAGCCGACCATGGCGATATACTGAGGACGATGCTCGCCGGCGATCTCGGTGATGCGGGCGGCCTCCCGCCAGCTCGTATGGTCCTTCCAAAGCCAGCACTGCGCGTTGGGGTTCGACTGGAATTCCGGCAGCATACCGAGCGCCTGGTTGGTCGCATCCACCGGCAGCGGGCTCGATCCCGTGCTGTCCACGCCGATGCCGGCCATCTTGGAGACGTCGAAATCCGGCTCGGTCACGGCCTGTTGCAAAGCACGCGACACGCTCTCCTGCAGGCCGTAGAGATAATCGGCCGGGCTCTGGCGCGCGACATTGTGGTCGCGCGGATCGAGCAGCACCCCTTGCGTCCCGCTCGGATAATTCACGACCCCCGTGCCGTATTCCTTGCCGTCGGACGCGCGCACGATGAGGGCGCGAACCGAATTGGTGCCATAGTCGATACCGAGAGTGAACATGAAAGCTCCAGAAAAATGCGAATGTCAGCCTGTCGAAACGTCACGAACCGCGGCGACCGCAACGCGTGATCGAGACACGCGCTGGGATCGCAGCGGAGATTTCAGGAACGGTGGTGGACCTCGTCTGGATCGGCAACGTCCAGCATGCAGGACGACCCGCGCGGCCTTGCAGCCCGCCGATCCCGCATGCATCCAGATCCCGATTCCCCTCCCGAAGCCCGATTCTCCTCCCGAAAATGCCGTTTCGTCACCGGCGCGGACAGAAAAATCATATTGTAATACTTTTGTAAACAGGGAACCTGCGCTTTTCCGCATGGACAGAATATCGCCTGCGCAAGTCCGTGCAGATTGGCACGGGAGTGTGACAGCGAAAAGGCCGATGCATCGACATGCACCGGCCTTTTTGGATGGTGATCAGCGTCTCTGACCGCTCAGACGGCCAGGCGCTTGGAAACCTGGTCGCGAAGCGCGTTCAGATCCTTGGCGAAGGCGCGGATGCCTTCGGAAAGCTTCTCGGTCGCCATCGCATCTTCGTTCAGCATCCAGCGGAACGTCTTCTCGTCCATGTGGATCTTGTCCACCGGCGTGACGTTGTCGGGCGAAAGCTTGCGCTCCAGCTTGCCCTCGTCCTTGGACAGGTCTTCGAGCAGCGCGGGGCTGATTGTCAGGCGGTCGCAGCCGGCAAGCGCTTCGATCTCGCCGATATTGCGGAACGAGGCGCCCATGACGACGGTCTTGATGTCGTTGGCCTTGTAGTAGTTGTAGATCTCGCGGACCGAGACCACGCCCGGATCGGTTTCGGACGTGTACTTTTCGCCCGTGGACTTGACGTACCAGTCGAGAATGCGGCCGACGAAGGGGGAGATGAGGAAGGCCTTGGCATCGGCGCAGGCAACGGCCTGAGCCATGCTGAAGAGCAGCGTCAGGTTGCAGTCGATGCCTTCCTTCTGCAGCACTTCGGCGGCACGGATGCCTTCCCAGGTGGAGGCGAGCTTGATCAGGATGCGGTCGCGTTCGATGCCGCGCTCCTTGTAGGCAGCGATGATGGCGCGGCCCTTGGCGATCGAGCCTTCGGTGTCGAAGGACAGGTCGGCATCGACTTCGGTCGAGACGCGGCCGGGAACGAGCTTGGACAGCTCCGCCCCCACGGACACGGCCAGACGGTCGGCAACGGCGCTGACCAGCGCATCGCCCGAGGTCGACTGGCTTTTCGCCCAGGTCACGGCTTCGGCATTGATCTCGTCGAACAGCGGTGTTCCCAGTGCCTTCAGCACGATGGTCGGGTTGGTCGTGCAATCCACCGGCTTGAGGCGGGCAACGGCCTCGATATCACCGGTGTCGGCCACGACGGTCGTGATGCCGCGTAATTGTTCCAGCTTGGACATCATCTTCGCCTTTCGTCTTCTTTCGTCGGGAGGTGCGGAATGCGGCCTCAGCGGCGCGTGCATGCTGCCCTCGATAGGACTTCGCCGCTGTGCGACGCTGGGTGACACCGAACGGGGAAAACGGGCAACCGGTTCCATTTTCGGCTCGTCTGGATATGAGGAGCTTGATGACTTTTGTCAAATCGTTTATTCAAAAGTTGTGCGGTCGGCGCCCTATTTACGGCGTCATTCGGACGGCCACGAAACTTCAGCCCGCTTGCGCGACGACGCTGACGCGGCAACCGCTGACGCGGAGGGATAGACGCCTTGGCCAGACTGGACCGGACCCATCACAACATCCTGCTCGACACGCGCTCCCTGCGCCTGCGGGCGGCCTGGCTCTATTACAACAGGGGATTGACGCAGAAGGACATCGCCGAAAACCTCGGCATCAGCCGCGCGACCGTGATCCGCATGCTGGACGAGGCGGTGAAGCGGGCGGAAGTGCAGATCTGGATCAACGAGACGCCGGAGGACTGCACCGGCCTTGCGCTGCGGCTCGAGGAAAAGCTCGGGCTGGACGAGGCGATCGTCGTGCCGGGCGAAGGCGACGTGGATGAAACGGCGCGGGATGTCGGGGCGGCGCTCGGCACCTTCCTGTCGGAGGTCATCCGCGATGGCAATGTGGTCGGCGTCGGCTGGGGCCGCACGCTCAGCGCCTCGCTGCAGACCTTTCGCCCGCCGCGCATGGAGAAAGCCAAGATCGTGTCGCTGCTTGGCGGGCTGATCGAGACCTCCACCCTCAATCCGGTCGATTATTCCTGGCGTCTGGCAAGCGCGCTCGGAGCGGATTGCATGCTGATGCTGGCGCCCCTGATCGTGGACAGCGAGGAAACCAAGGCGCGCCTGATCGAGCGCTGCGGGCTGGACCGGCTGTTTGCCACCGCCGAGATGCTCGACATCGCCGTCGTCAGCTGCGGCGATTTCAGCGCCCACGGCTCCTCCCTCTCCCCGGGCTTTCTCCTGCCGGAAGATCTGAAGGCGCTGCTCGCGGCCGGCACGGTCTGCGATACGCTCTGTCATTTTCTCGACGCGGCGGGAAACAGCGTCGATCACCCGCTCAACCGGCGCGTCATGTCCGTCGGCCTCTCCGCCGTCGCCAAGGCCCGACACGTCGTCATTGCCTCGGGCGGCCGCAAGCGCGTCGCGGCAATCCGCGCCACCATGGCCCGCACCGGCTGCCACACGCTCATCACCGACGAAGCCGCGGCACGGGGTCTACTCGAAACGGCCTGAGAGCATGCCTGCGTGTGCGCGGAACATGCGACGATGGGGGAACAGAAAGCCGGTCTGCGCTGTTGTCTTCGGGAAACGAACCCAAGGAGACACACATGGCGCATACCGATGACACCGCGAAGGTCTGGGACCTGATCGACAAGATCGGCTTCTGCATGCTGGCAACCGAAAGCGGCAACGACATCCGCGCGCGGCCGATGGCGGCCTATGTCGAGCGCATGGAAAATTCCGTCTACTTCCTGACGGATGCCGACAGCCACAAGGACGAGGAAGTCGAAGCCCACCCCAATGTGTGCCTGGCCTTCGCCGACTCGAAGGGACACAAATACGTCTCGCTCTCCGGCACCGCGTCCGTCGAGAACGACCGCGAGAAGATCAAGGAACTTTGGGGTACGCCGGCCAAGGCCTGGTGGGACAGCCCGGATGATCCGAAGATCCGCATCCTGCGCGTCACCCCGTCCTTCGCCGAATACTGGGACAGCCCCGGCACCGTCATCAGCTATATCAAGATGGCCGCCGCCGCCGTGTCCAACACGAGGCCCGACATGGGCGAGAACGCCAAGGTCAATCTCTGATCGGTTTCCCGTGACCGATCACGTCCAACGGCGCGGCTTCCCAGCCGCGCCGTCTTTCGTAGTCTCTCTGACGCGTCAATGTCGACAACCTGTATTACCCCATGGTAGACATCTTACGGCTCTGCTCATCGAGGGCAGTGCCGAATGCAGGGAGGTCTCATGACGGAAGCGGTATCGCCGGAAGCGGTTCGCGCCCGCGGCTCGGGAACGCAGAGCGTCTACGCGGCCTTGCGGGCCGAAATCCTCTCCATGACGCTGTCGCCCGGCAGTCCGCTCGACGAGGTCCGCCTGTCGGAACGCTTCGGCATGTCGCGCACGCCCATTCGCGAAGCGCTGCTGCGCCTGTCCGCCGATGGTCTCGTGACGACGCTGCCGAACCGCAACACCATCGTCGCCACCATCGATTTCGCCGCCCTGCCACCCTATTTCGACGCGCTTACGCTCATGTACCGCGTCACGACCCGCGCCGCCGCCGCGCGCCGCGATGCCGTGCAGATGGCGGAGATCCGACGGCATCAGCAGGCGTTCGCCGAGGCGGTCGAGGCGCATGATGCCTATGGTATGATCGAGGCCAATCGCGAGTTCCACGTCGCCATCGCCGTGCTCGGCGGCAATCCCTATTACGTCACCTTCTTCAGCCGCCTGCTGGACGAGGGTCGGCGCATCCTGCGGCTCTATTATTCAACCTTCGACGACCGCCTTCCCCGCCAATATGTCGAGGAACATGAGGCCTTCATCGCCGCGATCGAGGCGGGCGACGTGGAGGAATGCGACCGGCTGGCCATCGCCCATGCCGCGCAGATCGTGCGGCAGATCCAGGAATATGTCGCCCGCGACATGGGCAAGGCGACGGCCATCCAAAACCTCTAGGAAGCGGGACGGCGTCACACCGCTCACCGTCAGACACACAGAAAGCCTGTCATGCCCCATCCCGATTTCGGCCTTCCCACGTTCATTTCCGATGCCGAGCGGCAGGAGCGTCTCGACAGGCTGCGCGCGCGCCTCGATGCACAGGGTCTTGCCGGCCTCCTGCTCGGATCTTCGAAAAGCCTGCAATATTTCACCGGCCTTCATTGGCATGCGAGCGAGCGCCTGCTCGGCGCTCTGGTGACCCCGACCGCGCTGCACTACATCGTTCCCGGTTTCGAGCAGAGCCGCGTCGAGACCCTGCCGCATCTGCCGGGCGACATCGCCGTCTGGCAGGAGGAGGAAAGCCCGGCCGACCTCGTCCGCCGCATCCTCGGCGCGACGGGCACGCTCGCGCTCGACGACGCCCTGCCGCTCGCGATCTATCACCCGCTGGCGACGGCCTTCGGCGCGGAACGTCTCGTGGATGGCGGGCCGGTCGTCCGCGACATCCGGATCGTCAAATCGCCCGCCGAGATCGCCATCATCCAGCATGCCATGACCCTGACGCTCGAAGTGCACAAGCGGGCGCATGCGCAGATGGCGCCGGGCGTGCGGGCCTCCGACATCGTCCGCTTCATCGACCGCGAGCACCGGGCGCTGGCCGGGTCTGGCTCTACCTTCTGTATCGTGTCCTTCGGCACCGCGACCGCCCTGCCCCACGGCGCGGATGGCGATCAGGTTCTGGCCGAAGGCGATGCGATCCTGGTCGATACCGGCACGCGGATCGACGGTTATCACTCGGATCTCACCCGCACCTATATGCTGGGCGAAGCGACGCCGGAGTTTTCGCGCGCCTGGAGCATCGAGCGGGAGGCGCAGCAGGCGGTGTTCGACGCCGCCCGCCTCGGCGCACCCTGCCACAGCCTCGACGATGCCGCCCGCGGCGTGCTGGTGCGCCACGGCCTCGGCCCCGACTATACGCTTCCCGGCCTGCCCCATCGCGCCGGGCACGGTCTGGGGCTCGAGATCCACGAGCATCCCTATATCGTGCGCGGCAACACGCTGCCGCTGCGCGCCGGCATGGTGTTTTCCAACGAGCCGATGGTCGTCTTCCCCGACCGCTTCGGCGTTCGCCTGGAGGATCACATCTACATGACCGAGACGGGCCCGAAATGGTTCACCGAACCGGCACCGGGACCGACCCGGCCGGTGGCGTAAGAGTCGGCGGCGGGCGAACCGGACGGCTTGCCCTCGCCGGCTTCAGACCGCCGCCGCCGCATCGATCCGCGCCTGACCGCCGACGACAGGCGCGAAGGCTTCCCAGACGCCACGGGCCCCCTGCCGCCATGCGGCGATATCCGGCACCTCCAGCACCTGCCCGCCATGCGACAGCGCGGTCGCCACGCTCGTCTCCTCGTCGGCGACGATCAGCCCGTTGAAATATGCAGCACCTTGCCTGGAGGCGTCGCGCAACACCTGCTGCTCCTCCGGCGAAAGCCCATTCCAGAAGCTGCCGGCGAAATAGACGACGCCGGAGGCGCGGATATGCCCGGTCAGCATCATCACCGGCACGACCTCATAGAGCTTGAAGCCGGCATAGGCGGATTTCGTCAGATCCATCGCATCGGCGACGCCGGTGGAGAGCGCGTTGTAGGTCTCGGTGATCGGAATGCCGACCGGCACGGCGCCGAAGCCCGACCAGAGTTTCGTATGGAGCGGGCTCTGGATCACGCGGATCTTCCGCCCGGCCATCTCCTCCGGCCGCAGGATCGGCTCCTTGGCAAGCAGATGCCGCGCGCCGTAATCGATGAAGCCGGTGGCGATGAAGTTCTGGGCCTCGAGCCTTTCCTGAAGGTCGGCCCCGATCGCGCCCTCGACCACCCGCGCGACATGCGCCGCATCCCGGTAGAGAAACGGCAGGTCGAGGATCTGCAGCTCCGGCACCCAGCCGGAGAGCGAGGATGCCGTGGAAAGGCTTGCCTGCACGGCGCCGAGCCGCGTCGCCTCGGCCACCTCCTTCTCCCCGCCGAGCGCGCCATTGGCGACGATGTTGAAGCGGAAGCGTCCGGGCATGCGGCTTTCCACCTGCTCGGCGATATGCCGCCAGATCCTGGTTTCCGGCTTGTCCTCGCCCAGCAGCGAGGCGACCGTGATGCTCGTGGTTTTCGCCGAGGCCGGTCGGATAAAAGCGGGCGCGAACAGGCCCGCGGCCAGGGTGGACGTCAGGAAGGTACGGCGGGTGGTCATGGACATGGGTTCGGGATCCTCAAGGACGGAAGATGAGCGCGAGGGCGGACAGGATGAACAACGAGACGAGAAGCGCTGCGAGATAGGGAAGCACGGCACGAAACAGGGCGGAGGCCGGAACGCCGGTGACGCCGGACACGACATAGACGAGCAGGCCGAGCGGCGGCGTCAGCCCGTGAATCATCAGGTTGACCACGAGGATCACCCCGAAGTGGACAGGATCGAGGCCGGCCGCCACGGCGGCCGGGAGCAGCACGGGACCGATCAGCAGGATCGCCGCGCCGATATCGAGGATCAGCCCCAGCGCCAGCAGAACGAGATTGGAAAGCAGAAGGACAGCGAGCGCGCTGCCGCCGAGCAATGTCACGACGGACTGCATGACCCCGGCGATATCATCGACCGCAAGCAGAAAAGCGAAGGGCGCGGCCGTCCCGATGAGGAGACCGATGGCGGACGCCTCGACGGCCGCCTGCCGGAACACGCCGGCGATACTTTGGACGCCGCGCTGCGCCACCAGAGCGAGGACGAGCGTGTAGACGGCCGCGAGGGCCGCAGCCTCCGTGGTCGTGACGATGCCGACGCGGATGCCGAAGACGACGATGAGCCCGAGCCCGAAGGCGGGAACGGCCGAGAGGGCCGCGCGCGCCTGCACGCCGCGCCCGACGCGCGGCATGCGCCCGTGATCGCCGGCCGTGAGCGCAATGGCGACCGCAAGGCAGAGCGCCATCAGCCCGCCCGCAACGAAGCCGCCGGTCAGCAGCGCGCCGATCGACAGATTGGTGGCAGTCGCAAGGAGCAGGAAGGCGATGGAGGGCGGAATGACATTGTCGAGCACGGAGGTCGCGGCGACGATGGCGCCGGCCTGTGCCGGCGGATAGCCATGACGCACCAGCTCCGGCTGGAAGGTCGCGGCCCCGAAGGCGGCGTTGGCCACCGACGAACCGGAGGCGCCCGAAAACAGCACGCCGGTGAGAAGCACGGTCTGCGCGAGGCCGGCGCGGCGGTGCCCGACGAGGCTTGCGGCAAACCGTACCAGCCGGTCGGCTGCACCCGACGCGGTGAGAAGCGCGCCCGTGAGCAGAAAGAACGGCACGGCGAGCAGCAGGAATTTGGACAGGCCGGCAACCGTGGTCGACAGAACGGCCGGCTCCGGCAGGCTGCTGCCGAAGGCGATTGCCACCGCAGCGGCCGCAAGGAACGCGTGCGAGAGCGGCGCCGACAGAAGGAGCCCGAGCCCCGCGACCAGCGCCAGCCAGACGCTTGGCGGCCAGGATGTGTCGATGACGAACCGGCCCGCGAGAAGATGGAGCGTCACGCCCAGCAGCGGCCCCGCCACCGCCCGCAACATGTCCCCTTGGGCGATCCGGGTGAGAAACAGCATCACCAGCAGGGCACCGCCACCGAAGAGCGGCAGAGCGAACCGCAGCGCCTCGGGAACGCCGAGCGTTGGCGACATGCCGCCGACCATGCCGACGACCGCCCATCCGCCGAAGACGAGGACCAAGCCGGCCAGCACCGAGACCGCATCCGCGCCGATGAGAGCGACCCGCTGCGGCAGGGGCGGCAGCCGCAACACCAGACTGTCGAGCCGCATGGCCAGCGGCCCGCTCAAGGCCAGCGGCGCGCCGAGGGAGATGAGAGCGATGTGCAGCCAGATTCCGAGATCTTCCGCGCCCATCATCCCGGACCCGAACCCGTAGCGCAGCACGACGCCCGAAATGACGACGCAGAGCATGACAGCAAGCACGAGCCCGGCCAGCGTCCCCAGAAGACGGTCGGCCACGCGTAAGAGGGCGCCGGCGATCCGCGCGGACGCACCGAGATCGCCTTCCCCAAACTCCCCTTGCCCGCCAATCTCCCCTCGCCCACTCGTCTCGCGAAGGCCCGCGTCGGCTTCTTCGCGGTCGCGCACGGCCGTCACGCGGTCCACCACCGATAGAAATGGTGCACGGGACCCCGTCCCTTGCCGATCGACAGGTCGCGCCCGGCTTCCAGCGCCTGATGCAGAAAGGTTTTCGACAGGCTGATCGCCTCGACCACCGCGTAGCCGCGCGCAAGATGCGCCGTGATGGCGGCCGCCAGCGTGCAGCCCGTGCCGTGATCGTTGCGCGTCGCGATCCGCGGTGCGGCGAAGGTCCGCACGCTCTCGCCGTCGAACAGGAGGTCGGTGCTATCAGGCCCATCCCCGTGCCCGCCTTTGATCAGCACGGTTCTGGCCCCGGCTTTCAGGATCGCCTCGGCCTGCTTCGTCATGCCCGCGCGGTCCTGCGCGATCGGCATTCCCGTCAAAAGCGCGGCTTCCGGCAGGTTCGGCGTGACGATCGCGGCGCGCGGCACGAGCAAGCTGCGCAGCGCGTCGATCGCCTCTTCCCGCAGCAGCCGGTCGCCCGAGGTCGCGACCATGACGGGATCGAGCACGACCGGCCCGGAAAAGCCGGCAAGGCCTGTGGCGATCGTCTCGATGGTCTCGGCCCGCGACACCATGCCGATTTTCAGCGCCCGGACATCCATGTCGCCGAAGACCGCCGCCATCTGCGCGGCGATCGTGGCGCAGGAGATGTCCTCGACCGCCGTCACGCCCATCGTGTTCTGCGCCGTCACGGCGGTGATGACGCTGGTGGCAAAGGTCTCGAGCGCGGAGAACGTCTTGATATCGGCCTGGATGCCGGCACCGCCGCCGCTGTCGGAGCCGGCAATGGTCAAGGCGATCGCGGTCATGCCCGGCTCTCCAGCGCCGCATCCACGGCAGACCGGAACGCCCGGGTCGCCTCCCCGATATCGTGCGCGCGAAAGATCGCCGAGATCACGGCGACGCCATCGGCGCCGGACGCAATCACTTGGGACACGCGCGGCAGGTCGATCCCGGCGGTGGCGCTGACGGGCATATCCGGGCGACGCGCGCGGATGGTTTCCCGCAGCGCGCGCAGGCCCTCGAGCCCGACCGGCGGATCCGGATTGACCTTGGAAAGGGTCTGAAACACCCCGCCGATGCAGGCGTAATCCACCGGCGCACGGCCCGCCCGCTCCGCATCCGCGGCCGTTTTTACGGTGAGCCCGATGATCGCGCCGTCGCCGAGCAGACGTCGCGCGGTCTCCGCATCCATGTCGTCCGCCCCGAGATGCACCCCATGCGCACCCACCGCCAGCGCCACATCCACCCGGTCGTTGACGACGAAACCGACGCCGGTGCCGGCAAGGGCCTGCAGGATGGCGCGGGCACGCTCGATCATGATGCGGGTCGACGCCGTCTTGTCGCGATACTGGATCAGCGTCGCGCCGTTCCGGGCGGCGGCAAGCGCCAGATCCGGGAGAGGCGCGATCTCCGCGAGCGATGCATCGACGATCGCGTTGAGGCGATCGTCGACCTTAGGCGGTCTCGTGACGGTCATGTCGGATCCTTGCAAGATGAAGAATGTCGGCGTCGCCGATGGTGGCGAGCGCGTCGAGAAAGAGCGGCGCGAAGGTGCCGGGCCCCTGCGCCGCGGGTGCCGCGCGTTCGGCCGCAACGCCGGTGACCGTCAGGGCCGCCGCTGCCGCGCAGAGCGCATCCGGCTCGATGGCGAGAAAGGCGGCGATGACGCCGCCCGAGAGGCAGCCGGTGCCCGTCACCTGCGCCATGAAGGGATGCCCGTTGCCGATCTCGACGGAGACGCCGTCGATCTGCAGCAGATCGACCGGACCGGTGACGATCCGCAGGATGCCGGGCGTCTCCCCGATCAGGGCCATCTCGGCGCGATTGCCGCGCACGACGGTCGGCTGCAGCGCGATCAGCTCCCGCGCGAAGGCGAGCCGGGATGGCGAGTAATCGCAGTGGACGGGATCGACGATCCACGGCTTGCCCTGGTCCCGCGCCACCGCGACGCCGAGCCGGATCGCCTCCCGCCGTTCCGCGTCCAGCGTGCCGAGATTGACGGTCAGCGCATCGGCCCGTCCGACGAAGCTTTCCACCTCTTCGAGCGATCCGGTCATCGAGGGCAGCCCGCCGATGACCGTGATGCCGTCGGCCGTGAACTTCTGCACCACGCTGTTCATGAGGCAATGCACGCGCGGCCTTGCCTTCCGCACCCGCGCCAGCAGGCTGGCAACGGTCTCTGCCGTGACCCTGCTCATTTCAGCTCCACGGCGATCTCGGCGACATCCGGCGCCTTCGCGATCAGCCCCTCGTCCTTCATGAAGGCGCCGAAGCGGGCATAACGGCCGGTATCGAGCGCGGCGGGACGCTTGGCGAACCGCGGCAGCGTGTCGAAAAAGGCGGTGCGGTTCAGCTCGTCGTTCAGGTTCGGATAGGCCTTGGCAAACAGCGCCCAGGCCTCGTCCGGATGATTGGTGAGGAAGATCGCGGCGTCCTCCACGGCCGACAGAAAACGCGGCAGCCGGTCGTCCTCGATCAGATCCCGATGCGTGACGAAAACCAGCTCGTCATAAACGGGGATGCCGTGCTCCTCCAGGAAGAAGGCGCGGCCCGGATGCCCCTCGATCTTCATCTGGGTCAGCTCGAAATTGCGATAGCCGCCGATCGTCGCGTCGACCGCGCCGGAGATGAGCGAGGGCGACAGGGAGAAATTGACGTTGACGAGCTCGACGTCGCCCTTCCCCAGCCCTTCGGCGGCCAGCATGCGCTGCAGCAGGACATCCTCGAAGCCCGAGACGGAATAGCCGACCTTCCGGCCCTTCAGATCCTTCAGGCTCTTGATCGGCCCGTCCGCGAGAACCGTCACCGTGTTCAGCGGCGTTTCCACCAGCGTGCCGAAGCGCACGAGCGGCAGGCCCGCTTCGTGATCGCGGTAGAGATTGGGCTGGTAATGGATTCCGATATCCGCCTGCTTGGCCGCAACCAGCCGCGGCACGACGGAGGGGTCGGCCGGCGGCACCAGCGTGACTTCGAGCCCGGCCTTGGCAAACAGGCCCTTTTCCTGGGCGATCACCAGGGGCGCGTGGTCGGGATTGACGAACCATTCGAGCAGCACGGTCAGCTTGTCGGCCGCTTGGGCAGAGGTGGTCGCGAAAAGGCTCGTGACGGCGAGCGTCGCCGCGATGAGAAGACGGATCATTGAGATCTCCAGGTTGAGGCGGTTTGAGATGGTCTGCGGCCGGAATGCGGGCGATCGCCCTCGCGCGCCCAGGGCGCGAGACGGGCGGTGAGGAGATCGACCAGCAGGCGCAGGATGAGGGTCATGGCGGCGAGCACGGCCATGGCGGCGAAGACGGTGGCCGTCTGCATGCGGGCATTGGCCTGCACCATGACGAAGCCGAGGCCGGCCGACGCACCCACCCACTCGCCGACGACGGCCCCGAGCGGCGCGAGCGGCGCTGCAACCCGCAGGCCGGAAACGAGGCTCGGTAGCGCCAGCGGCGCGCGCACGGACACCAGCGCCTGCCAGTGGGAGGCCTGCGTCAGCGAGACCGCGTCCACGATGTCCCGCTCCGTCCGGTTCAGCCCGTCCGCAAAGGCGGAGGCGACGGGAAAGAAGATGATCAGCACCGTCATCGCCACCTTGGAGGCCATGCCGAAGCCGAGCCAGACGACGAGGATCGGCGCCAGCACGAAGACCGGCAGCGCCTGGAGAACCAGGATCGTCGGCCAGACGAACGGCCCGATGCGCGGATGCGCCGCAAGCGCAAACGCCGTGGCCGCACCGAGGATCGCGCCGGCCCCAAGCCCGATGAGGATTTCCGACAGGGTGACGAGGCTCTGCGCCAGAAGGAAATCCCACTGGTCCCGAAACACCATGGCGACAACGAGCGGCGACGGCAGCAGATAGACCGGCGGCGAAAACACGGCCGTCCCGGCCTGCCACAGAAGGATCAAGCCGCCGAGCCCCAGCGCCGCATGAAAAGCACGCACGGCTAGCCGCCGAAATCGCGCGGCGGAAAAAGCGGACGGGAAACGAACGGCATGAGCGATCTCCACACATTGGCGACGGAGATCCAGGCGAGCGGAGAAGAGAGAAAGGGCCGTGGGCGGACACCTGTTTTCCGTTCCTACGCCGGTATGACCCGGATCAGGTTCAAGGGTCCGGGCTCAACGCCCATCTCAGCACCGTTCGGTGCCCCCCTCGGAATGTCGCCAACCTATTGAGGTCCGGATGTTTTTGTCAACACCCTTTCGCACGCTGCCATCATGCAACGGCTGAGCCGCTCGAATTGCTCGTTTTTCCCCGTTGCCATGCGTTGGCCGCTCAAGCGCATGTTCCGCACGAAAGCGTTCGGACAACCGAGCGATCCCTCTCGCCTATGCGGCAATGGAAACCTTCAGGCCCAGAGCCGTGACGACACTGAAGAGGGTCGAAAGCTTCGGGTCGCCCTTCTCGCTGAGCGCCTTGTACAGCGCTTCCCGGGTCAGACCGCTATCCTTGGCGACCGCCGACATGCCCTTCGCACGGGCGATGTCGCCCAGCGCCACCGCGACAGATTTCGCATCACCTTCTTCCAGCGCGGCTTCGAGAGAAGCCAGCTGCTGCTGATCGCTCTTCAGGTGCACCTGAAGAGCGAATTTTGTCGTTTTGAGGGGCATGTTCAAATCTCCTTCGCCCGTCTCCTGGCCTCAACGATGGCCCGGGCCTGGCTCGATTTGTCGCCACCCCATAGGAGGATGACAGACTGACGCCCTTGCCAGACGAAGGAGACGCGATAACCGGGACCTTAGGTTATCCGCAACGCGCTGATACCCTCCCCGACCGGGTTCACATCACCGAAATTGCCGGTCTCAAGTTGGCGAATGCGCAGGACGCTCCTTGCTGCGGCGTTGTGATCGCGAAGCTCGCTCACCCATTTGGCAAAGACGAGGGTTTGGCGGACGTCGACCGTCCGTTAACGGCAGTTAACAGATTCAGTCTTGTCGACCAAGGCAGCATCATGCGTTTCGGCGCCATTTCAAGGCTTGCGCGTCGGAATATTAGAAGAGTCGAAACAAACGTGCGAGCCCTCTTGCGCAGTGCACAAAACCCGCGATAGAGACGATGGATGGCGACGGGTTGCATCACCTGAAACTTCGAGGGATATCCGGCATGACGACGACGCAAAGCCGGCTTGAAAAGGCCGTGGCCGTGATCGAGGCGGCGATGGAGATGGCGCTCGGCTTCTTCGAGACGCGCGCGACGATCGCCACGGGCAGCAAGGGTTTTCAGGATTTCGTCACCGAAGCCGACACCAGCGTCGAGCGCCTCGTGCGCGAACGGCTGGCGGAGGCGTTTCCGGGCGAGGCCGTGGTCGGCGAGGAGATGGGCGGCGTGGGCGGCGATGCCTACTGGATCATCGACCCGATCGACGGGACGGCGAACTTCCTGCGCGGCTCGCCGCTCTGGGGCATCTCACTCGGCCACGTCACCCATGGCCGGCCCGATCTCGGCGTCGTCGCCATGCCGGTGTTCCGCGAGATCTATGCCGCGGCCGACGGCACCGGGCTGATGCGCAACGGCCGGCCCTTCATCCGCACCGTGCCGTTCGAAGATGTGCGCGTGATGTCGCTCGGCAACGCCTCGCCGAACGAGGCCGACGAGGTCGCCGCCCTCACGGTCGGCCTGCGCCATGCCGGCTGGGTCGTCCAGTCGATCCGCTCCACCTCCATCGGCCTGCTCTTTGCCGCGCGCGGCACCTATGACGGCCATCTGCAGATGTACACGACGATGTGGGACATCGCCGGCGGCGCCGTCATCGCGCGTGAGGCCGGGCTGGAGGTGCGCATCGGGACGCGGCCCAACACCGGCAATGGCCCCGACATCCCCTGGATCGCAGCCGGCACGACGGCCCTGATCGCCGATACCGAGCCGCTCTGGCCGCACATCGCAGTTCCGCTCGACCGCCCTGTGATCGTCGCCGCCGAATAGCCCGCTCAGTTCGGGCGCGGCCAGTTTCGGATGCCGCCGGTCATCGTCTCGAACAGTCTGGAAAGCTTGAGCACCGCAAGGTCCGCAAAGCGTGGGCCCACGATCTGCAGACCGATCGGCAGGCCGGAGGCGGAGAAGCCCGCATTGATCGAAGCCGCCGGCTGCTCCGACATGTTCCACGGCACGGTGAAGGCGATGTGCTCGAAAGGCCGCTCCGGATCGTTGGTCGGCGAGGCCCAGTCGGCAGGATAGGAGACGATCGGATTGGTGGGCGAGATCACGGCATCCACGGTCGAGAACAGGATGGCCGCGGCCTTGCGCATCTCCATCGTCTGCCCGAACCCCGCAACGGCCTGCACACCGCTGACATCGGCGCCCTTTTCGGCCCAGGCGTAGATATAGGGAAGGATCGCCGCCCGGCGCTCGGGCGGGAGATCGCGGATGTCGCCCCAGAATTTCGCCCGCCAGAAATGGTCGAGACCGTCCAGCATCGCCCGCGTCAGGACGGGTCCGACCTCGACGATCTCGGCGCCCGCCGCCTCGAAGTGCCGGGCACCGGCCAGGATCGCCGCCTTCACCTCCGGCTCGGCCTCAAGACCGCAGCCGGCATCGAGCATCAGTCCGATCCGCAGGCCCTTGATGTCGATGTCGAGATCCATCCAGTCGATGGTGACGGGCGGCAGGCTCGTCGCATCCCGCCCGTCGGGCCGCGAGAGCGTGGCCATCGCAAAGGCCGCATCCTCCACGGTGCGCGTCATCGGCCCGGCGCAGCGACCGACATAATAGGGATCGATCGGGATGCGGCCATTGCTGGGCTTGAAACCGAAGAGCCCCGTCCAGCCGGCGGGAAGGCGAACCGAGCCGCCGATATCGGTGCCGATGTGCAGCGGCCCGTAGCCGGCGGCACCGGCCGCAGCCGCACCGGCGCTCGATCCGCCGGGGTTCATCGCCGTGTTCCAGGGATTGCGGCTCAAGGGGTGGAAACTCGACAGGCCGGAAGAGAGCATGCCGTAGTCGGGACAGGTGGTCTTGGCGAAGATGACGGCGCCATCCTCCCGCAGCCGCGCGGCGACCGGCGCGTCCGCCGCAGCCGGCGTCAGGATGGTGGCCGCGGTGCCGAGCGGCACGGGGGTCCCCTTGGTGGCGATCAATTCCTTCAGCGTCACCGGGATGCCGTCGAGCGGCCCGAGCGGCTCGCCCTTCTGCCAGCGCACGGTGGAGGCTGCGGCCTGGGCGCGCGCGGCCTCCAGATCATAGGCATAAAGCGCTGCGATCGAAGGTTCGAACGCCGTGATGCGGGCCTCGACCGCCTGCCAATATTCGGACGGCGACAGGGAGCGGTTCGCAAACCGGGCGCGCAATTGCGGAATGGTGGCGTCGAGAAGGTCGGTCATATCGTCTCCATCATTCCGAAGTCTCGGCGTCCAGCAGCACCTCCGCCCGGTGACAGGCGGTCTGCCGGTCGCGCAAGTCCGGCTCGTCACCGAGGCTGCGCAGCTCCGGCCGCTCCGTCGCGCAGCGTGCGACGGCCCGCGGACAGCGATTGCGGAAACTGCAGCCGACACCCACATCGATCGGTGCCGAAACGGAGAGCGGCGGGCGGTCCGGCCGGCCGAAACGGGTCACGTCCGGCTCGGCATCGGCGAGCAGCCGCGTATAGGGGTGCAGCGGGCGGGCGAAGACGGCTTGTGCCGGCCCGCTTTCCACCAGGCGCCCGCGATACATCACGCCCACCCGGTCGGCCACGGCATCCACGACCGCAAGATTGTGCGTGATGAACAGCACGGTCACGCCGCGCCGGTCGCGCAGGTCCATCAACAGGTTGAGCACCTGCGCCTGCACCGACAGGTCGAGCGCCGACACCGCCTCGTCGGCCACGACCAGCTTCGGCTCGGTGATCAGCGCCCGCGCGATGGCGATGCGCTGGCGCTGCCCGCCGGAAAACGCATGCGGGTAGCGTGCCGCATGATCCGGCGACAGGCCGACCGCCTCAAGCATCGCCGCCACTTTGTCCCGCCGCTCGGCCCGCCCCGGCTTGCCGTCCAGCACGTGCAGCGGCTCGGCCACGATGCGACCGACCGTCTGGCGCGGATCGAGCGAGCCGAACGGATCCTGGAACACCATCTGGAAATCGCGCCGCTTGCGCTTCAGTTCGCGCGCCGAGACGCCGAACAGGTCCTCGCCCTCGAACAGGACGCTGCCGGATGTCGGCCGGTCGAGCGCCATGACGAGGCGCGCCAGCGTCGATTTCCCACAGCCGGACTCGCCGACGATCCCATGGATCGTTCCGCGATGAACCGTCATGCTGACATCGGTGAGCGCACGGGTCACATGCCTGCCGGCGAAGAGCCCGCCGCTGGCATAATCCCGCGACAGATGACGGATATCGACAAGCGGTGGCTCGATCATGGCATCGCCTCCCCGGGCGCGCGGATGCAGCGGACGCCGCGGCCGGGCACCGGATATGTCCAGCGGGGCTCTGCCGCGTGGCAGGCGTCGATGCGTTCGGGACAGCGGTCGGAAAAGACGCAGCCGGGCGGAAGGGCGGCAAAGGACGGCACGGTGCCGGGGATCGTCTGCAGCCGCCCATCCTGGGGCTGGCGCCGGGGGACGGCCCGCAGCAGGCCGCGCGTGTAGGGGTTGAGCGGCATCGTCAGCACGTCGCGCGTCAGCCCCTCTTCCAGACGCCGGCCGGCATAGAGAACGAGGGTGCGCGCGCACATGCGGGCGATGACGCCGAGATCGTGGCTGACGAGGATGAGCGCCATGCCGGCATCGCGCGTCAGATCGTCGAGGATGTCGAGGACCTCGGCCTGCACCGTGACGTCGAGCGCCGTCGTCGGCTCGTCCGCGATCATGAGGGCGGGCTTCATGGCGAGCGCGATGGCGATGCCGACCCGCTGCCGCTGACCGCCGGACAGCGCATGCGGATAGGAGCGCGACAGACGCGCGGCCTCCGGCATGCGCACGCGGTCGAGCAGCGTGATCGCCTCCCGGCGCGCCGCGCGCCAGGAAAGCCCGTCCTGGATGACCATTCCCTCGGCGATCTGGTCGCCGACCGTCATCGCCGGATTGAGTGCCGTCAGCGGTTCCTGAAAGATCAGGCCGACGCGGCGGCCCCGCACGGAACAGAGCGTTTCGTCGTCCATGGCCAGGAGATCGCGCCCCTCCAGCAGGATGCGCCCCGTCGGGCGCGCGACCGGGGGAAGAAGTCCCATCACGGCAAGCGCCAGAAGCGATTTTCCCGACCCGCTCTCCCCGACGATGCCGAGCGTTTCCCCGGCCTCCAGCGTCAGGGAGATATCGGTGACGATCGGCTGCCGTGCGCCGTCGGGGCGATCGATGGAAATGGCGAGATTTTCGATCCGGAGCAACGGTTGCGTCATCAGCGGCCCCTTTCGCGCGGATCGAGAAGATCGCGCAAGCCGTCGCCGAGCATGTTGAAGCCCAGCACGGTCAGCGCGATGGCCAGACCCGGCAGGATGGCGAGCCACGGCGCGCGGCCGAGATAGGTCTGCGCATCGGCCAGCATCCGCCCCCAGGTCGGCGCGGGGGGCGCCATTCCGAGACCGAGGAAGCTGAGGCCTGCTTCGGTCAGGATGGCAAGGCCGAGCTGGATCGTCGCCTGCACGATGATCTGGTTGGCGATATTGGGCAGGACATGATCGATCGTGATCCGGATGCCGCCCTTGCCCGCCCCGCGCGCGGCCTGAACATAATCCCGCGACCAGACCTGCAGCGCGGCGCTGGCCGTCACCCGGGCAAAGACCGGCACCATGAACACGGCGATGGCGATGATGGCGGTGGGGCGGCCGGTGCCGAGCAGCGCCCCGAGCATCATGGCCGAGAGAATGGGCGGAACCGCGAAGATCACATCGTTCGCGCGCATCATGATCGCCTCGAACCAGCCGCGCCGGGCCGCAACCGCGACGCCGAGAAGCGTGCCGGCGAGCGCACCCATGACGACCGCCAGCACCGCGATCGACAGCGAGTTCCAGGCGCCGACCATCAGCATCGAGGCGACGTCGCGCCCGAGGTGATCGGTTCCGAGCAGCCCCTGCGCCAAAGGCGGTTTCAGCTTCTGCACGATCTGCAGCTTGGCCGGCGGCAGCGGCGTCCAGACGAGCGACAGAAGCGCGATCGCACCGATGAAGCCGATCACGAGACCGCCGGTCCAGAGCTTGCCATGCGCCAGCCCCCGCCGCAGGGCCGCGGCGAAAGTCCTGCCCCGGCGCGGCGGCGCGGACGGTGCGACCGCGCTCATGTGCGACCCCGCAGGCGCGGGTCGAGCGCGAGATAGGAGAGATCGACCAGGAAATTCATGACGATGACCAGCGCGGCGAAGAACAGGACGACATCCTGCATCACGATGATGTCGCGCTGCGACAAAGCCTGCAAGGCAAGACGTCCGAGGCCCGGCAGGTTGAAGACGTTTTCGACCAGCACCGCGCCGGCGATCAGAAAGGTGAACTGCAGGCCGAGAATGGTGACAACCGGCACCAGCGCATTGGGCACCGCATGCCGCCATAGCGCCTTGCGCCGGGGCAGTCCCTTGGCGCGCGCGGTGCGCACGAAATCCTCGTTCATCACCTCGATCACCGCCGAGCGCGTGACCCGGGTCAGCACGCCCGCCTGCGGCAGCGCCAGCGCGATGGCCGGCAGAACCAGCGCGCCCAGCGCCGGCAGGACCCCCGCCTGCCAGCCGGGAAAGCCGCCGGAGGGAACCCAGCCGAACGAGACGGAGAAGACCAGCACCAGCAGCAGACCCACCCAGAAACCGGGCACGGCAATGAACATCTGCGACAGAAAGCCGACCGCGGTATCGACCACGCTATTGCGCCGGGCGGCCGAGGCGACCCCGAGCGGAATGGCGATGGCAACCGACAGGAGGATGGCAAGGAAGGCCAGCGGCAGCGTCACCACCAGCCGCTCGGCGATCAACCCGGCCACGGGCACGCCGTAGGTATAGGACATGCCGAGATCGCCGGTCGCCACACCGGCGAGCCAGGAGAGATAGCGCAGCACCAGCGGCTGATCGAGCCCGAGCTCCCGCCGCAACGCCTCCAGCGTCTCCGGCGTCGCCGACGTCCCCAGCATGATCGCCGCGGGGTCGCCCGGCAGCACGTCCATGACGAGGAAGATCAGCGCGGAGACGGCAAGAAGCGTCAGGACGAGGCTGGCGATGCGGCGGAGAAGCAGGCCGGTCATGCGATGCTCCGACACCGGACGCGGTCACATGACAGCCTCAGCGCCGCCGTAACCGCAGGGCCCGTGGCCGGCCCCTCATCCGGCTGCCGCCACTTTTTTCCCATCCGGACGGGGAGAAAGAACCTGGGCTGAGCGCCCTCCGAATCCAGGATCGCAGCGCACGACGCGTCCCCTCTCCCCGCAGGCGGGGAGAGGGTTAGGGTGAGGGGCTGCCGCGGAGGTCGGAGCGTGCCGTCGGTCCGCCTGGCACTTGCCCCCCTCACCTCCACAGCGGCCATCACACAGGGACTGCTCGCTTTCATTCCTCCCAGTAAACCTCGCTCAGCACATTCGACGGGATCGGCTCGTTTTCCCAGAGACCCTTGAGCTTGGCGTTCCACACGCCGAGCTTGGGCATGACGAAGAGGAACAGGGCCGGAACGTCCTCGGCAAGAATCGTCTGCGCATCCTGATAGAGCGCGTCCTGCGCCGCCGGGTCGGCCGTCGCCTCGATCTTGTTGATGATCTCGGAAAAGGCCGGGTTCTTGTAGTTGAAGTAGTAGGGATCGCGGGCGTAGATATCGATGTCCATCGGCTCGGCATGGGCGACGATGGTCATGTCGTAATCGGCGCCCTTCAGCACGTCCTGCACCCATTTTGCCGGAAACTCGGTCGGCTCGATGGTCATGGTCACGCCGATTTCCGCCAGCATCGCCTGCATCACCTCGGCGCTGCGCGGCGCATAGGCCATCTGCGGCGTCTTGATCGTGAAGGCGAAACCATCGGGATAGCCTGCTTCCGCCAGAAGCGCCTTGGCCTTCTCGACATCATAGGGGAGCTTCGCCGTGAGATCGACATAGGCCCGATCGTTCGGGGTGTAGTGGCTGCCGATCGCGGTGCCGAGGCCGGACCAGGCGCCATCGATCACGGTCTGCCGGTCGATCGCCATCATTAGCGCCTGGCGCACGCGCTTGTCGTTGAAGGGCTTGCGGGCATTGTTCATGCCGGCGACGACCTTGAGCTCGGTGTTGCCGATCACGGTCACGAGGTCGGCATTGTCCTTGAAGTTGTCCATCAGCTCGGGCGCGGCAAATTCGGGAAAGGCATCGACGCCGCCGGTGGTCACCGCCGCGGCCTGCGCCTGCGCGTCGGCGATGAAGCGGAAGGTCACCGTCTCCAGACGAACCTTGACGGCCTTGTTCCAGTAGTTCGGATTGGCGGCCAGCTCCACGCGGTCGCCCTTGGTCCAGCTGACGAAGGTGAAGGGGCCGGTGCCAACAGGCTTTGTCTTGTCGTCGGCCGCACTTTTCGTGCCGACCATGACCGAGGCCGGCCAGCCGAGCCAGTAGAGCAGGCTTCCCTGAGGTTTCTTCAGCTTCAGCACCAGCGTCGCCTTATCAGGCGTTTCGATCGTGTCGATGGCGGCAAAGAAGCGCTTCTGCCCGTTGGTCGAATCCGGCCCACGGGCGCGGTCGAGCGAAAATTTGGCGACCGAACTGTCGAAGGCCTCGCCATCATGGAAGGTCACACCCTCCTGCAGCGTGAACGTATAGGTCAGCCCGTCGGGCGAGATCTCCCAGCTCTTGGCGAGCTGCGGCACGATCTTGCCCTCACGGTCGATGGCGACCAGCCCCTCGAACACGTTCTGCCAGGTCACTTGGCCGATGGCGACGGGTGCAGCCGCGGTCGGATCGAGCCCCTGCGGCTCGATCGTCATGCCGAGAACGAGCGATGTCCTGGCGGCAAAGGCGCCATGGGATGAAAAGAGCAACGCCGTGGAAAGGGCAGCACTTGCAAGGATCGCGCGGATCCTCCGGGCGGGGCTCATGTCGAAAGGCATCATGCTCGTCCCTCGTTTCATGCCTGCTGAAACCAGCATGACAGAAGTGTGGCATCCGGATCGGCACGACACAACGGAAATCATGCGGCACTGCACAATTCACGCCGCGCTTATGTTCGCGCCATTCCGTCTTCGTGCAGGGCCGCAGCGGCAGGATGTCCCGCGTACTGATCTATCGGTCCGTCGCCGGCATGCTGCTGCTGGCGGCCAGCCTCCTGCTTTTCGCCAACGCGCGCGATGCCCTGCGGCGCGCCCGCGCGACGCGCGGCTCGGGACCCTACGTCGCGGCCGGCACCGGCGCTTCCGCGCCGGGCTTCGGCTGGCGGCCCTTGAAGATGCGGCGCACGGTGACGAACAGCAGCGGAATGAAGAAGATCCCGATAAAGGTCGCCGCGATCATGCCGCCCATGACGCCGATGCCGATCGAGTTCTGCGCGCCCGATCCGGCGCCGCTCGCGATCGCCA
Organism: Rhizobium sp. Leaf371; assembly: GCF_001424045.1. Taxonomy (GTDB): domain Bacteria; phylum Pseudomonadota; class Alphaproteobacteria; order Rhizobiales; family Rhizobiaceae; genus Ferranicluibacter. The sequence continues at coordinate 133,419 of NZ_LMQB01000001.1, read as the reverse complement.
GCGGCGTGACGCCGAGGATGAAGGCGAGCGAGGTCATCAGGATCGGTCGAAGGCGCTGGCGGGACGCTTCCATCGTCGCCGAGACGAGATCCTTTCCCTGGGCCTGCTGCTCCATGGCGAATTCGACGATCAGGATCGCATTCTTCGCCGCGAGCCCGATGGTCGTCAGAAGACCGACCTTGAAATAGACGTCGTTGGATTCCCCCATGATAGTGGCGGCAAACAGCGCCCCGAATATGCCGATCGGCACGGCGAGCATGACGGCGAAGGGAATAGACCAGCTCTCGTAAAGCGCGGCGAGCGCGAGGAACACGACGAGGCCGGAGATGAGGTACAGTTGCGTTGCCTGGCTGCCCGACAGCCGCTCCTGCGCCGAGAGCCCGGTCCATTCATGCGCAAAGCCCGCGCCCTGCTCCGCCATGATCGTATCGATGACGTTCATGGCGTCGCCGGAACTGACGCCGGGTGCGGCCGAGCCCTGGATCTCCACCGCGGACGAGCCGTTATAGCGCTCGAGACGCGGCGAGCCGAACGACCAGCTGCCGCTCGCAAAGGCGGAGAACGGCACCATGCCATTGTCGGAGTTGCGGACATACCAGGTGTCGAAATCTTCCGGCTGCATGCGGAAATTCTGGTCACCTTGCAGATAGACCGGCTTCACCCGTCCGCGATCGATGAAATCGTTGATGTATTTCCCGCCCCAGGCCGTGGACAAGGTCGTATCGATATCGGACAGGCCGAGATTGAGAGCGCTTGCCTTTTCCTGGTCGATGTTCACCTGATACTGCGTCTGGTCCTCCTGCCCGTTCGGCCGGGTTCCCTGCAAGAGCGGGCTCTGACCGGCCGCGGCCAGCAGCTTGTTGCGCATCGCGATCAGCGCCTCATGCCCTTCGCCGTTAATGTCCTGGAGATAGACGTCGAAGCCGCCGGAGTTGCCGAAGCCCGGAATGGCGGGTGGCGCAAGCGCGGTAACGGAACCGTCCTGGATTTTCGAGAAGGCTTTTCGCGCCCGGGCGACGATGGCGGACGCGCTGCCATTGGGATCGCTCCGCTGATCGAAACCCTTCAGCCGCACGAAGGTGAGGCCGACATTCTGTCCCTGTCCGCCGAAGCCGAAGCCCGCAGCACCGAACACGCCGTCGACATAGGCCTTCTCCTGATTGAGGTAGTAATCCGTCACCTGCCGCATGACCTTGATGGTGCGGTCCTGCGTGGCGCCCGGCGGCAGCTGGACGCTGGTGATGAGGATGCCCTGGTCTTCTTCAGGCAGGAACGAGCTCGGCAGCCGGTTGAAGAGATAGACGACGGCGCCGATGATGAGGAAGAACACGAAGAGGAAGGCGAACGGTCGGCGGATCATGCCGGAAATGCTGCGCTGATAGCCATTGGTCGTGCGGTCGAAACCCCGGTTGAAGACTCCGGAAAGCCCCTTTTTCTTCGCCCCCTCCTTCGGCTTCTTCAAAAGGGTCGCGCACAGCGCCGGCGTCAGCGTCAGCGCCACGACGACGGACAGGACCATGGCCGAGACGATCGTCACCGAGAACTGCCGATAGATGATGCCGACCGAGCCGGAGAAGAACGCCATCGGAATGAAGACGGCCGACAGCACCGTGGCGATGCCGACCAGCGCGCCGGTGATCTCGTTCATGGACTTGATGGTCGCCTCGCGCGGCTCCAGCCCCTCCTCCTCCATGATGCGCTCGACGTTTTCGACGACGACGATGGCATCGTCGACCAGAAGCCCGATGGCCAGCACCATGGCGAACATGGTGAGCGTATTGATCGAGTAGCCGAAGGCGGAGAGCACTCCGAACGTGCCGAGCAGGACGACGGGCACCGCGAGCGTCGGGATGAGCGTGGCACGAAGACTTTGGAGAAACACCAGCATGACCACGAAGACCAGCACGATCGCCTCGATCAGCGTCTTGATCACATCCTTGATCGACAGCCGGACGAAGGGCGTGGTGTCGTTGGCATAGGCGACCTCGACATTCTGCGGCAGCGTTTCGCGCAGATTGTCGATGGCGGTCGTCACGGCCTCTGCCGTGTCCAGCGCATTGGCGTTGGCGGCGAGATAGATGCCGAGGCCGGAGGCGTTCTTGCCATTGTACATGCCGGACGTGTCGTAGCTCTCGGCGCCGAGCTCGACGCGGGCGACGTCGTTCAGACGGACGAGCGAACCGTCGGGAAGGCTCTTGATAATGATGTTCTCGAACTGCTCGGGCGTCTGCAGCCGGCTCTTGGCGGTCACGGTCGCATTCAGTTGCTGGCCCTGGCGCTGCGGCAGGCCGCCGAGCTGCCCGGCCGAAACCTGCGTGTTCTGCGCCTCGATGGCGCTCGAAACGTCACTCGCCATCAGGCTGTACTTCACCAGCTTGGCGGGATCGAGCCAGATGCGCATCGCATAGCCGGAACCGAAGATGCGCGTGTCGCCGACGCCGGGCACGCGCTTGATCGTGTCGTTGAGCGTGCTGTCGATGTAATCGGACAGGTCGAGCGAGGAGAGGCTGTTATCGGTGGAGACTAGGGCGACGACCATCAGGAAGCCGGTGGAGGCCTTGGCGACCGTGATGCCGCTCGACTGCACGCTTTGCGGCAGCTGCGATTCCACGAGCTGGAGCTTGTTCTGCACCTGCATCTGCGCGACATCCGGGTCGGCGGCATTGGTGAAGGTGAGCGAGATCGTCGCCGAACCCGTCGATTGCGAGGTCGAGGTCATATAGTCGAGATTGTCGATCCCGGTCATGCCCTGCTCGATGACCTTGGTCACCGAGTTCTCGACCGTCTGCGCGTCTGCCCCGGCATAATTGGCGCTGATCCGCACCGATGTCGGGGCGATCTGCGGATATTGCGAGATCGACAGCGTGGTGATGGCGAGGACGCCCGCCAGCATGATGCAGATAGAAATGACCCAGGCGAAGATCGGCCTGTCGATGAAGAAACGCGACATGGGCCGACCTCAATTCTTTGCAGCAGGCAGGACGGGAGCAGCGGAGGCCTCTTTCGCCGGCGCGGCGGCCGTCGAACCGGCCTCGGCCTTGACGGGTGCCGGCCCTCCGGTCTGCTGGGCCTGTTCGAGTTCGCCGGTGGCGTCGTTGACGATGACGTTCGATGTCGTCACGTCCTGGCCGGCACGCACGCGCTGGCCCCCCTCGACCACGACGTTCTCGCCGTCCTTGATGCCCTCGGCGACCAGCCAGCTATTGCCGATGCTGCGATCGACCGTCAGCACGCGCTGCTCCACCTTTCCCTCCGGGGAGACGAACAAGGCCGTTGCCTCGCCCTTGGTGTTGCGCGAGACGGCGCGCTGCGGCACCAGATAGCTGTTCTGACGGATGCCCTCCTGAATCATGGCGCGGACATAGACGCCCGGCAGGAGCAGTTGCTGGGGATTGGGAAACTCCGCCCTGACGGTGACCGAGCCCGTGGTTTCCTCGACCGCGGCATCGAGAAACTCGATCCGGCCGGTCCGGTCATAGTCGGAGCCGTCCTCCAGCTTCAGCTTGACGCTGACATTGGCGCCCGTCGTCTTCAGGCGCCCGTCCTCGATGGCGCGCCGCAACTTCAGGAGGTTGGCGCTCGATTGGGTCACATCGACATTGATCGGGTCGATCTGGCGGATCGTGGTCAGTGACGTCGTCTGGTCGGCGGTCACCAGCGCCCCGACCGTGACGGTGGACGCCCCGACGCGACCGCCGATCGGCGCACGGATCTTGGTATAATCGAGGTTGATGCGGGCCGTCTCGAGCGCCGCCTTCGCCGAGGCGACATCGGCATTGGCCTGCGCCAGGGCGCCCTGCGCCTCGTCGAGATCCTGCTGGCTCACCGCGTCGCTGCGGCTGAGGCCCTTGTAGCGATCGACCTTCGCCTGCGCGCTCGGCACCGCGCCGTTCGCCTTGGCGACGGCCGCGACCGCGCTGTCATAGGCCGCCTGATAGGTCGCGGGGTCGATCTCGTAAAGCACATCGCCTTCCTTGACCGATCCGCCCTCCTGGAAATTGCGCTTGCGCACGATCCCGCCGACCTGCGGCCGGACTTCGGCGATCAGCGATGCGGCCGTGCGTCCCGGCAGAAGCGCCGTAATGGCGACGGAGGTCGGGTGCAGCGTCATAACGCTGACCTCGGGCTTCACCGCCGGCGCGTTCGCAGGCTTCTGCTCGGTCTTCTCGTTGCACCCGGCAAGGGCGAAAAGCGCACCGAACAGGACCGCGGGCAGGACATGGCGGATATGGGACACGTGGGAAATCTCCGGAGGCGACGGAACGGACATAGGCCGAACCCCACGCCAGACATCCCCATGATTGCGGCAATCTTCAGCAGATCCTGATATTTTTTCGATTGAGGCGTTTTGGCGCGTCCAACACGCAGCCTCAAGGTCTCAGAGCGAGGCGGTGATGCCACCATCGACATAGAGGACATGGCCGTTGACGAAAGAGGATGCGGCGGATGACAGGAACACGCAGGCGCCGACCAGTTCGTTCACCTGCCCCCATCGCCCGGCCGGCGTGCGCTTGCCGAGCCAGGCCGAGAAGTCCGGGTCCGCGACCAGGGCTGCGTTCAGCGGCGTCTCGAAATAGCCGGGCGCGATCGCATTGCACTGGAGCCCGTAGCGCGCCCAGTCCGTCGCCATGCCCTTGGTGAGGTTCGCCACGGCACCCTTCGTCGCCGTGTAGGGCGCGATCGAGGGACGTGCGAGCGCGCTCTGCACGCTGGCGATATTGACGATCTTGCCGGCGCCACGCGCGATCATATGCCGCGCCACCGCCTGCCCCACATGGAAGACACTGGCGATATTCGTCTGCAGCAATCGCTCGAAGGCCTCCGGCGGAAAGTCTTCGAGCGGCGCCCGATGCTGCATGCCGGCATTGTTGACGAGAATGTCGATCGGCCCGACCTCTGCCTCGAACCCATCGATGGCCGCCCGCACCGCATGGTGATCGGTCGCGTCGAAGACGAGGCTGAGGGCTTTTGGCACGGCCGCAGCCGCAGCCTTCAGCTTTGCCGCATCGCGCCCGTTGAGCACAACCTGCGCACCGGCGGCCTGCAGCCCCCGCGCAAGCGCCAGCCCGATGCCTTGCGAAGACCCCGTGACCAGCGCGCGACGTCCGGTGAGATCGAAAAGGGCAAGGCTCATGACGGGATCTCCGTCTCATGGGTCGAACGCGACCGGACTGTTTCCGGAGCGGAGGAAAGCTGCGCCTCAATCGCCGCCGTGTCGATCACCGACCAGACCTCCGCGATCCGGCCGGCGCAATAGGCATAGAAGACATGTTCCGTGAACCGGACGGTCCGACCGTTCACCGGCAGCCCCAGGAAAGCGCCGATCGGCGTGCAGTCGAACGCAAGCCGGCTGGCGATGACGGGGGGATCGGCGACCAGCTGGACGATCCGGAAGGCGAGATCCGGGATCTCCCGAAAATCCGTCTCCAGCATCGCCCTGTAACCGGCAAGGCCGAGCGGCCGGCCATTGTGCCGGACGTCCTCGCCGACGAACTGCGACAGCGCGTTCCAGTCCTGACGGTTGAGACAGTCGATATAGTCGCGATACAGTCTCGAAAGATCAGTGCCCGTCATGGCAATCTCCGCTATGTCCCAGATGAGAGGGAGCGCGGTCGGGAGAGCCCCGGAGGGGCGCGGCGAGAGCGCTTGCGCGAGAGGAGTTAGAGCACCATGTCGTTTTTCGAAGCCATCGATCCCGTGTTTTCGACCTATGTCTTCGGCAATGGGCCGGTGAAGCAGCTGGCAACCGGCTTCGACTGGGTCGAGGGCCCGGTCTGGTTCGGCGACCTCAATTGCCTGCTGTTTTCCGATATCCCCAACGACCGCATCCTGCGCTGGTCGCCGGATGGCGGCCTGTCCACCTTCCGCGCGCCGTCGAATTTCTCCAACGGCCAGACGCGCGACCGCCAAGGCCGCCTGATCACCTGCGAACACGGGACGCGCCGGGTGACGCGAACGGAATATGACGGCGGGATCACCGTCATCGCCGACCGGTTCGAAGGAAAGCGCCTGAACTCCCCGAACGACGTCATCGTCGCCTCCGACGGTGGCATCTGGTTCACCGATCCGATCTACGGCATCTTCAGCGATTACGAGGGCCACCGCAGCGCGCAGGAACTGCCCTGCAACGTCTACCGGGTCGATCCCTCGGGCGAGATCCGCGCGATGCTCACCGATTTTCGCTCGCCGAACGGCCTGGCCTTCAGCCCGGACGAACGCCGGCTCTACGTCGCCGATACCGGCCTGCCGCACAGCGACGACCCCTGCCATATCCGCGTCTTCGATGTCGCCGAGGACGGCCGGCTCTCGGGCGGCGCGGTCTTCCATGTCATTTCGCCGGGCGCTGCGGACGGCATCCGGCTCGACAGCGAGGGCAATGTCTGGTCGTCCGCCGGCGACGGCGTACACTGCATCGCGCCGGACGGGCATTTGATGGGCCGCATCCTCCTGCCGGAGCGGGCGTCCAATCTCTGCTTCGGCGGCCGCGAGCGCCATCGCCTGTTCATCACGGCGACGACAAGCCTCTACGTCGTCGCTCTCAACCGCAACGGCGCGCTCTGACGATCCATCTCAGATGCCCGGATCACCGCCTCGGTCTCGCCGCGCGGGCGGGGACGGCCGAGAAAATAGCCCTGCACTTCGCCGAATCCTTCGCGGCGGAGCGCCTGCAGCTGCTCTTCGCTCTCCACACCCTCGGCCAGCGTCGTGGCGTTGAAGCCGGAGCCGATGCCGACGACGGCGCGGATGATGGCAAGGCTGCCGGCATCCGTCTCGATGCTCGACACGAAGCTCTGGTCGAGCTTGATCTTGTCGAAGGCGAAAGCGCGCAGATAGGAAAGCGAGGAATAGCCGGTGCCGAAATCGTCGATGGCGATGCGCAACCCGAGCGCCTTCATCGCGCGCAGGAGCGGCAGGCTTTGCCCGACGTCGGACAGAAACACCGATTCCGTGATCTCGATTTCCAGTCGTTCGGGCGCAAGGCCGCTGGTGTCGATCGCCCCGCGCATCGTCTCCAGCAAGGAGGCATCGCGAAACTGCGAGACGGAAAGATTGACCGCAACCCGCAGATGGGCCGGCCAGAGCGCGGCCGTGCGGCACGCCTCGTTCAGCACCCATTCGCCGATCGGCACGATCAGCCCGGTTTCCTCGGCCACGGGAATGAAGTCGAGCGGCGCGACCAGTCCACGCTCCGGATGGTTCCAGCGGATCAGCGCCTCGAAACCGGCAAGCTCTGTCCCCTCCATCCGGTAGATCGGCTGGTAGTAAAGCTCGAACTGCCCCTCCTCCAGCGCGTGGTGCAGCGCCAGCGTCATCTCGTGACGCCGCTCGGCTCTCAGCCGCATTTCGGGACGATAGACACAGGAGGTCGAGCGCCCGCCTTCCTTGGCCGCATAGAGCGCGAGATCGGCATCCCGCATCAGTCCGTCGTCGTCGGTCGAGTGATCCGGCGCGCAGGCGATACCGATGCTGCAGCTGACGTGCTCGGCGATGCCGTCGAGGTCGAACGGCCGACGAAGCTCCGCAAGCAGCCGGTCGGCCACCTCCTCCGCCGAGCGGCCATCCTGAAGCTGCAGCACGATGGCAAACTCGTCACCGCCGAGCCGCGCCACGAAATCGCCCGCCCGCACGATGGACAGCAATCGGTCGGCGACCTGGCACAGCAGGGCATCGCCTGCGGCATGTCCCCGGCTGTCGTTGATGTTCTTGAAATGATCGATATCGAGATAAAGCAGCGCCACCGGCGCGTCCGCCGTCGCAAGGCGGGCTGCACGCCGGATGTGATCGCTGAAATGGGCCCGGTTCGCAAGGCCGCTCAGGGAATCGTGCATCGCCATGAAGGCAAGCCGGGCTTCGATCTTGCGCTCTTCGGTCACATCCTGGGAAATGCCGAGCACGTAGCGGAGCCGCTCTCCGTTGCTGGCGGGCAAGGTGCGCTTGGCGGTGTGCAGAATGCGCGTGGTGCCGGCGAGATCCTCGATGGTCTCCTCGAAGGTCAGCGTTCCCTCCGTCTCGAAAGCCCGGCGGTCCTGGTCGCGAAACAGCTCCACCTGGCGCGCGGGAAAGATGCTGCGGTCGGTTTTCCCGGCGATCTCTTCGGGCGGCGTGCCGAATGCGGCGCTGCAGGCCGCATTGAAGAGCACGTATCGCCCGTCATCCGCCATGTCCTTGACGAAGACCGCAACCGGCAGGTTCTCGATGATGCTGTCGAGCAGGGTCCGCGTTTCGTCGGTCTTCTGGCGGGCGGCATTCACCTCCGTGCGGTCCTGGACGATGGCGAGGATCGCCTGCCGTCCTTCGAACTGCAATTCGCGGCCATAGGTCAGCACGTCGAGCGCCGTTCCGTCGGCCTTCAGATGCGTCCACCGTTCGGCCCGGTCGACGTCGCTGCGCGCCGTGACGGCTTCGATCATCCGCTGGCGCTCCCACGGGGGACGGATGTCGAGAACGGTCATCCGGTCATAGGCCTGCCGGCCGTAACCGTAGAGCGCGACCGCCGCGTCGTTGACGGTGAGAAACCGGTAGGTGCGCGGGTCGTAGATCCACATCGGCGAAGGATGTGTCTGAAACAACATGCGAAAGTCATCCGTCTCCACAGGCAGTCGCGCAGATGCTCCCAGAACGCTTACCATCGAGATGTCCCGAACCTTGTGGTCAAACGATAGAACTATCAGTGAAAGCTGAATGAATACAGAATGATAGAAAGTCCAAGGATTGAGCAGACGCCGCAATTTTGTGCATAATATTAGAAAAGACTTCCAAAAGCGATCTCTGCCTCATCAAGAAACGGCGGTCAGGACGAAAAAACATCATCCCCGATCGCCCTGGCAAGCTTCTCCGCTTCGCATGGGAACCTGCGGCAGCCGGGCGCATTCCCTCGATGGAGGCATCGGCAGATCTTGCTCGCTCTGCATCCCTCACCATGGCCGGGAGACCGCATCCTTTGCATTTCGTTGGACGTATCGCCGAACTCTGGCGCTATCCCGTCAGTTCGCTCGGCGGGGAGCGTATGGACTGTCTCGACATCGCGGTGGCGGACGATGAGTCGGGCGGCCTCGACTATCCGACCGGTGGCGTTGCCGCCAATCGCGCCTTCCTGATCTTCGATCCGGAAACCCGCGAGCCTGCGGCACCGGAATCGAGCCCGCGCTGGCGCAAGGCCCTCCACCTCGTCTCGCGCCTGCGGCCGGACGGCATGGCGGAAATCGGTTTTCCCGACGGCGCGTTTCTGGCGGCCGACGCGCCGGACATGGACGAGCGCCTGTCCGACCATTTCGGCTTTCCCGTCGGTCTCGCGGAAACGCGGGGCACAGGCCGAAGCTGGCCCGTCATCGCGCCGCGCTACACGGCAAGCCCGCTCCACATCCTCACCACCGCCTCGATCGACGCCATTCGCGCCGGCGATCCCGCCTTGGCGCTGGACGCACGCCGGTTCCGGCCGGATCTCCTGATCGACACCGAGACCGAACCGGGTTTCGTGGAGAACGACTGGATCGGACGCCGCGTCGTCATCGGCACGCTGGAGATCCGCGTGAGCGAAGGCACGAAGCGGTGCGGCATGACGCTCGTCTCCCAACCCGGCCTGCCGGAACAGCCGGACGTCCTGCGCCATATCCTGCGCGGCAACCGGCGCAATCTCGGCGTCTATGCCGACATCGCCGCCCCCGGTCGCGTGACCCTCGGCGACGAGGTGTGGATCGACCCGTGAGCCGTGTCCGCGGTCGACGCGCTACGCCGCGTTCATATCGAACCCGATCAGGCCGCCCGACCGTTCGCCGTTCACGTCACTGAGGATCGCCGTGGAGACGATGCCACCGAGTTCGTGGGCGCTGGTGATGCCCTGAATGAAGGGCAGCTTGTGCAGCAGGAAGGCGATCGACACGCAGTAGAGGTTGCGGTTGACAGGCGCCTCCAGGATCGGACGGAAGACATCGTCGAGATCCACCCCTCCCGTGCGCACCACGGCCGGCGTGTCCGGCATATCGATCAGCACGGACGAAACGGGCGTCGTCGCCTTGCGCACGAAACCGTGCTGGACGAGGCTCGGGAACGGGATATCGCGGGCCGAAAGCGTATGCTGCCCCGTCGCATCGATGAAGGAATCGAACACCTCCCTGCGGCCGTCGAACAGAACGACGGCGCCGCGCTCGACGCTCTCATTGTCGATATCGGAGTCTCGGCCGAGGCGAAGCACCTCCAGCTTTCCGGCACGCCGCAGCGCCAGCAAGCGCCGGATCGACTGATGCGGCACGGTCGCGTAGTCGTCGATGAACACGGTCTTGAAGTGCTTGTGGAAGCGCTTCAGATCGTCCTCGTTGAAATGCGGCACGGCCCGCGCGATGACCTCATGCATCCGCAGGATCGCATAGCGCCAGCCGATCGTGTGCTGTTCAAGCTCGTTCTTCTCGGCTTCCGCAAGGTTCGCCGCAGCCCAGACGAAGGCGTCGGCCCCCTCCCGGTCTGCGAAATAGGCCGGCGCCAGCGTCTCCACCGTCAGCATCCCCAGTCCGATCCGTGCGGCATAGGCCGGATCGGCCGCGAGCAATTCGGCACGGAAAAGGTCGAAGATCGGATCGAGCAGATCCCCTCGGCCGCTGGCAACCAGCGCATCCACCGCCTCCGGCGTGCAGATCGACAGTGGCAGATACGGATAGGGACAATAGAAATCGGCTTCCGGCAGCACGCCCTTGCGCGACATCAGCGCGGCGGCGAACGCCTCAGTTCCGGGCGACGGGAAATATTCGAGCGATCCGGCGGCATCGAGATAGAACGCCCCATGGGCGGTTGCGACCGAGATCAGTGCATCGATGGCACTCAGCGACGTGCCGAGAATGCCGACCCGGCCCGGCGGAATGGTCTTCAGCACCGGTGCCGGCCAGGGCGACATGAAATAGCCGGGGCGCGTCTCGGTCGTCTCCGGCCAGTCATGACCCGTCGCCATCACCACATGGTCGAAAGCATAGTGCTTTTCGCCCTCCGGACCGGTGGCGGTAACGGCGATGTCGGCGGGGTGAAGATCGATATCATCGACCCGATGCAGCGCCTTGATCTCGATGACATGCCCAGCCTTCCGGCCTTCGATCACGCATTGACGGAACTGGTCCTGGAAGAACTCGCCGAGCACGATGCGCGGATAGAAGGAACGTTCTGCGATGGCGCTGCGCGTCACGTTCATGCGCTCGAGCTCCGCATCCGGCTGACGGCGGAGCCAGGTCACGAGCGTCTCGTAGATCGGCGGCAGCTCGATGCTGGCGATATTGGCGAGCATCGCCTGGTCGTTGATATCGGGATGGTAGGGCGTCCCCTTGCCCGGATCGGCTTCGCTTTCGAACACCGTGATGTCGAGCGGCTGCAGGGAGGAGACGAGGCCGTGCAGCGTGTAGATGCCGGTCGGCCCAGACCCGATAATCGCAATTTTGATTGTCATGAAAACACCGGAACTCGACGGTTGCAGAGGAAGGACGGCTGATGGGCGATGAGGCCCGATGTCACGGCCGAGGTCCGGGACGACAGCTAACCAGACGCCGCAGGGAATGTTCCAGAAGAGGCGGCGCGCTGCCGTACGGTGCGCATCCTCCACAAGATAGGGCGGGTGGACAGAAAGGAAGGGATGCCTATCTCCGGCGTGAACGCAAGGAGACTGCACATGCAAAACAAGGCTTTGATCGTAGGCGCCAGCGGCGTGGTCGGAAGCGCCACGGCGAAGGTCCTGGCCGAGGCCGGCTGGACGGTCACCGGGCTCGCCCGCAAACCCGGCCGCCAGCAGAACGTCACGCCGCTCGCCGCCGATCTTCTAGATGCGGCCTCGCTGGCTGCTGCTCTGGCCGATGTCGCCCCGACCCATGTCTTCATCGCCAGCTGGCTGCGCCAGCCGACGGAGGCCGAGAACATCCGGGTGAACGCGGCCATGGTGCGCAACCTCCTCGATGCCGTGCGGCCGGCAAAAAGCGTGCGCCACGTCGCGCTCGTCACCGGGCTCAAGCACTATCTCGGGCCGTTCGAGGCCTATGGAAAAGGCACGCTGCCGCAGACGCCGTTTCGCGAGGAGCAGGACCGGCTCGATATCGAGAATTTCTATTATGCGCAGGAGGACGAGGTGTTTTCGGCCGCCGGCCGCGACGGCTTCGACTGGAGCGTCCACCGCCCCCACACCATCATCGGCAAGGCGGTCGGCAATGCGATGAACATGGGAACGACGCTCGCCGTCTACGCCGCGATCTGCCGCGAGACCGGCCGCCCGTTCCGCTTCCCGGGCGTGGAAACCCAGTGGAACGGCCTGACCGACATGACGAGCGCGACCGTGCTCGCCCGCCACATGCTCTGGCCTCCACGACGCCGGAAGCGGCTAACGAGGCCTTCAACGTCGTCAACGGCGACGTCTTCCGCTGGAGCTGGATGTGGCAGCGCATCGCCGGCTCCTTCGGCATCGAGGCTGCGCCGTTCGACGGCACGGTCCAACCGCTGGAGACGCAGATGGCCGATGACGCGGCGATCTGGCGCAGGATCGCCGAGCGGGAGAACCTCGTGGAGCACGACATCGACCGGCTGATTTCGCCCTGGCACACGGATGCCGACCTCGGCCGGCCGATCGAGGTCGTGACCGACATGTCGAAGAGCCGCCGCATGGGGTTCACCGTCTACCAGCCGACGGACGATGCCTTCGTCAGCCTGTTCGACGACTTGCGCAGCGAGCGCCTGATCCCCTGAACGGGCAGACCTCTCGACAAACAGCACCAGGGCAGCACCAGGGCAGCACCGGGCGTCGAGCATTGTCCGCGCCGCCCGGTGCTGCTAGGGAGAACATGAGAAATCCCTGATGGAGGGATAGCGGAGGTCTGGGAGGACCGACATGAACGAGCAGAAACCGCGTCTCTTTCTGGACGATCTCGCGATCGGCATGGCGTTTACGAGCGAGACCGTCGCGGTCACGGCAGAGGAGATCCGCAGCTTTGCCGGCCAGTTCGATCCGCAGCCCTTCCATCTCGATGACGCGGCCGCGCGGTTGACGCTGTTCGGTGGTCTCGCCGCCAGCGGCTGGCACACCGCGGCGCTGACCATGCGGCTCATCGTGGAAAGCCTGCCCTTCGACGGCGGCCTCATCGGCACGCGCTGCGAGCTGGCCTGGCCACTGCCGACCCGCCCGGGCGACCGTCTGCGGGTCGAAGGCGAGATCGTCGAGATCACCCCGTCCCGCTCGAAGCCCGACCGCGGCACCGTCGTCACGCACAGCCGGACGCTGAATCAGGATGGCGGTGTCGTGCAAACCCTGACGGCAAGCCTCCTCGTCTTCCTCCGCCCGGCGACGGAGACGAATATGGGAACGAACTAAGCTTTCTTCGCCGGAGCGGGATGGCACGTCCTGCCCCCGCCCAATGGCGACATCGCGCCTTAAGCGGCAAAGCTCCTCTGCCCGGGCCTTGCCTCCGTCTGCGGATGACGCGACGAGTCCGATCCGTCCAGCGCACGCTGGGCGGTGCGTCGGTTGAGCTTGAACACGCTCACCAGCGCGGCCAGGGCGTCGGCCCCGTCGGCCAGCGCCCGGCTGATATCGGTGGTCCGCTCGCTCATGGCCGCATTTTCCTGCGTCATCCGGTCGAGATCGTTGACCGCCCTGTTGATCTCGCGCAGGCCGACCGACTGTTCCTTCGCCGCGGTGGCGATCGCGTCGACGTTCTGGTCGATCCGGCGCACGAAGACGTCGATCTCCTTGAGCGCCTCGCCGGTCTTGCCGACGAGACGGACGCCCTCCAGCACCTCCTTGCCGGAATTGGTGATCAGCACCTTGATCTCCTTGGCCGCCTTGGCCGAGCGCTGGGCGAGCTCTCGAACCTCCTGCGCGACGACCGCAAAACCCTTGCCGGCCTCGCCGGCGCGGGCTGCCTCGACGCCGGCATTCAGCGCGAGAAGATTGGTCTGGAAGGCGATCTCGTCGATCACGCCGATGATCTGGCTGATCTCGCGCGAGGCCTGCTCGATCCGCTGCATGGCCGTCACCGTTTCCTCGACCACTGCCGCCGACGCACCGGTCGAAACGCGCGCATTCTGCACCAGCGTGCGGGTCTCCTGCGTATTCTCGGTCGAGGAGTTCACCGTTGCCGTTACCTCGTCCAGCGCGGCGGACGTCTCTTCCAGGGCCGCCGCCTGCTGCTGCGACCGCTCGGCAAGGCTCTCGGCCGCCTGGCGCATCTCCTGGCTGCTGTCGTTCAGCGCGCGGGTCTGGCCGAGGACGTTCGTCAGCGTCTTCTGGAACTCGCCGATCGACGTGTTGAAGTCGCGGCGCAGGCTGTCGAACTCGCCGACGAAGGGCTCGTCGAGCGTGATGCGGATATTGCACTGGGACAGGCGCTCCAGCGCCGCGCCGAGTTCCTCGACGGCATGCATGCGGTCCGTGACGTCGATCGCGAACTTCACCACCTTGAAGACCCGTCCGGCATCGTCGAAGATCGGATTGTAGGAGGCCTGAATGAAGACCCGCTTGCCACCCTTGCCGATGCGCAGGAACTGGTCCGTCACGAAGGTGCCGCGGCGCAGGTCCTCCCAGAACGCCTTGTATTCGGGCGATGCGGCATAGGCCGGATCGCAGAACATCGCGTGATGCCGCCCCGCGATCTCGGACAGGTCATAGCCGAGGGCGGATAGGAAATTGTCGTTCGCGCGCAGGATCTCGCCCTGCGGCGTGAATTCGATGATGGCCTGCGCCCGCGACAGCGCCATGAGCTTGCCGCCATCTTCCGCACTCTGTATCTTGGATGCCGTGATCTCGGTCGCGATCTTCACCACCTTGTAGGGCCTGCCGTTCCGCTTGACCGGATTGTACGACGCCTCGATCCAGACCTCGCGGCCGCCTTTGGCCAGGCGCTTGTATTGCTGCCGCTGGAACATTCCGCCGGCAAGCGCGGCCCAGAAGTCCCGATACGCGGCGGATGCGGCTTCCTCCGGGGAGACGAACATGCTGTGATGGCGGCCGACGATCTCGGAGAGGCCATAGCCCAGCGCCTGGCAGAAATTGTCGTTCGCGCTCAGAATCCGGCCCGTCAGGTCGAACTCGATGATCGCCTGCGACTGGCTGATGGCATGAAGAACCGACTTGGCATCGAAGCCGAGAGACTGGGACAGGGGACGCATGGGCTTCTCCGAAGTGCTGCCGGCCAAACCGGCGCGGTGAATTGTCAAAATCCGACATATTCGTAAAGAAAGCTTTGCCTAACATAGCGGAATAGGGAAACTTCGCTACCTGCCGCCCCATTGTGCCGGTGGAAAGAGCAAGATTTTCGCATTTGCCCGTTTCATTCGCAGTTTTCTTTCAATCCATCGCGCCTATTTCCTGCGATGAGAGAGCTTGGCCGGCCATCGTGCCGAGACGACCGACATCGCTTCAGAAGGACGCAAGACACCATGAACTGGCTCAAGACCATCGCCACCGCCGCCATTCTTCACGCCGCTGCCCTTGCACCGGCGCTTGCCGGCGAAAACCTTTCGGCCATCAAGACGGCCGGCGTGCTGAAGATCGGCACGGAAGGAACCTACGCGCCCTTCACCTTCCACGATGCCGGCGGCAAGCTGGTGGGCTTCGACGTCGAGATCGGCGAGGCCGTGGCCGCCAAGCTCGGCGTCAAGGCGGAGTTCATCGAAGGCAAATGGGACGGGCTGATCGCCGGCATCGACGCCGGGCGCTATGATACGGTCATCAACCAGGTCGGCATCACCGACGCGCGCAGGCAGAAGTACGACTTCTCCGAGCCCTATATCGCCTCCAAGGCCGTGCTGATCGTCCGTCAGGACAATGACGACATCAAGGGTTTCGCCGACCTGAAGGGCAAGACCTCGGCACAGTCGCTGAGCAGCAACTTTGGCAAGATCGCCCAGAGCGCCGGCGCCGAACTGGTCGGCACCGACGGTTTCGACCAGTCGATCCAGCTGGTGCTGACGCGCCGGGCCGACGCGACGGTCAATGACAGCCTGTCCTTCCTCGACTTCAAGAAGCAGAAGCCGGACGCGCCGGTGAAGATTGCCGCGGAACAGGAAAATGCCGATTACTCCGGCATCATCATCCGCAAGGGCGAGCCGGAACTTCTCGCCGCAATCAACAAGGCCCTGGCCGACATCAAGGCCGACGGGACCTACAAGACGATCTCCGACAAATATTTCGGCCAGGACGTCTCGCGCTAAACACCGCCTTGTCCGGCAAAGCCTCTTTGCTTCGCCGGCCGGCAATGCGATCTTACACACGGAAAGCATGTCCGGCGAACCCCTGGGGGTTCGCCGGACATGCTTGTTTCGGCATCGCGCCGTTGAGGAGATAACGTGCCGCACTGGCTGCAACTCATGATCGATTCGCTCCCCACGCTTCTGTGGGCGGGTGCGAAGTTTACGGTCCCCCTCACCCTCCTCTCCTTTTTCCTCGGCGCGATCCTCGGGCTGATTACGGCCGTGACGCGCCTGTTCGCGCCGACGCCGCTTGCCCTGATCGCCCGCTTCTATGTCTGGGTCATCCGGGGAACGCCGCTCCTCGTCCAGCTGTTCGTGATCTTCTATGGCCTGCCGAGCATCGGCATCCTGCTCGATGCCTTTCCCGCAGCGCTGATCGGCTTCACGCTGAATGTCGGCGCCTATAGTTCCGAAATCATCCGGGCCGTCATCTCCTCGGTTCCCAAGGGTCAGTGGGAAGCGGCCTATTCGATCGGCATGACCTGGAACCAGGCGATGCGGCGCACCATCCTGCCGCAGGCGGCGCGCGTGGCGGTGCCGCCGCTGTCGAACACGTTCATCTCGCTGGTCAAGGACACCTCTCTTGCGGCGGCGATCACCGTGCCGGAACTGTTTCAGTCGGCCCAGCGGATCGTCGCCACGACTTACGAACCCCTGATCCTCTATATCGAGGCGGCGCTGATCTACCTCGCGCTGAGTTCGGTTCTGTCCTCGCTGCAGGTGCGGCTGGAGCGGCGGTTCGCGCGCTATGGCGGCATGATGGAGTCCAACCGATGATCGAGCTTCGCCACATCGAAAAACGCTTCGGCGATGCCGTGATCCTGAAGGACATCAACCTGACGATCCCCGAAGGCAGCGTGACCGCGCTGATCGGCCCCTCGGGCGGCGGCAAGAGCACCCTGCTGCGCTGTATCAACCTGCTCGAAATCCCGAGCGCCGGCGCCATCCGCATCGGCAGCGAGGAAACGCGTTTCGAAAAGGGCAAGAAGCCGGGCTGGCACGACATCCAGAAGATCCGCCAGCAGACCGGCATGGTGTTCCAGAATTTCCAGCTCTTCCCGCATCGCACCGCCATCGAGAACGTGATGGAGAGCCTGACCACCGTGCTGAAATGGCCGGCCGACAAGGCCCGCACCCGCGCGATGGAGCTTCTGACGAAGGTCGGCATGGCGGAAAAGGCAGAGGCCTGGCCGGCTACGCTTTCGGGCGGGCAACAGCAGCGCGTGGCCATCGCCCGGGCGCTCGCCCCCTCGCCGCGCGTCCTGCTCTGCGACGAGCCGACCTCCGCACTCGATCCGGAGCTTGCGGCCGAAGTGGTGGACGTACTGGGAACGCTGGCACGCGAAGGCACCACCATGGTCATGGCAACGCATGATCTGCGCCTCGCCTCCCGGCTTGCCGATCAGGTCATCTTTCTCCAGGCCGGCGATATCGTCGAGGCGGGCCCGGCACGGACGGTCTTCGACACGCCGCAACACCAGCGCACCCGCCAATTCGTCTCGTCGATCAGCGCGGCCCAGGTTCTGTAAGACCCGAATCCACGCTCGGCGCGCCCTCCATGGCGCGTCGAACCTGCCGGCTGTTGAGATGGAATGCGCGGGTCGTTTCCGATGGCGCAGAAGCGATGCGCGCGGCGGCGGCCGCGAGAAACGCGTCCCCATGCGCCTCGGCGAACGCGACGCAGACATCCCCGGCCGCAGACGATCCGCGCAGCGTTCGAAACACGTTGCGATGCACGACGAAGCGGTAGCCGCCATCGACATGAAATTCGACGGCGTCGATCTCTCCCCGCCAGAGCGCGCCCAATACAGGCATGTTTCCCGTGTCTCCCGTACATCCCGGGCCCAAGGTAGCACGCGGACAGAGCCCGGTGGGAGGTCTTCCTTTCGCAAGGTGCTGCGTCTACGGTCTTGCAACCCATCGCTGAAGGAGGCGCGCATGCCGGATATCAACAGCCTGATCGGCTTCATGCTCATCGCTCTGGGCATGGCTCTGACGCCGGGGCCGAACATGGTCTATCTCGTTTCCCGGTCGATCTGCCAGGGCCCCGCGGCCGGCCTGATCTCGCTTGGCGGCGTCGCGCTCGGCTTCGTCGTCTATCTCCTCTGCGCCGCCTTCGGCCTCACGGCGCTGATGCTCGCCGTGCCCTATGCCTATGACGCCTTGCGCTTCGCCGGCGCCATCTACCTGCTCTGGCTCGCATGGCAGGCCGTGCGTCCCGGTGGAGGGTCCCCTTTTCAGGTCCGGAACCTGCCGAAGGACAGCCCGCGAAAACTTTTTCTCATGGGCTTTGCCACCAGCGTTCTCAATCCGAAGATCGCCGTCATGTACCTCTCGCTGCTGCCGCAATTCATTCATCCCGGCAATGGCAGCGTGCTCGTTCAGGCGCTTGTCCTTGGATCGGTGCAGATCGTCGTCAGCGTTGCGGTGAACGCCACGATGTCCTTCTCCGCCGGCTCGATCTCGAAATTCCTCATCGCCAAGCCGGGTTTCGCCACCGTCCAGCGCTGGATCATGGGAACGGTGCTGGCCGGTCTCGCCGTGCGCATGGCGACCGAAGCCCGGCGCTGAGGTGCGCCCGGAACGCTTATGACGACATCGCTCTCCAAACCGCGCTCGCAGGCCCTGCTGGACGCGGGCCGCAAAGGCCCGAACGGAACGACGTCCGGACCCCATTCGTGAGCGATATCGCGGACGCCGGCGTCGTCTACCGCTCGGCTGCCACCAGCGAGAAAAACGCGCCCTGCGGATCGACGGCGTTGACGATATAGGCCGGGCCCGGAACCTCCATCGGGCCGTTGAGGACGCTGCCGCCGCCGGACACGAGGCGGGAGACGGCCGCGTCGAGCCTGTCGACCGTGATGTAGGCGGCCCAGAATGCCTTCTGCATTTGCGGCATGCGGGTCATCATGCCGCCGACGACCTGCCCGTCATGGGCAAAGATCCTGTAGATGCCGAGCTCGCCCATATCCATGTCGTGATCGACCGTCCAGCCGAAGACCTCCGCATAGAAGGCAAAGGCGGCTTCGCAATCATCGGCATAGAGCTCGTACCAACCGAACTGCCCGGGCGACGTCGGCGGGATCGGCCGCGGCGGAACGTCCATCGGCACCGGCGTCATGATACAGAGCACGGCCCCGTGCGGATCGGCGATGACGGCGAAACGCCCGATCTCGGGGATATCTTCCGGTGGCCGCCGGATCGTGCCGCCGAGCGCCGCAACCTTCGCCACCGTGGCATCGCAGTCGGAAACGGACACATAGGCCGTCCAGTTCGGCGGAACGTTTTCCGCCAGCAGCTCCGGCGGTACGCGCATCATGCCGGCAATGCCGGCCCGCCCATCGCCATCCGGCCGGGCCGCCTCGAAAACCGTGTAATCATAATCCGACATTTCGACCGTGGTCCAGCCGACAACCGTGCGGTAGAACGCACCCGCCGCCTCCCGATCGTTCGTCATCAGTTCCGTCCAGATGAATTTTCCATGCTCTTCCGACATTCTGCCCTCTTCGCATTCATCGTGCTTCGCACGGGCATGATGGCATCCTTCTGTGTCACGATCAAATCCACACGCGTGACGCGAATTATGTAAGAGAATGAGAACGTATCAACCGAAAAAGGGTGGAAACGGACGCGCCGTCTCCACCCTCTCGATTTGGTCTCGCCTGTCGGCGATCGCCTCAGCCGGCCTGTCAGGCCACCTTGACCGGCACTTCCGTCGATGTGCGCATGGCATGGCTGTAGGGGCAGACGATATGGGCGGCAGCGACCAGCCGTTCTGCGGTTTCGCGGTCGAGGCCGGGGATGTCGACGAGCAGGGAGACGTCGATGCCGAAGCCGGTACCATCGTCGCGCGGGCCGATGCCGACCGTCGCCGTGACCTTGGTCTCTTCCGGAACCTTGATCTTTTCCTTGCCCGCTACATTCTTGAGAGCACCGAGGAAGCAGGCGGAATAGCCGGCCGCGAAGAGCTGCTCGGGGTTCGTGCCCGTGGCGCCATCGCCACCGAGTTCCTTCGGAACGGTCAGGACGACGTCGAGCACGCCGTTTTCGGACACGGCGCGACCTGCACGGCCGCCGGTCGCAGAAGCTTTGGTGGTGTAGAGAATAGCCATTGGGGTCTCCTGTCGTCGCTTTCGACGCGTTTCGTGAAGAAGAACTTCCGTCTTCCCGGCCTTTATAACGCACAATTCAATTGCACGCAATCCAATTTTGCAAATTGCAATTTTCCGTCGCTTCCTGTAGGTTCACAGCATGAAAAAGCGGACGGCAGACGGGACGGAGAAGGCGGCACAGGCGGTGTCTTTCAGCATTCCCTTGCCGCTCGAAGACCAGCTTTGCTTCGCGGTCTATTCGCTGTCCCACGCCTTCAACCGGACCTACAAACCGCTGCTCGACCGCTTCGGCCTGACCTACCCGCAATATCTCGTGCTTCTCGCATTGTGGGAGCACAGGGTTATGACGGTGAAGCAGATCGGGGAGCAGCTGGGGCTCGATTCCGGCACGCTGTCCCCGCTCCTCAAGCGGCTCGACGCCGCCGGCCTGGTCAGCCGCACGCGCGACCGCAAGGACGAGCGGCAGGTCAACATCGCGCTGACCGGGAAGGGCGAAGCCCTGCAGGCGGAGGCCGGCCATGTGCAGACGGCCATCGGCAGCGCGATCGGGTGCAGCACCGGCGAGGCCGAGGCGCTGCGAACCGTCCTGGAAGCGCTGACCGACCGCCTGTCCCGGCCGAGCGACCCCGCGATATCGGCCGACGACGCGCTTTAGAGTAAGGATGCGTTGACGACGCCCGCCGGCCGTGATCTCTGGTGGTGCAAGGGGAAGCGGAGGGTGACCTGGAGGGATGGTTCGCGCGCACGCGATGGATGAGCACGGGTCGTTGCGGCCGATTGGCGCGCAAGACCGTGACGTGACCCGGAAACGGTCCTCGTCGGTCGATCCCGTCGCGCTGCCACGGCAGAAGCGAGGCTGGCACATGGCCGGGATGGCGGCGGCCTGGTTCTGCGTCGCCGTCGGCCTCGGCATCGGCGCTCTCTGGCTCCTGAAGGTCGGCTTCCTCGCCGACACCCTCCCCATTCTCTTCCGCATGCAGTTCAACACCGCCGTCAGTTTCGTTCTGATCGGCTTCGCCGTTGTCGCTCTCCTGCACGAGAGGGGCCGGGTTGCGGCCATCCTGTCGATCGTCGTGGTGCTCATCGGCCTCGTCTTCCTGCTGGAGCCGATCCTCTTGACGGGGCACCCGCTCGATCGGCTGATGCTCGATCCCTTCCGCCAGACATCGCCCTATCCCGGACATCTGGCGAGCGGCACGGCGCTCTCCTTCGCCCTTCTCGGCATCTGCATCCTCGTCAGCGCCCTCACCGGCAAGCCGACGCTCCTGCGCATCGTCTTCGCCGCGACCGTCTTCATGACGGCTGCCGCGACGCTGCTCGGCTACGGGCTCCAGCTGGTGACAGAAAGCGACTGGCCCCGCTACGGCCATATGTCGCCGCACACCGCGCTCTGTTTTGCAGCCCTCGCCCTGCCCATGATCTTCCTGCGGGTCGAGGAGCTCGACTACGACGCCGCGACCATCGCCGCCATGCTCGGTGCGGCGAGCTATCTGCTCCTCCTGCTTCTGACCTTGCTCGACCTGCAGGATGCCTTCGAGGGGACGGGCGCGACGATCAGCATCGATCCCCAGGGCAAACCGGCCTCCCAGGCAATCCTCGCCGGGCTTCTGGTCGTTTCCGGCATCGTCTATGCCGGCCTGATCGTCTATGCCTTTCGCAACGCGCAGAGCTATCGCGGCATCGCCCTGAAGCTGCGCGAAAGCCAGGAGCGCCTGAGCGCGATCATCGATACCGCCGCAGACGGGATCGTCACCATCGACGCAGGCGGCCAGATCCTCTCGACCAACCATGCCATGGAAACGATCTTCGGCTATCGCACCGAGGACATGCTCGGCCATGACGTCCGCGCCCTCATTCCCGGCTTCCTGCCGGCATCAGGCAGCGACGTCGAGAGCACCGAGATCGCCTGCTCCGCCCGGGAGACCGAGGGCATGCGCCGCAGCGGCACCCGCTTCCCGCTCGACCTTTCGGTCGCCCGCATCGAGCTCGATCGCACGGTGCTCTACAGCGGCATCATCCGCGATATCTCCCAGCGGAAACGGCACGAACAGGAAATCCTCGAAGCCAATGCCGAGCTTGAGGAATTCGCCTACCGCACCTCCCACGATCTGCGGGCGCCGATCGCCTCCTCCATCGGCCTCACCACCATCATGCGCGACATGATCGGCCTCAAGACCCCGACGGCGCAGATGACGCCGGTTATTGAGCGGATCGAGCGCGGCCTTCAGAAACTCGACGGACTGATCGAGAACATCATCCAGCTGAAGCGCAGCCGCCTGCTGGACGAGCCCGTGACGGCGGTTCCCCTGCTGTCTGCCGTCGAGGAAACGATCGAGCGCCTGCGCTTCATCGATCCCGCCCGGCAGGTGTCGTTTACGGTCGATGTCGCAGACGACCTCACCATCCGCACCAAGCCTGCGCGCCTGCGCATGATCCTCGACAATCTCATCTCGAACGCCATCAAATATGCAGACCCCGACGAGGGCGCGCGCCGCGTCGCGATCGACGCCGCCATGGCGCGCGACGGATGGCTGGACCTGCGCATTTCCGACAACGGCCTCGGGCTCGACCCTGGGGACGAGACGAACCTGTTCCAGATGTTCAAGCGCTTCCACCCCTCCCGCGCCGACGGCAGCGGTCTCGGCCTCTACATCGTCAGAAAGAGCGCCGAGCATCTCGGCGGCACCGTGGCCTACGTCCGGCTCGACAAAGGCAGCCAATTTGTCATACGATTGCCCCAGAGGAACGACGCATGACCATAGGCTCCCTCCTGATCATCGACGACGATGAGACGGATCTCTTCATCTGCGGCTATACGATCCAGCGCTTCGACCCGACGATCAAGGTCGTGCAGGCGCTCAACGGCCGCGAGGGGCTGGAGATGCTGCGCCGGGAACAGCCGGACGCGATCATCCTCGACATCAACATGCCGGTCATGAACGGTTTCGAATTTCTGGAGACCTATGCGCGCGATTTCGCCCGGGGGCTCGACGGCCCTGCACCGCTCGTGGTGATGCTGACCAGTTCGCACCTCGGCACGGACCGGAACAAGGCGCTGCAATACGACTTCGTGAAACGGTATTTCGAAAAGCCGCTGACCTCGGACAATCTCAAGGCGCTGGCCGACATCATCGAGACAGGCCGGCACTGACGCCGAGCCGCCGAGAAAAAACCGGCGAAGCCGCCGGTCTTGTGCCAGGTCGAGAAATTTATAACCTCCGGACGGACGCCGACGATCAGACGACGAGGATCGGCGATTTCGTCCGCACGCGATCGTAGAGATCGATGACATCCTGGTTGATCAGGCGAACGCAGCCGGACGAGACGGCCTTGCCGATCGACTGCCATTCCGGCGAGCCGTGCAGGCGGTAGAGCGTATCCTGCCCATCCTTGAAGATGTACATGGCGCGCGCGCCCAGCGGATTGGAGAGGCCGGGCTCCATGCCGCCGTTCTCGATCGAATAGGCGGCGAGATGCGGCTGACGCGCGACCATTTCGTTCGGTGGCTTCCAGCGCGGCCATTTCTGCTTCCACTGGATGACGCCGCGGCCGGACCAGGCAAAGCCCTCGCGCCCGATGCCGACGCCGTAGCGCATCGCCCGTCCGCCCGGCTCGGTCAGGTAGAGAAACCGATCCTGCGTATCGACGATGATCGTGCCCGGCGCCTCTCCGAAGGGATCGGCCACTTCCTGGCGGTAGAAGCGCGGATCGATCTCCTGATAGGGCACGGCGGGAATGGCGAAGCCGTCATCGACCACGGGGCCGTAGATGCTGGCGGCATAGGCGGACTGCGGCGGCAGGCCCGTCATGTAGGCGGCATTCTGGGGCTGGCCGAAGGTCGCGTAACCGCCATTGGCCGGAGCGAAACGATTGTCGAACTCCGGATTGCGGAAATACGGCCGGGTCTCGGCATTGAAGCTGGCGGTGTTGGACGTGTAGTTGCAGGCCGACAGGGCAGCCGTGGCAGCAGCCACGCCGCTCAGGTTCAGAAACTGCCGGCGGGACAGAGGGGACATCGGAGGCTTGAGCGGGCTCATGGGGGCGGACTTCCGGTTGACGCGACGATCATGGTCCGTTTGGCCGACCGCACCGGACCGCTGGGAGAACGGAACCGTGCCTTCGGCTTCATGGAGCACAACAGCCTAGCTAGTGCGCGACAAACGGAGGAACAGCAGGCCCTGCAGGGTTTTTTAGGACCGTTGCAACTTTGCATCCATCCGCTGTCGGCGGTTGTCGCCCTTTATGGCAGGGAGGTGCTGGCGCGAGGCTTGCCAAGCGAGGTTTGCCAAGCGAAGCTTAAAAGGCACGGAGGTCGCCCTATCAGACGCTCGGAGCGCCCAGCGCCGTGTCCCGGCAAAGCTGCGAGACGAAGGCGGCCGGCGGCAGCGGCCGGCTGACCCAGTAGCCCTGGATTTCGTTGCAGCCGGAAGCGCGCAGGAAATCGAGCTGCTCCTGCGTTTCGACGCCCTCGGCGATCACGTCGAGCTTGAGCTTCTGCGCGAGCGAGATGATCGCCGCCGTGATCGCCATGTCGTCCTCGTCGTCGGGAATATCCTTCACGAAGGACCGATCGATCTTCAGGCGGCTGACGGGAAAGCGCTTGAGCGCGCTCAGGCTGGAATAACCGGTGCCGAAATCGTCGATGGCGAGCCGCACGCCGAGCGCTTCCAGCTCGTGCATGGTGGCGATCGCCTGGGGCACGTCCTGCATGATCAGGCTTTCGGTCAGCTCGAGCTCCAGGAATCGCGGGTCGAGCCCGGTTTCGGCCAGCGTCCGGGCGACGCGGGAGACCCAGGCCTTTTCTGCGAACTGGCGGGCCGAGACGTTGACGCTGACGATGAGGTTCGGGAGCCCCGCATCCTGCCAGGCCCGGTTCTGGCGACAGGCGGCATCGAGAACCCATTCGCCGATCTCGACGATCAGCCCGGTTTCCTCGGCCAGCGGCACGAATTCGGCCGGCGAGATCAGGCCGTGTTCCGGATGGTCCCAGCGCAGAAGCGCTTCAGCCGCAAAGATGCGGCCCGAGGCGAGATCGAGCTGCGGCTGGTAGTGCAGCACGAATTCGCTCTGCTCCAGCGCCTGCCGCAGGGCTTCGACGCGCACCAGCTTGGCAAGCGCCGCATCCGCCATCTCCGACGAGAAGAGCTTGAGGTTGTTTCGCCCGAAGGCCTTCGCCCGATACATGGCGGCATCCGCATTGGCCAGCAGCTCGCCCGTACTCTCGCCCTGCTCCGGATAGCACACGACGCCCATGCTGCAGGTGACCTGCAGGGTCTGCCCGGCCAGCGTCATCGGACGGGCGATCGCGCCGCGAATACCCTCGAACCGCGCAAGAACCAGCTCCCGGTCGGCCTGCAGGCCGGTGAGCAGAATGATGAACTCGTCGCCGCCGACACGGATGATCATGTCGCCCTGGCGCACGCAGAGGCTCATCCGCTGCGCGACGGTGCGCAGCAGCTCGTCGCCGGCCGTATGGCCGAGGCTGTCATTGACGAGCTTGAAATTGTCGAGATCGAGGAAGGCCAGCGCCACCCACTCGCCCTTCTGGCGCGCATCCAGCATCGCCCGTTCCATCTGTCCGTCGAGCATGACGCGGTTGGGCAGGCCGGTGAGCGCGTCGTGATGCGCCATGAAATGGATGCGCTCGGCCGCCTCCCGCCGCTCGATGGCGATCGCCGCGAGGCGCGCGGCCATGGCGATCAGGTCGCGAACCGGGTCTGCCGGCAGGCCGGCGGTCTTGGAGTAGAGCGCGAAGGTGCCGAGCACCTTGCCGTGAAAGGACAGGAGCGGCGCGGCCCAGCAGGCCCGAAACGCGAAAGGCCGCACGAAATCGACATAGGGCGCCCAAAGCGGGTCGGTGAGGATATCGCCGACGAAGACCGGCTCGCCGCGATAGGCAGCCGTGCCGCAGGAGCCGCTGTTCGGACCGATCGGAAAGCCTTCCAGCGCCGCCGTGTAGGCCGGGTCGAGACCGGGGGCGACGCCCTTCAGCAGCCGCTGCCCGTCCTCCGTCAGCATGTAGATGGACCCCTGGACGCCCGGCACATGCGCTTCGATCATCAGGATCAGTTCGTGGAAGAGATCCTCGAGAGGCGTGTCCTTGGCGATCATCTCCAGAACGCGCGTCTGGCCGATCATCAGCTGCTCGGCCCGCTTGCGGTCGGTGATGTCCCGGGAGACGCCGACGGTGCCGATCGTCCGGCCGAGCTTGTCGCGCAGCGGCACCTTCGACGTCATCAGCCAGCGTTCGTTGCCCTTGTCGACGGCTGCCCGTTCCTCCAGGCCGATGATCGGCTCGCCGCTGGCGATAACCTGCCTTTCACCATCGGCGATCCGGGCCGCGACGTCTTCGGCGTGGAGGTCGAAATCGGTGAGACCCACGATCTGGTGCATCTCGGCAAAGCCGTTGTCGCGCACGGTCGCCTCGTTGGCGATGAGAAAGCGGCCCTGCAGATCCTTGGCATAGATGTAATCGGGAATATGGTTGACCATCGTCTCCAGCCAGTAATGGCGTTCGGCGATGTCGGTGCGCGGGCCATAGAGACGGGCCGCTTCATTGGCCAGCCGGCGCGTCGCCTCGATCAGGCGCTGCGTATCCTCGTCACCCGGAGGACTTCCGGGGATCATGCCGCGTCCGCGAAGGTTCGTTTTGGTCAAGGCCATCTCCCGCCAGTCATTGGCGCGCGCTGTCGATACGAAGTGCTAAAGGAAAGAAGTTATTCTTCCCTAAACAAGCCCTGTAACAGGCTAGATCTTCCGGAGAGACATGACCACCCGCCGCACCCTGTTTTTTGCTCTCGCCGGCCTGCCGGTCGCGCTCGCAGGCCGGCGCGCGGGCGCTTCCTCGCTGCCCGACGGTTTTCGCGGCGCGCTCGATGCTACCGACTTCGGCGTTCGGCCCGGCCGGCGCGCCGACCAGTCCAAGGCGTTCCGGGCCCTTCTCGCCGAAGCCGCAGAGCGCCGCTTGCCCGTCCTGCTGCCGCCGGGCGATTACCGGCTCTCCCAGATCACGCTTCCGGACGGCCTCACGCTTGCCGGCACGCCGGGTGCCACGCGTCTGATCGCATCGGGAGACGGCCCCGTTCTGATCGCCGAGAACCTCGCCCGCCTCACGCTAACGGGCCTGACGCTGACGGGATTGACGATCGCAGCCGAAGACCTGTCGGGCGACCCCGGCAGCGGCCTCGTGGACCTCGCCGGCATTGCGCGGCTGACGATCGACAATTGTGCGATCTCGGGCCGCACGCGCGGTCACGGCCTCAACCTTCGACGCTGCGGCGGGCGCATTCGCGACAACGATATCGCAGGCCCCCAGGGCGTCGGCATCTTCGCCACCGACAGCACCGGCCTGTCGATCACCGGCAATATCGTCGCCGACTGCGGCAATGGCGGCATTCTCGTCCACCGGTCGCAAACAGGTCCGGACGGAACGCTGGTTTCGGGCAACCGCGTCGCGCGCATCGCGTCGCTCGCTGGCGGCACCGGGCAGACTGGCAACGGCATCAACATCTTCCGTGCAGGCGACGTCGTCGTCTCCGGCAACCACGTGTCCGACTGCGCCCTCTCCGCCATTCGCGCCAACGCGGCCAACAATGTGCTGATCTCGGCCAACCAGTGCCTGCGCTCCGGCGAAACCGCGATCTATTCCGAATTCGGGTTCGAGGGCGCCATCGTGACCGGCAACGTCGTCGACACCGCCGCCAACGGCATCGCGATCGTCAACTTCGACGCCGGCGGCCGGCTCGCGACCGTCGGGCAGAACATCATCCGCGACATCACCGGCATCGCCCCCTACGTCTCCGATGGCGCCGGCTTCGGCTACGGCATTTCGGCGGAGGCGGACACCGTGATCACCGGCAACGTCATCGAGAAGGTGGCGCGCTGGGCGCTGATGATCGGCTGGGGCCCCTACCTGCGCAATGTCTCGGTGACCGGCAACATCGTCCGCGTCGCGCCGCTCGGCTGCGGCGTCACGGTTGCGGACGGCGCCGGCACGGCGCTCATCGCCGACAATCTGTTCGAAAGCGTCGGAGATGCCGTCCTCGGCTATCGCTGGACCGAGAAGGCCAGCGCGGAACTGGTGGACGGGGCAGCCAAAACCTTCCCGCATCTGACGCTCTCGGGAAACCGCCGGGTCTGAGGCGCGACCCATCAGCAACAATCATGTTCGTATCAGCGCGCCCGTCTTCCTTCGCCCGGCCAAAAGCTTACCGTGACGCGAGACCAAACACGGGAGAGCGCCATGCTGACCATCTACGGAGTGTACCGATCGCGGGCCTCGCGCAACTACTGGATGGCCGGCGAACTCGGCATCCCGTTCCGCTCCGTGCCTGTGGTGCAGGCGCGACGGCTGATCGACCCGCTGTCGGAAACGGCCCCGATCAACACCCAGTCGCCCGCCTATCTCGCCATCAACCCCAGAGGCATGATCCCCGCCATCGAGGATAACGGGCTGGTGCTGGCCGAATCGCTTGCCAACAACCTCTATCTCGCGCGCAAACATGGCGGACCGCTTGCAGCCGCGAATGCCGCCGAGGAGGCGGAGATCCTCGACTGGACGCTGTGGGCCGCGACCGAAATCGAGCCGCATGCGGTCAAGATCGTGCTCGCTTATGACGCCGAACCGAACGGTCCCGCGCGGGGCCGGGCGATCGTGGATGCCGCAGCGCAGGCACTGGACACGCGTTTCGGCATGCTGGAGCGACGCCTGTCGCAGCATGCCTACATCGTCGGCGACCGCTTCACGGTGGCGGATCTCAATCTCGCGGAGGTGTTTCGCTACGCCCAGAGCCAGACGGCTTTGTTCGACAGGCATCCCGGCATCAAGGCCTGGATCGGACGCTGTCAAGCGCGCGCCGCCTTCCGCGAGATGATGACGGTGCGCGAGGCCGAGCCCGCCTGACGGGCCGGCAACGCGCGCTACGCCGAGGCTTTGCAGCCCGGCACATCCTCCAGCCTGTCAAAGACCGGAATGCCGCGTTCGCGCGCGATCCGCACATCGTTATCGGCCCCCTTCGAGGCGCCGGGCAGGCGGAGGACGGCGTCGCAGAGCGCCAGCAGCCGGCCGGCGACCGGGTGGAAGATCTCTTCATAGAGCGCATCCCCGACCGTCTTTCCGCCGGCGGCATGCCAGATCGGCAGCGCCACCCATTCCCCGATCATCGGCACATGCCCTGCCTCGAACAAAGCATGCGACGGCGCCTCCAGCACCTTCAGATTGGCTGCCATCTTCGCGGGATCGTCATCCGTGCCCGAACGATAAGGGCCGGCAATCAAAATCAACATGAGAACTCCTTCACGATTTTGCGGTTATTTTCTTGATAATTCTTATTTGATCATGCAGTATCCTGAAGAGTCAAGACGGAGATTTCGATGCTGACCAGCCAGCGCCACGCCCTCATTCTCGATCGCCTGCGCCGCGACGGGCAACTCGTCGCGACAGCACTCGCCGGCGAGCTCGGCCTGTCGGAGGACACGATCCGGCGCGACCTCCGGGAGCTTGCGGGCGCCGGCAAGCTGCAGCGCGTCCATGGCGGCGCCCTGCCGGTCGCCCCGCCGCTCCCGGATCTCGGCGCGCGAACGCAGATCGCCAAGGCGACCAAACAGGCCTTGGCGCTGCGGGCGGTCGCGCGGATCGCGGCCGGACAGCTCGTCTTTCTCGACGGCGGCAGCACCAACGAGGCGCTCGCCCGGGCCCTGCCGCGCGATCTCAGCATCACCATCGCCACCCATAGCCCGACCATCGCCGCAGCGCTTTCCGGCCACGATGCCGAGGTGATCCTGATCGGCGGGCGGCTCTACAAGCATTCGATGGTGGCGACGGGATCGGCCGCCCTGGCCGCCATCGAGACGATGCGCTTCGACCTGTTCTTCCTCGGCGCGACCGCCCTTCACCCGGCCCACGGCGCGACCACGGGCGATTTCGAGGAGGCCGCGATCAAGCGCGCCATCGCGGGCCAGTCCGCCGAAACCTTCATTCTCGCGGCCGGCGACAAGCTCGGCGCCGTCTCGCCGCACCGCATCCTGCCGCTTGCCCAACTGACCGGTCTTGTGGTTTCCGCCGATATCGAGGACACGACACTCTCGCTCTATCGCGAAGCCGGGCTGGAAATCCTTCAGGCCTGAGCCCCCATGTCCCGCGGCGCCGGAAAGGTCTTATCGATGCGATCCCTGTTCCTCTCCTGGCAAGCCTGGGCCCTGCTCTCGGCCGTCTTTGCCGCGCTGACCGCCATCTTCGCCAAGATCGGCATCGAGAACGTCAATTCGGACTTCGCCACCTTCGTGCGCACCGTGGTTATCCTCGCGGCGCTCGGGCTCCTGCTTTCGCTGACGGGACACTGGCAGTCGCCGGCCACGGTCTCCCCGAAAAGCTGGCTGTTCCTCGTCCTCTCGGGTCTTGCGACCGGCGCGTCCTGGCTCTGCTATTTTCGCGCCTTGAAGATCGGCGATGCCGCGCGCGTGGCACCGGTCGACAAGATGAGCGTCGTCCTCGTCGCCCTCTTCGCCGTCGTCTTCCTCGGCGAAAAGCTGTCGGCCCTGCACACGCTCGGCATCGGCCTGATCGCCATCGGCGGCGTGCTTCTGGTTCTCTGAGCGGCCTTGGCCTTTGACCCGGCCGTCGGACGCACTAGCTCTGGCCTCAACCCAGCACAGGAGTTCCCATGCCGCTGCCCACGGAAATGACGTTCATCGATCTGCCCTCCCCCGGCGGGCCGGAGGCCATGCTGCTCGCCAAGGGCCCTCTTCCGGAGCTCGAAGCCGGCCACCTGCTCGTGCGCGTGGAGGCCGCCGGCATCAACCGGCCGGATGTCATGCAGCGCAAGGGCCTCTATCCCGCCCCATCCGGCGCAAGCCCGATCCTCGGTCTGGAAGTCGCGGGCGAGATCGTCGCGATCGGTGACGGCGCGGAGGGCTTTGTTATTGGAGACCGCGTGACCGCGCTTGCCAATGGCGGCGGCTATGCCGAATATTGCAGCGTACCCGCGACGCAGGCCCTGCGCTGGCCGACCGGCTACGACGCGGCCCGGGCAGCCGCCCTCCCGGAAACCTTCTTCACCGTCTGGGCGAACGTGTTCCAGATGGCCGATCTGGTCGAGGGCGAGTCCATCCTCATCCATGGCGGATCGAGCGGCATCGGCACCACGGCGATCCAGCTCGCCGGCGCGTTCGGGGCGCAGGTCTTCGTCACCGCCGGCAGCGGCCCCAAATGCGAGGCCTGCCTGTCGCTCGGCGCGGTCAGGGCCATCAACTACAAGCAGGAAGACTTCAAAGAGGTCATCCTGTCGGAAACCGGCGGGCGCGGCGTGGATGTCATCCTCGACATGATCGGCGCCGCCTATTTCGAGCGCAATCTGCAGTGCCTGGCCACCGACGGACGGCTGTCCATCATCGCGTTCCTCGGCGGCGCAAAAGTCGAGAACGCCAATATCGCGCCGATCCTCTCCAAGCGCCTGCGCGTCATGGGCTCGGCGCTGCGTCCCCGCACGGCGGTGGAAAAGCAGGCCATCCGCGACGATCTGGAGGACAATGTCTGGCCGCTGCTCGACGACGGCACCGTGGCCCCGGTCATGAGCACCGTCCTGCCCTTCGCCAATGTCGCAGAGGCCCACCGGCTGATGGAGGAGAGCGATCACATCGGCAAGATCGTTCTGACGCTCTGAAGAGCCTCTCCGGCGTCCCTCACGTCCTGACAATGGAACGTTACTCTTCGTGATCGGGAAGACGGACGTTTTGTCGGAGAAGGACTTGCGCTTCCCCGAAAATCGCCTATCTTTTCCTCATGTTCAACGTAGTGAAAGGAAGGTGGTCCAATGTCTAATGAGATTTCGGTACTCGTAACGGACAAGGGAAGCATGGTTGCGGAAACGAGGCAGCCCTCGCTCTGAGCCTTCCTTCTACGGACTGAGCCAGCAGCCAGTCCGGGCCGTTTACGGGCCGTATTTCGTGGAAAGGGTCGCTAACGCGGCCCTTTTTCCGTTTTGGGGATTTGGTTTTGTGTGAGCCAATGCGCCGCGACCCGCAGGCCCTGATCGCACGGTCAATTGGATATCAGACACCCAACCGGCCGAAGGCGGGGATCTTGAGTGCGGGCCGCGCGAAATCCACGCCGGCGACCAGCCCCAGGAAGTGCAGCTCGAACCCGCTTCGAACGCCGGCCGAAATGCCGAGCAGGCCATAGAGCGTCGCGTGCAGATCGCGGCCATCGGCATCGATCGAAAAGAGCTTGCCCTCCGGCAGATAGTCCCGCCCGACCGCATCGGGCGGCAGCACGGCGCCGAGATCCGGCACGGTGCGCAGCACATGCGCGACGAAGGTGTTGGAGTTGGGTCCCGGCCAGATGCGATAGGCGCCGGGCTGGGCGTAGGGATAGCTTTGGATCGCCGCCTCGACCTGCGGGATCAGCCGCTCTGCCTCCGCGCCGGTTATGGCGACGACGATGTTCGGCCGGTTGGAATACCAGGCGCCATCGGCCTCACGCATGTTGCGGCGAATGGGCGTGCCCCAGCCGACCTTGTCGTAGCGATTGTAGACCCGGTCTCCCGCACCCTTCGTGACGATCCAGGCATGGCTCGCCACCGCGCCCTTCAGGCCGCCGGTGGCCGCCGAGAGCACATAGACCGCAGCCTCCCGGTCCGCCGTCGCCTTGGGCAGCACGCCGGACGACGACCAGTCGGCATTGCGCCAGCTTTCCGGCCGCTCCTTGACGTACCAGAACCCGGCGGAGGCAAGTGCGGGAAGAAGATAGACGACGAGGATGGCGAGCAGGAGAATGCGGATCAGATTCATGCAATGTCCGGGTTTGACGCGGAAGCGCGATCGGTTATGGCAGGGTACGGAAGGCATAGGCTTTCAGGACAGAGATCGTCGTGACGGAAAGGGTTCGCAAGGCCCGCACCGAAATGTGATGACGAGCAGCGACGGCAAGAGGTTTTGGACATGACGAACCCGGTACTGGTCGAGGTGACGCGCGGCGCGCTCGTGGAAAGTCGCCATCGCGGCATGGTGATCGCGGTGGACGGCGACGGCCGCACCGTCTTCTCCCTCGGCGACGTCGATGCCGGCATCTTCCCGCGCTCGGCCTGCAAGGCGATGCAGGCCCTGCCCCTCATCGAGACCGGCGCCGCCGACGCCTACGGGCTCGATCAGCGGATGCTGGCCCTCGCCTGCTCCTCCCACAATGGCGAGCCGGAACACGCAGCCCTTGCTGCCGAGATGCTGGCGCGGGCCGGTCGCGACGTCTCGACGCTCGAATGCGGCGCGCACTGGTCCTTTGCCCAGCCGGTCCTGATCGATCAGGTGCGGGCGATGGACAGACCGAACGCGCTGCACAACAACTGCTCCGGCAAGCACTCCGGCTTCATCTGCGCCGCCTGCCATGCCGGCGTCGAGCCGGAAGGCTATATCGGCTACGACCACTTCATCCAGCGCGAGATCCGCGACGCGATGGAAAGCCTGACCGGTGCGGCCCTCGGCCACGACACTTGCGGCATCGACGGCTGCGCCATCCCGACCTATGCCGTGCCGCTCAAAGGTCTTGCCCACGGCTTTGCCAAGATGGCAACCGGAACGGGCCTCGGACCCGAGCGCGCGAACGCATCTCGCCGCCTGATCGACGCCTGCATGGCCGAGCCCTTCTATGTCGCGGGAACGAAGCGCGCCTGCACCCGCCTCATGCAGATCGCCCCAGGCCGGATCTTCGCAAAGACCGGCGCGGAAGGCGTCTTCTGCGCCGCCATTCCCGAACAGGGCATCGCCATCGCGCTGAAATGCGAAGACGGCACCACCCGTGCGGCCGAAGCCATGATCGCCGCTACGCTTGCCCGCTTCTTCCGCGACGCGCCCGAGATCGAGGCGGCGCTGCTGGCGGAAGCGACGACCTCCATGCACAACTGGAACGGCATGCCTGTCGGCGATGTCAGGGTGACCGAGGCTTTCGGCCAGGGCTGATGGGTAGGCAGTAGGCAGTAGGCAGTAGGCAGTAGGCAGTAGGCAGTAGGCAGAGAAACAAGATCTTTGGTGCCAGCGTCATCGTCGAGATAGACGTCTAAAAATCGCATCTTCTTTTTTCTTGATTGACGGCTCAATCAAAATTAAGCTGCCTCTTGACGGGGGGAGATGCGGATGCCGAAGGTCGGAATGGAGCCGGTGCGCCGAAAGGCTTTGGTCGATGCCGCCATCAGCGCCATCGGAGACCAGGGCACGCTCTCCGTGACCATGTCGGACATTGCCCGCCGCGCCGGCGTCTCGCCGGCTCTCGCCCATCATTATTTCGGCAGCAAGGACCAGTTGCTGACCGAGACCATGCGTTCGCTGCTGCGCGACCTGCGGCGCGATACGGTGTCGGCGCTGGCCGGGGCCGGTGATCCCCGCGCGCGCGTTTCGGCCATCATCCGCGTCAGTTTTCACGCCGGCCAGTTCGCGCCGGAAACGGTCGCCGCCTGGCTCGCCTTCTACACCGAGGCACAGCGTTCGGAGGCCGTCCGGCGATTGCTGGTGCTTTACGCCCGCCGCCTGCACTCCAATTTGTCGGCGAGCCTGTCGCAGCTCTGCCCGAAGACCGAGGCTGCCCGCATCGCGGAGGCGACCGCCGCACTGATCGACGGGCTTTATATCCGCCGCGCCCTGGGCGCCGCACCATTGACGACCGAGCGATCGATCGCGCTTGCGGAAGACGCGGTCGATGCCGCTCTTGCCCGCATCGCGTTTCGCCGAGAAGAAGGAGCCGCCGCGTGAGCGCCGCCGAGAGCAGCAAGCCGAACATCCTGATCATCATGGTCGACCAGCTCAACGGAAAATTCTTTCCCGATGGGCCGGCGGAATGGCTGCACGCTCCGCATCTCAAGGCGCTCGCCGCTCGCTCGGCCCGCTTCGCCAACAACTACACCTCGTCGCCGCTCTGCGCGCCGGCCCGGGCGTCCTTCATGGCGGGACAACTGCCGAGCCGTACCGGCGTCTATGACAATGCGGCAGAATTCATCTCCTCCATCCCCACCTTCGCCCATCACCTGCGCCGCGCCGGCTACTACACGGCGCTCTCCGGCAAGATGCATTTCGTCGGGCCGGATCAGTTGCACGGCTTCGAAGAACGGCTGACGACGGATATCTACCCCGCGGATTTCGGCTGGACGCCCGACTATCGAAAGCCCGGCGAGCGGATCGACTGGTGGTACCACAATCTTGGCTCGGTCACCGGTGCCGGCGTCGCCGAGATCACCAACCAGATGGAATATGACGACGAGGTCGCCTTCCTGGCCGAGCAGAAGATCTATCATCTCGCGCGCGACATCGGCAGCGCGGATCGCCGTCCCTGGTGCCTGACGGCATCCTTCACCCATCCGCACGACCCCTACGTGGCCCGCCGCCAGTTCTGGGATCTCTACACCGACTGCGACCATCTCCTCCCCGAGGTCGGCATGCTGGACACCCAGGACCCGCATTCCGAACGCCTGATCGCCGCCTGCGACTATGCCAACTCCACCGTCACGGAGACGGATGTCAGGCGCTCGCGTCAGGCCTATTTCGCCAACATCTCCTATATCGACGAGAAGGTCGGCCGGCTTGTCGATACGCTGGAGCGGACGCGCCAGTTGGAGAGCACGCTGATCCTGTTCTGCTCCGACCATGGCGACATGCTGGGCGAGCGCGGCCTCTGGTTCAAGATGAACTTTTTCGAGGGCTCCGCCCGCGTGCCGCTGATGATCGCCGGTCCCGGCGTGACGCCCGGCCTGCATGTCCGTCCCGTCTCCAATCTCGACGTCACCCCCACGCTCTGCGACCTCGCCGGCATCTCGATGGACGAGATCATGCCGTGGACGGATGGCGAGAGCCTGCTGCCGGTGATCGACGGCACGGAGCGCGTCTCGCCCGCGCTGATGGAATATGCGGCGGAAGGATCGATTTCCCCGCTCATCGCCATCCGCGAGGGCAAATGGAAATACGTCCACTGCGCCGACGATCCCGACCAGCTCTACGATCTGGAGGCCGACCCGCTCGAACGTGACAATCTCGCAGCCTCTCCGCCGACCACCGCGATCGCCGCGACGCTGGACGCCTTTCGCCAGATGCGCGACGCCCGCTGGGACATGGCAGGTTTCGACGGCGCCGTGCGCGAAAGCCAGGCCCGCCGCTGGGTGGTCTACGAGGCGCTGCGCAACGGAGCCTACTATCCCTGGGACCACCAGCCGCTGCAGAAAGCCTCCGAACGCTACATGCGCAACCACATGAACCTCGATAATCTCGAAGACTCCAAGCGGTTTCCAAGAGGGGAATGAGGCATGGCGCGAGCGAAATCCAAGGTAGCGACACCGAACGGCATGCGCAAAGCCGTCTTTTCCGACGACATGTTCGGTCGCGGCATCGACAGTCCGGCCGACGAGGTCGTCAACGACGCCGGCTGGTGGGGTTTCCTCGGCACACGCCCCTGGATGCGCGCCCAGCACAATCTCGGGCTCGCGCTGATCGCGGCGGGAGACCACAGCGACGCCACCCCATCCAAGACCGCCACGAAGGACAAGTCCCCATGAGAGCCCAGCCGAAAGCCTCCCACTTCATCGATGGCGCCTATGTCGAGGATACCGCCGGCACCCCGTTCGACAGCCTCTATCCCGCCACCGGCGAGGTCATCGCGACGCTCCATGCCGCAACGCCTGCCATCGTCGAGCAGGCCGTGGCCGCGGCGAAGCGCGCGCAGCCGGAATGGGCGGCGATGAGCCCGACGGCGCGCGGTCGCATTCTGAAGAAGGCGGCCGACATCATGCGGACGCGCAACCGGGAACTGTCGGAGCTGGAAACGCTCGATACCGGCAAGCCGATCCAGGAAACGATCGTCGCGGACCCCACCTCCGGCGCCGACAGCTTCGAGTTCTTCGGCGGGGTGGCGGCGGCCGCGCTCAACGGCGAGCACATCCCGCTCGGAGCCGATTTCGCCTACACCAAACGCGTGCCCATCGGCGTCTGCGTCGGCATCGGCGCCTGGAACTACCCGCAGCAGATCGCCTGCTGGAAGGCGGCGCCCGCCCTCGTCTCCGGCAATGCCATGGTGTTCAAGCCATCCGAAAACACGCCGCTCGGCGCCCTGAAGATTGCCGAGATCCTCATCGAGGCGGGCCTGCCCAAGGGGCTCTTCAACGTCATCCAGGGCGACCGGGACACAGGTCCCCTTCTCGTCGGCCACCCCGATGTCGGCAAGGTCTCCCTGACCGGCTCGGTGCCGACAGGGCGCAAGGTCGCCGCCGCCGCCGCCGGCCAGCTGAAGCATGTCACCATGGAGCTCGGCGGCAAGTCGCCTCTGATCGTATTCGAGGATGCCGACCTCGACAGCGCCATCGGTGGCGCGATGCTCGGCAATTTCTATTCCACCGGCCAGGTCTGCTCCAACGGCACGCGCGTCTTCGTCCAGAAGAGCGTCAAGGAACGCTTCCTGTCGGGCCTCAAGGCCCGCACGGAGAAGATCGTGATCGGCGACCCCATGGACGAGGCGACCCAGCTCGGACCGATGGTCTCACGGCCCCAGCGCGACAAGGTGCTCGCCTATATCGAGACCGGCAAGGGGGAAGGCGCAACGCTCGTCACCGGCGGCGCGATCCCCAACGACGTCCCGGCCGAGGGCACCTACATCCAGCCGACCGTCTTTGCCGACGTCACCGATACGATGACGATCGCCCGCGAGGAGATTTTCGGCCCGGTCATGTGTGTGCTGGATTTTAACGACGAGGACGAGGTGATCGCGCGCGCCAATGCCACCGAATTCGGTCTCTCCGCCGGTGTCTTCACGAGCGACATCGCCCGCGCCCATCGCGTGGTGGATCGGCTGGAAGCCGGGACGCTGTGGATCAACACGTACAATCTCTGCCCGGTCGAAATCCCTTTCGGCGGCTCGAAACAATCAGGCTTCGGCCGCGAGAACTCGGTGGCCGCGCTCCAGCATTATACCGAGCTGAAGACGGTCTATGTCGCGATGGGCAAAGTCGAGGCGCCTTATTGATGGGCCTCGCGCTCCACCACGAGATCGTCGAGATCGACCTTCAAGGCCCTGGCGATGCGCTTGAGCACATCGACCGACCCGGTCTTCTTGTTGCTCTCGATGTCGGAGAGGTCTTGTTCCGCGATGCCCGCCGCCGCCGCAAGTTCGGCCGTCGTCGTCTTGCGGTATTCCCGAAACGTCCTCACGCGGCTGTCGGTGTCGAACAATTCCTTGACCAATTCGTAAGGCCAGGTTTCCTCGCCCGCGGCAATGCGCACCATGATCGCATTGGCATGAAGGCCATCGACGAGATCCTCATAGTCGTCTTCGCTGAGGAGAACGTAGTTCTTGCCGTCAATCGTCAGCTTTTGAACGTCGGTCATGAGTCGTTACCTCTGATAAATGCTTCCGCGCGGCCCCGCATCGATCACCATAATCACCCGGCCGAGATCGTCGATCACGATGCGGTCGTGACCTACTCGAATCCTGAAGTAAGGATTCCCCTGCATCTTCTTGATGTCAACGGCTTCGCCACGCGCATAGGCGTCAAGCTTTGCAAAGATCGCAGCGCGACGTTGCGGCTGCATCCTCTTCAAACTTTTCTGCGCTTCGCGCGTGACGAAGATCTCTTTCATTCATCGAACATAGCTCCGAGAAAATTCGACGGCGAGTCCTTTCATCGTCGGCAGCGCATTTGCCAAACCGTCTTTCACTAGGGCGATAGGATATCATCATGGATGCAGACTTCATCATCGTCGGCTCCGGCTCCGCCGGCTCGGCGCTCGCCTATCGGCTGTCCGAGGATGGCAGGAACACGGTGATCGTCATCGAGGCCGGAGGCTCGGATATCGGGCCGTTCATCCAGATGCCGGCAGCGCTCGCGTGGCCGATGAGCATGAAGCGATACAATTGGGGCTATTATTCCGAGCCCGAGCCGAACCTCAACAATCGCCGCATCAGCGCCCCGCGCGGTAAGGTGCTCGGTGGCTCCTCCTCGATCAACGGGCTCGTCTATGTGCGCGGCCATGCCGAGGACTTCAATCGCTGGGAAGCGCTCGGCGCCCGCGGCTGGGCCTATGCCGACGTGCTGCCCTACTTCAAGCGGATGGAGCATTCACACGGCGGCGAAGAGGGATGGCGGGGCACGGACGGCCCCCTGCATGTGCGGCGCGGGCCGGTCAGGAACCCCCTCTTCCACGCCTTCATCAAGGCCGGAGCCGAGACCGGCTTCGAGATGACGGAAGACTATAACGGCTCCAAGCAGGAGGGCTTCGGCCTGATGGAGCAGACGATCCACAAGGGTCGCCGCTGGTCGGCGGCCAATGCCTATCTCCGCCCGGCCCTGAAGCGCGACAACGTCTCGCTCGTCCGTGGCTTTGCACGCCGCATCGTCATCGAAAACGGCCGGGCGACCGGGGTCGAGATCGAGCGCGGCGGCGCGATCGAGATCGTCAGGGCGAAGCGCGAGGTCATCGTTTCCGCCTCCTCGTTCAATTCGCCGAAATTGCTGATGCTCTCCGGCATCGGCCCGGCGGAGCATCTCCGGTCGATGGGCATCGCGGTCAAGGCCGATCGCCCGGGCGTCGGTGCCAATCTCCAGGACCATATGGAGTTCTATTTCCAGCAGGTCTCCACCAAGCCCGTCTCGCTCTATTCCTGGCTGCCCTGGTTCTGGCAGGGGGTCGCGGGTGCGCAATGGCTAATGACGCGGACGGGGCTCGGCAGCTCCAACCAGTTCGAGGCCTGCGCCTTCCTGCGCTCCGCACCGGGGCTGAAGCAGCCGGACATCCAGTATCATTTCCTGCCGGTCGCCATCTCCTATGATGGCAAGGCGGCCGCCAAGAGCCACGGTTTCCAGGTGCATGTCGGCTACAACCTGTCGAAATCGCGCGGCGCCGTCACCCTGAGATCCGCAGACCCGAAAGCCGATCCCGTCATCCGCTTCAACTATATGAGCCACCCCGAGGACTGGGAGAAATTCCGCCACTGCGTCCGCCTCACCCGCGAGATCTTCCGCCAGCCGGCCTTCGACACCTATCGCGGACCCGAAATCCAGCCGGGCGAGGCCGTGACCAGCGACGAGGATATCGACGCGTTCCTGCGCGAGCATCTGGAAAGCGCCTATCACCCCTGCGGCACCTGCCGCATGGGCGATGCGAACGATCCCATGGCGGTCGTGGATCCCGAGACCCGTGTGATCGGCGTCGAGGGCCTGCGCGTCGCCGACAGCTCGATTTTCCCGCACGTCACCTATGGCAACCTCAACGGTCCCTCGATCATGACCGGCGAGAAAGCGGCCGATCATATCCTCGGCAAGCAGCCTTTGCCCCGCTCGAACCAGGAACCCTGGGTCAACCCGCGGGCCGCCTTTAGCGACCGTCGGTCCTGAGACCGGCCTGACGGAGCCGCGCGACAGCCTTTTCCCACATCTTGCGGGATCGGAGTGATATTTGCTCCGATCTCCTGTCATTGGAAATCCGTTTTTCTGTCTTTCATGACGAAGGGCTGCGATAAAGGCTGTAATCATACAGGATAACCCATGACATCCATGTCCCTTGAAACAACTGCTGCGGCGCTGGCCCGGCAGCTGGAATGTCTCACCCTTGGCGAGCGACTGGCTCTGGTCGCTTCTCTGGATGGCCGTGCCGTATTCACCACCAGCCTCGGCATCGAGGATCAGGTCATTACGGCTGCCATCGGCACCGCAAAGCTCGACATCGAGGTCTCCACGCTCGAAACCGGACGGCTGTTCAACGAGACCGTCGCGCTGATCGATACGACCGAGGAGGCCTACGGCATCCTGATCAAGCGGTTCCATCCCGAGCAGGCCGATATCGATGCCTATGCCGCGACCTACGGCCTGAACGGCTTCTACGAGAGCATCGAGGCGCGCCATGCCTGTTGCGGCGTGCGCAAGGTCAAGCCGCTGGCGCGTGCGCTGGCCGGCGCCACCTACTGGGTCACCGGCCTGCGCCGCGGCCAGTCCGGCAACCGCGCCGATACGCCTTTTGCAGAAGCCGATCTCGACCGCGGCCTGATCAAGATCAATCCGCTGGCGGACTGGGATATCGACACCATCCGCGCCTATGTCGTGGCCGAAGCGATCCCCGTCAATCCGCTGCATGCCCGCGGCTACCCATCGATCGGCTGCGAGCCCTGTACGCGGGCCATCAAGCCTGGCGAGCCCGAGCGCGCCGGCCGCTGGTGGTGGGAAAACGACGAGACCCGCGAATGCGGCCTGCACGTGGCGGAAGCCGCTTCACAGCCGATACCCGACACCAAGGCCTTGGCCGGCAGCGCCGCCTGACGCGCGCCCCGCCCGAGAACGAGACTGGAGACGACCCGATGTCCCTCACGCTTCCGGAAACGGAACTTCACAATCCGCAAAGCGCCCGCCCGCCGCTCGATCCGCATCTGAAGGCGCTCGAAAACGAAGCCATCCACATCTTCCGCGAAGTGGCCGGCGAGTTCGAAAAGCCCGTCATGCTCTATTCGGTCGGCAAGGACAGCTCCGTCCTGCTGCACCTCGCGCGCAAGGCGTTTTACCCCGGCCGCATCCCCTTCCCGCTGCTGCATGTGAACACCGGCTGGAAGTTCGCCGAGATGATCGCGTTTCGCGACGAGATCGTCGAGCGCTACGACCTCGACCTGATCGAACACATCAATCCGCGTGGTGCGGCCGAGAACGTCACGCCGTTCACCCACGGCTCGGCGCTCTACACCGACATCATGAAGACCGAGGGTCTGCGCCAGGCGCTGGACGCCGGCGGCTTCGATGCGGCCTTCGGCGGCGCACGCCGCGACGAGGAGGCGAGCCGCGCCAAGGAGCGGATCTACTCCTTCCGCACGCCCGACCACCGCTGGGACCCGCGCAACCAGCGCCCCGAGCTCTGGAACGTCTATAACGGCATGATCCGCAAGGGCGAGAGCGTGCGCGCCTTCCCGCTCTCCAACTGGACCGAAGTCGATATCTGGCGCTACATCCAGGCCGAGGAAATCCCGATCGTGCCCCTCTATTTCGCAGCGGACCGCCCGATCGTCGAGCGCGACGGCATGATGATCCTTGCCGAAGATCCACGGCTGGAGCTGCAGCCCGGCGAGACCAAGCGTCAGGAGCGCATCCGCTTCCGCACGCTCGGCTGTTTCCCGCTGACAGGCGCCATCCGCTCGAGCGCCACCACGCTCGACGATATCATCACGGAACTTGAGACCGCGACCGTCTCCGAACGTCAGGGCCGCGCCATCGACCGGGACCAGTCCGGTTCGATGGAGAAGAAAAAACGCGAAGGATATTTCTGATGACCGTTTCCGCTTCCACCGGCAGCCAGACGACCTTGCACACGGCGGCCCGCACGACCGGCGACATCAAGGCGCCGACCGGCAACGTCACGGCCTTTGCCGGAGCCGAAGCCCGCGCCCCGCGCGACAGCCGCCCTTTGCGCCTCATCACCTGCGGCAGCGTCGATGACGGCAAGTCCACGCTGATCGGCCGGCTGCTCTGGGATACCAAGGCCGTCAAAGAGGACCAGGCGGCGACGCTCGCCCGCGATTCGAGCGGTAAGCAGAACGATCTCGGTCTGCCGGATTTCGCCCTCCTCCTCGACGGTCTCCAGGCCGAGCGCGAGCAGGGCATCACCATCGACGTGGCCTACCGCTACTTTGCGACCGAGAACCGCTCCTTCATCGTCGCCGACACGCCCGGCCACGAGCAGTACACGCGCAACATGGCGACCGGCGCCTCCACCGCCGACCTCGCCATTCTGCTGGTCGATGCCCGCGTCGGCCTTCTGGAACAGACGCGCCGCCAT
The DNA here is from genome assembly GCF_001424045.1 of Rhizobium sp. Leaf371. GTDB lineage: Bacteria > Pseudomonadota > Alphaproteobacteria > Rhizobiales > Rhizobiaceae > Ferranicluibacter. Next base: position 90,331 of record NZ_LMQB01000001.1, on the reverse strand, counting down.
GCGACGATCGCCACGCTGATGGGCATTCGCCAGTTCGTGCTCGCGGTCAACAAGATCGACCTGACCGGCTACGATCGCGCGCGCTTCGACGCGATCAGCCACGACTTCAAGGAACTGGCTCTGTCGCTCGGCGTGCGCCAGGTCACGGCCATCCCGGTTTCGGCGCTGAAGGGCGAGAACGTCGTGTATGACGGCCGCGCCTCCATGCCCTGGTACGAGGGCCCGACGCTGGTCGAGGTTCTGGAGCTGGCAACCGTCCGCTCCGGCCAGACGACCGGCTTCCGTCTTCCGGTCCAGCGCGTCTCGCGCCCGGGCGAAAGCTTCCGCGGCTATCAGGGCACCGTCGCCGGCGGTTCGGTCAAGCCGGGCGACAGCGTCGTCGTGCTGCCCTCGGGCATGGTGGCCAACGTCACCAAGATCGTCACCTTCGACCTCGTCCGCAATGCGGCGGTGACCGGCGACGCGATCACGCTCGTGCTCGATCGTCAGGTCGATGTTTCGCGCGGCGACATGATCGTCGCCATCGACAGCCAGCCCCAGACAGGCGTCGCCTTCGACGCGCAGATCGTCGCCTTGCAGCCGGACGGCATCCAGCCGAACAAGCGCTACTGGCTGAAGAGCGGCTCGCGCCGCCAGCGCGTCAGCGTCGAACCGGTCAGCCAGCTCGACCTGAAGAGCGGCAAATGGGGCCCGTCCGACGCGCTGTCGATGAACGCCATCGGCAAGGTCCATCTCGCGTTCGACGAGCAGGCCATGTTCGACGCCTACGAGCAGAACCGCACGACGGGCGCCTTCATCCTGATCGACCCCGACACCAACAACACGGTGGCCGGCGGCATGATCACGGGCAAGCGCTCGTCCCTCGGTGGCATCCACACCGATGAAACGCGCGTCCTCCTGTCCCTGCCCGCCGATCTGGCCGACCGGATTCTCGCAAGCGACCTCCTCGCCGGACGTCGCGACGAACTGGAAGTTCGCCGCATCTCGGCCGCCCGCGCACAGGATCTGCTCGATACGCTCGACGGCTGATGCCGCTGCAGGCGCATCTGACGCCTTGACCTTCCCACGGTTGGAAGCCCTATCATGGGGACGTCTCTGAAAGGAAACGTCCCCATGATTGCGTTCGACATACCCGACATGACCTGCGGCCACTGCAAGAGCACGGTGGAAAGCGCCATCCATCAGGTGGATGCACGCGCCGCGATTCGCATCGACCTCGCCGCAAAGACCGCCGATGTGGAAACCGAGGCAAGCGCCGACAGGATCGCCGAGGCGATCGCGGCGGCCGGCTACACGCCCCATCTCCGCTCCCCGCTCTGATCGCCACGCGGGCTCCCGGTTCCGATCGCGGGCCGCCCGGCCGCCAAGGCGTCCGAGGCGCATGTCCGGTCTCCCGCACGGACCATGCAGGTTTGCCCCTTGACCTTCCCATGATGGGAAGGTCTATCTCTACCGGCAGATGACAACAGGGACGCTTCCCGATGACCGTGCATACGCCTCTCCGGCCCCCCAATTCCGCCTCCGCGACGACGACGCTTGCCGTCGATGGCATGAACTGCGCCTCCTGCGTGGGGCGGGTCGAGAGGGCGCTCGCCGCCCTCCCCGGCGTCATCGATGCCAGCGTCAATCTCGCGACCGAGCGGGCCACCGTGACCCATGCCGCAGACCTTCAGAACGGGGCGATCGTCGCAGCGATCGAAGCCGCCGGCTATGCGCCACGGCGCGTCACGCAGACGTTTCCGATCGAGGGCATGAGCTGCGCCTCCTGTGTCGCCCGGGTGGAAAAGGCGCTTGCAGCCGTGCCCGGCGTCATCGAGGCAAGCGTCAACCTCGCGAGCGAGACAGCGACCGTCCAACGGCTGGACGGCACGGATGTCGCGACGATCGAGGCGGCCGTGGCCAAGGCCGGCTACAGCGTCAGACCAGAGGCGGAGGGCGAACCCGCAAGCGATGTCGACGAGACCGGCGATCGCCGATCGCGCGAGGCAAAACGGCTCGCGCGCGCCTTCAGCCTGGCTGCCGTGCTCACCCTTCCGCTTTTCCTTCTCGAAATGGGCGCGCACCTCGTGCCGGCCATCCATGACGGGGTCATCTCGACGCTCGGCATGGAGGGCAGCCGCCGCCTGCAATTCGTGCTGGCAACGCTGGTCCTCTTCGGTCCCGGCCTCACCTTCTTCCGCAAAGGCGTGCCGAACCTGCTTCGGCTCGCGCCCGACATGAATGCTCTCGTCGTGCTCGGCACCTCGGCCGCCTGGTCCTATTCCGTCCTTTCGACCTTCCTGCCGTCCGCGCTGCCGCCGGGCACCGACAACGTCTACTTCGAGGCGGCCGCCGTCATCGTCACGCTGATCCTGCTTGGCCGGATGCTCGAAGCCCGCGCGAAAGGCCGCACCGGCCAGGCGATCCGCCGGCTGATGGGTCTTCAGGCAAGGACCGCGCGCGTGATCCGGGCGGAGGGGATCGTCGAGGTTCCGGTCGGCACGGTGAAAAAGGGCGATCGCGTGCTCATCCGCCCCGGCGAGAAAATTCCGGTCGATGGCGAGGTCGTGGAAGGCCGGTCGCTGGTCGATCAGTCGATGATCACGGGCGAACCTCTGCCCGTTTCCGTCGCGGAAGGCGCCTCCGTCGTCGGCGGCACGATCAACGGCACGGGCACGTTCAATGTCGTCGTAACGAAGACGGGGTCGGAGACGCTTCTGTCGCAGATCATCCGCATGGTCGAGACGGCACAGGGTTCGAAACTGCCGATCCAGGCGACGGTCGATCGCATCACTGCGCGTTTCGTGCCCGCTGTTCTCGCCGCCGCCCTGCTGACATTTGCGGCCTGGCTCGTCTTCGGGCCGACGCCGTCGCTCGGCCTCGCGACGATCAATGCCGTTGCCGTTCTCATCATCGCCTGCCCCTGCGCCATGGGTCTGGCAACGCCGACCTCCATCATGGTCGGCACCGGACGCGCTGCCGAGCTCGGCATCCTCTTCCGCAAGGGCGATGCCTTGCAGGCCCTGCGCGATGTCGACATCGTCGCCTTCGACAAGACGGGGACGCTGACGGAAGGCAAGCCGGAACTGACCGCTTTCGTGCTGACGCCCGGCTTCGAACGCGCGGATGTCCTGCGCCGTGTCGCAAGCCTCGAAGCCCGCTCGGAGCATCCGATCGCCGCCACCATCGTCTCCGCAGCGCGTGGAGACAAGGTCGTGCTTGCGGATGTCACCGATTTCCAAGCCCTTCCTGGCTCCGGCGTCAGGGGCATGATCGAGGGTGAAGCCGTCCTGGTCGGCTCCGACCGCGCGATGCGCGACAGCGGCATCGACGTTTCCGGGTTTGCGCCGCAGGCGGTCGCATTCGGCGATGCCGGGACGTCGCCGATCTATGCGGCCGTTGCCGGCAGGCTTGCCGCCATGATCGCCGTCACGGATCCGGTCAAGCCGGGCAGCGCCGCCGCCATCGCGGCATTGAAGGCCGCGGGCCTCAAGGTCGTGATGATCACCGGCGACAACGGCCGCACGGCGAACGCCGTCGCCCGTGTGCTCGGCATCGACACGGTGGTGGCCGAAGTCCTGCCCGGCGGCAAGGTCGCGGCGGTGCAGGCCCTGCGGCGCGAGGGCCGCCTTGCCTTTGTCGGCGACGGCATCAACGATGCGCCGGCGCTGTCGGAAGCCGATATCGGCATCGCGCTCGGCACCGGCACCGACATCGCCATGGAAAGCGCCGATATCGTGCTGATGTCGGGCGATCTTGGCGGCGTGCCCCGCGCGATCGCGATCAGCAGGGCGACGATCCGCAACATCCGCCAGAATCTGTTCTGGGCCTTCGCCTATAATGTCAGCCTCGTGCCGGTGGCCGCGGGTCTCCTCTATCCCGTGAACGGCACGCTCCTGTCTCCGATCCTCGCGGCCGGCGCCATGAGCCTCTCAAGCGTCTTCGTCCTCGGCAATGCGCTGCGCCTGCGCCGCATCTCTCCCTCCGCTCCCTTGGAAAGGATGGCATCGTGAACATCGGCCAAGCCGCAAAAGCCTCCGGCGTATCCTCCAAGATGATTCGCTATTACGAGCAGATCGGCCTGATCGCGCCCGCCCATCGCAGCGAGGCGCAGTACCGGACCTATGAGGACGCCGACATTCATACGCTGCGCTTTATCCGCCGCGCCCGCGATCTCGGCTTCTCGGTCGAGCAGATGAAGACGCTGCTGGCGCTCTGGCACGATCGCGGGCGGGCCAGCGGCGACGTGAAGGCGATCGCGCTCGAGCATATCGCCGAACTCGACCGCAAGGCTGCCGCCATCGCGGCGATGACGGCAACGCTGCGGCATCTCGCAAGCAACTGCCACGGAGACGATCGCCCGGATTGCCCGATCCTCGCCGATTTCGCCGACGCCCCACCCGAGGCGGACCTGCCGGAGGTCTCCGCCCGCTTCGGGCGTGCCAATCTCGGCTAGGGCGTAACCAGCCTGAAATCCGGCGGCTGACGCGCCCGAAAATACGGTGGATGCCCGAGGCGGAAGCATTGTCGCGTCGCTTTCACGCGATAAGATGGCGCCGCATCGAGCGGAAGGGCCTGCATGTTTCTCGACCAGAACGACCTCGCCGCCCTCGTGGCGTTCCGGCACGACCTGCACCGCCACCCGGAAATTTCGGGCGAGGAGCGCGAAACCGCAGCGCGGGTGCAGGCGCATCTCGAAGCTTTGAAACCGGACCGTGTTCTCACCAGCCTTGGCGGACATAGCGGACAGGCCGGACATGGCGTGGCGGCGGTGTTTGCCGGCAGCGCACCGGGGCCGACGCTCCTGTTTCGCTGCGAACTCGATGCCCTGCCGATCCCGGAAATCTCCGACGCGCCGCACCGGTCCGAATATCCCGGCAAGGGGCATCTCTGCGGGCATGACGGGCATATGGCGATCGTCGCGGCGCTCGGTCGCGGCCTGGCCCGGAAGAGGCCCTTGCGCGGACGCGTGGTGCTGATGTTCCAGCCGGCCGAGGAAACCGGCGCGGGTGCCGCCGCCGTGATCGCCGATCCCGCTTTCGAAGACATTCGCCCGGACATGTCCTTCTCGCTGCACAACCTGCCCGGCCTGCCGCTCGGACATGTCGCGCTCGCCTCCGGTCCCGTCAACTGCGCCTCGCGCGGCCTGCGCGTCATCCTCGACGGCAGGACGGCGCATGCCTCCATGCCGGAAACGGGCATCTCGCCCATGCTCGCCGTCTCCCGCCTGATGCCGCAACTGACCGCCCTGACGACCGGCCGCTTCCCGGCTGCGGATTTCGCCATGGTCACGCTGACCCATGCCGTTCTCGGCGAGCCCGCCTTCGGCATTGCCCCCGGCCGGGCGGAAATCTGGGCGACGCTGCGCACGTTGACCGATGACGGCATGGCCGATCTCTGCGCCCGCGCCGAAGCGCTGATCGCGCAAACGGCCGGAGAGGAGCGATTGCGCCTTTCCCACTCTTACGCGGATATCTTTCAGCATTGCGAGAACGCGCCGGAAGCGGTCGCGCATCTCCGGCAGGCGCTCGACCAGGAGGGCATCGACCATGACGCGGCGGGACTGCCGATGCGGGGGTCGGAGGATTTCGGACGGTTCGGCGCCTGCGGCCCCTCGGCCATGCTGTTTCTGGGCAGCGGCGAAGCGCATCCCGCACTCCACAATCCCGACTATGATTTTCCGGATGCGCTGATCGAGCGCGGGTCACGCGTTTTCCTGCGGGTCGTCGCGAATATTCTAGAATTGCAGCAATGACAGCCCGTGAGCCTGCCTTGCCCTTGTCTCGCCATGATGGCGCCCCATCTGTTGTGCACTGCACCATGCGCCACCCGATATTCCCAGGGGTCCGGCCCAGAGCCCGGAGACGGCCATGAGAAAACTATCCGACACGATCGAACGTCTGGCACGCCTGCGCACCCGGCCGGACGGTCTCCAGCCCGCAACGTCGGCGTTGCGCCCGCTCGACATCACCGGCAGCAACCCCGGCGAGCTCACGGGCTGGTACAGCATGCCTGAAAAGCCGAAAGGCGCGCCGCCGCTGGTCGTCGTGCTCCACGGCTGTACGCAGAACGCGGCAGGCTACGATCGCGGCTCCGGCTGGTCGGCTCTGGCGGAGGAATACGGCTTTGCCGTGCTCTACCCGGAGCAGAGCCGCAGCAACAACGGCAATCTCTGTTTCAACTGGTTTTCAAAGCCCGACGTGACCCGCGGTTCCGGTGAGGTGCTTTCGATCCGGGAGATGATCGCGACGATGATCGCCGATCACGGGATCGATCGGCGCCGCGTCTACGTGACCGGCCTGTCGGCCGGCGGGGCGATGGCGAATTCGCTGCTGGCCACCTACCCCGAGATCTTCGCCGGCGGCGCCATCATCGCCGGCCTGCCGCATGGCGCAGCCAGAACCGTGCCGGAAGCCTTCGACCGCATGCGTGGCCATGGCCTGCCCGACGCGGACAGGCTGCAGGCGCTGCTGTCCGCCGCCTCGCCGCACAAGGGTCCCTGGCCGACCATCTCGATCTGGCAAGGCACGGCCGACAGCACCGTCGCCGACAAGAATGCCGGCGCGCTGATCGACCAGTGGCGGGACGCGCTCGGCGTCGCGGCCCGTCCCGAACGCGTCGAGACGGTGGATGGTCAGGAACGGCATATCTGGGTGGACAGTGCCGGGCGCGAGGTTCTCGACCTCTTTCTGGTGCGCGGCATGGGCCATGGGACGCCGCTCGATACGGCGAGCGGCTATGGCGAGGCGGCACCCTACATGCTGGATGTCGGGATCTCCTCCACCCTCCACATCGCCCGTAGCTGGGGCCTCACGGCCTCGTTCGAGAAGAGGGCGCATCGCCCGCAGCCGGCATCGGCCCGTGCCGAGGCAGCCGGCAACAGCGCTGGCAACAACGCTGGCACTGGCGCTGGCAACAGCGCTGGGACCGCCTCGCTCTTCTCTGCCGCCTGGCCGGGAAAGGCCAAGCCGGAAGGCGTCAAGGACGTCATCGAAGCGGCCCTGCGCGCTGCCGGCCTGATGAAATAAGGCCTGGCGCTTCGGCGCAGGGTCCGAAAGCCCTTTTCGGCCCGTCCCGCTCTGGACCCACGTCCACGGCTGAGGCACAGTCGTGGCACGACGAAGCCGCCATCGGCCTTGAGGGAATGAAGCGCGATCGATGAACTTCTTTGAGAGCCTCCTCGTTCTTCTCCTCGTGGCCATCGCCCTTCTTCAGGTGTCGCGGCGCCTGTCGGTGCCCTATCCCTCCATGCTGGCCATGGCCGGCGTTGCCGCAGCGCTCGTGCCGGGCGTGCCCTATATCGCGTTGGAACCGGAAACGGCGCTCGCGCTCTTCATCGCCCCGGCCCTCATGGATGCCGCCTTCGACTTCCCGGTCAACACGGCGCGGCGCTACTGGGCGGCGCTGATCGTGTTTGCCATCGGCGGCGTGGTCGCCACTGCCCTTGCCGTCGCCTTCATCGGCGCCACTTATGCCGGCCTGCCGATCGCCGCGGCGCTCGTTCTCGGCGCGATCGTCGCGCCGCCGGATGCCGCGGCCGCGACCGCCGTCCTTTCCGGCATGTCCATTCCCCGCAGCACGGATGCGATCCTGCGCGGCGAAAGCCTGTTCAACGATGCCGCCGCGCTCCTGATCTTCGGCGCGGCACTGTCGGTGCAGACCTCGGGCGGGCTCGGGCCGGCGGTCGCGCTGCACTTCGCCATCGCCGCGCCGGGCGGCATCCTCCTCGGCATGGCCGCGGCCTGGGCCACGTCGCGCGTCACCGGTTATGTCGCCGGCACGCTCGGCGGCAACCTGCTGCAATTCGTCCAGACGTTCCTGCTGTGGATCATCGCCGAACATCTCGGCCTGTCCGCGGTGCTCGCCATCGTCGCCTTCGCCATGACCATCGCCGCCAGCAGCACCAGCCGCTCCTCTGCCCGCATGCGCGTCCAGTCCTATGCGGTGTGGAGCGCCGTCGTCTTCGTGCTCAACGTCATGGCCTTCCTGCTGATGGGCATGCAGGTGCGCGACATCATCGGCGGCATGACGACCGAGCGGCTGATCCATGCATCCGGTTTCATTGCCGCCGTGGTCGCGACCGTCGTCATCGTCCGCTTCGTCGTCTTCATCGGCTTCAACCGCCTACGCAACGCTTTGCTCAGCAGCGAAGAACAGACGAATATGCGCCAATCGGTTCTTGCGGCCTGGTGCGGCATGCGCGGCCTCGTCACCCTGGCCACCGCCTTCGCGCTGCCCGCTGATTTCCCGCAGCGCGATCTCGTTCTGCTTGCGGCCTTCGCCGTGGTTCTCGCCACGCTCGTCCTGCAGGGGCTGACGCTTGCGCCGCTTATCCGGCTGCTCGGCCTCGACCAACGCGAACAGGGCGCCCGCGACATGACCGATTTCCGGCTTGAGATCGCCTCCGCCGGGCTCGAACGGATCGGCGATCGCACAGGACCCGAGGCAGAGCTGGTGCGCAGCAAGTTCGCCATCGAGCGTGCCGCATTGGCGGATACGTCGGGTGCCGATGCGCTCCAGACCTACCGCGCCCTCGCGCTGGAGGCGATCGACGCCCAGCGCAAGACCCTGGAGCGGCTGCGAACCGGCAACCGGCTGAATGTCGACGAATACAACCAGCTTCTCGAAGAGATCGACTGGCGCGAACTGGCCGTCCTCCCCGACGACGAGCGGCGCATCGAGGAGACGTAGCCTCTCGACCCCACCCTACGCCTTGGGAAAGAACCGGTTGCCCGGCCGCGGCAGGCCGAGATGATCGCGTAGCGTCGTGCCTTCGTATTCCCTGCGGAAGCGACCGCGTCGCTGCAACGCGGGCACGAGCCGCTGCGCCACATCGTCGAGACCCTGCGGCAGATAGGGGAACACCACGTTGAAGCCGTCCGATCCCTCCGAATCGATCCAGGTTTCCATCTCGTCGGCCACGCTTTCCGGCGTGCCGACGAAGGCAAGGCCCGAATAGCCGCCATAGCGCTGCGCCAGCTGCCGCACCGTCAGCTTCTCGGTCTCGGCCAGCCGCAACACCTGCTGCCGGCCCGTCTTGCTGGCATTCGTGTCGGCAAGATCGCGCGGCAGCGGCGCATCGAGCGGAAAATGCGAGGCGTCGAGGCCGAGCGCGATCGACAGCGATGCGATGCCGCTTTCGAAATGCACCAGACTGTCGAGCAGCGCGCGCTTCTCCCGCGCCTCCTCGATCGTATCGCCGATGACGATGAAGGCGGCCGGCAGGATCTTTAAATGATCGCGCGACCGACCGAGCGCGCCGAGCCGCCCCTTGATGTCGGCATAAAGCTCCTGCCCGCCGGCCAGATCGCGCGGGGCTGCGAAGATCACTTCGGCCGTTTCCGCGGCAAGCTGACGGCCGGGCTCGGATTGCCCCGCCTGCACGATGACGGGCCAGCCCTGTGGCGGGCGGGCGATGTTCAGCGGCCCGCGCACGGTAAGGCTCGGGCCCTGATGGTCGAGCACATGCATGCGCTCGGGGTCGAAGAACAGCCCGCTCTGCTGGTCGCGCAGGAAGGCATCGTCGGCAAAACTGTCCCAGAGGCCGGTGACGACATCGAAGAACTCGCGCGCCCGACGATAACGCTCGCCATGCTCCACATGCTCGTCGAGGCCGAAATTGAGCGCGGCATCCGGGTTGGAGGTGGTGACGATGTTCCACCCGGCCCGGCCCTCGCTGATGTGATCGAGCGAGGCGAAGCGCCTCGCGATGTGATAGGGCGCATCGAACGTGGTGGAAGCCGTGGCGACGAGGCCGATCCGCTCGGTGACGGCCGCGAGCGCCGAGAGCAGCGTGAAGGGCTCGAACGAGGTCACCGTATGGCTGCGCTTCAGCGCCTCCACCGGCATATTGAGCACGGCCAGGTGATCGGCCATGAAGAAGGCATCGAACTTCGCGGCCTCCAGCGTCTGCGCGAAGCGCTTCAGATGCGGGAAGCTGAAGTTCGCGTCCGGGGCCGCGCCGGGATAGCGCCAGGCGCCGGTGTGCAGGCTGACAGGCCGCATGAAGGCACCGAGATGCATCTGCTTGGACATGGGCACTTCCTTGGGTTCCCCGGCACGACAGGCCGGGCCTGATGCGGAAACGGCGCTGCGATCACCGATGGTCGAGGCGATCGACCAGACGATCGCCGATCCACTGGATGGCACAGACCAGCACGATGAGCACGACGACGACCGCGATCATGACCGATGTCTCGAAGCGCTGATAGCCGTAGCGGATGGCGAGATCGCCGAGCCCGCCCGCGCCGATGGCGCCGGCCATGGCCGAGGCACCGATCAGCGTGACGAGCGTGACGGTGAAGCCGGCGACGATGCCGGGCAGCGCTTCCGGCAGCAGCACCTCCCGCACGATCGTCCAGCGATTGCCGCCCATGGAGCGCACCGCCTCGATCAGCCCGCGATCCACATCGCGCAGCGACACCTCCGCGATGCGGGCGTAATAGGGCGTGGCGGCGATGGAGAGCGGCACGATCGCCGCCCATGTTCCGATCGAACTGCCGACGATGACGCGCGTGACGGGGATGAGTGCCACGAGGAGAATGATGAACGGCACCGAGCGGAACCCGTTGACGACAGCGCCGAGCACGCGGTTGACCCAGAGGTTCTCCGAAATGCCGCCCTTGCCGGTCATCACCAGGGCAAGGCCGAGCGGCAGGCCGGCGACCAGCGAGATGATGCCGGAGGCGAGCGTCATCAGGACGGTCTCCCAGAGAGACCGCAGCAGAAGATCAAACAGGATCGGCGACATGACCGGTGGTCTCCACATGGGCGCCGTGGCGCGTCAGGAAGGCGATCGCCTGCGGCAGCGAGGCGCCGGGGGCAAGCGTGATGAAGAAGCGGCCGACCGACTGCCCCTGGATATGATCGATGCCGCCATGCACGAGGCGCACCGGCGCGCCGAGCGCGATGGACAGCGCGGGAAGAAGCGTCGAGGCCTCCGGGCCGACCAGATCGACGCTGAGCACCTGTTCGCCGCGCGCCGCAAGGTCTGCGGCGATGGCCGGCGGCAGGCCGGGGCGGATCGCGCCGAGAAGGCTCTTCGTGGTCGCCGCCTTCGGATCGGAGAACACCGACCAGACCGGGCCGTCCTCGACGATTTTGCCGGCATCGATCACCGCGACCCGATCCGCAACGCCGCGCACGACCTCCATCTCATGGGTGATGAGGAGAATGGTCAGGCCGAGGCGCGTGTTGATATCCTTCAGGAGAGACAGGATCGACGCCGTCGTTTCCGGATCGAGCGCGGAGGTCGCTTCGTCGGAAAGCAGCAGCGCCGGCCGCGCGGCCAGCGCCCGGGCGATCCCCACCCGCTGTTTCTGCCCGCCGGAGAGCGCCGAGGGATAGGCATCGGCCTTGGAGGACAGACCGACCAGATCGAGCAGTTCGGCCGCCCGGACGCGCCGCTGCGCCCGCGGCATGCCCTCGATCTTCAGCGGCAGCATGACGTTTTCCGCCACGGTCTTTGCCGAGAGAAGATTGAAGTGCTGGAAGATCATTCCGATGCGGCGGCGCAGGGGCTGGAGTTCGGCTTCGGAAAGCCCGGTAATATCACGGCCCTCGATCTCGATCGTGCCGCGGTCCGGGCGCTCCAGACCGTTCAGGCAACGAATCAATGTCGATTTGCCGGCGCCGCTGCGACCGATGATGCCGAGCACCTCGCCCTTGCGCACCGAAAGGGAGATTCCGTCCAGCGCGGCGGTCTCGCCGAAATGCCGGAAGACGCCGTCGAGCCACACGACGGGCGTCTCGGCAGCTTGCGCCACACCGGAAACCGGCCGGATATCCGCGTCGGTCGGGGCGGCTCTCGTCTCCGCGCTCGCAGTCATGGTCATTCTCTCGTCCTTCCTCGCCGCAACGGCGAACGGCTCGCGGCAACCATGCCGCGAGCCGTTTTCTATCTTCGACGTCTGTCGGATCAGTAGGCGCTGATGCCCGTGCCCTTGTACACACGATCGAACTCGGCCTTCACCGCCTCGTTCTGGTAGGACGAGACGAGCGTCTTGACCCAGGGCGCATCCTTCTGGTCTTCCTTGACCGCGATGAAGTTGCGGTACGGATTGCCGTCCACCGGCTCCTGCGCGATCCGGTTGTCCGGCGTCAGGCCGCTCTTCAGCGCCCAGTCCGTATTGACGACGGCCGCGTCGAGATCGTCGATGGAGCGGCCGACGATGCCGGCGTCCAGCTCCTTGATCTCGAGCTTCTTGGGGTTTTCCTCGATATCGGTGATCGTCGCGAGGATGCCCGTGCCCTCCTTGAGCTTGATCAGGCCCTCGTTCTGCAGCACGCGCAGGGCACGCCCCTCGTTCGACGGATCGTTCGGCACGCCGACGACGGCGCCTTCCGGCAGATCCGCAATCTTGGACGTCTTGCGGGAATAGACCCCGATCGGCCAGACGCCGGTATAGCCCGCAGGCACGATCTTGTAGCCGTGCTGCTTGATCTGGTTTTCGAGATAGGGAAGGTGCTGGAAGGCATTGGCGTCGATCTCGCCGCGCTCCAGCGCCTCGTTCGGCTGGGTGTAGTCGTTGAAGACGACGGTCTCGACCGAAAGCCCCTTCTTGCCGGCTTCCGCCACGACGACGCGCCAGACGTCCTCGTCTTCGCCGCTCATGATCCCGACCTTCACGGATGTCTTGTCCTGCGCCAGAGCCGGTGCCGGCCCGATGGAGACGAAGGCAGCGACGGCTGCGGACGCGGCAAGCGCAAGGCCGGCGCGACGGGTAAAGGCGGTCTTCTCGATGAGGCGGCTCAAGGTTTTCGTCATGGCGGGTCTGCTTTCGGTCTGGATTCGGTCTCGGGAGGAGAACGTCTGTTCGATGCCCTGAAAAATGGCAAATGGTCCCTTATGAAGCAACGAAGGATGGCCTGCCGATCCGCGTTGCCGTAGAAATTCGGTCCAAATCCGCGGCAGGTCACGCAATCTCATTCTGGAGCCCCGGCTCGTTCTGGAGGCCCGGCTCGTTCTGGACGCTTCATCCGTCAAAGCCGCGATATCGGGCCGTCGGTCCTCTTCGCAATCCTTCTGGGCGCTCGGCGATCAGAACGGCGCGATGTCGAAGCGGTCCGTCATCGTCACCGACGTGAAATCATCCACCAGCACCGTGACGCGCACGGTCCAGGCGCCGCCGACGGACAGCACGAAGCCATCGGCCTGAAAGCGCCCGTCCTCGCCCAGCCGGGCTTCGCGCACGAAGGGCCCGATGTCGCTGCCGGACTGCGCGAGTTCGACCGTGACCGAGAGGGGATCGACCGGCTGCCCGTCGAGCATCAGCCCGGCGACAGAGACGCGAACCGGACCCGGCCGCGCCGGCGTGAGCGAGAGCGTCGCCATCAACCCCTCTTCCTCGAGCACGTGATCCTGGAGGGTCGGCGCCGACATGGCCAGGGCCCGGGGCGGCGGGGTGAAGCGCCAGAGGCCGAGGACGGCAAGCACCATCGTGCCGATCACGACCTCCGCCACGATGCTGCGCCTCAAAAGACGCAAGGCCCCAAGCGACCCCTCTGCGGCAGGGCGGGTCCAAAGAAACCGATTGGCCGCGGCCAGCACGACCAGAAGCAGGACGAGTGCGAGCTTGGCGAGCAGCACCCGCCCATAGGCCGTGGTCCACAGGTTCGACACCGCCTGCACCTGAACGATCGCCAGCAGCAGGCCCGAAGCGATGAGCGCAGCCAGCACGAAGGGGATAAAGCGCGAGAACAGCCGAAGCGCCGCGCCATCGGGATCAGCCCGGGATGACGCGCCCCGCGCTGCGCCGAGCGCTGCCCGAAGGGGCAGAAGACCGCCGATCCAGGCCATCGCGCCGAGCATGTGCAGCATGATCGCGGGAACGGTGACGATCCGTGGCGGCGCGGTGGCCGCATGTCCCGCAACGATTGCGGAAACGCCCGCCAGCCCGAAGGCAAGCGCGGCAAGCCAAAGCCGGAGGGATACGCGGCGCGCGCGCAGCGACACGATCGCCGCGACGATGGCCCCGGCGCAGAGGAGCGCGGCGCGACCATAGGCCGTGCCCTGAAGCCCGGCGGACCAGACCGCGGACGACGCCCATCCCCGGGCCGCCTCCCCCAGCGCATCGAAGCCCTGAAAGGCGATCCACACCGGCGTGGCGGCAAGACCGAGCCAAAGCGAAGCCGCCACGAGGGCCGGAGCCGGGACCGGCAGAGCCGCGGAAGGCGAATCCGGCGCAGGCTGCAACCGGGAAAACAGGGCCACCCACCCCGCGCCGCCGACCCCGAGGACAAGGCCGGCCATCACCAACAGGCGCGAGACGAACAGGCCGACCGCGGTCACTCTATCGCCCGAGGTCGCGCCGCCATCGCCGAGGGACGCGGTCGCTTTGCCGATGGAGAAGAAAAACCCGCTGCCGATCGGATGTCCATCCGCCGAGGTCACCCGCCACGACAGGCTGTGCGTCCCCGAAGCGAGCGCTGGCGGCAGTGTAACGACGAGCCGCGTCCCGGCCGTTCCTATCCCTGCCCCGGCCGCCGGCAGCGCCTCGATCCCCCCGGCCGGGTCGCTCAGCCGGAAGACCAGCGGGACGACCGGCTCCGAAAAAACGAGCACGATCTCCCGCGGCGGTGCGGCAAGCACTGCCCCATCGGCAGGATCGGACGAGACGAGCTGCGCATGGGCAAAGGCCACGCCGGCGCTCGCCAGCAGGCACAGCGGCAGGATCGACAGCACGCGCAGGCTTTTTTGCCAAAGCCAGTGCCGATGCCAGTGCGAGTGCCGACGCCAGTGCGAGTGCCGGCGCCCGCCAAGACCTCGCCCGACCGCCTTCACACTGATGATGCCAAGCAGCACGGCGCGGTCAGGGCGTCACGTCGAAGGCAGGCGCCGGCTTGTCCGGCTCGCCCGCATCCGCACCCGAGGGGATCTTGATCCAGCGTTCGGCGGCATCGCCGCATTGCTGGACGATCGGCACGTAGATCCGGCCCTTGGCATCGGCCGCGACTTTCGCCTTGAACGCGAACTCCGCATGGTCGGACGCCGCAATCGTGCCGCCCGTCCAGCCGATCTGCGCCTGTTTCGCCTTTGAGCCGCCGGCCGCAGCTGTGGCCGGCGTCACCACGGCGGTCCAGCCGGCCTTCTCCTGTGGCTCGATATCGGACAGCACGGCGGGCACCGCGACCCGCAGCCCGGTCGTCGCGGCACCGCCGCAACCATGCGGTATCTTGAGCACGAACGTGCTCGTCTTCCCGGCCTTAACCGCCTTTGCGGCAATGGTGACATGCGCACCGGCCGGCCCCGAGACGAGGGAAAGGCAGAGGGCAAAGCCGGAAAAAAGCACCCGGCGGGCGCGCTCGGCGCGGAAGGAAGGGACGGAATGGCGCATGATCTGCCTCTTTTGCGTCTCTCGCACCGCAGGACCAGGCCATGCTCACGCCCGAGACAGCGACGTCGGATAGGCGCAGATCTAGCGCGCTCGCGCTCGCGAGGAAAGCCGGGCATTGGCCCATGCCCTGCGGCGAAGCGGCGCGGCGGCGCCCGTCTCGCAAGGCGCGCAACGGCCGCAGGCGACGGCACGACCCAGCAGGCGGCGACAGCGTCCAAGTGTCGTTGCTCCTCGAATGCGAACGCACCGTGCTGCGAATGCAAGATTGTCTCCATGCCAGGGACTGTGCGAAAACGCCGGCACCACATCGAGACGAGCAGGACAATATCATGAAAAAGATCGGCTTCCTCTCCTTCGGCCACTGGACGCCCTCGACGCAATCGCAGACGCGAAGTGCCGCCGATACGCTGCTGCAGTCGATCGACCTTGCCGTTGCGGCGGAAGCGCTGGGCGCCGACGGCGCCTATTTCCGCGTGCACCATTTCGCCCGCCAGCTGGCATCGCCCTTTCCCCTCCTGGCCGCCGTCGGTGCGCGCACCAGCCGGATCGAGATCGGCACGGCGGTCATCGACATGCGCTACGAAAATCCGCTCTACATGGCCGAGGATGCGGGTGCTGCCGACATCATCTCCGGCGGCCGCCTGCAGCTCGGCATCAGCCGCGGTTCGCCGGAACAGGTGATCGACGGATGGCGGCACTTCGGTTATGCGCCGGCAGACGGCGAAACGAGCGGCGACATGGCCCGGCGCCACGCCGAGGTCTTCTATGACGTGCTGCGCGGCGAAGGCTTTGCCGAGCCGAACCCCAACCCGATGTTTCCGAACCCGCCCGGCCTTCTGCGCCTGGAACCACACGCGCCGGGCCTTCGCGACCGGATCTGGTGGGGCGCAAGCTCCAACGCGACGGCGATTTGGGCCGCGAAACTGGGCATGAACCTGCAGAGCTCGACGCTGAAGGACGACGAGACCGGCGAGCCCTTCCATGTGCAGCAGGCCGACCAGATCCGCGCCTACCGCGCCGCCTTCAAGGCTGCCGGCCACGCCCGCACGCCGCGTGTCTCCGTCAGCCGCAGCATCTTCGCCCTCGCCAACGATCTCGATCGCGCCTATTTCGGCCGCTCGGGCGAGGCCCGCGACAAGATCGGCTTCATCGACGCCGACACCCGCGCCATCTTCGGTCGCGGCTACGCCGCCGAGCCCGACGTCCTCATCGAGCAGCTCCGCACCGACGAAGCCATCGCCGAAGCCGACACGCTCCTCCTCACGGTCCCCAACCAGCTCGGCGTCGACTACAACACCCACGTCATCGAAACCATCCTGACCCAGATCGCACCGGCGCTCGGCTGGCGGTAGGGCCGAACAAGAGACTCATCGAAGCCATGGTTGCAGTCAGCGGGCGGCGGGCGTTGGCAGGCGTTCTCTGCCAGCCTCTCCTCACCGCTCCGCCAGCATCGCCACGAGCACGTCCGATTGCGAGACGATGCCGACGAGGCGGTTCTGGGGGTCGGTGACGGGGAGATGGTGGAGGCCGCCTTCGGCAAAGAGGAGGATGGCTTCGGAGAGGGAATCGTCGGGCGATACCATTCGCACGGGGCTGGTCATGATGTCCTTCACGGTGCCGTTCGGCGCCGTCGAGCCGGAGACGGCCAATTGGTAGCGGCGACGGAAGCCGATGGTCGGACGGCCGCGTGTCCAGTCGGCGCGATCGAGAATATCGGTCTGGGTCAGGATGCCAATGACGCGGGCATTGTCGTCGGTCACCGGCAGGGCCTTGATATGGTGGGCCCGCAGGAGCGCATGCGCCTCCGACAGCGAGGCATCCGGCGCGATGGCGATCACGTCGCGCGACATGATCTGCCCGCACGGCGTCTGTCCGGACTGGCGCTGGAGCGCGCGCAGCTCCGTGCGCTTGAGGATGGTCGCAAGCTCGTCGCGCTGGATGTCGAGAACCCGGTCGTAATCCTTCAGCACGGCATCGAGATCCTCGGCGGCAAAGCCGATGCGGGTCGCAGGCGACGGGTCCTTCGTCTGGTGCGAACCGAGCGCGGGAGCTGCGACATGCGGATAGCGGCGACCGGTCAGGTTGTTGAAGAGCAGCGCCGCGGCCAGGAGCAGCAGCGAGTTTCCGAGCACCGGCCAGAGCAGAAAACCATAGCCGAGCGAATGGATCGACGGGCCCCCGAGAACGGCGGTCAGCGCGATCGCCCCGCTCGGCGGATGCAGGCAGCGCAGGCTCATCATCGCGCCGATGGCGATCGCGCCCGCCAGGGCGGCGCCGAGCATCGGATCGGGCACGAACGTCACCACCGTGACCCCGACGAAGGCCGCCACCAGATTGCCGCCGATCAACGACCAGGGCTGGGCAAGCGGGCTGGACGGGACGGCGAACAGAAGGACGGCCGAAGCCCCCATCGGCGCGACCAGTGCCGGCGAGAGGGGGAAGGTCGCGATCAGGAAGGCACCGAGGAGGCCGGTGACCAGCAGGCCGAACAGCGCGCCCGCTGCCGAGCGAAGCCGCTCCTTCGGGCTGACGGGCGATGCCGGCCAGGGCATGAAGCGGGCGGCGCGCGAAAATGGGGTCGATGGCATGCAGTCGTCTCCCGCAGGGTCGGTATGCGTCAGCGGCGAACCGCCTCGAAGCGCGAGCGCCCTACCCCTCGCCCTGTCCATCCAAATCCCGTTTGGCGAGTTCCCGTTTGGCCAATTCCCGTTTAGCCAGTTCCCGTTCGGCAACATCCTGTTTGCCGAGATCGTGCCCGCCCTGATCATGGCCGTCGGCGTCATGGTTGCGCGCCGCGATATCCGGCGGGGTCCAGCCGCGCTCGGTCCGGTCGTGCAGCGCGCTGCGGTCGCCCATCATGGCCTGTTCCAGGATCTCCGAGATCTCGCGGGCACGGGCGATGTACGCCTTGTTTTCGAACACGGGCACATCGTGCTTCCAGAGCGGCGCAAGCTGGCGCAGACCCCAATTGTCCTGCCGGACGAACACGGCCTTGCTCTTTTCCACGTCGAAAGGGTGCATGCCGAGGCTCTGCAGCGCATATCCCGCAGCCCGGACGGAGCTGTCGAAAACCTCGCGCACGATGTCGTCGGCACCCGCTTCGTAGAGCTGGTAGACATGGTTGCGATCGTAGGCGCGGGCGATGATGTGGATCGCCGGGTTTTCATGCCGGGCATGGCGGACGATGCTCGTGGCCCGTTCGATATCGTCGATGGCGACGACCAGCAGGCGCGCCTTGCGCAATCCGGCGGAGTGCAGCAGATCCGGACGACCGGCATCGCCGAAGAAGGAGCGCACGCCGAATTTGCGCAGCCCGTCGATGACATCCGAGCGGCTGTCGAGCACGATCGTCTTGTAGCCGTTGGCGAGCAGCATGCGGTTGATGATCTGCCCGAAGCGGCCGAGACCGGCGATGATGACGGAGGCCTCCTCCCCGATCTCGTCGGCCTCGTCCACCTGCCCCCGGTCGAGGCGCGGCACGATCACCTTGTCGAACAGGATGAAGAGCGCCGGCGTCAGCAGCATGGAAAAGGCGATCACGAGCATGATGATGGCGGCAAGCTCGGACGGCAGAACGGCATTCTGCACCGTGAAGGAGACGAGAACGAAGCCGAACTCGCCGGCCTGCGCCAGCCCCAGCGCCAAAAGCCAACGGTCGGAGCCGCGCAGCTTGTAGAGATGCCCGATCAGCCACAGCACCGCGGCCTTGACGGTGATGACGCCGACCGTGAGCAGGAGAACGAGGCCGAGATTGGCCGTGAGCAGCGAGAAATCGATGCCGGCGCCGACCGTGATGAAGAACAGGCCGAGCAGCAGGCCCTTGAACGGTTCGATATCGCTTTCGAGCTCGTGGCGGAATTCGCTGTTGGCCAGAACCACGCCGGCCAGAAACGTGCCAAGCGCCGGGGACAGGCCGACCATGCTCATCAGCAAGGCGGTGGAAACGACGAGCAGCAGGGCGGCGGCCGTAAACATCTCGCGCAGCCGGGACGCCGCGATCAGCCGGAAAACGGGGCGCGAGAGAAAATGCCCGGCCACCACGACGAAGGCGACGGCCAGAAGGGTCACCAGCGCCACCTGCCAGCCCGGAAGGTCCGAGACGAGCGTCGCCGCAGTGCCCGCGCCATGAGCGGCGTGATCGCCACCCTGCAGCGCCGGAAGGGCGAGAAGCGGCAGGACGGCCAGCATGGGAATGACCGCGATATCCTGGAAAAGCAGCACGGAAAAGCTCGATCGCCCGCCTTGCGACTTCAGGAGACCCTTTTCGCTCAGCGTCTGCAGCACGATGGCGGTAGAGGACAACGACAGGATGAGCCCGACCGCGACCGCGGTCTGCCAGGGCAAGCCGGCGGCAAGACCGATGCCCGCGACCACCGCGGCCGAGCCCACGACCTGCAGGCCGCCGAGGCCGAGCAGCCGGGCCCGCATGTCCCAGAGCGCCTGCGGCTGAAGCTCCAGCCCGACCAGGAACAGCATCATCACGACGCCGAACTCGGCGAAATGCTGGAGATCCTGCGTTTCGTTGCCGACCAGATGAAAGACAGGGCCGATGACGATGCCGGCGATGAGATAGCCGAGCACCGAGCCGAGGCCGAGGCGGGCGGCGATGATGACGGAGGTGATCGCGGCCGCGAGATAGACGAAGGCCTGGAACATGAAGCCGCTCATTCGGATATCCTCGCGCTGCTGGGGCCGACCGGCGGCACGGGTCTGGTGGGCCTCGGCTCTCCCGGCGCCACGATCAGCGACAGGGCGTCGTCGTCGAGGAGCTCGACCTTCGAGACCGCCTCCAGATCCAGCGTCTCGTCGCGCAGCGTGGCCAGCAGCCGGAGATAGGCGGCGATATGGGTCTCCGCCCGCCCGTCGGCGGCCGAATCATGCGCGGAAAACAGCACCGCCGGCGGCAGGAAGCGCATGCCGCAGAGCAAGGCGGTCTGTTCCAGCGGCGACAGCAGCGTGCGCAGCCGGAAATGATTGGAGCCTTCCTCGCGATAGGCATCCCGCGCACCGCCGGTGGTGACGACCGGCAGGAACAGCTTGCCCGCAAGCTTGGAGCCGCTCTGCCCATAGGCAAAGCCGTATTCCAGCACGAGATCCTGCCACTCCTTGAGAAGGGCCGGCACGGAATACCAGTAGATGGGAAACTGGAAGAGGATAACGTCGTGAGCGACCAGCCGTGCCTGCTCCGCATCGATATCGATGTTGAAGCGGGGATATTCGGCATAGAGATCGACGAAGGTCACCCCGTCGAGCAGCGCTGCCTCTCGCGCCATGCGCACATTGAGGCGCGAATGCCGCTGGCCGGGATGGGCAAACAGAATAAGGACGCGGGCCATGATCTCTTTCTCGGGCAGTCTTCTTTTGGAGCCGTTTGCTCCGGGAGAGACGAGCCGGCTGGAAGAAGCGACGCGACGGAGGCAAGAATCGGCCAGAACGGGGCATGGCCACCGCAATGGCCGCCGCGACAATCGGGGTTGCGGGAAGATCTTGTCAAGCGGCAAGACGAATGCGATGGTAAAGCCGAGCGTTACGCTCCCGATGTGCACATCTCATTGCCGGCCGGCACCCTTGCGGGCGCCGTCAGTTGCCGGAGAGAATGAGATTTGGTACTTTTCTTCGCTCTTTTTTCGAGCCAACCCCTTTTCATGACGGACGTGTGGTGAGATAAGGAGCGCCGAAGTCACCATACCACCGCCCCAGCGGGCGACAGAGATCAAGGTTCGAGATGCAGGTTCTGGTTCGAGACAACAATGTTGAGCAGGCACTGCGCGTGCTCAAGAAGAAGCTTCAGCGCGAAGGCGTCTTCCGCGAAATGCGCATGCGCGAAGCCTATGAAAAGCCGTCCGTGAAGCGTGCTCGCCAGAAGGCTGAAGCTGTTTCCCGCCAGCGCAAGAACGCCCGCAAGCAGATGCAGCGCGAAGGCCTCCTGCCCGGCCCGAAGAAAAAAGTTGCGACCCGCTAAGATCTGACGGGCGCCCGTCGGACGGTATCCGACACGGCGCGGCTGGTCTTCGAAAATACCCCGGAACGACGGTCACCGTCGCGCCGGGGTTTTCTGCGTTTTTTCTTGGCATGCTGTTTTCTCTCGGATGCAGCACGGGACAGCCCCAGACCGGTCGTCCCGACAGGTCTGGGGCTATTGCCGACATCAGGTCGCCGCGTCGAACAGCGTCTTGTACTGTCGTGGCTGGCAACGGAGATATTGCGGCGCCGCTTTGACGGTCGCGCCGAGATGGGCGGCGGCGTGCCAGGGCCAGCGGGGGTCGTAGAGGATGGTGCGGGCAAGCGCGATCATGTCGGCATCGCCGGTTCCGATGATGGATTCGGCCTGTTCGAACTCCGTGATCAGCCCCACGGCGACGACCGGGATCGAGACGGCCTGTTTGACATCGCGGGCAAGCGGCACCTGATAGCTCGGGCTGACCGGAATGGCCTGCGCGTCGCTAAGGCCGCCGCTCGACACGTGGATCGCAGCGCAACCGCGCTTTTCGAGCGCCTGCGCGAAGGCGACCGTCTGGGCGCTGTCCCAGCCACCCTCGACCCAGTCCGTCCCCGAGACGCGCATGGTCACCGGTCGCTCCGCGGGAAACGCCTCCCGCACCGCCTCGAACACCTCGAGCGGAAAGCGCATGCGGTTTTCGAGCGAGCCGCCATAGGCGTCGGTGCGCGTATTGGAGAGCGGCGAGAGGAACTGGTGCAGGAGATAGCCGTGGGCTCCATGGATCTGCACCGCATCGAGGCCGAGACGCGCGGCCCTGCGGGCGGCGTCCGCGAAGGCGCTCCTGATGCGCTCAAGTCCTTCGGCATCCAGAGCTTCCGGCGCGTCATAGGACGGCTTGAAAGGGGTCGCGGACGGCGCCACGGTCTTCCAGCCCTGTGCATGATCGGGGGCGAGTTGCGCGCCGCCCACCCAGGGCAGATCGGTGGAGGCCTTGCGCCCGGCATGACCGAGCTGGATGGCGATCGGCATGTCCGACCAGCGGCGGATGCCCTTGAGCACGCGGTCCATGGCGGCTTCGCAGGCATCGTTCCAAAGCCCGACATCGCCGAAGCTGATCCGGCCCTCGGGCGTGACCGCCGTCGCCTCGATGGTCAGAAGCCCTGCACCCGACTGGGCAAGCATGCCGAGATGCGTCAGGTGCCAGTCGGTCATCTCGCCATTCTCGGCGGAATACTGGCACATCGGCGCAATGACGATGCGGTTCTGCAACGTCAGGCCGCCGACCTCGATGGGCGAGAAGAGTTTGGGGGACGTCATGTCGATCTCCTGAATGCATCAGCGCGGCCCGGGAACGGCCGCGCGGCACGGCACATATAGGGCGGCACCCCGCCTGTTGCATGCCGATGCGGGCAAACGGGTTGGTCCCGGAATGTCGTCGCCTGCTTCCGCTTGCGAAACGCGATCGGGCGGGCGACAACATCACCGGAAACCGCGCCGCTTGCCTCAGAGGGAAGCGGGAGCGGACATGACAAGACAAGAGGGAGTGCGCATGTTCGACCACGTTTCCATCGGCGTCCGGGATATCGATCGGTCCCGCACCTTTTACGATGCCGCGCTCACCCCGCTCGGCTATGGACGGCTTACCAGCGGTGCGAAGATGCTCGGCTATGGCGACGAACAGGTCGGTCTCTGGGTGACGCAGGCCGAGCATCCGGTTCGCCCGGATCTGCGCTCCGGGCTTCACTTCTGCTTCAAGGCCTTCAGCGAGGAGGCGGTCGATGCGTTCCACGCCGCCGCGGTCGCCCATGGCGGAGAAGACAATGGCGCCCCCGGGCTGCGACCGGAATATGCCACCTTCTACTATGCCGCCTTTATCATCGATCCCGACGGCTACCGGCTGGAAGCCTTCTTCCACAAGCCGGATCTCTAGCCCTCGGCCAGCGGGCGTTCCGGGTGATCGATCAGACGGAGATCTGGTCCGCCACATCCCGGTCCGAGGGTCGCTCGCTTTCCGAAAGCCCTTTCGCGACACCGAGGCGATCGGCTTCGTTGCGGTTCTGGCTCATCTTGCGCTTGCCTTCCAGATGCGTGATCGGCATGCGCAGTCCGACGATTCCACGTAGCTGCGAGGCAATGAATTCCGCCGGCGCATCCCCAACGGCCCAGGGCAACGCCCTCGGCTCTTCATGCAGATCCGTCAGCCGCGTGACCACCTCCAGCAGGCGCTCCGGATCGTCGAAGAATTCCACGGGACCGCGCGCCTGCACCGTCACATAGTTCCAGGTCGGAACGACCTTTCCCGTCTCCCGCTTCGTCGCGTACCAGGCCGGCGTCACATAGGCATCCGCCCCCATGAAGATCGCCAGACCATCGCCGACCGGCGCGGTCCGCCATTGCGGATTGGCCCTGGCAAAATGCCCATAGAGAACACCGTGTTCGCCCTCGGTCTCGTCCACGAACAGCGGCAGCGGCGTCGCAAACGGCCCGTCTGCCGTGGCCGTGACGACCGTCGCCAATCGCGCCGCCCGCACCGTGGCCAGCAGGGCGGTACGATCCTCGATGCGGAATGCGGGCGGCGTATACATGGCGGATATCCTCGTTCGGCGCGGGATCTTATCGCACAACCGGCCTCGAACACCAGCCGCCTGCGGGCAAGGCCCGCTGGCTCTCAGGCGACTTTCACGACCAGCTTGCCGAAGTTCCGGCCTTCCAGAAGGCCTCTGAAAGCTTCGGGTGCTGCTTCCAGCCCCTCCACGACGTCCTCGCGATAGCGCAGCCGTCCGTCCGCGATCCAGCCGGCGGCCTCTTTCAGGAAGGCGTCTCGCTGGTCGCTGAACTCGAGCTGGATGAAGCCGCGGATCTGCAGGCTGCGGGTCAGCACCTGCCGCATGAAGCCCGGCAGCCGGTCCGGGCCCGCATTCGCCTCACCCTCCTGGTTGTAGTGGGCGATCAGGCCACAAACCGGCACCCGCGCATAGGTGTTCAGCAGCGGAAACACGGCCTCGAAGACATGACCGCCGACATTCTCGAAATAGACGTCGATGCCGTCGGGGCATGCAGCCTTCAACTGCTCGGCGAAATCGGATGCCCGGTGATCGAGCGCCACGTCGAAGCCGAGCGCGTCGCGCAGGAAGGCGCATTTTTCAGGTCCACCGGCAATGCCGACGGCGCGCGCGCCCTTGATCCGGGCGATCTGCCCGACGACGGAGCCGACCGCGCCGCTGGCCGCCGCCACGACCACCGTCTCGCCCGGCTTGGGCTGGCCGATCGTCAGCAATCCGGCATAGGCGGTAAATCCCGGCATGCCGAGAACGCCGAGCGCCGTGGAGACAGGGGCAGCCTTCGGATCGAGCTTTCGCAGGCCCCGGCCATCGGAGATCGCATAGGCCTGCCAGCCGGAATGCGAGAGCACGATGTCGCCGGGCTTGAAATCGGGATGGTGCGAGGTGACCACCTCCGCCACCGTACCGCCCTCCATGACATCGCCGATCTCGACCGGCTTGGCATAGGACTTTGCCGTGCTCATCCGGCCGCGCATATAGGGGTCGAGCGAGAGATAGAGGATCTTCAGGAGCACCTCGCCTTGAGCTGGCTCGGGAACCGGCACCGGCTCGATGTGAAAATCCTCGGCGACCGGCGCGCCCTGCGGCCGGCGGGCAAGCGTGATCCGCGTGTTCTGGAGGTCTGTCATACCGTCTTCCTTGCTGTCTTCGTCTTCAGGCATCTCACGCCTGAGATAGGCACGGAAACCACAGCGGCAAATTTTCATTCCGCATCCATCGTGGCTCGACGACGGAGAAGAGCGAGACGGCGATGAACAAACCGCGCCCGGCTGAGTTCGCATCGTGACGACTGGACGTTCACGAAAAGGCCATTCCCATGAACGATATCCCCGCCTTCAACCGGCGCGGCCTGCTGAAGCTCGGCGGTGTCGGCGTAACCGGGATGCTGCTGTCACCCTCCGTACAGGCAGAGACGCAAGGGGGCTCTTTGCCGCCGCCCTCGCCGGTCGACACGGGCGCCGTCAAGGACGGCAAGGTCACCTTTCCGGAATGGCGCGGCCCTTCGGAGGCACCGAGCGGCAACCCGAAGGCGCCTCTGCCGCCGGAAGAACGGGTCGGCTTCGCCGTCGTGGCGCTCGGGCGGCTCAGCCTCGAGGAGATCCTGCCGGCCTTCGGTGAAACGAAAAATGCAAGGCTGGTCGCCCTCGTCTCCGGCTCGCCCGAGAAGATGAAGACGGTTGCAGCGCAATACGGCATCAAGCCGGAGGCCTGCTACGACTATGAGGGGTTCGACGCGATCAAGGACAATCCGGCGATCAAGGCCGTCTATGTCGTGACCCCGAACGGGCTGCATCGCGACTTCGTCGAGCGCGCGGCAAAGGCTGGAAAGCATGTTCTCTGCGAAAAGCCGATGTCGGTGAATTCGACCGAAGCCCGGGCCATGCTCGACGCCTGCAACGCCGCCGGCGTCAAGCTGATGATCGCCTATCGCATCCAGTACGAGGCCTTCAACCTGCATCTCGCCGAGAAGGTACGCTCGAAAGCCTATGGACGGCTGGTCGGCATGTCGGCCATCAATGTCCAGACGGTCGCGGAAAACGGTGCCGAGCAATGGCGCCACAAGAAGGCGCTCGCCGGCGGCGGGGCGCTGCCGGATATCGGGCTCTATTGCCTCAACACCGCGCGCTTCCTGACCGGCGAGGAACCGGTGGAGATCATGGCGACCCAGTACAGCCCGGCCGGCGATCCCCGCTTTGCCGAGGTGGAGGAAACCGTGTCCTTCACGCTGCGCTTCCCGTCCCACACCATCGTCAATTGCTTGACGAGCTACGGTGCCCGCGACGACAAGCATCAGCGCCTGAACTTCGAGCGGGCCAGCGTCGATATGCCCAATGCCTACAAGTATAAGGGTCAGAGCCTGACGGTGATCGAACGTGAGGGCGACCAGACCGTGCAGAAGACGATCGACCTTTCGGCCAACAATCAGTTCGCCGCCGAGATCGACCATCTCGCCGACTGCATCCTGCATGACAGAAAACCACGCACGCCGGGCGAGGAAGGCGTGCAGGACCACGTGCTGATGGAGGCGATCTACCGCTCGGCCGCAACCGGCGCACCCGTCCGTCTCGACCCCATCCCCGGCCTCGACGCCTTCCGCGGTCCTCCCGCAAAGGTTGATCTCTAGGCCAGGCACTAGGCCAGCCACTGGGCCAAACAAAAGTGCGCGCCAGGCGGCCGGCCTCTACATCCGCCATCTCGGGCGGCGCAACCTGCGACGGCCCGGAAACCTTAACCCCCGCCTGCGCGTTAAGAGGGCAGACATCCACAGGGCGAGTGCAGGAAGCAAGGCATGAACGAGCAGCAGAAAACGTCCTTCGACGCCAGCCTCCTCAAGATCGTCATCGTCACCGGTGCAGCCCTTCTCACGGTCTCCTTCCCGGTACTCCTGCTCGTCTGACGATCCGCCTGCCGACGAACGAACGGACGTAAGGCCGGCCGGGAGCGCAACGGGCAATCCCCATTCGATGACGTCTCAGGAGAGACTGTGGATGCCGGCACCGTCCGCCAGGGGAATTTCCTCCACGTCGGCGGACGCAACGGCCTGTGCCCGTGCGAAGTCGGCTGTGACATCGTCGCTCTGCCTCGGGAAACACGTCACGAAGGCGCCCTCCGCGTCGATGATCCAGATCTTCGATCCGCCGATGATTTCCGCCCTGAAGGGCCGCCTCAAACTCACGCCGAACTCCTTCGGTTTTCAAGACTGCATTGCGCACGTTGTGGTGTCGCTGCGCCGCCGGTCGAAACCCCGGGGACGGAGAGCCCGGCCCCCCGGCCCGATGACCCCACATCGCGATCGGAACGACGCCCCTCGCTGCCCTTAAAAAGCAAACCCTGTCGAACCGCTGTCCAAGGTTGAATCCCGGCGACGAACGCGCACGGATGGTTGCGGTCCTGTCCGACGTTACAATGTTGGACAGACCCATGTGGTTCCGTGCGGCGAAGAATGGGTTCCGATATCGAGACATGTCCCGGAACAAAACGCCTACCTTTACGGCCTTCACGATATTTTAGCGATCCTGGTTTTAGACTTCGCTCCGATGAGATTGGAGGACCTCCTCCGATCAGCGGAGAGGCATCGCGTGAAAAACCTTACGATTTCCCGGCTGCTCGTTCTGTTCGGGCTCGTCGTCACCCTGGGCCTGGTCATGTCGATCGGCATCCAGACGCAGGCCCTCGGCACCTTGAAAGTGGGAGGGCCGGTCTACGACGAGATCGCCAATGGCAAGGATCTGATCGCGGATATCCTGCCGCCGCCCCTCTACGTCATCGAAGCCTATATGCTGGTCAACGAGGCGGTCGTGCACCCCGGGCGCCTGCGGGAAAACGACGAGAAGATGAAGGCGCTCCGCGCCTCGTTCGAGGAACGGCGCGTCTTCTGGAAGACGGCGCAGCTCGACGAGGGCCTGCGCGGCAAGCTCGCAACCGAGGTGATCGCGTCCGGAGACGCGTTCTGGACCGCCGTCTCCGACTATCAGGTTCAGGCCGGCGCGAGCGATGCGGCAGCGCTCGATCGCGTTCAACAGGCCTTCTATGTGCACGACGCCAGCGTCCGGGCCCTTGCGGCGCTCGCGACATCGACCCTCGAAAGCTCCGTCGCCAAGGCGAACGGGGAAAGCCGGAAGTACACGGTGATCGCAGCCGGTGGCAGCCTGCTTTCGGTCGTTCTCTTTCTCGGCGGCCTGTGGCTCCTGCGCCATCGCGCCATCGTGCCCCTCGTGAAGATCGGGCGCTACATGAACGTTCTCGCACGAGGCGACTATTCGCAGGATGTGCCGCTGGCCGCACGACATGACGAAATCGGTTCGATGATCGAGAGCGTCTCCATCTTCCGCAACGCGGCGATCGAACGCCAGCAGATGCGCCTTGCGGCCGAGCAGGAGCGGTCCCTGTCGGATGCGGAACGCGCCGACCAGCAACGCCGCCGCGAACGCGAAGCGGAAGAGCTCAAGATCGTCGTCGAGGCGCTGGGTGCGGGACTGGCCCGCCTCGCCGATTGCAACATTCGCGAAACGCTCGACGAGCCCTTCGCGGATCGGTTCGACAGCCTGCGCTGCGATTTCAACAACTCGATCGCCACCTTCCAGGAAACGCTGGAGCAAGTGCTCGGAAAGACCAACGAACTGTCCGGCAGTGCCGCCGAGATGCATGAAGCCGCCGACCAGCTCTGCAAGCGCACCGAGCAGCAGGCGGCCGCTCTCGAACAGACCTCCGCCGCGCTGGAACAGGTCGCAGCGACGGTCAGGTCCTCGGCCGAACGGGCGACCGAGACGCGTGACCTCGTGCGCGCGGCAAACGACTGTGCCACCCTCTCGGGAACGGTCGTCGGCGACGCCGTCAACGCCATGCGCCGCATCGAGGCGTCCTCGACCCAGATCGGGCAGATCATCCATGTCATCGACGAGATCGCCTTCCAGACCAACCTCTTGGCCCTGAATGCCGGCGTGGAAGCGGCCCGCGCGGGAGAGGCCGGCAAGGGCTTTGCCGTCGTGGCGCAGGAGGTGCGGGAACTTGCCCAGCGCTCCGCCAAGGCCGCCAAGGACATCACCGCGCTCGTCAAGACATCGACGGCCGACGTCTCCGACGGCGTTCGCCTCGTGGATCAGACCGGAAAAGCCTTGGATCAGATCACGCTCTATGTCGCCGATATCGACGACAAGGTCGATGCCATGACCACGGCCTCACGCGAACAGTCCGTCGGGCTCCAGGAAATCAGCACCGCGGTCAATGCGATCGACCAGATGACGCAGGCGAACGCGGCGATGGTGGAGGAAACGACGGCCATCAGCGCCAACCTGTCCGAAGACGCCTCGGTGCTCACCGACCTCGTCGGCGGCTTCAAACTGAACCGTCGAAAATCCGTCCGCCAGCCGGGCGCCGCCGTCGGCCGGCAGAGGGCCGCCTGATCGCGGCGGCACATTCGGCAGGACCACGAACACCGAATGAAACGGCGCACGACCGTGCGGATCCTGTAGAGATTGAAGGTCGGCTTCGGGAAAGCCAAAGACTAAGCTGGTCGGAGTGGCAGGATTTGAACCTGCGACCCCCACGTCCCGAACGTGGTGCGCTACCAGGCTGCGCTACACTCCGTTACCAGCGGCGCTTCTATAGAACAGGGGGGTTCATTCCACAAGCGGCAAATCACAGGTTCGGCAGAGTTTTTGACAGGAAGATGGCGCCGTGCGGGATGGGACGGCGGGAGGTAGAGATTTTCGGCAACGCTTGGAATTTATTGCGTATCGGCAGGTTGCGACCGATTTTCATTCGAGGCGATTGGCGCTAGAGGCGTGGGAGAACGGGCGGGACGCCTCGATGCCGGCATGGGGCTGGCGGCAGGCGGCAGAGCATCCGGTTTCAGGATCTTTCGAAGGGGACGATATATGACCTTGCGGGTTTTCGCCGCTGCCGGCCTTGCGCTGGCGCTTGCCGGATGCACCACCATTGCGCCACAGCAGCAGAATGCGGTCGAAGCCCGCTGGGCCGGACAGCCGGCCGGCGTCTTCTTCGCGCAGTTCGGCCCGCCGATCGCCGACGTGCAGAGCGGCGGCAACACGCTCTATTCCTGGAAGGGCGGCTACCGCAATCGCAAGGTTCCCGCGACCTATGCCAAGAAGCCGGACGGCTCGCGCGGCAAGCAGACATCCCCCGCCCGCACCGACTATCTCAGCTGCTCGGTGCAGCTCACCGTATCCTCGGACTACGTCATCCGCTCCGTGCGCCTCGTCGGCGACCGCCGTCAGCCGGGTGGCCCGAGCTGGTGCGAGGAAGTGCTGGCCGGCGCCAAGGCGTCCTGAGCCGATACCGTCCGATCCTATGACGACACGACACCGGGGCGCTTCCGCGCTCCGGTGTTTTTCGTTGCGGGTACGGGACCGCGCCGGATCAGGCTTTCGCCCGTCCCCGGCTCCCGTCCAGCACGACCAGCAGGACCACGCCCGCGAGA
The DNA here is from genome assembly GCF_001424045.1 of Rhizobium sp. Leaf371. Taxonomy (GTDB): domain Bacteria; phylum Pseudomonadota; class Alphaproteobacteria; order Rhizobiales; family Rhizobiaceae; genus Ferranicluibacter. The sequence goes on along the minus strand of NZ_LMQB01000001.1, from coordinate 60,073 downwards.
CCGACGAAGCCGCCGAGGATCGACGTGAAGCCGTAATCGCCGATCCGCGTTCCCGCTGCAAAGACGACGGCACTGATGCCGGCACTCAGGAACATGTTGACCGCGATCAGCGAGCTTCCAAGGCCGGGGCGGTCGGCAATCAGGTCCTGCAGGTACGTGATCGGCAGGCTGATGATGGCGGCGGCGGCGATGCCGCTGAGGAGCGTCTGTGCGTAGATGTGCCAGGTCTGCGTCGCCATGCCCTGCAGCGCGAGATAGACGGCATAGAGCGTGCCGCCGATGACCAGCGAGCGCAGCGATGTGATCCGCCGCTCGGCCGCGCTCCAGAACAGGATGAAGACGATTTCGAGCAGCGCGACCACGCCGACGACGATGCCGATATCGCGGACCGTGCCACCGACCTTGCCGATGATGATCAGCGAGCGCACCGCGTCGTTGACGAACAGCATGGAACAGATGAGCGCGATCGCAAGTATCCGCAGCGCGACGCGCGGGGATGCGACTTCGGCGAGCGACGAGAGGATGCGGTAGCGCGCGGCATCGTCGCGGTTGTCGAGGGGAAGCGGCCGCGGGAGATAGAAGGCCGCGAGGATGAAGCAGACGCCGGCGGCGAGCGCCGCGATCAGATAGGCCGGCAGCATGGATTGCGAGCCCGCCAGCGCGATGCCGACGAGGCCGGGCACCAGCACCCAGGACAGCGAGATCGTGGCCCGCATCGTCGCGTTGACCGCAACGAGCTGCGATTGCGCCAGCCCGCCGGACGCCGCGCGCACATTGGCGAAGATGAGCGAGTTCAGCGCGCCGAAGACGGGCAGCAGAACGAGCTTGGCGATGACGAAGGCGGTGATCGTCGCGGAGAGATAGACCAGCCCGAACCCGGTAATGCCGAACAGCGCGACATAGAGGATGGAGGTCCTGTAATCGCCGAGCCGATCGGCGAAGATACCCATCAGCACGCTCGCGGTGACGCTGACGGCGGCGGCCGCAAACATCAGGCTGGCATAGCCGCTATCGCTCAGGCCCAGTTCGCGGATGCCGATGATCGACTGGTAGGGCTGCGTCGCAGCACCCGAGAACCCGAAGAAGAATATGGCAAGCGCGCTGACGCGCAGCGATGGATCCCGCAGGGCGGTCGCGATCGATAGGCTCATGGAGACACCAGGGCGCGGATCGGCCCAGTTGGAGAGACGGCGGACCGCCGGATGTGAGGATGCGGCCTACAGTAGAGTTGTTACCGCATTGTCCGACGCCGAAGCGATCCCGCTTCGGCTGGAAATGATGTAGACGCCGACACCCCGAGTGCAACGGTGCGAAGCGCGCCGCTGCCTGTTTTTCAGCCGTGACGTCGTGTCAGATGCGCTTATATCCAGCGGGCGGAGGATTGCGGCTCCGGCACATAGTCGAAATCCCGCTCGAAGGGAAATGACGGGCGCTGGCGCCGGGCATTGGTCAGGCGCTCGATATCCTGGTTGATGACGCCGTCCGTCAGCGCCATGAGGTTCGGCCGTGCGATCGGCGCAAGCTCGGGCGAGAGGTAGCCGGACTTGACGACGAGCAGCCGCACGCCCTCGGGATCGATGCCATGGCGCGTGAAGTCGGCGATGTTGTGGTACGGCCGCCGGCGCGCCGCGAGAATGACCGTGATGCCACCGACGGTGACCACCGCCTGCCGCTCCTGCGGACCGGCGGGATCATCGAGACGGACCACGATCGCGGAGACGTCCGCCGAGGGGCTTGCGGGATCGAGCGCCCCGCCGATCGTCAGCGACAGGGTCGCGCCCTCGCCGGCCGCAAAGCAGGCGTCCACGGCCGGCGGATCGGTGATGCCCCCGATGACGGCACCCTGAAAACCGCGCGCGACGAGAGCGTTGAGCACGTCGGCCCGGTCGCCGACGCCCCCGCCCGTCGGATTGTCGCCGGAATCGGCAAGAATGACCGGCCGTGTTTCCGTCCGCTCGGCAATATCGAGCATGTCTGCCAGCGCTCCGGTGACCGGGCCGAAACGGAAGGCCTCGCGGGCGTTCCAGTAGGACATCGCGATCTCCGCCGCGGCAGCCTCTGCCGCTGCCTTGTCCGTTCCCGTCACGACGGCGCAGGCCGTGCCGCGCGGCTCGTCCGCCCAGACATAGCCGACCATGAGGTTGGCGTCCCAGATCCCCGGCACCGCATCGTGGCGTGACAGCGCGTCGTAGAGACTCCTTGCCGGCTCGTCCTCGGTGGAGGTGCGTTCGCCCGGCAGCAGCACCGGCACCGGCGCCCAGGCGACGCCGGGTTTGGCGCCCGAATGCAACGTTTTCACGAGCATGGACCAGGCCCGCACCATGGTGTCGCGCACGTCGATATGCGGCGCGGTGCGATAGGCGGCGAAGATATCGAGCTGGTCGACGATGCGCTGCGTCACGTTGCCGTGCAGGTCGTAGCTGGCGGCAACGGGGATGTCGGGACCGACCACGCTGCGCGCCGCCGAGATCCAGTCGCCTTCGGCATCGTCCATGCCTTCGACGTTCATCGCGCCATGCATGGCAAGGTAGAGACCGTCGAGCGGCAGCGCCGCTTTCAGGAGTGCAAGGAACTCGGCCTTGAAACCCTCATAGGTCTCCCGCGCGAGCGGCCCGCCGGGGACGGCACGGGCGTGAAGCAGCGGCTGGACATCGGCCTCGTCCAGAAACGAGAAGGAATCGGCCGACAGCAGGTCGGAACCCCGCAGCACGCGGAAATCCTCCGGCCGCATCAGGACCGGGGACGAGGTGCTGCATTCGGTATGGATGCCGCCGACGGCGATACGGAAGGTCATGATGTCTGGCCCTTGATCGGGTTTCGGGATGAGCAGGAGAGCAAGACGAAAGGGAACGGAGCCCCCTTCCGCCCTGCCCCTAGAGTTTCGGGCTCAACGGCGCCAGCGCGGCAAACCGCTGCCAGGCCTTGCGCTCCCGCGGTGTCCACGCGGCCTCGGCGATCGCGGCGAGCCTTGGGAAGACGAGGTGGTTGAAATAGTCGCGGTTGAGGAAATGTTCCGACCAGATGCACGCCTGCACGCCGCGCATGCGGGCCTGCAGCGCCTCGGGGAAATCGCCGACCGCCTCGTACGTATAGGTGTGCTGCGGCGGCACGGTGCCGGCCCAGCTCGCGCCCGGCTCCTGAAAGGCCTCGTCCTGCACCATGTCGAGATAGTAGGCCTGCCCCGGCGTCATCACGACATCATAGCCTTGGCGTGCCAGCTCCACGCCGACCTCGGGCTTCTGCCACGCCATCAGCAGCGTCCCCGCGGGATCGACACCGCCGCCATGCGACACCTCGTCCCAGCCGGCGAGCCTGCGGCCGCGCTCGGACAGCATCTGCTGGATGCGCTTCATGAAATAGCTCTGCAGCCCGAACGTGCCCTCGACGCCCTCGTCCGCCATCAGCTTGCGCGCCAGCGGCGACGCCATCCAGGTGTTCGACGCGACTTCGTCGCCGCCGATATGGAGAAGCTTCGAGGGGAACAGCGTCACCATCTCGTCGAACACCTTGCCGAGAAACACGTAGGTCTCCTCGACCGCAGGGTTCAGCGCATTGTTGGGAAAGCCTTGGACCGAGCGGTAGCTGTCGGGCGCTTCCTGCCCGTCGGCAAGCGCCGGCAGGGCGACCAGCGTCGCCGTGCTGTGGCCGGGAATATCGATCTCCGGCACGACCTCGACCTGCAGCGCCAGCGCATGCCCGACGATCGCCTTCACATCGTCCTGGGAATAGAAGCCGCCGACCGGCTCCGCCCCGTTGCCAAGCTGCGGCAGCATCGGCTCGTCCGGTCCGCGCAGCACGCCGAGCGTCGTCAGCGTCGGATAGGCCTTGATCTCCAGCCGCCAGGCCTCGTCGTCCGAGAGGTGCCAGTGGAACACGTTCATGCGGTACCAGGCGAGAATATCGATCAGCCGGATGACATCGGCAACCGGATAGAACTGACGCGACACATCGAGATGGCAGCCGCGCCAGACATAGCGCGGCGCGTCCGCGATCTCGCCGGAGGCGGGAAACCGGAACACGGCCTTTTCCGTACGGGCGCCATGCAGAATCTGCGCGAGCGCGGTCAGCCCATATTGCCGGCCGGCCGCGCCGCCGTAAGCGAGAGTGACCACATCGGCGAAATCCAGCCGATAGGCTTCGGCACCGAGGGCGTCCGCCTGTCGAAATTCGAGCGCGCGCCCCTCATGCACCGGCGCAAGCGACAATGGCACATGCCCGACGCTGAAAAGCCGCCGGTAAAGCGCGATGACGGTGCTCACCGCCTTCAGGTCCTCGCCGCCCGTGCCCTCGGCGGGATAGAGCGCCACGGGCACGGCATCCCCGGCCGTCAGGCTGGCGGCCTTCGGCCAGGGCAGCAGATAGAAGGGTTCCGTCACCCTGCCCTTCGGTAGCAGGTCCGGGGCGGGCTCGGCCGGGCGCCCGTCGAGAAGCAGGTCGTCCACATCGACCGGGACATGGCGGCCGTCAGGAAGCGTCAGATAGGCCGATTTTGCGCCGTCCGTCCGGTGCTTGGCCGGACGCCAGAGACCCGACACGGTGAAACGCCAGCTGCCGCCCGGCGCGAGCACCAGGCCCTCTGGCGGGGCGAACTGGTGGAAATTGGCGTTGCGCAGGAGGAAGGTGGCATTGTCGCAGGCCGGATCGTCCATCACGCGCGTCAGCGACGTATAGGCCAGCGTGAAGCCGGAAATCGGCGCGTCCGACAGGTTGAACAGCGTGAAGACGAAGCCGCCGCACGCGTCTCCATCGATCGGGTGCCAGCTGTTCTCGAGCCGGAAATCCTGTGCGTTTGCCATGGTGGTTTCCCTTCTGGACGGTCGTGATGTCAGTAATGGTCGGATTGCGAAAAGGTCCGCGCCAGCTCGGCCTGCCCCGCGGTCAGCCCGCAATCCACCGCCAGGCAGACGCCGGTGATGGCGCGGGCCTGCTCGCTGGCGAGGAAGAACACGGCATTGGCGACGTCTTCGGCGGTTGCGATCCGGCGCAGCGCGTACCAGCGCTTCACATCCTCGAACACCTGCGGATTGGCGCTGGCGCGCGCTTCCCAGGCCTGTGTGCGCACCGTGCCCGGCGCGACCGCATTGGCGCGGATGCCGAACTTGCCGTATTCGACCGCGATCGACTGCGTCAGATGAATGAGCCCGGCCTTGGCCGCGCTATAGGCCGGGTGGCCGAACACGGCGAGGCCGTTGACGGAAGCGATGTTGACGACCGCGCCCTGCGCTTCTTTCAGCGCGGTTTCCAGCGCGCGGAACACCAGAAACGGCGCTTCCAGATTGAGCGCGGCATCGGCCCGCCAGATCGCACCGTCCGTATCGTGCAGGCTCACGGCGCGCGCCGCACCGGCATTGTTGACCAGCGTGCGCACGAGGCCGAGCCCGGCCGTGACCTCCGCCATCGCGCTTATGCTCGCCTCGTCCGTGATGTCGCAGACGACGGAGATGAAACGCTCGGAAGAACCGAGTTCACGGGCGGCAAGCTCCAGCGCCGCGGCATCGATATCGACCAGCGCGACGATGTCGTGGCTGTCCGACAAGCGGGCCGCAATCGCGCGGCCGATATCGCCGGCCGCACCCGTGACGACGGCAATCGAACGGGTCATCGGCATTTCGCGCGCCCGTAGGCAGAGGTGCACGGCATGGTCAGTCTCCGAGAATCTGGCGGTCGTCACCGTCGCGGTGTTCGACCAGCTGTTGCTTGATGTGGCGCAGCGTCACGGTCGAGAGCTTGCGGTTGCGATAGGCGACGAGGCTCGCGATCACATCCACCACCGCGAGGAAAGCAAAGCGGGTGGAGGTCGGACGGAAAATGTTCGCCCCCTCCGGCAAATCGATGCCGATGACGAGTTCCGCCGCCTGCGCCACCGGACTGTCCGATTGCGTGAGCGCGATGGTGGTGATGCCGCTTTCGCGGGCGAGCGCAAAGCAGCGGGCGAGTTCCTGGTTGCGGCCCGAAAAGGAAGAGCCGACGATCACGTCGTTGGTTCGGGCGGCAGCCGTCAGCATCAGCTGCATGTTGTGATCGTTGCTGGCGGTGACGCGGGAGCCGAGACGAAACAGCCGGTTCTGCAGCTCGGTCGCGATCATCGAGGAATTGCCGCCCGAGCCGAAGGTATAGACCATCTCGGCGCGCGACAGCCGGTCGGCCACCTTGTCGAGAAGCACGGAGTCGAGCGCGCGATGCATCATGAACAGCGCGTTCTGCGCCTTGGTGATCACGTCTTCCGCCACATCGGCCGGCTCGGTGCTTTTTGCCTCCGGGTTGAGATAGCGCACGCCGATGAAGGCGGTCTTGGCGAGATTGACCTTGAAGTCGGAAAAGCTCTGGCAGCCGACATTGCGGCAGAAGCGCGTGACCGTCGGCGGCGAGACCTCCGCCCGTTCGGCAAGCTCGATGATGGAGGCATTGACCGCGAATTCGAAGTCGCCGAGGAGAATATCGGCGATCCGCTGCTCGGACGGCGAAAACTGCGCCCGGCCTTCCTGGATCGTCGTGAAGATATCCATTCCGCCTCCCCGAAGCTTGCCCGCCCGGCGCCTGAAGCCGTCAGACCGGCGCCTTGTAGGCGACGCAGTCGATCTCGACCTTGCAATCCACCATCATGGACGCCTGAACGCAGGCGCGCGCCGGCGGGTGCTCGCCGAAATAGGTCTGGTAGATCTTGTTGAAGGTCCAGAAGTCGCGCGGATCGTCCAGCCAGACGCCGCAGCGCACGACATGCTCGACGCCGTAGCCGGCCTCGTCCAGAATGGCGAGGAGATTGGCGATGGTCTTGTGCGTCTGCTCGACGATGCCGCCCGAAATGATCTCGCCGTCTTCCATGGCCACCTGGCCGGACACGTGCAGCCAGCCGGCAGCCTCCACGGCGCGGGCGAAAGGCAGTCTCTGGCCACCGGCACCGGCTTTCTCCGTGCCATATCGCGTGATGGTCATCCCGGCCCTCTTGCAAATTATTTTCGTCAATTGTTGACAATGGACCATAGAAAACCGAACTTGACCAGAGTTTTCGAGCCTCCATGAAAATAATTTAGACCAGAGGTCGTCCCATGCGTGATCCCCATGCCAATCCCTTTCCGGCAAGCGACGTGGCGCGCCACGCCATCTGGGAGATGCTGGTTCCCCGCGATATCGATGCCTTTCTGGCGGCGGACTGGTCGATGGTCGCGGGCGACTTCGTCGAGGACGGCTTTCTGGCCATCAGCGGCAATCACAAGCCGGACCCGGACGACTGGACCCTCGCCTTTCCCTCCCTCGCCGCCTACCGCGACGAATGGCTGAAGCAGGCCCGCGATTTTCAGAGCCAGACCTATGGCGAGGACCCGCGCCAGGCGATCTTTGCCACGACGACGCTGGAGGCGATCGAGGTGAAGGGGGAGACGGCGCTTGCCCGCAAGAAATTCCAGGGCGGCATCCGCAAGACCGATGGCAGTCTCGACGTGATGCAATGGCAGACGCTCTACACCTGCCGCCTGCACGAGGGGCGCTGGAAGATCTGCGGCTTCACCGGCTACCTGCCGAACCCCGCCCGGTAGCGATGACGGACGGCGCGCGATCGGCGCCTGCCATGCCCACTCCTGACCCCGCCAACCTGTGGAAAGCCGAACACCGTGCGTCTCTTTACCGCCGCCCTTGCCACGGAAACCAATACCTTCGCGCCGATCTGCATCGACCGCCGCGCCTTCGAGGAGTCCCTCTACGCGCCTCCGGGCCAGCATCCGGAAACGCCGACGCTCTGCACCGCGCCGATCACGGTGGGGCGAAAGGTCTGTGCGGAGAAAGGCTGGACGCTCATCGAGGGCACGGCCGCCTGGGCGGACCCGGCGGGCCTGATCAACCGGCAGGCCTATGAGAGCCTGCGCGACGAGATCCTCGACCAGTTGAAGGCCGCGATGCCCGTCGATGGCGTGGTCATGGGCCTGCACGGCGCGATGGTGGCCGATGGCTATCTCGATCCGGAAGGCGATCTGCTCGCCCGCATCCGCGAGATCGTCGGGCCCGATCGTCTCGTCTGCGCCGAAATCGATCCCCACAGCCACCTCACCGCCAAGCGCGTTGCGGCCGTCGATTTCTTCGTCGCGTTCAAGGAGTTCCCCCATACCGACTTCGTCGCGCGCGCCGAAGACCTCTGGCGGATTGCGGTGGACACGCTGGAAGGGCGCGTGAAGCCTGTCATGTCCGTGTTCGACTGCCGGATGATCGACGTCTTCCCGACCTCGCGCGATCCGATGCGCTCCTTTGTCGATCGGCTGATGCGGATGGAGGCCGGCGATCCAGAGATCCTCTCGCTCTCCGTCATCCACGGCTTCATGGCCGGCGACGTGCCGGAGATGGGCACGAAGACCATCGCGATCACCGACAGACAGAAAGAGAAAGGCGAGCGGCTGGCGCGCGACCTCGGGCTGGAGCTGTTTTCAAGGCGCGGAACCTTCATGATGCCGCAGATCGACGAGGCGGAAGCGATCGACCGGGCGCTGGCGAACCCGCTCGGGCCCGTCGTCATCGCCGATATGTGGGACAATCCCGGTGGCGGCACGGCGGGCGATGCGACGGTCATCCTTGCGGCCCTCCTTGCCCGCGGCGTGACAAATGTAGCCGTCGGCATGATCTGGGACCCGATCGCCGTGCAGATCTGCATGGCGGCCGGCGAAGGCGCGGAGATCCCGCTCCGCTTCGGCGCGAAATCTGCGCCCGGCACCGGCAACCCGATCGACGGGCAGGTGACGGTCCGGCGCGTCGTCCGCAGCGCCGAAATGCGCTTCGGCGAAAGCGTCGCACCCTTCGGCGATGCCGCGCATATCCATCTCGACGGCATCGACATCATCCTGAGTTCGGTGCGGGTCCAGAGTTACGATCCCTCGCTCTTCACCGCGCTCGGCATCGATCCGACGACAAAGCACCTGCTGGTGATCAAATCCACCAACCACTTCTATGCCGCCTTCTCGAAGATCGCCTCCGAGATCCTCTATTGCGCGGCCGGCTCGCCCTATCCGAACAACCCGGCCAAGACAGCCTATCGCCGCGCCTCCCGAAACATCTGGCCCATTGTCGAGGACCCGCACGGACTTGCCACGATGACACGGGATGCGGGATAGAAATGGCGTCTGCGCCTGTGCAAAGCTCGCGCAACCCGCAGACGAGGAACCACTGTGAAGACGATAAGACCAACGGGAGAGACGCCGATGACAACCCCGCTGCGGCCGCAGGTCGGCCAGCCCATCCTGTCGCTGTCGACGCCCCTGCCCCTCATCGACGAGGACAGGCTGGCCGCGAACATCGCCCGCGTGCAGACCTATCTCGACGGCCATGGCCTCGCCTTTCGCCCGCATATCAAGACCCACAAGATCCCGGCCATCGCCAAGGCGCAGGAAGCGGCCGGCGCGCGCGGCATCAATTGCCAGAAGATCACGGAAGCCGAGGTTTTCGCGGACGCCGGCTTTGAGGACATCCTCATCACCTTCAATATTCTCGGGCCCGAAAAGCTCGACCGGCTGAGGGCGCTGAACGAACGCATCGCAGGCCTGAAAGTCGTCGCCGACAGCGGGGTGACGGTCGAAGGCCTCGCAGCCCGTTTCGCCGGCGCCAGGCCGCTGACGGTGCTGGTCGAATGCGACACCGGCGCCGGACGCTGCGGCGTGCAGGACCCGGCGGCGGCCGTGGCTCTCGGCCAGAGGATCGCGGCGGCCGATGGCCTCGTCTTCGGCGGCTTGATGACCTATCCGAAGGCCCATGACGAAGCGGCGGTGGAGGCGTTCTTCGCAAGCGCGATCGCCAGCCTTGCCGCTCTCGGCATGCCCTGCCCGATCGTCAGCAACGGCGGCACGCCGAGCCTGTTCTCAGCCCATCAGGTGCCGTCCGCCACCGAGCACCGTGCCGGCACCTATGTTTACAACGACCGTGCCATGGCCCGCTCCGGCCATTGCTCGCTGCAGGACTGCGCCATGCAGGTGCTGGCAACCGTCGTCGCGCGCCCCACGCCCGACCGCGCCGTGCTCGACGCCGGTTCCAAGGCGCTGACATCGGACCTTCTCGGATTTTCGGATTATGGCATGCTCGTCGATTATCCCGACGCCGTCATCTCGGGCCTGTCCGAGGAGCACGGCGTGGTGGACCTGTCGCGGGTCTCCGGCGCGCGGCCCGACATCGGCGACAAGGTGCTGATCGTGCCGAACCACACCTGCGTGGTGTCGAACCTGTTCGACATCATGACGTTCCACCGGAACGGCGTGGTGACGCGCATCGAGGACGTCGCCGCGCGCGGCCTTGTGTGGTGAGAGACGGGTGAGAGACGGCGGAAGGGCGCCCGGCCCTTCCACCCTTCGTTTAGGCCCTTAAGCCGCCGTCATGGCTGCGGGGATCTCGAGCGTCTGCCAGTCCACGGTGCGCTCCAGCGCTTCCCCATTGGCCTCGAACAGATGGCAATCGGCCGCCATGATGCCGGTGGAGACAGGCTGTTCGACGGCGAGCGGCGCGGAACCGGGCAGCAGCACGCAATAGGGCGTGCCGTCCGACAGGCTGGAATAGGCCACGGTATTGATGCCCAGACGCTCGATCACCGAGGGGATGATCGGAATGTTGAGGTCGCCGGGCGTCAGCATCGTATGTTCGGGACGAATGCCGAGCGTCAAAACCTGCCCGACGAGATCCGCGCGACTGGCGACCGGGATCGTGACCGTCTGGCCCTGATAGTCGACGGTGACGCCGACGGGGCCGACGGCCGTGCAGGTGACCGGCACGAAGTTCATTTTCGGATTGCCGATGAAGCCGGCGACGAACAGGTTTTTCGGCTTGTGGTACAGCTCCAGCGGCGCGCCGACCTGCGAGATATCGCCGGCATTCAGCACGACGATGCGGTCCGCCATGGTCATGGCTTCCACCTGGTCATGCGTCACGTAGATCATCGTCGCCTTGAGTTCGCGATGGAGTTTCGCAAGCTCGATGCGCATGTCGGCCCGCAGCGCCGCATCGAGGTTGGACAGCGGCTCGTCGAACAGGAAGATCTTCGGCTCGCGCACGATGGCGCGGCCGATGGCGACGCGCTGGCGCTGGCCGCCGGACAGCATGCCCGGCTTCTGCTGCAGGCGCTGATCGAGATGCAGGATGCGCGCGGCGTTCTCGACCTTGGCCTTGAGCTTGCTCTCCTCCATCTTTTCCACGCGCAGGGGAAAGGCGATGTTCTCGAACACCGTCATGTGCGGATAGAGCGCATAGGACTGGAAGACCATGGCGATGCCGCGCTTGACCGGCGGCAGATCGTTGACGCGAACGCCGTCGATGACGATGTCGCCGCTCGTGGTGGAGTCGAGACCCGCGATCATGCGCAAGAGCGTGGACTTGCCGCAGCCGGACGGGCCGACGAAGACGACGAACTCGCCGGTCGTCACCTCGAGCTGGACGCCCTTGAGCACTTCGAAGTCGCCGTAGGACTTCTGCACCTTGTTGAGGAAGAGCTGTATCACGATCGGTCTCCGGTCGCCGAAGCGGGCGGCGTTGGTCTGGACGAAAAAGGGAAACGGGTCGGCAGGCAGGCCGGTCCTACGCCCCGGGAAGGGACTGTCGCGACGGCAGGGGCCGCCGCGACAGCAGGCTGGACAAGCTTATTTGTACTCTTCGATCGCGACCGAAGCCTTCTTCAGAGCATCTGCCGGCTCGGCCTTGCCGGTGACGACCGACTGGACCATTTCGATGATGGCATTCTGGAAGCCCTTGTAATCCTTGAACAGGGGCTCCGGACCACCGAAGGCGATACCGTCGATGAACGGCTTCCACGACGGATCGGCCTTGACGAATTCGTCAACCTTGGCCGAAGGGCGCAGCGGGGTCAGGCCAGCGCCGCCCTGCAGTTCGTATTCGCCCTGCGGGCCCGGCGAGGTGATGAACTTGGCGAATTCGATCGCCTTGTCCTCGACGCCCGTGCCCTTGAAGATCGCCAGGCTGTCGGTGATGAGCAGCGTGCCCTCACCCTTGGCCGAGGGACCGAGCGGCAGCGGCGCAACGCCCCACTTCATGTCGGTCTTCTTCAGCAGCGCTGCGGCGCCCGATGCGGACTGGATCATGCCGGCCTTGCCATCGAGGAAGATGGCGCGGATTTCGTTCTGTTCGTAGGCGGTCGCACCTTCGACGGAATAGGGCGTGATGTCCTTGACGGCTTGCAGGGCTGCCAGCACTTCCGGGCTGTCCATGACGATCTTGTCGCCATCGATGACCTTGCCGTTATTGGTGTAAACCCAATGCATGAACTGGTGCATGGTGTTGTCGAAGGTCTTGGCCGGAAGGCCGTAGCCGGCAATGCCGGTCTTTTCCTTGATCTGCTTGGCGAAGGCGATCTCTTCGGCCCAGGTCTTCGGCGGCGTTTCGGGATCGAGCCCGGCCTTCGCGAAGAGGTCCTTGTTCCAGTAGAGCGCCTTGGTCGAGAAGGCGATCGGCACGCCCCACTGGTTGTCGTCGAAGGTCACGGTGTCGACGATGTTGGGGTAGTAGGTCTTCTTTTCCGCGTCGGTCATCGGCACGGGAACGATCAGGTCGTTCTCGGCGAATTCCTTCAGCGTGCGCGAGCCGACATAGGCCATGCCGACCGGGTTACCGGCAGCGGCCAGCGTCGTCGCCTTGTCCTGGCACTGTTCCCAGCCGACGAGCTCTGGCTTCACGGTCCAGCCGGCGTTCTTGCCTTCCCATTCCTTGATGTACTTTTCATGGATCGGGTCGATCTTGTCGCCGCAATAGATCCAGCTGATTTCCTGGTCTGCGGCCTGTGCGACTGTGGCAGTCATCGTGCCGAGTGCGGTCGAGCCGAGCAATGCAAGGGCCATGAGGCCGGTCTTGAATTGGATTGTCACGTTTAAGCTCCCGTTGTTCTCTGGTGGTTGGTCTTATTGTTTCACCGCGCCGGCGGTCAGGCCGCTGACGAGATAGCGTTGCAGGAAGAAGATCACGATCATGGCCGGGGCTATGCCGACGAAGCTCGCCGCCATGAGTTCGTTCCAGACGACTTCCTGACGTCCGAAATAGGCGAACAACCCGACCGGGAGCGGCGCATATTCGGACTTTGAATTGAAGGTGAGCGCATAGATGAACTGCTGCGCATAGGACCCGATGAAGGTCGTAATGGCCACCACCACGATACCGGGCATGGCGATCGGCAGGATGACGCGGCGCAACGTGTAGAAGTGGCTGGCGCCGTCCATGAAGGCGGCTTCGTCCAGCTCCCGTGGAATCCGCATCATATAGGTGCGCAAAAGCCAGATCGCGGTGGGGATCAGGAACGCGACGCCCGGCACGATCATCGCAAAATAGGTGTTCAGCACGCCGAGCGAGCGCATCAGCCGGAAGAGCGGGATGAGCAGCACGGCGCCCGAGAACATGTTGACCGCGAGAAAGGCGCCGAGCAGCTGGCCCGAGCCCTTGAACTCGAACCGGGCAAAGGCGTAGGCCGCGGGCACGACGAGGATCAGCACCGCGATGGTGACGACGCTGGAGATGAACAGCGAATTGAAGATGTAGCGCGCAAAGCCGGGCACGCTGACCCACATGGTCCGGTAGGCCTCGAACGATCCGTTCTCCGGAATGAAGCGATAGGGCGACGAAAACAGCTGGCTGAGCGGCTTCAGCGAGACCAGGAAACCTTCCACGAAAGGCGCCAAGAGGAAGGTGAGAAAGACGAAGATCCCCGCATAGATGCCGACGATCTCGTACCAGGCATAGCGGTTGATGAGGACGGACGGTTCTTTCATCGCTTGTCTCCGGCAGAAAGGCGGCTGGTCATGCGGAAATAGAAGACGCAGAAGATCGACAGGAAGATGCAGATCAGAACCGCCCGCGCCGCGCCCTCCCCGTACTTGTTGGAGCCGATCGCCGTCTTGTAGGTGTCGATGATCATGGTCGTCGTCTCGCCGGTCGGCCCGCCGCGCGTCAGAATCCAGATGATGTCGAACGAGTTGAAGGTGGAGATCAGCGAGATCATCGACATCGTGATCATCGAAGGCACGAGCAGCGGCAGCGTGATGCGGCGGAAACGGTAGAGGCGGCCGGCGCCATCCGTCCAGGCGGCCTCGTAAAGGTCCTGCGGGATCGATTGCATCGCGGCCAGCATGTAGAGCGTGACCATGGGAACGCCGATCCACACATCGGTAATGACAGTCGCCCAGAAGGCGGTCGACCCCTGCGCCAGGAAGGCGATCGGGCTGTCGACGAAGCCGAAGCGCTGGAGCAGGCCCGAAATCATGCCGAACTGGCCGTTATACATCCAGCCCCACATGAAGATGCCGATCGCCATGGGCACGATCCAGGGCGGCATGGTCAGCACGCGGAACAGCGCCCGGCCGGGCACCGCCGCGTTCAGCATGGACGCGCCGAACGTGCCGATGATCATTTTCAGCGCCACCGAGAAGAACGTCCAGATGAAGGTCCGGATGATGACTTCGGCGAAGGTGGCGTTGAAGATCTTGCTGTAGTTCGCCCAGCCGACCCAGTTCGTCGTCTTTTTCAGGGAGGCATCCGTAAACGACAGGATGAACGTATCGACAAGGGGATAGGCGACGATGACGGTGACGTAGAGAATGGCCGGCGCCATGAGGAGCCAGGCGAAGAGGACGGTGCTTCGTTTGGCTTCCATGACGGGCCCTCTCAAGCAGACTTGGTCTGCGGTGCGGATGACGCGGCAGTCGTGCCGTGCAGGCAGGCATCGTACTCGGCCCAGACGGGCGCGAGATCGACGACCTTGCGGGCAAACCGGGCCTCGTCCATCGCCAGCGCCAGAATACCGGCCTCGATGGCGTTCAGCGCCGACACCGGCAGCGCCTGCCCCTCGGTGATGAACTTGAAGACGTCCTCGGCCATCTGCTCGTCGGCACCATAGTGGTGGGAGGTCTCGGACGGCGCCTGGTACGTCTTGGCGACGACCTTTTCATTGTTGCGCGCATTGTGCACGTCGAGATAGCCGCGCACGAAGTCGCCTTCCGCCATACCCTTGGAGCCGATCACGCAGAAGCGGCGGAACTGGTCGGGAACGTTCAGATTGGTATGGAACGTCATCGCGGCGCCGTTCTCATATTCGACGATCGCCGTCTGGTAGTCGATCAGGTCGCCATCGCTGTCGAACACCTTGTCGGAGCCCTCCCAGCCGCTCGGTTTGCGGTGATAGAGTTCCATGTCGTTCGCGCCGTCAGCGCGCGGATCGTTGGCGGGAACGAAGCTCTTGCGGCCGCCGAAGGACGACACGTAGCGCGGACGCGCGCCGACCACGCCATTGTAGAGGTCGAGGTCGTGGCAGCACTTTTCCAGCATGAAGCCGCCGGCATAGCGGCCATAGCGGCGCCAGTCGCGCATGAAGAAGGCGCCGTGATAGGGCTCGATATGCTCGGACGCCTCGATCGAGACGATCTCGCCGAGACGACCCTCCGCCTGCGCCTGACGCAGGTCGCGATAGAGCGGCGAATAGCGCAGCACGAGGCCGACCAGCAGCCTGTCATGGCCATGACGGTTGAGCAGACGCGCCAGCTCAAGGCTTTCCT
This sequence comes from Rhizobium sp. Leaf371, assembly GCF_001424045.1. Classification (GTDB taxonomy): domain Bacteria; phylum Pseudomonadota; class Alphaproteobacteria; order Rhizobiales; family Rhizobiaceae; genus Ferranicluibacter. The sequence goes on along the minus strand of NZ_LMQB01000001.1, from coordinate 44,567 downwards.
CGATGGTCACGACGATCGGCTTCTCGGTGAAGACGGTCAGCCCGGCCTCGAGCCCGATGCGGATATGCTCGAGATGCATGTGGTTGGGAGAACCGACCATCAGGAGATCGAACGTCTCCGAGGCGATCATCTCCTGCGGCGTCGCATAGGCCTTTCCGGCGGAAATCCCGGCTTCGGCAAGGCCCGGCAGGCCTGCCGGCGCGGGATCGACATGACCGACGATCTCGAACGTCGGATCCATGTCCCTGAAAATGCGGCCGAGATATCCCAGCCGAAACCCAAGCCCGATCATGGCGACCTTCATATCGGCCTGCTCCCCGTCTTTTCGTAATTAATTTTCGCAGCCTGTGTCAGATCAGCGATCTCGTCAACATAAAAACCGTTTCCATGAACAGCCATGAAATTCATTTTCACAAAGTGAAAATCCACGGAGTCCCGATCTCGCCTATCGACCGCATTGACCCTATCCGCCGAGCCCCGGAGCTTTCTTCGCCCCGGTTACGCAGACAGCACACGGAACGGCGAGCGCCTTCATTCGTCAATGACCATACCAAAAACAGGCCAATCGTCCAGCCCTTTAGGAAGGGAATTTTAACGAACGGCATAAGTCACTGTAGTCAATGATATTATAATGCAATGCCTTCATGGTTCTGCTCTCGGTGTACCCGGCAAATTGGTTTTTTTTGGTATTGCTAGCCTTGGGGTTGCCGGAACGACACTCCTCCATTTCGCGAGCGGAGGGCGCACCGTCGCGCGCTCGACCTGCACGTCTCCTGGCATTCCGGTCATTTTTACTTTCGCAAGGCGTGAATTAGGCGTAAAGCAGATTCCGTTAACGTACACGTCAACGGGAGGAACCGATGGCACTCTTTGATTATAAGGGAAGAGACGCAGGCGCAGAGGTATCGGAGGCATTCAACCTCGCGCGCTATGGACAACTACGTGCGTTCGGAGCCCTGGGAGAGCTCGGAACGACGCTGACGGAGACCACGGGCAACTTTTCGCCTCCGGCAGGCTGGCATGATCTGACAGCCAGCGACGTCGGTCTTCCCGCAGACACCGTCGACAGCTTCGGCTTTTTCCACGGCGCGACGTCTGCCAGCGCGCAGGTCAAGATCCTCGCCTATACCGGCGCCGGCGGAGCGATCGAGCGGATCGGCGTCAGCTTTGCCGGAACCAGCGATATCGGCGACCTCCCCGCTTACTTCGCCCTGGCGAAGGGGGAATATCTCGATCAGTTCGTCTATGTTCTCGAAGCCGCCGCGCGCTTCGCGAAGGCCAACGGTCTGACGGGCGAGGATGTCGTCGTCACGGGCTACAGCCTCGGCGGCGGCGCCGCCAACATCCTGGCGGAGCGCTCCGACGTCGTCGCCGACGGCTTCTACGACACGTCGAACTATTTCGGGTTCGACTCGCCCAACATTTACGACAACAGCGAGAAGATCATGAACCTCGGCGGCGAGAACGACCTCGTCTACCGCTCGCTCGGCACATCGACGGACAGCATTCCCGAGGGACTGACCGAAGCGTTTCTGCACAAGGACCGCAACTTCGGCAGCTCCGCCGACAACATCGTCCTCTTCAATGACCTCTACGCCAATCCGCTGTCGCCCTTCGGGCCGACAACCGTCTTCAACATCCCGGGCGGCTGGAGTTCGCATATCGGCAATCTGTTCAACGACGCCTTCGCAACGATCGTCCGCTCAAGCTTCGCGTCGATCATGGAGAAGGACAGCGCGATCATCGTCTCGCAACTGAGCGATCTCCTGCGTCCGGTCGTCTGGGTGGAGGATGTCGCGCGCAGTACGTCCAGCCATTTCGGCCAGCCCGCCTTCATCCTCGGCTCCGATCAGGCCGACCGGCTGCGGGACGGCAAGGCAAGCGACTTCCTGGAAGGTTTTGGCGGAAACGATCGGTTCAGCGTTTCCAAAGGCAATGATACGATCGCGGGTGGCGACGGCACGGATACGGTCCAGATGCCTGGCGCGATCGGCAGCTACGAGGCCATCCGCCTCTCGGACGGAACGCTCGTGATGCGTGATCTGTCAGGACAATACGGGCTGAAGGACATGACCTCGGTCGAGCGGATCGAGTTCGGGACGCTCCTTCCGACGAGCTACACCGTGACGACCACCAAGCTCGACACCTTGCTGTTCGCAGACAAGACCTATGTCGCCCATGTCGAAGGCACGGCCGGGGACAACAGTCTCGGCGGCACGGCCGGCGTCGACCGCATCTTCGGTGTCGCCGGCAACGATGTCCTTCGTGGCGGTGCGGGCAACGACCTCCTGCACGGCGGCACCGGCAATGATCAGCTCTTTGGCGATGCGGGCGATGACGATCTCCATGGCGGGATCGGCAACGACGTGCTGACAGGGGGTGCCGGCAACGACCGCCTGTCCGGCGGCATCGGCAACGATGTCTTCGACTTCTCGAAGGTCACTTCCGGCCGCGATGTCGTAACCGACTTCAACGACGGCGTGGAGGGGCACGATATGCTCCTCTTCGGCGCCTCGCTCTTCAAAACGGCGGATGCGGCCCTCTCGCATTTCGTCCAGATCGGCGCGGATGCCGTTCTGTCCTGGGTCGGTGGCAGCGTGGTTCTCGCGGATACGAAGGTGTCGGATCTTCATCATGGCGACATCCTGATCGTCTAACGGGCGCTCGACGTCGAAGATCTGGCGGCGGAACCGTGCGGGCCTCATCGGTCTCGCCTGGCGTCCGCCGCCTGCCCCCTCTGTCAGGCCGGACATCGGCCGTCAGTGCGTCGTTTCCGAGCCGGCCTTCTGCTCGTGGGGCCGCGCCTGCCGGGCGATGCCGCGGGCACCCACGACGCCGCGCGGGAAACCGGATCGATCACTGTAGTCCTTGACGGTTTTCGGCCGCGCTTGCTTCGCGGTCACCGCACTTGCCGCCAGAAGATCGATCGCCGCGATCCCGACAGCCATTAAAAGCGCCGTCTTCACCGTCTGGCGTCGCGGATTGCCGGTCGAGAGCAGCGCCAGCAGCGTCACGATGTCGAGGCCATCGCCCGCGACGCGGCTCGCAAGCCCTGCCCGCTTGTCGGTCGAGAGCGTGAGCATGCCGCTTGCGATTTCCCGGGCCCCATATGCGCGGACCACATGCTCGCCGCCGCGCAGCCCGAAAGCCCGGGTGATGCGCTGCGGCGCGACCATCTGGAACAAGCCGAGGCCGAGGCTGAACCATCCGAGCCCGCGCGTCAGCCCGTCGGTCGCATCGTGCAGGCGCGGGCCGGACGACAGGATTTTCGGATCGCTCTCGTTGCGCGTCAGTCTGGAGAGAAGGGACATGATTGCCTCCTGTCAGGGTTTGAGGACGACCTTGATGCAGCTGTCCTGCTTGTTGCGGAAAACCTTGTACATCTCGGGGCCTTCCTCGAGCGTCGCGGTGTGTGTGATGACGAAGGAAGGATCGATCTGCCCCTCCTCGATCCGGCGCACCAGATCCGGCGTCCAGCGGTTGACATGCGTCTGTCCCATGCGGAACGTCAGCCCCTTGTTCATCGCCTGCCCCATCGGAATCTTGTCGACGAGGCCCGAATAGACGCCGGGAATGGAGATAATGCCGCCGGGACGACAGACATAGATCATCTCCCGCAGCACATGCGGCCGGTCGTTCTCCAGCAGCATCATCTGCTTGGCGCGATCGAGCAGCGTATCCGGCTGGTTCATGGAGACGTGGCTCTCCAGTCCCACCGCGTCGATACACTTCTCCGGCCCCTTGCCGTCGGTCAGCTCGTTCAGCCGCTCCACGACGCTTTCCGCGCTGAAGTCGATGGTCAAGGCGCCGCCGGCTTGGGCCATGCTCAGGCGCTCGGGAATGCAGTCGATCGCCACGACGAGCTTGGCGCCGAGCAGCACCGCGCTGCGGATGGCCATCTGGCCGACAGGCCCGCAACCCCAAACGACCACCGTGTCCGTCGGCTCGATGTCGCAATGCACAGCGGCCTGCCAGCCGGTCGGAAAGATATCGCCAAGGAACAGAACCTGCTCGTCGGTCAGGCTGTCCGGCACCTTGATATGGGTCGAGTCCGCAAAGGGAACGCGCAGATATTCGGCCTGGCCGCCGGGATATCCGCCGGTCAGGTGGGTATAGCCGAACAGGCCCGCCGTCGCATGGCCGAAGGCCTTGTCGGCCAGAGCCTTGTTGCGGTTGGAGCGTTCGCAGACCGAAAAATTGCCGCGCCGGCATTGGTCGCATTCGCCGCACTGAATGGTGAAGGGCACGACGATCCGGTCGCCCTTCTTCAGTTTGCCGTTCATTCCGGACCCGGTTTCCACGACCTCGCCCATCATCTCATGGCCCATGATGTCGCCCGGCATCATCGCCGGTATGAAATTGTGAAACAGATGCAGGTCCGATCCGCAGATCGCGCAGCTGGTCACCTTGATGATCGCATCGCGGGGATCCTCGATTTCGGGATCGGTGACGGTGTCGCACCGGATATCTTCTTTGCCATGCCAGACGAGCGCGCGCATAAAGGCCTCCGTTGTTCAAAGGGTATTCCGGCTGGACGCAAAACAGGGCCGACAGAACACGTGTTCGCCAACCGGACCGGACTTTCGGAACCGGTCCTCTCCCGAAAGGTTCCAGAAAAGCTCGCATTCCCACGTCTCCAAGAACGTCAGGCGCCTGCGCGATGGGGCAACCATGCGGCCATGGTCCGGTTGCCTACGAACGGAACAAACCGCGACGTCAGCGATGCCTTCCCTCGGCTTCCAGGCCGATGGCTCCCCGCCGGTGCAAAGGCGACGCTCGGACAGACGCCGGTGCCTGGGCCTGCAAAGCCCGGCGGCGGCGGCCAGCGCGACCGGAGGCCCGACCACGGGGCTAACGGTCGGTAACGTCTTGATCAGAGGAGCGGAACCCGGATCAGGCAACGGATGCCGTCATCCAGAAATTGCAACTCCGTCTTCGCATTCAGCTGGTAAGGCAGCGCGCGCTCGATCAGCTCGCGGCCATAGCCCTTGCGGCGCGGCGTCTCGCCTGCCGGCATGCGGACGCCCGTCTCCCGCCATTCGAGCCGCACGGCTCTTTCTTCGTCGGCGTCCTCGACCGTCCAGGAAACGCGCAGCACGCCGCTCTCCTGGCTCAGCGCACCATATTTGATCGCATTCGTCGCAAGCTCGTGCAGCGCAAGGCCGAGCGCCTGCGCGCCGAGCGTGGGAACCGTCACCGGCGGCCCTTTGGCCTGCACGGCGTCCATGCGCGAGGCGGCCCCGTGCGCGCCGAGTTCGCCCTCGATCAGGTCACGCAGCGCGATGGATTCCGCCGCCCGCGCCACGAGCCCCTGAACCCGGCTCAGCGCGCGCAGGCGGCTCGAAAATTCGGGCCCGAAACTTTCCAGCGACGAACTGCTGCGCAGCGTCTGGGTGGCGACCGACTGGACGACGGCCAGGAGATTGCGCGTCCGGTGCTGAAGTTCGGCGACCAGCACGTCCTGGCGGTCTTTCAACTCCCGAAGCTCGTGAATATCGGTCATAGTGCCGATCCAGTCGCCGGTCTCTTCGCCATACGCGCTCATGACCGGCAGCGCCCGCGTCTGGTGCCAGCGATAGGCGCCGTCGGCCGCACGGCAAACGCGATGCTCGACATAGCATTCGCCGGTACTGGCTGCCGCCTGCCAGGCCGCCAGCGTCAGCGCGCGATCCTCCGGGTGGACCGCGTTCAGCCAGCCAAGCCCGAGGCTCTGCGGCTGGTCGAGGCCGGAATATTCGACCCACTGCGGACTGCCCCAGGTGCGGGACCCATCCGCCACGCAGCGAAACACGAGCTGGGGAATGTTGGTGGCCAGAAGGCGAAAACGCTCCTCGTTCTCACTCAGCCTCTGGCCCGCAAGATGCGACTCCGTCCGGTCGCGCAGGATCTTTACGAAACCGGATCCGTCGCTGAGCGGCATGGTCAGCCCGGATGCCCAGAAGCGGGTGCCGTCCTTGCGCATCTGCCAGCGCTCGTCCTCCGCCCGCCCCTGCGTTCGGGCATCTGCCCGCTCCAGCGCCGGCAAGCCGGCCGTCCTGTCTTCCGGCGTGAAGATCACGTCGCCGGACTGCCCGAGAATATCGGCTTCCGTATAGCCCAGCACGCGCTCGGCGCCGGCGTTCCAGCTCGTCACACGCCCCTCGGCGTCGAGGGAGAAGATGGCAAAATCGATCGCGCTCTCGAAGACGACCCGCAGGAGATCATCGCTTTTCGGAGCAAGAAGTGGAGGGTGAGGCGCATCATGAAAGGTCATGGCCCGGATCCTCTGTCTGTCGGCCGAATTACAACCGGCTCAGGAGCTGTAGAAGTTCGTCGGGATCGGCCGGTTTCTGGAGAAAGGGCGACTGGCGAAACCGCTCGGGCAGATCGCGCCGGTCATAGGCCGTCAGGAAGGCGAAAGGCACCTTGCGCAGGGACAGCGCATCCGCCACCGGATAGACCTCCGCGCCGCGCAGGTGAATGTCGAGAACGGCGGCATCGATCTGTTCCGCCTCGTCCACCAGCTTCAAGGCGCCTTCCAGAGACGACACGGGTCCGATCACGTCGGCTCCGGCGCGGCCCAGCACATCCATAATATCCGCCGCCACCAGATATTCGTCTTCGACGACGAGAAAGACCTTGTCGAAAAGTTCTGCTTCCTCGCTCACAACCCGTACCTCGTCATCCTGTCGTTTCCTCTTTGCGCCGATCCGATGCCCTTGCGTTTCGGTCCTGTCGTTGCAGGCGGGCATCCGGCTTTCGTAACGGTGCCGAACCCCGCATCGGTCGGTTCGGTTCCGCGGACGAAGGCGATAGAATCAATTGCCTCCCTTGCGCAAGATCCTCGGCGATGCGGCTGTCCGGTATCGGCGCGCTTTGCGGCGCGAAGACGACGGGCCGGCAGGGCAAGCATGTCCGCAGACGGTCATTCATGGCGAAAATCGATAGGTCCATGCGGTTTTGGAGGGCTAATCCAGGCGCGTCCAGCACCTATCTGCATGGTGCCGCACGCCCCCTCCCATTCACCGGGTGCGGACCAACGACCGGAGGTCCTCATGAAGACCATAGCCACCACCATCGCCCTTTCGGCACTTGCCGCCACAGGCGCTGCCGCCGAAACCACCGGCACCGAAGCCGGGGAAACCCGGCGGACCCGCATCGCGCCCGCAGCCGTCTACGATGTCGCGCCGGGGCTCGGCCATTTTACCGATGACGTCCTCTTCGGCGACGTCTGGCGCCGCCCGCAGCTTGCCGCCCGTGATCGCAGCCTCGTGACCGTCGCAGCCCTTGTCGCCACCGGCCGGACAGCGCAAATCGGCGGTCATGTCGGGCGGGCGCTCGACAATGGCGTGAAGCCGCAGGAAATCGGCGAACTCATCACCCATCTCGCCTTCTATACCGGCTGGCCGAATGCCATGTCCGCCGTGACCGAGACGAAGACCGTGTTCGAGGCCCGCAAGATCGCAGCCGTCGGCGAGAGCGACGCGGGACGGATCGTGCTGGAGCCCGGAGCGGAAGCCACACGCCGCCGCACGGTCGATGCGTCTGTCGCGCCGACCGCGCCGGCCCTTGCAGAGCTGACGAACGAGGTTCTCTTCGGCGATCTCTGGCAGCGCCCGGATCTCAGCGCGCGGGACCGCAGCCTTGTCACCATGGCCGCGCTCGTTGCCATCGGCCAGCCCGAACAGTTGCCATTTCATTTGAACCGGGCCATGGACAACGGGTTGACGGCGACGGAAGCTGCAGAGGTCGTGACGCATCTCGGCTTCTATGCCGGCTGGCCGCGGGCCATGTCGGCTGTTCCCGTCCTGGAAAAGGTCCTTGCTGCCCGTGATGAAGGGGCCGCCCGTCCTGAAAAGAAAGCCGAAGCCATGTCCGAACCGTCCGAGACCGCAAACCCCGACATCACCCTGACCCGTGCCGGCTCTGACGCCAAGCCGGGTCCGGAGGCTTACTTCACCGGAAATGTGCAGATTTCCGCGCCCTACAAGGGCACGGACCCCGCCCGCATCAGCGGCGCGACCGTGTCCTTTCCGGCCGGGGCGCGCACCGCCTGGCACACGCATCCGCTCGGCCAGACGCTTTACATCGTCTCCGGCCGGGGCTGGGTGCAGAAGGAGGGCGGCCCGCGCGAGGCCTTCGGCCCCGGAGACGTCGTGTGGATTCCGCCGCTGGTCAAGCACTGGCACGGCGCCGCCGCCGATACGCCCATGGTCCACTTCGCGGTGGCCGAAGCCCTTGACGGCAGCGTCGTCACCTGGCTCGACAAGGTGACCGACGCGCAATACGCGGCCGACCCCGCGATCGACTAAGACCGACAGCCCTGCGGGCCGTCCGGGAATGGGCGCCCCGCCCCCCAGGACTAACGGGCTGAACGGGCTGAAAGCCGCCGGGCGACGACACGGTCGCCCGGAACGCGATGCGCAGGCGGGGCTCTCTGCCCCAAGGTCTTTTTGCTCGCAAGAAAGTCCAGTCCCGCATCGCCGTCGTATGCTACACCAGACCCTGTCCTCATCCTCACAGCCGGCGGCGCATGTTTCATCTCATCTTCGGCCTCCCCTGGCTGGTCGTCCTCGTCCGCTTCATCCAGCCTCTTCCCTGGCTCTGGTCGGCAAAGGCGGCTCTGGCCATCCTGCTTCTGCTGGCCTCCCAGTATCACCTGTTCAGCCGCATCTCCTCGGGCTCCGTCTTCTCGCCGGAGTTTCCGCGCTGGCTGGTGATCGGCTTCAACCTGCTGTTCGGTGCCATCATTCTTCTGGCCGTTCTCCAGATCGCGCTCGATCTGGTGTCGCTCGGGCTCGCCCTCGTGAAAGGTCACTGGATCGCCGTGCCGCCAGTGGTCCGGTACGCCATGGGCGTTACGGCGCTGGTCACGGCAGGCATCGGCGTTGCCAATGCCATCCGCGTTCCCCCGCTGAAATCGATCGAGATCGCCATTCCCGACCTGCCGCCGTCCTTCGACGGCTATCGGATGCTGCAGCTGACCGACATGCATATCAGCCGGCTCTTTCCACGAGCCTGGGCCGAAGCGGTCGTCGGGAAGGCCAATGCACTCGCACCGGACGTCATCGTCATCACCGGCGACCTGATCGACGGAAGTCTGGAAAACCGCCGCGACGATGTGGCGCCGCTCGCCGGTCTCAGCGCCCGCGACGGCGTGATCGCCATTCCCGGCAACCACGAATATTTCTTCGGCTATACCGGATGGATGGCCCATTTTGCCTCGCTCGGCATGACGGTGCTCGAAAACGCGCATGTGTCGGTCGCCCGGGACGGTGGCTCGATCACCATTGCGGGCGTAACCGATCTTTCCGCGCGCGCCAACGGCCTGCCCGGCCCCGATCTGGCGCAAGCCCTGAAGGGCGCGCCGTCCGACGCGCCGATCATCCTTCTCGACCACCAGCCGCGCGAGGCGCAGACGGCCGCGGCAGCCGGGGTCGCGTTGCAGCTTTCGGGCCACACCCATGGCGGCATGGTGATCGGCCTCGACCGCCTCGTTTCCGGCCCGAACAACGGTTTCGTCTCCGGCCTCTACACGGTCGGCGGCCTGCAGCTTTACGTCAACAATGGCACCGGCCTCTGGCCCGGCTTCGCGCTCCGCCTCGGCCGCCCTTCGGAACTCACGGTCATCACCTTCCGCCGCAAGGGATAGAAGACGTCACCTAGCCTCGCGCCCGAAGAGCCGCCGTCAGCGGCAGGCGCGTGGCGGCAAACGCCGGAACAAGACCGCCGAGCGCGCCGATCGCCAGGCCGAGCAGCCCGGCGACGACAGCGACATCCGGCGTCACCGACAGCTGGAAGGCGAGCCGCGCATTGTTGGCCCCGATGGTGCTGGCCTGCCAGCCATTGAAGGCGAGCCAGGACACGACGAGGCCGAGGACCACGCCGACAGCGGCCAGGCACAACGCTTCCACCCAGGTTCCGACGAAGGCGGCAGATCGTCGGAAACCGAGCGCCCGGACCGTGGCGATCTCGACCGTCCTGTCGGACACCGAACTCATCATCGTGTTCAGCGCCCCCGCCGTCGCGCCGAGCGCCATCAGCAAGGCCAGCGGCCAGGCGAAAAGGCGGATGAGCCGCGCCGTGCGGCCCGATTGCGCCGCATAGAGATCCGCCTCCGACAGCGCAGACAAAGGCACCGTTCCGACCGTCGCCAATCGGGCCTGCAGACGCCCGAGCCCGGACGGGTCCATCAATCGCAGGCGCAGGCTCTGCACCGCATTTTCCCGATCGAAGGCCGCACGCACCGCATCGAGATCGGCCCAGATCTCGGACTCGAACGCGCTGCCATGCGCCGAAAACTGCCCGACCACCGTCCAGTCCACGGCGCCAAGCCGGACGCTGCGGCCGACCGTCATGCCGAGCGTGGCGGCAAGCTGGTCGCCGACGACGATCTCCCGCGCACCCGGCACGAAGAGCCGCCCTGCCGATAGCGCAACCTGATCGCGCATGGCGGCTCCCGCGCGATCCATGCCACGGACAGCAATGGTGCGGGCCGCCTCGTCGCCGGCCGTCTCGACGTCCACCGCCACCACGATCTCCCGCGAGGCGACCAGTTGTCCTGCCGCATCCCGGACGACGCCGATATCGCCCGTCGTCGCCTGCAGGGTGCGGACGGCCTCGGCCGGAATATCCGAACCGCTTTCCTGCTGCGTGCCGCCGCCGAGAACCACGGCCACCCGGGGCGATCCCGCTCCGGCAAGCGCGCGCTCGAAACCCTTGGCCAAAGCCAGAAAACCGGCAAGCACGCAAACGACGAGGGCGATGGACAAGGCCATCGACAGGGAGATGGCCAGACGACGCGGCAGGCTGAGAAGATTGACACGGATGAGGATGCCGGTCTGTCTGAGAAGCATGGACATGGAGATCACCGTGTTCTGAAGGCGTTGATGACGGGAATGCGAAGCGCCGCGATGGCCGGAAGCGCGCCGGTCGCAAGACTGAGCGCGACCATGATCGCCACACCCTTGGCGAGCACCGCACCCGAAAAGACGAGCCCGAGCTCGGCTCCGGCAAGCTGCGCGGCAAGCCATGCCAGAGACAACCCGACGCTCCCGCCAAGCAGTACGACGAAGAAGGTCTCCACCAGAACGAGCGCGACGATATGGCCCCGCGAGAAGCCGAGCGTCTTCAAGACGCCGATCTCGAAGGTCCGCTCCCGGATCGCGAAGATCATCGTGTTGATCACGATCATCAGCAGCGTGACGAAAGCCGCGCCGACGACGAGGTTCACGATCAGCCCGACATCGGCATATTGCCGGAGGAACGCCTCCAGGAACTGCTTCTCCGACTGGGTCTGCGTGGGCGTGGCGGAGCTGGAAAACCGCGCATCGATCCGGGCGGCGAGAACGGCTGGAGACACGGCCGGCGATGGCAAGACGACGAAGGCATCGACCATATCCCGTCCGCGCGCCCGGACAGCGTTCACATAGTCGAAGCGGGCAATCATGAAATAGGTATCGGTCGAGGCCGTCTCGCCGTCGAAAATGCCGGCAATCTCGAACCGCCAGTCGCGACCGCCCGCCTGCCGGAACACATCGAACGCCGTGATGGTCACGCGCTGACCGACCACCCAGCCCTGTGCCTCGGCCAGCGCCCGGCCGACGAGCACGCGGTCACGCGCGCCGTCCATGGCCGAGAGCAGCGCCGGCGTCAGACCCAGGCCCTTGCCGTTGACCTGCATCAATCGCGGCATATCCGCCGCGCTGACGGCAATCCTGTTCTTCTCGACACCCGCATAGCCCCGCAGGCGCGCGACATAGCCGACGGCGGCGACGTCGGGGATGTCGGCAAGTCTGGACAGCAACTGGATCGGCAGCGCCTGTGCCCGCCCGCCGGCACTGGTGATACCGAGGATATCCTCGCTCGCCGCCGAAGCGCTCTGGGCTCCCCCAAGGAAACTCGTCGTCAGGCCATAGATCAGGAACGCGATGGCGATACAGATGATGAGGAGAACGGCGCGCAGGGGTTTCCGCAGCGCGTTGCGTTTCGCGAGAGAGTAAAAGCTCATCGAGGCGCCCTCGCCTCTTCGACGAAAACACCTTTGTCGAGATGCAGCGTCCGCTTCGCAAGCCGGGCCGCCTGCGGATCGTGCGTCACCATGAGGATCGTCTTGCCGAGCACCTGATTAAGCGTCTGCAACATCTCCAGGATGTCATCGGCGGACGTGCGATCGAGATCGCCGGTCGGCTCGTCGCAAAGCAGAAGGCCCGGATCGGCGACGATAGCCCGGGCGATGCCGACGCGCTGTTGCTGACCGCCCGACATCATGCCGGGATATTGCCGCTCGCGTCCGGAGAGCCCGACGAGATCGAGCACGCGCTCCACCCGCAGACGCCGCTCCCGCGCCGAGAGAGGCTTCAGAAGAAGCGGGAGTTCGACATTCTCCGCGGCATTCAGCATGGGCAGAAGATTGTAGAACTGAAAGACGATGCCCATGTGATGCGCCCGCCAGGCGCCACGGGCCGCCTCGCCCATCTGGTCGAGCTGATGCGTGCCGATGCGCACGCGCCCGGCATCCGGTCGGTCGATCCCGGCCAGCATGTTGAGAAGCGTCGATTTTCCGGAGCCGGAAGGCCCCATGACGGCCACGAAGTCGCCGCGGGGGATCGCCAGATCGAGGCCGGAAAAGATCGGGATTGCCTGCCCGGCAATACGATAGGCTTTGCTGACGCTCTCCAGTCGAATGTAGATGTCCGGCGTTTCCGTCATGGCGCGATATCTCCTGTCGGGTGGATGGGAATGCGAATGCGCGCCGCCATGTTGGGCCGCAGCCCCTGCGGCGGATCAACGAGGTCGAGGCGGAGCGCCACCGTTCCCTTTTCAGCCGAGGCGACCGGCGCAAGACGCCGGATTGCAACCCGAAATGGCTTGTCCGGAAACGCATCGAGCACGGCCTCGCCGGCAAGCCCCGGCGTCAGCACCGCGACCGTGGTCTCCGCCACATCCGCATCGATCACGAGGCGGTTCATATCGGTCAGCGTCATCAGGCTCTGCTCTTCGCGAACACTGTCGGCGCGCGACAGAACCGTATCGCCGACATGCACGGAGAGGCCGGTCACCCTTCCCGAGAAGGGTGCGGAAATCATCTGCTCCTCGAGACGCTCCTGCGCGATGCGAAGCGAAATTCCCGCACTTTCGACCGCCTGGCGCGCCTGCGCCGCGGCATTCTCGGCCTGATCCCGCCGAAGGCGGGCCTGATCGAGCGCCTGTCTGGACACGGCGTCGCTCGCAAAGAGCCGGTCTGTCCGGTCGCGTTCGGCCTCGGCTTGCGAAAGGTCGATGCTCCGTGCGGCCTCTTGCAGCTGCGCGGCGGCCTGTGCGGCTTGTGCCTGCTCGAGCGCGAACCTGGCATCGCGATCTTCCAGCACGACGAGCACCTGCCCGCGCCGCACGAGATCGCCAATATCGACGGCAACCGTGATGACCCGGCCTTCATATCGCGAAAAAATCCGGGTTCCCTGCTCTGCGACGACGAAGCCCGAGCCGGTGATTTCGCGAACGGCCAAGGGCACGGCCGGCGACGGGGCAACCGCATCGGATGCAGACGATGCCGGTGTCTGGGGCGCGGCCGTCTGGTCCCGCGGCGGCGATGCCGTCCGTCCAGAAAAGACGTCCGCACCGTGCGAAAACAGCAAGGCCGCACTGCCTGCGCCGGCCATGAGAACAAGGACGCCGATGGCGATGATAGGCCGACGCGATGGATCACGCGTCGGGATGGAAGCTGGCCTTGCCTCGGACGAGAAGGATTGAAGCGTCTCGACGAGGGAGAGGGCGTGAGGTGTGGGATGGTCGATCTGGTGTTTCATGCCCCCAGACTGACGATCGCCGATCTCAGTCGAGACCTGAAACGGGATGGAGGTCGTGCTCGATCGCGTTCGAGGACGCTTTCTCCCGCCATTGCAGCGGCGTCATCTCGGTCACGCGCTTGAACTCGCGGTTGAAATTCGATTTTGTCTGAAAGCCGACATCGAACATGATTTCGGTGACCGAACGCCCGGTCTCCGTCAGCAGCCGGCAGGCCTCCGCGATGCGCTGCTCGTTGACATATTGCGAGACGTTCTTTCCGGTTGCGCGGTTGATGGCGGCGGAGATCTGGCGGGCGGGTATTCCGGCCTTGCGGGCCAGGCGGTCGAGGTTGAGATCGACGTCGCGATAGACGCGCTTTGTCTGCAGGCGTTCGATGGCGTCCATCGTCCCGGCCTCTTCGGCGGTTGCTGCCTCGGGGACCGGCCCTTCGAAAGCCGGCGCTTCGAACCCCGGAACGTCCGGAGCGGACGGCAGGACCGGGACCCGTTCCGGCGGCGCACCGGTCGATGCGGCTGCGATCGACAGGATCACGAGCAGGCAGAGATTGGCGATTGCGATCACCGGCCGGACATAGGCGCCTTGCGCCCAGGCGAGATCCAGAACGACGAACAGATCGACGGCTGCCGAGAGAAGAAGGCAAAGTGCTGTGAACAGACTGGCGCGATAGGCCGGCGCCGCGCCCTCGAACGGCGCCAGTCGCAAGGCATCCGTGCCGGGCCGCATGAGACGGAGAATGGCAAGGGCATAGCCGACGAAGATCGCGATCAAAGCCGCATCGATCGCCTCCCGCGCCAGAATGAGGAGCAGCACGATTGCCAGGGCGGGAAGCCCATGAACCCCATACCGCCACCACCCCCACGGCCTCTTCCTCCGCACGAGATTTTCAACACCGGCATAGGCAAGCGGCGGAACGAGCGCCGGCCCGACAGGCGCCAGAAACATCATCGCCTGCACGTCATAGCCCCAGCGCAGCCCGGAGAGGACCGATTGCCAGATGCCGATGACGATCAAGACGATCAGCGCAAGACGCCGCGACACCCCCTCGTCCCGTCGAAGCACGGTGGCGAGAAGCAGGAGAAGCAGCAGGGCAACAACGAAGGGCAGCGGAATGAAGGGCATCGGGAGCGCGACGATCTGGATGAAGACGAAAGCGCCATCATGGCAAATTCCGATGCCTCGGGCGACCTCGATCAGGATCAAGGTCGCGGGGGTGACGATGGCTTGACCGCCATCGTCCCCGCCCCATCAGTCCCGGCAATGTCGATCACGTTCTCCACCGTCCAGCATGGTTGAACACCCAGCACCATCGGATGCCCCTACCGGCCGAGCATGCGGTGCAGCACCCGGCCAGAAGGCACGCCATCCCCTCCCCCGCGTCACGCATCCCAGAAACACCAAAACCCCCGGCCATTACGGCGCGGGGGTTTTGGTGTGTCGGTTTTTATCTGTGGTGTGTTTTGGTTGCGGGGGCTCACAACCAACGATTCCTGCGATTGGTTGAGCGACGCGTTCTGCAGATCGCAGCGTGACATCATCCACCGCCTTCGACGAATACAAACTATACTTCGAGAAAAATGTTTAGTTGTTGCGCCGTTGGCGGAATCGAGCGTCACGTATTTAGGGACGTTTCCTGCGTTCAATTGCCCCCTGAAAAAACAGCAGGCGAGCGACGATTCCCAAGGGCGAGGCCGCTCTATCCACCGCCTAAGCGGCCCGCTGAACAGCGGGCAAATTGGCACGGATGATACAGCCGCTATCATAGCCAGGCCGCGGCCATGTCGATCAACTGTTCGCCAAAAGACCATGCCACCGGTCCTGTCCTTGGCTATGCAAGCGACTGGGACGGCAATCGCTTGACGCACCGACGGCTTGGGTCAACCCACCAAAATATTGTCTTGCGCCCGTTTGCAGTACTCATAAAGCAGCTCGTATCGCCAAGCATCGTAGCTTGTGATGCTCGACCGCCTGAAGGATTGGAAACAACGCTGCTCGATGGAGAAAGGCATTCGAAACGACGCTATTGTAGCCCAAACTCCGCCAATACCGCCGATTTGTCGACAGCACTCTCCCATCAGCCTAATCTGCTTCGAGAACCCACAAACCGCGTCCCGAAGTTTCAGGCCACCCAAAGCATTTTGCTAGCTGTTGCTGAGGTCCAGGCCTGGTTGAACGGACTACAGTCTATGAAACAAACCAGTCAAAATCGTCATCGCCAAATTCCCCTCCGAATCCTGGAAGAATGATTTCCGCCTTTCCTGATATTGTCCCCGTAGTGTAGTTTTTCAGCACTGCTGATTTTGTTGCGGAACCGTCATAGAGCCGGATATTCTGGCCACCGCCCGGAGATCCAAGAACCCAGTTTTCCCATTCTCCGGAATTTGCTTGTAGTGAAGAATTGGAGTCCGGA
This sequence comes from Rhizobium sp. Leaf371, assembly GCF_001424045.1. Taxonomy (GTDB): domain Bacteria; phylum Pseudomonadota; class Alphaproteobacteria; order Rhizobiales; family Rhizobiaceae; genus Ferranicluibacter. Next base: position 28,372 of record NZ_LMQB01000001.1, on the reverse strand, counting down.
ACGAGCCTCCGCCACGATCCTTTCATCAACGGAAGTCCTTCGGTCAATTCTAGTACAGTGTGCTTTGTTGGCCTCACCAGCCTCAGCTTGAAAACTGCCACGACATTACCTCCGTTGGTCATTCCCTAATGTAAAAAGCTGCCGGCAGTCAGCGCCGCACGCGCCTCCAGACACCTGGTCTATCCGCGCTATTTGCAGCTTATCTTGGCCGGCGAGACTTCCCGCTCAATCCTCTCATCTCCCACTCGATTGTCGGTGTATTTCTCGACGTCCTTTTCGTTCTTAATGACGGTGAAGTTGCCGGTAAGGGTCCTCTTGCCGCCCTTCACATTTTCCAGTTCCCACGTAAAGCCGCACATATAGCTGGGCTTGGCGCTGCCGTCATGGCTGCATTTGATAACGGCTTCCTTGTCGCCGAGGCTATCGTTTCGAAAGCTTGTCTTGCACGCTGGCGCCGCGCTCGCGGCTCCTGCGTACGAAAGGCAGAGCATGGCCGGTACAAGTAAAAGCATCTTCGACATGTAAAGCTCCATTCTGCTGATTGACCGTTCCATCGGGTTTGTATCCTGCTTGCAATGTTTCGCCTGAATTGGGTTAGCGTGGTTTACTACCAGGTCGCTGAATATCGTGGATCTCGATCCTCGCGGAGAAGCTGGGGCCAGATGCGACGAAGGTTGAGTTGTTGAACATGTCGACCTCGGTCACCGGCTCGCGAGCCGTTCGATGGCTGGACCGCGTATCGTGGCTGGAATGCGGCTCGATGACTCTGGTGGGGTCTTTCGATTCTTTGCCCGCCATCGACTGGCTCGGCTGACCGGAAGGCGCTCTAGGCTTTGGGTAGTCAATATATGTCGCAGGCATTCTGCGATCGCGCTCTTCGACATAGACGTAGATTTTACCCTCTCCTAGTTCCTCGAGCCGGGCCGCGTCCACGCTGATGTCGTGAAACTCCCAGATCGTTTGAATGTTCTTGGTATTGTCTCCCCGCATCTCATAGCGAACGTCGCGCGGGTGTACCGGCGATCTGCGGACACCGCTTGTGTCTGAAACCTCGTGGACCAGCCACGTTCGCACGAACGGCGTTCGCAGGTTCCTGTTCGGATCGTCGATACGCTGTTTCCTGAGTGCGTCCCGAGCCTCGGCACTGATATCCAGTTCCCTGATGCCAACCGATGCTGGACCTGTCAGCGTCAGGTTCGATACCGTCAACGTCCCGTTCGCCATCGTGGTTTTAACCTTGAGATTGCGGTCAGGAAGCAACTGGCTCCAAACCACGATGGGTTCCGAAACCCTGATGTCGCCCAGTATGCTGTTTGCCTGGAAGCGCACCAAACCAAACCGAACGAACGGGTTCGTGGCGTTTTCGGTTGTCAGGTCGATATCGACAAACCACTCTTCCCGATCTGTATCGAAGCATGGAACGTAAGTGAGCAGGCTCGCCTTCAACGGGACAAATGCATCAGGACTGTCGTCTGTGCGGCCTGGCAGCCGAATGGGAACGGCCACGTTTTCGCGAACTTCGGGATCATGCGGGTTCGATGCTCGGGCCACGTCATCGAGATCGGCGTCGATGAACACGGATTTCGACATCAATGTTTCCTTCGATGGCGCACGGTCCTCCCTGATCGGGTCGCCTCCCCAACGGGTGATGAACGAGCCAGCTACCCCCAAGTCTGCATCGACAAGGTTCGTGACGTCCAGTTGGCCGGCCCGATGATCCAGGACAACCTTGTTCAACTCCGTCGGTGCCTTGGCGGAGAAGATCGTTGGTGGCCAGACAACCAGACCTACGCGCTCGCCCTGCCCGGAGGAATACCAGCTGCGCTTGAGATACACCCGGGTTTTCGCGTGACGGATTAGCTCGAAGACCGTCTCGGCACCCTCGCCATGCCTTGGCTTTCGTTCGATGGAGATCATCGGAACGGGTGCCTCCGCGTCGCACTTGGCTGGCCGGACCGTCGACGGCAACCAGACGCGCTGCGTTTCGCCGCGTTGCCTTAACTCTTGCTGCTGCAGCTCCTGCCGCAGCAGCACCCGCGACCTGGCCTTTTCGCCATCCCAGAAGGGTGCGGTCTGGAAGTCGGTTGCGAACCGGGAATAGGAAATGGGGCGCAGGAGAAGTTCTCGCGCTCTTCCGTCTGGAAATGCATGGACCTGCAGTGCCTTGAGGAGTGGCAGGCCATGTTCGTCGACGATCACCTCGCCCGATCGCGCCAAGGCATGGACGAATGCCAGGTCGATCGCTGCCATTCCACCGGCGTCTATGCCCTTGAGGATATCTGCGGGAAGATTGGCTGGATGCCCCAGGAATTCGATGCGCAGCAAGGTGACGCGCGACGTCGCCAGTGAGACTTTGCCCGTGACGGGATCGATATCCTGGAAGCCATAGACATCGCGAACGGTAGCGTCTGCGCGATCGCCATTCAGGTCGAAGCGCCTTGGCCATGTCCCCGCCAGGCGGGCGCGCAGAGACCGCTTTCGTTCCGGATTGTCGAACACCGGGTCGCGGGGCGAAACCGTTTCGGCTTCGATTTCAATGGTCCCGGTAGTGGATGCGTGAAATTTCAGCTGCCCCCTCAGCAGGTAATCCTTGGTCAAGGCGACGTTCGTGCCCGCCTCTTCAACAATTTTTGACTGTTCTTCCCATTTGCGGGAGCGCAGCGTCCCGGCCGCAGGCAGGTCCTGTCCCAACCCCTTTCGTGCAGCAGGTCGCAGAAGCGAAATGCCCTGCAACTGAGGTGCGGCGAAAGGACGATTGACCGCATGCGCAAGGCGAATGGTTTCGAAGGCGGAAAGCTCGGGGATATTCGTCTGAGACTTGATCTTGTCGACGACCACGTCAGCCACGTCCTTGAGGTTCGAAGGGACGGCGAGCCCACGCGTGGTCGGCGTCCCGCCGGGGGTCTCGGCTTTTGCCAACAGGAGTTTGAGACAATCCGAAATTCCGGGATCGACGGCTGGCTTGTCAGCCTGTGTCATGCCGGCTTTCGTCGCTGGCCCCTTGCCCTGATGAGCTAGGGCGAGCGCACCGAGCGTCTCGATCAGGGCAAATTTTTTGGCAAGCTGTTCTGCAGACGGCAGATAGAAGACATCGGCTTCGAAATCGTCGCCTCGCAACAGTTCGATCTCGACGACGACGACGGGCTCGCCGCCGGGCGCACCAATCCTGATTCCGTCGTATGTCGATGCCGAAATGCGCGTCACCGGACGACCGCTTTTCGGATTGGCACGTGTCTGGTTTGACTTTCGAACCTGTAGGACGACGGGCTTGCGGTTGGGATAGGCACCAAGCTTGTCGTTCTCGACAACAACCGCATCGCCAGCCACCACGCTCGTGCCGGTGTAGCGGAACCGGATGAACATCTCCTCGGCGGCGGGATCTGGCCTGAAGGGGGCGTGCTGATGGCTGGTCCGGCTCCGACCTGTAAAAACACCGGTTCCCTGCGCTCCGTCCGACCCGTCGGGCGCTCGGCGTGATTGTTGCTCTGACCAGCCAAGAGCGCGGCTCAGGTCGATCTTTCCGTCATCGAACCCGGGGCGGCTTTTCGTTACCAAGGACGGAAATCGCGGCGCCGGCTTGTCTTGCGAAGAAAAGCGGGGAGGAAGACCGAAAGCGACTTTCTTCAAGCCGCCCTCTAACATCGCCGCCCGCGTCCCCAACACGTCGAGACTGCTGTGCCGCAACAATTCGTCGAGCGACGCTTCCGGTGGGATGATCACCCGGATGGTGTCTGGACCACTCAGCCGCGTCGAGAGCGGGACATACTGGCGCCCCTTGATGAATGGCTCCGCAGTCTTGAGGTCCTCCGGATCATTTCCAATCACGCCGCCTGCCGAGCGCAGGATCGCAGAGAGGTGACGCTCGAAGTCCATTGGCGATGGCCGGCTGCCGACGGCAATGGCCTCCGGCAGCAGGACGATGGGGGCGCCCAGAGCCTCGTGCCGCAGGAAGCGGCGTGCCGGCGTCGCATATCGTTCGTCTATACTGCCCGCTACGATCGACACCCCACCGGGGTACACTGGACGGGCAAGTTTCCGATACGTTTCGCCATAGCGCAGCGGCGGTAGCCTGAGATCACGCTGCGTCGGCAAGTCGAGCTCGGTCGATACTCCAAGCTCGAGCACGTCTCCGGCGTCCAATGCGCGAGAATCTTCGCCACAATAGACCGCCATCGGCGAGCCATCCCAGGTTCCCAGCGCCTGCTCGACAATCGCTTCTCGCTCGACCCCCTCCCCCGTGCCCGTGACAGGGACAAGCCGCGTCGCAGTCGTCAGGATGGATTGATCAATCATCCGACGGCGCGGCGTGCCCTTCTTGCCAAGCATTATTTCGATCAACCGGGCCGTCTTGGCGGGATTGGCGTCTCCATCCAGGCGATAGTCGACGCTGCGTTCGGCAAGGCTGCGCCAATGTGTCATGTCCTTGCGCACCAGGCCGATTTGCAGGCGCATTCCAACCATGAGGTCTTCCGCGTCGATCTCGAACGGGCCAGAGTCCCCACACGCGTCGCACGCCTGTTTCGCGCGTGAAAGCGTTCGCACCATTGCGCGCGCCCGCCCCCGGTCGATCAGTGTCAGGCCCGATGACTTGAAGAGCTGCGGCCGTTCATTAGCGACGGACCCATAGAACCGGTCGACCTCCACAGCCCTGCGCACATCAAGCGTGACGAGCTCGTGCCTGGGATCGCCTGTGTCGGTTTTCGTGTTCAAGTCAATGAAGCCGTCTCGAATGTCCGTGCACGTATCGATGCTGGTGGTCGGCCAGAAGCCAGTTTTCTCCAACTTCGCCCAGGTGCTGACAACCGGAAGTCCCGGTATCTTGTCGGCCTTGACAGTCACCTTGAGCTTTCCGGACAGGTCTGCTGGAATATCCTTGCTGCGTACGACGACATCGACCGCGAAACCAAAAAGACGGCTCCACGCCGGAGACGAGCTGATTGCGTAATAAGCCGCCAGCGCCATGCGCAGCTTTGCATTCGCTGCCTGGTCTTTGGTTGCATCTTCGCCCACTTGCTTGGGCGGGCCCGCATCCGTTTGCGGATGATAACCGTATCTGTGGCTGGATACCGCGTCGGCAGCTTCCTTGGAGGTCCCTGCGACGACTTCCGCGACAAGGGCTGCATGATCCTTTTCATCGGCCGCCGCGCATTTCTCGCCTTTCCACCAGTCATTCGCGTTCTTGCGGTCTTTGGCGGTGTCCATGACAAGCTTGTCGAATTCCAGCTCCCACCGCTCCTTGCGCAGATCATCGGCGGACCTTTCCGCCACGCCGGCGGAAGCGCCACGCATTTCGGGCTCTGGGTCTGTTTCTGGCTGCGCCAGTCCTGCAAGCCTTCGGGCGACGGCTGCCGCGCGCTCAAATTCCTTGTGGAAGGCAATGTCGCCTTGTTTCACCGGGATCACCGAGGTGATGCTTATGACACCGCCCGCGACCTCGCTCGCGGCGATCGCGGGATGCTTGCCGTCGTCTGTGCCGGGTGCCTTTGGATTTGCATCGGTTATCGCGCCTTTCGTCGACGCAGACTGCAAGGAGTGCCTGATCGTCGTGGCAAGGCTCTTCCACACCGCGTCGTCAGGGTCGGCGGCGACTGCCCCCTGCCATGCCTTGTTGATGCCCGCGTAGACCGCCGATAGGTCCTTTGAACTCTCAAGGTAGTCTACGACGGCCGGCACAGGTTGCACCGTGGTCCCGTCGTCAAAGTCGATTTTAATCCGATATTTGTCAGCGGCTTCCGGCTTCTTTGCAAAATAGGTCCGGATCTCTTCTGGCCAGGCGTGCAGGCTGATTGTCGATGTGTCGGGGGTCTCCTGGAAGACAGGCGAGACCAGCAACGTGATCCGCAGGTCGCCGGAGGGTTCTCGTCCACTTGCTATCGCCCGAAGATAGGGTTTTACGGCTACACTCATCACCACGCCTTCTCAAATTAGGAGGTCGAAATAATCCATGAATTTATTGGGGTCCTGCTCAAGACCCTTGGTCTTGCGCCTGGTGTGCGTCAGCCTGTCGATCGTTGATGTCGTCGAATCCGTCACCATTGGGTCGATAAGCTCGTTGGGGTCGTGGTCGATCGTGATGGGTGCGCGCGAAGGACGGCGGTCAGGCGCGATCGATTGCGTCGAGCCATTGCTCAGCGCGCCCTGCGACTTTCGCATCTCGCAGCGATAGTCGTAGTCGACGATCCCCATCGAGAAGGAGAAGGTGAAGATCGCAACCCCCTCCATGCTCCCGGTGCCGCCGGTCATGCCAAGCCTGACGTAGAGCGAGGCGGCGAAATGGAAGATCCAGATGGATGCGGCCCCCCCGGCATAGAATGTTCCGTAGAGATCCGTAATGCGCTTGCCGTTCGACAGCGTCATCGTGCGGATGTAGATGCCGGTATCGATGAAGCCCTGGCCGACAAGTGGCCCTGCCTGGAACGCTCCCCCGCCCCCGAAGGCAAGCGACATCTCAAAGCCCTTGACCCCATCCACATTGGCGGTCACCGCAAGGAACCCACCGCCTGCGTAAGGTGAAGCGGCGATGCGGAAGAGCGAAGTCGGGCGGCCGAGCGATATCTCGAACAGGGCCTCGCTGCCATCGAACGGTAGAATGACGGCCGTGTTCAACGAAATATTGGAGAACGAAACGTTGCCGAGCATGATGATGGGGAGGCTGATGCCGTATCCGGCCTTGATGCCCGGCACGCCGCGCGCCGGCTCGATGAAGAAGCCGCTGCCATCCTTGTTGGGCTTCAGCCAGGCTTGCAGTTCCTCGATGAACTTCAAGGCAGGCCCGATCTTGAAGTCTCGGTAGAAGACGTCGAACTTCGCCGACCCGCCGCCGTCGAAGGAAAACTCCGCGCCTTCGAAGGAGAGGGTCAAGGCATCGATGAAGCCTCCGACAAGCTTGATGTCGAATGCGTCGATTCGACCGCGGGCCGTCATTTTGGTCTCGAACTTCAACAGGTCGATGGTCGCGGCCATCTCCAGGGAAAAACGACCCCCCCGCTTCGGTTGGAAAATCTCGGCAATCGGGTTCGCGGGAAGATCCTTGAACGCAAAGTCCAGCTGGTATTTCAAGGTGCGCTTGAGAGGAACAAGCTCGGCGATACGTTCTTCGATTTCCTCCCGCAGTGCTCCAACGTCGATAAGCGTCAGCAAGTCGCCGCGCTCGAGATCCCTCGCCACTGCCCGGATCTGGCGGCCGAGCTTTTGTAGCGCCGCTCTGTCTTCGCCATAATTCTCGAGGTAGCTCCGCAACTTCTCTCGCGCGCTTGCGTCCGACAGGGGATGACCGGTGACTTGAACTTCGCTCAGGAGTTCCTGCTCCCGACGCAGGTCGTCGAAGGGCTCCGGTTTAACACCGAGCTGGATCGGCCCGACGACGATCGCCTGCTTGATCTTCAGGAAAGCCCCCGCCCCCAACGCAAACTCTCCATAAACCTTGTCGCGATTGTCCGTGAGCTCTCGATGAAGCGAGTGGATCTTGTCAACGAGCCCTGCAGCCCATGGATCGGCGATGGCTAGTACCTTGCGCTGGTTGTCTTCAAGCTTGCTGGCCTCGGCCGTCAAAATGTCCTTGAGTTGCTGCAGGGCATATTGCTCAGCATTCGCCCGCACTTTTTCGGCGCGCGCCTGGAGCATCCCGGGCAATCCCCGCGCGCGGGATGCAAGCCGAGAACCATCGATCGTCACCTGGCTTGCGGATCGGGCAATCTTTAGAAGCTTCTCGTCGAGGCGTAGCTCGACGATGATCGGCTGGAGGATCTCGACCAGCTGTGCGAGTGCCGTGCTCTCGGCCAGGGAGGCAACGGCCGTGGCCAACTGGTTGATCCCGCCCGTTCCGGCCGCGAGACTCCGGCCTAGATCATCGATGCTCCCTGCAAGTTCGCTGCGCTCGGGATCGAACAGCGCAAGGTAGCGGGCTTCGCGGATCTGCGCGGCGAGGACGGGAAGTTGGCCAGTGAGGTTGGACGACGGGTCCGCGAGGCTCGCAGCCGAAGCCGCGACCCACTTGACGCACCGCAGGGTCCATTTGGCCAGTTCCGCTTCGCTTTGATCCGCGAAGTCCTTGACGGCCTGCGCTCTGGCCTCCAGCCTCGTTCCCTTCAGCGCGTCGGCAAGGGCGCCGGCAAGTACAGCCAGCCCGATCAATCCCGCCTGGCGAGAAAGCGATGCGACCAGGCTCTTGGCATCTCGGATAAAAGCGGCAAACAATGTCTTTTCTATCGACGCCACCCGTCGAACTTCGTGGCCGAAAGCTGTGACCAGGCCCACGATCCTTTGATTGTCCGGCGCGACGGTCGCGAGTTCGTCGTCGATCGCCTTCAGCAGCGTTTCGAGGCCATCCCCAGTATTTTCCGCGTGGTGGCGAAGCAGGATCGTGGTTTGGAATATGCCTTGCGTGGCGCGAATGGAATCCGCCAAATTATTACATGTCTTGACCAGTTCCATTTTTGTGAGATCAGGCACCTGGGTTGGAATGCCGTCTCGCACTTCGGCGATTTTTGTGAGAGCAGCGGCGCTCTGGACGATTATCCGGGCGAAGTCTGCCATTGGATCGCCGCTCGACGACTCGATGATCTCGGCGGATTTTTGCAGGTCGCCTGCCAAGGCGAAGGCGCCTGCCCCGCCGGGAAGCCTCGGAATCGCTCCGCCGAGAAATGCCTGGACACGGGTCCGGGCGCCACCGGCCCACGGCCTTATCGCCTTGGCCATATTGCCCGCAACGAGCCTGGATACGCTGGCGAGGTCAGTCCCCATCCAGTCGCCGGCGATGCGCACGACTTCCCGCCGGACATGTATTTCGTCCCGGCTGTCAAGCAGACGCTTTATGGTTTCGAACATCCCGGTCAGGCGCCGTTTGGAAGCGATGACCAGCTCGACGGCTTCGGAATGGCTCGCAAGAAGATCGCTGCTCTCGGCCTGAACGGCCTTCAGCAGCCTTTCGATTTCAACTCCATATGCGTCCAGCCATGCGAGAAGCTCCGTCTTCAATTCATCCGACAGGCTCGATTTCTTGAGTTCTGCGCGTGCCTCATCCAGTTGCGTTTTTGCGCTTTGATAGACAGCTTCGCATATCCTGATGACAGCTGCCTTGGCTTTCGACGGATCGGCTTGCACCGCTCTTAACTGATCACGGACCGTCGCTTTGATCGATCCACCGTCGAGACGACCGAGGATCGGGCGCAGGTTATCGACTAGGACGGCGGCTGCATTGGCGTCGGATATCGCGTTCGCAGTCCTGTCAATGATTTCAAGTGGCAGCGGCAACCCGAGAAACGCCAGGAATGCATCGGTACCGTCTTGAAAGAGGTCATCGACCAGCGTGAACACTTGTTCAGTCAGCGTCGCCTTGACCGCATCCGCCCAGATGCGTACCTGGGACACGACGACATTGACGAGCCTGCTGACGTCAGCTGTGAAAGCGTCAATGCGCCGGCGTATCTCCGCCTCGACACGCTCGATGGGATTCGAGGCGATCACCGCGAGTTGCCGCCCCAAGCTCTTTCCGGCTTCGTGGACTTCGGCAAGCATCGCCAGGGCGAGCACCGGGTCTTCGTTGGCGATTGCGCGATCCAGCGCCTCGTCAAGAGACGCCAGGCCGGCATCGATCTCAGGATAGATCGTCTTGACGGACAAAGGCCCCGTCGCAAGGCTGCCTGTGTCGAGGCCACGTTGTTTCTCGCGCAGCCTCCTGTCAAGATCTGCCCATTGCTCCCGAACGCGCCGCGTCAGTTCCCGCAGCGGCACCAGTATCTCGCGACGCACCAGGTCAAGGCCATCGCGTGCACCGCTCTGGAGGCTTGCAAGAGCCTCGGTACCAAATTCAACCGCCTCCTTGAGGACGGGCAGTGCATCGGTCGCGCCCGAAATATCAAGGAAGTCGATGAGATCCCTGAGCTTGATGACCCCCAGAAGCTTGGCGTCGTCAGCGAAGAAGTCCTTGTAGGTCGTGCTGGCCGCCGTGCTGCCCTCACCGGCCTTGGTGAGCGTGGTGGTTCCCATCGAAAAATGCTCGGCGAGCGAGAACATCTCCTCAGCAGGCTGTCGCGGATCCGAGGGCGTCAAGGCTACGAACAATTTTGTCGAAAAGCCCGGCCGAAGCGAATAACTCGGCTCAGTCCCACCAAGCGGACCAGATTTCCTTCCCAACGCAGCAATCAACGCATTCGGTTGCGCGAGTGCACCCGCCTGCTCTCCCTTAGCGCCCATTCCCAGACGAGGTGGAGCGTGATCGGCGATGCAAAGAAAGACCTCCGCCGGGTTCTGTACGGCCGAAGACGTTGTGGATTGATCCACGGCAAAGCCGTTTCGGACGTAGTGGCCATCGTACTTCACCCGGACACTTCGACCTGTCTCTCCGGTCAACGTCTCGACTTGCTCGATGCGAATGTGGGCAGCGCCCATGATCGGGTAGAATGGTGGTTGAGATGCCGATTCCAGCGCCTGGATATTACCGTACTCGGTATTATCCTGCGACCACGAGACACTCCCATCTCCCGCGTAGCGCGCCTCGGCCCGCAAGACGATCGTGTCAGTGGCAAAGGTCGTGTCACCACTCACCTTCGACGGCGCGAACTCAAGCGTCTGCCCGCCCATCTGGACCTTGCAGCGTGCATCCTCGTCGCCGACGGCGCGGGTTGCGCTTGAGAACTGGTTGTAGTGGTCCACGACCGTCTTGACCGACCCGTCATATTGGGTCGTAGCCTTATCGACGAACATGAGCGGAAGGCTCGTGGGTCGCCCATCGATCTCCAGGTCGAAAGACACCAGCCCAGAGTCAGATAGGGACGTTTTGGGCCAGAAGGCAAGTCCAGACCCGGAAAACTTGATGCGTCCGTTCAGCTCCACGTCTCCCGGTCCAGCGTTAGACGCAATGCCGGTCGTCGAGATCATCGGATCGACGATATCGGGGGTCGTCTTGGTGATAAGCTTAACTGTTCGCCCACACCACCGTCTTCCTTCATTTGGATGGCCGACTGCCGGATAGACCTTGTCGGGATCGGAAACACGAATGAACATCCGCTGCCTCAACGGAGCCTTTATTTCTCCGGACTTGCTTCGGTGGAATACACGCTCGGTTACCTTCACCAAGGATGCCTTGTGTCCGAACGGAAAGAGAAAGCCCGAATAGACGACGGTGGCGATGATATCCCGGCCGAGGACCGTCTTGTGTTGCCAGCGCTCTATCGACAGGCCATCGAAAAAAGCCTTGCCGCTGATCGATCCGCGCGCCGGTGCCGGCGGCACGAAGATCGTGTCATGATCAAGCGATCCGCCAAGTGCGGTGAGCGTCAGTTCGTTCAGGTCGAGGGTCTTCGGGACATAGACAGCCTGTTCACCGGTACCGTCTACGAGCACAAATTCTGGATTAGGCTTGAACTGGCTGCCGCCGGCCGCGTTGCCCGCGGGCAGCACCGGAAGGCCGTATGTCGAGGATAGCAATACCAGTTCATGCCGGTCGTAGGCGTCGAGAGAACTGCGAAAGAACCTGACGTCATCGGGCAGTTTCGAACGAATGTCGAACTGGGCGCAAATCCACCCTACCAAACCGGTTCGCGGTGTTCCGCCCTGTTCCTCTTGCTTGCAAACCTGGGCCTGCATTCCGCCCTCCCACTGGTCCCGGCCGAGGGTCCAGGGCGCGTATTTCCCACGGGGCGGCGACGCCTCACCAGGAATACGATCTGTTTCGTTTCCGACCGGATATTCGGAGCGGGAGAGGGCACCAGGCCGGAAATCCGGTGAATCAACGACACGGACGCCGGGCTTCAGCCCACGTAGCCCGTCTGTTGTCATCAGTCGAGCCGACCATAGGGGCTCGGCCGTGAACTCCGAACGTGGCATCTGCCCTGGGGCCTGCCTCTGGGCCACCGGCGATGGCGCCTTGCAAGCGCCGGCACCTGTAGGCCTGCGAGGGGATGGACGGCGCCTTTTGGTGCTCCATACGGCGTCCTGGGCCGTGGAAAGGATCACTCTCGACGGGATTTCGATGTGCGTTTCGAAAGGCGCCGGCGTTTCATTGACGGAGGCCTGGATCTCACGCATGCGCTGCGAGGCGGTCTGGTGCGGAGCTTCGGAAATGCCTTGGAACACCAGCATCTTGTTCAAGTCCAGATCCCCGGCGCGGTCAGCGACCGGCGGCAGTTCGCCGCCTGCGGTCGGCGAGTAGATGTTTCGAGCTCGACGGGTTACGGCAGGTTCATGGTGTGACCAATCCGTGAGCGCCTCAAAGGTAAATGGAAAAGCACTGAAGGACGTCCCGAGGCCCCCGGGCGCCTTGGGCGACGAGCCCGATGCGGCCGGGAGGCAGTTTGTCTCCGGATCATCCTGGGCAGATGGCGTGCAATTGATGTGGAAGGCGAGAAACGTGGGACCGGAATGTCGCGCTTTTGCAAGCTCGGGTATCTCTTCCTGGCCCGACAGCCGATCGATCATCAACTTCACGGCCTTATCCTTGGTCGCCTTGTCGAATCTATCTCCGGTGCCGAATTTGCCGTCCTTGGGACGGTTGCCGTCCATGAGCCATTCAAGCGGTGCGCCGCTCCCCTTCTGGTCGAGAACCGTATCGCGCCAGCAGTCGCGCCACAGCCTGTAGACCGGAAGTTCGTTTTCGATCTCCCGCTCGCGCCGAAGAGCCTCCGTCAGGTCGGGTGCATCCGGGTTTCCGCCCGTTCCCGAGTATTTCCTCGACAAAAGATCAGATGCGTCCTTTTCAATGGCAGCCGGCGCCGCGGCAAGCGCCTGGGAAAGAACCTTGTCGCGTTCTCGCCTGGCGATATCCATGCCGTCGGGATCCAACCCCAATGGGCCGATGTAGACCTTTTGGTCCCGCGGCAGAACCGTTGCCACTGCGCCGAACAATCCGGCGAAGTGTTCGAAGGTCAGCGGGCTCGGCGTCGATGCGCCAAGGCGGCTGGCGACCTCCATGGCAATCTTGCGGGCCTGTACCTCAATCCGGAAATTTCTTCGGCCTTCTTCGTCGGGAATGACGTCTAGCCGGGCGAGCACGGCTGCCGCGCTCTCCATGAATTTGGGCGGCGTCTTTACTCCCGGGTCGCCGCGCTCCAGAAAGGTCGGTGCATCCGGCAAGGGCGGCGGCTCCAACTGGAAGAATGCTTCCTCCATCACGTGTTGCGGCGCGAATTCGACCGACAGGATGGGCCGGTTGTCGATCACTGTGCCGTCGACGGCCGACCTCACGCCGCAATCATCTGCGCGCGGCTTGATCTGTCTCTGGTAGCCGAGGCCGGTCGACGTGAAATCCAGGCGCATGTCGGCAAATCGGAACGTGAGATCGACCAGGTCACGGTCACCTCGCGCCTTGAGGGCTGCCCTCAGCAGATCGAAGCGGGCCACGGGGAGACCCGCTGCCGCAGGCCCGAGCCAGATGAATGCTGGCGGTTCGGCCAATGCCTGTTCGTAGAAGGGGACCCCTGGTTTCGCGGTTAGCGATACGCCGTCAGTAAAGGCAAGGCGCAGGAGCGTTGGATCGAACTGCAATTGGCTGTCCTGGACGTCCGGCAGCGCGGCGTCGAGGCCAACGAGGTGCAGGTCTGCTGAAAACCTCCGAACAACCGAAGGGCGGCCGTCGCCAGCAGCGTAGAGGGTGTTTTGCAAGACGCCGGATCGATCGCCCAGCGCGGCCGAGATGATCTTACCGATTCTCGTCCGCAAGCTGTCCTTTGTTTCCGCCCCGGGTTTTTCGGCAGGTACCTGTCGGTAGCGAACGCGGCCGATCCGCGTATTGACTTCGCCGATCGAGTCATCGCCCGGATCCGGATCGACAAAGTCCTTGGGCCTGGTCTTATGCAGCAAACCCGCATCTCCCCAGAATGCAGTGCGTCTTGGCGTGCCTTTAGATGAGAGGCTGAGGGTTTGGCTGATCGTGGCCTCATGGAACGGCAGCGTCGCGAAGCTTGCAATGGGCGCCGATGCTGCCGGTCTGTCCGTCGTGATTTGCCCGGCGACCGGTTGGATCCACGCAACCGCCGCGGCCTGCGGGCCAGATTGTGAAGGATCGCGGCTTGAGAAGGCCGCAAGCTTGCGGGTCCTGCCGATGAGCGTGAAGTTAGCGCCCTCTCCGCCTGAATCCGCATGGATCGTAAGCGGGAGTTCCTTGCTCGTACCAAGCGGCAGCGGCTCCATCTTGACCACCTCGGCAGTGGCGAGAAAGAGCGCCTCGGTACTTGCCCGAGCCTCCGCGGTCGAGGCGCTAATTGATTCTTGCTGCCATCCGAAGGTAAGGTCGCCAAGGCGGACCTTTCCGTCAAATGTCGACAGCAACCCATTGACGTGCCAATTCATGGCGCCGTCGAGTGCAACCGTCGAGATGCCCGCATCGCAGCGGATCAATCCATCGGCCAGCAATTCGAAAGTCTTGTTGATGCGGGCCGGCGTCAGTGTCATCGAAAGGCGTGCCGCGCCGTCAGCCTTGGCCATCTCGCTGAGCGGCTGGCCGTCCTTTGCGGCCACGTGGTATTGCTTGCGCCCACCTCGTTCGCTGTGCCAGACATCGGTGATCATCCCGACGCGCCAGTGCCTGCCGCCCTGATCAGACTCGTAGAAGCGCAGGATCACCGTGCCGCCGGCAAGTTCGCCATAGGAAACGTCGCGAACCGCCAATGCGTGAGCCGCCTCCAGGTCCTTGTCGATGAGCGTGCGCGGTTCCAGATCGAAAAACGCGTTCTTGCCGAATGCGGAGGCATGTAGCTCCCATGCCTGCCATTGGCGGGAAAGGTCCGCCGACTTACTCCCCTCCGCCGCACCGGCATCATTAGACTCGAAGGCTGGCCGTGCGACGCGAACAACGCGAACAGTGGCTTCGTCAGGCGAGAGGTCGAAAATCAGGTCGGTGTCGCTGTCCGGTGCCTCCGCTGCAAGAGCTTCCTGTGCAACGGGCAGCGAAGCAACACCCAGCAAGAAGCCACGGCGTGAGATCTCAAGCCCTTGACGATTGTCCATGCCCCCTCCTGTGGTCTACGCGCGCGCAAAAGCACGCACCTTCGGCGAAGAGCGGAAATCCGGCCCTGCCAAGCGCAAGTGAGAAGTCTGATTGCAACAAATCCAGTGATGACGTCCGCAACCCCCAATACATGCGAACGTTCCGCCATACTCGTCTAGCAATTCGCAAACGTCAACGCGGCAACAAGGGGAAATAGAAAAATATATTTGGGACAAGCTATACATGCTAGTTTAGAATTCGAACTTGCTGTTCATATGGCGTGTTCGATTGGCGCGCGCTTCAAAAGAATAATCGCCTGACGAGTTGACTGATAGACACAGCGTCGCTGCTTAGGAATGATGCTTCCGGATAACAGCAGAAAAGACGTTGAAATCGCATTCAGAAGTAGAGGTATTACCGGTGCTGAAAAGAGATATTGGTAAAGTGCTATTGGGGGCGCTGCTCTTCACGGGGGCTTACTTTCCTGCCATAGCAGCGGATGTGACAATCCGCATCGTCGGCACTTCTGGTGGAACGGCCTCAGTCTTCTTAGATGGCGACAGCAAAAGATGGGCCGGAACTAATGATAATCCTGGGGATCTACTAAAAGCACGAAGTGGTTCCTATAAAGCCGGGACCAACGTCGTTCCTGGCTTCGCTGTCAAGGGCACTGGTCTTCTCGTCGGCGTTGATGGTAGGGAGGTAGAAGCCTTCCTTTACAACCTCATTCCCGCGGAGGCACACGCCGGGGCCACTGGCGACGTCCACCTGCTCGGAATGACCACGACGGGAAAATGGACCGTTCGTTAAAATGAAGCAAGACTTAGCGCGTTGCATACAGGTCGGCTGGCTGCTGTGCCAGACTAATTCCAAACTCCGCCGTGCCGTGCATCGCTACGCTTCCATCGCCAGGACGAAGGCCTGCTGTTCAGCCGCCGCTGTAACTCGGCTGGTGTTCATCCGGCGAAGGCGGCGGTGCTCATAATTTCGGTTCGTGTGCCATGATCCACTCGATCATGTCCGCATGAAATTTTCAGGCAACTCGTTCAACTCTGTTACCGGCTGCCAAGCCTTCGCCTATAGTCCTGCGACTATTCGTATGTGAACGATAGGCTAAATATGAATGCAGATAAGAAACATGGCGCCGAAAGCATGCGCATAGAACTCGACATGCTTCGCGCAGTAATCGGTCATCTCGCCCCTGAACGCCGGGAGCCGACGCCACGTAGGAGAATCGAAATCGATAAGGATCAAGGACCGGGCGCGGACGAGATCATTGCGGCAACGTCTGCGTTAGCAGATTCGACAGCCGACCCCTACGTCGACGCCGCAGTCATGTTGAAACTGCTTGATGCAATCGAGTCGCTCGGCAGACACGGGATGCAGATCGACACGCTCCGCGGCCGGGTGACGGCCCATGTCGAGCGACGTTGGCCATACTTCGCCGAACCGCTCGTCAATCGTGCATTCGATAGCTACCAACCATCATTTATTTTCAGCGTGTTTCCCAAACTCCGGTCCGAAGGTGCCCTCTTCGCGCGACTCGCGGCCTCCATTGCCACTCGGCAGCACTACACATTTCAGCTCGAGAGGGTCCTCGACGAACTCACGCCGGATGCGATCTCGGTGGCACGAACGCTTGTGGCGGCGCTTGTTGAACGCGGCAACCGCGATAAGGAGGACCTTGTTCTTGCAACGTCTCTGTTCTGCACTCTTGGGCGCGGCATAGGCTGGACCGCCTGGGTGTCATTGCAAGCGATCCTGCATGTGCGGCCCGACTATGCTGGTCTCCATGCAACCTTTGAACGAGGGGGCGATCGTTCAAAGGATTCTCAAGCGGATATCGACCACCGTCTTGAGATGGCGCAGGCAATCGAGGCGCAGACTAAAGTACGCGACGTTGCGAGTTTGGTGCTTGAACTGGTTGGGCAGGGCGCAGGATGGCGCGACCACGGTCTCCTAAGCCGCCCAGCGGAAACCCGTGCGGCATATGTGGACAAGCTACGTGCAACGATCGGGGAGGATCCGCAACTGCGGCAGGCGGTCGTCGAAGCTTTGCTGTGGTCTGGTGAAGGTCGAGCAGCAGATCTCGCCCAGTTCGCTGCTGTCGCTCTCACACGGCCCGAAGATCGCGCCGCGCTTCTCGAGCTTGAACAGCATCCCGTCCGCCTAGTTCAGTACGCGGCCCGCGCGGTAAGAGCCGCGAAGCTTGGCGAGCAACTTGGCATCGGAGTTCTTCCCGCCAACGGGAGCTTCGCGCAAGCTCTCGTCACGCTTGACAGCGGCGTCGCACCTACCGACGAGCCTGCGCGCACTTGGCTCGGCGATCGCGCCGTGGAACGTCTGATCGAACAGACGATCGCACGCGTAGAAGCCAGGGTTGCTCAAGAATATATAAGTCACGGCGATGAAGGTGAGGATCGACTGCTTTCCTCGCTGTTCCGCGAGCTTGCACTCCGCTTCACCGACCTTGATCATGCGCTTGAGGCATTGGCTCGCGCTGCCGCCGCACCGCATCGCGCCTCGGTCACCATGGAATACCGCAACGTTGACCGCGCCGAAGAGGGTGCAAAAGGCATCCGGAAGGTGAAAAGCTTTTCAGCCGATTTGTGCCTGATCGTGGACCCTATTATCGACGGCATCTCACTCGGTCGGCGCGTGACGCTCGTTCAAGCCAAACGCCTCTACCGAAACAAGAAGGCCCGTAAGCAGCCGGCTTGGTCTGACTCGTTCAAGATTGACCGCGACCAGCGTATTCACCTGCAAGAGCAGACGCACGCAAGCGTGTATTTCTTCCATGGGCCACCGGCTGGCGGTCGCGGCGTTCCGGTGATCCCCACCCATTTGGTTGCCGATCTGTCCGAACACAGAGGATCGGGGACAACGCTCTCTCGAGATGTGGTTGCCGTAGCCTCCCGCTCACTGGCAGACTGGCTTACATATGACGCGCTCGCACTCCGCGTTGGCGATCCCTATACGGAGCTTGTCAAGCGAGCGGGAGGCGCGCCTGGTTCGCTGCCTCGCCCGCTGCTCGGCGTGCCAACGATGGAGATCCAAGTCGCTTTGAGGCCGCGCAGCGAACTCCGCTGACATGAAAGATCATCTACATTTCAAGAAGTGAGATTATGGATGGTCACGCGATACGGTAACTGGAACGATATTCTCGTTTTGCCAGAAGAGTTGATCGCATTTGCATGGTCGGCGCCGATGCGCGATCTCGCCGGAGAGCTTGATATTTCGGATGTTGGGCTGCGGAAGCAGCTATCCAATTATGGCGTTCCTTTGCCACCGCAAGGCTACTGGAACAAAGTGCATGCCGGAAAACCACTGAACCGCCCCAGATTTGCCGTTACGGATACCAAGCCGTTGATCACATGATGGCCGCGCAAGAATAGAGGTGTGCAAAGCTGCCCTCCCCTGCCTTAGACTAACTGGGTTGGAAAAACGTATGCTGGTGTCAGGGCAAAAACAACAGGGTGGCTGCGACGGCAATAACGCCCAAGAAGGTTGGGAGGTAGAATACACTAATTGACCAGCTCAAGAGCGTCCGGAGAAAGGTGGCTCCTTTCACGTTTGCAACGGAAAGCCGAAAATCTGGGGCTACCGTAACCGGTTCGCTCCTAACCTGTTCATAGAGCGTCCTATAACGCTGCTCAAGCCTCAAGTATTGTGCATCCAAGATGGCAAAAATCATGACTGGAACAATGGCCAAGAGGGCCATGTAAGGGCGATGCAATGTGGTCGCCAAACCACACACTGCAGTCACCAGCGTGATGCAATAGTTTTTATGGGCGCTGTTACTGTTGGCAAGGCGCGCAATCACGGATTGGATCATTTCAAGGTGCTTTATTTTCGCATCAGTAAATACTTTTTCCATGAAAACCCAATAAACTTCAACGCTAAACATCTTCCTCTGGTAAGAAACATAGCGGTAGTGCATTGTAAAGACAACATATTCACTACCGGCAGTCTGGCGCTGCCAGCGCAAAGAAAGTCTGGGATGTCTCACAGGAAGCGGCTGTTCATATCGCATGCAAAGGAAGACAAAACTCTTATTGCGCCGCTAATGGAGGAACTCGTATCGCACGGATTCGAGCTCTGGTTGGATCGCACGTACGAGGAGACATTACCCTGGCCGGAATCCCACCCAATTCGAAAGCACGTGACGAGCCTGAGATTCGGAAAGGTCTGGCATCTGGAGCTCGGAAAAGCACTTAACGATGCCGATGCTTTGGTCGTCTTTTGGTCAAAACGATCCGTCGATCAGGCCAAAAAGCCTATCATCTTGATGGAGGTCGCGGTTCATCTATTTCGAGGCACAGCGTTCCAAGTTTATATTGACGATGCTGAACCGCCGCAGGATGTCCGAAGCGCGCATCAGTTTGCCAGGCTATCGGAAAAAGGTTCGTTCGAGGCCCTCATTCGAGAGTTAATCTTGAGCACGAGCAAAGAACTGCCTCTTGCCAATGAAGCGGGGCTGAGTTTCGATAAAAACGACGTCCGCGCCTATTGGGAAATCCTTCAATACACGGCTGGAGGCGAAAAATGCCAACTCCCGACTGCAACGTGCATCCCCGTGAGTGGGTCGGATAGTGCCTTTTGGATTTCCCGTCACGCGGAAAACATTAAGGCGGGGGAGTTGAAATCCCTGCTGGAAAAAACAGCTCACCTTCGGGACTCAATTCTTCACCTCAACCAATGCAAAGCGGCCTTCACACCGGGCAACATAGATTGGGGCAAAAATCATCCGTTCGGCCTCGAATGGTCCGCTGGAGACGGCGTCTACTGCAGAACCGACCAAGGTCCGCGCATCCTCAGACATGGGTCAGATATGCTGGAACCGATACTGCAGGACAGTTCTGCTTCACTTTGGATCAACAGGGCTAGGTAGAATGCACCCAGACGATATCTCCCCCGAGCTTGAGACCAACAAGATTCTAGCCGAATCTGCTGAGGTCATCAAGGAAACCCAGAGCCAGGCCGCATCGCAGGCCCACCCGATCGAACAGGGTGATGAACCCGGTGTGCCGGCATTTTTCCTCGATGACATGATCAAGCCGATGGAGGTGCCGGTTAGACCTCTCGGCGAGATATTGGTGCATGACGACCTTACAAGGTACCTGCTGGCTATAAAGGACGCCAGACTTGGCTGGGAAGACAAAAATTGCGTCCCTAAGCGGATCTGGACGACGGACGCCCGCTTCATAAGGATGATGCTCGGCGCGTCAGATCAAGAGTGGTCCCTTATCGATCATGTGACGCTTAGCAGGGAACGTCTGGAGCAGGCGACGGCTGAAGAAATAGGTAGAAAGATCAGAGACGTCCACGGGCCGTCGCTGGTCGAAATTGACATCGTGCAGTTGGGTGAGCCACTTGCCGACGCACTCTGGCGCGAATTGGAGGGGTGGCACGGGCAGACGATTCTTGCAATTGTCGCGAGTTCTAAGCAAGTCGGTAGGCGCGCGTCGATCGAACGAATCGATGAGCTAGGAGTGTTGCAGGCACTTATCGATGTTGAAGGTCTATCCGGCGGCTCGACCGAAGAGAAAAACTTTCGTGAACAGGCGAGCCTCAAAAATTGGGATAGCACCTCGACCAGCGTGCTCGATTTTATCTTGACCGACGGAACTCAGTTTGAAGCGTTCTTCGAAGCCTTCCTCGAAGAGCCCGCAGCAAATATATCTCCAAGTCGAGCCGCGGGGCAGAAACTTGCTAAGGAAGCACTGCTCGATCCAGACGGCATACTGCTTCCGGTGGCATTCGCATTAAGCCAGATTGAGAAGATTCCCAGGACGACATTTCGCTATTTGTGCGAAGGTTTTTCCGCGCGACGGGCGACGACAGACGGCCCCAAGATGCGTGTCGGCACTGTTTTGTTGACGCAGTTGACCGCGAGCGCGCGCGACTATCCAAGCGGCAGCTACGTGCAGGTTGCTGGCGACGGCCGACGATTAGGCATGGCAGAGACATTCCGCCAGGGCTTCATGGAAGCAGAGGAACTCTTTAAAGAAATCGTTGAAATCCTTGTCCAGAGCGGCGTCGAAGAAGGCTTTGAATTCGAGGCCGGCCGCCTATTCGCAAAAGCCACTCTCTTCCCACTCCATCGAACCGATCCTGCCGCTTTAGCGACTGGGCTCGAGGCGTGTTTAGTCGCGGTTCTTCGCAATAAAGAAACGTTAGGTGATCGTGAGATCGCCTTCCGGTCAGTCACCGCTATAAATGGCTTCATGCACGAACTTGCCGAAGCGGACTTGCCCGAAAGCCCCCGCTTCCCGCAGTTGATCGGCCAGATCCGCTTCAAGCAGTTGAGCGACATCGAAGACATCGAGAGGGCTATCTGGATATCAGGTAGCGCGCTTGCGCAGCTTGTCGTATCTCACGGCTACAGCCTGGCCGATATAATCGAGATTGATCATCTCCACACATTTCCCTGCTTTCGCGGGTTTTTCGAAACTCTTGCCGAGGTCCTGCCGGACCCATACCACGTGATTGCCCTGGGGCTCGAATTTCTCCAGCAGTATCGTGCAACAAACACCGTCGGATTGCTTGTTGCTGGAATGCACCTTTTCCAGATCGGAAGCTTTGCCTATTGGCACGCGAAGTTGATCGGGGAAGCAAGCGCCATGGCAGACTGGAACGCGTCCGTTTTAAATCTCAGACCGGACGATCTGTCGCTAATCATGTCGACGGGCCCATATTTTGAGCCGCCCTTTCCGGCAATAACGACATGGATACAGACAAGCGTGCCCACGTCACTCGAGCGCAAGATTAGCCGGAGATATCAAGTGCACGTGTTAGACGTCCGTAGGGCACGCCTCGTTTCTCCAATGGTGGTTGCCGTATCTGAGCTGTTACTGTCCGGGCAAGACGATCGAGTTTTCCTTACCGCTCTTTACGCCTGGGCACGGGCACACGGCGCACCGAACAGTGCTCCGAACGTGCGGTATATCTCAACTTGGTTGAAAACCACTCCCCTTGGGATTTCGCTTCAAACCATGCATGCCGCGCTGGAGCCCTTTGCCAGGATGAACCGCGGCCTTTGTTTAGCAACGCTAATCGACATTTCCAGTAGCCGGGAAAACGCTTCGATAAAACTGAAGGACCTGAGTCGCCCCGGAGCGTGTCGGCTGGAGAGGCTCGAATTCAGGGAGGGAGTCGAGGACGTCAAACGACTGCTCCATTCGGTCGTACAACTTTATGACGCTGCTAAGACCAGCGTTACGAAAAGCAGGATCGACAAGCTCGTCAACTCGAGCAGAATACTAAGGGATCGCTTGTCGGTAATCCTGAAGGGTGCGTATTGAAGCGCTGTCCGAGGTTATATTCGCCAGCGCTATTTGAATAACCGTCGCCAGACAGATTGCTTCGGCATCGCCTCTGGTTGAAGGCCTTCGATTGGTAGTGCGTCGTCAGGAACATCCGTTTTGTGTTCTGCTACATGGCGGTCTTGAACCTCTGCGGCTCGGCGACGGCGTGACTCTGGGTTATGCGACATCGCCGGCACTTGCACCTCAACCCGGCTGCGCTGACTTTGCATCGCTTCGAGAAGCGAAGTAATTTTTGCGAGGGCCTCGGTTGTGCTTTCCAACGCTGCCGATGTGCGGCTGATATCCTTTGCAACCGAATCGTTGTTTTGATCGACGAGAACCGCAATCTGACGCCTCAGTTTTTCGGGATCCAAGGTATCGATGTAAGCTTTGAAGGTGTCGCCAAGCTTCCTTTGATCTTCCAATATAGAGTTGACGGCGCCGTCGAACGAGTTGCGCACTGAAAC
Source organism: Rhizobium sp. Leaf371 (assembly GCF_001424045.1). Classification (GTDB taxonomy): domain Bacteria; phylum Pseudomonadota; class Alphaproteobacteria; order Rhizobiales; family Rhizobiaceae; genus Ferranicluibacter. Next base: position 5,675 of record NZ_LMQB01000001.1, on the reverse strand, counting down.
CAATTCTTGGAGACCCGACCCGATCGCGTCCGTCAGCCTATTCAGGCGATCATTTGCGACGCGCGTCGCTTCCGTCGAGTTCCCTACTGCGTTCGAAATTTCAGAGAGTTGCGTTATGAAAAACTTGTCCTGAGGCAATCTGCGGCCAAGATCAAAGACTGCCTGCACAAGAACAGAGAACGCCAGGAGTGTCTGGATATAACGGCGGCGGACGATCTGTGCCAAAAGAATGATCGTGATCGATGCGAGAAGGCCTGCAATGGAAGTACCGAATGCAAGGCTGAGACTCCCGAGCATGTCATCGACAATGGCATTTCCATTCGACAAACTGGTTCCACTGCCGAACTTTGCAACGCTGAAGCCCCAGCCAAGACCAACAAACGTGAAGAAAACCCCACCCTGTAGGCAGATCCGCTGCGCTGAAGCCAGTCGCGAAAGATCTTGAGATAGCGTCTCTCGGTAGCTGGACAGAATTGTGGTGGTTGGTTCAAAACGGCCAGAAAGGGATTTCTGGATGAGTTCGTTAAACAACTCACTCGCTTCGGGAGGCCCCCCGGAAAAATCACCACCGAATAAGCTTACAAAGTCGTCACGCGTCGCTGATCCCTTGGCCGAAATCGCCACAATGTCGTCGGTCTTGCCCACGGCAGCATTGCTGGCATTAGCGATTTTCAAAGCATAGGCGCGCTCGCGATCCAATCGACGCAACGCCAAGATCGCCGACCCGAACATGAAGAATGGGATGACATGAAGTATACCGGCAGAAACAATGCGGATCCAATCTTCCCAACTGTCCACCATGCTATGCGGCACGATGAAAGGCCATTTCAATTGTTCGCCAGGAAAAAACGTGAGGGTAGGAACAACAGCGACGAGAGCACCGACGTAAAGCACGAAAACGACTGGCAACCACCAAGATCCACTTGCACCGGTTGCAACCGCGCGAATATTTGACATTCTCAGTTTCTGCCTTGTCTCAAGATTCTGTGGATCTGCTTTGGTTTTCGCTGTCCTCGCTGCTTATCTCTAGAGGCGGCTGCGAAGCAGGGATTTGACCCGGGCGAGATGGTGCAATGGTCAAAAGCCCCTGACGGTCAAGAAACGCCTTCGCTGCGGCGTGAACGTTCTGATCGTCGGCGATATACTGGAGATAGGGGTAGAGATTGTCGCGTAGCCCCTCAAACGTCTCTTGCGCTCCCAACTCGCCTTCCAGAAGTTTGCCCTGTACCGCCAAGAGCTTGCCAAGGCGCTCCTCGGCCATTGCAATTTTCCGCTCCGATTCCCCGTCATCGATCGCGTCTATCAAAACGGCATTTTGAAGTACCTGGCGTTTTAAATCCCGTCGTGCATCTTCTAGCTCCCCGCTCATGTTGTTGCCGTCGTCGACAAGCACCGTGATTTGACCAGGAGGGATCTCAACGACCAGACCATGATACGTCTCTATCCGCTCCATCAGAACTGTTGCAAGAAAACCATCAAGCCGCGTTGTCCTTAAGTTCTCACGATAATAGTAGTTTGCGGGGATTCGGCGGAGAACCGCCACGCAGCAATCTTCAACGGTCTTTTTCACAGCTTCGATATGAGCGGCGAGATCCTTTTTCAGCGAGTGGTCAATGAAGATCTCTTTATAGCGCGCAATGCTCGAAAGCCCGTCGACCCTCATTCGGACGTCAAACTTTACAGGGTAGGTGGTGCCCCGGGAATCCTTCACTGGTTCCCCATATTGCAGTTCGTACCGCTCATTCGTGAGTAGTGACAACCGTTCGAGTGCAGGATTGGTTTCAAGCCTGAAAGTCATGCCACGGCTGTTTGAAACCACGGCGAAACCAACGCCAAGATCGGACAGATTTGCTTCAATCGCTTCTCCAAGGCGAAGTCTCAAAGCGTCGCTTATTTTAAGCTCCGTTTGTGAGGCGAAATCGAAAAACTCCCCAGCTGTCGTCGTCCTAGTCACGTCCTGAACCGCCACCTTCATACGATCCCTGATTATGTCGATGCTTTGGACACCGCTTTGCACGCTACTCAACAACGCGAGTGGATCAACAACTTTGAGCAAGACGGAAAGGCCCAATCTGGCGAACCCACGGTTTAGCCCGAGTGGGAAATCCTGAATATCTAGGGTTACGCTACTGCCACCCTTAACGACGAAAGCATCAGCAAAAGGTTTCCCGTCAAGAACGACTTCACTTAACTTCCATCCGTAGGGCAGCAAGTGCTTGTTGGCATTCTCTCTGACTTTTTCAGCCATCTCCAAGACATCAACTCGGTTCAGAAGAATATCCAGTGCATATTGGTCGCCGCTCTGCTTTGCGACACGGGTGAGCGCAGCTTGCAACTCCGTTGACGCGACGGGCGCCATATCGCGCACGGCCGCGTCGTTCCTTTTAAGCCGCTCCCAAGTTGCCGCGTCGGTCAACTGAACACCGGCGGAATAGCTCACCTCCGTATCGCGGCCTAGTAACGAGAGACGGAACTTGCCGTTCACCGACACTGCCCGGTTTGTACGCTCCTCGGGGCTGTTTATGACGATAGGCCCGACGATCTGCCGGCCAAACTGTGCGGTTTTCGCGTTTATGAATTGGCGCGTCTCGGCGCGGATCTGATCCGAATTAAAGCGCCATTGCTGCAAAGGGTATCTTCTCTCAAGATAATCCCTCAATTCAGCGTGGAGCTTTTCCACAATGACTTGAGACGGAGCGCTCGAGGTATAGTAATCAGTATCGCGCGCGGGATTTCGCTCGAGCGAGAAACTAATATCGATGGAAAGCGGATCTGCGTCTGTTTCGACGATCATTGAGCGTTTGAATTGAACAGCAGTTACACCCGGATCAGCCGGTTCAGCGATGGTTGATGTCAGGGTAAGCCCAATCTCACTCAGCTTCGGTGCAAGCCTGTCATAGAGATCTGCGGCTCCATCTTCCCCACACAAAGCGAGAAGGGAGGCAAAGCGGTTTCCACCTCTCGCTGCCTCGTTGAATGCTGCGTCAACCTGGCTGTTCAACGCCTGAAGCCAAGACGTCCTTGCAGAGGCAATTGCTGCTCGTTCGGCCGCGTCCGGGCCGTCGATTACGGCGTGCACTGAAACGTCAATACGCATTGAGCGATCGTCACCGGCTGCGCTGTAGTCTCGGCGCAGTCGGCTTGTCGCCTCCACACCTGCCCGCACGTATCGCTTGTAGCGAGCGCTCATCAACCCCGAGAAACCTGATACAGAGCGGCCTTTTCTATCCAACCGTATTGAAACAGGAATTACAGAGGGTTCTTTGATTTCAACATCCGAGATCAGTTCTTCGAGCAGCAAGTCTTCGTCCCCCTATTGCAAATCCAAACTCGCCTTTCTATCGTGACAACATCAACGGTTGGTGGCAATATTGTTCGACGATGGCTCGCATTTAAACACATCATTTGATGACGAAACCGTCAACCCGTTCACCGATTTGATGCCGGCTCTTCTTGCTACGCTTCTGCTCATGCTCGTCGTCAGTAAGTTGTTCTTTGTCGAGGTTATGGGAGGCAATGTCGACCTCAGACGGGTCTGCGAGGCTAAGCAGCGCATCGTTGTGGCACTGGCGAAAAGTATGTCTTCCTCAACTGATCTTTCCAACGACCGCCCATGCAATGACGTTGAACTGACAATCGTTGGCCTTGGCAAAACAATCAGAATTACCAATGAGCCGACGTCGCAGCGCTTTTCTTTTGAGGGCGATACCATTTTTGAACAGAACAGAGCTGATCTCCTTCCGGGAGGGCAGGAGGTCCTAAGGAACTTTGGGTCCTCAATTGCGCCCATCCAAAATTCGTTTGAGGAGATCCAGATCCTAGGTCACACCGACAATGTCGGCAGTGAGAAGTTCAATCTTCAGCTCGGCGCTCAAAGAGCAATGACGGTCTTCGACTATATGGTCGGGCCCGTCGGCATCAACCCACTTTCAACACTCGTATCTGTCTCCAGCTTCGGGTTCTACAGCCCGGTGGCTCGCATGAGGGACGCCACATTTTCGTCAAATGATTTATACGTGGCCAACTCAGATGATCTCAAGCGACGCAACAACCGGCGAATTGAGATCCTGATTAAATACAAGTTTGGCAGGGCGGAGCATTAGTGTGACGGATCATTCTAATGCTGCATCCTTGGACCAGTTTGCCGTCGATCCAGCCTTGGCGAACCGGCGATCGCGATATTCGTTCGTCCGACGAGACATCATGCTCGATTTTCTCGGAAGGGCGGGCCATCATAAAACTGAACCGCGCCGGGTTTGCCGGAGGCCATTTCGGTTAAGTTATGCGGCCATGGCTGGTTCGTCCAGCATGGCGTAGTAGCGTTCCTCGGCTTCGGCTGCGTTCTCTCCAGCATGAACCGCGCCGGGTTTGCCGGAGGCCATTTCGGTTAAGTTATGCGGCCATGGCTGGTTCGTCCAGCATGGCGTAGTAGCGTTCCTCGGCTTCGGCTGGCGGTATGTTTCCGATGGGCTCCAGAAGGCGTCGGTGGTTGAACCAGTCGACCCATTCCAGGGTAGCGAACTCGACCGCTTCGAAGCTCCTCCATGGTCCACGTCGATGAATGACCTCGGCCTTGTAAAGACCGTTGATCGTTTCTGCGAGGGCGTTGTCGTAGCTGTCGCCGACGCTTCCGACAGATGGCTCTATACCGGCTTCTGCCAACCGCTCGGAATAGCGAATGGACACGTATTGAACGCCGCGATCCGAGTGATGCACAAGGCCACCGCCATGAGCAGGACGCCGATCATGAAGTGCCTGCTCCAGCGCATCGAGGACGAAGCTTGCGTGTGCCGTCCGGCTCGCCCGCCAGCCGACGATGCGACGAGCGAAGACGTCGATCACGAAGGCCACGTAGACGAAGCCCTGCCAAGTGGCGACATAGGTAAAATCCGAAACCCACAGCCTGTTCGGCGCAGGGGCTTTGAACTGGCGGTTCACGCGGTCAAGCGGGCTCGGAGCCGTCTTGTCCGAGAACGTCTTGCGGATAGGCTTTCCCCGAATAACACCTTGCAGGCTCATCGACCTCATAAGTCTGGCGACAGTGCAGCGGGCTACATCGAAGCCTTCACGCTTCAACTGCCGCCAGACCTTCCGAACGCCATAGACACGAAAGTTCTGCTCGAAGACACGGCGTATCTCGATCTTCAGGCTGACATCGCTGCGGGCGCGGATCGACAGGCGATCCACGTCCAGACGTTTGGCGACATTCTCGTAGTAGGTTGACGGGGCGATCGGCAGCAGTCTGCAGATCGGCTCGACCCCAAACACACCACGGTGTTCGTCGATGAACGAAATCATCGCTTGAAGGGGCGGTCGAGCTCCGCCATGGCGAAATAGGCCGAAGCTTTGCGCAAAATCTCGTTGGCCTGACGAAGCTCGCGGTTCTCCCGCTCGAGAGCCTTCATCTTCTCGGCGACATCGCTCGGCAGGCCTGTTCTTTTGCCACTATCGACCTCGGTCTTCTTGACCCATTCGTGCAGCGTGGCTGGCGAGCAGCCAATCTTGGCAGCGATAGATGAAACGGCAGCCCAGCGTGATGGATGCTCGACCTCGTGGTCCAGCACCATACGGATGGCACGCTGACGGACTTCAGGTGAAAACTTGTTCGTTGTCTTGCTCATGGTGGCTCCACTTTCTCAGAAGTTGGAGCCTCCGGCAAACCCGGCGCGGTTCAW